>OY759972.1:0-4385489 GCA_963662875.2 Chloroflexota bacterium | reverse complement strand
CGCGCGCCGTGGTCGCCGCCGGCCTGCACCCGTCGGTGGGCATCCACCACCACAATCGCGCTAACGCCATGTGTCTAGTAGATGACCTGATGGAGCCGTTCCGGCCGCTGGTGGACGCGGCCGTGGTCCGGCTGGTGCGCGCGGAGCACGCGGAGCTGACCCCGGAGACCAAGCAGACGCTCGTGCAGGTGCTGACCACCGATATGGCCACGGACCGCGGGACAACGCCCCTCGGGACGTGCCTGGAGCGCGCCGCTCAGTCGCTCGCCCAAGCATATGAGACCGGGCAGCCGGCCTTGGTTTTCCCCGAACGGCCGCTGCCGGCCGCGGCGGCGGCGTAGGCCAGGCCAGCACAGTCTTCATATCGGCGCCAGTGGGCCTCCATGCTGGCGGCGTGACGGCAACTTGGTGTATGAGGGAGTCCGTGCTCAGCGGCTACCGGCTCATGTGGATGATGGTGCTCTTCGACCTCCCGGTGGTCACGAAAGCGGAGCGGCGGGCGGCCACAAAGTTCCGCAAGTTCCTGCTAGACCAGGGATTCGAACGCTGCCAGCTCTCCGTCTACCTGCGCTTTTGCGCCGGCAAGGAGCAGGCGGCGGTCTACACCCGGCGCGTGCAACGGGCGCTGCCCCGGGCGGGCAACGTGCAGATTATCTACTTCACCGACAAGCAGTACGAGAACATCGTGAGCTTCGACGGCCCCGTGCAGCGGCCGGCAAACAAAAATCCGCAGCAACTCACGCTATTCTGAGGGTGCGCGGACCGCTTTCCGTCCGCTAGGTGAGCGAGGAGCAACGGTAGTGCCACGACACGCCTGAACCCTCGCTAGGCGGTAATCCGCAGCCGCATCCCCAAGGCCCGGGTAATTCGCAGCACGGTGGCAAAGGTGGGGTTGCCGTTTTCGGACAATGCCTTGTAGAGGCCCTCGCGGCTCATCCCGATCTCACGAGCCAGGCGGCTCATGTTTTGGGCACGCGCAATGTCGTTCAGGGCTGCGCGGATCAGGCTACCGTCACCTGGGTCTTCCTCCGCACATGCTTCGAGGTACAGGCACACGTCCTCTTTGGTGCGTAGGTGATCGGTGACATCCCAGCGAGTGAATGTTTCGGGCATGTATTACCTCCAGTCCAACACCAATCGTTTGGCGCGAACGCCCTTCGCTGCTGTTAGGCGCCGTCGGCCAGGAATTGGCGGGCCGCCCATGCGAGCAACGCCAGGGCGGTGAGGACTAGGATCAGGGCTGGTATCGGGAGTTCGCCTTCGGTGATGACCCAGGCCACGTTGAGTCCGATGGTTGCGGCTGCGGCGAGGCCTGACAAGACGGCGCTGAGGCGGCCTGAACGCAGAACGAGGGTGATCACAGCGACGACGATGACCACGACGTTGCCAGTGATACGAGGCGCCTCGACCGAATCGATGGCCACGTGTAGCAGGGCGTCGAAGAGACTCCAGACGGCGGCGGCGATCATGGCTCGGCGACCGGCGTGCAACAGGTTTTTCATCGGGTGCTCCTCAGGAAACGCATGGACATCGGTTTTCACCGCGTGTTGTGGCTGGGAGAGCGAGGGCTAACCGCAACGGCTACCGACGCAGCTACCAGTGCAGCAAGGCGATGACGGCACCGGTCATGCAGGTAGCCATGGTGCCGGCCACGATGGACTTCAGGCCCAGTTGGGCAATCTCCAGGCGCCGCTCCGGTACGATGGCACCAATCCCGCCGACCATAATGCCGACACTGCCGAAGTTGGCGAAACCGCAGATGCTGTACGCCATAATCAGGGCGCTGCGCTCGCTGAGGCTGCCGGCCGGCAGCGCCGACATGTTGATGAACGCGACCAGCTCGTTCAGCACAACCTTGACGCCCAGCAGCTGTCCGGCGGTCGTGGCCTCGGACCAGGGAATACCCAACGCCCACGCCACCGGCGCCAACACCCAGCCGAGCATCCTTTGCAGGGTCAGTGGGCCACCGTCTACGTCCGGAATGAGGGCGAGCACGATGTTCGCCAGCTCCACCAGGGCAATCAGGACGATGAGCATACCGATGATGTACGCAAGCAAGCGTAGGCCGTCTATGGTGCCGGTGGTGAGCGCGTCCAGCCCGCTGCGGTAGAGCCGCGTAAGCTCGACCCGCGCTTCGACCTCTTCACCTTGCGGCGGCAGCATCACCTGCGCGATGACGACGGCCGCCGGCGCGCTGATGATGGAAGCCGTCAGCAAGTGTCCGGCCGGATCGGGAATGATGTCTTTGAGCAGCGTGGCATAGAGCGCAAACACCGTGCCCGCGATGGTTGCCATGCCCGCGGTCATCACGACGAATAGCTCGGAGCGGCTCATCCGTGCCAGGTAGGGACGCACCAGCAACGGCGCTTCCACCATGCCGATGAACACGTTGGCGGCGGTCGAGAAACTGGCGGCTCCACTGATGCGTAAGGTTTTGCCTAGCACCCAGGCGAACCCCTGCACCACCCAGGGCAGTACGCGGAAGTGATAGAGGACGGCCGACAGCGCGCTAATCAGGATGACCAGCGGCAGGGAGCGAAACGCAAATACGAAAGACGCGCCCGGTGTTTGCTCTTCGAACGGCAGCGGGGCGCCGCCGAGAAACCCGAATACCAGCGACGTTCCCGCCTGCGTCGCCCGCATCAGCGCGTCCACCGCGTTACCGATCCAGGTGAGCGGAGTCTGCGAGACGGGCAGCTTCGTCAGCAGCAGGGCCAGCGCAAACTGGAGGACCAGCCCGGCCACTACCATCCGCCAGGGGAAGCGGCGGCGATGCTCACTGATCGCCCAAGCAAATATGACCAGTCCGACCAAGCCGATTATTGGCTGGAATAGGGTCATGGTTCGTCCCTCCCTCCTGCTCGCCTGATTAGGGGTCAGGCGAGACGAGCGTTCTACCCCCAGGGAAGAGTCCGACGGTCAACCAAAGATTTGGAGGGCCACAATTAGCCCCGCCAGTGCAGTCAGTCCCACCAGCAAGGCGCTAACAAAGGCCCACGTCATCTGCCGGAATCCGCGCTCCATGTCCGCCTTGGTCGCCAGGTGCGGCAACTGGCGCTCGAAGTCGGCTCGCAGCCGCTCCACGTCCACCCGCAGTTCCGCAACGTCCGCCTTGGTTGCCAGGTGCGGCAACTGGTGCTCGAAGTCGGCCCGCAACTGCTCCATGTCCGCCCGCAACCGCTCGGTGTCCGCTCGCAACTCCGCGATATCCGCCTTGGTCGCCAGGTGCGGGAGCCGGTGCTCGAAGTCGGCCCGCAGCCGCTCCATATCCACTCGCAGTTCTTCGAGGTCCGCCTTGGTCGCCAGGTGCGAGAACTGGCCCTTGATCATGGCCATGTCGGTCTGCAGGGCAGCCACGTCAGCTTGTAGCGCCTCCGGTACCGCGGCGAGTGTCTCGGTTGTCATGTCATCCTCCTAACACACTCAGGATAACAGCAGTCCCGCCGGAACGTTGCCCATAGTACCAGTAGTGCCGCGGGGAGAGCCGGCGTCACCACTTTCGGCCACGATGATCTCGCTCGGCACGCCCCATTGCACCACCACCTTGCGCCTAGCCAAGCGGAAGCCGGCCTGCCGCACCAGGCCGGACAACTGCAAGGGGCGGCAGCCGCCACAACCTTCCGGGCTAATGGCATAAATCCGCTTCCAAAGCGCGATCAGCGCCCGGCTGGGCCGGTCTACCCCTTCGGTGAGCGTGACCAGCACGAGGCGGCCGCCCGGCACCAGCACCCGTCGGAAGTCGTGCATGAGACCCGGTAAATCCGGCGCTGGCAGGAGGTCGAGCACGTAGGCGGCGAACAGATAGTCAAAGCTGGCGCTGGCGTAGGGTAGCCGGCGCGCATCTCCCAAGCACACCGGCGTCCCGGTGCAGGTGCGGGTGAGGCGGAGCATCACCGGCGACACGTCGAGGCCGACGGCAACCCCGCCCGGCGCGACGGCTGCCGCGATGTGGACGTGCTCCTTGCCGGTACCCACGCCGACGTTCAGCACGCGGCCGCCGGGCGTCGGGGCTAACAAGGCCAACGCACGGTTCTTGGCACGACCCTCGAAGCGCCCGGCCCAATCCTGATACGTACCCAAGCGGTCATAGTAGCGCCGGGCCGCCTCGCGCGAGATGGTGTCCTGGATCATCGCTCTCCGCCGGAAGCCGCCTGGCCGGCGCACATGTGTACCACTGCCGCTCACCGGAAGCGGCGTTTGAGGATGCGGACCACCGCTTTGTGCTCGCTGGCCGGAATGTGCAGCGTGTGCGGCCGGTTGCCCTTGCGCGGCGTCAAGATAATCCGGTTGCCACGCGCATCGAAGCGGCGGAACTCGCGCCAGAGGCGGGGCGCAGTGTTATTGATCGCCACTCCACGGTCGGTCAGGATATAGCGCATGGGCAGCCCGAGGATGAGGAGCGCACCACCGAGGGCGATATACTCGGTCCCGGGCAGGTAGTATCCCTGGCCGAGGACGTAACGCTCGATCTGTCCCAAGGCGACATACGCGGTCAGCAGCAGCAGCATCCCTCGCAGCACCAGGAGACGGCGCAGCGGCGATAGCCGGGTTTCGTAGAGGATGCTGCCGGACCGCCGAGAACCGAAAGGAAACCAGACGCGCAGCAGCAGCAATGAGAGCAGCAGGCTGACAAAGCTACTCCCAAGCAGTTCGAGCCAGTTGTCAGGCACGCGGTTTGCTCCCGAGGCCGGTGCCCGGATGCTACCACACCACGACCGGCTCGACAACGGCCGGAGTGTGGCTGCGCCGGTGATATACTTATACGGAGACGCTGGACATAGAGCGCCGGGTTTGTCGGCGGGGAGGAAGCGGGTATGGCTGGTCATTCCAAATGGGCACAGATCAAACGTCAGAAGGCCGGCAACGATGCCAAGCGCGGCCAGATGTTCACCAAACTGGGCCGTGAAATCGAGATCGCCGCCCGCGATGGTGGTGGTGATCCCGCGACGAACGTCCGGCTGCGTTTTGCCATCCAGCGTGCCCGGAGCTTCAATATGCCGGCCGACAATATCGAGCGGGCCACCAAGCGCGGTATTGGCGAGACCGACGACGCCGTGCAGTACGACGAGATTACCTACGAGGGCTACGCCCCCGGCGGCGCGGCCCTCTACATCGAGGTCGTGACCGACAACCGCAACCGCGCGGTAGCCGAAGTGCGGAGTGTGCTGACCCGCGCTGGTGGCAGCCTCGGTGAGTCCGGGTGTGTGGCGTGGAATTTCGATCAGCGCGGGGTGCTGATCGGGGAGCTGACCCCGGAGCAGGATGCCGACGAGTTGAGCCTGGCGGCAATTGACGCCGGCGCCCTCGACATCATGGAAGATAATCGCACGCTGGAGGTCCACACCGCGCCAACGGACCTGGAGACCGGCAAGCGAGTGCTGGAGGCCGAGGGGTTAGCAGTGACCGAGGCCGAAGTGACCTTCATCCCCAAGAGCACCGTCAAGTTGGAGGCGCGTCGGACCGAGCAGGTGATGCGGCTGATCGAGCAACTCGAAGAGTTCGATGACGTGCAGCGGATCCACACCAACCTCGACATTGCCGAAGCACTGGTCGCCGTAGCGGCCTAGGACGGGGCTGCAAAGTGCCGGCCCCCCTATGGTCCCCCCGCTCCGCAGGGGGACGTGGATTCCGGCCAGTACCGGATGACATGAGTGGTCATCGCGGTTCGGGCGGCGAGGCCTTGCTATCAGAACATCCGTTCCGGTAGCATGAAGACGATGAACGTAGAGCCGGCGGCAGCCGTTGACCCCCGCGGCGGTGCCGACGATGAGCAGACGACCGTGCTCGGCATAGACCCCGGGACGGCCCGTATGGGTTATGGTGTCGTTCGCGGTGACGTTGAGTATGAGTTGCTGGATTTCGGCTGCTTGACGACTACCGCCGACCAGCCGCCGGAGCAGCGCCTGCACATCTTGTACCGGGGTTTGCTGGCGCTCGTCGAGCGGCACCAACCGCAGGTGGTCGCGGTGGAGCGCCTGTTTTTCAGTCGCAACGTGAAGACCGCGCTCGCCGTCGGACAGGCGCGCGGGGTGGCGCTGCTTGCCGCGGCGAGTAACGCGGTCCCGGTCGCGGAGTACACGCCGCTGGAAGTCAAGCAGGCCGTGACGGGCTTTGGGCGCGCCGACAAGGCCCAGGTCCAGCGGATGGTGCAGGCCCTACTGCGAATGCCGGCGCCGCCTCGTCCTGACGACGCGGCCGACGCGCTCGCGGTTGCCGTCTGTCACCTCCACGCGGCGCCCGCTCGGCGCTGGGGACTGCGCTCGTGATTGACTTTGTTCGCGGGATGCTGGAGCGGACCGGGCCGGACTTTGCCGTCGTACACGTCGGCGGGGTCGGTCTACGGGTCTACGTCCCCGCTGGGACGCTCGCGGCGCTGCCGGCGCCCGGCGGCACTGTGCAGCTCCATACCTACCTCTACGTGCGTGAGGAAGTGCTGGCCCTCTACGGGTTTACGGAGAGCGGCGAACTGGCCCTATTCGAGCTACTGCTGACGGTCAGCGGCGTCGGGCCGCGCCTCGCCCTGGCGATCCTCTCCACCGCGCCGCCGGAGCGGCTGGCCCAGGAGATCGCCAACGGCGAAGATACGCTGCTGCTGCGCGTACCCGGCGTGGGCCGCCGGACGGCCGCCCGGCTCATCCTCGAATTGAAGAACAAGGTAGACGCGGTACCATTGCCGGTAGGACCGGACGAGGGCGAGCTACTGGAAGCCTTGGCCGCGCTGGGGTACTCTGCGGTCGAGGCGCAGCTGGCGGTGCAAGCGCTCCCGCGAGACGAATCGCTGACCCAAGAGGATCGGCTGCGCCTCGCCTTGGCCGAATTGGCGCCGCAAAGTGACTGACCGGCCACGACTACCGGCGAGCCGCTGACTGCGGGCAGACCATGAGCGAGCGTATTATCGGGCCGGACATGCAGGCCGGGGATGCTGCCCTGGACCTCAGCCTGCGTCCGCGGCGGTTGGATGACGACGAGTTCGTCAACCAAGCGCGGGTGAAAGAGCAGCTCCGCATTGCCATTGAGGCGGCACGCCAGCGTGGCGAGGCGCTCGATCACGTCCTCTTGCACGGGGCGGCGGGCCTCGGCAAGACCACGCTCGCCAACATCATCGCCAACGAGCTGGGCGTGCGGATCAGAACGACCGCCGGACCCGCCATCGAGCGACAAGGCGATCTGGCTGCTATCGCCACGAACATGCGTCGCGGCGACGTGTTCTTCATTGATGAGATTCACCGCCTCAATCGGATCGTTGAGGAAGTGCTCTACCCGGTCATGGAGGACTTTACGCTCGACGTGGTGATCGGGAAGGGGCCGGCGGCGAAGACGATGCGGCTGCCGCTGCCCCCGTTCACGATCATCGGCGCCACCACCCGCGTCTCGCTGCTGACGGCGCCGCTCCGGGATCGGTTCGGGTTGGTCTTCCGGCTGGACTTCTACGACGAGGCGGCAATGGCGCAGATCGTGACCCGCTCGGCCGGCATCTTGGGTGTGCCGATAGCAGCCGGTGGCGCGCTGGAGATTGCCCGCCGTTCGCGCCGCACGCCGCGCGTTGCCAACCGGCTGCTCAAGCGGGTGCGTGACTACGCCCAGGTCCGCGCCGACGGCTCGATTACGGTGCGTGTGGCCCGCGATGCGCTGGAGATGCTCGAAGTTGACGCGCAGGGCCTCGATGAGGTGGATCGCCTCATTCTCAACACCATCCTGACGAAGTTCGGCGGTGGCCCGGTGGGGCTGGATACGATTGCCGCAGCGGTGGGTGAGGAGAGCGAGACGATCCAGGATGTCTACGAGCCGTACTTGATCCAGCTAGGCTACCTGCAACCTACCCGTCAGGGTCGGCTGGCGACGCCGCTGGCGGCCCGGCACCTCGGGCTGCCGCACCCCCACGATGACGCTGGCGAGGCACCGCAGCAAGGCTGGCTGCTGTAACCTGTGATCCACATGCTACCGACGGCAATCCCACTGCTGGAGCATCGCCCATGCGGACGGCCGCCTTTGACTACGCCCTCCCCCCGGCCCTGATCGCTCAAGCGCCGGTCACACCCCGCGACTCGTCCCGGCTGCTGGTGGTCCACCGCGAGAACGCCGACCGGCGCTTCGAGCACCGCCGCTTCACCGACATCGGTGACTATCTCCAAGCCGGCGATCTACTGGTCGCCAACGACACACGGGTCCTGCCCGGCCGGCTCTGGGCACAGCGACCGAGTGGCGGCGGTGTGGAGCTACTGCTGTTGCGGCCGGTGCGCGAGGGCTGGTGGGAGGCCCTGGCCCGCCCAGCGCGGCGTTTGCGTGCCGGCACCACCCTCACGCTCGTCGAACCGCCGGGCCGGGCGGCCGGTGAACTAGGATCGGCGGCCGCTGTGGACGCGCCGCCGGACCCGCGGATCGAGGTCGGCGAGCGTACTGCCAACGGTGGTGTGCAGGTACGTCCGCTGGCCGCGTTGGACGCGGTGCTGGCGCACTACGGGCAGGTCCCGCTCCCGCCCTATATCCAGCGTCCGCTGACCGACGCGGAACGGTATCAGACGGTCTACGGTCAACGCGAGGGATCGGCCGCGGCGCCGACCGCCGGCCTGCACTTCACGCCGCAGCTACTCGATCAACTGCGGGCCAAGCAGGTGCAACTGGCCTTTGTCACGCTGCATATCGGGCCGGATACGTTTCGGCCCATCCGCACCGAGACGGTCGAGGGCCACCGGATGCACGCCGAGCACGTCTCGCTCAGTGCGGAGACGGCAGCGGCAATCAATGCCGCACGGACCGCCGGTCGGCGAGTGATTGCCGTCGGGACAACGGCAGTGCGGACGTTGGAGGCCGCGGCGCTGGCAGCCGGCGGCGGTACCCCGCTGGTCAGCAGCCCGCAGGAGGCCCGCACGCTGGCGGCGGAGCCTGCACCGGAGAGCGCGGCGCGCGGCGCATTGCCCGACTTGCCGGCCATGAGCGGCTGGACGGCGCTCTACATCACGCCGGAGCATCAGTTCCGGGCCGTAGACGCCCTCATCACCAATTTCCACTTGCCGCGCTCAACTCTGCTTGTCCTGGTAACGGCCTTTGCCGGTCACGCGCTGCTCTTCGACGCCTACCAAGAGGCGCTACGCCTCCGCTACCGCTTTTTCAGCTTCGGCGACGCCATGCTGATCGTGTAGCTCGCTGCTGGCCTTACCCCCTAGCCCCCCTATGGTCCCCCCGCGCAGCGGGGGGACGCGGGCGCAACATGTTGCGCCCCTACGGCTTGGCCCGTACCTACCCCAGTCAGCCCCCCGCTCCACCATGATGGGGCGGGGGAGTGCGTCACCGGTCAGGGCGCGATGCGGTAGAGGTAGCGGGCATCGAAAATGCCGTAGAGGGTGGGGGTCGTATTGCCGAAAACGTTGCGGATGGCCGTCAGCCGCTCGGAGTGAGTCGTGTAGATGATCGGCACGTTCTCGGCAGCGATCTCCTGGGCGCGGTGGTAAAGCGCCACCCGCTTGTCGTGGTCCAGCTCTTGGCTGCCCTTCACGTACAGCGCGTCAATCTCCGCTTCCCATTCCGTCGCCGGCTGCGGCTGATTGGGATACCACACGTGCAGGGCCTCGCTGCTGTGCCAGAAACCGATGCCGCTGTAGGGATCCGTTCCGCTGCTGAAGCCGACCATCATAACCTCCCAGTCATAGGAGGTGCTCAGTTGGGAGACGAGATCGCCGAACTCGATCAGCTTGTAGTCCGCCTTAATCCCAATCTCCTGGAGCCCCTGGTGGATGACCATTCCGACCTTTTCGCGCACGCTGTTGCCCGCATTGGTCACGAACGAGAACGTGATCTCGTTGCCGGCACGATCTTCACGGATGCCATTGCCGTCGGTATCCACCCAACCGAGGCCGTCGAGAATCGCGTTGGCCTTGGCGAGGTCATATTCGTACCGCCGGACGTTCGGATTGTGGAACTCTCCGGAAGCCGGGCTAACCGACGCCCACTGCGGATAGGCAAGTCCGTACTGGATGTCGTTGATGATCGTGTCCTTGTCAATACTATGCGCGACGGCTTGGCGGAACTGCGTGTTGCGGAACCACTCCAGCTTTTCCGGCGCCAGGTAAAGCTGTCCGGTCTCCGGGTTGCGGCCCGGATTCATATTGAAGCCCAGCAGCGTCGCGCTGAACGTGGGGCCGCGCCGGTGGATGGTGAAGCTCCCTTCCGCCTCCAGCGGTTTGAGCAGGGCGAACTCTTCGCCCAAGACACCGTGAACATCCGTCTCGCCGGCTTGGAACTTTTCTAGCTCGACAGCGAAATCCGAGACGATCAGGTACGTAATTGTGTCCAAGTACGGTAGCGTGTTACCGGCGGCGTCCTGCAGCCAGTAGTTGGGGTTGCGCTGCAAGACCACGCGCCCGCCGGGGTCGTAACGCTCGATAGTGAAGGGGCCGGTCCCGATGATCTCGGCCGGGTCCGTATCAAGGCTCCAGGTATCGGCAAACGTGCCGTCGTCCACGTGCGGCTCCAGAATGTGCTTGGGGTAGATCGCGGTGCCCATCGAGCGGAGGAAGGGAGCAAAGGGCACCGGGAGCACAAACCGGACCGTGTAGTCATCGAGCGCCGTGACGGTCAGCTGCGCTTCTTGCCACTCGCCGCTCTCCTCGTCCAGGAACCGGAAGTTGAACGTCGAACGGTCACTGGAGGCGATGTCGTCGTTGTAGGTGATCCGGTTGAAGGTGAAGTCCACGTCGTGGGCCGTGAAAGGCTGCCCGTCGTGCCACTGCACGTCCTGGCGGAGGTGGAAGGTCCAGGTCAGACCGTCCTCCGAACGCTCCCAAGACTGCGCCAGTGCCGGCTCGACCTGATTGGTCAGCCACGATGTCTCGGTCAGGCCCTCGAAGAGATAGCCCAGGTAACCCGAAGACCCGGAGTCGTTGGCGAGGGCCAAGTTGAAGGTCAGCGGCTCGGAAATGGTCGCGTAGGTCAACGTTCCGCCCGGCTGCCCAACGACGTACTCGAATGTCTCGGCATTTCTTCGCAGCTGGGCGAGGCGTTCCCAATCAAGCCGCTCGGTGTTCGGACGGGATTGGAGGCCATCAGTCCCGATGACCCAGGTGCGATACCCGTCGGTGAAGCCGGTCCAGTTATCGGCCTTGCGCCACACCAGGAGTCCCCCACTGGTCTGCTGCAGCGCCTCACCCTTCACCGGGTCGAACCGCTCGTTCGCCAGGCAGTCGCCAACCTTATCCTGTCCCTCGGAGAGGTTAATCAGCGTCTTGAGCGTGGCGAAGCCGAGGACGAACTCGCACTCGGCTGCTGCCGCCGTCGGCGCAGCGGAGAGGACGAGCAATCCGGCAACGATCAGGGCAACGAACCGGTGTCTCACGACGACCTCGCTTGTTACGGCGCCAGGTGCAGGGCATGGGTCTAGCCCCTACATAACCCTACAGTGTGGCAGCTTTCCGTCGCACCCGTCCAAGCGGCTGACTCGTGCCCCACCCCCGGCCCTGACAAGGGTAGGTTTTTCGTCTGCATCAGGATTTGCGGGATGGAAGGATGAGCAGGATGGGTTGCGGCTGGCGCCGCAATGACGGGAGCGTGAGGGCCATGAATAACCCTGGATTCCGGCTTTCGCCGGAATGACGGGGGACTGGGCGCGATAAATCGCGCCCCTACAGAAAAACCTACCCTTGTGAGCATCCCCGGCCCCTGTCAGAGGCGAGACAGGGGGCCAGGGGAGGCCCGTCGGTTGGTTGACGGTCCGTGAATAGCGTGCTATAGTCACTCCGCAAGCGCAACGCTGGTGCTTTACAACTACATACAGTACCACTCTTATCCAGAGAGGTGGAGGGAACCGGCCCTAAGAAGCCCGGCAACCAGTCCGCTCCGCGCGGACCAGGTGCCAACTCCGGCAGTGGTGTTTACCGCTGCAAGATAAGGGAGGCTGTACCACTACATGGTGAAGCCCCTTGCCCCTCGTCTGGAGACGGGGGCTTTTCTTTTGGTGAAACGCAGCTGCACCGCTGACCAACGCTCGGCTGCCGCCACAGCCCCCGCCGCCCCGGCGGCCGGAGTGGCGTGTAGTACCGGTGCCAGCACTGCTCAACTCTCGAAGCGAGGATCACGATAGCTATGGAAAATGGGCGTCTCGGTGGATTGCAATGTCGGGAATGCGGACGCACGTATCCCATCGAGCCAATCCACGTCTGCGACTTCTGCTTTGGTCCGCTCGACGTGACCTATAACTATCCGGCCCTGCGGCAAACGCTCTCCCGCGAGACCATCGAGCGCGGCCCGCTCTCGCTCTGGCGCTACTGGCCTCTCTTGCCGGTCGAGCGCCCCAGCGAAGACGACGGCCATCGCGTGGGGTTCACCCCGCTCCAGCGGGCACGCAATCTCGGCAAGGCGCTGGGCCTGCAGAACCTCTGGATCAAGAACGACAGTGTGAACCCTAGCTATTCCTTCAAGGACCGCGTAGTGGCGGTGGCGATCAAGAAAGCACGCGAGTTCGGCTTCACGACGTTTGCGTGTGCCTCCACCGGTAACCTCGCCGGCGCCGTGGCGGCCGCGGCTGCCCGTGAAGGGATGGCAGCCTACGTATTCCTGCCCGGCGATACCGAGGAAGGCAAGCTGGTCCACGCCCGGTCGTATGGCGCCCAGCTCGTGGCGGTCAACGGCTCCTACGATGATGTGAACCGGCTATGTAGTGAGCTGGCCGACGCCTACCGCTGGGCGTTCTGCAACATCAACATGCGGCCGTACTACTCCGAGGGGAGCAAATCGCTCGCGTTCGAGGTCACCGAGCAACTCGGCTGGACCTTGCCCGACCACGTGGTCGCGCCGGTCGCCTCCGGCTCGCTCGTGACCAAGCTCCATAAGGGCTTCGGCGAGCTACAGAAGGTCGGACTGGTGGCAGAGGGCAGTGTCCGCATCTCCGCGGCCCAAGCCGACGGCTGCGCCCCGGTGTCGGAGGCATTCTTGGCCGGCCGCGAGGCGGTGCGGCCCGTGCGGAAGCCGGACACCATTGCCAAGTCGCTGGCTATCGGTAATCCGGCCGACGGTTACTACGTCATCCGTATCGTCAAGGAGACAGGCGGGGGCATGACGATCAGCAGTAACGAGGACATCGCAGCGGCGATCAAACTGCTGGCGGAGACGGAAGGCATCTTCACGGAAACGGCCGGCGGCGTCACGATCTCCAGTCTGAAGCAGTTGGTGGCCAGCGGCGTGGTGCAGCCCGACGAGCGCGTGGTGGCCTACATCACGGGCAACGGTCTCAAGACGCTGGAGGCGGTCGCGCCCGTGGCCCGACAGCCCGTCCACGTTGACGCGACGATTGGGTCGTTCGAGAGCACGCTTGGTCTCACGCCGCCGAGTACGCCGGTCGGCGCCGCGCCGGCGCTGGTAGAGTGAGCTTGGTCGCGCAACGACGGAAACCTCGCAACAAAGGAGCAGCTTGATGGCAGTGACAGTGCGGATACCTACTCCCCTGCGGCAGCTTGCCGGTGGCGCCGCCGCCGTGACCGCCGAGGGCGCGACGGTTGGCGGGGTGCTCGACGATATGGAGCGCCAGCATCCGGGGTTCAAGGAGCGCCTGTTCGACGAGCAGGGCACGCTGCGTCGGTTCGTCAACATCTACGTCGGCGGTGAGGACATCCGCTTCCTCGACGATCTCGACACCGCCCTGGAAGCCGGACAGGAAGTGTCCATCGTCCCCGCCGTCGCTGGGGGGTGACATCTTGCCCCCACCCTAGCCCTCCCCCGTTGCGACGGGGGAGGGAACGCGCCGTCCCCCTGCGAAGCGGGGGGGCCCTAGGGGGGCTACGGGGGGGCCACTCGCAGACCAATGCCGGCGATCAACGACCTCGTGCCGGACGGCGCGGAGGCCGGGGTGGGTCTGGCACTCCAGGACGATGGTGGCCGGTACTTGTTTCTGCTGGCCGGCAGGTTTGCCTGTACCCCATCGGCACGGCGAAAGCGCTGGTGCTCCAGGTATCGGCCGGCTCCCGGCAATAGTCAGATGATTCATCGTGGCATCAGCACCCACTTCCCATCATTGAGTGCTCTGCACAATCCTTCTTAGCGCGGACAATAAGCTCGGAACGGCATCTTGGATAATGTCCCAGATAACGTCGTCGTCAATACCCAGATATGCATGGAGGATACGATTGCGCGTACCGACAATCGCTCGCCACGGAACCTCCGGGTGCTGCTCACGAATGACATTGGGTACATGCGTGGCTGCTTCCCCAATCAAAGCCAGATTGTGAAGAGTAGCATCGTAGGTCAGGCTGTTGCCGACGAATGCATCCTGATCTACCCCATCCGTATAGGACAGAACTCTTTCGCCAAATTCGATCATGTCCTGTACCTAGAGACGCCATTCGCGTGGCATTTGGCCAGAGTCAGACATCAACGGCCTCCGCTTCAATATACGGACGCAGCTCCGGGCGCAGTGCCTTATCGGTCACTAGGTCCACCGGGCGGCCTAGCAGGTCCTCAATGTAGAACTGCACACCAAAGTACCGCTTCGCCGTTGCCGGCCCATCAAAACACACCAGGATGTCAACGTCGCTGCCGTCCGACGCCTGGTCGCGGACGATCGAGCCGAAGAGCGCGAGGGCCGTGACGCCGAATCGCTCGACTAGTGTCGCCTTGTGGGCACGCAGCAGATTCAGCGCTTCGTCTCCGGACACCACTACTCCTTCCCGGTGGCCGGGGGGCCAGTGACCGGACCACCGTGTCAACCGGACACGCCTCGTATGATGGATTGTAGCAGTGAGCGTGAGACGCTCCAGCCATCCTGCGGTATGATGTGGGTGTTTCACACGGCACGGCCGGGGCTGTCGTCCACGACGGCAAGAGGGGGTAGCTGATGTTCACCCGGAGACTCACGGAGGACCAGCGGCAGCAATGGGAGCGCGATGGCTACTTCGTGCTGCCGGACGCGCTGACACCCCACGAGGTAGCCAGTCTCACGCAGGGACTGGACCAACTCTATCAACGGCACGTCGTGGACAACCCGGAGGCCGACGCGGCGAAAGGGATAGACCGCCGTAACGTGATGGAGGACGACGACGTGTTCGTCGAGCTGATGGACCATCCCGGTATCTTGGGCGTCGTGGTGGACCTGCTCGGCCCCTACATTCAGTTGAGTATGTCCGAGGCCGTCATCCGCCTGCCCGACCCCGAATTCAAGGGATACATCCATACCGACGGTGGGCAGGCCCTACAGCACATTCGGCTCAGTGATACGAGCTGGCCGCTCCAGTTGAAAATCCAATACTTCCTGACCGACGTGCTGGAGCCGAACGGCGGCAACTTCACGCTCGTGCCGGGGAGCCACCGACAGGCGTTCCCGGAGGAAGGGCTACCGGATGGACCGGAGTCACCCGGCACCGTGCAGCTCTCCGTCAAAGCCGGTGACGCGGCGATCTTCACCCACTCCATCTGGCACGGCCCGGCGCGGAACCTGTCGGGGAAGGCCCGCAAGACGCTGATTTACTGCTACAGCCAACAGTGCTTTCGCCCCTTCGACTATAAAGAACCATCGCCAGGGCTGTTGGAGCGTTGCACACCACGCCAGCGGCGGTTGCTGGGCGATCTCGGCGCGGACTGGCGTCCGGGCGCCTACTTCTACTCGCCGGCGGATCAGGTTGAGGTGCTGACGGGCGCAGCGCCCCCGGCCGAGGGCTGAACGGCAGTTGTACGGCAGTTGTACGGCAGTTGTACGGCAGTTGCATGGCAGTTGCATGGCAGTTGCATGGCAGTTGCATGGCAGTTGCATGGCAGTTGCATGGAAAGGAACGGTAGGCGAGATGTCTATGCGGAGGCTCACCGATGCAGAGCGGCGCCAGTGGGGGCGCGATGGCTACCTGGTCGTGAAGGGAGCACTTACACCGGACGAGGTGGAGCGGTGCATCCAAGCGGTGGATGACCTCTATGCCCGATACGTAGGGCCGATCAACGACGGCGGTCCCCAGCGCGGGATGGGTCGTCGGAACATCTACGCGGAGAACGATGTCTTCATTGACATGATAGACCATCCGGGCACCTTTGGCTTGGTGCTGGACCTGATGGGTTCGTACATCGGGTGCAGCGTCGCGCAGGCGACCATGCGAACGCTCGATCCGAGCTACAAGGGGTATATCCACCCCGACGGCGGCGAGGCGCTGGAACAGATTCGCGTCACGGAGTCGAGCCTGCCGCTGCAAATCAAGATTCAATACTTCCTGACGCCGCTCCCGGAGCCGAATATGGGCAACTTCATCGTCTTTCCGGGCAGCCACCTGCGGCCGTGGCCGGAGGAGCGGCTGCCCGCCGGGACGGACACGCCGGGCGGCGTCCCCCTGTGTGTCGAGGCCGGCGATGCGGTGATCTTTCCGCACGCCCTCTGGCACGGACCGGGGCCGAATCTGTCCGACCAAATCCGCAAGACGCTGATCTACCGCTATAGCCAGCTGTTCATGCAGCCGTGGGACTTCGACCAGGCTACGCCGGAGCTATTGGCACGGTGTACGCCGCGCCAACGGCGGCTGTTGGGGGACGTGGGCGACTGGCGCCCCGGCACCTACTACCGCAACCCCAACCCGGCGGATCAGGCTGCGCTCATGGAAGGAACGGCCGAGGCGGCGGCGTAGCCCCCCTATGGTCCCCCCGCTGCGGCGGGGGGACGTGGATTCCCGCGCCAGCGGGAATGACTGGCGCAGCGTATTGCGCGCCCCTACGACGCCACCTGCTGCGTGCGCCACCACTCGTCGAGGAGGGCGAGGTAGTAGGCCACGCCAACGGGCAGGGAGGCTTCGTCGAGTTGGAACCGGGCGCTGTGGCCGGTGGGACGCTCGTCGAGCGGGATGCTCGGCACGCCAACGCCCAAGGTGGCGAAGCAGCCGGGGCGCTGCTCCAGAAAATACGCAAAGTCCTCGGCGCCCAGCACCGGCTCCGCCTCCACCACCTGGGACGCGCCGAGCGCGCGGATCGCTGCCCGCTCGGCCAAGGCAGTCATCGCCGCATCGTTCACCAGCACCGGGTAGCCCCAGGCGTAGTCGAGCGTGGCCTCGGCACCGAAGCCGGCAGCGATGCCTTGCGCCAGAGTCTTGATCCGCTGCGGCATGGCCTCGCGTAACTCCGGCGCAAGGGTGCGGACGGTACCCGTCATCACCACCTCGTCGGGAATGATGTTGTCCTTGGTGCCGCCGTGAATGGTGGCAACGGTGACGACAGCGGCGTTGGTTGGCGGCGCTTGCCGGCTGACGACCGTTTGCAGGGCGGTGACAACGTGCGCCGCGACGACCACCGGGTCAACGGTGCGGTGCGGCCAGGCGGCATGGCCGCCACGACCGCGAATGGTCAGCGTAAAGTCATCGGCCGCGGCGCTGCGGGCGCCCACGGCCAGCCCAATCGTGCCCGTATCCAGCAGCGGCGACTGGTGGAGACCGAAGACCGCTTTCACCGGCGGGCTATCGAGCACGCCGGCCTCGATCATCCCCAACGCACCGCCCGGCTCCTGCTCCTCGGCCGGCTGGAACAGCAGCACGACCGGCCCGACCGAGCTATGGGGTTGGTCGCGCTCGACATGGCGGAGTGCCGCAACGGTGGCGAGCAAGATGGCGGTGTGAGCGTCGTGGCCGCAGGCGTGCATCACCCCGGGGCGCTGTGACTGCCAGGGTAAGTCGGTTGCTTCCTCCAACGGCAGCGCGTCCATATCGGCCCGCAACGCGACGGCCGGGCCGGGGCGGTCGGCGCCGAGCACCGCGACAACGCCGTGCTCGCCGGGCCGCCCGACGCCGATCCGCGGCTCTAGGTCGAGCGACCGGAGTTGGTCGGCGACGTATCGGGCGGTCTCGACTTCTTGGAAGCTCAATTCCGGGTGCCGGTGCAGCCAACGGTAAGTTTCGCTTGCGTAACCGGCCTGCGCTTCCGCCAGCGCCCGGATCGTCTCAACATCCATCATCTCATTCCTGCCAGAACTCCACGCCTCACCGCCGCCGGCTGCGCCGGCGCGGCCCGGTGACGCGCACGGCCCGCGCGGTGGACCGCCCGCGCGGTGCAGGAGCGGCGGCCCCGTTCGTATCGGCCGCGGCAGCAGCCGGTCCGTCCGTCGCGCCAATCGGGCCGCTGCCGTCACCCAATGTTGCCCGCAGCTCGTAGACCTGATCGCGCAGCAGCGCCGCCTGCTCGAAGTCGAGCTGCCGCGCGGCCTCCTTCATCTGCTTTTCGAGGTCCTTGATGAGCCGGGCCACTTCCTTCTTCGGTAGCTCCTCGTCGGTCTTGTAGGCGGGAACGGCTTCCGCAACCTGCTTCAGCCGCTCCGATACGCCGCGGATCGCCTTCTGAATGCCGACCGGGGTGATGCCGCGCTGCTCGTTGTAGCGGGTTTGGACGCGCCGGCGGCGGGCCGTCTCGTCAATGGCCCGGCGCATCGAGCCGGTGATCCGATCCGCATACATGATGACCCGGCCCTCGACGTGGCGAGCGGACCGGCCAATCGTCTGGATGAGCGAGGTTTCCGAGCGCAGATAGCCCTCTTTATCGGCATCGAGAATGGCTACCAGCGAGACCTCGGGCAGGTCGAGACCTTCCCGCAGCAGGTTGATCCCGACCACGACGTCGTAGACGCCCAAGCGCAGGTCGCGGAGAATCTCGACGCGCTCCAGCGTGTCAATCTCCGAGTGGAGGTAGTGGACCTTAATCCCCATCTCCGCCAGATAGTCGGCGAGGTCCTCGGCCATGCGCTTGGTCAGCGTCGTGACCAGCGTGCGCTCGCCGCGCTGCACGCGCTCGTTGATCTGGTAGAGCAAGTCGTCAATCTGGCCGGCGGTCGGCTTGACCTCGACGATGGGGTCCACCAACCCGGTCGGGCGAACGAGTTGCTCGACTATCTCGGTGCAGTGCTCGTATTCGTAGGGGCCGGGCGTCGCAGAGACAAAGATCGCCTGGCGGATATGCTGCTCGAACTCGCCGAACATGAGCGGTCGGTTGTCGAGTGCGGACGGCAGGCGGAAGCCGTACTCGACCAGCGTGTCCTTGCGCGACTTATCACCGAAATACATGCCCCGTGCCTGCGGCAGGGCGACGTGCGACTCGTCCACGAACAGGATGAAATCGTCGGGCAGATAGTCGAGCAAGGTCCAAGGCTGCTCGCCGGCGGCGCGGTTGCTCAGGTGGCGCGAGTAGTTCTCGATACCCTGGCAGTGGCCGGTCTCGCGCAGCATCTCCAAGTCGAAGAGCGTGCGCTGCTCGATCCGCTGGGCCTCCAACAATCGCTCCTGCTCGCGCAGCTCGACGAGGCGCTCCTGTAGCTCCTCCTCGATGGTGACGACGGCCCGCTCAAGTTTCTCGGCCGGGGTGACAAAGTGCCCGGCCGGGTAGATGTCCACTTGCTCGCGCGCCGCCAGCACTTCGCCGGTGAGCGGGTCCACCTCGACGATCCGCTCGATCTCATCGCCGAAGAACTCGATCCGCACGGCGAAGTCGTCGTAGGCCGGGAAGATTTCCAGCACCTCGCCGCGCACGCGGAAGGTGCCCCGTCTGAAGTCCATGTCGTTGCGGTCGTACTGAACGTCGGCGAGGTGGCGCAGCACCCGGTCGCGGCGCGTCACCTGACCGCGTTGCAGCTTCACGACCGAGAAGCCGTAGTCCTCCGGGGCGCCGATACCGTAAATGCACGAGATCGAGGCGACGATCAGCACGTCGCGGCGCGCCAACAACGAGCGCGTCGTCGAGAGCCGGAGCTTCTCGATCTCCTCATTGACCGAGGAATCCTTCTCGATATAGGTATCGCTGCGGGGGATATATGCTTCCGGTTGGTAGTAGTCGTAGTAGCTGACGAAATACTCCACGGCGTTGTGAGGAAAGAACTCCTTGAACTCATCAAAGAGCTGCGCCGCGAGCGTCTTGTTGGGGGCCAGTACCAGCGCGGGCCGCTGCACCTCGGCGACAACACTGGCCATCGTGAACGTCTTGCCGGAGCCGGTCACGCCGAGCAACGCCTGTAACCGCTGACCGTCGTGCAAGCCCTGACACAGCTTGGCGATGGCCTCCGGCTGATCGCCGGTAGCCTGGAAGTCGGAGACTAACTGAAACGGAGGCATCGGAGCATGTCCTTCTCGTGTAACGTCAAAACGGCTGCGCTGAGTGATCTACCTCAATGCCGGCATAGCGACGCCAAGCTCGGCGGCCACTTGACACAGCGCCGCCCAGGTCTTGTCGGGGATGGGGATGCCGTCGCGGCGGCGCTGCTCGCGGCTGCGATGCTCGGTCTCGCCGGAGACGAGCACCTCGTCGAAGCCCTCGGCCGGCGGCGTGGCCTTGATCCGGTCAAAGGCCTGGTCCACGGTCCGCTCGACCGCCTCGCTCGGCCCGAAGAGGCCCACATCTACGGCCAAGATGAACACGCCGGTAGCACCCTCATCAGTAGCATACCGGTCGGCGTGGGTGAGCAAGCCGCCGAATAGGCCGACCACGAGCGCCAGGCCATAGCCTTTGTGCCCGCCGAACGTGAGCATACTGCCGCCCTGCCGCAGCAAGACCGGGTCGGTGGTCGGCCGTCCGTCGGGGCCTAAGGCGGCGCCATCGGGTAACGACTCGCCCTTGGCCAGGGCCACCTCTACCTTGCCCCCGGCAATCACCGACGTGGCAAAGTCGAGTAAGAAGGGGGGGCGCGGGCCGGCCGGGAACCCCCACGCCATCGGGCTGGTGCTCAAGGCACCCTTGCGCCCGCCATAGGGCGCGACGCTGCCCCCGGTGCGGTTGAGGTTGCCGGAGGTGATGAAGCTGGCGATGCCCTGCGCGGCAGCGCGGGTGGGATACTCGCCCAGCCGCCCGATGTGGTTGCACTGGACAATCCCGACGACCGCCACGCCGACCTCTTTGGCCTTACGGATGGCAACGTCCATCGCGTACTTGGCGGCAACCTGCCCGAACGCCCAGTTGCCGGAAACGAGCGCCGCCGTCGGCCGCTCCTGCACGATGGTTGGGCGGGCCGCCGGGACGATTTGACCGTCGCGCACGCCGCCGACGTAGCCGGGAATATGCTGTACCCCGTGCGAGTCATGGCCGGCGAGGTTGGCATTGACCAGGTGCTCGGCAACCGTCGCAGCTTGCTCCGGTGGGGTGCCGGCCGCCGCGAAGAGCCGTTGAGCGAGGGTGCGGAGGGAGTCAGCGGCAATCGTTGGCATAGTCTCTCCTCCCGGCCCCCCACCGGCCCACACCACCGTCCCCCTGCCGCAGCGGGGGGACCATAGGGGGGGGCGTCAGTTCTGACAGTCAGATGGTACCAAGCCTGGGCGTGTATGATGAGGGAGCGGTGCGTTTTGGCAGCGCCGGAGTTGCGGCACAGGACCACAGGAGTAACCGGATGGCCGCCCGCCCTCGTGACTGGTTCAAGCAGGCCGAGCGCGACCTCGCACATGCCCGGCACGCCCTGGCGGCCGAATCCTACGAGTGGGCCTGTTTCGCCTGTCAGCAGGCAGCGAAAAAGGCAGCGCAGGCAGTCCATCAGCACTTTGACCTGAAGGGCTGGGGCCATGCGGTGTCGGCGCTGCTTGAGGCATTACCGGAGGAGGCAGCCGTGTCGCCGGACTTGATTGACGCTGCCCGCGAGCTAGACCGGCACTACATTCCGGCCCGCTATCCGAACGCATATCCTCAAGGCGCCCCTTACGAGTTCTACGCGCGGGCCGACGCGGAGCGAGCGGTTCACCATGCAGAGCAGATCATCCGGCACTGTGCGGCTCTTCTTCAACTCAATGGTTCTCAAAGCTGTTGAACGGTGTACCCAACTTCAGATGAGCGTAAACCTCGAAAATCGTCTGCTCGATGGGGTCCTGAATCTCCACGACGCGAATTCCCATTCTCCTAACGCGCCGTTTAGCTTGACTAAAGAGAGGGGCAAACTCGGGATCTTGCTCCAGAGCACTCCTGGACATGGAGTCACAATCGGGGCGTGTTATCCGAAGCTTTTTCCTAGCAATGTTGAAAGCGAAAGGCGCACTACCATGACCTCCAGATGCTTGCCCATGCTGAAGAAGCCTGGCCCTGAGGTGATCTGAACGGCCTACGTACAACGCTTGGCCATCCTCATAGAAAACGTAGATGCCCTTGTCAGGAAGAATGGGAGGAAGTCTCTCCCTCCCGTCTCTGGTAATGATCTGGCAGTCTTTAAGCTCTTGCAGATACCTGGGCATCCTGTCTATCACGTCCTCGAACTGGCTGAGTGTCATTGATTTCGCTCCATGGCCCCTGGCAGACCGTTCGTGTCGGCAACAGCGCGGACGGACAATCACAAAATGCCTAGGCTCTGTATCATACTACTTGGGGAGGCCAATGATGACGGTTGCTCGGCAAGCGCCCTACCGCGTAGGGATTATCGGCTGCGGCCGCAAGGGCACGCAGTACGCCAGATCGTATGCGCTGCATCCGGCAACGGCGGTCGTGGCGGCCGCCGATCCCGACCCGGACAACTTGGCCCTGTTCTGCGAGCGTTTCCAGGCCCCCGGCTACCGCAGCTACGAGGAGTTGCTGGCAAACGAGCGGCTCGATATTGCCGCGCCGATTTTGCCGGTCAGCGAGAACCCCGCCGTTGTGCTCGGCTGCGCGAGCGCGGAGCTGAAAGCCATCTCCTGCGAGAAGCCGATGAGCGCCAGTCTGGCCGACGCGGACCGGATGGTTGCGGCCTGCGCGGCTCGCGGGATCAAGCTCGCCGTCGGTGACTTGGATCGCAACCTGCCCCACTATCGGCAGGCGGCCACACTGCTGGCGTCGGGAGAGCTAGGCGAGGTGGTGAGCATCAGCGTCCTCGACGGCAGCGGCCATGAGATGTCGGGGGGCGGTATTCAACGCTATAGCCTGATGCGCCTGTTTGCCGGCGATGCCGACGTGGAGTGGGTGACCGGGTGGGTGGATGACGACCCTTGGAGCGACGACGACCAGGGCGGCGCCGGCTACGTGCGTTTCGTGAACGGAATCGAGGGCGTGATCCATCGCCGGAGCAGCGCCCGGCAGGGCTACGAGGTGCTGTGCAGCCGCGGCCTGTTTGTCAGCGACGGCGCCTACGTCCATGCCTGGAAGCTCGCGGATGGCACCCTGCGCCCCATCGAGGGCGTGCTCCCGCAAACCCACCTGTACCGCGGAGAGGCAACGCACGACGCCGAGGGCTGGCGCATCATGCCGCGCCAGGACGCAACCGTTCAGTCCGTGGTAGATGCGCTCGACCAAGACATCGAGCCGTGGTCCAACGGAGACAATGGGCGGAAAGCACTGGAGCTGGCCATCGCGCTGCGCGAATCACACCGGCGCGGCCATACCCCGGTATACCTGCCGCTGGAAGACCGCAGCCTGAAGATGATCCCCAAACCGGGGCGCTGGGGAAACAAGAAGACGGTCTACGGCAAAGCGTGGTACGCCGAGCAGATGACACGCTAGGTCGGCACCACCTTGACTTTCATAGGATCGTGCAGACCTAGCGTGTCAAATCGGCAGCGGCACCGTGCGGCGGTAGTCGTGCCCCCCTGCAGTCCCCTCACAAGGGGAGGTTTTCGGTGGGTGGCGCTGGGTGGGGCGCGCGAGTGGTGGTGCCGGAGGTAGCCCGTGCCCGCGGTGGTGGGCGGTGGGCGGGGCGGCACCGGCTGGGCGGGCGCTCCCGGATCGGCGGCGGTGGGCGCGAACCGGGTGGTGGACGGGTGGGAAAGGTGGGTGCCGGGAGTGGCAACGACGCGGGGCAAGACCGTCGAGCGCAGCCGGCGCACCCCGGCCGGCCAGGGAATAGTGGAGAGCGGCACGCGCGGGCCGGCCCCTGCCGGGTCACGCAGCTCGTGACTCGGCAGGTTCGGCAAGGGCAAGGACGCGGCACCGGACCGCGCGTGGTCCGGCGCCAAGGGCAAGGACGCGGCACCGGACCGAGTGTGGTCCGGCGCCAAGGGCAAGGGCAAGGGCGTGGCGCGGGGTCGAGATGGACCCGGCGCCGGCGAGAACGCGGCCGCGCCACCGCACGCAGCCGGCCCGTCGGTGCCAAGGGTTTCCTGCCGGGCAATGCCCGGTGTGCTCGGATGGTCTTGCATTAGCCACTCCCGTCAGGGAGACATATCGGCGGGGGGTGGGGGATGACAACGGTCTGGGGGACGAGTTTTCCGGCGCTTGGAAAAACTGCCTTGGGGAGGGGGGTAGCCCCCCTATGGTCCATCTGCTGCGGCGGGGGGACGGGGCCGCGGGCGCTGGCCGGTGCCTTGACGGGGGCGGGGGGACAGTCGCTTCCCTCCCCTGGAGCTTGCTCCGGGTGTACACGGGGGAGGGCGAGGGAGGGGGCTATGGGGCACCATAGGGAGGCCAGTCACGATGAACGGCGCCGCCAGAGACCCGCGATTAGCTGCCATTCATCGCGGTCGAGTGGTCGCTGCGCCAGCCACACGGCGGCATAGACCGACAGCGCCGCGCCGGCAACGACGAGGGCAGGACTGCCGAGCTGACCGAGGCCCAACGCGACGGCAGCAGCGACCAGCCCACCGATCAGTGGGGGGAGTGCCTCCCGCCGGAAGGGAAGCGTCCCTAGGCTGCGACGCACGATGACCGCAAACGGCACGAACAGTACGACCTCGGACGCTACGGTGGTCCAGGCGGCGGCTACCAGCCCATAGCGCGGTACCAGTAGGAGGTTGGTAACCACGTTGAAGGCCGTCGCCAGAAAGAAACCGACAGTAATCCAGCGCTGCTGACCAACCGCGATGAGGACGACCTGGGTCAGGCCATTCCAAAAGCTCCCCGGCACGTACCAGACGAGGATTTGCAGGGCGATGGCCGATTCAGGAAGAAAGCGCGCACCCCAGAGCAAGCGTGTGGTGTCGTAGGCCAGCACCGTGATGCCGAGCGCAATCGGCACCGCGATGCCCAACAGCAGCTTGACGGCCAGCCGATAGACTCCCAGGAAAGTAGCATCCCCAGGCGCCGCTCGCCGCGACAGGAGCGGGAAAAGCGCGAGTATGAAGCGCGAGGGCAGCAGACCTACTGCGTCAATAATCCGAAACGCATTGTCATAGTGTCCCACGGCCCTCGCACCAAGGAACGCTCCCAAGACCTGAATGTCGCTACGGAAGAAGATGGTGTTCAGGAGGTTATTGAGCATCAGCGGCCAAGCCTCGCTCAACTGTGCGCGCAGGTCGCGGGACGTCAGCACAATACGCAGCGTGAAGTAGTGCCGCTGGATAAGCCGGATGAAGACCACGGCAGTCAGGAGGCTGACAGCGAGCGAGACGCCGCCCAGGCCGATGATGCCCCAGCCGACCGCCAACACCGCGAAGCCGAGGGCTGCCGTGAGGCCTCCACCGACTAACTGGACCACTGCCGGGGTCGTCATGCGCTCGTGGCCAGAGAAGACGGCGCTCAACGCGCCGGCAATGGCTGTCGGGAGCAATCCGGCGGCCAGCAGCGCCACCGTAACGAGGATGGCGCGGTCACCGTAGAGCAGGGCGACCAACGTTGCGGCGGGAGCACACACGGCAGCGAGGACCAGGCGCAAGCCGACCGTCGCGGCGGTGCGCTGGGCTGCCGCCTGACGGTCGCGGGCCACGTCGCGTGTGAGGAGGGTGGTTAAGCCGGCGTCGGCGAAGATGGAAGCAAACTGCCAGACGTTCTGCGCTAACCGGTACGCCCCGATGCCTGCGGGGCCGAGCACCCGCGCGGCATACATCGCCAGCAGCAGGCCCAGCCCGCGCTCGACCAGGGTTGCCGCCAGCGGCGCGGCGGTGTTGCGCGCCACCCGCCGCGCCAAGCCTGCATCGTCCGCGTCGGCCAGTAGCTCCGGGTCCCGGTCTTGCTCACTCACGGTACCTGATCCGCTCGGCCGGCAGCATGTATTTCCATCCGATTGTGTATACCTCTGCTTGTGCCAACCCGGCGCGTTACGCTTGGCGTTCATTGGCTACAGGACGGATGACTAGCGGGCAGCGTAAGCAGTGTACCGCACAACCCGTAGCTCCCCGGCTCAACGACAACTGCCGGGTGACTGCCTTGTGCCGGCGGACACATATCGAGTAAAATAGAGATGAAGGCGCTACCGTTAGTGCTGCTCCGGCAAGGCTCTCCCAGCCGGTGAGTTCATAGACGCGCGCTGGCTCATCCGGTCACTGTGACCATCCCCGAAGATTCCCCTCTGTGTCATGCGCGTCGAGGCACCACGAATCCAATCTCCCGCCGCTGTGCGGGCAAGGAGCGCCATGTCCCTGACCTTCGCCCAACTAGGTGTCCCCGAGACCATCTGCAACGCCCTAAAGCATCGAGGCTTCACCAAACCCTTCGAGATCCAGGCAGCTACGGTAGCTGACGCCTTGGCCGGACGCGATATCTGCGGCCGTGCCCCTAGCGGATCAGGCAAGACACTCGCCTTTGGGATCCCACTCGTCGCCAGCGTCGGCCGTGCCGAGACCAGGCGACCACACGCGCTCGTACTGGCACCGACACGTGAGCTTGCCGAACAGATCAACACTGTGCTTCGCTCCTTTGCCGGCGCGGTCCGTATCGGAGTCGTCTATGGCGGTACTGGCTACGCCACCCAAATCAAGGCGCTCCGGCGGGGTGTGGACATCCTGGTCGCCTGTCCCGGACGGCTGGAGGATCTCATCGCCCAAGGCGCTGTGAGCCTCTCCGCAATCAACCGGGTCGTGCTCGACGAGGCCGACCGAATGGCCGACATGGGATTCATGCCCGCCGTTCGCCGGTTGCTCGACCGGACGGCACACAAGCGCCAGACCATGTTGTTCTCCGCGACACTCGACGGCGACGTGGCCAAGCTCACCCGCGACTACCAACAGAATCCTGTCCGTCACGAGGTCGGAGAGGAGACCCCGGATATCACCGCGGCCCATCACGTATTTTGGAATATAGCCACGGTTGACCGCCCGGGGATCACCGCAGAGGCGGTAAGCGCAGTGTGGCCGGCCATCGTTTTCTGTCGGACCCGACACCGGTCCGACCGGCTTGCCAAGCAGTTCGGTAAGGCTGGCATCCAGGCGGCAGCAATCCACGGCGGCCGCCGGCAGAGCCAGCGCAACCGAGCGCTCGCCGACTTCGCCAGTGGTCGAGTGCAGGCCTTGGTCGCGACCGATGTAGCCGCCCGCGGCATCCACGTTGACGGTGTAGCGTCAGTTGTCCACTATGACGCGCCTGAGGATCACAAGACCTACGTTCACCGCTCCGGGCGCACCGCTCGGGGCGGCCAGGGCGGAGTGGTCGTCTCCCTCGTCCAACCTGATCAGGTGAAAGGCATGCGCCGACTACAGCGTCAGGTCGGCCTCAACGAACCGTTCACGCCTCCTGACGCCAGCGCGTTGCGTGATCTCTCACGTGTACCCTCTTCGACCCATCCTGCCGCAACCGCCGAGGAGCACGTGACTCGATCTCGTGCTCCTCGGCACACGCAGCCCGCTGCCCCGAGGCCCCACCAAGATCACAGCGGCCGTGCCACATCAGGCCGGCACAAGGGACGACCGAAGGCCAAGCACCGTAAGAAAGCGAGCCAGGGGCATGGCGGTGGCCGATCATGGGGCCGGAACAAGGCCTACCGGCCCTCACGCGCGGGCCGTAGTACGCCGAACCTCAGGAATCGTCGGTCGCATCAGCTATCCCGCAGCGCGGGATAGCTCGGCGGTCGGGAACCGGCCGAGCTGGATGGCGGCTTGACGACCTCTGCAATTGGTTTCCACACCCTTCCCCTCCGGTACCGACGGATCATATCCTTCCCTCCTCACGACCAAGGCCGCCGCACAGGGGCTGTTAACGATTCCGGTAGGGTCATATAGCCCTTTGCAGGGGTGCTAGGGAGCGCAACGTGCTCGCCAAGCGGGGCAACAGGCGCTAGAATGTGCGTTCAAGTAGTGCCGCAGCAACGAGAATAGCGATGGCGAGAACGGCCCCGGCAGCGCAAATGCCCCTGTTGCAGCTGCTGACTCCGGCTGCGCTGCAACGGATGCGCGCCCCGCGCTTCCTGGCAACGGTCGCAGCGGCGCAAGCCAACCCCGACGATCTCACCCCGGAAGTACGCGAGGTCTTGGCGCGCGAAATCGCGATTCGGGAAGCACGGGCCTACCGCCGCCGCCGGCGAGTACCCCGCGCGTAGGCTCCCGCCCGTCATTCCCGCGTTCGCAGGAATCCACGTCCCCCTGCTGCGCGGGGGGACCATAGGGGTGCCTGAAACTTCAGCAGCGCCTAGCGGTAGTGCTGGCCGGCGAACAGGGCCGTCGGGTCGAGCGGCTCGCGGATCAGCGTCACCGTGCCGTCCGTCTCCAGCAGGTACTCGGCCGGCCACGCATGGCTGAGGAAGGCCAGCGACGACATTGTTAGCCCGTAGGCGCCGGCCTTGTGCAAGGCGAGCAAGTCACCCGCGCGCAGGGGCGGGAGCAGCGCCGCGCGGGCAATTACGTCAATCGAGGTGCAGAGCGGTCCGCCGATGGCGTAGGTGCGGGGTGGGCCGCGATGGCCCTCAACTACCGCGCCTGTACCGGACTCCGATCCGGTAGCGGGGAGCAGCAACGTCACCGGATGATCCTGCCGGACCGCTACCGGGCGCCGGAAGTGATTCGTCCCGCCGTCCACCAGAGCATAATCCGTGCCCCGCGAGTGTTTCACGTCGAGTACGCGCACGACGTAGGTGCCGGCCTCACCGACCAAGTAGCGCCCTAGCTCTAGCGCGATCTCCTTGTCGCCAAAGCCGAATGCGGCGATGAGGTCGCGCAGGCTGGACGCATAGTGGGCCAGATCGAGGTCCCGGCCCGGAAACGTCCGGTAATCCACGCCGAGACCGCCACCGAGGTCCACAACCGGAAAGCACCGCCGGTAGTCTTGCTCCAGGCGTCGCACGAGGTCGAAGACGTGGCGCGTGTACTCCACAAGCAGTGACGATTCCAGCACGCCGGTAGCAGCGAAGACGTGGACGCCCTGCAAGTCGAGGTGCCGGAGCTTGAGAATCTGCGGGAGCACGTCGTCAAGCTGCTCCTCGTCAACACCGAACTTCTGGGCACCGCCGCCGAGTTGGACCGCAGCGTCGGCGTCGTGGACCTCAAAGCTCGCGTTGACACGCAGCAAGATCGGCTGGCGTTTACCAAGCCGAGCGCTCAGAGCGGCGAGGCGTTGGGCCTCGCCCAGCGATTCGACGTTGATCGTGCGGAGGCCGTACCGGACCGAGGCGGCTAGCTCGTCGTCCGTCTTGGCCGGCCCGGTGAACAGCACTCGGTCGCCGGAGATACCGAGGCGCTCGGCGACAGCCAGCTCACCGGTCGAGGCGATCTCCATACCCGCACCGAGCGCGGTCAGCTCCTGCACCAGCCGCAGCGACGGGTTGGCCTTGATCGCGTAGTAGACCCGCACTTGTGGGGGGAGCGCCGTCGTCAGCTCGCAGTACCGGCGCTGTACGGTGGCGAGATCGTAGATGTAGAAGGGGGTGCGGTCGGCGAGCGCGGCGAGCGTCTCCCGCGGCACCAAGCGCCCGACAAACAACTCGACGGAGTGGTGAGTGGTGGAAGCTGTCATGGTGATGAATGGCCGGGGCCAGATAGGAGAGGGACGCCGCTATGCAAGACGTGGTGCGTACTCATGCCTCCTACCTTTCCTCGGAAACGTTGTATAGAGCAACCGTATACGGCTGCGTATTCGCCTGTCAACCAAGCTCAGTGTCACGCGGAGTCGTCGGACGGGCCAGGGCGACGCCACACCCACTTGGGGTCACGGTCGTAAGCAGCGCGGACCTGCGCCAGCGTGTCTTCCATAGCACTAGACTTCCTACCATGGGCACCCGAGGTGGCTCTGCCACGAACGCAGTAGCAACGGCGCCAACGACTATACGCTGCTGGAGCGAGTTGCGATTATTGCGATTAGCTCGTACCCTATCGAGTAAGGAGCTACAGCCAGGAGCGGAAGGATCATGGTAGCGTCACCTGCTCCCCCGATCACCGAAACACCCACCGCAGACCAAGAATATCTCCTCGCACTCGACGATCTGGTCACGCCTCAGGCGGCCGAGGCGGCTGCGCTGACGCTCGTACAGCAACTCCTCCAGCAGCAGTCTACGCGCTTGAAGCTTGTTGGCCGCGGCCCCAACGGAGAGCAGGAAGCAGCTGAGTTGCCGGCGTCGGCGCTCGCAGCCCTGCGGTTACTGATCTCCCACCTCGCGCAGGGCGATACGGTGAAGCTGGTACTCATACGCAAGGAGTTGACCACACCTGAGGCCGCGGGCCTCCTCAACGTATCGCACCAATACCTGATGCGATTGCTGGAGCAAGGGGATATTCCCTCCCACCAGGTCAGCGGGCTTCGCCTCGTCCGACGGCCTGATGTGCTGGCCTACAAGCAGCGGCGCGACGCCGAGCGCGCCGAGGGTCTGCGGCGCATGATCAGGATTTGTGAAGAGGCTGGCGCCTATGAAAAGACTCTAACCCCTCCCGCCCAGTGGCAACGACTTGATCCGGACTCCATAGTCCCACCCACAGAGGAATGAGTTGCCAGTGTGGCTGCCCTCACTGAGCTGTCCGTCGTCATTGACGCCTGCTCGCTGTACCCTATGTACCCCCGCGATACCCTACTCCGGGCCGCTGAAGTAAGGCTATACCGTGTCTATTGGAGCGAGGAGATTCTTGAGGAGTTGCGCCGCAACCTTGTGTGCAACGGCGCAATGGACGAGACACAGGCACTGCGTCTTCTTCACGAGATGCGACAGCACTTCCCTGACGCGCTGGTTACAGGCCATGAACGGCTGATTGCTGAGATGTCCAACCATCCGAAAGATCGCCACGTGCTCGCCGCCGCTGTGCAGATTGGAGCACAGGTGATCGTCACAGAGAACTTGCGGGACTTTCCTCACCAGGTAGTAGGCGAGCTAGGCATCACCGTCCAATCATCCGACGCTTTCCTCACACGCTTATACTCCCTCGACCCGGCCAGGATGCGCCGGCTCGTGAGAGAGCAAGCGGCGGCATACATACGCCCACCCATGTCGCTCGATGGGCTGCTGACACGCCTGGCGCAGACAGCCGATGGCTTTGCCACGCTGCTCCGGCAGGACTTGGCAAGCTAGTCCAAGCCCGGACCACTCGCCAAACCGGGTACGGCTGTCGTCGGAGCCTCCGGCAGCACGCACTGCACCCTCTCCGGTAGCGACGGGAGCGCCGTGCTCCTGGCATAGTAGACGGTCAGCTTGCACCGTCGGCCGCGCGGACAGACAGAATAATGAACAGCGCCATCGAAACGTTAGCACCCTACGCCTTCACCGCGCTCCGGCAGCGCAAGGAGGCACTGCAAGCGCAGGGCATCGAACTGCTCGATTTCGGAGTCGGCGATCCCCAGGACCCGACGCCAGCGTTCATTCGCCAAGCGTTAACTGCTGCCCTGACGCCGGAGTCGCGCTATCCCACCTCCGCCGGTCTCCCGGAGCTACGGCAAGCCATCGCCGGCTGGTTCGGTCGCCGGTTCGGCGTGACGCTCGATCCCGATGTGTACGTCCTGCCGGCGAACGGCTCCAAGGAGGCCCTGTTCAACCTGGGCTTGGCGCTGCTCGATGATCCGCGCCGCGGTCCGCAGGCCGTCGGCGTGCCGGAGTTGGCCTATCAGGTCTACGCCGACAGCGCCCGGCTCCACCACGCCGAGGTCATTCCCCTACCCCTCGACGCCGATTGGCTGCCCGATCTGAACGCGCTGACGCCCGACGTGCTCGGCCGCCTGCGCCTGCTCTGGCTGAACTATCCCAACAATCCCACGGGCGCCGTAGCACCACCGTCCTACTACCGTGAGGTGCTGGCGCTGGCCGAGCGCTGGGGCTTCTACGTGGCCTCCGACGAGGCCTACAGCGAGCTGTGGTACGACACTCCACCACCGAGCCTGCTGCAAACCGGGCTGGAGCGGGCTATCGTCATCAACACGCTCTCCAAACGCAGCAATATGACCGCCTATCGCAGCGGCGTGATCGCGGGTGACGCGCAGGTGCTCGCTACCCTCCGTAACGTGCGCCCGCGGATGGGGGTAGCGACCCCGGAGTTCATCCAGCAGGCGGCGCGCGCTGCCTGGGACGATGAAGCACACGTGACGGCCCAGCGTCTACGCTACGCCGAGCGGCGACAACTGTTCATCGAGGTCCTGGCCCGCAAGGGACTGGTCGTAGACGCGAGCGCGGCGACGTTCTACCTGTGGGTCCGCGTACCGGACTGGGTGGCGGGGCGCTCGTCGCGGCAGTTCGCCGAGTGGCTGCTGGAGCGCGGGATTGTCGTACTCCCAGGCGAGTTCTTGGGAGCGCGTGGCGCCGGGCACGTCCGGCTGGCGCTGGTACCGCCGCTCGAAACCTGCCAACGGGCAGTTGAGATTCTCGATAGCGTGCTCTGAGCGCGGCGGAGGCGGGGCATACACAACGAAAGGAGCGGATTGATGGATCGAGAGACGATGCAGGCGCTGATCGAGGCCGCGGCCAGCGGCGCGCGCGCGACGGACGAGGCCGCGGTCGGTGCGGCCGTAGCAGCGACGATTGCGGCGCTCGACGACGGCAGCCTGCGGGTCGCGGAGCAAAGCGGGCCGGGCGAGTGGCGAGTCAACGCCTGGGCCAAGCAAGCCATCCTGCTCTACTTCGGTATGCAGGACATGGTGATCCACGAGGTCGGGCCGTTCCAATTCCACGACAAGGTGCCGCTCAAGCGCAACTTGGACGCCGCCGGCGTGCGGGTGGTACCGCCTGGCACGGCCCGGTACGGCTCGTTCTTGGAGCCGGGGGTTATTCTCATGCCCGGTTACGTCAATATCGGCGGCTGGGTTGGCGCCGGGACGATGGTGGACACTTGGGCGACGGTCGGCTCGTGTGCCCAGATCGGCCGCAACGTGCATCTTGCCGGCGGCGTGGGTATCGGTGGCGTACTGGAGCCGCCGCAAGCCCAGCCGGTCATCGTCGAGGACAACGCCTTCATCGGTAGCCGGTGCATCATTGTCGAGGGCGCAGTGATCGAAGCAGAGGCCGTGTTGGGCGCTGGCGTGATGATTACGGCGAGCAGCAGGATCGTTGACGTGCGGGAAGGCGCCGACGGCCGAGTATATCGCGGCCGAGTGCCGGCGCGGGCGGTTGTCGTGGACGGCGTGTATCCGCGCCAGTTCCCCGGCGGCGCTGCCTATATCCGCTGCGCTTATATCATCGGCACGCGCAGCGAGCGGCACGACAAGAACCTCTCGCTCGAACAGGCGCTCCGCGACTACGACGTCACGGTCTAACCCGATGGGAGAAGACTCCAGCTCTCTACGGGGTATCCTGGACGACCCGCTGTTATCCCGTGAGGAGATGCAGCATCGCTACGGCACCGACCGGCACCTGAGGCGGTTGCTTGACCGGACGCTCGATGCCGTTGAGGTTGTGGTGGATAGTCCGCTTTGGGAAGACGCGGAGGCAATGCTCGATGTTGGACAAGCGCGTTATGGAGCTGATTACCGTTTTGTACGGATCCGCTGAGTGGGATAGGCTCACTACGGAGGAAAGAAAAGCAGGTGAGTGGCACGTCGAAAACACTATTCACATGACGGAAAAACATGGCAGCCTGTCCCGTGATGAGGCCATCGAGTATCTGCTCGCGCGCAAACAAACACGGCGCACTGCCCATGAAGTTGTCCCTGCTGCGTGATTCAACTCTCCTTCACCAACCTAAGATTCCGGGCCTACCAAGTCTTTTACCAGGCAGCACCGATGGCGAGGACCGTACCGCCGCCCGCTCACAAGCAGCGGCAAGGGCTTTCCCGCGTTCAACCGGCTGCAAGCCGGCCGGGAGTGTGCCACGGGAGCACTCTAGCAAGACCGCTCCGGGCACAGGTAGCCCTTGACAAGCTCTCCCGCAATACGGTAGAGCTACGGCCATGGAACTGCTAACTTTCAAGATTGTCGCTGCCGCCGCGATGATCGCCATGGCCGTATTCGGCGGCGTGATACCCATGTTTGCGGCCCGCATGGCGGGCAGCCAGCGCTTCTTTTCGCTGGGCAATGCCTTTACCGGTGGATTGTTCCTCGGTCTTGGATTCATCCACTTTCTCCCCGACGGAATCCATGAGCTTGAAGAGCTTGTGGACTACCCCCTCGCAGTGCTGATGGCGACGGTGGGGCTGGGCGTGCTCCTGTTGATCGACCGCGTCATTCTCGGCGACCGCTATGGCGAGGAGGACCTGATTCAACAGAATCCGCGGGCGTTCTACCCGTATTTGCTGCTGGCGCTCCTGTCGGTCCACTCCTTCATCGTCGGGGTTTCGCTCGGACTTGAGCATCACGTGTTGGCCGCCATCGTCATTGTCGTGGGCGTGCTGGCGCACAAGGCCTCGGAAACCTTTGCGCTGATGGTGAGTACGCATACGGCCGGGCTGGCAGCGAGAGCACAGAAAATCATCCTGACGGTCTTTGCCGCGATGACCCCGGTCGGGGTCGCGGTCGGCTTGCTGGCTACCAATGCCTTAGGAGAAAACGAAACCGCCACGGCCTGGGCCATCGGGATTTTCAACTCGTTCGCCGCCGGAACCTTTATCTACATGGCAATCGTCGAGATGATTGACGCCGAACTCGCGCGGCGCGACGTGCGCGTGGCGAAGTTCGTGATGAGCGTCATCACCGGCGCCGACGACGTGCCAATGCCCACGAAGGACACGGACCGGTGGCTGAAGTTCCTCCTGATTATCGCGGGCGTCGCGCTGATCGCGGTGTTGGCGCAGTGGACGCACGTCCCACATGCCCATTAGGGCAGCGCGTCAGCGGTAGCCCCCCTGTGGTCCCCCCGCTGCGGCGGGGGGACATGAATTTCCGTCGCTAGTCCGACGCGGTGATGGCGAGGACCGTACCGCGGCCGAATTCGGTCACGACCAGCGAGCCGTCGGGCGCCACCGTCACGTCGGCGGGCAGGCGTAGCCCCGTGGCGAACTCCCGCACCTCGGCCCATTGGAACGCGCCGGCCGCGTCGCGATGGAGCACTACGCGATGCAGCTCGCCCGGTAGGAAGAGCACCACAAAGGCGTTGGTGCGGTAGTCTGCCGGGAACTGCGCGGCGGCATAGATCGTAATACCGGCCGGCGCCCGGTGCGGTGGCCAGATGGCGATAGGCGGACGGGTAGCCGAGGACGGCGGCGGAAAGCCGAACGCTTCCGGGTAGCCGTAGTGCTCGCCCGGCGAGACGAGGTTCAGCTCATCCACCGGCGCGCCAAGTTGTGTCCACGCGGCATCCCCGGCAAAGGCGTCGGGACCGTTGTCGGTGACCAGTAGCTCGCCGCGTTCGGTGAACGCCAGGCCGAACGGATTGCGAAAGCCGCGGGCGAATACCTGCACGTTGCTGCCGTCGGGATCGGCTACCAGGATGGTGCCGCCCAGCGGCTCACGCTCCGGGCCGTGGTCCGAGGTGCCGCCCTGACCTAGGTACAGTCGTCCGTCGGGACCGAACGCCAGCTGTTGGTTGTGGTGCCACAGATAGTGGCCGGCGAGCAGGTCGCGCAGGATCGGCCGCGACGCATCCGCAATGCCATCGCCGGTTGTGTCGCGCAAGGCGATGACCTCACCGCGTTGATCCGCAACAAAGGCATGGGAGACGTACAGCTCATCGCCGCGAAACGCCAGGCCAGTCACTAGCCCGAGGCCGGAGGCAAACACGCGCCGGTCGCCGGCTTGGCCCGCCGTGACGGCAAAGCTGATGATTTCGCCGGCAAAGTCGTCGCCGGCGGCCCCGGCCGACCCGACAACGGTGTGGACACCGACGTAGAGCCGGCCATCCGGACCGAAGCGCACCACCGTCGGGCGCTGCAAGTCCGTGACCAGGCGCTGCACCCGGAAGCCCGCTGGTACCGTCACCCGCGACCGATCAACACCTGTCACTGCCGTGTCGGGCTGCAGGAGCAGCGCCGCGAGTGCGCCGGCTACACCCAGCGCCACGAACACTGTGAGCGTGAGCAGCAGCAAGGCCAGTCCCACCATCCGGTCTCGCCGGGCAACGCGAAAAAGGAGCCAGGTCAGCGCGAGGCCCAGCGCCACCCCCAGCAGCGTCGCGGCGGCACTGCCGGCCGTTGCTGGCAGATCGAGCGGCACAACCTGGCCCTCCGGCAGCGCGGCGGCCGGGAGGCCTGTGCCGGACTGCGATCCGGTAAGCGCCCGCAGCACGGTATTGACGAGCAGCGCCGGATAGGTGGTGGTCAGGAGCAGAAAGGCGCCGGTGCTACCGACGGCCACGACGGCGAGCGTAGCCGCCCGCCCCGGCGTCGTATCCCCGCGGCGGAGCACCCGGAGCGCCCCCACAAGGACACCGACGCCGACAGTACACAGCGCGATGGCGAGAGCCGGTGCGACGAGCATGAGCAGCATCGTACCACGTTGCGCCGGCCCCCCGTCTGCCCCCCTATGGTCCCCCCGCTGCGGCGGGGGGACGGTACCTAGGCGGCGGCTCGGTGGTTGCGGACGGAGGCCGGCAGCGGCGTCGGGTGGGACCGGCGGCCGCTGGGGCGGGCGCTGCCGGCGGATTGGGCGGGAACCGGGTACGGGACGACCACCGCGCAGCGCGCGGCAGCGGCCGGTGTGGCGTGCTCGACGTTGCGGAGGGCGGCCAGCGCCACCAGACTCCAGCCGAGGACGGCGCCAATGGCAACGATTGCCAGGGCGATGCCCTCCAGCGCAAAGCTCCCCAGCGGTGAGAATGGCACGTCGGCACTGCCCCACGTCAACGCCTGGCGGGCCAGGTAGGACACGCTCCACACGCCGAGCGTGAGCGCCAAGCGGCGCGGCCAGCTCGCCACGCGCGTCTTGGGAACGGTAGAGGGTGTCACCGCCGGCCGCGCCGTGCCGTCACCGCTATAGCGCCCCGGGGGCAGTGTTGCTCCACGTCGCATGTCCGCCGCCGTTGTCCACTTTCGCATCGTTGCCGCTCCTAGAACTTGTGGTCTATCGAACTCTCGAACTATAGAACGCACGTTCCCTCAGTGGGTTGCGGCGGCGGGGGAGGGTGGGGGAGGGTGAGGGAGGGGGCCGGGGGTGGGTACTGCCCCCCTATGGTCCCCCCGTCCCGACGGGGGGACGGGGGAGGGCGAGGGTGGGGGCTTGCGCCCTAGGACACTACTTGACCGGCACCTTGCCGCGGCCCTTGCACTTGGGGCAGGTCCCTTCGACGTGATGAAAGCCGCTCGGTTCCGAGGGGTCGGGCCAATGCTCGTTGACCTCGCCGATCCCCTGACAGCGATTGCACTTCATCTCCGACCGAAAGACTCGTGAGATGACGAACGAAGCCCCTAGCAACAGGACGACGATAATCACGAGAGGCGGCAGAAAACTGAAGTCCAACGTCTTGCCCCTTGGCCGCTCACCACACCGGCGGCGTTGCTACTTGCCCCGATTGTAACGCTGGGCGTCCCAACGGCGCACGCTCATCCGAATGGCCGCCGATATGGCCTGCGGCCGCTGCCCGGCCGTCACTATACTAGGGGGTTACAGCACGACTGGCCGACGCGGCCCCATGCCTGTGTCGGCTGTTTGCCTTCCAACATCACAGCTATTCGTCATACACCGGAAGGGAGCCACGCGATGTCCTCGGAATTCGTCCATCTCCACGTCCACTCCGAATACTCCATCCTCGACGGCCTGGCTGGCATCAACACGCTGATCGAGCGCACGCGCGAGCTGGGGATGTCGGCGCTGGCGCTCACCGATCATGGCGCGCTGCACGGTGCCGTGGACTTCTACTCCGCGGCGCAGGAGGCCGGCATCCAGCCGATCATCGGCTGCGAAGCCTACGTCGCAACGCGGCGGATGGACCAGCGCGAGCCGAAAATTGACGACAAGCAGTATCACCTCACCTTGCTGGCCCAGGATGAGATCGGCTATCGCAACCTGCTCACGCTCTCCTCGCGTGCCCACCTGGACGGTTTCTACTACAAGCCGCGCATTGACCGGGAGTTGCTGGCAGAGCACCACCAGGGGCTGATCTGCCTCTCGGGGTGTATGTCCGGTGAGGTGCCCCGCCTGCTACTCGATGGACAGGAGGAGCAGGCCCGGTCGGTCGCGGCGTGGTACCGCGATCTACTCGGACCGGAGCATTACTTCATCGAGCTACAGGATCAAGGTCTCGATGGGCAAGCCCAGCTCAACCGCCAACTGGTCACACTGGCACGCGAGTTGGGCCTGGACATGGTCGCTACGAACGACGCGCACTACGTCCACTCGGAAGAGCACCGGGCGCACGACATCCTGCTGTGCGTACAGACCGGCTCGACCGTCCACGACGAGAAGCGGATGCGGATGGGCACGCCGAACTTCTACCTGCGCTCGCCGGCAGAGATGGCGGCCCTGTTCGGTGAGCTACCACAGGCGCTGCAAAATACCGTGGCTATCGCCGAACGCTGCCGGCTCAAGCTGGAGTTCGACCGCATTCTGCTGCCCCAGTTCGACATTCCCGTCGACCACACCCCCGACAGCTATCTCCGGCAGCTTTGCGAGGAAGGATTGACCGCACGCTACGAAACGGTCACGGAGGCGCACCGCCAGCGCCTCGACTACGAGCTAGGCGTGATCGCCAAGACGGGCTACGCACTCTACTTCCTGATCGTGGCGGATTTCGTCAGCTATGCCCGGTCGCGCGGCATCCTGGCCGATCCGCGCGGCTCGGTAGCCGGCAGTATCGTCATCTACTGCCTGGGCATCTCGAACATCGATCCGCTCAAGTACAACATCATGTTCGAGCGGTTCCTGCACGACGAGCGCCTGGGGATGCCCGACATTGACATGGACTTTGCCGACGACCGGCGCAGCGAGGTCATCCACTACGTGACCGAGAAGTACGGACCCGATCACGTCGCGCAAGTCATCACTTTCGGCACGATGGCCGCGCGGGCTGCCGTCCGCGACGTGGGCCGGGTCCTGGGGATGAGCTACGGCGAGGTAGACCGGGTGGCCAAGGCGATCCCGTTCGGTGCGGACTTGGCCGCGGCGCGCAACGTGTCCGACGTACAGAACCTCATGGCCGAGAAACCGCAGGTCAAAGAGCTGGTCGAGCTGGCCGAGACGTTGGAAGGCACGCCGCGCAACGCCTCCACCCATGCCGCGGCCGTCGTCATCTCGGCCGACCCGTTGATCGAGCACGTGCCGTTGCAGCGGGCGACGAAAGACAACAAGGAAGGGAGCCTGAGCAGCATTACCCAGTGGCCGTTCGGAATTATCGAAAAGGTCGGCTTGCTGAAGATGGACTTCCTCGGCCTCACCAACCTCACCATCCTCGACCGCGCCGTGCGGTTCGTGCATGAGCATCGAGGCGAGACGCTCGATCTCAAAACGCTGCCGATGGACTACGCCGACGAACGGGCCAAGCGGACCTATGACATGCTGGCTGATGGTCAGACGACAGCCGTGTTCCAACTGGAGTCCGGCGGCATGAGGCGGTGTCTCAAGCAGCTACGTCCCAACCGGATCACCGATCTGATCGCCATTGTCGCCCTCTATCGGCCGGGGCCGATGGAGAGCATCCCCGATTTCGCGGCCGCCAAGAACGGTACCCAGCCGATCTCCTACCTCCATCCCGACCTGAAGCCGCTGCTGGAGGAGACCTACGGGATCATCGTCTACCAGGATCAAGTGCTCCAGATTGCCCGCAAGATTGCCGGGTTCTCGTGGGGCGAGGCCGACGTGCTCCGCAAAGCCATGGGCAAGAAGATTGCCGCACTCATGGCCGAGCAGCAGGGCAAGTTCGTGACCCGTGCGGTACAGCGCGGCTACGACAAGGTATTCGCCGAGAAACTATGGCAACTGATCGAGCCGTTCGCCGGCTACGGGTTTCCCAAGGGCCACGCTGCCTACTATGCGGTCGTGGCCTATCAGACCGCCTACCTGAAGGCCAACTATCCGGTCGAATACCTGGCGGCGGTGTTGACGGCGGCTGCCGGTGACGCGACGAAAGTCGGCGAGGCCGCGGCGGAGTGCCGGCGCTTGGACGTACCGCTGCTGCCACCGAGCGTCAACCATAGCGGGCTGGCGTTCCAGATCGCCGACGCTCCGGAGAGCAGCCACGGCGCGGCGATCCGGTTCGGGCTGGCGGCGATCAAGAATCTCGGCGGCGCTGCTATCCGCAACCTCGTCCAGGCCCGTGAGGAAGGCGGTCCGTTCGCGGACCTCGCCGACCTGTGCCGGCGGGTGGACTTGCGGCAGCTCAATCGCCGCGCACTCGAAAGCATGACTAAAGCCGGCGCCCTCGACGATCTCGGCGAGCGGGCCGCTCTCTTGGAAGGCTTGAACGGTGCGTTGGGCATGGCCCAGACCGAGCAACGCGCCCGGCAGGCCGGCCAGCTCTCGCTGCTCGACCAGTTTGCCGACACAGCGGACTCCGCGGCGGCCGGCATGAGCTTTGCGTTGCCGGAGACTCCGCCGGCCGAGCGCAAGCAGCGGCTCGATTGGGAGAAGGAGTTGCTGGGCCTCTACGTCTCCGAGCACCCACTGGCGAGCATCGCCCAGCGGCTCGAAGCGGCCGGTACCCATCAACTCGGTGACTTGAGCGAAGAGCTGGCCGGCCAGAACGTGCGGATCGGCGGATCGGTGGCCTCAGTACGCCAGATTCCGACGCGCAAAGGCGACATCATGGCGGCGGTCCAGGTGGAAGACCTGGCGAGCAATATCGAGGTCGTCGTGTTCCCACGCACCTTCGGTGAAACGCGCGATCTGTGGCAGGAAGACAACGTGGTGCTGGTCTCCGGCCGCGTGGACGTGCGCGCCGAGCAGGTGCAGATTATCTGCGAGCGGGTAGTGCCGTTCGAGGCGAGCGAGGAGGCAGCGCCTTCTAGCGAGCAGCACAGCCAGTTGGCCCATGCCGTGACGGCCGGCGAGGCCGCGGCCGTCGAGATGGCCGCCGCAGACGTGCCGCGCCCTCCCAGCGCAGCGGTCGCCAAAGAGGCGAGTCAGCCGCAGGATGGTCCGCCGGACTGGTTCACGGGCGAGCAGCCGGCGGCAGCGGCGCCACAGACGGAGCCGGCGTCACAGGCGGAGCCGGCACCACGACAGGAGCCGGCACCACGACAGGAGCCGGCGCCACGCGAAGCGCCGGCCAGCCCGCAGCCCAGTGCAAAGGCCAGCGAACCGGAGCAGAGCCAGCCGCCAGCCATCCAGTCGCACGCCAGTACGAACGGGCGCAACGGGGCTACGCACGACCTGATGCCGCAGCGGCTCGACATCGTGCTGCGCCGCACCGCGAACGATGCCGACGACGTGCAGCGGCTGGACGAGCTAGGCACCTTGCTCAAGCGCCATCCGGGCTTGGATCGCGTGCGGCTGACTATTGCGCTGACCACGGCGCAAGTAGCCTTGGCGCTCCCCCACGAGGTAGACGCGAATCCGCAGATCGTGGACAAAGTGAGTCAACTGCTCGGCTCACACGGCCAGGTGCAGGTTCACCCGGACATCGAGTCCGACGCAGCGGAACCGGCAGCCGCCCCGGAGCCGGTCGCTGCTGGATAGCGAACACCCCCGGCCATTTTCACTGTCATTCCCGCCCACGCCACAATCCCCGTCCCCCCGCCGCAGCGGGGGGGGCCATAGGGGGGCGAACAAGGGTAGGTTTTTCGTGCAGGGGCATCATTCATCGTCCCCAGACGCCCGTCATTCCGGCGGAAGCCGCAATCCACTCCTCCTGGCCTAGTCGTAGATTTGCCGGCCTCTGGCGGCCTACCCCTATCCTGCATCCTTCCATCCTGCAAATCCTGATGCTGACAATCACCTCACCCGGCCCTCTCCCAGTGGAGACCTTTGCATAACCCCCAAATGGAGTGCGAGAGGGACAATGCTCCACGCCTCGCTAACCTGGAAGGACCGGTTTTTGGATTCCCGCTTTCGCGGGAATGACGAGTTATGCAAAGGTCTCCTTGCGCGGGAATGACGGTGTTGAGGTGCGAGTTTATTGCCAATCCGACGGTGCGCGGCGTATCCTCGGAAGAGGCAGCCCCCGCTACAACGATGTGCCGGGGGGCGAGGGGGTGGTCCGATGATTGGCCGCACGGCGCTTCGCCTGTTGTATGTGCTGCTCTTGCTGATCGGGCTGGGGGGTGGCCTCGCTGCGCCCGGCCTCGCCGCTATCGCCGCGGCGGCTGAGACGGCCAGTCCGGCGGCACAGGCCCAACGGGTGCTCTACAACGTCGAGGTTGACGGCGCCATCACGCCGATCACTGCCCAATACCTCAGCCGCGCCATCAGTCTAGCCGAGCGCGACCAGGCGGCCGGGCTGCTCATCCGGCTGGATACGCCCGGTGGTCTGGAGAGCGCCATGCGGGACATTGCCCAAAGTCTGCTCGGCGCCCAAGTCCCGACGATTGTTTACGTGGCTCCGGCCGGCGCGCGCGCCGCGTCCGCCGGCCTATTCGTGACGCTCGCCGCCCACGTCGCGGCGATGGCGCCCGGTACTAATATCGGCGCCGCTCATCCGGTGGCGCTTGGTCAGGACGGACAGGCCGCCGAATCGACACCCATGACCAAGGCCACCGAGGACGCCGCGGCGCTGGTGCGCTCGCTCGCTACCACCTACGGGCGCAACGCCACCTGGGCCGAGCAGGCCGTCCGCGAGAGCGTCGCGATCACCGCTGCCGAGGCGCTCGACCGGACCGTGATTGATTTCGTTGCCACCGACATCACCGACCTAATGCAACAGCTAGAGGGGCAAACCGTGTCCGTGGCCGGGCAGCCGGTCACGCTGCAACTGGCCGGCATACCCACGCAGGCCATTGCGATGACGTGGCTGGAGCAGCTGCTGGCTGTCCTGGCCAATCCCAACGTCGCGCTGATCTTGATGAGCCTCGGTACGCTGGGCCTGTTCGCCGAATTGCAGCATCCCGGTACGGTGCTCCCCGGCGTGCTGGGTGCCGGTGCGCTGATCCTCGGGCTGGTGGCGCTCGGCAACCTCCCCTTCAACTGGGCCGGCCTGGCGCTGCTGGCGCTCGCCGCGGTGCTCTTGATAGCCGAGGTCTTCATCGCCGGCTTTGGCGCCTTTGGGATTGGGTCCATCATCGCTTTCGTATTGGGTGCTATCCTGCTCTTCTTCCCGCTCACCCCGCCGTCGCCAATCCAAATCACGGTGTCGGTCCATCCCGGCGTGATTGCCAGCATGACGGCCACGTTCGGCGCCTTTGTCTTCATCGTTGTGCGCGGCGTCTTGGGTACCCGCAACGCGCCGATAGGGACGGGCAAGGAACGGCTGATCGGTGCAACGGGAACGGTGCTGACGCCGCTCCATGCCGACGGCATCGGGCAGGTGCGCGTGGCAAACGACACCTGGAGCGCGCAACTCGAACCGCTCTATCGCGAGTCGTCCGTCGCGGTCGGGGAGGCGATAGAAGTCGTGGAGGTCCGCGGGGTGACGCTGCTCGTGCGGCCCAGCCTCGTCGCCGCGCCGCAGCCCGCAGCGCCCGCTCCACCGGCCGCGCACGGCTCGGCGAAGGGCGTAGCGCGCCCTACTGGCCTCAGCCCCGCACCACCGGTCGAGCGGGAGCGGCGGCCGGAGTCGACCGCTTGACACGGGACGGCGAGCCTGTCGTACACTGAAATAGTCGCACAAGGAGGCGTAGTGATGGACCCTAGTCTGATCGGCATTGTCGTGGCTGCCGTGGTCTTGATCCTCATATTTCTGTGGGCTGCCCGGATTGTGCCGGAGTATCGGCGCCTCGTCGTGTTCCGGCTGGGGCGCTCCATCGGCGCCCGTGGCCCCGGCCTGGTGCTACTCATTCCCTTCATTGATCGCCCGGTAGGCGTGGACCTGCGCGAGCGTTTTTTCGACGTGCCACCACAGGCGGCGATCAGCTCGGACAACGCTTCACTCTCTATTGACTTCATCGTCTACATGCGGGTGGTGGACCCGGTGAGCAGCGTGCTGGAGGTGGAGGACTTCACGGGGGCAGCGCGCGGCATTGCGATCACCACGCTGCGCGCCATCGTCGGTGACATGATGCTCGACGAGGTGCTCTCGCGGCGCGATCAGATCAACGAGAGTATGCGGACCAAGCTGGATGAAGTGACCAACCGCTGGGGTGTCAAGATCAACGCGGTCGAGATTCGGGAGATTCTGCCGCCGCAGGATATTCAGGAGGCGATGACGCGCCAGATGTCGGCCGAGCGGACGCGGCGCGCCGCCGTGACCGAGGCCGAGGGCAAGCGCGAGGCGACCATCAGCGTGGCCGAGGGCGATAAGCAAGCCGCCATTCTCAATGCCGAGGGCAGCCGGCAAGCAACGATCCTGGAGGCCGAGGGCCACCGCCAGGAAGCCATCCTGACCGCTGAAGGCTACGCCGAGGCCTTGCAGCGTATTTACGCCGTGGCCCAGCAGGTCGATCCGAAGACGATGAGCCTGCAATACCTGGAGGCGCTCAAGGCGCTTGGCGCCAGTCCGGCGACAAAGTTCATCTTCCCGATGGAGCTGACGACGCTAATGCGCTCCTTCAGCGACTTTGCCGCCCGCGCGACCGACGACGGCACGGACGGCGCCGGGGAGCCGCCCGTCGTCATCATCCGGGACGACAGCGACGACGGCTAGTGGTTAGTAGCCCCCACCCTCGCCCTCCCCCGTTGCGACGGGGGAGGGAACTATCCGTCCCCCTGCCATCCATCATTCCGGCGCCGGGGAGTCCGGCTCGATGCCCCGCTCCTCGGCAAAGGCGATGGCCAACTCGGTTGCCCGCTCCCGGTCGTCTTGGGCCAGCTCGCCATCCAGGACCAAGGCCAAGAGGTAGTCCTTGATCTCCTGAATCCAGCGCCCCGGCCCGCCGCCGAAAAGGGTCATAATATCGTGCCCGTCGAGCGGGCTACTCAGTTGCGCGATGTCCTCGGCGGCTTGAAGCTCGGCGCAGCGCCGCTCGAATTCATCGGCGCGTTGCGCGGCGTCCCGTACCCGCTCCTCGCGGTAGCTCGTCACGTCGGCACGCGACAGCGCGACCAATGGTGCTAACTCATCGCCGGCCTCGCGGACGAGCCGCCGGACCGCTCCGTCCGTCCACGTCGAGGCGTAGGAGTTCACGCGCAGGTGCATCCGGACCAGCTTGGTCACGCGGCGGATGAAGCTCTGGTCGAACCGCAGGCCGTTGAGAATGCGCCGCGCCATGCGGGCGCCAACCTCGTCGTGCCCGAAGAAATGCACCTGCCCGTCACGCACCGACTTGGTGCGCGGCTTGGCAATGTCGTGCAGCAGCGCCGCCCAACGGAGCAGTAGATCGGACGGTGTATTCTCCAGCACGCCCAACGTGTGCTCGAACACGTCCTTATGGTGCATCGGCCGCTGGCTGACGCCACTCAGCGTCAGCACCTCCGGGATGATGTACCGCATCAGGCCGAGGCTCACGGCGAGGCGGACGCCGAGTGCCGGGCGCGGCGATACCAGAATCTTGTTCAGCTCGTCGGCGACGCGCTCGCGGCTGATCGTCCGCAGCAGCCTGGCCTGCGTGTGGATGGCCCGCCGCGTCTCCGGGTGGAGCCGAAACCCCAACTGGGCCGCGAAGCGCACTGCCCGCAGGAGCCGCAGCGGGTCCTCGGCAAACCGCTCGCTGGGCACCCCAACGGCGCGAATCAGCCCGGCCCGCAGGTCGGCCAGCCCGCCATACGGGTCCACCAGCTTGCCCGCGAGGTCCCGCGCCATCGCGTTGATGGTGAAGTCCCGCCGCGCCAGGTCCTCGGCGAGCGATACGCCGTACTGCACCCGTGGCTTGCGCGAGCCGTGCTCGTACTGCTCGCCGCGAAAGGTCGTGATCTCGATATTCCGGCCCGCAAAAACCAGCCCAATGGTTCCGAACTTCTCGCCGACGCCATGCATGGCATCGGGCTGCACGTCGCGAGCCAGCCGGCGCACAGCGGCCGGTACCGCGTCGGTCGTGAGGTCCAGGTCGGGGCTGGGCCGCCCCAAAAGCTGGTCGCGCACGGCGCCACCCACCAGATAGAGCTGATGGCCGGCCGCAGCAAACGACGCCGCGAGCCGCGCCAGCACCGGATCGAGGCTATCGTCTGCCGTGCCGGCGGCCGGGGAGTCTTGCCCGGCCAGGCTCACAGCATCCGCTGGCGTCTCAGGCGGCGCCGGCCTGGTCATCAACTGCTTGGTACTCATGGTATGTAACGGCGATAGGGCCTCGTCTCTGTTGACATTTCCCGGTCATTGCGGCGAAAGCCGCAATCTAGGCCGGCGGGGAGTAGGCGGAGCCCCCCTATGGTCCCCCCGCTGCGGCGGGGGGACGGAGATTCCCGCTTTCGCGGGAATGACGGGCCGGGGCGGTCGGGATGCCCGGCGCCGCACCATTTTCATCCCCCAGTGTCAACAAAACCTAGCAGATTATACTGCGCCTCGGTGTCCTCCTCGCGGTTGCTCCGACCGATGCGCGGCGCTATGGCCCCTCGTCGGTGGGATGGCGGATGCTCCGGGTCGGGAACTGCCGATAGGGATGCCGTGCCAAGGTGTCCTCGTTCAGGTCGAGGCCGAGGCCCGGGGCCGTGGGCAGGGCGATATAGCCATTCTCGACCACGAACGGCGGAGCGGCGATCTCCTGTCCCACTGCCTCGAAGTTGACAAAGTATTCGGTAATGAGGAAGTTGGGCATCACCGCTGCGGCGTGGATGGTGGCAGCCAGGCCAACGGTAGTGCTGTTGTAGTTGTGGGGTGCGACCGCGACGTGGTACACCTCGGCCATCGCGGCAATCTCTTTCAATTCCAGAATACCACCGCAGTTGCAGACGTCGGGGTTGATGATGTCGGCTGCCTGTAGCTCGAAGGCGGGCCGGAACTCGGCTTTGGTGTATAGCTCCTCACCCGTTACCACCGGCAATCGAATGTCCCGGCGCACCTCGGCCAGCGCCGTGAGGTCGCGCGCCGATACCGGCTCCTCGTACCAGAAGGGATCGTAGGCTTCGATCATGCGCGCGACACGCACCGCCGGCAGTGGAGCGAGCCGGCGGTGGACCTCGATGAGCAGGTCAATCTCCGGGCCGACGGCCTCGCGGACCGCCCGCACGCTGGCGACGGCGGCCTGCTCCTCCGCACGGCTGATATAGGGACGCCAGGGGCCAGGAAACGGGTCCCACTTCATCGCGGTAAAGCCCCGCTCGACCAGCGCCACCGCCTTGCGTGCCGTCTCCGCGGGCGCATCGTCGCCGCTGGACCAGCCGTTGGCGTACACCCGAATGCGGTCGCGGCACGGTCCGCCCAGCAGGTTGTAGACCGGCACACCGAGCGCCTTACCGGCAATATCCCAGAGCGCCTGCTCCAGGCCACTCAACGCCGAATAGAAATCCATCGCGCCGCGCTTGCCGGCAAAATCCAGGTACATGACCGTGGTGAAATGCTTGATCTGGAACGGATCGCGTCCGATCAAGTATCGGCGCAGCTGCTCCACGTGGACCGCGATAGCGTGGTCGCGGTCGGCCTGCGTATACGCCTCGCCCCAGCCATGGATGCCGGCATCCGTTTCGACCTTCACGAACAGCCAGTTCTTGCCGGTCCCCGGATGGACGAGGAAGGTCTTGACTTCCGTTACCTTCATGCCCTCCACTCCTCAGCGGTATTGCGCTTCCACTGTAGCACCCGCGCGTAGCCCCAGAGAACACAGAGCAACTGGCTACAGCGTGAGGCCGAGAAAGGGTTGGGGGTATGTGTAGATATGCTCCATCGTGCTCAGGTGGTGTGGGGGGCGGCTTGCCCTCAACCCGCCTCCAGGCTCTGACAAGGGTAGGTTTTTTGTCTGCATCAGGATTTGCGGGATGGAAGGATGAGCAGGATAGATTCCTGCTGGCGCGGGACCTAACCCCCGGCCTCTTCCCTGATAGGGAAGGGGAGTTTGGATTCCGGCTTCCGCCGGAATGACGGGAGAGGCGGGCGCGATTCATCACGCCCCTACAGAAAAACCTACCCTTGTGAGGCCCCCAGGCTGACCCACCGGGGCCGGGCGCAGCGGACCGCATTAAAAGACACGACCCTACCTCATGGTAGGGTCGCATACCCGGCACTGTGAGGCCGGTAAACAGCAGGCCACCATACCAGTGACCTTGCCGGTGGCACTATGCGGTCAGTACTTCAATCCCGGGAGCGGCGAGGAAGGCCACAATGGCGGCGATGCCCACGATCACGTAGATGATCCTGGATACGATGTTGACCTCGCCAAACTTCAGCCCGCCGGCAATCAGCGCGACGAGATCGAACTTGAGCAGACCAACCAATCCCCAGTTGAGCGCCCCGATAAGTGCCAGCAGTCCGGCTATGTCATAGACTATTTGCACGGCTACCCTCCTCCTCTGTGCGTGCCCTTCACTGCGACTAAAGTCCATTAAACGGATTTTCCCAGGCGTGTCAACTGCGGCACAATTAAGCGGCCGCGATTCGGACAACGCACGATCATCAGAAATATGTCACTATCCGGCCGGGCCTCCCGGCCGCGCGGCACTGCTCGCTGCAAGCTCCGGACAACGCGCATACCGGGCTGGCTAGAAAGAGAAACGATGGATACATCAGCCGGCAGCCGTGACGGCTTCTTGCACATGAGCGGGGTGGAGTCGTCCTATCACCTCGTCCAGCGCGTCTGTGAGGCCGAGAAACACCCCAATAACCCGGTGCTTCCGCTCGGCGACATGCACGAGTGGGACGCCACGCAGGCCCGGCCGTGGTCGTCCCCGACGGTCATCTGGGACGAGGAGGAGCGCATCTTCAAGGCTTGGTACTCCGGCTCCGACATCGCACCCGAACGGTGGACGGCAGTAGGCTACGCCACCAGTACCGACGGCGTGACGTGGGAGAAGCCGCGGCTGGGACTACACGAGTTCCGCGGGTCGAGCGCGAATAACATTGTGGTGATGGGCTACGGTCCGGTGCTCAAGGATGTTACCGAGCCGGACCCGGCCAGGCGCTACAAGATGGTCCTGCGGGGGCCGCGCCCGCGGACCGACGGCGCGGTTGCGCCGGCAACGGGGGCCGAACGTGGGATGCGGTTGAACTACTCGCCGGACGGCATCCATTGGACGGAGGGGCCGAGACTCCGTATGCCGCAGTGGCAGGATCAGTCACTCAGATACGGCGATCCCGGCGCGTTGATCCGCGATGACCAGGAGCCCGATCCCTCGCGCCGGTACAAGCTGGTGTGGCAGGCGGGGGTGCCGATGGACAAGCCGGACAAGCAGATGGGCCGCGCGAAATTCCTGTCGTATGGGCCGGACATCGAGCACCTGCGGGCAGGTGACCACAACCCGTTCCTCTCGCCCGACGATGGCTTCGAGTACGAGAACCATCACGTGCTGCTGGCCCCGTATGGCGGCGCGTGGGCCATGGCCTACGAGTACGGCTGGTACGTGCCAAACGGATATGGCGTCTACGGCACCTACTACGCCGACGTGCGGCTGGCGGTCAGCGCCGACGGCGAGCGGTTCGAGCGCATTGACGTACATCAGCCGCTCATCCCGCGTGGGGACCATACGGAGTGGGACGGCGGCCTGTTGGTGATCGCCGACAAGCCGGCCATCAAGGACGGGACGATTTACCTCTTCTACGGCGGCAATGGCGAGGAGTGGACCAGCTGGCCCGGCGAGAACACGCCTGAGGTCTATCCCTATGGGAGCACCGGCCAGGTCCGCCTGTCGCGGCTAGGGCTGGCTACCCTGCGCGAGGACGGGTGGACGTGCCTGGAGTCGGCGGACCGGGAAGTAGCCGGCTGGGCGGTCACTACGCCTATCGAGCGGACCGACCGGACGACGGAACTGACGGTAAACGTCGGCGAGGTACGCCAGAACCGGAGCTGGGTGGAGGTCGAAGTGCTGGACGCCACAACCTTGGAGCCGCTCGATGGCTACCGGCGGGAAGACTGCCACGACCTGTGTACGGACGGCTGGCGACAGGAAGTGTACTGGCGCGGGGGTAGTATCCGGGACTTGGCCGGGCAGCGGTTTCGGCTGAAGTTCTGGCTCTATGGCCGCGCCCGGCTCTATGCCTACGGCTTCGACGCCGTAGGAGGCTGATGGTGCCCAAGCCGGTGGACGCCGTGCTCGTCGGGGCCGGGATGCGCGGCTACAACAGCCACGGCCGGTACGCGCGGGAGCACCCGGACACGCTGCGCTTCGTCGCGGTAGCGGAACTCGATGCCGCGAAGCGGGAGCGGTTTGCTCGCGCCCACAACCTGCCTCCGGAGCGGTGTTTTGAGTCGTGGGAAGAGCTGGTGGCCCACGAACAGTTGGCGCCCGTACTCATCAACGCGACCAACGACGGCGTGCATTTTGCCTCGACCATGGGCGCGCTTGAAGCGGGCTACGACGTGCTGCTGGAGAAACCGATCGCCAGCACGTTAGCCGAGAGCGTGACCCTGGTGCAGACGGCGGCCAGGCTCCGGCGGTCCGTGTGGGTCACGCATACGCTACGCCATTCTCCCTTCTTCCAGACAATTCGGCACTTGGTCCAGTCGGGCCGGCTCGGCGACGTGGTGGTGGTGCAGCACGCCGAGAACGTCTCCTGGTTTCGCATGGCGCACTCGTTCGTGCGCGGCTTCTACTCCAACAGCAAGGTCGCCGCGCCCATGATTTTGAGTAAGTGCTGCCACGATCTGGACCTGCTCTATTGGATTCTCGGTCGGAGGGTGGTGCGCCTCTCCTCGTTCGGCTCGCTGCTGCACTTCCGCCCGGATCAAGCGCCGCACCCGGAGGTGCCGGAGCGTTGCACCGACGGCTGCCCGGTGGAAGACGAGTGTGCCTACTACGCGCCGCGCATGTACGAGCCGGACTTCATGCAGTCGTTTGCCGGCCACTTCACGGTAGACCTGGACCGCGCCAGCATACTCCAGGCGCTGCGTACCGGTCCGTTCGGCCGCTGCGTCTACCGCTGCTCGAACGACGTGGTGGATCACCAGAGCGTCAACATGGAGTTCGAGGGCGGTGCGACCGTCAATCTCATCATGCAGGGCCACTCCCATTACGACTCGCGCATCATGCGCTACGACGGCACCTCGGCCACGCTCGAAGGCCGGTTCCGCGGGGACATCACCGTTCACGATCACCGGCCGGAGAAGCCGGTAGAGCGGATCGAGCCGCGCGCCGGCGGCGGCGGACACGGTGGGGGTGACAGAGGCGTCTTGGAGAGCCTCGTGCGGGCCATCCGGGGTCAAGGCGCCGGCCTATTGAGCACCGCCGAGGAGGCGCTGGAGAGCCACCTGATGGCCTTTGCCGCCGAGGAATCGCGTCTCGGCGGGGGCGTGGCGATAGACATGCGGGACTATCGGCGGGCGGCGCACGCACTGGGGCCGGCCTGACATGAGTAGGTGTGCCCCCACCCTAGCCCTCCCCCGTTGCGACGGGGGAGGGAACTGACCGTCCCCCTGCGGAGCGGGGGGACCATAGGGGGGCAGAAGAACGCCGGTTGGGAATCCGACGACAGTGGTAGATTTGCTATGAGCGCGAGTCACGTTGGAGGGGGAATGCTGCCATGAAGATTACCGCCGTTCGCCCGGTCCTGGTGACGGTGCCGGAGCCGTGGGAGCACGGCATGAGACCTTCGACCTACGGGTTTGTGCGTGTCGAGACCGACGCCGGAGTCGTCGGTTTCGGCGAGACGTATATCGCGTGGTACAACCCGGAGGTGGTGCCGCCGCTCGTCGAGCACTTCGGCAACGTCGTCATGGGCGAGGACCCGTTAGCGATCAACACCCTGGGGCGCAAGATGATGGTCAAGTCGCTGCGCTGGGGGCCGATGGGGCCGCCGATCTCGGTGTTGGGCGCAATCGAGATGGCGCTCTGGGACATTCTCGGCAAGGTGGCAAACCTGCCCGTCTACCAACTGCTGGGTGGGCTTGCACACGACTCGCTGCGCTGCTACACGAGCATCGCCCGCGCCGACCAAGAGGCCGCCGACAAGCTGCTAGGGCAGGGCTATACGGCCCTCAAGGTGGCGCACATCGGCGAGATGCTCCAAGCGCCCTACATCACGATCCCGGACCTCATCACGCAGGAATGCGCCAAAGTCGAGGAGATGCGGGAGGTACTCGGTGACGGCGTGGACCTGATGCTCGATCCCGGGATGCCGTTCTATCGCCGGCCGTGGTCGGCGGACATTGCGCTGCGGGTCACCAAGGCGCTGGATGTCTACAACCTGCTCTGGATGGAACAGCCGGTCCTGCAGACCAACGTTGACGATTATGTGCGGATTCGCCAACTCACCACCACGGCGCTGGCGGCGGGTGAGAACGAAACGACATTGCACGGCTATAAGCCGTTCTTCGAGAAACGGGCGATTGACATTGTGCAGCCCGATGCGACGTGGTGCGGCGGGATCAGCGAGGACATGAAGATCATGGCCGCGGCGGACGCGCACGACATGCGGACGGTGACACACAGCTTCAGCGGCGCCGTCGGTCTGGCCGCCAACTTTCACGTTGGGTTCGTGAACAGGAACTGCTTCATGGTGCGGTTCCCGACCAAGTACAATCCGTTCGGACTGGGCCTGATCGAACAAGCCTTCGAGTTCAGAGACGGCCATATTCACCCCACCGGGGCGCCCGGACTGGGCATAGACCTGCCGGACAGCCTGGTGGAGCAGTATCCGTTCATCCCAAACAGCGGCATCTCGCACGGCCGGTCGCCATTTCCGCGGCCGACGGATCCGAACTGGAGTCCGGCGGAGAAGGATACGGTGTCGTGGTGATCGGATCGGGGTACCTACCCCCAACCCCCTCCCTAAAGGGAAGGGGCTACCGGTCGTCGCGCGGCCACTGTACTGAAGGGACTGCTGGATGTCGCAGGGACTCCCCTTCCCTGGAGGGAAGGGGCCGGGGGTAGGTCCAACCTGCCCTTATCAGGATGCATAATTCCAGGCTAGGAGAGGGATACGCATGACAGGAACGACCAAGTTGCTCGTGACGGTACCGGAGCTGGAGGGGCGGGAGGACCTGCTGGCGGAGATCGCGGCCGTATCGCCGCGCTTGGAGATAACACAGCGGGCCTGCCGGTCTCATGCGGAGGTCACGGCGGCGCTGGGAGACGAGGAGATCATCTACACGCTCTGGTTTCCGGAGACGCTTGGTCCGGACTCGCAGCTGCGGTGGCTGCAAATGACCTCAACCGGGGTAGACAACAAGCTGTCGACTCCGGTATTCGACCCGCCCAACGGCATCGTCGTAACGTGCGCCGCCGGCTGCCACGCCGTTCCTATCGCCGAATACTGCCTCTTTGCGATGGGTTTGCTGGTGCGCGGGCTGCTGGGCTTCTACCGCGATCAACAGCAGAAAGTGCGTGACCCGTCGCATAGCACGCTGACCGATCTCTGGGGGCAGACGGTCGGGATAGTCGGCTATGGACACATCGGCCGGGAGGTGGGGCGGCTCGCCAAGAGCTTCAATATGCGCGTGCTGGCCCTGAAGCGTCACCCGGAGCAGCGGCGGGCCGTGGGCTTCGAGCTGGCCGGGGTGGGTGATCCCGACGGGAGCATTCCAGAGACGATCTTCGGGCCGCAGGACTTGCCCAAGCTCTTGGCGGAGTCCGATTTCGTGGTCTCCACGGTGCCCATGACCACAGAGACGGCGCAGATCTTCGACGACGATGCGTTCGCAGCGATGCGGCGCGGTGCCTACTTCATCAACGTCAGCCGGGGCGGGGTCGTGGATCACGACGCGCTGGTCCGGGCGCTGGAGCAGGGGACTATTCAGGGTGCTTGCCTGGACGTGCTGCACACGGACCCGCGGCCGCTGCCCCCGGAGCATCCGCTCTGGTCGTTCGACAACGTGCTCTTGACGCCGCACGTGTCCGGCAACCGCAACTCCCACTACATCCGCAGAGTGCAGGACCTGTTCCTCATCAATCTCAGGCGGTACATGCGTGACGAGCCGCTGGTGAACGTGGTGACGAGAGCTAAGGGGTACTAGGGCAGAGGCTAGAGACGACCGTCCTCACCCCCCTGATAGGGGTAGGTTTTTTGTCTGCATCAGGATTTGCGGGATGGCAGGATGAACAGGATGGGTGGCCGCGGGAGTGGGCAGCCCCGGGTCAGGTGTCTCGGCCAACGCCGGGGAGGACCCGGGCGCTTGCCCGTGCCAGGTACGAGCGCCGAGGGGCACGAATAGCCCTGGATTCCGGCTTCCGCCGGAATGACGGGGACCTGGACGCGATAAATCGTGCCCCGACACGAAAAACCTACCCTTGTCAGCCTCATTGCCCAGCCCCCTCTCCATCGCGGAGCGATAGAGAGGGGTGGATTCCCGCCTTCGCGGGAATGACGGAATAGGGCAGCGCCGGAATGACGGAACAGGGTAGCGCGGGAATGACAGAATAGGGCGGCGCCGGAATGACGGAACGAGATGGTGACGGAAGGGTCGAGGAGAGAGGTGCAAGCATGAGCGCCCAGCAACAGCGGTTTGCGCGAGACGGCTATGCGATCTATCGGCAGGTGCTCGACTCCGGGCTGATCCAGGAAGCCCGGGACCATGTCGTCTGGCTGCTGGAGCGGAATCCGGGGCTGCGGCCGGAGCACCTGCACGCCCATCTGATGCGGCACGATCCGTTCTGGGTGCGATTGATTAGCGACGACCGGCTGCTGGACATCGCCGAGGAGTACGTTGGGCCGAATATCGCGCTGTTCGCGTCGCATTACATCTCGAAGCCGCCGGAGGTCGGACAGCCGGTGCTCTGGCACCAGGACGGCTCTTACTGGCCGCTGGAGCCGATGGAGGTGGTGACGCTGTGGCTGGCGGTGGATGACGCGACTCCGGAGAACGGCTGCCTGCGGGTCATTCCGGGGACGCAGGCGATGCAGCTGCACGAGATGGAACGGCGTGAAGACGTGCCGAACGTACTCAGTTCGCAGATTGCGCCGGAGTTGGTGGAAGCGGACCGGGCCGTTGACCTCGTGCTCAGTGCCGGGGACGTGTCGGTGCATCATCCCAATATCATTCACGGATCGAACGCCAACACTTCGGGCACGACGCGGACCGGTCTGACCATCCGCTATATTCCCACCACGACGCGCATCGTCAGCGACGAGCAGTGGCCCTCGGCGTTCCTGCTGCGGGGCAAGGCGGTGAGCAACGTGAACGACTACTTGCCGCGACCCCGCTATAGAGCCGGGGAGCACATGGCGTTCGAGGGCTGTGAGCGGTGGGTTTGGACCTAACCCCCGGCCCCTTCCCTGATGAAAGTTGACAACTTAATCGGGTCGTGGGGTGTAGCTCCCCTATGGTCCCCCCGCTGCGGCGGGGGGACGGGGATGTTCCCTCCCCTGGCAACTCAGTCCGGGGGAGGGCGAGGGTGGGGATGCTCAGGCACACGAAAACCCACCCTGGTAAGGAGCATGACTGATGGAGCTGAAGGGGAAAGTCGCGCTGGTCACGGGCGCCAGCCGGGGGATCGGTGCGGAGGTCGCGCTGGGCTATGCGCGCGCCGGCGCACACGTCGTCCTCACGGCCCGCGATGAGGAACGAATGCAAGCGGTGGCCGAGCAGATTGCGGCCGGCGGCGGGTCCAGCAGCGTCTTCCGGTTAGATGTCACCGAGTACGTGGAGGTCGGCCGCGTCGTTGACCGGACGGTCCGGGAGCTGGGGCGGATTGACGTGCTGTGCAATAACGCTGGCGTCAACTTTGCCAATGGGCCGGTCGCCGAGATACCACCGGAGCGGTTTGCCGCCGTGTTCGCGGCCAACACAACGGGCCTGTACGCCTGCTGCTATGCGGCGCTGCCGCACATGATCGCGCAGGGATACGGGCGGATTGTCAACGTCAGCTCGGCGTCGGCCTTCATGTGCCAAGCCGGGAGCGCAGCCTACGCCAGCTCCAAGGCTGCGGTCAACGCCTTGACGGCCGTGCTGGCGAAAGAGGTGCAAGAGCATGACATTCTGGTCAATGCGATGAGTCCGGGCGCGGTCCGCACGGATATGAACCCGACGGCGGACACCCACCCGGTCGAGGCGGTGCCGACGGCGGTCTGGCTCGCCGCGCTGCCAGCGGGCGGGCCAACGGGGCGGTTCTACCGCTTCATGGAAGAGCTGCCGATGCTGCCGGAGCACGATATGGACTTCATGTCCGGACCGAGCGGATCGCGTTAGGGCATGGCGGGAATCTGCTGATTGGCCCCCCTATGGTCCCCTGATAGGGGTAGGTTTTTTGTCTGCATCAGGATTTGCGGGATGGAAGGATGAGCAGGATGGATTCCCGCCTGCGCGGGAATGACGGGAGTCTGGGTGCAAGGCCACCGCTGGACAGGAACCGGGCACTTTCCGGGGCCTTGACGGGGGCCGGGGGCACGAATAGTCCTGGATTGCGGCCTACGCCGCAATGACGAGCGCCCGGGCGCAATTGATCGCGCCCCGACACGAAAAACCTACCCTTGTGAGCCCTATGGTCCCCCCGTTGCGACGGGGGGACGTGGATTCCCGCTTTCGCGGGAATGACGAGTTATGCAAAGGTCTCCTTTCGCGGGAATGACGGATGGGGCGGGTGTGGCGGATGGGGGGCTGTTGTCGCAGTGGTGACGCTGCTGCTTGCCTAGTCTTGGTCGGCTGGCGCCCAGCGGTAGGAGTAGAGGCTGGCATTGCGGAGATTGAACTTCAGGTGGACGCGCCCGCCGGCCTGCGGGGGAACCACCTCACCACCGCGCCAGGCCACGGCCACCGCTACCCCGTCCGGCGCGGATAGCCGGCAGTCCTCGGCGCTGTACCCGGGGACCGGCTGACCGTCGGGCTGTAGCACCTCGACGCTGGCATCTCCCGTTTCGGCATCCAGGTTCACCGTCAGGCGGCGGGGCACGGTGGCATCGAGGGCCGCGGTGAGTAGGAAGCCGGGGTCCATCCGCCCTTCGATGGAGACGAACCCGTCGCGCCGGATGGAGGCCACGCCCATCGCCCGGCGATGCCCGCCCTTGGAGCCGTGGTGGGTGCTGCCGCCGGCGTACCAGAAGCGCAAGCGGTCACCGACGACCTCCGGCGCGTTGTTGGTCAGCACAACCCAATGGGAGTCCCAGCTGCCCTCGCCGCCTCGCGTTAGGACGGGATCGCGGTGGCCCACCCGCTGCCAGTGGCGACCATCGCGGCTCCAGCCGAGCTGCGTGTCCATGCGCTCGACGGCCCGGTAGTAGACTTCCAGGAATCCGATGATGCCGGGACCGTAGCGCAGCGGGAGCATACTGTAGAACTCGGTGTTGGGCCGGTCGTGCTCGTCGGACCGCAGCAGGTGGCCGCGGTAGGACCACGCCCGGAAATCGGCGCTCTCCCAAAGGGACACCTCCCGCTGGCGGAGGATGCCGGCGGCGGTGGCCCGGCGCGTGGTCAGCATCCACAGTTGGCGCACCGGGTCGTAGGCGATGGCGTAGCGGTCCCCGGCACGAACGATTGGCTCGGCACTGACCGTCCAATGGATACCGTCGGGGGAGGCCGCCCGGTAGATGCCCCGTCGCTGCGGGCCGCCGCCCTGATAGAGCGTGGCTACAAATCGCTCGCCCGGCGCGGCACCCGGCATATCGAGGTAGGGGAACAGCAGCCGCGCGCTGGTGCCGCGGGGCAGGGCAACGATGTTGGTCGGCGATCCGTCCGCGTGCTGTACCACGTCGAGGGCCGGCTTTTCCCAGATGACACCATCGGGTGAGGTCGCGTACCCGATGCCGTAGCGATAGGGAGACGGGTCGTTGGTGGTCGCGGCCAGATACCAGCACTTGTAGCGGCCGTCGGCCGGGTCGTGGAGGACGCGCCGGGGCACGATCTGGCCCATTTCCCAGGGCTGGTCGGGCCGCAGCACCGGCTCCAGGGAATCGCGGCGCAGCTGGTTGATGAGCCGCGTCACGCCGACCAGGGAGTCGATCTCCTCGTCGTCGAGAAAGAGATGCAGGTGAGGGTCGGCCAAGTCTGCCGACGTGGGCATACCACGTCCTCCGTTGAATTGTCGTTGCGGCGACAGCGGTAGTCCAAGCCCCCACCCTAGCCCTCCCCCGTTGCGACGGGGGAGGGAATGCGTCGTCCCCCCGCCGCAGCGGGGGGACTATGGGGGGCTTACCGCTTAGAGCTTGGACTGGAGCACGTCCGAGGTCGGGTGCAGCGTCCGCAGCTCGGCGATCAGCTTGTTGAGGCGGTCGGCTTCCGCCGCCGCATTGACATAGGACAGCTCGCCGGCCCACACCTGGTTGATGACGGGCCGCCACGCGCGGGCCATGGGGTACCACCACTCGTGCGCCTGATGCACGTAGCGGTAGTCGAAGCCGTGCATCAGGATGTCGCGCTGGAACGTGTCGGACGGAATGTTGCGATCCGAGTCGAACAGCGCCTTCCAGGTCGGCGGCGTGTTCCCGTGGGTAAGGATGAGGTCGCTGGTGTCGGGGCCGGCCAGATGGGCGGCCAACTCGGCGCTCTCGGCGACGACGCCCCGGGTACCGGCCCACTTGGTGACCATGTGCGCCTGATCTTGCTGGGACACGGCCCGCTGGCCGTTCGCCGGCCACTTCGGCGCGTACATGAAGTCGAACTCGAAGTTCGTGCCGACGGCCTTGCGGAACGCGGCGCTCGGATAGGTGATGAAGAAGGCGTAGTTGCCCGCGGCGGTACTGAGCTTCTTCTCCGACCGCACCTGGGGCGTGGGCGCGACCTGGTGCTTGTAGATGATGTCTTCCCAGAACTGACCAGCCTCAATGCCGGCAGGCGAGTTGAAGAGGTAGTACTCGCCGTTATGGGCACCGTTTTCGCCGCCGATCTGGTACATCGTCATGACGTGAGTCCACCAGCCGGGCGGGGGCATTCCGTAGATGTTGTTGTCCGGCTCCTGGACCTGCTTGGCGGCGTCGATCAAGTCGTCGAAGGTCCAGTTCTCGTTCGGCTCGATGCCGTGCCGGTCGAGGATGGACTTGTTGTACATCCAGTCACGGGTAATCACCTGGAAGGGCCAGCCGAAGATCTTCCCATTCGGATACGGATAGACCTCGTGCTGCGGGATGCTCACGTAGTCATCCAGCGTGACCTGGAACTGCTTGAAGTAGGGGGTGAGGTCGGCAAAGAGACCGCGCTTCGCCCAATAGACGAAGACATAGGCTGCCCACAGGAACAGGTCGCCCATGTCGTCGGCCGCGATCAGCACCGCGGTCCGGGCGAACACGGTGCCACTCTTGGCCTGCTCGCGGCCGGCGCTGAAGCGCACGTCCACCGTGACTTCGGGGCGCTTCTCCTGGTAGAGCGCCAAGCTGCGCTTGACTACCTCACCGCGCGGCCCGTCCGGCCCCCAGTCGGTATCGAAGAGGATGCGCTTCGGGCCAGCCGTGGGGGCAACGACCTTTTCGACGATCTTCTCGACGACGACCGGCCGCTCGACGACGACCTCCTTCACGACTTCCTTCTCGACGACGACCGGCTTCTCCTTCTCGACCACGATGGTCTGGCCGGCGGCGCCGGCCGCACCCTTGGCACCGGCGGCGCCGGCCGCACCGCGCTCACCCTGCGCGCCCGCTGGCCCCGCCGGTCCGGCCGGGCCTTGGACATAGCGAATCTCGACTTCACCACAGGCAGCGGCGAGCACACCGCCCAGCGTTACGGCTGCGCCACCGAGATAGCGTCTGCGGATCACACGTGCCATAGCAACCTCCTCAGGTATTGCTCTGCCGGGCTTATACCTACCTCCCGGCGATGCTCGCGGTTATCATACGCCATGCCCGGGCGGGGAGGCAAACGGTAGCCTCGGTTTCGGGAACTGACGATGGTGGGTTTTTCAGCAAATGGCGGGGTGGACCTACCCCCCTGATAAGGGTAGGGTTTTTGTCTGCATCAGGATTTGCAGGATGCAAGGATGAGCAGGATGGTCCTCACCCCCCGGCCCCCTCTCCATCGCGGAGCGATAGAGAGGGGGTGTAGATGCCAGCCCCGTATCGGGGTACGGGACATGCTTGCGCGGGGATGACGGTGGTTGGGGGCCAGGCCACTGCCGGGCAGGAATCAGGTGCTCTCCAGCGCTGTGACGAGGGCATGGGGGCCATGAAGAACCCTGGATTCCGGCCCCGTATCGGGGTACGGGACATGCTTTCGCCGGAATTACGAGCGCCGGGGCATGATGCATCGCGCCTCGGCGCAGAAAAACCTACCCCGGTCAGACCTAACCCCCGGCCCCTTCCCTGGCAAGGAAGGGGAGTCCGCGCGGCGACCGGTAGCGGGCCAGGGACTGGATTGCGGCTTCCGCCGCAATGACGGGTGGGGTGGGGGCGTGCAGTATAGTTGTGCCATGCTGCTGCGCGGAGAGCGGGTGGTGCTGCGGGAGGCCCGGACGAGCGACCGGGCCGCGCTGGAGCGGCTGCGGTCGGACCCGGAGATTGACCGCTACATGGGGACGGACACCCCGCCGAAAGGGTCCGTCTTGAAGCGCATCTTTGTGGGGTCTGCCAGCGGCGCGTTGGCCGAATTCGTGCTCCAGGGTCCCGGCGGCCGGGTCATGGGGCTGCTGTCGTTCTGGGACCGGTCCGTGCCCCACCAGGCCGCCGAGCTATCCATCTGGCTGGCCCGCGACTATTGGGGCCACGGCTACGGCCGGGATGCCGTGCTCCTGGGGGTGCGGCACGTCTTCAAGCGGTTCCGCCTGCACAAGATTTACCTGCGGGTGCTGTGGTACAACACGGCGGCGATTCGCTGCTACGAACGCTGCGGCTTTCGCAAAGAGGGACGGCTGCGCGAGGAGATGTGCGTCAAGGGCGTGTGGCACGATCTGATCTACATGGGCGTGCTGCGGTCGGAGTTCCGTATGCCGGCACGCGATGGGGCGGCGCGTGGGTGATTGGGTAAACCGGAAAAACGGGCAGAGTGCGTGGATGGAGAGACTGGCCCCCCTGTAGTCCCCCCGCTGCGGCGGGGGGACATGGATTCCCGCTTTCGCGGGAATGACGGTTCTGTAAAGGTCTCCTAGCAGGGGGTCCATGGTGATGGTAGGCGAGCGCGATGCGCGTCTTGATGGTCTCGAAAGCGTGTATTCACGGCGCATATCAGCGCAAGCTGGAGGAGCTGGCGCGCTGTGGCGCCGAGCTGACCGTCGTGGTGCCGCCCTCGTGGCGCGATCACGGCGGGCAGGTGTTTCAGCTTGACCGGCGGCATACGCAGGGCTATCGGCTGGTGGTCGAGCCGCTGGCGCTGAACGGCCACTTTCATACCCACTTCTATCCGCGGCTCGGCCGCCACTTTCGCGGCCAGCGGTGGGATGTGGTCCACGCGGATGAAGAGCCGTATAACCTCGCCACGCTGCAGATCGTGGCGCTGGCGCAGCGGGCCGGTGCGCGCGCCTTGTTCTTCACCTGGCAGAATCTGTTCCGCCGCTATCCGCTGCCGGTCCGGCTCATGGAGCGCTATTGCTACGGCCGCGTGGCTGGCGCGATTGCCGGGAACGCCGAGGCGCGGGACGTGCTGCGCCGCAAGGGCTACGCGGGGCCGGCGTGGGTTATCCCGCAGTTCGGCGTTGACCCGGAGCTATTCTCCGCCGACGCGGCGCCGCCGGCTACTCCGAACGGCAGCTTTCGCGTCGGCTACGTCGGCCGGCTGGAGCACAAGAAGGGCGTGCAGGTGCTGGTGGCAGCGTGTGGACAGCTCGGTACGGGAGTGCGGCTCGATCTGTTGGGTTGGGGGCCGGAGGAGCGCCGGCTACGGGCGCTGGCCGCAGCGTGTGGCCTGGAAGATCGGCTGCAGATCCACACCGCTCGCGCTTCGACGGAGGTGCCGGCGTTTCTGCGGCAGCTCGACGTGCTGGTGCTGCCGTCGTTGACCACACCGCAGTGGAAAGAGCAGTTCGGGCGGGTGCTGGTAGAAGCGATGGCCTGCGAAACGGCGGTGATCGGCTCTGAATCCGGGGAAATCCGGCGCGTGATCGGCGACGCCGGCCTGCTCTTCCCGGAGGGCGATAGCGCGGCGCTCGCGGAGCAGCTGACCCGGCTGCGGGACGACCCGGCGCTGCGGCGGGAGCTAGGCGTGCGAGGGCGGCAGCGCGTCCTGGCACACTACACGCAGCAGCGGATTGCCGAGCGGACGTGGCGGGTGTACGAGGCGATTGCCGGGCAGGGGGAGTGACGCGCCCCTATGGTCCCTGATAAGGGTAGGTTTTTTGTCTGCATCAGGATTTGCAGGATGGAAGGAGGGGCAGGATGGGCCTCACCCCCCGGCCCCCTCTCCAACATTTGGAGAGGGGGTGGATTCCCGCTTTCGCGGGAATGACGGGGGGCGCGGGCGCGATGAATCGCGCCCCCACAGCAAAAACCTGCCCTTGTCAGAGAGTGACGCCCCCCTATGGTCCCCCCGCTGCGGCGGGGGGACGTGGATTCCGGCTTTCGCCGGAATGACGGGAGTCTGGGCGCAATAAATCGCGTTCCTACAGCAAAAACCTACCCTTGTCAGAGAGTGACGCCCCCCTATGGTCCCCCCGCTGCGGCGGGGGGACGTGGATTCCGGCTTTCGCCGGAATGACGGGAGGGGCTGTGGTGGAAGATCGGCGGGTGTGGCACAGTGGGATGGAGGGAGGTGGGGGATGAAACTGCTGTTGGCGGAGATGACGCGCCTGGAAGCGCGAGAGGCATTCGATCAAGGGGCGACGGTCGTGATTCCGACCGGCTCGACGGAGCAGCACGGGCCGCACTTGCCGTTGATCGTGGATACCTGCACGGCCGAGCATATCGCTCGCAGCGCCGCGGCGCGCGCCGCCGGCGAGGTGCCGATTGTCGTGGCGCCGACGGTCACGTATGGCAGCTCGCATCATCACTTGCCCTGGGCCGGCTCGATGTCGCTCAGTGTGCGGACCTACATGGCGGTGATCGAGGACCTGATCCGGTGCGTGGCCCATCACGGGGGCAAGCGGGTGGCGCTGGTGAACGGGCACGGCGGCAACGTGGCGCCGCACGACGTTGTGACCTCCGCCCTGACCCTCGAACTCGACATCGCGGTGGCTGCCGTCTCCTACTGGACGCTGGCCGAGAAAGAGCTGGCCGCTGAGGGGTTGGACGGACTTGGGGGCATCCCCGGCCATGCCGGTGGGTTCGAGACCTCCTTGATGCTGGCGCTGCGGCCGGACATCATCAACCTCGATCAGCGGGGGATTGGGGTGCCGGCAGCGCCCCCGGCCGGCAATTGGGTCAACCCGCGGCTCGGTGGGCTGGTGCGGCAACTGGGCGCGTTCGAGCAGGCCGGCGGCGTGAGCGACGATGCCGGCGGCGCTTCCGGTGAGCGGGGAGAGCGGCTGCTCGAAGTCGCCATCGAGGTGGTGCGGCGCTTTCTGGTGGACTTTGCGCGGGGCTAGGGTGTGCTGAGGCTGGTGGTAGCCCCCCTATGGTCCCCCCGCTGCGGCGGGGGGACGGGGATTCCTGCTTGCGCGGGGATGACCGGGACCGGCAAGAGTGGCGGGTAGAGAAAGGGAGTAGCGATGGATCGTGACCAGGCGATGGCGATTGTGGATGAGATGCTGACCGACCCCAACCTGAAGAAGCACTGTCTCGCCGTGGAGGCGATCATGCGGGCGTTGGCGCGGCACTTCGAGGCCGACGAGGACGAGTGGGGCCTGGTGGGCCTGCTCCATGATGCCGACTACGAGGTGACGGAAAAGGACCCGGACCGTCACATGCACGTCATCGTCGAGCGGGTGCGCGCGGAAGGCGTGTCCGAGCGGATTGTGCAGGGCATCCTGGCACACGGCGGTCTCGCGCCGCTGGACAACACGCTCAATGCATCCATCTTTGCCTGCGACCACCTCTCCGGGCTGATTACGGCCTACGCGCTGCTGCATCCCAAGGGACTAGCCGGCGTCAAGACCAAAGGGGTGCTCAAGCGGTTCCGGCAGACGGCCTTTGCTCGTGGCGTGGACCGCGATGACATCCTCACCTGCGAGCCAAATTTGGGCCTGCCGCTGGCAGAGTTCGTGACCATCGGGGTTGAGGCGATGCAAGGTATCCGCAACGACCTCGGGCTATGACCGGCTCATGTTGTACACTGCCTAGTGGGTAGCGCATGAGTCTCAACGACAAGCCGCAGCGGGACGCCAAGAAACCTTGGTGGTTCCCAGGCTGGCCGCGGCTGCCGGCGCTCCGCGACTTAGTGACTCACGTGATCGCGCTTGGCGTGCTGGGATACACTGGAGTAGTGCTATGGGACTCGCTACTCAGTGGTAACGACGATGGCTTGAGGCACGCACGGGAAGTGTATGCCGTGCTAGGCACGGCCGTTGGCGCCGTACTTGGCTACTACTTCGGCGCCAACGCCGGTGAACGGGTAGCTAGAGAGGCCGCGCGGCGGACTGAAGCTGCAATCGAGGCACAGGAGGCCACGGAGTCCCTAAGCCGCGAGGAGATACGGGCCGTGCGAGAGCAGTTGGGCCAGGCCCATGTCCAGTTGCGGGAAGTCAGCGATACTCTTGAGGAAAGGAGGGGAGAAGATGAAGACGAGACCGGAAGATGATGCCCCGGATGGCGTCAAGCGCCGCTCGCGCACTCACGACCTCGCCTTCCGCAGGGAACTTAAGCGGAAGATCGACGCGCTGATCGAGGATATCGACCGCGCCTCCCGGCGGCTCGATGAGGCGGAGCGCCGGATTGCGCGGCAGCGGATCGCGCGGTACTAGGGCTGGAGCCGGAGCAGCCAGAGGCTGTAGTCGGTGGCGGCGGTGAAGACGATGCGCTTGCCGTCGGTTGACAGCTCCCAACTGTTGTTGGTGATGGCAAAGGGAGTCTCTTCGGGGTCGGTCAGGGGCACGGGAAGCTCGCCGTCTACGTAGATGCGCCAGAACCGGTCGCCGTCGGCCTCCTTGGGGCGCGGCGGCAGCACGATCAGGCTGGCCGAGTCCGGCGCCCAGCGATAGTCACCCCAGATGATGAGCCGGCGGGCTTCATCGCCATTCACGCGCTGGACCCACAGGCCATCGCGCTGTAGATCGCCGGTGAAGGCAGCGACGTAGGCGATCCACTCTCCATCCGGCGAGAGGCGGCCGGACAGCAACCGGGGCGCCGTAGCCCGCAGTTCCACCTCGCCCGTTTCCACGTCCAGCAGGCCCAGTGAGGTCTCCAGCTTGCCGACGGTGCGCCACGTCACCAAGAGCGCAGAGCCGTCGGGCAGCCAGCCGTGAATACGCGCCCCGGGCAAGGTGGCGAGCGGTCGTGCCTCCGTGCCACGAACGTCCGCAATCCAGATCGCCATGGGGCCGAGCATACGGGCAACCCCTTGAGCCGGCGGGCCGACCGCACCCCGCGCGAGCGGACGCTCGTAGGGCCGCAGCGTGAACGCGATTTGCTCGCCACGCGGACCAAAGACGACCCGGCTCGGTAGGTTGGGGACTACCCACTCCTCGGCGGTAGCCAGCTTCCGGAACCGCACCTGCCGGCTATCCGGCTCCGGCACGGCAACCGTCGAGCGGTCGGGCGAGAAATAGCCATAGAGCGGTAGCAGCAGCAACTCCTCGCCGGTATCCACGTTGACCAACCAGGTACCGACAGCGTCGGGATTGCGCCGGTCGTAATAGAGCACGTGGGTACTATCGCCGGCCCAGAGAAACGCCGCGCAACAGCCGTCGGGAGTCAGCTTCGACACCGCTGGCCGGAACGGCGGCGCGGTCGGGGTGGGGACCGCGCTCCCGCTTTGCGCCGGTTCCACCGTCGGCGTGCCGATGAGCGGACCGGCGCTCACGGCCGTCGCGCTGCCACGGTCCGGCACGGACGTAGGAGTGGGGAGCGTAGCGCCGGCCAGGCGCTCCGGGTCACGGCCCACAGGCGCGGCTGGCGCCACAACCGTCGGCTCGGCGGCGGTACCGGCCGGGGTAGTGGCGAGCACGGCCAGGATGACTGCGCCCGGCGTTACCAACACGGCGACCGTCAGGGCCAGCCAAGCGTACCGGCGGTCGAGTGCATGGATGGCAACCGTGAGCGCCGCTCGCGGCCGTATACTCTGACGCCAGAAGCGCCGCAGCCGCGGCGGAAGCCGGCCGAGCTGCCGGCCGGTGTGGCTCAGGAGCGAAGCGAATGGCACGATCCCGGCGCGGTCAAGAGACACTGGCCACATCGAATTTGCTCGGTCTGGTTGACGTGGGTGCGGGGCAGTGGGTGTCTCGGGAAAGTATCGTTGCCGTCCTCGATCTGGCAACGGTTCCCGAGGCGCTGTGGCACGGGTGGGCTGCGGCACCTGGCGCTACCGAGCGTGCCGGAGCGCCGCGCGCCGCTATCGTGACGGGGAACGGCATTGTGCTCACCACACTCCACGTGCAGACGTTGTACCGGCGCATCGCCGCCGCGGATCGTCCGGTCCGGGGGTATCTCCAAGAGAATGCGCCGAGTCTTGACAGTTTAACCGGACCTGATGCGTAGGTCACGTGGGAGAGAGTATTAGCCCCCCTATGGTCCCCCCGCAGTGCAGGGGGACGGGCGACTACGCCGGTGCCCAATGTCTTCCCGCAGCGGCCCCCCCGCAGTGCAGGGGGACGGGGGTAGCGTACCGTCGCCCTCTACGCTGTGCTGGCTCAGGAGGTGTCGGCGGCGGGCTTGGGTTCCGCCTCGGCTTTGGCCGGGTCGGGCGCCGGTGGGTTATCGCGTAGTCGCGCCTTCATATCCGCCAGCTGCAAATCGAGATCGCTGTCCGCTTCCAACGCCTCCAACCGCCTATCGAGGCCTATCTCCGACACTTCGGCGTAGGCTGCGGTGCGGGCCTCCTCCCCGCGGATACGTGCCTCCATCCGGGCCAGCTCGGAGCTAGGATCCATCAGGTTGAGGCGCGCGGACGACCGGGCGACCTGTTGCTGGGCCAGCACGTTGCGGTGACGAGCGACCAGCGCATCGCGGTTGCGTACAGCCTCGTCATACTTGGCTTCCAACTGGGTGAGGTCGCGCTTCAGCTTGGAGCTAATCTCTTGCTGCGCCGCCAGTTGCCGCGCGAGCATCTCCGCGTTTCGTTCGAAGTCAATTTTCCGCCGGAGTGCCTCGCGGGCCAAGTCGTCGGAGCCGCGGGTCAAGGCCAACTCCGTCTTTCCTTCCCACTCCTGGGCTAGGCGGCAGTTCCTGAGGTAATCGGCCTCGATCAGCTTCTCTTGGGCGATCACCTCGGCCGTCTGCCCACGGGCCTGACTAATGGCCGCGGCCATGTCCCGGATCACCTGTTCCAGTGTCCGTTGGGGGTCCTCGGAGGCATCGAGAAGCGCGTTGATATTCATCCGCAAGACCGTCGAGATTCGATCCAGTATGCCCATGCTGCTGCACCCATTCCTTCCTGGCCGCTACCACCGGCCCGATGTAGCGCCCGGCGTATTCTTAGCAGAAAACTCTAGCATTCCTGGCAGGATCAGACGAGTCTGCCTGCGCTTGCCATACGTCTCCTGCTCCCTACCCTATGAGACAGCCGCGCTGGCGTGTCGGTTTCAGGGCCGTTGCTCGGCCTTGCCTGTGGTTCCCCCTCACAGGGGCAGGTTTTTTGTCTGCATCAGGATTTGCAGGATGGAAGGATGAGCAGGATGGATTCCCGGGCACGCGGGAAGCACCAGGGCCTGGGGGAAAGGCCACCGCCGGGCAGGAACCGGGCACTTTCCAGTGCTTGACGGAGGCCGGGGGACCACGAATAGCCCTGGATTCCGGCTTCCGCCGGAATGACGAGTGCCTGGACGTGATAAATCGAGTCCCTACATCGAAAACCTACCCTTGTGAGGCTACATCCCCCGCCCCGATGATGCTAGACGGCAACGTCGGAGGTGAGGCGGCGGGGTGCTGGTGGGCGCTGGTGGCGACGGGCCGCAATCGCCTCTGTGAAGACGGAGCGCACGTCGTGGGCCATGCGCTCGGCGTGGAAGTAGCCCGCGACCGCTGCGCGGCCAGCCTGGCCCATGCGCCGCGCCGCGTCGGGGTGCTCATACAGCCAGCGCAGCTGATCGGCAAGCTGTCCCGTATCGTTCGTGCGGTAGAGGCGGCCGGCGGGGTGCGCCGTGCGGTGGAGGATTTCGGGCGCGGCGCCCGTGTCGGGAACGACGACGGGCAGCCCGGTCGCCATGGCCTCAAGCACGACCAAGCCGAACGGCTCGGAGCGAATGAAGCAGCCGGCAAACGCATCGCTGGTGTGGAGCAGCGCGATCTTGTCCCGCTTGTTGCGTACCAGGCCGATCAAGTCCACGTAGCCGGTGAGGTCGAGGAGCCGAATCTTGGCCTCGATTACGGAGCGAAACGCGGCGCCATCCAGGGAATCGCCGATGAGCCGCAGCCGTGCCGGGACGCCGGCGTTGCGGAGGATGCGGATGGCGTGGAGCGCCAGATCGGTGCCTTTTTCGACATCCACCCGGCTGAGGACGCTGACCACGAAGTCGCGGTCGCTCGTGGAGGGCACGAACCGGCGCGTCCGCTCTTGGGCCTCGGCGGCGGATAGCTCGGTGAGGTAATCGGTGGAGATGCCATACGGGACTACACGGGACTTGGCGGCGAGGAACGGCACGTCGGCGGCGATGTTCTCGCGCACGTTCGCGGCGGAACCCGAGATGACCAGGTCTATCCGCTGGGCGTTCTGGTGGATTTCGGGGGTAATGTCCACGCCCCGCCGTTTCAGCACCTCAAAGCCTTGGGCGGCCACCACCAGCGGTACGTCGAGATCGTCCAATAGACCGAAATAGCGGGCCATCGAAAGCTCGCAGGCGTAGTCCACGTCGGGGGCAAAGTCGCGCCGGAGGCGGTTGACACGCTCGATATCGGCTGCGGAGGGACGATAGATCAGCTCGTGCGCGACCTGTCCCACGTCGAGGCCGGTAACGGCACGTCCATTGCGGGCGGTGAACGGATCGCCGTGCGCGACGCGCCGCCGGGCCAGCCAGCCGGCCAGCCAGCGGAGCGGCAGCGGCTTCTGGCGTAGGGCGTAGTCGCCGACGTTGAAGCCTAGCTCGTAGTCCAACAGCTCGGGCGGGATTTCGTCGTTGTGCGGCGGCGCGACGGCGGCAAAGGGGAGCACCTGACAACCGAGCCGGCGCAGGTGGCGGATCAGCAGAATGGACTGCTGGACCACGCCGCCATACCAAAGCTGGCCGGTCATGGCGAAAAAGACGCGCATCTGATCTCCACTCGGCGGAACGTATTTCGGCACGGCTCACGTCGGTCGAGACGCCGCAGTGTCTCGGCGCAATCCGATGCCGTCCCGTGAGGCGCAGAACGAGCGGTCAGTGGCAACGAGCCGTGGCTGGCGCTGAGGATACCGCAACGGAACGAGGCGGATAATCGGCTTGCCAAACTGCGCGCGATTGTATCATGCTCAACGCAGTGCTATAATCGCGGCGCAGCGGGCCGCGCACGTGTCCGGCCGCAGGACAGGCCGGCGCTCGATCCGACGGAACGCAGGGGTTTTCCATAGCGCAGGAGGGGGAGTATGGGCATCTTAGACTGGCTGTTTGGGGGGAGCAAAGAAGAGGAGGCGCCTGAAACGCCGCCGATCACCTACAGCACCGGCTCCGGCGAGACGCTCCGGTCCATCTCGCGGAAGTTCTACGGCAGTGAGACGCAGTGGGAGCGGCTCTACCGGCGCAATTCCCGTATCCTGGAGGATGCGGAAGGGGAAATCTACCCCGGCACCCAACTGACCATTCCCGATCCCAAGTACGATCTGGAAGGGAATCCCATCAATCCGGAGGCTGCGGAGAGCGAGTAGCAGCCCGACCGCAGCACCACGATCAGCGCGTGAGACGCATTGGTGCTGTGCCGGCTGCGTAGCGTATCCCGCTGCCGCCCGAGATTCCGGTACCTGCGGTATATGCACGCCCTTGGTCAACCGCACGGTGCATGGCGGTAGCTTGTGCCGCCGGTGATGACGTGAGCCGCTACTCCGTGGGGCAGGACTGTAGCTCTTGAACCGCTCTATCCTGGTCCTCCTCAGCCTCGGCCATCTTGCGACGGACCTCAGCGCCGGGGCCATTCCGGCGCTGTTGCCGTTCTTCCAACGGAGCTTCGGCCTCAGCTACGGCAGTCTCGGCTTTCTGAACGGCGTCTTCCAATTCACCGCGTCGGTCACGCAGCCGCTCATCGGACTCATTACCGACCGTATCCCCGGTCGCCTGCTGCTGCCGTTCGGCTGCATCACAGCCGGCGTGATGGTGGGTCTGACCGGCTTTGCGACCGGCTATGGTGGCCTACTCCTATTGATCGCGCTGGCCGGGGTGGGCGTCGCTGCTTTCCACCCGCTGGGCTATCGTCTGGCCAGCCAGCACAGTGGAGCACGGCGCGGCACGGCGACGTCGGTGTTCAGCGTCGGAGGAATACTCGGCGGCGCCATCGGCCCGCTGTTGGCGACGGCGCTGATGCTGAGGTTTGATGAACCGGGCACGCTCGGCATCGCCGTACCCGGTCTCGTCGTCGCCGGCCTCATCTGGTGGCGCGTGCCCCGACAACAGCCCGTAGCCTTGCGCCGCTTCGGTGGCGGCTTGGCGGCGCCGCTGCGGGCGCGGCTCGCGCCGATGAGCCTGCTAACGCTGGTGGTGATCCTGCGCTCGGCCGCGACCGTCAGTCTGAACACGTTTATCCCGCTGTACTACATTGACGTGGTGGGCGCGTCCGAAACGACGGCGAGCCGGATGCTCTCGCTGCTGCTGGTCAGCGGCGCCATCGGTACGTTGCTGGGCGGCCCGCTCTCCGACCGGGTCGGTCGCCTGCGGGTGCTGGCGGCAACGCTGGCGTTGATGACACCGGCGCTGCTGATCTTCCTCAACAGCCAGGGCATCGTGGCCGCGACGGCGCTATCGCTGGCCGGATTCTTCCTAGTGTCGTCGTTCGCCGTGACCGTCGTGATGGCACAAGACCTGTGGCCGGAGAACGTGGGCCTGGCGAGCGGCATGATGGTGGGGTTTGCCTTCGGGGTTGGTGGGCTGGTCGTTCCGCTGATCGGCCTGATCGCCGAGCACTGGGGATTGCTCACGGCGCTGCAAGTGATCGTCGTCTTCCCGGTGAGCGCCGTCGTGCTGACCATCCTGCTCGCCGCGGCCATGCGCCGGCTCGACCGGGTGGGGACCTCAGCGGCATCGGGCCATGGGCGGCGTTTGACCTAACCCCTGACAGGGGTAGGTTGTTTGTCTGCATCAGGATTTTCGGGATGGAAGGATGAGCAGGATGGATTCCGGCTTCCGCCGGAATGACGAGCGCCTGGGCGCGATGATGAAGGTTGCCAACTTAATCGGGTAGTGGGATGTGGCCCCCCTGTGGTCCCCCCGCTGCGGCGGGGGGACGGGCGCAACATGTTGCGCCCCTACGGCTTGCCCCGTACCTACCCCATTCAGCCTCACCCCCCGGCCCCCTCTCCACCATGTGGAGAGGGGGTGGATTCCCGCTTTCGCGGGAATGACGGGTTACGCAAAGGTCTCCGAAAGCGGGAATGACGGGGGCGCAGGCGCGATGAATCGCGCCTCTACAGGAAAACCTACCCTTGTGAGGGGCCAGCCCCCCTATGGTCCCCCTCGCAGGGGTAGGTTTTTTTGTCTACATCAGGATTTGCGGGATGGAAGGATGGGCAGGATGGGGGGCCGTGGGGGGGGCAGGCCTCACCCCCCGGCCCCCTCTCCAACATTTGGAGAGGGGGTGGATTCCCGCTTTCGCGGGAATGACGGGTTACGCAAAAGTCTCCGAAAGCGGGAATGACGGGGGCGCGGGTGCGATTCATCGCGCCCCTACAGATAAAACCTACCCTTGTGAGGGGCCAGCCCCCCTATGGCCCCCCTCGCAGGGGTAGGTATTTACATGGATGGACAGGATGGACAGGATGGGGGGCCGTGGGGGGGGGCAGACCTCACCCCCCGGCCCCCTCTCCACCATGTGGAGAGGGGGTGGATTGCCGCTTTCGCGGGAATGACGGGTTACGCAAAGGTCTCCGAAAGCGGGAATGACGGGGGCGCGGGCGCGATTCATCGCGCCCCTACAGAAAAACCTACCCTTGTGAGGGGCCAGCCCCCCTATGGTCCCCCCGCTGCGGCGGGGGGACGGGTTTCGCCGGCCGGTGGTGGTCAGGAGGCGGCGACGGTGTTGCTCAAGGTGCCGAGGCCGGTGATTTCAACGTCCACCACGTCGCCGGCCTGGAGGTACACCTCCTGCACCGAGCCGACGCCGGCCGGGGTGCCGGTGGCGATGACATCGCCGGGCGCGAGGGTGATGAACTTGCTGATCCATTCGATGGTATCGGCGATGTAGAAGATCATGTCGGCGGTGGTGCCGTACTGCCGCCGCTGGCCGTTCACGCGGGTTTCGAGGGTGAGGTCCTGCGGATCGGCGATCTCGTCCGCCGTGACGAGGGAGGGGCCCATCGCCGCGAAGGTATCGAACCACTTGCCGACTAGCCAGTCGAAGAAGCCGCTGCGCGCGGTCTCCTCACGCTCGATCCCCGGGTCCAGCTCACGGCCCGATACGTCGTTGAAGTTCACGTAGCCACCGACGTAGGATAGGGCGTCCGCTTTGCTGACGTTGCGGGCCGTCTTGCCGATGACGACGCCCAACTCGCCTTCGTAGTCCACCGTGGTACAGATCGGTCCGGGCAGGAGGATGGCGTCCTCCGGGCCAATGACCGACGTGACCGGCTTCATAAAGACCTCGGGTACGGCCGCGACCTCGACCGGGCCGGTCTCGCCTTCCTCGCGGTGCGCCATGTAGTTGCCGGCGAGGAGGAAGATTTTGTCGGGACGCGGGATGGGCGCCTGCAGGGATGCATCGGCCGCCGGCACCGTCCAGGCACCGCTCCGGCCGGCGGCGAAATCGAGCGCCTGTTGCGCGGCCGCGTGGCCGGCGTCACCGGCGCCCAACAGCGCCTTGACGCTGTGGAGCTGATGAAGGGCATCTGCACCGAGACCGGCGGCATCGCCGGCGGCGGTCAGATCAATGATGGTATCGCCGTGCGGCACACCGACGCGGTTGCCGCCCGCTGCTCCGGTAAATGTGACCAGTTTCATGCTTCTGCTCCCCTCTCCGTTCGGTAGGTTGGGTTCCGCAATAGTCTAGCCGAGGCGAATCTATCCGGCTAGTGCGGGGGATGCGGGCCTCACCCCTCACAAGGGTAGGTTTTTGTCTGCATCAGGATTTTCGGGATGGAGGGATGAGCAGGATGGATTCCGGCTTCCGCCGGAATGACGAGCGCCTGGGCGCGATGATGAAGGTTGCCAACTTAATCGGGTAGTGGGATGTGGCCCCCCTGTGGCCCCCCCGCTGCGGCGGGGGGACGGGCGCAACATGTTGCGCCCCTACGGCTTGCCCCGTACCTACCCCATTCAGCCTCACCCCCGGGCCCCTCTCCACCATGAGACCTTTGCATAAGGAGGCCGCGGGGTGGTAAGGAAGGCTACCACTAACCAGCCGCACGAGGGGGCACGATGCAACGCAAGATCGGGAACCACCTGCCGATCGAGGCCGATTTGCCACCGCAGATCGGGCGCAACCCGCGCTTGGAACGCTTGGCGCAACTCTTTGACTGGGACCGGTTGGGCGCGGTGGTGCAGGACATCTATGCCGCCCCCACGGGCCGGCCGAGCTATCCGCCCCTGATGTTGGTCAAGGTGCTGCTCCTCCAACAATGGTACGCCGCCTCGGATCCGGAGATGGCCGCCGCGCTGTGTGACCGCTTGTCCTTCCGCCGGTTCGTCGGGTTGGGGCTGGCGGACGAGGCGCCCCACTACGCCACGATCAGTCGCTTCCGCCAACAGTTGACCGCCCGCGGGCTGGCCGCGGCATTGTTCGCGGAAGTCAGTCGCCAGTTGGCGGCCCACGGCCTGGTGGTCAAGGCGGGCACATTGCTGGACGCGACGTTGGTGCAAGCCCAGGCGCGCCGGCCCACGGGGACGGCCCAGCCGGGCGCCAAGAGTCCGACCGATCCGGATGCCGCCTGGGCCGGCCGGGGGGCCCAGGCGCACTTTGGCTACAAGGTGCATCTCGGAGTGGATGCCGGCTCGGGGCTGATCCGCACCGCGTGCTTGACCGCAGCCCGGATCGCCGAGAGCACGGTGGCGGACACGCTGATCCTGGGGGATGAAGCGGCAGTGTACGCCGACCGGGCCTATGAGTCCAAACACCGGCGGCGCTGGCTGAAGCGCCGGGGGATCAAGGATCGGATCATGCATCGCTCCCACAAGTACCAGGCCCGCTTACCGTACTGGCAACGGCGACGCAATCGCTTGATCGCGCGGGTGCGGGCGCCAGTGGAGCAAGTGTTCGGGACGCTGAAGCGGCTGTATCGCTACCGGCGGGTGCGCTACCTGGGCTTGGCACGCAATACGACGGAACTGTGGTGCAAGTGTCTCGCGTACAACCTGCGCCGCGCCGAGCGCCTGCTGCCCCGACCGGAGCCGGGGGTGGTCATGCCGTAGGCGCGCCGGGGCCGGTGCCAGGCAGACGCGCTGGCGCCAGGGGGCGGCACGCCCGCGCCAGAGCACCACGCGCTCCAGGGCACGACCGACGCCAGCAACTCGGGTTATGCAAAGGTCTCACCATGTAGAGAGGGGGAGTGGGCCTAACCCCTGATAGGGGTAGGTTTTCTTGTCTGCATCAGGATTTGCAGGATGCAGGGATGAGCAGGATGGATTCCCGTCCCGTATCGGGGTACGGGACATGCTGGCGTGGAATGACGGGTTACGCAAAGGTCTCCGAAAGCGGGAATGACGGGTTATGCAAAGGTCTCCTTGCGGGGGAATGACGGTGGGGCGGGCTACCTGGTCCAGTCGGGGGGATCGGTGGGGTCGGTTGAAGGGAGCTTGCGGCGTACCCGGCGGTAGAGAGCACCTATCCGCCGTCGGCCGAACGATCTACGCGGTTTGGGGGGTGCTTCCGCTGGCGCCGGCTGGTCAGCGTGGTCGGGCGATGGGTCGGCTGATGGCGGCTGGTCAGCGCGGGCGGGCCGTGGGTCGTTCGGCGGCGGCTCGGTGGCGAGGTTCTCTGGTGGCTGGCGGCGCATCCAGCGGTACAGATCGCGCAGCTGGCGCCGGACCTGCGCTTTGTCGGGAACGAGGTCGGATGGCGGCGGCATCTGAAGGGTTCGGCGGTACAAGTCGCGTAGCTGGCGCTGGCCGAGCGTCTTGCCGCTGGCAAAGTATTCGATTGTGGCACGGCCGAGGGCGTAGGTGCCGGCCGCGGCGACGCCGCCGGCGGCGGCCCAACCGACGACGGGCACCAGCCGGGCCACCTGCCTGGCCGCCGTGCGGACCAGCATCCCGCCCATGACCGCGCCGACGATCTCCTTGGCCCGCTCCGCGTCGAGCGTCTCGCCGTAGATGGCGGCGACGCGGAGCACCATGCGTATCTGCGCCGCCAACACGAGGGGAATGTCCACAAACGGGACCGGTTCGGCGCCGGCGGCGGCGGCCAGCCCGGCGGCTTCACGCACGGTACGCTCGGCGGCCGTGCGGCGGAAGCCGGGTAGCGCGCGGCCGAGGGCAATGGTGAGGGGTAGATCCAGATCGAGGATTGCCGGCATGAGCCGGTCGGCGACGTTGATGCCGCGCTCGGCGGAGATCGGGATGACTTTCGTGCCGAGATGCAGCTCGGCGACGGCGATGGCTGCGGTGAGGTCGTCACCGCGCAGCAGATCGATTTTGTTCAGGGCAATCACGGCCGGCGATTCGCGGGCGGCGATTTGCTGCCAGAGGGTCACGTCCGCTTGGCGCACGCCCGCCGCCGCATCAAGGACCAGGAGCACCGCGTTGGCTGCTAGGACTTGCCGCCACGCGGTAGTCCAGCGCTTATCGTCGCCCGGCTCGCCGGCGCCCGGCGTGTCTACCAGCCGGAGGGGGCCGACCGGCTGCTCGATGGCCGTGGTGGTCGTCCCTGGTACCGCCGATACCTCGGAGTGCTCGGCGCCGGCGATGGCATTGAACAGGGTGGATTTACCCGAATTCACCGGGCCGACGATGGCGAGGCGCGGCGGCGACCGGCCTTCGAACTCTTCCTGCAGCTCTTCCCAGCCGACGGCATCCAGCAGGCGGCGTAGGTCGTCCAGCCGCTTGGGGTACTTCGCGGCCGTGGCCGGGCGGGTGGTTGTGGTGGTCATGGCGGTTGCTCTGTTGCTTTCTTGGCCTCACCCCCCGGCCCCCTCTCCACCAAGTGGAGAGGGGGTGGACCTAACCCCCGGCCCCTTCCCTGGCAGGGAAGGGGAGTCTGGATTCCCGCCCCGTATCGGGGTACGGGACATGCTTTCGCGGGAATGACGGGTTACGCACAGGTCTCCTAGTGGAATGGTGGGGCTAGGGCCAACTGTAGCTCCAGGAGCGACGGGCCGGAACGCCGGAAGGCGGCGGTCATGGCGCCGGGTAGCTCGTCAATATGGGACAGCCGCTCGGCGTGGGCGCCGAACGCCCGGCCGAGCGCGACGAAATCGGGGTTGCGGAGGTCGGTGTCGAGGACCTTGCCGTTGCGGCGCTGCTGGGCCGCCTTAATCATGCCGTAGGCGTTGTCGTTGACGACGATCACGGCGATGGGTAGCTCGTACTGCACCGCGGTCGCCAGCTCTTGCAGGGTGAACAGGAGGCCGCCATCGCCGGCGAGCACGGCGACCGGCGTGTTGGGTTGGGCAATCTGGGCGCCAATGCCGACCGGCAGGCCGAAACCGAGCGAGGCCGAGCCGGCGGGATAGAGAAACCGGCGCGGCGCGAGCGTCGGGAGGTGGCGGACGCACCAGTAGCAGGCGATGGCTTGGTCGCAGGCGAGGATGCCCGCCGGGGGTAGGCCGGCCCGCAGTGCCCGCACCAACTGCAGCGCCTCGGGGCAACGCTGCTCGCCGGCGGCGTCATCGGCATCGCGGGCAGCGCGCACGTCGTGGGGGTTCCAACAACTGGCGCTATCGCCGTCTTCCAGGGCGGCCAGCAGCATTTCCAGCCCCAGCCGCGCGTCGCCAACCAGACGTTCGGCGACCGGGTAGCTCTTGCCCATCTCGCTGGCGTCGAGGTCGAGGTGGGCGAGGGTGGGCGGCAAGGGCAGGCGCCAGGCGCGGGTGGCCATGCCGGTCAAGCGATTGCCGACCACCAGGCCGACGTCGGCTTGACGCCAGAGGGCCGGGTAGCCGTCGGTCGGGCCGGAGGAGGTGCGCCAGGTGCAGCCGGCCGACCAGAGGCTGGTATCGGGAATAGCGCCCTTGCCGCTGATCGTGGTGAGCACCGGGGCGCGCAGCCGCTCGGCCAATTGGAGCAGCACGTCGCTGGCGTCCGCGCGGCCCACGCCGCCGCCGGCGAAGAGCAACGGGTACTTGGCTCGACGCAGGAGGTCGGCGGTGCGGGCAACGGCTTCTTCCGATGGCGACTGGGGCGGCGGAATCGGCGGCAACGATGCAGCGGGCACGTCGGCTGCTTGTTCCAGCACGTCAATGGGCACTTCCAGCGCCGTCGGACGCGGGCGCCCGGTCTGCATCCGGGACAACTCCTCCAGCGTGGCTTGCTCCAGGTCTGTGACGTGGGTGACGAGGCGGGTGCCGGCAGCGGCGGCCATCACGCCGGATTGGTCCTTGAACTCGTGGAGGTAGCCCTTGTACTTGCCCAGCAGGGGCAACTCTCCGGCGGTGCCGATGACCAGGAGGGGGACGGAGTCGGACCAGGCCCCGGCGAGCGGCGTGACGGTATTGGTCAGGCCGGGGCCGGTGGTGACGAGCGCAACGCCGGGGCGGCCGGAGGCACGGGCGTAGCCGTCGGCCATGTAGGCGGCGCCCTGCTCGTGGCGGGTCGCAAAGCTGACGAGGGTGTCCTGGTCGTGGATGGCATCGTAGATGGGCAAGTTGTGGACGCCGGCGATGCCGAAGGCGTGACGAACCCCCGCGCGCACGAGCGCATCAACAATCAGCTCACCGCCTGTCCGTGCCATCGGGTGCTCTCCCTTCGTGCTGGCCGTCCATGCCTCACCCCCCGGCCCCCTCTCCACCAAGTGGAGAGGGGGGGTATGTCGGAGACCGGGCAGATAGGTCCGTGCTTCATCGTAGCATGGACCGGGTTGCGGGCCGTAGGTCATTGGGTAGGGCGGACCTACCCCCTGGCCCCCTCCCTGAAGGGAAGGGGAATGGCGAGTGGCGGGCGCGGTGACGGCGGCGATGCCTATAGTTAGGTGGGTGCCGCAGCGCAGCAGCCGGCAGCGGGAGGGCAAATATGGCACCGAGCAGAAAAACACTCCGCATATTCGTGAGCTTCGAGTTCGATAAGGACAACGATCTCAAGAATAACTTCTACACACAGGCCGAAGAACACACTGAACACTGCATCCACGACTGTTCACTCAGGGAGGCCTATCCGACTAAGAAGTGGGTGAATAAGGCGTGGGAGGCAATTCGCTCTTGTCATGCGGTGATCGTGCTCGTGGGTCCGGATACGCACAATGCGCCCGGCGTCGAGACGGAAGTGAAGCTCGCTCGTGGCATGGGCAAGCCGATTTTCCAGGTCGTACCCCGGGGGCGGACCTACCAGGGTGTGCCCTCGCTGGATGAGCCGATCAAATGGAAGTGGACGCGCATCAACCGGAAGCTGGATGCGATACGGAGTTAGTTGGGAATAGTCAGATTTCGCTGGATTTCCGATGGGGCGGGGGAATGGCGGAGCGGCGGCGGCGGGGTGGGACTTGCCCCCCTGTGGCCCCCCCGCGGCGGCGGGGGGACATGGATTCCCGCCTGCGCGGGAATGACGGGTGAGTAACCGGGGTGGGTACGGGTGGGGAAAGAGAGGAACGCGATGGGACTGGTGGAATATGAAGTGCGGGGGCGGGTGGCGACGATCACGATGAACCGGCCGGAGAAGCTGAACGCGATGAACCGGGAGATGCTGGAGGGCTTGTGGGAGGCCTTTACCAATCTGCGGGATGACCCGGAGGTGTGGCTGGGCATCGTCACCGGCACGGGGCGGGCTTTCTCTGTTGGGCACGATCTGGAGGAGATGGGCAGCGGCGGGAAGACCAGCGCCGGCAGCACTGATGAGCTGTATTTCATGGTGCAGCATATCTGGAAGCCGATCATCGCAGCGGTCAACGGCTACTGCTTGGCGCAAGGGGCCGGTATCGCCCTGGGCGCCGACATTCGGGTGGCGGCCGAGACGGCGCAATTCGGCTGGCCGCAGACGAAACGGGGGATTTCGTCCATCAGCGGACCGGTCATCCTGGGGCAGCGCGTGGCGCTGGGGCAGGCACTGGAACTGCTGCTCACGGGGGATTTCTTGCCGGCATCCGAGGCCCTGTCGCTGGGACTGGTCAACTACGTGGTGCCGGAGGGGGAGGTGTTGCCCAAGGTCGAGGCGCTGGCCGGCACGATACTGCAGAACGCGCCGCTGGCCGTGCGGGCGATGAAGGAGGCGACGGTGCGGGGACTGCACCTGTCGCTCCACGACCGCTTGAACGTGGCGACGACAATCTTCGAGCGGGTCGGCGCGACGGCGGACGCGCAAGAAGGGCTGGCGGCCTTCCAGGAGAAGCGCGCGCCGGAATGGCAGGGGCGGTAGGCGCGTGGGAGTAGTCCCGGTCAGCGCCCCCTCCCTAACCCTCCCCCGGAGCAAGCTCCAGGGGAGGGAATGGCCAGACTGGGGTAGGTTTTCGGTGAGCGCGTGGCGGTGGGGCGCGGGAGGGGTGCTGGTGGAGACCGCCTGCGGCCGCGGTGGAGCAAGACCGCGGGTGGGGCGGAACCTGGATGGCAGGATGCACTTGATGGGTGGGTAGTGGTTTGGACCTAACCTCTGACAGGCCGCAGCCGCACGGATAGTGCCAGGTGTGGTGCGGCTTTGACCTGTCCCCCGGCCCCTTCCCTGGCAGGGAAGGGGAGTCCGCACGGCGGCCGGTAGTGGGGCAAGTGGCCGGTGCGTAGCCCCCCTGTGGTCCCCCCGTTGCGACGGGGGGACGTGGATTCCCGCCCCGTATCGGGGTACGGGACATGCTTTCATGGGAATGACAGTTGAGACAGTGGGAGCGCGTGGTGCGGTTGTGGGTGGTGTCTCGGTGGGTGTGCGGGTAGGTCAGGGTGTTGGGAGTGGCAGGAGTGCGGGGCAAGATTACCTGGCGCAGCCGGTGCGGGCCGGCCGGCGAGGATACGGTGGCGATAGGGGCGGCACTCAGACGGTCATGGCCGGACACACCCGCCGTGATGGCGAGGGGCCGGCCATGACCCGGTGCCCTCGGGGCGGCACTCTGACAGTACTGACCCGGCGCCCGCGCTGAAGTAGCGCGGGGTATGTCAGCACCCGGTGCCGTAGAAGCGGCACTCAGACGGCCATGCCGCGCCGCGCACAGGGCGGCGTGGGGTCGCTCATGACCCGGTGCCCTCGGCTGGGTGGCGGTGCCACCGTCGTAAGTTGACACGATGATGTGTGTACTTTCCTGCCGGGCGGTGCCCGGTGCTCCAGGATGGTCTTGCATCTGCCACATCCCAACGGTAGCTCATATAGGCGGATGGTGGGAGAAGACAACGGCCTGGGGGGCGGGATTTCGTCAGCATCAGGATTTGCAGGATGAGGGGATGAGCAGGATGGGAGATGAGGCGGGGGACTGGCCTCACCCCCCGGCCCCCTCTCCAACATTTGGAGAGGGGGTGTGTTGTGCGGGCTGCGGACCTACCCCCGGCCCCTCCCTGAAGGGAAGGGAGTTTGAGACGCCGGGCGGGGGATGGGCCGGGGTGAGGGCGAGGGACTTGCTCTATACTGTCCGCTGACTAGCGGCGACTGATGCGGACGGGTGGGCCTAGGGGAGCGGGTGATGAGTGACTCCGAGGGAGAGAGCGGCGGCGGGCCGGATTTGGGGACTATCCAGAGGGTGGAACTCCGCGACGTCTGGTCCCATGAGGCGAAGGAATTCACGCCTTGGTTGGCGGAGAACATAGGGGTGCTAGGTGAAGCGTTGGAAATGGACCTTGAAGTGGAAGACCTGGAGGCCTCAGTTGGCAGCTACGCGCTGGACATTCTGGCGCGTGACCAGGACAACCGCCCGGTAGTCATCGAGAATCAACTGGAAGGGACCGATAACCCGCACCTCGGTCAACTGCTCACCTATGCGGCCGGGTTTGACGCGAACGTCGTCGTTTGGATTGCCAAGAACTTCCGGGACGAGCACCGGGACGCCCTAGACTTTCTCAATCGTCGCACCGGGGAAGATACGGAGTTCTTTGGGGTAGAGGTTGAGCTGTGGCAGATTGACAACTCGCGGCGCGCTCCCTATTTCAAACCTGTAGTCACGCCCAGCGAATGGCGCAAGCGGACCGTCAGACCGACAGGCAATGTGTCGAGACGAAGGGGGAGAAGGCAGCGATACCAAGCGTTTTACCAAGAGCTTGTAGATGTTTTGCGAAAGGATGGGTGCTTCGCAGAGGAGCCTAACATCACAGGCAGAAGTTGGTGTGTTGTGAGCAGCCATGCGGAGGGCATTGATTACACCGCCAGTTTCCAGCCGCGTAGAAAAGAAGCCTGGGTTGAGTTGATGCACAGGGTAGCTCGAAGAAGTGTATTTGACCAACTGAGGGAAAACAGAACGGCCGTTGAATCCGAACTCGGCGAAAGCCTTCGCTGGCTAGAAAAGCACGGCGGAGGCGGTTCTTGCATAGCGGCTTATCGCCCCGGAAGCATTGATGATGACGAGGAGGCGCTGGCGGAAATCCGGGCGTGGATGGTGGAGCGGCTGCTGAAGTTCAAGCAGGTGTTCGGGCCGCGGTTGGATGAACTGGTGGTGTAGGTGGGGTAGAGGGGGTGGACCTACCCCCAACCCATACGCATCAAGCTAAGGAGAACGGGGAAGCATTCCTGGCATCATGTGGGTAGTCAGCCGCACACCCGCCGCCAGGAGCTTCCCCGATGACGACCATACCACACGTCGCCCGGACGATGCGGACCCTCTTGACGACCACGGCGGAGACCGTTGCCCGGCAAACCGGTTGTGTGCAGCGTCGCTCCAAGCTCACCGGCGCGGGCTTGGTGCAGACCTTGGTCTTGGGCTGGCTGGCGGAGCCAGCGGCCACGCTGCAGCAGTTGACCCAGATGGCGGCTCGCTTGGGCATCACGATCACCCCCCAGGCGCTGCAGCAACGTTTCACGGCCGCGACCGCCGCGGGCTTGGAGCAGGTCTTGGCCAGCGCCGTGACCCAGGTGATCCAGGCCGAACCGGTGGCCATCCCGCTCTTGCGCCGCTTTGCGGCCGTGCTGGTGCAGGACCGCACCACCATCACCTTGCCCGCAGCCCTCGCGACCTGCTGGCCCGCGAGCCGTGCGGACACCACCCCGCCCCGCGCGGGCCTCAAGCGGCAAGTGCGCTGGGATCTCTGCACCGGGCGGTTGCAGGGGCCGGAGCCGGAGCCAGCGCGCGCCAATGACCGGCCCGCCACCCTCCGCCTGGCCCCGGTGCCAGCGGGCGCTTTGTATCTGGCCGACCGCGGCTACTTCTGTCTGGAGACCCTGCAGACCTTGACGGCACCGGGCAGTTTCTTTCTCGCTCGTCTGCCGGTTCGCACCGCCGTCTTCCTGGACACGGGGGAGCAAGTAGCGTTGGGGCGCTGGCTCCGGCACCAGCACCAGACCTGGCTCGACCTCCCCGTCCGGATCGGTCACCAGCAGCACCTGCCGGTCCGCTTGGTGGTCGCGCGGGTCCCCGCCGCGGTGGCCGCCAGCCGGCGCCGGCGGTTGCAGCGCGCGGCGCGCCGCCGCGGCCGCCCCCTCAACCAGGCGCAGTTGCAGCAGGCCGATTGGACCATCCTCATCACCAATACGCCAGCGTCGCTGCTGCAGACCCAGGAGGTGCTGGTGCTGGCCCGGGTGCGCTGGCAGATCGAGTTGCTGTTCAAGTTGTGGAAGCAAGATGGCCTGGTAGACGAATGGCGCAGCACCCAGCCTTGGCGCATCCGCAGCGAGGTCTACGCCAAGCTGATCGCGGTGGTGGTGCAGCATTGGGTGCGCTTGGTCAGTTGCTGGCAGTATCCGGATCGCAGCTTGGTCCAAGCGGCCCAAACCATGCGCCAGGAGGCGGTGCTCCTGGCCCACGCCTTGACGGGGGTGCTCACGCTCCCCACAGCAATCCGCCAGATCGCCACCGGCATCGCCGCCGGCTGTCGGCTGAACCGCCGCCGCCAAGCTCCAAATACCGCCCAGTTGCTGTTGATGGTGGCAGCGGGCGCTTAAATTGATGCGTATGGGGTGGACCTACCCCCAACCCCCCTCCCTAATGAAAGTTGACAACTTAATCGGGTAGTGGGATATAGCCCCCCTATAGGTCCCCCCGCTGCGGCGGGGGGACGGACAGACTCCCTCCCCCGTCGGGACGGGGGAGGGACGGGGAGGGGACACGCCCCCCTAGAAGAACGCGCTGGCGTAGAACAGCCAGTAGTAGAGGAGGTACACGCCGGCCCCGAGCAGGAACAGGGCGCTCGTGCGGTGGACGTAGGGGACGACCGCGCGGAGCAGCCGGGCTACGGCCCCGCGGAACAGCGCCGCGCCGATGGTCACGGCGACGAGGATTGTGCCCATGCCCAGGGCGTAACCGATGAACTGGCTCAAGGCGTGCAACGCATCCCGGCCGGCCAGTGCGGTGCCGACGACGACGAGGAAGATCGGCAGGGTGCAGCTGAGGGAGCCGGTCGCGTAGGCGATGCCGAACAGGAAGACGTTTCGCAAGTTGCGCTGCGGCGAGATACCCACGCGGCCGGCAGCCATGATGCCGATGGTCCGGCGCGTGACGAGCAGCCACAGGCCAAGCACACTCATCGCCGCGCCGATGGCGATGCCGGCATAGGGGAAGACGTTGACGAGCCATTGCCCGCCGGCCGCGATGACGGCGCCGGCGGCGGCGAAGATCGCCACGAAACCGCCGGTAGCGACGGCGGCCAACACGAGGGCCTTGAGCGCCCGTCTGGCGGCGGCCGCCTCGTAGAAACCGGTCTCCTCCGTGCCGAGGTGGTAGGCGAGGTACGAGGGCAGCATGAGGAAGCCGCACGGATTGACGCTGGCGACCATGCCGGCGCCAAAAGCGTAGCCGACGGGCAGTAGCGCCGCGACGTTGGCGGTCGAGGCCTCCGCTCTACTCTGCACGGCGATCAGCGCGAGAAGGACGCCCGTCACCAGTGCCGCGGGAATCACGTAGGACAAGAGCAGGCTGACTCTGCCGCCGCTGTGTCCGTGCTCCATATCGAGCATGGTGGTTCTCTCCAATCGTCATTAGCCGGAGGCGGCCAATAGCTCCTGCACCAGCTCAATCAGCTTCGCCTTGGTCAGTAGGCCCGTCCACCGCTTGACGATGGCACCGTCCGGGGTGATGAACACCGTGACCGGCAGACCGAGCAGCTTGTAGGCTTGCGGGACCCCGGCATCGAACGTCGTGCCGGCGGGGTAGGTGATCTTAAGCTCCCGGAGCAGCGCCTGGCCGTCGTCGCGCGAGCCAAGGCCGGCGAACGGGCCGATGTCCACACCGAGGAGCAGGATACGGTCCTGGTACTCGTCGTAGACCTCCTGCATTTCCGGCATCTCCAGCCGGCAGGGCGGGCAGAGTCCGGCCCAGAAGTTGAGCGCGACCGGCTTGCCCTGCTGGAGGATGCCGGAAAAAGCAAGCTCCTTCCCACCGAGCACTGCTTCACCCTGGTAGGCGACGAACGCGAAGTCCGGGGCCGTCTCCCCGGCCGGTTGCTGCCCCGTGGCCGAGCCGCCGGCCGCGTCGCCGTCGGACGACCGACCATCGCAGCCGGCCACCGCCAGGGCTGCCGCGGCGGCTACCGCGCCAACGCGCCGGCGTCGGAGCCGCCCCGCCGGCCGAGAACCGTGCCTCTTCATCGGTGCCATCCTCCATCGGTTGCGACACGTTCCACTACCATTAGTCTAGTCTACTAGGGTCGAGTGCTTCGCAGCCGACTTGGTATAACCTACCCGGAATGCCGGCTCCGGGGAGATGGTGATGGGTGTGGAGAGTTCAGAGGTACGGACCACCTACCGGGTGGGCATCGTCGGTACCGGCGGCATTGCCCGCGCGCATGGCCTCGCCTGCCAAGCCTTGGATGACGTAGACCTCTGCGCGATCTGCGACGTCTCGGAGGCGGCCCTACACCGCTATGGGGACCAGTATGACGTGCCGCACCGGTATCTGGACCTGGACGAGATGCTGGCCGCGGAGCACCTGGACGTGGCCATTGTCTGCACCTGGGGCACGGCCCATGCCGACACGACGATTCGGCTGGCGCGGTCGCGGCGCGTGCGAGCGATCCTGTGCGAGAAGCCCTTTGCCGCGAATGCAGCCGAGGCCGAGCAGATGGTCGCTGCCGCCCGTGAGCACGGCGTCCTGCTCGCGGAGGCGTTCAAGTTTCGCCACCATCCGCTGCACCTGAAGACGAAAGCATTGGTAGAGGCCGGAGCGATTGGCGAGGTGCGGACCGTTCGCAGCACCTTCTGCACCGGGATCAGGGCTGCGAGGCGCCGGCCGGAACTGAACTGGCGGTTCAACCGTGCCCAAGGCGGCGGGAGCATTTTCGACCTCGGCTGCTACACCATTCACCATGCCCGTTACATCCTGGACGCCGAGCCGAGCCGCGTCTTTGCGACGGCGCGTGCCGGCGTGGAGGTTGAGGAGGCCGCGACTGTGACGCTTCTCTTTCCCGGCGAGCGGACCGCGCAGCTTACGGTGGGGTTTAGTCAGTGGCCGTCGCAGGAGGTCGAGATCAGTGGGTCCGAGGGGCTACTCCGCGCGGGGTTGGCGTGGAACAATGAGCGCCGGCCGGTGACGCTGGAGCATCACACGGCGGATGGTGTAGAGACGACCGAATTTGCGCCGCAGCACCAGATCACCAATCAGCTACGTCATCTGTGCGACTGTCTCGCTACCGGCCAGCCGCACCGTATCCCGCCGGAGTACAGTATCGCGCAGATGCGGGTCATTGATGCGGTGTTCGAGTCCATCGTCACCGGGCAACCCGTGGAGATGATGGGGTAGCCACAGAGAACACAGAGCGTTGGTGCGGCAGAAAAGACCGGCGCAGCCGGGGGAGTGGCTGGGGATAGCCCCCCTATGGTCCCCCCGCAGTGCAGGGGGACGTGAATTCTCGGGCGCGCGGGATTGACGTATGGTGGGTGCGGCAGCCGCTCCGCCCGAGGGCCGGCGCTGTGGGGGAGGTTGCGACCGATGGGGAATGTCGGCATCGAGTTCAAGGACTGTGGCGCCGCGGGGTTTTGCGACCTGGGGCCGCCGCCGGCGCCCGGCCCGACGGAGATGGTGACGCGCACCCGCTACTCCGGCGTGACGAACGGCACCGAGCGGCACGTCCTGATGAACGACTCCGGGCGAGTGCGGTACCCCTACCGCTGCGGGTATCAGCACGTGAGCGAGGTGGTAGCGGTCGGCGGCGAGGTGGAGGGTTTCGCTGCGGGCGACACGGTGTTTATCGGGAACCACGGCGGCCACCGTCCCTGGCATTGCCTTGACCTGGCAGCAAGCAACGAACGGGCGCGGCTCTGTGTCAAGCTCCCGGCCGACATCGAGCACGAGTGGTGTGCGCTGCTGGGCATTACCGGCGTGGGTATGCGGCACTCGCGGCGCATCCGCATTAGGCCGGGACAACAGGTCTGGGTGGCCGGCCTGGGACCGGCCGGTCAAGCCGTGGCGCAGACGGCGCGAGCTTTCGGCGCCTACGTCACGGTGACGGATGTCAACCGGCGGCGCCTGGATATTGCCCGGCAGCTAGGGGCGCACCGGGTTATCAACGTCGCTGCACCGGACGGCGCGGTGCTCCTCAAGCAGGGCGGACCGTATGACCGCATTGTGGATGCGTGCGGTGTACCGTCCTTCTTCTTGGACATTCACCGGGAGCGGCTGCTCGCCCGGAACGGCGTCGTCGGCGCCCTAGCCATGCGGCAAGAGGCCACGTTCTATCATGGCATGATCCACAGCTTGAGTGCCTCTATCGAATCGTCCTCGCACTTTACCGTCGAGGACTTGCGGCTGCTGCTGCACTTCATCCGGCTCGGCACCATCGGGATCGAGCCAATCGTGAGCCATCGCCTGCCGGTAACGGAGGCGCCGCGGATTTATGACATCATGCGAGACAGCCCCGGCGACTTACTGGGGGTGATCTTTGATTGGGGGGTGGGTAGTGGGTGGTGGTCGAGGGACCCGCCCCCCTATGGTCCCCCCGTTGCGACGGGGGGACAGGGATTCCCGCTTGCGCGGGAATGACCGGGATAGGAGCGAGGAGGCAGAGATGGGCGAGCGACTGGCGATTGAAGGTGGGACACCGGTACGGACGGCGCCGTTCGGTCCGTCGCACGAGTTTGGCGACGAGGATATCGCCGCCGTCGGCGACGTGCTCCGCTCCGGCTTTGACCGGCATCCGGGACGGGAATTCGAGCGGGAGTTCACTGCGCGGCACGGCGTAAAGCATGCCATCGGGGTCAACTCAGGCACCTCGGCCATGCACGTCTGCGTCGGGGCGATCAACCCCGATCCGGGCGACGAGATCATCGTGACGCCGTGGACTGCCGGCGGCAGCATTATCGGTGCCTTACTGCATAACTGCGTGCCGATCTTTGCCGACGTTGATGACACGTTCACGCTCGATCCGCAGGATGTCGAGGCCAAGATCGGGCCGCGAACCCGGGCGATCATCGGAGTGCATCTCTTCGGTAATCCCTGCGATATGCAGGCGCTACAGGAAATTGCCCGGCGGCACGATCTGTTCCTTATCGAGGACTGCGCTCAGGCCCACTTTGCTCGCTACCAGGGCCAAGTCGTCGGCAGCATGGGCGATATTGCCGGGTTCAGCTTCGGCGGTAAGCACCTGTCGGCCGGCGGCGGGGGCGCGGTGCTGACCGACAACGAGGTGCTGTGGGAGCGTGCGCTCCTATTCTCGGACGCTGCGCTGCCGCGCGACCCCGGCCCCTACGCCGGCCGGCCATATGCCAACTACTTCCTGGCGCCCAACTACAAGCTGAACGCGATGATGGCGGCCGTGCTTCAGGTGCAGCTGGAGAAGGTGGACGGCTACATCGCGGGTAAGATCAACGCCGCCCACCAGCTTTTCGATCACCTCGCCGACATTGATGAAGTGACCCCGCAGCGCGTGCGGCCGGGTGATCGGCACACCTACTGGGGCTTACGTTTCACGCTCGACACCGAGCGCCTGGGCTGCTCCGCCGATGAGTTCGCCGCGGTGGTGAGTGCGGAGGGGGTTCCGGCGACGGGGCCATACATCGGGTCGGGGCAGGAAGGACCGCTGTACCGCAATCCGTTCCTCGCCGAGCCGAACTGCTATGGCGCCAGCCGCTTTCCGTTCGACTATGGGCGCGAGCGTCCCGTGGATTACCGGCTGGTGGAGTGCCCGAACGGCGAGGAGATAATGGGACGCGGGTTTGGCCTGCCCATCAGCCCGTTCCACACGCAAGAGGACGTGGAGGACATTGCCCAAGCGGTGCGGAAAGTGGTGGGCCACTATCGTCAGCGGGGGTAAGCCCCCCTATGGCCCCCCCGCCGCGGCGGGGGGACGAAGTGTTCCCGCCCCTGTCGCAACGGGGGAGGGTAGGGTGGGGGCCGGGCCGATAGAAGGAGACGTTGCCGTGCTGGTGATAGACGTAAATACCCACTTCGGGATGCAGGCTGGCGGGAACCTTGATCTGTCGCTGCCGAGGTTGGTGCAGGAGCTGGATAGCCACCGGATCGCGCTGGCCTTCACCTGCTCGCTGCGCGGTGTCGGCCACGACCACGAGGCCGGGAACCGCGAAACGCTCCATGCAACGGAGCACCATCCCTGGCTGCTGCCAACAGCGACGCTGGACCCGCGGCGGTATCTGGACTGGGAGGATGAAGTCGAGCGGTGCTTGCAGGCCGGGGTGCGGCTATTTCGTCTCTACCCGGATCAGCAACGGTGGACGATTTCCAGTACGCCCTTTGCCGATCTGATGGCCAAGCTCGCCGGGTCGGGCGCGGTGGTGATGCTTTCCGGGCGCGGAGCGGCGGGGGCGCCCACGGCCATTGCCCAGGCTACCGCCGAGTACGAACTGCCAGTGATCCTGACCGACACGTTCTATGCCAACATGGGCGAGGTCATCGCCACCGCGCGACGCTATCCGCACCTCTATATCGAGACCAACTACCTATCCTCGCCGCGGGCGGTGGACATTATGGTGGGTGAGTTGGGTGCTCACCGCCTGCTCTACGGGTCCGCGGCGCCGGAGTATTCCGTCCAGCGCGCGCTCAACGAGGTGCTGGAAGCGGATATTACCGACGAGCAGAAGGCGGCTATCCTGGGGCAGAACGCGCTCCGACTGTTCCGGCTCGATCCGACGCTGGCCGCCGGCCGGCCGCGGCTCGCCTCGGCAGAGATGGTGCGCTTGCCCGGCCCGATCATTGACGTTCACTGTCATCTTGGACGGTGGCAATTTCCGCTGCCCGACGATGGCGCTGCCGGGCTGTTGGCACTGATGCGCCAGGCCGGGGTGGACCGGGCGGTCATCTCCTCGGCCCAGGCCATCATGTACGACCTCTGCGGCGGCAATCGGTGGCTCTCGGAGGCCATTGCCGGGCACCCGGAGCTGCTGGGTTACGTGGTGGTCAATCCCAACTTTCTGGAGCAATCGTGCCGGGAGCTGGATCGGTACTATGCGCTGCCCAACTTCGTCGGCACGAAGCTCCACATGTACTACTCGCAGGACACCACGCGGTCGAGCAGCGGGCAAGCGATGCTCCGCGCGGTAGCGGAGCGCGGCCGGCCGCTGAAAATCCACGTCGAAGAGGGCGACCCGGTGGGCGCCCTGCGGGCACTGCGCGAGCTGGCGCTGGAGTATCCCGATTGGAGCATCATCAAGGCGCACGGCGGCAACGGTCGGATGGCGGAGGTGGTGGCCGACGTGCCGAACATCTACTTCGAGTACGGCGGCTCCGGTGGCCGCCCGCAGGACATCCGGCAGGCGCTGGACGTGCTGGGACCGCAGCGGGTGATGTTCGGCAGCGACGCGGACCTCTGCGACATCGGCAAGCAGATCGGCGTCTACTACGATCTCGCGCTGTCACCGGAGGAGCGCGAGCTTGTGCTGTCTGCCAATGCCAGCCGGATATTCAAGCTCTAGGCGCTGGTGACGCCACCCGGTCATTGCGACGTAAGCCGCAATCCAGGGAAACCACCGCCGGCAGCAGCATTGCTACTCGGTAGTGGGCGGCGGTGGCAACTCGCCCTGGTATCCAACCAACTGATAGTGTCTCCGTTTCATTAGCGGCGACGTTATGCTGCAACGTATCCGGCGGGTGTTGCTCGGCCTGGCCCTGGTGATAGTCAGCTATTTCATGCTGCTCTTCGTCTATACCTGGTTTACCTTCACCTTCTGGCGGGTACTGCCGCTGGGGCTAATGCCGTCGGCACCGGAGGCCGCCACCTTCCTGCTGTTCATTGGCCTGCCGCTCTACTTCCTGCCCACCATCATCGGCCGCAAGAAGCGCAACGCACGGGCGCTGCTCGCGCTCAACGTGCTCACCGGGTGGACATTTATCGGCTGGGTGGGCGCACTCGTCTGGGCCTTGCTCCGCGATGGGCCGGACACCAGCCAAGCGGCGCACTAGACCGGATGAGCGCTTCCAGGGCGCCAGTTTGACACGGTGTGCCCCATGTATCTATACACATGACCAAGGGGACCTGGCCAGGGAGCAGCCGGGCTGGTGTCCTTGACAACCGGCACGGCGCTGTGGCAGCATGGAGTCAGTGGCCGGTGCGGCCGTAGAGGACCGAGGGAAAGAAAAAGGATGGCAAGAAAAATCAACCTTGACCTAACGATGGACCAGTCTCCTGAAGAACAGGAAGAGATGGAGAATCTACAGTCGCAGGAAGCTCATATAATGAACCTTGCCAACGAGCAAGGTTTTGGTTGTTTTGGCTGTGGTGGTGATTTAGCTTTACTGGACTTCCAATCTGCTCACGATGATGGTGTTGGCCATGAGGTCATCGTTTGCAGTCGGTGTGCGAAGGATTATCCTGTGGATGACGATGCAGTTGTAGTGTCAGGTCCCTATGCAGTGCATGAGCATGGAAGTCTTGAGGGCTTCATGGCCTATATCTTTGGCTAGTCCCAAGAGGAGAGACAGTGACAGATCTACCAGTGCCACTCAACTTTCCACAGTAGCCACTGCTCATTGATCACTCACTGAATGGTGGGATCATTCCACAGCGTCCGCGAGATGGCTACATCAACGCTACACATCTGTGTAAACAGGCAGGCAAACTTTTTGCTGACTATCGTCGAAATAGGTCTACCCAAGACTTTCTTGATGTGCTATCTGCCGATATGGGAACTTGGGTACACCCTCAGGTAGCAATCCATTTAGGACAATGGCTCAACCCCAAATTTGCTGTACAGGTGAGCAGTTGGGTATTTGACTGGATGCGTGGCAGTGTACGAGGTTATATGCCCGTGCATGTCCAGCGGTTCATGAGAAATAGGGCCAAGATACCCCATACCCACTTCTCGATGCTGAACGAGATTTACCTGAATCTGCTTGCCCCGCTGGAAGACTACGGTGTGATCCCGAGCGATAAAATGATGCCCGATATTTCAACCGGTCGTCTGTTCTCCGACTTTCTTCGGCGGAAAGGCATAGACCCTACTGAGTTTCCCACCTATGACCATGAATTTGTGGACTCTTCAAGGCCAACAGTACGTGCCAGGCTTTACCCAATAGAGCATCTGCCTGACTTTCGGAAATATTTCAATGAGGTTTGGCTACCGGAGAAAGCTGAAGACTACTTCGAGGAAAGATTTCCGAAGGCCCTGCCATTCCTACCACAGATTCGCCAACTTCCATCTCCTTAGTTATGACCAGTCACGCGGCTCCTGTAGCTTCAGTATCGGCGCCGGCCGCCCTATCACTTGTCAAGCGCCGTCACTAATGAAACGGAGACACTACCATCTATCCGATAGGATACGGATACCTCCCTCAGTCCGTAGAGACCAATCATCATCACGAGTGTAATAGCGTAGATTATGGTTGCGAATATCCTCCTCGGCATCTATCCATCTACTACCTGGAAAGAAACAGCCAATCGTGATCTGGCCGTCGGGAGCCTGAACGGCTTCGAAATAGCCTCTGGCTTTCTCCTGAGATGTCTCGCTATCTTCGACGACCACTGCGCCCTCATACGAAGGAAAAGACGACCTGTAGACCTGCATGAACCTCATCGCCATCCTCCACTAGGGCATTGTTTCGGGAACTCTGACGAGACAGCGGCTGCCGCCGCCGTTGGCGTCGAAGCAGGTACTTCCGTAGCAATCTACCACACCGAACCATCAAGCCCCGCAGAACGGGAGACCCAGTTCGGCGAAATCATTGTACTCAACATTTTGCAGCCAGTCCGGCATGCATCCGGTAAGCGTGTTGCCGCTAAGGGCCAGTCCCCGCAGGTTGATGAGCGCGAGCGCGCCCAACTCTGGCGGAATAGCGCCGGTGAGTCCGTTGTTATCAAGCTCCAACCACCGCAGGTTAACGAGGGTGCCCAGCCTTGGCGGGATAGGCCCCGTCAGTTGGTTGTAGCCGAGATCCAAGTTCTGCAACTGGGTGAGGGTCCCCAACTCCGGTGGGATGAGGCCCGACAGTCGGTTGTTGTCGAGGAGCAAGAGCTTCAGGCTGACGAGGGCACCCAACTCCGATGGGATGGATCCCGTCAACTGGTTGCTGGATAGCGACAATCTCTGCAGGTTGGCGAGCCGGCCTAAATCTGGCGGGATGGGGCCGGACAATCGGTTGTTGCTGAGGGCCAACACCCTCAGATTGGTCAGGGCACCCAGTTCCGGCGGGATGGAGCTAGTCAGTTGGTTGCCGGCAAGTCTCAACTCCTCAAGATTGGCGAGAGCGCCTAACTCCGGTGGGATAGGGCCAGTCAACTGGTTGTCGCTGAGGTCCAACCGCTGCAAGTTGGTAAGCGCACCCAGTTGGGGTGGAATAGGGCCGGTCAGCTTACGCTCGAACAGGATCAGCGCAGTCACCCGGGGCGGCGAGCCACTGACAGTGACGCCGTACCAGTGGGCGACGGGGCGGTTCTCGTGCCAAAGCGTGGTACTACCGGCCAGTGTATCTCTGACCTGTAGCAGCGCGTCGCAATCGGCGACTAGGCCAGGATTGTCCTGTGGGTTGGGAACTGCGACGCCATTGGTGCATGACTGCCATCGCACCACTACTGCCTTGAGCCTGGGAATGGTAACGCGCTGCCCGGAGGCATCATCGTACCGTTCCAACCCCGCTGCTACTCCGACAAACTCTATCTGATCGTCCTCCAGCAACCGCTGCCCCGTGTACTCGGCAAGATGCAAAGTGGCACTGCTCGGCGAGTCAGACTCGACAGCGACTCGAAAATCGTAGTCCCTTCCGCCACGCTCAATGACTCGGACCACGCGGCCGCGAAAGTAGAAGCGTTGCCCGACATACCGCTCGTTGTTTCTGAACAACTCTCTATAGTCAATGGTCTGGGTCTGCGCCTTGAGCCACTCCCAATTGGGTGTCACCGCATCGGTAGATTCCGGGGCTGGGTCGGAAAACAAGCAGCCGGTGATACCAAGAACGAGCAACCCGCCAACCATTAGGGCTGCAAGCCGCTGCTTCATGGTGTCTCCCGGTCTCGCCGTGGTTTCCGAGGCCGCGAGTATCGCAGCTTTGCACCGCGCGTGTCCACCCGAAAGCGGGAATCTATGCCCGTTGCCGGATTCCGGCCTCCTGCCCCCCTATGGTCCCCCCGCTGCGGCGGGGGGACATGGATTCCCGCGTTCGCGGGAATGACGGGCCAGGCTGGGAATGACGGGCTGGGGCAACCGGGCCTAGAAGAGCGCCATGCCGGTGGTCTTGTGGAACGCCTCGGCCGCTTCCTTGGTCGCTTGCTGGTAGGTCGCGGCGGCCTCGCGGATGCGGCGGTATTCGTCCCAGGTGGTCACGATGTCGCCGGGGCGCTCCTGGCTCTTGGCCAAGAAGCCCGGCTCGCGCTGCGACTTGATCGGCAGGCGGGCATCCTGATAGCGGATGTCCTCACTCCAGCGGACGTGGTCGGACCGATTGGGCGGCGAGACGTGCGGGAGGTGCTGGTGGATCAGGAGAGCATCGCCAACCTGCATCGGGAACGCCACGTCGTCAAGGCCGTCAAGCTGGGGGGCAAACTGGCTGGGGCGCCACTGCTCGGTATAGGGTACGGTATGACGGTGGCCGCCCGGCATCAGGTGCAGGCAGCCGTTCTCCTCGTCCACGTCTACCAGGGGAATCCAGAAGCCCGGTTCGGGCATCGTGGGCGCGGGCACGATGCGGGAGATGAACGTGTCGCCTTGGCCGGGGTCGTGTGCCCCCAGGCCGTACTGCTGCTGGCTGTAGGTGATCCGCTGGATGCCGTAGCGCGTGTCCTCGTGCCAGCGGAAGTCCGCCGGGCCGTAGTTGGGCAGCTTGGGACGCAGCCGGTGGCGTCCTTCGCAATGGACCTCCGGGCCGACGATTGATTCGGCGATGTCTACCAGTTTGGGATGACGGAGGATTTGGAAAAGCGCCGGCCCGCAGAACTGGCCGCCGGGGATTTCCTGATACACGTCGTCGCACTCTTCCACCAGCTTGCGGAGGCGCTGCTTGAACCCGTATTCCTCGTGGAGCGAGGTGAGCTGCCCGGCGGCATGGTAGTCGTGGGCAACCTGGCCCACCTTGGCTTCGACCTCGGCGATGAGCGGCTGTAGCTCCTGCGGGTCGAAGAGGCCGCGCAGGAACACGTAGCCCTGCTCGTCATAGTGCTGCTTCTGCTCTGCCGTCAGTCCGGCCATCCGCTGCTCCTTTCGCTGCGCTTGCTCCCACTCTGCTACTATAGATTATCGAGGGACACAGACACAATGATTACTGACGTGGCAACGCGGGAGGCACCACTCTATACCATAGAGGAGGTGCGTGCCCACGGCCTGCCGGTTCCATCCGAGGCAGAGCTACGCCGTCGCCGCGCGGTCATTGATCGCACCTTGGCCAATGCGGCGCGACGACACCTAGGCCCCGGCGAGAGTACGACGGCTGCAATTCGTCGCATGCGTGACGAGGCGGCCGGGATTGGCCCACAAGGTGATAGTACCCGCTGACATCCAGCGCGAAGTGACTTTGGCGAGGGTTGTCCTCGATACAAATATCGTCTGTAAGTGGTATGTCACAGCTAATGAAGAGCATGTTTCTGTGGCATGGGCAGTACTCCAGCGCTACCGAAATGGTGAAATCGCTGTAGCGGTACCCTCCATCCTGCGCTACGAATTGACCAATTGGTTGGGCAGAGCGGTTCGGCAGCACAGGCTGACGGCGCCCGAGGCCGAGAGCGCATACGATGACTTTTTGAGTTTGGCTCTGCCCGAGATCGGCGTACATGACTGGCTTGCATCGGCGCTCCATCTCTCCTTGCAGCTAGGCTGTAGCACTTTTGACAGCCTCTTCTTGATTGTTGCCCGGGAACTGGCATGGCCATTGCTGACGGAAGATAGGGCACTAGCAGCGCGAGCGGAACTGGTTGGGGTAGAGGTATGCCAACTAGCAGACCTCCCCTGGCGGTAGTTTCGAGTTCAGGCCGATCCGAGGCGGGCGTTCCGGCGTTGCACCGCCTACGGCAGTTCGGCCGTTGCGGCTTGGCGCACGGCGGCAATCACGTCGGTAAGCGGCGTGCCGGGGCCAAAGACGGCGTAGATGCCGGCTTCCCTCAGGGGTGCGATGTCAGCATCGGGAATAATTCCGCCCGCGACGACCGGCACGTCACCTGAGCCATTTGCCCGGAGCGCCGCGAGCACTGCCGGAAACAACTCCAGGTGCGCGCCGGAGTGCAGCGATAGACCGACCACGTCCACGTCTTCTTGTAGGGCGGCCGCTGCGATCATGTCCGGTGTCTGGCGGATGCCGGTGTAGATGACCTCCATGCCGGCGTCGCGTAGCGCACGCGCCACGATCTTGGCCCCGCGGTCGTGCCCATCGAGACCCGGCTTGGCGATCAAAACCCGCAATGGCCGGGCTGCGCCGGCTGTGGTTGTCGCGCTGCGCTCGGTCATCATCGGTCTTCAATCTGCCGGAGCGAGGGCCATCACCGCCCCGTAAAGTGCGGCCGGCGCTTCTCCAGGAAGGCGCTCATACCCTCGGCGCGGTCCTCGGTCCCGAACATCTCGCCGAAAAGCTCCGCTTCCAGGGTGTTGGCGGCGCGGCGCTCCAGCCCCGCCACCAGGTTGAGTGCCCGTTTGGCTCGCGCCAGTGTGCGCGGCGGCTTTGCCGCCAGTTGATGAGCGATGTCCAGCACCCCGGCGCGTAGCTCGTCGTCGGGGAATACGCCATGGACCAAGCCGAGCCGCAGCGCCTCGTCGGCCGGCACGAGCCGGCCGGTCAGGATCAGCTCCTTCGCCGGTCCCGGTCCCACTAGGTGGGTGAGCCGGTGGGTGCCGCCCCAACCGGGTGTAATCCCCAAGTTGATCTCGGGCTGCGCCAGTCGTGCGCTGGTCGCCGTATAGCGCAGGTCGCAGGCGAGCGCCAGCTCACAGCCACCGCCAACCGCGACACCGTTGATCGCCGCGACGACGGGCTGCTCAAGGTCCTCCACCAAGTCCATGACGGATTGACCGAGCAGCGCCCAGGACCGGCCACCGGCCGCGTCCATGTGGACCATCTGCTTGATGTCGGCGCCGGCCGAGAACGTGCGCCCGCTGCCGGTGATGACCACCACGCGGACTGCCGGTTGGCCGTTGAGCGCGGTGAGGTGGGTGGTCAGGGCGCGGAGCAGCGCGTTGTCCATCGCGTTGTGCGCGCGAGGACGGTTCAACGTCACGATTGCCACCGGGCCATCCCGCTCGACGGCTACGACCGCTTCTTGTGCTGCATCCATCGCTGCTCCTCGGCCTCGACGCGCCGCCAGCGTGCTCCGAGGCTCATGCCAGCGTATCATGAATGAGGGACCGCCGTCTTGGACGCCGTTACGAGGGAACAATGGCTCGGACCGGAGTCGCTACCACCACGCACGTTGATCGTCGCGCGCCGCCGGCCGGCGCGCCGCCCGCTGCCGCCGACCGCGCAGCGGCGCTGGCTGCGGCCCGGCGGGCGGCCGATCTGCTCGTCAGGCGCTACGGTGCGCGCCGCGTGTATCTGTTCGGCTCGCTGGCCGGCACCGGCTCGGTGTTGTTTCATCCGGCCTCCGACATAGACCTCGCCGTCGAGGGGCTGCCCGGTGATGTTTTCTGGAAGGCGCTTGTTGCCGTGGATGCGGTCATGCCACGCGGACACCGAGCCGACGTGTCCGAGCTTGAGTCCGTGCGGCCGTATATCAAGGAGGCGGTGCTGGAGCGAGGGATGCTGCTCGCCCAGAGCGATAGTACCGCCTCGGACAAGACTGATGGAGCAGTGATGGAGCAACCACAGTGGCGCCGGCTTGCGGAAGAGATCGAGCACGAGCTGGCAGAGCTTGACCATGTAGCGCAAAGGTTGGCGCCACTCGTCGGTTCAACGGCGGAGGCTCTGTCCGAACTGGAGTGGATTGGCGTGGCGGCTGTGCTCCAGGACTTCTACAACGGCGCGGAGCGATCTTTCGAGCGCATCGCCCGGATCGTAGACGAGCATGTGCCCTCGGACGAGCACTGGCATCAAACGTTGCTCGCGCAGATGGCCGCACCTTACGCCGACCGCCGGTCGGCCGTTATCTCTAGGCAGTTGCAACTGCGGCTGCGTGAGCATCTGGGCTACCGCCACCGCTTTCGCAACATCTATACCCACAAGCTCGACTGGAACAGACTTTCCGCGCTTATGGACACGCTCGATGACGCGCATCGCGCATTGTCGGCGGAGCTTGGCGCCTTCTGTGCGTACTTGCGCCGGCATCCGGCCGGGCGGGGGGATGGGACCTAACCCCCGGCCCCTTCCCTGGCAGGGAAGGGGAGTCATGGCGATGCGCGGCCACACCTTCCCGAGGGCAGGAGTGACCGAGCGGCGACCGTTTCCTCTTCCTTCCCGGGAGGGTGGTCAGGAGGAGTGTCATGCCTAGCCGGCGTACACGCATCGAGCGCGTTGACGGGGATCGTTTCCGCCTGGTGTTCCGCCGGCCGTTGGAGGCCGAGGTGGCGCTGATGTACTTCGGCTTCTACCCGGACACGCAACTCCTCTGGCACCAGGGCCGGGTGACGGCCGTCGTGGCACCGAGCGCGATCTACGAGCAGGTCGTCACCGACTTCGGCGAGCCGGAGGAGGCGGAGTGGGGGTTGATGAGTGGTTAGGGCATGTCGGCACGGCGGGTAGTCATTTTGATCAGACGTCGTGCGGTATCAATTAATTTCGTCACCAACTCATCACTGAAATCGCTGACACTGTACCCGTGGACGATGGCATTCCTGTATTTCCGCATGTCGATCAGACTGTGATATTCCTTCGCGGAAATGACGCCGTGGAAGATTGATTGGTCGAGGACGTAACCCGGCGTAGTAATGCCGCGCTGCGGTATTCCGTGCGACGCAAGCAGTGCCCTGATTGCTGCCTCGCAAGCTGACCAGGCAAGCAAAAAAGCAGCCTCGGAAAGGCCTGCCGCAAGAGCCTGCTCGGCTTCATCAACCCGCCGGACGATTTTTTGCTCTTCGAACGACTGTGCCCCCACAGGCGAATCCAATTGCTCCGGCTCGCCTACCATCAGCAACTCGAAACTCCAGCCAGGTTTCGCATAGATAGCACGTGCCAATTCGGTTATCCGATCATTTGCAGCGAGTGAAGCTCTTGACTTCACTTCTATGACTTTCACTTCATCGCCTTTACGAACAACTAAGTCCGTGCGGAAACCGGGCAAGAAATCGAGTTGAGTCTCTCGTGAGACCTCGTAGCCCTTGCTGCGATATTCCTCCGCCGTCTTGTCGACTAGGAGTTTTTCGGATACGGTTGCGTTTCCCATCAAAATGCCACCTCCAAGCTCGGCGCGTCAGCCACAACGATGTGGAGAAATTGCTTGGGACGCTGGAGAGACGCGAGCAAAAGCGGCGAGGGATTCTGAAACGTCAAATCGCGATTCCGATCTCTCTTGCGGCAAAGTATATCGGATACCTGAGAATCGTCAGGGTAAGTCAGTCCCACCAGTGCGTCCAGAATTAGCTTTGGGATATTATCAACGTCAAGTGCCGCACCGTAATAGAAGTATGTTATCGTCACCATGACTTCTCCGGTAAAGGGCGGGTCCGTACCCCAGCGCGGCACGGCAGCACTCCGCACGGCCTGCATCCAGTCCCGTCGTCGCTGGCTGCGGCGAGCTTGTTGCGATACGGGAGGGCCGTCTATGACGAATTCGAATGGTATCGGCATATCCTTCCATCAGGTATGGATAGGTTGCGGTTCCTTGGTAGTCTTCGCGGGATGCCCCGGAGCCCTCTGCTGCGATGCCATTATATCAGCCTTGAGCGCTTCGAACTGGCCAAGGGTAGACTGGCGTGGTGAAGCTCAGGCGGCTGGGCACGACTAATCGTGCGCCTGCGGCATACTACGCCGCGCGCTCGACGGTGACCGGTGTACCGGCGCGCACGCTGCGGAACACCGTCGGATCGCCGCGCAGCTTGCCAAAGAGGTTCACGGGGCTGGCCGGGCGGATTTCGCCGGGGCTGCTCATCGGCGTCGGGCCGAAGAAGATGCAGAACGCGCGCCCCGGCGGCCAATAGCCCAGGTCGCCGAGGGCAACGGTCGGTTGGGCGTCGTCTTCTTCCAAGCCGACCGGGATCGTAAAGTAGATCTCGTCGCCCCAGGTGTTGGCCGGGATCGTGAAGGGAAGCGCGTCCCAGATGGCAGCGGCCGTCTCGCTGGCATCGAGGTCGGCGAGCGCCTCAACCCCGCCCGCACGGATGCGGATGGTGCGCTCGGTCGCGGCGTTCATCGGTGTACGCTCTCCCTCCGCGCGTGTTGGCCGGTTCCTACTGAAGACCTTGCGCTTCCACGACTTCCGGGTTGACCGGCGTGGCCGGCTTCTTGCCGCCCAGGACAGCCACGATGTTCTCAGCGGCCAGTTGGGACATCGCGGCGCGCGTCTCGAAGCTGGCGCTGGCGATGTGCGGCACGACGAGGCAGTTGTCGAGCGTCAGCAGGCGGTGATCGGCCGGCAGCGGCTCCGGATCCGTCACGTCCAGGCCGGCGGAGTCGATCTCGCCGTCGCGCAGCGCCTCGTACAAGGCGTCGGGATCAACAACCGGACCGCGGGAGGAGTTGACCAGGACCGCGGTGTTCTTCATCAGCTTAAACTGATCGTGGCTGATGAGATGGTGGGTCGCCGGCATGTACGGGGTATGTAGGCTGACGAAATCCGATTCGCGCAGGACGGTCTCCTGGTCCGCAAACTCAATCCCCAGCTCCTCTTCCAGGTCCTCGCGGCGGAAGACATCGTAGTAGAGGACGCGCATCGAGAAACCTTGGGCGCGACGGGCCATGCCGGCGCCGATCCGTCCGACGCCGATCAAGCCGAGCGTGGCGTGGTGAATGTCCTGGCCCATGAGCAGCAGCGGTCCCCACGTCTTCCAGTGGCCGTCTATCACGTACTTGTAGCCGGGGACGATGCGCCGGGCCGCGGCCATCATCAAGGTCCAGGCGAGATCGGCGGTCGTGTCGGTGAGCACTTCCGGGGTGTTGGTGCCGACGACACCGCGCTTGGTCAGCGCGGGTACGTCGAAGTTATCGAAACCGACGGCCAGGTTGGCCACGACCTTGAGGTTCGGCGCCGCGTCCAGGACCTCGTCGTTGATCGGCTCCGTGAGCAGGCTGAGTAGCCCGTCCACGTCCTGCACTTCCCGCAGGAGCACGTCGCGCGGGATCACGTCGTCGCTGTCCCACTGGCGGACAGTGAAATGCTCGCGCAATAGATCGGGGCCGTTTTCCGGGATGCGGCGAGTGACGTAGACCGTTGGCATGGCCTTTTCTCCTTTTTCCGAGTGGTCGTAGCCCACTTACAGCTGTGCCCAGGCCGCCTGCCACACGCGCCGGCAGTTGGCCAGCAGCACGTCTTGGGATTCGCCTTCCATCGGGCGCACCTCGAACGTGACCAGCGGCTTGCGCGTCGGTAGCTCCTTGTCGAAAAAGCCGATCCGCCGGAGCACCTGGAGGAACTCCACCAAATCGCTCACGTCGTTCTCGGTACCGGGGGCACCGAAGCGAGGATGCTTGTCGCCGTAGGCCGGGTGGTCGGGGTCGCGCATGAGGCAGTTGCCGATATGGGTATGGATCAACAGGTCTTGGGCCAGTGTCAGCGATTCCTCCGGGGTTTCTCCCAGCAGTGGGAGGTGGCTCAGGTCAATGGTCAGGCCGAAGTTCGGGTGCGTCTCGCGCACCCGCTCCCCCACCACTACCGCGTCACGGGTCGGCCCCAGCAGGGATTTCTTCTCGACGGAGCGGTCGAACGTCTCCAACGAGATGGTCAAGCAATAGTCGCCGGCCTGGTCTTGGGCGTACTGGCAGATTTCCCGCAGGCTCTTGGTCACCTGCTCGATAGCCTGCTCTTTGCGGTACTCGCCCGGCCAAGAGCCTAGCCCGTCAATCATCGCCAGCAGTCGGACGCCGTGCTCGTAGGCTTGGTCTATGGACGCTTTGATGTCTGCCACGGAGCGTTGGCGTAGGTCCTCGTCGATTGCCGCCGTATTCAGCTCGTTGCCGAGAATACCCGGCTGCGAGCCGAACCCCAGGTCCATGTGCGCCATGTCCACGATGTCCCGGACCTGCTGCCGCACGGCCGGGTCCTGCATCCGCGTCACTTCCAGCACGTCGAAGAACGGGTCGGCAGCCACCCGTTGAATGGACTCGACGATGGGTCCGTCCCCACCCATCGTCTCCGGGTACATCATAAAATGCACGAGGCCGATCTGCAGGTAGCTGCTCCAGTGAGTGTCCACGCACTACCTCCGCTTGAGCGTATGCTCGCCGTACCGTCATGCGAGCGCCACAGTCTAGCAACGCCCCCGGTTCCGGTCAATGCCAACCATGTGATTCCGGTGAGAGAGCGATATTCACATGGATGGACAGGATGCACAGGATAGGAGGCCGGCAGGGGAGGGGATGACTGGCCCCCTCCCTAGCCCTCCCCCGTCCCGACAGGGGAGGGAAGCGGCCGCCCCCTGTTGCAGGGCTACCTCGCCGTCCCCCCGCCGCAGCGGGGGGGGGCATAGGGGAGCCACAAACGGGCGCAGTGGTGCATACTGTACCCAGACGCTGCATCCGTCGGCACTCCCATCAGCATCCCCATCACGCGCCGGAGAGACGTGGACGCATGAACATCAGATCAGTCCGGGCGGTACCGGTACGGCTGGCGCCCAATCCGACGACCCCGGCACGAGTCGCCAAGGACCCTGACGGTGGTCACTTTGTCAGCCCGATGGACCGGTACGCCTACGACAAGCCCGGCCGTACCTGGAGTGAGAACTGGCCGCGCACGGCCTGCGTCGTCACCGCGGACGACGGTACGTGGGGGCTGGGGTTTACCCACATGGCGGGACCGGTCTGCGCGATCATCAACGATCACTTTGCCCAGTTGCTGGCCGGGCAGAATCCCATGGCGACCGAGAAGCTGTGGGACATGATGCGGCGCTCCGCCGCGCCCTACGGCGCCAGCGGGGTAGCGAGCTACGCCATCAGCGCCGTTGATAACGCGCTCTGGGACCTGAAAGGGAAGCTGCTGGGCCTGCCGGTGTATGAGCTGCTCGGCGGCCCGGTCAAGGACCGGATTTTCTGTTACGCCTCGAACACCATGCTCGACTACAAGACCAGCGACTACCTGGAGTGGTACCTGGAGCTGGGTTTCAAGGCGGTCAAGGTGTTCCTGCGCCACGGGCCCGACGCCGGGCTGGCCGGGCTGAACAAGAACGTCGAGCTAGTCGCGCAGGCGCGAGAGCAGGTCGGGCCCGACATCGAGCTGGCGGTGGACTCGTGGCTGTCGCTGAACGTGGAGTACGCGGTGCGCGTGGTGGAGGCGCTGAAGCCGTATCGGATCAAGTGGCTCGAAGACTACCTGCTGCCGGAGGATATGCAGAGCTACGCCAACCTGCGCGCCCGGGTGCCGGGGCAAACCCTGGCGACGGGAGAGCACTGGTATACGATCCATCCGTTCGCGGAGGCGGCGGGGCGGGGGCTGGTGGACATCATGCAGCCGGACATCCAATGGGTGGGCGGCGTCACCGCCAGCGTGCGAATCTGCCATATTGCGGAGGCCCATGGACTGACGGTGATCGGACATGGCGGCATGAACTACCCCTACGGGCAGCACCTCGCCTACGCGATGCCGGTGATCGCGTGGGGCGAGCGGTCCGAGGGCGTGTCGCCGCCGGGGGTGCCGCTGGCGGAGATGACGCTGCTGCCCGGCACACCGACAGTCGAAGAGGGCTACGTCCGGCCGTCGGACGCGCCGGGCTTTGGACTGGAGATCACCATGGAGTGGCTCGAAGAGCGCGCGGTGTAACGCGGCTGGCCCTCCTATGCCCCCTCACAAGGGTAGGTTTTTTGTCTGCATCAGGATTTTCGGGATGGAAGGATGAACAGGATGGGTGGCCGCGGGAGTGGGCAGCCCCGGGCCAGGTGTCTCGGCCAACGTCGGGGCGGAACCGGGCGCTTGCCAGTGCCAGGTACGAGCGCCGAGGGGCACGAATAGCCCTGGATTCCGGCCCCGTATCGGGGTACGGGACATGCTTCCGCCGGAATGACGGGGGCCTGGACGCGATAAATCGCGCCCCTACAGAAAAAACCTGCCCTTGTCAGGGGGACCAGCCCCCCTATGGCCCCCCCGCGGAGCGGGGGGACAGGGATTCTCGCTGGCGCGGGAATGACGGCTGCGATGGTAGGTGAGGGTCGAGGAGAAGATAGCGATGAACGTGATGGAGATGTTCAGTCTCAAGGGCCGCGTGGCTATCGTGACGGGGGGCGCCGGCAAGCTCGGCTCGCAGCAGTGTGACGCCTTGGCCGAGGCCGGCGCGCACGTGGTCGTCGCGTCGCGCAACCTGGAGAACTGCCAGCGCAAGGCCGCGGCGTTGAGCGCGTCCCACGCGGAGGCGTTCGCCGTGCGGGCCGACGTGACCGAGCCGGAGCAGGTCCAGGCGATGACCGATGCTGTCATGGACAAGTTCGGGCGCATTGACGTGTTGGTGAACAATGCCTATAGCGGGGCTGGTGTCGGCGTGTCCTTCGAGGACCTGACGCTGAAGTATTGGGAGGCCGCCGCGCAGGGTGCCTTGCACAGTACGTTCCTGTGCTCCCAATCCGTGAGCAAGGTGATGAAGGAGCAGGGTGGCGGCACGATTGTCAATATCGCCTCGTTTTTTGGCGTGATCTCCCCCGACCAACGGGTCTATGGCCGGAGTGGTATCAACAACCCGCCCGAATACGGAGCGGTCAAGGCGGGGATCATCCAGTTCACGCGCTGGTTGGCGACCTACCTCGCACCCGATAACATCCGGGTGAACTCCATCGCGCCCGGTGGCTTCTACAACAATGCGTTCACGGACCGTCCCGACTACGAAGAGACGTTCGTCCCCGGCTACAACTACCGCACGCCGCTGGGTCGAATGGGCAACGACACGGACCTGAAGGGCGCGGTGGTCTTCCTGGGGTCCGAGGCCTCGGCCTGGATTACCGGGCAGAATCTCGTCGTGGACGGTGGGTGGACGGCGTGGTGAGGTATGCGCCTCACCCCCCGGCCCCCACTCCACCATGTAGAGAGGGGGGAGTCTGCCGCTCGTCATTCCCGCGAACGTGGGAATCCAGGCCTCTCTCGCCGGGGAGCGAGCTGGGGTAAGCCGGTCTAGGAGGAGCTTGCATGACTACGACCAACGTCCTACCGAATGCCATTTCGCTGCCGGACATGGTGACGGTGACGGCTACCGAGGTGGTTGCGCCGCCGGCGTGGGCGCTGTTGCAGCGGGAGCTTATCGCGCTCATGGAAGAGGCGGCCAAGGTGATGATGGCGAAGTACGCCGATCCCGACGGCGTCATCTACTTCGCCGACGACATAGATGATCTCTATGAGCGGGTGTACAACTGGAGCCTCTTCTATGCGTTGGGCGCCGACCGGCGCGTCCACGACTTGGGCCTGCGCTCCTGGAACGCGATGACGCGGGCGTGCGGTAGCAGCCGGCGCAATCCGTATTTCCCCTGGCAGCTGCCGCAGACGCACAACGAGTACTACGGCCTGACCGTACCGCCCGGCGAGCGTCCAACGTACCGTGGCGGCCAGCGGTGGATTTCGGATTGGCACCATCAAGGGGAAGGCAACATGGCCTTCTACCACGTTGGTCTGGCCGATCCGACCAGCGCGGAGAACGTGGATCGGGCGCGGCGGTTCGCCGCGATGTTCATGGGCGATGACCCGGAGGCGCCGAACTACGATCCGCGCTACAAGATCATCCGCTCGCCCATCCACGGCAGCTCAGGACCCTTCCTGCACGCCAATGCCGAGGAGGTAATTGCCTGGTTGGAGGGCGGCAAGGGAGACGGCTACCGCTACTACGGCGTGCGGGCGACGCTCCATCCGGTCGTCAAGGATTTGGAGCAGGATTGGGAGCAGACCCCGGCGCGACGGGACGAGATCATCGAGCTGTTCGATGACATCGTGTTGAACGGGGACATTCCGAATACGCTCGGCGCCACGGCGCTCGTGACCAACGCCTACCTGTATACCGGCGATGAGCGGTACAAGCGGTGGGTGCTGGAGTACGTGGACGTGTGGCTCGACCGCATGCGCCGCAACGGCGGGATCATGCCCGACAACGTGGGGCCGACGGGCAAGATCGGCGAGCAGCGGGACGGTCAGTGGTGGGGCGGGCTGTACGGGTGGTACCACTTCGGCGGCTTCAACGTGATGTTCCACTCGCTGACCGTCGCTGCCGAGTGCGCGCTGCTGCTCAGTGGCGACTTCGGCTACCTGGAACTGTTGCGCTCGCAGCTTGAATTGCTGCTGCGGAACGCGAGGACGCGCGACGACGGACAATTGCTCGTGCCGCACAAGCACGGGCCGCAGGGCTGGGAGGACTTCCAACCGCTGCGGATGCAGGAGCTGGCACACCTGTATCACGCTTCGCTGTCGTCGGAGGACCATAAGCTCATTTCACAGGTCCGGGCCGGCGAGCGGGAACGTGACTGGAACGAGGTACCGAGCGAGGGCGAGAAGAATGCTGGCAATACCGAGTTTGCGCGATTCCAATACTACGACGGCCGGAATCCGAGCTGGCCGGAGGACATCCTGCGGGCCGAGTATCAGCTTGCCGTCGAGACGCTGGAGGCGATGCGCCGCGACGAGCGCGACGCGGCGGCGATCATCGCCGACAACCGCTCGCCGCCCCATGCCGTGCTCACCAAAGGGCTGACGCAGGTGGCGCTGGGCGCGCCGGAGTCGGTCTACAACGGCGGTCTGCTGCGGGCTACCGTCCGCTATTTCGACCCGGAGCGTGCTCGGCCGGGCTTGCCGCCGGACGTGAGTGCGCTAGTGGATGCGTTGGCGCCTGACCGGGTCGGCATCCAACTGGTGAACGTCGGCACGAGCGCCACCCGGACCGTGATCGTGCAGGCCGGGGCCTTCTGCGAGCATCAGTTTACGGCGGTGCGGTACCGGGAGGAGAATCGGCCTGGTCCGGTGCGCGATCCGCGAGCGTGGATGCGGGAGGAGCGCACCTACACGGACCGCACGGCGCCGGTGGATGGCACCTACTTCGCCGTCCGGCTCCCGCCGGCGACGCGGGTTCGGCTCGACGTGGGCCTGCGCCGCTTCGTCAATCAGCCGACCTACGCCTTCCCCTGGCACGGCGGTCGCGTGACCGTGCCACGGCAGGAGGCGTAGGGGTGCCGGTCTCATCATCCATCCCCCCTTGTGAGGGGCAGCGACCACGCCCCCGGTGCATACTGCGCTGACGGTCTGGTTGCTGCGCTTGGGCGTGCGGGTCATCCATGGGCGGTCCTACCAGCCCAGTCCGCGCCCCTTCCCAGCGGAGCTGCCCCCGATCGAGTACGCGCCCGGCGCAGTGGTACGACGAGTGCAAGCCAAGGGCGCGATTGCGCTGCACGGGCAGTATTACCAGCTGGGACGGACCTTTCAGGGCTATTCGGTGGCAGTGCAGCCGACGCTGGCGCCCGACGGCGTGACGGTGCAGTTCTGCCACGAAACCATCGCCGAGCTGGACTTGACCCAGCCCGATGCGTGATACTGGAGCAGCAACAACCTGTCCACCATGTCCCCGGTCTATACAGGGGGAGAGTGAGGGTGGCTCATAAGGGTAGGTTTTTTGTCTGCATCAGGATTTTCGGGATACAAGGATGAGCAGGATGGGTGGCCGCGGGAGTGGGCAGCCCCGGGCCAGATGTCTCAGCCAACGCCGGGGAGGACCCGGGCGCTTGCCAGGGCCAGGTACGAGCGCCGAGGGGCACGACTAGCCCTGGATTCCGGCCCCGTATCGGGGTACGGGACATGCTTCCGCCGGAATGACGGGGGCCTGGACGCGATCAATCGCGCCCCGACACGAAAAACCTGCCCTTGTGAGAGTGAGGGTGGGGGCTAGAAACCTGGGATAGTCCACGATGTCGGTGCGGAAAGAAGGCGATGCGCGGGAAGTGGTCGTTGATCTCGACGACTGGGCGGACCTCGCCGAGCGGAAGATCAAGGAAGCGCAGGCGGCCGGCTACTTCGACAATCTGCCCGGGTTGGGCCAGCCGTTGCAGCTCGACGACAATCCGCATGAAGGCGAGTGGGCGCTGGCGCATCGCATCCTGCGGAACGCCAACATCAGTCCGCCGTGGATTGCGCTCCAGCAGCAGGTCCAGCGGCGCGGCGACACTCTCCGTGTCCGGCTGGTGGAGGTCGGACGGCAGCTACACGACCGGCGCCAACGGCTGTTGACGCTGCCCTACTCGGAGCGGGTGTGCGCCACCAAGCGACTGCGCGCGGACCGCGGCGCGGCGCGGACAGGCTATCTGCACGAGGCGGCGGCGCTGGACCGCCTACTGGCCGCCTATAATGCGGCGCTGCCCCGGCACCTATTCTGGCTCCAAAAGCCGCGCCTCACACCGCAGCGCGCCGCCGCGATGTTCGACAAGGCGTGTCCGCCGCTCGATGGCTTGCAGTAGGGCCGCCGCGGCCGGCGGCAGTTGCCAGCGGTCAGTCGGGATGCTGGTGGATGACAAGCAATAGGCCGGCGGCAAGCGAGATGCTGGCGACCGGGGCCGTCATCACGTTGCTGACGCCGCGTGCCCGGCCAAAGGCCAAGGCTTCACCGGCGAGCGCATATTGTAGGCCGCGGGTGGTGATGCCGCGGGCCGGGCCGGCCAGCGGCAGGAGTGCTACGATGTCGCCGACGGCGCCTGGCACGTCAACCGATTGACCGGCACGCACCACCAGCGCCGTCGCCGTCGGCTCGACCAAGCGCAGGTACACACCCGCCGGCCAGTCGGCGGCGAGCAACAGGACATTGGCGAGACTATGGTCGAGACGCGCGCCGCCCGTTGCGCCGACCAGATCAATGTGCGTTGCGCCTCGGTCCAGGGCCAGTGCGATGGCCAACTCGGTGTCGGTGGCATCCTTGGCGACCGGGTGGCGCTGGAGCTGGCAACCGGCAGAGGCCAGGCGCGCTACGGTCTCCGGGGGCAGCGAATCGAGATCGCCGACGAGATAGTGCGGCGTGATACCCAGGCCCAGTAGCCGGCGCGCGCCCCCATCGGCGGCGATGATGAGGTCTGCGGCACGAACCGAGGCGAGCGCGGCCCCGGCCAGCCGACCCGGCCCATCAGGGACAACTACGGCACGGAGGGGAGCGGTAGGATTTGTCATGGGCACGCCGGGGGGCCGGATTTCTGCTCTATCGGCAATGCTACCGCGTTGGCGTGGCGGCTGGCCAGGCGGTGGGGTATGCTGGTGGGGCGTAGCCAGGTCCGGCCCCGTCCACTTGCTGGCACGCTGTCCTGGGACCTACGATGGATACCGTTGTACCGACCGTCACCGTGCGACCCTACCGCCAGCGGGGCACGATTGACTACGCCCGCCTCGACTTCGATCCCGACGAACGGGAGTTACCGCCCGACGCCATGGAGCAAGAACCGGCCGTCCAGGAGCTACTCGGCTTGCTCGCCAGTCGCTTTACCGACTTCGGGCAGCGCCCCGACACCTTCCTCAGCAGCAATACGATCCTGTGTTATGACCGCACCGACTTGAACGTGCGCGTGGCGCCGGACGTGTATCTGGCCTTTGGCGTAGAAGCCCCGGCGATCCGGCGGCGCCGGCTCTACCTCCCCTGGGAGGCCGGGAAGCCGCCGGACTTGGCGGTGGAGGTGGCCTCGGCCAGCACGGCGCGGCAGGACGTGGCGGCCAAGCGGCAGATTTATGCGCGGATCGGGGTGACGGAATACTGGCGATTCGATCCCAAGGATGGCGAGTATCACGGGGAGAAGCTGGCCGGGGAACGGCTGGTCGGGGGAGTATATCGGCCCATTGAGCTGACGCGGGAGCCGGACGGCGTGCTGAAGGGATATAGCGCCGTGCTGGGGCTGTACCTGTGCTGGGCGCAGCAGTTGCCGCGGCTGTACGACCCGGCGACGGAGAGCTACCTGGAGAGCTGGCGGGAGGTGGTGGCGGCTCGGCTGGCGGCCGAGGCGGAGCGGGATGCCGCGGAAGCAGAGCGGGATGCGGCCGAGGCGCGGATCACGGTTGAGCAGGCGGCTCGGCTCATGGCCGAGGAGCGAGTACGGCAGTTGGAAGCGGAGCTGCGTCACCGGCAAGCGGACGGGTAGGTATCTCTCTGCCCCGGCGCCGATCCTGCACACCCTCGCACGGCTCAGGTGAGGCGGCGGAGGGCGGGGACGCGCGTCAGGAACACCAGCGCCAGGATCGCACAGCTGGCGCCACTCAGGGCGATGGTCAGGGGCGCACCGGCGTAGCTGGCGAGGGCGCCAATCAGTAGCATCCCGACCGGCGCCAGCCCCTGGTCCAGCAGGCGAATGCTCACCACGCGCCCCCGTAGCTCGTCGGGTGTGGACGTAATGACAAGTGTTTGGGTCATGGTGGACTGGATTGCCGCAGCCATGCCCACGCCGATCAGTAAGAGCGCCGACAGCGGGACCCACCGGGCGAAGCCGAAAGCCGTCAGCAGCAGGCCATAGCCAACGATAGAGGCGACCAGCACCACGCCCTTGGCGCGGAAGTTCCCGGCAGCGATCAGGCCGAGTACGGCGATGATCGAGCCGATGGCAGTGGCGGCGGTCAGCGTGCCGAGGAGCGCCGGGCCACCCGTGAGTATGTCCCGCGCAAAGACCGGCAGTAGCTCCCGATACGGTTGGGCCAAGGTCACCGGTACCAGCCCCAGGAGCAACAGTGCCCGAATGGCCGGATCGCGCCACACGTAGGCAAAGCCTTCGCGGAGACTGCTGCTCGCCGACTGTCGCGGTTGCGGTTTGCTCACGGACGACTTCCCGAGCGGCAGCCAGATGGTCAGCAGGGCCGCGAGGGCGTGGGAGAGGGCCTGGGCGATGTACGTCACCAGCGGCCCACGCCACGCCAGTAGCACTCCGGCTATCGCTGGGCCGATAAAGCGGGCCGTGGTCATGGCGGCGGAGCTGAGTGTGACCGCGTTGAGGAGGCTGGAGAGCGGCACGAGGTTGGAGAGTAAGGCTTGTCGCGCCGGCAGGCGGATGGAGCTGGACGTGCCCAGGATGGCTACCGAGACAAAGAGGTGCCACACTTCCAGCGCGTCGAGCGCCACCAAGACGGCCATGACGGCGTGGGTGAGCGTGTTGGCGGACTCCGCCGCCAGGAGCACGCGCCGCCGATCAGCGCGGTCTGCCAGCAGCCCGCCGACGAGGCTGAACACAAGCCGGGGCACCCCGCGCACGGCCCCTAGCGCACCCAGCAGGAGGATGGAACCGGTCAGCTCGTACAGGAGCCAACTGTGGGTGATGGAGGACATCCAGTAGCCGGCCGACGAGGCCATGCGGCTGGCCCAGAACAGCCGATAGCCGGCGTAGCGAAAGGCTTCCAGCGACCGGCCGGCGCCGCGGTGCAGCCACCAGCGCGGGCGGACCGGCGCGGTGCTTGGGGGCGCGGCGGCGGCCGATGGCGGCGCCGTGCCCGCTGGCTCCGGCCGGGGAGTCATGGCGAGGATGCTGCCGGAACACGGCGGCCTACGTCAAGCAGGCGCAGCGGCCTTGGCCCCTTCCCGGCCGGGAAGGAGAGCGCACCTCACCCCCCGGCCCCCTCTCCATCGCCGAGCGATAGAGAGGGGGAGTAGATTCCCGCTTCCGCCGCAATGACGGGGGCCGGGGGACAACGGGGGGTGCCCCCCTATGGTCCCCCCGTTGCGACGGGGGGACGGGGATTCCCGCTTGCGTGGGAATCCGGTGCTCCGGGTTAGCCAAATGACCAAAGTAAAGCCAGTATCCATCCTAGCACAGTCCATCCTAAGAACAGGTTTGTCATGAAGATTGACTTCTGGCTTGAAATCTTCCTAGCTCTCGCTATAAATGTCGGTAGAAAATAGAGTATCAAGATCACCAGATAGACAACAGCGGCTATTGGAGACATAAACGCGATCACTAGCCAGTGCTCACCTTCCCGAACAAATGCCCATGCCCGGACTACAGTGAGGACTACGAATGCTATACCGATCAAGTAGAACCAAGTCACTGGGATGCTTACCGACGGCTTTGCTTTCCTGGCCGACGGGGTGGGTGTTGGCTTCGGCGGTGGTGGTGGCACTGAGTTCGGGGCTGGCGGTTTCGGTGGCAGCGCGGGCAGCAACTCCGGGCGGTTGACATAGGCACTGGAGCTGGCACTCACTTCGGCTGCTCTGTGTGCCTGTACGTGTACGGCGACCTGGCTCGCATCTCTGCTGATATGGTCTAGCTGCGTCTGCTTGGTATCAAAAGAGTCTTCCCAGCCGTCTCGGAAGATACGGACCCGGTAAAAATCGGCTTGATCCGATGACCAACTGGCGCGAAATCGGTCTCGACTGTAGTAGTCAACGCTGAGTTTCGGCGTGCTTGGCCGGGGTGGACTCAGCGTACTGAAACTTTCGTGAAGACTTTCATAGGAACTGGTAGACGACACTACTACGTCGTATAAGACGCCTGGAGAGAGACCGCTCACTTCGACAAAACCATCGTCGTCAGTATGCGTGCTCTTGAATACAGAGACCTTTCGGTGGGAAACCACGACATGTATAGGTGGATCGAAACCCTCGAAGCTGATAACCGCAGAGGTTTTGGTTGTATCTCCTACACGTATGCTGGCCATAGGCGTTGGACCTCTCCGGCGCGATATGGGATTGCCAGCCATGGCGTCCGGCAGCGCACCCGGTTAGGGAGTAGCTGCCATCATCTACTGCTTCCGCCGCCACGTGGCAAGTGTACCATGATGTCTGGCACGTGCCTCCCGACTCTGCGTCTGTCCTGCGGCCGGCCGCGGGGTGTGATTAGGCGGGGCGGCGGACCTACCCCCAAACCCCCTCCCTGAAGGGAAGGGGCTGGATTCCCGCTTTCGCGGGAATGACGGGGGGCGGGCGGGAACGACGGTCTGCAAAGGACCACTAGGCAGTAGCAAGCGGGGCACGCGCGGCTCGCTGGAGTGGTTCGGGCACGACGGTCCGCGCCATCTCTTCTACGATGCCATGTACCGTCCGGCGCCGGCTGGCGTCCTTGAGTACCGCCTTGATCTTGGCGGCGCTCTGGGTTAGTCCCTGCTGCTCCAGCCAGACTGTGAACACGGGAATGATGATCGTCAGCGGCTCCCCCGTCTCGAAGTCGCAACGCAGGTAGAAGGCATCATCAACAAGTACGTAATCGCCCTCGCGGCCGGCGCTGTTGGGCAGCACGATATTCAGCTCGTCACTCTCGCTGTCGTAGCGCCACTCGGCGGCAACGAGGGGCAACTCCATGTTGAGTTGACGCATCCCTACTCCAAGTGGCCAAGCTCGTTCAGCCAGCCGACGGGATAGCAGCCTTGACAATCAGAAAGGTCAGGCTCGCGTTGGCTCCGACAATCGCCAGCACCGATAGGAACAATGCACGGTAGAGATCGCCCTTGGTAGCGGTGTGTCGAAGCTCGCCGCGTAACTCTCCGATCTTCTCTAGCAGTTTGCCGATCCTCTCAGCGACCTCGGCCTTGGATGCAAAGTGCTCGCGTGTCGTCTCCAGTGTGGTCGTAGGTGTAGCTGCCATCAGCTACTCTCTTCCATCATCACGTGACAAGTGTAACATGACGCCTGGCACGTGCCTCCCGACTCTGCGTCTGTCCTGCGGCCGGTGACAGATCAAGAAAATCTGCTTATCCCGTGGTGGCACGTAAGGTGTTGAGTAGCGCCTCCGCCTGAGCTACCTGCGGATTGAGTACCTGCCAACCATCCGCTTCAGCAGCCGCACAAAGCTCTCGATCACTGGTCACAATCACTGTCTCGGTAGCCTCTACCACGTTCCGGCTGCCGAGGATCACTGTGGCGAGGTGGAGCGCATCTGCGCCCCGCAAGGCATAACGACGGGTAACCTCAGCGGCTTGCCGCACCGTATCGTTAGTAACCGGCTGGAAAACGAGAAACCCGCCAGCATCCAGCGCAAAGCGGCCCAAGAAGGCTCCATATGCGCCTTGATCCAACAATCGTGCTTTCAGAGCACGGGCTGCCGTGGCCTCCACTTCGAGCAAAGTAAAGTACGACGTGATGAAGGTCTCGTCAGGACGGCGCCGTTCGAGCAACTCCACAATGACATCTGAACCCGGCTCCGTCCGGTAGCGCTTGAGCAGCGCCGAGGTCTCCATGTAATACAGGATCATCGCTAATCAGGGGTTTGCCTTGCGTGTTTCGGCGAGGACTTCCGTCAGCAAGTTGGTGCCCATAGCTTGGTCCACAATACGCCGCACCTCGTCTGCCGACATCTCAGCTTGGCCATAGCATCGGCGCAACTGCTCGACATGTGCTCGAATAGTTGGGTCGCCACGCTCCTGAAGGTGAAGCAGCGCTTCAGTCTTCGTGGGGGATGGCTTCAGCTTGAGCTGGCTCATATTGCGGCTCCGTTCTGCTGTGCTTCCGCGGACTCCTGATCCGTACTGGCGACAGCCTACCACAGGGCATGAGTCCGCCTTTGCCCTGCGGACTCGGGGTGTGGTTAGGCGGGGGCCGGGGCGTACTTGAACTGCATGGCGTGTAGCTCCTGGTAGTGGCCACCGGCCGACAGTAGCTCGGCGTGGGTGCCGCGCTCGATGATCTCACCGTCACGTAGCACGATGATCTGATTTGCCGCTTGGATGGTCGAGAGGCGGTGGGCGATGACGAACGAGGTCCGGCCGCGCAATAGCACGTCGAGCGCTTCTTGGATGAGCTGCTCGGTGGCGGTATCAACGCTCGCGGTGGCCTCGTCGAGGATCAGGATACGCGGGTCGGCCAGCAAGGCGCGGGCAAAGGACACCAACTGGCGCTGGCCGTGCGAGAGGGTGGCGCCGCGCTCGTGGACGACCGTATCGTAGCCGAAGTCGAGGCTCTCGATGAAGTCATGCACGTTCACGGCGCGGGCCGCGGCTTCGATCTCCTCCTGCGTGGCGTCGAGCCGGCCATAGCGGATGTTGTCGCGGATGGAGCCGCTGAAGAGGAACGGCTCTTGGAGCACGAGGCCCACCTGACGGCGCAGCGATGAGCGAGTGACCTGGCGGATATTGTGGCCGTCAATCGTGATGGAGCCGGAGCGGAGGTCGTAGAAACGCTGGAGGATATTGATGATCGAGCTTTTGCCGGCGCCGGTGTGGCCGACGAGGGCGATCATTTCGCCGGGCTGCGCTGACAGAGAGATGCCGTGCAGGACCGGCCGATCTCGTTCGTACTCGAAGACCACGTTGTCGAACGTGACGTGACCTTTGATCGGCGGCAGCTCGCGGGCGTCGGGGGCATCGGTCACGTCGGCCGGTGTATCCAGAATCTCGTAAATCCGCTCGCCGCCGGCGAGGGCGGCTTGGAGGGCGTTGTAGTTGGCACTCAGCTCGTTGATGGGCTGGAAGAAGCGCACGATGTAGGCGATGAACGCCGAGAAGGCGCCGACGGACAACTCACCGGCGAGGACGCGCGAGCCACCGAACCAGATGATGATGACCAGCGCAATGGCGCTCAACAGGCCCATGATCGGCTGATAGCCGGCCGCAAAAGCGACCGCCTTCAGCTGGGTGCGGAGGAAGTCTCGGTTCAGGCCCGCGAAATGGGCGGCGTTGCGGTCCTCGCAGACAAACGCTTGGACGACGCGGACGGCGTTGATGTTCTCGGCCAGGTTGGCGGTGACGATGCCGTTCTTGCGGCGCACGGCGCGGTAGTGCAGGCGGGAGCGAGAGCGGTAGAAGTGGGTGGTGACGGCAATGACCGGCATGACCGTGAAGGTGAGGAGCGCCAGTTGCACGTCCATCGTGAGCATGATGACCATGATGCCCGCGAGGATGAACAGGTCGCTGACGATGGTGACGAGGCCGCCGGTGAGGAACTCGTTGATGGCCTGCGCGTCGCCGGTCAGGCGCGACATGATCTCGCCGGCCGAGGTACGGTCGTAGTAGGAGAGCGACAGGCGCTGGAGATGGAGGAAGAGTTGGCGCCGTAGAGACAGCAGCACGCGCTGGCCGACCCAACTCATGATGAAGGTGTGGGCAAAGGTGCCAATCCAGGCAATGCCGGTCGCCGCGACGTAGCCCAGGGTAAACAGGATGAGCAAGCCCACGTTGCTCTGGGGGATGGCTACGTCGAGCACCTGTTTGATGATGAGCGGCTCGACGAGGTTTGCCGCGGCCACGATGAGCATGAGCACGACGGATATGCCCATGCGCCAGCCATACGGACGGATGTAGCGGGCGGTCCGCCGCAGGATGCGGGGGCTGTAGGTGACGTCGCCGGAATCACCGCCGCCACTCCCGAACCGCTGGCGCTGCCCGATACCCATATTCAGCATCGGATTAGGCCCTCTCTCCTGACAACCTGGGCAGTCCAGCTTTTGGATTCCCGCCTTCGCGGGAATGACGAGGGGTGGAAGGGTCTTCGCCTTCGCGGGAATGACGAGGGTTGGAAAGGTCTTCCCCGGCAGCGGCGAGCGTGGCGGCCGGATCGCCGGCGCGGTCGCCGGTCTGCGCTAGGGCAATGTCTCGGTAGATGCCCGGCTGCGCGACCAGCTCGTCGTGGCGGCCACGCTGGATGATCCGGCCGTCGTCGAGCACGATGATCTGATCGGCGTGCTGCACGGTGCTCACGCGCTGGGCAATCACGAACGTCGTGCGGCCCTCCATGACGGTCCGGAGCGCCTGTTGGATGCGGTATTCGGTCTGCATATCTACGCTGGCGGTGGCGTCGTCGAGGATCAGGAGCGGTGGGTTGAGCAGCAGGGCACGGGCGATAGATACCCGCTGGCGCTGGCCGCCGGAGAGAGTCGAACCGCGCTCGCCGACGATGGTGTCGTAGCCATCGGGCAGGTCGGCGATGAACTCGTGGGCTTGGGCCGCCCGGGCGGCCGTCTCGATCTCGCGCTGCGACGCCTCCGGCCGGCCAAAGGCAATGTTCTCGCCGATGGAAACGGCGTACAGGAGCGATTCCTGCATGACGATGCCGACTTGGCGCCGCAAGTCCGGGAGCACGAGATCGCGCACGTCGTGGCCGTCAACGCGGACCGTGCCGTCCGTCACGTCGTAGAAGCGGGGGATCAGCGACACCAGGCTGGATTTGCCCGCGCCCGTGGCGCCGATGACGGCCACCGTCTGACCGGGGGCAGCAGCGAGCGAGACGTTCTCCAGGACGGGGCGGTTGTACAGGTAGCCAAAGGAAACGCGGTCGAACGTGACCTGGCCGCTCAGAGGGCCGGGGGCGGTGGCGTCGGGTCGTTCGCGCACCGGCGACGGATAATCGAGCACCTCGAACAGGCGCTCGCCGCTGGCGATGACGCGGGAGAAGCGGTCCACGGTCATGCCGATCATGCGGGTGGGCATGGCGAGCTGGAGCAAGTAGGCGTGAAAGGAGATCAACATGCCGATGGTGAGGTTGCCGCGGATCGTCTCCAGCCCGCCGTACCAGAGGATGACGGCGACACCCAAGGCCGAGATGAAGAGCATCAGCGGTCGGACCGCCGCCGACAGCCGGAGCGCGGCCAGCTCGCGGGTCAGGTAGCGCTCGTTCTGGCGGTCGAACTTCTCGATTTCGTGCGGCTCGCGGGCAAAGGCCTTGACGACGCGGACACCCATCAGGCTTTCCTGCAGGGCATCGCTGAGGGCGGCGAACTGGCGCTGGAGTTGGCGGTAGAGCGACCGGACGCGCCGGGCGTAGAGGATGGCGGCGGCGAACATGAAGGGGATGGTGGCAAAGGCGAGCAAGGCCAACTGGGGATGCTTGCTGAACATGGCCGAGGCGACGGCGATATAGAGGAAGAGGGTGTTGGCGATGCGAATGAAGTCCTGGCCGGTGAACATCCGCACGAGGTTGATGTCGCTGGTCATGCGGGAGATCAGGTCGCCAGTCTTGGAGCGGTCGTGGTAGGCAAAGGAGAGGCGTTGGAGATGGTCGAAGAGCAGGTTACGCAAGTCGTAGGCGACGTGCTCGGAGACGTACTGATTGAGGAACTGCACGCCGAACTGAAAGCCGCCGCGGGCGACGTGAATGGCGATCATCACGAGGGCGGCGAACAGCAGGTATTCGTGGTCGCCACCGACGAGGCCACGGTCGACGATCTGTTCGAGCATCCACGGCACGGCGAGGTTGGTCGCTGTGGCGCCCAAGAGGCAGAGATAGGCGAGGCCGGTCCAGAGGAAGTACCGGCGTGCAAACATCAGGACACGCCAAAGGATTTTCATGCTACCGGCTCCACGGCACCGGACGGTGTCGGCGGTGAGGTCGTGGCATCAATAGGTCAAGGCTCCGCAGTCGGGTTGCAGACGTATGAGGGGGACAGCGGTGGGCGGGGGACTGTTGAAGACGGTGCTGGCTGTATCTGCTTTAAGTATGGCAGAAAGAGGGCTGGGGCGCCTGTGGGGGACTCGCCCCCCTATGGCCCCCCCGTTGCGACGGGGGGACGGGGGGCACCCCGCGCAGTTACATGAGGGCTATGGCAATTAGTGCTGCGATGATCGTTGCCCAGGCGGTGACGAGCACTACGATCATGATATTGAACCTCGTATCCAGCCGGCGGTTCATTTCCTCGAACCGACTGTTCATTTCCTCGAACCGACTGTTCGTCTCCTCGAATCGGCTGTTCATCTCGCTCCGCAGGCCGTCGATGGCCCGGTTCGTCTCGCTCCGCAGGCCGTCGATGGCCTGATTCATCGCCTCGAACCGACTGTTCATCGCCTCGAACCGACTGTTCGTCTCCTCGAATCGGCTATTCATCTCGGCCCGCAGGCCGTCGATGGCCCGGTTCGTCTCGCTCCGCAGGCCGTCGATGGCCTGATTCATCGCCTCGAACCGACTGTTCACTTCCTCGAATCGGCTATTCATCTCGGCCCGCAGGCCGTCGATGGCTCGCTGTACGCCGCCGAGCCGGCTGTTCGTATCGTCGAGCCGGCGGTCGACTTGCTCGTAGGTGCCTTCGAGCCGACTGAGGCGCTCTTGTTCGACATCCCTGATGACCATGGTGCTCGCTCCATCACTCTGCCGGTGCTTCTGCTCCATAGTAACCGAGGCCCGGCAACGGCGCCACTGACCCCACGCGCCGCACGCGCCGCACGCGCCCCCCTGTGGTCCCCCCGTTGCGACGGGGGGACGGGGAGGAGGGGGTGCTATACTGGCTGGCGTGTCCACGGAGGGGTCACCGGCGCTTGTCATAGACCTGGACACGTCCGCGGTGCGGGCGTTCGTCTTGGAGCAGGTCGAGGGCGAGCGGCGCCTGGTGGCGCGGGTCAGCGTGCCGCTGCCACACCCGGCCGTGCCCGCGGGGCTGGCGGCAGCCGTGGCGAGCGCCACCGAGCAGGCTTGGCAGCTCAGTACGGACCCCGCGGCGCCGGCCACGGAAATCTACCGGCTCACCAATCGGCCGGTGGCGGCGCGCACGCTGCTGGTGGCGCCGCGAGCCGATCAGGTCGCCGAGTATACGTTGGCGACGCTCAGTGAGACCGGTGTCCACCTGCTCGAACCGCTGTATACGCACGGGCGAGAGGCCGCCTCGCTGACCGACGTGGCCGAGTACCTCCGCACCGCGCCGGCGGACGTCGTGATCTTGCTCTGCACCGGCCGGCACCAAGAATGGCTGCCGATTCAGGCCGTGGCCGAGCTGTTGGCGCACGGTATGCCGGGAGCGGCGCGGCCGATCCCGATTGTCGCCGGGGACCTGCCGAAAGCACTCGCTGCCGTGACCCGTGCGCTGGCGCCGATCTTACCGGCCGACGCCGTTCCGGCGAAGAACAGCTACCAACTGGTCGGGGCCGTGAGCACGGTGCAGCGTCAGCGGGCCGAGACGGCGCTGCACCGGGACGGCAGCCGGCGGCTGCCATCCGAGCCGGAGGCGGGCGGCCCGCTGGCAGCATCCATCGAGACGACCGCGATGGGCAGCCGGTTGCTGGCCCGGCGTTACGGGCTGGAGGCCTACGTGCTGGACATCAGCACCGGCCATGGCGCCGTCTATGCGGCCGCAGCGGACGAGTCAACGCAGCACGTGCGCGTGGACTTGGGCGGCCGGGTGGGGCCGGCGACGATTCTGCGGGAGGTCGGGGCGGAGGCGGTGCTGCGCTGGCTGCCGACCGACGTGCCGGTCGCACGGCTGGAGGAGCTGTCCATGCTACGCCTGACCGCGCCGAACTGTCCGGCGACGACGCGGGAAGAGTTGCTGATCGAGCACGCCTTTCTGCGGGAGCAGGTGCATCTGCTGGCGCTCGGCGCCCAACGGTACGTCGGCGATGGGCCGGGGGCAGTGGGCCGGCCGCTGGACCTGCTCATCGCCGGGGGCAGTGTGCTGGGCCAGACTCCGCGGATGATGCAGGCGTTGCTCATCCTGCTGGATGCACTCCAGCCGGAGGGGCTGACCCACGTTGCCGTGGACCGTGCCGGGGGCTTGCCGCTGTTGGGGATGCTCGGCTCGCCGCCGGAGGCGCCGGTCGCGCAGCTCTTGGAGCGCGATGCCGTCCTGAACGCCGGGCTGGTCGTGGCACCGGTCGGGCGGGGTCGGGCCGGCCAGCCGGCAATCACGGTCGAGGTGGGCTATGCCGAACGGTCCCCGGTCGTGACGGAGGTGCCCTACGGCTCGCTCGCGGTGGTGCCGCTGCTGCCGGGGGAGCGGGCGGCGCTCACGCTCCGGCCGGAGCAGGGTCTTGACGTGGGGGCTGGGGCCGGCAAGGCGGCGACGCCGCGGTTCGAGATCGAGGGGGGCGCGGTGGGCATTGTCGTGGATGCGCGGGGCCGGCCCTTGGAGCTGCCGGCGCACCCGGACCGCCGACAAGCGCGGCTGCTCGATTGGTTTCAGTCTACGGGCGCCTACCCGCCGCTGGCGTTTGTCACGGCTCCTGAGACGGCGGGGGGGTAGCCCCCCTATGGCCCCCCCGCTGCGGCGGGGGGACGGGGATTCGCGCTTTCGCGGGGGGGGACGGGGGCGGGGGCAGGGCGCCCACAAGGGCAGGGCGCCCACAAGGGACGCCCCTACGGCTTAACCAGTACAGCGGGGGGACGGGCGCAACATGTTGCGCCCCTACGGCTTAACCAGTACAGCGGGGGGGACGGGGATTACGGCTTTCGGAGACCTTTGCATAACCCCCAAATGGAGTGCGAGAGGGACAATGCACCACTCCTCGCTAACCTGGAAGGACCGGTTTTGGATTCCCGCCTTCGCGGGAATGACGGGTTCAGCCGGCGCTCCTCTAGCCGCGTGCTCCGCGACGTATCCGCACCCGATTTTGCGTCACCACGATGATGCTTCCCTAACGGGGACACGTTCATAGACCTGCTCACCGACCATTGAGCGGTGAGCAAAAAGCAGGCACGCCTGGATGTCTTCAGGCTCCAGGATGGGATATTCCCGGAGAATCGTCTCCGCGGAATCACCGGCTGCAAGCATTCCCAGCACGTGCTCCACGGCAATACGCAGGTCGCGGATGATGGGCTTGCCACCAAAGACGCCCGGCCGGGCGGTGATGCGCCGGAGGAGGTCGGGATTGGTCGGCATGGCTCGTTTCCTACCCATGGAGCACGGCAAGTCTACCAATTCCGGCCGGCGTGACGGCAGCGTTGTAGCGCGCTGAGTTTTGGGATAGGCTCTACCAGCATAGAGCCAAGGATGCTTCGCTTGCGGGCATGATGCCTATGAACGGACAGCCGCCGGGTGCCGCCTGGGAGGTCGGACCGCTGACGCGCCGGGTGGTCTTGCCGCCGGGAGCGGAGATCGCGGTGGCCGTCGGACAGCCGGTGGAACCGGCCACTCCCCTGGCGCACGTCCCGGCGGCAGCGGCGCCGGTGGCGCTCTCCCTGAGCGCGGAGCTGGGTGTCGGGCCGGCGCAGGTGGCCGAGTACCTGACCGTCGAGGCCGAGGAGGACGTCGAAGCGGGGGCGGTCTTGGCCGAGCGCGTCGGTCTCTTGGGCTTGCAGCAGCGGACGGTGACGGCGCCGCACGCCGGCCGCGTGGTCTTCGTTTCGCAGGACACGGGCACCGTTGTCATCCATCCGCACGCGGAGGGTGCCACCGTGCCGCTGCCGGCGTTGGTGTATGGAACGGTGACGGCGCTGGAGGAGATGCCGGAGCCGGCGGTGGTGCTCACGGCACCGGGACTGGCTCTCGCCAGCGCGTGGAGCTACGGCGCGTCCGTCTGGGGGCCGCTCGTGCTCTGGGAAGAAGCAGCCCCGCCCGTTGGGGCCGAAGAGTGGGACATCTGGGAGGCGGCCGTGGTGTTCCGGGGCGGCGCGGCGACGGTCGACCTCCTGGCGGCGGCGGCCAGGTATCGTGCTGTGGGCATCGTCGCGTCGGGCAGTACGGAACTCCGGCCCGGTGCCGATCCGCACAGCGTCGTCCTGGCGGCGGAGGCGGCGCCCGCGGTGCCGACGCTGCTGCTCTACGGCCACCTGGCGCCGACGCTCCCCGCTGCGACCCTGGAGGCGCTGCGGCCCTTGGCGGGTACGACGGTCGGAATGGCGAGTGCGGACCGGAGCGGCGCGGCGGAGCTGCTGCTGACCGGCCCGGCCGCCGAGACACTGGCCGCGCGAATTGGCCCGCCGGTGCTGGCGCCGGGTAGCAACGCTGTGATCCTCGGCGGCCGGCAGGCGGGTACGGTTGTGCAGGTGGTCGAGACGACTGCGGCGTATCTCTTTCCGAGTGAGTGGCGCGGGCCGGCGGCTCGGGTGGCGGCTGCGGGCGGCGCGACGCAGTGGGTGCCGCTGGTCAGCCTGGCACCGCTGCCGACGGTGGCCTGAATCAGGATTTGCAGGATGCAGGGATGAGCAGGATGGTCCTCACCCCCTGGCCCCCTCTCCATCGCGGAGCGATAGAGAGGGGGTGTAACGCGCGGACCGGGGCCGATGCATAGCCCTGGATTGTGGCTTTCGCCGCAATGACGAGTGCCTGGACGCGATGAATCGCGTCCCTACACGAAAAACCTACCCTTGTCAGGGGGCGTGCCCCCCTATGGTCCCCCCGCTGCGGCGGGGGGACATGGATTCCCGCTTTCGCGGGAGTGACGGGTTGCACAAAGTTATCCGTGTGCGGGAATAACGGTTATGCAAAGGTCTCCTGGCGCGGGGCATCAATCGCTTCTGCTACGATGCCTACCAGCATCGCCGGGGAGGAGGGCGTGTGACGGAGGGGACAGTGCTCACTGCTGCCATTATCGGGGCCGGCAATCGCGGGGCGACACACCTGGCGACGGTCAGCACGCTGCGTCAGCATTTCCGCTTGGTGGGCGTGTGCGATGCGCGGGAGGAGCGCCGGCAGTGGGCGGGCGAGACCTATGGCGTGCCCACATTCGCGCATCCGGTGGCGCTGCTCGACGCGGTGCGTCCGCAGGTCGTGGGCGTGGTGGTGCCGCCCGACGCGCACCACTTGGTCACGGCGGTTGCCGCGGCGCGCGGGGCGCATATCATCACGGAAACACCCATCGCAACGACGCTGGCGATGGCCGATGACATGCTGGCATCCGCCGAACGGCACAACGTCCTGCTCGAAGTCTCCGAGAACGTGTGGCGGTGGCCGCACGAACGGCTCAAGCGGCTGGTGGTCGAGCAAGGGCTGCTCGGACCTGTGACCCAAGTCCATCTCTGGTACACCTCCGGCAGCTATCACGGGATGGCCGCCATGCGCCGCTTCATCACCAGCCGGCCGGTCGGTGTCTGGGGCACGAGTGCGCCCGTGGCGGTGCGACCATTCGTCGAGGTGGACGGGCAGACGCGCTCGCAGCGCACCTGGGAGCTGGGCGTGATCGAGTTCGCCGGTGGGGAGCGAGGCGTCTATCAGTGGCCGATTGGTACTACGCGCGGCAACGAATGGGAAGTCGCTGGCACGCAGGGGGCGATAGTCGGTAATGAGGTGGTGCTGTGGGAAGATAGCCGTCGGCGGCGTGGTCGCCGGCTCCCCATCGAGACAGTGCTTGGCACCACTGCGGACGGTAGCGAAACGATTACGCACGCCGAACTGGCGACTGAGCCACCGCTGACCTGGGAGAATCCCTACCGGCAGTATGCGCTGCCCGGCGCGGATGACGTCGCTCGCGCGGATACCTGGCTCGGCCTGCACCGCTCGATTGTCGAGGGCCGGCCGGCGGTCTACGGGACTTCTGCACGCACCGACTTGGAGCTACTGATAGCGATCCGCGAATCGTCCCGGCAAAGCAGTCGCCGGCTGGACCTGCCGCTGCGCGAGCCGACGGCGCTGGAAGGGCAATTGCACGCGGAGTTCGTGCGGCAGTATGGGGCGGAGCCGTTCGAGGACGCGGAGGCGCTGCTGTCACGGTTGTTTCCGGCGCCGAGTCTCAGCCGGTCGCCGTATAGTTTGGGAGTAGGAGGAACGCGGACAGAGTGAGCAGGGGACGAGGCACTAGCCCCCCTATGGCCCCCCCGCTGCGGCGGGGGGACGGGGATTCCGGCTTTCGCCGGAATGACAAGGGGGCGCGAGGATGACGAGGGAGTACTGCCCCCCTATGGTCCCCCCGCTACGGCGGGGGGACTGGATTCCCGCTTTAGGAGACCTTTGCATAACCTCCAGATGGAGTGCGCGAGGGACACTGCTCCAGTCCTCGCTAACCTGGGAGGGCCGGTTTTTGGATTCCCGCTTTCGCGGGAGTGACGGGGGTGGGTGCGCTCACAGGAGTAGGTATTTTGTCTGCACCAGGATTTGCAGGATGCACGGATGAGCCAGATGGATGGCGGCTGGCGCCGGAATGACGATACGGGCGGTCGGGTCGGGACGGCGGCGGTTAATTATTGAGGAGGAAGGTGACGAACATGGTGATGAACGCGGCCATGAGCGTCACCCATGAGGCGACCATCACGATAATGAGCGTGTTGTAGCGGTTGTTCAACTCGTCAAACCGGCTGTTCAACTGCTCAAATCGGCCGTTCATCTCGCTCCGTAGTCCGTCGATGGCGCTGGTCGTCTCGCTCCGCAGCCCGTCGATAGCCCGCTGCATACCGTCGAGCCGGCCGTTCATCTCGCTCCGTAGTCCGTCGATGGCGCTGTTCATCTCGCTCCGCAGCCCTTCGATGGCCCGCTGCATACCGTCGAGCCGGTGGTCTACTTGCTCGTAGGTACCTTCCAGCCGACTGAGCCGCTCTTGGTCGATGTCGCTGATGACCATGGTGCTCCCTCGCTCGCTGTCGGTGTCACTGCTCCATAGTAGCCGAGGCGTGGCAGTTGTGCCAACGAGGGGGCGCGGGGGTGGTTTTTTGTCTGCATCAGGATTTTCGGGATGGAAGGATGAGTAGGATGGGGGTGGCGGGAATGGCGGACCTACCCCCACACCCCCTCCCTGAAGGGAAGGGGCTGGATTCCGGCTGGCGCCGGAATGACGGGGGATGATACAGGGGGCGCGGGGCGGGCGTGCCCCCACCCCAGCCCTTGTATGTTAGGGGATGGTAGTCAGAGTTGGCTACCCGGGCGTGACAGACCGACTGACCCGAGGTCCACCAAGACCGGGGGAGAGCGAGGGTCGTCACGCTTGGTGGTTCTCCAGAACCCGGACCGTTGCTGGGGCCCCTGCCCTCGTGTAAGCCCGTATTGTACAAGGTTGGGGCCGTGGGAACCGATGCCTGTAGCGAGATCGGGAGGTGCGTATGTCGCAGTCCGCGGTGTATGTCGGCATCAATGTGGCCCAGGTGGTGGCCCACTTCGCGGCCGCGGTGCAGCCAGCGCCCCGCCCGCTCCCCGATACCCAGACCGCCGAATTGGCGGCCCTGTTGACGCGCTGGCGCCAACTCGTCCAGCAGGTGACCGCCGAGCAAAACCGGCGGCGACGCCCCCGTCTCCGTCGCGTGTATCGGCGCATTGACGCCCACATCCGGTGGCTGCACCGCGAGGTGGCCCGTGTCGACGGCGCCCTGGAGGCGGCCCTCCAGGCCAGCCCGCTGTGGCGGGCGCAGGCAGACTGGCTGCAGCGCGCCCCCGGCGTCGGGAGGGTGCTGACGCGCACGCTGCTGGCCGAGTTGCCGGAGTTGGGCACGTTGTCGCGCCAGCAGGTGGCGACGTTGGTCGGGGTGGCGCCGCTGAACCGGGATAGTGGCACCTGGCGGGGGCGGCGGGGGACGTGGGGTGGCCGCGGCGCGGCAGTGCGCCGAGCAGCCGTCCCCCTGCTACAGCGGGGGGACATAGGGAGCCGGCCGGTCCCTACGCCGGCGTGCCACAGGCGCGTAGGACGGTTTCCTGGGTGGTGAGGTCGTGCTCCGTCGTGTAGTCAAGCGGCCCTTCACCGCGGATCACCCGTGCCAGCTTGGCGAGGTCGCGCTCGTAACGCGGGATGTGCGGAACCTCCACGTCTTGCCAGCCGGCCTGATAGCCGCCCCGCGGCTCTTGGAGACACAGCCGGATGGCGGGCGGTTCGAGCGGCTGGAGCACGATGCTCCCTTTCGTGCCCACCACCTCGAACTGACGCCGGACCATGGGCTGGACTTCCATTGCCGCCGTCTCGACGACCGCCACCGCCCGCTCGTACTCGAAGACTGCCACCGTGTTGTCTGCCAGCGTATCGTCGTACTCGCTGTCGTGCCGCAGGAACGGCGTCACCTTGTCCGGCCGGCCAAGTAGCTCGACCACGCGATCCATGATATGACAGCCCAGCTCCAGCATCATGCCCCCCGGATGGAAGGCCAGCCCGGCCCGTCCGCGCAGCGGCATACCGGGAGCAACCGCCGCCTCCGGCTCAAAGGGGATGTTGCTGCACATGCTCGCGTGGACGTAGTACACGTCCCCCAGCCAGCCCTCGCGCGCGGCCCGGAACACCAGCTCGAAGCCGGCGTTGTAGCGGAACATGTAGCCCATCTGGACGCATAGTCCGCGGCGGTTGGCCTCGGCCAGGATGGATTGCAACTCCGGCAGCGAGGTCCCCGGCGGCTTATCGAGGTGGATGTGCTTCCCGGCCTCGATAGCGCGCCGCGCCAGCGCCAGATTCGGCGGCACGTCGCTCTCGACGGCGATCAACTCCACGCTGGGATCACCCAGTAGGTCGGCTGCATCAATCCAACGGGCGTCGGCATACGCCGGCTCCTGCTCACGGATGGCCCGCCACCCCGCATCCGGCTCGGCCACCCCCACGACCTCATAGTCGTCGGACTGCTCCATCACGTTGAGCTTCCCGGCCGCATGGCCGTGTCCCGTACCCAGCAAGCCAGCGCGAATCGGCGCAACCATCGTCTTCATCTCCTCTTCTTGGACTTACCCCCGGCCGGCGACGCACCTACAACACCCCGGCGTCGGTCAGGCCGGCGTAGCGTAGCGCCTCATCGAGGTCGGCGGCCACTGCGAAAAAACTAACCCCCTCGGCCTTTTCGCCGGGATCCAGCCGCAGCGGGTGATGGACGGTCAGGTGTGCGCCTTCCATGCCCATGTCCAACGGCCCGATGTTGCAGTCGTGGCGGCCGGCAACAGCGCAGAGCGTGCGTCCCGTCTCGTCGTTGCGTACTGCCATCCACGTCCCGGAGGCCCTGGTGTGAACCCCGTGGACGCGCTTGGCTTGGCGCAGCCCGTTGCGCCGGTAGAAGAGGCGGCCGACCTTGCGATCACCGTCTACCTGCAAGAACGAGGTGAGCGTCAAGTAGCCGTCGTAAGGCACCGGCCCGTTGGTGAACTCCGTGCGAACGGCGAGGAGGTTGGAGCGGCCCAGCGTGAGATAGGAAATACTCAATCGGCTGCCGCGGCACGACTCGTGCTCCAAGTCGGCGGTGAGCCGGACTCCGTGCCAGCGGACGCTCCCTGCCCCGTCTCTGGTCGTCTCCTCCCAAGCGAACTGCGCCTCATCGAGCGGGCGCACCGAACGCCGCGTCCCCGGACCGCCGATGCCGGGATTCAGCCCACCGTACCAGGGATTGAACCAGACGAACGTGCCCGGGGCCGGCCGCGCCGCGTGCAGGTGCTCGACCGTCCGGCCGTCGGCTTGGTGCTCTTGCCAAGAGGCAATGCCGCCTCGGTACTCCGGTACGACGAGAAATCGCATCAGGCCGTTGTCAATGGCTATCGCCGCGTGCTCGCCCTCGGTGGTGTCCGTGATCGTCACCGGCTGCCGGCGGTCACCGCCGCGAATGAGGCTCAATGCGCGTTGCTCGTCCCAAAGCTGGTGCTCGATAGCTGCGGTGAGGTCATGCGCGCCGGCAGCGTCGTCCGTGAACGTCACGTCGAGGTCCCGGCTCCAGGCGGCCCCGCGCGACAGATCGGCCAGCGGGAGCGTTGCCGGTGCCACGTCAACGCCGGCCCCGGTGGACAGGTACACGTCCCCGGTGAGTACCCGCTGCCGGTAGCTCGTCAGCGTCAGCTGCGGCGTCGCCGTGGGCGTGTCGAAAAGCAGCGGTGCCATGGTGGCCGTGAGCGCCTTATGGGTGCGTGGCGGTTCCTGTGGAGCGGCCGGCGCGACGTGGCTGCGCCATAGCTCGCGCACGACCTTCCAATCGCCGCGCCCGGCATAGACCACGACGGGCGGTGTTTCGCGCGTCTCGCCGGGCGCGACCTCACCGAGGTCGAAAGTCAGCGACGGCACTGCCCAGGAGACCTCGACGCGCCGGGCATCGCGCCACACGCACCCTGCTACCAGGCCGTCGGCGTACTCGGCAGCCCACGTCTCGGCCCACTGGTCGGGAGTGCCCTCCTCCGACTCAGTCACGTTCGGGTACTGTATGCGCTCGTCTACGACCAAGCCCTCGCGCAACGGGAGCGCAACCCGCGCACGGGCAATGTCGTTGCCGTTCTCCACCTGGACCTGGACGGTGCGCGGGACGCGCCCGTTGTTCGTGATGCCGTACCAGGCGTGGATGACCGGCGAGCCGCCGACTGCGAGATGGCGCCGAAACACCACCCCCGGCCAGGTCTCCGACTGCGCCGTCAGCGTGATAACCACCCGACCGCTCTCCGGCCCCCCACCGACAACCTCGGCCTCAAAGGTCTGCTGTCCCGACTCCGTGTTCCAGAAGGGCGGACCGAACGCGCCCGATTGCCAGATCAGGTCGCGGCCCGTTGCCCGGTCCGTCACGGTGAAATACTGTTCGCCCCAGCGCCCCTTCAGCGAGGCGCGCACCACCAGCTGGTCGCTATGCACGGAGATCGCGCCGTCCTCCCGCTGCACCAGCAGCGTGCCGGCCACCAGGCCGGGCACGGTCAGGCGCTCGGTCCGCGGCGGTAGCGCGAGCGGCTTGTCATCCTCCCCGGCAGTCGCCAGGGACGTTTCGATGTACGCGCTCAGGTGATGGAGTCCCGCGTGCGCGGCCTGCGGCGTGACCTGGATCGCCGTGCGGCCTTTGGCCGGCAGGTCAAACGCTTGGGCGGCCGTGTCCTCCGGGGCCAGCGTCAGGCCATCGGCTGCTCCGAGTGTCACCGACCCGCGCACCGGCTCGTCGAGCCGATTGGTGACGGTCAGCCAGGTCGGCCGCGGCACTTCCGGTACGAGCCAGAAACGCTGTTCGAGTGCCACGTCCACCGGCTTGGTTGGCTGCGCGGCCACGGCCAGCGGCACGACCGCCTCGCCGATGATGGCCGTCGTGCGGACCCGTGGGGATTTGCTGTCTCGCTTCTTCGTGTCGGCAGTGCTCTCGGCGACCACGGGCTGCGTCCAGACCTGCCGCTCGCGGACCTCGGCGCGCACCTGGAACGACGCACTCAGTCCCGTATCGGCCTCAGCCACCAGCGTCACCGGCAGTGCGCCGGCCTGCTTGTGCCGCGCCTCCCACGTGAGCGTGCGCCGCCCGCCGAGCGGCACCGCGGGATCGTCGAGGGCGCATGAGATGGCCCACTCGTCGGTTTCCAGCGCCAGCAAGCCCCGTGCTTGGCGATCAATCGTCGCGCGTAGCTCGCGCCCGTCGCGGCGCCAGACGTAGGTGAAGACCTCGGTATTGCCGCGCTTTTCCTTGTCCGGGCTGGCCGACAGGTCCCGCACCAGCGTTGCGTACCAGTCGGCGCCGTCGAGAAACTCCTGGATCGGCCGGAGCGCGAACAGCAGCGGCAGAAAGTTGTGCATCGTCACGCTGGTATCGGGCGCCCAGAAGAAGCCGGTCTTCTTGTAGAGCGGGATGGACTTCAGGTTGCCGGCCCACGTGCCAAGACTCAGCCGCTGGTAGCCCAACTCGCACGTGTGCGCCAGGGCACGCTTGAGCAGATCACGACCGAGACCGCGGCCCTGGAACTGCGGGCTGACGTTGAGGAGGGGAACCCAGGCGGCCTGCGGGTCATTGTTGTCGTTGCCCAACGTGCAATAGCCGGCCACCTGACCGTCGGCGAAAGCGAGATACGTCTCGATCAGCCGCTCTTCCGCGTGCTCGCGGCGCACGCGCTCGGCGGTGTGGGGCGTGCCATCCGTCCAGCCGCCGGGCCAATCCCCCTCGCTGTCGTTCCACATCGTGGCGACGCCCGCCGCGTCCTCGTCGCGGTAGGGACGAATGTGTGGCAGCGTGGCCGGGTCCAGCACCATGAACATAACCCACCATCATAGCACGGCCGGCCGGGCGATCCGGTTGACCGTGAGTCAGGCTGACCTACCCCCCGGCCCCTTCCCTGCCAGGGAAGGGGAGCGATGGCGGCGACGGACCACCGCTGCCGGCCAGGGAGCATACGCTGCCTGGGACCGATAGCCCCTTCCCTTATGAAAGTTGACAACTTAATCGGGTAGTGGGATGTCCCCCCTATGGTCCCCCCGCTGCGGCGGGGGGACGGTGGGTTCCCTCCCTCACAAGGGTAGGTTTTTGTCTGCATCAGGATTTTCGGGATGGAGGGATGAGCAGGATGGCTTCCGGCTAGTGCGGGAAGCATCAGGGTCTGGGGTCCCGGCCACCGCTGGGCCGGAACCGGGCGCTTTCCAGGGCCATGTACGGGGGCCGAGGGACACGAATAGCCCTGGATTCCGGCTTCCGCCGGAATGACGAGCGCCAGGGCGCGATTTATCGCGCCCCTACACGAAAAACCTACCCCTGTCAGGGGTTCCCTCCCCCGTCGGGACCTTAATACACGACACTTTTCAGACCGGGGTAGGTGAGGAGTTGACTCATGGAAGCACCGTACTCCATCCTGAGGTTGAAGACACCGGGAAGGAGTGGGTCCATGAGCCAACGGCAGGCATTGTACCACTGGCACCACGAGGTCGAACGCCGCATGCCCCAGTTGAGCAAACCCCTGGTGAAGGTCTTGAGCGGGTTCAGCTTTGGGGTAGCCGCCGCGCGATGCTGCACGCTCAACGCCGTCGCCGAGGCGGTGCCGGCACTGGGCAAGCCGGATACCGTCGAGCGCCGGCTGCAACGGTTCCTGGCCAACCCGCGTCTCGACTGGGCCCAGGGCTGCCAGGCGTTGGCAGCGTGGGTGCTCAGTCACCTGTCCGGCCGTGGGCCAGTGGTGTTGCTGGTGGATGAGACCAGCCTGCAGGCGCGGCTCAAGGTGATGGCCGTCAGTCTGGCCTATCGGGGTCGTGCCATCCCCCTGGCCTGGTGGTGCTATTCCCCCACCCAGTGGCCGATGGGCCAGGTGGCGTTGATTACCACCTTGCTCACCTGGGTCGCCGCGGGCCTGGCGGACCGGCGCCCGGTGGTGGTCCAAGCCGACCGTGGGATTGGCACCTCGCCCGCGTTGCTCCGCGCCATCGAAGGGCTGGGCTGGTACTACCTGGTCCGAGTCACCAAGCAGGTGCGGGTGCGGGTGGACGGACAAACGCCCGTGCCCTTCGGGAGCCTGGTGTCGCAACCCGGCGATGCCTGGCGGGCCCCGGTGGCGGCCTTCAAGCAGGCGGGCTGGCTCCGGTGTTGGGCCCAAGGGCGCTGGCAGCCCGGGCACGCCGAGCCGTGGCTGCTCTTGACCAACCACCCGGCCGCGCAGAGCGACTGGTACAGTATGCGGATGTGGGAGGAGCTGGCCTTCCGGGACTTCAAGTCCTACGGGTGGCAGTGGCAACGCAGCCGGGTCTGGCGCGCCGAGCGGGCCAATGTCCTGTGGCTGGTGATGGCCCTGGCCTATGTGTGGATGCTCAACCTCGGGACCCAGGTGGCGCACACGGCGCGGCTCCGCCGGGAACTCACACGGGGCCGACAACCGCGCTTCAGCCTGTTCACCCTCGGGCTGCGCCTCCTGCGGCGCCGGCTGTCCCTGGGACACCGGCTGTCCGTGCGCCTCCGGCTCGTCGCCCGGCCACCCCCGCTCCCCAAAAGTGTCGTGTATTAAGCCCGTCGGGACGGGGGAGGGCTAGGGCGGGGGCTGCCCCTTGGCCCAGGGCGCCAGGGCTTTGTCGAGTACGGGAATCTCGGCGATGGAGGTGTAGTAGTAGCGTTGCCACCCGTGCCGCGGTAGACCGGTGAACAGCATCAGGTTGAGCGGGTAGTCCTCGCTGTCGGTAGCGCGGCGGAAGTCGTCCCGAAAGAGAAAGGTGGGTTTGCCCAGGGCTATTGCCATCCCCAGCTCGACCATGACGCCCTCATCCGGTGGCACGCCGTTCACCACCGCGAACAGCGCGTCTGCCTGCCGCACGTCACGGAAATCGGCCTGGCCGATACGATAGGCCCACCCCGGCAGTGCCCGGTCCTCTTGGTTGTTGCGCTCGAACGGCTCCCATACCTCCAATCCGAGTGCTTCCAGGGCCGCAATGAGCGGCGGGAGGAGCAGCACACGCTGTTGCGCCGAAAAGCCGTAGGGGCTCGCTAGATAGATGGTCTTCCGTCCAGCACCGGTCATGCTCGGCTCCTCATCTCTACCCGTTCAGACGAGTGCCGGAGCCGCCGCCTCGTGGGGTGTGAAGAGCGGCGGCCACGTCTCCTCGCGCTCGCGCCGCTCAATTACGGCGCTGGCCAGCTCCCGCACCTCCGCAGCGACCGCGGCTGGCACCGTGTCATCGTCGAGGTTGCGGAGCACGCGGGCAATCAACTGGCCAATCGTGCGGAACTCGTCGGCGCGAAAGCCGAACGACGTAGCCGCCGGGCTGCCCATACGGATACCGCTGGTGACGAACGGCGACTTGGTATCGAACGGTACCGTATTCTTGTTGGTCACAATGCCCGCCGCTTCGAGCGCCGCGGCTGCATCCTTGCCCGTCGGGCCGGCGGCGGGCAAACGGATCAGGAGCAGGTGGTTGTCCGTGCCGCCGGAGACGAGCGTCAGCCCCTCGTGGAGCAGCGTCTCGGCGAGCGCCGCGCAGTTCTCCACGACGGCCCGCGCGTAGTCCGCGAAGTCCGGTTGTGCCGCCTCATGGAACATCACGGCCTTGGCCGCGATAACGTGCTCCAGCGGTCCCCCTTGCAGGCCGGGGAAGACGGCCCGGTCGAGGTCGCGGCGCAGTCTCCGCTCGCACAGCACAAAGCCGCCACGCGGGCCGCGCAGTGTTTTGTGCGTGCTGGAGGTCACGTATTGCGCGTGGGGGACCGGCGAGGGGTGGACGCCGCCGGCGATAAGTCCGGAGACGTGAGCAATGTCCGCCATGTGCAGGGCGCCCACCTCGTCGGCAATCTCCTTGAACCGATCATACTCCCAGAAGCGGGGATAGGCGGTCGCGCCGGTGACAATCAGCTTCGGACGATGCTCGCGGGCCAAACGCGCCACCTGATCGAAGTCAATCCGCTCGGTCTCCGGGTCTACGCCATAGTGGACGAAGTTGTAGAGCTGGGCGGAAAAGTTGACCGGTGAGCCGTGCGTCAGGTGCCCGCCGCTGGTGAGGTCCATGCCCATCACCGTGTCGCCCGGCTGGAGCGTAGCGAAGTAGACGGCCATATTGGCCGAGGCGCCGGAATGGGGCTGGACATTCGCGTGCCCGGCTTGGAACAGCCGCCGCGCCCGGCTCCGCGCCAGGCTCTCGACTTTATCCACCCACGCACACCCCTGGTAGTAGCGCCGGTTCGGGTAGCCCTCGGCATACTTCTGGGTCATCACCGACCCGTTCGCTTCGAGCACGGCCGCGCTGGGGTAGTTCTCGGATGGGATCAACTGAATATGCTCGCGCAGCCGCCGTTCCTCGCTGACGACGGCCGCGTAGACCGCGGGGTCCTGCCGTTCGAGCGCACTGGCCATGCTCCTCACTCCCTCGCTGTCTCGTTGATGTCGTTGGTCCTAGTCTGGCCCGCTTGCCCCCGCCAGTACCGCCACAGCTCGGCCACCCACCCGCCACTGGCAGCGCCAATCAAGATCAAGAAGTCTCCGAGCAGAATGCCCAGGATGTTCATGCGCGGGAGCAGCTTCAATATCCCAAAGCGACCGAGCCGCTCTTGCTCTGCGGTGTTCATGTCCAGGGACAACGCCGATCCGAATTGTTCGACGAGTTGGCTCTCGAAGATGGCGTTCTGCACGGCCCAGCCGATGATATAGATGATTCCGACGGCGCAGGCGTTGATCGGGCCGGCAACCCGGGCCATCCACCCGGCCAGCCAGCCCCCGATAAAGAGGGCCGTGAACGTGACCAGCGGCCGCACGATCAGGTTGTCGCCGAATCCGAGCTTGGCGACGGCGTAGCCCAGTGCCACGGACAGGAGATACGCACAGATCGCGCCGGCCACGACCGCCCGCCAGCGAAACACGACCGGACGGTCAGGCGCCTCAGCCGAATCGGATGCTGCCGGCGCGGACTCTGCCGACTGGGACTGCGGTGTGGGGGCGATGGGACAGGCTCCTCTCGTCAGCGGTCTCTCCCATCGGATTCTATCAGGTGGTAGGCTGCCGGTAGCCGCCCCCTATGGTCCCCCCTCGCAGCGGGGGACGGCGTGTTCCCTCCCCCGGCGCAACTACCCCCTATGTCCCCCCCGCTGCGACGGGGGGACGGTACCCTACTCGCCCTCCGGCTCCGGTGGATTGGGCGGTGTGTCCGCTCCGGCGGTAGGTTGCGCTGTGCCAGCCCCATCTGATGTAACTACGCCGGGCAGGTGCTTCAAGGTCCCCAGCAGGTCTATGCCGGTCAGAGACTCGACAAGCTCCGGAAGCTGGGCAACGGTGTTCGCAACGTCTCGCGTCACCTTGCTGGTCCCGGCGCCGTCCGCTTCACCCCCACCTCCACTAATCACCACGATCCGATCCGTCTTTGCCAACGGTTGCGCCACCGCATTGGCCACTGCCGGAAGCGATTCGAACAGTTGTTGGAGCAAAGCCGCCTGGCCATACTCCTTCCAAGCATCGGCCTTCTGTTGCATCGCCTCGGCCTCCGCCAACCCACGCGCCTTGATTGCATCAGCCTCGGCCTGCCCTTTGAGCCGCGTGGACTCCGCCTCGGCTTCAGCCTCGGCGAGGATACGCGCCTTTTCCCCCTCGGCAGCAGTTTGTAGGCGATAGCGTTCGGCTTCCACGGGTCTCCTGACGGTTGCATCCAGCTCCCGCTCGCGGCGTATGATCTCCTGCTCCTGAATCTCGATCTGCTTCTGCCGCTCCACGACCTCGATCTGTAGCTCCTCTTCCCTGATCTGCTGCCGCGTCTTCGCCTCCTGAAGCGAGTACGCCAGCTCGGCCTCCGCCCGGCGCGCATTCACCTGCTGGTCATAGGCGGCCTTCTCGCTCTCGAAATCGCGCTGGGACTGGGCAATACTGGTGTCGGCCGCGAACCGGGCCGCTTGGCGTTGCTGCTCCGCTTGCGCTTCCTTGATGCCGGCGTCTCGCTGCGCCTGGGCTTCTCCGATGGCCGCATCGCGCTTGACTTCTTCCGTCCGGCGCACCCCCAGCGCTTCCAGGTAGCCTTGCTCATCCTGAATGTCCCGGATCGCAAAGCTCACGATCTCCAGCCCCATGTTGGTCATGTCGGCAGCGGCGACCTCGCGCACACGCTCCGCAAAGGCCACGCGGTCCTGGTAGATTTCCTCCACCGACATTGTGCCCAGAATGGCCCGCTGCTGGCCCTCCAGAGTCTGCAGGGCGATGTCCGCAACATCATGGGGAGACTTGCCGAGAAACTGCTGCGCTGCGGTCCTGATGGCCTCTTCACCACGGCCGACCTTCACCTGGGCAACTCCGTCTACGGAGACCGCTACCCCTTCCGAGGTGTAGACCTTGGGGGTGTTGACCGTCAGAGTCATCACCTCCAGGGAGAGGTACTGCGCTTTTTGGACGATGGGAAGCACGAACTTTCGCCCGCCCACTTTGATGGTCGGTTGCTGCCCACCACCGGAAACGATGAGCGCCTCGTTGGGTCCTGCCGTATGAAAGCCAGCCACGGTTCACCTCCTTGTGTATGCACCGCGTTGCGACGACCAACACCGCTCTACTGCCGATGTCGCGGGCGTCTCACGATCAACCGTCATTCCCGCAAAAGTGGGAATCCAGGGCGGGTGCGCTGGCTGCTAACCCAGGCGCCTGGATTGCGGCGGAAGCCACAATGACGCAATGTTTTCTCCGTCAAATGTCAACGTAGCCTAGAACCGGCTCTTGCTAGGGCCGCTCCACCTTCAGCACGTCGCCGTACACCCCGATGACTTTCACCTCTTCTCCGGCCTTAATCGGGTCGCTGGCAGCGGCAGCCGCGGTCCACTCCTGGCTGCCCACCCACACCTTCCCGGAGGGTGCCAGGTCCGAGGCGGCTACTCCCCACTCCCCCTCCAGGGCTGCCTCGGATGCCGAGATATAGCCTGAGGAGGCGCCCCCTTCCGTTCTGACCAGTCGCATGAAGACAATCCAGGCGGCGGCCGTGATGCTTGCAAGCACTCCAATCAGCCAGGGGTTGACCATGAAGCTCGGTTCCGGGACATCCGGCGGGCTGAAAAACTCTCCGAACAGCAGAAACCCGCCCAGCCCCAAACAGACGATGCCTCCGATGCCAACGATGCTGATTCCTGGCGCCATCGTCTCCAAGTAGAACAACACCGGTGCCAGCAAGAGCAGGCCGACGGCTACCCAGTTCACCGGGAGATGGCCGAAGCCCAGGAGAGCCAGGGCCAGCGCGAGGGCACCGATCACGCCCGGCCCTATCAAGCCGGGGCTGACCGCCTCCACTAGCAACCCGACCGCACCAAGCACGAAGAGCAAGAATGCCAGGTTCGGATTTGCCAAGACGCCGAGGAAACTGTTGAGGAGGGTCGGCTTGACCTCCCGGACCTCGGCATCGTCGGTTCGCAGAACAACCGTGCCGGTGGCAGTCTCGGCGCTCTGTCCATCCAGCTTTGCCAGCAGATCGGTCACGTCGTTGGCGACGAAATCCACGACACCGAGAGTCACCGCCTCGCTGGCCGAATACGACCGTGCCTTTGTGACCATTTCCTCCAGGGCCGCGGCGTTCCGACCTCGCTGTTCGGCGATGCTCCTAATAAATGCCCGCGTGTCCTCGTTGATCTGCTTGGCTAGGGTCTGTGGGAGGGCCTCACCCTTGGGCCGGACGAGAGCGGTTGCGCCGATAGTGGCTCCCGGGGCCATAACCGCAAAGTTGGCGGACGCTGCGATGAAGACGCCGGCCGAGGCGGCCTGTGCCCCGGCTGGAGACACGAAGATGGCAGTCGGCACGCTCGCGCCGAGGATAGCCCCGGCGATGTCACGGGTGGAGTTGTACAATCCCCCCGGAGTATCGAGCGTGATTACCACCAGTTCGGCACCGTCCTCGGTTGCTTTGGCGATCCCCCTGGTCAAGTGCCGTGTACTCAGAGCGTCTATGGTGCCGTCCAGCGCGATGACGGCGACGGTACGCCCGGCCGCAGCCGCGGAGAAGGGACTCGCGATAGTCAGGAACGTCCCCCAAACTAGCGCGAGCATGGCAATGGCACGCAGCATGAGTCGTCCGCGACGGACGATCCGGTGGGGACAATCTCGGCGCGACACGGAGCGGGAATGTCCAGGCATTGGACTGGCGGAACGCATGGTGAGCGCCTCCAGGGGGACATACCGTGGCTTGCCCCTACAGTATTCTACTCTCTTCATGGCCGACGTGTCAGGAGCGCCCAGATGTTCCCTCCCCCGTTGCGACGGGGGAGGATGAGGGTGGGAGCCACGCCTAGAGCCGGTGGAGCAAAGAGCAATGCAGCGTTTGTGGGATGTTGTCCTGTCCGGGCTGGTGCTGCTCGTTGTCGCCGGTTGCCGGCCCGGTACGGACTCACTCGCCACGGTGTCCGGCACCGCTGTTCCGCAGCCGGCGCAGCCCGACATGATCCTGCTGACGACGACCAGCGTCCGGGACAGCGGCCTGCTCGATGTCTTGGTTGCCGATTTCCAACGGCGGACCGGCTATCGCGTCAAGCCTATCGTGGCCGGCTCCGGCCAGGTCCTGACACTCGGCGCAAATGGAGCAGGAGATGTGCTACTGACCCATTCACCGACTGCCGAGACGGCATGGCTCGCGGCCGGCCATGGGCTAGAGCGGCGGCTGGTGATGTTCAACGATTACCTCATCGTCGGCCCCCCCGACGACCCGGCCGGAGTGCGGGATAGTCCTTCGACCGGTGCCGCATTGCAGCGCGTGGCGTCGCAGCGGGTGCTCTTCATCTCGCGCGGCGACCGGTCCGGTACCCATACGCGGGAGCGGCAGCTCTGGCAGCAAGCCGGTATCGTGCCGGCCGGGAGCTGGTACCAGGAAAGCGGGACCGGTCAGGGCCAATCCCTCCAGATTGCCTCGGAGAAACGCGGCTACGTGTTGACTGATCGCGGCACGTACTTGGTCCAGCGCCGGCGTTTGGCGCTCGTCCCGTTGGTCGAGCACACTGGTCCGGAATTGCTGAACATCTATCACGTCCTGACCGTCAATCCGGCCCGCGGGGAGCGGGTCAACGCGGCCGGCGGCCGCGCGTTTGCCGAGTACCTCATCGGACCGACGGCCCAAACTTTGATTGCCTCCTTTGGCACCGAGCAGTATGGCGAGCCGGTGTTCACGCCCGCCGCCGGCCGTGAAGTAGTCGATCTCCCATAGTGAAGGAACGCGCTACCGCAGCAAGCACCGGCTGATAGCTGATAGCTGACGGCTGACAGCTAATAAAGAGGGAACGAGATGGAAGTAATCTGGGACGGTCTCCGGCAAGCCATCGCCATCATCCTGAGCGGCGACCGTGAGGTCGGGCAAATCACCTTGCTGTCACTGCAAGTTTCGGCCACGGCGACCGTGCTCAGTCTCGTGGTGGGCATCCCGCTCGGTGCGCTCCTGGCGTTCGGTCGGTTTCCGGGCCGCCGGCTGGCACTCGGTGCCGCCCATACCGGCATGGGTCTACCGCCAGTCGTCGCCGGCCTCGTCGTGACCATTCTGCTCTGGCGCAGCGGTCCGTTGGGTATGCTCAACATCCTCTACACGCCGGCAGCTATCGTGCTGGCCCAATGGGCCATCGCCGTACCGATTGTCACCGCGCTGTCCGCAGCCGCGCTCCAGCAGCTCGATCCCCGGCTCCGCCTCCAGCTCCTGGCGCTGGGCGCCTCGCGCCTCCAGGTGCTCTGGCTGCTGGCTAAGGAGGCCCGCTTGCCGCTGCTGGCGGCCGCAATGGCCGGTTTCGGCGGGGTGATCTCGGAGGTGGGCGCCAGCATGATGGTAGGCGGCAACATCGCCGGGCAGACGCGGGTACTGACGACCGCGACGGTCCTGGAGACGAGCCAGGGCAACTTCGACCGCGCCATCGCGCTCTCCGTGCTGTTGCTGGTTCTGGTCTACACTGTCAACGTGGCCCTCACTTGGATACAACAGCGCGGCCGGGCGTCTTGAGCCGCCACCCCGGCCGCACTGCCATCTCACCATCGGCGCAACGTGTATGAGCCACAGACTCCGTAGCGTGTCAACCACACCCGGACGACCACCATGATCGCCTCGCTGTGGCGGAAAAAGAGTGCCGGCGATGGCGCCGTGCCAGCGCCCCCCGTGTCCGAGACACGCCCGACCGCCGAATCCGCTGGTAGTGCGGGCCTGGAGTGTCACCTGGCGCTGCGCGGCATCCGCGCCGAACGCGAGGGAAACGTCGTCCTCGACGTGCCGGAACTGGAGCTATATCGCGGCGAGGTGCTGGCCGTGGTGGGGCCGAACGGCGCCGGCAAGAGCACGCTGCTGCGCGTGCTAGGGCGCTTGGAGCAGCCGGCCGCCGGACAGCTGTTCTACGCCGGCGCGCCGCTGCGCCGCTCCGACGAGTTGACTTACCGCCGCCGCCTAGCGGCCGTCTTTCAGGAGCCGCTGCTGCTCCACGGATCGGTCGCGGATAACGTTGCGACCGGGCTGCGCCTGCGGGGCGTGCCGCGGCGGGAGATTCGGCCGCGGGTGGAGCGCTGGCTGCACCGACTCGGAATCGCGGCGCTGGCCCGGCGCTCCGTGCATACGCTCTCCGGCGGCGAGGCCCAACGGGTCAGTTTGGCCCGCGCGTTCGTCGTCGAGCCGGAGTTGATCCTGCTCGACGAGCCGTTTGCCTCGCTCGATGCCCCCACCAGAGCGGCCCTCACGGCGGAGATGCGCGATCTCCTCGCCGAGACGCACACGACGGCCGTGTGGGTGACGCACGAGCGCGACGAGGCGCTCACGCTGGGTCATCGCATGGTCGTTCTGCTCGACGGCCGGCTCTGTCAAGTGGGCACGCCGACGAGCGTCTTCGGTCAGCCGGCCGATACGGAGGTGGCGGCGTTCCTCGGCGTCGAAACCGTGCTGCGCGGGCAGGTGACCGCGACCGACCAGGGCACCGTCACCGTTGCCCTCGACGGCACGACCCCGCCCGTGACCGTGGCCGCGGCCGGCGCGTGGCCCGTCGGCAGCCAGGTCTACGCTTGCCTCCGCCCGGAGGACGTGACGCTCTTGACCGCCGGGGCTGCCCAGTCCGATGCGGATGGTGCCGGTGTCGACCGTGCAACCCTGGCCGCGCCGGACGATCCGGGATCACCGCGCTGGCTGCCGGAGGACGTTCAGCACCGGCTCTTTGCCGGCCTGAGCGCGCGCAACACCTGGCCGGGGCAGGTGCAAAAGGTCGAGCCGCGCGGCCTGTTGGCACGGGTTGCCGTTGATTGCGGCTTTCCGGTGATTGCCCTCGTTACCCGCGCCGCGGTAGACGAGCTGGACTTGGCGACCGGCCGCACCGTCGTCGCCACCGCCAAAGCCACCGCCATCCACCTCGTCACGGCGGCGTAGCCCGACGCACGTTGCCGACTTCAGCGACTACTCTTACACTGGGAGCATTATCCATGAGCACTCCGACTGCTGTCACCAATGTAGTCGAACAGGTCATCGCCGGCTTGGCCGAGGCTACCTGGGACTACCTCGCCGACATCGGCTGGATGGAAGTGATCTTGCCGGGTGGTAGTGATCGGGGGGAGTTGCCCACCTCGTCGGTGACGACCTCTACGTGCGCCTCGACGTGGAGAACGGGGACCCGCTCAGTGTTATCATCCCGGCGTTCGATTCCTGGCTGGCAGAGCAAGAGGCCCGAACGCTCCCAACGCCGAACGCTCCCATTGACTATGCCGCTGCGCGTAAGCGCCTGGAGCATGTACTGCGGGCCAGCCCGGAGTTAGCAATCCGTTAGCGCGGCATCAGCCCGGCGATGCGACCGGAGGTGCCAGTCGAACGGGCGGCGCTTCAGTCGTTCCCCTCGCCGAGTGCTGCGAGGCGGGTGCGGAGCCGAGCGACTTCCTGATCGAGGCGAGCGCGAGCCTGCGCTTCGGCGGCGGCCGCGGCTTCGGCTTCACGTCGCGCCGTTTTTTCTTCATGCAGCGCAGTTTCAGTCTGCTCTTGTCTTGCTCCGGCTTTGATGAGCGCGACTTCAGTCTGGTAGCGCGCTGATTTTTCTTGCTGCAGCGCGGCCTCGACGCCAATGCGTGCGGCCTGCACCTCGGCGATTGTTTCCAACCATCGCCCGGAGGCGGGATCGCGTAGGCCCAGACTGCCGTCGCGCCGCAGTCGGACCTCCAATCCCAGTTCTGGGCTGAGGTATCCCGGCTCCTCGGTCAGCAGCGGCATCTCCCGGTAAGCGGGTCCATTCGTCGTATCGTCGGCCAGCACCCAGGCCTGGAGCCGGGGGGTCAAGTAATCGCCGGTGGGATCGTACATGTAGTATTCGGATACCCCCAACTGGGCGTAAAGTAGACGTTTGCGGTCGGTATCCTCCCGGCGGGTCGAGCGGGAGGTGATCTCGAAGACCACCTGCGGCGCGCGTCCTTCTTCCCACAGCTTGACCACCTCCCGCCGATACTGGCGCACGCCCTTGATGACCAGGGCATCCGGTGACACGGAGCGGCGCGGGTTGCCTTCGACGTAGTAGACGAGGATGTTGCCCGATACATATACGTCGTCGCTGTGCCCCGCAAACCAGCGTTGGAGCATGAAAATCACGTCCAGCATGATGTCACGGTGCAGATCGGTTTCGGCCATCGGCTTCCCATCGCTGGTGGGGTAATCAATAGCGTCGCTTGGCGCCGAGCGTCGGGCAGTGGCAGTTGCGGTTACTGGTGTGGTGGTCATCGTCTTCTACCGCCTCGCCCAGAGTATAGACACCCGGCCGTTAGCGCGGCTGTCTTCAATCCGGCGGCACGAGCGCCCGTGCGTAGACCACCTCGCGCGGGAAAACCAACCCGTCTCCCTCTCGATACGGCGCGGCGAGTCGAGTGAGTTGCTCTTGTAAGCGGGCTTGGGTCGCCGCCGGCAGGTCCCGTAGCGGCGCACCCAAGTGCGGCCACGCCGTATACCACTGCCACAGGTCCGCTGCGTCGCGCCAGCGCAGCTTGTCACGCACGCGCTCGCTCTCGATGGCCACAAATCCGGCGTGCTGAAGCAGGATTTCGACCGCGCCGGGACTGCCGAGCGAGAATACGTCCGGCCGCGGGCGGGCGAGGCGCTGCCCGGCGGACCCGACCGCGCGTGCTACCAGCGCGGCCCACGGATTCTGCGCCGCCCGCCCCCACACCGCCAAAGCGAGACGACCGCCCGGCGCCAAGACGCGATGCACCTCCGCCAACGCCTCGTCCGGCCGGGCGAGGTCGTGCAGCAAGTGGATGGAGAGCGCGGCGTCGAAGCTCTCGTGTGCGAATTCCAGCGCGGTGGCGTCGCCGACGCGCCAGCGAACGTGCTGCGCCCCGGCCAAGCGCGAGCGCCGCTCGGCAATGGCGAGCATGGCCGCCGAGTCGTCCACCCCCACCACCGGGGCATCCCGCTCGGCTTGGGCGGCGGCCAGAAACGCGCCCAATCCCGTCGTGGTGCCGAGGTCCAGTACCGTATCGCGCGGCTCGACAGCCGCAATCCGCATAACGCGCACCGCCACCGACATCAGCGTCGGCACGACGTAGCGGGCGAATTGGGCTGCCAGTTGGGCGGTGGGTTCGCTCGTCATGGTGGTGTATCGGCCGGGGCGAGGCGTGTACGCACCAGGGCCAGATCGGCAGACACGGCCGCCTCGGCTGCGGCCCGTTGCTCGCTGCGGAGCCGCAGCAGGTAGGCCGGATTGTAGGTCGGCAAGACGAGTATACCGCCCGGCCCGGTGGCCCACCGGCCCCGATCCCGGTCCAGCTTGAAGCCGCGGCCCAGCAGCACGCGCCCCGGTGTGGCGCCCAGGCACAGCACGACCTCGGGAGCCACGAACGCCAGCTCGATGTCCAGCCAGTACCGGCAGGCTGCGATCTCACTCGGTCGCGGTGGCCGGTTCCGCGGGCGCTGCCCAAGCAGCTCCGCCGCGCGACAGCGTATCACGTTGGAGACCCACACCGCGGCCCGACTCGTGTCCAGGGTCCGCAGCCAGGCGTCGAGCACTCGTCCCGAGGGGCCGCTGAACGGCTCGCCGCTTGCGTCGTCGGCCGCCGACGGTCCCTCGCCAAGCACGAACAGCCGCGCCGGGGCCGCCCCGGCGCCAAAGACCACCCGCTGCCGGGCCCTCGCCAGCCCACACCGCGTACACGCCAACGCCGCCGCACGCGCCTCGTCGAGCGCAGCAAAGGTAGCGGCCGGCTGTGCCGCTGCGGTATCGGGAGGATCGAAGAGCGGAAGCTGCATGACTACCGGCGCTTCCCTAGCTGAACACCGCAAATATACACTGCTGCCTTAGGTCCCGGCGGTGCTGAGTGCCCGGAACCTAAGTCTACTGACCACTTACCATAAAAGAGTTCTGGTATACTCTTGGGGTGGAGTTATCTTCTGAGTAGAAACGAAGTCGGGGAGGGAGAGATGGAAAGGGATGTCAGAGAATTCCTGGGAGAGTTTTCGTCCGATGAGTTGGTAGCTCTGGAAGTTCTGTCACCTAACCGTTTGCTCCAAGGCCCAAGCGTTGACAACCTGATAGAATTGATGTGCAATCAGGGCATGGCTGGTTTGTTCTCAACCCGGAGTAGGTGGTCCTTGACAACCAAGGGAACATTCAGAAACAAAGGTAGAAGCGGGCGGGTCGAGGATCTAGTAGACAAAGGCGATGTTTTCAAAGGGCAGAACAAGCATATCAATCCGTATTATAGATCAAAGGTGGTAAAATCACCTAGGAACGAAGTCAGAGATGGTGGAATGGACATCACAGAATTCTTGGAATGTTTTTCGGCCGATGAACTGGTGGAACTGGGGGTTCTTTCACCTTTCGGGTCGCGCTACCTGCTCCAAGGCCCAAACGTTGACAACCTGATAGCATTGATGCGTAGCCAAGGCGTGGCCAGTTTATTCTCAACCCATAGCAGATGGTCCTTGACGATCGAAGGAACATTTAGGAACAGAGGCAGAAGCGGTCAGGTTGAGGGTCTAGTAGACAAAGGCGATGTGTTCAAAGGACAAAACAGTCATATCAACCCGTATTTTTGAGTCGAATCCGCAGAACCAATCTTCCAGTAAGAATCGGCTACGCCGCGCGTCACTACGCGGTCCGGCGTACTGTGCAGCGGTGCGCTGGCTGCCGCTTACTACTGGCGGCGGCCATCGCAGCAGTAGGTAGACTTGTACCACCAGCACTCGTGTACGGAGGCGCTTGACACCCGATGACCGAGACAGTCGCTCGCCCAGCGCAGAGGCGCACCCGCTCTCGTCCGGGTGGGGGAGCGAGCGTGCTCGAAACGGTGCGGAAGGTGCTGGCGTTGGAGGCGCGCCAGTCCTACCGGGATCGGTCCGCGCAAGGCGGCTTGGCCGCCTTCATCGCCGCGCGGGTGAACGAGGCCCCTCCCGGCAGCCAGCTACACGCCCGTCTGCAACGGCTCCACACCCTGCTGGCCGCCTACGCAGACCTGGCAGCGGACGCGCGGCCGGCTGCCATCCGCCGCGCGGGGCAGTTGGTTGCTGCCGCGCCGGCCGTGGATCAATCGGGCGATGCTGCCGGCACACAGAGACACCGCCCGGCCCCTGCGGAAAAGCCGGCCGCAGTTCGAGGGCGTCGGCAGGCCGCGCCGCGCTCTTCCCCTACCGCCGCGGCCAAGCCGACCGCTGTTCAGGCGCGTCAGCAGTCAGCGCCGCGCGCCGCTCCCGCTACCTCCGCATCGCCAGCGACGCCGGCCGCAGCAAAGCGTGCCGCAACCCGCCGCCAGTCGGACCGCCCGGCGCCTCGTCGGCGCCCGCCGGCCTTGCAATTGGATGACCCGGTGCAGCGCCTGCCGCGGCTCGGCGCCAAGAACGCCAAGCTGCTGGAGAAGCTGGACATCCACACAATCGAGGATTTGATCTTCCACTTCCCACGCCGCCATGCGGAGGTCAAGCGCATCGCCGAGTTGGCGGTGGACGACGAGGTGGCCGTCAAGGCTGCGGTCCGGCACGTGCAGATCATACGTACCCCCAGACAACGTTTTCCGATCACCGAGGCGCTCATTCAGGACGAGACCGGTGCGCTCCGCGCGACCTGGTTCAACCAGCCCCACATGAAGCAGGTGCTCTCGCGGCCGGGCGCCGTGCTGCTCGTTGGGAAACCCCAACCGTCCTACGGGGGGGGGCTGGAAATGGCCTCACCGGAGGTCGAATGGGGCGCCGATGAGTTCCGTACCGGCCAGCTCGTACCCGTCTATCCGAAAACCGCCGGCATCACCGACCGCTCTCTGCGCCGCTGGATCAGGATTGCGCTCGACCGCATCGAGGAGCAGCTGACCGACTACCTCCCGGAAGCGGTCCGGTCAGCCAGCCGCCTCGCCCGCTACGAGGAGTCCGTACCGGCGTATCATTTCCCGTCCGAGCCGGCCGCCTACGCCGCGGCCGTCCGCCGGCTCGCGTTCGACGAGCTATTCCTGCTCCAGCTCGGGCTGCTCCGTCGCAAGCGCGAGTGGCAAGGCGCCGTGCCGGGTATTGCTATCCCCATCTCGGCCGACTTTACGGATCGCTTCACCGCCCAGCTTCCCTTCACCCTGACCGCTGCCCAACAGCGCGTCTTGTCGCAGCTACTCAACGACATGGCACAGCCCGTCCCTATGAGCCGGCTGCTCCAGGGCGACGTTGGCTCCGGCAAGACCGTCGTTGCCGGCGGTGCGTTGGTTGCCGCGACCGAGGCCGGCTACCAAGGTGCGCTCATGGCGCCGACCGAAGTCCTGGCCCAACAGCACCACCGCACGCTGGAGACACTGCTGGCGCCGTTCGATCTGCGCGTCGAGTTGCTCATCGGCAGCATGAAGCGGACCGCCAAGCGCGAGGTCTGGGCGGCCACGGCGGCCGGCGAGGTGGACGTGCTCGTCGGCACCCACGCCCTCATTCAGGACGAGGGCCGCTTTCACAACCTCGGGCTGGTGATTGTGGACGAGCAGCATCGGTTCGGCGTCCGCCAGCGCACCACCCTGCGCGAGAAGGGCTACAACCCCGACATGCTCGTGATGACCGCCACACCGATCCCCCGCACGCTGGCGCTCACCGTCTACGGCGATCTCGACGTGTCGGTGATTGACGAGTTGCCGCCCGGCCGCCAGACCATCAAGACGATGTGGGTGCCGCCGCTCGGTCGCTCCGGGGCCTACGAGTTTGTGCGTAAGCAGGTCCGGCTGGGCCGGCAAGCGTTTGTGATCTGCCCGCTGATCGAGGAATCTGAGAAGGTCGTCGCTCGCGCCGCCCGCGCCGAGTTCGAACGTCTGCAACGCCAGTTTCCCGACTTGCGGCTGGGGCTACTGCACGGCAAGCTGAAGCCGAAAGAGAAAGAGCAGGTAATGCGCGACTTCCGCGACGGTCAGCTCGACCTGCTGGTCTCCACGTCCGTTGTGGAGGTCGGCATTGACGTGCCCAACGCGACGGTCATGGTCATCGAGGGCGCCGAGCGGTTCGGGCTGGCGCAGCTACACCAGTTCCGCGGCCGGGTCGGTCGCGGCGCCCACCGCTCGTACTGTCTGCTGTTCAGCGAGACGACCGACCCGGGGCAAAACCCGCGCCTGAAGGCCATCGAGGACATCCACGACGGGTTTGGCCTGGCCGAAGCCGACTTGGAGCTACGCGGTCCCGGTGAGTTCTTCGGCACGCGGCAGAGCGGTATGCCCGACCTCCATGTCGCCAACCTGACCGACCTCAAAGTGCTTTCCCTGGCGCGGGAGGCGGCGGACCGGATCGTCCGCGAGGACCCCGATCTGCTGCTGCCGGAGCATCAGGCGCTCCGTGCCAAGCTGGAGAGCTTCTGGGAGCGCGGCGCAGCCGCCGCGTGAGCCAAAGATGCGCGTGATTGCCGGCGCGGCGCGTGGCGCTCGTCTCGGGGCGCCGCCCACCCGTGAGACCCGGCCCACCCTCAATATGATGAAGGAGGCGATCTTCGCGGCCTTGGGGCCGGCCGCCGATGCCGAGCGGGTGCTCGATCTGTACGCCGGCAGTGGTCAGCTTGGCATCGAGGCGCTCAGTCGGGGCGCCGGCCACGCCGACTTCGTGGACAGCGGCCGCCTCGCGCGGCGGACCATCGGCCGCAACCTGACGCATACCGGCTTCACCGCCCAAGGCCGCATCTGGCGACACCGCTTACCGGCGGTGCTCACCATCCTCGCCAAACGAGGCCGCGGCCCCTACGACCTGGTGCTCATTGATCCGCCCTATGAAGCGCCGGAGCTTGACGCCGTGCTGGCCGAGTTGGGCACCGGCGCGCTGTTGGCGGACACGGCCTGGGTGGCCGTGGAGCACACGAAACGGCGCGTATTAGCCGAGCGTTACGGCCAGCTGGTACGCACCGGCGGCCGCCGCCACGGCGACAACGTCTACGCCATTTACCGCCGACAGCCGCCCAAGCCGTGACCCCTCGGCCCCGCCCGGCCGGGTATACTCTGCGCTGGCAATACGCAGATCGTTCTCAACCTGATATAATCCCCCGCGTGAGTGGTCGCTTGCGGATTGCGCTCTACCCGGCGACCTTCGATCCGCCGACAAACGGCCATCTCGACATTGCGCGTCGAGCGGCGCGGTTGTTTGATCGAGTCATCGCCGCGGTGTATGCCGAGCCGAGCAAGAATGTCTGGTTCGGCTTGGAGGAGCGCGTGGCGCTGCTGCAGGCGGCGCTCGCAGAGGAAGGTTTGGGCAACGTCGAGGCGTGTCCGTATCAAGGACTGACGGTGACGCTGGCCCGTGAGGTAGGCGCCGCCGCCATCGTGCGGGGGATGCGGGCGGTATCGGACTTCGAAGGGGAATTCCAGCTCGCTAGTATGAACGAGCAGATGGCACCCGATGTCGAGACGGTGCTCCTGATGGCTGGAACGCGCCACTTCTATCTCAGTTCGACGATTGTCAAGGAGATCGTGTGGGCCGGTGGTGATGTGACGGCGTGGGTCCCCGCTCCCGTCGCCGTGGCGCTCACCGAGCGGAGCGCCGCCTTGCGGGCGAGCGGCTGACCATGCTTGACTGTGGCACGCCAGGCACCGGAGGCATGTAGGATGACAGGCGCGCATTGGCCGGTCGTAGGGGGGTGAGCCGCCGTGGACATTCTCTATCTCGTTGATCGGTTGGAAGCCGTCGTTCACGCGGGGCAGCGGATGCCGTTCACCAACAAGATCATGGTGGACGAGCGCGAATGTCTCGACATTGTGGATCAGATGCGTATTGTCGTGCCGGAGGAGATCAAGCAGGCCCGGCGTGTGAGCCAGGACCGTGACCGCATCACCAGCCAGGCGCGGGAGGCGGCCGAGCGGATTACGGCGCGGGCACAGCAACGCGCCGAGGAGATCATCGCGGAGCGTGGCCTGTTGCAGACGGCCGAAGACCAGTCCACCGAGCTGCTGCACCAAGCCGAGACCCACTCGCGCGATATCCGCGAGGGCGCCGACGACTATGCGCTCCAGGTGCTCCAGGCACTCGACCAGCACCTGGAGTCCATCCTCGACGAGGTGCGTCACGGTATGGAGGCGATCTCCGGCCAGCCAGCACCGCTGCTCGAAGAGGGAGAGGAGCCGGTAACCGAGCCGGAGCCGGCCTCCTGACGAGCACTGCGGACGCGCCGGCCGCCGCCGGTTCCGCGTTGCTCCGAGTTTCTTTTGTGCGGACGTGAATACCCATGAACGGACTGCGCTTTAACGTTGCCGCCCTGCTCAAGGAGCCGACCGGCGCCTCGCGGGAGCGGGTCATCCGCGTGCCACCGACGACCATCGGTGACCACACGCTCATGGTCCCTCTCCAGGGCCGGGTCAAGCTGCTGCACGTCGGGCCGCGGCGCAGCCAAGCCGGGGCTATCCTCGCGTTGGGTAAGCTCTCGACGGCGGCAGCCGCCGAATGCAGCCGGTGCCTCGCGGCCATCGCGCATCCGGTCTCGTTCGCGTTCGAGGCCACCTACTATCCGCAGATAGACGTTGTGACCGGCCGCGTGGTCGCGCCGCATCAGGATGACCTCGGTTTCGACCTGAGCAACAACCACGAGCTTGATCTGACCGAGGCCACGCGGCAGCATATCGAGCTGGCGCTGCCGATGCAGCCACTCTGTTCCACGACCTGCGCCGGCCTGTGTGCGACGTGTGGACGCAACCGGAACGCCGAACGATGCCAGCACGAGGCAACGGAGATTGATCCGCGACTTGCTCCCTTGCAAGCACTCCTCACGCCCGATACGCTCCAGGAGATGGTGTGAGTGGGCCTAGCAGGATCATTCCCGCAAAAGGAGACCTTTGCAAAACCGTCATTCCCGCTTTCGGAGACCTTTGCATAACTCCCCGGATGGAGTACTGGGGTGGCAGTGATCGTCTCCCACCAACCTGGGCGGCCCGGTTTTTTAGATTCCCGCTTTCGCGGGAATGACGGGTTACGCAAAGGTCTCCTTTCGCGGGAATCCCTGTCTCCCTGCCGCAGCGGGGGGACCATAGAGGGGGGCAGTCCCCCTTGGTGAAACCCAAACCGTAATCGGCCAATAGAGAAGGAGGCCAGTTGTGGGCGCCCTACCCAAGAAAAAGGTGTCGAGACGGAGACGCAACAATCGGCGGCAGCATCATGCGCTGCGTCCGCCCCAGTTGGTACGGTGCCGGAATTGTGGCGAATACCGGCTTTCGCACCATGCCTGCCTGAGCTGCGGGATGTACCGCGGCCGCGAGGTCCTGTCTAGCGACGAGCTTGCGACCACCGCTCTCTAGCGCCGACGAGTTTGCCCGCGTAGCCGAGCGACTACACCGGACTGGGAAGCCAAGCCTCGAACATGGGTCTGCAACGCCTCGCCTGGTTGTTCCCCGGACAGGGAACCCAAGCCGTCGGCATGGGACAGGCGCTCTACGAGCGCTCCCCGGCAGCGCGTGCCCTCATGGACGTGGCCGACGCGGCGCTCGGCGGCGGCGTGTTGAGCCGCTGCTTCACCGGGCCGGCCGACGAGTTGCGCCTCACGCTCCACGCCCAGCCGGCCATCGTGGTGGTGAGCCTGGCCTCCCTGGCGGCGTGCGTCGAGGCGGTGGCCGGCGGGGACGTGACCGGCGCCCCGGAAGACCGGTTTGGTGCTCACCTCCCGCCGGAGCTGGCGCCGGCCTACGTTGCCGGGCATAGTGTCGGAGAGCTTGCCGCCCTGATCGCTACCGGCGCACTCTCCCTGGAGGACGGTCTACGCCTGGTGCAGACGCGAGCGCAAGCGATGCAGGCAGCCGGCGCCGCCCGCCCCGGCACCATGGCGGCGGTACTCGGCTTGCCCATTGACGAAGTGGCAGCGGCGTGTACTGCGGCGCGGGACGAGGTACCCGACAGCTACGTGACGGTTGCGACGCACAACGAGCCAACCCAGGCCGTGATCGCTGGCGACCGAGCGGGCGTCGCGGCGGCCGGTGCCGCCGCCCGGCAGCGCGGGGCCAGGCGGGTCGTGCGTTTGGCCGTGAGCGCCGCCTTTCACTCGGCAGCGATGCAACCGGCCGCCGCGGCGTTGGCTGCACCCGTCGCAGCGTTAGCAATCCGGCCGCCGCACGCGCCGGTGGTGCTCAACACCTCGGCGCAGCCGACGCGCGACCCGGACGTGATCCGCGCCGCGCTGACCGCGCAGGTGCGCCAGCCGGTGCGCTGGGCTGATACGGTAAGCTATCTGCTTGCACAAGATGTAACACTGTTTCTGGAGTGTGGGCCGGGCCAGGTACTCACCAATACGGTACGCCGTCGCAACGCCACTGCCGAGACGTGGGCAGTGTGTACGCCGGACGAGGTAGCGACCGCGACGGCCGGTCTGCAAGCACGTTGGGGATGAAGATGGGGAATTTACGTGATCGTGTGGCCGTCATTACGGGCGCGTCCAGCGGCTTGGGCGAGGCGATGGCGCAGCGGTTTGCGTCCGCTGGCGCCAGCGTCGTGGTGAACTACCGCGCCAATGAAGCCGGCGCCACTGCCGTCGTCGCAGCTATTCGCGCCGATGGTGGGCAGGCCGTTGCTCACCAGGCCGACGTGACCAAGAGCGCGGACGCCGACGGTTTGATCGCTCGTGCGGTGCAGGAGTTCGGGCGGCTCGACATCCTGGTGAACAACGCCGGTATGCGCCAGGATGCGCTCCTCTTGCGGATGAAGGAGCAGGATTGGCAGTCCGTGCTGACAGCCAACCTCACCGCTGCCTTTCTCTGTACCCGTCCGGCACTCAGGACGATGGTGCGCCAGCGGTACGGCCGCATCCTCAACATCGCCTCCGTAGTCGGAGTCACCGGAAACGCCGGACAGGCGAACTACGCCGCGGCGAAGGCCGGTCTCATCGGCTTGACCCGTGCGACGGCCCGCGAGGTCGCCACGCGCGGGATTACGGTCAACGTCCTGGCGCCGGGGTTCTTTCATACCCGGATGACCGCCGACGTGACGGAGGAGATGCGGAAGTTCGTGATGAACCAAATCCCGATGGGCCGCTGGGGTGACCCGGCGGAGACGGCGGCCGCCGCCGCGTTTCTGGTCAGCGACGATGCCGGCTACATCACGGGCCAGGTGCTCAACGTAGACGGCGGGCTGGTCATGGCCTAGGGCAGCTCTCAGCGGCCGAGCTTCCGGCGCAGCGTGGAGCACCTCCCGCATCAGGACGAACACGGTATGCTCCGTAAGGTACTCATTGCGAACCGCGGCGAGATAGCCGTGCGGATTATCCGCGCCTGCTGTGACCTGGGCATCGCCACGGTCGCGGTCTACTCGGAGGCGGACCGCGACGCCCTGCACGTGCGTCTCGCGCACGAGGCCGTCTGCATCGGGCCGGCCCCGACGGCCCAGAGCTATCTCCACATTCCCAACATCGTCAGCGCGGCGCTCATCACCGGCGCCGACGCTGTCCATCCCGGCGCTGGCTTTCTGGCCGAGAATCACTACTTCGCGGAAATCTGCGAGAAATATCAACTCATCTTCATCGGTCCCCACCCGGCAGTCATCGAGCGGCTCTCCGACAAGGTAACGGCGCGCCGGGCAATGCGGGAAGTGGGGCTGCCAGTGCTGCCGGGATCCGAGGGATTTGCGCCCGACTTGGCCGCGGCGGCCGACACGGCCGCCGCGATTGGCTACCCCGTCATGCTCAAGGCGGTCGGCGGCGGCGGCGGCCGCGGCATTCGGTCCGTCGCCAGTGAAGCCGAGTTGTCCCGCTTTTTCCCTATCGCCCAAGCGGAAGCCGAGGCCTCGTTCGGCAGCGACCACCTCTACGTCGAGAAGCACTTGGTAGACGCCCGGCACGTTGAGGTGCAGGTCCTGGGAGATCGCCGCGGGAACGTGATCCACGTGGGTGATCGTGACTGCACCTTGCAGCGGCGCCATCAGAAGATCGTCGAGGAAGCCCCCTCGCCGCAACTCTCTCTGGCGCTCCAGCAACGGCTGCGCGAGGCCGCGGTCATCGGCGCTGAAGCCGTGGGCTATACCAGCGCCGGAACGTTCGAGTTCCTCGTTGATCGCGCCGAGAACTACTACTTTATGGAAGTCAATACCCGCTTGCAGGTCGAGCACACCGTTACCGAGGTGATTTCCGGTCTCGATCTGGTGCGCGAGCAGCTCTTGATCGCCGGCGGCGAGCAGCCGGAGCGCCGCCAGGAGGACATCGTGCTGTCCGGTCATGCACTGGAGTGCCGCATTAACGTCGAGGATGTCGAGCACGGGTTTGCGCCGAGCGCCGGACAGGTCACTGCCTACCTGCCGCCCGGTGGGCCGCAGGTGCGCGTCGATTCGCACCTCTACACGGGCTATCATATCCCGCCCCACTACGATTCCCTTGCCGCAAAGGTCATCACCTGGGGCCACGACCGCGCCGAGGCAATAGCAGTGATGCAGCGGGCGCTCGACGAGCTGACCATTGAAGGCGTTGCGACCACGGTGGCGTTTCAGCGACGGATCATCGGCGACCCGCTGTTCGAGCGCGGGGATATTTCGACGACCTCCGTGGACGAGCACTTTCTCGCGTAGCCGGCCAGGACGTATTGATGCGTATTGACGGCAGCGAACGGCGGCTCATCGCAGACCGTGCCGAGGGCTGGAACCGTAGCAGGGTAGCGTCGCCGTGAGTGCTCCGGACCAAGTCACCACCATAGAGCGCCCCCGGCGCCGGCAACGACGTTGGACGGGCCGGCGGCAGGCACGCATGTTGGCCTTTCAGGCCCTATTCGGCCTCGACCTGAACTCCCAGCCGCCCGAGGTAGCTATACGCCAGCGTCTGGCCGAAGCCGGTGAGATCGGTGAGCAGGTCGCGGACTACGTAGCGGCGCTGGTGGAAGGCACGTGGGCCAGCTTGTCGGAGATTGATACGCGGTTGGCCAGCGCAGCCCCAGCCTGGCCGCTGTCCCAGATGGCGCGCGTAGACAAGAGCATTCTGCGTCTGGCAATCTACGAGTTGCTGTACGGCGCCGACGTACCCGACCGTGTGGCGATCAACGAGGCCATCGAGCTGGCCAAGGTCTTCGGCCACGACACGTCCCCGCGGTTCGTCAACGGTGTCTTGGGCACGATCCAGGCCGAGAAAGAAGCTGCTGCCACTACCGGGGGGAGTGAGGAATTGCTGAAGCGATGAATCCGTTACAGGCCGCGGATGCTCCCACCCCCACCCCGGCCCCTCCGACCCCTACACCGGAACCGCTGGTGAGCGCCCAGGAGCTATTCCAAGGATTCTCCCTGACCGAGGGCTGGACCCCCTACATCGTGTTCCCGGCGATGGGGTTTTTCCTGCTGGTGATCCTGCTGGCGGTATCGCTGGTCCTCAAGTGGCCCGCGTGGCTCCCCTGGGGCCGGCCGCGCCGCGTGCGGCCGATGGACGAGCGCGGCGTGTCCACCGAGGAATTGACCCTCGGCGAGCACCTCATCGAGCTACGCAACCGCCTCGTCATCTCCGCTGCCGGCGTGCTCGTGACCGCGATGGTGGGATTCGTCTTCTGGCAGCCCTTACTCAACTTCGTGATGGACCCTTGTCAGGGCTGCCTCTTCCAGGCCATCCGGCCGACCGAGCAAATCTTCGTCATTTTCAGACTGGTCCTCTTTGCCGGCGTCATCATGGCGATGCCTTTGATCGTCTGGCAGATTTGGGCCTTTGTCGCCCCGGGGCTGACGTACACGGAGCGCCGCTACATCGTGCTCCTGGCACCGGGCGCGACGGTGGCGCTGCTGGCCGGGTTGGCCTTTGCCTACTACCTCGTCTTGCCGCTGGCGCTCTGTGTCTTGGCCGGCGAATGTGGGGAGCTGAGTACCATCTTCCGGTCGCCGTCCATCGTCATCAACCTGTCCATTGACGAGTACGTGCGGTTCATCACCCGGATGCTGCTCGCCATCGGGATTATCTTCGAGCTGCCGCTCTTCATGTATTTCTTCGCCCGTGTGCGCCTGATCCATCCGCGGATGCTCGTCCGTATGCGGCGCTACGTTGTCGTGATTGCCGTTGTCCTGGCCGCCATCATTACGCCGACGGTTGATCCGCTCAACCAGGCGCTCGTGGCGATCCCCATTCTGATCCTGTACGAGATCGGCATTCTCCTGACGCGCCTCGCCTATCGGCAGGGCGGCTCGGATGAGCCGGAGCCGCCGCCGGAGGCCGCTACACCTTGATGCTGGCCCAGTGCCCGCGGCGATAGCGCCACGCTATGATCGCCGCTTCGATGGCACTGCCCAGCGCAAAGCTCGCAAAGGCCCCCGGTAGCCCCCACCCCAGCTCCAGCGCCAACCACCACGCGGTCGGCAGCCGCACGACCCACATCCCCACGCTGGATGTCAGCATGGGAAAGCGGGTGTCGCCGGCGCCCCGCAGCGCACCGGCCAACACCATCGAGAACGCAAAGAAGGGTTGGCCCAAGGCGAGCGCCTTCAGTCCCGAGGCGCCAATGCGGATAATCTCCGGATCGCTGGTGAACAAGCGGGCCAGCCACGGTCCGCCGAAGAAGAACAGCACCGCCAGCGACCCCATCCACAGCAGCGCCGAGCGCACCGCAAACCAGGTCGCTCGCCGCGCCCGATCCGGCCGCTCGGCGCCCAGCGCCTGACCGGTGAGCGCCGACGCGGCGATGCCGAACGCGAAGCCGGGCATGAACGAGAGGGACATCAGGGCAAATACCACCCGCTGCGCGGCAAAGACGGTCGTACCCAGCCCGATCACGATGGTCGAGAACATGAGGAAGCCCAGCGACCGCGACAGGCCCTCGATGAGGGACGGCAGCCCGATCTGCACGAGCCGCCTGATAATGTCCAAGTCGGGGCGCCAGCCCTCGCGCCCCCGGAGGCTCAGGCGCTGTCTCGACGCCGAGCGCAGCAGCAGGACCGCCAGGACGGCAGCGCCGGAAGTGCGGCCGATGGCCGCGGCCCACGCGGCCCCCTCGACGCCGAGCGCCGGGAAGCCCAGATGCCCAAAGATCAGCACGTAGTCCAGCGAGATGTTGACCACGTTGATGAGCAAGGCCGCCAGCATCGGCGTGCGGCTGTCACCGACGCCGCGTAGCCCGGCGCCGAGCACAAAGGACGCGATGAGGACGCCGGAGAAGAGGAACGTGATCCGTAGGTAGCTGCCGCCGAGCGTGACTACCGTGGATTCGGCGCCGAGCAGCCGGACGATAAGCTCGGCCGTCGGTACGCCGCAGAGTGCCAGCAGGATGCCCGCCCCCAGCGCCAGCAGTACCGACTGCTTCAGCACCCGCGAGGCCTCGGCCGGTCGCCGCTCGCCGGTGCGCCGCGCCACCAACGCCGTGGTACTCACCGCCAGCGCGCCGATGGACATGAGGATGACCCAGAGTATCTGCGTACCGATCCCCACGCCCGCGATGGCCGCGGCGCCCAACCGGGAGACCATCAGCAGGTCCACCATCCCTACCGCGGTTTGCAGCAGGTTCTCGACGATCACCGGCCAGGCCAAGCCGAACACCAGGCGGCGGATCGAGCGGCTGTCGTCGGCCGCCGCCGCCGGCCCTGGCGCAACGGGAGCGGCAACGGCGGCCGGCTTTGGTGTTGCCTGGCTGGAGGCGATGGTCCGGCGCTCGTCACGTAGCGGTGTCGTCATCGCCCCTTCATCGCCGGGGGGCCGCGCTCCGTGGGGACGGTCGCGGATCTTGGCGCGGCCGCCATTGTAGCACTCGACCGGCCGAGCGGGAGCAATCCGGCCGCATCCCAGGTTGACGCCAGCGCCAGCGCAGCATACACTTGAGGAGGTAAGCGCACTGGCAGCCGGCCCTCGCAGCCCTGCGGCGGCGGGGCCGCGCCGGAGCGGCATTGTCCGGGCGGCGTAGCCAAGTGGTAAGGCGGGGGTCTGCAAAACCCCTATTCAGCGGTTCGATTCCGCTCGCCGCCTCCAAACTCAGCCCGATTTCTTCCCTTGGCACGCTGGCGCCACCGCCGTCTCGATGCCACCCCAGGGCAGCCCATGCTGGTCATGTCAGGGAAGGCGGACGCCCGTGACGTGTTCCACCTCGCGCCCCCAGGCGATCACCTCCGCATAATCAGCCTACGCAAGACTAATGCCAGGGACGGGAGGCGGTATGAACAAGCACGCCGACATTGACAGGCTCCCATTCGCCGAATACGCAGAGTTGATGGCGGAGCAAGGAGCGAAAGAGCGCGGCCTCCCGGCTACGCGCAAGCTATCGTTTGAGCAGCTTACCGCGAGCGCAATGACTTTCGAGGAGATAGAAGCGGAGTACGGCGAGGAGACCGCCATCAACGTCGGTATCGCTAGAGACCCCGACGCTCCTGAGCTGGATGATGACTGGGTCAAGTACGCTCTACCCGGAGCGACGGTTGCCGCTGCCGCGCGGCTGCCGGGGCGTGTCGGGTAGCCGCATTGCCTTGCTGGGGTAGCGGCTACCGGCTATACTCCTGCCGTGCTCACCTGCATCCGGGAGCATCCTTGCCGCCCGCGTCGTCTGGCCGCTGTGTACCTCCGTGGTATGCTTGGGAGGCAGCGGGCCATGGGCGTGGCCGGAGCTTAGTCCGTTATGCTGGGATGAGGGAAGGGACGCATGGCTGATTACACTACGGTCTATCCGCCTATCATCGCCGCCACCATCCTCGGGATTGCCTTCATTGCGATCACGCTGTTTCTGGCCGGTGTGCTTGCACCTCGCGTCAAGAGCGCGAAAAAGGCCGAAACCTATGAATGTGGCATGGTCCCGCTCGGCACCAACTGGGCACAAATGAACATCCGCTACTATTTCTTTGCGATCCTCTTCCTCATCTTCGAGATCGAGGCCGTCTTCCTCTTTCCGTGGGCCGTCACGCTGAAGGAGTTGAGCGCCGTCGCCTTCTATGAGATGATGCTCTTTCTGGGCATTCTGCTGTTCGGTTTGGCCTATGCCTGGCGCAAGGGGTTACTAGCATGGGAGTGATGACACCGACTGACGAGCAGTTGACCGATCTCGGCAAAGAGGTCGGACTGGACGTGTTCACGGCACGCACCGGCGAGGACCTAAAGCCGGAAAACCTGTTCGCGCAGCTCCCCAAGGGAGTAGTCACGACCAACCTCGACCTGCTGCTCAACTGGGGACGCAAAGCCAGCCTCTGGCCGATGACGTTCGGCCTGGCCTGCTGCGCCATCGAGATGATTGCCTCCTCCATGCCACACCACGATCTGGACCGCTTTGGGATCGTCCCGATGCCGGCGCCGACGCCGCGGCAGTCGGACGTGATGATCGTCTCCGGTACGGTCACGACGAAGATGGCGCCGGCGGTCAAGCGGCTCTACGACCAGATGCCGGAGCCGAAGTGGGTGATCTCGATGGGCGGCTGCGCCACCTGCGGCGGCCCATACTACCGCTACCCGACGGTGGTGCAGGGCGTGGACCAGATCATCCCGGTGGATGTCTACATTGGCGGCTGCCCGCCGCGCCCCGAGGCACTGATGCAAGGCTTCATTGATCTCCAGAAGCGTATCCTGCGTGAAGCCAGTAAGGATCGCCGGTCGTGAGTGCAGACAGCGCGGCGCCGCGGCCGGTGCGCGCGATCAACACCAGCGAGCGCAGTCCGTGGCTGGGCAAGGAGTGCCCCCACTGCAATAAGGCGCTCGCCGTCGGTGAGCCGGTGGTCGTGTGCTCGCAGTGCCGCATTCCCCAGCACGCCACTTGTTGGACGGCGCAGGACAATACCTGTGGTGCCGAGGGCTGTGGCTTCAGCGCCCCGGTGCGGGAGCGCCGGCCGCGCCCGGCCGCCGCTGACGGGCCGGCCGCGGCCGCACGCCCGGCGGCGCGGCGGCGTCCAGCCGGCGGTGCTCGTCCCGCGGCACGAGCGGCCCGCGCACCTTTCGTCCTGGTGCATCGCGAGGCGCCGGGGCTACGGACTCGCGCCGAAGTGCAGGCGCGGCTGACGCGGGTGCTCGGCGACTTGCAGCCCGAGTTCTCGACTGCTGCCGACGAAGTGATCGCCACCTTTCGCTCGGACCGCATCGTCGAAGCGTGCCGGCGTGCCTGTAGCCACGCCGACTTGCGGTTCGACTACCTGCGCTGCCTGTCGGGTGTAGACTGGCAGGGCCAAGGGCGGGACGTGGTCTACCACCTGTTCTCCACCGAGTTGTTTCACAAGTGTACGTTCAAGGTGCGCGTGTCGAACGACAATCCGGTGGTCCCCACGGTGACTTCCGTGTGGCGGGGTGCCAACTGGCACGAGCGGGAGACGGCGGAGATGTTCGGCATCACCTTTGCCGGGCATCCGTACCCGGAGCCGCTGCTGCTCCAACGCGACTCGCAGGGAAAAATCATCCCGGGCCATATCTTGTTGAAGAGCTTTCCGCTCCGCCCGCCGGAGCCACCCGTCGAGCTTGACGAATGACCGCTGTGACGCGCAACGAGGACAACGATGGCCATTAGTACCGCGGCCCGCACCGCCGACCTGCTGGCCGGCGCGCCGCTGCCGGCTTCCGATGGTGACCAAGAGCTTGACACCGTCGAGATGACCATCAATATGGGGCCGCAGCACCCCAGCACCCACGGCGTCTTTCGGATCGTCTTGCAGCTCGAAGGGGAGCGCATTCGCGGCGTGACTCCCCATATCGGCTATCTGCACCGTGGCGCAGAGAAGTTGGGCGAGGCCGCCAGCTACGTAGAGGTCATCATCCACCTCGACCGGACCGAATACCTCTCGGCCCTGCTCAGTGAGCAGTGCTACTGCATGGCCGTCGAGAAGCTGGCGAACTTGGACGTGCCGGAGCGCGCCGAATACATTCGGATCATCCTCGCCGAGTTCACGCGCATGGTCTCCCATTGCATGTTCTACGGCGCGTTTGGCGCCGACGCCGGCGCGACCACCCCGTTCGCCTACGCCTTTGCCCTGCGCGAGGAAATCCAGCAGCTTTTCGAGTTCGTCGGCGGCGCCCGCATGTTTCCCAACTACTTCCGGCCGGGCGGCCTGAAGGAAGAGGTTCCCGACGGGTTCGAGCAAAAAGTCCAAGATACGTTGGACTTGGCTCACCGCTCGATTGACGACTTCAACCGCCTCCTGACGGAGAACGAGATTTTCCTCGCCCGCACGCGCGGTGTGGCGACGATTACCGCCGAGGAAGCGCTCAACTGGGGGCTTTCCGGGCCGATGCTGCGCTCTACCGGCGTGCCCATTGACGTGCGCCGCGCGGAGCCGTACTCGATCTACGACCGTTTCGACTTCGACATCCCCGTCGGCACCACGGGCGACTGCTACGAGCGGTACCTGATCCGCATCGAGGAGATGCGCCAGAGTATCCGCATCATCGAGCAGGCGCTGAAGGACTTGCCCGGCGGCCCCATCCTGGGGAACGTGCCCAAGTCGCTCCGCACGCCGGCCGGTGAAGCCTATCAGCGCATCGAGAACAGCCGCGGCGACTTCGGCGTCTATCTCGTCAGCGAGCAGAACAAGATGGAGCCGTACCGCGTGAAGTATCGCTCGCCTTCCTATTGCAACCTCCAGGCGCTAGGGCGTCTGATGATCGGAAACTACGTTGCCGACGCCGTGCTGGCGCTCGGCTCGGTGGACATTGTGCTTGGTGAGGTGGATCGGTAGATGCTTGACTACGACTATGAGTCCCTAACCGCGTTGCTGCCCGGCTTCCTCACCGCCGATTGGGTGCCGGGCCTCAACCTGCTCTCTTTCCTCGGTATCTTCATTCTCCTCAACATCGTCCTGTTCACCGTCATGGGCCTGATCTGGCTGGAGCGCAAGACGCTCGGCAAGATTCAGCTGCGCCCCGGCCCGACGCTCAACGGACCACACGGACTGTTGCAATCGCCGGCGGACGCCATCAAGCTGCTGGTCAAGGAGGACCTCACGCCGGCCGCTGCGGACAAGCGCATTTTCAAGATGGCGCCTTACTTGGTGTTCATCCCGGTCTTTCTGGTCTTCCTCGTCGTGCCGTGGTCCCGCGACGTGGTGGTGCGGGCGCTCGATCTCGGCTTGCTCTACGTCGTGGCGATCCCGGCCATCTCGACGGTCGGGCTGGTGATGTCCGGCTGGTCGTCGGGCAACAAGTATTCGATGCTCGGCGCTGCGCGGGCCGTCGCCCAGCTTATCGCCTACGAGCTACCCTTGGTGGTCGCGCTGCTCGGCGTGGCCATCCTGGCACAGAGTATGTCCCTTTCGGACATCGTGGACGCCCAGGCGCCGCTGTGGTTTATCTTCATCCAGCCGCTCGGCTTCTTCATTTTCTTGACCGCCGCCCTGGCCGAGAACAACCGCACCCCCTTCGACATCAGCATCGCGGAATCGGAGCTGGTGTTCGGTCCCTTCCTCGAATACAGCGGTATGCGCTGGTCGCTGTTCTTCCTGACCGAGTACGCCTCCGTCTTCCTGAACGCCGTCCTCGCCGCCACGCTCTATCTCGGCGGCTGGACCTTTTTCGGCATCCCGGAAGCTATCGTGGAAGCCGCCGGCCTGTCCGCGGCAGCCGGAGTTGGCGGTACGCTGGTCATGCTGGTTGGCTTCGGCTTCTTCTTCCTCAAGACCACCCTACTCATTGTCTTCATCATCTGGCTGCGTGGAACCTTGCCGCGCTTGCGGATTGACCAGTTGATGTCCTTCGCGTGGAAGGCCCTGCTGCCCGCGGCCCTGGCAAACCTGGTGCTCACGGCGATGCTGGTGGTGTTCGGCAACTGGCCGGCGGCGATTGCGACCGCCGTCACGGTCCTCGCCTTCGCCATCGTCTATCTCATCCTCCGCCGCCGACCGGCCGCCGCAGCGGCGGCACCCGTGCGGTTGGCGCGAGTGCCGGCGCGGCCGCTGGCACCGGAGGCCTGATCGGTTGGCGCGTAGTGGCTAGATTGTGTTGACATTTGAGAAGATAAGGTGGTTCCGGTAACCCCATGTCGTCATTCCGGCTTCCGCCGGAATCCAGGACTCTGGGGTAGGTGATGGCATATACCGCCCTGGATTCCCGCTTGCGCGGGAATGACCGGGAAATGTCAAAGGAGCGAGAGATATGCTCGGCGCACTCAAAGGGATGGTGCAGACGGTTCGCACGGCCTTCTTTCGGAAGAATGTCACCTGGCATTACCCCAAGGAGCAGCGCCCGCTCCAGCAGCGGTTCATGGGCGCCCCGGGCCTGCTCTGGGATAAGGAGATTGACGAGATCGTCTGCGTGGCGTGCCGCATCTGCGAGCGTGCCTGCCCCGACGACTGTATCTCGATGACCGCGGCCAAGTACGAGGGCGACAAGAGCAACAAGAAGAACATCGTCACCGAGTACTGGATTGACCTCGGCCGCTGCTCCTACTGCGGCATCTGCGTCGAGGTCTGCCCGTTCGACGCCAACGAGATGACTCCCCATTGGCAGCTGACGACCTACGACCGGCAGGAGTTGGTGTACGACATGGATAAGCTCGTCGAGATTGCCGAGGGGATGCAGCGGCGCTTGGGGAAGGAGGCGCCGCCGCCGGAGCGCACGCGGCCCGGCGCGACCGCGTAATGGTGGCCCGTCCTGTGCCGCAGGGCGGGCGCCGCGTGCATGTTCCGAGCATCTATGGCAGCATAAGCAGCGCCAGTGGTGCGGCAGCGTGTGCGACCGTTCGGCGCAGCGCCTCCGTACCGTGCAGCGGCGAATCTACAGAGACCGTGGGGACGTATCACGCCATGTTGGAACCGCGTCCACGATGACCTTTGCACAAGGCACGTTCTACGTGCTTGCTGCCGCTACGATTATCTCCGCGCTCGGTGTTGTGGTTGTCCGCAACGTGGTCTATAGCGCCCTGTTGCTGATTCTCACGTTGAGCCTCACCGGGCTGGTCTACCTGTTCCTGTACGCCGATTTCCTCGCACTAGTGCAAATCCTGATCTACGGCGGCACGGTCAGCGTGCTCTTGCTCTTTGCCTTGATGCTGACGCGACCGGAGCAGTACCGCGTCCGCGCCCATACGCAGTGGCCGCTGGCAGTCGTCGCGGCCATTGTGGTGTTTGTCGTCCTGGCGTATCAGGCACTAGCGACCGATTGGCTCGGCGGCCGCACGCCGGTCCTGGAGCGGGCCGGCCCCGACGTGCTCGGCGAGCAGCTCTTCGGTCCGTGGGCGGTGCCGTTCGAGATCGCCTCGGTTGTGCTGCTCGTGGCCTTGCTCGGCGCACTGATCCTGGCGCGGCGCACGGAGGGCGAATCGTGATTCCTCTGGAGCACTTCCTCCTCCTCAGCGCGGCGCTGTTCGCCATCGGCACGTATGGCCTGCTGGCGCGGCGTAATGCCGTCCTGGTACTGATCTCGATTGAGCTATTGCTCAACGCCGTGGCGATCAACCTGGTGGCCTTTGCCACCTACTTGGACCCGGGCCGCGTGGCCGGGATCATCATTGCCATCTTTGTCATCACCATTGCCGCCGCCGAGTTGGGGTTGGGGCTTGCTATCGTCTTGCGGGTCTACCGCCTCCGCTCGTCGGTGAACGTTGACGAGGTGGACTCGTTACGCTGGTAGCCTTGCCCGCGCCGACGCTCATTCGATAAGTGCAAACCTAGCGCGTCAGTAGCACCGGAGAACGCATGGACTTTGCTTGGCTGATACCCGCGCTCTGCGTGGGTGCCTTCTTCTTCAATATCGTCATCACCCGTTGGATCGGTCCGCGGAAGCACGCCCTCGGAGCGTTCGTCTCCTTGGCCGCGACCGCCGCGGCCTTCATCGTCTTCCTGATCGTCTTCACTGAGGCCGTGGGTACGCCGGACCTGACCGAGCACGCTCACCTCATCACCTGGTCCTGGTTCCAGATCGACACGTTTGCCTTCCCCGTCAACATGGTGGTGGACTGGCCCGCCATCGTGATGCTCGGCGTGGTCACTTTCCTCTCGTTCCTCATCCAGTTCTACTCCGTGGGCTACATGAGCGGGCATAACCGCTTCTGGTGGTTCTTCTCGGTCATTGCCCTGTTCACCGGGGCCATGCTCACGCTCGTCATCGCCTACAACTTCCTCATTCTCTACATGGCCTGGGAGCTAGTGGGGCTGTGCTCGTATCTGCTCATCGGCTTCTACAACGAGCGCCGCTCGGCGGCCGAGGCCTCCAAGAAAGCCTTCGTCACCACCCGCGTCGGTGACGTTGGCTTCTTCATCGCCATTCTCATTCTCTTCAGCGAGACCGGTACGTTCGACATGGGCGTCATCTTCGAGGCCGCCACGAACGGCGAGATTAGCTCCGGCCTACTCACCTTGAGCGTGCTGCTGCTCTTCCTCGGCGCCGTCGGCAAATCGGGGCAGTTCCCGCTGCACGTGTGGCTGCCCGACGCGATGGAAGGTCCGACGCCGGTCAGCGCCCTGATCCACGCCGCCACCATGGTCACGGCCGGCGTATTCCTCGTCGCCCGCGCCTATCCGCTGTTCGTCGCGGCCCCCGGCGCGCTGGAGGTCGTGCTCGTCGTCGGTACCTTCACCGCCATCTTTGCCGGCGTCATTGCGCTGGTGCAGCCCGACATCAAGCGCGTGCTCGCCTACTCGACCGTCAGCCAGCTGGGTTACATGATGATGGCACTCGGCGCTGGCGCCTACACGGCCGCGCTGTTCCATCTCTATACGCACGCCTTCTTCAAGGCGCTCCTGTTCCTCGGTTCGGGAGCGGTCATCCACACGATGGAAACCGTCCTCCACGGCCGCGCCGTTAGCCCCAACGACATGAACTACATGGGCGGGCTGGCCCGGCGTATGCCCATCACCGCCGCCACCTTTGTCATCGGTGCGCTCGCCCTCGCTGGCGTCTTCCCGCTGGCCGGGTTCTGGAGCAAGGACGAAATCCTCGCCGGGACATTGCACGGGGGACATTGGATACCGTTCCTGGTGGCCCTCGTGACGGCCATCCTGACGGCCTTCTACATGTTCCGTGCCGCCTGGCTGACGTTTGGTGGCTCCCCCCGCTGGCACCTCGCGCCCATGGCGGCGGATACCTCTGGAGATGAAGCCTCTGCCTCCGTAGGGGCGCAGCACGCTGCGCCCTTACCCGGCACGCAATCCGACGAGCCGGAAGGCCACGACGCGCACGCCGAGGCACACGAGCCGCACGAGGCGCCCTGGACCATGTGGGCGCCGCTGGTCGTCATTGCCGTGTTCGCCGTGGTTGCTGGCTGGATAAACATTCCCGGCCTGTATACCGGCTTTGGCGACGTGGTGCATTTCGGGGAGCACCACAAAGAGGCGTTCAGCCTGGTCCTCGCGCTCGTCGGCAGTGCCGCGGCGTTGATCGGCATTCTGGTGGCGGTCGCCGTCTACAACTTCGGCCTGATCCCCGCGGCCATCTTGGGTGAGAGCTTTGCCACCGTCTACCGCTTCCTGCTGCACAAGTTCTATTTCGACGAGTTGTACGACTGGATCATCAGCCGCATCCTCTTGAGTATCTCCGCCCTCACCGCGCTCTTTGACCGCAAGATCGTCAACAACTTTGGCGTTGACGGCTCCGGCTGGCTCACGATCAAGTCCGGGGACCTGCTCCGCTACCACCAAACGGGCCGCATCTATCATTATGCGCTGGGGTTTGTCATTGGCGCCGTCCTCGTGCTGCTTATGATGACGGCCTATCCGGCGCTCGTCGAGTTCCTGCAATAGGAGAAGTTGCCATAGCCTTTCCGTTTCTTGCAGCCATTGTTCTGATCCCGTTGGTGACGGCGATCCTGATTATGCTGGTGCCGCGCCGGCATGTCTGGACCATCCGTGTCCTGGCGACCCTCGCCGGCTTGCTCACGCTCATCCTCTCGGTGTGGGTGTTCATCGGCTTCGACTGGGGCAAGGCCGGGCTTGGCACCACGAACGGCTATCAGTATGTCGAGTGGTACGAGTGGCTGCCGGAGCTAGGCATCACCATCCGCCTCGGCATTGACGGTATCTCGGCGCCAATGGTGCTCCTCACCGGCCTGGTGATCTTCACCGGCGCCATCGTCTCCTGGAACATCACCGACCGCAACAAAGAGTATTACGCGCTGCTGCTCGTGCTCGTGAGCGGGGTGTACGGCGTGTTCGTTGCCCTCGACCTCTTCTTCCTCTTCTTCTTCTACGAGATCGCCGTGCTGCCGATGTACCTGCTCATCGCCGTCTGGGGCAGCACTCGCAAAGAATACGCTGCCATGAAGCTGACCATCTTCCTGGTCGCGGGCAGCATCCTCGTCTGGGTGGCGATGCTGGCGGTGTTTGTCGAGAGCGGCGCCCAGACCTTCGATCTGGCCACCCTCGCCCAGCACGAATACCCGCGCGCCTTCCAGCTTGTCTTCCTACCGATGTTCTTCGTCGGCTTTGGCACCCTCGCCGGTATGTGGCCCTTCCACACCTGGTCACCGGATGGCCACGTAGCCGCGCCGACGGCGGTTAGCATGTTGCACGCCGGCGTGCTGATGAAGCTCGGCGCCTACGGTATTCTGCGCGTCGGTTTCGGCCTGCTCCCGGAAGGGACCGTCTTCTGGGCACCGTTCTTTATCGTGCTCGGCACGATCAACGTAGTCTATGGCGCGCTCTCGGCGATGTCGCAGCGCGACCTGAAGTTCGTGATCGGCTACTCGTCCGTCAGCCACATGGGCTACGTCGTCGTCGGCCTCTGTACCCTGACCCTTATCGGCGTAAACGGCGCCGTCTTGCAGATGTTCGCCCATGGGGTAATGACGGCGCTCTTCTTTGCGCTCGTTGGCGTGGTTTACGACCAGGCCCACACCCGCGAAATCGGCATCTTCGGCGGGCTGGTGCGCCGAATGCCCTGGTTTGTCGGCTTTTTCGCCGTCGCCGGACTGGCGTCGCTCGGACTGCCCGGCCTGTCCGGCTTCATTGCCGAGCTACTGGTGTTTATCGGTGCGTTCCAGAGCTACCCCATCATCGGCGTGTTCTGCGTGATCGGCGTAGCCCTGACGGCAACGTACATCTTGCGCTTGATGGCCAAGGCGTTTTTCGGTCCGGCCAATCCCGCCTGGTCCCACTTGCGCGATATGCGGCCTTCCGTCTGGGTGGCGAGCATGCTGCTGGCGGCGACCATGCTCTTCGTCGGACTGTATCCTGCGCCGTTCCTGGACCGCAGCACTGTCTCCATAGTGCCGCTCCTGGAGCGTATCGAGCAATTCAGGTAAGGGCTGAGAATGGCATCCCTCGATTACGGACTACTCACACCGGAGTTCTTGCTCCTGGGCCTGTTCTTCCTCGTGCTGGCCTTGGACCTGGTCTTCGCCGAGCGTGGACGGTGGCTCATTCCCTGGGTGACGATAGTGGGGCTGCTTGTCGTGCTCGTCGTTGGCGGCTGGACCTGGGGTATCCGCGCAACCTTCGCCGACCTGCTCCGCATTGACGAGTACACCTCCTTCTTCCGCGTCCTGTTCGCCGTTGTCGCGCTCGGAGTCGTCTTTGTCTCCATGCCCTACGTGCCTCGCTTCCTGCCCCATCAAGGCGAGTACTACGCCCTGGTGCTGGCCGGTACGTTGGGTATGGTCTTCATGGCGATGGCGGACGAGCTACTTACCGCCTACATCTCCCTGGAGCTATTGAGCTTCAGCAGTTATATCCTCGTCTCCTACGCCAAGCGCGACCTGAAGAGCAACGAAGCCGGTATCAAGTACCTGATTATCGGCGGGCTGTCCTCCGCCCTGCTGCTGTATGGGATCAGCCTGCTCTATGGCGCGACCGGCACGACCAAGTTCCCGGCTATCGCCCAGGCCATTCAGGCGCCCGGCGCCCTCGACAGCCCCGGCCTGCTCGTCGCGCTGGCGCTGATTACCGTGGGCTTGGGCTTCAAGGTGGCGGCAGTGCCCTTCCATATGTGGACGCCGGACGTGTACGAGGGTGCCCCGACCCCCATCGCGGCCTACCTGGCCGTCGGCTCCAAAGCGGCCGGGTTCGCGCTGGTCGTGCGCTTCCTGGTCGGCGGGCTGCTCCCGGCCGTTGAGTCCTGGCTGCCGGTGTTTGCGGTGCTCGCCGTGCTGACGATGACCGTCGGCAACCTGGTTGCCATTCACCAGCGCAACCTGAAGCGACTGCTCGCCTATTCCAGCATATCCCAGGCCGGCTACGTGCTGGTCGGCATCGCCGCGCTCCAAGACGGTGACATCGGCGCCATGGCGACGCGCGGCATCGTGCTGCACCTTGCCGGCTACGTCTTCACCAACCTGGCCGCCTTTGGCGCCTTGATCGTGTTCGAGTCGCGTACCGGCCGCACCGACATCCGCGATATGGCGGGCGTGGGGCGGCAGTCGCCGTTTATCGCCCTGACGCTGATGGTCTCGGTCTTCTCGCTCGCCGGCATGCCGCTGTTCGCCGGCTTCGTGACCAAATTCTACCTCTTCACGGCGGCCGCCCGCGCTGACCTGCTCTGGCTCGTTGCCATTGCGGTCATCAACTCGACCATCTCGCTCTACTACTACCTGATTGTCGTGAAGGAGATGTATGTCGGCGAGGCACGCCCCGGCCTCCTCTCCCTGCAACGACCGCAAGGTCTCCTCACCGGGATCGCCCTCGCGGCCGGAGTCGTCGCCGGCATCGTCGTCTGGGTGAGCCTGGGCGCCAGCGGTTGGATCTACGACTTCTACGGTCCCACCCTACCCGTCACTATCGCCGTCGGCAGCGGCGGCCTCGTCGCTGCCCTGGTCGGCCTGGCTTTCGGGGTATTTGAGTTGCCGCTCGCCGCCATGTTGGCCGGCGTCTTCGTGCTCGGCCTCTACCCCTACCCGGTACTTGATCTACTCGGCGACGTGAGCAACGCCGTCTTCACCGCCACGGCCGCCCTTTCGTAGGCTCAAGCAACGGGAATGCGTCCGGGGACGGATACGCACGAGCGAGCGGCTACCCTATCAGGACCGCACCGCCTGGGGCCAGATCTACCCTTAAAGAGAAATCACCTCGGAAGATACTATCCTCCGAGGTGGTTAGGGCCGAGCGGCGGGCTGGACTACCGGTAGTCTATACGCTCACCCGGCTCCGATGGCGGATTCTCGAACGTACCACCATTCGCCTTTTCCCGCTCGTACCAGGCCAGCCATTCGGCGTTCGCCTCGGCCCGGCCTTCCTGATGGCCTTCTTGGCGGCCTTCCTGACGAGCTTGCTGCCGATCCTGCTCGATCTTCTCACGATACCGGTTGAACAGTGGCATCACGAACTCCCCTTTCCCGGCCAGTATCATCAGCGACAAGACTGCTGCCGATAGTCCTACTACCCCAATTCCCACAATCAGGGCGATTATTGTTTCAGCCAGCGTCATCTGCTGAGAGATGACGGCCAGAGAGTAACAGACTGTGCCAACAAGCCACCACACCGGAAACAGTATCGAGTACCACCGGAGATCATCCTTATGGATACTCCAGATCGACTCGCGTTCTTCTTGTTCCGGCTGTTGGCGTTCTACCATCACTGTCCTATGCCCGTTGTCATCCGTGCCGCCTCCGAGCCGGCCATACTCAGCCGGTATAGCGCTGGATGAAGTAGATTCCACCCCAGACAAAGGCCAGCACTACCAGCACGAAAACCAGGTTCATCGCTTCGCTGACGACAACCCCGCAGACGATGCGGGCGCATTCTTCGGATGTCGCATGTCCCATGGTATGTCCTTCGCTCCTCGCTCTGCTCCGGCAATTGTAGCAAAGCCACCCGCCGGGTAGCTCCGGCCGCTAATGCGCCGCCGGCCCGGCGCTCTCCGGCACCGTGCCACCGAGTTGTCGAATTGCGCGTTCGATCAGGATGAGATTGCCGCGCAGATTCGCCTTCCGCATTTCCTCGTGCGCGGCGACCGCCTCGTCGAAGAGGCCCTTGAAATAGTCCCACTTCTCGTACAGCGTCTCCAGGCGCTCCTCGGTGGACGGTACCTGTTCCGTAGCAGCCATCACTCTTCCTCATTGATCGCAGCGCCAAGGGCTTGCCCGGTTGGGCGGCTGGCGCCGGATAATCGTGCCTACGCCCCGATTCTACCGCATGCAGCCGGATGACGGGAGACTTCACTGCGGAGCGCCGGGATAGCCCGTCACCGGCTCGACGACCGGCGCTCCGGCGGCCCGCTGGCAATGGTAGTCATACAGCGCGACCAACTGCTCGGCCGCCGTCTGCCACGGCAGCACCAACTCCCGCCCGCGCCGGCCCATGGCGTCGGCCGCCGCCGGATCGGCGAGCAGTCGGAGCGCCGCCTGCGCCGCCGCTTCGGGATCGTCGGGCGGCACCAGATACCCATTCACCCCGTCTTGGATCGCATCCACCGCGCCGCAGCCGGTCGTCCCGACGACGGGGCGGCCACAGGCATTGGCCTCCCAATACACCAGGCCAAAGCCCTCGAACTGGTACCGATCCATCACCGGCAGCAGCCACATCAGCGCGCACTGATGGTACAAGCGGATCAGCGTTTCGTCGTCAACCCGCCCCAGCCAACGGACCGCTCCGGTCAGGCCAAGCGCGGCCACCCGCTCGCGTAGCTCGGCCAGCAAGACCGGGTCGTCGGTGGCCCCGGCAATCCAATACTCCACGTCGGGACGCCGCGCATGGACACGCGCGAACGCCTCGATAGCGACGTGGTAGCCCTTGCGCCGCTTGATCGGCGCCACCGACAGCAGAAAGGGCCGCTCGGCCGGCGGCGGTGGCGCGATCCGAAACCGCTCCGCCTCGATCCCCTCTGGTACTACCGCGGTCTTGGCTGCCGGTAGCTGCGCGAGCAACTGACTACGAGTGAAGCTGCTGACGCAGACGACCCGCGCCGCTCGCCGGTAGGCCCACGCCAGCCACCAGCGATCCGGCCGGCGCGTCAGCGGGCGAATGGCATACGTGCCGTGCGCCGTCACCAGCAGCGGCCGCCGCCCAGCGGCCAACGCCGCCGGGACGACGTATGGCTCGGTAAGGCAGTGGAGCACGTCACAGCCCCGGCTCGCCGCTAGGATTGCCGGCAGCGCGCGCCCGGTGAGGCGCAGCAGCCCCCGTGCCTCCTGGACAAACGACGGCACGCGCCGGTGGTCGGGGAGGCCGGCGAGGTCCGGCTGATCGCACAGGTGCCGCGGGCTGACCAGCCGGATAGAGACACCGAGGTCCCGCAACGCGCGTATGACCCCCAGCGCGTGTCGGCCCCAGCCGTAGGTGGGTGAGAGATAGTCGGTAATCAGGCAGACGCGCATAGCCGCTTCCAGAGTATATCGCGAGTATCGCCGGACGGCTGGCTCCCCTCAGCGTCATTCCCGCGCAGGCGGGAATCCACATCCCCCCGCCGCAGCGGGGGGGCCATAGGGGGGCTAACCCCCTTCCATCACTGACCTCACCACCTCAACGTGGCACACGACACAACGATAGCGGCCGTCAGCCGTCCCGTGCCCACGCTTCGAGCAGCCGGACCACCAGCCACAGCACCGCCAGCAGGACCATGCCACCGATCAAGATGCCGCCGGCGATCAGCGCCACCATCCGCCCGAACAGTAGCCAAGCAAGCCCGCCGCCGAGCACCAGGACGATCAAAAACCCGGCGATAATGAGGTGCCCCTCGGTGCTGCGCCGAAATGCCCCATCCATCGCCAAACACTATACACGCCCCGGCACCATCAGTCTGTCCCGTCCAGTGCCGGTCCAGAGGTGATCGCAATAGTAGTCCGGCTTCCCTGTAAGGATGAGCTTCTAGTACGTGTCAATATATGGTATGCTGGCATCACCGGCCATCATCCTCCCGAGCAATGAGGGAAGCGAGTGCTGGCACACATGCCGCTGTGATATGTTCCTGAGGTGAGCAGCCGGAGCATTTGGTGATGGGCAATCCTGCGGTTCTTGACCTTTTTGCTGGTGCCGGTGGCCTCAGCCTTGGATTCGAGCGGGCAGGCTTCCACGTACATACTGCTATCGAGTGTGATGCTTGGGCAGCCGAAACGTTGAGGCGGAATCACACCCAGACGCACGTGGTTCAGCAGGACATCGCAGAGATTACCGACACCGAGGTCAAGGATCTCTCGTCCGCAGTGCGCTTTGTCGGTGTCATTGGGGGCCCTCCGTGTCAGGGGTTTTCACACAGCAATATCGTGAAACGCGATCCTAGAGATCCTCGCAATTCGCTGTTTCAGCATTTTGCACGGTTCGTTAGTCTTATCAGGCCCGATTTTTTTCTGATCGAGAATGTTCCCGGCTTACTTCGTACTAATCTAGCAACCGGGCGACCGGCTATCGAGGTGATTGATCAGTGTTTCAGGGACATCGGGTATCGAATCCACCAGGGACTCCTCGGCGCAGAGGCATTCGGTGTCCCTCAAATCCGGGAGCGGTTGTTTATTCTCGGCACGCTTGGTCGTGCGCTCAAACACCCCATGCCCTCCCCTACGCATTCTGGCGCGTCGCAAGGCCAACTCTCTCTGCTAGGGGCAGACGAGCAGTTGCTGAAACCGATCACCCTTTGGGATGCTATTTCGGACCTTCCTGAGTTGAAAGCTGGAGAGGGATCAAGCCCATCGAGGCACGCTGGATTGCCAGAAACAGAGTACCAAAGAGCGATGCGAGACGATTCTGATGTGCTTTGGAATCATGTAGCTATGAAACATACGAAGCGTGTTGTTGAGCGCTTTAAGCAAATATCTCTCGGAGAATCACAATCTGACGTAGTTGAGGAGTACGCTCCACGAGTGCGTAGCAATGGTCACCTGATATCAAGAAAGCGATACGATCAGAATAACCGTCGCTTGCATCCGGATCGGCCTAGCCACACCATTCCGGCGTCCTTCTACGCAAACTTTGTCCATCCCTTCCAACACCGAAACTTCACTCCTCGTGAAGGAGCACGCTTACAGTCCTTCCCTGACACCTATGTCTTCTGTGGCAAGCCGACGGTAGTGAGTCATAAGCTCCTTACCCGTGAGGGCCGTATAGGGGAGAGGCACTTGTGTCAATATGCTCAGATTGGCAACGCTGTGCCGCCGATTCTTGCCCATGCAGTTGCTACCAACATTGCCAGGCAGATGAGTTTTTGATGCTTACCTTCGTACACGGCGATAATATCGCTCAGAAAACTGATCACCGAACGAAGTATCGGGATCACGAATCTCGCCAGTTCTTAGATGAGATCGCAGCTCGCTACTCCTCATGGAAGAAAGACAATCTTAATCTAATGGGTTCGGATCGAGAAACGGTGAAACAGCGCACTGAATTGCTTAATGAGTACAAGGATTTTATTGATCAACAGCACTATGCGGAGAAATTTGACTCGCGCAGCAATCTTCACTCGACGGTTATCGAGGAGTTCCTGGTATATCTGTTCCAAGGTTCGGTTCCCAATATAGATATGGAGCCTGTTATCGGCAAGGGGCGCATATTCAAGGCATTCTATCTTGCCGCCAAGAGCTTCGCAGATCTTCTTGACAGACCAAGTATCCGTGTTGAGACGAAAGATCATGACTTTGTCATAGGAACTACTATTCGTGCGAGGTTTGAGAACCGACAGAGCGAGGAACTAGGCAGTCAGTCGTTCCAGATTCCGGCAGTGGTAATCGAATGCAAAACATATCTCGACAAGACGATGCTGGAGGGTGCGGCCGGGGCTGCGGAGGACTTGAAGCGTATCAATCCAAGCGCACGCTATATCATTGTCGCTGAGTGGCTGAAACTTACCGAGAGCGTGAACCTACAGAAGTATCGGATTGATCAGATTTATGTGCTGCGCCGCCAGAGGAACACAGACCGAGAGTTTCGATTTGAGGAAGGATACGTAAAGAACCCAATTTATCCGGACCTCGTCTGGGATTTATTCCAAGAAGTGACCAGCTATCTTGCAGCAGACCGATGGGATATCGAAGCTGCTATCGCACGTGGCAAGCTCCTGTAGCCAGTGGTGTCCGTATTCTCACCCGTATATGGCTGAGAAAGAAACTGCGTACAGTTGAACTGACTTACTTCTTTGGCAAGGTAAGAGATGAATCCGCGCTGGCTGGCGGTCGCGCTCTCGTGTGGCGCTGTCGTGCTCTGGATCGCGGCCGTCTGGCTACCGGGCTGGCGCGAGTTACTGATCGTCTGCGGACTGGCCCTTGCGGCCCTCGCCGGCGGCGTCCTCAACTGGGATCGCCGCGGCGGCCACTAGCGTCGTCGCTCGTCATTCCGGCTTTCGCCGGAATCCAGGGCCAGGCGTGGTTCCCTGGTCAGCCCGGATTGCGGCACAAGCCGCAACGACGGACGTTATTAGGCCATGCACCGCGCCGACTCCCCTTCCCTACCAGGGAAGGGGCCGGGGGTTAGGTCCGCCCTATCTCCCTCAGCAGGTCGCTCACCGCGGCGGCGAGCAGTTCCCGCCCGGCCTCCGTCGGATGCACCCCGTCCGGGCCGATGGCCTCCTGCACACCGGCTCGCATTGCCGCCCGATAGAGGTCGTGTTCGGCCACGTGCAACTCCCGCATCACCGTCGTCGCCGCCCGGTTATAGTCCCGCACGTCCGCATCCCGGCGGATAAAGCGCTTTGCCTGTCGGTGCCGATCATCGAGCACTGGCGTTGTCGAGGCCCATACCAGCTCTACCGGCGGCCCGGCTCGGAGGCCCTCGACGATGGCCCGGAGATTGCGAGCATACTCTTCTCGCGGCACCTTACACGCGCTCGCCTCATCTGGGCGAGCGATGTCGTGCAGCCCCACGTTGAAGTGGATGATGTCCGCACCCGTAGGCAGCTCTCCAGCCGCGAGCAGCCCTAGAAAATGCCGGGTGCTCCAGCCGGACGCGCGGTAATAGTCTACGGCGATTCCCTGGTCGTGCAGCCGCGCTACCACCAGCGGCGCATACCCGCCGGAGCCGAAGGAGTACCCCGGTGAGCTACAGATGGAATCGCCCAGCAGCAAGACACGTGGTTGCACGGCGTCTACTTCCTCGCTATGCCGATGTCCCCCGGCCCCGTCACTTCCGAGTAAGCGGGAATCTCCGTCCCCCTGCCGAGCGGGGGGACCATAGGGCGGCCACGTTCAGTCCCGCCGGCCTCCGAGCGCCGGGACGATGGTGGCCTTGACGCACTCCATCCGCAGCGCACTTTGCACTGCCTCAGCCACGCCCGCCTCCGTCAGCGGGAACGTCCGCTGCATCTGGGTCCAGTCGTAGTCATCCTGGACGGCGTACAGTAGTTGGATGGCCTGCGCCACCTCGTCCGGCGTAAAGGCCCAGCTCCCCAGGACTTGTACTTCCTTCACACAGAGCCGATGCCAGTTGGTGTCCTGGCTCCCGGCGTCGGTGAACTGCCCCATCTCCACGTAGGTCCCTCCGTCGCGGAGCATCTCGATCCCCTCCGGCCCGGCCAAGGGGCTGCCGCTACAGTCCAGCACCACGTCGGCGCCGAACCCGCCAACAGCCTGACGCACGGCGTCCACCCGCGCTTCCGGTGTCGGATGCGCCTCCAGGGAGACCGTCGCATCGGCGCCATAGGTGCGGCACAGCACCAGGCGCGGCACCTCCGGAGCGCCGACGACGACCACTTTCCCGGCCCCACGCTGCCGCGCAGCCACGACCGCCAGCACGCCGATAGGTCCCGACCCCTGGATCACGACCGTCGCACCGGGCTGGAAGCCCTCCACGCCCAAGGCACTGGCGCGATTGAGTGCGCGGGTCACGGAGCTGAACGGCTCCACGAGGCTGCCGACGAGCATGGACATGTCGGCGGGGAGGCGGAAGACTTTGGTGGCCGGCAGAGCGTCGAGGTCAATGTAGACCATCTCGGCCCACCCGCCCCAGAGGTGCGGCGGCCGCGCAAAGCCGATCTTGCGCCCGTAGTAGGTCGGGTTGCGGCAGCGATTCGCACGGGTCGGGTAGTGCAGGCAGTAGTAGCAGCGGCCACACGCCATCAGCGGTGGCAGCATCACCGGCGTGCCGACCGCCAACGGCTGCCCCATGTAGTCGCTGGTCAGCCCAGGCCCGATCTCCTCGATCACGCCGGCCAGCTCGTGTCCGAGCGTGAACGGCCACGGCAGCTCACCCGGCCAGTGCCCGCGCAGGATGTGCAAGTCCGTGCCGCACACGCCGCAGGCGTTGATGCGGATCAGAGCGCCGCGCGGCGGCACCGCCGGCCGTGGCACGCTCCGCAGCACCGGCGCTGCGCCAGGACCATCGTGGGTAATGACCCGCACCGCAGACTCTGGAGGCATGGTGAGATAGTAACAGAGCGCGGCGAACTACCGGATGACCTGCCAAAGGGAGGGGGCTATTCCCTCCCCTGGAGCTTGCTCCGGGGGAGGGTTAGGGAGGGGGCCGGGGGTGAGGCCCGTGCCCCGCCCGGCGTTCAGCCGACTTCCTTGCCGATGGTGGTCAGGAACTCGCGGTTGGTGGTTGCCTTGCTCATTTGCGCCAGCATGGCCTCTACCGCATCGCTGCCACCCATCGCGTTGAGCATCCTGCGGATCGTGATGACACTGCGGAGTGTCTGATCGTCGAGCAGTAGCTCTTCGCGCCGGGTGCCGGAGCGGGCAATGTCAATGGCCGGGAACACGCGGCGGTCCGCGAGCCGCCGGTCGAGAATTAGCTCCATGTTGCCGGTGCCCTTGAACTCCTCATAGATAACGTCATCCATGCGGCTCTCCGTGTTCACCAGGCAGGTAGCCAGCAAGGTGAGGCTGCCACCCTCGTCAATGTTCCGCCCGGCTCCGTAGAAGCCCTTGGACGGATAGAGCGCCGCCGGGTCCACACCACCGGAGAGGGTACGTCCGCTCGTGGGCACCGCCAAGTTATAGGCCCGGGTCAGCCGGGTGATGCTATCCAGCAGGATCACCACGTCCTGGCCCACCTCAACGAGCCGTTTGGCCCGCTCCAGGCACATCTCGGCGACGCGCGTATGGTTGTCGGGCGGCTCGTCGAACGTCGAGCTGATGACCTCAGCGTTGACCGTCCGCTCCCAGTCGGTCACTTCCTCCGGCCGCTCGCCGATCAACGCGACCATCACGTGCGCTTCCGGGCAGTTGGTCGTGATGCCCTGGGCAATCCCCTTGAGCAGCAGGGTCTTGCCGGCCTTCGGCGGCGACACGATCAGCCCGCGCTGCCCGCGGCCAATCGGCGACACCAGATTGATGACCCGATTGGACATATTGTGCTGCTTCAACTCGCGGGTCGTTGCCTCCGTGCCTAGCTCCAGGTCGAACAGCTTGTTCGGGAAAATTGCCGTCAGGCTGTCGAAGCGCCGCCGCAGCTTGGCCTCGTCCGGCGCTTGGTTGTTGACCGCTTCGATCCGCAGCAGGCCGTAGAACTTCTCGCTGTCCTTCGGCGGGCGGATTTGGCCGGTGACGAGATCGCCCGTCCGCAAGCCGAAGCGCCGGATTTGGGTCTGAGAGACGTAAATATCCTCCTGCCCCGGGAGCCAGCTCTTGCCTTGCCGCAGCATCCCGTAGCCCTCGTCCATGATCTCCAGGACGCCGGTGCTGAAGAGATGCCCCTGCCGTTCGGTCTGCGCTTGCAGCAGCCGGAAAATCAACTCCTGCTTTTTCAGCGTGGAATGTCCAGGCAGCGCCATATCGCGTGCCATGCCCCGCAGCTCGGTGATGGTTCGGGTTTCCAATTCGGCGTACTGCACTGTTGCACTCCTGGGCGAGACTCTCGGCGTTTAAGATGGGCCGCGGCGCGCCTCAACGCTGTTTCTGCCGGGCAGCGGCGCCTTCTCGGTAGCCAACCGGCACAGTCGTTGACACAGTTGGGAAGTTCGCTTACGGCCCGTCCGGGCCGAATACGCTCACGCGCTGACGCTATCCCAAAGCCAAGCACACGTATTCCGGTGCGTCTGCACGGAGCGCCAGTCTCTTAGCCATAACGGCGCTTGGTGGGAGTCGGCACAGCGGCGGCGGTGCAGCAGTCTCTAATTCCCGGGCAGCGATGAAACCGCTTTCCATGCTTGAATCGGTGCCTGGCACGAGACACTACGACACAAACGGTACTGGTGACAGCAGCAACCAGGACATCCTATATGAGTTGATTCGCTCGACCGAAACGTGGCGGAACGGCGCCATAGGCTCCGGCCATGCGCCGGATATGCGGCTCTATGTGGTATGACAAGACACGAGCCATTGCTGTGTAAGCTGGAGGGAGCAGGTGACTTGCCAGACATGCAATCACCATGCACCCGTAACCTTAGCATAGTCTGCGGCTCCCGTCAAGCGGCCACCACCGGCGGTCCTTAGCGCACGTAGGCGGTGCGGACACCACCGTCTACCGTCAGCACAGCACCCGTTGTCTTGGCGCTTCGATCCGATGCAAAGAACAGAATCGCCTCCGCTACGTCATCGGGCGTAATGTGTACCTTGAGCGCGGTACGGGCGCGGTAATACGCTTCCAACTCGTCCGGTGCGATGCCGTAGGTCCGCGCTCGCTCCCGGCGCCGGGACGTCGACCACAGCGCCGATCCCTCGATCACCGCGTCCGGGCACACGCAGTTGACGCGGATGCCGTGCGGGCCGCCTTCCTCCGCCAGGCAGCGTGCCAGGTGCAGCGCGCCGGCCTTGGCCGCGCTATAGGCGGCGATCTCCGTGCCGGCGGCAAGCGCATTTTTCGAGGCCACAAAGACGAGGCTGCCACCCGTCCCCTGCTCTTGCCACAACCGAAAGGCCGCGCGTGCCACCAGAAAATAGCCCGTCGAGAGCACGTCATGGAGACGTTGCCACTCCGCAAGCGTCGTGTCTGCGATGGCTCCCACGCTCAACAGCCCGGCGTTGCTGACCACAATATCCACGCCGCCATAGGCCAAGGCAGCCTCGCGGAAGACGCGGCGGACCAGCACCTCATCCGTTACGTCGGTCGGCACGGCCAGCGCCCGGCCCTCGCCGTGGGCGTCGTTGATGGCCTCCGCGACATCCAACACCCCGGCCGCATTGATGTCGGCGGCTACCACGTGCGCGCCAGCCTGAGCCAGGCGGTTGGCGGTAGCGCGTCCGATGCCGCTAGCCGCGCCGGTCACGAGCGCCACCAGCCCGGAGAGCGCGGCCGGCGGTGGCGCCAGCGACAGCTTGTACCGCTCCAGGGGCCAATACTCGATGTCGTAAGCGTCCCGCTCCGCCAGCGGCACGAACTCGCCCAATACCGTCGCGCCACCCATGACCGCAATGGCGCGGCGGTAGGTGTCGGCCGCCACTTTGGCCGCCCGCTTGTCGCCGCCGGTAGCGAACAGACCGACACCGGGCACCAGCGCGATCCGCGGCTGTGGATCGTCTGCCGAGTCGTCCGGCGCCCGGTGTGCGTGGAGGTAGGCGCGGTAGCGTTCGGCATAGGTGGCCGTGCCGGACCGGATCGCCGTCTTCAGCGCCGCCAGGTCGCCTATCCTGGCGTCCCACTCGATCCACAGCGCCGTGGCCTTGGTGCGGATGATGTGGTCGGGGCACGCCGTCCCGCGCGCCGCGAGGTCGCGGGCATCCTGCCCGGCTAGAAACCGAAGCACCTCCGGCGAATCGTCGAAGTGGACGACCATCCGCTGCGCCGAGCCGCCGGCCCCTCGCAATGTCGGCGCGACTGCCGCCGCGACTTCCCGCCGCCGATCCGGCGGCAACGGCGGCTGCGCGACCGGCCCGAACACCTGCTTCCCGCGCGCAGCAGCCCACACCGCCTCGGCGCAGCGGCCTAGCACCGCGATGGTGTTCCGGTAGCAGTCGTGGGCCGTTTCACCCCACGTCACTACGCCATGGTGGCCGAGAAATGCGACCTGCACGCGCTCGTCGGCATTGACCAGTTCGGCCACCTGTTTGGCGAGCGCAAACCCGGGGCGCCGGTACGGTACCCAGACCATCGCCGGCCCGAAGACTCGCCGCGCCAGCGCCTCGCCACCGCCAGCGGTACAGAAGGCCAACCCCACGTCGGGGTGCGTGTGGTCAATGTGCCGCTGGCGAGTGAAGGCATGGAGCAGCGTTTCGATAGACGGCCTTGGTGCTTCCGGCGCGGTGATGGTGTGGGCGAGATAGGCCGTCATCTCCGCGTCGGTCATTGCTGCCCGCGACCGGAGCGGGAGAATGTCGTCAAGACGCAGGCCGACAAACCCCGCACGCTCCATCGTGGCGAGATCGAAACCGGACGCCTTGACGCGCAGAACGTCTACCTCACGGCCGCGGAAGTCGGTTTCGGTCAGCTTGGCCGAGGTGTTCCCGCCGCCGGCGTTGACCAGCGTCGGATCGCGCCCCAGCAGATTGGAGCGATAGACGAGCAAGCCAAGCTCATCGAGGCCGTCGGCATCCTCGTCCCGCCACCGGTTCTCCGGCGCTTGCCCCAGCGCCGGCGCGGTAGCGTGGCTTCGCATCGCGGCTCCCTTCCCGTCCATTGCTCACCGGTACAACTTCAGGGTACCGCGCGGAGCCGTTCGGTAGGAAGGCTTGCAACCGCTGCTGCACCCGTCCCCCCGCCGCCACGGGGGGCCATACGGGGGCTGACAGGCAGTGGGGGTGGGTGTCGGGACGCGATCAATCACGCCCAAGGCGCCATCCATGGCGTCTCGACGGCGCCGGTCAGCGCACCGGAAAGAAAATATCGGTGCGCCACTTGGATTGGTCCGGCTCGGCGCCGGGGTCGGTCACGTAGACCTCCCAGGGCGCGCCGGCGGGTTGGAGGTCCTGCGCCCCGATCCACTCCACCAGTGCCGACCACGTCTGCGGGAGGTTGTCGTATGGCCCCATGTGCGTTACGGTCGCCACTTTGCCGGCGGGCAGTTCGGAAGCCTTAATGCGGCCACTCCCATCCACGGGCGCAGCGACGGGCATCCCACACTCCATGTCAATCGAGCCGCCGTCCGCACACTCCTCGCCGTCCACGTCGAGCGGGCCGCCGTCCATGTGGTAGTAGATCGCAAAGGGCATACCGGCCGGGGCCTGCCCACTCTGCTGAATGTACCCGAATACCTCCCCGAACAGGGGCCCCATAGCTTCGCCGATCTTGTCGTGCGTGACCACGGTACGAATACCCAGGATGGGCTGTGCATCGAGCTGCTTGGTTGCGAATTCCAGTGTCATCTACGGTTCCTCTCGGTGTTTCGTTGACCACGATGAAGATGATCGCAGCGTCTACATGTTCAACGGAGACGCCCCCCCGCCGGTTGCAATACTGCCTAGCTCCTCCGGGCGGTGCGGCAGCCCTCAGCGCGTGTCTTTCGCCCGTGGCTCTTCGCGGGTGATGGTAGGAAACCGGTCGAAGTCCCGGTCGAATTGAGCGACCTTACAATCCCTTCCGGGCCGCCCTCTGGACGTGCTCCTCAATAGCTATCTCCCGCATCTGCTTGAGTGTGAGAGGACGCTTGAGTGCAGGTACGGACTGATAGCTTTCCGCGAGGAGTTCCCGGTCCGACTTGATTCTTACGTTGCCACTGTCAATGACAAAAGTGATCCGGCCGTTGCCCTTTAGGCCCAGCGCTTTCCGCACGGCGGCCGGGAGTGTGCCCTGGCCCTTGGCGCCGACGGCGCGAGTGATTTCTTTCATTGCTGCCCCTGCCTTCCGGGACCGAGACCTAGTTGCATAGGTTGTACCACTGCGGCCGGAGGTTGCCAAGCGCCACTCCGAGCGGGGAGTCCGTTGGCAAACCCTGGTAGAAGCCTGTGACTTACCAGCGGCCGCCGCCGGGGATGGTGGATTGCGGGTAGGAGCCGAGCACCTTGGCCTCCCGGCACACCCGCGGGCGGTGGCTCACCAACTCGTTGAAGGCCGTGTAGAGCGACGGCTCGTTGATGTGGCCTTCGTAGTCGAGAAACCAGTAATACTCCATCCGCTCTAGCTCGGCGTTGTACTCCAGTGGTCGCTGGTGGATGGTCAGCATGTTCAGCTTGCGCGCGGCGAAGATGTCGAGCAGGTTACGGAGCGTGCCGGGCCGGTTCTGGAGTTCGACGAGCAGCGTCGTCTTGTCGAATCCGGTCGGGTCCGCGAAGTTGCGTCCCACTACCCAGAAGCGCGTCACGTTGAGCGGGCTGTCGCCAACGTCGCGCGCCACGACCTTGAGTCCGTGCAGCTCGGCGGCCTCTTCCGTGCCGATGGCAGCGGCCCCATCCTCGCCGGCAGCCCGCCGCGCCGCAACCGCCGTGCTCGCCTCGGTCCCGATCTCCGCGCCGGGGTGCGCCGCGCGAAAGCGGTCGAGCCAGCGCCGGCTCTGCCGCAGGGCCTGCGGATGCGAGTAGATCGCTTTGATCGCGTCCACGTCCTCGGTACGCGAGAGCAGATGGTGGACGATGGGAATGGTAATCTCCCCGTAGATCCGCAGGTCCGAGGTCCGCAGCGCGTCCAGCGTCTCGGCGACGACCCCCTCCAGGTTATTCTCGATAGGCAGCACACCGTAGTCCGCCTCGCGCAGCTGCACGTGCCGACACACGTCGGTATGGCTCGCGGCGACGCCGGCAATTTCCTCGTAGAGCACGAACTGCCCACCGCCGAATGTGCGCTCGGCGTATTGATGCGCCGCCGTTGACGTGAACGACCCCGGCCCACCGAAATAGCTCATCCGCACCGGTCCGGCAGCCGGTGTCGGTTGGTCGGTACTCATCGGCTAGAGCCGTAGTCCCGTCTGCTCCATGAACTCGCGTACTGCATCTCGAATCCTCCGGTAGCCCTCAAACGTCGTGACGACATCCTCGGGGCGCTCCTTGCTCCGAGCGAGGAAACCTGGCTCGCGCGCCGACTTGACCCGTTGGTGTCCGTCCTGATAGCGGATGTCCACACTCCAGCGAATATGATCGGAGCCGTTGTAGGGTGAGTGATGTGGGAGGTGTTGGTGGAACAGGAGCACGTCCCCGACTTGCATTGGCAGGGAGACCGTCGGCAGCCCGTCAAGCTCCGTCACCACCTTCTCCGGTGCCCATGCAGAAGCAGTTGGTGGGGCGTGACGGTGCCCACCGGGGAGCAGCCGGAGACAGCCGTTCGCCTCGTTTGCCTCGACCAGCGGGAGCCAGAACCCCGGCTCGGGCGATTGGGTCATCGGGAGTACCCGCGACACTGCCGTGGCCCTGTAGTTCGGGTCCCGCGCGTCCGAGCCGTAAGGCTCCCGGAAGTAGATGATGCGTCGCCCCCCGAAGGGCGTATCATCGTGCCACGGTACGGTCACCTGGTCCCAATCGGGAATCTTAGGACGCAAGCGATGCCGCCCTTGGCAATGCACTTCCGATCCGACGATGCTCTCGGCGATATCGAGCAGCTTGGGGTGTGTGAGTAAGCCGAATAGCCCCGGCCCCGCATGGCGACCGCCAAACCAGTGCTGATGGATCGCCTCGCACTCGGCCCACAGTTTGGCCAGTCGCGTCTCGAAACCGTGCTCGGCATAGAGTGACTTGACCAGTCCCTTGGCGTAGTACTCGCGGGCCCGTTGGTCTACCTCCGCGCTGATGTCGTCAATGAGCGGCTGGAGTTCCTCCGGTGCCAGGAGCTGCCTGAACACCACGTAGCCTTGCTCGTCGTACTGCTGTTTCTGCGCCGGCGTCAGCCCAGCCATCGTCCTCACCCCGTTTCGACAAGTGCCTCAAGCTCGGCGAGCATCTCGCGCGGCCCGGGCTGATCGAAATGCTGACGCGCCGGTTCCAGCAGCTCGGTCAGCCGCTCGGCGACGCCATCCTTCAGATCGAGCGGATGCAGCGCCCCCGACGTGTAGTCGGCAGCGAGGTCATCGAACGAAGCGTAGGTGATCGAGCCGCCGTTGGCCGGCGTCCGGTCAATGTTCAACTCCACGTCGGCATCGCGGAAGATGAAGTGCCTGGCCCAATCGAGGATCGGGTTGAACTCCACCTCCTGCGGCGGGCAGAACGCCTTCCGAATCTTGCGCCGAATGTCGTCCGGGCTATCGTGAATGAAGATCGCCGAGTTCGGGTCCGACTTGCTCATCTTCATCGCCGCCAGGAATTCTTGCCGATTCTCCTCCGGCGGCGGCCAGAACGGCGGCTTGCCCAACCCCATGACCAGCGGGTGATGGATCGCCACCGGCTTCAGCTTGCGTCCCCGCGCGTCCAACAGCGGCCGCAGCTTGAGCTTCCGCGCCGTATCCCGTGCGATGACGTGCGCCTTACGCTGATCCATCCCCGCGTGCGCCAGCTGCACGCCTTGGATGAAAATGTCCGCGACCTGCATCGGGGGGTAGATCAGCTTGGCAAAGTCAACGCTCTCCCCCTCCTGCCGGCCAAGAATGGTGATACTGCGCTGCATCCGGCCCAAGGTCGTGTTCTTGCTCACGTCAATGACCGTTGCCCAGTAGTCGTCATTCCCATCGTAGAGGTCCGTGCCGAGCAGGAATTGCAGCTTGCTCGGATCGCCGCCCAAGCACTTGATCGAGGCCTTGAAGCCTTCCTTGAAGTACTCCGCCGCCACGCCCTTGATGACCTCGCGGTCGCCGCCGAGCTTGTCGTTGATCCAGGTGTGCCAGTCGGCAAGGAAAATGGTGCATTCGACTCCGGCGTCGAGAAAGTCCTTGACCTTCCCCATGCACATCAGGCCCGTGCCCAGGTGCATCTTGCCGGAAATCTCGAAGCCGATATAGTGCTTGATCGGCTGACCGGATGCCAAAAGACGGTGCAAGTCGCCGGGCGTCAGCACCTCGGCGGTGTTACGGGTAATCAGCTCAAAGCGCCGGTCCTGAGCCGCCCTCGACTCGGCCGGCGCAGCGCGGTTCGCTTCAGTCGCCACGGCCATGATACTTTGCTACTGCTTCCTCTCTGGTCTCCCACCAGGTCCGATGCCACTTCCTTGCAGTGGCGTTGCGCCGGGCAGAAGTCGGAATGTCCCCCCAGTGTAACGGGCAGCGCCGCTCCGGGCAACGCAGCCGTCGCCGAGTATGCGCCGTTCCCACCGGTGATGCTAGACTGAAAAGGAGGCAGCCTGTCACCCACTGCCGGGTCGTCTAATGGTAGGACACGTGACTTTGAATCACGCAGTCGAGGTTCGAGCCCTCGCCCGGCAGCCCCGCACCCTCGTCCGTCATTCCCGTACACGCGGGAATCCACGTCTCCCCGCCGCAGCGGGGGGGCCATAGGGGGGCCGGAACGCCTCCCGTTACCGAGTAGCGCCACTACTCGCCTTGTCCGCAGCCATGCGAGCGGTTCCGATCTGCGTTATCCTGTAGCGGCGTATTCCGCCCGGCCGGGCATTCCCGGCTCAGGGACGGTACGGCACCACTCGCGCGATCCCGGAGGAGGAAGCATGGACGCATCCGGCTTGCAACACCGCCTCACCGACGACGAACGCCGCACGTTCGAGCGTAACGGGTATCTCATCGTCGAGAACGCCATACCGGACGACCTCGTGCAGCGGCTCACCGCGGTCGTGGACCGGGTTGATGCCGAATACCGCTCCGAGCACGGGCACAGTCCGCATGAGCGGGTCAACATCCTTGACTTTGTGGGCTACGACGAGCTGTTTCTGGAGCTATTGGACTGGCCGACGACGTTTCCCAAGGTCTGGGGACTGCTCGGCTGGAACATCCAGCTCTATCACTCGCATCTGCCCACCTCCCCGGTGATGCCGCCGGCAGAGCGGCCGGCGGAGATCGAGCTGCGGCTGCACCAGGACTCCGACCGCCTGAACAAGGAGTTGGAGTTCGACCCCCAGCCGCGCATATCGCTGAAAGTCGCCTACTTCCTCACCGATACTCGCGAGTTGGGACGGGCCAACCTCTACGTCGCGCCGGGCAGCCACCTTCGCACCCGGACCGCCGGGAAGATGAGCGATGACGAAGCGGTTGCCGTGCAGGTGGCGCCCGGCACGGCGGTCCTATTTGACCGGCGCATCTGGCACTCGGCCAGCGAAAATATCTCGGACGTTGCCCGCAAGGTGCTGTTCTACGGCTACAGCTACCGCTGGCTGCGTCCCAGAGACGATATGACCGCTGCCCTCCGGTTCATGGATCGCTGCGACCCCATCCGCCGGCAACTGCTCGGCGCCAGCACCGGCGGTTTCGGCTACACCTCACCCAGCGATGAGGACGTGCCGCTCCGGGCATGGATACGGGAGCACGCCGGCGAAGCAGCGGTAGCGCCGTGAGGTCAACGCGATGAAGATCACCACTGTCGAATCGTTCGATCTGCAACTGCCCGCCTCGGAAGAGGAGCGGTCCCTGGGCGCCATCACCACGACCGGCGTAACCCGCGTGAGGACGGACGCGGGGATTACCGGCTATGCCTTTCACGGCGTCGGTGCCGCCGGGGCCGCCACGACCGGCCGCATTGCCCCCGTGCTCGTGGGGCAAGATCCGCTCGCCATCGAGCAGCACCTCCAGCGCGAGCCGAGCCTCTTGCATTGGCCGGCCGTCGAGCACGCGCTATGGGACATCGCCGGCAAGTCCGCCGGCCTGCCGGTATCCAAGCTGCTCGGTGGGGCGCGGGAGCGCATCCCGGTCTACTTGACCTGCGTGTGGCCCGGCGCGGCCGATCAATCCGACGTACCCCCGGAGCGCCAGGTAGACGACATTGCCCGCTACGTCGCGCACGGCTTTACGGCCATCAAGTACCGCGTCTGGCGCCCCGATCCGCTGGACGACGTAGCCGTGGCCCAAGCGGTTCGCCAGCGCGTAGGGGGCCGTGAGACGGTCGAGCTGATGCTGGACCGCACGGCCCAGGCGCCCGGAACAGTGTGGGACTACGAGACGGCCTACCGGGTGGCGCGGGCTTTCGAGCAGGCGGACGGCACCTGGCTGGAAGAGTGTTTCGACCGCAGCGATGTCGAGTCCCCGGCGCGGCTGGCCGCCGCCGTAGACATTCCGATCACCGGCGGCGAAGGGGACCGCGGCTTGGGCCAGTTCGCCCGCTATCTCGCCGCCCACTCCTTCGATATTGTGCAGCCCGATACGTATAACTGTGGCGGTATCCTTACCCTCCGCAAGATTAGCGCGCTGGCCGAGGGTTTCGGTATCCCCTGTATCCCCCACGGCACGCACGGCCTCGGACTGGCCGGCTGGCTGCAAGTCGTCGGTGCCCTCCCCAACTGCCGCCTGCTGGAGCTTGCCATCACCGTGCCGCCGCTACTGCCCTGGGAGCAGTGGGCGCCGCTGGAGCAGCTACTCAACGGCGGATCGCCGTTCCAAATCGAGGGCACGGTGATAGAGATTCCCCAAGGTCCAGGCCTCGGCCTGGACGTAGACGAAACCGCCATCGAGCGTTACCGCGTCTCCTGATGGGCCGGCTGTGCAGCAAAGGGCGGCAGTAGCGTTCGGTAAGCCATCAGAGCCATCAACGGCAGTGACTGGGTAATCTCTTGTCAGAAGGAGCATGTGAATGCCGGAAACCAAGACCAGGGACGTGAACGTCCTGAGAACGGAGCAGTTGATACCACCTGCGGCCCTCCTTGAGAAGCTGCCATCAACCCCCGCGGCGGAACGGACGATTGTAGCGGGCCGGCGGGATATCCAGGCCATCCTCGACGGTCGGGACTCGCGGTTCCTCGTCATCACCGGGCCGTGCTCGATCCACGACGAGACCGCCGCCCTCGAATACGCCGAGAGGTTGGCCGAGGTCAGCCGGCGCTACGCCGACAGAATGCTCGTCGCTATGCGCGTCTACTTCGAAAAGCCGCGCACGACCGTCGGCTGGAAGGGCCTGCTCTACGACCCCCACCTCAACGACAGCTTCGACATCGCGACCGGCCTTGAGCGCGGCAGAGGGCTGTTGCTCACCATCGCAGAGATGGGCCTGCCGACGGCGACGGAGTTCCTCGACCCGATCCTCCCGCAGCACCTCGCCGATCTCATCTGCTGGGTTGCCATCGGCGCGCGCACCACGGAGAGCCAGACACACCGGCAAATGGCCAGCGGGCTGAGTATGCCGGTGGGGTTCAAGAACAGTACCGACGGCAGCACCAAGGTCGCCGTGGATGCGATTGTATCGGCGCAAGCCAGGCACGGATTCCTGGGTATTGACCAGTCGGGCAGGACGGCCGTGGTGCATACGACGGGCAATCCCTACGGACATCTCGTGCTGCGCGGAGCCAACGGCGGCTCGAACTACGATCCTGAGTCGATTGCCTTGGCGCGGCAGCAGCTCCGCGAGGGCGGTGCCCCCGCTCATCTGGTCGTTGACTGTAGCCACGGCAACTGCGACAAGGACTACACCAAGATGCACGTTGCCTTCGAGAGCGTGGTCGGCCAGCGAGTTGCTGGCAACAGCGAGATCATTGGCGTCATGCTCGAAAGCAACATCAACCCGGGCAACCAGCAGATCAACGGCGATGCCTCTCAGCTCCAGTACGGCGTCTCCATCACCGACCCGTGCATCGGGTGGGAAGAGACCGAGCGGTTGCTGGGCTGGGCCTACGACCGCTTGGGTGCAGACGGCGCGTAGTACGCACCCCGCAACCGAAATCTTACGCCCCTGCTCCGCCCCTCTCCCCTGACTGGGGTAGGTACGGGTGAAGCCGGAGGGGCGCAACATGTTGCGCCCGCCGCTCTTTCCGCCGCTTTGTGGGGGTGAGGCTGCAAGACGCCCCCCGGACCACGCCACGATCAGTTGCTTCCGCCGGGTCTTGGCGCAGCGGGAGTTGAGCGCGGACCTCTTTGCGGAGGTGACGCACCAGTTGGCGCAGCGGGGGCTGGTGCTGAAGCAAGGAACCTTGCTGGACGCGACCGTGGTGGCAGCACCGGTGCGGCGACCGCCACGGTCGGCGGGCAACGGGGCCAAGAGTGCCACGGACCCCGCCGCCGCCGGACCTACAGTGGTCGGGGGGGCCGGACGCACTGCGGCGCCAAGGTGCAACTGGGGGTGGATCAAGGCTCGTTGCTGGTGCGCCGGGCGGTGCTGACGCCCGCGAAAGTGTACGAGCGCGAGGTGGCCGACGAGTTAGGGTGTGGGGATGGCGGAGCAGTGTACGCGGACCGGGCCTCTGAGTCCAAGACGCGCCGGCAGCGCCTGAAGGCCGCCGGGATCAAGGATCGGATCAGGCAGCGCGCGCACAAGCACCAACGCCACCTACCACTCTGGCAGCAGCGACACAACGCGTTGATCGGGCCCATCCGAGCGCAGGTGGAGCAAGTCTTTGGGGCGCCCCTCGCTGGCCCCTGGCCAGCACTACCCGCTGGAGCATCCCTGCGAAACGAGGTTATGCAACGGTCTCCGCACGCGGGAATGACGGGCGAGACGGCGGGAATGACCGACAGGCAGCCCTCCGTTTCGCCGAATCTCTAGCTACCGTCGGCGCGGCCGTTGTTTCCCTGTCTCCCTCCCATATATGAGCCACTGAACAGCACCCGTCGGCGCAGTGATGACGGGCTGGGAACGGGAGACAGGCACATGTCAGCAACAGCGGAACCGGCGCAGGAGCAGGCCACCGGGCAACAAGCCCCGGCAGCCGCGAGCAGGTGGTGGTGGCCATTCGGCGGTCGAGCCGAGCCATACGCACCGCCGCCGGACGGCCCGGCCGAGCCACACGCGGATCACCACGACGCGGCGACGCCCGTGCAGGAAGCGACTGCCCACGCGGCCGAGGATCGCGGCTACCGGACGCTGCTCAGTCCGAAGGCCGAGCGGGACCTCGTGCCGGCTGACCGTCGCGCGCTGCTGCTGGAGGTGTACGAGGCGTATCTCACCAACCCGCTGGCCCACGCCGTCATTGAGGTGGGCACGAACTTTGTGCTCGGCGGTGGGGTGCGGGTTGTCGCCGAGGACCATCGGGTCCAGCGGATCATTGACGACTTCTGGCAGGACGCGGACAACCGCATGGACGAGCGGATCTATGCGCTGCTCACGGAGCTGGCGCTCTTTGGCGAGCAATTCGTGCGGTTCTTCGTTGATCCCCTGACCGGGCGGACGGTGGTACGGCAACTCGATCCGCTCTACGTCACCGAGATCGAAACCGACCCGGAAGACATCGAGCGGCCCTTGCGCTACCGGTACGCCCCGCCGCCGGCCGGCACGCCGGGGGCGCTGCCGGTGGACGAGACGTGGATTGCGGCGGGCGAGATCGAAGCCGCCGCGGTGAACAAGGTCAGCAATGCGACGCGGGGCCGCTCGGACCTGTCCACGCTGTTGCCGTGGCTGCGTCGCTACAAGGATTGGCTCACGGATCGCGTGCGGATCAACAGCTACAAAGGGGCCTTTCTCTACGACGTGACAATCTCGGGATCGTCGCGCGCCGACTTGGCGCAGAAACGGGCCGAGATGAGCCGCCCGCCAGCGCCGGGTACCGTGTTGATTCACAACGAATCCGAGCGGTGGCAGGCGGTCAATCCGCAGATCGGCGCCGACGACGTAGCCAGCGACGGGCGGGCGCTCAAGCTGATGATCGCGGCCGGGGCGGGCGTGCCGGAGCACTTCCTGGGAGAAGGCGGGCACGTCAACCGCGCGACGGCGGCGGAAATGGGCTTGCCGGCGCTCAAACGCTTCCAGCGACGACAGGAGTACCTGCGGCAGCTGTTGGTCCGTATCGTGCGCCGCGCCATTCAAGCACGGGTACGAGCCGGGGCGTTGGGGCCACGCATCAACCAGGCCTTCCGCGTGGAGTTCGACGAGCTGAGTGATACGGAGCGGAGCGTCGAGCTAGGCCGCGCGGCCACGAGCTTCACGACCGCATTGGGCACCGCGGTTGATCGGGGCTGGCTGGAGTCGGAGCAGGCCCGGCGGCTCTTGTTGCGGTTTCTGGGCGAGGCCGCGCCGGAACGAACGGAGAGGAGAGGATAGACATGCGTAACGGTGAAGAGGGCCGCGCTACGGACAGCGGGCTAGTAGCTATCCACGAGGCGACGGGTAGCCTCGCCGGTACCGGCGCGGTGGATACCGAGAGCCGGAACGTCCGCGTGGTGCTCATTCGGGCCGGCGAGGCCAAGTCGGGGCGATTCTTCACGCCGCGGGCGCTCGCAGATATTGCGGCGGCTGCCGACGGACTGCGCTGCTTTGCCGATCACCCGACGGCGCTCGAAGACCGCCTGCGTCCCGCCCGCTCGGTGCGGGACATCGTGGGGGTTTTCCGTACACCGCGCTTGGTTTGCGCCAGCGGCGAGCCGACACACGTCGAGGCTTCTCTGCATGTGCTGGAGCACGCCGACTGGCTCTGGCAGCTCGTGAAGGAGGTTGTAGAACTGGGAGAGAAAGACGTTATCGGTCTGTCCATTGACGCGCTCTGCACACTGGTCACCGAAAGTCGCGCCGGCCGAACGGTCCAGGTCGTGGAATCGGTGCCGGTGTTGAAGAGCTGCGACGTTGTCACACGCGCCGGTGCGGGTGGCGAGTTCTTGGCCATCGAGGAGTCTGCGACGGCGGGGAGCAGGAGGCGGCAGCGGCCGAAAGCCCGCACGACCGGCCATCTCCTGCTCCCTACCGCGGAGACGGCGCACCAACACACTGCGAACAGCAGAGGAGGAAGTGAAGTGAACGCACAAACTACCGTTGTCGATCCTGGAACCCCGACCGAACGGCACGAGGGCCACAGCACGGTCCGCGAAGCGGCGGAGCAGCTGGCCTGTGCCCGGATGCTCTATGACCGCCTGGCTACCGCCCACTTGCCGGAGCCGGTCAAGCAGAAGCTCCGCCGCTCCTTCGAGCCGCCCCTGGAACCGGACAGTGCGGGGAGCGGGCGGCCGTACTGGCCGACGCGAGAGTCGTTTGCCCGCGATCTGGACAGCGCCATTGTCCAGGAGATCGAGGCGCTGGATGCGCTCCGTCAATACGATGCTGCGGCGGCCGGCGGGCCACCGCGCGGCTTGGTCAGTGGGCACGGGGCCGCGCGTGGGGAAATGGGCCACGATGGCGTCTCACGGGGTCTGGTGGCACTCCAGACGGCGTGGGATCGCCTGTTCGTCGTCCGCGAGTCGGAGCAGGACCGCGCACAGTTGGAGCAGTTGGGCCTCGCGGCTACCAGCGCGGTACCCCGCTGGACTTCCCTGCGCGAGGCGTATGTGCAGACGACCGGCGACAGCCTCGTCTCCGGGGCGTATCAGCCGGAACTCGCCCTGGTCCGGGAGGCGAATGAGGTCACTACCAGCACACTCAACCAAGTGGTGTTGAACTCGATGACCAAGCGGCTCATCCAAGACTACGCCGGTCAGCCGCAGGCGTGGCGGCGCTTCTGCACGCTCTCGTCCGTGCGGGATTTCAAGGCGCAGGACCGGGTGAAGACGCACGACTTCGCCAGTCTCGCTACGGTCAACGAGGGCGCGGCGTATCAGAACCTATCGTGGGACGACCGCAAGGAGAGCTACACGCCGGCCAAGCGCGGTAACCTCGTGGTGGTCACGCGGGAGACCATTCTCAACGACGACTTGGAAGCCGTGCGGAGGATTCCCACACGCCTGGCGGTTTCGGCCGGGATCACGATGAACGAGTACGTCTACACGACGTTGATTATCGGCAACCCGGCGATGGCGGACGGCAAGAAGGTGTTCGATGACAGCGGCCAGACCAACCATGCCAATCGCGGCACGAGCGCGCTCTCCGGCGCCAGCGTGCAGGCGGGCATTCTGGCGATGCTGAAGCAGACGAACGAGGCCAACAAGCGTATCGGGCAGCATCCGCGGTTCCTGCTGGTGCCGCCGGACCTGCTCTTCACGGCGAAGATCGTCGTCGGATCACCATTGACGCCGGGCGGCAGCGACAACGACGTTAATCCCTTGCACAACCAGCTGGAGGTGATCGCGGTACCGCAGTTCACCGACACGAACAACTGGTACCTGCTGACCGATCCGGCGGTGCTCCCGACCATCGAGCTAGGCTTCGTGGGCGGCCAGGAGACGCCGGAGCTACTGCTCCAAGATGCGCCGACCGATGGGCAGGTGTTCACGAACGACCGGATCAGCTTCAAGGTGCGCTGGGAGTTCGGCGGTGGCTGGCTGGACTACCGCGGCGCCTACATCGGCGAGGTCGCCTAAGCACACGCCGCCCCCTGCTGATGTCGAGGCCGGAGCGCGATCTTCACGCTCCGGCCTCATGCCGCCCGTGACCGGCCAGGCGCCGCCCCGCCGCCGTGTCGACCGTCCGCTGCCTACTCGCTGGCGAAGTACCCTGACGAGAAGATGAGTCCGTCGTGCCGGATAAACCACCGATGGTACACATCGTTCTCAGGCGTAAGCGGGTTAACTACGTTTCTGGTCGTGGACCATTCGCCGGCCTCGGTAGCAGTCTTGCTTGTAGTCCGGCCCACAAGATGCGGAGCAATAACATACGTAAGGTACGTTTGGCTCTCCGCATCGATCAGGGCCAGAAACCACTGCCCGTCAATGCTCGCCGGGCTGTTGTAGTACGCCACCGTCGCCTCCAGGCCGTTCGCCTCGTAGTACGCGATGGCCGCGGCGACATACGCCTGCGTTCCGGCCCTGGGGTCTTCAACCGGGTAGTAGCCCGAGGCGAAGATCAACCCGTCGTGCCGTACCGCGTAGGCGACCTTCGGGGCCTCCTGCAAGGTGAAGGGATGCGGCCACAGGTACTCCACCCAGTGCCCCGCTTCCGTTGCCTGGGCGATCTCCTTGCCCAACTCCTGGCCGTCCGACCCCACCACGTTCTTGATGTCCGTACCGATGAGGTGCGGCAACAGGGGATGGACGATGTAGAGGTCGTTGGCATCCATCACGAACAGATACCATTGGCCCTCGAAACTGGCGACGCTGTTGTAGTAGTGCTTCATCGCTTCCAGGCCGTCGCGCGCGTACCGCGCAATTGCCTGTTCGACGTAGGTGACGGTGTACGCCCGCGGCTCGGCATCTTTCCACGCCGGCGGCTCGGCATCGGGATCGGGCGTGTAGTAGCCCGAGGCAAAGATCAGCCCATCGTGCCGGATCACCCACGCGCTCTTGGGTTCTTCCAGGCCGGTGACGGGATTCGGCCACAGATAGTCCACCCAGTGGCCGGCTTCGGTCGCCTGGGCGATCTCCTTGCCCAGCTCCTGACCGTCCGACCCCACCACGTCTTTGATGTCCGTGCCTTTGAGGTGCGGGAAGATCGGATGCGCGAGGTAGAGGTCGTCCGCGCCGATCAGGAACAGGTAGAACTGCCCATCCACGCTTTCCTGGCTGTCGTAGTAGGCAATCGTCGCGTCCAGACCTTCACGGTCATACATCGCTATCGCCCGATTCACGTAGTCCTGCGTGGCAGCAGCGACGTTCTCAATGGCGATAGAATGGACAGAGATGAAGATCAGACCGTCGTGCAAGACCGCGAGAAATAAACTCGGCTCCTCCTGCCCCGTGGCGGGATTGGCGGAGAAACTCTCAAACCAGTACCCCTCGGCGGTCGCCTGCGCGAAGAGGCTGCCCAGAGGAGTGCGGGGCGAGGAAAACGTGTTGGTCCCTCTCAGCGGAGGGTACAAGGGAGTGGCCAGTACGGTCTGGTCGCCCGCTTGTAGGAGCATCAAGCTCCGCTCGCCCTCAATGCTCCGCCCACTGTTGTAGTACGCCACCGTCGCTTCCAGGCCGTGCTGCTCGTAATGGGCGATGGCCGTCAGCACGTAGGCGTGGGTCAGCGCTTGGGCGTCGTCCATCGCCGGCATAGGCGCCGCCGGCTCCCAGTCGAACCGTTCGGTATTGAGCCGCTGCTGGAGACCGTCGGGGCCAACAACCCAGGTGTGGTAGCCGTCGGTGAAGGCCGTATGGTTGGTCGCTTTCTGCCACACCAGTAGGCCATTGGTCGTCCGCTGGAGCGTGACGCCTTCGCCAGGATGATGCTGCTCGTTCTCGACGCAGTCTCCCACCGTGTCGGGGATCATGGCGTGCAGGGCCTGGAAGCCCAGCACGAACTGACAGTCCGCCGCGGCCGCCACCCGCCCGGCGCTGCCCACGAGCGCCAAGAGCAGTGCAGCCAAGACAACCAGGGGCCAAACGGCCTTCCGTGTACCGATCCGTGTGTGCAGCATCATTGCTTCCCCCTTTATCCACCAGCGTTCTGGGCCTGTGCCGCCGCAGGGCGATGGGTAGACACGTCTGCGGCAGAGTTCGTGAGAAAAATACACCGTTGATAGGGGGTGATGCAAACGAGGGTATGTGGTGTTGTCAAGGGTAGGTTTTTTGTCTGCATCAGGATTTGCAGGATGCAAGGATGAGCAGGATGGTCCTCACCTCCTGGCCCCCTGCTGACAGGGGTAGGTATTTACATGGATGGGCAGGATAGACAGGATGGGAGTTTGGGTCGGGGGGGTGGGTGGCACGAATAGTCCTGGATTCCGGCCCCGTATCGGGGTACGGGACATGCTTGTGCCGGAATGACGAGCGCCTGGGCGCGGTGAATCGTGCCCCGACATGAAAAAACCTACCCTTGTGAGGGGGGTAGCCCCCCTATGGTCCCCCCGTTGCGACGGGGGGACGGGGATTCCCGCTTTCGCGGGAATGACGGAGGGGGAGGCGGGAATGACGGAGGGGGGCGGGAATGACGAGTTACGCAAAGGTCTCCTAATGAAATCCGCATTAGCCCGCGGCGCCCGGTACACTTAGGAGTAGAGGGCGAGGGCAATGCGGCGGGTATTTCTGCTCGGCGGGCTGGGGCTGGTCGGGGTGGTGCTGGCGCTGGTGATTGGCGCCTTCATCGTCTTCGCCATTAGCGCGCGGCCCAGCGACTTGCCGGAGCCGGGCATCGCCGCCAACAGCGCAGCGTTCGATTCGGAGCGCACACCGCTCCGACCGGGTAGCCCGGCCGGTGGTCCGGCCACCAGGCCACAGCCGCCGACCACGAGACGCGCGGCGCCGCCCTTACCGAGCGGCCCGGTCGCCGTCTTTGCAGCGAGGGTGGCGCCGGCGGCCGGGGTGTACGCGCAGGCGCTGGCCGTGTTGGACAACCTGGGCGCCGCCGCCGGGGAGGAGCCGAGCCTGCTGCGCGATCAGGAATGGCGCGCCCAAGCCACGTTCGTTCTGAAGATGATGGAGCTGGCAGCGGAGGACATGGCCGCGGTGCAGCCGGTGCCACCGGAGCTGACGCGCACCGGCGAGCTACTGCAGCAAGTCAATGCCGAGACAAAACCGATGGTGGCGGACTACGCGAGCGCCATCGAGACCGAGGATCGAGAGCGCATCGCCAAGGCGGCCGAGCGCTTGGACACGATCAACGGGTACCTGCTGGAAGCCGCGGAGGAACTGCGGCAAGCGGCGGTCAGCGAGGCGTCCGGCGGCTAGGCCGTCTTGTTGAGCGTGCGGAGACAGCGGGTGCAAATATGGACACGCCGCCGCTCACCGCGCAGAAAGATGGTGGTGCGCTGGATGTTGGGCCGGAACACGCGCCGGGTTTTGGGCGCGCGATAGGTCCACTTGCCCTTGGCCTTGTGGCGGATATTGCGGCCCACCATCGGCCCTTTGCCGCAGAAGCTACATCGTTTCACGGTTCGTTGACCTCACCGGCGCTCACCACCAAATGTCCCGCCAAGATGTACCGGACACTATAATATGATCCAGTCGTGGCGATAGTTGGCAATGCTAGACAAGCCGCTTACGCAACCTCCGGTCTTGGAGCAGCGCTGGGCGGCTAGGCGACCTGATTACTATGGAGGGTATCGGTGATGGTAACACAGGAGCCGGCGCTCGCGCAACAGTCCGTCTGGGACGGCCGGCGCTGGCGGGCAGCACTCCTCGGCGGCACCGCGCGGCTGGAGCAGCACCGCGAAGCGGTCAACGACCTCAACGTGTTTCCGGTGCCGGATGGCGATACCGGCACCAATATGCTGCTCACCATGCAGGCTACGCTGGCCGGAATCGACCCGGCGGCTGACGAGGCCGGTGTCATCGGGAAGCAGGCAGCGCGTGGTGCGCTGATGGGTGCGCGCGGCAACTCCGGCGTCATCCTCTCGCAGATCATCGCCGGCATGGCGCGGGCGCTGGAGGGACACCGAGCGAGCGATGCTCAGACGATGGCGCGGGCGCTGACGGAAGCGGCCGAGGCCGCCTATGGCGCCGTCGCCCAGCCCGTCGAGGGGACGATGCTGACGGTCGCGCGGGAGGTTGGCCGCGCCGCCGAGCAGGCGGCGGCAGAGTCCTCCGATGTCGTCACCACGCTTCAACGCGCCACCACGGCGGCGGCCGAGGCGGTGCGGAAGACGCGCTACCAGTTGCAGGTGCTCACGGAGGCCGGCGTAGTGGATGCCGGGGGTGAAGGCTACCGGCTCATTCTCGAAGGGATGCTGCTCGCGGAGACCGACGGGATCGAGGTAAGCCTCGGTGACGTAGCCACTCCGGTCGTGCCGGCCATCGGTGCCATGGCCGGCAGCACGACGGGAGACGGTGAGGCCGAGGGCGAGGGCTGGGGATACTGCACCCAGTTCCTGATTACCGGCCGGGACCTCGACATGGCCGGTATTCGCCGGAAGATCGAGTCGGTAGCCGACTGGTCCGTGGTCGTCGGCGATAGCGAGATCATCCGGGTCCATGGCCACACGGACGATCCAGGCCAAATGCTCAGTGCGATGGTCGAAAACGGGCGGCTCGCGGACATCCATATCGAGGACATGGATCTGCAAGTGCTGGAGCGGGAGGCACGACAGGCGCAAGGACCGGCGGAGCCGGAAGTGGCGGACGAGACGGCGCCGCCGGTGCCGCTGGCCACGGTCGCCGTCGCCGCCGGTGAGGGGCTGGAGGCAGTGCTCCGCTCGCTCGGTGTGAACGAGATCGTCAGGGGTGGGCAGACCATGAACCCTAGTACGGAAGAGCTGCTGGCAGCCTGCACGGCCGCCAACGCTACCCAGGTGCTCATCCTCCCGAATAACAAGAACGTGATCCTGGCTGCGGAGCAAGTTGCCCAGCTCGTTCCCGACGACGTGGGTGTGACCATCGTGCCCACCAAAACCGTCGTACAAGGCATCGCCGCACAGTTGGCGTTCAATGGTGAGGACGCACCGGACGCGAACGCGGCGGCCATGACTGAGGCCGCCGAGGCCGTCTGCACGATTGAGCTGACTCATGCCGTCCGGGACTCGACGAGCGGCAACCTGTCGGTACGCGAGGGAGAGGCGATTGCCCTCGTTGACGACCTGCTCGTAGCGCACGGCGCCGACCAGATCGCCGCCCTACGCGGCGCGCTCGACACCTTGGAGACCGATGACTACGAGGTGGTCAGCGTGTACCCCGGCGCAGACGCGGAGCCTGAAGCCACTGACGCGCTGGTTGCCCGGCTGGAGGAGTGGCTGCCGGAGGCCGAGATCGAGGTCACGCCGGGGGGACAACCGCACTATCACTACTTCATCGGCTTGGAGTGAGGGCCGGTATTGAACCTAACCCCCAGCCCCTTCCCTGGAGGGAAGGGGAGTCTGCGCCGTGGCCGGCGGCCACGCCCTCTCCCCGCAGGAGAGGGCCGCGAGGCGCGCCAGCGTTAGCCTTGGTCGTCGTTGCTGACGCTGGTGGCTTTGGCCTGGCGCTGCTGGCGCTTCCACAGCACGTAGCCCACGGTGATAATGATGGCCGTGATGACGGTCGCTTGCGCCAGGGCACGCCAGATCAGCTCCAGCAGGAGGCCGCCAGGATCAGAGCGCGACTTGGCCAATAGCTCGCTCACGCCAGCGGGAACTTGGGTGCCCTCCGGTGTGGCGAGGCCGGGCCAGGAGGAGACGACCCATATGAACAGGGCCGTGCAGACCAGGAATACGCCGAGCACAATGAGGCCGACGTTGAGGTTGCCCAACAGCTGTCCCACGGCGAAGGCCCAACGTTTCCGCCGCCCGACGTGTGCGCCAATGCCGCCACAGAGCGGACAGACGCCATCGTCATCGAGGCGGCCGATCCGACAGCGAGAACAGTACGTCGCGGCGCTCATGGTTGCCCACTCCCCTCAGATTGCAACCCACTCCGGTATATGATACCTTTTTGCGCTCACCGTTTCCGCTATACTGGGGCGGCTCGGAAAGTCCCACGAGCGACTGCCGAGGTGATTGCACGTCCAAGTACCCGATCCGATGGACACGCGAGGAGAGGAATCGTGGCGTACACGCACACCAACAGCAAAGGGCAGACCTACCATCTCCATTACAAGGACGTTGTGCTCCAGAATGGGCGGGAACAGCGCATCTACTATTTCGCCAAGCAGCCCCGGCCGGGGGCGACCCTCGACGACGTGCCGGACGGGTACATCATCATGGAGAACGAGCGCACCGGGCTGCCGTTCTGCAAGAAAGCAGGGTAGCGGCGGCAGTCATCATGGCGGGTTGATCGCCAGTGCATTTTGAGCGCCCTGGCCCCCACCCCAACCCTCCCCCGTACTGACGCACAGGGGAGGGAGCACACCGTCCCCGGCCACATCGTTGACAGCCGCATACCGGCCACCTATACTCGTAGAGGACAACTTCATAGGTACAACGGCAGCGAACAAGAGGAGTAGGCTACGCCGGCACCGCGTAGAGAGGGATGGTCACCGGCTGCAAGCCATCTCCGGGAGCGGTAGCCGAAGGTCGCTTGGGAGCTGGGAGGCTGAGAGGGCGGACCACACGTCACCGGCAGTAGCCGGGGCGGAGCGCCAGTAAGCCTCTTCGGGTAAGCCCGTTAGCGCTGTAACGAGAGTCCGACTGCGGGGTAGAACGTACCTACCCCCAGCCCCTCCCTGAAGGGAAGGGGCTAACGGTTGTCGCAATGACGCCCTTTCCCTGGCGGGAAGGGGGTGTATTCCCGCTTTCGCGGGAATGACGGCTATGGGAAGGGCAGTTGGGCTGAACCCGGGTGGTACCACGACACGCCATGTTCGTCCCGCGGGCACATGCCCCGCGGCGAATATGGCGCATTTATTTTAAGCGCACGAGGGAATCCTGGCCCCCACCCTCACCCTCCCCCGTTGCGACGGGGGAGGGAACGCACCGTCCCCCCGCCGCAGCGGGGGGACCATAGGGGGGCCGATAAGGAGGTGCGCGGATGACCACGACGCAACCGGCGGCACGACCGCCAGCGGCCCAGGAGGGCCGCGAGGCGGTGATGAGCCGCGCCTACGATCATCGCCGCACTGAGGATCGCGTCTATCGGCAGTGGCTCGATGACGGTCACTTTACGCCACGCGCGGATTGGACGCGCCGGCCGTGGACGCTGATGATGCCGCCGCCCAACATCACCGGCGTACTCCATCACGGCCACGCCATGATGATCGCCTTCGAGGACGTGATGACCCGCTGGCGGCGCATGATGGGCGACAACACGCTGTACCTGCCCGGCACGGATCACGCCGGGATCGCGACGCAGAACGTTGTGGAGCGGGAGCTGGAAAAGGAGGGCCGGTCGCGGCAAGAGGTGGGGCGCGAGGCCTTTGTCGAGCGCGTGTGGGCGTGGCGCGAGCACCACGGCAATACCATCGAGCTACAGTTTCGCAAGCTCGGTACCTCCTGCGATTGGTCGCGGCTGCGGTTCACGCTCGACGACCAGCTCTCGCGTGCGGTGCGAGAGGCCTTTGTGCGCCTCTACCACAAGGGGCTGATCTACCGCGGACCGTACCTGGTGAACTGGTGTCCGCGGTGCGGCACCGTAATCTCCAACCTCGAAGTGGTGCATGAGGAGACGGAAGGCAAGCTGTGGACGGTGCGCTACGACCTGGAGGGCGGCGGTCACATCGAGGTGGCCACGACGCGCCCGGAGACGATCCTCGGCGATACGGCCGTCGCGGTACACCCGGATGACGAACGCTATCGCGCCCTCGTCGGTCGCCAGGCCATCCTGCCGGCGCTGGGCCGGCGTATCCCCATCATTGCCGACGCGGCGGTGGAGGCCGCGTTCGGTACCGGGGCAGTGAAGGTCACGCCCGGTCACGATCCCAACGACTACGAGATGGGGCAGCGCCACGACCTGCCGACCGTCAGCATCATGAACGACGATGCCACACTCAACGACGAGGCCGGTCCCTACGCCGGGATGGACCGGTACGCGGCCCGCGCGGCGCTGCTCCGCGATCTGGAAGCCGCGCAGCGGGTACGCCACGTGGCGACGCACACGCACGCAGTCGGTACCTGTGATCGGTGCAGTACGGTGGTCGAGCCGCGCATTTCCGAGCAGTGGTTCGTGAAGCAGACGGTACTGGCCCAGCCGGCTATTCAGGCGGTCAAGGATGGGCGGATCAAGTTCGTACCGCAGCACTTCGAGCGGATCTACCTGAACTGGATGGAGAACGTCCACGACTGGGAGATTTCACGCCAACTATGGTGGGGACACCGCATCCCGGTCTGGTATTGCCGGCAGTGCCCGGAGCCGGTCGTGCCGCAGCCGGGGGCCGACGACCCGGCGCAGTGTCCGACATGCGGCGGCGCGCTGGAGCAGGACCCGGACGTGCTCGATACCTGGTTCAGCTCGGCCCTGTGGCCGTTCTCGACGCTGGGCTGGCCCGACCGGACGGAGGACCTGGCCTATTTCTACCCTACCGATGTGCTGGAGACGGGCTACGAGATCATCTTCCTGTGGGTGGCGCGGATGATTATGACCGGGATCGAGTTCATGGGCGAGCCGCCCTTCCATCACGTGTACATGCACGGCATCATCCGCCACCAGGACGGCTCGAAGATCAGCAAGTCCAACCCACAGCCGGGCGACGATCCGCTCGACGTGATCGAGGAGTATGGCGCCGACGCCCTGCGCTACTGGATTGTGACCGGCAGCACGCCGGGGCAGGACGTGCGCCTCTCGCTGCCGAAGATCGGCAACGCGCGGAACTTCGCCAACAAGCTGTGGAATGCCGCCCGCTTTGTCGTGCTCGCCCGTGACCGCAGCGACGACGGCAGTGCAAGCGCCGACGGCGCCTGGACCAACCTGGGGTTAGCGGAGCGGTGGATTCTTTCGCGCTGTCACGCGACCATCGCGGAAGTGACCCGGCAGATGGAGGCGTACCAGTTCGGTGAGGCCGGCCGCACGCTGGAGGATTTCCTGTGGGGCGAGTTCTGCGATTGGTATATCGAGCTATCGAAGCTGTCGCTCTACGCCGGCGGTCAAGGACCGTGGCAAGACGTGGCCCGCAATGGGACCACGAGCATCGCGCCCCGTGAAACGGCGCTGGCGGTGCTGGGTTACGTGCTGGATGCCAGCTTGCGGCTGCTCCATCCGATCATGCCCTTTGTCACGGAGGAGGTGTGGTCGCACCTGCACGGCAACCGGCGGCCGGCGCCGGCGCTGATGGTGGCGCCGTGGCCGCAGCCCGGCAAGCGTGATCCAGGGGTTGAGACCGGTGTAGCCGCGATGATCGAGGTGGTACGCACGATTCGCAATGTGCGCGCCGAGGCGCAGCTTGGCGCCGGGCGGTGGATTCCGGCGACTATCGCCGGCCACGGGCACACGGCAACATTGCACGCATTGGCCCCACAGATCGAGGTGCTGGCCCGGGTGCGACCGCTGCGGATCGTGGAGACACTTGCGGAGAAGCCGACCCACGGGCTGTCGGCGCGCGCCGGTGGCGCCGAAATCTGGCTCTTGCCCGACGCGGCGGCGGACGCTGCGGAGAGCCGCGAACGCCTGGAAGCCGAGCAGACGGAAGCACAGCAGCAGGTTGCACGCTTGGAAGGGCTGCTTGCCAGGAGCGGTTTCGTGGAGAAGGCGCCGGCGGCCGTCGTGGAGCGCGAGCGTGGCCGCTTGCAGGAGCAGCGCGACCGGCTCGCCAAAGTGGAGGCACGCTTGGCGCAGCTTGCGCGGCGCTGAGGTGGTTGGACCTAACCCCCGGCCCCTTCCCTGCAGGGAAGGGGAGTCCGCGCTGCTGCTTGGTAAGGAGTCGTCTCAATGGATTGGGCCTCACTCGGCGCACTCACGTTCGATGTTTTCGGTACCGTCGTGGACTGGCGCAGCTCCATCATCCGTGAAGGCACACGGATCGCCGGAGCCAAGGGCATTACGCACGTGGACTGGGCCAAGTTTGCCGCGGCTTGGCGAGGCGGCTACGGCCCGGCAATGGACCGGGTCCGGCACGGTGATCTGCCGTGGACGCATATTGACGACTTGCATCGCCTGATCCTCGACCGGCTGCTGATCGAGTTTCGGATTGGTGGCTTGAGTGCGGACGAAAAAGAGCACTTCAATCGTGCGTGGCATCGGCTCCGGCCCTGGTCGGACGCGGTGCCCGGCCTGCACCGTCTGAAGGCGCGCTACATTATCGCCACGCTCTCCAACGGCAACGTCGCCCTGCTCACCAACATGGCGAAGCGGGCGGGCCTGCCCTGGGACTGCATCCTGTCGGCGGAGCTATTCAGGCGCTACAAGCCCGACGCGGCGGTCTACACGGGGGCGGCGGCGTTGCTGGGCCTGCCGCCGGAACGGGTGATGATGGTGGCAGCGCACAAAGGCGATTTACAGGCCGCCCGCGCCATCGGGATGCGGACCGCGTTCGTGCCGCGGCCGCAAGAGTTCGGGCCGGGCCAGCCGGTGGATACCGCCCCGGAGCCGTGGATTGACGAGCAGGCCAGCGACTTCGTAGACCTCGCGCGCCGCTTGGGCGTGTAGCAGTACCGCCGCTCGGGCGCGGCTGCTCACGAGGGTTGGCTGCGCTCGTCAAGCTGTGCCCGCAGCCGGGCCAGCTCCGCTTCGACAATCGCCACCCGGTCCTCCGCTATCTGCCGCGCGGCCGCTTCAGCCGTCACCCGGTCCTCCGCTATCTGCCGCGCGGCCGCTTCTACCGCTGCCCGGGACTCCGCCGCGCGCCGGGCCACTGTCTCTTCTTGCGGGTTGAGCAGCCAACGCCGGCTTTCCGGGTCGAACAGCCGCAGGGACTCGCCGCGTGGATGCAGCTCCAGCTCCAGCACCGCGCTCCACAGGGATCCGTCGGCAGCGGGCCGCAGCGGCACGTAGTGGTCCAGGGCCAACCGATGGCCCTGGAGTGGTGGTCGCAGATACTCGCCGAGGGGATCGAACAGGAAATACTCGGTCACACCCAACCGCTCGTAGAGCTCGTGCTTGGTGCGGAGGTCTTCGTTGCGGGTGCTGCGCGAGGTCAACTCGAAGACGACGTCCGGCGGCTGCCCTTCTTCCCACAGCTTGTAGATGCGGCGGCGGTCACCGGGGATGCCCTTGACCACGAAGACATCGGGGGCGACCGACCGCCGGGGATTGCCTTCCTCGTAGTAGAGGAGCAGATTGCCGCTGATATAGATGTGCGGGTCATCGCGGAAATACTCCCGCAGCATGGCAATCAGATCAAGCATCAGGTCGCGGTGGACATCGGTCTCAGCCATGGGCTGCCCATCCGACTCGGGATAGAAGACTTCCGCTACCGCTGGCGCTGGCGTCGGCGTCACCATCATTGCTCTCCGGCATCGGCGCACCTGTCGTGCCGTCCCGCCTCACTGTAGCACAGCCGGCCGGCCGGCTCGTGGTGCGATGCGCTCGCAGCGGCGCCGGGTATGACATACTGCCCGCCAGGAGGCGGACTCGCGGTGGTTACATCCCCAGTACGCACGCGCCGGCCGCACGGCGAAGCGGCCGGCGCCGGGTGGTCAACGCCGGTCGTCGGCAACGGCGTTGCCCCGGACGACCAACTGGACCAACTGCTGGCGAGTATCGGCGTGGTGTCTCCGATGGGCCACGTCACGCCAGTCGTCGGGCCGGTAGCACTCAGCCCGGTGCAAGCAGCGGCCCGCCTCCTCGACCGGCGACAGCTTGTGCTGCTGGACCATAGCTCCGGCGCTACCGCCACCGGCCGTTACTCGTATGTCAGCGCCGATCCGTTCCTGGTCTTACGCAGTCGTGGTCAGCGCAGCGAGCTGGCCGGACCGGACGGCACGGTGACGGTCGCCACCGATCCCAGCCGTCTGCTCGAACGACTGTTGCGGCGCTACGCCGTCCCGCGACAGCCGGGACTACCGCCACTGCTCGGCGGCGCCATCGGCTACTTCGGCTACGATCTCGGGCGGCTGTTCGAACGCTGGCCGGCCAGCGCCAGGGATGAGGGTGTCCCCGACCTCCACGTGGGGTTCTATGATTGGGTACTCGCGGCCGATCACCGCACCGGGCAGCGGTGGCTCATCAGTACCGGATTGCCGGGCGGGAGCGCAGCGGCGGCCCACGCGCGGTGGCGCGAGCTACAAGCCTCCCTGGTCCGGAGCCGGCCCCCGCCGCCCACCAACGGCGTCGTGGCGAGCGTCCGGCTGCGCTCCAACGTCGGACGCAGCGCCTATCTCGCACAGGTACAGCGCGCCAAGGAGTACATCGCAGCCGGCGACATCTATCAAGTCAATCTCTCGCAGCGGCTAGAGGGGGACTGGACCGGGCACACTTGGCCGCTGTATGAGCGCCTGCACGCGGCCTCGCCGGTGCCGTATGGCGCCTACCTCGCTTTCGACGACTGCACGGTCCTCAGCGCCTCGCCGGAGCGGTTCCTGCGCTACGCGGGGCGCCAGGTCGAGACGCGGCCGATCAAGGGCACACGGCCGCGCGGTGCGACCACGCGCCAAGATCGCGCCTTGGCTCGGCAGCTTGCCCGGAGCGGGAAAGATCGCGCCGAAAACCTGATGATCGTGGACCTGCTACGGAACGACCTCGGGAAGGTCTGCCAGGTGGGGACGATCCAGGTGCCGGAGCTGTTCGGGTTGGAGGGATACGCGAGTGTGTGGCACCTCGTGAGTACCGTGCGCGGAACGGTGCGCCCGGAGCTGACGGCGGTGGACGTGCTGCGGGCCTGCTTTCCGGGTGGATCGGTCACGGGTTGTCCGAAGATCAGGGCCATGGCGATTATCGAGGAGCTGGAGCCGGTGCGGCGCGGCGTCTATTGCGGCGCCATCGGCTATCTCAGCTTCACGGGCGACATGGACACCAGCATTGCAATTCGCACGCTCGTCGTCCGCGAGGGCCGGATGTACCTGCAAGTAGGCGGTGCGGTCGTGGCCGACTCCGATCCGGAAGCGGAGTACCGGGAGACGTTGGTGAAGGGTGCGGCCGTCGTCCGCGCCATCGGCGCCGAACTGGTCGAGTGGTAAGGGCCGGGAGTGCAGTGTCCTGATGCCGCACGCGGCGTGGCGTGGCCTGGTCTCACATCCGCTGCCAGCGGTACTTGAGCAGCGCCCACAAGGCGGGCAGGCCATCGCGCCACGGCGACAGCTTCTTCGCGCCCCGCGGCTCGTAGCTGATGGGGACCTCGTGAATACGGTAGCCGCGGCGCAGCACCTTGGCCGTAATCTCCGGCTCCATGTCGAAGCGACTGCACTCCAGATCGAGGGTGCGGAAGAGATCACCGGGTAGGAGCTTGTAGCAGGTCTCCATATCGTGGAGGCGGGTGCGGAAGAGCAGGTTTGTGACCCAGGTGAGGAACCAGTTGCCCCAGCGCAGGAGCGGCTTCTGCCCGGCAAATGACCGCACGCCGTAGATCACTTTTGCCTCGCCGGCGAGAATTGGCGCGAGGAGGCGGGGATAGTCGGCGGGATCGTACTCCAGGTCGGCGTCCTGGATGATGACGTAGTCGCCGCCGGAGACGCTCAATGCCGTGCGGATGGCGGCGCCTTTGCCTTGATTGCGCCGGTGGTGGACAACCTGCAAGTCCGGCAGCGGCTCGCGTTCGAGACGGGCCAGGATTTCCGGTGTGCCGTCGGTCGAGCAGTCGTTGACGACAATGATCTCCCGTTCGATACGCGCCTGCTCTGCCGCGGTGGCGCCCTCAGCGCCGCTACCGGCCAGTGTGAGGTCAACGGCCGCCACCCGACGGAGCAGAGTTTCGATAGAGGCGCTCTCGTTGTAGACCGGGATCAGGATGGATAGTTTCACCGCAACTCCCTGGACGTGCTCAGGCCGGGCTAATGATAGCGGCTGCCGATAGGCTCAACGACACAAGTCGGCCAACTGGGCAAGCTCCTCCGGCCGGCCCGCCGCGATGATGAGGTCGCCGCTACGCAGCTGCTGCGTGCCGCGCGGGTGCAGGATGATGTCCTTTTCCGACGGCTTGACGGCCAAGATGGTCGGGCCACGGGTGTCCGGGTACTCGGCATCAATATGGGCGAGAGGACGATTGCAGAGCGTGCCCGTCGCGGCCAGCTCGATCTCTTCGATCACGAAGGGCAGCCGCTCACCATCACGATACAGCAACGTATCGAGATATTCGACGACAGCCGGACGGGTGAGCATTTGGGCCATACGCTGGCCGGCGCGGACCGTGGGCGACAGCACCCGGTTGGCGCCGACGCGCAGCAACTTGGATTCATTGGCCGGGTCTTCCACCCGCGTCACGATATTGAGCTGCGGGGCCAGGCTCCGGGCCGAGACCACTACCAGGAGGTTGACCGCGTCGCTATCGGCCGCCACGACCAGGCCTCGCGCCCGCTCGATGCCGGCGCGTCGGAGGACTTCTTCATCCGTCGCATCGGCGATCTGATGCGGGACACCCCAGGCTGCCAGCTCATCGCGATGCCGGTCGGTGATTTCGATGGTACAGAAGGGGCGCTGCTCGCGCCGGAGCTGCAAGGCAATCTGCCAGCCCACGCGGCCGAGGCCGCACACAATGAAGTGATCGCGGAGTCGGTTCAACCGCCGATTCAAGGCACCCTCCCGCCACAAGCGCCCCAGCTCACCGCTGGAGAGGTCCGCCGCAAAATACGAGGCTCCCGCCGCTACGATCATAAAGCCCAAGGCAATGACCACCAGGGTCCAGGCTCGACCGGCCGCGGTCAGGGGGTGTATCTCCTTGAAGCCAATCGTAAAGACCGTGATGGTGGTCATATAGAGCGAGTCGAACCAGGACCAGCCCTCGATGACCAGGTAGCCTATCGTGCCGACTGTGACCCAGGCCAGCAGGCAGCAAAAGCCCCAGCGGAGGCGGCGCCACAGCCAACCGGCGACCGGCAGCGGAATCATACCGCGCGCCTCATGGTGGCTTGGGTCATGGCGGCACCCCTCAGCCCCCCTATGGTCCCCCCGCTGCGGCGGGGGGACGGGTGCATCCTGGGGACACTGCGCTACCCACTGTACTGGCCCGGTATCCCGACTGCTCGGCCCGTCCGACCGGATTCGAGGGCCGCGTTCACGGTTGCCACGATGGCGCGGCCGGCGTGGGCATTCAACATTGTCTCGCTGCCGGTGTCAATCGCACGGGCAAAGTCGTCGAGCAGTCGGCGCTCATAACGCACGCCGATGCGCCGGTGACGATAGTCGCTCGGCGCGAGGCCGCGCGTATACACGGCAACCTCCGGCCGAGGCTCGGAGACGACAAGGGCACCGGCCGAACCGAGGATGTGCAGCTTCAGCTCGCCGAGGTTGGCATGGCTGGCGCGCCCGATCCGGCCGATGCAGAGCGAACCGACGATCCCCCGCTCCAGCTCCAGGGTCACGGTTGCCAGGTCCTCCAGGCCGCGGTCGGCGTACTTGCGGAAGAAGTGCGAGGTGGTCCGCGCGAACACGCGCCGCGCCTCGACGCCCAGGAGATGGCGGACGTAGGCGAGCGGATAGATACCCTCGACGGTCAGCTCGCCGTGACCGCGCCAGTCGGCCGGTACCTCCTCCGGCGCGTCGGAGTCGATCAGCACGCCGGCGTCCTTGGCAAAGTAGAAGTCCACGTGGATGGCCGTCGGCTCGCCGATAGCGCCGGCCGCAAGCAGGCGGCGGGTGTGCTCGATGGCCGGAAACGTGTTGCGGTTCCACAACGCATATCGCACGTCGGCCCGCTCGACGGCCGCGACGATCCGGTCGCACTCCGCGACGCTGGACGCCATCGGCTTGTCTTGGATGATGTGGAGACCGGCGGTAGCGGCTCGCACGCTGAGATCGGCAGCCCGCTCGATCTCCGGGGAGACACAGGCTACCTGCGGTCGGAACTGCCGAACGGCCCCTGCGACGTCGCGGCAGTAGGGGACGCCGAGGCTGCGGGCCATGCTCTCGTTGCGCCGGTGCTGTTGGTCGGGGCGGTCATCGTCGTCAGCCACCGCGACCACCTCGAACCGCGGGTGGATCGCCAGCGTCTGCGCGATGACGCCATGCCCGCAACCGCTGAAAACCACCACCCGCCACCGATCCGCTGCGCTCATCGCTGTCACCTTGCCAACTGATTCAGCCTAGACATCGCCGATACCCTACTTAGACAGTAGCCCGGTCACTCTAACACTGCGGTGGTAAAATGGGTAGCCCACCTCCATATCTTCACTCTAAGCCAGCGCCACCATTTGACTGGCAGAAATAGTAAGCTCAGGAGCACAGTTAATATGCCAGCGATAGCCTGTAGCCAAGGCACCAACCTGGGTTCGTATCGGAACGTTACGCGAGTCTCCCCCGGTTGGAGAAGCACACCCCGAAACACCCCATTGATCCGAAGCAGCGGGCGTGAAGTGCCATGCACGTAGGCACTCCAGTCCGGGTGGTGGCTATCTAGCAACACGGCAATCGCCGGTGACGGTACAGCCTCACTGACCATTATCCTGACCTCTTCGGTTCCAAGCCGCATCACCTGCACCGGAAGGGGGGAATCATCAGGACTTGCTACTTCGACGGTACCCGTAATGTAGTCGGTGTGGCTGCGAAATGTTACATCTCCTGCGGCAGCCAACTGTGCTATCGCGGCAGATGTGTCACCGGGTACGCTCTCCCACCGTCGGGATAGATAGGATAAAGGGAAAGCGTTCGGATTGTCATAGGCAAGTAGGTTCCCGCGGCGCGCTAAGATCGTCCAGCCTAGAGTGTGGGCTTCGGCCTCGCGGCCGTCTGACGACAGAATGCGTGAGATTCCCGCTGCATTGACCAAGTTCGGATGCGGCACCGGATCGTCGCCCAAATGCTGGTGCCACATCCCTCCAAGACTTGTGGGATAATCATAGCGCGTTGATCCGGTAAGAGTGCGCCAGTAGGTGAAGAATTCCCTAGTGATAAAGCTGTCGTAGTTATCAAGCCACCGTCCTGGCGCTTCCAAGAACGCGTTGGGTTTAGCCTGATCGTAATCCAAAGCGAAGGACATCCAACGACCATCCTGGTCGTTCTGGGTTCGGACTAAAGCAAGCATGTCCCGATACTGGGGCGGAGGGGCGTCCACAACTGGCCGCCAACCCATAATAGTACCTCCCTCCCACAGAGTTAAGAAGCTCAGGATAAAGACCGAACCAACAAGAGGAAAAGACGGGCCGCGGGATTTGCGATCGCGAGGAGTGCCAAAAAGATACAGCACTACGGCGAGCACCAGAGCTTGGACGGAGGCCTGCCAGAACTCGAAACTTGGTGCCTGACCAAGCTCCCTCAACTGTAGCAGCCAGTACACCAGGCTCATAGCCCCCACCACCGCGACGACAACTACAGTGCCCTTTCTTCTCCGTAGATCAGCCAACCATTCAGCCCCGAGTGCAGCGAGCATAGCCACAGGGAGGACAGTGACGAACGACACTCTCTGAACATTGGATAATGCACTCCAGCCCGGTACGAGGCGCCAAAGGAACTCCAAGAGTGGTGTCTTGAAACCCACCAGCAGGGTAAGCATCAAAAGTAGAGGCAGGAAAGCTAACCGCTTATGGCGGACACTCACGGCAATCCCTACTAAGACGAGGAATGGCATCAAGGGCCCCATATAGACGTCGTCGTTGATACTCCCAGCAGCGGGATCAATGTGTGCCAGCAGTGAGTCACGATTCATGCCTCCCACGAACTCGTAGACCTTCTCTTGCCGTGTTGAGTTTTTCTGCTCGAAGACGAATGGCACCAAGGATGGCGCCATGATAACTAACCCCAGTGCCAGAGCTACTATCGAGAGTAGCAGGCGTCGTTGCCGTTCCCTAATCGGTACGTCAACAGTCACGAGGCGGTAGACAGTGAGAATGAGCACTGTATGAACTGCCATATGCGTGCTCTGTAGATGAGTGCCCAAACCGGATGCACCAAGGCTCAAAGCCATGAGTGGCACTCCGAGGCGACTACGACCGCTCCAGATTAACTCCGTCCCTAGTATGGAAAGCGGGAATGTGGCGAAATGTATCGGGGCGTGGAGGAACGGTGCCCAACGGACAGGGAGGTGGCCGAGAGTAAAGAGAATACCCGCAAGGGCGGCAGCCCAAGGACTGATTCGGTAGTGCCGAGCAAGGGCGAAGACTGCCAGCGCCGCGATGACCGAGTGTCCCCAGATTAGCCAATCTGCCGCTTCTTCGGCACGAGGGGCAAGCCTCAGCGCGAGCCACCGCGGAGGGTAGAAGGTTCCATACTGCGGACTAAGGAGTTGAGACTGGCCAAGTCCGCGCTGGTCAGTCCAGCTAGGCATATCGCCAAGTTGGTGGACATGCTCGAACTGCGCCAGCAGCACTGGCCGAAAATTTGATCCGACATCTTCATCCGTGAAGGTAGCCTGCACACTGAGTGGAGTGCCTAGGGCCTCGCTGTAGAAGAACGTGACGGCTGCGGTCACGGCAAGTAGTGGGCCCAGGTGAGGTAACGTGTTCCTCAAAGGCCCTAAGTCTAGGGAGATCACAACGGTATCCTCTGTCTCAAATACTGCACCAGCGGGACATTTGATCGTATCTTGCTTCCGTCAGGGAGATCGCTGGCGTCTGCGCGATGACGCCATGCCCGCAACCGCTGAAAACCACCACCCGCCACCGATCCGCTGCACTCATATTGCTACCTCGTCGGCCCCATCCGTCATTGCAGCGGAAGCCGCAATCCACGTCCCTGGACTGGCCCCCACCCTCGCCCTCCCCCGTCCCGACAAGGGAGGGAACTGCCGTCCCCCCGCCGTCGCGCCACCCCAAACATCGTCCCCCTGCCGCAGCGGGGGGACCATAGGGGGGCTTCCGGCCCCTGGACTCCGGCTTTCGCCGGAGTGACGAAAGGGGGCTGACAGAACCAGGGTTACATGGGTAGGTAGTGCTCGCGGTCTTCCTGGACTTCGGCGGAGAGCTGGCAGATGCCGTCAATCATTTGCATCGTGCGGTGGGCGTCGGCGAGCGAGGCGGCCGGGAACGGCGGCTGCTGGCCGCTGCGGGCGCCCGCCAAGAACGCGGTGGCCTGCCGCCAGAAGCCGGCTTTGTATTGCCGGTCCGGCTCGTCCAATACGAACTGCTCGTCCGGCTGATCGCGCACGCTCACGGTGATGGTGTTGAACCCGTGGCCCGACACGGCCCGCGCCCCCACCGTCCGCAACTCGAAGCGATGGTTGGCGGGCGCAAACCAGTCCACCAAGGCGCGTCCTTGCGCGCCGCTGGTAAAGCGCAGCACCGCGGAGAAGCTATCGGGGTAGTCGTAGTGATAGGTCGAGCGGATGGCGTGAATGTCCGCCACGTCGCCGCCGAAAAAGCGCAGCATATCGAGCGCGTGGATGCCGTTCGCGTAGGCCCAGCGGCGCCGCACGAGCTGCGTGAACTTAGCCAGCCGGTCGGGCTGGTAGAGCCGCCACTGGTCCTCGTGGGCATCCACCGTGATCGTCGCCAGCGGCCCTAGCTCGGCCATCCGGGCGCGGACAGCCAGATTGTTGCTGTAGAAGCGCCGGTTGACGCCGACCATTGTCACCGTGCCGTGCTTCTCGGCCAACTCGGCGAGGCGGCCGGTATCGGCCGAGCAGATGCCGGGGGGCTTTTCCAGAAAGGTAGGCAGTCCGGCGGCAATAAACTTGCTGGCCACGCGGGCGACGTGTAGCACGCTGACCAGGACATACACGGCGTCGAGATCGTCACGCCGGAGCAGCGCGTCCGGGGACTCTTCCCGTTCGGCAATCCCGAAACGCTCGGCCGTCTCGGCGAGCATGGCCGGGTTCACGTCGCAGAGGACGGCCACCTCGCAGTCAGGATGGTTGGTCAGGACGGGGAGATGCTGCTGGGCGATGTTGCCGGCGCCGATCACCGCGACACGTAGACGACTCATTGTGGCCCTCCGTCGAATGCTGGTCTATCCTACCGGCGCGTGTCACTTTGCGGCCAGGATGGGAGATATCATCGGCATGTTCGCGGAGTGAGCAGCCCCCCTATGGTCCCCCCGCTGCGGCGGGGGGACGGGCCGCCTGCGGTGGTGAGGCTTTATGCTACGGCAGGGACGCTTGCAAGAAGGTGACGGCTGCTGCTTCCAGGTCTTCGCCGGGGTGCCTGGGCGGGCCGAGGTGCTCCGGCCCGATGGTGCCCTGATAGCCGGCGGCAGCGAGCCGGCGCAGAATGTCCGGGAAATCGAGGTCCCCGGTACCGAGGAAGACCTCCTCGGCGGCCGGCCAGCGACCCTGCACGTCACGCATTTGCGAGTAGTACACCTTGCCGCGGAACGTGTCCACGAGGGCCGGAATGTCACCGCCCATGATATGCATTCCGGTACAGAAGCACACGCCATTGTGCGTGCTCGGTACTGCCGTGAGCAGGCGGATGATGTGCTCGTGCGAGTTCAGGAGATAGGGCCCACGCCACGGGTGCGGGTGATAGGCGCGGTAATCGGCCATGGTCACGCCATCGCGTAGGGCAGCGCCGCGCAACGTGTCGGGTAGGCAGCGCCAGATCGCGTGGTTGGCCAGACGCACGTCGCAGGCCTCGGCTTGGCGGACCAGCTCCTGGAAGATGGCGAGCACGCCGTCCCAGTAGCGATCATCGTCGGCCGGGTCGGGCGGCTGCGCGACGTCCACATAGTGGAGCAGCGTGCCGATCCCGACATCGCTGATGACTTCTAGGGTGTGTAGCTTGGCCGTGATCGCGGCCCGGTGCGCCGCCGGACGGAGCACGAGGTCAGGATCGTTGCCGAACCAGGCGATGGCGACGGGCACTTGCACATCGGCGTCCGCCAGCCGGCGCAGGAACCGCCGGAGGTAGGCCCGGTCGGGAATGCCGGTGTCGGTGAAGCCGGGCACGGCGCCCAGGCTCAGGCAGACGTGGCGTACTCCGAGGCGCCGGCAGCGGGCCGCCAGTGCAGCAGCATCGTCTGCCGGGGCGTGTAGGGCAACGTCCATAGTCAGCTGCTCCTTGTAGCCGTCTGTTGGGACTCGCTTCTATTATTGGTATGAGCATACACCCTGACGGGGGGTAGGTATTTGTCTGCATCAGTATTTTCGGGATGGAAGGATGAGCAGGATGCCCCCCTATAGTCCCCCCGCTGCGGCGGGGGGACGGGCCGCTTCAGCGAGCCATTGTAGTGCTGCCGTGGTGATGGCGGCGTGGCAGTGGGCACGGCTCGGCCCATTGCGGGTGGGGTGGACGCGGTTGTTCAGGATCGCGACGACGGCGCCGTGTTCGGGGTCTACCGTGAGGGCCGGGCCGGTGAAGCCGAGCAGGCTATAGGCACGTGGCGAGGCGAACGCGCCGACGTAGCTGCGGTCTTCCAGTCCCCAGCCGAGCGCAAACCGCTGCACCCGGAAGCCGGTCGCGCCGAGGGCAGCGGGGAAATTGTCCGCGATGCTCGCGCGGATCAGGTCGCGCCGAATGAGGGGCTGCCCGTCGACCGTGCCCTCGTGCAGCCACAGGCGACCGAGTTTGAGCAGGTCCGCAGCGGTCGAGAATAGCCCGGCGTGCCCGGCGACGCCGCCGAGAGCGAACGTGCTCTCGTCGTGCGGCACGCCGCATACCACCCCGCCGCGCCGGGGATCGTCTTCGGTTGGGGCAATGCGCTGCCGCCATGCCGCGGGAGGGTTAAAGGTGGTGGTACCCATACCGAGTGGGTCGAGGACGGTGGTTCGCAAACAGTCGGCGAGCCGCTGCCCGGACACGGTTTCCAGCGCCCGGCCCAAGAGATAGTAGCCCTGGCTGGAGTAGTAGAACTGGGAACCCGGTGCCGTCACCGGCCCGGCAGCGAGGATGGCGGCTTCGATCTCGGGTCGCGGCCGGTCCTGGAGACTGCTCAAGGACAGCCGCAGCCCGGCGGTGTGGGCCAGAACCTGCCGCACGGTGACGTTGCGGAAGGTGGCACAGTCGAGCAGATCACCGAGCCGGTCGTCGAGACACAGGCGACCGGCGCTGACGAGGACGAGGGTGGCCGTGAGCGTGACGATCTTGGTGAGGGATGCAATGTCGTAGATCGTGTCGGGGCCGCCTGCCGGACTGTCCGGGGCATAGGTGAGGTGCCCGGCGGTGACGATATTCGTGTGCCCGGTGCGGCCGGACACGGCTACGACCGCGCCGGGGAATATCCGGCGCCGTCCGGCATCCACCAGCAGGGGCCGCAGGCGCGCGGCGAGGCTCTCCATGACCGACGGTTGTAGGCGGGCGGTGGCTATGATGCGCCCCGGTACTGTCTGGCTGGCACCGGTGACTCGCCTTGGCTGGCGGGATAGAAGTTGCGGACGGCATCCGACCAGCGCACCTCGGACATGGGCATCAAGCCGCCGTCCTCGAACTGTACGAGGGGCTGCGCGCCGCGGCCGTTGGCGGATCCATCAGGCCAGATGACGTAGGCGCGGCTCTTGCTGAGGAAGTCCACGAGCCGCGTGCGGTGTGGCTCGGACGGCAGCCACGCTTCCCAGGTGGTGGGTATCGCCGGCGTGGCGTCCGAATCGGTCTCCGCTGCCGCGCCGGGCGTTGGCCAGGGCCGGCCGCCCCGCGCGTGCTCGTAACTCTCGGCGAGGGCCAGCGCCACATCCATGTGGGCACGCAGAATCTGCTCCAGATGGCCGGCGACCGAGCGGATTTGCTCGGCGTAGTCCACGATGGCGGTGGTCTCCGCGTCGCCCAACGGCTGGCCGTCTTCCAGTAACGGCCGGAGCGCGGCGGCAGCCCGGTCGGCTTCGGGACGGCGGGGCGGGTCAATGGACTCCAGGGCGCGGTGCAGCTTCGCCACGTCGTCGCGCAGCTGCCGGTAGTCCTGGAGTCGCAGCTCCATCCGGCCCAGCATATAGAGCTGGTCCGTCACCAGCTCGCGTAGGATGGCCGGTGCGGCGACGACGCGCTCTCGCTCCTCGTGGAGTAGACGTTTCAGTTCATCCGTCGTGCCACAGACATCGGAGAACCGCGTGGTCCGCGGCGGCGTATCGTGCTCAGTCTGCATTGGTCGCTCCTCTTTTCACTCGAATGCTCCCTGCCAGATGCTACATGAGCGGCCACAGATTGCCAGCGCCGACGCTGTTCCTGGGCTTGACGGACCGTGTCACGGGTGGTATAAGGGCTGGCGTCAGGTCAACCGGCTTAAGCAACGGAGGAGGTGCTTATGCAGTACGTCAGGTTCCTCGCGGCGTTTTTGGTGTACACGATCATTGATGTGGGATGGAACTTATCGCCCATCGCGCAGAACATGTACAACAATCTCTACGAGGCGAGCGGCAATGACGCGCTCCTTGACCGTTTCGGAAAGCCGCCGGATACGTGGGGTGGAGCCGAGATTCTCGCCTTGCTGGCATTTCTCTTGCTCATTGCCCTCGCCAATAGCTACCTGGCGATTGAACCGGCAGTCAAGGAGAACAGCCTGCGCCGAGCGGTGCAGAACAGTTTTGTGCTGGGCTGCGCGGCGTATGCCACGTACATCGTGCCGATCTTCCTGATGATGTCCACCTGGCCCGCTATTCTGGTGCCCGTAGACATTCTCATCGGCGGGCTTCTCAGCCTGATCACTTCGACGGTTGTCACCTACGTAACGCTGCGCTGGCGTAAGGCCGCCGGGGCCTAGCGGTCTGCACAACTTCGCCGGCGGCACCTCACCCCCCGGCCCCCTCTCCACCATGTGGAGAGGGGGGTGTGGATTCCCGCTTTCGCGGGAATGACGGATGAGAGGCGGGAATGGCGGGCGGGAGGTGAGTGCCCCCCTATGATCCCCCCGCTGCGGCGGGGGGACGAGGGCAACCACAAGGGTTGCCCCTACAACAAGCCGTCCCTGGCCGGGGATGGGGTAAGTGCGGGCACAGCGGGTGGTTAGCCGGCGGCGATCTGCTGGGCGGCGGCGAGCACGTCGTCGTAGTCCGGCTCGGCGACAACCTCCGGGAGATAGTTGGTGTAGCGGATCACGTTGTCCCCGTCGAGGATCAGGACGGTGCGGCTGAGGAGGCGCAGGTCCTCCATAGTCACGCCGTAGTCAATGCCGAACTGGGGGTTCCGATAGGCCGAGAGGAGCGTGTGGTTGCTCACGCCCTCGGACTCGGCCCAACGCTTGAGCGCAAAGGGCAGGTCAATGCTGACCGTGATGACATCAATGTCGTCCAGCTTGGCCGCTTCCTGGTCAAAGCGGACCGTCTCGGCGTGGCAGACGCCGGTGTCTATGGAAGGAACGAGGCTCAGAATACGCACCTTCGACCCGGTATCGCCCAAGCCGACTTCCCCCATGTCGGTGTTGACCAAGAGAAAGTCCGGCGCTTGATCGCCAACCTGTAACTCGCGTCCCAAGAGTGTGATCGGTGTACCGCCCCGTGTCACTGCGCCCACTCGTTCTGCTACGGTCATCAGTCTTCCTCCTCTAGTCGGTAGTCGGTCTTCGCACGTTAAGGTATAGCATAATTGGGTCAGCCCCCCTATGGTCCCCCCGTTGCGACGGGGGGACGGCGGCGTTAGCCCATACGCATCAAGCTAAGGAGCAAGGGGGAAGCGTTCCTGGCATCATGTGGGTAGTCAGCCGCACACCCGCAGCCAGGAGCTTCCCCGATGACGACCATACCACACGTCGCCCGGACGATGCGGACCCTCTTGACGATCACGGCGGAGACCGTTGCCCGGCAAACCGGCTGTGTGCAGCGCCGCTCCAAGCTGACGGGCGCGGGCTTGGTGCAGACCTTGGTCTTGGGCTGGCTGGCGGAGCCGGCGGCCACGCTGCAGCAGTTGACCCAAATGGCCGCCCGCTTGGGCATCACGATCACCCCCCAGGCGCTGCAGCAACGCTTCACGGCCGCGACCGCCGCGGGCTTGGAGCAGGTCTTGGCGGCCGCCGTGACCCAGGTAATCCAGGCCGAACCGGTGGCCATCCCGCTCTTGCGCCGCTTTGTGGCCGTGCTGGTGCCGGACAGCACGACCAGCACCTTGCCCGCCACCCTCGCGTCCTGCTGGCCCGCGAGCCGCGCGGACAGCCCCACCCCGCGTGCGGGCCTCAAGCTGCAAGTGCGCTGGGATCTCTGTACCGGGCGCTTGCAGGGGCCCGTCTTGGCGCCCGCGCGCACCAGCGACCGGCACGCTACCCGCCGGCTGGCGCCGGTGCCCGCGGGCGCCTTGTACCTGGCTGACCTGGGGTATTTCTGCCTGGAGACCCTGCACACCTTCGCCACCCAGGGCAGTTTCTTTCTCTCCCGCTTGCCGGTCCGCACCGCTGTTTTTCTGGACACGGGGGAGCGGGTGGAGTTGGGCCGCTGGCTGCGCCACCAGCACCAGGCCTGGCTCGAGCTCCCCGTCCGGATCGGCCACCAGCACCACCTGCCGGTCCGCTTGGTGGTCGCGCGGGTGCCCGCCACGGTCGCCGCCAGCCGGCGCCGGCGGTTGCAGCAGGACGCGCGACGCCGGGGGCGCCCCCTCAACCAGGCGCGGTTGCAGTGGGCCGATTGGACTATCCTGATCACCAATGCGCCCGCGGCGCTGTTGCACCCCCAGGAAGTGCTGGTCCTGGCCCGGGTGCGTTGGCAGATCGAGTTGCTGTTCAAGTTGTGGAAGCAGGATGGCTTGGTGGACGAATGGCGCAGCACCCAGCCCTGGCGGATCCTCAGCGAGGTCTACGCCAAGCTGATCGCGGTCGTGGTCCAACATTGGGTGCGCTTGGTCAGTTGCTGGCCGTATCCGGATCGCAGCCTGGTCCAAGCGGCCCAGACCCTGCGCCAAGAGGCGGTGCTCCTGGCCCGCGCCTTGACGGGGGTGCTCACGCTCCCCGCCGCGATCCGGCAGATCGCCACCAGTCTGGCCGCCGGCTGTCGGCTGAACCGCCGCCGCCAAGCGCCAACTACCGTCCAACTCCTGCTGACGGTGACGGGGGAGGCCTAAATTGATGCGTATGGGGGGACGGCGGCGTTAGCCCCTCTGGGGTCTCCCCACGGCGGCGGGGGGACGGCGCCGTCGCCGTCAGCCTAGCGGATGATAGCCAATAGCTCCCATGCTTCGTCGGCCAAATCCAGCAGGAAACGCCGCCACTCACCTTCACGATCCATGATCTCTTCAATGGGCCGGCCATGCCGCTGCTCCTTCAGAGCATGGCGATGCTCACGGAGCGCGGCGCTTATGGTTCCCCCGGTAAAAGCCAGGAGATAGCGTAGCGCCGAGGTCGCCGTGTAGCCGAACCGCACCACCCGTGGCTCACCTTGCCAGCCGGCCGCGCGCAGTCCGGCGAGGTAGCCGGCGAAGGCCAATTCGTCAAGCTCTCGTGCCGCAGCCAGCTCTACCGCGCCACGCCAGAGGCCCGACGAGACGAGCCCGACGATCTCTGCCCCAAGCGGCGCGATGCCCACACATTCCCAGTCAATTGCTACTGTCTGCTCCTGCCCGTCTGCCCCGCGCCGGGCGAATAGATTGGACGGGTTCGCATCCAGATGGCACAAGGTCTGCGGTAGCTGATCGAGGGCGTCAAGCAGCGGGTCCATGTCTCGCCAGAGACGCAAGACGCCATCGGCAACGGCCGGTGGAAAGGCGCGACGCACCAGCGGGTGCTCCCGAATACCGGGCAGTTTGGCCGCATGGGTGGCCCGTCGCGTGACCCACGCCCGCAAGAACCCGCGACTGAGCCACGGGGCGGCGGGCAGGGGGCGGCCAGTCAGGTAGGCGCCGTTAAACCGGCCGAGGTGTCGGGCGGCCAGCCGGTAGCGGGCCAACGGCCAGGGCTGTCCGATGTGGTCCGTAAGCTCCTCCAGCCACATCCAATCGTATCCGGCTTGCTCGTCAACGGCAAGACAGCGCGGGGCTGCTATATCCCCAGGCAGGTCGGCAAGCAGTCCCGACCGGTAGGCCCGGGCCTCGCGTGGGCTAAACTCGGCACGCCGAGACACGATCTTGAGAATGGTGGACCAGGGTATTTCTTGTCCGGAGGAAGGGCCGGCCCCCGGATCGTGTGCATTACCCGCCCAGCGATACATGAAGTTGTCGCTATAGCTAGCGATAGGGTGATATTCCCAGGAAGTGGCCTCGACGGTGCTGCTACTCAACGCTCGCCGCACCAGCGGCGTGAGTCGTGTTCGGTCAACGGCACGCAGGCGTGCTTCGATCTCTATGATGCCGCTCCCACTGCTTCCGGTGGCTCTTGGAGGTGGTCGGCAGCCCCCCCGTTGCGACGGGGGGACGGGCGCAACATGTTGCGCCCCTACGGCTTAAACCGTACCTACTCCACCCAGTCAGAGAGATGGCAGGGGGATGAGGCCGATATAGCCTAGACGCAGCCGGGGAACTCTTGGCCGGCGACGAGCAGGTAGCGGCGGTTGCCCGCGACGATATTGTCCCGGATATGCACTCCGTCGGGACTCTGGTAGTAGGCGTGCTCCCAATAGGGGTCGTCGTTGGCGAAGTTGCCAAACTGCGATTCCGCGTCGCAGTAGTGCATCGCCCAGCCGCGGCGATGCTGGCCGGTCTCGTTTGGCCCGGTGGCGTGCATGGTCCAGCGGTCGTGGAAGGCCGCATCGCCGGGTTTCAAGGTGACGAGCACCGTTTGCTCCAGACGCTCGGCCGTCAGCTCTTCCGCTACCCCCTCGTCGAACTGCACCTGGCCATAGTCGGCGGCGATGGGCACGTAGTGGAAACAGCCGTTCGCCTCCGTGACCTCATCCAGGGCAATCCAGCAGGTCACGCTGCGCCGGCTGAACTGGAAGAAGCCGTCCTGATGGAAGCGGTTGGCGCCGCCATAGGGGCCGCCATCGTTGTACGGCGGCTTGTTGTAGAGGTGATCGAACCACAGCTTGAGGTTGGGCGCGAGTAGCTCTTGGAGCACCTGGACCACGTTGGGATGGGCGGCGAACGTGCGGAACACCGGGTCGTTGTCGGCTAGGTGATCGATGGTGCTGCCGAAACGCTGCCACGGATTATCAGCGGCCTGCGCCGCGGCCACGGCGGCCGCGTCAACCGGACGCTGGCGTACCGGGTACACGCGGTCGCCGCGGCGCGCGTAGCGCCCGGTAATCCGCTCTTCCGGTTGCTCCGCGAAGGTGTTGTATCTCGGCTGCTCCTCCACGTCCTGCTTGTGTAGCTCCTGCAGTCGGTGTCGCTCGGCCGTGTCGCGCTGCCGGTACGTTTCGACGTCGCTGATGATCTCATCGGCGCGCTGGCGCAGCGTCTCTACCTCCTCCGGGGCGAGCACGTTGCGAACGACCATGAATCCGTTCTGGCGGAAATCGGCGTGCTGTACCTCGTTCAGCTCCATGAATCACCTCCTGCTGGCCCCCCTACGGTCCCCCCGCTGCGGCGGGGGGACCTGGATTCCCGCTTTCGCGGGAATGACGGTGCTGATCCAGGATACAGCAAGGCCGAGGGGCGGATGCCCCTCGGCCTCAGCATCGATGCACACACACTCCGAGCGACTCGTGCTCGGGGCTTACTGCATCATCCTTGCATCATCCTGATATCGTCGTCGAGCATGACCTGCGTCTCGCGCTGGGCGCTCTCCAGACCGGACTTGGCGCCGACCTTCTTGGTCATGATGTCCTTGACGGCCTGGCCAATCCTGCCGGTGATCTTGCCGTGGGACGGCAAGCCGGGCCACCGCCAGCCGTAAGGAGCCAGGTCAACGAAGCCGCGGAACTGCACGTCTTGACTGAGGGTTTCGCGGAGCTTGGGATGGTCGAGACCCTTCTGGCTGATGGGGATAGTAATCGCCCGGATCATGTGCTCGACCTGGGCATCCGGCTCGCTCAACCAGAGCGTCGCCTGGGCAGCTGCCTGCTGGCGCTCCGGAGTGGTCTTGAAGACGACGGAGTTCCAGCCGCCGTTGATGGCCGACTTCACCTTCTTGACCGGGTGCAGCGGCACGTGGACCACCTGGAACTCCGGCGCATTGTTCGCCCGCATGGTGGGAATACGATAGACCCCCTGGTGCTCGAAGGCCACGTTGTTCTTCGCGTGGCGATACTCTTCCCGCACGCCCCACGTCTGATTCTCGGCGGGATGATCGAAGATGATCCGGTTGTCGAGCCACTTGAGCCAGAGCGTCATCGTCTCCAGGAACTCGGCCGTGTCCACCTGCATCTTCGTAGCATCATCGCTGATCGGGTTCTTGCCCGTGCTCCGCACGAAGTCCAGGTAGAAGTACCAACCCATCGAGAGGGGAATCAACCCCTCCAAGGGATCCTCCCGGGCCGGTGTAACGAACTTCTCCGCCTTCTCCTCGAAGTCGTCCAACGTCCAGTCTTCCTTTGGCGCTTCCACGGCGTGCTGCTGGAGCAGGCCGACGTTGTAGATGAACGCCACGTTATTCGTGGATACCGGCATCCCGACCACCTTGCCCGTCCACATGCTGCTCTCCAGCAGGTGCGGGAAGATGTCGGCCCGCTGTGCGGCCCACCGCGGCTCCGCCCTCAGCTCCTGGTCGAAGTCCACGGTCGCGCCGGTGACGTAGAACTCCAGGGCTGATGTGTAGCCGAGCACGTACATGTCCGGCGGGGTACCGGCGGCGACCAGCGTCTTGATCTTGGTTACGTTATTGCCGCCCTTGTTGGGGGCGCTGGCAGTGGAGTTGCTGAGATCCACATAGATGCCCTGCTCCGGCCCCATGGTTTCGTTGTAGATCTCCAGGGTCCGCAAACGCGCTGCGCCGGAAGGATGCGACTCCGGAAGACCCTGGTAGAAGACCACCGGCACCGGCGCCTTGGCCGCGGCGCCCGCTGCGCCTTGGGCACCCGTTGCGCCTTGGGCACCGGTCTCACCCTTCGCCCCGGCGGGACCAGCCGGCCCGGCCGGCCCGGCCTGTGGCTGACCCACGTAGCGCACCGTCGGCTCACCGCACGCCGCTAGCACGGCCGCGGCGGCTCCGGCGAGCAGCACTCCTGAGTTACGTCGCGTGATCCGCTTCCCTAGCCCGTAGCCCATCGCTCAAACCTCCTGTATGGGCAATGCGATACTCCGCCGACTACCGACGGGTCGTTCTCGGCATGGCGACCTTGCTCCTGCCAGCAAGCCGCCCGGACGCCACATTATACGTCTACCAGAGAAGATAGACAAAGCCCCACGCCGACCTCGCCCCCCCTATGGCCCCCCCGCTGCGGCGGGGGGACGGTGGGTTCCCTCCCCTGTGCGTCAGCACGGGGGAGGGTGAGGGCCAGGCGGTTAGACCGTTGATCCAGGATACAGTAAGGCCGAGGGGCGGATGCCCCTCGGCCTCAGCATCGGCAGCGGCACAGACTCCGAGCGACTCGTGCTCGGGGCTTACTGCATCATCTTGATGTCGTCGTCGAGCATGACCTGCGTTTCGCGCTGGGCGCTCTCCAGACCGGCCTTCGGCGCGATCTTCTTGGTCATGATGTCCTTGACGGCGGTGCCGATCCGACCAGTAATCTTGCTGTAGGACGGTAGGCCGGGCCACCGCCAGCCGTAAGGAGCCAGATCAACGAAGCCGCGGAACTGCGGGTCTTGACTGAGCGTCTCGCGGAGCTTGGGATGGTCGAGACCCTTCTGGCTGATGGGGATAGTAATCGCACGGATCATGTGCTCGACCTGGGCATCCGGCTCGCTCAACCAGAGCGTCACCTGGGACGCAGCCTGCTGGCGCTCCGGAGTGGTCTTGAAGACGACGGAGTTCCAGCCGCCGTTGATGGCCGACTTCACCTTGCCCACCGGGTGCAGCGGCACGTGGACCACCTCGAACGGCGGCGCCTGCTGTTGGCGAATGGTGGGAATACGATAGACCCCCTGGTGCTCGAAGGCCACGTTGTTCTTCGCATGGCGGTACTCTTCCCGCACACCCCACGTCTGATTCTCGGCGGGATGATCGAAGATGATCCGGTTGTCGAGCCACCGGAGCCAGAGCGTCATCGTCTCCAGGAACTCGGCCGTGTCCACCTGCATCTTCGTAGCATCATCGCTGATGGGGTTCTTGCCCGCGCTCCGCACGAAGTCCAGGTAGAAGTACCAACCCATCGAGAGGGGAATCAACCCCTCCAAGGGGTTCTCCCGCGCTGGCGTAACGAACTTCTCCGCCTTCTCCTCGAAGTCGTCCAGCGTCCAGTCTTCCTGCGGCGCGTCCACGCCGTGCTGCTGGAGCAGGCCAACGTTGTAGATGAACGCCACGTTATTCGTGGACACCGGCATCCCGACCACCTTGCCCGTCCACATGCTGCTCTCCAACATGTGCGGGAAGATGTCGGCCCGCTGCGCGGCCCAGCGCGGCTCCGTCCTCAGCTCCTGATCGAAGTCCACGGTCGCCCCGGTGACGTAGAACTCCTGGCTGATGCGGTAGGCGAGCACGTACATGTCCGGCGGGGTGCCGGCGGCGACCAGCGTCTTGATCTTGTCTACGTTATTGCCGCCCTTGTTGGGGGCGCTGGCAGTGGAGTTACTGAGGTCCACATAGATACCCTGCTCCGGCCCCATGGTTTCGTTGTAGATCTCCAGGGTCCGCAAACGCGCTGCGCCGGAAGGATGCGACTCCGGAAGCCCCTGGTAGAAGACCACCGGCACCGGGGCCTTGGCCGCTGCGCCCGCTGCGCCTTGGGCCCCCGTTGCGCCTTGGGCACCGGTCTCACCCTTCGCCCCGGCGGGACCAGCCGGCCCGGCCGGGCCCGCCTGAGGCTGACCCACGTAGCGTACCGTCGGCTCACCGCACGCCGCCAGCACGGCCGCGGCGGCTCCGGCGAGCAGCACTCCTGAGTTACGTCGCGTGATCCGCTTCCCTAGCCCGTAGCCCATCGCTCAAACCTCCTGTATGGGCAATGCGATACTCCGCCGACTACCGACGGGTCGTTCTCGGCATGGCGACCTTGCTCCTGCCAGCAAGCCGCCCGGACGCCACATTATACGTCTACCAGAGAAGATATACAAACCCCGGTGGTCCTCCCTCGTCGAGGGGAGCACCACCGGGGCACGGGCGCAGCGTACCGCAGCCCAATTTGGTCATCGCGGCGCCGGCGGCTAGCCGTACTGCTTGAGGTCGTTATCGAGCACGATCTGCGCGGCCCGCTGGCCCTGCTCCAAGGCTTCCTTGAGACCAAGCTCGTTGTCCAAGCCCTTCTTGACAAACCCACTCAACTCGCCCTCCGACTTACGGCCGGAGGGGAACGTCGGCACGCGCCAGGCATAGGGCGCCTGGTCAATGAAAGTCTTCAGGATCGGGTCTTCCTTGAGGCCGGCCTGCAAGGTGGGGTGATTGAGCGTAGCCCCGCAGATGGGGACGTTGGAGCCTTCGAGGCAGAACGGCACGCCCCAGCCTGGCCCACTCTTCCACATGGCATACAGCGCGGCCCCCTCCTGAACAGCATCGTCCGTCACCTTGAGAATGCTGTTGACCCAGCCGTGGGCCATGGTATAGGGAACGTTGTGCCGGGGCATCGGCGCTGCCCCGGAGTCCACGCCGACCTTGACCAGGGTAGGATGGCGGAAGTTGCCGGTGATGTCGAAAGCCACTTTGCCTTCACCTGAACGCATCATCTCCCCGGGTGGCGGGGACGGGACGATCTGATGCTTCCAGGAGAGGTCGTAGAGCCACTGCATGGTCGTCAGGGCTACGTCGTTGTCCACCGTCCACTTCGTCTGGTCGCTGTTCATCAACTCGCCGCCCCAGCCGCCGTAGAAGATGAGGAAGTCCAGCGAACCGGAGCGATAGGTGAAACCCCAATAGTCCGGGGGGCTGGACGCCTTCTCGATCTTCTCCTCAAACTCCTTGAACGACCAGTTCGGCGTAGGCTCCGCAACTCCGGCCTTCTGGAGGACGCCCTTGTCGAAGTAGATGCCGCGGTTGTTCGTGTCGGTCGGCAGTGAGGTGAGCTTCCCCCGCCACATGACCGTACCACTCATCCCCGGGAAGATGTCTTCGCGGTGCGCCGCCCACTCCTTGACGTGCTTCAACTGGTCATCGGGGCTGACGGCGAGGCCGGGCGCGTACAGCACAGCGCCATCCCAGAAGGCAATATGCGCGTTCGTCGGGGGCTGGCCCCCGGCAGCGGCGACCACGGTCTTCTGGGTCACACCGGAAACACTGAGCACGCTGACCACGATGTTGTACTTATCCAGCAGCTCCTCAGCGGCACGCTCGACCGCGGCATGGTTGGCCTCGCCGGACGGATGCGTGCGCGGCAAGCCAATCCAATCTTCCACATTGACCGGCACCTTAGCCGCTGCACCCGCTGCGCCTTGGGCACCCGTTGCGCCTTGGGCGCCGACCTCACCCTTCGCCCCTGCGGGGCCGGCCGGCCCGGCCGGCCCGGCTTGCGGCTGCCCTACGTAGCGCACCGTTGGCTCACCACACGCCACGGCCAACACCCCACCAAGTAGGGCGACACCCCCACGCAGATACGTTCGTCGGACTACGCTTGCCATCAGGCTCCCTCCTTAAATGTGCTCCCGCCCCGCGCCATGTCGGCCGGAGACGGATGGCTCACCCTATTTTCTGCGCCCGGCGAGCCGTCAGGCGCGTGCTCTACGAGCAGACGGTCTGCTCAGAGCGTCCCTATCATACGCTAATCGTGGCAGGCAAGGCGAATCGCTCGGCCCCCACCCTAACCCTCCCCCGTGCTGACGCACAGGGGAGGGAACAAACCGTGCCCCTGCGGACGGGAGGGCCAGCGCCTCACTTGGCCACCATGCGGGCTGCCGCGACCTCATGCTCAACCTCTTCCCCCTGGAGGTTGATGGCGGCAACGCCGTAGCGGGAGAGCAAGGCCAGAAAGGTCAGTCGGTCGGTCCCGGCGAGTTGGGCTGCGCTGCCGGCAGACACTTTGCCCAGCTCGTAGAGCTTGGCCGCCAGCAGCATTCTTGCCTCCCGGCCAAACTCCTCGTCCGACATCTTCAAGACTTGGGGCAAGTCGTCGGGAATCGGGATAGTCACCAGTTTCATGCCGTACCTCGCTCCGGCTCAGGGAGTACTCACACAATAGCCTCGCTGCCGAATGCCCCTTGGCATACCGTTGGTAGCCGTAGTGCTAGGTAAAGAACGGCTCGCCGGCGACCGCATATTTGCGGGTTTCGTGCATATCCAACTCCACGCCCAGTCCCGGACCTTCCGGCACTTCGATGTGGCCGTCGGCGATCTGCGGCCGGTAGCCGGCCAGAATCCGGTCCCAGCCCGGCATGGCGTGAAACTCCAAGGCCAACAGGTTGGGGATGGCGGCGCAGGTATGGACGGCCGCTGCAACCCCAATGGCGCTGGCCGCCATGTGAGGGCAGGCCAGTAGGTGATACAGGTCGGCCATCTCGCAGATTTTCTTCCCCTCGGATAACCCACCACTGATCTGAAAGTCGGGCGCGACGAGGCGTGTTGCCTCCTTGCGGTAATACTCCAGGAACTCGTGGCGGAGATGCAAGCCCTCGCCGGTGAGGGTGGGGACCGGCGAGGAGGCCGTGAGCGTGGCCCAGGCGTCCACATCAGTAGGCGGCAGTAGGTCCTCGACCCAGGTGAGGTCGTAGGGTTCCATCGCTCGCAAAAAGCGCAGGGCGTTCACCAAAGTTCCACAGCGGCCCTCGACGGCAACCTCGATGTCACTGCCGACATGCTGCCGGATTTCGTCCACCTGCTCGACGAGGTGAGCCAACCCCTTGCGGGTCAGATGCTCGCCCATCATGCCGCCGGGGATGGCGCGCGCGGCCCGTGGGGTGGCATCGAACTTGAGGATGGTCGTGCCCATTTCCTGGTAGACCGCTTCCATTTTGCGATAGGTCTCCAGCGAGCCGACGCAGTTGTAGAGGCGGACCCGGTCCCGGTGCTTGCCGCCGAGCAGCTTGTAGACGGGTAAACCGGCTGCTTTGCCCGCCAAGTCCCAGAGCGCCGTCTCGATGGCACTGACCGCATGGACGGACAGGCCGCTGTCGAAGTGCGAGGCGGTGGTGCCGGCGTAGGCTTGGGAGACCATGCTGCGGTGGAGCAGTTCCACGTTCGTCGGGTCCTGCCCCAGCAGCATGTCCCGCAGCGTCAGCACGTGGGCCTTGACTTGGGGGTTGGCCGCGGTATCACCATACCCTTGGAGTCCCTCGGCGGTATCTATCCGCACGAGCAGCCAGCGGCGGGTCCACGGCCCCCAAGGCGCCTCCAGGATAGCAGTCTTGATGTCGGTGATCGTCAGCGTGTTGCCCTTGGTCGTACACAACATCGGACGCGCTCCTTCCGGGAGGCCGGCGACTCGTGGCCGGTGGGCCGTAGCCAATGGCACGCACGGCGACCGGCCGTGTGGACAGTACGCTGTGGTGATGTGGCGCCAGTCGGCGTTAGCCGGCGGCAGCCGCGGTCACGGGCAGGAATGGGGTGATATGCGGCCGCACGTCCGCGGGCACCAGCTCCGGCGGCACGGTCAGGCGAATGAGCGCGTGCTGGCCCAAGTCTTCGATGGCGACGGTGTTGTTGTGGTCGTACATGCCCGAGCTTTGCGAAATGCTCAAAATGCCGCCGGGCGTCAAGGCACACGGCTCGACGTGCCAAGTGTTGCGGTCAAGCTGCACGACCGAGCCTGGTGGGGCCACGAAAAGCGCGTGGCCGCCCGGATCGAACGCCGTGTGCGACATCTTCGGATCGGCAACGACCACGCCAAACCAACCCTGCAGGCACCGAAATACCTGGCCGAAATTCAGGTGCCGGTTGGTGCGAAAGACCGGCTGCGGCAACGGGCCGACCAAGCTGATCTCCTCGTGGATGCTATCGGTATCGTTGGTCCACAGATGGTCAATGCCCCCCAACTCGTGCTTGTTCGGCCAATGGGCCGTCAGCGGATCGAGGGCCGTCGGCGGCACATAGGCCCGGCCGTAGGGTGCGAATACCTCCGGCGTCAGCGGCTCCGCCACGATCTCGAAGCTCGGCAGGCCGGTCTCCGCATCTATGGGCGCCCCGGCGACCAGGACCTCGACATCGTCCGGCTGGTGCGTGTTGACCATAACCATGCTTCCCATCTCCTTACTGCGACTTCGCCCGGCGGTGACGGTCGCGGCAAGTACACCGTGCCGCACGCTCTCGGCCGGTCCGTGTATCCCGCCGCAGGGCTGCTGAAGTGTACCCTGTGCGGGCTACCTGTCCACAGGCGCGCCGGAGCGCAATGGAAGTAGGCAAGCCGTAGGCAGTCAGCCGGTGCGTGCCGCTGCACCGGCCAAGGGGTGCAGACGGCCACACCCGCCAGTCAAGCCGGTCTGCGCTGGCGGCAGCAGCACTGCGACGGGCGCCCTTACTCCACGCGCAAGATGGGGGTGAACCGCGCGATCACGAAGCCAACCACCGGGGCCACCGGAAACGTGCCCAGGGCCACGACGATAGCATACTTATTCATGAACATGATGAGGAAGAAAAAGACCAGGAAGGTGAGTCCTGCGACAAACATCCATCCGGTCTGACTCACGCCGAGCATCGGTGCCCTCCTACTCGTTTAGGATAGTGGTCCGGCCCGCCCGGACCGGCCGGCCCGCGCAAACGCGGCAGCGGAATGCTCGCAGTCTAACATACCGCTCGCACTCCGTCAGCAACACGCTGGCGGCGGGGACAGTACCCGGCCGCAGTCCTGGTAGGGTACTATACGATGCAGTACCGGCCGCTATGATGCCAGCAGGGGGATATGATGCCGCTGTACGACTATCGTTGCCAGGAATGCAATCACCTATTCGAGCAGCGCCACGGCTGGGATGAGCACGCGACGGCCTGTCCGGCCTGCGCGTCGGCATCGGTGCAGCGCCAGCTCCCCACGTTTGCCGTCATCGGCCGCACCGGCAGCGGCCAGGCAGCGGTGGCCGAGGCCGATCCCTACGAGTGTACGCCGGTGGGGTGCGAGCGGCCCGGCTGCGCCGCCCGCCTAAACTGAGCGGCCACGTCAAGATCAGGCTGCACCGGAGAAAGAAAGTAGCCCCATGGCCACAGCGCCAGCCACCAGCAACAATCTCCATCTCCCGGACCTGGTGATTGGTGGGTTTCGCGGAATTGAAGAGCTTTCGATTTCGCGCCTGGGCCGCGTCACACTGATCGCCGGGAAGAACGGCGTCGGCAAGACGACGGTGCTCGATGCCATTCGCATCTACGCCGCACGCGGCCGCTATCCCGTCCTCGCAGACATATTGCGGAGCCATGAAGAGCTTACCGAGGCGGTTGACGACGACGGTAAGGAAATACTTGTTCCGGATTGGAGAATGCTGTTCTATGGCCGGGATAGCTCATCAAATCCCAATATCACGATAGGCCCGAGTAGCAGGGTGCTACGTCTCGGTATTGCCACTGCTCCGCTTGGTGAAAACGAAATTAGGCGATGGAAAAACCTCCCGCTTGAGTATTTCGCGGACGAATACATACGGCTGTTCAGGGTTGAATTCGATAGCAAGAAACAGGATATTCCGATGTCTTTCCTCAGCAGCTCACTTGGCGCGGCGCGAGCGACGAGCGGTCGGCGTAGCTCTGCACAAAACCACAGGCTCTCCCGGAGTGAAGACGCCAAGCTCCCACCGGAGATTCCTTGCGAGTCTTTGGGTCCGCGTTTGCCAAGCAAATCGGACATGGCACGGTTCTGGGATAACGTGGCGCTTACAGATGACGAGGACCGGGCAGTGCAGGCATTGCAGTTAGTCTACGGTGATACGGCGCAGCGCGTCACGATGATCGGCGACAGACGGGACCGGCGAGCCGTTGTAAGGTTCAAGGGACAACCACGGCCGGTGCCACTGAAAAGTCTGGGTGACGGTGTCATGCGTTTCTTCAGTGTCGCCTTGGCCCTCGCCAACAGCCACGGCGGTTTTCTGGTGATTGACGAGGCGGAAAACGGCATCCACTATTCCGTGCAGCGCGACTTCTGGCGCATGGTCCTGAGCATGGCGCACGAGAACAACGTACAGGTGCTGGCAACAACGCATAGCTGGGACTGCATGGCCGGGTTTGCGCGAGCGGCAGCAGACTTGGATGAGACGGAAGGTGCTCTCGTGCGGCTTTATAGAAAGAATGACCAGGTGCGCGCGATAGAGTATTCCGAACGCAAAATCAAGATAGCGGCCGATCATGGCATCGAGGTGCGGTAGTTTATGATTCTTCCCGCCTCAGGCCCGTCCACTCGTATTCTTTTGGTCGAAGGGCAGAACGACAGACACGTCATCCGGCATCTTTGTATGCGTCACCAATCAGTGCCTTCCTTTTCCATTTTGGACAAGGGCGGTATCGAACCACTGCTCGACGCTATTGAGGCAGAGATCACGGACGTGGAGAATCGGCAGGCAATTGGCATTCTGGTGGATGCCAACGAAGACCCGGCAGCCCGCTGGCAGGCCATCGCTAGTCGGCTGGTGGAGGAAGGCATCACCGTACCCCGCGAGCGGAACCGGGCCGGAACGATCATAGACACCGTTGACAAGCCCCGCGTCGGTATCTGGTTGATGCCCGACAATACATCAGCCGGTGAACTTGAAGATTTCGTCGCGCAAATGATCCCGGGTGCAGACCCGGTATGGCCCTTGTCCCGGCGCTACATCGAAGGGATTCCGGCCGCGGACAGAAAGTTTGCAGCGCACAAGACGCTACGAGCGCAAATTCATGCCTGGCTGGCGGCCAGGGAAGACCCTAGGCAGATGGGCCTCGCCATTCGCACCGGCGATCTGAACATTGATGGCCCGCTCTGCCGGAGATTCGCCGCCTGGCTGACGAATCTGTTCGGACAAAAAGGATAACTCCCTCATACCAGGAACCGATGCGAGTACGCTGAAGCGGATGGCAATGGGGAGATCAAGTCTGCTGGGACGTGGGCCGGGTGTCAGGCGAACGTCACGCAGGTGTCGTAGACGACTTGGAGCACGGACTGCTGGCTGAAGCGACGCTTGTACTCGTCCGAGATTTCGCCGATCAGGCGCAGCCCGTCTGCACCCGGCGGCGCCAAGATGACGAGCACCTTGGTGCGCTCCTTCTTGATCTGGCCTTCGGAGTCGCGCCACTGACCCCGTGCGTCGTAGGCGGTGAGGCCATCGGGGAACCGGGGAGTCACCGTATCGCCGAGGAACATGGCCCAGGCCGCGTCATCCACGACTTCGCCGGTCTGGTTGCTGCGGCCCATGAAGAGTTGGTACTTCACCCACTGGTCGGCGCCCTCAAGACAGGCCGGCGCAGTGGTCACGGTACACGCGGCGACCATCATGCCGGCAAGCACCAAGCACGCCAGTATCGCTATCCGCATCGAATCACCCTCGCAGGACTTGCTACGGACGGGGCGTGGCCGCGGCCAGACACTCCGCCTAGGAGCAGTGGGATTGTGATGAGCACTGCGCTGAGATCACGCTAGGTCGAAACGGTCCAGATTCATCACCTTGTCCCACGCGGCCACAAAGTCGCGCACAAACTCCTGTTGGGCATCGTCGCATCCGTAGGCCTCCGCGATGGCGCGAAGCTCGGAGTTCGAGCCGAAGGCGAGGTCTACCCTCGTTCCGGTCCACTTGAGATCACCGCTTTGGCGCTCCCGTCCCTCGAACACGCCATCCGACGTGGAGGACGCTTGCCACTCGGTGTTCATGTCGAGTAGGTTCACGAAGAAGTCGTTCGTCAGCGCCCCTGGCCGATTGGTGAAGACACCGTGCTCGGATTGCCCGGTGTTCGCATTCAAGACGCGCAGGCCGCCGACCAGCACCGTCATCTCAGGAGGAGTCAGCGTGAGCATGTATGCCCGCTCCACCAATAGCTCCTCCGCTGATTCTTGGTGTCCGGCCTGAAGATGGTTGCGGAAACCGTCAGCGGTAGGTTCGAGCACGGCGAACGACTCGACGTCGGTCCATTCCGGCGATGCGTCCGTGCGCCCCGGCGCAAAGGGCACCTGCACGTCTTGCCCGGCGTTCTTTGCAGCCTGTTCGACGCCGGCACACCCGGCCAACACGATCAGGTCGGCCAAGGAAACCATCTTCCCGTCGGTCTGCGCGCCGTTGAATTCCGACTGGACCTGCTCCAGTGTCTGCAGCACCTGCGCCAACTCGGCCGGGTTGTTGACTTCCCAGTCCTTCTGCGGTGCGAGGCGGAGGCGTGCCCCGTTTGCTCCACCGCGTTTGTCGGTGCCGCGGAACGTTGCCGCCGACGCCCAGGCGGTCGAGACCAGTTGGGAAACGGACAATCCCGAGGCGAGGACCTTGGCTTTGAGGTCCGCGATATCCTGGCCCCCGATCAACGGATGATCGACGTCGGGAACCGGGTCCTGCCACAACAGCGGCTCTTCAGGAACCAGCGGCCCGAGATACCGACTGCGAGGCCCCATGTCGCGGTGGAGCAGCTTGAACCATGCCCTGGCGAAGGCATCTTCAAGCTCCGCTGGGTTTTCGAGGAAGCGCCGTGAGATAGGCGCATAGTCCGAGTCCATCCGCAGGGAAAGGTCCGTGGTGAGCATCATGGGAGCGTGCTGCTTCGACGGATCGTGGGCATCCGGCACGGTGGCGACTTCAGCGGCGTTCTGGGGGGCATACTGCGATTTACCGGCCGGACTCTTGGTCAGCTCCCACTCGTAGCGGTGCAGGTTCTCGAAGAAGTTGTTGTCCCACTGCACCGGGTTGGTGGTCCAAGCGCCTTCCAAGCCGCTCGTGAACGAATCGCTGCCCTTGCCGCTACCGGAGCTGTTCTTCCAGCCGAGGCCTTGCTCCTCCATGCTGGCGCCCTCCGGGTCGGGGCCGACGCCATCCTCGGAGACGGCACCATGTGCTTTGCCGAAGGTGTGTCCGCCGGCAATAAGCGCAATCGTCTCTTCGTCATTCATCGCCATGCGGCTGAACGTTTGGCGAATGTACTTTGCCGCTGCCACCGGGTCCGGATTGCCGTTCGGCCCCTCCGGGTTCACATAGATCAGGCCCATGTGGTCGGCGCCTAGTGGCTCCTGAAGCTCTCCGTCGTCGCTGTGGCGCTCGTCTTCAAGCCACGTGCCCTCCGGCCCCCAGTAGGTCTCGTCAGCCTCCCAGACATCGGGGCGCCCGAAAGCGAACCCGAACGTCTTGAAGCCCATTGACTCCAGGGCGCAGTTGCCAGCGAAGATGATCAGATCGGCCCAGGAGAGATTCCGGCCGTACTTCTGCTTGATCGGCCAGAGCAAGCGGCGCGCCTTGTCCAAGTTCGCATTGTCGGGCCAACTGTTGAGGGGCGCAAAGCGTTGGTAGCCGGCGCCGCCACCGCCGCGGCCATCGGTGATACGGTACGTGCCGGCGGCGTGCCACGTCATGCGGATGAAGAGCGGCCCATAGTGGCCGTAGTCGGCTGGCCACCAGTCTTGCGACGTGGTCATCACCACCTCGATGTCCTGCTTCAGCGCAGCGACGTCGAGGGTCTTGACCGCCTCAGCGTAGTTGAAGCCCTTGTCCATCGGATCCGACACCGGGGAGTTCTGGCGCAGGGCCTTCAGGTTCAGCTGCTCCGGCCACCAGTATTGATTGGAAGTCATTCCGTCTCTCCTTTCGCCACTGTACTGAGTATCGCGCAACCTGCCGGGACCTTAGTGGGCGGTGGAGGTCTCGAACCTCCGACCTCGACGGTGTAAACGTCGCGCTCTAACCAACTGAGCTAACCGCCCGGGCGTTTCAGTCTAGCACGCCCGCCGGTTGGCAACAACGGCCCGGCTGAGGGGCAAGCCTCACCCCCCGGCCCCCTGCCCGGCCAAAGCCGCACGGATACTGCCAGGTGTGGTGCGGCTTTGGCCGGCCCCCTCTCCATCGCGGAGCGATAGAGAGGGGGTGGATTCCGGCTTGCGCCGGAATGACGGGGGCGCGGCCAGGGCGCCCACAAGGGACGCCCCTACGGCTGAACCCGTACCACCCTAGTCAGGCAGTGGGGGTGGGGAGAAATCACTTCCACCAAGCATCATGCGGCGGCTACGCGCGTAGCTTGAGATAGTCGGCGATATTCGCGTCGGGGTCGGTGCGGAGGCTGATTGCGCCCGTGGCGCTGGTCAGCAGCGAGGTAACACCCGGCCCATGGCCGGCCGAGAAGCTGTCGCAGTGGGCCACGACGGCAATGGTCAGGGCGCCTTTGCGATAACCCCGCCCGTAGCTATGATCGGCGTCGGGCAGGGCCACCAAGTCACCGAGCCGGAGTTGCGCCAACCCTAGGGCATCGAACGTTTCCCGGTCGGCCGTCTGAATGTCGTAGTCGCCGCGGTCGGCGGGGGAGCCAAGTCCCGATCCCATCAACTGGGCCGGGGCGCTGCCGACGACCGGCACGACCAGCATTCCATCGTCAGCGGTAGACAGCGGCAGCGCCCGGAGCAGTTGGACCGACACGTTCAAGAGCTTAACCGCGGGGTGGTCGCGGAGCTGCAGACCGCGACCGTAGGCTTTGACCACAACCTTGTCGCCGGGGATGAGCACGTCGAGCGTCTCATCATCGAAGTCCACGAGCACGTGCTCGATGCCGCCGTGCTTCCCCGTGACTGTCCCCGTCTTGCCTTTGGCCTCACCGGAGACGACACGCGCCTCGTTGCCCACACACGCCAGGGTGTTGAGGGCGCCATTGGCAGCATCGTCCGGGTTTTGGATAGAGGCGCCCGGCTCGACGTGATCGCCGGCCCAGCCCAGCGCGCGGTCGCCGACCCGCACGTTGTAGGCGACGCCGCCCGGCCCCGGGCCGACGAAGACACTGCCATCGGCGCCAACCCGAAAGGGGGAGCGGGGCATCGCCGGCGCATGTACCTCGCCCAGCACCGAGATCATCACAATATCGTCGTAATTCGCTCGCATCGCCCGGCCTCCCTTGACTGTAGTCGTGTTGGTACCGGGGAGCATCATAGCATGGCGCCAGCACATGTCCCACGCACTGGCACCACTTGGCCAGCACCAACCGTCACCGTCACCCCGGTATTATGGGGCGGTATGCAATCGGTCAAGGCTGTGGCTCACTGGCTCCCGACACCCGCCGCGCAACAGCACGCCGCGGCGCTGCGGCAGGAAGCCGCGCGGCTGGCCAAAGAGCTGGCCGGGCTGGGCGCCGAGCTGGTGGTGCTGTTCGGCTCGGTCGTGCGTGATGCCGTCGGAGAGACGAGCGACCTCGATCTGCTCGTGGTGTTGGCGACACGGCGTCGCTTTGTCGAGCGCGGCGTGTGGTTGGCGGAAACGCTCCAGCCGACGGTGCCGGTGGACTTCCTGGTGTACACGCCAGCCGAGTTTGCTCGCCAGCGGCATTGGCCCTTCCTACGGACGGCGCTGGCCGAGGGAAAGGTACTGTACGCCCGTGGCAGGACCGGAGCCGGAAAGTAAGAGCTGATGCGTCCATCACCGGGGGAGGTGGCGAGTGCCTGGCTCCAACAGGCCAGGCAAGACCTCGATGATGCCACCTTCAATGCCAGCGGCAAGCGGCATAACGTCGCGTGCTTCCTGGCCCAGCAAGCGGCGGAGAAGGCACTGAAAGCCTTTCTCTACGCGCAAGGTATCGAACAGGTGCGAGGACACTCGGTCCACTCGGTCGAAGCATTGTCACGGCAGGCTGCCGAATTCGACGATTCGCTCGCGCCATTGACCACGCAGGCAGCGCCGCTAGACCAATACTACATCCCTACTCGCTATCCGAACGGTTTGCCCGTCGGCAGTATCCCGGCACACTGCTACGTTGCCAGCGATAGTACACGTGCCCGGCGGCTGGCCGGCACGGTCGTCGAGGCAGTGGTGTCACGCCTGCAGCCGGCGGAGTAGCCGGTCCGTACCGCCTCTCGGTGCAGATGCCCAGCACGGGGCTTCTGCCGGCCGTTTTCCGGCCATGCTTGTTGAAAGAGTAACGGTCCTCCTGCTACACTATCCGGGCGGCCGGGGCGGGTAGCTCAGTTGGTTAGAGCGCGACGTTGACATCGTCGAGGTCAGGGGTTCGAGACCCTTCTCGCCCACCAGACAATAAGGGCTGTGTAAACCAAAAAAAAAGAGTGTCGACACATGTCGGATTTCGAAACAGAGCAAGCAAGCCAGGAAGTTAATGGCGCGATGGAGATTCGTATGATGGATCTCACTGAAATGGATGCAGGCGATCAGCTCAAATTAATGCGCGAATGGTTTTTGGCCAATTATGAAGACCCAGCCAACTCATTGCCTTACGAGTCTCGGGAGGGAGGCTATATCTGGATTGATGGTGGGCCCTACGATCCTCACGAGGAACTGCATGACAAATTCGGTGAGTTCGTACCAGAGAAGGTAATCGAAACGCTTGGGGACGAACTGTTTGCCGAATGTCATCAATGGGCGGCGCAAATCGACCCGTCTGACGATGATCGCTTTGGATTCGACTATACTGTCGAACCTGCGGAGTATTTCAATGAGTATCATCTGGCGATGGAAGAGAACCGTGCGCTGTTGGATATAGATGTGCCCGATTCTGTTCGCAACACATTTTATGGCATGTTATTCGTAAATCTGGTCACGATCATGGAAATCTATCTCTCAGACACTTTCATCGGCCTAGTACCTCGTTCTGAGAAGTTCATGCGTAAGTTCGTGGCGACGACTCCAGAATTCAAAGATCAAAAGCTCTCGCTTGCAGAGATTTACGATTCATTAGACGAAATCTCCGAAACGGCAAGGATATACTTGGGAAGTGTCGTTTGGCATCGTCTGGATGTGGTACAGAACATGTACCGTGACACCTTGGGCGTATCGTTCCCTGAATGCCTAGCGGCTATATTCCGTGCGATCAAAGTTCGCCACGCTCTGGTCCACAGGAATGGAAAAATCGAAGGGGAATATGTGGACATCACGAAGGAGCGCGTTCAGCAGCTGGCCGAGGAAATTGATAGATTGATCTGTTCGATAGCCGAACAGATCAAACACCTGGATGACGAGCACCTGGATGACGAGGACTTACTATTCTGACAGTGCATACGGAGGATACCTGGATGGTCACCTCCGGGCTACAAACCATCAGCGCAAGAGTGGGGCTTTGCGCTCCATGTCTTTGAAACACATTGTCCTGCTTGGTCTGTCGGCGGTGCTCTTCCTGGCCTGCGGCCCGGACCCTACACCATCCCCGGCTGCCGAGCCTGCGAGCACGACCGGAGCCGCCGCCTTGGCGGCGGCTCAGACGAGCACACCGGCGGCCGCGCAGGAGCCGTTCGTGATTGGCGCGATGGACTCGCTGACCGGGGTGGGCGAGTCCTATGGCGTCCCCTTGTCCCAGTCCAAGCTACTCGCCGTGGAGGAGATCAATGCGGCTGGTGGCATCAATGGCCGGATGCTGAAGCTCGTCATCGAGGACTCCAAATGCACCGCCAATGATGCGATTATCGCCTACAACCGGCTGACCGACGTGGAAGGTATCAAGATCATCCTGGGCACCACCTGTAGCGGCGGCACGCTCGGTGCGGCACCCTTGGCGGAGAAGGACGGTGTCATTCTCTTTTCCCCCTCCGCCACCAGCCCGGACATCGCCAATGCTGGCGACTACATCTTCCGCACCGCGATCAACTCGCTCCAGGTAGGCATTGGCATCGGCAACATCCTGTGGGCCGATGGAGTCCGCAAACTTGCCACGATCACCGAGTCGACCGACTACGTCGAGGGCATTCGCCGCCCCGCCGTCGGGCACTTCGAGCAGTTGGGCGGCTCCGTGGTCGCGGCGGAACGGTACTCGTCCGATGTGATTGACTTCCGCAGCCAACTGACCAAATTGCTCAACGAGCGCCCCGACGCCCTCCTGGTGGCCGCGCAGGGAGAAGCCTCCGGCGGCACCGTCGTCAAGCAGGCTCGCGAGTTGGGCTACACCGGCCCCATTTACTCCGAAGTGGTGCCCACCGGCCCGGACGCCCTCCGTATTGCCGGCGCGGCCGCGACCGGCCTGCGGGCTGTCGTCCCCAATCCCGACCTGGACACCACTATCGGCAAGGATTTCCTAGCGAACTACAAGGCTCGCTACGGCGTCGTCGCGCCCTGGCCCTGGTTTCAAGGCTCCGCCTACGACAACGTCTACATCGCGGCAGAATGCCTCCGGCAGACGAACGATGACCAGGATGCCGACGGCTTCCGGGACTGTCTGTACAACCTGACGTGGAGTGGCGCCATCGGTGACAACTACAGCTTTGACGAAAACGGCGACGTGGTCGGAGTGTCCCACGTCATCATCGAGGTCCTGCCCGTAGCCGAGCGGACCGAGGAGAATCTGGGGTACCGCATACTGGGACCTCCCCCCACCACGTAACCCGCTCAACCCATTGACCGTCGCCTGCTACAACAGCGTGCAGAGCGTTGTCGGCGCGGCAACGTCTGGGGTATTATCGGTCACCGCGGACGATAGCCGCAGGAGGGGGCCATGGCGATACTGAAGCGAGTGCTCGCGGTCGCCCATATTGTACTGGCCTTTGCCGTAGGGATGAACTGGATCGCCACGCCGATCTACCACGACGGGTCGGTAGACTATCCAGTGTGGACGTTTCTGAGCTACTTCATGGCCCCGGCAGTGCTGATCGCGCTGATCGTGAACCTTCTATCCAAGCGTGCCCTGGATCGTGAGGAAGCGGACGGATCGCTCACCAGGCAGTACTTCGAAGTCAATCTGGCGTTTTACGCTTCCATCGTACTGGCGTTGTGGTACTACTGGAACTTCTTCGGCACGCTCTTCCCCGAGACCGAATCGGCAGCGGTCGGGCTGATTCACCTGGAGATGTGGTCGCTGATTGATCCCCTGTTCGTCCTGGTCGTGGGCGTAACCGGATTCCGACTTTGGCGGATGGCCGCGACGCGGTGATCGCCGCTGTCGGACAGCCCGCACAAACCCGACGGGCCGGGTAGACCCTTCGCCGCGATCATCGCCCCGCTACGGGGATTGCCTCCGGGCGACGTACTGCGATACAGCCTCTCGTACCGCTTCCGGCAGCGCAACCGGCTGTGCTAGAATACGTTTGGAAAACACGGTTGTTCATGCCGCCCCATCGCACCCTACCAGGTAGAGTAGGCTAAAGGAGGAGAAGAGGATGGTACGCACAATCCGGAGAGGGTATCTAGCGGGGGGAGTTGCCGTCGTGGGCGGTCTCCTGGCCGCCGCCTGCGGTGAGACCATCGTAGAAGAGAAGGTGGTCGAGAAGGTAGTGGAGAAGGTCGTCGAGAAGGAAGCATTGCCACCGCTGATCGTCGGCCACCTCAACACGTTCACCGGCTCGCTCTCCTACTTCGGCCCCGCCCACCGTAACGGCGCGGCGCTCGCTGCCGATCACGTCAACCGGGCCGGTGGTATCGGCGGCGCGGCCATGGTCATCATCAGCGCCGACACCGGCACCAACCCCGTGCAAGGCGTTGACGCGGCTCGTGCCCTCGTGGACGTGGAAAACGCCGTGGCTATCGTCGGTGCCCTTGCCAGCGGCGTGACCCTCCCGGTGGCTACATCGGTGAGCATCCCGAAGCAGCGTTTGCAAATCAGCGGCGCTTCCACGTCCCCGGCTATCACGGTGCTGGAAGATAACGATTTTCTCTTCCGCACGACGGTATCGGACGCCGCACAAGGCGTGGTGCTGGCACGGCTGGCCCAGGAAGAAGGGCATAAGAAGGCCGGCGTCATGTACCTCAACAACGCCTACGGCGAGGGGCTGGCCAATCAGTTTGCGGCGACCTTCACGGAATTGGGGGGAACGATCACCGGCAAGGTCCCGCATGAGGACAGCCAGCCGACATTCAAGTCCGAGCTGGAGAAGGCTACGGCGGACGATCCGGACGTGCTGGTGGCGATCAGCTATCCCGGGCAGGCGGAGATCTACCTCCGTGAGTCCCTGGAAGGCGGCTACTCCGACAAGTTCCTGTTCGTTGATGCCACCAAGTCCCCGGAGATGATCGATGTGGTCGGTTGGGACAAGCTCGAAGGCACGCTCGGCACGGCGCCAGGCGCTCCGGACAGCCCCCAGCGCCAGGCGTTCCTGGACGCTTACGCGGCCGCCTATGGTGGCGTAGTGCCCGAGTACCCTTTCATTGCCGAGAACTATGACGCGGCGGTGCTGATCGCTCTGGCGGCCGCCAAGGCCGGGACGACAACCGACTCCCCGGCGATCCGCGACGCGCTGCGCGACGTGGCTAATCCACCCGGCGAAATGGTTGGTCCTGGCGTGGACGGCATCAAAAAGGGCCTGGAGCTGATCGCCGCCGGGCAGGACATCAACTACGAGGGCGCTGGCGGCGCTGTGGACTTCGACGAGAATGGCGACGTGGTCGGCCCCATCGAGATCTGGAAGGTCGAGGGGGGGAAGATCAAGTCCACCGGCCGGTTCGAGTTTCCCTAACTCCTGAGTGGCAGCACAACAGAGACCACCGTTCCAGGGGGCGGCTCGAAAGAGCCGTCCCCTGTTGCTTTGTACCCGCACCACCACCTGATAGCGGCCGGTCTGAGCATCAGATATAGGATCGGTGTACGATTTAGGACAGACGGTCCGCGCAGCAAGATTTGGAGGGCAACGATGGTCACGGCACCACCCGCTCTCAAGTACACCTACGCCGACTACTGCCTGACCCCGGACGACGAACGCTACGAGCTGCTGGACGGAGAGCTGGTCATGTCACCAGCACCCAATAGTACCCACCAGATAACCGTCGCGGAATTGGGGACGCTGCTCCACATGTTTGTGAAGGCAAGTGGCTTGGGCCAAGTCTTCTTCGCACCCTACGACGTGGTGCTGTCGGACACCAACGTCGTGCAGCCGGACCTGCTCTTCATCTCCAATGAGCGCGCCTATATCATCACTCCCGCGAACGCCCGCGGCGCACCGGACCTGGTCGTCGAAATCCTCTCGCCATCTACCACCGAGCGGGACCGGACATTCAAGCGGGCGCTCTATGCGCGGTACGGTGTCGGTGAATACTGGCTGGTGGACCCGGACGCCCGGACTATCACTGTCTTGCTACTGGGCGCCAGCGACTTTGAGGAAGTAGCTCGGTACGGCGCTGGCGAGACGTTGACTTCACCGACCTTGCCCGGCTTCACTACCAACCTGGACGACCTTTTCTAGGGAGGAGGACTGCGATGGTCACGGCACCACCCGCTCTCAAGTACACCTACGCCGACTACTGCCTGACCCCGGACGACGAACGCTACGAGCTATTGGATGGAGAACTGGTCATGTCACCGTCACCCAATAGGGCACACCAGACGATTTGCCTGGGATTAGGAGCACTGCTCCATGCTTTTGTGACGGAGCATGGCCGGGGAGAAATCTATATTGCCCCGTTCGACGTGGTGCTATCGGACACGAACGTGGTGCAGCCCGACCTGCTGTTCATCGCCAATCATCGTGCCTACATCGTCACCGAGGACAATGTCCAAGGCCCGCCGGACCTGGTCGTCGAAATCCTCTCGCCATCTACCACCGAGCGGGACCGGACGTTCAAGCGGGCGCTGTATGCACGGTACGGCGTGCGCGAATACTGGCTGGTGGACCCGGACGACCGGACCGTCACGGTCCTGCTGCTCGACGATGGCAACTTTGCGGAGATGGCTGCCTACGGCGCTGGCCAGACGTTGACTTCACCGACCTTGCCCGGTTTCACCGTCAACCTGGACGACATTTTCTAGGGAGGAGGCCAGCGATGGTCACAGCATCCCCCGTCCTCAAGCACACCTACGCCGACTACTGCCTGACCCCGGACGACGAACGCTACGAGCTGCTGGACGGAGAGTTGGTCCTGTCACCATCACCGAATCGGTCCCACCAGCGAATTGACGCAAAGTTGGGCTGGCGACTTGCTCAATTCGTGGAGGAGATGGATTTGGGAGAGGTATTTTCCGCTCCCTTCGACGTGGTGCTATCGGACACGAACGTGGTGCAGCCCGACCTACTATTCGTTACCAACGAGCACACCTACATCATCACTCCCGACAACGTTCAGGGGGCGCCGGACCTGGTCGTCGAAATCCTGTCTCCGTCTACCGCCGAGCGGGACCGGAGGTTCAAGCGGGCGCTGTACGCACGGTACGGTGTCGGTGAATACTGGCTGGTGGACCCGGACGACCGGACCGTCACGGTCCTGCTGCTCGACGATGGCAACTTTGCGGAGATGGCTGTCTACGGCGCTGGCGAGACGTTGACTTCACCGACCTTGCCCGGTTTCACCGCCAACCTGGACGACCTTTTCTAGGAGGGAGGAGGACAGCGATGGTCACGACACCAGCCACCATCAAGCACACCTACGCCGATTACTGCCTGACCCCGGACGACGAACGCTATGAACTGCTGGGCGGAGAATTGGTCATGGCACCGGCACCACGCTTACCCCACCAGATGATTTGCATGGAATTAGGGGCGCTGCTCCATATGTTTGTGAAGACGAGTGGTTTGGGGAGGGTCTATCCCTCTCCCTGCGACGTGGTGTTGTCGGAGACGGACGTGGTACAACCCGATTTACTATTCGTTGCCAACGAACGCGCCCACATCCTATTCGATGGCGACAATGTTCAGGGCGCGCCGGACCTGGTCGTCGAAATCCTGTCTCCCTCCACTGCCGAGCGGGACCGGAGGTTCAAGCGGGCGCTCTATGCGCGGTACGGTGTCAGCGAATACTGGCTGGTGGACCCGGACGCCCGGACCGTCACGGTCCTGCTGTTGGGCGCCAGCGACTTTGAGGAAGTAGCCCACTACGGCGCTGGCGAGACGTTGACTTCACCGACCTTGCCCGGTTTCACCGTTGATTTGGACGACCTTTTCTAGGGAGGAGGACCGCGATGGTCACGGCGCTACCCGCTCTCAAGTACACCTACGCCGACTACTGCCGCACCCCAGACGACGAACGCTATGAACTGCTGGACGGAGAGCTAGTCATGTCACCATCGCCGAAAGAAATTCACCAAAGGGTTAACATGGACTTGGGGCGGCTCATTGGCAACTTTGTGGCCGCAAACCATTTGGGGCGGGTCTACGCCGCTCCGTTCGACGTGGTGCTATCGGACACGGACGTGGTGCAGCCCGACCTGCTGTTCATCGCCAATCATCGTTCCTACATCGTCACCGAGGACAATGTCCAAGGCGCGCCGGACCTAGTCGTCGAAATCATCTCTCCGTCTACCGCCGGGCGGGACCGGACGTTCAAGCGGGCGCTGTACGCACGATACGGTGTCAACGAATACTGGCTGGTGGACCCGGACGACCGGACCGTCACGGTCCTGCTGCTCGACGATGGCGACTTTGCGGAGGTGGCTGCCTACGGCGCTGGTGAGACGTTGACTTCACCGACCTTGCCCGGTTTCACCGTCAACCTGGACGACATCTTCTAGGGAGGAGGACCGCGATGATCACGGCACCAGCCGCCCTCAAGTACACCTACGCCGACTACTGCCACACGCCGGACGACGAACGCTACGAGTTGCTGGACGGAGAACTCACTATGGTCCCGGCACCCAGTCTAGGGCACCAGCGAACTGATATGAAATTGGGCCGGCGGCTGGCTCAATTCGTGGAGGAGCGGAACTTGGGAGAAGTCTTTTCCGCTCCCTGCGACGTGGTGCTGTCGGATACGAATGTGGTGCAGCCGGACCTGTTGTTCGTCTCCAATGAGCGCGCGCATATCCTGTTCAATGGTGCGAACGTCCGCGGCGCGCCGGACCTGGTCGTCGAAATCATCTCTCCGTCTACCGCCGAGCGGGACCGGAGGTTCAAGCGGGCGCTGTACGCACGGTACGGCGTGCGTGAATACTGGCTGGTGGACCCGGATACCCGGACCATCACGGTGCTGCTGCTCGACGATGGCAACTTTGCGGAGGCGGCTGTCTACGGCGCTGGCGAGACGTTGACTTCACCGACCTTGCCTGGTTTCACCACCAACCTGGACGACCTTTTCTAGGGACAACGGGAACCGCTGCCGCTAACCGTCGGCGGTCCGGGTCACGCGCCGCACTTCTCCCAGGATACCACCGGGGCGGACCAGGATTACCGCGACGATGAGCACCCCGATCATGAAAAAGCGGAAGTTGGGGTCGGAAAACACGCCGGGCAAGAACTGCGTCCCGGCCCAAATACCCCAGACCACGAACGCGCCCAGGACAGCCCCCCAGTTGTTACCGGACCCTCCCACCATCAACATCGCCCAGATGACGAACGTTGCGAGCAGCGGATCGAAGGTCAGGGGGGAAAGAAAGCGGACATTATGGGCGTAGAGTGCCCCACCAATGCCCATGATGACCGCGCCCAGCACGAACGCTTGGAGCTTGAAGGTGAACACGTTCTTCCCGCTGGCCGCGGCTGCAACCTCGTCCTCGCGGATGGCGCGGAGCACGCGCCCCCACGGGGACTTGACCGCGCGCTCCACCGCGAGAAAGAGGATTGCCAGCACAACCAACACCACGACCAGATAGAGGTAATCGTAATGCTCCGGCGCCAGCAGGTCGCCGAGGAATTTGGGTATCCGATACAAGCCCTTGGAGCCGTTGGCCAGCCACTTCTCGTTGAGGAAGAACAGCCGGACCGCCTCCGCCAAGCCGAGGGTGGCTATCGCCAGATAATCGTCGCGCAGCCGCAGGGTGACGTAGCCGATGATTAAGGCGATCAGCCCACACGCCGCTGCTGCCGCCGCCAGGCCCAGCAAGAACCACAGGTCCACTCCCAGGTCCAAGAACGGCAGTCCCGACCAATTGCCGCCGAACTTGAAGTCCTCGAAGAGGTTCGGGTCCGGCGGCTGAGTCGTCAGCAGCGCCGTCGTGTAGGCGCCCAGGGCAAAGAAGCCGGCAATGCCGATATTGAACAGGCCGGTAAAGCCCCAGTGGACGTTCAGCCCCAGCGCGAACACCGCGTAGATGCCGGCCATGATGATGAAGCCGGCCAAGTACCCCGCAATGCCGGTCACGTCCATGCGCTGTGCCTCTTCATCCCGAGCCGCCGAATATGCCGCGGGGCCGCACGAGCAGCATAGCGATCATCAGACCGAATGCCACCGCCGGCTTATAGCTGGGATTGATCCACTGCGTGGAGACCTCGGAGCTTACCCCGATGATAAACGCTCCGACCAACGCACCGTAGGGGTTGCCGATGCCGCCCAGGATCACGGCAGCGAACAAGGGGATCAGGAACTTCCACCCCATGATCGGCAGCAACTGCGCCTGAAACACTGCCAGTAGCACGCCAGCGGTCGCCGCCAGTACGGCGCCCATTCCCCAGGTCCAGTGGATAACGCGCTGGGTGTTGATCCCGCTGACCAGCGCCAACTCCGGGTTGTCGGCGGTGGCGCGCATCGCCTTGCCCATTTTGGTGCGGGTCAGCACGAGGTAGACGCCCACAACCAGGATGATCGCCATGATGGCGATGAAGATGCCGTCCGGTGGTATCCGCACGTCCATGGGCAGATGATAGACCTGCCGCGATTCGCGGGGATAGTGCTGCGTGCTCCCACTCCAGATAATCTGCACCAGGCCCCGCAGCGCGATAGCCACGCCCAGGGAGGCCATCGCCAGCACCACGGCATTCACACCCCGCTGGCGGAGTGGACGATAAATCGCCACGTCCAAGGCAATCGCCCCGGCCACTACCACCGCCACGGCCACCGGCAGCGCGATGAGCAACGGGTAGCCGAAGGTAAACGGGCCGAGACCCTGGCCCTCGATCCCCACGGCCGGCAACACGCTGCCGACCATGAACAGCGCCAGATAGGCGCCCACCGTCATGTAGTCACCGTGGGCGATGTTGGCGAAATTCAGGATGCCGTAGATCAGGGTGAGGCCGATGGCGCCCAGCGCGATGATCGCGCCCAGAAAAATGCCGTTGACCACTAGCCCCATTTTGACGAAGGGGAGAAAGCCGATAGCCAGCGCCACGACCACAATGGCGAGCGTGGTGTACCCCGGCGTCCACGCCAGGCGGAGGCGTTTGGCGGCGCGTTGCAGCGTACTCATCGGGTCTCTGCCGACCGGGCGCGGCGGTAGTGAGCAATTCTACACCTCATCGCGCCATCTCCTCACCGGCGGCCGCCCAAGTAGAGACGCACGACTTCCGGGTTGTCCAGCAGCGCCGGGCCGCTATCCTCCAGACGGTTTTGCCCCGAGGCCAGCACGTAGCCCCGATCCGACATCCGCAGCGCCTCGCGGGCGTTCTGCTCCACGAGGAGTAAGGAGACTCCGGCCTGGTTGATGCCCTGAATACGCTCGAACACCAAGGCCATAATCGCCGGGGACAGCCCGGCGGAAGGCTCGTCCAGCAGCAGTAGCGTCGGGTCCAGCATCAGGGCGCGGGCAATGGCGAGCATCTGACGCTGCCCGCCGGACAGACTGCCGGCCAACTGCGTGGGCCGCCGCGCCAGGTCCGGGAAGAGCGCGAACAGCTCCTCGATCCGCCCTCGGTAGTCATCGCTGCGGACAAAGCCGCCCATCTCCAGGTTCTCGCGGATGCTCAGGGACGGAAAGACGTTGGCGGACTGGGGTACATAGCAGAGGCCGGTGCGTACAATCTGCTCCGGTGGCTGGGCGGCGATGTCCGTGCCCTGGAAGAACACACGGCCCTCCTTGACCCGGACCAGGCCCACGATGGCCTTCATCAAGGTGGACTTGCCACAGCCATTCGGCCCGATGATCGTGACGATCTCGCCCTGGTCCACGGCGATGGATACGCCGTGGAGAATGTCGGTCTCGCCGTACCCGGCTATCACGTCGGAGACTTCAAGCAGGGCCATCGGCCGCGCCTCCCAAGTACGCCTCCAGCACCTGCGGGTCTTGCTGCACCTGCTGCGGAGTGCCCTGCGCGACAACCGCCCCGTTAGCCATGACGATGATCGGGTCGCATAGCGTCATAACCAGGTCCATGTCGTGCTCGATAATCAGGAAAGTGACATTGCGCTCCACGCTGGCCTGAAAGATACTGGCCGTCAACTGACGCAGCAGGGTACGGTTGACCCCGGCACCGGGTTCGTCCAGCAGCACCAGCTTCGGCTCGGCCATCAGGGTGCGGGCCAGCTCCAGCAGCTTCTTCTGACCGGAGGAGAGGTTGCCGGCGTACTCATTAGCGAGATGCGCCAGCTTGACGAACTCCAGCACCTCCAACGCCTGGGACTCGATGCGGCGCTCCTGACGGGCGACCCTCCAGGGTAGCAGCCAGGAAGCCCAGACGCGCTCGCCGAGCTGGGGCGCCGGGACCAGCATCAGGTTTTCCAACACCGTCATGCGCTTCATCTCGCGGGGAATCTGGAAGGTACGCATGAGACCTAGCCCGAAGGTGCGATGCATCTTCATCCCGTCAATGCGCCGGCCGTTGAAGACAATCCGGCCGCTGGTTGGCGCCAGCGCCCCGGAGACCAGGTTGAAGAGCGTCGTCTTGCCCGCGCCGTTGGGGCCGATGAGTCCCGTGATCGCGCCCGGCATCACGTCCAGCGTGGCGTGGTCCACGGCCCGCACACCGCCGAAGTCCTTGACCAGGTCACGCACCTCCAGCACAGGCGCCGTCTCCGTCACATCGCCTCCCTTGCCGGCAGCCGTCCGCTATCGGCAGCCGCACCTTCAACCGGCCGCGACACTGCCCAATTCTAGCTGTCCGGCCGTCTGCGGCGTGCTTTGCGGCGGCTGGCGCTCCGCGTCCGTCGGGATCGGTAGCTCGTGCGCGGCAAAGAGGGCGGACCCGCATACTTCCTGGAGCAGCGCAGCGCCCTCAGGCTGCCGGCGGACCGTCGCTTCGAGCACCCAGAGCAACTCCAACAGCTCTTCCGTGAAGTCCCAGCGCGCGGGTCGGATGTCGTCGAGGGGCGAGGAGCGGCGCCCGGCCCGCTTGCGCTTGCGGTAGTCTAGCCAGGACTTCACGATCTGCAAGCCGGAGACGGAGTAGGTCCACACCTCCGGCGCGACCGGCGCGAACTCTCCGTCGCCGACGCGCAACACCCGTGCCGCTTCGTCATACGAAAAGTCTGCCGGGTACTCGTCGAGCGACACCGCCTTGGTGCAGAGCGCCGCTCCTTGGGGTACGGAGCCGTCATCGTGCGGGCCGCCGTATCGCTCGCCGTAGGTGTGCAGGTAGAGCAGCCGCGCCCCGTGGTCGGCTACCCGCTCGAACAGACCGGCGTCCTTCGTGATCGGTAGGCGGGGCGGCGGTAGCTCAAGCTCGTCCCAGAAACGCTCGACGTAGGCTGGCTGCGCCAGCACGCCGTAGGCGTAGGCAAACAGGCGTTCCGGGGCTACGGGCGCTCCGTATTCAGCGCTGAGTTTCTCCAGAAGGCCGCGCGTGACATTGGGCTGCGTCGCCGCCGCGTCCCGCCACAGCGGGATAACATGCTTGGCACCGAAAGAACCCCGGAAGTGGTCCAAGTCAGGGATTAGCGAGGCAGCCGTCGCGGCCGGTCCATGTCCAAGCACGTGAGTCAGCAGGCTAATCATGTAGACCTGTTGGTCCCCGTGGGCACGCCACAGATCGGTACGTATGCGGTCACCAATACGCGAATCGGCAAGCACAAACTGCCGGTCGAACGAGCGATAGGCATACCGTACCACGGGTGGCAGCGGGGCTGACGAATCGAGCGCAGCAATTGGCGGGGCACGCTCGTCTCCATCCACCAACGGCGGATAGCGACGGTCAACCTTGCGGTCACGGGTCTCCCTGAGCGCCACACGTCGTGCTGCCGGCGACTGCTCGATCAAGGAGCGCCAGCGCGCGGCAAGCACTGCGCGGGTTTCGCCGATAGGCCAGGTTCGCTTGAGCTGGGCGCCGGAATGTTGCCACGGAAAGATGGCCGTGACTAGCGGCAGGGTGGAGTAGCCACCGTTGACGGCGGGATAGAACGGCGCATCCCAGCCGGACGAGCACTCTTGCCAGTCGAGGTCCGCGAATGCCTCTACCGCTGCGAGCTGCGCGAGCTTTTCCGGTTCAGCGCCGGAGAGCCGGACTTTCCAGACTCGCGCCGGGTTCTCCGGCTGCGGCGGTCCTGCACGGACACCGATGGCGATAGCAACGGGGGTGCGGATAGCAAACACGTTCTCCGTCTTGCGGGCGCCGAGGCTATCACCTTCCAGGTCTATGATCCATAGCTCGTCGAACACCTCGCGCAGCTTGCGGCGCATACCCGCAAACGCGGGGCCGCGCAGATACGACGAGGCCGTAATGAAGGTAACGATGCCCGCGTGCTCGGTGGAGTCGAACACCTTCCACAGCGCCCAGCGCCAGAAGTAGACGTAGTCGTTGTACAGGTTCTTCAGATGGACCCCGCCGCCGGCGTCACGCACCGGTTCGAGGAAGTCTTCGAGGACCGGTGGCTCGTCCGACCCCTCATCGCCGTAGCGCACCCAGCCGCCCTTGCGTCGGCCGCCCTCGCTCTCCGCATCCCGCTGCTCGCGGTCGTAGGGCGGATTGCCGAGGCAGACAAAGACACGCACGTCCTTCTTGACGATCTGCGCGCGCTGGCGCTCCTCGATCAGCCGCTCCTGCAAGATGCTGGCCGTGAACTCCGATAGCCGGTGGGGAGACTCCAGCGTATCGGTGAGATAGACCCTCGCCGGTCGGTCGGTCACGCCGGCATCGCGTAGCCGTTGCGAGACGCGCAGGTGGGCAACCGAATACGGGCCGACGAGTAGCTCGAATCCGTGCAGTCGGCCGGCGAGGTCACGCAGCTTCTGGGGGACGGCACCGGGGCCAAGTCGCTGGCGTACCGCGTCGGCCGCATGGTCCAGCACGGCGAGGGGATAAGTGCCGGTGCCGACGGCCGGATCGAGCACCACCACGTCGTCGTCCGCGAACGCGAGCCGCTTGTTGAAGCGGGTCCGCAGTAGCTCGGCGGCCAAGCGGACCTGCGCGCGCACCACCGCTACCGGCGTGTAGTACACGCCTCGGTCTTTCCGTAGCTGGGGGTCGTAGGCGCCGAGAAAATCCTCGTAGAAATACAGCCACGGGTCGCCCTCGTGCTGAATTTTCACCGCGTCCACGGCTCCAATGGCCCGCTCCAGTAGCTCAATCGGCATCCGTAGCTCTTCGCGGACGGAGGGAACTTCCAGGAGCGTGAGCGCCTCGGCCAACAGCGCGTGCTCGCGCTGGAGCGTCTCGGAGGCAAAGGCCGGGCGCAGGCTTTCCGCACCCTCGAACCGCGCGAGCAACAGGGCATACGTCAGCGTTTGCGCGTAGGCGTCCGCAAACTGCGCGTCATCCGTCTCCGGGAATAAGATGCCGCTCCACTCATTGGCAAGAGTCCGCAAGCGGCTGTCCGGACGAACGAGCGCCTGCTGCACCTCGTCGCGGAGGATACGGGCCAGCGCCGCCAGGAACTCCGCGAGGCCCTGCGCCGTGCCCGGCACAACCGGCTCCCAGTAGAGGAAGGCGCTGAACAGACGCTCCAGTGGCGTCAGGGACTCGTGGTCGAGCGCCCGCGCGGCTGACGACGCCAGAACTGCACCACCTATTTTCAACTGATTGTGCAGTTCTGGCACGTCACCGCCTTCACTCACGTCATCGGCGATGCGGACCCGCGCGACCAGCTTGCCGGCGCGGTAGAGGCTCCACTCCGAGCCGTCCGTGTAGATCAGGTTGGGCAGCGCCTTGAAGCGGAGCCACTGCGCCCGGTTGGCGCCCGTGAAACGCTCCGGCCGGGCGCCCAGCCCCGGCCGCTTCAGCTCGACGTGGCCCGTCAGCAGCCCTCTGACGATCACACCGAGGTCGGGACGTCCATGTACGTCATCTGCACGCACCTCGGTACGCCAACGCACGTCGAGGTCCGTCACGCTCCCGGTGGCGCGCAGCAACTCGCCGACGGGAGCCTTGAGCTGGTCTTCCGGCTGCGCGGCGACAGGCTGGCGGAAATTGTCGGCAACCGCATTGGCGTAGCCGGCGGCGATCTCGGCAAAGCTGCTCGCAGTCATCCTGTCGTCACCATTGCGCTGGCCCGGCCCCCCTATGGCCCCCCGCTACGCAGGGGGACGGGGCCGGGGGTGAGGCTCGGCTAGGTGTATAGAGGCAAGCCGTCGGTGCCGACGGCGCAGACTTCCAGCGTGCCGTGTTCGTCTTCCGTGACGTAGATCCGCTGGGAGCCGGGCGGGCCAAAGGCGAGGTTGGTGGGCATCGAGCCGGCCAGCGCAATGCGCTCGGCCACGGCACCGTCGGGCGCCAGCACGGTGACGTCGCCTTGCCCGAAGACGGTCACGTAGAGCCGGCCGTTGGTGCCGAACTTCATCCCGTCAGGCCCCTTGAACGGCGCCGGATTCTGCGGGTCTATCGTGTTCCCGAAGTCCTGCCGCTCGCCGACCGCTCCGTCTTGCCAGCGGTAGCGATAGACCATGCCGGTCAGGGTTTCGCTGACGTATAGGTCCTGGTCCGGCCCGAAGGCGATGCCGTTGGGAAACCGCAGCCCGGAGTCGAGCGTCTCGATGGCTCGCGTCGCGGTATCAATCTTGTAGACGCGCCCGTACATGGGTACTTCCAGAAAGTCCGGTCGGACCTCGGTGCCCTGCATGAAGTCCGCGAAGCGAATGCCCGAATCGGTCATGTACAGCGCGCCGTCCGGCCCAAAGGCCACGTCGTTGGGCCACAGGAACGGCTCATCGCCGCACGCGGTCAGCACGACCTCGACCGCGCCGTCCATCGTCATACGTAGCAAGGCGGGGTCCTGGGATTCGGCTACCCAGATAGCCCCGTCCTTGTCCACCGCCAATCCGTTGGGTCGTCCCGTTCTGGCGAGCCGGCGTTTGGTCTGCCCGTCCGCGCTGACGTGCGTCACGCAGCCCCGGTCCGGCCCCATTTCGACGACGAGCCAACTGCCGTCGGCAAGTAGGAGCGGCCCTTCCGGGACGCTGAGATCGCTGGCGAAAATCATATACTCCTCCCGGCCCGTTCGTATCGGCACACTGAATCCGACCTGATGCTGGGAATCCTACTGCCGCTCGGAAACACCGTCAATTGGTGGTGCCAGCCCCCCTATGGTCCCCCCGCTGCGGCGGGGGGACGGTTATGTTCCCTCCTCCGTCGGGACGGGGGAGGGTGAGGGTGGGGGCCGATTGCGTGTGCCGTCGAGCCATAGCCAGGCGAATCCGCTGCACGCGAACACGCCGCGGAGTCCGGCCCGGCCAGCCAGCCATTCGGCCTCCGCCGGTGTGTAGGCTGCCGCTACCGACGCGGCCGGGTCATTGCCCGGCAGCCGCGCGATCCTGCCGAGGAACAGCGTGACCAGGTGCATCAGCAACCAGATCGGCAGCGCCATGTCGCGTCGCAGATCGAAAAGGAGCAGCTGACCGGTCGCAGGCAGGACCCGCCGCACCTCGCGCAGCACCGCTTCGCCGTCGTGCCAATGGTGCAGCGCCAGCGTAGCGACGGTGAGATCAACAGCCTCGTCCCGCAGCGGCAGGGCCGCACCGTCGCCCTGAATAAGGCAGATACGGCTACTGTGCTGCTGCCGGCGGGCGGCGTGCAGCATATCGGCCGAGCGGTCGAGGGCCAGTACTGTGGCGTCCGGTTGCGCCGCTGCGATGGCGGCGGCCAACGTCCCCGGCCCACAGCCCACGTCCAGTACCCGCCGCGGCCGGCCGGAATCGCTGCCGGCCGCTGCGAGACGCTGGCCGGCTAGGAGCGCGATTCGGCGGTAGACTAGCATCATCGGCGAATACCGCATGAAGCGAGCGTACCGCGTCGCCGAAAGGCCGACCTCTTCTTCCGTCGCATGGGCGCGGCGCATCCGGGGGCGGTCTTCGAGCGCACAGCGCAGCCAGCGCGCGATAACGGCCGTAGCGAGGGTGGTGAGCAGCCAGCGGCCCGCCACGCGCCATACGCGGTTGGATACCATTAGGGATATAGCCCCCCTATGGTCCCCCCGCTGCGGCGGGGGGACGTGGATTCCCGCTTTCGCGGGAATGACGAGTTAGGCAACGGTCTCCCTTGTCGGGAATGGTGAGTTATGTAAAGTCTCCCTGCGCGGGAATGACGATGCTCTATGGCTCTTGCGCTCCGCAAAGGAGCGGCGGGGCGACGCCTAGCGTTTCGCTCAATGCCGTTAGCTCGTTGGTGAGCGTCGTGGGTAGCGGAATGCCCTCCTTTTGGCGCCGCGTACTCAGCTCGTGCTCGATTTCGCCCGGTAGATAAATGCGATCCACGCCCGGCGCACGCGGGCAGTCATGAATCTGATCCACCAAGGCGCCCATCCGCTCCAGGAACTCGGCGGCGGGGGTGAAGGCATCAATCCGCAGCGCCTGCACGAAATGGCTCGAACCGGCTCCACCCAGTCTCCCCCCGAACCGGCCGCCGGCGAGCACGCCGGAGAGGATGTCCAACACGACGGCCAGGCCATAGCCTTTCGGTCCGCCGATGGGGAGTAGCGAGCCGGCGCGGGCAACGGTCGGATCGGTGGCCGGTTGGCCGTCCGGGCCTAGCGCCCACCCGACGGGAATGGTTTCGCCGCGGAGGATCGCTACGTCGAGCTTGCCGCCCGCGACGACACTGGTGGCCATATCGAGCACCAGCGGAAAGCCGCGGCCGGTCGGTACGGCGTAGGCCAGTGGGTTGTTGCCGACCATCTTGACCTGCCCACCCCAGGGCAGCATGTTCATGCCGGCATTGGTGGCGGCAAAGCCGATACAGCCGGCCGGCGGCGCCAGCATGGCAAAGTAGGCGAGGGCGCCGCAGTGCGTGCTGTTGCGAATAGCGACCGCGCCTTGACCGACCTCCGCTGCACGCTCCAGGGCCAGCCGCATGGCGGCGTGGGCGGCCACCTGCCCCATCGCCCGATGCGCGTCGAGTACCGCCGTTGAGGCGGTGCGATGCACGACCTCGGGCTGCGCGTCTGCGACGATGGTGCCGGCTTGTAGCTGCTGGACGTAGCCGGGCATACGCTGGACACCGTGCGAATGGACACCGCGCAGGTCGGCCTGGACCAGCGTATCGGCGACAAGCTCTGCATCCGACGCGGATACTCCCAGCGCCGCGAGCACGGCTGCCGTCCACTGCGCCAGCGCGGGGGCCGCAACGATCCGCTCGCTGGCGTCGTCTGCCCGCTGTTCGGCGGCCGGCACTGATGCGCTCATCTGCGCTCTTGACCTCGCGTTGCTTGACCAGCGTGAATGATAGCAAGGGCAGCCGACCGGCTGGCGTATGGGGGGCGGCGGACCTACCCCCAACCACCTCCCTCCAGGGAAGGGGCGTTTGGATTCCGGCTTCCGCCGGAATGACGGGAGGGGTGGGCGCGATGAATCACGCCCCTACAAAAGACCTACCCCGGTCAGGGGGGAGAGATGTTGTGAACATATTAGTATCTGCATCTTGCAGGGTGTGATTTATTTGACACAATGAGCCGATGTTCGGCAAAATCTCCCCGTCCGTTCCGTAAGCCATCGTCAGGGGGAGATGACCAATGTTTAAGCTGATCTCAGCCGCCGCCGCCGCACTCCTCATGCTGACCCTGGTCGTGGGCATAGCGGCGACCGTTGAGGACTGGAACAACCATACCCATTCGGGGTATGGCCCGCTTGGTGAAGGTAGCTGCCCCTTCGATCGGTTGCATCATGATCACAACAAGGCAGACGGCAGCCCGGGCGGCCCACATTGGCATTGCCCACCTCCACCCCCCACCTCCACCCCCCAGCCAACACCGACACCGACGCCCACCACGCCGTCCGATGACAGCAGCAGTGGGAGTAGTGGAGCGTCGACGACAACGTCCCAACCATCCTCACACCCCATGATTGGGCAGACCGGGGCCGCCACGGCCAGCGAGACGGCCGGCGATCTGCTGGTGCTGCAGCCTCACGATCAGCCAGGCATGGAGATCGAGGTGGGCATTGGCTGGATCAGTCGGGACGGCGAAACGGTCATTGCCCTCGGCTTTGTGCGGGACGGTGACCTGGGGCAGACCTATGCGGTCGTGCGGCGGGAAAGTGACGGCCAGGTGGTGCGCCTCTGGATAGCGCCGGATAGTCCGCTGGTGTACGCGGTGCCGTGGGCGGAGGTACTCGCGCAGTACACGTTCCCGGTGGGAGTGATTTTGACCATCCCGCTGGACGAGCAATATCCGTGGCCGGGGCAGCTGGCGCGGCGGTTCGACGGCGGCGATGACCGGATCCTCGCCTATGATGCGGAGCTGGCCCAGTGGCGGCACGTGCCGGACCTGCCAACGTTCCAGGCGCTCGGGTTCTATTGGTGCGACGTGACGGCGGCGGATGCGGAGTTCTTCACGCGGATTACCATTGGTGATCCTTACCCGGCCACCACCATGCCGGCGCAGGACGACTACCCGGTGTGCCGCACGTAGCCGCGGGCGGCTGGCCTCACCCCCCAAACCCTCCCTCAAGGGAAGGGGCTATCGGTCCCAGGCAGTGCCTCTTCCCTGGCCGGCAGCGGTGGGCCGGCGCCGCCAGCACTCCCCTTCCCTGCAGGGAAGGGGCCGGGGGTTAGGTCCAAACCGCCTCCTACAGAAAAATACAGAAAAACCTACCCCTGTGAGAGTCGGCAAGGGGAGAGGGCATGGATTCCCGCTTGCGGAGACCTTTGCATAACCCCCAAATGGAGTGCGAGAGAGACAATGCTCCACTCCTCGCTCACCCGGGAGGGCCGGTTTTTGGATTCCCGCCTTCGCGGGAATGACGAGTTAGGTAACGGTCTCCTGGCGCGGGAATGACGGGTTATGCAACGGTCTCCCGTCGCGGGAATGGCGGGAGGCGCGGACGCTTGCAACTGCCGCTGCGATGATTGCAACGGCAGCCCCTGTGTTAGAATCGGTCAGTCGGCACAGCGGGAACGTGTCGTTCTCGCGCAGCCCAGCGGGCCGGAGCTACCGGGTCACGGTAGTAGCAAGCGAGAGCGGGATGAACTCGCGCGTCCTCGTCCTCAATCAAAACTACGAGCCGCTGAACATTTGCAATGTTCGGCGGGCGTTTGTGCTGGTGTTCCGCGGCAAGGCGGAAGTGCTGGAGCTGCTGGCAGAGCCGCTGGTGGGCGTCAGCCAGGTCTATCCGCGCCCGTCGGTCATCAAGCTGATGTATATGGTCAAGCGGCCCCGGCTCATGGTGCGCCTCAGCCGCCGCGAGGTCTTCCTGCGCGACAACCACACGTGCCAGTACTGTGGATACGAAAGCCGCGATATGACCGTTGACCACGTGATTCCCCGCCAGCGGGGCGGGCGCCACACGTGGGATAACGTCGTGACCGCGTGTCGGCGCTGCAACCATCGGAAGGGCGCCCGCACGCCCGCCGACGCGCATATGAGTCTCATCCGGCAGCCGCGCCGGCCCTCGCCACTGCACTACTTCTGGTGGCAGCAGCAGGGACTCAACGGCGCCGCCAGCGGCTGGCGGAAGTTCCTGCCGGAGCCGAAGTAGGCGCGGGGAGCGGGGGATATTGCCCTCTCACAAGGGTAGGTTTTTGTCTGCATCAGGATTTTCGGGATGCCGGGATGAGCAGGATGGATTCCGGCTTCCGCCGGAATGACGGGGGCGTGGGCGCAACATGTTGCGCCCCTACGGCGGTGGTGGAGCGGGATCGGGATCGTCTGTTGCCGGCTCCGACGGATCATCGTTTGCGGTGGCGTCTTCTTCCGGCTCCGGCTCTCGCTTGTACTCTTCCACAAGCTCGCCGACGCGCTCGGCGGTCAACTGGCCGATGACCCGCGCGCCGATCCAGAGGGCCGCGGTGATGACCAGCAATACGATACCGGCCGGCCAGGCGCCCACCGCCAGGGTGAAGGTGCCGAAAAAGCCGATTAGCACCGCCGCGACCAGCAGCAGCTTGCTGCCGAAACCGCCCATCATGGCTTTCTGATCGCTGGTGCGGGCCGACCAATCGAGCACCTGCACGACCATGTTCCCGATCATCGTGCGGTCCTCCGGCAGCCGCTCCTCCTCGGCAAGCACGTCCCACCACTGCTCCAGCGGCCGACCGTCGCGGACGAATCGGTCGCGGAGGATGGGGACAAAGGTGTGCTGTCGGCGCTTCACCGAGTCGAGGGCGAGGTCGTCCTCGCTCTCATACGACGCCGGTTTCAGCAGCACTTGCTCCTCTTCCTCGGACAGGAACTGGCGCTGCCGTTCCAGCTCGGTACGCAGGATGTCTATGTATTCAGCCGCCATGCTCGTTCACCTCTTCACGCCACCAAGAGGTCGGTAGGCGAATCGTGTTGGGTGCGACCAGGCAGCCGTCAACGGTACACCTTGTCACGGCTGCCAACCCTCACCACCAAGATACGCAAAGCATCGTCCTGAATGTCGCAGATCACGCGACAATTCCCTACCCGATAACACCACAATCCACCCAGAGTACCAGTCAACGCCTTACCCAGGCTCCGCGGATTATCCGATCTCGCAACACGTCCGTCCATGTAATCTACAATGCGTCGAGTCATCCGCCTGCCAAGTCTGCGAAGCTGGGTCCTAGCCGTTGAGGTGTACTCAGTCGTCCAAGTCAAGTGCTTGCCTCACTTCGGCAGCGGAATACACCCGCTCCTTGCCTTGGCGAACACGCTCCAGCACATCCATTGCAAGATAGTAGTCCTCCACATCCTCCAGGCCACGTTCAATCATCTCCCGCAGGTAGAACGACTTGGGACGCCCGGTTTGCGCCGCTAGAAAATCAAGCCGTTGCTCGGCTTCGGGAGCAAGTCGAATCGAGGTCACCATGTCACAGCCTCCTCACTCGTGGATGTGCGTATGTATTGTATCACAAGTACTCCTCGGCCTATGCCTCGTCGAGCTTGGTCATGGGGGCAACAGTGGCGAGCAGCAGCTTGACGCCGGCCGTGTCGAAACGCACCCGTACTTCTTGCTCACCGCGCCGGTTGAGCACACACTCCACGACGCTGCCCTCGCCGAACGCGCCGTGCTGCACTCGATCACCGACTTGATAAGTCGGCGGTCCGGCGTCGGCACCGGCAGGCTGCTGCGATAGCTCGGCGGCAGAGCGGATGCCAAGCCGTCGCCAATCGGGGTCGCCGCTCGCCGGCCGCGTCGCCGGCGGCGTGTTCGCTTGGGCTGGCGCACCAGGGCCACGCGCGGGAGTCCAGCCGGTCGAGGAAACGCGGCCGCTCCAGGGACGGACCGCCGCCGAGGTGGCCGGTTGGCCTCCGCTGGCCCGAATGCGGAGCGCGGCGGTCTGCATTTGCTTGGCGCTACTCTCTGGGATCGCAGTGAGAAAGCGGGAAGGGTCGGCTTCTTGCGGTCTCCCCCATAAGTTGCGTTGGCGGACATGGAGCAGGTAGAGCCGCTCCATCGCGCGGGTTATTCCCACGTAGCAGAGGCGTCGTTCTTCATCCAGCTCTTCGAGGGTGTCTTTGGACCGGCTATGGGGGAGGATATTTTCTTCCAATCCGGTGATGAAGACGACCGGGTACTCCAGCCCCTTGGCGCTGTGGAGCGTCATCAGGGTGACGGCATCGCGGTCGTCACGCAGCGTATCGAGGTCGGCGTGCAAGGCAGTCTCTTCCAAGAAGGCGAGCAGGCCCGTCGGCGGCTCCAGCTCCGTGTACTCGCTGACGACGTTGCGTAGCTCCAGGACATTTTCCCACCGCTCCTCGAACCGATCACCTTTTTCGAGCGCGGCGCGGTAGTCGGTGTGGGCAAGCATTTGATCGAAAAGGTCCTCCAGGGGAATCTCCCGTGCGGCGGCGTTCAGGTCAGCCATCAACCGCGCAAACCCCAGCAACGCCGTGCGGGCGCGGCCGCGGAAAGGGGGTGCCGGCTCGGTATCGCGCTGCTCGGCCGCGTACAGGGACAGCAGCGCGATCAGCGGCGGCTCGCCGCGCCGAGCGGCCCAATCATCCAGGGTCGCCACGGTGCGAGCGCCGATGCCACGGGTCGGCACGTTGATGACGCGCCGCAGGCTCGCCTCATCCGCCGGGTTGTAGGCGAGCCGCAGGTAGCAGAGCAGGTCCTTGACCTCGCGGCGCGCATAGAACTTGGTACCACCGACCAGCTGATACGGGATACGCCGGCGGACAAAGGTCTCTTCCAGGCTCCGCGATTGGGCATTCATGCGGTACATCACCGCACAGTCCCGGTAGCGCCGCCGGCCGGCGCCGACCTGGCGCTCGATCTCGTTGGCGACAAAGCCGGCTTCATCGTGCTCATCGAGCGCCTGGCAGATAACCACCGCGTCGCCGGGTGCTCGCTCGGTCCACAACCGTTTCGGCTTCCGCGAGCGCAGGGTCCGGACGACGCCATGGGCGCTATCGAGGATATGCTGGGTGGAGCGGTAGTTGCGTTCGAGCTTCACCACCGTCGCGTCGGGGTACTCTTCCTCGAAGGCCAGGATGTTGCGGATGTCGGCGCCCCGCCACGAGTAGATACTCTGGTCGTCATCGCCGACGACGGTGATATTGCGATGCTGGGCGGCCAGCCGCCGGACAATCTCGTATTGCACATGGTTCGTATCCTGGTACTCGTCCACCAGCACGTGTTGATACCGCTGCTGGTAGTAGCCGAGCACCTCCGGCACCTGCTCGAAGAGCCGGAGCGTAGTCAGGAGCAGGTCATCAAAATCGAGGGCGTTCGCCTCCTCCAGGGCAGCTTGATACCGCCGATAGACCCGCGCGACGGCCTGCTCGTAGGGGCGGTCGGACGCCTGCGCCGCGTACTCGTCGGGGAGGAGTAGCTCGTCCTTGGCCCGCGAGATGGCGGAGCGAATTTCCGGCGGCGTAATCATCCGCTGGTTAATGCCGGCGTCGGTCATGCACCGTTTGATGACCCGGAGCTGGTCGTCGTCGTCGTAGATCGTGAAGCTGCCATCGCGGTCGAGATGACGGATGTCGCGGCGGAGCCAGCGAGCGCAGACGGAGTGGAAGGTGCCGCACGTCACGACGCTGCCCGCGTCGCCGGTGAGCGCCATAATGCGCTGGCGCATCTCGCCGGCAGCCTTATTCGTGAACGTGACGGCCACCAAGCGGTGCGGGGGCACGCCCTGTGTGCGGATGAGATAGGCAATGCGGTGCGCGATAACCCGCGTCTTGCCCGAACCGGCGCCGGCGAGGATCAGCAGCGGCCCGGCCGGCGCCGTGACCGCCTCGCGCTGTGCCGTATTGAGATCGGCCAGGATGTCGGCACTGTCTTCCGGCTCGGACACAATCGTCTTCCCTCGCTCGCTCACGTTTCTGAATCCTACCCCATCGCGGGTGCGGCGACCGCCGGGTCAATAGCCCCCACCCTCGCCCTCCCCCGTCCCGACGGGGGAGGGAACACGCCGTCCCCCCGCTGCGGCGGGGGGGACATAGGAGGGCCTCCTGCTATCATTCGCGGCGGGTGGATGGGAGCAGAGTAGGCAGTCATGGTTAGTGTAGTGGAGCGAACAGGCAAGGGCGCGCTGGTCGAGCGCATGACGGAGGCCGGCATTATCGCCATCATGCGCCATACGGCCCCGGCGTTGGCCCGGCAGACGGTGGAGGCTCTGAGCGCCGGCGGTGTGCAGGTGATCGAGGTGACGATGAACAGCGCGGGCGCCGCCGACATGCTCCGCGAGTTGGCGGACGCTTACCGGGACGACGTGCTGCTCGGTGCCGGGACCGTGCTGACCGTTGCCAGTGCCGAGCAAGCATCGAGCGCCGGGGCGCGCTTCATCGTCGCTCCGAACACGGACCGGCACGTCATCGCGTATTGCAACCAGCGCGATGTGCCCGTCGTACCCGGGGCGTTGACACCGACCGAGGTGGTGACCGCCTGGCAGCAGGGCGCCGATCTGGTGAAGATTTTCCCGGCCGGGGGGCTGGGGCCGCGCTATCTCCGCGACCTGCGCGGGCCGCTCGGCGACATTCCGTTCGTCCCAACGGGCGGCGTGAATCTGGACAACGCCGCCGAGTTCATGCGTGCCGGGGCCGCGGCCTTGGGCGTGGGCAGCGATCTGGTCCATCGTGATCTCGTGGATCAACGAGACTTCGCCACCATCACCGCCCGCGCCAAGGACTTTGTGGCGGCCGTCGCTGCGGGGCGTTGCTGACCGCGCCGGCAACGGCTGGGAGTGGTCTTAGCCCCCACCCTAGCCCTCCCCCGGATCGAGCTACCAGGGAAGGGAACCTTCTCCCGGCTCTCCTGTGGGGACAGGGAGGTAGCACGGGAGAAGGGGAAGTGGCGTAGACAGCGGGGGCGACGAATGCCCTGGATTCCGGCTTCCGCCGGAATGACGATTGTCTAGGCGCGATTCATCGCGCCGCTACACAGAAACCTACCCTTGTCAGGGGACCGGCGAGAAGGAGACAGAGATATGGAACGGATCGAGCCACAGGTGGAGAACGGCCCCGTTGGCACGGCGGCGACGATCTTGCGGGATCGGTGGGGCATCGCCCACATCAGCGCCGACGAGCCGTATGACCTGGGCGTAGGGCTGGGCTACGCGGTTGCCCGCGAGCGGCTCTGGCAGTTGGACTACATGCGGCGCCGGGTGCGCGGCGAGCTGGCCGCGGTCATGGGACCGGAGGCGTTGGCGAACGACCGCGAGATGCTGACCGTCGGCATCGCGGCCGCGGCCGATGCAGTCGCGCAGACGATCAGCGGCCCGACCGCGACACTGCTGGCAGGCGTGGCGGCCGGGATCAACGCCTGGCGCCGGACCGCCATCGAGACCGCTACGTTGCCAGAGGAATTCGGCATCCTCGACTATCAGCCGGCGCCGTGGACACCCGCCGACTCGGTGGCGCTGTGGCGGTGGCGCTGGTGGATGCTGACCGGGCGACTGGAACCGGTTGCGCTGATCGAAGCGGCGCGCCGGACGCTACCGGCCGATCTACTCGCAGCCTTTCTGGAGGTCGAGGCCGGCGAGGAGACTATCGTGCCGGGGCCGGCCGGCGGCACGCCCGGCCCCGTCCCGGGCGGTGATGCCAGCGGCGAGGGCAGCAACAACTGGGCCGTAGCCGGCTCGCGCACGACGACCGGCTTTCCCGTGCTGTGCAGCGACCCGCACAACACCTTCGATCAGCCGAGCCAGTGGTTTCAGGCGCAGTTGACGTGCCCGGCCATCGGCCTGGATTCTATCGGCGCGGTCTACGTCGGCACGGTCAGCACGTATATCGGCCGCAATCGCCACACGGCCTGGGGCGTGACCAACCACGTGGCGCCCATCCGCGACCTCTATATCGAGGAGACGGATGCGCCCGGCGGTGACCACTACCGCGACGGCACGACCTGGCGTGCGTTCGAGACGGAGCGGCACACGATCAAGGTGCGCGGCGCGCCGGACGAGACGTTGATCGTGCGGCGCACGGTCCGCGGGCCAATTGTCAACGATCTACTGCCCTGGACACCGACTACCGACGGCGGCGCAGCTTCACCGATTAGCTTGCGCTGGAGCGGACTGGAAGACAGCGTGGAGTCCGGGCTGGAAGCCATGCTGGCGATCAACTGCGCCCGGAACGCGGACGAGACGCTTGCGGCGCTGGAACAGTGGCCCGGGCCGGTGCTGAACTTCGTGTTCGCCGACCGCACCGGGCGCATCGGCTACCACGTTGCCAGCCACATCCCGCGACGCGAGATCGCGCTGCGGGGCCTTCGCCCGGCCAACGATCCGGACCATGCTTGGCAGGGGACGCTGCCCTTCGACCGGCTGCCGCAGTTGATTGACCCGCCGCGCGGGTGGGTAGCGACCGCCAACAATCCTCCATGGGCCGAGGACCCGCCGGACATGCCGTACCTCGGCTTGGGCGGGTGGGCCGACGGGTACCGGTTCCGGCGCATCCGCGAGCGGCTGGAAGGGGCGGCGCGGCACTCACCCGACGAGATCGCCGCTATCCATGGCGACGTGCTCCACGCCCGCGCGGTGGACCTCCTGCCGGCGCTTTTGGCGCTCGTAGGCACGGTCCCCGGCGAACGGCCACGCGCCGCTTACCGCCACCTGGCGGAATGGAACGGCTCGTTCGATACCGAGGCGATAGGCGCTAGTGTTTTCACGGCGTTCTGGCAACGCTGGCTGGAGCGCATCGCCGCCGCGCACTTCCCGGAGCAGCTTGCCCCGCTCGCCGCCGGTCAAGCCGGAGCCGTTGCCCACCGCTTGCTGCTCGGCGACGACATGGGCTGGTTTCCCGACACGGACTACCGCGAGGAGGCCCGCGCCGCCTACATAGCCGCAGTCGAATGGCTGGTCGAGGTAGCCGGTCCCGATCCGGCGAATTGGCGCTGGGGACGCCTGCACCAAGTCACCTTCCCGCACCCGCTCGGCGAGCACTCGCCGGAGTTGGCGCGGCGGTTCGATCTCGGTCCCTTCCCGACCAGCGGCGGCAACGGCACTGTGCGTGCCGCCGGGCCATCGTTCGAGCAGCCGTTCCAGGCGGCGAGCGGCTCGACCTACCGCTTCCTCGCCGACCTCTCCCAGTCGGGGTACGCCGAGGCTACCAGCACGACCGGCCAGTCGGCGCATCCCGACAGCCCGCACTACCGGGACCAAGTGCAGTTGTGGCTCGAAGACCGGCGGCTGCCGCTTTGGATGGACGAAGCCACGGTGCGCGCCAACCTTGAGGCCGAAACCCGGCTGGTGCCGGCGGGATAGTTGACAATAGCGAGCGGACATCTATAATCTCTCCCAAGGAGTAGGTAGTGGTTAGCTTCGAACAAGCCTTCAGCGATACTGAACGTGCCGCGGAGTCAACGCGAAAGTCGGCTGCGGAATTGGTGAAACAGGCCAAGGCTCTGGAGCGGGCAGCCAACACCGGGAATATCACCGCCATCAGGCGCGCTCAGGACAGGCTCAATGACATTGAGCGTGAGTTGCGGCAGAAGGTGGTCAACTGTACCGCTTCCTGGCCATTCCGGGACGAGGAAGAGAAGCAGTATCTCAACGACCACTACGATGCTGAACTCCGCTACGTTGCCAAGGGAATGGGATTGAACATCTATGAGCGGGACGGCCTCTTGATCTCTCACCCGTCTATTGTGCGAGTCCTGCCGGAGAAACGGGCGGTCAGAGTCGACAGGAAGCAGATATCCACTATCAAGCCATCGCATGTGACCAGTCTTCTGTTAGAAAATCAGCAGAAGACCAACCGCTATCAGTCAAGCCGTTTTCTTGAAACGCTTTATAGCGTCTACTCCGAGATCGTGAGCGGTGAATCTTCGGGCCGCTTGGTAAAGAGCAGTGGGCGTGTCGTACCGTTGAACAAGATTTACAGGCTGCTCACCGCTTTGCCGGGTATCCGGCGTGAGTATGACCGCAGCGACTTCACCAGGGACCTGTACGCCCTAGATGCGGACGGCCCCCAGCGTACCAGGAAGGGTGCCGTCGTTTCTCTCCCGGCCTCTACTGGCACCCGGCGGCGTTCAAGTGACTTGTTCTCCTTCATCGGGCCGGATGGACACGCTGTCGAGTACTATGGAATCAGATTTACCGAGGATGACTGATGCAGAACGCTATTCCGCTTGACGACTGGCTGAGATTCGTCGACGAAGAATATCTGTCCACCTTCATCAAGGACGGCGGCGCCTCGATCAAGTTTACCGTAACTCCCGACGACGAGTTGAAGATAGACCTGTACGAGGCGCTGAAGAGACGCTGTCACGAGTGGGACTATGTGTTCATCCACTTGAACGCGGCTGATCTGCGCGCGTACATGCCGCAGGACATCTTCTTCGGGATAGCCGCGCAGATCGACTGGCCGCTGCTGGCGCGGCGGCAAGCACTGCGGCTCGCTGCCGAAAGGGGCTTTCGGGTTGAAGGGATTGATCCCGCCGGCGGCAGCGTCTTCGACGCCATCGCCGGCGCCAATAACCTCGAAACGCAATCCGTCCTCTTCGAAATGAGGCCCACAATACAGAACAGCGTTTTCAAGAATCCGAATATGGCGCGAGACTTCCGAGTGGCTATGAGCCATCTCTGCCTGATGAATGAGGAATCGTTACCTGCCGATCATCCGCTACTGGCCTGGCTGACCGGCGCCAACACGCGGATCGGCAACGTCCGCCCCTTCTCCATCTACACCGCGATCAACCGCACCACGGCCAGGTACTTCATCGAATCGGCCCTCTACTGGGTTCACCACGTCGGCTGTGCCGGGACGGTGATTCTGCTGGACAACTCCCGCGTGACCGTGACCCGCAACCCCAAAGACGGCAAGCGGTACTACACCAAAGCCATGGCCATGGAGCATTACGAACTGCTGCGCGAGTTCCTCGACGGCGTTGATCGGCTGTCGGGAACGCTGCTGGTCGTGGTAACAAACTACGAGTTCCTCGACGAGAACTCCGCCAGGGGCTACGGCATCTACCAAGCCCTGCGTACCAGAGTGATGGATGACGTGCGTGACAAAACCCTGGTCAATCCGGTCGCTGCACTGGTGCGGCTGTCGCAAGGAGACCGACGAAATGGTGCTGCACTCTGACGGCAACGCGGCCCTGGCTGGCCGGCTGGCGATGGAAGCGTTTCGTAACGGCGTGCCCAATGGGGAGGCGGTACGACTCCTGGGCTGTAACCAGCCGCGGGCGGAAGCTCGATTCGCGAAAATGCTGACCAAAGCCATGGACACCGCCAACCCGCTGGAGAACTCTCAGGGAATGATGGTTTCCGGAGACTTTGGTTCCGGCAAGTCACACCTACTAGCTCACCTGGAGCACCAGGCCCTTGACCGGGGGTTCGTGTGCAGCAAGGTGGTCATCAGCAAGGAGACACCTCTCTACGATCTGGGCAAGGTGTACAAGTCGGCAGTGGAAAACGGGCGGATACCCGACCGCAGCGGAAGATTGATCCAAGAGCTAGGACAGGTCATCAAGCCGGACTCCAAGGCATACGCAGCGTTTTATATGTGGGCCAACAACGCCGCTGCGAACGGCCTCATCAGCCCGATGTTTCCGGCCAGCCTGCTAGTCCACGAAAGATCGGGAGACCTGGAGCTTAACGGTGAGATCGAGTCGTTTTGGGCAGGAGATCGGATACTAATTTCCAGAGTAAAGAGCGGCCTGAGGCAAATCGGGCAGTTGCAAAACTTCTCCTTCCGCGCACCCAAAGCCGCTGATTTGCCGCCGCAGCGCCTGCGTTTCGCCATTGAGTTGATCAAAGGCGCCGGGTACAAGGGATGGGTGATCCTGCTGGACGAGATCGAGTTGATCGGCTCCTACTCTATATTGCAGCGTGGCCGGTCTTACGCCGAGTTGGCCCGGTGGCTGGGGCAAGGCGTCAACGAAACGTATCCGGCCCTAGTCGTCGTCGGCACAGTAACCGATGACTTCGCCTCCGTCATCATCAGCCCGGACGGTGACAAGAAAGACCGCGACCTTATGGGGCCAAAATTGGAGGGCAGCCGGTATAAGGACATCACCGACCACGCCGAGATCGGCATGGGGATGCTGGAACGGAAGTGCGAGCCGCTGTCACCCCCCAGCGACGATGACGTGAACGTCACAGTGGACAAGCTGCGGCAACTCTACAGCGACACCTACGACTGGGACGCCCCGCCACTGCAAGGAAAGGCCGGCGGCGCCGGGTTCCGGGGGCGGATGCGCTACAAAATCCGCGCCGCCATCAACGAATGGGATTTGCTGCGGCTTTATCCGGGTTCTTCCCCGGATCCAGAGATCAAAGAGTTCAGACCAGGGTACGACGAGAATGTCGATCTGGAACGGGAACCCCAACCTGATGCTGGAGACGCCTAATAGCAACCGGCTATGACCATGCTACAAAAATGCTCCTCGCCACTGGATTGCGGCTTGCGCCGCAATGACGAGGCTGAGGCTCTTTGCTACTGACCGAGCACCGTAGCGAGCGCGGCGCGGGTGGCGGGGGCGGCGGGGGATTCGGCACTGGCGAGATCGGCGCGGAGCCGGTCGAGGTCGGCGGCCTCGTCCACGTCGTACCACTCCGGGGCGAGATAGACGCGCAAGTTGGCCGCCGCGCACCGCTGCAACGTGACCGCCACTACCTCGCTCGTGCTCCAGACCATGTTGCGAAACAGGTCGGGATAGAGGGCACGCGCTGCCAGCAGATAGTACCCGCCGTCCTCGCTCGGCCCGATGGATACGTCGCTCCCGGCCGCGAGCGCGGCATAGGCTTCAGTGAGCGCCGCCGGCGGCAACGTCGGATTGTCACTGCCCAAGACACCGACCGCGGTACAGCCGGAGGCGAAACCGAGCCGAAAGGCCGACTCCAGAGCGGCGCCGAGGCCATGACCGGATTGAACGGCGACCGTCGCTTGGTCGCCGACGAGGCGCTCCAAGGCCACGCGCTCGCCGTCATCGCGGCAGATGATCCGTGCGTCCAGCCCGGCCTGGCGGACGATATGCACCGAATCCAACAGGAAGGCCGCGGCCAACTGTGCCGCTGCTGCCGGCGTGAGCGGAGGACACAGGCGAGTCTTGCTGACTCCCGCACGGGGAGCTTTCGCCACCACGTAGACGGCGCTGCGCCCCGGCATCAGGTGCGCTCCGTGTCCCCGGCGGCGCTGACGGCGGGAACGGCCGCCGGTTGCCAGCGGGCATAGCGCAGGGCGCAGGTGCAGAGCTTCCAGGCCGCGCCTACCGTGCCGCGCACTGTGCCCGATACCTTGGATTGGCCGGCCAGTCGCGGGCGGTACGCCACGGGCACCTCGACAATCCGCAGGCCGGCACGGACGGCCTTGACTACCAACTCGGTCGTCCAGCCGTAGGTCATCTCGGACATCGCGAGCTGCCGCAGACAGTCCATGCGGATGGCCTTGAACGACGGGAGATCGCGCAACCGTCGCCGCAGGAGCAGACTCAGGATGGTCAGCACCAGCCAGTTGCCGAACCGCGCATGGAGGCGCTGGGCCTCCGGGTGCTGGGCGAGGTCGCGCGGGCCAAGCACAACGTCGGCGTGTCCGTTCAGGAGCGGGGCAAGCACGCGCGGTAGCTCGGCGGGCGGATCGGCATAATCGCCGTCGAGAAAGACGACGATCTCGGCCCCGGCTTGCTCCGCAGCGCAGACGCCCGCCCAACAGGCCGCGCCATAGCCGGGCTGTGCTTGGGGCAAGGCGGCGGCGCCCAGGTCGGTCGCGATCTCATCCGTGCCGTCGGTGCTGTCGCCGGTGACGACGAGGACACGATCAACCACGGCGGGCGGCACTTCGGACAGCACCGCGCCGATAGACTCGGCTTCATTCCAGGCCGGGATCACCAGGGCAATACGAGGCGTTGGCACGCGCTTACTATACCTAGCGCGGCGAGATGCCGGGGAAAATCGATACCGTCTGTGGCTAGTTTCCAACTAGCGTCCGAAGCATAGCAGCGAGCAATCCCCCCAACGCTTCCGGACCTTCCCGGAGGTCGGCTGACCCTTGCGCTAGGTTATTTGACGCTCGCGCTAGATTGCTCGTTGTCTGCGCCAGGTTACTCGATGCCTGCGCCAGATTCCTCGCGGCTTGTGGTAGGCCGCCCGATGCCTGCACGAGGTTATCCGAGGCTTGCGGTAGATCGCTTGACGCCTGCGCTAGGTTGTCTGACGCTTGTACTAGATTGTCTGATACCCGCACGAGGTTATCTCGGATGATCATTATATCCGGCCAGAAAATGATCGTAGCTACAATAGGGGTCATGATCGCTATTGTAAATAACCACGCAGTTACACTGATTGACACTAAACAGAGGCGAACAAGGCCACTTTGCTGCCAATCCTTGTGGTTTTCCGACTTCTGTTGCATTGCTCTATCCTACTCTCTATCGCTCGACGAGGGGGCGAGGGGCAAGGTGCAGCCGGCGACCCCGCTAGCTGTTCGTGGTGCCGCTGAGCCACTGGACAATGTCACCACGGCTGACCACCCCTACCAGCCGACCGTCACGGACAACCTGGAGTCGCTTGAGGCGCCGGTGCGTCATCTCCGCCGCGACCTCGGCGATAGGCATATCCGGAGCGATGGTGTATGCTGGCGTGCTCATAATCTCGGCGACGGTTTGCCCCTGGCGGCTAATCACGTCCGCTTCGCTGACCACGCCGACGACTGCGCCGGCATCGTCAACGACGGGCATCCCCGTGATGCCGTGAAAACTCAAGATCGAGGTCACTTTGGCCACGTCCTCGGCGGGGTTCGTGGTAATGACCGGGGTACTCATAATGTCGCTGGCCACACCGGGACGGCCCGCCCCGGTGGCTGGCGCCGGTCGCTCCTCTGCGGGCTGCTCCAGGTAGGCGGCATCGCCAACGGTGGACAGACCGGCGCCGGCGCCCTCGTGCCGGCGATAGTGCAACGTCGCCGGCTCGTCATCGAAGAACGCTCCGGAGGCGTCGCGATGGATTTCGAAGATGAGTACCCGCTCATTCTCCAGCCGGAGCGCGCCCCGTAGGACGGTGGCGTCCATCACGACCAAATCGTCGGGCGTGCCGCCCTCGACGACCGTCGTGATCTCCCCACCGCGGACGGCAAGCAGGACGACCTCATCGGCCTCTTCGGCGGCAGTACCCTCCTGGTTGGGGTTGGCCTCACCTACAAAGGCCTCTTGGATGTTCAAGCGCTTCATACCGGCGCCTCCTCACCATGCACGTCATGCGGACCGCGCTGACCACTGGTGGCTGGCGGTCAGTCTAGCAAATGGAAGGACTGCAGTGGGGATGGGAAGCCAGAGGGCTGGGGTAAGGCCGGGAAAGGTAGGTAGTTACATGGATAGACAGGATGGGAGGTTTGTGTCGGGGCGTGGGTGGGTAGCTCCGTACCGAGGTGAGTGGCCCCCCTATGGTCCCTGACAAGGGTAGGTTTTTCCGCGGGGAGCCGCGGGCGGCTGGCCTCACCCGCTGATGGGCCAAAGCCGCACGGATAGTGCCAGGTGTGGTGCGGCTTTGGCCCATCCCCCGGCCCCCTCTCCATCGCGGAGCGATAGAGAGGGGGTTGGATTCCCGCTTTCGGAGACCTTTGCATAACTCGTCATTCCCGCGAAAGCGGGAATCCAAAAACCGATCCTCCCAGGTTAGCGAGGAGTGGATCATTGTCCCTCTCGCACTCCATCCGGGGGTTATGCAAAGGTCTCCTTTCGCGGGAATGACGGGGGCGCGGGCGCGATTTATCGCGCCCCTACCCCTTCTCGATGGGCAAGCTCTGGTTGTTACTCCAATCTTGCCAGGAGCCGTCGTAGTTTCGCACCCTCGGGTAACCGAGCAGCTTCAGGACGAAGTACGCGTGCGCGCCGCGGACGGCAGACTGGCAGTAGGTGATGACCTCTTTGTCCGGCGTGATACCGGCCGACTCGTACAGCTGCTTCAGATCAGCCAGGGCCTTGAAGATGGGGGTCTCATCGCCGGTCACACTATTCACCCAGTCAATGTTGATGGCGCCCGGCACGCGGCCGCCACGCCCGGCGCCACGACGCACGTCCGCGCCGGTGTACTCATCCGGGGTGCGAGCGTCGCAAAGCGCCACACTGTCCCCACCCATGTTGGCCAGGATGTAGTCCTTGTCGGCAACTTTGGTCGGATCGGGCGTGGCGCTAAAGGTCGCCGCCTCGAAGCGAGGTGCTTGTCGTGTTACGGCTCGATTCTCGGCCGTCCACTTGGGAAAGCCACCGTTGAGGATCGAGAGGCGGGGGTGGCCGTAGTAGTCCAAAACCCAGAACAGCCGCGCGGCGATCACGGAGCGATTGTCGTCGTAGATGACGACGTGGTGGTCATCGCCGATGCCGGCGGCACCGACGATCTCGGCAACCTCCCCAGCCGGGCGTGCATCGCTAACAAACTCATTGACCTTGTGGTCCAGCGCCCCGGTCGTGAGGTTGATCGCCCCCGGAAGGTGGGTCTCCTGATACTTTTCCGGGCTACGCACATCTACAATCCGCAGGTTGTCGTCTTCCAAGTGGTCAGCAAGCCAGTCGGTTTCGACGAGCAGGTCAACCATTGAACCATCGGCGCCACCCGTGGCGGCATCTTCTTCTCCGCACGCGGCCAGTAGTAGGGTTGCAGTCAACGCGGCGCTCGTACCGAGCAGGCCACGCCGAGATAGTTGTAACTCCATCGTATTGCTCTCCTTTTCCGGTTTCAGTGTGTGGTCAGGCCGGCTCACGTGTCGTCCGGCCGCGACAGGGTGATCTTCCACTCCGCGCCTCCCAACTCCTGGACTTCAGCGGTAAACCCCAGCTTCTGGGCCTGCCAGGGCACCGTCGTCAGCGCGGGCGGATGGTCGGTCAGCAAGTCGAGCACCTCATCGAGCGCCGCACCCTCCATAGCCTCCTTGGCCCGCAGCATGGGGTATGGACAGATTTCACCGCGCACGTCGAGCGTCGTCCGTTCTTGGGTAACTTGGCCCATAGCCAACACCTCCCTTGTGTATGCAGTCAGCCGATCCGGCGGATAGCTTTGACACCGGCCCAGGCACCGCCGAGCAAGCCTAGACCAAAGACCCAGCCGCTCAAGCTGAGGCTGGGAATACCGGCGAAAAAGGCCCCCAGTGTGCAGCCAATCCCCAAGCCGGCGCCATAACCCATCAGGACTCCGCCGCCGAGGGCCTGCGCGTACCGCCGGCCCTGGCGCGGCGCCCTGATCTTGAACTCTCCAGCCAGCAGTGCTGCCACGAACGCGCCGGCGACCAGGCCAAGCACCATATACAGCTCTTTCGTGGCGAGCACACCGGCAACAACAGCCATGCAGGGGCCAAGGTCGGCACCGGCAAGCTCGACGTGCCCGCCGCCGACTGACTCGAACAGTCCGTGCGACCAGCGGCCTAGCTCTCCGGTCACACCGACCGGACGTTCGTACAGATACGACACCATGCCGATGACGCCGAGGGCAACGCCACCACCGACTGCGGGCCAGCCCGTCACAAAGACGCGCCGCAGGACACCGGCCCAGTGGTCACGCACGCTTGTCGGTGGTAGCTCCGGGCCGGCGGGGAATGCGGGCATGAGCATGTCGGCGCGCTGCTCCCACCAGACGAGTAGCGCATAGACACCCAGGAGTCCCAGCAGGGTCAGGACGACGGCCCCCGTCCACCCTAGCGTGTGGGGTAGCCACACCATTGGCTGGCGGGCAATCAGGACCTCGTACCACCAGTTCCAGGTCAGCATCATGACGATGAGGCCGCCCAACATCCCGAGGAGGGCCACTACGGAGGCGAGGTAGCCCTCGCCGATCCGATACAGATTGCCCGACATGCAGCCACCGGCAATCACCATGCCGAATCCGAACATCAGGCCGGCAATCAGCGTGGTGGGGCCAACGGGGCTAATGCCGGCAAAGGCCGGGAATTGCTCCGGGGCGAGGCGGGGGACATAGTTGTACATCACGAACGCGAACCCTATCGTGGCAACGCCCAACCCGGCCAAGACACCGCGCAGCATCCGGCCATCGCCCAGGAGGAAGAGGTCACGGAAGGCCGCAGTGAAGCAGAAGCGGCTGCGCTGGAGCACGAAGCCGAAGGCGAGGCCCACAATCCAGTAGATCGCCGCCGCGGCCCATACGCGGCCGAGCACCAGGGCAAAGCCCAGCGCCACGGCGGCGGCAATCACGCCGGCAGTGGTGAAGTAGGACCACCGCGATTGTGACGCGGCAGTCGGTGCGGCTACCGAGGTCATCGCTGCCATGAAATTACTACACTACCTTATTGCTGCGCCGGGACGGCCAGCCGGGAAAACCCAGTATTCCGTGTAGGATAGTCAATAATCCAGGTTGTGTCAAGCATAGCGGAGACGGAGAGACGCAGACCGTGGCCCTTGAGCTGCCGTCGGTAGGGAAGTCAGTCCCACTTGAGCAGGCGCGTGGCGACGAGGAGCGCGCCGACCATCCAGCCGGCGAGCACCAGGAGGTCCAGTTGGATGTCGAGCAGGCCGCCACCGCTCATCATCACCGTGCGTAAGGCGTGGTTGAGGTAGGTGAGCGGCAAAGCCTGGATCAAAGGCTGTAAGAACGTGGGGGCGCCGTCGGTGGGGAAGTACGAGCCGCCGAGGAACATCATCGGGAACGAGACGAGCATGGTTACGCCGGCGGCGCTATCGGCGTCGCGGGGCATACTGCCCAAGAGATAGCCGACGGCAAGCATACAGAGCGTGCCAACGATCACGACGAACGCCAGCAGCCCGTAGCTCCCTTTCACGGTTACGCGGAACACGAGAAAGGCCGTCAGGATCAGCACGGCGGCCTGTGCCAGGGAGAACAGCAGGTGCGCTGCCGCTTGGGTTGCCAGCAGCTCGATGGGGCGCAGGCCCGTGACCGCGAGGCGCCGCAGCACCCCTTTCTGACGCCATTCGACCAAGCGCGTGCCCACAAAGAGGTTGGCCCACATGATGACCATGCCCACCAAGCCCGGGGTCATGAAGTCAATGATGCGCCGCACCTCGGCTTCCACTTCGGATTCTTCGAGCTTGACCGGATCGGGACTGCTGGCCTGCAAACTGCGGTTCAGGCCGGCAACGATGTTCTGGATTGCCGAGCGGGCGACAGCGGAGGTCACCGGGTTGCTCTTGTCGTAGAACGCCTGGATGGTGGCATCTCGCGCCGCCAGGCGCTCCTGAAAGCCGGCGCCGATCACGAGCACCGCCCGTCGCTCGCCGGCCGCCAGGGCTTGTAGCTCGGAATCGCGCTCACCCTCCGTAATGTCCAGCGCCTCCAAGGCTTTCAGGCTCTCGATAATCTGGACGGAGGCTTGCTGACGATCCTCGTCTACGATCCCCAACCGCAGCAGGTCGGTTCCTTCCGATCCGAAGAGTGCGCCAAAGAGCAGCATGGAAATGAGGCCAATGCCGAGGCTGGTGACGAGGGTGATGCGGTTGCGTAGGAGCATCCGCGTCTGCATGATCGTGAGCACTGTGAGGCTGCGGAGCATCGCGTTTTCCTCCGAGACGGCACCATGAGGCGGTCGGATTCGGGTGTGGCCGGCCCTAGTCGCGGAGTCGGTGGCCGGTGAGCGACAGGAACACGTCCTCCAACGTGGGCGTGCGTACTTGCAGGGTGTTGAGCGGGAGACCGCGCTCCGTGAGCAGCTGCAAGAGCGCCACCAGCGTCCCGTTGAGGTCTACGGAGCGCAGGACGACCGTCTGCTCTAGGCGCTCTTGTTCAACAACACCGCTGAGGTCATCCAGCACGTCGGCGGGTAGCTCATTACCCAGACTGCACTCAATCGAGCCTTCCTCGGCGAGCTGACCAATCAGCTCGCGCGGGGTATCCAAAGCCACGATTTTCCCCTGGTTCATAATGGCGATACGGTCACAGAGCGTTTCGGCCTCTTCCATGTAGTGCGTCGTCAGGACGATAGTCTTGCCGTCCTGCCGAATCTCGCTGATAAGCTCCCATACCGACCGCCGCGCCTGCGGATCGAGACCGGTTGTCGGCTCGTCGAGGAAGAGCACCTTGGGATCGTTGACGAGCGCCAGGGCGAGGGAAAGGCGCTGCTGCTGCCCGCCGGAAAGCTCGCTGGCATAGGTGCGCCGCCGCTCGCCGAGGCCGAGGCGTTCGAGCAGGCCGTCGCGGGACGATGACCCGGTGAACAGGGAGGCAAAGAGGTCCAGCGCCTCGCCGGCGCGTAAGAGGTCCGGCAAGGTCGAGGCTTGTAGCTGCACGCCGATACGCTGCTGAACCGCGCGCCGTTGCCGGCGCACATCCAGTCCGTCAACGGTAACGGTGCCGGCATCGGCTTGGCGGAGGCCCTCGATGATCTCCAGGGTCGTCGTCTTGCCAGCACCGTTCGGACCGAGAATGCCGAAGACTTCGCCGGCGCGTACTGCGAAGCTCACGTTTTCTACGGCGAGAACGTCTCCGTAAAGCTTGGCAAGTCCTTTCACCTGGACAATGGGATCGGTCATCGCCGTTGCTCAATCCTCATCAAGTACACTCCGCGCATTAAGCTTTACGACCAACGTGATTCTGCAAGTGTTTCGCGGCCGAGGAGAGAGGACACGCGGCAGCCCACGCGCCCGGCCCGGTGCGCCTTCTGATAGAGCGCCGCAGGACCGGGCGCTGGCGGGACAATGATGAGGGATAAAGACGTGGGTGGTGCGGCGGCCTATTCCTCGCAGCCGCGCTGGACGGCAGTCGCCACCGTCTCCATGTCCTGGACGATGCCCTTGTCCAGCAGATACGCTTCGACTTCCTCGCCGCTCACGTCGGGGAGGATTTCGTCGCCGACCTGGAGCGAGGGTTGGAGATACTGTCCGGTCAAGCGGACCATCTCCGCGTAGTTGTAGGGGTCGTTCACGATGTCCTTGTCTTCATAGTCCAGACCGTACTTACCCAGTACGGCACGGACACCCTGGCTCCAGCCACACACCGGCTTCATGTAGGCCACAATCTTCGGCTGCTCCGCTGCCATGGCAGCACTCCTTCTCTCGGTTACGACACGGCCGGTCCCACGACCGCCGACCGCTTGGATGACTCTAGCATACCTGCCGCTCGGTGAGGTAGGCCGGCCCCCCTGTGGTCCCCCCGCTGCGGCGGGGGGACGGCGTGTTCCCTACCCCGGCTCGCGGACGAAAGAGAGGGCCGCCGCCAGTGCGGCCTGCGGCGTCGAGAAGGTACCGATATTGCGGTAGTCACCGTCGCTCTGGTGGCCGACGACCGTGTACTCGACCTCGCTCAACTGGGATACTTCCGCTGCTTGCCCCGGTTGGGCGCCCTCGGTGCGGATGTCATGTCCCAGGGTTACATAGTCACCCGTGCGGGCAATCCGGCAGCGCACCTCCAGGGCACGCGCTGCGGCCGCGAGGGCCGTTTCTTCCGCCATGGCGCTCTCCCTCTTCGTTGGAGGAAGGATACACGATCAGCCCCCCTATGGTCCCCCCCGCTGCGGCGGGGGGACGGGCGGTTCCCTCCCCCGTCGCAACGGGGGAGGGCTAGGGTGGGGGCTAGTGGAGCGAGCGGGTCAGCGGACGGTGTGCATCGGCATGATGACGTGGAGGTAGTCGGGCAAGCCGCCACCCTTCACGACTCCCGGACTCAACGGACCGGTGATCTCGACAACCACCTCGTCAATATCCTTCAGCTTGTCCGTTTCGGGGTCAATCGTTCCGCCGGCGAGAGCGTTGGCGAACTCGTTCAGATACTCGGCGTTGAAGGCGAGGTGGGTGCTCTCGCCCTCGATACTGGCATCTAGCTCGTCGTGGCTTTCACCCAGGTCCTGGGCCTGCGCCTCGATCATCAGACGTCCCGGATTCAGGCCCTCGCCGTTCTCACCGGCCTCGATCTCCAAGCGCACGACGTTCGCGCTTTCCCGCGCAAAGAGCGAGACGCGGCGGATCGCGTCGGCGAAGGCTTGGCGAGCGACAACCACCTTGGTTGTATGGCTCTTCGGGATAAAGTTCCGCACGTTCGGGAACTGCCCTTCGATCAAGCGTGAGACCAGATTCACGTCGCCAGCGCGGAACAGGACCTGACTCTGGTTGGGCGTCACCGTCATTTCGACGGCACCCTCGTCCTCGCCAAGAATACGTTCCAGCTCCTGCAGGGCACGTGCCGGCACAATGACCTTCACCGGCTCGGCGATCTCCTGGTCCAGGGTCGCGTCGCGCATGACCAAGCGAAAGCCGTCGCTTGCCGCCAGTGTGATCTGTCCCTCATCCAGCTCCAAGCTCACGCCGGCGAGCACCGGGCGGGTATCGTCGCGGGCAGCGCCGAACGCGACCTGACCAATCAACTCCTTGCAGAGGGCCTGATCGATGCTGACGGTCGGCTGGTCCTCGGCCGTTGGCATCGGGGGGAACTCTTCCGGGTCAATGCCGCGAACCTGGGCGCGGCTCTGCTGACACTTCACGGTCAGCGTGCGGCTTTTCTCCTCTTCACGCAACTCCACGGACTGGCCTACCGGCATGGAGTTGACCAGATCAGTGAGGAGTCTCGCCGGCACAGTGACGGTACCTTCCTCCTCCACGTTGGCCGTGACCCAGGTCGTAATCCCGAGGTCGAGGTTGGTGGCCGAGAGCTTGAGGCGGCTCCCGTCGGTAGATAGGAGGACGTTCGCCAGCACGGGCATCGTTGGGCGACTGCCCACTGCCCGTGTAACTGTAGAAAGTCCTCGACTCAAGTGGTCTTGGGTGCAGGTGATACGCATTCCCGTACTCCCTCTGTTCGGTTTGCTGATTCGAGTCTCGATTCCTCACCGCCGCCGTCTTCAGGGTGTGGATTGTGTGGATGCTGGGGATACCCGGCTCGCCACGTCCGTTCCCTCGGTTACAACACCGCTCGTTCACATCTGCCGAGTGCGCTCGGCATTGTGGATAAGCTGGTGACAGTGTGGGAATAACGAGCGCGGCAGCTTCCGTTCCTCTGAAGAGTCCTCCAACAGTGGTGCCGTGGCTTGCCGTACCGCTCCGGTTATCCCCAGTCTAGGCCGGTTGTCCACACCAACGCGGCAGTTATCCACACTCTGCCGGTCAAAATGTCCCCTCCCGTCGTTAGCCGGCAACCATTGCTCGCACCGCCTGCACTTGCTCGCGGACCGTTGTGTTCTGCTCCAACTCGCGCCCGATCTTGCCGACGCCGTGCAGCACAGTGCTGTGATCGCGGCCGCCGAGCAGACGCCCGATCTCGACGAGCGAGGCGCCGGCGTCCTCGCGGAGCAGGTACATCGCCACCTGCCGCGGCAGCACGACCTGTTTGGCGCGGCCCTTGCCCCGCAGTGCTTCACCCGTAACGCCGGAGAAGCTGATGATGGCCTGGATGATCCGCTCCGGGGAGATCGTCTTGGTGGCCGGCGGGCTGACGACGCCGTTCAAGGCGGCGGCCGCTTGGTCCAGCGTCAACGGCCCGGCCTGCAAGCCGGCGGTGGCTACCACGCGCGTCAGGGCGCCTTCCAGCTCGCGGATGTTGCTCGTGACACGCTGGGCAATGAAGTCCAGCACCTCCGGTGGTACTTGCGCCGCCAGCGCCGCGGCCTTGGTCCGCAAGATGGCAACGCGCGTCTCGAAGTCCGGCGGCTGGATGTCGGCGATCAGCCCCATGGCAAAGCGCGAGCGTAAGCGGTCCTCCAGCGCCGCGATGGCAGCCGGCGGTCGGTCGCTGGTGAGCACGATCTGCCGGCTCTCGCCGTGAAGCGTGTTGAAGGTATGGAAGAACTCCTCCTGTGTTTGCTCCTTGCCGCTCAGGAACTGGATGTCATCAATCAGCAGAATGTCCGTGGTGCGGTACTTGCTACGGAAAGCGTCGGCCCGACCGCGCCGGATGTGGTTGATGAAATCGTTGGTGAACGTCTCCGAGGTGACGTAGAGCACCTGCGTCCCGGTATGGCGACGCAGAACGTGGTGTCCGATGGCGTGGAGGAGATGAGTCTTACCCAGACCGACGCCGCCATAGAGAAAGAGCGGATTGTAGGCCCCGGCCGGTGTATCGGCGACTGCTCGTGCTGCGGCGTGTGCCAACTGGCTGTGCTTGCCGACGATGAACTCGCGGAAGGTGTAACGGGGGTGGAGTCCCGCATACGGCGAATCGTCGGCGGACTCTTCGAGGCGCGGGAGCGGCAGTGATTCTGCCGGCGGCGGCTTGGCCTGCTTACTGCGCCGCTTGGTGCTCTTCCGCGCCGGCCGCTTGCGTGTCGTGGCGGCGGGCGCCTCCGTGCCGTTGCGCCGGGCCGGGCTGGGTGAGCTGACGAGATCGGGCGGCTCCGCGGTACTTTCCGCTACCACGAACTGCACATCCGCCGGCGCTTGCCCGACGACCGACTGCAAGGCTTCCTCGACCAGCGGCCGGAACCGCTGCTCCAGCTTGTCACGGGCAAAGACGTGCGGGGCGCCGATCACGAAACGGTCGTCCTCCTGCGTCACCAAGCGGCTCTGCGCCAAGCAGGTGGCGAACATGGCGCGGCTGACCTCGGAATGGGCGGCCAGGGAGGCTAGGACTTGCTCCCAGGTTTTGTCTGCGTTCATCGTGTCAGTGCGTACAACCCCTAGAATTGCGCGGCGGCGCCGTGCAGGCACACCATGCCCCCGCGCCTCTTTCTTCCTAACGCGCGGCCTGGCCCATGGATGCGCGCCGCTGGCGTTGGCGGCGTACCCCCCGTACAAGGAGGGCAGTTGTGCCGGATGTCCGACCGCCCCGGGTGCTGCGGATCAAGCGCAAAGTGCCGGGGCGCATTTCGCTCGGTGATGCGGCTACGTTGGAGGACGGGCCGGAGCTACTTCAGCGCCTGTTGCGCCCGGAGCCGGGGCAGGCGTTTGCGCTCGGTCGTGGGATTCACCCGATGACGACGGTACCGCTGGGCCTGGCGATTGAGGCGGCCATCACGGCGATCAACGGCGCTGTGCTCGACGTGGGTGTGCTGCGCTACTGCTCGTGCAGTATGGAGCATTTCACCTCCAACCGCCGGCCGCTGCGGGCGGTCGCGCGGGTAGCGGAGCTGGGCGCCCGGCACGTCGAGTGCGCCGTCGAGGTGTGGGAGCTTAAGCGGCTGATCTGCACGGCGCGAATTGGGCTGTGCCAGGTGCGCGGCGGCCGCGCGGCGCCGCTCGCACGTCTCTATGCACCTCGGCCCCCACCCTAACCCTCCCCCGTCCCGACGGGGGAGGGAATAGTTCGTCCCCCTGCGGAGCGGGGGGACCATAGGGGGGCGAAAGGAAGAACAGATGGCGGCAGCTTCGGAAGTGCGCCGGCCGCGGGTGGTTGCGGAGCGGCGGCGCGTGGCGGATAGGATTGCGCTTGGTGATACTGCGACGCTGGAGGATGGCCCGGCCTTGCTGCGGCATCTACGCGAGCAGGCGCCGGGTCAGACGTTTGCGCTGGGGACGGCAATTCACCCGCTCACGACCGTTCCGCTGGGCCTGGCGATTGATGCCGCCATCGTCGCTGCGAACGGCCGGGTACTCTCGATTTCCCACCTGCGCTACTGCTCCTTCAGCATGGAGCGGGGCATCGCTACCGACCCACCCCGGCCGTTGCGAGCGATGGCGCGGGTCGCAGAGCTAGGCGCTCACCACCTCGAATGCGTGGTCGAGGTCCGCGAGGACGAGCACCTTATCTGCGAAGCGCGGATCGGGCTGTGCCAGGTGCGCGAGGGCCGCGCCGCGCCGCTGGGTCAGTTCTACGTGTACGACGGGGGATGAACTTGGCGGCTGATTGCCGCTGCGCTGGCAGGGAAAGGTGTCCCTGGTGGTTCTTTTTACTATCCTTGTCAGGGCTACCGCCGGGCATGATGGGGGATGTGCCCCCCTATGGTCCCCCCGCTGCGGCGGGGGGACGGTGGATAGCGGGAGTGATGGGTATGACGGTGGGGGTGGAGCGGGATGTGCCGGCGGTGATGCGCGACGGCACGCTGCTGCGGGCGGACGTGTATCGGCCGGTCGGTGTCGGCGAGCCGCTGCCGGCGTTGGTCGCTCGCACGCCCTACAACAAGGCGGGCATGGAGGAAGTCTGCCGCACGATGGCGGCGCGGGGCTACATCGCCATCGTCCAGGATATTCGCGGTCGCTACGCCTCAGATGGCGAGTGGCGGCCGATGTACGACGACACCAACCTGGAGCCAACCGACGGCTATGACACCGTGGAATGGGCGGCGCGGCTGCCGGGCTGTACCGGGGACGTGGGCACGTTCGGCGGCTCCTACGTCGCGCTGACCCAGTGGCGTCTGGCACCGACGCGGCCGCCGCACCTCCGGGCGATGTATACCTCCGGCTTTCCGCGCTTCGCCTATGACCGCTGGCCGGGCATCTTCCGCACCGACCGTCATCTCCAGTGGCATATCACGACCACGGTGCCCGACTACCGCCGGCGGCACGGTCTGCCGGGGCCGACGACGGTGGACGAGGCACGGGCGCACTGGGAGCAGCACGAGCGGCACAAGTGGATTTGGTTTCTGCCGTTCGACGAGATACCGGCGGAGGTGCTCGGCGGTCTGCGCCCGCAGTTTCGTTCGTATCTCCGCAAACATGCCGAGGACTGGAGCGGAATCGCGCACGTCCACCGCGAGATCGAAGTGCCGGTCTACCACCAGACTGGCTGGTACGACCGGCTGATCGGTGCCATTGACCACTACACGGCGATGGTGGCACAGGGACGGACCGAACACGCGCGGCGCAACCAAAAACTCATTATCGGCCCGTGGACCCATAGCAGCGGCGGGACGCGCCATCAAGGCGACCGCGATTTCGGTCCCGAGGCGGAGGTCCACGTCGCCGACCTGATGACGCCGTGGTTCGACTATTGGCTGAAGGGCCGCGCTACCGGGGTGCTGGACGAGCCGCCTGTGCGCTACTTCGTGATGGGCGTCAATCGGTGGGAGACGGCGGCGCAGTGGCCGCCCGCTGGCGTACAGCCCACGCCGTTCTACTGTCATGCGGAGACGGCGGCCAACCGCTTTGGCGGCGATGGGCGGCTGGATCGTGAGCGGCCGGGTGGCGAGCCGCCGGATCGCTTTGTCTACGATCCGCGCGACCCGGTGATGTCGGTCCTGCCGCCGGGGGCGCAGGACGCGCCGGGCGACCATCGCGTGCTATTCGACCGGCAGGATGTCTTGTACTACACGAGTGCGCCGCTTACCACACCGCTCAAGATCGTCGGCCCGGTCGAGGCGCGGCTGTTCATCGCCTCCAGCGCGCCCGATACCGATTTCACGGCGATCCTGCTGGACGTTGCGCCGGGTGAATCTGATGGACAGCCGGGCTATGCCCAGAACCTATGCAGTGGTATCCTGCGCTGTCGCTATCGCCGCGGCGTGGACCGGCCGGCGCTCCTGCGGCCGGGGGAGAGCGAGGCGATCACTATTCCCTTGACGCCGGTGGCGCACGTCTTCCGCCCCGGCCATCGGATTGCAGTGGCGGTCTCGTCGAGCAACTTTCCGCTCTTCGACCGCAATCACAACACCGGCCGCGACTACTGGAGCGACGCCGAGCTGCGCGTGGCCGATCAGACTGTTTTCCACGACAGCGAGCGGCCATCGCAGATCGTCCTGCCGATATGTTGAGTGGCCCCCCTATGGTCCCCCCGCTGCGGCGGGGGGACGGGCAGTTCCCTCCCCCGTCGCAACGGGGGAGGTTAGGGAGGGGGCTAGAATGCAGGTGAGAGGAGTTGATGAGGTGGTGAGTGAGGCGGAGCGGAACGAGCGCCGGCGCCGTGCCGGTGAGCGCGCGGCCACGTTCGTCGAGGACGGCATGGTGGTGGGCCTCGGGACCGGGCGCACCGCGGACCATGCTACGCGCGCCTTGGCAGCGCGGGTCGCGGCCGGCTTGCGGATCGTCGGTGTGCCCACTTCGCACCGTACTGCGCTGCTGGCGTCGTCGCTCGGCATCACCGTCGGCTCACCGGAGGAGCATCCGCGCCTCGACATCGCGATTGATGGCGCCGACGAGGTGGACCCGCAGCTGCGGCTGATTAAAGGGCTGGGCGGCGCCCTGCTGCGCGAGAAGATCGTCGCGGCGGCCAGCGCCCGCTTTGTCGTGGTCGTTGACGACGGGAAGCTGGTATCCCGGCTGGGCGAGACTGCGCCGGTGCCGGTGGAAGTGCTGCCGTTCGGCTGCACACCGGCTGCCGAGCGCCTGCGGGCGCTGGGCGCCGAGGTCGTGCTGCGTGAAACCGCGGCGGGACCGTTCGTGACCGACAATGCTCACTACCTGCTCGATTGCCGGTTTGGGCCGCTGGCCGATCCCGAGCGGTTGGAGTCCGATCTCCGGAGCATTCCCGGCGTACTTGGCACCGGCCTCTTCCTCGGCATGACCGATACGGTGATCGTCGGTACGGCCGAGGGAATCGAGGAGCGGCCGGCGTCGCTACCGTCCCCAGCCGGGGCCGCGCCGCGCTAGGTGACGGTCTTGGCGCTCTCGTTGTTGCTGGACCTGGCCTTGTTCGCGGCGCTGGGGTTTGTCGCCGGGGGGCTGAACGGGCTGCTGGGGATTGGCGGCGGTATTCTGCTCATCCCCTTGCTGGTCTACATCGGGCGCGTGGACATCCACCTCGCAGCGGGTATGACGGCCGCGCAGGGAGTCGTCAGCGGCGCTACGGGAGCGGTCGTTCACGGCCGGCGCACGCCGATTGACGTGCCGGTTGGCTTGGTCATCGGCGCTACCGGCATCGCTGTGGCCACCACTACGGCGCTCTTCTCCGAGCATATTCCGTCGCTCGTTCTCACGCTGTTCTACCTGGCGATGGTAGTCGGCGCTCTCGTGCTCGTCTTACTGCCCCGCACAAGGGCAGACGAGTCCGGAGAGCAGCTACGCGGTCTCGGCCGCTGGCTCTGGTGCGTCGTCATTGGGGTGGTGGGGGGCGTCTTCACCGGATTGGTGGGTGCGGGCGCCGGTTTTGTCGCGGTGCCGCTGATGCTCCGCCTGCTGGCTATGCCGCTGCGTGTGGTCATCGGCACCTCGTTGGTCATCATCCTGATCGCCTCGGGGGCCGCGGCGGTCGGCAAGGCGTTGACGGGCCAAGTGCCGCTGCTGGGCACGCTGGGCGTGATGGCCGGCAGCCTGGTCGGCGCTCATGCCGGATCGCAGCTCAGTCAGCGCACCAGTCGCCGGCTGCTCCACTGGCTACTGGTCGCGGTCCTGGTCCTCATCCTGGTGCGCGTGCTCTGGGACGTTGTCCCGTTGCCCTGGATGTAGTAGGTGCAGCTACAACGGCGCGTGGCTGCGGCAACCTGCTTGTGGCACTATCGTAGTGACCAGGCCGGCAATTGCTCATACCGAGCTTGTGACCAAATGGCGATGCAACCACAGTCTGCAACCGACTACGAGTCTGCCCTGCAACCTCTTGCGCCCCGGCGATTGGCCGCACTACTGCAGGAGCTACGGACGGCCCTCGCCACGATCTATGGATCGCGGCTCCGGGAGGTCATCTTGTTCGGTTCCTATGCCCGTGGTGAGGCCGCAGCAGATTCGGACGTTGACATAGCCTTCGTCCTCGATGACTTCGACCGGCCGTGGCCGGAAATCCGCCGCACGAGCCGGGTCGTGGCGAGTTTGTCGCTGGCGTATGAGGTAACGGTTGCGTTGCTGCCGATGCGGGCCAAGGATTTCGCAGCCGGCGCGACCGGAGTTGCGCGTGTGATTCAGAAACAACCCGAGTGGGAGGGAGACATGAAGCGCGCCTTGACGGCGAGCGTGTGGCGGGAGGGGGAGTGGTTTGTAGCGCAGTGCTTGGAGGTGGATGTCGCGAGTCAGGGTGAGAACGAAGAAGAGGCGCTGATGAACCTCCGAGAGGCGCTGGAACTGCATTTTGAGCCGCCTGTAGCTACCATCGTGCAGGACTGGCCGCCGGTGAGTTCGAATCGCTCTGAGCACTTTCACCGGCCAGTCCACCGGAAGGTGGTACGCTTAGATGGAGGCTCAAGCCAACTGGCATTGTCCTGATGCAGTCTGATTTTGCCCTAGAGGAGTAACCGGGCCGATGAGCCTGACGGCCGACGAGCGGACGTGGCTGCGCCAATATAAAGCGGCGTTGGACGAGCAGTTTCCCGGCCTCATCGAGGAGCTGCTGCTCTACGGCTCCAAGGCGCGCGGCGACGATCATCCCGAGAGCGATCTCGACATCCTCATCATCACCGGCGACACGGACTTCAAGACCCAGCATTCGATGCGTTGGGTCGGTTACATGCTCGCCGCGATGTCGAGCGCGCTGCCCTCAATCATGGTGTATACCCGTGCGGCTTGGGAGCGCTCGGCGGCCATCGGCTCGCCCTTTGTGCGCGAAGTCGAGCAGGATGCAATACCACTATGAACCGGGAGCTTATTGCCGCAGAATGGCGGCGCGGGATTTCCGCGCTGCACGCCGCGCGGCTGATGCAAGCGGAAGGACTGTATGAGGATTCTGTTTCTCGGTCGTATTACTCCATCTTTCACGCTGCCAGGACAGCGCTGCATCTGCATAGTGTCACGACAAGGAGCCACAGAGGTATTCGCCGCTTGTTTGGGTTGCACCTGATTAAACCCGGTCACATTGAGTCCCAGTGGGCCCCCTACCTAGCAGGCAGTCTCGATGAGCGCCTAGCGGCTGACTATAACGTGGCCGTTACTTTTGACGAGCAGGAGACGCAGGAGGCCTGCGAACGCGCCGAGGCGTTCCTGCGGCGCATCCGCGAGTACCTGCTGAAGCAAGGCGTAGCCACGGCTGACCTGCCGCTGACTCCTCCTAAGCGGTAGTTGACCTTTGGGCGATGCCGCGTCACGTTGGCAGGTAGCGGGCCATGAAGTCGTAGGCCAGCCGACCGCTCCACTCGTGGCCGGCATCGAACTCGTCGCGCCAGAGATGCTCCCGTACACCCAGCAGGTCGTAGGCGCGTTCGAGGATCGCGTGCGCGGTGCGACTGGCGGCGATGGGAAAAGTCTCGTCCCGGATACCGGCCTCGATCAGCAGCGGACGCGGCGCAATCAGCGCGGTCACGTCAGGGAGGTCGGCCCAGGGGAGCAAGCCGGGGATGAACTGGGCGCCGCAGAGCTGCCGGTCCAGGGCGTAGACCTTGTAGGTATTGAGATAGCCGCTGATGATCGTGGCCTTGATGCGGTCGTCGAGAGCGGACAGGAACGTCGTCCGAGTGCCGCCGTAGGACAGCCCGGCGCAGCCGATGCGCTCCGGGTCCACGTCAGCCCGCGACCGTAGCAAGTCAATGCCGCGCTGGTCGTCGTAGACCGTGAGGGCGAGCAGCGTCCGGCCGAATAGCGCCGTCTTGTTGCCACCCCGGTCACACTGGTCCGCGCCGCCACTGTCGGGCGGCAAGCCGGGACCGCCGCGGCGCTCGCCGAAGAGTCGCGCGTCGGGACAGAGCACCATGTAGCCGCGCCGGGCGAATTCCAGCCCGTAGGCGTAGTTGAGGCGGGTAATGGACGCGCGTATCCGCGGATCGCCGTGATCCACGTCGGCAACGAGGTCTTTGCCGTAGCGGCTGCCGTGACCGTGCAGGGCCAGGACGGCCGGTAGTCGTTGCTGTGCTGGGCTACTGGGGCGGAAGAGCCACGCCGGGACCCACGTATCAGGTTCCGACTGATAGACCACTTTCTCGCGGATGAGGCCATCGTCCGGTAGCTCTACCGCATCGAGGATCTCCGGCGCCAAGGGGCAGGGATCGGGGCGCGGCCCGGCCAGCTCGGCAATCTTTGCTCGCAGCCGTTCTTGCCAGTCGTGCCAGCCCGCCTCGTTGGTCGCGCGAAACCGCAGTGGCGCCGCCGGGAGCGCGGCATACTGCCGGTCTATCCAGTCGGCCAGCGAGAAATCGTAGGTGCGGCCGCTCGGTCCGGTGACGGTCGTGGCCGGTGTCATAGTGCCTCCTTAAAGCCGCGAGTATGGTGCCGTCCCGCAGTGTGGCACGCTCGCGGTCCGGGCGCCAAGTCCGTGGGGGAGATGCCCCCCTATGGTCCCCCCGCTGCGGCGGGGGGGACGGGCCGTTCCCTCCCCTGCCGCAGCGGGGGAGGGTCAGGGTGGGGGCAACACGAAGGAAGGGGCGGCCGCCGGTTGCCGGTGCTGGCTGCCGGTTCTATACTGTTAGGGAGGTGGATGGCGGTTTCGGCCTGGCGGCACGGCCGGGCCGGACGGTTGAGGCGTAGTCGCCTGAAAGGAGTGCCCGGGTGCAGTCAAGTTTGATCGGGAAGGTGCTGAAGGCGAGGCAGTACGCGCAAGAGCCGAAGCGGATCGAGATCGAGCATCTGAACCTTCGATTTCGCGGTGAGAACGGCGACCACACGGTAACGTACAGCGATCATGCATGGCACTGCACCTGTCATTTCTTTGCCGGCTGGGGGTTTTGCTGTCACACGATGGCCCTCGAACGTATCCTCGGTGTGATGGTGCCGGTGAAGTCCGACTACCCCGAATCGCTCCAGGGCGCCGAGGTACTGATCCAGACCCCCTGAGGCCCCAGACGGCACGAAGCCCCAGACGGCACGATGGTTGCTTTCGACGCTCCGCCACTATATCGAAGCCATAGGAGACCAATCCTATGCAACACTGGCAGGAATTCCCATGCGCCCTTCTGTATGCTGGCGTGTCGACCACCAGCCCTGCGCTGACCAGGATGAGCCACCATGAAAGCAGCCATTGAACGCTACTTCGACTTGGCACAGCGCGGCACCAATGTACGGACGGAAGTGACGGCGGGCGTGACCGCGTTCCTGACGATGGCCTACATCGCCTTCGTGAACCCACAGATCCTCGCTGACGCCGGTATGCCGTTCGATGCCGTGTTCGTGGCCACCTGCATCGCGGCAGCACTCAGCACGCTGTTGATGGGGCTATACGCCAACTACCCGATCGCGCTGGCGCCGGGCATGGGACTTAATGCGTTTTTCGCCTATGGCGTCGTCCTCGGCATGGGCCACACATGGCAAGTCGCGCTTGGCGCGGTCTTCATCTCCGGCGTGCTGTTCCTGATCCTGAGCATCCTGCCGGTGCGGCGCTGGATCATCGAGGCGATCCCGCGAGGGCAGAAGCTGGCTATCGCCGCCGGGATCGGTCTGTTTCTGGGCGTCATCGCGCTGCGAAACGCCGGCATTATCCAGGCGAGCGAGGCGACCTTGGTCACCGTCGGCGATCTGACGGCGCCGGGGCCGGTGTTGTCGCTGCTCGGCTTCTGCGTGATCGTGGCACTCGCGTCGCGGCAAGTGCCGGGCGCCGCGATCATCGGAATGCTGGCCGTCACCGCTGGCGGCCTCATTTTCGGCGTGTCCGAATGGCAGGGTGTCGCCTCGCTGCCGCCCGATCCGACGCCGACGCTACTGGCCCTCGACATTGTCGGGGCGCTGCAGGTGGGCATGATCGCGGTCATTTTGACGTTCCTGATCGTTGACCTGTTCGATACGGCCGGTACGCTGATCGGCGTCGCGCACCAGGGGCAACTTCTCGACGACAGCGGACGGCTTCCGCGCATGAATCGCGCCCTGCTTGCCGACTCCACAGGGACGGTGGGAGGCGCCTTGCTCGGCACCTCCCCGGTGACGAGTTACATCGAGAGCGCCGCGGGGACCAGCGCCGGCGGGCGCACGGGTCTGACCGCGGTCGTCGTGGCGGTCCTGTTCCTCGCCTGCCTATTCTTCGCGCCGCTGGCCGGGTCTATCCCGCCCTACGCAACGGCGACGGCCATCCTCTACGTTGCGTGCCTCATGGCGCGGCCGCTGGTGGACGTGGACTGGCAGGACATCACCGAGTCCGCTGCCGCAATCGTGACCGTCATCGCCATCCCGCTGACGTTCTCCATTGCCGACGGCATCGGGATCGGCTTTCTGACCTACGTGGTAATCAAGGTGATCGCAGGACGCTGGCGCGATTGCTCACCGATGCTGGTGGTGGTGGCATTGCTCTTCGCCGTGAAGTTCGCGTGGCTGTGAGTACCTTCGCAAGACAGAGCACACCGAACGGTGCTCTCCAATCCACTTGCCCGCCGCTGCCGCCTGTTGCCGCCCTGGCAGTGTCCGATCCGCCGGCGCCGATTGCCGACGTGCAGGTCGTGCGCTCGGCCCGCCGCAAGCGGACGGTCAGCGCGCGGCTGGTGGGCAAGCGCCTCGAAGTCCGCATCCCGGCGACGATGAGCGCGGCCGAGGAGCGGGAGGTCGTTGACCGCTTTGTCCGGCGCTTTCGGGCGCAGGCCAAGCAGCGCGATAGCCTCGATTCCGACGCGCTGGCGCGACGGGCGCAGGCGCTCAACCAACGCTATTTCGGTGGTAAGCTGCGAATCGCCTCCGTCCGCTACGTCACCAACCAGCAGCGGCGATTTGGCAGTTGTAGCGTGAATACGGGGCGCATTCGGATTGCGGATCGCGTTGCCAGGTTGCCGACGTGGGTGCGGGACTACGTGCTGATGCATGAGTTGGCACACCTGGTGCAACCGAACCACTCTCCGGCCTTCTGGCGGATCGTGAATCGCTATCCGCTCACCGAGCGGGCGCGGGGGTATCTCATGGCCGTCGGGATGGAGGCCAGCGAGGGGCAGCTGCCCGATGACGGGAGGCCGGGCGAATGAGCGCAGCGCGACAGCGAAAGAAGTCGGGTAGCCAGGATAGCAACACGCTCATTGCCCGGAATCGGCGCGCCTTCCACGACTATGCGTTCAGCGACCGGTACGAGGCCGGGATTGCGCTGCAAGGTACCGAGATCAAATCCATCCGCGCGGGGCAGGTGAGCCTGCGCGAGGGCTACGTGCGCCTCATCGAGGGTGAGGCGTGGCTGGAGGGCGTACATATTCCCCCGTACCTGCAAGGCAGCTACTACAACCACGAGCCGACCCGCCCGCGGCGGCTGCTGCTGCACAAGTCGGAGCTACGCCAGTTGGCGCAGCAGACCGATACCCGGGGCTACACCATTATCCCGCTGCGCCTGTACTACAAGCGGGGCCGGGTCAAGGTCGAGCTGGGTGTCGGACGTGGGAAGCGCCAGTACGAGAAGCGCCAGACGCTGGCGGCCCGCGAGGCCCAGCGCGAGATGGACCGCGCCGTGCGGTCACATGGTCGGTAGCTGTTATTAGCTGTCAGCAATCAGCCGTCAGCCGGGTGGACTCACAGCAGTTGGTAGAGGGGCCCATTGACAAGCGGGACCGGACAGGTACAATGGTAATAGAACGTAAGTTCTTCATAAGCCACACAGGCAATTCATGCGGCGCGTTTGCGGCTCTGCCCGGTATGCTTGTGAGCGGGAGGAGGTATGGCAACGATCAGCGTCACACCCGCAGCCTATGCCGGTATCTACCTGCCGACGGAAGCGGCCTCCTATTTGCGTGCGACGTTTCGACAGTCGCAGCGGCCACCGACCAGCCGCCGCATCCATTCGTGGATTACCTCCGGCTTGTTCGCCCGCCACTTGGCCGAGGTCCGTGGGCGCGAGCGGGTGATCGACTTCGCCGATCTCATCTCGTGCCAAGCGATAGCGAGCTTCCGGGCCGCCAACATCAGCTTGCAGAAGATTCGCAAGGCCGAGCAATACTTTCGCAAGCTCTATCGTGTAGACAAACCGTTTGCCCGCCGGGCGTTCTGGTACTCCTCCCGCGACATCTTTGCCAAGCAGGAGGGAGTACTGGTCGCTGGCACTCGTGCCGGCCAGCTTACACTAGGCGGCCTCAACGACTGGGTAGACCTTTTGCGGGTGAACATCTCCTTTGCCAGCGAGGACGATCTGGCCCAGGCGAACGAATGGAAACCTGCTCCCCGGATCAGCTTGCGGCCCAATGTGCAGTTCGGTCAGCCTTGCCTGGCCGGCACACGTATTCCTACGTGGTCGCTATGGAGTTACGTCACGGCCGGCGACTCAGTCGAATATGTCGCCAAGGCCTATCACCTTAAGGTGGCAGACGTTGAACAGGCAGTCGCGTGGGAAAACCGACTTCGGGCCACAGTTTGAGCCGCGGCACGGCTATGTCCTAGACAACGCAATCAGTCCCCTTTTTGCCCCCGCGCTCCGGGCGGCGGATTGGGACATCCTCTCGGTGAACGAGCTTTTTGGCGTTGAGCCTGTTGATTCAGTTCCCGACGAAGAAATCATCCCGCGCTGTGCTCAAGAGGGCCGGGCCTGGGTCACGCTCGATATGCGGGCACGCTGGCAGCACGATGCGGCCCTGCAGCAGCACCTCGTAAGCACGCTGTGGATACGGCCGCCGAGTAAGGGTGGCATGTCGGCAGCGTACCTGCTCGCCGTTCTCGCTCGGGCTTTGGGACTATTCGACGGCTTGCTCACTCGCCGTCGTCGCTATGCCGTCTACTGTGTAATTGGGTCGTCGTTGGGGTCTCCATTGAAAGAGATACCCGAGTTGCGCCGCCCTAGGCCCTGATGCCGGGGCTGCCTCTCCTTTATTCCCGCGCATGTGGGAATCCAAGTCGGATGACTCACCTAGCCCTACAGCCAAACAGATAGTGTATGGTTAGGGGTACTGTGTCGCAGTTGATGGGATAGGCTCGATGCCTCCGGTGCTGCTGACGCAGAGAGGTGAGGCTGGAGATGGCTACGTTGCGTTTTCAGGTCCAGGGGGAGTTGGGCAAGATCACCCTGTCCGGGTTTATGGATCAGATCAATGCCCATCTCCGACTGCTTCAAGAATATGATCTTGCCATTTCTCGTGGGCAAAGCGCGAGCGTAGAGTGGCTGATTACCGATATATCGAAAGGGAGTCTTGTCGTAGAAACGGAACCGCGTAGTCTTTTGGGGGATAAGGACTTCGGGCCGGAGGTGGCGAAGGTCTACGTGGACGGTTGGGCAAAGATCGAGCATGAAGGCGTGAGTCCGCCGTATCTCACTGAGCAAGGGATGGACGCGGCCCGGCGGATTGTCCGGCGCATTGGGAAGGAGGGCATCAAGGGCGTCGTTGTTGCGGGGCCTGAGCGGTCCGTCACTATCTCGCCAAAGGCGTCCGCACACATGGATCAGTTGGTCCCGGTGAAATACCGGTCGCTCGGCTCTGCCGAGGGTACCCTGGAGACGATCTCCGTCCACGGTAGCCCTCGGTTTACGATCTATCACAGCCGTACCAAGAAGGCGATCCGCTGCGACATTCCGGCGACCGATTCCACGCTGCTAGAGCGCGCCAAAGAGGCGCTCGGACGGCGGGTGATTGCGCGTGGCCGCTTGGAGAGAAATGCGCGTGGTGAGCCGATTCGTATAAAGGCTAAACGACTTCGTATCCTCCGCGAGCGGAAAGAGCTACCCACCATTGCCGAGCTTGGTGGTAAATACCCGGACTTTACCGGTGGCCTCACGTCCGAGGAATACGTGAGGAGGATGCGCGATGGGTGAACAATATACAAATCCTTATGTGGACTCCTCGGTCTTTATCGGTTGGATCCATGAGGAAGTTATCGGTGGTGTCGACCGCAAGAGAATTGCAGAGCATATTATCACCCGCGCTGAAAAGGGAGATTTTCAGATATTTATCTCTGCCCTGACCCTAGCCGAAGTGCATAAGAAGCGAGGACATGAACGGCTTACTGAGAGTGAAGATGAAGAAATTCTTGATTTCTTCGAGAATGATTTCATTGAAGTCATTGACGTGGATAGGGAGCTTGGTGAGCAGGCCAACCGCTTCTGCCGAGAGTATGGGCTGTCACCGGCTGATGCTATTCATTTGGCCTGTGCTCTGCGTGCCGGCTGCGATGTGCTTCTCTCATGGGACGAGAAACTGGCAGCGGTCAAGCATCCACACATCAGATGTGAGCGACCGCAGATGCTCGGGCAGCTATCGTTACTATCCGGTGACGAGGGTGTGCGGGAGGGGTGACGGTCTAGCCCCCCTATGGTCCCCCCGCTGCGGCGGGGGGACGTGGATTCCGGCTTTCGCCGGAATGACGAGGTTTGCAAGGGGAACGTCCGGCCTAACCTGTCATAGCGGGCCACCGCCGGTAAGGATAGCAGGTTACCAGCCATGAGGTTTTGTGATTTTTCCATTCGAGTCATGCAAGATGGATGGAAACTGACTTGCCTGCAAAGCCTGTACAGGCACCTCTCTTATGAACTTTGCTGCTTTGGAAAGATCGAAGCTGCGCTTGTACTTAGGATGTGGGTTCAGGATACCCACTGGAAGCCCAAGCTCCTTGCGTACTAGCTTTACTGCTTCCACCAGGTCAGAATCGTTTGAGATTATTACCGCCAGTTCAAAATCCTGTCCATAGGCATCCCTAAGTAGCGCGACTGCTAAGTTGACATCTGAACCTTTCTCCTCAGTCTTTATGACTTGAACCATGCGTGACTGTCCAGGAGCCGGCTGTACGAGTGGCAGCTTGACCGTGTGAGACCGAAATTGTCCCAGATGAATGGTGAGGTTGGGGATTGTGCGGAGCGCCCGCAGATAGACTTGCTGATGCACCTGCTGCTGAGGATGCCCTGGCCTGGATTGGACGAGTGAAGTGAAATAGCGGATGCGATGAATAGAATCCGTAGGAAGGAGGGCCTGGCAAAACTGCGCGAGGTCCAGCCAGCGGTATGGTGTCCCCCTCACACAGCCGTAGTACAAGTTGAAGCCATCAATGTAGATGTTAGTCTTCATTAAATCGCCAAGGCCACCCCGGAGGATGGCCTCGCGCCCTGCCCCCGAAGTGACAGGGGTGATTACCGCTATCATAGCCAGTGCGGCCGCCTCTTGTCAAGGGGAACTTCCCGGCTGCCGGGAAAGACCGGGCGAGACGGTGGAGGTGAGGGGGGCGGGCGCAACATGTTGCGCCCCTACGGGAGGGGCCAGGTGGGGATGGCGTTGTCTATGTCGGTCATGAGGTGGAGGGTGGCTTGGAGGGCGGTGATGATTCGGCGGTAATGCTCGATGTCGTCGTAGGTGAGGGTGCGACCGCGCCGATCCTTAAGCCACTTGTCGCAGACTTGGTAGCCGCCGACGTGGAACGCCCACACCTCCGGCGGGATGCCATCGAAATACTGCCCGCGCTGGCCGCGCCGGGGCATATCGCGGTTGATGTAGACGCGCCCGGCCGTCAGCGGCGCGTTGGTTGCCGGGTCCGGGTCGCCGGGCGCGAGGTAGCGCGGGTGGCCCTTCTCGACGAGGTGCTCGCCGGGCACGGGATAGCGTACCGCGCTGTTGGCGAGGGCCGGCGCTTCGAGTAGGTGATAGGAGACGAGCGCGGCGCCTTTGGCGGCCAGCGTGCGGAAGAGGGCGCGGTCACTCGTGAGGGGGACGCGCGGGAAGTCAATGCGGAGGAACTCGGCGTAGCGGCTGCGATACGTCGGTGCGTGCAGCACGGCGTAGAGGTAGTGGAACAGGTCCTCCGGGGTAATCTCGAACGGATCGTCTGCTGCTACCGGCGCCTGCTCCGGGCGCTCGTCCGCTACCCACTGCCCGTTCAGCCGGTCGCATACGTCCCGCACGAGCGCCGGGCTGTAGTTCGGCCGCCGCCCCTCTGCCGGAAAGAGACCACCCTTGACTTCTTCTTCTGTCGGATACAGCCAGAGCGGAAAGATATAGTTACCTTCTTTGATGGATACAGTGTGAAGCTGAATTAGATCACGGCTGCAGAAAACATGGTCATATTCGCGCCAAATCTCCACTTTACGAATCGTTGATAGTCCAATGTTCTCTGCCATCACCATATGACGCATAATCTCACGGCGGCTGCGTTCAATAACTGCGTCATGGTAGAAGAGCGGGCGCGTGTCGAACGGCCGGTACAGGCAACGTGTGAAGGCTCGCGACCGTTGCTTGTCACTACGGAGAGCTTTGCGAGCCTGGGACACAGGCAGTTTGTCCCTTGCTGTCAGATACTTTCCCCGTGCGTCATCGTCGCTGATATCCGGGTTTATAAAATCAGCTACTCGCTCTTCAAGTGTTTTCTTATCGAAATCCAAGGCAAATTTATCGCGGCTGGTGACGATGCCGACGGAGTTCACCGGCATCGCGTCGGTGATCTTCCAGCCAGCCTCGTACTCGGCGCGGAGGTCTACGTTCTGGGGCACAAAGAGATAGAACGGCGATTGTGGCGCGAGCGTGGTCCAGTCGGTCGTCTCTACGTCGGATTGATCCAGACAGTCGTACTTGCCCTCGCGCTCGCCCCATAGCTCGGCGTGGTGGACACGGGCCGGGCCGTCCTGCCCCGGCGCTTTCACAAAGAGGCCGATGGCGACGCCTTGCTCGATGTCGAACACGTTCTCATCGGGGCCGCCGTCGGGCGCTTGCTCGCGTTTGCGGGCGTTGCCGTGCAGATCGAGCACGTAGATGTCGGTGAAGGTCTGCATTAGCTGTTGGCGCATACCGCGGAAGGTGGGGTTATCGAGGTAGCCGTGATTGGTGATGAAGGCCAGCACACCGGCGCCGGTTTGCTCGATGCGCCACTGGCCAAAGCGGATGAACTTCACGTAGTCGTCTTGCAGCCACTTGGGATTGCGCTCGCCGAGCGGTTGCCCGTCTACCTCGTAGTACGTTTGGAGCCGGTCGCCGATCCAGGTCCGCACCCGGCGCGTGCGATCCGAACGCGGACCAATACGCTCCATCCGCCAGCTGGCGTTCGCCGAGTGCCCGGCATAGGGCGGATTGCCCAGCACCACCATGATGGGCAGATCGCGCTTCACGCGGACCGCGGCGTTGGCCTCGTCGGAGATATAGCGGGCCATGAGCATATCCGAGCGCCGGACGGCTTCCTCCAAGGTGTTGGTCAGATAGACGCCGAGGCGGTCGTTCCCGGCAAAGTCGTAGGCCCAGGTGTCCCGCTCTTCCGACTGGAGGTCCTGGGCCGCGAGCTGCATCCCGAGCTTGAAATGTGCGACGGCATAGGCGCCCATCAGTAGCTCGAAGCCGAACAGCCGGGGCAGCAGGTGCTCGCGGACAAAGCCGGACCACATGCCGGCGTTGCCCGGCTGCAGGAACGTCTTGCGGATGTGGTCCACGACGGTATAGAGAAAAGTGCCGGTGCCGCAGGCCGGGTCGAGCACCAGCACGCGCGGCTGTCCGTCTGCCGTGCGCGCCGTATCGGCTAGGCCGGCCGGGCAGTCGAACCGGGTCTTGAGCAAGTGGTCTACCGAGCGGACGATGTAGGAGACGACCGGCTCCGGCGTATAGTAGACGCCCCGCACTTTCCGCAGCCGGGCGTCGTAGGCGGCCAGAAACGTCTCGTAAAAGTGAATCACGGGGTCTTCGCGGCCGCTGCGCCGGCCAAAGTCAGCGAGCACGGCATCCATGTCCGTCTCGGCGAGGAGCTGCGCCAGATCGTCAACAAAGCCGGCATACGGCTCGTCGTCCAAGTCCGGGCCGGTGATGGTGTTGAAGAGCAGCCGGAGAAAGGGGTTGGTTTTGGGGATTTCGGCTGCCGCGCCGAGGCGTCGGAAAGGTGCCGACTCCGTGTGGTTGCAGCGGGCCGCGAACAGGCCGTAGGCCAGCGTTTGGGCGAACATGTCGGCGAACTCGGCTGCCGACTGGTCCGGCACCAGCGTTTGCTCGAACGCCTGGCGCAGATCGCGCAGCATAGCGGAGGCCTCGTCAGCCGCCAGCGCGTTGACGATCACGCCGCGGATCAGGTGCGTGAGGCGGGCCAGGCGCTCGGCCAACTCGCGCGGATCGTCCACCGGCGCCGGCGCATGGGCGAGGAAGGCCCCGAGTAACTCGACGGCCTGTGCTTGCTCTGCCGCGCTGGCCCGCCGCAGCCGGCCGGTGGAGTCCCGCCGTCCCAGGTGCGCCTCCTGGCGCCGGTCGCCATCCACGTACCAGCGGAAGGTCAGGAAGTCGGTCAGGAGCAGATTGGGCAACGTCCGATACCGTTGCAGCTGCTCCGATTGCTCGATGCGGTCGAGCGGCGCACCCGGCTCTTTGGCCTCGACGTAGCCGCTCGTGACCGGCCCGTGGGTAGTCCGGCGGGAAATGGCAACGTCCGGGGCGCCACAGGCGATCCGCTTGGGGTTGCTCGTGGTGGTGATGCCGGGGGCCAGCGCCTCCAGGAAGGTTTGGAGGTGAGGATAGTAGCTCGGCTCGGTGGCGTTGCCGAGCCGCAGGGTGTGTCCCAACGCATCGAGATAGGCGCGGACGGCTGCGCGGGCTGTTCTCGTCTCGGTCATGGGGCTGCTGTGGTTATTTTAGCAGGGGGTTGATCGGGTTGCCCCCCTATGGTCCCCCCGCTGCGGCGGGGGGACGTGGATTCCCGCTTTCGCGGGAATGACGGGGGGGACGGCGGCGGCTGGGCTAATCGTGCTGCTCGTTGGGTGGGGGGAGGAGGTCGGGGCGGCGGGTGCGGGTGCGGGCTAGGGCTTGCTCGCGGCGCCAGGCGGCGATGGCAGCGTGGTGGCCACTGAGGAGCACGTCCGGGACGCGCCAGCCGCGGAACTCGGCCGGGCGCGTGTAGTGGGGGTATTCCAGCACGCCGGCGCGGAACGATTCTTCATCGAGCGATTCGGCGCTGCCTAGCACGCCGGGGAGCAGCCGCGTGACCGCATCGAGCACCACCAGCGCCGGCAGTTCGCCGCCACTGAGTACGTAATCGCCGATGGAGATTTCTTGGTCCACGGCGTACTCGCGGACTCGCTCGTCAACCCCTTCATAGTGACCGCAGACCAGGACGAGGTGCGGACGTTGGGCCAGCTCGTCGGCGAGCGGCTGGCGCAACGGCGTTCCTTGCGGCGTGAGCAGGATGACGTGCCCGGCCGGGCCGCGCACCGCTTCGATAGCGGCGAATAGCGGCTCCGGCTTGAGTACCATGCCCGCACCACCGCCGTAGGGATAGTCGTCTACGACGCGGTGGCGGTCGGTGGTCCAGTCGCGGATGTTGTGGACGGCGACGGTGAGCGCGCCGCTCTCGATAGCCCGCTGGATACGGCCAGTGCCGAGGACGCTGGTGAACAGGTCGGGGAAGAGGGTGAGGATGTCTACGCGCATGGCGTCTCACCTCCCGGTCCGGCGGCGCCGACGCCGGCGTATCGCGGGCTGCTTGGCCGTGGCGAGTAACCCCGGCGGGAGTTCAACGATCAGCTGCCCGGCGGCGAGGTCTATCGTGCGGATCACCGTTTTCAGGGCCGGGATGAGCACTTCACCGCGCGGTCCCGGCACGACGTACACGTCGTTCGCGCCGGTGCTCAGGGCCTCTTCGACCGAGCCTAGGTGCTCTCCGGCGGTAGTGTGTACCTGCAAGCCCACGATCTGATGCACGAAGTATTCGCCGGGCGGTAGCTCGACCGCCTCGGATTCGGGCACGTACACGTAGACGTACCGCTGGGCTACAGCCGCCTCGCGGGTATCTATCCCTTTGAGCTTGAGCAGGGCATCGGTGCGGCGCACCTGGCACTGCTTGATCTCGTAGCGGTCATGCGTTTCGCCGACGTAGAGCCGCTCCAACTGCCGGAATCGTGCCGGGGAGCGCCCCGTCGGGACAACCTTGACCTGCCCGCGCACGCCGAACGCGCCGATGATGCGGCCTACGGCGATCCAGCCGGCGGCCGGCCCCCCTATGGTCCCCCCGCTCCGCAGGGGGACGGTGTGGAGCTGCGCCCCTGTGGCCCCCTCGCTCTGCCGGGGGACGGCAGGTTCCCTCCCCTGTGGCGACGGGGGAGGGTCCGGGTGGGGGCTACGCTCCGCGGCGGCGCGCTCAGACAATTTCGAGGATGACCCGCTGGTGCTGGTGGTTGGCCGGGACGCCGAGGAGCGTGCGGATCGCGCGGGCGATGCGCCCCTCCTTGCCGATGACTTTGCCTTTGTCATCAGGATGCACGCGCAGCTCCAGGATGACTGCGCGCGGCACTCTCCGTTCTTGCACCTCGACCGAGTCGGGGTGGTCCACCAGCGAGCGGGCGACGTAGAGGATCAACTCCCGCACGTTGCCCTCATTCCGCTGTGGTGTCCGTCTCGGCTGGTTCCGGCGGGGTGGTAATCCGGTCGTGCTCATCGAGAACTCCGACGATCTTCAGTAGCTTGCGGACCCGGTCGGTTGGCTGGGCGCCTCTGCGGAGCCAATCGCGTGCCTGCTCCGGGTCGATCTGCACGGTTGATTTGCCGGTTTCGGGGTCCTTGACCACTGGACTGTAGTACCCGACCGCTTGCAGGTAGCGGCCGTCGCGGGGCGCGCGCGAATCGGCGACCACCACGCGATAATGGGGTCTCTTCTTCTTTCCCATGCGGGTCAAACGCATACGTACTGGCAAGATGCACTCTCTCCTTAGATTGCCGACCGTTCGCTGTTCGATACAAGCGCGGTTGCCGGCGCCAACGCTGCCCATCGGCAGCGGCCTCGCCAGTAAGTCTACCGGCCGGCGTGCCCGGCCAGCAACTTGCGGTGGTTGGTGGCGTGCCTCACCCCCCGGCCCCCTCCTCACACGGATAGGTTTCTTGTCTGCATCAGGATTTTCAGGATGCACGGATGAGCAGGATGGATTCCCGCTGGCGCGGGAATGACGAGGCCGGGGGCACGAATAACTCTGGATTCCGGCTTCCGCCGGAATGACGAACGCCAGGGCGTGATTAATCACGCCCCTACAAAAACCCTACCCCTGTCAGCCGATGGTCCCCCCGCTGCGGCGGGGGGACGGGTAGGTCCGTCGGCGGTGGGTTAGCTATCATCCGGGCGGAGCAGGGACTTGATCTCGGCTCGCAGGCGAGTATCCTTCAGCCAGGGCTGCTCCAGGGACCATTGCAGCCATTCCGTTGGCGTTTTGCCGAAGCAGTCTACGTCAATGTCCGCGCCGTGCGCCTGTAAGAGCTTCACGACATCGAGGTGGAGCCACGTTACGGCCCGACACAACGGCGTGGTGTCTACTTCATCGCGCTCTTGGATCAGCGCCGCGCCGCCATGGGCCAACAGCACCTCGGCAACGGACAGGTCCCCGTGCTCGGCGGCGTAGTGCAGTAGCGTCCATCCGGCATGGCCTCGCGTATGGATCAGGTCGGGGTTGTGCCGGAGCATCGCTGCGAGGCGGTCCGACTGTGCCCGGAAGATGGCTAGGAACAGGTCCCGAATCTGCTGGTCAGGTGGCCGGACATAGGCATCGAAGGCGCCGTGTGCGATCAATAGCTCCATGATGTCTTTGTGGCGCCGCTGCATGGTGTAGTGCAGCACTTGGCCGTTATCAATCGTGGCGTCGGCGCCATGCGCTAACAGGAGCTTGACCAACTGCTTGTGTCCGTAGTGGCCGGCATGAAAGAGCGGCACCCAGCTGTGCTCATCTCTGGTGTTCGCTAGTGCTGGTGTGGCGGCCAGCAGCGCCTGGGCCGCGGCCAGATCGCCCCGTATTGCTGCCTCATGGATGGTCTGGGCTGTGGTCATATACGGACTCTTCTAGCTCCGCTAGAGCAAACTCCTGCACCACCACGTCGTCTGCACCCGTGGAGGTGATAACGAACACCTCGCCGTCATTCGTGAATTCAATGTCCGCATGTTTCCGGCCGTTCACGAACGAGAAGGCCACACCGCCCTCGACTGAAGGAATAATCGTGTCCGGGAGACACGCTGCTTGGTGCAACCGTCTGAGTGCATCACGAGCCAGACGCAAGGCCGTGCTATTGGGTGGCTCTGCGCCATAGGTATCCCAGTCAGGCTCAAGTTCTGCAAGTGACTGCACGGCCTGGAGGTCACGTCGCAAGGCAGCATCGCGTTGGCGATCCTGCTCTGCCGCTACGCCGGTAGGGTGCAGATCGTGAGACGGAATATCCATCACGGGCGCTGCTTCACCCGGTCGCGGTGGTGTGTAGGCGTTCATACCTCTATATCTACGGTACTCGGTGGATGCTGTCAAACCGCGTAGCCGCGGACGTGGCCTCTTCCTGGGCGCCTCACCCCCGGGCCGGTTCAGGCTGTGTGTTGGCGCAGCAGCGTGACCATCTCGGTGTGGCCCTTGCGTGCGGCGACCGTCAGCGGGGTGCGTCCGCGTGTATCGAGGGCCGCGGCGTTGGCTCTGTGGGCGAGGAGTAGCTTGGCGATAGCGATGTCGTTATCCCGCGCTACTTTGTGCAGCGGGGTTTCGCTGCCCATCCGCACGTTCGGATCGGCGCCCCCGGCGAGCAGAGCTTCGATAGCCACTGCCCGCTGCCGGGACTTGCGCCGCAGGGTCGCGACGAGCGGCGTCGTGCTGGCATCATCCACGGCATTCGCATCCGCACCGTGGGCGAGTAAGACAGCGATCAGATCGAGGTTGCCCGACTGCGCGGCGAGGTGGAGCGCGGCGCGTCCGTCGGGGCCACGGGCGTTCGGATCGGCGCCATATTCGAGCAGCGCCCGCACCACGGCCGGGCCGCCGCCGGTATCGGCACGGGAATGCTCGAAGGCCATCGGCCGGCGGCGGAGGTCGAAGCCGTGCGCGATGAGCACGTCGGCGATGGTTTGATCTTTGCCGGCTCCCAGTGGTCCCAGCACCAGTGCCTCGCGCGCCTCGGCGCCGTGCGCGAGTAGGAGCTGGACGAGATCGAGGCGGTTCCGCACCGCGGCGTAGGTGAGCAGCCAGCGGCTATGCTGTGCCACCTCCGCGCCGCGTGCCAGCAGTAGCTCGGATACCGCCAGCTGACCACCACTGATGGCGTGATGCAGCGGCGTTCTGGGCAGGAAGTCCTCGGCCGGGTCCTCTGCGTTCACGAGCTGCGGGTTGGCGTCCAGCAGTGCGGTGACGCGCGGCACGTCGCCGAGGAAGGCGGCGGTGTAGATGTCTATGATCGTGCCTTGGGCTAGGAGGTAGGCGGCGAGGTCGTCGTACCCCCGCCACTTGGCGAGGCAGTAGGGCGTAATCATCACCAGCGTCGAGCCGGCGCGAGCGTAGGGGAAGTGAAACATCTGGTCGCAGCCGGGGGCGTTGACATCGGCGCCCCGCTCCACCAGCAGCTCGACGACCGGCCGGCGGCCCCGCCGCGTGGCTTCCCACAGCAGGGTGCGGCCGGCGATGGAGCGCAGCGTCACCAGGCCCGGATCGCGCTCGATCAGTGGTCGCAAGCCGTCTCGGTCGCCGCGGGCGGCCAGTCTCCAGGCGGTGGCTATCCGCGACTGCCGCTGCCGCATCGGATTAGCGCCGCTGGGTGCTTGTTCTTCTTCGTTCACCATGCGCCGGGCCAGCGGAGCCAGCCGGCCCATGATTTCGCTCACGATGTCCGGACCGATCCCGCACTCGCGCAGCGACGCGCTCATGTGGTGCAGCCAGCGCCCGGCCGACTGCGCCGTGATGGGGAAGGGATAGTGGCGGCGCTGCAGTCCCTGCATGAGCGGTCGTGGTTCGTCGTTTGTGTAGCGGGCGGCGCCGCCTAACCATTCCTCGAAGAAGTGCCGCTGCCGGTCGCGGGCGACGATGTTGTGTCGTTCGGAATGGTTGAACAGCGCGCCCAGTAGCGGGTCGGCTTGAACGCGGTCATAGAAGGTGTCAATGATCTGCGCTACGACCGCCCGGCCGCCGATCCGCGCGAAGAGCGTCGGGTGGGGACGCAGCCGCGCGGGGGCGTCCGCTAGGCCGCCGCGGTGCAGGTTATGTCGCGTTGGGCTACCGGCTTCTGGTAGGGTACTCATTGGTATGAAGAATACCCCCCTCCATCCGTAATTCCCGCGTGCGTGGGAATCCATGTCCCCCTATAAAGGGGAACTATCCAATGAACTACCCAGGGCCATCCGGATCATCATCCTGCATATCCCTCTTGTAAAATAGACAATCTGGTCGCGTCCCCACCGCGAGCGATCTCGTATTAGAAAGTGCCACTCAGGATTAGGGTCGAGAGTATTCCAGTGCCAGAATACCGGATCATCAATAACAAAAGTATCTCTACCAGGGAGCTTGATGGCATCTGTATTTACAGCCTTCCTGTTTGGCCCCCAATGCTCACTAGGATATTTCACGGGATCAATATAAGTAGCTACATCTTGTAGGGCCTCAAGTCGCCCACGAGCCAAAAGAACTATTGTTCTCAAGGCATCCTGCTTATCTATTCTTGAATCAGGAGCCTCTCCTTGAATGAATGATCGATGTTCTTGATCGGCAGCATCACGCCCCATGCACTCAATATGCTTCAAGATCCTCCTCCTCTCATAATTTACAGCCTTGCTGCACAGCTTTAAATAGAGCATCCACACAAAACCACGACACCATTTCCAGTTATATAACATAGTCTCTACTAACTTCATCACCGCCTGAATCACTATATCTGCAATTCTTCCTACGGATCTCTCAAAAGAATTTCGCACCTTTCTCCCCAAATAGATCAATAGAGAGCCAAGTACAATAGGAAGAAGAATACTGAAAAACATTACTGGATCCAGGTCTGACCACTCCATCATTTATGTCCCGGCACCTATGCCGCCACACCGGGGACGATCTGTCAAGCCGCTTACCGTAGTCCAGCGAGCCGCGGCATGATAGAAAGGCAGGCACGCAGCCAATGCGGCCGCACCCCCTGCAAAGCGGTGGGCCATAGGGGGCGCTCCTGTCCCCGGCTCGGCAGATGGCTAGAGGCCGCCGGGCACGTCTACGCCGCTGATACGCAAGTACTCCGGCTGCGGAGACTGGCCGGTGTAGTGCGATTCGGTGGCCATGTAGCTCATCGTGATCGCCCGCCGCGGCAGCGCCGAGCGGTTTTCGGCCGTGCCGTGCAGCAGCAGGCTGTGGAAGAACAGCCCGCTCCCCGGCTCCATCGGAATTGCGACTACGTCGTCGGGTTCGTAGTGCGCGTCGGGAATGATGTAGTCGTCGGTCACGCGGACATGAGGCAGCGGGCCGCGCGTGTGGCTGCCGGGGATGGCGGTCATGCAGCCGTTCTCCAGCAGCGAGGGGTCAAACGGTAGCCAGCACGACCAGAGCGCCATCGGCTCGATGGGCCAGTAGGGCGAATCTTGGTGCATCCCCTTGGCCGAGCCGACCCCGGCCGGCTTCATCAGCACGTCCGCGCGGAACAGCTTCACGTTCGGGCTGGTCAACTCCTGGATGATCCGCACGATCTCCGGCTGGACCACCAACGCGCCGAACAGATCGTCGCCCTGTGCGACGCCGCTGATCTTGCGAACATCTTCACCCGGCGCTGCTTGGAGCGTACCCCGTGCTACACGCGGCTCGCGCTGGACATTCAGGCCGGCGGGAAGCGGCCGCCGTGTGTGGGCGTAGTCGTCGAGACGCTGAATGAAACGCTGGCAGGCTGCGGGTGAAACCAGCCCCTCGACCACAAAGTAGCCGTCCTTTTCGGCAGCGCGCCGTTGGCTCTTCGTCAGCACCGACCGCGTGGTCTGGACCATGAGTGTGCCTCCTTCTCTGCCCGGTCCTCGCTGGCGCGCCGCCGTGCGGCGGCACTCTCCCAAGTACGTTAGCAGACGCGCTGACCGCCCTAGTCCGGGCGCTTGACGCCGTGGGTGAGGCGGCCGTCGAAGCTGTAGAAGGGATCGCTCTTGTCTAATGGCAGCGTCACCGGCCGGTGCTCCTCGGCCGACTTGTAGATGGCCCGTACCACCTCCACGTGATGGCGGGGTACCTCGATGGGGACCACCGGGTCCGATCCGCTGGCGATGCTCTCCAGGAAGAGGCGGCTCTGGTATTCCTCGCTCGCCTGTTCCGGTACGTCGGCCACCTCCGCGCGCAGTGCCTCAAGGTCTTGCACCGCGGCCGGCGTGTCGTCGGAGCCGAAGGTGGTCTCTGCTTGCCAGTAGTTGGTCCGCGGGACGGTCCCGCCCAACTGCCCTTTGTAGTAGGCCTCCCCGACTAGCAGGGAGGCATCGTGGCCGAGAATCTCGATGCGGCCTTTCGGCGTGTGCGGCTGCCCATGGTTGAGCAGGGAGGCATGGATACTGCCGGTGGCGCCGTTGGCGAAGCGGACCACTGCTTGGCTCAGGCTCTCGTGCTCGATCCGGCGCAGCATTGGCCCCGCGTAGGCAAAGACTTCGACGATCCGCGAGCCGACCACCCACAGGAAGGGGTCTATGATGTACCGACCGTGGTGGAAGGCGGCGCCACCGCCTTCTCCCTCCCACGTACCGGCCCAGCGCCGGTAGTAGGTTTGGGGGCGGTACCAGTTCAGCTCGACGCGGGCGCTGCCGAGCGTACCCAGCTTGCCACTGGCCACCGCCCGGCGGGCCAGAACCATACCGCGCGGGTAGCGCGCACCGCATTGGGAGTGGAACTTTACCCCGGCCTTGCGAACGGCAGCCACCATCGCGTCGGCCTCCGCCACGCTGCGGGCCATCGGCCCTTGGGTGAAGATGTGCCGCCCGGCCTCGGCCGCCGCTATCGTCGGCTCGCCGCGCACCGACGGGGCGGTGAGCAGCACCATCGCCTGGACGTCCTCGTCCCTGAGCAGCTCCTCGTGGCTGTGGTACTTCCTGATTGGCGTCGCGGCGGCAGCGGCGGCCACCTCGGCCCGGCGCTGTTGTGCCGCTCGCGTCTCGTCGTCGCGGGCCTCGGCGGCTGCGACGCGGGCGGTGTGTACTTCCGCAGCGTAGGCGTCGGCCAGCACCTGGCGCCGGTGCTCGGCCAGTTCGTCTACCAGGTCGGCCACCGCCACCACCTGGGCGATGTCCACCAGCCCGGCATAGATGCTGGTGTACAGGCTTGAGATACCGCCGCAGCCTACTAGCCCCACCCTGATGCGTTCGTCGGCCATCGCTTTCCTCCTGGCACGCTGCCGGCAGCGCTGCTCCCAGCCACCTGTAGTATACTGGCTTACGCCTTACGTAATGCGTAACTCCAGCTACTCTCAGCGATGATGGGGAACCGGAGCGGGGGTATCCGGGGCCTACGGAGGTAGAGATTGTTGACTATCACCAGGAGGAGCGGTATGGCTGTACCGGCGATCCATCCAGGGAAGCACCTGGCCGAAGAGTTGAAAGAGCTTGACATGAGTGCTGCCGCCCTGGCGCGGCAGCTGCAAGTGCCGACCAACCGCATCACCGCAATCCTCAACGGGCAGCGTGCCATCACCGGCGACACGGCCCTACGGCTGGCACATTTCTTCGGCACCAGTCCGGAGTTTTGGCTGAATTTGCAGACGCTCTACGATTTGCGGCTGGCCGAGCAGAAAGCCGGCGATGGCATTAGAGCACTGCCCACGCTCAAGAGCTACGAGGCTGTGCGGACGTGAGGCGGTGGAGGGCTAGGGTGCCCCCCTATGGTCCCCCCGCTGCGGCGGGGGGACGGGGATTCCCGCGCAAGCGGGAATGACGGAGGGGTGGCCGGCCGCCTATACAGCCACTCCGGGGAGAGGGGAAGACAGACGATGACTGTGCGGATTGGGATGCTCGGTAGCGGGTTCGTAGCCGACTTTTACATGCAAGGGCTGCGAGATGTACCCAATCAAGAGGTTGTGGTCAACCAATCACGCTCCGCCCAGCGTGCCCACGACTTTGCCAGCCGCTGGGGTATCCCGGCACATACGACGCGCATCGCCGATGTCTTGCAACGCGCCGACGTTGACCTGGTCGTGATTGGTCTGCCCAATCATTTGCACCGCGACGTCGTGATCGCGGCCGCGGATGCCGGCAAGGCGATGGTTATCACCAAGCCGCTGGGACGCTCGGCCGCGGAGGCCCGCGAGATGCTGGACGCGGTACGGCGAGCCGGTGTCTGGCACGGCTATGCCGAGACGGAGGTTTTTTGTCCGGCCGTGATGCACGCGCGGCAGATGATCGTTGACGGTGCCATCGGCGACGTCCTGACTATGCGGTTGCGAGAGGCGCACAGTGGATCGCACTCTCCCTATAACTGGCGCCGGGAGACGGCCGGAGGTGGCGTGCTGCTGACCATGGGCAGTCACACGGTAGAGGCGGCGCGGTATCTGGTGGGCAAGGAGGTGCCGGTCGTAGAAGTGATGGCCTGGGGTGATCGTCTCTTGCACCGCGAGAAGATGGATGTGGAAGATACCGCGGTGGCGCTGCTCCGGTTCGAGGGCGGTCAGCTCGCCTACACCGATGTCGCGTTCAGTGCCCGGGGCGGGTTGGACCTACGCAACGAGGTGTACGGTACCAAGGGCGCGATCTTTACCGACGTTACACGCGGGACACCCGTGCGGGCCTTCACGCTGGAGGGCGCCGGTTACGTGCTGGAGAAGGCCGAGGCAGACGCCGGGTGGGTGTTTCCGGTCCCGGACGAGGCCCGCGTCTACGGCTACCACGAAGAGCTGCGCCATTTCGTGGAGTGCCTCACGCTCGGAAAACCGGCGCGGGAAGACTTCGCCGATGGCTACGCCGTGAACGTCATCATTGACGCGGCCTATCGCTCGATGGAGAGCAAACGATGGGAGCCGGTAGCGTACTGAGGTTGCTAATGGACGCTGTAGCCAACGACAGACCTACCCCCAACCCCCTCCCTGATGAAAGTTGACAACTTAATCGGGTAGTGTGTTGCCCCCACCCTGACCCTCCCCCGTCCCGACAGGAGAGGGAACACCCCCGTCCCCCCGCTGCGGCGGGGGACTGGGCGCGATGAATCGCGCCGCTACACGAAAAACCTACCCTTGTCAGAGGGAACGGCGCTCCCGGCGAATGCCCTGGTAGGCGGCCTAGCTCTTCGCTTCCGCAGCGGCTTTGAGCGCCATGATGTAGCCCATCTCCCAGGCAAACCCGATCCGCCCGTCGTCATCGCCGGTGATCCCGACCGCGTGATCGGGGTCTACCGAGCCTTGGTAGTTGTGCGTGTGGAGCAGGCGCATCAGCTCCAGCATGTCAACGTCGCCTTGGTCGAGAAAGTCTTCCTGGTAGTAGCCGCCCGGCACGGTGCCGCGCGGGTTGCGGAAGTGGCAGCTGAAAATCTGCTTGCGTTGCAGGAAGTAGTCAATGGCGCCGAGCGTATCGCCACCCATCTCGTGGAGGGTGCCAAAGCAGAGCAGCAGCCCACTGCGCGGGCTGGGCACCAACTCGGTGAGCCGCTTCAGCCCCTCGAAGTTGTTGAGTATCTGTTCCACACCGCGATAGTGCCGTTCCGGCGGGTCGTCGGGATGCGCGCCCACGTTCACGCCCGCTGCCTCGGCGACGGGAATGACGCGCTCGTAGAAGTACTGCACGCGCTCCCACATCTCGTCGGCGCTGATCTGCCCGTAGGGGGCGACGACCTCCGCCGGCGAGTTTGCCGCGTCATCGGCCGCGCGGGCCTTGCTGTGGGTCAAGAGCACGGCGCCGCCGCGCCCGACCGTGCGGCGGTAACGGCCGGGGCCGGAGCCGTTGTCCAGGTCGCCAGGTCCGGGGCCGGGCACACCGGAATAGTTGCCCCAGGAGGTCCCCAGACTGCGCCAGACCGTGAGGTTGTAGAACACGGTGGGGATACCGACCGCGCCGGCGGCCCGCACCGTGTTGCAGATGTGTTCTATCGCTGCGTCGCGGTCCGGCCGGTTCTGGAGGATGGGTGCGGTATCCGTCGCTTCGGTGCGGAGATTCAGGATTTCCAGCTCGTAGGCCGCGACCGTCTGCTTGGCGGCCGCCAACTCATCCACGGTTGCGTAGCCACGCTCCCGGTAGCCGGGCAAGATTCCGGCGTCGAGAAAGATTCCGTCGCTACCCAACTGCTTGACGTACTGCAGGCGCTCTTCCGACAGGTCGTGGCCGCTCATCCCTAGTTTCATGGTGTTGCCCTCCTCTAGGAAAAGAATACGTGCCGGCCTCTCCGGAGGCCGGCACGCTTATCCCACGACGTGTGTTGCCAGCGAGTCATGGGAACACAGTCCTGCTGGCGATCAGGAGGTCTCGCGGGGCTTGTCCATGATGGCCTGAATCTGGTTCGAGATGTTCTCGAAGAAGCCCGTATCGTAGGCCACCTCTTGGCGCAGGGCCTTGAGGAGCGCCGGGTTGATGACCTGCTCGATGGCCGAGGCCATGAAGTTGGCGGCAAAGGAGAACGGCTCGTCCAACGCCATGGAGCGAGCGACGGCCTCCATCACCCCATCCGGCATCCCCGGCGCTGCGAGGAAGCGTGGGTCGGCGTAGGCATCCATGCGCGGCCCCATGTGGGAGGTATTGCGCGCGCCTGGCGGGGCAGTACCCATCACCACGGCGCTCTCCTTGTTGGCGAAGAACTTCAGCAACTCCCAGGCCTCGTCCTTCACCTTGGAGACGCGGGCAATACCCGTCGGAGAGTTGAAGAAGGCGCCACCGCGTCGGCCGCCCGGCCCCTTAGGCTGGAGCACCAGCCCCCAGCGCGCGCCGGCCTCGTTCATCGCCCTGGCTACGGCGAGCCGGTCGCCGGGGTTGTAGCCCACGGCGAAGGCCGACTTGCCCTGCTCCATCATGGCGCGTGGATGCAGCGGCTTATTGTCAACCAGGTCTATTGCCAGGACCTGGTCCTTCAGGCGGCGGTCGAACCACCAGGTAATGGCCTCTTGGGACTCCTTCATGCCGATGAGCGTCTTGGTGCCGTCATCGTTGTAGAGGTCGCCGCCGAATGCCCGCAGGACCGCCATCAGGGCCAGGTCGCCGCCGAACTTCCGGCCACCACCCCAGTTCACGACCTCGGACCCTTGGCGGACGGTGAACTTCTCGGCCGTCTCCCGCATCTGGTCGTAGGTCCAGTCATCGGTCGGCAACGGGATGGCCTTCTCCTCGAACTTGCCGATGTTGTAGAACAGCCCGCAGCGGGCCATGAACGCCATGTAGGGGAAGCCCCAATACTTGCCGTCCACGATCTTGAGCGAGTGCAGCACCTGTGGGAAGAACACGCTCATGTCGTATTGATCCCGCGAGATGTAGGAATCGAGCTGGGTCAGCACGCCCTTGGCCGCCCAGAAGGCGTACATCGCGGCGTCGTCGGCCTCGAAGACGTGAATATCGGCTGGGGTATCGGCCGCAAAGACCACCGCCAGCTTCGAGTGATAGTCGGGAGTTGGCTCGAAAATGGGGGCGATGGAGGGGTTTTCCTGCTCGAACACCGGCAGCCGCTGCTCCATCGTGTAGTTGGCCCAGCCGTCGGGGAAGGAAATCCGGACCGCCTGGGAGGAAGCTCCGGTGGCGCCCTGCGCGCCCTGAGCGCCTTGGGCACCGGTCTCCCCCTTTGCTCCCGCCGGTCCCGCCGGTCCCGCCGGTCCGGCCTGGGGCTGGCCGACGTAGCGCACGGTCGGTTCACCGCAGGCGGTTGCCAATAGCCCGCCCACTAGGGCAGCAGCACCGCCCAAGTACCTTCGGCGTACTACTCTCGCCATCGCAGCGCCCTCCTTGTTTGTGCTGATGCTCCCCTCCCCCGATGGAGGGGAAGCTCCGGCCCACCTCCTCCGCGCGATGCCTCTGCATCTTTGTGGGCTTGTAAACGCCATATTACTCTGCTCTGCGCTATTTGTCTAGGCGATGGACGGCAGCGGTCACAGTGTAATGAAGGTTGCGAACGTGATTAGGTAGTGTTTTGGCCCCCACCCTATCCCTCCCCCGTTGCGACGGGGGAGGGAACTGCCCGGCCCCCCGCACAGCGGGGGGACCATAGGGGGCTACATCTCACTAGCCGATTAAGTTGGCAACCTTCATTATGGTGTAGGTCGAAGGGTGTTATACGTGGGTGGTAGCCTTCAGTCGGGAAGGAGCGGACAAGATGAGCGCACCGTACTGCGAGAAAGTTGACGTGTTCCTCCCCGGGCAGGGCGATTCGTTGCTGGCAGCACCCGACTATCACTGGGAGCGTGCCGAGGGTATGGTGGGGATGTTCTTCTTCAGCACCCGTGACCCCAACACGATACTCATCTCTCCGGCCAACGCGACGCGCGAGCAAAAGCGACGGTTGGCACAGGCGCGGATCGTCGTGGACCATACGAATCAGCAGTTCCACGACCTTGACGGGTTTGGGGTGCATATCCCCGGCCTGCTCGTCACCGCCCACGGCACCGCGATTGCGGTGTGCCAGCGACGGCACGACTCGACGAGCGACGGTCGCACGGCCAAAGACATCTTGCTCTCGCGGAGCGAGGATGGTGGCCGGACCTGGTCCCGCCAGGAGGTGCTCTACGCAGACCCGGCGAGCCATTGCTGTCCCAGCGCCCTCGTCGAGGATCGCAGCACCGGGGCGCTGTTCCTGGCGTTCTGGAAGGTGCCAGCGCAGATCGTGGATATTCTCGACTACTTCCGCAACTCCGGCGAGCGGTGCGCTGAGTTCTGGCTCCTCAAGAGCACGGACGCCGGCCGCACGTGGTCGGCGCCGGCCCATGTCCGGCCGGCGCCGAATGCCGATGGCTGGGTGGGCTGGTCGAATAACGGCGTCCATGGCATCCAACTGACCAAGGGAGCACACGCGGGCCGGCTGGTGATCCCGGCCTTCCTCTATAAGGAGGGCGAGCCGGGACAGGTGCCCGGTATACGTGGAGGACTGCTCTACAGCGATGACCACGGGGAGAGCTGGTGTACCGGCGCCGTCTTGCCCGACGGGTCCGATGAGGCCAGCCTTGTGGAGACGATCACCGGCGACATTTACGTCAGTTATCGCAAGAACACCCGGCGCACCGGTTACCGCCACTACGCCCGCAGCACCGACGGCGGCGAGAGCGTTGCCGAGCTGGGTCAGCATGAAGACCTCCCCGGTCCGGGCGTGGACGCCGGCTTGGTGCGCTACACCAGTCCCACAGATGGGCAGCCGCCGACCCTGCTCTATTCCCACCCGCCGAGCCGCCCCCCGGTCACGGACACGCCAGCCCCGCGCATGGGCGGATCGGACCTGACCGTCTACCTGAGCCGCGACGAGGGCTGGACGTGGCCCGTCTCGCGGCTGGTCGAGCCGGGGCCGGCCCGGTACTCCGACCTGGCCGTGACCGACGACGGGACGATTCTCTGCCTTTACAGCAATGGCGAGCGCAGAGACCTCGAAAAGATCAGCGTGGTGCGCTTCAACTTAGCCTGGCTACTGGAGGGTCAGGCCGGGCCAGTCAATGGCACCACCGAGGGACGCTAGGCCGCTTGCTCAAGGCAGCGCTGGAGGTAGTGGGCGGTTTCCTGGAGCGTTTGATCGCGTGGCTCGGCGACACTGCACTCCAGGGCACCGTAGCCATCGTAGCCTATGGCCCGTAGCGCCCGGAAACCGCTGACGAAATCGGTATGTCCGCGTCCGGGGACCTGGCGGTTGCTGTCGGCGAGGTGGATGTGGCGCACGTGCCGCGCGGCCGCCGTGAGGCTGGCGGCGATGTCGGCTTCCTCGACGTTCATGTGGAAGAAGTCGGCCATCAGCTTCAGGCCGGGGCTGTCCACCTCATCACAGATCGCGGCGGCCTCGGCCAAGTCTTGGGGGAAGTTGGACTCGTAGCGGATGAGCGGCTCGATCAGGATGCACACGCCCAGGTCGGCCGCCTCCTGCGCCAAGGGCCGCAGCAGCGTCACCAGCAGATCGCGCTGGAGTTGCTCGGTGGTGGCGTAGGGTTCGAGACTAAGTACCCGCGGATCGCGATTGAATAGCGGCACCATGATACAGCCGATAGCCCCGACCGCGGCGGTCAGGCGGAGTGCCTCGCGCAGCTCTCGGACCGAGGTCTCGCGGTTGGCCTGATCGCGGTGGATGAACTGATTGGTCTGGCCGCCGCAGATGGTGCTCGCTTGGATCGGACTATCGGCCAAGGCCGCCTTGATCTCATCCTCGCGGGCAAGCAGGCAGCCGTCGCCGCCGGTCAGCTCCACGCCCTCGTAGCCCCAGGCGGCCAGGTTGGCCAAGCGGTCGGCGAACGTGTCGCCGGGGACTAGATGCTCCTGACAGGACAGCTTCATCGGTGGCTCCTCTCTGGCTATGGAAATGACGCCCCCACCCTAACCCTCCCCCGTTGCGACAGGGGAGGGAACATCTCGTCCGCTCGCGGGATAGCCTCACGAGTGTACCGCTGCGATGGTGGGTCTTGGCAAGAGGCGCCGTTCGATAGCCCGACGGCGCAGAGTATTTATAGTATCCCACTCACTTATCTTGACAGATAGAAAATAAGATGTTATGCTCTCTACTGCCATCACGATGACGGATGGCAACCATACACCACGAGGTGGCGGGACGCAGCAGTCCCGCTAAGGAGGAAAGAGCGATGGCGACGATAGTGCGGTATGACCCGTTTGGAGTGGCGCGCCCCTTCGGTGGGCTGGCCGACCGGCTGTTCCGCGATGGTAGCTCCATGGCGCGGCCGTGGCATGGTCGGGCAACGCCAGGCGGCTATCCGGCTGCCAGTCTCTATGAGACGGCCGAGGGCTACGAGTTGCAGGTGCCGCTGCCGGGTGTGCCGGCCGATGACCTGGAGGTCTCGATCCACGACGACGTGGTGACGATCAAGGGTCAGCGCACAGTGACTGTGCCGGAGCAGGCCACGCGGTTGTGGTGGGGTGTGCAGTCCGGCGATTTCCACTTTGCTTGGCGGCTGCCGGGCGAGGTGGATACCGACGAGGTACAGGCGCATTTGGCGGACGGCGTGCTGCGCCTCACGCTGCCGAAGGCACCGCATCAGCGTCCGCGCCGCATCGCAGTTGCGGCGTAGGGTGTCGGTCCTCACCCCCCCAGCCCCCTCTCCACCATGTGAGACCTTTGCATAACCCGAGTTGCTGGCGTCGGTCGTGCCCTGGAGCGCGTGGTGCTCTGGCGCGGGCGTGCCGCCCCCTGGCGCCAGCGCGTCTGCCTGGCACCGGCCCCGGCGCGCCTACGGCATGACCACCCCCGGCTCCGGTCGGGGCAGCAGGCGCTCGGCGCGGCGCAGGTTGTACGCGAGACACTTGCACCACAGTTCCGTCGTATTGCGTGCCAAGCCCAGGTAGCGCACCCGCCGGTAGCGATACAGCCGCTTCAGCGTCCCGAACACTTGCTCCACTGGCGCCCGCACCCGCGCGATCAAGCGATTGCGTCGCCGTTGCCAGTACGGTAAGCGGGCCTGGTACTTGTGGGAGCGATGCATGATCCGATCCTTGATCCCCCGGCGCTTCAGCCAGCGCCGCCGGTGTTTGGACTCATAGGCCCGGTCGGCGTACACTGCCGCTTCATCCCCCAGGATCAGCGTGTCCGCCACCGTGCTCTCGGCGATCCGGGCTGCGGTCAAGCACGCGGTGCGGATCAGCCCCGAGCCGGCATCCACTCCGAGATGCACCTTGTAGCCAAAGTGCGCCTGGGCCCCCCGGCCGGCCCAGGCGGCATCCGGATCGGTCGGACTCTTGGCGCCCGGCTGGGCCGTCCCCGTGGGCCGGCGCGCCTGGGCTTGCACCAACGTCGCGTCCAGCAATGTGCCCGCCTTGACCACCAGGCCGTGGGCCGCCAACTGGCGACTGACTTCCGCGAACAATGCCGCGGCCAGCCCGCGGGCGGTCAACTGTTGGCGGAAGCGACTGATCGTGGCGTAGTGGGGCGCCTCGTCCGCCAGCCCCAACCCGACGAACCGGCGGAAGGACAAGCGGTCACACAGCGCGGCGGCCATCTCCGGATCCGAGGCGGCGTACCATTGTTGGAGGAGCAGCACCTTGACCAACATCAGGGGCGGATAGCTCGGCCGGCCCGTGGGGGCGGCATAGATGTCCTGCACCACCGCGCCCAACCGGTCCCAGTCAAAGAGTTGCGCCAAGCGTTCCAAGCGCGGGTTGCGCCCGATCTGCGGTGGCAAATCGGCCTCGATCGGCAGGTGGTTCCCGATCTTGCGTTGCATCGTGCCCCCTCGTGCGGCTGGTTAGTGGTAGCCTTCCTTACCACCCCGCGGCCTCCTTATGCAAAGGTCTCCATGTGGAGAGGGGGTGTTTGTTTGAGTGCGAGCGGGCGGCGGCTTGGCCGGTCCCTGCTCTGTCAGGGGACGGGTCGCACGGCTGCTATACTGTGAGAGTAGGGGCTATGCCAGGAGGGGAGGCGCATGTTCTTCTTTGACCCGCTGTACTTTGTCTTTGCCGGACCAGCATTCCTGTTGGCCCTCTATGCCCAGCATAAGGTCAAGAGTACCTATGCGAAGTATGCGGAAGTAGCTACGTATGCAGGGCGACCGGGCGTTGACGTTGCCCGCCGCTTGCTCGATTCGCTGGGCCTCTACCACGTTCGGATCGAGCGGGTGCCGGGTGATCTCAGTGACCATTACGACCCCAGTAGCAAGGTGCTGCGGCTTTCCGACTCCAACTACGACAACTACTCGGTTGCAGCCGTGGGCGTGGTCGCGCACGAGGTCGGTCATGCGGTGCAAGATGCCCAGAACTACGCGCCGCTGCGGTGGCGGGCCGGGTTGGTGCCGGTGGTCAACATCGGGAGTACCTTGGGCTATATCTTGTTCTTCGTGGGCCTGTTCATCATTCCGCAGCTCGCGTGGCTGGGGGTAGCGTTCTTCAGCACTGCGGCCATTTTTGCGCTGGTCACGCTGCCGGTAGAGTTCAATGCCAGCAACCGCGCCCTCCAGCTCCTCTCGAACAATGGTCTAGTGACCTCGGAGGAGCGCGGCCAGGCCAAGGCGGTGCTCGATGCCGCTGCGTTGACCTACGTGGCGGCGCTGGCCCAGGCGCTCTCGACGCTGCTCTACTTTCTCTTCATCCTGATGGGGCGCAGCGACGAGTAGGCGCTATTGGCGTTGCCCGGCTATTCCGACGCAAGCAGTACCTACCTCGCCCTCGTCATTCCCGCGCAAGCGGGAATCCAGGGCGAGTGTGCTCTGCTACCCTAGTCGTCTGGATTCCGGCGGAAGCCGGAATGACGAAATGGGGGCCATGCCGAGTGACGAAATGGGGCCATGATCCCGGCCGGACGCCAGCCTTGACCGACTGAGACCGCATCCGATGGCTACGCTTGCTGCGGCGCACCCGACGGAGCGCGTTGCCGCGGCTGCGGCCGGGCGGCCCAATCCGCCGGTCACCGGCCTATCCTGGGCCGCGTTGCAAGAGGTTTTGGCCGCGCGCGGCGAGCGGCCGTTCCGTACCGAGCAGGTGGCGCGTTGGGTCTACCGCAGCGCCATCACCGATTTCGCGCCGATGCTCAACGTCCCTCAAGCATTGCGGACGTGGCTGTCCGAGACCTACGCCTTTAGCTCGGCCGAGGTCGTCACGCAAGTCACTGCAGCCGACGGGGATACCACCAAGGCGGTGCTGCGGCTGGCCGACGGCTCGCTCATCGAGACGGTGCTGATGCAGTACCACCGGCGCAGCGACGGCACCGGCGGCAACCGCAGCACGGTCTGCGTGAGCACGCAGGTAGGCTGTGCGCTCCAATGCTCGTTCTGCGCTACGGGGCTGATGGGGCTGACGCGCAATCTGACCGCCGCCGAGATCATTGACCAGGCGCTGCATTTCCTGCGCCGCACGCGCCAGCGGCCGCCGGTCGTGCGGAACGTCGTCTTCATGGGCATGGGCGAGCCGCTGCTGAACTACGCGGCCTGTCTGGAAGCGGTCGCGCGGCTGTGCGATCCGCTCGGCGCCGGACTAGGCCCCCCGCGGCTGACGATCTCGACCTCGGGCTGGCTACCGGGGATCGAGCGGCTGGCTGCCGAGCCGTGGCCGGTACGCTTGGCGGTCTCGCTGCACGCCCCGACCAACGCTGTCCGCGATGAGTTGGTGCCACTCAATCGCCGCTACCCGGTGGAAGACCTACTCGCGGCGTGCCGGGCGTACCAAGCGCAGACGGGCCGGCGAGTCACGTTCGAGTACACGATGCTGGCCGGAGTGAACGATTCGCCAGCGTTGGCGCGGGCGCTGGTCAAGCTGGTTCATGGTCTCGACTGTCATATCAACCTCATCCCGATGAACCCGGTGGCCGAGCTACCGTATGCGCCCTCGTCTGACGCGGCCGTGCAGACGTTCCATCGGACGCTGCGCCAAGCCGGTCTCATCGCCACAATTCGCCGCGAGATGGGCCGCGATATTCAGGCGGCGTGCGGTCAGTTGCAAACGACCGTGCGGCGGCGGCCGCTCGTACAGGAGTACAGCCCGTGAGCTATTCCGACACTGGCCAAGTTTCCGCTCCCCCAGCCATTCCCATCGGCCTGTCGCTGCTGGCGGCGGATTGGGCCGCACTGGGGACGGCCGTAGACGTTGTGGTCGACGGAGGGGCCGACGCTATCCACATAGATGTGATGGATGGCCATTTTGTGCCGGAGCTGACCTTTGGCCGGCAAATGGTCGCGGCGCTGCGTGCCCGCACGCCGCTGCCGCTCGACGTGCATTTGATGGTGCTCAACCCCGACCGGCACATCGAGCCGATGATTGAGGCGGGGGCCGGACTGATAACGGTGCATCTCGAAGCCACGCCGGAGCCGGACTCGCTGCGGCGCGTGCTGGCCATGATCCGCGCCGGCGGCGCCCGCGCCGGCGTGGCGCTCCGACCGCTCACCCCACCTCACCTGCTCACTGGGTTGTGGGATGCGCTGGACCTGGTGTTGGTCATGACCGTCGAGCCGGGCTATAGCGGTCAGCCCTTCCGAGCCGACCTGCTGCCCAAGGTCCGCGAGCTGACCCGGCAGGCGGCCGCGCAGCCGGCGCCGCCGGTCATTGGTGTTGACGGGGGCATTGATAGCCACACGGCGGCGCCGGCAACCGCGGCTGGCGCCACCTACCTCGTCGCCGGGACCTCGGTGTTCGGCGCGGCCGATCCGGCGGCGGCGCTGGCGGCAGTGCGCGCCGCCGCCGCGCGCGGTGCGGCGGCTAGTATGTAGGGAGACCTTTGCATAACCTCCAGATGGAGTGCGAGAGGGACAATGCTCCACGCCTCGCTCACCTGGGAGGACCGGGTTTTGGATTCCCGCTTTCGCGGGAATGACGGGTTACGCAAAGGTCGCATGGGGAAGAAGCGATGGCACAAGAGACCGTTGCCGAAAGACAGGCGCGTCCGGCGCCGGAGGGCACCTACCGTTCGGCGGAGCTGGATTGGCTAGAGCAGCACCAGGACGAGCTTGCGGCACGCTATGCCGGCGAGTGGCTGGCGATTGACGGGCCGGCGCTCGTTGCCCACGCGACGACGTTGGAGGAGGTGGTGCGCCTGGCGCGGGAGCGCGGCCATCCGGAACCGCTTATCACCGCCGTCCCTGATAAAGATGAGGCTGTTGTTGGGTATTACTGGTAATGATTACCGTACAATACAGTCATATTCTACCTTACGGAGGGCAGACACCCAGGCCCATTGTTGATGTGCGTCTCGAAGGCGCCGGGGCGTCTCTGCGGACACTGGGATTAATTGATTCCGGGGCTGATACAATTATCTTCCACTCCAGCTTGATGCCGTTGCTCGGGTTGAACCAGGCAGATGCGATAGCGAGTGGTATGGTGCGTGGTGTTGGCGGTATAACGCGCTCTTGGTCCTTCTGGCTTGATCTTCACGTGGTTGGACTGCGGTTTCGCTCCTTGGTCAGATTTAGCCCAGGTGTCTCCAGGACGTATGGATTGTTAGGCCGCCGGGATTTCTTCCACGCCTTTCAGGTTGGCTTCGATGAAGCGGCGCAGCGTGTGCTCCTCGCGCCGCGGCCGCTGGCGTCATAAGCCGGCGGCGTAGCAGTGTGCTGACTGCGCCCTGGAGCGCCGCTGACAATCCATGCCGCCGCTACTATCGCCTCTGCAACCAACGTTGGTGCTTGACCGTCTGGTCCGCTGTGATGTGCTGCCCGGCTACGGCTGGCAGCGGGCGATGTACAGCGAGGAGGGGCCGGATGCTCTGGGTAGTCGTGGGCGTGGGCGTGGTCATTGCGGTCGTGGGTGGGGTGACGCTCGTCGGAATGCTCTTACCGCAGCGGCACGTTATCACGCGGCGCGCATATTTCCGACAGGGACAGGACCATCTGTGGCTGGTCATTACGGACCACTTTAAGGAGCCATCCTGGCGCCCCGGACTTAAGCGGGTCGAGCGTTTGCCGGACCGGGAGGGACGCCCGGTGTGGCGCGAGCTTAGTCGGCAGGGACAAGCCATGACGCTGGAGACGGTCGAGTCGCACGCTCCCCAACGCCTGGTGCGGCGTATTGCCGACGAGGGCCTGCCGTTTGGCGGCAGTTGGATCTACGAGATCACTGCCGAGGCCAACGGAAGCACGCTCACGATTACCGAGGATGGCAAGGTGTTCAATCCGATCTTCCGGTGCATGTCTCGTTGCTTGCGGTTCAGCCACCGGGCGATTGATACGTACCTGTGGCTGCTGGGACGCCACCTCGGGCAAGCTGACCCGGTGCCCCGGCGGGAGGGTGCTCCGCTCCGGGTCACACCACGGCCAGCCGATTCTTGGCGAGCGACTTGACACACTCCGTCCCGGCGCGGTATAGTATCTCTTTGCCGAGAGGTGAGCGGGTTCGGCTGGGAAACGGCTGGCGCGGTTGTCTCTCCGGGGGTGGCGGAAACGCCACCGGGCGTACCTTCACAACTGAAGAAGAGCGAGAATCTGCAACACGGGTTCAGCTTCAAAATTGCCGATCGAGAACATCCTGAGACGGGATAAGAGCGTGTGGTGGATGCCTCGGGGGTGATGGCCGATGAAGGGCGTGGTAGGCCGCGAAAGGCTGTGGGGAGTTGTCAGCAAGCGTTGATCCACAGATACCCGAATGGGGAAACCCGCTTCGAGTCATATCGGAGCACGGTCGGTGCAGCTTCGGTTGTGCTGACTGGGGGAACCGGGGGAACTGAAACATCTCAGTACCCCGAGGAAAAGAAATCAACCGTATGAGATCCCCCAAGTAGTGGCGAGCGAACGGGGGAGAGCCCAAACCGCGGATCCGAACATGGCCGGCCGGCCGATGGATCCGGCGGGGTTGTGGGTGTAGCGGGGAGGCGGCGGCCGCTGCCTCGGAAGTATGCGCGAGCGTGGACCGAACGGCCTGGAACGGCCGGTCCGAGAGGGTGAGAACCCCGTAGGAAAGCGAACGTGCGCTTCTGCTGCTACTACCCGAGTACCGCGGGACACGTGAAACCCTGCGGGAAACTGGGGGGCCCACCCTCCAAGGCTCAATACCATCACCCACCGATAGCGCAGAGTACCGTGAGGGAACGGTGAAAAGTACCCCGGCGAGGGGAGTGAAAGAGTACACTGAAACCACATGCTTACAGTCAGCGAGAGGGGAACCGCGCTTCGTGCTCCCGGATGGCGTCGGCCGCGCTTCGGCGCGAATGACGCCTGGTGACACGCAGTGTGCTCCCTGATCGTGTGCCTCTTGAAGTATGAGCCGGCGAGTGACCCGGCGTGGCTTGGTTAACCTGCACGGAAATGCGGGGGAGCCGGAGCGAAAGCGAGTCCGAACAGGGCGTCCGTCCTTCCTTTGGGGAGGACCCGGTCGCGTAGGGTCGACCCGAAACCGAGTGAGCTACCCATGGCTAGGGGGAAGGTCCGGTGACACGGACTGGACGCCCGCACCAACTCAAGTTACAAATTGGGTGGATAAGCTGTGGGTAGAGGTGAAATGCCAATCGAACTCGGAGATAGCTGGTTCTCCCCGAAATGGATTGAGGTTCAGCCTGCTCGGTCTGCTGGCGGCGGTAAGGCTCTGGTAGTGTGCGGGAGCACAGCGCTTACCAAACACCGCTAAACCGCGAACGTCGTCAGCTCTTGCGAGCAGAGTGAGACGGTGGGGGCTAAGCTCCATCGTCGAGAGGGAAACAGCCCAGACCCGCGGCTAAGGTCCCCAAGTTCTGACTGAAGTGGCAAAGGCGGTCGGGATGCGTAGACAGCCAGGAGGTTGGCTTAGAAGCAGCCATCCTCGAACGAAAGCGTAACAGCTCACTGGTCGAGTAGCCTGGCGCCGACAATGTAACGGGGCTAAGTCAGACACCGAAGCCCGGGGTCTCAGCAGCATACTGCTGGGGCGGTAGGGGAGCGTGCATCTCCGGAGGATTACCTAGTCCTCCGCGTGCGGCAGTGAAGCGACGGCGTGAGCGGTCGTGGAGCGGGGTGCAGTGCGAATGCCGGCATGAGTAGCGATAACGTCTGTGTGAACCGGACGCGCCGAAAGCCTAAGGTTTCCGGAGGAAGGCCAATCCGCTCCGGGTTAGGCGGGCCTAAGTCTTAGCTGCCGCGCAGGTGACAGCGAAGGCGATGGACAACAGGTTGATATTCCTGTCCCACGGTGCGACATTTGAGCGATGAGGGGACCCGGTGGGCTCCCACGAGCGGTTTGCTGGCCATAGCCGTCCAAACCGGTAGCGGGGGGTGTCAGGCAAATCCGACACCCTGTTATCCGTGAGAGGTGATGGAAAGGTGGCGGGGCAACCCAAAACCAATTCGTGGTACGCCGTACCGGCAAGAAAAGCCTCTAGCGAGTCACATCGTGTCCGTACCGCAAACCGACACAGGTAGGCAGGGGAGTAAGACCCCCAGGCGTTCGGGAGAGTCTTGGCTAAGGAACTCGGCAAATTGACCCCGTACGTTCGCAAGAAGGGGTCCTCGCGGCTTTGAAGGGACTTGCGCCCGGAGGAGCCGTGAGGCGCAGCGCAGCGGCTCAAGCGACTGTTTAACAAAAACACAGGTCTCCGCAAACCCGTAAGGGGAAGTATGGGGGCTGACGCCTGCCCAGTGCCGGAAGGTTAAGGGGAGGGGTTTTCTGCCCTGAACCGAAGCCCCGGTGAACGGCGGCCGTAACTCTAACGGTCCTAAGGTAGCGAAATTCCTTGTCGGGTAAGTTCCGACCCGCACGAATGGCGTAACGACTTGAGCACTGTCTCGGCCGAGACCCCGGCGAAATTGAAGTGTCCGTGCAGATTCGGACGACCCGCAGCAGGACAAAAAGACCCCGTGGAGCTTTACTCTAGCTTGGCATGGGCTCGAGTTACGTTTTGCGTAGCATAGGTGGGAGCCTGGGAACCCATCCTCGTGGGGGTGGGGGAGGCAGCAGTGAAATACCACTCTGAACGTCGCTTAGGTCTAACCGGTGTCCACCCCGCTGGGATAGTGGGCCCGGGACAGTGCCAGGTGGGGAGTTTAACTGGGGCGGTTGCCTCCTAAAGTGTAACGGAGGCGCCCAATGGTCCCCTCAGCGCGCAGGGAAACCGCGCTCGCGAGTGTAAGGGCACAAGGGGGCTTGACTGTGAGGCAGACACGCCGAACAGATGGGAAACCAGGGCCTAGTGACCCTACGTCTCCAAGTGGCAGGGGCGTAGATTATCGGATATAAGCTACCCCGGGGATAACAGGCTAATATTGCCCAAGCGTTCATAGCGACGGCAGTGTTTGGCACCTCGATGTCGGCTCGTCGCATCCTGGGGCTGGAGCAGGTCCCAAGGGTTGGGCTGTTCGCCCATTAAAGCGGCACGCGAGCTGGGTTCAGAACGTCGTGAGACAGTTCGGTCTCTATCCGCTGCGGGCGCCGGACGGGTGAGGGGAGCGACCCCTAGTACGAGAGGACCGGGGCCGACTGACCGCTAGTGTGCCAGTTGGGCTGCCAAGTCCACCGCTGGGTAGCTACGTCAGGACCGGAGAAGCGCTGACAGCATCTAAGTGCGAAACCGCCCCCAAGATGACCCGTCCCGCCGCGTGCCGGCAACGGTGCGCGGGAGAGTCCCCTCCGAGATGAGGAGGTGTGAGGTGGTACCTGGAAGCCGGGCGACCGGTGTAGGGGAGCCATCCTCCTGGACGACGCCGTCTCTTTACGATGCCTCGGTCGGCATTTTTGGATCTGAACTCCGCAGGTCACTCGCTCTTCCTTGCCTGGCTCTCCACCCGGAAAGCCAGGGCCTCATGCATGGCTATCTTGAGATGGTCTTGGTGACTCTAGCGAGGCTGCCCCACCCGTTCCCATCCCGAACACGGTAGTGAACTGCCTCAGCGCCGACGATACTGCTAGCGAGAGCGAGTGGGACAATAGGTCGTTGCCAGGGCCATTTCTTTTTGCCCTCCGTTGCTAGTTATAGAGCCTCACCCTCTCGCTCCACACGTGGCGCGCGGAGCGCGGCGGCAGCGTGTCGGCTGCCGGTGCCGCCCGGCTTTTGCACCCAGGCCCTCGCCCACACCTTGCGGCTGATGGAGAAACCCGATGCATATGGACCCGGCGATGCCCGTCTTCGTCGGATTCGTCCTGACCATCCTGATTTTGGGCCTCGCGCTGCGGGGGCTGCGGCAGCCGGCGGCAGTTGCCTATCTGATCGCTGGCGTGGTGATCGGCCCGCAGGGATTAGGGCTGGTCAGCGACGCCAACTTAATCATCCGCCTGGGTGAAATTGGCGTAGTGCTGCTGCTCTTCTTTGTCGGCATGGAGCTTTCGCTGCCGCGCCTATTGGAGCGCTGGCAGGCGCCCCTGTTCGGGATGTTACTCAAGGCCATCGTGGGCATCGGCTGCGCGTGGCTGCTCGGCAGCCGCCTGGATTGGCCGACGGCACGCATCATCATGCTCGGGTTCGTCCTCAGCCTCAACAGCACCGCCGTCGTGCTCAAGATGCTCCGCGATTGGGGTGAGACGGATACGCAGGTCGGCCGCGACGTGACCGGTGTACTGCTGATCCAGGACCTCGCCTTAATCCCCATGCTGATTATGTTGGATCTCTTGGGTGGGGAGGCGCCCACCGTCTCGGAAGTCGGACTCCAGGTCCTTGGCGGTGTGCTCCTGATCGCGCTGCTCACGTGGGTGACCTGGCGCGGCGAATTCCACCTGCCGTTTGCACGTCTTTTGCGCGCCGACCACGAGCTACAGGTCTTCGCTGCCTTGATTGTCTGCTTTGGCCTCGCGTTCATCATCGGCCTCCTGGGTTTGTCGGTCGCGATTGGCGCGTTTGTGGCCGGCATCCTGATTGCCGCCACGCCGGAGGAGCACTGGGTTACGAAGAGCATGGAGCCGTTCTACGTCGTGTTCGTCGCCCTCTTCTTCGTTTCGATTGGCATGTCCATTGACCTCACCTTTGCCCGCGACAACTGGCAGGTGATCCTGCTCTTGGTCGGTGCCGTGTTCCTGATTAATACCCCCATCAGCACCCTGATTATGCGGATGCTGGGTGACGACTGGCGCGAGAGCCTGTACGCCGGTGCGTTGCTGTCCCAGATCGGCGAGTTCAGCCTGGTCCTCGCCGCCGTCGGCCTGCAAGCCCAACTGATTACGGGCTTTGCTTATCAGACGACCATCGCGGTCATCGCGTTGACCTTGTTGATTAGTCCGACCTGGATTGCTGCCGTCAAGTGGCTGCGTCTCCCACTGGCCAGTGCCGCGCGGCTGTCCGCTGAGACGTAGCAACGACGGTACTGCTGGCGAGCGCGAGTGGGGCCAGCGGTCGTTGCCAGGGCCAGTGCTTTGTTGCCGGCCGCGAGCCAGGCTAGTAGGGGAACTGCGTGTCGGGATGCTCTTGGAGGTATTGGCCCAAGCGGACGCTCAAGTTCTCTTGGAGCTGGATGCTCAGTCCGCCGTCAACTACCAGCGCGTGGCCGGTGATAAAGGCCGCCTCGTCCGAGCAGAGGAAAACCACCGCGTTGGCGATGTCCACGGGGCGGCCGCAATGGCGCAGGGGATACTGCTGCTCGAAGAATCGTCGTCCGCTGGGGTTCTCATCCCACATACGCTCCTGAATCCGGCCAGTTACCATATGTCCGGGGCAGATCGCGTTCACGCGAATATTCCAGGGGCCGAACTCCGTGGCCAGCTGGCGCGTCAGGCCGATCACGGCCGCCTTGCCGGCTTCGTAGACCATGTGCCCCGGCGCCATGAGCAGGCCATGGACGGAGGAGATGTTGACGATGTTGCCGCCACCGGCGTCCTGCATCACCGGCACGGCGTATTTCGTCGCCAGGAAGATGGACTTGGCGAGCACGGCCATGCCGCGATCCCAGCCTTCCGCACTGACCTCCAGCGCACTGCCGGTACCCTCCGGGTCAATGACTGCATAGGCGTTGTTGACGAGGATGTCGAGCCGCTGCCAACGCTCCAAGGTGTACGCCACCATCGCCTGAACGTCCTGGTGAATTCCGACGTCGGCGTGGAAGGCCGCCGCCTCGCCCCCGGCCGCAGTGATACTGGCTACCCGGCGGTCGGCAGCCGCATCATCAATATCGGCGATCAGCACGGTCGCGCCCTCCTCGGCGAGGCGGCGCGCGGTGGCGCCACCAAGTCCCTGCGCGCCACCGGTCACCAGCGCCACCTTGTTGGCCAGTCGGTTCATTTTTCATCTCCTCCGTGCTAGGAATGCTGCCTCTTGGTGTAGTGATAGGGTAGCCACAACCGGGGCGCTGTCAAGAACGCCGGTAGCTGAGTCCGTGCGCCACACCCTCGGGGTTGTTCCCGCTCGTTGCCACAGTGATGCCGGTGAGACCGGTACCGTGTTCTCAGTATCATCGTTCGACTGGCAATGTTCCGTCGGGTATCATTGCTAACCGCCTATTCGAGCGTGTCGTTAACTCCAGGCAAGCTATGAGTGGCTTCCCACATATATGCGGCCGCGGTTAGTCTATGGTTAAGCTAGTATGCATATGCGTCGGTTGACTCCCCCAAGGTGTGCCCTGCTGCTGGGGTTGCTGCTGGTCCTGCTGCACACCGGCGGGGTAGCGGCACAGGATGTTACACGGGGTATCCTCATCACCGAGGTCCTCGCGGCGAATACACGCACGGTGGCCGATGACCAAGGCCGCTACTCCGACTGGATCGAGCTGCACAACCCCACGGACACGCCCATCTCGCTCGCTGGTTACACCATGACCGATGATCCCGACGATCCGGCCCAATGGCGCTTGCCCTTCACGACGCTGGCGCCGGGGGGCTTTCTGGTGGTGTGGGCTTCGGGGGAGAACCGGGCGACATCGGCCGGCTGGCACACGAGCTTCCAGTTGAGCCGCGGTGGGGAGTACGTGGGCTTGTTCGGGCCGGACAGACAGGTGGTGGACGAGGTGACGTTCGGGGAGCAAGAGGCGGATGTCTCGCTCGGGCGGCTGGGAACGGTGTCTGACCGATGGTTGGCTTTCCCTCTCCCAACCCCCGGTGCGGAAAATACGACTGGTCCGCGCGCGATATTGGACCCGTTGCCAGTGCTAGTTACGCCGGGCAGTGGGCGCTTCGCTGGTCCAGTGACGGTGTATTTGGAGTCGCCGGTGCCGGAGAGCGTCGTGTACTACTCGCTGGATGGGTCCGATCCGACCGTGGAGGGGCACGAATACGCGGCACCTCTGGTGGTCATGGAGACGGCGGTGCTGCGGGCAGTGGCACTGCGGTCCGGCGTGCCGGTGAGTGCCGTGACCATGGCGACGTATCTCGTGGGGGCGGGTACCGGCCTCCCGGTTGTGTCGCTGGTGACGGAGCCGGCCCACCTGTGGGACGCGACGACAGGAATCTCCACCCACCCGGAGGAGCGAGGGCGGACCTGGGAGCGGCCGGTGGCGGTGGAGTGGCTATCACCGGAGGGGGCGCTAGGCTTCAGTGTGGGAGCGGGGTTACGCATTCATGGGAGTACCAGCCGGAGGACTACCAAGCAGTCGTTCCGGCTGTACTTCCGGGGGGAGTATGGACCGCGCCAGCTGGCCTATCCGCTGTTCGGAGCGGAGCCGGGACAGACCTATGACCAGTTGGTGTTGCGGGCCGGGCCTACCGGCCGTTGGTCGTGCCATGAAGGGTCAAGCTGCTCTTTCGGGGAGGTGGTGTACGTGCGGGACCAGTTGGTGCGGGACCTGCATGGAGCGATGGGGCACGTGGCGGCGCGGGGACGCTGGGTGGAGCTCTATCTGAACGGGGCCTATTGGGGACTGTACAACCTGACCGAGCGCATTGACGAATCTTTTCTGGCTACGCGCTTCGACCATGACCACTGGGACGTGCTGCGTATTGAGGAGCATGTCCCCTGGGATGCGTTTGTCGACTGGATTACCAGTACGGACTTGAGCGAGACAGCGCAGTATGAGCAGGCGGTGCAGCAGCTCGATATCGAGAACTTTACCTCCTTCATTATCCTCGCGCTCTGGGCTGGAGATACTGATTGGGGCGGCAACCCGTATATAACACGGATGCAGTATGGGCCTGACGCGCGGTGGCGACTGTTCGTGTGGGACGCTGAGTTGACCTTTGGCTTGATTGACGGAATTGCTGCTACTGAGGTAGTGATTAACAGTGGCGGTTCACTCACCTCGGTCTTGGCCAGCCTCATGGCCAGTCCTCAGTATCAAGCCTACTTCACCGCGCAGATTGAGCGCTATCTCGCCGGGCCGTTGGCCACTGAGTCTGTGCGGGAGCGTCTTGCTACGCTCGTCGAGCAACTACGCCCGGCCATCGCGGCGGAAGCCGCCCGCTGGTTGTCCGATCAAGAGCCAGCGGTGCCGGTGGCGCAGTGGGAAGCGACTATGCAGCGGATTGCGGACTCGCTGGCGGCCAGTGAGCAGCGGCTGCGCCACCTCAGCGACCCGGAGGCACTGCGGCCGCTGCTCCCGCAGCTCTTGGTATCGGATGCCCCGGCGTCGCTGCCGCCGCTGCCACCGGGGACCCGGATTGCCCTCTTGGTGCATCATCCCGCGGAGTTGACGGCGGGAGACACGGCTGTCATAGCGCACCTCGCGACGCGGGGCGTGACGGTCACCGTGGTTGGGACCCACGAGGGTAGTCTGCACAATCCGGCGCTGGTTGCCACCGGCCACGATCTGCTCTTGATTAGCTCCAGTATCCGGTTGCTCGACCGGGCAGGGCGCTATACCCAGACGACTACGCCGGTGATCTTCTGGGAGCCGCTGCTGCTGGAAGCGGCGCGCGTACCACTGTCCCCGTGGGGTGGCACGCGCTCAGAGCAAACCGACATTCGGATTGCCGATGCGGACCATCCAATCACCGCGGGGCTGTCCACTGACCAGCCGTTACGGGTGGTGCATCAGCCGGATACGTTCAGTGTGGCCTATCCGCCGAGCGGCCCCGGGGTACAAGTGCTGGCTAGGCATGTCATCGGTGGCGATGCGGCGCTGATGGTAGCGGAGGTGGGCGCCGAATTAGCAAATGGGCAACCGGCACGGGCCAGGACCGTCTTCTGGTTCGGGCATCACGACACCTTTCACTGGAGCACCAGCAGGGCCGTCCGGCTCTTTGACCGGGTGGTAGATTGGGCCCTCGGCCTCAGTCCTGACGATGGCGCTTGAGCGAACGAGCGAGAAGGCTATCCAGCCATGTTGATCCTGCTCTACAAAAAGGGGTTCGGGCAACCCTACTACGAGACCAAGTTCGTGTTGCCGGTGGAGGCCGGCCCGGTCCTCGCCGCGTTTCTGCGGCGGGTCTATCCGAGTAGCTCGCCGTATTGGCAGAGCAAGCTCAGGACCACCTACTACGATGATCTGGCCCTCAGCTCCTATTGGGAATCGCGGGACGGTCTGCTGAACAAGATGAAGTACCGCTTTCGCCAATACTTCAACCCCAGCGGGGTGGGCGCCGACTACGGTATCGAGATCAAGCGACGGGATGGCCAACTGGTCAACAAGACCAAGATGCTTCTGAAGGCTGCCGGGACGCAGCTTTCGCCAATGACCGATTTCGGTAGCTTGCTCGACCGGCTCCGGAGCGTGCCGGGCGCGTCAGCGGCTGTGTTGCGAACTCACGTGCGCCACTGCCTCCGGCCGACGTTGGCGATTTCGTGTGAGCGCCTGCGCTTTGTGAACCAGCGTGCCCAGGAGCGGTACAGTCTCGACCGGAACATCGCTTGTGTGGCGATGCCGGGGTTAGCGGGCTGGAGGCGGCGCCGGGTAGCGTTTCCTTATACTATCTTCGAGATCAAGTCGGCGGCAGCGGTGCCGGAAGCGCCCTTCCTGCGGATGTTTTCGCTAGAGCCGGTGTCGTTCTCGAAGTACGCCTACGGCATCTCCTCGCTGCTGGAAGAAGTTGACCGGGATGGAAGGTATCAATAGCATCACGAGCTTGCTCGACGGCTCCGCTGTTGCCGGCGTCGGACAGCGCGGGATCGTCGAGTTTGTCTTGGTGCTGCTGGCGAGTATGGTGCTGGGCGGTGGCTATGCCTTGATCTACCAGCGCTATTTCACCGGCAGCGAGGTGGTCAACGAAAGTCTGTACCGCAGCTTTGTGCTGCTCTCGCCGGCCGTGACGACGATCTTCTGGGTCATCCAGTTTTCGATCCCGCTCTCGTTGGGCTTGATCGGCGCGCTCTCGTTTGTCCGTTTCCGCACGCCGATCAAGCGATCCGAGGACATCGCCTTCATCCTGCTGGTGGTTGCCACCGGCTTGGCCTGCGCGATCTACCAGTTCGCTATCGCCGTCGGGCTGTTGCTGGCCATCGGAGTCTACACCCTAATCAAGAGCCGCTTGGTGCTGCGCTGGCTCCAGCCGGCCCAACAGGCCAGCCTCGTCGTCAGTGCCAAGGCGCCGGCCGGCGTGGACGAGCGCCTCCTCGCCGATATTGTCGCCACGATCCGCGAGACGTCCGGCACGGACCCCGAGATCGTCAGTGCCGGAAGTTATGAAGGCGAGTTCAATGTCTACCTCACCATTACCACCCCGCGGAACGGCAGCCAGTCCCAAATGCTGCGGTCCTTGGACCAAATCGAAGGGGTCGAAAAGGTTGACATCTACTACTCCTAGCCCCAAAGTGCCCACGGTCGTATAACGAGGATGTCCCCTTGCGTCGGTTGATTCTGATTTCCCTTGGGCGTGCTCTCGCGCTGGGCGTGCTCCTGGTCGGACTAACGAACGGCCCGCCGGAGGCGCAGGCCGCCGCCCCCGGTGTGCTCATCACTGAGTTCCAGGCGGCGAATACGCGCACGGTGGCCGACGACCGAGGCGGCTATTCCGACTGGATCGAGCTACACAACCCCACGGACACGCCCATCACTCTCCTCGGCTATACCCTCACCGACGATCCTGCCGTGCCGACCAAGTGGTCCCTGCCAGCCGCCACGCTGGCTCCCGGGGACTTTCTGGTGATCTGGGCCTCCGGCCTGGACCAGGTGACGCCGGAAGGCTGGCACACGAGCTTCCGCCTGAGCCGCGACGGAGAGTACGTCGGCCTGTTCGGTCCGGATGGGCAGGTGGTGGACGAGGTGTCGTTCGGCGCGCAGGAGGCGAATGTCTCGCTGGGGCGGCTAGGCACGGTATCCGATCAGTGGGTGGCCTTCTCAGTCCCAACTCCCGCGGCAGCGAATACGACCTGGCACCGCTTGCGAGCACCGCCGGACGCACCGCCGGTCGAGATCACGCCGGGCAGTGGGCGCTTTGCCGGCTCGGTGACGGTGCAGCTCCACCCGCCGGTACCGGGCAGCATCGTGTACTACACGCTGGACGGGTCCGATCCAACGGCGGGAGGCCTCGCGTACACGGCGCCGCTGGCGGTGACGGAGACGACGGTGCTGCGGACGGTGGCGCTGGACGACGGCGTGCCGGTGAGCAGCGTGACCACGGCAACGTATCTGGTGAGTGAGAGTACGGGGCTGCCGGTGCTGTCGCTGGTCACGGACCCGGCGCACCTATGGGATGAGGCGACGGGAATCCACGTCAACGCGGAGGGTCGTGGCCGGGCCTGGGAGCGGCCGGTGACGGTGGAATGGCTGTCGCCGGAAGGTGTGCTTGGCTTCAGTGTGGCAGCCGGACTACGCATCCATGGGAATATCAGCCGGCTGCGCGTGCCCAAGCGCTCGTTCCGGCTGTACTTCCGGGGGGACTATGGGCCAACCGAGTTGGTATACCCGCTGTTTGGGCCAGTGCCGGTGACTGGCCAAAGCCGCACCACACCTGACCCTATCCGTGCGGCTTTGGCCGGTCAGGGACAAACGTATGATCGGTTGGTCTTGCGGGCGGGAGTGGATGACGGTTGGCTTTGGCCGTGCGAGGACAAGCCGGGGTGTTACAGAGAGTATGCGGTGTTCCTACGGGACCAGTTGGTCCGGGAGCTGCACGCGGCAATGGAGCAAGTGGCGCCGCGGGGCCGCTGGGTGACGCTCTACCTGAACGGATCCTACTGGGGGCTGTACAACCTCACCGAGCGCATTGACGACGCCTTCCTGACGACACACTTCGATGCCAGCGCGTGGTATGCCCACTCGAAGTCAGGCGAGATCACCCCTGGGAGCGCGGGCCGCTGGTACCGCTTTGCGGACTGGCTGGCCGGGGCGGACTTGCGCGGGGCGGCGCAATATGAGCAGGCGATGCAGTATTTCGATATCGAGAACTTCACCGGGTACTACCTGCTGAACATCTGGGCGCGGAACACGGACTGGCCGCACAATAATTGGGTCGTGGCGCGCCCGCGAGAAGGGCCGGACACGCGCTGGCGCTTCATCGTCTGGGACGCCGAGTCGACGTTCGAGCGCGATGAGGACACGTTCGAGCGCGTCGTGTTGGATAAAGGCCGGCTCGGCAGGGTGCTGGCCAGCCTGCTGCAAAACGAGCAATATCGTACCTATTTCGCCGCGCAGGTCGAGCGCCAGCTGGCCGGGACGCTGGACACCGCCTCCGTGCGCGCACGCCTCGACGCGCTCGCCGCCGAGCTGCGACCGGAAATAGCGGCCGAAGCGGCCCGCTGGCTACCGGAGCATGAGACGGCAGTGCTGGTGGCACAATGGGAAACCGAGTTGCAACGAATATCGGATACCTTTGACGCCGATGCCCAGCGACTGCGCCAACTGAACGACCCGGAGACGCTGCTGCGGCCGCTCCCGCAACTGGCGGCACCGGCGCCGACCGACCTGCCGGCTGCCCCGCCAGGTGTCCGCATCAACGAGGTGCTCGCGGCGAATACGCACACGACGTTCGATGACCGGGGCGTCTACTCCGACTGGCTGGAGCTGCACAACCCCACGGACAGGCCCATCACCCTTCTCGGCTATAGCCTGACCGATGATCCCGCCGCGCCGACCAAGTGGCCCGTACCCATCACGACACTGACGACGGGGGCCTTTCTGGTGATCCGGGCCTCCGGCGTAGACCAGGTGACCGGGAATGGCTTGCACGCGAGCTTCCGGTTGGACCGCGCGGGTGGCTACGTGGGCTTGTTCGGCCCAGACGGGCAAGTGGTGGATGCAGTCACGTTCGATGAGCAGGAAGCGGATGTCTCGCACGGGCGGCTGCCAGGGTCCGACCGGTGGGTAGCGTTTCCAACCCCGACGCCCGGCGTGGCGAATACGACTCCGCATCGCCTGCGAGCGGTGCCAGGTGTGCCGGCAGTGGTAATCACGCCGAGTAGTGGATTCTTTGCCGGCCCGGTGGCCGTGCATCTGGAGGCGTCGCTGTCAGGAAGCGCGGTGTACTACACGCTCGACGGGTCCGATCCGACGGTGGGCGGCGAGGCATACACGGCACCCTTGGAAGTGGATGAGACGACGGTACTGCGGGCTGTGGCGCTGCGCGATGGCGTGGTAGTGAGTGCCGTAACCACGGCGACGTACTTGGTGGACGAGAGCACTGATCTGCCGGTCGTGTCACTGGTCACGGACCCGGTCCACCTGTGGGACGCGGCGACAGGTATCTACACCAACGCGCCGGCGAGGGCGGCCTGGATTCGGTCTTGGGGACGGGCCGGCGAGCAACCGGTGACGATACAGGGGCTGTCGCCGGAAGGCGAGCTGGAATTCAGTGTGGGAGCCGGACTCCGCGTTCGCGGCGGGGAAGGCCCGCCGGAAGCGGCCAAACGGTCGTTCGAGCTGTACTTCCGCGCGGAGTACGGGCCACGCGAGTTGGCCTACCCGCTGTTCGGGCTACGACCGGGGCAGACGTATGATCGGCTGGTCCTGCGGGCCGAGGCTCAGGATAGTTGGCAGTGCGGCGAAGAGCCGCAGTGTGTGGGAAATGCGGTATATGTGCGGGACCAGCTAGTCCGGGACTTGCACGGCGCGATGGGACAGAAGGCGGCCCAAGGCCGCTGGGTGGTGCTGTACCTGAACGGGGTCTACTGGGGGCTGTATCACCTCGCCGAGCACGTTGACGAATCGTTCCTGACTACGCACTTCGATGCCAGCGAATGGTATACCCACGCGGCCGGTAGCTCGCACCGCTGGCACCTCTTTGTGGACTGGTTGCGGGATGCGGACTTAAGTATGGAAGCGGAGTACGAGCGGGTGGTGCAGCAACTCGATATCGAGAGTTTCACCTCCTTTATCATCCTCCGCTTGTGGAGCGGAGATACCGCTTGGGGCAACCACAACTGGTATGCGGCCCGCCCGCGCAGGGGGACTGATACCCGCTGGCGGCTGTTCCTGCGGGATGCCGACGTGCCCTCGGGCTTGTATGGTCTGCCCTCCCGTCAGGCCGTGCGTGGCAATGAGACACGTGGCGCCCTCATCCCAATCCTGGCCAGCCTCCTCGCCAATCCCCAGTATCAAGCCTACTTCACGGCAGAGATCGAGCGGCACCTCGCCGGGGCGCTGGCTACCGCGTCCGTGCGCGAACGCTTGGACGCGCTCGCTGCTGAGTTACGTCCGGCCATGGCGGCGGAAGCGGCGCGCTGGCGCCCCGATCAGGAGCCGGCGGCGGCAGTGGCGCAGTGGGAAGCAGCGCTGCAACGATTCGCGGCTTCACTGGACGCCAATGCCCAGCGATTGCGCGACCTCAGCGACCCGGAGACGCTCCAGCAGCAGCTCCCGCAGTTCGCGGCCGAGGCTGCTCTGGCGCCGCTGCCACCGCTGCCACCAGACACCCGGATTGCGCTACTGGTGCATCACCCGGCGGAGCTTGCAGCCGGCGATGCCGCCGTCGTGGCGCACCTGGAAACACGCGGCGCCACCGTGACCGTAGTCGAAACCTATGAAGAAAGTCCGCATGATCCGGCGCAGGTCGCCGCCGACCACGACCTACTCTTGCTCAGTTCCAGCCTGCGGCTGATGGACGCGGCGGCGCGCTACATCCGGACGACGACACCGCTGATCTTCTGGGAGCCACAGCTACTGGATGCGACCCAAGTCGGACGCTGGGGGGGCTGGGGGAGTAGCACGCGCCCGGAGCAAACGGACATCCAGATCGTAGATGCGGACCATCCGATCACCGCCGGGCTACCTCCTGACGGGCGGCTGCAGGTGGTGCGCCAGCCCGATACGTTCAGTGTTGCCCACCCTCCCAGCGGCCCAGGAGTGCAAGTGCTGGCGAAACATCTGTTCGGTGACCATGCGGCGCTCTTGGCAGCGGAGGCGGGCGCCGAGCTATCGAATGGGCAACCGGCGCAGGCCCGGGCCGTCTTCTTGTTCTGGCATCACGACACCTTTCACCTGAGCACGGGCGAGGCGATCCGGCTCTTCGACCGGGCGGTGGATTGGGCACTCGGTCTCCTCCCTGACGATGGCGCTTGAGCGATCCGGAAGGACCGTGTAGTGCTGCTGCCCCGGCGCGACGGCCGGGATTCCGGGCCACTGTGGCGGGGATTGACGCTATCAGTGGGTGGTGCTATTGTCCAACGTATCTCGATGCGACCGGCGTTTCGGCGCCGTGTAGGAGGGTGTGGCGCCTGCCGACACCCGCAGAGGATTCATGGTAGCGATCAAGGTGTTGGTCCGGCTTGGACACCGCCTGCGGTGGGCCTTGCTCATCCTTGTAACGTGGGCGGCTACTGCCACCACCGGCTATCGGGTCATCGAAGGGTGGTCTTGGTTCGACTCCTTCTATATGACCATCATCACCATCTTCACCATCGGCTATCAAGAGGTCCACCCATTGACAATGAGTGGTCGCATCTGGAGCATTGTGGTGATCGGCGCCGGTTTCCTCATTGTCGCCTCGGTCGCAGCGGAGTTGGCGAGCGGTCCCCTGGCACGCTTGTGGGGAGAAAACAAATTGGAACGAGAACTCAGTGATCTGCACGATCATTACATCATCTGTGGCCTGGGCCGGGTCGGTTGGCAGGTTGCCCTGACGCTGCACCAACAGGGGGCGGTCTTTGGGGTGGTTGACCCTGAGAATAAACATGCGGATGATCTGCAGACCTGGAACGTACCGTATCTGGCCGGCGATGCGACCGAGGACGCGGTGCTCCAGCGAATGCGGATTGATCGGGCGCGCGGCTTGGTCGCCGCGGCGAGTACCGATGCCATCAACATCTATGTGACGCTCACGGCGCGTGGCCTGAACTCGGATCTCGTCATCGCGGCCCGCGCCGAGGAACCAAGCGCCGAGCGCAAGCTGTATCGAGCCGGCGCGAACTTCGTGCTGGCGCCCACGGCGGTCGGTGGGCGCAAGCTCGCCACGCTGCTTACGCGCCCGGTGGTGGCCGAGTACATCGACTCCGTGCTCTACGGCGATGACTTACCCTTCTTCACGGAGCAGGTAGAGCTGACACCGACCTCCCCGCTGTGTACGCTCACCATTGCCGAGCTGCAAGCGCGGATTGCACCGGAGCACCAGGGACCGGCCGTGATCGCCCTCAAGCCGGCCGGAGAAGGGCTGTTCACTCCCCATCCCTCCGGGGCAAGAAAACTGGAAGCCGGCGACGTGCTCGTCGCTGCCGGGACGGAAGAGGAGATCGCGCCGCTGCGCGACCTGAGCCACTAGCGGGGCACACCCCACATCCCTCTCTACGAGAATTGCTTTCTCCCATACTTGGCACCGATCCGTGGTTCCCTACCGCCGCCGGCATGTGAGCACGGTCTACGTGCGGCAGGCGTTGCAGCGTTGCAAGGAGTGAAACGGATGCGCGAGAGTACGCCCAGGCTTTCCATCCCACCCGAAGTTACCGTCGAGGTGGAAAAGTATCTGCAACAGCCCTATCACAAAGTGGTCTCCGGCAATGCAGCGGAGGGATTCCTCGTGGAGGTGATGGAGCTACCTGGCTGCATGACTGATGGACAGACGGAGGCCGAAGCCCTCGCCAATGTCCCTGAAGCAATGGCCGCGTGGCTGGAGACGGCGCTGCTCGATGGTGCCCCTATCCCGGCGCCCTTCCCGGAGCGTGCCTATAGCGGCAAGGTGATCGTGCGGATGGCCAACTCCTTGCACGAGCGTCTCGCGCAGCAGGCAGCACGGGAGGGAGTCAGCCTCAATCAGTGGCTCGTGACCCTGCTGGCACAAGGCGCCGGGGCCGCGCATTGAACGTCACCACTCCCTTGTGGGGAAGAGTGGTCGGGGTGCCCGGATTCGAACCGGGGACCTCCTGGCCCCAAACCAGGCGCTCTACCAGGCTGAGCCACACCCCGTCAGTGCTACGGCCATAGCGGATTTCGTGCGCTCGCCGCGCTGCCGATCATGCCGGCCCGCGCGTCCACGCGCGGGCGGCCGGTGATTGTTTGTGGACCCAAACGGGTTAGTCGGAGCACTGCTGCGCGGTTTCGGCGTTGCTACCGGTATCGAATGACGATCCGCACGCGCACGCCTTGACGGCATTGGGGTTGTGGACCGTGAAGCCGGCCCCCATCAGCCCCTTCACGTAGTCAATCTGCGCCCCGCGAATGAAGTTGGCCGTGAACTCGTCTACGAAGACCGTCAGGCCGTCTTGCTTGATCACTTCGTCGCCGTCGTCGGACCGGTCTTCGAGGCTCATGCCATACGATAGCCCGGAGCACCCCCCGGGGCTGACGAACACGCGCAGCCCCAAGGACGAATCGCCTTCCTCGGTCACAATGCGCCGCAACTCACCAGACGCCTCGTCGGTGAGCATCACCGTCGGCTCGGCTACGAGCGGTTCTGTGGCTACCATAACTACGCAGACTCCCTCGCGCGTCCCTCACACACAACTCTACCAACCTACGCTATCCATAACGTAGGCAAGTCAGCGGATACCTCAAAGAGGATAGTAGCACTGCCCCCCATAGCCGGTCAAGGTGCATCCGGCCGCAAGAGGCGGCCGACGCGCCTACAGCAGCTTGATCCCCGCGAATATCAGCCCGCCGACGGCAATCAGCGTGCCTACCAGCCAGTACGTTTGCAGCCGCATCGCGCGCTCCAGCCGCGTCCCGAGGTCGGCGAGGTCGGCTTTGGTAGCAAAGTGGGGGAACTGGCTTTCTATCCTACCGATCTGCTCCTGGAGTCTGCCGATCTCCTCCCGGAGGTCGGCTTTGGTGGCAAAGTGGGGGAACTGGCTTTCTATTCTGCCGATCTGCTCCTGGAGTCTACCGATCTCCTCCCGGAGGTCAACTTTGGTAGCGAGGTGCGGAATCTGGCTCTCTAACCAAGCGACCCGTTCCTTGATCTCGGCAACATCCGCCTGCATGTCCACATCGTGGGGCGCGGGTGCAACCGGTGCAGCTGGTGTAGCGGCCATAGCTTCTCCCGGCAAGCTCTCGTGATTGTCCCTGACAAAGCCGTGGGTGTCGCGGCGGATACCTCAAAGATGATGGTAACGTTCAACACACAGCCGGTCAAGGGGCAACCGGCCGCCCGTTGCTCTGACCGGTAGCACGCAAGCCTGAGTGCGCTGCCGGATGGTCAGGCGCTTGGTGCTGCCGAGGTCATCCGGCGTGCTGCGTTCACGATCTGCGGGACGTTATCGGTACAGACGCGCCTGATGCCCAGATCGAGCATCCGAGCAAGCGTCGCGTCGTCGTTCACGTCCCAGACGTGGATGTCAAACCCGTGCGAGCGGATGGCCGAGACCACTGCCGGCGAGAGCTTCGCGGCTTGCAGATGCACCGCCGTAGCTCCGGCCAGGCGGCCGCGCTGGATGGCCTCATACGCCAGCACGTCCTGGCGCATCCAATCCGGGGACTGCGGCATGAGCAGGTCCGTGGTCAAGCCGGGACACCGCCGCTGGATGTCTCGCAGGAGCATTGGCTCATACGCCGTGACCTCGATTCCATCCCACAGTTGCCGGTACTTGGCGAGCACCTCGGCCACAATGCCAGGCGCCTCCGGCTCCGGACCTTTGATTTCGATCTCCAGCCCGATCTTCCCCCCGATGATGTCCAAGACCTCGGTCAGTGTCGAAATACGCCAGTCGTCGGCGCTCGCCGGCGCGGTGGCGTCGCTGGCGGGGAGGAACCGGGCGGCCCGCACTTGGTCCAGTGTGTAGTCGTAGATCGGGCCAGGGAGCGTGGTGATCTCATCGAGATAGTAGTAGTGGTACACCACCGGCACCCGGTCGCGCGTGAGCCGCACGTCAAGCTCCACGGCGTCTGCACCGACGGCGACTGCCCGGCGGAAGGCCGGCAGCGTATTCTCAGGCGCATGATCGGCAACGCCACGATGGGCCACAACGTCTATGGTCGTAGCACGAGCCACGATGCACTACTCCAACCCGGGCGTGCCATGGTTGTCACCCCGTAGCGTGCGGGCGATTCTCCCCCGATTGCTGTCGAGTCTACTGCGGAACCATAGCGTGGCCCGCCTCTTCCCCCAGGCAACTATTCGATAACTGTACGGACGCCCTCCCCTAGTGACAACCGCAGCCCCGCTCTGTTTCGCCTTGACAGCGCCGCCGCCGGCTTGCTACCATCCGGTTGTCGGAGAAGTTGACTAACTTTATCAACTAACCGGAGTATATGGGGCAAGCCCCCCTATGGTCCCCCCGTTGCGACGGGGGGACGGCGTGTTCCCTCTCCCGTCGCAACGGGGGAGGGCTAGGGTGGGGGCAAGACCCTGCGGAGAGCATTGAGGTATGTACCAGGTGCCGTTGGCGGCAGAGCAAGCCCGTGCAGCGCCGCCCCCGGCCGGCAAGATCGAGCTGATCGACGCGACAAAGGTGTTCGGGGCGCGGGGGCAGTCCGCGGCGCCGCAGGCGGCGGTAGGGACGCCGACCAACGGTACGGACGAGATCGGGACGGTTGTGGCTTTCGACGGCATCTCCCTCACCGTGTCCGAGGGCGAGCTACTCTGCCTGCTCGGTCGGAGCGGCTGCGGCAAGTCTACGCTGCTCCACATCATCGCCGGGTTGGAGGAGCTGAGTGCCGGGTCGCTGACCGTGGACGGCCGGCCCGTGGACGGTCCCAGCCACCGCCGCGGCCTCGTCTTCCAGCAATACGCCCTGTTTCCCTGGCTCGACGTGTACCGGAACGTCCGCTTTGGTCTCGAAGCGCGGAGTACCGGCATGGACGGCCGCGTCAAGGACCGGGCCGTGCGCGATCTCCTGGCGCTCGTCGGCTTGGAAGGGTTCGAGGGTGCGCGGCCCCACGAGCTATCGGGCGGCATGGCGCAGCGGGTGGCCATTGCGCGGGCACTCGTCAACGAGCCGGAGATTTTGCTCTTGGACGAGCCGTTCAATGCGCTCGATGCCTTCACCCGCATGACAATGCAGGATGAGCTGGTGCGGATCGTCAAACAACGCGGGATGACCGCGATCTTTGTCACGCACGACATTGACGAGGCGCTCTACCTCGGCGACCGCGTGGCGATCCTCACCCCCCGGCCCGGCCGGATCAGGGAGATCGTCCCGGTGCCCATTGCCCGTCCCCGCGACCGCAACGACCCGACGCTGCTGCGCCTGCGCGATCACGTCTATCGGGAGTTCGGGCTGGCCGTGCGCCAGGAAGGACACTACAGCATCTGAGAGCGCGGGGACGGTAGGTGGACCTAACCCCCGGCCCCTTCCCTGAAGGGAAGGGGAGTCAACGCGGCGCACGACCGCCGCTTCCCTACCGGGAAAGGCGGTCAGCACGACGGCTTTTAGCCCCTTCCCTTTAGGGAGGGGGTTGGGGGTAGGTATGACCTCCAACCCAACGACAGCGCAAAGGAGTCAGGAATGACAGAGCGAGCCGAGGACAGACAGGATCACCCGCTACCGCATCTCACGCGCCGCGGTCACATCCGGACCGTCGGGGTGGCGTTTGCGGGCGCCCTCCTAGGGCCGCTGCTGGCCGCCTGCGGCCCGACCGAGGAAGAATCCGCCCCCGCAGCGCCGGCACAGTCGGCAGCTACGAGCAGCGAGCTGAATACGCCGGTCAAGATCGGCTATCTCCCGATCACCGACGCGACGCCGCTGCTCATTGGCCACGCCAACGAGTTTTTCCAGGCCGAGGGCCTGACAGTAGAGCAGCCGACGCTCTTCCGCGGCTGGAACGCGCTGGCGGAAGCCTTCTTCGCCGGCAGTGTCAACTTGGCGCACTTCCTCATGCCGATGACCGTCTGGATGCGCTACAGCTTGCAGCAGCAGGTGAAAGTGGTCGCGTGGGATCACACGAACGGTTCCGCGCTCACGGTTGCAGGGGAGGGCATCAACGACATCGAGGACTTGGCCGGCAAGCAGATCGCCGTCCCCTTCTGGTACTCGATCCACAACGTCGTGCTCCAGATGCTGCTCCGCAACGCCGGGCTGACGGCCGTCGCCAAGGACCGGGGCGCCACGCTGAAGCCGTCCGAGGTCAATCTGTTCGTGATGCCGCCCCCGGACATGCCCACGGCCTTGGGCACCGGCGGCATTGACGGCTACATCGTTGCCGAGCCGTTCAACGCGGCGGGCGAGTTGAAAGCCCAAGGCAAGATCATCCGCTTCACCGGCGACGTGTGGCGGGACCACGCCTGCTGCGTGGCCGTGCTGCACGAGGAGAGCATCAAGGAGCGGCCGGAGTGGTCCCAGCGCGTGCTCAACGGGCTGGTGGCCGCGCAGTTGTGGGCACACCAGAATACGGCCCAGGTACCCGGCGTGCTCTCGAAGGGCGGGAAGGGATACCTGCCGCTCGAAACGCCGGTCATCAACCGGGCGATGAACAAGTACGACTTGGATACCTACGGCCCGCAAGGCACCAACGCGATCCGCAACGACGAGTGGGACGCTGGGCGGATCGGCTTCCAGCCGTACCCGTTCCCGTCGTACACGATGGAGTTGGTCACGCAGTTGAAGCAGACGATGGTGCAGGGTGATCGGTCGTTCCTGGGCGCCCTCGCCCCCGACTTCGCGGCAAAGGACTTAATCGAGTATGATTTAGTCAGGAATGCCTACGAGAAGGCCGGCGGGCCGGCGGCTTTCGGCGTGGACCCCAAGCAAGCCTTCGAGCGCCAAGAGGTCATCTCACTCTCGTAGCACGCCGTCCAGCCGCGGGGAAGGAGCAATGGTGGCGGAAACCACCGATGAGTTGGCGCGACCGCTCGCTGCCGAAGAGCCGGCGGTGGTCGCGCGCCCCACGCCCCGCTGGCTGCGGACCGTCAAGCGGCGGGCCGGTGACTGGATGTGGCCTATCATCGGCCTCTTGGTCGGTTTGGTCATCTGGCACATCGGAGCGACGATCTGGGCCACGCGCTTCCCCATTGCGGCGTCTTTCCTGCCCCAGCAGACCTTCGCGGACGCCGTGCGGCTCCTAAGTACCGGCGTGCTCTGGCCGCACATCACGGCCTCGCTGCTCCGCGTGGGCATCGGCTTGGCGCTCGCCATTGCCATCGGCGTACCGGTGGGGCTGATGATCGGCTACTGGCGCCGGCTGGAGCTGGGAACGTCGGCCCTGTTCCAGTTCATTCGTATGATCTCGCCGCTGGCCTGGATGCCCGTCGCGATCATGCTCTTCGGCGTCGGCGACCGGCCCATCTACTTCCTGCTCGCCGTCGCGGCGATCTGGCCTATTCTCATCAATACCGCGACCGGCGTGAGTCACGTAGATCGCCAGTGGATCCGCGCGGCCCGCGCCCTCGGTGCAAATGAATGGGCGGTGCTGCGGCGCGTGGTCATTCCCGCCATCATCCCCGACGTGCTCACCGGCCTGCGGCTGGCGGTTGGCGTGGCGTGGCTGGTGCTGGTGCCGGCCGAGATGCTCGGCGTCAACAACGGCTTGGGCTACTACATCCTCGATACCCGCGACCGCTTCAGCTACGGTGAATTGATGACGATCATCTTGATTATCGGTGTGATCGGCTACACGCTGGATGCCATTATCCAACGGCTGCGCTATCGCTTCTCCTGGACGTTAGGTATTCGCGACGCATGAGCGACACCACACCGTCTCGACGGTCATCACCATCACCACCGTTAGCATCCTCTCTACCGTCATTCCCGCGAAAGCGGGAATCCGGTGCGGATGGCACCGAGCGCCTCACGACCGACGTGCTCGTCATCGGCGGCGGGCTGGCCGGCCTCTGGGCCGCGATCCGCGCACGCGAGCAGGGGCAGCGGGTCTTGCTCGTGGAGAAGGGGTTTGCCGGCGCCAGCGGATGCAGCGTGTTCGCCGGGGCCGTCGTCCTCTGCCTGACCCCGGACGACGACTTGAACACCTTCATCGCCGAAGAGGCCCAAGACGCCGACTACCTGCTCGATCCCGAGTGGGCCGAGTTCGTCGTCTGCGACAACTACGAGCGCCTGCGGGAGATCGTCGCCTGGGGTGGCCCCATCCCGGTGGACGCGGACGGGCAGCTCATCCGCCGCCGCGGCCAAGTCCACGGGCGCCATACCGTCGCGCGGGTGGCTTTCGATAGCGCCGAGCTGATGAAGTTCATGCGGAAGGTGGCTATCGGCAAGCGCAAGGCCAAGACGCTGGACCAAACGGTCGTGACTAACCTGCTGGTCGAGGACGGGCGGGTGGTGGGCGCCGTCGCCCTGCGCCGCCAAGAGGAGCGCGTCACGGTCATCCGCGCCCAGGCCGTCGTGCTCGCGGCCGGCGGGTGTAGCTGGCGCGGCACGCACTTCGGTCACGATATGGTCTGCGGCGAGGCGTACAAGCTGGCCTGGGACGTTGGCGCCGAGCTGATGAGCATGGAGTTCGGCAACGGCTACATGGCGACCTATCGCCACGCCGATACGCACGGGCAGTGCTTGTTGGCGGCGATTGGCGGCAAGTTCATCAACAAGCACGGCGAGACGTTCATCCATCGCTACTCGCCGCGCGATCCGGCGCCGACGCACCTCATCCCGCGCGCAATGGCCGGGGAAGTGCGTGCCGGCCGCGGTCCGATCCGCTACGACCTCACCGGTATTCCGCCCGCCGCCCGCGAGCAGTGGAAGCGGGACTTTGCCCTGATCTGGCGCGGGATGGAGCGCACCGGCATTGATGCGTTCGACGAGCCGCGCGAGTGGTTCCCCGGCTTCAACGGCACCGTCTCGGCCAGCGCCGGCGTGCGCCTGCTCGACCGCAGCGGCGCGACGACCGTGCCCGGCCTCTACGCCGCCGGCGACGCCGCCAGTCGTAGCCCGCTGATCGGCGCCGGCAGCGGCATTACCTTCTTGAACCTGGCGTGGGCCGGCGTGAGCGGCGCGCAGGCCGGCATTGCCGCCGCGCAGTTCGCCGAACAACACGATGCCCCGGCGCCGGACGAGGCCAGCGTCGCCGCGGCCGTGGCCGCTGCGGTAGCGCCGCAGCAGCGCAACACGGGCGCCACACCTGACGGCATCTACATGCGCCTGCAAGAGCAAGTCATCGGCATGGACGCGAACATCTACCGGCACGGCGACCGCCTGCGGGCCGTGCTGGCGGCCACCGAGCGCGTGCGCGACCGGCTGCTGCCGGTAATCCACGCTGCCGACTGGCACGAGTTGGTCAAGTGCCACGAAACGATTGCTACCTGCTTCACGACCGAGCTGATGTATCGCGCGGCGCTCGTGCGCGAAGAGAGCCGCGGTTGGCACTACCGCGAGGACTTTCCGACCCGCGACGACGAGCGCTGGCGTGTCTGGCTCGTCGCCGCCCCGCAGGGTAGCCCCAGCGAACCGATGCTCTGGGCGGTCCCGGAGTTTCGGCGCCTGCCCGTGCCGCTGGCGGCCTACGCAGCCCGCGGCATCGCGCCGACGCCGGCCATGCCGCTCCCGGCAACCCCATTTCGTCATTCCGGCGAAAGCCGGAATCCAGTCCCCCCGCCGCAGCGGGGGGACCATAGGGGGGCCAGCGCCCCGGCCGCTCCAGATTCCCGCGCAAGCGGGAATGACCTGGAAATGTCAACACAATCCGCTTGAAACGTTAGGAAGCGCGATCTATGGCCGTCGAAGTCGTCTCGGACAAGCTGTGTATCGGGTGCAATCTGTGCGTGCGCGTGTGCCCGGTTGACGTTTTCCGTCTGCAAGGGCCGGAGAAGGAGCAGAAAGCCTATATTGCCTACCAGGAAGATTGCCAGTCGTGCTTCATCTGCGAGGAGTACTGCCCGACTGACGCGATCTACGTTGCACCGGAGAACCCCCGGCCCATTCCGATGCCCTACTGACGGCGGGTAGCGGATCGCGGCGCCCGCTTGAGACTGGCTGAATTTCGAGCAACCTGCTATACCTCACCCCATACCTACCCACAGAAGGAGAGTCGTATGCCGAAGTTCATGGTGGAGTGGAACCTACCCAAGGACCTCACCAAAGACAAGTACATGGCCAAGAAGGTGAAGTCGTTGGACATCTATCCCAAGATTCCCGAGTGCAAGTGGGAATCCACCTTCCTGGCCGACGATATGAGCAAGTGCTACTGCGTCTACGACGCGCCGGACGAAGAGACGGTGCGGAAGGCGCGCGAGATGGTGCAGGCCAAGGTAGACTTGCTGGCCACGGTAGACGAGATCACACCGGACTCGCTGGAAGAGGAACGCGACGCGGAAGACGCCGAGTAGCCTACCGGCTGACAGACGCGACAACGCGACGCTGGGTGCTCACCATCCAACTCGGACGGTGAGCGCCTACGATTGTTCAGGGAGGGGGCCTTTCTGTGCCCAGTGGTGGCCGGACAGGCCCCCCTTCTGCGCCGCTCTTTTGGGGAGGGGGCACTACCATCCAATACACTCCGCGAGAAGACCCGACCTACCTCGACCGTATTCACCAAGCAAGTCAAGCCGAACCAACCGACAACAGCTTGCTGGACAGGCTCCGACGAGCAGAGGCAAAGCTAGAAGAGAAGGAAGCTCTCCTGGCCAGATTCGTGCGCGCATACGATGAGTTGTATCACCAACACGGTTTCGACTACTACATCTCTGAGTATGAAGCTAGGGTGCAAGAAGTCGTAGCACAACAGGAAATAATCGAACAGCAGCAAGGGACAATCGAAGCGCAGCAGGCACAGATCAGTCGGCTGGAGGCCCAAACGGGTGGGCAGTACCGCTCATTTCGGCTTATCAGCGGTGGCGACGATCATCGAGAGTGGCTGAAGCGTGCCATCCAGGAAGCCCGGTCAGAGATCATCATTATCTCTCCCTGGCTACACCCAAAGGCGGTTAATCACGAAATAAAGTCACGCCTGCGTGACGCTGCACGGCGAGGAGTGGCTGTTTGTATTGCCTGGGGATATACAGACGAACCTGACGTGGGAGAAGCCGAGCGGCGGGAAGTTGGAAGGAGACTTGCCACAAGTCTTCGCAACGATCTCGATGCGGAGCATCAGGCAAATCTCTTCATCACAAACGTGAAGACCCACGAGAAGGTCGTGATCTGCGACGACAAGTTCTGCATCTGGGGAAGCTTTAACTGGCTCTCTAACGCTGGAATGGGCCGGAGACGTGAGACTAGCAGCTACTCGGAGTACCCAGATCACGTCCGACAGTGGAAGCGGCGAGTCGCAGAGTGCTTCCGTGGAGCCAGCCTATGAGCGAGGCCATCCGGATCGTCGTGCGGATCGTTTCCATTGTTGGAGTACGGTACCGGGATGCGGATGACCGGCTTGCCGACGTGCTCCCGCGCGTACTCCGCCGCCTGCTCCTCCTCGTCGCCGCCAGTCTCGCCGCGCATAGGTGCGCCAACTCTCGCTGGGCCGGGCAGTCACAGTTCGATCCCGGTGGCGATGATTTCCGTGATGAAGGGATCACGGCGCTCCAGCCGCTCCTGCAGTTCTTCCGGCGTCAACATGAGTGGCGAAATAGGCAGGCCGTATCGGAGGTCGCGCACGCTGCGGCGAGCGGTTGCAAGACGTTGGTAGAGCGGCTCGATAGTCGCAGCCACGACCAGGATGTCAATATCGCTATCCGAAGTTGCCTCGCCGCGCGCAACTGAGCCGAACAGAATCACCCGTTCGGCCTGCAGCACTGTCCGCCACCGCTCGGCTATCCCCCGCAAGCGAGTCAGCAAGGCCGCGGGCAGGTCCGCTGTCTGCTGGCGAGGTGGACGCTGAACCGCAGTTGACGGCATCGCCTACGCGCTCCCTGTGCCGAGCATAGCAGAGTGAGCGCTCGGCGGGAAAACGCTACGCCAGCGCGTCGGTGAGCAGCTGCGGGATGTCCGAGGGTAGCTCGGCGACCGGAATACCCGCGGCCTGCAACGCTTCGATCTTGCCGGCGGCGGTGCCGGCGCCACCGGAGATGATTGCGCCGGCGTGCCCCATCCGCTTCTCCGGCGGCGCCGTCCGCCCGGCGATGAAGCTGACGACCGGCTTGCCGACGTGCGCCTGCGTGTACTCCGCCGCTTGCTCTTCCTCATCGCCGCCGATCTCGCCGATGAGCACGATCCCCTCGGTCGCCGGATCGGCCTCGAAGAGCGCCAGCATATCAATGAAGGAGCTACCGACAATCGGATCGCCGCCGATACCGACACAGGTGCTCTGGCCCAAGCCGGCATTCGTGAGATGCTGGATGACCTCATAGGTCAGCGTGCCGGAACGTGATACCAAGCCAATCGGCCCCGGTGTGACGATAGCGCCCTGGATAATGCCGATCTTCGCTTGGCCGGGGCTAATCAGTCCCGGACCGTTCGGCCCGATCAGCCGGGCGCCGCGCTGTCTGACGGTGTGGTAGACGCGCAGCATGTCCAGCACCGGAATACCCTCCGTGATCGCCACGATGGGGTCCAGCCCCGCATCGGCTGCTTCCAGGATCGCATCGGCTCCGAACGGCGCCGGGACGAAGATGCAGGACGCCGTGGCGCCCGTTGCTTGCACCGCCGCCTGCACCGTATTGAAGACCGGCACTCCGAGATGCTCTTGTCCCCCCCGACCGGGAGTCACGCCGGCCACAACCTGCGTTCCGTACTCGATCATCTGCTGCGTGTGGAACGACCCCTCGCGGCCGGTGATGCCCTGCACCAGCAGCCGCGTGTCCTGATCGGCGAGAATACTCATCGCGCCGCCTCCACTACCGCGCGGGCTGCGTCGGCCATCGAGGTCACGGCTGTAATGCCCTCCGCACGCAGTATTCGGTGTCCTTCCGCCTCGTTGACGCCGACCAAGCGCACGGTCAGCGGCACCGGCCGCGGCAGGCTGTGGAGCGCCGCGACAATGCCGCGTGCGACCTCATCGCAGCGCGTAATCCCGCCGAAAATGTTGAACAGCACGGCCCGCACGCGCTCGTCCGCCAAGATGATCCGCAGCGCCGCAATCACGCGGTCGGACTGCGCGCCGCCGCCGATGTCGAGGAAGTTGGCCGGCTGACCACCGGCGGCCTGCACGAGGTCCATCGTCGCCATCGCCAGCCCCGCGCCGTTGACGCAGCAGCCGATGGTGCCGTCGAGCTGGACATACGACAGCCCATGCTCGCGTGCCTCCCGCTCCGCGGCGGTTTCCTCCTGCGGATCGCGTAGCTCCACCAGATCGGCATGACGATAGAGCGCGTTATCGTCCAGGTTGATCTTGGCGTCAATCGCTTGCAGTGCGCCGTCCGTGTTGACGATCAGCGGATTGATCTCGGCGAGCGAGCAATCGTAATCCATGAACGCCTGATAGAGGCCTCGGGCGATGGCGCCGAACGGCCGCAGCAGCCCGCCGGTCAGATCGAGCGCAAAGGCCGCCTGGCGCATCTGGAAGTCTTGCAGCCCCAGCAGCGGATCGGCGCCGACCTTGATGATCTTCTCCGGCGCCGTCGCGGCGACCTCCTCGATGTCCACGCCGCCCTCGCTACTGGCCATCAGGGTCACGCGCCGCGTAGCGCGGTCCAGCACCAAACCGAGATAGATTTCTCGCGCGATGTCGGCCGCCTGCGTGACCAACACTTGCTCGACCCGGTTCCCCTTGATGTCCATGCCCAGGATTGCAGCGGCCTTCTCGCGGGCCTCGGCAGGCGTATCCGCCAGCTTGACGCCCCCGGCCTTGCCCCGCCCACCGACCAGCACCTGCGCCTTGACGACAACCTGCCCCTCCAAGCGGGCCGCGATGGCGGCAGCTTCATCCGGCGTGCTCGCCACCTCGCCGGGCGGAATGGGCAGGCCGTAGGGCCGCAGCAACTCCTTCGCCTGATATTCGTGAATTTTCATGTTTCTATCGTGGTCCTTGCCGTGATCTAACCCCCGGCCCCTTCCCTCCCTGACTGGAGTAGTTACGGGTTAAGTCGTAGGGGCGTCCCTTGTGGGCGCCCTGGCCGCGCTCCCGTCATTGCGGCGCAAGCCGCAATCCATCCTGCTCATCCTTGCATCCTGAAAATCCTGATGCAGACAAAAACTACCCCTGTCAGGGAGGGGGTTGGGGGTAGGTCCGTCTAACCTCTCCCCTCTAGCCTCCCACCTATAGCGCCGCGATAATGGCATCGCCGACCTGCGAGGTCCCGGCCGCCGTGGGATCGTTGCGGTCGGCCTTGAGGTCGTAGGTCACGCTTTGCCCCTCGGCAATCACCGCGGCTACGGCGCGTTCGAGCCGGTCGGCCGTCTCCGTCTCGCCCAAGTGATGCAGCATCAAGACGCCGGAGAGGATCATCGCCATCGGGTTGACCTTGTTCTGACCGGCGTACCGCGGTGCGCTCCCGTGCGTCGGCTCGAACACGGCGACCTCGGTGCCGATGTTGGCGCCCGGCGCCAGCCCGACGCCGCCGATGATTCCGGCGCACAGGTCCGATACCACGTCGCCGTACAGGTTGGGCAGCACCAGCACGTCGAAGTCATGCGGTCGCGTGATGAGTAGCTGCGTCATAATATCCACGATCCAGTCGTCGAACTCGACGTCGGGATACTCTGTCGCCACTCGCCGGGCTACCTCCAGGTAGAGACCGTCGGAGAACTTCATGATGTTGGCCTTGTGGACGGCCGTGACCTTCTGGCGTCCGTTCGCCCGCGCATAATCTAACGCAAACCGTACAATCCGCTCGGTCCCGCTAATCGAGATCGGCTTGATGCTGATACCCGAGTCGGGCCGGATGGTGCCACCGCCAATCTCGCCGATGAACTCGATCAGCCGTGCCGCCTCGTCCGTGCCCTCCTCAAACTCCACTCCCGCGTACAGGTCCTCGGTATTCTCGCGGACGACCACCACGTCGAAATCGGGGAACTTCGAGGGCGCGCCGACGTAGGTCCGGCAAGGACGCAGGCAGGCGTAGAGGTCCAACTCCTTGCGGAGCGCGACGTTGACGCTGCGAAAGCCCTTGCCGACCGGCGTGGTCAGCGGGCCTTTGATAGCGACCTTGTTGGTGCGGATCGAATCGAGGACGTGCTCCGGCAGCACCTCTCCGGTGCGCTCGCCGACCTCGGCGCCGGCGTATTGCACGTCCCAATCGAACGCGAACCCGCCAACGTCGGCAGCGGCATCCAGCACGCGACGGGTAGCCTCGGCGATCTCCGGCCCGGTGCCATCACCAGGAATGAACGTCACGGTATGCGTAGGCGGCATGAAGATAGACTCCCTTGCTTGCGGTAGGCTGGGGATTCGTAGTCGCCGGTGCGGCGCTCACCTCTGACAGGTGGAGAAAGTACCGGCCAATGCCATGAGATTGTAACTGCCGACGTTGGCGCCAGCAAGCCTCGACACGGCGCGCTATTGATATTTTTCCGGTCATTCCCGCGCAAGTTGACCTTTACGTAACCCGTCCCCCCGCACTGCGGGGGGACCACAGGGGGGCATCCTGACTGACGGTCAGTTGACGCGCCATCTCCCAGCGCCTACCTTGACAACAAGAAAGCCGTAGGGGCGCAGCACGCTGCGCCCGTCCCCCCGCACTGCGGGGGGGACCACAGGGGGGCATCCTGACTGACGGTCAGTTGACGCGCCATCTCCCAGCGCCTACCTTGACAACAAGAAAGCCGTAGGGGCGCAGCACGCTGCGCCCGTCCCCCCGCACTGCGGGGGGACCATAGGGGGGCCAGCGCCCTACCGGCGGAGCACGCATACCGCCTGTTTTCCCGGTTTACCTACCTCTGTTGCAGGCTACCGGGAGCGTGAAGAGGAGCAACGTGGAGATAGAGACAGAGTTACAGGCAATTGACCGGGAGACCCTAAATCCCCCGGTTCGCAAAGCCATCGGCAGCGAAATGGCCACAGTTACCGACTGGCAGGTGGAACCCCTACCCGCCGAGCGACGAAACGTGTTCCGCTTCACCGGACATGCTCGCACGGCGGGCAAGCCGGTCGCGTGGTCGCTGGTCCTGAAGGTTGTCGGTCGGGAGCGCACCTCGGGGCGGCGGGAGGCGCAGGCCAATGCCTCCGGGCTGCTGTGTGACCTACCCGGCGGACTCGCAGCAGCGCGCTGTTTCGGCGTCGAGGCGCACGGGGATACATTCCGAATCTGGCAGGAAGCGGTTGTGGATGAGGTAGGCCAGCCCTGGCCTTTGGACCGCTATGGCCTGGCTGCTCGCCACCTCGGCCAGCTCAACGGTGCCTATCTGGTCGGTCGTCCCCTCCCCACGGGACCGTGGGTGCTGCGCGAGTGGATCCGTAGCGAGGTTGCAGAGGAAGAAGCTCTCGCCGTCGCACGACCGCCACGTCTCCCGGAACACCCGCTGTCGCGCCGCGCGTTTCCTGGCCGGAGCGTGGATGACCTGCTCCGTTTCTGGGCGGACCGCGAGCTGTTCCTGGCGGCCCTTGACCGGCTACCCAAGACTTTCGGCCATCTCGATGCCGCTCCATCGAACGTCTTTGCACGTTGCGACACGTCGGGGCAAGCGCAAACCGTCGCAATTGACTGGTCCCATCCGGGGATCGCAGAGATCGGGCACGACATCGCGCCGCTGGTCTTCTATAGCCTCCTGGACGACAGGTCGGACCCAACCCAGGCGGAGGAATTGGACAGACGTGTTTTCGCCGGGTACGTGAGCGGATTGCAGGCGGCCGGCTGGTCAGGCGACCCCAAAGCCGCGCGCTTTGGTTACGCCGCGAGCTTGGCGCTCCGCTATGGGCTTTCCTGCCTCCGCAGACCCTTGAGCTATGGCCTCGACAAGCGCGGACAGACCTGGGTGGAGCAGGTGCGCGGGCGCCCGATTGGGGAGGTGCTAGACCGCTTTGCGGCGGTGCATTGCTTTCTGCTGGACCGCGCCGACGAGGCGCGGAGACTGCTTGCAGTCATCCACTAGCCGCAGGCTGACAACCTGAAGAGATTGGTCAGCGATCAAGGGGAAGTTGGTGGAAATTCAGGATCATTGGCCGCACCGCGATGCTCACCATTAGTCTGACCTCTGTCTTCCGCAGGGGCAGTCAATCCGAGAGCGAAGCGTATGGCAGCGTTAACCGCGCGGAGCTTTACCGGCCTCAAATGCGCTATGTACTCCAGCAGATCCGCCTTTGAGATCGTAGTGATCGTGTCGAGATTCACAACACAGCGCCTAGGCAAGCCATCCTCGGGACCAAGGATAACCTCAACCGGGATGTTTCGGATGCGTCTGGTTACCGGAGCAACAGTCACGAGAGCGCGGGCCGCGTAGGCCTCATCGCGTGAGAGTAGAACCACTGGGCGGCGGCCACTAGGCGGAGGAAGGTTGGCCCACCACACGTCGCCACGCTGCATGCTGCTTTACTCCCAAGGTTCCTGTGCTAGAGCTGCTTGTCCGGCTGCACTTACCGCCTCAATCTCGGCGTCCGTTTCCGGGAATTCGCGGTACCCTTGCACGTATCGTTCGATGTCCGCTTGCTCCTGTATCTCCCTTAGAAGGTTTTGCACCGCAGCCCGGAAAAACTCGCTACGTGTTTCTCCTCGGGCCAAACGTTCCCGATCCGCAGCCGCGAGCATTTCCTTAGAGAGGCTGATCGTCACCTTAGCAGCCTTGCCCGTCATCTTGACCTCCATTACTCATTCCAAAATCGTACCAAAGTATGAAACATCCCGCAATCGCGGCGTGTGGTAGCATCCTGAGCACCATTCTACTGGCACTAGCCCCCACCCTCGCCCTCCCCCGTTGCGACAGGGGAGGGAACTGACCGTCCCCCCGCCGCAGCGGGGGGACCATAGGGGGGCTGGAATGAAGGAAAAGACGCATGGATGTGCCGCGGCAGTTTCCCTGGCTCGCGCCGCTTGCCGGCGGAGAGCCGGTGTCGCAACCGCTCGCCGGACAAGTCGCGCTGGTCACGGGCGCCGGGACGGGGATCGGCGCGGCCGTGGCGTGCGCGCTGGCCCAGGCGGGCGCTGGCGTTGGCTTGCTCGGCCGCCGGCCGCAGCCCTTGGAGCAGGTCGCCGCAGAGATCGCGCAGGCCGGCGGGCAAGGCTGGGCACTCCCCGCCGACGTGACCGACCTGGCAGCAGTGGAGGCAGCCGTAGAGCGTTGTCTGGCGCTGGGAGCGGGTCGTCTGGACCTGCTCGTCAATAACGCCGGCATCAACACCAAATATCGCAGTCTCGACAACATTTCGGCCGCCGACTGGTCGCGGGTCGTTGACATCAACCTGAACGGCGCCTACTGGTGTGTGCGGGCGGTGCTGCCGGTGCTGCGCCGGCAGGGCGCCGGCCTCATCGTCAACGTCTCCTCCGGTGCCGGACTCCGTCCCTCGCACGTGTCCGGCGTGGCCTACAGCGCCACCAAGACCGCGCTGGCCTCGCTCAACGGCTCGATCAACCAAGAAGAGCGGCAGCACGGTATTCGTGCCTGCGTGGTCTACCCCGGCGAGGTGGACACCCCCATGATTGACGAGCGCACGGTTGTCCCTACGGCCGCGGCCCGCGCTACGATGATGCGGCCGGAGGACGTGGCGCAGGCGATTCTCTTTGTCGCCACGATGCCGGCGCGGGTCCTTATCGAGGAGCTTGTTATCCGCCCCACGACCGTCCGCGACCGCAGCAACGAGCTACCGGCGTAGCCAGCGGTGCGGCTGGCCCTTTCACTGATAAAAGTTGCTTACTCAATCGGGTAGTGGGCAGATGGCCCCCCCGCTGCGGCAGGGGGACGGTCAGTTCCCTCCCCTGTCGCAACGGGGGAGGGCGAGGGTGGGGGCTGCCTATCTGGCGGGAACCAGCACGCTATCGAGCACGGTCCGGAGGTCCTGTTTGAACTCGATTTCGGTCATGGCGCCGTCGTCCATGAGTGCCAAGTCGTGCTCGATAGCACCCATGAGCTGTCGCGCCAGGGCCGTATCCGAGAGCAACGGGAGGAGATGGATGTGCCGGTCCGATACGTCTGCTAGAGTGACAAGGTCAAGCTCGCCCCGGATGTAGCGGTGCGTTGCTTGCACGAGTTCTTCGGTAGTGTCTGCAATAACAACCATGTCAGCCTCCGGACCAATTGAGCCACCGACCAGGCGGTACGTTGATACGATAGCGGTACGTTGATACGATAAGTGTATGCCAATCCTGAAATGATCTGCCTAGTGTTGAGCACACCCGATGGCTAGGACGCAGCCCCAGTTCGACATCACCGTCATCGGCGCCGGCTCCGGCGGGCTTGCCGCTGCCATCACCGGCGCCACGCTCGGCCTGCGGGTTGCCCTCATCGAGCGGGAACGGCTTGGTGGCGAGTGTCTCTGGACCGGCTGTGTGCCGAGCAAAGCCCTGTTGCACGCGGCCGGCTTGGCGCACGCGGCGCGTGAGGCAGCGCGCTGGAACGGCAGCGATACCGGCGCGCCACCGCTCGACTTCCAAGCGGTCGTCCGGCACGTCCATGCGGCGCGGAGGACGATTGAAGCCTCCGAGAACCAGGCAGCCTTGGAGCGGCAGGGCATCACCGTCGTTCGTGGTGCCGCCCGCATTGCCGCGCCGGGGATTGTGGCGGTCGGTGCGCGGCGGCTCCGGTCCCGCCACATCGTGATCGCCACCGGCTCGCGACCGACGGTCCCGGCACTGCCCGGCCTGGCGGCCGCCGGTTACCTGACCAACGAGACCGTCTTCGATCAGCTCCAAGAGCTGCCGGCCCGACTGGCGATTATCGGCGGTGGTCCCGTCGGTGTCGAGCTGGCCCAGGCGTTTGCGCGGCTGGGATCGCGTGTCACGGTGCTCTCTCGCTCCCCACGCCTGCTACCGCGCGAGGAGCAGGAGGTGTCACAGGCGCTCCAGACCTTCCTGGAGCGCGAGGGCGTCGTCATCCTTAAGGGTGCGACTGCACAGGAGATGGCGCCGTCCGCAGTGTCCGATGCACACCGAGTAATCTATCGGCGTGACGACGGCACGCGCGGCGCGGTCGGGGCCGACCGGATTGTCGTTGCTACCGGGCGCTGTCCCAACGTCGAGGGGCTGGGGCTGACCGAAATCGGCGGCGCGGTCAGTGAAAATGGTGTTCGCGTGGACGCCTACCTGCGGACGACCGTGCCCGGCATCTGGGCCTGTGGTGATGTCAGCAGCAAGTATCGCTTCACTCATGTCGCTGAGATCGAGGGGCGCCTCATCATCCGCAACATCATGTTCCCCTGGATCAAAGAGAAAATGGACTATGCGGTCGTGCCGTGGACGATCTTCACCGCGCCGGAGATCGGGCGCGTTGGCTGCACCGAGCAGGGAGCCACTGAGCGTCACGGCAGCAAGGTCACGGTAGAGCACTTCCCCCTCAGCCATACCGACCGCGCCGTCACCGATGCCGCGACCGACGGCTTCATCAAGCTCGTGTTGCGAGGGCAGCGTCTCCTCGGCGCCCACGTCGTCAGCCCGCGCGCTGGCGAACTCATCCAGCAGCTCGCCGTGCTGATGCGGCACAAGCTGCCGGTCAGTGCGCTGGCGATGATCCATACCTATCCCACCTACAGCTACGCGCTGCACCAGGCCAACGATGCCTACACGATCAACCGGCTCGCCCGCTCGCGCGTGCAGCGCCGGTTCTACGCGGCGCTGCGGCTGCTTGCCCGGCGCCTCCCCGCACCACACTAGGAGGCTGCGATGGCAAAGCGCCTGCCGAGCGACTATGTCGAAGTGTCCAGGTGGATGCTCGGCCAGACTCCGGTCAAGACCGCGATAGCGATTGCCGGCCTCACGCTGGCGCTGTTCCTCGCCGCACTATTCGTTGCCATCGCCTTCGTGACCATGACGACCGACATGCGGGAGCTTGACACGAGCTTTCCCATGATGGTCGTTGGCCTGGTACTGATATTGGCGATCCATGAGCTTACCCACGCCCTGGCCTTCCGCACGTTCGGCGTCCGTCCGAAGTTCAGAATCAGGCGGCGGATGAAGATTGGCACAGTCTTCTACGTCAGCGCCCCTGGCAGCTACCTCCGCCGGGACGAATATCTTGCCGTGGGCCTCGCGCCGCTGGTGCTGCTGCCGCTGATCCTGCTGGCCGCCGCCGTGCTGATCGCCGTGGGCAGTGCGTTCACCGCTACCTTACTGGCCGCCGTGGCCCTCAACGTGGCGGCGGCAGTGGACGATATGTTCATCGCCTACGAGGTGCTGTCCTACCCCGGCGAGACCTACTTCCAAGACACCGGCTACGGCTTCATCGCCTACGCCCGCGCCGGAACGTAGCGTGTAGGGTCGGTGTCCCTCGCTACGCCGATGGATGGTCAGCAGCAGGCCGCATCCCGCGGCTTGGCGCCGTTGCCGGCGGCACCCGTCTGAGACTTCCGAATGCTGTCGCCGAGCCGGGCCACACCTTCCATAATGTCGTCTGCGTCAATGTAGCCGAATGCCAGCCGCAGGTAGGCGATGTCGCGGTTCTGCGCGTCGAAGGAGCGGCCCGAGCCGCAGGCGATGCTCTGCCGGGCGACCAGGGTTTGGAGCTGATCGGTGTCCACGTCGTCCGGTAGCTTGAGCCACTGGAAGAGGCCGCCCGTTGGCCGGGTCCAAGAGCAGATGTCGCCCACGCACTCGTCGAGGGCGCCGTGGAGGATTGCCAGCTTGGATGCCATCAGCGCCTTCACCTCGGCGATATGGCTCCACATATGCCCTTGCAAGTATTCCGCCACGATCATCGCCGCCAGCGAGGACGTGCCCCCGTCGCTCCGGTGGGCCAGGAGTTGATCGCGCAGCACCGGCGGGGCAATGAAGTACCCGAGCCGGGCACCGGGACCGAGAATCTTCGAGAACGACCCGATGTACAGAACTTGTCCCGGCTCCGCCAGTGCGTAGATCGAGGGCACCTCTGCGCCGCGATAGCGCAGGTCGGCGTAGCAGTCGTCCTCGACAATCAAGACCTCGTATTTTGCCGCCACCTCCAGCAGCTCTCGCCGGCGCTCGACCGGTAGCGTCGTGCCGCTCGGATTCTGGTGGCTGGCAATGGTGTAGATGAACTGCGCCGGTGTCCCGGCTTGACTTAGGCGGTCCAGCGCCGCGTCGAGCGCGTCGATCCGCATTCCCTGCTCATCCAACTGTACCGGGACCAGGTCCACCTGATGATGTCGAAAAACGCCCAAGGTGCCGGCGTAGGTATATTCCTCCACGAGGACCGGCGCGCCGGCCTTGGCCCACGCCGCGGCGACAAGGTTGATGGGCTGCATCGAGCCGTTGCCTAGCACGATGTCGTCAATGTCGACCGCAACGCCGTGGTTCCGGTGAAAGCGCTCGCTCGCTACCTCCCGCAGGCGGGGATAGCCCCAGTTGCCGGGGTAGCGGACCAGCGAGTTGCCTTCGCGCTCGATCACCCGCGCGGCCGCGACGGCCAAATCCCGCGATGGAAATGTCTTGGGGTCCGGCATACCGGCGCCGAAGTTGAATCTCGGTTCGTCGTCCTTGGCCTGTGTAGCCATTGCTGTTGCCTCTCTCTGCTGGCTGGCGACGGCACCCCACGCAAAGCGGCACACTCGCCATGGTGCGGCTGGCTGGAAAGCCGGTCGCTGGCGTCCTAGTGTACATCCTCGCATACCCTACACGTCGAAGATCGCGGCCACCGCCACCCGGAACCCCGGCAGCACGTCGTACCCGTCCAGGTACTCATCAGTTGCTAACTCTACCGGTGACCGATTTAGGCGGTACACCGTCACAATGCGGCGGTCCGGATCAACAACCCAGGCGAGGCGCGTGCCGGCCGCGAGATACCCCTGGGCCTTGGTGTCCAGTTCCCGCGCCGAATTGCTCGGCGAGCGCACCTCCACCGCGAGGTCGGGCGCGCCGCGAAAGAAGCCTGGTTGCGCCCCGACGGGCACGCGGCTCCGTGCGACGAACGCCGCGTCGGGCGCGAGCACTCGCTGGCGGACCGGATCAAGCACAAAGCCGGTCTCGGCTGCGTAGGTGCGGCCTAGGCGGTGTTCTCGGTTGTAGTTGGCCACTAAGCGTCCTAGCTCGGACGCAATCGCTCCGTGGTCCTGACTCGCTGGCGCCATCTCGATCACCTCACCGTCCCAGAGGTCGTAGCGGGAGGCATCGTCCCAGGCCAGTTGCCACTGCTCGAACTCGGCGACGGTCATACGCCTGGTCGCAACTTCCAGCGTCTGGTTGGTGGTGTCTGTCGTCACTACCATCGTCTGCTCCTGGCCCTGCCCTACACGTCGAAGATCGCGGCCACCGCCACCCGGAACCCCGGCAGCACGTCGTACCCGTCCAGGTAGCCATCGAGCACCAACTCTACCGGCGACCGATCTGGGCGATACACCGTCACGGTGCGGCGGTCCGGATCAACAACCCAGACGAGGCGTGTGCCGGCGGCGAGATACCCCGTGGCCTTGACATCCATCTCCCGCGCCGACTGGCTCGGCGAGCGTACCTCCACCGCTAGGTCGGGAGCGCCGCGAAAGAAGCCCGGCTGCGGTGGTTGGGTCATCCGTTCCCGGCTCACAAAGGCCACGTCAGGCCCCAGCACCCGCTGGCGCACCTCGTCGAGTATGAAGCCGGTTTCGACCATGTAGGTGCGTCCCAAACCATGCCGGCGTACATACTCCATGACCAAGTAGCCGACTTGCGTTCCAATTGCTCCGTGAGCATCTCCTGCTGGGGCCATCTCGATCACCTCACCATCCCAGAGGTCGTAGCGGCCGGCATCGTCCCAGGCCAGTTGCCACTGCTCGAACTCGGCGACGGTCATACGCCTGGTCGCAACTTCCAGCGTCCGGTTGGTGGTGTCTGTCGTGACTACCATCGTCTGCTCCTGGCCCTGCGCTACACATCGAAGATCGCGGCCACCGCCACCCGGAACCCCGGCAGCACGTCGTACCCGTCCAGGTAGCCATCGAGCGCCAACTCTACCGGCGACCGATCTGGGCGGTACACCGTCACGGTGCGGCGGTCCGGATCAACAACCCAGACGAGGCGCGTGCCGGCGGCGAGATACCCGCGGGCTTTGGTAGCCATCTCCCGCGCCGAATTGCTCGGCGAGCGCACCTCCACCGCGAGGTCGGGCGCGCCGCGAAAGAAGCCATGCTGCGGTGGTTGGGTCATCCGTTCCCGGCTCACAAATGCCACGTCAGGCCCCAGCACCCGCTGGCGTACCTCATCGAGCACAAAGCCGGTTTCAACCATGTAGGTGCGCCCCAGTCGGCGTTCGCGGCCGTAGTTAGCTACTAAGCGTCCGATCTCAGTTCCAATTGCTCCGTGCGCGTCTCCTGCTGGGGCCATCTCGATCACCTCACCGTCCCAGAGGTCGTAACGGCCGGCATCGTCCCAGGCCAGTTGCCACTGCTCGAACTCGGCGACGGTCATCCGTCTGGTTGTGACTGCTCGCGCTCGCTTGATCGTCTCTGTCGTAACTACCATGCGCTGCCTCCGGCCCTGCTAACACCCGCAGCGGGATCAACCGGCTACAAGTCCGGCCCTACACGTCGAAGATCGCGGCCACCGCCACCCGGAACCCCGGCAGCACGTCGTACCCGTCCAGGTAGCCATCGAGCGCCAGGTCTTCCGGTGGCCGGTTTGGGCGATACACCGTCACGGTGCGGCTATTAGGATCAACAACCCAGACGAGGCGCGTGCCGGCGGCGAGATACCCGCGGGCCTTGGTAGCCATCTCCCGCGCCGAATTGCTCGGCGAGCGCACCTCCACCGCGAGGTCGGGCGCGCCGCGGAAGAAGCCCGGCTGCGGTGGTTGGGTCGTCCGTTCCCGGCGCACAAATGCCACGTCAGGCCCCAGCACCCGCTGGCGCACCTCGTCGAGCACAAAGCCCGTCTCGGCTGCGTAGGTGCGACCCAGATCATGGGGATAGACGTGGTTGCCTAACCGCCACGCTAACTTCGCCGCAATTGCACCGTGATCTGCTCCCGCTGGGGCCATCTCGATCACCTCACCATCCCAGAGGTCATAGCGAGAGGCATCGTCCCAGGACAGCTGCCACTGCTCGAACTCGGCGACGGTCATCCGTCCGGTTGTGACTGCTCGCGCTCGCTTGATCGTCTCTGTCGTCACTACCATGCGCTGCCTCCGGCCCTGCTAACACCCGCAGCGGGATCAACCGACTACAAGTCCGGCCCTACACGTCGAAGATCGCGGCCACCGCCACCCGGAACCCCGGCAGCACGTCGTACCCGTCCAGGTAGCCATCGAGCGCCAGGGCTTCCGGTGGCCGGTTTGGGCGATACACCGTCACGGTGCGGCGGTCCGGATCAACAACCCAGACGAGGCGCGTGCCGGCGGCGAGATACCCGCGGGCCTTGGTAGCCATCTCCCGCGCCGAATTGCTCGGCGAGCGCACCTCCACGGCGAGGTCGGGCGCGCCGCGAAAGAAGCCATGCTGTGGTTGTTGTGTCGTCCGTTCCTGGCGCACAAAGGCCACGTCTGGCCCCAGCACCCGCTGGCTCACCTCGTCGAGCACAAAGCCCGTCTCGGCGGCATACGTGTGACCGAGACGGTGCTGTTGGGCGTAGACATGCACGAGACTGCCGACGGACATTGCGACCCTACCATGTTTTGGACTCGCTGGGGCCATCTCGATCACCTCACCGTCCCAGAGGTCATAGCGAGAGGCATCGTCCAAGGGGAGCTGCCACTGCTCGAACTCGGCGACGGTCATACGCCTGGTCCTGGCTACCGTCGTGGCTACCATCGTCTCTATCCTTAGCCATCCGGCCCACTACACAGGGCTACGCCACAGCCACGGTGCAAGTCGGTATTCGTTGTCCCCGCATGGTCAGCATACCACCTGGCCGGCAGAGGGATGCCGATTCCCGTTCCATCGGGAGCTTGCCTCCCGACGCCGGGGCGTCATCTGCGCCTGTAGCCGCCGCGGTTGCCCGCGGTGACGGCGATAGGTAGGCTCACAACGGCTCTGCGCTATACCGAGATTGAAGGAGCGACCACGATGACGGACAAGTTGCGGGTGGGCATCATCGGCAGTGGTGGTATCGCCGAGGGGGCACATGCGCCGGGGTACAAGGCGCTCCCCGACGACTGTGAGCTGGTGGCCTGCTGCGATGTGCGACCCGAACGGGCCAAAGCCTTTGCCGAACGCTTTGACCTGGCGCATTGGTGTACCGACTACCGTGAGCTACTGGCCCTGCCCGATCTCGATGCGGTCTCGGTATGCACGCCCCCGTTCATGCACCGCGATGCAACGGTGGCGGCGCTCGACGCCGGCAAGCACGTGTTGTGCGAGAAGCCGATGGCCATGAACGTCGCGGAAGCGCAGGACATGGTGGCGGCTGCCGAACGCGCGGGCAAGGTCCTCACCATTGGTCATCAGCAGCGATTTACACCGGCGGCGCAGGCGGTCAAGCGGGCGGTAGACGCCGGTGAGTTGGGGGACATCTACTACGCCAAAACGGCCGCGTTACGCAACCGCGGAGCGCCCACGTGGGGCGTGTTCCATATCAAGCAGCTCAATGGTGGTGGTCCGCTAATTGACATTGGTGTCCACGCTCTCGATGTGACGATGTGGTTGATGGGTAGTCCCCGTCCGGTCGCTGTCTTCGGCGCAACCTATATGGCCTTGGCACACCGGCCGGGCTTGCAGAACCGGATGGGCACGATCAATGTCGAAGAGTACGACGTGGAAGACCTCGCGGCCGCCCTCGTCCGCTTCGATAACGGCGCCACGCTCATGCTGGAGACGAGTTGGCTGCTGCAAATGACCGAGCGCGGCAACGCGTACACCCAGCTCTTCGGCACCGAGGGCAGCGCCCGTCTCGACCCGTTCCAGATCGTGCGCGACGTGGACGGGACACCCGAGGATGTCACCCCGGCGCTACCGTCGCCCGCGCCGGCACCGGCCCCACCACCGCAGCAGCCGCCTGCGTCGTCGGAGCCTGCCGCAGAGGGCGCCTCCGCCGGTGCGGACGCCGCTCCTGCCGAGGAAGCGGTCACGTGGCGCCGGCAGCCGTCCGTCGAGCGCTTTGTGCAGGCGGCGCTGGGCCGGGCCGAGCCGCTGGTGAAACCGGAGGAGACGTTGAACGTGCAGCGCGTGATGGATGCGCTCTACCAGTCGGCCGCAACCGGCCAACTCGTCGAGATCACCGACTGAGCGGTAGAAAACCGCTCCTGTGCCACCCACTCAGCCGGCTGCACCCGATCCTTGTGCCAACAGCGTCACGAGCCATTGGTTAAGGCTGACTCCCTCGCGCTCGGCCTGTTTGGCCAGCTGCTCATGGAGACTCTTCGGCATCCGCAGTGCGTACTTGCCGCTATATGTCGTTTCGTCGAGCGGTTCGGGAACCGGTTGTTCGGCAAGTAACACCGATTCAAGCCAACCGGTCATCGCATCAGGGAGCAACTGAAGGGCCTCGGCAGGTGTTTCTCCGGCCGTTGCACAACCGGGGAGCTCCTCCACTTCGGCAATGTAACCTTCCTCCGCATCACCATAGACCCGTGTATGGTAGGGACGGCGTAGACATTCCCGCACCTTAGCGGCGATCTCCGGGGGCACTGGGGCGTAAGGATCGAGTCTTGTCATGTTTCCTCCTCACGACAATACTTCAGTGTAAGGCGCACATAGGCGGCGAGTACATGTCGACGGCGGAATGGGATAGAGATGTGCTGCCCGCTGCGCTGGAAGATGCGGTGACTGCCAGTGTTGCGGACCAAGTCCCACCCGTAGGCTTCTAGTAACCGGCGCAACTCCCGGAACCGCACTGCGTGCGGTCGTTGGGCAATCCGCTGCCGCAATTGCTCTCGATCCACGCCTATATCATATCGTATTTGATATGGATGTAGCGTTGGGCCGGGCCGAGCCGCTGGTGAAACCGGAGGAGACGCTGAACGTGCAGCGCGTGATGGATGCGCTCTACCAGTCGGCCGCAACCGGCCAACTCGTCGAGATCACCGACTGAGCGGTTCGGGAACCGTTTGTCCGGCCAGCAGGACCGACTCAAGCCAGAGGGTCATTACCTCGGTGAGGTTAGCGAGGGCCTCGGCCTCGGTATCGCCGTCGCTCATGCAGCCGGGTAGCTCCACGACCTCTGCGAGATAGTAGCCGTCCGGGTCACGATAGACGTGCTTGTGGTAAGGACGGCGTAGGTACTCACGCACCCTAGCGGCAATCTCCGGGGGTGCTGGGGCGTAGGGATCGAGCTTTGTCATGGGTCCTCCTCCGGGCAGCGCCCTAGGCCGTGTGCGTCAACACGTCGTACACGCCCAACTCGGCCGTGACCGGGCTATCGGGGTTGGCGCGAGCGTGGGCTTGTTGGAAGGCATCGCTGGCCCGCCAGGCTTCATAGGAATCGCGAGTATCCCACCTGGTCACAACCAGGTACTCACCGCCGGTCTCGTTGCGTAGCAGCTCGAACCCGAGGCAGCCGGGCACCTCATCCATGCGGCTCGTGTTGCCAAAGGCGCGCTCCAGGTGGCTCGCGTAGTCGGCCGGGACGTGCAGGCGGTTGATGACGACGATCATTCTTTCGCTCCCTCGTGGGTGGCGTATCCGTCGGTCAAACGCGCATGATACCAGCGTGACGGTAGCCAGGGATCAACGTGCTACCCTGGGCCGCAGCGCACACCGCACCACACCCACCGGCGAGCAGGCACAATCAGGCTATGTCCGCGATCCAGCCCGGTCACGGCCGCCAGCTGCACCGGCTCGGCTTGCTTGGCGGGACCTTCGATCCGGTACACAACGGCCACCTGGCGCTCGCCGACCAAGTGGCCACGGCGAGCAGCCTGGACGCAGTTTGGTTTGTCCCGGCGCAACGCTCGCCTCTGAAAGCCCACCGACCAACCGGCAATCGCCATCGGCTGGCCATGCTCGCTCTGGCCCTGCAAGACCGCCACCGGTTTGCCGTCTCCCGCGTGGATTTGGACCGGCCGGCCCCCTCCTACACGACCGATACGGTTGCAGCCGTGCGTGCCCAGGTTGGCGCCGGCCCGGCGCTCTTCCTCATTGCCGGCGCCGATATGCTGCTCGACCTCCCGGATTGGCGCGACCCCGACCGGCTCTTGTCGCTCTGCCGGGTACTCGTTGCGTGGCGGCCGGGCTACCCGCAGGAAGTACCGACCAGCCTGATTGCGGCCCTCCCGGCCGCGCAGTCGCGGATGACCGTCCTGCCCACCACGATGCAGGATGTCTCCTCGACACTCGTCCGCGACCGGATCGCCGCCGGCCGTTCGATCCACGGGCTGGTGCCGCCGGCCGTCGCAGCGTACATCCGCAAGCATCGCTTGTACGTTCCCCCATAGGAGGGTGCCTGCCGCTGCCGGCTCTCGGCGCGAGGGTGCTATACTCGCTAGTAGATGGTAAGCGAACGGTCCTTGATCGAGTCGAGTGCAGCGGCGGGCGGCTACCACGACCGTCGTACCGGCGTGGCGGCTGAAGTACCCGCGCCGCTCACGCTGGCCCAAGACATCGTTGACTGTGCCGCTGACCGCAATGCCACCGAGCTTATGTTGCTCGACATCCAGCGCACCTCGGTCGTGGCCGACTATTTCGTGATCTGTAGCGGCAATAGTGACCGCCATCTCAAGGCGCTGGTCAGTGCTATCGTGGACGGCATCCGGGAGAAATGGCAAGAAAAACCGCTCCGTACCGAGGGCATGGCCGGCGGCGGCTCTGAGTGGCTCTTGCTGGACTACGGGAGCGTCGTCGTACACGTCTTCTCGCCGGAAGCGCGTGACTACTATCGGTTGGAACGGCTCTGGGAGGAAGCGACGACGCTCCTCCACATGCCGTAGTGGTTGCCGGATGAAGGAGAATCGCCGTGGCCGCGCGTGCTGATGACTGGCGGTTTCGCACCGGTGTCCTGGTAGGGACGGCTTGCGGTTTCCTGCTCGGCTCGGTGCTCGGCTTACAGCTCCGACCGGAGCGGCGTCGGGCCGCGCGGCGGCTGCTACGCCATCTGCTCCGCCGCGACGACGCTGGCGTGCCGTTCGACCGCCTCGTGTAGCCCGCCCGCTCCGGGTTGAATCCTCGTCCCCCCGCGCCGCGGGGGGACCATAGGCTGACAGGGGTAGGTTTTTTGTGGCGGCGCGATTTATCGCGCCCACGCCCCCGTCATTCCGGCGAAAGCCGGAATCCAGGGCTATGCGTGCCCCTCAGTCCCCGTACATGGCCCTGCAAAGCACCCGGTTCCTGCCCGGCGGTGGCCTTGTTCCCAAGCCACGGTGCTTCCCGCTCATCCCGGCATCCCGCAAATCCTGATGCAGACAAAAACCTACCCTTGTCAGGGGGCCATAGGGGGGCAGCCCTAGCCGTTCCGGCGCTCATCCAAGTAGGCTACGAAGCGATCCCGCTCCGTCTTGAGCCGCTCGAAGTACGCCAGCAGCTCCTCGTCGTCCCCCTCGCGGATGAGCGTTGCCAGCGCCGCCAGCCGCTCCCGGAAGTGGTCGAGCTGTTGCAGAATGGCCGCGCGGTTGGAGGCGCAGATGTCGCGGTGCATCAGCGCGTTGCCGCTCGCCAGGCGTGTGGTGTCGCGCAAGCCGGTACTCGCCAGCGGTTGGATGCGCGGCCAGTCCGGTTGCATGAACGCGGCCTCGGCCAATGCCTTCGCGGCCAGAAACGGGACATGGCTGGTCGCCGCGACGGCCGCGTCGTGTGTTGCGGCATCGAGGGACAGGGGCAACGCGCCGGTCGTGGTCGCCAGCGCGGTAACGGCCTCAACGGCTGCCGGCGGGGCCGCCTCCGGGGCGATGATACACCAGGTCCGGCCGCGAAAAAGGTCCGCCGCCGCGTACTCGATTCCGGCCATTTCCTTGCCGGCCATCGGATGTCCCCCGACAAAATGAACGCCCGCCGGCAGTAGCTCGGCCGCCCAACCCAATATCCGGGCCTTTGTGCTGGCTACGTCCGTCACGATAGTGCCGGAGCGTAGCTGCGGCGCAAGTTGCCGGAAAACCGCTTGCGTAGCCAGCACCGGCACGGCAAGGACGATGATCTCGGCGTCTGCTGTCTCTCGGAGGTCGGTCGCCGCCACGTCTACGGCGTCGAGCGCCAGTGCCCGGCGACGCACGGCCGGTCGGCGGGCAAAGCCGGTGACATGATAGCCGGCTGTCCGCAAGGCGAGGCCGAGCGAGCCACCGATCAGCCCCAGACCGACAATGGCTATCGTCGTGCCAGGTTGCCGGTGCTCCTGGCTCATGGTCACCCTCCACTGCCGGCGCGGCGGCTACTCGGCGACGGGAGGATCCGGGATCGTTGTCGGCTCGTTCGACTGCATCCAGGCAATGGTCCCGCCTTCAAGGTTATACAACTGCTCCAGCCCCATGGCCGCGGCCATCTCACACGCGATGGCGCTGCGTTGCCCCACCGCGCACACGAAGACGATGTTGTCTTGCTCGATGTAGTTCTGCGGCGCCATCATGAACTGCTGGAGTGGTGCCAGCGTCGCCACGGGGATATGCCCTTTGTTCCACTCGTCCGGCTCGCGCACGTCAATCACGGCGGCGCCCTCGGCGATCAATTCCTTGGTCCGCTCCACGTCAATCCGAGCAAACGGTTCATCCGGACTGCGGATTTCTGCTCCTGCCATTGTCTCCCTCGTCTGTGCCTTGCTTCCGCCCTACCCCGTCCCCCCGCCGCAGCGGGGGGGCCGCTGGCGGGAGGCCGCCCATGCCGGGACTCTACCCGTCCCCCCGCCGCAGCGGGGGGACCACAGGGGGGCTACCTCCCCGTCCCCCCGGCGGGTACTCTTCAGTATACGCAGTAGTGCGAGCACTGCCCAAGCAGCCCGCGTGTTCCGTCACCGGTGCCTGAGGCAAACCTGCCTGTGACCGGCGCATTCGGCTATCCTCACTATGAGGAGCGCACGGAGGAAGGAGCGGCCACGCCATGATGACGGAGTTGAGAACGGCCAGCAGCGCGGCCGGCGCCGGGATTGCGCTGCACGGTGACTGGCGGCAGGCGCTCGCGCAAGCTATCGAGCGGGCGCGGACCCAATTGGCGGACACTACCGCGCCGCCTGATGAAGGGTCTGAGCAGCCACCCGTTGACCTGGCCCTGCTGTTCGCCAGTGCCCACTACGCCGACGACTTCCCCGACATCGTGACCGCCGCGCGGTCGGCGGCGCACGCTCGCCTGCTGGTGGGCTGTAGCGGCGCCGGAGTCATTGGGCCAAAGCGCGAGATCGAGCAGCAGCCAGCGCTCTCCGTGCTCCTGCTACGACTGCCGGGCGTGCAGCTGACACCGCGCTACATCACCCAGGACACCCTCGACGCTGCCGGCGCCGACGATGAGCATGAGGATCAACTCGTCCCGGCGCTGCACGAGGCCCTCGGCCCCGACGCGGCCGCGGCGCGCGCCTGGCTCCTGTTCGCCGACCCGTTTGGGCTGGATGTCGAGTCCCTGGTCGTGGGGCTGGCGCAGGCCTTCCCCGACGCGACGGTCGTGGGCGGCCTGGCCTCCGGCAACCAGTGGCAGCGCAAGACCCACCTCTTCATTGACGACGGCGATCAGCCGGTCCCCGTCCGCGACGAGGGCGCCTTACTCATCGGACTGGGCGGCGACTGGACGGTGCGGACACTGGTTGCCCAGGGCTGTATTCCCATCGGTGAGCCGTGGACCATCACCGAGAGCGAGGGGCCGATCATCCACACCATCGCCGGCCGGCCGGCGCTCGACGTGCTGGTGGATACGTTGCAGGCGCTGCCGTCGGAGGTCCAGCGCCGTGCCCAGCGTGGCGGCCCGTTCGTCGGCCTCGCGGTGGACGAGCATCGCACCACGCTCGGCCCCGGCGATTTTCTCGTGCGTAATCTGCTGGGGTTCGACCGCGAGCGCGGGGTGATTGCCGTCGGCGCACACCCGCAGGTGGGCCAAACCCTCCAGTTCCACCTCCGCGACCGAGCGGCCGCCGACGAAGAGCTGCACGCGATGCTATCCGCGCTGGAGGCCGAGGGCGCCGCAGCGCCACCGCTGGCTGCGCTGCTCTGTTCCTGCACCGGCCGGGGCGCCGGACTATTCGGTACACCCGATCACGACGCCGACGCCGTGGCGCGTGCCCTTGGCCCCCTGCCGCTGGCCGGCTTCTTCTGCAACGGCGAGATCGGCCCGGTCGGCCAGCGCAGCTACGTCCACGGCTATACCGCCAGCCTCGCCCTCCTAGTGTACGACCCGCCGGAATGAGCGAGCAGTCTCCGATCCGTCGTACCATGGGCCGGGAGGGACTGACATGGCAGCGGCTACCGTTCCACAGGTAGACATTCGGCAGGATTCGACTGCGACGTGGAGCGCCGAGGCGATTGTGTGCTTGGGTCGCAGCATCTATGAGCGTGACCTCAGAACCTACCTGGAGTCAAAAGAGCCTGGCCGCTATGTCGCCATCAACGTGCTCACTACAAGCAGCTTTCGACGGAGGAAGGCTCACGATGGTCACTCTAGTTGATACCGACGCCCAGGCTGCCCCGACACGCTCCCGGCCAAACCCGGACGAGGTCGGTCGCTTCGCCCGCGCTATGTACGCTCGGGACCTCCAGGACAAGCTAGAGGCAGAGCACCGCGACCGTTACGTCGCCATAAACTTAGATACCGGTCAGTATGCGTTGGGTGACAGCGTGAGAGGCGCATTGGCTGAGGCACACGGACACTGGCCTGGTGGGGTGTTCTATGTGATATGGATTGGGCACCCTGCAACTGCTCATATTCGGTAAGCCCTGATACCCCTACATACAACTCTCCTAGCCGCCGTCTTCCCTCGTGTACCAACTACCCCCACAAGATCGTAGGAATCGCCTAGACCTGCATAGCCGCTAAACTATGCAGTAGTTCTCCCGGCTCGTCGCAGTCCGCAGTACAGGAGGCCGGTTTGGCTGAGTCCAGGGGCGGTACCGAGGTACAAGCACCATCCGGCGAGCACCGCGCGGCGGATGGAGTGCATCCTGAGGCGCTGGCCCGCGCGCGCGCGCAGCTCCGACTGGATGAAGATTACGCAGACCTGGCCGCGATGTTTCGTGCCTTGGGGGACACCAGCCGTGCGAAAATCCTGCACGCGCTGCTCGGTGGCGAGTTGTGTGTCTCCGATCTGGCAGCGCTCATCAGCATTTCCGAGTCCGCCGTCTCCCAGCACTTGCGCCTCCTCCGCGCCCTGCGGATTGTCCGCAACCGCAAGGTAGGGCGGCTCGTCTACTACTCCCTCGAAGATGCGTGTATCCGGGCGCTGCTCACTATTGCCCTGACACACCTGGATGACCCGGCTGCTACCTCTACCACCCGTCCTGCGTTGGTTCGCGGCGTGACTGACTGATTGTTTGCTCCGACAATACCATCATACTTGCGTATACACTAAAGTATCTGCTATCCTGTCGATCAGCACAAGATTTGCGTTCTGGGAAAGAAACGCCGATATGGCCCAGCCTCGTCTGGATTCGCCGCCGGCCACCGAGCATGGCGACCGTGACCACGACCATGAGCATGACGACCACGAGCACGACGACCACCTTGCTGGGGCCGCGCACGATGACTATGACCACGACCACGACCACGCGGCCCAGCACGCGCACGACCCAGCCGTTGAGCACGGTGCCGGCATTGCACGCTGGCTGCCCGCCGGCCAGCGGCGCGAACTGCTGCTGCTCACTGTCTCCGGTGTCTGTCTAGGCGCTGGGCTGGCTGCGGCGCTGCTCGGCTGGCCGCAGACGCTGCGGATTGGCCTCTTTCTCGTCGCCATCCTGGCCGGAGCAATCGAGATCGTTCCTCGCGGCCTGCGCGGCGTGTGGCTGGAGCGTTCCCTGGACATCAACTTCCTGGTCACGGTGGCGGTGGCCGGGGCAATCGGGCTGGAGCAGTGGGCCGAGGGTGCGACGGTCGTCTTTCTGTTCAGCCTGGGTGAAACCCTGGAAAGCCTGACCCTCGCCCGCACCCGGCGCTCGATCCAGGCGCTCATGGCGATGGCGCCGGATACCGCCCAGGTACAGCGCCCCGACGGGAGCGAGGAGACGCAACCGGTCGAGCAGGTGGCGGTTGGTGCCATCGTCGTCGTGCGCCCCGGCGACCGCGTTCCCCTCGACGGGGTGGTGATCGCCGGCCATTCGGCCGTAGACCAGGCGCCCATCACCGGCGAGTCGGTGCCGGTCGAGAAAGCGCCGGGTGCAACCGTCTACGCCGGGACGATCAACCGGCACGGCTATCTGGAAATTCGCACGACCAAGCCGCTCGCCGAGAACGCCCTGGCCAAGATCATCCACTTGGTCGAAGCAGCACAGAGCGAGAAAGCGCCGAGTCAGCGGTTTGTCGAGCGGTTTGCGCGCATCTATACGCCCGTCGTTGTCGTTGGCGCCGTGCTTCTCACCATCATTCCTCCGCTCGTTTTCGGCGAGCCGCTCGTACCGTGGTTCAATCGCTCGCTCGTGCTGCTGCTGGTCGCCTGCCCCTGCGCGCTCGTCATCTCCACGCCGGTCACGGTCGTCGCCGCCATCGGCAATGCCTCCCGGCGCGGTGTGCTCATCAAGGGCGGCGCCTACCTCGAACGCGCCGGCACGGTGCGCGTCGTGGCCTTCGACAAGACGGGGACGCTAACACGCGGCGTCCCGGAGGTCGTTACGGTGATCCCCTGCGCCGCCCTGTCGGCTGCCGATCTGGTGCGCGTCGCAGCCGCAGCGGAGGCACGCTCGGAGCATCCCCTCGCCCAGGCCGTCGTCCGCGCCGAACGGCGCCTGTCGGCGGAGACTCCCGTCGAATCGTCCGCCACGGCGTTCTCCATTGCGATCTCCCATATCAGTCTGCGCTTTGCAGCCGACGAGACCTTGAGCGCCAGCGACTTCATGGCCTTCCCGGGCCAGGGCATCCGCGCCGTCGTCGGAGATCGCCTGCTCTGGGTAGGCCGGCCCGATTGGCTCCGCGCCAACGGCTTCGATCCGACCGATGTAACCGACCGACTGACGGCTATCACCGCCGCCGGGCAGACGCCGATCCTCGTTGGGCAACAAGATGACCGCGCGGGTGAGCCGACGGAGCACCGGCGCTTGCTGGGGATCATCGCCGTGGCAGACGAGGTCCGGCCCCAGGCTGCCGAGACCGTCGCCGCCCTGCGCGGACAGGGTGTGCGCCGGGTGGCGCTGGTGAGCGGCGATAACGCCGTCACCGCGCAGGCCGTCGCGCAGCAGGTCGGCATTGCCCCTGAGGACGTGCGTGCCGAGCTACTGCCGGAGGAAAAGCTCGCCGCCATCCAGGAGTACGCCCGCAACGAGGGCCACGTGGCGATGGTTGGCGACGGCGTGAACGATGCCCCGGCGTTGGCCGCCGCGACCATTGGCATCGCCCTGGGCACCGGCGGCAGCGATGCGGCCTTGGAAGCAGCCGACATGGCGCTCGTGGCCGACGACCTCAATCGGCTGCCTTGGGTGCTCCAGCTGTCCCGTCGCGCCGCCCGCACTATCCGCTTCAACGTCGGGTTTGCCCTGCTCACCAAGCTGCTGGTCCTCGGCTTGGGCGCGTTGGGTATCGCCAACCTGTGGGCCGCCATCGCCGCCGACACCGGCGCCTCCATCATCGTCATCCTCAACGGCATGAGACTCCTCGGCAAGGCCCCCTCCACCGCCGAGAGCGCGGCGTCCGCCGCCGCCCTCCGGCGCCGTTTCGGTCTGTCCGCCCAAGCCGATCACCACGGCCACAGCCACTAGCGCAGCCCCGTCCCCCCGCCGCAGCGGGGGACCGTGATGGGTGGCATCAGTGGTGATACCTCGGTCCCGTCCCCCCGCCGCAGCGGGGGGACCATAGGGGGGCGTAAGTGCCCCCCACCCTGCCGTGGCTTGTTTCAGGACGCAGTGGTGGCGGTGGCATCACCGGCGGCAAGCTGCTAGAGTGGCTTCCAAACTCTCCGTGGAGGCCCTCAGGATGGCTTGGCGTCAGCGCATCATGCGGCGCAGTGCTTGGATCACTTTCCATCTTTGTATCGCCTCTTTCTTTGCCCCGGTATTGCTGTTGATGGCGATTTCCGGCGGTCTCTACCTGCTGGGGGTTGAAGGAAGCGTGAAAGAAACACCGGTGACTGTGCCGTCCGATGCTTCTCTCGATCTCACCTCACATCACCTGGAGGATGAGGTACGGGAACTGCTCATGGATGCTGGCATAGATCATCGTTTCGAATATGTCGGGGGAGCCGGACACGACCATAGTGCCGGCGGGCACGGCCATAACGAAAACAAAGAGGGCGAGGCCGTAACCCTTACTACTTACCCAACCTCACGAGTGTATTACGTGCTGCAAATCGGCGAGACCGGTGTGCAGGTGACGCGCCACGAGCCTGATTTTCAGGAGCGCTTAATCCAGCTGCACACGGGGAATGGCCCCAGTGCCTTCAACTACCTGCAAAGGTTCATGGCCTTGGGGCTAGTTCTGATGGTGCTGAGTGGTTTCTCAATCGGCTTGTCCGCCGTCAGGCTACGCACGCTTGCCTTGTCGCTCGGTGGTGTGGGACTCCTACTCTTTGTAGTGCTGGCGTTTATCGTGTGAGCGAGGTCGAGATGAAAACCGGACCGATGACGCGGCGCCTCGCAGTCTCCCAGCGCCGGTCCAGGAGCATGATCGGTGGCTGACTATTCCGTCGAGCGCAGCGATTTCGCCGGCTATGACGCCTACGTCCTCCGCGACGGAGGCACCGGCGCAGCAGCCCGGATCGTGCCGGCGCTGGGCGCCAACTGCATCGCCTTCCGCGCGCCGCCCGCCAACGCCGCCGGCCCGCTGGTAGACCTGCTGCCACCGCTCTCCGGCATAGCCGACATCGGTCCAACTGGCTATATGTCCGGCAACCCCATCCTCTTCCCGTTTCCGAGCCGGATGCGCCAGGGGCGCTTCACGTTCGAGGGCCGGACCAGCCAATTCGACGTGGACCCCGACAACGGCCACCACATTCACGGGCTGGTTGCCACGCAGCCTTGGGTGGTGGAGCACGCCGACAGCAGTAACGCCGGGGCAGTCCTCCGCACCAGCCTCGATCTGGGCACCAACGCGGACATCCGCCGGCAGTACGACTACGCCTGTGGGCTCACCGTGACCTTCACCCTGCACGAGGCCACCCTCACGCTGCACAGTGAGGTCCGCAACACCGGGGACCGCACCCTACCGATGGGCCTCGGCTTCCATCCCTGGTTCCCGGCCGCGTTTGCCGCCGGCGGATCACGCGATCGAGCGGAGGTGCAGGTGCCGGGCCGGCGCATCTGGCAGCTAACGGATGAGCTACTCCCGACCGGAGACATCCGACCGGTGCAGGGCCGCTTGGACCTCCGACAGCCGCGGGCGCTCGCCGGGCACGCCTACGACCACATCTACACCGACCTCGTTGCCAACGCGCCGGGCACGCTCGTAGACTGGAGTGAAGCGACGCTCCTTAATCCCTGGGCGGGGCTGGAGATCGCGGTGCAGGCCGATGCCAGCTATCTCCAGTGGGTGCTGTATGCGCCGCTCGACCGGCCGATTGTCTGTCTGGAGCCGTATACCTGCACCGGAGACGCCGCCAACCTCGCCGCCCGCGGTATCGAGAGTGGCCTGATTACCCTGCCGCCCGGTCTCACCTGGCAGAGTACGATCCGTATGCTCGTCCGCCAGCTGTGAGACAAGTGCTCGTCGGCGTGTCGGAAGCCGCACTCCTGGAGCAGCCGATGCCAGCGACAGAGATAGCCAGCCCCCATCGCCTCTTACTGTCCATCGTGCAGCTCGACGATGCGGCGGCACTGCTCAAGGCGATCACATCGCGCGGCCTGCGGGCCACCCGCATCGATTCCGTCGGCAGCTTCCTGCTCGAAGGCAACGCGACCATCCTGTCTATCGTCGCGTCGGAGCGGGTGCCGGAAGTCCTGACGGCGATCCGCGAGACCTGCCGGACGCGCACCCGTTACCTGCTGCCCGTGGACGAGCTTTCCTTCCTCGGCGGTCGCAGCCGCGATGTGGAGTCGGTCCAGGTCGGCGGGGCTACCGTCTTCGAGCTACCCGTGCTGTGGTTCGAGGGGTTGGCCACTCTCGATACCGCCGACCGGCCGACGCTACCCGACGCGGTAACGGTGGACGCGCCGCACATGCTCGTAGCCGCGATTGTGCATAGCGCCAGCGCCGGCACCTGCCTCAAAGCCTTGCTCGACGCCGGCTACCGGGTTACGCGCATCAAGACCGTCGGCGGCTTCCTCCGGCGCGGCTACCCCGCCCTGCTGACCGGCGTCACACCCGATCAGGTAGATCACGCCATCGGCCTGCTCCGGCAAGCCTGCCGCCAACGCAGCGCCGATTCCATGCCGGGTATCGTCTTCGTGCTCCCGGTCGCCCCATTCCTGCAAGTCTAGCTATCAGCTATCAGCTATCAGCCCTCACCTCGGCCCGTCATTCCCGCGAAAGGAGACCTTTGCGTAACCCGTCATTCCCGCGAAGGGAGACCTTTGCGTAACCCGTCATTCCCGCGAAGGCGGGAATCCAAAAACCGGTCCTTCCAGGTTAGCGAGGAGTGGTGAATTGTCCCTCGCGCACTCCATTTGGGGGTTATGCAAAGGTCTCCGAAGGCGGGAATCCACGTCCCCCTGCCGCAGCGGGGAGACTATAGGCTCACAGGGGTAGGTTTTCCGTGTAGAGGCGCGATTCATCGTGCCCAGCTACTCGTCATTCCGGCGAAAGCCGGAATCCAGGCCCCTACATGGCCCCTACGCCCCCGTCATGGCGCTGGAAAGTCCCCGATTCCTGCCCGGCAAGGGTGAGGGACATCCTGCTCATCCTTGCATCCTGCAAATCCTGATGCAGACAAAAACCTACCCTTGTCAGGGGACTATCGGGGGGGGCGGGGTGATCCCCACCGCTGCCGCCGTATGATCGCGGCGTGTAGATTTTTTCGGTATCGTTTGCAGCGCATCTGTACCGAGTAGCCACTCCCACTGCCGCAAGGATGATCCCGCTTGATGAACCTGCGATCACGTTTCATCGCCTTAATCGTCGCTGGCGTCCTCATCGGCACGCTTGCTCCGGCGCTGGCGCCAACGTCGGTGGGTGCTACTGCCCACTGCGAGTTTATCCTGGGCTTTGCCGCACTCAAGGCCGCGATTGATGAGGTGTACGGGCCGGAGAAGATCGGCGCCTGCCTGGAAAACCAGCGCTTTGTCGCGAACGGGAACGCCGAGCAGCTGACCACCGGCGGCTTGTTGGTCTGGCGTAAGGCAGATAACTGGACCGCCTTCACCGATGGCTACCGCACGTGGATCAACGGACCGTATGGTCTCCAAGTTCGGCTGAACACCGAGCGTTTCTTTTGGGAGCCGCCGATCTCTTATCGGGGTGTCTCCTACGGCGGCCGTGAAGATCACCCGGACCTGCGGGCATGGATAGACCGGTTTGGCGAGCTGGGCAGCGGGCCACGGAGTTACGACCATTGGGTCAGCAGTGGCAAGCCCCGGGATGCCCAGGGACACCCTAAACTTCCCCCACGCCCCACCCGCTATTCGGGTACTTCCTGGGGATATGCCAGCAGCGGACGTTCGGATGTCTCCGAAACGACGATCACCGAGCGTGGTCTGCGTCACCACGTGTTCGAGCCAGGTTGGCAGTCGTGGGAGCACTTGAGCTGGACAACCGGTGACTTCGTGTTCCGCGCGACTGGAATGCAGACCGAGGGTGACGGGGGCGGGATTCTGCTCGTCATTGGCGATGAGAAAGAAACCGGATACCTGAAGTTCTATATTAGCCTTTCGTCTCGATGGGCTGCTTTGCAGCGACGTGACCGGGACGTGGACGAGTGGCAAACGCTCACCAGCCGCTCCAACCTCCCAAACCTCCCTCAGCGCGGCGACCCCTTCACCCTGGAAGTGCGTGCGGAGGGCCAACGGATCAGCGGCAGCTTGAATGGAACCGTCATCCTCGAAGCCCTCGATCCGCTCTATCTCCCCGGTTTCATTGCCGTCGGGGTGGGGGCAGATCGCTCATCTGGCCCGGTCACCGTGGAGTGGCAGTCCGCCGAAGTACATTCCCTCAGTGCCGAGGGAGATCAGCCGGTCCCGGGGGACGTCCGCGCTGGCTGGGCCGTGCATAATGGCGCGGACGGGCGCATTCTCCGTGCCCTGGAATTGCTCTGGGTACACAACGTAAACGACTGGCAGTACAGATACGGCCGCCGTCTGGCCAACCGCGGTACCGAGATCGTGTGGGGCACGCTACCGGAGAAGGTCGGTGGGCAGTATTCCCGCTACATCAACCGCATCACCATCAACGAGTCCTATCAATCCGAGCCGCTATCCGTGCTGGCGGCGGTAGTGGCGCATGAGGTGTACCATGCCGTGAGCGGCCGCGCCTCCTCGGATGCAGCGGACTGCCTGGAAGAAGAGATGGCCGCCTTTGCCTGGGAAGCTGCCACGTGGGGTCCGTTCCGGTCGGCGCTGGGCTGGATCGGAAACGATGACGACCTCACCGCCGGCGAGCGTTCGCAGGAGTCGATCTATCGAGCCTGGCGCGACCGTGAGCTACGCGACTCCGTGCTCACCTCCGAGGGCTACCAGTTGCAATGCCTGGGCCGCGTCCTCCCCAACTACTGACCGCTGCCAACCACGCTGCTAACGCGGCCCTACCACGAGGCCCTCTGGGACGAGCAAACCGGCACTAGCCCGCGTCACCACGTCTTCCACGTGCGAGCCGTCCAGGGTAGTGTATCTGACCTTTCGCTCCGCGTGGTCAGCGGCGGAGCGAAAGGGGCCGCGTAGCTCCGACGGGATAACTTGCCGCTTTGCAGTCCCCTATGGCGGCCTAAAGAGGGGAATGTCCGGCCTAACTTGTGGGGATTATATACGGTCCTACACATCTGGTCAGCGAGCGGGCCGGGGCAAACCGCCCTAATTGACAGCAGCCTAGCGGCGGCCGTAACGCCGGAGCAACTGCTCCAATCCTCGGCGGCCGATACCGGTCTGTTTGGGGCCCAGAATGCGACTCAGCACCGCTGGAGCAAGTGAACGACTCGTAGCCGGGATAACCGTTGATGCTGGTCTGGCCTGACCGGGACTTAACCGCGAGAAGAAGCGGCCGTGTTGAGTCTCCCGTCCTTTGTCCCAGCCATCCTTCTCAAGCAATCGCATCAACTCCATGCCAGTCACCGCTGGCAATGCTGGTGCCATTAGCCCCCACTTCCTCGGTCACACTATGCCGCAATGGCCCAGGTGGTCGCGGCGGAGGACAGTGGGAGTTCCAACGGCAAATGTTGCTCCCGTTCTGTGTCTGTTTGTCTGACGTCTCCCCCAGCGGCCACCACCCCGGCCGAGGGAAGGGGTGTCACCATAATCCCACGTTCCCGAAATACCTGCTCCCGCTCACCGATGTCCTCTAGTCCGTTCAGGTGGAGGGTGACCAAGCTAGGCAACGTGTTGAGGAGGATGTCTAGTGTCTCGGCGTCGGTTGCGGTCCCGAGTTCCACACACTCACCGATCCAAACACCGTCCTCCTGCCAAAACTGCAAGGTCAGCGCTACTTTTACTGCACCGTTCGACCACTCTTGCACGCCTTTCCACTTTAGTCCTTCACCCATGTGTGCCTACCTCTTTCCCCCTTACCGCTCCCGTTCAGCGAGCGGCTACCCTTATCCGTCTGCTGGACTACGCGGACGGAGTAAGATGATGATAACAGAATTATGCGGCCATATTGCCGTTATTCTGCCGCTTTTTCCTTGACACGCGCCGCCATTGTGGATAGTGGCTCAGTTTCAATACTGCCCGACCGCCGCCGGACTCTGCCGGACGACCTCCACCGCCGTCAAGCTGGACGTGCCCGCTAAGACTGATTGTCCTGGCAGGCGGTATACACCGGCTGCAGCGCCGCCGTCAGGCCGGTCACGTCCCACGTCGCGGTGATTGTCTGGTCGTTGTACCGCGTGACCCTGGCCACAAACCGCGTGCTCTCCTGCAGCCGCGCCACAAACGCGAAGCTCGGTGGCCGTTGACCGTTGTGCGGGACAAAGGTCGCTGTGTTACTGGTGGCGAGGTCCCAGCGGCCAGACTCGACCGAGCCGTCATCAAATGACAACGCTACTAACGCGGCCCCAGCGCGAGGCCCTCCGGGACGAGCAAACCGGCACTAGCCCGCGTCACCACGTCTTCCACCTCGGAGCCGTCCAGGTTGGCTCGCTGGATCGTGTGCCGGTCCCAGTCGGCCCAATACAGCTTGCTCGCCGCCACGTCCAGCGCCAGGCTGACGGGATCGTCCAAGCCGGTCACCACGTCTTCTATGTGCGAACCGTCCAAGTTGGCCCGCTGGATCAGGCGCATACCCGCGTCAATCCAGTACAGCTTGCCCGTTTCCGCGTCGAGCGCGAGTCCGTAGGGCTGCCCCAGGTCGGTAGTCACCACGTTTTCCACGTGCGAGCCATCCAGGTTGGCCCGCTGGATCAGGCGCGTGCCCGCGTCCACCCAGTACAGCTTGCCGGCACGCACGTCCAACGCGAGGCCGTAGAGCGCGGACAGGCCGGTGGTCACCAGGTCTTCCACGTGCGAGCCGTCCAGGTTCGCTCGCTGGATTTCCCCTGTGCCCGTATCGCTCCAGAAGCCCGCGTGAGTCCAGTACAGCTTGCCCGCTGCCACGTCCAGCGCGAGGCCGACGGGACCGTCCAGACCGGTCACCACGTCTTCTACGTGCGACCCGTCGAGGTTCGCCCGCTGGATTTTCCCCGTACCCCGGTCGGTCCAGTACAACTTACCCGCTGCCACGTCCAGCGCGAGGTAACAGGGCACGGACAGGCCGGTCAGCACGTCTTCCACCTGGGAGCCGTCCAGGTTGGCCCGCTGGATTTTGCGCGTGCGTGCGTCGGTCCAGTACAGCGTGGTCGGTGCCGGCCGTTCCCACGGGAACTCCTCCGTGTTGAGCCGGCGCTGCAAGCCGTATGGCCCGTTGCTCCAAGTGCGGTAGCCGTCGGTGAAGGCCGTCCGGTTGTCCGCCTTCCGCCAGACCAGTAAGCCACCGGTCGTGTGTTGCAGGGCCTCACCTTTCGCCGGGTTGAAGCGCTCGTTTTCCAGGCACTCCCCCACCTTCACCGGCCCTTCAGCCGCATCAATCAGCGCCTTGAGCGTGGCAAAGCCCAGGATAAATTGGCAGTCTGCGGTGGCGGCCGGTGTGGAGAGTCCCTGTGCTTGGATCGGCGTCACCTGGCCGATGAGCAAGACCGCGACGACGCCGGCGAGGCACCACAACCTTGCACGCTTCATGGGGAGGCCCCTGCTTTGCAGTGCCGGACTTTACCCCATGAGTAACGCTGCGACCGATCCGCAGCCCAGACTCTCCCCTATCGCAACGGGGGGCCATAGCTGACAAGGGTAGGTTTTTCCTGTCGGGGCGCGATGAATCGCGCTCAGGAACTCGTCATTCCGGCGCAGGCCGGAATCCAGGGTTACTCGTGCCCCCGGTCTCGCCATTCCCCCAGCAGGAGTGCGTTGCAAAACCGTCATTCCCGCGCAAGCATGTCCCGTACCCCGATACGGGGGGATCCATCCTGACCATCCGTGCATCCTGCAAATCCTGATGCAGACAAAAAACTACCCTTGTCAGGGGGACCATAAGGGGGCCGGGGGGTGAGTCCCGCCGCCTCTACTCGCCCTCATCCACCCCGTCGTCCGCACCCGCGACGTGGCGGTGGATCAGCTCTTGGGTCTCCTCGCGCAGACGCCGAATCTCGTCCGTTTTCTCCTGCACCTGCTCGAACAGATCCCGATTGGCTTCGATCCCGGACTTGATGAGCCAGGCGGCCGCCTCGCTCCGCGTCTTCAGCACCCCGGCCTCGACCAGCGTGTCAATGGCCGCCACGTCACCGTCGTCCACCCGGATACTCAGCACGTTATCGCGCGGTCCGCTGAGAAGTTTACGCAACGACTGTTCGACACGGGTGCGAACGCTCGACTGCTCCCACCAAGCACTGCCGCCGGCATCGCCGTAGTTCTCTTGTTCCTCGTGCCCCTGCTCACCCTCGGCGTCTGCCGGGAGCGCAGCGACCGCCTCCTGCAACGCATTGAGCTTGGCCCCCAGGCTCTCCAGCACCCCGGCGGCAACGCCTTGACCTTCGCGCACGAGGCCCAAGAGCAAATGCGGAGTATCCACGGCTTCCCGGCCGAAACGCTGGGCCTCTTCACCAGCTAACGTGAGTACCTTCTTTGCGCGTGGCGTGGCGTGCATCGTGCCCGCAGCCGGCTGATCCCCGCGACCGATGATGGACTCGACGGCGCTCCGCGCCTCGCCCAACTCCACGTCCAAGCCAGTGAGCAGCCGCGCGATCACGTCATCCTCTACGCACAGCAACCCAAGCAAGAGATGCTCCGTCCCGATGTAGCCGTGCTGCAAACGCCGCGCCTCCTCCTCCGCGCTTTGCAGCGCACGCTTCGTCGCCGCAGTGAGCTTGCGTTGACGGAATAGTCTTCCCATCGTTCCCTCCCCTCCGACTCAACGAACGTAATCTAATTACGTGTAACTGAACGTAGTATACACCTGCTGCCATACCTCGTCAAGCCTGAGCGATTGCCTCCCTAGGCGGCACACTCCCCCTCTCTACCGCTCGGCGATGGAGAGGGGGCCGGGGGGTGAGGTGCTGACGGCTGATAGCTGACGGCTGATAGCTAATAGCTAGTACACTGTCTCCTGCGAACCTCTGATGACTACAGCGACCGCCCCACCCCGCCGCACGTGTATCGTCGCCACCATCGGTCCCGCCTGCGAGGATGAGGCCACCCTGCGGGCGATGATCGGTGCCGGCATGGATGTAGCGCGGCTGAACTTCTCGCACGGCACGTATGCCACCCACGCCCTAGTGATCGAGCGGCTGCGGCGAATCGCCGACGAGCTGGACCGACCGCTGGCGATCCTCCAGGATTTGCAAGGTCCCAAGATGCGTCTGGGGCCGGTGCCCGGCGCCGGCCGCCCCATCGCCCCCGGTGATACGCTGCTACTCACCGTTGACCCGGCCGTTACTTCCCCGGCCCCGTCATTCCCGCGCCAGCGGGAATCTAGCGGCGACGACGCGCTGCCGGTGCAGTATGCGCCGCTGGCCCGTGAAGTCCGGCCGGGCGGGACGATTCTGATTGACGACGGCCGGATCGAGGTGCGGGTGCGTGCGACCGACGATCCCCTCATCACCTGTGAGGTCGTTCGCGGTGGTGTCCTCCGCAGCTTCAAGGGCCTCAACCTGCCCGGCGCAACCCTGTCCGCCCCGACGCTGACCGCGAAGGATCGCGCCGATGCGGCCTGGGGTGTCGCACACGGCGTTGACGCGATTGCCCTCAGCTTTGTCCGCAGTCCCGCCGACATTGCCGCGCTCCGGGCGCTGGTCCGTTCGCAGCCGGCCCCCGGCGGACAGCCCTTACTGCTGGCCAAGCTCGAAAAGCATGAAGCGGTCGAAGCCTTTGCAGACATCCTGGCGATAGCCGACGGCATCATGGTGGCCCGCGGCGACCTCGGCGTCGAGCTGCCGGCACCGCAGGTGCCGCTGCTGCAGAAGCGCTTCATCGCCGCCGCCAACGCGGCCGGTAAGCCGGTCATCACCGCCACCCAGATGCTCGAATCGATGACCGAGGAACCGCAGCCCACGCGGGCCGAGGTCAGCGACGTGGCCAACGCCGTCTTTGACGGCACCGACGCGATCATGCTCAGTGGCGAAACCGCCGTGGGGCACTACCCGGTGGAAGCCGTTCGCATGATGGATGCCATTGCCCGGACTGCCGAGCAGCCCCGCGACGGCCGGGTACGGCGCCGCTGGTCCACGCCGGGTGTGACCGATGCGATTGCCGGTGTCAGCGTGGGGCTGGCCGAGGAGCTGGCGGCCCGCGCGATCATTTGCGCCACTACCTCGGGGCATACCGCCCGCATGGTGGCCCGCTACCGACCGGCAACCCGGATCGTCGCTGCCACGCACGACGCAACCGTGTGGCGCCAGCTCACGTTCACCTGGGGCGTGACTCAGCTTCTCGGCGCCAAGATCGATTCGACCGACGAGCTTATCGAGGCGCGGATCGCGTTAGCGCAGCAGGCCGGCGTGGTGGCCACCGGCGATCTGGTGGTCATTGTCGCTGGCGTGCCGGTCAGCCAACCGGGCACGATCAACATGGTCAAGGTCCACCGCGTCGGCGACCCCGTCCGCCTCGGCTGAAGGGGTAGGTCCGGACCGATCCGTAGGGGCGCAACATGTTGCGCCCGTCCCCCCGCCGCAGCGGGGGGACCATAGCTTAATACACGACACTTTTCAGACCGGGGTAGGTGAGGAGTTGACTCATGGAAGCACCGTACTCCATCCTGAGGTTGAAGACACCGGGAAGGAGTGGGTCCATGAGCCAACGGCAGGCATTGTACCACTGGCACCACGAGGTCGAACGCCGCATGCCCCAGTTGAGCAAACCCCTGGTGAAGGTCTTGAGCGGGTTCAGCTTTGGGGTAGCCGCCGCGCGATGCTGCACGCTCAACGCCGTCGCCGAGGCGGTGCCGGCACTGGGCAAGCCGGATACCGTCGAGCGCCGGCTGCAACGGTTCCTGGCCAACCCGCGTCTCGACTGGGCCCAGGGCTGCCAGGCGTTGGCAGCGTGGGTGCTCAGTCACCTGTCCGGCCGTGGGCCAGTGGTGTTGCTGGTGGATGAGACCAGCCTGCAGGCGCGGCTCAAGGTGATGGCCGTCAGTCTGGCCTATCGGGGTCGTGCCATCCCCCTGGCCTGGTGGTGCTATTCCCCCACCCAGTGGCCGATGGGCCAGGTGGCGTTGATTACCACCTTGCTCACCTGGGTCGCCGCGGGCCTGGCGGACCGGCGCCCGGTGGTGGTCCAAGCCGACCGTGGGATTGGCACCTCGCCCGCGTTGCTCCGCGCCATCGAAGGGCTGGGCTGGTACTACCTGGTCCGAGTCACCAAGCAGGTGCGGGTGCGGGTGGACGGACAAACGCCCGTGCCCTTCGGGAGCCTGGTGTCGCAACCCGGCGATGCCTGGCGGGCCCCGGTGGCGGCCTTCAAGCAGGCGGGCTGGCTCCGGTGTTGGGCCCAAGGGCGCTGGCAGCCCGGGCACGCCGAGCCGTGGCTGCTCTTGACCAACCACCCGGCCGCGCAGAGCGACTGGTACAGTATGCGGATGTGGGAGGAGCTGGCCTTCCGGGACTTCAAGTCCTACGGGTGGCAGTGGCAACGCAGCCGGGTCTGGCGCGCCGAGCGGGCCAATGTCCTGTGGCTGGTGATGGCCCTGGCCTATGTGTGGATGCTCAACCTCGGGACCCAGGTGGCGCACACGGCGCGGCTCCGCCGGGAACTCACACGGGGCCGACAACCGCGCTTCAGCCTGTTCACCCTCGGGCTGCGCCTCCTGCGGCGCCGGCTGTCCCTGGGACACCGGCTGTCCGTGCGCCTCCGGCTCGTCGCCCGGCCACCCCCGCTCCCCAAAAGTGTCGTGTATTAAGGGGGACCATAGGGGGGCTACATCCCACTACCCGATTAAGTTGTCAACTTTCATAAGGGAAGGGGCTACAGGTTGGGGTGCAGGTTGTATTCCCTGGAAGGAAGCGGCGGGCGCTCGCTGCCATGACTCCCCTTCCCTGCAGGGAAGGGGCCGGGGGGTAGGTCTCACTCACTCACCCGCCAGTTCGGCCGGGCGGTCAACGATCACAAAGCGGATTTCGCCCTCGGCCAGCAGCTCACCGTCACTGGTGGCCTTGCAGCGCCCGATACCGAACCGGCCGCGCATCCGCACCAACTCCGCCTCCAGGCGCACCGCCATGCCGGGCAGTGCAGGGCTGCGGAAGCGCCAACTGTCCAAGCCGGCGAGGAAGGCGAGCTTGCCCTGGTTCGCGCCCTGCCCCAGTGCCGCCACGCCACCGACCTCCGCCAGCGCCTCGACGAGCAGTGCCCCCGGCATGATCGGATAGCCGGGAAAGTGCCCCTCGAACCGGTCGGCGTAGTCCGCCACGTCGTCAATCACGCCCACGGCCCGCTGCCCGTACTCGATCTCTTCGATGCGGTCGAGGAAGAGGAACGGCTTGCGGTGGGGCAGGATGGCCTGAATCGCTTCCTGGTCTAACGTACTCACTGTTTCTCGATCCTTCTCCGCCGAGGTAGTCCGACTACGGGATCAGCTCGCCGACGCGGCAGACAAAGCCGGGCAGTATCTCAGCACCGGTCAACTCGTCGGTGGCCGCGAGCGTAGTCCCGCCGTGTGCAGAGTGGTAGACGGTAATCGTTCGCCGCGCCGGGTCAATCTCCCACACGAGCCGCGTCCCGGCGGCGAAGTAATCCCGCATCTTCTCGCGGCGCGCGCCCGGCCGCTCGGACGGCGAAAGCACCTCGACGGCGAGGTCCGGCGCCAGCATGGGGTAGCTATGCGGAAACCCATCGGGAGGCAGCCGCTCTGCGGAGATAAACGACACATCCGGCGCCCGTACCGTATCCGGCTCCCATTCCAGGTGATAACCGCTCTCGGCGAGCACTATGCCCAATTGCCGCTCGTCAACGAATCGACCCAACCCACTCACGACACGCGCGACGGTGCGACCATGGCGCAGGCCAGGCAGGGGCCTCCGCAGCAGCTTCCCTCGCACCAGTTCATAGCGGTAGTCATCGTCCGGCAACGCCAGCAACTCTGCCGCCGTCAGCAGCGGAGCAGGGGCTGTGGGTACCGCCGGCTGTGTCGTCACCATCGTCGCTCTCTTGTCCCAAACCTATCCCCGCTCCGCAGAGACGGGGAGCGGCTTCCCTCCCCTGGAGCTTGCTCCGGGGGAGGGCCAGGGTGGGGGCTAAATTCTACCCTTCAAGTTAGCCCCTTCCCTTCAGGGAGGGGGTTGGGGGTAGGTCCGCCCTCCTACGCCACCGGCTCTTCGTACTCCACCTCTTCATCGGGGGCAAAGGAGCTGGCCCAGTCTTCATAGCGCCGCCACAGCATCCCCAGCGGAAAGAGCATCGCTATCGTTCCCGCGACGAGGCCAAAGCCGGCCACCGCCGACGGCATGAGCGTGAAGAGCGGGGTGAGGGCGAGGGCGCCCAAGGCGACAAACCCCGCCTCCCACAGGATGCCCCACCGCTGCTCGCGCAGGGACGGCAAGATACCCAGTGCCATCCCCAGCACCAGTAGCTCGATCACTATGACGTACAACCCGGTCGGCACGTACAGCGCGAATGCTTCTAATGTCTCCATGTGCGGCAGTCCCTACCGTTTCCTCGCTCCGCCTTACTCTGCCCTGAAGTATACGCATTGCTGGCGCACTGTGGCCCCCCTAGCCCGCCCCCATTGCGACGGGGAGGGGCCTACCCGTCCCCCCGCCGCAGCGGGGGGACCATAGGGGGGCTACCTCCCCCTACTCCGGCCGCAGCACCAGGCCGCGATTGCCGTCCACGGTAACAAGCTGTCCTTCTTCCAGCACGGCCGTCGCTTCCTTGGTCTGGAGCACCCCCGGAATACCGTATTCGCGTGCCGCCCCCATCGCGTGCTGGAAAAGCGCCCCCTCATCCAGCACGATGGCCGCCACCGTCGGGAAGACCGGCGTCCAGAGCGGCCCGGCATTATTGCTCACCAAAATCTCGCCCGGCGCCACGTCCGGCACGGTGACGGTCCGTGGGATCAAGCGCACGCGGCCCGTGGCGACTCCCGCCGAGCCGGCCTGCCCACGCACCAGCAGCCGCGCCTCTTCCTCGCTCGTCAACGTTGGTTGCTCGGAATCGTCTGGCTGTTCCGGCCGCCTTTCCTGCTTATCTTCTGCCAGCGGCGGTGCGCCGATGGTTGGCGGCGGGTGCAAAGCCTGTTGCCGCCGGTGCTCTGCCCGGCGCGCCGCGATCAGCGCCGGCCAATCGCGCCGCGCGTCTGGCGGCCCCGGCAGCTCGCGCAGGGCCGTCCCGACCTCGGCGAGGCGGAGCATCCAGATGTCCTGCGGATCGGCGAGTGCTCCGGCGGCGGTCAGCCGCTCACCGCAGGCTACTACGGCGAGATGCACCAAGGCATATGAGGCCGAGTCGATGTCGTAGTTGTGGTCCTCGAAGTTGCGAGCCGCCCGCTGCGCCGCCCCGTACCAGAACGTGAACCGCTCCCGCCGCTCCTGGTCCTCGCCGATAGCGTCCATCGTCTTGGCGAGCAGCGCCGCCCGCTCCTTGGCAGTGCGCCGCTGCGGCGCCGTGATGCGCTCCAGGTCCTGCCCGACGTAGCGCCGGAGAATGGCGATTACCTGCCCCGGGTCCTCGCGCCAGCAGACCAGGTCCGGCGAACGATTCGTGCCGAAGCCCATCCCGGAGCGCAGTCCCCAGCGAGCCAAAAAGGCGTCGAACTGCTCCCGGAAGCGGTCGCCGCCCGGGAGCGCCGGCAGCCGGGCGAGAAAGTCGGCCGGCTGCTCGGCCTCGATGGCCTGCCGCAGTGCGGGAACGGCTTGCAGCGTGCGGGCCAGTGCGAGCAGCCCATCCACCGTCTCCGTGAACTTGTTGGGGATGCCCGCCAGCAGTTTCTTGGGGAGGTCCTCCCCCTCGTCCCCCGTCAGCTCCTTGTAGACCGCCTCGAACCGCTCCCGCGGCCCCCCGCGCCCCCAGAGCCAGTGCAGCGTCCAGTGCCGTTCCAGCATCGCTGCCGCCTTGGCGAGGTGGTCGGCCAGCTCCGCGGGCGCCAACGCGGCGAGGTCTACGGCGTCTAGCTCCGCGTTACGGGCCAGCACTTCCGGCTCCACGACGGCCTGATAGTAGTTGTCTCCCCGTTCCGTGCAGGCGTCCACCGCCGCCTGAAACTCCCGTTCGCGGCGAGTGCGCTCCTCCTGGCTCTGCGTGTTCTTCACCACGCGCGAGTAGCGATAGCCCTGCACCCAGATCGTTTCCTCGTGGATATCCTCACCTTTGACCCGGGCCGAGTGCAACCGTCCGCGCCCGAACCGCGACGAGATATCCTGCTCCAGGGGCCGCCAGGCTTCGGGCGGTCCCTGCCGTTGCGAGAGCTTCCAGTGATAGCGGGCAGCGTCCGGGATCGGCCAGACGACCTCGAAGGGCGGCGGCTCGTCGCTCTCTGCGGTGGCACCCTGCGCTTCCGTAGCCGCGGCCCCCACAATACCGGTCGCCGGACGAGCCTGGAGCAGCCAGACCTGCCCGTTCGCCAACGCCCACTCGACGTCCACTGGCTGCTCCCACAGCGCCTCGGCCCGCAACGCCAGTTCCGCAATGGCGCTGATCGTCGGGTCGTCCAGCGTAGTCTGCCGCCGCTGCGCCGCCGGCACGGCTTCTCGCGGGGCGGTGGGCGTCGCGCCGGCGCGAGTGGCTTTGTCGCCAATCGTCCGACTCACGATCCTGAGATCGTTCCGCTCCACGACGAACGTGTCCGGCTCCACCAGCCCGTCCACCACCGAGGCGCCCAGCCCCCAGGCCGCATTCAGCACGACCCGATCCCGTTGGCCGCTGACCGGGTCCACCGTATAGGCCACGCCGGCCACCTCCGCCGGTATCAGGCGTTGCACGATGACGGCCATCGCGGCGCGCGCCTCGGCAAAGCCGTGCTCGCGGCGATAGGCCACGGCGGCCGGGTCGTAGAGCGATGCCCAGCAGCGGCGCACCCATCGCAGCACCTCCTCTACGCCGCGGATACCGGTACCCGTCGCGTAGAGGCCGGCAAAGGCCGCGTCCGGCAAGTCTTCGAGGGTAGCGGAGGAGCGAACGGCGACCGCCGGTTGGTCCGCGCTGCTCGGTCCGACCAAGCGTTCGTAGGCCGTCCCAATGGCGCCGACCAACGCCGGCGGCAGCGGCCAAGCCTCCCCGCTATCCCGCTCGTCGGCCGCCACGTCTCCGGCCACGCAGCGATACGCCGCGGTGGTCACGACAAACCCGGGCGGCACGCGCTGGCCGGCACGCATCAGCCGCTGCAAGCCGGCCGCCTTGCTCCCGATGAGATCGGCGGCCTCCTGCATATCCAGCGGGATGACGAACGGACGCTCGGACATAGAGCAACCACCTCCGGCATTGCCGACTCCGGGCCAGGATACGGTCAGCAGTGCGATTCCTTGTGCTTATCGCTAGGCTGGGTGCCCTCACACCCGGCACAAGCGGCATCCGGGAACGAATAGGCACGGATCACTGTGATTGTGTGATTGAGGTATCTTCTCTGATTCTTGGGAGTATAGCAACGTAGAATCTTGGTGAATCCCCGTCCCCCCGCCGCAGCGGGGGGACCATAGGGGGGCCGGCTCACGCCCCCTTCGCTCCGGCAATATCTCGCCGCTGGAAGAGCGCGAACGTGGCCCCGCCGAGGATGACGATATACGCCGCCAGCACCAGAAAGGCGCGGAGTACGCTCGCTTGCTCATCGGTGCCGCCGAGCGAGAACTCCGGACCCAGCCAGATCGAGACGTTGGTGGCGGGCAGATAGTCGGCGATGTTCTGGAACCAGTCTAGGAACCTCACCAGGAGGGGGACGAAGGCCCGCTCGACCACGTAGTAGGTGAGCGTGATGGCGATGGCCGTGGCCGCGGACGAGGTGAGCACCGCGCAGCACAGCGCCAGCATCATGTACGGGAGGAAGACGTAGAGCAACTTTCCGAACATCCTACCGATCGTTAGCGCAGCCTCCAACCGGTCTTCCCCGCTGTCGGCAAGTGCGGCTCCTTCAACCGGCGGGGGTGCGGGCAGCGTCAGCGCGGCAATCAGGCTGCCGATGGACACCGTGGCCGCCACGATCACCAGCCCGGCAGCGCCCATTAGCACCAGCGCGAGAATTTTCCCCGTGAAGAATTGCCAGCGCCCGGTACCCTTGGTCAGCACCATCCGTAGCGTACCCCACCCGTATTCGACCCCCATCGCCGACGCCGCCAAGATGATGATGGCGATGACCCAGAGCAACTGGGATAGCCCGAGGCTGAAGCCAATACTATTCGGGAACATCAAGCCCGTTCGCATGGCCTCGCGGTTCCCCTCATAGCCGGCGCAGGAATCAGTACGGAAGACCTCGATCTGCTCCAGCGCCTGCTTGCGCCCCTGCTCGTCGAGCTGCGCGACTTCCGGCGGAACGCTCCCCCCGCGAATGTCGGCACAGTTGAAGCTGATGTCAACCTTGTCTTCATCAGTGCCGATGGAGGTGTGGAAACTGGGGCTGAAGGCCTCGGTACGATACCCGACGTAGGCCCCCCAGAAGAGAACCTGGCTGAAGAGCACCATGATGCCTAGCAGGATCCACGGCATCCAACGCCGTTGGAGCTTGTACCATTCCCATCCGGTGAGCCGTAGGATATGGGTAATCATGCCGAATCTCCTTCATCCTCGCCCGTTACGTCGAGGAAGTATTCCTCCAGGGAGGCCTGCACGGGTGTCATCTCCGTGACGTAGATCGCGGACTCGCTCAGGGCTGCGGTCAGCTCGCCGGAGCGCGCGGTCGGGGCCGCCACCATCAGCGCCCCCGCCTCCGTCGTCACGGCCTCGACCCAATCCAGTGCCGCGATGATGCCGACGGCTGCGTCGTCGTCGGTCGTCCGCACGCGAATCTGCTCCCGCGACTGCCGCACCAGATCGGCCACCTTGCCCTGCGCGATCAGCTTGCCTTTCGAGAGGATGGCTACGCTGTCGCATACCTCCTCCACCTCGTGCAGCAGGTGACTCGACAGCAGCACCGTCCGCTCGTCCGTGCCGAGGCTACGGATCAGCTCGCGCACCTCGGCCATACCCGCCGGGTCCATCCCGTTGGTCGGCTCATCCAGAAACAGCAGCTCCGGGTCGCCGAGCAGCGCGTAAGCCAGCCCCAGCCGCTGCTTCATGCCGAGCGAGTAGGTGTGGAAGCGGTCGTTGCCGCGATCCGCCAGACCGACTTGCTCCAGCAGATTGTCCAGCTCCCCAGGAGTACCACCGCCCAAGATGCCCTGAAAGTAGGCCAGGTTCTGGCGCCCGGAGAGGTACGGATAGAAGGCGGGCGTCTCGATGATGGCTCCGACCCGATGTAGGGCGCTCTGATGTTGGCCCGGTGTGCCGAACAGGCTGAAGCTGCCCGCCGTGGGCCGCACCAGCCCGAGCAGCATACTCATGGTCGTCGTCTTGCCCGACCCGTTCGGCCCGAGCAGCCCGAAAACGCGGCCGCGCGGCACCGCCAGCGAGAGATCGTCTACGGCGACGATCCTGCCGTATCGCTTTGTGAGCGACGTGGTTTCTATGACTAGGTTCCCGGCCATCGTCTCTCCTTTCTGTCAGCGCGAGCATCGTCGCAGTGTGTGCGGAACGCTTGGAGTGCGTGTGTCCTGCGCCGCCTACGCTGCACTCACGTTTTATGACCGGGCTATCGGCCGCCGTGTTTCAATGCGCCCCCGGCGTGAGGGCCGCCGCCCATCCGTCATTCCCGTGTGCGCGGGAATCCTCGTCCCCCCGCCGCAGCGGGGGGACCATAGGGGGGCCAGCCCGGGGGTGCTGGCGCGGACACCACGCCGCGGCTATTATGGAGCGTGACCCCGGCACAGTGAGGACACGCAATGGTCATCGGAGATATCGAGCAACGGCGGATCAGTCGGCTGGAAGGCGCTTACGAGCAAGTGGATCGCCGGCTGGACGATCTGCACCAAGTCATCAATGGCCTGCGCGCGGAGGTGGACAGCCGGTTTAGGGATATGGACGGCCGGTTCAGGGAGATGGACAGCCGGTTTAAGGAGATGGACACCCGGTTTGCGGAGATGAACAGCCGGTTTGCGGAGATGAACAGCCGGATCAACATGCTCACGATGGCGATGATCGTCTCGTGGGTGGCGCTCGTCGCGCTGGTGATCGGGCTGTACTTCAAGTAACCGGCAGCACCACCGGGGCCATAGACTCACGGGGGTAGGTGTTTCGTCGGGAGGTGGTTAGGTCTGCCTTGTCCCCGCATTCATCCTGCTCATTCTCTAATCCCGTCAATCCTGATGCTGACAATTCCCTCCAACGTGCTATCCTTTGCTCCGATAGCGCCTCGACCGAGGACAACGTGGCTACACCAGAGTTGATCCAACTGCAACGCCGCCGACCGGAGGCCGCCCGCCTCCCCAAGCGCATTCGTCTCCCGGCGGATGACCCGCCGCGCCCGGACTGGATGAAAGTCCGTATGCACATGGGGACGGAGTTCCAGGATGTCTCCCAGCTCATGCGCGGCCTCTCGCTGCACACCATCTGCGAAGAGGCCCACTGCCCGAACATCTACGAATGCTGGGACCAGCGCACGGCAACTTTCCTCATCTTGGGGCGCGTGTGTACCCGCGCCTGCCGCTTTTGCGCCGTCGAGACCGGCGTGCCGGACGACGTGGATACCGACGAGCCGGAGCGCCTAGCTGAGGCCGTCGCCACCCTCCGGCTGCGGCACGCTGTCGTGACCTCGGTAGCCCGCGACGACCTGCCCGACGGCGGCGCGCACATCTTCGCGCGGACCATCCGCGCCATCCGTCAGCAAGCGCCGGATTGTGCCATCGAGGTCTTGGTGCCGGATTTTCAAGGCGATGAAGCGGCCCTCCGCATGGTGGCCGCGGCGCGGCCGGACGTGTTCAACCACAATGTCGAGACGGTCGAGCGGTTGCAACGCCGGGTGCGCGCCAAGGCGTTCTACGCGCGGTCGCTCTGGGTGCTGCAACGCGCCAAGGAGCTGGATAGCGGCGTGACTACCAAGTCGGGAATGATGCTCGGCGTGGGCGAGCGCCCCGCTGAGGTCGTGCAGACGCTGCGCGATCTGCGCGCGGTGGGCTGCGACGTGCTGACCATCGGCCAGTACCTACGACCCATGGCGACCAAGCTGCCGGTCGAGCGTTACGTCGCGCCGGAGGAATTCGCGCAGTACCGCGAAGAGGGCCTGGCGCTCGGCTTCAAGCACGTGGAAGCCGGCCCGCTCGTGCGTAGCTCCTACCATGCGCGCCGCCACGTCGAGCAGGTCCGCACCGCGCCCACGACGGCGCCTGAGTAAAGCACTGGCCGTGACCACCATGCATGTCGTCCCCTCACTCCCGGAACCAGTTCCGGGGCGGCCATCGCCCGTCCCCCCGCCGCAGCGGGGGGACCACAGGGGGGCCAGCGCGGTGTGTGCCTCACCCCAGTCAGAAGAAGGGGATGGGCCATCCCCCCACTCTTCCTCTGCTGTATCTTTCCCGGCCTGGTTAATCCGCCTCGGCGTCACTCCCTACCGCGCGGCCTGGGCCTATCAGGAGCGGCTTGCGGCGGCGCTGCGCGCTGGCCACGGCCGCGAGGCGCTGATCCTGCTGGAGCACCCGCACACCTATACGCTGGGCCGCGCCCGCGGCGCCGACCACCTGCTCCGCACGTCGGAGCAGTACGCCGCCTTGGGCGCCGACGTGATTCGGATTGATCGCGGCGGCGACGTGACGTATCACGGCCCGGGCCAGCTGGTGGGCTATCCGATCATTGATCTGAGCCGCCGCCAGCGCGATCTCCACCGCTACGTCCGCATCCTGGAAGCCATCGTGACGGAGGCGCTCGCCGCGTGGGGGCTGCGTGGCGAGGTCATTGCCGGGCTGACCGGCGTCTGGGTGGATGGCGAGAAAGTGGCCGCGATTGGCATTAAGGCGGCCCGCTGGGTGACGACGCACGGCTTCTCGCTCAACGTTGACCCTGACCTCGCCTATTTCCGACATATCGTTCCCTGCGGAATCAGTGGCCGTGGCGTGACCTCGGTTGCGCGGCTGCTGGGGCGTCGCGTGCCCATGAACGAGGCCGCCGAGCACGTGACCGCCGCGGTCACGCGGCGCCTCGCCCTGACCCTCGACCCCATCCCAGTGGACATGCTCCCAAGCGACCTACAGGAGAGCCTTTTGCCGGGACGTACAGGCAGGAACACATCCGTCCCCCCGCCGCAGCGGTGGGACCATAGGGGGGCCGGCCGGGGGTTAGGTCCGCCTCCGCCCCACAACTACGACCAAACCAAGAGGAAGACGTGACTACCGTGACTACAACGAGTGCTAACGGCCACTATCACCGTGTCGTGCTCCCCAACGGCCTGCGTATCCTGGTTGCACCCATGCCCCATACCCGCTCGGCCACCGTCGGCTTGTTTTTCGGCACGGGCAGCCGCTACGAGTCCTACGAGCAAGCCGGCATCGCCCATTTCTTCGAGCACATGCTCTTCAAAGGCTCGGCGCAATATCCCTCGGCTCAAGTCATCGCCGAAACCATCGAGGGTGTCGGCGGCATCCTCAACGCCGGCACCGACAAGGAGCTGACCGTCTATTGGGCCAAGGTGGCGAGCGCGCATCTCCCCAAGGCGTTCGATCTCCTGACCGACATGGTGCGGGCGCCGCTCTTTGCCGAAGCAGAAGTGGTCAAGGAACGGCGCGTGGTCCTCGAAGAGCTGAATGCGATTGTAGACAGCCCCGGTGACTGGGCTGGCGTGCAGCTGGATGCGCTGCTCTGGCCGGACGATCCGTTGGGCTGGGAAACGGTCGGGCGCCGCGACACGATCATGGCGTTCACTCGCGCCGATCTCCAGGACTATCTCGCGCGGTCCTGCGGCCGGCGCAATCTGGTCGTCTCCGTCGCTGGCGACGTGGACGTGGACTGGGTGGTAAAGCGAGCTGCGTCCGAGCTGAACCAGAACGGTAGCCCGCCGCCGCAGTGGTCGCGGGCGGCCCTGGCGAACGGGCAGCCCCTCGTGGCGCTCGACGAGCGGCCGACCGAGCAGTGCTATCTCTTGCTGGGCGGGCACGCCTTGAATCATGCCGACCCCGACCGCTTTACCCTGGCGTTGGCGAACGCGATCCTCGGCGAGGGCATGAGTTCGCGCCTCTTTCTGGAGGTGCGGGAACGGCAAGGGCTGGCTTACGATGTCCACTCGGGCATCAGCCAGTTTCACGACACCGGCGCGGCCGTCGTGAGCGCAGGCGTTGACCCGGCGCGCGCGCCGGCGGCCATTGCGGCGATCTTGCGCGAGGTGGATCGGCTGCGACAGGAAGCCGTGCCCGCGGGGGAGCTACGCAAGATCAAGGAGTTCGTGAAGGGACGGCTGTGGCTCGGCCTGGAAGACAGCCGCAGTGTGGCCGGCTGGTACGCTGCCCAAGAGTTGCTGCGCGGCGAGATTCTGACCGCCGATGAGGTCGTCGAGCGCGTGGAGTCCGTCACCGCCGCCGACATCCTGCGTGTCGCACAGCGCGTCTACGGCCCCGGCTGGCTCAACCTCTCGGTCGTCGGCCCCTTCAACGACCCCGACCATTTCCGTGACCTGCTGCACTTCAGCTAGAGAGCCGCAGCGCGCATAGCTTGGCAGCATCAGGCACTTGGGCTTGTACAATGAAGCTGACCTACGACCCTCGCTACAATATCGCCTACCTGCGACTGCACGCGAAAACTGCGGGGGTAGAGACCGTTCGCGTCAACGATGCGATCCATGTGGACGTGGCGCCGGACGGGACGGTGTATGGGATTGAGCTGCTGAATGCGAATGAGCAGTTGTGGTCCGAGGATGAAGGCGGCCTAGTCGTGGTCAACGATAGGAGGCAGCCATGAAGGAATACCTCGTGATCTACGAATCAGCTGAGGGCAACTGGGCAGCGTATGCGCCGGATGTGCCCGGTTGTATTGCTACCGGCGAGACCCGGGCCGAGGTCGAGCGCACCTTTCGGGAAGCCATCGCTTTTCACTTCGATGGTCTGCGTCAGGAAGGTTTGCCGATTCCGGAGCCATCCGCGGAGGTCGGCCGCGTCGCCGTCGCCTAACGAGCACTGTACGAGACATGAGCGCACAGAGCACCATGAACAAGCTACCGCTGCTCACACCGGACCGGACGGAGGGCTTGATCCACGATGTCGTCCTGCGGCCGCTGCGGGTGAACGCCGACCCGCGGGGCATCTTGGTCGAGACCCTGCGTACCGATTGGCCGGATGTCTACCATCCGGTCAGCCGGCCGTTCGCGCAGTGCTACTACTCGCGGACGGAGCCAGGCGTGGCCCGCGATGAGGCGCAATGGCACGTCCATCAGCATCAGGAGGATCGGTTTCTCTGTATCACCGGGCAGCTTGTGGTAGCCATCTACGATTGGCGGCGTGGATCGCCCACGGCCGGTCGCCTCAACCTCTTTCACATCGGGCCGGACGCGCCTGGCGACGGTCAGTTCATCGTGCTCATTCCGCGCCAAACGCTGCACGGCTTCTTGGTCACCGGGCCGGCGCCGGGTACGCTGTTGAACTACCCGACGCGCCTCTACAACCCGGACGACGAGGGGCGCATCCCCTTTGCCGATGTCGGTGCTGCCCTACCGGATGGCACCTCCTTCACCTGGCAGTTGGTCCGCGATGCGCTGGGATAGTGAGCACCCTTTTCCCCGTCATTCCGGCGTAGGCCGGAATCCAGGGCACTCATGAGGACAAGGTTGGCAGTGCCGGGTGGCTTTGTAGGGGCAACCCTTGTGGTTGCCCTCATCCTCTTGCCAGCCTGGTGGCAGGATCGAGCCGGCAGCTTGAGATTCGGAGTGGAAAACCAATGAGCGCCAAAGCCAAAGGAATGCGTCGCGGCAACCCCTTGCTGGACATTGTGCTGAACGTCGCCATCCCGGCCATCATCCTGATGCAGCTCAGTGACGAGGACCGGTTAGGGCCGCTCTATGGACTGCTCCTGGCGCTGGCATTTCCGGTCGGTTATGGCCTGTACGAATTTGTCGTGAAGCGTGGATTGAACTTCTACTCGGCGTTGGGGTTCGTCAGCGTGCTGCTCACCGGCGGCATTGGCCTGCTCAAGCTGCCGGTCGAGTGGTTAGCCATTAAGGAGGCGGCCGTTCCGTTCATCGTCGGCATTGTCGTGCTCGCCTCGCTCAAGACCCGGTATCCGCTCATCAAGACGTTTGTCCATCAGTTCATCGCCGTGGATCGGGTCTACGCGGCGCTACAGCAGCGGGGCCGCGTCGCGGCCTACGAGCGCCGGTTGGTCATCGTGACCTATCTGGTCGCCCTCAGCTTCCTCGTCTCGACCGTGCTGAACTACGCCCTGGCGCGGATCATTGTCGTCAGCGCGCCGGGTAGCTCTGCCTTCAACGAGGAGCTAGGACGTATGACCGCCTTGAGCTACCCGGTCATCGTCGTGCCCTCGATGATTATTATCTTCGGCACACTCTTCTACCTCATCAGAGGCATCATCAAGGAGACGGGCCTAGGTATCCTGGACATCATCGAGAACCCGCCAAGGGATACCTGAGCCTCACCATCGCCAACGACCCTCAGCCGCCGCCCTGCCCCGGCTGCTCCACCTCACGCTTGGCCCCGCGCCGCGACCAAAGCCAATGCACAAGCTCAACCACCCCCACCGCAGCGAACAAGAGCAAGATCGGTTCGATCCGCATACGGAGGCGGATGCCGGCAAAGACCAGGATGCCACTCGCGCTCCCCATCACGACCCACATCAGCAGCGGCCAGGTCAGTTGCCAGCGCCGCAGGCTGAGGATGGCGCCGATGACCATGAACGGAACCAGCACCCCATACGACAGCAGACTGACCACAGCGTAGCGCCGGTTGATCTCGTTGCTTGGCGTCAGCTTGAACAGCAGTCCGGCCTTGGTCACCATGAACCGCACCGTCCGCGCCGGGTCGTCGGCCATAAACCCTAGCCCCTCACTCAATAGGCGTGCCTCCCGCTCCGGTTCCGACAACCCGGTCAAGTCCGGCAGGGGAATGTCGTCGCTCCGCACGCGCTGATCGGCGGTCATGCGCGGGTGGTAATACTTGTAGAGGTTGTAGCCGAGCTTGGTCGTGACAAACAGGCGGTCGAACCGGGCGTAGTTGAACCCAACCCAGGGCGCCAGCGTGGCCGCAAACACCACCACGAGCGCAATGAGCGAGATGACCCGCGCTCGCCAACCAGCAGTGCCGCCGGTCCGCAGCGGTGCCGACCACCAGCCCAGCACGACAATCAAGATCACGGCGAAATACAGCGCCTCGGCACGAGTGAGCACCGTCAGGCCGGCGGTGATACCCAGCGCAAGCACCGCCAGCGTGCCCCTGATGCGCCGCTGCGCGATGGCGTGGGCGAGTATCAGGAGCAGCAAGATAAGGAAGATAAAGAGCGTCTCGGTCAGTATCTGCCCGGTGTAGTAGATGAAGAAGGGATAAATGGCGGCAAACCCGGCGCCCAGCAACCCAATCCGCGGGCCGAAGACGGAGCGTCCGAGCACGTACAGCAAGCCGCAAGAAGCCACCCCCAGCACGACTTGGACCAAGCGCACCGCGAGGAAGTCGTGTCCCACCAGCGCGTAAATGCCAGCGAGGAACAGCGGATAGAGCGGGTCCCAGAGCGCCGTGGGATTCTCGGTACCGGCCGGAAAGTAGAAGCTGGCCCCCACGTAAGGCTGGCCGGCCAGGAGATTGCGAGCCAGCTGATCGTAGGTGATCGGATCGGCTTCGAACGTGACGTTGAGCGCATTCTCCAGCGTCAGGACGTAGCCGAGTCGCACCACGCCGGCCGCTGCCAACACCACCGCCAGCGCCGGCCAAGCCGCATCGAGCAGCCTCGTGAGCCATGCTTGTACCATTGCTTGCTTCTCCCCGCCGCAACCGGTCCCTACACGTGGATTCCCGCGAACGGAGACCGTTGCAAAATCGTCATTCCCGTTGTCTCATTCGTCATTCTCGCGCAAGGAGACCTTTGCATAACCCGTCATTCCCGCGAAAGCGGGAATCCAGCCCTCTTCCCCTGGGAGAGGGCCTTGACTGGGGTAGGCATGGGCCAAGCCGTAGGGGCGCAACATGTTGCGCCCGTCCCCCCGCACTGCGGGGGACCATTGCGGCATTCACGGATGCCGCGCACGTGGCCCTCCCGTCCCCCCGCCGCAGCGGGGGGACCATAGGGGGGCATGTCCCTCACAAAGGTAGGTTTTCGTGTCGGTGCGCGTCATTCCGGCTTCTGCCGGAATCCAGGACTATTCGTGCCCCCGGCCCCGCCATTCCCGCTTGCCCCATTCGTCATTCCCGCGAAAGCGGGAATCCATCCTGCTCATCCCTGCATCCCGCAAATCCTGATGCAGACAAAAAACTACCCCTGTGAGGGGCCGTACCCCTACGGCCAGCGTGAGGCCGCCAGCAGCGGCGCCAGTGCCGCTGCCGCCGACTGTACCACCACAGCCACCGGTGCGTGCCCGTCCAATGCCGGTCTCAGCTCGCGGTTGAGCACACGCGCTGCCTCCGGCCAGCGGCTCGGATAGGGCGGCACCGCGCCATAGGTCCCCGTCTCGATAAACGTCCGCAGCGCCCGTACCAGGCCCGGCGTCTCCCGCCATTGCTCCCATTTCCCCCGCCGCAACCATGTCCCCCGGTCGGTTCCCTCCCCTGGAGCTTGCTCCGGGGGAGGGTTAGGGTGGGGGCTGGCCGCCCCCTCTCCCTACGGCCAGCGTGAGGCCGCCAGCAGCGGCGCCAGTGCCGCTGCCGCCGACTGTACCACCACAGCCACCGGGGCGTGCCCGTCCAATGCCGGTCCCAGCTCGCGGTTGAGCACACGCTCTACCTCCGGCCAGCGGCTCGGATAGGGCGGCACCGCGCCATAGGTCCCCGTCTCGATAAACGTCCGCAGCGCCCGCACCAGACGCGGCGTCTCCCGCCATTGCTCCCATAGCGTCCGCCCGGCCAGTGTCGCCCGCCACACCGGGAAGCCGGCGCCGTCTGCAGCCACGATCTCCTGCCCCGCGTCCGTTGCCAGCGCGACCAGCGCCCGCCGCGCCGCATCCGGCTGCGCCGCCGCGGCCGTCAGCAGCAGGGCATCCGAGCGTAGCAGAGTCGTGCGCCACACGCCGCGGGGCAGCGGGTACGCCACCTGGCCGGCTGTCAGCGCCTGACCCACTGTGCGCCAAGTCGGTTCCACCATGACGACAGCACCGGCATTGCCTGCATCCGGCTGCGGCGTCGTGCGCCACGCGGCATAGCTTTCCAGCGCAGCGACGGCCGCCGGCTCCGTGAGCGCCGCGGCCATCGCGCCGTGCTGCCATAACTTGGCGTCGTTCAGCCACAGCCACGGCAGCCAATCCGACCAGCGTGTACCTCCCCGAAAGGGTGGCGGACCCTGCCCACTTGCCGTTGCCAGCTCCTGAAACCGCGCGAGCGCCGCCTCCATCACCGCCAGCGACCAGCGGTCGTCCCGCCAGTGGTCGGGCGGCAGCTTCAGCTCGGCCCGTTGCCAGGCTGCGCTGTCGAGCAGCAACGCGGCGCCGCGCCAGCGCCAGGGCCAGCCGTACAGCTCACCTTCCAGGCTCGATGCCCCGAACAGACGATGAATGAATTCGTCGCGCGTCGGCGCGTTCCTGCCGCGCAGGAGATCGGCTGTCGCCGCCAGTCCACCCGTCGCCGCCAGCTGCGTCACACGGGAGTCCGGCACCGCCAGCAAGTCGGCCGCCTCGCCGCCGGCGAGTCTCGGAGCAACGTCATCGAGCCGGACCACCTCCGGCGTCAGTCGCATGGCCGGCTCCCGCTCGGCCAGCCGCGCAGCCAGCTTGGGCCAGAGCTGTCCGTCGGTGGGCTGCGTCGCCACGGCATCGAGCGGCACCGGCATTGGCGGGCCGCTCGGCGCCGCCCGCTCCGAGCGGATGAAGCTACCCCACAGCGCCGCCCCCACCGCGCCACCGCCGGCCACGACGACCACGATCCCCGCTCCGAGCAGCGCCCGTCGCGCGCGGCGGCCCGCCAGCGGCGCGCGAGTTGGCCGGTTACTCATGCGCCGTCGGTTCCCGCTGGTGAAGACGCGCCAAGCTGCGCGATGACCGCGGCCCATCGCGCCCGGTGGTCGTCTCCCGGCGCCGCATCGGGTGGGTACAGCGGCTCCATACCTAACGACAGGTAGGCGCGAATGGCCGAGCGCCGCCAATCGTCCGTCCGCAAGCGTGCCGACCGAAAGCCGTGTTGCCGCATGTAGCGCAGCACGGCCAGCGTCACCACGCGCCCCAGCCCGTGGCCGCGATGCTCCGGCAGCACACAGACCATATGGACCAGCCCCTCGTCCTGCTCGTCCGGGTGCTCGGTCCAGGCACAGGCCGAGCCAATCGCCGGCCCGGCCGTGTCGCCTACCGTAGCGAAGAACAGGCCGTCGGGACGGAACTGCGGCTGCCCGGTCAGGTGCTCGACACACCGCGCCGCCGTCCAATCGCTGCCGATCCCGGTATTCATAATCGCCGCCCACGCCGCCTCGTCACCGCGACGATAGGAGCGCAAGGCATACCCGGACGGCACGACGAGCCGGGGCAGCCCATCGAGGTTGGGCCGGCGCATCATCAACTGCTGGCGCTCCGGCGGTTGGGACACTCGCTCCTCCTCGGCCGTCATTCCTCCCCACCCCTCACTGGCGTAGGTCCGGGTTAAGCCGTAGGGGCGCAACATGTTGCGCCCGTCCCCCCGCCCGGCGGGGGGGCCATAGGGGGGCAATACCATCCTTGGCCCCCCCGTCATTCCCGCGCAAGGAGACCTTTGCGTAACCCGTCATTCCCGCGAAAGCGGGAATCCACCCCCTCTCCAAATGTTGGAGCGGGGGCCGGGGGGTGAGGCCCATCCTGCCCCTCCTCCCATCCCACAAATCCTGATGCAGACAAAAAACCTACCCCTGTCAGAGGGTGAGGGTGGGGGCCAAAACACTACCGTATCAAGGTAGCAGCCTTTATGATCGCGTCGCTACGACGAATGTTCACGCAGCCCGCTGAAGATGCCCGCGCCCCCGTCATTCCCGCGCAAGGAGACCTTTGCGTAACCCGTCATTCCCGCGAAGGCGGGAATCCAGCGCCGGCAAGTACGGTGGCTGACGCTCATTCGTCCAATGTACGGTCTGCTGGCCTCCGATGAGAATGCGATTGCCCTGCACCGACTCCCCTTCCCTGCCAGGGAAGGGGCCGGGGGTTAGGTCCCACTCGCCAAGATGGTAACAAGCGGCGCCCGGCTGACAGATTGGGGTAGCTACGCTAGATTTAGACGGACTATGACACGGTGAAGGAATAGCCGCATGGCTCGCACCGACTATGACACGACCCTAGCCGACCTGCCGCGCGAGCGCACCCAGCTCTTGCCGGCACTGCGGGCCATCCACGCTGCCGATTCCCATCTCTCGGCCGATGGGCTACGCGCCGTCGCCCGGCACCTCTTCATGCCGGAAAGCACCGTCTACGGCATTGCAACCAGCTACAACGAGCTGCGCCTGGAGCAGCCCGATGGCCGGATCGTCGGTGTCTGCACCTGCCTCAGCTGTCGCCAGCATGGAGCGCACGAGCTACTCGCCGCGGCCCGCAGCCTCGCAAACGAGCTTGGTGGCTGCACCGTGGTCGAGCACGAGTGTTTGTTCATCTGCGACGCCGGTCCCGTCGCCGAGGTGGATGGACGCTGCATCACCAACGCCACGCCGGAGCGACTGCGCGCCGCCCTGTCAGCGCCGGAGCCACCGCCGCACCCCGTCCGGCCAATCCGCACCCCGCGGCCGCCGGAAGTACGCCGCGTGCTGCGCCGCTGCGGGACCGTTGACCCGCTCTCCCTGGAGTCCGCCCGCGCCGCCGGTGGCTATCAGACCCTCGCGCGGGCGCAGGCATTGGGACCGCCGGCAGTGATCGCGCTGATTGCGGCGGCTGGCCTGCGCGGTCGTGGCGGCGCCTATTTTCCGCTGGACATCAAGCTGCAAACGGCCCGTCGGTACGCCGGCCCGCGCTACTACGTGGTGAACGCCGAAGAGGGCGAGCCGGGCGTCTCCAAGGACCGGTACCTCATGGAATACGATCCGCACCTGCTCGTGGAGGGGATGCAGATTGCGGCCCTCGCCCTCGCAGCCGCGCGCATCTACCTCTACATCAACGGGCAGGCCGACCTCGCTGCCGAACGGATGGAGCTGGCGCTGGCGCAGGCCCAAGCCAGCGGCCTTCTGCCGGTCCCGGTCGAGGTGCGGCGCGGTGCCGGCGGCTACGTGTGCGGCGAGGAGTCGGTCATCCTCAACAGCATCGAGGGCCACCGCGCCGAGCCGCGGCTGAAGCCACCCCTGCCCGTCGAGCAGGGCCTATGGGGCCAGCCGACCGTCATCAGCAACGTCGAAACCCTCTGCAACGTGCCGTTGATCGTGCAAGAGGGCCGCGAGTGGTATCGCTCCGTCGGCACCAAAGACTTCCCCGGCACCAAAGTCATCAGCCTCGGCGGCTCCGTGCGCCGGCCGGGCACCTACGAAGTACCGTTCGGCACGACCATCCGCACCATCGTCGAAGACCTCGGCGGCGGCGCCCACGAGGGCCGGCAGCTCCAAGCCGTGCTGTGTGGTGGTCCATCGGGCGGCCTCATCCCGGCCGACCGGCTGGATATTCCCATCGCCGGCGGCCCGCTCGCCGACACCCATGCCATGCTCGGCGCCGGCGGCATGGTGGTTGTTGACGACCGCCTGCCCATCATCGCGGCCGTCGAGCACCTGTCGGCCTACAACGCCCGCGAATCGTGCGGCAAGTGTACCCCCTGCCGCGAAGGCATGGCCCACATGACCCGCCTCATCGGCGCGGTCCGCCATGGCAAAGCCGACGCGCTCGCGCTTGCCCAACTGGACGCCCTGCCCGAAGTCATCACCGCGGCCTCGCTCTGTGGCCTCGGCCAAGCCGCCCCCATGCCCTACCTCAGCCTCCGCCGCAGCTTCCCCGACGAGCTACCCCGCCCCTAGCCCAATGCTCCACCCGTAAGTGCTCCGCCGTGAGTCAGTTCCGGGTAGTAGCTCAAGCCAACTCCTCTAATCGCTCAAGATGATATTCCACTTCCTCTTCATCCGTTGAGTACCGAATTCTTTCTACTTTGGTAAGCGTTGCCCGGTAGCGTCGCCCTGGAAGTTCTGCCCGGTGAGAAACACCTATGGCATCTTTATACGAACCGGATATTCTGCTATCAGTGCTGTCCCGTAGCACAAATCTCCTTGTCTTGATGTTGACAGCCTCAAGCCCCCCTTCCACCGAGATTTTCGTCTCCGATTCGTCACTTGTCTCCTCTATCATCCGATAGAGATTCTCAAGCTCCGGCTGCTGTGCAAGTAAACTGGCCAGAACGGTGCTTTCGCGCCTCCATTCGATGCCTACTCCAAGTCCTGCACGGGCGTGTCCGGACGCCCACTTGTACATCGCTCGAATTGAGGCAAGACCTAGTCTTTTGGCGAATTCGCGGATGTCGGATGTGCTACGAGCTTTCGCTAGTGAGAAGACTTGGCCTATTGCTTCGTCCAGGTGGCTATCCAGAATCAACCTCCGTTTGTTAGGAATAGTGAGAACAATACCTAATGATCCAGGGAAAGTATACCCCAATTCAAATGCCGTTTCTGCTCTTATATCTGGAGAGACTTTCGCTCTCTCTTTCGGAACGGAAGTTTTCCTGGCATCGTAGACAACTGTCACCAGCGATTGAAAGTCTACCAGTCCCTGGGCGAGTGGCAGCAGCGGTGGAACCCCCTCATCCTTAAAGACTCGATAGCTACAGACATCCATTCCCAAGCGGTCGACTTCAACTGCGAAGTCTGCCTCAAGATTTCGCTGTTGGGCCGTCAGAGACTTTGCCAGAGCACTCAGGGACGGCTTATCTGGTCGTTCGGCTAACGCTCGCTCTACCTGAGCCAACGCAGCACGAGTCTCTTGCAACTGCTCTTGTAGCTCTAGGAGTCTAGTCATGGAGCGTCCCCGATCAACTCAATGACCGCTATCCCCTTGGGCGCCTGACTACGGGAATAGCCAAACAAATTACTCCAGTAGTCACGCCTCTGCTTTCCCAGGAAGTAGTTAGGATCGTTCTCAGGAAACTCAGGGAACACATAGCTATCGCACAGATTGTGTTCTCTCAAGTTCTCACCTATCCAGTCTATTGTCTCCCTTTGCTCACTCGTTCCGTCATCGTACACCGATGATGGAACTCGCAGCACAATGTCAACGTCGCCAGGATTGATCTTCTCCGTCAGAAAACTCCCGTCAACCCACAACTCGCCAGCCACTCGATGGTGGATCAATCTCTCGATGACTTCCGCAAGTCCGGCCATGATCCTGGTGCGTGTCCTGGATAGAGGGAAGCGATCCACGCACCGTTGCCGCAACTCCTCGATTGACATTGGGTACCTGCCCTCAGGTAGCAGCGGCGGAAACTCACCGGCGCTCGATGGAACCTCGCCTGACATGAATGCACATGATAGACAAATATCAATGCGGTGTCAAGTGAGGTGAGTCGCAAGGTGGCCTCCTACCAATCGCAGCCTCCCAGAATGAAACGTCCGTTCTATTATACTCCTAGCCACCACACAATTGCGACCACAGGTTCTCTCGGCCTCACCCCACCCGCGCCCGCGAGAGCGAGGCCGCCCCGGGCAGATCGTCCATGAGCGCCGGTTCGATCCCCACGATCCCCTCGCGCACTAGGATCAGCCGCTCGCCATGCATGAGGAAGATCGCCGGCGCTTCCTCCGTGAGCAGATGCTGCGCGGTGTAGTACAAGCGCAGCCGCTCCTCCTCCGTCGGCGCCGCTTCCGCTGCTCGCCACAGCCGGTCGAACACCCGGTTCGACCAGCCGGTGCGGTTAGCCAGCTTCCCCTCGCCGAACGTCAGCCAGAACCACGCCTCCGGGTCGGGGTACGTGCTGGTCCAGCCGCTCAACGCCAGCTCGAAGTCTTTCGTCTCCAGTGCATGTGCGTACCGCATCGGGTCGAGCGGGTCGAGCCTAATCCAGATACCGAGCGCATAGGCCAGTTGGTCACGAATGGCAAACGCCAGCCGCGTGGGCTGCGGCAGCGCCGGGTAGCGCAGCGTAAACCGTGGCAGATCGTTGCCGCCGAAACCTCCACTCCATGGCACGTTCCGATCCGCTGCCTCCAGCATCAGCCGGGCGGTGGTCGCACTGGCCTCGCGCCCCACCCCCGCGCCGGGATTGTGCCCCGGCACGCCCGGCGGCAGCAGGCCGTAGGCCGGTTGTCCCACGCCGCCGCGCGCGTTCCGAATGATCGCCCGGCGGTCCAACGCATACGACAGCGCCCGCCGCACCTCGACCGTATCGAACGGCTCCCTGGTGACGTTCAGACTGAGCCACGTCGTCTGCGGCAGCGGCTGGCGCAGCACCCGCGCACCCGCCGGCCTATCGGCCAGCACCTCGGCCGCCCGCTCCGGCGGCACCACGACGATGTCCCGGCGACCGGCGCGGAAGCGGGTCAGCGCGTCCTCACCGTTCGCCGGCAGTGCGCTATACGGCAGGTGAATCTCTAGCGCGACCGCTGGCGGCCCGCCCCAATAGTACGGATTCGGTTCGAGACGCAAGACCTCGCCCGGATGCCAGGCGGTGAGCCGGAACGGCCCGTTCCCGACGTGCAGCGGGTTCTCAGTTGTCCCCGCCGCCCGCTCGCCGCGCGGCGCTGGCGCATCGCCACGGTACGGAACGGCGCCCGGCAGCGCGGCGATCATCGGCAAGTGCGGTGCCGGATTTTCCGTCGTCACCTGCAACGTGCGGTCATCGAGCGCCTGCACACCCACGGCCGCCGGATTGACGATGAGGTTGACGCGAAAGAAGCGGGCATTTTCTATCACTTGGAAGGGCCGGCTCAGTTCGTCGGGAATCTCCCGCGTCATCATGCGGAGCCAGCCGTCGCGCACCTGCGCCGCCGTGACCGGCTCCCCATCACTCCATCGCGCGTTGGCCCGCAGCGTGAACGTCCAAACCGTATTGTCGGCGTTGCTCTGCACGCGCTCGGCCAGCGCCGGCTGCGGCCGCAGCTCCGTATCGAACCGCAGCAGCGGTTCGTACAACTGACGCACGACGGCGATCTCGTCCCGTCCCACCGCCCGCTGCGGATCGAGCGTATGCGGCTCCGCCGCCATTTCCAGGCGCAGCACCGGCAGCGCCACCGCCGGCAGCGTCGCCGTCGCGCCGTCCGCCAGCACCGCCGGCGCGGGCAGCAGCAGGCTCACTAGCGCCGCAATAACGCCGAGATGCAGCCACCACCGCACCGCCGCCCAGCGGCGCGCGGCCCGACGGATACGCTTCCTGCCTGCGAGCGGCATTCCAGTGCTAACCATCACTGCTAGTATAGAACCATGCTGCAAGCCAGGCTGCACCTCTCCCCAGGAGGACGAGCCAATTCCCTCCCCCGTCGCAACGGGGGAGGGCTAGGGAGGGGGCGCCGCCTCCCTAGCCGCTTACTCATCGCCCTGCTGGCAGCAGTGCTGGCGATTCTCCCGGCGCCGGCCGCCTTACACGCCGAGAGCGGCGCCCCGGCCGGTACCGAATCGGCGTCCGCCTGGCCACAGGTCGTGAAGGTGCCGGACCGCGCGGCGCTGTGGCTCATCGGCCCGGACGGGCAGCGGCACTGGCTTGCCGACCGACAGAGCCTCCAGGCACAGGGACTTTCTACCGACGACGTAGTGCTCGTTAGCCCGTCGTGGCTCCGGCAGTGGCCGGTCGGACCGGCGCTGCTCACCGGGTCACTCTGGCAGGACCCGCAAACGGGCCAGGTCTACCTTATCGCCGACGGGCAGCGGCGCTGGATTCCGGACCTCTTGACCTTCAACGGCCTGGGCCTGGCGTGGTCACAGGTGCGCCCGGCCACGGTCGCCGAGCTACAAGCAGTGCCGCCCGGCCCCGCCCTGCCCTGGATTGTCACTGGCTGGGCCTCGCCGCCCGAAACCGCCGCGCCGTTGCCTTACCTCGGCGCCGCGCCGCACCGCTTCGCGCCGGAGCCGGAGCCGGAGCAGCGCACCGTTGACCCCCGGTTCCGCCCGGCGCTGGAGTTGATGCGCTCCTTTGCGCCGACCAGCCAATGGCCCGATTTTCTGGAGCGTGCCGGCGTGTCGCTGATCGTCGAGGAAGACGATAGGTCCCTCCTGCCCCAATACAGCGAGTCGAATAACGTCATCGCCTTTGGTGCCGGGTTTGTCGAGGGTGAGTCGGACGACAGCCTCGCTGCGGCCCTCATCAAGCAGACCGTCCACGCGATCTCTTTCCACCGCTCCTGGCACGAGATCAGTGGTCGCTCCTGTATCAGAGAGCAGGCGATTGCCTTCGGCTGGGAGGCAATCTTCTGGGCGAGCCGGTATGGGCTGGCTGGCCAGCCCGGCGCGACGACGGCGCTGGCCGATCTGCACAACCTCACGCTCGAATGGGCACTCGACGACCGGCTCGACGGCGCCTTGCTCGCCCACTTCGGCTACCAGGTCAACTGCTACTTCCCCGGCGCCTTCCAGTCCATTGACGAAGAAGGCTCCGACTATGGCACGCTGTACTAGCTCCCAGCAGGCCTTTGCAGAACCGTCATTCCCGCGCAAGGCACGGGGTACGCCGTAGGGGCGCAACATGTTGCGCCCGTCCCCCCCGCACTGCGGGGGGACCATAGGGGGGACACTCACCTGCACAACTGGAAGTATCTCGTGTCGGGGCGCTCGCCATTCCGGCGGCAGCCGCTATCCTGACCATCCTTGCATCCTGTAAATCCTGATGCCGACAAAAAACCTACCCCTGTGAGAGGAGATGGCCGGGGTGAGGGCCACCCCCAGGTTAGTAGGAGCTGGCACAGCCGACTGGATGGCGGCGATAGCACGGAGAATAGTCGGCAAGCGCCTCGCCTCGCGAGACTTCTTTGTCAAGCCGTAAGAAATGGATGTCCCCCCGCAGACATACCCTGCGAGGGGCTATCGGGGACGGTCGCGTGCGCGAGATGTGACCGGGTTACTTGTCTTCTGCGCCTTCTGCGTCCTCGTCCTCCATGAATGGCGGATCGAGAAACTGCTGTCCGTTCGCACGTTCTCGCTCATACCACTCCCGCGCTGCCGCATTGGCCTCGGCGCGACCCTCAGCCCGACCCTCAGCGCGCAGTTGCTCCCGCTCCCGTTCCCGTTGCCTGAGATAGCGCGAAAGTATCACCACGATTGCACTCTCTCCTTCCATGCTACACAGCGTCGCCAGTCCTGATGCGACTGCTAGTGAGCCTATTACTATCCACAGGTTGACCCATGCCAAAAGGAATGGCTGTTCGGTCGGCCAAGCATACCAGACCCAGATAGCACTGCCGCCGATCAACTGACCGGCAAACAGCGCGAGATACAGATACCTAGCCCACCGGTACAGGCGCCAATCACTCACGCTGCCGCCCGTGGCATCGGTGCCCCTGGATGGCTAGTGCTCATCATCTCTTCCCTCCTAGCATAACCTACGCGCCAGTGTACACCCACACCAACATTCCAGTCCATTGACCAGTAACCTTGCACTGTGGTGTGCTCCCCTAGGAGCGGACCGGGGTAAGGGCTACTCCCAGGTGAGTGGGAGGCGGCACGAAAAACCGGGTTACGGCAACGGCACGGAGAATAGTCGGCAAGCGCCTCGCCTAGCGAGACTTGATTGCCGGGGAGCAGCCGTACCGCTAGAGCGTGAACGTAAACCGGTTGTCACAGCCGCTGTAGTGAAATGTGCCCCTGGCGAGAACGTCACGCCCGATGAGTAGTTGCACCTGATCGCCTGCCAACTTCGCCTCAAAAGGGACACTCTCCACTACAATCCCTTGTGGCAGATGAAATTCCACGTGATATTCGTAGGTTGGGACAATCTGCCCATTGGCAGTCGTCAATCTGCTGCGTCCGACCGGTTGCAACTGAAGGCGCTGCGCTAGTCCCACCTTCATCACACTGCGGGTAGCACCGGTATCTATAAGCGCGATGACCTGTATGCGAACTGGTAGCGTGTCGGATACTGTTGGCGGTGCAGCTATGCCGCAAGTGAAGCGTGGACCATCACGCTCCAGGTTCACAAGAGTTTCGGTGAACGAGGCCATCTCAGTCAGCCAGCGATGATTCCGGAAGAAAACCAAACCGGGATGTCCTGTTCCTCGATCTTTTTGACGAGAAAGGGAACGTGGCCAAGTTGCCGATACCCGGCATGGACCGCTTCTAGCTGGGAGTCGAATACCCCCAGCACGTCGGCACGACAGATCAGCACATACTTCCCTTCACTATCTTGGAGCAGTTGTTGACGGTGTTCCTCGAACACCGCAAGCTCCTGGTCAAGCAAAGCTCTGTTCTCAGCCACCTCCGTTGCCATCGTCCCACTCCTCTAGGGTGTGCCTCCGTGCAGCTACGGCCTCCGGTTGACGCGAGATGGGGCCACTACACTGCCGCCACGGCGAGGCTCGCGGCAACAGGGACTACTCCTATAGTAGACGATGATCTCGGCCACTACCCACCCAGGTCGTCGCCATAGCCAGCCGCAGCATGATCTCCCGCCACACGCCCTAATCCACCTCCCGCGCATTCAACTCGACCGCGGCGCCGTTGATGCCCGACCCCTCCGCCGAGGCGAGGAAGACCGGCGCGTTGGCGAGCGTGCCGGACAGCACAATAACCGCCCGGCCGACACAGCGGGACGGTTGTCGGCGATAGCACGGAGAATGGTCGGCAAGCGGCGCCGGGATCAAGTCCTTACGACTGGTGCCCCGGCCTATCCACTGCTTTCCGCAACTCCTCATTCTCCGCGAGGAGTCGATCCCGTTCGGCTTTAAGTGCTTCGTACTCCCGCTGTTGGCGTTCGTATGCTTGCTGCTGGCGTTTGTACTCCCGCTGTTGTTGTTCGTGCGCTTGCTGCTGGCGTTCGTACTCCCGCTGTTGTTGTTCGTGCGCTTGCTGCTGGCGTTCGTATTCCCGCTGTTGTTGTTCGTGCGCTTGCTGCTGGCGTTCGTATTCCCGCTGTTGTTGTTCGTGCGCTTGCTGCTGGCGTTTGTACTCCCGCTGTTGGCGTTCGTCCTCGGCTCGTTTTCGCGCGTGCCGACGCCGCTGCCATTCCTCGATCTCTCGCCCGACTGCTCCTGCAATCACCATCAGGAACCCTCCTATCTCCACTGCTCCCCAAGATACCAACGCAGAGGCGTATATCACGTCAGCGAGCGCCTGGTGTGCTAATTCCCCGGCTTGTACCAACCGGCAAGAAAAGACAATGACTTGAACGGAAAAGAGTGTCAGAAAGACTCTGCGCGCTGCTGGCGCAAAACCTAGCACCGCCTCGCGCGTGCCCCGGCGTGACGATGAGTCTGTTTGCTCGCGCTCGTCGGACATGTCTGCTCACGGCTGCCGCGAGCGGTACTCCCACTCGCACTCGCGTTTGGGTGGCGTGTCAGGGATCGGCTCCGGCATGGGGCAGGACGGCCAGCCTACCGACCGGCATGGCACGGTGACGTGCGGCCTCGGCACTCCATGTGCCATCCCTGCCTCCTTGCCTGCTCCCACCCTGCCACCACGGCGAGGCTCGCGGCAACAGGGACTACTCCTATAGTAGACGATGACCTCCATCACCACCCACCCAGGTCGCCGCCATAGCCAGCGGCAGCATGATCTCCCGCCCCCACACGCCCTAATCCACCTCCCGCGCATTCAGCTCGACCGCAGCCCCGTTGATGCCCGATCCCTCCGCAGAAGCCAGGAAGACCAGCGCGTTGGCAAACTCCTGTGGTGTGGCCGCCGCGGCAAAGTCGGCTGCACTGAGATATTGCCGCGCTGCCTCCGTACCGATCCCCCCGGCCACCAGGCAGTTGGCCACGATGCCCCGGTGCTTGTAATCGCGGGCAATCCCCTTGGTCAGCGTCACGACGGCCGCTTTTGTCGCGCCGAACAGCGCGCGCCCCGGCGCCGGGTCCACCGCGCTCCCGCCAGCGATGGTAACGATATGCCCACCACCGGCCGCCAGCATCACCGGCAGCACCGCTCGCGCCAGGTTGTAGGTGGTGTATAGCCCGCCGAGAATGAGCGCCTCGAAATCGGCCAGGGTGGTCTCGGCAAAAGGCCGTTGCAGAAAGGCCGCTTGCACCAGCGTCGTCATAGCATCCACCCGGCCCCACCGCTCCAGTGTCGCCGCGACGGCCCGCTCGGCAGCAGCCGGTTCGGCCAAGTCCGCCGTGACCGCATGGGCCGCCTCGCCGCCCGGAATCGCCGCCAGCGCCGCGTGCAGGCGGTCCGGATCACGCCCGGTCACCGTCACCCCATAGCCGGCCGCAAGAAAAGCACCGATCACCGCCGGAGCGGTGCGGGCCGTCCCGCCGCCGATCAGCACAATACGTCGTGGAGCCATCCTCCCCCCTTTGCCGCAGCCACCCCTCATCCATCATACGGCACAGGAGGGGACGGCCACTCGTCATCCCCGCGCCAGCGGAAATCCACGTCCCCCCGCCGCAGCGGGGGGACCATAGGGGGGCTACGCGCCCGCGCCCCCGTCACTCCCGTTGCCTCATTCGTCATTCCCGCGAAAGGAGACCTTTGCGTAACCCGTCATTCCCGCGAAGGCGGGAATCCAAAAACCGGTCCTTCCAGGTTAGCGAGGAGTGGTGCATTGTCCCTCTCGCACTCCATTTGGGGGTTATGCAAAGGTCTCCGAAAGCGGGAATCTATCCTGACCATCCTTGCATCCTGCAAATCCTGATGCAAGACAAAAAACTACCTCTGTGAGGGAAGGGGCCGGGGGCTAGGTCCCGGCGCACGCCGCCTGGCCGGTGATGACCTCCGCACCCACCGCTCCCAAGTCGGTTGGCCAGTAGGCACGTGCGCTGCGGCCGCGGCTGGACAGCACGAAGTTACGTTCCACCCACAAGGTCTCTTCCAAGCGCAGCGTCACCTTCAGCCGCCGGCCCAGTACCTCCCCATCCACGGGCCAGTACGCCGAGCGGTCCGCCGATTGATACCAGCCGATGAGTTCCTGCTGATCCTGCCAGAGATGCAGCGTCCACGCGCCTGGCCCCGGCGTGTTGCCGAGCCGCGCACCGCCGGTCGGCCAGTACACGCCCCACTGCCCCGTCACGTCCCACGCCAGGCAGGAAGCGTCGGTCGGTCCTGGCGCCAGCGCCGCTGCGGCCGGCGCTTGCGAGCAGGTCGCCTCGCCCCGCGCCCAGAACTCCCCGCCCTCAGTGCCCGGCTCCGTCCAGCGCCCACCGATCCGCGTGCCGTCGCTGGCCACGGCCAGCACCACATGGCGCGGCGCGTCCGGCTTGAGGAAAGTCAGCCGCGCAATGCCGGCGGCGATGCTGCCCTCGACCACCACCTCGCGGCCTTCCAGCGGCGTCCAGCGCCCAACCAGCAAGCTACCCCGCTGCACGAGGTGCAGCGTCGTATTGACGAGGCTCCTGTTCCTACCGGCTTCCGTCGTCGCGGCCGCCCAGCGTCCCGTCAGTTGCCAGTTATCACACCGGCTCGGCCGCTCAACCTCTTGCGCCGCCACCGGCCCCGCCTGCGCGTGGACCAGCAGAGCTAAGAGCACGGCGATAACCCAGGTCGCGCGTCTCACCCGTCCCCCCGCCGCAGCGGGGGGACCATAGGGGGGCCGGCGCCAGCGCGTAGCACCAGTGAGTGCTGCAATCCAACGTCGGCCGTTCATAGCCCGCGACTTCCAACTACTGCGAGAGCAGGATAATCAGCCCCGCGGCCAGCGGCAGCATCGCAATCACGGTCAGCGCCATCCCGATCCGCCGGACGGCACGCGCCAAGACCCGCCGCTGCCGGCGCGCCGTCGTCTGGCTCTCGATCAACGCCTCCATCCGGTCGTGGCTGGTACCACCCCGCGCCACCGGCGTCAGCTCCGGCCGGTTGCTGGCCGTCGCCAAGCGCGCCGCCACCGCCTCAGCCAGCAGCAGCGCCACCACCCCCACCGCAAACACCACCACGCCAATCACAATCAGCCAGATTGCCATAGCCCATCCTGACAAAGGTTAGGGACGCTCTGGATGGTTGAACCGCACCCGTCCCCCCGCCGCAGCGGGGGGACCATAGGGGGGCTACCTCCCATTCGTTGTCATCCCCCGTCGTTCCCGCGAAAGGAGACCTTTGCGTAACCCGTCATTCCCGCGAAGGCGGGAATCCAAAAACCGGTCCTCCCAGGTTAGCGAAAGCTGGATCACTGCCCCCTAGCACTCCATCCGGGGAGTTATGCAAAGGTCTCCGAAAGCGGGAATCCACGTCCCCCCGCCGCAGCGGGGGGACCATAGGGGGGCACCGCCCCTACACCTGCGGCCCAATACGATACAGCGCGAACTCCGTGTGCCCGATGATCTCGGCGCGGGCCGGCTCGCCACTGGCCACCCGCAGCATCAGCTCGAACAGTTCCCGTCCCAGCGTTTCCTTATCCGTCGCGCCGGCGATCATCCCCGCGGCCGAGAAGTCCATGTTATCGGCCATCCGCTCTGCCGTCTGCGGGTTGGCCGTCACCTTGATGACCGGCCCCAGCGCGTTGCCTACCGGCGAACCACGGCCCGTCGTGAAAATGCATACCTGTGCGCCCCCGGCAAGCTCGCCGGAGACCGAGCTGGGGTCGTGCCCCGGCGTATCCATCACCACCAGCCCTCGGCGCGTGGGCCGGTCGGCATAGCCGATGACCTCCTCGACGGTCGTCGTCCCGCCCTTGTAGATACAGCCGAGCGATTTCTCCTCGATAGTGGTCAAGCCGCCGGCGATATTCCCCGGCGTCGGATTGCCGCCGGCCACCGTCGCGCCCACGTGCTGTGCCTCTTTCTCCACGTTGGCCACGATCTCGACTAGCTGCCGCGCCACCTGCTCGTTGCGGGCGCGCCGCGCCAAGATATGCTCGGCCCCCATCAGCTCCGGCGTCTCTGCCAGGATGGACGTGCCGCCCTGCTCGATCAGCAAGTCCGAGACCACGCCGACCGTCGGATTCGACGCCATGCCCGAGGTGGAATCCGACCCGCCGCATTGGGTTGCCAGGATCAGCTCGCCAACCGGCACCGCGCTCCGCTCGTCACCCGCCACGTGCCGGAGCAAGTCCTTGGCGACGGCGCAGCCGCGGCGGATCGCCTTGATCGAGCCGCCCTCGTCTTGGATCGCAATGGCCTCGTACCGCTTACCGGGCGAGCGTTGTGCCGCCAGCGCCCGCACCCGCTCCGCCTCGCCCTGCTCGCCATCCAGCCCGACCAGCAGTGCCGCGCCGACGTTGGGATTGGCCGCGGCGCCGGCCAGTGTCCACTCGGTCAGCCGCGTATCCTCGCCCAGCTGCGCCGCCCCGTGTGGATGCGTGAGTGCAATCACCCCCGGCACGAGCCGGGCAATCCGCTCGGCAACGGTACTGGCATACCCATTCGCCGGAATGACCAGCACGTGATTACGGATACCCACCTGCCCATCAAGACGCCGATAGCCCAAAAACGTCCGCACCTACCTACACTCCCTCGTCCCCATTGAACCTCAGCCACCGCCGCGAACCGTCATTCCCGCGCAAGCGGGAATCCCCGTCCCCCCGCCGCAGCGGGGGGACCACAGGGGGGCACTGCCCCTACACCTGCGGCCCAATACGATACAGCGCGAACTCCTCGTGCCCGATGATCTCCGCGGCGGTCAGCTCACCCCGCGCCACCTCGACCGTCAGGGCGGTCAGCTCCCCTGCAAGCGCGTCCGGCGTATCCGTCCCCTCGACGATACCGGCCAGCGACAAATCTATATTGTCGCCCATCCGCGCCGCCGTGCGTGGATTGGCGGTCACGTTGATGACCGGCGCCAGCGCGTTGCCGACCGGCGAGCCGCGGCCCGTCGTGGCAATACACAGCTGCGCTCCCCCGGTGACCATCCCGGTCAGCGCCACCGTGTCGTGGCTGGGCGTATCCATCACCACCAGCCCGGTGCGCGTGGGCCGGTCCGAGAAGCCCACCACCTCCTGCACCTCTGTCGTCCCACCCTTGCGAATACAGCCCAGTGCCGCCTCGGCCCGCGCGTCGGCACTGTCGTCTCCGGCCACGCTCTCGCCGACGTATTGCGCCTCGGCCTCCAAGTGCGCCACAATCTCATAAAGCCGCTGCGCCGTCGCCTTGTCGCGGGCACGACGCGCCAACGTCTGCTCGGCACCGAAAAACTCTGCCGTCTCCCCCAACAGCACGGTCGCGCCCTGCCCCACGAGCCAATCCGCAACGGTTCCCACGGTCGGGTTAGCCGCCGTGCCCGAGGTGGCGTCATAGCCCCCGCACTCGGTTCCCACGATCAGCTCGCTCACCGGCGTCGGCTCCGGCTGCTGCGTCGCGACCTCGGCGACGAGCGCCCTGGCCGTCTCCACGCCGCGCTGGATGGCCTTGATCGAGCCGCCGGCCTCCTGGATCGAGAAGCGTTCCAGCCGCTTACCGGCGGTCCGCTCCTGCGCGAGGTCGAGTACGTCGGTAGACTGGCACGTTTCGCACCCCAGCCCCACGATCAGCGCCGCCGCCACGTTCGGGTTCGCCGCCGCCCCCGCCAGGCTCCACATCGTCAACTGCACGTCGTCGCCGATCTGAGCACAGCCATGCGGATGCGGCAGCGCCACCGTGCCCGGCACCAACTGTGCGATCCGCTGCACGACCGTATTCGCGCAGACCACCGCCGGAATAATCGCCACGTGGTTCCGCACCCCCACCGTCCCATCGGGGCGCCGATACCCCAGAAATGTCTCCACGACTCCCTCTCCTCCGCTCAGTCAGGGTAACGTCTGCTTCCCCCGCCGTCAATCCCCGTCCCCTCCCCACCAGCCGGAGAAGCACTGCTACAATCAGTAGCCGCGCCATAGGAGACCTTTGCGTAACCCGTCATTCCCGCGCAAGCGGGAATCCAAAAACCGGCCCTCCCAGGTGAGCGAGGAGTAGTACATTGTCCCTCTCGCACTCCATCTGGGGGTTATGCAAAGGTCTCATAGGGAGCATGGAGTGAGGCCGGATGGGCAGTGGTGAGCAGTGGGCCGCCATCCTGGCGGCAATCAGAAGTCCACAGGTACTCCTGGGCTGGTTTGCCCTAGTGCTGGGTGTCGTCGCTATCGCCGTGATTGCCACTGCCGGGCTGAGTGAGACCGCCAAGCTCCTCGTCTTGGGTGGACTAGGAGCACTCTTCTTGATCCTGGTAGTGAGTACCGTAGTGATTACCTTCTTTCGACCTGCCCACCTCGGTGAGCAATTGGCAGCAGTGAGGGACACACTTGACAGTCAAGCATTCACTGATAAGATTCGGGATATGGTCCGTGAAGAGTTACGCTCCGCCGGGCCGGAATCCGGGTAGATCATGTGTTGCAGCCGGGGCCAGAGGAGTCGTAGAGATGGCTAGGCAAGTTGAGCAGCGAGTCGAACAACAGCATGACCTCGGTGCGACCATCGCCATCGCTTTCAGTATCCGCGGCCATCACTCGCGCTGGCGGACTATCGGCGGTATTGCCAGAGATACGGGACTGCCCGAGGAAACGGTGCGCCGGCATATCGAAACGCACCCCGAGGTCTACAAGCAGTCAATCATCACCCTCGGTGGCACCCCCATCTACGGCCTCAGAAAGCCGGCCGCCTAACCCCACCCGTCATTCCCGCGCAAGCCGCAATCCCCGTCCCCCCGCCGCAGCGGGGGGACCATAGGGGGGCCGGCCTAGCCCAACGCCACGAAACACCCGGCGTCCTTGGGCACGCGAAACGCCCCTTCCCGCTCGATAATCCCCTCAATCCGCGCCGCCATGAGCGGGAGCAGTTTCCCCCGGTGACTGCCCTCTGCGTCCCGTTCCGCTATCGCATCCACCTGCCCCGAGGCGTAATAGGCCAGCGCCGCCTCCGCAGTCGGAAACACGAAAGCATTGCGGACGACGTGCCGCTCGGCATCCGCAAATACCCGCTGCACCAGCGGCAGATCATCGAGCGTGAACCGGCCGGCCGCGTTGCCGGTCGGCGTATAACCCAACTCACCGGCTATCTCGTCGTGCAACTCGCGCAAGCGTTTGCCATGATCCGCAGCATTGGTCGCCATGACGACGCGACCACCCGGCTTGTGTACGCGCCGTAGCTCGCGCAGCGCCCGCTCCTGATCGGGTACGTGGTACAGCATGTGATTCGCCATCACGCGATCACAGCTCCCGGCCGCGAAAGGCAGCATCTCGGCATCGGCCTGGCAGGCGCCTACCGGCAACCGATACTGCGCCGCTTGCGCCAGCACCTCTCGCACCATCCCTGCCGACCGGTCACAGCCGATGACCCGTACATCGTGCTGTCCCAAGGCCCGGTGGAACACGCCGGAGCCGCAGCCCACGTCCAGCACCGTCAGCCCCGGCGCCAAGTCGAGCCGCTGGAGCACCCACGCGCGAAAATCCAGCGCCCGCTCGCTGTAACGCTCGTGGCTCGCAATCCGAATCTTCAGCTTCTCCGCCGTACCATACTGATACCGCAGATAAGCCGGATCAACCGATCGCCCGCTCACCACACCCTCCACCCTTACCGCTTTCGCAGGAATCCCCGTCCCCCCGCCGCAGCGGGGGGACCATAGGGGGGCCAGCCCCAGCAGCGAACTTGCCCCCTGTTACCTCAGCCCGTACTCCCGAATAGCCTCCGCCACAAGCTCAAACCAGGTGAGGAGAGAATCCATTTCTGTGTCCGTCAGCCTCCGCTCGATTGGACATCTGAGACTCTGACGACCGGCAGGCTCAAAAATCCCGATGCTTAGTGCTAGTTCCTCAAGCTGCTGAATGCGCTCCTCGGGGATCGCAGCCTTTCCAACAGCATTGGTAGCACGCAGTGGTATAGAGATGCTGAGTCCACGTCCTGATTGAGGCGGGTTTCCATAGCAGAAGGCAACGCGGTTTCTGCCGAGGCCGACATTCACGGAGAACCCTGGGTTCCCCGGATTGATGAGCATGTTCTTCTCTTTGGCCCACTCCAGAATGCGGGAGAAGACTGCCCTCCCGTTCTCGTTGTTGCAGTTATCAAGGAAACGTCGTGTGTTGAAAACCATCATGCAATCCCTTCCTTCCCCCTCTTGAGCCGCAGGGATGCCCTGCCGGCCCCCGACTTCACTTCCTACCCCCTCCGGGTAGGTCCATTTGCTTATAAGCCGCAAGATAGGAAAAAGCAAGCAACCTAGGCTGCAAGCTATAAGATGGATTATAGTAATATGGAGAAAATGAGTGAAACCGCGTCATCAACCTCGCCAGCGGCAATCCATCCTGCTCATCCTTGCATCCTGCAAATCCTGATTCAGACAACCAATCCACCCTACCCCGCAATATCAAAATCCACGCCCGCCGCCACGTCCTCCGCCCGCGCCACCATGTAGAGCAGTAACGAGAGCCGGTTGATATAGGTCAGCAGGTGCGGGTTGGGCGCACCCTCCCCGTGTGTGACCTCCACCACCCGCCGTTCCGCCCGGCGCACCACCGCCCGGGCATAGTCCACGCCGGCCGATGCCGCGCACGCCCCCGGCAGCACGAACTTGGCCGGAATGTCTACGCCGGCCTCCAACTCCTCCAACGCCCGCTCGACCCACTCCACCCGCTCCGCGGTCACGCGCACCCGCTTGGGATGGTCCGGCGGCATCGCCAGCTCGGCCATGAGCTGATACAGGTCGCGTTGCGCCTGCCGCAGCACCTCCCCGGCCTGCGACCGCTGCACACCCTGGCGCGCCACGCCCAGCGCACTGGTGGCCTCATCGAGCGCCCCCAACGCCTCGATCCTCGCGTCCGACTTGGCGACCCGCCGCCCGCCCAGCAGATCGGTCTGCCCCGTGTCACCCCCATGCTCTCGCCTAGCCATCACTCCTCCTCACACTCCCGCCCGGCCCGTCATGCCCACGCGCGGAGACCTTTGCATAACTCGTCATTCCCGCGAAAGGAGACCTTTGCGTAACCCGTCATTCCCGCGAAGGCGGGAATCCAAAAACCGGCCCTTCCAGGTTGGTGGGAGACGATCACTGCCATCCCAGTACTCCATCCGGGGAGTTATGCAAAGGTCTCCGAAAGCGGGAATCCCCGTCCCCCCGCCGCAGCGGGGGGACCATAGGGGGGCCAGCCCTCGTCCCCCGCCCCTTTCCCGTCATTCCGGCGCAAGCCGGAATCCAGCCCCTTCCCTTTAGGGAGGGGGGTTGGGGGTAGGTCCGCCACCCCCTCTCCAAATGTTGGAGAGGGGGCCGGGGGGTGAGGACCATCCTGCCCATCATCTAATCCCGTCAATCCTGATGCTGACAAATCCCCCCGTTGTTTCCCACCCCACCCCGCCAACATGTTCCCATGAACGGAGGTTGACGGATGCGAGACAAGTCTGGCGCACAGCGTGTACCGGCTGGGAGCAGTCTCGGCATCTTGCCGGCCGATAGCGGTAGCCTAGCCGCACAGTCGCCGGCGTTGGGGCAGCACTGCCCCGATGCCATGCCCTTGCCCACGGTGTCGGAGCACAACCGCCCCGATACCATGCCCTTGCCCACGGTGTCGGAGCACAACCGCCCCGATACCACGCCCTTGCCCACGGTGTCGGAGCCTGACCGCCCCGATACCACGCCCTTGCCCACGGTGTCGGAGCACAACCGCCCCGATGCCACGCCCTTGCCCACGGTACCGGAGCACAACCGCCCCGGTGCCAGCTACGCCGCCGTGTCGGTTCCCGACCACTCCCACGTCTCGCCCCCGCCGGCAGCGGGCCACGACCGCTCCCGTCGTGTACCCGTCGCCGCCGGTTCGCCGTCAGCCTCCGTCACCCATCCCACCACCCAGGAGGAAACCGTGTACGACCGATTGTTCACCGCAGAGGAGGTGCAGGCCCTGGAGCCGGCGGACTCAGCGCCGGTACTCGATGAAGAGGTCCGCTTGCTCCAGGTCCTCATTCGGCGTTTTGTAGCCCTCGGCTACGACCCGACGCCGCCTCAGGACCAGCCCACCGTCCGTCAGCAGCAACGCGCCGCGTTGATCGAGAAAATCACCGTGGTCGGCCGCGCGATTGATGTCTTGCAGCGCACGCTCAAGACCCGGCAGGTGTTGGCCGCCGACTCGCCGAGCGAGCTGTATCAAATGCTCGATGAGGCGGCCAAATACATGGAGGACCCATCGCTTGAACCCGACCCGCCCGGCGAAGACCTCGTGATCGAGGAGTACGTCCCAGGTTCACTCCCTACCTAACCACACCCCCGTCCCCCCCGCACCGCGGGTGGCCAGCCCTGTGCCGATCCGTCATAACCCCGTCCCCCGCTACGGGCCGCAATCCAGCCCCTTCCCTTTAGGGAGGGGGATTGGGGGTAGGTCCGTCACCCCCTCGCCAAATGTTGGAGAGGGGGCCGGGGGGTGAGGCTGGCCGGCCCCAGCCAGTACCCGCCCCAACTAGCAAAAACGAGAAAGGAGCACTCCCCATGACCGCTGAATGGCTGATCGTACCCCTCTCCGTCGCCCTGGGCCTGCTCGCCGCCTGGATCGAGCACAGCCGCCTCCGGCGGATGCCATGAGCCAGCAATTGCCACCGCCGCCGGCCCCGGCCCCATGGGCACGCACCGCCGCTGCCCTCGGCATCCTCGTCGTCTGGCTCGGCCTCGTCGTGTACGACGCCCTGTCGACCGCCTGGGAGATGCCCCTGCTGCTCTGGGGACTGGGCATCGCCGACGTCACCTACCTACTCGGCGTCAGCCTCCCCCGGCTACTCACCCACGGCAACGGCCGCCCACCCCCACCCCCCACGTAGGAGCACCCCCTCGTCCCCCCGTCGCAACGGGGGGACCACAGGGGGGCTGGACACCCCGCCCGTCCCCCTGTGTAGCGGGGGGACCATAGGCTCACAGGCTCACAAGGGTAGGTTTTTCCGTAGGGGCGCGATTTATCGCGCCCAGGCTCCCGTCATTCCGGCGAAAGCCGGAATCCACGTCCCCCCGTCGCAACGGAGGGACCACAGGGGGCTGGAGACCCCGCCCGTCCCCCCGTCGCAACGGGGGGACCATAGGGGGGCGGACAGCCACACTCTCTGTGCGCTCTGTGTTCTCTGTGGCTAACCGCCTACCCCCACACCTCCGGGTTGACCAAGTGCGCCGGCCGCCGCCCTTCCAGCGCGTCGAGCAGCCCTTGCGCCGCCAGCTCGGCCATCCGCGCGCGCGTGCCGTGCGTCGCGCTCCCGATATGCGGAGTGAGCGCCACGTTATCGAGCGCCAGCAGCGGGTCGTCGGGCCGCAGCGGCTCTTCCTCGAACACGTCCAAGCCGGCGGCCGCCAGCGGGCCGTCGCGCAAGGCCGCCGCGAGCGCCGGCTGATCCACAATCGGGCCACGCGCCGTATTGACCAGGATCGCCCCCTGCCGCATCGCCCCCAGTTCGGCAGCGCCGATCAACCCCTGCGTCTCTGCCGTCAGCGCACAGTGAACGCTCACGTAGTCGGACTGAGCCAGCACCTCTGCCAAGCTCGCATAGCGCGCTCCATAGCGCCCCTCCACGTCGAGCTTGCGCGTGCGGCTCGTGTAGATCACGTCCATCCCGAAAGCGACCGCGCGGCGCGTGACCGCTTGTCCGATGGCGCCCATGCCCACAATGCCCAACGTGGACCCGAACAGGTCCCGCCCCCAGAGCAGCCCCGGCTCATACTCACCCCACTGCCCGGACCGGACGTAGCGATCCGCCTCCGACAGCCGCCGCGCTGCCGCCAGCATCAGCCCAAAGGCCAGCTCCGCCGTCGTGTCCACCAGCACGCCGGGCGTGTTGGTCACGGCCACTCCATGCCTCGTCGCGGCGTCCACGTCTATGTAATCGAACCCGACGCCAAACCCCGTGACCGCCCGCAGCCGCGGCGCCGCCGCCAGAATCGGCTCGTCCAGCCGGTCCGTAGGCGGCATCGCAAACACACCCTCCACACCGTCTGCGATCCGCTGTTGCGTCACTTCCGGCGGCGCCGGCAGCTTGCCCTCCCACGCCTCCACGTCGCAGCTCGCACGCAGCAACTCCAGCCCACTCTCCGGATAGCCCCAACTACAGAAGACCCGCGGCCGCGCCCCGCTGCTCGTGCTCTCAGCCATCACTCGCTCCTTGCCCGGCCGAACGACCGGTCCGCCCCTACCACCCCTCAAGCCCTCGCGTACCGCTGAATGGTAGCACGGAGCCGGTAGAGCACCAGCCGTAGGGGCGCAACATGTTGCGCCCGTCCCCCCGTCGCAACGGGGGGACCACAGGGGGGCGCTGGCGCCAGCCCTGCTATACTAGGCACCATACAGGTCACCAACAATGCCACCGGTCTTCGCAGCCGACAAGGTCGAGTTCAGCTACGGCCCCCTCAACGTCCTCAATGGCCTCACTCTCGCCGTGAACCGGTCGGAGATTTTCGGCATCCTCGGCGCCAACGGTGCCGGCAAGACGACCCTGATGCGGCTGCTCATCGGCCTCCAGCAGCCGTCCGCCGGCTCGGTCCGCGTGTTCGGCGAACTGCCGTCGTCTCGCGTCACCGGCCGCATCGGCTACATGCCGCAGCTCAGTGCCCTGTATCAGGAGCTTTCCGTCCGCCAGAACGTAGACTTCTTTGCCCGCATGTATGGCCTCTCCCGGTCTGCCGAGCGGCGCGAAGCCGTAGATCGGGCTATCGAATGGGTCGCCCTGACCGACCGCCAAAAGGACCCCCTCACCCGCCTGAGCGGCGGTATGCGCCAGCGCGTGAGCCTCGCCATCGCCCTCGTCCACCAGCCCGACCTCCTGGTCTTGGATGAACCCACCGTGGGCCTTGACCCGGAGCTAAGGGCCTCGTTCTGGGAGCATTTCCGCAACATGGCGGCCGCCGGCACAACCCTCATCATCTCCAGCCACACAATGGACGATGCCGCTCACTGCCACCGCCTCGCCTTCATTCAAGAAGGGCGCGTCGTTGCCCTAGGGAGTCCCGATGAGTTGCGGCAGGCCACCGGGAGCAGCGATGCCACCCTGGAGGATGCGTTCCTCCACTTCATTAGGCAGGGCGGTCCATCGTGACCATAGACCGGACCCTCGCCATCGCCTCGCGGATCATTAACCAGATCGTGCGCGACCACCGTTCCCTCGCCCTCATCATCGTCGCGCCGGTCATCGTGATGTCACTGGTCGGATTCTCCTTCGCGGACCGGCAGCCGATCCTCGATCAAATCGCGCCGGGCTTGATCGGCGCCTTTGTCCTCTTCTTCGTCTTTATCCTGACCGGCGTGAGCTTTCTACGGGAACGAGCACAAGGCACTCTGGAGCGACTGCTGACCACCCCCGTTGGCCGCGCGGACATCTTGGCCGGCTACCTGCTCGGATTCTTGCCGTTCGCCGGAATCCAGGCCCTCGTCATCCTCCTCTACACGATCTTCGCTCTCCGGATCAACTACGAGGGCTACTTATGGCAGATTTTCGTGCTCTTGGTTGTCGTCACCATCATGGCGGTGAACCTCGGCATCTTCATCTCCACCTTTGCCCGCAACGAGTTCCAGGTGGTGCAGTTCATCCCGGTCATACTGCTGCCCCAGATTTTCCTATCGGGCGCCGTCCTCCCGTTCGACCAGCTCCCCGGCTACTTCCAAGCCGTTGGCCGGTTTCTACCGCTCACCTACGTCGTGGACGGCCTGAAGGCCATCATGCTGCAAGGCGAGACCCTGTGGGGTATCGGCCTGGAGCTAGCCGTACTCGGCGGGTTCGCAATCGGGCTACTCGCCCTCGCCGCCATCACCCTCCGCCGCCCCTAACCCGCTTTGCACGTACCCGTTACCCAGCCCAACGTAGTCGGTCAAGGAGACCACAGCTCACAAGGGTAGGTATTTGTGTAGGGGCGCAACATGTTGCGCCCGTCCCCCCGCACAGGAGACCTTTGCATAACCCGTCATTCCCGCGAAAGCATGTCCCGTACCCCGATACGGGGCGGGCATCCCCGTCCCCCCGTCGCAACGGGGGGGCCACAGGGGGGCTACCCCCTCACAAGGGCAGGTTTTCCCGTAGCGGCGCGATGAATCGCGCCCAGCCCTTCGTCATCCCCGCGCAAGCGGGCATCCCCGTCCCCCCGTCGCAACGGGGGGACCACAGGGGGGCTACCCCCTCACAAGGGTAGGTATTCTGTAGCGGCGCGATTCATCACGCCCAGGCGCTCGTCATTCCGGCGAAAGCCGGAATCCAGGCCCCTACGTGGCCCCTACGCCCCCGTCATGGCGCTAGAGAGCACCCGATTCCTGCCCGGCGAGGGTGAGGACCATCTTGCTCATCCTTGCATCCTGCAAATCCTGATGCAGACAAAAAACCTACCCTTATCAGAGGTCCGTCACCCCCTCTCCAAATGTTGGAGAGGGGGCCGGGGGGTGAGGCAAATAGACTCACCATGAGCAACAACGGCCCCAAAATCTTCATCGTCGCCGACAGCGAAGGCCCCACCGGCGTCGCCGAGTATTGGGCCAGAAATCTCCCCTCCACCAGCCCGCGCCTGCGTCCCTTCCGCGAACTAATGACCGGCGATGTCAACGCCGCTGTCCAAGGCTGCTTCGACGCCGGCGCTTCCGCCGTGGTCGTCAAGGACGACGGCTTTCGCGACCGCAACATCCTCCCGGAGCTACTCGACCCGCGAGCGCGGCTCATCCTCTCCGGCGATTCGCTGCTCGACGGCCTAGATGAGCATTTCGCCGGGGTCATGCTGGTCGGCTTCCACGCCATGGAGGGCGCCACCGACGCCGTGCTGGCCCACACCTGGTCCAGCGCCCGTCGCCGTCGCTACTGGTTCAACGGACGGGAAGGCGGCGAGCTGGCCGCCTACGCCATCGCCGCCGGTCACGACCACGGCGTACCGATCATCATGGCTACCGGCTGCACCGGCCTCTGCCGCGAAGCGCACGCTTGGCTCGGCCCCGATCTCGTGACCATCCCCGTCAAGCGGCCACTCCCCGACGGGACGGTAGCCCTCTTCCCAGCTACCGAAACGCACCCCCGAATCCGAGCCGGTGCCCGCGCCGCCGTCGAACGGGCACACCACTACCGGCCGTACCGCACTCGCTTCCCGCTGGCCGTGCGCTTGCAGCTCACCGACCCCGCAACAACCACCGGCTACATCGCCTGGCGCCGCCAGCACAAACCCGACTGGCCCGCCCACCGCACTGGCCCCCGCACCCTCGAAGCCTCCCTATCGACCACCCACCACCTCGTCCTCTGACCCCGTGCCCCCACCCCGACCCTCGTCATTCCCGCGAAAGCGGGAATCCCCGTCCCCCCGTCGCAACGGGGGGACCATAGGGGGGCTACCCCCTCACAAGAGCAGGTTTTCATGTCGGGACGCAATTGATCGCGCCCGCCCCTCCCGTCATTCCGGCGCAAGCCACAATCCAGCCCCTTCCCTTTAGGGAGGGGGTTTGGGGGTAGGTCCGTCACCCCCTCCCCACCATGTGGAGAGGGGCCCGGGGGGTGAGGACCATCCTGCTCATCCCTGCATCCCGAAAATCCTGATGCAGACAAAAAACTACCCCCTCTCTATCGCTCCGCAATTGATCGCGCCCGCCCCTCCCGTCATTCCGGCGCAAGCCACAATCCAGCCCCTTCCCTGCAGGGAGGGGGTTTGGGGGTAGGTCCGCCACCCCCGCTAGGAAATAGAGCCGTGCTCCTTCAGCAAGCGATCCGCCTGCCGCTGCATCTCGGTCAGCAGTTCACGCACGCCCTTCGTGCCCTGGACCAGTTCCTTCCAGCCTTCACTCCACATCTTGTTGATGTCACCCTGCTTGACGATGAGCTTGGTTGGCGCCGAGGCCTTGGCCGACGCCGCGTACACCTCGGCGTCCTCGTAGGCGTGTAGCACCTTGGGCGTCGCGTCCTTGAACACCGAGTACCGGCCACCGCCCAACAAGGCCATCTCGTGCTGTGCCCCTTCGCCGATGATGAACTTGTTGAACTCCCACGCGCCGTCCGGCTCCTGGGCCTGCGCGGTGATGTAGCTGGCGTTGTTGGCCAGCGGCACCCGCCGCATCCCGGTCGGCCCTTTCGGCAAGAGCGTCATCTGCAAGTCGAACTGTTCCTCCTGCAGCAGCCGTTGGAACGTCCGCGTGTAGTACGAGCCGGTCACTAAGGAGACGTTCTCGCCCCTGGCGAAGTTCCCGCCGGCTACCCGGTGCTCCCGCACCAGGTCCACCGCAAACTCAATCGCCTCGACGAACTCCGGCGTGTCAATGGTCGCCTTCGTGAAGTTGTCGTCGAACCAGTCCGCGCCCCACGCCAGCAGGAGGTTGAGAATCCAGCCCGTGCTACTGAACGGCAGGTTGAAGGCGTACTGCGTAATCTCGCCGCCCTCTTTCTTGACCAGCTTCTGCGACATCTCCAGCAGCTTGTTCCAGCTCCACTCCCCGGCCTGCTCCAGATCGCGCGGGTTTTCGAGGCCCACCTCCTGGAACTTGTCCCACTTGTACCAGAACTCCTTGCCGTTCGTGAACCAGGCCAACCCGTAGGTCTTGCCCTCGAACTTCTCCACCGCCGCCGGCACGAAGCTGTCTACCTGGATGTCCTTCTCTTTGGCCAAGAAGGGATCGAGCGCCTGAACGATCCCCTGGTCCACGTACCCCCCGATGATCGTGTAGTGGCCGTACAGGAAGTCGTAGTAGTCACCGGCGGCAAACGTCGCCACCGCCTTCTCGGCCGACGCGCCAATGCCCAATGCCGGGTCCCACACGATCCGGTACTGCGGGTTCTGCTCCTCGAAGTTGCGGAAAATCGTGTTCCAGGCGTCCTTCCAGTAGAGCTGGTTCACGTCCACGTGCAGATACCGAATGTGCTTCTGCTGCGTCAGCTTCTCGACGACCTTCTCCACCGGCTTCTCGACGGTGACGACCCGCTCCACCACCACCGGCTTCTCGACGAGCTTCTCGACGACGACCGGCTTCTCCTTCTCCACCACAATGGTCTCGCCAGCAGTCCCGGCCACACCCTTGGTCCCCGCCGCCCCCGCCGCGCCCCGCTCACCCGCCGGGCCGGCCGGCCCAGCCGGCCCGGCCGGTCCCGGGACGTAGCGCACTTCGACCTCACCGCAGGCAACGGCCAACAGCCCCCCCCATGCAGCGCCGGCTCCCGCCAGGTACGTTCGACGAGTTGCTCTGCTCATCCGCTCCCTCCTCAATTAATCCCGCATCGCTTGCGCCGGGCCGGTGTCGCCGCACCCACCCCGACAGAGCCTACCGATTCGCCGCGCACCCACCAGCTCCACTACTACGGCAGCGCCGTTGATTGTGGCAACCCACCGCCGGCAACGGCACAATACCGCACCCCTTCACCAAGCGTCAAACCCACCCCGCCCCCCCTATGGTCCCCCCGCTGCGGGAGACCTTTGCGTAACCCGTCATTCCCGCGAAAGGAGACCTTTGCGTAACCCGTCATTCCCGCGAAGGCGGGAATCCAAAAACCGGTCCTTCCAGGTTAGCGAGGCGTGATGCATTGTCCCTCTCGCACTCCATTTGGGGGTTATGCAAAGGTCTCCGCAAGCGGGAATCTAAAAGCCGGACCGTCCAGGTTGGCGGGAGGCGCGTCACCACCTCCTCGCACTCCATCCGGGTAGTTATGCAAAGGTCTCCTGTGGCAGGGGGCCGCCAAACCCCCTCCCCCGTCGCAACGGGGGAGGGCTGGGGTGGGGGCCAGCGTTGGAGCCGGCGTTAGCACTCGCTGGCAACGAGTGCTAAATGCTGCTACAATGGGCTGCTGAGAGAGCCGCAGCCCGGTGCGGGCGTGGCCCAACCAAACAGAGCCTTTTCTGTGTTTCGGCGCAGTGCGTGAGTGAGGAGGATGCGCGATGTCCAAGCAGTTGGTATTCGACGTCGAGGCCCGGCGTCACCTGAAAACGGGGGTGGATGTCCTAGCGGAAGCGGTCAAGACGACCCTCGGTCCGAAGGGGCGCAACGTGGCGCTGGACCAGAGCTTCGGCACGCCCACGGTCAGCCACGACGGCGTGACGGTAGCGAAGGAGATTGATCTCGAAGACCCGTTCGAGAACATGGGCGCCCAGCTCCTGAAGGAAGCGGCGACCAAGACGAACGACGTAGCGGGTGACGGGACCACGACGGCCACGGTGATTGCCCAGACCATCGTCACCGAGGGGCTGCGGAACCTGGCGGCGGGCGCCAACCCGATGATCCTCAAGCGCGGTCTTGCACGCGGCGTCGAGTCGGTCGTGCAAGCGGTGCGGGACATGGCCGTCGCCGTGCAGGGACGCGAGGACATTGCCAACATCGCCGCTATCTCCGCGAACGACCCGGAGATCGGTCGGCTGATCGCCGACGTGATGGACCGCGTTGGCAAGGACGGGGTCATCACCGTCGAGGAATCGCGCGGCCTCCAGTTCGAGATTGATTACGTGGAAGGGATGGAGTTCGACCGCGGTTACATCTCCCCCTACTTCGTGACCAACCAGGACACCATGCGGGCCGAGCTTGAGGACCCCTACCTGCTTATCACCGAGCAGAAGCTCTCCTCGGTGCAAGAGCTGGTCCCGCTGCTGGAGAAGCTGATGCAGACGGGCAAGAAGGAGCTGGTCGTCATCGCCGAGGACGTGGAAGGCGAGGGGCTGGCAACGCTGGTCGTCAACAAGCTGCGGGGCATTGTGAACGTAGTGGCCATCAAGGCACCGGGCTACGGCGACCGCCGCAAGGAGCTACTCAAGGACATTGCCACGCTTACCGGTGGTCAGGTCATCAGCGAGGAAGTGGGGCGCAAGCTCGACAGCGTGCAGCTCTATGACCTGGGCCGCGCCCGTCGGGTGGTGGCCGACAAGGACAACACAACGATCATCGAAGGGCACGGCAAGCAAGAAGACATCCAGGGGCGGATGCAGCAGATTCGCACCCAGCTCGACGAGACCACCTCGGAATACGACCGGGAGAAGCTGCAAGAGCGGCTGGCAAAGATGTCCGGCGGTGTGGCGGTGGTGAAGGTCGGGGCGGCGACCGAGACGGAGCTGAAGGAAAAGAAGCATCGCGTGGAGGACGCGCTGTCGGCCACCCGCGCGGCGGTTGAGGAAGGCATTGTCCCCGGCGGTGGCGTCATCCTGATCAACGCGGCACGTGCGCTCGACGACATCATGCTCGACGGTGATGAAGCGACCGGTATCGCCATCCTGCGCCGCGCGCTCGAAGAGCCGATGCGCCAGATCGCGCACAACGCCGGGCTGGACGGCTCGGTTCTGGTGGACGCGGTACGCGAGCGGCAGGTCAACGAGAACAACCGCAACTACGGATTCGACGTGATCTCCGAGGCGCACGTCGAAATGGTGGATCAAGGCATTACGGACCCGGCGAAGGTCACCCGGTCGGCAATCGAGAATGCGGTTTCCATTGCATCCATGATCCTGACGACCGAGGCGCTCGTGACCCACGTGCCGGAGCCACCCGCACCGCCGGCGCCGGACCCGGACGGGATGGGCGGCATGGGCGGGATGGGCGGCATGGGCGGCATGGGGGGTATGTACTAAACTCCCTGTGTACGCCACGGTACTTTGGCTACGCCCTCAGGAGGCGACCCGCGATTGGGTCGCCTCTTTTTTCTGTACGCTGGGCCGTGCCCCCTATGGCCCCCCCGCTGCGGCGGGGGGACGGGCACAGTTGACACGATGGCAGCGGCCCTTCTATTCTTAGCCCAGAGATACTCGCTATGGATGAATCTACGGTGTCTACGCCGACGCAAAAGCCTGCTGATGCAGGTGGCCCGCCCGATAGCTCCCCCGGCATGGCCGATCCCTGGCGCTACCGCAAGGTCCTGGTGTCCCCGGACCGCGGCTCGCTGTCGCGCCGCGCCATTGCCTCATTGGTCATCTTGCTCATCTTGTGGTTGGGGGTGCTGATTATCTTTAGTCTCCTCGGCGGCACCATTGGGCCGCTCGCCTGAGGGCGTCTTGCCCCCCTATGGTTCCCCTACACAGCAGGGGGACGGGCCGCTGCAAGACCATCCGGCAGCCCCGGCGTGGTATGCTCCCTGGTGCGGAGGGGAGTGCTCCGCTCGCCGGAGGCGCGTCGCTGCCGTGGGGCGCAAGAGCCGCCCGGCTCGCGCGGCGCTGAGGTGACAGGCGTACTCCCTCGACGCGCCAACCCTCCCGCCACGACAGGGGAATAACCGAGAATGCCACCTCCACCAAATTTGACCGGTCTAGGTCCAGACGTGCTGTTGCAGATCGGCCCGCTCGTGCTCCGCTGGTATCCCTTGCTGATTGCGCTGGGCATCTTCGTCGCCATGCACCTCACGGGCCGTGAGCTGGAGCGCAAGGGCTACTCGTATGACCTGTCCAGCGCCATGGCTATCGTCGTGGTACCGCTGGCGATCATCGGGGCGCGCCTCTACCACGTCATCACGACGTATGAACACTACACCGACAACTGGCTTCGCGCCTTCCAGATTTGGCAGGGGGGCATCGGGATGCCCGGCGCCATCGCCGGCGGGGCGCTGGGCCTCTTTATCATGTCGCGCTACTATCGCCTGCCCTGGCAGGTTAGCTTCGACGCTATTGCGCCGGGCCTGATCCTGGCCCAGGCTATCGGCCGCTGGGGGAACTATTTCAACCAGGAGCTATTCGGCGGCCCGACGACGCTCCCGTGGGGGCTGTACGTGGATGCCGCCTACCGGCCGACAGAATTCGCGGGCGTAGAACACTTCCATCCCACGTTCCTGTACGAGTGCCTCTGGGACGTGGCCCTGTTCGCTTTGCTCTGGTACTTGCGGCCGCTCGACCGCTGGTGGCCGCGCGGAACGGCGACGCTGATCTACCTGTCGGGCTACGGCCTGGTGCGCCTCTGGCTCGAAACGGTGCGGATTGATCCGGCGTTGCTCTTCGGGCCGATCCAGCTCGGCGAGGCCGTCCTAGGGCCCTGGCGGCACAACTTCCTGCTCGGTGGGCTGGCGTTTCTGGTCTTTGGCGCCTGGCTGGCCTACCGGCTGTACACGACGTGGCGCGAGCGCGGCCCACCGCCCCTGCCGCCGCTCTTTGGCGCGACCACGCCGCCCGGTAGAACACGGAAGCAGCGAGGCTGAGGGAACACAAAGATGGTGGTAGCGACGGAGAATCCGCTCCTGGTGCGGATTGCTCGCTACGAGTGGGGCGACTCCGAGGCGGTGATCGCGGTACGGCGCTCGGTCGGCTGGTCCGGTGACACCGTGTACGACCAGTTCCGCCGCGTTGCCGAAGGGCGGCGGCTCGTCCTGGTGGCCGAGTATGACGGCTATGCAGTTGGCACGGTGTCGCTGGAGTGGAACAGCACCCACTACCGCAACGTTCGTGGCCAGCGCTCGGCGCATATCAGTAATCTCGTGGTCCGGCCGAGGCATCAGCGCCAAGGCATCGGTCGGGCGCTGGTGGAGGCGGCGGAAGATGCATCGTACTCGCGCGGGTACAGCGTCGTGACCATCGGCGTGGACCAACACAACCGCTATGCCCGGCAGCTCTATGAACGCTGGGGCTATCAATGGCTGAAGGACACCCGCCAGCATTGGGGAGTCGTCCATATCCTTGCTCGCCGTCTGCCGCCGTCGCACTGGTAAGAGGTTAGTATCCGGACGATCAGCAAGGCTACTCACGACGGCACGGCACAGGTATGAGGAGTAGGTGAAGATGCAGCTAGGCGTTGTCTTTCCGCAAACTGAGATCGGCGCCGACCCGGGCGGCGTCCGCGCCTACACGCAAGCGGTCGAGGGCCTCGGTTTCGAGCACCTGCTCGTGTACGATCACGTGCTCGGAGCGTACCCGGAGGGCCGGCGCGCGGACTGGCGCGGCGCGTACACCCACCAAGATATGTTCCACGAGCCGTTCGTGCTCTTCGGCTACCTGGCGGCTATCACGACGCGCCTGGAGCTCGTTACCGGTATTATCATCCTCCCGCAGCGTCAGACGGCACTCGTCGCCAAGCAAACCGCCGAGGTGGATGTGCTGACGGATGGCCGGCTACGCTTGGGTATCGGTATCGGCTGGAACGACGTGGAGTACGAGGCGCTGAACGAGAGCTTCCGCAACCGCGGCCGCCGCTGCGAAGAGCAGATTGAAGTGCTACGGGCGCTCTGGACACAAGAGCTGGTGACTTACGAGGGGCGCTGGCACACGATTAGCAACGCGGGACTCAACCCGTTACCCGTGCAGCGGCCGATCCCGCTCTGGTTTGGGGGTGGCGCAGAGCCGGTGCTCCGTCGTATCGCGCGGCTGGGGGACGGGTGGTTTCCGCAGCTGCAACCGGATGACACCGGGCGAGCGGCGGTCGCGCGGCTCCGAGCATTAGCACGTGAGGCGGGCCGCGATCCCGGCGAAATTGGCATCGAGCCGCGGCTGAACATCGCGCAGGGTAACGAGGACTCGTGGCGTGCCGAGGTCGCCGCCTGGCAGGACATCGGCATTACGCACCTGAGCCTGAACACGATGGGCGGCGGCTTGCGCTCGGTGGACGAGCACCTCGCTGCGCTCCGCCGTGGCAAAGCGGCGCTGGAGGACTTGGTTGCCGGGGCCGGGGTTGACCTCCACCCTGACCGTCCCCCCGTCGCAACGGGGGGGCCATAGGGGGGACATACGGAGGATGAGATTGGACGCGGCGCACGGCAGTAGCAGCGCAAACCGGGGTGATGGGGCGGCGACGGCGGACCCGCCGGTGGTAGCCGTGGTGCGGACGCGCCCGGCGACAGTGCTCGACGACGTGGATCGGCTGATCGAGCTAACGGGCGTGGAGCACTGCCTCCAGCCGAGCCTGACGACCATCCTCAAGGACAATATCTCCTGGCACTTTCCGTTTCCGGGTGCGAATACGACGCCTTGGCAGCTTGAGGGGACCGTTCGGGCGCTGCGGGCACGGGGCTACGATCACCAGGTCTGCGTGCAGAACCGGACGGTCGTTACCGATGCGTTCAAGGGCGAGGACCTCAACGGCTACGTCCCCATCTTCGAGCACCACGGTATTCCGGTGCGCTACAACTTCAAGGATGAAGACATGCGCTGGGTGCGCTACGAGCCGCGCACGCCGATGCGTGTGCTCGACGATATCTACCCGGAGGGCATCTTTGTGCCCGACTATTTCATCGGGAAGAACATCGTCCACCTCCCGACGGTCAAGTGCCATATCTACACCACGACCACCGGGGCGATGAAAAACGCCTTTGGCGGTCTCCTGAATACGAAGCGCCACTACACCCATAGCTGGATTCACGAAACGCTGGTAGACCTGCTCGCTATCCAGCAGGAGATTCACCCCGGTATCTTCGCCGTGATGGACGGCACGACCGCCGGGGATGGGCCTGGCCCGCGGACCATGCGCCCACGACAGAAGGACGTGCTGCTCGCCGCGGCGGATCAGGTGGCGATAGACGCCGTGGCGGCCAAGCTGATGGGCTTCGATCCGCTGTCCATTCCGTATATCCGCCTGGCGCACGAGCAGGGCTTGGGCTGTGGCGACGTGCGGCGCATCGTGCTCGTCGGAGACGACGTGAGCGCGGACCTGGAGCGCGGTTGGGGGTTCACCGTCGGCGATAATGCGGCGAGCATCATCGGCGATCTGCTGTGGTTCAGCCCGCTGAAGGCGCTCCAGCGTTTCTTTTTCCGCACCCCGCTGGTGCATCTGTTCATCATGGGGTCCGAGGCCTACCACGACTACTATCGTTGGCCGGCGCGCGACCGGGCCGTCTTCGAGGCGTGGCGGCGCGATTCACCCTGGGGGGCGCTGTTCACACGCTACCGGCAACAGGGCCATCTTGCCGAGACGGAGCGAGTGCCGGCCGGCGTGTGAGCCAGGGTGAGACCTTTGCATCAATCGTCATTCCCGCGAAAGGAGACCTTTGCGTAACCCGTCATTCCCGCGAAGGCGGGAATCCAAAAACCGGTCCTTCCAGGTTAGCGAGGAGTGGAGCATGGTCCCTCTCGCACTCCATCCGGGTAGTTATGCAAAGGTCTCCGAAAGCGGGAATCTACTGCTCCCTGGATAGCGGCGGAGAGTACGACTTGCTATGCGACGGTGGCATCCTGATCCGGTCATCGTCCTCCTGACCCTGGCCGCCCTCGCGCTGCGGCTATGGAACCTGCCGGGTCTCGGCGACCTGGAGTTCGACGAGATCGTCAGTGTCCGCTATGCCGCCTTGTCGCCGGCGGCCCTCATCGCCAAAGTTGCACAAGCGCCGTTCGAGCACCCACCCCTGTTTTATCTGGTGCTCGGCGCTTGGCAAAGCCTGTTCCGCGACCTAGTAGACCTTCGCACTGCCGAAGCATTGATGCGCGCCTTCTCGGCGCTTGTCGGCACGCTGCTGGTCCCGCTCGTCGCTGCATTGGCGCGGCGTGCCGGTGGACAGTCGGTCGGACGCTACGCGGCGCTCCTCGCTGCCGCCACGCCGCTGCTGGTGTTCTACGGGCGGGAAGTACGGATGTATGCTCCGCTCACGACGCTCGTTGCCCTGAGCCTCTGGCTCTGGTGGCGGGCCTTGGAGCGACCGTCCGTTTTGCGCTGGGCGCTGTTCGTCCTGGTGAGCTGGCTGGCGCTGTATACCCATGCGTTGGCACTCGCCGTCCCGCTGGCACTGGCGGCGTGGCTGCTGCTGGCTCGCTGGCGCCGGATCATCCTCCCATGGCGTGCGGCGACCCTTGGCTGCCTCCTCGCGCTGTTTGGCCCGTTGCCCTGGGCATTGGCGGCGCCGGGAGTGGTGGCTAGTCTGCCGGCCGCCTCGGCCGCACACCTGACCGGGGCGACGGTCCTGGACGCCGCCCGCACGGCAGCCCTGGCGCTCGCGGTCGGCCCCGTCGCTACCTGGCCCTGGTTCCTCGCCATTGCCGCCGTCTGGTTGGCGCTCGTGGTGCTGGGGCTGCGGTCACAGCCGGCGGACCGGCCCGGCGCCGTGGCCTTGCTGGCAATCGGACTGACCGTCACGCTGCTTGGCGCCGGTGCCGTGCTGGTCATTGACAAGCCCTTTAGCCCCCGTTACGTGCTGAACGCACTGCCTTTTGCCGTGCTGCTGGCAGCGCGCGGGGTGGCCCTGTTGCACCGGCGGTGGGGACGGCGCGGCGCGGCGCTGGGACTTGTCCCCCTCGGCGTCGGCCTGGTCGCCTTCGCTGCCACGTACTACACCGGCTATACCCGCGCCGACTATAGTGCGATTACCACCCACATTGCGGCGCTGGAACGCCACGGCGACGTGGACGTGGTACTGCTCACGGGACCGTGGCAAGCCTGGTACTACGATTATTATTTCCGTGGGAAGATCTTTCATCACGTGCTACCGACGACGGCTCCGCCGGCAGTGGATCAGGAGACTGTCGAGACCGTCCTCGCGGACCTTGCCGCGCCGCACGAGCGGATCTGGCTCGTCCTGTCGGGGCTGGCGCAAAGCGATCCGCAGCGGCTCGTCGAACGCTGGCTGCTGACCCATGCGTGGCAGGGAACCCGGCAGGCCTTCGACATCGCCGAGCTGAGTGTCTTCAAGCTGCATCCCCGCAAGCTGGAGGCGCCGCTACGGCCGGCTCAGTTCGGCGCTGCCATCGAGTTGACGGGTGGCCTGATGGAGGTAGACGAGATCGTCAGCGGCGACGTAGCGCCGTTCATCCTGCGGTTTCGCGCCCGGCAGGAGCTGGACCGCAACTACCGCGCGTCGCTGCGCCTGGTTGGTTGGGACGGGCAGAGAGTAGCCAAGGACTTCGATCTCCGCACGGCTCCGCTGACCGGAGAGCCGACGAGCAACTGGGCACCCAACCAGGAGGTCGAGATCCGCCAAGGTCTGTGGCTGCCTATTGGCCTCGCACCGGGAACGTATGAGGTGCAGCTTGTCGTCTACGACGGAGCAAGTTTGCAGCCGCTCGCTCCATCCTGGCCCGGCGATCCCGTTTCCGGGGCGGTGGCTATTGGGCTGCTCGATGTCACGATGCCGCTGACACCCCGTTCACTAGAACCGGCCACCGCCTTGCAGCCCGTGCAGGTGTCCATCACCGACGACTGGGACCATTTCGTGCTGGAAGGTATACACACCCTCACCCCGGGACCGTATGCACCCGGCGACGTGCTGACGCTGGAAATAGCATGGCGTGCCAAGAGTCCCTATCGCAACGATCATTTCGTAGAGTGGTCACTGGTGGACCGTAGTGGGGAGCAAGTCGGACGCTGGGAGCGACGCCCGCTGGCTTGGGCGGTGCCGACCGGGGTCTGGCGCTCCGCCGACCCGGTCTTCGACCGGCACACGCTACGCCTGCCCGCAGCATTGTCCCCGGGTACGTACCACCTCCGGCTACGCCTGCGGCTCGATGGAGGTGAAGTACTCCCGGTTCTTGGTGCTCCAGATAACTGGGTGTCGGTCCTATCCCTTGACGTGCTGCCGCCGCACGTGCGGCTGCGCCACTGGCTACGCGACCTCGTTGCGCCTCTGCGCGCCAAGCTCCGCTGAGGAGCTAACCGGGAGGGCGTTGGTCCGTGCGATGCTGACTCGATGGCGATTGTAGAACCAGAGCACGAGCGCCAACGTCGCCACCAGCGCCGGTGGGCCGAGGTTATTGACCGAACCGATCAAGGGCGCTTCAACCCACCACTCATTCGTGCGAGCCTGGAGTAGCCCACCATCAATACAGAGCGTGGCGAAAGCAAACGCACCGAGAGCCATGATCGGGGCACGTGCTGGTCGAGGTAGTGCGGTGCGGACAGCCGGGTGGAGGAGTGCGGTCAATCCGACGAGCGCCGTGGTCGCGTAGTGGTTCCAGGTCAGCGGCGATAGGGTGAGCGAGAGCGCCAGCGCTAACCCGAACTCCAGCGTCTTGCCGATCCGGTCACTGTCCGGCCGTTCGCGCCGCACGAGGCGGAGCAGCAGCCACGCGCCACCAACCAAGGCCACGTAGTTGAGCGTCTGGGCCAGTGGCAAGTAGGGTAGGGCCTCCCAGAATGCGTAGGCATGAGATGAGAGAAAAAGGCGCGCATGAAGCGAGGGCAAACCAATACTGGAAAACATCGTGGTCCCGCGCAGCAGCAATGGCGCCTGCTCCGTCAGCCATACGCGCCACGGCTCGATTCCTCCGATTGCAGCAGACACCGCAATCGTACCCAAGCCGACCACACCGATGGCAACCAGGATTCGCAGCGAGCGGCGTACCAGGAAGTAGGCCAGCAACCAGGTTGTCGTGGGCTTGAGCGTCAGCGCCGCGGCAATGGCGGCAGCCAGCGGCCACGTGCGACCGGCGAGAAACCAACGCAGCCCCAGCACAACTAGGAGGAGAATGAAGCCATTCGGCTGACCTAACCATATGGCATCCCGCCAGGGCACAAACAGTGAGACGAGGAACAGGAGCACAAGAACAAGCTCCAAGGACCTCAGCCCTGGCACATGACTACGCAACAGGAGAATGGCCGCCGTGAGGAACGCTGCGTAGTGAGCAAAGAAGTGGACAACGAGGCCGACCTGGACGGGTAGCAGGGTCCAAGGCCCCCAGAACAGCACAAATGTTGACGGCGGCACGTTGATCCGCCACCAGACTGGACGCCCTAGGTCGTAAGGCAAGCGATCCTCGTGCAGCATGATCTCAGCTGCCCGTCGGTGACTCAGAAACTCGCCCTGCGTCATGCTAAACTGATCCAGAATGCCCCAGTTGAATAGGACCATCAGGCCGGCGGCCAGTACAATGGCTGCCCACACTGGGGGCAAGCGGGGGGGGGACACGCTCTCCTTTGGGGCCGGTTCATCTGGAGCCGACATGGCCCTGGGACGACCTGCCAGCAAAGCTCCGATCAGCACGCCAGCTTCTAGCAGCATGTACCACACCAGCAAGTAAAGACTGAAGTCCCGGGCGGTGTGAGGCGTGAAGAGGAGGTCGTGTGCTATGCGCCCGGATTGGATGATCGAGAGCACCACGGGCACGCATGCCAAGCAGGGAAACCACGGGAGCGAGGCGATCTGGAGCGCCGCGCGACGACTGACGCGCGGCGCCCGTGCCTGCACGAACCGCGTGGTTGCCAGGAGGGTACCCACTCCGACAACCCAGGCAAGGATCGCCAGGCCGGGGAGCGCGATGAGTCGCGTAATCCGCGTAGCATCGCCGAGCGGATCAGCCGCAATCCACCAGGCGAGAGTCATGCCGGCCGTGGCGATGCCGAGCAGGGCGGCTCCTAGCTCCGGCGAGGCGCCTCGGTCCCGTGCCTGCCGGCCCCAGCCACGCAGCGGCGACCACCGCGAGGGAGCGCCGTCCTGAGGAGTGGGTATCGGAGCCGCAGGAGGTGAAGGAGATACCTGTTCCATAGGCTCGGAGTATAGCACCGGGCAGCGGCTATGTGTCCCGTCCCCCTGTCATTCCGGCCTACGCCGGAATGACGGGGGGAGGCGTGGCTCCGGACGGTGCGGCGGTCGCTTGCGGTAGAGCCGCCGACACGGATTCAAGCTCTTCCCGCAAATCTTCCCTTAACTCAGGCTCGGTGATGTCACCGTTGCTCAACTCCGCCAGGCTTAACTCAATCGCACCGAGCAATTGCACTACGGTAGTATTTGGAGGAAGCGATGCCGGGAGATGAATGTGCTGGGCTGCACTGTCTTCCAACGCCTCCAAGTCAATCTCGTTCCGGAGATACTGGCGTACAGCGTTAAGCACGGCCGTAGTAGCAGCCATGAGCTCCATGTTTTCTTCCGATCCTATCCGACCAGCCGTGGTCCGGTGGCTGGATACGCCAAGTATACGACAACTCTTCAATACCTTGCACATCTGGGAAAGAGTTGAGGCTGGGGAATTGGAGACCAGAGTTCGTAAGGATCGCCTATGTAGACGGACCTTTGAGCCGGCCGGCACCCGCAGCCAGATACTCTGGGTAGTACAGCAAGGCTACGCGGTGGCGCTAGTACATCGCTACTTGCGACCGGACGGCTCGCTGGGAGGGAGCGGCCGGCCCGATCCAAAGGTGGTTATTCATAATGGTATCGAGTTTCGCACCCGGGCGAGAGGCGCTATTTCCCACAGATAGGTAGTGACCCGTGCGGTCGTTTGCAGCAGTGCCGCCGATACAGACTAACCGTTCCTGCGAGATACTTCATAGCTCGACCGGCGGCCGAGTAGAGATGCGGCGGCTGGCATAGATGTCGGCCTTTAGCTTCTCGGTATCCACCAAATCCTTCCAAGCACCGGCCGAGGATAGAAACGTCTCATAGTCGGCCTGTGTCTTCGCCTGGCGCTGGAGCGGCGTGGTCTCCGGGGCCGGCCGTAGCTCAACCGCTACGCCGTTGCGCTCGACCACCACGACCTCCTGATCGTGGACAACGCGCTCGAAGACTGCGCTGAGATTGGCGGCGAATTCATCGAACGTGAGGTGCTCCGGTTTGCTCATGCTCTTTGCCCCTTCGCGTGCAGTGTAGCACCCTTGGGCAGACTAGGTTGTTGGCGTCTCGTGCTGGCCCTCGACATAGAGGCGCTGGAGCACGGGACTCGCGAACTCCGTGGCGAGGGCATCCATGAAGATCACGTCATGTCGCTCGTGGCCGAGACGCAGCGCCTGGCGGCGACGGCCGATGACCTTGAACCCGGCCTTCTCATAGGCGCGAACGCCGCGATGGTTGAAGTCGTAGACGGAAAGCATGATGTTGTGGAGTCCGAGCACATTGAAGGCGTAGTCCAGCACCAAGCGGGTCGCTTCCGTGCCGTATCCCTGATCCCAACAGTCCTTTTCGCCAACCATGATCCCGAAGTTAGCAGTGCCGTGGCGCTGGTCCATCCCGACGATTGCCGTTGTGCCAATCGGGCGCCAGCCGCTGCGGACGTAGATTTGGAAGGTCACGTCGTTTGTTGCCCCAACGCTGCGCTCGTACCACTGCTGCTCATCTTCCAGGAGTAGTGGTCGGAGACCCTCACCGAGGGTGCGAACGACCGCCGGGTCATTTATCCAGCGTTGGTAGAGTGGCAGCAGGTCGCGGCGTAGGGGGCCGAGTGCGACCCGCTCGCCATCAATCGTGACTATCGGCTGCTCCGGTGCTGCCGCGGGGGGTGCATTCGCTTCGTCTTTGGGCATCCTGCCGCCTCCTGGTCCGTTATATCATCAGGGTCGAGGACCAAGCGTGCCGGTTGACACCGAGCACGCGCCACTCGCCGGAGCCAAAGAGCGGGAGTCATCATGCCGATCCGTCAATTGTCGCCGGAGGTCGTGCGCTACATTGCCGCCGGCGAGGTCGTCGAGCGTCCGGCATCGGTCGTCAAGGAGCTGGTCGAAAATGCCTTCGACGCCGGCGCGAGCGGCGTGCGTGTAGCCATCCAGCGCGGTGGGCTGGGCGCGATCCGTGTGACCGACGATGGTGGGGGCATTCCGGCCGACGAGCTGGAGCTGGCCGTCACGCGCCACGCCACAAGTAAGCTGGCGGCGGCGGACGACCTCGCCCACGTTGCCACGCTTGGCTTCCGCGGGGAGGCGCTGGCAAGCATTGGCGCGGTCAGTCACCTGGAGATCGTGAGCCGACCGCCGGACGCCGCGACGGGCGCCCGTCTCCGCATGGTGGGTGGCGAGATCACCGACCAAGGGGCGACGGGCGGGCCAGCGGGCACTACGATCACCGTGCGTAACTTGTTCTATAACGTCCCGGCGCGGGCCGCTTTCCAGAAATCGCCGACGACGGAAGCACGGCACATCATTACCGCGCTCGGCGCGCTGGCGCTCGTCCGTCCCGACGTCGCCCTGTCGCTCACGAACAACGGGCGCGATGCCCTCCAGGCGCCCGGCACCGGCGACTTGCTCGACGCGATTGCTGCCGTATACGGACCGGAGGTTGCCGGCCGGCTGGTCCCACTGCCGGCGCTGGAAGAGCGCGGCCGGTCCGTCTCTGGCTTCACGGCGCTACCCGATGAGCACCGCGCCAACCGGCAGTACCTCGCGTTTCTCGTCAACGGTCGCTGGGTACGTAGCCCGTTCCTGGCCCACGCCGTCGCCGAGGCCTACCGGGCGATGCTGCCCGGCGGCCGGCATCCGGTCGCGGTGATCCGGCTCGACGTGCCGGCCGAGGACGTGGATGTCAACGTCCACCCGACGAAAGCCGAGGTGCGGCTACGTAACGAGCGCCTGGTCTATGGGCTAGTGCAGCACGCCATCCGCGAGGCGCTGACGGCCCAGGACCGCGCGACGCTCCCGCAGTGGTCAGGCCGGTCTCCGGACCCGGCGCCAACGGCCGGAGCGGCCGGAGGAGGGCAAGCCTCACCCCCCGGCCCCCTCTCCCCCATGCGGAGAGGGGATGAAGGTGCAGCCTCACCCTTTGGGGCGGCGCTCGCCTCAGCCGCCGGTGCCGTGCGGACCGAAGCAACGGCCGCGCAGGAACCGCCGCTGCTGCCGGACGAGTCGGTCGACCAAGATCGCCTACAAGTGCTGGGCCAGATCGCCAAGACGTACATCGTCGCGGTTGGCGGGACCGGCCTCTATCTCATTGACCAGCACAGTGCCCACGAGCGCGTGCTCTACGAGCAGCTATTGCGCGAGGCGGCCGATCCTGCTGCGTCCGGGGAGCGCAATCGGCAACTGCTGCTTGACCCGGAAGTGGTCGCTTTGTCACCGACCCAGGACGCTTGGCTGGAGGAGCATGGGGAGGTGCTGGCGGAGCTAGGTTTCGGCCTGGAGCCGTTCGGGGGCCAATCGTGGCTCGTGCGGGCAGTGCCGGCGACGCTGGCGCAGCATTCGCAGACCGGCACCATCACCGAGGTGATAGACGGTGCGCTCGGACGCGAGTATGGTGACGGGCCGATGGCCGACCGCACGCGCTGGTCGGTGGCGTGTCACGGCGCCGTGAAGTCCGGTGACGTGCTCACCGCCACGGAGATGGCGGAGATCATCCGGCAGCTTGAAGCCTGTGACCTGGGCCGCACCTGTCCACACGGCCGGCCGACCATGATCCACCTCAGCCAGGACCAGCTCGCCCGCGAATTCGGCCGGCATTAGGGGGGCTGGCCCCCCTGTGGCCCCCCCGTTGCGATGGGGGACGGGCGCGATCCATCGCGCCGCTACGGCGTTGGTGGTGGGGGTAGGTGTGCATCCCCAGCGTTAGCTGGCGCCGTGTCGAGTGAGTACCTCAACGATGCCGGGCACTGCCCCCGGTTTCGCGGCCCCGATGATAGCTACGTCCAGCACACTGCGGTTGTAATCGTCTCGTGCGTTGACGGCAGCTCCGTGCCGGAGGAGCACGTTGCTGATAGCCAAGTGGGCGGCCGTTGGTGGGTAGCCGCGGGCGGCCAGCACGGCGAGGTGCAGCGGGGTAAATCCCCAGGCGTTGCGGGCATTCACGTCCGCGCCTCGCTGGATGAGGCGCCGCACGATCTCCGGGTGACCACACTCTGCCGCGCAGTGCAGCGGCCGATAGCCGCCCAGGCGACGCTTGGCATCGAGTAGCGCCGGATCGTCCCGGAGGAACGCCTCAACCTGCGCTTGCCGGCCGAGACTGGCAGCCGAGAAGATGTCCACCTCGGCCCCGGCCTGCACCAGCAGCGTCCCGACTGCCACGTGCCCGGCCTCGGCCGCGACCTCAAGCGGGGTACCGCCTTGGTCAAAGGGCCGGTTGACGAGCGCCGGATCGGCCTCCAGGTACCGTTTGACGTGCTCCGGGCTGCCAACGACGCACGCCGCGAAAAAGCTCGGATTGGCACCATACTCGATGAGCAGACGGGCAACGGTGCTCTGCTCGCCTTCCCAGATGTGGGAAACCGACGTGTCGAGTGGCGTTTGCCCGGCGCGACTGCGGACGTTCGGATCGGCCCCGGCCTGGAGTAGCCGTTCGACAACGACCGGATACCCGGTCCACGCCGCGACGAAAAGCGGCGTGCAGCCGATACCGTCGCGGGCATTGGCCAGACTAGGATCGCCGGCCAGCAACTCGGCCACACGTTGCACGCGACCGAGCGCCGAAGCGTTGAAAATGTCATCCGGCGCACCATACGCCAGCACCAAGTCGGCAACGGCGAGCGCCGGCTCGCGCTTATAGGGACCGGTGTGAGCAGCGGCATAGAGTGGTGTCCAATAGCCATCGGCCGCAGTGGGATCGGCGCCGGCAGCGAGCAAGGCACGCGCCACGTCCGTCAGCCCCCGCTCGGCGGCCGCGATCAACGGCACCTGCCCCTCGTCGGAGCGGGCATTTGCCAAGGCCGGATCGGCCGCGAGTAGGGCAGCCACCCGGTCTACATCGTTGGCGCTGATCGCTTCGAATAACTCCTGCACGGAGGCTGCGTCACCATTGCCAGCCGCCCGGCCGGCGTGTTCAGCGTCTGCGTCCATTGCCATCCTCGATACCATCGCTGCTCCGACTGGGAGGCAGCCGCCTAACTAATAGAACGCATGGACTATTGCGTGGTTGCGGCCGCTGCGATGGGATGCTCCGGGCAGAGCGACACTAGCCCTCTTGCCCCAAGAAGAGGTCGCTCACGTGTAGCTCAAGGTCGGGGAGCACCGTGCCCCCGGTGAGCACGTCGTCGGCACCGAGCAGCCGAACCTGCCCGTCGGGGGAGTACACCGCGACGCTGCGCGTGCCGGGGTTGACCACCCAGACTAAGCGGGTGCCGGCGTGCAGGTAATCTTGCACCTTCGCATCAAGTTGGGTAACGGTATCGCCCGGCGAGACCACTTCCGCGGCGATGTCAGGGTACCCGGGGTAGAAGCCGGCGCTCAAGGGGGTGATGCGTAGCTGCTCCGCCGCGATGAACGATACGTCGGGCGCCCGCACAGTATCCGGGTCCGCTGCCAGAAGAAAGCCCAGCTCTACCACCAAGGCACCGTAGTCTCCCCGGTCTACGTGGAGGCCCATCAGCATTGCCAGCTTGCGCTGCGTGTCGCTGTGATAGCCACCGACGGGCGCCATCGCTACGATCTCCCCTTGGACCAGCTCCGGCTTGTACAGGGTTTCGGGAAACGCGAGGAATTCCGCGGCCGTCAGCAGCGTGGTCGTTGCCATCGGTATCCCCTCCGTCGGCGCCGCTCCCGCGCAATCCTATTATGCGCTCCACCGGCACCCATCACTGCCCGTCTTGTCCTAGAAAGAGATCGCTTACGGGTATCCGCAGGTCGGGGAGCACCGTGCCCCCGGTGAGAACGTCGTCGGCACCGAGCAGCCGTACTTGCCCGTCGGGGAAATACACCGTTACGCTGCACGTGCCGGGATTGACCACCCACACCAAGCGAGTGCCGGCGTCCAGGTAGTCTCGGACCTTGGCGTCGAGTTGGGTAGCGGTATCACCCGGCGAGACCACTTCTGCGGCGATGTCGGGATGACCGAGATAGAAGCCGGCGCTCAAGGGCGTGGAGCGTAGCTGCTCCGCCGCGATGAACGACACGTCCGGCGCTCGCACCGTGTCCGGGTCAGTCGTCAGGATGAATCCTAACTCCACGCCGACATGGCCTTGTCCGCTCCGTTGAGTATGCAGGCGTAGATACATCCCTAACGCAAGCTGAGTATTACTGTGATAGCCACCGACGGGCGCCATCGCTACGATCTCCCCTTGGACCAGCTCCGGCTTGTGCAGGGTTTCGGGAAACGCGAGGAATTCCGCGGCCGTCAGCAGCGTGGTCGTTGCCATCGGTGTCCTCCCCTTTGCTTACCCATTGATCCGGGGCTGCGCCTCCGCCACACGAGACCACGATAGGTCCGTCGGAAACTCACCGCGCTGATGACATCCGGCCATGAGCATCAAGAGTCAGCAAGGACTCGAAGCGATAGCCACGCCGTCGGACTTCCGCGCTTCCGCCACTCTGACGATCCATCAAGACGGACACCAAGTCCACCCGAAGGCCAGCACGCTCTACCGCGTCAATGCTGTGTAGCACCGCCTCGCCCGTGTTGCAGGTATCGTCCAAAACTGCCACCGCCGAACCGGTCTCCGGCAATGGCCCCTCAATCGCCTGCCCCATGCCGTAGTCCTTGGCCTCCTTGCGGACGATGAACGCTGGCAACGGGCAGCCGGCCTGCCAAGATGCTATGGCCACAGCCGTCACGATGGGATCGGCCCCCATCGTCGGACCGCCGACCGCGGCAACACCGGTATTCGCCAGCAGCGTCAGCATCTCTTTGCCAATCAGATGAGCGCCTTCGGGATGCAGGCTCAACCGCCGGCCGTCGAAATAGTAACCGGTTCGCTGTCCATCCGATAGCAGAAAGTCGCCGAATTGCAGAGCATTCAATTCCTCGGCCAGCTCGATCAATCGGTCAAGCATCGTTCCTCCACGTGTAACACCAAGGCTGCCTACAACGCAGTCGCGCGTCGCCGCGATAGCCACCGACGGGCGCCATCGCTACGATCTCCCCTTGGACCAACTCCGGCTTGTGTAGGGTTTCGGGAAACGCGAGGAATTCCACGGCCGTCAGTAGCGTGGTCGTTGCCTTAGGCAGCACTCTATCCGCTACGCTCCCTCGCAATCTTACTACGTGCCACGCCGCCTCGCCGTGCGCGGCTGCGATGGTGTGCAACGCGCGGGGGTGGGAAAAGCGTGCCGCTTGCCGCCGCCCGTTGGGTGTAGCATCCTTGCCAGCGATAGGGAAACGCCGATGACAGTCTATGCAGCGGTTGGCGGCGACGCGACGTTCGAGCGGATCGTGGCGTTGTTCTACGCGGGTGTCGAGCGTGACCCGCTGCTGCGCCCGCTCTATCCCGACGATCTCGGTCCGGCCAAGCGCCACCTGACACTCTTTCTCATTCAGTTCTTCGGCGGTCATCCCACCTACTCGCAACTGCGAGGCCACCCCCGGCTGCGTGCCCGCCATCTGCCGTTTCCCATCACTCGCGCGGTCCGCGATGCCTGGGTACGCAACATGACGGCGGCGCTGGACCAAGTAGACCTACCCGCCGAGGCCCGGGCGGCTATGGATCAGTATTTCGATGACGCCGCCACCTTCCTCATCAACCGGCCGGAGTGACCGGCACGGTCCCCCCGCCGCAGCGGGGGGGCCATAGGGGGGCCGGCAGCATGGGTGAGCCGCCTGGGAATCGAACCCAGAACCTACGGCTTAAAAGGCCGGTGCTCTGCCAATTGAGCTAGCGGCTCGGTGGTTCTGCGGTGGTTGGGTGGCCCGGTGCTATGCCCCCCCTGAATCATAACACTTCCCGTTGGACCTAACCCCCTCCTGTCGAAAAACCTACCCTTATGCAGGGTGAGGCCAACCCCGGCCGCAGCTATAATGTCCCCACGATCCACAGGAGAAATAAGATGACCAACCGAGAGCTGACGAGCGCGGTCCACGAGGAGCGGCTTGTCGAGACGTTCTGTTCCCTCGCCAGCATTGATAGTCCCTCCGGCGATGAAGAAGCGATAAGCGCAGTCGTGGCCCAGCGGTTGCGCGACCTGGGCTGCGCGGTGACGACCGATGCCAAGCACAACGTCATCGGCCGGCTGTTCGGCCCGGCCGCGGCCGAGCCGATCATCCTCAGCGCCCACCTCGACACCGTGGAGCCGGGTCGCGGCGTCCGGCCGCGGCTGGATGACGGGGTGATCCGCAGCGACGGCACGACGGTCCTGGGCGCCGATGACAAGGCCGGCGTCGCCGCCATCCTCGAATCGCTCCAGGCCGCCCGCGCGAGCGGCCAGCCCATGCGCCCGGTGGAGATCGTCTTCACCGTTGGAGAAGAGGTGGGGCTGATGGGTGCCCGTGCCCTCGACATGGGCACGCTGCGGAGTAGCACGGCGGTTGTCCTCGACAGCGCCGGGGCGGTGGGCACCATCATCAGCAGCGCCCCGCAGCACGACCGTATAGACGCCACCATCATCGGCAAAGCGGCCCACGCCGGCGTCGCTCCCGAAACCGGCATCAGCGCCATCGCTGTGGCCGCGCAGGCTATCACCGCGATGCGTCTCGGCCGGCTCGACGCCGAAACGACGGCCAATATCGGCCTGATCTCCGGCGGCACGGCAATGAACGTCGTCCCGGAGCGCGTGACCGTCACCGGCGAAACCCGCAGCCACGACCCTGCCAAGGTGGCCGCCCAAGTGCATCACATGGTTGCCGCGTTGGAGGACGCCGCGGCTGCGGCCGGTGCTCAGGCCGATGTCGAGGTCAGCACGCTGTATCGAACGTTCAATATCCCGGAGGACCATGCGCTCGTACAGTCGCTGGCGGCGGCCATTCGCCGCACTGGTCTCGAACCCAGTATGCACGCGACCGGCGGGGGCAGTGACGCCAGCGTCTTCAACGAGCGCGGGATCGTGACCGTGAACCTCGGTGTTGGCTACGAGGCCATTCACAGCACCGACGAGCACATCGCGGTTGCCGAGCTACGGCGCCTCGCGCAGGTCTTGGTCGCGCTCATCGTCCCGTAGTGTGCCCGTCGCTCTCCGGACGGCGGCGCGCGAGCCGGGCAGCAACAGTCCGAGTAGAGAAGCAACGATGGACACAGTGATTACTCAGTTCCTCAGCCAAGTTACCGGCCGCAACGGCCGTCCGTTCTCCCGCAACACCTTGGCCGCCTACCGCCGCGATCTGACCCAGTTCCGCAGCTTTGTCGTCGAGCAGGGCGCCACGTCGTGGGACATCGAACCGGCCACCTTGCTGGAGTTCCGGCAGTGGCTCCGCGAGCGCGGCTTGGCGCTGGCCTCGCAGGCCCGCAAGCTCGCGGCGGTCAAGTCGTTTTTCGGCTACCTCGCCCGTGAAGGCATCATCCCCAGCAACCCGGCGGCCGCCCTGACCGGCCCGCAAGTGGACCACGCGCCCCCGCAGACGGTCGCCGCCACCGACCTCCAGGCGCTTCTCGCCGCGGCCGGTGACGGCGCCGGCCCCGAGGCCTCCCGCGACCGGGCGATGCTGGCCTTGCTCTGCACCACTGGCCTGCGTGCCTCCGAAATGGTCGCGCTGGACGTGGCTCATCTCGACTGGGATGCCCGCACCGTGACCTGCGTGCGGTCGCGGCGGCAGGATACGCAGTTACGGTTTGACGACGACGTTGCCGCCGCGCTGCGCGTCTATCTCGATGAGGGGCGGCCCCGCCTGGCGCAGAATCCCGACGAGACGGCGCTCTTCCTCAATCATCGCGGGGGACGCTTGAGCCGCCAGGGATTTTGGCTCATCGTGAAGGCCATCGCCCGCGCCGCCGGCGTCGAGGCCGTAGTCAACCCCCGCACCCTCCGCCACACCGCTGCGACCGCGATGGTCCGCCAGCGCCAGGACCTCTCCCAAGTGCAGGCCGACCTCGGACACGCCAATCCCACGAGTACGCGCGTGTACGCGCAACTGGCCGGGCGGCAGGAAGCGGCGGCCGGCGTGGAAACGGCAGAGCTGCCGGGGTGAGGATTATCCGGCCGCGGCGCGCTGCCGCTGGCCGGGCCGCCGGCGCTCCTTGATCCGCGCAGCGCGGCCGGTCCGCCCCCGCAGGTAATACAGCTGGGCGCGGCGGACTTTGCCCCGCCGTACTACCTCGATGCGCTCGATCCGGGGCGAGTGCAGCAAGAAGATGCGCTCGACGCCGATGCCGTGCGAGGCAATCCGGCGCACCGTGAAGTTGGTCCCGCTGCTACCACCGCGATAGCGGATCACGGCGCCCTCGAATACTTGGATCCGCTCGCGGTTGCCTTCCACGACCCGCACGTGGACCCGCACCGTGTCGCCGGCGCCGAACTCCGGCACCTCCGACTTTTCATACTCTTTGCACAGCACATCCACACTCGTAGTCATACGCTCCGGTCCTTCTCAATACGCCGCTACGACAACCACCTCGCCCCCCCTGCCCGTCCCCCTGCACAGCGGGGGGACCATCGCGCCGCCGGGCCAGCCAGCCGTCCCCCTGCACAGCGGGGGGACCATAGGGGGGCGGTAACGCGCACCAAACGGCAAGTATAGCATCTCCGGCGCCCGACTGATCGGCTATGATTGGATGAGACCGTATCCCCGCTCGTCATTCCGGCGAAAGCCGGAATCCACGTCCCCCCGCCGCAGCGGGGGGACCATAGGGGGGCTGACGAGCACACATCGTTAGTTGTGACAATGCATATGATTATCGGTATCGTGCGTCTCATCTTCCACCTCCCGGCCAGCGACTCGCTCAAAGCGAAGCGCCGGATCATCCGCTCTCTCGCCCAGCAGCTCCGCCGGAAGTTCAACGTCGCCGTGGCGGAGGTTGAAGATCAGGACCTCTGGCAATCGGCCGTTCTGGGCTGCGTCTGTGTGTCGTCGGACGGTCAACACGCCGACGCCGTGCTGGCCAAGATCGCCGATTTTGCCGAGCGGCACCGCGATGCCGTGCTTACCGATTACGAGACCGAGTTGATCCACGCTTTCTAGCCGGCACGCGCTCCGCCGCCGCCACGGCGCAGGTGATAGCGTTGTCCACCACGAGCGCCGGGCGCGGCGCGGCCGGCGCCGGCCCCTGGGCGAGCACGAAGAACTCCACGTTGCCCGCCGGACCGCGCAGCGGCGAGGGCGTCAGCCCGACCGGCGTGTGGCCGAGCGGCGGCAGCGTCGCCAGCACGTCAGCGAGCACCAGCCGGTGCGTCGCCGGGTCGCGCACCACCCCACCACGCCCGACCAAATCCGGTCCGGCCTCGAACTGCGGCTTCACCAGCGCCAGCAGCAGTCCCTGCGGCCGCAGCGACCGCAGCACCGCCGGTAGCACTTTCGCCAGCGAGATGAAGGCCACGTCAACGGTGATGAGGTCAACCGGCTCCGGCAGCGGCTCCAGGTACCGCGCGTTCACGCCCTCCATCACGACAACTCGCCGATCCTGGCGCAGCTTCCAGGCCAGTTGGGCGCGTCCTACGTCGAGCGCGTAGACGCGGGCGGCGCCGCGCTGGAGCAGCGCGTCCGTAAAACCCCCGGTCGAGGCGCCCACGTCCAGGCACACCCGGCCGGTCACGTCCACCGCGAACACGTCGAGCGCGTGCGCCAGCTTCTCGCCGCCGCGACTCACGAACGGCGGCCGCTGCCGCACCTCAAGATCGGCAGTTGGCGACACCAGTTGGGCCGGCGCCCGGCCGACGGCACCGTCCACCCGCACCTCACCGGCGTAAATCAAGCGTTGGGCCTGCTCCCGGCTGGGCACCAAGCCACGCGCTACGAGCAGGCGATCAAGGCGCTCGCGAGCGGGCATTCACGTCCCCTTGCACAGTGAGACCTTTGCGTAACCCGTCATTCCCGCGCAAGCGGGAATCCACGTCCCCCCGCTGCAGCGGGGGGACCATAGGGGGGCAATACCAACCTAGTAGCTGAACCGGCTGACCTCGCGCCCGGTCGGGTCGTACAGGGTCGCCGTATCGCCGGAATTATTCCAGACGTTGCGCCCGGTCCACGCTAAGTCCATCGGTGGCGCGGCGGCCGCGGCGCTCCCCTGCCCACTGTGGACGCGCAGCGTTGCGCCCGGCGCGAGCGTCACGTCCGGGAAGGTGTACCGCTGCGTTCCACCTGGCGCGCTCTCCAACACCCATCCCTGTAGATTCTGCGCTTGGCTGCCCTCGTTGGTGATGACTGCGTGCTCGCGGCGTCCCTCATTGAAGACCGTGACGATCCGCAATACAGCCCCCGGCGCCACGCTGACCGGTTCCGGTGTTGCCGTTGCCGTCGGCGTTGGAGGCACAGCAGTCGGCGTGGGTGTGGGCAGTACCGGCCAACCGAGCGCCGGCCGCGGTGCGCGGGCAACCAGACGTCCACCGACCAGCGTATCCGGGGCAGTGACTAGGCCCTGGAAGACGGAGGTACGCGCCACCAGCGGGCCGAGCGGCAGCACCTCCACCGTCCCCGCGGCCGGGCCAGCGTTCGGCGGCGTCACCCACACGATCAGGACGGCGCGTTCGAAACGCTGGGCGATGTAGGTGCCGAGATGCTCCGGCCGCGACTCCGGCCAGCCATACACCGTCAGGCCCGGCGGCGCGGGTGCCTGCTGGCCGTCCGTACTCTCCTGCCCGTCGGCTGACGACGGTCCGCGGTAGTGGGCGGCAATAGCCGGTTCGGTCAGCCATTCGAGGCGGGCACTTGGCGCCGGTGTTGGCGTAAGGCGCTCGTCCCACGGCGGCGCACGCCGCGGCACACCCAGCCACCAGAGCTGGTCCTCCAGACCGTGCAGCGTGGTGAACGCCAGCAAATCTATCGTCGTCACTGCCTCTGCCGGCGTGCCGGGCTGCCAGCGGAGCAAGCCGTGAGCGAAGAGCTGATAGATGGCGTCGTCGGTGAGCTGGAACGACCGCGTGACCGGTCGACCGAGCGCGGCAAACCCGCCGTTCCGGTGATAGGCCGTGGCAAACGGCGGGCCGTCCCGCTCATCGATGACGGCGAATCCCCGGTACGGTGTCGGCTCCGGCAGCGGGAAAAACCGGCCATTCGACAAGGTGACGGCGCCGGGCACGTCGACCGTCGCAATGGCAGTGGGTGTTGCGGTCGGGGTGTCCGGCGCGGCTGTCGGCGTCGGTGTGATGCCCGACGCCGGTACGGCAGTAGCACCGGCCGCCGTAGCCGTCGGGCTACCCTGGCTCGGAGCACGGGACCAAGCCGCCGCGGTCACGAACAGTCCCAAGAAGGTAGCAATACCGACGGCCGCCAGCACCCGTAGCGATAGTTTCATGGGGCCGTAGCTATCGGCATCTATGCCAGCCCCAACAGGGCCGGAAGCTCGTTGAGTGTGCGTAGGACGGGTACACCGGACGGCGGCGTGAGGGCACCGGAGCGATCCAGCAGCACCGGTCGAATACCGACGGCCTGCGCGCCCTCCACGTCGCTGGCGATGCTGTCGCCGACGTGGACCGCTTCCGCGGCAGTGACGCCACTCTGCTCCAGCGCCGTATGGAAGATCGCCGCATCGGGCTTCTCCGCGCCGACCTGCCCGGAGATTGCCAAGACGTCGAAGTAGTGGTGAATCCGCCGGTGGTGCAGCAGCGGCTCCAACCAGCTTTCCCAGTTGGACACCAGCACCAGCGTCACGCCGGCCTGGCGCAGCCGCTCCAGGCAAGGCCGCGCGTCCTCGTACAGATCCCAGGTATCGAGCGTGGTGAACCGCTCGTAGAGCGCCGCCGCCAGCGTCGCGTGTCGCTCCGGCGGTACGCCTAGCTTGGTCAAGAGCCGGCCGTAGAACCAGGACCAGAACCGCTGCGACTGCTCCTTCGAGAGCGTCGGGCGCTCGCCGGCCTCGATCCGCGCCTGTGCCGCCGGCTCGACGCTATTCCAGGCTGCCCGCAGCTCCGTCGTCGTATGCGCCGCTTCCGTTTCCCCAGCGACCATTGCGGCGATAATCGCGTCCGCCTGTGGCGCGTAAAGCAGCGTTTCGCCGGCATCCAGCAGCACGGCCCGCGGCGGTGTATCGAACATCTATCGTCCTACCTCCGGCTGCCGCCCCCGTCATTCCCGCGCAAGCGGGAATCCACGTCCCCCCGCCGCAGCGGGGGGGCCATAGGGGGGCTGAATGTGTCCCTCACCCACTTCACGGGTACACCGGCACCCGTTCGAGGCCCAGCGTCTCCGGCAAGCCGAACATCACGTTCGCGTTCTGCAACGCCATGCCCGCTTGCCCCTTCAGCAAGTTGTCAATCGCCGAGATCACGATCAGCCGGCCATTCTCACCGTCCAGCGCCAGCGAGATGTTACACAGGTTGCTACCGGCGACCGTCTTCACGCCCGGCGCCACGCCGAGCGGCAGCACCCGCACGAACGGCTCGTCGGCGTACATGGTCTGATACAGGTCGTGGACCCGTTCGAGCGTGTAGTCGCCGCTGAGGGTGGCATACGTGGTGCAGAGAATCCCGCGCGTGATCGGGACGAGATGCGGGACAAACGTGATCCGGCTCGCGCTGCCGCACCACCGCTCCAACGCGATCATCGCTTCTACCGCGTGCTGGTGGGCCGCAATCCGGTAGGCGGTCACGTTATCGTTGGCATCAGGAAAGTGGTACAGCGCCCCCGGCTTCTTGCCGGCCCCGGAGATACCCGTCTTGCCGTCGCAGATGACCGACTGCGGCTCGATGACCCCGCTTTGCAGCGCCGGCGCCAGAGCCAGGATGATCGCCACCGCAAAGCAGCCAGGATTGCCCACCAGCCGCGCACCGGCCACGTCCTCGCGGAATAGCTCCGGAATCCCGTAGGCCGCCTCCGATAACAGTTCGGGGCAGGTGTGCGGCCGCCCGGCCACCGACGGCTGTCGGCTGGCATACCGCTCGTACTCGCCGGCGTTCCGAAAGCGAAAATCGCCGCTGTAGTCGAGCACCGCCACCCCCGCGTCTACCAACGCTGGCGCATAATCCATCCCGATCCGGTCGGGCGTCGCACAAATCACCAGGTCTACGTCCCGCCCGACGCGCTCCGACGTGGCCGCATCGACGGGCAGGTCACAGAACCCGCGTAGGTGCGGAAAGAAAGCACTGATGGGTTGCCCCACGTCGTTCTTGGCCAGCAACGAGACCAGCTCGATCTCCGGGTGCCCCACCAGTAGCTCCACCATGCCCAGGCCACCGTAGCCCGTTGCCCCGACCAGTTGCGCTCGAATCATCTCCCTGCGTTCCTCCTGTGGTCACATCCCCGTCATTGCGGCGGAGGCCGCAATCTACCCCCGTCATTCCCGCTCGCGCGGGAATCCCCGTCCCCCCGCCGCAGCGGGGGGGCCATAGGGGGGCTACTCGCTCGCCCCAGGGTCCCCATCCCGTCCCTCCCGCCCACGCCTCATCGCACGCGGTAGGCTTGCAGGGTATCATGTTACGTGCCCCTCAATCCTGCTATTCATTCGCGGCACGGTACTCGACCGGGAGGGAGAAGGGAAGCATGGCTGGAGAACACGCCCACAAAGGACACCGGCACGGTCATGGCGAGCAGCGGTCCGGCGTCGCCGTCGGCGTCTTGACCTGTAGTGATCGCGGCGCCCGCGGCGAACGAGCCGACGTCGGCGGCCCTACGGTGCATAACTTGGTGCTCGACCGTATCCCCGGCGCCAAGGTGACGCAATACAAGGTCGTTCCCGACGACCGCGAGCAGATTTCCTCCACCTTGATCGCCTGGGCCGACGACGAGCGTCTCGATCTGATCCTTACCACGGGCGGCACCGGCTTGGCGCCAAGCGACGTCACGCCCGAAGCCACCCACGCGGTCATTGACCGCGCCGTGCCGGCATTTCCGCTGGCGATGCTATTCGAGAGCTTGCGCGTCACCCCCTATGCCATGCTCACCCGCGCCGCCGCCGGTATCCGCGGCAAGACGCTCATCATCAACCTGCCCGGCAATCCCAAGGCGATCCAAGAAAACCTCGACGCCATCATCGAGGTGCTCCCCCACGCCGTCCAGATCGTGCGCGGCGAAGATACGCACGCCGAGGGCGGTGGCGGCGGCCACAAGGACCACGCCGGCCATGCGGACCACGGTGGTGGCCACCGCGACCACGGCGCCAAGCATGATGACCACGCCGCCGCAGCGCACGGTCACGAGCAGCACGGCGGCGGGCATGAAGAGCACGAACCGGCAGCGGCACCGGCGGACCGCGGCGGCATCGCCCGCAACGTCGGCGGCCCCCCGTGCTAGTGGTCAGTGGCCTACCTCCCCGTCCCCCCGCCGCAGCGGGGGGACCATAGGGGGGCACGTGTCCCCGCCGCAACCCGTCGCCTGGTGGCGCAACAGTGGGCTGGTGCTTCTGCTCCTACTGTTTCTGCCGCCGGTCGGTGCCGTCCTCGCCCTCTTCTCACCTTGGCATATCGCGCTGAAGCTGCTCGTCATCGTGTGGGCGCTGGTGTGGAGCGCCGCGTTGCTGTTTGTCTGGCCGTTCATCCAGCCACTGCTCACCACCGCGCTCAGTGGCTAGACGAGGGTGATGATGGCCCCGCGATACGATCCGGACCACATCCGGGCCTTCTATGACGCCTATGGCGAGCGGGAGTGGGAGCGATTCGATCTCGGCCCCGCTAATCGCGTCAACTTCTATATGCACCAGCGGTACTTGGAGCGATACGTCCATGCTGGCGATCACGTGCTGGACGTTGGGGCTGGCCCCGGACGCTTTACCATCGAGTTGGCGCGCCTCGGTGCAACCGTCACCGTTGCCGACATCTCGCCACGACAGCTTGAGTTGAACCGGGTGAAAGTCCGGGAAGCCGGGTACGAGGCCAGCGTTACTGAACGGGTGCTGGCGGACGTTACCGATCTCTCGCGGTATCCGACGGGCCGGTTCGACGCCGTGGTCTGCTATGGCGGACCGTTGAGCTACGTATTCGAGCACGCCGATGACGCGCTGAGTGAGCTACTGCGCGTCACCAAGCCCGGCGGCTATGTGCTACTCAGTGTGATGTCTCTCGCCGGGACCCTGCGGCGGTTCTTGCGGGAGGCCCTTGACTTGGCGCGAGACCACGGCGCCGAGATGCTGCGCGAGATCATTGCGACGGGCGACCAGACCGGCCCTGTCGCTGAAGTCGCTGCCGGGCATCGGTTCCACTACTACCGCTGGGCCGAACTCAAGCGCCTGCTCCGGCGGCATCCCTGCACCATCGAGGCGGTGACGGCTGCAAACTTCCTGGCGATCCGCAATGAGGAGGCATTGCAGGAGATCATGGCCGACACCGACCTGTGGTCGGCGTTTCTGCAATGGGAAGTCGCCGTTTGCCAGGAGCCGGGGGCACTGGACGGGGGCACTCATATCATCGCAGTGGTACGACACACCGAGCATCGCTGAACGCAGCCGGCACCGCGAACGCGCCGTCTCCCGCTAGAGGCGACCTGTGTGTAACCCGTCATTCCCGCGAAAGCGGGAATCCAAAAACCGGCCGCTCTCAGGTGGTGGGCGGCTAGTGCTTGCTTAATGCTGTCAGAAATGTCATAATGCTGCCATGGCTGTCCAGATCACGATCAGGGGTGTCTCCGAGCAAGTCCGCGACGAGCTTGCCGTGCGCGCCGCGCTCCAACGCCAGTCCATGCAGGAGTTCCTCCGCTGCGAGTTGGAGCGGATCGCGTCGCGGCCCTCTATAGACGTGTGGCTCCAAGAAGTGCGTCGTCGCAAGGAAGCGGCGGGAACCCGTATCCCACCGTCCACTATTTTGCGGGCGCGTGACGCTGACCGGAAATGACGGTTGTAGTTGATGCGTCAGTGCTCATCGCGGCCCTAGTCGACTCCGGGCAAGAAGGTGAGTGGGCGGAATCCGTAATCGCCGAGGGCAACCTGGCCGGCCCGGAATTGGCCCTAGCCGAGGTCACTAACATACTGCGCCGCTTGGAGCAGTCCGGCCAAATCTCACGGCTAGAGGCCACCATTGCCCATGGTAATTTGCTACAGCTCGACATAGAGCTTTTTCCGTTCGCGCCCTTTGCCGAGCGGGTATGGGCGTTGCGCGGCAATCTCACCAGCTACGATGCTTGGTACGTGGCAGTGGCCGAGGCACTTGATTGCCCCCTAGTAACCCTTGACCGGAGGCTCAACCGGGCTAGGGGTCCCTCATGCGAGTTCCTTGTTCCACCCCGTCCGCCAGCGAATAGAGGCCATAGCCGCCGGCGTGCCGAGTAGCTTCCTTGTCCCCCGGCGTGGTAGACCTTGGCTGCACCAGCGAGGTATGCACTGTATGTTCGCAGCACGGTCCGGCAGCACCATGATGCCCCTCCGCGCTCAACACCCGTTCTCCGAACGACGCTGGCGCTGGTGGTGGTCGGTGATCGCTGTGGCAGCGTTCGTTGCCCTCTGGCTGGCTTGGCCCACGCCGGCTACCGGGCAAAGTAGCGAATCCGACGTGCGGCGCGTCGCCGGTCAGCTGCGCTGCGTGGTCTGTGACCACCAGTCGGTCGCCGAGTCCAATGCCGAGTTGGCGTCCCAAATGCGGGACGTCATCCGCGACCAGCAAGCCGCCGGCCGCACTGACGATGAGATCATTCAGTTCTTCGTCGAGCGGTACGGAGACACCATCCTCTACGCGCCGCCGCGGCGCGGCTTCTCGCTGCTCGCTTGGTGGGTGCCGGTTGTCGTCCTGCTCGTCGGTGCAGCCGGCGCAGTCGGCTTCTGGCGGCAACGCCAGCGCCCTCGGCCGGCACAGCCAACCCCGGCGGCGCTGTCCGCGTCTCCGCAAGAGGCCACCTCCGATCTACCCGACCTCTCGGATGCCGATGTCGCCTACTACCGCGAGCGTTTGGCACGAGAGCTTACAGTCGAGCCGGGCGATTCCCCTGATCGAACGCGCTAGGGCAGCTGTCGCACCGGTTGGCCGGCCGCCGCCGCATTCCCCCGTCATTCCCGCGAAAGGAGACCTTTGCGTAACCCGTCATTCCCGCGAAAGCGGGAATCCAAAAGCCGGCCCTCCCAGGTTAGCGAGGCGTGGAGCATCGTCCCTCTGGCACTCCATCTGGGAGTTATGCAAAGATCTCCCGTGGGAGAGGGCCGGGGTGAGGGTAGCCTCCCCTCGTTACCGCACGCTTAGTCAAGTCCTGGCACACCTTGAGTAGTGAATCTGCGGAGAATGAGCGGCGCGGAGAGGCCCACGTGTAATGCCAGGATGACGTTGGTCGCCGGGAGCTGCTGGTGATAGCCCCAGGCCAACGCGCCACCAATGAGCCACATGCCGAGGCCCATCAGCCAGAAAAACCAGGATGTCACCCAATGCGGGCGCACCTTATCTCGGCGGTATGCGTAGACCGAGAGAAAGTCGGCAGTGAAACCCCCAAGCACCCCGAGCGCGAAAGGTTGCCAGTCGGCCATATGCCATCCTAGGGCCTAGGGTACTTCCATAGAAGCATACACGCAGAAAATCCCCCAGTATTGCCGCAATCTCCGGCGCCATCCGGGATGCCGCAGAGTATAGACTGGCTCTCCGGTGTGATTGGGAAAGTCGAACGCTTGCACGTACTCGGGATGCTGCACCAGGATGGCACGGACTTCCTGCTCCGGTATCCCCATCTCGTTTGCAATGCCCTGTGGCGAGCGAAATTCCCACTTCGGATCGGCGAGCGCATCGAGCACCTTGCGCGCTGCGGGGTCCGTGACGGCCGTGCGGTAATCACGACCGTTCGTGTGTGTTGCTTCCATTGCCCGCCTCCAACAGCTGTTCACAGGCGCAGCGGGTTGCTGCCGCATGATGCACCGCTATGGCTTCAGTGTATCACGATAGGCCGGCCATGCAGCCGGCCAAGCATGTTACTGTGTGTGGAGGTCGTTCAGCAGTTGGTTCGTCTTCGCTGCCAGGATGAAATCGCTCTCGGCCAGGCCGCCGATAGCGTGGGTGCTCACGCTCAGGTCCACGCGCTTGTACGAGACGCAGAAATCGGGGTGATGCCCCTCGTCTTCCGCCAGGTCGGCCAGCGCGTTGATGAAGCGCATCGCCTGCGCGAAGCTGCCGAAGGTAACTGAGCGGGTGATTGCGGTGCCATCGTCGGTCAGCGACCAGGCGCTGCCGATCTCGGCGAGGTATGGTGCGGCGGCAGCCCGCGTGAGCGGTGGCACATCCCCTCTGCACGGCACGCAGCGCCGCGTTGCGAGACCACCTGTTCCTCCACTGTCGGACATCATCGTGCTCCCTCCAATCCGTGTAGACACCGAGGACCGGGCCACGCCGCCCCGGCGCTTGGTGGTGAGCATACACCGCCGCCCGTACCGGGGGTAAGATCATAGTGACACCGCCAACCCCGTAGGGGCGTCCCTTGTGGGCGCCCCAGCCCGCCCGGCGAGCCGCACACAACGAGGAGACGAGTAAGAAGGAAACCATGAAGATCACCGACCTGCGCGTGCAGTTGATCTCGGCCAAGCTGGCGCGGCCGTACTGGATGAGCCTGGAGCCGTATCAGACCTCGTCCGAAATCATCGTCGAGATCGAGACGGATACCGGCTCTATCGGCATCGGCGAGGTCCACGGCCGCCCCCTGGAGCAAATCAGCGCCATCCTGACCGACGTATTCGCGCCGGTGCTCCGCGGACGCGATCCGCTGGAGCACAGCGCCATCTGGGAGGAGCTTTTCCTCTACGCCCACTCGCGGCGCGGCGCGGCCCTATCGGGCAGTCACGGACAGCCCCATTTCGGTGCCGGTGCCCGGCCGCAGCTCATGGCCGCCATCGCCGGCGTAGACCTGGCGCTCTGGGACCTCAAAGGCAAGCTCCTCGGTGTCCCGGTTTATCGGTTGCTGGGTGGCTCGGACCCGCGCGTGCCGTCCTATGCCAGCGGTGGCTACTACGGACCGGAGGGCGAGCCGGCCATTGATGGGCTTGTCACCGAAATGACCTCCTACACCGCGCTGGGTTTCACTGCCGTCAAGATGAAGGTCGGTGGACAGCCGCTGGACGTAGACGTTGACCGCGTGCGCGCCGTGCGCGAGGCCGTCGGTCCAACCGTAGACATCATGCTCGACGCCAACAGCGCCTACGACGTGCCGGAGGCCATCCGCGCCGCCCGCGCGTTCGAGCCGTATGCGCCGCGCTGGCTGGAAGAGCCGCTCCGCTGGTACGACAGCGTGTTCGGGCTAGGGGAGGTGGCCCGCGCCACGGACATTCCCGTGGCCTCCGGCGAGAGCGAGATGCACCGCTGGGCGTGCCGCGACCTCATCCTGCACGGCGGCGTGCGGGTCATGCAGTTCGATTCCACCCGTGCCGGTGGCGCGACCGAGTGGCTGCGCGTGGCCGCCTACGCCGCCGCTCACGGTGTCCTCATGGCGCCGCACCACGACCCGCAAATCCACGGTCATCTCGTCGCGGCCGTCCCCAATGGGCACGTACTCGAAGTGTTCCCCAACAAGCAGCGCGATCCTCTCTGGGACGAGCTATACCTGCACCGCCCGACGGTCGTGGACGGCGTATACACCTTGCCGGAGCGCCCCGGCTTCGGCATCGAGCTAAACCCCGACGCACTGCAAAAGTACGGCCACGCTTGAAACCATCCCTACCCGCGTGACAATGGCGTCCGGCCGGCCTGAATCCATGACCGAATCTTTGCCAGAGCCGCTCAAGGCGTTCCGTTCAGGTCCACCTCCGTGAATGGAGGTGGCTCATCGAATGGCTCCCCGCGGGCCTCGGCTGCCAAGCGTCGCTCATTCCACTCCTGCACAGCCGCCAGAGTCTCTCTGCGCCCCTCGGCACGGCCCTCGGCGCGGCCCTCCGCACGTAATCTGGCACGAGCTTGGGCGCGTGCTCGGACGCGCTGTCTACGTGCTTTGGCTTGCCGCTTGCGTATTTCGGCTTGTTTCCGCTCCCACCGCTCATCGAGCCATCTTTGTAGATCGGCTGCAATCACCATGGCCGCCTCCACTCCTTCCGCGAGCAATACGGAAAGCGCCGCTGAGGTTAGGACCAGCGGCGCCAAGTTGGTCCAGAGCGCCAGAATCGCCGCTGTGAGGCTGAGTGCCCCAAAAACCGCTCCCTCCCATACTACCAGGAACGCGCCTGCTCCGAGCTGGAGGGCAAAGCAACTGAAGTAGAGATATTTCACTCGTGCCGGCACGCTCCAGATGGATGCCCGGTGCTCATCGCGGCTTGCCATATCAAATCCTGAAGTACCCTGCAGCAGAGATACTGGCTACGCTTCATTATTATACACACTTTGATATAGTATGCAAATTTCCTTGAGGCACGGAGAGGCTCCGTGCCCCTTGCTCTCCTGCTCGGTGTATCCTCAGGGACGACGGAGGGTAGCCGAGAGATGGCAGTGATTTCAGGCGGTGCGTCCCTTACCGAGCGGCCGGACAGCCGAGAGCTACCGGGCGGCTGGGCCGGCGACCTCACTTGGAGTGGCCCTGCCCCTTGGCTCGCGTGGACGGCCTGCCACGACCCGGAGCCGGCGCTGCTGACCTATGCGCGCCAGGAATGGCCCCTGCGCCCCGGCCGGACGCTGACCGAGTGGCGCCGCCGTTCGGCCGCAGCCCACTTCACGCTCTCGCTGGCTCGCCTCGAAGACCAGGCAGCGCCAATCGGCCGCGAATTGACCAGCAGCCGGCACGCCATCGAAGGGCCGGCCCTGGCGACATTGCCGCAACAGGCTACGCCGGCCGTGCTCTGGGCCGCGCGGCGGGACGACGGATGCCGCCTGATGGCGGCGCTCGGCAATGACCGGCCGGAGATCGTGCATACGGCGGCCGGCGCCATCCTCGGTCCGCAAGCGGCGGTAGACCGGGACGGGCGGCTCTGGGCAGTCTGGCAGCAGTGGCCGGAAGCCGGCAGCAGCCCCGCGGCGCGCCCGCGCATCGTGGCCGCCCACCGGCCGCTCGCTGCAACCGCGCATGATCCTCCTAGCTGGTCCGCACCGACAACGCTCTCCCCCGCTGGGCAGTCCTCCTGGTCGCCGACGTTGGCCGCCGGTCCCGACGGCGGCCTGTGGTGCGCTTGGGCCGCGTGGGATGGCACGACCTATCAGGTCTTTGTCTGCCATGCGCCGCCGGGAGCAACGTGGAGTGCGCCGGTCCCGGTCTCACCGGCGCCGGCCGGCTCGTTCCACCTCACGCCCGCGCTCGCCGCGGCCGACGGTCGCGCCTGGGTGGTCTGGAGCCGCACCACGCGCTGGGGTGAGTTGAACCACCGCTTCAACCACCTCCGCTCTCTCCACGCCGCCATCGTGACTGCGGACGCGGCCGGCGACCTCACCATCGCCCCCGCACCCGGCCAGCCGGCGCTGGGCGAGCCTGGATGCCTCCCGGTAGCCGCGACCCCGTTCCGGCACTCGGCAGAGGATGAGTTCATCAACCCGCAGACGCCGCGCATTGTCCTCGACCCGCAGGGACCGGTCGTCTTCTACCGGCAGTTCCGTAGCACCGCGTTCAAGGATTTCGGCTGGACCATTTACGGGGTGCGGCATACCGGCGACGACTGGACTGCGCCGGAGCGTCTGAGTACCCACAGCGGCGCCCCGGATAGCCCCTACGGAGCGATTCCCGCTGGCGCAGACGACGGCTCCTGGCTGCTGGCCTACCATGCCGGTGACTACACCCGGGAACCGGCGCAGCATCCCTCGCACCCGGTCGAAAACCACCGCCTGGTGGTGGAGCAGGTCCGGCTAACCGGCCAGGCCTCGGCCCCTCCCGCCGACAGTCCGCCCGCTACCGCGCCCGCCGTGCTGTCATCCCAGCACCCGGCACCCCCGGCTGCCATGCCTGCTCGCGCTGCGACGGTGAACGGTCAGTCCTACACGCTGCTCTTTGGCGATCTCCACCGCCACAGCGCCTATTCCAAGTGCCTATCCGCCAACGACGGCGATCCGCTGAATCACTGGCAGTGGGTCCAAGACGTGGCCGCGCTGGATTTCTACGCGCTCACCGAGCACCTCGAATACATGAGTTACGCCGAGTGGCGACACGTCGAGGACCTGGCCGCGCTGCTCGCCACCGGCGACGTCCTCGCGCTGTACGGCTTCGAGCTGGCTATTCCGCCGGGGCACACGAACTTCTTCTACGCCGATCAAGCCATCGGGCACGATCTGCGGGTAGCGTGCCTCTCCTCGCCGGACCTGGCCGCCTTGTGGCCAGAGCTTGATGCCTGGCTCCCACCGGGCAAGGTCGTCGCCATTCGTCACCACCAAGGCCATCGCGGCGACGATCTCGCCCGCACCTACGGACCCGCCTACGAGCCGGTCGCGGAGATCATCCAAACGCGCGGCGAATTCCCCCAGTGGGTGCAGTCGCTCTGGCGCCAGGGATTGCGCGTCGGCGTCGTCGGCGCCAGCGATCATTCCCGCGCCGCGCCGTTCGTCCAAGGGCTGACTGGCCTCTGGCTACCCGCTGGCGAGCGCTCGCGCGAGGCTGTGTTGGCCGGCTTGCAGTCCCGCCGCACGTTCGCCACCAACGGCCCGCGGATGAGCGTCTTCCTCACAGCAACCGGCGATGAGCACGACACGCCGCTGGTCATGGGCGCAGAAGGCAGCGTAACCGGACCGCCGCGCCTGCACCTCACCGCCAGCGGCACGCGCCCCCTGGAAACCGTCGAGTTCTATCGCGATGACCGGCTGCTCCACGTCGAGACCGTCTCGGAGCCACAAGTGCAGCTCGAATACACGCCCGCACCGGCGCCCGCTGGCGAGCACACCTACTGGGTTCGTGTCACCCAGCGGCCGGAGCGGAACGGCACGCGGCCAGGGCGAGGAATTGCCTACAGCAGCCCGATCTGGCTCACGACCCGATCCTGACCACTACCGGCCTCACCATCGTCATGCCGCCCCAGGCCGTCATTCCGGCGGAAGCCGGAATCCAGGAGGTGTGTGCCCTACGTATCGAAGATGTCACCTATTGAGCAGGTGAAGCCGGGCAGCACGTCCAGTCCGTCGAGCGTGCTATGCTCGGTCAGCGTCACCACCGCGCGGCCGGGCTGATACACGTCCACGGTGCGCGTGTCCGGCTGCACCACCCACACCAGGTCCACACCGTAATGCAGCCACATCTCTGCCTTGTCGCGGACCTCGCGCCGGCTGTCGCCGGGAGAGGCGATCTCTACCACCAGATCGGGGACTACTTCAACATACCCTGAATCCAGCGCGCCTAGCGGGATTTTTGCCGCCGAGTAGTAGGCAATGTCCGGCTCACGCACTGTATCGGGGTCGCGCTCCAGCCAGACACCCGAGTCCGAGGCTGTCAAGCTCCCCAGCTTCCGGTTCTTGACGAAATATCTCAGCTCGGCACTGAGATTCACTACGATCTTCCCGTGTGCATATCCTGTTGGCATGGTCTCGTACAGCATCCCCCGGATTAGCTCACCGCGAACGCCCTGGCTAGACAGCCGCAGTAGGTCGTCGGCCGTCAGCAGCCTTGTCGCGGTAATCATCATGTCCACCTCCTTCTGGGCCGCCCCCTATGGTTCCCTTACAAGGGTAGGTTTTTCGTGTAGCGGCGCGATGAATCGTGCCCAGTCCCCCGTCATTCCGGCGAAAGCCGGAATCCAGGATTACTCGCGCCCCCGGTCTCACCATTCCCCCAGCAGGAGTGCGTTGCAAAACCGTCATTCCCGCGCCAGCATGTCCCGTACCCCGATATGGAACGGGAATCCATCCTGACCATCCTTGCATCCTGCAAATCCTGATGCAGACAAAATACCTACCCTTGTGAGGGGTCAGGGTGGAGGCAACTCAAGCCACCCAGCCCGTCCCGCTGCCGACTACGACGTGCTCCCCGCGCTGGTTCTCGCACCAGACCTCCAAGTCGAATCGCGTCGCGCTCGCCTCCGGGAGTCGCCCGGACACCCGCGCGCGCGCCGTGATCGTATCGCCCACGTCCACGATGCGGATGAACTTCAGGCTCAGTTGCCCCCGCTCCAGCCAGCCCTCCCCGAAGAGGTCAATCATCAGCTCGTATAGATAGCCCTGCATCATCGCACCCGAAGCAGCCCGCGTCGGCAGCCCGCTCTGCTGGGCGGCTGCCAGGTCGGTATGCACGTTCTTGGCCGGCCAGCCGTCGAACCGCGGCCAGCCGCCGGAGAACAGCCACGTCCGGTACGAGGTCATCTTTTTCGATGACCCGGTCACCTCACACCCCACCGCCGTGTCTTGCCTGAATGGTTGCATGATCCGGCTCCCCGCTACTCCGTCTGTCCGTCCGCCCCGCGATGCGGCCCGCCCGTGTAGGTGTACGTCGTCCGCCGCGTGAGCACCAGCACGCCGTCCTCGTCAACAATCGGCGCTTCCACCACCTGATACTCCCGCCCCCGCCGCTCGTATCGCCCCGTCACCTTCCACGACACCCGAAACCGCTTCCCCACCCGCGCCGGACCGCTGTGCTCCACGTCCTCGTGCGTGTGGATGGCCGCCATCCCCGGCGGCAGATAGAACGACGGACTCCGCGTGTTGTTGCTGAAGTTGATAAGCAGCGCCGGATGCACCAGCCCCGGGCCATCCGCCGTCCCCTCCATGTACCGCGGGTGCAAGTCCTCAACCGCGTGCAGAAAGTTCTCGTTCATCTCCTCCGACACGTGAAACTCCAGCGGAGCAAACTCCTCACCCACCCGCAGCCCATCCGCGCGTCTACCACTCATCATAGTCTTCACCCACTTGTCATTCCCGCGCAAGCGGGAATCCACGTCCCCCCGCCGCGCGGGGGGACCATAGGGGGGCCAGCGCCTGACCGGCGTAACACGCCCCGCCCTTGCCCCGTCATTCCCGCACAAGGAGACCTTTGCGTAACCCGTCATTCCCGCGAAGGCGGGAATCCAAAAACCGGTCCTTCCAGGTTAGCGAGGAGTGGTGCATTGTCCCTCTCGCACTCCATTTGGGGGTTATGCAAAGGTCTCCGCAAGCGGGAATCCACGTCCCCCCGCCGCAGCGGGGGGACCATAGGGGGGCCAGCGCCTGACCGGCGTAACACGCCCCGCCCTTGCCCCGTCATTCCCGCACAAGCGGGAATCCACCCATCCGGTCGCCAACCCGGTAGGGGCGTCCCTTGTGGGCGCCCTAGCTTCCGGCCTCCGCCACCATTCCCCTTCCCTTTAGGGAGGGGGCCAGGGGGTAGGTCCGCCCAATCCCCTCACCGCTCGTCCACGAACCGGCTGAACTTGTAGCTCCCCGCAATCTCCGCAAAGCCGTCCGCCGGCAGGAACTCCACGCTCGGCGTCACTTCCACCGCCTGCTTCACCAAGCGCGGCACTGCCACGGCCGCGCGCTCCCGCGCCGCCGCCTCGCAGGCCACCCGCACAATGAGCTTATCCTGCGAAAACGGATCCCGCCGATCCTCGCGTGTCACGGCCACCTGGTACTCCGCGATGCCTTGCCGCAGCAACTGCGCCAGTTGCTCGTGCAGCGCCGCCGGATCAATCAACGTCCCGCGCACTTTCGTCAGACCGTCCGCGCGGTGCGGCCCGCTCAAAAATCGCGGCTCCCCGCGGCCACAGTGCGGACACTGCTCGTGCGTCAGCGCCACCACGTCACCCGGCGCATAGCGCAGCAGCACCGTCCCCCGCCGGTTGAGGTGGCTAATCAGCAGCAGCCCCAACTCGCCGTCGGACACCGGGCCGCCGGTGTCGGGGTCAACAATCTCCGTGTAGAGCTGGTCGGGTACTGCCTGGTGCCGCCCGCCTTCTTCCACGCACTCGATGGCCGGTCCCTGCACTTCCGTGAACCCGTACCCGTTATTGATGATCGGCGCCGGACTGCCCAGCTCCCGCAACCGCTGCCGCAGGTCCTCGCGCATCGGCGGCGGGCACGGCTCGCCCATCACCATCGCCAGCCGCACGGCGCTGAAGTCCTTCCCCAGCGCCTGCGCGCGCAGCACCACCCGCCGGACGTAGGTCGTGATGCCCCACAGCACCGTCGCCCGCTCCCGCTCGATCATCTCGATAGCATCGTCCATCCGCTTGTGTACCGGATAGTCCGCGTAGGCGCTGCCAGTCATGCCGGTCAGCAGCTTGCTCCCGACCGCCATCGCGCCCCACATCGCGCTCAAAAACCCCTGGTGCGGCACCGCGCTCAACGGAAAGAGATTCATCACCGTGTCCTGCGGCCCGACCCCGGCAATCGTGGCGACCCGCCCCAGATGATGAATACGGGCAAAGCGGTCATGCACCGTGTCGTAGAACGGCGTCGGCTTGCCGGATGACCCCGACGTGTAGATCACCTCCGCCAGCGTCGTTTCCTCCGGCGCCAGCCCCGCAATCCCCTCCAACCGCAGCCGGAACCGCTCCGGGTCCTGCACGTACTCCCGCTTGTGCAGGATCGGCAGCCGGCGCAGGTCCTCGACGGTCCGAAAGTCGTCGGCCGTCAGCCCCCGCTCCCGCAGCACGCGCCGGTAGTGCGGATGCGCCAGCACACACAAGCGCATCATCCGCGGCAGTTGCACATCCTGCCGCTCCCGCAGCCACACCCCATACTCACCCATCGCCACCCACCCGCCACCAGCACCTACCCGTCATTCCCGCGCAGGGAGACCTTTGCATAACTCGTCATTCCCGCTTGCGGAGACCTTTGCGTAACCCGTCATTCCCGCGAAGGCGGGAATCCACCCATCCAGCCACCCACCCTATAGGGGCGTCCCTTGTGGGCGCCCTACCCGCTCCCCCGTCATTGCGGCGAAAGCCGCAATCCAGCCCCCTCCCTTATGAAAGTTGCGAACTTGATGAGGTAGTGTGTTAGCCCCCACCCTCGCCCTTGTATGTTAAGGGGTGGTAGTCAGGGTTGGCTACCCGGGTGTGACAGACCGTACCGCCCGAGGTGCCGCAAGACCGTGGGGGAGCTGAGGTCGCACACTCGGCGGTTCCCAGAACCGGAACAGTTGCCTGGGCCACGGCCTGAGGGCAAGCCCGCATTGTACAAGGTTGGAGCCGTGGGAACCGATGCCTGTAGCGAGATCGGGAGGTGCGTATGTCGCAGTCCGCGGTGTATGTCGGCATCAATGTGGCCCAGGTGGTGGCCCACTTCGCGGCCGCGGTGCAGCCAGCGCCCCGCCCGTTCCCCGATACCCAGACCGCCGAATTGGCGGCTCTGTTGACGCGCTGGCGCCAACTCGTCCAGCAGGTGACCGCCGAGCAAAACCGGCGGCGACGCCCCCGCCGCCGTCGCGTGTATCGGCGCATTGACGCCCACATCCGGTGGCTGCACCGCGAGGTGGCCCGTGTCGACGGCGCCCTGGAGGCGGCCCTCCAGGCCAGCCCGCTGTGGCGGGCGCCGGGGGACGTGGGGTGGCCGGGGCGCGGTGCGGGCCGTGCTGTACATGGCGGCGCTGACCGCCCCCCGCTACCCCGGGCCGATCCGGGCGTTTTACCAGCGGCGCTGCGCGGCGGGTAAAGCGAAGAAAGTGGCGCTGGTCGCTGGGATGCGGAAGCTGCTGACGATCCTGAATGCGATGCTGCGGGACCAGGCGCCGTGGCAGCCTCGGGCCGTCGCCACGGCTTGACCGGCAACACAGTTGCTCCCCCGTCGCAACGGAGGAGGGAACATTCCGGCCCCCCGCCGCAGCGGGGGGACCTATAGGGGGGCCGGCGCATCGGCCCTCGCTTTTTCCACCGCTTGCTCGGTACCCTGATGTCGGCACCAGTCAGGAGGCCAAGTCATGGACATGGATCAAGACGCCGAGGCGGTCGCCGCTATGCTCGCCGATCTCGAGGAAGCCGAGCGCCTGCTCACGGCGCTCCACGCCAAAGCGATGGAGCTTGGTGACGACGAGATCATCGAGTTTCTCGATAGCGAGCTATTTTGGAAGCTCCAAGCCGCCGGCAATCACTTGCGAGAACGCTTTGGCGTCGAGCAAATCTATGGCGAAGGGGTCTAGCAAGGCGAGGCATGAAGGGAGGACCGATGAATACAGGCCCTACCGACCGCGTCACCGACCGTTGGCTGAGTGGCCAGCCGATCTACCGCGCCGACTTGGATCGCTGCCAACCGGCCGCCGCCGTGGCCGCGTCCCCTGCGTACCACCAATGGCGCGCGATGCCCTACGAAACCGAGCAGTTTGCCGGCACCATGCTCCTCGCCGGCCCCGAGACCGCCGCCCCGGACATCACTTATCCGCTACGTGCCGACGGCTGGCACGCCATCTCCATCGGTATGTACTGCGGCGGCCACCTCGCCGAAGGTACCACCGTCCGCGTCCGGCTCAGTAGCCACCCGACGTTCAGCTACCTCACCGTCCTCGGCGACGAGATGCACACGCTGGGTGACGAGGTGATCGAGCGTTACTGGACGACGGCCGACATGACCGGGCACAACCTAGTCCTGGGACAGGACATCGCGCGACTGGGTAGCGGCGACACGCCCAACGCCTTCCGGTGCTCGCCGGTCCGCATCGCCTACGTCAAGCTCGTGCCCCTGACCGCCGCGGAAGTCGCGGTCGTGAGCCAAGATCGGGCACGGCGCGATACGCGGCGGCTGTTCGCGCACAACGACGCGCACGGCCTCATGTTCAGCCACGCCCCTATCACGGAGGAGGTGGTGCGGCGCGATCTGGAGCCGTTCCGCGACTCGGACTTCTCCCGCCTCTACTGGGAAGGAGGGCAGGGCGACCTGCTCTACTACCACTCCCGCATCGGCCGGATGCCTACCGCCGACGGTCTGACTGACTTTGCCCGCGTGGGCGACCGTCTGCACGTCGAGAACTGGCGCGCCTGCCGCGAGACGGGCCTGGAGCCGCTGCGGATCGCGGCCGAGTACGCCCACGAGCTGGGGATGGAGTTCCACGCCTCCTTCCGCGTGGCCGGCTTCTACTATCCGCCGCCGGTTGACCAGTGGAACCTCGATGCTATCTACCACCGGCATCCCGAATGGCGCGGCGTGGACCGGGCCGGCCGCCGCACGCCGCGCCTGGCTTACAGCTATCCCGAGGTGCGAGCGTTCGTCGTATCCCTGCTGCGGGAGATGGCGCAATTCCCGATTGACGGCGTGTGCTTGCTCTACAACCGGCGGCCGCCGATGATCGAGTACGAACCGCCGCTCGTCGAGGGCTTTCAGCGCGAGTACGGCCAAGACCCGCGTCAGCTCGATCCCCGGGACCCGCAATGGCTGCACTACCGGGCCCGGGTGCTCACCCAGTTCATGCGCGAGGTGCGAACCGCCATGGACGAGGTAAGCCGCGAGCAGGGCCGCTCGACGCGCCTGGCGGTCGCGGCCATCGTGTTGAGCAGCGAGGCCGAGAACCTGTATTACGGCATGGACCTCCCCGTGTGGGTGAACGAGGGGCTGGTGGATACCCTCATCCCGTACCGGCTGATGCCGGGGCTAGAAAGCGCCTACGATTCCTGGACCGATCCGCGGGACCTGGACTACTTTGTGGCGCTGGTGCGTGATACGCCGGTCGTCCTCGCCCCAAACCTGATGCCACGGGTGATGCCGCCCGACGAATTGCGGCGGCGCTCCGCGGGACTCTACGATGTCGGCGCCACACACTTGTTCTTCTGGGACTGCGTGCCCGGCAGCCGCGCCAGCTATGCGCCGACCTGGGACGCGCTGCGCCGGTTGGGCCACCGCGAGGAGTTGACGGCCTGGCTGCAGGCGGGACAACCGTCGCTGGCGTCGTCGTCCCTACCCCTGCGGCAATTCGGCGACTGGGACCTGTCCTATGCCACGCCCGGCTAACCTTGACTCAGCACCGAGGACACGATGATAGAAGCACTGGTATTCGACTTCGACGGAGTCATCATTGACACGGAGATACCGTCCTACGAGACCTGGCAGGAGGTGTACGCCGCGCACGGCGCCCACTTGGATCGCGCCCTCTGGCAGCGTCAGATCGGCGGCGGCACCCACAAGTTCGATGCGATCCGGCACCTGGAGGAGCTAACGGGGGTGCGGCTGGACCGCGAGGCCGTCGAACGCTCCCGCAAGGAACGGCACAACGCCCGCGTACGCTCCAGCCCATTGATGCCCGGCGTGCTGGACTACATCCAAGAGGCCCGGCGGCTGGGGCTGAAGCTGGGAGTCGCTTCCAGTTCCTCGCTCGCCTGGGTGGCGGGACACCTCGCGGAGCGGGACCTGCTTGCTCTGTTCCACGGTATCGCAACTAGGGAAGACGTCGCCCGCATCAAGCCGGACCCGGCGCTCTATCTGGTGGCGTTGCAGCGGCTCGGCGTGTCTCCCGACCGCGCCGTGGCTATCGAGGACTCACTCAACGGGCTGACTGCCGCCAAACGCGCCGGCATGTTCTGCGTCGCGGTGCCCAACCCGATGACCGGCGACCTGCCGCTGGAGAGCGCCGACCTGCGGCTGGGCGCCCTCTCGGACATGCGCCTGCAAACCCTGCTGGACACGCTCACCCGACCGTCCCCCCTATAGGCCCCCCGCCGCCGCGGGGGGACGACAGTTCCCTCCCCCGTCGCAACGGGGGAGGGCTAGGGTGGGGGCACGCCCCCCTATAGCCGCCGCTTACGGCGTTGCGGCCGACCGCGGCCACAGGCCGTAGGGATTGATCTCGACCCCCTCGACCTTGGGGCGCACCCCATATACCATGATCCCCGGCCGCCCGAATGCCTGGCCCCCGAGCTGTTTGTTGCGCGGATTCCGATAGCCCAAGCGCACCAGGCGCCGCCACTCTTTCGTGCGGTTGACTGACGAGCCGTGGATCGTGTTGATACTGAACAGCACCACATCGCCCGCATCCGCCGGCACCGACACCGCGTCCTCGATCCGGTACTCGTCGGTCGGCAGGTGATGTGATCCGTTCCGCAGGTGGTCGAGCGGCCCCAGCTTGTGGCTGCCCGGCAGGAACTTGATACAGCCGTTCTCTTCCGTGCCCGCGTCAACATGCACCAGCGCGTCAATGAACCGGTCGTCCTCGTGGGGATAGAACGGATAGTCCTGATGCATCGGGAACGGAGCGCCGTACTCCGGCCCCTTGGCGTGCAAGGTGACTTGCTGCAACTCCACTTCCGGGCCGATGAGGCCGGCGATGGAGGCTGCGAGCCGCTGGTTCAGAATAGCGTGCGCCCACGCTGGCGAGAAATGCTGTAGCTCCTTGATCCCGGCCAGCATGGTCTTACTCTCTTCGTCATCGGAGAGGTACTGTGAGTCCTTCCGCCACGGTCCCTGCCAGCCCTTGGACGGCGTGACAAAGTTCTCGATGACGTGGTCCAGCTCGCGGCTCATCGCGTCCACCTCGTCCGGTGAGTACACCCCTTTCATGCGTAGGTAGCTGTTCTCGTTGAAGAACGCGATCTCCTCCTTGGTCAACATGGTCATAGCCCTCCTCGGCGGTATTATAAGGTCTCCGGCCCCGCCGTGACCGCCCCGGAGCCGGCACAGCAGCGGGATTGCCGGCCGCTTTTTCGCCGGTTCGCGCAAAGGACTTGCATTTCTCGGAAAGTCAGCTATCATTGGGGTACTCTCACCGCAGGGGTGAGGCGTTGGGCGCTCGCACGTGCGGCGGGCGCTGAGGGACAGCGGGGACCCCTCCCGGTGGGAGGGCGGAAACAACCTAAGAGGAGGGTTGGTATGGCACCCAGCGGACACCGGATGAGTCGACGCACAGTTGGGCTGACGATGGCCGCACTGGCTGGCAGTGTGGTCGCGGCAGCTTGCGGACCCGTAGGCAGCGGAGGCACCAGGGGAGCGCCATCGGACGTCGGTGAGACGGCGGCCAAGTGGGAAGGCCAGCAGCAGATTGACATTTGGGTCACGGGGTACGAGCCGGTCGTCGAGGCCTACAAGACCCTGGTCATGCAGTTCGAGCAGGAGCACCCCAATATCAAGGTCGCGAACCAGGCCCAGAAGTATCTGCGGACGCGGGACCTCGTTCCGGCCCTGGCCGGTGGCCTGCCGCCGGCAGTTGGCGAGATCAACCAGCCCGGTACCTGGGCTTACGCCGGTGCGGGACTCGTTGCTCCACTCGACAACTTCATCAAGCGTGACAAGACCACGGCGGACGCCGTTGCCAGCGACTTCTATCCCGGCATCCTGGAGTCCGTCACGTGGCGCGATCAGTTGCACTTCTTCCTCGTCGGCGTCTCCATGGAAGTCTGGCACGTCAACAAGGACTTCTGGAACCGCGCCGGCCTCAGTCTGCCCACCAGCGGCTGGACCTGGGACGACCTGGCCGGCCCTATTGGTGACGGGCTTAAGTCTGCCGTTGGCGAGGACGGCTCGCCGTTCATGTGCGAGTTGAACGAGATGTACCGCATGATGCATTTCGTGCTCCAGAACGGCGGCGACATGGTGGATGATAGTGGAACCCAGCTCACCATCTCCTCGCCTGAGTTCATCGGCGCGGTGGAGTACGTTCGCAAGCTGGTACTCGCCGAGATCGCCCGCGAAAAGAACCCGAAGAAGGCCGAGGCCGGCCCGGTGCGTGGTGGGCGCCAGAACGAGATCGGCGCCAAGTACACCCACGGCGAGAACTACCGGCTGGAGCGCGGCGACGTGGCTCTCGAGTTGGAGGGCATGACCCGCATTCCGCGCTATCGCAAGTCACTCGGTGATCTGATGGGCGTCGTACCCGCCATCACTGGCAAGGAGCAGAAGGCGCTCTTCGATAGCTGGACGTTGGGTCTGGTCAACCAGGAAGACGCGGCCAAGATGGAGGCGGGCTACACGTTCATGGCCTGGTTCGTCCGACCGGAAAACCTGCTGACCTACTTGAAGGCTCGCGCGAATCTGCCGCCGCGCAAGGCCATCGCTGCACTGCCGAACGCGGGCGACCTGTGGGCAGCCGAGCCGCTGGTCAAGGACGCGATGGAATACCTGGACTATGGGAAGACCTTCCCCTTCACGCCGGCCACCTCGCAACTGCGGATAGGCATCAACTCGGTGCTCGCCAACATCACGCGGTACGGCGACCCGGCAGCCCAGACCCTCACGGAGCTGGAGAAGGTCCTCAACGCCCAGTACGGGTTCCTGCTTGAGTAGTTCGTAGTCACGCCGCGCACATAGCCGCCGGTGGAGCCGGCCCCAGACTTGGGGCCGGCTCCTTTGCATTTCCTGCGGGATACCCCCCCTATGCGGGGTCTGAGAGCGTGTTCCCTCCCCCGTCGGAACGGGGGAGGGCAAGGGTGGGGGCCGGACGCAACTCTACTCGCCCGCCAACTCGGCGGGAAGCTCCACCGTCTGCGGCCGGCCGCTCCGCACCGACTCCAGGATATTCTCGACGACCAGGGTGGCGATGATGCCGTTGCGGGCCGGCACGTAGCTCTCGCCGCCCTGTTGGATGGCCTCGATCAGGTACGGCATCCGCTGGACGGCCGGCGGCGACAGGGTCTCGACCTCCCGCGCGTCGCCGGGGCCGCTGTAGGCCAGCGTCCCGCAGTGGTTGTAGAGCACTGCCGATTCCCCCGGGCCGTACAGCTCGAAGAACCACTTCGAGACGAAGGCGTTGAAGTCGGCATCCGTCGCCAGCAGCGTCGCCACGGAGCCGTCCGCAAACCGGAGCGTTGCGGCCGTCGTATCCACGATGTCGGTCCCGGCCAGCGCCTCGCGGTGGGTCAACTGACCGCCGGTGGCGTACACCTCCACCGGAGCAGCTTCATGGAACCAGCAGAGCAGGTCAACCATGTGGACGCCGATGTCCCACAGCGGCCCGCCGCCGATCACCGGGTCCCAGCGCCACCGATTGAGGTCGGCCGGCGCCATCAGACATTGAGCATGGCTCACCATCGGCCGCCCCAGCCGCCGCTTCGCCTCACGCACCGCCCCGGAAAACCGGAAGCTGAAGTTGAGCATCAGCTGCGTGCCCGCTGCTCGCTGCGCGGCCGCGATCTGCAAGCACTCCGCCGTGGACATCGCCATCGGCTTTTCCAGCCACAGGTGCTTGCCGGCCGCAATGGCCGCGAGCGCCGGCTCGGTATGCATACTGTGCGGCGTGGCGATGGACACGATGTCCACGCTCGGATCGTCGAATATGCGCTGCGGGTCCGACGTCACGTAGCCGCCGTACTCGCTCTGCAGCCGCTCGGCCGACTCCGCCACCACGTCGCAGAACCCCCGCACCTCGACTTCAGGCGTCTCTGCCGCCCCGCGGGCGTGGCCGCTGCCGGCGCCGCCACACCCGATCAGCGCCCAGCCGTATGGTGGTCCCCCGGACCCTCCGTTGTTGCTCATGCTCATCCCTCCAATACCAAAGGTAGGCTGCTTCTGTACTCGCGGCTGTCCTGGCTGCGCTAGAGCGCCCCGGACGCGCGGAGCAGCGTCTCCTGCACAACAAAGTCATGCACCGGACCGAACGGCGGCATCCGCTCCCCACGAATGGCCGCCGCGAGATCGTGCAGGTCCACGACGAAACCGGTCCAGTCGCCGCCGTCCACAGTCTGCCAGCCCGCCTCGAAACCTCCGGCCGCCGCTTCCAGGTGCAGCCGCGCCTGCGTGCCGCCGGGCGGCTCAATCACCAGCGTCCCGTTGGTGCCAAGCACTTCCAGCCGCCGCTGGGCGCCGACCTCCATCCCGGCCGACTCCACCACCGCCATCGCCCGGTCCCACTCCAGCACCGCCAGGCTATTGTCCACGAACGGCTGACCGGCCGCCTCGTCGGGGATGCCGCGGACCGGCATCATGATCGGCCCGTCGCCGCTCTCCGGCCGGCGAAAGTCGGAGCGCAGGAAAGGCGAGACCCGCCGCGGCCGGCCCAGCACGGCCACCATCGGATCGATCAGGTGGCCACACATCTCGAACATGATGTGCCCCGGGTACGGCATGGACTCCAGCCAGCGATCATAGCTCGACTTGCCCTTGCCGATCCGGCCGCGGATGCTGAACACGTCGCCGAGCAGCCCCTCGCGCGTTAGCCGGTAGAGTAGCTGGAAGGGCGGGCTGTTGCGGAAGTGGTAGGCCATCAGCACGACAAGCTGTCGCGCGGCCGCAATGTCCAGCACTTCTCGATACGCTTCCAGCGAGGTCCCGGCCGGCTTCTCCAGGTACACGTGCTTGCCGGCCAGCAGAGACTGCTTGGCATCGTCGAGGAACTGCCAAATTTCCCCGTCAATGATGATCCCTTGAATAGTGTCGTCGGCGAGCAGGTCCTCCGCGCGGGGTGCCCAGCGGATGCCGTCGTAAATGGGATCGGCCTCTCGTTGGCTGCGGACTGCGGGATTGGCCTCGAACGCGCCCGCGATCTCCATGTCACCGGCCGCGCCGCTGGTGATCGCGCGCACTTTGCCGGACAGATGACTGTGGACCGCGCCGAGAATACCGAGCCGGATAGTCATGAACGTCACTCTCCTTGCTGCAGTCAGCGGCCCCGTTTCCTCCCATTTGAGAGTGGAACCGGCCAGCCGACGCCGTTGCCGTGCATACTATACCCTGCTTGCTCCCGGCACTGACAACATGACCGGCCAAACACTAGGACCGGGTACGACCGCAATATACCCTTGTTGCCGGTCACGCAGCCTCAGAGGTGACTCGGATGCGACTCCTCGGCTATAGCGACCGTCTCAGCGTAGCGCCAGGTGACACGATCCGCTTCATGGTCAGCTGCGACCATCCCTCCTACCGGGCGGACCTGGTGCGCCTCATCCACGGTGACGAAAATCCCCAAGGCCCCGGTTACAGGGAGCGCCTCGTCGCGTCCGACATCAACGGCGAGTATCCGGGGCGGGCACAGCACATTCACAGCGGCTCCTACGTCATCGTGGAGGACAGCACGCCGCTACGGCAGATCGAGAGCTTCACGCTGGCCGCCTGGGTCTACCCCACCATGCCTCAGGCCGGTAGCCAAGGCTTGCTGACGTGCTGGTCGGCCGCTGACCGCGCCGGCTACGGCTTGTTCATAGACGAGGCCGGCGACCTCGCGCTATGGCTGGGTGACGGGACCGGCACCGTCGAGCGCCTCTCGACTGGCACGCCGCTCCGCGCGCACGACTGGTATTTCGTCGCCGCGACCTACGACGCCACCGGTGGCCGCGTGTACCTCTACCAAGAGCCGGTGCGCCGCTGGCCGGTCGAGACCAGCCGCGCGGTGGTCGAGCGGATGGCAGCAGTGCGGCCGCGTCACGACGCCGGCCGTCCTTTCCTCATGGCCGGCTACCTGACCGCCGACCCGGCGACGCGCGGCGCCGTGGGCGGCCATTTCAACGGCAAGCTCGACCGGCCCTGCCTCTTTGGCCGGGCGCTGCGTCCGGCGGAAGTGGCCGCGCTCCAGGCCGGCGCATCGCCCCACGATTGCGGCGCGGCGTTGGTCGCGGCCTGGGATTTCAGCGCTGACATCGCCACCGACAAGATCACGGACACCTCGGATAACAAGCTGCACGGACGCGCGATCAACATGCCAACGCGGGCAGTGACCGGCTACAACTGGACCGGCACGGAAACGAGCTTCCGGCTCGCGCCGCACGAATACGGCGCCATCTACTTCCACGACGACGATCTCGAAGACGCCGCCTGGCAAAGCGACTTTGCCCTCACCGTGCCGGCGGATCTGCCGAGTGGCGTCTATGCCGCGCGTCTGCGTGCCAACGACGACGAGGACTACCTGCCCTTCTTCGTCCGCCCGCCGCCGGGCACGAGCAGCGCCCCCATCGCCGTGCTGTTCCCCACGATCCACTACCTGGCCTACGCGAACTTCCGCGACATCAGCGGCGGCATCTGGGAATTGGAAAACCTCCCCAATGCGGACCTGAACCTCCATCGCGCCGAGTACGCCTACGCGGCAGAGCACGGCCTACCGGGGCTATACGACCTCCACTCCGACGGGTCAGGCACCGCGTATGTCTCGCGGCTCCGTCCTATCCTGAACATGCGCCCGAAGTTCCGCTACCGGGTTTGGGGTGCGCCCGCCCGCTTTCCCGCCGACCTGTACCTGATTGACTGGCTCGAAGCGAAGGGCTACGCCGCCGACATCATCACCGACGACGACCTCCACGCGGAAGGAGCGGACCTGCTCGCCCCCTACAAGGTGGTGCTGACCGGCTCCCACCACGAGTACTGGACGTCCCGGATGCTGGCGGCGCTGGACACGTACTTGCAAGACGGCGGGCGGCTCATGTACCTCGGCGGCAACAGCTTCTTCGGTGTCACGTCGGTTGATCCGCAGCGGCCGCACGTGATCGAGGTCCGTCGCTGGGGCACGAGTTGGCCGTTCGAGATGCCCCCCGGCGAGCGTTACCACAGCACCACCGGCGAGCCGGGCGGGATTTGGCGCAACCGCGGCTGGGCGCCCAATCGGTTCGTCGGCGTCGGCTCGTCTGCGGCCGGGTTTGATCGCGGCGCGCCCTACGTGCGGCAGCCGGGCAGCCTCGACCCACGCGCGGCCTTCATTTTCGAGGGTATCGGTCCCGACGAGGCCATCGGTGACTTTCCCTCGCTCATGGTGCAGCACGGCGCAGCCGGTTACGAGATGGATCGCCTCGACTTCAGTCTGGGCACGCCGCCACACGCCCTCCTGCTGGCGTCGTCCGTCGGCCACTCGCACCGCTACAACGCCTTCATTGACGAACGCTTGCAGTTCACGAAGGGGATAGACGGCGTGCTCTCGACCTCGCCGCCACAAGAGGGCGTCATACATCCCTTCATTCGCGCCGATATGGTCTACTTCGAGACACCGCATGGAGGCGCGGTCTTCTCCGTCGGGTCCATCGCCTGGCGCGGCAGCCTCTCGTACAACGACTACGACAACACCGTCTCGCGCATCACCGAGAACGTCCTGCGCCGCTTCGCCGAGGTAGCGCCGGACCAATGGTGCCCATCCGTCATTCCGGCGAAAGCCGGAATCCACGTCCCCCCGTCGCAACGGGGGGACTATAGGGGGGCGATGCCCCGGCCCCCGCACACTGACGATCCGGAAAGGACGGTGTAGAGCCGTGGCCCAGGAGTTCGAGCAGACGCACAAACGCCCGCCATACCCGATGCCCCCGCCGCAGCCGTTTCCCGAGGCGGGCCTCTCCGATGAAGCCACGCTCGACGGCGTGCGCGAGCGCCTCAGCCAAGACCCCTACACGGTCGAGCACAACTTCGGCGTCAGCTACGTCGGCCCGCCTCATGCGATCACGCAGCAAGCCACCGATCTGGCGGCCGGCACCTTCTTTACCGAATGGGCACGTGACATGAACCCGGGATCGCACCGGCTCGAAAAAGAAGCCGTGCGAATGATGGCCTCCCTGCTCGGTCGCCCGGAGGCGGTCGGCTTCATCACCAGCGGGGGGACCGAATCGAACCTTTCGGCGCTGCGCTTGGCCCGCAATCTGGCGCGGAAGGACAATCCCGAAGTCATCATGCCCGAGTCCGCGCACTACAGCTTCCGCGTCGCTGCCGAGCTGATGGGCCTGCGGCTGCACGAAGTGCCGCTCGACGGCGCCTACCGTCCACGGATGGAGCAGGTCGAGGCGCTGATAAATAAGCGAACCATCGCGCTCGTCTGCTCCGCGCCGGACGGCAGCCTGGGACAGTTGGACCCGGTGGGCGAGTTCGCGGACCTCGCCGCGCGGCACGGCCTCTACCTCCACGTAGACGCCGCGTTCGGTGGCTTCTTTCTCCCCTTCATGCGCGATCTGGGCTACGATGTGCCGCCCTTCGACTTCTCCCTGCCGGGCGTAAGCTCCATCATGACCGACGGGCACAAGCTCGGGCTGCTGCCCGTGGCCACCGGCTTCTTCCTCATCCGCGACGAGGCCATGCTGCAAGCCATTCCCATCGAGACAACCGTCATCCACAACATCACGGCCACCAAGCCCGGCGATCACGCGGCCGCGGCCTGGGCGGTGATGCAGCGGCTCGGCCGTGCCGGGTACCGGGAGTCCGCGCGCCGCATCCTGGAGGTAGTGGATACTATTGTCGCAGGGATCGAAGGGATCGAGGAGCTGCGGCTCGTCGTCAAGCCGCTGATCCCGGTCGTGAATTTCACCTCGGACGTGCTCGATGTCGAGCAGATTTACCGCGAGCTACGCGCCCGCGGCTGGGGGTCCACCTACGGTCTCCTGTACGATACGCCGCGGATCCGCTTCTCGCTCCATCCGCACCGCGACCTGGACCATGCCCATCAGCTTGTCGCGGCCCTGGCCGACTCGGTAGCGGCGGTGCGGAGGCGCAGCTAAACACCGGCCGCACCGCAGTAATCTCCGGAGCGTAAAGTCCCGTCCCCCCGCCGCAGCGGGGGGACCATAGGGGGGCCTCCCTCCGGACGTGGTAGCATGAGACCGCGAAGGAGAGTGCTATGCAAGTCAATCCCCAGCAGCTACTGGATGACGGCTTTGTCATTCTGCGCCAAGTCGTCCCACCGGAGCAGCTCGACAGCCTGCGCGCCACCTACGAGACCATCGTCGAGCGCCAGCATCGCATCTGGTCCGGCGAGCTGGACTGGGACGTGCCGGTGGCGATGGACTACAAGTCCAAGCAGCCGCGCGTGGTGCTCAACGCCATCGTGGACGCGGCCACCGCCGACACCGTGGACTTCAACCTGCACGACCACACGCTGGGCGTCAGCCGCCAGTTGATGCAGGCGCCGGAGGCCGCCCCCACTGCCATGTTCTTCATGTCCAATCCGGCGACTGACCACGGCCCCGACCCCTGGCACCGCGACGCCGTCGGCCGCCGGCTGGCGCCGCTGCAGGGCCTGCAAGCGGACATGCTGGCCAACGCCCCGGGCTACGTCCAGTGGAACATCCCCCTCTACGACGATGACGTGCTGTGGGTGGTCCCCGGCAGCCACCGGCGCCCGAACACGGCGGCAGAAGACCGGCAGCTAGCCGAGAACCCGCGCGTGCCCTTGCCGGACGGCGTGCAGGTGCGGCTCAAGGCTGGTGACGGCGTGGTGTACAGCAACCTGATCCTGCACTGGCCGAGCGACTACAGCACCAAGTACCGGCGCACCATCCACCTCGGCTACCGCTCGTTCGGCGGCGCGATCTTCCCCTACAGCACCCACTTCTACTGGGACCTGGGCTTCACCAAGCACCTGTCGCCGGCGTCGCGGGCGCAGTTCGAGCGCTTTGCGGCGCTGCACGCGCAGGAGCGCGACCACATCGAGGCCTTCTTCCGCGCGATCTTGGACCGCGATGAGTCGGCCTTCCAAACGGAGTTAGCCGCGCTGCATCCGGGCGAAACGGAGCGGCTGGTGTGCGTAACCCTATTGTCCCGGCTGGCCACCAAACTCCATGAGCTGACCCGCCCGGAGATCGCCAGCTTGCCCCACAACGACCGGTCCAAGGCCGTCGGCGACCAGCGCACCAGCTTCTACCTGTTGCAAGACATGGCCGACCGCTTCTCGGCTGCGGAAACGGACCTCCTGTACCGCCGCTTTGCGCCCCTGGAGGCCCAGACGGACTCGGTCGTAGACATGCCGGACAGCTACGACGTCGAAGACTTCATCGCCAGCTGGCACAACAGCGACTAACGCCAAGCCGATGACTTCCCGATCTAGGGAGCCGCCCATGCCATCCGATCCACTCTCTTTCCGCTTTTCCGATGCCCCACCCCCGATAGGTATGAGGACGCAATTGCAGACGCCAAAACGCTATACTTCGGGCATGGCAGCCAAGAGCTTCACGGTCAGCTTGCCAGCCCATATCATGGCACCCTTCGGCTGGAACGAGTCCGAGGCGTCCCGCCGCATCAGCGAGATGCTGGTCATGGAACTGCTGCGCCTGAACCGTCTGACCGAAGCGGAGGCCGCAGCTATGCTCGGCCTGGACCGGTGGGCACTGCTAGACGTTATGGCGGCACACCATGTCCCCGCAGTCAGCCAGTCTCCTGACGAGTGGCACGAGGAACTCACCAGGCCGCTCGAAGGCGCAGAGCCGCGGTGATCGTGTCCGACAGCGGGCCGCTTATCGCATTTGGGAAAATCGGGCGCCTGAATCTCCTAGAGACGCTCTTTCGCCGCGTCCTGATACCCGATGCCGTATTCCACGAGGTTGTGGTGGCCGGCAGAGGGCGGCCGGGGTCTCGGAACGTGGCGAAGAGCGCGTGGCTTGAACGCCGGCCACTCACCGACCGCGCCCCTTTGGCGCAGCTTCCGTCGAACATCCACGCGGGAGAGCGTGAGGCTATTCTCCTCGCCCACACCTTGGGGCTGCCGTTACTCATAGACGAACGTCGCGGGCGCAGCTTCGCAGGTAGTATCGGAGTTGAAGTGTTCGGTAGCCTACGGGTACTGGTGGAAGCCTACCGGCGAGGTATCATTGACGACGCGGCGGCGCTCGCGGAGCAGATGGTCGTGTCCGGCTACTGGATCAGTCCGGCGCTACGTTCCACACTGACCAAAGAGAGCCTATCGGCTACTTCCTAATGACCGCAGGTCGGCCCGGCTCAAGCCGAGGCCGGCGAGCGACCGGCAAGCAACGCCGCATACAATTCTGCGAGCCGCCGGCCACTGTCGCGCCACGAGAATTCCGTGCAGGCTCGCTGTCGCAGCAGTGCGCCAAGCTCCCGGCAGCGTGCGGGATCGGAGAGTAGCTCCGTAATCCGGTCGGCCAGCGCAAACGGATTGCCGGGCGGCGCATAGACACCGTGCGGGCCGAGCAGTTCCCGCGCTACTGCCGTAGCGAACGCCACTGTGGGCAGTTCCATCGCCATGTAGTTCAGGATTTTGCCGTTCCCTTCGGTCTCCGAGAGCTTGGGCGCCACCGCAACATCACCCAGACTGAGGTATTGCGGCGCCTGGCGGTACGGTACCCGCCCCGTGAACGTCACGTGGTCGAGCAGTTGGAGATCGAAGGCCATGCGGCGGTATTGCTCCAACCCCGGATAGCCCATGATGAGAAAGTGCGTGGCCGGGCACTGCCGCACGACCTGCACTGCCGCGTGGAGCAGCTGCGGAATGCCCTGGTAGTCCGCGAGCAGGCCCAAGAAGACGACGACGCGGCGGTCGGCCGGGATGCCGAGCGTCGTGCGGAGGGCAGCTACCTCGGAGTCGTCCTTGGGCCGGGGCCGAAAAAAGCCCGGGTCCACGGCATCGGTCAGTGCGAATAGCGGCTTGTCCGCGCGGCCCGTCGCCGCCAGTTGCGCCTGCGCTTGCTCCGAGCTGGTGATGATGACGTCGGGCAAGCCGTTAATCCACCGCTCCAGACCGGTGAAGAGCCGGAGCAGTGGGCCACGCGCCGACAAGAAACCATGATCGAGCATCTCCCCGGTGAGACTGCCCTGGTAATCGAACACCAGCGGGCAACGCAGCAGCCTCGCCACCACGGCGCCGATCAGCGCGCCCTCGTGCAAGTGTGCATGAACCACGTCCACGCGCTGCCGGACGGCGGTCACGAGCGTGGTCGCGGTGAGTAGCAGGTCGAAATAGGGCTTGTGCCAGTGCGAGCCAACTCGCACCCGCCGCTGCCAGGACAGACGGGGCATCCGCACGATGCGGATACCGGGCACCGGATCGCCGGTATGATAGGTGCAGAGCGTGACCTGGTGGCCAAGCTGCCGGAGGGCGCGAATCTCCTCCAGGATGCGGACGTGGCAGCCGTAGTCGGCAAAAAACGACGTCGGGGCAATGCTGAGGATGTGATATGGCACTCGACCCCCTATGCCTCAACACGGCAACACCGGCTCCAACTGGCGCGATTGTAGTGGCATAACCTGGAGCGCAATGATCCGCTGACAACCGTTCAGGGGATGGCCGAGGGAAGCGAACCATGCATACCGGGAAGCACGGGCGCCACTCATCCGCAGGGGGTTAGCGCAGACCATGTTTCTCGATCAGGTCGCGTAGACCATCCAAGTCAAGTCCCATTTGCTTGAGAATAGCACCACGCAGCCCCTTCCCTAGGGGCACATTCTCATTCGGGATTGTGGTAAATATATACCTACCGTCATCACCTTCTCCACCGAATATAACACCATGCGAGTTCTCGCGGAGGCGGTCAAAGCGGCCTTCTCGTTCAACCAGACGGATCAACTGCTTACCGGTAATTGTGGGCAAGCGCCCAGGTCTTGGACTTCTCCCCCTACGCCTTCTTTGGGCCATGAATCCTACACTCCTGAGAGAAACTAACTCCTCCTACGAAGGTAGAACGCACCGGCATCCGAACAGTTGCGACTACCATGATGTCTACATCCCGGCTACAGCGAACCCCTTCTCCGGCTGCTGAATCGCTGCCCAAGGCAACGCTTGTAAGGTGACTATTGCGTTATGCTCGGCTTGGCTTACCGGAACCTCCGCAACGGTCAGTACATCGGGCGTCGTGAGGTAGATGGGGATATGACGCTCCCGAAAGACGCGCTCAAGCTGGCCGGCGTCAGTCAAACCGTCCAGAGTAAGCTCAACAAGGTTACGGAGCTTCTCAAGAACCGCATCCACAGACGGGCCATCGGCAGCGGTGCCTAGCTCGACACACTGGCCAAACCAGTGGTCCTCTTCTTGCTGCACCACAAAACGCAACACAACCGTTTTAGCGTGCTGCCCTTCATCCACCATATCTGCCTCCTAGGATTCGGCTGCGGTGCCCTCCACAGCGTCGCTGGCGTAGGAAATCTCTCCCGGTGAGCGTTCTGCGGCGCACTGTAGCACCGTGTCTCCCTACTAGACAAGCGGCCTAGGGCCGTGCGGCTGCCGAAGCTACAACCTCCCAGGTGGTAGTGGAGTGTAGGCTAGGATCACGCTTCACCCTGGCGGGTGCTTTGCCGCAGGTGTGCCGGCTGCCCATCCTCACCGGCTGGGTGCCGTTTTCGGCTTGAGTAGCGCTCGCCGTGCGCCGCCACCATTGTAGCAGACGTGACTCCTATCAACCTCGTGCGATAGCCATGGGAACACCATCAACCCGTCAACCCGCCGCCGGTCGCTTGTCCTTGTATGCCGTCGGGAGCATTCGCTATGCTTGCCCGTCAGGTAGCTCCGCCGCCTCACCGCACAGTGACGGAGAGGAAAACAGCGTGGCCACACAGCATACGCTCGACTTTATCAGCTACAGCGCCCGCCAGACCGGGCAGTTCGGCGCCCAACTCGGCGGCCTCTTGGCGCCCGGCGATCTCATCCTACTCGACGGCTCCGTCGGCGCCGGCAAGACGACCATGGCGCAAGGCATTGCTCGCGGGTTGGGCATTACCGAGCCGGTCATCAGCCCCTCGTTCACCATCGTCCGAGAATATGCCGGGCGGCTGCCGCTATACCACATTGACCTCTATCGGCTGGCACCCGGCAGCGATCTCGAATCCATCGGGATCGAAGACTATCTATACGGTGACGGCGCGGTAGTCATCGAATGGCCGGATCGCGCCGACGCCTTGCTGCCGGCAGAGCACCTCCAGGTACACCTAAGCGTCATCGGCGCCACCGAGCGCAGCATCCGCGTGGTGCCGGTCGGTGACCGGTCCGGCCGGCTGATCGAACGGTTCTGCAGGCAAGCCTTTGGTCGCTGAAAGCGTTGATCTTCCTACTGCTTGCTGCCGCGTCTCACATGGCCGCAAGCAGGGGTGTCACAACTTGCACGCGAAAGGAGCGTTGCGTATTATAGAAACACCTTCATGGTAGGGGTTGGTCTTGATGACGTACATGAAGTTTCTACCGCCCATCACCAACTCCCTGTTTCCGGCGATCTGTGTGTTGGGCTTGGCCATCGCAGTCGCGCTGGCCTTACTCGCACCTCGCCCCGCCAGCGCGAAGTCGCTGTCTGGCGGCGGTGGCCCCGTGCAGCCACCGGCAACCCCACCGCCAGGGACAGCCCCGACACCCACGCCCGCACCTGCTCCGCCGGCATCACCCACACCTACCCCCGCAACGACAGGACTTCTATACCTCCCCGGCGCCGCCATCTTCCCAGGCGATGCTCCCTTCCCAACCGCACCGCTGGCCGGGACCGCGTTCTTGGCCGGGGACCAAATCGTAGCCATCGCGCCACTGCCCGGGACCGCGTTCTTCCCCGGCGACCTGCTCCAGCCGTCCGCGCCGGTGGCCGGGACCGCGTTCCTGTCCGGGGACCAGGTCGTGGCCGTCGTACCACTGGCCGGGACCGCGTTCTTCCCCGGTGACCTACCCGCAGCAATCGCTGCCGCGCCTGCTTCCGGCCCGGCACCGCCTCCATCGCCCACCGGCACCCGCACTCTCACCGCCATCACGCCACCGACCGCTACCGCTACGCCCGCGCCCGGTACGACACCACCGCCAGCCACCGCTACGCCCGCACCCGGTACGACCCCACCGCCGGCCACTGCTACGCCCGCGCCCGGCACCACACCACCGCCGGCCACCAGCACGCCCGCGCCCGGCACGACACCACCGCCGGCCACCAGCACGCCCGCGCCCGGCACGACACCACCGCCGGCTACCAGTACGCCCGTGCCCGGCACTACGCCACCACCGGCCACCACGCCCACGGCCACTCCCGTCACCGCACCCACCCCGTCACCGACCGCTCCTCTCGTTGCGGCACAGCTTGTCCGTCCCTCTCCGACCGCCACCTTCCCGCCCGGCTTTACTCCCGCTCCCACTGCCACACTGCCGCCGGGCGTCACCCCCACGCCCACTGCCACACTCGCGCCCGGCGTCACCCCGTCCCCAACCGCTACCTTCCCGCCCGGCGTCACACCCACCGCCACCACTACTCCCACCGCCGGTGCCTTAACCACTGCTACCCCGACACCAACCGCTACCCCCACCCCCGACACCCTGCTCCCGCCTATCGGTCTGCCTGGCTTCCCGCCCATTGACACCGCCACGCCCACCCCCGTTGGCTTCATCGCGCCTACTCCGACACCGACCGCTACGCCCACCGCCGGTGCCGCCATCACTGCTACTCCGACACCAACCGCTACGCCTACCGCCGTGGCCGTCACCACTGCTACTCCAACACCAATCGCTACCCCCACCCCCGACACCCTGCTCCCGCCTATCGGTGTACCTGGCTTCCCGCCCATTGACACCGCTACGCCCACGCCCGTTGGCTTCATCGCCCCTACCCCGACGCCGACCGCTACGCCCACCGCCGGTGCCTTCATCACTGCTACCCCAACATCAACCGCTACTCCTACCGCCGTGGCCGTCACCACTGCTACTCCAACACCAATCGCTACCCCCACCCCCGATAGCGCCCTGCTCCCGCCTATCGGTCTGCCTGGCCTCCCGCCCATTGACACCGCCACGCCCACGCCCGTTGGCTTCATCGCGCCTACCCCGACGCCGACCGCTACCCCCACTGTCGGTGCCTTCATCACTCCTACCCCGACACCGACCGCTACCCCTACCTCCGTGACCGTCACCACTGCTACCCCGACACCAATCGCTACGCCCACCCCCGACACCCTGCTCCCGCCTATCGATGTGCCTGGCCTCCCGCCCGACGGCGCATCGCCCACTCCGACCCTCAGTACGGCGCCCATCACACTGGAGACGCCCACCAGCACCCCCACGCCCACCAATACGCCCACACCCACCAACACGCCGACCAGCACGCCCACCAATACCCCCGTACCCACCACCACGCCGACTAACACGCCCACCAATACCCCCGTACCCACCAACACGCCTGTCCCGCCGACCAATACGCCCGTCCCACCCACCAACACCCCCGTCCCGCCCACCAACACCCCCGTCCCGCCACCACCTGCTACGAACACGCCCGTTCCGCCACCGCCGCCGACCAACACGCCCACGAATACGCCGACTAACACCGCCACGCCGACTAACACTGCGACGCCGACTAACACGCCCACGCCCACCAACACGCCCACCCCCACCAATACGCCCACCCCCACGCCGACACCGTGGGGAACCCCAGGCCCACAAGGCCCGCAGGGTGATCTCGGCCCGCAGGGTGAGCAAGGACCTCAGGGCTTCCCCGGGCGCAAAGGCCGCCGCGGGAACGTTGGCTCCGCTGGCGCCGAGGGTCCTACAGGCATTCGCGGAGCTGGCTGGTGGCGGTGGGGCAGCGTCGCCCCGCCGACCAGCGACGTCCAAAACGGCGATGTCTACTTCCGTATTGAAAGTAGTCAATGCCGCATTTACGAATACAGCAGCAGCGACAGCCGGTGGAATCTGCTAGTCACGGTCTCGGACTGCGTGCTGGCCACGTCGGAATAGCAGCAGCGAATCTTGGAGAGAGGAGGCTACCGAATTACCATGCGCCGGAAGATACGTATTCGGTGGCCCCGGCACTGGATCAACAGTTCGCTGGTCGTGGCGCTCTTGGCGTTTGGCCTGACCGCGGCGGCCATTTGGGTAGCGCCGTCACCACAGGCCGCACTCGATGAGGCCGTGCATCGCGCCCAACTGCAGCAAAATTCCCAGCCGACGCCAACACCGACTCTAGCCGGTACACCTGGCCCTCCGGGCCCTAGAGGCCCCGCGGGACCTGCGGGGCCGAAAGGCCCAGTCGGCCCACAGGGGCCGCAGGGAGCAACCGGATCTAAAGGGCCTACCGGCTCCCAGGGGACTCAAGGTGCTGAAGGCCGGCGGGGCAGCCAGTGGTCGAGTGGCAGCAGTGTGCCAAGCGGAGCCGGCCAGGCCGGCGATACGTACTTGCAGACCGGGACGAGTGGCTGCCGGATTTACATGCACAATGGTACCAGTTGGCAACACGTTGCGACCCTCGCCAACTGCGCGACGCCTACCATCACGCCCACGCCCACCCCGACGCGCACCCCCGTCCCCGAACCCACCGCCACGACCTGTGGCAGCAGCCCCCTGCAAGGCCGCACCCAGAAAGTCGTGGATGCCGTCGTCGCCGAGTTCCCCGATGTCTCCGACTGTGCGAATGTCACCGCAGCCCACCTCGCCGCAATCAGGATTCTGGATATTCGATCCAAATCGTTGATGGTGCTGCGCGCCGGGGATTTTGCGGGGATGACCAAACTGCAACAGCTGTACCTGCACAACAACCAATTGACCTCGCTGCCCCAAGACCAGTTTACGGGGCTGACCAGCCTGCAATATCTGTACCTGAGCGGCAACGATTTGCACTCGCTGCACCAAGACCAGTTCAAGGGGCTGACCGACATGCGACGGCTGTTCCTGCAAGACAACCGGTTGAGTTGTTTGCCCAGTAACCTGTTCACGGGGATGACGGAGTTGCAACGGTTGTGGCTGACCGGCAACCAATTGGGCAACGTGGCTCCCTCCGTGTTCGACTACGCCGATGGGTCCAGGCTGGTGGCGCTCACGCAGTTGTATCTCGGCAATACCCGGGACGCGACGTCGGCCGAGCTGAACCAGTACAAGGACGTGGGGATGACCAATCTGACTACCCTCAGATTGAACACCGACACCACGTTCACCACGCCGCTGTGTGCCGCTCCCGCGCCCACCAACACCCCGACACCCACCGCTACGCCCACGCCCACGCCCAGCGGCAACAGCGGGGCAGTAGGTGCCGGCAGTCAGCAGGTCCACACCAGCACCCCGACACCCACCAGCACCACCACACCAACGATCACCCCGACACCGACGATCACCGCCACACCGACGATCACCCCGACACCGACGATCACCGCCACGCCCACCAATACCCCGACACCAACGATCACCCCGACACCGACGATCACGTCCACACCGACTAACACTGCCACGCCCACGATCACGCCCACACCGACTAACACTGCCACGCCCACCAGCACGCCGACACCCACCACTACCGCCACACCAACGATCACGCCCACACCGACGATCACGCCGACGCCCACCAACACCCCGACACCCACCAGTACGCCCACCCCCACCAGCATCCCCACGCCCACCAACACCCCGACACCGACGATCACCCCGACACCGACCAGTACCCCCACCCCCACCGCTACGCCAACACCGACTAACACCGCTACTCCCACGATCACGCCGACGCCCACCAGCACCCCCACGCCGACCGACGCGCCCACGCCCACGAGCACCCCCACGCCGACGGACACACCGACACCGACTGACGCGCCCACCAACACGCCCACCCCCACCGAGTCTTGAAACGGCATTCTGCCCGGCATCAGGTGTACGGAGGATCGGAAATGTTCAAGAGAGGCGGTGCGATGCGTTACGGTCGCCTCATGGCCCTGCTTGCAGTAATTCTCCTGCTGCCGGCCGCGATCCTGAGTTGGAGTGGCGATACGGCGGTGGCCGGGTTACTGCTCGACGTGACGCGAATCGGCATACCCGGCCCACCCGGGCCGAAAGGCCCCGACGGACCTCAAGGTGAACAGGGCGATAGAGGCCCCATCGGCAAGACAGGCCGGAGAGGTCCAACTGGCGAAACGGGATCAACCGGCAACCAAGGCGATGCCGGACGGACCGGCAACCGGTTCAAGGTCGGCAGTGGCGCGCCGAGCGGCAGTTCCACCGATGGCGACCTATATCTGGATGTCGCAACGTGCAAGCTCTACGAGTACAGTGGTGGCTCGTGGCATACCATTGTGGTCCTGAGTAATAACCCGAGCAACTGCACCCAACCCTCGTCGTGAGCAGAGACCACCGGGTATCGTGCTCGGCGGCGCCGTCCCGTGCGCCCGGCGCATTTCATGCTATCCTCCGGCCTCGAAAGAGGTGACTCGGCCATGTGGCCGGAACGACTCGCGGCGTCGGCACAGAGCTGGGCAGTGCCGGCCGCTGCGGACGACGCGCTGTGGATAGGGATTGACACCGCCACCCGGTTGGGAGGCGTAGCCCTCTGGCGCCACGGCCACGTGGTCGCAGAACGCACCTGGCACAGCAGCCGGCACCATACGTCGCAGATTGCGCCGGCCCTCCACGATCTCCTTGCTGCGGTCGGCGAGCATCAGGACGGCGCTGCGGTGGCCGGCGTGGTCGCCTCGACCGGCCCCGGCTCCTTCACCGGCCTGCGCGCCGGCCTCGCCTTTGCCAAGGCGCTTGCCCTCGCCCGTGGCGTGCCGCTGGTCGGCGTGCCCGGTTTGGATGCCCTGGCCTATCAGCTGACGGCGGTGGCCGGCCTGCCCCGCGGCACGGAGGTCTGCGCGGTAGCCGACGCTGGCCGCGGCAATCTCTACGCCGCTCGCTATCGCCTACGTCGCGGCGAGCTGTGGCGCGTCTCACGCTATGCCGTCATGAGTCCGGACGATTTTGTCGCGCAGCTTGGCGCCGCCGCGGTGCGGATGCGCGTGGGCGGTGAGCTGCCTTTGGAGACGGCCCGCGTCCTGACGACGGACGCTGTCGACCACGTTACCGTCGTGCCCCCGGCTGCCGCGCTGCGCCGGCCAGGGTATCTTGTGGCACTGGGCAAGGAGCGGGCGGCCGCGGCCGGCGACCCGGCCGGCTTGGAGCCGCTCTACGTCCGCCGCACCAGCCCCGAGGCAGCCCGGCTCGACGTGGTGCCACCGCCACGACGGCGACCCGCAGCCGGGGCACACGAACGGACATGATGACGACTCAGGTAGGCGCCGGCACCTACGTCCTGGCGCCGATGCACGCCGACGACATCCCGGAGATTGTCGAGATCGAGCGCGAGTCGTTCGCCGTGCTGTGGCCCGCGGGTGCGTATCGGAAGGAAATCAAATCGAACCGCATGGCGCAGTATCTCGTGCTCCGCTACCATCCGGCCCCTGGCGAGTTCGTGCCACCACTGCCGGTGCGCCCGGAGCAGCGCCCCTTTCCACTCTCGCTGCTGCCCTGGGGCCGTCCGCCCCTACGGGAGCCGGACCCGACCGGCCCGTCCGTTGTGGGCTATGCCGGCCTGTGGCTGATGGTTGACGAGGCGCACATCACGACCGTGGCGGTGCGGCGGGCCTTCCGTGGGCTTGGCCTCGGCAAGGTCCTGATGCTGGAGCTGATGGGCCTCGCCCGCAACTTGGGTGCGCGCACGGTCACACTCGAAGTCCGCCAGAGCAATGCCATCGCGATCAAGATGTACGAAGAGCTGGGCTTCCGGCAAAAGGGAATGCGTCGCCGCTACTACACGGACAACGGCGAGGACGCACTCATCATGTGGAGCGAAAAGCTGGCCGCACCGAGCGCCCGGCAACGGCTCGCCGCGGCCACACAGACGCTCAGAGCGCGCATCCACTGGGAGCACGCGGCCTCATGAGTGATGAGGTCTTGTTGGCATTTCCCGGTCATTCCCGCGAAAGGAGACCTTTGCGTAACCCGTCATTCCCGCCTCCCCCTCCGTCATTCCCGCGAAAGCGGGAATCCAAACCCCGCCCCGCCCAGGTCAGCGAGGACTGGAGCAGTGTCCCTCGCGCACTCCATCTGGAGGCTATGCACAGGTCTCCGCAAGCGGGAATCCAAGAGCGGGTGTGTTGGCTGCTGCCTCGCACCACATCCAACATGCCACAGAAGTCGGCCCGATGAGCACCATCCTCCGCTCGGCTATCCCACATGGACGGCGCATAGCGTCGCGCTGGAGAAACCCGGCGCCCCTCGCCGCGACCGTCCCACCCTGGCTACCGGGCCTGCTGCTCGCGCTCACGCTCACGGCGCCAGCGTGGCTCCCCTTTCTCCATCCTGCCCTGGATCTCTGGGAGTTGTACGATGGTGAAGTCCACCTAGTCAGGCCCTACTCGCTCCAGCAGCATATCGCCAGTGGCGACTGGTACCCGCGCTGGTTTGCGGAGCCTTATGGCGGCTACGGCTACCCATACCTCAGCTTCTATGCGCCGGCGAGCCATTACCTGACGATGCTGCTGGCCTGGGCTCTCCCAATTGCAGGAATCTATGGCAGCTTGCAACTCGTGGGCGCTATAGGGGCGTTGGGAATGATCTCCGGGTTCTATACGCTCGGCTGGCAACTCTGGCGCCACGGACCGGCAGCCCTCTTCGCTACTGCTATCGTCGCCTATGCACCGTATCCACTGCCGCCAAATCTTTTTCTACGCAGCGCCATCCCGGAAACACTGGGGCTGGGCTTAATCGTGTGGCTGCTCGTGGGTTGTACCGGCTTGTGGTTTGCCGCCGCTGAGGGCCGCCGACTCACCGCATGGTGGTGGTTCACGGGTGCCATCACCATCGTCCTGTTGCTGACCCATAACATCTCCACCCTCTTTGGGGCCTTGATCACCCCGGCGTGGATCGTCTGCTTGTGGCTTTGGCGGCCACACCGCCGGGCACTGCTCCTGCTCGGTGGCGCTGCGCTGGGCGCCGCGCTGCTCACGGCCTTCTTCTGGCTGCCGGCTCTGCTGGAAATCCCCCTCATGCAGACCGACCGGCTCCACGCTGGAGACCTGAACTACCGTCACTATTTTCTGACCTGGCCTGGCTACCATTCGCCCCACTGGGGACTCCAGGAACGGGCACCCTGGATGCGCGGCTTTCCCGTTGACTTGCACCTGATCTACCCCTATACCCTGAACAGCGGCCCAGTGCCACTGGGTCTCTGGCAGGGAGTGCTGTTCCTCGGCGCACTCTTTGCCTTTGCCCTAGCGATGACCCCCCTCAGGCGGATGCGTTCAGCAGCTCTGAACCGACCGCATCCCATCCCTCAGCACCTGCGGTTGGGAAGCCTGACGGTCGGCTTCGGCCTCCTCTTGGCGGTGGCCAGCTATTCGCAGTCGTTCGACTGGGCACTGCCGCTCTGGGAACGACTGCCGCCACTGCGGATGATTCAGTTTCCCTTTCGCCTGCTTGCCCCCGCCGGCTACGGCATCGCATTGGCGGCCGGCGGGGCCTTGACGCTGTGGGCCACACCACGCCGCCGGACCTACGTGGCGATCAGCTTGGTAGTGGTCGGCCTTGGGGTCGCTGGCATTGGCGGCTATTTCACCCCGCTTGGTCCCGAGGTGACGCGAAACAACATCCGCTTCCTGCCGCTCACCCCTGAACTCTCACGCACCGTGAGCCTCGCACCCGACCGGCTCTACATCACCACCGGGGAGTTCTTGCCCAAGACCGCCCACTTCACTACCTGGCATGAAGACGAAGCCCGGGGCTTCTGGCTCTACGAGCGCATGTTTCCTGAAGCCGCCTGGCTCGGCGGCCGCGTCACCGTTTGGCAGGGCAATCTGGCCATCCGGCAACTATCTGGTGGTTCCCTCTGGACCAGCGCCGACGTCACCGTCGCGGGGGACGCACCAGCGGTCCTCGCCTTCCACCAGCTCGCCTTTGCCGGCTGGCGGGCCTGGGTGGACGACCAGCCGGTGCCGGCTACCCCCGCCCCGTGGATCGAGACGCAAGCCATCCAGCCGGGCTTCCTGCTCGTCGAGGTGCCCCCAGGGGAGCATCGCGTCGCTATCCGGTTTGGCCCCAGCGGCCCACGCCTGGTCGGCGCCACCATCTCCTTGCTCGGTTGCCTGGCCCTCGCCGGTTGGACGATCATCGCCGCCCAACGCAGTGCAACGCCCCGCCAACGGCTCGCTCTCCGCGGTGCCAGCCTCATCATTGCCCTCGGCGTCATCATCGTCAGCGTGCGCCTCGTGCTTCCCCTGTGGCCCCCGCCCGCAGATCATCCCCAGCAGCGTATCATCGTGACCAACCTGATCGAAGACCTACGCGCCGGACACGCCACTGTCCAGGCGCCCACCGGGACGGCCTTGGGGCCGGATCGTTTCTTGGACGTGCGCTACCTCGCCGTCCACGCCCAGGATCGTCCCCTGCGAGACGTGGGTCCACGGGCGCGCCGCTGGCTGAAAATGCATCCCCCCGCCGCGGTCACCATTGCGCTGACGCTCCCGGAGAATGCCTACTTCCAGACCGGGATCGTGCTCGATCCGGCGATGTGGCAGGCCCCCTTGGGTGACGGCGTGCGCTTTATCGCCACGATTACACCGGCCGGCGGGCCGGAAACGACCCTGTTCGATCTGCCGAATCATCCCCGCGCGCAGGGCGAGCACCGGCGCTGGATCGACGTGGTGGCCGACCTGCGCCCCTGGGCGGGCCAGCACGTGCAGCTCACGCTGCGGACGGATGGCCGGCAGGACCCGGCCAACGACTGGGCCGGATGGGGGGAGCCGGTGATCGTCCAGCTCGACCCACTGACCGGCGCCCGTCTGCTCCAAAGCAGTGCCGGTATCCAGGAGCACACCTATCGCCCCTGACGGCTCATGGGGTGTCCTACGCCCGGAATGACGGTGCCTGTCCCCGGCACGTCACCGCGAAGGACGCGGGAGTGTTACTATCACTGCACTATGGATACATTGCTTGCCCTGGAAACGTCGTGTGACGAGACGACGGCGGCCGTGATCGCCGACGGTCGCTACATCCTGAGCAACGTTGTCCTGACTCAGGAGGTGCTGCATCGGCGCTTTGGCGGTGTCGTGCCCGAGCTGGCGGCCCGCGAGCACATCCGGGGCATCGTTCCGGTGGTCGAGCAGGCGCTGCGCGACGCCGAGGTCACGTGGTCCGACCTGTCAGCAGTCGCCGTGGCGAACGGGCCGGGCCTGGCCCCCGCGCTGGTCGTGGGGGTGAACATGGCCAAGGGTATCGCCTTTGCCCACGGCCTCCCACTGATCGCGGTCAACCACCTGGAGGGACACATCTACGCGAACTGGCTCGTGAAGACCCGGCAGCCTGGCACCGATATGCCGCAACCGCCGGAGCTACCGGCCGTGTGCCTGGTGGTCTCGGGGGGACATACCGAGCTGGTCATCATGGAGGACCATTTGCGGTACCGGCTGCTCGGCCGTACTCGCGATGATGCTGCTGGGGAGGCGTTCGACAAGGTGGCGCGGCTGCTGGGCTTGGGCTATCCGGGCGGGCCGCTCATCGAGCGAGCGGCCCAGCGTGCCACCCCGGAGCAGGATCAGCCACCGGTGACCCGGCCGTGGCTCCGGGGTACCTACGACTTCAGCTTCAGCGGCGTCAAGACGGCGATGCTCCGCCACGTAGAAGCTGCCGGCGGCACCGCCGCGCTGACACCGGCCATGGTCAGCGCCTACGCCGCAGCGTTCCAGCAGACGGTCGTGGATGTCCTCGTCGGTAAGACCTGCCAGGCAGCGGAGCAGTTTCGCGCTCGGTGCATCCTCCTCGCCGGTGGGGTCGCTGCCAACGGTGCGCTCCGCGAGACGCTGGCGAGCGCAGCGGCCGTGCCGGTGCAGATGCCCACCATTGATCTCTGCACGGACAATGCCGCGATGATTGGGGGGGCCGGCTACCGCCGCTGGCAGGCCGGCCACGTCGCCGACTGGGACCTCGAAATCTCCCCCTCCGCCCAACTCGTCTCCGCCGCCTAGCCTAGCTGACCGAGCCGCAGCAACTCCCCGGCCGTGTACAGCCGGTCATGGAGTACCGAACGGCCAATACCGCCGAGCGGGTTAATGGTGGTGACACCGGCCTCGGCAGCAACGACCAGGATCGAGTCCGGATCGAGCTTATCATCGTCCAGGAGATCGGGGCTATGGCTCGTGAGGATGATCTGCGTCTGCCGACTGGCCTCGTGCAGGCTGTCACGCAGCACTCCGGACGCGCCTGGATGCAACGCTATCTCCGGCTCTTCGATGCCGACGAGCGGCACCCGCCATGCACCACCGCTGAGTTGAAAGAGCGCCACGAGAATACCCAGAACGCGGAGCGTACCGTCAGACATATTGGCAGCAAGAAAGCGCCAGGGAGACCGAGACCCGCGGACCTCTTGCTGGAACTCGAGTGTCTCTCTGGGACCGAATACCCTGCTGTCCACCCCCACAATACCCGGCACGACCTTGGCCAAGAACTCCTCGATCCGCTGCTTTGCTGCCTGGTTGCGCTTACCCAATTGGTCAAAGACGCTGGCGAGATTACTCCCGTCTCGCTTGAGCAGCTCTCCAGGATCAGGTAGCTGTAGATCGCCCATGCGATCCGGGTTGAGGTTATAGAAGCCCATGCGCGATAGCTCTTCATAGACCAAGCGGAACTCAGGAAGACCCGAGGCATTCACCAGGTAGAGCCGGTCGGCCGCGGCCGGTGGCGGAGCTTTGGCGCTGCTCGTCACGTCTCCCTTCTGAACCTTGAAATATGATTCTGTCCCAAGTGATGCTGGCTCCGGGTGGAGCACGCGGCACTCTTCTTCCTGGACCTCGATCCCGACGTCCGATTTTGCACGGACACGAAAGGAATAGTCGCCGGTCGCCCCGGAGCCGAGCTTGAAGTCTAGGTGAATGCGGAAGTGCGTCGGGTGTCCCGTAGAGCGCCGCCGCACCTCATTGATACCCCCCCGGTCCCGCAAGGCATGGTCCAGCGATACGCGCAGGGCATCGGCTACGAAATGCAAGGCATCGAGGAAGTTGCTCTTTCCCGCCCCGTTCGGTCCGACGAGGAACATCAAGGGGTAGAGCCGCACGTCACAGGTAGCGATACTCTTGTAGTTGCTCAACCTGACCCGGGTGATAAAGGTCGAGTTGCTCATCGTGCATCCTCCGGTGGCCCCCCGGCGGTGACGGGAAAAAGACCGAGAAAACGCCGGTCATGAGGCGGTAGCAGCACTTGCTGCGGTCGAGCCGGCCTCAATCCGATCCAACCACCGCAGCGGCTCTTTGATCTCGTCGAGTGTCGGCAGCATCTCCGGCCCTTCCCAGACCCGATTCATCACCTCGATGCCGCGGGCCTCGACCACAGTGTTGACGAAATGCTCACCGAGCGCATACTGCTCCAGCTTCAAGTCCAGGCCGGTCAGCCGGATGAAGAGCTGCTCGGCCGCGCCGCGCCGTCGCGCCCGCTCTTCGAAATGGCGTCGCAATCGCTCATAAGACGGCAAGTAGTGCTGTCCCACCTGCTGCATGACGTGGTTGCTGTAGCCCTCCATCAGCGCCATCAGCGCCTGCAAGTGCCAGAAGATGCGGCGCTGTCGGTCCGACATCACCAGCTCCAACGGATGGCGGTTTTCCGCGAGATTGGCCCGCAGGCGCCCCAAAAACGTAGCCAACGGGAGGTCCTGACGGTTGCCGAACAGGTCCAGGGCCAGACTGCCCAGATACACCGTGACCACCTCGTTCAAGTGCTCGCGCAGCCACGGGTGCGCCTCGAACTCGAACGCATGTGTGACCTCGTGCAGCGCGATCCAAAAGCGCAGGTCGTCGGCCGGCAGCCCATAGCGCTGTTCCAGTCTGCCGATATTCGGCTCGACAAAATACACTTGCCCACTACTGGCCGGCTCGCGCCCCAAGATAGAGAGGTCATACTGACCGAGTACGCGGCGGGCGAGGTAGCCGAGCAACAAGCCGACCTCCATACTGAGCGCGACCTGGCTCAGGCCGGTGAGCGCCCCGCCGGCCGACGTGCGCTTGAGCACCGCCTGGTACGTCTGCTCCAGTAAGTCGAACAGGACCCGGAAGTTGGCAACGTTGGCCTCGACCCACTCCCGGCGGTCAAGGGTACGCACGTTCGTCAGCGGCTGGGGCAGCGTCACACCGGTATATTCCGCGACGAGATCGTGGCTGCGGCGCACATAGTCGGCGTACTGCTGCTGTGCTTGCCGACGGTCCCAGGGCGCCTCCGGGGTGCGCGACCGGCTCGCCAACGCTGCTACCTGCGCCGCCCATTCCCAGTTCACGAGGCGGTCGCCGAAACGCTTGCTAATCAGGCGTCCCGCTACCCAGGCGCCGCCCCCCATCACACCGAGGGTGAGACCCACGCGCCACATTCTGGGGTTAGTGAACAGTGATCGAATCAACGGTATCACTCCTGCCGCTTTAGTCCCTCACCTTGGCCGCGGCCCGGTCGCCGGCCACCGGTCGCGGGCCACGACTCACCGCCCGGAGCCACGAACTCCCCAGCCCCAGCCACCACACGTAATACAGCCCCAGCAACGTCACCGGCACAATGAGGGCAGCATGTACCAGCACGGCGTAGACGGTGGCCTGACCCAGCGGAACCCCGGCTTGGGTGAGTACCTGTTGCACGAGATAGTGAAACACGCCCACGTAGCCCGGTGATGACGGCACCAGCGTACCCAAGTTGGCGATACTCGTGGCCAGGACGGCGAGGGGCACCAGCGGCGGACCCTCGATAGCTAGGGCATAGAGTAACGCGAGATATAACCCAGCCTCGCACAGCCAGGCCCCTACCGTCAATCCCAGTGCCCAGAGCGTTGCCCGGACGCCGCCGAGCACCGACACCCCCCGCACCACCGACTCGACGAGTCTACGCGCCCGTCCGCGCAGACCGCGCGGCAACACCCGGATAACCGGCTCGGCCAGGATCACGGCCAACGTCGGCCGCACGGCGATCACGACGAGGCTGGCGGCAGCGCCGGCAAACAGGACGGCAGCGAGCAGCAACGGCCCCCGCCAGTCACCGGTCAACGCCACCAGCGGCAGGGTCACCGCGGCAAAGATGAGTAAGCACAAGCCGTCGAAGATGCGCTCGATCAGCACCGTCGCCAAAGATGCGGCACGACTGACCCCCTCACGACGACGGAGCACGTCCACGCGCACTACTTCACCGAGTCGCGCCGGGAGAATATCGTTCGCCATATAGCCGATCACGACGATGGGGAAGAGGCGTCCCACCGCGACCTCCTGGAGCGGTGCAAGCAAGACGCGCCAACGCGCGGCCCGCACGGCAACCCCAGCGAAATAGAGCGCCAGCGCGGGGACGAGCAGCGCATAGTTGGCCGTGCCGAACGCTGCGCCGACCTCCCGGAAGTCAATCGTCCGCAGTGCCAGCCACAGCAGCAGCGCACTGATAACGACCCCGAGGATAGTGTACGAGTGACGGATCACAAGCGCTCATCCTCGGGGGGCCGGAGTGTCCTCCTGATATGACCCTGCCGGGGAGCCGCGCGACGCAGCCGCCACACTCGCCAGAGCGCCTCCCAGGCAATCGGGAGATCCATCTTCGATTCACCCACGCGCCGGTCGCGGAAGAAGATCGGTGTTTCTATGATCCGGCAGCCGGCAAGCTGGCAGGCCAAAATCAGCTCGACCTGAAAGACGTAGCCTTGGGAGCGGATGGCCGCGAGGGGCACCTGACGCAATGCGGACGCCCGGAAACAGCGAAAACCGGAGGTCGTATCGCGTATACGGAGACCGGTCACCCAACGTGCGTACACGTTCCCGGCCCGGCTGAGGAAAAGACGCAGCGGGTGCCAGTGGGAATCCACACCGCCACCGGCCACGTAGCGCGATCCGATCACGACGTCGTACTCCCGACTGAGCTGCACCATACGCGGAACAGCCTCGACGGGATGCGAGAAATCCGCATCCATCTCGAAAATACGCTCGGCGCCCAACTCCAGTGCCCGCCGAAAGCCGGCAATATAGGCCGTTCCCAAGCCCTCTTTCTTGGCCCGGTGGAGCACGTGGATGCGCCCCGGCGCAGCAGCCTGGAGGCGGTCGGCGAGGACGCCGGTGCCATCGGGTGAGTTGTCGTCAACGATCAAGATACTGACGGGCGGCTCTAGCGCCAGGACCGCCTTGGTGAACGGCTCAAGATTGCCTACCTCGTTGTAGGTGGGCAGCACAATGATTGTCTTCATAGCAGAGGGTCATCGGAGCGCCACCGGCCGCTCACCCCGCCGCCGCACCGCCGCGGGGAAGCTGCGCGGGCGCACCGCTCTTCAGCGGGCCGCCGGCTCCTACCTTGTAGACCGCGGTGTTGCCGGCCCGAAACACCGTTTCCAGGCCGGTGTCGAACTTGGCACGCGCCGCGGCACCGGAGTCTTGGTACTTGCTTGCTTCGAGATAGCCGTAGACGATGTATTCCACGCTGTAACGTTCCAGGAGGTGTTGCACCTCAGCCAGATTGCTCGCACGATAGATTGTATCAATGTCGCGCTCGCGCTCCGCGATGGCGCTCCCGGCGGCCTCGCCACGCCAAAGGCGTTCGTGCTGGGGCCACCCCAGCACCGTGGGGAAACCGGTCTGGGTAGCAATCCGCGCATACTGGCTGTACGCCCCACCCACCGCTTCCAGCACGACCGGACGCCCCGGCACGTTCTCGATGAGCCATTGGGCCGCCTGATAGTCCTCCGGCTGATGTTGCTTCAGGAATGCAAACCCGTCGAGCGTCGGCGTCTTGCGAAAGCCGTCGGTGCGCTGCGCCGTCGTCACCGCCGGGTAGACCAGACCCAGCGCGATCAGTGCAACACCCACTACCGCCGCGCCGGCCAGGGTGAGCAGTGGAACGAGACGCGGATTCTCGCTTGCGCGGGAATGACGGGATGGTGGGGAGGGATGACGGGAGGGTGAGCGGCTCGCCCGCACCGCTTGCCACAGACTGCTCCCTACCACGTAAGCGCCAAACGCCCCGACCACGGCGAGCAGCGTCCACGCCTGGTAGTAGAGCTTGAAGACGGTGTTCATTCGGCGCAGGGCCGCGCCATAGAAGTCCTGGATATAGACCACCTCGCAGACTCCGATCAGGGCAGCAGCCAGACCGAGCAGCAGCAAACCGAACACCACTGCCGACCGTTCGCGCTGTGCCCAGATCGCCCAGGCAGTGGCGAGACCGAGCAGGAAACTCCCGGCCAGCACACCGTTCCCCCGCAGGGTGGCGAGCGCCGCTACCGCCACAAAGGCCGCTACCCAGAGTGCGCCGGAAGCGCGCCCCCAACCACCCGCGGTAGCCGCCCCGGTCGCTTGCTTGGCCGCCGTGAAGGCGCTGCGCGTCAGTCCGAGCCTCCGCCACGGCAGGACGGTAGCCAGAAACGCCACACTCGGCGCCAGCAGCAGGCCCCAGAACACAGCGAACTGGTCCAGCCGACTCCTGATCGGTACGCGGCCCAGGCCGGAAGCCGGTGGCTCGAAATCAGCGTAAAACGGGAAGAACAGCACGACGGCGACCACTGCCGTTATCGCCACGCTCACGAGGGCGGCCCCGGCCCCGCGCATGGTCGGCGTGCGCCGGATCATGGCGCCGGCCATAGCCACGGCCGCGAGCACGAAGTAGGTCGGGAAGTCCCAGCTATTGAGGCTATAGAGCGCCCCGATCATGCCGGCGCCGACGAGCAAGCGCCCCACCTCGGCGCGGTCGCGGCGCCACGCCGACCAACGGGGCGTCGGCGGACGCAGCCACCAGCTGAATGCGACCTGGATCGCCAGCAACGTGAACGGCAGGGCCAACACGTGCGGGTGCAAGTCACCCAGCAGAAAGCTGAACGCCGGAAATTCGTTGATGGTGTAGTCGAGGTCCCGCCCGGCGATCTCGCCACAGGCGAGCGGCACAGCCGGAGAGGCCGGCTGCCGGACGGTGACGTGGAAGGCGCCAGTAGTAAGCTCGGTCAGCGGACGGCCCATGGTCACGACGCCGGTGACTCGGCCGCTCGGATCGGCCCGTAACGCGGTAAGCCGTTCGCCTTCCCCGCTTGGCTGTCCACACGGGCCGCGGCCCAGCAAGGCGAGGTACGCGCCATGTGGCTCCAGGCCGGCCATTTGCAGCGTGACCTCCGACCGATTCAGGCCGGCATCGGTCAACGAAGCTACTCCGCTCACCGGCAGTCCCGGGCGCGGCTGCAACGTCGCTTCCCCCGCTTTGATGACCAGGACGCGCGTGCTGTTCCAGCCCATGCCCTGCCAGAAGTCTTTGTCCAGATACCCGGGATCGCGCAGCAGCGTCAGCGGGCCGTGCAGATTGCCAGCGATCAACAGCAAGTACCCGGCGAGCAAACCGGTTGCCATCGCTGCCGGGATCGTGCCGATCCGGCGCCACCAGCTACCCCCGGCCTCCCGATCCGCGCCTTGCCCGCGACGGCCGCGCTGACGGCGCCCGCCCGGTTGTCTCGCCGGCTCGCTCGGTGTCCGGGACCGGTGATGTACCTGCACCAGGTTGTAGGCCACACCGAACGCGCCGAGCGCGGCGAGGCCGAACAGCAGCGCGAGTGTCAGGTTGAACGTCACCGCCAGTGGCAGGCCCGAAAGGCGCGTGAGGATGGCTACGGCGAGGTGTCCGAAGTAGTAGTAGTTGATCGTGCCGCCGGCAAACCACGGATCGAGCGGGGGGAAGCTCTCGCTCCGCCAGGCGCCGCTCATAAAGGCGAAGTCCATGAATTTCTCGGTATTCACCACCTCCGGGTTGAACATGCGGATCAGCCCGAAGCCCAGATAGGCGGCGAGGAAGAGCGCCTCCTGGACGATCAGCAGCCGGCGATGCGACCACAAGAAAGACCGCAGATCGGCCGCCGAGCGCCGCCAGATCGCCACGGACAGCGCGCCGATGGCCACAAGCACCAAGGCGTAGGAGAAGCGGCTGTTGTCGAGGAAGCCGAGCGAGCCGAAAAACCACAGCGGGTAGACGAAGACCAGGATGCCGAACGCCTTGGCGACACTGGTGCCGCGGTCCGGTAGCGGCCGCAAGACCTGCAAGCAAATCGGGAGGGCTATCAGCCCTAGAAGCTGGACGACGAGCCACCACCACAGCAGGTGTAGCACGGCCACGGCTCATCGTCCTCCTGGATCGGCCCCGCCGCTTGTAGGCCGGCTGGCCGCCTCCGCCCCCCTGCATAGCGGGGGGGCCATAAGCTCACAAGGGTAGGTCTGCTTTCCGTCATTCCCGCGAAAGCGGGAATCCATCCTGCTCATCCTTGCATCCCGAAAATCTTGATGCAGACAAAAAACCTACCCTTCTCAGGGGAGACCATAGGGGGGCTACTCCACGTCAGGGAGCACGTTGAAGATACGTATCCGACCATTGAGTGTATCGGCAACGTACAGCTTGTCCCCCCACACGGCGATGCCGCTGGGCAGGTTGAGGCCCTCACCACCAGCGAGTGGCACTGTCCCGACGGCGAGCAGCGTGCCGTCGGGATCGAACTTCAGGATACGCTGACCGACCGAATCGGCGACGTAGATATTCCCCTGCGGGTCGCTCGCCAAGTACGACTCATTCCGCACCTGATCCGACCAACCGGGCACCGGCCAGGAGGCCACGGCGTTGCCGTCCTGGTCGAACCGCTGAATGCGGCCGTTATGCGTGTCGGCGACGTAGACATCGCCGGCCGGGGTGATCGCCAGGCCGATAGGCTCATCGAGCTGGCCGGCCGCCCCGACTTGCCCCAGCAACTTGCCGTCCGGATCGAACTTCTGGACGCGCTTGTTGCCGGTATCCGTCACGTAGACTACGCCGTCCGCCAGCGCCAGCGCCCGCGGGCCGTAGAACTGGCCCGGCTCCTGGCTGATCTGTTGACTCGGCGATCCCCATTGGTCGAGGAGCTGCCCGTTGGCGTCGAACTTCTGAATGCGATGGTTCCAGGTGTCGGCAACGAACACCCGGTTGGTGCCCGGCTCCACCAACACGTCGAGCGGCTCGGTGAACTGTCCGGCACCCTGGCCTTGCGTGCCCCACGCCACGAGCAGCCGGCCACTGGGATCGAACTTCTGAATGCGGTGGTTCATCCCGTCGGCGACGTAGACGTTGCCCTCGTCATCTACCGCGATCCCCCGCGGATCGCTCAACTGCCCACTGGCGCTGCCCGGCGTGCCAATGGTGCCGACCTGTTCCAGCGGGACCGCCGCTTCCGTGTAGCGCCGCACCCGCTCGGCTGCTGCCGCCTGCTCCTCTGCCGTCTGCGGCGAGGCCACTGCACCGACCAGCGGCGAAGTGAGGCCATAGCCGTCCTTGATGTAGACGTAGAAATCGTATGAGCCGAGCGCACTGACCGTCTCCCGCTGCCACAGCCAGCGCAGGAACGGATCACGGACCTCACTACTGCTGAATACGCCCCAGATGGTGGAGAACGTGAGGTTGCGATAGTCCTCCGGGAACCACCAGCGCATCCGATACCGAATCGGGCTGTAGCCGGCGAGGAAGGGACGATTCTGTTGGTCCTCGTCGAGCGACACCAACACTACCGGTTTGGTCGGCGCGGCCGTCAGCTTGGCCGGAAACTCGGCGTTCTTGAAGTCGCGCAGATACCAGGAGAACGGCCACCAGGTCCCGGCCGTGCTCACGACACCGATGGCCTTGTTGTCGCTGGTGGTCTTGAGCGAGAGGTCCTCGATGTCGCGCACGACCTTCGGCACGTCCGGCGCTGTCTGCGTATAGATCAAGATGTCCTTGGGCACGTCACCACGCTCGAAGTTCAGCGGCCAGCTCGTGTGGATGGTGTAGAGGCCCAGCACGACCAAGGCACCGGCCGCTATCTGCCGCCCGCGGTCCCAGGGGCGCGGCCGGCTGAACAGTCGACCGAGGAACCAGCCGGCCAGCATGGCGAGCGGCAGGGCAATGTGGATCGTGAGCCAAGGCATCTTTTCCCCGGCCCAGGTATAGATCACGAACGCCAGCACGAACCACCACACCAAGAAGCCGGTGAAGACCGTCGGACGGCGCACGGCAGCCCCCAGACCGATCAGCCCGAAGACGAGTATGACGGTTTCATAGGCGCTCAGGGTCAGCACATAGTAGAAAAGCGGCTGATTCCCCCGTTGTACGTCGTGCTGATCGAGCCAATAGGTCAGGGAAGCCGTGAATCCATCGCGTAGCCCCGCCGGGTTTGACCCGAGGCTCGTGAACAGGAGCAGCAAGATCACCAGGATGATGATGATGGAGCCGGTAAACGCGCCCGCTCCCCAGAAGGCGGTGCGGTCCTTGAACACGGCCTGCCAGGCGGCCGTCACCGGGCTGGCTGGCTCACTCCCGGCGCGCTGGCGTGCTCGGCGGCGCCGCCACCACTCCAGGGCCAGACCACTCAGAATAAATGTGCCGAAGATGAAGATGGTGATATACGTAGTCTCCTTGGTGGTGAAGGCGAATGCCGCCCCGACGGCGGCCGCATAGAGCCAGGCACGTCGGTGCGTGGCAATGTAGTTCACTAACCCGACGGCAAAGAGCAGGGTCCATGTCACCACGTAGGCGTCCTCCCGCAAGAACCGCGCAAAGTAGGTGAAGGCGGGAGAGAAGGTGATGAACGCGACGGCAAAGAGCAGACCCAGCGTCCCGAGCTGACGCCGCCAGGCGAAGATCAGCAGCACGAGTGCGACGCCGAACGCCGCCGGCACGGCCCGCGCCGTGGCCTCGGTGGCGCCCAAGAGCCAGAACGCCGCCGCCACGGCGAGGAACTGGAACGGTCCGTGGAGGAGGGGATTGTATTTGTAGAAGCTGCCCCGATAGGTGTCCCAGGCATATTTCGCGTGCATGCTCTCATCGTGATGCATCGCCCGCGTGCCCAGGTCCCAGAAGCGGGTGAGCACCAGCACCAGCAGCAACCCGATCAACACCAGCGCCTGGCCGTTGTTCAGGCCGAGGACGGCCGGGCGCTCCAGCCACTCCCGCCAAGAGAGCGCCGCCGAGTCCATCTCGGTAGTGCCATCGGCACTCGTGTGCCCTGGGCCAGCACCACGAGCAGCCGAGCCGCGGGCCTTGCCACCTGACCGACGGGTTGCGGCGCGCCGAGTCGCCATCGCGCTGTTACTCCTGTCCTCTCGCCTGGTGTTGTTGCATTCGAGGGACGCCTCTGCCCTTTACCCCATGCCGTCGCCGGAGACCCGGCGCATATGATTATAGCAGTGCTACGCTGGCCGCTTTCACCCGGTTAGCATGGCCCTTTAGCTGCCAACTACCTCGTAGATGATAACCTCATTCTCGTCATAGGCCACCTTGAAGTCCCCGGAAGACACCATATTCTCGAACTTTTGGAGGCCAAGAGCATCATAATAGGCTCGCTCAAGCCCGCCAACGTAAACGTATTTCACGTCGTAGCGTTGCAGCAGCTTGAGCGCCACCTCGGGGCTGGGGTCATTGTAGATGGTCCGCACGTCGCCTAGCCGCTTGTCAACCATCCAGGCAAAGTCGCCGCGCTGCTGCTTCTGGTGCCAATCCCAGCCCAGGACGGCAGGCAGCCCCGTGTACTTGGCAATCCGCGCCCCCCACCGATAGGGCGGCACGCTCGCCTCCAGCACGACGGGCGAGCCGGTGACGTTACGGAGCAGCCAGGCAATGGCGGCGCGGTCGGCGTCGGCACGGATAGCGCCGGCCCGCTCCGGGTCGCGGACCTCGGCATGTTCCATATAGGCCATACCGTCCGCCGTCGGCGGCAGCGCCTCGAACCGGTCGGCCAGCCGCACCGGCGTTGCCCCGACCGGATAGATCAGCACCGCGCCGAGCAAGCCGACAAAGGCCAGCGTCCAGCCCCGCCGGAGCCAGCTGGACCGCACCAGGGCATTCCAGCCTGCCCCCCGCGCCGCGGGTGCAGCCGCGCCGGCCCAGCCCCACAGCCGGTTGAGTAGCCACGTTGCCGCCACCGCCGAGACCAGCGCCCAGAGCATCCAGACTTGCAGGAAGAGCTTGAACACCGTGTTCATGCGGCCGATGTCGCCTTGGAGCGCATAGAACTCGACAAACATACTCAGCGCCGCGCCCGCACCGATGAGGACCAACAGGAACAACGTATGCGCCGAGCGCCGCCGCTCCCACGCGACCAAGAGCACCAAACCGATCAAGACCGCGAGGAAGGCCACCAACGGCAGCTGCCGCCGAACGAGGGTCACTACCATGACAACGACGATGGCCCCGGCGGTGAGGAGTGGGAGCGAGGGCAGCCGCTGGTCGCGGATCAGCGCCTGCTCCAAGCCGTCGAGGCGCTCCCCCCGGCCCAGGTACCACAGCCGGGTGCCCAGATAGCGTCCCCAGCCACTCCGGCTCCAGCCCCGTGCGCCCTCGACCAGCAAGAAACTGCCGAGAATAAAGAGGAAGAAGCCGTGGATGATGAGATAGTGATCGAGCCGCGACTTGTCCGGGAACGGCGTGACTCCGGTGTAGAACAACTCGAAGTGGCTCCAGAACGGCTGAAACGCCAGCCGACTGACCGCGTACACCGCCACGGCGCTCACCCCGCACCGCACTGCGCCTTGCCAGGTCACTCCGGCGGCGCGCCATTCGGCCAGCACCAGCGCGGCGACGATCACCAGCAAGTAGGTAGGGAAGTCCCAGCTATTGGTGATGGCAATGGCGCCGAGCAGCCAGCCGACCAGCAGGATGTGCCAGCAGCGGGCCACGAGTGCCCCGTCCCATGCGAGCCTGACGGGAGGTCTCACCCACCGGCGCCACCGACCGATCACGCCCGCACCCGGCCCGGCATCGTCCGTGCTGCCCCGGTCGCTCAGACGCACCCCGAACGCCTGCCACGCCCAGCGCAGCGGTCGTCCGGCGAGCGGCGCCGGATCGCGCCAGCCGCTCCCCAGCAAATTCAGGCCGAGAACCAGCATTGCCACCGTCAGCGGCATCACGATCATGTGCGCGTGCAAGTCGGCAAACAGGAAGGTGAAGAACGGAAACTCGTTGATTGTGTTGTTCGGAATGACGCGCGAGCTGCGCCAGAAGTCGAGGCCGGGGAGCGCCTGCCCATCGAACAGGACCGCCTTGCCCCCGGCCAGCAGATTGGCCGCCCCGGCCACGCCGGGCAAGCGAGTCTCGATAGACACGCTGCCGGCCCGCGCCAGGCTCTCCTGGAGTTGGTTTAGGGCATCGAGATTGCCCACGCCGGCCACGAACAGCGCGGCGAGCAGCCCGCCGGCGACGGCTCGCCGCGCCGTGCCGCCCCACCGCGGCCGCAAACGCACCGCGTTGTAGCCGAACGTGAAGCACCCGGCGACCGTCAGGGCGAACACGGCCGCGATGGCAGCGTTGAACGAGACGGCGGGAACTACGCCGGTGAGCTTGGTCAAGGCACCGACGATCACGTATCCATAGTAGTAGTAGTTCAGGTAGCCACCGGCAAGCCAGGGGTCGTAGGGCGGGAAATAGGTCGAGCGCACCACGGCATTCAGGTACGAAAACTCCATCGGCTTCTCGCCGCCCCGGAACAGGTGCCACAAGTCCGGGTTATAGAGGCGTAGGAGGGCAAAGAGCACGAACGCGCCGGTGAATATCACCTCGTTGCACAAGATGAGCCACCGGTATTGGCGCCAATAGGCCAACAGGGTCTCGCGTCGCCACCACGCCAGCCCGGCGGCTCCCACCAGCAGCACGAGCAGCGCCAGCGCCAGGGTCTCGCGCGACCAGGAGGCGAGGCGGAATGACGCGGCCAGCCAGGCTACATAGCTGAGGGCCACGACACCGAGCGTCTTGGCTATCCCATACCCCCGATCCGGCAGCCATCGCATGAGCAACAATATCGCCGGGAGCGCCGCGAGGCCGGCCAGCTCGATAACGAGCCACCACGCCACAAACGGCAGCTGATTCGCTAAGTCATCGGGGTGGAACAGCCGCGACCAGGTCCCACCCCGGCGCTGCGCCGCCTGGAGCGACGGCGACATGAGCAACCCATTCGTGCCCACCTGAATGGGCCGCAGGTGGACGACCTTGTCCAGATCGGCCCGGCTCAGGATGTGTCGCGCTCCGTGCAACGAGAAGTTGGCGGTCTTCTTGAAGATCAGCACCTTCGGATGGTCATAGACGGTGAAGGCTTCCTCGGCGGAGTCGTCGTTGATGCGCCAGCCGGCGAGCTCGGGATAGGAAGCCCCCGTGTGGACCCGCTCGAAGCCCAGCTCACCCGAAAACAGCGCGTGATAGTACTCGCTGGTCATCGGGTAACGCTGGGGGATGCGCGGAATCGAGCCGTAGAGGCGGTTGCTCGACAGGAAGATGTAGTCCGTTTGGTTCAGTTGATCGAGGAGGCTCTCACGCTTCTGCTCGTTGTCCAGGTCGTAGAGTGTGAGAGTGAGGCCGCGATAGTTCTGCCCCTCCTGTCCCCAGGGGTCGGGATAGTCCGGGAGGCGCAACGGCAGCGCATCGTCCCAGTGCTCGCTCGCCACGACGGCGCCCTTGGGCACGTTCTCATAAATCCACTCGCTGGCCTGGACCCGACTGACCGGCCGCGTGTAGATGCGCGTGAAGGCATAGGCCCAGAGGGTCGTCGCGGCAAGCACACCGACGATCAGCACTGCTCCCAGCGGCCGCAGCAGCGCCCATCGTTGGGACCGGAGCCGGTCGTAGATAGACCACAGGAGCCAGCTCGCCATGATTGCCAGAAAGGGATAGATCGGCAGCAAGTAGCGCATGAACTTGTTCATTACCGACCCGAAATAGACGAAGCAGAGCAGGATCCAGGCCACGGTCAATACGTGCTGCCACCGACCACGCAGCAGCAGCACGCCGCCGGCTACGGCGACACCGGCCCAGGCCGTGAGACCAAGTGCCCAGCCCATCCCCCACTGCACCATGTGCCGCCAGGGAAAGAGCAGCGGCGTGGTGTTGGCCCACTGCACCAGAAATGGAACATCCGCCTCACCGGAGGACATCCGCGCCTGCTCCCGGATGTTGTCTTCCCACAGCGGGTTGATCTGCAGCGAGAAGACGCTGGGACCGGCGAAAGCGTAGGGTTGTGCAACGCGAAAGACCACCAAAGCGACCAGACCAGCCAAGGCCAGGCCGATTACCGCACGCTGGATGAGGGGCAGTGCCGCCCGCCAAGGCTGCCGTTCGTCCGGGGCGGCGTCAGGCAATGCATCGTCCGGCAGTGCCGCCTCCCAGGAAGCACTACCCATGCCCAGATCGCCCGGATCATCGGCGTCATCATCGGCGTCATCACCGGTCACGCTCTCCCGGTCGTTGTGTGACCGCACCAGCCAGACGAGCGCACCCAGTCCCACCATAGGAGCCAACAGGAGCATGGACAGCTTCGTCGCCACCGCCAGCCCCAGCGAAAGACCGGCCCACACGTAGTCGCCCCGCCGGCCCCGGCGTGCGATCTGCACGATGAACCAGAACGTAAGCGCCACGAACGTCACCAGGTAGCTGTCTACGACGAAGAAATGGGCCTGCTGAATGTGCATGACCGCGACGGCCAGGAACGCCGCCGCCAACAGACCGATCCGCCGGTCGTACAGCGCCGCCCCGATGCGATACGTCAGCAAGACGGTGGCGAGGTCGAACAACATGCCCACCACACGGCCCAGCAGATGTACCTGGTCGTAGGTATTGCGCCCCAGCCACTCCGCCAGGTACCGCACCAGGAAGATCGGAAACGTCCCGTAGACAAAGAAGCCGTGCCCTTTGTTGTGGGGGTTGAGCGGGGACTGGGCGGTATCGAAGTACACACCGATTGAGGTGGGTAGCTCCAGGGCGTTCTCCACCATCGTCAGGAAGCGCTCGTCCGGGTGGAGGTGGTGCCCACCGTCCCAGTTCAGGCCGGTGAACCGAAAATAGGCGGCGACCAGCAGAATGACGAGCAGCGCCGCCGCCGTGGTCCAGGGATGGTCAGGAAAACGAAAGCGCCTAACACGCTGCGTGGGCGCCACATCCGGCGCCTCTACCACCGCCTCGTTCTCGCTCATGGCAACCAGTTTCAGCGTGCCGTCCGTCTCCGACCCCGGCCGTTGTCGCTTGGCGAGCGGCTGGCTACTCCCGCCGTCGTCTCCGAGGCGCCCAGGCCGGGCCATCCCTACACGTGACGCGAGCACGACATGGACTAGCTAGTGAGCATACCACGATCCCAGCGGCAGTCGGTATAGTAATTCCCCACTGTGAGGTGGCCTATGATGTCCGGTGAACCGCCTACGCTGACCTGGTGGGGCTGTGCTGCGTTCGAGCTGCGCGTCGAGCGCGATGAGGACAGCGTTGCCTTCGATCCGTTCGTCAAGCCCGACCAACCGCGTTTCGGCTCCATCTTCTGCTCGCACGAGCACTACGACCACTACCACGAGCCGACGCTCCGCCGGCTCTGTGTGGGTCAGGCGTTTCGCCGGCTCGTCGTCAGCCACTGGTGCCTGCACGCCTCGCGCCTGAAGTCACCGATCTGGGACGATCCGCTGCCCACCGATGGCGCCTTCCTGGAGGCCGGCCAACCTATCGCCCTCTATCCGCAGTACGCCCAGGACCCGACGATCACGTGGCCCGGCCCGACCGCACTGGACTTGGGGCGCTGGCGCGTGCAGGGTGTCGAGAGCAGCGAGAATCCCCGCGAGTACCTCGACGGCAGCCCGATCACCACCACCTACCCGAACATGGGCTACGTGCTCACGGATACGACCACGGGCACCGGCATCTACCACCCCGGCGATCTGTGGGACGCCTTCCCCGCTATGGCCGAGCTACGCGGGCAGGTGGACATCATGCTCTACCCGATCAGCAAGCTGCGGGACGTGGAGGCGGCCGTCGTGGACTTGATCCGCCCCCGCATTCTGATCCCGATGCACTATCGCCCCCGGCACTCCGCCGCCTTCCCCATCCCGCTCAACCCGGCGGCCGGGTCCGTCTCGGTGGTGGACCCCGTCACCGGCGCTCGCCTCCCTGGAGCCACCGACGCGGCCTATCAGCGCGACATCCGCACGCTCATCCGCCGCCACTGGTACCCCACGCCGGCCGATCCCGCCGCCAAAATCGCCGAACTCCAGACGCTGATCGGCGATCTGGCCCGATTCGTCACGGTCGAGGCCGGCCGGCCCTACGCGCTATCCGACTTGCTGGCGGCATAGACCCGCGACGCGACGCGGTCCGCATCCCGAGGCGAGGCCGAGGCCGGGGCCGCGCCCAGGGCGCCTACAGGGGATATGGATTCCCGCCTGCGCGGGAATGACGAGTGCGGCGGCGGGAATTGACGGACGACAGCCCCCTCTCTATCGCTCGGCGATGGAGAGGGAGCGGGGCGAGAGGCCGGGCGAGGCGTTTGTCAGCACCAGGCGCCAGCGAGTGCCCTACTCGGCCGATTCACGGCGCAGGCGCAATTTCAGCGCGATGATCTCTTGGATTTCTCGGCGCTCTGCCGAGGTCAGTTGGTCTGCGCCGTGGAAGAAGGTAGTGCCCTGAGGCAGAGGCTGCGGGTTACCGGGCACCGGGTAGCCAGCCAACTGCATGAGGCCGCTGTAGTCCGTCCCGTAGCACTTGGCCAGTGCTGCGAGGACGTTTGGCGAGGGGGATTTGATCCGGTCATGCTCCAAGAGACTAAGGTAGCCATTGGAGATTTCCGTCAAGGCTTCCACCTCCCGGAGGGAAAGCCCCGCTAGCTCGCGCAGGCTCTTCAGATAGGCGCCCAACGTTAGCGTCATCGCACCCACCACTGTACCGCAGCCCGGTCGTGACAGCACAAGTTGGCCACTATCGCTTGCTACAAAGAGCGGTGATTGACATATAAAGCGATGGCTCCTACAATGACCGTAATGACTCAAAGGACGCAAAGCACATCCCGATCCCGACTCTGGACCTCCATCGTTCGAGGGGGCCTCTGGCAGCACCCAGACTTCCTCATGTACTGGGCCGGGTGGAGCGTAAGCGCACTTGGGAAGCAAGTCACGGCGGTCGCGCTTCCCACCGCGGCCATTCGGTTGCTCAACGCCGGACCGGCCGAGATGGGCCTGCTGGCAGTCCTGGAGTATTTGCCTTTCCTACTACTAGCTATGGCGGCCGGGGTCCTCGTCGATCGCTGCCCTCGCAGGACGGTCCTAGTCGTCTGCAGAGCCGGCCGCACTGTGCTCCTCATCTTCGTGACCGCCGCGTACTTCTTCGGAGTACTCAGCATCTACCAACTCTACGGCGCGGCCCTGATTCTAGGTATCTTCTCCGTCTTCTCGCAGATTGCTACCCAGGCCTATCAGCGTGCCCTGCTTACCCGCTCTCAGCTCATGGAGGGCAACACCAAACGAGAGGTAACCGGCGCGGCCGTGTCCGTGTCCGGTCCGGCACTTGCGGGCGTCCTGATCCAGTGGATCAAGTCGGCGCCGGTCCTGCTCTTTGATGCCGCGATGTCTTTGATATCAGTAGCAACTCTCCTAGTCATCCGCACACCGGAGCCTCCTTCCTCACTGTCCGGTGGAAAGGGCTGGCGAATGCTCTGGGGTGAGCTAGTGCAAGGGCTGCGGGTAATTCTAGGGAATGTCACCCTTGTGCTTTTCGTGGGCAACAGCGCGCACATAAACTTCGCGATCCGAATCGTGCTGACCGTATATCTTGTGTACGCCTATAATGAGTTGGGACTCACTCCTGCCGCCGTGGGAATATCCCTGAGTATTGGGAGTGTGGGTGGCCTCCTCGGTGCCTACGCCACTCCTCCTCTGGCTCGGCGTATTGGGATGGGACCAGCACTGGCCCTATCCAGCGGCTTGGCGTTCGCAGGCTACTTGGTACTTCCGCTCGCGCGGATCGGCTATGCCGGGCCGCTCCTCGCTACCGCCGGCTTTGTTTTCTACTTCAGTGCCAGCGTCCACGACATCATCACGGACACCGTCCGTCAGGCGATAGTGCCTAAACGACTGCAGGGCCGGGTCGTGGGGATCGCGAGGACCGTCGTCCTAGGTATCCAACCCCTGGGCGCCGCCATCGGCGGACTACTCGGCACACACGTCGGATTGGCCCCCACGGTACTCATCGGCTCGGCGTTGGGTTTGCTATCCGTGCTATGGCTATTACCAGGCCCGGCCCGGCATGTTGGCCGGCACGTCACGTTTGAGGGTAAGTGACGCGCGGAGTGGCGGGAATTGACGGATGACTGCCTCCCCTCTCTATCGCTCGGCGATAGAGAGGGGCCGGGGGTGAGGCGCGAGGACCACCTACGCTTCGCTCTGCCAGCGGGCGAGCGGGTGCCGGCGGTCCGCCAGCGGCAGCGCCACCCGCGCACCCTGCCGGTGCGATTCGTAGACGGCGAGAATCATCTCCAGCGCCGCGCGGGCATCGTGCCCACTCGACATGACCGGCTCCCGGCCCTCCTCGACCGCCGCCAACAGGTCGCACACGACAAGTTGGTTGGCCGTGTGCATGCCACCGCGTGAGTTTTCCGGCCCCAGCGCCGGCGGCAGTGACCCCGCCTCTACTTGCTGCCACTCGGAGAGCCGGTCCGGTGGCGCAAACGGGCCGGGGAACATGTAGATCGGCGCATCGGGACTGCTCCAAAGGGTCAGTATGCCGTCAGTGCCACAGACCTCTATCCGGAAGTACGGGGAGCCGCCGCCGTCTCCCGCCCGCCCACACTCGTAGGTGCCCAGGACACCATCATCGAAGCCGTATTGCGCGATCACGTCGTCGCCGGCGATCAGTCCGCCTTCCTCATCAGCCACCTCGACGTCCGCCGCGGTGGCGTCGCGCCCGTTCCGAGTGACGTGACCATGGCACCACCGCGCATCGCCGGCAAAGAACCGCATCAGGTCCAGCAGGTGGGTGCCCAGCACGAGCAGGTCCATTCCCCCACCACGACGGTCTTGCTTCCCGTAGGCGCGGATCACCCGCAGACGACCGAGCTTGCCGGCAGCGAGATACTCCCGCACGAGTGCCGGTCCGGGATAGGCGCGATTCTGGTGGGCATAGGCGGTCTTCACGCCATGCCGATCACAGGCCGCCAACATGCGATCTGCCACCTCCAGCGATGGCGCCATCGGCTTCTCCGCATAGATGGCCTTCACGCCGGACTCGGCGGCCGCAACGGTCATCGCCTCGTGCTGGTCCAGCCATCGTGGCCCAATGGCGACCAGATCGAGATTCTCTTGCGCGAGCATGTCGCGGTAGTCCGCGTAGGCCCGCTCGGCGCCCGTGCGCTCCACCGCCTCCGCGCGCCCCTCGTCGTCGGCATCGGCCACGGCCACGAGCCGCACGTTCGGTAAGCCGACAAAGGCCACGTCCAAGCCGTGACCGTAGTTCCCCCGGCCGGTGTGTCCGATCACTCCGGCGCGATAACTGCCCTGATAGGTGGCCCGCTCGATACCCATGCTCATCGCCTTTCGTGATTGAGCTACGCAACGCCAGCCAGGATACCAATTTCAGCTATCAGCCAACAGCGATCAGCCGTCAGCCGGAGGCGTCATTGCGGCGGAAGCCGCAATTCCCGTCCCCCCGCCGCAGCGGGGGGGCCACAGGGGGGCAAGCTACTCCGGAGCCGGCGGCGCGAGAATCGTATTGCGAGCCGCGACTATCCGCACTGCCGAGTAGTCCGTTGTCTCCGTCGCCGGCTGCTCCGACGACGGCACCGACACCGGCCGGCGCAAGATGAACTCCGCCTGATCGAACTCCTGGTAGACGACGTACCCCATGTCGAAACGCTCGATCTGCCGGTCCGCGGTCGAGCCGAAGTCCGGGACGATCAGCGGCCCGGTGTCCACCTGGAATTGCGGCGGATCGCGGAGAATGCCCTCCGCCTTCACGGGCAGCACGTTCATCGTCCGCACCGGATACTCCAGCACCGCCCGCTGCCGGCCCCCCTCGTCGCGTAGCTCGGTGCGAGCGATAAGCGGACGGTTGGCAAGCGTCGCCGTCACGATAGCGCCTCGATCCGGCAGCTCCTCCGCCTGCGGAAAGTGGCGAATGTCCAGATGCACGTCGTCCCAGTGCTCACGGATGACGCCATACATGCGGTTGTCGCGCGCGCTCACCCAATGCGTCCGAATGAACAGGAACTCCTCCCGCGACCAAATGCCCGAGAACTCGTAGTTGGGCATCGTAAACAGCGGATCGGCCGTGTAGCACCGCTCCGACCGACACGGCGCAATCAGATAGAAGCTCTCCTCCGTCCCCGCCTGCTCGTCAACGATGGTGCAAGCCGCGTCCAGCTGGATACGCGCATGGTTCCCGGCGCCAAACCAGGTCATGTACGAGTTGGCGAAATCAATCGCGGTCATGGTCTCTCCTTTCCATACAGATCCATAACCGAACCGGCCCACCTATGGCCCCCCCGCAGCGCAGGGGGACGGTAATGGTTGGCACCGCTGAGACTGGGGCGGCGCTTCCCTCCCCCGTTGCAACGGGGGAGGGCGAGGGTGGGGGCTGTTAGCGCAGGCCCAGTTCGGCGAGACGCGCCTCGTCGCCCAAGTAGGCGCCCTGGCGCAGCAGCTCCCGTTGCAGCGTCTTCACGTCCAACTGCTTGGGCGTCACCCCCAGTTTCGTGGAGAGCGCAGCGGCAATGCCCGTGGCCTCGCCCAAGGCCATGATGCTCGGTCGCGCCCGCATCCCCGTCGGGTCGTGGCCGCGGCGAATGTAGGCCGCGCCCCGGCCGGTCACGAGTAGGCCCTCCACCTCTTTCGGCTGGATCATCCGATACGGAGCGTCGTGTCCCGATTTCTCCCCTCCGTGCATGTCCTGGCCCTCGTGGATATTCCGGTACATCACGTCGCGGAACTTCTTGCCCTCGTAGGCCTCCATCGCCGTCACCGTGCGCTCCCCGTCAATGCACGGCCCGCCCCGCGCGCCGAAGTACGGCACCATGAATAGCATGTAGGCCTTCTCGAAACCGGGTACGTGCTCCCGGTAGAAGTGCAAAGTCTCTTGAGCGTGGACCCGCGCGGCTGTCTCGATCTTGGAGTGCTGCTTCATGTCCTCTCGGCGGATTTCACCACGCACGTTCAGCCGCGAAGAGCCGACGTGGCCATCGAACTGTGATATCGCCGCGCTCTCGGTATGCACCGTCGGCTCCAGGTCGCGCATGTGGCGAAACGAGCCGTCCTCCCAAGCCCGACGCAGCAGCGGCAGCAGCGGCTGCGGGAAGCTGCCCGGATTACGGCCGCGCACCCACTCCCGATCCGCGGCGCTGAGGGGCACGCGGGTCGCCGCGAAAGCCTCGTAGGCCGCAAAGTCCACGCCCGCGACCATATAAAACAGCGCCGTATCGTTCCAGACGCGGTACGGCTCGCCGCCGCGCCGCTCCCGGACCAGCGGCCCGTGCGCCGGATCGGGCGGCGAGGCCATAATGACCGGCGCACCGGCGCGACGCGCGATGTCCACGTCGGCCGTAGCGTCAATCACCACCTTGGCCTTGACCGCCATGCGCCCCGACTTGCCTTCCACAAACAGCCCGGTCACTCGGTTGCCCTCCATAATCGGATCGCCGGCCCACACGGTCAGCAGCAGCTCGATTCCCCACTTTTCACTGAGCTTGGCGCCCAGATACGACACCAGGCTCGTCTCGTCCGCGTAGTTGTTGGCCGTCCGCCGCTCCTCGACCATGTCTATGACCATCTTGGGAATGCCGGACAACCCGCCGACCAGCGTGCCGTCGGCCTCGTTGTACAGACCGCCGGCCACAATCATCGCCGGGCCGATGTTGCCACCGAGCGCGGCCATCCGGTCAATCACCAGCGTCTTGGCCCCTTGCTTGCCCGCCGCCAGCGCCGCAAACAGTCCGCCAATGCCGGAACCCACCACTGCCACGTCCACGTCGTAGGCTACGGGTACCCGCTTCTGTGGCTCGACAACGTATTCCACCGCTCCGTTCTCAGACATTTGCCTCTCCCTGCGGAGACCTTTGCAACATCGTCATTCCCGCGAAAGCATGTCCCGTACCCGGATACGGGGCGGGAATCCATAAGCCGGCCCTCCCAGGTTGGCGGAGGTGGAGTCGCTGCCACCACTGCACGCCATCCTGGAGATTGTGCAAATGTCTCCTCCGATTGTGTACACGGCCGCCGCGCCGCGCCCTCGCGCGACTACTGTGCCAGCCTCTACCGTCGCCAGTCGAGCGCCGGGAGCGCCCGACTGCGCCGAAACGCCGCCGTCTCCGGCTTGCATACGCTCGCCGGGCACGTTACCTTAGCTTGGCAGAGGTGCCAATTCCGGCGCGGCGCCTTGCGAGGCCCCCCTATGGTCCCCCCGCTGGAGCAGGAGGACAGGGCGCGTTCCCTCCCCCGTCGGGACGGGGGGCCTGGCGGCGCGCTGGCGCGGCTGCCGGTTTACGCGTTCCCTCCCCCGTCGGGACGGGGGAGGGTCAGGGTGGGGGCCAGCCATATCGGCCAGCACCAGCGAGGAGGCCGCTCGATGACAAGCAGTACGACCGCAGCCGCACTCCCGCGTGCGACGCTGCTGACCATGTACGAGCGCATGGTGCTGATTCGGGCCTTCGAGGACCGCGTCAAGGCGCTGGTGGAAGGCGGCATTGCCTTCGGCGCCGCCCACTACTACGTCGGTGAAGAAGCCGTCGCGGTCGGCGTCTGTACCGCCCTCCAACCGGACGACTGGATTGCCTCCACCCACCGCGGCCACGGGCACTGCATCGCCAAGGGGATGGCGGTGGCACCGATGATGGCCGAGCTATATGGCAAGGCCAACGGCGCCAATCGCGGCAAGGGCGGCTCCATGCACATCACGGACGTGCGCGTCGGGATGCTCGGCGTGAACCCCATCGTCGGCGCCGGTATTCCCCACGCGGTGGGTGCCGCCCTGAGCGCCAAAGTACGCGGGACCGGTCAGGTGGCTGTGACCTTCTTCGGCGACGGCGGCTCGAATATCGGCGCTTGCCACGAGGCAATCAACCTGGCGGCCGTCTGGAACGTCCCCTGCGTGTTCGTCTGCGAGAACAACGGCTACGCCCAGAGCACGCCGGTCGAATACAGCACCGCCGGCGAGGTCTGGAAACGCGCCGCCGGCTACGGACTCCCCGGCGAGAAGGTGGACGGCCAGGACGTGTTCGCCATGTACGAGGCGACGGCGCGGGCCGTCGAGCGTGCCCGCGGCGGCGGCGGCCCGTCGTTGATCGAAGCGCGGACCTACCGCTACTACGGCCACTCCGCCGGAGACGACGGCACGGCCTACCGGCTGGCCTCCGAGATCGAGGCCGCCCGCGCCCGCGACTGCATCGCCCGCTTCCGCCAAGAGGTCATCGCGGCCGGGCTGCTGGCTACCGCCGACCTGGCGGCAATAGACGACCGCGTGGCAACGGAGGTGGACGACGCCGTTGCCGCCGCCGAAGCCGCACCCTTCCCGGCGTCAGCCGAGCTAACCACGGAGGTAGTAGCGAGCTAGGCTCTGCTGACATTGCCCGGTCATTCCCGCGAAAGCGGGAATCCACCCCTCTCCCCGTGGGAGAGGGCCGGGGTGAGGGCAGTCGGATGAAAGCAGCCGGGAGCAGCCCCGAAAGGAAAGATCATGGTCACGATGACGGCAGCGCCGGTCGCTACCGAGATGGCCGAGAGGCCCGAGACGGCTGAGGTCTTGACGTTCCCGGAAGCCCTGAACCGGGCCATCCGCCAGGAGATGCGCCGCGATCCGAGCATCGTGGTCATCGGCGAGGACGTCGCCGGCGCGGCCGGGCGCGAGCATCTCGGCTTCAAGGACGCCTGGGGCGGCCCCACCCGCTCAACCAAGGGGCTAGTCACCGAGTTCGGCTCCGGGCGCGTCCTCGACACGCCGATTGCGGAGATGGGATTTGTCGGGGCAGCCGTCGGCGCCGCCATGAGCGGCTTGCGTCCAATCGTGGACCTAGGCTTCATTGACCTGATCGGCTGCTGCTACGACCAGCTCATCAACCAAGCGGCGAAGATGCACTACATGATGGGCGGCCAGGTGCAGATTCCGATGACGGTGCGGATGTCGTATGGCGCCCGCCCACCGAGCGGCCAGACCGCCGGCGGCGGCGCGGCCGCCACGCACTCCCAAACGCTCTACTCGGTCCTGGCCCACGTCCCCGGCCTGAAATGCGTTGCACCGACCACCGCCTACAATGCCAAGGGCCTGATGATCGCCGCCATCCGCGACAACAACCCCGTGATCGTGCTCGAACACCGCTACCTGGGGCTGAATGCCCGCACGCCGGTCCCGGAAGAAGCCTATACGCTGCCGTTCGGGAAAGCCGAGATCGTGCGCGAGGGAACCGACCTCACCCTCTGCGGAATCGGCCGCATGACCTACGTGTGCCTCGATGCGGCCGCGGCGCTAGTCGCCGAGGGCCTGGAGGCTGAGGTCATTGACGTGCTCAGTCTGGCGCCACTGGACGAGGAGACCATCCTCGAGTCCGTGGAGAAGACGCAACGCCTGGTCGTCGTGGACGAGGACACGCCGTCATGCTCACTGGGCCGCGACATTGCTGCCCGCGTCGCCGACGCCGGCTTCGACTTTCTCGACGCACCCATCAAGACCATCAACAGCGCGGACACGCCGGTACCCTATAGCGCGGCCCTGGAGTCGATCTACACGCCGTCGTCGCAACAGGTCGTAGACGCGGTCCACGAGATGCTCGGGACGGGATAAAAGCAGCCCCCACCCCAACCGTCCCCCCGCCGCCAGCGGGGGGACCATAGGGGGGCCAGCCGAGAAAGGCGAGTCATGGCCGTAGCAATCGCTATGCCCAACCTCGGCATGTACACCATCGAGGGTGAGGTCACGCGCTGGCTGGTGGCCGACGGCGCCTCGGTCGCAGCGGGCCAACCCGTGCTGGAGCTGACCACCGAAAAGACCACCGTCGAAATCCCCACCCCGGCGGCCGGTACCCTCCACCAGGTCGTGCCAGTTGGCGGGCGCGTCCAGGTCGAAGGCATACTGGGCCACATCCTCGCGCCCGGTGAGGCGCCCCCCTCCACATCACCGTCGGCGCAGCCGGCGGCTCCCGCAACCGCGGCCGCCGCACCACCACGCACCCCGGCGAAGCCGCCGCCGGCCCGCGCCGGCCGCGGCCGCTTGCGGGCTACCCCGGTTGCCCGGCGCCGCGCCCGCGAGCTTGGCGTTGACCTCACCATCGTCACGGGCAGCGGCCCAGGCGGCCGCATCACCGAGGCCGACGTGCAGGCGGCCGCAGCGAGTACCGACTCCCCACCACCACAAGCGGAGAGCGAGGCCAGTGCGCCGCGCGTGCTCCGCCGCGTCCCGCTCACCGGGATGCGCGGCTTGATCGCCCAGCGGATGCAGCACAGTCTCACGTCCACCGCCCAACTGACCCTGACCCGCGAAGTGGATGCCCGTCCCCTGGTGCAAGCCAGAGAGTTGCTGGTAGCCAGAGCAGCCGACGCAGGTGTGCGCGTCTCCTACGACGTGCTCTTGGCGAAGTCGCTGGCCGCTGCGTTGCTGGCCCACCCGGCGCTCAACGCCACGATTGAAGGCGACGCGGTCGTGCAGTTGGCCGAGGCGCACATCGGCGTGGCCGTCGCCGTCGAAGAGGGCCTGGTAGTGCCGGTGCTGCGTGATGCGGCCCACCGTCCGGCGCTTGATCTGGCCCGCGAGTTGACCGGGCTATCCGACCGGGCGCGGCAGGGACGGCTACTTCCCAGCGAGATGGAAGGCGGCACCGCCACGCTGACAAATCTCGGCGCCTATCACATTGACGCTTTCACGCCCATCATCAACCCGCCGCAGAGCGCCATTCTGGGCGTGGGCAGCATTGCGCCGCGGCCGGCAGTGGACGGGGACGGAGCATTAGCCGTGCGACCGACGGTGCATCTCAGTCTCACGTTCGATCACCGCGTCGCGGACGGCGTCGCCGCCGCAACGCTCCTGGAGAGCATAGTATCGCAGTGGCAGCAAACGGAGCTATGGGATTAGGGCAGGCCCCCCTACGGCCCCCCACAGCCGCAGGGGAACGAGTTGTTCCCTCCCCCGTCGCAACGGGGGAGGGCGAGGGTGGGGGCAGCCCCCCCTACGGACCTCCCGCTGCCGCAGGGGAACGAGTTGTTCCCTCCCCCGTCGGGACGGGGGAGGGTGAGGGTGGGGGCAGAAAGGAGACACGACGATGGAATATCGCCACATGGGAACCTCCGACCTCGAAGTATCGGTCATCGGCTTTGGCTGCTGGGAGATGGGCGGCGGCTACGGGCACTTCGAGACCTCGGAGGTCATCGCCGCCATTCAGCGGGCGCTCGATTTGGGTATCACCTTGTTCGATACGGCCCGCGGCTACGGTACCGGCGCCTCGGAGGAGCTACTGGGCAGAGGGCTGGGCGCTCGTCGCCAGGAGGCCATTGTCGTCACCAAGGGCGCGCTGCCCACGCGCGAAGGGCAGTTGGACGACAAGCCCACCCGGCCCGGCCTACCGCGCTTCAATCCCAACCGTGACGCCCGCTATGCCTCGGTGATCGCGGATTGCGAGGCCAGTCTGAAGTCGCTCGGCACCGACTACGTGGACCTCTACCTCATCCACTGGCCGGACCCCGAAACCGCGTTCGAGGAAACTGCACGCGCCCTCCAAGACCTCCTGGCGGCCGGCAAAGCCCGCTACGTCGGCGTGTCGAACTACGAGGCCCGCCAGCTCCGCGAGGCGTGCGGGATGGCGCCGCTGGTGGCGAACCAGGTGGGCTACAACCTGTTCGACCGGCGCTGGGAGTATGAGATGATGCCCACCGCCCGAGAGCTTGGCGTCGGCATCATGTCCTACGGGCCGCTCGCTCACGGGCTACTCACCGGGACGTTCGACGCGGAGACGACCTTCGAGGAGGGCGACTGGCGTCGCTCGCGGCCGATCTTCGGCCAAACACTGTTCAGTGCCGACAATTTCGGGCCGAATTTGCAGGTCGTTGACCGGCTCAAGCAGGTCGCGGCCCAGCTCGACACCACCCTGCCGCGCTTGGCGTTGGCCTGGGTCCTCAGCAACGAGCAGGTGGCCGTGGCGCTCTCCGGAACCCGGCGGCCGGCCGAGCTTGACGAGAACGTCGGGGCGCTCGACGTGGCGCTCACTCCGGCGGTCCAGCGGGAGATCACCGCGATCATGACCGGCGCGGCCGGACTGGCGGCGCTCATGCCCTATTCCGAGACGGCCGTGCCGTATCCACCGGGCAGCTAGTCCGTATCCACCGGGCCAGCTCAACCGTTCATAGAGCAGGAGTACTCGTGCATTCGCTTATGCGCCGAGGGCACGACGCCGCGTGCCCCTCGGCCGATGCACTTGGCAACGCTGTGGGGGAATGCTACAGTCGCAGTGACCTGACAAGACTGTGGCCTCAGACTGGGATTGGTGAGGGCTACTCGCAGGTATTTTTCACGTGAAGGAGCAAGGGGGGACCATGAAACTGACGCTCTCGATCTTCAAGGCGGATATCGGTTCACCGGGCGGCCATACCCGCCCCTCGCAGTCCGTGCTGGCAGCGGTGCAGGAGACTTTTGCCGCCGCCCAAGCACGCGGCTTGCTTATCGACATGATGATTACCCACACCGGCGACGACATCGCCATCACGTGTAGTCACACCGCCGGGCCGGACAACACCGAGCTACACCAGCTGGCCTGGCAAGCCTTCCTGAACGGGACGGCGGCCGCCCAAGTGCGCGGCGACTACGGCGCCGGGCAAGACCTCTTGGCGGACGCGCCCTCCGGCAACATCCGGGGCGCCGGTCCCGCCGTCGCCGAGCTGGAGTTCGAGCACAATCCGGTCAAGGACAACAAGGTCCGCCCGGCCGAAACGGTGCTCTTCTTCTATGCGGACAAGTGCGCGCCCGGCGCGTTCAACTTGCCGTTCTTCCTGCCGCTCGCCGACCCGATGTACTGCGGCGGCCTGCTGCTCAAGCCGGAGATGAGCAAGGGTTTCAGCTTCGGCCTGATGGACATGGACTACACCGAGGGAGATCGCGAGATTACGCTCCACGCGCCGGAGGACTACTACCGGCTGGCGGCCCTCTTGCGCGACGAAGCCCGTTTCGCCATCGAGTCGGCCTGGTCCCGTGCCCATCCCGACCAGCAGCTGCTCGCGGCCAGCACCAGCCGGCTGCACAACATCGCGGGAACCTACGTCGGCAAGGATGACCCAGTGGCGATTTTCCGCACCCAGGGCATCTTCCCGGCGCCCGAAGAAGTGCTCCTCCCCTGGGCCATCTGCCCTTACGTGACTGGCGACGCCCGCGGCAGCCACGTGATGCCGATTACCCCCGTTCCCATCAACAGCGAAGTGCGGTTCGTCTACTGCCAGCCGATTGTGTCCGCCATTGGCGTGTCGGTAGACGCCGCCGGCCACTTCACCGGCGAGGTCGTGGACTTCTTTGCCGACAGCCTGTGGGAGTCGGTCCGCACCAGTGCCGTAGAGAAGGGTCTCGCCATGCGCCGGCAGGGCTGGTTCGGCGCCGCGATGGCGTCCAACGCCGAGCTTGCCTACACCGGCCTGGTGGACATCGAGAACGAGCTGGAAGACCGCTTCACCGTCCGCAGCTAAGGAGCCGCTGACCTCACTCCCCGTCCCCCCGCCGCAGCGGGGGGACCATAGGGGGGCTGTCCCCGCTTCATCGCGCCCAGGCGCTCGTCATTCCCGCGCAAGGAGACCTTTGCGTAACCCGTCATTCCCGCGAAGGCGGGAATCCAAAAACCGGTCCTTCCAGGTTAGCGAGGAGTGGTGCATTGTCCCTCTCGCACTCCATTTGGGGGTTATGCAAAGGTCTCCGAAAGCGGGAATCCACTCCTCCTCTCCACCATGTGGAGAGGAGGCCGGGGGTGAGGCCCAGTGCCCCCCACCTACGGGAGATCGGCCGCAAAGTCTCGCCACAAGGCCTCCAGCAGCTCGCGGTCAATCGAATCCGGCAGCTTTGCCAGGTGGTGCCGCACGTGCAGCGCAAACGTCTCCCCGGCGGCAAAGGTCCGTGTGCCCGGATAGCCAATGTAATCCATCGCAATACCGTCCCCGCCGGAGGCCAGCGCCGCCGTGGTGGCCGGCTCCGTGAACACGATATGGCGCCACCCCTGCGCGGTGGGATGCCCGACAAGTGCCGGATGGTGCCAGGTATCGGCCACCCGGCCGCCACCGCGTAGCGCATGGGGAATAACGCCGGATTGCTCGAATGGCGACCCCGGCGCAACGATGTACGCATCCACATGCCGGCCGCCCAGGCTGCGAAACGTCTTGAACTGCCCGTCCTCGGCCCAATAGAACTGACTCTTGTCTCTGTTCGGCTCGGTATAGCAGGCGAAGAACTGACCGTAGTCGGTCAGCGCGGTGGGCAAGCGGTTGGTAACTGTCTGCCGGCAGTCATAAGTGAGCACGTCGTCGCGCTCCTGCGTGCGAAACCACCACTCCTGGATTGTCTCGATCCCGTCGCACGTATAGGCGCTGCTGATCCGCACGCCGTCCGGTAGCGCCGCATATCCAGACGTTGCCGGTACGAACCGCGGGCGCTTCTCGTCCCCGTAGCCGTGATCCTCCCACCACTGCCACTCACGGCAGTCCCACGAGGCGTCATCAAGCACGAACTCGGTCTCATCGCCCACGATGACACAGCTGGCGATGCCGGTGTGCGTATGGCCGGCAGTACGCACCCGGATAGTAGCCAAGCGCCGCCCGTCCCGATGCCGCAGGTCAACGTCGCAGAACGACTGCCCCTGCTCATCACGATAAATACCACCGCTCTCCATACCCATCGCCCAACACCCCACCTCTACCCATCACCTGTTTCGCATCCCTGGCCGCCACGCGCTGCACCGTCTGATGCTAACAGGTGTCGCTCCGGCTCGTCGGCCTCGACCGTGACTGTCCCGGCCGGGGCCTAGCCGGCCTCCGGCCTCGCGTCAGCGACCGCGGCGCGGATCCCAACCTCCCGCACCAGCAGCACATGGTCGAGCATGATGTGTGCCGCGGGGTCATTGTCGTAGAGTTCAAGCTGCAACGGCTTTCCAGCAACCGCGGCCAGCGGGTGGACGATCAAGTTGAAGTGCTCATTATTTCTGCCACGCCAGACCGCGATTTCTTTGCCGTCGGCCAGCAGGCGTACCCCAACGTTGTGCTCCCCTGATCCACCGCCGACCAGCAAGGCAAGATGGTGGCCATCAGCGGCCGTGAACGTCGATGAACGCGCCGTGCCCGTTGGCTCGTCTCCCGTCTCAGGGTGATAGCTGGTCAGGAAGCCGGGGCCGACGTGCCCGAAAATCGGGTCTTGGCCCTGGTAGAACTGGTGTTGCCCATGGTTGGTAACGGCCTCGCCAACGATCTGCCACCCGTCCAGGCCGCCCTCGAAGCGTCCCAGGAACTGCGCTCCAACGTAGTGGCGGTCACCGACACGGAAGCGATTGCCAGCCGGGTCGGCCAGCGAGAAACGGTTCCTGGCCCGCAGGTCGTGGCCGGCAAAGCGTTCGTTGGCCCACTGATGATCGGCCGCGTCGAACGGCATCCACAAGTCCGGACCGACTTGCAGCGTGTAGTCCGCGTCGGTGAGGGCCTTATATGCGCTGGTAGCCGCCGGGTAAACTTCAAAGTTGACGCCGCGCTGCTGGAGGTAGCCAGGAGGGGGATGACGATCATGCGCCATGCTGCGCTCACGGTTTGAATGCGTGACCGGATGGCGTGCCACCGTCGCATCGGTCAAGCCATGATAGTCGATGATGTCCAGGTCCGGAACATAATAGGGCATGATGCCGATGCCAGCGCGGACCATCATGGCATCATCGGGAATGACTTTATGCACGGCCTCTTCATACGGTTGCCATTCCCGAATCCGTTTGTTGGCGTAATTGCGATGCGTAGCGAAGCGTAAGCCGACAAATTGATGAGCAGACTGCTCGCGCAGGTCGTTCGAGATAGCCACGAGCGCCGGCATCCCCGGCACGGCCAGCAGCCAGCCAGCATTCTGCTCGTCGAGTTCGATGTGCCACCCGGCGGGGCCTTCGAGTAACAAGTCCCCCTGAATCGCGCTGGCATAGCACAGTACCGGTATGAAGAGCGCGACTGCCCATGCCCGCGGATAGCCTCCCAAAACATACATTCGGGTCCGCCGTAGGATGGCGGAAATCTCGGCCCCGAGGTGCGCGAGCCCCTCGGCGGCCGGCAGCGCCAGCAGCGGCCAGTAGAAGTCCATGGGCCGATATTCGAAGTGGGCGCCCCCAATCCGCAGCAGGTAGTACAGATGGGTGCCGACTAACAGCAGCACCAGCGCATAGGTCCCGTCGCGGTGTTCCCGCCAGCGCGCCCGCAGGGCTATCCACGCCAGTGGCAGCAACAAATACAGCCCGGTCTCCAGCGCCGCGGCCCACAGATGGCGAAAGCCGGACTCGTACCACGGTCGAATGTGCTTGGCGTAGTAGGTGTTGGGCAGCCACTCGCCATAGTAGCCGTAGCGCCACAGGAAGTGCGCCGTGACCACGATGGCAAACGGCACGACTAAGTACGTCAGCTCGCGCCAGTCCGGTCGCCGCACGACCGCCGCCAGCGTCGCAGCGAAGCCAGCATCCCGTCCCGGCGGCCACCGGGCCGCGAGCCGGCGTTGGGCCATGAACCAGCCAAAGCAGCAGGCGGCCAGCAGCAACCCCTCGGGCCGCGTCAAGGCCGCGGCCGCCAGGCTCACGGATGCCGCTAATAACCCCCACCGCTGGTGCCGATGCACCGCCAGGCAGACAACCGCTACAACGATAAAGCAGGTGAACTGCCGCGTTTCCAGACCGCCGCCGGAAGTCCAGACCGCAAAGGTGGCACTGCTGCCGAGCAGTCCCAGCGCCAGCCAGGCCAGGAAGCCGCGGTCATGACGCGTTGGGGAGCGGGCCAGCCACCACCACAGCGCGGCGAGGGTGCCGACCGTGTACGCGACCGAGAGCCAGTTGGCAGTCTGCTCCGGGCGCAGGCCAAAGAGGCCCCAGAGCGCCGCGAGTTCGAGGGCCCACAAGAAGTTGGTGTAGCCTTCGACGTACTCGCCGGGGTTGAAGACCAGGCCGTGGCCGGCGAGCAGGTTGCGGACGTAGCGAAAGCTGACGAAGGCGTCGTCGGTCAAGAACCAGGCGACGCTGGTGAGCCAGGCCAGGAGCAGCAGCCAGGGCACGGAGAGCAGGTAGATCACCCGCCCCCGGCGCCTGGCAATGAACCAGGACAGAATGTGGATCAGACCTCGGCGTAGGATGATGAACAAGGTATTCCAGGGATGCGCTTGCTTCATGGAGACGATCTTGCCTCTACCCGACACCGGTTCGCACCACTGGCCCGCACTGCGCTGCACCGCCTGATGCTACCAGGTGGTGGGCGGCTCGTCGGCCATGACCGTCCCGGCCGGAGCCTAGCCGGCCACCGGTCTCGCGTCAGCGACCGCGGTGCCGGTTCCGACTTCCCGCACCAGCAGTACGTGGTCGAGCATAATGTGCCCCTCGGGATCGTTGTCGTAAAGCTCCAGTTGCAACGACTGACCCGCGACCGCAGCCAGCGAGTAGACGATCAGTGTGAGATGAATAGACCTGCCACGCCAGACCACGACTTCCTGGCCGTTAGCCAGCAAGCGCACCCCGGCATTAGTCCCTCCTCCACTGACCCGCATGGCGAGATGGTGGCTATCCGCGGCCGTGAACGTCGGTGAACGCGCCGTGCCCGTTGGCTCGTCTCCCGCCTCAGGGTGATAGCTGGTCAGGAAGCCGGGGCCGACGTGCCCGAAAATCGGCTCCTGGCCCTGGTAGAACTCGTGCTGGCCATGGTTGGTGAGGGCCTCCCCAACAATCTGCCACCCGTCCAGCCCGCCCTCGAAGCGCCCGAGGAACTGCGCTCCGACATAGTGGCGGTCGCCGACGCGCAAGCGATTGTCCGCCGGGTCGGTCAGTGAGAAACGGCTCCTGGTCCGCAGGTCGCGGCCGGCAAAGCGTTCGTTGGCCCACTGGTGGTCGGCCACGTCGAACGGCATCCACAACTTGGGGCCGACTTGCAGTGCGTAGTTCGCGGCCTCAAGGGCCGCAGCTTCGCTGGTAGCCGCCGGGTAGACCGCAAAGTTGACGCCACGCTGCTGGAGGTAGCCGGGCGGGGGGCCACGATCATGCGCCATGCTGCGCTCGTGGTTGGGGTGTGTGACTGGATGGCGGGCCACCGTTGCATCGGTCAAGCCAAGGCTATCTATGACGGTCAGGTCAGGGACGTAGTAGGGCGGGATGCCAACAGTCGGGCGTTCATCCACCGCATCGGCGGGGAGGGCTCCACGCTCCATCTTCTCGTAGGGCTGCCACCGCCTGATCCGCTGGTCGGCGAATTCGCGATGCTCTACGAATCTCATACCGACCAACTGTCGAACGAGACTCGCGCGCAGGTCGTTCGAGACAGCCACGAGCGCTGGCATCCCCGGCGCGGCCAACAGCCAGCCAGCATTCTGCTCGTCGAGTTCGATGTGAATCCCCCAGGTGAGTTCATTAATCTTGGCACCTTCCAGCAACAGGGCGCCCTGCAGCGTGCTGGTATAGCACAACACCGGCACGAAGAGCACGACCGCCCACACCCGCGGCCCCACCCGGCGGGGGAGCCGGTGCATCTGCCGGAGACCGGCCGCCAGCCGCACCCCCAGGTACGCAAGCCCCTCGGCGGCCGGCAGCGCCAGCAGCGGCCAGTAGAAGTCCAGCGGCCGATATTCGAAGTGGTCGCCTCCAATCCGCAGCAGGTAGTACAGATGGGCACCGACTAACAGCAGCACCAGCGCATAGGTCCCGTCGCGGTGTTCCCGCCAGCGTGACCGCAGGGCTACGAATGCCAGCGGCAGCAGCAGGTACAGCCCGGTCTCCAATGCCGCGGCCCACAGATAGCGAAAGCCGGACTCGTACCAGGGCCGAATATGCTTGGCGTAGTAGGTGTTGGGCAGCCACTCGCCATAGTAGCCGTAGCGGAACAGGAAATGGGCCGCGACCACGATGGCGAAAGGAGCGATGAGGCACACCAGCTCACGCCACTCCAGTCGCCTGACGACCGCCGCCAGCGTCGCCGCGATGCCATCATCGCTCCCCGGAGAGCACCGGGCCGCTAGGATGCGTTGGGCAATGAACCAGCCGAAGCAGCAGGCAGCCAGCAGCAGCCCCTCGGGCCGCGTCAAGGCCGCCGCCGCCAGGCTCACCGAGGCCGCCAGTAGGCCCCAGCGCTGGTGCCGATGCACCGCCAGGCAGACCACGGCCACGACGATAAAGCAGGTGAACTGCCGGGTTTCCAGCCCGCCACCGGAAGTCCAGACCGCAAAGGTGGCACTGCTGCCGAGCAGTCCCAGGGCCAGCCAGGCGAGGAAGCCGCGGTCGTGGCGGGTGGGGGAGCGGGCCAGCCACCACCACAGCGCGGCGAGGGTGGCGCCGGTGTAGGCGACCGAGAGCCAGTTGGCGGTATGCTCCGGGCGCAGGTCGAAGAGTCCCCAGAGCGCCGCGAGTTCGAGGACCCACAAGAAGTTGGTGTAGCCTTCGACGTACTCGCCGGGGTTGAAGACCAGGCCGTGACCGGCGAGCAGATTGCGGACGTAGCGAAAGCTGATGAAGGCGTCGTCGGTCAAGAACCAGGCGACGCTGGTGAGCCAGGCCAGGAGCAGTAGCCAGGGCACGGAGAGCAGGTAGATCACCCGCCCGCGGCGCGTGACAATACACCAGGCTAGGATATGGATCAGGGCCCGGCGTAGGATGATGAGCAAGGTATTCCAGGGATGCGCTTGCTTCATGGAGATGATCTTGCCTCTACCCGACACCAGTTCGCACCACTGGCCCGCACTGCGCTACGCCGCCTGCTGCTAACAGGAGGTGGGCGGCTCGTCGACCATGACCGTCCCGGCAGTGGTCTAGCCGGCTGCCGGTTTCGCGTCAGCGAGCGCCGGGCGTGTCCCAACTTCCCGCACCAGCAGCACGTGGTCGAGCATGATGTGCCCCTCAGGGTCGTGGTCGAACAGCTCCAACTGCAACGACTGACCAGCAACCCTGGCCAGCGGATGGACGATCAGGGTGAGGTGACGAGACCGGCCGCGCCAGACCGCGACTTCCTGTCCGTCGGCCAGCAGGCGGACCCCGACATTAATCTCGGAATTACCGCTGACCCGCCCGGCACGCTCTTGCCCCCCCGATCCATTGCCAACCCTCATCGCAAGGTGGTGGCCAGCCGTGGCGGTGAACTCCGGCGAGCGCGCTGAGCCAGTTGACTCGTCTCCCGCCTCGGGATGATAGCTGGTCAGAAAGCCGGGACCAACGTGACCGAAAATCGGGTCTTGGCCTACATAGAACGCCTGGTCGCGGTGGTTGGTGACGGCATCGCCGGTGAGGGTCCACCCGTCCAGCCCGGCCTCGAAGCGACCGAGGAATTGCTCCCCATCGTAGTGGCGGTCGCCGACGCGCAAGCGGTTGTCCGCCGGCTCGGTCAGCGAGAAACGATGCCTGGCCCGCAGGTCGCGGCCGGCAAAGCGTTCGTTGGCCCACTGATGGTCGGCCACGTCGAACGGCATCCACACCTTAGGGCCGATTTGCAGCGCGTGGCTCGCACTGGTGAGGGCCGCAGCTTCGCTGGTAGCCGCCGGGTAGACTGCAAAGTTGACACCGCGTTGCTGGAGGTAGCCGGGGGGGGGCTGCCGATCATGCGCCATGCTGCGCTCACGATTTGAATGCGTGACTGGATGGCGGGCCACGGTTGCATCGGTCAAGCCAAGGCTATCTATGACCGGCAGGTCAGGGACGTAGTAGGGTGGGATGCCAATAGTCGGGCGTTCCTCCACCGCATCACCGGGGATGACGCCACGCTCCATCTTCTCGTAGGGCTGCCACCGCCTGATCCGCTGGTCGGCGTATTCGCGATGCTCTACGAATCGCATACCCACTGATTGCCGAACGGAACGCGCGCGCAGGTCGTTGGAGATAGCCATGAGCGCCGGCATCCCCGGCGCGGCCAGCAGCCAGCCCGCATTCTGCTCGTCGAGCTCGATGTGAATCCTCAATATGCGCTCATTAATCTTGGCGCCTTCGAGCAACAGGGCGCCCTGCAGCGCCCCGCAGTAGAACAGCACCGGTACGAACAGCGCGACTGCCCACGCCTGCGGCCCCAGATTCCAGGTGCGCCAGCGCACCCGCCGGAGGCCATCCGCAACCTTGGTCCCCAAGTGCGCGAGCCCCTCGGCGGCCGGCAGCGCCAGCAGCGGCCAGTAGAAGTCCATAGGCCGATACTCGAAATGGTCACCCCCAATCCGCAGCAGGTAGTACAGATGGGCGCCGACTAACAGCAGCACCAGAGTGTAGGTCCCGTCGCGGTGTTCCCGCCAGCGTGCCCGCAAGGCTACGAATGTCAGCGGCAGCAGCAGATACAGCCCGGTCTCGAGCACCGCGGCCCATAGATAGCGAAAGCCGGACTCGTACCAGGGTCGAATGTGCTTGGCGTAGTAGGTGTTGGGCAGCCACTCGCCATAGTAGCCGTAGCGCCACAGGAAGTGCGCCGTGACCACGATGGCGAAAGGCGCGATGAGGCACACCAGCTCACGCCAATCCAGCCGCCTGACGACCGCCGCCAGCGTCGCCGCGAGGCCCGCATCCTGCCCCGGAGACCACCGGGTCGCGAGCAGGCTTTGGCTGGTTCGCCAGCCAAAGCAGCAAGCGGCCAGCAGCAGTCCTTCGGGCCGCGTCAAGGCGGCCGCCGCCAGGCTCGAGGAGGCCACCAGCAGGCCCCAGCGATGGTGCCGCTGCACCGCCAGGCAGACCACGGCCACGACGACGAAGCAGGTGAACTGCCGGGTTTCCAGCCCACCACCGGACGTCCACACTGCAAAAGTCGCACTGCTGCACAGTAGCCCCAGGGCCAACCAGGCGAGGAAGCCGCGGTCGTGGCGGGTAGGGGCGCGGGCGAGCCACCACCAGAGCGCGGCGAGGGTGCCACCGGTGTAGGCGACCGAGAGCCACGGGGCGGCGTGCTCAGGACGCACGCCGAAGAGGCCCCAGAGGGCCGCGAGCTCAAGGACCCACAAGAAGTTGGTGTAGCCTTCGACGTACTCGCCGGGGTTGAAGACGAGGCCGTGCCCTGCGAGCAGGTTGCGGACGTAGCGGAAGCTGATGAAGGCGTCGTCGGTCAAGAACCAGGCAACGCTGGTGAGCCAAGCCAGGAGCATTAGCCAGGGCACGGAGAGCAGGTAGATCACCCGTCCCCGGCGCGTCGCAATGAACCAAGATAGAATATGGATCAGGCCCCGGCGCAGCGCGGCAACCGAGTTATCCAAGAAATACGCTTCTCGCATGTAGACGATCCTGCCTCCACACTACAATTGCTCCGCACCGCTGCACCGCCTGATGGTAGCAGGTAATGGGCGGCACTTCGCTGCGGTGCGGCTGTGCGGAGAGTGTCCCGGCTTGCCCCGGCATTGCGTTCGGCGCCACAATACATCATAACGAGCCGCCCGGTAGCAGGCGGCCCGGTGGCACGATGCCTGCCGCCGGCGAATTTGGTGAGGAGTGCCTACGACCGATGATCGCTGTACCACCGAACCTACCCTCGTTCGAGTCCGATTTCCCCGTCCGGGCCGCCACGCGCGGCCCCCAGCACCACTTCTTCGGGTACTACGACAAGACCTGTTGGGATGGCAGCGGCCATTCCCTGCTCTGCTTGGAGGTGGACTTCATTGACCGGCCACCGACCGCGGCCGACAGCGCCACCGTCGGCGTCGTTGACCTCGCCGGCGACGGCCGGTTTCGCCCGCTCGGCCGCACCCGCGCCTGGTGCTGGCAGCAAAGCACCATGCTCCACTGGCTCCCCGTGCCGCACGCCACCGGGCACGTCGCCGCCCGCAACCCACAGCCGGAGACGCCGTACATCATCCACAATGATCGCCTGGCGCCGGGCGAGGAGCCGGAGCGGCCGAGTGTACGCGGCTGGGACGACCCGCCGGTCGGTGACGCTCGGTTTGTCGCCGTCGTGCGGGACGCGCTGACCGGGGCGGTCGTCCGCACGCTCCCGCGCCCGATCTACGCCCTCAGCCGCGACGGCCGGCAGGCAGTGACGCTGAACTTTGCCCGCTTGCAGCATCAGCGGCCCGGCTACGGCTATCCCGGTGTCCCCGATCCCTGGCGCGATGTGCCGGAGCCGGAGGAAGACGGCATCTATTGGCTCGATGTCGAAACGGGCGCGCACCGCCTGATTCTCTCGCTCGCGCAGGTAGCCAACCTGGAGCGCCGCGCCAGCTTTGACGGCGCCGTCCACCGCTTCAACCACCTCCAGTTCGCGCCCGACGACGAGCGGTTCGTGTTCCTGCACCGTTGGCAGACCAGCCCGGATGCGCCCCGGCACCACCGCATGATGACGGCCCGTCCCGACGGCAGTGAGGTGGCGATTGTCGCCTGGCACGGCGGGGTATCGCACTTCGATTGGCGCGACCCGGACCACATCCTGGCCTGGGGGACCCATCGCGGCATCGGCGACCGCTATTTCGTGTTCCGGGACCGCGTTGACCACCAAGTCACCGTGCTCGGCGACGGTACCCTGACCGAGGACGGCCACTGTAGCTACTCCCCCGACGGCCGCTGGCTACTCACCGACACCTACCCGGTAGCCGAGCCGTACCGCACCCTGATCCTGTACGACCTGCAAGCAGACCGGCGCGTGGACATTGGGCGCTTCTATTCGCCCCCGGAGATTACCGGCGAAATCCGCTGTGACCTCCACCCCCGCTGGAACCGCGACGGCACGCAGATCTGCCTCGACTCGGTCCACGAGGGCCACCGCCAGCTCTACATCGTTGACGTTGGGCAGCTCGTCGGGCGTGCTTAGACCGGTAGAATCCCTAGCTCGTCATTCCCGCGAAAGGAGACCTTTGCGTAACCCGTCATTCCCGCGAAAGCGGGAATCTAAAAACCGGACCGTCCAGGTTGGCGGGAGGCGCGTCACCACCTCCTCGCACTCCATCCGGGTAGTTATGCAAAGGTCTCCGAAAGCGGGAATCCACCCCCTCTCTATCGCTCCGCGATGGAGAGGGGGCCGGGGGGTGAGGCGCGCCATCCACCCCCGCCCTTGTGCAATGCCGCCCGGCGCAGTATGCTGGACCGGCGCCCCCTAGCGAGGGACGGCCACGAAAGGACGAACGGTGAGCCATGAACGCAACTAGCTCCGCCGCCGGACACAGTATTGCCCTGTTCGCGGCGCTCGATACCAAGTCGGACGAGGCTCGCCTCGTGCGCGACATCATCGTCGCGCGTGGCCACCGGGCGGTCGTGGTCAACACCGGTGTCGTCGGCGAGCCGGGGCTTGCCCCCGACGTTGATGCGGCCGCCGTCGCCGAGGCGGCAGGCGCCTCGCTGGCGGCCTTGCGCGACCGGGCTGATCGTGGCGAGGCGATTGCCGCGATGGCGCGTGGTGCAGCCGTCATCGCCGCCCAGCTCCGGGCCGCTGGCCGGCTCGATGGTGTCGTCGGGCTGGGCGGCTCGGCCGGCACCGCCGTCGGGTCGGCGGCGATGCGTGCGCTGCCCGTCGGGGTACCCAAGGTACTAGCCTCTACCGTCGCCTCCGGCAACGTTGCGCCCTACGTCGGCACCAAAGACGTGGCCATGCTGTATTCCGTAGTGGACATCGCCGGCCTCAACCGCCTCTCGCGCGCCGTATTGACCAACGCTGCCGGCGCCGTCTGTGGCGCCGTCGAAGCGGCCGCGCAGCACGCGCACCAGGCCGCCGCCGCCGAGAAGCCGCTGCTGGCGGCAAGCATGTTCGGCAACACGACCGAGTTGGTGGACGCCGCGCGCGCCGTCTTCGAGCAGCAGGGCTACGAGGTCCTGGTATTCCACGCCACCGGCAGCGGCGGTCAGACGATGGAAGGACTCATCCGCGACGGCTTTATCGCTGGCGTGTACGACGTGACGACGACCGAATGGGCCGATCAACTGTGCGGCGGGGTGTTCTCCGCCGGTCCGACGCGCCTCGATGCGGCCGGCGAGCGCGGCATTCCCCAGGTGATTGCGCCGGGCTGCCTGGACATGGTCAACTTCGGCAACGAAGCGACCGTCCCGGCGCAATACAAAGACGATCCCACGCGCAAGTTCTACGTCTGGAACCCGGAAGTGACGCTGATGCGAACGACCGTCGAGGAGAACGCCGAGCTAGGCCGGATCGTGGCCGAGAAGGCCAACGCCGCACAGGGGCCGGTCGAGGTCTTCCTGCCGCTGCAAGGCATCTCTATCGTAGATAGCGTGACCGACGAGGGGCCGCAGACCTTCTGGTGGCCGGAAGCGGACCAGGCACTGTTCGACGCCATCAAGCGGCACATTCGCCCCGACATTCCCGTTCACGAGCTTGACATCAATATCAACGACCCGGCCTTCGCCCAAGCAACAACCGACGCGCTGCTGAAGATGCTCGGCTAACGGTCAGTGGCGGCCGTCATTGCGGCGGAAGCCGCAATCCAGCCCCTCGGTCATTCCCGTACCAGGAGACCTTTGCGAAACTGTCATTCCCGCGAAAGCGGGAATCCACCCCCTCTCCACCATGTGAGACCTTTGCATAAGGAGGCCGCGGGGTGGTAAGGAAGGCTACCACTAACCAGCCGCACGAGGGGGCACGATGCAACGCAAGATCGGGAACCACCTGCCGATCGAGGCCGATTTGCCACCGCAGATCGGGCGCAACCCGCGCTTGGAACGCTTGGCGCAACTCTTTGACTGGGACCGGTTGGGCGCGGTGGTGCAGGACATCTATGCCGCCCCCACGGGCCGGCCGAGCTATCCGCCCCTGATGTTGGTCAAGGTGCTGCTCCTCCAACAATGGTACGCCGCCTCGGATCCGGAGATGGCCGCCGCGCTGTGTGACCGCTTGTCCTTCCGCCGGTTCGTCGGGTTGGGGCTGGCGGACGAGGCGCCCCACTACGCCACGATCAGTCGCTTCCGCCAACAGTTGACCGCCCGCGGGCTGGCCGCGGCATTGTTCGCGGAAGTCAGTCGCCAGTTGGCGGCCCACGGCCTGGTGGTCAAGGCGGGCACATTGCTGGACGCGACGTTGGTGCAAGCCCAGGCGCGCCGGCCCACGGGGACGGCCCAGCCGGGCGCCAAGAGTCCGACCGATCCGGATGCCGCCTGGGCCGGCCGGGGGGCCCAGGCGCACTTTGGCTACAAGGTGCATCTCGGAGTGGATGCCGGCTCGGGGCTGATCCGCACCGCGTGCTTGACCGCAGCCCGGATCGCCGAGAGCACGGTGGCGGACACGCTGATCCTGGGGGATGAAGCGGCAGTGTACGCCGACCGGGCCTATGAGTCCAAACACCGGCGGCGCTGGCTGAAGCGCCGGGGGATCAAGGATCGGATCATGCATCGCTCCCACAAGTACCAGGCCCGCTTACCGTACTGGCAACGGCGACGCAATCGCTTGATCGCGCGGGTGCGGGCGCCAGTGGAGCAAGTGTTCGGGACGCTGAAGCGGCTGTATCGCTACCGGCGGGTGCGCTACCTGGGCTTGGCACGCAATACGACGGAACTGTGGTGCAAGTGTCTCGCGTACAACCTGCGCCGCGCCGAGCGCCTGCTGCCCCGACCGGAGCCGGGGGTGGTCATGCCGTAGGCGCGCCGGGGCCGGTGCCAGGCAGACGCGCTGGCGCCAGGGGGCGGCACGCCCGCGCCAGAGCACCACGCGCTCCAGGGCACGACCGACGCCAGCAACTCGGGTTATGCAAAGGTCTCCATGTGGAGAGGGGGCCGGGGGGTGAGGAGCGAACGAGCTAGGTAGACACAACAAGGAGTAACACCATGCGTTACACGCGCGAGCAAGTACACGAACGACTACGCGCCCAGACGGTGCAGGGCAAGCCTATCGTCGGCGCCGGTGCCGGGACCGGCATTTCGGCCAAGTTTGCGGAGGCTGGCGGCGCCGACCTCATCATCATCTACAACTCCGGGCGCTACCGCATGGCCGGGCACGGCTCCCTCTCCGGGCTGCTGTCCTTTGGCGATGCCAACCAAATCGTCTACGAAATGGGCGAGCGCGAGGTCTTGCCTATCGTCAACGATGTCCCGGTCATCGCCGGCGTCAACGGCACCGACCCGCTGCGGCAAATGCCGCACTTCCTCCGGCAGCTCGACGCCCTGGGCTTCTCCGGCATCAACAACTTCCCGACCGTCGGCCTGATTGACGGGCGTTTTCGCGCCGAGCTGGAGGCGACCAACCTCGGCTTCTATCGGGAAGTGGAGATGATCCGCACCGCCCACGACATCGGCTTCTTCACCATCGTCTACGTCTTCACCCCGGAAGAGAGCGAGCAGATGGCCCGCGCTGGCGCCGATTGCATCATCGCGCACATGGGCCTGACGGTCGGCGGCACCATCGGCTTGGAGCGCGAGGGCGGTGTGGCGATGCAGCTTGAAGACGCCCCGGCCAGAGTCCAAGCGATAGGCGAGGCCGCCTGGTCCGTCAACAACGAGGTCATCTTGGTCTCGCACGGCGGCCCGATTGCCACCCCTGACGATGCCCGCTACGTCCAGGAGCGCTCGGACGCCGTCGGCTTCATCGGCGCCAGCTCCATGGAGCGCCTCCCCGTCGAGGTAGCCATCACCGAAACCGTCCGCCAATTCAAAGACACCCCCCTCCGCCACCAGTAGCCGCGCCTCCCGTCATTCCCGCGCGCGCGGGAATCCGGGTCCCTGACCACTGCCCTCTGTCCAGTCGAGCGCAAGCATGGTATCTTTGCACCACCGCGTACCTTCCGTTGCCGCGCCCTGTCTTACGGTGCGGAGGCTGGAGCACGGGAAACTCCTTGGGTGCCAGCACATCTATAATGAGGGCCCGTCCGGTTTTGCTATCATCCAGCGCGACCATGCACACGCCGATTGGAGGGGGTGGTCATGTTTGACCAGCGTTCCAGCGATTTTTTCGCCGAGTATCGGAAACTCACCAGGACAGCAGCGAATGAAGAAGAACTTCGCAGCAGGTTTGATACAGCTGCCAGGACGAAGCTCGACATTCACGACTTGAAGCTTGAGCGTGGACGCAAGGACATCCGGCGCAATCGCGTCATCATTGAGTTCAAAGCTAAGGGTTTGTTTCTGAGGACAAAGACAAGCGCCAAATTCCGGGAAGCACGCGACCAGCTTGTGGAGGATTACATTCCTCACCAGGCAGACCAGGATGGTCGTGTGCCATCGGATTACATCGGGATTTGCTTCGACGGAACTCACTTCGCGTTCGTTTTCGTCGAATCTGATGGCCGATATCGCGTGACCGATCTCCAGCCTTTCGATGAGCGCAGCGCAGGTGCGCTAGTCCTAGCACTCGATCAAGATGACCGTGTCGAACTGACACCGCAAAATGTAGATGATGACTTCGGTCCTGGTTCTGTTGTGGCTGGAACATTGCTCGGTGCTCTCTGGGAACACCTAAACTCTTCCCTCGCGGCCCATGTCAATCGCGTTGAGATGCTTTATATGGAGTGGCACGACCTCTTCGAACAGAGCACCAATCTTGGTCGGATTGGGCAAGCGAGGCTGGACAACTATCTCATTTCAATAGGGCTTCCCGGTGGGGCTGATCCTACCCGTGTTCTTTTCGTCCTCCACACCTACCATGCTCTGTTCTTCAAACTTCTCGCGGCAGAAGTTGTGCTTGCAAATACGGTTCTTGCTGGGACTCCATCCGACTATTGCTTCAGTGCTGCTACCTTGAAAGACGACCAGTTGCTTTCCTCACTCGAGCAGGATATTGAGGATTCCGAACTCTTTCGCCAAGTGAATATCCTTAACTTCGTGGAGGGTTCATTCTTCTCATGGTATTTAGTCAATCCGCCCCCAGCCTTGGTCATGGCCATCCGAGATATAATGCAACGGATCAGCCTATATCGGCTAAGAGGACTGGAATTAGCTCGTACACGGGACATTGTGAAACGTGTCTATCAGCAACTGGTTCCAGCCGCGCTACGTCACAACATCGGCGAGTACTTTACACCCGAGTGGCTCGTCGAGTTCACATTGGACAGGGCAGCATACCATGGCCCGGATATTCTCCAGAAGAAATATCTGGACCCATGTTGTGGGTCAGGGAACTTCCTCATCCACGCTATTAGCCGCTACAAGGCCTCCGCGCGTGCGGCTGGTTGGGATGACGCGAAAGTGTTGCAAGGCATCCTCGATCACATCTTCGGGTTTGACTTGAATCCGCTGGCAGTGCTTACGGCGCGTGTCAACTATCTGCTCGCTATCTCGGACCTGATCGGCACTCACTCAGAAGTCGAAGTCCCAATCTACCAGGCTGACGCCGTGTATGCTCCAACCATCAATGCTACGAATGGTACCGCCGCTGCCACATTGACCTATCCAGTCGGCACTCGTATACATACCATTGACCTTGAATTGCCAGAGACACTGATACGGCGTAACCGACTATTTGCTCGTGTCTTAGAGATCATGGAGCGCACCGTTCGTCAGGGTGATTCCGAGCAGATTTTTGTCGCAGCCCTCAATAGCGAGCCAACGTACACAGCTATGGCAGAGCGTAATATGTGGGAACCATTGCTGCTCGACATGTTCCGAAAGGTCCAACAGCTTGAAGAGAGTGACTGGGACCGCATCTGGTGCCGGATTGTGCGGAATTACTTCGCATCAGTGGCTGTGGGGAAATGCCAGGTAATCGCCAGTAATCCCCCGTGGGTTCGCTGGGCCGAGCTTCCTGATCGCTACCGTACCCGTATCCAACCTACGTGTCAAGACTACGGCATTTTCTCTGAAGATCGCTACTTCGGAGGTAATGAACTCGACATCTCAGGGATGATTACCTATTCAGTTGCGGATAAGTGGCTCGATGATCGTCACGGGCGCTTATCATTCGTCATAACACAAACCCATTTTCAATCTCAGTCTTCTGGCGGCTTCCGGCGATTCAAGGTCAAGGGTACGCCGTTGAAGGTGCATAGTGTTGATGACTTCGTAGATGTACGGCCATTCAGCGGGTTGGGGAACTCTCCCACTGTGCTCAGTATCGAAAAGGGGCAGACTACTGTCTATCCTCTGAGATATCTGGACTGGGAACGCACAACATCTGCCACCATCCCAGAAGATGAGGACTGGTCTATGGCCCAGAAAAACCTCGCCTACACTGAGCTTGAAGCCAATCCCCTCAGTGGACCGGGTCAGCGGTGGTGCATTCTGCCTCCTGGTGACTTCAGTGAACTGTGTGTACTAGATGGCCGGGACCCATATATAAGCGGGCGGAAGGGGATTGTAACCGATCTCAACGGAGCATACTTCGTCGAAGTGCTGGGGCCGGGACGACTTCCGAATACCGTCCGCATCCGCAACAAGCCGGAAATGGGCCGGAAGCCCGTACCTCAGCGTACAGATGACATTGAACTCGACTTAGTCTATCCTCTAATCAAGGGTGGTGGGAATATCCGCGCCTTCCATGCAATGACCAGTCCCCTGTATGCAATTGTCCCGAACAAGGGTATAACCATCGGAGAAATCCCAACTATGACCAATTTCGCTACGAGTTACCCTGGAGCGCTCAGATACTTTCGGGCGATCAACACTGGTGGTCTCCTCGAACAGCGTTCTACATGGCGAACGCGGATGAGGCTGCAGTGGGAACGACGTGTACAACAGGGAAGGACTGATCCTGGGGACGTCCCCTTCTATGCCATCTATGATGTGGGTAGGTATACTTTTGCGCCTTATAAAGTGGTATGGGCTGAGATAGCAGGAACACTAGAGGCAGGAGTTATTTCCAGTGCCACAGTACCTTACGGCAGTGGAGCTAAGTCAATCGTTCCTGATCACAAGGTTTACTTCGCAGCTTTTGATGATTTCGATTATGCTCACTACGTGTGCGCCCTTCTCAACTCTAACCCTGTACGCACCTTCATCGACAGCTTCACAATCAAGCTGCAGTTTGGGACTCTTTTCCGACACATTCGACTTCCAGCTTACGATTCCACTACCCAGCACCATATCGGTCTCGCCCGGCTCTCCCAGCAGGCTCATCAAGCTCGTATGGTGGAAGCGCCAATTGATCAGTTCAGAGCAGAAATAGATCAGATCGCTGACAAGCTCTTGCTGCACTCAGTATAGAATTGTGGGATAAAATGGCAATGACGTACTCAGAAGCAACAGGGGGCATTCTGGAGAAGGCCCAACATCAAAATACATATGTTGGGCCAGGCCTCTCCCACAAGAGAGGGGGAGGCCGTCACAGGTGATGAGTGCCGTACCCGCCCCGGACCATCAGCCGGCGCAGCCCGTCTACCAGGACGACTCGGCGCGCCGGCTGCGCTTGACCCTGGTGGAGGGCGAGCTTGAGGGCGCCGCGTTGCGCGTCCTCGCCCGCGCCGAGCAGCGTTTTGGCGCGCATATCCGGGTCGCCGCGACGATTATCGGCAGCAGTCACGTCATCCGCTACGCCGTGGGCGCGTGCGTGTGGCACGAGGTCTTTGCCTGCGTGCCGCTCAACGCCGGACCGCGGCGTCTGTATACTGCCTCGGTGGCCACGCTCACCAAGCCGGTCGCGCTCACGCCGGATGCTCAGACGCGCTACACCTTCGCTGCCACCCTCACCGACTGGTCGGACGGTGCCGCCGCGCTCCGCCGACTGGAACGGCAGGTCAAGGCCGGAGACGGACTGGGGCTGGTCTATCAGTTCCCGACCACGCCGCACTTGGACGATCCTCCGCAAACCATCGTCACGGCGCGTCTCACGCCGCAGCGGCCAGCGGTTATAGTAGAGACAGCCCATTCGTATCCGAACGAGGGCGCCATCGTGCTGACCCGCGCCGCCGCCTACCGCGCAGCAGTCGGAGAGAACCGATGAGATCAATGGACCAAGACTACGACTACTACGGCGGCTACGATGACTATGAAGACCGGCAGAACCGGTCCACCGGCCCCTTGGGCCTGCCGTGGATGGTTTGGATGGTCGCCGCCGGTGTGCTCTTGCTGCTCGTCATGCTGGTCAGCTGCCGCGATACGGCCAATCCCACCGGCGACATCGAAGGCCAAGTGCTAGGGATGCCCAGCACGACCGAGCAGCCGGTTGCCCTGGCCGGCGCGGCCGTACTCATCGCCGGCAATCGCATCGAGTGCGGCACCCGCGCGGACAACTGCGTCGCCGAGACCGACGCTGCCGGCACCTACCGCTTTGCCGACGTGCCTACCGGCAGCTACGGCCTGCTGTTTGTCTACGACAATCCGACGTTCGCCGAGGGCAAGCCGCTCGATAACCAGGGCCGCGAGGTCAATGTCTCCAAGGACGAGATCGAGACGGTCAGCGTCGTGCTGCTACCGGAAGGCGTGACGCCGCCGCCCATCCCGGCCGGGGTCGCCACGAACACGGTGCCGTCCGGTGGCTATCACAGCGGCGGTGGCGGCATCACGAGCAACCCCTTCTTCTGGCTCTGGCTCATGGACCGCCCCTACGCTTTCGGCTATTCCCGGCCGCCGGTACTCGACGCGCCCCGCGGCGGCGGCCCGGTGCGGTCGGGAGCGGACCTCCCGTCAACGTCCGGCACCGGGCGTCAATACACTAGCTACGGACCGTCCGGCGCATCGGGCACCAAGGCCACGCCGAAAGCCATCCCCGCCAAAGGCGTCACCCGACCGGGCGCGGCGGCGGTCAGCACCGGCAGCCGCACCGGCACGACCACCACCGCCCGCGGCGTCACCCGGCCGGGCACCGCCGCCATCAACAGCAGCACCCGCTCGTCGTGGAACAATCAGGTCTCGCAGACGGTCCGCCCACCGCCGCGCGTCAGCAACTTTTCGGTCCGCAGCGCCGGAACGACCTCGCGTGGCGGCGGAGTACGCATTGGCGGGAAGTAGCCGCGCCATCCCGCCTCGTCCAAGCGGGAGTGACTATGGAGGAGCACCATGACCGTGAATGAGCTGATCGAGAGCGTCGCCCCCTTGTGGCAGAGCGTGGTCTTCGTCATCATCGCGCTGGTCTTTATGTACCTGCTCAAGCTCTGGCACGACTGGCGCACGCCTTTTGATGCCGACCACGAGCTTGATGATAAGCGCAACCTGGCCGTAGGGCTACGCCGGGCCGGGCTGTACGTGGCGGTAGCCATCGGGATGAGCGGAGCACTCACCGGCCCATCCCTGGGGTTCCTCAACGACTTGATCGAGTTCCTCATTGACGGCGTACTGGTGGTAGTGCTCCTGAACGTCGCCCGGTTCGTCAGCGACGTGCTGATGGTGCGGAAGGTGAGCCACGACGACGCGGTAGCGCAGGGCAACGTCGCAGTGGGCCTAGTCGAGGCCGGAGCCTATATCGCTACCGGCTTGATCCTCTACGGCTCCTTCACCGGCGAAGGTGGCGATATCTGGAATCCCATCGTCTTCTTTGTCCTGGGCCAAGTCGTGCTGATCGTTATCTACGAGCTGTACCAGTGGATCACTACGTTCCACGTCACCGAGGAGATCGAGAAGGGCAACGCCGCTGCCGGGCTGGCCGTGGGCGGCATTCTGGCGGCGCAGGGCGTCATCCTCAGCGCCAGCATTGCCGGTCCCTTTGTGAGCTGGACCGCCGATCTCGTCTCGTTCGCCATCAGCGCCCTCACCGGCATCATCCTGCTGTTGGCCTGCCGCAAGGTGATTGACTGGCTCTTCCTCCCCCGCACCACGCTCCAAATCGAGATCGAGCGCGACCGCAACGTCGCCGCGCTCGCCCTCACCGAAGGGATGATTATTGCCGTCGCCATCATCATCAGTTCGGTACTCTAGGTTCCACACTCCCCGTCCCCCCCGCCGCAGCCGGGGGACCACAGGGGGGCCAGGCATGAAGGCGGCCCGTCCCCCCGCCGCAGCGGGGGGACCATAGGGGGGCTAGGGGGACCAAGTCGCGTGTCCAGCAGCGAGGCCGGCGCCCGCATGACACAGAATCCGGCAGCGCCGCCCGGCGGCTGGTCCACCCACCTCCCCACCGTCCTACTCGCCGCCTGCATGTTCTTCACCGGCGCCGCCGGCCTCGTCAGCGAGTACGTCCTCAGCACGGTCAGCACCTACATTCTCGGCAACTCCATCGAGCAGTTCAGCATCATCATCGCGCTCATGCTCCTGATGATGGGGGTGGCCGGCTACCTCCAGCGGTACCTCAGCGACCGGCAGTTGCTCGAAAAATTCATCCTCGTGGAGTGCGGCCTGGCCCTGCTCGCCGGGTTCGCGCCGCTCGCCATCTATGCGTCGTTCGGGTATCTGCCCTCCCATTTCCGGCTAATCCAATACTTCTTCGTCGTCTCCATCGGCTTGCTGATCGGATTCGAGATTCCGCTGGTGCTGCGGATCAATCAGCAGTACGTCAAAACCCTCGGCGCCAACCTGGCCACAACCTACGCCTTCGACTACGTGGGCGCGTTTGTCGGCGCGTTGATCTGGACCTACGTGCTACTCCGCACCTTTCCGATTACCGAGATTAGCTTCCTCGTCGCTGGCGTGAATTTCGCCATTGCCGCCGTGACGTTCGCCTACTTTCTGTCCCGCGGCCTCATCGCCGCGCGCTGGCTGACCATCCTAGCGGTGCTCGTGACCATTGCCGCCCTGCTCTACGGATACACGCACAATCGGAGCTGGAGCCACCTGCTCGAACAACGCTTCTACCGCGATCCGGTCGTCTACTCCGAGCTGACCCGCTATCAGCAGCTAGTCCTCACCCACAGCCGGCCGGCCAACGACTATCGCTTATACATCAACGGCAATCTGCAATTCTCCAGCGTGGACGAGGCGATCTACCACGAGCACCTGGTCCACCCGGTCATGGCGCTGGTCCAGGATCGCCGCCGCGTGCTCGTGCTCGGCGGCGGCGACGGACTGGCGCTCCGCGAGCTACTGAAGTATCCCCAGGTCGAGACGGTGACGCTGGTAGACATAGACCCGGCGGTCATCCGCGTGGCAGCGACCCATCCGGTGCTCACCATGCTCAACGAGCACGCCTTTGCCGATGCGCGCGTATCGGCCCGGCCCTCGCCCGGCGTCGTGTCCAGCGGCGACCAGGCCACGCTGCACCAGACCCCACGGCAGCAATACCCTCGCGGTACAGTGTCCGCAGAGCCGGCGGCGCGCGTCGAGGTCTTCACGATTGACGCCGACCGTTTCCTGGATGAGGTCCGCGGCGTCTGGAACGCGGTAGTCATTGACCTGCCGGACCCTAGCTCTATCGAGCTGGCCAAGCTCTACAGCCGGGAGTTCTACCGCAAGGTGCGCCGGGCGCTGGCGCCGGGCGGTATGGTCGCCTTGCAAGCCACCTCGCCGTATCACGCGCAGGAGTCGTTCTTGGCGATCAATCGCACGCTCCAAGCGGCCGGCTTCCGAACGTTGCCCTACCACGACAACGTGCCCAGCTTTGGCGATTGGGGCTGGATTCTGGCCTGGTATGATACTCCCGAAATGGAGATTCGAGGACGGCTCGCCGGTCTGCGCTCCTTGCCCGTGCCGACCCGCTACCTCACCCCGGCGGTCATGCGCCAGGCGCTCGTCTTCGGCAAAGGTCGTCTCGACAGCAAGCATACCGACATCAGCACCCTCATGGCGCCGCGCGTGCTGGACTATTACCGCTATGAGAGCTGGCGCGGGGAGCGCCGCGTGCCATGACCGTCCTCCTGCGCTTTCTGCATCTCCGGCGCTTGGTGAACGAGCACCGGCCCCTCGCCGTGCTGCTGTACGGTGTTGCGCTCGCGCTGCTGATCTCGATTGCGTTCGTGGTCTCCTTCAAGTACCTCGAAGACGTGTCCTGGGAGGAGGCCGTCTGGCAAGCGTGGCAGGCCAATACCACGGTGGGCTACGGCAGCCGTCCGGCAGAGTCGACCTATGGCCGGGTAGCAACGATGGTGCTCGGTACGATTGGCATTGCTTTCGTCGGCGCAACGATTACCGCCGTCTTCGACTACCGTACCGACCAGCGTCAGCGGAGGAGAATAGGCCTGATGAACAACCCGTATCGAGACGGCTACGTCGTGTTCAACTTCCCAGGGCTGGCACGGTTCGTGGCGCTGGTGCGGGAGCTACGCCACGTCGAGGAGGACGTTGGCATCTGCGTAGTGGACGGGCGCCTGGAAGAGCTACCCGATAGCATCGCCGCCCTGCCGTCCATTCATTTCGTGCGTGGCTCCATCCTCGATAGGGACACCTATGAGCGCGCCGGTCTGAAAAACAACCGCGTGGTCATCGTCTTCCCGATTGATCTCTCCGTGCCCGATTCGGATGCCACGACCAAGACGGTAGTGGATTTGGTCGAGCGATTCGTGCCGGCGGATACGCGCGTGATCCACGTGCTGGTTGACCCGGAGAACGAGTGGATGTTCGCCGATGCTCGCTCCACGTCCGTCCTGGAGACGCTGGAGGTCCTGGCCGTCGTTCAAGAATGCCAGGACCCCTATAGCGCGCCCGTCATCCAGCGCCTCATGCACAAGACCGAAGGCGCCAACCTCGATACCGTGCAGCCCCGGCACATCGTCGGCTGGACCTGGCGCGACCTGCAAGTCCGCAGCGCCTTGACGGCGGAGCGGTTGCAGGTGCAGGTCAACCTGCTCTCCATCATCAAGAACGGCGCCCCCGACAACTGCCCGGCAGGACAGACGGTGATCGAGTCCGGCGACCTCCTCTGCGTAATTAACCAGCTCGGCCGCCTGGACTGGGAGCAGTTCGAGCAGGAGCTTGTCCGCGCCAAAGACAACGCCTCCCCGTAGGCACGGGGTAAGCCCCTCCATCCTGTCTGTCTGGGCATCGATGAGGAACGCCTCCCCGTAAGCATGGGGTAAGCCGTAGGGGCGCAACATGTTGCGCCCGTCCCCCCGTCATTCCGGCGAAAGCCGGAATCCACGTCCCCCCGCCGCAGCGGGGGGACCATAGGGGGGCTACTGCCGCACCACACCTGACACCATCCGTGCGGCTTTGGCCGGTCAGGGGGCCGGGGGGTGAGGATGGACTCCCCTTCCCTGGAGGGAAGGGGCCGGGGGGTAGGTCTAATCCCGGTCAGCCCGGCCCCTCCCCCAACACCCCCAGCACCGTCACCCGCAGCGTCCCCAGCCACGGATCGCGCTCGACGACCGCGCGCACGCCAAAGGCCCGAGCCAGGTTGGCCGGCGTCAGCACCGCCGCGACCGCGCCGGCCGCGAGTACCCGCCCCTCGTGCAGCAGCACCAGCCGGTCGCAGTAGCGCGCCGCCAACGTCAGGTCGTGGATGGCGCCGACCGCCGTCAGCCCCTGGTCCACGAGGCCGCGGACCAGCCCCAGCAGTTGCAGCTGATGATGCACGTCCAGGTTGGCGGTCGGCTCGTCCAGCAGCAGCAACCGCGGCTCCTGCGCCAGGGCACGCGCCACCACCACTCGCTGCCGTTCGCCGCCGGATAGCTCGGTGATGAGCCGCGTGGCAAATGGCTGGATCGCGGTGCGCTCCATCGCCGCGTGGGCCAGCGCCCGGTCCCGCTGCGTCTCGACCTGAAACCGGCCCAGGTGGGGATTGCGCCCCATCAGCACGACCTCCAGACAGGTGAACCCGAAATCCAGCACCGTCGTCTGGGGCACCAGCGCCACTTGCTGGGCAATCCGCCGCGCCGACTGGTGGGCCAGGTCCTCGCGGTCGAGATAGACCTTGCCGGCGCTCGGCGCCACCAGCTTACTGAGCGTCCGTAACAAGGTCGTCTTACCGGCGCCGTTCGGCCCGATCAGCCCGACGAACTCACCGGGCCGGGCCTTGAAGTCCACTCCCTCTACCAACGCTTGACCCTCGATCTCGTAGGCCACTTGGTGCGCGGCGATCTCTGCACCCCCGGCACCGTTTGGCGCCGCTGTCCCGTTGGTCAGCTCGGCAGGGGCGGCCGGGCGCGAGCGGAGCGGCGGCAAGATGGTCATAGCGTCGTACTCCGTCGCTTGTTGCGATACAGCAGGAACAGGAAGAAAGGCGCCCCCAGAAAGGCCGTGACCAGGCTCACGCGCAGCTCCTGGGGCCGGAACAGCATCCGCGACGCGAAATCGGCCCAGATCAGAAAAGTGGCGCCGCCCAGAATACTGGCCGGAAACAACAGCCGGTGATCCGGCCCTACCAACAGGCGCAAGACGTGGGGCACAATCAGCCCGACAAAACCGATAACGCCGCTCACGGCCACGCCGACGGCGGTCACGAGCGACGACAGACCGAGCAGAATCAGGCGCGTGCGGACGACATTGACGCCCAAGCTGCGAGCCGAGTCTTCACCGAGGAGCATGACGTTGAGGTCGCGGGCAAAGACACACAGCAGCCCGATCCCCACCAGGATGGGCGGTGCGATCAGCTGCACGTGGGTCCAGCTACGGGCCGTCAGGCTGCCGGTGAGCCAGAAGATAATCTCACGCAGGGCGTTGGCATCGGCCAGCAGCGTGAGGATGGCTGAGATGACGGCCGAGACAAAGGCGCTGATTGCCGCCCCTGCTAGGATCATCGTCGCCAGCGGCGCAACGCCGCGCGTCACCGCGATGCCATAGACGAGCAGCGCAACGGCCAGCGCCCCGACAAACGCCAGGCCGGGCAGCGCCAGGTAGTGCAACTGATGGAGGCCCAGATAGATCGCCAGCACCGCGCCGAGCGCCCCGCCGGTCGAGACGCCGATGATGCCTGGGTCGGCCAGCGGGTTGCGGAACAGCCCTTGCATCGCCGTCCCCGCAGCGGCCAGCGCCGCGCCCACCAGCCCTGCGACCACCACGCGCGGCAGCCGAATCTGCCCGATGATTTGCGCCTGCGCCTCCGTCGTCGGCACGCCGGTCTCGACGCCGACGTGCCGCAGCAAGACCGAAGCCGACACGTCGAGCGGCACGGCGACCGCCCCCAGCGCCGTAGTCACGACCAACGCCAGCGCCAGCAAGGCGAGCAGTGCTCCCACCACCAGCGCCAGCCGCACCGGCAGCGGTATACGCACGTCGGTAGGCAGCCGCCACACCGTCCTAGCCGCTGCCAGCGCCTGCGTTCCCATCACTACCTACTCGCTATCCCGTCACTCGTCATTCCGGCGGAAGCCGGAATCCACGTCCCCCCGCGAGCGGGGGGACCATAGGGGGGCTAGGTCACAACTCCCCCACCAAGTCGGGATGCAGCACCCGCGCCATGTCGTAGACGGCCTCCGCGATGAACTGCGACACCGCCGTCATGTGCTTGGCCGGGATGACGTAGGTCCGCTGGTGCTTCACCGCGTTGACCGTAGCGAGCGCCGGATGCCCGACGAACTCCTCCTGCCATCGCGGCTGGTTGTCGGGAATGTACTCGTCCATGATGATGACATCGGGATTAAGCTCGACGACCTTCTCCAGCGAGATACTGCCGAACGGCCCAATCCCGGCCTCGACCGCCACGTTGATCCCCCCGGCCCGCTCGATGATGTCGGACCCGGTCGATCCGATCCCCGCCGTGGTGCCGAACGAGCTGTAGAACAGAACCCGCGGCTTCCGCGTAGCCCGCGCCACCGCCGCCTCGACCGCCCGGATGCGTGCTTCCATCTGCGCGACGAGCGCCTCGCCTCGCGTCTCCTCGCCTACCACCTCGGCAACAAACCGGATGTTCTCCCCGATCCGATCCACCGAGTCGAAGAGTTGCATGGTAATCACGCGATACCCGAGGTCCTTGAGCAGCTTGACGCTGTCCGGATTCGTATAGGTCGCCGCAAACACAATGTCCGGCTGGAGCGCGGCGATCTGCTCCGGGTCCGTGCCGACCGTCGTCACCCCCTGCGCCTGCTCGGCGACGTTGGTCCAGATCGAGTTCGCGGCCAAGTACGTCACCGCTGCAATCCGGTCACGGTCCACCAGCGAGAGCAGAATCTCGTCGGCGCCCAGCATCAGCGAGACGATCCGCTGCGGCCGCTCCCTGATGTAATGCGCTTGGCCCGTCGCATCCACGACCGTCCGTGGGAACGTGCCGGCCTCCACCGTAACCGGCATCTCGGCGGGCAGCAGAGCGGCCTGGTCATCCAACGGCTGCGCGGCGTAGCCGGGGATAGCACCGGCCTCCCGCGCCAGCTGGCTGCCCCAGTTGACGGTCACGTCGCCCTGCTGCGCCCAAGGCGTCGTGACCTTCCATAGCTGCAAGACGGCCCGCTGGGTACGCAGGGCCACGACGGTACCCTGGTCCACCACGCGACTCGTCGGCAGGCCGAACGCCACCAACGGGCTGGGCTGACCCGACCAATACGCCGCGCTGATGTCCGGGTTGTCCGCCAAGACGCTGAGACGATTCTGGACAATCTCCCACTCGGTCAGTCCGGCCTCTTCCGGCCAAGCATCTGGCTCAGGGATTTGCCGCGCCAGGAACAGGAACGTGTCGTAGCCCTCATCCGAGAGCCGGTCCATGACGTTGACAAAATCCACCCGCTCGGCCTGCGGATTCCACTGCAACAGAAACTGCTCGGTGGCCTGCACCCAGAAGCCGTCTTGCCGGAAGCGGTTGCTGATGGGATAGCCGAGCGCGGCCGGACCACCCCACCGCTGGTATTCGTCCCAGAGCGGCACGTCATCGCCGTTGGTGATGGCGAAGCCCAACTGCGGATCGGGAACGCCGCTGGCTTGCGTATAGAACCGACCGGCGGCCACCGGCCAATCCGGCGCCGACTGTGCCAGCAGCGGCGTTGCCAGCGACGTCAACACCAGTGCCCACAACGTCGAAATGATCGCTACGATACGACGGCAGCGCGTGTTCATTCGGTGTGCTCTCCTTACCTGTTTTGTGATCGTTGCCCCCCCACCTGTCCGTCATTCCCGCGAAAGGAGACCTTTGCGTAACCCGTCATTCCCGCGAAAGCGGGAATCCACCCCCTCTCCCCCTGGGAGAGGGCCGGGGTGAGGGCAGACTCCCCCTCTCCACATGGTGGAGAGGTGACCGGCCAAAGCCGCACCACACCTGGCCCTATCCGTGCGGCTTTGGCCGGTCAGGGAGCCGGGGGGTGAGGCGCGTGGCCAAGCCAGGACATGACCGAGCAGCGACGGTCAGCAGGACCGGCGCCCGGAGTCGGCGGACAGAATCACCGCGGCTGGCACGGGGAGAGAGGGCGTGCCTCTCGATGGAGCTTCATCATGGGGATGCCGTCTCCTTTCTCTCGAAGGTCTGGCACAACCCGGAGACGGGTAATCTGGCTTGGCGCCCCGCTCGACAGCCTCCGGCCGGCTGTCGGCGCTCGCGCCTCACAGTTGCGGGACAGCGCCGGTTTTGCACCGGACTTCCCCCGTATGCCCTCCGCGCTGCAACGGAGGTCCCTCCAGGCAGCTGGAGCAGTGCAGCGTGCAGCACCCCGTAGGATACCGTATCCGCGCGCGGCCAGCCAAGCGTACCCATGGACCGTGTCGTAGAGGCATAGCTGTGGACCATGCTGTAGGGGCGCAACATGTTGCGCCCGTCCCCCCGCACAGCGGGGGGGCCATAGGCTCACAAGGGTAGGTTTTTCTGTAGGGGCGTCCCTTGTGGGCGCCCTGGCCTCATCCCCGTCATTCCGGCGAAAGCCGGAATCCATACCCCTCTCTATCGCTCCGCGATGGAGAGGTGACCGGCCAAAGCCACACCAAACCTGGCCCTATCCGTGTGGCTTTGGCCAGTCAGGGCGCCGGGGAGGTGAGGCGGCCGGGGCGATCCGGCAGCCAACCATCGGTTAGGTGGAGAACGCCTGCATAATCTCTTTCCTCGCGGCAATGCCCTGTCTTGTCCTGGTAATCAGGTTCATTTCGCTCAATGTGTTGAGGTCTCGCGTAATGGTCTTCTCTGTCTTGCCGGTGTAGGCTGCGGCCAGTCTTGGCGTGAGCAGACGAATGTCCCTACGCCGGACCGGTGTATCGCGTTCGGAAAGGTCCAGAACCAGCTGCCTGCGCCGCGTAGCAGCATGACCCGACCGGTCACGAAACTTCATGTAGACATAGCTTTCCCACATGGAATCCCGTATCTGGCCTTTGATGGTGTCGATCTGCTCTTCCAAGCCATCCACAAAGCCCTGCAGGGCATAGACCAAGAAAGCAATCACTCCATTGGCGTTTCTGCTGGCTCCGTCCAGCCGGCGGTAGTATTCCGACCGCGTCTCGTTATAATGGTTGCTCAGAAGGTGGGTAGCCGGGTTGGGGACTCCGGCACTCAGCAGAATTTGGCACTCGACTAGCCGCGCGACTCGCCCGTTACCATCGCCGAACGGGTGTATCCAGAGCAGGTACAGGTGGGCAACGATGGCCTTCAGTATAGCTGGGGCAAATATCGCATGTCCTACTTCGATGTTGGCAATAGTATCGAGCCATTCGCAGAGGCGCTTGAGCAAGTATTCGCAATCTCTCGCCGGTGCCCCCTTGTAGCGGGCAACGACTACTTCGTGAGTGCGTAATTTGCCCGGTGTGACATCCTCCTCTAGTTCGAGTCCCTGTAGTATCCTGCCATTCAGATACTTCACGCGATCCACGCTCAACGGCGGAATCTGATCAGGACCAATCATCTCGTTGAACACATCTATAATGTTCTTGACTTCCGTTCCGAGGTACGCTTTGGACGGCGGCAACTGGAGTTCCCCGCGTGCCACCTTCGACACGTCTTCTTGGGACAACGTGTTCCCTTCGATGGCTGTAGTCGCGCGCGCTCCTCTTTCGAGCGAGATGCGATTCAGCCTGCTTGCAGTCTCCGGCATCAGCGGAATTCCGGAGATAACCTCGCACTTGGAGCTTGCATCGCCCAGGAGCGTCCAGAGCTTCACCGGGGCAACGCTGAAGTCCAGTTTGAACGTAATCCACGGATGGGTCTCGGTGTACTCCATTGTCGATTCACTCGACTTTTCATCTGTCCAGCGCCTGGAAAACCGATTTTACATCCCATTATGTCCCCTGTCAATGTCCGGCAGCAGACTCCCTCTCTACTGCTCCGCGATGGAGCGGGGGCTGGCTGACTGGGGTAGGTACAGGTTAAGCCGTAGGGGCGCAACATGTTGCGCCCGTCCCCCCGCCGCAGCGGGGGGACCATAGGGGGGCGATCCAACCTACTGCTCCACCGCGACGATGCGCGTTTCCCATTCCAGCAGGAACTGCCCACCCAGCGGACTCCACCGATCCTCCATCTCCTCGATAGCCACGGTGTAAGAATCGCCCTCCGGGTCGTCCAGCGTCACGGTTTCGTTGACGCGCGCCGCATAGGCCCTGATCTTGTCGTGGTAGTCGGTAGCCGAGTACGTGACGGGCACGCCGTTCGCGTCCACCAGACCACCGCGGCAGAGAATGACGAACTCGAATACCCGCTTGCCGGCCGCCAGCGGCGACGCTGAAATGGGCGTCTTGACGTTTGTGCCCGTGTACCACACCTTCGGTAGCCAGGTCCGAAAGCTGTCCGGCTTGATGAAAAACCCGAACGCCTCCCCCAGATTGACGTTGAAGCTGCTCAACCGAATGTTGCAATCCACGCCTATCGTTGCCATGCGCTCTGTACTCCCTCGATCCGGTACCCGCTACTCCGGAGTTGCTGCCACGCTGCTCCGCGCGTCGGCCGGCGGCGGTTGCGTGGCCGCATTCCGGGTGTACCAAGCCGCCGTGTTCTCCACGTGCGTATGCGCGTTGTATTTCGCCCGCAGGTCTTCCAAAATCTCTCCCAGACTGAGCGTGTAGGCCCGCAGCCGGTCCAATTCCGCTGCCAAGTCCCGACCGTTGGCGCCAAAGCCGACGCCTAGCTCTCCCTGCTCGCTACCACTGTCGCCGCCGCCCAGCGGCAATGCTCCTGGCATCACTCTCTCCTTATGTCACCAATCCGCGCCCGCGCCGCTGCCGCCCTCACTTCAGGCGGCGCAGCTTGACCTGCCAACGATTGCCTACTCCCGTCGCGCCCACGCCTAAGCCGATGCGAATACGGTCCAGCACGCGGTACCGCTCTGCCTGCCGCACTGCCGCGGCCGTCGCCGTGGCCGTCCGTGCAATCAAGATCAAACGCGCCGGAAAACTGGTGGTGCCGGGTAGCACTACGAGGGCATCCCACGGCTTTCGAGTGACCGCACCGGCGCGATTGGCAACGCCCGCCGGCACCTGGCCGAAGTCCTGCCAGAGACAGTCCTTAATGGCCTGATACGTCACCGTCCCCGTGCCGCTCACGAAGACCACCGTCTCGGTACGTCCCTCCCTGATCCTGGCCCGATTGGCCTCGATGTGTGCGACTTTGCGACTATCCAACGGCATCGCTCGTTACTCCCGTCATCATCCCGTCCGCACCGGCTTCTACTCTCCCCACGCGGACGCTGCGTTACGCGCTACGGCTCTCGGCCCGCAGCAGTCCGGGGCCACCGTGGCGCCGGCCGCGGCTCGCTCCACACCACCGTAGACGCCGCCTGCACCACCCGACTGCGCTGCAAGTCGGCCAGCCGCGCCCGGAAGGTCTCCAGCGCCTGCTCGCCACGCGCCCGCCATTCGGGCGCGATCATGCTGTCGTCTACTTGGGCCAACTGCGCCCCGTCCTGATAGCGGAAGTTGTCCGCTGCCGGGGTCGAGTAGGCCCACGCCGCGAACCCATAGGCCCCGGTCAACAGGAGCTCGTCGCATTCCTCCGGCACGGTGGTACTCGTGGCCCCGTTGAGTCCGTCGAGCGTGTGGCCCTTGGTCCACTGCACCAAGACCTCCTCAACGGCTGCCGGCGGCGCCGTGACCAGCAAGCTCACGCTCCGCTTATCCGGCGCCAGCTCGAAGCGCCGCCACCGGCGCGGATACGCTCCCGTCGGCCACTCCACCGCCTCCACGTCCCACAAGCCGCTCAGACCGGAGAGATCCACGCGCCGGCTCCCCGCAGCCGTGCGTAGCGTTGCCTCCTGTACGTAAGGCAGCGCCCGCGAGAGTTCGGTGACCGCTCGCGCAATAGCGCGGTCGAGGTCCGCGTCGGCAAAGCGCTCCTGTGCGCCGGTCGGATCGTTCAAGTCCAGACGAAGATCGGCCCGCAATGTCGTGAGTGTCGCCATGGTGTGTCCCTTCTGCCTCGCGCCTGGACGTTCGTCATTCCGGCTTCCGCCGGAATCCGGACCAACCGGGGATGCTCTCAGGAAGCACCGTCGGCGCAAGGACCGTTCAGCGAGCCATATCCACTCCGCGCCCGCGAACACAACGGGCGCCCAGTCGTCATGCCCCCTCCCCTCCGTCATTCCCGCGCAAGCGGGAATCCATGTCCCCCCGCCGCAGCGGGGGGACCATAGGGGGGCCGACCATGCCCCCTCTCCCCGTAGAGACCTTTGCATGACCCGTCATTCCCGCGAAAGCGGGAATCCAAAAACCGGTCCTCCTAGGTTGGCGAGGAGTGGAGTAGTGTCCCTCTCGCACTCCATCTGGGAGTTATGCAAAGGTCTCCCGTGGGAGAGGGCCGGGGTGAGGGCAGACTCCCCCTCTCCAACATTTGGAGAGGGGGCCGGGGGGTGAGGACCACCACGGCACCACCAACGCCGTAGGGGCGTCCCTTGTGGGCGCCCTAGTCCCGGCGTGCGCCGCCCCGACTCCCCTTCCCTGCCAGGGAAGGGGCCGGGGGGTAGGTCATCCGCCTACTCGAAGGCGAGGTGCGGGGCAGCACGCCGCAGCAGCGCCGCCCCCACGCCCGCCTGACGCACGTCATCGAGCGCCCGGTAGGGACCGTGCAGCGTGCGGTGCTCCACAATCTTGCGGGCGGAGACAATCCCGATGCCCGGCAAGGCTTCCAGCTCGGCGATTGTCGCCGTATTGATATTGACCCGACGCGCGGCCGCGGCCGGCGCCGCGCTCCGCGGCCCTCCCACGGCGGCTGGGCTACGCGGCACTGAAGTCGTCGGCAACGCTGGCGGCGGCGCTTGCTGCCCCTCCGGCGTGCTGGGGCGCGTCGAGATGTGGACGTGCATCTCATCCTGCAAGCGAACGGCGAGGTTGATCCGCAGCGTATCGGCCTCCGGGTTCAAGCCACCCGCCCGCGCCACTACGTCTACCACCCGATCACCCGGCGCAATCGGATAAACCCCCGGCTGTGCGACCTCGCCGGTGACGTAGACCTTGGCCTCCTCAGCCGCCGCCGGCGCCGCCAGCACCTCGAACACCGGCTGCTGACGCCGCTGGCAGCCCAGCGCCACCAGCAGGACCGCCAACATCAGCACCAGCGCCAGCGCGGCGACCATGCGCCAGCGCCCCGTCGCTGGCGCAGCGGCCGCGGCCGCCGCCGCAACCGCCACTCCCTGTTGATCGTTATTCATATCCACTGATAACATACACTATTACATAAATCGTGTGCAATACAATCATACCGACCACCCTCCCCCCGTCGCAACGGGGGGGGCCATAGGGGAGCATAGCCCGACCGTCATTCCCGCTTTCGCGGGAATCCACGTCCCCCCGCCGCAGCGGGGGGACCATAGGGGGGCTAACCCGACTCCCCCTCTCCAAATGTTGGAGAGGGGGCCGGGAGGTGAGGAATTCCCCCCGTTGTCTTTCCCCCACCCCCGTTGATATGGCTCCAGTGACGGGGATTGGCAGTTGCAAGCCCCTCCTGGAGCACCGGGCACCGCCCGACAGGGGAAACACTCGCATCATCATGCTAGTCAACAACGGTGGCAAAGCCACCCAGCCGAGGGCACCGGGTCATGACCGACCCCACGCCGCCTTGCGTGCGGCGTGGCATGGCCGCCTGAGTGCCGCTTCTACGGCACCGGGTGCTGACGTACCCCGCGCTACCTCAGTGCGGGCGCCGGGTCAGTACTGTCAGAGTGCCGCCCTTAGAGGGTGTGTGAAAAGGCTAGTCAGGTCGGTTGGAGCCGCTTGAGCATGAGGTGAATCATCGCCAGGTAAATCCACGCTTCCGCGCTGGCCGGCCCGGCTTCGTAGTCTTTGCTCAACCGCCGGGCGCGCCCCAACCACCCAAAGGTACGCTCCACTACCCAGCGGCGGGGTAGTACCACAAACCGCTGGCAACCGCGCGGTCGCCGGACAATCGCCAGTTCCCAGCCTGTCCGGGCTTGCACCCACGCCACCAACCGGCCCGCGTACCCGGCATCGGCCCAGATCAGGCGCAAGCGGGGCAGCGGCCCCCGCAGCTGGGCCAGCACCAGTTTGGCCCCGTCGCGGTCTTGGATATCCGCCGGATGCACCACCACCGCCAACAGCAAGCCCAGGGTATCCACGACGATATGGCGCTTGCGGCCCATCACCTTCTTGCCGGCGTCGTAGCCCCGGGGCCCCCTTTTTCCGTGGTCTTGACCGATTGGCTATCGATGATCGCCGCGCTGGGAGTGGGCGCATGGTTGCTGCGCTGCCGCACCAGGGGGCGCAGCGCGTCGTGGATCCGTTGCCAAGTGCCGTCCTGTCGCCAGGTGCGAAAATACCACCAGACGGTCCCCCACGGCGGGAGGTCATGAGGCAGCGCCCGCCACGTGCAGCCGTTGCGGAGCACATACAGGATGCCGTTGAGCACTTCCCGCAGGTCCACGCTCCGGGGCCGGCCCCCGGGCTTGGCGGGTGGCAGCAACGGGGCGAGCACCGCCCACTGGGCCGCCGTCAGATCGCTGGGGTAGGGTTTCCTCGTCATGTCTCATAGTGTATGCTAAATTCCACTTCTCACACAGGCTCTTAGGGCACCGGGTTATGGCCGCCCCCTCGCCATCACGGCGGGTGTGTCCGGCCATGACCGTCTGAGTGCCGCCTTGCGCGCACCGGCCGCTGACGCAGCACCGGCCATTACGGCCACCGCGCCACGTCAGCACCGTCCGAGTGCCGCACCCATCGCCACCGTGTCCTTGCCGGCCGGCCCACATCGGCTGCGCCAGGAGGGCTTGCCCCACACCCCTGCCAATCCCCGCACCTTGACTTACCTACACGCCCACCGTCTCAACGGTCATTGCCGTGTCCCCCCTCGTCATTCCCGCTGGCGCGGAAATCCCCGTCCCCCCGTCGCAACGGGGGGACCACAGGGGGGCTACCCAGCGCACCCTGCCATCCAAGTCCCGCCCCACGCGCGGTCGTGCTCCACCGCGCACACGGGCTTTTCGCGCAACCACCCCTCCCGCGCCCCCCCGCCGCGCCATTGCGGCGCAGGCCGCAATCCCCGTCCCCCCGTCGCAACGGGGGGACCATAGGGGGGCAAGCCACTCCGAGTGATGAGGTGGTTAGGCTTCCGCCGTCGCTTCTGCCACTATAGGTAGACGTGACTGACACCACTGCCGCCGCCGCGAGCACTGCCCCGGACCAGCGCGTCATCCGGCTGCTCGCGCGGCTGCGCCAAACCTATCCCGACGCTACCGTCACGCTTGATCATTGCGCCCACTGGCAGCTCTTGATCGCTACGATCCTGTCTGCCCAGCAGACCGACGAGCAGGTGAACCGTGTCACGCCGGCCCTGTTCGCGCGGTTTCCCTCGCCCCACGCCCTCGCGGCGGCGCCGCCGGACGAAATCGAGTACTATCTGCGGACCCTCGGCCTCTTCCGCGTCAAGGCCCGTTACGTCCGAGGCACGTGCCAGCGGTTGGTGGCGGAGCACGCCGGCCAGGTGCCGGCGGACCTTGCGGCGCTGACCGCGCTCCCCGGTGTCGGCCGCAAGACGGCCCTCGTCGTGCTCGGACACGGCTTCGGTCTAGCGCCGGGCATTGTCGTGGATACGCATTGCATGAGGCTCAGTCGCCGCCTCGGCCTGACCGACCACCGTGACCCGGTCCGCGTCGAGCGCGACCTCCTCACCGTCGTCCCGGCGTCGGCGCGCATCGCCTGGACCGACCTGCTCATTGCCCACGGGCGCGCCGTCTGCACCGCTCGCCGGCCGCGCTGTAGCGAATGCCCGGTCGCCGACCTCTGCCCCCGCGTCGGCGTCACCAACGCCGCCTAGGCACCTAGCCTGCGGCAGATTCCAGGACCGTCATCCCCGCGAAAGGAGACCTTTGCGTAACCCGTCATTCCCGCGAAGGCGGGAATCCATGTCTCCCTGCTGGCTGGGGCAAGCACGGGTTAAGCCGTAGGGGCGCAACATGTTGCGCCCGTCCCCCCGCCGCAGCGGGGGGACCATAGGGGGGCGGTACCCTGACAAGGGCAGGCATTTCGTGTAGGGAGGGGGTTGGGGGTAGGTCCGTCACCCCCTCTCCACATAGTGAGACCTTTGCATAACCCGAGTTGCTGGCGTCGGTCGTGCCCTGGAGCGCGTGGTGCTCTGGCGCGGGCGTGCCGCCCCCTGGCGCCAGCGCGTCTGCCTGGCACCGGCCCCGGCGCGCCTACGGCATGACCACCCCCGGCTCCGGTCGGGGCAGCAGGCGCTCGGCGCGGCGCAGGTTGTACGCGAGACACTTGCACCACAGTTCCGTCGTATTGCGTGCCAAGCCCAGGTAGCGCACCCGCCGGTAGCGATACAGCCGCTTCAGCGTCCCGAACACTTGCTCCACTGGCGCCCGCACCCGCGCGATCAAGCGATTGCGTCGCCGTTGCCAGTACGGTAAGCGGGCCTGGTACTTGTGGGAGCGATGCATGATCCGATCCTTGATCCCCCGGCGCTTCAGCCAGCGCCGCCGGTGTTTGGACTCATAGGCCCGGTCGGCGTACACTGCCGCTTCATCCCCCAGGATCAGCGTGTCCGCCACCGTGCTCTCGGCGATCCGGGCTGCGGTCAAGCACGCGGTGCGGATCAGCCCCGAGCCGGCATCCACTCCGAGATGCACCTTGTAGCCAAAGTGCGCCTGGGCCCCCCGGCCGGCCCAGGCGGCATCCGGATCGGTCGGACTCTTGGCGCCCGGCTGGGCCGTCCCCGTGGGCCGGCGCGCCTGGGCTTGCACCAACGTCGCGTCCAGCAATGTGCCCGCCTTGACCACCAGGCCGTGGGCCGCCAACTGGCGACTGACTTCCGCGAACAATGCCGCGGCCAGCCCGCGGGCGGTCAACTGTTGGCGGAAGCGACTGATCGTGGCGTAGTGGGGCGCCTCGTCCGCCAGCCCCAACCCGACGAACCGGCGGAAGGACAAGCGGTCACACAGCGCGGCGGCCATCTCCGGATCCGAGGCGGCGTACCATTGTTGGAGGAGCAGCACCTTGACCAACATCAGGGGCGGATAGCTCGGCCGGCCCGTGGGGGCGGCATAGATGTCCTGCACCACCGCGCCCAACCGGTCCCAGTCAAAGAGTTGCGCCAAGCGTTCCAAGCGCGGGTTGCGCCCGATCTGCGGTGGCAAATCGGCCTCGATCGGCAGGTGGTTCCCGATCTTGCGTTGCATCGTGCCCCCTCGTGCGGCTGGTTAGTGGTAGCCTTCCTTACCACCCCGCGGCCTCCTTATGCAAAGGTCTCATAGTGGAGAGGGGGCCGGGGGGTGAGGCCCGCCCCGTCCTCCTAGCGAAAATTACTGCGCGGGAACACCGGCCACACCGTCTCCACCAGGCCGTTGCGGATGCCGTACATCTCGTCGTGGAGGAAGACGGTCATATCCCCATAGCCGGCGTAGATCACGACTTTGTCCCCCACCTGCACCGAGTCGTTCGGCGTATCCAGCTCGATCTTGCCGTGCTCCGCCGACAGGCTGAGACTCGTGACGTTCTCGATGTCGCGCGGATGAGGGTCCACCACCGGCTGCCCAAAGGCTTTGAAGCCGCTGTCCATGATGATCCGCTGCGGCGTCGGCCGGCTGACGACCGTTGCCAGCAGACTGAGCGCAATCGGGTGATCCACGCCCCGACTCCGATACTGCATGTCGCAGAAGATGCCCCCGCCGGCCTGCACCTCGGTGACGCCGGGCAGCGTTGCCGTGTGGTGGTAGGTGAGCGTGCCCCCACAGCTCACGATCTCGCACGGCAGCCCCGCCGCGCGATACTGTTCGGCCGTCTCGACGAGCAGGCCGACCGCGTCCTCGATCGCGCGTTTTTTCTCCTCCGGGTCCTCGATCCGTCCGGTATGTCCCTCCCAAGCCATCACCCCCCGCAACGTGAGACCCGGTAGCTCGTGCAGCCGGCGAGCAAATTCCACCGCCGGCTCGTGGGGCGGCAGACCGCAGCGGTCCATGCCCACGTTCACCTCGACGAGGACGTTGATACTTACCCCCGCAGCCGCGGCGGCGGCGCTCAACGCCAGCGCATTGCCCAGACTTTCTACCGCCACCAGGACCGTCGTGCCGCGTTGCACCAGCGCAATCAGGCGCTCGATCTTGCGCGTCCCCACCACCTGGTTGGCAATCAGGATATTGTCCACACCAGCGGCGGCCATCGCCTCCGCATCGCCCAGCTTGGCGCAGGTCACGCCGAACGCCCCGGCCGCCAGCTCCTGCTTGGCGATGGCCGGCACCTTGACGCCCTTGGTATGCGGCCGCCAATTCACGCCATGCCGACCCATAAAGCTCGCCATGTGGCGGACATTGGCCTCCATAATGTCCAGGTCCACCAACAGGGCCGGCGTATCCAGCTCCTCGACCGACTGACCGATGAGCGCACTCTGACTGGTCATGGTTCCTCCTCATATGAGATATGGGACCTTTGCAAAATCGTCATCCCCGCGCCAGGAGACCTTTGCTTGACTCGTCATTCCCGCCTCCCCCTCCGTCATTCCCGCGCAAGCGGGAATCCAACAACCGGTCCTCCCAAGTTGGCGGGACGGAGTCACTGCCATCCCTGCACGCCCTCTGGGAGGTTATGCAAAGGTCTCTCGTATGTAGCTAGGTAGCGTTCCGACCGCGGCAGCGTATTGCTGCCCCGGCCTCTCCACGCTCCCGCACAGCGCACCGACGAAAGCGAAATGGTGGCGCAACGATACCATGCCTGCCCTCAACCAAACAGGAAACGGAGCGCCCCGCCCCGTCCCCCCGCCGCAGCGGGGGGGCCATAGGGGGGCTATGCACCCACCCACCGGGAGGTTTTTCCTGTAGGGACGCGATGAATCGCGCCCAGGCGCTCGCCATTCCGGTGGTAGCCGCTATCCTGACCATCCTTGCATCCTGCAAATCCTGATGCAGACAAAAACCTACCCTTGTGGCGCCCACGTCCCCCCGCCGCAGCGGGGGGACCATAGGGGGGCCGGCACCCCCTCCGTCATTCCCGCGCATGGAGACCTTTGCGTAACCCGTCATTCCCGCGAAAGCGGGAATCCAGGCTGATAGCTGACGGCTAATAGCTAATTAGCCCCCGTCCGGCCACCAGGTCGCCACAATGCGGTCAAGCCGAAAGGTACGCTCGTCGTCGCGTAAATGGCAGTAGGCAACCAGGTACTGCCCCTGCACCAACAGCGGACTGATAACCCGCTCGCTGGTCCCGCGCGGCCCGGCGTAGCGCATAGCGACGGGCCGCCCATCGCGCACGGCCGTCGCCAGCGGTTCCGACAAGTCGCTCGCCTCCATGCGCCGGTCGAGCGGCAGCGAGCGATGCGCGGCCAGGAAGTCTCCGAGCGTGCGGCAGTCGTGCTCGCGGAGCGCCTCGATCATGCATTGCAGCACGTGGTAGGTAGCCCACACGTCACCCTCTGCCCGGTGCAGGCCCCGCACCGACACCCCCAGTTGCCGGGCAACGGCACCCAAGCCGTTGCGCCGAAACCGGAAGCAGCGCCGCGCCAGCTCCAGCGTATCGAGAGTCGGCACCGTCGGAAACCGCCGCCCGGCGCGGCGATACTCCGCCCGCAAAAACCCCACGTCGAACGGGACGTTGTGCGCCACCAGCACCGCCCCGTCGAGGCCGGCATTGATCTCCGCGATGAGCGTGCCGAACAGCGGCGCGTCGGCAACGTCATCGTCCGCGATACCATTCACGGCTTGAGCGCCCGCACCGATAGGCCGTTCCGGGTTGACCAGCGACACCCACAGGCGCGGCGCTTCCCCCGGATCAACGCGCAGCACGGCGATCTCACACACGCGGTCGCCGGCCTGCGGGTCCAGCCCCGTCGTCTCCACGTCCACCACGGCGAGCGGCACGTCCTCGATGGGTGTCTGTGGCGCAATCATCTCGCTAACCCAAAGCCAAAAGCTGACGGCTGACAACTAATAGCTGATAGCTAAAAGCTACCCCCGCTATCATGCCCGTTGGCGCAACGCACGGCAAGCCCACTGGTGGCACTGTTTCAGAACACGTTGGTCTCTTGGAAACCGGGCGGCGAGGGGCCCGCAGGCAACGAGGCAACTACGCGAGGACGTCGCAGACCAGGGCCATGAAGTTGACCGCTCCCGCGTCGGTCTTCAGGCCCCGTGTGGTCCGGTAGCGCGGTTTGATCCGTCCGAACTTGCCTTCCAACCAGTTGGTACTGCTGGGTATTCCCGCCTGCTGTTGATGCACGGTCAGTTGGTGCCAGCGCTCCAGCAGATGCACTAACAACCGGCGCAGCGCTGGCGGCAGCGTGGTGTTCAGGTACCACCGCAGCAGCTGCGCCGCCCCGTCGCCAGGCAGTTCCCGGACCACCTCAGTGATCTGTTCCAGCAGCCGGCCATGGCGCTGTCGCACCACCGGGCCGAGTCTGCGTTTGGCCCGGCCCAGCGTTCGTTTCATATGCACCAGACATTGCTGCTGGCGCACGTGGGCCGCCTCAACAGCGGTGCAGTAGTCACGCGAATCATCGGTCACCACCACCTGCACGCCAAGTTCACGCGCCAGCGTCTCGAACCACTCGTGATAGTCGAACCCCGCACCCGTCAACTCGATCCCGAGCGTGCGGCCGCCAACGTCCACGACCACGCCCACTGGTCTGGACTGCCCCCGCACCTTCACCCAGGTCTCATCTACCCCCACCACCCGTGCGCCGCCCCGTGGCAACTGGCGGCGTACTGACTGGCCCAAGCGCTGGATGTCGCGCCAACTACTGACGTGGTCGACGCGGTGACCGAAGAGCCCCAGCGCGGTCTCCACGCCCCGATGGCTCAGCCCCAGGCCGTACAGGACACCGATCAGCGCCCGGAAGGCGTGACTGCGTCTGGCGCGGCCCACCCCGCGCGGGCTGGCCGTCACGGTCTGGCCACAGCGTTTGCACCGATACCGCTGGGTGACAATCTCGGTGACCGTTAGGTCCACAATCCGGCGGACGCGGGGCCGGCCCCACTTGTGGAACCCCATACAGCCACAGCCAACACACGCGCGGGGTGGCGCAGGAGCAGACTCGACGCGCTGCTGGGCCAGGCTGATGATCAACACCGGGCACGACCTTTCGTTGCACGAGGGTTTGGAGCAGTCCAATGCTAAGGGTAGCTCACCTTCTTTCAACCCTCCTACACCTTTTGCAACAGTCCCCCACTGGTGGCCCCTAGCCCGTCAGTTGCGGCCGGGCGGCGCAGCTTGTACATTCCCCGCCATGAATACCGTATGGACATCACCGCAACAGTCTCAACGTGCCGCCGCGGCGCCGCCCGCGGCGCCGCCTTTACCTATGACTTATCGCCTACCGGCCAACGGCACGCGCCGGGTCATTGAGGGCGACCTGGCGCCGGACCGAGAGATCGAGACCGGCTCGCGCCTACTCATCATCAGCCGTCACCAGTCGTACCTGACACACGGTCTCCACAAGTACCCGGCCAAGTTCTTCCCGGAGCTACCGCGCTGGGCCGTCCGCCGTTACGCCCGCGAAGGACCGGTCATTGACCCCATGTGCGGCTCCGGGACCGTCAATATCGAGGCGCTGCTGACCAGGCAACCCTCGATTGGCGCGGACGTAGACCCCTTTGCTCGTCTCCTGGCCGGCGTCAAGACCACGCCGCTGAAGGCGCGAACCCTGGTCAAAATCTGGGACTGGCTCGTTGCCGCCATCTGGGAGCGCACGCCGCCCGTGCAGTTGGCCCTGCCCGAATTTCCCCGGCGCGATACCCTCTGGTTTCGCCCCGATATCTCCGCGGAGCTAGGGCTGATCCTTGGTGCCATCCGTGCCATCCCGTTCGGGCGGCAGATTCGGGTCCTCAAGGCCGACCGGGAGCGGTATCGGGATTTCTTCCTCGTGGCGATGTCCTCCATTGTCCGCGCCGTCTCCAACGCCGACAACAACTGCACCCGGACCGTAGTGCGTGCCAGGCTGAACAAGCGCATTATCCCCGGCATGGCCCTGGAGCTGTTCCGCAAGGCCGCCGAGCAGAGCATCGCCCGCATGGCCGAGTTCGAGGCGGTCTGTCCGCGCGACGTGCCGGTCGAGATCGTGAACGACGATGCGCGGGCACTCTCCCGCCCCGACGAGTCCGTCGAGTTGGCCGTCACCTCGCCACCCTACATCAACGCCGTGGACTACCCACGCACGCACCAGTTGGAGATGAGTTGGCTGGAGCTGTGGCCGGACGGTCCGATGGCAAACCTCAAGCGCCATCACATCGGTACCGAGGTGGTCCGCGCCAAGGAATACGCCGACCTCCGGCAGACCGGCATTGTGGACCTCGACGCGCTGCTTGCCGACATCTACGCGGTGGATCGGCGGCGCTCGTTCATCATCTACAAGTATTTCGAGGACATGCGCCGCAACCTGGCGCAGGTGCGGCGCGTGCTGCGGCCGGGCGGACGCTACGTCGTCGTCGTCGGCAACAACATCATCCGCCAGCGCCTCGTGCCGACGCACCAGTTTCTCGCCGACATCGCGGCCGAGGTCGGCTTCGAGCTAGAGACGTACTTCTGCTCGGAAGTAATCCGTCACTTCATCAAAGTGCCGCGCAAAGAACGGATCAACGACGATTGGGTGCTCGTCCTGAAGAAACGTCCTTGAACTACCAGCCGCCGGCGCCGTCCCCCCGCTGCGGCAGGGGGACGGGGATTGGGCCTGCGGCGGCGGGGATGGGGTGTGTTCCCTCCCCCGTCCCGACGGGCGAGGGCTAGGGTGGGGGCAGTGGGGACCACAGGGGGACCGGCGTGCTATGCTGGTGTTGCGCTGGCACGAACACGCGACGGGGAGAGCACAGCATGAGCGATGACGGTGATGACAGAAGAGTGGACCCGAGCCGCCTGGAGCAGCTCGTCACCAAGCTGTTCAGCGCCGCCGGTGTGAATGACGAGGACGCGCAGTTCATGGGGCACGTCCTCACTGACGCCGACCTGCGCGGGGTCCACACGCACGGCACGCGGTTTGCGCCGCGCTACGTCGAGGGCCTGCGGGCGGGCGGCATGAAGGCCCGGCCGAACCGCCGGCTGGTGGTGGACGCCGGTGCAGTCGGCCTGTACGACGGAGACGGCGGCCTGGGCCACGTTGCGGCGGCGAAAGCCATGGAGATCGCCATTCGGAAAGCCAAGGCGCACGGGATGGGCAGCGTGAGTGTACGGCGCAACGGACACTGCGGCGCCATCGCCTACTACGCGCAAATGGCGGTGGATTCCGGGTGTCTCGCGTTCGCCGCCACAACCGGGGGCACGGCTATTGCCCCGGTCGGTGGCATCGAGCCGCGCTGCGGCCTCAACCCGATCTCGTGGGCCGCGCCGACGCGCCGCGGCTGGGCATTCAACCTCGATATGGCGCCATCGGTCGTGGCCGGCTCCAAGGTGGATATGGTCCGGCAGCGTGGCGAGCGCCTTCCCTGGGGCTGGGCCATTGATGCCCAGGGCGAGCCGACGGATGATCCGGTCGCTGCGCGGGAGGGGGGTACCTTGTTGCCCATCGGCGGCTATAAGGGTGTCGGGCTGTCCATTGCGGCCGAAATCCTGTGCGGTGTCTTCTCCGGCAGCAAGTTCGGGGAGACCGGGGGTGGCTCCGGGCACCTGTTCCAGGCCATTGACATCGAGCAGGTCATGCCGCTCGACGAGTTCACCGCGCGGATGGAGCGGATGATCGAGTACGTGAAAAGCTCGGCGCTCGCGCCAGGGTCAGCCGGCATCACGCTGCCGGGCGAGGTAGAGTGGCAGAAGCGGCAGGAGTACACGACCCACGGCATCCCCCTCGACCGGCCAACACGGCACGATCTGCGCGCGGCAGCCGAGACAGCCGGCACGCCCTACGACATCGAGCTATAGTCGCCCCCTATGGTCCCTTACAAGGGTAGGTTTTTCCTGTAGGGGCGTGATTCATCGCGCCCAGGCCCCCGTCATTGCGGCGCAGGCCGCAATCCAGGGCGAGTCGTGGCCTCCCGGGCCCCGTCATTCCCGCGAAAGCGGGAATCCACCCCCTCTCCACATGGTGGAGAGGGGGCCGGGGGGTGAGGCCGGTCCCCCGTGCCCCCTGTGCATCTCACCAAGGACAGTTTTTCCAAGCGCCGGAAAACTCGTCCCCCAGACCGTTGTTATTTCCCCACCCCCCGCCGATATGTCTCCCTGACGGGAGTGGCAAAATGCAAGACCATCCGAGCACACCGGGCAACGCCCGGCAGGGAACCCTTGGCACCGACGGGCCGGCTGCGTGCGGTGGCGCGGCCGCGTTCTCGCCGGCGCCGGGTCCGTCTCGACCCCGCGCCACGCCCTTGCCCTTGCCCTTGGCGTCGGACCACACGCGGTCCGGTGCCGCGTCCTTGCCCTTGGCGCCGGACCACGCGCGGTCCGGTGCCGCGTCCTTGCCCTTGCCGAACCTGCCGAGTCACGAGCTGCGTGACCCGGCATGGGCCGGCCCGCGCGTGCCGCTCTCCACGCTTCCCTGGCCGGCCGGGGTGCGCCGGCTGCGCTCGGTGGTCTTGCCCCGCGTCATTGCCACTCCCGGCACCCGCCTTTCCCACCCGTCCACCGCCCGGTTCGCGCCCACCCAGCCGGTGCCGCCCCGCCCACCGCCCACCACCGCGGGCACGGGCTACCCCCGGCACCACCACTCGCGCGCCCCGCCCAGCGCCACCCACCGAAAACCTACCCTGGTCAGCCCTATGGTCCCCCCGCACGCGGGGGGACACCGCACGTCACCCAGCGATTCGGGCAACAGCCGCTATGGCCCCCCGCACGCGGGGGGACGGCAACCCGGTACAATTGCCGGTCGTGGCTCTTTCATCCCGACAGACCTCGGTCACGGCTCGCGCTGCTCCGACGCAGCATCGCCCGCTGACCGTCCCGGCAGCCCTCTTTGCGCTCGTGCTCGCCATCCTGTGGAGCGGCTTACCCATCGCCACCAAGGTCGGTCTCGACTACGCCCCTCCCTTGCGCTTGAGCGCGATGCGGTTTGTCGTCGGCGGGGTCGTGGTCCTCTGCTGGGCACTGCTCACCAAGACGGACTTGCGCCTCCGCCCCGGCGAGTGGAAGGCGCTCGCCATCCTTGGCGTCCTGTTCTCCGTGCAGATCGCTTTCCTTAATATCGGCCTCGACCTGACTACCGCTGGGCACAACGTCGTCTTGACCGTCACCTTTCCGATCTGGGTCGCCGTCCTGGCCCACTTCTTTGTACCCGGTGATCGGCTCACCATACCCAAGCTGCTCGGTGTGTTCATCGCCTACGGCGGGATGGTACTGCTGTTCGCCGACAGTCTCGGGATGCACGCGACGGCGCTGCTCGGCGATGTCTTCTCGGCGATCTCCGGTTTCTTGCTCGGCGTGCGCCACGTCTACAACGCGCGGATGGTGCAGAACCTGCATCCGGCCAAACTGCTGCTGGCACAAGCCGTCTGCGGCACCGTGTCGCTCTTGACGGCCAGCCTGCTCTTCGAACCCGTAGCCGTCGAGTGGACGGCCCAGTTGGCGATGTCGGTGCTCTATCAAGGGGTGGTGGTCGCCGGCTTCTGCTTTATCGGCAGCCTATGGCTGCTCAAGCGCTACTTTCCTTCGCAGGTGAGCGTCATCTCGCTCGCCCAGCCGCTCTTCAGTATCATCGCAGCCTGGATCATCCTGGGCGAGCCGTTAAGCTCGACGCTCTGGCTGAGTGCCGTGCTGGTGATACTGGGCGCCTGGCTAGTCCAGCGCCGCCCCCGGCAGGCCAGCTGACGAGGCCTTGACGTGGAGGACTGCAACGCGGTACATGCTGGCAGTGGTATCGGCTAGAGGTCCTCTTCGCCGAGGAATTCCTCCAGCGGCCTCACCGGGTCGTCCATGCGCTCTTGAATTACCCGCACATCATCCAGGTCCAGGGGCAGCTCAGGGTCGGCCAATGGGAGGGACCCTGCGCGTCGGGCCAGCTCGCCTCCGTCGTGGTCGGAGCCTGGCGATGTGGCTGGAGACTCTTCCTGATTCCAGACGTGCGCCCCGTGCTTGGTGGTTCCTCGCGTTTCGCTCGCCGCCATCGCCCGTCACCTCCTTGAACCGAACAACCTTCAGGCCGGTTATACGAAATCCTACCAGTCCGGAGCACTGTTTACGGCGTACTCAAAACGAATTGGTATAACGTAACCGCCTGGTCCATATCGTCGAAGCCTACCTACACCGTCCCGTCCGATGGAGGACCGTCATGCGCTGCACCGTAGACGACACGTTACTCGCCGAGGCCCAGAAAATCCTGCGTACCGGCAGCGCCGAAGAGACGGTCGCGGCCAGTCTGCGAGAAACCATCCGCAGCCGAGCCGAGCCGATGGAGCTACCGCTGTACCTGAGCAGCGATGAGGACATCGAGCGGTTTCGCCGCGCACTCCACCACCCGCGCACGCCGGCAGAGCGAGCGCGCTGGCGTGAGGCCGTGGCGGCAATGGACCGAATACGAGCGGAGCTAGGCCCTGACCCGAGTTTTAACACGGCGGACATCATCCGCGACATACGCGGGGGCTGGGCTGAAGATGAAGCCGACGGGCAGACTAAGCCGGCGGCCGGCAGCCGGTTTCCCTCGTCCGCTTGATAATCTCACTGCGGCCCCCCATACTAGCTGCGAGGCGCTGTCATGGCTTCGCGCCGTGAGGTGGTTCAGCAAGGGTTGGTTTTCCAACCCTTTTCTTTTTTTCCGGACCTACTACCGCACGATCTATCGCACACTGCAAGTGCGGCTAGGTGATGTGTAACTTGCCGGGGGCCACCGGTAAGCTGACATAAAGTAGCTTATCACGTATGCTGTTGGCCAGAAAGCGCAGACAAGGCGTGCGATGAGCGTGAACGTCACTATTGACGGTCGGCAGGTCGCGGTGGCGGAGACGGCCACCGTCCTCGACGCCGTGTACGCGGCCGGCATCGAAATCCCCCATCTCTGCAAAGATGCCGACCAGCCACCTATCGGCGCGTGCCGGACCTGCCTAGTGGAGGTCGAGGGCGGGCGCGGATTTCCGGCCTCGTGCCACACGCCAGCGCAAGACGGCATGGTCGTTCGCACGCGCGGCGCGGCGCTCGACCGTATCCGCAACGGTGTCCTCGCGCTCACACGGGCGATGCAGCCGGCAGAGGTGGCTGCGCCGGCCGCTGGTGTGGGACAGGAGCTTGACAATACACTCGATCTCTTCCGGCTAGCCGAGCCGCTCGACAGCCTGGCCCCCAAGCCACGCCCGGACGTGGACGACAGCAACCCCATCTTCCAACTCAACCACGAAGCCTGCATCATGTGCGGGCGCTGCACCACGGCCTGCGAGGATATTCAGCACATCGGCGCCATCTCCATCGCCGGCACGGCCCAGCAGACTCACATCGCCCCCTTCATGGAGCAAGACCTGATTAACTCGATCTGCACGACGTGCGGTCAGTGCGTCTCGGTTTGTCCTACCGGGGCGCTCCACCCCAAGCCGACGCGCCCGAAGCCTGTGCCGGACCACGATCCGGTCGTGGCCCGCGAGGTCAAGAGCGTGTGCGCCTACTGTGGCGTCGGGTGCGGTATCACGATGCAGGTAGACGAAAACGACCGCCTCATCAACGTACACGACGACCCCACCAACCAGTCCAGCCAGGGGATGCTGTGCGTGAAGGGACGCTTTGGCCTCACCTTCATCCAGCACGAGGATCGCCTGACCACGCCGCTCATCCGCAAGAACGGTGTGCTCACCGAGGCGTCCTGGGGCGAGGCGCTGGATTTGGTAGCGGAGAAGTTTGCCGAGTACCGCGGCTCGTTCGGCTCGCTCGCCTCGGCCAAGGCCACCAACGAAGACGGCTACGTGCAGCAAAAGCTCGTCCGCCTGCTGATGGGCACCAATAACATTGACCACTGCACGCGGCTCTGCCACTCCCCCTCGGTCGAGGCGATGATCGCGCAGCTCGGCAGCGGGGCAACCAGCAACTCCTACGCCGACTACCGCAACGCCGGTTGCCTGATGGTCGTGGGCAGCGATACCAGCTCCAACCATCCGGTGATTGCCTCGCAGCTACGCCAGGCTCTTGACGAACGTGGCGCCGAGTTGATCGTGGTCAATCCCAAGCGCATTGACCTCTGTAACTACACCGATCTGTGGCTGCGGCCCAACCCCGGTACCGACGTCGCGCTGTTCAATGGCCTCGCGCGCGCGGTGCTCGACGCGGGCCTGGCCGACGAGGAGTTCATCCGCGAGCGGACGGAGGGATTCGCAGCGCTGGAAGCGGCCTTGGCGGATTACAGCCCCGAGGTGGTCGAGCAGATTACCGGCGTGCCCGCCGCGGACATCCGTCGCGCGTCGGTGCTGTTCGCACAACCGCCGTTTGGCGGCTCCTGCCTGATCTGGGGCATGGGCATCACCCAGCACACGAACGGTACCGACAACGCCTCGGCGTTGCTCAACCTGGCCCTCGTCACCGGCCAGATCGGGAAGCCGGCCACCGGCGTCTCGCCGCTGCGGGGCCAGAACAATGTCCAGGGCTGCGGCGACGCGGGCTGCATTCCCGATAAGCTGCCCGGCTATCAGAACCTGACCGCCGACACGCGAGGACCGTTCGAGCGGCTCTGGGCAGGGCCGCTACCCAGCGAGGAAGGTCTCGTCGTCACCGACATGATGGCGGCAGCAGCGCGGGGTGACCTCGCTTGTATGTACATCACCGGTGAGAACCCGTTACTCAGCGAGCCGTATCTGGCGCACGCGCAGCAGGCGCTGTCGAATGTGCAGTTTCTCGTGGTGCAGGACATCTTTCCCCACGAGACCTCCGAGCTGGCCGACGTGGTGCTCCCGGCCACCTCCTTTGCCGAGAAGGAGGGCACCTTCACCAACAGCGAACGGCGGGTGCAGCGGGTGCGCCCGGCCATCCCGCCCGTCGGCGAGAGCCGGCCCGACTGGTGGATCGTTTGCGAGATCGGCAAACGACTGGCGCGGCGGCTGGGCATGGACCCGGGGCAGTTCGAGTACACCGGTCCGGCAGCCATCTTCGACGAGCTAGCCGCGCTCACCCCGTTCATGGGTGGGCTGTCGCATGAGCGGTTGGACCGCGAGGGTGGCATCCAATGGCCGTGCCCAACACCCGATCATCCCGGCACGACGCAGCTCTACACGGACTCCTTCCCGGTGGGCAAAGCCAAGTTCGTGCCCGTAATTCAAGGCCCGCCGGCAGCCGAGCTTCCGTCGCGGCGGTTTCCGCTCATCCTCAACACCGGGCGCGTTCTCTACCACTGGCACGGCGGGACCATCACTCGCCGGGCCGAGGGACTGCTGGCACGGGCACCTTATCTGGAGGTAGCGATCAACCCCGAGGACGCCAAAGCTGCCGGCCTGAGCGATGGCGACGACGTGCGCGTCGTCTCGCGGCGCGGCGAGCTAGACGGCAAGGCGCTCGTCAGCGAGACCGTGCATCGCGGTGAAATCTTTGTCCCTTTCGTCAAGCTGCAAGAGTCGGCGGCCAACTTTCTCACCAACGCCGTCTTCGACCCCCAGTCGAAGATTCCCGAATACAAGGTCTGCGCCGTGCGGCTCGAAAATCCCGCCGCCCCATCGCGCTGGCGCCGCGGTCGCCGGCGCATGGGCCTGCCGGTCGGCACGCGCCGAGGGAGGGACTAGGCTAGGCCGGGCCGCCCTCTACACTGCTTCGGCGGTCTGACTCCTCTCCCGACCGGGTACTGGAGGAATGGAATCGTGACCACAGCTAGGAAGCAGGCATCCGCAGGTCTACCAGTCTCCGATGAAGAGTTACGACTCGAGGGAATCCGCGCTGTCCTCCATCGTTACGGTCCAGCTGCGGCAGCGCGCCATGCCATGCTAACGTATGAAGGTCAGACCGACCATACCGCGCTTATCCGCCGCCTGCGTGATGCTGACCCCACTAGCCTCGACGACCTCGCCGCCGAGATTCAAGGTACTGCGGCAGACGAAGCCTGAACCGGGCGCCAGGGTGGGTGTTCTCGGCCTCGACGGTACCACCGTGAGCCGCGGCGATGGCCTCCACAATCGCCAGCCCCAGGCCATTGCCCGGCTGTGTCGTGGCGTTACGACCGCGGTAGAAGCGGCCGAACAGGTGCGGCAGGTCAACCTCCGGAACGCCACTGCCGTCGTCCATCACGGTGACCGTTACCCATTCCGCTTCCTGTTGCAGCGCAACCTGCACCGTCCCGCCGGCCGGGGTGAACTTGACCGCGTTGTCCAGCAAGTTACCCACCGCTTGCCGGAGCTGTCCGGCCTCGCCGCACACCGCCACCGGCCGTGGCGGCACCGCCAGCGCGAAGTCGAGGCCGGCTTGCTCCGCCTGCGAGGCGTACAGCTCGGCCACCTCGCGGATCAGGGCGGCCGCGTCAACGGAGTCACGCGCGCCCTCGGCAGTGCCGGCCTCGATGCTCGAAAGATCCAAGAGGCTGGTCGTCAAGGTCTCCAGACGGCTGACCTGCGACTGAGCACGCGCCGTGAGCGTCGCTCGATGTTGCCAGGCTGCTTCCTGCCCCAACAGTTCCAGGTTGGTCCGGAGAGCAGTCAACGGCGTGTGCAGCTCATGGGCCGCATCGGCAACAAAGCGACGCAAGGTCAGGACCGTGCTTTCGACGCGCTGGGCCATCTCGTTGAAAGCGGCGGCGAGCTGCCAGACCTCATCCCGACGGCGCACATCGGCGCGCGTGCTGAGATCACCGCGCGCCATCTGCTGTGTGACCCGTGTGAGATCGAGCAGTGGCCCCGTGAGGCGGCGACTGATGAGCCAGCCGACGGCCGCAGCCAGCACTATGGCTATGGCGCTGGCTACCGCCCAGACCCAAGCAACACTGTTGAGGACCTCCCGGCCAATATCCGGCCCCTCCGATAGCTCAAGAAAGCCGCGTAGCTCTCCTTGGGCACCGTAGATGGGCTGCCGGAGCACGAGATCGGAGCGCGTGGCGCCCAACGGCGTATCCGGCATAAACCCGAGGCCGAGGCGGGTAGCGAGACTGGCGCCGGCGTCCAACAAGCCAGGCTCCAGCACTTGGGCGCCGCCGCGCACCACAGCCGCGCGAGATTCAGCATCTCCGCCGAGGACGATGACCTGCCGCGCGATCCGTACCTCTTCTCGCACGCTGGTTAGTCCAGAGCCGGCAACGGCAATCTCCGTGCGGAACGTGCGCCGCTGATCGGCAACTGCCACCGCCTGAGTAAAGACCTCCGCCAGCCCGCCGGACGCAAACACCAGGGAAATGTTCGCCAACGCCCGCACCGCTTCCGGCGCCCCGGAGTCGCCCAGCACCTCGCTCTCGCGGTCCAGCAGCCGCACCCTGGTCTGCGACAAGAAGGACAAGCTCTTGAGCCGACTGTCCAGCCCCTCGGCCGATGGCGCTGTCGCCAACAGAAGGGGAGCATAGTCGTACATTGCCTGGGCATTGGCGACGAGATAGCTCACCTCCTGGCGGCGGTACGAATCCCGCAGGATGGCTAGGAGCACACCACCAAGTGCCAACGCGGTGAGCAGGGCGATACCGGCATAGGTGAGCGGCAAGCGCCAGCGGATGGAAGTGGGTACCATGACGTTTTCCTTAGCCTCCTCCGGGCCGTTCCCAGCGGAAGCGAGGTCCCGGATTCCCGCTTGCGGCGACCTTTGCGTAACCATCCGAATAGAGTGCTAGGTGGCAGTGGATCGCCTCCCGCCAACCTGGCGGCTCGGTCTTTAGATTCCCTAGACTCACAAACGAAGTGCAACACCAGGGTAAGGTGTTGCCATGGGACGGCACTACACGCAGCTTAACATTGAAGACCGGTGTGAACTGGCCCGCTTACACGCCCAGGGTCGCTCGCCCGCCTCAAACACGGCAGCGTGACTTCTCCACAGATCGCCGCCGCACTGGACGAGCAGCATCAGATTCGGATTGACCGCCGCGACGTGGTGCTCCGCGAGCCGCTGCGGCACTTGGGCAGCCATCAAGTTACCCTGCGCTTGCCGGCGCGGGAGACGGGTATCGTCAACGTGGAGGTGGTGCCGGAAGTACCGGAAGAGCCGGAACCGGAACCGGCCGAGGAGCCGGCGGCGGAAGCGGCTGAGGAGCCGGCCGCAGCGGCAGAGTCGGAGCCAGCAGCCACGGCGGACGCCGACACTGCCCAGCCCGAACCGGCTCCGGCAGCCGCGGCGGCCGCGGAAGCATCATAAGCTGGCGTTGGACCTAACCCCCAGCCGCCCTCACTCCAGCCCTCTCCCGCGGGGAGAGGGCGCCTGGATTCCCGCTTTCGCGGGAATGACGATTTGCAAAGGCCTCATGGCCGCTACAATCCATCCCCGGCCGCCAGGCGTTATGATTCTGTTATGGCAGTAAACGGAGCAACGGCCGAGCGAGCAATTGCCGAGAGACCGGATACCGAGGAACGCCTCCCTCCGCAGAATATCGAGGCCGAGCAGTCGGTCCTCGGCAGTATTCTGATTGACCGCGAGGCCATCACGCGCGTCGCTTCTTTCCTCCAACCCGCAGACTTCTATCGGCAGCAGCACCGGACCATCTACAGCGCGGCACTCGACCTGTTCGAGCGCCGCGAGCCGGCGGACCTCGTCACGCTCACCGACGAGTTGCAACGTCGTGAGCGGCTGGATGAGGTCGGCGGCGCAGCCTACCTGTCGTCCTTAACCGCCCTGGTGCCGACCGCGGTGCATGTCGAGTATTACGGTCGCATCGTCGAACGCTGCGCGATGCTGCGGCGCTTGATCCAAGCCTCCGGGCAGATCGCGGCGCTGGCCTACGGCTCGGCCGACGCCGAGGAGGCGGTGGACCAAGCCGAAGCGATCCTCTTCCAGCTCACGCATCGGCGCCGCTTTCAAGAGTTCCTGCCGCTCAAGACGATCCTGGAAGAATACTTCGACCAGATTGATTCCATCTCGCAGCACCGGGGGCAGACGCTGGGCGTGCCGACCGGTTTCCGGGACCTCGATGCCTTGACCGGCGGCCTCCAGCGGTCCGATCTCATCATCGTGGCCGCGCGGCCGTCCATGGGCAAGACCAGCCTGGCGCTGAATATCGCCCAGAACGCCGCGGCGCCGCCGCACAACATCCCGGTCGCGGTCTTCTCCCTGGAGATGTCCAAGGAACAGTTGGTGCAGCGATTGATCTGCACGGAATCGCGGGTCGATTCGCACCGCCTACGCCGCGGTGTCATTGACGACGAGGAGCTACAGCAGGTCGCCAAGGCCATCGGCCGCCTCTCCGAGGTGCCGATCTACATTGACGACACGGCCGGCATTTCGATCATGGAGCTACGCACGAAAGCGCGGCGCTTGCAGGCCGAGCACAATATCGGCCTGATTCTGGTGGACTACCTCCAACTGATGCAGGGCCAAGGTCGCTACATGGAGAACCGCGTGCAGGAAGTGTCCGAGATTACCCGCTCGCTCAAGGGCCTCGCCCGCGAGCTGAACATCCCCATCGTGGCCATGTCGCAGTTGTCGCGGGCCGTAGAGCAGCGCCCGTCGCACATCCCGATGCTATCGGACCTGCGCGAGAGCGGCTCCATCGAGCAGGATGCCGACGTGGTCATGTTCATTTATCGTGAAGACTACTACGACAAGGAAACTCCCAAGAAGAACGTGGCCGACATTCTGGTCGCCAAGCACCGCAACGGTCCCACGGGCGATATTCAGCTCCGCTTCTTCGGTCAGCAAACCCGCTTCGTTGACCTCGAAAGCCGCCAGCAAGCCTACTCGTAGGCCGCTTCGCTTCCTGCTCTTCCTGCCCCGGCCAATGAACGGTGAGCGACTTGCTGAGGGCAGGCACGGGCCAAGCCGTAGGGGCGCAGCACGCTGCGCCCGTCCCCCTGCAAAGCGGGGGGACCATAGGGGGGCTGGAGGGGGTGCGGCGTGTCGGGTAACGGGGCGCCGGTGATCGAGGCGCACGGTCTCGCGCGACGGTACGGCCGGACCGTTGCGCTGCGCCCGCTGACGTTCGCGGTCCGTGCCGGCGAGCATATCGGCGTCGTCGGACCGAACGGTGCAGGTAAATCCACCCTCCTGAGTCTGCTCGGTCGCCAGCTACGCCCGACGCACGGCTCACTGGCGCTCTTCGGCCGGCCCAGCGGCCGCGCCGACCAGAGCATACGCGCCGAGATCGGCTACGTGGGCCACCGGCCCTGGCTGTACGACGAGCTGACGCCGCGAGAGAACCTGACCTTCTTCCGGCGCCTGTACGGGCTTCCCCCAGACGCGAGTACCGTGACGGCAGCCGTTGAGCGAGTAGGGCTGGCCGGGGCAGCGACGACACCAGTCAGCCAACTGTCACGGGGCCAGCAACAGCGCCTGTCCTTGGCCCGCGCGACGCTGCACCGGCCCCGCTTACTCCTACTCGACGAGCCGGATGCGTCGCTCGATCCGCTGGCTATCGCCGACTTGCCGGCGCTGCTCGGCCTCGACCCCGGGCCGCCACAGCCGGAGGATGGTTGGCGCCCGACTATCGTGCTGGCCACCCACGATCTCGACCTGGCGCTGCACTTCTGCCAGCGTCTCATCGTGCTGGTAGAAGGACGGTGTGTGCTGGACGCGGCCACGGACACGCTCACGGCGGCGCGCCTGCGTGCGCTCTATGCCGGTGGGGAGGGGGACCTAACCCCCGGCCCCTTCCCTGAAGGGAAGGGGAGTGAGGAGAGTAAGCCGCCGCTGAACTCTGGGGAAAGCGAGCCGCGCGGCAACATGCAGCCCCTTCCCTTCAGGGAGGGGGTTGGGGGTAGGTCTGTATCCCCCGAGGCGCCAGCGCCCCGGCCGACGGGCTGGGGCGCGCTGACCGCCATCATCGGCAAAGACCTGCGGATCGAAGGCCGACGGCGCGACAATGTGGCGGCCGCGGCGATGTATGCCATCGTCTGCCTGTTGATCTTCAACTTTGCCCTCGATGCGCCGGACACGGACGCCACGCGCTTGGTCCCCGGCTTGATCTGGGTCACGATCACCTACGGCGCCACGGTGGGCTTTGGGCGCACCTTTGCCCAGGAGCACGAGCGGGGTAATCTCGATGCGCTGCTCGCCGCTCCGCTGGATCGCTCGATCCTGTATGCTGCGAAGCTGCTCGGCAACCTCGCGCTGACCGCCGTCCTGATTGTCCTGACGGTCGCGCTCACCACCGTCTTTTTCACGGTCGCGTTCGATCCGCTGGCCCTGCTCCTGTCGTTGGTCCTCGGCACGCTAGGGCTGGCGGCAGCGGGGACGTTGCTCAGTGCGCTGGCCGCCCAGACCCGCGCCCGCGAAGTGCTGCTGCCCGTGCTGCTCTTCCCGATCACCGTCCCGGCGCTGCTCGCGGCCGTCCACAGCACGGCGGCGGCGCTCCAGGGGCGCATGGCGTGGGGCGGTGCTGGCGAGGCCCCGTGGCTCCACCTGCTGATTGCTTTCGATCTCATCTACGTCGTGTTATCCTGGTTAGTGTTCGAGTTCGCGCTTGAGGAGTGACCCGGTGGCGTTCGTGTTTGCCGGCTATGCGGTGGTCGTGGTGGGGTTAGGTGTCTATCTACTCTGGCTGGCGCAGCGGCAGCGTGACGTTGCCGCCGAGTTGGCGAGCCTCGAAGCGGAAATCGCCGCGCGCCAAGAGGCAGCGCCCTCCGAGGAGACGCCAACATAGTGTCGGCCGCTTCGCCTTCTCCGTCACCCGCAGCCGCCGGCCCCGGGCAGCCGTCAGCCCCGCTCACTCCACGAGCGTCGCTGGCGTTCTGGCTCACGGTCGGGGGCGTCGTCCTGCTGCTGGCTCTACTCGGCTACGCGATGATCCGGGCCAGCGACCGCGAAGCGACGAGCTTTGCGGTGCAGTCGGCGCTACGGAACGTTCCGATCACGGCGCGGCCGGCCACGGACTTCACGCTACCGCTGTTCGACGGCACGACGCTCCGACTCGCCGACCTGCGCGGCCGCCCGGTGCTGGTGGACTTCTGGGCCTCGTGGTGTGTGCCCTGCCGCGAAGAGGCCGCGACTCTGGAGCAGGTGTGGCAGTCGTACCGCGCGACCGACCTGCTGTTCGTCGGTGTCAGCGTGCAGGATCGTGAGGTTGCAGCCCAGGACTTCCTGGACGAATTCGCCATCACCTACCCCAACGGCCGCGATGCCGACGGCAAAATCTCCATTGACTACGGCCTGATGGGGGTCCCGGAGAAGTTCCTGATTAATCGGCAGGGGCAGATTGTGCGTAAGGTGGTCGGGCCCGTACCGGCGGCGGTGCTCACGGACCTGCTCGACGCCCTGATCCGCGGCGACTACGACTGACGCTGGGGGACGGCGTGTTCCCTCCCCCGTCGCAACGGGGGAGGGTTAGGGTGGGGGCCAGGCGCACCAATACAAACGTTGGGGCACCGCGGCGCGAGGTCGTGACCTAGCTTGGGGCCCAGGCGTACCAACACGAACGCCCACCCAGCAAAGCTGGGCAGGCGCTTCGGAAGCCGACGTTTTGCGGGCCTGCCGCCAACCGTTACCCGACGGCGCTTTCCATTGCCGCAGGATAGCCGGCCAACTCCTGAGAAGAGTGCGGCCGGAACGGGAGGGCGGTGTGCCGGTTAGCCGTCCAGGATGGCCAGGATGTCCCGCTCGCTGAGGATGAGCAGGTCCTCGCCCTCGTGCTTCACTTCGGTACCGGCGTACTTCGCGTAGAGGATGTTCTGCCCGGCCTCTACTTCGAGGGCTACCCGCTCGCCGTTGTCGAGCACGCGCCCGGAGCCAACCGCAACGATGACACCTTCCTGGGGCTTCTCTTTTGCGGTATCGGGAAGCACAATCCCGCTCTTGGTGGTCTCCTCACCCGCCTCCGGACGGACGATCACCTTATCACCAAGCGGACGTAGCGTCACTGCCATAGCTGCTCTGCCTCCTTCGATTAGTCCTGTTTGGGTCTATTCCCGGCGTGGCGTGTGCGAACGCCACCGCCGACTACGCTCAACGCCGCTCGCTGTGGCGGCTCGTTGACACACGCCCATTGTAGCACCTCTTAGCACTCGCCGCCAACGAGTGCTAACGGTCGGCCGGGCGAGGGGAGGGCAGCCCGGAGCGCGCCGCGGCATCCGTCAGAGAATCTGAGAGAGGAAGGCCTTGGTCCGCTCCTGCTCCGGGTTGTTCAGGAGTTGCTGTGGAGCACCGGCCTCGACGATTTCGCCCTCGTCGAACATGACCATGCGGTCGGAGACCTCGGCAGCAAACCCGATCTCGTGGCTCACGACCACCATCGTCATCCCGGATGCGGCCAGCTCGCGCATGGCGTCGAGTACTTCCTTAATCATCTCCGGGTCCAGGGCGGAGGTCGGCTCGTCGAACAGCATGACCTTGGGCTGCATCGCCAGCGCCCGCGCGATGGCGACGCGCTGCTGCTGCCCACCGGAAAGCTCGGCCGGATACTTGGCGGCCTGCTCCGGGATGCCGACCCGCTCCAGCAAGCTCATCGCCACCTCCTCGGCACGGGAGGCCGGCCACTTGCGGACCCGCGTGGGGGCCAGCGTGATGTTCTGCAGCACGGTCAGGTGGGGGAAGAGGTTGAAGGACTGAAAGACCATTCCGACTTCGCTGCGAATCGCCTCGATGTTGCGGATGTCGTGCGTCAGCGTGATGCCGTCTACGATGATCTCGCCGCGCTGATGCTCCTCCAGCCGATTGATCGTGCGGATGAAGGTGGACTTGCCCGACCCCGAGGGACCGAATATGACGACCACCTCGCCCTTCTTCACGGTGAGCGACACCCCACGGAGGGCGTGGAACGATCCGAACCACTTGTGAACGTCACGGCAGATAATCATGTCTTCTTGTTCTTGCATGGTGATCCTCTTGCGCTAACGGACGCCCACGCCCAGCGTAGTTTCCAGCCGGCGACTCGCGTAGGACATGGCGTAGGTGAACACCCAGAACACCACGCCCAGGAACACGTACACCTCGCGCTGCGCGTCGATCCACTCCGGGTTGGCCTGTACGACGGCTCGGCCGATCCCGACGATGTCCAGCAGCCCGACAATGACAACCAGGCTGGTGTCCTTGAAGAGGCCGATGAACTGACCGACGATGGCCGGAATCACGGCCCGGAGGGCCTGCGGCAGGACGATGAAGAGCATCGTGCTGAAGCCGCTCATCCCCAGCGCCTTGGCGGCTTCGATCTGTCCGGTTGGCACGGCCTGGAGCCCGGCGCGAACGTTCTCGGCCATGTACGCGGCGCTGAACAGGGTAATGGCCAGGAAGGCGCGGGTAATGCGGTCAATGGGCAGATACTCGGGCAGAAACAGGGGCAGAATCACTTGGGTCATAAAGAGCAGAGTGACCAAGGGCACGCCGCGCACGCCTTCGATAAACATAGTGCAGAGGACGCTTACGACGGGGAGGTTGCTGCGGCGGCCGAGGGCCAGCAGCACGCCTATCGGGAAGGAAGCCACAATGCCCAAGACGGCCAAGAGGAAGGTCAGCAGCAGCCCCCCCCATGCGTTCGTCTCGACGAGGGGCAGCCAACTGAGGCCCTCGAACCCGCGCAGCAGCACGAGGATGGCGGCGAAAGACAGCACCCAGGCCAGCACGAGCCAGCGTGTCTGCAGTGAGCGCCCTCGAAACAGGTAATACCCGACGACGACGGACACCGAGACAGCCACAAGCTGGTTGCAAGCCGCGATGGATACGATACCCAAGGATAAACCGATCTCCAAGAAAAGGAATACCAGCGCCGTGAGGCCGAACCCAATGGCGATGATGCGAGCAAAAAGGATCATCACGCCGCTGGCCCCGATACCCCAGGAGACCCCGAACAGGAAGGCGAGCCACACGACTCCCAGGCTGACGCGCCACACCTGCTCCGAGGGATATTGGCCCACGAAAAAGAGCTTCAGGTTTTCGGTGATGACGGTCCAGTCGGCATCCACGAAGAGCCACGGGATACTCACCCACAATAGGACGCCCATCAAGCTGAGGGAAAGCACCGTGAGCAGCACGTTGTACCAGGTGCTCAGGAGGTTGCCGCGTATCCAGCCCAGCACCCCTACGTTGGTCCTCGGCGGGCCGAGGACGGTCGTCGCGGTACTACTCACAACTAACGCTCCTCGAACCGCACGCGGCGGTTGTAGATGTTCCCGATCAGGGCATAGGTCAGGCTCATCGCCAAGTAGGAGGCCATGATGAGTAGGAAGATGGGCACGGCGCGGCCGGCCTGGTTGACCATGATTCTGGCGACGCTGAACAGGTCCGGGTAGCCGATAGCGATAGCGAGGCTCGAATTCTTGGTCAGGTTGAGATATTGGCTGATAAGTGGCGGGATGATAACGCGCAAGGCTTGCGGGAGGATAACGAACCGGAGCGTTTGCAGGGGGGTCAACCCCAGCGCCCGGGAGGCCTCGGTTTGCCCGCGCCGCACCGAGTTAATCCCGGCCCGGACAATCTCCGCGATGAACGCGGCGGTGTAGATGACCAGCCCGATCAGCAGGGAGGCGAACTCCGGCGTCAGGCGCAGCCCGCCCTCATAGTTGAAGCGGCCTAGCTCCGGGGCATCGCGCATCAAAGGGCTATCCGGCATCACTATCCAGGCCAGCGCCGGGATCACCACTACGATGACGGCGGCAGCCGATAGCGGGTAGGTGGGCCGCCCGATGCGCGGCTCGATCCGAGACAGGACAATGGCTACGACAACGGCTACGGCTACGGCTACGAGTACGGCCACCAGCCACGGGGCAAACGCATCCGTGGGACTGCCCCAGACCATGTAGATGCCCCGGTTATTGAGGATGATCGGACCGGGCCATCGGATGCTCTCCGCTACTTGCGGGAGGAGTTGGAAGACGCCGAAGTACCAGAAGAAGAGCTGGACCAGCAGTGGAACGTTGCGGAAAATCTCGACGTACACCACCGCGATCCGGCTCACCAGCCAGTTGGTGGATACGCCGCAGATGCCCAAACAGGTGCCGAGGATAGTAGCCAGAATGACGCCCAAGATGGCTACCTTGAGCGTATTCAGAATCCCGACGCCGAAGGCATAGAGAAAACTATCGGACTCCTCGTACTCGATAACCGACTCGGCGATGGGGAAGCCGGCCTCCTCCTGCAAGAAATCGAAGCCGAGAGCGAAGCCGCGCTCGTTGGCGGCGGCCAGCACTTGCGTAACGATGAAGACCACCAGGCTGACCACGAGTACGGCGGAGACGATCTGGGTGATGGCGCGGAGCACGCGCACATCACGCCAGAAGGGGATCGCACCAAAGGAGAATACCCGGGGCAGACCCTTACCACTCACGTACAGCCACCCCCAACCGCAGTCATTCCAGGGACTCCCCGCGGCACTTTGCCGCCGTGACTAGCAGACTAGCAACGCGGCCGGCCGGCATAACGGGAATATCCGCCGCCGCACCATCGCCGCATCATTGCCAACAGTAAACCTGTCCGGGCGAGACCTACGAACATGTTCGTAGGTCCACCCGGACAGGATATACGTCAGCCGGTGGAACGCGCCACCCGCTTCCGTCGTGTTACTACTAGCGCAGCGGCGGGGCGTAGATCAGCCCGCCGTTGGTCCACAGCTCGTTGATGCCCCGCGCCAAGTCCAGGCCCTCCGGCCCCATGTAGCGGTCATAGATCTCGCCGTAGTTCCCGACGGCCTTGAGCACGTCAGCGGCAAACGTTGCCTTGAGACCCAAGTCGGACTGGCCGAACTCACCTTCCGTGCCCAGCATCCGCCGAATCTGGATGTTCTCGTGCTGCATCATCTGGTCCACGTTGGACATCGTGACCCCGAACTCCTCGGCGTTGATCAGGACGTACAGCACCGTCTTGACCAGGTCCAGCCACTGGTCGTCGCCGTGCGGCACGACCGTCGTCAGCGGCTCCTTGGAGATCGTTTCGGGGAGCACGACGTGGTCGGCCGGGTTCTGCAGCCCACTCTTGAGCGCCGCTAGCTGCGACTTGTCGTTCGTGAAGGCATCGCAGCGGCCCTGCTCGTAGGCGCTGACGACGGCCGCCGTGTTCTCGAAGACGACGGCTTCCAGCTCCATGTTGTTCTGCCGGAAGTAGTCCGCCAGGTTCAGTTCGGTGGTCGTACCGCTGGTCACGCAGACGGACGTGCCACCCAGTTTCAGGGCGCTGTCAATGTTCTTGTCCTTGCGGACCATGAAGCCCTGGCCATCGTAGAAGGTCACGACGGTGTAGTTGCCCCACTGCGAATCGCGCGTGGTGGTCCACGTCACCGTGCGGGCCAGCATGTCTACGTCACCGGATTGGATCGTGGGACCACGCTCGGCGGCCGAGATGGGAATAACTTCCATGGCGTCGCCGTTGCCGAAGATCGCCGCGGCCACTGCCCGGCATAGGTCAATGTCAAACCCGATGTTTCGGCCACTGGCGTCCAGGAAGCCATAGCCCGGTACGTCGGTGCGGCTCGCGCACACGAGCTTCCCACGGGCCTTCACGGTCTCCAGCCGACTAGTGGTCGCCGCGGGCTGGGCGGAAATCTGCGCCTGCAACTGAGCGATCTCGGCATCTTTGCTGGCCAGCTGATCTTGCAGTGCGGCCACGTCTCCGTGCGCCTCGTCTTCGTGATCGTCGCTCATCAGATCGCACCCTAGTAGGACGAATGCGAGAGCAGCAATGAGCATCAAGCGGATACTGTGCTTCAACACGGTCGTCTCTCCTTCTCTCCTAATCCCTATGTGGCTACTGCGGCCAGTGAAACTATCTTCACTCGGCGGCGCGGCCGGCCGCGAGTGAGCGCCTTGATTGTAGTACAGCGGCAACCCCCAGCGCAACCCACGCCGGCAGCGACACGACCACCGCGTAGACCAGTACGCCTATGTGCCCCAGTAACCCACCCAGAATGAACGCCAGCACGGAGAACGGGGCCAACACGATGGCGCAGACATACGCCAGCGGCCGGGCGCGGCGGTGCAGCAACAGGACGGCCAGCGTCAGCGGGATACCGCTCGGCCACCCGAGGACCACCAGTTGCACGAACGATGTGGCATCCATCGTGACCATGCCCTCGATGCCGAACCGCAGCAGCGATACGACCAGCACCACGACCGGCAGCCACAGCGCGAACAAGACCGACCGGACCAGCACGCCAGCGACTCCCGATGTGCCCATAAACACCCTCCTTTCCTAGCGCTACAGTGCCGGAACACCGTTCTCCAGGCCTGCAGCGGTGCGAGTGTGACGCTGAGAGGCAGTCTAGCAAGCGCAATGACCGCCAGCAAAGCCGCCGGTGTAGTCAGAGTGCATCGTTCAAGTGGGTACAGGGGCCAATTGACACGCAAGCGTGCCGAACCTATGCTCGACCCATACCGGCTCGGGTACTACCATGATCCGTGTAGACGTGTAGAATCGAACGATCACTGAGAGGAGGCCGTCATGTACGTGGGCACGCAGTTCCGAGCACGCCACGAAACGGACATCCGGCAGCTTGTGCAGTTGGGTGTGAAGCACGTAGACATAACACCCGAGGAGCACTGGGCCGAATGGACCGTAGACCTGCTGGCATCACTTCGGGAGCAGTATGCGAAGTATGGGATTACGGTGGAGTCCATCCACATCCCCCTCGGTTCGAGAGATGCGTTCCATAACGGTATGCCGCATGTTTTCCTGGCCCCCAGTGATGAGCGGGAGCGGGAGCTGGACGGTCTCTGCGAGATCATCCGCATGGCGTCGGCGGTTGGCCTGCGGGCGCTGCTCTACAACATCACCATCCTGGGACACCTACGCACCGGGCCACGGTACGGCCGCGGCGGCGCCCGGCTGTCGTCCTTCAACTACGCTGACCTGGACCAGTCCCTACCGGAGTTTGAGGGCGGCGCAGCGGATGCCGACACGATGTGGGAGCGGATCGAGCACTTCCTGGCGCGAGTCGTGCCCGTGGCGAGCGAGTACAAGGTGCAGCTGGCGTGCCACCCGCAGGACCCCGGCATCAAGGACTACGAGTACCGGGGCGTGGCGCGGGTCATGGGCACGGTGGACGGACTCAAGAAGCTCGTCGCCATGCACGAGAATCCCTACCACGGCCTCAACTTCTGCCAGGGCACCGTCTCGGAGATGCTCGAACGGCCGGGCGAGGAGATCTATGACGTGATCCGCTACTTCGGCAGTCGCAAGAAGATATTCAACGTACACTTCCGCAACATCAAGGGCGGGGTCCTGGACTTCGTGGAAGTCTTCCCCGATGAGGGCGACGTGGACATGCTGCGGGCCGTTCGCACCTATAAGGAGGTTGACTACCCCTACATGCTCATGCCGGACCATGTCCCAGGTATAGACGGGGAGGAGGCGCGGCAGGTGGGGTTTGCCTACTGCTACGGGTACATCCACGCCATGATCCAGGCGGCGAATGAAGCGCCGACGAGCCGATAGGCATTGCGAACCGCAATGGTCGCAGGCCCAGGATGAACCTCAGCGTGAAGCTCAGGCCGGCGCCTGCTGCTCCAGTTCCAGGTCAGCCTCGACCATCAGCTTGACCAAGCCCTCGAACGTCACCTCGGGCTGCCAATGCAGGCAGCGCCGTGCCTTCGACGGATCGCCCACAAGGAGGTCCACGTCCGCCGGTCGGAGCAGCGCCGCGTCCACCCGCACGTGCCGCCGCCAGTCGTCAATGCCGACGTGCCGAAAGGCCAACTCGCAGAACTCGGCCACGCTATGCGTCTCGCCCGTGGCAATCACGTAGTCGTCGGGAGTATCCTGCTGGAGCATCAGCCACATCGCCCGCACGTAGTCCCCCGCGTAGCCCCAGTCGCGCTGCGAATCGAGGTTGCCCAACCGTAGCTCTTGCTGGCGGCCGAGCTTGATGCGCGCTACGGCCTGCGTGATCTTGCGGGTGACGAACTCGCCGCCCCGCCGCGGCCCTTCGTGGTTGAAGAGAATGCCGGAGCAGGCGAAAAGGTCGTAGCTCTCCCGATAGTTCACCGTGATCCAGTGGCCGTACACCTTGGCCGCCCCGTAGGGACTGCGCGGATAGAACGGCGTCCGCTCGGTCTGCGGCACCTCTTGCACCTTGCCGAACATCTCGCTGCTCGACGCTTGATAAAAGCGGATGGGCCAGTCAGCCAGACGCACGGCTTCGAGCAGCTTGGTGACGCCGAGGGCGGTATATTCGCCGGTGAGCACCGGCTGCGTAAACGAGGTGGGGACAAAGGACATCGCGGCCAGGTTGTAGATTTCGTCGGGCCGCGCCTGCCGAATGGCCTTAATCAGCGAGAGCTGATCCAGCAGGTCGCCATCCAGTAGCTCCACGTCGTCGAGCAGGTGCCGGATGCGGGCATCGGTGACGACACTCGTGCGCCGTTTCAAGCCATAGACCGTGTAGCCCTTCTCCAGCAAGAACTCGGCGAGGTGGCTCCCGTCCTGTCCTGTAATACCGGTGATGAGCGCAGTGGGCATAAACCAGTCCTCCCATTGGCCGGCGTGCCTTGCACCCGGCGCCGACTAGCGTGGTTAAGTGCTTAAACGGGAAAGTCAGGCCAGCGTAAGCCCTAGTACCGACCCCCTATGGTCCCCCGCCGTGCCGGGGACCGGCGTTTCCGGCGCCGCTGTGGCAATGGGCTTGGCCTGTTCCCTCCCCCGTTGATGAAAGTTGACAACTTAATCGGATAGTGGGAGGTAGCCCCCCTATGGCCCCCCCGCTGCGGCGGGGAGACGGGTAGTTCCCTCCCCCGTCGCAACGGGGGAGGGTGAGGGTGGGGGCTAACACACTACCTAATCAAGTTCGCAACTTTCATCAACGGAGGATGGTTAGGGTGAGGTGCGCCGGCAAGTGTAGCACGGGTAGCTGTCAGCGATCAGCCGTCAGCCGCGTGCGGACCAGCTCGTAGAGCAGCACCCCGGCGGCCACTCCCACGTTCAAGGACGACTGACCGGGCGCCATCGGGATGCGGACCCGATCTGTACACGCGGCGAGGATCGCGGGCCGAATCCCGGTGCTCTCGTTGCCGACCACCAGCGCGACCGGCGGTCGGAGCGCGAGACTATACAGGTCGGCCGGCGCTTCTACCGTCGCACCGACCGGCGCAAAGCCGGCCGCCTTCAGCCGGTGGAAGAAGGCAGGTGGATCGTCGCAGGTGTAGAGCGGCAGCCGCCCCATGGCGCCCCGCGCGGCGCGCACACAATGCTTGTGAAAAGGGCTGGCGCTATCCGCTCCCAGCAGCACCACCGCTTCAACCCCGGCCGCGTCGGCCGTGCGTAGGATCATGCCGAGATTGGCCGGGTTGGCGACACAATCGGCAATCAGCAGCACGGCACGAGGCGAGCAGTGCAGTTGCGCGGCGTCGCGCACGTCCACATGCACGGCTGCGACCACCCACGGCAAGGGCCGCGTGGCCGTCACCGTGCCCATGATGCCCTTACTCACCCGCTGATGAGTAACGTGCTCTACGTCGGCTTGCTCCAGGATGGCCGGCCCCTCCGGCTGGGTCAGCAACTCCTCGGTATACAACAGGCCCAATATGGGTAATCCGTCGGCGAGCGCCCGCCGCACCAGCAGCGGCTCTTCGATGCTCAAGCACTGCCGCTCGGCGCGGCCCTTGATGGTCAGCAGGTCCCGGAAGGAAGCGACAGCCGGGTCACGGCGCTTCCGGCGGGGCCGCGGCGCGGCGGGCACCCGCGCGCTCCAATCCACCGCCGCGGCGTCGGCTGGACGCAGGTCACGGGGCGCGTGGGCGACCGGTTCGATGCGGCCGCTGCCGCGCTTGATCCCCCGGTAGGCTGTTTGGCCGGGCAGCGCATCACCGTCCAGCAGCTCTGCCAGCGTCGGGAGCATCCACGGCGCTGCGTAGGAGAAGTGGCCGACCTGGCCCCGTGGAAACGCCAGCAGCAGCTCGCGCAGCGCACGCTCGTTCGTGGCCGCGATGCTCGCCCGGAGATCGCCGTCGGCGTTAGCCGACGGCGTGAGAATCAGCACTCCTTCCAGCTCGGTCCAGCCCGCGGCAAACACGCGGTAGGAGCGGCGCCACCGGCCGCTCCGGCGGTACTCGGCATAGGCGTCGGCTAGACCGGCATCGAGCGCGCCGCCGTCCGGCCGGGTACGCAGTCTTTCCGGCAGCGCCGGGTCGGCGAGCCGGCAATCGCGGCGCTCCGCCTGCCGGACGAACGCCAGCACCGCAGCATAGTCCTTCGTCTCCGTAGCCATCGTGCCCAGTGTAGTGTAGCGCCCAGCCGGCTGACCGCTGATGGCTGATAGCTGACAGCCATTCCCAACGAGGCGTGCTACAATGTGGCCCGGTCGCGTCCCTGGTGGTGGTACATGGTCCGGTCGCCTGCTCCGGTGCGGGAATAGAGTACGCTGTGGCACGCATTATCGCGATTGCCAATCAAAAGGGGGGGGTGGGGAAGACCACAACCACCCTCAGCTTGGGCGCCGCGCTGGCGCATTGCAACCTGCGGGTGCTGCTGGTGGACCTGGACCCGCAGGGTAACCTCACCAGCGCCGTCGGCCATCGGCCCACGGAGGATCGGACCGTCGCCGCGTCCCTCCTTAATCTTCGGGTGCCGTTTCCGGCAGTGCCTTTCGAGGAAAACGGCCAGGTCCTGTTCGATATTGCGCCAACCACTGCCGGGCTGGCAGCCGCCCAAGCGGCGCTGAACGTGCGTATCGGACGGGAGTTGCGGCTGCGGGACCAGCTGGCGCCGCTCACCAGCCGGTATCACTACATCCTGATTGACACACCGCCATCCCTGGACCTGCTGACGATCAATGCCTTGGTGGCAGCGCAGGAAGTGATCGTCCCCACCGAAGCACGCTACTTCTCCCTCCAGGGGTTGCAGCTACTGAAGGCACGAATCGAAGAAGTGCAGTACCTGAACGCCAAGCTACACCTGTCCGGCATTCTGCTCTCCAAGCTCGACCGCCGTTTAAGGGAGGAGAAGGCAGTGGCGGCCTATCTCCGTGAGGAGTGGGGCGAGGTCGTGTTCACCACCGAGATTCGGGTAAACAGCAAAATCCTGGAGGCCGCCTCGGCGGGCCAGACCGTCTTTGCCGCGCCGCAGGCGCAGCCGGCAGCGAAAATGTATCGCGCGCTCGCACAAGAGGTCATCGCGCGCGGCTGACGCCGTTGCGCGAGCAGGATCGCACCCCATCCACCGGGAGCGAGGGTCACTACGGGAGGTTGGAATGCCGGAAGAGCAACGCGCTGCCTTTCGTCCCGAACGTCTCCAGCCGGTAGGGACGCTCGATCCGATCATCCCCCAGATTCTCGGTAGTCCCGACCCGGCGGCGGCCGGGGAAGGATTCACGGAAGTCCGCATCGTCGGCGTCGGGGGTGCCGGCATCAACGCCGTCGGGCGGATGATCGAAGCCGGGTTGAGTGGCGTGCGCTTCATCGCAGTCAACACCGATGCTCAGGCACTCGGTCAGAGCGAGGCGCTGACCCAAGTGCAAATCGGGCGGCGGGCTACCGGCGCCAGGGGCACCGGCGGCGATCCGGACCTCGGTCAGCGGGCCGCCGAGGAAAGCGAAGCCAGTCTCGAAGCGGTGCTGCGCGGTGCTCATCTGGTGTTCATCGCCGCCGGTCTCGGCGGCGGCACCGGCACCGGCGCCGCTCCGGTGATCGCCGACCTGGCGCGGCAGGCGGCGGCGCTGACCGTGGCGGTGGTGACGTTGCCGTTCACCTTCGAAGGCACCCGCCGGCAGCGCGTAGCCGAAGAGGGCCTCGCGGCGCTGCGCCAGCACGTGGATGCGCTGATCGTCATTCCCAACGAGCGCCTGCATCAGGTGGCCGGCGCCACCATGTCCATCAAAGACGCCTTCACCCTCGCCGACAACATGCTCCGCCACGGAGTCCAGGGCATCGCCGATCTCGTCACTGTCCCGGGGCTAATCAACCTCGACTTCAGCGACGTGCGGGCAGTGATGGAGCAGGCCGGCAACACGATGATGTCCATCGGCGAGCGCACTGGCAGCCGCCGCGCTATCGAGGCGGCCCAAGCGGCCACCGAAAGTCCTCTGCTGGATGCCTCCATGCACGGGGCGCGCGCGGCCCTCCTGAACATCACGGGCGGCCCCGACCTCACGCTCGCGGAAGTGAACGAGGCGGCGCAGCTCGTGACCGATCTCGCCGATCCCGAAGCGAACATCATTTTCGGCGCCGTCATTGATCCGCGCCTCCAGGACACCGTCCGGGTCACGCTGATCGCCACGGGCATCGAGCAGGAGGCGCCACTACCGGCAGTAGCACCCCGGTCAACAGCGCCGCGCACGCTGCCCCCCACGCGGACCGAGCGCGAACCGCCGGCGGCTACCGCCGACAGCGTGGAGGTGCCGGCGTTCTTGCGCCGCCGCACACGCCTGCGCCGGGGAGAGCGTTGAGACCGTTCAACGTGGAGCGGCGCACCGCCCCTCCACCGCTATCCGGCCCCCGACACCGTTGCCGAAGGAGCAGTGATGACCCAGCCACCGACCAGCGCAGTGCGGCCCGTGCGCCGGCTGCGCCTGGGGCATAGCCCCGACTCCGACGACGCCTTCATGTTCTACGCCCTCGCTTCGGGCGCGGTCAGCGCCGCCGATGTGCAGTTCGACACCGTACACCGGGACATTCAGACCTTGAACCGGCTCGCGCTGCACGGCGAGCTGGAAATCACGGCGCTTTCCGCCCACGCCTACGCGCACGTGTGGCGCCACTACGCCCTGTTCACCCACGGCGCCAGCATGGGCCGGCAGTACGGCCCGGTCGTCGTCGCGCCGGAGCCGCTGGGGCTTGACGCCCTGCACGGGCAGCGTATCGCCATCCCCGGCTTCCTCACCAGCGCCTACCTCGCCTTGCGCCTGCGCTTGGTGAGTTTCGAGCCGGTGTTCATGCCGTTCGACCGGATCATGACGGCCGTCGCCGCCGGTGACGTGCCCGCCGGCCTGCTCATCCACGAAGGCCAGTTGACTCACGGCTCGCTCGGCCTCCATCCGGTGTGCGACTTGGGCGTGTGGTGGCACGAGGAGACCGGCCTGCCACTCCCGCTCGGCGTCAACGCCATTCGCCGCGATCTGGGGCCGGAGTTGCTTGCCCAAGCCTCGGCCCTGCTCAAGGAGAGCATCCGGTACGGCCTCGCCCACCGCGACGAGGCGCTGGCTTACGCGATGGGGTTCGCCGAGGACGTGCCCCGCGACCTCACCGACCGGTTCGTCGCGATGTATGTCAACGACCTCACTCTGGACCTCGGCCCGGCAGGACGCGCCAGCGTGGAGCTATTCCTCCGGCGCGGCTACGAAGCCGGCATCATCCCCGACCTGCCACAGGTAGAGTGGATTCCCTAGGCCCTCAGGCGTAGGTGGTGATGACGCGATAGTGCGTATCGCGGAGCGCCGGAACACGCCCACACTCGCGGATCAACTGCACCATCGCGTGGTCGGTCATACGATGGCGCAACCCCGTAGCGCGCACGACGTTCTCCTCCAGCATGATGCTGCCGAGGTCATCGGCGCCATAGGCGAGGCTCGACCGCGCGGCCGTGGTGCCGGTGGTCAGCCATGACCCCTGGAGCGAGTAGAAATTGTCGAGGAACAGCCGCGAGATCGCCAGCGTCCGCAAGTAGTCGGCGATGGAGGTGGCCCGGCCGCCCAGCTCGGTATTACCGGGCTGATAGATGAACGGGATGAACGCCCGGAACCCCTGTCCGGGGGCGGCCTTCTCCTGCACGTCGCGGATACGCTGGAAGTGCTCGACGCGCTCGGCAAACGTCTCGACCATGCCGAAGGTCATCGTCGCCGTGGTGCGGATTTGCTGCCGGTGCGCTTCCTCCATCACCTCCAGCCATGAGTCCGAGCTAGTCTTGAACGGACTCACTGCCTTGCGGACCCGTTCCACCAGGACTTCGGCGCCTGCCCCCGGCAGCGAGTCCAGCCCGGCTCGCCGCAGCCGCCGCAGCACTTCCGGCACGGTCAGCCGCGAGACCTTGGCGATATGCAGCACTTCCGGCGGCCCCAGCGAGTGCAGCGTCACCGGATACCGGCGCTTCACGCTCGATAGCAAGTCCTCGTAGTAGTCAATCTTCAACTGAGGGTCGTGGCCGCCCTGGAACATAACTTGGGTCGCGCCCATATCCAAGGCTTCTTCGATCCGGCGGAAGATTTCGTTCTTCGAGCGTCGGTAGCCTTCCGCGTGGCGTGGGAGCCGGTAGAACGCGCAAAACGAGCATCGCGCTACGCAGACGTTCGTGTAGTTGATATTCCGATCAATGATGAAGGTCGCGCGGTTATCCGGGTGTATCCGCCGCCGCACGGCATCGGCCGCCGCGCCAATGCGCTCCAAGTCGCCATACTCGAAGAGGTAGAGCGCATCCTCGGCAGACAGCCGCTCCCCCTCCTCGACCACCGCAGCGAGGATGGCCTCGTCCCGTCCCCGCTCGAAGCGGCGCGGCGCGGCTTCCAACTGTTCCGCGATAGTCGGCGCGGTAAGCGCCAGCACGACCGTCATGCACGTCTCCTTTGCAGCGTCCCCTCACATTGTAGCCGATGGCCAAGGCTACCGCGAGCCAGCCGCCGGCCATGCGGCGCGCTATCATCGACCATACGAGCATACGAGCTGACACGTAAGGAACCGACGAATGCCAGCATACGAGCACATCCTGGATAACCGCAGTCGCGCGGTAGCCGATTACTTGCGGGAACGACTGCCCCAGGCTGCGGCGTTCCGGCTGGTCTCGGCCTACTTCACCATCTATGGCTATGCGCTACTGGCAGACGAGTTGAGCCGTATCGGGCGCGTGCGCTTTCTTTTCGGTGACCCCGCCTCGGTGGGTGAGCTGGACCCGGGCAAGCAAGAGCCAAAAGCCTTTGAGCTGACCGAACAGGGCCTGGCGCCCAATCATACGCTCCATCAGAAGCAGTTGGCCCGGCGCTGCGCCGCATGGGTACGTAGCGCCGCCGTGGCCGTCCGTTCCGTAAGCAGGTCCAATTTCCTCCACGGCAAGATGTACCTTACCGAATCACCCCGCGGCGCCGCCGGCATAGTTGGTAGCTCCAACTTCACGAAAAAGGGACTGGGCGGTAGTGACGGCTCGAACCTGGAGATCAACCTGGCCACTGCCGACGCCGCAATCTTGGCCGAGCTGCGCGACTGGTTTGACGAGCTGTGGCATAACAAGCAGTTGACCCGCGATGTCAAACGAGAAGTGTTGGACGCGCTGGAGCGCATCGGCAAGGATCATGCTCCGGAGCTGATCTATTACAAGACGCTCTACGAGTTGTTCCGCGAAGACATCGCAGCCCGGCGCGACGGCGACCAGCAGCTACAGGACAACCACCTCTACGACACCGCCATCTGGAACGCACTGTACGAATTCCAGAAGGATGGCGCCAAGAGTGTCATCGCCCGCCTCCGGCAGCACAACGGCTGCATTCTCGCCGACAGCGTAGGTCTGGGCAAAACCTACACCGCGCTGGCGGTTATCAAGTATTACGAGATGCGTAACCAGCGCGTCCTGGTGCTGTGTCCCAGCAAGCTGCGCGAAAACTGGGCACTCTATCAAAGCCATACCTCGCAAGTCGGCAATCCCTTCACTGCCGACCGTTTCGGCTATTCGCTGCTGGCACACACCGACCTGTCCCGCGACCAGGGCATGTCCGGCAGTACAAACTTGGAAACCTTCAACTGGAGCAGCTTCGACCTGGTGGTGATTGACGAATCGCACAACTTCCGCAACATGGATGGCAGTCGTTATCAACGGCTCCTCTGTGAGGTGATCGGGCAGGGCGCCAAGACCAAAGTGCTCCTGCTTTCGGCGACGCCGGTTAACATCTCGCTGACCGACCTACGCAACCAGATTTACCTCATCACCGAGGGGCGCGAGGACAGCTTCCGCGAGAGCCTCGGCGTCAGCAACATCCGTAATCTGCTGGGTACGGCACAGCGGGAGTTCAAGCAGTGGGAAGCCGATTGGTCCGCAGGTGGCCAGCGCGACAAGACTGCCCTGTTGGAGAAATTGGGCGCCGATTTCTTCCGGTTACTGGCCGGTATCTCCATCTCCCGCTCCCGACGACAGATCAAGCAGTTTTACAACGAGGAGATGGCGCGCATCGGCGAGTTTCCCGCCCACGAGAAACCGCACAACGTGTACCCGCCTACCGATCTCGCCGGCACGCTTTCCTATGAGGAGCTGGCGGACCAGATCGACAGTTTCATGCTCTCCGTCTACCGCCCTTCCGACTATCTCGATGACCCTACCCGCTTGCAAGAGTTGAAAGCGGAACGGGCAAGGCAGAACTTCAACCAGCAAGATCGGGAGCGCTTTCTGATCGGGATGATGCGGACGAACTTCCTGAAGCGGCTGGAAAGCTCCGCCCACTCGCTCACGCTGACTCTGACGCGCACCGTCGGCAAGATTGACGATCTGCTGGCTAGGATTGACCGCTATGAGCAGGGCCGGATACCCCAGGATGACCAGGTGGAAGTGTTGCCCGATGAGGATGAGGACGATGAGGAGTTTCTCGTCGGCCGGGGCCTCCGCCCCTATCGTTTGCCGGAGTTGAACCTGCCGAACTGGAAGGCGGACCTGTTGCAGGACAAGGCCACCCTCTCGGCGGCATTGGCGAAAGTCCGGGCCATCACCCCGGCGCGCGACGGTAAGCTGCACGAGATCAAACGGGCCATCCGAGACAAGGCAGCACACCCCACCACCAACCAGGTCGGTGAGCCGAACCGCAAGCTACTGGTGTTCACTACCTTCAAGGACACGGCGGCGTACCTGTACGACAACCTGGGCGACCTGGCCGCCGAGTTGGGTCTGCAGCTGGCGATGGTCTCCGGCGACGAGACCCGCACTACCTGCGGCGCCAATACCTTCCACGCCATCCTGTCCAACTTCGCCCCGGTGGCGCGCGGCCGCGCCGCTACCGACGCCGGCGACATTGACCTGCTGATTGCTACCGACTGCATCTCGGAGGGACAGAACCTCCAGGATTGCGACACGGTGCTACACTACGACATTCATTGGAACCCGGTGCGGCTGATCCAGCGCCTCGGTCGTATTGACCGTATCGGCAGCCGCAACCGGTCTGTGCGGATGGTGAGCTACTGGCCCACGCAGGACATGGACGCCTACCTGAAGCTGCAAAACCGCGTCCGAGCGCGGATGGCCCTGGCCGACGTGGCGGCCAGCGGTGACGACGACCCCTTTACCGAGGAGCAGGCGGAGGGGGAGTTGAAATTCCGCGATGAGCAGCTACTCCTGCTACGCGAGGAAATCCAGGACCTGGAAGACCTCGCCGACAACGTGGTGATAGGTGACTTCACACTGGACCACTTTTTCACCCAGCTATTGCGCTATCTCGAAAGGAACCGGGCAGAGCTGGAGGCCACACCGCTGGGTGCCTACGCCGTGACGGACGGCGCCGGGGCCGCCGCCGCTGACAGCCTCCGGCCCGGCGTGATCTTCTTTCTGCGCCAGCGCAACGCCGCCACGGACCGCCGCCAGCAGCCGGCCAGCTCAATCCACCCCTATTACACGGTCTATATCCAGGACGACGGCCATATTCGCTTCGGCTGCGCCAACGCGCGGCAAGTCCTCAACGCCTTTGAGTCGGCTGCGGTCGGCAAAACGGAGCCGATCACCAGCCTGTGCGACCGGTTCGACCGGGAAACCGAGCACGGCCAAAACATGGCGCACTATGACGAGCTGCTGACGGACACCATCGCCCACGTCCGTCAGGCCCACACCGCGACGCAAGTCCAGGGGCTGGGCATCCACGGTCGGCGCGACTTTGTGCTGCCCCAGGTCTCCGAGACGCCGCAGAGCACCGACGACTTCGAGTTGGTGACGTGGTTGGTGGTCAGGAGCCGGTAACGAGCGGGCGACAGCATGGACAAGGGCAACATCCGCACCAAGATTCGCGCTACGCTGTCCGGGCTGTCGTCGGGCGACTTTGTATCGGCGGCGCAACGCCTGCTCGACACCCTGGGCTACCGCAGCCAGCGGACCTTATCCGACCAGTCGGGCGCGGTGGACACCTTCATCAGCACGCTCCCGCCCATCCGGCGGGACGGCGCGGCCGCCACGGAGCCGACGCAATCGGAGCGTGACTTCCGCGAGCAGGCTGCGTCGGTGCGGATCATCTTCCAGATCACCAATACCGAAATCGCCGCCGCGGCGACGGCACAACAGGCCTTGTTCGAGGACGACGCTTTCGACAGCGGCAACGCACAGAGCTTCATGTTTACGGCCGTGGAGCTGCAGCAGGATCGTTACCCACGCGGCCAGTACGCCCAGTTCACGCGCGAGATCAACAAGCGGCTCACGCAGCCGACGGTAGTGCTGTTCCGCACGGCCAGCGGCCTGCTGACCCTGGCTTTCGTGCATCGGCGCCCGCACAAATACGATCCCGACCGCGACGTGCTGGGCAACGTCTCGCTGATCCGGGAGATTGACCCCGGCCAGCCCCATCGCGCCCACCTGGACATCCTCGCGGAGCTGGCGCTCCCGGAACGGCTGGACTGGATCAATAGCCATGGCCAGTCGCAAAACTTCGATGGCCTGCTGGCCGCCTGGCTGGACGCGCTGGATACCGAGGCGCTGAACAAACGGTTCTTCAAGGAGTTGTACGCCTGGTACGAGCGAGCAATAAAGACGGCGAAATTCCCCACGACCGGCGCCAAGGTCCTGAAGCCGGAAGAGCACGTCATCCGGCTCATCACCCGCCTGCTGTTCGTCTGGTTCGTCAAGGAAAAGGGCCTGATTGCCGACGACCTGTTCAACGAAAACCGAGTCGGCCGCTTGCTGCAAGACTACGACCCGGCCGATGGCGATTCCTACTACCGCGCCGTGCTGCAAAATCTCTTCTTCGCCACCCTGAATACCAAGATCGGCCAGCGCGGTTTCAGCGCCGGCACCCAACGTACCCACCGCAACTTTTCCCGCTATCGCTATCGCCGCGAGATGCGCGACCCGGACGCTTTGCTGGCGCTGTTCCGCCAGACGCCCTTCATCAACGGTGGCCTGTTCGACTGCCTCGACAGCGAGGCCGCCACCGGCGACGACGGCTACCGGATTGACTGCTTTACCGACAACCTCCTTCAGCGCCGCGACTACTCCATTCCCAACCACCTGTTCTTCGACAATGACGCCCGCACCCCCGGCCTAATTACCCTCTTCAACCGCTACAAGTTCACCGTGGAGGAGAACACGCCGGCCGAGCAGGAGGTGGCGCTGGACCCGGAGCTATTGGGCAAGGTGTTCGAGAACCTGCTGGCCGCCTACAACCCCGAAACCCGCGAAACCGCCCGCCGGCAGACCGGCTCGTACTACACGCCCCGCGCCGTCGTGGACTACATGGTGGACGAGGCCCTGGTGGCGTCGGTGGCGGCGGCGTGTTCGCCCCAGGCTGCTGACGACGACTTCTGGCAGGAGCGCCTGCGCTACCTGCTGTACTATGACGAGGCCTTTGACGACGCCGAGGAGTTCTTCACCGAGACGGAGCAGGAGCGCATTATCCGGGCGATTGCCAACCTCAAAGTCATTGACCCAGCGGTCGGCTCCGGTGCCTTCCCCATGGGCATCCTGCACAAGCTGACCCTGGCCCTGCGCCGCCTCGACGCCGACAACCGCCGCTGGGAGAGCCTGCAAAAGGAGTTGGCCGGCCAGCGGGCCACCGCCGCTTTCAACACCCCGGATCAGCAGGAGCGCGACGCCGAGCTGACCGAAATCAGCGACACGTTTCAGAAATACCGCGATTCCGACTTCGGGCGTAAGCTCTACCTCATCCAGAACAGCATCTTCGGCGTGGACATCCAGCCGATTGCCTGCCAGATCGCCAAGCTCCGCTTTTTCATCTCGCTGGCCATCGAGCAGGAGCCGGACGACACCGCCTCCAACTACGGCATCAAGCCGCTGCCCAACCTGGAAACCCGCTTCGTCGCCGCCAACACCCTGCTGGCACTGGAAGGCTTGAACCGAGAGTTGATTTCGACGCGAACGGAGGAATTACAGCGGCGGTTGAACGAAAATCGCGAACGGCACTTTCACGCGACCACGCGCCGGCAGAAGTTGGACTGCCGGGAAAAGGACCAAGAACTACGGGATGACTTGGCCGCACAGTTGAAGCGGGACGGACTCCCCGCGGCCGCGGCTAACAAAGTCGCCTGCTGGGATCCCTACGACCAGAACGACAAAGCCGACTGGTTCGACGCCGAGTATATGTTCGGCCCCACCGCCGGCTTTGACGTGGTGATCGGCAATCCGCCGTATGTGCAGCTCCAGAAAGAGGGCGGCAAGCTGGCGCGGCTTTACAAGGACGCCGGTTACACGACCTTTGCCCGCACCGGCGACATATACCAACTCTTCTACGAACGCGGATGCCAACTGCTCACGCCGGGTCGCGGGATGCTGGCCTACATCACCTCCAATAGCTGGTTGAAGGCGAAGTACGGCGAACGGCAGCGGCGCTACTTCGCGGAGCAGCACACGCCGTTGCATCTGCTGGACCTCGGCAAGGACACGTTCGAGAGCGCCATCGTGGACACCTGCGTCCTCATGCTGCGCCAGGGCGGCGCCGCCGGGACGTTCGCGGCCGTTGACATGGACGGTTTGGCCGACAAGCACATCCCACCCCGCGAGGAGCTATGGGGGCGAACGTCACCGGACGATGCCGCACCGTGGAGCATTCTGTCACAGTCGGAGCAGCGCATCATGGACAAGATGCGAGCAGAGGGGATGGCCCTGGCAGAGTGGGATGTGTCCATCTATCGTGGAGTCACGACCGGATACAACACCGCCTTCATCATCGATGACGCGACCCGGCAGGCGTTGATACAGCAAGACCCGAACTCCACGGACATCATCAAGCCAATACTCCGGGGACGGGACATTCAACGTTACCGGGCGAAGCGGCTGGGCCTGTACCTTATTGCTACTCTTCCATCACTGAGCCTGTCCATTGACCACTACCCGGCAATTAGGGAATACCTCTCGTCGTTTGGAAAAGAGAGACTAGAGCAGACCGGCACAACGCTACTGGACGGGAGGAAATCGCGAAAGAAGACTTCACATTCCTGGTTTGAACTGCAGGACTCTACTGCCTACTACGAGGAATTCGCCAAAGAGAAGCTGCTCTGGATTGAACTGGTCGAGAGTGGAAGGTTCGCCTATGACGATACTGGCATCTATGGTGAGGCCACCACTTTTGTCATGACAGGCGAAGATATCAAGTACCTATGTGCCGTTCTGAACGCAAAGCTAATTACATGGTTTCTTCAGTGGGTAGCACCGACTTCCGGCATGGGTGTATTGCGTTGGAAGAAGGTTTATGTTGAGAAAATCCCCATCCCCAAAATCACCGTGCCGCAACAGCGTCCGTTCATCCGGCTGGTAGACAGCATCCTCGCGGCCAAGGCATCGGACCCCGATGCAGACACCGGCGCACAGGAAGCGGAGATTGACCGGCTGGTCTACCAGCTATACGGCCTCACCGCTGAGGAGGTCGCGGCGATTGAAGCCGGTTAACTGCGACACGACCGGCCGTGAGTTGGTGCGCTCCTGGAGAAGGCCCGGCTCGACAATGGGCGGGGGTATAATTGAGGTGCAGGCGAGACCTCGGAAGTAATCACCGGCCGCGGATTTCCTCGATGTATTCGTCGATGTCAACGTCGGCGCCATCCAGGATGCCGGCCACCCGGTCAACGGGATGCAGCGCGGCCGCCCGCTTCTGGATGAGCAGCCCCCGCTCGGTCGCCGTGATCTCGACCTCGACGTTGTGATTCAGCCCAAACCGCTCCCGCAGGCGCTTGGGGATGGTGATCTGCCCGCGCTCGGATACGCGCATGGCTGCCTCCGTATGAATAAAAGACAGGACCTTTTCGCCGAATGCAAGCATGTCCTGAACGTACAATGTCCAGTGCCGACGTTGACGTTCAGCTTCACACATTGATGGCGTCCTGCTCCACGGCAGGGCGGATTGCCGCTCGCACCTCACCATTGACGGCCAGATCCACCGGTCGCCCTACGAGGTCCTCCAAGTAAAACTGTGCCCCGAAGTAGCGCCGCCAATCCGGCGGGGAGTCGAACTCCACGAGGACATCCAGGTCGCTCGAATCCGTCGCCTGATCCCGCGCGAAGGATCCGTACAGGGCCAGGCCGGTCACGCCAAAACGGGCCGCCAGCGTCGGCTTGCGGGCGCGCAGCAGCGCGAGGACTTCAGCTCTGGTCATTGGCCCTGACCTCCCGCAGGCGCTTGCGGATAATGAAAGTTGACAACTTGATGAGGTAGTGTGTTGCCCCCACCCTGACCCTCCCCCGTCCCGACAGGGGGAGGGAACACACCCGTCCCCCCGCCGCAGCGGGGGGACCATAGGGGGGCTATCTCCCACTACCTGATTAAGTTAGCAATCTTCATCATCAAATCATACCGTGTGCAGCAGGGCCACGCCATCTGCCGGTTCTGCGGCCTGGTTGCACTCGCTGCGCTTGGCGGCGGGCGTGGTCATGGTCTAGCTGGCGCCTTCAACTCTGGAAAGTAGGTGGAGAAGAACCCTCGGTCCCGTGTCAAGAAGGCGTCCGCTGCCAACATGGCGTGAGCGCCGATCAGGAAATCGGTCATGATTCGCTGCCGCGGCCCACCGGCCGCCCGGTAGCGCTGCCAACGCAATCCCGCCTCGTAGGCAATCGAGGAATCGATGGGGGAGATCGTGGCCCCTATCGCGTGCAGTGCCCCGTCCAGCGTGGCCCGGTCACGGAAGGATGGCGCGAGTTCAGCGTACACAATGTCGCACACGACAACGGCACCGGCGTCATAGGCCGCGCGGAGCCATTCTCGGGACTGGGGTCCATGCTCCTCATCCGGGATGAACACATCCAGCAGGACGTTGGTATCGACGGCGGTAATCACCGGCCTCGAAGCTCTTCGATGTAATCATCCACGCTTACGCCTACGCCAAGCGCGTCCTTGCCTAGGATCCCGTAGACTCTATCCACCGGATGCGCCGCGTTCGTCTTCTTTGTGAGCAGCAGCCCCCGCTCGGTCGCCGTGATCTCGACCTCGACGTTGTGGTTCAGCCCAAACTGCTCCCGCAGGCGCTTGGGGATGGTGATCTGCCCGCGCTCGGATACTCGCATGGCTGCCTCCGTATGAATAGCGGATACAGCAAATCGTACTGTGTGCCGCGGGGACACGCAATCTGCCGGCTCTGCGGCCTGGTTGCACTCGCTGCGCTTGGCTTGGGTAGTCATAGCGCCACTCCGCCGCAGGCAAGGCCGCCGTAATGCGATCAGCCATCTCTCGCACGGCACATCGAGCGCTCATCGTAACCACTAGCCACCGCTCAGGCCGCGCGATAGCGCTCGGCGACCTGATGGTCCAGGGCGGCGCCTAGTCCGGGCGCCGTCGGCAGCGCCACCGCGCCGTCGTGTACGGCGAGTGGCACGGAGAGCAGGTCGTCAACCCAGGGTACGTCGCCCAACTGGTACTCCAGCACCAGATTGTTGGGGATGCACGCGCAGAGATGGGCGCTGGCCAGCGTAGCGACCGGACCGACCATATTGTGCGGCGCCACCGGGATGTAGTAGGTATCGGCAGCGGCAGCGATCTTCTTCATCTCCATGATGCCGCCCGTGCGGGCCAAGTCCGGCATGATGATGTCCGCCGCCTGCCGCTCGAAAAGCTCGCGGAACTCGTAGCGCGTGTTCAATAGCTCGCCGGTGCAAATGGGCGTGGTCGTGCCCTCAGTCACCTTCGCCAGCGCCCGGACGTTGCCCGACGGCACCGGGTCCTCGATCCACAGCAGCTCATAGGGCGCCAGCGCCGCGCCCAGGCGCAGCGACGCCGCCACGTCGAAGGCGCCGTGACAGTCCACGGCCAGGTCAATATCCTCGCCGACCGCCTCGCGCACGGCCGCCACCATCTGCGCCATCTGCCGTAGATCGGCCGGCGCGAGGGCACGGCTGAAGCGCCGCGCCGCCGGAATCGGCTCGTCCACGTCCATCTTGAGCGCCCGGAAGCCCTGCGCGACGGCCGCACACGCCATCGCGGCGTATTCCTCCTCGACGTACCGCGCGCCACGAAAGAAGCCGTCCACGTACACGGGAATCTCGGCGCGGCACTGCCCGCCGAACAGGTTGTAGATCGGCTGGCCGGCCGCCTGACCAACGATGTCCCAGAGCGCCGTCTCGATCCCGCTCAGGGCCGCCGGGTGCAGCCCGCTGCGGTACAGCGTCTCCCAGTGCAGCTCGATCCGAAACGGGTCCTTCCCGACAAGGTACTCGCCGGCCTGCTCGATGCTCGCCAACACCCCCGTCGCCTGATAGCAGAGCGACTCACCGAGGCCAACGACCCCGGAGTCGGTGTAGACCTCGACGAACAGCATCGGAAACCGCGGCCAATGCCGCCCCTGGACCGGCCACACCCGCACGTCCGTTACCCGCATCGCACTCCGTCCTCACCACCCGGCCGTCTGTCCGTCATTGGCACGAAAATAACCCGGATCCATCATTCCCGCACCCCCTCGTCATTCCCGCGAAAGCGGGAATCCAGGGTACCCACAAGGGATACCCCTACAAGGTTGGCGCAGCTAGAGCAGGGGAGTCTATCAGAGGGGGGGGCATGGCCGGATTGCAGCGCCGTTGCTACCATAGCTGAGGTGGGATAGCACCCGGATCAAGGTGCGGCCTGACAGAGAGAGCGGACGATGGCAACGGCAGCGGTAGCGACGGCAGCCCCGGACACGCAGCAAGCCGATCTGGCGACACTCCAGGACGACATAGCCACGCTGCAAACCGACGTGGCCGCGATCACAGTACGGATATCGCAACTGGCAACTCGGGACGATGTGGCCGCGATCAGCGATCAGTTGGCGCACTTTGCCACTCGGGAGGACTTGGCTGCGCTGACGGCCGACGTAGCCGGGATCAGGGGGCAGTTGGCACATTTTGCCACTCGGGAGGACCTAGCCGTCATAAGGACGGACGTGGCCGCGCTGACGGCGGACGTGGCCGCGCTGACGGCGGAAGTGGCCGGCATCAAGGATCAGTTGACGCACTTTGCGACCCGGGCCGACATGGCCGCCATCAAGGAAGCCCTACCGCGCTTTGCCACCCGGGAGGACCACGAGCGGTTGCGAGCCGACATCGAGCGCGCGCTACGGCAGATGACTTTGACCATGGCCGGTCTGATTATCGCGGGCTTTGCCGCGGGCTTTACCGCGCTGGCGGTCTTGATCCGGCTCTGGGCGGGGGGCTAGTGTCTCTACCCGGCCCGTGCTCAGGAGTCCTCGTGCTCTTCTCCCACGATCTTGCGCCGATGCGCCTCGTGCGACTCGGCGGCCCGACTGAGCGCCGCCTCCGACACGACAATCCGCGGCAGCAGTTCCGGTCCCTCGCGCACAAAGCCCTCGCCGTACAGCGTGCCGGCGAACCAACCGGTATTGCCCACGGAGACATCAATCCGCCGCCGCGCCCACGCCGGGGTATGCCCTTGGCTCTCGAATAACGCCTCCGCCTGCACACGTTGCTCGAACCAGTCGCTCACGTCCACCACGAAGTCAAGCTCGTCGCGCTGGTAGTAGACACCCATGAAGTACGTCGCTGCGATCCGGTGCGGCCGCGTGTGACGGACGTAGGCCGACGCCATCGTGCGGGCATCCATCAGCGCGCGCACGCTCTCCGTGTGGTCGTCGCGCATCCCGGAGACGATCCGGCGCTGGCCGTCCGACGAGGGGCTGGTCGTAATCAGCACGTGCGGACGCACGTCGAGAATGACGTCCCGCAGCGCCTCGATGGACTCCGGGTAGTGCTCCAGCCGAAACGGCTGCGGAAAACCGAGAATCCGCACGTCCGTGATCCCGAAGATCGCGCACGCCTGCCGCAGCTCCGTTTCCTTCCCGGCGGCATAGTCCTCCGGCGTGCGGTTGATGATCGCCGGGTCGCGCTCGGCCTCCGGCTTCATCAGTTCGTCGTGCAGCTCCTCGTTGTGCGTAAACGCCCCGCTCGTCACGCTCACGACCGTCACCGAGTCGCCACGCGCAGTGTGGATACCGCACGTACCAGCGCAGTGCGTGAAATCGTGCGGATGCGCCGACACCACCAGCAACCGCAGCGGTTCCGATGTCATCGCGACCTCCTCCTCGGAATCCCCGTCCCCCCGCTGTGCGGGGGGGCCATAGGGGGGCTGCGTGCCTCCCCACACCGTCATTGCGGCGCAAGCCGCAATCCAGGCATGATCCCGCCCGTCATTCCCGTACACGCGGGAATCCACGTCAGCGCAGCGACGCTAGTCGTCCTCGAACTGTAACTGCACCTCTGCCAAGCTGACACCGCGCTCTTGCAGCAGCCTTTTGGCACGATTTACGGCTTCTTCACTGCTGAGATTCGCTTCAAGTTTCAGTGGTGTCCCGTCAATTGGTTGCGGGCGAATAAACGGTTTTCCCGATGGTTGCCTGCCATCTGTGTTGGCGATGTGCGTTCGTTCGGTCCACTTGACCGGGATGTTGCTTGCCGTAAGCAGTCCTTTCGCCCACAACCATCCGGCTATGGATGCCGGCAACTCCCACCAGAACTTTATCTCGCGGGTACTCCCATCGGGAAACCAGGTTATTGTCGGAGGCGGTTTCCCTGTGGCGGAGGAGAACTCCGACAGCGACACCCAGCCCGCTCCCATAGGCGGCGGCGCTGACCCCGGTCCTGGAGTTGGCGCTTGCGGCTCCTCGACCTCCGACCCAGCAACCGGTCGGGGGGTAACTGACTCTGTCGGCGTCGCCAGCACTGGCTCATTTGCCTCGACCGGATCACCCGCAGCGAGATTTGGCCGCCAGAGCAGGAGCAGTTTCAGGGCCACTTCATGGGCCGGCTGGTCTTCGATGGACACATTCAGCAGGAGCCGGTTCTCAATCCGTGTCCGTTCGAACACATCATAAAGCTCCCAATGATTGCCGTCGGTCAAGCCGGCATACGGGACGCCGGATAGATTGGCGTAGTTGACGATCTGCATACGGTGCGACTCCAGCGGTGTGCCCAGGTGCTTGGCTTCTACGAATGCTACGGGTGTGCCGGAACCGTCCAGCAGGGCATAGTCGGGTTTTTTGCCACTCAAATCGTACTCCGGCAGCACCAGCGCCGGGTCGGCGGTATCCCAACCTAACGCCTGCAGGAGCGGGTCAATCAGCGCCATGCGGGTGCGTATTTCGTTGGCCTCCAACACCTGCCGGTGCGTGTGGATACGTGCTTTGAGCGTCTCGATCACACTCACCAAATCATCAAGTGGCACAACATCCCTCCCGATAGCCCCTTCACGGAGCTACCGCATAGCGTATGGTACACGATGCCGTGCCGACGAGCGCAACCAGTATTACCACCTCGTCATTGCGGCGGAAGCCGCAATCCACTCATCCTGCTCATCCCTTCATCCTGTAAATCCTGATTCTGACAATCCCCGGCTTCCCTATCCTATTAGGTACAATAGCCGTCGCCGGCCCCTAAGTGGCAAGGAGCACAGCCGCCCGTCAGCAGCGTAAGTAAGGAGAGTCGTATGCAGTACGGGTACTTCACGATGCCGTTGCATCCCCCCGGCTCGGACTTCACGCAGACGGTCGAAGCGGACCTCCAGCAGATCGTCACCCTAGACCGGTTGGGATTTCACGAGGCCTGGATCGGCGAGCACTTCACGGCCGTCTGGGAGAACATCCCGGCGCCGGACCTGTTCATCGCCAACGCGCTCGGCCGCACCAAGCAGATCAAGCTCGGCACCGGCGTCGCCTGCCTCCCGAATCACCACCCGCTGATGCTGGCGCAACGCATCGCGCAGCTCGATCACATGGCCCAGGGGCGCTTCTACTTCGGCATCGGCTCCGGGGGCTTCCCCGGCGACTTCGAGCTGTTCAAGGTGGACAACAAAGAGGGTGAGCACCGCGGCCTGACCATAGACATGATCGAGTTGGTGCTCAAGCTGTGGGACGATCCGTCGCCCGGCGACTACGACCACAAGTTCTGGCAGTTCACCGTGCCGGAGCCGCGCGAGGAGATCGGGCTGTGGCTGCACATGAAGCCCTACCAGCAACCGCACCCGCCCATCGCCGTGGCCGGCGTGTCACCCAAGTCCGAGACACTGCTCATGGCCGGCGAGCGCGGCTGGATGCCCATGAGCATCAACATCGTGCCCTCCCGCATCCTCGCCAGCCACTGGGACGCGGTGGCCGAGGGCGCACGGCGGGTCGGCCGCACTGCCGACCGCTCCACCTGGCGCGTAGCCCGCGACGTCTACGTGGCCGAGAGCACCGAGCAGGCCAGGCGCGACGTGCTCGAAGGAGTGGTCGCCCGTGACTGGAACGGCTACTTCTTCCCCCTCCTGAAGTACTCCCGGCTACTGGAAATACTGAAAGTTGACCCGGAGCTGCCCGACGACGATCTGGATGTCGAGTACATGCTGGACAACATCTGGATCGTCGGTGATCCCGATGAGGTCGCGCGCCAGGTGCGCCAGCTCTACCAGGACCTCGGCGGGTTTGGCGTGCTGCTGCTCATGGGGCACGAGTGGACCCCGCCTGGCAAGTGGGAACGCTCCATGAACCTGTTCGTCAACGAGGTCATGCCCCAGCTTCAGGACCTCTGAGCGAGGAGGCCACTGGTAACGGCCCCCACTAGCTATGCCCTCTGCCCTCGGCGGCCCACACCAAGCCGCGCGTCACCATCGTCAGCACGGGTGGCATACGGACAATCGCCGCCTGATGACCGAGCGAGCAGTAGAAGACCCGTCCCTTGCCGTACCGTTTCGTCCACGTCACCGGCATCACGGTGTCACCGAATAGCGTCGTCGCCAGCACGGTATTTCCCGGATCAACGTGCATCAGGTACTGCTCGCTCGTCACCTCGAAATCGCTGATTCCCGCCGTAATCGGGCTGGGCGTTGGGCCGATCTGCACCGTGTACGTCACGCCGTCGCCACCCGGATGCGCCACCCACTGCCCCCCGACCATGAATTGATACTCGGTCGCGGTGCGGAAGGCATCGCCCATCCCGCCATGCACCCCGCCGATGCCAACACCCTCCTCCCGCACGGCCTCCAACAGCGGCTGGAGCTGGTGCTGCTCGATAGTACCCATCGTCCAGACGGGGATAATCAGGTCCAAGCTGGCGAGGCGCTCCGCGTCGGCGAGCGATTCCAGCGTATCGGAGATAGTCACCTCAAACTGCTCGTCGCGCAAGGCGGCCGCGAGAATGTCGGCGACTTGCGCCGGCTCATGGCCTTGCCAGCCGCCTTGCACGATCAGGGCCGATTTCATGGCTCTTCCTTTCCGTAACGCAGCACCGGCCGCCTCGCCTGCCCCGCCCCGTCATTCCCGCGCAGGCGGGAATCCATCCTGACCATCCTTGCATCCTGCAAATCCTGATGCAGACAAAAACCTACCCTTGTGAGGGACCTATAGTCCCCCCCGCAGCAATATCTCAATGGAGACATCTCGTTGAACAACGGTCGGCGTACCGTCGCTGTCTCTCCGTGACACCTGCCTATCGGTAGTCCTTAGCCCCCCGCCGGTGGGCCACCCAGCCCCGGTTTGGTCATCGCCGCCGGGTCCAGCGCCCGGTTCAGATCGTCCTCGGAGAGTTCCGTCCGCTCGCGGGACACTTCGCGAATCGTCCTCCTGCTCGCGTAGGCCTCCTTGGCGATGGCCGCGGCCGCGTCGTAGCCGATGTAAGGCTGGAGTCCGGTGCAGATGGCCAGCCCCTGCTCCACCAGCGCCGGCCCCCGGTCGGTGGCGGTCAGATCGCGGATGCACTGCCGGCTGAAGTTGGCCGTAGCCGCGGCCAGCAGGTCAATGGATTGCAGCAGGTTGTGCGCGATCAGCGGCATCATCGTGTTCAGCTCGAAGAACCCCCACTGCCCCCCGACCGTGACCGCTACGTGGTTGCCCATCACCTGCCCACAGACCTGGATCAGCGCCTCAGGAATGACCGGGTTGACCTTGCCCGGCATGATCGAGCTACCCGGCTGGACCTCAGGTAGCAGCAGTTCGAAGATGCCCGCACGCGGCCCGGAGCCGAGCCAGCGAATATCGTTGGCGATCTTCAGCAAGCTCACCGCAATCGTATTCAGCACCCCGCTCGCCTCCACGGCAGCGTCCATGGTGCTCTGCGCCTGAAAGTGGTTGTCGCTTTCGTGGAGCGTGATGCCGGTCAGGGCGGCGATCCGCTCACAGACGCGCGACACGAACTCGGGATGCATCCCGATCCCGGTGCCGACCGCCGTGCCGCCCAAGGCGACCTCGGCCAGTTCGTCTTGCGCGTGCTGCAAGCGTCGCTCGGCGCGCTCCACCTGCCCGGCGTAGCCCAAGAACTCCTGGCCGAGGCGGATGGGCGTGGCGTCTTGCAGGTGCGTGCGGCCGGTCTTGATGATGTCCCAGTACGCCTCCGACTTCTCCATCAGGGCTGCTCGTAGCTCGGCGAGGGCCGGTACCAGCCCTTCTTGGATGCCGAGCAGCGCCGCGAGGTGGATGGCCGTCGGAATCACGTCGTTCGAGGACTGGCCCTTGTTGACGTGATCGTTCGGGTGGACCAGCCGCGAGCCAATCTCTTCACCCATCACCTCGGCCGCCCGGTTGGCGATTACCTCGTTCGCGTTCATGTTGGTCGAGGTACCCGAGCCGGTCTGGTAGATGTCCACCACGAAATCGCGGTCGAACTTGCCGTCGGCCACCTCTTGCGCTGCCGCGGCGATAGGCTCACTCAGGCTCCGGTCCAGTACGCCGAGATCGCAATTGACCTCCGCAGCCGCCCGTTTGATGAGGCCGATGGCCCGAATGAAGCGCCGCGGAAACCGCAGGTCGCTGATCGGAAAGTTCAGGACGGCCCGCTGGGTCGAGGCACCGTAGTAGGCGTCCGCCGGCACCTCCAACGGCCCCATCGTGTCGCGTTCGGTGCGGGTTGCTCCGGCAGAGGACTGCGCTGTGCTCACTGGTGCTGCTCCTTGTTGTGTTTGTGACCAGGCAAAACTGCCTCTGGCGTCGCCAGGACCGGCAGCTGTGCCCGGTCAGGTGTCTCCTTGAGTCTACGCCATCACGTGCCAACTCCCAAGCACCCCCAACACGGAGCGGCGCGCCCGCGAGAATCCCCGTCCCCCCGCCGCAGCGGGGGGACCACAGGGGGGCGGAAACCCTCGTCAGTGGTCCGCCTCGACGGCCGGCAATTCCTCCAGCGAGCGCAGACCAAAGGTTTCGAGGAACTCCAGTGTCGTCGCGTAGATATACGGTCGGCCGGGTGTCTCTCGCCGCCCGGTGACCTCGATCAGCGACCGGGCAAGCAGTTGCGCCAAGGGCCGGTCACAGCTCACGCCCCGGACCGCTTCCAGCTCGGCGCGTGTGACCGGCTGACGGTAGGCGATGAGCGCCAGCGTCTCCAGCTCGGCCTTCCGCAGCGGCGACCGTTTTTCCGTGCCCAAGAAGCGCTGGACCAGGCTACTCGCCGCCGGATGCGTGACCAGTTGCACCCGGTCACCGAAACGCTGGACCATCAAGCCGCGCCCGTTGTCGTGCGCTGCCAACTCCTCGATGGCAGCGCGGATCGCTGCGGCCGGCGTCGAAAGAACGCGCCCCAGCTCGTTGACCGCCAGCGGCCGCCCGGCGACGAACAGCAGGCACTCGATCAAGGCTGCCAAGCCGAGCGCCGGCCCTTGCGTATCGTCCTGCTCGGTAGACACGTCGTTTCCAGCCATCTGCCGGGCTACCGTTCCGGCGCCCGGCGCGCTAACGCTGCGGCCGCGCGATCCAAATGTCACCGAAAAGCGCCTCTTGCTGCACGGCTATCTCGCCAGTGTGCCAGAGGTTGAGCACGGCGATGAAGGTCACGACCAACTCGGCCGCGCCGGCCGCTGGGGCGGTCAGATCATTGAAGGCCACGCGGTCGCTCGTGTGAAGCCGCCGGTGAATATCCTCGATGCGGCGGCGCAAGGAGGGACGCCGCGGCAGTTGCGCGTCGGCCATGGGAACTTCGGCGGCGCGGGCCGCCAGCACGCCTTGCAAGGCCAGGGCCAGTTGTGCCGGTTCGGCTTGAGGTTCGGGCGGCGGCGGCGGCAGCGGCAGCGTCGGTGGTGTGCTGCGCGAGAAGGCTTGCTCGCCCCTCGCCTGCCGCGCCGCCAGCACGCCGGCAGATCGCTGGGCCGCAGCATAGAGCCGCAGCCGCGCAACCAGCTCGTCCTCCGACTCCGCCTCGTCCTCCTCGGTAAGGGCTGACTGCTCGCGCGGCACAATCGCCCGCGACTTCAGGACGAGCAGGTGAGCGGCCACCGCCAGGAAGCCGGCGATAGCCTCCACGTCCAGCTCGCGCAACCCCTGCACGTGCGCCAAGTACTGGTCAGTCACTTGGACGAGGGCCAGCTCCGTGATCGCCAAGTCCCCCTCGCGCAGCAGCCCGAGCAGCAGCTCCAACGGCCCGTCAAACGTCGGCAGGTGAACGTCGAACGGCGGCAGGCGCACGAACGGAAATCCCGGCAGGACCGATGCGGCGGTCGTGGGCGTCCGCGGTGACGGCGCTTGCTTTCCGGGCGCTTCAGCAGCCATGGCCAATCGTGCCGTCCTCGCCCCTATTCCTGCGCGTCGGCCGCTTGCAGTGCCCGCACCAGGACATCATCGCTGCGTTGTGCCGCGGCCGGACTGTGGTGCTGGGCGATTGCCGTCACGACCCGCTCATTGCACCCGGCGGCGCGGGCCAAGGCTGCCCCCAGCCGCGCGTGCTCGCGCAGCGCATAGAAAGGGTAGCGGACGTCGTGCGGACTCACCGGCGTCAGTCGGCGGAGCAGCCCCGGCGCAAAGTCCTGCAGCAGCACGTAGGCAACGCGGTGCCAGAGCCGCGTGCCCGCTTTCCCGGCATCGTGCAAAAACGCCGCGACGGCTACGTCAGGATCGTCCGCTACGTCGGGGTGGTCGCGGAGGATCGCTCGATACACGGCAACGGCGTGGACTTGGTCCCGGGGCAGCAGCGCCGCGAAAAGGGTGTGCTGTGGCCGGCTCAAGCGTGCCCGGACCAAGGCGCGGTCGGCAGCGGGGAGTTCCGCGCCGAGACTGCGCCACCACTGCCGGCTACGATAGCAGAACTGCACGCAAGCCCTGATCCCACTGCAATATGATCTGCTCGAAAAATCCCACCAGCGGCGTCAGCACCGTCCAGAAGAGATTAATCGGCAGTACCCAGTTCAGCGCGAATATGGACAGGAGAACAGCCAGGCCATACTGCCGCAGTCCCTCCAACTGCTCCGCCAGCTCGCCGGGCAGCACGCCCAGCAACGCGCCGAACCCGTCGAGCGGCGGGATGGGCAGAAAGTTGAAGGCCGTCAGAATGATGCTGATGCGGATGATCCATCCCGCCGCATCGAGCCAGGTGCCGCGAATATCCATACCGAGCCTCGCTGCGATCACCAGCACGCTCACGACGAGGAGCGCGGTTGCCAGATTGGACAGCGGACCGGCCGCCGAGACCAATGCCGCCCCTTGTCGGCCGTGACGCAGGTTGCTCTCGTACACCGGCACCGGCTTCCCCCAGCCAAAGCCCACCACGAGGAGGAAGATCGTGCCGAACACGTCGAGGTGGCGCAGCGGATTGAGCGTCATCCGCCCCAGCCGGCGGGCGGTGGGGTCGCCGAGCCAGTTGGCGATGGCGGCATGTGACGCCTCGTGGACCGAGATGGCCACGACGAAAGCCACCATGATGAGGAGAATCTGAAGAGGATCGCGGAAGTTGTTGAACAGCACGAGGGGAACACTCGCTCACGTTGCAAGGTCGTCTGGCGCGGTCACCGGCACCACCGACAACCCCGCCTACCACCAGTGTACCCCCTCACCACAGCCAAGCGCCATCATCATGTGCGGCCGCAGACATAGTGGGGTACTATGCCCCCATCTGCTTAGGGGGCTACAGGACAAGTGTCGTTTCCCCTCACGGTTGTCGATCTCTTCTGTGGCAGTGGTGGTCTCTCGCTCGGTTTTGCCCAGGCCGGGTTCGAGATAGTCCGCGCGGTGGATAAACAGGCCACGGCGGTCCGGACGTACACAGTGAACGTAGGCAGCCATGCTGTCTGTGGAGACCTGAGTTGGGAATTGGAGCTCCCGGCAGCAACCGTATTCGTCGGTGGACCACCATGCCAAGGCTTTTCCTCCGGCGGACGGCGCCAGCCTGGCGATCAGCGGAACAGCCTTGTGAGCCGTTTTGCAGCGCTTGTCGCCGCATTCCGTCCGGCCGCCTTTGTGTTCGAGAATGTCGAGGGATTCCTGACAGCCGAACATGGTGATCGTGTCTTGGAGCTACTCACGCCGCTCATCGAGGTCGGGTACCGTATCCATCTGTGTAAGGTCAACGCCGCGAACTATGGTGTACCACAGCACCGCAAGCGAGTTATCGCGCTCGGCGGTCTTGGCTGGGAACCGTCCTTTCCGCCGCCTACCCACTCCGCCTACGGTGCGCCGGGGGCACGCCTTGCTGGGCAGCACCTGCCATCTGCCCCGACTGTGTTCGAAGCATTGGAGGGCCTCCCACCTCCGGTGACAGAAGCGCCTGGTTGTCCTGCGGACCACGTCTATCGGCCCTTGGCGGGAATCGATCTGGAACGTGCGGGGGCGCTGCGACCGGGGCAACGGATGCGTGACCTGCCCAAACGGTTGTGGCACGATAGTTACCGACGACGTGCATTTCGGCGCGTCAGAGACGGAACCCCGACCGAGCGTCGTGGTGGAGCACCGGCTGGCATCTTGCGGCTCCGCGGGGACGAGCCGTCGAAAGCCATCACGAGTGGCGCTCGTTCCGAGTTTCTCCACCCGGTTGAGGACCGCAATCTCACTCTTAGAGAGTGTGCCCGGTTGCAGACTTTCCCGGACACCTTTCTGTTTGCCGGCACGTTTACCGAGCGGATTCAGCTCATTGGCGACGCAGTACCGCCTCGCCTTGCCTTTGGTATCGCGCACTCCCTACGCCAGGACCTTCAGGTGGCAGCGCCTGCGAGCTTGCCGGGCAAGCTGCTGAGTTTTGTGCCCACCTTATCGAAGGGGATGAGTCCGGCCCTCGAAAGAGTGACTGACCGGGTGCTCTCGGCCTTGGCGCCTCGACAGCGCGTCACGGGACAGTTGGCGCTCTTATGAGTCTCACACAGGCACAGCGGGTCATTGTAGAAAAGGCTCGTGCGTTAGGTGGTGGCCGGCAGGGTGTGGCGCTGGACGACGGCGTCTGCACGTATCTGGTTGCCACTATCGCCAAGGACCTCGGGCTACTTGACCACTTCCCGGAGTTTCGTGCAGAGCTTGCCCCGTTTTTCGGATCGGAGCCAATGGAAGGTCTTCGGCTTTCCAACCAAGACTTTCTGGCGCTATTCGAGCGTCTTGTCACGCTCGAACCGAATGCGGACACTTACTTTGCCTGTCTGTCAACACTACACAAGAGCCGGCTGAAGTACGAGCGCATTCTCCGAACGCAACCGATTCCTACTATGTCCTTGGCGGGCGAGGCGCTTAGGGTGCAGCGCAATCCCCCGGACTCTGGAGAGGCCGAGACGGACGCGCACTGACCTTACCCCCAGCGCCGGCCCCGCTACCCCGCCCGCGCCGTCGAAGCGCGCTCGACCAGGATACCCGGCAGCAGATCGGTGAGCGGCGCTGTGGCCGTCCCGTCTACGGCGGCCAAGAGGTACGCCACACCGCGGCGGCCCATCTCTTCCTTGGCAAAGGTCACGGTGGTAATCGGCGGGTCCATGTATTCGGCGGCCTCCGGTGCATTCAACTGGACGAACGAGGTACCTACCAGGGAAATGTCACCAGGAATCCGCACCCCGGCCGCCCGGAATACCGACAGCACACCCATCAGCTGCGACAGGTTCTGCATGTAGAGCGCCGGCACAAGATGCTCCCGCTCCAGGAGCGTCTGCGCGATCTCGCGGCCCCCGGCAACGGACTGATCCGCGAAGAGCATGTCGTCTCCGGCCACCTGCTGCCCGGCCGCCAACGTGGCCTCCAGAAAGCCCCGTGCCCGGAACGCATGGTAGGCGCTGAGAGCGCCCCGCGATCCCGGCAGCCCGACGGCCAGCTCGGTGTGCCCCAGCGAGAGCAAGTGCTCGGCGGCGGTGCGACCGATGTCGTGGTTGTCGGGAGCAACGTAGCTGCACCCCTCGACGATCCGCTCGCACACCACCGATGGCCGCGCAGCGCCGCGTAAGTAGTCTTGGTCGGCGACCTCCGGGCCAAAGGTCAGCAGCGCGTCAACGTCCGTCGCCGCCTCGGCGGCCGCCGCCAAGCCGCCGGCCTGAAAAGTGTGGAGCGAGAGCCGGTGTGAAGTGCCGGCCAGCGCCGCTTGAGTATGGAACAGCGCCACGACGTAGGCCCCAGGATCGAAGTCATCGCGGCGGAACACCCCAATGTGCGTCATCGGTCTGCTTATCCTTCCTCGCTGGCTGCCGACCAGCGGTACGAGTAAAGGCTGGCGTTGCGGAGGTGGAACTGTAAGTGTACCTCGCCGCCGACCTGCGCCGGCACTACCTCTCCCCCACGCCAGCTTACGGCCACGGCCACGCCGTCGTCCGCGGACAGCCGGCAATCCTCGGCGCTAAACCCCTCGATCACGCCACCCCCTGGCGTGAGCACCGCTACCCGCGTATCCCCGGTTTCGGCATCCACGTTGATCTTCAACCGCCGCGGTACCGTCGCATCCAGCGCGGCGGTGAGCAGATAGCCGGGGTCCATCCGCCCTTCAATCGAGACAAACCCGTCGCGGCGGATCGAGGCCACGCCCATTGCCCGTCGGTGCTTCCCTTTCGACCCATGGTGGGTACCGGCGCCGCCATACCAGAACCGCAGCCGGTCGCCTACCGGCTCCGGGTCATTGTTGGTGACGTAGACCCAATGGGAATCCCAGGCGCCTTCCCCACCAAGCGCCAGCACTGGATCGCGGTGTCCCACCCGCTGCCAATGCACGCCGTCGCGGCTCCAGCAGAGCTGCGTGTCCAGGCGCTCGACGGCCCGGTGATAGACCTCCAGGAAGCCGATGAACCCCGCGCCGTAGCGGACGGGCAGCATACCGTAGAACTCGGTGTTGGGGCGGTCGTGCTCGTCGGTCCGCAGCAGCCAGGCTTCCACTTGCCAGGTGCGGAAGTCGGTGCTCGTCCACAGCGCGAGGTCGCGCTGCCGCATCACGCCCTGGGCACTGGGCCGGCGCGTAGTGAGCAGCCAACGCCCGTCAACCGGGTCGTAGGCCGTGGCGTTCCGGTCGCCGGCCCACACGACGGGCCGCTCGCTCACCGTCCAGTGGATACCGTCGGGCGAGGTCGCGCGATGAATCCCGCTGGTCCGGCCGCGCTGCTCCAGCTCCGGCGGATCGTAAGTCTGGGCGGTGCGTCCGCTGCTCTGGTAGAGCGTCGCGACAAAACGCTCCTCGGCGCCGGGGACATCGAGGTAGGGCATGAGCAGCCGCGCACCGGTCTCGTGCGGCACCTGGATGACGTTGGTCGGGGTGCCGTCTGGCAGACGCACGTAGCCATGGTCCGGCTTCTCCCACTCGATTCCATCGCGCGAGATCGCCAAGCAGTTGGCCCGGCTCGCCGGCCACGCCCGCCCATTGATCGCGGCCAGATACCAGCACTTATAGCGGTCGTCCGCGGGATCGTGAAGCACCTTGCTGGCCTGGATGTGATGCCATTCCCAGGGCTGATCGGCCGGCAGGACCGGCTCCGGCGCGTCGCGGCGCAGCTGATTGATGAGGCGCGTGACGCCGACCAGCGAGTCGATCTCGTCATCGGCAAAAAATAGGTGCAGGTCAGGATCGGCCAAGCTCGTCTCTGCAAACATCCCTACGCTCCTCACTGCTTATCCGGGCGCCGGCGGCGGACTCCCCCTCTCTATCGCTCTGCGATGGGGAGTGTACAGACGGGGGATATAGTGGACAGGTTCAGTATCACGCATCGGGCTGGATCAAGGCCAACTCAGCGATGGTTTCGTGGCAGAACTGTACCGTCACGCGGGCGGACTCCAGCGTCGGCTGCACCGCCACGGGATAGCCCCGAAAGGCCCGCCCGACATGGTAATATTGCCCGTGCAGCGCAATCTCGCCCTTGGCTTGCACCCGCCGCACCACTGCGCCGGGCGCGTACTCGATCGGGGACAGTTCCGCTGGGAAGGGGCGCCGCCGGATTTTGCGCCCGCCCCAGGCGGGAGCGGTCCTGCAAGCCAGCGGCCCCGGCCGCGTGGTAGCGGTGCAGCCACCGGTAGCCGGTGGTCGGACTGATGCCGAAGGCGCGACAGCGGGCGCGGCGGTTCGCGCCTTCCTGCTGGGCCAGGGCGATAAACTCGCGGCGCTGTGCCATGATGGAGACCTCCGGCCAAGGCCGCGGGCACCCCTCGCCCCGAGGCTACCGGGTGCAGGGCGGTGTTCACTATGTGTCCCCGAACGGGTGTCCACCATGTATCCCGTCTGTACAGGGGGAGGCCCGGGGTGAGGGCACCGGGAGGAAACATGCTCCCGGCTGGCTGGTACTTTGCGGCCATGCCCTAAAGCCTAGGGTCAACCGGCTCGCTCTCCAGGGCCAGCACGCCGAAGACGCACTCATGCACCCTATACAGCGGCTCTCCCTCCGTAAACCGCTGGAGCGCCTCGATACCCAGCGCAAACTCCCGCAGTGCTAACGAGCGCTTCACGGAGACCTTGCGAGCGCGGAGCCGCTCCAAGTGCTCAGAAGCCGTGTACTCCGGGCCATAGATCAGTCGCAGGTATTCACGTCCCCGGCACTTCATGGCCGGCTGCACGAGGCCGCGCCTCCCTCGCACAACCCACTGAAGCGGCTTCACGACCATCCCCTCGCCGCCGGCAGCAGTCAGCTCTTCCCACCAATTGATCCCTAGTGTCTCGCTATCAGGATCGGTCAGGTCAACGGTTTTGTAGGGCGTAGCAGCGAAGATCGCCCCATCAGCTTGGCAGAGGGCCGCGACCGTCTCCATGTGCCAGACGTGATCCTTGTCCGTGTAGGTTCGTCCTTCCGTTGCCAGCAGGTGAAAAGGCGCCAGCTTCAGATCGGCCACACCCTTGACCGACCAACAGTAGCGACGATAGGCCGCGCGAAACCGGCTCACCATTTCCTGGCGCCTCCGGTAGCGAGTATGCAGCGCCGCACTCCCTTCCTCGCGGTCCGCGGCCCTATCTAGTAAGGAGACGGCGGCATCAAGCGTGGTACCGGCCGCGGCTGCCGTAGCTGCGTACTGGTCCCGTAACAATCCCTGTGCCTTCACTGACCATGGCATCAGCTCGGCATCGAGACAGAGCCAGTCCGTCTCGAAACGCTCCCAAAAGTCCGCCTGCGCCAAGGCCGCAGACATACGCGCAAGCAGTGTACTCTCTACTTTGGTATCGGCAAAGAACGGGCGGCCCGTGCGCGTATAGACGATACCGAGCCGGCCATCGTCCGCCAGGAACCGGCGCTGTGCCGCCTCCTGATCGCGGCAGAGCACGACGATAGCCCGTGAACCCATGTGCTTTTCCTCGCAGACTACCTCAGCCACTCCTTGTCCCCGGAAATAGGCCAAGGCGTCGCGTGGATGCTCCAGGTATGCGCCCTCTTTGCAGGTATCCGGCGGTGCCATGGTCGGTGGGAGATAGATGAGCCACCGCGGGTCCACGGCAAACCGGCTCATGACCTCCAGGGCCGCCAACGCATTCTCCTCGCGAATGGTGACGTTGCGGTGCAGGCGTGTGGTAATGATGCGCTTACCCAAGACATCGTTGATATCCAGTACGTCGTCGGGGGGACGGCGGGACACCGCTGGCGCCTCCTGGCCTGGTGGCAGTAGCGGGCGCACCGGGTCATAGTAGGTTCGGCAAGCCTGGACGTGGACCAGTTCCTTTTCCGGATAGCGTAAAGCCGTCAGCTGCCCACCAAACACGCAACCCGTGTCAATACAGATGGTCCGGTTGTGCCACTCCGCGGCCGGCACCGGTGTGTGTCCGTAGACGACCGTGGCCGATCCCCGGTAGTCCTCAGCCCAGTTGTGACGAACCGGCAGTCCGAACTCATCGGTCTCGCCGGTGGTCTCGCCATAGAGCGCAAACTCCCGTACCTGGCCCGATGCTCGCCCTTGCAGCTCCTGCTTCAGGCCGGCATGGGCAACGACCAACCGCCCGTCGTCGAGCACGTAATGGCTCACCAGCCCGTCGAGAAACTCCAGCACGCTCCGTTGGAAGTCATCCGGCTCCCCGGCCAGCTGCGCCAGCGTTTCCGCGAGACCATGCGTGATCTGAACATCCCTCCCCTTGAGTTTCCGCACCAGCTTGATATCGTGATTGCCCGGCACACACAGCGCCGCCGCGTCAGCCACCATGGCCATCACCAACCGGAGCACCCCAGGCGAGTTCGGGCCTCGATCCACGAGATCGCCAACAAACACCGCCCGCCGCCCCTCCGGGTGGCGCGCCGTAGGCCGGTCAGGCGGGCCGGCGACGTCATAGCCCAGCTTCTCCAGCAGCGCGACAAGCTCATCGAAGCAGCCGTGAACATCGCCGATGATGTCGAACGGGCCGTGCTCCTGCCGCCGGTCAACCCACAAAGGCTGACGCACGATACGTGCAGCCTCGACCATGTCCGGCGTGCTCAGGATCGTGATGTGCCGAAAGCCCTCCCGCCGCAGGCTGCGGAGCGAGCGTCTCAACTGCTGACTGTGCTGCCGGACCACGTGCGGACCGAAGTCGCGGTTGGGCCGGTCGCGGTTGCGCTCCTGGCACAGCTTGGCCGGCAGGTTGAAAACAATGGCTATCGGCAGCACGTGGGCTTCCCGCGCCAGCTCCACCAACGGCTTGCGGGCCTCCGCCTGCACGTTGGTCGCATCTACCACCGTGAGCCGGCCAGCCGCGAGCCGCTTGCGGGCGATGAAGTGGAGCACCTCAAAGGCATCTTTCGTCGCGGCCTGGTCGTTTTCGTCATCGGACACCAGGCCGCGGCAGTAGTCGGATGACAGCACCTCCGTCGGCTGGAAATGCTTGCCGGCAAACGTGGACTTGCCGCTGCCCGAAGGCCCGATCAGGACCACCAACGACAGCGCCGGAACAGTGATATTCATTGCGAGAATACCGCCATCTGGGTCGGAGCACCTACGGCCGGGTCAACGGGACCAATCGGCAGCAGCCGAAACTCATAGCCGGAACGATCTGCTACCCGCTTTGCCCATCGTGAGAACTCCTCGCGGGTCCACTCGAAGCGATGGTCGCCATGGCGGAGTTGACCGGCGGCAAGATTCTCGAATCGCACGTTGTACTCTGCGTTCGGCGTGGTAATCACGACGGTTGACGGCCGTGCAAACTCGAAGAGCACCCGCTCGAAAGCACATCGCCGCGACGGTTCGAGATGCTCGATAACCTCCAGCGCACAGGCGGCATCGTAGCCGGTGAGTCGCTGATCCCGATAGGTGAGCGCGCCCTGGAAGAGCGTGATCCGTGCTCGTTGCCCCGCTGGGAGCCGGTCGATCCGCAAGCGTCTCTTTGCCAATGCTAGGGCACGAGAGGACACGTCCATCCCGGCGATCTGCTCGCAGTCCGTGTTCGTGAGCAGCGTCCGGAGCAGCTTCCCCTCTCCACAGCCCAGGTCAATCACCCGCGTAGCGCCGGCTCCCCTGAGTACGGCCAACACGGCCATCATGCGCTGCTCGCTGAGGCTGATTCTGTCCTCCAATACCTCCTCTTCACGGGCCTGCGCTTCCTCGGTAGCATCGGGGTCAATGTCGTCATCGCTCACCAGTCGGGCCAGCGCCTCGCGGGTGAGCAGGCGCCGGTACCGCAAGTAGCGGTCAACGATCAAGTCGCGTTCCGGGTGGGTCGAGAGCCAGCCCTCGCCTTTTGCCAGCAGCTTCTCCAGCTCGTCCTCACCGACCCAATAATGCTTGTCGTCGTCCAGCACTGGCAGCAAGACATACAGGTGGGTGAGGAGGTCATGTAGACGGTGGGTGGCCCTGAGCGTAACCGACCAATACGTGCTCGCTCCCCACTCCGGAAAGGCTGTATCGAGCGGTTGGCGCTCGGCGCTGACGTTGTAGCCGAGCGGCTCGAAGAGCGCCCGCAACATGCGCTCGCCATCACGACATTGGACCGCCGTAATCTGCGCCTCCAGCGGAATAGCCGTAGCCGCGAGTGCCGGTCGCTCCTTACTCTGGCCACTCAACGCCGACTTGTACACGCGAGCCAGCGCCACGCTCAGAAACGATGAGGCCACATACGGCCGGTCGTTCACATACTGGCCGAGCGTGCGGTCCTGGCGCTGACGGCCCCGCCGCCGCACAAGACGGATCGGATCGAGGTCCACGAGCAGTGCCGCCGTGCAAACACGGTCATGTGCCACCGGATAAAAGACATGGGCCTGACCGAAGGACAGGGAAAACGATTGGCACCGGGCCGGATTCTTGACCAATAGAAAACCCAGATCGGTGGCCGGTTGGTGGGTGGTGGTAATCGTCAATAACATCGCAGCGATCCTGTAGGTGACCCACGTGTGTCCCTAGCTCTCGCCGGCGCTCTCGTGCTCTCGCATCAGCGCCGGGTCATTCCGCTGCGGCTGCTGCGCCGCCGCCTGCATCTCCTCACCGTCCGCCATGAGGGCCATCGGCATCGGCTCGTCACCCCGCTGGACGGCAACGGGCGGCGGCCCGTTGGCCGCGCACGGTGTACCAAAGCGGGGCTGACCAAACGGCAGATGCGTCCACCCGCGCGCCAGGATTTGCCGGTCGTTCGTCTGCTGCCGGTCCGGGCCACCCCACATCGTGAACGAGCGGGCGTTGGCGTAGTGACTGACGAAGGCTCGGCGGAAGCGATCCGAGGACCGATTGGTGTGCGAGCGGTGCAGAATGTGTCCGGCGAAGAACACCACGTCGCCCGGCTCGGCGATGGCCGGCACCTCCCGCCCACGATACCGCGCCGCGATCCGGCTCAACGTGTTGACCGCCGTGTCCGTATCCGACACGTGCTCTACGGTTGTCAGCGCCAGGTTGGCATGGTTTTGGGTGAGCCGGTCGGCGCTGGGATAAATCGGCTCGTGCTGCGTGCCGCCCGTGAACCACACGCAGCCGTTTTCCTCATCCGCCCGCTCCAGCGCCAGCCACGCGCCGCAGAGCGTATCGGGATAGGTCGGAATGTAGTAGCTGTCCTGATGATAGCCCTGGCCGGCACCACCGGGCGGCTTGAAAAAGAGCATCGTCTGCATCGCCATCACGTCCGGGCCGATGAGCGCTTCCAGCACGTCGAGAACGCGCGGGTGGAGCAGATACCGCTCGTGTAGCTCCAAGTGTTGGTGCAGCATATGGATGCGGAGGTACCGGCGCTCGATCTCGTCCACGCTGGCGCCGGGCGGCGGTGGCTCCAATCCCGGCACTTCCACCCGCCCGTACATCAGGTCCTCGGTGTGGTCTAGGATTTCCCGCACCTCCGCCGGCCCGACCAGGCCACGCACGATCAAGAACCCGTCCACCAGGAACCGCACGTACTCCTCCACGCTCACGCGATAGCGTGACCGCGCCGCCGAGAAATCGGTAGCGATGCGTTCCGGACGCGCCCCGTTTAGTGCAGGCGCCACGGCAGCGCCATTAGCCTGCCCGGCACCCGACTGTCCCAGCCTCGTGACACCGAGATTAACCCGCTGCCCAACGGCCGCCGCCGGCTCACTCCGACTACTCATCGCGTCGCCTCCTAACTGCCCACTACCGTTGTGCGCGGACCGGCCGGCCCCGGCCCGTCATTGCGGCGGAAGCCGCAATCCACGTCCCCCCGCTCGCGGGGGGGCCATAGGGGGGCCGTTGCTGCACCTACCTCCCCTCACAAGGACAGGTTTTTCTGTAGAGGCGCGATTCATCGCGCCCGCGCCCCCGTCATTCCCGTTGTCTCATTCGTCATTCCCGCGTAAGCGGGAATCCATCCTGCTCATCCTTGCATCCTGAAAATCCTGATGCAGACCAGCGACGGACTGGAATCGCCATCACTCCCCTTCCCTGGAGGGAAGGGGCCGGGGGTTAGGTCCAAATCGCTCCCGGCACACCTCCACCCGTTCAGCGGAACGGAACGAAAGCCGGGACCTGCTTGCGTCCCAGCGCCGGCAGCGGGTCCACCATGCGCCGAATGCGCGGATCGTCGCTCTGCGCGAACGAATCGAGCGGCCGGAAGATCGTGCCCCGGGAATAGTGGTCGAGCGAGCCGATCTGCTTGTCCGTCTGCGGCCTGGCGGCGTATTTCAGTGCAATGTAGCGCCGCCCCACCCATCCGCGGAACACCCCGTGCCAAAGGCTCTGGTTGAAGAACAGCACGTCGCCAGGCCGCGACTCGAAAGCCACGCACGGCACCTCGGCACCGGGCACGCCGAACGGCGCCAGTGTCGGCCCATGCTGGTGGCGCTGCTCGCTCTCGATCTCCTCGTGCAGCGGCGCGCGATGCGAGCCGGGGATCAGCCGGATGGCCCCGGAATCTCTGGTCGTTTCGTCCAGATACACCATCGTCTTCAGGCGTATGTACGAAATCTCCTCCTCGTCGCCCGGCCTATCGGGATGCCAGAGGTGGTCGCCAACCGTGATGTTCCCCTCGGAGCTGGCCCAGAGGAAGTCCGGACCAAGTAGCTCCTCGACGGTGCCGTAGATGCGGTCATCCACCGCCAGCCGCGACAGCGCCGGCCGTAGCTCGACGAACGGAGCGCGATTCTCGCCGCCCTCTCCCGTAAACGGCTGACCGTCGCGCAGTTCGGTCATCAGGTCATCGAACTCGTGCGTGATCTCCTGTATCTCATCAGGCGTGAACGCCTGGCGCTCGATGACGAATCCAAAGCTGCGGAAGTGCGCTCGTTTCTCTGCCGTGTTCATCGGGTCGCTCCTAGTGCGACGTCAGCCCCTCCGGGAGCGGGCACGTGACCCCGTTCTCGAAGCGGATCATCGCATTGTTCTGACCGCGGACCTGAAAGCCCCAGCCTAGGTGGCTAGTGCGGCCAGCGATCTGCACGTTGTCGGCCGCGCGGTACTGGATGACGAACGTGCGCCTGGCGCGCTGCGAGTGGTTGGGACCGGAGCTGTGCAGCATCAGGCAATGGTGGAGCGAGACACCTCCCGCCGGCACCTCAACCGTCCGCCACCGCGATTCGTCCGCGTAGGCTTCCGGCTCCTGACACACGCCGCTAAAGGCGCCGTCCTTCATATGATTGCGCGGCCCCTCCCGATGGCTACCGGGGATCACGTTCATGCAGCCGTTTTCCAACGTAGTGTCATCGAGATAGATGGCGCACGCCGGCAGATCGTAGTTGGTGTGCGGAAAGAAAGCGTAGTCCTGGTGCCACCCGATCTTCCACCCCTGGGCCGCCTGCTCCGGGGGCAGCGGCGGCTTCCAGTTCAGCTTGCTGTGATGATGCTGAATGTCCGGGCCGACCAGCGATTCGATGATGTCGAGCACGCCGGGGTGCGTGCAGGCCGCCAGGAACTGCGGATGCTGGAACACCGCTCCCTTCACAATGTCCACCACCCGGCGGCCGGACGGGAGAATGCGCGGATGGATGGCCGGAGTCCGTGCATTGAGGCCCTGCGCCATCTCCTCCACCTCGCCGCACGCCCGGCGCAGCGTCTCGACCTCCTCCTGCGTCAGCACGCCTTCCACCGTCAGACAACCGTCTGCCTCAAACTGCTGCTTCTGCGCTGCCGTCAGCCCCGCCATACTATCTATTCCTCCTCGGTAGCCCGCCACTGGACACGCTGGGCAGTCTACCACTTACCGGCATCGTGACCGGAATCTGCCGGCGGCGCGCGGTACTATAGGAGCCGGACGCGAGCAGGCCGTACACGCGAGTGCGCGGCCGCGCCGGCAGCCCATCGGGAGACGTTTGCAAGAGTCGTCATTCCCGCGAAAGCGGGAATCCAACCCCCTCTCCACATGGTGGAGAGGGGGCCGGGGGATGAGGGCGGCCCTGCCCGTGGCTCCCCGCCGAAAAACCTACCCTTGTCAGGGGCCAGGGAAGCGGCCACATTCGACCAGAAGCGAGGACAACGGTGAAAACCTACAGAGCGGCGGTGATCGGCTGCGGGCGGATGGGTGGCTTCATTGACAACGAGGTGGTCGGCGAACCGAAACACGAACTGCCCTACGCCCACGGCGGCGGCTTCTACGTCTGCGACCGGACCGACCTCGTGGCCTGCTCCGACTTCCGCGCAGACCTGATGGCGCTATTCGGGGAGCGGTACGCGGTTCCCAAGAGCGGGCAATACACCGACTACCAGGAGATGATCGCCAAGGAAAACCTCGACATCGTGAGCGTCGCCACCCACGTCGAGCACCACGCCGATATCGTGATCCACGCCGCCGAGCAGGGTGTCAAGGCCATCTTCTGCGAGAAGGGCATGGCCCCGTCCCTCACAACCGCCAACGCCATGGCCGCCGCCTGCGAGCGCCACGGCACCATCTTCAACATGGGCACCCAGCGCCGCTACCATCCGGGCTTCTGGCAGCTGCGCGAGATCATCGCGCAGGGCGAGTTGGGCGCCCTGCAAAGCCTCGTGATGACCTACGGCGGCGGTCTCTTCGACCACGGCTGTCACACCATGGACCTGGCGCAGTTCCTCAACGGCGATACTCGCGCCGTATGGGTGCAGGGCCACGCACCCCAATCGGAGCCGCTCCGCGACGGCCACGTCTACCGCGACGACCCCGGCGGCGACGGCGTGGTCCTTTTCGAGAACGGCGTCACCCTCTACTTGCTCTGCACCAACCGCTACGAGTACCAGGCCAACTGCGAGCATGGTATGGTCGGCACCTTCAACGATTCCCTCGACTGGGTCCTGCGGAAGGGCGACGCCCGCAGCCTCCGGCCGGCGGAATTCCCCGCCTTCCCCCGCCAAAGCCCCACGGTCAACGCGATCATGGACTTGGTCCGCGCCCTCGACACCGGCGATCCCCCGCGCGGCGGCGTGGAGTCGGCGCGGCACGGCGTCGAAATCATGGTGGCCATCCTGGAGTCCCACCTCCAAGGCGGTAAGCGGATCGCGCTCCCTCTCCGCGAGAGCAACCTGGTGATGCACCGCACCGACCGGGACGCCTGGCAGAAAGGCCTCAGGTGGCGAGAGCCGAAGCTCACCGTCTAGCATGGATGACTACAAGCAGCCCTGTAGTTCCCGGCCCCCATCCGTCATTCCCGCGCAAGCGGGAATCCACGTCCCCCTGCGGAGCGGGGGGACCATAGGGGGGCTATCGCAAGGTCTCCGCAAGCGAGAATGAGACCCCGGAGTTGGAGGATATCGAGATGAAAGTCGTTGACATCAAGACCATGGTTGTCGAGAACATCCCGCCCTATCGAGGCGGCAGGTACTTGCTCTTCCTCCAAGTCGTCACCGACGAGGGCATCGTCGGCCTCGGCGAGCGCGTGACCGGCAACGTCTTTGCCGACAACCTCGCCGGCCTGAAAGCCCACATCAGCCTTATCGAAGAGATCGGTCGCCTGTTCGTGATCGGCGAAAATCCCTTCCACATCGAGAAAATCTGGCAGCGCGCGTATGGCTCCCGGCACGACTTCCGCCATCCGAGCCTGCACGCCACACCGGCGCTCAGTGCGATTGAAATGGCGTGCTGGGACATTGTCGGCAAAGCGGCCAACCAACCGATCTACAACCTGCTCGGCGGCCAATATCACGACAAGCTCCGTGCCTACGCCTATATGCCCCGGGCCGGCTTTGACGAAGACCCGGCGCGGGCCGGAGAGATCGCCATCGAGCTACTGGAGCAGGGCAACTCCGCCTGCAAGCTCGACCCCTTCCGGCCCATCTACCCCCTACCACGCGACATCTCCCTGACGGAGATCACCTACGCCGAGCGCATCTTCGAGAGCATCCGCAACGCCGTCGGCAACCAACTGGAGGTCGGCATCGGCACCCACGGACAGCTCACCACCTACAGCGCCATCCGCGCCGCCCAAGCTCTGGAGAAATACCAGCCTTTTTGGTTCGAAGAGCCGGTCCCCCCGGAGAACGTTGACGAGATGGCCCGCGTAGCCGCCCACACCAGCATCCCCATCGCCAGCGGGGAGCGGCTCGTCACGAAGTACGAGTTCGCCGAGCTGATCGAAAAGCAGGCCGCTCAGATCATCCAGCTCGACGTGGGGCAGTGCGGCGGTATCCTCGAATCAAAGAAGATCGCCAGCATCGCCGAAGCCCACTACGCGATGATCGCCCCGCACATGGCTTGCGGTCCCATTGCTGCCGCGGCTGCCATCCAGCTCGATACCTGCTCGCCGAACTTCCTGATCCAGGAAGCGAACCAAGGCCCAATTCACCGCACGATATTCAAAGAGCCGCTCGTTTTCGAAAACGGCTACATCATTCCCCCGACCGGCCCCGGCCTCGGCATCGAGCTAGACATGGACCTAGTGCAGCAGCGCCTCGTCACCTAACCGCACCCGCCGCCGAGGAAGACGGCGGATGGACCTTCCGTGAGCCGGAAGCACCTTAGATTCTCACACCTATTTCCCTCAGCATTTCATATAGTGTTAGGCAGTCCACTCCGAAATTGGCAGCGACGTCCGGGATTTTGGGCCTCGCCGATAGCGGCTGAGGTACCTCGAACGTGACTACCCGGCCGCCGCAGGCCAGAGCGTGCGCGATGATCCACGCATCAGCCTTGCCCAGGAACGTAGCCACATGCTCCGGAGCGTAAGTCCGATGCTGCGCTACGTAGTCCGCGATTGTGGAGTAGGCCTGCTGGACGCTTTCGTCAGCGGGTACCCATAACCCAAAGCTCCGGCCCTCCGCAGCCCATTCGGCTAGAGCGTCATCACCATCTTTAAGCTCTTCATAGACATACGCGCTACTCGCAATGATTCCCTCCTCACCCTTCTCCCGCAGGATCACCCAGAGACTCGGTAGCCAATCAAAGGTGAGCTCCCTATTCGGCCGGATCAGCGTATCCGAGTCAAGCCAATAATCAGGCCCTATTGACCTGCCTGTGAATGAATTTCTCTTGCGCCGACCTCAGCGTCTTGCGATTGGTGACACCTAACAGGGTTGCCGCGTCACGCTCGGAAACGCGGCCCTCCGCAGCAGAGGTAAGCACCGCATTCACCAAGGCGCGGCTATTGCCGGCAAGAAAGTTGTTCCAGAAGCTCCTACTACCACCTTTAGGCTCCCGACTTTCCCATTGTCGCAGCCGCTCAAGCTGGCGACGATAGATTTCTTCAGGCAGAAGCTCATGCTCATAGGCTCGAATCAGGACCGCAGTGCGGCTCACGTGATAGAATCCGCTCATTGCCGTTATGTTTTCTTCGATAGTCTTGTCCTGTTGCCATTCCTTCACGAAATTGGCAGTCGGCATAAGTAGCTCGGCGGCTACCTGGTTGCAGAAGCGATTGATGCGATTGTCCTCCCGAAGGGTCATGCCGATAGTAGTTGGGTTGGATATTCCGCTTTCTCCAATCCACACGTGAGCAAGCTCATGCGCCAGTGTGAATGTCCTGGCAGCAGGCGTGTCAGCACTGTTGATGAAAACTAGCGGTGCAAAGTCATCAACAAGTGCAAAGCCACGGAACTCATCAACGTCTAGTTTTCGGTGCGTGTTACTCCCTACCTTTCCACTTCGCAATACGAGTATTCCCACTTCCCCCGCATTTTTCGCAAGAAAACCGAGAAATTGAAGATGTGTCTTAGCTTTCTGCCGAGCATCATCAATTCCTATCGCAACTCTCATATCGTCAGCAACGTCATTGACACTAGGGCCCTCTTTCAGAGGGAACCTGCCTACAAATGGGAGTTTTCGTGTCCCCTCGCTCTGCAAATATCCCCGATACCATTGCTGTTTTCTACGTGCATCGTACAGAACATCTATGAAATCTGCGCTAGGTGGCTGGGCCTTGACATCTCTAACGGTGCGAAGATCGGGTATTGGTACCTCAAGTGCCGGTGGCGTACTGAGCCACAGATACCCCAGGGGAACGTAGAGTTTAGCGGCGAGTTTGGTCGCTTGCCGTTGCGTGGGGCGTTTGTCGCCAGCCTCCCAGGCAATGAGGGTACGCACGTTGACGCCCACTCGCTTTGCGAGCTTCTCGCGGTCCCACTTGAGGCGGTCCCGTGCCCACGTGATGATTTCCGGCGTGACAAATGCCTCAGCCATCTCACTTGCCTCTCCACCGCGCGAGGCGGAGTGCGCCTGGTTAGGCGCCCCCCCGGCCCTTCAGGTGATAGCCTGTGTCCTCTTCCGCCACCAAGCCCCTACGCCTGCGTCAGCCGCCGCCGGCTCATCCGCGATTCGACGTAAGTCCGGACCGCCGGCCCCGGTCGGTTGGCGTTCGGGCCACCAGGATGGGCACGGGCGACCGCCTCGTTCAGCTCGATGCCAAGACCGGGCCGGTCGGGCACGATAAAGTGGCTGTCTTCCAGCGGAAACTCTTCGATAAGCTCGTACCGCCAGGGTACGTCGTCGGCCATGTGCTCCAAGATCAGGAAGTTGGGCAGCGTGGCCATCAGATGCACCGCTGCCGCCTCGGCAATTGGCCCCAGCGACCCGTCGTGGGGCGCGACCATGATGTGGTGCGCCTCGGCCTGCGCGGCCACCTTCTTCATCTGCAACAGCCCCCCGGCACGCCCGGTATCAGGCTGCACAACGTCCACGATGTCCCGCTCGATCAGCTCGCGAAAGCCGTACAGGGTACTGGACCGCTCGCCGCAGGCCAGGGGCACATCTATCGCCCGTGCCACTTTCGCCAGCGACTCGATGTTTTCGGGCGGCACCGGGTCCTCGTAGAACAATAGACCGTACTCTTCGAGCGCCTGCCCGACCCGAATGGCATCCGGCACGCTGAACCACGGCGGCCCATGCACGTCAATGCACAGGTCAATATCGTCCCCGACCGCCTCCCGCAGCGTCTTGACCGTCCTGACCGGGTGCTCCAAGCCGCCGCACTTGAAGCAGGTGTAGCCGCGCTCGATCAGCTCGTGCGCCCGCTCCGGCGTGCTGGCATGGACATACACGCGCACGCGGTCCCGCAGGCGGCCGCCCAGCAAGTCGCACACCGGCACACCCAGCTTCTTGCCCAGGATGTCCCAGAGCGCAATCTCGATGCCGGTCATTGCCCCGCCGCCCACCACGCCGGTCATCCCGTGCCCCATCATCGCCAGCAGCATCTTCTGCCAGAGATACTCGATCCGGCCCGGGTCCTCGCCGACCACGACTGGCGTGAGGTCCTCGATGGCCGTCTGCACAACCCGCGGCCAGCCGCTCGCCTCACCCAGTCCGTAGATGCCGGTGTCGGTCTCGACCTTCACGAACAGCCAGTTGCGCCCCCCACCACTCCAGCCGCCCGCCGGCGACGCATCCACGAGAAACGTCTTGACATCGGTGATCTTCACTTGCAAGCTCCTTGGTGCCCGGCTTACCCCGGAATCACCGTCCCCCCGCTTGCGGGGGGACCATAGGGGGGCAGTCTACCAGGGACGCCCCCACCCCTCAGATACTATCCCAGCATATCGGACGCAGCCACGTCGAGTAGCCCAGTAGGGGGAGCATCCATGACCACACAGACCGCTGCCCGCCCGAACATCCTGATGATTATGACCGACCAGCAGCAGTACGCGACGGCCGGCCCGGCCGCGCCCGGCCGCTCACCGGCGTTGGAGCGGCTGGCTGCCGAGGGCATCTGGTTCCGCCGCGCCTATACCGCCACCACTCCCTGCTCACCAGCGCGCGCCTCCATCGTCACCGGCCTCTACCCGCACACGAACGGCATGTTGAATAACTGCCACGTGCCCTACGCCATCGCCCGCGAAATCCGGCCCGAGTGCGCCACCTGGGGCAGTCACTTGTCCGAGTCGGGCTATCGGATGCGCTACGTCGGCAAGTGGCACGTCGGCTGGACGCAGGGACCGGCCGACCTCGGTTTCGACAGCGAAAATCGGCAGTTCGATGCTGCCGCGTACCGCCAGCGGTTGGGGCTGCGCGAGAATGGCGGCACCGCGGATGAGTGGGGCTTCACCGATGCCGGCGGCCTCTACTGGCGGCACTACGGACGAGCAGCCGGCCCGCCCGAAGCTACCGCCACGGCCATGCAAGCTGCTGCCGGGCTGGAGCAGCTGCACGCGCTGACCGACGAGGCGGACGAGCGCCCCTGGTTTCTCTGGACCAACTTCAGCGGCCCCCACAACCCCTACCTGGTGCCCGAACCGTATGCCTCGCTCTACGACTGGCGCGACATTCCTCTCCCGGCCAGCTACCACGATGCCGGTGAGGGCAAGCCGGCCTACGTGCGCCGCGTCCGCGAGTCGTGGTTCGGTGAGATCACCGAGGAGCATACCCGCAAGTCCATCGCCCACTATTGGGGCTACTGCACGCTGATTGACCACTACGTCGGCGAGCTACTGGCGTTCCTCGATGAAAGTGGGCAAACCGAGCACACCCTGGTCGTGTTCACCTCCGACCACGGCGACATGATGGGCGCGCATGGGCTGTGGTTCAAGGACGTGTATCCCTACGAGGAGACCCACCGGATGCCCCTGCTGATGCGCTGGCCCGGAATGATCGCGCCCGGCTCGGTGTGCGATGCCTATGCCCGCACCCTCGACCTCGGCCCGACCTACCTGGAGATCGCCGGTGCCCACCCGTTAGAACCGTCCCACGGCCGCTCGCTGCTGCCGATCCTGACCGATGCGCCGGATGCTGCTTCAGCCCTGGAGCGGCGCGAGCTGTTCATGGAAGATCACGGCAACATCTTCAACTTCACGCAGCGGCAGTTGCTCGACGGCCGCTACAAATTCGTCTTCAACGCCTTCGATTTCGATGAGTTGTACGATCTGGAAACCGATCCCCACGAGTTGCACAACCTTGCCCAAGACCGCAGCCACCGCGACACCTACGAGCGGCTCGCGGACCGGCTGTGGGACTGGATGCTGATGCTCGAAGACCCCTATAGCGGGCGCCCCTACGCAGCCAATGTGCTGCTCACCCGCAGTTCCCCACCACCCCTCCGACCCGACCCACAACCACCCACAACGGTCCAACGCGGGGTGCTCTGACCAGGGTAGGATTCCGGTAGCAGCCAAGCCGTAGGGGCGCAACATGTTGCGCCCGTCCCCCCGCCGCAGCGGGGGGGACCATAGGCTCACAAGGGTAGTTTTTTGTGTAGAGGCGCGATTCATCGCGCCCACGCCCCGTCATTCCGGCGCAAGCCGGAATCCAGGGCTATTCGTGCCCCTCAGCCCCCGTACATGGCCCTGCAAAGCACCCAGTTCCTGCCCAGCGGTGGCCGGGACCCCAGACCCTGGTGCTTCCCGCACTAGCCGGAAGCCATCCTGCTCATCCGTCCATCCTGAAAATCCTGATGCAGACAAATACCTACCCCAGCGTGCGCCCACCGTCGGCAACGAGCGTCGCTCCGGTCGTGAAGGCGGCGCTCGTCGCCAGGAAGTAGACCAGCTCGGCGATGTCCTCGGCCGTGCCACCGCGCTGCAACGGCGTCGTCGCCGCCAGAGTCGGGCCGATGTCCTCTCGACCCGTCCACCAGCGCGTGGCCACGAACCCCGGAGCGACGGCGTTAACGCGGATTTCCGGCGCCAGCGCCAAGGCCATCGTCTGGGTTACGGAGATGACGGCCGCCTTCGATGCACAGTACGGGATGGAGCTACCGACCGGCTTGAACGCGGAGACGGACGAGATATTGATGATCGCGCCTTTCCCCTGCGCCTTCATCGGTGCCGCAACCGCCTTGGAGGCGAAATACACCCCCTTGACGTTCACCGCCAGCACCCGATCCCAGTCAGCCTCGGTGAGCGCATCGAGCTCTTCCAGGTTCGTGTACGGCTTGAAAACCGTCGTGCCGGCATTGTTGACCAGCACGTCTACCCGTCCCCAGTTGTCGAGCGTCTGCTGAACCATGGCCTCAACTTCCACCGCGTTGGCGACGTTGGCCTGGATCACCAGCGCCTCGCTCCCGGCGTCGCGCACCAGGGCCGCCGTCTCTTGCGCCTCGTCCGCGGACCGGCTGTAGTTGACGACCACGCGGGCGCCCGCGCGAGCGAACGCCAGCGCCGACGCGCGTCCGATCCCCGACGCGCTGCCCGTAACAATTGCGACCTGTCCCGCCATCTCTTGCGTTGCTGCCATTGTCTCCTCCTCAGACCGGCTGCCTCAGTGCCCCGCCATTCGCAGAAGGCAAGATGAACGGAGCACTAGCGCCGCCCTGAGTCTAGCCCGGATTAGGCCGCAAGGCGAAAAGGTGGGCCGGCCCCCCGTCATTCCCGCGCAAGCGGGAATCCACGTCCCCCCGCCGCGGCGGGGGCACCATAGGGGGAGCATCCCCCGGCCACTACCCGCTCACCACTCGCTGCGGTCGGCCCGTGCGGGCGGCCTCATCAAGGGCGTTGCAGATGGCGACGGTCTGCACGCCATCACGCGCGTCGCACAGCGTCTCCCCGTCCGTGCGGATCGCCTCCAGCAGATTGTGCAGCATGGAGGCCTTTCGCCGCTCCTCCGTGGGGAGTTCCTGCGTTTCGAGGTAGCTGATGTCGCAGCCACCAAAGTCCACCCGGCCGGTATGCGCGGTGAACACGGCACTCCGCTCGCCGTCCCACATCTCGTGGAACCACTTGGAGACCCAGGGATTGGGGCTGATCCCTTGATCGGTGCTAATCACCGTGGACAGCCCGCCGTTCCGCCACAGGATCGTACCTACCAACCCATCGGGATACCCGGCCGTGCCCTTGTTCTTGCGGTCGAACAGCCGCCCCTCGGCATATACCCGGTCGGCGGTGCTGTCCATCAGGTACGCGAGCAGGTCAACGGTATGGACCGCCGTACTAATGAGCAGCCCGCCACCATCGTCCTTATCCCATATCCAGGTAGAGCCGCCAGCACCCGGCAGTTTGTGCGCGTAGTTGGAAGTAGCCAGTTGGCCGTGGCTGAGGCGCGGTTGGGGGATCAGCTCCTTCGCCTTCTGCACCGTGGGCGCAATGCGGAACTTGCAGTTCACGATCAGCTTCACGCCGGCCTTATCCACCGCCTCGGCCACCTCGATAGCCTGCTCACGGGTCTGGCAGAGCGGCTTTTCCACGAGCAGATGCTTGCCGGCCCGCGCCCCGGCCACCGCCAGCGGATGATGGGCGTCATGGTGCGTCGCAATGATGACCAGATCAATGCTGTCGTCGCGCATAATCCGGCCGGCGTCCGTCGTGGCGTAGCGACCACCAAACTCTGCCCGCGCCCGCTCGGCAGCCGCCTCGATCACGTCGCAGAAGGCCACCACCTCAACGCCGTGCTCCGGGGCGCTCCGCGCATGGCCGCTCCCCATCCCGCCACAGCCGATCAAGGCCGCTTTCATCGTAAACCACCTCCCTGTGGCAATGGTCAGCCACCAGCATACCGTGAGCGACGAGGCCGCCGGCTGACGGCTGATAACTGAAAGGCTGACAGCCAAACAACACGATACGCCACCAGGATAAACCCGGTGGCGTATGCTCTCGCTGATTCGCCGGCCAGCGCCGCTACTAGCTGGTTCGCTGCTGGAAATCTTCGAGCTTGGCGTTGATGACCCGAGCCGCCTCGTCCAAGTCGTCCTTCACCGAGCGCAGTTCCTTCCAGCTCGGCCGCGATACCAGGCTTTGGAAGGTGCCATAGATCTCGGGGAACTCGGGGTGGAACGGCCGGTATCCGTAGTCCAGCGCATCCACGAAGGTCTTGAACTGCGGCACGTCCTTGAGATTCTGCGCGTACTCCGGCGTAGTAAGAACGGATTTGCGCGGTGGCAGGAAGAACGTCACGGCCGCGTAATGCGCCGCCGGTTCCGTGCTCGTGAGCCAGCGCATGACCTGCCAGGCAGCGTCCTGTTGCTGGCTGCTGGTCTTGAACATGGCCGTATTCTGGCCCAGGTTGGCGATAAACGGCTGCTTCTTGGTGGGGGAGGGCGCAACGTACATGTTCTCCAAGCCGCCGATCCGCTCGGCCCACTGCACGACACGATACGCGCTCGTCTCCCACTCCATGGCGATGGTGCCACTGGGGAAGTTGGGGTTTTCCAGCCCGGCGGCCTTGATGATGTCCGGATGCGGCGCATGGACCTGGTGCTTATGCACCAAGTCCGCCGTGTACTGCATCGCCTCCACCCCCTCCGGGCTATTGAAGGCGACTTTCGTCCGGTCCTCGTTGAAGTATTCGCCGCCGTTCTCCTTCAGCAGATTGATGAAGCCCGAGGCCCTCTGCACCAAGCCGGTCATCGCCCACTTGCCCGTCTCGATACCGGGGCCGAGGAACTGCTGGAGCTTCTTCAGGTACTCCACCCAGTCGTCCCAGGTGTAGCCGAGCTTCAGGGTGTCCAGGCCCGCTTCCCGCACGTAGGCGAGGTTCGTGTAGGGCAAGTTGGAGTTCGTTTCCTGGGGCAGGCTCCACAGTTTGCCCTGCCAGTAGCTCGACTCCAACAGGTGAGGATAGAAGTCATCCATCGTGGCGGCGTACTCCTTGTCCGCCTTGATGAACGTCCCCTCCAACTCCACCACCATGTCGCGGATGCCGTACACGCCCTTGTCCCAATAGGCGCTGTGCAACAGATCGGGCGGTATGCCCGCCGCATAGCTGGCAATCACCTTGGCGGTGTTCGTATTGCCCTGCCCGGAAAGCGGCTCCAGGCCCATCGTGATGTTCGTGCCCTGCGCGTTCCACTGGTTGGTCAAGTCCAGGAACCCGGTACCGCGCTCACTCATGTTGCCGCCGGCCCGCCAGAAGTAAGTCCACAGGACGACCCGCCGCAGCGGCGCGGCCTTGGCCGCCACCTCGACCACCTTCTCAACGACCACCGGCCGGTCAACCGTGACCACCTTCTCGACGATCACCGGCTTCTCGACCGTAACCACCTTCTCCTGCACGATAGTCTGCGTTTGCCCCGCTGCCCCGGATGCCCCCTTGGCGCCCGCGGCTCCGGTCGCGCCCCGCTCACCCTGCACACCCGCTGGTCCCGCCGGACCCGCCGGCCCTTGCACGTAGCGGACTTCGATCTCGCCACAAGCAGCAGCCAGCAGACCACCCAACGCGGCTGCCGCGCCTCCCAGATACCGTCGGCGGATCACGCTTGCCATTGGCTTCTCCCTCTCGCTACGCGCTCCCCATGTGGGAGCGGCCCATACGCTCGCCCAGTGACGCAACGCCCGGCGAGCCTCAGGCGCTCCCGCCCATGCCATGTACTCCCTGGCGGCAGGGACAGTAGCCTCAGCATACAGCGAACAGAAGGGGATTGCAAGAACCCCTATTTCTGGGAGACGTGCAAAATACCAGCGTCAATTGTGGACTCTGCATCAATTTCCTTCCCTAGCCAAGCCGGGGAGTCCGTGTTACCGAGGGCCGACGGCCGTAGGCGTGCGGCATGATGCACCGATCCCCTGCGAAGCAGGAGGCCATGGGAGGGCGAAGAGCGTGGCACCCTGCCCCAGTGACCACGAGCCACTGACCACCGGGTATTGGCTGCGGAGGGCCGGGGATGAGGCAGCCGGAGGCTGCAGCCGCCTCAGATGCCATACAGGCGCTCGGCGTTGCCGGAGAACATCGCAATCCGCTCGTCGTGGCTGAAGTCCGCTACGATCTCCGTGTAGGAGGCGATCAGCACGTCGTAGGTGCTGAAGAGCTTGTCCACCGGCCAGTTGGTGCCAAACATGCACCGCTCCGGCCCGAACGCCTCGATGCAGTGCAGCACCCACGGCCGGATGCTCTCAATCGTCCACTGCCAGTCGCACATCCCAAGGCCGGAAATCTTGCACACCACGTTCTCGGCCTCGGCCAGCGTCGTCATGCCCTGCTGCCAGTGCCGGAAATACTCGTCCGTCCGCTGCTTCGGAAATCCGCAGTGATCCAGTACCGCGACGACGTTCGGGTACTTGCGCGTCAGGTCGCGCAGCTTCTCCATACCCTCCCACTCGACGTCCATGCTGGCGATGAGATTGAATCGTTCTAGGAGCGCGTAGCCGCGCTGGAAGTCCGGATCAACCAGGTATTCGCCGTCGGAGAAGTCACGAATGCCCTTGACGCGCGAGAATTCGCAGTGGCGCGCCAGCTCCTCGGCAACGTCGGGCCTCTTCAGATCGCTGTAGGCCACAATCGCGTGCGGAAACCCGGTTCGCTCGGCGGCCTCCGTCAGCCAGTCGCTCTCCTGCACCGGGTCCTCGATCCCCAGCGCCGCCTGCACGTGAATGGCCTTCGTCACGTTTGCGCTGCGGGTCTCGGCGATGAAGTCCTCGGCCAGGTAGTTCTTGCCCTTCAGACCGTCGAGTTGATCGCCGATCTGCGGGTGCAGGAAGTCCGGTTGCAGCCAGGTATATGCGAGGTCGGGATGCTGGAGGTCCCAGAAGTGTACGTGCGTGTCCACGAATGCGAGTTTGCCCATGGTCCCTCTCCTGATAGATCGTGGCCGAATATGCGTGGATTGTACGGTCACGCCGCAAGCAACGGCAAAGCGCGGTCCCCGCCAGTATAATCCCGGCGAGCACGCCTCAAGATAGAAACCGGATGATGACCCAAACTACACCAACGCCCCGGCGGGCGCTGATTACTGGCGGCGCGAGCGGCTTCGGCTTGGGCGTTGCCCGCGCCCTGCTCGAACAGGGCGCCAACGTCGCTATCGGCGATGTCCACTCCGGCCGACTGCAGGAGGCGGCTCAGGCGCTCGCTGCCGGCGAGCGTCTTTTGCCCCTCGTCCTCGACGTGACCGTGCCCGACTCCGTGCGCGCGGCGGTGGGCGCTTGCGAGACGGCCTTCGGTGGCCTCGATACGCTCGTCAATAGCGCCGGGGTCATCAGGATTACCGCGCTGGACGACATTAGCGAGCAGGAGTGGGATTGGGTCGTCGGCGTGGACCTCAAGGGCGTTTTCCTCTGCTCGCAGGCCGCCGCACCGCTGCTGCGGCAGAGCGGCCGCGGGCGGATCGTCAACCTCAGCTCGGACGCCGGCAAGGTCGGCTTCCCCAACATCGCGCCCTACGTCGCCGCCAAGCACGGGGTCATCGGCCTCACCAAGTCGCTGGCCGCGGAGTTGGCCCCCTTCAAGGTCACGGTCAACTGCATCTGCCCCGTGGGCACCCCGGAGACCACGATGGGCCAAGACGTGTTACGGATGAAGGTCCGCAGCACCGGGGCGAGCGCCGAGCAGCTCATGGCCGCCACCGCTGCCAACGTCCCCCTCGGCCGCAGCGGCACCGTGGAAGACGTAGTTCACGCCGTCATGTTTCTCCTGTCCGACGCGGCCGCCTTCCTCACCGGCGGCACCATTGACGTGGACGGCGGCCTCATCAACACCGCGCCCATCCGCGGCACCGCCGGCTAACCGGCCTTTCGCTCGGCCAGGTGCGTCCAGCCCCACTTGTGCAGCGGCGCCACCAGTCGTTGCAACCGCGGTCGGTTGCTCCGAAGCACGGCGTCCTCGTGCAACCGGCCCTGGAGTCGGTCACCGACGGCGCTCCACTCCCGCTGGAACACAGCGGCTGCCTCTCTCGTCGTTCTCAGCCGAAGTTCGCATGGTTGGCTGCGAGCGCTTCCGGGGCCAACTCTAGGCCCCAGCCCGGCCCCTCCGGCACCAGTGCATAGCCCTGGCAATACTGGATTCGCTGGCGCACCGCATCTTGCTGATAGAGCAGGGGGCCGGCCGCGTCCCCTGGGTAGTCCAGGTTCGGCATCGCCGCCCCGAGGTGGAGTTGCGCGGCTGTCCCTATCGAGAGCTCCTGCGTAGTGCCGATCAGCGTTTTCGTGCCCGTAGCTTCGGCCAGGGCGTACAGCTTGCGAGCGGCTGCGAGACCGCCCATGGCAACCAGCGAGATGTTGAAGATATCCACGGCCTGCGCCGCTACAAATTCGTACCCCTGCTGCAGACTGGACACGTGCTCGCTGACAGCCGCGCCAATCACCTCCCGGACTGCACGCATGTCAGCCAGATCCTCGCGCTGACAAGGTGACTCGATGTGCGTGGGACGGTAGCGTATCAACCGGCGCAAGGCTGCAATGGCTTCATCGCGGGGCAGTTGGTTGCTCCCATCGAGCGACTTGATCTCGACCTGATCGCCGTACTCGTCGCGCACAGCGGCGAGGAACCGTTCATCGGCCTCGATGTCGGCCCCCCAATAGAGCCGAAACGCATCCTGTCCCCGCCGCATCAGGTCACGGACACGGCGGAGGTTGTCGGGTATCTCATCGCTTGCTCGCATGCGGAAGATGGGATAGCAAACCCGGTAGCGGTCGCGCACCTTGCCCCCGAGCAGCTGGTAGACCGGGACCTGTGCGTTACGCGCCACGGCATCCCACAAAGCGAGCTCCACGCCGCAGCGGATTTCATTGTGGAAGGGGCCGCCCGGGAATGTCTGCGCCAGCCGAGCAGTCAGGTCCGTAATGTCGGCGGGGTCCCGGCCGCGAAGGGCCTCCAGCAGTGTCCCTCGCAGCCGCGACAGCGGTGGAAAATCCCGCAACGAGTAGTGGCCGAGATCGGACATCTCGCCTAGTCCGCTGATCCCCTCTCGTGTGTCCAGCGTAACGATGACATGCGGCGTGATCGTACCGGTCTCGCGCCGGGTATGCACTGGGTGCAGTTGCAGATCAGTAATCTCCACTGTGCTCATCCCTTCAATATCGAAACACTAGATCGAGGAAGCCTCGTAGCTCCTCAGAACGTTAGCACCCGGCGCGGGTTATCTACCAGGATCGTCCTTACCTCCCCCTCACTCAGGCCCTCTTCCTGCAGCAGCGGGACAAACGTCCGCAGCAGATAGTCGTATCCATGCCCCCCGTTCCAGTGCAGCGCCGGTTTGCCGCAAATGTCCATCGAAATCAGCAACTGGTCGAGATGCCCGGCTCGCGCGATAGCCACCACGTTTCGCGCGCGCTGGCGCTCCGGCTGCGCCCCGGACCTGGGCTTGCGACCCACGTGGTCTATCTGGACGTAGGCGCCGGCCTTGGCGATGGCCAACTCCAGACTCACGTCGCGCCGCTCCCCGATGTGGCCGATGACGATTCGATCCGGCCGCACCCCCTCTTCCAGGAGCAGCGCGACCTGCTCCAGCGCCAGATCGCCAAAGTACGTCGTGTGGGTCGTGATCGCGGCGCCGATCTGCCGCTGCGCCCGCGCACCGGCCCGAAACACCCGTTCCTCGGCCGGCGATATGTGGAATCGCTCCGTGCCCAACTCCCCGATGATCCCCGGCCGCACACCCGTCCCGTCTGCGCCGTCGGCGAACTCTCCGACGATGCGATCGGCGAGCCGGTTGGTACTCAGCTCGTAGACCTCGCGCGGATACACCCGTTCGCGGTACCAGCCGGCGCCCATAATCAGGTGCAGGCCGGTCGCCTCGGCCAGCCGGCGCATTCCGGCCGGGTTCCGACCCGCCCCAATCGTCGTCACGTCCACGAGCGCCGTGCCGCCGGCCTCGCGGTACCGCGCCAGCTCCTCCGCTTGCAGCTGTTCGTCATCCAGGATGCCGTTGTACTCGTACCCACCACCCCACTCCCAGAGATCGCACAACGTGTGCTCGTGCATCAGCGTGGTGCCCAGCGCCTCGGGCGCGATGGCACCCGTCACCGCCTGAATTGGCATACGCCTCCTCACTCGATCTAGTAGGAGTACAGCCGCGCCCGCCCCTCCCGTCATTCCGGCGGAAGCCGAAATCCAGGGTCAGTCGTGGCCTCCCGGCCCCCGTCATTCCCGCGAAAGCGGGAATCCACCCCCCTCTCTATCGCTCTGCGATGGAGAGGTGACCGGCCAAAGCCACACCACACCTGGCCCTATCCGTGCGGCTTTGACCCATCAGAGGGTGAGGATCATCCTGCTCATCCTTGCATCCTGCAAATCCTGATGCAGACAAAATCTACCCTGCCGCGACCGTTACGTTAGAATACCGCTTACTGCAAGCCGGCAACCTCGTCTTGCACCATTCCCACAGATTCCCAGCGGAGGCCTCCCAGCATGAACGTCATCATCCTCATGAACGACAGCCTGCGGCGCGATCACGTCGCCGCCTATGGCGACCCGGCGCCATGGGCACGGCTAGGTCGCGCAACCGACGAGCCATTCATTCACACTCCCCACTTGGACCGCCTAGCCACCCAATCGGCGCTGTTCGACCGCTTCTACGTCTCGTCCTACCCGACCATTCCTTGCCGTACCGACCTCTTCACCGGCCGCTACAGCTTTCCCCACCGGCCCTGGCAGCCGTTGGAGCCGGACGACGTGGTGCTCTCCGAGTTGGTCAGTGGCGTCGGCTACCTGCCGGTGCTGTTCTTCGATACGCCGGCCTTGGGCCACGACGACTACAACTTCACCCGCGGCTTTGCCGGTTGGGAGTGGATTCGCGGCCAGCACGCCGACCGCTACAACGTAGACGCTGTGGACATCCCGCTGCCCGCCGCCCCCTACAAGCTGCGACAGTCCAGCTTCCAAGGCCCGGCGGCCACCCAGCTCTATCTCCGCAACACCGCCGGCCGCGTGTACGAGCGGGACTGGATGTGCGCCCGTACCATCTCCGCGGCGACCGACTGGCTGGAGCGCAACCACCGACGGGGCCGGCCCGGCGGGCCACCGGGCTTTGTGCTCTACATAGATATGTGGGACCCCCACGAGCCGTTCGACGCTCCCGCGTTCGACGTGGCTCGCTATGCCGATCCGTCCTTCAAGGGCGACCAGGTGATCTACCCCCAGTACGGGCGCCCGGACTACCTCTCGCCGGACGAGCACAACCACGTCCGTGCCCTGTACGCCGCGCTGGTCACGCTGTCCGACCGCTGGCTGGGGCACCTGCTCGACAAGCTGGATGTCCTCGGGCTTTCGGACAATACCCTGGTAGTCCACCTCACCGACCACGGCCACCTCTTTGGCGACCACGACCTGCAAGGCAAGCCGGGTGGCACGTTGGGCCGGCTCTACGAACCAAGCATCCGCATCCCCCTGATGATCCGGCACCCCCACGGCCTCGGCGCCGGTAAACGGATCGCCGGCCTGACCCAGCACGTAGACCTACTGTCCACTATCCTGGAGTTCCTGGACGTGACACCGCCACCGGGCGTGGAAGGCCACTCGCTCTGGCCGTTGGTCCGCGGCGAGACGGATCGTATCCGCACCCATGCCTTCAGCGGCCGCTACCCAATCGCCCTAATGTCCGGTCACCGGGGGCAAGCCACCCAAGTCGCCACCTTCGACGGGGCCGCCGCGACCGACACCGACGCCAGCCGGCTCGTGGAGGCGCTGACGGTCACGACGGAGGACTGGGCGCTGATTGCCGGCCCCCGCGGCCACCCCTCCGAGCTATATCACCTCTCCAGCGACCCGGCGCAGGAGCGCAATGTGCTCACCGAGCATCCCGCCGTCGCCCGCGAGCTACACGCCGCTCTGCTCGGCTTCCTGGAAAGCGTCGGCACGGCCGAATCACGAATCGCACCCTTCCGCGGCGATGTCACCGCCAGCGATGCCGAGCCGGCCCCACCCGCCCTCGCCGCGGACACGCCCCTCTTCGTCGCCGAGGACGCGCATGGCACAACTCTCACCTTCCGGTCCGAGGACACCGCCCGGTTGATGGGTTTCACCAACGACGGTAGCGCGCTCCGTCAAACGACATTCGGCGCCCTCGCACGCACCAATCCCCGCGCCCTGTTTTGCACGCCCACCCAGTACTATCGTCTCAGCGATCTAGCCTAACGCCATCCGGCCAGCGTACCGAGCTGGAGACCTTGCCTAACCCGTCATTCCCGCGAAAGGAGACCTTTGCGTAACCCGTCATTCCCGCGAAGGCGGGAATCCAAAAACCGGTCCTTCCAGGTTAGCGAGGAGTGGTGCATTGTCCCTCTCGCACTCCATCCGGGTAGTTATGCAAAGGTCTCCGAACGCGGGAATCCAAAACTGATCCGCCCAGGTTAGCGAAAGGCGAGTCACTACCACCTCAGCCCTCCATCCGGGTAGTCGTACAAAGGTCTCAGCTACGGAAAGGAGCATCCGATGAGCGAACGTTCGCAGCGCCAACCGATCAGCCCCTGGATCAACCCGGTCACCCGCGCCCTCCGCGCGGGCCGCGTCTGCGTCGGGGTGCTCAGTGTCACCTTTCCTGGTCCGGCGCTGGCACAGATCGCCGGCCAAGCCGGGTTCGGATTCCTCTACTTCGATATGGAGCACTCCGGTCTCACGATGAGCGACGTGGCCCCGATCTGCACCGCCGCAGAGCTTGCCGGTACGGTGCCGATTGCCGGGCCGAGCGGCATTGCCGATTTCCTGATCTCGCGGACCCTCGACAATGGTGCCATGGGCGTCATCGCCCCCCACGTCAGTACCCGCGCGGAGACCCAGCTAGTCGTCAATGCCTGCCGCTACGCGCCCGTCGGCACGCGCGGCCTTATCACCGTCGGCACCCATACCGGTTTCGAGCATCCCGACGCGCCTTCCTGGATCGAGGCGCAAAACCGCGAGCTACTGGTGGCCGTCAAGGTGGAAAGCGCTCAGGGCATCGAGAACGTCGAGGAGATCGCGGCCGTGCCCGGCTTGGACGCCATCCTGGTCGGCCCCGGTGATCTGTCGGCCACCATGGGCATCCCCGGACAAATGGACCACCCCGATCTGGAGCAGGCTATCGAGCGGACGCTGGCCGCCTGCCGGCAAAACGGCATTGCCGGCGGTCCCCACGTCGGCAGTGCCGAGGCCGCCCGCCAGTGGGCCGACCGCGGCGCGACGTTCATGACCTACGGCCTGGACAGTGTCATGTTGCTGGAGGCCTCCCAGCGCGCCGTCGCGGGTCTCAGCGATCAGCTCGGCGCACGCCTGGCGTAAACGCCCTATCGGTTACGTGTTCTCGACCCCGCCCTGCAAGCGATAAGTGCATTCCGTATCCGGCTATCAACTCTTTTTCCCTCGTTACCGTCCACCACCCACACGGGAAGGAGCACCCGATGGCAACGTACTCATCGCGCAGAAAACTCGGCACACGGAAGGTCGCGGTGCATGACGTGGAGCACATCCGCGTCCACTACGACGACCACCTCTACCTCTATGCGCCCAACCGCGGCGGCCTCTGGAACTTCGGCGATGGCGAGTTGGCCGTCGCCTACCTGGCCGGGCCGGTGGACTACAAGGCCCCGCTCCCGCCCGGCAAGCCCGGGCCGTACCGCCACTCGCACCCGATTGCCGAGCGCGCCGCCCGCGCGGGCGGCGCGCTGCTCAGTCGCTCCTTCGACTACGGCCGGACCTGGCCCGACAACGAGCGTTCCTGGATTTGGCACAACGACCGCTCGGATAACGAGATACTGGACTGGCTGCGGCCGCGCGCTCCCGAACAGCGGGAGCAGATAGACCTCACGCAGCCGGATTCCATCATCCACTTCTGCCACGGCGAGTATCTCCGGTTCCCCTTTGGTGGCCGCGACCTGCGGAACGACCCCCGGCTCCCACCGGGCATCAACTTCCACTTGGGCCGCCGCGAGCATCCCCCGTCATTCTCGCTCCGCAGCCCGGACCGCGGCCGCACCTGGGAGCGCCACGCCACGCTGATCGAAGGGCCATCGTGGGCGCCCGAGGGCGGGTTTCTCTGCGTGAACCTCGGCCACGTGCAGTTCGACAACGGTGTGCTCGGCATGGTGGGCGCCACCTACCGGCGCAACGTCGCCTGCTTCTATGCCAGCTACGATCACGGCCTGTCGTGGCAGTACGTCAGCGAGATTGCTCGCGCAGCCCAAGCGCCAGATATGTTCTATGGCTACAGCTATCTCGGGGTACACCGGCTGCCGGACGACCGACTCTTATGCCTGATGCACCGGATCCCCGAGAACTACCCCCACGTCGCCTTCTCCGAAGACGACGGCATGAGCTGGTCCACGCCCCGCGCCATCGTCAGCCCCACCACGTACAACTTGCCCCTCACCGGCCCACTCCCCGACCGGGCGCCCGGTGACGACAGCGGTCCCCGGTACCGCTCGCCGCGCGGCTTGCTGCTCCGTGACGGGCGTTTTCTGGTCCTGTTCGCCCGCCGCGATTATCCGGCACGCGGCGGCCGCGGCATTCTGGGGGTGGTCAGCGACGATCTGGGCGAGACGTGGAGCGAGGAGTTTGTCGTGCGCGATGGCGCGTACTGCTGGGACCTGGGGTATCCGGTCGTCACCGAGCTGCCCGATGGCCGGCTGTTCACGGCCTACTGGTTCACGACCAAGGATGGCGATGAGCCGGTCCATGAGCGCGAGCTAGTACGCTATATCGCCGGCACCTTTTTCCGCCTCGACTAATGACCCGGCCTAACGGCTGACGCGAACGGAGGGCGCCTCGATCTCCTGGCGGATTTCTTCCTCGGTGAGCAAGGGAAAGTCGCCGGGAATCGAATGCTTGAGGGCGCCGGCCGCGCCGCCGTAGGCCACCGCCTTCTCCCAGTCGCCGGTAAGTAGCCCGAACAGCAGCCCGGCCGCATACGCATCACCGGCGCCCAGCCGCTCGACCACTTCGACTTCGCGCTCCCGATCCCGATACACCCGGTCGGCGACGACAATGCTGCCGACCGTGTTGTCATGTACGCCACGCGCTTCACGGGTCGTCATCACCACCGCTTGCAGGCCAAACCGCTCCTGCGCCTGCTGCGCGGCGTCAACTGCGTCATCGGCCGCGATGTCGTAGAAGTCCCGCAGCCCTTCATGCGAGCAGAACAGAATATCGAGCTGGGGAGCGATTTCCAGATACACCTGCTTGGCTGCCGCGGTGCTCCAGAGCTTGCTGCGGAAGTTCGGATCGAAGCTCACCAGCGCACCAGCGGCCTTGGCCGCCGCAATAGCCTCGAACGTTGCCCGCCGGCAGCCATCGCTCAACGCTGGCGTAATCCCCGTCACCTGGAAAACCCGTGCGCCGGCGAGAATCGCATCCCAATCCAGCTCCTCCGGCCGGAGCCGCGCGCAGGCCGAGTCTGCGCGGTCATACAGCACCGACGACGGCCGCGGGGCTGCGCCTTCCTCCAGGAAATACACCCCCGCCCGGTCCGTATCGGACCAGACCACGTGGGATACGTCTACGCTGTGTTCCCTGGCGCCGTTGGCGATCAGCCGCCCCAGCGGGTTGCGCGGCAGACGGGACACCCATGTCACACGCATCCCCAGCCGCGCCATCCCAACGGCAGTGTTCAGCTCGGCGCCACCGATGCTCGCGCTGAAGGAAGTGGTCTGCTCGATCCGTTGGAAGCTAGGCGGCGTCAGCCGCAGCAACGCCTCACCAAACGTGACAACATCATACGGGGGCATCCACTGACCTCCAACGCGCGTGATCCTGTCGGCAGATCGAGTCTACCGGATGGCAGTGTGCCTTCAACCCCCGCCCGTCATTCCCGCGCACGCGGGAATCCATCCCCTCTCCCTCTGGCCACCCCCGGCCGCCCCGTCATTCCGGCGGAAGCCGGAATCCACGTCCCCCCGCCGCAGCGGGGGGACCACAGGGGGGCAGTATCCCGCGGGATACCCTCTCTCTGTGCTCTCTGTGCTCTCTGTGGCTAAAAAAAGCCTTCCCCGAGGACCTACTCCCCATAGACTGCCGTATTGGGGAAATGGTCCTTCCAGCCAAACCAAAATGAGGGCGTCGCCGGAATCGCCGTCAGCCGCTGACCGGCCAGCTGCCCCTCCAGCGCCACACCGGAGAGGCCATGCCACTTCGTGCCCGTCTCCTCATCGGCAATAATCGGCGCCGTCTCGGTTCGCTCGGCCAGCTTAAAGGTGAGCGTCTTGCCTGCCACTTCGCGCCTAAAGATCGCCCCACTGGCCGACCGATCATCGAACACCACCACCAGCGGCGTCTCGGCAAACGTCTCGTTCACGACCGCCTCCTGGCTGAGGCGCAGGTACGGGTACGCCTTGGGCTGGCCGTTGACCCGCACGCCGAGCACGAACTGCTTGGTCTTCAGCCGCTCGTCTTGGTACTTCTCGCCCAAGATACCCGCATCCTGCGATTGCCAGTACCCGCCATATGTCGCCTGGCGGCTCGGCTCCAGCTTCTTGAGCACCCGCCCATCGGGATGCTCGCGCCGCCACACGCCCCAAGTGGTGAAGCTGGCCGCCAGCATCTCCAGCCTAGTGCCCTTCAGTGGACCGTCAACCGCCGCACCGAGCAGCTGGCTCCACAGCGACTTGGTCTGCCGGTCATACATAACCAGGACGTTGCGGAAGAGCTTGCCGGAGACGCCAAACTCGTAGAGTTCGCCATTGATCTCGCGGGCATACACGATACCCGTGAAGCAGAGCGGTCACCACGTCGCCGCGATGGCCCGGCCGCCCACCACGTCGTTGACGATCTCGTGGGCGTCCAGCTGCAGGACGGAGTAGGCGTGTGCCTCGCCGTTGTGCTCGAAGCCCAGCACCGGCTCCTCGTCATGGAGACTCTGCCGCTGCTGAATCTCGTCAACCGTCATGAATTCCGGATCGAAGATCGCCGGGATGGCATCGCGCGGCAGGACCGTGAGAATCTCGCTGGGGTCGAAATCCGTTAAGTCCAGCGGCTCCGTCGTCGGCTGGGCGGCGGCCGTCGTCGGGGCGACGCTGGCCGGCGCACTTGTGCTCTCCGCACCGGTCCCGCCGCTCGCCGCCGGTGGCCCGCCAACCTCGTCAGCTCCGCAGGCCGCCAGCGCGAACGCGCCGGCCAGCGCCAGTAAGCGCGCGGTCGTCTCACCGAATTGTCTACGGTTCACAGCGTCCTCCTCACCTCAACGCGGCCATAACGCACTCGTGCCGCTGCCGGCCGCGCACGAGTCCTGCTACGCTCATCATAGCCTGTGCGGCGCCGCCGGTTCGATAGCCCGGCCTACGCTCCGCTCGCCCCGTCATTCCCACACCAGCGAGAATCCCCGTATCCCCGCCGCAGCGGGGGGACCACAGGGGGGCCGGCAATGATCGGGGAATTGGCACAGGAGTGGCGCCATTGCACTCATTCGATATAGAATAGTGGCTGCCGCTTACTGCCGCTTACTATTGAGGAGGAGAACATCATGGGTGATCGTCCCGACCAGTTAAGCCCCCGCCAGCTAGAAGTGCTGAAGCTGCTGGCCGACCAGCTACTGGCTGGTGGTACTAACCCCGCACAAGGGGAAAACGTCACGGGCAACCAGCCCAATCCGCTCAGTCCCCGCGAGCTGGAAGCACTGAAGCTGCTGGCTGACGGTCTTACCCGCGCCCAAATCGCCGCGGAGTGGGAAGTGAGCGTCGGCACCGTGCATAACCATCTGCGGCTGGTTCACGCCAAGCTCGGCGTGCGCTCTACCTCGCAGGCCATCGCCCTTGCCTTCCGCAACGGCTGGCTGGAATAACTGCCCCTTCCCTCATAAGGATAGGTCTTTGGTGCCAGGGCGCGATTTACCGCGCCCCGGCTCTCGTCATTCCGGCGAAAGCCGGAATCCAGGGCTATTCATGCACCCGGTTCGCGTGTTACACCCCCTCTCCAAATGTTGGAGAGGGGGCCGGGGGGTGAGGCCGGCCCCCCGCGTCCCCCCATCCTCCCCTGTGAGGGCCAGGGGGTGAGGCCCGAGGGTCCAGCCCCTTACTTGAGTTGGGCCTTCAGCACGTCGTAGGCCGGCGTCGTGCTGCCATCGTTGTTGACCAGCCCAAAGCCGTACTTCTCATCGGTCGAGGGCACAATGTCGCGGAAGTTCAGATTCCACACGATGGCCACCTGCACGTAGGGATACTGATTCCACAGCATCTCGAACGCATCATTGAAGTACTTGGCCCGCTCTGCCTCGCTGTTGTCGCCGCAGTACTCGTAGTGCCGCACCCGATTATTGGGATCGCACACGCTCCAGCCGAACTCCGTGAACCACATCGGCTTGTCGTCCCCATACTTCAGCATCACCTCCCGCAACTGCGTGAACCGCAGGAAGAAGAAGCTGTCGTGGTTGCGGAAGCCGGAACCGGGCGCCGTTGACCGACCAACCCAATCACCGGGCGGACTGTTGTAGCCGGACGGATGCGCGCCCATCACATCGAAGTACTGCTTGATCTGCCCACCGGTGTCTCGGTAGAGCCGATCCAGATACACCACGTCGTCGAGCGCCGCGTTGCAGTCGCCGTGGCCGGTCGGCGTCAGTGCCGGGAACACCACAATGGCCTGGGAATTCCCGGCTTTCACGCCCTCGTAGGCCGCTTTCTGCAGCGCCAGGAACTCGGCCGGGAAGTTGCCGCACAGGCGACCCTGCCCCCACTCGCCGGCCAAGTTCTGCTCGTTCCAGGTCTCGAACGCCTGCACCTTGCCCTGGTAGCGGCTGGCGAGGTACCGGAAGAAATCGCCGAGCTTGGTCGGATCGGCCGGCGAATGGCCGCCGGGCACCGCGTAGAAGTCGGGCGAGCTGACGATACTGAGCAGCACCTTGAGTCCCGCCGCCGCGGCGTCGTTGACCGAGCCGTCCAGGTAGCTCATCTCCTGCGGATCGTAGATGCCCGCTTCCTTCTCGACCTGACTCCAGCGAACCTGCTGCTTGATCCAGGTAAAGCCGGCCTCCTGCGTCAGCCGAATGGCGTTCGCCCGCCGGCCAAAGCGCGTATCGAGCAGGTGCGCCTGGAAGCCGTACTCCAACCGGAAGGAGCGCCCCGCCGGCAAGGGCCGTAGCGGCCGCGGTGTAGCGGTCGGCGGCGGGATGGGCGTAGCCGGCGGTGCCGGTGCCGCGGTCGACTGTGGCGCTTGGGTAGGAGCTACCGGCGCCGGTGCCGCGGTGGACTGTGATGCTTGGGTCGCTGCCGCCGCCGATACCACTGCCACCGTCGGCAACGGCGGTACCGTGGGCTGCGGCGATGGCGGTGGCGCAGCCGTTGCAGCAGCCGGTGCCGGCGCGACTGTCGCATCGGCCGCCGAGGGCGCCGGTTCGCTATCGCAGCCGGCCAGCAGCACGCCGACCAGCAGTGTCGTGAGGGCGAAACGCCAACGTAGCATGATGTTCCGATGGAGCCGTCAGCGCAGCGGACACCCACAGCCGCCGCCGGTAGAGCAGCGGCGGCCGCAGGCATCCCCTCCGTTGCCTGACCCCGCTCCTACTTGGGCTGGGCCTTCAGCACGTCGTAGGCCGGCGTCGTGCTGCCATCGTTGTTGACCAAGCCGAAGCCGTACTTCTCGTCGGTCGCGGGCACAATGTCGCGGAAGTTCAGATTCCACACAATCGCCACCTGCACGTAGGGATACTGATTCCACAGCATCTCGAACGCCTCATCGAAGTACCTGGCCCGCTCTGCCTCGCTGTTGTCGCCACAGTACTCGTAGTGCCGTACCCGATTATTGGGATCACACACGCTCCAGCCGAACTCCGTGAACCACATCGGCTTGTCGTCCCCGTGCTTCAGCATCACTTCCCGCAACTGCGTGAACCGCAGGAAGAAGAAGCTGTCGTGGTTACGGAAGCCGGAACCGGGCGCCGTTGACCGACCAACCCAATCACCGGGCGGGCTGTTGTAGCCGGACGGATGGGCGCCCATCACGTCGAAGTACTGCTTGATCTGCCCACCGGTGTCTCGGTAGAGCCGATCCAGATACACCACGTCGTCGAGCGCCGCGTTGCAGTCGCCGTGGCCGGTCGGCGTCAGCGCCGGGAACACCACAATGGCCTGGGAATTCCCGGCCTTCACGCCCTCGTAGGCCGCTTTCTGTAGCGCCAGGAACTCGCCTGGGAAGTTGCCACACAGCCGGCCCGTGCCCCACTCACCGGCCAAGTTCTGCTCGTTCCAGGTCTCGAACGCCTGCACCTTGCCCTGGTAGCGGCTGGCGAGGTACCGGAAGAAGTTGCCGAGCTTGGTCGGATCGGCCGGCGAATGACCGCCGGGCACCGCATAGAAGTCGGGCGAGCTGACGATGCTCAACAGCACCTTGAGTCCCGCCGCCGCGGCGTCGTTGACCGAGCCGTCCAGATAGCTCATCTCCTGCGGGTCATAGATACCGGGTTGTTTCTCGACCTGGCTCCAGACGACCTGCTGCTTGATCCAGGTAAAGCCGGCCTCCTGCGTCAGCCGAATGGCGTTCGCCCGCCGGCCAAAGCGCGTATCGAGCAGGTGCGCCTGGAAGCCGTACTCCAACCGGAAGGAGCGCCCCGCTGGCAAGGGCCGCTGGGGCCGCGGCGTGGCGGTCGGCTGCGGGATGGGCGTAGCGGTAGGCGGCGCCGGTTGGGTCGCTACCGGTGCCGGGGGCTGGACCGGCTGCGGCACCTGGGTCGGAATCGGCTTCGCCGGCGGTGGCGGTGGCGGCAGCGCCGGCGGCACTTGGCCGCGGACGGGTGGGAAGCTCGACACGGACGGCAAGGCCGCGATCAGCGAGGCGCCAGCCGTGTGCGGCGTCGTCACCTCGCCCGTGAGCACGCCCGTTTCCTTCAAGAGATCGCCGCCGAGCACCGGCACCACACTCCCCGCAGCGAAAATGCCGGCCGGATGATCCACCTTCCAACGCTGGAAGGCAATCCGCTGGAACCGCTGGGAGACGAACGGACCGTAGTCCTCCGGGATGGACATCGGCAGCCCGTAGAGGTTGATCGCGTCGTTGCCGGACCAAGCACCATCCGCCCCGAGACCGCGCGGCGGATTGTAAAAGGCCGCTCTGATCGCATCGTCTCGCAGCCAGCCCAGGCGGATGGCGACGGCCTCGTCGTAGGTGCTGGCACCATCCAATCGCCCTCTGGGAATCTGCCGGGCCGAATCCAGAAAGATGTCTTGGCCGGCATCTTCCAGCATCTGGAACGTGTTGGCGAAGCGAATGCCATGCCCCTGGCACGCCTGCAAGGTGACACGCTGTAAGACCTGGTACACACAGCCGTCGAGGCCGATGAAGGCCCGACTGGCCGGGTAGCCAAGCACCTCTACGCCACCCATTCGCTCGGCGTGTGTCCAGAACGGCACCGGCCCTACCGGCGTATGTGGGAGGTCGCGCAGATCAAACCCGCGACCATCGGCCGTGCCGGAGGCCTGGCGATAGTGCCAGCCGCCGGGAATCGCCTCATCCGACGCAGCTTGGCGCGCTGGCGCGGCCACCACGGCTGCTGCGGTCAAGCCGAGCACGCAGAACGCCAACACCAGCGACTTGGTGATCCGGTGCAGACGCGGCAGAGTACGTGTTGTGAGAAGCATGGTGATCCGGCGGCCTCCTCTGTTCAATCGAATACGACAGTCGGTACTATGTGTATAGTACTCCGTCTACCTCAGAACGGTTGTGGCGGTGAAATGACACGGACGGTACGTAGGCACACCGCACGTTGCACCCCGACGAGGTATCCGCCGCCGCAACGGGTGAGAGGAGCATAGACACATGGCCAGCCCGGAATCGCGCAGTGCGGCGCTGCTCGCCGGCCTCCGGGAGATCGCTCCGGACTACGTATTCCATCTCCCCAGCAGTACGCTCAAGGGTATTCTGGCCGGACTGGACGAGCTGGGCACTGCGGTCCACCCCCTCACACGGGAAGAGGAGGGTATCGGTATCGCCGCGGGCCTGGCTTTGGCCGGACGCACGCCGGTCCTGGTGATCCAAGACAACGGCCTCGGCAATGCGCTGACGGCGCTCACCACCTTCCCACAGGCATACCACATCCCGATCTTCCTCCTGGTCTCGCAGCGTGGTGGCCTCGGTGAATACAACTCGATGATCCATTCGTTCTGCGAGCGGGTAGAGCCGATCCTCGACGCGGCCGGCATCCGCTACTTCAAGCTGGATGCCCGCATCCCGCTGGAGGAGTGGACGCCAACGGTGACGCTGGCGCATCAATACATGCAGACGACCCACAGACCGGTCGCCGTGCTCTGCAACCTGATGGCCGGGCAGTAGGGTTAGGGTGTAGCGCCAAGCAGACGACCGGGCGAGGACAAGAACACGCATGACGACAACCACGCCGGCAGCGCAGCTCACGCGGCTCGCGGCGCTGCGCGCCGCCGCGGCCGCCTATCCGACGGAGCCGTTCGTCGTCGCCGTCGGCACGATGGTCCGCGAGATGCTGCTCGTCGGCCGGGCAGACAACCACCTGTACGTCCTCGACTCCATGGGGCTACCACCGGCTATCGGCCTGGGCCTCTGCCTCGGCCTGGACGCGAGCCAACACGAGAAGGTAGTGGTGATCGAGGGCGACGGCGGCATATTGATGGGCCTGTCCACGCTCGCCACCATCGGACTACTCCGCCCCCGTCAACTGCTCTTGATCGTCTTGGATAATGGTGTCTATGCCGCCACCGGCGATCAGCCCACGGCCGCCACGGCCGTGGATTTCTGCGCGGCGGCCCGCTCCTGCGGCTTCACAAGCACCTGGAGCGTTGCTACTGAGGAGGCGTTAGCGGCGGCGTTGGCGGCGGCGCGACACGAGCCAGGGCCGGCGCTCATACACGTGCAAATCAACCTGGAGAACGCCCCCAGCCCCTACTTCCTCCCCGATCCCGTCGAGTTGACCCTCAACTTCCGACGCTACCTGCGACAGGGGTAGGTCCGGGTGAAGCCGTAGGGGCGCAACATGTTGCGCCCGTCCCCTCTCTATCGCTCGGCGATGGAGAGGGGACGGGCCAAAGCCGCACCACACCTGGCCCTATCCGTGCGGCTTTGGCCCGTCAGGGGAGTGAGGCGCGGCGGTAGTCTGGTAGAAACGAGGTCGTTTCGACTAAAATAGGGAGAGCAGTGACCAGCGCGGTACATTCACGGGTGCCGGCTGCGTGAGTCTGCGGATTTGAGACTCGATTGGCTCGATTGGAAGGAATGCGATGCGCGTAGTTCGCGGCGAACGGTTTGTCGGGTTTTGTGGTGGGGTCAAGCGGGCATGGAAGCTCGCCGTAGAGTCCTCCGAGCACAATGACGACGAGGAGGTCTTCATCTCAGGCAAGCTGATCCATAACACGCCGGCCATGCAAGAGTTGGAGACGATGGGCGTGCGTTCCCTGCCGGTATCCCTCATGGATGCTGACCTCCCGGCCGCAGAGACGGCGCCGCTGGCCGGCCGCACGGTCCTGATGCGTGCCCACGGCGAAAGCCCCGCGGCCTTTGCCCGTGCCCAGAGCCTCGGCCTCAACGTCCTCGATGCCACCTGTCCCATCGTGACCGTGGTGCAAAAGATCGCCAAGCAGCTTGAGGACGAGGGGTATAAGGTGATTGTCTTCGGTCACCGCGATCATCCCGAAGCGCGAGCCACCGTGGCCCACACGGAGCACGGCCTCATCATCGAATCGGTCGCCGAGGCCGTCGAGCTAGGGCACTACCCCAAGCTCGCCTCCATCGCGCAGACGACCATGCTCACCGCCGACTACGTGGAGTTGTGCAAGGTGCTGGAGACCAAGGCGGACGTATTCGACGACCGCGGCCGCATCTGCGGATGGACTCAGCGTGCCCAAGGCGAGGCGGTGGAGTTGGCGCGCACGGTGGACATGATGGTCGTCGTCGGGGGCCGCGATAGCTCCAACACCCACCAGTTGGTGCGGGTATGCGCCGAGGTTTGCCCCACGCGCCACATCGTCACCGCCGACGAGCTTGACGAGACCTGGTTCGACGGCGTAGAGACGGTCGGACTCGCCGCCGGTGCCTCCACCCGCGAGCACGACATCGCCGCAGTCATCTCCTGGCTCGAAGCCCACTAGGAGCACATCCTCGGCGAAGGAGGGCACTATGACGGCATCCGCCGTTGCGGCCGAGCAGCATTTTGCAACCAAGGCTGATCTCCAAGGCGCAATCGGGGAGATCAAAGGAGAGCTGGGAGAAACCCGGGGGGAGATGCGCCACTTTGCGACCAAGGCCGACCTCCAAGGCGCAATCGGGGAGCTTAAGGCCGAGCTTAGAGCCATGGAGTTACGGTTGATGATCCGGCTCGGTGGTTTGATCATCGCCTTGGCGGGACTGTTGTTTGCCCTCCAGAAACTCTGGCCCTGAGACCTCGGAGACCTCCGCAAAATCGTCATTCCCGCCTCCCCTCCGTCATTCCGGCGGAAGCCGGAATCCAACCCCCTCTCCCCGTGGAGACCTTTGCGTAACCCGTCATTCCCGCGCAAGGAGACCTTTGCGTAACCCGTCATTCCCGCGCAAGGAGACCTTTGCGTAACCCGTCATTCCCGCGAAGGCGGGAATCCAAAAACCGGTCCTTCCAGGTTAGCGAGGCGTGGAGCAGTGTCCCTCTCGCACTCCATCCGGGTAGTTATGCAAAGGTCTCCCCCTGGGAGAGGGCTGGGGTGAGGACAGCCCCCCTCTCCCCGGAAGAACAGCATCATCGAGTACCCATGGCGACCAAACGGCAGCAACTCCAAGCAATCCTGGGCAACAACCTCGACTTTCACGAGCAGAGCAGCACGTACAGCACCCACGCCTTACATGCCTTTGCCGCCAAGTTCCCTCCCCAGCTACCCCGCACGTTCATCGAGCAACTGACACACCCCGGCGCTACCGTGCTGGACCCGATGATGGGATCGGGGACAGCCGTGTTGGCGGCCATGCTGCTGGGCCGCCGCGCGGTTGGCGTAGACATTGATCCCCTCGCCGCCCTATGCCAACGCCATTGACTACATGCGTGCCCACAAGTTCTCGTTGGTCTGGTTCGGTGAGCCGATCAGTGAGCTTTCGGCGCTGCGCGCGACCTACATCGGGTCCGAAAACAGCCGCGGCGTCATCGCCGACGACCTGCCGCCCAAAGCAGCGCGGTGCGTGTCGGAAGTGGAGCAGCGTGACCGGCGCAAGGCGCGGGTCCTGCAGAAGTACCTCGTTGAGATGCGCGCCGCCCTAGCCGAGATGTTGCGCGTGCTGCGCCCCGGAGCGGCTGCTGGCATTGTCGTCGGGCCATCTACGATGCGTGGTATCCGCGTACAAACGCAGGAGCACCTCACCGAGATCAGTACGCAGCTCGGATTCGATGTCGTCGGCATCGGCAAACGGGTGCTTGATCGGGACCGACGGATGATGCCGGCCCGTTGGGGCAACACGACGATGAACGGGATCGAGCAGCGGCTACACGAGGAGTTTGTGCTCGGTCTGGTGAAGCCGGCATAGGCCGCCCGTTGCTCCAGCCGCCTCACCGGTGAAGTGAGCGCTGTTTCACGTGAAACACCAGGCGGATGATCGCTGTCGGACCTAGCAACGTTTCACGTGAAACAACCCCCGCGGGCGCGGGCCACCATTCCCCTTCCCTTTAGGGAGGGGGCCAGGGGGTAGGTCCGCCCTAGAGCGGAGAGTGAGTCCCACCCCGGCATCCCGAAAATCCTGATGCAAACCAAAAACTACCCTTGTAGCCGCCACCACCCGGCCGCCGTCTGCGCTAGAATTACCGTTGCCGCAAGAGGGGGTGAACCATGCCACGCAGACCAAAGAAAATGCACCGCGGCGGCCGCCAGCGCAAGCCCAAGCGGCGCGTCACTCGCCAGCAAAAAGCCGCCCGGGCGGCCAGCCAGCCGGTAGCCCTGCAGCCGGTGGCCGCTGAGTCCAGCGCCGCCACGGCACGACCAACGCCGCGGCCACGCCAGGCCGCAGCACCCCGCGCGCCGCGCCGTCGTGCCCTCGCCCGCCCCCGCGTGTCGCCGCTCGACGTAGCGGCCGCCAATCTCACCTATCTGCCGGGCGACCTGAAGCGGATCGGTCTCGTCTCTGCCCTGCTCCTGATCGTCCTCATCGTGCTGACAATCGTGCTAGGCTAGAGCGATGTCCCCAGCCGGCGCCGCCGCACGCTAACCGCGCCGGTATCCGCTCCGTCCTGGAAAGCGACTAGCCGCCCTTACCATTGCACGGCCATCCCCGCGAAAGGAGACCCTTGCAAAACCCGTCACTCCCACCTCACTCCCGTCATTCCCGCGAAAGCATGTCCCGTACCCCGATACGGGGCGGGAATCCACTCCCTCTCTTCCTGGGAGCGGGCCGGTCAGGGTGAGGGCTACTCATAGGTTGGCGGGAATCAATACTCCCCTTCCCTGCCGGGAAGGGGCCGGGGGTTAGGTCTGCGGATGCCGTCTCAACCACGAGGTTCCTTCTGATGCGTCTTCTCATCACCGGATCGAGCGGGCAGATCGGCACCAATCTCGCCCTCCACTGTCTCGCCAACGGCCATGAGGTCGTCGGCCTGGATCGGCGCCCCAATACCTGGACGGACCGCTTCGAGACCATCCTGATGGACCTCGCCGTAGCGCAACCCATCCAGGGATGGCGTCTCGGCAAGGTGGCGCTTCCCCCCTGCGACGTGATTGTCCATCTCGCCGCCCACGCCAAGGTCCACGCCCTGGTCGAGCGGCCCCTCGGCGCACTCGAAAATCATCTGATGGTGACGAACGCGCTGGAGCTGGCCCGCGTCACCGGCACGCCCATTGTCCTCGCCAGCTCGCGCGAGGTCTACGGCCAGCAGCCGCGAGATGGCGGCCCGGTACCGGAGTCGGCCGCCGACTTCAACGCCTCCCCCAGCCCCTACGCCGCGGCCAAGCTCGCCAGCGAAGCACTGGCCGCCGCCTACCGGGGCTGCTACGGGCTACCGTATCTGGTCTTCCGTTTCAGCAACGTCTACGGCCGGTACGACAACGACCTACAGCGCCTGGAGCGCGTCCTCTGGATCTTCGCCCGTGCCATCAGTCGCGGTGAGCCGCTCACCGTGTACGGCGCGGAAAAGCTGCTCGACTTTACCTACGTGGACGACGCCGTTGACGGCCTGTGGCGCGGCATCGAACGACTCGTCGGCGGCACCCTCGCCGGGGAGACGTTCAACCTCGCCTACGGTGCCGGCAACCGACTCACGACCCTGGCAACGCTCATCGGCACCGTCCTGGAGCAGGAGCCACGTATCCGGATCGAGCCGTCCCGTCCCGGCGAAGTGACCTACTACGTCGCCGACATTACCCGCGCCCGCCAAAAACTCGGCTACGAGCCACGAGTGAGCCTGCCGGAGGGCATCCATCACGCCCTCGCCTGGGCACAGAGCTGGGCAGCGGACAATCTCCACCGGGAGTAGGGAAGGAGTTCCCCTATGCTCCCCGCCAGAGCGGGGGGCGACGCATTCCCTCCCCTGTCGCAACGGGGGAGGGTTAGGGAGGGGGCAGAAGCCTAAAACATGCGTATTGAACTAGAATACGAGCCGCTGGAGCTACCCCTCGCCGTGCCCTTCACGATTGCCCGCGGCACGCGGGCCGTCGCCGAGAACGTCCTCGTCCGCTTGACGTGGGAAGCGTCCGACGGCCGCCGGCTGATCGGGCTGGGTGAGGCCGCGCCCAACGCCTACTACGGCGAGAACGTCGCCACCGTCCGGGCCGCGCTCGACGCCTACGCTCCCCTCCTCGGCGACGATCCGCTCGCGCTGGAGGCAATCTTGGCCCGGCTGGCGCAGGCGCTCGGCCATAACGCCGCCGCCCGCGCAGCCGTAGACATGGCACTGCACGATCTGGCCGGCCAGTGTATCGGCCTCCCCCTGTGGCGCTGGTGGGGGCTGGAGCGCAACGCCGGCCCACTGACCTCCTTCACCATCGGCCTGGCCGCGCCGGCCGTTGTCGCGCAGCGGGCCAAGTCCGCCGCCGCGGCGGGATTTCCGCTGCTCAAGATCAAGCTCGGCAGCGGTGACTTGGCCCAAGACCGGGCTATTCTGGCTGCCGTGCGGGAGGTCACCAACGCGCGGCTGATGGTAGATGCCAACGCCGCGTGGTCGCCGCAAGAAGCCGTGCAGCTTGGCCCCGACCTCGTTGCGGCCGGCGTCGAGCTACTGGAGCAGCCGGTAGCGGCGAGCGATCTGGCGGGAATGGCCCACGTTCATGCCCACGTCCCCCTGCCGCTGATCGCCGACGAAAGCTGTGTTGTGGCCGAAGACGTGCCCCGCATCGCTCCCACCTGCGACGGCATCAATATCAAGCTGATGAAGTGCGGTGGTCTGCGCCCCGCCCGCCGCCTCATCGAGGTCGCACGCGCGCACGGTCTACAGGTGATGGTCGGCTGCATGGTGGAAAGCTCCCTGGCAATCACCGCCGCCACCCACCTGCTACCCTGGCTGGACTACGCCGACCTCGACGGCCACTTACTCCTCGCAGCCGACCCGTTCACCGGCGCCACCCATGAGCAGGGCCGCCTTATCCCCCCGGACCGTCCCGGCCTCGGCGTCGTGCCGCACCTCGTCTAGCCTCGCGCCGGCACTCACTCCCACCCAGACCAAATAGCGCGGACCCGGCCCAGTTCCGCCGCCGAGAGCAGTGGGGCCGCCAGCGCCGCGACGCCATCGGCCGCCTGTTCCACACTCATCACCCCCGGTACGACGCTGGACACGGCCGGATGCGCCAGGCAAAAGCGCAGCGCCGCCTGCGATGCTGTGCGTGCATCCGTAGCGAGAAAGTCGAACGCGGCGGCCCGCTCCGCCTCGTGCTCACGCCGCTCGCGGGGCTACAGGCTCCGATAGTCACCCGCCCCGAATTCCGTCGCCGCAGTGACCTCGCCGGTGAGGAAACCCGACGCCAGCGGTGTGCGGGCAATCACCCCCACGCCGTTGCGCTGCGCCAGCGGCAGTAGCTCGGCTTCCGGCTCCGGCGTGAGCAGGTTGTAGACGAACATCAGGCACTCCGCGCCGGTTTCCCGCAGCACGCGCACACCCGTCTCGACGTCCACCGAAACTCCATAATGCCGAATTTTGCCCACCCGCTTCAGGTCCTCCAGCGTGGCAAATGCCTCGTCCCACTGCTCCGGCGGCGGCGCCTGATGGAACTGATAGAGGTCAATCGCCTCCCGCCGCAACCGTCGCAGCGAGCCTTCGACGGCCGTGGTGATATAGGCGCGGCTGCTATTGAACTCCGGCGGCGAGCCGCGTCGGACAAACCAGCCATCCGACTCCAGCGGGTAGCCAACCTTGGTCGCAATCACCACGTCGGACCGCCCGCCGAACGCCGTGCCCAGCAGTCGCTCGCTGCGCCCGCCGCCGTACTGATCTGCCGTATCGAAGAACGTGACGCCCTGGTCGTAGGCATGTCGCAGCACAGCCAGCGCCTCCTCGGTGCCGATCTCCCCCCATTCGCGCCCGCCCAGTTCCCACGTGCCGCAGCCAATCGCGGAGACGGTGAGACCGGTGCGTCCGAGCTGACGATACTCCATCATGAGTTTCCTTCCGGGCCAGCAAAACGCGAGGCTCGCGCCTCGCTACCAATCCGGCACAGATGAACCGGCAGTCCTGGATGGCCGGCCATTGTACCCTCTACCTCCGGAGCCACCGCGATACCGCCGCCGTTTCAGTAGTGTCGCCGCGCCATCGCTTGATAGTTTTCTCCGCACACCCTCTCTAACCCGGCAGGCGCGGGTTCACCGTGCGTCGCCGCTCGCGGTCCCGACAGCCCGAACACGCCGTTGAAGGAAGTCACCGTGAGCATCGACCAGCTGACCCACTACCAGCGCAAGCTCGCCTATGAAATGGATTCGTGGGACCTCTACGAGGCTGTGGGCAAGAACGAACCCATCATCATCGTTGATGGCCGTTCCGCCGCTGCCTACGCCCAAGAGCACATCCCCGGCGCACTCAACCTCCCCCACAGGGAGATTTGCTTCAATTCCACCGAGTCGCTCGACAAATCGAAGCTCTACGTCTGCTACTGCGACGGCATCGGCTGCAATGCCTCCACGAAAACGGCGCTGAAGCTGCTCACCTTGGGCTTCCAAGTGCGTGAGCTGATCGGCGGCCTAGACTGGTGGAAGCGAGACGGCTACGCCACCGCCGGCGCCAATGCCCAGGCCGGCACCGAGATCAACTGCGGATGCTGAACCGCCCTCGCCTCTCCCCCGCCCCCACTGCCGTAGGGGCGCAACATGTTGCGCCCGTCCCCCCGCCGCAGCGGGGGGACCATAGGGGGGCTAGTCCCCCACTCTGTGCGCTCTGTGTGCTCTGTGGCAAAAACCCCGCCCTCCAGGCCGTTGTCTTTCCCCCACCCCCGCCAATGTGTATCCAGTGACGGGGATTGGCAGTTGCAAGCCCCTCCTGGAGCACCGGGCACCGCCCGGCAGGGGAAACACTCGCATCATCATGCTAGTCAACAACGGTGGCATCGCCACCCAGCCGAGGGCACCGGGTCATGAGCGACCCTGCACCGCGTCAGCCGGCGCGGCGCAGCATGGCCGCCTGAGTGCCGCTTCTACGGCACCGGGTGCTGACATACCCCGCGCCACTCCGGCGCGGGCGCCGGGTCAGTACTGTCAGAGTGCCGCCCTTAGGGCACCGGGTCATGGCCGCCCCCTCGCCATTTCGGCGGGTATGTCCGGCCATGACCGTCTGAGTGCCGCCTTGCGCGCACCGGCCGCTGACGCAGCACCGGCCGCTACGGCCACCGCGCCACGTCAGCACTGTCCGAGTGCCGCACCCATCGCCACCGTACCCTCGCCGGCCGGGTCACACCGGCTGCGCCAGGAGAGCTTGCCCCGCGTCCCTGCCAATCCCCTCACCCAGACCTACCCGCACACCCACCAAGACACTACCCACGCCCACGCCGCGTACCGCCGCGCTACCAGGTACGCCCAATCCCGCGAAAGCAGAAATCCCCGTCCCCCCGTCGCAACGGGGGGGCCACAGGGGGGCTACCCCCTGGCAACCCATCAAGCGCATCCTGCCATCCAAGTGCCGCCCCCCGCGCGGTCGTGCTCCACCGCGCACACGGGCTTTCCACGCAACCACCCCTCCCGCGCCCCACCGCCAGCCGCCGTCCCCCCGTCACAACGGGGGGACCACAGGGGGGCTAACCCCCACTCTGTGCTCTCTGTGTACTCTGTGGCCAAAAGGCCTGTCCGCGGTGATTCCCGCCGCCCCTAGCGCGGCAAGGGCAGCGCCACCGTGCGCCCCTCGCGCGACGACCGATAGCCGGCCAGCACCATCTCGACGGCGGTGCGGGCCGTGCGTGCATCGGCCGGTGAAGGCGTGCCCTCCACCAGCATCCTGATAAACGCTTCTGCCGTACCCTGCAGCCGACTGCGCGGCAAGGCCACCTGCGGATATTCCCAGTGGCCGGCCGGGTTCGGTTGGTCGGATGCGGCCGGCCCCGCGCCGGCTGCCGGCCCGCCGGGGTTATGGCGCCAGATACGCAGCGGCGGCTCGCCGCCGGACATGCTGCGCGCCGCCGTGATGTCCGTGCCCGTGGCGACAATAACGCCCCGGTCGCCACTGATCTCGACCGTGCTCGTCGAAGCCAGCTCCACCCAGCTACTCTGGTGAATGCCGATCATCCCGGCGGCATACCGGTAGAGCAGCACGCCGCCGTCCTCCACGCCGGGCCGCTGCTCCGTCAGCGCCGTGCTCACGAACCCGGTCACGGCTTCCGGCCTGCCGAACATCCACAGGAACCACAGTGCTACGTGTGCCCCCTCATCCATGAACGCCCCACCGCCACCCTGGACCGGGTCCTGCATCCAGTCCAGCACCGCCGGTTGCAGCAAGGCGAAGGCGTGCGAATGGCGTCGCCGCACGGTAGCAATCCGGCCCACCTCCCCGGCCGCCACCAACCGCTTGATCTCCTGGTGGACCGGATCGAAGCGCAGGTTGTGTGACTGGTAGTAGCGTACCCCCGCCGCCTCCACGGCGGCTACGATCCGGTCGCAGTCGGCCAACGTCGTCGCCATCGGCTTCTGCACCATGATGTCTTTGCCCGCTTGCGCCGCCGCTACTGCAAGCACAGCATGTGTATCATTTGTCGAGCAGATGGTGACAGCCTGCACGTCGTCGCGCCCGAGCACCGCGTCCAGATCGGCGTCGAACGGCACGCCGAGCGCCGCCGCGGCAACTTCCCCCCGCTCCTGATCGTCGTCCCAGGCACAAGCCACCCGGACGTGGCACGATTCCTGGAAGCTCGCGGCCCAGCCCCGCTGATGCGGATGCGCGAAGCCGAGCAGCGCAATACCAATCGGACGCACGCTTGCAGCACTCACCGTGCCCATCCCTCCTCACAGGGGTAGGTATTTCGTGTAGGGGCGCAACATGTTGCGCCCAATTGCTCGTCACGCCGGCCGCACCAAGCACCTGGTCCCGCTGGCAAGCTATAGCCAGCATCGGTATCGTACCCTACGACAGCGGCGGCACGTGGGCACGCGGTCAGCGGTACCCGTCTCGTCGCTGCGGCGGAAGCCGCAGCCCAGGGCGGCCGCCGTAGGGGCAACCCTTGTGGTTGCCCTCGTCCCTCGCGGAGCGGGGAGCATAGATTCCCACTTTCACGGGGCGATGCACAGGCCGATAGCTAACGGCTGACGGCTAATAGCTGTCACCAAGGAGAAGTACCGATGGAGCTTGATCTCATTATCCGCGGCGGAACCGTCGTTGATGGCTCCGGTCAACCGGGGCAGCCGGCCGACGTTGGGGTATCCGGCGACCGCATCAGCGCCGTCGGCGATCTCTCCGCAGCAACCGCGGCCCAAACCCTCGACGCCTCCGGGCTGGTGGTCACGCCCGGCTTCATAGACATCCACACCCACTCCGAGTTCAGCTTGCTGCTCGATCCGCGCGGCGAGAGCAAGGTGCGCCAGGGCGTCACGACCGAGGTGGTCAGCAACTGCTCCTATGCGCCGTATCCGATGCGGCCCCAAGACATCGCCGACGCCAAGTCCCAGCGCATCATGCATGGCGCCGAGCTACTCGATTGGGACTGGAACGACCTGGAAGGCTACCGCCGCCGCTACAACCGCCAGGGCGCCGCGATCAACGTCGCGCCGCTCGCTGGACACGCCGCCATCCGGGTCATCGGCATGGGGTACGACAAACGCGCTCCCACGCCCGACGAGTTGGCGACCATGCAGCGTCTCCTCGCCGAGACCATGGAGCAGGGCGCGTTCGGCTTCTCCGCCGGCCTGACCTTGGCCCCCAGCGGCTATGCCGACACCGACGAGCTGGTCGCCCTGTGCGAAGTCGCCGCCCGCTACGGCGGCTATTACGCCGCCCATATGCGCGTCTACTCCGGACAGCAGCTCAAGGCCCGCCACGAAACGTTGGAGATCGGCCGCCGCGCCGGTATCCCGCTGCAAATGTCCCACAACAACGTGATGTTTCGCCGCTACTGGCCCCTCGTCCCCGAAATCCTGGAACTCCTCGATCAAGAGAGCGCCGCCGGCGTGGACGTCACCTACGATGTCTACCCCTACCTCGCCGGAATGTCCCACACCGATCAGCTCATGCCCGGCTGGTCCCAGGAAGGCGGCGTCGAGGGCCTGCTCGCTCGCCTGCGCGACCCGGTATCGCGCCAGCGCATCTACGACGAAATGGCGCCCGGCTGGGGCGGGCCGGATGTGCCCTGGGATTGGGAATCCATCCTCTTGACCGACGTGGCCTCTCCCGAACACAAGCACTGGGAGGGCCTCACGGTCGGTCAGGTCGCCGCGGAACTCGGCGTTGATGGCCTCGAAGCCTTTCTCACACTCACCGAGTACCGCACCAGCGCCACCTACCACCACCTGAGCGAAGACAACACGCGCCTGCTCCTCCAGCATCCGTTGGGGATGGTCGGCTCCGACGGTGACGCCGTCACCATCGGCTCACCTTCCCTCCGCGGCAAGCCCCACCCCCGTTTCTTCGGCACCTTCCCCCGCGTCCTCGGCACCTACGTGCGCGATGAGGGCGTCCTGACGCTGGAAGAGGCCGTCCGCAAGATGACCTCCGCGCCCGCGCAGCGCCTGAACCTGACCGACCGCGGCTTGCTGGCCGCCGGGCGCGTTGCCGACGTAACCGTGTTCGATCCGCACACCATCGCCGACCACGCCACGTTCGCCGAGCCAAACCAATACTCCACCGGCGTGGACTGCGTGATCGTCGCCGGCCAGCCGGTGCTGCAAAACGGCGAGATGACGACCGCCCTCCCCGGCCGCGCGCTCGCCCACTCCGCCTAAAGACACTAAAGACACCAATGATCTCCACACCGACCGACCAGCCCGCCCCGCGTGTCCGTTTCGGAAACACCGACCTCCACGTCTCGCGCCTCTGCCAGGGCACCGCCTTCCGGAATTTCCCGCGCATCCGTGACGAGCCGCGCGGTCAGCAGGTTTTGCGCCACTGCCTGGCGCAAGGCGTCAACTTCTTCGACTCGGCGGTGGCCTACGGCTGGGGCGGCGCCGAGGAGTCACTTGGCAAGGCCATCCGCGGCCACCGCGACCGCGTCGTGATCTGCACCAAAGTCCCGCCGTTCCTCCCTCTCGCACACGACGGCGACAATTTGCGACCGGCGAAATTCACGCGCGACTTCCTCTTCCAGCAAGCGGAAAACAGCCTCCGTCGGCTCGGTACCGACTACCTCGATCTCTACCTACTCCACCAGCCGGACACAGAAACACCGGCCGCGGAAATCGTCGGCGCGATGGACGCCCTAATCCACAGCGGCAAGATCAGGTATTGGGGCGCCTCCAACCACTCCGCAGCGCAGGTAAGCGAGTTCGTCACCTTGTCTACGCAGTCCGGCCGCGCCCCCATCGCCGGCCTCGAAGAATACTTCACCATCGCCGGCGAATCGCTCTCGGACACCGGCCAGCATCGCGTGCAGCAGCTTGAGCGCGAGTTGTTCCCGGTCGTGCGGTCCGCCGGTCTGGGACTGCTCACCTACAGCCCCCTCGATGCCGGCCACCTGGCGCCGGGACGCGCCGTCGAGCACGGCAGCCCTCTGGAGCGACTGGTGCAGGTGCTCGACGAGGTAGCGTCCGGCCTGCGGGTGAGCCGCGCCGCCGTGTGTGTGGCCTGGGTACTGACCCACCCCGAAGTGACCAGCGTCCTCGGCGGCGCCGAAAGTCCCGCGCACGTGGACGAGCACCTCGCCGGCACCCGCCTCGCCCTCCCAGCCGACGCGCTGACCGCACTAAATGCCGCCAGCGCCACCTACCGCCAGGAGCATACTGCGGAGGCTGAGAGCGCATGAGCGCCGAGCCGAGCGCTTCTTCTTCCACCGCTAACCGGTGCGCTGCGGGGACCGGGGGAGGCAGCGGCCCAGTCGTCACGTCAGCCCTATCCGTCATTGCGGCGAAAGCCGCAATCCATCCTGCTCATCCTTGCATCCTGCAAATCCTGATGCAGACAAAAAACCTACCCCTGTGAGGGGGGTGAGTCCCGTCCCGCACGCTCAATCTTCCAGCACGGCAACCAAGTTTGTCGCCGCATCGCAGACCCAAATCCGCCCCTCGGCATCGCGGGTCATGCCGTGGACCTCGAACCGCGGCGTTGTCTCGTCACCATGCAACGCCCCACTGACCAAACCACGCGGCCCGTCAATGCTATCCACCACCCACATTTCGCGTATCGTCCCGTCGGTCGCATCGAGCCGGTAGATATGGTTGTGGTTCGTCTCGACACAGACGACACTCCCATCCGCCGCATCCCAGTAGATGCCGTGCGAGCGCGCCTCCGGGAACGGGATGGTCCGCAACAGCTCGCCCGTCTCGGCGTCAATCCACTGAATAATCATCAGGCCCGGTCGCGTGACCCACAGCGTCCCGGCAGTGCCACGCTGGCCGATGAGTTCGCCGCCCGGCGCCTCCCGCCGCAGTGGCGGGGGCGGTGGCTCGGCCGGTGGCAACGTTGCCAGCGCCGCCGGATCGGTGGGCGCCCACTCGATACCGTGGACTCCCCCTCGGTCGGCGTCCGGGAACACCAGGTCGGCCAGACAGTGCCCGGTCGTGGCATCGTGCCGGTAGGCAGCCGCCGGTATGCGGTTTGCCGCCGGCCACACCGACCCGGCACCATACGCGATGCCGCTCGCATTCCGCACCGGGCTGGGAAACGCGGTGATCGTAGCGCCGGTGTCATAGCGCACCAGATAGCAGTGATCGTTCCGCTGGTCGCAGATCCACAGGCCCTCCGGCGCCGCAGCAAGTCCGTTGGCCTGCTGGCCGGGGGCCGCAAAGACCACCCGCGCCGTCAAGGTACGTTGGGGCCGCTCCGTCGTCGTCATCGTCCTGACTACTCCCTCCGGAGACCTTTGCAGCAATCGTCATTCCCACTTTCGGAGACCTTTGTATAACCCGTCATTCCCGCGAAGGCGGGAATCCAAAAACCGGCCCGCCCAGGTTGGCAGAAGTGGAGTCATTGCCACCATAGCACTCCGGGCAGCCTAAGTGTAGGCGAGGTTCCCCCAGTCCGCAGCCCCGGCCCCCTCCCTAACCCTCCCCCGGAGCCATCTCCCAGGGAGAGAATGCACCGTCCCCCTGCGAAGCGGGGGGACCATAGGGGGGCTGACAAGGGTAGGTTATTGCTGTAGGGGCGCGATTCATCGCGCCCCTGGCCCTCGTCATTCCGGCGGAAGCCGGAATCCAGGACTATTCGTGTCCCTCGGCTCTCGTACATGGCACTGGCAAGCCCCCGGGTCCTCCCTGGCGTTGGCGAGGCACCAGGCTCGGGGTTGCTGCCCACTCCCGCGGCCACCACCCATCCTGCTCATCCTTCCATCCTGAAAATCCTGATGCAGACAACCCCCACTCCTGTCAGGGAAAGGGGCCGGGGGTTAGGTCCAACGGTTACAATGGCACTGAGGACGAGAGTTACGGTGACCACTACATCAGCCCCTACCACTGCCATTACCCTCATCATCGAAGGGTTGCCGGCCGCCCGCTGGCGCTACATCCCGGACGGCGGTTGGCTGGAGGTATTCCTCCCTGGCAGCGAGGGGCGGGGTGGGGTTGCCGAGCCGATTGGCGATGATCTGGAAATCCGCTTCGATGTAGAGACGGGCCGGCCTTTGAGCATCATCATCCCCGGCTATCCGGGCTGGCTGGCCGAACAGGACGGACAGCCGCCACCGCTACCGGGCGCGTCCGTTGATTACGCCAAGACCCGTAAGCATCTGGAACGAGTGCTGCGCGCCAGCCCTGATCTGGCCGGGCGCTAGTGAAGAAGCCGCGCGGACGCTCACAGCACGTCGGAGGGAGTAAGAGACCAATGGCCACGACAACGCCGGACCTCCAGGAGATGCACACCGAATTCGAGGCGGCCGCCGGTATGGACGGAGCGCCGGACTTTGTCCACCGTCCGTCCGTGCTGGGGCGCCGCTACATGATCTCAAGTGTGCATTACCATGCCACGATGGGCGGCCTGCGGATACTGGAGCAGGGTGGCAATGCGATTGACGCCGGTGTCGCCGCCGGTATCTGCCTGAACGTCGTCGAACCGCAATCCGCCATGTTCGGTGGCGTGGCGCCCATCGTCGTCTTCCTCGCCAACGGCGCCGACGATGAGGCCGGCAGCACGAACGCCGGCTCCGGCCGCAGCCGCGTGTTCACGGTCAGCGGCCTCGGACGCTGGCCACAGGCCGCCTCGCTGGACGACTACCTTGCCCGCTACGGCGGCGATCTCCCGGCCGGCGTGTCACGGACTGTGACGCCGGGCGCTCCCGACGCCTGGCTCACGGCGTTGGCGCGGTTCGGCACGCTCAGTCTGGCCGAGGTGCTCCAGCCGGCCCTGGACTTGACGCGGGAGGGGTTCCCCATGTGGCCGGGGCTACACGAATCCATCGCCAGCGCCGCGCAACCGGGCTATCCCTTGACCCAGTGGCCTTCATCGGCAGCCGTGTGGCTGCCCAACGGCCGCGTGCCGGCGGTTGGCGAGATTTTCCGCCAGCCCGACCTCGCCGCAACGTTCCAGCGCCTCATTGACGCCGAGGCCCACGCCGGCGGCGACCGGGCGGCGCGGATTATGGCCGCCCGCGATCTCCTCTACCGGGGCGAGCTTGCCCAGCAGATCGTGTCGTTCTACCAGGAAGAGGGCAGCATCCTCACCGCCCAGGACCTCGCTGAGTTCGCGGTGAAAGTCGAGCCGCCCGCGCACACGACCTACCGCGGCTACGATGTCTATAGCTGCGGGCCGTGGTGCCAGGGGCCGACGCTGCTCCAAGCCCTCAACCTCCTGGAAGGCTTCGACCTCCGGGCTATGGGCCGCGGCACAGCGGCCTACTTACACACCGTTGCCAATGCGCTCGATCTGGCCTTCGCCGACCGGGAGCGGTACTACGGCGATCCGGACCTGATTGACGTGCCGCTCGCCGGCCTGCTGTCCAAGGATTATGCGGCCGCGCGGCGCGAGCTGATCCGCGAGGGCCGCACGTGGGGCGAGATGCCCCCCGCCGGCGATCCGTGGAGCTACCAGAACGGCCACGGCACCGCCGCCGCCGGCAGCCCACCGCGCCCGGACTACCGCGAGCCGGAGTCCGATACGGCCTACGTCTGCGTCGTGGATGCGGACGGCAACACCTTCTCGGCCACGCCCTCCGACGGCATCTTCGGCACCCCGATTGTCCCCGGGCTGGGCTTTGCCGTCTCCTCCCGGGGTACCCAGACGTGGCTCGACCCCCAGCACGCCTCGCGCCTCCAGCCATGGAAACGGCCGCGCCTGACCCCCAATCCGGCCTTGGCGCTACGCGACGGCCACAGCTTCATGCCCTTCGGCTGTCCGGGCGGCGATCAGCAAGTGCAGGGGATGTTGCAGGTGTTCCTCAATGTCGTGGAGTTCGGTCTCGATCCCCAAGCCGCTATCGAGGCGCCGCGGATTTGCAGCGACAACTTCCCGAACTCATTCTGGCCGCACGTCTATCACCCAGGCCGGCTGAACGCCGAGACCCGCGTACCGACAGCCGTGCGCGAGCAACTCGCCGCCTGGGGTCACAAGGTCCATGCCGACAATGCTTGGGGCGGCGTTTCCCGCGTCTGCGCGATTGTCGTAGACCCGGAAAGCGGCGCACGCAGCGGTGGCGCCGACCCCCGCGCCCCCGGCGGCCATGCCGCCGGCTGGTAGATCACGGTGGGTAGGCGCTGTTGACCTCTCCCGGTCATTCCCGCAAACGCCGGCATCCAGCAGTAGGGGCGTCCCTTGTGGGCGCCCTCACCTCGGCCCCGTCATTCCCGCGAAAGGAGACCTTTGCGTAACCCGTCATTCCCGCGAAGGCGGGAATCCAAAAACCGGTCCTTCCAGGTTAGCGAGGAGTGGTGCATTGTCCCTCTCGCACTCCATTTGGGGGTTATGCAAAGGTCTCCGAAAGCGGGAATCCAGGGCCGGAAAACCAAAAAAAGCAGGCGAAATAAACGCTTGTAGGGGCGCAACATGTTGCGCCCTACCCTAGCAGCGAGCATACCCATCAAGTAAAGATAGCTGCTACGGAGAGCCGGAAGCCCGGCACTACGTCCTCGCCATCCAGCTCGGCGGCCGCGTCGAGTGTGCGCGGCTCCCGATCCGCTGCAAAGACCGTCACCGTCCGTTTCAGCGGGTCCACCAGCCAGGCCAGTCGGGTACCGGCATCCAGAAAGTCGTTGATGCGCCGCTGCAGCTCGGAGAACGTGTCGTGAGGTGAGCGCACCTCCACGATCAGATCAGGGACTAAGCGCACGAATCCCGGCGGGTAGGGAGGGAGCGGCATACGCTCACGCCGGATGAAGCTCAGGTCGGGGCCACGCATACGCCGGATACCATCTTCGTCCTCGGCGAGCACGTAGCGCGTATCCGGGTGGAGCACTTCACCCAGGTTGTGCTGGTAGACGTACATTGTAAGCGGCCCAGCCAGGCGCATTCCTCGGATGCCGTGCTCCATGCCACTACCCGACAGACGGTAGACCTCCCCATCCACAACCTCGTAGTACGCATCATCCGGCATCAATAGCTCGATGTTCGCCCCGCTCAGGCCGGGCACACGCACTGGGCGCTGCAGAGCATCGGGAGTCCGCACTGGAGTAGCAAGGTCGACCATGATCTAGCCCTCCACCGGCAATCATAGCGTATCCTTTTCGAGCCACCACCGTCATTCCCGCTTGCGCGGGAATCCACGCCAAGCTGGTGATGGGGCTGCCGCTGTGTAGTCGTCATTCCCGCGCAAGCGGGAATCCACGCCCCCTGCGAAGCGGGAGACCAAAGAGGAGGCCTACCATGAAGTACTATGGACTCACCCTTTGCCTGCGCGACAACCCCGAGACCATCGAGCAGTACAAGGAATACCATCGCCACGTGTGGCCGGAAGTCACGGCCCGGCTCGGCGATGTCGGCATCACCCAAATGAAGATCTTCCTGCTCGGCACGCGCCTGTTCATGTATATGGAGACGACCGACGAGTTCGATCCGCTAGTGGACTTCCCGCGCTATACCGAAGACCCCAAGGCCCAAGAGTGGGACGAGTTGATGCGGACCTTTCAGCAGCGCGCCCCGGAAGCAAGCCCCGACGAGTGGTGGGCACTGATGGAGCCGGTCTTCGAGCTGTAGCCGCCAGGCCAATGGTCAGTGGCGAACGGCCCCCACCACCCCCGTCCCCCTATCGCAGTGGGGGGACCACAGGCTGACAAGGGTAGGTTTTTTGTAGGGGCGCGATTCATCGCGCCCAGGCCCCCGTCATTCCGGCGGAAGCCGGAATGACGGGCGAGTCGTGGCTCCCCGGCCCCGTCATTCCCGCTGCCCCATTCGTCATTCCCGCGAAAGCGGGAATCCATCCTGCTCATCCCTGCATCCCGAAAATCCTGATGCAGACAAAAAACCTACCCCTGTGAGGGGACCCACAGGGGGGCCAGTTCTAGCGCGCACCGCAGGATTGCAGACAGGCTTGCAGGTGACCGCGCGCTTCTGCCGCTATCGCCACGCACGCCGGCAGCGCGTACTCCTTGGCCCCGATGATCTCCAGGTCCAGCGCACCGGCGTAGCCATGCTCGTGCAGCACCCGCACGTAGCTCAGGAGGTCAATATCCCCGCGCCCGTTCGCCTGGAACGTCGGACTCCCCGGCCCGTGCTGCCGCCCCTTGCAATCGCGGATGTGGACGTGCTTGATCCGCTCAACCACCGCCCCCAGTGCCACAACGGGGTCCTCACCCGCCCGATAGATGTGGCTGGGGTCCATGTCCAGCCCGAACGCCGGCGAGGTGATCGCGTCGAGCACCTGGAGCGAGGTCGGCGTGTTATAGACGGCGTGCCCGACGTGCGCCTTGACACAGAGCGTCACGCCGTAGTGCTCCGCGCGGTCGGCCAGCTGGCCAAGCGAGTTGATGACCTCATCGAGCGACGCGGGATCGTCAGTCGTACCCCCCGGCCCGCAGTTGATGACCGGAATGCCCGCCTCGACGGCCGCTTGCATCGCCGCCTCCATCCGCTCTGAGTCACGCGAAGGCTGCTCCATCGCCAGCAGCTCCAGGTCGTACTCCTGGGCGAGGCGCCTGATCTCCGGCACGATCTCGCGCCACCGCTCCAAGACCAAGTGCTCACTCATGCCCGATATAGCCGACACCTCAATACCGTCGTAGCCGCAGAGCGCCGCGTATTGAAACGCCGTCTCCAGCGGGTAGCCACCGAACAGGACCGAGTTGAAACCCAGCTTCATTGCCTCTACTCCGGTACCGTCACGACGCTATCGTTCGCCCAACTCTCGATGGCCGCCTCGATGATGAGCTGGACTTTCAGCGCGTCCTCCGCCTTGCCATCCACCTGCTCCGGCGGAACCTGATTCCGCAGATCGGCAACCCACTGATCTATGCGGCTCTGGAAGGTGTCGTTGAAGCTCTCCATCCCGCCGGGATGATGGTACGTCTCATGCTCCAGGCCGAAACGCGGCTGGAACTCCAACACCTCGCACGCCTCCCGAATGATGATCCGCGCCTCGCTGCCGATCAGCTCGCAGGTCTCCAGCCCCCACGGTCGGCCCGGCCCGCCGCCGTCGTAGCTGCCGAGCAGGTGGCCGATGACGCCACTCTCGAACAAGAGATTGACCTGCACGTTGGACCAGATCGTGCGACCCTGGCCCTTCTTGAAGAAGGCATGGACTTTCTGTACGTCACCCGCGAAGTACCGCATCACGTCGAGCGAGTGCGGATGCAGCGCGCGCATGTGAAAGTGCTCGCTGCTCTCATTCGGGTTACTGATCCACATCGCCATGTTGACGAAGTTCATCTCGCCCAGGCGACCGGCATCGAGCCATTCGCGGGCGCGCCGCGCGGCCGGTGTGAAGCGGTGGTTGAGGTTGATGCCGTAGGGCAGGCGCTTCTCCTTGGCCAAGGCGACCATCTCCCGCGCTTCCGGGATGCGGTTGGAGATCGGTTTCTCGCCGAGCACCGGAATGCCGGCGCCCAAGAGCGCCATCGTCGGCGCGTAGTGATCGCCGCCGTTCTCCTCCCCGGCCGTGCAGACGCTCGCTGCGTCAATCCGTATCCCCGACCCGACCAGCGCCTCGACGGAGGCGAATGCCGGGCAATCATACTCCCGCCCGCCCTGCTCGGCCTTCTCCGGGAGCGCATCGCAGACGGCGACGACCTGCGTATGGGGATTGTGACGATAGCAGCCGGCGTGTCGGTTGCCGATGCCGCCCATGCCGACGACGGCGATATTGAGCATAGCTCCCTCCTAACCGGCAGTACGGACAGCGCCACAACGCCATCCGCCGCCGGCGCAAGCTGCCGGAGTATAACAGCGGGCCATCCGACTGGATTCCTACGTGAACTACGAACGACGACGACACGTCAAGCGTGGGTTAGGCGGCGCGGCAGCCGGTTGTCCGTCAGCACGAGCCGCTCCAGCAGCAGCGCCTGCAGGTCGCGCCGCAACCCGGCGTACTCCCGCTGCCACCAGAGATTGTGCAGCTGCCCTGGGTCCTCCTGCGTGTCGAACAGCTCCCCATACGGCTGCCCCGGATACACCGTCAGCTGGTGGCGGTCCGTCACCACGGTCCGCAGCCGCAGCCCCAGGTAGTCCTCGTCGTTCTCCACCACCACCGCCGGCTGGACCGACGTCACCCGTCCCTCCAGCAGCGGCGTCAGGACCTGCCCCGGCCACGGCGGCAGCATGGCCGGCGCTTCCGGCTCGGGTGGCACCGTACCCTCCGGGACCGGCTCGCCGGCGAGGTCCAGGATCGTCGGCGCCACGTCGAGCAGGCTCACCAGCGCGTCGCTCTGCACACCGGCCGGAAAACGGCCGGGCCAGCTCCAAATGAAGGGCACGCGCAGGATGCCGTCGAAATGAAACGGGCCTTTGTTCAGCAGCCAGTGATCGCCCAGCATCTCGCCATGATCCGCCAGGAACACGACGACGGTGTTCTCGCGCAGCCCCAGGCGGTCGAGCGCCGCCATCACCCGCCCGACCTGCTCATCCACAAAGCTGACCATCCCGTAGGTCAGAGCGGTGATCTCGCGCAACTGCTCGTCGGGGATGTTCGTCGGCGCCACCCGGCCGCTTGTCGGCAGCCCCTCGGCAAACACCTGCCGGAAGTGCGGCGCCAGCTCGTCCAGCTCGCCGGCGCGGCGGGTCGGTGGTGGCACGTCGTCGAGCACGTAGGCGCGATCCCAAGGGCGGGGCGGGCAGTAGGGATGGTGCGGATCGGGAAACGAGCACCAGGCCACAAAGGGACGCCCGTCGCTGGCGTCCGCAGCCGCCGATTCGAGGAAGTCAATCGTGCGGTCGGCGCACCAGGTGTTGTAATGCAGGTCCGCCGGCAGGGCCATCGTCCAAGCCTGACCGGCGCCGGTCCGTGCTGGCTCCCCGGCGGATGGGTGCAACAGTTCCTCCGCGCCGGGGTGCTCGGTCCGCAGCCACTGCAAGTAGTGACCGTAGATGCCGCCGCCATGACCGCCGGTGAAATCGGCCGTCTCCAGCCCATAGTAGGGCACTGGCAGGTCGGTAATTCGTCCACTACGCCACAGGTCACGGGCCTCGGGAAAGTCTGCCGGGTCAATGTCCTCCGCCGAGGCGCCGGTCGGGAGTCCGTACACGCGCAGATGGATTTTGCCGACGCTGTGCGTGCGATAGCCGGCTCGCCGCAGCGCCTCGGTGAACGTCGGGATACGGGGATCGAGGTCAATCCCGTTGGTGCGTACCCCGTGACCGCGCGGCGTCAGACCCGTGTAGAGCGTCGAGCGCGACGGCATACAGAGCGGATTGGTGACGTAGGCCCGCCTGCAATGGACGCCGCTGGCCGCCAAGGCATCGAGGTGCGGCGTCCGCAGAACGGGATGACCGGCGCAGCCGAGATGATCGGCACGCTGCTGATCGGTCATCAGGAAGAGGAAGTTGGGCCGCTTAGGCATCGCCGACGCATCCTCGGACATCGGACCTAACCCCCGGCCCCTTCCCTGCCAGGGAAGGGGAGTCAGTGCGGTGCCTGGCCTGTAGCCCCTTCCCTTCAGGGAGGGGGTTGGGGGTAGGTCCGACCGCCCTCTCCCCACCTACACTATGCGCTCGGTGCGCTGCGCGACGATCTCCGGGTCGAGATCGAATCCTAGCCCCGGTCCGCTAGGCATGTACAGAATGCCGTCCCGCACTTGGAGCGGATTCCGCACGATCGGATCGCGGTCGAGATCCGAGTTGTTCTCATGGAAAGTGGTGTTCTTGATCGCGCCGTAGAGGTTGGCGTGGGCAAACCCCCAGTTGGAGCCGAGCGACGTAATCTCCAGGTTGACGCCGAACGCCTCGGCAAGCTGGGCAATCTTCATGTGATCGGTGATGCCACCGCGCCAGCCGTTACTGGCTCGCACAATATCCGCCGACCGCAGCGCCAGCACCTGCGCCGTGCTGTAGATCGAGCCGGGGAGGAACTCCGTGGCCGCGATGGGTATTTCCAGCGTGGCGCAGAGCTTCCGTAGGCCGAGGTAGTCGAAGTCGCGCAGCGGCTCCTCGAACCAGGTGAACTGCTGCCGTTCCAGCTCGCGCCCCACCTTCACCGCCCCGTTGTATTCGTAGACCTGGACCGCATCGTGCATCAGATGAAAGTCCGGCCCCACCGCCGCGCGCAGTGCTCTCGCCACGTCAATCATCACTGCCGGACCACGCCAGCAGTGGTCCTTGTAGCCCTTGAAGCCGAGCGCCTGCACGCGCAGGGCGTCCTCCACGTATTCGTCTACGGTTTCCAGATCGGGGCCGCTGCGATAGCAGGGAATATGGTCCCGGTAGCCGCCCAAGAGCTTCCACACCGGCATCCCGGCGGCCTTCCCGGCCAAGTCCCACAGCGCGTTGTCCACCACGGCCCGATAGACGTTGGCGGGCGGATAGCGTAGGCGCTCCAAGTGCATCAACCGCTGCCAGATGACTTCCCGATGGTACGGGTCCTGGCCCAGGAGTTCCGGCCGGTACACCTGCTGGATGAACTCGGCACAGGTGGCGCTACAGCCGTCACTCAGGCCCTCAATCCCGGCGTCGGTCTGGATACGCAGCAAGCCCAACGGTAGATGGACCTTGATGTCCGTTATCTTCATCAGCCTCTTCCCGCCTCCGCTTCGCTCGCCACCGGCCCCCCTATGGTCCCCCCGCTGCGGCAGGGGGACGGCGAGGGTGGGGGCACGCCGCCCGCCTAATACTCCTCCACCAGACGACGCCGGAACTGCTTCATGTCCCATTCGATGCCAAACCCAGGGCCATCCGGCGGCGCAATATAGCCATCCTTGACCGTCGGCGCATTCATCGCGCCGAACTCTTCCGCTTGCCTGGCCACCCCCATGCCGTCACCGCCGACCTCGTGAAAGGTCGTGTTGGTAATCGCCATCTGCATGTGGGTGTTCACGGCTCCGAATAGGCCGCCATGCCCGTTCAACTCGATGTTCGCCCCGTAGCATTGGGCAAAGTTGGCGCTCTTCATCGTCTGGGTCACGCCATGGAGTCCGGTTGCGCGGATGAGATCGGTCGCCTTCAGCAACAGCCGCTGACACGATCCTTCCATATCGGCTTGCATCGGTTCGTGACCCATCACGGGCATGACCAACGCCGCGCAGAGTTCCTGCAGCTGGAGGATGTTCTCCTCGTGGATCGGCTCCTCCAGCCAGACGTAATCCAACTCCTCCATCAACCGCCCGATCATGATCGCCTCTTCCAGCGTGTACGAGCGGACCGGATCGTTGATGAGGTCATAGTCCGGTCCGACGTAGTCGCGCAGGCCGCGGATGATGGGCACGTCTGCCTTGCCGCCCTTGTAGCTGTGAATCTTGTAGGCGAAGATGCCCGAGTTCTCGCGGCCCGCCTCGATGTGGTGCTTGTATCCGTCGAGGTCCGTGTCACCGCCCATCAGATAGACGGCAATGCGGTCACGCACCTTGCCCAGCAGGTTGTAGACCGGCTGGTTGGTGGCCTTGCCGGCAATGTCCCACAGGCAGTGATCGAAAGCACCCGACCACGCATAGGGCCGATACAGCCAGCGCCGCGCCACCTCGAACTTCTGAAAGAAGTGCTCGCGGCGGAACGGATCCTCGCCAATGGCCATCCCCCGCAGGAGATCAACCATGTCCTTGGCTTGGGCCGGGCCCTGGGTACATTGGGCAATGCTCTCGATCCCGTCATCGGTGCGGACAATGAGAAACGGATGATACTCCGGCCGGGAGGTAGGGAACCCCTTGTGGGTATATTGGATACGGCGTAACCCCGGCACCTCGACCAGCCGATGCTCCCCGCCACCGGGTCGCTCGATGATACTGAGCTTGATTTCCGCGATCTTCATGGCACTCTCCTCATCTTCTCGGACGGCGGATACCACACCGCCCCCCTATAGTCCCCCCGCGCTGCGGAGGGACGGTGTGTTCCCTCCCCCGTCGCAACGGGGGAGGGCGAGGGTGGGGGCCACAACACCCTCGTCCCCGCCGTTAGCTTCCGGACCCTGCTGCCTCCACGGCCGACACGACACGCTCGGTCCGTGCTTGCACGAGGTCCCAATCCAGCTCGAACCCGAGCCCCGGCTGCGTCGGCATGTGCATGTGGCCGTCCACGACCGGTAGGTGGTTGGTCACAATCGGATCGGGCGTCCGCTCCCAATGCTCGCAAAAGGTCGTGTTGTGGATCGCGCCATAGCAGTTGGCATGAGCGAAGTACCAGCACACGCCCCCGGACGTAATCTCGATCTTCATCCCGAACGCCTCGGCCAGCCGCGCCAGCTTGAGCACGTCGGTAATGCCCCCGCGCCACGTAATGCTCGCACGGATGATGTCGCAGGCTTGCATGGTGACGACCTGCGCCGTGGACCAGATGCTACCGGGCAGGTATTCCGTGGCCAGAATGGGAATATCCAGCTCGCTCGCCAGCCGCTGGAGTCCGTGATAGTCGTAGTCGGACAGCGGCTCCTCGAACCAGGTGTAGTCCTGGCGCTCCAGCTCGCGCCCGACGCGGATAGCCTCGGTGTAGATGTAGATGGCGTTGGCGTCGTGCATCAGGTGGAAGTCGGGACCGACCGCCGACCGCGCTTCCCGCGCGACCGTCATCATGAACTCCGGGCCGTTATGGCAGTGGTCCTTGTAGCCCTTGAAGCCCTGCGCCTGGTGGTGCAGCGCGTCGTGTACATAGTCCTCGACGTTGGGTAGCTCGTGGCCGCTGCGGTAGCACGGAATACGGTCGCGCACACCGCCGATCAGTTGCCACACGGGCACGCCGGCGACCTTGCCCGCCAGGTCCCACAACGCCACGTCAATCAGGCCGCGAATACGGTTCTCGGTGACGTAACGCTCGCGGTCGAAGTTGTGGAGCCGCTGCCAAATCCACTCCCGGTCGAGTGGATCGCGCCCAATCAGCACCGGCCCATAGATGTCGGGAATGACCCGCGCCGCTTCCTCGTTGGCGCCGTCGCAGAGGCCTTCGATTCCGGCATCGGTCCGGATGCGGACCAGCCCGAGCGGCTGATGCACCAGGATGTCCGTGATCCGCACTTCCACCTCCTTGGCGGTCCTCGACTGTCAGGAGTATACAGAAGGCGCCCGGCCGAAACACGGCCGAGCGCCTGGATTCCCGCCTGCGCGAGAATGACGAATGAGTGCTAGGACGCTCGTTCCGAACGGCGCCCGGTAGCTTCCCCTACAGCGGGTCCTTCGCCAGGACGATGTTGACCTGCTCCTCTGCCGAGATCAGCCCGTTCTCGAACCCCACCTTGCCTTGCATCCACGGCCGGAGCGACTTGCTGATGGCCCCCTCGAAGTCGGGACCGCGGAAGTTGACCGGCACCACGTGCAGCATCGAGTTGTTGAAGTTCTCCAGGAACACCCGGAACCGCGGATCCGCAAACCACGGGTCGTCCATGATGTCCGGCCGCACCAGCGCCCCGTTCCGGCCCACCGTGTTGAAGGTCAGCGACCCGAACCGGCTGCTGAGGTGCTTGATGAACTCGTAGCCTTCTTCCGGATGCTTCGTCCCGGACTTCGGCTCACCCACCTGCCACGTGCCACCACGCAACTGCGACGGCCGCTTGCCATCCGTGCGCTTGGGGAACAGCGCCGACTTGAAGGTGAACAGCGGCGAGTCATCGGCCTCCACCGTGCGGATCGCCCCGAACACGCTCAACGATCCCGCCTGCTGGATCGCCACCTTGCCGGTGTTGAAGCTCACGCCCTCCGGCAACGGCCGGGTGGCATGGTCCTTGTCCACCGCCATCGCCCGCTCCTTGTTCGAGAGGTCGTACACCCAGCGCATCCCCTCCCGTGCCTTCGCGTCGGAATAGACGATGAACTTCTTCCCGTCCGGCGTCAGATTGTCCGAGTTGAACGCCCGGCAGATGATCGTCACACCGGCCGCCCCGGGCATCGTCGTGCGGATCCCAAAGCCCCCGTTCCGCTGGTGGAACTGGTTGGCCTTCACGGCCAGCTCGTACAGCGACTGCATGCTGTAATCCGGCGACTTCACGTCCGGGAACTCCAGGCCGGCTTCTTGCAGCATGCTCTCGTTGTAGAGGATGCCATCCTGTCCGGTCCAGCCCCAACTCGGTAGCCCCCAAATCTTGCCTTCCCACCGTTGATAGGTGATGAACGGCTCGAACCACTGGGTCAAGTCCAGCTTGTCGGTGGCCATGAAGTCGTCCAGTGGCCGTACCACCTCGCGGCGGACCGCGTTGTAGAACACCCAGTGCGACGGGTCCCAGGCAAAGACATCGCCCAGGTCCTCGGCCGCCACCAGCGCCCACATCTTCGGGTAGTTGCCGTGCTGGCCCTCGGCCGGCGCCTTGATGTCCTGCAGGTGGCGCAGGTCCACCGTGATGTGGGGGAACTTCTCGCGGAAGCTGTTCTGCATCAGCGGACCCCAGTCACTCTTCGCCCGGAACGTCGTCCACGCGATGGTCACCGGGTTCTTGGACTTGAGGATACCCTGCGAGGTGTCTACGATCTTCTCGACCGTGACGACCTTCTCCTGCACGAAGGTCTGCGCCTGCCCCGCCGCACCGGCGGCGCCAGTAGCGCCCTGCGCGCCGGTGGCGCCCTGCTCACCGCGTGGGCCGGCCGCACCGGCCGGCCCGGCCGGGCCTTGCACGTAGCGGACTTCGACTTCACCGCAAGCCGCGGCCAATAGGCCACCCAATGCCGCCGCGGCGCCACCCAAATAGCGTCTGCGAATTACTCCTGCCACCGAAACTGTCTCCTTCTCTCCGCAAGTATCCGGCTAGTGCCGGTAGTGCTCAATGGGCCGTCCCAAGTGACGGTCCTTCTCCGACCCAGCCATACTGCGCCGGATATGCAGCCGTCAATATACCATCATGACCAGGTTGCGGCAACAGTAGCACTGCAAGTTGACGGCGCTCGATCACCGCGCACAACGCAAAAGGCGCCCGGCCGAAACACGGCCGGGCGCCTGGATTCCCGCCTGCGCGGGAATGACGAATGGGTGCTAGGACGCTCGTTCCGAACGGCGCCCGGCAGCTTCCCCTACAGCGGGTCCTTCGCCAAGACGATGTTCACTGCCTCTTCCGCCGAGATCAGTCCGTTCTCGAACCCGACCTTGCCTTGCAGCCACGGCCGGATTGACTTGCTGACCGCCCCTTCGTAGTCGGAACCGCGGAAGTTGACCGGCACGATGTGCAGCATCGAGTTGTTGAAGTTCTCCAGGAACACCCGGAACCGCGGGTCGGCAAAGTAGGGATCGTCCATGATGTCCGGCCGCACCAGCGCCCCGTTCCGACCCACCGTGTTGAAGGTCAGCGACCCGAACCGGCTGCTCAGGTGCTTGACGAACTCGTACCCCTCTTCCGGGTGCTTCGTGCCGGACTTCGGCTCACCCACTTGCCACGTGCCACCCCGCAGCTGCGACGGCCGCTTGCCATCCGTGCGGCGGGGGAACAACGCCGACTTGAAGCTGAACAGTGGCGATTCCCCGCCTTCCACCGTGCGGATCGCCCCGAACACGCTCAACGACCCCGCTTGCTGGATCGCGATCTTCCCGCCGTTGAAGCTCACGCCTTCCGGCAACGGTCGCGTGGCGTGATCCTTGTCCACCGCCATCGCCCGCTCCTTGTTCGAGAGGTCGTACACCCAGCGCATCCCCTCCCGCGCCTTGGCGTCGGAATGGACGATGAACTTCGCCCCGTCCGGCGTCAAGTTGTCCGAGTTGAACGCCCGGGTGATGATCGTCACCCCAATCGCCCCCGGCAGCGTCGTGCGGATGCCAAAGCCCCCGTTCCGCTGGTGGAACTGGTTGGCCTTCACGGCCAGCTCGTACAGCGACTCCATCGTGTAGTCGGGCGACTTCACGTCCGGGAACTCCAGGCCGGCTTCCTGCAGCATGCTCTCGTTGTAGAGCATCCCGTCATGGCCGGTCCAGCCCCAACTCGGCAGGCCCCAAATCTTGCCTTCCCACTGCTGGTAGGTGATGAACGGCTCGAACCACTGGGTCAGGTCCAGCTTGTCGGTGGCCATGAAGTCGTCCAGCGGGCGTACCACCTCGCGCCGGATGGCGTTGTAGAACACCCAGTGTGAGGGGTCCCAGGCAAACACATCGCCCAGGTCCTCGGCCGCCACCAGCGCCCACATCTTCGGATAGTTCCCGTGCTGGCCCTCGGCTGGCGCCTTGATGTCCTGCAGGTGGCGCAGGTCCACCGTGATGTGGGGGAACTTCTCGCGGAAGCTGTTCTGCATCAGCGGGCCCCAGTCACTCTTCGCGCGGAAGGTCGTCCACGCGATGGTCACCGGGTTCTTCGACTTGAGGATGCCCTGCGAGGTATCCACGATCTTCTCGACCGTGACCACCTTCTCCTGCACGAAGGTCTGCGCCTGGCCCGCCGCACCGGCGGCGCCGGTAGCGCCCTGCGCGCCAGTGGCGCCCTGCTCACCGCGTGGGCCGGCCGCACCGGCCGGCCCGGCCGGGCCTTGCACGTAGCGGACTTCCACTTCACCGCAAGCGGCGGCCAATAGGCCACCCAATGCCGCCGCGGCGCCACCCAAATAGCGTCTGCGAATTACTCCTGCCACCGCACCTGCCTCCTTCTGTCCACAAGTATCCGCCACCTGCGGACAGTACCTATCGGACCGCCCCAAGTGACGGCCACTACTTGCCCCACCAGCACCATACCAGGTGAGTCGAGGCACAACATCACCGCCAATATACCATCGTGACTCGGCTGTGGCAATAATCGCGCTCCGACAGACGGGGCAAGTGCCCTGGGAAACGTGCCGGTGCCTTTGGCGTGGTGGGTACTGGTACAGTATGCGGCGTAACCGATGCGCGGCTGCGGACGTGCCAAGGACGGCGCAGCCCGCCTCAACACAGGAGGTTTGTGCTATGCCCACGATTGCAGCCACGACTCGCTCCGTGTACCCACCGGCCTGGGCCGCGCTCCAACGCCAGCTTATCGCCACCATGAACGAGTCGGTCTACCCGATGCTGGAGAAGTACACCGACGACGACGGTACGCTGATCTGGCGCGACGAGTTCATCACCCGCGACGGCGCTGACGACGGCTACGAGAGCTTCCATACCTGGCCGCTGCTCTATATCCTCGGCGGCGGGGATCACCTGCTGCCCCTCTCCATCAAGGAGTGGGACGCCGTCACGTGGCAGTTCACCGGCTACGGCCAAATCCACAAGGAGTTCGAGATCGGCTACGACTGGTTCCACCAGGGCGAGAGCTACATCTACTTCTACTACCTGAGTCTCGCCGACCCGACAGGACAGAAGCAGGTGGCGCGTGCCAAGCGGTTTGCCGGGTTCTATCTCGATGAAGACCCGGAGGCGCCCAACTACGATCCCGACCTGAAGCTGATCCGCGCCCCCCACAACGGCAGCGGCGGCCCCCGCTGGGGCTTCGCGGACGTGGACCCGCCGAGCTATGGCTGGGGTGCCAGTATGCGGAGCTACGGGCTACCCTTTCACGATGTGCCGGGCATTGGCCACTACGACGATCTGAAGGACCCGGCACTGGCCCGCCGCATGGGGCAGGCCATGCATGAGCGTCTGGGGCGCGGCGACGTACCGGCCAACCTGGCGGTTACGAGCCTCGTGACCAACGCCTACCTGCACACCGGGGACGAGAAGTACAAGCGCTGGGTGCTGGACTACACGGAGGCCTGGATCGAGCGTGCCCGGCAGAACGGCGGTCTCCTCCCGGACAACGTTGGCCTCTCCGGCAAGATCGGCGAGTACAACAACGGCAAGTGGTGGGGCGGCCTCTACGGCTGGACGTGGCCGCACGGCTTCTACAACATCGGCATGGCCGCGATCATCGCCGCCTCCAACGCACTGCTGCTCACCGGCGACCACAGCTACCTCGACCTGCCCCGCACGCAGATTGATCGCATTATCGAGCAGGGCATCACGGAAAACGGCACGCTCAAGGTGCCGTACCGCTACCGCGATGACGGCTGGTTCGAGTACCGCGAAATGGACTTGCTCTACCCGGTGGCCGTGTGGAACATGTCCATGGCCGACGCCGATTGGCAGCGGATCGAGCACCTCCGCACATCCAGCGCGAGCGATTGGCGGGAAGTACGCTCCTTCCGCAGCAAGCACGACGACGGGCACGAGGCGCCGTGGCTGCGGTTCCTCGTCGGCGACAATCCGACCTATCCGGAGGCCATCCTCAGCGAGAGCCTGGGGCAGGTCTACCACCGCATGCACCGCATCCGCGAGGACGAGGAAGACCTCTCGCAAGCCAACGTTCACCACTGGCAGCAGCTCAATCCGGTACTCACGGAGGGCCTGGTGCAGACCACCCTGGGCGCACCGCAGGTCGTCTATAACGGTGGCTTACTGATGTCCCCGGTGCGGTACTTCGATCCGCAAGGCCGGCGGGCCGGGCTGCCGCCCGACGTGGCGGCGCTCGTCCCGAAAGTCGAAGCCGGTCGGGCAGTGGTGCATCTCGTCAACCTCAGCGCCGTGCATGACCGCGAGGTGGTGATCCAAGCCGGCGCCTTTGGCGAGCACCGCTTCACGACCGCCAGCGCCATTGACCCGGCAGAACCGGGGCCGGACCGCTCCGAGCGCGTCCAGTACTATCCGGGGCTGCTGGAAGCACGACCCACCGACGACGGCACTGGTCAGGGCCACACCACGCGCGTAGAAGGCAATCACCTCACCGTGCAACTACCACCGGGCACCGAGATCCAGCTAAACCTCGGGATGGAACGCTTTGTCAACCAGCCGACGGTCGCCTTCCCCTGGGCCTGAACCGCCAAGGCGGCTCGCTGGCCCCCACCCTGGCCCTCCCCCGTTGCGACGGTGGAGGGAACATGCCGTCCCCCCGTCGGGACGGGGGGACCATAGGGGGGCTAGAGTCTGACCTCAGTAGATCACCTTGTTCAAGGGATACTCGACCAAGCCCTCGGCGCCGGCCCGCTTGAGCGAGGGCGCCAGGTCACGGACGACCACAGCGTCTACGATCACCTCAATGGCGATCCAGTCGCCGCCCAAGAGATGCGAGATCGTAGGGGTATGCAGGGCCGGCAACTGCGCGGTGACTTGCTCCAGCTTGTCCGCCGGGAGGTTCATTTTCAGACCCACCTTGCCGCTTGCTTGAAGCGCGCCCTTTAGCAGGAGTGCCAGATTCTCCAGCTTCTCCCGTTTCCACGTATTGGCCCACGCCGCCGCGTGCGCCACCAGCCGCGGCGTCGATTCGAGCAGCGTGGCGACGATGCGGAGCCGGTTGGCGCGCAGGGAAGAGCCGGTCTCGGTCAGTTCCACAATCGCGTCGGCCAGCTCCGGCACCTTGACCTCGGTCGCCCCCCACGAGAACTCAACCTCGGCCTCGACGCTACATTCCGCCAGATAGCGTCGGGTGAAGCGCACCAGCTCGGTCGCAATCCGCTTGCCTTGGAGGTCCTCGGGCCGCTGCACGGGCGAGTCGTCCGGCACCGCCAAGACCCAGCGGGCCGGCCGATCCGTATGCCGGCTGTAGGCCAGCTCGGCGACCTCGATCACGGCCGCGTCGCGCTCTTTGATCCAGTCCAGCCCGGTGATGCCAGCATCGAGGACACCCGAGTCGACGTAGTGCGGAATTTCCTGAGCGCGGATCAGCAGCCCTTCCAGTTCGGAATCGTCAATATGGGGGACATAGGACCGGTCGTTGAGGGTAATCCGATAGCCCGCCTGATGAAACAGGGCCAGGGTACGCTCTTGCAGGCTGCCGGCCGGCAGCCCTAGTCGCAGCTTCTTCACAAACCATGCTCCTACGGAGATGTCGCGTCAACGAGAGTGCGGAGACAGAGTACTATAGAGGAGCGGCCGGCACGACACCGGTCCATCCGGCCATGCCGCGAGGACGAAAGCGATGCCAGCAGCGAACGATAACCTTTTCTCGTCAGACAAGCCCCTGACCAAGCCGGAGGATGATCGGCTGGCCTACGGCACGTTTGCCCAGCGTCTGGCCGAATCGCTCTTGGCAATGGCGCCAGCCGATGGGTTCGTCGTCGCTCTCTACGGCTCCTGGGGTTCCGGCAAGACGACGGTAGTGAACTTCATCGTGCATTATCTTGAAGACAGACCAGAGGACGAGCGGCCGATCATCGTCCATTTCAACCCCTGGTGGTTCTCCGGGCGCGAGAATCTCATCCGGGCGTTCTTCGATCAGCTTCAGGCAGCCCTGGCCGGGCGCCTGAAATCAGGCTGGCGCCAGACACGACGACACCTCGCTCAGTTTGCCGGGCTAGTTTCCGAAGCACCGATTCCTTACGCCTCGACGGGGAAGGTGCTCAAGAGAGTCATAGAGCCGAAGTAGCCGGACATCAATGCCCTGAAGCAGAGTATTGCCGAGACACTGCGGAAGCAGGATCAACGTATTGTGATCGTCATTGATGACATAGACCGGCTCACCCCGGAAGAAATCAGGCAACTCTTCCGCGTTATCAAGGCCGTTGCTGATTTTCCTAATGTGCTCTATCTGCTTGCATTCGATAGGGAGATGGTGGTGAAAGCGTTGACCGAGAAGCAGGATTTGCCAGGAGACCAATACCTTGAGAAAATCGTGCAGGTTCCCGTTGATCTTCCAGCACCTGATCGCACAGCACTCCAGGAGATGCTTTCCGAGAGGCTCGACACGATTTTCAGGGATACTCCTGAGGAATTGTTTGACCAGAGCTACTGGAACAATGTCTATCCAGGTGGGGTAGAACATTTCATTGCCACACCTCGCGACGTTGTTCGCCTTGCGAATGCCACATCCCTAACCTATGCCCAATCTGGGATTCGAGGCGAAGTCAATGCAGTTGACTTCATCTCTCTTGAAGTGATACGGGTATTCCAGCCAAGTGTGTACTATATTATCAGGGACAATGAAGAGGCTTTCGCAGGAGCCGCAGAATTCGCCGGGGTTCCCGAGCAAAGCGCCGACGATCTGCGAGAGTTCCATGAGGCATGGATCAAAAATCTACCGGAGCATAGCAGGGGGCCAATAAGGCGGCTACTTACACAGATGTTTCCGAAACTAGAGGAGCTATGGGGGAACACTCATGGTATCAACATGGGCTAGGGCGTGTTTGCAAAGACCAACTGGCGGGGTATAGTAGCCGGTATGACTATTCTGAACCGCGGTGATCTGACCAACGAGCAGTGGGCACGGCTGGCTCCGTTGCTGCCCCCCCAGCGGCCCCGGACCGGGCGCCCCGCGCACGATCATCGGCGGATCGTCAACGGGATGCTCTGGATCCTGCGGACGGGCGCGCCCTGGCGCGATCTCCCGGCGCGGTATGGGCCCTGGCAGACCGTCGCCAGCCGCTTCTATCGCTGGCGACAGGCCGGGGTCTGGGAGCGGCTCCTCGCCACCGTCCAACAGCAAGCGGATAGCGCGGGGCGCCTGGACTGGGAAGTGCATTACGTGGATGGCACGGTGGTACGGGCGCATCAGCATGCGGCGGGGGCCAAAGGGGGGCGCCAGCAACCGAAGCCCTCGGCTATAGCCAGGGAGGGTTCAGCACCAAAATCCATCTCCGGGCCGACGGGCGGGGGCAACTGTTGACCCTGGTGCTGACCCCGGGACAGCAGCATGAAAGCACCGTGTTGATCCCCTTGCTGGAGCAGGGCAGTGTCAAGCGCCAGGGCCGGGGGCGACCACGGTTGCGACCACGGCGCGTGGTCGGTGACAAAGGCTACAGCAGTCGGGCGATCCGGCGCTACTGTCGGCGCCGCGGTATTCGGTACACGATCCCCCGGCGCCGCACGGAGCGCCGGACCGGCCCCTTTGATCGGGCGCTCTACCGGACACGCAATCAGGTTGAACGATTGATCAACCGCTGCAAGCAGTGGCGCCGGCTCGCCACCCGCTATGACAAGCGGGCCGTCAACTACCGCGCGTTCTGGTTGCTGGCGGCCACTATCGCCTGGCTCTAGGAGTAACTTTGCAGACACGCCCTAGGCAGCGACGTATCGCCAGTGGTGGAGAGATCTTTCGGAGCTACTTCCGATTGGCAATACCCGAAGGTAGCATCTCTCATAGCGAGATGAAGGCCATTCTCGCGCTCGCGCATGATGCGGACGCATTCGGCGCCAAGCTCGTTGACCTGTCTACGCAGCTACGCCCGGATGGCCGGACGCGACTACGAGCGTTCTTGGACCGACTTGAGGACTACACCGAGCAAGAAATTCCCGAGGCGCACATCGCGTCGGTAGTGCATGCACTCTTCCTAGTGGGTGACAAGCTACTACGACCCGAAGATGAGCCGCGTAACATCTTGGACTTCGGGAACGATCTCCGAATCGGTCGGATTATCCGCCAACTCCTCCGGCGGCTCGAAGAACCGGAACGGTTCGAGATTCTGCACGACGCCATCTCGGCAAGTGAATCGCTGGCAACTAGCGTGCGCGAGGTAGCTATCTTCGAGCAGGGACATAAGAGGCAGCCGAAATGGTCCGACGATCAGAGGATTGTCAATGCCGAGCATCTCGAAGTATTGCGAGACCTTGCACTGGGGAAGATTCGCGGAGCCGTCGCGGCTGGCACACTCTTGAGGAGCAAAGGACTTGCCAATGTGCTGTTTCGGTGGTGGAATTGGGCCGGGCCAGAGGAGGTACGGAAGTGGATAGCGGAGCGTGTTCAGGCCGACAGCGGCCTCACCGAGCTGCTGGAACTACTGCTGGATAGGGCCTTCAGCACGGTCAGAGGCCCTTATGATCGGCTTGATCCTAGTTTGGTGAGCTACTTCCTCAACGTCCCGGGGGTCGCCGACCGTGCCCGCCGGCTGTCTGACAGCGGCGAACTGACCGAGCGACAACAGACAGCGGTCAAAGAACTCATTCGCGTGTACGACCTCATCCAGGAGGGAATAGACCCCTACGCTCCGCCGGCCGGCTTGCCATAAGCAGGCAGTAGCCGATGATTCCGTCGCGGGTGGCTTGGCGGGCGGCACGTGCCATCGCGCGGCCGGCGGCGAGGTCTACGTCGCCCAGATCAATCTTTCCCAGGCCGGCCATGATTGAGACGCCCATGAGCTTGGTCTGGATGTCGGCGATCAACTTGGCAATGGCGTCGTTGTGCTCCTCGGTGGCGATGCGGGCAAAGCCGGCGGCGGCCAGGATCGCGGCGTAGCGCGCCGCCGGCTGGGCATCGGCCACGCAGGCCACCCACGCTGCAACCCCTTGAAGTGCCTTCGGCAGGGGACCTTTGACCGTGAGGTCCGTGATACCGACCCGACCGCCTGGTGCCAGCACGCGGTACATCTCGGCTGCCGCCCGCGCCTTACTAGGAAAGGTGCAGAAGGCGCACTCGCAGATCACTGTCGTGAAACTGCCAGCGTCGAACGGGAGCGCCTCCGCATCGCCCACCTCGAAGGCGGTGCGGTCGGCAACACCGGCCGCTGCCGCCGCCGCGGTTGCCCGCTCGATCTGTGTAGCTCCGTAGTCTACTCCGGTGACGTGGCATCCGAACTCCTGCGCCAGCAAGATGCTCGTCGTGCCGGTGCCACAGGCGATGTCGAGCACGCGGTCCGCCGGGCCGAGCCGGAGCCGCTGGCCGAGGTGGCGCGTCAACTCTATGCCGCCGGGGTGCAGTGACTCTCCCACAAGCAACGAGAGCCATTCCTGCCCGTAGACGGCGGCGCAGCAGGCTTTGAGCGCCGCCGCGTCGCCGTCGGCGGCTGCCGTAAACGTCTCGGCAGTGACAGCACTCATCGTCCGTTGGTGAAGTGGTCGTTGGCGAGCCGGGGATACCGCTCGACAATCCGCTCGCGCAGCTCCGGCGGCGTGACCACCCCCCGACCACCGGGACCAGGCACGAAGCGCAGTGGCTCCACGTCACTGACAATGGATTCGTCTCCATTGCTGGCGGGGCGCGTCCGCGCACGGTCGCGCTCGCGGGCCGCAAGCTGCATCCGGGCCGCCTCGCGGTAGCCCATGTTGTTGTAGGCGCAGAAGGGAATCTGCTTGCCGTCGGGCAGCAGGATTTCCTTGCAGCACTTCATCACGTTCTTCAGGCTGAACGTGTAGGTATCGAGGAAGTCGGTGAGCATAATCATGAACACCCGGTCGGCCAGCTCACCAATGTCCATCATGGGTAAGTTGCAGGCAGCGCAGGCCAGCTGGAACTGCGTTGCCACGCTCGTCGAGCCGGCCACCGCCGACGTAGACCAGAGGTCCTCCAGCACCCGTCTGATCTCACCCTCGACGTCGGGCACGGTCCGGTTGGTGAGGTAATCGAGATAGTCCTCCACCTCCAACATGCGCGGCAGTGGCGCGACCAGATCATCTTCGACATACGCATAGGTCACGGAGTTGCAGGTCGGGAAGCAGCACGGGATCGGCACAAAGTCGGACTGGACGAACAAGCCGTCGGTTTGCTCCTCGATGGCCTGCAAAATGTCGGGATTCGTCACCCGTTCCAGCGGATCGTAGTCGGTCGTATGCCGGCCGGAGTGGAAGACCGGCTGGAAGTTGATGCCCCGCACCGCCGGGTGCTCCAGACCGAACTTGACGATCTGGCCGACCTCATCGAGGTTCAAGTTGCGGTCAATAGCCGGGACGAGGATGACTCGCGTGCCGATAGTGTGCAGGCGGTCCAGGGCGAGTTTTTTCTCTGCCAGCAGGTTCTCTTCCGCCCGCAGCGTTTGGTGCGTCTGCTCCTTGAAGCCATCGAACTGCAAGTAGACGAATATGTCCAGGTCGGCGAGCGCGGCCAAGAAGTCGTCGTCGCGGGCAATGCGCCGGCCGTTGGTATTGAGCATGACGTTGGCGATGCCCTTGTCCCTAGCGAGGCGGAGCATCTCGACGATCTGCGGATGGATGGACGGCTCGCCGCCGGAGAACTGCACGACCTCCGGCTGGCCCTCCGTCTCGATGAAGCGGTCGAGAATGCGGTCTACCTCTTCGAGGGTCAAGTTGAATCCCGATTGCGCGTCGGCAAAGCACAAGGGACAATCGAAGTTGCAGGCCGAGTTGACCTCGATGATGCCGATGCAGGCGTGCTGCTTGTGCTCCGGGCAGAGGCCGCAGTCATAAGGACAGCCTTCGACGACCTCGGTGGAGAAGTCCAGTGGGATGGTGCCCGGCTTGTTGAACTTGACCGACGCGGTGTACGCCTCGGCATCGGCGTAGATCAATCCCTCGAACCAGCCGTGCTCCGGGCAGCGTTTCCGCATATAGACCTTGTTGTCGCGGATGATGACCTGCCCGTCAATGATACGCCGACATTCGGGACACATGCTCCGCGTCAGCTCGTAGAAGACGTAATCGAGGTCCTGCTTCTCAGGGAACTGGGCCGCGGTGTCTCTCTGAGGCTGTGGGATAGTCTGAACCATGGCGGGATACTCCTCCTCACGGCACGGCAGAGCGCGGAGATACAGTCACCATAATAATGGACTACGGCCTCGTTTGGAAGTAATCGGCGTGATGCCTATACTGAGGATAGCGCCCGGTCGGCGAGGTTGACATCTTCCGGTCATTCCCGCGAACGGAGACCTTTGCGTCACCCGGTCATTCCCGCGAAAGCGGGAATCCGGAGCGGGCAGCCCTAGGTACCTGGATTCCGGCCCCGTATCGAGGTACGGGACATGCTTCCGCCGGAATGACGGGCCGGGGCCGCCGGGGAGGCTGGCCATGCGTAGGTACGCGCTCGCCCGCGCTGCCCGTCGGCATAGCATGGCGCCGCGGGCCGGATGGCTGCCGATAGTGCTGGTGCTCGCGCTGCTTGCAGCCGGCTGTGACCTCAATGTGACCGGCGGTCCGTCGCCCTCGCCACCACCCTCGGTGGCCCTGCAACCTGCCGACACCGCACCGCCGCCGCTATCCACCGCCCAGCCATCCGGTAATCCTGCGGCCCAGACCTGCCCGGTCACGGAGCTTACCATTGCCACGCCGCCAACCGCCGTGGCCAGTGGGCGTGGCTTCCTCCCGCGTGGCCCGTATTACGTGAGTCCGGACAGGCAGGTCTGGGCGCAGGATTGGGGGTGGACCAGCACGCCTGGCACGCGGAAGGTGCTCTGGCTCAAACCGCTCGTGGCACCGCTGGAGCTGCAAGGGCAGCGCCTAGATGCTGAGGTGCCGCCGCTTGGGATAGATACCAGTGGAGATAGTAGTGATGGTTTCCAGTCGAGCCACTTGATCTTCCCGACCGAGGGCTGTTGGGAGATCGTAGCTCAGTCAGGCAGCAGTGTGCTGCGGTTCGTCATGTACGTCCACGCCATACACGTCTCATCGTGACGGGACGTGATGTGGCGCCCGCCCCCCTATGGTCCCCCCACTTCGCAGGGGGACGGGGATTCCCGCTTGCGCGGGAATGACGGAGGAGCCGCCAGATGGCCCTTGATGACGGCGGCGACGCGGGCCGGCGGCAAGGTATCGGTCTGGACCGTCAGGTGGGCCAGCGCGTAGATAGCTGCGCGCTCCGCCAGCAGGGAGCGAATCCGCGCCAACGGGTCCGGCGTGTCGAGGAGCGGGCGCACAGCGCCGGCGGCCAGTTGGCGCCGCAGCCGCTTCAGAATAGTCTCCGGTTGTGCTTGTAGGGCGACGACGAGGCTGGACCGGAACAGCAGCCGGCGGTTCTCCTCCCCGACCGGGGCGCCCCCGCCGGTGGCAATGACGCGCCGCTCGCCAGCGCACGCTTGTGCAACCGCCTCGCGCTCGATGGCGCGAAAGTGTGCCTCGCCATCCTCGGCAAAGATGTCCTCAATGGGCTTGCCGGCCAGTGCGACAATGAGATCGTCGGTGTCTACCGGCTCCCAGCCTAGTTGCCGCGCCAGCAGCGAGCAGACACGCGATTTGCCGGTGCAGCTGAAGCCGATGAGCACGACCCGACGCACCTCAGCCGGGCGGGAAGCGTCCTGATTCACGGCACCGTCCTACCCGGCCTACTCGCGCTCGGCCATCGCCTGCCGGCCGTGCGCCATCATCAGCTCGACCGGCGCCGGCTGTCCGGTCCATAACTCGAACGAGGCCGCGCCTTGATAAATCAGCATCGGCAGGCCGCCTTGCGTGCGGTAGCCCTGCGCCCGCGCTGCCCGGAGCAACGGCGTCTCGGCCGGGTTATACACCAGGTCGTAGACGAGTGCATCCGGCGGCAGCGATGCCAAGAGCGCGTCGGACAGCGGCGCGGCCGCGGCAGCTGGGCCGTGCGCCATGCCGACCGTCGTCGTGTTGACCACGAGGCCAGCGTCCCGGAGCGCCGGACGTACCGCCTCTTCCTGGAGCGGGCCGGCGGCCAAGCGGGCGGCGTCGAAACTGGCGGCCAAGGTGGCGACTAGCCGCTCCGCCCGGCTCACGGTGCGGTTGGCAACGGTCACGTGCCGCGCCCCGGCTTGCAGGAGGGCCACCGCGACCGCCCGCGCCGCGCCGCCGGCGCCCAGAATCAGCGCCGTTACTCCCTGTGGGTCGCACGCGGCGTCGGTGAGGCCGCGGAGGAAGCCGGCGGCGTCGGTGTTGTGGCCGATCAGCCGGTCGCCGGCTTTCCGGACCGTATTCACGGCGCCGATCAGCCGGGCCTCCGTGCTGAGGTCGTCAACGGCAGCGGCGACGGCCTCCTTGTGCGGCACCGTCACGTTGACACCTAGCCACTGCGGTCCGCGCAGCTCGTCCAGAAACTCAGGTAGCTCCTCCGGCGGCGTTTCGCGGGCAATGTACCGTACCGGGAGACCGAGGTGGTCGAATGCCGGTTGCTGGAAGCGGGGAGAGATCGAGTGGGCGAGCGGATAGCCGATCACCGCCGTAAAGCGCACGGTGTCTGCGGGCTGGCGCGGTAACTCAGAGGACACGGGCGGCTCCGGGTGCGAGGTGCCCAAGATCATGCCAGAAACCGGGATAGGAGACCTCGACCGTCTCCGCACCACCGACGAGCACTGGGCCGGCGCTGACCAGCCCGGCGATGCAGGCCATCATGGCGAGACGATGGTCGCCGTGCGCCTCGGTCTCGCCTCCGGCCAGACTGCGCGTGCCCCGGATGACCAGGCCATCGGGTAGCTCCTCCACCTGTCCGCCCAAGGTGGTCAGCTCGCCGGCCACGGCGGCCAAGCGGTCCGATTCCTTGACGCGCAACTCGGCGGCGTCGTGGATGGTGGTCGTGCCATCCGCCAGCGCGGCCGCCAGCGCCAGGATAGGCACTTCGTCAATGAGCCGGGGGATCAGCTCACCACCGACCCGCACGCCGCGTAGCCGGCTCGATTCGGCGGTGATGTCCGCGACCGGCTCGCCGCCGGCCTGCCGCCGGTTGGTCAGCGTGATCCGACCGCCCATCTCGGTCAGTACGTCGAGCAGCCCCGTCCGGCCAGGATTGATGCCCACGCGCTCGACGGTGACGCTGGCTTGCGGATGCAGCAGCGCCGCAACCAGCCAGAACGCGGCGGAGGAGAGATCGCCAGGCACGGCGACGTCAACGGCTGCCAGTGCGGCGTCTCCGGCAAGAGTCAGGTGCCGGCCCTCGACTCGCAGCGACGCGCCCTGCGCCCGGAGCATCCGCTCGGTGTGATCCCGGCTGGCCGCCGGCTCATGGAGCACGGTCGTTCCCGTGGCCTGCACGCCGGCGAGCAGCAGGCACGACTTGAGCTGGGCGCTGGCAACGGGTAGCTCGTACTCGATGGCCCGTAGCTGCGCCGGGGACAGCGCCATGGGCAAGCAGCGGTTGTCGTCGCGGCCCACAATGCGGGCACCCATCGCGGTGAGTGGCGCGATGACCCGATCCATCGGCCGGCGCCGCAACGAGGCATCGCCGGTAAGCACCGAGAAAAACGGCCGGCCGGCCAGGATGCCGCTCAACAACCGGGCCGTCGTCCCCGAATTTGCCGCGTCCAGCACGTCCTCCGGCTCGCGCAGCCCCGCGCCGCCGGCGCCTTCGATCACCAAGTCGGCTACCCGATGAACGGCGCCGTTGCCGCCGACCGCATCCGGCACGACCAATGCTGGCGAGAGGCTGCCGTCCGGCCAGCGCCGGCGCACGCTGGCGCCCAGCGACTCGACACTGGCAATGGAGGCCCGGCAATCGGCGCCGAGACCGGCACCGGTCACACACGCGCTGCCCGTGGCAATCGCATTGAGCAGGATAGCGCGGTGAGAGATGGACTTATCGCCCGGCACCGCGATCCGGCCCGTCAAGCGCGTTGGCGCCTGCACGCTCCGCAGCTCGCCCGTTGCGGCAGCACCGGCGGCGATCATCCCGCAGCAACCGGCGCAGTGTCCGGGAGCGCCGCCGGCCCGCGACCAACGGCCTGAGCAATCTGCTGCACGCTCGCAGCCAACTCCGCGAAGTTCTCGATGGTCAGGCTCTGGGCACCGTCGCACAGAGCGGTGTCCGGGGTAGGATGCACCTCAATGAGCAGGCCGTCGGCGCCGGCGGCAATGGCAGCCATCGCCATCGGCTTGACCAGGTACCATTTGCCGGTCGCGTGGCTGGGGTCCACGATAACGGGCAGATGGGACAGGCGCTTGGCGACGGGAACGGCGCTCAGGTCGAGGGTATTGCGGGTATAGGTCTCGAAACTCCTGATCCCCCGCTCGCAGAGCATCACCTGCATGTTGCCCTGATCCATGATGTGCTCGGCCGCCTGCACCCACTCGTCAATCGAGCAGCCGAGACCGCGTTTGAGCATCACCGGCTTGTCGGTGCGACCGACCTCATGGAGCAGCGGGTAGTTCTGGCAGTTCCGCGCCCCGATCTGCAGCACGTCGGCGACCTCGTAGACCGCCGGTACTTTGCTCGGTTCCATCACCTCGGTAATGATCGGCAGCCCGGTTTCGGCACGCGCTTCGGCAAGCAGCGCCAAGCCCTCATCCCTGAGTCCCTGAAAGCTATAGGGTGTGGTCCGCGGCTTGAAGGCCCCGCCGCGCAGGACATGCGCCCCGGCGGCCTGCACCCCACGCGCCGCCGTCAACAACTGCTCGCGGTTTTCCACCGAGCACGGACCGGCCATCAGCGCCACGCCAGGGCCGCCGATGGCAATGTCTCCGACCTCAATCACGGTGGGCGAGGCGGTGAACTCACGCGCTGCCAGCTTGTACGGCTTGGTAATCCGTGTCACGCGCTCGACCCCCGGCAGCAGCTCCATGCGGTCCAGCATTCCGTAGGGTGGGATACCGATGACGCCGATCACGGTCGTATCCACCCCACCGGAGCGGTGCGGCTGCAAGCCCTCCCCGCGGATGCGCTCCTCGACGTGCAGGATTTCCTCCATGGTAGCACCATGCCTCATCACGATAATCATGCTGCGCTCCTCACCATCGCTTGCCGACCGACTCTTGGCCCGTGCAGTTTGCTCTCGGCGCGGCCGCCGCGGCCCAAACAAAAAGAGCAGGACTTTGCTCCTGCTCTCTCCGATGCGACGCGGCGGGCTGCTCTCGCTAGCCCGGTGTCACACCGAACCGGCTAAAGTAATACGCGCCAGTAGCTGCATGCGTGTTTTGGTACATCGTCGTTGGGGAGTATACAAGTGTACTGCCAACCTGTCAATTGCCCGGCATAATCGGCTGACCGGGGTAGGTACGCGCCAAGCCGTAGGGACGCAACATGTTGCGCCCGTCCCCCCGCACGGCGGGGGGACTATAGGGCTGACAAGGGTAGGTTTTTCGGTGGGTAGCTCTGGGAGGCGCACGCGAGTGGTGATGCCGGAGGTAGCCCGTGCCCGCGGTGGTGGGCAGGGGGTGGGGCGGCACCGGCTGGGCGGGCGCTCCCGGATCGGCGGCGGTGGGCGCGAACCGGGCGGTGGGCGGGTAGGAAAGGTGGGTGCCGGGAGTGGCAATGACGCGGGGCAAGACCGTCGAGCGCAGCCGGCGCACCCCGGCCGGCCAGGGAATAGTGGATAGCGGCACGCGCGGGCCGGCCCATGCCGGGTCACGCAGCTCGTGACTCGGCAGGTTCGGCAAGGGCAAGGACGCGGCACCGGACCGCGCGTGGTCCGGCGCCAAGGGCAAGGACGCAGCACCGGACCGCGCATGGTCCGGCGCCAAGAGCAAGGGCAAGGGCGTGGCGCGGGGTCGAGACGGACCCGGCGCCGGCGAGAACGCGGCCGCGCCACCGCACGCAGCCGGCCCGTCGGTGCCAAGGGTTCCCTGCCGGGCGTTGCCCGGTGTGCTCGGATGGTCTTGCATTTTGCCACTCCCGTCAGGGAGACATATCGGCGGGGGGTGGGGCATGACAACGGTCTGGGGGACGGGTTTTCCGGCGCTTGGAAAAACTGTCCTTGGGGAGGGGGTAGCCCCCCTATGGTCCCCCCGCTGCGGCGGGGGGACGGGGGACCGGCCTCACCCCCCGGCCCCCTCTCCACCATGTGGAGAGGGGGTGGATTCCCGCTTGCGCGGGAATGACGGGGGCCGGGAGGCCACGACTGACCCTGGATTCCGGCTTCCGCCGGAATGACGGGGACCTGGGCGCGATTCATCGCGCCGCTACACGAAAAACCTACCCCTGTGAGGGACCATAGGGGGGCCAGGACCGTGCCAGGCGCTAGGCATACCTCTTGACCACTCCGAGCGACTGCCCTATACTGCCTTAAACCGCTTAAGCTCCTGGTGGGCGTAAGGATACCCGCGTATGCATCTGTCACTGTTGGAAAACCAGCCGATCCGCGGCTTGCGCTCTTTATTCGCTGCCACCGGCATAGTCCTGCTCGTCGGTCTGTATCTCGATTGGCCCCATGCGCCATCGTGGTACGTCGTGACCGTAGCGCCCTTTGTGGTCATCTTTATCGGCGCCATGGGGCTGAGGCAGGGCTGGCACTATACTATACGGTCCGCCCTCGGCCGGATCGGACCGGCCGGCCGCGCCGGTGATGCGCTGCGCGGTCGGCTCGCATACCGGTTGAGCAAGTCTCTCCCGCTCCGGCCACGCGCAATCCCCGCTCCCCGCGTGCAACCCTCCGGCATGGCTGCCTTCGATGCTGCGCTGGCTCAGGCCGCGCAAGCGTTGGATTCCGCTGCGTGCGCGCTGCCGGCCACACTACGGCGGTCAGCGGTGTTGACCGCGCTCGATGTCATCCAGGCGGAGACGCAGGCTGCGGACGACGTGCCACATCTGACCCGGCGGCTCGCCGCGGACATGCTGGCAACCGGAATGTACTCGCGCCTCCACCTCCCACCGGGCAGCTCATCGCTCCGGCGTCTGCTCGGCCCGCACGGCGTCGGCCTCCTGCTGGCGCTGGTGGTAGCCGGGAGCGTCACGGCGGTCGTGGGCGCTGGCACCGCAGTCGGGCTGGGCCAGGCCCTCTTGTTCCTGCTGCTGGTCCTGCTCGCTATGGCCGGCGCTGCGCTCTGGCTTGTCGGCGCACTCACCGAGCGGCGCTAACACAGACGCCGCGAAGGTAGCGGGTGACGAGTCAAGGTGGTCAGCGCCGGAAGCGGTGAGGCAGGAACCGGAGCAAGCGGAGCGGCCAGAGGCGCTGGTAGCGGCGCAGCTCGGATTCGAGTGCCGCAATGCGAGCATCCTTCTCCTGCACCGTCTGGGCGAACCGCGCGTCGCGGGCCTCAACTTGCGCTGCAAGCTGCCGCATCTGCTCTTCGGTAGCCCTTGCCTCGGCAGCAATCTTACCGGCAGCCTCGCTCACCCAGCCCTCGAAGCGGGAACGCAAGTCGCTGCCGGTCACCGGCGTCGCTGCGGACAGCGCCTCCGGTTCGTCGAGCAGCGCGTCCTCGACACCAAGAATAAAGGCGTAGCGCAACAGCGTGGTGTAGAACTGCTCGCGGAGACGCACGTCGGCAACCGCATCTATGTCCAAGGCGCTACGCAGCTCCGGGTGGCGTGCCATAAGCTGCACGGCAGCGCGACCGGCACGCCGCTGACGGTGCAGGTAACTGCGTAACTCCAGCGGCTGATTATGGTAGACGACCGCTTGGGGCCGATAGCGCATCCGCACGCCATGGCGCGACAGGCGATAGCCAAGCTCGGTATCTTCACCATACAGCGGCAACTCCTCATCAAACCCACCAACCGCATCCAGGTCTGCGTGCGTGACGGAAGCATTACAGGTATAAAAGTAAGCGAATGGCGCGGCATCCGGGTTGGTGATAGCCCCAAAGTTGAACTGAGCGCCGCGCGTCACCAAGTCCATAAACGGGGTCACAGTGATATCCGGGTGCCAGACTACGCGCCCGATAGTGGCAGTGCCGGACGCGGTCGTCTCGGCGGCATGCGTGGCAACGAGTGCATGGTCGGCTTCACAATCGTCGTCCATAAAGAGGATGACCGGCGCTGCAGCCTGCTCGATGCCGGTGTTCCGGGTTGCACTCGGCCCACGGTGCGGTGCGGCGATATAGTGGACCGTCATCGACTCAGGTAGCTCCGGGCGTAGCTGCTCGACGACCGTGCTTGTCGTGTCAGTGGAGCCATCGTCTACGACGACCACCTCGTAGGTGTCCGGCGCGGCGCTTTGGGCGGCGAGCGAGCGGAGCGCCTGGCGCAGCTTGGCCGCGCGGTTGTAGGTCGGGATGACCACCGAAACGCGAAGGGCCTTGCTCGTCACCGGCCACCTCCCGGGGTAGGTGCGGCCTGCCACAGGAGCGGCCAGCCGTCCGCTTCGGCCGCTGCAAGCTGCTTCAGCCACACGTCGCGGAGAGTGCTCCACGAGGCCGGCACCGCAGGATCAGGTGTCAGGAGCTGACACGCCTGCGCCAGGGCGGCTGGCTCCTGAGCGGGTGGGGCAGCAGCCAGGAGGGCTACGGCGGCAGCGGGCACCCGCACCCGGTCACCGGCCCACGCGAACCACGTCCGGGAGAGCGTTGCCAGGGAAGAGCCTGGACGCTCCCAACTCATGAGCCAGTCGCCGCAGAACTGGGCTACTTCCAGTACCGCCCGGCGTGCAAGCTGCCGGTAATCACTGCCGCCGGTGGTAGCCTCGAACGTGGCCGGGGCAGCATCGGCAGCCAGGAGTGCCGCGATGATGTCCGGGTGTCCTTCATGTGCGGCGTCCAGACCGGCGCGCCGCACAGCAGGATGCGCCCGATAGGCACCATGCGCCAAGAGCAGCCCTTCACTTGCCATGCTCACACTCCTCGCGCACCGGGCGATTTCCGCTTGCGTGGGCAGCGTCCCGTGACCCGGCACCGGCCAGACCTGTACGAGCAGGCTGGCAGCGGCAGCCACGCGCCAGAGACCCTCGGCCGGCGGCAGGTGCGCGGGCGTAACCGCCGGCAGCAGCGAGAGCAAGGCCGGATCGCCAGCGATGACGCGCCCAGTTACCCGTAAGTCCAAGACACCGGCACTCGGTGTCACCCAGCCGAGCGCATACACCGGAATATGCCACAGCAGCGGTGTCTCGCCGCCGCTGGCACGAGCGACAGCCGCGGCCATCTCTTCTTGCCAACGCCTCGCGTCGCCCGGAGCCAGTGAATCACGGGTGATGGCAAGCAGCTGTGGTGCTGGCTCGCCGGAGTTCACCCCCGGCGAGCCAGCCAACACCACGGCAGCTACCTCGTCGGAACGTGTACGCGCCCACGATTCGACGGCCGCGACGAAACGGCCCTCCGTATCCGTATTGGCTGAAGCGACGCCGGCAGCAATCTGCCCGGTGTCTTGAAACGGACTAACGTCCGCTCGAATGCCTTTGCCCTCCGGCAGCCACTCGGCACTCACGACCCCTGCGGCAGCCGGCAAGTCTCGCCACAGGTCGTAGTGCAGTTCGTCCAGGGCCAGCGTGACGGCTTCCAGTGCCTCCAGGTGCAGGTCGGGTAGCGGCTCATCATCGCTCGATGCGTGTTGGGCTTGCTCCTCCTGCGTGGGTGCCAGGAGCGCGTCGAGATGCCTACCGAGCGTTGCCGGCAAACGGGCATTGCGGGCCGCGGCGATACCGAAAAGCTGCCGGCGCAGGTCGGCCTCAGCCGTAGCGGTGGTCACGGTAGCCGCCTGGCGTCCATCGGCTGTGCTGTGCTGGCGGGCCATACGCAAATCCACTAGGACCGTCCGCAGCAGCGCCAGCACGGTGAGGTAGGCCCGCGGCGCATCGCCATCGGCCTGATCTCGCGCCAAGGCCGCCTGTAGCTGCCGGACGGTTTCGCGCAATCTACGCCTGAGGCCGGCCTCATGGCTGCCAGCACCGTAGGGCCCGCATGATGCTTGCAGCCAGGTGGCGTAGGTGGTGAGGAGGCTCGCCACGCCATCCGAGCGCAGACACTCGGCGCTGGCGCTCGGCTCGTAGACGCTTTCGTAACCGGCTGTCCGCAGCCGGCGATATAGGTCGCAGTCGGCAAAAAGATAGTCCGAGCCGCTGACAGAATCACTTTCGTCGTAGCCGCCCAACTCCCGGGCCGCTTGGGTACGGAACACGATATTGGTCACTGGCAGCGGCGGCGGGTTTACTAAGCGATCAGTCCCCCGGTCTTGAGTCAGGTGGGCGGCCCGCCAGCGGTCTGCAACCCGTGTCGCGTTGCGCTCGCGCAGTCTCCCCAGCGCGGCACCAACTGGGGGGTCGTCAAAATGGCGCACCAGCCGGCCGAGCCACTGCGGCGAGACGACCACCTCATGCGCTACGGTGGCAAGCAGCTCACCATGGGCCTGAGCGAGTGCGACATTCCGCGCTGCGGGCAGACCGCTGCTTTGATACGTAATGACGCGAGCGCCGTAGCGTTCGGCGACCTGGACGTTGCCATCCGTCGGCGTAGTGCTCACGACAAATAGCTCGATTGGTTGGAGCGTCTGGCGACGAATAGCGGCCAAGCAATCACCGAGCCAAGGAGACGTACCCGGGCATGGCACGCACAGGGTCACGTCCACGCTCATCCCTCGCTAGACGCCGGCTGCCTGTCCACACGCGCCGCCACACTGCCGCCCTTTTCACCCCGGTAGGTAGTTCCCCCCCGGTATGCGGCCAGGTAGTCGCGCACCTGCCGGTCGAGCGTGAACCGGTCCAGTACGCGCTGCCGGCCGGCGGCGCCCATGGCCTGAGCCAGCTCCCGGTCGGTGAGGGCCGTGGCGAGGCGGTCGCCAAAGGCCGCTTCATCCCACGGGTCGGCGATGAAGCCGGTCTCGCCGTGGACCACGATCTCGGGTGCGCCGCCGTAGCAGGTAGCGACGACCGGCCGCGCGTGGGCCATGGCCTCGATGTTCATCAGGTTGAACGGATCGGGGTAGACGGAGGGCGTCGCAATCACGTCGGCAGCGCCAAACGCTTGCCTGAGATCGTCACCGGCGAGCCAGCCGAGGCCGTGGACCTGCCCGTCCACACCCTCTTTGTGGGCGAGATTTTCGAGAAAGCGCAGATAGTTGCTGTTGTCGCCGAGGACGGCCAGTTGGGCATCCACCCGTCGGCGCACGACGGCCAATGCCCGCACGAGTTGATCGCCGCCCTTGGTCCCACTGATGCGTCCCCCGAACAGGATCAGCGGGCGGTCATCGAGACCGAACCGCTGCCGCCAGTCCGCGCGCTCCCCTGGTGCCGACCAGCACGTCGCCGGGTCAACGCCGTTGTGAATGGTCGTGAGCGGTGCGCGGTGGAAGCCGTTGGCCGCCAATGCCGCGCGCTGCGCCGCGCTGATGCACACGAGCGCCGCGACGTGGCGATCAACCAGCCAGCGAATGAGCCGGTTGCGGGCCGGGAAAAACCGCATCCGCGGCCCGCAGTAACGACAGGCGAACGGCCGCGCCGTCACGCTCCCGGTAGCTCGTTGACGTTCACCACCAGCGTTCGTGTCACCCGCACAGAGGAACTTGGTCAGACAGAACAGGCGGTAGTCGTGGGCCGTGAGGATGAGGCGGGCGCCGGTGACACGCGCGGCGGCCAGCGCGGCCAGCGACAGGTGCTCGTGCAGATTGTGGGCGTGGACAACGTCCGGCCGCAGCTTACGGACCAGTTGCGTGACCTGAGCCACCAGCCAGGGGTGGAGTAGGGAAAGGTAGAGCCGCAGCCGGCGCGGCCACGGTGCGTGCAGCCGATGGATCGTCAGGCCGTCCTGGCGCGATACGCTCCCGAAGCGATCAGCGGCACCGTAGGTCACGACGACGATCTCATGGCCCCACTCCGCCAGCCGTTGGGCCACCGCGGCGGCCACCGCGCCCGCGCCACCGGGGTTTGCCGGGGGGAAGTTGTCGGTGAGCACCAAGATACGCATGACTAGGCCCCCCTATGGTCCCCCCGCTGCGGCGGGGGGACATGGATTCCCGCTTTCGCGGGAATGACGGGGAGGGCGGGAATGACGGGGAGGGCGGGAATGGCGGGGAGCATAGGCGTCCAAACAGACCTGCGCTACGCGGTCCCAGGTGAAGTGCGCCAGCACGTGCGCGCGGGCCTGTTGGCCGAGACGCGCGGCGAGCGCCGGATCGTCGAGGAGGCGTTCGACCTGCGCCCCCAACACCACCTTGTCACCCGGCGGCACGTGTACGCCGGTCTCGCCGTCTACGACCAGCTCAGGCATCCCTCCTATCGCCGAACAGACGACCGGCGTAGCGCAGGCCATCGCTTCCAGCAAGACCAGCCCCAGGATTTCGGACTTGGGGTAGCTTTTGCCGTACAGGTCTACCTCCACCGATGGGAGTACCGAGACAGCCGCGGCCCGGTATTCGTCGGGCAAGGCATCATGCGGCTGGACCGGTACGAACGTGACGGCGCGACCGGCCGCCAGCCGGCGCAGGTGCTCGCCGTACTGCTCGTGATAGACCTCCCCGACGATACGGACATCGGTGGTCGGCCGCGTGCCCTCGATCAAGTGGTGGATAGCTTTGTAGGGGATGATCCGGCCGACATAGAGGGCACGGCGCGGGCGCTCCGTCGGCCCCGGCCGGAAGCGCCGGTGGTCCACGCCACCATAAATGATCGTGGTCTTGCCGGCCCAGCGGCCGTATCCGCGGGCGTTGTGCCGCGAGACGAGTAACAGGCCGGTGGCCCGCTCGACGGTGTGCAGGCGGTGCGCGTAGTTCTTGCCACCGCCGGCGTGGTCCGTGAGAAAAACCGGCTTACCCAAGGCCCGGCCGAAGAGCACACACAGATCGGTCAGAACGGTATGCACCTGATGGCAGTGGATAACGTCGGCCCAGAGGAGGTGCGGCAGAAAGGCCACCGAGAGCGGGTTGACGTTCTTGCCACCCAGGTAGTGCCGCGGACGCGCCACCACGATGTCCAGCGCGCCGCGTCGTTCGCGTCGGGGGCGCCGCGCGAAGGAGAAGAGCCGGGTCGGCGTGTGCTGGGCCATTGCCAGCGCCAACTCCAGGGGATAGCGCTCGCCGCCCCCGACGACGCCGTCCGCGCCGAAAAACAGTGGCGAGACGTGCAGTACCTTCATGCGCTGACCGGTTGGTTGGCTGCGGCGGGCGGCCGGGCGCTGGTCTCCCAAAACCAATTGGAGGCCAGTAGGCTGAGATAGGCTACGTACCCGACGCTGTAGGCCGCCAGCATATAGAGTGCGGCGCCTTCAGCCCCCCACTGCATCACCAGCAGCGCACCGAGGGGCAAGCAGGCCAGATTGATGGGAGTTTTGATGGCGATATTGAGACCGATCCGGTCCGTCAGGAGGAAGACGGAGCCAAAGCCCACGCCCAGGGCCATCAGCCCGGTATGCAGGGCAAAGATGATGACCAAGGTGAGCGAAGGGAAAACCTCGGGCGTGAGGGCCAGGCGGAAGAGGGGCAAGCAGAGGACCAGGGCCGCGGCCAGCGCCAGCGCCAGCGGCGTCCACAGGAGCGTCACCCGCCAGAAGACCGACCGCGCGGCGCTCAGGCCGGCTTGTCCCTTCCGCTCCCCCAGCGCGGCCCGCAGCTTACGCGCGACGGCACCGTGAAATACGGCGAGGAACGAGAGGACCTTGCGGGCGGCGTCGTAGAAGGCGGCTTGCTCCGGCGGCATGAAGCGGCCGAGGAGGAGCACGGGTGTCCGCTCGAAGAGCGCGGCGACGTTCTTGTCCACGAGGGCCAGGGCGCTGAAGCGGAAGTAGGCCCGCCACGGCACGGTGATCGCCGTCGCCACCACGGCCGGGAGGGAAGCAAAGGCGTGGTAACGATGCAAGATGCGCTGGTAGGCCAGCAGCCCGATAGCACACCCGACGACTTGGCTGATGACGATTGCACCGACCAGGCCCGCTACGCCCAGTCCCGTGAGCATCGCGCCCACACCGAGCAGCGTTTGGGTCGTCTTGGCGCAGACTTCCACCAGCGCGATACTATGCATCCGGCTAACACTCTGGAGCGCGGTCGTCATGACGAGCGTGAGCACGGCCAGCGGTGCGCCCAGCGCCAGGATTTTCACCAGCTCGCCGTACAGCGGCTCGCCGCTATACCACCACACGGAGAGCGGCACCGCCACGAGCCACGTGAGCGCCGTCGCCGGCAGTGCCCAGGCAGCGTTGATCTTGATGAGATAACCCATGATGCGGCGCAGTTCATCGGGATCGTGTGCGGCGGCGGCCTCCGCCAGCCGGGTGACGAGGCTGGGGCCGAGACTGAGATAGCCGAGCAGATTGATCGTGCCGAAGAAGGCCAAGACGAGGACGTATTGCCCATACTCTGCGGGACTGAGCAGCCGGACGAGCACGACCCAGAAGACCACCGCCAGCGCCTTTTGCGCGGAGTTGGATACTTGCAGGGCCGCCACGTCGCGCGCGAACCGGGCGCGGATAGCCCGCTGGACCGTGTCCTTCACTTGGGACAGCCAGCCGGAGGAGGGCGCATCCGGTACACGTGGGGACGACATGGTGCTCTAGCTTACTCGGTTCCGGTGGAGAGTGCCGAGGTTGACATAGGGCCTTCCGGCTGTTACCACCTGCCGCCAAGAGGCCTGTGTCCTTAACGAGCGGCCGCTCCAGGCGACAGCGCCCCGCTCGTAACGGCTAGGAAGAAAGGCCTCCGGTCCGGGCACGAGGCCCGCAGCATCGGCCGGTGCGCCACCCGGCCCCTATCCGTATGGGACTAGCATAACAGACGGTAAAGAGAACGTATCCGTCGGGAGGGATAGCGTTATGCGACTCTTATCCAGGAAGTGGACAGTCCTGTTCGGATTGCTGGCGCTGCTCGCGCTGACAACCACGGCCTGTGATCGCGGTGGGGATACCTACAAGATCGGAGTGATGGAGTCCGTCACCGGCCCCGGTGAGACCTACGGCACGGTCGCCGTGCAGGCCAAGCAGATGGCGGTGGACGAGATCAACGAAGCTGGCGGTATCAACGGGCGCATGTTGGAGCTGATCGTCGAAGACTCGAAGTGCAACGCGCAGGACGCGATTACCGCCTACAACAAGCTGACCGACGTGGACGGCGTGAAGATCATCCTGGGCACCTCCTGTAGCGGGGCGATGCTGGGCGCCGCACCGCTGGCCGAGGCAGAAGGTGTGATCCTGTTCTCCGGGCTGGCAACCAACCCGGACATCGCTACCGCCGGGGACTACATCTTCCGGACCGCACTGAGTGACGCCCTGTTGGGTGTAGACACCGGCAACGTGCTGTGGGCCGACGGAGTCCGCCGGCTGGCGACGATCACCGAGACCACCGACTACGCCGAGGGCGTGAGGCGGACCAGCGTGGCCCAGTTCGAGAAGCGTGGCGGTCAGGTGGTGGCCGAGGAGCGGTACGCTTCCGACGTGACCGACTTCCGCAGCCAGTTGACCAAGCTACTCAGCGCCAACCCGGACGCGCTGCACATCGCCGCCCAGTCCGAGTTCAGCGGCGGCACCATCATCAAGCAGGTCCGCGAGCTGGGCTACACTGGCCCTGTCTACTCCGACATCGTGCCTGTCGGGACGACGGCGCTGGAGATCGCTGGCGATGCCGCTACGGGGGTGAAGGCCGTCATACAGGACCTCGATCCGGCCAATGCCAAGGGGCAGGAGGTGCTGGCAAACTTCAAGAAACGCTACGACTACATTACGCTGCCCTGGTACCTCGGCTCGGCCTACGACGACGTGTACATCACCGCCGAGTGCCTCAGGATGACGGAAGACGATCAGGATGCCGATGGCTTCCGGGACTGCTTGTACGACATCACCTGGAGCGGCGCCATCGGCGACAATTACAGCTTCGACGAAAACGGTGAGGTGGTCGGTCTTGCCAACGTAGTCGTCGAGATTCTGCCGCTGGCCCAAAGGACCGAGGACAACCTCGGGTACAAGGTCTTGGGTTCTGCACCGACCGGGTAAGCTCGCTTGCGTAGCCGTCTAGCGCCGTGGGGATGACCCACGGCATCGTCAAACGAACAGTGGTGACTCCGCAGTACCCTAAACCGGATGCTGCGGGGTCGAGTTGGCGGCTCGATCAGGCGGTACGTCCCGACCGATCAAGTCCGCTTCGGGGGGCTGTTTGCTTAGATACCTAGAGGACCGGCGCCGGCTGCTGGCGATTGTCCTGACCCTCGCGGTCACAGCGTACATCGGCTGGAAGATCAGCCAGTCTGCCGACCAGGCCCTGCAATTTGCCTTCAACGGCCTGGCCGTCGGTGCCGTCTACGCCCTGTTGGCGATGGGTTTCACCCTCGTCTACAGCACCGTCTGGTTCTTCGATCTGTATTACGGCGCAGCCGCCGCGCTCGGCGCCTATGGCGTCTTCTACCTGCGTGCTCAAGAGGGTATCGGGCGATACGATGTCAACAACGTCTACGTCAACATCGTCTTTGCCGCGTTGACCGCTGGCGTCGTCGCCTGGGCCTTGCACGCGGGACTCGCCGCCCGCCTGCGGATGCGCTTCAATCCGACCGCGCTGCGTATAGTCGGCGGCCTCCTAGCCGCCGGCGCCGGGGTCTACACCGGGCTGATCCTCACCTATCCGAAAAACATCAACGCCCTGCTCAGTCCGGCGATTGGTCTGCTGGTCGCGCTGGTGGTGGGCTGGGTGCTCTATCAAGGCTATGGGCGCATAGCGACCGGCGCCGGCCGCGTGCCGTTTCTCGTGTTCGCGGCCATTATCGCATTCGTGGCAGCCGCGCTCGGCGCCTACTGCGGCCTCGCCGTGGCGAACGCGCCTGAATCCGGCCTCTATCTGAGCTGGGGTGTGTCATGCCTGTTGGCCGGGGTCGTCGGACTGGCACTCTACCGGGGGCTGTACATGCAGATGCGCGCACGGGCTAGATCACCGCTGGTCATGCTTGTCGCCTCCCTCGGCATCCTGCTGGCGATCACTGCCTTCATCATCGTCGTCTTCCAAAGCGCGCCCCGCCCGCTGCCGGAAGCCTTCGGCAGCACGCCATGGACCATCGGCGGGGCCAATATCAAGGGGTTCAACGTCTTCACCATCGGCGTCGCGTTCGTCGGCTTCTTGGTCCTGCTGCTCCTGCTCAAGAAGACCGCCTTCGGTAAGGCGGTGCGGGCTATCGGCGACGACGAAGAGGTATCGAAGGTGGTCGGCATCAACACCACCGTTGTCATCGCCGTCGTGTTCTTCATCGGCGCAGTCTACGCCGCGCTGGCCGGCCTGCTGAGTGGCCACGATACCGCCATCCAGCCCCGGATGGGGCTGCTGCTCCTGCTGAAGGGCTGGATCGCTTCCGTCGTCGGCGGCATCGGGAACCTCTATGGCGCCATCGTTGGCGGGTTTGTCTTGGGACTGATCGAGCAGTTCGGCGTCTGGGACATAGCCGGCGAATGGAATAACGCCATCTCCTTCATCCTCCTGATACTCTTTCTATCCTTCTGGCCGCAGGGCTTGTTACCGAGGAAATAGACCCATGCTGACGGATTTACAAGGCTTCAGGGACGCGGGCAGACTGGCGGGCAATCCCCGGAAGCTCTGGCGGCACGCCAAGGGCAACATCGAGCTATGGGCAAACCTGCTCGTTCTTACCTGGGCCGTGGTGTTCATGGTCTGGCAAGGCACCGGATTTGCCATCGCCCTCGGTACCGTCTTCGCTATCTGGGCAATACTGGCGGTCAGTCTGAACCTGGTGTTGGGATTCACCGGCCTGCTGTCGGTGGGACACATCGGCTTCTTCGGTATCGGCGCCTACTCGATGGCCGTGCTCACCTCGAACCCCGCCTACGAACAATTGCGCTCGGAAGCCATCCCTCTTTTGGCTTGGCCCTTCTTTGCGGCGCTGCCGGTCAGCGTCGTCTTGGCCGGCGTGGTGGCCTTTGTGGTAGGCGTCGCGTTCAACCGGTTCAGAGACGATATCTACGTGCTCGTCTCTTTCGGATTCGCCGTCATCGCCTACAACGTCTTCCTGAATTGGCGCAGCGTGACCAGGGGAGCGTTCGGCATTCACGAGATCGCGCGGCCCGAAATAGGCGGCTGGAAATTCGACGGCGCATTAGAATTCATGCTCCTGGCCCTCGTATTCCTCGCCATCGTCGTGGTGATCTCCCGGTTTATCGTGACCTCCTCCTTCGGACGAGTGCTGACCGCCATCCGCGAGGACGAGCAGGCTATCGAAGTGTTCGGCTACCGGGCCTCTCACTACAAACTCGCTATCTGGGTCATCTCGGCCATGATGGCGGGCCTCGCCGGTGGCCTGTTCAGTAGCTGGACCAGCTTCATAGACCCCAACTCCTTCATCCTGATGGAGTCGATCCTCTTGGTATCCATCGTGATCCTCGGTGGACTGGCTACTATCTGGGGGTCCCTGCTCGGCGCGATGGCCTTCGTATTGCTCGAAGAAGGCATGCGCTTTCTGACCTTCCTACCGGCCGAGTTTATCGGTCAATCTCGCCAGATTATCCTCGGTATTCTCCTGGTAGTGCTGATGATGTATCGGCCGCAAGGCCTGGTGGGGAGATACAAGCTGTGAGCACAGCCCAAGCCACACCTGCGGGGACTTACGCCCTGGAGACGGAGGCGATCTCGAAGCACTTTGGTGCCGTCCGGGCCGTGGACCGGCTCTCCATCGCCATTCCCCGCCAGGGAATGACCAGTATTGTCGGACCCAACGGCTCCGGGAAATCTACCCTCGTAAACCTGTTGAGCGGGGTACTACCCCTCGACGGCGGGACGGTGATTATAGACGGCGTCGGCCTCAAGGTCGTACACGCCTACGAGACTCCCGATCACGGCATCACCAGGACGTTTCAGGAGGTTAGGCTCTTCGATCAGATGAGCGTGTGGGACAACATCATGGTGGCCTTGACCGAGCGGCGTCTCTTCCCCGCACTGCTGGAGCGGGCAAAGCCCCGCCATCGCGAGCAGGCCCAAAGTATCCTAGAGAACGTCGGGATGTGGGAGAAGCGGCGGGACCTGGCCTCGAATCTGTCCTATGGCCAGCGCAAGCTGCTGGATATCGGCCGTGCCCTGGCATTGGATGTCAACACGTACCTGTTCGACGAGCCGTTTGCCGGCCTCTTTCCCCAGATGCTGGAGCGAGTCAAAGGCATTATGAAAGCGATGCGAGACCAGGGCCGCACCATCATCTTCATCTCCCACAACATGGACATCGTGCGCGAGCTATCGGATCACATCATCGTCTTGGACAGCGGCAGCCTCCTCGCCGAGGGGGAAGTGGAAGAGGTGCTGAGTAGAGCAGAGGTGATTGCGGCCTACCTGGGCGACTAGGCTGCCGGCCTACCCGCGAGATTCCCGCTTTCGCGGGAATGACGGGCCGGGGCGCCGGGCGCATAGTCCCGGGCCAAAGCCGGACACTCGCAGCGGTTGCAGCGGTGATGTAGCGATGAACACTGCGGAAGAGGCCACCACGGCACAGCACAGCGGGAACGGATCGTCCACCGACGGGATGATCCTGCGGCTGTCAGATATTTCCGTGCATTACGGGGCCGTCGTCGCCCTGGACGGCGTATCGCTGGGCGTGCGGAAGGGCGAGGTCGTGGCGGTGATGGGGCCCAACGGGGCCGGCAAATCCACCGTACTCAGAGCCATCATGGGGCTGGCGCCGGTTGTCGCCGGGGAGGTCTACTGGCACCAAAAGCGGCTGGCAGCGGCTACCCACGAGATTGTGAAGGAGGGCATCTCTTTCGTCCCGCAAGGCCGGCGGGTGTTCACCCACCTCACCATCGAAGAGAACTTGGAGATGGGCTGTCTGTACCTGCACGACAGGGCGGAAAAAGAGCGCCGCCTGGATGCGGTCATGGAGCTGTTCCCGATCCTGCATCAGAAGCGCCGCGACTTGGCCAGCCAGATGTCCGGGGGGCAGCAGCAGATGTTGGCCCTCGGCCGGGGCCTGATGGCCGGTCCGGAGGCGCTCCTGCTCGACGAACCGACCCTGGGCCTCGCGCCCATCGTGGTCAAAGAGGTGTTTCAGAAGGTCTCCGAGATCAACGAGCGGCTCAAGACCACCATCTTCGTCGTCGAGCACAACATCAAGGGCGTACTGGACATCGTGCATCGCGCCTACGTGCTGGAGAAGGGCCGGGTCGTACACGACGGCACGCCCCAATCGGTCCGGGAGACCGACATCCTGACCCAAGTCTTCCTGGGCAGCTAGGCCAGCAGCGCCAGCAGCACTCGGCCCGCGGCGTCGGCCGGCGAGCCACCCGGCGCCGAGGTGTCACCGACGGCGCAGGTCCACCGGCCATCGGCCGCAGTGAGCGTGACCGGCCCGTAGCGGTGAAGCCTCGCCAGCAGGTCATCGGGACGGGGCAGCCAGCAGAGGCCCAGCACGTGCCGCCGTTCGATCACCGCGCCGTTGTGAACCTCGACGCCGCCATCCTGGGCCGGGCCGTCGGCCAGCACGATCCAGTAGATACCCAGCCGATCCATGCAGCGGTCGCCGCGGCGCGGGCGCCACGGTAGCCCGGCCACCTTGAGGGCGCGGCCCAACTCCCCGTCAATCGCTTGGCTCATGCTCGACTACCAGCCCCCCTATGGTCCCCCCGTCCCGACGGGGGGACGGTTTTCCCGGCCCCTGCACTCCTTCGCTCCGGCACGGGGAGCATGTTCCCTTGTATCTTAGGGGATGGTAGTCAGGGTTGGCTACCCGGGCGTGACAGACCGCATAGCCCCAGGTCCAGCAAGACCGTGGGGGAGCGGGGGGGCGCCACGCTGCGGCGCCAGCTGCAGCGGGAGCTGGCCCGCGTCGACGGCGACCTGGACCAGGCGCCGTGGCAGCCTGGGGCCGTCGCAACGGGGGGGCCATAGGGGGGCAAGCGCCTCACCGCCGGGATAGGTAGTCGCGCTTGGCGCGATCCATCGCCAGCTTCTGCTTGGCCTTGATCGCGGCCAGCTTGTCGGTAGCCCACGCCTGCGAGGTCGTGAGGTTGACCAGCGAGCCTTGGAACTGCGGCTTGACATAACGCGCCAACAACTCATAGCTGTGGTAGGTCTGCTCGCGCGTGGCCCACTCGTGCGCCAGCAGCAGCAAGCCCCCGAAGCCGCCGCTCGCCTCACTGAGCCGGTTGATCTTGCCAACGAGATCGTCCGGTGTGCCGACACACCACACGTCCTGTTCGTTCGCCGCCTCGACAATCTTCTCCGGGGGGCCGTCGGTGAGCGCGTCCATGCCCAGCGTCTGCTCGAAATAGCTGTGCTGGAACGCCGCCGCCCCCTCGCGCACCTGCTCGATGGCTTCCTTACGTGACTCGGCCAGGTGGACGTGGAGCACCAGCCGCCACTCGTCGCGGCTCACCGCTTGGCCGTGCCGAGCGGCGCTCTCCTCGGCAAGCTGCCAGAACTCGTTCAGGTTGGTGGTCATCTGGCCACGCGGGTTCACCGAGCTGACCGAGAGCACCCACAGCCCATGTTTGCCGGCCAGCTCCATGCCCGACGGCGAGCCGGAGGCCGCGACCGCGACGGGGAAGTGCGGCTGCGTGTAGGGCCGCAAGTGCAGCAGCGCGTCGTGCAGCTCGAACCAATCCGACTCGTAGGTGATCGGCTCCGGCTCCGTGAGCAGCCGCATGATGATGTCCAGCGATTCGTGCATCCGCTGGCGCTGGCTCACCACGTCAACGCCGAGCATGACGGCATCCGGCGACAGCGCACCCGGCCCCACGCCCATCATCACCCGCCCTCGTGTGAGGTGATCGAGCAGTACCATGCGGTTGGCGACCATCAGCGGATGATGGTACGCCAGACTGATGACCCCGGTACCGAGCTTGATGTGTCTGGTGCGCTCGGCGGCGGTAGCCATGAACACTTCCGGGGAGGCAATCGTCTCCCAGCCGCCACTATGGTGCTCGCCGATCCAGGCCTCGTCGAACCCCAGATAGTCGAGCCACTGGAGCAGCTCCAGATCGCGCTCCAAACCGAGGGTGGGGTCCTCTCCGAGCCGGTGAAACGGGGCCAGGAAAATCCCGAACTTCATCCGTGCGGGCAGGGCCATAACATGCTCTCCCTTCTGGGCCTCTCTCCCTGCTCACGCACAGGAGAGGGAACGACCGTCCCCCCGGACCATAGCTCACAGGGGTAGGTTTTTCGGTGGGCGAGCCTCACCCCCCGGCCCCCTCTCCATCGCCGAGCGATAGAGAGGGGGAGTCGGCCCTCTCCCCGGCCCGCTCCCAGGGGGAGAGGGGGTTGGATTCCCGCTTGCGCGGGAATGACGGGGGCGGGGGCACGATGAATCGCGCCCCTACAGAAAAACCTACCCCTATGAGGGGGGGCCATGGGGGGCACATCAGCTCTCCCAACTGGCGATAAATGCCTCGGTATTCACATTCTCGGATAGGGTGTTGACCAAGTAAGGTGTGTGTTCTTGCTTGAAGCCGGGGTCATCCTGGTCCTCGTCCGCTTGGAGCTGCGCGTCCAGGTCCGCAAACCGGCGCCACAGCGTCTCCCCTTCCTCCGCCGTGAACCGCTTCGAGAACCCCGGCCCCCAGTTCAAGGTCAAGGGATGGGATCCCCCCGCGAATGAGCGAGCCAGGTCGTGGGCCTCGAACGTCGAATCTTGCAATATCTTGATCTGCCGGGCGGCCTTGCAGAGGAAGATGGTGAACAGCGTCTTCCCCTGCTCCCCGATGTCCGGCTCCAGCGTCTCCAGCCCGGCATGGTAGGCGGCAGCATCCCCGGCAATGACCGCCCGCAGCGCCGCCTCGGTCGCCTCTTGCAGCGCCTTGCTTTGCCCTGACCAGCGCTCAAGGGTCGCCCGGCTGCGCGGCGACAGCCCCTCCGCAAACGACAAATCTTCGAATTCCGCCAGCGTGACGTGCCCGCCGTGAAGCGTGCGGCGCAGCCTGGTTGTGTAGTTACTGCCCCAGTGCAGCAGGTAGTGCGAGTACACGGCAGCGTCCCCGGCCCGTAGCTCGACCGCTACGCCGCCGGGCACCGGCTCCTTGGTGCTGCGGCGCAGCGAGGCGTCTTCCTCCGGCGTATTCAGACGCCGATGACTGCCAGGCACGATCCACAGGACGTTGTCGTCGTAGAGCGGGACATTCCACTGCGTATACCGCGGCCCGTTCTCGATCAGGTCCGCTTGCAGCGCCGCCAGCGGCGCCGTTCTAAGGGCGCTGAAGTCCCGGTGCCAGCCCGTGCCGCCCGGATGATCTTCCACCGGCGGACTGCACAGCATCATCATGCCATGAATCATCGGCTCGCCAGAAATCAGTTGGCCGACGACTTCTAAGGTCGCGTCGTCAATCCAGAAGTCCTCGACGACGTTGGCGGTTTGCTCATCAATGATCCCCGGCAGCTCCATCATCACGCGCGGCTGCTGCGCCGTCTCCCACTCACCGCCGGGCGGATCGCCGGGCTTCCGCTCGCGTCTCCAGATCTCCTTCTGGCGTTCCAGCATGATCTCGGCACTGGCGCGGATGGCGTCGAGCTTGTCCCGCGGGATGAAATCGCGCAGGATCAGAAACCCCTGCTCCATGAATAGATCACGGTCCATCTGCATGAGCCGCTCCTTCCCACGTACACCCGGCACCGGAGGCGGCAGCGCCGTCGAGTACCGTCAGTCGGTGTGCGAGGCGCCACAACCCGCCGCCCGGAGTGTACACCGTTGCGGGCAGCGGTTCCAGACCGTCACCGTCGCCGTCCCTCCGCCGCAGCGGGGGGGCCATAGCTCATAGGGGTAGGTTTTTTGTCTGCATCAGGATTTGCAGGATGCAAGGATGAGCAGGATGGTCCTCACCCCCCGGCCCCCTCTCCATCGCGGAGCGATAGAGAGGGGGAGTCGGCCCTCACCCCGGCCCTCTCCCAGGTTGGATTCCCGCTTTCGCGGGAATGACGGGTTATGCAAAGGTCTCCTTTCGCGGGAATGACGGGTTATGCAAAGGTCTCCTTTCGCGGGAATGACGGGAGGCGCGGGCGCGATTCATCGCGCCCCTACACGAAAAACCTACCCTTGTGAGGGGGACCATAGGGGGGCGACATGGTACAGTCGGCTCGCAGACCACAGTAGCACCGCGTAGCGCGGCTGCCGCCGGGCTACGGCGCGAGGGAGGCAGAAGGCAACATGACTACCGACTCCAACGGCAAGCTGCGGGCGACATTGCTCATCGCCGCGGTGCATACGCAGGACCTCAATGCCCGCGCGGCACTCGTCCGGTTCCTCTGGTCACTGGACTGGCTCGACCTGAACATCACCCAAGATCACGACGCGCTCACCGCGGACCGGCTCGCGCAGGCGCCGTGCCTGCTCGTCTTCGGCAGCCCCGGCGAAATGACGGATGCCCAGATGGACGGCCTGAGTGACTGGGTACAGGGCGGTGGTGCGCTGGTCGGCATCCACAGCGCCACGATCAACGTCAACGGTCGACCGGAGTACCACGAGCTGGTCGGCGGACGGTTTATCGGCCATCCACCCTTCAGTCCCATGTCGAGCCGCGTGGCCGACCCCGACCACTTCATCACGCAGGGCATTAGCGATTTCGACCTGGAGGACGAGTGCTACGTCAACGAATATCCCGACCGCGCCTCCCTCCACGTCGTGATGACCGGACACCACGAGGCCGAGAACCTCGCCGAGCCGTCGTCGTATGTCAAGGACATCGGGAGTGGCCGGCTCTTCGTCACCTGCCTCGGCCACGTCGGCGCCGTGTTCGAGCACGAAATGGTCCAGCGTCTGATTGCTCGCGGCATCGCCTGGGCCGCCCGCCGCGAAGACGTAGTAGGTGATAGTTAACCCGTCATTCCGGCGAAAGCCGGAATCCAGGGCGGAGAGCATGGATTCCCGCTTTCGCGGGAATGACGGAGGGGTGACGGGGAAGCGGAATGACTGAGCCAAAGCCGTCCTCCCAGGACGTTCAAGAGCACTTTGCCGCGCGTGCAGCCACCTACCAGGGCGCCGGGGATGAGACCCTGGCGGCGATGGTCGAGTTTGCCGCGCTGTCCCCTACGGCGGTCGCGCTCGACGTGGCCACGGGGACCGGGGCGGTGGCCTTTGAGCTGGCGCCGGGAGTCGGCGAACAGGGGCGCGTCGTCGGCGTGGACCTCACCATGGCGATGTTGCAGCGCGCCGCCGAGCGCCGCCGGGCCAGTGCGGCCCACGCGCCGGAGCGCCGCGTGCAGCTCGCCAGCGCCGACACCACGCGGCTGCCGTTCCGGGACGCCTCTTTCGCCGTCGTGGCCTGCCGCTTCAGCGTCCATCACTTCACGGAAGCCGTGCCCGGCCTGGCCGAGATGGCTCGTGTCCTCCGGCCCGGCGGCCGGCTGGTAATTGGCGAGTTCTGCCTGCCCGAGGACCCGGATCAAGCGGCGCGGTTCAACCACCTGGAGCGGCTACGTAACCCCTCGCACGTCGAGGCGTTCAGCGAGTCGCGCTTGCGGACGCTCATGGCAGACGTAGGCTGCCCGGTGCGCGCCGCCCGGCACTTCACCCGCCAGATGACCGCGAGCGCCTGGGCCTCGACGGCCAATACCTCGCCGGAGGACGAGACCGAAATCCGCCGCCTACTCCGGGCCTCGCTCGACGACGACCAAACCGGCCTCGCCCCCGTGCGCGACGGCGATGACATCCGCCTCACGCGCCAAGACATCGTGCTCTGGGGCCAACGCAACGGCTGATCCTTTGTGCCTCACTCCCCGGCTCGCTCGCCAGCGCCGAGTGATGCGGCCAGTGTTCCCGTCGTCGGAGGGCGGCGGTAGTCGCCCGGCCGGCCGCCGGGAGCGTTTCTCGGTGCTTCCCGGTGGGTCAACCCGGTTTAGCGCGGGGCAGTTGGGTGTGGGTGTGGGCTGGCGTGCCCGCGAGAGCAAGAGGGCAAGAGCAAAGAGCAAGAGCAAAGAGCAAGAGCAAGAGAGCAAGTGTGCGTGCGGCCGAAAGCCGCGGTATTGCGGGCACGTCAGCCGGATCGTCCTGCGTCCCGGCCCCCTGTGGGCTCCTGACAGGGGGCCTTGAGGCGCGTCGTGGCGTCCCGGCACTGGTCGTGCCCACACCCACGTCCAGCTATATCACCGCCTGGCGCGGTAACGCAACGGGGGGAAGCACGGCCCTGAAGAAAAGAGCGATTGTCGGTTGGTGGAGTGCCCGGTGGGACTCCCGGTTCATGGCCGGTGGCCTGGATTGCGGCCTGCGCCGCAATGACGAGGGGGTGCCGAAGGTGGGACTCGAACCCACACGAGGGGGTACCTCACTACGCCCTGAACGTAGCGCGTCTTCCAATTCCGCCACTTCGGCCGGCGCTGACAGGAGCGAGTCCCGTCCCTCCGAGTATAAGGCTGACGCTCCCACCACGTCAAGTCAGTCAAGCAAGTTCGGTATGCCGACCCTAGCGCAGTAGGCCGCGTAGCGCATGGCGCCATCTCGGACGATGGCCTATAGTGTGAACACCGCCCGCTTTGCTGAAGCGAGGTGACTACATGACCGATTGGCAAACGTGCCCGGCCGTCGAACGCCATCCGGACAAGGTCAGCGGGGCGTGGGTGTTTCGTGGGACGAGGGTACCCGTAACCACTCTCTTCGAGACCCTCAAGGACGGTGCCTCGGTAGAACAGTTCCTGGAGTGGTTTCCCGGCGTGGAGGGAGCGGCGGTGGAAGCGGTCCTTGAGCACGAAGTCCGGGCCTTGGCGCACCCGGCCTTCCCATGAAGATACTGTTCGATCAAGGTACGCCGGTACCGCTCAGACAGCATCTTGCCGGACATGCGGTGGATACTGCTTTCGAACGCGGTTGGTCCGACTTACACAACGGCGAACTGCTCGACAGAGCGGAGTCGGAGGGCTACCAACTGCTGATAACCACCGACCAGAACCTGCCATACCAGCAGAACCTGGCCGCTAGAAGTTTAGCTGTGCTGGTACTCATGTCCACCTCATGGCCACGCCTACAGTTGCGGGTTGCCGACATCCGTGTTGCAATCGGCGGGCTGGAACCAGGGGAGGTGAAGGAGGTTGCGATTTCCTAAGTGGTGACGGGGTAAGCGGCCGTCCCGCTATGATGTCGCCTTTTGCCACTGAGTCTCCGCTTCGCTCCCTGCCCTGGTGTCCAAACGCGCGGCCAACGCTGGTCCCTGCTCCCGACACCGCGCCATAAACCGATCAACTAACATTCCTCACCGACCCTTTCCCCAAGGGAGCCAGCGGAAACCCGGCGCTCTGATCTTCTGACCGAGGAAGTCCTCGGTCTGCTGACGGTAGAGCACGAAGGTGTCGCGACGACTCTCCGTGGCATTGCAGAGAAAGTCCGGTATATCCTCCTTGATCGGTGTACGTCCAAAGGGATCGAGCTTCCCCCACACCACGATGTTATCGTCCTGTAAAGTCCATCCCTGGTCTCCGTCACTCTCTTTCTTGCGATACTTCTCCCGTGACAGTAGTGCCGCGAGCCGCCTGGCCGGAGGCTCGTGTCGCTGGGCGACGTAATCGGCCCAGTCGACCGGCCGACACCAATGCGGTAACGGTGCCTCGCTGTACTCGGATAAGAGATCGTGGATCGTCTCCGACGACAGCCGGAGAATATCGTCCGGCAGGGGAGTAGTGTCGAGCTTGTCCATGATGACGGCCAAATATCTCCGGTAGAAATCGGTCGTCAGGCGGTTCCGCACGTTCTTCATACTCGCGTGTAATTTGTCCACCAAAACGTGTTCGTGTGATGGTAGAGAGGTGTGGACATAGATCATCAGGCAGCGCTTGACGACCTCGTCAGGGAACGACTCGAGTTCGGCGTTCATCGAGAGAATGAAGCACGGCCACTCTCTCACCGGCGGCGGAATCTCGTCCTTTATGACGTCCAAGCCGTGCCCGGTGAAGCGGCTGCGGGTGATGTCATCGAAAAATACGGGATAGCGATGGTAGTTCTGCTGGAGGCCACGCAGCTTTTGGCGCGTGAAGTTGTCTTTCTGCACCATACTCGGATGCCCGAACATGCTGATCATCAGCGTGTCCACTAGACTGGACTTCCCGCAGCCCGAAATACCGTAGATGATGGCGAACGACGGGTAGCGGAAGATACTCCCGCCCTCGTTGGTGGCAAGGGTGCGGAGATCGCAGATGAACGGCGAGATGTAGAGCCACGACATGAACGTGAAGTAATCGCGCTGCAAGCGCGGCACGTCGCCGACAAAGCCCCGCCCGTAGTTGTTGAAGTAGTCCACTAGCGCGGCTGCACTGCGCCGCACGCCCTCAGCGTCAGTCTCCAATGACACAGGCTCACCGGAGACGCTGACGTGGCGCGACTCTGGGCGGATGGTAAGGGTGGGGGGCTTGGTGTCCTCCGCTTCTTCCTGACCCTTGCGCCATCGCTGCTTGTTGATTACCTCCTTCGCCTCGGTTGTGAGGGTGGGCCGTCCATTCTTGTGCGTGGCTTGGGGTGAGACGATGCGCTCCACTGGCGGGACCAGTGCCTCCACCTTCTGCACAACCTGTGCAGCTGTAAGTTCTTCCTCATGCGGCGGTTGGAACACCGTCACCTTCTTGTCCTGGAGTATCGGTGTTTCCGTAAAAGGAATCTTTGCGATTTTCAAGTCCGTAGGTAGTTCAACCCGGTCGGTTGCCGTTTCCTTGACGGCCTCATATTCGCGTGAGTAGTGCTTCCAGGCCCGTTCGTCGTCATCGAAGACCACCAGCGTTTCCGGTTGCTTGCCGCCGAAGGCGCGCTTGGATAGGTTGGCCGATCCGACGATGGCCCGGCGGCGCTGCGGGTCCTGGGACTCCAGCAGGTACAGCTTGGCGTGCGCGACGTGATCCTTCACGACGTAGAACTGCGCGGCGCCGGCATGAATCTTTTCGAGGATGAGCCGCTGGCGCTCATCCCTTAGCTCCAGGGCGCACTCCCGCACTTGCTCGATGAGGAACTGCTGGAAAGCGATCACGTCGGCGAGGGTCCCAAGAGTTTTCTCAGAGCCAAAGATGCACTCGAAACGCTGGAAGGAATACCGGTCGAGCATCCACATAATCATCGGAGCACTCGCCGAGTAGGTCAGGACGCGCAGGGAATCGAAGCCATCGAACAAGCTCCAGTCGAATGGCTCGGCGCTCCGGAACGTGGCCCGCACCACCTGAAGACCGCGCTCGACGGTGGCCTGGGCATCGTCCAACGGGAGTTGGTTATGCTTGGGGGTAGTTAGCATCATGCACCACCTTGTGCTTACGAGCGGCGTGCTCTCGACTCATTTGTTCTAACGGCTAACGGGGCACCGGAGGTACTACCTCCCGCCTCCTTGATGACAATTCGTTGTGCAGCCGCCACGAGACGATCAGATTTCGCCTCCGGGTGTGGATGCCCGCGTAAGCGGGCATGACGGGCGGCAGACTCCCCCTCTCTATCGCTCGGCGATGGAGAGGGGGCCGGGGGGTGAGGCGCGGCGCCAGCCCCCAGCCCGCTAACCACTGGTCAGCCGCCTCGGCCGGAGAAGCTGTACTCCTCGTGGGTAATGCACTCCAAGAGCGCCGGCTGGCCGTCGGCAATGGCGGAGAGGGCGCGCTGGATGGCCGGCTTGATGTCCGCCGGTTGCTCTACCCGCTCGGAGTAAGCGCCCAAGCCCTTGGCGACCGTCGCATAGTCGCCGGAGAGGTACTTGGTCCGGTACTTCTCGGTCGCGTAGGGCATGGACTTCTCGTAGCCGCCGAGCGCGCTGTTGTTGATGAGCACGGCGAGGATGGGGATGCGCTCGCGGACGGCGGTCTCGTAATCCAGCCCGCACATGCCGAACGCGCCGTCACCGAGGAAGTGAATGGCCAGCTTCTCCGGCGCCGCCAGCTTCGCGCCCAGGACCAGTGGCAGGCCGTAGCCAAGCTGCGTGGACTTGCCCCAGCCCAGGTAGCCGCGCGGGATCACCGACTGCCAGAAGGGCGCAATCGCGTCGCGTGGATTGCCCGAGTCGTGGGTGACGATGGTCTGGGTGAGGTCTACGGAGTGCATCAAGTCCCAGATCACGCGATAGGAACTCATCGGTACGTCATCGGAGGTGAGGTGCGGCTGCCACTTGGCGAGCCAGTCGGCCTTGAGCTGCCCCACGGTCGCCGCGGCGTCCGACTGCGCCCGCCGTCCGTCCGGACCAAGCTGCTCCTTGACCGCGGCGCTAAGTTGGCGGAGCACCAACTGCGCGTCACCGAGCAGCGTATGATCCACGGCGTATTCCTTGTTCAGGTCGGCCGGGTCTATCGTCTGCTGCACCAGCACCTTGCCCCCCGGGATCGGTGTGGAGAGCGGCATCTTCGAGAAGCTGGCGCCAATGCCGAAGACGAGATCGGCCTCGTCCAGCAATTGGATGGCCGGATCGGCGCTCGTATTAGCCAGCATTCCGGCAGCGAGCGGATGGTCTTCGGGGAAGGCGCTCTTGCCGGCCAAGGTCGTCACGACGGGTACCTGCACCAACTCCGCGAACTCGCGTAGCTCCTCCCATGCCTGCGCCCAATGCACCCCCTGCCCGACGTGCAGCACCGGCTTCTCGGCGGCCAGCAGCGCCTCGACCGCATCAGCCACGTCATCGGGATCGGCCGCCGACCGGGCACCCCGCACTGGCTGATAGTCGGATGGCGCCCCGCCAAACTCCTCGTCCATCACGTCGTGCGCCATCTCCAGCAGCACCGGGCTGGGCCGGCCGGAGCGGAGGTGCATGAACGCGCGGCGCGTCAGCTCGGGAATACGGTCCACCAAGTTGATCTGCGCGAGCCATTTGGTGACCCCGCCATAGTTGGGCAGCGCCTCGAAGTTCGGGTGCATGGCCAGCCGGTTGCGACCCGTTTGTCCGGGCAGCACAAGGATCGGCACCGAGTCGCCATAGGCTTGGGCCACGCCGGCGTACATATTCTCGGTTCCCGGCCCGGCTTGGACGCAGCACACCCCAATCCGCTCGCCGTTGGTGTAGCGGCTATACCCGTCGGCCATGCCGACCACGGTCCGCTCGGTGCGAGCGAGGATCGGGCGGATACCCGCTCGCGCCGCTACGTCAATGAGGGGATTGCTGGGGAAGCAGAACAGGTAGTCCACTCCCTCCCGCCGCAAGATGTCCGCCAGCGCCTCCCAGCCAGTCATGTCCGCTTGCTCCTTCCGAGTAGTCGTCGGTTCCGGCGGCCGCCGGCCGCCACGTTTCGCTGTAGCGGAGCTACTGTACCGCGTCCGCGCAGATCACGAGCAGCGACAAACGGCAGCGCCGCGACAAACGCCAGCCTCAACTGCCCATGCTACGCTTATGCTCGCCGGTCATGCCATACTCCCTTCGGAGATAGTACATGCCACACGTCATCGTCTTGCAGCACGTTGCGCCCGAAGGTCCTGGCGCCATCGCAGATTCGCTGACCGACCGGGGTATCGAGACCCGGCCGGTGCGGATAGATCAGGGACAGTCCGTGCCCAGTGCGCTCGACGGCGCCGCCGGGCTGGTGGTCATGGGGGGGCCGATGGGCGTCTACGAGGTGGATCGCTATTCCCACTTGCGCGACGAGCTGCGACTGATCGAAGCTGCCTTGCACGCGCAAATCCCGATTATCGGCGTCTGCCTCGGGAGCCAACTGCTCGCGGCCGCGCTCGGTGCCCGCGTTTACCCAGCGCCGCAGAAGGAAATCGGCTGGTATGACGTGTGCCTGCGGGAAGCCGCACACACGGATCGGCTCTGGCAGGGCGTCGCGCCGACCTTCACGCCGCTGCACTGGCACGGCGATGTTTTCGATCTGCCGGCCGGGGCGGTGGCCTTGGCGTCGTCGGCGCTGACCGAGCACCAAGCCTTCCGCTACGGCGACAGCGCCTACGGACTGCTCTTTCACCTCGAAATGGGACGCCGCCAGATCGCGGCGATGGTGGAGACGTTCCGCGATGAGGTTGTGGACGCCGGCGTAGCACCGGAGACGATCCTCGCCGACACGGCCGCCTGTCAGCCGCGGGCCAAGGCCGTCGGCGCGGTCGTATTCGAACGCTGGGCCGCAGCCGTCCTCGACGGCGTTGCACCAGCCGAGCGGTGAGCACCGGCCCCTGCCGCCCCGTCATTGCGGCGGAAGCCGCAATCCAGCCCTTTCCCTAGAGGGAGGGGGTGGGGGGTAGGTACTCACTCCCCCTCTTTATCGCTCCGCGATGGAGAGGGGGCCAGGGGGTGAGGCGCCTCGCCCTACTCGTCCGGCGCCGGCGCACGCCGCAGTTGCTTGATCTCGCCGCGCTGCCGCTTGGTCTCCAGGCGCTTGCGCTTCTCGCTGCGGGGCACGGTCGTCGGAATACGGCGCGGCGGCGGCCGATTCAGCGCCTCTAGCTGCTCGCGTAAGCGGGTGAAGGCCGCGTCGCGGTTGCGGGCTTGCGAGCGGCGGCGCGCTTCCTTCACCACCACGCCCGAGGGGCGGTGGCGTAGCCGCACCCCCGTCTCCACCTTGTTGCGGTGCTGACCGCCGGGGCCGGAGTCACGGATGAACTCGATGTCCGTGTCGCGCGCTAACGATTCGTCGTCGGTCGGATATGGTGTCATGGTCTTCAGCATCATACCCGCCCCTCGCCGCTGGCGTAGTGGCGCCGCAGAGATGCCGAGGGTATTGTAAGGAGCGACAGTAAGGGGTAGTGCCGCGGCGAAAGTGTGCTACCACAGGGAGTAGAGGCTATGTCTTCAGCAGTCAAGATCACGCGGATCGTCATCACCCACTACGAGCACGAGGTCTTCAACCTGAGCATGGAAGCGCAGTTCGGCTTCGACATGGTGTATGAGGAAGGCAGCCGTCTCACCTCGGGCGGCAGCATCATGACCATCGAGACCGACGCCGGCGTCTGTGGCCAAGTACCGGGTGGGCACCTTCAGCCGCGCGTGGTGCAGTACCTCCTCGGACGGAACGCTTTGGAGCGCGAGGTCATCTGGCACGATCTCAAGCGCACCCACCGCGGCGCCGGGGGCACGCCGCCCGGCGCGATTGACGTGGCGCTGTGGGACATCGCCGGCAAGCTGCACGGCGTCCCGATTTATGCCCTCCTCGGCGGCTGGCGCAAGAAGCTCCCGTGCTACGCCAGCACCTATCACGGCGACGAAAACGGTGGTCTGACCCGTCCCGAGGACTACGGCGAGTTTGCGTTGCGGTGCAAAGAGGAGCTCGGCTACCCCGCGTTCAAGATTCACGGCTGGATTGACGTGCCCATCGAGCGCGAAGTCGCGGCGGTGCTCGCCATTCGCGCGGCCGTCGGCGACGATATGGACATCATGCTCGATCCCGCTGGCGCCTACAACACGTTCGACGACGTGCTGCGCGTAGGCCGGGCGTGCGACGAGGCTCGCTACTTCTGGTACGAGGATGCGTTCCGGGGCGGTGGCTTTTCCAGCTTTGCCCACACCAAGCTGCGCCAATTCATCAAGACCCCCCTGCTGCTCGGCGAGCACGTGCGCGGTCTGGAGCAGAAGGCCGATACCATCCATTCCGGCGCCGCCGACTATATTCGCGCCGGGGACGGTGAGGATGGCGGCATTACCGGCGTGATGAAGATTGCCGTGCTCGCGGAGGCCCATGGCTTGGACGTAGAGCTGCATGGCGGTGGCCTGGCGCACCGGCACTGCATGGCCGCCATCCGCAACACCAACTACTACGAGCTGGGGCTGGTCCACCCCAACGTACAGAATACCAAGGCGCCGATCTATGCCGACCGCCGTTGGCTGGACGAGTTGGACTCGGTGGACGAGAACGGGTGCGTGGACGTGCCCGAAGGACCAGGGCTGGGCGTGGAGTTCGACTGGGACTTCATCAACGCGCACAAGACCGGCGAGACGGTCTACGAGTAGCCGGTTCGTAGTCTCTGGCGTGTGTGCCGGCTGCCGAGCAAAGACGCTGGCCTAGCTGGTAGGCTGATAGCACACTGGGGAGGAGGTAATCCATGGCGACGCGGGCACCGCCGAGAGAGGGCGTGCTGCCGTCCGAGCGGGTTTTTGCCAGCATGGATGACCTGCGCGCCTCGGAGCAGCGCCAACGGGAGGCCCTGCGGGACTCGGAAGCGCGACAGGACAAGCGCCTCGATGACATCTTAGCGACCATGCGGGCCGGGCATCTCCACTTAGAGCAGCACCTGAACGCCATTGAGACGCGCATAGAGGGACGCCTGGAGGGCTTAGAGGGCCGCCTGGAGGGCCTAGAGGGCCGCATGGGGGGCTTAGATGGGCGCATGGACGGCCTGGAAAGGCGCATGGATGGTCTGGAGAACCGCTTGGGGGGCATGGGAGAACGGTTGACACGGCTGGAAGAGAGCAAGCGGATCATCATGTGGGTGATCGGACTTGGCGTTCCCATTCTGATCGGGGTAGCCCTTATCCTAGTGCGGCTCTGGATGGGGTAGTGGCTTCCTACACTCACGTTGGATGGAGGGAAGACGATGACACCGGATGGCAAGCTGGGCGTGGGTATTGTCGGTATTGGCTGGGTCGCTGGCGAGCACATCAAGGCGTTTGAGGCCAACCCGCACGCCAGCGTCATCGCGCTGTGCAGCAGCAGCCGCGAGAACGCCGAGAACGTGCGTCAGGCGCATGGGCTGGGGCCGGCCCGTGTGTACACCGACTACGAGCAGTTCCTCCAGGACCCGGAGATTGATATCGTCGCGGTCTGCTCGGTGAATAACCTCCACGTGGAGCAAGGTGTGGCCGCGGCGCAGGCCGGCAAGCATCTCCTACTGGAGAAGCCGGTGGCGATTGACCTCCCCGGGCTACGCCAGTTGAATGCAGCTATCGAAACGGCCGGTGTCAAGACGCAGGTGGGCTTTGTGCTGCACTGGAACCCCTATATCGAGAGCGTCAAGGCAATGGTTGCCGGCGATTTCTTCGGCTCGATCTACTACGGCGAATGCGACTACTTCAGCGGCAACTGGGAGAAGTGGTATCCCGGCTACGACTGGGCGCGGCAGCGGTCGAAGGCCGGTGGCGCCCTGATCTGCGCGGGCTGTCACGCCGTAGACACCCTGCGCTGGTTCATGCCGGGTGAGGTCGTCGAGGTCTTTGGTTACGAGGGCCGGTTTACCGACGTGATGGAGTGGGAGCCGACCACCGTGACCGTCGTGAAGTTCGACAGTGGCGCCATCGGCAAGATCGGCTGCATCCTGGAAGGCAACCTCAAGTACCAGTTCAACCTCCGCTTGCACGGCGCGAAGGGGACGCTCGACAACGAGTATTTCCTCTCCGATCACCTGCCCGGACAGACCGGCTGGGCGAGCTTCCCGACGATCATGCCCGATACCCCCGAAGTCACGCACCATCCCTTCCCGGGCGAGGTGAACGACTTCGTTGACGCTATCCGCGAGGACCGCGAGGCCCAAATTCCGATGAGCGACGCGGTGAAGACCCACGAGTTGATCTTCGCCGCCGAAATCTCCGCCCGCGAAGGCCGCCCCGTCTCCCTCCCCCTCCCGGACTAAGCACCACCGGCTGTCAGGGAGGGGCGCTGGGAGGATGACCGCGGACACCTGGGCCGCCCATCTCGACCAGGCCAGGGACCTGCACCGGCGCCTGCCGGTCTTCCTGGGCTACGTGGACTATGACGACGAGGCGCTGGCCCCGGATGGCGGCACTTACATTGACCTCGCCAAGCTGCAAGCGGCCGGCGTGCAGACCCTGGTCGCCTCAATCGGCTTCGGCTGCCACTTCCAGACCGGCCCGCGCGACTACCACCTCGCCGGTCCCGCTACCTGGGTGCTGGAGCACCAGCTGCGCCGCATCGCACACGTGGTGAACGCAGTGCGCCGCTGCCCGGCGGTCCGCCTCATAGAGCGGCGCAGCGACCTGGATACCTGTCCCGCCGATGATCGCGTCGGCGTGATCGTGCATCTCACCGGAAATGCACACACGGTAGACCTGGATACGGTAGATCGCTTGTTCGGACAGGGTGTGCGCGCCACCCACCCGGCCATGCAGTACCACAACCGCTGGTGTACGGGGATGGATGGCCTCCCCGGCCCGGCGCTGACCGACTTCGGCCGGGACGTGATAGCGCGTCTGAACACGCTGGGCGTGGTGCTCGACGTGGCGCACGCCTCCGAAGAATCCGCGTGCGCCATCATCGCGACGTCGTCAAAGCCGCCGATAGACAGCCACACCACCAGCCGCGACCTCGTGCCGTCGTCGCGTGGTCTGCGCGATACCACCCTGCGGTTGATCGCCGACCGCGGCGGCGTCATCGGCGTGCATTTTGCCGATCATATGCTGCGTCAGGATGTTTGGCCCCGGAAGTACGCGCCGGCGGCAGTGCATGGACGACCACCGCGCCTCTGGCGCTACAACCGGCACCTGCTGGACACGTACCAGGACCCCGACGAGCGCATGCGCTGGCGGCCGGGACCGCCGCCGCCCTGGGACCGCAAGGTCGTCCTGACCGGCAATCCGGCGTGGGAGCTGGACCCCGCGGCGCGCTGGGAAGCCGAGCAGTCCTTCTATCGTGACCACAACCTACCGCCCGACCCCGCTCCGCCACACGGCCGGATCGCCACCATCGCCCACCTCGCCGATCTCTTGGACTACCTCGTCAACTTGGTGGGCCACGAGCACGTGGGCCTGGGCGGCGACATTGGCGGCATCGGCGCGGACCAGTGGCCGCTCGGCATGGATCACGCCGGACACCTCCCGCGCCTGACCGCGGAGCTGCTCGGTCGCGGCTACCACGAAAACTCGCTGCGCTGCATCCTCAGCGACAACTGGCGCCGCGTCTACCGCGAATGCCTGCCCCCGGCCCCCCTATGACCTCCCGCCGCCGGAGACCTTTGCATAACCCCCAAATGGAGTGCGAGAGGGACAATGCACCACTCCTCGCTAACCTGGAAGGACCGGTTTTTGGATTCCCGCCTTCGCGGGAATGACGGGTTACGCAAAGGTCTCCGTCGCAGGTAGACTCCCCCTCTCCACCAAGTGGAGAGGGGGCTGGGGGGTGAGGTGGACACCTCACCCCGGAATAATCGGTAGGAGGACGTGCGAGGGGTGGTCCGGGTCATGGTAGATCAGTTGGCGGGCGACGACGTGGTGCGTATGGGCATTGAGCGGCTCGCCGGTGTTGGGGTTGACATCGAACCGCGGGAAGTTCGAGCTGGCAATGTCTATGCGGATGCGATGCCCGCGCTCGAACAGGTTGCTCGTCGGGTACAGCAGGATGGACAGCTTGACCGGCTGCCCCGGTTCGAGAAAGCGAGGCTGATCGTACCCCTCCCGATACCGCGCCCGTACAACGCTGTCCCCGAGGTTGAGCGCAAACCCGTCCGGCCAGTCGGTTGACGGCGGGTAGACATCAATGAGCTTCGCCGTGAAGTCGGTATCAATGGCCGACGATGATGCCCACAGCTCAACCACGACCGAGCCGGTCACTTCCAGCGGCTGCTCCAGCGGCGGCGTCTGGAAGGTGAGCACGTCGGCCCGCGCCGCCAGCGGCAGCGTGTGCTGGTAGTCCGGCCCCAGCCAGCCGTGCAGGCCCGGACGGTTGCGTTGATCGAACCCACCCGGCGGCATCAGTGGATCGGCAGCCGAGATATTCCCGCCGGTCGTCGGCACCGGATACCGCGGATCGAAGCTGTAGCCGGAGGGCGCCCGCGCCGCGGGTGGCGCCGCGGAGAGACCACCACCGGCGTGTAGGTAGTACGGCGTCGGCTCGGTCTCCGGCAGCGGCCAATCCTGCGCCGCGCGCCACGACCCGCCCCGCAAGAGCCGGTCGCCCGTCGTCATGTGCCCGTCGTCCTCGCCACCGCCCATCAAGAAGAGCTTGACCGGCGGCTCACTGTCTACGCCGCTGTCCAGCCCCTTGAGCCACCGGTCAAACCAAAGCAGGCGCACGTCGTCCCACGAATCCTGCGCCGCCTCAACGTCGAACTCGACCTCACCCGCATAGTTCTCCTCACCCGCGCCGTGAACCCACGGCCCCATAATCAGGCGCTGCGGCGAGCGGCTGCGCCGCGTGAACTCCATGAAGTTCGTCACCGTGCTAGTCCCATACGAGTCGTACCAGCCGCCCTGGTAGATCGTCGGTACGTCGGCGTGCTGCTCGTAGTAGCGCCGCGGACCAAAACCGGGCCGCGCCCAGTGTTCGTCGTCCTCGCCGCGCGACAGCAAATCCAGGACATACCGCTCGACGCTGGGATAGTGCTGCAAGGGCGATGTCCCCGCGCGGAACGGCCCGTCCAACAGCCGGCGCACCCACCAGTGGATATGCTCGTGCGAATCTCGGAAGGCGTCGGTCACGCCGGGCGGCATAGCGTTGCCCCACTCGTTCGTATGCAGCATCCGAAACGAGTAGATGAAAAAGCGCAACTCGGCCGTCCCGTGATGCCGCATCGAGTTCTCGAAATAGTCGTGCGGCCCGACCGAGATCGCCATGGCCCGCAGATGCGGCGGATCGAGCGCGGCCAGGGCGCTCTGTGTTGCTCCGGCATACGAGCCGCCAATCGTGCCAATCGCGCCGTCGCACCAATCCTGGGCCGCCAGCCACTCCACCGCATCGTAGCCGTCCTCGCCCTCGCCCTGCGTCCCCGTCCCGTCGCCAGCGAACGGATACCACGTACCGCCGGAGGCATACCGCCCCCGCACGTCCTGCACCGCCCCGACATAGCCGCGGCGCGCAAAAAAGTAGCCGGCGTCGCGGGCGCCCAAGCGTAGCTTGTTGTACGGCGTCCGCTCCAGGATGACCGGAAACTGCCCCGGCGCGCGCTCACCCCCAATGGCGGGAAAGTACAGGTCGGTCGCCAGCGGCGTTCCGTCGCGAGCCGGCACCATCACGTCGCGCTCGTACACCACGTCATAGAGCGCAGCAGAACCTTGGCGGGCAGTCGCAGCGTCTGTGGATTCCATCGTTCGCTCCTCACCGCGGCCGGACGACAAGCAGCCGCCGGCCGTCAGCCATACACTGAGACAGCAATCCTAACACCTCCCACACCCCCACGAGCACCGGACCGCGTCTTCCTGCCCACGCCCCGCCACCCGTCATTCCCGCGCAAGCGGGAATCCAGCCCGGCCGCAGTGGCGAATTGGTATAACATGTGCGTTGGCCCGACGGGAGGAACGAGGATGCCGGGTGACGCTGAGAGTGTACCCAAGTTCTTGGCCGTTGATTTCTACTGTGGCGCCGGCGGCGCTACCCGCGGCCTACTTGATGCCGGCGGCTACGTCATTGCCGATTCCTAACCCTAAACGGTGATGTGTGGAAATGGCGGCTAAATCCAGCTTCCGGAGATGGACTCGCGAGGAATTGCTTGTCGTATTCAATCTGTATTGCCGGATTCCATTCAATGCTTCCAGCAAGAAGCATCCAGACGTTCGATATATCGCTAAATTGGTTGGCCGGACACCTGATGCCGTTAATATGAAAATCGGAAATTTCGGCAGTTTTGATCCAGAATTGAAGAAGCGGGGAATAAGCGGCCTCCGCAACGCATCTCGTCTGGACCGGGAAATATGGAATGAGTTTCATAGCAACTGGCAGGTACTCATCGAAGAAAGCGAGCGGCTAATTGCCGAAAGAGAGCGAGAGATGGATGTTGATATTGTGCATCGGAAACCGGAGACCCATCAAGAAGAAGGAAGGGAAAGAATGTCCGTCCGCAGAATTCGAGAGAATCAGAGCTTTTTCCGCAGAGCGATATTATCTGCCTATGAGAATAAATGTTGCGTTACGGGTATTGACATCGAGGCACTACTCGTCGCAAGCCATATCAAGCCGTGGGTAGAATCCGATAAGACCGAAAAGCTAAACCCGCAAAACGGACTATGCTTGAATGCGCTGCATGACCGCGCTTTTGACCGAGGGCTGATCGCCGTGACAGATGATTACACCATTATGGTGAGTAGCCAAGTCTCGCATTCAACAAGTGACGCTGTACGCAAACTGCTGCTGGGCTATGACGGGCAGAAAATCAAACTGCCGTCTCGGTTTCTCCCACGCCCCGATTTTCTGTCATGGCACAGAAGCAACGTTTTCATACGGTAGCCTCGAAAAATCACTTACGACGCGAGCGGAGAGGGGGCCGGCTCACAAGGGTAGGTTTTTCGTGTAGCGGCGCGATTCATCGCGCCCTGGCCCTCGTCATTCCGGCGAAGGCCGGAATCCAGGACTATTCGTGCCCCCGGCCCTCGTCAAGACATCGGCAAGTGCCCGGTTCCGGTCCGGCGGTGGCCTTGCGCCCAGGCCACGGTGCTTCCCGCTTGCGTGAGAATCCATCCTGCTCATCCTTCCATCCCGAAAATCCTGATGCAGACAAAAATACCTACCTCTGTGAGGAGGGGGCCGGGGGGTGAGTACCGATCCCGGCGAATTGGTATAAGATGTGCGTTGCCCAGCCCGTAGGAGACAAGAGACATGGCGACCACCCACACCAAAGAGCTACGGAACTACGTCGGCGGCGAGTGGATCACGCCCCACACGACCGAGTACCTCGACGTGACCAATCCGGCTACCGGCGATCTGCTCGGCCGCGTGCCCCTGTCGAACCGGGCCGACGTGGATCAGGCCGTCGCCGCGGCGCAGGCGGCCTTTCCCGCCTGGCGCGCGACGCCGCCCCTCGACCGCGCCCGCTACCTCTTCTCCGTCCGCGAGCAGATGGAAGCGCAGTTCGAGACGTTGGCGCGGCAGGTGACGCTGGAGCACGGCAAATCGCTCGAAGATGCCCGCGGCTCGGTGCGACGCGCCATCGAAAACGTCGAGGTCGCCAGCGGCATTCCCTCCCTGCTCATGGGCTACGGGCTGGAGGACGGGGCAGCCAGCGGCATAGACGAGGACGTTGTGCGGCAGCCGCTAGGAGTGTTTGCGGCCATCTGTCCCTTCAACTTCCCGCTGATGGTGCCCTTCTGGTTCTGGCCCTATGCCGTCGCCTGCGGCAACACCTTCATCATCAAGCCTTCCGAGCAGGTACCCACCAGTATGCAGCTCATCTTCGAGATGCTCGACAATGCCGGGTTCCCGCCGGGCGTCATCAATCTGGTCAACGGCGCCAAAGACACCGTAAACGGACTGCTCGACCACCCCGACGTCAAGGGCCTCTCGTTTGTCGGCTCCACGCCGGTAGCCAAGTACATCTATGCGCGGGGTGCCGAGCGCGGCAAGCGCGTGCAGGCGCAGGGCGGCGCCAAGAACGTCCTCGTCGTCATGCCCGACGCCGTGCTGGATAGCTCGGTCTCCAATATCATCAACTCGGCCTTCGGTTCTGCCGGCCAGCGCTGCCTCGCCGGCTCGGTCCTCGTGACCGTCGGGGCAGACCACGAGCGGGTACGCGATGCAGTCGCGCAGGCCGCGGCGGCGCTGAAGGTCGGCAACGGCTTGGACGACGACGTAGAGCTAGGGCCGGTGATCTCCCGGACGGCCCAGGAGCGTATTCTGGACTATATCGAGCAAGGCCAGCGCGAAGGCGCAACGCTGGTGCTGGACGGCCGCCAGGTCGCGGTGGCTGGTGGTGATGACGGCTGCTACGTCGGCCCCACCATCTTCGATAGCGTCACGCCCGACATGACCATTGCCTGTGACGAGATTTTCGGTCCGGTCCTGAGTATCATGCACGTGGACACGCTCGACGCGGCAATCGAGATTATCGAGCAGCAGCGGTTTGGCAATGCGGCGTCCATCTTCACGCAAGACGGCGCGGCCGCGCGCGAGTTCCGCTACCGCGTCCCCACCGGCAACGTGGGGATCAACGTCGGTGTCGCCGCGCCCATGGCCTATTTCCCTTTCAGCGGCGCCAAGGAGTCCTTTTTCGGTACGCTGCACGGCCAGGGCCGCGACGCCATTGACTTCTTCACCGACCGCAAGGTGGTCATCACGCGCTGGTTCTAGCGTGTACCTGCTCGGTGCCGGTCGGTAGGCGGTAAGTCCCCTCCCCCGTCGGGACGGGGGAGGGCTAGGGAGGGGGCAGTACAGACATGAATATCGGCACCCACAAGCAGTTGTTCATTGACGAGCGGTTCTTCGACTCTACCGACGGCGTGTACTTGTGCATGAATCCGCCCGTCCAGCATTTGGAGCCGGTGCTGCGTGCGGATCGGCCGTGGGAGGCGCTCGGCATCGGCAGCTACAACACCGTCCTGCGCGAGGCCGACGGGCGCTTTCGTATGTGGTACGACGCGCTGCTGGAGGGCGGCTTGCCCCACGAAGGCGCGCGGCGGCTCTGCTATGCCGAGTCCACCGATGGCCTGTCCTGGGACAAGCCTGAGCTTGGCCTGATCCCATTCCGCGGCTCGACCGCCAACAACGTCGTCGCCCCGCCCTTGGAGCGCCAGAGCCAGCAAGGAGCCACGGTGTTCCGCGACGAGCGAGCCGCCCCGTCCGAGCGTTACAAGCTCTGGACGAAGTTCCAGCCCACCGACCGAGAGGTCGCTGCCGGCGTGGAGCCGGGCTTGTGGGCAATGCACTCCCCCGACGGCATCCACTGGCACGTCTACCCCGATCAGCCGAACCCACCCGATACGATGTGCGATACCCAGAATATGCTGTTCTGGGATGATCGCCTGGAGCTATACGTCGGCTATACCCGTGTGCGCGAGACCCAAGCCTACGGCGAGGCCGCCACCATGGGCGTCGAGCTGAACGCAGCCGGGCAGGGGCGCTATCGGGCTGTCGGGCGCATTACCTCCCCGGACTTACGCACGTGGTCCCCACTGGAGATCGTCTTCGAGGCCGACGCCACCGACCTGGCCATTCCGGTGCCCGACCGCAGCGACGACCCACGCCCGGTGATTGACTTCTACACCAGTTGCGCCCTGAAATACCCCGACGCTCAGGATGTCTATCTCATGCTGCCAGCGGCGTTCTACCACTGGGGAGAGCACGAGTTCCCGGCCACGTTCGATGTGCAACTCCTCACCAGCCGCGACGGCATCCGCTGGCAGCGAGCCGGCGACCGCCGGCCGTTCCTCCGCCAAGGCCCCGCTGGCACCGCCACCGCTGGAATCATCGTCGCCAACCCGTGGCTAGTGCCGGTCGGCGATGAGTTGTGGCTCTACTATAGTGGCCGCGGCGGGAGCCACGCGGAGAAAGAGCGTGACGGATGCAATACCGGCCTCTTCCGCGCCACGCTGCGCCGGGACGGCTTCATCTCGGCCGATGCCGGCTATAGTGGCGGTGAGTTCACCACCCCGCCGCTATGCTTTGGCGGCAACTGCCTGGAGTTGAATCTCGATGGCAGCGCCGGGGGCTGGCTCAAGGTAGAAATCCAAGACGCCGCCGGCCGGCCCTTGCCGGGGTACGGCCTCGCTGAGGCCGACGCGGTGGTGGGCAATGCCATCCGCAAATCCGTCACCTGGCAAGGCCGGCCGGACGTTGGGGAGTTGGCCGGTCAGTCCGTCAGACTCCGCTTCGTGATGCGGGATATGAAGCTCTATGCCTTCCAATTCCCGCAGCACGGAAGATAACACTCCCATCCACCGCTAGAGAGTACACTTGCAACCGCTATGAATGCGAAAACGCCGGATGTCATTGTCGTTGGTGGCGGGATCATTGGCGGCTCCATTGCCTGGGAGCTGGCCGGGCACGGGCTGCAGGTCACGCTCATTGAGCGTGACCGTCCGGGTGCCGGGGCCTCCTCGGCCGCCGCCGGCATCCTGATCCCTGAAGCCGACCCGGCCCGCCCACCGGCGATCCTGGACCTCTACCAGCGGAGCTTGCACCTCTATGCCGACTTCATGGCCCGGTTGCTCGAAGACACCGGCCTGCCCGTGGAGTACCGCGTGACCGGCCGGCTCCTGCTGGCCCTCGATGAGGCGGAAGCGGCCGGCCTGGAGCAGGACCGGCAGGTCCAGCACGCCGCCGGCGTCCGGACCGAGGTGTGGGACGCGGCCGCCGTGTGCGCCGCGGAGCCGGCCCTCGCCGCTGCGACCGGTGCGCTCTTCTTCCCCGACCATGCGCTCGTTGACAACGCCCGGCTGACGGCGAACGTGGCGATGGCGGCGGCACGTCGCGGCGTGACCATCCTCACCGGTCGGCCGGCCCTGGGCCTGCACGTCCGCGACGGCCGCGTATTGGGCGTGGAGCTTGCCGGCGAGCGGCTCGCAGCGGACGTGGTAATCAACGCGGCCGGGAGTTGGGCCGGCCTGCTCGATGCCCGCGCTTGGCTCCCCGTGGCGCCGGCCAAAGGGCAGATGCTGGCCTTCGAGACCCGCCCGCCGCCCGTTCAACACATCATCGGCTCTCGCCACGGCGTCCTCGTGCCGCGCGCCGACGGCCGGCTGCTGTGTGGGGCCACGGTAGAAGACATCGGCTACGATGCGACGGTGACGGCCGGCGCGATTGAGGGCCTGCTGCGCGGTGCGTTCGCGGTCCTGCCGGCGCTACGCAGCTGCCGGCTGGAGTCGACCTGGGCCGGCCTGCGCCCGCGCTGTACGGCCGATGAGCTGCCGATCATCGGACCGGATCACCGGCTACGCGGCCTCTATCATGCGACCGGGCACTTCAAAATGGGCATTATCTCCGCGCCGATCACCGCCCAAGCCATCGCCGCCGTAGTCATGGGCCACGAGTCACCGTTGCCGCTCGCCCCCTTTGCCCCCGGCCGCTTCAAGCTGACGGCTGATAGCTAACAAAATCCAGGAACGCGCCTATGGACGACGCCCGTAGTATCGCCATCCCCGATCTGGAGGAGTTCTGTACCCAAGTCTTCATTGCCCAGGGTGTTGCGCCTGAGCAGGCCAGGTTGCTGGCCGCAATTGCCGTAGAGGCGGACCTACGCGGCCACGATAGTCATGGCGTCCGCCTGTTGCTCGCCTACAAGACCACCACCCACGGCGGCTCGGTCAACGCTCAGGCTGCCATCCGTGTCATCCGCGAGACCCCGGTGAGCGTGCTCGTTGACGCCGACGGCGGCTACGGCCCGGTGGCGATGACGCTCGGACTGGAGCGCTGCCTACAAAAAGTGTCTACTACCGGTGTAGCCCTGGCCGGGGTACGCAACTCCAACCACCTCTTCATTCCGGCGCATTACGTCCTGCGGGCAGCGCGCGCCGGCTACCTCGCGCTCTGCACCGCCGTCGCAAAACCGATCCTGGCGCCTACCGGCGGCCTTGGGCGCGTGCTGGGCAACAATCCGTGGGCCTTTGGTGTCCCCGCCGGCCAACGTGCCCCCATTGTGCTGGACATCGCGCCGTCTGCCTCATTCGCTAAGGTCAGAATGTACGCCGAGGAGGACCGGCCGCTGCCGGCAGGCTGGGCGCTCGACCAGGCCGGCAATCCCACGACGGACGCCGAGGCAGCACTGCTCGGCTCACTCCTGCCCCTCGGCGAGCACAAGGGGTACGGGCTGGCGATGGTCTCGGAAATCCTGGGCGCCGTGCTCACCGGTGCCGGCTACGGCCCGGCGAGCGGCGCCGACGGGCAAGTGGGACATTTCCTGCTTGTGTTTGATCCCGGCTTGCTCATGCCGCCAGCCGAATTTGCCCAGCGCACGGAAGACCATATCCGCCGGATCAAGGCCACCCCCAGACAGGCCGGAGTCGCTGAGATATTCTATCCAGGGGAGCGGGCCGCTCGCTTGGAGCAAGCGGCCCGCGCACGAGGCACGCATCGCCTCGTTCAATCCGTCTGGGAGCCGCTCCGAGCACTGGCCCAAGACTTGGGCCTGCCGCTGCCCCTCCACCAGGCCTGAGACCAGCCCCCCGCTGCGGCCCAGGGACGGCATATTCCCTCCCCTGTCGCAACGGGGGAGGGTGAGGGTGGGGGCAAGAATTACGATTCGTCAGGGTGCTCCCGCACGTACTGTGCGATCCGTCCGGCGAGGTCGTCCTGGAGTTGGGCGGTCAGGCCACCGTCAATGACCAGCGCGTGCCCACTCACAAAGCTCGACTCGTCCGCTGCCAGGTAGACCGCCCCGTAGGCAATGTCGTCGGGATTGCCGTAGCGCCGCACGGGGTACAACTCGGCCGCAAAGCGGGCGCTTGCACTGGCCGGATCGTGGTGGCCATGCCCCTCGTGAACGATCATCCCGGGACAGATCGCATTGACCCGAATACCTTGCGGACCGAAGTCGCTGGCCATCTCCTTGGTCATCAGGATCAACCCGCCCTTCAGGCTCTCGTAGACCAGCGAATTGCGTGCCGCGAGCAGGCCATGCACCGAGGAGATGTTGATGATACTGCCACCGCCACGCCGCGCCATCGCCGGGACGGCATACTTGGTCCCGAGGTAGCACGCCTTCAGCCCCACGGCGATTGCCCGATCCCAGTCCACTTCCTCTAGCGTGACTGCGGTGCCTTCCTTGCTCCAGATCGCATCGTTGACCAGTATATCCAGGCCACCGAACTGCTCTACCGCCGTCTGCACCATCCGCTCCAAGTCGCTGGCAACGGCAACGTCGGTGTGGATGAACGCGGCGCGCCCCCCGGCCGCGACAATCTCGGCTACTACCGCTGCGCCCTTGTCGTCCTGGATATCGCCAATCACCACGGCGGCGCCTTCACGCGCAAACATCCGCGCGATGCCGCGCCCGATCCCCTGTGATCCCCCGGTAATCGCCGCCACCTTATTCGCCAGTCGCATTGCCGGTTGCCTCCTATCATGCCCCGTATGTCCCGCAAGCCGTATCAAGGGTAGCAAGAACGGCCCGCCGCGATCACCGATGGCGTACAATATGATCGCCTTGGCAGCGGCTTCCGGTCGCACGCCCTCGGCACCGCGGCTGCCTGCTATAGTGTGAATCCGACGGGAGAAGAGCAATGGCCACCAAACAGGTAACGACGACCGTCGCGCCGGCCGACGAGCCGGTTTTCGACCGCTATATCTGGCACGAGTACCCGGAGCACCTGTTCAGCTTCGACAACGTCGCCTCCGGTATCGAGGGCTTTGCCAGCTTCACCGATGACCACGTGTCCTACTACCGCGAGACCGGTTTTCTCGCCATCAACGACTTCTTCACCGCAGCGGAGACCGCCACCGCGCTCGCCGGGCTGATGGACCTCATTGACGGCAAGAATCCCGACGCGCCTTCGGCCGTCGTGCAGTATGAAGCCAGCACGCGCGACCGCCTGGGCGCGAGCAGCATTGAGGAGCGCCGCGATATGGTCCGCAAGCTCCAGAACTATGTGGACCACGAGCCACGCCTGCGGGACATCGCCGATCATCCCCGGCTACGGGAGACCGTTGGCCGGCTGCTCGGCACGACCGCGCCGGAGCTGTTCCAGGACCAGGCCTTGCTCAAGCCCCGGGGCATTGGCCGCGAGAAGCCATGGCACCAAGACCACGCCTTTTTCGATCTACCGCTCGGCACGCCGATTATCGGCTGCTGGATTGCGCTCGATGAAGCCAAGCCGGAAAACGGCTGTATGCACGTGAAGCCCGGCACCCATAAAGAGGGGCCGGTGGTGCATTTCGAGCGCCGCGACTGGCAGATTTGCGACGAGCACCTTGATCTGACGCGAGATGTCATGGTGCCCCTCAAGCCGGGCGGCATCCTCTTCTTCAACGGCCTCACCCACCACGGTACCCCCGCCAACCGCACGGCCGAGCGTCGCCGGGCGCTCCAGCTGCACTACATCCCGGCCGGCACGCCCCGTACCTCCAGAGAGGCGCGCATGACCATCTTCGGCACCGACGGCAAAGACATCACCTGCTGAGACTCACCCGTTGCCATCCCACGGCTGGCCCAACCGGCACTGGTCCTACTTACCTGCACACACGACTATGAAGTATACTGAGCTTGGAGGGGCTTTCAGGTGCAGTCATCATCACAACCAGGCGCCGTATTCCGGCGGCGCGCTACTGCCCTCTCCATCCTGCTCATGGCCCTCGTCTGCGCCGCGGGCGTCGGCGTGCTGATCTTCTCCAGGGTGGCCGCGCAAGGCCGCGATCTGCGCCAAGACATCGACATCACCGACTTTTCACCCCCCGGCCCCGGCGACCTCCAGGGCCTGACCCTGCCGCAGACCCCCCAGAAGTACCCCCGCCTCGATTCCTTCCTCAGCCAGTTGGTCGCCGACTACGAGGCCGGCCGCCTCTCGGCTCAGGACGCCACCAGCCAGGCGCCTTCCGGCAGCCAAACCGGTATCGCGGTGACGGTCTACACCGCCGGGGACGTGGCCGCGCTCCGCCAGTGGCTCGCCAGCAACGGCGGCGACCCGCGCAACGTCGGCCAGAGCTATATCGAAGCCTACGTGCCCGTGGGGCTGCTGGGGCTGCTGTCGCAACAACCCGGCGTAAATCAGGTCCGCGCCATCATCCCGCCGGTGGCGCATCGTGCCCCGGTCGTTGAGCGCGAGCTACTCCGCGAGACGCGCGTCGGAGCTGCCCCGGCCGCCGGGACCGGTACGAGCGCTGGCGCCGCCCCCGCGCCGCCGCCCACGCTCGCGCCGCCGCCGAGTGACTGTGGAGAGTAGCCAAACCAAATCACAGGAGCGCAACCTGATGAGCACGACCATCCTCCGCAACCTGGCGCTGGCCCTCCTATTTGCCGGAGCGGTGGTGGTGTTGCTCCTCTCGGGGGCGGACGCGCAGCAAGCAGAACCTACCGACGGCGAGTTGTCGCCGGAGCGCGCCGCCCTGCTCCTGGGTGCTGATGCCCAGGGCGCCGCCGCTGCCGCGGCCCAAGCCACCGGACCGGGTGACATCCAGGGCTTGTCGCTGCCGGCCACCACCCAGCAGTATCCGCACCTCGACTCCTTCCTCAACAGCCTGGTCGCGGACTATGAGGGTGGGCTGGTCTCGGCCCAGGCCGCTGCGGAGCGAGCGTCGATCCATAGCGAGCACCGCGTTGCGGTGACGGTCTACACCGCTGGGGACGTGGCCGCGCTCCGCCAGTACCTCGCCAGCAACGGCGGCGATCCCCGCAACGTCGGCGCAACCTATATCGAAGCCTACGTGCCGGTGACGCTGCTCGGACAGCTGTCGCAACAATCCGGGATCAGCCGGGTCCGGGCGATTATCCGGCCGCGACACTTCCAAGAGCCACCCGCCACGGCGACTGCCACCACCACGGCGACGGCGACTGCCACGGCGACCGTGCCTCCCACCGCCACGCCCACCCTCACCCCGACACCCACGGCCACGGCGACGGCGACGGCCACGGCGACGGCCACGGCCACGGCGACCGTGCCTCCCACCGCCACACCCACCATCGCTCCCACGCCCACCGCCACGGCCACCGTGACACCAACCCCAACGCCGCTCACCCCGGAGCCGGCCACGCCGACCACCACGGCCACCGCCTCCCCAACCGCGCTCCCGACCACCGCCACGCCCACCGCCACGCCCACCGCCACAGCGACCGTGACACCAACCCCAATGCCCACCGCCACGGCATCGGCCACCCCGACCGCCACGGCCACCGCCTCCCCAGAGTCGGGCCAGTCCCACCAGGCAAACCAGGCGCAGGCCGCGACCAACACCCCGACGGCGACACCGGACCCCTGCGTGACTGCCCTTGGTGTCCTCTCCGCCGCGGTTTCGCGCACCGGCGACAGCTTTACCACCACGTGCCCTGCTCAGTACTACACCTTTTCGGTGAGCCAGCCCGTGCAGATCACGATTGACCTCACGTCCGATACGGTGAACACGTATCTGCTCTTGCGGGACGGTGCGACGAAAACCAGCCCGATCATCACGGGGAATAACGACGGCGGCGATGGCACAAATGCCCGGCTCAACATCGGCCTGATGCCCGGCCCGGAGAACAATCGGCGGACCTACATGATAGAGGCAACGACCTCCCCGCGCGGTGCTACCGGCAGTTTCACGTTGGCGATCACGGCCCCCTCGCAGGTCACGCTCCTGGCGACACACCACGGCGTGCCCTCTTGGCAGCAAGACGACGGAATCAACATCACCGGCAGCGGCGTCAAGGTCGGCGTCCTGGACGTCGGCTTCATCGGCTACAGTGCAGTGATGAACCTGACGAATCCGAGAGAGTTACCCGCAACCGTTGTGGCGCGCTGCTACACGGATGTCGGCATATTCACGAACAAGATTGAGGACTGTGAAACGGACACGGTGCATGGCACGGCGGTCGCGGAGGCGATCTATGACTTCGCGCCGGGGGTGGAATTCTACGTCTCCCAACCGATATCGTCGGGCGATCTGCGGCAGGCGGTCGACTGGATGGTCGAGCAGGGGGTGCAGATCATCAACTACTCGGTCGGCTGGGTCTGGTGGGGATCAGGCGATGGCACCTCGTACTATGAGAATGCACCCGTCAACTCCGTGGATGCGGCCGTCGCCGGCGGCATCCTCTGGGTGAACTCCGCCGGCAATGCGGCCGAGGATACCTGGTTCGGGCGCTACGCAGACGCCGACGCGGACGGATTCCTCGAGTTCGGCCGAAATCCCGATGGCACACCCGACGAGACCAACCGTGTGAGCTTGCGTGCTGGCCGGCGATACGTTTTCCAGCTGCGGTGGGAGGATCGTTGGCCTCGCGCCCGCAGAAACCTGGCTCTCTACCTGTTCTACGACGCCAATCAAGATAACGTGCTATCGGTGAGTGAGCTTGTTGCCGGCAGCAATGCGCCGCAATCGGGCGGCGCCGAGCATGATCCATGGGAGGCCTTTGCCTTCACCCCCAAGACCACCGGATACTACTATCTGGTCGTCCAGCATCGTGCTGGTACTGCGCCGGCGTGGATTCAGCTGCAAGACTTCCGCGGCACGGCCCGGTTGGAGCGTTTCACCCGCAGCGGCAGCATCGGTGATCCGGCGGAGAGCGCCAATCCGGGGCTGTTGGCCGTCGGCGCCACGCCGTGGTGGAAACCCACCGAAATCGAGTGGTTCAGCAGCCGCGGCCCGACCACCGATGGCCGCCGCAAGCCGGACGTCGTCGGCGCGGACCGGGGCGATTCGGTGAGCTACGGCTCCTCGGGCTTTCCCGGCACTAGCCAGTCCTCCCCCCACGTCGCCGGGCTGGCCGCCCTGGTCCTTGAGCTTTTCCCGCACTACACACCGTCCGAGCTGGCCCAGTATCTGAAAGACAATGCCGACGAAACCTCGCGCGTCACCACACCGAACCCCAACAACACCTGGGGCCACGGCTTTGCCAAGCTACCTGCCCTCAGCGCGCCAGGCAAGCCCACCATTTCGGAAGTCATTGTTGGCAGCGCGAGCCTCACCCCCGTCTGGGCCGCCCCGGCAAGCAACGGGGGAGCGCCGATCACCGCCTATGACGTGCAGTACCGGACGACCGGCACCTCCACCTGGACCGTCGTTGACAACGCCTGGCAGAGCGGCTGGCTGCAAGACACCATCACCGGACTGACCAACAGCACGGGCTACGACGTGCAGGTGCGCGCCGTCAACGCCGCCGGTGACGGCGCGTGGTCGGACACTACCACCGGCACGCCGGCCACCTCGACGAACCCCACCGTCTCCATCGCGGCCGCGGCGCCGATTCACCCCGTCACCCAGCTTCCCACCATCAATGAGGGACAGGATGCGACCTTCACTGTCACCGCCAGCGCCGCGCCGAACGCCGCCCTCCCGGTCAAGTACACGGTCACCGGCATCGCGGGCGAACAGACGGTCACTATTGCAGCCAATACGACGACCAAGAATTTCGCAGTTTCCACCGGCGGCACCGTGGACGGACCGAACACCGTGCTCACCGCCGCGCTCTGGTCGGGGGCCGGGTATACCGTCAATGTCGCCCAGCGCCAGGCCTCCGTCCTCGTCGTGGATGATGACCTGGTACCGCCAGCGCCCAGCGGCCTCACGGCCGTACCGAGCAGCGGGCAGGTGGCACTCGGCTGGTCCGCCGTCCCGCCATCGCAGGTGGGCACGTCCCCGCTCACCCACTACACCGTCGAATACTTCTCCGCTGGCGCCAACCCGGTGATGCAAAACACCACTGGCAACACGACCACCCTGACCGTCACCACCCTGACCAACGGGACAACGTACTACTTCCGGGTACGGGCGGTGAGCGCCGCCGGGAGCGGCGCGTGGTCCTCCCTCGTCGCGGCGACCTTGCCGGCTGCGCCGGCTGCCCCCACCATTCTGGGCGTCATTGCCGGCCCCAGTGCGACGGAGCTGACGGTGGCCTGGTCGCCGCCGGCCGACGATGGCACGTCCCCGATCATCGCCTACGACGTGCAGCATCGCCAGAACGGCACCCCCACCTGGACCGTCGTGGACAATGCCTGGCAGAGCGGCTCGCGCCAATACACCATCACCGGGCTGACGACCAGCACGCAGTACGACGTGCAGGTGCGAGCAGTCAACGCCGTCGGCAACGGCGCGTGGTCGGCGACGACGAACGGTACGCCGGCCACGTCCACCGGCCCAACCGTCTCCATCGCGGCGCAGTCGGCCACCATCACCGAGGGGCAAAACGCAGTCTTCACCGTCACGGCCAGCGCCGCCGCGTCCGGCGAGGGCCTCACGGTGACCCTCGCGGTCACCAACCCGGCGAACAATCAGACGATCACCAACCTTCCGACCCAGGAGACAGTCGAAATCGCTGCCAATGCGACCACCGCCACGCTCACTATCGCTACCGGCAACGACCTCCTGGACACGACAAATGCGGCTGTTACGGCCGTGGTTCGGTCGGGGGGCGACTATATCGTTGACACCGACAATCTCCAGGCCTCGGTCGTGGTCACGGACAACGACGACGTGCCCGGTGCGCCCACCGGCCTCACGGCGGCGGCGGGTAATCGTCGAGTGACGTTGAGCTGGGTGGCGCCGACGGACCCCGGCACGTCCGCGATTACGCACTACACCGTCGCCTACCTTGCCGTCGGCACGCCTGGCGTCAGCGAGGAGGACACTGACAACGGCGACACGACCGCGCTCACCGTTACCGGCTTGACCAACGGGACACGCTATTTATTCCAGGTGTACGCGGTGAGCGCAGCCGGCGGAAGCGCGGGCTCCAACGTCGTCGCCGCTATTCCGGCCGCACCGAGCACGCCGAGCACGCCGAGCACGCCGAGCACACCGAGCAGCTCCGGCACCTCCGGTGCAGCGAGTGCGCCAGCGTCTTCGCCTCAGTCAGCCACTCAGCCGCTGTTCGCCGCCGCCAACAGCGCCGCGACCGTCAGCGAGCAGGAAGACGCGCCGGGGCAGACCAGCTTGGTGTTCCAGCGCCACGACCAACCGGAAGCCTCGTTCGAGTTGCCTATCGGCTGGATCAGCCGGGACGGGACGCAGCAAATCCCCCTCGGCTACGTGCGCGACGAGAGCTTGGGCCAGACCTACACCATTCTCCGGCGCGAGTCCGACGGGCAGATCGTGCGCTGGTGGATTGCAGGGAATAGCCCTTACGTCTATTCGATTCCCTGGGCCGAGGTGAACAGCCGCTACACCGTGCCGCTGGCGGTGCTCGCGCTGATCCCGCTGGACGACCAATACCCGCAGCCCAACCAGCTGGTGCGGCGCTTCGATGGCGGCGATGATCGCATCCTAGCCTACGATGCCGGGCTGGCACAGTGGCGCCACGTACCCGACCTCGCCACCTTCCAGGCGCTCGACTTCTACTGGTGCGACGTGACGGCAGCCGATGGCGCGTTCTTCGCGCGGATCACCCTCGGCTCACCCTACCCGGCCAGCGATACCCCCACTCGCTCCGACTACCCCAGCTGCCGCACGTAGCGGGCTATGGCGCACTACCCCCTGCTGACTGGGATAGGGCCGGCCCAAGCCGTAGGGGCGCAACATGTTGCGCCCATCCCCCCGCCGCAGCGGGGGGCCTATGGGAGTGGGTCATTAGACCTAACCCCCGGCCCCTTCCCTCCAGGGAAGGGGAGTCAGCCGGCGCCGGGTAGTCCCTTACCTAGGTGCCCTTTAGCCCCTTCCCTAAAGGGAGGGGGGTGGGGGTAGGTCCGTCCCCTTACCACTCCGCGGCCTGGACCGCTTGCTCCGTCAGCCGCAGCGTGTTCCGGTAGTTGATCCGCATCGCATCCACCTGCGTACCGCCGGGCGGCTCGAAATGCGTGCCCACCCCGATCACGATGTCGGTGCGGTCACGGGCGAACGTGCGGAACAGACCGGCATAATCCACGTCCCCCGTGCCGACCGCACAATACTCGAACTCGCACCTGGGTCCGTCGAGCGTGCGGAGGTCCTTCAGGTGCAGGCTCGTCAGGTACGGCTTCAGGTTTTCGTACCCGGTCGTCACCGTGTCCAGCTCCCCGCAGTTGTACGCATCCCCCGGTCCCCACTTGGCCCGCAGGCGCGGTGAGCCGACTCGCTCGACGATGCGGCGGTAGTTACGGCTCGTGTTGGCGTATTCCCATGGATGCACGCTGATCGCGATGTGCCTGTCCTGGCGGTCCGCAAGCTCGGCGATGATCGTGAACGCCTTGGCCAGCTTGTCCAGCTCGGCCGCCGGAATAACGCCGCCGCCGCTTGTGTACCGCTGCGGCCACGTGGGGCTGACCCGCTGACCGTTCTGGAACTCGCCCGGCCAGGCAAAGCCGGAGACCAGCACGTTGGGCGCCCCGACGATCTGCGCGAACTCCATCGAACGTCGCACGAGGTCCAGATCGTGGACGAACTCCGGGTTCGTCGGAAGTGCGGCCAATTCGATCTCATCAATATGAATCTGCTTGAAGGGGTTGGGCGCACTGCCCATGGCGTGCGCCTGCAAGCCGGCATCGTCCAGCACGCGCCGGCAGTGTACTGCGTACTGCGCGGTCAGCCGGTCCGGGTGGACAAAGAACTCTGCATAGCGTGCCCCTAGCTCCTCGGACAGTGCCGCCGCTTGGTCGAACGGCAGCCCCGTTTCGTCGAAAAACACGCCCATCTTGAACGTATACGCGCTTGACATCGCTTCCTTCTCTCCCGGCACTCGCTATACCCGGCTACCTCAAGCCTAGCCGCGCCGCAAACCGCTCTACAAACCGGTCGCCGTCCAGCGTGAGCGCCACGTGGCAGTTCGGCGGCACCGTTTCCACGCCTACGATGTCGCTCTGTCCGTCTTTGGTCTCCAGCCGCTCGCGCCGGCCCTCCGGTGCCGCGACCGTCTGCCCGCGCGTCAGCTCGCTGGCCAGCTCGACCGAGACGTGTCGCGGCTCCAGCGTGAAGAGGCCCGGCCACATGGCCGCCGCCACGGCGACGGGATCGTGCAGCGGGCTGCCGGCGAGGCCCGCGGCCAGGTCGGCCCGCAGATACCAGTCCAACAAGTCTACCGCCAGCCGCGCCACTGGGTCCGGCGCCGGCTGCCCCGGCACCCGCTGGCGCGCGGCCTCCTGGTGGGCGGGCCGCCAGAGCGCCTGGTGGGTCACGTCCAGCCCGATGAGCCGCGGCAGCGCACCGCTCGCCAGGATCATGTGCGCGGCCTCCGGGTCGTTGTAGACGTTCGCTTCCGCTACCGGCGTCACGTTGCCCGGGACCATCACCGCGCCACCCATCACGACCAACTGCCGCAGGTTGCCAGCAAAGCCGGGGTCCAAGTGAGTAGCCAGCGCAACGTTCGTCCACGGCCCCGTCGCAATGACGGTGAGCTGCCCCCGGTATTCCGCCGCCAGCCGGCATAGCAGTTGCGCGGCCGGCTCCGCTACGGGCGCCCGCGTCGGCTCCGGCACGTCAACGCTGCCCAGCCCGTGCGGCCCGTGGAAGAAAGTTGCCGTCGTCAGGGGACGGACCAGCGGCGCCGCCGCCCCCGCCGCGACCGGCACACTCGTCGCGCCGGCGATGTCGATCACGTGCCGGGTGTTCCGCAGCACGTCCGGGAGCGCCACGTTCCCGGCAACGGTAGTCACGCCAACGACATCGAGTTCCGGGGAGCGCAGGGCCAGGAGCAGTGCCAGCGCGTCATCAATACCGGTATCAACGTCCAGGACTAGCGGCTGCGGGCGCGACAAGGCTCACGACTCCTGCTCGTGCAGCCGACGCTCGGCATCGATCTGCGCGTCGAGGGCCGCGAGCGATTCATACTCTTCATTGCACAGCTTGAAGGAGCGGTCCAGCAGCAGCGCGGCTAGCCGCCGGCTGTGCTCGCCGGGTGCCTGGACCAAGGCGGTGTAGTCGCGCAGGTTGTAGTTCTCCGGCAGCAGCCCGACAATGCGCTCCACGGCGGTCGCCGTCTCTGCGGCCAGGCGCGTGTCCCGACCATCCACCGCGTAGCGCAACTGGCCGGTCAGCCGCGCCAGCTCCTCCAGGCGGTCCAGCTCACTCATCAGCAAGAGCTGCACCGTTTCGGTGTCCGGCTCCGCCGCCGATTCCGTCGCCCATTGATCGGCCGCCGTGCGGTACAGCCGCTCATAGGCCTGGGTCATCTCATGCACCATGTAGATGAGCCGCTCGACCTCCTCGGTGTCCACCGTGCCCCCGTCGAGCACGTCGTCGCCGCGATGCTGGGCGATGGCCCGCAGTTGCTCCAGGTTGTCTACCGGCTCCGGGATGGGCGGGAGCGCCGTCGCATTGACGGTAGTCAGCTCGCGCGACGCCCGGCCCGCGAGCGCCTGCGGCACATAGCGGGAGGGATCAATCGCTACCGGCAGGATCACGAGGTAGGTGACGAGATACTGCTCCGGATCGGCCCGGTCACGGAAGTAGGCGAGGGCATGACCCGTGGGGGCCTCGTGCTCACCGGCGTCAAAGATCAAGTTCACGGAGCGGCAGTCCTCTATGTTATTCTACCGGTTGGCCGGTCGACAGGAAAACTGCCCTGAGGCAGAACCGGCCCTCCCGCGGCAGCAGTAGGAAGTTTAGCCCTGAGGTGTAGTGATGAGTTTACGAGAACAGGTCCTAGCCGACTTGCGTGCGGCCATGCGGGCACGCAACGAGCACGCGGTAGCGGCAATTCGCATGTTGCGGGCCGCCATCGTCAACTATGAAATCGCGCAGCGCAGCCCGAACGATCCTGAGGGCAAGGCCGTCCCCGACGAGGAGCTACTCAACGTCGTGCGGAAAGAGATCGGCGCGCACCGCGAGGCCCTCGAATACGCCGAGAAAGCCGTCCGGCCCGAGTTGATCGCCAAAGAGCAGGCCATGATCGCAGTGCTCGAACAGTATATGCCGGCCCAGCTCTCCGAGGACGACATTCGCAGCACGGTCGAGCAATTGATCGCCGAGCACGGACCCGAGTTCCGCAAAGTGATGCCGCAGGCCGCCCGCGCCCTCCGTGGCCGTGCCGACCTCGGCCAGGTCAACAAGCTCGTCCGCGAGCTAACCGGGCGCTAGCCCGGGGCTGCGCCTTAGCGACCCTACGCGCGGTCCCAGGGGAAGGCCAACGTCGGCTGGTTGGCGTACCGCTGCATCGTGAGCGCCAAGCGTGCCCCGCAGCCCGGCTCCAGACGCACCGAGAACGAGCTACCGTCCACCGGAACGGTCTGTCCATCCAGCGTGACCTGCTCGATCCGGTGCTCGCCATACGCGCCGCCCTGCACCACGACCGTTCTCGCCTCCACCTGATTGACGTTGACCAAGTGCAGCGTCGTCTCGTCGTCCGTCATCGTCTCGACCAACGCCGCTACGTCTTCCGGAATGCCGGCCCGCTGCCGCGCCGGGTCGAAGTAGCGCACCCGGCAGTGCAGCGGATGCCCGTGATGCTGCGTTGGCAGGCCACCGAGCATCAGTTGGATCAGCGTCCCCACCATCGCCGGATTGTTCCCGTTCGGGTCGTCCGACATGCGCGTGTCCGGAGTCGCCGTGTCCGTCCGCACCCGCGCCATGCGCTCGCGCACCGCCTCCAGGTCGTGCCGCAGCGCCGTTTCCGGATAGTCCGGATTCTGCCCCTCCAGGAAGCCTACCCAGCCCTCTCTGGGGATCAGCAAGCGGTCCAGGTCCGCCGTCTGCATGGACCAGTAGTAGACCTCCACCGCGCCAACACTGAACGGCTCCGGCGTGTAGTCGTACCAGCCGTCGTCGCCGTGCATATGGGGATACAACCGCTGTCCGCCGCTCTCCTTGGCGTTGGCATTGACCGCCTCGATCACGCCGCGCCACACGTCCACGTACCGCTGATCGCCGGTGAGTAGCAGCGCATTGCCAAATCCATAGGGACAGCGGTGGAAATAGGGGCGATGCGCTAACGCGCCCGTTTGCGGCACGACGACCGTAAAGCCCCATCCATACACCCCGCCGTACCACTTCCCGTCGCAAGCGCCGCCGATGGTGCCGTCCAGCCCGACGTTGCTGGGGATGATGCCGCCGTTGGCTTGCGTCCGTTCCGCCCAGGCGTCCACGTACTCCAGCAGCCAATTCCGGTATTTCTCCTCGCCGGTGTGGGCATAGGCGTTGAAGGCCAGCACGGTCGTTGCCAGATTGGTCGGGTTGTCGCCGACCACGTCGTTGTAATCCTTGAAGTGGGCGATCATCTCCTCGTAGTTGCGCTCGCCGTGCAGCGGTAGAAACCGGCCCTCGACCTCAATTGGATCGCCGGCCCAATCGAGACCGGTCGTCTTGCGGAGCAGCGGCCCCCGGCTACCGTTGAACATGCTGCGGATGAGCCGGTGCTCCGGGTCGTAGTTCTTGGCCAGCGGGTCCTCATCCATATAGAAGCCGGCAAAGCGCCTGGTCCGGTCGAGCAGTGCGCGGTCATAGGGATCGGACAGGCCCTGGAGGAAGAAAGCCGTAAACCCCTCGCCGTTGTGCATCCAATCGAAGTACGTCGGAAACTCTCTGAAGTACATCCCCTCCCGCGCCAGCGGCACCTCCACCGTCTTGGCCTCGGTGTATTGGCGCAGATGGCCTTCCCAGCCCCGCTTGTACAGCTCCAGGACGGTGTCCGACGCGCCGAGAGCGTGCAGCTCCGGCCAGTTCGCGATGTTCTCCGCGGCGTCATCGGGGCCGTCGTTCCCACCCCAGCGCGGCACGCAGAGCAGGTAGCCGCGCTCGTCGAAGTAGTGCTCGTAGAAGGCCGTGACCGCCTCCGCAGCGGTGCGGATCAACTCGCGTTCCAGCAGCGCCCATGCTGGCGGCGACGTGGGAGTAGCGATAGTGAGCATGTCCGGGCTTCCTTCCTTCTCGAAATGCCGTGTTCCCCGGCGCGAATCGACTCGGCGGCCGGCCCCCGCGCGTTGTCAGTTCTGGCGCGCAGCGCGCTCGAACAGCGCCTCCCGTAGACCGTCGAGCACGCCGTCGAGCCGCGCCTGGCGTTGCTCTAGGCGATCCATTCGTTCTCCCAGCCGCTCATCGAGCCGATCAATGCGTCCTTCCAGATGGATAAAGCGGGCATCTATCTGGGAGAATCTGCTATCAATCTGAGCAAAGCGTGCTTCCTGTCGCTCTTCCAGTTGCGCGAAGCGGTCGTCTACCTGAGCAAAGCGGTCGTCTACCTGAGCGAAGCGGTCATCCTGTCGCCCCTCCAACTGCTCGATCCGCTTATCGATGCGTTGCAACATGGTCACCAAGATAGCCAGGATTGCCACCGCCACGCCTAGGGTCGCCACCCCCACGCTTATGATCGCCACTAACTCCTGGCTCATCGCTCCCTCCGTGCCCGCGCGGTCGTTGCGGCTGCCGTCCGTGCGTTGTCAGTTCTGGCGCGCGGCGCGCTCGAACAGCGCCTCCCGCAGACCGTCGAGCACGCCGTCGAGCCGCGCCTGGCGTTGCTCCAGGCGATCCATCCGTTCTTCCAGCCGCGCAAAGCGGTTATCCATCTGTAAAAAGCGATTGTCCATCTGTGCAAATCTGCTGTCAACCTGGGAAAAGCGAGCATCCTGTCGCTCTTCCATCTGAGCAAAGCGGTCATCCTGCCGCCCCTCCAACTGCTCGATCCGCTTATCGATGCGTTGCAACATGGTCACCAAGATAGCCAGGATTGCCACCGCCACGCCTAGGGTCGTTACCCCCACGCTTATGATCGCCACTAACTCCTGGCTCATCGCTCCCTCCGTGCCTGCGCGGTCGTTGCGGTCGGCGTCCGTGTGTTGTCAGTTCTGGCGCGCAGCGCGCTCGAACAGCGCCTCCCGCAGACCGTCGAGCACGCCGTCGAGTCGCGCCTGGCGTTGCTCTAGGCGCGCCATCCGCTCACCCAGCCGCTCTTCGAGCCGATCAATACGTCCTTCCATATGAATGAAGCGGGTATCTATCTGGGAAAATCTGCTATCAATCTGAGCAAAGCGTGCTTCCTGTCGCTCTTCCAGTTGCGCGAAGCGGTCGTCTACCTGAGCAAAGCGGGCATCCTGTCGCTCCTCCAATTGCTCGATCCGCTTATCGGTGCGTTGTGCCGTGGCCGCCAAGATGGCCAGGATTGCCACCCCCACGCCTAGGATTGCCACTAACTCCGGGGTCATCATTCCCTCCATAGCCTGGCATGCCCGCGCACTCGTTGCGGCCGCGGTCCTACACGCAGCAGTCCAGGCTGCTCCCCTTGCTGCCAAGTCTACCGCACCGGCCGCACCGGCCGCAGCGGAGTGCATAGGCGTCTCTCGTGGGCGCCGCCGGCCCGATTCCTGGTAGAATGAGATGGTCTTGCTACCCAGGGTAGCTCAGTTGGTTTAGAGCGGCGGTCTGTAAAACCGTTGGTCGCTGGTTCGAGTCCAGCCCCTGGGACCACTCCTCACCAAGTGAACCTCCATCCGGCCCCTTCCATACCGATGAAGGGGCTATATCCCTGTCCCCCTGCCGCAGCGGGGGGACCATAGGGGGGCTACCTCCCACTACCCGATTAAGTTGTCAACTTTCATTAGGGAGGGGATTGGAGCTAGGTGCGCCTCCCGCCCCGTCCTCCCAGCCGCTACACTGCACACTTGGATCAGCCGCCGTAATGGGTTGGTCCGTGCGGCAAACTTGCCGCAGTACAGCCTTTGAGCTGGGAGGGAGGAACAATGGGCCTGGTCAGAAAGCTATTGGCGGTCTTGCTCGGCGTGGCGGCGCTCGGCGTGGCAGTGCAGTTCATGTTCGGCTCGCTCTACGAGGAGTTGGTAGACGTTGGCGGGATATGGAACGTCTTGAACTGGCTGATGGCGGTCGGATTGGTGGTCGCGCTGATTGTGAGCTTCCACCACAAGCGCCTGCTCGACCGGCAGACGAATGGAGCCGTCACTCGTGAGTACGTGGCAATCAATGTGATTTTCTACGTAACCGTCGTGTTGGTGCTCTGGTTCTTCTGGAACTGGACTGACGATCTGGTCGCGGTGGAATCCCAAGGCCAGACCCACCGGAACATCTGGGTGTGGATCAATCCGCTGTTCGTCCCCATCGCTGCTGTGACCGCCCTCCGTCTCTGGCGCTCACCCGACCACAACTGAGGCACCGCAAACCCACGGAAGGCAGCCATGAACGACAGGCTCCTCTCCTGCGACCATGTGATCTTCCTGATCCACCCGTGTCTCTACGAGCAGCAGGACGCCGAGACGGTACGCCAGGGCAACTGGCAGCTCTATGTCGAGCGAGAGCAGCAGGTCAAGCGCCGCTGGCTCGCGGCCCTGGCCGCCCGGCCGCTCGGCACGCTGTACGTCCAGCTCGGCGGCCCCACCTACCTGCTCGACATCGCGCGCAGCCACCTCGGCGCGCCCTACGTCTGCTTCCCGGCCGCAGAAAATACCGGCGACCTGCACAAGCTCTATGTCGCCTTGGCGGATCGTGTGCGCCAGCACGTCGCCGTCCACGAGCTACGGTTCAATCCCCGTACCGTGACCTCCGAGGTGTGGGGCGAATCGTTCGAGGGCTGCGTTCCGGGATACGGCGGCGCGTTCGCGCAATACCTCGGCCTCAAGCACGCGCCGCGAATACGCTTCGAGATGACCGTCTACGACTCACGGTTTCTACACGGCGCCCAACCGCCGGAGACCATCGCGCTGCCGGGCAGCGACGTACAGGTGTGGCTCTTTGCCTGTCACGACACGACCGCCGCCGCGATGTTCCTGTCCCCTCGGACGGCACAGTGGATTGACCGGCGGTGCCTCCACCTGAAGCTACATACGCAGTCGCTCCAAGTCTGCACCAAGTCCGGGCACACTGTCTGGCCCCCCAAGCCGTGGCAGAAGGGCGACCCGACGCAAGTCTGCCCCTACAGCATGACACTCTCGGACTGCAACTGGTACTGGATTCGCTCAATCGGCATGGCCTACGACGACTTCCGGGCCGTCATCGCCGCCGCCACAGTCGAGGACACTCCCGGCGCAGTCCCGGCACCGGCTGAAAGCTGATAGCTGACGGCTGACGGCTGTCAGCTAGTGACTGTGCCCGTGGGCGTGCTGGTGGTGCGTACCGGCAGTGTGCATCCGTGCGTGAAGACTTTGATGCGCCTGCTCGAAGACGCCGCGCACACGCTGATGAGTCTGCGGGTCCGCCGGGATGGAGAGCGTGTCCACCCAGGTCATGCCCCCCTCCAGCAAGGTCAGCATGTACGTCGCCGAGCTGGCGTTGTAGAGTTGGGCGCCGTCTACGACGACGTAGACCGGTGAGGCATGCGCGGCGACCCCGCGAGTGGAGAGTGCCCACCCCGACTGATCGCTCGTGCAACGCGCCGCAATCCAGCCACTCCCCGCTACCGGCACCTGCGCCCGCATTGTCGTGCTCGATGCGCCCGGCTCCGGCTGCGCTGTCGCGACGACTTGTCCGTTGACGATGACCTCGATGGTCGCCAGCGGCGCCAGCGACTCCGCGACCACCTCCACCGCCAGCGTGCCGCCGCCCGTGGGCAGGTCAATCACGTCGCCCGGCCGCCGGCCTTCTACCCGCAGGTCGAGCAGCGGGCCGGTCGAGGCGAAGGTGCGCCCGGCCTTGATCGCCTCGCCCCAGGCGTCGAACGTAAACGGCGCATCACCCAGATAGGCGTAAGTCCGAATGGACCCCATGACCATCGCGGCGGACATCTTGTCCGTGCCGCCGACACAGGGCACGCGATACCCACAGTTGAGGAACTTGTACCACTCCGTGACGTTCACGCCGTCGAATGCCGGCGTAAAGTTCGTCATCTCCAGCGCGTCGGTCTTGCCCAGAATGACATCGGCGACGACCTCCGAATAGGGGTTCGGGAAGTGCGGCGTCACGACGACTCCGCCGCGCTCGTGGTTGGCGTCGGCCCAGCCGCCCAGGCTGTCCCACGTCGGATCGCCCAGGTAGCTCTCGCCGGGACCGCTCGCGGTCATCGGGTAGACCGGCTCACCCTGCGTCCCCAACATGCTGATATGGCCGAGCAGATGCTGTCGATTCTCGGTACCTACCCAGACAATCGTCTCCTTGTCGCTGACCTTCGACATCTCACCCGTAATGTCCCCGACATTGGTGAACAGATCACCCCACTGCGACGCCAGGAGGTTGACCAAGTTCAACCCCTCGGCTTGCCCTTGGAGCCAGGCTGTGGTCGGCGAGAGGAAGTGGACGTGCGTATCGGCCGTCATCCAGCCGCGGCCCCGCCAGTCGAGCGGGCGTTCGAGCGTCAGGGACAATTCGCGCTGCCCCGGCTTGATCGTCACCTTTTGGCGGATCGGCCGGTACTCGAACCCCTTACTCAGCTCGACGTACACGTCACCGACCGGCAGCTCGCCTTGGAACGTGCCGTCCACGTAGGCGTACTCCGTATCGCCGATCTTGAGATCGTTCCCGTAGTCCTGGAACCAATACTCATTTACCTCGTGGCGGTGTCCGTAGGGCGGGAAGTAGCGCCCGTCCGGGGCGCGGAAGTGGACGCGAACCGGTGTAGGCTGGCCCGTCGCGGCGTCACGCACCACCGTATGCACCCACGTCTTGTCCGGGGTGAGCAGCTCAACACGCACGGAGCCGTCGGTGGACTGACTTGCGCCGCCCTCATACGCCGGGCGCAGCGGTACGTCCTTATCACCGACGGTCAAAGTGGCGTCCGCGCTGGCGGTCATGTCCACGATCAACTGCCTGGGATCAGGCTCACTGTCGGCGCCGGACGGCCCACCCATCGGGTCACTGGGCGGACCGGTCGGCTCGGCCAGCGGATCACCGGTCCAGGCGGCCGGATCGAACGGCCGCACTTGATAGCGCCGCGCCAAGATGCCGAGGTCCACGGCCAGCGCCACGTCCTCGGCGGCAGTACCGTTGGCCGCGAGCGTGATGCGAAAGCTCTCCAGCCGGTTGCGCTTCAACGGGTGCTCCTGGCCGTGGTACAGCGTCATGCCGGCGATGGCTACCACGGTGTCACCGGTCGCCTCCAACCGCACGCCGCGTAGCTCGGCCTCTGGTCGCGGGTTGGGCAGCGCATACACCCAGTACTGGCCGCTCCCCTGGCTGGCCGACATCTGCGCGCGTCCCCAGGCCTCGCCGGGGTGCGTCGCGCGGAAGTCAATGTAGTCGTCCTGTCCGTCCGGCCGCGCGGCAAAGGCCTTTTGGCCCCGCACCGTCCCCGAATCGTTGATCTCGAAGCGCACCCGTACCTCGCGGCTCTCCTCGCTGCCGTCGGCATACGTCAGCACGTAGTTGGCGACGTGTTCCCCCGGCTGCGTCAGGTTGCTGCCGCGGTAGTCCTCCGGCTGCGGGCCGGCGTTGGGGTCGTAAGTCTGATCGCAGAAGTGCAAGAAGACGACGTGGCTGGCCTGCGTCCCCGCCGGCAGTTCAACCAGCACGTTCTCTGGGTGACTGCTGCCCAGCAGCAGCCAGCGCGGCGGGTCCTCCCCCTCCGCTCCCGCCGCCGCCGGCGTGAAGGGGATACCCCAGCACGTCACCGGCTCGATAGGCAGCCCCGCCAACGACTCGGCCACCGCCGGATGCCAATGCGGCGCGCTCGCCTGCGTTCCGCCATTGACGTGACCTTGCAGATCAACAGGTGTGTTCAGAGCCATCGGGCACTCCTTTCGCCGGCCGGTCCATGCTCACGCTTGCCACAGCGCCGCCACGCCTGCGGAGAGCCGGCAACCGGCCGCAAGGCCGCGCCTCAGGCCCGGTCGCTCACCTCGCGCTCCCGGCGGCAAGACACTATAGCGTGCAACCGCCCAGCCGTGCCTTGATCGCGGGAGAGGCGTACTCTCTACCGCCCGGCGGTGCGGTGCGTTTGCCGCCGTGGACGCTCGGCTCGGAGCACCACTTGTGGCGCAGCAGGCCCAGCGGCTCCAGCACGCTTTCCGGTAGCTCCAGCACTTCGATGAGCACGCGGTGGTCCAGCTCCTGGCGCGTGGTATCGCGGTAGGCTTCATTGGCCGGCAGGAACGTCCGCTCGCGCATATCGTCGAAAATGCCCGCGGCCGTCTCCAGCTGCCGTGGCGTGAGCCGGGTCACGTCCAGCGTCGGCATGGTGCGGATAGCCGTGATTGGCATACTGCCGCGCCCGGCCTGCTGCCGGCTGGAATGCCACCAGTAGCACAGCAGGCCCAACGTCGTGTTTCCCCAGAGGGTGTAGGCCATCTCGTGTACCCGTTCCGCAAAGCGCACGTTGGGCCAAGCCCGGCCGCCAATGGTCTGCCGCTCGGTATAGGCCACCGCCAGCGGTTGAGAGTTGAAACGGAAATCGCGGCTGTGGTGCGCGTGGCTCCTAGTGCCCCAGATTTGGGCGGCGCGGCTTTCCCGGCCTGTCTTGACGCGCCCCTCGCTATCGGGAGCCACCACCAGGCTCCTTTCCCGTTTGGCGTTGTGGCTCCACAGCATGGGATAGGTAGGAACGCCTATTGGTGACTTGTGCAGGTCAAATGCCGTCCGGCTGCCTCGACCGACAATGTTGTTGTCTTGTGTGCCGACCTGGCATGTCTGTTGAATAGCAGCCATCGGGATGGGTAGCGCCTCCTGTTCCTGCGTTGATGGTAGCCACAGCGTTCCCTGTGCCAGTTGGTAGGCAGTCTGAACGACGGAAAAGTCCGCAATGCCGATAGCGGACCAGGGCGCGTCTGTGCTCAGGGGCGCGTCAATCGTTTCGCCTAGCTGTTCCTCGCCGATGACCAAGGGCAGCCCGCCAAATGGTCCACCTTCCAATGTCTTGAGCGCCGGGTTGCCGGCCAGTGGCCGGATGGCCTTGGCTAGCTCGGTAGCCTCCATCTCGTTCCGGGGCCGGCGCTGCAGAGAGACGAACAGGCCCCGCTGGCCGGGGGCGCCTGTCCCGTACTCCGATACGGGATCGGCAGATTTGCGGCACACGAGCATCGTCTCGGCCATGCCGGTGTCCGCCGAGAACGATTGGTCGTCCGGCCGCGCCGCCGCGATGGTCAGAACGATAGCGTCACGGTAGCTGCCCGCAATCAGCTGCCGCACCTTCCGCCAGCTCGCGCCCTGCAACGCGGTCAGCGGCAGCACCAGCGCGACGGTGCCGTCTCTCCGCACCATGCGGTCGGCGAGAGCGACAAACCAGGAGGCAACACCCGCGTAGCCGTGGGCACAGGTTCCTTTGCCGTATTCTCTCGCCAAACCGAACATTTTTTCCTGAGTTTCCCAATCAGTCCCAAGGCCATGAAACTGCTTCTTGTTGTATCCGGCCGGGTTTCCCTCCTTGTAATCGGAGCCTCCGCTGGTGAACGGCGGGTTCATAATCACTAGGTCCTGGCTGCATGGCGGCATGTCCACGCCCAGTTCGGCTCGCACCTCCCCGGTACCGGTGACGGCAGTGGCGCTGTGCAGCGGGATCAACGGTCTGACCTCGCCGTTCGATCCCAGCAGGTCGAGCGAGCCGAGCGAGACGCCGCCGTGTTCGGCCCGCTCGGTCTTTCCGTATTCCGTGACGATGGTGCGCGAGCCGTTGTAGCCTTGTTGCGGATGGGATGAAGAGAGCATGGAAGCCGTCAGGTGGACGGCCGAGGGCAGCACGTCGCACGCCGTCAAGGCGTGCTCCATCATTGCGGCGTGCAGTCGCTCCGGGTCGCCGCCGGCCAGGCGGTGCAACTGGTTGACCCGGCGGTAGGCGGCGTGGATCAGCGTGCCGGTACCGCAGGCGTAGTCGGCAATGTGGTAGCTCTTGACCTGCTCCGGGTCATGCCAGCGTTCGCCGTCCGGGATGGCCAGGTGGGCCAGCAGCGTCGCCGCCTCCGGCCGGGTGTAGAAGGTCGCCAGAAACTTGCGATCCGCAATCAGCCGCTGGAACACCGTCCCGGTGAGATCATGGGACTGGGTGACGCTGAGGGACACCAGACTCTGGGCGGTGTCGATCATCCTCTTCAGTGCTTGCACGGCGAGATACGGTGGATTGGTGTCGAGAAGCAGTTCTCTGGCGAGGCTGAAGATCGACCAGTAGTTGACCTTGAGGATTTTGCGCCATTCGTCCACTATCGCGGATTGTGTCAGCACGCCCTCGTCCTTGGTCTGGCCCAGGCTCCGCACGCCGTATTGACCGGCGAGGTTCTCGTGGAAGACCAGCGCGTTGATTATGATCGTGGCAGCCATCCGCAAGGTCTGCACGCTGTACTCCTGCTTGAGCCGGGCAGGGATGGCCTGCTTGGTGGCCTCGCTGTATTCAGCCGCTTCACGCAGCTTGGCCGCCGCGTCCTGCACACCCACCTGCAGAATGTTGGCGGCCTGTTCGATGGCTTCGACGGGCACCGCTGCCTGCTCGACGAACGCCGCCAAGTCGCGCAGCGTGCCCGGAATGAAGCCGCGCTGCGGAAACCGCGCGTAGCTCTCGGCATCGGTGCCGGTGAACAGGGCATATTCCAGCGTGATACCACCGTGCAGCAGCGCGTCAACGTCATCCGCTCCGATGGCATTCCGCAGATCGAGCGGTGACTTGAGCGCGATGACGGCGTTGATCGCTCCTGATGCGCCTACTACGTCGACGTTCAGCGTTTCGCCCAGCCGTTCCAGACTCTCCGCTTCCACGGTGCGCGCCGGGACGTACTCGTTTTCGATCACGACCGGCTGGCCGCCTTGCTGGACAATCAGCAGGTCGGGCTGTTTTTGGCTGCCCTGGAAGGCGCCCTTATTTTCACCTAGCGCCGTCCAGCGCGGGTTCATGCGATCCAGCAGCGTAGCGATGCGGCCGTTGAGCTGGCTTTCGATAGGCATAGCCCGATTCTCCGCCCTAGTCTCTGCTCGGAACGATAGTACATAGATTCTAACGTACCACGCCCCACCCTGGCCGCGGCAGCCCGTCCCCCCGCCGCAGCGGGGGGGCCATAGGGGGGCAGTACCCACCACAAGGGCAGGTTTTTCGTGTAGCGGCGCGATCCATCGTGGCCAGCCCCCCGTCATTCCGGCGCAAGCCGGAATCCAGGTCCATTCGTGGCTCCCGGTCAGTCTGGATTGCGGCGGAGGCCGCAATGACGGAGACCGGGAGTAAGTCGGCAGGCGAGGTGCTACACTGTATGGTTCAACCAGTACCACGAGAGGAGATCAGTCCGATGTCAGTTGCGACCGGAGCCGCCCCTGCCACCACCGCACCCCGGTGGCAGCGCACCAATACGTGCGGGAGCCTCCGTGACACTGACGCGAATCGCTCTGTGGTACTCAACGGCTGGGTGCATCGCCGGCGCGATCACGGTGGGCTGATTTTCATTGACCTGCGTGACCGCTACGGCCTCACTCAAGTCGTGTGCAACCCGGAGACATCACCCCAGGCGCACCAGGTTGTCGCGGGCGCCCGGCCGGAATACGTGCTGGCCGTCCAGGGCACCGTCGCGCTGCGCCCGGCCGGCACGGAGAATTCCAACCTCGCCACCGGCGCCATCGAAGTACTGGCCAGCGCCGTCGAGGTGCTCAGTGCAGCGCAAACGCCACCGTTTTACCTGCACGAGGAAGGGAGCGTGGACGAGTCGTTGCGGCTGCGCTACCGCTACCTCGATCTGCGCCGTCCACGTATGCGCGATAACCTCGTGCTGCGCCATCGCATCGTCAAGCACATGCGCGACTTCCTCGACGCCCGCGACTTCCTCGACATCGAGACGCCCATCGTCACCGCCGCAACGCCGGAAGGCGCCCGCGACTACATCGTGCCGAGCCGTCTGTACCCCGGGCAGTTCTATGCGCTGCCGCAGTCGCCGCAGCAGTTCAAGCAGTTGCTGATGGTGGCCGGCTTGGATCGCTACTACCAGATTGCCCGGTGCTTCCGGGACGAGGACCAGCGGGCCGACCGGCAGCCGGAGTTCACGCAGCTTGATCTGGAGATGTCCTTTGTGCAGCGCGAAGACGTGATGGCGCTCATCGAAGAGTTGTATATCGAGCTTTGCCAGCAGCACTCCGAGATGCGCTTACTATCCAACCCCTTCCGCCGGCTGACCCACGCCGAGGCGCTGGAGCGTTACGGCAGCGACCGACCGGACCTGCGTTTCGACCTTCCCTTGACGAATATCTCGGAGCTTGCCGGCGCGACCGAGGTGCGGGTATTTCGCACGGTCCTGGCCAACGGGGGCGTGGTCAAGGCGCTGCGTGTGCCCGGTTGTGGCGACTACACTCGCCGCCGGCTCGATGAGCTGGTTGACCTGGCCAAACAGTTCGGCGCCAAGGGGCTGGTCTGGCTCGTCGTGGGCGAGCAGGACGTGCGCTCGCCCATTCGCCGCTTCCTGCGTGACGACGAGGTCGCTGCGCTACTCCAGGCTACTGAGGCGGTGCCCGGCGACCTCATCCTCGCCGTGGCGGACCAGTTGAGCGTAGCGAACGAGGTGCTCGCCCGGCTGCGGGACGAGTTCGGTGCGCGGCTCGGCCTGGCGGACCCGAATGTGCTCGCGTTTTGCTGGATCGTGGACTTTCCGCTCTTGGAGTGGGAGGCGGACGCCGGCCACTGGACGTTCTCCCACAACCCGTTCTGCTCGCCGCGCCCCGGCGAGGCACGGTGGTTGGACACCGAGCCCGGACGCGCCATCTCCAACCAGTATGACCTCGTGCTGAACGGTCACGAGATCGGTGGGGGCAGCATCCGCATCCACCGGCGCGCGCTCCAAGAGCGTATCTTCGAGCTGATGGGCTATAGCGCGGAACAGATCGAGCGCCAGTTCGGGCACATGCTCACGGCGTTCGAGTACGGCGTGCCACCACACGGCGGCATTGCGATGGGTATAGACCGGTTTATCGCCGTGCTCGCCGGCGAGGATTCCATCCGCGAGGTGATCGCGTTCCCCAAGAACCAGGCCGCCGCCGACCTGCTCATGCAAGCGCCCGGCCCCGTGTCCCAAGCGCAGCTCGACGAGGTCCACATCGCCGTCCGCGTACCAGCGGACGAAAAGCAGCCGTAATCCGGCAGCCTCCGAGTGGTCAGTACCCGGCGGTCAGGTGCTCGTCATTCCGGCGGAAGCCGGAATCCAGGGCCATTCGTGGCCTCCCGGCAGTCTGGATTGCGGCCTGCGCCGTAATGACCGGGGGCCGGGGGTAGGTGCAATACCTCCTACCTCAATGTCAGCGTTTACCGTCGCACGATTTCGCGCTCCGACTTGGCAGGTGAATCTTTTGCTGCCTGCTATGCTTGTAGCTACACCTCACCATCTCGTGAAGGAGTACTCGTATGTCATCGTCAACCGCTCGCCTCATCGCGCTGGTGGTTGCACTCGGCCTAGCCGCCGCTGCCCTCGTTAGCAGCGCCGGTCGGGCGGCGGCCGCGCCGGACTGCCAGTTCGTGCTGGGTTTTCAGACGCTGCACGCCATGATCCCCGACACGGTGGGGGCGTGCGTAGAGAACGAGCAGCATCATCCCAGCCAGGGTGTCACCCACCAGCGGACGACGAATGGCCTCCTCGTCTGGCAGAAAGCCAGCAACCACACGGCTTTCACCGATGGCTACCGCACGTGGATCAGCGGCCCACTCGGTCTGCAGCAGCGCCTCAATACCGAGCAGTTCGACTGGGAACGTGAGGCCTCTGCGGCCTTCACCCAGGCCTACGTGGCGCAGGCCATCGCCATGTACGATGAGCAGGGACGCGAAGCAACCTTCGCATACTACAGCAGCCCGGAAAGCGCAGTGGGCCGCTGGTACCTCTTCATCGTCGACCCGGTGGTGGATGAGCTTGTCCAGCATCCGAACCCGGGGCTGTTAGGGGCGAAGTCGGCGACGCGGCGCGACCCGCGCGGCTACCTCTACGGCCCGGAATTGCTGAAGGCAACGGAGGCCGGCCGCTGGGTGAGCTATTACTACCGCACCTACGATGGCGAGACGGCCGTGGATGAGGGCCAGAAGCACGCCTGGATCGTGCGCCACGATGGATTGCTCTTCGCCTCGGGCTGGTACGAGAACGTGGTCCCGCTGCCTCAGAAGGATGAAGACCCGGCGGGCTACACGCAGTGGTTCGTGTACGACGCCGTAAACGTCTACGACGTGGGCGGGCTTGACGCGCTGCTAGAACGGTACAACGACCCCGAGAGTGTGGATGGTGACTGGTACATCTACGTGCTCGACCTGGAGGGCACGATCATCGCGCACTCGACCATCCCGGAGTTGCTGGGGCAGAGCGTGCTCGGACCGGTCGGCGTTGATATCACGGGCGCGCGCTTCGGCCCGGATCTCCTGCAGGTCACTGAGGAAGGTGACTGGATCACCTACTACACCCGCAATCCCAACGGCGCCAACTGCGAGTTGAAGCACTCTTGGGCCGTCCGCCGCCGCGAGGTCATCATCGGCTCCGGCTGGTACGAGGACGCCGTTCCGCAGCCGCCGCTGCCCTCGAAGTGCGACCTGACCGCCTACACCGTGGCGACGGTGGAGCAGGCCGTGGCCCGCTATCGCGCGGAGGGCCGCGCGGCGTCCATCGCCTACCACAGCTCGATGGAGAGCGTGGACGGGCGCTGGTACGTCTTCATCCTCGATGCGGCGACCGGCACCGTACTCGCGCACCCGGCCAACGTCTACGTCGGCCAGGACCTGACGGTCGGCTCCGAGGCCTACGGTGACGCCGGCTACTATTACGCCGGCGACCTCATCAAAGCGACGCCGGAGGGGACATTCGTCCGCGATGTGCTGGGCGTGCCCACGAGAGATGAGCAGAACCCCTTCCACACGATTGAGGAAGTGAAGCACTACTACGGCGTGCTGGAGGATGGCCTCATCTTCGTCAGCGGCTGGTATACGCCGGCCCCGACAAAGGCGGACCCGGCGGAGTACGCGCGGTTGCTGGTGGGGCGCGCCCTCACGCGCTACGACGACACGGGGCGCGAGACCACGCTCGCCCACTACAACGACCCCGCCAGCGCCGACGGCCCGTGGTACGTCTTCATCATCGAAGAGCGGGACGACGGTCGGCTCTACTCGGTCGCGAACGCCAACCGCCCCGATTTGGTGGACACAACATTCGAGCGCATCGACGCCAATGGCTTCAACTACGGCGAGGCTTTCGCCGCCGTCACGGAAACGGGAGGGGGAGAGTGGGTGAGCTACCTCTTCACGCACCCCGAAACGCGCGAGGATGCGCCCAAGCACAGTTGGGTCGTGCGGCGCGGCAATTTGCTCTTCGGCGTCGGCTGGTATGAAGGGATCGAGTAGCGCGCCCCGCGACCACGGCACTTGCCGCCGCTATGACGACGACGGCGATGTCGTGGACGACGTGTGTGCGGCGTCCCGTAGTGCGCCCTTCTCCGGCACCTTGATCGCGTAGCCCTCTTTCGAGGCAAAGACCGACGGGAGCTTCTCGGTAGTCGTCGTGCTGCACGTTGGGCAAGTGGCCGGGTCTGCCGACTGGCTCATCGGCCGCATCAGCTCGAACTCTTGCTTGCAGCTGCCACACCAATACTCGTAGATCGCCATAAAGCCTCCTCGCCTGGCCGCCCCATTAGAGCTACCGGCCAGCATCCTACCGTTGATCGGCCCTGAGTTGGTAGCGCCGGCACATCCCCCAGTGCGCCGGCTGACCGCTGATAGCTGACGGCTAATGGCTAACTGCTGATAGCTCCCCGCTACCGATACTCTTCGCGCGGTGGACTGAAGATGTCCATACAACACAGCGGCCCGGCTATTTGGCGCACGCTGTGCGGCACGCCACCGGGGATTAGGTAGTAGTCGCCCGTCCGCAGCACCTGCGTTTCGCCCCCGACCGTGAACTCGGCCTCACCCGACACGACGAACCCGGCCTGCTCATGGGGATGGCTGTGCTCCGGCACCATGCCCTCGGGCCCGAAATCAACGCGCGAGAACATGATCTTCTCGCCCGACACGATGGTCAGCGTCACCCCCGGAAAGACCTCTTTCGCCGGCGCCGCGTCCCAATCAATGACCCCTTGCTGGTCAACGCTAGTCATCCCTCCGCCCCTTCACCTTTCGGTCGGTTCGTATGCCGTGACAAACAGCCTACCATAGCCCCTACCCGGCCTCGCCGAAGACAGCACGGCGCAGTGTGTCGTTCAACCGCGTCTGCCAGCCCGGCCCACCGGCGCGGAAGTGCGCCGCGAGGTCCGCATCGAGCCGGATGGAGATATGTTCCTTGGGCGGCGCTTTCTGCTTGCCCCGTGTGCGCCGCCAGCGTTCCACGATGTGTGGCACGACTTCAATCGCAGGACGCGCGCGCTTGAACCACTCCTCGTCTAACTCGAAGGTGTCGGGATCGGCGGCGATGCCGGCGTTGATCGCCGCCTCTTCTTCCGATGTTGGGCTGATATGAGTTGGTTTAAGTTTGGGCATAGCGTCGCTCCTCCTGTTTGCTGGCCTTGCGTAGGCTGATGATGCGGATGTTGCTCCCACGCTCGGTAAAGACTACATAGTGGAGTCGGTCTCCGATGTAGCCGATAGCGGTAAAGCGTAGCTCATCGTTACGATAGCTTGGCTCAATAACGGCAGTGTCCCAATCGAAACCTTCGATGGCTGTGAAGTCAAGGCGGTGCTTGGCCCGATTGGCGCGCCGCTTGGTCTCGTCCCACTCGTACATCGTCACCTGATTGTAGACACATCTACCCGGCCTCGCCGAAGACGGCGCGGCGCAGCGTGTCGTTCAACCGCGTCTGCCAGCCCGGCCCACCGGCGCGAAAGTGCGCCGCGAGGTCCGCATCGAGCCGGATGGAGATGTGTTCCTTGGGCGGCCCTTTCTGCTTGCCCCGCGTGCGCCGCCAGCGTTCCACGAATTCGGGATGCACTTCGCTTGCGGGGCGCATCTGCGCGAAGTCCTCCTTGGTAAGCTCCCAGGCGTCGGGGTCGGCTGCAATGCCCGCCTTGATCGCTGCCTCCTCGCCGTACTTCGCAGCGATCTCGTCAAACGTCATCGTAGTGAGATCGTCTTTGCTCGCGGCGTTGGACATAGTCTCTCACCTCCCTCGGGTTAGCCCTATGTAGACGCATAGTCCACTGCTAGGAGGCCACCCGCTCCTCCAAAACCTGCTTGATCCAGCCGTTGATGCTCATGCCGCTTTGGATAGCCGAGACAGCGACGCGCTGATGCAGGTCGGCTCCCAACCGCAGCTGGAGCTTTCCTGAAAAGGGCTGCCGTGGCTCTACGCCGTCCTCCTCGCAAGAAGCCAGGTATTCGTCAATGGACCGGTGAAACTCCGCACGCAGGCTCTCTACGTCGGTAGCCTCGAACGTGGCAATGGGGTACTTGCCACTATTGACCACTCTGCCGTGCAGCATTCCCACCGAATCGTCGTACTCGACGGTAGCAACGTAGCCTTTGTGTGTGTATGCCATAGGTGACCTCACTTGACTTCAAGGGTCTGCTCCCTTTTGCATGAGCACCCGCGAACCTGAGCTTTTTCCGGCCGGCCTCTGCCATATTCCCCCTCTCTATCGCTCGGCGATGGAGAGGGGGCCGGGGGGTGAGGTGCCGGGACGCCCGGTGCGACTGGTTGGGATGTAAGGATCGAGCGCCGCGAGAAAGTTCAGGTAGACCTGCTGCTGCTCCCACACGATCCGCTCCGCCCCCAGCGCCCACCACTCGCGGGGCGTGAAGTAGGCCGATACCTCGGCCTCCGGCCCCCAGTGCCCGTACCATTGGAGCCAGTGCAGGTTGTCCGACTGGAGCAGCCAGAGCGCCAGGTCAACGAGCTGCTCGTTGCCTGTCAGCCGCGCCTTGTTATACGCGGCCAGCATCAGCTGGAAGAGTGCTTGTTGGGCTTTGTTGCCGAGGAAGAACTCCCAGTTGCCGTCGCCGGCCCAGGTGGTTGCGAAGTGGGGCAGCGGTAGGTGGTGCGACCGGTCCCGAAACCAGGCGACGATCTCCGAAGGTGGCAGGCACCGGACGCCGTGTGCGTCGAGCGCCTGCGGGAGCGCCGCCAGGAACTCGAAGATGCCACTGTCGCGCGTATGGTGCGCGCCAAACGTCTCGAAGTCCCAGGATACGCACACAAAGTCCCCGCTGGCTTGGGCCACCCAAGCCGCCCACGTCGGCGCTCGCAGCGGGAACTGATCCCAGGCGTGGTTGGAAAAGCGATAGCCAACGTCGTCGCTCAAGTCACGGTGGCGGGCCAGCAGGTGCGGCCCGGTATCGCGTCCGCTGTGATACAGGTGCGTGGGCTGCCGCCATCCGAGCACCCATTCCCGCCCATCGAGGAACGCGGCCTCGTAGCCGGCAGCGGCCAGCGTCGTGTAAATGGCATCCGACATCAGCATCTCGGTGGTGTCGGCAACCCGCGGACGGGTGCCCAACAAGGCCTCCACGTAGTCATCGCCCCAGCTCATGCGCTGTTGGAAGTGCGGCAAATTAATCAGAGGTAGGAAGCTGTGATACGGCTCGACCGCCACCAGCTCGCACTGCGGGTGAGCGGCCAGTTGGCGCATCCGGTCGAGCAACCGCTCGTCCCAGGCTTCGGCCTGTTTCAGGAACGACACCGAGACGCCGAGACCCAGCGCCATCCCGGCGTCGAGCAGTCGGCGCCACAGCTGCATCGCCGGGTGGTAGCAGTAGGTGGCGACCTCCTGGAAGTAGAAGCGGTTGGCCGCCTCGTCGAAAAGCGCCGCTTCGATGGCCGCCGGCTCCGCGCCCGGCTCGATGTCCTCGGCCGGCAGCTTAATCCGCCGCGGCTGATGACATAGCGCGTAGATGGTCAGGTATTGAGCCACCGCTACGCTCCGTAACCTCCGCGACCACCAAAGATCGCCTGCTGCGACGCGGCCAGATAGTTGAGCCTACTGACCAAGTTGCCGATGACGTGATCCCACGTGAACAGCGCCGCCGTCTTCCGGGCCTCGGTCCGTATGTTCGTGAGCAGGTCCGGCTGCATTTGCAATGTAGCCACGTACCCGACGATCTCCTCCGGGTCGTCGGTCTCGGCAACCAGGCAGTTCTCGAACGGGATGGCGTAGTCCTCGCCGGTGCCACCCAGCACGACAATACCCCCGGCGCCCATGACCTCCAGACCGACGATCCCGAACGGCTCGTGGCCGCTATTGGCCAGTACCACGTCGGCGGCGCGGTAGCAGACGCGCTTGAAGTCGTCGCTGATGAACGACCGCAGGTTGATGATGTCGGCGTCCGCCGCAGCGGCGGCAATCGCCTCGCACAGCGTCTCGAACTCCTGGTCCGGCGCCACTACGTCATGCACGGCCAGCCCTTGGCTATAGGCGTGATGGATGACCTCGCCGCCGTGTGGCTCCATCCCCCCGCGCATGAGCAGCTTGACGCGCTGGCCCCGCTGCTTCAGCCGCACGGCCGCGTCTACGGCCATCAACCAGCGCTTGCTGGGATCGAAGCGCCCGATCTTGAAGAGGAAGGGGCTGCCCCCCACAGCCTCCCGGAGCGCCGCGACCTGCTTGGAGTCGGGTGGAGCGAGGAAGCTGTTCGGAATGCCGTTGGGAATCACGAGCGGATTGAGGCCGATCTTCCACAGGACGTGCTTCATGTAGCGGCTCACGGTCGTCAGCGTCGCCACGTAGCCCAGGCGTCCCCAGTTGATGTGGCCGAACGAGAAGTCGTTGTTCGCGTTCCACAGCAGCAGGGCGCGGCCGCGGAGATCGAAATAGGCGAGTAGGTCGCTGAGATGGCACAGCGCGTCCGCCGTTTGCCAGTCCTCGGCCAGCACGACCAGCAGCCGGTTGGCCGCCGCGGCGGGCCGGGCAAGCTCGTCGAGCACAAAGTAGGGCACTGAGCCGCTGTAGTCGGCAACTTTGGACGCCTCGCCGTCGTAGACTCCGCCAGGATGATGCTGACTGAGCCACTGTCCCCAGCGCCGCAGCGTCAGGCGGTCGTGAACACGCTGCTCGACCGCCGGCAGCGCCGGATCACCGATGAAGACGAGAGTGGTGCGGAAGCCGGCCTCGGCGAGCGCCTGCGACAGTTCGGTCACGCGCACACCGAGGCCGCCCGCCTGCGAGTACGGTTGGTCAGGCCCCTCGAACGAAAGGATGACAAACTCGGCCGTCGCGGGGGTGATCCCGCGCTGGCCGACGTGCGTTGGCGGTGACGCTGACATACTCGTTGCGCCTTATCAACTGGGACTAAGGAGACTGTACACAATACCATATTGAACTGGCCATCGCACTTCAACCCTAACTTCGCCAACGCATGGCGCAATCTCGGAAGGTGGCCTATAGTGTGAGGCACCACCACGATGAGCCTATGCTGATGAAGACCATCACCGTATCCGTTGACGAAGAGACGTATCGCCTCTCCCGCGTCAAGGCTGCGGAGGCCGGGACCTCAGTCGCGGCTCTGGTACGCGCCTATCTGGTCGAGCTTGTTCAGGGCCGGACTCCCGAGACCTCTTTCGACCGCCTGCGTACACTGCAAGACGAGACGCTGGCGGCTATCCGTGCCCGTGGTGGCGGCCTACGTGCTGCCAACAACCTTCCACGCGACGAGTTGCACGAGCGCCATGCGCTTCGTTGATACCAACGTGCTGCTCTATGCGGTCAGTGCCGCTGCGGAAGATACGGAAAAGCGGCGCCGTGCGCTCGACGTGCTCAGTGTAGCACCGGCTGCCCTTACCCCCGGCGCGGCGTGCCGGATGCAGGGTAGAATGCAGCCGTGTCGCGTCGCCTCGCCGCTCATCCCGCCAGCACCGAGGACCCCGGCGCTCCCGCTGAGGCCGACGGCGTTTCCTTTCTTGGGCCGGCGGTCATTCTCACGGGCGCCTTCATCGCCAGCCGCTTGGTCGGGCTGGCGCGGGACATCGCCATTGGCGCCCAGTTCGGCACCTCGCTCGACAACGACCTCTACGTGGCGGCCTTTCGGCTGCCCGATACGATCTTCAGCCTCCTGGCCGGTGGCGCGCTCGGCTCGGCGCTGATCCCGGTCTTCGCCCGCACGTTGGCGCGGGATCAGCACGCGGCGCTCTGGCGGTTGGCCTCCGCCGTTGGCGCGCTCATTGTGCTGGCGTGCGGCCTGGCGGCGCTGGCGCTGGTGGTGTTTGCCCCCTGGCTGGTGGTCGTCGTTTTCCCCGGCTTCACCGGCGCGGCGGCCGAACGGCTGGTCGTCCTCGTGCGTATCCTGGCACTCTCGCCGGTCCTGTTTGCCTTGGGTGAGGTCACGCGGCGCACGTTGAACACGCTCGATCACTTTCTCGCCCCGGCGCTCGGCTTGGTGTTGTACAACGCCGCTATCCTCACCGCGGCGCTGACGGTGGCGCGCGGCGAGGCCGGCGTGACCGGCCTGGCGGTCGGCGCCGTTTGCGGAGCCGGGCTGTACGTGCTCATCCAGGTGCCCACGCTCATCAGCCGCGGCGGGCGTTACACACCGCGACTAGGGCTGCGCGATACCGCCGTGCGCGACATCGTGCGGCTGATGGGGCCGCGCTTGATCGGGCAAGGGGTCGTACACCTCAACGTCCTGCTGACGACGAGCATCGCTTCCGTGCTGCCCGAGGGGCGGGTCGCTGCGTTGAACTATGCGTGGCTTGTGATGATGCTGCCCCTCGGCGTCTTCGGGATGAGCATTGGCGACGCGATCTTCCCCACCTTTGCCAACCTGGCGGCGCAAGGCCGTACTCAGGCGCTGGCGTGGACCAGTAGCCGGATGCTGGGCCTCGTACTCTTCCTGACCGTGCCGTCCGCCGTCCTGCTCGCCATCGCCGGCCGCCCGTTCGTTGCCGCGCTGCTCGAACGCAATGCCTTCACCGCCGAGTCCACCGCCATCACCGTTGCGGCCCTCTCTTGGTACGCGCTGGGACTGCCGGCGCACGCGGCGCTCGAAATCCTGACGCGCAGCTTCTTTGCGCTCTACGACACCCGGACTCCGGTGGTGGCCGGGGCGCTCGCAATGGTGAGCTACGTGGTGTTGGCCCTGCTCCTCGTGGGCCGGCTGGAGCACGTGGCGTTGGCAATGGCGCTCTCCGCCGTCACAACGGTCGAGGCCGTGGTGTTGTTCGTCTTGCTCCAGCGCCGCTTGCCCAGTCTCGCACGGACCGATCTGCCAGCCTCGCTCCTCCGCACGGCGCTCGCCGCCGCCGCGCTGGGCAGCCTACTCGTCCTCATACTCGTCCTGGGCTGGCTCGATCCGCCGCCGGTGACAACGCCCTGGGCAACGCTCGTGCGCCGCGTCGGGCACGCCCTGGTGCTCGGCGGGCTGGGCGTGCTCGTCTACGGCTTGGTTGCCTGGTTGCTGGGTGCGACGGAGCTGGCGCAGCTCCGGGCGCGGTTGCCGGGCGGGCGTGACAGAGCGGCATAATCCGATTAGAGTAGGTAGCACATTTCCGGTAGCGTCCGATGAACATTCTCGTCACCGGTGGTGCCGGCTACGTCGGCAGCGTGATCGTCGAAGAGCTAACGCACGCCGGCCACCGGGTCACTGTTCTCGACAACCTCAGCAACGGCCACCGCGCGGCGGTCGCGCCGGCGGCCCGCCTCGTCGTCGCCGACTTGGCTGATCGTGCCGCCCTCGCGCCGCTGCTGCGCGAGCAGCGCATCGAAGCGGTCGTCCACATGGCCGGGTCCATCCTCGTGCCGGAATCGATGCGGCAGCCCGCCCGGTACTACCGCAACAACGTCATCAACGGCTTGCACCTAGTCGAGGCTATGCTCGCAGCCGACGTGCGGCTGCTCGTCTTCTCCTCGACCGCCGGTGTCTACGGCGAGCCGACGCGCTCGCCGCTGGCAGAGACCCAGCCGCTCGCGCCGGTGAGCGTCTATGGCGAGACCAAGGCGGCGTTCGAGCGCGCCCTCGGCTGGTTTGCCCGCACCTCCGGCCTGCGCTCGATCTCGCTGCGCTATTTCAACGCCGCCGGCGCCAGCGCGCGACTCGGCGAGGCCCACCACCCCGAGACGCATCTCATCCCGCTCGTCTTGCAGGTCCCCTTGGGCCAACGACCGGCCGTACAGGTGTTCGGCACCGACTACCCCACGCCGGACGGCACCGCCGTTCGTGACTATATCCACGTGGTTGACCTGGCCCAGGCGCACGTCCTGGCGTTGCAGGCACTCGCAGCGGGCCGCCCGGCCGCCGCCGCCTACAACGTCGGCACCGGGACCGGCGCATCGGTCCACGAGGTGGTAGCAGCGGTCAGGAGCGTCACGGGTCATCCGCTCCCGGTGGTCGAGCAACCGGCCCGGCCCGGCGATCCGGCCGTGCTCGTAGCCGACTCCGCTAGCCTGGCGGCCGACCTCGGCTGGCAACCGCGCTATGCGTCCCTCGAAGCGATTGTGGCGAGCGCCTGGGAATGGCATCGCCGCCACCCCCACGGCTACGCGGAGTAGTGGGGGACAGGAGGATGTAGAGTCGACGGGGCCTTCGTTACTACCTTGTAAGGAATGGCCGCTTGCTCCAGCAGTCCGACAAGGCGCGGCCAGGACCGGGCGCCAATAATGTGGATCGGACGGTCATCGTCCTCTGGGTTACGGACCACAGTCACTGGCGCGCCAAGCTCGTCAAAGACAGCATACGAGGCCATCCAAGCCTCTCGGTCTCTGAAGATAATCGCTGGCATCTCATCACCTCCAACGGTGTCCATTGTACCCTTCATCTACAGGATGGGGGTACCTTGTCATCAGACGCCCCTTCCCTGGCAGGGAAGGGGCCGGGGGTTAGGTCCGCCCGTCCCTCCGCGCCGCGTGGGAGGCGGAATCAGTAAGGCAGTTGCTCGCTTTGGCCGGCGTATAGACGCCGGTAGCTCTCCAGCCGGCGCCCGTCAATCGCACCGGATTCGACGGCTGCTGCGATGGCGCAGCCGACTTCACCGGTGTGGGCGCAGTTGCCGAACTTGCAGGCGCCGAGCAGCGGGCGGAACTCGCGGAAGCACCACTCCACCTCTTCCGGACTGACCTCCCACAGGCTCAACTGGCGCAAGCCCGGCGTATCGGCGACGAAGCCGCCACTCTCCAGCGGAATCAGGCGGGCGTGGCGCGTTGTGTGCTTCCCCTTGCCGGTTGCCTCGCTCACCGCGCCGACTCGCAGGGCCAGCTCCGGCTGGAGCGCATTGAGCAGCGTGGACTTGCCCACTCCCGAGGCGCCGACAAACGCCGATACGTGGTCGCGGAGCTGCTCGCGGAGCACGTCAATCCCCTGGCCGCTCGTGGCGCTCGTGCGTACTACGGGGTAGCCGATGTCCTCGAACACCCGTAGCTCGGCGTCGAGGTCCGGGGTGAGGCCGAGGTCGAGCTTGTTGACGCAGACGAGCGCGTCCAGCTCGGCGGCCTCGGCCGCGGCCAGAAAGCGGTCAATCAGCCCGACGCGCGGCTCCGGCCGGCGGGACGAGATCACCACGATGAGTTGGTCGAGATTGGCAATGATCGTCTGCCCCGCCGTGTGGCCGCCGCGGTCGTGGCCGAGCACTGCTTGTCTGGTGAACTCTCTGGTGCGCGGCAGGATTTCCTCGATGGTACCGATAGGCTCGGTGCCGCTTTGCGCGGCGGTGGGCGGGGCAATCCGCACCCGGTCCCCGGCCACCGCCGGCTCGACGATCTCCTGCTTGCGTACCGCCTGCACGCGCTTGCGCCGGCCCCGACTCTCCGGGTAGACAAGATTCTTGCGGAGCCGCTCGCGCAGCACGCAGCGGACGATCCCATGATCGGTCTGCACGTCGTAGAAGCCGCCACTGACCCACAGCACCGTCCCCGACCACGCAGTAGAAGACGCTGCGCCGGGGGCCTCATCGTGTACGGCAGTGCGAGCAGTCATTCCCATGCGCCTTCCGGGTGCGATCCCACGCGGCTACTCCTGCCGACTGAACGCCCAGATCGCGGCGCTCATCAACACTACCCCCAGCAGTCCTATGACCAGCAGGTCTTCGCCGGCGCTCATCGTATGGTCGAAGAGTGTGACGCCGAGCGTGCCCCCCTCGCGGCCGGAGGCTGCCGTCGCCGCTGCCAGCGCATCACCGAGAAAAATCTGGCGAATCGCATCCACACCATACGTCAAGGGGTTGATTTTGGAGATGACTTGGAGCCAGCCGGGCGCACTGCTAATCGGGAAGAACACCCCGGCCAGGAAGATCAAGGGAAAGATCAGCGCCTGGATTACTACTTGGAAGCCTTGCTGGGAGCGCATCCGCGAGGCCACCAGAATGCCTAGGCTGGAGAGACAGAGCGAGACGATAGCGACAGTGGGAATCAGCTTGAGTAGCAGCACTGGCGTCACGGTCAGGCCCATGAACGGCGCGAGCGCCAACAATACGATAGTCTGGCCCAAGGCAACCAGCGAACCGCCGACGGCCTTGCCCAGGACCACCCCCGTCCGACTGATGGGCGCGACCAGCACCTCTTTCAAGAAGCCGAACTCACGGTCCCAGACGATGGAGACACCCGCAAAGAGGGAGTTCGTGAGCACCGACATGGCAATGATGCCGGGGTACATGAACATCATGAACTCTACGCCGGGTGTGAGCGTCCCGATGATGTTGCTGAAGCCGGCGCCGAAGATCAGCAGGAACATCAGCGGGAAGGCAAACGACGAGACCATGCGCGGCCGATCCTGCGTGAAGCGCAGTAGCTCACGGTAAGCGACCACCCATAGCCCGCGATATACCCCGGCCACGATCAGCGCCCTCCCCAGCGCCGCGCTACCGTCTCGATCATCTGCTGCCGCGTACTTGGCTCATCATTGCGAATAGCGTGGCCGGTGAGCTTGAGGAACACGTCTTCCAGCGTCGGCCGCCGCAGCCCAATGGACACGATGCGTTGGCTGAAGCCACGGAGCAGATCGGGCAGAAACTCGTCACCGTGCGGCACGGCAAACTGCACGGTGCCGTCCTCGATCCGTGGCGTGACCCGATACTGCTCGTTCAGCTCCCGCTCGGCCGCTGCGTTGTCCTCCGTCTTGAGCGTGATGAGGTCGCCACCGACGGCGTCCTTCAGTCGGTCAGGTGTGTCGAGGGCCACGATCTCGCCGTTGTCAATGATCCCGATGCGCTCACAGTGCTCTGCCTCGTCCATGTAGTGGGTCGTGAGGAAAATAGTCAGCTGCTCCCGCTCGCGCAGGTCGAGGATGTAGTCCCAGATACGGCGGCGCGTCTGTGGGTCGAGGCCCAGCGTCGGCTCGTCGAGGAACAGCACGTCGGGATGGTGCAGTAGTCCCCGCGCCAACTCCAGCCGTCGCCGCATACCCCCGGAGTAGGTGCGGATTTTCTGCTTGCGCTTGTCCCACAGCTCCACGAGCGTCAATAGCTCGCGCATCCGCTCGTTCCGGACCGCCCGTGGCACGCCATAGGCATACGCATGAAAGAGCAAGTTCTGCTCTGCGGTGAGGTAGTCGTCGAGCGTCGGCTCCTGGAAGACGAGACCAATCGAGCGCCGCACCTCGCTGCGCTGGGTGTGTACGTCGTAGCCATTGACCGTCGCCGCCCCGGCGGTCGGCTTGATGAGCGTGCAGAGCACGTTGATGGTCGTCGTCTTCCCGGCCCCGTTCGGACCGAGAAAGCCGAAAATCTCGCCTTTCGGCACGGCGAACGTGATCCCGTTGACGGCTACGTACTCGCCATAGTGTTTGACCAGATCGGTTACGGTGATGCTATCCATCGCGCTCGCTCTTGGACCTACCTCACTATGATACCTGTGAGGCACCGATGGCCGGTGGTCAGCGAGGAGGTGGACGGTCGATTCCCTCCCCTGGAGCTTGCTCCGGGGGAGGGCTAGGGAGGGGGCCGGGGGGACTCACAGGGGTAGGTTTTTGTCTGCATCAGGATTTGCAGGATGCAAGGATGAGCAGGATCGCTTCCCCCTGGTGCGGAAAGCGCCAGGGGCTGGGGTCCCGGCCACCGCTCGGCCAGAACCGGGCGCTTTCCGGTGCCTTGACGGGGGGCGGGGGGCACGAATAGCCCTGGATTCCGGCTTTCGCCGGAATGACGAGCGCCTGGACACGATAAATCGCGCGCCTGCAAGAAAAACCTACCCTTGTGAGGGCCGGGGGGAACGCTACGACATGCGCTCCTGGTGCATCTGGCTGAGGCGGCGGCGGTAGGGCCACGCTATGGGCGGCCAGCGGAGGAGCAGGAGGTTCCTGCTGAAGCTCTCCCAAGCCCACGTCCCGATGTCTTTCACCGAAAGGCTCAAACTGCCGTCGGGATTGGTGAAGCCGACCAATATCGCGTAGGCGACCAGCATTTCTTCGCCATAGGTCTGGTCCGCGCCGGCTTCCAGGTCCGCGGCAAGCTGGCTAATGATGGACCGCCGTCGCAGGTCGTCTATCTCTTTGTTGTAGCGTTGGAGCAGCGCCAAGACACTACTCTCGTGGTATCGCCAGAGGTTCTCGGCGTGTTCTCGTGCAGTGGAGGCAGCCATACCTAGTCTCCTTCAGGTCAATGACGTATCGGCTCAGAGTATACACCTCGCGCCGGCCTGTCACGCCTCACCGGCCAGCTTGTAAAACGTCGCCGCGTTGCGTCCGAACACTTTGGCGTGCTCTTCGTCGCTCAACGGTCCGACAGTCGTGTGCGCGGCGTCCCAGACCTGCCGATAGGTCCCGGCCAGCAGGCATACCGGCCAGTCGCTGCCGAACATCAGGCGGTCGTAGCCGAACTGCTGCACCACCACCTCGCCGTAGGGACGCAGGTCCGCGGGCGTCCAGGACTGCCAATCGGCCTCGGTAATCATGCCCGACACCTTGCAGTAGACGTGCGGGATGGCGGCGACCTGCTCCATGTCGCGTGCCCATTCGTCAATCGTGCCCTCGGCGATCTCCGGCTTGGCGATGTGGTCTACGACCAGCGGGAGGTGCGGCAGCCGATCCACCACCCGCGGCACGTACTTCAGGTGTGGAGGACGGAGCAGCAAGTCGTAGGGAATGTCGCGCTTGGCCAGCTCGCGGAGGCCGCGCAGCACGTCGTCGCGGACCATCCACGCCTCGTCCGGCTCGTCGTGGACTTGATGCCGCACGCCCTTGAACTTGGGATGGCCGAGTAGGTGATCGAGCACCCGCGGCAAGTTCGGATCGAGCAAGTCCACCCAACCGACGACGCCGGCAATGAAGTCGTACTCCGTAGCCAACTCCAGAAACCAGGTCGTTTCCTCCAACGCGCTCCGCGCTTGCACGAGCACCGTCTTGTCTATCCCCAGCTCCGCCAGGATCGGTGCGAGGTCGGGCGGCATGAACGTCTTGGCAATCGGCGCTACCTCCGGCCCCATCCACGGATACTCGAAACGCGCGATATTCCAGAAGTGCTGGTGCGAGTCAACCACCAAGTCTGCCATCACCATCTCTCCTCACCAGAGTCGGTAAACCGGAAGAACAGGCGCATGAGTGCCGGTAGGAGCGTACCATGCTACCAGAGAAGAGAACATCTCCGTCCCCTGATAGGGGTAGGTTTTTTGTCTGCATCAGGATTTGCGGGATGGAGGGATGAGCAGGATGGATTGCGGCTTCCGCCGCAATGACGGGCGGCAGGGGAACGGCCGGAGCGCTCACCAGGGACGCCCCTAGGGCGTTGGGAGCGGTACGCCGGGGTTGCCGGGGGTACGGGGGCCACGAGTAGTCCTGGATTCCGGCTTTCGCCGGAATGACGAACGCCTGGGCGCGATTCATCGCGCCGCTACGCAAAAAACCTACCCTTGTGAGGGTGAAGGTGTGCCCGCTGACAGCCAAGCCTCGTTTTGACTCGCGCTCCCGGACGGGCTACAGTGAGCCTATGAACGACCGGCCAGCCGAGTTACCGCTCTTCCTGCTCCAATCCGTCGTGCTCTTTCCGCACACCGCCGTCCCCCTCCGCGTCTTCGAGCCGCGTTATAAGCAATTGGTTTCGCGCTGTCTCGCCATGCCGACGCCGGCCTTTGGCGTGGTGCTCATCAAAGACGGTCCGGAGGTCGAAGCGGCCGCCGCGGCCCAGACCGTCACCGCGGTACCCCACCGCGTCGGCACCCTCGGTCGGATCGTCGAGGTGGATCAGCGCGACGATGGGATGATCCACCTGGTCGTGCTGGGCGATACCCGTTTTCGAATCGAGGAGGTGGTGCAGCCGGGACCGTACTTGGTTGCACGAGTGACCTACCTCGATGATCGTCCCGGCGCCGATGAGGTGGCATTGAGCGAGCTGTCGGCAGCGGCCCGCACGCTCGGCCAGCGGTACCTGCGTCTGCTCGCCACCGCCCTGTCGCGCGATGACGATGACGGCAGCCAGCTACTGGAGCGGGTCTGGAAGCGGGCGCCCACCGACCCCAGCGCCCTCTCCTTCTTCCTCGGGGCGCTCATCCAGACGGTACACAGCGACCGGCAGCGGTTGCTCCGCACCGAGACGACGGCGGATCGGCTGCAAGATGCGGCGGCCCTGTTGCGCCGCGAAAACGAGATTTTGCGTACCTCGCTGCGCTATCGAGAGGACCCCTCCCAGCCCCGGCTCAACTGAGCGGGCACGCCCCCCTATGGTCCCCCCGCTGCGGCAGGGGGACGAGGCTGCTGACGCCGCCGTGGTGGGGAGCCAGCAGTTCCCTCCCCGTCGCAACGAGGGAGGGCTAGGGTGGGGGACGATGCAGGACCACGGCGCCCTGTTCCCGCGGCCGGACCACGGCCGGCTGTGCCGGATAGCCGGCCGCCGCGCAGGCGCCCACCATCGCCGCTGCAACCGAATGGGCCGCGCCGGTGCCCTCCGGGACGATTGCCAGCAGCGTCGAGCCGGCGCCGCTGAGACAGGCGCCGGCAGCTCCGGCCGTCAGCGCGGCGGCCATGACCGGCGCGAGCGGCGGGAAAATAGTGGCCCGCGGCGGCTGGTGCAAGCGGTCGTCCATTGCCTGGCGCAGGTGGGTGTAGTCGCCGGTAGCCAGCGCAGCGACCAGTAGGGCCACCCGACTGAGGTTATGCACGGCCGTACCGAGCGGGACGCGCTGCGGCAGCACTCGCCGCGCCGCCTCCGTCGCCAAGGGCTGGTCGGGGATGCAGAGCGCAATCGCCGCCGGCGGTGGCGGCAGCCGGTGCGTGAGAATGCGCCGCCCGTCGTGGGAATCGGCCAGCGCGGAGATCACCAGCCCGCCCATGAGCGCTGGCGCAACGTTGTCCGGATGACCCTCAAGGTCGGTAGCCAGCGCGAGCAGGTCAGCATGATCGAGATGCTCCCCGGTCAAGATGTTCGCTGCCATCAAACCGCCGATAGCGGCCGCGCCGCTGCTCCCTAGCCCCCGCGCCAGCGGAATGCGGTTGTGCAGGGTGGCCCGCAACGGTGGCGGCGTCTGCCCCAGCCGGCGGTATAGCGCGGTAGCGGCGCGGAGCACCAAGTTGCTCTCGTCGGTGGCGAGGCTGTCTGCACCCGCGCCGCTGATGCGATCCACCCCGCTGGTATCGCCGATGCGTCCAACCCGCAGTGTCACCTCGTTGCACAGATCGAGAGCTAGGCCGAGCGTGTCAAAGCCCGGCCCCAGATTGGAGGTGGACGCCGGCACAGCCAACGTGACCGCCTGCTCGTTGCCGCCGGTGGTCGTCTTCTCGGTGCTCATACGCTGTACTCTCTGTGGCTGATCGTCGGCTATCCGGCGCGGCGCAGTCGCGCGGCCAAGGGTAGCTGCGCCGCCGGCGCGGAATCGTAGCGCCGCTGGTGTCCGTAGAGGCGCACGCTCTGGACCAGACCCAGTGCCAGGAAATTGGCCAGCAAGGCCGAGCGCCCGTAGGACAGGAAGGGCAACGGGATGCCGGCCACCGGCACGAGTCCCAAGTTCACCCCCACGTTGACGAATATCTCGAAGAGCAACATGGTCGCGACGCCGGTTGCCAAGAGCCGGCCGAAGATGTCGGTGGTGCCGGTGACAGCGGCCAGGCAGCGGAGGATCAGCCACGCGTAGGCCACCAGCACACCGATAGCGCCGAAGAAGCCCAGCTCCTCGCCGACGACGGCGAAGATGAAGTCCGTGTGCCGCACGCGCAGGAAGCTCAATTGCGTCTGCGTACCCTCGCCCAGCCCGCGGCCCCACCAGCCCCCGGAGCCAATGCTAATCCGTGCCTGGATCATGTTGTAGCCGGCGCCTAACGGGTCGCTGTCCGGGGAGAGGAACAGCATGATCCGCTGCCGCATGTAATCTCTGAGGAGCTGCCAGATCAACGGCCACGCGACGACCGGGGCCAGGAGTGACGCTATGAGCATCCACAGCGGCACGCCAGCGACCAGCGTCATGCCCAACCAGATGGCGGCCAGCACCAATGCCGTCGCCAGGTCCGGCTGCTGGTAGATGAGCAGTAGTAGCGGCACGAGCAAGATGAGCGAAAGCGCAAAGCCGCGGAGGTGACGGCCGTCCCGCGCGTGGTCGGCGAGGATCCGGGCCAGGGCAATAATGCACGCCAGCTTGACGAACTCCGACGGCTGGAAGGGGATACCGGCAATACCGACCCAGCGTTGCGCGCCGTAGCGAGTCTCGCCACTCACGATCACCAACACGAGGAACGCAATGGCGGCCAGGTAGGCCAGCCACCAGAGCGACCGCCACCATCGGTAGTCAATCAGCGTCACGACGACCAGCAATGCCACGCCGATGAGCGTTGCGACGGCATGTGCTCCCACCTCCGGGGCCAGCCCGGCTCCGGGTACGTTCGTGGCGCTGAGAATCATGACCACGCCTAAGCCGCTCAACCCGACCGGCAGGAGGAGCAGCCACGGGTCGAGATTGTGCCAGCGTCGTTGTCCCACTGCGTTCTTCCTCGTCGCTGCTCAAGTTGCCAGGTCACGCACGTACACGTCCATGATGCCGGCGGCGACGGGCGCGGCGACCCGCGAGCCTTGGCCGCCATGCTGGACGAAGACGACCACGCTAATCAGCGGGTTGTGTGCTGGCGCGTACCCTGCGAACCATGCATGTGGCTCAACGGTCTGGCTCACCTCGGAGGTGCCGGTCTTCCCGGCGATAGCCAGGGTGTGCTCTCTGAGGGCTGCATACGTGGTCCCATCGGGAGACGTAATGGACTGGCGTAGCCCTTGTTGGATGAGCGCCAGATGCTTCGCCGTCACCGGCACGCGGCGGATGGCGTCCGGCTCGAAGGTTTGGCGCGGGTGCCCCTCGGCATCGCGGACTTCCAGCACCAGTTGCGGGCGGTACAGGGTGCCACCGTTGGCGATGACGTTCATGGCGTTGAGCACCTGGAGCGGGGTCGCCAAGAGGTCTCCTTGCCCAATGCTGATGTTGTAGGTGTCGCCCAGGTACCAAGGCTCGCCCTTGGTGTGTTGTTTCCAGGCCGGTGTCGGTATCAGGCCCGGCTCTTCCCCCGGTAGCCCTAGGCCAACCGGTGTGCCGAAGCCGAAGAGCTGCGCGTAGCTCCCCAGCTTCGCCGTGCTGAGGCCGCTAATCCCGGCCGGTTCCCAGCCGCCACCCACGGAATAGAAATACACGTCACATGACTGCGCCACCGCTTCAACGATCCCCAGCGACCCGTGCCCCTGGGGGAGCCAATCGCGAAAGACGTGCCCGGAGGGCAGGTCTATGCGCCCCCGGCAGATAACCTTCTGGTCGGGATGGACGACACGCTCTTCGAGGGCGGCGGCAGCAACGACGATCTTGAAAGTCGAGCCGGGAGGGTACTGGCCGGCGATGGCGGTATTGACCAGCGGCCGGCGCGGGTCTTCGTTCAGGCGCTGATAGTCGCTGGGAGAAATACCGCGCGCGAACAGGTTGTTGTCGTAGCTGGGCAGGCTCACTAGCGCCAGGATTTCCCCCGTCTGCGGCACCATGGCAATGGCCGCGCCGTTGAGTGCGCCGGTCCGGTCGAGTGCTTGCTGCAACAAGCGCGTGGCCGCCTCCTGCAATCGCGTATCCACCGTGAGGATGACTGTGTGGCCCGGCTGCGCTTCGACGAGCGTGTCGAGCACGTTGACGGTCCGCCCCACGGCGTCAACCTCCACCTGCATCCGCCCCGGACTCCCGCGCAATTCCGCCTCGGCAATGGCTTCGAACCCCGACCGGCCGATCACGTCGTCGCGCTCGTACCGTTGCAGCAGCAAGCTCTCTAGGCGCTCGGCCGGGATCAGGCTGGTGTAGCCGATGAGGTGCCCCAACAACGCGCCGTCGGGATAGTGCCGAATCGGTGTCGGCAGGATGGTGACGCCGGGCAGGAGGTGACGCTGTTCTTCCAGGACGAGCGCGGCTCTGCGCCCGATGTACGACTGCACCCGCAGCGGCTCATACGGATGCGCGCGCCCGGCCTCGATGCGCTCGGCCAGCGTCTCGGTACTGGTGTCCAAAGCGGAGCTTAATCGCTGCAATACGTCGTCGAGCGCTGGCCCCCCTTCCGGCAGGTCGGCGGGCCGAATCACGACGCTGAAGTTCGGGACGTTTCGCACGAGCTGATGACCGTTGCGGTCATAGGCGAGGCCCCGCAGCGGCTTGGTTGTGATCTGGCGCAGGCGATTGTGCTCGGCACGCTGGCGGTAGCCTGGCCCGTTGGCGATTTGCAGGTTCCAGAGCTGATACCCGAGCACGCCGAAGGACGCCAGTGCCGCACCGCGCAGCATGGCAACCCGCCGCGTGTCGCCTTCCGGCCCGCGCAATAGCCTCATGGCGTCGTCCTCCGGAGCGAGGCGCCGCCGGCAAAGCGGGCCAGCAGCCAGAACACCGGGATTGCGACCAAAGCGTTGGCAACCGCCGCCGGCAAAGCGTGTGCTTGCCAGATAGCCCACCACGATTCGCCGCCGACCAACTGCCGCGTGCGGAGCAAGAAAAAGTAGCTGCCGGTGTAGAGCAAGGTTCCGCCCGCCGTCACGGCTGCCGCGATCAGCTTGGTGGACGTGAGCCACGGAATGACGCCGATCGTGCAGACGTAGGCGACGAGACTCAGCGCGAGCATGGCGGTACCCAGCGGCACGCCAGCCAGCAAGTCCAGCCACAGTCCACCGACCACGGCCCAGACCAGCGCGGACTTTAGCCCGCGCAACAGCGCCCAGCCGATCACCAGCACCAACACCAGATTGACGGGCACGCGGCCGCCGATGACGAACGGCAGCATTGACCCTTGTATCAGCGCCGCGATCAGGAGCACCCCGGCACCGATCCAGTCCGACTTCCTCATGGCTTTCCCTAGCCTTAGCCCTATCCCCCGCCCCCTTCCCCTGACTGGGGTAGGTATAGGTTAAGCCGTAGGGGCACAACATGTTGCGCCCGTCCCCCGTCATTCCCGCGCAAGCGGGAATCCACGTCCCCCCGCCGCAGCGGGGGGACCACAGGGGGGCTATCTCCCACTACCACATCAAGTGGTCAACTTCCTTTCAGCGAGGGGGTAGGTCTACTCAGTGCTCTGCTCCTGGCCGGGTGGGTAGAAGTTGGTCACGATGAGCACTCGTTCCAGCCCGACCATTGCCACCAGCGGCTCGATTTCGGCCTCCTGGAACATCTCGACGTCCCGGGACCGCACAAACGTCACCCGGCCGATGGCTACGTCGCGCGGAAAGGTGCCGCCCAAGCCACTGGTCACGACCGTATCGCCGACCTCGATAGCTTCGTGCTGCGGGAGGTAGCGGAGCACCAGTCGTCCGTCGGCCGTGCCGTTGGCGATTCCGGTGGCGCCGGCGCTGCCCAGGACCTTGGCATTGACCGCGCTGGTCGGCTGCGTGATCGGCAGGATGGTGGCGCTGTGGTCCGCCACCGCGATGACGCGCCCGACCAGCCCCGCCGGTGCCAAGACGACCATCCCGACCTCTACCCCCGCTGTCCGGCCTTGATCCACCACGATACGCCCCAGGAAATTACTCCGGTCCTGCCCAATCACCTCCGCCGGGACAAGCGTGAGCTGGCGGTGGACTTCCACGTACCGCAGTTGCTCGCGGAGCTGCTGATTCTCCAACTCGGCGGCATGCATCTGCACCAACTCCAGGCGCAGGGCGTCCACCGTGCTCCGCAGCTCTTCGTTCTCGGCCTGGAGCCGGCCGACCTCCCCGCGCTGCGTGATCGCCCGCACTCCGTCGCGCGTCGCCGTTGCCAGGCGTTGCTGCACCGGAGCAAGCACGCCGGAGACAACGTTGCGCGGCCACACGAGCCACTGGCGCTGGTCGGCAATGATGACGGCAACGCAGAGCACTACCACTGCTCCGAGCCAGAGCAAGGCCGACTGGCTGAAGGAGGGAGTTTCCAGTGGTCGCCTCACGGTGTCTCTCGTTCTTGCCCCCCTATGGTCCCCCCGCTGCGGCGGGGGGACGAGGAGCAGGACAACTGCGGCGGTGGGGGGACGGGCCATTCCCTCTCCCGTCGCAACGGGGGAGGGTCAGGGTGGGGGCCAGCCCCGGTAGCCTACCCTAAGTATAGGCGACGGCCGTCGTCAGAGACGGAGACGTGGAGCACTCTCGGAGGTGAAGAGGGAGCGATAAACGTCCATCTCCTCCAGGCAGATGGCGGCGCCGTGGACAACGCAGAGGAGCGGATCGCGCGCCACATGCACCGCAATATCGGTGTCCGTAGCCAGCCGGTGGTCCATACCGTACAGCAATGCACCACCGCCGGCGAGCGTAATCCCCTGCTCCATGATGTCGGCGAGTAGCTCCGGGGGTGTTTCCTCCAGTGACAGCTTCACGGCCTCCACGATGAGATTGATGGGGCCGGCGATAGCCGCCCGTAGCTCGCGACTGCTCACCTCGACAGCCTTGGGCAGGCCGGTCATCAAATCGCGCCCGCGCATCGTGGTGCGCTGGTCATCGCGCTCTCGACGATCTCGCGCTGCCGCGCCGATGGCTATCTTGGCCGCTTCGGCCGTGCGCTCACCGATGTAGAGATCGTGGGCCTGCCGGGCGTACTGGATGACCTGCGTATCAATCTCATCGCCCCCGACGCGGAGCGAGCGGCTGAGGACCACGCCGCTCAGTGCGATGACGGCCACCTCCGTCGTGCCACCGCCGATGTCCACGATCATGCTGCCGGCCGGGTCATGGATAGCCAGGTCGGCGCCTATCGCTGCGGCCATCGGCTCTTCGAGGAGGTAGGCTTCCCGCGCCCCCGCGTTCAGCGCGGCGTCGTGGACCGCGCGCTTCTCCACCTCCGTCACGCCGGAGGGAATACCGATCACCACCCGCGGTCGCGTGGTTCTGCCTACCTGCTCTTGTGCCTTTTGGAAGAAGTGCCGCAGCATCAGCTCGACCGTATCGAAGTCGGCGATGACGCCGTCCCGCAGCGGACGGATCACCGAGATGTGGCTCGGCGCGCGACCGAGCATCTGCCGGGCCTCGGCGCCCACGGCCAGCGGTTGGTTGGTGGAGCGATCTATCGCCACGACCGACGGCTCGGAGACCACCACGCCCCTCTCCTCGACATGCACGAGGGTCGAGGCGGTACCGAGATCAACCGCGAGGTCCGCGGAGAAGAGGCCGAGCACGGCGCTCAACATGCTGGCCATGAATCTTCTACTCCGATACGGCCGCCTACCGGGCGGTGCTTAAGCGGACCTAAGGCGTACACCATAGATAACCTTGCCGAGTTGATTTACTTGCGAGTGACCGGTGGAAACATCCGTTGCGGATGCCGGCGACTCTGCCCCTGCACCCGATCTTGCTAGGTCGGTGTGCCAGCCGACGGGAAGACTCGCTGCCGCGCCTCTGCGTAGTCGGCCGGGGTGTTGAGGTTGGCCAGCACCACTGCATCGTTAAACGAGATACGCTGGATCATGGTCCGGTGCCGCCGGACCACTGCCCGTAGCCCCTCGGTTGCCTCTTCGACGGCCAGCAACTCGTCGCGGAGCCGAGCGGTGAAGATCGGCGGATGTCCCGGCCGTCCCTCGTAGTGCGGCACGGTAATGAGTGCCTCCGCCGACCGCCGGGCGGTCAGCAGCTGGCGAATCAGCCATGCCGGCCGCGGCTGGTCCACGTTGATGAGCAGAATGTCGCGCCCGGCCGGACAGGCCGCCACGCCCGCAATGACGGAGGTGCTCCGTCCCAGCCGATAATCGCCGTTGACGATGACTTCCGTATATGCCAGGCAGCCGTGCTCTGCCAGCGCCGCGCGGAGCCGTTCGGCCTCGTGGCCCAGCACGACGCGCGGACACCCGATGCCGGCTTCCCGTAGCGCCTGCACCTGCGCGACGAGAATCGGCGGCGCGGTAGGATCGTCAGGCGGTCCCCAGGGCAGGAGCGCCTTCAGCTGCCCCATCCGCCGCGATTCTCCCGCCGCCAGCACCACCCCGCAGACCGGGACCCGGTTTCCCTGGCGCGGTGTCTCGGTATTCATGCCGTCTCATCATCCTGCCGTCCCCCCGTCGCAACGGGGGGGCATAGGGGGGCGGAGCCTGACAAACGTCGTCTATACCGCCCCTTACCCACACGCTCTGTGCCCAGGGCAGGTGTGGCCCTGCTAGAATGGCTCGATTGAAGATTGGGCCACCCCACCTCGCGCCGGATTACCCCCACCACACCATGCCGGAGTCCCATGACCAGTGACCAATGACCAGCGGCCGGTAGAGGCCTCTCCGGTGGATGACCGCGCGGCGGCCGGCAGTCCGGGCGCGGACGCACCGCCGCTCTCCGTGGTCATCGTCAGTTATAACACCGTTGCGCTGCTGGCCCGATGTGTGCGTAGCGTGCTGGCCGATGCGCCCCCAGGCACCGAAGTCTACGTCGTTGACAATGCATCGAGCGACGGTAGCGCCGACATGGTACGTCGCACGTTTCCGACGGTCCGGCTTATCGCCAATCACGACAACCGCGGCTTTGCGGCTGCGACCAACCAAGCCTTGCGGCAGACACAAGGACGGTACGTCATGCTGCTCAATCCCGACGCGGAGCTACGCCAAGGGTCGCTGCCGCGCGTGGTGGCCTTTCTCGACACGCGGCCGGAGGTCGGCGTGGCCGGGGCGCGCCTCAGCTACCAAGACGGCCGGTTTCAGCATTCGGCGTTTCGCTTTCCCTCCCTCCCGATGGCCTTCTTGGAGTTCTTTCCGCTCAATCACCGCCTCACCAACTCCCGTCTGAACGGGCGCTTTCCGACTACCGACTACCATCGCGTGTTCGCCATAGATCATCCCTTGGGAGCCTGTATGACGGTGCGCCGCGCTGCCCTCCCGGCGGTTGGCCTGCTTGACGAATCGTTCTTCCTCTACTGCGAGGAGGTAGATTGGTGCTGGCGGTTCAAGCAAGCCGGCTGGCACGTTGTCCACTGCCCGGACGTGCTGGCCATCCATCACGAGGCGCAAAGCACCCGCCAGCGGCGCGGCCCAATGCTGGTTCAGCTCTACCGCAGCCGCTACCGGCTCTATGCCAAGCACCGCGCCGGCTGGCGGCAGTGGGTGTTGCGCTGGCTGGTGCGGCTAGGCGCCGCCAGCAAGGTTGTTACCTTGCTGCTCTCCACCATCGGCGCAGCCACGGCCGCGCAGCGGTCTGCGCTACGAGCGGAAGCGGCCGCGTACCGCGCGGTGATCCGCTTGTAAGGGATGAGGCGCATGAGTGAGCCACTGACGGCCATCATCCTGACCTACAACGAGACCGCGCACGTCGTCCCGTGCTTGCGTGCCGTGCAGTGGGCCGACAACCGGCTGGTCATCCATTCCGGCGACGACGACGACATCCCCGCGTTGGCCGCGGCACATGGGGCGCGGGTGCTCTCGCGGCCCTTCACCAACTGGCCGGAGCAGCGCAACTACGCCCTCGATCAAGCGACGACCGATTGGGTGCTGTTCGTTGACGTTGACGAGCGCGTCACACTCGACCTCGCAGAGGCCATCCGCGCAGTGCTCACCGGCCATCAACCACCCGTCGGGTATTGGATTCCGCGCCAGAACGTGATCCTGGGGCAGTGGGTCCGCCATGCCGGCTGGTATCCCGACTATCAACTCCGCCTCTTTCGGCGGTCCTGTGGTCGCTACGATCCCGACCGCCCGGTACATGAGCTGGTGCAGCTTGCCGGCGAGGCCGGAAAACTGACGCCACCGCTGGTCCACTTGAACTACAGCTCCTGGGGACAGTTCTGGGCCAAGCAGCGCCGCTACGCGCGGTTGGAAGCCGAGCGACTGCAAGGCGAGGGCATCCGGCCGAAACCGCACAGCCTCATACTCCAGCCGTTGCGGGAGCTACGCCGGCGCTACTGGGAGCTGCAAGGACACCGCGATGGGCTATTGGGGTTGCAGTTGAGCTTGGCCCTGAGCTGGTTTACGTTTGTGACCTACCGCCACCTGTGGCAGCTCCGGCGGCAGCGCCAGACGCGCCCGCATGGCGAACCGCCGAAGAGGTAGCAGCCGACGTGACCGGTCAAGAGGGAGCCGTGGATCGCCCGGAGTGCTCCGCGATTGTGGTCAGCTACAATGTGGCGCCGCAACTCGCTCGTTGCCTGCACTCCATCGCCGCGGAATACGAGCGCAGCGGTACCGCCGGTGAGATCATTGTCGTGGACAATGCCTCCCACGACGGGAGCGCCAACATCGTTCGCACTGCGTTCCCCCACGTGTACCTCATCGCCGCGCCACACAACGAGGGCTTCACGGCCGGGTGCCGGCGGGGAATGGCGGTAGCCCGTGGATCACGGCTCCTCTTCCTCAACCCTGACGCCGAGCTACTCCCCGGCGCCTTGGCGGCGCTCCTGGCTTGTCTGCGCGATCACCCGGCCGCAGCGGTGTCCGTCCCCCTGCTCGTTGACGGCGATGCCCGGCCGCAACGGACACTGCGGCGCTTTCCGCGCCTCGCCACCCTGTTTGTCGAGAGCACGGCGGTGCAATGGTGGTGGCCGGGCTGTCCCTTGCTGCGCGGCTACTATGAGGAAGATCGGTCGCACACGCTGCCGCGCGCCGTAGATTGGGCGCAGGGCGCGTGCTGGCTCGTCCGGCGCACCGCCTTTACCCAAGTAGGCGGTTTCGATCCACGCTTCTTCATGTATTTCGAGGAGCTTGACGCGGCACTACGCTTGCATCACGCCGGCTGGGAGATGCGCTATGCACCGGAAGCACAGGTCATTCACCACGGCAGCCAAAGCGCCGACCAGAACCTGCTGGCGCGGGACTTCTACTTTCACCGGAGCAAATATCAATTCGTTCGTAAGTGGTGGGGCACCGCCGCTGTGATCGCGCTGCGCGGCTTTATCGCGCTGACGGTAGTCGCTCAGCTGGCCGAGCAGGCGCTGAAGTGGCTGCTGCGAAGCGTGGCGCGACCGCCCGGCACCGACTCGGCGGCCCGCTGCCGCCACGCGCGTCGTCTGGCAATCCTCTGGCCGATGCTGATGTGGCACGTCACCGGCCGCTCGCCGCTTGCACCGGAGCATGATAGTCCGGGTTAGAGCTTACTCTCGTGAGACATCCCCGTCCCCCCGCCGCAGCGGGGGACCATAGGCTGACAAGGGTAGATTTTCGGTGAGGGGCGCTGGGCGGGGCGCGCGAGTGGTGGTGCCGTTGGCAGCCCGTGCCCGCGGTGGTGGGCAGTGGGCGGGGCGGCACCGGCTGGGCGGGCGCTCCCGGCTCGGCGGCGGTGGGCGCGAACCGGGCGGTGGACGGGTGGGAAAGGTGGGTGCCGGGAGTGGCAACGACGCGGTGCAAGACCGCCGAGAGCAGCCGGCGCACCCCGGCCGGCCAGGGGAGAGTGAATCGCGGCACGCGCGGGCCGGCCCATGCCGGGTCACGCAGACCGTGACTCGGCAGGTTCGGCAAGGGCAAGGGCGCGGCACCGGACCGCGCATGGTCCGACGCCAAGGGCAAGGACGCGGCACCGGACCGCGTGTGGTCCGACGCCAAGGGCAAGGGCAAGGGCGTGGCGCGGGGTCGAGACGGACCCGGCGCCGGCGAGAACGCGGCCGGCCCGTCGGTGCCAAGGGGTTCCTGCCGGGCGGTGCCCGGTGCTCTCGGATGGTCTTGCATTTTGCCACTCCCGTCAGGGAGACATATCAGCGGGGGGTGGGGGATGACAACGGTCTGGGGGCGGTTTCCGCGTCGCTCGGAAAAACTGCCCTTGGTGAGGGGGCAGCCCCCCTATGGTCCCCCCGCTGCGGCGGGGGGACGGGGGACTGGGCGCGATTTATCGCGCCCCTACAGAAAAACCTACCCTTGTCAGGGACCATAGGGGGGCTACAACTTTCATGCGGGAGTGGGTTGGGGGTAGGTGTATCCTCACATGAACGAGGGAGTGAAGGACGGGCATCGTGCGCGTGGGGATGATTACCGGCGAGTACCCGCCATTGCGTGGGGGTATCGCCGACTACACGCAGCGGCTGGTGGGAGCACTGCGCGATCTCGACGTAGTGCCGTCGGTGCTCACCAGCCAGCGCGCCGCGACCGAGCCGCAGAACCCCTCGGTACTGCCCCACATCCGGCGCTGGGACCGGTCCAGCTGGCGCCTGGTAGCCCAATTCGCGCAGCGTCAACGCTGGGACCTCGTCCACGTCCAGTACCAGCCGGCCGCCTACGAGCTACGCGCCGCCATCACCCTCTTGCCCTTGGCCCTGCACCGCACCCTGCCGCACCTGAAGGTCGTCACGACGTTCCACGACTTGCGGGTACCCTACCTGTTCCCGAAAGCCGGCCCGTTGCGGCAGCTAATGGTGCGGTTGCTGGCTAACCGCAGCGACGTGGTGATCGCCGTCGCCGCCGAGGACGTTCCGTTGTTGTGGAAGTGGCATACCCGCGGCGCCAAGCCCGTGTTCCGCAGCCGGCCCACCGCGCCGGCCAGTCTGGCTCATATCGCCGTTGGGAATAACCTCGATGCGCCACCCCCGGCCGGCTTTGACCGCGATCTCTGGCGGTCGCGCATTGGCGCCGCGCCGGATACCCTTGTCGTTGGGCATATCGGCTTTATCAATCGCAGCAAAGGGGTTGACGTGCTCATTCGCGCGCTCGCTCGGCTGCTCTCCCAGGGGCTTGATGTCCGCGTGCTGATGATCGGCGAGCAAGTCGGTTCGAGCGATACGGAGAACGTGCGCTATCTCGCCGAGGTAATGGTGCTCATCGAGCGGCTGCGCCTCCGGCCCTACGTCCACTGGACCGGATTTCAGCGGCCGGAGGGCTTGGCGGCGTGGCTGCGCTGTGCGGACGTGGCCGCCTTACCTTTTCTCGATGGCGCCTCGCAGCGGCGCACGTCGTTGCTGGGCTGTCTGGCGCACGGCGTACCCACGATCACCGTGGCCCCGCCGCAGCCGGTCGGCGGCGGTCAGTCTCCGGCGGCCGGCACCGACCACGAGCCACTGACCACCGGTCACTGGCCGCTGGAACACGGTGAGTCCGTCTGGTACGTGCCGGCCGCCGATGCGTTGGCGCTGGCCGAGGCCATTGCGGAGCTGCGACGAGACCCCGGCCGGCGTGCCCGGCTCTCGGCGGGGGCACGGACCTATGCGCGGCGCTTGTCGTGGCCAGAGATTGCGCGGCAGACCCGCGCCCACTATGAACAAACTCTCGCCGGCCGGTAGCTGGAGCGCAGTGACCCCCACCCTAACCCTCCCCCGGATTGAGCTACCAGGGGAGGGAACCTACCCGTCCCCCCGCCGCAGCGGGGGACCATAGGGGTGATGAAATGACGGAGAGGGAGCAGCAGATTCGCCACTCTGGCTTACGCTGGCGTGCGGTGTTCCCCCACCTCGCCGCCGCCCTCGGTCTGGGCCTCCTGCTGGCCTGGGCTACCTGGCCGGTCATCGCCGGCCGCCTGCCGGAGAACCTCGATCTCCTACTCCAGTTCGCCCCCAACGCCACGTTCCTGCAACGGGAGATTACTGCCGGCCGGCTGCCGCTCTGGAACCCCTACGTCGGCACCGGGATGCCCTTTCTGGCCGATCCCGGCACTGCCGGCTGGTATCTGCCGAGTTGGCTCGCCCTATTGGCCCTGAACACGGCCGACGCCGTTCGGCTGCTGCTCATAACCCATCTGGCTTGGGCGGCGGCCGGGATGTATTGGTGCGCTCGACGCGCACTGCGTGCCGGTCCGGCCGGTGCGTTCGTCGCGGCGGCAGTCTACGCCGGCGGCCCCTTTGCCACCGGCGGCCTCGCCGGCACCCTGCCCGCGCCCTTTGCGACAGCCTGGCTGCCATGGATCCTGCTCGCCTGGCACCGCTGCCTCGACCGGCCGGGGGCGCTTGGCCGCTGCGTCGTCGTGGCCGTGCTCCTAGTCGTGCAGTTGTCGGCCGGCTGGCCCCCCGGCTCGGCCCTGACGATCCTGGCGCTGGCCGCGATGGGGTTGTGGCGCCTGGGCGCTGTCCTGGGACGAGGGATGGATTCCCGCTTTCGCGGGAATGACGATGCGCGGGATGACTGGCTCTATGGCCGCCAGTTGCTCGCCGTTGGCCTGCTGGTGGCCGTGCTCACGGCACTCTTGAGCGCCTTGATCGTCGTCCCGGCCCTGGAGTTCATCGCTCAGACGCACTACGCCGAGAGCCGCACGCTGGCCGAGGCCGCGCGGGCCGATTACGTGACGGTGCTCTCGGTCTTTGGTGCCGCCGGCGGCACCGGTGTACAGGAAAGCAACCAGTTCTATAGCAGCGTGGCGGTGCTCGGACTAGCGCTGGTCGGCGCATTGGCGCCGCTGAACCGACGCCGGCTCTCCGCCGGCCTGCTGCTCGGCACGGCGCTGATGTGGTGCCTCGGTATGGGGCCGCGCTTCCCGCTCTTCGGCCTCCTCTACGAGTGGCTGCCCGGCTTCCAGGTGATCCACGTGCCGTCGCGCTGTGCCTTGCTCGTCGTCTGCGGCCTCGCTCTGCTCGCCGGGCGCGGGATGGATCGCGCCGCGAGTGTGACCTGGCGCGTCGCCCTGTTGGCGAGTGCGGCCCCGGCGTTGATGGGGCTGCTGGTGTGGTGGTCCGATGGCTACGATCCGTTCCGGCGTTTCCTGACTAACGTGGGCCGGTTTATCGATGGACCGTATCTGGCACCCATGCAGGCGGTACACCTCGTCGGCTTCGGACTGGCGGCGGCGTTGCTCTGGCTCGCGGCCGCTGGGCGTTGGCCGCTGGGCAGCGGGCGAGTAGCACGCTCTGTATTCTCTGTAGCAAAACCCCTCCCGCTTGCGCTTGCCGTGCTGGTGGCGCTGGACTTGCTGGTGTGGCATGGCCACCAGCGGCTATCCACGGTGCCGCCCGCCGCGTGGCTCCCGCCGCCGCGACCGGTGCTGCCGCTCGCAGACCCGGCCTATCGCGTGCTGGGGTTCGCAATCCACGGCGACTCGCATTTCCTCAATGCCTTCCCCCAGCACGTCCGCACGGCGCAACTCCCGCCCAACATGCCCGGCCTGGTGGGGCTACGCGATGCCCAGGCGTATGGTCCGCTGCTGCTCCGCCGCTACACCGCCTACGCGGCCGCGGCGAACGAGTCCGAGCCGGACTCGCACTGGGGGCTATTCGGAAACCTCCGCTCGCCGTTGCTGGATCAACTGGCGGTGCGCTGGGTGCTGTCCGCGGCGCCGCGCTGGCAAGTCTATGGACAGCCCTACGTCATCGAGCGGGCGCTGCCGACCGACGGCCGGTCGGTCGTGCTGGTGCAACCGCCGGCCCGGCCACTCGCTCGCGTGGTACGACTCGTGACTTTCCTCGGCGAGGCCACCGCGCTACGGGATAACACACCCGTCGCCGAGATCGAGGTGGTCGGACACCCCCTCGCTCCAGGCGGCTCACCGGTACGCCACACGGCGGTCCTGCGCGCCGGCGTGGATACGGCCGAATGGGCCTACGGACATCCCGACGTAACGACCGTCGTGCAGCATCGCCAGGCGCCGGTGGTCCGGCGCACGCGGCTGCTCTCGGTCGAGACCGGCGCCGTCGAGGTGTTCCAATACGTCGCCACGCTGCCGCTGCCGTCCCCCCTGCGACTGAGCTACATCGCCGCCCACGCACTGCCCACGGGAACGAGGGCAATGGTTCACGTCGAGGCAGTCTGGCTCGATTCAGAGGCAGCTACACACCTCGATGACACCCCTTCCCTGCAGGGAGGGGGCCGGGGGGTAGGTGCCGCCAACCAGGCAACACCGCGCGTACAGGTATACGAACGTGCCGCCAGCCTACCGCGCGCCCGGTGGGTATCCCTGGCGCAGTCTGTGACCGACGCGGACGCAGCGTTGGCCAGAGTGCGCGCGGCCGGGCCTGACCGCCAGGCGACAACCTTCATCGAGGCGCCGTCTGCTCAGGTGGCAGCGGTTTCGGGAAGCGCGGCCGGGACCGCCAGCGCGGCGGAGGCGGTGGTGCAGTGGCAGCAGGAATCACCAACGCGCATCGTCTTGCGCGTGGATGCCCCCGCTGCCGGCTGGCTGGTGCTCGCTGATGCGTTCTATCCGGGCTGGGAAGCCCACGTGGACGGCCAGCCCACGCCGATCTACGCGGCCGACGGGCTGTTCCGCGCCGTCGCCGTCCCGCCAGGGCCGCACCAGATAACCTTCGACTTCCGACCGCGCTCGCTCCGGCTGGGCGCCGCGTTGGCAGCCGTGGGCGTCGTGCTGGCAGCCGCGGTACTATGGCTCGCCGCCCGCCGCCCGCACTCCCCTACCCTGCATGAAGATTGCTAACTTAATCAGGTAGTGGGAGATAGCCCCCCTATGGTCCCCCCGCTGCGGCGGGGGGACGGGTGTGTTTCCTCCCCCGTCGCAACGGGGGAGGGTGAGGGTGGGGGGCAACACACTACCTAATCAAGTTGTCAACTTTCATCCAGGAAAGGGGCCGGGGGTTAGGTCCCACCCGACGCTACCGCCCCGTCCGTCAGCTCATCGAGCAGCGCAATCAGGCGCGAGCGAAAGGCATCGTCGCTGAACGTGGTCGCGCGTCCTTTGGAACCGGCCCGCAGGCGCACTGCCAGCGCCGGGTCTTCTATGATCTCGCGGGACCGTTTGACCAGCTCACCGATGCTGCGCCACACAAATCCGCTCTTCCCGTCCTCGACCGTCTCCGTCAGCGCGCCCTTGGCCAGTACCCCCGGAATACAGCCCGCGGCCATCGCCTCGACCGGCGTAATGCCGAAGTGCTCGAAGCGGATCGGATTGCGGTCCTCGCGCTCGCCGTAGCCGGTCGCGTGCCAGTAGAGCGAGGCCTCCTCGTACAGCTTCCGCAGCTCCGCGAAGGGCAGGTCCACGTGAAAGTGGATCGGCCAGCCCCGCGCCATGCGTTGCAATCGCTCGAAGTAGCGAGCGTGCTGGCGTCCCGGCTCGATGGAGCCGACCAAATGCAGCTCCCAATCCTCCGAGACCTGCCGACTCAGTTTCTGAAAAGCGCGAATGAGCACGTCGTGGCGCTTGTTGTGGCTGCGGTCGAAAAAGCGTCCAACGCCGAGGATGAGCGGTCGTTTCGGCCGCTCCACCACGTCATCAACGTAGACCGGCGGATAGAGAATCTGTCCCGGCAGACCCCAGTATTGCTGGAGCCAGTGCTGCGAAAACTCCGAGATCGGCAGGATCAAGTCGTAGGTCCGGATGTAGGTCATCGCCCGCAGGTCCGGCAGGCCGTGTAGGCGCGCCCCTAGCTCCGGTACCAGCCGCTCGAACACTAGCTCATACAGCCAGTGCCGCGGATGCGGCACCATCACCCGCGCCACCGCCACGCCCGCGTCGCGGAAGTCGTCGGGGTCGTCGAGTGCTTCGTGCGGTCGAAAGGTCGGCGAGTCGATCCGCAGCCGGAGCTGGCCGGAGGTCGTCGCTTCGGCCGGAGCGGTGCAGTCCAGCGTGACGTAGTTCCCCGGTGTCGTAGCGACATCAAATTCGGCAATCCGCTGCCAGTCGGTGCCAAGTGGTGACTCCTTCCCTGGAGGGAGGGGGTTGGGGGTAGGTGCGCTGCACTGCGCGTAGACCTGCACCGGGACCGGCGGCGTGCCCGCCGGCCGAAAGCTGCCCAGGACCAGGCGCACCAGACACGGCCGGCCGCGCCGCAGCGCCGGCAGGATGGCCTCACCCGCGCCGGCGGTCCAGCGAAAGCGACTGCCGCCTAGCTCCTCCGGCCCGAAAAACCCCTCGACGTACTTGGGAATCAGCAGCTCGCGGCGCAGGTGCCCCGCCAGCCAGCGCTTGAACTGGCCTTGCGGCGAGGTGTCGAGTGGGAACGGAAACAGAATGAACAGCACGCTCCACCGCGCCCGCGAGGGCACGACCGAGAGGAACGACCCGTTGATGAAGAGATCGTATTCGGAGGAGTAGTCGGCGAGTTGATTCCAGGGCAGCAGTGGCACGACGCGGATACCAACGCCGTCGAGATTCAGGTTCAGCTTTTGCGCCAGCGCGTCACGGCTGACCGGGCGATGGGTGATGAACTCGACCGCGTGACCGAGACTGGCCAAGACCTCCGCCGCCTTGCCCATGTGGCGCTCGCCGCCACCCATGGTGTGCAGCCACTGGTTATAGATGCCGACCTTCACGATGCTCGGAAGCCTCTATGCCGCGATCATGCGGGGGATTAGGTCCTGCAACGCAATCACCGGGTTCTCCGGCTGCTCGAAGAGTTGGCTGGCATGGAGAATCTCGATGCCCACGAGCTTTTCCCCGGCGGCGAAGTCCAAGGCGATGTCATCGTTCAGCCGCACGACGCGACACTGGTAGTCTCCTTCGAGCAAACGGAAGTAGAGCGCGTCCGCTGCCTTATCGTAGGTGATCTTCACAACTACACTCCCTTCAAAAGTAGAACGTGTATACGGTCACGACTACGAATCGGTCCCTCTCCTCGTCCACGACCGGTGCCACCTGCTGCATAGCGTAATACTGGCCGTCCCACTCGCGATTGTACTCTAGGTTCAGACGGTAGAGATGAAGTCCGCGCCGGGCGGGTTCCCGCTGGCCACGCTGTATTGCTTCTCGAACGTCTTCCTCTTGAGTTCCGCGTTCCTGCATCCGTTGGTACGCATGGAAAGTGAATACGACAGGCTTCTGTAGAGCCTCTTGCTCGGTCATCGCAATAGCACCGTTGGGGAGCGACTAGGTGGTCGCCTTTCGTTGTTGGCCGATCACCGCTATGCCTGCACCAGCCACCGGCGTAGCGTGGCGTCGTCTACCGTGCGCCCGGCCTGAATCGCGCGCCGCTGCCGCCACGCTCGCGGTACGGACCGAGTCCACGATGCTAACACGCGGGTTTGCAGCCATAGCCGCCGCGCCGCCGCGCCGGCGTCCTGCCGGGTGCCGATAGCCCGCACCAGTCGCATAGCGGTGAGTCCGGCGTCGGCCGCATAGCGGACCAGCTCCCGGACAGCCAGCCGCCGCGGCCCGTTCTTGGCGAGCATCAGTGGACGGTTGCGGTCCACATAGTAGGTAAAGAGTGGCGACCATTCGCCGCTTGTGGCCGCGTGGGAGTGCCAGACGACCGACCGCGGCACGTACCGGATCGTCCAGCCGCGCAGCCGCAGCCGCCAGCTCAGATCGAGGTCCTCGTAGTAGAGAAAGAAGCTCGGATCGAAGTGGCCTACCTCATCCAGGGCGCTTTTCCGCAGCAGACAGGCGGCACCGCAGAAGCCGAACACCTCCTCCGGCTCGTCGTATTGCCCCTCGTCCGGCTCGTAGGCCGGCTGACCATGGCGTAACACGGTACCCCGGTCGCGGCCGGCGCCGTTCGCCAGCAGCAGCGTCCCGGCGTTCTGGATGATCGGCCGCGCGGCGGCCGTCAGCGTCCCCGGCAAGGAGACGTGGTAGTCGGAGAAAGTGGCCCCGGCGCTGCTCCGCGCGACCGTTTCGTCGCCAACCGTCACCGCGAACGGCACGGTCGCATCGTCCGGGCGGGGAGCGGCCAGGCGCAGATACAGCTCGGTCTGCTCACCCGGCTCGGCGGCGACCTCCAGCGTGCCGGCGCTGCTTGTCCAGCGGAAGGGGCCGTAGGGACCGATTTCCGGCGCAAAACAGCCTGGCCCCCAGTGGGCCGCGACCCGCTGACCACCGACCAGCGATGTCGCATCCTGCACTTGCAGCCCCAGCAGCCGCGTGTCACCGGCCCCGGCGTGTACCGGAACGAACCCGTCCGTTTGCAGCTGCACCGGCAGGCGGCGGTGGCGGAACAGGAGCTTGGCGGTGCAAGCACCGGCCTCCGGATTAGCCTCGGCGTCCTGCACGAGCGCCGTAAGCCACCCCGGCTCCACCTCGGTATCGGAGTTCAGCAGCGCTGCGTAGGGTCCCGGCGCCGACCGGAGGCCGGCGTTGTTACCGGCCGCGAAGCCGAGATTGCGGCCCAGCCGCCGCACCTCCAGCCAAGGATGCGCCCGCTCGGCTCGCTCGGCGGAGCCGTCCTGCGACCCGTTATCGAGTACGACCGCCTGCCAGCGGTCCTGCGGGTAGTCGGTGTGGCGCAGCGCCTCCAAGCACGCCGGCAGCACCTCCAGCCCGTTGTAGTTGAGCACGAACACCGAGACGTAGGGCGCCGGGTCGCTGGCGGTCACTCGAACCACACTTCCTGCACCGCGACACCGAGCGCGCGCGTATCGTCGCCGAGACCGAGGTCCGCCGGCACCAGCGGCTCATCCACCTCGATCTTGACTTCCACCGGGCGCGGCGCTGCTACTGCCGGCACGGGATAGCTGAACCGCTCCAGCCCCGGCGACGCCAGCATAAACGTCCCCGCTACCCGATCATCCACCAGCACGCGCCCCGTCGCCGGGCGCGGCCCGTGGTGCGGCCGGACAATGGCAATCCCGACGCTCCGCGCCAGGTCGTCTTGGGTGAGAAAGACCGACGCCGATAGGCCCATCCAGCGCACCGGCGGCGGCCAGTCTTCCGTCGGGTACCAGCCGTGACCCAAGAACAGCTCTTCTCCTTCACCCATCACCACACGCGCCGGCGGCGGCTGCCAACACACGGGAATATCATCAGTTGTAGGTGGTTCTTGCCCCGGCGGCGCGTCGGGAAGCTGGCGCCACTGCGGTGCCAGCGCCAGTAGGGTTGTGCCGGGCGCGTGGCGCGGCTCCAGGGCAAAGTGGGTAGCGCGAAAGCGGCGCTCGCCGGCCCCGCGCCAGTCGGCGCCCAGCCACACGCCGCCGGAGACTGCGTACTCGCCCGGTCCGAGCGGCAGCACGCCCAGGTTGCACAGCACTTCGCCCTCACCCGCCGGCACCGTCAGTCCGCCCCCTGTTCGAGCCAGGGGCAGGCTTTGCGCGCGGGTCGTAACCGTGTGCAGTACACTCCCGTCTGGGCGGTGCAGCCCCACCGCAAAAGTCACGTCCTCGCAGTCCACGTGCGCCTGATACGACAGTCGCACCGTCACCGGCACACCGGGAAAGAAGTGGGTCGTCGGTTGTGCGGACATGTCAACCGTCTCCACTCCCCGGAGCGAGATTGGCGGCGCGGCGGCGGCCTCCGTGACGGTGTGGTCGCGGTCAGTGCTGGTCCCGCCGTTCCGCCGCCGGCCGGTCTGCGCCTCGGCCAGATAGGCCCGTGTCACCCGTTCGGGATCGCCGATCTCGCGCACGCGACCGGCCTCGATCCAGAGCGCCTCGTCGCAGAAGCGCCGCACGGCCACCGCGTCGTGCGAGACGAAGATGATCGTCTTCCCTTCGCGCTTGAAGTCGGACAGCGTGGCAAAGCACTTCTGTCGAAACGAGGCATCGCCAACGGCCAGCACCTCGTCAATCACCAGAACGTCGGGATCAACGTGCGCCGCGATGGCAAAGCCGAGCCGCATCTGCATTCCCGACGAATAGTGTTTGAGCGGCGTGTCAATGAAGGTTTCCAGCTCGGCAAAGCGCAGGATGGAATCGTAGTGCCGCGCCATCTCCCGACGACTCAACCCCAGGAACGATCCGTTCAGAAAGACGTTCTCGCGTCCGGTCAGATCGGGATGAAAGCCGGCGCCTAGCTCCAGCAGCGCGAAGACGCGCCCGTTCGTCTGCACGGTGCCGGACGTAGGGCGCAGCGTCCCGGCGATGAGCTTCAAGATCGTGCTCTTGCCCGATCCGTTCTGGCCGACGATACCCAGCGTTTGGCCCCGCGCGGCGCGAAAGGAGACCTCGCGGAGCGCCCAGAACTCCTCCGGGGCCTCGCGCCGCTGGAGCAGGAAACCGAGCACGGTTTCTTGCAGCGTGCGGCTCTGCTCGTGCCGGATAGTGAACGACTTGGAGACGTTCGAGAGGGTGACAGTATCCATGTGTTCTTATGGGATCGTGTTGAAGTGCCCCCCTATGGTCCCCCCGCTGCGGCGGGGGGACGGTCAGGGAGGGGGCTGCCCTCAGTCCTCGCAGTTATGGTGGAAGCGATGACGGTATGCCGTGCTCCTCCGGTCCGGGAAAAATCCTAAATCTCCTCGGCAAAGCGATGGGCGTTGCGGCGGAAGAAGTACCACCCCGCCACCAGACAGACCAGCCCGATAGCGAGAGGTACGACGGTGTGCCGGATGATGCCGTAGTCGTAGAGCAGAATATAGCGATAGTCCGTGACAAGCGACGCCATCGGATTCAGACGGTACTCCAGTAGCCAGATGTCTATGCCGCCGCCCCACGGCAATGGGAGCTTGTTGGGCAGCAGCTCCAGCTCCCAGAAGATTGGCGTCAGGAAGAACCATGCCAGTAGTCCCACGTCCAGCACGTGCTCGACGTCGCGGTAGAACACGTTGAGCGCCGCCACGATCAACGCGAGACCCACGACGAGGATAAACTGCACGGCGATGATTATTGGGAGGCTCAGAACCCACCAGGACAGCGGGACTCGAAACAGCAGCAGCAGGACAAAGAAGACGATGAGGCTCAAGATAAAGTTGATCAGATTGGAGAACACGACCGAGATCGGCAGTAGCTCGCGCGGGAAGTACACCTTGTCAATCAGGTGCGCGTTGCCGACGATGCTGCGAGCGGCGCCGGAGACCGATCCGGCCAGGAAGTTCCACGCCAGTAGGCCGCACAAAGCGAACAACGGGTAGTTCGGGACGTTCTGCGCTCTGGCGATCACGGTGAAGACCACCGTGAAGATCATCACCATGAACAGGGGGTTGAGGAACGACCAGGCAAATCCCAGCACCGACCGCTTGTAGCGAGTCTTGAGGTCGCGCACCACGAGGTTCCGCAACAGATCGCGGTACGCCCACGTCTCACGCAGGACGTTGAGGGTGGCTGACAGGAAACGCACAGGAGCTTGCCTTGTTCGCGCGGGCAGCAACCGGCCCGGCACCATAGCGGGTGCCCGGACCGGGCGATTGTAGCACGCTCCGACAATCGCCCGCTGCCGCCCTTCCCCGGTCATTCCCGCAGGACGTGAAAAATAGCGGCCGTCATTCCCGCGCAAGGAGACCTTTGCACAACTCCCCGGATGGAGTACTGGGGTGGCAGTGATCGTCTCCCACCAACCTGGGCGGCCCGGTTTTTTAGATTCCCGCTTTCGCGGGAATGACGGGTTACGCAAAGGTCTCCGCAAGCGGGAATCCACGTCCCCCCGCCGCAGCGGGGGGACCATAGGGGGGCTACGGGGGCTGCCGCCCGTCTTCCGCCTTTACCTCTCCCCGTCCGGCCCGCCCTCCTGGATGGCCTCCTTCAGGTGAGCGGCAATATCGGCCGGAAACCACTCGTCAATCGTCGCTTCCAGCTCGTGTATCCGCATGAGGTTGTATTGGGCTTCCAGCGCCTCACGATCCACGATACCCTGACTGATGAGTAGCTCGACCAAGGCGCGAACCTGGATATGGCTCGTGATCGCATGGCCGGCAACGGCTATCATCATCCGGGCTATCGGACCGAGGTGCGCGAGTTCGCTGTCCGGCTCTGATGCTGCCAACGTCGTTACTCCCTGCTACTGAGGCGATTGTACCCTACGACTAAACTACCATGTCTCCGCTCGTCACCGTCGTTGTCGTGAACTGGAACGGCCTCTCCCTACTGCGCCGCTGCTTGCCGCCGGTGCTCGCGCAGCGCGGCGTGCTATATGAGATCATCGTCGTTGACAACGGCTCTAGCGACGGCAGCCTGGAGTGGCTCCGGCGCCTCGCCGCGACCCTGGCCGCCGCGCCAGCCGCGCCGCCGCTGCGGATTCTGCCCAGCGAGCGCAATCTGGGCTTTGCTGCCGCCAACAATCTAGCCATTCGCAAGTCCCAGGCGCCCTTCATAGTCACGCTGAACAACGACGCCTGGCCCGAGCCGGGGTGCCTGGCGGCGCTCGTCGCGGCCGCTGAGTCCGACCCGCGCATCGGCAGCTGCGCCGCGCAAATGGTCTTTGTCAGCCGGCCCGAGGTCATCAACTCCGCCGGCATCGCCCTCGACCGGGCCGGCATCGCCTGGGACCGCGAGATGGGCGCCGCGCGCCATCCGCCCGGCCCGGCGGCGGAAGTCTTTGGCGCCTCCGCCGGAGCGGCGCTCTATCGCCGCGCGATGCTCGATGACGTGGGCCTCTTTGCCGAATCGTTTTTCATGTACCTGGAAGACGTTGATCTTGCCTGGCGTGCCCGCCTCCGGCAGTGGCAGTGCGTGTACGTACCGGCGGCAGTGGTGCGTCACGTCCACTCGGCCAGCGCCGGCGAAGGCTCGCCGTTCAAGCTGTGGCACCTGGGGCGCAACAAGCTCGCTGTGCTCGCCCGCTGTCTGCCTGGCCGCCCGCTGCTGCGGTATGGCGGCGCGATCATCGGCTACGACCTCGCGGCGACGCTCCTGGCGCTGCTTGCCCGCCAAGACGCCAGCGGCCTGCGCGGTCGTTGGGCCGCCCTGTGCCGCTGGCGAGAGCTGCTGGCCGAGCGGCGGCGGATTCAGAGCCGACGCACCGCAGACTGGGACGACGTGAGCGCGTGGCTAGAACCGGTCCCCACGCCGGCCGGGGTATGGCGCCGCTTTCGCCACCTGCGCGCGGTGCTGGCGAGCATCTGACCATCGACCAAGCTACCATGACCGACCACCCACCTACCGACGGCACGATTACCGCGCTGATAGCCGTGCCGGGCCAGACCGGCCGCTTGCAGCTTTACTTGGACGGTCGCCTGGCCTGCGAAATCAGCGCCTTCACCGCCGCCGCGCGGCAACTCCGGTCAGGGCAGTACCTCTCGGCCGCCGCGCTGGCCGCGCTGTCGGGCGCCGAGGAACGCGAGGCGGCCATGGCAGCCGCGTTACGGCTGCTCGGCCAGCGCGCCCGCAGCGTGGCCGAGCTACGCACGCGGCTCCAGCACCGGGACTATCCCCCGGCAACTGTCGAGCGGGTCATCGCCCGACTCAAAGAGCTACGCTACCTCGATGACACCGCCTTCGCACAGCGCTGGGTCGAAACTCGCCAGCGAACCAGCCCCCGCGGCGCCGCCCTCTTGCAGCGCGAGCTACGCCAGCACGGCATTGCCGGTCACGTGGCCGAGCAAGCCGCGGCGTCGGCAGCCGGCGATGCCTATACCCAGGCCCGCCGCGCCGCCGCGCCGCGGCTGACCCGCCTCGCCCACGCGGACTTCGAGACCTTTGCCCGCCGAGTCGGCGGCTTCCTTACCCGTCGCGGCTTCCCCGCCAGCGTCGTACACACCGTCGTCCGCGATCTCTGGCAAGAACGCGGCGAATCCGTCCCCGACGGCTACGACGAACCCTAGAGCGTGTAGAACACGGGCACGAAAACGACGGCCGTCATTCCGGCGAAAGCCGGAATGACGGCCCATACGTGGCGCCTACACCCCCGTCATGGCGCTGGAAAGCCCCCGATTCCTGCCCGGCGAGGGTGAGGACCATCCTGCTCATCCGTGCATCCTGCAAATCCTGATGCAGACAAAAAACTACCCTTGTCAGGAGTCCTCAGCCCTCTACTCCGAAGACGCCGGCCGTTGGTAGCTCGTGCGAACAACGGTCGTGATCCCCCCGCGCACGTTGAACGTGGCCGTGACGGTGAGCCGGACCGGGTCCAGGGCGGCGACCAAATCATCGCGCACGATGTTGGTCACGTCCTCGTGGTAGTGCCCCTCGTCGCGGAACGACCACATATAGAGCTTTAGCGACCTCAGCTCGACGCACCGCGGCCCCGGCACGTACACGATCCGAAAGGTCGCAAAGTCCGGCTGCCCCGTCATCGGACACAGACAGGTGAACTCCGGGTGCGTCAGATCAACCTCGTACTCGCGGTCGGGATGAGTATTGGGGATCGTTTCGAGCTGCTTGCTCGGCTGCGTCGTCATGCGCGTACCTCGCTCCCGGCAAGCCCCCACCCTGCCCTCCTCGTTGCGACAGCAGGGCACACACTGTCCCCCTGCCGCAGCGGGGGGACCACAGGCGGGCCGGATCGTCCCTACTTAGTGTACCCCGCCGCTCAGGCCGGCTCCCCGGCCTGCTTCGTTAGTTTGATTCGGAGAGCATCCCGCGGCTAAGGTTGCAGTATCGTCATGGGAGAGCGTAGACGGTTTCGGATGGACGCACAGCGCCGCCGCGTCTGGCTGGGCCGAGCGCTCGGCAGCGTGGGCAGCGTGCTCCTCGCGGCGTGTGCCGACTCCGGCCCGCAACCGACTGTGCCGGGCCAGCGTTCCGAGACGACGGCCCCGGCCGCCGGTGAATCTCGCGATCATCCGGCCGGTCGGATTGCCTTTGTCAGTAAGGACAATATCCACATCTGGGCCAACGGAGCGACGACGCAGCTCACGGACGATGGCGCCTCCCGCCAACCGTCTTGGTCCCCCGATGGGCTATTCGTTGCCCACGTCAAGATGCAAAACAGTTGCTCGGACATCTGGGTAATGGAGGCGGGCGGCCCCAAGCGGTGGCGCTTGACCCATTACGGTCAGCAGCCGCTGGAGTATCGTCGCTGGGCGTTCCGGCCCTGCTATTGGCCAAGCGGAGACCGGCTGCTGTTCCTATCCGACGACGGAACCTACGACATGCGCGTGTGGCAGCTTGACTTGGACGGCCGGGCCGGCCGCCCCTTGCTGCGCGCCCCGGATGGCCAGGGGGGCCTGGACCATCCGTCCGTCTCGCCGGATGAGCACCGCCTGCTCGTCACGTCCTACCGGGAGGAGCGGCCGCAAGTCTGGGCCTGGGGGCTGCCCGACGGCCCGTGGCAGCAACTCACACAGGCGGCCGCCGGCGCCTACGCTCCCGCCTGGTCGCCGGATGGTACGCGCATCGCGTACACGCAGCGGCAGGCGGACAGTCACGACATCTGGATCATGGGCGCCGACGGCAGCGGCGCAGTACCCATCACGACCACCGGTCGGGCACGCTCGCCGTGCTGGTCCCCGGCCGGGGACGCGGTGGCCTATCTGAGCGATGATGGCGCCGGTTTCGACCTGTGGATCACATCACCGCCGCCGGCGCTCGGCACCGCGACGGGAGACGGCACGGCGCGCGATGCGCCCCGCCGGCTGACGAGGGGAGCGGCCGTGGATGCCGTCTCGGGACTCTCCTGGACTGGGTAGACGCTCGTGAAATGGCCACTCAGCTTCTCGCCGCGGCTCGCCCCGGTACTCATCGGGTGCGTGGTCCTGGTGCTGCTGTATCTCCTGGTGCGCTTTTATGATACGAGTGTCGGGAGCTACCGGCTGGAGCAGCGTGCCGCGGTCGTGCGGCAGGAGATTGCTCGCCTCGAAAGCGACAACCAAGCCCTGGCGACGCAGGTTGCTCGGACACGAACCGATGAGTACGTCGAGCTGATGGCCCGCGAGCGCCTCAACATGATCCGGCCGGGTGATCGGCCGCTCGTCATGCTGCGCGAGCAGCCACCGGCGGCAGCGCGCGCCCAGCCCTTGCCGGCGCCGGTAGCCGCCGCGCCCCAGCCGGAGCCGGCGTTGGCGCCTCCTCGGCTGCGCGTCGGGTTTGGGCATGTCGGTGAGTGGCTGAATCTCTTCTTCGGATCGGCATAGGTGGTGGAACGATGATCGCCACGGAGACGGTACTCGTGACTGACGACCTCCGGCCGGCACCAGCGCCGGCACCGCTGACCGTCCACATCCGCCGGGTTGACCCGTCCTTACCGTTGCCGCGCTACGAGAGCGCCGGGGCCGTCGGCTTCGATCTGGCCTCGCGGGTCGCTGCCGATATTGCGCCGGGGGAGCTGGCGCGTATCCCGGCGAACGTCATCGTCGAGGTGCCGCCGGGTTATGCTCTGCTCGTCACCAGTCGGAGTAGCACCCCGGCACGCTGGGGGCTACTGGTACCGCACGGTATCGGCGTGATAGATCAAGACTACTGTGGCCCGGACGACGAAATCCACCTCCAGCTCTTGAACTTCCGCTCCGAACCGGTGCATGTGCCGCGCGGTACCCGATTGGCCCAGGGTCTCCTCGTCGGGATTGCTCGTGCGAGTTGGCACGAAGTTGACCGCACCGGTCGTCCGAGCCGCGGTGGCTACGGCAGTACCGGTGTGGCGGTCTCGGAAGCGTTGGCTGATGATCCGGAGGGAACGGCACCGTGACGGCAGCAACGGCTTTGTCTGAAGAGCCACCGGCCCTCGCCGGTGAGTTGATTAGCGCGGCGGCCATCCGGCAGCGCGTGACCGAGCTGGCCCAGCAGGTCCGCGCCGATTACGAGGGCGTGGACTTGCTCCTCGTGGGCGTCCTCAAAGCGGCCGTGACGTTCATGGTGGACCTCGCCCGCGAGCTGGCCTTGCCAGTGGAGATGGACTTCATGGCCGTGTCGAGTTACGGCCCGGGGGCCGAGTCCAGCGGCATTGTGCGGATTATCAAGGACCTGGACGTGAGCATCGAAGGCCGCCACGTGCTGGTCGTCGAGGACATCGTTGACACCGGCGCCACGCTGCGCTATTTGCTGCGGACCTTGCAAGCGCGGGGGCCGGCGAGCCTGCGCGTCTGCACGCTGCTGAACAAACGCAAGGCGCGTAAAGTGGACGTGGCGTTGGCCTACGTAGGGTTCGAAATCCCCGACTGTTTCGTTGTCGGCTACGGCCTGGACTACGAGGAACAGTACCGGAATATGCCCCACCTCGCGCTCCTCGCCGACAACCCACAGCCCACCGAGTGATACCGACCAGGGCAGGTTCTTGATGTAGGGGCGCGATGATGAAGATTGCTAACTTAATCAGGTAGTGGGAGATAGCCCCCCTATGGTCCCCCCGCTGCGGCGGGGGGACGGGCCGTTCCCTCCCCCGTCGGGACGGGGGAGGGTCAGGGTGGGGGCTAACACACTACCTAATCAAGTTCGCAACTTTCATCATCGCGCCCAGGCGCTCGTCATTGCGGCGGAGGCCGCAATCCATCCTGCTCATCCCTCCATCCCGAAAATCCTGATGCAGACACCTCCTGCCAGGGGGTGCGGACGGAGTAGTCAGCCAACTCTCCCTAGTCGTCCGGTGCTATGGTGCTATAATAATCGCAGGTGGTGCCCCTCTGTCTGCGTTCCTGACTTGAGCCGCAGCTTCGGGTGCGGCTCGTCAGTGTAACTTTTGTATATTCCTACGGAAGGATGGCGGCTCGATGGATACACGCTGGCTGCGGAATAGCTTTGTTTACCTCGTGATTATGGTCGCGGTTCTGGCGATCTTCTTCACGCTGGTCAACCCCTCACCGAAGGAAGCCAAGATTCCCATCACCGAGCTGATGACGATTATCCAGCGCGATGCCGTGAACAGTGGCAAACCTACCATCGTCGTTGACGGCAACACCCTGATTGCCGATACCAGTGACGGCCAGAAGACGGCCATCAAGCCCGAGCGCTCCGACATCATGGAGATGCTCCAGGCACGGGGCATTAAGGACGAGCAGGTCAACGTCGAGGTGCGTCAACCGGGCCGGATCGGTCCGTGGCTCGGTTTGATCGGCTCCTTCCTCCCGGTGATTATCTTCGGTGCGCTGTTGCTGTTCATGATGCGTCAAGCCCAGGGCAGCAATAACCAAGCGCTCTCCTTTGGCAAGAGCCGGGCACGATTGTTCAATCTCAACAAGCCCACGATCACGTTCGCCGATGTCGCCGGCGTGGAAGAGGCCAAGCAAGAGCTGGCCGAGGTGGTGGAGTTCCTGAAATACCCGGAGAAGTTCGCGGCGCTGGGCGCCCGTATTCCGCGCGGCGTGCTCTTGGTCGGGCCGCCCGGCACCGGCAAGACCTACCTCTCCCGCGCTTGCGCCGGGGAAGCCGGCGTGCCGTTCTTCTCCATCAGCGGCTCCGAGTTTGTCGAGATGTTTGTCGGCGTCGGTGCCAGTCGCGTGCGCGACCTGTTCGAGCAGGCCAAGCGCAATGCCCCCGGCATCGTGTTCGTAGACGAAATTGACGCCGTGGGGCGCCAACGCGGCGCCGGCCTCGGTGGCAGCCACGACGAGCGCGAGCAGACCCTCAACCAAATCCTCGTCGAGATGGACGGGTTCGATACCAACACCAACGTCATCATCCTGGCTGCGACCAACCGGCCCGACGTGCTGGACCCGGCACTGCTGCGCCCCGGACGGTTTGATCGCCGCGTGGTGATTGACAACCCCGATGTGCGGGGACGGCAGGCCATTCTGGAAATTCACGCCCGCGGCAAGCCGCTGGCGCCCGACGTCGGCCTCGACCGGCTGGCCAAGCAGACGCCGGGGTTCTCCGGTGCAGACCTGAACAACCTCCTCAACGAAGCGGCCATTCTCGCCGCGCGGCGCGACAAGCAAGTCATCACCATGGCAGAGTTGGAGGAGGCCATTGACCGCGTGATCCTGGGACCGGAGCGCAAGAGCCGGGTTATCAACGACCGGGAGCGGCAGTTGAAAGCCTATCACGAGGTTGGTCATGCGCTCGTGGCCAAGATGCTTCCCGAAGAAGACACCGTGTACAAGCTCACTATCGTCGCTCGCGGTATTGCCGGCGGCTACACGTCGCTGCTCCCCGAAGAGGACCGTATGCTCACCAGCCGCGTGCAAGCCGAGGCACGGTTGGCCTTCTCGTTGGGTGGCCGCACTGCTGAAGAGATCGTCTTTGGGGAAGTGACCACCGGCGCCACCGATGACCTCGAACGAGCGACCGATCTGGCGCGTCGCATGGTGACCCAGTGGGGCATGAGCAGCAAACTGGGGCCGCGCACCTTTGGCAAGAAGGAAGAACTTGTCTTCCTCGGTCGGGACATCAGCGAAACGCGGAACTACAGCGAGTCGACTGCGTTGCTGATTGACCAGGAGATCAGTGACCTCATTGATACGGCCCATGAGCGTGCCGCCCGGATCATCGCGGAGCATCGCGACAAGCTCGACGAAATCGCCGCGAAGCTGCTGGAAGTCGAAACCCTCGATTCCGAGGCCTTCCACGCCATGTTCGACGGCGAATCGTCGGTCTCGGACCAAGCGGACTCATCGGCAGGCGGGATGCCCACGGCGGAACCGGCAGCGGATGGGCCACCGGAGCGGCAGCCGCGGCCCATACCGGCGCCCTACTAGCCTACCCCGTCGCCACCTCCGTCGAGCACTGTCAATAACTCGACGTGGCCCCGTAGCTCAGGGGTTAGAGCGCGTGTCTTATAAACACGTGGTCGGTGGTTCAAATCCACCCGGGGCCACCTTTCCCCTCGCTATCACCCGTACCGACTACGATAGGCCGTCAAAAGGAGGCTGTAGTTGTTCTGCTTGCACTGCTGGCTACCCGATATCGGGTAGCGGCTCTTGCAGCACCTCATCGAGTAAACGTGCTGCTAGGTCATAGGGAACATCTACACCTTCGATGGCCTCGATTGGCCTCGGAGTTGATGACCGACCGCAGGGCTTCCTCTCGCATCGCTCCTCCGACCCGCAATTCATCGAGGCGGGAGCCTGGAGTCCGTCGCCGGTACTGATCTGACTTCACGGTACGTTCTCTGCCGTGGCCCGTCATGCCGGCCACTGCTTGCCTGTGTGTCTGCTGCCTTATACCCCCGCCGCTACCAAATCCCTGGTGGCGGGCGGGCTCCGCTCTGCCACCTTCTCGGCCCTGGCAGGTACGAGTTGCTTGATAGCCGTCGGAGACCAGAAAGTGAAACGACGGGCGGCACTTGGAGGACAAAGCACGGACGGACCACCGACATCAGGTGTCGTGGCTTGACAAACTGGTGCCGCTGCGGCGGCATGTTCGGGAACTATAGACGTGAGTGACCATGCTATGCGAACTACGTCTTGGCACACTCGGCGTCAAGCCATGCCGCCGCGGTCTCAATCCCGGCTGGTAGCACTTCGATGCTGTGGGTTTGCTGGTTCGGGAAGTGAATGGTCAGCGTGAGATAGGTGTTCGCGTCACGAAGGACGGCGACCATACCCGCCACCAGGTCCCGGCCGCCGTCCCACTCGATATAGCGTCCCCGACTGACTGCGGCAACGGGCGCGGGAAAGATGCTGCTCTCTACTTGCACCGGCCCCGTGTAGTTCCTGAACTGTGAGGGTAGCACGACGCGCACGCGCCACTGCTCTGACCGCCGTGGACACCACATGACTACGATTTCACCGTAGCCATGTCCAGCCGGCGTCTCAAGTTCGTCGTACAGGATGATCCCTGGCGAGGTGGTGCTCTGGTGCGCCTGCCATCGACCCCAGGTCGCGGCCCACAACGGGGAGCGTTGGAGAGTATCGGCGTCGAAGCCGTACTTGGCCTCCCACGCTGCCTTTTCAAGTATGAAGTTCCCGTAGTTCCGGGCGTTGATCCCAAAGAGTTCCACGTCCTCGATGCTCTGAATGTGGTAGAGCCGAGGTTCTGTCCAGTTCTGTTCCCACTTCACCAAGTAGATCGGGTCACCATCCTTCAATAGCCCGGCTGTGAGATAGGGGTCTCCCACCCACACACTTCCCCAGCGGCGGAACACCCAATAAGGCCACGTCTTTTGCTGGTCCCAGAAGACGGGGTGCTTGCTCAACGCACGGGTATCGCCAACCCAATGAAGTTGCGGATAGTCAGCACTGACCAGAAAGAGATGGGGTGTCCCTTCCAGGCGAATAGGGGTACCGACAGGTTCCTCGACACTAGAGATAGCGCTAACACGACTCGCGATGGCAGCAGGTGGCAGGGCAGCACCAGCAGCTAGGGCAGCGCGTCTTTTCACTCGCTTCATGTGGAAACCTCCTCGCAGCAGGATGTGGTCGCTTACCCAAAGTCAACCGTCACCCGCAGGGCTGCGAGGAGGCACGAGCACACCCCGCCAGCACCCTGCGGGCCAGTGCGGCGGCAGACTTTGGGTAAGTCGGCGTAGAGATTGCCGCGATTAGGGAGGCCTGTCAATAGAACAAGACTAGAACAGGCGGACGCTGAAGAAGCGCCGGCACGCCCGGCAACGGTGGGGCATCGTCTTATGCATTGTCTGGACTTGCACGTTGTCACTGGCGCAACGCGGGCAGCGAATACCCGTCGGCCAGCGCGACTCAATGAAGTAGCGCTCGTCGTCGTCGTCATCGGCGAACTGACGGAAGAAAGCCGACAAACTCACCTTGATAATATATGCATAATATTATGTGTATAGTAAAAAATCAAGTCCGGTTACTCACGTCTATAGTTCCCGCATGTTCGGTATCATGGATAAGGAGCATGCAAGATGGTTCCCCCGTTATCCCCTTTTCCTTTGTCAGGTTTCCCGATTTGTGGCAGCATGATGCGACTTACCCAAGTCACCGATAGGAGCGGCCGCTACATGGGTAAACGATTCGTCGAATGGAGCGAAGAGCAGATCAGAGGAGGACCAGGATCACGATCTGGATTGTACAATGCACCGAATAGGCACCAGTTTGAGGTTCATATCACGTACAGTGATCGTGAGCAAGGCTTTGGCTGGGAAGTGATAGACGAAACTGGAGGTGTATCCCTTGGCCAATGCGTCTATCCCACTGTTGATCAAGCTCTCTGCGTGGCTCTGGACTTTTGTGACGAACTAGACAAACGCGTGGAATCAGATCAACACTAGACCCGGCCGATCCTCTGCCCTGCGACCTTCTCGGCAGTGGGCGGCGCAAGCTGCTCGATAGCCACAGCGGCGGCATGGACGACAGCGCCCAACCGCTCGCGAGCGTCGAGCACCTCCAGACTGACAATATGGCCGTCCTCGTCCACCAGGACCGACACCCCCTCCTCAATGTCAATCGTATCCCGCGCCGGCACCGCCCGCAGCTCGATAGAGAACACGTCGGCTTCTGCGTCGTAGGTGATATGCATGGCTATAGTATTGGGCTATCGGAGTCCCGCGGCACTGCTGCGCCGGATCAGGTACCCTAGTCTACGGTATAGATGTAATACAATCCGGTAGTGAGGGCAAGTGTGCCGCCGATCTATGACCGAGCGCATTGCGGACCAGGACGATCCCAATCTGCGGCCGTTGAGTGCCGGCGAGGAAGTCGAGGTTGTCTCGCTGTCACCGGTTGTGGAGCGCCCGGTGACGGTAATTTCCGTGCGTTTCGATCCTGAGAGTGCGCTCCTGCTGCGGCGTGCGGCCCGTATCGAGAATATGAACCAGGCCGAATTTGTCCGGCACGCCACTGTGGAGGCTGCCGAACGCTGCATCCATAAAGACGTGCCCCTTCCGGTAGCCGGTGAGGCGAGATAATGAACCGCCCTCCAGGGTACAATGACAGCACCTTACAAATCGCGTGAGCCGCAGTGACCAAGAGGGAGGATTGCGATGTACGGGAGCCGCGGACGCATTGGCTTGCTCGTGCCCTCGGCCAACACGGTCGTCGAGCCGGAAGGACGCCTGATCCTGCCGGAGGGCTATGAAACCTACGCCACCCGGATGCGTAACCAGGAGGTTGGCGCCGAGGACCTGGCCCGCATGAACGTCCACATTGACCGCGGCGTTGACGAGCTACTCAGTACGCACGTGGATGTCATTGCCTTTGCCTGCACCTCCGGCAGCTTCTTCGAGGGCAACGCTGGCGAGCGCGCCTTGGGCGAGCGGCTGCGCGGCGGCAGCAACGTCCCCACGGTCACGACCGCCGGGGCCGTCGCCGCTGCGCTCCACGCTGTCGGCGCGCGGCGTATCTCCATGGCGACGCCCTACGACCCCCACCTCAACGAGCTTGAGGTGCAGTTCCTTACCGCACACGGCTTCGAGATCGTCAGCGACGCCTGTATGGACATCCAAGAAGCCTTCGACATTGGCGTGGTCCCGACGGCCGAAGTGAAACGCTATGCGCTGGAGCACTTCGACCCGCGTGCCGACGCCTTGTTCCTCAGCTGCACCAACCTGCCCACCTTCCCGGTGATCGCGGCCTTGGAGCGGGAGACCGGGGTTCCCGTCGTGACCAGCAATCAGGCCACCTATTGGGAATGCCTGCGCGTGCTGGGCTTTGCCGGGACTATCGAGGGCTATGGTCAGCTGTTGACCCAGCTCCAGCCTACAGTGGTACCCGTAGCGGCTGGATGACGACCATTACTACCGCTGCCGGGCCACTGCGCGTCGGCGTAGACATCGGCGGCACCTTCACCGACGTGGTCCTCATGGGACCGGACGGGCTGCGTGCCTGGACCAAGGTCTCCTCGACCACCGCCGACTACTCCCGCGGCATCATTCAGGGCTTGGAGGCATTGCTGGCCCCCATGGGACCGGCCGCCCCGGCCCTGAGCGATATCGTCCACGCCACCACCGTTGCCACGAACGCTATTCTCGAAGGCAAGGGCGCGCGCACCGGCCTCATCACCACCGCCGGCTTCCGCGACGTGCTCGAAATCCGGCGCCTGCGGATGGCCCGCCTCTACGACCTCCGCTGGCAGCCACCGCCACCGCTGGTGCCGCGGGCGCTGCGGATGGAAGTGGACGAGCGCCTCGACGTGCAGGGGCAGGTGATCCGACCGCTCGACGAGGCCAGCGCCCGCCGCGCCATCGCCCGGCTCGTGGACGCGGGCGTGCAGACCGTCGCCGTCGTGCTGCTCCACTCCTACCGCAACCCCCGCCACGAAACGCGCCTCGGCGAGCTACTGCACGAGCTGGCGCCGCACGTCACCGTCTCGCTGTCCTCCCGTGTCCTCGCCGAGATCGGCGAGTACGAGCGCACCAGCACCACGGCGATCAATGCGTTCATCGCGCCGGTGATCCGCACCTATCTCGCCTCCTTGCAGCGTGCGCTGGCGCAGCGCGGCTTGGGCGCCCCGGTATTCGTCATGCAGTCCGCCGGCGGCATGATGACCGCCGCACAAGCCGCCGAGCGGCCGGTCCACGTGATCGAGTCCGGACCGGCGGCCGGGGTCATGGGCGCCGCCTCGCTGGCCGCGACGATGCAGGTCCCCAATGTGATTACCCTCGACATGGGCGGCACCACGGCCAAGGCGTCGGTAATCGAGGACGGTCGCATCACACGCACCCACGACTACGAGGTCGGCGGCGGTATCAGCCACAGCGCCCGGTTGCAGAGCGGCGGCGGCTATGCCCTGCGTGCCCCGGCCGTGGACTTGGCGGAAGTCGGCGCCGGCGGCGGCAGTATCGCCTGGATTGATCCCGCCGGGGCGCTCCGCGTCGGCCCCCAGAGCGCCGGCGCCGAGCCAGGCCCCGCCTGCTACGACCTCGGCGGCGCCGACCCGACGTTGACCGACGCCAACGTGGCGCTCGGCTACCTCCACCCCACGCACCTGCTCGGCGGCAGCCTCCCGATCAAAGCAGACCTCGCCCACCGCGCGATCACCGATCGGATTGCCGGGCCGCTGGGCGTCTCCCTCCGGGAGGCCTCCTACGGCATCTACCGGCTGGCGGTCTCGCATATGAGCCGCGCCGTGCGCGCCGTGACGGTCGAGCGCGGGCGCACGCCGGCCGACTTCACGCTCTTCGCCTTCGGCGGCAGCGGGCCGCTCTTGGGCGCCGACCTGGCGCGGGAGTTGGGCATTCGGCGGGTCGTCATCCCGCCCTTTCCTGGGCTATTCAGCTCCCTGGGCCTGCTCTGCGTGGACATGACCCAACACGATGTCCGCACGGTGTTGCTGCCGCTCTCCGAGGTCACGTCGAGCGAACTGACCGACCATTTCGCGCAGCTCGAAGCGCGCTTGCTGACCGACGTGGCCGGCGGCGCGGCGGATCGGGACTTGGTGCGTATCCATCGGTCCGCCGACGTGCGGTACAAAGGGCAGTCCTTCGCCTTGAGCGTCCCGGTGGACGAGCCGGACCCGGCCGCGATTAGCGCCGCGTTCGCCGCCGAGCATGAGCGCACCTACGGCCACCGCGCCGAGCACGACCCGGTGGAGTTGGTCAATGTGCGCGTAGAGATCGCCGTGCCCCAGGCGGCGACGCTCCGCTGGGGCCAGTCGGTACGGCCGTCGGCGCAGCGCGACGGCGCAACCCCGCGCTCGGCTTACTTCGGGGCGGCCGTCGGCGAGCTATCGGTGCCGGTACTGGACCGGCGCGATCTCACCGCCCAGGCGCAGGCCGGACCGTTGATTGTGGAAGAGTACGACACCACCATCGTCGTGCCGCCGGGCTGTACCGCCCGACGCGATATGCGGCAGAACGTGGTGCTCGACGTGGGAGCGGCAGCATGAAACAGCGCTTTGACCCTCTCGGAACCGAGATTCTCAAGAATGCCCTGGAGTCGCTGGTTGACGAGATGGCGATGACCGTCTTACGCACCGCGTATTCCAACAACCTCAAGAACAGCATGGACTTCTCCACCGCGCTCTGCCAGCCCTCCGGCGAGCTGGTCGCGCAGGGCTTGACCCTGCCACTGCATCTCGGCTCCGTGCCCCACGCCATGCAGTCCATTCGCGCCGCCTACGGCGACGACACCCACCCCGGCGATGTCTTCATTCTCAACGACCCCTACGCCGGTGGCACCCATCTCCCCGACATCTACGTCGTCAAGCCGATCTTCTGGCAGGACACGTTGGCGTGCTACCTCGTCACCATCGCCCACCATGCCGATGTCGGCGGCAAGGTCGCCGGGGGCAATGGCTGCGATGCCACCGAGATTTACCAGGAAGGCATCCGCATCCCGCCGCTGAAGCTCTACCACGCCGGCCAGCCGAACGAGAGCCTCTTTGCCCTCATCGAAGCCAACGTCCGCGTGCCCCGTCTGGTGCTCGGCGATCTGCGGGCACAGCTCGCCGCTTGCCACATGGGCGAGCGGCGCGTGACCACGCTGTTCGAGCGTTACGGCCTGGCAGAGCTACTGGAGCGGTTCGACGCCCTGCTCGACTACACCGAGCGGTTGGCCCGGCAGGCGATTGCGGCCCTCCCCGACGGCGAATACACGTTCACCGACTACCTCGACGACGACGGCTTCGATCCGGGACCCATCCCGATTACCGTCGCGGTGCGCGTCCACGGCGATTCGATCACCGCCGACTTCACCGGCACGGCGCCGCAGGTCCGCGGCGGCATCAACTCACCCATCCCCTTCTCGCGCTCGGCCGTGTATGCCTGCGTGCGTTGCTTGCTGGGCGAAGAGGTGCCCAACAACGAGGGCTACTTCCGCCCGATTGAGGTCATCGCCCCGCCCGGCACGATTGTCAATCCCCTCATGCCCGCCCCGGTGGCGGCCCGGGGACTGACCGGCTTCCGCATTGCCAACGCCGTGCTGGGGGCGCTGGCGCAGTTGGCCCCGGAGCGCATTCCCGCCTGCGAGATGGGCGGCGACACCGGTGTCAGTATCGGCGGCTACGATGCAGTGGGCACTCCGTTCGTCTACCTGGAGTTCCTGTACGGCTCTTCCGGCGGCCGGCCCTGGGGCGACGGCACCGACGGCCTGACCAGCATCGTCGTCAACTTCTCCAACAACCCGGTCGAGGTGGTGGAGACTGAGCTACCGTTGCGCTTGGAGCGTTATGGCTACGTCCCCGACAGCGAGGGCGCTGGCCAATACCGCGGCGGGCTGTCCCTGGTGCGGGAGTACCGCTTGCTGGAAGAGACGGCCACGCTCCAGCTCCGCACCGACCGCCACAAGCACCTCCCCTACGGCCTAGCCGGTGGACAAGCCGGCACCCCCACGCAGAATGTCCTCAACCCCGACGGTGCCGCCCAAGTCCTGTCCAGCAAACCCACGCTCACCATCCACCGCGACGATGTGTTTCGTCATGCCGAGGCCGGCGCCGGCGGCTGGGGCAACCCGCTGGAGCGCGACCCGGCGCTGGTCCTGGCTGATGTCCGCAACGAGAAGGTCTCCCGCCAACGCGCCCGCAACGTCTACGGCGTCGCAATCACCCCCGCTGGCGACATTGACTGGCCCGCCACCAAGCAGCTACGCACCGAGCCGGCCCCGTCTCCCTGTGCTGCGGGGGGACCATAGGGGGGCGGGTATAATGCCTAGAGCCGGAGCAAGGGACTGAAACAATGACTACGGAGCTGAAACGAGTATCGCTCGGCGATTTCGCCGCGAACCTCACCACGATTATCGAGCGCGTGGCCAGTGCCGGCGAGAGCGTCGTCGTCGAGAACGATGGGCAGGACGTGGTTGTCGTCAACCCGGCCGTCCCCCAGCGCCCCCGGAAGCGTTCACCCATCCGCTATAGGGGGCCGGGTGGCGTCTACGAGGAGTTCGAGAGCTACGAGGCGCTCAAGAAGTACCTGGACCGCCGCCGTCTCACTCCAGCCGAACGAGCAAGACGCCGTGCTCTTCTGGAGCAAACCTTAGCCAACAGGAAGGAACGTAACATCGCTCCGATGACCTCGGCCGAGTTGGTGAGAAAAGGCAGGGAGCGGGGAATCTAACCGCATGGCATCGGCGGCCGTTCCGCGCTTGGTTGTGGACGCATCGGTTGCTGTCAAGTGGTACTTGCTGGATGAAGACTATGCCGACAAGTCCGGAGCATTACTCAGCCGATTTCTTCGAGATGAAATCGAGCTTGCTGCTCCTGAGCAAATCCGCTACGAAGTCGCATCGGCGATCACCGTCGCCACGCGAGGCCGTGTGCCGCGCCTGACGTTGGAGCAGGGCCGGCGAGCAATTGAAGCGTTCCTGGCCCTGGATCTGGAGACCCTGGGGGACGATGATCTTGTCCTCCTCGCCTATGATCTCGTACATGAATACGGCTGCGCCTTCTACGATGCGCTCTACCTAGCACTGGCGCAAGAAATAGGTGTGCCGTTCATCACGGCCGACGGCCGGCTTTTTCGGCGGGTGAGGGCGATTCCCACTGTGCTCTGGATCGGTGATTTCCCTGCCGCAATTGCGTAGGTAAGCGATGCTTGCGCTGCCTAGCTCCGTCTGGTCCCGCTCGCCTCGTAGCACCGATTTAGTCCACACCAGCCCCCTCACCCCGCCGCCCCGATGAGTGCCGCGACCTTCGTCTTGCCGTCGCCGATCAAGCCGAGTCCGTGCGCCGGGAACAGGTTCCGAAACTCATAGTCGAGCAGGTGGCCGAGAATCTCGGCGGGACTCAGCGTTGTTCTGGGCGGCAACCCTCGCGGATGCAAGCCCAGCGGAATGCCACCGGGCGCCCACTTTCCGGTCGTTCCTAGCGCATCTCCCACGAACAGCGTCCCGCCATGCAGCTCGGATAGCAGCGCGCATTCGTCCAACACCCAGATCGCCCGCAGGCCGCCCGGCAGCGCATCGCCATCGCGGTAGGTGTGGTAGGTCTCGACCAACTCCAGCCGATCCGTATGGCCCTCAGGCACATAGATCGGGGCACCCGTCCGCTTCGCAAACAGCAGTGCCGACCGCTCGTGCCAGTGACTCGTGATAATCACCGCCCGACAATCACCCGCCTGCTCGATCTCATCGAGACCGATCCCCTCCAGCGGATCAATCAGGACACTCCCCTCCTCGGTGCGTAGCCAGTAGCACTCCAGCCGGTACTCCGGCCACACCACGTACCAGTGGAACAGGCCCGGCAGCACTTCCGTCATCATCTCAGGCCCCCTTTTGCGCCGGATTGGAGCCGGCGACGTGCTCCGTTAGCGATACCTGGGATGCCACTCACCGCCCTGCCAGGATTGCATCTTGTATGGCCGGATGCGGATTAGGTAGCGCGGTCGGTCGAGCGTCGGGATGAGATACCGGGGACCATCCTCGGCGCCCAGATAGCGCGCGGCCATCCGGCGACCCATGGGCACCCACTGGCCCTCGGTCGTTGGTCCCTCCACGATCTCGGCCCGGCCCTCGAACTGCACGCGCCGGTTGCCGGCCGAGTCGTCGGCGATGGACACTGACACCCGCGGCTCGTGCTTGATGTGCTGGACGTAGGCGGACCGCTCGCGGGCGATGATGTATAAGCAACCCTCGTCCGGAACGTACTCGTACCACAGCGGCACGACGTAGGGTGCTCCGTTCGGCTGCACCGTCGCCAACCGGCACGTCCACGGATGCGCCAAGAACTCTCGTATCTCGTCATCGTTCAGCCCACGCAGGGGAATCCCGCTCCGATCACGCAGCGCCTCATCACTCGCCATCGTCGCTTGCTCCTTCATGCCCGGCTTCCGGGCCGCTATCGCCGCGGCTCCGGCTGTACAATCTGCTACGAGGGTAGCAAGGTCCACCCTACGTAACCATCAGCGGGCCTAACCCCTGGCTGCTTCCAGGGAAGTTGGTCCGCACAATGTCATTTGGCCGCCTTCCCCGTCTGTACACTGGGAATGGGTTGGGGGTAGGTCCGGGCCGTGCCCCGGCCGCAGCCAATTGACCAAGCCAACCAGGGCAACGTATAGTGTGGGTAGACACTCCACCGGCCTCGCTACTCTGGCGAGTGTCGGCGGTACACTATCCTAACGGTCGTTGTGGACGCACTACGGATGCCTGTGCGCGCAGCCCTCGCCAGCGCGGTCGGTCGCTTCTTCCGGCGCGGCGCTCGTACTCGCGCCGTTGACCCGGCTGCCGTGCGCTCGATTGTCGTCATCAAGCCGTGCTGCCTCGGCGATCTGCTCTTGGCGACCCCGGCGCTGGCCGCCCTCCGCGCGGCCTACCCGCACGCCTCCATCGCCCTCGCCGTGAGCAAGTGGGCACGCCCGGCCATCGAGAATAATCCCCACGTTGACACCCTCGTAGACTGCGAAAACTTCACCGGCCCACACTGGCGTCGCTGGGGCGCCTACCGCCGCTTCAGCAACACCCTCCGCGCTGGCGCCTACGACCTCGCCATCGTGCTGGATCGCTCGCTGTTTGCGTCGCTGGCCGCCTGGCGGGCCGGCATCCCCCGGCGCGTCGGGATAGATAGCGGCGGCAGAGGCTTCTCGCTCACGACGCGCGTGCCCTGGAACCAGGTGCGCCACGAAACGGACCTCTACCGCGACGTGGTGCAGGCAGCCGGCGCGCCGGTCAACGTGGCCGCGCAGCCGCTCTATCACCCCGCGCCCGTTCACCGGACGTTCGCCACACGAGTATTCGAGGAATGGGCGCTGCAAGACCACGGTCCGGTCGTGGTGATCCATCCTGGCGGCGGCAGCAATCCGGGGATGACGCTGGCGGCCAAGCGGTGGCCGGCGACGCGCTACGCGGCCTTAGCCGACCGGCTCGTGGACAGCATTGGCGCGCAGGTCGTGATCGTCGGACACGCTGATGATGCGCCGGTCGCGCGGCAGCTCCACATGGCAATGAAGCACGCCGCGCTGGACCTCGTCGGTCAGACCTCGTTCGGCCAGCTCGCCGCCATGATCGAGCGCAGCGATCTCTATATCGGGAACGATGCCGGCGCCACGCACTTGGCCGCCGCGGTTGGCACGCCGGTCATTGCGATCTTTGGCCCGACCAACCCGGCCGTGTACGGACCGCGCGCCGCGGCCGGCGTCGCGCTGTTCCACGCCGACGCCTGCCCGATGCGCGAGCGCCGCGCACTGGGCGCCGTGCGCGCCTGTCCCGGCTGCCAGTGCGTCAAGGCCGTCACGGTTGACGAGGTGCGGGCGGCAGCCGTGCGCGTGTTGCAGGCGCAGGTGCCGGTACGCCGCGCCCGGTCGGAGCAGGACACGTTGAGGGGCGCAGATGCTACTGGCGGTTGATATTGGGAACACCAATATCAAGCTCGGCCTGTTCCAGGAAACAACGCTGGCCGGTCGGGCCAGGCTGAGTACCGATTCGCAACGCACCGCCGACGAGTATCTCATTGCGCTCGACGCCATTTTCGCGCGGCACGGGCTAGACTGGGCCGACCTCAGCGGCGTCATCATCGGCAGCGTGGTGCCGGTGCTGACCGAGATTTTCCGGCAACTGCTCACGACGGCTGGCGCTGCCCCCGTCGTTTGGGTCGGGCCGCAGCTCGACCTGGGTGTGCGCCTCGACGTAGACAATCCCAGCGAGGTCGGCACGGACCGGATCGCCAACGCACTGGCGGCCCGAACCTACTTCGGCGTGCCGGCGATTGTGGTGGATTTCGGTACCGCCACCACGTTCGACGCGGTAGACCGGAGCGGCGCCTACGTCGGGGGCGCCATCTCGCCGGGCCTCGACGTGTGGGTAGACGCGCTGGTCGCACGCACCGCCCAACTGCGGCGCATCAGCATCACGCATCCCGAATCGGTGATCGGCGGCAGCACGGCCGCCGCGATGCAGGCCGGCGCGTTCTACGGTTACGTTGGGCTGGTGGACGGCATCACGCGCCGGATGGTTGCCGAGCTGGGACCGCAGACTGCCGTAGTCGCCACCGGCGGGTTGGCCCGGCTCATCACCCCGGAAGTCCCGCTCGTCCAAGCGATAGACGCCGAGCTGACGCTCAAGGGCCTGCGGCTGATCTGGGAGCGCAACGCCCCGGCCGCCGGGCAGCAATCCTGACCGGGGATAGGCCGGCGCCCGCGGCCACGGGCCCTGGCAGGCGCTCTACGTCTGCTCTCCGGCCTGAATGACCACTCGCCCGCCATCTTTCACTTCCACATACAGGTTGTGGTCGTCCAGCAGCAGCATACCGGCAAGCGGCGTCGGTCCCACGGCATCGGCCTCGATGTCTCTCGGCATACCGTCCCAAAGCACCGTGACATCGTGGACGTTGAAGGTCGCCACGTCCCCATTTGCCAAAGTCGCCTGGCTAGGACCGACCAATGGCAACCCCAACTCCGCTACCAACGCCGGGGGCAAGCTCAGAAAACCGTTGTAGCCGGTGTCTATTACCACCTCGATGTCTCGCTCCTGCCCCGCCTGACCGCGCAGGGGAAGCGTTACGACGGCTTCATAGGCGGCGTTCACGCCCCCCTCGATCACTCCGCCCTCCGCAGGGAACTGCCCCCAAAGTGCCGCAGCGTTCGGTATCCGACTCGCATCAACCAGACACCGGCGTCCGGACGCTGTTCCCGCAGCTGCTTCGCCGCGCCGCTGGCGGTGTCGGCGATGGCGTAGTCCCCGCTGTCCACGTCGATGGCGATGACCTTTCCATGATGGTCCGCCTCCACCTGCGTCTTGATGTCTTGCTCGTAGATCGCCTCACCGAGCCGGGCCGTCTCTTCCTTGGGTCTGTGCTGGCGGGCCGGGGTCTTTGCGTGCGCCATTGCACTCCTCTCCAAGGGCGTTCAGCTATGCTCCATTCTACCGCGCCGGGGCAGTGGCGGACAACAAGAAAGGTCGGGCTGGAATCCTTGAGCGCCCGTTACTCCCCCGTCCCCCTGTCGCAACGGGGGAGCATAGGGGGCTACTCATCCGCACAACGGGGGGGTGCATGTAGGGACGCGATTCATCGCGCCCAGGCGCTCGTCATTCCGGTCGGTCTGGATTGCGGCGGAAGCCGCAATGACGATTACCCTCGCTGACGGCTGACGGCTGACGGCTGACGGCTGACGGCTGACGGCTGACAGCTAACGACTGATAGCTGATAGCTGGCCGCTGCCGGCTGATGGCCGCCGATAGCTGCTACAGTGTGTGCAGACCTGGCAATTCCGTACTTAGCGATCAGATGAAACCGTTCAGCGGCCGACGTGTGGTGCTCGGCGTCACCGGCAGTATCGCGGCGTTCAAGGCCGCGGCGCTGACCAGCGAGTTGGTGCAGCTGGGGGCCGAGGTTGACGTGGTCCTGACGGCGGCGGCGGCTCGTTTCGTGACGCCGCTCACCTTCCACAGCCTGACCCAGCGGCGCGTCTACACCGACCTGTTCGACGTGCTGCCGGACGAGAGCAGTGCCCACGTCCGCCTGGGCGAGCAGGCCGAGCTACTGGCCATCGTCCCGGCCACGGCGACGACCCTGGCCCGGCTCGCGCACGGCTTGGCCGACGATCTGCTCGGCTGCGTGGCCTTGGCCACGACCGCGCCGGTGCTCGTCGCGCCGGCGATGGAGAGCCACATGTGGGCGCACCCGGCGACGCAGGCCAACGTGGCGACGCTGCGCGCGCGCGGCGTGCATTTTGTCGGGCCGGTAGCTGGGCGCTTGGCCTCGGGGCAGATCGGAGCGGGGCGGCTGGCGGCGCCGGAAGAGATTCTCGGTCGGATGTGCGCGCTCCTGGGCCGCGACGGGCCGTTGGCCGGCCGGCGCATCGTCGTCAGCGCCGGCGGCACGCAGGAGCCTATTGACCCGGTCCGGGTGATAACCAACCGCTCCACCGGCAAGATGGGATACGCCATTGCTCAAGTGGCCCGGGACCGGGGCGCGAACGTGACCCTGGTCACTGCGCCCACGGCCCTCCGGAGTCCCGCGGGTGTCGAGACGAGGCCGGCTACCACCGTTGCGGAGATGCGGGAGGCGGTGCTCGACGCCTGTGTGGGCGCCGATGCCCTGGTCATGGCGGCGGCCATCAGCGACTTTCGTCCCGCCGAAGTGTCCGACCGGAAAATAAAGAAGGAGTCGGACAGCGACGGGCTGGTGCTGCACCTGGTCAAGAACGACGACTTCTTCCTAGAGGTACCCCAGGGTGTGCTGCGAATCGCCTTTGCCGCCGAGAGCGAGAACCTGCTGCACAATGCCGCGGAGAAGCTGGCGCGCAAAGGGGCCGACTTGATCGTGGCGAACGACATCACCGAGCCGGGCAGCGGCTTCGGCACGGACACCAACCGCGTGACGCTGCTGGCACCCAACGCCGCGCCCGAATCCCTACCACAGCTGCCCAAAGAGACGGTCGCAGCCCACATCCTGGACCGGGTGCAGGCACTGCTGGAGTAGACTAGCCCCCCTATGGTCCCCCCGTTGCGACGGGGGGACGGCGGCTTCCCTCCCCCGTCGCAACGGGGGAGTGCTAGGGTGGGGGCACCAGCCCAAGCGCCTCCAGCACGACCGCAATTCCGTCCTCGTCGTTACTCGCCGTAATGCGGTCCGCGGCGGCGAGCGCCTCGGGGCTGCCGTTGGCCATTGCGACACCCAGGCCGGCAAACTCCAGCATCTCCACGTCATTCACGTTGTCGCCGAAGGCCAGCACGTGCTCAGGCGCGATGCCGAACCGGCGGCAGAGCACGTCCAGCGCCCGCCCTTTGGAGACGCTGGGATGCAGCACCTCGATTGCGGCCGTTGTAGCGAGCGCCGTGCGGGAGAAGATCACGCGCCACCGGTTGTGCGTAGCCGGGTCGCCGGTCAGCCGCTCGTTGACGGCGGTCAGCCGGTGCCAGTCGTCCATCATGTAGACCGCCAGCGGATCGTCGTGCAGCGCCGCCGGGTCGTAGGGACGCACGTTTCCCCCGTTCCGCTGGGCATAACCGCGCAGGCGATCCGTCGCCGCAGTCAGTAGCGGCCGGATCGTGCGATCAGCGGGCTGGGCATAGTCCCACAGCCGGTCCGTTGACGAAGTAGAACCGGCGAGATACATGGCGTCGCCGCGATGGAGCGCCGGTACAACCAGCGCCGCCACGCCGGCCGCCAGACTCAGCTCGACCACGCGCCGGGCCGCCGTCGCCGCCAGCGGTTGGTGGAGTACAAGCTCACCGTTGTCCCAGACCGTTGCGCCCTGCGTCGCCACCAGGACGAGCGGCTCACCGAGGCCGAGGCTGTCAACGACCATGTGTGCCGAGCGGGGACCGCGCCCCGTCGCAATGACGACCACCAGCCCGGCGGCGCGAGCGGCCAGCACGGCCGCTCGCGTGCGCGGAGTGATGACCCGCTCGCTATTCAGGAGCGTGCCGTCTATATCGAGGGCCAGCAGCCGGTACGGTGGCACGCCGATCCTACGATCCTACAACGGCCGCAACCGCCAACGACCATAGGCAACGATAGCGGCGAGCACCGCCAGGATCACGTTCGGCACAATGTTCTCGAATTCCTCCCGCTGCACGTGCCACACCATGGCGCCGACCATCACCAGGATCAGTCCGGCGCCGGCCAGCGGCGTCAGGCGAGGCTGGATGCCGGTCACGCCTGGCAGGATCAGCCCCAACGCGGCCAGAATCTCGACCGCGCCGATGAAGTACGGTATCCCGGCCGGCAGCTCGGCCACCCCGCGCATCGACTCGGGCAGCCCTTCCGGCGGAAGGAAGTGCGTCACTCCGGCGAAGGCGAACACCACCGCCAGCACTGCTTGGAGAATCCACAGCGTCACGTGCATGGCCGGTTGCCTCCTCGCTACTCACGGGCGCAGATCACACGGATGAGCCGGCGCAGGCAGTATACCACCGGCGTCGCAGGGACGGCCCAAGCCGGGGGAGGGAACATCCTGACAGGGGTAGGTATTTTACATGGATGGACAGGATAGACAGGATGGGGGGACGCGGGGGACCGGCCTCACCCCCCGGCCCCCTCTCCACCTGGTGGAGAGGGGGTGGATTCCGGCGCAAGCCGGAATGACGGGAGGGACGGACCTACCCCCAACCCCCCTCCCTAAAGGGAAGGGGCTATCAATCGCTATGCAGCGCGTGTGCCCTGGCCGGCAGTGGTGGGCCGGGGGGTAGGTCCCGGCCCCCCTATGGTCCCCCCGTTGCGACGGGGGGACGGGCGCAACATGTTGCGCCCCTACGGGTTGGGCCGGACTTGCGCCGGTCAGGTGGGGGTTAAAACACCCCGCGGGCCTCTACGGAGGCCCGCGGGGGCTGTGGTGGGGGTGGAGAGGCGGAGGTTAGGCGGCCGTCCAGCCGAGGACGACCGGCGGCGGGGTGATGGTGATCGGGACCGGCTTGAGCTGTGGCGTCGCGGTAATCGGGACCGGCGCCAGCTCCGGCGACGCCGGGGCTTCCCAGCCGACCACCACCGGCTCCTGGTCCGCGGGGGCTTCCCAGCCCACGATGACCGGCTCCTGGGCCATGGTGATCGGGCGGACGGCGACGGCGGTGCGGTGCGCGCCGGCCGGGACCCAGCGGCTGGCGGCATCGTCGGCGGCCAGCGCCCGCACGCGCACCTCATAGCGCGTGCGGGCTTGCAGGCCCTCCAGCGTCAGCGCCGTACTCTCGCTGTGCTCGGTCTGCCAGCGCCGAGCACCATCCGGCCGGTACTGTACGGCGTAGCGCACCGGTCCCGCGACCCGCTCCGCAATCACGCGCCAACTGACGGCCAGCGCCGTCTGCGGCGTCGTGGCCGCCGCGCCGACCTGCACGCCCACGGGCACCGGCGCCCGCTGGCGACGCGCCACGACCGGCGTGAACAGCAGCAACTGCCAGAGGGCCAGTCCGCTTTGTCCGCTCTGCGGCGCCGGGTCCGGCTGCGGCGCCGGGTTGGCGCTGGTGGACGGTTGGCGCACGACCGGGCCGCCACCCACCGGCACGGCGGGCGTCTCGTCTACGTCGGTCACGTTGATCGTGACGGTGAGCTTGGCGCTGTCGCCGCTGGGATCATAGGCATAGACAATGACGGTGTACGACGACGTGGTCTCGTAGTCCAGGTCAGCGCCTTCCGCCACCGCCAACTGCCCGCTGCTGCTATCAATCGTGAAGGTGCTGTTCGTCGGCACGATCTGGTAGCGCAACGTATCGCCGTCCGGGTCGGTGGCCGTCACCGGAGCGCCGACGGTCGTGCCGGCGGGCGAGTTCTCGGCCACGCTACGGGTCGCCGTGGCGCTGCCAAAGCTCGGCGCACCGTTGGGGATCGGCGTCGGCGTCGGGGTGGCCGGCGGCGCGGGGGTCTCGTCCACGTCGTTGAGGTGGATGGTGACGGTGTACTGGGCCGTGCCGCCGCGGCCGTCGCTGGCGGTGACGGTGACGGCGTAGGACGCCTGCGTTTCGTAGTCCAGGGTGGCGCCGCTCTTGACGGTGAGCTGGCCGCTGCTGGCGTTGATCGCAAACTCGTTCGCGGTGAGCGCGTAGGTCAGCGTGTCGCCGTCCGGGTCGCTTACCGAGACCGGGGCGCCGACGGTGGTCCCGGCGGCGGCGTTCTCGGCGACGGTGCGGGTGAACGGCGCGCCGACCGGCGGCTGGTTGCCCGGCACTGGCGTCGCGGTCGGCGGGACCGGCGTGGCCGTGGGCGGCACCGGGGGGGCGCCCGGCGGGACTGGGGTGGCGGTCGGTGGCACTGGGGTGGCCGTGGGCGGGACCGGGGTGGCCGTCGGCGGGACTGGGGTTGCGGTCGGCGGGACGGGCGGCGGCGTGGGGAGGCCCGCCGCGACGACGTTGATCGTCACCGCGATGTCGGTCGTCAGCGTGCCGTCGCTGGCGGTGACGGTGACGGTGTAGGACGGGGTGGTCGCGTAGTTCAGAGTGGCGCCGCTCTTGACGGTGAGCTGCCCGCTGCTGTCAATCGCAAACTCGTCCGACTCGTTCGAGGGGAGGATGTAGGTCAGCGGATCGCCGTCCGGGTCGGTGGTCGTGACCGGCGCCCCGACCTTCGTGCCGGCGGCGGCATTCTCGGATACGTAGCGCGTCGCCGCCGTGCCCACGGGCGCCTCGTTCACGTCCGTCACGGTGATCGTGACCGGGATGGCGGTGGACAGGCCGCCGGGGTCGCTGGCGACGACGGTGACGGTGTAGGAATCCTTGGTCTCGTAGTCCAGGGTGGCGTCGGACTTGACGGTGAGCTGGCCCGTGCCGGAGTTGATCGCAAACTCGGTCGAGGTGAGGGCGTAGGTCAGCGCATCGCCGTCGGGGTCGGTGGTCGTCACCGGCGCACCGACCTTGGTGCCAGCCGCGGCGTTCTCGGCCACGCTGCGGGTAGCCGTCGTGCTAACGGGCGCCTCGTTCAGGTCGGTCACGTTGATGGTGACGGTGATGTTCGCCGTGCCTCCTTTGCCGTCGCTGGCGACCACGGTAACGGTGTAGGACTTAGTGGTCTCGTAATCCAGGTTGGCGCCGCTCTTGACCATGATCTGGCCGTTGCTGGCGACCACGAACGGGGCCTCGGGCCCTCCGGGTTCTGCCTTCCGCGCGTAGGTCAGCGGGTCGCCGTCGGGATCGGTAGTCGTGACCGGTGCGCCGACCTTGTGCCCGGCAGCAACGTTCTCGGGCACCCTGCGTTCGTAACTGGTGTCCACGGGCGCACGGTTGGGGATCGGCGTGGGCGTAGCCGTGGGCGTGGGCGGCGTGAACCGCAGGGTGGCAGACTTCGTATAGACGGCTTGGTTATGCTGCTTCATAGCCACAAACAGCTTGGTCTTGTATTCCGTCCCCGGCACCAGATTCGGTAGCTGGTAACTCGTGGTGCTGCTGGAGTAGTCCACGTGGCTCGACTTGCCGTCCCAGTTATTCAGGGCTTCGTTCGGGTTGTAGACCTTCCACCGCACTTCGAAATACGTGAACGTCGCGGCCGGAGGCAGTGCATACGTCCAGGAGGTCAAGCCCGTAGCGGTCACACCAAATGTCAATGCATTGGGTGCGGGCGTGGCCGTCGCCGTAGGTGTGGAGGTGGCCGTAGGTGTGGGGGTGTTCGTGGGCGTGGGGGTGTTCGTGGGGGTGGCCGTGGGGGTGGGCGTGGCGGTGGCCGCGGCGGTGATGGTGACGGTGATATTGAGCGTCGTTTCACCAACGCTCAACCCCGTCTCCCTGGCGACCACGATGGCGGTGTAGACCTCGCCCGCGACCGGCTGATCGTTCCCCGACCGGGTGAGCTGAAGCTGCGCGGTGGGCCCGATATCGTCGAGTCCCTCACCCGCGGTGGCGTTTTTGATGCTGAAAATGTACTTCTTGCCGTTGACCGGGGGACTCGCGCGCATAGTGATGTCAAACGTGTCTCCATCGGCATCGGACACCGTGATCGCGTCACCAACCGCTGCGCCCTGGGCAGCATCCGCGGGCATCGTGAAACTATGCGGCCCGCCCTGGAAGACGGGGGGGCTATTGGTCGGGGTAGGCGAGGGGGTGTTGGTGGCGGTGGCCGTGGGCGTGGGCGTGGCGGTGGGCAGGGGCGGCGTGAACCGCAGGGTGGCGGACTTCTTATAGACGGCTTTGTTATACTGCTTCCTAGCCACAAACAGCTTGGTCTTGTATTCCGTCCCCGGTACCAGGTTCGGTAGCTGGTAACTCGTGGTGCTGCTGGAGTAGTCCACGTGGCTCGACTTGCCGTCCCAGTTATTCAGGGCTTCGTTCGGGTTGTAGACCTTCCACCGCACTTCGAAATACGTGAACGTCGCGGCCGGAGGCAGTGGATACGTCCAGGAGGTCAAGCCCGTAGCGGTCACACCAAATGTCAATGAGTCGAGCACTGTAATCACGACGGTAATTGTGGCGGATAGGCCACCGGGATCCGTCGCCGTCATTGTCACTGTGAACTGCCTCTTTTTGTCGTGGTCCAGCTCTGGGTACTCCACAATGATCTGGCCGGGCTGTTCGTAGTCGTATCTAAATCGTGCTGAAGCATCTCTGAATTCGTAGACCAGCGTGTCCCCGTCGGGGTCGGTGGCCAAGACCGGCGCGCCGACTTTGGTGCCCTCGAGGGAGTACTCGACTACACTGCGGGTCGTCTCGGTGCCTTCGTCGAAGGTGGGCGCTTGATTGGAGTTGGTGGCGGCCGGATTGTTGTTGGGCGTGGGGGTGGCCGTGGCCGTAGGGGTGGCGGTGGCGGTAGGGGTGTTGGTGGCGGTGGGCGTGGCGGTGGCGGCCGGATTGTCATCGACCGGGATGGTGGGCGTGGGGGTATCGTCCGGATTGGTGTCGACCGGGATGGGAGTAGGCGTGTTGGTGGCGTCCGGATCGGTGTCGACCGGGATGGGAGTAGGCGTGGGGGTGGCGTCCGGATTGGTGTCGACCGGGGGGCGTTTAGGGAGGTTCGGGGCGTTGACCTGGGCCAGGGCGGGGCCGCCGGTGGCCAGGGCCAGGCCCGTCACTATGAGCAGGGCGACCAAGAGCACTCTGGCGATGAAGGCGCCCGTGCCAACCGGTCGTCGTCGTGTGGCCGACCGGAGCCGCGACGCGCCCCGTCTCCGGCGCGTGTGCGGTGTTGCGTTGTCCTGCTTCATGCTGTCTCCTCGTCGCCGCCCACCACAGGCTGCGTAGGTACTTGCGGATACAATACATGAACGTAAATATCTTGTCAAGGATTATTTTGCTCAGACATATAAATGGTCGTGAATTGCCCCCCTGTGGCCCCGCCGTTGCGACGGGGGGCCGGGGGGTGAGCGGACCTACCCCCTGGCCCCCTCCCTGAAGGGAAGGGGAATGGTGGGCCTCACCCCCCGGCCCCCGCTCCATCGCGGAGCGATAGAGCGGGGGTGTGGATTCCCGCTTGCGGAGACCTTTGCATACCTACCCGGATGGAGTGCGAGGAGGTGGTGACGCGCCTCCCGCCACCCTGGACGGTCCGGCTTTTGGATTCCCGCCTTCGCGGGAATGACGGAGGGAGAGGCGGGAATGACGGGTTACGCAAAGGTCTCCTTGCGCGGGAATGACGGGGACCGGGAGGCCATGACTGGCCCTGGATTCCGGCTTCCGCCGGAATGACGGGGGTGGGGGTGGGGGACTCTGACGGGGGAGGTTTTTTGCCGAGGCGCCATTCAGGGCAGCCGGGCAGCCGTCATGCCGGCGCTAGGCTATTGGTCCGCTTGCCGCCGACGCAGCGTGGCCTCCAACTGCCGTATCCGCGCCTCAGCCGCCTCGCGCGCTGCCCGCTCCACCAGCCGCGCCGCCCGCTCGGCGAGCCGCTCGGCCTGCTCCATGGCAACGCGGTTTTCGGCCGCCTCGCGCGCCGCCCGCTCGACAGCAGTACGGTTTTCGGCGGTCTCGCGCGCTGCCCGTTCCGCCAGCCGCTCGGCCTGCTCGACGGCAACCTGGGTCTCAGCGGCCTCGCGCGCTGCTTGCTCCGCCTGCCGCGCCGCTCGGTCCTGCTGCCAAGTCTCCAGATAGGTGTGCGTCACCGGGTCGTACAGCCGCGGCCAGTTATTGTCCCAGCACAGACTCAACCCGAGGACCTTACTGTGCCCCTTCAGAATGCCGTCCGGCGCCGTCGTCAGCGGGATCGGCTCATACGCCCCATCTACCAGTCGGTCCCCGGCCAGCTTCGCTCCGTGATACTTGCCATCCTTGGGATCGAACCGCCAGTACTCCGGCACCCCAATACGCGCATAGATGGCCCGCTTCCGGCCCACGTCCTCCCGTGCGGTGCTGACCGAGGCCACCTCCAGCACCCAGTCCGGCGGCTTGCCGGCTTCCCAGGGCAGATACAGCTTGCGTTCCCGGATGGCGTCCGCGTTCACGCCAAAGGCCAGGTACACGTCCGGGGAGACGCGGACATTGAGGTCGTCCGGGTCGTAGCAGAGGATCGTGTTGGCTTCGAGAAAGACATCGGGCCGCCGCTGGAAGGCGGTGAACCGACTGGCGAGCAGGCCGAGGATTTCGTGCAGCGGGGGGTTTTGTTGCATCGCTTCGGGCTTCAGGACCGGTTCGTCGGGATTGTAGTCGAGGCGGGCGTAGTCAATCGTGCCCTGTTTGCGGTAGGGCCGCATGGTGGACGCAGGCGCGGCTGCCGTAGCGATCATGGTCAGGCTCGGGGCGAGATGCCGGTATGGGCGGGAGTATAGCGCACGCGACGCGCGGCGCTGGGGGATGGACCCTACCCCCAAACCCCCTCCCTAAAGGGAAGGGACTGGATTGCGGCTGGCGCGGGAATGACGGGGGTGGGGGGCCACGGATGGCCCTGGATTGCGGCCGGCGCCGCAATGACGAGTGCCTGAGCGCGATTTATCGCGCCCCTACACGAAATAACATACCCTTGTGAGAGGCCCCTCCCTCGCACACGGGTAGGGTTTTTGTCGGCATCAGGATTTGCGGGATGGAAGGATGATCGGGATGGGGCTGGCGCCGGTGATGGTCCCGATGCGCGACGGGACGCGGCTGGCAACCGACGTTTATTTGCCGGACCGGTCCGGCGGCCCCTGGCCGGCCCTGCTGCTCCGTACCCCGTATGGCAGCGGTCCGGAATCGGCGTGGCATGAGGCGGCGCAGCAGTTTGCAGCGTGGGGCTATGCCGTCGTCAACCAAGACGTGCGCGGCCGCTATCGCTCCGAGGGACACTTCGATGCGGAAGGCGAGGGCAGGGACGGATATGACACGATTGCTTGGGCGACCACGCAGCCGTGGTGCAACGGCCAGGTCGGGATGTATGGGCCATCGTACATGGCCTGGACCCAGTTCGCGGCGGCGCGGCAGCAGCCGCCCGGCCTGACCGCTCTGTTCGCGGTGGTCGGCGATCACTACTGGCGTGAGTTCTCCCATTGGGGACGGCACGACGGTGTGTTGCGGCAGCTTGACCTGCAAAGCTGGTTCCTCGGGGTAGCGGTCGAGGACCCCCGGGTACATGCCGATGCAGGTGTGCTGGCGCAGTTTCAGGCCGCATTTACCCGACTACCCGACCTGCAACCCTGGCAAGACGATCCGCGCAGCGGCGCGTACACCGTGCTCGATAGCGTGCTCGACGTACCGGCGTGGGCCGACGTGTGGCCGCTGCGCGAATGGCTGCTACTTAGGTCTGTTCCCGACTATTTCGCTGCTTGGCAGCGCAACTTTGCCGCTCCCGGCCCATCGTCGGCGCCGGGCGGTGCGGAGCACATCGAGGTCCCGACCTTCCTCGTGGGCGGCTGGTTCGACCTCTTTCTGGCCGGCACGATAGCGAGCTATCAGGCACTTGTGGCGCACGCTCCCGACAAACGGGCCGCGCGGGCACAGCGCCTGCTCATCGGTCCGTGGGGACATAGCTTGCACGCCGAGTTGAGTGGCGAGATCGGCGCGGGGCCGGAGGCGGGCCTGGACCAGCTCGACGTGCAGCGGCGCTGGTTCGACCACTGGCTGCGGCAGCCGGACCCGGACTTCGACCTGGAGCCGCCGGTGCGCTACTACACCATGGGCGCGAACGTCTGGCGGACGTGCTGCAAGTGGCCACCCGGCGGAATCACGTATACGCCCTACTACCTCCATGGTCCCGGCGACCGCGCGGCGCACCGCGCCAACGCCCGCGGCACGCTCAGTCGCCGGTCTCCGACCTGGGACCGGCCCCAGCGGTACACCTACGACCCGCACCGTCCCGTCCCCACGCGCGGTGGCAACACCGTAGGGCTGCCGTGGGGCAGCTACGATCAGCGGCCGGTAACCGGCGAGGCCCGCGACGACGTGTTGAGCTTTACCGGCGAGCCGCTCGTCGAGCCGCTGGAAGTGACCGGGCCGGTGCAGGCCGTACTCTATGCCGTGTCATCGGCTCCCGACACTGACTTCACGGTGAAGCTGCTCGACGTCCGGCCCGACGGTCGGATGCTGAACGTCTGCGCCGGCATCGTCCGCGCCCGTTACCGCAGCGCCGGGGAGGACAATCCGGCGCCGCTCCAACCGGAGCGGGTATACCGCTTCGATGTTGACCTGCTCGCTACCAGTTACCTGTTCCGGCCCGGTCACCGGCTGCGAGTGGACGTCTCCTCCAGCAACTTCCCACAGTTCGACCGCAACGCCAACACCGGCCGGCCTCTCGGCACCGACCGCCGGTCAGACGCCCGGACAGCGCAGCAGACGATCTACCACGACGCCCGGCGCCCCTCGCACATCCTCCTGCCGGTGATATAGTCGTACCTTCCAGCGGCGGCAGCCTTCGTGGTTGGCACTAATGGTGCGATATGCTATTAGCAGTGGTCACAGGGAGAAACGTGAGGCGTGATCAGAAGCTATCGAGACCGTGATACCCGGGCAGTCGCCGAACGAAGCCGGGGCTCGTCAAGTGAGCGTGATCGTTGAGCCAAAATTGAATCGAGCACTACGAATGAAGAAATACATTCTCTTTGACCATGATGGTGTTCTGGTGGATACCGAACTCTGGTATTACAAGGCCGGAGAGCGCGCCCTGGCTGACATCGGATTTACCTTGGATAGAGATCAGTACCTCCGAGACATGACCCAGGGATTCGCCACCTGGGCCCAAGCCAAAGCGGCAGGTATCGATGAACAGACCATTAGCAGACAGCGTGAGGTCCGTGATGCCTACTATCAGGAATATCTTCGAACCAAAGACATCGAGATCGAGGGTGTCCTTGAAACGCTAGACGTACTCGCAGGTGAGTACAGGATGGGCATAATTACTACATCCAAACCAACTGACTTTGCATTAATACACGAAAGGCGATCCATCCTGGATCATATGGAATTCTATTTAACTCGGGAGGATTACGAGCGAGCTAAACCACATCCCGAGCCCTATCTGAAAGGACTCCAACGCTTTGGTGCTACTGCCGCTGAGACGGTAGTTATTGAAGACTCGGCGAGAGGGTTGAATTCGGCAATAGCGGCGGGTATTGACTGCATCGTGGTTGCAAACGAGTTCACTGCAACTCACGACTTGTCCAAAGCAACTGCCAAGGTCGCTACGTTTAGGGAATTGCCATCTTCTATAAAGGGCTTAACAAGCTTAACCAGGAACCCATCCCAGAATCCTTGAGAGAATGGTCACGAAGCAAGGGTGCTATGACAAGGACGACGGAGCGTAACCCGGAGCGGCTACCTCCCATTCATCCGGGAGAAATCCTCAACGAGGAGTTTCTCGTGCCGATGAAGGTGTCGCAGTACCGACTGGCCAAGGCGATAGGGGTGGATGCACGCCGCGTTCACGCCATCGTTCATGGGGAGCGGGCCATCACCGCCGAGACGGCGCTGCTGTTCTCGCGCTTCTTTGGCAACAGCGCACAGTTCTGGATGGGGCTGCAAAGCCAATACGACCTGGAAACCGCAGCGGACCGCCTCTCCGAGCGGCTGGAATTGGTGACGGCGTATTCGAGCGCCTAGTCGTCGTCGTGGAGCAAAAAGTAGAGGCCGACGTAAGTCTTGGGGTCAACCAGGCTTCCGGTGCCGGCTTGCTGCTCCAGCCACCGCGGCGCCGCGGCCAGCGGCACTTCATGCACCACGATGTCCTCGTACTCGTCCCCGCCGCCCGCCGAGACTTTGCGTAAGCCCCGGGCACGCATGAAGGTCGCTACCTCGCTGGTGCTCCCCACCGAGTGCGGGCCGGCAACGAGCGGCTCCATCCGCTCGGCGCGATAGCCGGTCTCTTCCTCCAGCTCGCGGATGGCGCCGGCGGCGAGGTCTTCATCCTCCTGACCGGGCAGATCGCCGACCAGCCCGGCCGGCAGGGAGATGACGCGACGATCCACCGAGGCGCGGTACTGCTCGACAAGTAGCAGGTTGGCATCGTCCGTCACCGCGACGATCACGGCAATTCCACGCACGTTCGGCCGCTCGACGTACTCCCACCCGTCGCGCGAACGCAGGCGCAGAAACCGGCCGGTGCCGATAGTCTCGATCTTGCTCATTGCTCTCCTAGTTGATAGCTGTCAGCTTGCCTTACCTGTAGACATCCTTGCAGTGACCGGTACGCAACACCAATACAATCAGCCGGTTATCTTTGATGTTGCATATCACGCGATAGTCACGAATCCGATACCGCCATAATCCGGCGAGGTTTCTGGATAACGGTCTGCCGAATCTGCGGGGGTCTTCAGGGGTAGCGATGCGCTCATGGAGATAGCGGAGGATATCTCGCTGGGCTTGCTTATCCAGCTTGCGTAGCTCTCTTGCAGCGCGATCATCAAACTCAACGCTCCATGTCAAGGCCCTGCTCCATCTCGTCTAGGGTCCAGCGTTTGGCGGGGTTCTCCAGGCGGTGCAAGGCCAAGTATTCGTCTTCCAGCTCATCCAAGTGCTCCAAGACGGCTTGCTCGATGTAGAACGTCTTGGTGCGGCCGGTACGGGCGGAGAGGGCGGCAATGCGCTGCTCTATCTCAGGAGGGAGCCGGACGGCAATCATGTCAGTCCTCCATACCCATGTATTACACACACAGCGTAGCATACGTCTCGGCGCCGATAGCTGGTGCCGGCCGCTTCCCATCACCTGGATTCCGGCTTCCGCCGGAATGACGATGAACCTACGCCGACAACTGACGGCTGAAAGCTCGTATTACCACTCCACCACGATGCAGCTATGGATGTGGAGGCGCGGCACGGTAATCACCAGCCGCCCATTCTCGCACACCCAGCTCGGTGCGCTGCCCTCCGGCTCCTGCCGCACCACCCGCGGCGGCTCGTCGGCCCGCAGCGAGACCTGAATATCGCGCACTTCCGGTATCCACTCCGTCACGGGAGGCCCGACGGGACGCAACGGCCGCTCGGCGTGGTAGTTCACCAGGTGCGCGACGTAGCGCCAGCGGCCGCGGTCGGCCGGGCCACCGAGGATGCCCGGACCTGGCGGCGCCGCGTCACCGGCCGCGGCGAGCGCCCCCGCCGCCCAGCCGGCGCGCTCCGGCGGCAGCGTATCGGCCCGCACAGGCTGGACCGCTCGCTCGGCAGTATCCTCCGCTTGGTCCATGCGCTGCCGGAACAGGGATAGCTCGACCGAGGGCGGCCCGTGCAGTGCCACCACGCGCTGCGTCAACGGCGTCGCCAGGTCCAAGCACCGCGCCACCACGCCGCGCAGATCGGGGGCGGAATGTCGGCGATAGGCGCTGAAGATCGGCCCGGCAATATACACCGCGCGACCGGCGCCAAAGTGGTGGAACGTGATCCCCGCGTAGCCCGATTCGCTGCCCGGCGGTGACCACCCGGCCCACGCCGCGCGGCCCGGCGGCTCGCCAGCCGGCGCCGCGACCGCCGGGTGCAGGCCGAGGTGGCGCGCCAACGGCTGCGCGCCGGCCGGCCGGACCGCTTGCCACCTTCCCGCTACGGCCACGGCCATGTCCCGAATCTCGGTGCCGGCGAGGAAGGCGCTCCCCGGCCGGAGATACCCGGCGAGTTGGCGCTCATCGTCGGCGCGCCGCACGCCCAGCACGTCGTCCAGTCCCGGCGCCGGCCGGCCGTGCTCGTCGCAGGCGGCCACACTACCCGCGGCGATCAACCCGCCGCCCCGGCGGACGAAATCGCGCAGCGCCGCGACCGTCGTTGCGGGCAGCGCCGCCTGTTCCGGCAGGACCACCGTGGCAAACTCGTCAATGCGCTGCCCCAGGGTCGCCTCGTCAACGATCAGCGCGTGCCAGCCGCTTTCTACCAGCATCTTATGCGCGGCCCGCACGCTCCCGAGGCTGCTGCCGCCGCGCTCGCGGTCGGTGTGTCGCAGCGTGGCCGTGCTGTGCAGAATGGCGACGAGCGGCACTACGACGGCGTCGCGGCACCAATCCTCGCGCTCCAGAATGAACTCGCAGGTGTCGGCAAGCACCTCGATCACGGTCGGCTCGTGCTGCCCATCGGGATACGTTGGTGCGGCGAGCAGGCAGCGTCCGCCGACGGCCAGCGCCGTCGCACAGGCCATGTTGAGCGCCGCCGTCGAGGGCGGCGACCACGAGCCGGCCGCACCCGGCACGCGAGCGACGGCGGCATCGGTTGGCTGCCGCTGCGCCGTGAGCAGGCGGCCCGCAAAACTCACGGCGAGCGGATCGAACCGCCGCCAACTCCCACCACCACGTCGGCCGGCGGCGGGTGGGCCGCGCCACCGGGCCGCCGCCCTGCCCGCTGCTGGGAGTCCGTAGCTGCCGGGTGTTGCCCCGGCGGAGACAACGACGAGGCTTGGCTCGATGGCGTGCAGCCGCGCGGTGATCTCCGCTGCGATTTGCTCCTGCGTCGCCGCCCGCCACTGCCGGTAGCCGTCGGCGTGCGGCTCGTCGGGCGCGGGGATGGCGGCGTGGCCGGTGGCTTGGCCGAACGCCGCTTGGCACCATTGGCAGCCGCACCACCGCGCGAGCTGCCAGCCCAGCCCGTCCAGCCAAAAACCGTCAACGGCGTAAGTACGGGCGATTTCAGTCAGCTGCGGCAGCACGACCTCGCTGCGGTAGGGCGAGAGCAGGCAGAGTGGGCCATCCGTCGGGCTGCCGTCCGCTCCGTCGAGCAGGCGCATCCGCCAGTCCGGGTGCAACGATAGGAGCGACTCGCTGGCGCCGACGTTGCAGGACGCCAGCGTCCGCAGCCCCACTCGCTGCGCCGCCCGGACCATCGTGCCCAGATAATCGCCGACCAGGTGTGGGTGCCGCGCTCCCCCTGACACGTCGGTCGGGTAGAGCGCATAGCCATAGCGATCCCTGGCAACGACGTGGGCCGCCTCGACGCCAATGGCCGCCAACTCCTCCATTTGCGCCAGCGCCGTGTGCTCATCGAGCGCCGCGCCAAGGTCCGTGACCCACGCGGGATAGTGGAAATCCAGACAGAGCGTGCGAAACGTGTCGCGATACCACGGCGCGTCGTCCGCCGGGCCGGGTGATAATCGTGCGGCGTGCTCTCCCATGCTCGCTCCCGCAGCAACTCAGGCTCCTCCCTACTTTAACCAACGTTACCAGCTTCACAAGGGCAGCCGCTGCTCATCCCCTAGCACCCGTCTGACTGGGGTAGGTACAGGGTAAGCCGTAGGGGCGCAACATGTTGCGCCCGTCCCCCCGTCGCAACGGGGGGACCATAGGGGGGCCGGGGGGTGAGGCCAACCGCCCAAGGCTATAATCGGTACCGAGCATCACGACGCGAGACAAGGAAGCATACGATGGCAACACTCCGGGCCGGGATTATCGGACTGAACGGGATCGCCGTCCGGCACGTCATTGACATCGAGGAGCACGAGGAGCTGCGGCTCGGCGCCGTCTGCGACACCGATACCGAGTTGGGTGTCCGCTGGCAAGGCGAGCACGACGCGCCCTGGTACAAGGACTATCGTGACATCAACCGCTCCGAGCATTGCGACTTTGTGATCGTGGCACTGCCGCACTACCTCCACGCGGAGGTCGCGTGCGACGCGCTGGAAGCGGGCAAGCCGGTCATCATCCAGAAGCCGATGTGCATCACCGTAGACGAGGCCGACCGCATTATCGCCACGGCCCAGCGCACCGGGACCAAAGTGGCAACCTTCCATACAGCACACTTGGTCGAGCGCGATGCCCGTACCCTGATCGACCAAGGGGTCGTCGGCGACATGCTGCGTGTCCACTACGCGCGGCACGAGGCCCGCAGCGTCGCCTACTACGGCACCGGCCCCTGGCGCGGCCACTGGGCCACCGAGGGCGGCGGGATGCTCACCAATCAGTACATCCACGACCTGAACAGATTGCAATACCTGTGTGGTCCGGTCGTGGAGGTCGTCAGCTGCACGCTGTCGAACGTCGGGCACCCGGGGATCGAGGTGGAAGACGCCTGCACGGCGGTCGTGCGGTTCGCCAACGGCGCCTATGGCGAGTTGTGTCTCGGCCTGTACAGCCAGCCGGGATTGAGCGGCTACGAGATCGTTGGTGATCGCGGCTGCATCGTGAAGCGGGGCGAGGACCAGCGTTACGCCCGGCTGTCCAGCCCCTTGACCGAGTACCTGCACAATCCGACGCCGGCGCCCCGCCAGCCCAGCTCATCGCTCGCCGACGCCGCGCGACCGGAGGCGACGTGGCAGGCAATTCCCCCGGTCGCCGAGCACCGCGACGTAGTAGCGGAGTTCGCCCAGGCCATCAGCGACGACACGCCGCCCTACGCGCCGCCGGAGTTCGCCCGGCGCGACATCGAGCTGATGTGCGCCCTCTACATGGCCCACTTCACGCGCCAAGCGGTGCAGATTCCCATACCTCGCGCGGCCTACACCACCCTGCTCCACGATCTGGCCGCCGGCAAGTATCCCCGCCTCGCCTGGCCCGGCCCCGGCCACCCGACCAGTGACCGGTAGCCACTGCCCCGTCCCCCCGCCGCAGCGGGAGGACCACAGGGGGGCAATGCACCCGTCCCCCCGTCGCAACGGGGGGACCATAGGGGGGCCGGGAGGTGAGGCATCGTTAAAAGCGAACGGCCCCGGCGGTGGAACCGGGGCCGTTCTGGCGCGTGTGTGTCGGTTGGGGAAAGACTGCCCTAGGCCATCGAGCCGCTTGCGGGGGTTGCGCTCGGCGTCGGGTCCCCGTCCTGCTTCTTGAAACCGCCCCGCCCGCGGCCGCGCCTGCCGTGGTGGCCGCGTCCGCCACGTCCGCCGCGCCCGCCATGGCGCCCACCCCTGGAGCGGCCCCGGCCGGAGCGGCTCCAGGCGATCCGCGCCAGATACGAGTCGGCTTGCTCGCGGGTGATCGTGCCGGCGCTCACCAGCTCGTCGAGTGCCGTCGCTGCCGCCTCCTGCTGGGCGGTCTCCAGTTGCTCCGGCGTCACGCCCTTCTCGATGGCCAGCGCCGCCAGGCTCTTGCCCTCCATGGCCTCACCCAACGCCTCGACGCTATCGTAGCCGAGCACCGTGGCGATAGCTTCTTTCATCGCCATGCTCACGGCCATCTTGGCCCGATCTTCCGCGGATGGCTCATGCACCTTCGCAACCCGCTCCAGGACTTGGTCGGCCTGCTCGCGGGTGAGCGTCTCGTCATTGACCAGCCCGTCGAGGATTGGCTGCGCTGCCGTGCGCCGCGCCTGTTCGAGCTGCTCGATACTGACGCCCTTCTCCGCAGCCAGATCGAACAGGAACTTGCCGCTAGCCGCCTCCCGGAGCGCGTCCACGTCGGCATAGCCGAGTGCCGTGGCCGTGGCTCCGTTCACCGCCTCCGTCAGTTCCGTCATCTTGCCAGCGAGCGCCGACTTGGCGCCGTGCCATCCACGCCCGCGCTTGCCCCACATGTCGTGCCCACCGCGCTTGCCCCGGTGATCGCCGAAGCCCTTGCCACCGCGCCCACCGATGCCGTCCAACCCTGCCTGGCCGCGAACCGATTGGATGGCAGCGTCGAGCTGGGAACGCTCGATGCCGAGCGCCGCAGCCAGACTATCCAGGTAGCCGTCCCGGTTCCCACCGGGGACACCGTGCGCCAACGCTGGCGCAGCCAGCGCGGCAGCACCTCCGAGGCCCACTACGCCAACTCCCGCCAGGGCAGCCTTGCGACGATTGATCTTCACCATGGTTCCGTACCTCCTCATCGGGTGTTTGTTGTCGGGCTGGGTTCGTTCCCATTCGGCCTACGTCGGCCGGTGCCCGCTACGCCAATTAGTTTGCCGTCCTCTTGTAAACACACCTTCGGCTTCCGGTAAAGATGTCGTTAAATCTCGCAGCGCAGGGCTTTTGGCTATCAGCGGTCAGCTATCAGCTATTAGCTTGTGGTTGGAGGCCATCCACCGTTTCAAGTTGCCGGTTGCCAGTCGCTTGCTCCTGCCGACGGACCACGCATGGCCCTGGATTCCGGCTTCCGCCGGAATGACGAATCCCCAACTGAGGGCTGAAAGCTGATGGCTGACCGCTATAATGCGCGGGACACCAGCCTGCCGTGCCTGGAGAGACTCTTATGGAGATGCCGCGCCTCGCCCGTATACGGCAGCGTTTCCCCGCTGAGGCCATTGACGACGTGCCGGCGGCCGTGTACGCGGCCGTCGTGGAGAGCGGGATTGCTGACCGCTTGCAACCGGGCGCGCAGGTCGCAATCACGGCCGGTAGCCGGGGCATTGCCCGCATCCCGACGATCCTGGCTGCCTTGGTGAGCAGCCTGCGCGGTCTGGGCGCCGAGCCGTTCGTCGTGCCGGCAATGGGCAGTCACGGCGGCGCGACTGCCGAGGGGCAGCGGTCGGTCCTCGCCGGCTACGGCATCACCGAGGCCACCGTCGGGGCGCCGATTCGGGCCACGATGGACGTAGTGCAGCTCGGGACCACGCCGCAGGGTGTGCCGGTCTATATGGATCGCTACGCAGCGCAGGCGGACGGCATTGTGGTGGCCGGTCGCGTCAAGCCGCACACCGGGTTTCGCGCGTCCATCGAGAGCGGGCTGTGCAAGATGCTCGCCATCGGACTAGGCAAGCAGCGCGGCGCCGAGGCCATCCACGCCCGCGGCCTGGCCGAGCACATCCCGGCAGTGGCCGCCGTTGCCATCGAGTCCGCGCCGGTAGCGATGGGATTAGCCATCGTCGAGAACAGCTACGAGCAGCCCTACCGCATCGTCGGCACGCCGCCGGAGCTAATCCACGAGACCGACCGTGAGCTGCTCGTCACAGCCAAGGAACTGCTGCCGCGCATCCCCTTTGAAGACCTCGACGTGCTGATCGTGGACTGGCTCGGCAAGAACATCTCCGGGAGCGGAATGGACCCCAACGTCATCGGCCTCTGGCGCCGGCTGGGCGGCGAGCGGCGCCCCGACTATCGCCGCATCTTCGTCCGTGACATCACCCCGGAGTCGCACGGGAACGCCCTCGGCGTGGGCTGGGCCGACTTCACCACCCGCCGGCTCGTCGAGCAGATTGACTACGACGCGATGTATATGAACTGCCTGACCGCCAACGCGCCGGACGTGGGCCGCGTGCCCATCACACTGGACAATGACCGCGTAGCGGTGGCTGCGGCGCTGAAGACCGCCGGCGCCGCCGACACCCCGCGGCTCGCCCGTGTCCACTCGACGCTCCAACTGGAGCACCTCTCCGTCTCGGAGGCGCTGCTGCCGGAGGTCGCGGCCAACCCCCAAGTGGAGGTGCTGTCCGAGCCGGCGCCGATGGAGTTCGACGCAGCCGGCAATCTGGTCGGCGACCTGTAGTAGCAGGTACGGAGACGGATACGATGCAGCGAGCCGCCGTCCGGCACTGGCGCGAGCGCATTCACGCCAGCATCAATCATAGTGATTAAGTACATTGGATCGAAGCGCCTCCTCGTGCCACACATCCTGCGGGTGGTGCAGCGGCTCCCGCAGGTTTCCACCATCGTAGATGTGTTCTCCGGTACGTGCCGCGTCGGGGCGGCGCTCAAGCGCAGCGGCTACGCCGTCCATGTCAACGACCACAACGCCTATGCGTTCGCGCTGGGCCGCTGTTACGTGCAGGCTGATCGCCAGCGGTGGCTGCCGGAGGCGGAAAGACTGATCCGCCTGCTGCAGCGACTACCTCCCAAGCGCGGCTACTTCACGGAGACGTTCTGCGAGCGGTCCCGCTTCTTCCAGCCGCATAACGGGGCGCGAGTCGATGCGATGCGCGAGCAGATCGAGAGATGGGAATTGGAGCCGGAGCTAGAGGCGATCCTACTGACCAGCCTGATGGAGGCCGCGGATCGCGTCGATTCGACCACCGGCCTCCAGATGGCCTTTCTGAAGGAATGGGCGCCACGCTCCTACAACGACTTGGAGCTGCGCGTACCCGACCTCATCGCCGGCAGCGGCCGGGCCTCGTGTGCCGATGCGGAGCGCCTGGCCGCGGATATATCCGCCGACCTGGTGTATCTCGATCCGCCCTATAATCAGCACTCCTATCTCGGCAACTACCATATCTGGGAGACGCTCGTGCGCTGGGACAAGCCCGCGGTCTACGGCGTCGCCTGCAAGCGGATTGACTGCCGCGAGCGCAAGAGTGTGTTCAACTCGCGCCCGCGCTGCCTGGCGGCGCTACGCAAGATCGTCAGGAGCATGGATTGCAAGTACATCCTGCTTTCTTTCAACAATGAAGGATATATTGCAGAAACCGATCTGATTGCGCTGCTCTCCGAGAAAGGGCACGTCGCTACGGTGCAGGTTGACTACAAGCGATACGTCGGCGCGCAGATCGGGATACACAATCCTGCCGGTGAGAAGGTCGGGCGGGTCAGCCATCTCCGCAACAAAGAGGCGCTCTTCCTGGTCGGAGCACAGGATTCGGTGGAGCACGCGATCCAAGCGGCGGTTGGCACGGGACAGGCAGTCCAGCCGGCGCTGCTCTAGGTCGCTCCGGCCGCCACGCTCCACCGCAGCCGCGCCTGCACCGGCTATACTGCTAGGTGCTTGCACCGCGAGACCATCATCACCGCCCAAGGAGACGCAGCATGACCACCGCCGTAGCCGCCCCTGAGCCAACCGCCTCGCTCCGGCTGGGCACACCGACTCGTGATGCTTTCGGGCGGGCGCTCCAAGCGTTGGGCCGTGCCGACGAGCGCATCGTGGTGGTGGACGGCGATGTCAACAACTCGACGCGCACCGAATGGTTTGCCGCCGATTTCCCGGACCGTTTCTTCAACGTCGGCATCGCCGAGTCCAACCTCGTCGGCGTCGCCGGCGGCTTGGCCGGCGCCGGCAAAATCCCGGTGGCGGCGAGCTTTGCCTGTTTTCTGATGTGCAACGCCTTCGATCAGCTCCGCATGGCGGTGGCCTTCCCCGGCCTGAACGTCAAGCTCGTCGGCACGCACGCCGGGATTTCCATTGGCGAGGACGGCCCTTCACAGATGGGCATTGAGGACGTGGCATTGGCCTGCTCGCTACCCGGCGTGCAGGTGCTCGTGCCGGCCGACGAGGTAGCGACTCACCTCGCCTTACAAGCGGCTATCGAGCACGTCGGCCCGGTCTATATGCGCGTGGGCCGCGGGGACGTGCCGGTGGTCTACGAGTCGGCGGACGAATGCCCGTTTGCACTCGGCAAGGCCATCCGCGTGCGCGACGGCAGCGACCTGACCATCGTGGCTAACGGACTTATGGTCGCGGCGGCAGTAGATGCCCACCGCAAGCTCGCCGCTCGTGGTATCTCCGCGCGGGTGTTGGATATGGCCTCGGTCAAGCCGCTCGATACCGCGGCGCTGTTGAACGCCGCCGAGGAAACCGGGGTAGTGGTCGTCGCCGAGGAGCACCTGGCGCACGGCGGACTCGGCAGCGTGGTAGCGATGGCCCTCGCGCAAGCGCGTCCTATCCCGCTGGAGTTCGTCAACGTAGGCGACCGCTACGCCGAAAGCGGCCCCGGCGACGAACTGCTCGTCAAGTACGGCCTCACCGGCGACGACATCGTAACCGCCGCCGACCGCGCCCTCACCCGCAAGTAGCACCCCCGGCCCGGCGTAGCCCCATCAAGCATCGAGCCGCCGGAGCAGCCGCAGCTCCAGTGCCTTCAGCTCGGCCCGCAGCGTGCCGATGTCACGTTGTAGCTCGGCTCGCAGTACGGCCAGCTCGGCCGCTGGCGCAACATGCGGTACTGCCTCGCTCGCTGGTGCTTCCACGGTGGCCCGCTCCGGCTGCGTCGGCCGCTGTTCCGTTGCGTCCGGCGCACAGTTGGCGCCACGAACGCTGAGTACGTTCTGGAGCCACCCCTGGAATGCGTCATCGCGCGGCGCGCAAAGCCCCGTGTTGTCGAAATAAAATCTCCCCAGCGCCCGCAGCTCCGTCAGACTCGCCGGCAGCGGTCCCGCCAGTCTGTTGTGTGCGAGGTCTAGCTCCATGAGGCGGCTCAGGTGCCCCCACTCGCCCGGCAGTGGCCCGGTCAGGCGGTTGCGGGCCAGGTCTAGCCGCTCAAGGTTACTCAGGTGCCCCCATTCGGCCGGCAGCGCGCCCCGCAGGCTGTTCTCGGCGAGGTTCAGTACCCCCAGGCTGTCTAGGCGCCCCCACTCGGCCGGCAGTGGCCCGGTCAGGCGGTTGCGGGCCAGGTTGAGCAGCCGGAGACCGTTCAGCGCGCCCCACGCCGCCGGCAGTGGCCCTCCTAGGTGATTACCGGCAAGGTTGAGAATCCCGAGTTGTCCCAGCGCGCCCCACTCCGGCGGCAGCGCGCCCCGCAGGTTGTTGCCACGCAGGTTCAGGACTTCGAGGTTGTGCAGCTGACCCCACTCGCCCGGCAGTACGCCCCGCAGGTTGTTGCCACGCAAGGACAACGACGCGAGGTTGCTCAGGTGACTCCATGCCGCGGGCAGCGGCCCCCCCAGGTTGTTGCCATGCAGCCACAGCGACTCGAGGCGCCCCAGCTGACCCCACTCGCCCGGCAGCACGCCCCGCAGGTTGTTACCGTGCAGCCACAGCCCTTCGAGGCGGCCCAGCGCCCTCCACTCGGTCGGCAGTACACCCCGCAGGTCGTTGTCGGAGAGGTCCAGCCCCACCAGACTGCTCAGGCGGCCCCACTGCGCCGGCAGCACACCCTGGAGATTGTTACCGGAGAGGTTGAGTACTCTGATATAGGCTAGATCGCCCCACTCCACCGGCAGCGCCCCACTCAGCCCGTTGCCGAAGAGCAGCAGCACCTCCAGGTTCGACAACTGGCCCCACTGTGCCGGCAGTGGTCCCACCAGGCCGTTGTCGGACAGATTCAACACCGTGAGGTTGCCCAACCGGCTCCACTCCATTGGCAGTGGCCCGGTCAGGCCGTTGTCGGACAGATTCAGCACTCCGAGGTTGCCCAGCTGCCCCCATTCCGCTGGCAATACTCCACTCAGACTGTTCCGGGAGAGGTCCAGCACGTCGAGGCGCCGCAGGCGATCCCACGCGGTCGGCAGCGGTCCGCTCAGGCGGTTGCCGGCCAGCTCCAGCACCTCCAGGCTCGCCAGTCGGTCCCACGCGGCGGGCAGTGCTCCATCCAGGCGGTTGCCGGCCAGCTCCAGCACTTGCAGGTTGGACAGTTGGCCCAGCTCTGCCGGCAGCGATCCGGTCAGCTTGTTGCCGGCGAGGGACAGCTCCATGACGCGACCGTCGGCATCGGTAGTGACGCCGTACCAGTCGCCGAGGGGCGCGTCGCTCAACCAGCCCGTGCTGTCGTCCCAGTTCGCGCCGTCCGTGGCCGCGTAGAGCGCGACCAGCGCGGCCTGGTCGCGCTGTACCGCCTCGCTTGCTGGCGATTCCATTGCTCTCTCCCTTTGCCTACGGCGTCAGCGATCCGAAATGCCCCTAGCAATTGGCCCCACGCACGTCTCTTATACTCCGCAGCCATTCCTGGAAGGCACGGTCTCGCGGCGCACAAAGCTCCATGTTGCCGAAGTACAACACCTCCAACCACGGCAACGCTGTCAGACTCAGCGGCAGCGGTCCGCTCAGGCCATTGTCGGAGAGGTCCAGCCATTCGAGCTTACTCAGGCCACCCAACTCCGCCGGCAGTAGCCCCTCCAGGCGGTTGTTGGCGAGGAACAATACCGTGAGCCGGACCAGTTGGCACCATTCTACCGGCAACGGTCCCTCCAGATTGTTGTTGGCGAGGTCCAGCTCCTTGAGTCGGCGCAGGTACCCCCACTCTACGGGCAACGGCCCCTCCAACTGATTATTGGCGAGGTCCAGCTCCTCTAGCCGACGCAGGTGCCCCCACTCAACCGGCAGCGATCCGGTCAGGCGATTGCCCCAGAGGGACAGCTGCCTGAGGTGTTCCAGCTTACCCCAGGCCGCCGGCAGTGGTCCGCTCAGGCGGTTGTTGGCGAGGTCCAGTGCCGTGAGCTGGCCCAGCTTGCCCCACGCCGCCGGCAGTGGCCCCGTCAGCCGGTTGTTGCCGAGGGACAGCGACGCGAGGTTGGTCAGCGTGCCTAGCTCGGCCGGCAGCTCCCCCGTCAGGTGGTTATCGCCGAGGTGGAGCACGGTGAGACGGTCCAACTGCGCTAACTCCACCGGGAGCGGTCCCGTCAGATTGTTGCCGGTCAGTCGCAGGGCGGTGGCCCGGCCGTCAGTGTCGGTGTCGACACCGTACCACCGGTCGAGCGGCAGGTCGCTCAACCAGTTGGTGTGGTTCGTCCAGTCCGCGCCGTCCGTCGCGCGGTAGAGGGCCACCAACGCGACTTTGTCCGTCCGTTCCTGCACCACCGACACACAGTTGGTGCCACGCACATCATCTATGCCCTGACGCCAGGCCTGGAAGACGCTGTCTCGGGGCGCGCACAACTCCGTGTGGTCAAAGTAGAACTCCGTCAGCTCCGTCAGCCGCGTCAGGCTCGGCGGCAGTGCCCCGGTCAGGCGGTTGTGGGAGAGGTCCAGCCACGTGAGCTTACGCAAGCCACCCCAGGCCGCCGGCACCGGTCCGGCCAGGTCATTGTCCGGCAGCGAGAGCTTCACGAGGGCCGCCAACCGTCCCCACTCTCCGGGGAGCCTCCCCTGCAGACGGTTGCCGGCGAGGTCCAACTGTTCGAGGTCGCTGAGACGCCCCCACGCCGCCGGGAGCACTCCCCGCAGGCAGTTGCCGGCCAGTCCCAACCGCTTGAGCTTGCTCAGGCCCTCCCACGCCGCCGGGAGGCCTCCCGTCAGCCGGTTCTCGGCCAGCCACAGCCGCTCAAGATTGCCCAGACCGCCCCAGGACGCTGGCAGCCGCCCGGTCAGGCCGTTGTTGGAGAGGTCCAGCTCCATGAGGTTGCCCAGTTGTCCCCACTCCCCCGGCAGCCCTCCCGTCAGGTCGTTGTCGGCGAGATCGAGCAGCTCCAAGCTGCTCAGGTGCCGCCACTGCTCCGGCAGAAGTCCCTGCAGGGTGTTGTGGGAGAGGAACAGCACCCGGAGCTGGGTCAACCCGCCCCACGCTGCCGGCAGTGCTCCCGTCAGGTGGTTATCGAACAGGTCCAGCACCGCGAGTCGGTTCAGTTGCGCCAATGTCCCCGGCAGTTCTCCCACCAGGCCGTTGTTGGCCAGGTGCAGCACCACGAGGTGCTCCAACTGCCCTAGCTCTGCCGGCAGCCCGCCCGCCAGGTTGTTGTCAGCGAGGTACAGGATGGAGACACGGCCATCGGGATCGGTGGTGACGCCGTACCAGTCTTCGAGCGGCTCGTCACTCAACCAGTGGGTACTGTCCTTCCAGTTCGGTCCGTCCGTGGCTTGGTAGAGCGCAATGAGTGCGGCGCGGTCCCGCGGGGCAGCCTCGCTTGCTGGCGCTTCCATCGCGCTTCTCTGCCTACCGCGTCAGCGCGCAGTCGCGCCCTCTAACGGTTGGCGCCACGAACGTCGTCTAGCCCCCGGAACCACGCCTGGAACGCGCGGTCCCGCGGCGCACGTAGCTCCGTGTCGTCGAAGTAGAACGACTCCAGTGCCGTCAGCCGCGTCAAACTCTGCGGCAGCGGCCCGTTCAATGGGTTGTTGTTGAGGTACAGCCAGACGAGCTTGCTCAGGTTGCCCCACTCGACGGGGAGTGGCCCGGTCAGCCCGTTGTCGGAAAGATTCAGCTCCTCAAGGTTGCCCAACTGCCCCAGCTCCGCCGGCAACACCCCCGCCAGGTTGTTCCCGGACAGTCGCAACTCCGTGACGTGGCCGTTGGCGTCAGTGCTGACGCCGTACCAAGCACTTACCGGCGCGTCACTCAACCAGTTCGCGTTGTGTGCCCACTGTGCGCCGCCCGTTGCCTGGTAGAGCACAACCAGCGCGGCCCGTTCCTGCTGCGGCCACAACTCCGTCAGGGGGTTGCCGGCGAGCCGCAACCGCTTCAGGCTGCCCAACTGCACCAACTCCACCGGTATCAACCCCGTCAGGTTGTTCCCGGCGAGATCCAGCTGCTCCAGGTTGACCAACCGGCTCAGCTCCACCGGCAGCGATCCGGTCAGGCTGTTCTCGGCCAGCCACAACTGCTGGAGATTGGTCAGGTTGCCCAGTTGGGCCGGCAACAGCCCGGTCAAGCGGTTCTTGGCGAGCCACAACTGCTGGAGGCTGGTCAGGTTACCCAGCTCTACCGGTATCAACCCGGTCAGGTCGTTGTCAGCGAGCCGCAACCGCCTCAGGTTGCTCAAGCGACTCAGCTCCACCGGCAGCGATCCGGTCAGGCGATTCCTGGAGAGGTCCAACTCCTCCAGGCTACCCAGATCACCCAGCTCGGCTGGCAGCAACCCGGTCAGGCGGTTTGCGGAGAGCCACAACCGCTTCAACCGGCTCAACCGGCCTAGCTCTGCCGGTAGCACCTCCGTCAGGCCATTGAGGGAGAGGTCCAGCTCCTCCAAGCTTTCCAGCTTGCCCAGCTCGACTGGCAGCGACCCCGTGAGGTTGTTCTCGGAGAGGTCCAGCTGCACCAGCTTGCTCAGGTTGCCCAACTGCGCCGGCACCGACCCCACCAAGCTGTTCGCGGCAAGCCACAACTGCTCCAACCGGTTCAACTGGCCCAACTCTACCGGTAGCACCCCCGTCAGGCCGTTGTCCCAGAGTTTCAGCTCCGTGAGGCAGTTCAGGCGGCCCAATGCCGCCGGCAGCGGCCCAGTCAGCCCGTTCCCGGAGAGTTCTAACCGCTGGAGGTGCTCCAGGCGGCCCAACGCGGCGGGCAGTAACCCCCACAGATTGTTGTTGTCAAGCTCTAGTCTCGTGACACGGCCATCGGCATCAGTAGTGACGCCGTGCCAGTCGCCGATGGGCGCGGTGCTCAACCAGTTCGTTTTGAGCGTCCAGCGGGCACCGCCCGTCGCGTGATAGAGCGCGACCAGCACGGCCCGGTCCCGCTGTGCTCCCCCGCTTGCTGGCGCTTCCATCGTGCTTCTTCAGCTACTGGCTAGACCCTGCTCAGGACAATGCCTCCATGGATTTTACAACACCGGAGAGTCAACATCCGTAAAGCGGGTTTCCCAGCACGGATCGCTCATCGCGCGGCGAGGCGCGGGAGACGCCGGGCAACGATGGCGCCGAGCAGAGCTGCGCCGGCCATTGAGAGGAAGGCGGGGGTGAAGCCGGCCACGTCAATGAGTATGCCGGTGAGCGGGGCAGCCAGCGCGCCGACGGCAATGCCCACGCCCCACATCAGACCAACCGCCGTGCCGCTGCGCCCGCCGGGCGCCAGCTCGGCGGCGTAGACCAACGCGACCGGCGGCGTGAGGCTGGTGGCGAACTGCACCGCAAACGCACACGCTACCAACGCGGCGATCTGCGCTGCGCCAGCGAACGGGGAGAGGTCACTGCCCGCCGCGGCGAACAGGATGACGGCGACCGTCAGCAACAGGCAGGCCCAGACCAGCAGGTTGCGGCGCCCGAAACGATCCGAGATCGCGCCGCCGAGCGGCTGGGCCGGCGTCCCGGCGGTCAGGGCTATCGCCGTCAGCAGACCGGCGCCGGACAGACTCCGCCCCAAGTGGACAAAGTAGGTCGGTAGCCAAGTGAAGATGCCAATTCCCGCCGTGCCGATCAGCCCGTGGACCGCGGTCAGCAGGATGAGCGGCCGGGTGATCCCGGCGAGCAACCCCGGCTCGGAGCGGCCGCGCGGCTCCCGGACCAGTGCCCAGATGTACACCGCGCCGAGCGCCGCCGGGAGCGCCAGGAGCAAGCTGGCTTGCTGCCAGCCCAGCCGCTCGGCCAGCGTTGCGACGATGATCGGGGCCAGCGCAAACCCGATGCTGTTGCCAATGCCGTGAATACCGGAGGCCCAGCCCCGTGCTTGCGGAAACCGGTGGGCGATGAGCGTCGTAGCCTGCGGATGGTACGTCGTGGAGGCGAGCGCCAGCACCACCGCGGCGAGCAGCAGCCCGACATAGCTTCCGGCCTGGCTCAGGGCCAGCATCCCGACGGCGTAGAGCAGGAACCCCAGCGCCAGCACCGGGCGCCGTCCGCCGCGCCGGTCGGCAACGTACCCGACCACCGGCTGAAGAGCCGCCGAAATACCGCCAGCAGTGAAGGCCAGGATACCGCCCTGGAAATAGCTGAAGCCGAACGCCGCACGGAGGGCCGGCAAGAGCGGCGGTAGCGCCTGCCCGTACAGATCGTTGATCGTATGGGCGGCCGTCAGTCCCAGCAGCCAGAGGCTTACCGGTCGCTTGGAACCGGGGGCTGCCGGGGAGACGGCAGTTGACGGAGGCGCGACCCTGGCAGACGATCCTGCGGCCGGCTGCTGTTGATTCACGCTGGCAATAATAGCGGCCCGGCCGCGGTGGCGGTGCTGTTGCCGGGGCTGCCGCGGGCACGTTAGAATGGAAGCACGCGATGAAAATGCACCCAGCGTCTCGTGTGCCGTGGGCGTGGGCGAGCGGCTCCTCAGGCCGCCGCGTTGTATAGCAGTGCTAACTATCTCGTTCGCCCGGTTACAGGACCTCTTTCGTTTCGGCGAGTTGAGCCGGCACGGCTCGTCCTTGGTGCGGCGGCCGCGCACATGGTCTCCCCTGCGGGCCGCCATCCGTTCCCACGGACCGGTCGCCGGGCTGTGGCCAGCGCGCACGCGCACGTTTGCGCTGCGGGAGGACCGGCGCGTCATCGGCTTTGCCCAGACATCCTTGCGCCGCGAGCCGGACCAGTGGGAGATCATGTACTTGGTGCTGGCGCCGGCCGACAGCGCCGGGTCGCCGCCGGCCGCGGCCGACCGCCACGTGGCGCAGCTCCTCAGTGGCATCTGCGAGGCAGCGGAGGAGGAAGGGACCACCCGGCTTTTCGTGCGGCTGCCGGAGGATTCCGCAACGGGCGAGTGCTTCCGGCGTGTGGGGTTCGCCAAAGTGCTCACCGAGCATACCTACGCCGCCAATGCACCGGCCCGCAGCGCGCCGCCGCCACACTTGGACCTCCGCGAGCAACGGCCGGCCGACGCCTATCCCCTCTGGCAGCTCTATCGTGCGTCCACCCCGGCCGTCGTGCAGACCGCCGAGGCGTTGAGCAGCCGGCAATGGGACCTGCCGCTGCCGCTCCTGCCGCGCCGCCGCCCCAGAGGTTGGGTTGTCCCTGGCCCGGAGCGGCCCGTGGCCTGGGTGCAGCTTGCTGACGATGGGCATAAGGCGGTCGCGGCCGAGGTCATGGTAGACCCGGATGCCACCGATCTCATCGCCGACCTGCTCGACTACCTCATCGCCCAAGTGGGTGGGAGCAACACACGCCTCGCCTGTACCGTCCGCGAGTATCAGACGGACTTGCGGTTCGCTCTGGAGGACCGAGGATTCGAGGTGGCCGCATCGTCCGACTTGATGGTGAAACGCCTCGCGATACCGGTGCTCCGGCGCGGCCTCGTCCCGATCCTGGAGAAGGTAGCCACATGAGCACTGCGCCCGCGCCGCCGGAGCGGACCGATCCGCCGGACGTAGAGCGTGCCGCACTGCCGGAGCACGACGGCACATCGGATACGCCGGCCGGCCCGGTCTCCGGCCCCATGTCCGTCACCAACGACCTCCCGGAGCTGCTGGCGGCCCTCCCGCCGCGTATCCGTCAACCGCTGGAGGCACTGCCCGACGTGTCCGAGCTGTTGGAAGTGGTCATGGACCTCGGCCGGTGTCCCGAAGCGCGGTTCCCGGATCGCGACGTCGTGCTCAGTACGCAGGAAGTCGGCGCGGCCGATCTCGACTATGCCCGCGAGCACGTGGGGCGCTTCGGCGGCGACAATCGGGCCGGTATCGAACGCACGCTCCACCGCATTTCGGCGATTCGCAACCGCGCGGGAGCGATTGTCGGCCTGACCTGCCGCGTCGGTCGCGCCGTGTACGGCACCATTGACATCATCCGGGATATTGTCGAGACCGGCCAGAGCCTACTCATCCTCGGACGACCGGGGATCGGCAAGACCACGATGCTCCGCGAGGTGGCCCGCGTGCTCGCGGACGACCTCGGCAAACGGGTCATCGTTGTGGATACCTCCAACGAGATCGCTGGCGATGGAGATATCCCCCACTCGGGCATCGGCCGGGCCAGGCGGATGCAGGTGCCGACCCCGGCGCAGCAGCACGCGGTGATGATCGAGGCGGTCGAGAACCACATGCCCGAGGTCATCATCATTGACGAGATCGGCACCGAGCTGGAGGCGGCAGCAGCGCGCACCATTGCCGAGCGGGGCGTGCAGTTGGTCGGTACCGCCCACGGCAACAGCCTCGACAACCTCTTGGTCAACCCGACCTTGAGCGACCTCATCGGCGGTATCCAGCCGGTGACGCTGGGTGACGAGGAAGCACGCCGCCGGGGCACCCAGAAGACGGTGCTCGAACGGAAAGCGCCCCCGACGTTCGACACGCTCGTCGAGATGCACCAGCGACAGCGCGTGCATGTCCACCACGACGTAGCCGCGACGGTTGACGCCTTGCTGCGCGACGTGCCGGTTCAGGTGGAAGTGCGCGGGTGGAACGACGACGGCACGATGACCCGCGACTACGAGGAGCTGGCGCCGGCTGCCGAGGAGTACGATTGGCCAGCGGAGCAACAGCAGCGTCCCTGGCGCGGCCGCCGGTCGAACGGCTCGCGCGGACGCGAGCGCCCCCCCGACCTGCTCGACTTAGAGCGGGACCACGACTGGCGAGCGGTGGTCGGCACGGTCGGGACGTTCGAGAACCAGAGCACGGACGATGACGACGCGCCCGAATCGCCGCCGTGGCGGCCCGTGCGCCTGTATCCGTTCGGCATCAATCGTGATCGGTTGGCTCAGGCCAGCCGCGCCCTCAGCATCCCGGTGCTCCTCACGGACAACCTCGATGAAGCCGATGCGCTGATGACCCTCAAGAGCCACTTCCGCAAGCAGACCGGCTTGGTGCGGCAAGCACAGGCCAGCGGCGTGCCGATATACGTCCTCCGCAGCAACACGGTGGCGCAAATGCAGCAGTCGCTCGCCGCCGCCTTCCAAGACGATTCCGAGCAGCCCCGCTCGCCGCGCCGGCAGGCCCTCAAGGAAACCTACGACGCGATCAAGCGGACTCTTTCGACGGCCGAGCCGATGGAACTGGCGCCCCAAAACGCGCCGATCCGCCGCCTCCAGCACGAGTTGGCGGCACGGGCCAAGCTGATCTCCCGCAGTCTCGGCCAGGAGCCGAATCGCCGGGTCCGTATCTCGTCCCCCCGCACCGGCCGGCGTTAGCCACAGGACGGGTCGAGCGATGGCACAGAAGGGGAGGAGCGTGCCCGCACCAATGCAGACTCCGGCCCACGCCGAGCAGCGCGGCCTGTTCGTCTCCTTCGAGGGACCGGAAGGGGCCGGTAAGACGACTCAGATCGAACTGCTGGCGCGGCGCCTGCGTGCGGCGGGGCGTGCGGTGCATACGACGCGCGAGCCGGGCGGTACCCCTTTGGGAGAACAGCTACGCGCCGTCCTGCTCGACCCGTCCGTCAGCGACCGGGACCCGGTCATCGAGGCGCTGTTGATGATGGCCAGCCGCCGCGACCATCTCCAGCAGGTGATCCGGCCGCAGCTTGCGACCGGCGCCGTCGTCATTACCGACCGCTACGTCGACTCGACCTACGCCTACCAGGGATACGGCTCCGGGGTTGACCGGCAGTGGATCGCGGCGACCATGGGCCTGGTGACGGATGGGCTGCTCCCGGCACTGACGGTGCTGCTCGATCTCGACCCGGTGGTGGGGTTGGAGCGCAAATACCGCCTCTTCGATGGTGACGAAACCGCGTCCAGCTTCGAGCGCCGCGCCCTCGCGTATCACCAGCGCGTGCGTGGCGGCTTCCGCGAGTTGGCGCGTGCCAACCCGGAGCGGTGGCTGGTGCTCGATGCCACGCAGCCCGTGACCCACGTTGGCGAGCGCATCTGGGAGCGCATCGAGCCGCTCGTGCCGGGGATAGCCGCACTGGACCGTGCCGAGAGCGGCAACGGAAGGGCCGGGGCGTAAGTCGACCGGAGCAGTGTCTCGGCTTTAGCCGGAGGCCGGTACGGAGTCGGCCGGCTCCACCGTAGCGCCGGGCAGCGCGCCCTCTACCCACTCCGCCCCGGACCCGTAGATTTCCTTCTTCCAGATCGGCGCGGTGCTCTTCACCCGGTTGATGGCGTAGTGGCACGCCTCGAACGATTCGTGACGGTGCGGCGAGGCCACCGCGATGACGACCGAGGCCTCGCCGACCTGGAGGCGGCCGATGCGGTGGGCAATCGCGATCTTCTGCTCCGGCCACCGCGCCGCGACTTCCGCCGCCACCTCGGCCAGCTTGGCCTCCGCCATTTCGGGATAGGCGTCGTATTCGAGCACCTGCACCCGATCCGTCTCGCCACCGGGACCGGGATCGGCGCGAACGACCCCGGAGAACACGCACAATGCCCCATCGGTAGGGGCTTGCACCGCAGCGACGAGCGCATCAACGTCAATCGGCTCGCGCGTGATCCGGCAGAGTGCCATCCCTGCTACCTCCTGAGACCCTTGCCTAACTCGTCATTCCCACGCCAGGAGACTTTTGCCTAACTCGTCATTCCCGCCTCCCCATCCGTCATTCCCGCGAAAGCGGGAATCCACCCCCTCTCCACCAGGTAGAGAGGGGGCCGGGGGGTGAGGCCCACCCATCGCCCCCGGCGCGCCGCCGCTCACCGGCGGTACGAACACCACCTCGTCGCCATCCGCCAGCACCGTCGCCGGGGAAACGTACTCCTGGTTGACGGCCGCCGTGCAAGTCAGCTGCCGCAGGGGGGGATGGGCCGCGGCGAGGCGTCCCCACAGGTCGCCGACCGTGGCGCCCTCCGGTAGCTCCCACCGCGCCGCACTGTCGCCGATTATCTCGCGCACCGCAGCGAAATAACGCACTTGCACCCACATCGTAGCCGCAGTGTAGCACACCGCCCTCCGCCAAGCTGTAGGGGCGCAACATGTTGCGCCCGTCGCCCCGCCGCAGCGTAAGGACCACTCGTGCCGCGCGAGACGACGCGCGGCGTGGACCCGTCCCCCCGTCGCAACGGGGGGACCATAGGGGGGCTAGTATCCATGCGTTGACGGTCAGGCAACGCCGGGCTATCCTTAGCCCGGCCGCGCCACGCTGCGGGACTGGGGCACCGGCTGGTGGCGGCAGCCCGGTGAGCGGCCAGTGCCCGGCGCGGCGCCGGGCCGGCAACGATCAACACCCATGAGCGCGGACAACCGGCAACGAGATACCGATCAGCGCCGCTCGCCGGGCCGGTTTGGCATCCGGCGCAGCCGCCGGCCGCCGGCTCGGCGCAACGACGACGTTTCGACCGATCCCGCCGCCGACTGGGAGTCCCGGGAGCAGCGGCTTGCGTCGTCGGAAGCGGCCATAGACACGGTAGGCGACCCCACACCGGCCCCTCCACTGCCTGGCACGCGCCGGCGCCGACGCACCGAATGGTGGCTGCTGGCGCCGCTGGCACTGGCCTTGTTCGTGATCTTCCAGCTCACGCTGGCCCGGCTGGGCAACCGAGACGCTCCGGTGGTCCTGGAGACCCAGCCGGCGGCGCTCCAGCCGACGGTGGCTCCTACCGCGTCACCGGTACCGACACCCAGCATTCGCTATAGCGCCAATCGCCTGGCCCAGGTCGCCGGAGGAGCACTCGGCACGGCTCCGACTGGGATCGTCCCTGGTATCCCGGGGCTGGATGCCCAGGCCGCCGTGCTCGTGGATATGGATCGGCGCGAAGTGCTCTACGTGAAAAATCACCACACGCCCCGCGCGATGGCGAGCACCGCAAAAATCGTCACGGCTATCGTGGCCCTGGAACATGCGCCGTTGAACACGATCATCGAGGTGGATGCGGCGGTGGTGGCAGGAATGAGGCCAGACGCAAACCGCATGGGCTTGCAGGCCGGTGAGCGCCTCACGCTCGAAGCGCTACTCTATGGCCTGATGCTCGACTCGGGGAATGATGCTGCCGAGGTCATCGCGCGGGGGGTATTCGGAGATCGCGCCCGCTTTATTCGCTTGATGAACGACTTGGTGACCACACTGGGCCTGCAGAACACGCACTTTGCCAATCCGAGTGGGTTGGACGACCCCGCGCAGCATTCCTCCGCCTACGACCTCGCCGTGCTGGCCACCTACGCGCTCCAGAATCCAACCTTCCGCGAGATCGTCGGCACGCGACGCAAGGTGATTCACGCCAGCCGCGAGGCGGGACGAGCGCACGGCTGGTTTGGTCCAACCAACCTCAATCGCTTGGTCGGCAGCTATCCCGGCGCATTCGGCGTGAAACCCGGCTGGACCGGCGACGCCGGATACACGCTGGTCGCGGCAGCCGAGCGGGGCGGCCGCTCGCTGCTGGTCGTCGTCCTCGGCAGTCGCGGTCATTTCACCGACGCCGAGCGGCTCCTGAACTACGGCTTTGCCACCCCGGCCGGGTAGCGCAGTGTGAGTTTCGCTATGCCAACACGGGAAATACACGATACCGGCACAGTCACCCTCGCCGGCCAACAGTTGCACCGCTGGGATGTCTCACCGGCCGCGGCCCGCGCCATCCAGGACGAGCTGAGTGGCCGCGTGGCACGGCACACCGCGCTGGGGCAGGTCCGCCTCGTCGCCGGGGCCGACGTTCACCCCCTAGGGTCGCGCTCATCGGGTCGGAGCGGCGAGATGGTGGGCATTGTCTCGGTCCTGAGCTACCCGGAGCTGACTCCGGTCGAGACCGCCCAGGCCGTTGTCCCGGCCGAGTTTCCCTACGTCCCCGGCTTGCTCTCGTTCCGGGAGGCCCCGGCCGTCCTCGCCGCGATGGCCCGGCTGACCCGTGTACCCGACTTGCTCCTGGTAGACGGACAAGGTTTGGCCCACCCGCGCCGGTTCGGATTAGCCTGCCACCTCGGCGTGCTGCTCGACCTCCCGGCCATTGGCTGCGCCAAGTCCATCCTCATCGGCAAGCACGGTCCCCTCGCGCCGGAGCGCGGCGCTCGCGCCGCCCTGATCCACCAAGGAGACGCGGTCGGCGCCGCCGTGCGAACGCGGAGCGGCGTACAGCCGGTATACGTGTCCGTGGGGCACTGCGTTGATCTCGCCGCCGCCGTCACCTGGACCCTGCAATGCACGTCCCGCTACCGGATTCCCGAGCCGCTGCGCCAGGCCCATCTGACGGCCCGCCACGCCCGCACAACCCGGCAGCCGCCCTGAGCGGGCAGGTTTTTTATGTAGGGGCGCAACATGTTGCGCCCGTCCCCCCGCCGCAGCGGGGGGACCATAGGGGGGCTAGGAGCTACGCTCACTTGCTGTCAACGACGCGCCAATAGCGGTCGAAGAAGAGCGTATCGTAGAGCACCGAGCCGACTAGGATCAGCACCGCCAGCACCAAGATCGCCGCCGCGACCGGTCCCATCCACAGACTTAGCCCGGCCGGCCGGGGTAGAAAGGTGATGACGAAGTAGATCACGACGACCAGGCCCACGCGGATGGCGAGGCGGGCAAGGAGGCGGTAGAGCTGGCGCTGCCGCTCTGTGGCCGCGGTGGCTGGCATCGTTCCGCTCCTTTCACTGCCGCCGGTTCATCCCCTCTTGACAGGGGCGCCGGCCGCCCCTATTATAGAACTAGAGGGGCAGTGGCTCCCAAATCCACAGCGGAAGGAGGCGAGACTGTGACTGTTTTGCTTCGTAAGCATCCGTTGTCGGTCCTCGGGAGATGGCAACTAGGCTGTTAGTGCCCCTGTACCGGGTGTACAGGGGCAAGCGACCCCGGACAGGCCCTCCATTTGACGGTTCCGAACGGGTAGTCGTTACGGCGCCCGGGACGTCCGGCCTCGTTGAGGCACGTGGGACGCCTCGTCCGGCAGGAAAATCAACGCGAGACAGGTACCATCAACCGGTGGGCCTGTCTCGTTTCTTTTGGCACACCGGCTGCTGCGCCCATTGTCAGCCGCATGAGCCGCCCGGATTGGCGGATTCGGCACCAATGAACGAGCCTTCTACCGCCCAGCAACTACTCTGCCCCTATTGCTACAAGCAGTTGCGGGGACGCACCGACTACTGCTCGCGCTGTAGCTTGCCGATCAAAGCCGGCGATGCCCACGTCACCACCAGCGGGCAGCTACACGGCGCTCAACCGCAGCCCGGACGTTGGTGGCGTCGGCTCCGGCGCCTCTGGCGCTGGTGGTGAGCACGGCCCGACCGCGGACGACGGATGCTGTATAATGACCGGTGTAGCACGCGGGGGTAGCTCAGTTCGGTAGAGCTCCTGCCTTCCAAGCAGGTTGTCGCGGGTTCGAATCCCGTCTCCCGCTCCCCTTCCCCAGGTTAGCGTAGCCCAAAGTTGAGTCCCTCGTGTGCGGGTGACCACATAACGCTGCTCACTTCCGCTCCCCGGCCGCGGAGGGGCCAAAGACCGCCTGCCGCAGGGTGTCATTGAGCCGGGTCTGCCAGCCGCGCCCTCCAGCACGGAAATGGGCGACAATATCGGCGTCGAGCCGAATGCCGATGTGTTGCTTCGTCGGCGCTTTCTGCTTTCCACGACCACGCCGGTAGGCCGCGACGAGGTGCGGCGCGACCTCAGTTGCGGGGCGCATCCGCGCGAAGTCTTCCGCAGTGAGTTCCCGCGTGTCTGGGTCTCTGGCGATACCAACTCGAATGGCGATATCCTCGCCGTACCTTGCCTCAACCTGGTCGAACGTCAGATCGGTTGCCGCCAGCGCATTGAGTTGCGCCTCGGTCAAATCAACCGTCGCGGGCGCTGGCCACACGGTGCCCGGTTTAAGCTTCGGCATATTCCCTCATCTCCTTGCGGTCTGCCTTCCGCAGACTGATGATGCGAATGTGCTCCCCACGCGCGGTGTAGACCACGAAGTGCAAAACGAGACCGATGAAGCCGATGGCGTTCCAGCGTGCTTCCGCGGGATAGTCGTCCGGTTCGATGACGGCGGTTTCCCATTCGAACGCCTCCATCGCCGTGAAATCCACGCGGTGCTTGGCCTGATTAGTTCGCCGTTTGGATGGGTCCCACTCGTATTTCGGTCCCATTGCCATGCTTATATTGTAGCAACAATTTACTGGGATGGCACGGCCGGCTGTGCCTCGCGGCGGACCGCGGTATGGAGGGTCCGGTATGGTCACTCCCCGCGTGTGTGGGGGGACTACTTCCTTCCCGACCGCACCATCCACAATATATTCAGTCCGGCTATCGCCGCCGCTGCAATCCAGAGAATCGTGCCGCCGTTCGCATTAACCTGCAACCCAACAAACAGCCCCACGTAGAACACCACGAACGCGAGCACGAACAACAGCACATGGGCCGTAGTTTTGAGCTTCGAGCGCATCACACAGTCCCCCCTTCCTGCTTCTGGAGGCGCGACTTGGCATACTCGATCACTGCCCTTGTGTCTTCATCCTGCCAGCGTTCGAGCCAGCCTATCGCCTTTTCCAACCGCTCGCGTGACTCTAGCAGCTCGATGAGATGGCTTGGGCGGGTGAGCGGACCCTGTGTGTTGTTCAGTTCGATGGTGTTCAGAATGACATTCTTAGTACGCCAAAAAAGTTCGCGGAAATCACTCTTCGCACATACTCCAGCTGAAACGCCATGAACCACGTCCGCCCGCAGTCTATAGAGATGCAGGAGATCTCTGGGAGGTGGAGATCCATCGCCCAAGGCCATTGACAGAAGCATTGACCTGAGGGCAACGGCTTCACCTTTTCGCCTGTCATCTCTCGTCGTAAGCACGGTCTCTAGCGCGGTGGAAATATCAACGATCTTATGATCGTACTGCTCACGAGTGATGCTTGTGCCAATCCACTCTATGCTACGTAATAGGGCATCACGAAGCCACCCCGGAAGAGTTCCGTCGTGGAGAGGCGCTAGACGTTCTATAAACTCCTCAGTTGACTCCTCCAACGGCCCGGCTAGATCACAATCTATACGTTGAAATCTGTCACTGCCATCAATCCGCACCGGTCGCACTTCAGGCTTGAGCTGTCTGACGACGAAAAAACGGCCACGACGCTGGAGCAGTTCCTGGTCGTAGACCACTGCCCACGGGAAAGCACCGATACAGAGTCTCAGGGTATTCAGGGCGCAGTCGAAATATCCCTGAGCACGACTCACGGCTCTTCTGGCCGAGCCGGCCTGGACCGTGACAATACCCACTGGCTGACCGGCAAGCTCGGCAAGGGTCTTCCTGAGAATCTCCTGAAACGACCCCTCAGCCTTCGTGTAATCCCACCCCTTTGCAAGCTCCGGACCGAACTCTCGAAACACGACATCACCGACGGTCAGGCGGCCGGACCCGAACCTGATCCCTTCCACGTCGAACACGACCTCGTATGGTACCAACGGTTGGGCGAGTGCAGCGAAGAAGCGCCGTATTCGCTCGCAGCGCGCACGACTGCTGCTCATTTGCTCCCGGTTGACAACGAGATCATACCCCAGAACCGCTAGATACTCATCTAAGTCTTCACGAGTGTGGTGCTCGAATACCGGATCGCTCTCTAGCGCAGCCAGAGCCTCGAAATACAGTTGCACTGTCTCTCCGGCCAGAAACAACCAATTAGGTCTATCACTACCGACGGCCGATATGTGTCCTTCCGTCCATGAACCTTGAGGTGCAGAAGCATCTTTTCCCGATGATTTGATCACATCCTGCGTGAACCGGTCAATTCGGATGAACGTGCGATTGTCTACTACCATGTCTACTCCTGTTACCCCCTCCCCCACATGTTCCAAATACACACTACTACTGAAGAAACCACCAACGACAAGCCCAATGCACCGGAACCTTGGATTCCCCGCGCGGCCTCCCTTGCAGCAGAAAACTGGGCAACTCGCCACAAGCAGCCCCATCCTCGACGAAGGCCGCAATAGGGCGTGATACCCAGCTACTGCCGGCCTAAGTATCCGCTGCGGGAATATATCTGTCAAGCCTTGCCGGACTTAAATTTGGTATGTAATTCCTCATTTTTGGTACCATCAACCAACCGGTGCGGAGGAGCGTGACCAGGCGATGCAAGCACCCGACGAAATCCGAGCGCGGCTGCAGGGGCCGGTCAACTCCTTGCCGACGATCTTCACGCGCGATGGCGAGCTGGATCACCACGGTATCCGGTCCGCGATTGACTACACCATCGCCAACGGCGGCAACGTCATCATGCTGACCTGGGGCGATAGCCTCATCCCCGCGGGATTAGTCCCGCGCCGAGCAAATTTCGAGTAGCTATGGGACAGGATCGCGGATTAAGGCTATACTGCACTCTACCATGGGGATGCCGCAGATCGCTCTGGAGGGTGTGAGCATCGTATTCATTGGCTCCTTCAACCCAGCCATCTTCCACCCTTCCTGGTATGTGGCGCAGGAACTGTGGAGCGAGACTGAGTTGGAGAATGCCCAGGTTGATGTCATTACGGCTGACATATGCTCATTTCACACAGAGCAGTATGCTCTTCAGGCTCTCAATAACAGATTTATGCTTTCTACCACACAGGCACCGCTCTACGATTCACTGCGAGACCTTGCAGTAGGGACGTTCAGGATTCTCAGGCACACACCGCTTGCTAAACTGGGTTTAAACCGGGAAGTCCACTTTCGGCTAGAGTCTGAGGAAGTCTGGCACGCTATCGAGCATAAGCTCGCCCCCAAGGAGCACTGGCAGTCTGTTCTGAATAATCCAGGTATGGGAGCACTTACAATCGTGGGGATGCGGGTCGACCATTTAGATGGTGCTATGCATGTGCGTGTTGAGCCGTCCAATAGGATTGAGAACGGTCTGTTCGTTGAGGTCAACGATCACTTTGAGGTTGAGGACACCCTGGCCAGGAGCGCGAACGCTATACTGAGCATAGCAGAAGAGCAGTGGACTGAATCGCTGCGACGATCGGATGAGATAATCCGGCACATAGGGGAGTTGTGCTAATGTCGCCAGTGCCGTCACGCCCACCATTGGTGAGCATCCTAGAGCCACGCGAGGGCACATCCAAGCATACGAAGCCGCGCCCAGGAGATACGAGCAGGTCGGTTGAGTTCGTGCAGCGTCGTAAAGCGATGTATCCTCCAGAGGTGGGCATCGGTGCAGCAAACATGCCCGATTTCCAACCTTCCGTGCTGGGGGCTGTAGCAATGACGGCAGATACTTCAGTTACCGAGACACAGACCTCCGCGCCGCCACGACACCAGAGCCGTCCTCCCCTTGCCGGCCCACGTGAACACTTCGATATCAAGGGCAAGTGGCAAGGGCATGTCGTGTCCGTAGGCGAGGAGACTTTCACCGCGATCATCAAAGACGTTCTTGAGCAGTCGCCCGACGAGGAGGTGGAGATCTATCTTGAGGAGATATCCCCAGATGATCGCCCACTGGTGGTCCCAGGAGCGCACTTCTATTGGGCCATCGGCTACCGGGACATGATTGGTGGGCCTCGGATGCGTGCCTCCCTCATCAAGATGCAACGGCTACCTGGCTGGACCGCGGACGACTTACGCGAGGCCCAAGGCTGGGCAGCACGCATACAACAGTTAGCGGAGGATGCCTGATCTCGCCACACCGCCTCGTGCCGATGAGGTGGAAGTTTCGCTATTCGGCCCAGGATTCGGCGAATGCATCCTCGTGCATCTGGGGTCCGGAGCCTGGTTGCTGGTTGACTCGTGCTTCGACCTGCGGCGTCGCGTGCAGCCAGCCTTGGCATATCTGCGGCGGATAGGCCATGACCCGGCCTCCGCAGTGCGACTTATCGTCGCTACTCATTGGCACGACGACCATATCCGTGGACTAGCTGAGGTCGTTCATACCTGTGCGGCCGCCGAATTCTACTGCTCGTCTGCGCTGCGTAACCCCGAAGTACTCACGGTGATTGGGACTCAGGCCGCATATACTCAGTCATCAGGTGCCCGTGAACTCCACGATGTCCTGACCGTCTTGGAACAACGATCAGCAGTTTCCGGGCCGCCGCTCATACGCTGGGCTAACGCCGAGCGGGCCCTGTTCCAGCAGCACCTGATGGGCGACCACACAGGGAGTACCGTGCTGTCACTGTCTCCATCAGACGCTTCTATCACACGGGCAATTCGAGCCATCGGTAATCTTCTTCCGCAACCGGGCGACGCACCGCGGCACTTGCCGTCACCATCGCCCAACGACACCGCAGTCGTCCTCTGGGTAAGAATTGGCTCCACAGCCGTCCTGCTGGGTGCAGATTTGGAGAAAACGGCTAATCCTCATACCGGCTGGACGTGTATCGTTGACGATCACGAAAGTCGCCGACCTGGAGAGCGAGCAGAGGTGTTCAAGGTTGCCCATCACGGTTCGTCCAATGCTCATGACGACCGTGTATGGGATAGTATGCTGATCCCGTCTCCGTTTGCGCTCCTGACACCCTTTGTACGAGGGAATGTGCGTTTACCTTCCGCTGACGACTGTGCGCGGATCAACTCGGTGACACCCCACGCCTACATTTGTGGGCCGCCGACTGCCCGAGCTGCGGTGCGACGGTCGGGAGCTGTCGAGAGGATGATGGCCGAGGTAACAAGAGCGCGCCACGAGCTAAACGGGGCCTGCGGCCAGATCCGCTTACGCAAGACCAATGCCCTGGAACAGGGCCAAAACTGGTCGGTGGATCTATTTGACGGGGCTGGTCCGCTTGCCGCTGTGGCCCGCGCTCTGTAGTCACACCCCACTCGCTGCACTCCCGATACTTACCTCTTCGTACCTGCCAGTCTCCTCGCCTCTGTCAAGCGCGCCGGCAGTCGCATTGGTACCATCAACCAACCGGTGCAGAGGAGCGTGACCAGGCGATGCAAGCACCCGACGAAATCCGAGCGCGGCTGCAGGGGCCGGTCAACTCCTTGCCGACGATCTTCACGCGCGATGGGGAGCTGGACCATCACGGTATCCGGTCAGCGATTGACTACACCATCGCCAACAGCGGCAACGTCATCATGCTGACCTGGGGCGATAGCCTCATCTCGCTCCTGACCGACGACGAGGTGGCGGCCGTACACCGGACGGTGATCGAGCACGTCGGCGGCCGGGCCGTGACCATCGCCTGCGACAACATGTGGGGGCTGAACAAGGCGCAGGAGTTCGGCCGCTACGTCCGCGAGCTGGACTTTGATCTGTACATGGTCCGGCCCGCCGGGTGGCCGGGGGCGCTCGGCACAGCCGAAACGCTGGCCGACTATTATCGCGCCGTCGCCGCCGAGATGCGTGTGATGCTGGTCGGCGACGTACCCCTGCGGACCTGCGAACTCATCGAGGACGAGCCGAACGTCCTGGCCTTCAAGGAGGACTTCGGCTTGGACTACGCGCACGAGGTGTTGCTGCGCTGGGGCGACCGCTGGACGATGGTCGGTGGCGGCGCGATGAAGCGCCACCATCTCCTCTGGCCACACGGCTGTTACGCTTGGCTGGATGTCTTCATCCGCTGCCATGCCGAGACATGCCTAGGGTATTGGCAGGCGATCCAACGCGGTGACAGTGCCGCCGCCTGGGCTACAATCAGGCGCTACGAGCAGCCGCTCTGGCAAGAGGCGCGCCGGGTGCGGTACGGCTTTGACGGGCTGATGGCCCATGCGTTGCTGGAAATCTACGGCGTGGCACCGCGCTGGCGGCGGTCGCCGGCGCCGAACGCCACCGACGACGAGATGGCTGATCTACGGGCCTTCTTGCACGCTACCGGCTTGCTCTAGCCCCGGAATGGCCCATCATTCCCCTGTCCCCCCGCCGCAGCGGGGGGGCCATAGCTTAATACACGACACTTTTGGGGAGCGGGGGTGGCCGGGCGACGAGCCGGAGGCGCACGGACAGCCGGTGTCCCAGGGACAGCCGGCGCCGCAGGAGGCGCAGCCCGAGGGTGAACAGGCTGAAGCGCGGTTGTCGGCCCCGTGTGAGTTCCCGGCGGAGCCGCGCCGTGTGCGCCACCTGGGTCCCGAGGTTGAGCATCCACACATAGGCCAGGGCCATCACCAGCCACAGGACATTGGCCCGCTCGGCGCGCCAGACCCGGCTGCGTTGCCACTGCCACCCGTAGGACTTGAAGTCCCGGAAGGCCAGCTCCTCCCACATCCGCATACTGTACCAGTCGCTCTGCGCGGCCGGGTGGTTGGTCAAGAGCAGCCACGGCTCGGCGTGCCCGGGCTGCCAGCGCCCTTGGGCCCAACACCGGAGCCAGCCCGCCTGCTTGAAGGCCGCCACCGGGGCCCGCCAGGCATCGCCGGGTTGCGACACCAGGCTCCCGAAGGGCACGGGCGTTTGTCCGTCCACCCGCACCCGCACCTGCTTGGTGACTCGGACCAGGTAGTACCAGCCCAGCCCTTCGATGGCGCGGAGCAACGCGGGCGAGGTGCCAATCCCACGGTCGGCTTGGACCACCACCGGGCGCCGGTCCGCCAGGCCCGCGGCGACCCAGGTGAGCAAGGTGGTAATCAACGCCACCTGGCCCATCGGCCACTGGGTGGGGGAATAGCACCACCAGGCCAGGGGGATGGCACGACCCCGATAGGCCAGACTGACGGCCATCACCTTGAGCCGCGCCTGCAGGCTGGTCTCATCCACCAGCAACACCACTGGCCCACGGCCGGACAGGTGACTGAGCACCCACGCTGCCAACGCCTGGCAGCCCTGGGCCCAGTCGAGACGCGGGTTGGCCAGGAACCGTTGCAGCCGGCGCTCGACGGTATCCGGCTTGCCCAGTGCCGGCACCGCCTCGGCGACGGCGTTGAGCGTGCAGCATCGCGCGGCGGCTACCCCAAAGCTGAACCCGCTCAAGACCTTCACCAGGGGTTTGCTCAACTGGGGCATGCGGCGTTCGACCTCGTGGTGCCAGTGGTACAATGCCTGCCGTTGGCTCATGGACCCACTCCTTCCCGGTGTCTTCAACCTCAGGATGGAGTACGGTGCTTCCATGAGTCAACTCCTCACCTACCCCGGTCTGAAAAGTGTCGTGTATTAAGGGGGGCCATAGGGGGCACCCGCGAGATTCCCGCGGAAGCAACACACTGCCGGCTCAAGGCGAGGGCCGGAAGGGAGCACCAGGCATGACCACGCAGAGCACCCCGCGCGGTGTGCAGCGTTCGCTCGATCTCTATCAGCAGGCGCTCCATCTCATTCCCGGCGCCACGCAGCTCATCAGCCGGCGCCCGTCGCGCTTCGCCTACGGTGTCAGCCCCGTCTATGCGGCCCGCGCCAAAGGTGCGCGCGTCTGGGACGTGGACGGCAACGAGTATCTCGATTGGATGAGCTCCGTGGGCGCCATCGTCCTAGGCTATGCCGATGACGTGGTGGACACGGCCGTCAAGGAGCGGATTGACGCCAGCCCCATCTACACCCTCAACCACGAGCGGGAGATCGAGCTGGCCGAGGAGCTGGTCCGCACCATCCCGAGCGCCGAGATGGTGCGCTATGCCAAGGGTGGCGGCGAGGCCTGCACTATCGCAGTCCGCATCGCCCGCGGCACGACGGGGCGCGATAAAGTGTTGTTTTGCGGCTACCACGGCTGGCACGACTGGTACCTGGCCGCCAACCTGGCCCCGGACGACCGACTCGACGACCACCTCTTCCCGGGGATCGAGCCAATCGGGGTACCGCAAGGACTGGCCGGCACCAGCTACCCGTTCCCTTACGGCGACTTACCCGCGCTGGAGCGGCTCTTGGAGCAGCACGCGGGTGAGGTGGCCGCCATCATCATGGAGCCGCTGCGCTCGGAGCGTCCACCGGCCGGGTATCTGGAGGGCGTGCGCGACCTGGCTACGCGCGAGGGAGTGGTGCTGATCTTCGACGAGGTAACGTCGGGCTTTCGCCCGGCGCTCGGCGGCGTGCAGGAATACGTCGGCGTTACCCCCGACATGACGGTCCTAGCCAAGGCGATGTCCAACGGCTACGCAATGGGGGCGGTCGTCGGGCAACGCTGGGTGATGGAGCCGGCCAGCCGGATGTTCATCTCCAGCACCTACTGGAGCGATACCATCGGTATCACCGCGGCGCTGACGACCATCCGCGAGCTACGGCAGCGCCAGGCGATTGCCCACATCCACCACATCGGCCGGTTGCTCAAAACGGGCATCAATAGCGCCATCGACGAGACGGGGCTTGACGGGGAATGCGCCGGAGCCGACTGGCACCCGACCCTGCACTTCCGGGTCGCCGATCCCACGCTGTGCCAGCAAGTGCTCACGCTCTACATCCAGGAGATGGCCAAGCGCGGCATTATTGCTCCCCACGCCTTCTACCTGAACGCCGCTCATACGGAAGACGATGTGGCGCGCACGGTGGCAGCAGCGCAAGAGGCTTTCACCATCATCCGCGTGGCCCTGGAAAGCAACCGCGTGGCCGAGCGACTAGCAGCGCCAATCGCTACCGAACCATTCCGGCGCCTCGTGACCTAGCCCATTGACAGCCATGCCGACTCTGTGTATCATCACCCATAGGGTGAATGGTAGAAGTCTCATTCAGAACTGCTCGGCTGCGGCGGAGCTACGAAGAGTCAGACCGGGCAAACCGGCAGTGGGGGCCGGATGTCGGGCGAAAGTACATCACCCGCGTTAAACTGCTCTATGCGGTCAGCGACCTGCAAGCAGCGCACAATATCCGGTCGCTGCATCTGCATCCTCTGAAGGGAGCGAGGAAAGGGGAGTTGTCTATCTATCTGACAGGCCGCTGGCGCCTCATCGTGACGCCGGGTGACACGGAGGAGAGTGTCATCATACAGGAGGTAAGCAACCACTATGATGACTAAGGCTCCGCGTTTGTGGTCGGACCTGCCGATCCCGCCGGGCGAAGTCCTGGCGGAGGAGCTCGATGCTCGCGGAATGACCCAGAAGGAGCTTGCGACACGGCTTGGCCGGCCGGCACAAGTCATAAACGAGATCATCAAGGCGAAGAAGGCCATCACCCCGGAGACTGCCATTGGACTGGAGCAGGTACTCGGGATTGATGCCCAGTTCTGGACCCACCTCGAAGCCGACTACCGCCTAACCCTGGCCCGGAATCGTGACCGAGACGCACGCGCAGCATAGGGATTACTTCCCTGTCCCCCCGCCGCAGCCTTAATACACGACACTTTTCAGACCGGGGTAGGTGAGGAGTTGACTCATGGAAGCACCGTACTCCATCCTGAGGTTGAAGACACCGGGAAGGAGTGGGTCCATGAGCCAACGGCAGGCATTGTACCACTGGCACCACGAGGTCGAACGCCGCATGCCCCAGTTGAGCAAACCCCTGGTGAAGGTCTTGAGCGGGTTCAGCTTTGGGGTAGCCGCCGCGCGATGCTGCACGCTCAACGCCGTCGCCGAGGCGGTGCCGGCACTGGGCAAGCCGGATACCGTCGAGCGCCGGCTGCAACGGTTCCTGGCCAACCCGCGTCTCGACTGGGCCCAGGGCTGCCAGGCGTTGGCAGCGTGGGTGCTCAGTCACCTGTCCGGCCGTGGGCCAGTGGTGTTGCTGGTGGATGAGACCAGCCTGCAGGCGCGGCTCAAGGTGATGGCCGTCAGTCTGGCCTATCGGGGTCGTGCCATCCCCCTGGCCTGGTGGTGCTATTCCCCCACCCAGTGGCCGATGGGCCAGGTGGCGTTGATTACCACCTTGCTCACCTGGGTCGCCGCGGGCCTGGCGGACCGGCGCCCGGTGGTGGTCCAAGCCGACCGTGGGATTGGCACCTCGCCCGCGTTGCTCCGCGCCATCGAAGGGCTGGGCTGGTACTACCTGGTCCGAGTCACCAAGCAGGTGCGGGTGCGGGTGGACGGACAAACGCCCGTGCCCTTCGGGAGCCTGGTGTCGCAACCCGGCGATGCCTGGCGGGCCCCGGTGGCGGCCTTCAAGCAGGCGGGCTGGCTCCGGTGTTGGGCCCAAGGGCGCTGGCAGCCCGGGCACGCCGAGCCGTGGCTGCTCTTGACCAACCACCCGGCCGCGCAGAGCGACTGGTACAGTATGCGGATGTGGGAGGAGCTGGCCTTCCGGGACTTCAAGTCCTACGGGTGGCAGTGGCAACGCAGCCGGGTCTGGCGCGCCGAGCGGGCCAATGTCCTGTGGCTGGTGATGGCCCTGGCCTATGTGTGGATGCTCAACCTCGGGACCCAGGTGGCGCACACGGCGCGGCTCCGCCGGGAACTCACACGGGGCCGACAACCGCGCTTCAGCCTGTTCACCCTCGGGCTGCGCCTCCTGCGGCGCCGGCTGTCCCTGGGACACCGGCTGTCCGTGCGCCTCCGGCTCGTCGCCCGGCCACCCCCGCTCCCCAAAAGTGTCGTGTATTAAGCCCGCCGCAGCGGGGGGGGCCATAGGGGGGCTACCGCGACGCGGCCTGAGCACGCAACCCTTCCAGCTCGTGCTTGGGGTCGCGGGCCATCAGCTCCACGCTGGCAGCACGCGGGTCTTTGCCCTCGAAGAGCACCGCGTACATCAGCTCGGTGATCGGCATTTCGACACCGAGCCGGCGCGCCAGAATCCGCGCCGCGCGGGTGGTCGGCACTCCCTCCGCAACGCCGCCGAGCTGCGCTTGAATGGTCGCCAGCGGGACGCCACGCGCCAGCTGCTCCCCGGTGCGCCGATTGCGGCTCAACCGGCTGGAACAGGTTGCGACCACGTCGCCCACACCGGCCAAGCCCGCAAAGGTGAGCGCCTGCGCCCCGGCCGCCACACCGAGGCGCGCGATCTCCGCCAATCCCCGCGTCATGAACGCCGCCTTGGCATTGTCGCCCAGCCCCAGGCCGTCACCGAGACCCGCTCCCAGCGCCACGATGTTCTTCAACACCCCGCCAAGCTCGACTCCGATCACGTCGGTGTGCGTGTAGACCCGGAAGGTGGCGCTCATCAACAGGCGCTGCACCCGCACGGCAACCGCTTCCTCAGGCGCTGCCACCACCGTCGTCGCCGGGAGGCCGGCGGCGATCTCGCGAGCCAGGTTGGGGCCGGACAACGTGCCGATCCGCTCGACCGGAATCAGCGGCAGCGCCGCGGCGAGCACTTCCGTCATGCGCCGGCTCGTCTCGATCTCGATGCCCTTGCTCGCACTGACCACAACCGCCTCGCGCGAGAGGTGCGGCGCCAGACGCTCGGCATTGGCCCGCATCGTCTGCGAAGGCACCACGACGAGCACGACCGCCGCCGGCGCCACCGCCGCGGCGAGGTCATCCGTCACGCGCAGTTCGTCAGGCAATCGCACGTCGGTCAGGCGCGTCGGATGGTGGCGAGTGGTCCGCAGCGCCGCCGCCTCGTCCGCAGTACGCGCCCACAGCGTCGTCGGCACGCCGTTACGCGCCAGCAGCATGGCCAGCGTCAGGCCCCACGCCCCGGTACCGATGACGGCCGCGTGCTCGGACGAACGAGCAGTAGTCATCCTCCGTATCCTATACTGCGAGATCGTGCCCCGCGAGGCTACGCCGGGCCGGGTGCGTCCAGGCGCGCGCTCGTTATGGCACACCGCCCGGCTCCCACTCCCGAATGAAAGTTGACAACTCGATGGCGAGAGAACATCCCCGTCCTCCCGCCACAGGAGACCTTTGCATAACTCTCAGATGGAGTGCCAGGGGGACGATGCTTCACTCCTCGCTAACCTGGGAAGACCGGTTTTTGGATTCCCGCTTTCGCGGGAATGACGGGTTACGCAAAAGTCTCCCGCAGCGGGGGGGCCATGGGGGGCGGCCTAGCCCCGGCCCTGTAGGGAAGGGGAGTCGGCACAGCGACCCGCCGCCGCCGCGGCCATCTCCCGATTGCTCGCTTTCCATTCTCTCCCAAGGCGGCGGAGGCTCTGCGCGAGATGGCGCAGGGCCACAGCATAGTCAATAGGAGCGTCAGGAGAGGATAAAGGCTTCCGCTCCTGTGCGGCTAACCAGGAGCGGAAGGGGTAAATGACGATGCTTATCGGCTCGCCGCTCACTGGATCGAGCCGCAGATGGAGATTCCAATAGTCGTCCAAGTCTATCCACTGCGCTTCACGGCCGGCGCCACCGGGCAAGACAACCTCCATCTCCCCGATCTCATCATCGTGTACCCACTCTGCCCACGGCAGGACCGCAATAATGCGCTCCACCAGTGCATCATCTACGAGCTTTGGACTCAGTCCGGTAGTCATCTATAACGCTCTCCGCCGTTTGCTGATAGCTGACGGCTAACGGCTGTCCGCTGACGGCGCTGCACCGCGCACGAGGAACTTACACGTGCCCTCGATCACTACCTGGCCGCCGACCGTGCGGCACGTCCCGCGAAACTCCACCAGCCCGCCCCCCTCGCGCAGCCGCGGCTTCGGCTCCAGCGACTCGACCGTCCACTCGGTCGCCACGGTGTCGCCGGGATGCACGGCGCCGACAAAGCGGAGCTGCTGCTCGACCAAGGCCAGCGCCCCGGCGCCCAGGTAGCTGCCGAGCACGCCAATCATCATGCCGGCGGTAAGCATCCCGTGGACCACCCGCGTCCCAAACCGGCTCGCCGCCGCGAACGATTCGTCCGCATGGACCGGGTTGAAGTCCTTGAAGATGCCGGCCGCGAGCACCAGATGCGTCTCCGTAATCGTCGTGGCATCCCGCACGGTCTGCCCAACGGAAAGCCGGTCAAACGTCACGCCATCCATGCGATTGTCCTTCACTTAGCCGGCCCCCTATGGTCCCTGACAAGGGTAAGTTGGGAGCCATGAAAAATGCGCTACGTGTCGAAGACCTCGCTGACCGCACAGGTGAAGCCGGGCAGTACGTCGTGGCCGGCGAGCGTGTCGTGCTCATCGAGTGTCACGACCGCGCGGTTGGGCTGATACACGTCCACGGTGCGGGTGTCGAGCTGCACCACCCACACCAGGTCCACGCCGTAACTCAGCCACATCAGGGCCTTGTTGTGGGCCTCGCGCCGGCCGGTGCTGGGGGAGGTGATCTCCACGACCAGGTCGGGCGGCACCTCGGCGTAGCCGGTATCCAGCGCGTCCAGCGGTATTTTCGCCGCCGAGAAGTAGGCAATGTCCGGCTCGCGCACGGTATCCGGGTCCCGCTCCAGCCAGACACCCGAGTCCGAGGCTATCAAGGTCCCTAGTCTCCGAGGCTTGACGAAGAGACCCAGTAAAATGCCCAGATTCATTACGATCTTGCCGTGTGCGTATCCTGCTGGCATGGTCTCGTGTAGCACTCCCCGAATCAACTCGCCGCGCACGCCCGCGCTGTCCAGCCGCAGCAGGTCGTCGGCCGTGAGCAGCTTTTCCATCGTCGTCGCCATACTCACCTCCTACCCAACGCGGCGCCTGTCCTTCCCGCGAACACAGCAATCCCCGTCCCCCCGTCGCAACGGTGGGACCACAGGCTCACAAGGGTAGGTTTTTCGTGTAGGGGCGCGATTCATCGCGCCCGTCTCTCCCGTCATTCCGGCGGAAGCCGGAATCCAAACTCCCCTTCCCCACCAGGGAAGGGGCCGGGGGTTAGGTCCCGCGCCAGCGGGAATCTATCCTGCAAATCCTTGCATCCTGCAAATCCTGATGCAGACAAAAACCTGCCCTTGTGAGGGGCTGTCTACCCCCGCTCCCCGGTCAACTCCTGGCGCACGATCTCGACGCCCTGCACTAGCCGCTGGAGCTTCTGGAAGGCCAGCCAGCGGGGCAGCTGGAAGAACCCGCAGTCGGGGACGACCGTCATCTTCTCCGGCGGGCAGTATTGAAGCGCCTCGCGTATCCGCTCCGCTACATCCTCCGGCGACTCGACGTAGAACGACTTCACGTCCACGAGGCCAACACCGGTCGCGCGGTCCTGGGCAATCTCACCCAACAGGTCCACTTCGCGCATCTCGCGGTTGGCAAACTCCAGGACGATCTCGTCGCAGTCGGTGTCCATCAGGTCGGGGAACATCCAGCGATAGGTCCGCTTGCCCCGGGGCCGGCTGCCGAGATTGCCGAAACAGACGTGCAGCCCCAGCTTGACACCCTTCTCGCGCACGCCCTTGACGGCCGTGTTGTACAGCTCCACCCACTCCTGCGCCTCGCCGGGGATAATCGAATACGACGGCTCATCGAGCTGGATAAAAGTCGCGCCGGCATCGGCCAAGGCGTGTAGCTCGCGGTTGATCGCGCCGGCCACGTCGTAGGCCAGCGCCAGGCGGTCGCCGTCGTACACGTCGCCGGAGCGCGTCTGGACGTGGATCGTCAACGTCAGCGGGCCGGGGCAGGTCATCTTCAGCGCGTGCTCGGTCTGCTGCCGCGAGTGCGCGAACTCCTCGACAATGCCCAAACCGTTCGGAACCGTCACCCGCTCGATTGGGCGGTAGCGCGGCGGGCTGTCGTAGCCGTCAATGCCGACCTTTCGTAGCGGCTCGCGCGACTCCAAGCCGGAGAAATGACTATAGAAGCCCTGGACGAAGTACCAGCGGCGCATCTCGCCGTCGGTGATGATGTCAATGCCCGCACGCTCCTGATCGCGGATCGCGAGGCCAACCGCGTCGTCAAACGTCTCGCGCGCGTCGGTTTGGCCGTAGTCTCCCTGCTCGATAGCCTTGAGCGCCGTCCAAAACCAACTCGGCAGGGCGTAGCTGCCGACAACGGACGTAGGGAGCAGCGTCGGCACGGGGCGCCGACCGGCGGTAGACTCCGACGACGCGGGCCGGGAACGGCGGCGGGCGGTCTGCTGGGCCATGGATTGTCTCCTCTCACTGCCTAGACATTGCCCCGATTATACCGGCGCTGGCCGCCATTGCGGCACACTTCGCGCTCCAGGCCAGCGGCGGCGCGGAACGGGCGGGCTGACAAGGGTAGTTTTTGATGTAGGGGCGCAACATGTTGCGCCCGTCCCCCCGCTGCAGCAATCCTGGCGTCCCTCCACCAACACCGTAGGGGCGTCCCTTGTGGGCGCCCTGGCCGCGCTCCCGTCATTCCGGCTTGCGCCGGAATCCAGGGTTACTCGTGCCCCCGGCCTCGTCATTCCCGCGCAAGCATGTCCCGTACCCCGATACGGAGCGGGAATCCATCCTGCTCATCCGTGCATCCTGAAAATCCTGATGCAGACAAAAAACCTACCCCTGTGAGGGAGTGAGTCCCGCGCCGGCTTTCACCACCACCGGGCGGGAATAGGTAGCATTGTGCCGGCCGCCGTCATCGGACGCCGCGCGCCGGGCGGCAGCACCGCCGCAAGGGAGGGACCGTGCCTGACTGGTTAGCGAACCCCGTGATACTGGCCGTTGCGCTGATCTTCTTGGGCTGGTTTGCCGGCACCTACGGCACGATCATCGGCGCCGGGGGCGGCTTCATCATGGTCCCGGCCCTATTCCTCTTCTTTGGCCTGACCTCGCAAGAAGCCTCGGCCCTGTCGCTCACGGTGATGGTCTTTGCGGCGATCTCCGGCAACATCGCCTATGCGCGTCAGCGGCGCATTGACTATCGCGCCGCCATCCCCTTTGCGATTGCCACGCTGCCGGGCGCCTGGCTGGGCGCCGTGGTCTCCGATCTGCTGCAGAGCCAGGTGTTCAGTATCGCCTTTGCGCTCTTGCTCTTGAGTATCGCCGCGTATCTGATGTTCAACCCCGAGCGGCGGATGCGCGAGGGCGAGGCGTCGGAAACGGACGAGGCGGCCGCGTCAACGCCGCAACTCACGCTCTGGCAGCATCTCGGCTGGGGACACATCCCCCGCCGCGTCGAGGCGCAAGATGAGACCTACATCTATCGGTACGACGGGCGCATCGGCTTGGCAGTCAGTCCGATCATCGGCTTTATTTCGGCGGTGTTCGGCATCGGCGGGGGGCTGATTTTCGTCCCGATCCTGGTACAGGTACTCCGCTTCCCGGTCCACATCGCCACCTCGACGGCCTTCTTCATTCTGATGATTACCGCCTTGGGCGGCTCGGTTTCCCATGCGGTCTTGGGACACGTGCGGTGGGAGTTTGCCTTGCCGATGGCGATAGGCCTGATCGCCGGCGGCCAAACGGGCGCGTTCGTGTCCAGCCGGCTACGCGGCGGCTGGATTGTGCGCGGTGGGGCGGTCGGCCTCGCCATCGTGAGCGTGCGGCTCCTGCTCCGCTGACACCGGGAGACAGAGATGCGGATGACCCATGACACAGAGGCGGATGCGATCTGGATCGAACTGCGTAGTGGGGTTCACGGTGCCGAGGGTGTAGACGTGGCCTCTAGCATGATCGCGTCGCTGGATGCCGACGGTCATATCGTCGGTCTCGAAATCCTCAATGCCCACGCGCACCTCAGCGACGCTGTGCTCGCCGAGAGTATGCCTATCGAGCAGCTGGGTTCCGAGGCCGCCACTACTTCACCTAGTTGAGGCCAAGCAGCGACGGCAAAGCAGCCAATCCGCTTCATCCGCCATGCACGCAATCGCATGCGGTGGGACAATATTAGCCAAGAGGACGTGGAGCACATCCTAGAGCATCCTGAGGTAGTGACACCTACTGAGAGGGGGCGGTCTAACGCCTGGGGACTTTACTGGGTGGAACGTACACAGACAGCGTGGCTCACAGTAACCTTTATTAGGGAGCATAATCAGACGGTCGTTATCACGGTGACACCACGCCGCCGCGGACCAGGAGGGGGATAGGATGCAAGTCACCTACGATGCTGAGGGAGACGTACTCTACATCCGTCTGGGTAGCAAACCGGCAAGAGATACGCTAGACATCGAGGCTGGAGTGAGCGCGCCGCTGGATGCCGACGGCTACATCGTCGGTCTCGAAATCCTTGATGCCCGTGTGCGCCTCGGCGATGCTGTGCTCGCCGAGAGTGTGCCTATCGAGCAACTGGCCCCGGTGGCGCGTGCCAATGACCGGCGGCTGGCTCCGAGAGAGACGGAACCGGCTCTACCCACGTGAGCAGTGCCATACCGGAGCCACACGGACGGCAAGAGATGTGGTGCGGCTCCGGGGCGACAGACGACGTGACATGAAGCTGCTGACCGAGCGGTTGCGGGCAATCGTCGGCGCTGACGGCGTCATCACGAGTGGCGCCGCGCTCGCCACCTACGAAAGCGATGCCTCGCAGGATCGCGGCGCACCGACGGTCGTCGTGCTGCCACGCAGCACCGCCGAGGTCGCCGCAGTCGTCCGCGCAGCCCACGAGCAGGGACTCCCCATCGTGCCGCGCGGCGCCGGCACCGGACTGTCGGGAGGCGCGGTAGCCGTCGAGGGCGGCGTGGTCCTGACCACCACGCGCCTCAACCGCATCCGGCGCGTCGACCTGGCTAATCGCATCGCGGTGGTCGAACCGGGGGTGGTCAACGCCGAGCTGACGAACACGGTAGCGCCGCACGGACTGTACTACGCTCCCGACCCCTCCAGTCAGCCGGCCTGCACGATTGGCGGCAATGTCGCCGAGAACGCCGGCGGCGCCCACTGCCTCGCCCACGGCGTCACCACCAACCACGTGCTCGCCCTGGAAGCGGTGCTCATTCCCAGCGGTCAGGTCGTGCGCGTCGGCGGCCCCGCGCCCGACCGCCCCGGCTACGATCTGATGGGCCTCCTCGTCGGCTCCGAAGGCACCCTGGCTATCGTCACCGAGATTACCGTCCGCCTGCTCGTTCGCGCCGAGGGGGTAGCGACCGTACTCGCTGCATTCGACGGCGTAGTGCCAGCCTCGGAGACCGTCTCCACCATCATCGGGCAGGGGATCGTGCCGGTGGCGCTGGAGATGATGGACGGCATGACGACCCGCGCCGTCGCAGCCGGCTTGCCGGAGGATGCCGGCGCAGTCCTGCTGATCGAGTGCGAAGGAGTACGCGAGGAGTTGGACGACAAAGAAGGGCCGCTGGCAACCGTGCAAGCCATCTGCCGAGCACACGGCGCCCGCGACCTGCGGATTGCGTTCACCGCAGCGGACCGAAACGCGCTATGGAAGGCGCGAAAGTCGGCCCGCGGCGCCCTCGGCACGCTCGCGCCCAACTGCTACGTTCACGACGGCGTGGTGCCGCGGTCCAAGGTGCCGGCGCTGATGGCCCGGATCGAAGCCGTCGCCGCCGAGTTCGAGGTGCCCATCGCCACCTACCTCCACGCCGGCGATGGCAACGTCCACCCCAACGTGCTATTCGATGCCCGCCGCCCGGCAGAGGCCCAGCGGGCAGCAGCGGCCGGCGAGGCCATTCTGCGGGCCTGTTTGGCGCTTGGCGGCGTGCTATCAGGCGAGCACGGGATTGGCACGGAGAAGCAAGCCTACATGGCATGGGCACTGACCACGACCGACCTGCGCGCCCAAGCCCACGTGAAGCTGGCCTTCGACCCCGACGAGCGGCTGAACCCGCACAAGCTCTTCCCCACCCCAGGCTTCTGCGGCGAAGTGCGTGGCGCCAGCCGGCCGCCGCCCTAACACCACTCCTGCCCCCCGCCTCACAAGGGTAGGTTTTTGATGTAGGAGCGCGATTTACCGCGCCCGCTCCTCCCGTCATTCCCGCGAAAGGAGACCTTTGCATAACCCCCAAATGGAGTGCGAGAGGGACAATGCACCACTCCTCGCTAACCTGGAAGGACCGGTTTTTGGATTCCCGCCTTCGCGGGAATGACGGGTTACGCAAAGGTCTCCGAAAGCGGGAATCTAGACGCCCCTTCCCTGGTAGGGAAGGGGCCGGGGGTTAGGTCCGCCTCTCCCCACGATCAGTCACACAACGCTTGACTCATTCAAGCCTGTTATACTACTACTACCGGTCCGACGAAAGAGAGCGATATGAAGCCACTCGTCAGCTTGCTGTGGCCACACGGCGCCCCCGGTCAGGTTTCTCCGGAGATTCGCCTGGGTACCGGTGCGTCGGCAGACCTGGAGCTGAACGAGATCGTACAGGCGCTCACCGGCGGCGAGGGCACCCGGTCGTCTTTCGTGATGAGCGTCCTGATGGAGTTGGGCACCGATCCTAGGGTAATCGTCTACCGGCAGCAGGTGATTGCGGACTTGCTCGCCGACCACCGCCTCCGCGAGCGCCTCGGTGAGGTGCTCCCCCTGCTGGTGCGCCGACGCCAGCATCGGGACCCGCTCGCCCGCGAGCCGTGGTCCGTCACGACCGTCGCCCGCCGCGTGGCCGAGTTGGAGCGCTATGTTGACGTGGCGGTGCGGCTACACCGGGCGCTGACGGAGGCGGAGCCGCGCGGCGCTGCCCTGCGGGGACTGCGCGCGCACCTCGACGAGCTGACGAACGCCGCCCAGTTCAAGTCCCTCCAAAAGCAGCTGCCCAAGCTGCGTGCGACGCTCAACAAGGTCCGCAGCGTGACCATCGGCATCAACGTCAGTGAGAGCCTGGAGCCAGGCTCCGCAACGATCCTATCCATCAGTCCCGAGGTCATCAAAGGCCCGGCCTCGATGCTCGGCAAGCTGTTGGGCCGCGAGGCCGGCGTGCGCGGCATTACCCCCCTGCACGTCACCGACTGGTCGCCGCGGGACCCGCTGTTCAACGACATGCGGAACCTGATCGAAAAAGTAGTAGACCCGGTGGCGAGGGCCATCCGCCGCTTTACCTCCGTAGATGCCGGCTCGTTCAACGGCTTGGAGCCGGAGCTTTCGTTCTACCTGAACGGCGTAGCACTCGTCAGGCGCCTGCGGAAGGCCGCCTTACCGGTGTGCCAGCCGGAGGTCGCGCCGCCGGATGAGCGCGTGCTGTGCCTGGAGGACGGCTACAGCCTCAGCCTCGCCTTGCAGGTCCTCTCCACCGGGAACGATCCGGCGGCGGTCGCAGCGCAGAGCGTCGTCACCAACCGGATACGGTTCGACGAGGAGCAGGGCCGCATCTGGGTCCTGACGGGTCCCAATCGGGGCGGCAAGACCACCTACACCCGTGCCGTGGGCCAGGCCCAGATTCTCTTCCAGGTCGGGCTGCACGTGCCGGGAAGCCAGGCCCGTCTCAGCCCGGCGGATGCTATCCATACGCATTTCCCGCGCCTGGAGGAAGAGCAGCTCGGCCAAGGGCGTCTCGACGAGGAGGCCAAGCGGCTGGCTCGCGTGTTCAAGAGCGCCACCCGCTACAGCCTGATCCTCCTGAACGAGGTGCTCGCCGGCACCAGCGCCATCGAGGCGCTGGGCATCGCCTTTGACGCCATGCGCGGACTGCGGCTGCTAGGGGCACGCGCCATCTACACGACGCATCTGCACGAGCTGGCCGCTCGCGCGGACGAGATCAATGCCGGCACGCCGGGCGACGCGCTCGTGGGCAGTCTCGTCGCCCAAGTGGACGAAGGAACCGACGCAGCGCAATCACACCACGCCCGGACGTATCGGATCATCGCCGGTCCACCGCGCGGCAGCAGCTACGCCTCGGAGATCGCCGAGCAGCACGGGATCAGCTACCCACAGCTAGAGGAGCTACTCCACGAGCGAGAACAGGTCGCTACGCCCAGCGCGAAGTCTTGATAGACGACGGCAATCCGGCGGCCCAGGGCAGCCAGCAGTTTGCGGTGCTGCAGCGCCGCTGCGTGGTGAGGCCATCGATTGCTAGATTCGGATCAAGGTATGTCTCGCAGATACGCTCCGGCTTGTTACCATTCCCCAGTTGTATCGGGTGGCCCGGTCCCGTCGCGGGTACAAGGTCTTACGGCTTGGGGGCGGGGCCAAGTACCTTGTACTTCCGCTCTGCGCTACGCTCGGCGACCGGAAGCACCTCCACGACTACCCTAGACAGCCCCACCACCTCGCCGTCGGAGTCAAAGCTGTAGTTGTCTCCGATTGCGCCGCTCCAGGTGATGGCATACATGCAGTCGCGGAACCCATCTGCGTCCTGGTCATCGTTGGTCTGCTTGAGGCACTCGGCGGCGATGTAGACGTTGTCGTACGCCGATCCCAGGTGCCACGGCAGCGTGACGTAGTCGTAGCGCTCCCGGAAGTTGGCCAGCACCTCCTGCCCCTTCTCGTTGGCGGGGTCCAGGTCGGCCGTGATGGCCTTCATGCCGGTCGCGGCGTCTCCCGCGACTTCCAGGGCGGTCGTTCCTACGGATATGGTCTCCGCGTAGATCGGGCCCTCGTAACCCAGCTCCCGCGCCTGCTTGATGATCGTCCCGGCCGCGAACTCGGACTGGGGCGCGATGTGGAGCGCGTCCGGATCGAGGGCGAACAGCTTCGTGAGCTGGCTTCTGAAGTCGGTGACATCTGACCCGTACCGCTCCGCGGCCACGACCGTGCCGCCGCGCTTCTCGAATTGCTCGACCGAGGTGCGCCTGACGCCCTCGGCGTAGTCGGTCGTCTCGGTGATGGTGGCCAACTTGCGGATGCCGTTAGCCCAGAGGACGTTACCGGTGGCGATGCCCACGTGGATGTCGCTGATCTGAGTACGGAAGATGTAGTCACCCGCCCTGGCGATGTCCGGGCTACTGGCCAGTCCGGAGAACAGGATCACGCCGTCGGCCTCTGCCAGCGGCGCGGCGCCGAGCATTGCGCCGCTGCACGACGTCCCCAGGATGATCTTCACGTCCTCCACTTCGGTCAGCTTCTTGTACGCCGTGATCGCGCTCTGGGCGCTGCACTGGGAGTCCTCGACGACCAACTCCAGCCTACGCCCATTGACGCCGCCCGCGGCGTTGATCTCGTCCGCGGCCATCTGCTTGGCCTGATTCGCGACCGTACCGTAGGTCTCTCCAGCTCCCGTAAGCGATTCCATTACTCCGATCCTGAAGACGTCCTCGTCCTCGCCACAGGCCGGCACGGCCAGCGTCAGGACCGCCATCAAGCCGAACACAAGAATCCGCTCAGGCCACCGCCGCATGATCTCTCTCCCGGTGCGCTATAGGCTGGTTCGCCGTTCCGCGTCCATACCACCCCGGCGTCGCAGCACGAGGAAGTGGGCGGCAGGCTTCTCTCGACCGCCCCGTTGCCGTTCGGCTACACCGCGATGGACCACGACCTGTTCCTGCCCGCGACTTCCTAGACGACGCGGCTGGCCTACGTCACCGCCCCGCCCGTCGTGCTGAACACCCCATCCCCCATAGTCACGTCGCTCATTGGGACGGTCCGCTGAAAGATACCATGAACGTGAAGGCCTCACCTTCATGGCCATCCGGCAAACCGGAGAACGACGCCGTCAGAAGCGGGGCCGGCGGACACGTCGGAGCAGGCAGTGACCGGAACGACAAATGCCGTCAGTGGGTTGATCGGCGGAGTGACCTACGCCGTGCGGGTCATCACCACCACCGCCGGCCCGTCCCTTGTGGGCGCCCTAGCCGCGCTCCCGCCGCCCCGTCATTCCGGCGAAAGCCGGAATCCAGGGTTACTCGTGCCCCCGGCCTCGTCATTCCCGCTTGCGCGGGAATCTACACCCCCTCTCCAACATTTGGAGAGGGGGCCGGGGGGTGAGGCCACCCCCGTCCCCCCGTCGCAACGGGGGGACCATAGGGGGGCTAATAACCAACCCCTACCGATAGCGCCCGGCCTGCATCTCGTACAGCGTGGCGTAGCGTCCGCCTTGTGCCACCAACGCCGCGTGGCTGCCGGCCTCGATCACCCGGCCCGCGTCCAACACCACGATATGGTCCGCCATCCGCACCGTCGAAAACCGGTGGCTGATAATCAGGGCCGTCTTGCCTTGCACTAGCTCGCGGAACTGCTCGAACAGCCGGTACTCCGCCTCCGCATCCAGCGCCGCCGTCGGCTCATCCAGGATCACCAGCGCCGCGTCCCGCACAAACCCCCGCGCCAGCGCCACCTTCTGCCACTCTCCACCCGACAGCTCCAAGCCACCCTCGAACTGGCGCGTTAGCTCGGTGGCGTAGCCGCGCGGCAGCTTGGCCGCGATCTCGTCCGCACCGGCCCACTGCGCGGCCTGCTCGACATGGCCTGGTGAAGCGTCCGCCGCGTAGGCGCCGACCGCGATGTTCTCGTGCAGAGTCAGGGCAAACTGGGCAAAGTCTTGATAGACGACGGCAATCCGCCGCCGCCAGGAGGCCAGATCGTAGGCGTGGAGGGGCGTGCCATCGAGCAGGATGCTGCCCGCATCCGGGTCGTACATGCGCGTGAGCAGCTTGACGAGCGTGCTCTTGCCGGCGCCGTTGGCCCCGACCAGCGCCGTCACCTGGCCGGCCGGCAGCACGGCACTCACGTCGGCAAGCACTGCCTGGGTGCTCTCCGGGTAGCGAAAACCGACTTGATGCAGCGCAATTTCCTGCTCCGGCAAAGCAGGTACTGGCCGGCCCTGCCCCGGTGGCGGCAGCTTGATGGCTGGCCGCGCCTGATCCAGGAAACCGAAGAATGCGCGCAGCCGCGCGAGCACGCCGTAGAACAGCCCGAACCACACCGACATGCGCTGGGCAGAGCTTTGGGCCTGCGTCACCGCGCCCAGATAGAGCGCCAGATCACCCAGCGTGAGCTGCCCGGCACCCACCTGCACCGCAACGTACCAAAAGCCGCCGGCGAGCACGAGCGCATAGGCACCGCTAAACACCGTGGACATCTTCAACTGCACCAGCCGCACGCGGGTCATTTCTGCGAGTGCTGTGTCCCGTCTCTCGCGGAAGCGCTGCAAGAAAAAGTCCCCTAGCCCAAAGACGCGCACTTCCTTGGCCGCCGCCGGCTCGGTCGTGACGGCAGCGCAATAATCCATCTCGCGGGCCGGCCGCGACTGCAGGGCCATCGCCCGGTACTGGAGGCGGTGCAGGCGATATTCCGACACAAAATGAGGGACGCTGACCGCGGCGAGGACCACCGGCAGCAGCGGATGCAATAAGGCCAGCAGGAGCAACAGGCCAGCCAAGGACAGCAGGGGACTGGCACCCGACTCCAGCAGCGGGAAGAGCCGGGGCAGGTCTTGAGAGGCCGCCTGGCGCACCAGCCGTAGCTCGTCTTGAAAGGCCGGACGCTCCAGACGCACCAAATCCGCCAGCCGCGTGCCCGTCCGAATCAGCCGGCTGTCCAGCTCGGCCACGGTGCGCTCTTCGAGCCACGCCGAGAGGACGCGCTGCACCGGCGTCAGCGCAGCCAGCACGAGGAGAGTCAAAGCATAGACGGCGGCCAGGGTGACGGCCCAACCGACGGCCGCGGTCACCCCTCCGGCACCGGCAGTCACGGCATCCAGCAGCAGCTTGGTCAACCAGACCTGGAGCACCGGCAGCAGCGCCAGCACGAGCACAATCGCCACATACGCCGTGGTGGACCTGGGCGCACCGCTGCCGACCAGCACCAGGCCGCGTCCGAGCAACCGCAGGTCAGTCGGCAGCGACGTAAATCCCTTCCTGAGACGTACCAGGACTACCTTCACCCGCTTCATGTCACTGCCTCGCCCTCCCTGACTGGGGTAAGTACGGGCCAAGCCGTAGGGGCGCAACATGTTGCGCCCGTCCCCCCGCTGCGCGGGTAGACCTTGCAGTGGGGGAGGCCGGGGGGAACGCAGGACCCCGTCCCCCCGCACAGCGGGGGGCCCATAGGGGGTACAGGACCGTCATTCCCGCGAAAGCATGTCCCGTACCCCGATACGGGGCGGGAATCCACCCCCGCTCCCAGCGGGAGCGGGCCGGGGTGAGGGCAGTTGGTTAGGCCGAGGGCCAACAACCGCCCGGAGTCAAGCATCCTCGCCGTCCTGCCCCACGTACTGGGCCGCTTGCAGCCGGTAGAGCCGCGCGTACTCGCCGTCCTGCGCCAGGAGGTCGTCATGCGTGCCGGCCTCCTGGATACGACCGTCGGCCAGGTAGAGGATGCGGTCGGCCATCCGCACCGTCGAGAAGCGATGGCTGATGAGCAACGTCGTGCGGTCGCGTGTTAGCTCCTGAAAGTGCTGGTACACCTCGTATTCGGTCTGCACGTCCAGTGCCGCCGTTGGCTCGTCCAGCACGAGGATCGCGCTGGCGCGCACAAAGGCGCGCGCCAGCGCCAGCTTTTGCCACTCGCCGCCGGACAGCTCGCGCCCGCCGAATTCGCGTCCTAGTTGGGTGTCCAAGCCCTGCGGCAGCTGCCGGAGCAGCGTATCGGCACCGGCGCTGGCCGCGGCGGTGTGTAGCCGGTCGCTATCAGACAGCGTCTCGACCTGCCCCAGGCCGATGTTCTCCCCGGCGGTCAGCTCGTAGCGCATGAAGTCCTGGAAGATCACCCCCATCTCGCGGCGCAGGTCGGCCGGATCGAACTCCCGCAGATCAATGCCATCGAGCAGGATACGCCCCGCTGTCGGGTCGTAGAGGCGGAGCAGTAGCTTGACGAGCGTGGTCTTGCCGGCGCCGTTGCGACCCACCAGCGCCACCGACTCGTGCCGCCCGAGGCGCAGCGAGACATCGCGCAGCACCGGCGTAGTCTGACCAGGGTAGGTGAAGGCCACGTGCTCGAACACCAAACCCTCGCGGACCGGCCGCGGCACAGGATGGGGCGCGGCCGGCACCGGTAAGTCGGGCGGCGCTTCCAGCACCCGGAAGAGCGCCGGAAGAAAGCCCAGCGGCATCGGAAGGAAGCCGATAGTAAAGCCAATCCCCTGCAACTGTTGCTGTAGCAGCGCCGCGGCGCCCCCATAGAGCGCCAGGTCGCCCGGTGTCCGCTGCCCCGTCGCCACCTGCCAGACGACGTAGACGTACACTCCCCCGGCGGCAGCGGCCGCGAGCGCACTGGCCAGGGCCATGGGCGGTAGGAGACCGCGGCGCAACCGGTTGAGCACGCCCATCGTGCGGGCAAAGATAGCGCCGTACCGCCGCGTGAAAAAAGGCCCCAGGGCATACAGCCGCACGTCCTTTGCCACTGCCGGTCGCAGCGTCACGTCGCGCAGGTAAATCAGTTGCCGTGCTTCCTCCGTTTGGGCGTACAAGTGGCTCCCCATGCGATCCTCGAAGTCCCAGTTTCGAGCGACCTGGGGCAGGGTGGCGAGGACCAACACCAGCGGGAGGAGCGGATGGAGACCGCCAAGTACCAGCACCAGACCGACGGCGGTGAACAGGTTTACCAGCCCCCTGGAACCGTAGACGATCAGCTCCAAGCCACCCCGCGAGGCATAGCGGCGGGAGCGATCAAGGTCATCGGCCAGCGCCGGGTCCTCGAAGCGGGCCAGCCCCTGCCAACGATTGGCGGCGCGAATCAACTGCTCCGTCACGTAGCCGGTCAGGCGATCCCCCGCCTGGCTCTGGCAGGTAGCCGAGAAGGGTTGGATCAGCTGACCCATCGCGACGACCGCTGCGGCCAGGACAATCCAGACACCGAGGGACAGCCGGGCGATAAACGGACCGGCCTCAGCCAGTAGGCCGAGGTCTACGGCGGCCCGGTCAATCACCGCGCGGGCCAGCGCCAGCTGCAACGGGGCCAGCACCGCCTGCACCAAGAGCAGGACCACGATGCCCACCACGAGCAGCGGTCCCGCCCGCCAGGCGAGGCGCACCGCCAACCCCACCAGACGCCCACTCTCGCGCAGCCGTCGTCGGAAGGCACGATCCTCGCCGTGCCGAGTCACCATCGCCCCTCCATCTTCACCAAACGGCCCCTGCACTGCTTTGAGCGGTTTAACCGTGAACGCGATTATTACAAGAGAGAATGCGAAGGGTCAAGAGTTGCGGGGTGCTGCTGACCAGGTTAGCGACATGGCAGGCGCTAGCGGTAGCGCCCGGCCTGCATCTCATAGAGCGTGGCGTAGCGCCCACCTTGCGCCACCAACGCCGCGTGGCTGCCCGCCTCAATCACCCGGCCCTCATCCAACACTACAATGTGATCCGCCATCCGCACCGTAGCTCAATAGGTAACTCATGGAAACGTCCAAGGCCGTTGCCAAAGCGATGGCTGCGGTGGAACTCGGCCATCATCGCGCCGCGTTCTTACTTGCCAATGGCCTGGCGAAAACGATGGGGATTACATACAATCCTACACAGGAGGGGACATGGCCTCTGAAGACCAGTTGGCGGCGTTTGTACGTGGAGCTACTGGCAAGCGGTTACGGTATCAGGACTTGATTGCGGACGGCCCGGCTTACCCAGCGGAGGCTGACTGATGGCTGCCGCCAACTTTGCGGACAAGACGATCTGGACTAGGGACAACCTTGACATTCTGCGTGGCCTCAACTCCGAGTGCGTAGACCTGATTTACCTTGACCCCCCATTCAACTCGAACCGTGACTATGCCGCGCCAATTGGGAGTCAGGAGGCCGAGGTAGCCTTCAAGGACACGTGGTATTTTTCTGACTTGGACGCGATCACTGTTGAGCTATTGGATAAGCAGCATCCTGCTATCAAGCATGTGATTGTCACGGCTGGACTAACCCACGGTCAGGGGATGCAAGCCTATCTCTGCATGATGGCGGTTCGGCTACTCGAAATGCACCGTATCCTCAAGCCGACGGGCAGCCTCTACCTCCATTGCGACGACGCTGCGAATAGCTATCTGCGGCTACTCCTTGATGCCATCTTTGGGGCCGGGCAGCGGCGCAACGAGGTGATTTGGCGACGGGCCACGTCCCACAGCGATATGGGCGTATCCTGGACCATATTCTCTACTACGTGAAGGGTGAGCAGTCCTTTTGGGACGGTGATGCGGTCCGCACGCCAAAAACCGAAGACGAGTTGGCGAAGTCCTATACCAAGACTGATGAACGCGGCCGTTACCGCTCCGACAATCTGACTGGCCCACGCCACAATGCAGAACGCGGCAGTCCCAGCACGTTACCTTGGCACGGATACGATGTGTACGCCATGGGCCGCGTCTGGTCCGCACCGAAAACGGGACGCTATGCGGCGTACATTGAGCAGCACTTTATCCCCGGCTATCGGAGCATTGCCGGGGTACATGAGCGGTTGGACGCGCTGGACCAAGCCGGGCTAATCTATCACCCGCCGCGCGGCAAGTGGCCCGGATTGAAGCGCTATGCGGCAGCGGATATAGGTATTCCGCCCCAGACGTTGATCCTTGAGCCGACAGGCTTCACGAATTACAGCAAAGGGCGTGGGGAGTGGATTGACTATCCCACTCAGAAACCCCTCGCCTTGTTAGAGCGCCTAATCGCGGCCAGTAGCAGGAAAGATGACGTGGTCCTGGACCCATTCTGCGGCTGTGCGACCACGCTGATTGCTGCCGAGCAGTTGGGCCGGCAGTGGATTGGCATTGACCTCTCCCAGAAGGCCGTTGAGCTAGTCAAGCGCCGCTTGTCAGAGTTGCCTGCGCGGTTGCGGGATACCCGGCAGGCAGTAGCCGGACTGGTGACGGCCAGAACGGACATCCCACGCCGGACGGACCGAGAACCACCACCGCCGATTGCCCAACAGAAACGGCCGCTGTATGGCAAGCAAGCGGGGTACTGTGCGGGCTGTGGGACCCATTTTCAACTGCGGCACCTGGAGATTGACCACGTGTTACCCCAGTCACGTGGGGGGACGGACCATCTCGACAATCTGCAATTGCTGTGTGGCAGTTGCAACCGTATCAAGGGAGACCGACCGCAGGAATACCTGGTAGCACGGTTACGCGAATTAGGGGTAGGCTAAGGCCGCCGCAAAGGAGAGCACGATGCCGGATACCACGCCGCGCCGCCCGCCGCGCCCGCTGCCGGAGCGCATAGCCGCCCTGCCGCTGTGTAGGACCGTATATAATCCCCAAAACGATGCCTCCGATGCGTGAGGACAATGTCCGGAGCAATAGACCGCTACGTTTCATGGTAAGTTTCAGCCACTCGCTAAACATGGGCCCTCTTCAGTTTGCATTCTATGATATAATCCCTAACTGCATAGACCGCAGCACGGACGGTACCCTGCGTGAACCTGTCTCCTCGCGGGACGGGTTACTCCCAATGCTGCCGTCTTCCATGGAGCGATTGCTGATGGCAAACGCGCATACCGTGATATTGATGAGTGGAGGCATTGACTCGTCGTCGTTATTGGCAACTTGCCAGGACACCGGCGTCCAGCCGTCGGGCATGTTTGTCGATTACGGGCAACCGTCTGCTCGCAGCGAGTGGTGTGCCGCTCAAAATGTAGCCCGGCATTACGGTATCGCTGTTCGCAGGGTGAACCTAGGGTTCCGGCTGGCCGCGCATGAAGGCGAGTTTCTCGGAAGGAACGCGCTATTGGTGCTGACCGCCGCGGGAACGACGGAAGCAAGGCCCTTGCAGGTGGTGCTGGGCATTCACGCGCTGTCCGAGTATTATGACACCACCCCGCTCTTCCTGCGGCACATGCGGCGGATACTGAACGGTTACTTCAGCGGCACCGTCACCGTGAGTGCTCCCTTCGTGGCGGACACAAAGGCCGAAGTGGTCCGGTTCGCTAAGGATAAGGGTGTTCCCCTGGCCCTAACCTATAGCTGCGAGACGCAGGACGCGCCGGCATGTGGGCGGTGTCCCTCATGCCGGGACAGGATTGATAACGATGCCAGGTGAGCGGCCGCATTGCCAAGTTCGGCGGGTTGAGAAGGTGGGTGTCAGCACGCCGCTGATCGTCCCCTCATTTTCTAGTTGTGGATTCCCGCAGGTAGCAGAGATCTACAACGAGATGAAGGACCGGCTCTACGGCGTTTGCCTCGTAAGCGCTTTGGACATGGCGGCGGGCTGTATTCCCGCAAACGTGACGGACGAAGCCAATCTCGTGCTTGTGGACAGCGGAATGTTTGAAGCAAGGAGCAAAGTGCGGGGGTGGGGCGGCAGTTGCCCGTCTACAACGCACGCCGGCTGGTCAAGGCAACAGTACTGCAGGATTGCCGCTGGACTTGATGCCAGCGGCAATGTGATCCTAGTGAATTACGATGGAACCGAAGCCGTGGAGCAGCAAATCAGGCAGGCGTTGGAAGATTTCTCCTATGCGTCCCACGCGGCGAGTGACTTTCTGGTCAAACCAGAGTGTCCATCCTACCTCGTCAATGTGCCCAGGCTCGCGAGGCACACCGATGAGTTGGGGCAATTCGACATCGTCGGCATTACCGCGCGCGAAGCAGGGGATTCCTTGGCCAGACGTTGCAGTACGGTAGTGATGCTCCGGGATGCGCTCGACGACGCCGGTCTCGAGGCGCCCATCCACGTCTTCGGGGCCATAAGCCCGCTTGAAGTGCTGACCTATTGCTTCTGCGGGGCAGATGTCTTCGACGGGTTGAACTGGCTCCGGTTGGGCTTCCGGGAACACGGTTCCATACCCATCGAGGAAGCGGCATTTGAGGGTCGCAAGGCGACCCTTGCTGATTTCAACCTGCAATCGGGAGAATGGCTCGCAAACCTGCGTTGCTTATATCGTTTGCAGGAGTCGCTGCACCGGTATGGCCTGACCCGTGACTTGGAGGCGTTGGCCCGAGATTTCCCATCGGCCCGCAAAGCTGCGCGTATCGCCGAACTGGCAGGCGCGGTGATTACACCAGAGTAGGGAGCATTTATGGGTGGTTCTTCTGGAGGCGGTCACTATGGCCGGCCGCGGCGGCCAATCCCAGTAACCTTGAGCAATGCTGAGATCAACGGGTGCCTGCGGAACCTGCTTCGAGCCTACAACGACCGGGACACCCAGGCGATCAGCCGGCATTTGCAGGTGCTGCGCGACAGTTTGGAGCTTACTGACGGGGATGTGATCCGCACCCTCTTTGGTGGCTCGGTGAGCAAGCATACTGCCATCAACGGCCTGAGTGATGTAGATGTCCTGGTCATCATCAATGACTCGTCGCTCTCAGGACGATCACCAGCGGCCGTCATTCAACTGATGGCGCAGCGGATACGGCAGCGGCTGCCGCAAACGAGTGTTAGCACCGGCGACCTAGCGGTCACCGTCAAGTACTCGGACGGCGTCGAGATACAAGTCCTGCCCGCGATACGCACCAAGTCCGGTGTGAGAATCGGTGATCCGGAGGTGAACCGGTGGAGCAGGGTGCTTTACCCGGACCGGTTTGCTCGCAAGCTGACACAGGTCAACCGAGCGCACGATGGAAAGGTCATACCCACAGTAAAGCTGGCAAAAGGACTGGCGGCCCACAATATCCGCAGCGGTCGAGACAAGATATCCGGGTACCACTTGGAATCGCTTGCCATCGAGGCCTTCAAGGATTACCACGGTTCGCACGACCTGGAGAGTATGGTCCGCCACTTCATCGATTTCTCGTCCCGAGCGGTCAAGCGGCCAATCACTGACCCTACTGGACAGTCGCGGCACGTAGATGAATACATGGGGCCAATGGGCAGTTCGCAACGCAATAGGGCGTCAGCGTGGTTCCAAAGGATGCTGCGGCGCTTCGACGCCTGCAAAACCAGCGATGAGCTCGACAACCTGTTCGGCGCATGATGCATAGGTATGGCGACGAGATGAAAGGCAAATTCGTGCTGCTGGCTGCAAGCGCCAGCCGCGCCTGCCCGGCGGAACGGTTGGACCTAGCCATTCGCTTCGTGCAGTTGTTCGTGGCCGAGGTGCTGAAGGCTGGCGGCGGGCTGGTGGTGGTGCTGGGCGGCGAAAACCAGACTGTAGATGCCGACGGTCGGCCTCGCATCTTCGATTGGACAGTGCTGCGGGCAATTGAAGATTACGTTACAGCGACAACTGAGACTCCCCGAACCTACGCCCACGTCGTCATGTCCGACCACACGTGGCGATCCCGATTAGACGATGGAAACCGGCAAACGCTCACCAACCTGGAGCAGCGGCGGGTGCTGGAAGTGAAACGAATCCGGAGGGAAGAGTTCACCGGGGGCAAATATCGCGTCATCCAATGCGAATTGGCTGACGGGATGATTGCCTTGGGCGGTGGGAAGGGTACCTACGCCGTTGGGAGACAGATGATCGCAAGCGGCAAACCGGTCCTGCCATTGGATTTGGACATTGGCGCTTTCTCCGAAGACGGAGAGGGTGCCCTGCTACTGCACAGGGAGTTGCAGTCGGACCCTGGCGTGTTCCTCCCGGTTGCTCATGGCCAGGTCGTAAACCAGATCGAAGCATTGTCTCTGGCTGGGGGTAACTCCAAGGTATGCACCGTAGCACAGCGGGCAGTAGAGGTCTTGAGTCTGGACCTCGCAAGCAGTGGCTCAGACAAGATCCATGGCATCAGGCGCATGGCTGGCTATGTGAAGAACGCGCTGGTCAGATTCCTGACCGCCATAAATGTGCTGCGGGCCATAGACTTCCTGAAGCAATTGCTTGCTGGGGGCTGACACCGGCCGCATGGGTAGGTTGTCAGCGGCGCGCAGGCCGCCATCACGGGCACGGACAGCCAGGCGCCCCCCGCTACCCGCGCCGCAGCCGCGACAACGGCCGCCAGATGGCCAGCACCAGCACCACGAACAGGACAATCGCCAGCCAGATACGTCCCGTGCCGATGGCCAGCATGATCCCGGCCACGAGCGCCAGCAACGGCCACTGGCGGCGCCGGCCGGTCCAGCTCATGATGCCGAGCATCAGGGCCACCACGAGCGGCACGACCAGCAGCATCAGCACGCGCTCGTCCAGCGGCACGTCGGGCAACGGTCCCTGGGATTCCAGTATCTGCGGTTGTTCGGGTGGCGCAAACTTGCCAAGTGCGCCGAGCACGAGCAGCGCGAGCACCCCCAGGGCAAAGATCGTCCTCGTCGCCATGTCGCGCAACCGCAGGACCAGCGGCACGCCAAGCCAGTCCAGGAGGGTGATGAGTAGCCAGATCGCACCGGTGCTCAGGGCCAGGAGCGCACCGAGAAAGAGCACGAAAGCCAGCCCCACCCCCGACTGCTCGATCAGTACCAGGACCAGATAGATGGCGGCGAGCACGGCGGCGCCGGCGGCATAGGGCATCAGGCGCTCGTGCCACGGCGGCTCCGCGTCCGGGGGCGTCGGCTGCTCACCCATGTCCCACTGCTGCATGATGCCCCCCTTTCCGCCTCCGAGGTGTTGCCGCCGGGTCATCACGATTAAACGGTTCAACTATACTATGCGCTCGCCCGTGCCGGATGTCAAGAACTGAGGGGTGGTCCGGGCCTCACCCCTCGGACTGGCAAGGGTAGGCTACACCCCGCCTACGCAAACTCCAAGAGGCGTCCTGCTTCCGCGGAGACGAGACCTTGTTTGTGGTACTCGGCTTCGACGAGCGCCTGCGCGTAGGCCAGGCAGGCCCTCACGTCCTCACGTTCGCCTTTCGTGAGCCTGGGGAAGGCTGCAAAGAGGAGTTCCAGGTCCGGGTTTGCAGCGAGATACTCCAGGACTAACGCAACTGGGATGCGCGTACCCCTGACAACAGGCTCGCCCACCATAATCTGCGGGTTGGCGACAATGCGGTCTTCATACATCGGCTGTTCCGTCAGCGGCGTGTATCTCCTCTGCCACGTCCGGTCGGTCATACCCATTATTGCAAAGGCGAGCGACTGCCACACTGAGGCTGGCTAGGCGGACGCGCCGGTGTAGTGGCGCAGGCCGAAGCGCCAGAAGGCTGCCGACACGACGAGCAGTACCACCGCCACTCCCAGCGCGGTCAGCAGCGTTGCCAGCGACAGCCGGCCGGCCAGCGCCTCGGTCGGTACGGTCGTGGCGAAGGCGACCGGCACGATGAAGGTGAGGATGGCGCGTAGCCAGGTCGGATAGAGGCCGACGGGATAGCGGCCCGCCTGGAACAGACTGGTGAAGATCACCATGATGTTCTCGGTCCGGATGACCCAGAACGTGAGCGTCGCCAAGACCAGATGCACACTGTAGATGATGGTGGCGCCAGCGATCAGCGCGACGGGAAAGGCCAGCATTTGCGACGGATCGCCGAGTACGCCGAGGCGCGTGCCACCGGCGGCCAGCAGGCCGATCCCCAGGAGCAGGTCGGTTACGCGCCAGATGTGCATCTCGCGGAAGCTAACCAAGAACTGGGACGATGCCGGCTTGGTCAGCCGGTAGTCCAGCGTGCCTTCGCGCACGTCGGCCATCAGCCGCTCCAGACTGGGCCTGATGGTCATGCTTATCAGTCCAATCATGATGAAATACACACCCAGCAGCATCACCAACTCCGCGGGACGCCAGCCGCCCAGGTGGTCGGTGTGGCTGAAGATGACCAGCAGCCCGCCGCTGGCCGTCCCAAAGGAGACCAGTGTCTGAAAAAGCTGTACCCAGAAGTTGGCGCGATAGGCCAGCTCGTTGAGCAAGCTCACCTTGAAGAAGACCTGCAACAGCCGCAGATAGAGCATGATGCCGCCTCACGCCCCCACGGCGCTATAGCGCCGCACGCCAATCGCCCAGACGAATCGGTGCAGTCCATAGGCCAAGCCGAGCCACAAGCATTGGATGAGTAGCCCCTGCAGGATGGCGGCGGTTTCCAGGTGGCCGAGCAGGACTTCGATGGGGAAGGCCAGCAGCCAGCGAAACGGCAGCACCGCGGCAACCGTTTGCAGCCAGTCGGGGAGCAGCGCGTTCGGGGCAACCATCCCGGCCAAGAACCAGAACACAAGATGATAGACCGAGTTGCAGGCGGCGACGCGCGTCGTCCAGAAGGCGGCGAGCGCCAGCGTGTATTCCAACAGCCAGCGCACGGCAAAGGCCAGGGCCAGGGCCGGCACGAACAGCGCGATCTGTAGACCGGCGGGTGGTAGCGCGGGCTGGAAGTGCCAGGTCAGCAGGGCTGCGACCGGCAGCGTCACGGTCGTTGACAGCAGCTTCCAGCTGATATTGTCGGCGAGATACATGTGCATGGGGGTGAGCGGCTTGAGCAGCTTGGCCGAAAGCCTGCCCTCACGGATTTCGTATTCGTACTCGTAGATGATCCAAGTGAACGTCGCATGGTTCACGATGAAGAGCGCGATGTAGTAGGCGGCGAAATCGGCGGCTGCGTAACCGGCCACGCTCCCGCTGCCGGCGACCGTAGTCCAGACCACCAGATGGATCAGCGGCTCCGTAATGTGGGCCAGCATCCAGATCAGCAGCGCGATGCGGTATTGCAGCATCACCGCGATGCTGGCCCGGAAGATAGCGCGGTAGACCCCGGCCATCCCGATCAACTGCCAGCGACGATCTGCGCCGGCCAGTGGCTGCGGCCCGGCCGCCAACCCGCCGCCCGGTGTGGATGCCTCGACGCCGGCGCCATCTTCCGGCGCCGTCTGCGCGGTATCGTGCTGCATCACCGGCTCACTCACGCTCCGACGAGTGGTCGGCGAGGCCGCGCTGGAAGATTTGGTCAATGACCGCCTCGATAGGTGGGTCTTCTACCGTGAGATCGGCGACGGCGTTCTCGGAGAGCAGCCGGCCCGTAATCCGCGCGGCCTCCCGTTTGGGCACGCGCAAATGCACCCGGCCGGCATCGCCGTTCGGGGCCGGGGTAAGCTCGCCGTAGCGTGCCCAGTCCGGCGCGGCGGCCCCCGCCTCCAGGGCGATACCGAGTATCTTGAAGGGCGCCAGGCGCTCCGCCAGCCCGCGTAGCTCGCCGTCGTACAGCAGCCGGCCCTCGTGAATCACGACCACGCGCCGGCACAGCGCCTCCACGTCGGCCATGTAATGACTGGTCAGGAGCACCGTCGCGCCCGTGCGCTCGTTGTAGTCGCGGATGAACTGCCGAATGCGCGTCTGCATCGTCACATCCAAGCCCAGCGTCGGCTCGTCCAAGAACAACACGGACGGCCGATGTACGAGCGCCGCCGCGATCTCGCACTTCATTCGCTCGCCGAGCGAGAGCTGGCGCACCTGCTTGGTCAACAGCGGTGCGAGGTCGAGCAGGTCGGTCAACTCCCGCACGGTAGCTCGGAACTGCTCCTCGGGAATACGATAGATCGCCTGGTTGACTAGCAGCGTATCCATCGCCGGCAGGTCCCAGTAGAGCTGATTGCGATTGCCGATCACCAGGGTCATCCGGCGGAGATAGTCGCGGTCACGCCGCCACGGCACGTAGCCAAGGACGCGGGCAGTGCCAGCCGTCGGGTGTAGCAGGCCGGACAGCATCTTCAGGGTGGTCGTCTTGCCGGCGCCGTTCGGTCCCAGGAAGCCGACCACCTCGCCGGGCGCAATCGCAAAGGACACCGACTCAACGGCGCGGACCGTCCGCATCCGCCGCCGGAAGACGCTGGTGGCGGCCGCGCGCAGCCCGCCGGCGCGCTCGCCGACCTGGTAGTGCTTGGTTAGCCCGTCAAGGGCAACGATGGCGTTCTTCATGGGACTAGCTAGTCGTGGCCCGCCGGTTGGCGGCCGGTAGGGTAGGGTGCGGAGCATCACCCCGCCAAGCGAGGGCGGTCGGCTCGACAGCGAATACGGTGAGAGTGGTTACGCTGGTTCCCAGGGGTTGGTGACGGCAACTCCCAGATATGCGAAGTCCCCTACGTTCCGTGTCGCGACGGCCAAGTCATGGGCCTTGGCCGTCACGAGTGACGAACGGGATTTCGCGTCCGGATTCGCGGCGACTGGGGATTTCGAGATCAATCCCGCGCGGCATGTTCTCGACCAGCCATTGGCCCATCGGTTTGCGCGGCGGCGCTTGCGCCGGCCGCCGGTGCTCGGCCGCGATAACGAAGGACTCTTCGGCGCTGATACGTTGCGGCCCTTCCTCCGCGGCCAGCCGCAGGATTTCGGGTAGCTGTGCCTGCGCCTCGGCCACGGTCCAAGTGCGCTGAGGTTTGGTATGTTGGGCAGTCATTGTTCCTCCAGCAAGACGTTACCTATCCACTATAGACCGGCTCATCGACCGGAGCCAACCTTGTAGTTACCGCCTATCTGTCCAAGACTTGGGCGTGAACTGCGGCGAGACCACTTATGCCCGCCCAACCCGTTCACTCGGTCGTCGCGTCCTCGCCCTCGGCGTGCTGCTCTTGGGGCAGGCGGCGGGCCCACGGCGTCTCGGTGATGCCGCCGAGCATTCCGCTGGGTAGGAAGAACCGGCTCGATGCCTGACCCCACGGCTCTGTCTTGGGCGCTTGAGCGATCTGCCAGCCGCGCTCGCCGATGGCCTCCGCCGCCGGGTCGACCGCGTCCACCTCGAACTCGACGGCGAAACCGAGCGGAATACGCTCTACGGCATTCTTGTCGCCAAAGGTCGCTTCCGCTGCGGCGGCGCGAGACCACAGGCCGAAGTGGAGCACGCCTGGCACCTTGACCACCGAGTAGCCGCCGCCCGGCTGCTGGTCAACCGGCAAGCCCAAGACCTCGCGGTAGAACTGCGCGGCGGCATCAACGTCGTCCACAATCTCGGCAATCCCGGAAACGTGTCGAATCACCTGTCTTTCCTCCTGAGTGGGCGCCACTGCGCTCGCGGCGGTCGTCGCGCCTGTCTTCTATTATAGAACGCCTGGCCTAATCGTGCAGTTGCGCCTACGCATCAGGGGGTAGGTTTTTCGACAGGAGGCGGTTTGGACCTAACCCCCGGCCCCTTCCCTCGCAGGGAAGGGGGCGATGGCGGTGCCGGTCGCCACCCAGACGGACCAGAGAGCCACGCCTGACCCTGGATTCCGGCTTGCGCCGGAATGACGATTGCCTGGGCGCGATTCATCGCGCCCCGACACGAAAGACCTCCCGTTGTGCGGGTGAGTAGCCCCTCTATGGTCCCCCCACACGACGGGGGGACGGGCGCAACATGTTGCGCCCCTACGGCTTACCCCGTACCTACCCGAGCCAGGGAGTGAGGTCCGCGCTCCCTACGCTGGCTCCGGCGGCGCGGTGAGGCGCCAGAACCAGACGGCGGAGAGGCAGGTCAGGGCGAGGCAGCCGGTGGCGAACAGGAACGGCGCCAGGGGCGCCAGCTCGATCAACTCACCGGCAGCGATCATGCCACTGAGCATCCCCATGCTCCAGAGCGTGTGCATCAAGGCCACCACCCGGCCGTCGTCCACCCCGCGACCGAGCTGGCGCATCAGCGGCGGGACGGTCGTGGAGAGACCCCAGGCGAACATGGACCAGAGCGTGCCGGTTACGAACAGTCCGACGGTCGCCGTGTGCAGTAGCCCCGCTAGGATCGAGCACAACAAGATCGCCACGCACAGCGGGACGACCAGGACCCGCGCTCCCACGCGGTCTACGGCGCGGCCGGTGGCTAGTTGTGCTGCCGTCGCGGCGACGAGGCTGACCGTGCCATACAGGCCCACGGTCGCCTCGCTCTGCGTCAGGCGGTAGACCAGCAAGGGGAACATCAGGCTGGCGGTACCCCACGCCGTAGTCGGGAAGTAACGGATGGCGCCCAGGGCCAGCACGTCGGCGCGGCGCATTAGCCGGCTGTACCCGGCGATGTCCCAGCGGTGGCGCCCGCCTTGTGTGGGTGCCGGTGGGCGCGGCGCCGCCGGCTCGCGCGGCAGCCACCGCAGGGCGGCGAGGGCGACTATCAGCAGTAGTCCGCCCGATGTCCAACCAACGGCATGAAAGCCGGCGAACGCAGCCGCGAGGCCGGCGGCATACGCTCCGAGCGCCTGGCTGGCCGTGCGACCCAGGAAGTACGCCGCGGTGGCGGTGCCTAGCCGTTGCACCGGACTGACCGCGAGCAGGTAGCTTTGGCCGCCGGTGGAGACAAAGCCGGCGGACGTTCCGGCGATGACCGCCAGCGCCAGCAGGTGCCACGGCGTCTCGGCAACGAGCAGGAACGCGCCGCTGATCGCCAGGATGAGGCCGATCACGAGCGCCGCCCGGCGACCGACGCGGTCCGCTACCACCCCGCCAACCAGGGCAAAAATGGCGCTGCACGCCATCTTGACCGCGTTCACGGCTGCCGTGAGGCGCGGCGGCTGCCGGAGAAACCCGTCCACGTAGGCCGCGAGGAGCGCCTGCGTTGGCGAGGCGGCCACGCCCGCGGCAAAGACGAGGCCGATGAAGACGACGGTGCGTGTTGTCCACAGCGGCGGCGCAGCCTCGGCGACGCCAGAAGTCTGAGGGGCGTCCTGACCGCCGCTCCGGCTACTCACCGCACCCTTGCCCGCCGGGTCACAAGGGTCACGACGGGCCAAGCCGTAGAGTCGCAGCGTGCTACGCCCGTCCCCCTGTGGAGCGGGGGGGCCGTAGGGAGGCCGGCCCTCTCCCCGCGGAAGGCTGGATTCCCGCTTTCGCGGGAATGACGGGCCGGGGTCACGACGGACCCGCGGAAGTAGGCAACGCTCATGGGCAGTACACCTGGCTGGCGCCGGTCGAGTGACCGGCCGAGGCCGTGCCGTGCTATGATAGCATCCTTCAATGGCTCGCCAGTTCGAGTACACTCGCCACGCCCGCAATCGGCTTCGCCTCTACCGAATCAGTCGCGATGATGTTGAAGCACTGGTCCAGAACCCGGTGCAACTCATCCCACAGGATCAGGACAGACTGAATGCTTGGGGCCGGTTGCGGGTCATACGTACCCAAACGGAATGGGTACGTGTAACCTATGTTTTGGAGCAGGCTGTGACGGTCATCATCTCGGTCACGCCGAGACGTAAGGGGCCAGGAGACTAGCGCTATGCGGATCACCTACGACGCGCGAGCCGACGCGCTGTGGATACAACTGCGCGAGCATGTTGAGCCTGGAGACGGAGCCGAGGGCGTGGACGTGGCTCCCGACGTCGTGGCCGACCTTGACATAAATGGCCAGATCATCGGCCTGGAAATCCTGAATGCCAGCAAGCAGCTTGGCGCAGCCGTGTTTGCCGAGAGCGTGCGCATTAGGCAGTTGGCAGGCGCGATGGTCGGCGCGCAGGCGTGATGCTCCGAGAGGCCACGCCAAAACGCACCGAGGTAGGGGAGTGATGTTGCTGCGTGGCCGCGATGTCGTCACCGAGGAAGCGGTCGAAGTCGAGGTGGCCGACGGCAGTATTCAGGCCGTTCGTCCGCTCGCATCCTCAGAGCAAGGCACGGCTGGCGAGACCGGCCGGCCGGCCATCGGGGACGGCGAATGCTGGCTGGCGCCGGGCCTGTTCGATATGCAGGTCAACGGCTTCGCCGGATACCACCTCTCTGCCGAGGATGTGACCCCGGCGACGGTGCGGGGGATGATCGAGGCGCTCTGGGCCGTCGGCGTGACGCGCTGCTGCCCGACGGTCGTGACGGGTTCGTTCGGCAGCCTGCGCCGCTCGCTTGCCGCGATTGTCGCGGCCTGTGATGAGGACGCCGACATGGCCGCCGCCGTGGCCATGATCCATATCGAGGGACCGTATATCTCGCCTGAGGACGGGCCGCGCGGGGCGCACAACGTTGCGTGGACCCGCCCTCCGGACTGGGACGAGTTCTGCCACCTCCAAGAAGCGGCGCAGGGCAAGATTGGTCTCGTGACGCTGGCCCCGGAATGGCCCGGTACGACCGACTTTATCGAGCGGCTGGTCGGTTCTGGGGTTAAGGTCTCGCTGGGCCACCATGCAGCGACCGCCGCGGACATTGATGCCGCCATCGCCGCCGGAGCAACCTTGTGTACGCATCTCGGCAACGGCGCCCATGCCCAGCTCCCCCGGCATCCGAACTACATTTGGGAGCAGCTGTCCCGCGACGAGTTGACGGCGGGCATCATCCCCGACGGACATCACCTCCCGCCGGCGGTGCTCAAGTGCTTTGTGCGGATCAAGGGCATCGAGCAGATCATCCTGGTCAGTGACGCTGCACACTTGGCCGGCCTGGCGCCGGGCGTCTACTCGCATTGGGGCGGCAATCAGGAAGTGGAACTGACTCCGGAGGGACGGCTGCAACTGGTCGGGACGCCGTACCTGGCGGGCGCGGCGCTGCCGCTCGTGCAGGGCTTGGCGAACATGGTCCGCTACACCGATGCCTCCCTGAGTGAGGCCCTCCATATGGCTACCGCCACACCGGCCCGCGCGTTGGGCCTCACTGCCCCCGTCCCCTCACCGACGGTCGGGCAGGTAGCGGACATGGCAGTGCTCCGCTGGGACCAGTCGGCCGGCACGATGACCGTCGAAGCGACGGTGGCCGCCGGCAAGCTGGTGTATCAGCGGGCGGCATAGCTCGGTCCCATGACGATCCAGGCGGCGCTGGCGGCGTTACAATGACGCTGATCTTAGCTACGACTCAACCAGCCTCAACGGAACACTGCGCGCGCTGAAATTGACGGCCGGGCTATACTGTAGTCGGAGGTATCCCATTATGGCCGGTGTGGTATCCGAGCAGGCTCAAGCATGGCGCGACATTGTCACGGACCCGGTCGAGGTACGTGTCTTCGAGGCCCTCGACGACGAGCGCTGGGAACTGCGGACGATCCGCGGTATGGCGCGAGACGCGGGGCTATCGCCGGATAGAGTGCAGGGGATTATTGACAAGCACGCGCCGTTGATCCGCGAGGCGAACATCCCCGACTCGGCCGGCAATCGTCTTTTTGCGCTGCGGGAGCGGCCGCCAAGCTGGCGCGAGCACCTTACGACTTTCATCGCCGTGTTTTCCGGAAACTACGCCAACGCCAACGGCACCTCCGACTACCCGAAGTACTAAGAGGATGGGATTACTCGAAGCCGCACTGTGGGGTGCTTTTGGCGGCGCCATCTCGGAAGCTCCCCAACTCTTACGCTACCGGTACCGGAGCCAACGACCCAAGTGGCTGAAAGGCTGGTATTTCTGGGGCATAGTGCTGCTCAAGGCAGCCGTTGGGGGCCTGTTTTCCCTGGCCTTCTTCGCTACCCAGATTCCGATGAATCCCATCTTTGCCATCCATGTGGGTGTAGCCTGGCCCTTGATCCTCACCGAGATGGGACGCGCCGCTCCTGATGTCAGGCCGGGGGACTAGCACAGCCGCTCCACATCCTGAAAGGAACACACGACCGATGAGTCAACCGGTTATTCGCGCGGCGCTGCTGGGCTACGGGATGTTCGGGGCCGACGTTGTCGTCGGGTCGCTCTGGGACCTGCACCGCAACGGTATTGCACCTTATCTCGACCGCATCGGGCTGGACGACTTCAGCCGCGCCTACCAGGACGTGCGCTTTGAGTTGGTCGCCGTCGGCACGCGCAGCGAGGCGTCGGCACGGCGCGCCGAACGCGAGATGGCCGCGGCCACCGGCGGCACCGTGCGCGGCTATTGGGGCGAGACGCCGTGGGAGGACATCCTGCGCGACTATCCCGACCTCGACGTGGTGCTCGTTTCGACGCCGGATCATCTGCACACCGCGCCGGTACTTGCGGCCCTGCGGCGCGGCGTCCACGTGATCGTCGAGAAGCCGATGTGCCTCGATGTGCATGAAGCGGACGAGATCATCCGGGAAGCCGAGGCGCGCAACCTGATTGTCGGCGCCGACATGCACAAGCGGTACGACCCGGATCACCTACGCATTTTCGAGGACTTGGCTCCGCAGCTCGGCCAGCCGCTCTACGCCCGTGGCGTGCTCGAAGAGCCGCTCGAAGTCTCGACGGACATCTTCAAGTGGGTGGAGGATAGCGACCCGTTCACCTACGTCGGCATCCACTGGCTCGATCTCTTCCTACACTTCCTCCGACTGACGCCGGTGAGCGTCTACGCCGTCGGTCAGAAGGGACGCCTCCGCAGCGAGTTCGGCAAAGATACCTTCGACGCCGTGCAGGTGGTCGTCACCCACCAAGGCGGCACGGCCATCACCTACGAGAACAACTGGCTCACGCCCGCCGATTTCGAGGGTCCGGTGAACCAAGACAGTCAGCTCGTGGGGTACTACGGCAAGGTCGAGTCGGATAGTCAGTATCGCGGGCTGCGCTACTGGATCGAGAACAAAGGCTCGCGGACCTCCAACTTGCACTTCTTCCGCAAGGTGCGCCGGCCGGACGGCTCGCTCGGGTCGCTCGGCTACGGCAAGGACAGCATTGTGGACTGCCTGGAACGGGTCTTCCGGCACAAGGTCCTGGGCACGCCGGTAAGCGAAATGGCCGGTACCTACCCCGACGCCGCCTCGCAGCGGTGGCCCACCGTCGTCGTCCACGCCGCCAGAGCCGTCCTGCAACGCAACTGGGAGCATATCGAGGCCGGCGCACCGGCCGTCGCGACGGCCTCGCTCGCCGCCGACTCGATCATCCTCCACGACCCGCTCCGCGGCGAGAACGTCGAGCTGCTGTAGCCCTCCCTTCGTCATTGTGGCGCAAGCCGCAATCCCCCCGCCTCACAAGGGTAGTTTTTTGTCTGCATCAGGATGCAAGGGTGAGCAGGATGGATTCCCGCCTTCGCGGGAATGACGAGTTATGCAAAGGTCTCCTTTCGCGGGAATGACGGGGGATGTAGCCCCCCTATGGTCCCTGACAAGGGTAGGTTTTTTGTCTGCATCAGGATTTTCGGGATGGAAGGATGAACAGGATGAGTGGCCGCGGGAGTGGGCAGACCCGGGCCAGGTGTCTCGGCCAGTGCCGGGGAGGGACCGGGCGCTTTCCGGTGCCTTGACGGGGGGCGGGGGGCACGCATAGTCCTGGATTCCGGCTTCCGCCGGAATGACGGGGGCCAGGGCGCGGGGATAACGAGGGAGTACTGCCCCCCTATGGTCCCCCCGCTGCGGCGGGGGGACGGGGAGGTTCCTTCGTCAGCCGGCGCATCGGGAGAGCCGCTATCATACTTGCGCCGCCCTCTGTAGCCGTCAGGAGTATCATCTATGGCAACCAGCCGTCCCAATGTCGTGCTCTTCGTCAGTGATCGTCAGCACGCGGATACCGTCCACGCCGGCGGCACGGCCGGCATTGCCACCCCGCACCTCGACCGGCTGGCGAGCGACGGTGTGCTGTTCCAGCGGGCCTATACGACCTCGCCGATCTGCTCACCGGCGCGGATGGCCCTGCTCTCGGGGCGCTACCCGCATGACAACGGGATGGTGGCCAACCACCAGCAGCGTCCCGGCTCCGACCGGCTGCGCTATCCCCCCGGAGTTACCAATCTCGCCGAGTATCTCGGCGCCCTCGGCTACGTCAGCGCCTATTCCGGTAAGTGGCACCTCGGCAGCGGTGCAGCCCGGCCGGGCTTTGATACCGTCTTGGGAGCCGGCAGCGACTACGACGTGGATACGCCAGCGCAAAACGACGTCCTCCGGCTCACGGACCGTTTAGGAATCACGATTGGCGGCAAGCAGAGCGGCAACGACGTTGACCGCGCCCGTTTTGACCGCGCGACGAACGCCGGCCCACAGCTACTCCCAATGGCACACCATCCGTCGCACCTCTTCATGGATCGTGCTACTGCATGGGTACGCCAGCGGGCGAGCGAGCCGGAGCCGTTCCTGCTGGTCTATTCGTGCCGCGAGCCGCACCCGCCGTTTGGCGCCCCGGACCCCTTCCACGGCAGCCACCGGCCGGCAGACATGCCGCTCTCGCCCACGCGCCGCGACCCGGCCGGGGCGATGTGGGCGGCCCGGCGCAGCGATCCGTTTCTGCGGCGCAACGTCTCCACGCTGACGGACGAGCAGCTCCAGGTCGTGCGCGCCGCCTACTGGGATGCCGTTTCCTACGTGGATCACCTCGTCGGCCGCTTGATGACGGCACTGCTGGACACCGATCAATGGGAAAACACCCTCTTCATCTATACGTCCGATCACGGTGAGATGCTGGGCCACCACGGCCTGTTCGGGCAGTACGCCGTGCTGTACGACGATGTGATCCGTATTCCGCTGATCGCCCGGCCCCCCGGCGGGCTAGGCCGACCACACCACAGCGGCCAAGTGGTCTCGCACGTGGACCTCGTGCCGACCATCGTCCGCTGGTGCGGCGGCGAGCCGCCCGCCGATGTGCAAGGCGCCGATGCCGGCGAGCTACTGCGGGGCGGCGCTGCGCCCATCCACGACGGCGTGGTCGGCTCGTATCATTCCGCCAACTGGACCGATCCGATCACGCCGATGCGCGCGTGGGTAACGGAAGAGTGGAAGTACATCGCCACCCTGGACGGTACCGACGAGCTGTACGACCTCGCCGCGGATCCGCTCGAAACGACCAATCTCGTCGCCGAGCCGGCGCACCGAGACACGCTGACCACCATGCAGCGCGGCCTCCGGGCCTGGCAGCGCGATACCGGCGACACGTGGCCCGACGTTATCCGGCCCTCGCCCGAGGACCAGGCGCGGCGGCAGGAGGGCCGGGCGCCGTAACGCGGTACCCGGTCATCCAGATAGGGGAGACAGCGCGATGACTGAGACGGCAACGGACACTCCGGCGGTGCCCGCCGGCTACGACGGGCCGCGAGCTTGCGCGTGGCACGAGCTAGCCAGCGCCGTGGACCTGGCTAATCTCGTGCTGCGGGTGCTGGGCGCGCCGCCGGGGGCACCGCCGCGCTGGCCGACTATCGGCGGCGACTACGGCCACCTCTACCATGGTGACAATCTGCCCAACGTCCGGGTCGTCACCCATCGCGGGCGGGTCGTGTCCTCGGTTGGGATCTATCCGACTGAGGTGCGGACGCCGCGCGGCACGATCTCGGTCGGGGGGATCAACGCCTTTGTCACGCATCCGGACCACCGGCGTCGGGGTCTCGGTGGAGCCGTCTTGCGCGACGCACATGCTCAGATGCGGGCCAGCGGCCAGCATGTTGGCCTCCTGAGCACGCGCATCCAGGACTACTACCGCAAGTTCGGCTGGGAGAGCGCCGGGCGCCAGCAGACGTGGGGCTTTGATCGCGGCAACGTTGCCCTGCTGCCCGATCCCGCCGACCTGACGGTGACGGAAGACTGGCGCTCGCACCTGCCGGGGCTTGTCGCGCTGCACAATAGCGACGACTTCGGAGCACAACGGAGCGAGTCCACGTTCCGGCTGCTGGCCGAGCGCAAGCTCGGTCGCCTGTTCGTCGCCCGGCGCGCCGGCCGCTCCGTTGCCTACGCTGGCGTCAGCGGGACGGCCGTGCGGGAATACGGCGGCGATCCGGGTGCGGTGGCCGCTCTAATACGGGCGGTGTTCCACCGGCTCGACGACCCGGACACCTCCACCTCCGAGCGCCCGCCCGGCCAGCGGGCGACCATCGAGCTGACGGTGACGACGCCCGCGCTCCGGACCGGCCTGCCTGCCCTCCTGGGCCAAGCCGGTATCCCGCACACCCTGGGCTACCTGGGGATGCTCGCCATTTTCGACGCGCCCGGCCTGTTCGCGGCCCTGGGACTGCATGACGTAGCACTCACGCCCAGCGACCGGGGCTGGCTGGTGCGACACGACGGAAACACGCTGGAACTCACCCCGCAGCAGCTGGTCAAGCTCGTCTTCGGTCCGGAGCGGTTCCCGGACTTTGCGCCCGACCTATTCCCGATTGACTTCTTCCAGTGGCCGCTAGATCGCGTGTAACCGCCGGCCCGTTACCCGCTCGTCCCGCTCGCTTGGGCTGCTCGGACCAGGCGTTGCCGGAGGGTGCGGAGGGCCGGGCTGAAGCGGACGGGGTAGGGGTGCTCGACGGTGAGGCGGCGCCACTCTGCGGGCAAGGCGTGGAGCTGCGCGGCGGCGGTGGCGGCGATTTCGGGCAAGGGTGGCTGGCTTTTCGGTAGCAGTGTGCCGCTGCGGATTACCGGGCGCAGTAGCGGCACGGCGTCCGGCGGTGGGGTCTCGGAGGCGAGTTGGATCACGTCGTAGGCGTAGTGGCCGACGCGGTAGACCGCTTTGCGGCCCGGCCAACTGCTCTTGACCCCGGCGAGCTTGAGGCTGGCCTTCATTGCTCCCACTGAGTCTGCGTATTCGGCGAGCTTGTAGACGACGCCGAGCGTGCCGCCGGCGACTTGGTGTTGTAGGGAGCCGGCGCCGCTGCCCAATTTGGTGCCGATTCCGAAGCCGTCTAGCGGCGCGTCGGCAGCGAGCAGGTCGGCAATCGTGAACTCGTCGAGGTCGCCGGAGGCGACGATACGCACGGATTGTAGGCCGGCGGCGTCCAGCACGCGCCTCACGTAGCGGCTGTCGGCTACGAGGTCGCCGCTGTCGAGGCGGACGGCAACCAGTTCGTGTCCGAGCTGCTGCCGCGCCCGGCGGGCCACCTCGACGGCAGTGTGGGTGGCCTGGCGGACATCGTAGGTGTCGAGGAGCAAGGTGTATTGCGGTAGGGTAGCGGCAACCGCCGCGAACGCTTCCCGCTCGGTGTCGAACAGCTGCACGAGCGCATGGGGGATGGTGCCGGTGGGCTGGAGGCCGAACCGTTGGGCGGCGGCGACGAATGAGGTCGTAGCGCAGCCCCCGATGGCGGCGGCGCGGGTCACTGCGTAGGGGGCATGGGCGCGGCGGAGCGCGAACTCCGCTACCGGCCGGCCGGCGGCGGCGGTGACGATGCGGGCGGCTTTGGTGGAGATCAGGGTGGCGAGATTGATCGCTTGGATGAGGCCCGCTTCCAGTAGGAGCGCCTCGATGAACGGCGCCCGCACGCGGAGTAGCGGCTCGTGGGGAAACGCAATGGTGCCCTCGGGCATGGCGGCGATGTCGCCGGTGAAGCGCAACGCGCGGAGGAAGTCGAGGAAGGCCGGGTCGTAGGCGCGTATCTGGGCGAGGTAGTGAAGGTCGTCAGCGGTGTAGCGGAAGTTGGTGGCGTGGGCGAGGGCTGCTTCTAGGCCGGCGGTGAGCACATAGGCGCCGCCGAACGGGGCGTGCCGGATATACAAGTCGAAGGTCGCCGGGCCGGTGCGGCCGGTGCGCCAGGCGACGTAGGCGGCGTCCTGGTGGTAGAGGTCAGTGGTGAGGGCGGAACTCATGGGTGTTTCCAGAGTGGGTCGGGAAGATGGTCCTCACCCCCGGCCCCTCTCCACCATGTGGAGAGGGGAGTCTGCCGCAGGCGGGGGTGGGTGAGTAGGGTTGTTCCGCGCTTCAGCGTAGCACGGACTGGCGGGCCTCACCCCCCGGCCCCCTCTCCATCGCAGAGCGATAGAGAGGGGGAGTAGATTCCCGCTTTCGGAGACCTTTGCATAACCCCCAAATGGAGTGCGAGAGGGACAATGCACCACTCCTCGCTAACCTGGAAGGACCGGTTTTTGGATTCCCGCCTTCGCGGGAATGACGGAGGGAGAGGCGGGAATGACGGGTTACGCAAAGGTCTCCTTTCGCGGGAATGATGGGGGGCGGGGCATCGCGTTTGCCAGGGTTGCGGCTGGGAGCGCATCTCCGGTGCTCCTGGCGCCGTTCTGGTCTGCGGATGGTGTGGGGGGACGGGATCACTGGCACGCTGCGCGTTCACGGCGGCATGGGGCGGCGGCCGTGCGCGTGGTAGACTTGGCTGGCGCGGCTGATTGACTGGGTGTGCGGCGCCTGCCGTACCGCGCCTGTGACGGTCTGGATGACGGGGACAGCGACGCTCCGTGGGGAGAGCGAATCGTGACCACTGAGCACTCCGCCCGGTGCCAGCTTCGGAATCACTTGTCTGATCTTGGTGGCGATGAGCGGCCGCCGCGCGAGGCGTGCGGGGTGTTCGGCATCTACAGTGCCGACGAGGATGTGGCGCGCACGACCTACTTTGGCCTCTACGCGCTCCAGCACCGCGGCCAGGAGAGCGCGGGGATCGCGGTTTCCGACGGCGAGGAAATCCGCTTCTACAAGAATATGGGGCTGGTCTCGCAGGTGTTCAGCGAGGACATCCTGCGGCAGCTCGAAGGGCACATTGCCGTCGGCCATACGCGCTATTCGACGACGGGATCGAGCCGGGTCGAGAACGCCCAGCCAATCGTGTACGACGGGCCGCTGGGGCGGGTGATGGTGGCGCATAACGGGAACATCACCAACACGGCCGCGATCCGCCGGGAGTTGGAAGCGCAGGGACACTCGTTCCAGACGACGACGGATAGCGAGCTGATCGCAGCGATGGCGGCCAGGGGTGGGCAAGAGAGTGTCGTTGCGAATATCCAGGCGGCCATGCCGCACCTGGAAGGCTCGTACAGCCTGGTCTTCCTGACGAAAGAGGCGCTGATCGGGGTGCGCGATCCGCTGGGCAATCGGCCGCTGTGCTTGGGCCGGGTCAACGGCGCTTGGGTGCTGGCGAGCGAGTCGTGCGCGTTGGAGACGGTCGGGGCGGCGTTCGAGCGCGAGGTGGAGCCGGGGGAGATCGTCGTCATCACGGCCGAGGGGGTGCAGAGTATCCAGGGCCAGCAATCGCGGCGGCGGGCGCTCTGCCTGTTCGAGTACGTCTACTTGGCCCGTGCGGACAGCATCATTGAGGACAAGCGGGTGTACGAGGCGCGCTGGGAGATGGGGCGGCAGTTGGCATACGAGCATCCGGCCGAGGCCGACGTGGTGATCGGCGTGCCGCTGTGCGCGCTGACGGCGGCGCAAGGCTATGCCGAGGCCAGCGGGCTGCCGTATCGGGACGGCTTGATCCACAACCGCTACATCCACCGCACGTTCATCCAGCCGGAGCTACGTCAGCGGCAGACGACAGCCGACCTGAAGTACAACGCGATCCCGGAGATTGTCGGCGACAAGCGGGTGGTCGTGGTGGACGATAGTCTGGTGCGGGGCAACTCGCAGGAGAAGTTCATCAAGCTGCTGCGGAGCGCCGGGGCGCGCGAGGTCCACTTGCGGATTCATTGCCCGCCGCTGCGCCATCCGTGTGTGCTGGGCGTGGACATGGCTACGCATGGCGAGTTGATTGCCCATCGAATCACGGCGGCCGCGTGGGAGGGGCGCAATGGCAATGGGCGCAGTGACGATGCCCACGGCGCCGGCTTGGGCGCGTCCAACGGCCATGGCAGCGTGGCAGCGGTGGAGGGCCTCAGGACGGCGCCGACCGACGTGGAAGCGATTCGGCGCGACGTGGGGGCGGACTCGCTGGGGTATCTGAGTCTCGGTGGCCTCATCAAGGCGGTGGAGCTGACGGAGGATCGCCTGTGTACCGCCTGCTGGAGCGGCGCGTATCCGGTGCCGGTGCAGCTGCCGTTCGAGGCGGTGAGCATCAAGTTCGCGCTGGAGACGGCGAGCCGCTGAGGGGCGGGCCTCACCCCCTGGCCCCCTCCCTGAAGGGAAGGGGCTGGATTGCGGCTTTCGCCGCAATGACGAGTGCCTGGGCGCGATAAATCGTGCCTCTACACGAAAAACCTACCCTTGTGAGTGGGACTCACTCCCCAACCGCCTCTTGAAGACGGTACTGCCCGCCGTCTACTGAGGCCGACTTCTTCCGGCCATAGTTGGCTGTGGGCGGGACCCGAGGTCGGGATGCTGCACCTCGCTTTGGTGAGCTACTCGTCATCTCGGAATAGAGGACTGTCATGCTCGATTTCGGCCGTTTCGAATGGTTCAGTTTCGATTGCTACGGGACTCTGGTTGATTGGGAGGACGGCATTTCCACGGCGGTCGGCGATGTCTTGAAGTCCCACGGAATACGCAGAACCAGGGCCGATATCCTGGCTCTCTACGCGGACGTAGAGCCTAGGGTACAAACCTCGCAGACCTACTTGGAGTATCGCCACGTCTTGAACCGGGTAATGGCAGCGATTGGGGTTGAACTAGGTTTCGAATGCACCGAGTCAGACCTGGAATGTCTCGTGGACACCTTGCCCGATTGGCCGATCTTCCCTGATGTCACGGGCGCTCTGGATACATTGAAGACACGCTACAAGCTCGCGGTGATCTCCAACGTAGACGACGATCTGTTCGCCAGGACGGCTCGTGCGTTGAACGTGGACTTCGATGCGGTAGTCACGGCGGAGCAGGCCCGCAGCTACAAACCCAACCTGCACAATTTCAACGTCGCCGCGGCACGGATGGCAGTCGAAAAGGAAGCGTGGCTGCATGTTGCGGAGAGCCTGTACCACGACATTGGGCCAGCAAACCAACTGGGTATCAAGTGCGTATGGGTAAACCGTGCCGGTCGGGGCGGGGCAACACGCCAGACCGATGCCGTTCCCGACCTTGTTGTGCCCGACCTCGCGACACTGGCGAGGATGGCGGAGGGTGGTTAGAGGAGCCAGCGGCGCCAGGCGGGGGGGGCCAGGAGGTGCCAGTCCCACTGTTTTACGTCGTCGGTGAATAGCTCGGCGACCATGGTGTCTACGGGGGCGTAGTCGTCGGTGAGGAGCACGCTGGGGCCGGGGGCGAGGGGCTGCCCGCTGTCACTGGAGGCGACGACCGACGCGGTGGGGGCCTCGGTGCCGGTGCGATAGGACCGGAATTGGGTGAAGTCAATGGGCTGGCGGGCTGCGGCGACGATGACGGTCGTGCGGTCGGCGACGGGCAGGGCGCGGCCACCGACGATGGCGGCGGCTTGGTAGTTGCCGGCTTCGCTGAGGACGTAGACGTGGGGGTAGAGCGTTTGGAGCGTGCGGACGAACGAGCGCAGAAAGCGCCCTTTGGAGACTTTGATAATGAGATTGACCAGATAAATACCCTCGGGGTTGAGTAGATGCTGGAGATGGGCGTTGAATTCGCGGGTGGTGAGGTGGTAGGGCACGGCCATGTCGTTGAACACGTCGGAGACGATGAGGTCGTACTGTCCGGCGGGAAGCTCCTGGACGGCCATGCGGGCGTCCTCGTTATAGGTCACTATGCGGGAGGCCGGGTTCAAGCCTAGCTCCGTTTGGGCGATCTCGGTAACGGCCGGGTCAATCTCGACGACTTCGATGGAGGCTTGGGGGTACTTGCGTTCGAGGTGGATGGGCACGGAGTAGCCGCCGCCGCCGAGAAAGAGCGCGCGGAAGTCGGGCCGGTCCTGAGCCTGGTACTGGGCGGCTTCGGCGAGGATTTGGGTGTAGCTGTAGACGAGGATATCGGGTTCGCCGACGACCGTGAGGCCATGCACGAGATGGTCGAGCCTGATGAACTTGACGGGACCGGCGGGAAACTCGACCTGCTCGACTTGGACGCAATAGTACTGCGACTCGACGGTGCAGGAGCCGAGGCGGAGGTGGGGCTGGAGGGCATAGGCGAGTAGCCCGACGGTGGGGACGAGGGCCAGCGCCGCCCACCAGCGGGCTTGGTGGGCGTGGCCCAAGAAGAGGGCCAGCGCGAGGAGGATGAGGCCGGCGAGCAGGACGACGTGGCGGCTGCCCAGGAGGGCAACGAGGACAAAGCCGGTGAGGTAGACACCGAGGATGCTACCGGCGGTCGAGACGGCGTAGAGGCGGCCGACGACACCGCCAGCGGTGCCGAGGGTGGTGAGGGCTTGTTTGCTGGCGAGCGGCGTGACCATGCCGAGGAGGCAACTGGGCAGGAAGAATAGGCCGGCGTTCAGGGCGAGGGTTTGGGGAATGAGGGGGAGGTAGCCTAGCTCTGCGGAGAGCCAGGGCAGGAGAGCCAGGCTGGCAAAGCAGGCGCCGCTGGCGGCGAGCAGCACGACGCCGATGGTGCTGGGCGCGGGAAAGCGGTCGGCCAACTGGCCGCCGAGGAAGTTGCCGAAACTGATGCCGGCCAGCACGACGCCGATGATGCTGGTCCAGGTATAGATGTTGACGCCGAGCTGGGGCGCCAACATGCGTCCGGCGACCAACTCTAGCGAGAGGCTGGCGGCGCTGGCGAGGAAGACGATCAGGTAGAGCCGCCAGGTGCCGTTAAGCCGGGCGGATGCGGTACGTATCACGGGGCACCGGTAGGCGTGATTGGTTCACGCTTACCATGCTACCACGTTTTGGGAGGGGCGGCGTGGGGACGGGCCGGCCTCACCCCCCGGCCCCCTCTCCAACATTTGGAGAGGGGGTGGGGGCGGGTTGGACCTAACCCCCGGCCCCTTCCCTCCAGGGAAGGGGAGTCCGGGCGTTATCCGGCTGCTGCGGTCTGGCGGGGGGACGGTGGTTAGGTGGGGAGCGAGCCTGGGATGCACTCTTCGATCACGAGGTCTTCGTCGGGCGGTTCGGGGTCAAGCGATGGGTCGTCCAGGTACTGGGCCGCTGCAGCGAGGAGCTGGATCAGCTCCGAGGGGGAGTCCTTGGCGAGGGCTTGCCGGGTCTTGAGGAGGCGCTGGAGCACGTCACAGGCGTGGCCGATGGCGGCGATCTGTTGGAGCAGGACGGTGTGCTGCCGGCACCGGACGGCGGCGCCGCGTCGGCGGTTACGGGGGGGCGCCAGGGTGGGACCCCGGGCCAAGAGCCGGTAAATGAGCACCTGGAGCAGCCGGACCTCGGCAGCGAGCGCCGGGGCGTCGGCTGCCGGGGCGAGGGCCTGCAGTTCAGCGGCGGTGAACAGACGGTCGTACACGGTTTCCTCCTGGGTGGTGGTGTGGGTGACGGAGGCTGACGGCGAACCGGCGGCGACCGGCTCACGACGGGAGCAGTCGTGAGCCAGCGCCAGCGGGGGCGAGACGGGGGAGTGGTCGGGGGCCGACACGGCGGCGTAGCTGGCACCGGGGCGGTCAGGCGCCGGTACCGTGGGCAAGGGCGTGGTATCGGGGCGGTGGTGCTCCGATACCGTGGGCAAGGGCGTGGCATCGGGGCGGTTGTGCTCCGACACCGTGGGCAAGGGCGTGGCGTCGGGGCGGTGGTGCTCCGACACCGTGGGCGAGGGCGTGGTATCGGGGCGGTGGTGCTCCGATACCGTGGGCAAGGGCGTGGCATCGGGGCAGTGCTGCCCCAACGCCGGTGGCTGTGCGGCTAGGCTGCCGCTAGCGGCCAACATGATGCTGCGACTGCTCCCAGTCGGTGCGCGCTGTGCGCCAGACATGTCTCGCATCCGTCAACCTCCGTTCAAGGGGACATGTTGACGGGAGGGGGTGGGAAACAACGGGGGGATTTGTCTGCATCAGGATTTACAGGATTAGATGATGGGCAGGATGGTCCTCACCCCCCGGCCCCCTCTCCAACATTTGGAGAGGGGGAGTAGCGTGGACCTAACCCCCGGCCCCTTCCCTCCAGGGAAGGGGAGTTTGGATTCCGGCTTCCGCCGGAATGACGGGGCTGGAGGTGTGGGGGGCCGGCCTATGGCCCCCCGCACTGCGGAGGGACGGGCGCAACATGTTGTGTCCCTATGGCCAACCCGTACCTACTTCAGTCAGAGGGGAGGGGGAGTGGCATACTTGAGGGGTGGCGGTGCGGACAGACAGTATCCGGGGCCCCCTATGGCCCCCCCGCTGCGGCGGGGGGACGGGGATTCCCGCCCCGTATCGGGGTACGGGACATGCTTTCGCGGGAATGACGGAGGGGCGGGGGAATGACGATTCTTGCAAGGTTTTCAGGGGAGGAGAAGATGATGCAGCGAGCAGCGCCGGTGGGGACGCGCGTACAACTGTTGGTGGACGACTATCTGATCGTGGCGAGTGAGGGGCTGGCGACGACGCTGCACCCGATGAGCAAGCTGCCGGAGCCGGTGCTGCAAGCAGCAGCGCCGTGGGAGCGGCCGGAGACGAGCGGGTTGTGGGGTATTCCGAACGCGATCTACGACCCGGAGGATGGCCTGTTCAAGCTATGGTACAACAGCCTGGGGACGTATCCGGGCCGCAACCAGCAGCGCGAGCCGGCCTATAGCTGTTACGCCACGTCTACCGACGGGGTGAACTGGGAGCGGCCGGAGCTGGGGCTGTTCGCGCATGAAGGCTCCAAGACGAACAACATCGTGGGTGCGTTTGGGGCCGCGTCGCCAAACGGCGGGGTGCTGGACAGCCTGGAGATGGTGGGGCTGGAGCCGGCGGAGCGGCGGTTCAAGACGTGTGGCTGGGTGGGACGCGACGACAGTGGGCAGGGGGGCCATGGGGTGAGCTTCTCGGCGGACGGCATCCACTGGGAGCGGTACGAGGGCAACCCGGTGATCCGGGGCTACGACCGGGGCGACGTGATTACCGGGGCCAAGCTGCGGGAGGCGACGTTTCCGGAGGACATTCCGGGACTGCCGCGGGCCAAGTATGCGCTGTTTCCCAAGGTGCATCCGCAGCTGGGGCGGTTTCGCCGGCGCTCGTTTGCGATGTGTACGTCGGAGGATGACCTGGGCGGTAATCCCTTCACGCAATGGACGGAGCCGCAGTTGGTGCTGGCGCCGGACCTGCGCGATGACGAGATGGCGGAGGAGCGGCTGGCGGCGGCCAAGTCCATCCTGCTCTTGGACCACCCGGAGGATCACCGGTGCGAGTTCTACGGGGTGGTGGTCTTCCGCAGCGGCGATACCTTCCTGGGATTGATCTGGATATACGATGCGTCCTACGAGTTCTCGCGCTTCGGCAGCGGCAACCAGTACGCCATCGTGGACGTGCAGTTGGCGGCGAGCCGGGACCTACTGCACTGGGAGCGGCTGGGGGGGCGGCAGCCGGTGATCGCACGGGGCGACCCGGACGCCTTCGATAGCCACATGATCTTCTACCATTCGTACCCGCTGGCGGTGGGGGACGAGTGGTGGGTGTATTACGTGGGGTTCAACGAGGGGCACACGGCGCGCTCGTGCTACGACGAGGCGATGCGACAGCAGTACCATGCCGACGTGAAGGCGGGGCGGCGGCACTTCCCGGCAATTGGGTTGGCGAAAGTGCGGCGGGAGGGGTTCGTTTCGCGGGATGCCGGGGCTGACGGTGGGACGCTGACGACGCGGCTGCTGCAGGCGGGTGGGAGCCGACTGGAGGTGAACGCGGCGGTGGCGGCGGGCGGTGCGCTGACGGTGGAGGTGCAGGACGAGCAGGGGGCGACGCTGCCGGGGTTTGCCGCGGCCGACTGCACGCCGGTGACGGGCGATTCGCTGCGGCACGCGGTGCAGTGGGGCGACCGGCGCGGCGACGATGGCTGGATGGAGCGGCCGGTGCGGCTGCGGTTTCAGTTGCGGGATGCGGCGCTGTATGCGTTCCGGTTCGGCGAGGGGGAGTGACCTAACCCCCGGCCCCTTCCCTAGCAGGGAAGGGGAGTCTGGATTCCCGCTTTCGCGGGAATGACAATTGGCCCCCCTGTGGTCCCCCCGTTGCGACGGGGGGACGGGGATTGCCGCGTGCGGGGGAGGGTGAGGATGCTGCGGGCGGGGATTGTGGGGTGTGGGGGGATCAGTCGGAGTCATGCGGCGGCCTATAGCCAGCTCGATGGGGTGGAGCTGGTGGCGCTGTGCGACATCAATCCGGCGGCGCTGGAGGAGCGGGCGAGCGAGCATGGGGTGGCCGGTCGCTACGGTGACTACGAGGAGATGTTCGAGCGGGAAAGGCTCGACATTGTCAGCGTCTGCACGCACGCGCCGCTGCACATGCCGGTCACGCTGGCGGCGGCGGGGGCCGGGGTCCACGTGCTGTGTGAGAAGCCGCTGGCGCTCGACTTAGCGCGGGCCGACCGGATGCGGGCCGCGTGCATGGCGGCGGGCGTGGAACTGGCGGTGAGTCATCAGTTCCGGTTTGCGCCGCTGTTTCGACAGGCCAAGGAGTGGATTGCGGCGGGGCGGATCGGCGAGCTGCGCTCAATCCGCGAGGTGGGGAAGGGGCGCCCGGCGGGGTTCGAGCTGATGGAGATGGGCGTTCACTACTTCGATGAGATGGAGTTCTTTCTGGACGGTATCGAGTGGGTACACGCCCAGGTCAGCTATCAGGGCCGGGCGGCGGTTGTCGGGGACATCATGACGAGTCGGGAGTTGTGTCCGACGGACCGGCGGGACAATGGGCTGGTGGCCGGGGACACGATGCTGGTGCATCTCGGCGCGCCGCACGGCGCCTATGGGCTGATGGAGCTGTACGTGCGCGGGTCGGTGCATGATTGGCTGATGGGACCGCACCTGCTGGGCAGCGAGGGGCAGTTGATGATAAAGCCGCATCGTGGCATGGACGAGCTGTGGTACTGCCCGTCGGACGTGTCGTTTGCGGCGCATACGCCGGCGTGGGAGCGGGTGGCGCGTGCCGATCAGGTGGACTGTACGATCAGCGGCACGGCGTGGCCGACGCGGCATTCGATTTGGAGCGTGCGCGATATGGTCGAGGCGGTGCGTACCGGTCGCAAACCGGAACTGGGCGGGGCGCGGGCGCTGACGTCGCTGGAGTGCGTGAGCGCGGTGTATGAGTCGCATTTCATGGGCGCGCGGGTGGCGCTGCCGATGGCGGATCGGCGGCATCCGCTGGGGAAGCGGGTGGATGGGGGTTAGCCCCCCTATGGTCCCCCCGTTGCGACGGGGGGACGGGGTAGTGGCCCCCTGTGGTCGCCCCGTTGCGACGGGGGGACGTGGATTCCGGCTTTCGCCGGAATGACAGATGGGGCGGGGATGGCGAATGCTGTGAAGGAGCGGGTATGAGTAGGCGGGTGGTGGCGGTGGGGACGCGGACGCAGTTGTTTGTTGACGATTTCCTGATTGCGGAGAGCGAGGGGGTTAGCGAGCGGCTGCACGCGATGACCCGGCTGCCGGAACCGGTGCTGCACGCGGCGGCGCCGTGGGAGCGGCCGGCGGTTGGGGGGCTGTGGGGGGCGCTGAACGCGCTCTACGATGCTGACCGGCAGCGGTTTCGGATGTGGTACCAGAGCCTGGGGGCGTTCCCGGCTTTGCCGCCGGCGGACCCGGGTTACCAGTGCTACGTGGAGTCGCCTGATGGGTTGCACTGGGAGCGGCCTAACCTGGGTTTGTTCGAATACGACGGCTCGACGGAAAACAACATTATCGGCGCGAGCAGCCGGGGCTACGGGCCGGCGCATGGGATGCTGGACTGCGCTGCGATGGCGGCGGTCGAGCCGCCGGAGGTGCGGTACAAGGCGGTGGGGTGCGAGGCGCGCGATGCCGAGGGGCGGATTACGCATGGGGTGTCGTTCTCGGCGGACGGTGTGCGGTGGCGGCCCTACGAGGGCAACCCGATCCTGAGCGGCTTTCAGCGGGGCGATGCTTCGAGCGCCGCGATGCTGCAATTCGGGCCGACGCCAGAAGGCCCGGTGGATTTTCCGCGCTCGCGGTACGCGATTTTCCCGAAGATGCACGTCGAGATCGGGCAGCAGTCGCACGACGTGCCGTGGCGGCGCCGCTGCTGGGCGGTCTGCACGTCGGTAGACGACGGCGAGGGGCCGCCGTTCACCAAGTGGACGGAGCCGATGCTGGCGCTGGCGCCGGATCAGCGCGATGACGATATGGCCGTCGAGCGGTTGGAGCAGGCGCGGCCATTGCTGCGGCGGCAGCATCCCGACGACTACCGGTGCGAGTTCTACGGACTGGTGGTGTGGCGCAGCGGCGACACGTTTTTGGGGATGCTGTGGGTGTATGACGCGGCGTTCGAGTTGAGCCGGATCGGCGGCGGCAGCGAGTACGCCATTGTCGAGGTGCAGTTGATTGCGAGCCGCAACTTGATCCACTGGCAGCGGGTGGGCAACCGGCAGCCGGTGATTGCGCGGGGTGCGCCGGGCGCGTTCGATAGTCACATGATCTTCTACCATTCGCGCCCGCTGACCGTCGGAGACGAGTGGTGGGTGTACTACGTGGGATTCAACGAGGGGCACGCGGCCAAAGCACTCTATGATAAGGCGCTGCGGGAGCAGTACTGGGCCGAGATTCGAGCCGGGCGGCGGCATTTTCCGGCGATTGGCTTGGCGAAAGTGCGGCGGGACGGGTTCGTCTCGCGGGACGCCGGGGCGGCGGGGGGCACGCTGACGACGCGGCCGATGCAGCCGGGCGGGGGCCGGCTGGAGGTGAACGCGACGGTGGCCCCCGGTGGGGCGCTGACGGTGGCGGTGCAGGATGAGCAGGGACGGGACCTGCCGGGGTTTGGTGCTGCCGACTGTACGCCGGTGACGGGCGATTCGCTGCGGCACGCGGTGCGGTGGGGGGAGCGGGGCGGTGACGACGAGTGGCGGGGGCGGCCGGTGCGGTTGCGGTTTAAGCTGCGGGACGCGAGCCTGTATGGGTTTCGGTTCAGCGAAGGGGTGTAGCCCCCTCGCAGGGGTAGGTTTTTGTCTGCATCAGGATTTGCAGGATGCAGGGATGAGCAGGATGGATTCCCGCGCAAGCGGGAAGCACCGTGGCCTGGACGCAAGGCCACCGCCGGGCCGGAACCGGGCACTTTCCGGTGCCTTTGACGGGGGCCGGGGGGCACGAATAGTCCTGGATTCCGGCTTCCGCCGGAATGACGAGCACCAGGGCGCGATGAATCGCGCCTCTACAAAAAACCTACCCCTGTCAGGGTGTAGCCCCCCTATGGTCCCCCCGTTGCGACGGGGGGACGGGGATTCCCGCCCCGTATCGGAGTACGGGGCATGCTTTCGCGGGAATGACGGGTCACGCAAAGGTCTCAGGCGGGGGTAGCGGTGTGGGGAGGACGGGACGTTGAAGCTGACGACGATTGTGCGGGAAGGGCAGGACCGGGCGGCGGTAGTGCTGGACCTGCCGGTGGGGTGGGCCGGGGGCGTGGGTGCCGAGGCCGGGAGCGCGGCCGGGCCGGGTGCCGAGGGAGGTAGTGACCCGAATCCGCCGCCGGTGGGCTATGGCCGCTACTACCTCGACGTGGCGCGGGCGCGGGATGTGCTGGCGGGGAGTCAGTCGCGGCTGCGCTGGCCGGCGGGGTTGACGTTTGCGGAGACGGCGGTGCTGGGCCGAGAGGGGGAGCCGCTGGCGGTGCGGCGGCTGTTGGCCGGGGGGCCGGCCGCGCTGGCGGTGCTGGGTGATCTGGTGGAGGCGGTGCGGCTGCTGGCGGAGCGCGGGGACGGCATCCTGGCGGCGCCGGCGCTGGTGCCGGCGCAGGCGGCGCGGCTGCGGACTCCCGTGCCCGACGCGCCGCTGTGCTACGTCCTGCACGGCAATGCCGTGGTGGTGTGGCGGCGGCAAGTGGGAATTGATCCCAACCAGCACATCATGACGCGCATTCCGGCGATGCGGATACGGACGGTGAACGCGCTGCTGGGGCATGACGAGCCGCTCTATCTGCCGGCCGGCGCCAAGCTCAGTTTTGGCAATGAGCTGGGCTTCGTGATCGGGCAGGAAGCGCGAAACGTGCGAGCGGAGGACGCCTATCGGCACGTGGCCGGGTACGTCTGTACGAACGATGGCTATAGCAACATGTATTCGCCCCTAGCGGCGGACGCGCCGACGCGGATCAACAGCACGATGCAAATTGGCGATAAGGCGACGGACGGCTGCGGGCCGGTGGGGCCGTGGATTGCCACGCCGGAAGAGGTCGGCGATCCGCATGATCTGATATTGCTCACACGGCAGGACGGGCTGCTGCGGAATCGGTCTCATTCGGGCGCTTATATCGTGGGGGTGGAGGAGGCGGTGGAGCGGCTGTCGCACCAGTTTCCGCTGCTGCCGGGCACCATCGTCACGCTGGGTGCGGCGGGCTGGGACGGCATCAGCGACGAGCCGGTGGATCGGGCGGCGGGGCGGTCGGTGCTGGAGGTGGAGGCGGAGCGGATTGGGGTGCTGCGGACGCCGCTGATCTACCCGGACGCCGACGCGCAGGCGGCACGGGAGGGCGGCAGTCCGTATCTCTTCGTGGGAACGGTTGACGGTACGACGCCGCTGGATCGGTGGGAAGCGGACGATACCAGCCCGACGGCGTTGCCGGGCCTGCCGGCGCCGCGGGGGTTCTGGATGCTGTTCGGCAACCAGCGGGAGGCCGCGCAGTGGGAGATCGAGCAGGCGGATTCTCCGGAAGTGCCGGCGGCGGTGGCGTATCCGACCGCGACGCTACGCCTGCTGCCGGCCGCGACGGACAACGATGGCGAGGCGGCGGTCATGGAGGTGGCGGCGGAGGCCGGCGCGGTGCGGGTCTCCTGTCACCTGGCAATGGTGACCGGGCCGGCGCCGGCGTATGCGGAGACGGCAGAGTCGGCGGGGCGGCGGGTGGCCGGCTACGCGACCTTGCTGTCTCTACACGACGCGGGCACGCTGGAGCGGCTGGAATTGCCCACGACGGACTACGAGCGGCGGTTTGCGACGTTCTTCGGCTATTGCGGCGCCGGGCATCACGCGCTGGGGCCAGGGGCGGCGGTGGCCGATCCGGGGGCGCCGGCCGGGGAGGCCGGGCGGGCGGTGGTACTGCGCGTCGGCGACCGGGAGTACGCCGCGACAACGGCTGCGTATCGGCACACGGCGGCGGCGGTAGTGCGGCATCTCAGTCGGGCGCTGACGCTGCTGCCGGGCGACGTGATCGGACTTGGCCCACTCGGACCGGCGGTCGAGCTGCCGGCCGAGCGGCTGGCCGACGGGGTTGCGGTGCGGGCTGAGATCGAGGGCCTGGCGGCGGTGGGCGTGATCGTGCGGCGGGCGGCGGCGGGCGGGTGAGGGGCCAGGGTTGGACCTAACCCCCGGCCCCTTCCCTCGCAGGGAAGGGGCGCGATGGCGGCGCCGGTCCGGTGCTGGTCTGCATCAGGATTTTCGGGAGGGAAGGATGAGCAGGATGGTCCTCACCCCCGGCCCCCTCTCCACCATGTGAGACCTTTGCATAACTCCCAGATGGAGTGCGAGAGGGACAATGCTCCACTCCTCGCCAACCTGGGAGGACCGGTTTTTGGATTCCCGCTTTCGCGGGAATGACGGAGGGGGAGGCGGGAATGACGGGGTACGCAAAGGTCTCCGCAAGCGGGAATGACGGGGAGGCGGGCGCAACATGTTGCGCCCCTACGGCTTAACCCGTACCTACCCCAGTCAGCGGGGGTGCTACATCATCGGGGGCATGGCGACGGCGAGGGAAGCCTCGATGTCCCAGACGGCTTGCGAGACGGCCTGGCCGATCAAGTCCAGCTTCCGCACTTGGTCAATGCGGGCGGTGGCGAGGTTTAGCTCGCGCCGGGACAGTATTTCTCGGAAGAGGCCGCAGACATCGGCGAGGGCGATGATGACAATATCGCGCGGATCGGGGATTTCGTCACTGAACAGGACACCCATGATCCGCAGCTTGACTTCCCGCTCGGCCTGCCCGTCAATGATGGGGTAGCGCCGCGCGCGGAACACCCACAGGAAGCGGTCATCGCGCTGCTGGAGAATGCCGGCCGCGATGAGACGGTCGAGCGCGCGGGCGCGAATCTCGTAGGCGTACTCTGCGACGTACTCGACCCAGTAGCGGGCGTCGTGGCTGGACTCGCCTTCCGGGGTGGACTCGGCGATATTGGCGAGGGTCGGGTCGAGCAGATCGTCCCCGGTGGGGGTTTTGTCGAGCAGAATGAGGCGCTCGGTATCGGTGTCAATGCGGTTCTCCAAGGCGAGGTCCATCAACACGGCGCCCGCGAGGGCACACTGCAACGACAACTCGGAAACGGGCGCGAAATCCCCATTGGTGTCGTCGAGCAGGAGCAGCATGATCTCTTCGGCAAATCTCAGCATTGGTCTTACTCCTTGTCGTGCCGTCGGGCAGTAGCGCACCTGCCGTTTAGTGTACCCGCTGCGGCGGGGGTTTGGCGATGTTTGCCCCCCTGTGGTCCCCCCGCTGCGGCGGGGGGACGGGGATGCCCGTGCAAGCGGGAATGACGGGGGCGGGGGTGCTACGTCGTCGAGAGCATCAAGGGGGCCTCGATCTCCTGGATGGCCTGCGAGATGGCCTGGCCGATCAAGTCCAGCTTGCGGACCTGCTCGATACGCTTGGTGGCGCGTTCCAGCTCGCGCTTGGACAGCAAATGTCTGAAGAGGCCGCAGACATCGGCGAGGGTGATGATGACAATATCGCGCGGGCCGGGGATCTCGTCGCTGAAGAGCACGTCCATGATCCGCAGCTTGACTTCCCGCTCGGCCTTGCCGTCAATGATGGGGTAGCGCCGCGTGCGGAACGTCCAGAGAAAGCGATCTTCCTGGCGTTGGAGAACGCCGGCCTCGACGAGGCGGTCGAGCGCGCGGGCGCGAATCTCGTGGGCATACTCGGCCAAAAGCCCCACCCAGTGGGTGGCGTCGTAATGAGTGTCGCCGGTCTCCGCAATATCGGCGAGCGTGGGGTCGAGCAGATCATCCCCGGTGGGAGTTTTGTCGAGCAGAATAAGCCGTTCGGTGTCGGTGTCAATGCGGTTTTCCAAGGCGAGGTCCGTCAACACCGCGCCGGCGAGGGCGCGCTGGAGCGACCATTCGGGTACGGACACGAAACCGCCACTACTATCGTCCAACAGGAGCAGCATGATCTCTTCGGCAAATCTCAACATTGGCCTTGCTCCTTATTGTGCCGTCAGTGTAGCCGCTGCGGCGGAGAGTTGGCGATGTATGCCCCCCTGTGGGTCCCCCGCTGCGGCGGGGGCCGGTACTTTATGGGTGCGTACATCCGGCGGTATGATAAGGGTGGAGCGGCCGGGGATGCATGGCCGGATGGTGAGGAGGATAGGAACGATGCCAGAACGCGCACCTAACGTCGTGCTGATTATCAGCGACCAGCAGCGGGCCGACACGATGCCCGGCGTGCGGACGGCGGACGTTGAGACGCCGCACCTGGAATGGCTGGCGGCGCAAGGCACGCTGTTTCGGCGGGCCTACTGTGTGACGCCGATGTGCTCGCCAGCGCGGGCGTCGCTGCTGTCCGGCCTGTATCCGCACTCGACGGGCATGGTCTCCAACCACCAGGAGCGTCCGATCTCGAACGAGCTACATCTGTCGCCGGACGTGCGGCTGCTGGCCGACTACCTGCAACCGCTGGACTACGCCTGCGCCTATACCGGCAAGTGGCATCTTGGGACCGGCAGCGACCGGCGGGGCTTTCGCGATTTCGTCACGCGGGCAAGCGACTACGACGTGGACGGGCCGGAGCAGAACGACATCCTGCGATTTGCGGAGCGGATTGGCGTCACCATCGGTGGCAAACAAGGGGGCCACGATGCCGACCCGGCGCAGTTTGATCGTCGGACGAAGATCGGGCCCTCGTTGCTGCCGCTGGCCTATCACCCCTCGATGCTGGACGCACGCGCGGCGGCGCGGTTTATTCATGGGATGGCGACGGATGAACGGCCGTTTTGCCTGGTGTATTCCTGTCATGAGCCGCATCCGGCGTTTGTCAGTCCGCGCCCGTTCGACCGGATGTACGATCCGGCCGACATGCCGCTGCCGGAGAGCCGCCACGACAACGTGGGGCCGCGGCTGCTGCGGAACCGCGCGGACTGGCAACTGAGTCCGTCCGATCCGTTCGACGATGACGACCTGCGGGCGATGTGGGCCGGCTACTACGGGGCGGTGAGCTACGTGGACCACCTCGTCGGGGTCATCCTGGCGGCGCTGATCGAGACGGACCAGTTTGACGAGACGCTCTTTATCTTCACCTCGGATCATGGGGAGATGCTGGGCAGCCACGGCCTGCTGGCCAAGGGGGCAGTGCTGTACGAGGAGCTGATGAACATACCGCTGTTGATCCGGCCGCCGGGAGGGCTGGCGGCGGCACATAGCACCGACCGGTTGGTGACGCACGTGGACCTGGTGCCGACTATTCTGCGCTGGTGCGGCGCGCCGGTGCCGGGTGAGCTGCAAGGTGCCGACATCGGCGCGCTGGCGCGCGGCGGCGACGAGCCGGTGCATGACGGGATTGCGCTGGAGTATCACTCGTCCAACTGGGGCGAGCGTCCGGCGCCGTTGCGGGCGTGGCGGACCGAGGACTGGAAGTACGTGGCGACCGACGGCGGCGATGACGAGCTATACGATCTGCGCGCGGACCCGCTGGAGCGGCGCAACCTCAGGGCGTGGCCGGCAGCGGCGGAGGCGCGAGGGCGGATGCAGGCGGCGCTGGCGGCGTGGCTGGAGCGGACGGGTGATACCTGGCCGGAGGTGCCGGTGTCGGACCGGGAAGTGCCCAAGCGGGCGGGCGGGCCGTGGGGGCGGCGGGTGTGACGCCCCCCTATGGTCCCCCCGCTGCGGCGGGGGGACGTGGATTGCGGCTTGCGCCGGGAAGTGCCAAAGCAGGCGAGCGGGCCGTGGGGGCGGCGGGAGTGACGCCCCCCTATGGTCCCCCCGCTGCGGCGGGGGGACGTGGATTCCCGCTTTCGCGGGAATGACGAATGGGGTGGGAGTAGGGACGGTGATGGCGGGGGACGTGGTGATTCGGGCGTATGAGGAGCGGGATCGGACACCGGTCGTTGGGCTGCTGGCCCGCTGCCTGCCGTATGACCGGATGGACGAGGCGGTCTTTGCCGACCGCATCCTGCGCGATCCCGATTTCGACCCGGCGCTGAACCTGGTGGCTACCGCCGCCGAGCGGGTGGTCGGGTTTGTGGCCGGGGCGCCGACCAACGCGCAGTTGCAATGCCCGGCGGGGGTGAAGCTGTTCGCCGTTGCGCCCGAATGGCGGCAGCGGCGGGTGGCTACGCGCCTGTTCGATGACTTGGAGACGCGGCTGCGGGCTACCGGGGCCGGGCGCACGGTGGCGATGGCCGCCGGCAACAATCGGCTGACGCAGGGTCTCGACGTGCGCTACACGGCGGCGTTGTGCTTTTTGGCGGCGCGCGGGTACGAGCGGACCGGTGTGACGCAGGACATGGTAGTTGACCTGGCGGACACCGACTTGGCGACGGCGACGGCGGAGGCGGCGGCAGCCGCGGCCGGCATCCGGTTTTGGCGGGCGACGGCGGCGGACCGGGACTGGCTGCACGAGGGCGTGGCCCGCGAGCTGGCCTATCCGGCGCCGGGGGCGCACCTGGGACGGCGCTGGGCCTATCTGGCGACGCTCGGTCTGGCACGGCCGCCGGCGGCCGTGCAGGTGGCGGAAGAGAAGAAGAGCGGCGCTTTCCTCGGGTTTGGCGCGACACACGTGGCACGGTGGGGGGTGCTCGGTCCGATGGGCGTGGCGGAACGCGCCCGGGGACGCGGGGTGGGCGCGGTGCTGCTCAAGCGGTGCTTGCGTGACTTGCGGGCCGACGGTTTCGAGCAGGGCGAAATCTACAGCGTGGGTCCGATTGCATTCTATGCCAAGACGGTACAGGCCACGGTGAGTCGGGTGCTGTATCAGTTTGCGAAGCGGCTGTAGGGCCGGACCTAACCCCCGGCCCCTTCCCTGGCAGGGAAGGGGAGCGCCCCCTACGCTTGGCGGGGGGACGGGCGTAACATGTTACGCCCCTACGAGGTATGCGAGGAAACCATGGCTACAACACAGGCGAGTCCGACGGCGCCGGGGCAGCGGATTGTGGCGCTCGACGTGCTGCGGGGCTTTGCTTTGCTGGGCATATTGGTCATGAATATCCAGCTCTATGCGATGCCGGTAGGGTTCATCACCTTCAACCCACTGGCCTACGGCGACTTGACCGGCATCAATCTCGCGGTGTGGAGCCTAAGCCATATCTTTGCCGACCAGAAGTTCATGACGATCTTCTCGCCAATGTTCGGTGCCGGCATCCTGCTATTGACGGATCGGCTGGAAGCACGGGGGCAATCGGCGCGTGGGATTCACTACCGGCGCAACGTCTGGCTGCTGCTCTTTGGCCTGGCGCACGGCTTTCTGCTCTGGACCGGCGACATTCTGGTGACGTATGCGGTTGCGGGGTTTGTCGTGTTCCTATTGCGGCACATGCGGCCGGGGCGCTTGGTCATCGTCGGTCTCGTGTTTTTGTTGGTGCCAGCCGTACTGACACTGCTGGGATCGCTATCGCCGGACGAGGCGGTGGCCACAATCCGTTCGGACTGGTCGCCAAGCGCGAGCAAGGTGAACGAGCAGTTGGCGGCCTATCGTGGGGGGTGGCTGGAGCAAATGTCGGCGCGGGTGCCGGCGGAGATCGAAGGGCTGACGTCCTTGTTGCCGGTGTGGGCGTTCTGGCGAGCAGCGGGGCTGATGCTGATCGGGATGGCAGCCTACAAGTGGGGCATTCTGACAGCGCAGCGCAGCGGGCGTTTCTATGCGTGGATGGCGTTGATCGGCCTCATCATCGGTCTGCCGCTGGCCGCATCGAGCGCCTGGACCAACTATGCGAACGAATTCGCGCCGACGTATTCGCTGTTCGGTGTTGGCTACCAGCTCAACTACTGGGGCAGCATCTTTGTGAGTAGTGGATATATCGGACTGGTGATGCTGGCGACGCAGCGCGGGTGGTTCGGGTGGATCGAGCACAGGCTCGCCGCCGTCGGCCGGACGGCACTGACCAACTACCTGCTCCATACCGTCATCTGCACGACGATTTTCTACGGTCACGGCCTGGGCCTGTACGGCTCGGTGGAGCGGTGGCAGCAGGTGTTGATCGTGGTCGGCATCTGGGTGGTGCAGCTCGCGGTGGCGCCGCTGTGGCTGGCTCGCTTCCGATATGGCCCGTGCGAGTGGCTGTGGCGCGCCCTGACCTATGCGCCGGGGCTGAAAGTGCTCGCTTGGCGGGGGTGAGGGGTTGCCCCCCTATGGTCCCCCCGCGGCGGCGGGGGGACGGTCGCCGCGACACGGACAAAAGCCTCCGGCAACAAGGTCCCCCCGCACTGCGGGCTTAATACACGACACTTTTGGGGAGCGGGGGTGGCCGGGCGACGAGCCGGAGGCGCACGGACAGCCGGTGTCCCAGGGACAGCCGGCGCCGCAGGAGGCGCAGCCCGAGGGTGAACAGGCTGAAGCGCGGTTGTCGGCCCCGTGTGAGTTCCCGGCGGAGCCGCGCCGTGTGCGCCACCTGGGTCCCGAGGTTGAGCATCCACACATAGGCCAGGGCCATCACCAGCCACAGGACATTGGCCCGCTCGGCGCGCCAGACCCGGCTGCGTTGCCACTGCCACCCGTAGGACTTGAAGTCCCGGAAGGCCAGCTCCTCCCACATCCGCATACTGTACCAGTCGCTCTGCGCGGCCGGGTGGTTGGTCAAGAGCAGCCACGGCTCGGCGTGCCCGGGCTGCCAGCGCCCTTGGGCCCAACACCGGAGCCAGCCCGCCTGCTTGAAGGCCGCCACCGGGGCCCGCCAGGCATCGCCGGGTTGCGACACCAGGCTCCCGAAGGGCACGGGCGTTTGTCCGTCCACCCGCACCCGCACCTGCTTGGTGACTCGGACCAGGTAGTACCAGCCCAGCCCTTCGATGGCGCGGAGCAACGCGGGCGAGGTGCCAATCCCACGGTCGGCTTGGACCACCACCGGGCGCCGGTCCGCCAGGCCCGCGGCGACCCAGGTGAGCAAGGTGGTAATCAACGCCACCTGGCCCATCGGCCACTGGGTGGGGGAATAGCACCACCAGGCCAGGGGGATGGCACGACCCCGATAGGCCAGACTGACGGCCATCACCTTGAGCCGCGCCTGCAGGCTGGTCTCATCCACCAGCAACACCACTGGCCCACGGCCGGACAGGTGACTGAGCACCCACGCTGCCAACGCCTGGCAGCCCTGGGCCCAGTCGAGACGCGGGTTGGCCAGGAACCGTTGCAGCCGGCGCTCGACGGTATCCGGCTTGCCCAGTGCCGGCACCGCCTCGGCGACGGCGTTGAGCGTGCAGCATCGCGCGGCGGCTACCCCAAAGCTGAACCCGCTCAAGACCTTCACCAGGGGTTTGCTCAACTGGGGCATGCGGCGTTCGACCTCGTGGTGCCAGTGGTACAATGCCTGCCGTTGGCTCATGGACCCACTCCTTCCCGGTGTCTTCAACCTCAGGATGGAGTACGGTGCTTCCATGAGTCAACTCCTCACCTACCCCGGTCTGAAAAGTGTCGTGTATTAAGCGCACTGCGGGGGGACGGTTCGGTTGAGGTGCAATGCCGTCAGGAAACACTTGCCGCATTGGACTTGATGTGGGCCAAGGCGTGATACTGAACCTGTCCACTATGTCCCCCAGCTATGAACAGCCGAGGCCAGGACAGTGACGCGGCCGGCCTTCGCCGCCACCCTGCACGACCCCGACGGCCGCATGGTAGCCCCGGCCCGCGCCGCGGCAGCCACACTCCGGCGCTTGTACCGTAGTGCCCACGTCATCGCCACCCCCCAGACGGACGCCCGACTGATTACGCTGCTCCGCGCAGCCGGCGCCGTGGTCAGCACCGGGGCCGACAGCCGCATCGGTGTCGGCCGGCGTCAGGCCATCCTCGATGCCGTGCAAGCCGGCGCCGCCACCGTCCACTACTGCGACTTCGACCGCCTGCTCCGTTGGCTCCGCGTAGCGCCGGCCGAGCTAGACGCGGTGCTCGACCAGCTCACGGCGCCATGCCTGTTCGACTACTTGATCCTCGGACGCACCGCCGCCGCCTTTGCCACCCACCCGCGCGTGCAGCGGGAGACCGAAACCGTGACCAACGACGCCTTCTCGGCGTGGTTCGGGCAGCCGGTCGACGTGGGGGCCGGGTCGTGTGGGGTCACGGCCCACGGCGCGGCGCTGATTGCCCAGCACTCGGATGAGCCGACCAACGCCACCGATGCCGAATGGCCGGCCATCGTGCAGTGCCTCGCGCCCGGCCGGGTGTACTACCGGGCCACGGAGGGTCTCTCGTTCGAGACCGCCGACTACTACCCGGCGGAAATCGCGCGGTCCGGCGGCGAGACGCGATGGCGGGAGCAGGTATACGAACGGCCGGAGATGTGGCTCCAGCGTCTTGAGCTGAGTCACAACTCGGTGCGGGCTATGCTCGCCGTCGCCCAACGCCTCAGCCGGTAGGCCGCCGCCGCGCCTGACAGCCTGGCCCCCACCCTTGCCCTCCCTCGTGCTGACGCACAGGGGAGGGAACAGACCGTCCCCCCGCCGCCACGGGGGGCCATAGGGGGGCTATGAGCCGCCCGCCTGCGCCAGCCGCTTCTGGATGGCCGCCTCGTGCCAGACGAGGCCCAGCCCCGGCCGCTCGGACATATAGATGTGCCCGTCGCGGAAGTCAATCGGCTCCAGGAACTCGTGCAGATACGCCTGGAGCCGGGTATAGCTCTCGGTGATGAGTCCGTTGTGGACGGCGGCCACGCACGTCGAGCCGAGGTGCGCGCCACCGTGCGGGGCCATCGTCAGGTGCTCGGCGCTGGCGAGCGCCGCAATCTTCATCCACTCGCTAATCCCGCCGCAGATCACCGGATCGGCCTGAATAATGTCGGCGGCCTGTGCTCCGATCAGGTCGCGGAATCCCCAGCGCGTGTACTCGTTCTCGCCACTCGCTACCGGCATATCCAGTGCCGCTGCCACCTGCGCGCCACCGCGAAAATCATCGGCGTGAACCGGCTCCTCGAACCAGTACGGATCGTACCGTTCGACCATCCGCCCGAACTTGATCGCCGTGACGGCGTCCCACCCGTTGTTCGCGTCAATCATCACGTCCACGTCCGGCCCGACGGCATCGCGGACGGCACGCACCCGCTCCGCGTCCTCGCGCAAGGTCACACCGGGCCAGCCGATCTTCATCTTGACCGCCCGGTAGCCCTCGTCCACATAGTCTTCCATCTCGGCACACAGCTCGCGCAGCCCCTTGCCCTCGGCGTAGTAGCCACCGGCCGCATACGCCCGCACTCTCGACTGTGCGCCGCCGAGCAGCCGCCACACGGGCTGACCGAGCACCTTCCCCTTGAGGTCCCAGAGCGCATTGTCCACGTCGCTCATCGCCCGGATGTGCTCGCCCTTTGCCACCGGCTTGCGCCACCCGCCCATGTACATCTTCTGCCACAGATACTCGGTCCGCAGCGGGTCTTCTCCCAGCAGCACCGGCTTCAGCGGCCCTTCCTCAATCGTCACCGAGCCACCCATCGTGGTCCCGACCACGCCCTCGTCCGTATAGATCTCAAGCCGCGAGAAGCCCCGGCTCGTCGTCTTGATAATCGAGTTCCAGAACGGCTCGTCCAGCGGACCGAGCGAAAACCTGGTCACTTTGATGTCGGTAATCTTCATCCTCTCACCCTCCCCCCTACACTGCTGGCCGCAGCGGCACCACCACCGCCGGCGCAGAGAGCATAGCGATTCGGGCAAGCAGGCGCCGAAAGTGCCGGCTACCAGCCCCCCTATGGTCCCCCCGCTGCGGCAGGGGGACGGGCGACATGGCTCGCTAATCGCGCCTGCCTTCAACAGACTCCCCCACTCTATCGCTCGGCGATGGGGCGGAGGCCGGGGGGCTAGGCGCGCTCCGCCGCGGCCAACGCCGCGTTGTGCGGCGCCGCGCCGGCCGTGCCATCGCGGATCGCCCGGTCCAGATACAGCTCGTTGCCGGGCTTGAAGCCGGGCAGCGTGACGATGTGCGCGAACACGTCACAGCCGCGATGCCCCGTGCCGGCCGGGATCAGCGCAATGGTGCCGGGCGTCAGGTCCGTCACCTCGTAGCGGAACCAATCGCCGATAGCGGGATACGTGTACAGGCGCGCCACCCGCCCCGCCGTGCCCAGCCGCCATTGGGCCGGGTCGAGGGCAAAGTACAGCTCGAACTGCGGCTGCCCGCCGCCGATTGGCTCCTGCGGGTGGTAGTGGGTCCGCGATAGCTCCGCGCCTATGTGCAGCGCGTGACAGTTCACCCGGTTGGATCCGTCCGTACTCGCCGGCCCAGCCGCGCCGAGGGCGGCGTGCCAGGTGAGCGGCAGCCGGCGAAAGGCGTCGAACCCGGGCGCACAGCCGCCGGCCGTGTCCTTGAGATAGCGCAAACGACGGACTCCCGCCGCCGGCCGGTCTACCGGGGCCAGGTCCTCGATCCACCAGTAGCGCAGCGACCCGCGCAGCCGGAGCGGCGCCTCGGCGCTGACGATCAGCTGGTCTCCGACCCCGACCGGCTCCCAAGACCCTTCCTGCTTGGTGGACCAACCGAGCGTCTCCGTCCGCGCAGCGAGCCAGCGCAGCGCCGCACCCGGCGTCCCCTCCAGCCACCGCTCCGGCGCAATACCGCTCTCCAGCAGCCGCCAGACCTCCCCATCCACGTTCCCGACAAAGGCTGCGGGCTGCCGCTGCCACCGCTCCATGATCGCCGTCAGCGGCGCCCGCACCCCCTCCGGGATAGCGTCGTCGGCCGTGGCCAGCGCCGCCCGCAGCGTGGCGAGGGCATCGCGGACCGCCGGGTCTAGCGGATCGGGACGATAGGCCGCCGGCAGCCGTGTCCCGTCGCCTTCCTGGGTCCGATAACCGGCCGGGAGCCGGACCTCACCCCGCCCGTCGAACACCCAGCAGTACCGCACCGCCCCCGGCGTCGCCGTCAGCTGCGCCTCGGCTGCACCGCCGACGGTACCCTGGCCCAGCGTGTAGCCGGAGTTCCACTCACCGAACGCCTGCACGGCTGCCGCCCACGCTGGCGGATCGTCTACCCGCCCGACGATCACCTCCGGCATCGTCCCTCCTCACGTCTCCATACCGCTGGCCTCGCCACCGGCCAACCCTCGCCCGGATCATACCCCAGGAGACCTCTGCAAGATAGGTACCGGTTAAGCCGTAGGGGCGCAACATGTTGCGCCCGTCCCCCCGCACGGCGGGGGGACCATAGGGGAGTGACGCACCCACCCCAGTCAGCGATGGACAGGAGAGTGAGGCTTGCCCCGTCGTCGGTGTCAATCCCCCGTCGGACCGCTACAGTAGCCCGTGCTGGCGCCGATTTGACGCAGCGGCCGCCGGTTTGAGACACTGTGACGCGCTCGGAGGATGGTGCGGTGAGGGGGATGGCAGTGCGTAGGATGCGAATGTGGCTCCTCATAGGTGTTTTGGTCGCCGTCGTCGGACTGCTCTGGACGGCGCCACCGCCGGAAGCAGTCGCTCAAGGGGTGCAGCCCACGCCGACCTTGCCGTTCTACTTCTTCGAAGACAACGACCCCTATCTGACCTACGGCGGCAACTGGTCCACGGTCGCCAACCCCGCAGCATCCGGGGGCACCGAGCACGAAGCACGCACGTCGGACGCCTACGTCACCTTCATCTTCAACGGCCCCTACATGAAGTGGTACAGCACCAAGGGGCGAAATCGCGGCCGCGCCCGGGTCTACTTGAACGGTACTGAAATCAGCAGCTCGCCGATTGACCTGTACCACGCTTCGGTCCAGCCGCAGCAGGTTGTCGTCTGGATTCAGAGCCTGGACACCTCCCGCTCCCATACGCTACGCATCGAGGTGACGGGCGAGCGCAACGGCAGCGCCACGGACAGTCTCGTGGGCATTGATGCGTTCGAGGTCTTCTCAGCGCCCACACGGCCGGCCCCGCCGGTAATCACCCCGACACCGCTCCCCACGGCGGTCCCCACGCAGCCGTCGCTGCCGGCGGCCACGCCAACGCCGTCATTGCAGCCGGGCACCTGGCCGATTGACTTCCGCTTCCTGCAGTACTACACCGATCACGACGGGCCGCGCCTGCTCGGCCGAACCATCGGCGCCCAGACGATGCTGGGCGGGAACTTGGTGCAGTATTTCGAGAAGGGCCGCATCGAAGACCATTCCGGCCGCATCCAGTACGGCTTGCTGGTGGATGAGCTACATCAAGCACGGGTCACTATCCCCGTCGGCGGTGATACCTCCACCGTCACCTATGCGACGATCAACGATCTGGCCGCGCTAGAGCGCCGCATCGCTCCCCCGGCCGGGTTCGATGCCGGCGTGAGCTTCAACGACGACGGCTCGGTCTTCATTCCGTTCAGCGCCGACCTGTCGTCCGCTTCCGGACACAATGTCAGCCAAGTGTTCTGGGAGTACATGCAGCGCGAGGACTTCTTCCCGGCTGGCTGGCTGCACGACATCGGCCTCCCGCTCACCGAGGCCATTCCTGCGACCGTAGATAAGGGCGCGCTGAAAGGCCGGCAAATCCTGGTCCAAGCCTTCCAGCGCACCATCCTGACCTACGACGCCCTCAACCCCGCCGAATTTCAGGTCGAGCGCGCCAACGTCGGCACCGACTACCGCAGCGCCTTCCCCGGCCGGGTACCCGGATAGCGCCCAGTGAATACCACCCCTTACAGCACGCTGACGCACCTCGAATGCTCGGCGTGCGGTGAGCACCACGACGCCGACGTTCTGCAAACCACCTGCCGCCGGTGCGGCCTGGTCCTGTTTGCCCGCTACGACCTCGCCGCCGTGCGCCGCGCGCTCACGCCGGCCGCGTTGGCCCAGCGCCCGGCAACGCTGTGGCGCTATCACGAGGTCCTGCCGGTGCGGGCGCTGGCGCACGTACCATCGCTCGGCGAGGGCTACACCCCCCTGCTCCCGGCACACCGGCTCGGCGCGGCGCTCGGCTGCCGCGCCCTCTACGTCAAGGACGAGGGCTTCAATCCCACCGGCACGTTCAAGGCCCGCGGCCTCGTCATGGCCGTCGCGCGGGCCGCCGAGCTAGGCGCCCAGGCGCTCGCCATCCCCACCGCCGGCAACGCCGGCGGCGCCTTGGCTGCCTATGCCGCCGCCGCGGGGCTGCCAGCACACGTCTTCATGCCCGTGGACGCGCCCGACGCGACCAAGCGCGAGTGCCGCCACTACGGCGCCCAACTGACGCTCGTAGACGGGCTGATCGGCGATGCCGGGGCCGTCGTCCGCGCCCGCGCTGCCGACGCCGGCTGGTTCGACGTCTCGACGCTGCGCGAGCCGTACCGCGCCGAAGGCAAGAAGACGATGGGGTACGAGGTCGCCGAGCAAATGGGCTGGGAGTTGCCCGACGTGATCGTCTACCCCACTGGCGGCGGAACGGGCATCGTCGGGATGTGGAAGGCGTTTGCCGAGTTGGAAGCGCTCGGCTGGATCGGCAGCAAGCGACCGCGCATGGTCGTCGTACAGGCCGAGGGCTGTGCGCCAATGGTGCGCGCCTTCCAACAAGGCGCCACTACGGCCAAGCCATGGGCAGCGGCGCAGACGATTGCCGGCGGGATGCGTGTACCCAGTGCCATCGGCGACTACCTGATCCTGCAAGCCTTGTACGAGAGCGATGGCACGGCCGTAATGGTCAGCGACGACGAGCTACTCGCAGCGATGGGCGAGCTGGCCCGTACCGAGGGCATCAACGCCTGCCCGGAAGGAGCCGCGACGCTCGCGGGCCTCCGCAAGCTCCTGGCGAGCGGCGCCGTCAGCGGCGACGAATCGGTCGTGCTCTTCAACACCGGCTCCGGCCTGAAATACCAAGACCTGCTCCCCGCCGCCCACGACGCCCCCATCGTCACCCCCCCGCCCGCCTAGCCACTGCCGCCTCACCCGTCATTCCCGCGAAAGCCGGAATCCACGCCCCCCCCCGTCGCAACGGGGAGACCATAGGGGGGCTGGGGAATCGTACCCCGCCGCCGGCACGTGGTACAGTCGAGGGCAACAGACGCTGCCGGCCACCATACCGACTCCCCTTCCCTGGAGGGAAGGGGCCGGGTGACAGGCCAAAGCCGCACCACACCTGGCACCATCCGTGCGGCTTTGGCCTGTCAGGGAGTTAGGCCCAACCACGGAGGCCATCGATGTTCCTCAAATCGCTCAAGCTCAAAGGCATCCTCTCCTTCCGTGACACCGAACTCGATCTCCGGCCGCTCAACGTGCTCATCGGCCCCAACGGCTCCGGCAAATCCAACCTCATCGAGGTCATCGGCCTGCTCCAAGCACTACCGGCCGATCTCGTCAAGGCAACGCGGCGCGGCGGCGGTGAGCAGGACTGGCTGTGGGCCGGAGAGGCGGCAACAGACGGGGTGGCCCTGGTTGAGGGCATCTTTAGACCGCCGGGGAGTCAAGCAGCGTTGAATTATGAACTGGGCTTCAAGTGGGATAAAGGTGGCTATGTTATTGATCGTGAACGACTGGACCACACGGATTCCGGCTCAGAGGCAGAAGGCACGTTTGACCGTGAACAACTAGAGCTTTCTACAGGGCCAGACTCCCTTAGGACGCTGCTCAACATGTATCGTCACCAGCAAGACTTTGCGCTAACAGCCCGCCCCTTGGCAGAGAGCCTGGAACGCATTCGCATCTACCGCGAGCTGGGCTTAGGGCCAAGTATGCCGAGTAAGAGCGTGCAGCCCCCGGACCAGTTGGATGACTTTCTTCAGGAGGATGGTTCCAACCTAGCCGTGATCCTTAACCGCATGGAGCTGGACGGGAGCCGCGAGAAAGTCGAGGAGCACTTCAGGCGTTTCTACGAGCCGTTTCAGCGCTCAAGCATCCAGGGTCGCTCAAAGGGTACTCAAATGGAGATTAAGGAACGCGGCCTGAGGTACTTCACCCCTTTAAACCGCCTCTCCGACGGCACCGTTCGTTACCTATGCCTACTGGCGATCCTCTGCCATCCCAACCCGCCCCCGCTCATCTGTATCGAAGAGCCGGAGGTCGGCCTACACCCGGACATCCTGCGCGACGTGGCACTCCGCTTGCTGGAAGCCTCCGAACGCACCCAGCTCATCGTCACCACCCACTCGGACATCCTGATTGACGCGCTTTCGGGCGATCCCGAGGCGGTCGTCGTCTGCGAGCGCGATTTCGACGCCGGTACCACGTTTCATCGTCTGTCCCAGGACAAGCTCAACCTCTGGCTGGAAGAGTTCTCACTTGGGGAAATCTGGCGGTCAGGTGAAATCGGAGGGGTGCGGTGGTGAGAGAAATCCGCATCTACTTCGAGGGTGATGACCGCTTACGCCCCGGCTTCCACAGTTTCTTTGCTGATCTCCGCGCCGCCGCTTGGGCGCGCCGTATCCGTCTTCAGCTAGTCGCGGGGAGGGGCCAAGTCGTGCGCGTCTTCATCAATGCGCTGGCGCAATACCCAGCACCCGATACCCTCAACATCCTGCTGATGGATAGTGAGGGGCCGGACAATAGCCAGTTGCGCCAGCAGTTAGAACGGCGATCCGATTGGCGGCCCCCGGGAGGTAGCTCCGTCAGCGATGAGCAGATTCATTGGATGGTCCAAGTGATGGAGGCATGGTTCCTGGCTGACCGAGATGCACTCCGGAGATACTACGGCCAGGGACTCTTGGTGAATCGACTTCATGGCAGCGCAACGGATGTCGAGAGCATTCCCAAGGACGATGTGCTGCGCGGACTAGCACGCGCTACGGAACAGACACCGAAAGGGCGGTATCACAAGACCCAACATGCGCCGGAACTCCTAGAACGAGTAAACGTCGAGACGGTGCGCCGTAATGCGCCAGCGTGCGAGCGGTTGTTCGCCATCCTGGAAGGAGCGCTCCAATAGCCGGTAGCCTTGGCGGCAGGAAAGGCAGCGACGGTCATGCAGTATCGGCGGTTCGGGCGGACGGACCTCCAGGTGTCGGTGGTCGGGTTGGGCAGCGGCGGTCCGAGCCAACTGGGGCAGCACAGCGGCGTGCCGGAGGCCGCCGCCATCCGGGTGGTGCGGCGGGCGCTGGACCTCGGCATCAACCTGCTCGATACCTCCGCCTCCTACGGCGAGAGCGAGGCTATCCTGGGCCGCGCGCTGCGGGACGTGCCCCGGGACCGCTACGTGCTGGCTACCAAGTTCCATCCCGCCGTGCATGAGGCGGGCAAATTGACGCTGCGCCCGGCCGGCGCGCTGACCCAATCGCTGGAGCGCAGCTTGCAGCGGCTCGGCGTGGACTACGTAGATGTCTTCCAGTTCCACGGCGTCGCGCCGGAAGCGTACCGGCCGGCCATGGAGCGGTTCTTGCCCGAAGTGCGACGCGCCCAGGAGCAAGGGAAGTTTCGCTTCCTGGGCATTTCGGAGGTGTACGTCAACGACGGTCCCCACGCCATGCTCCGCGCGGCCCTCGCCGACAATCACTTCGACACGATCATGGTCGGCTACAACCTGCTCGCGCCCGGCGCCGAGCGTGTCGTGTTCCCGGCGGCCCAACGCCGCGACGTGGGCGTGATGATTATGTTTGCCGTGCGTCGCGCGCTCTCCCGGCCCGACTATCTGGTGAAGATCATTGCCCAACTCAAGGAACGCGGGCTGTTGGCGCCGGACGCCGTGCCTGACGACGATCCGTTGGGCTGGCTCGTCCACGATGGCGTCGAGTCGGTGACGAGCGCCGCGTATAAGTTCGCGGCCGCCCACCCGGCCGTCTCGTCGGTGTTGAGCGGCACGGCAAACCTCAGCCACCTGGAGGACAACGTGCGCTCAATCCTCGGCAGCCCCCTGCCGGCAGCCGACCGCGCGCGCGTGTTCGACCTCTTCGGTCACATCGAGGAGTGCGTCGTCGAGTAGCCTTGCACCTAGCACGCCCGTCCCCCACCATACAAGAGGCCCACCGCCCGCCCGTCCCCCCGTCGCAACGGGGGGACCACAGGGGGGCGATACAAAGGAAGGAGAAACATCATGTCTGCTGACCTGAAGGTAGCCGTCATCGGTGCCGGAAGCCATGCCCAGTCGCATTTCGCCATGATCGCCGCCGAGCCGGCGATGCGGCTCGTTGGCGTCGCGGAGCTAGACCCGGAGCGGCTGGCACGCGCCCAAGCCGACCACGGGCCCGAGATTGCCAGCACCGACTACCGCGAGATGCTGGACCGCGCCCGGCCGGACGTGGTGTACGTCGTCACCCTGCCGGGCCACCAGCTACCGATTGTGCTGGACTGTATCGAGCGGGACATCCACACCTCGATTGAAAAGTCGCCGGGCATGGACTCCGGCGAGACGGCGCAAATGCTCGCCGCCGCCCGGCGTAGCTCGGCGAAAGTCCTCGTCTCTTTCAACCGCCGCTACTTTCCCCAGGTGCTGGCGGTCAAGCAAATGGTCCTGGAGCGTGGCGGCGCCTTCCATTGCGCGGCCACCTACAACAAACCCCGGTGGGATGGGCGGAATGCACCGCGCGAGGCCATCCCGGCGCTCATCATCGGCGACGGCATCCACCTCGTGGACTTGCTCCGCTGGCTCGCTGGCGACGCCATGGAGCAGGCAGCCGACGCAGCAACGGTCCATGCCGAGCACTGGGACGTCGGGCCGGGCACGGACCGGCACAACGCCCTCATCACGTTTGCCAACGGCCGCCGCGCCGTGATGATGAGCCACTACGGCGTCGGGTTCCGTATCCAGCGGTCCGAGGTCCACGCCGAGGACTTTTCCGCTTACCTGGACACGACCGCTGCCCCGACCGGCGCCCAACCGCCCGGATTCACCCTCTACGCCGACGGCGCGCTCGACGAGCAGCCGCTGGACCTCGCTGCCGTCGGCGGCCCCGACTTCAACGAGGCGCGCCACCTGGTAGAGTGCATCGAGCAGGATCGCCAGCCGTGGAGCCACCTCGCCGATGCCCTGGAGACGATGCGCCTCTGCGAAGCGATTGCAGCAGCCCACAAAGGCCCCCTACCACCGGCAGCGGGGTAGGAAAGCCCCCACCCTCTCCCTCCCCCGTTGCGACGGGGGAGGGAACGGCCCGTCCCCCCGTCGCAACGGGGGGACCATAGGGGGGCGAGACGAGGACCGATGGAGTAACACCATGAAGATCACGCAGGTCGAGACCCACGCCGCGCCGCTGACCGGGCGGGATTCGCTCATCGTGCGGGTCCACACCGATGAAGGGCTGGTCGGCTTGGGCGAAGCCTATCCGGTCGGACCGAATGAGGCGGTGGCGGCGACCATCCGCGACTTCCAAAGCTGGATCGCCGGGCGCGATCCCCGCGATGTCAACGGTATCTGGTACCACCTCTACGCCCACTCGCGATTTCCGGGCGGCTCGGTCGTCAACGCTGCCATCAGCGGGATCGAGCACGCGCTCTGGGACATCGCGGGCAAGGCGGCCGGCGTGCCGGTGTACCGGCTACTCGGCGGCAAGTGCCGCGACCGTATCCGCGTCTACCAGAGCTGCGGCGGCGCCACACCGGAAGCCATCGCCGCCCATGCCCGCCAGCTTGTAGATCAGTACGGCTACACTGCGTTGAAAATGTCTCCTCAGCCGCCGAACAGCGCCCAGTTGCCGTGGGCGGCCGTCGTCCGGGGGGCCGCCGAGCGCCTGGCGGCCGTCCGCGAGGCGGTCGGGCCGGACGTGGACATCGGTCTTGATCCCCACGCCCGCATCTTCGAGCCAATGCGGGCGCTCGAAATGGCCGCCGCGGTGCAGCCCTACCGTCCCTTCTTTTTCGAAGAGCCGTTGCGGCCGGAGAACATTGATGCGCTCGCGTGGCTGGCGCAGAAGAGCGACGTGCCCATCGCCACGGGCGAGATGCTGTATACCTCGTTCGGCTTCCGCGAGCTACTTGCCAAGCAAGCCGCTACGATCATCCAGCCGGACATCTGCATCTGCGGTGGCCTGTCGGAGATGAAGAAGATCGCCGCGCTGGCCGAAGCGCACTACGTCACCGTCGCGCCGCACAATCCGCTCGGACCGCTGGCCACCGCCATCAACGTGCATTTCGCCGCGACCACGCACAACTTCCTCATCCTCGAATACCACGCCGACGACGAGTCACCGCGCCGCGACGTGCTGGTTGAGCCGATGCAACTCCGCGACGGCTACCTGGAGCTACCCGACGGGCCGGGGTGGGGCGTCGAGCTGAACGAAGCGGCCCTCAGCACGGAGCTACGCCCCTGGCATCGGCCGTTCGACACGCAGCCCGACGGCGCCGCCGCCTTCATCTAGCGGCAATGAAGGGCCAAGCCGTAGGGACGCCGCATGATGCGCCCGTCCCCCCGCTGCGGCGGGGGGGCCATAGGGGGGCCGGGTGATGGCCCAAGAGGAGGCCCATACTCGATGAGTGACTTCCGCGCCGCGCAACTCGCCGTATGCCCGGCGACGCCCGACGATCTGCCCGAGATTGTGCGGGTGTACCTGGCCGCCTACGCCCAGCCGCCGTGGTGCGAGCAGAACGATCCAACCCACACCCGCATGTATCTGGAATGGATCTTCGGCATTCCCGATTCGCAATGTCTCGTCGTGACCGACGCAGCGGCCGCAACCACCGGCGCGAACCGTGTGTACGGCCTGGTGATGAGCGCCCCGCGCACCCCGGCCGAGTTCTACAAGGACTGGGAGCGCATCTGTTCCCCGCTGAAGCAAGGCTGGCCCCGCCTCCCAACGGCCGCCAACGCCATCGGCTATATCTACGAATTTGCCGTTGACCCACCGTGGCAAGGGCGCGGGCTAGGCGGCCGGCTCCTCGACGCAGCCCTGCAAGCACTGACCGGACTAGGCGCCGAGCTGATCGCCTTGCGGACCAACGAACGTGCGTCGGCCGCGATTGGCCTGTACGAGCAGCGCGGCTTTACGCGGTGGCCGCTGCGCGAGAAAGAGAAACCCGACGCCCGCTGGTGGCAGCGCCAGCGGGAATGACTGGACCATTCACAGCCTCCGGGCGCCGCACTGACTCCCCTTCCCTGGAGGGAAGGGGCCGGGGGTTAGGTCCGCCCCCGATTAGCACTCGCCTTGACAGAGTGCTAATCGGAACGATATACTCGCCACCATAAGGGAGCAGGGGCTGAAGCACCTGCCGAAGCGACAGCGCGGGTGGCCCAGTCGCACGGAGCAACCGTTGTGGATCAGAACCGAACGGTACCGGAAGCGGAAGCGTCGCCGGGCGCCGGAGCACTGACGGACGCCGACCTGTGCGAGCGAGGCTTCACCGCGGAGGAGGTCGCGCAGCTATCCACCGTGCGACAGAGCCGGCACCGGCGAGAGCTTGACCTCTCCGGCAGCGAAGTGCAGCGGTTGCAGTTTCTCCGCTGGCTCATCGAGCAGCGGCGCGTCGGCGAGGACGAGACCTCCTGAAGCGAACGTGCGGTCATAGCCCATGCAGCGTAGGTAGGTTGCCCATCTCTGTTCGCAGTACCACCATGCAGCGGCATCAAACCCCTTGCACCCCAAAGCCAGGTCTTGAAGCGTAGAGGAGGAACGATCTATGGCAAAGCAGCTCGCGTTTAGCGAAGAAGCGCGGAATCACCTCACGGAAGGCATCGAAACCCTCGCCGCAGCCGTCAAGGGCACTCTCGGTCCCAAGGGGCGCAACGTGGCCCTCGGCAAGAAGTTCGGCGGTCCGACGGTGACACACGACGGTGTGACCGTCGCCAAGGAGATCGAGCTACCGGAATCGTTCGAGGACATGGGCGCCCAGTTGCTCAAGGAAGCCGCCAGCAAGACCAACGACATCTGCGGTGACGGCACCACGACGGCCACGGTGCTCGCCGAGAAGCTGGTCATGGAAGGGCTACGCAACGTCGTTGCCGGCACCAACCCCATGATTATCAAGCGCGGCCTGGAGAAGGGCCTCACGACCGTTGTGGACGAGATCAAGCAGCAGGCCGTCGCTATCCAGGGCCAGCAGGACATCTCCTACGTGGCCGCCATCTCCGCCAACGACCCGGAGATTGGCCGGCTGATCGGCGAGGTGATGGACAAGGTTGGCAAGGACGGGGTTATCACCGTCGAGGAATCGCGTGGTCTCCAGTTCGAGGTGGACTACGTCGAGGGCATGGACTTCGACCGCGGCTACATCTCGCCCTACTTCGTCAACAACCAGGATCGGATGGAAGCCGAGCTGGACGAGCCGTACCTGCTCATTACCGAGAAGAAGCTCTCCTCCGTGCAGGACTTGGTCCCGCTGCTGGAGAAGCTGATGCAGACCGGCAAGAAGGAGCTGGTCGTCATCGCCGAGGACGTGGAAGGCGAGGGCCTGGCCACGCTGGTTGTCAACAAGCTGCGCGGCATCCTCAACGTGCTGGCCGTCAAGGCGCCGGGCTATGGCGACCGCCGCAAGGAGCAGCTTGAGGACATCGCCATCCTGACCGGTGGCACCGTCATCAGCGACGACTTGGGCCGCAAGCTCGACAGCGTGCAGCTTTCCGACTTGGGTCGCGCCCGCCGGGTCGTGTCCGACAAGGACAACACCACCATCGTCGAGGGCTACGGCGACAACGACCAGATTCAGGGCCGCGTCAAGCAGATCAAGGCCCAGGTGGACGAGACCACCTCCGACTACGACCGGGAGAAGCTGCAAGAGCGGCTGGCGAAGCTGTCCGGCGGCGTAGCAGTAGTGCGCGTCGGCGCCGCGACCGAGACGGAGCTGAAGGAAAAGAAGCATCGCGTGGAAGATGCGCTGTCGGCCACCCGCGCGGCGATTGAGGAAGGCATTGTCGCCGGCGGCGGCGCGGCGCTGCTCGCGGCGCAGTCCGTGCTCGACGGCGTGAACCTGGACTCGAACGACGAGCAGGTCGGCATTACCATTCTGCAGCGGTCCCTCGAAGAGCCGGTCCGCCAGATCGCCGCCAACGCCGGACACGAAGGCTCGGTGATCGCCGAGGCCGTGCGGCGGCGGCAGAGTGAGGGCAGCAGCAATCGCGTCGGCTTCGACGTGATTACCGAAGAGTACGGCGACATGATCGAGCGCGGCATCGTTGATCCGGCCAAGGTCACTCGCTCCGCGCTGGAGAACGCCGTCTCCATCGCCGCGATGATCCTGACGACGGAAGCACTGATTACTGACCTCCCTGAGCAGGAAGCCCCCGCGCCGGCCATGCCCGACTACTAAACCGCGGCGTACCCACGGCACGAAACTCGGGTCCCCGGCGCCCGCATGGTGCGCCGGGGACCATGCTTTTAAGGCCCTCTCGCCGTGCCGGTCGAGCGGCAGAGGCGCTGCGCCGCCGTCCATCGCATTGACACTCCTGCGATATCTATGCGAACATGGCAGCAGACGACTCGCTCTAGCCCGTCATCCCCCCGGCCCGTCATTCCCGCGAAAGCGGGAATTTAGTATGTAGCCGTGTACCCGGAGACGGCGTGTTCCCTCCCCCGTCGCAACGGGGGAGGGCTAGGGTGGGGGCACAACATCGACTCCCGTAGGGAAGCGCAGGGACCCATGCATCCAACGCGCCGGGCGATTCTGGACGTGCTGAAGCGCCGCGGCTCGGCCTCGCTCAAGGAGTTGGCCAGCGATCTGGGCCTCGTGCTCGTCACGGTGCGGGCGCACGTGCAGTCCCTAGAGCGCGCCGCCCTAGTCGCCAGCTCCGACGTGCGCGGACAGCGCGGCCGGCCGTATCGCGTCTACTCGCTCACCCTCAAAGCCGAAGAGCAGTTCTTCCCCAAGCAGTACGACGACCTGGCGCTCCAACTATTGAGCAGCGTCGCGCAGATCGAGGGCCAGGAAGCGTTGCAGTTGCTCGTGGATCGCGTCGCGGAGAACATGGCGGCGGCCCAGCGTCCGCGAGTCGAGGGCAAGCCCATCCAGCAGCGCGTCGCCGAGGTGACGCGCATGTTCGAGGAGGCCGGCGGCGCGGCCGACCTGACGGAGACGGACGAGGGCTACGTCGTCCAGGAATACAACTGCCCGTATCTGCGGGTTTCGCGCCAGTCGGTACACGTCTGCGAGATTGACCGCCGGCTCGTGTCCAAGCTCGTCGGCGCGCCGGTCGAGCTGAGTCCCGCCCGCCTACGCGATGGCGCCCCAAGCTGTGCCTTCATTATCCCGGCCCGCGATCCGTCGCTTGCCTGAGTGCCGGGCCGACCGCCGTCCGTGACAGGAGCCGCGCGTGCCGCAGGGGCGCGATACCACCCACCGGCCGGCTCAAGCTGCGTCTGACCGCGCTCAGGACCAGCAGCGTTGGGACAGCCACCCGCCGCTCGGTACCGTGGCGACCGCGCTCACCGGCGTCGCTGTCGCCGGCCACCTGTTGCTCGCTGCCGGCTACCTCTACGACGACGAATCCCGCCGGCAGGCCATCCTCAGTACGCTCCTCCCGAGCGCCCGCCCGGCCTTCCAGCCGCTTTCGAGCGATGTCGGCGGCTACTGGCTCTTCATCAGCGCCGGCCTGCTGTGCGCCCTCGGCGTCACCTGGCTTTGGCAACGATGGGTGCGGCAACACGCCCTCGCGCCAGCCCCCGCCATTACTCTCGCGGCCCAGTGGCTCATTACCGCCGTCGCCGGCCTCGCTCTCGGCTGGCTGCTGGCGAGCCTAGCGGCCGCCGAGCACGTCGACTTTCTCGGCCGCGAGCCACGCCACGCGGCCGCCGCGCTCGCCCTCGGCAGCCTCGCAGTAAGCCTCGCCGTCTGCGTGCTACTCCTGCTACGCACCCGCGCCGGCAGCGCCGTGGCCGAGCGTTGGCTCACTCGTTGTGTGCCCGCCGCCGGGCCTGGGACCATGCTGCTGCTCGGGGCCGTGTTGCTGATTCCTTTCCTCGCGCCGGCCTACCTCCAAAGCATCGTCCAATGCGGCGAGCGGTGCATACCGGAGTGGCCGCCGGTCAACGTCCTCATCGGCGCGGGCGTGCTCGTCGCGCTCATCGCCAGCCTCGGGCTGTGGCGCACCCAGAGGCATCGCTGGCGCGTCACGCTTGGACCGTCCGGCCTCCGGCTGCCGGCGCACGCCGGGCGCGTCAGCGCGCCGGCGGCGCTCGGCGCTTGGGCGGTAGCGGCGACGTTCGCGGCGGGCAGCACCATCGCCGGCTTCCTGCTCTGGCTGCCCGATCCCTGGCGCCCGGTTGGCGACGCTTTCGGCTGGGACCGGCTCTTCCACTGGAGCTATACTGTGCTCGGCCCCACACTCGGCATCCTGCACGGCGGCACGCCCGGCGTGGATATTGTCGCGCACCACGGCCTGGGACTACCCATCGGGATCGCCTCCCTCACGCAGCTCGGACTGGAGCTGACCTACGCAAACTTGGTGCGCGCCCAGCTGCTCGGGACCATCCTCGCCTTTGGGTTGCTTGCCGTCCTGGTCCGCCTGCTGTTCGGCAGCCTCCTGTGGGCGAGCGCCGCGTTCGTGCTGGCGCTGGGGCTGCAATTCGGCGGCGGCTGGGCCGCCGGCACCTTTGCCTGGTGGCACCCGCAACTCGGCTTCCTGCGTAATCCCCTAGAGCTTGCCCTGCTGCTTGCCATCGTGCAGCACTGGCGCTCCGGCGCCGGCCGCTGGCTCGTCATCGCGGCCCTGCTCGCCGCTATGTCGCTCTGGTGGGTCACTGACACGGGGCTGGTCAACACCCTGGTCCTGGCGGTCTACGTCACGAGCCGCACGACGTTGCCCATCCTTTCGTCATTCCGGCGTGCGCCGGAATCTAGGCACCTCGCATCCCTCGCCGCGGCCCTGGGACGCGCGGCCGGCGCCGCGGCTGTCGTGCTTGGCGCCGTAACCGTCGGCTTCCTCGCGCTGACCCTGGCGACCGTCGGACCGGCCGTGTTCGAGCCGCGCTTCTGGTCAGCCCTCGCCGAAGGTCCGTGGCTCTACGGCAGCGCCGGACTATACGCCCGCGCCCTAGACCCCTTCGGCCTCACCACCGCCCACCTCTATCTCACACCGGCCCTATACGTTGCTTTTGCTGCCGGAATCGTAGTCTTGGCGCTCTACCGTCGGGCGCCGGCCGCCGCACCGCTGCTCCTGGCACTCGCGGCGTGGGGCCTGTTGCTCTACCAACACTTCATTCGCGGCTCCGAGCCGAGCTACTGGTTTCGCCACTCGCTGCCCTGGGTAATCATCGTGACCTATCTGCTGGCCCACGCTGCCAGCCGGCTCCCCACGTGGCTTCCCCGCCGGGCCGGTCAGGACGCGCCGGCCGCCGGCTGGCCGGCCCTCTGGCTGTTCTTGACCGGCTGCGTGCTGCTGGTCGGTAGCTTCCTCAGCTACCCGCACGCGCTCTGGGGACGTGAGCGCAGCGCCGTAGAATGCTGGACGCTGGCGAAAGCGCCCTGGTGCATTGACCGCTCGCGGGCCAGACCGGACCTCCCCCGGCCGGAGACAGTTGCGGCGGGAGTGGCAGCGATCCAACGCCTGGTACCGGCCGGCGCGCCGGCCGCCGTCATCTCTCCGCTCGACGTGCTGTATCTCCATTTGGCCGAGCGCGGGCCGCTCTGGCGCCACCTGCCCCTCGACCACCAGCCGCCCACGCCGGCCGCGGTCGAGGACGCGGTGCAGCGCCTCACCGACCGAGCGCCGACGTATGTCTTCTTTGACCGCGATTTTCCGCTTGGCTCGAATACGGCGCTGCTCGGTGCCGAGGAGCTTGCCGCGGCGCTGCACAACGCCCTACGGCGCGACTACACGCTCACCGAGCAGGCCGGCGCGCTCGAAGTCTGGCGCCGGGCAGCCTAGCGACCTATCCAACCACGGCTACCGACATCTGGCTAATGGTGGCCAAAATCGCCTGACCAGTGGCCAGTGGCTCGTGGCCCATAGCCTGGTCACTGGTCACGGACCACTGTTCACCGGCCATCGCTCCGCGGCGTGACTGCCGTGGTCCCGGACTGAGTTGATACCCGTCAGGACGCGCCGCCTCGACTAGAAACTGCTTCAGTCCAGCGCGTAGCTGTGCGGCCTGGTCGAATGATGCGTGTACCTGCTGGAGCTTCTGTTCCAGCCAGGCGTGGGGATCATAGATAATCACGCTCAACGGTCTACCCGTCTCCACATCAATCCGAACATAGTAGTCGCTGATGAGCACAGCCGACCCACCACGGCCGGCGCTGCCCGGCAGCAGCAGGTCAAGCTCGTCCGCTTCAGCGTCGTAATACGCCTTGGCGCTTTGGAGGCCCGTCAGCAGCTGCTCCACGAACGGGTAGACCAACTCCTCACTCATGATTTCCTCCAGCGCAATGTGAGCTTGCCCAAGCGCAACCCTCGGGGTATTAGCAGCGTCCGCACGTACCCGACGGTACCCTTTTGATCTGGCTCCATCATCTTCTTCACGACGACCTGGGTCATGTGATGAGCATACGGCTCCTGCGTGCGACCGTAGCCGACATAGTGCAATACCTCAGCATCGTCAAGGCCCTGCCCCCACAGCTTTGCAGTTGCCTCCGGCTCCACATACACCTCATCGGGGTCACGCACCGTGGCGATCAACTCCTGCTCGTAGACGCCGACCTCCGCGCGTTCCCGGGTGTAGACCTTCGTATACCAGGTTGCCTCAGCGCAATAAACCGGTAGTCCCCAGGGGTCTACTACGCTCCACCGCCAGTCCTCCCCTTGCCGTCGCTCCGGGCATCGCGCCATCACCCTTCTAGGGTACCATTGTCGCCGCTTGCCGGGGGCGTAGCTTGCCCTACAGTGTGACGCTGGAATGGTACCCTGAGTGCTACACCTTGCCGGGCGCTGGCGCATCGCCTGTCGTAGCCCCCGCCGCACGCGGCCGGGCCAGATCGCCGAGCGTCTCCACGACGAGGAAACTACAGCTCACGGAGCGGCCCGCTGTCCACGCTACGGCGTCTCTTCCTCCCCGTCTACATCCCGACGCTCCTGCTGGCGATTAGCTCGGGCGTCCTCATCCCCACGCTGCCGATTCACCTGCAATCGTTTGACATATCTTTCAGCCTGATCGGCCTGGCTATCGGCGCCGCCGGGCTGGGGACGATTGCGATGGACCTGCCGGCCGGCATGGTCCTCTCGATATTCGGGCGCAAACGGGTGATGGTGGCCGGGGCCGCCGCCGTCGGCCTAGCGACGTTGGCCCTCGGGTTCTCGCCGTGGTATCCGCTCCTAGTGGTGTTGCGGCTGGCCGCCGGGATAGGCACGGCGTTTTGGAACCTCTCGCGCTTGGCCTACCTCGCGGACATGGTGCCGGTCCACGACCGGGGCCGGGCGATCTCGGCGTTCGGCGGGACGACCCGCATCGGGATGTTTATCGGCCCCGCGCTCGGCGGTCTGGTTGGCCGCGAGTTCGGACTGGAAACGGCCTTCATCGTCGCGGGAGCACTCGACCTGACCGCTGCGCTAATCACCGCCCTCTGGGTGATCGAACCGCCAGCGCCCGTCGGAGCAGTCCATCGCACCTCGCACCTGGGTCACGTCGCCGATCTCGTGCGGCAGCACCGCCGCAGCTTTGCCACGGCCGGAACCGCCCAGGTCTGCGCGCAGATGATCCGCCAAGGTCGGCAGGTCATCGTGCCCCTCTACGGCGCGAGTGTCCTCGGCCTCGACGTGGCGGCGGTGGGAACGATTGTCAGCATCTCGTCGGCGATTGACATGTCCCTGTTTATCCCGGCCGGCCTGGTGATGGATCGCTTTGGACGCAAGTTCGCGTCCGTCCCATCGTTCGTCGTGATGGGGCTGGGGATGGCGGTCTTGCCCCTGGCAACCGACTACCTCGGCCTGCTGGCCGCGACGGCCATCCTCGGCTTTGGCAACGGTCTTGGCTCCGGCGCGATGATGACCCTCGGCGCCGACCTCGCCCCACGCGGCTCATCGGGTGAGTTCCTCGGCGTGTGGCGGCTGATCGGCGACGTCGGTAACGCCGGCGCCCCGCTGGTAGTAGGCAACCTGGCTGACTTGCTCGGGCTATCCGTCGGCGCGTGGGTACTGGCCGGCGTCGGCTTGGCCTCGGCCGGCGTCCTCACCTTCCTCGTGCCGGAAACACTGACGAAACGCGGCGCCTCCGCCGTCAGCCCCGCGAAGAGTTAGCGGGAGTGGCCAGGCAAAGACCCTGCCCCAAAATCGGCCGGCTGACGCTCCGCTGGTTGTTGCAGTAGCAGCATCCATTCTGCGCCGCCAGGTATCCTAATGTCATCACGGTATGCGTTGCTCCGCCACGAGGCACCACGATGACCACCAAATCGCTCCTCAAACCCCAGTTGTCCGGCAAATACGCGCAGGTTGTGCCGCTCCCTACCCCACCCAAGGCTCCCGACGCCATGCAACAGCTTCCCTACATCAGCACGGCATACTCCATCCTCGACACCTACTTTCACCGGCGCCCCGACGTGTTCGTCGGTGGCGACGGCTATCTCTGTTACGACACCCGTGATCGCTCTCGCTGGGTGCGCCCGGACTGCGTGGTGGCGTTCGGCGTGGACCCGGACGCGATCTTGGCCCGCAACGGCTACGTGATTAGCGAGGTCGGCAAGCCGCCGGACTTTGTGCTGGAAGTGGCCTCGGAAAGCACCGGGCGGCGGGACTATACCCGTAAGCGCGACATCTATGCCGAGTACGGCGTGGCCGAGTACTGGCGCTTTGACCGCACCGGCGGCCGCTACCACGACCGGCCGCTGTCTGGTGACCGCTTGGTCAATGGCCAGTATGAGCCACTCCCGCTGGACACCGGCGCGGACGGCGTGATCCGCGGCTACAGCCCGGTCTTGGGGCTGGAGCTACACTGGGATGCCGGCCACCTCCGCTTCTACGACCCGGTAGCGGGAGACTACCTCCCCGACCTGGGGGAAGCTTTGGCCCAGCGGGACGCTGCCGAAGCTCGCGTCGCCGCCGTGCGATCCGCCTTGGAATCCCAAGTTGAACGCCTCCGCGCCCAGCTCCGCCGGCTGCAACCCGACTAATCAATGACGGCCGCGGGGAGTGGACTCCGGCTTCCGCCGTAGTGACGAGACGGAAACCATCATCGTCGCGCCAGGCTACAAGACAACCTATTTTCGTAAGTAATGACCGGGCAACGGCAGCAGCGCCCGGCTCTTTGCCGGCACTTACGCCGGCTCGTTGTGCGGCCAGATGGCGTGCTGGCGGTTGATCCGACCGAGCGGCAGCCGTTCATACGGGTAGGCGCGCAGCCCGCTGCCCGCGTCGTCGAGCGCGCCACGATGCCCGGCCGCGCGAAAATACTGCACCAGCCGCTCCCGCGCCTCGCTGCATAGCGCCGGTTGCTCGCCGGCCCGATCCGATAGCTCATGCGGATCATCGCGCAGGTTGAACAGTTGCTGCCGGCCGCCGTTGGCAAAGTAGCAGTATTTCCAGTCCTCCCAGCGCAACATCAGCTTCATCAGCCGACCGCTGGAGAACTGGCCCACCAGCGCCGCCCGGCCCGGCGCCGTCCCGTCGGTGCAGAGCGGCAGCAGGTCTTGCCCCTCGACGTTGGCCGGGATGGCGTCGGCAGCGCCGACCGCGGCCAGAAACGTCGGCAGCAGATCGCAGCCGGAGACCAAGTGCTCGCGGGTCTCGCCGGCCGGCAGCCGCCCCGGCCAGCTCACCAGAAACGGTACCCGCGCCGATCCCTCGTAGAACGAGCGCTTGCCCCAGGCGTAATGATCGCCCAGCATGTCGCCGTGGTCGGCGACGAACACGATGAGCGTGCGCTCGGTAAGGCCATGCTCATCGAGCGCGTTGATGATCTTGCCCACGTTCCGGTCAATGTGGCTGATGAGTCCGTAGTAGCGGGCACGGATCAACCGGATCAGGTCGTCATCCGGGTCGTCTACGCCCTTACCGTGGTTCTGGGCGAGTAGGTGCGTGTCTACCGGCTCCCGCTCCGACGCCCGGCGGACCGGCATAGGCACCGTCGCCGGGTCGTACATCGTCGCGTAGGGATGCGGTGGGTCCCAGGGCGGATGCGGCTTGATGAACGACGTGAAGCAGAAGAACGGCCGGTTGCGGTTGCGGGCGATGAAGTCCACCGTTCGGTCGGCTGTCCAAGCGGTGGTGTGGTGCTCCTCCGGCAAGACGGACACCTGGGGTTGGTAATACAGCTCGTGGCGCTGCCCGTGCGGCTCCTCGACGTGTCCGTAGCCTTGCGCCTGAAGGTATTGCAGAAACTCGTCGTCTTGGCGGTACGGAGGAATCTCTTCCGACAGCCACATCCGTTGAAAGCCACCGTGGTTGCGTGGCGGCTTGAAGTGCATTTTGCCGATGGCCTGCGTGAAGTAGCCCTGCTCGGTCAACAGCGTGCCGAGCGTCGGGACGGTGTGCGGGGGAGACGGGCCGTTGTCGTAGACGCCAACCTGCCACGAGTGCAGCCCGGTGAGCGCATTGATCCGGGCCGGAACACACACCGGCGACTCGGTGTACGCGCGAGTGAACTGCACGCCGCTGGCCGCTAAGCGATCAATGTTCGGTGTCCGCACCAGTGGATGACCGGCAGCGCCGAAGCTGTCGGCCCGCAACTGATCGCACATAATCAGCAGGATATTCGGCCGCTCTTCATTCATGGTGGTTTAGCTCTCAGCTGTCGGATTGTGCGGACCCAGCGGTCGGATGACCGCACCACTCGCGGCGTTGACGCCGATACCGCAGCGAATCGTCTCGTATTCGATGACCCGCTCCGGCATGACATTAGCCACGTTCACCTCCGGGCCAATCGCAGCGAGCAGCTGGCGATAGATGCGCGGCGGATCGGAGTAGGTGGTGCCGGGTATCCAGTGACCGGGCAGCTCGAAGATGGCCTCGGCCGGCTGCAAGCCCTGTGCAAGCAAATCCTGCACGGCGGCCGGCGGCTCCTGACCGGCGGGAAACACGTCGGCCGCCTCCAGCATCACCTTCCAGGCCCCGGCGTCCAGGCAGGCGTGCGCGTCGTCCACCAGCGGTACGGTGTGCGCCAACTCTTCTTTCTTGCCCGCTTCACCGAGCACCCGCAAGCCAAACTCCTGCACGGCCCGCGCGATTAACGCCGTCTTGTCGTCCAGGCTGATCTCGATGAGGTTGTCCGAAACCTCGATAGCCTCGTAGCCGACAGCGCCGGCTTCCGCCAAGAAGGTGTCCGTCGCGCCGTGTGCCAACGCATACTCCAGAAACTGGCCGCCCGGAAACGCCACTACCGAGTGCTGCCGATAGAGAACGATCTTCTCGCGGAGCAGCCCGACATCGAGCAGCCGCGAGACACCGACGGCGATCTTCGCCAGGTCAATGTACTCACCCGCGATGCGTAGCAGGTCCGCCTGCTCCGCCAGCCCCAAGCCCCAGTCAATCGTCACCACCAGGCCACGCTCGCGCGGCTTCGGTGGCCGCGCCGCAATCGGCAGCGCCGCGAACCCCTTAGCCACCGGATGCAACCTCGCCGTCCGCGGCGCGGAAGGGATGCGTTAGTGGCAGCGACAATGGTCTTGATGTACTCATGGTTCGAGCTGCCCGGCGACAAACGTTAGCACCGTCTCCATGTAGGCTAACAGCTCTTCTGCCAGCGCCTGGTCGTAGAAGTCCTCCGGCGCACCACCAACCCCATTGGGATAGCGGGCATTGATGTAGTGGAGGTCGAGCCGCTTGGCCGCGGCATGCACCGCCGCCGGGATGTCTACGCCAGCACCGTGCAGCGCGGTGAGCAGATGGACGCTGGCATGAGTACGCCCTGAATTGCCGTGTGCTGCGAGGAGCGCCTTGAGCGCTTTCGCCGCTGCCTGTTGGGCGTGGAAAGCTGCGCCTTCTGAGTAGCCGGCAGCCAAGAGCGTGCCAGCCATCTCCTGATCGCGCTGGGCCGCCCGCCACCACCATGCTACTTCAGGCCGGTCGCCGCGCTCCGGAGCGGTAGGCATGATTAGGCCTCCTCCTCGAAATCAGGACGTGCGTAGCGAAAACGTCGCCGGAATTTACAGTGTGACCGGCACTTGCTGGGCAATCATTCCCTTTGCTTCGGTTGCGGCGGCAACCGCTTGTCCAGCTACGACTTGGCCGATGTTGACGAGGCTGACGTTCTGAGACGCCTTTTGTGTAAGGACACCGACGACGAGACTGGCGATCAAGCCCACACTCGCCGGGCCGCCGGCGAATCCGACGATGCCAACTGCCGCCAGAGTTGCGCCTGAGCTAAGGCCTCCTTTGACGAGACCATCCACGAGCGGTACATAGTCACCGGTGGCAAGGGCGTTCTGAAAGGCGCGGCTCAACGCCACGACCGAGACGATCAACAGCAATGGATTGGCGCCCACGGCAGCGGATAACCCCATGCTGCCGACAAGCCTGGCAAAGGCCTCGGTATCAGCATTATTCCAACTGAAGATCACCGAGACGGCACCGACGCTGCTACTAATTAGGTCGGGAACGTCGTAGGTGTTCAGATCGCGAAACCAGTCTTGCGGTATATGGAGATTTGATTCCAGCGCTTCGGTTACCTGGTCAAAGGTTTCCTTGTCCCAGGTCGCAAGCGGCAATCCCCTCGGCGTGCTCACGTCTCTGAGGAGCCCCTGAATCGTTCCCCTAGCTTCCTCGATGATGGTGTCGTCAGGCAACGCTCCACGTGCAGCATTCCAGGCCCCTCCAATTGTGTGGCCTCCATCGAACAGCCGATGCCAGGAGCCACCGATGCCGGTTCGTATGAATTCGGCATCCATCGCCTTGTCGTAGACGGTCGGGACACCCTTGACCATTTCTTGCACCAGGTCATTTGCAACTCCGGCGAGGTCACTCGCCAATATCCCCTGCGTAGTCGAAAGCAGTGCGTTGGCGGCGGATCTGGTTGCTTCCAAGATCGCCTTGGGGTCAGTCTTCACGCTATCCACAGCCGCCATCGCCACGACTGGCGCCTTTTGAGCAGCGTTCTGGGCAGCGCCGGTCGTCGACTGCAAGGTAGTCCTGGCGTCACTGGTTACCTTTTCCGCAGCGGCCGTCGCTATATCCGGCGTCTTCTGGGCCGCACCCTGGACGACATCTGTGGTTGTCTGCAAGGCCCCTCTAGCGCCACCAGTCACCTTTTCCACAGCGGCCGTCGCCATGTCCGGCGCCTGCCGGGCAGCCTCCCGGACACCACCCGCGGCCACCCCCACGGCCCCCTTGACCCCGCCTGTCACCTGTCCCGCCGCCACATTCGCCACGTCCGGCACCTTCTGGGCAGTCTCCCGGACAGCGCCGGTAGTTGCCCCCACGGCCCCTTTGGCCCCGCCTGTCACCTGCTCCACCGCCGCCGTTGCCACGTCCGGCGCCCGGTGGGCTGCATCCTGGACCGCCCCGGTGGTTGCCTCCACTGCGCCCTTTGCGCCACTGGTCACGTGTTCCGCAGCCGCAACTGTGGCGCTCGCTGCCTCATCGGCAGCCTCCTGAACAGAATCAGCGACTGAAGATGCCGTGTCCGTAAGCGCCTCCGACGCCCTTTGGGAAGCGTCTTGAGCCGACCCCGCCACAGACGCGGCGGTGCCAGTCACCTTCTCTGATGCCTCCTGGAGACCGTCCTGAGCGGACCACAAGGCGGAGGCAGCCACATCCGTCGTATTCACCGCTGCTTTTTGGGAAGCATCCTGGACGGCACCGGCTGCGGAGGATGCTGTGTCCGCCACCTTCTCCGATGTCTTCTGAAGCGTGTCCTGGGCCGAATCGGCAACGGAGGTCGCCGTATCCGCCAGACCATCTCTCAGCTTTCTAACGTGCTCGAGATTAGGCATCATGTGCCCCTTCCTCGAAGTAGCGGGCGATCTCATCGCGGTCAACGGTAGGTAAGGGCCGGCTCGCTCCTGCAGACGAGCGCAGCCGTAGCCCGGCGGTTGCGGCGGTGATCTTACCGAGGCGGAAGGCGGGCACGCCGGCAGTCTCCCAGGCGGCTGCCACCCGGTCGGCGTGGACCGGCGCGACGGCGGTGAGCAGCGCGCCGGACGCGAGCAGGCCGAGCGGATCGAGCGCCAGCGCAGTACAGATGGCCCGGCATTCCGGCAGTACCGCCGCGGCTAGGGCCTTTTCCTGCACTTCCAGCCCCGTATCAGCAGCCGCCGCCAACTCGGCGAGGCCGGTCAGCAGGCCGCCCTCGGTGGGATCGTGAAGCGCATGGACGTGCTGCCCGGCGGTGTCGAGCGCCAGTTTGGCCGCGGGGACAACGCTGATGCCCGGCTCGTCCAGAAAAGCCCTCGCACTGCGTTGGACGGCAGCGGACACGCCGCGGGCGGCAAGCGCCACGCCGGCCTCGTGTGCCAGCACCGCGCAGCCCTCAATCGCTACCCCACCCGCGAGCAGGATCGTATCGCCCGGCCGGGCGCCGCCGGGGCGCACCAGGCGCTCGCGGGTCACTTCTCCGAGCAGACAGGCCGACACAATGGGCCGATCCAGCCCGCCGGTGATCTCGGTATGCCCTCCCACCAGGGTAATGCCGAGCGCGGCGCAGGTCGTGCCGAGGTCGTCAAACAGCCTCCGCACGTCGGCTTCTTCCCACTGCTCCGGCAAGAGCGCCGTTGCCAGCAGCCAGCGCGGCGTCGCGCCCAGGCACGCGAGGTCGTTGGCGTTGACGTGGACGGTGTACCAGCCGATGCGGTCGGTAGCGAACGTGATCGGGTCACTCTTGGCAACGAGTAACTGCCCATCACCGGCCGCACCTTGTACGTCTATGACGGCGGCGTCGGCCCCAATCCCCGGTCCGACGACGACACGCGGATCGTCCTGCGGCAGGTCTGCCAGGAGCGAGGCCAAGAGCGCGGGCGGGAGCTTACCGAGACGCATCGGCATCGTTCTAGCAAGCATCCGCGCCTGTGTCGAGGGTCTAGCCCCCCTATGGTCCCCCCGCACAGCGGGGGGACGGGCAGTTCCCTCCCCCGTCGCAACGGGGGAGGGATAGGGTGGGGGGCAAAACACTACCTAACCAAGTTGTCAACCTTCGTGAGGGAAAGGGCTAGGGATGAGGTCCGGGTGGCAGCCCCACGAAGACGCGGCTGTTGACATCGGTCAGCGGATCGGTCTCCCCGGTCGCGGCTGCGTGGGCGAAGACTGGCCCTGGCCACGTCGCACGCATGGCCCGCGCCAGTACCGTAAAGCCTGGGGAGTCTTTGTAGGTCTCGCGCAAGTGGGCGTAGCCACCCGTGTACAGTTGTGCCCAATCCCAACTCCTCGCCACGCGCCCGATCCCTTCAAGCTGCTCGACGGCAAGAGCGTACCCTTCTGCCGGTGTCAGCCCCTCTGCAAGGCCGCGGCGGATTGCCGTTGCCTGGCCGTTGACCGCATTCACGCTGCCGGGTGAGCCGACGAGCCGCCCCAGCGGTGCAATACCCCCGCCCGTGCCGCTCTTGACGGCCAACAGTTGCGGGCCGAGGTTGTCATCCTTGTAATCCCGGCCACCGGCCAGACGTTCTTGCAGGGCCTCGGCGTAGCGATCCCACGACTCGCTGGCGCCATCCGTAGGGGCCGGCGGACGCGCGATGCCCGCACCGATGAAAGGGTTGATCGAGGCGCCGGATGCGCTCGCCACCGCAAATCCGCGCCGCATCAGGCGTTCGAGTGCATCGAGCGTCCGAGTCACGCCATGCTCCTCCAGCACCGTTTGCATGGCCGCTAGTGACGACTCGCGCGTAACGATGCCTGCGGGCGCTGCAACATCCGCGCCGGCCAGCATGGCGATCTCGTCTTGCCCCTCCGCTGAACGGCTGAGGTCGGCCAGCCCCCACAGCGCCGCCTGCGTGGGCAACAGCGATTCGAGCACCGCCGGATCACGCGCCAGGTGAGCGGCAACCGACAGACGCTCGCCTGCTTCACGCTGGGCTGCCGCCGTGATGGGCAGAAACACCGAGGCGGTGTCGCCGTCAAAGTCGGCGTTGATGAGCGGACACACTAGGGGATGCAGGCGAATCACCGGGTCCGGGTGTCGTACCGGATGGAACGCGAGCAGACAGGTGGGCGTCAGCGTAGGCGCTCGATTAATGATGACCCAGGACCGCTCCATGAGCGCATCGAGCAGCTTGGCCGCGCGTGCCGTGCGGGCGTGTACGTCATCCCTATTCCCCAACTCGCGGGCCACGAGGGGGCCGAACAGCGTCCAGGCGATCTCAGCGGGGAGACCGACCTGATCCAAACGGAGGTCAGCCCCCGGCGTGATGACGGCGCGGCCGCTGAACAGGGAGCGGCTATTGATCCAGAGGTGCCGATTGGTGAGCAGGTCATCGAAGTAGGTAGCAACCTGGCTCACAAGCTGTGCCACGGCCCGCTCCCTGAGACTGTCTGGCACGCCATCGGCCACGAACCGGCCGACGCGGCTGTTCGTTTCGACCAGCGCCCGATAGCTCGCCAGGTCGGGCCGGGCGCCAACGGTGGCCAGCGCTCGCTCCGGCCACCACGGGTGCGGGACCGGCTGGGCTAGGGTCAGCACCTCACCCTCGGGGTGGGCGAAGGCGAAGCGCAGACGGCTATCGGCGAACTCGACGCGGATGCCCGCGGCAGCTAGGCGCCGGGCAAGCTGCGTAAACAGCGGGCTGGGTGGACCGGACTGTGGGACCTCTCCGGCCGTGACGCGGGCTGCCAACGATGCAGAATCGTCCCGCGCAGCCGACCGGGTGTTATAGCATTCGGCGATGTTCTCGAACGCGCCGGCATCGCGGTAGGCCCAATACTCCATCTCACCCTGCCGCTGCGGCCGTGAGGGTAGGTCGCCGTTTGGCGACGCGGCTTGACCGCTATTCCGGCCCGCCGAACCGCCTGCCACGGCGGCGAGCTTGCCGGCGGCTAGGTGGATGAGCCGGCCCCAGTAGACCCAGCCGACCGTGCTCGGACGAGCCAGCGGTGGTCCGTCCTTGCCGCGCGTCAGGGTCTCCATACCGGAGGGAGGGAGGCCCACCGCGGCCATTCGGTCGCGCAGCTCCTGTTCGCTCGGCGCCTGATAGGGTGGGACAACAATCGGAGCGCCGGCCGCGCGGGCAACGCGGCTCAACATCGCTTCACGGATATCGCCAAACTCCAACGTGGTGTGGCTGCGGAGGAAGCTGTAGACCAACTCGACGGGGGTGCCGTCGGCGAGGTGCGGCATGTCATCGTCCGGGAGGATGCGAGCGACGACGCCCTTCGTGCCGTGCCGATTGCTCAACTTGTCTCCCGGCTCCACCGGTTCGGGATACCCGAGCCGGCGGGCAGCAGACTCACTGAGTGCAATGCCGTAGGCGTGCGTATCCGGCCCCCACGAGACGTAGGCGGTCAGGAGATTGCGCCCCAGCCACGCCTCGCCGTCCACAGGTTCGTTCCCGGTCTGCACCAGGGCGGGTTCGGAATCGGGCGGCGGAATCCACTGGCGCAGCATGTTACTGCCCATGAGCAGCCGGCTAGGATCGTTGTGCTCCAGGAAAGGGATGAGCGCCGTCACCGCGCTCAGACCGGCTTCCGGCCGTTCATCCACCACGACGAGGCGGCCGTCACGGACCGCTGCACCCTTAGCGATGGTGCGGAGGCGGTAGATGTTCGGGCCTTCCGGCATCATAAATGGACAGGTCCGGCCCGCGTCGCCAGGAGCAAAGACCTGCTCGTGCTGCGGAATAGCCAGGCGCCGCAGGACCGCCCAACGCTCAAGCCAGTTGACCTCATCGAACGGCGGCGGCGGCGCATAGGGACAGGAGCGCAGGAACTCGTTTACCCAGTCGTTGAGCGGGAGCCAGGTCGCCAGCAGCGCCTCGTCCCACACGAGATCATCCGGGGCCTGCCCTAACCGGGCGGCAATGAAGTCGAAGAGCTGATCGCCGACACACTTGATCCGGGCAGTAGCGAGGTCCCGGCCCATCGCCACCGGCATGACTACCCGCCGGATGCCGTCAATCGGGATTACCCCTTGGGCATTCGGTCCGGGCACGTCTCGATACTCACCCTGGACCACGCCTGACGATCCGGCCAGCGCAACGTGGACGGTGTACGCAGCTTCGCCGGTAGCCTCGGCGCTGTAAGCGGCGAGCGGCAACCGCTCGCCGAGTAGCTGCGGTAGCCGCTCGTGCATGAGCGCTTCGAAAGACTCCTTGTGCCAGGGGGCATCTCCCAACAGCTTGGTCAGGGTTTGTGCCATCGCTACTCCTCCCAGTCATCGCCGTCTAGCTCGCGCCAGGCCTGCGCGAGCCGTTTGCGTGCGTAGTACAGGCGCGACTTCACGGTGCCGACCGGTATCCCCAGGACCTCGGCCACCGTGGCGAGGTCCATGTCGGCGATATGGACAAGCTCCAGTACTCGGCGCTTGTCTTCAGGCAACCCGGTGAGGAGCTGCCGCAGCCGGTCACGGTCAACGCCGCGCTCGGCCGCCTCGCTTGGGTCTACGGCCGCCGGGTCCGCCAGCCAGGCCTCGGAAGGCTCGTCAGTCGGCACGCCAGACTCCACACCCCGTCGAGTCAGCGGCTCCTGGGGGTGCCGTCGCTGCGAGCGCAACTGGTTGAGCGCCAGGTTGGTAGCCACACGGAACAGCCAGCCCTGGAACGTGCCGCGCCCGTTCCACTGTCCGGCACGGGTCCAGACTCGCTCGAATACCTCCTGGGTCAGGTCCTCGGCAGTCGCCGGGTCCCGGACGACCCGACGCACATGCCGGCGGATCGGCTGGTGATAGCGAGCGAAAAGCGCTTCGAAAGCACGCACGTCGCCAGCTCCAACCTTGCGGACCACCTCGCACTCGTCCTGCATCACGCACGCTCTACCTACTGGGACACTGCAACCACGCGGGAGGTTCACCTTACCTGGAGGTGGCCGGCCTGGGTGCTGGCAAGGCGGACCGGAAAAATGACTTAATGCGGGTGGAGGCACCAGGACATGGGTATGGCGCTGCTGGCGGCGGTCGCAGCGGGTCTGAACCCCTACGCGACGCTCTTTCTGGTGGCGGCGCTGGCAACCTATCTGGGCTTCTCTCTGCCCGGGTTGGGTACGCCGTCACCACCGGTCCTGATCGCCATGGTCGCGGTGGCGGGCCTGGCGCTGCCCTTGGACCTGGTCCTGGGAAAGCTCGTCAGGCGTCGCCCCCGGAATCCCACCCCGCCGCCACCCCCACCATCCCCAGCCGCGCTGCGGAAAGCACGTGCCCTGACACGAGCGCATCGGCGCGTGGCCCGCGTGCATATCGTCGGGCTGGCGATCTGGTTGCTGCTGGCCGGTGGCAGTAGCGCGCTCCCCAGGGCCGGTGTGAGTCTGCCGGACCTGGCGCTCCCGGTGTCACTGCTGGCGGCGACCGGACATGGCCTCCTGCTGCTACTGCACACCGCGCTCGCGCACCGCGCCCGGCGCCGGGTCGCCGGCCCGGCCGTCACGCGGCGTCTACCGCTCGTCACACTCGTCCGGCGCGTTGATGTGCCGGTCGGCTCGCTCACGGGTGCCCTCGTAACCATCGGGCTGGCCGGACCGGCGGTACCGCCACTCCTCGCGGGCGTTGTCGGCGCCGGGTTGGCCTTGCTCACCGGCGCGTTGCTGGCCACCTGCGCGGAGCGGATGCGCCGCTCGCCAGCGTGGAATGGGCTGGGGCACATCCCCGTGCTCATCGCCGCCACTACGACGGCGGTGCTCGTCATCCCGCTGGCACTGATCGCGCTGGGGCTAGGTGTGGCCCTCGCGCTACTGGCCTTGGGCCTGCTCGGTGCCGGGGCCCTCGGCCGCCGGCGCCTCCCGCTACGCGCGCCCCCGCCGGAACCCGCACCGCGATCCGACGCGCCCGTCTCTTGACTCTGCCGGGGGCAGGCTCTATACTGGGCGGCGAAAGTGTGATGCATCAGGTTCCGTGCATCAACGGTGATCTTAGCGGTGACGACATCTGAGGCTCCGTCCGCTGTGCCGCTTGCCACCCCGCCGGCGGACCCGCTGGTGGGCTTGGAGGTGGACCAGCGCCAACTCGACGAGCGGATCTACGACGCGCTCAAAGAGAAAATCCTGCAGAGCGAGCTGGCTCCAGGGACGGCGCTGACCATTCGCGGCGTGGCGGAGCGTCTTGGGGTCAGCGTGACGCCGGTGCGGGACGCGCTGCGCCGGCTCCAGGCCGAAGGCTTGGTACAGATGCAAGGGCGCGGAGAGACGACGGTCGCCCGGTTGGAGCCGGGCGAGATTGACGACATCCTGGACTTGCGGCTGGCGCTAGAGTTGCACGCGACCCGCCGCGGCGTGAGCCGCCTGAGCGGCGCGGCGCTGAAGCGCCTCGAAGGACTGTTGGCTGCAGCAGTGCGGACGTTTCGGAGTGATGCCTACTACGACTACCCAGCGGCCAGCCGCCTGGATCAGGAGTTCCACTCGGTCTTGGTGCGGGCTGCCGGCAATGAGCGCCTCACCGAGATGTACGAGACGCTAGGCGCCCGCGTGCAGATTGCGCGAGTGTACTATACAACAGCCCAACGACGACCGCGGGCCACGTATGAGGAGCATCGGGCCATTCTCGATGCCTACCGCCAGCGCGATCCGACGGCCGCCGTCGCGGCGGTCGAAACCCACATTACATACACGCGCCAGCACATCGCCCACCTGTTGGAGCGGCAGGTGGAAGGAGGTGAAGCTAACGATTGATCCGCAGCAACCGATCGCTCGCGCGTGGTGGGGAACTCACCACGCAACTAGACCGGACAGTCCAATCGTGCGGTAGCGAAAAGCAAGAAGGGGGAACCATGGAATCGAACACGAAGAGACACTTCACCCGACGGACCTCAGTGCTTACATTTGGCGCCCTTGCCGGCGGCGCGCTGCTCGCGGCGTGTGGCGAAATCGAGGTGCGCTACGTGCAGGGGCCAGCCGGGCCAGCCGGGCCAGCCGGCGCGCAGGGTGAGCGAGGGGCCGCCGGCGCCGCTGGTGCCAAGGGTGCGGCCGGGTCTGCCGGGCAGACTATTGTGGTCGAGAAGGAGAAACCGGTCGTCGTCGAGAAGGTCGTCGAGAAGGAGGTCGTTGTCGAGAGGCAGGTCGTCGTCGAGAAGGTCGTCGAAGTACAGGCGCCGCAGTTCCGGACGGATCATGCGCCGGCCAAGGCGCCCGGCCCTGCGCCGGCACCCGGCCAAGCGCAGGGGTCCATCCGGTTCATGTTCCGCGCCGGGCCTGAAGAGAAGGGGTTCGAGGCCATCACCAAGGTGTTCCGGGAACGCAACCCGAACGTGAAGGTGAACACCGAGCCGACCGCGGGCGGCCACGAGTCGAAGATGCTGATCCAAACCGCCGCCGGCACGGAACCCGACCTGATGTGGACGGCGAGCATCGGCAACCTGTACGACTTCGTGGCCTACGATGTCTGGCTGCCGCTCGACGACTACGCCAAGCGGGACAAGATCAATATGGAGGCGTGGTACCCAGCGGCTGTCGAGACGATGCGCGAGGACGGCATCCTCTGGGCGCTGCCGCTGTGGTCGCACCCTTCGATCACCGGCCTCTACTACAACAAGGACAAGTTCGACCAGGCCGGCCTCGACTATCCGAACGAGAACTGGACCCAGGACAAGCTGCTTGAGACGGCCCAACAGCTGACGAAACGTGGCGAGTCCGGCGAGGCCAAGGACCAGCAATGGGGCTACCGGCCCTTGACCGGGTACTACAACGGGTTCCTGCAGGACATTTGGGCCGCCGGGGGCAGCGCGCTCAACAAGGAGCGGACGCGGTCCACGTTCAACGAAGGAGTTGTACGGGACGCCATCCAGCGCGTCTACGACTGGTTCCATCGCTACCGTACCGTCCGACCGCCGGAATGGTCCTGGGGCGGCAGCTCCGGGGGTTATCTGCCGCAGAGCACGTTGGCCATGTGGGCGAACGGCTACTGGGGCTGGTGGGGCTCCGCGGCCTGGGACTTCAACTGGGGCGTGACCCAGCTCCCGAAGGGGCGCGGAGGTACGAACGGGGGCATGTTGCAGACCGACGCGATCCCGATTGCCAGGCGGAGCGAGTTCCCCGATGCCGCTTGGGAGCTGCACAAGCTGCACTCCTCGAAGGAAGGCGGCTTGATGCTCAACGACCACCGGCTGATCCCCAGCTCGCGGCCCGACGTGTGGACCGACGCGAAGCTGACGGCGACAGAGGCGCACCGCTCCTGGCACCAGACGTTGCTCTCGGCCCACCCGCTGGAGTATCCTGCGAACCTGTGGGTGTCGCAGTTCCACAGCCAGCTCACCGCGGGCGCCCATTCGATCTGGAAGGGTGATCTGACGGTGGACCAAGGGGTTCAGCAGTTGACGCGCATAGCCGTTAACATCCTCAACCGGCCGCGGCCCCGGCTGTAAGCACCGCGAGGCACGGCTTGCAGATGGTGCTGCTCTCCCCGGCTCACGCTGCGGGGAGCACACCCTCTGGTTCTGCCGTGGAGGAGCGCTTCCGCATGGCAATGGGCAGCCTGGAGCAGCGGCCCTTTGGGCGGACCGGCGAGCACGTGACGGCCATCAGCTTGGGCGGCGTTGGCTTGCCGCGCGTGTCCTTTGACGACGGCGTGGCCACGGTCCATCGTGCGTTGGAGCTGGGGATCAACTACGTTGACACGGCCCCGCTCTATAGCCGGGGGCTGGCGCAGGCCGTTCTCGGTGTCGCCCTGGAGGGGCGCCAGGAGCCATACCTGCTGGCAACCAAGCTGGGCCATTTGGCGCAGCCGAGTCGCTTTCGTTCGCCCGACGCCCTGCACACCCAGTTCGATGAAAACCTGCGGCTCTTGCGCCGCGACAGCGTAGACGTGCTGATGGTTCACGAGGCCGACCAGCACCACTGGTGGTCCGATGAGCCGAGCGACAGCCCACTCGTTGACCTAGAGACCGAGTACGACGTGGCGAACGCGCCGGTGATGCAGGTGCTCCGGGAACTGCAAGCCGCCGGCCGCTGCCGCTACGTCGGCATCACCGGCAATAGCCCGGACCACCTGGCACACGTCCTGCGCGCGGCTGAGATGGACGCCTGCCTGAGCGCCTTCAACTACGGCGCGATTGATCGCGGCATCCGCCGCCAACTCTTGCCCGCTGCCAGCCAGCGCGGCGTCGCGGTGCTGCTGGGCGGCGTCTTCCGGCAGGGCCGGCTGGTGGTGATCCGCCCGGAATGGCTGCAAACACCGCCGTGCTGGCCGGACTGGATGACGCCGGAGATGCAGCGCCGCGTCGTGCGTCTTGCTGCGCTGCAGCAGGGGAGCGGACTGTCGTTGACTACGCTGACGCTCCGGTATCTGGTGGCCGACCGGAGCATTGCCACCATCCTGGTCGGGGCAGCAACGCCAGCCGAGATCGAGGAAAGCGTGATGGCTGTTCAAGCGGGACCGCTGGCACCCGAACTACACCGGGCGGTGGAGGCGTTGGGCCTGTCCTGATGGCGGCGGGGCCGTTTGTGCCTCACCCCCCGGCCCCCTCTCCACCAAGTGGAGAGGGGGAGTGCGGTGGAGGTGGGCTGCTGCTGTAGGGGCAAACCTTGTAGTTGTCCGGAGGGAGGTGCGCGATGACGGCGGCACGCGGGAGAACCACGTCACAGGCGCAACCGCAGGTTGGCTGCCAGTTGATCGTGTTCGGCCAGCCGGCGCTATCTCCAAGACACGTTGGGAATCTAGCGCCCAGCAGGAGTTAGCGACGATGCAGACGGGACGGGACACGTCGCTCCGCAGCTACCTGAGCGGGCTGCTGCCCGAGGTACTGCTCGTCGCGCTCGCGGAGGGGCCCGGTTGGCTGGTTCACACCGATGACGCGGCGCTGAACTGGGAGCCGGACGGTACGCCGGAGATCGCGGATGAAGCGGTCGTCCTGCGCTGGCGGCACAAGTCCGGCCTGCACGCCACGCAGCGCATCGTGCGGATGCCGGCCCACCGGACGGCCACCGTCCAGGTGACCTTGGCCCAGCAGGACACGACGGCATCACTGCCGTTGAGCGCCATTCAACCGCTCGTGCTGCTGTGGTCCGGCTTGGAGCTTACGTCCCTGCGGCTGCGGACGCTGGGTGGTGGCGTCACGCACGGGTCGTACCCGCCGTCCGCCTACCGCGAACGCGAGGTCGTGCTGCGGTCCTCGATCAGCGACCCGTTCATCATCGAGTCCGCTCCCGACGGACGCTCGTCGAACCGCGATCTCCCGTTCTTGCAGCTACATGCCGAGGGCGGCGGGGTGATTAGTGCGCTGGAATGGTCGGGCCCCTGGTACCAGGAGGTGCGCGCGCATCCCACCGGAGCAACGCTCTGGGCCGGCGTGCCGGGAGACGAGCTGGTGCTGGCGCCGGGGGAGACGCTCGCGCTGCCAGTGGTACATCTGATCGGCTACAGCGGCGACATGATCGCCGGGGGAAACGCCTGTCGCCGCTATGTCTACGATGTCGTGTGTCCTGGCCTCGGCGGGAAGCCGGCCCTGCCGACGCTCTCGTATGACTCTTTCTTCGGCGTGGCGACCGACTTCGATGAGACCTTTCTGCGGCGGCAGGTGGATCGGGCGGCCGAGTTGGGCATCGAATACTTTGTGGTGGATGCCGGGTGGTACGACGGCTGCGGTCCTCCGGATGGACGCGGTCCGTTCCGCCTGGGCGTGGGGAACTGGGAGCACGTAGACACGCGGAAGTTCCCGCAGGGGCTGGAATCGCTGGCCGGCTACGTGACCGCAAAGGGGCTGGCGCTCGGCCTCTGGTTCGACATCGAGCGCGCGCACGTCACCAGCCGGTGGGCCAACGAGCACCCGGACTGGTACCTCAGCGTGGACGAGGACTTCATCCACCGGCAGCACGTGACCGGGGCGGTAATCGAGCCGGGGAGGACTCCCGTTTCCTCGCCGGGCGGAACGCCGGTCGGGGGGCCTGGCCCGGACTTCAAGCATCTCAACCTCGGTGTGCCGGCGGCGCAGGAGCGGGTGATTGCCGTCATCGGCGAGTGGGTAGAGCGCCTGGATCTGAAATGGATTCGGTGGGACTATAACTTCGGCCCGACGCCGTACTGGACCGCGGCCGATCCGACGGGCAAGATCGCCTTCCGCCACCTGGAAGGGCTGTACCGGGTCCTGGATACACTGGTGGCCCGGTATCCCGATCTGGTGATCGAGACCTGCGCTGGCGGGGGGCGCCGGGTGGACTTGGGGATGCTGCGGCGCGCCCAAGCAGCCTGGTTTTCCGATCACACCGTTGACCGGCATATCTGCCGCGCCATGCAGGTCGGATTTGGCCGCCTGCTGCCTAGCCACCTGGCTAACAGCGCCGTGCCAGTGAATCGGAACGAGGGGGATGCCGACGTCGGCGACCGCGACGTGTTGAGCCGCATGGCCGGTGCCTTGAGCTTCGATGGCGATATTGCCTCTTGGTCGCCGCGCCTGACCCGGCGGGTTGCTGCGCTGGTCGAGATCTACAAGCAGTTTCGCTGGCTGCTGACCCAGGACTGCTATCCGCTCACACCGGCGCCGCAGCGGCCGGAGGATAGTGAAGCGGTGGAGTTCGTTGCCCGTGACGGCAGCGCGGCCGCGGTACTGGCGTATCGAATGCCCGATGGTCCACCACTGCCGCCGCTGCGGCTGCGCGGCCTGCGGCCGGGGGCAACGTTCGAGCTGCACGATCCGGTAAGCGGAACACCGGGGGCACGTCTGGATACGCAGGCGTTGACGGACCCGGGATTAACGCTGGACGTGCCCGCGGACGGCGCGGCGCTCCGGCAGTTGCGCCTCGTGGGCCAGGCCTGATGATCGAGGTGACACGCTCGATCAAGGGAGCATAGGTGATGCGCGCCGTGTATTTCCCCGGCAACGGACAGGTAGACGTGCGGGAAGCGCCGGAGCCGCCGGCGCCCGGACCGGGGCAGGTGCTGGTAGCGATGCGGGCCGCGGCGTTGTGTGGCACAGACGTACACACCTACCACCTGCCGGCCGAGGCCCTGCCGACGTATCCGATCATCCGCGGCCACGCGCCGGCCGGGGTGATCGCAGCGGTTGGCCCCAACGTGTCGAACGTCGCCGTCGGGGACAGAGTAAGTATCTACCAGTACCTCGGCTGCGGCACCTGCCGCCACTGTCACGCCGGCTACGTGATGTGGTGCGCGCAGATGCAGTGCCACGGTGCCTCTACCGACGGCGCCTTCACCGACCTGCTCCTGACCAACGACCGCAACTGTCTGCCGTTGCCGCCGGCGTTGAGCCTGGAAGTCGGGTCCCTGCTGGCCTGCACGCTCTGCACCGCGTACCAGGGCCTCACGCGCCTGGCGCCGCACGGTCCCGAACGGCTGGTTGTCTTCGGAGTAGGCCCGGTCGGGCTGGCGACGGTGCTCCTCGCCCACGCGATGGGCGCGGATGTGTTGGCCGTGGACCTGTCGGCGCCGCGACTTGCGCTGGCGAAGGAGTTCGGGTCCAGCGCCACGATCAACGCGGCGGAAGAGGACGTGCTGGACCGCGTACTGACACTGACGGACGGCGAGGGCGCCGATGCCGGGGTCGAGGCCTCGGGGGCGGTGGCGGCGCAGCAGCAATTGATCGGTGCCCTACGACGAGGGGGGCGCGGCTGTATCGTCGGTATGGGCAGCCACACGCCAAGCGTGAACCTGATCCAGCTCATCAACAAGCAGTTGACCATCCATGCCTCGAACGTGGCACCAATCATCGCGTTTGCGCCGCTGGTGGAGTTGATCCAGCGTAAACGGATTCCGGTAGATCGCTTGATTACGCACCGCTTCCATTCGGTCGAGCAAGCCCCGGAAGCGCTGCGGCTCTTGGAGACGGCCGCGACCGGCGCCGCGACCTTCGTGTGGTCGTAGGTCCAGTCTCGGCCACAACCCCAACGTACCGCCGGCAGAGGCGCAACGCCAGCGCTGCACCACTCGCCTAGGACTAAACCAGTGCAGCACCGGTGCAGGGGAGGACCAGTTTATGAACGTGGTCGTGATGGTGCTCGATACGCTGCGTTACGACGTGGCCCACCATCTCGGCGGCACCCACGTACACATACCGAATCTCGACGCGCTGCGGCGCGACAGTGTGAGCTTCAGCGCCGCCTTTGGCGAGGGCGAGCCGACGGTACCCGTGCGGCGCGCGCTCATGACCGGCGTGCGGTCCTTCCCCTGGCGCTACCCCTTCGACACGCAAGGTCTCTACACCGGCAACCGGGGATGGCACCGGATTCCCCCGGAACAGACCACACTGGCAGAACTGCTGCTGGCGCGTGGTTATAAGACGGCCTTGATAGCCGACGTTTTCCACCTCTTCAAGGCAACGATGAACTTCACCCGCGGCTGGCTCAACTGGGAGTTCATTCGCGGCCAGGAGAACGACAACTGGCAAAGTGGTAGTCTCGATCTGATCCGCGACGAGCTTGGTCGGTACGTGCAGGGATCACTCGATCTGCGGGCACACGTCACGCTCGTTCAGTACCTGTTGAACAAGCGTGCGTTTGCCCAAGTGGACCCCCTGACTTCCGGAACCGTCTTTCGCCGGGGGATCGAGTGGCTGCGGGCCAATCACGACGATGGGCCGTTCCTGCTGTGGCTGGAGGCCTTCGATCCGCACGAGCCTTGGGACCCACCGCGTGCCTACGCCGACCGCTACTGTCCGGACTTCGCGGGCACGGAGTTCATCATGCCCCACGCGGCGCCCGAAGTAGCTACCGATCACGAGAAAGAGCGGATCAAAGCACTCTACTACGGCGAGATCACCTACATGGACGAATGGATCGGACGGCTGCTCAATACCATCGCCGACCTTGGCCGCCTCCAGGACACGATGATTCTGTTTACCTCGGACCACGGAACCGAGTTGCTCGACCACGGACGGTTTGGCAAGAACCCGGCCGCGCTCCACCCCTACAACACGCAACTCAACTGGCTCATACGCCATCCGAGCGGTGTCGGCGCCGGGCACGAGGTTGCTGCGTTCGTCCAGGGCCACGATCTTTTTCCGACGATACTCGACCTGCTCGATATACCCGCGCCGGAATACACGGACGCGGCGACCACACTGGTAGGGCGCAGTGTGTGGCCGCTGGTGCGGGCGGTTGCGGGCGAGCACGTGCCGATGGCGACGCTTGCCGCGGCCGGCGCCAACCGGGACGTTGCTATCACCGGCTGGGGGAGCTACGCCAGCGTGCGGAGTAGGCAGTGGAACTATATCGTCAACTTCGAGCGCCCGGAGGCTGACACCAGGCTGTACGATCTCATTACCGATCCCGACGAAAGTCGCAGCGTGGCCACACACCATCCCGACGTCGTGCGGGCGTATCGCCACCGGCTCGAAGCCTTTCTCGGCCAAGAGCTACCGGCTGTGCTGCCGGATCGTTTCCAGCCGGACAATTTCCGTAACCCGGCCCAACTGTATTACGGCCGCCGGGCCTGATACCAATGCGTAATGCGTACGCATACGCCACGGGGAAAAGCCTAGCGCTCCTTTACGGGTTACGAGTGAGGCGAGGCGGCCGCTGCCCGTCTTCTGGCCGGGTCCACATACAGCACCTTAATAAGGAAATATAGCGTCAAGAACGAGTCCACGAGGATACCGAGCGAGAACAACACCATGACTCCCTCGAAGGTCACCTCCCAAGCACCTGCTACGTACAACAGGAACCCGACCAAGTAGACCGAGCCGTTGGTGAGGAGGGATTGGTAGGCCAGATACTTGGTCTTTCCGAGGCCATAGAAGAAGCTGTCCGTCACGGTGTTGAACGAAAAGAGCACGTAGGGGACGAACAAGATTCCGAACGCGGTCACAGCCCACTTGACGGTCTCCGCGTCGTCGGTCAGTGCTCCCGCCACGCTGGGGAAGGCCGGTACTACCGCAATCCAGAGGATCATCATGCCGGCGGTAATCACCATGGCCGCGTACCAGAGCGTCTTGACGCGCTCGAGGTTGCCGAGTGAGTTGGCGACCAAGGCTTTCGCGGAGTCCGCAAAGGCCAGCACCGGCACGAGCATGAAGCTCCAAATGATCTGGATGGCGACGTAGTAGCCACCGATCTCCGTCGCGCCAATCGTGTTCACGATCCTGATAATCATGACGAAGTACGCGACGTTGCGAATGAGACTGTCCGCCCCGCTCCCCAGTCCCACTCGCAAGTATTCCCGCATGTCGGTAAAGGACGGACGAGCTACGAGTGCTGCCAGCCCGATGTTCTTGGTGTGCAGCAAGAGCACCAACCCAACCATGAACAGCGCAGCACTGGCCAACAACGTGGCCCAGCCCACCCCCACGACGTCTGCCTGGAGCGAGAACCCGTGACCGCCGAAGAACAGGCTGTCAAAGGCAAAGCGCAGCGAGATATTGACCAGCGCCATGAGGCCCACCAGCCACCGCAAGCCCAGGGACTCGAACAGCACGACGATGGCAGCGGCCAGCAGCGTAAACGGAATGCTGAAGATGCTGATCCCGAGAAAGGCGCGCGTCTGCTCCTGAATTTCCGGCGATGTCCCGATGAGCGTGATGAAGGCGTCGCGGAACACGAACACACCTACCGAGAACACCAGTGAGGCCCCGAAGATGAAGGTGAAGACACTTTTCGTCCGGTCAAGTTGGATCGTCTGCCGGCTGCGGATTTGGGAGCCGAGGAAAAAGAAGATCGCCAAGACGGTGGCTTCTTGAAAGACCTCCACGACCAGGCCCACGAACTGCCATTGCGAGACAATGGCTAGGCTCCCAGGGTCCGGCAACTCGTTCCCGATGAGGCGGACGCGATAGAGTTGGTAGACGTTGGGCAGCCCCAGGAACAAGAATATGAAGGCTACCAGCCGCCAGTCCCAGACCCGGATGTAATAGCGGATGTCCAGTGTTGTCATGGCGGCGCTTATTGTAGCATTGGGGCCGGAGGCGGCAGTATTGTAACTCAGCGAGCGGAGCGAACGGCAGTGACTGGCTCCATCGGAAGTTCGGTGGTCTGGCACGTGATTAGATGGCTGGCTGTGCTGGGCGTGGCCATTGGTATGGCGATGGCGGCAGCCTTGCCGGCCATGCCGGCGCAGGCTCAGGAAGCCAAGACATTGCACTGGGGCTTCCCGGAGGGACAGCTGCTGCGTGCCCAAAACTCTCCCGACGTGTATGTGCTGGAGGGACGGTATAAGCGTCTGATCACGTCGTTGCAAGTGTTCGAGGATTACGGTTACCGCTGGGAGAACGTAGCGACGCTTTCCCCCGAAGACCTGATACGTATTCCGCGTGGTAACGACGTGCGGGCCGGGCCGGTCTATCGCGATCCCGACGGTACGGTGTGGATCGTCTATGAGGGCACCCGGCGGCGCGTTATCGGTGACGATGCCTACGCAGCCTTTTTTCTGCGACCCAGCGACGAGCAACCCATCGAGGCTGCGGAGCTTGCCGCCATTCCAGAAGGCTGGCCCGTGGGCAACCCGATCCGGCGCTGGCTTCTGCCGGTGGTGCTGCTCCCACTATTGGGCGGCGTGCTGCTATGGCTCTGGGATACCGGCCGGCGGTCCCGGCACACCCACGCTTGGCGCCTTCTAGTCCTGATCCTGACGATCACCGTCGTCCTCAAGGTCTACTACGTGCTGCTCTTTCCCTGGGTACCCGATGGCTCGGATGCTCTGCTTTACCACACAGCAGCCCGCGCGTTGGTCGAGGAGGGCTTGCTGACTCGAGACGGCTACGTCATCACGGCAACAGCTTCCGCGTACTCCTTTCTCATCGCGGCGATATACGCCGTGACCGGTATCCACCCGCTTGCCGCCAAGGTTATGCAGGTCGTGCCTGCCGCGGGTATCGCGCTCTTCGTCGTGCTCATCACCCGACGGTTGTTCGGGGGGCGCGCGGCTCGGCTGGCCGGTGCCGTAGCACTACTTTCGCCGGTGTGGCTGTATAGCGCGGAGCTGATCGCCTATGAGCTTTGGCTCGCCTTGGGAACGGTCGTTACGATCTGGTGCCTCATCAACTACGCGCACACTTCTTCCCAGAACCAACGTCGTCTCCTCTGGCTTGGCGGCGCTGGTGTCATGCTCGGCCTCTCCCTCTTCCTGCAGCTCAAGATGGCGGTGCTCTTGGTGCTGGCTACGGGATACATCTGGTACATAGAGCGACGTAGGGGTGTCGGCGCTGTGCGCCCCCGGACACGGTCCCTGCTGGGAATGCTCCCGCTCATCAGCGTGCTGTGGCTCCTCGCCCTGCTCCCGCCCACACTCTATGGCGTCCGGAACCTCCGCGTCTGGGGAGAATTCATTCCGACGACGATTTCCGGCGGACTCACGCTCTGGACCGGCAATAACCCTCAGGCGACGGGGGGCATCATGGCGTTCCCGCAACCGGAAGAGTTCTGGCAGCTCCTCCGTCATTACCGTGCTCAAGGCATCACAGTGACCAGCGACACTCGCGCCTATGGGGAAATGGCGTTTCGCTTCATGGCCGCAAACCCGTCGTCCGCCTTCCGTCTGGGGCTGCTGAAGCTCCACCGCGTGTGGGGCGCTATCGAACCCGGCGTGATGGGCGAGCACGTCAACCGCCGTATGATGGCCTTCTCGGGTGGCTGGCTCGATGAAGAGTCCCTGCACGGCGTCTCAGCCTTGCTGCAGATGGTCTCGCTCCTGACGCTGACGGTTGGAGCCTTTGCCGTCTGCTGGCCGGTCGGGATCGTTCAACGGCAGAGCAACTCTGGTCTCATACGCGCCGGTCGCTGGCTAGTCCTAGCGACGATAGTACTCTTTTGGTTGTCTCATATGCCGTTTCTCGGCGAGCCGCGCTACCGGATTCCCATCATGCCCCTGGTGCATGTCTTACAGGGCGTGGGGTTGGCACTCTTGCGCGACTTGCTTCCTTGGCCGGGGAGCGCCCGTCGTACCACACGGGAGGTCCGCTAAAACCGGGCGGTATAAAGTAGGACGGACATGACCTTGCAATTCACCGGCCTTGAGCGTCAGCGCAATAGGCCTGCTAGAGTAGCGAGAGGTGGAGGCGATGCACCGGTAGCGCTCCCAACGAAAGCACAGCCGCGTGGTGCCTGCCCTATGCAGCCTCGTGCTCAATTATCTCCCTGTAGCTCAGATGGATAGAGCAGCGGTTTCCTAAACCGTGTGTCGCAGGTTCGAGTCCTGCCAGGGGGACCGTCGCTAGTGCCATCCCCGGTCCGGCACGTGCGGTCCGCCCCGCCCGCCGAGACGGACACCACGGCGTAACCCTCCTCAGTGGCCAGTTCCAGGGCCAGCGTGCGCCGAGGGGCTAGTTGGCAGGTGTTCGTTACATTGCCCCGGCGTCATTTTCTCCTTGTCCACTAGCACGGCCAGGTAGTCGGTAAATGAGAAGGGGCACTGAACGGTCTGCTGCAATTGTCTGGGCGATATATGTATTTGCCGCGCCATCATTGCGACAAGCCTGTCGCTCAAGCTGGCGTCGGCGCCGTGCGAAGTTTTCGTTCGTGCCACCACTTTGCCGTCACACCAAAGCTCTAGCCTGCGGTGATCCGTATTGCTGCGAACAAAATGAAGTTTCCTCATCAGGGCACACTCTACGGCGCGTCGGTTTAGAGATACCATTTCTGCTACGGCTGCTCTTTCCTGAAGGCGCCTTGCAGTGCCTTGAGTTCTTCCGCCAATCCTATATCCAGGCAGTCCTCGTGCGCTGCGAGCCAGAGTAGGTCATCCCGCAGAGATTCGCAGAAGTCGTGGAAAGCTCCTACCGGGGTCGTACCCTCACCATACATGGTGGAGAGATCACTCGAAGCAATATATCCCTTGCCGTCCTGCTCTAGGCGCACCGTCAGCGGCCGAATTTGCGTGTAGCCCGCAGGAAGGTAGCAAGCCGGCACGTGAGCCTGGAAGCTCACGTCCGACTCGTAATTCAGGTACTGACTCTCCGGCTGAGGTGCAGTTGCCATGGGTCGCACAATTGTAGCAGAGGCGTCAAGGGGCATGATGATATTCACAAACCTCGGCGGCCGAGGCCTCCTTTTCCCGGACCAGCACGGGGCTTGAAACCTTTTGGCTCGCGGTCGGTCTAAAGGGGCAGTGCAGGGCGGCCGCAGGTGCTCCGAGTGGCTGATCGGAGTTGATCGGGGCCGAGGCGGCGCGCTTGGGCCGGGAGTCTTGGGATTGTCTGTCGTAGAAGTGCGCGAGCTACGCAAAGCCTATGGCCCCATCGTGGCCGTGGACGGCATCTCGTTCTCGGTAGCGGAGAATGAGGTCTTTGGCTTGGTGGGTCCGAACGGTGCGGGCAAAACCACGACCATCGAGTGTCTGGAGGGCCTGCGAGATCGGGACGCGGGCGAGGTCAGCGTGCTGGGCCTCGATCCCGGAGACGCCGGGGCGGACCTGCGGCGGCGCATCGGTGTTCAGCTCCAGGAATCCAGCCTGTTCGACCGGATCAGGGTGCAGGAAGCTCTGGACCTGTTTGCGTCCTTCTATCCGCAGTCCATTGATTGGCGCCCCCTCATCGCTCAGTTGGGTTTAGGTGAACGGCTCAAGGCGCCTTTCGTCAAGCTATCCGGCGGGCAAAAGCAGCGGCTCTTCATCGCGCTGGCCTTGGTACACGACCCGGAGCTGGTGTTCCTCGACGAGCTATCCACGGGCCTGGACCCGCAGGCGCGGCGGACGATGTGGGACCTGGTGCGGTCCCTCCGCGACAAAGGCAAGACCGTCTTCCTCTCCACGCACTTCATGGAGGAAGCCGAGCGACTTTGCGACCGGGTAGCCATCATGGACCAGGGCAAGATTGTGGCCCTCGACACCCCGGAGAACCTCATCGGCGGCCTCGGCGTCGAGACGCGAGTGGTGTTCACCGCCGAGGATACGATAGATGCCAAGCAGCTGGAGTCGTTGGCGAATGTCACACGGGTTGAGGTGAGCGGTGACCGGGTGATCGTCCACGGCCAGGGAGACCGGCTGGTCAGCGAGGTCGTGCGGGCGGTCGAGGACCACGGCTGGCGTTTCCGGGACCTGCGGAGTGAGCAGCCGACGTTAGACGATGTCTTTCTTGCCCTGACGGGCAGGGCGCTGCGCGAATAGAGGTGCGCCATGCGAGGAATGGCCCAACTGATCGTCGTGCAATTCAAGCTCTTCTACCGCGAGCCGGCGGCGTTCTTCTTCACGCTGGTATTTCCTGTGCTGCTGCTGGTGGTGTTTGGCTCGATCTTCGGCGACATAGAAATCGAGGAGCTACCCGGTTTCAGGGTCGTAGATGCCATGATTCCGGCCTACACCGCCTTGATTATCGGTAGCTCGGCGTTCATGGGCATCCCGAATAACACCGCGTCAGCCAGGGAGACCAAGGTGCTTCGGCGCTTCCGGGCCACGCCGATCAGCCCGCTTACCTACCTCACCGCCGAGGTTGTCGTGTTCTTTTTCATGAATTTGGTGGGCATGGCGCTGTTGATCCTGGTCGGGGTCCTTGTCTACGACCTGCATTTCGGGGGCTTCTGGCTCAGTGTGCTCGGCGCGTTCATACTCAGCACCGGCGCCTTCTTTGCCATAGGCTACATGGTGGCAAGCATCTCGCCGACGGTGCGAGTGGCGACCGTCGTGGGGATGGTGCTCTTCTTCCCGCAGATATTTCTCTCCGGCGTGATGTATCCGGTCCAGCAGATGCCGGCCTGGATGCAGCAGATCAGCCAGGTGCTTCCCATGACCTACGCCGTAGAGCTGCTGCAAGGACTATGGTTCGGCTTCGGGTGGAGTGAGCAGTGGGATTCAGTGGCAATCCTGGGCGGGATGCTCGTGGTCGGCACGGCCCTGGCCGTGAAGACCTTCCGCTGGGAGTAATGCCGCTTTGAGCCGGCAGCCCCCCTATGGTCCCCCCGCTGCGGCGGGGGGACGGTGTGCGCCGCGGCGGCGCTAGATGAGCATGGCCCCTGGCGCCGGGGCCTCCGGGACCACTTTGGTACCTGGCGGTACGATCTTGTCTATCGCCGCCAGGTCCGCGGGCGTGACTGTCGCCGCCAGTGCCCCCAGGTTGTCGTGCAGCTGCTCCACGGTGCGTGGTCCGATGAGCGCAGTGGTGATGCCGGGCTGCGCCAGCAGCCAGGCCAATGCCAACTGGCTGAGGGTGATGTCCTTGTCCGCTGCCAGCGGCGCCAGCCGTTCCAGCACGTCAAATGCTCGCGCCTCGTCCGCGGCGCCGACCATCGTGCCGCGGACGGCCAAGCGGGAATCCGGCGGTGGCGGTTGGTCGCGGCGGTACCGGCCACTGAGCCACCCGCCGGCCAGCGGTCCGTAGGCGATGACTGCGATGCCGTAGGTCCGGCAGAACGGCAAAACGTCGGTCTCAAGCGCGCGGTCGAACAGACTGTACGATGCCTGCTCCGAGACGATGGGTGCGCTGCCGAGCCGGTCGCTGGCCCACAGAGCTTCGCAGAGCCGCCAGGCTACGGAGTTGGAGGTGCCGAAGTAGTGGACTTTGCCTTGTCGCTGCAAGTCGTCCAGGGCGCGGAGGGTCTCCTCCAGCGGCGTGGTCAGGTCGCGGGAGTGCAGCTGGTAGAGGTCAATGTGGTCGGTCCCGAGCCGGCGCAGACTGGCCTCTACTTGGGCCATGATGTGGTAGCGAGAACCGCCGGAGTCGTTCGGTCCGTGGCCCATCGGCGCACTGACCTTGGTTGCCAGCACTACCGAGTCGCGCCGGCCCTTGAGGGCCTGGCCCAGGTAGGCCTCGGACGATCCGAGGGCGTAGGCGTTGGCGGTGTCGAAGAAGTTGATGCCGGCATCGAGAGCCGCGTGGACCAGGCGAACGGACTCGGCCTCATCCAGCCGTATGCCGAAGTAAGCGCAGCCCAGGCAGAAGGGGGATACTTTGACTCCGGCGCGGCTCAGGTTGCGGTACTGCACCTCACGCCCGGCCCTTTCCCTGATGAAAGCTGACACCTTAATTGGGTAGTAGGGTGTGCGCCCCCCTATGGTCCCCCCGTTGCGACGGGGGGACGGGGATTCTCCGCTGGCCTCACTCCGGTAGCTGTTCCCACTGCACCAGCTCGACGGTATGCCCTTCGGGGTCCGTCAGCCAGGCGCCGCTGAACCGCTGGCCTTTCTCGGGGTTGTCGGTGGACTGTACCGGCTTGTCCACGGTAAATCCCGAGGCCTCGACGTGGGCACAAATCTCGTGGATATTGTTGACGGAGATGCCGATATGGTCCAGCTCCCCTTGTGGTCCCGGCGGGTCGTCGGTATGCACGAGTTGGAGGCCGGGATACCAGACCTTCTCCGGGTTGTCGGGGTCGCCGGCGAAATTGCGCCGTGGCAGTCCCATCACCCGCTCGTAGAAATCTATTAGGAGTTTCATGTCGCGGCAGCGGATCGCCGCATGGTGATGCTCCCCGGCCTCCGGCCGGACCTGCGCCCGAAAGCCATCGCTGTGCTCGCTACTCATCGCTCTGCTCCTCCTCTATCGGCTCTCAATCGGTTGGTACTGCTATCGGCTCACCGCGCTGGATACTATCCAGCAGCGCCTCGCACACGCGCAGGGCCTGATAGGCGTCCCGCAGCGTGGGCGAATCCGGGATACCCGTCTGCACGGCGCGAGCGAACGCCTCCAGCTGTCCCCAATAGCCGCCCCGGCGCTCTGCGTTATCGCGGGTGGCCGGATGCCAGTACTGACCGGGAATGCCGGGTACCGGCTGATAGCCACTCTCTGCCGTGTGCTGCTCGAAATGCAGCGTATGGAGGTTCTCTAGCCGCACGTGCGCCCTGGCGTCCCCCTCGGCCTCCAGCTTACAGGTCCAGTTCGGAGTGTTGCCCGTCAGTGTCAGCGTCCCGGTCGCGCCGCTCCGAAAATGAGCGACCGCCGCGATGGCGAACCGCCCCTCCGCCCCCATCGAGAGGTCCGCGAACACCGTTTCGATCTCGCCGCCGATACACCGTGCCAAGTCCACCGCATGGGTAGCCTGAAAGATCATGTACGTCCAGCCGGCACGGTAGTCGCCGGTATCGTGCCACATGGGGCCGGGCATGAAGTAACGACTCTCCAGAAATAGCAGGCGGCCAAATGCCGGTGTCCGCATCAACTCTCGGAGCTTCACCACGCCCGGCGCATGGCGCATGTTGTGGCCGACCTGGGTCACAATCCCCTGTGCTTCCGCCAGCTCCACCAGCTCGCGGGCCTGTTCGGTGCGGGGCGCTGGCGGTTTTTCCATCATCAGCGGCAATCCGGCCGCCAGCACCGCTTTGCCGCAGGCATAGTGCATCGCTGGCGGTCCTACCACCATCACCGCGTCCAGCTCCTCCATGTCGAGCATGTGGTCCAGACTGGTGTACCACCTCCTAGCACCAAAGAACCGCGCATTGCGCTCGGCCAGGTCGGCTTGCAGGTCGCAGCACGCTACCAGGTCGAGCGCCGGGATCGTGGCAAAGTTGGGGTACCACGCCGCGCTGGCCTGCCGGCCACACCCGACAAAGCCGATCCGCACCGGTACATCGGTCATATCAGCATCACTCTCCAGCCAAGTATGTGCCTGGTTGTGCCACCGGTCGTCGGCTTCCGCGTCGCTCAGGCCTCATACGCACGCAACGTCGCAGCGGCGATCTCATCCCAGTCGAACCGGCGCACCGAGGCTAGGGCGGCCGACGATGCTGCTGCGAGGTCAAGCTCCCTAGCCTCCAGCATGGCAGCATACAGCGGATCGTCGTCGCTGGGATCGAACAGCTTTCCCGCTGCCGGGAGCACCGTTGCCGGCAGGCACCCGAGCGCGGGAGCAATGACCGGCTTGCCCCAGGAGAGCGCCAGGATCAGCGAGCCGGAAGTCATCGTATCCACGAACGGCAAGGTGATGACATCGGCTGCTCGCATGATGAGCGCAATATCCGAGCTTGGCGCCCGGTCGTAGGCACGAAGGACGATCCGCGGATGCTGGGCGGCCCGCCGGCGAATGGCCTCCCGGAACTCCGGTTGGCGGGCGTTCCCACCGGCGATCAGCAGCCACGAGTCGTCACCTGGCAGGCGCCGAAAGCGCTCCATCAGGTTCTCCAAGCCCTTGTAGGGCAGGAGGCCGCCGAAAAATCCATAGGCGAAGGCGTCGGGCGGCACACCGAGGGCAGCGCGGGCCTGCTCGCGCGTCACCGTGTCGGGATAAATCCCGATGAAGTGAGGGTGCGGGATGACAAAGAGATTGTGGGTGCGCTTGAATATCGTCCGCACGTTGCTCGCGGCAACGTCGCAATGCGCGATGACCGCCGTTGCCAGGCGGCAGATCGCCAGGCGGCACTCGTGGTCAATCGCCTGATGGCGACGGTTGTGCGGGTAGATGTTATGGGCGGTCCAGACCAGCTTGTAGCCTAGCTCGCGGGCCAACTCCATGGAGGACACGAAGGCGCGCATCTGCTGCCGCATGACGCCGGCATCGTCGTCATAGTAGTCGTGGTGTGGCCAGTGGTGGTGCAGCACGTCGAGGTGCCCCCGGTTCCGATACAGGAACGCCGCGCTGAAGTCATCTACGAACTCCACCTCGACGCCTAGCCGCTCCAGCCCCTCGGCCAAGATGGCCCCGTAGGGATTGTTGCGCGAATGGTCACGTGGCAGACGGGGCACCTGGTGGTAGTAGAACCCGACGCGCACGATGCCTCCTTGGTCAGCACTTTGGCGCCCCCCTATGGTCCCCCCGCTTCGCAGGGGGACGGGGATCATGTTCATGCCCTGTGTGGTCTTGACCAGACCATACTACCGTCAAGTTAGCTGCACCAGGCGTCCGCTCCGGCCGGACTCGTACACCGCCTCGACGACGCGCATAGCGGCGATGCCGTCGCTGGCCGTGATCGCCGGGGTGCGCTCCTCGGCGATGGTCACGGCGAAATCTTCCAGGACGGCATAGTGGGTGCTTTGCTCGAACTCGTAGACCGCTTCCCCCTGCGCGGTGGCGACGGTGAGTGTGCCACGGGAGAACTTCTCATGGAGTGGCGTGGAGATGATCGTACCCTCGGTGCCGTGAATCTCCAGCAGCGAATTACGGTGCTCGTCCGGGTCGCCGGTGCTCCAATAGCTGGTGACGACGGCGTGTGCCCCATTTGCCAGTCGCAGTAGGGAGGAGGCGGTGTCCTCGACGGCGTAGCGGGCCGCGAGGGTGTCTACGAAGGCGGCGGCGGCGGTGATGTCGCCGAAGAGAAAACGCAGCAGGTCAATGCAGTGGGAGGCGTTATCCATATAGCAACCACCGCCAGCCTGGGCCGGATCGTGCCGCCAGCGTGCCGGCACGTCGGGGCTGCGGCCGGAGAAGTTGGCCCGCACCGCCGTCACCGGCCCAATCGCACCGTCTGCCAGTAGCCGCTTGATCTTGCGGTGCCGGGAATTGAAACGCTGGTAGAAGCACATCATGAAGCGGATGCCGGCGTGCTCGCAGGCAGCGCGCATCTGCTTGCCCTCATGCGAGTTGAGCGCCATGGGCTTCTCGCAGAGGATGTGCTTGCCCTGCGCTGCCGCGGCGAGCGTGTCCGGCAGGTGGCGGTCTACCGGCGTGGCGACGTAGATGGCTTGAATGTCGGGGTCGGCAACGATGGCCTCGACGCTGCCGTAGACCCGGGGCACGTCATGCCGGCGGGCAAAATCTGCGGCGGCCGAGCGGTCACGGCGCATGATCGCTACCAACTCCGCGTGTGGCGCGGCGCGCATGGCCGGGGCCATCACCCGGTCGGCGATGTCGCCAGCGCCGATAATCCCCCAGCGAATGACGGGTCCTGTGCTGGTCATCGCCCGTGCTCCCCTCCATCCGACCACCGGCCGCCGCAGCGCCGTGCCAAGCTGCGAGCCACTGCGGCCCGGTCCGCTGCACCTGCTGCTGCCTAGTTTACCGGGCGTGCCGGACCGGGGACAGCACTAGCCACAGCCCGCCGCCTGCCATCAGGACCGCCCCTACGGCCAGCGCTCCCCTGAGGCCTAGCGCCTCGGCCAGCACGCCAGCCAGTAGTGACCCGGCTAGCCGCGCGCCAAGCTCGACGACCTCCAAGCTGGCATTCACCCGCCCCAACATCCGCTCTGCCGTAATCCCCTGGCGGAGGCTGACTTCGTTGATTTCGTAGACCGCCAGCGCAAAGTCGGCCACCTGTTGCGCTGCCAACAAGGCCCCGGCCAACAGCAACGGTCCGCGTGCCAGCGGGATCAGGAATGACGAGAGGCCGTACACCAGGAATCCTGCCGCCAACGTCTTCCCCAAGCCAAACCTGTGGGTCAGCCGGCTGGTGCTCAACGCGCCCAGGATAGAGGTCGCGCCGCCGATGGCAAAGATGGTTCCCAGCACACCGGGCGCAAAGCCCAGCGTCTCGATGCCGTAGAGCACGATGAGTGTCCCAATGATGCCCCCGCCGAGGCCCATACCGATAGCCTTGCTCGCACCGATAGCCCGCAGTATCGGGTTGCCGACGACCAGCCGGAGGCCCGCGATAATCTCCCGGCGCAGGCCGGCCTGTGCAGCGGGTGGCGGCGGGGCCGGCTCGGACGTGCGAATCGAGGTCAGCAGCAGCGCAGAGACGAGAAACGTCACGGCGTCCGCCGCCGCGACGACAATGGCAGAGGAGAGCTGCGCGATCCAGCCGCCCACACTGAAGGCGCCGACCTCCGCGACGGACGCGCTGGCCGACAGGCGGCTGTTGGCCGCCACCAGTTGCTCGCGGCGCACCAAGGAGGGGAGGTAGGAACGGTAGGCCACGTTGAAGAAGATGGTCAGGAGGCCGTGGATGAAGGCAATCAGGTACAGCTGCTCGATTCGCAAAGCGCCGACAAACCAGGCGCCTGGGATGGAGCCGAGCAGCGCGGCCCGGAGCAGATCGGCGGCGATGAGCACCGGGCGCCGGCGCCAGCGGTCTACCCACGCCCCGACGACAAACCCGCAGAGCAGCGCCGGCAACACGCCGGCGGCGGTCAGCAATGACAATTGGAAGGGCGTGGCCGCCAGGGCCAGGATCGCCGTGAGTTGGAGTGCCCCCAGCAGCGAGCCGGTGACGGAGACGGTCTGGGCGGACCAGAGCTTGAGAAAGTCGCCGTTCCGCCACAGGCTGCTCTGGTTGGCGGGCGGGCGTGGTGCATCGAGAGGCATCTCAATAGACTCCATTGCCATTTCCCCGTCATCGACATGAAAATTACACCCAGCCGTCATTCCCGCGAAAGGAGACCTTTGCGTAACCCGTCATTCCCGCGAAAGCGGGAATCCAAAAACCGGTCCTTCCAGGTTAGCGAGGAGTGGTGCATTGTCCCTCTCGCACTCCATTTGGGGGTTATGCAAAGGTCTCCGAAAGCGGGAATCCAGAGTGGGGCGCTGGCAACGGCCCCAGGTGCCTGGATTCCGGCTTGCGCCGGAATGACGCAAGGGGGTTGGCTACCTGCCCGCTGTCCACCCGGCGCCTCACAATCGCCGGTACAATCGGGCGTGACCGTCCACACTAGGAGAGGACCGATGGAGCAGGAACGATGACGCTGCGCCTGGGAGTGGTGGATTGCGACGGCATTCACTCGGTGGCCTTTACCCAACGCCTCAATCACGTTGACGTGGCCCCGGATCACTGGGTAGACGGTGCTCAGGTCGTTGCCGCCTGCCCCGGCGCATCGGTTGCCGAGCCGGAGAACATCGCGCGCTACAGCCGGCAGCTACACGGTTACGGGGTGCCGCTGGTGGACGAGCCGACCGACTTGCTAGGACGGGTTGATGCCGTCCTGATTACCTCCCACGATGGGACGGTCCATCGGGAGCGAGCCTGGCCCTTCATCGAGGCGGGTGTACCGCTGTTCGTGGACAAGCCGTTCACCTGTTCCTTGGGCGATGCCCGCAGCCTCCTAGCGGCCGCCGAACGGCACGATACTCTCCTCTGGTCGGCCTCGTCGCTGCGCTATGCGCCGGAAGTGGCGGCCATCGCCGCCCGCGCCGACGAGATCGGTGCCCTGGTCGGCGCCGCCACACACGGTCCGGCGGTGCGGCATCCCCGCAATCCCGGGCTGTTCCACTACGGGGTCCACGCGGTCGAGATGCTGTTTCAACTGCTCGGTACGGGGTGTGCCACCGTGCGGATGACCGGCAACGATAGTACGGATGTTGTGATTGGACAGTGGGCCGACGGCCGGGTCGGCACCGTCCGCGGCACTCGTAGCGGCGCACACGGGTTCGGGTTCACCGCGTTCGGCGAGCGGCAGACGGTGTACACAGCCGTCGGCGGGACGGATCGCTACCTCTACCGCGAGCTACTCAAGCAGGTGGTCGCCGCCTTCCGGAGCGGGAGCGCGCCGCTCAGTGCGGCCGAGCTACTGGAGCCGGTCGCTTTTCAGGAAGCCGCCTGGCACTCGGCGCAGTTCGGCGGCGTCGAAGTGCCGCTGGACACGGCAACCTGAGCACGGCGCGCCCTGCCCGTTGGCCGGCCGCGCCGCCTGGTACCCTGGCGAGGGGAGTCGCAGGAGACACGCTATGGATAGCCGCGCATCCGGCCAGGATGTACTCGTGGGGGTATCCACCGGCTCGCTGGCACGCTATCCCAATGGCGGCGACCCGGTGGTGCTCGCCGGCTACCTCGCCGACATCGAGGCCGATGCCGTCGAGGTGCTGTTCTATCGCGGATTCCACGAGGACCTGGAGCGGGCGGCGCGGGCCTTCCGCTCCTGCGGCCGGCCGATCCGGGTGGTCCATGCGGAGAAGAACTTGGGGACCGCCTTTGGCAGCCCCGACCCGGCGCAGGTAGCCGACGGACAGCGCCGCTTTCTGGAGGCGCTCTGGCTGGCCCAGCAAGTCGGTGCCCAATTAGTTACCCTGCACCTGTGGGACCGTCCCGAAAGCGACCGGAATCTGGCGCGGAACTTCGATGCCTTGGAGCCGCTGCTGCCGCGCGTCCAGGACGCCGGGATGACGGTCGGGCTGGAGACCATCCCCTGCACCGTGTACAACCCGGTAGACAACGTGCGTAGTGCCTTGGCACACTTTGGCGGCCTCGCCGCCGGCTGTGCCGTCACCCTCGATCTGGAGTTCCTGGGCTGGCACAACTGCGTGGAGCGCGGCGTGAGCGGCGCGTTTGCCGATCTGGCCGGCAACGACACGTCGCTTGCCCACAATCCCATGGCGGCGGCGCGGCAGGAGCAGTCGATGGTGCTGGACGTGCATGTACGCGACTACGATGGTCAGCCGTTCACTGCAGAAGGCCGGCGCCGCTATCTGGACCCCGGCCAAGGGCAGCTTGACTTCCCGGCCATCTTCGGCGCACTCGTGGCCAACGGTTTCCGCGGCCCGTTCATGTACGAAGGCTCGCACACGCCGGTCGGCGGCGCCGGGGACGTTAGCGCGATCAACGCGGTACTGGCGAACATGCGGCGTTGGCTGGCCGACACCGACCGCGCCGCGGCACCGGCGGCACCCGGAGCGACACCACCAACGGTAACGGTCTAGCGATACTTGGAGGGAGGCAGCGACCATGGAGCAGCTCGCAATCTTGGGCGGAGAACCGGCAGTGCGGACCGACCCCGGCGATATTTTCGATTGGCCGATCATCACGGAGGAGGACGAGGCGGCGGCGCTGGACGTGCTGCGCCGCGGCGCCATGTCCGGCACGGACGTGACCGTGGAGTTCGAGCGCGACTTCGCCGCATGGCACGGCGTCAAGTACGCGCTCGGCCACAACACCGGCACAGCCTCGCTGCACACGGCGATGTTCGGGTGCGGTCTGGGTGTGGGCGACGAGATCATCTGCCAGAGCATGACTTTTTGGGCGTCAGTGCTGCAGGCCATGAATCTCGGCGCCACTATCGTCTTCGCCGACATGGACCCGGAGACGATCACACTCGATCCCGATGATGTCGAGCGGAAGATTACCCCGCGCACGAAAGTCATCATGGCGGTGCATTACATGGGGTATCCGACGGACATGGGCCCCATCATGGAGCTGGCCAACGCGCGGGGCATCAAGGTGATCGAGGACGTGTCGCACGCCCACGGTGCCCGGTACAAGGGACAGCTCGTCGGCACTATCGGCCACGTGGGCGCCATGTCCTGTATGTCGGGCAAGGCGCTGGCCATCGGTGAGGCCGGAATGCTGATTACCGACGACCAGGAAATCTACGAGCGGGCCATCGCCTTCGGGCACTACGAACGCACGCGCCAGATCGAGCACCCGGAGCTACAGAAGCTGTCCGGTCTCCCACTGGGCGGCTTCAAATATCGCATGAACCAACTGTCGTCCGCGGTCGGCCGGGTGCAGTTGAAGCACTATCAGGAGCGCATGGAGGAAATCCAGCGGGCGATGAACTACTTCTGGGACCTGCTGGAAGGGGCGCCAGGGATTCGGGCGCACCGCCCGCCGCCGGACTCGGACAGCACGATGGGCGGCTGGTATTCCCCACACGGCCTCTACGTGCCGGAGGAGCTAGGTGGGTTGAGCGTGGATGACTTCTGCGCTGCCGTCCGTGCCGAAGGGGCGCGAACCAGCCCCGGCGCGAACTTCTTGCTGCACCAGCATCCCGTCCTGAACGAGGCGGACGTGTACGGTGATGGCACCCCGACGCGCATTGCTCACGCCGACCGAGATGTACGCCAGGATGCGGACACCTTGCCCAAGAGCAACTCCCTACCGGAGCGGGTGTATTCGATCCCTTGGTTCAAGCACTACCGCCCGGAGATCATCCGGGAGCACGCGGCGGCGTTCCGCAAGGTGGTCGCCCAAGCGGGAGCACTGCTGGATCGGAGCTGAGGCTTGTCTTGGCCCCCCTATGGTCCCCCCGCGGCGGCGGGGGGACGGTGTATTCCCTCCCCCGTCGGAACGGGGGAGGGCTAGGGTGGGGGCTTGAATTGGTCAACATCCATGGCCGCCGGCTATACTCTGCCCTTGTGAAAACGTTCACAAGGAGCGGAGCGGCCGCTCGCACATCCTGAAACCCGCTGGCCGATCTGCTATACTGCTCGCTGCTCTTTGCTGCCCGGCGACGAAAACAAGGGTAGGCAATGGGAAGCGGCTGGCAGGTACTCGGACTCGCAGCGCAATTCGGGTTCACGGTTGCGGCTCTGTTGCTGGGTGGCGCTTGGGTAGGCTCTCTCATTGACCAGTGGGTCGGGAGCCGAGGGATCTTCTTGATCCTAGGGATATTGGTTGGGCTAGGGTGCAGTCTCTACCTGATTTACCTGCTGTACCGGCTACAGGTACGGCGGTAAGCCAGGGTGCGGAGCCGGCAGGCAAGCCGCTGCGTATAACGATGCAGGCAGCAGGGTAGGGAGATGGAGAACTTTCACGCCAGTCTCGCTGGCGAGGGCATCTTCGAAATTGCCGGATTCACCATCACCAACTCGCTCTTCACCACCTGGATCGTGATGGCCGTGCTGCTGATCTTGGCCTGGGCCGGCACCCGCAACATCGCTTTGGTCCCCGGGGGCTTGCAGAACCTCTGGGAGGCGATCCTGGAGTTCCTGCTGGGTCTCTGCACCGGGACCGCTCCGGCCTATGCGCGGACCATCTTCCCGCTCTTTGCGACGCTCTTCATCTTCATCGTCACCGCAAACTGGATGGGACTGCTCCCCGGTGTCAACAGCATCACCATCCAGCCACCGGAGGCACATGCCGCACACTCGCTCAGTGACCTGGTACCCACCGCCCACGCTGCGCCACTGGATGCCCCGGCGGCAGCGGAAGAAGGCGGACATGCCGTACCCATACCGCTCTTCCGCGCTGCCAATGCCGATATGAACACGACCCTGGCGATGGCCGTGATTGCATTCATCATGATCCACGCTTCGGGTATCCGCATCCATGGCGTGCTCGGCTACGCCAAGGAGATCGCCACACCGATCTTCCTCACGCCCGTCAAAGTCGTGATCGAGTGCTTCGTGCCGGTTTCGCTCTCGTTCCGGCTCTTCGGTAATGTGTTCGGCGGAGAGATGCTCCTCACCGTGATGGCGTTTCCGGTGGTGGCGGTGCTCTTCATGCTCTTGGAGATATTGTTCGGCCTGATCCAAGCAGTCATCTTTTCGATGCTAACCTTGGTGTTCACGGCGCTCGCCGTGACGGTGCCGGAGGGGCATGGGCACGGTGACTCTGCTCACGATGAACACGACGGAGCGGAGGAAGCCGCCGCAGCCCACTAGCTAGTAATCCAGGCGAATCACGCTCAACTCAGGATGGAGGCAGACGAAGATGGAAGGGGATGTTTCCAAACTCGCCGCTGGGCTGGCAATCGGCCTCGGTGGTATGGGGCCAGGGATCGCCATCGGCATTGGTGCAAGCGCGGCCTTCTCCGCTATCGGGCGCAATCCCGACGCGGAGAATGCGGTCCGGGGCGCAATGATTATTGGCCTCGGCCTCGCCGAAGCCATTGCGATCTATGCGTTCGTGGTCGCGCTCGTGCTGGCGCTCGTCGTCTAGTCATTCGCCGGCGCTTGGTCGTCCTCCGGCAGTTGCACGGTGGGGCGGCGGCGCTCCCTGGGCACGCGAGGCCCGGGAGCGTGCGTACTCGCCGCAGCGGGCAGCGTTGCCGGATGGTATCCGGTCGTGTCGCTGCGCCTGGCGAGCGATCTTCCGGGGGGCCGGCGTGCGGTAGCACATGCGTCTTGAGGTGCATGGATGTTTGAAGCGTTGGGGGTAAACTGGCAGCTGCTGCTCTTCCAAGTCTTTAACTTTCTGATTCTCCTGTTCCTGCTCCACCGCATTCTGTACCGCCCGATCTTGCGGATACTGGACGAGCGGCGGGAGCGAATCCGCACCGACTTGGACGAGGCGCGGCAGCTACGCGAAGCGGCGGCGCAGGACCGCGCCGAGTATCAGCGTCAGTTGGAGCAAGTCCGCGACGAGTCGCGCGCCATTCTCGATGAGGCGTCGAGCGTCGCCGAGCGCATCCGTGCGGAGGCCCGCCAGCAAGCCGACGAGGAGCGGGCACGCACGGTCGAACGTGCTCGCGAGGCCATCCAACGGGAGCGCGATCATGCCATCGCCGAGCTACGGCGCGAGGTGGCCGATCTGGCCATTGACGCCGCGGGCCAAGTGATCCGGCGTAATCTCGACAGCGCCGAGCAGCGGCGCTTGGTTGAGGAAGTCTTGGCCGAGGTGGAGAGCCGATGACTCAGCACACCGTCGGCGTAGCACCGGACGGCAAGCGCCGGGAGGGACGGGCGTAGATGCCGGCCGGGAGTGCGGGCAAGCGGTATGCCCAGGCGGCCGCCCAGATCGCGCGGCAGGCCGGGAGTTGGGCACGCTGGCGGCAAGACCTTGCCGCTATCGCGGAGGTGTTTCAGGATGAAGCGCTCCTCGCCATCCTCCAGGCGCCGCGGGTTAGCCTGGCGCAAAAGCTGGAGTTGGTGGAGAGCATCTTCGGGGACACCTTGACCGCCGAAGCGATGAACCTGGTGCAGTTGCTCGTCCGGCGGCGGCGCATCGGCCTATTCGCCGACGTGCAGCACTGGTTCCTGGAGCTGGCGGACGCGGCGGAAGGAATCGAGCGGTACACCATCACCACCGCCGAGCCGCTAACCGACGACCTGCGCGTGGCCGTGCGGCAACGGCTCGAACGCGACGGCCGGCAGGCAGTGATGACGGAGCACGTGAACCCGGACATTATCGGCGGCCTGTTGATCCGGCACAATGACCTCATCCAAGACTTCAGTGTGCGTGGTCGGTTGGAGGTGCTGCGCGAGCAGTTGGCCGGCGGCTCCTAGCCGCTGCCACCTTGCCACAGCGGGGGACACACAAGAAGAGGGAGCCAATGGGCATTCGCTCTGAAGAGATCGTCAAGGTTCTACAAGACCAAATCCAAGCCTTCGACCATCCGATCCAGACGGCAAACGTCGGGACGGTGGTCGAGGTCGGCGACGGTATCGCCCGAGTCTACGGCTTGTCGCAGGCGCTCGCTGGCGAGTTGCTGGCTTTTCCCGGCAACACCACGGGCATGGCCCTCAACCTCGAAGAGGACGCCGTCGGCGCCATCATCCTCGGCGATTACAGCCACATCAAGGAAGGCGACGAGGTCCAGACGACCGGGCGCATCGCCGAGGTGCCGGTCGGTGAGGCGCTGCTCGGCCGCGTCGTCAACGCCATCGGCGAGCCGGTAGACGGCAAAGGGCCGCTAGGGGAGACCGAAACGCGCCGGGTGGAGTTGATCGCGCCGGGCGTTATCCGCCGCGAGTCGGTGGATACCCCGCTGCAAACCGGGATCAAGGCCGTAGACTCCATGATTCCGATTGGTCGCGGCCAACGCGAGCTTATCATCGGTGACCGCGGCACCGGCAAGACCGCCATCATCGTGGACACGATCATCAACCAACGCGAGACCGGCGTCGTCTGTATCTACGTGGCCATCGGCCAAAAAGAAGGCCAGATCGCCCAGCTCGTGAATATCCTCGAAGAGCACGGCGCGATGGACCACACCATCATCGTCGTCGCGTCCGCGTCGGACCCGGCGCCGATGCAGTATTTGGCGCCGTATAGCGGCTGCTCGATGGGCGAGTATTTCCGCGACAGTGGCCGCGACGCCTTCATCGCCTACGACGACCTCACGAAGCACGCTTGGGCCTATCGTCAAGTGTCGCTGCTCCTGCGCCGCCCGCCGGGCCGCGAAGCGTATCCCGGTGACGTGTTCTATCTGCATTCCCGTCTTCTGGAGCGGGCCGCCAAGCTGTCGCCGGATTACGGCGGCGGCTCGCTGACGGCCTTGCCCGTGATCGAGACGCAGCTGGGTGACGTGACCACGTACATCCCGACCAACGTGATCTCCATTACGGACGGGCAGATCTTTCTCGAAACCGACCTGTTCATGGGCGGTACCCGCCCGGCCATCAGTGTGGGCTTGTCCGTCTCACGTGTCGGTGGCGATGCCCAAACGCGGGCCATGAAATCCGTGGCTGGCAGCCTGCGTCTGGACCTGGCCCGCTTCCGTGACCTGGCCGCGTTCGCGCAGTTCGGCTCCGATCTCGACCGTGCCACCCAGCGCGAGCTGGACCGGGGCTACCGGCTGACCGAGCTACTCAAGCAAGGCCAGTACGTGCCGATCCCGTTCGAGGAGCAAGTGATGTCCCTCTTCGCCGGCGTGAACGGCTTCCTCGACACGGTGCCGGTCGAAGAAGTCGGTCGTTTCGAGCAGGAGTTCATCCAATACATGCGAACCGGTCATGCGGAGATCGGCGAGGCCATCCGCAACGACCTGGACATCAGCGAGACCACGGAACAGGCGCTGCGTGAGGCGCTGGAGCAGTTCACCGAAAACATCTGGAAGTCCGCCACCGAGGCAGCGCCGGAACCGGTAGCCGCCGGCTAAGAGAGTAACGGGGCTGGCCCCCACCCTAGCCCTCCCCCGTCGCGACAGGGGAGGGACAAAGTACCGAGGCAACGAGGTCATCAACTGTGGCAACGCTGCGCGATATCCGCCGTCGCATTCGATCCATCGGCAACACGAGCCAGATCACCCGCGCGATGGAGCTAGTCGCAGCATCGCGGATGCGTCGTGCCCAGCAACAGCTGGCGGCGACGCGGCCCTACGCGGAGAAGATCAGGGAGCTGCTGGCCGGCTTGACCGGGCAGATCAGCGGCGACGAGGACTCCGCTCCCCACCCCTTGCTGGAGCGACGCCCCATCCAACGCAGCGTCGTCATCGTGTTCACCACCGACCGCGGGCTGTGCGGTGCGCTGAACAGCAACCTCGTGCGCCGCACCCTCCAGTTGGCGCGGGAAGCGCGGGCACAAGGGCGCGAGCTGGATGTCGTGACCATTGGCCGCAAAGGCCCCCAGCGCCTACGCAATGAGCCGGTGCAGATCGTCTCGCAGTTCCACGACCTCGGCTACCAGCCGACGATGGACGATACTGCCGATATTGCTCGCTTCGCCGTCGAGAGCTATCTGGAGCGCACCTATGACGAAGTGCGCTTCCTCTATCCGCGGTTCGTTTCGATGCTGCGCCAGGACCCGACGGACTACACGCTCCTGCCGATTGCGCCGCCGCCAGCCGAGACGGCCGACGCGGACGACGGCGCGGCAGAGCAGGCCCGGCGCGATATTTCGCTGCTCTACGAGCCGTCGGCGCCGGAAGTCTTGGCCCAGCTACTGCCCCGCTACGTCGGGGTGGTGGTTTACGAGACTATTCTGGAATCTCTGGCGAGCGAGTTGAGCGCCCGCATGGTGGCGATGCGTAACGCGACGGAGAACGCCACCGAACTGCTCCGCGATCTTCAGTTGAACTACAACAAGGCGCGGCAGGCAGCGATCACCCGCGAGATGATTGACGTTACCTCGGGAATGCTCACCGCCTGAGCCGGCCAGCGACGACGAACGCGAGCTACGAGCTATTGAGGAGAGGGCAAGAATATGACTGCGGCAGCTACCGGAGCCACCGGCAAGGTCGTCCAGGTCATTGGCGCCGTCGTGGACTGCGAGTTCCCCGCGGAGCAGCTTCCGGCGGTGTTCAACGCGCTGGAGATCAAACAATCTACGGCGAACGGCGCCAGCGACGTGCCAACCAACCTGATCCTGGAGGTCGAGCAGCACCTCGGGAACAACTGGGTCCGCTGCGTGGCTATGGACTCCACCGAGGGGCTGGGTCGGGGAGTGGATGTCGTGGACACCGGCTCGCCGATTACGGTGCCGGTTGGCCCGCCCACGCTGGGCCGTATCTTCAACGTCCTCGGCGACGTGATTGACGAAGGCGATCCGGTCACCATCGAGCAACGCTATCCCATCCACCGGCCGCCGCCCTCGTTCGAAGATCAGAGCGTCCAGCGCGAGATGTTCGAGACGGGCATCAAGGTGGTTGACCTGATTGCCCCCTTCACCCGTGGAGGCAAAACCGGCCTCTTCGGTGGGGCCGGCGTGGGCAAAACCATCACCATGCAGGAGCTGATCCGCAATGCCGCCGCCGAGCACGGCGGCTACTCCGTCTTCTGCGGCGTGGGCGAGCGCAGCCGTGAAGGCAACGATATGTACCGCGAGATGCAGGAGCGCGGCGTGCTCGACAAGACGGTCCTGGTGTACGGCCAGATGAACGAGCCGCCGGGCGTGCGGCTGCGAGTCGGACTGTCGGGTTTGGCGATGGCCGAATACTTCCGCGATGAGGAAGGCCAGGACCTCCTGCTGTTCATTGACAACATCTTCCGCTTCACGCAGGCCGGGTCCGAGGTGTCGGCGCTACTCGGACGGATGCCGTCGGCCGTCGGCTATCAGCCGACGCTCGGCACCGAGATGGGCGAGCTACAGGAGCGCATTACCTCCACGACCAGCGGCTCGATCACCTCGATCCAAGCGATCTTCGTGCCGGCCGACGACTACAGCGACCCGGCGCCGGTGACGACCTTTGCCCACCTCGACGCGAACGTGGTGCTCGAACGCTCGATCTTCGAGCGTGCCATCTTCCCGGCGATGGACCCCTTGGCCTCGACCTCGCGGCTGCTCGACCCGCAAGTCGTCGGTCAGGAGCACTACGACGTCGCCCGCGGCGTGCAGCAGTTGCTCCAGCGTTACAAGGACCTCCAAGACATCATCGCCATTCTCGGCATCGAGGAGTTGTCGGACGAGGACCGTGTCGTGGTCCATCGCGCACGGCGCATCGAGCAGTTTTTCTGCCAGCCGATGTTCGTGGCCGAGGCCTTTACCGGCCAGGAGGGGCGGTACGTCCCGGTCGCCGAGACCGTGCGCGGGTTCCGCGAGATCCTCGACGGCCAGCACGATGACCTACCGGAGCAAGCGTTCCGCATGGTCGGGACCATTGATGAGGCCATCGAGAAGGGCCGTGAACTCGCTAGCGACGAGGAGTAGGCAAGCGTGGCTACGACACAACTCGCAATCGTGGCAGCGGAGCGCAACGTCTTTGCCGGCGAGGTGGACATGGTCGTGGCGCCTGGCGCCGTCGGCCAGTTGGGTATCTTGCCCCGCCACGCGCCAATCCTGACTCTGCTAGTACCCGGAACCCTGCACATTCGGCAGGGTGACTCCGAGCGCCTGCTCGCCATCGGTGGCGGCTTCCTGGAGGCCGACCAGACGCACGTCACCGCCTTGGTGAACTCGGCGGAGTGGGCCGAGGAAGTAGATGCAGCGCGTGCGGAGGCCGCCGCTGACCGCGCGCGAAAACGCCTCCGTGAGCGCGATCCGGGCACGGACATGGTCCGCGCCGAGGCGGCGCTACGCCGGTCAGTAGCCCGCATCAAGACCGCCGCGCGCGCCGGCCAGACCGACCGACGCGACCTCAGCCAACCCTAGCACCTGGCCCAGCCAGCCCCCCTATGGTCCCCCCGCTACGCAGGGGGACGGGCGCAGCCTACGGATACTCTGGCCGCTGACCACGCCGCTCGTCCGCAGACTGGCTTGCATCGCCATCACAACACCGGGCACAATGCAGGCAGGCCGCCGTTGCGCCGGCAAGCGGCCATCAGTCGGAGGGTGTAACACGTGGCGCGGCAAGTTGTGGCTCCAGGCATCATGCGGCGGTTGGCGGGCACACCGCCCGCTCCGACCAACGGCCAAGACGAGACTCCCTCGCGCGGCGGGCGTTTCGTAGTGCGCGGCGGACGACGCCTCCGGGGTGAAATCAGTGTCAGGGGCGCCAAGAACGCAGCGTTGCCGATGATGACCTCGGCCCTGCTGACCAGGGAGCCGGTCATCCTCGAAGGCGTCCCCGACATTGAGGACGTACACACGCAGGCCGCGCTGCTGCGGTCATTGGGCGCCACGGTGGAGTGGGAGCCGGCGGCCCACCGCATGACCATCGTTGCGGATACGCTGACCGGCGCAGCCCTGCCAACGGCGTTAGCGCAGAGCGTCCGCACCTCGTTTCTCTGCCTAGGGCCACTGCTCGCCCGCACCGGTACGGCCGCGCTCTCCCGGCCCGGTGGCTGCAATATCGGCGAGCGCCCCGTGAACGTGGACGTGCGCGGCCTCGCGGCCATGGGCGCCGAGATCGTCCAGCAAGACGGCGCCTACGTTGCTCAGACCAGCGGCCTGCATAGCGCCGCGATCTACCTCGATTATCCCAGCGTCACCGGGACGGAAAACCTGATGATGGCCGCTTGTCTGGCCGAGGGCACAACCGTTATCAAACATGCGGCGTGCGAGCCGGAAGTCGTCGCACTCGCGGAGCATCTGACCCGGATGGGCGCGATGATTCATGGCGCCGGGACACCCAAGATTGAAGTGCTGGGGAGAGAATCGCTCTACAGTGCGCGGTCGCAGGTCATCCCCGACCGGCTGGAAGCGGGCATGTTTGCGCTGGCCGCGGCCATCACCGGTGGTGACGTGGGTATCCGCGACGTGATCCCGGAGCACCTGGACGCCGTGACGTACAAGCTCCGCGAGTGTGGCGTCGAGGTGCTGGAGTACGAGGACCGCTTGGAAGTGCGCCGCCGGCGCCCGCTGCGGGCCACCGAGATTCAAGCGATCCACTACCCCGGCTTCCCGACGGATATGCAGGCGCCGTTCGCCGTGTTGATGACGCAAGCGCAGGGCACCAGTGTCATCCACGAGCGCGTCTTCGAGAACCGGCTGCTCTACGCAGCCGAGGTGGCCAAGCTAGGAGCCAGAATTGACGTAGAATCGCAGGTTACGGCGCATGTCCACGGCCCGGTACGCCTCCGCGGCACGACCGTTGCGGCGCTCGACCTCCGCTGCGGCATTGCCCTCGTGCTCGCCGGCCTCGCCGCCGCCGGAACGACCGTGGTGGAAGGGGCCGGTCATATCAGGCGCGGCTACGAGCAGCTTCCCGAACGCCTTGTCAGCCTGGGCGCAGAGTTGGAGGCCATGGCCTAGCTTGGCTGCTACGCCGCAGGATGCGGCGCCGGAGACCACCCGCCATCACTACGACGCTCATCACCCTACGCAGCACAGCAGCGTGACAACCAAATCATGTTCGCTCGCCAGATCGGTATTGACCTCGGCACAGCCAACGTCCTCGTCTACCTGCGCGGCCGCGGCATCGTCGTGAACGAACCGTCGGTTGTCGCGGTCTCGCCCGACGACCGGCGCGTGGAAGCGGTCGGCGACGAGGCGTTGCAGATGCTGGGGCGCTCGGCGGAATCCTTGGAGATAGTCCGTCCGCTCCAGCACGGCGTCATCGCCGACTATTTTGTCACCGAGGCGCTGCTGCGCTACTTCATCGAAAAGGTCTGCGGCCGCTTCCGCTTGCTGAAACCGGTCGTGATGATGGCGGTGCCGGCCGGCGCCACCGGCGTCGAGCTACGCGCTGTGGATGAGGCAGCGTTGGCAGCCGGCGCACGGGCGCCGGTCTATTCGATCCAAGAGCCACTCGCGGCCGCCATCGGCGCCGGTCTCCCCATCTCGGCGCCGAGCGGCAACCTCATCGTGGACATTGGCGGCGGCACGACCGAGGTGGCGGTGATCTCGCTCAACGACGTGGTGGTGATGCACGCCGAACGGATCGGCGGCTCCCAGTTGGACGAGGACATCGCGACCTACGTCCGGCGCCGGCACAATCTCCTCGTCGGCGACCGCACGACGGAAGAGGCCAAGATTGAGGTCGGCAGCGCGTTGCCCTTGCAAGTGAGTCAACGCTTCGATATTCGCGGCCGCGACGTTGTCTCCGGACTCCCACGCACCACCACGATCAGCTCGGAGGAGATCACCGAGGCGATGCGCGAAACGCTCATGCAGATCATCGCTGCCATCAAGACCGTCCTGGAGCGGACCCCGCCCGAGCTAGCGGCCGACATCATTGACAAAGGGATTGTGCTCACTGGTGGCGGTGCCTTGCTCCGGCAGCTAGACCGGTTTGTGACCTTCCATACCGGCGTACCGTGCCACGTGGCCGAGCAGCCGCTGGACTGCGTCGCGCTCGGCACGGGCCTGGCGCTCGAACATCTGGATGTGCTACGTAATAGGTCCAGTCCCGGCGCGTAGCCGCGCGAGTGGGCAGCGGCCGGAGAAGCCGCAAGGGAGGAAGCGATGAAGGTTGACGAGTTCTTGGCAGAGGCACGCACCGACCTGGAGACGCAGGAGCAGGAGGCAGTGGCGGCTGCGCCCGACGACTACATGGCGATGATGGCACGCTTTCCCATCAACTGCCGCCGGCAGTTTCTCGACTGGCTAGGCGACGGCAGCGATATTCCGCACGACGACTTCCCGCGTATCCTGGCGCGGGTCGCCGGACGCAACGAAATCCACGACCGCGGGGGCCTCAGCCCCACCTACGCCCAGCAACTGCTCGACGGCTGGAGCGAGAGCCACGCCCACGAGTAGGAGCAACAATTACAGCGCAGGGCGCCCGCAACTAGCTAGACCGGCTCTTTTCCGCGGCAATCTCGTCGAGCAGACGAAACGGCTCCGCCTCGAAAGGCGGCTGGAGCGGCCAGGTGATCCGCACTGACGATGCAAGGAGGTGCTGCCGCTGCTCCGGCGTGTACTTCCAGTATCGTGAGCGTGGCAGGTCACGGTTCCTGGCAAACGCAAACTGCCACCGGTCCTCAAAGGCAAACAGGTTGACTGCTAGTAGATCGAACTGACCGGCAAGCAGACAGGTAGTTTCGACTACGTCCCCATTAGGCAGTGTTACCGGTCTTCGGTCACTCGCATCACATTGGAATGTGCCTGTGTAGCCGCTTTCCGTCTTACGGATCGAATTGCTCTGGAGTGACTTCACCTCCGCGCTCGTTTCTACACCCTTGTAAGCGAAGTGCCAATCAGCCTTACGGCTCCTATCGTGATTATCGAACTTTCTGACATTCCGGAATTGCCTACCCGAGAACCAGATTTTCCTCAGTTGATACTCGGCCACATAGCCCAGCATGATCCCACGTAGGCTAGGGTTAGAATCAACAATCTCCGTCAATTCTTCCGGGGTAAGCTCCCATCGCTCAAGGATGTCCAAGTCTCACTCCTTTACTCCTGATACTATCCCCTCCCGTCTTGACGAATACAAGGAAATAGGAATGATTCTTGCGAGCATGGACTTGTCGCTTGATCCGGCTGACCGCCGGTTTATTGGGCCGAACGAGGATGAAGAGGTCTTTGGTGTAGAAGCCACGTGCTTGGTAGGCGTTGATGATCTCGACGTGAGTGAGATGCTGCGTGTTGGCACTGACTTCATCCTGACACTTGACAATGAGGACACCGTACTTTCTCAGAACACGGTGGGCCTCGACACCGGCCGTAAAGTAGAAATCGAGTACGGCGTCATGATACTTGGGTCGCCCGTCTTGGGGTGTGTGGGCACCATTGGAGTACGTATCGCGAAACGCGGCATAGGTCCCCGACCCGGCAAGCTCCGTGCCCCTACGCCGATACAGCCCCTCCATGTAGGGCGGATCGAGCACGACACAGTCTATTGAGTCATCCTGATATGGGAGTGCTCGGCAGTCCACGCCGGTCTGAATATCGGTGGGCAAGAGCTTGTAGCGTCCTGCCGGGACCTTCTTCCAGAAAATACCCTTGCCGTAGGTCACATCGGCTACCGTTGCTCCTGACGGCACATGAAGCGACAGGACTTGGGGGAACACATCGGCGTTCTTCCCAACATACGCACTCACAATGAGGTTAGACGTCACAACGCCATCGGGTGATTTCCGCTTACCCGTACTTGCTGCGAATCCTGGTAGCGGCTTCATGACCCATCGCTCGTCCGCTGCTGTGCCCGCGTGCTCAGGCTAACATACACCCTGAGCGGCGTCTAGGATCATGTCGGATGGGGCAGCCGAGACCACCTGACTACCTCTTCGGCCATGCGGTAACCTGGTTCAACCTCAGACACGTCCCGGCAGGATGCCAAGGACGCGGCGCGCCTCGTGCCGATATACTGTGCCTCCATGCGTACTCTCCCGCTGACATCGGCCGAACGCTGGCTGGGATTCCTGGCCGCCGCCTTCCTGGGCGCCACGACCGTCTGGCTGGAGTTGACACTCGTCCGGCTGTACTCATACCTGTACCCGGCGTGGCTGGTGTTTCCCTTGGTCAGTCTCGTCACGTTGGGGCTGGGTATCGGCGGACTCCTGGGCCGGCGCTACGTCTGGAGCGCGCCGTGGTGGACCGCATCGTGGGCGGCGGCGCTCGCCGCCGCGGGCGTGGCGCTATTGACCTTCGCCGGTAGCGCCGTGACGGGCTTTCCTGCTGTCTCGCTGCTGGTACTGGGTCTCGGCTTTCTGGTGCCCTTCACGGCGCTTGGCGGGGCGTTAAGCATGATTCTCCGCCGCGGCGCCGCGCTGGCCGGGTTCATTGTCAGCGGCTACTTGCTCGGCGCCGGTAGCGCCGCGCTCGGCTATGCTCCCACGCTCAACCTCGTGAGCTGGCCGGGCGGGATTGCCCTCGCTACCGGCTTCCCAGGCAGCGCCGCCGTCATCCTCTTGGTACTCGCCGTGCGCGAGGCAGCCACGCGGCGCAGCCCGGACGATGACCCGGCGCTGGCGCTGCCTCCCCGCGTCGCCCTGGTCGGGGGGGTGAGTGTGGTGGCCATGTTGCTGGGGGCGCTCGCCCTGGTCGCTCCGGGTAGTCTCGCGTTCCATCCCGGCGGTGTCGGTGTGTCGAAGGCGCTCTTTCAGCGCGTCCAGGCGAGGGAGGGTGCGGAGCGAGTCGTCACCTCGACGTGGAACGCTTTCACGCGGACCGACGTCACGCAATCGTCGGACAATGCGCGGCAGCAGTGGCTGTATGACGATGCCGCCGCGCCGGTCCCGATCCTCCCCGACCAAGACCTGTCGGCCGCCGAGCAGCTCCGGGACCACATTGGATTTGCGCCTTTCGTCCTCCCGGGGAGCCACGACCGCGTACTGGCGTTGGGGGCCGGGGCAATCCAGGCAGCCATGTTCGCGGTGCTCGGCGGCGCGAACGAGATCACCGTCCTGGAGAGCGATCCCGGACGAGCCGACGCGCTCCGTCAGCTGCCGCCGTTGAGCGGCGGACGAACGCCGGTCCGCCTCGTAGTGCAGGACCCGCGCACGTATCTCCAGGAGTCACGGTCCCGCTACGATCTCATTTACGTGGTTGCCCCCAGGGCTGGCGCCGCACAGCTCGGCGGGCGCACTGCGGCGGGCGCTTCCCTGCTCACTGCCGAGGCGTTCTCGTCCTACCTCAATCACCTCCAGCCGGAGGGACGCTTGGTGCTCCAACTGACGGGCGAGCGCGATCTCTTTCGAGCTTTTGGCACCGCCTTTGCCATCTTTCTCGCCCAGGGAGAGACACCCCTCGAAGCGGTACGGTACATGGTCGCGCTGGTACGCACCGACAATACTGCCGACGAGGGTGGCTCGATTCCGCCGCCGGTGCTCGTCATTCGCAGAATCTCGCACGACGCAGGAGACGTAGATGTGCTCACGCAGGTGCTTGCCGAGCGTCCCATCTACGCCGTGCTCTTCATGCCCTTTGTAGAAGGCTCATCACCACTAGGCGCTTACGCCATTGACCACACGGCGGTCCCGGCCGCTGCGCCCTACAACGTGCGACCGCCCACCGACGACTATCCCTTCTTCTACGAATTCAGCAAGCGCGTACCCGGGCACTATGTGCTCGTGCTGGTGGCGGTCGGCCTCGTGCTCGGCATCGCCTTCACCGTGCTCCGCGAGCCGCTCCCGCCACCGGCTCTTGATCGCCCATCGTCGGCGCAGCTGCTCGACGACGACCTCAGCGAGGGTACGCCGTGGCGCCTGGTGCTCTTTGTCGGCTGTGCGGCGCTCGGTGCGGCGCTCGCCGGCCCGCCACTGCTGCACCGGCTGGCGCCGCTCCTCGGAGGCATGGGAGCGGCCAGCACACTAGGGATGGGGGGCTTCCTGTTGAGCGGCGCGCTGGCGGCGGCCGTGATCCAGCGCATCCGGTTGGCCACGGCACGCTTGCTCATCGGCTGGGCTGCCCTCATCGCCGGTCTGCTGCTCGTGACGAGCCGCGAAGTATTGCCGCTGCTGGCAACGTCGCTCGCCGGTCAAGCGGTGCCGGTGCAGCTGGCAGTCGCGTTGGCACTCGTGGTTCCGGTCGGCTTTGCGTCCCACATTGCCTTGCCCGGCCTGGTCCGGCTCGCCAGCGCGACGGGCCAAGAATCGGTCGTGCCGTTGCTGTGGGGGACACTGGCCGGGTGTCTCGTGCTTGGCTCGGCGCTGGGGATGGTGCTGGCGCTCCAGTTCAGTCTGGTGTGGTGCTCGTATGCAGCAGCCTTACTATTCTTCGTGCTGTTTCTGCTGGTCGGCTTGCGGATCATCCGTTTTGACCGCGGCGAGGAGACCCCAACCACCACCCAAGATGCCGACGCCGACGCGCTGTTCCGGCGACCGACCAGTGCGCCGTGAATAGGTCATTGGCAGCATCGCCATGGCGTAACCACATCAAGCGACATCAACTCAATCACTCATGAACCCGGGTCAGAATCGTTGTTGACGCTGTTGTCCGGTGCAATCACCGCCTCTAGTTGAGTGACTAGCGGCAATAACTCATGCCTCACCGTGTCCCACACGATGTCCTCATCTACTTCCATATAATCGTGAACGATCTTGTGGCGCATCCCGACTATGGCTCGCCACGGGATCTGAGGATGGGCCTCACGGAATTCCGGCGACACCCGGCGGGCGGCCTCACCAATTATCTGGATAAGGTGTGCCAGCGCCAGTTGTAGTGCTTCGTCCCGGCCGAACTCTGCTTGATCTTTGCCTTGTGCCAGTCTGGTCGCCTTTTTGGACATGTCCAGCATATGCCCGACATAGACGCTGTCATCGCTCGGCATACTGAACCTCGGCATCCGCAAGCACCCAAGCACGGATGCGGTGGTTGAGCGACTTGGCGGTAAGGAGGTCAACCTTGCGTCCCTCTAGCAATACCGACAACTCCTCCTCAATGGCGAATAAGCGGATAAATCCCGGCCCCTTCCCCGGCTGGAACTCCACCAACACGTCAACATCACTGTCCGGGCCGAAGTCATCACGCAGCACGGAGCCAAAGAGGGACAACACGCGGATGTGATGGCGGCGACAAAAGTCGGCGAGCACATCCTGCCGTAAGCGCATGCGTGCTCGCCGGCTCGCCGGCCTCGTCATCACCTGCGACTGTAGCTCGTCGTTGCTCATAGGCACCGGACGCGGTACTGCGCCTTAGTTACTCGTCGCCCATGCTGAGGCGGTCTTCCTCGGAGAGGTGTGCCACCGTTTCCCCGGTGGCGAGGAAGGTGCGGGTGACGCGGGTGCCGCCGTAGCACCAGAGGAAGCGCATCATCTCGCCGCTCTCGTTGCGAAAGCAATGCACCACCCCGGCGGGGGCGTACACCGTGTCGTAGGGCCGCACGGTGTACTGTTTCCCGTCCACCTCACACACCGCTTCACCTTCCAGCATGGTGATCGACTCTTCGACGTTGTGGGTATGCAGCGGCACCGCTGCGCCAGGCTCGAACACGGTGATGCCGTTGCTGAAGACTTTCGCACCGGTGTGGGCGCCAAGCAGCGGAAACGATTCGAGGCCGGCACCGCGATCAACCGCTTCCTGTTCACTGGGGCGGACAATACATGGCTTGCTCATCTGCGCTCCTTACCTTTCCGCCGGGCCGCTCGCGCGGATGTCGCACCGCTCGGCTGCGGCCCGCACGCGACGTTCGGTTGTACCATTGCAGCGACGTTACGACAACCGTGCCCTCGCTCACTCCCAGAGGGCGGCGGAGAGCCGGTTCCAATCGTCCAGTGTGAGCGTCTGCGCTCGCTGCGCCGGGTCAATGCCAGCCGCCGCCAGCGCCGCATGGATCCGCTCTGTCCCCACGCCGAGGACGCCCAAGGCATTGTGCAACTGTTTGCGCCGGTTGGCAAAGCCGGCCTCGACCGTCTGCCAGAAACGCGCTGCGGTGGGCCGGAGCGGCGCCGGTGGTGTCTGTCGCGGCACGAGGTGGACCACCGCGCCAGCGACCTTGGGCGGCGGAAAAAACGCCTCGGGCGGTACGTGCGCGACCAGCTCGACAGCAGCAGCGAGCTGGGCCTTGACCGACAACAGACTCATCCGCCCCGGTCGAGCCGCCAACCGCTCGCCGACTTCACGCTGGACCATCACCAGCATGTCTTCCGGGGGATACCGCGCCGCTAGTAGCTGCAAGATCGCCGGCGTCGCCACGCTATAGGGCAGGTTTGCCACGAGCCGATAGGGCCGTGCGCCAAAGTACCGCTCGATGTCGAGTGTCAGGATGTCCTGATGGATGACGCGCAGATTGGCCGCCGGGCAGGTGGCCGCCAACACTGCTACCAAGCGCTCATCGATCTCGACTGCGATGACTTCCCCGGCACGGGCGACAAGCTCGCGAGTGAGCGTCCCGATACCGGCGCCAACCTCCAGCACCCGGTCGGTAGGACGCAGCGCGGCGGCAGCAACAATACGGTCGAGAATGCTGCGCTCCGCGAGCAGGTGCTGACTCTGCTCGCGGTCGAGCCAGATGCCGTACTGCGAGAGGAGCGCGCCGATGGTGTCCGGATCACTCAGGTCGGCGTCCGCCAGTACACGGGGCCGCCGCCGGTAGGAATTCGGGGCCGCCGAGGCCCGCCGGCGCTTGCGGCGGCGTGGCTCCGCAGTGCGTCTCATCACGAGGTACGTGTGGCTGGTAGGAATAGTCGGCTGTCACGGATGGCTATTCCAGGATATACACCGAGAGGTTACGCCGCCCCCAACGCATGGCCTCTTGCTCGGTGTTGTAGAACAGATCAATCCGGTGACCGACGATAGCAGACCCGGTATCTCCGGCAATCCCAAAGCCGTACCCGGGGACATAAAGGCGCGTCCTGTACGGAATGATGCGCGGGTCAACGGCGATGATACCAGGCTTGGCCTGCCAGCCGATTGAGGTGACCCCATACCACTGATGATCCGGCTGCTTGCCGGTGCTCCGGGGACCGGCCTCGTACCCGGTGGCCACTACGCGCAGGACACGGCGAACTGCGAGGGTGTCCTTGGCGGCCACTGCGTTGTAGCCGGGCACAAAGCGTTTGGCATCATGCAGGCTTGCCAGCGGCCCGGAGAGTCTCCGGGTACCATAGACCGTCACATCCGCACGGGGTTCTTTCTCCAACCAGTCTTCAGCCACCGTCCTGGACACCACCTCGCCGTCCTCGGTGAACGTCTCTATCCGCTGGATCAGGGTGCCGGGCGATCCGGCCTGTGCATGACGCCAAAGACCCAGCGGCAGCGTGGGGTCGTCTCGATGGACATACTCGAACGGCACGGCCTCTAACTTGTGCTCCTGAGACTGGCGAACCCGGACCACCCGGATGTCCACTGCCTCTGCGAGCAGCGCCGTGAGCGCCGGATCAACGCGATCCAAGGCCCCAAGCACGATCCGGGCCCCGGAGAGCGCCTGCTCTACCGTCAGCACGTGAGTACACACACCGACCGCGAAATCCCTGCCACTAATCCGAATAGCCTTTGCTGACCCGACTGGCACCTCAGATGCGGGTGGCAGGAGCACCATCCGGTTCGGTGCGGAGTGGGTTTCCGGACCGGTCGCCGCCCCACTACTATCACCAGGCCCGGTCACACCGACAGTACTGGCCGCCGCACTGAGCGTAGTCTGGAGACCGGCATCCGTGAAGGGAAGGGGAACCGTGCGCTGCAAGCCGTACCACAGGCCCACCAGCGCAACAACTAGCAGCAACCGTACCCACAGCGGCATGGAAGGGTCGTTCCCAGGGCGAATCCGGAGCGGCAAACCGGGCAGGGACCCCAGAGCAAGCTGCTCCGGCGGCCGCAGCGCGAACAACCGGCGGCCGCAGCTACCGGCGAACTGATGCCAGCCCCGACCTCGCCGATCAGAGCGGCCTAGCGTTCGGCTCCGGGATAGCCCCATGAGCCGGTTTTGCGGAGCGCCAACCACCTTCACGTGATCGTCTCTCTCGGCGGCTCAACGCGACAGGACCGGGTGGCTGCACCACGCCGGTCCGGTTTTGGGCCACACCAACGACAGTAAGCTACTGGTAACCGTATGGATCAACCTTCGTTCCATGAGTATATGACACCCTGCCACCGTTCGTCTATGCGCCAGCGGCACCCAAGATCGTGTCAACATCGGTCAGACCTGGCCTGCACACGAGTATACTGGAATATAGTTCGGGATGCAAGAGTACCCGACGCAAGGGATATCTCGTCGCGTGGCGACTGTCTTTCCAGAGTAGAGCACGTGATCGGGCCAGAGGGTGGCAGCTAACGCCAGCGGTATCCGGCCGCGTATCCGCCGGAGGTCATCGTTCCATGACCGCACAGGAGGCGTCGCAGACTCCGGCGCTCCTATGCCGGGATGTCAAAGCTGCCGGCGGCGGCAGCGCGCCGCCGCCGGCACCGTGAATCGTTAAATCCTTGAACGTCCGTATAGCTCACTACCGACGCAGTGCAAGTGCCGACACGCTAGGGCCGGGTATAGACCATGCTGCGCTGCCCAAAGGGAGCAGCGCGCATTGGCCGCCTCGGCTCAGGTTGCCGATAAGCTCGGCGCGATTCCCCGTTAGGCCGCGTGCGTTGACCGACCGGAAGTGAACCAGTAGACTATGATATGGGGCAGCGCGCTCGATTGGGTACTAACTGATGGAAGGGTAGGCCACTACCCAGCGTTTGGCCCCGGCCTCAGCAATCCCCGCAAGCCCTTCTCCTGTAGGTGTCTGCTTTGCTAGTCCTGACGCAACGCCTTGGCGCATCCATCGGTATCCTGGGCAGCCTGCTCCTCGCTGCCGTCATCATCATGGCCTTGTCTCTGGGCTACCACCTACGTCACCGCCAGCAGGTCTTTCCAGGCGTCCATTTCGCGGAGATTGACCTCCAGGGCTTGCGTCAGCCGGAAGTGGACCTGCTCATGCAAGCCCGGCTGACCACCTACGTAGAAACCCCGCTCACGCTATCCGGCCTGGGGAGAGAATGGCATCCGACGGCCCTGCAGCTCGGGATGCACATCAGCACGGCGCAAATGGCCAGCGACGCCCTCGGGCTGGGGCGTAGCGGCGGATTGCTCGACCGCCTCCTGGTGCCCTTTCGACTCCGCCTGCGTCCGGAGACACTACCGCTGCGAGTGTCGTTCGATGACGAGGTCCTACGGACATATGTGCAGACCATCGCCGCCGAGGTTGACCAGGCGCCAGTAGACGCCGCCCTTACCGTGCAGGATGATCGCATTGTCTCGGTAGCGCCCACGACCGGCCAACAACTAGCGGTCGAGGAGACGATGCAGCGCATCAAGAGCTTCTCTCCCTACCCAACGGTCCGTCAGCACGTCGAGCTGGCCATCGTACCGGTGCGGCCGCTGCTCGACGACGCCGCGCTGCAAGCTGCCAACGAGCTGGCGCGCAATATCCTGAGCGGACCGGTGCTCCTCCGCCACGAGACGCGCACGTGGACCATTAGCCAGGAGCAGCTGCGGCGCTGGCTCGGATTTCAGCCCACCACCGGCAACGCCCCGACAGCATTGATGCCGGCTTTCGCCAAGCGTCAGGTTGCGGCGTTTATCGCCACCATTGCCGAGCAGATTGACGATCCGCCGCAGGATGCCCGCCTGCTGCGCGAGAGCGCCACCGGCTTGCGGGTGCTGCGCCCCGGCAAGTCCGGGCTAGTGGTGGACCAAGACATGGCGCTAGAGCGCCTGCTGGCGGCCGCCTCGTCGGCCGAACAGCGCGAAATCGTCCTGCCCATGCGGGTCGCGGAGCCGACGTTCAGCGGCAAGGACACCGACATACTCGCCTTCCAGGATCTGCTGGCCGACGGGCGCTCCACCTTTCAAGGGTCGCCCGAGGAGCGCGCGAACAATATCCAGGTGGCCGCACGCAATCTGAATGGCGTGGTCATTCCGCCCGACCACAACTTCTCGTTCCTGCGTGAGATCGGCCCGATCACGAAAGCAGCCGGCTATCTCGAAAGCCTGATTATCAGAGGCGATGCGACGGTGCCCGGTATTGGTGGCGGCGTGTGCCAAGTCTCGACCACCGTGTTTCGCGCGGCGTTCTGGGCCGGTCTGCCGATCATCGAGCGCAACCAGCATTCCTACCGGGTGAGCTACTACGAGCAGGACGGTACACCGCCCGGCCTCGACGCAGCCGTCTATGATCCGGGAGTGGACCTCCGTTTCCGCAACGATACCGGGCATCCGATCCTGCTGCAATCCGCGGTCGATGCGGTGGACGGCACGTTGATCTACCGACTGTATGGGACCCGCACCGGGCGGCAGGTTCGGCTTGAGGCGGTTGATATTCGTGATCGCCAGGAACCGGAGGAACCACTCCCGGACGAGTTGGACCCCAATCTGCCACCGGGCGAGCGCAAGCAAGTGGAGTGGGCCGCCGAGGGAATGCGCGTAGCCATCACTCGTGCTATCTTCAGCGCAGATAGCCCCACAATCAAGGACACGTTCGCCAGCAGCTTTGCCCCGTGGCGAGAGAAGTGGCTCGTTGGGGCCGAGCCAATGCCCACGCCAGACCCGTCGGCTCCGGTGACGGCCACACCGACACCGGCCGGCTAACCTCCTGCTGGCCGGTCGCCACCACGCTGCCCCTGCCCGGCCAGGAAAGGGCCGGGGACAGGTTCGGCCCTCCCCTACTTGACCTCGATATTGCGCTCGATATAGCCCTTCATCTTGGCGTACTGCACGTGCTTCCGCACCTGCTCGACCGGGAGACCGGTCTCCTCGGCAGCGGCCGGAGTATCAACGACAGCCTCCTCTTTGGCCATCCGCTCGATGACGGGGAGTGTCTTCTGGCGCCCGGCAACATAGCCCCAGCCCCAATGCGCGAAAAATGCCCCAACGAGAATGACAGCCAGCAAGACAAGCCCGGAGACGATATCCAAGAGTCCGCCGGTGATAGTACTCACCAGCCCCAGCACACCGGCAATGATAAGGACAATACCGATAATCAAACGTCCCATGATCCTCCCCCTAGCTCGCGCCTCATTGCATTCGGCAACGGCACGGCAATCACTTCCGGCGGCTCCGGCGGCTTGCCGGGCGCACCGGCCGCGCTTCCCGGTACTGCGGTAGGCACTATGCAACCTGGCGGCAGTCGAGTCAAGGAAGGCGGGGCGCCGGCCCCCCTATGGTCCCCCCGTTGCGACGGGGGGACGGTGTGGTTCCCTCCCCTGTCGCAACGGGGGAGGGCGAGGGTGGGGACCAGGGGCCAAAGCCGTAACGAGGTTGTAACGGCAACGTAACCGCCGCCGCGACCCGGGGGCGTATACTGTAGCCACAGTGTTACCAGCGTAGTTTGACGCGGGATCACCCCCCACTGCCGCGCTGACTACGCTGGACACCTTGTGCTCGCGAAGGTGTTCTGCTCCTCCAGACGCCTCCGCGAGCGCATTTGATTCTAGCCACCTACGATACCGGCGCCTCGGTCCAACGACCGTGCTGGCGGATCAGCTCGATCAGCCGCTGGCTTGCCTCCGCCTCGGGCACGTGGCGCTCGACAAGTTCCTTGCCGACGTAGAGGTTGACCTTGCCGGGCGCGCCGCCGACGTAGCCGAAATCGGCATCCGCCATTTCCCCCGGCCCGTTGACAATACAGCCCATCACGGCGATCTTGACGCCGCGGAGATGCCCGGTGTCCTGCTGAATGCGGTCCGTCGTCGTCTGCAAGTCGAAGAGCGTTCGGCCGCAGGAAGGACACGCCACGTACTCCGTCTTGGTGAGCCGCACGCCAGCGCCTTGGAGAATGTTGAACGCCTGCTGCACGGTTGCGCTGTCGTCGGCACCAGGCGGACCAACGACCTCGATGCTATCGCCCAACCCATCGGAGAGCAACGAGCCGAGCGCCGCCGCGGCGAACAACAGGTCCTGCTCATCGCTCCCGACGCGCGTGACGAAGTGGAGTGGCGTGGACTGACCGGCGTCCGCGAGCCGCGCCGCCAGCAACCGCCCCGCCCGCACCAGCAACGCGGGATCGGCCGGTCCCAGCGACAGGATCGTGTTGGTGAGGCCGGCATCCGCAGCGACCGCAAGGGCAATGCGGGAGGTATCGGCGAGCGCCACCGCGGCGGTCGGCAATGACACGCTCCAGGCCGGATCGTCACGCGACGGAGCCGGCACACCGCGCGGCGCCAGCACAACCGGCGTGTCATGGCGCGATGCCAACCGGCAGGCCCGGTCCAGCAGCGCCCGCTCCTCCCGGTCGAGCAGCGAGGGCGTGACACGGAGGCTCACCGCGTCCGCCAGCACAACCGCCTCGCCGAACCAGAGCGCCGCCGGGTCGGCCTGCACGACAAGCGGCAAGCTGGGCAGCGCGGTCGTCGGCATGGCGGGAAGATCGCCGTGCGCGCTCCGGTGGAGCGCCCGGAGCGCCGCGAGGTCGGCCTCGCTCGTGACTTGCACGGAGACCGCATCGGGTCGCGGTTGTACCCAGCCGTCGGCGCGGCGCATCCAGCGTACCCGGCGCTCGACGTGCGGGACCGCCGCCAGCGGCCCGGCATACCGCTGCACTACCCGCACGGGCGCTTGCTCGCCCCACGCCACGTCCCCAACAACGGTCGTCCGCGCTGCCCGGCGGGTATAGCTGTAGGGATCGCGGCTATCGGGTAGCGCCGCGGCAGCCGGCTCGGAGGCCGGAGGCGGCGCTGCCGCGCCCTGTTCTCGCGCCGTGCGTGCGCGCTCCTGCCAGGCGTTATAGGGCCGGACCAGCGCCTGCGCGACCGGAATCTCGGCTTCCGGCTCTTCGGTCAGCGAGACGCGCACCGTATCGCCAATGCCATCGTCGAGCAGGCTGCCCGTCCCGATGGCCGACTTGATCCGTCCATCCTCGTCCTTGCCCGCTTCCGTAACGCCGAGGTGGAAGGGGTACGGGGTCCCGCGAGCATCCAACCGGGCGGCCAGCAGCCGATAGGCTTGGATCATGACCTTCGGATTGGACGCTTTCATCGAGAAAATCACATCGTAGTAGCCGTGATCCTCGCAGATACGCACGAACTCCAGCGCCGACTCGACCATGCCGCGCGGTGTGTCGCCGTAGCGGTTCAGCACCCGATCCGAGAGCGAGCCGTGGTTCGTGCCAATCCGCATGGCCACGCCAAGCTCCCGACACCGGCGCACAAGCGGCGCAAAGCGCTCGGCAACCCGCTCCAGCTCCGCAGCGTATTGCCGGTCGGTGTACTCGCGCACGGCGAATCGCTTGCTGTCGGCGAAGTTGCCCGGATTGACGCGGACCTTTTCGACGTGCTGTGCCGCTTCGAGTGCCGCTGCCGGACTGAAGTGGATGTCGGCGACGAGCGGGACACGGACGCCGCGCCGGTGTAGCCCGACACGGATAGCCCGCAGCGCCCGCGCGTCCGCGACCGTGGGAACGGTGACGCGGACGATCTCGCAGCCGGCCTCGACCAAGCGGACCGTCTGTGCAACGGTCGCCGCCACGTCCTGCGTGGCCGGCGTGGTCATGGATTGCACGCGAATGGGATGCTCACCGCCCACGCCGACATCACCGACCATCACGCAGCGCGTGCGGCGGCGCTGGTAGGTGTAGCGTCCGACACCGGCGAGGTGTGGCGGGGCTTCAACGGCGATCATGCGTCACGGTCAGCCCTCGGCGATCAGCACACGGCTCCGAACGGGAGTGTCCGGCAAGCGGTAGGGCCAAGGGGGCCATAGATACTACCAAATTCGAGCCGTTCATCGTACTTCAGCCCCAAACTCCGCCAGCGACACGACTATGCCGTGGTCCGGGCGGTCCCTATCACCCATCCTCGGCCCCGCTGGTACCATCCATCGAGAGTCCGGGCGGCGCTGTATCCGGCATAATCTTTCCATCCTTGACCATAGCAACCGATGCCGCGGCCGCTATGGCGGGGCAGTACACGCGCTGCGTGACGGATCGGTTTCGGAGTTGCACGCTCACGAAGGAAGAGTTTTTGCCGGTGTAACGTCTGTACCGGAGAGAAGAGCATCATGGAGCCGGATAGGGTCTATCCCCGCGTGGGCGGGGGAACCGCAGCGGCGGTTATCCGCGAAGAGTACGACGAGGGTCTATCCCCGCGTGGGCGGGGGAACCGGTCAGTCCGGGGTGCAAGCATTGCTATATGTAGGTCTATCCCCGCGTGGGCGGGGGAACCGCGACCTGAGCCAGTGGATTGAGAAGACCGACGGGTCTATCCCCGCGTGGGCGGGGGAACCCACCACCAGCCCGGGCATCACGTGCAGTCGGAGGGTCTATCCCCGCGTGGGCGGGGGAACCGCCGACGACCTGACCAAGACAGATACAACGCCGGGTCTATCCCCGCGTGGGCGGGGGAACCGCTATGCAGCCGCATAGCGGCCTCGCAGCAACGGGTCTATCCCCGCGTGGGCGGGGGAACCGCCGACGACCTGACCAAGACAGATACAACGCCGGGTCTATCCCCGCGTGGGCGGGGGAACCTATGCCAGCCAGCATCAGAACGACGCGGTCGGCGGTCTATCCCCGCGTGGGCGGGGGAACCTCGTCCGGGTGGAGCGAGCGAACATCGCCCTCAGGTCTATCCCCGCGTGGGCGGGGGAACCCGAAAGAGCGCACCGGCTATCCGACACAAAAGCGGTCTATCCCCGCGTGGGCGGGGGAACCTCCTCAACTGGCTCAGGGGGATAGAGCCGGAAGGGTCTATCCCCGCGTGGGCGGGGGAACCACCTTGTCCGAACCTTGTCCGACAATCTCAAAAGGTCTATCCCCGCGTGGGCGGGGGAACCATGAACCTCGTCAGCACACTTGCACGTATACGGGGTCTATCCCCGCGTGGGCGGGGGAACCTTCCCACTGCTATCCGTTGCATCGCTCTGGCGCGGTCTATCCCCGCGTGGGCGGGGGAACCTCATACGCAGTAGGATATGGTGAACGAGGTCAGGGTCTATCCCCGCGTGGGCGGGGGAACCCGGCAGAGGCCCAGGAAACGCTTGATCAGCGCAGGTCTATCCCCGCGTGGGCGGGGGAACCCCATCGAAGGCGCGGGCCTGGATACCGCGGACCGGTCTATCCCCGCGTGGGCGGGGGAACCTCGGGGCTGTAGGAGGAAGCGATGCAGACCCAGGGTCTATCCCCGCGTGGGCGGGGGAACCCGACTGACCCACCCGTGCCGCCGGAAACCGCGGGGTCTATCCCCGCGTGGGCGGGGGAACCATGGTCAGCAGCAGACTTCCCCCCAGAGGAGGAGGTCTATCCCCGCGTGGGCGGGGGAACCTCAGCCATCACACGCCTCTCCACGCTCGCAGACGGTCTATCCCCGCGTGGGCGGGGGAACCAGCTTCGCAAGCGCCCACCGACTGAGGCGCAGCGGTCTATCCCCGCGTGGGCGGGGGAACCCGCCGCTTCCAGGGCGTAGAGCCGGAGCGCGAGGGTCTATCCCCGCGTGGGCGGGGGAACCAGCGAGACCATCGCGTGTAGCCAATCGCAGACGGGTCTATCCCCGCGTGGGCGGGGGAACCGGTCCCACACCCGCGGCTCAAGCTGCTTGAACGGGTCTATCCCCGCGTGGGCGGGGGAACCAGTGCCGCACGTGCGAGCGATACGTGGCGAAGAGGTCTATCCCCGCGTGGGCGGGGGAACCCGGGACGATCCCCGCCGGTCAGTCGGAGTGTAGGGTCTATCCCCGCGTGGGCGGGGGAACCTTCGTAGCGGAGAACGCCGAGCCGCGCTTGATAGGTCTATCCCCGCGTGGGCGGGGGAACCGCCACATACGATACGCGGCCATCGCTTCTTCAGGGTCTATCCCCGCGTGGGCGGGGGAACCGCCGGTGCGAACTGGTGCTCGCGCATACGCCAAGGTCTATCCCCGCGTGGGCGGGGGAACCGTGTAAAAGTGTCAGCGGGAGACCTGGGAGCCGGGTCTATCCCCGCGTGGGCGGGGGAACCATCTCCGATATGAGCACGCGCCGTTCTAACACGGGTCTATCCCCGCGTGGGCGGGGGAACCTCAAAGTAGCAGTGTTCGACAACGGCTCCCAACGGTCTATCCCCGCGTGGGCGGGGGAACCACGGTATGGTTGCCGCGTCCGGCCTGTTGCCGAGGTCTATCCCCGCGTGGGCGGGGGAACCCAGGAGCCGCATGCCAAGCCGGGCTATCCGAAGGGTCTATCCCCGCGTGGGCGGGGGAACCTCTTCGAGTTCACCGACCCGCTGGTGCCGATAGGGTCTATCCCCGCGTGGGCGGGGGAACCCGCCACAACCAACCTCGGAATAGCAATGGCGGCGGTCTATCCCCGCGTGGGCGGGGGAACCCGTGGCGGGCTTGTTGGCGGCTGACGTGGCCGCGGTCTATCCCCGCGTGGGCGGGGGAACCCCGCTTCTCCCTCCACTGGCGCCAACGTGTACCGGTCTATCCCCGCGTGGGCGGGGGAACCGCCTTATTAGGCTCCCTCACCTCGACACTATGAGGTCTATCCCCGCGTGGGCGGGGGAACCGCGTCAAAGCTACGATCGACATAGAGGACTGACGGTCTATCCCCGCGTGGGCGGGGGAACCGCCGTCTTCGCTTTTACAGGAAAGCGACACCTAGGTCTATCCCCGCGTGGGCGGGGGAACCCCTACAAGTGTACAGCATCTCTACTGCACCTTGCAGGGTACCGCTTGGATGCTCCTCGCCTATTTCTACGTTCGACACGTGCGGGATACTAGCGGTACTTCACCAGGTAGACACCTTCCGCATCTACGATCTCTTTGGGCGCTGCGCCAAGGGTCCGAATCTGCTGCTCGCCCACCGCCGCCGGGTCACGCCACGTCATCACTATCGCGCCTTGTCGTAGCTCCCCATGCCACTGCGCCAGCACCTCCCAAATCCGCTCTCGGATACCTTGCGTCAGCTGTGGCGAGGTGTATACGCCAGGCGCGATCTCCAACATCGCCGAGGCGAGAAACCCGCGATACCGCGCCTCGACGTTAATCGTGACGACGACGGTCATGCTGCACCTCACTCACCGGCGCCGGCTGCCGTTGCCGCCGCTCGTCGGGTGGCGGCACGTCCTCGAACAGCACTTTGATGCGGTCGATCATCTTAGGAATGACCTGCTCGGTCCGGAGCAGCTTGCCCGTGACCCGCCGGGTGTGCCGCTCGATGTCCAGCCGTGAGTTCGCCGTGACTTGCCGGGCGGCAGTGAACGCAGCGGGCAGCAAGATCGTGTCGCGGAACAGGTCGGCGATATCCAACGCAAAGGCGTCGCCGCTGTGCTCGTGAATAAAGCCCAGCGGCGGAATCGCACCGACGGCGGTGACGGCAATCACCGCGGCCGATGTGACGGCGACCGACGCATGGTTGATGGCCTGATTGGGCAGGTCGGCCGCCAGCGGGTTCGCGCGATCATAGCGCCGGCCCCGCCAGGTGATGCCGTAGCGTTGGGCCAGGTTCTTGTACGTCTGCCGCATCCGCGCGCCCTCCATCCCGCGCAAGACATCGAGACTCGCGTGCGGGAGCAGCTCACCGAGGCGCCAGGCGTACATCTTGCGGGCGATGGTAATGCGGCTGCCCTCCGGGTCGCCCCAGGCCCACATCTGCCGGCGGGCGATCTCGGAGGTGTCCGGCAGCAGGGGTGGTGCCGTGTAACACCGCACCCCGTCCGTCCCGACCGCGACGAGCGCGGTGCCGTGGCGCGCCAGCAAGCGCAGTGCGTCGTGACTGACGGTGGACCCGGGACCCAGCAGGATCATCGAAAGGGACTGGAACGGGATACCGTATTCGCCGCGGTCGAGGGCGCTGTCCCGCTCCGGGTCGGCCTGGCGCTCGAAGCGCAACGTGCCGTCCCGGACGGTCAGCGCGCCGCGACTCAGCCAGAGCAGCCCATGACGATCCGCGTGGGGAATGCGGGCCGTTTCCAGCCCCAGCCGGCCGCGCAGCAGGGGAGTGCCGCCGGCTGCAGCAGCCATACGGTCGCGCGGTAGCATCTGTCACCTCGGTCTTTCCCATATGTGTGGAGAACCATCTTCGGGCGGGCCAAAGCCACACGAATAGTGCCAGGTGTGGTGTGGCTTTGACCCGCCGGTTGTTAAGGTACGTCACGCGGCGGCCTCCGCTCACGCGCCAGCGATACGGCGCGGGGGGCGGAGCAACAACATGCCATAGCCGTAGGCACGATGCCGGCCGATCCCGTGCGCGACGAGGCACGCAAAGGCGTCGGGGTCGGTGACGGTGAGGGTGCCTTGCAGCACGGCATGGGGCCCCTCCGTCGCGTGGGCGCGGCGCTTCCGCGCCGTCCGCACCCGCTGGAACGAGGTCAGCCGCGTCGCCGCCTTGTCCAGCGCGGCGCCACCACGCCGTTCTAGCTGCGCGGCCAGCCAGTCGGTGTAGACTGCCTCCCGGCTGCACTTCATCTCGCCCCGCGGGTGTTTTTCCGCCTCCCACTGCCACACGTCGGTTTCGGCACCGGCACTCCTGGGACCACCTTTAGCCCCACGCGGGTCCAAGCGGCGCTTTTTGGGGCGGACGACCGGGCGGATGAGCACCTCGAATCCGAGCCGCTGCTCCGCTTGCCAGGTCGTGGGCATGGTCTTGCTCTCGATACGCGCCGCCGGCAGCACGTTGCTCTGGAGAGGACAGGCAAAGGCCGCCGCGGCCTCACACAGCGCCGCGGCGTCGGCAGCCGCGTAACCGTAGAGCGTGCCGTGCCGCTGGCGGCCCCGTTCCGGCCGGGGGATCAGCAGGCGGAACGGCTTGGGCGCGAGGTCACAGCCGAAGCTCTGCACCAAGAGGTGGTGTAGCGCGTAGCCGGGATCGAACGTGTTCCGGGCGATGAGTCCCTGGCCGCCGGCCCAGCGGTGGAAGGCGTTGACATCCAGGTCGGCCCGGATCATGTACAGCGGTGCAGCGGTGGTCATGGCTGCGCCTCCTCCCGTGCGTCGGCCGGCTGACCGAATGCACCCACCGGCGCAGTCCCATCGCACACTTCACGCCCGCCGCCGTGCAGGCCGGATACCCAATTGCGCTCGTCGGTCAACTGGTACGTCCGGTTGGCAGCGGCGTCCGCCGCCGCGTCCTCGCCAGCGGGCCAGAGCAGCCGGATCAACTCATCGGAGGTACGGTTCGGCTCGTCTATCGGCAGGCCCATGAGGGCCGCCAGCGCGGTATTACCCTCGCTGAAGCACCCGAAGAGACGACCGGACGGCAGACAGGGCTTGCGCCCGATGAACAGCGGTCGCTGGGGTTCGTCCAGCGCCGCGGCGAGGTCGTCGAGCGTCGGCCCGTCACCGTCAACTGCCGGGTCCAGGCGCAAGGCGACGGTCACGCGCATATCGGCAAAGTAGTCGCGGTAACGCAGGTGCGGCGCATCGTAGGTGTTGGCGCCACCGGCCCGGCCTTCGGGAATACCACGAGTAGTCCAGCCTTGGTCGTTCTTCTCCAGCTTGGCAGTCTGGAAGTCGGTCAGGCGCACGCCGCCGGCTGGCTCGCGGTCAATGCGGGCTGCGAACACCAGCCGGTCTTGCAGCCGTTGGTGGCGCTGACGCTCGATCCGCCGCCAGCCGAGCGCGTTGGCCAGCAGGCCGGTGAGCATGGAAGCTGCCGGGAAGTCGCGGATGACGCCGTAGTTGTCTATCGTCTCACCACCAAACGCCATCAGGGGCGCTTGGAGATCAAGCAGCAGGTGCCGCATGGCTCACCCGGCCTCGCCGTTCCGGACCGTCTGCGCGACCCAGGCGGCCAGGTCATCGAGGCAAAGCCACTCTGCCTGGAGCTTGTCGCACGTATCATCCACCAGCACACTCCGCTTTGCCATCACCCGCCGGCGCTCACGGGTGCCGTAGCACTCGTCATCCTCCGACAGGTACTCGGCCAGCTTGGCGACGGCAGCCTTGGTCTGCGCCTTTACCGGCTCTCGGAAGGCATTGGCGAGGCTGCGCGGCTGGCGCGATCCGGCCTCAATCAGCACCAGATCGGCACGGGCGTAGGGGGCGGTGGAGCCGAGCTTGGCCCCCGGCGAGACGGTGGCGATCAGCTGCACCAGATGCTCTACCACCTGACCGGCGAGCGTCATGTCGGCGCTGGTCCACTCCTCGGCGTCGCAGCCCGTCAGGTTGGACACCAGCCCCGGCACATCCACGACGACGTAGCCGTAGAACAGCCCCGCCGTCAGCTCCATATCGCCGATGTGCGCCGCGCCAGGGTCTTCATCCTCACGCTGCAAGTCATCTACCACCGAGAAGTAGTCGCTCTCGCTTTCCTCTTGGTGGACGGTGAAGGCGTGGGCCACGTGGATGGCGGCGTCAATGTTCGCGCCGGGGTCGGACGTGACCATGCGACCGAACAATGCGCCGATTAGCCCACCGGGTAGCCTGGTCTGTTCCTGGAAGGCCCGGAAATTCTCGCGCTGTTCATTGCGGCGTAGGGGCTTGAACAGTAGCTCGGCGGCCGCGGACGCAGCCTTGGGATCATCGGGATGGGCGTCGCAGATCGCGGCGGCCTGCTTCCGGAGGTACTCGACCTCCGGCAAACCAAGCAACAGCGGTTGACGACCGGATTCGGTGGTCCCACTGCTCCCGTAGATGCTGCCATTGAAAGCGTCGCCAACGGCCGTCAACACCTCATCGCTGGATTCGCCGGCATCGCGCAGTGGTTGCATCACTTCGCGGTCAACGACGTTCCGAGAACGCACAGCCCCAGTAAAGCCGTCAATGTTCCTCAGCGCAAACTCGTCGTCCGCCACGCGCCAGTGCCGCTTGAGACACTGCGACGAGATACGGGTACGCACGGCATCACCGAACGGCATCCGCTTGGCGAGGCCGCTGTCATCGCGGTTCAGCAATGCCGCCGGGTACGAATGTAGGGTATGGATCTGCAGAAATCTTGGGGTAGTCACTTCATGCCTCCTTACTCTGTGTTCGTTTCCTAGTCCTGCGAGCGGCTCGCGCGGTTCTCCGCCCAGTAGTAGCGCCGCGCTATGTCGCGGCGAACGTATTCCGCTCGTTCCTCGTTGTGACCCTCATTGAGGATCAGACGAGCCATCCGATACCAGTCGAACGCACATCCTTTGGCGCCCAACATGCGGAACATGCGCGCCAGCAGCGTCCGCAGCATTGGCCCGCGCGCAGTCAGCAGCCGGTTCAGGCGCGTATGGCTGTAGAAGCCGCTTGTCCTGCCCCGATCATCGCCATAGAACAACACCTCGCCGATGGGCGTTTTCGGCGCGTGCGCTGATCGGCTCGCCAGGTCGTTGCCGGCAGTGCGAGTCATCAGCGCCAGGCCATGCAGGACCAGCGCCCACTTGTGTTCGATGGCCGGCCTGCCGAGCAAGTCTTGCTGTGCCATCAGGCGCCAGAAGGCAGCCGCGTCCGGCGTGTCCGGGTCCATGCGGCGCAACTCGGCCAGGTCGCCGCGCGAAAAATCATCGGCTGCCAACTGACGGGCAAAGCCGACGGCGACCTCACCCCATGGGCGGCTCTGTGCCGGAGTTTCAGTCAGCACCTCAGTCGTCACTCGCTACCTCCTTCTTGGTCGTACAACTCTGGGAATCCGTCTTTTGGGCTACGGATGCGGCTATTGAACACGCTGTCGGCGCGTACCCTCGCCCGGTAACGTTGGATGGCCGGACAAGGCAGGGAATCTTCAGCATCCCAGAGAATCTGCCAGGCCCGGTCTATCACGCCGTCCTGATCGTTGTTCTTCAGCCAGTGGTTACGGATTTGCTTGCGCCTGCCCGGATCATCTGCCTCGAACTCCGTTTGCAGTTCCTCGAAGAACGTGGTGTCAACGATCTCGTCGAGCTTGTCGGCCCAGGGATCAGCACGATCACGCTGTTCCTTCCCGACACCCTCCGTCTTGCCGCCTGCAGCAAAGGTCCAGATCGCATGTCGCAGGATGCGCTGCACCTTCCGCACGTCCGCAATGCGTTCCGCCGCTATCTTGCCTAGCTCTTCACGTCCACCCACGCGGCCGAAAGCGCGTGCCAGCACATCCCTCTTGAACGGGACGATCCGCTCGTGATAGCCCTCGGTCTTACCCTGACCACGCACCATTCCGCGCGCGACCAGGAGCATGTCTTGTGGGGAGCGGCGCTCGGCAGCGGTCAGTGCGAACAGGGGCGGCGTTTGCCAGTCGGGAGGCGTGAAGTAGGCAGCGGTTTGTCGGTAGGAGAAGCCGCCGGCGGCCAGAGTCAGTGATTTTTCCTTGGTGACGGGTGTCCAGGGGTCGCCGGTGCGGCCTTTCTGCGCCTTGGCCTCAATACGGGCCGCCTTTGAGGTTGCGCGGAGGGCGCTCACCGTTCCGCTCCCATCGGCTTGTAGCCGGATACGCCGGCAAATCTCAATATAGAAGGGGTCGAGGTCGCTGAGGGACAAGGTCTCAACCTTTTTCCCATCCCAAGGCTTTATCCACAGCAGTCGAATTCCACCATCTGGTGGATACATGCGATAGTCGTTCAACAACTGCTCGCGACACTCCAGTAGCGCTCCGAGGTCGCGGCGAGCGTGAAGTCCCGGCCGGACGGTGTGAATCTCTGGCTCCAAGGCCGGAGCGAGGGTGAAAGCGGGCCGGCACCCCAGCCCGCCGTTCATCCGGGAAATCCCGTAGTTGCCGGCGCCACCAAAGCCTTCCGTGGTTTGCAGCGTAATCAGTGCGAATAGCCAGTCGTTGATGGTGGCCGATGACGTGACCGCTGCCTTGAGGTCGTGATTTTTCGACGTGACCAGCATGTCTAGCTCGTCGGGCGTCTCGACCGCGCTCTTGTACTCGGCGAGCTTGCCCGGCGTGGAGGCGGGGGGCTGCATGAAGGCCGGCTGGGTGATGTCCTCTACGACCAGTCGCCACGGCTCGTCGTTCTGGTAGTCGGGCGTGAGGCTGCGGATCAACTTGCACCATTCGGCGGCCGCGGCTGGCGGCTGGCTAAGGCCGGTGCGGTGTAGGGCCATGGCGCCAAGCTGGACGAGGAAGGCGTGCCAGGCGTGGCGCTGGTGCGGCCGCAGGGCCGGGAATGCGTCTACCTTGTCCGCCATCAGCGCGGCGTAGACTTGCGGCAGCGTGGCCGGCACGCCGGAGTCGGCCGTTGCATCCATGCGGATCAGCGGTTCGGTCAGGATGTTGAACATGGTTCGTGTCCTTGCTGTGGGGTATCCTCATTCAGAACGGATGTTCTGCTACAATGGTTGCACTCTCTCTGCTACCGGGCCTCCGGCAACAACCGTCCGGGCTTACCATCAATAGTGACCAGCCGGAGGTCAGCCAAACTGGTACAATCGGACGGCCACAGGCCATAGGGATAAGTGCGGTAGGTGAGACTCGAACTCACACGGCCACAGGCCACGTAGCTCCAGACTACGCGCGTCTACCAATTCCGCCACTACCGCGCGAATGCCCTATTGCCCTGCGAAGCTTCAGTCTATACAATGATGGCGCGAGGTGTCAAGCGTGCCCTGGTTCCCCGCAGGTTGGCGCGGGGGTAGACCCCTTCGTAGGGCGATGCTCACACATCGCACATTGGTTCCCCCGCCCACGCGGGGTTGCGGACGCCGGGGCTGTGCCGGCTAGAGGCGGCGCAGCCCTCGGCGGTCGTAGCGGCAGCGGTGCTTGCCGATGGTGAACTCGAATCCGCCATCGGCGGGCGCCGGCGCTACTGATTCAGGTTCCTTACCGGGCGGCAGCCAGTCCATCCGCAACGCCAGTGTATCAATCGTCTGCGAACTGTCGAACGGGCTGGGCTGCGGGGGATCAAGGGTCACGTCTATCCGGTCATCGCCGAGGCGCGTGCGTATCTGCACCTCCTTGCCTGGAAAGGCGATGTTCTCATCAAGGAAGGTCCTATCGCGCTTGATGATGGCGTGCTGTCCCTCGGTGCTGTTCGCGAATCCCTCGGCCTTGACTTTGTTCGCATGGACAATCCACTCGTCGCCCATCTCCCTCGCAATGTCGCACATAGCAGCGGGATGCGTGGCCCGCTCCACCAGCTCGCGGTTCATTTCCGGGATGCGCCACTCGGAATATTCGGCAATCAGCCGCCGCGTCGCTTCCAAGATTGTCAAGCTTCCGTACACACCGCCGTGTGGCCCCAGGCCGTTCGCGTTCTGCCCGCTCTTCAGCAACGGCGAGAGGTCGTTGTCCGGCGGCGTCAAGACGATGCAGGCCGGCGTCCTATAGCCGGCCGGCCGGTCATTGCGCTTGTGCCGGTGGAGGCGGCCGATGCGCTGGAGCAGCACGTCCACCGGGCAGAGGTCGGTAATCAGCAGGTCCGCGTCAATGTCCAGCGATTGCTCCAGCGTTTGCGTACCGACGACGATGTGTCCGCCGGGCGGCCTCTCTTTGCCGGGTTGCCCTTTTCCAAGCTGCCGCTCCACCTCGTCATCCAGCAACCGGCGATCTCCGGCGGCGAACCGGCCATGATGCAGCGTCCGCTTGCCGCGGACGGTGAACAGCCGCCCGGCGTCGGCGGGGCCGGCCAGCGCCTCTATCGCTTCCTGGGTCTCGATGGCATAGTCAACGGTGTTGCGAACCACGAGCACCTTGGCGCCAGCACGGGCCGCCGTCAACGCGCGTTGGGCGACCGACGCGAACTCGTGCATCTCCGGTTGCGCGGTGATCTGAACGTGCTTGCGCTGGTCGTTCTCGCCGGCCGGAACGACCGCTTCACCGGCGTCTCCCCGGGTGGTGACGGCCGGGTAGGCGGTGTTGATCGCGTCATCTAGCGGGAGGTGTGGAAGCTCGCTTTCGCGGCGCAGCGGGAAGAGCCAGCGCAAGCGGGCCGCCGATCCGAGCGTAGCGGACATCAGCAGGGCGTAGCCGCCGGCACCGATATGGGCATCGAGCAGCTGCTCCAGAACGACGCTCATGTAGGTGTCGGAAGCGTGGACCTCGTCTACGACCAAGAGATTGCGCGCCAGGCACGCCGCCCGCATATGGGCATTCTTCACTTGGAGCGCACCGAGCATCGCCTGGTCCACGGTGCCGACGGCGATCTGGGCGGCGAGGAACCGCTTGGCGCTCTCAGCAGCCCAGCGTCGGTTGCGGGTGGCGTCGTTCGGGTGGTCATCCCACAGTACCTTGTAGTCAGGCAGATGACGGCCGGCAAAGTCACCGGCGCGCACGTAGCCTGGCACGGCCAACACCGGCTCAGGCTGATAGTCGCCGCTCAACAGGTTCGAGATAAAGCTCGTCACCCGACGGTGAAGCTGAACGGCGGCCGCTCGCGTGGGCAGCGCAAAGTAAAGTCCGTCCACTAGCCCTCGCTCGTACATCTTGGCAAAGCGCCACAGCGCGGCCTCCGTCTTGCCGGAGCCGGTCTCGGACTCGATGATGACCAGCGGCTGCTCCAGCGGCGTGCGCTGTGCAGTCTCTTGGATGGCGTTGGGCGTGGGCGCACCGGGTATGTCGAACAGCTCTCCGAACCCCGGTACGTCAGCAAAGTCGTTCCGCTGATCGGATAAGTTCAGGCCGGTGCTCTTGACGGCGCGTTTTGCTCGCTCGCGGGCCGTGGCAATATAGCTATCATCCGGCCGGTCGCAGTACGGGAACCAGTCCTCGTCGGAGCCGATCCAGTCGGCCCAGTTGCAGAGGCCCAGGAACATATGCTGGAAGGCAGGAGCGCACGGCAGCGGCGGCCCGCCGGAGTCGAACGCCGCCGGGAACCATTGGCGCACCAGCTTGCCGATACGCGCGACGCAGCGGCGCGGGTCGAGCTTGCCAAACTCACGCCAGACACCAGAGTTAGCCGACCGGCTGTCATGCAGATTCAGCGGCTCGCCGTGGTGCGACAGGGCGGCGACGAATAAGGCACACGCGGTCACGCCGCCCTTGTCATCCCAGGTCAGCACCTCATCAACCCAACCTAGCGCCTCGAAGAACCACGCGGCAGTCACATCGTCCTGGCCGGTCAGCACCGGTACCAGGTCCTCCGTGTGTCCGGTGCGGTGTGGTGTGCGCTGGCCCGCCGGCACATCGGCTTTCCGCCAGATTCGAGCTTGGAAGCCGACGTTCACCTTGCCGATGTCGTGCAAGGCGGCAAACACTGCCAGACGCGCAGCGGTGGCGTCGTCGAGGTGATCTAAACCAGCGGTCCGGGCCAGCCGGCGCCGGATAATCGGTTGGGCCAAAAGTGCCTCGAAGCAGGCGCCCACGTCGGCCAGGTGGTGCTCCAGCAGGTGGATACGCCGATGGTCCTGGCGGTCGGCTTTGGCCCAGAAGAGTCCGGTGTAGGCCGGTGCGCTCTCAGTGGTTGTCATCGTTGCACCTCATCCTCCACCGTCACGACAATCAAGGGGAAGCGGCCAGAACGGCAGGAGACCTGTGAGTTTCCACCCCCCGACTCCCCTACCGCTTGATGACCCCCTTGCGCGCCATGGCTCGGATGTCGGCCTCCGGCACGCCGAGGATGTCTCGGAGCACATGGAGGGTGTCCTGACCCAGTTCGGGCGCAAAGCGCCGCACGCCCAGCGCCACTTTCGAGAACCGCCACGGGGCGGCAAGGTGGACACGCCCCGCGGCGTCCCGCTGGAAAAAGCCCCTGGCCCGGAAGTGCTCGTTCTCGACGACCTGCTTGTTAGTGAGCACGGCCCCCGCGGGCACCCCGGCGTCCTGAAGCAGACACATGGCCGCCTCGGCGCTGCGCCCCCGCGTCCAAGAACCGATGATCTCATCTAACTCCCCCTCGTTGCGCTTCCGCTGCGCTGGTGTTGCGAACCGGCTGTCGGCCGCCAAGCCTGGCAGCCCCACAACCGCGCAGAGCGCCCGGAACTGTCGGTCCGTTTCCACGTCGATGGCGACCCACTCGTCGTCCTCGCACGGGTAGCATCCCGTCGGGGCACGGTCGGGGCGTTTGCCGCCGCCGGCCTCAGCGGTCCGGCCATTCAGCACGTAGTCCAGAACCGGCTCGGGCAGGGTAAAGATGTTGGCCTCTCGCTGCGACAGATCAATCAGCTGTCCCTCCCCGGTCGCGGCCCGGTGGTAAATGGCGGCGAGCACGGCGACGGCTCCGAGCAAGCCGCCATTAGGGTCTCCGTACTTCACCCCCGTCGGGCTAGGCACCGCGCCCGGGTAGCTGCTGATGCCCAGCAGGCCCGACATCGCCTCCTGCGTGGCGCCCATGCCCACAAACCCGGACTCCGGCCCCGTCCGCCCGAACGCGGGCAGCGCAACGTAGACGATGCTCGGCGTGATCGCCCGGCAGTCCGCGTAGTCCACGCCCAGCCGCTTGGTGACGCCCACGCTGAAGTTCTCCGCCACCACGTCCGACACCGAGATGAGCTGGCGGATGTGCCGCTGGCCCTCGTCGGTGCGGAGGTCAATCGCGAGCGCCAGCTTGTTCCGGCTATAGGCGTGGTAGCGTCCGATACCCTGGCCGCGTCCGCCGTCGCCGCGCCGCGGCGACTCGACCTTGATGACCTCCGCCCCCAGGTCAGCAAGGATGCGGGTGCAGTACGGCCCCGCCCAGATGTGAGTGAAGTCCACCACCCGCAGCCCCTCCAACGGCAGGCGGCCGGCCTCGTGGCCGTCACTGCGGCGCATCCGCGCGCCGCGAGGGGGGAGGGCGGCGCCATCGTGCTCTCCTAACAGCGGCGCGCGACGGGTGACGAACGGCGTCCTCGACATCCTGAACGGTGCGCCCGGCACCGTCATCCTGCCCGCGACGGGGTGCCGCACCCGGACGAAGAAGCGCCGGTGCCGCAGCTGCGGCGACTTCAGCAGGTCCCGCGCCGTCGCGACGTAGCCGTAGGCGTGACCGTACCGCTGGGCTAGCCGGTACACCTCCTCCTTGGTGTGCGCGGCTACCCAACGGCCGAACAGCCGGGTCAGCTCTTCGGCATGTGCGCCGCGGCCCGCCTCCGTCGTGAAGCGGGGCGACGCGAGGGCCGGCAGGTCCTCCGACATCGCGCGGATGGCACCCGTCCAGTCGGCGGACGACCGCCCGTAGGCCAGGACGTACCCGTCCCGCGCTTGCCAGACGCCGCTGGGTTCCCAGTGCGTTCCGTCCTCCCCCCGCCGTGCCGCCGTCCCCAGGCTCCACGGGTCCGCATCGCCCCGCTGCGACACCTGCTCGTCGTAGAGCCAGCCGTTCATGGTGGCGCCGAGAATCGACGTCAGGCTCTCCAGGTGCGAGACGTCGACGTGCTGCCCGCCGAGCCGGTCGCGGGCAAGGAGCGCCGCGACCACCCCGATGAAGCCGTGACAGCCGGCGTGGTAGTCGGCCAGATTCCCGCCCTTCTTGAGCGGCGGGAGCTGCCGGCTGCCGGCCAACCCAAGCTCACCACTCAGCGCGTGGACGACGAGGTTGGTTGCTGCGAAGTCCCGATACGGACCGGAGCGCCCGAACGGGGTGATCGACACCACGACGAGGCCGGGGTTTGCCTGCGACAGCGCGGCCGTTTCGAGGCCCGGCGGGCCGTCGATCAGCACGTCGGCCCGGTCGATCAGCTCCCGCAGCCGGCGCCGGTGCGCTGGGTTGTCGGCGTCGACCACGACGCTCTGCTTGCCGGCGTTCAGATAGAGGAACAGGCCGCTCGCCTCGGGGTTGGGAACGTCGGCCCGGAAGGGGCCCAGCGTGCGGGACACGTCACCGGCGGGCGGCTCGACTTTGATTACCTCGGCGCCGAACCCCGCCAGCAGCTTTCCACACACCGGGCCGGCGATCCCCTCCGCGTGCTCCACGACAACCAGGCCCGCGAGGGCGCCAGCGGTGTCGTCCGCGGGCGCTGACGGGGAATGGGGCGGGGACTTGTCGCTCTCGGCAGTTGACATCGTCTCCGCCGTCAGCCTAGCATCTGATCCACACCGGTGTCCCAATTCGGGATTAATTCGAATGAGTGTGAGGGGCACTGGCATGATCGGACTAAGGCGGCACAACCGGCACCCAAACGGGACGCCGGAGATCGACCGCGGGAGGACGTTATGGTCCTGATCGAAACGAGGACGTGGGACTACGCAGCGGTCGAGGTCGGTCAGCGGGCACAGCCCATCGCCAACGAGGTGACTCTGGATTCCATCGTGCGCCACGCCGCCACCTCGCGCAGCATGAACCCGGACTACTACTCGGACGCGCCCCCGTTCGCCATGTCGACCCAGATATTCTCCCTCGCCCCCAAGAACCGGGGCGGTGTCGCCGAGAACAACGGGATGGCGATTATCACCGCCCACGCAACCCCGTTCGCCAAGTGCGAGGGACGCTGGTTCGCCGCCATCCGGCTGGGAGACACCGTGACCAGCGTCGCCACCGTGCTGGAGAAGTATGAGCGGCGCGGCAACAAGTTCGTCACGCTCAGGATCGAGCCACGCAACGGCCGGGGCGAGAAGCTGGCCGAGATCGACCACACGTCCATCTTCGAGTTCCGCAAGCGCGACCGGTCTCGGCCAAGCTCCGGCGCCGCGGCGCGCCGGCCCGGCCCGGACCTCGCGCCGTCGCCGCTTCAGGAGACGCGCCCGGACGCGGTGGAGACCGTCACCTTCGAGACCATCGCGGTCGGCGGTGCGGTCCACCCTTTCACCATTCACTCGCCCCCCCAGACCGAGGCCGACGGAGCCGCGGCCCCGGAGGACGAGTTGAGCAGTCAGTCGAGCGAGGCGATTCAGGAGCCTGGCCGCTTCCCCTGGGGCACCATGCACGGAGTCGGCGGCATCACGATCATGGGCTACCTCGACGCGATGCTGGAGCGCTGGGCACCCGGCGGCACGCTCTACGGCGGCGGCCGCCTGCTCTTCAAGGCCATCAAGAACTTCCGACCCGGCGACACCAACACCTACCGCGGCACCGTCACCGCCAAGCGAGCGCACCACGGCAAGCGCCTCGTGGACATCGAGATCACCGGCGCGAACCAACTCGGCCAACTGACCGGGGTCGCCGAGGCGACGCTCGTCTTCTCCTGATGGGCCGATCAGTGTAGCCCTTGACGCGAATCTGGCTGCTGCGGGACGCAGGAGCCGGCCAAATGCAACCAGGCACCATCACCGCGGTGGCCCAGTGGCTCACCAGTCCATTGGCCTGAGGTGCAGGAACGAGCGACCCTTGAAGCTATAGGAGATTCGGAAGGTGTCCCAACGCTGTCGAGTCCCACATAAAGCACACGTAAAACGGAAATGGTAGGGCGTACGGGATTCGAACCCGTGATCTTCACCTTGAAAGGGTGATGAGTTAGTCCACTACTCCAACGCCCCGTCACCTGATCTACAGCGGACTACCCTACTAAGTGTACCACGCGCCATGCCGAACGGCGGTGCCATCCGCTCGACCCACCCAATCTCCGTATCCGCCACCACCGGCGTTCTCGCCGTGCTCCATCGTGATACAGCGGCAGAATGATTGTGACCGCAATACCTCGGCGGGGAAGAAGAAGGCTGGAATGGTGGAGATGAGGGGACTCGAACCCCTGCCCTCCTGCTTGCAAAGCAGGCGCTCTCCCAACTGAGCTACATCCCCGAAAGACAGGACAGCGACCAGCAATCAACTAGATGCGGAGTGAGCCTAAGGGGACTGTACGCAGTACCACGTTTGAATTGGTCGTGCCCCTGTAGGTTCCCAAGTTCCCCGTCTCCGTCATTGCACCCGGTAATTATAGGCAGGCGGCGTGGGTGAGGCAATAGGCCTATAACCACGAAACCTCTAACCCGCTGGGGTGGGGAGTTTCTTCCGATGAAGCAAGGACGGATCGGTGCAATGCACGCCCCTGCGCTCCGCCTTCACAGGCTGGACCACGACGCCCACCGCCTCCAGCCGGCCGAATTGCTAGCGGTGCAGGCGTGGTACGATGGAGTGAGCGCACAGACGGAGGTGCAGGCATGGCCACTATCACGGTCCGCAACCTCGAATTCTTCCCTTCGATAGTGCGGCCGCCCGCGCATATGCCGTGATCGCGGCGGACCGCCGTGCCGCTGGCCGGCCAATCAGTCAAGCCGACTGCCAGATCGCAGCAATTGCCCGCTCCCGAGGGCGCGGATTGCGACGAGGGATGTGGATGACTTTACCGGTTGTGGGGTTGAGGTGATGAATCCGTGGTCGGCCGGGTAGCGGGCGCACCGGCCTCCACCGGGCTCTTCCGGGCCTAGGCAGCCTCAGACCGAGCACAATAGCGGCGTTTCGTCGTATGGTGAGGTGCGAGGGTTCGGAAACCGGAAACGCAACACAGGATTCGTCCGGCTCGACCGGTTGGCGGTAGTCCGGAGCGGTGGTAAGGTGGAGTGCAGTATGAAGATACTCCAGGTGATTCACGGCTATCCGATGCGCTACAACGCGGGCTCTGAAGTCTATACCCAGGGCTTGGCCCAGGCGCTCGCCGAACGCCATGAGGTACACGTCTTCACAAGGCAGGAGGATATATTCCTCGCCGAATACGCGACACAGCGCGAGACGGACTCTTCCGATCCTCGAATCACCCTGCACGTCGTGAACATGGCGCGGGCGGCGGACGGGTACCGGCACGCTGCTGTGGACAGGGCCTTCGCCCACCTGCTGGATGACCTTCGACCCGACGTGCTTCATATAGGACATCTATACCATCTGTCCACCTCGCTCGTGTTCGAGGCGAGGCAGCGGCACATTCCTGTGGTGTTCACCCTGCACGACTACTGGCTGATGTGTCCGAGGGGTCAGTTCATTCAGATGTACCCCCAAGACCCATCGGACGTCTGGCCGGTCTGCGACGGGCAGGACGACAGAAAGTGCGCCGTGCGTTGCTACGTGCGGTATTTCTCCGGCAACGAGCGGGAATACGAGGCGGACGCCGCCTACTGGACGGAATGGGTGGGCCGGCGGATGGGACATGTCCGAGAGGTCTGTGATGCCGTCGATGTGTTCATTGCGCCGTCGAGGTATCTACTGCGGCGCTTCAGGGACGACTTCGACCTCCCGGAAGGCAAGCTCACGTACCTCGATTACGGCTTTCATCGGCAGCGCATGGAGGGACGAAACAGAACGGGGGGTGAACCGTTCACGTTCGGGTACATTGGAACACACATACCGGCGAAGGGAGTGAATCAGCTCATAGAGGCCTTTGGCAGCGTGTCCGGCGGCCCTCGGCTCCGCATCTGGGGCCGTGACTGGGGTGTCGAGACCGAGGGACTGAAGGCACTGGTGCGAACCCTGCCCGATGGTGCGGGTGACCGTGTCGAGTGGATGGGGGAGTACAGGAACGAGGATATCGTATCTGACGTGTTCAACCGCTGCGACGCCATTGTCGTGCCTTCGATCTGGGCAGAGAACTCGCCCCTCGTCATTCACGAGGCGCTGCAGGCCAGGGTCGCCGTAATAACCGCCGACTACGGAGGCATGGCCGAGTATGTGCATCACGAGCGAAACGGCCTACTCTTCGCCCATCGCGATACCCGTTCCCTCGCTTGGCAGATGCAAAGACTGGCCGATGACCCGCAACTGGCGAGGCGATTGGGAAGTCGGGGATACGTGCAGTCGGAGGACGGGAACGTCCCGGACATGGTGGAACACGCCCTTGCGGTGGAGAGCATCTACCGCAGCCTGATAGACAGAGCCGAAAGGACAATGAGTTCGGTCGCGGTCGAACAGGGGGCAGATCAACGGGCAGGTCTAGCCGAAACGAGGGAGCGGCCAGGCCCGTGAACCTCCTTGCCCAAGCTAGATTCGGCCTGCTCGACGGGATCAAGACGGGGTCCGTAAGCGCAGTCACCCGGGCAAGAGCACTATGAGCGGTTCTGCCGGCGTGTCCTGGATCGCTGCACAACTCAGCAACATTCCAGCGCAAGCCGACGCGGCACTCATTCTGAGACATGCCGAACGGGAGGATATTCCGCCAGGGACATTCGGCGTCGACGTGCCCCTGACCGCCTGTGGAGTCGCCTCAGCGGAGCGGCTTGGAGCGGTGCTGTCTGGGCTACGGCTACAGGTAGGGGTCACCGCCAGCCCGGTACCGCGGTGCGTGTCGACGGCGCAGGCGATCCTGCGCGGCGGTGGCTGGCCTGAAGAGGTCGCCTTGGATTGGCGACTAGGCGCTCCCGGCCCCTTCGTCGTGGATGAGAAGGTCAGCGGGGCGCTGTTCTTGGAGATTGACATATTGGAGATAGTGAAACGCCAACTCACCCAGGCCGAGCCTCCTGCCGGCATGAGAGGAACCGCCGAGGGTATTGAACTGCTATTGGGACTAGCTGCCAGCAACCTCCGCTGTCGCGGACACCTCAACATCTACGTGACCCACGATGCCATCCTGGCAGTCCTGGTTGCTTATCTGTACCGGCTGTCCGTAGATGAGGTCGGTTGGCCCGGCTACCTGGATGGGCTGCTTCTGTGGCGACGCGGGGAACGGCTCCTCTTCAGTTGGCGAGGGTTAGGGCAGGGTTGTCAGCCACTCACAGGTTAGCTCAATGGCTCGACCAGGCGGCTGAGGTCTTGGGAGGGACAAGCCATACTAGGGATATAGGATCGCGGGCCGAGTTACTACTCCAGCTTGAACCTGAGCATGACGGTTCTTGATTCTGTCCAGTTTGGTGGGCCTTCCTGGATTCGAACCAGGGACCTCAGTCTTATCAGGACTGCGCTCTAACCAACTGAGCTAAAGGCCCGCGGTGCAGAGGCATGGAGCGCCTTCACCGCTGAAGAGTAGTAAGAGGCGTTGCAAGGGAAGAAAACTGATCGCTCCGGTCGAAAATGACTACGACAGGACGCCGAAAACCGGCGTCACTACCGCAGACCGACCTAGAAAGTGGTGAGATGACTGCACTGGCCGAAACCAAGCAGCCACTCACACCGACTCCCTTAGAAAGGAGGTGATCCAGCCACACCTTCCGGTACGGCTACCTTGTTACGACTTCACCCCAATCACGGACCCGGCCCTCGCACCGGGGGTAGTTGTCCACCCCGGGGGTGCTTCAGGCATGGCCCGCTTTCGTGGTGTGACGGGCGGTGTGTACAAGGCCCGGGAACGGTATTCACCGCCGTATGCTGACCGGCGGTTACTAGCAACTCCACGTTCAGGCAGGCGAGTTGCAGCCTGCCATCCCCACTGAGACCCCGGTTGCAGGATTCGCGCCCCCTCGCGGGGTGGCTACCTATTGGCGAGGCCATTGTAGCGTGTGTGTAGCCCTGGGCGTGTGAGCCATGCGGACTTGACGTCATCCCCACCTTCCTCCGGAGTTCGTCCGGCAGTCGGGGCAGAAAACACAACTGCCCCCGAGGGTTGCGCTCGTTGCGGGACTTAACCCAACACCTCACGGCACGAGCTGACGACAGCCATGCAGCATCTGGCGCGGCTCCCCAAGGGGTCGGGCGCCTTTCGGCCCCCTACTACCGCGTAGTCCAGCCCAGGTAAGGTTCTGCGCGTTGCGTCGAATTGAACCACACGCTCCGCTGCTTGTGCGGGCCCCCGTCAATTCCTTTGAGTTTTAGTCTTGCGACCGTAGTCCCCAGGCGGGCCACTTACTGCGTCGGCGCCGGCACCGCAGGGGTCGATACCCGCGACACCCAGTGGCCATCGGTCAGGGGGTGGACTACCGGAGTATCTAAGTCCGTTCGCGCCCCACCCTTTCGCCCCTCAGGGTCAGGACTGGTCCAGCGCGGCGCCTTCGCTACCGGTGTTCCGACGGGGCTCTACGTATGCCACCACTCCCCCCGCCGTTCCCCGCGCCTCGCCCAGCCTCTAGTCGTCCCGTCGGCGCCGACCTCCCCGCGTTGAGCACGGGGCTTCCACGACGCCCGTAGACGACCCCCTACGGGCCCTTTACGCCCAGTAAATCCGGATAACGCTTGTCTCCTCCGTCTTACCGCGGCTGCTGGCACGGAGTTAGCCGAGACTTCCTGCGGAGGTACCGTCAAATTCGTCCCCCCGTACAGCGGTTTACACCCCGTAAGGCGTCATCCCGCACGCGGCGTTGCTGCATCAGGCTTTCGCCCAGTGTGCAAGATTCCTTCATGCTACACCCCGTAGGGCGCGGGACCATCTCTCAGTCCCCGTGTGGCCGGTCAGCCTCTCAGCCCGGCTACCCGTCTTGGCCTTGGGAGGCCATCACCCCCCCAACTAGCTGATAGGACGCGAGCTCCGCACCGGGCGCCCCAGGGAACTGCCCCCTGGTGCTTTCCACGACGATCCGGCGACCGTCGAGCGTAGGCGGGATTAGCCCCCCTTTCGGGAAGATAGCCCCCACCCGGCGATAGATTGCCCACGCGCTCCGCACCCGGACGCCACTGAAGAGCCGTAGCTCTCCCGTCCGACTCGCATTGATCACGCACGCCGCCAGCGTTCATCCTGAGCCAGGATCAAACTCTCCCTAATTTACCACCGCTCACACGGAGCGATGGTCAGTGTTGCAAAACTCTGATCGGAAAGCGTCCTAGCCTCTTCACAAATCGCAAGCTACCTCTTACTACTCTTCAGTTGTGAAAGTCCGCGCTCGGCACGCGCTCTGCTACCGAGTAGATTCGTACTATAGCACGCCCCGGCCGTTGCGGCAAACCCGCCGGCCCGGTCAACGCCCAGTGGATTGGCCGGCTCCGGCGCAGCGCACCTCGATGTGCTCGCCGACAACGCGCGTCTCCCAGATCGGCAAGCACTGCGGCTCCGGCGGCAGGATGGCGTCGCCGCTCGTCAGGTCGAACAGCCAGCCGTGCAGCCCGCAGCGCAGACGAGCCGGAGGACCGACCTCCACGCCGCTCCAGGCCAGCGGCCACGCGGCATGAGGGCAGTAGGCATCGAAAGCGTAGATGGTGCCGCCGACGTTGGCGATAGTCACGTCCTGACCGGCACACCGCACCTGCTTCAGCTTGCCCGGCGGGACATCGCGCAAGCGCCCGACGCGCACAAACTCGCCGCTCATCGTGCCAGAGCGTAGCCTATCGCGCCCAGCGGGCCAAGGCGCTCGGTAGCGAGCGCGCGGAGCGGAGCCGGAATGACGGAGAGGCTGTGACGGTGAGCGTGCCGGGCCGGGGCCGCCTATACTCGGTGCGTGGCAACCAACTCCGCCGCGGCTACCAGCGCGCCGCGCCAGCCCTCCTCTCGCCGTCGCCGGTTCAGCCCATGGCTGTTCCAGGTCGTGAACTTCTGCTTTTGGATCGCCCTGTACTTCTACGTGCCCATCCTGCCGGTCTACGCCGAGCGAAACGGCGCTTCCCTGACGGTAATCGGCGTGATGCTCAGTGCCTACGGGATCATGCAGTTCTTGCTGCGTATTCCCGTCGGGGTTGGATCCGACCTCTTGGGACGGCGCCGGCCGTTTGTCATTGCCGGACTGGGCGCAGCGGGACTGGGCGCGCTCTGGTTTGTCTGGATGCCGGCGCCGCCCGGCCTGATTTTCGCGCGGGCGCTGACCGGCATCGGCGCTTGCGCCTGGGTCGTCATCACCGTGATGTACGCCGGCTACTTCGCGCCAGCGCAGGTGACGCGAGCCGTCGCCCTCCTCGCCGTCACCAACGGCCTCGGCCAAGCCGTGGCGACCTTTATCGGCGGCGCAGCCGCCCAAAGCTGGGGGTGGCACGCGCCCTTTTATCTCTCCGCCGGGGCGGCCGTTGTCGGGATCGTAGTAGTCGGGCTGTGCGTCGAGGCCAGGACCGGCCCGGCCGTGGCGCCGGTCACCTGGCGCCGCCTCGTGGCAGTGGGCACCCATCCACAGTTGCTACTCGTCGCCGGCCTTGCTGCGGTGAACACCTATGTTCAATTCACCACGATCTATGGCTTTACGCCGGTCTTCGCGGCCCATGAGCTGGGCGCTAATCGCGCCGACCTCGGAGTGCTCACGGCACTGAGCGTCTTGTCGCTGATGGCCGCGCAGTTTTTGGCGCCGACCATCGTGAATCGCTTCGGTTTTCGCGGCCCCACCATCGCCAGCTTCCTACTCAATGCGGCGATGACGGCTGTGATCCCATTGGTCCCCGCGCTGGCCTTGGGCATCGGTCTCCGGCAGACGGCCGCGTTGCCCCTGCTCATCCTGACGCAGAGCATTGCCGGCCTGGCACGCGGCCTCTTGCAGACCAGCCTGATGAGCCAGAGTATCCTGGCTGTGCCATCCACGGAGCGAGCGACGGCCATGGGCGTCTTTCAGGCCGTGTATGCCAGCGGGATGCTGCTCGGTCCGCTCGTCGGGGGGCGACTGGCGGATGCCGTCGGGCTGAACGCGCTGTTCTGGCTGGCCGGCTTGATGAGCACTGTTGGCGCAATGATCCTGCTGCGTGCAACCCCGCCGGGGACTACGGCGCGCCCCTCCACAACACCGGCGTAGCACTAGAGTCGGATAGGGCCTCTAGCTCCCCGGAGGCAGGTAGTGGAGCAGCAACAAGGGTCGTGACGATTGCAGCACGGCGAGCGGGTATGCTACAAAGATAAGTCGGCAACGTACCCTTCCGAACAAGAGGCTGCCTGACGGAAGTTGCGGCAACAGTGGCGCACGAAACAGGGTAATCCAAGACTGAGCCTATGTCCGCTGCAAGACCTGGCGGTCCGCCGGACCGCGGCCGGCGCGAGGAGGAGCGAGAGTCCATCTGGAGCGTCGAGAAATCGTTCAAGCACATCTACTTTTCCCTTTTTACGGTGCTCGTGCTGCTCGGCGCCGTCTTGGTAGTATGGAAGGGGGAGGGTGTCCGAACGGCCCCCGATCCCTGGGTAGCGTTGCTGGCGTTCTGTACTGCCATGGCTCCGGTCATCGTCACCGTGGCGCCAGTGAGCTTGATCGTCACAGAGATAGTGAGGTCGGTGTTGTTTTTATCGGATATGCTGCAGGAGCGACTGGAACGGATGCGGGAAGCGCGTCGGGCTGAAGGTCGGGCTGAAGGTCGGGCTGAGACGAATGCCCGATGGGAGACCTGGAACAATCGGCGCCTCGAAGCGGCAGCGCGAGGCGAGCCGTTCCAGGAGCCACCACCCTCGCAGTCCGAGTAGCGGTACCACCGCGCGTACCTGAACCTGAGCTACTGCATGGCTGTATCCGGGGACTGAGAGGTCGGTGTTGTTTTTATCGGATATGCTGCAGGAGCGACTGGAACGGATGCGGGAAGCGCGTCGGGCTGAAGGTCGCGCTGAAGGTCAGGCTGAAGGTCGCGCTGAGGCGAATGCCCGATGGGAGACCTGGAACAATCGGCGCCTCGAAGCGGCAGCGCGAGGCGAGCCGTTCCAGGAGCCACCACCCTCGCAGTCCGAGTAGTGGTCCCGCAGCGACTAGGCACGTGCTCCGGCCGGCGATAGCCGCTTGCCGTTGACGCCGCGTATCCCACTTACCGGCCGGCGCTACCCATTCTCGCGGGCTGCACGCGCGGCCGCGACGACCTGCTGGGTCACGTGGCCAGGGACTTCCTCGTAATGGGAGAACTGGACCTTGAAGGACGCCCGGCCGCCGGTGATGGACCGCAAGTCGGTGGCGTAGCGAACAAACTCGGCCTGGGGACCATCGGCAGTGATGACCGTCGTGTGGCCGCCCTCGGTATCCATGCCCTGGATACGTGCTCGTTTTTGGTTGAGATCGGCGATGATGTCGCCGGCGTTGGCCTCCGGCACCTGCACTTCGAGCTGCACTATCGGTTCGAGCAACACCAGCCCGGCTTGGCGAACCGCCGCCTGGAACGCCTGCGCGCCCGCCAGCCGAAAAGCGATCTCCGATGAATCGACCGAGTGCTCCTTGCCGTCGTAGAGCCGGACCTGCACGTCCACGATGGGATAACCGGCCAGGACGCCGCGCTCCATCGCTTCGCGCACGCCTTTGTCCACGGCCGGTCGTAGGCCCTGACTAATCACGCCGCCGACGATGTTATCCACGAACTCATAGCCCTCACCACGGGAGCGGGGAGAGACTTCAATCGTGCAGACACCATACTGACCGTGCCCACCCGACTGCTTCACGTGCCGGCCCTCGGCCGATGCCGCCGCCATGATGGTCTCGCGGTACGGTACCCGCACCGGCTCCGTCTTGAGGCTCGCACCGAACTTGCGCCGGATGCGCTCCAAGCTCAGATCAATGTGCGAGTCGCCCATGCCGGAGAGCAGCGTCTGCGCCGTCTCCACGCTGCGCGTGACTTGGAGCGTCAAGTCCTCTTCCTGCAACCGTGACACCGCGCTGCTCATGCGGTCGAGGTCGCTCTTCGCCTCAGGCACCACGGCGACGGAATACACCGGCTCCGGAAAGGAGATGGCCGGCAGCAGCCGGGGCTGCTCGCGCAGGCAGATCGTGTCGCCGGTGGCGGTCTCGGCCAGCTTCGCCACGGCACCGATGTCACCGGCCGCTACCTGCGATACCGGCTCCTGGTCCTTGCCCCGCACCATGAGCACTTGGCCGACCCGCTCGGACTCCTCCTTACTTACGTTCCAGACTTGGGCGTCGGAGCGGAACGTCCCGGAATAGACACGGAAGTAGCTCAACCGGCCGACAAACGGATCGGCCAGAGTCTTGAAGACCCGCGCCGCGAGCGGGCCGCCCGCATCAGTGTCCAACTGGCTGGCCTTGCCGGTCCCGGCGTCCGTCCCGGCAATCGAGGTCTCGGCGGCTGCCGGCAGCAACGCGACCAGCGCATCCAAGAGCTGGCGCACCCCCTTGTCGCTGGTGGCGGCGCACGCAAACACCGGGATGACCTGCTGGCTGGCGATGCCCTGCTTGATACCCTCGCGCACTTCCTCGGGAGTCAGCCCTTCACCCTCCAGATACTTCAGCACCAAGTCGTCGTCGGTCTCGGCGACGGTCTCGGCCAGCTGCTCGGCGAACATCTCCACGTCGTCTTGTAGCTCCGGCGGTACCTCTCCCTCAGTCACCTCACCGTCGTCGCCAAAGAACAGCGCCTGGCCCGAAATCAGGTCCACCACCCCGCGAAAGTCGCCCTCCTCGCCGATAGGCAACTGCGCCGCCGCGACCTTGGTGCCGTACATCTCGCGTAGCCGCTCGATGACCTGCCGGAAGCTGGCGTTGTCGCGGTCAAGACGGCTGACGACCACGACGCGCGGCAGTCCTTGGTCGTCGCAAAGCTGCCACACCTGCTCGGTGCCGACCTGCACACCGGCCACCGCCTCGACAAAGATCACTGCGCTGTCAACGACATGCACCGCCTCGACGACCTCACCCACAAAGTCGGCATACCCGGGCGTGTCGAGGATATTGAGCTTGTGATCCTGCCACTCCACGGGGACAACCGCGAGGTTGATAGAGCCACCGCGCTTGACCTCCTCCGGCTCATAGTCGGCTACGGTTGAGCCGTCCTCCACGCGCCCCATGCGGCTGGTCGCGCCGCTACGAAACAACATGGCCTCGGCCAGGGCGGTCTTGCCGGCACCCATATGTCCCAAAAAGCCCACATTGCGGATACGATCAGCGCCATACGTGTCCATCGCCGCTCCTCTTCCGAATCACCTGGGATAAAGGCGATTATAACGCTCCGGCTCTACCCGCTCCACAAAATCCGGTGGCAAACCGCGTCCGCCGCCTTTACGCGCGGCGGCGAACCTGCCAGGATTCAGGCACCACATCACCGTCACAGGTACCATCATGCGTCTCCACGCCGCCGATTGGCAGTATTGGCTCGACGACCGGCCGCGCATCCTACGCTTGGCCTGGCTGCCGTATCCGCAGCTGCGGCCGGAGGCTTGGGAAGACACATGCGCGGAGGCCAAGGCCGCCGGCGTTCACGGACTGCTGCTCCCCATCTCCTGGGCGCATCATGCGCCGGCACCCGATGTCCTCGACCTCGACGGAAGTACCGACTCGCAGCGTGACGTGAGCCGCCTGCTGGCGATCATCGCCGACGCCGATCTCGGGCTGGTCCCCGTAACGGATGTAGCACAGCTCCCGTCATGGTTGTGTGGCACGAACGGCGAGCAGCCACACCCGGCGGATCGAGAGCACCGAGAGGCAGCGAACGACTGGCACGAGGCGGTGGTGCAGACGGTCGCGGCCATTGCGCCCGATGCCACGCTGCTCTGGGCGCTGGCCGAGCTACCCGGCCCCGACCGGGCCGCTGCCGCTACAGTCACCGCGTATCAATCGTGGCTCGCCGCGTGCTATGACGACCCGCTCGACCTCGCCCTTGAGTGGCAGCGCGAGGTGGAGTCGTTCCAGCGCGTGGCTGCCCCGGGACCGGGCGCCGTGCCGGCCGAGCAGCGAGATTGGCGGCGCTTCGACGTGTCGGTCCGCGCGGAAACGCTCGTCCGGCTGGCGCAGCCGATCCGCGAGTACCTGCCGGAGGTCGGTACGGCGCTGATCGTACCCGACACCCGGCAGGCGCTGGCCCGCGCCGTGCAGCTGCACGCGATCACGGACGATGCCGACACGGTACCCGACTTGCTGGCGACCGTCGCGGCCGATGAGCCAAGCATCGCCGCGCAGCTCAACGCGCTGGCGCTCGACGAGTGGCGCCCGACAACCGTGTGGCAGCCACCCACGATCACGCACTTGCGGAACAAGCCGGCCGGCCCGCTCCAGGACCGTGCGCTCTGGCGGCAGAGCATGGCCGCGTTGGCGCGGGGGGGACGGAGTCTCGGCTGGAGCGCCACAGCCGCGTTGTCAGCGAACGACGACCCGCCGGCGCCGGGTGGGTGGCCAGCAATGGCACGGGTGGGACGCTGGCTGGACCGGTACGAGGAGCTGCTGGTGCGCTCCACGCCCGTCTACGACCCGCTGGTGGTGCTGTGGGATGGGCTGAGTGCGCTGGTGGGAGAGCCGGACGAACCGTTGGCGACGAGCGCCAGCGGCCAGCTGCTCACCCTGCTCGGTACAGCCGGCTGGCAACCGGAGTGCTTGGACCTCAGCACGCTGGACGACGAGACACTCGGCGAGTTTCGCGCCGCCATCATCATTGGGCACGGCTCTCTGGAGCTTGAGGCCTACGGACGGCTGGTGGTCTACGCCGTGGGCGGCGGGCACCTACTGACCGTCGGCCGGCCGATCCACGCGGACGAGTCGGGCCGGCGGATCAACACGCGCTTCCTCTACCCACGCTCCATCAGCACGACATCGGAACGCAGCGCCGGCCGCCACGGCCGCTGGCAGCGCCTCAGCACCCTCTTCCGTGGTCAGCCGCGGCCTCGGTTCGGTACGGAGAGTAGCAACGTGCCGCTCGCCAACGAGCCGCTGACCTTCGCGGCCGGGCCGGGCGACGACCTCTGGTGGCAATGGCACGGCTCGCGCCGCGGACCGGCGGTCGCCTACCGGGCGGAGGTACGCCGCGGCAGCACAACGGTCGTCGGCTTTCCGCTGCGGCTTCCGTCGGCGGGAGCCGCAGCGGACGGCGCGGCCTTGCGTCGGCTCATCAGCGACCTATTGGAGCCGCTGGTGCCCCGTCGGCTGGTCCCGGAGCCGCATCTCGCGCTGGACCTGTCGCTACGCCAGGTGGAAACGGGCGAGGCGCTGCTCTTCGCCAGCAATCCCGGCGCTGCCCAGCGCGGCGCCATCCGGCTGCGCTCGCTCGCCGCCCTCGGACTCGGCGGCACGCTCCGCGCCGAGGTCATCGCCGCGGCCGGCGAGTCCACGGCCCACCTCGGAGACGACGGCTCCACGCTCTCGGTGGTAGTAGACGCCGGCGACGCGCTGGTCGTGCGGCTCCGTTGAGCTACCCCGGCGGCGGGCGCGTCGCCCGTTGTTATACTCCGATAATGGTAATCCAAGACCGAGTCAGAGCTAGCTGGGCTAAGGGCCTCCTCAAGGAGCTTCAGCGTCCAGTGTCCGAAGCCGAAAAAGCGCGGCGTCGGGCCGCTACCAAGCGCCTGCGTGCGCTGCGGGACAGGCTGCCCAGCATCGCCCCGGACAGTGCGACGCAATACATCCGCGAGACTCGCGCCGAAGCAGACGACGCATCGTGATTACCGACGTATCGGATACCGACGAAGCGATTGTCGTTGATGCCTCAGTTGCCGCCAAGTGGCTCCTGCGCGACGAAAGCGGTGTAGCGGAGGCCGATACGCTCCTAGACCGTTACGATGCGGGCGCACTCGTCCTATTGGCGCCGCAGCAAATTGAGATTGAGGTTGCAAACGCCATCCGTAAGGCAGTACTCAACGGCCGCGTCACCACGCAGGCCGGCAATCGGCACCTCGAAGAATGGCTTGGCCCGGTTTGTGCGCGGTTTCGCCTGATCCCCAACGGATGGCTGTTACCCCAGGCATTCTCGTGCTCCCTGGCTCTTAGCGTGACACTATTTGATGCGCTGTATGTCGTGCTGGCAGAGGAGCTTGGCGTTGAGTTAGTCGTGGCCGACACTCACCTTCTGCGCGCCACTGCTGGCGTCCTAGATTTTGTTCACCTGCTAGGCGACCGGTAATATCCTTGGAGCGAGTGGACGTGTGGGTCGAGGATATCCCCGTCCACCCACAGAGACTCTGGCTGCCCGCTGTTATACTCCGGCAATGGCTTCACCAGGAGACATGACCGGCAGCGCGGACACCCGGACCCGGCCGCGCCGCGTGGTCGTCAAGGTAGGCACGACGCTCCTGACCGGCGGCCACGACACACTCGACCGTGACTACATGGCCACGCTGGCCGCGCAGTTGATCGCCGCGCGGCAGGCCGGCTGGGAAGTCGTTCTGGTCACTTCCGGGGCCATCGCCGCCGGGCGCGCCCGGCTGAATCCGGGGCGTGCGGGCAAGGACATCTCCGGCAAGCAGATGCTGGCCGCGGTTGGCCAGAGCTTGCTCATGCGGGATTACGACGCGCTGTTCAATCCCCACGGCACGACCGTCGCGCAAACCTTGCTCACCAAGCGCGATCTACGCAGCCGCGTCGGCTACCTCAATGCCCGCAACACCCTGCTCGGCTTGCTCGACTACGGAGTGCTGCCGATCATCAACGAGAACGACGTGGTTGCGGTGGACGAGCTGGTGTACCGGGACGGCTTTGGCGATAACGACACCCTCTCGGCGATGGTGGCCAATCTCGTTGACGCCGGCCTGCTCCTGCTGCTGACCGACATCAAGGGCCTCTACACCGCCGACCCGCGCCACGATCCGACGGCCAGCCTCGTCCGCGACGTGCAGCAGGTAGACAAGGAAGTTGAGCGCCTCGCGGGTGAAAGCGGCTCCGACCAGGGCACGGGAGGGATGCGGACCAAGCTCGAAGCGGCGCGCATAGCGACAACGAGCGGCATCACCGTGCAGATCGCGCCGGGGAAAGCGCCCAATATCGTGCCCCGGCTGCTGGCCGGCGAGCACGTCGGCACACGCTTCCACCCGGCCACCTCGCGGGCGGAAGCACGCCGGCGCTGGATACTCTCGGCGCTCGGACACCAGGCCGCCATCCACATTGACCCCGGCGCGGTGACTGCCCTGGTAGCGCGCGGGCGCAGCCTGCTTCCCGTCGGGGTGCGGACCGTCGCGGGGCCGTTCCAGCGGGGCGAGACCGTCGCTATCGTCGGTCCGGACGGGGCCAACCTGGCCTGCGGTCTCGCCAGCTATGCGTCCGACGAGATCGAGCGGATCAAGGGCCAGCGTTCCAGCCGCATCGCCACCATCCTCGGCCACACCTACGGCGATGCCGTCGTCCACCGCAATAACCTGGTCCTGCTACCGCGGGCCGCTGGGCAGTAGCCCCCACCCCAGCCCTCCCCCGTCCCGATGGGGGAGGGAGCACGCCCCCGTCCCCCCGCACGCAGCGGGGGGACCACAGGGGGGCAGCCCCCGCCGTCTACCCGTCCCCCCGTCGCAACGGGGGGGGCCATAGGGGGGCTGGAGGCTAAACCACTATAATCTCCCAACGAGACCACACCACACGAAGGAGCACCCCCATGGCGACCACAATGCACATTGACGCAGCGACGGAAGTACGGACCAAGGCCCAAGCCGCCCGGCAGGCGGCGCGCGGGCTGGCGCAGACACCGACTGCCGTGAAGAACCAGGCGCTGCGGGCCGTGGCGGAAGCCTTAAGCGAACAACAGGACGAAATACTGGCCGCCAACAAGGAAGACCTGGCAGCCGCCGTCGCCGCCGGCCTGCCCGCCTATACCCAAGACCGGCTGCTGCTCGACCCGGATCGCCTGGCGGCCATCGCCGCCGACGTCCGCGACGTGGCGGCGCTGCCCGATCCGGTCGGCGAGATCATCGAGATGCGGACCGTCGAGAGCGGCATCCAAGTGGGCCGGCAACGGGTGCCGCTCGGCGTGATCGGCGTCGTCTACGAGGCGCGGCCCAACGTGACCATAGACATCGCCAGCCTGGCCGTGAAGTCGGGCAACGCCGTCGTGCTGCGGGGCGGCAGCGATGCGATCCACTCCAACCTGGCGCTGGCGCGAGTGGTCGGCCGGGTGATGACCGAGACAGGGCTGCCCGCCGGCGTCGTCCAACTGATCGAAACGACCGACCGGCAGAGCGTCACCGCGCTGCTGCGGGCACGCGGACTGATTGACGTGATAATTCCACGCGGCGGCGCGGACCTCATCAACTACTGTGTCGAGAATTCGACGGTGCCGGTCATCGAGACGGGCGCGGGCGTCTGCCACACCTACGTAGACGCGGACGCCGACTTGGCGAAAGCACGCACGGTCACGTACAACGCCAAAGTGCGCCGGCCCTCGATCTGCAATGCGCTCGACACCCTGCTGGTCCACGAGGCGATAGCCCCGCGGCTGCTGCCCACGCTGGCCGACGAGCTACACGGCGCCAATGTCGAGCTACGCTGCGACCCAGGGACAGCGGCGCTGCTGGCGGACCGCCCGAACGTCACGCTGGCGAGCGAGGGCGATTACGGAACCGAGTTCCTCGACTACATCATGGCTGTCAAGCTCGTCCCCGACTTCGACACGGCGCTCGACCACATCGCGCACTACGGCTCCGGGCACAGCGAGGCCATCATCACGGAGAACTACACCACGGGCCAGCGCTTTATTAATGAGGTAGACGCGGCGGCCGTCTACTTGAACGCCTCCACGCAGTTCACCGACGGCGCCCAATTCGGCCTCGGTGCCGAGGTCGGCATCAGCACGCAGAAGCTCCACGCCCGCGGCCCGATGGCGCTCGGCGAGATGACCACCTACAAGTGGATCGTCTACGGCAACGGCCACACCCGCCCCTAAGCCCCCACCCTTGCCCTCCCCCGTCCCGACGGGGGAGGGCACTACTCGTCCCCCCGCCGCCGGATCGCGCCCAAGCCTCTCGTCCCCCCGCCGCAGCGGGGGGGGGCATAGGGGGGCTAACTCGCTCAGGCGGCCGGCTCCGCTGGGGTCGTGTTCTCCGGGGATGGGACCGGCCGCAGAATACGGACCTTCTTGATGCGGTTGCCGTCAATGGCGACGACGGTGAGCCGCACGCCGTCCGCAACCACCTCGTCGCCCGGTTCCGGCACGCGGCCGAGCCGGTCGTAGACGAAGCCGCCGATAGTATCCACGTCGTCGGCGTCGAGGCGCAGAGAGAGTAGCTCGTTCACCTGTCCCAGCGGCGCGAGGGCATCTACGATTGCTTCACGCTCGCTGAGGTGACGCACCGGGGCTTCCTCGGTGTCGTACTCGTCCTGAATCTCGCCGACGATCTCTTCCAGGATGTCCTCAATCGTCACCAGCCCCGCAGTGCCGCCGTACTCGTCCACGACGATGGCCAAGTGCGTCTTGCTCTGGCGCATCTCCCGCAGCAGTTCCGCGACCTTTTTTGTCTCCGGCACGAAATGCACGGGCCGGAGGACCTGCCGCAGGTTCACCTCCTGCTCGCCGCTCTGACGCAGCGCACGCACGGCATCTTTGACGTAAAAGACGCCGAGAATGTGATCCATGTCGTCTGCGTAGACGGGCATCCGCGAGAGACCGGCGGCGAGGGCGCGGTCAAGCACCTCCTGCACCGTCCTTTCGCTACTGGCCGCTACCACGTAGACGCGCGGCACCATGATCTCGCGGACCAACGTGTCGTCCAGCTCGAAGATGCTGTGGATCATCTCGCGCTCGGTCTCGGCGAGCACGCCGCCTTGCTCCGCCGCGTCAACTTGGAACTTGAGGTCCTCTTCAGTCACGACCGGCACGGTATCGAGCATTCTCGCGGCGCCGAGCGGCCGAAAGAGCAGGCGGGCGATAGAGTCGAGCAGCCAGACCAACGGCCAGCACAGCCATGCCGTGACGCGGAGGGGGCGGGCGAAGATCAGGGCCGTCGACTCGCCCACGTGGGCAGCCGCAATGCGGGGCACGTACTTCGCCAAGAGGACGATCAATAGCGTCGCAATCGTGGTCACGATCACGACGGCGATCCACTGACTGCCGCCGAGCAGCGGGGCCAGCCAGTCGCCGTACTGCCAAACGATCAGCGTTGTTGCAAAGAGGATCGGCGCCGTCAATGCCAGTTTGACCGTGGCGAGGAAGCGGTTGCCCTGGGTGGTCAGCCACAACAGGTCGGTGGCCGCGCGCTGACCTTCACCCGCCAACTGCCGGAGACGGCCCGGCGGCACCGTCAGCACCGCGGTTTCGGCGGCGCTAAAGAAGGCGGCCAGCGCCGTGAGCAGCAAGAAACTCAATCCCGTCAGTACGAGACCGACGGGCGATATACTGGAGGGGTCCAAACGGCAATCACTCCTGGCCGGCGGCGCAGAGGCCTGCCCCACATCCTAGACGCGCTGCCTGCGGGGGGACGCGCGTTGCCAGCCCATGTGCCTCCACCCACTATCATACCATCCCGCGCAAGTGCCGCTCCACTAGCGCGGCAAGCGGCGGCGGGCCTACCCCCAAACCCCCTCCCTCCAGGGAAGGGACGGGCAGACTCCCTCCCCCGCCGCAGCGGGGGACCATAGGGGGCCAGGGGGTAGGTCCGCCCCCCTATCCTGCTCATCCCTTCATCCTGCAAATCCTGATGCCGACAAATCCCCCCGTTGTTTCCTACCCCATCCCGTCAACATGTCCCCTTGAACGGAGGTTGACGGATGCGAGACATGTCTGGCGCACAGCGCGCACCGGCTGGGAGCAGTCGCAGCATCATGTTGGCCGCTAGCGGTAGCCTAGCCGCACAGTCGCCGGCGTTGGGGCCACTGCCCCGATGCCACGCCCTTGCCCACGGTGTCGGCGCACAACCGCCCCGATACCACGCCCTCGCTCACGGTGTCGGCGCACAACCGCCCCGATACCACGCCCTTGCTCACGGTGTCGGCGCACAACCGCCCCGATGCCACGCCCTTGCTCACGGTACCGGCGCACAACCGCCCCGGTGCCAGCTACGCCGCCGCCGCGGTCCTCGACCGCTCCCTCGTCTCGCTCCCGCCGGTATCGGGTCACGACTGCTCCCGTCGTGGACCCCACGCCGCCGGTTCGCCGTCAGCCTCCGTCATCTACACCACCGCACAGGAGGAAACCGTGTACGACCGCTTGTTCACCGCAGAGGAGGTGCAGTCCCTGCTGGAAGCAGCCTCCGCACCGGCGCTCGCTGCCGAAATCCGTGTGCTCCAAGTCCTCATTTGGCGAGTGCTCGCTCTGCAACCCGACCGGGCACAACCCCGCGGTCAGCGGCGCGGCGGGGCCGGCCGGCGCTGGCAGCGCACCGTCCTGTTCCAACAACTCGCCGCCATCGGCCGCGCCTGTGACGTGCTCCAGCGCCTGCTCAAGACCCAGCAAGCCCTCGCCAAGGACTCCCCCTCGGAGCTGTATCAAATGCTTGATGAAGCGGCCAAGTACATGGAGGACCCATCGCTTGAACCCGACCCGCCCGGCGAAGACCTCGTGATCGAGGAATACGTCCCAGGCTCGCTCCCCACCTAGCCACCCCGCCATCCCCCCGCCAGACCGCAGCAGCCGGATGCCGCCCGGACGCCCCTTCCCTTCAGGGAAGGGGCTGGGGGTTAGGTTCGCCGTCCCCCCGCCGCAGCGGGGGGACCATAGGGGGGCCAGTCCCCCGCTTACAGAGGCGGTGTGGCTCATCACGCCCATATGCCAGCAATTGCGCCACAAGCCGCAATCCACCCCCTCGCCACATGGTGGAGCGGGGGCCGGGGGTGAGGCCGGCCTACGTCGGACCGAGTGAGTGTTCCAGGTGGACGGGTACTGCCCACACGGCATACTCGCGTGTACTGCCGACCGCCGCCGCGAGCCGCCGGGCGGCCGGCTCGCTCGCGCAGAGCGCAAAGACCGTCGGGCCGCTGCCGCTCACCTGCACATGGTCCGCTCCCGCGGCGTGCAGCCGCCGGCGGATGGCGCCGATGGCCGGGCACAGCCGGGCGGCCGTCGCCGCGAGGCCGTTGGTCAGGGCGGTAGACCAGTCCGGGACATGGCTCTGCCGCAGAGCGGCGGCGAGCTGGCGCGTCCGGCGGCCGTCGGTGTAGCCGTCGGGACGCAGCGCCCCGTAGACGGCGGCGGTGGACAACGGTTGGCGGGGATGGACCAGGACGACCCAGCCGGGTGGTGGTGGCGGCAGTAGCTCTACCCGTTCACCGCGGCCGCTCACGAATGCCGTCGGGCCGGCCAGAAAGAAGGGAATATCCGAGCCGAGGGTGGCGCCGATGTGGGACAGCTCGGCAAGCGGTAGGCCCAAGTGCCAGTGACGGTTCAGCGCCACCAGCGCCGTTGCGGCATCGCTACTGCCGCCGCCGAGTCCGGCCGCGACGGGAATGCCTTTGCACAGCCGCAGCGCGGCGCCGCGGCGGCAGCCGGTGGCGTCCTGCAACGCCTGCGCGGCCCGCACCACGAGGTTGTCCGGGCCGGCGAGTGCGCGCCGGTCGCAGGTGAAGCGGATCGTCGCGGCCGGGGCGACACTCAGCTCGTCATAGAGACCAACCGCCTGGATCACCGAGGCGATCTCGTGGAAGCCGTCCGGCCGGCGGCCAAGGATTTCGAGCGCCAGGTTGATCTTGGCCGGGGCACGATACAGCATCATCACCCCAACCACTGACCAACCAAGCGCACGATGCGCGGCAGAAAGATCGCCAGCCCGACCAGCATCGCGCCGCCGGCGCTCACCAAGACGGCGCCGGCCGCCACGTCCTTGGCAATTTTGGCCAGCGGGTGCCGCTCCGGTGAGACGAGATCAACGAGAGCCTCGGCAGCCGTATTGAATAGCTCGGCCATCAGGACAATGGTGATCGTCACCAGCAGCACTGCCAACTCCAACGGAGTGACACCGACCAGGGCCGCCGCCGCCAGCACCGCCACGGCGGCGCAGAGGTGCCAGCGCAGATGGCGCTGGCTCCGTACCGCGTGGGACACGCCGGACCAGGCGTAGCGCAGACTGCTGCGAAAACGCCGCCGGCTAGGGGTTGTCGGTGCGGCCGAGCCGTCCAAGAATGCGCTCCTCCTGCTCACGCATCGCCGCGAAGTCCTCGTCTCGGTCGTGATCGTACCCCAGAAGATGCAGCACGCCATGAATGAGCAGGTAGGCCAGTTCGTGCTGCTCGGTATGTCCGTAGGTGCGCGCTTGCTGCTGCACGCGCGGGTAGGAGATCACCACGTCGCCCAGCTGCCGGTCGGCCGCGGCCGGCGTCACGCTTGGATTCCCGCTTTCGCGGGAATGACGGGGGTGGCGGGAATGACGGGGTACGCCAAGGTCTCCTTGCAGCGGGAAGGCCAGTACGTCGGTGGGACGGTCAACGCCGCGATAGCGTTTGTTCAGGTCGTGCAGGAGCGCTTCATTTCCCACCGTCACCGACACCTCGACCGGGGGCGGACCTAACCCCCGGCCCCTTCCCTTCAGGGAAGGGGAGTTAGCGCCGCGACTTGTAGCCCCTTCCCTGGAGGGAGGGGGATGGGGGTAGGTATGCTCCCTCGCCGCGGCGAGGGCCGCAGTCACCACCTGCACTACCCACGCCGGGTCTACGTCGGCGGCATACGCCGGGTCAACCGTCAGCAACACGCTCGGCGTCGGGGCTAGGCAGTTTGGCTGGGACGGTGGTTGCCTTGGGGTATTCGATGCGCGGATGATAGATACCCTGTAACTGCTGTGTCAGCGACTGCTTGATACCCTTGATGTCCTGGAGGGTCAAGGCCGAATCGTCGAGCTGCCCTTCCAGTATCCGCTCGTCTACGACCCGCGTGACCAGGTCTTCGATACTCTGCGCCGATTGCCGGGTCGCCGAGGGGGCCGTCGTTGCCGAGCGGACCGCGGCCTCGGCGCTATCCGCCAGCATCACCAGGGCCGTTTCCTTGGTCTGCGGCTTGGGGCCGGGGTAGCGGAACTGGTCCTCGCTCACCGGCGCATGACCGTTGTCCTCGACCGCTCGCCGATAGAAATACTTCATGCACGCATCGCCGTGGTGCTCGGCGATGAAGCTCTGGATGCGTCGCGGGAGGCGATGCTGCTGCCCCAAGGCCAAGCCCCTGGCCCGGTGGTCGATGATTGCCAGCGCACTTTCCTGCGGGCCAAGATGGTCGTGGATGTTCTCTCCGTCCAGCTGATTCTCGATGAAGTAGTAGGGTCGGTGGAGCTTGCCGATATCGTGGTAGTAGGCGCCCACCCGTGCCAAGAGCGGGTTTCCCCCGATCCGCTCGGCAGCCTGCTCGGCGAGGTTGGCCACCAACATGCTGTGGTGAAAGGTGCCGGGTGCTTCCAGCGCCAGTCGGCGGAGCAGCGTTTGCCCTGGGTGTGCCCACTCCAGCAGCTGCATCGTGGTCGTGGCGCCGAACAGGATACCGACCAGTCCGGAGATACCGAGCGTGAGCACCGCGGCCAGGGCGCCATTGCCGAGCGTTGCGAGGACCACCGGCGTCATGCCGATGAGGTCGAAATCTTGGTGCAGCAAACGGAAAGCCACGACGATCACGAGGCCGGCGACGGCTACAAGCAGGCCGGCCACGAAGAACGTATGCATCCGCTCGATGCGCCGCGCCCCCAGCGCCCCGGCCGCGGTGGTGACGCAACTGAGGGTAATAAGCTCCAGGTTTCCGTTATAGAGCGGTGCCAGGAGCAACACCGTGATAGCACACCAGGCAAAGGCCAGCCGGGGGACGCGCAAGCTGCTGAGGACCATCGCCCCGGTGGCCAGCGGGATCGCGTACACCACCCAATGCGTCGTCGGCAACACCAGCTTGGTCACGAACAGCGCGATGATGATGGAGACCAGTACGCCGGTCAACTGGAGGGGATGGGTGAGGATGGCCGGCTGAAAAATACTGACGTAGTACAAAAAGAGGCCCACCAGCAACCCGACGTAGAGCGTGGTCCCGAGGAGCAGCTCGAACCGCAGGGACTGTCTCGACAATCCCAATGCCTTGAGCGCCTCAACGTCGTCTGCGGTCAGGGTTTCACCGGCCCGCACGATCACCTCACGCAGCTCTACGGTGACGTTGACCGGCTGTACCGCGTCGCGGGCCTGTTGTCGTGCTCGCTCGGTCGCTGCGGGATTGTGGATCAGGTTGCCCTGAATGTACTCGCGGACCAGCGCAGCGACGACGGCCATCTGATCGCTACTCAGCGACTGATTGATCGAGGCGATGGCCTGGTCGTGAACTGTTTCCAGCTCGGCGTCGTGGATGCGCTGCTCGACGTGATCGTCCAGAATACGCAGCGTTTCCGGCGTAACCACCAGCCAGTCGGCCTCGGGTAGCTCGGCCATGAGGGTCACGACCCGCTCCGAGAGAGCGGGGATAAGCGCGGCAATCTGTCGTTGTCGCTCCGCAGACGAGACGCTGTCCGCTTGGCGAGCGTCGCTGACGGCCCTTAGTGCTGCGGTGGCGTTCGTGCGGAGGCGCCGGAGCAGACCGGAATCGTAGTCGGAGTAGTTGCCTACCTGCACTGCTGCCGCCGCGCGCAGCGCCTCTGTCTGTACTTGACTGACGTATGTGGCGCGGCGCGGTGCCAGGATTGTCCTCTCGGCTACGTCGCCGGGCGACAGCGCCGGCAGGCTCGTGCCAAACTCCAGGGTGAGGATGGCGGTAGCGGCAACAACCAACACCAGTCCCCCTACGACGGCCGCCACAATAGGGAGCCATTGCCGGGCGGCGATGGCCGGGAGGCGCGGGAGTCTCCCGCCCCTGGTATTCAATTCGGCCGGCGCTGATAAGGCCATGACCACCTTGAGAACGACCGACCAAGCACACGCGATGCGCCGCAGCTATCCTGGCGGCCAAGTCAGTGGGCGGCCGCCCAAGAGATGCACGTGTAGGTGGCCGACGGACTGCCTACCGTCGGCGCCATGATTAATGACCAGCCGGTAGCCGGATCGAGCCAGTCCCTCGGCGGCCGCGACTTCGACCGCCGTCGCCAGTACGGCGCCCAGGATGTCCGTATCGGAGCGGTCCGCGTCGGCGACGGAGGTAATGTGGCGCCGCGGTATGACCAATATGTGCGTTGGCGCTTGCGGGTTGAGATCACGGAAGGCGACGGTATCCTCATCCTGGCGCACGGTCGCCGCCGGGATACGACCGGCTGCAATGCTACAGAACACACAATCCGCCATCGGTGCCTCCCGCCGGGATACGGCTGCTCCAGACAGCCGATTCTACCATGATACCCCACTGCTACCGGGGAGCGGCCGGCGGGGCTTGCCCCCCTATGGTCCCCTGACAAGGGTAGGTTTTTCGTGTAGCGGCGCGATTCATCGCGCCCTGGCCCTCGTCATTCCGGCGGAAGCCGGAATCCAGGGCTATGCATCGGCCCCCGGTCCGCGCGTTACACCCCCTCTCCACATGGTGGAGAGGGGGCCGGGGGTGAGGACCATCCTGCTCATCCTTGCATCCCGCAAATCCTGATGCAGACAAAAAAACCTACCCTTGTGAGCCTATGGCCCCCCCGCTGCGGCGGGGGGACGGGCGCAACATGTTGCGCCCCTACGGCTTGGCGTGTACCTACCGGGGAGGCTGCTCGCTCAGTCGTGCCGCGCGAGCTGTAGGGCCACCCAGTCCCGGCGGGTGCGCCGCGCGACCGGCGCAAACCTGGCTTGGGTTAGCGCGTCAACGGCGATGGCTTCCCGCTCGGCCAGGATGCCACTCGCAATCAGCTGCCCACCCGGCCGCACGGCGGCGGCCAGCTGAGGCGCGTGCTCCCCGATGACTCGCGCGACGATATTGGCGATAGCGAGATCGAACTGTGCGGCCGGGGCAATGCAGTCGGGTGTGGCGCCATCAGTGGTCGTCGGTACCGGTATGCCGAGCGTCCCATGCCGCACGGTCACGACGTCGGCCACTCCATTCACGCCGACGTTCTCGCCGGCCGTGCGTGCTGCCGTCGCGTCCACGTCGAGCGCGAGCACCTGCGCCGCGCCCAGCCGTGCAGCAGCGATGGCCAGAATACCGGAGCCGGTCCCGAGGTCCAGCACGTGAGCGCCCGGTGCGGGCAGTGTCTCCAGCAACTCCAGGCAAAGCTGAGTGCTGGGGTGGAGTCCCGTGCCGAACGCCAGCCCCGGATCGAGCGTAATCACGAGATCGTCGGGCCGGGGTGCATAGTCGAGCCACGAGGGGGTGATGACCCACCGCCGGCCGACCCGGAGCGTGTGATAGTGCTTGCGCCAAGCAACCTGCCAGTCTTCCTCTGCCGTCCAACGAGCGGCCAGCGTGCCGAGCGGCGCTAGGTCGAAGGCACGCAAGATGCCGACGGCCTGCGTAATCTCCTGCTCCGCTCGCTGCCAATCAGCCTCCTCGGAGACATAGGTGCGGATCGTCCGCAGCGCCTCGGCCGGCGTGTCGTACTCGTCGGCATCGCCGGTCTGGACCAGCGGATGCTCGACCAGCACGTCGCCGCCCCAGCGACGGAAGAGCGCCGCGACGGCTTCCGCCGCTTCCGCGCTTGCTTGGATGCGGAACTCGCGCCAACGCATAACGCACCGGGTTGCACAATCTACGCCAGCGACTATTGTACTGCTTCCGAGCCGGCCGGCGGCGGACCTGGTAGGCTTGGACGCGCAACTGCGTGACCGGGCGCGGCCGAGTAGCCGTGTAGGAGACCTTTGCATAACCGTCATTCCCGCGAAAGCGGGAATCCAACCCCCTCTCCCAGGGGAGAGGGCCGGGGTGAGAACTACCTACCAGGTTGGCAGGAGGTAGGCGCGACCGCCCCGGCGCTCCACCCGGAGGTGTGCAAAGGTCTCCGTAGCAGGATACGCAGCTATCCGCGATCCGATTCCTGCGCCGTGAAAGGAGCTATCGTGAGAGAGAACAAACTACGCACGCTGTTGAACACCGGGCAGCCGTCAGTCGGCACGCACGTCCACAGCGCCTGGCCCTCGATCATCGAGGTTGTCGGCCATACCGGCGTCTACGACTACGTTGAGTTCGTGTCCGAGTACGCCCCGTTCGATCTTCACGACTTGGATCACCTGTGCCGCGCGGCCGAAATCTTCGACCTCGGCACGATGATTAAAGTTGACCAAGAGCCGCGCTGTTTCACGGCCCAGCGGGCCATCGGCTCCGGCTTCCAAAGCGTCCTCTTTGCCGACTGCCGCAGCCCCGCCGACGCGCTGGACTGCGTGCGAGCCGTCCGGCCGGAAACGCCCACCGACGGCGGCATCCACGGCGTCGGGATGCGCCGGGCGTTCTACATGGGCTACGGCGGCACGCCGGACTACGTACAGGCGCTCAACGACATCGTGGTCGTGCTCATGATCGAGAAGCGCGGCGCGGTGGAGCAGCTGGAGGAGATTCTGGCGGTAGACGGGGTGGACATGGTCCAGTGGGGGCCGTCGGACTACTCGATGAGTATCGGTCGGGCCGGTCAGCCCCAGCATCCCGAGGTGCAGGCCGCAAAGCAGAAGGTCTTCGAGACCTGCCAGCGCATGGGCGTGCCGGCGCGAGCCGAGATCAGCAGCCCGGACGAGGCCGCGCCGTACCTGGAGATGGGCGTCCGCCACTTCTGCATCGGTACCGATGTTTCGATCCTGCACAACTGGTTCAAGCAGAACGGCGGCGAGCTACGCGACGCTATCGAGCGAGCGTAGCACGGTAGCCCCCCTATGGTCCCCCCGCTGCGGCGGGGGGACGGGGCTGTTCCCTCACCTGGTAGCTCAGTCCGGGGAAGGAGACGACTATGGCGATCACAGCGACCAAGCTGCTGACTGCTGACGACCTCCTGCGGCTGGATAGCCAGGGTGTGCGCGGCGAGCTGATCCGGGGGGTATTTCACGAGATCATGTCTTCGGGACTGGAGCATAGCGAGATCGCGGCGAGGCTGACCATTCTCTTGGGCATTTTCATCATGCCGCGGCGACTAGGACGGCTGGGGACCTCGGATTTGGGCGTCTGGCTGGAGCGCGACCCGGACACCGTGCGCGAGCCGGACATTGCCTACTTCTCGGCGGCGCGGCTGCCGCTGGACGTGCGGGTTACGGGCTATGCCGAGGTGCCCCCCGATCTGGTGGTGGAGATCGTCTCTCCCAGCGATACCCGGCGCGAGGTCCGCGACAAGGCGCAGATGTGGCTGAGTTACGGCGTGGACTTGGTGTGGGTCGTGCAGCCGGATACGCGCACGGTGGAGGTGTATGAGCCGGGCCGCGCGGTGGTGACGCACACCGACAACGACACGCTCGACGGTGCGGCGGCGCTGCCCGGTTTCACCTGTCCGATCAGCGACATCTTCGACACGTAGGCCCTGGCCGGCGGCCGGGTGGAGAGCGGTCCGGAGGGCGACTGCCGCACCGTCTGGTCACTATTTGCGCCAAACCCGTCTTAAACAGGTACAATATAGGCGTCCAATCAGAGAGGCGTCGTTTACGCGGCTCGTTGAGGCGTAGTCCCGCATGGGGGGCCGGGGGTGCGAGGCGACTAGCCCAATGAGCAAACCCGATACCTTCCCACGTTCGGAGGAACCGGTATGCCTAGGCCCAGTGCTGCACGTGTTGCCGATCCACGCGCTCCGCATCTCGCCAAGCCGGAAGCGGAGCGATACCCACCTCCACCCGACGTTGATCCCTACGGCGTCGTGTTGAGCCGTGATGCACGCGCGAATATCAAGCGCGGCTTCGACACCATGGCTACGACGCTGCGGGTCACGCTCGGCCCCGTGGCCCGCACGGTTGTGATGGAGTCGCTCTCCACCGCCCGCCCACCGGAAGTGCTGGCCGACGCGGCCACCATCGCTCGGCGCATCATCGGCATTCCCAACCACTGGGAAGACATGGGCGCCATGATGATTCGGCACATGGTTTGGCAGGTGCGGGAGAACGTCGGCGACGGGGCTGCCACTACCGCCGTCCTCGCGCAAGCCATCTTGGAGGAGGCCACCAAGGTTGTCGCGGCCGGCACGAACGCGATGATGGTGCGCCGGGGGGTGGAAGCGGGTCTCGCCGAGTGCATCAAGGTGCTCGAAGACCTGGCGATGCCCATGGAAACGGAAGAGCAGATCGAGGCCCTGGCCGTCGCGGCTGCCGGGCACGACAAGATCGGCGCCTACATCGCCGAGATTCTCGACATCCTCGGCACGGATGCCGTCATCCTGGTCCAAGAGCACGTCGGCCTGGAGATGGACCGCGAATATATCGAAGGCTTGCAGTGGGACAGCGGCTACTGGTCGGCCTACTTCTGCGACGACCTCAGCCGGATGGAAGCCACCATCGAGAACCCCATCATTATCTCGACCGACACGAACCTGGAGAAGGTCGAGGACGTCCTCCCGCTCCTGGAGCAGGTCATGGAGGTGAAGGACGAGCTACAGACCGGCGGCCTGGTCATCTTCGCCAACGACATTCGCGGTCCGGCATTGGCGCTGATGGTATCCAATAACCAGAAGGGCACGCTGCGCTGCCTCGGGGTCAAGGCCCCCGGCGCCGGCGACCGGCGCATTCGCATTCTCGAAGACATCGCCGTCCTAACGGGATCGCGGTTCATCTCCGAGGATGCCGGCGAGCGCCTGCGGGAAGCCACGCTCGCTGACCTGGGACGGGCACGGCGCGTCTGGGCCAACCGCGACTTCCACAGCATCATCGGCGGGGCCGGCAGCCACGCGGCAATCCAGCAGCGCACGGCGGAAATCCAAGAGACCATTCCCGACGCCGAGAACGAGTTCGAGCGCACCAAGCTGCGCGAGCGGATCGCCAAGCTCACCGGCGGCTGCGGCATCCTGCGGGTTGCCGCCCCGACCGAGCGCGAGCGCGATGAGCTGAAGCAGCGGGCGCAAGAGGCCGTGTCCGCGGCCCGCGCCGCGGCGGAGGAGGGCGTGGTGCCCGGCGGAGGCGCGGCTCACTTGGCCTGCATTCCGGCGCTGGAAGCGTTGGCCGACGAGCATGAGACCTCTAGCCCGGACGGTATCGCCGCGGGCATCCGGGTGCTGGCACGGGCGCTCGAAGCGCCGGCCTATTGGATCGCCGAGAACGCCGCTCACGACGGTCGGGCCGCCATCGCCGCGGCCAAAGAGGCCGGGCCGGGCCACGCGCTCGATGCCACCACCGGCGAGATCAGCGACATGCGGCAGTCGCAGGCGCTCGATCCGCTCAAGATCGTCCGCATCGCGCTGGAGACGGCCACGAGCGGCGCCGTCATGGCGCTGACTACCGACGCGCAGGTCCGCACCAAGAACCAGGAGCCAGAGGTCAATCCGTAGACAGAGAGGTAGGCGCAACGTATGCAATCAGGGGAGCCGCAGATCGTCCAATTCCCGACCGAGCGTGCCCGCCAGCGCACCGGCGGCGCGGCCGCCACGGCGCAGCCGGCGCCGCTCCCACCACCGGGCGACCGTTGGGAGCTTGTCTCGCCCGCGGGCGGCTGGGGCGGCACGGTGCTTGCTCTCAGCACCCCGGACACCCGGCCGGGTGGTTCCGGGGACGACCCGCCGCCGCTCTTCGCCGGGACGACGTCCGGCTGCTTCATTTCGCTGGATAACGGACAGAGCTGGGAGCCACAGAACGAAGGGTTGAGCAGCCCCTACGTGCAGGCAATCACCGTCTCGCCGCAGTACGACCGGGAGCCTATCGTCTTCGCCGGCTCGCTCGGCGGCGGCGTCATGCGGTCCCAGGACGGCGGCCACACGTGGGCGCGGATGGAGTTCTGGCAGGCTGCCGCGCCGGTCACGGCCATCGCCCTCTCGCCACGCTTTCCCGGCGATGGCACGATCCTGGCCGCTACGCAGTACGAAGGTATCCAGCGTTCTACGAACGCCGGCAACACCTGGTCCACGGCGAATTTCGGCCTGGGCGACCTGTCCATCATGGCGTTGGCGGTCTCGCCCACGTTCGATGAGGATGAGATTGTCTTCTGCGCCGCCACGGACGGCCTCTATCGCTCGACTAACGGCGCCCGCGCCTGGCGGCGGGTTCGCGGCCTGCCCACCGAGGCGGTGCAGGCCATCGCGTTCTCCCCCACCTTCCCGGACGACGGCACCATCTTTGTCGGCACCGAAGACGCCGGCATCTTCCGGTCCACCAACCGGGGTATGCGTTGGCAGCCCGTGAACGACGGGCTTACGGACGCCGAGGGCGGCGAAGTGCCGCCGGTGAATGCGCTCTGGGTGTCGCCGGACTTTGGGCATGACAACACGCTCTTTGCCGGCACCGCGGGGAGCGGGGTTTTCCGCTCGACGGACGGCGGGAAGACCTGGCAACCGCACGGCGGCGCCGGCGAGGCCGTGATGGCGCTGCTCGGACAGCGGGACGGCACGTTGCTCGCCGGCTGCCACCAAACCGGCATTATGCGGATCGCGGCGGACGGTACTACCACGCCGGCCAGCCAGGGCCTCGCCGCCCGCTCGATGTCGGCGCTGGCGCTCTCACCGAACTTCGAGCGCGACGGCGTGCTCTACACCGCCGGCATCGAGGACGGTGTGCTGCGGTCCGCTGACCGCGGCGCAACCTGGCAGTCGGTCGGGGCGCTGCCGACGGATCAGGTGCTCTCGTTGGCCGTGGTGCCGCGCACGCTGCCGGAGCACGTGCTCCTCGCGGCGACCGACTCCGGCCTCTACCGCTCGACCGACTCCGGGGCACACTGGGAACGCGCGGAGTTCCCCGCGGGCGATGAAGACGAGGCTCTCATCGGTGGCCTGGACAAGGACGCAGTACGCATGGTGACGTGCGCTGGCGGCCAGGCGCAGGAGGAGAGCGTTTGTGCAGCGGTCGTCGGGCAGCAGTTGATGCTCTCCATGGACAGCGGCGCCAGTTGGTCGGCGATCAAGCCACCTACCAACGAGGAAATGCTGATCGGTGTGGCGCTCTCGCCGCAGTATCGCCGTGACCGCACGGTGCTTGTCGGCACGTATTCGCAAGTTGGCGCTGCACGCCTGGGCCGCGTCCGCGCTCCTGGTGCCCGCGCCGCGTGGCGCCAGGACCTCCTCGCCAGCACCGTGACGATTTGGCGGTCGCTCGACGGCGGCGAGAAATGGACACCGATCATCGAGCAGTTGAGCGGCTCCCGCTGGGCCGCGTTTGGGCTACCGGACGACTATCGCGGGGACCAGGAGGACGCGCGTAACCGGTTCTTTGTGGGGCTGGGGACGCTGGTGCTGCGGCCGATGTTCGGTGGGAAAGCCCTGTGGATCGCCGAGCGGGTGGGCCGGCCTTCCAGCGGCGTCCTGTCCATCGCCCTCACGAGCGGCGGCGTCTGGGGCCGGGCGCTCTTCATCGGTTCCAGCGAGGGCGTGTATCGTTCCGACGACGAGGGGTTGACCTGGCAATCGGTCAACACCGGCCTCGGCTCCCGCACGGTCGTATCGGTGGCCCTCTCCCCTGGCTTCAACGAGGACGGTCAGGCCTTTGCATTGACCCTTGGCGGCACCCTCTGGCGTCTGACGGCCGGTAGCTAACCGGTATCCCTACGTGTGCAGCACGCGGATCACGCAGCGTAAGGAAGCAGGAGGACAACGATGGCACACTACCTGTACCAGGTCGCGTATACCCGCGAGGCGTGGGCAGCGCAGCTTCAGAACCCCCAGAACGTCACCGAACGTATACAGGGACCGGTCGCAGAGCTTGGCGGCAGCGTCGTTGGGGCCTGGTATGCCTTCGGCGAATACGACCTGATTATCGTCCTGGAGATGCCGGACAACGTCAATATGGCGTCCCTTGCCATAGCCTTTGCCGCCGGCGGCGCCGTAAGTGCCGCCAAGACGACCGTGCTCATGCCCTTGGAAGACGGGCTGGCGGCGATGAGCAAAGCGGCCGGCTCCACCTACCGCCCACCCAGCAACTGATCCGGCTGCGGAGATAGCCCCCCTATGGTCCCCCCGTTGCGACGGGGGGACGGTTAGCTCCCTCCCCGTCGCAACGGGGGGCTGGGCCGGCCGCACGTTAGGGCAGTAATAGGGATGCGCGTGAAGGAACTGCTCGCACTCATGGAAGATGATCCCCAATGGCTGGGACCGGCCGGTGTCTGGCTGCGTCCCTATGGGGTGTCTATTGCGGCGCTCATCGGACACTGGCACGCCGTTGACCATGACGTGGAGCAGGTAGCCGCCGACTACAAAATCCCGCTCCCGCTCATCGTGGCGGCGGTTGATTACTACGAGCAGCATCAGTCCGAGATTGACACCCGTCTCGCTTTAGATGCCGCCTGATGCCGCGGTGACTATCTTTGGCAGCGGCATGACCGCGAGGGTCCGCACGGTGCGGGAGTAGCCCCCCTATGGTCCCCCCGTTGCGACGGGGGGACGGCGTATTCCCTCCCCCGTCGGTACGGGGGAGGGCTAGGGTGGGGGCTACCTCCCGCTACAGCCGCACGACCTCGCCTTTCGCCAAGAGCGCGGCGGCGCCGAGGCCGCGCACTGCTAGGACGCGGCTATTCGCAAAGTAGGGGAAGTCGAAAGCCGTGCGGTCACCGGCGCGGGCGCCGGGCACCGGGAACAGCCGTGCGGTCAGCGGCTTGTCGAGGCGGGCGGCGAGCGTAGCCATGTCCAGGATGATCGCCGCCAGCTCGTCGCTGCGCGTGTCTCCAGGCAAGGGCACGGTATCGAGACCGAGGCCGCAGACGGCAGCATAGAGCAGCAAGCTATCCACGCTGACCAGCCCCTCGCTGGTGCGCTGTGCCAAGCGGGAGTCCTCCAGCACCGGCAGCATCAGGCCGGAATACCCCGTCCGGGGGATGTGCGCCGAGCCGAGTGCGCTGGTCAGCACGGCAGCGGCAAAGAGCGTGCCGGAAGCGCCGAACCGGGCCACACCGAGCCGTTCCAGCGCCACGGCAATGCTGCGCTCGTCATCCGGGAACGGCGCCAGCGATAGGTCCACGCCGCCAAACGCCACCGCCGCACCGTCCGCCACCTCGCCGAAGAACGACTGCTGCGGGCGGATGATGCGTTCTAGGCGCTGCCAGTGCTCGTCCAGCGCGGCAATCAGGCGCCGCCGGGCCTCGTCCAGACTGGCCGCGTGCGTGAAGGCCTCGACCGCCACGTCCGCCGCCTCCAACGCGAGGGCATATCGCGGGTGACTGCCCTCGTGGTAGGCCGCCGGGAAGAACGGGATGTGCGGCGGGCAGTTGGCGAGCGCCGCAAAACGTAGGTTGCCGAAGCCGTCGGGGGTAGTCCGGGCGATGTCGGCGATGGCTGCGGCCGTCCGCTCGACGGCCGGTAGCTGCACCCCGCCATTGTGGCTGGCAACCAGCACGGAGCAGAAGGTCACTTCGGTGGCCCGCACGATCTCCGGCAGCACGTTGATGAGATCGAGCGCGGCTTGGCGATGCCGAGCGGACGGTGCGTCGAGGATGCGGACCGGCCCGACCGACACGTACTCGAACCCGCGCTCGCGGGCCGCCGTTTCGAGCGCGCGGGCGTAGGCCAGCGCCGCTCCGCCACCGGCCCCGGCCCCGGCCACGACGGTACTCAGCGGTGGGCCGGCCAGGCGCACGGTTTGCACCTCGTAGCCGCCGGCGGTGAGCCGCGCCCGTAGGTCCCGCGCAAACGCGCCTACGTCGTCCAGGGCCGCCGGATCGAAAGGCCACCGCAGCGGTACGCCGACCGTGAGCGAGCGAATCTTCATGGCTTGCTTTGCTTTCCGGCCGTGCCGCGAGGTTGTTTTCGATACACGGCCCTGCAGGACAGGGTAGTATTATCCAGCATAGCAAGGCGCGGCCGGCCCCCTCCCCTCACTCTCACCGGGACAGGTACGCGCCAAGCCGTAGGGGCGCAACATGTTGCGCCCGTCCCCCCGCCGCGCGGGGGGACCACAGGGGGGAAATCGCCTGGCCGACGCAGTACGCCCCCGTCATTCCGGCGCAAGCCGGAATCCAGCCCCCCCTCTCCCCCTGACTGGGGTAGGTATGGGCCACCATGGCCCCGCCACCAACGCCGTAGGGGCGTCCCTTGTGGGCGCCCTCACCGCCACCCCCATCCTGCTCATCCTTGCATCCCGAAAATCCTGATGCAGACAAAAACCCCACCCCAATCATCTCCCGGTGCCGCTTTAGGCGGTATCCTAGTACAGACCAAAATCGCTGCCCTGACAGGAGTCACATGATCGGCGTAGACTTGCACCTCCACACGCTGGTCTCCGACGGCCGCTGGACGCCGGAAGAGCTGACCGATGCCGTCATCGCGGCCGGCGTGGCCGTCTGCGCCGTTACCGACCACGATTCGACCGAGGCGATTGCTCCCGTGACGCACCGTGGAGCGCCGCATGGCCTCCGGGTGGTACCGGGCATCGAGTTCACGGCGGATTTTCGCGGCGAGCTACTGCACCTGTTGGCCTACAACATCAACGCCGACGACGCGCAGCTCAACGCGCTGCTGCGCGACGTACAGACGCGCGAGCATGAGCGTGCCTGGGGCCTCGTCGAGCGCCTGCGCGCACAGCAGGTCGTCCGGCTTTCCTCTGACGACGTAGACCAACTGACGGCCGAGCCGCGCTTGACGCAGGCCAAGCTCGTGCGGCTGCTCCAGGATCAGGGCTACCGCGAGCCGGCCGCCTACCGGCCGCTGCTGCTGCGCGTCATGGCAGCGCCGTTCTGCACCACGCCCGTCGAGACCATCGCCGAGACGCTCCGGCCGCAAGGCTGCCCGCTGATTGTGGCGCACCCGGGATCGGGAATGCCGGAATACGCGCCGGTCATCAAGAGCCTCACGCACGAATCGTTGCTGGCGATGCTGGAGAGCGGCCTCGTTGACGGACTGGAAGTCCACCATCCTCGCCACCCGCCGGCAATGCAAGCGACCTATGCGGAGGTCGCCGCCCGCTACGGTGCGCTGGTCAGCGCCGGCTCCGACTCGCACGACGCCAAGAACCCACCCCGCCCCCACCCGGCCGCCTGGTGCCAAGACCTACTCACCCGCCTCGGCATCACTACCGAGTGAGGCCACAGCCCTGGGAAGGACAGGCGCCGGCACTGTAGACTCTATCCACGCCGGCTGGGTTGCCAGTATCGGCAGTACCTCCGACGAGTCGAGATGCCAGTGGGTGAGACGTTACAGGCGGCGCTCTTGGGCCTGGTGCAGGGCCTGACCGAGTTTCTGCCCATCAGCAGCTCCGGGCACCTGCTCGTCGTGCCGTGGCTGCTCGGCTGGACCTCGCCCCTGCTCAACAGCCTCACGTTCGACGTGGCCCTGCATCTGGGCACGCTCGGCGCGGTCCTCATTTACTTCCGCCGCGAATGGTGGGCGCTCGCACGCGCCCTGACGACGGCCGCGCCGCACCGCACCGCCGAGGTCGCCGCGCAGCGGCGCCTGGCTTGGCTGCTCGTGCTCGGCTCCGTGCCGGCTGGGGTCGCGGGACTGCTGGTAGACGAGGTGGCCGAGACGCTCTTTCGCCATCCCATCGTGACGGCGGCGATGCTCGTGCTGGTCGGTATGCTGATGTGGGTAGCCGAGCTACACTATGCGCCGAGTGAGCGCACTCGCGGATCGCTCACCGCCTTGACGCTACGCGACGCCGTAGTCGTGGGGCTGGCACAGGCGACCGCGCTGATTCCCGGAGTCTCGCGCTCCGGCATCACCATCGTTGCCGGCCTCACGACCGGACTAAGTCGGGAGACGGCGGCGCGCTTCTCTTTCATGCTGGGAGCACCGGTGATCGCTGGCGCCGGTCTATTGAAGATCGGCCAGTTCATCGGCAGCGGCCTCGACGCCGCGCAGATCGCGCCTTTTCTGGCCGGGATGGTCATGGCGTTTGCCGTGGGGTACGGGGCGATCGCGCTCCTACTCGCCTACGTCCGCGAGCGAACGCTGCACATCTTTGTCGTCTACCGCCTCGGTCTCGCCGCGCTCATCGCCGCCGGCTGGTACTTGGGCCGCCCCTGGCCGCCGGGCTAAACGGGCTGCGCGGCTTGCCCCCCTATGGCCCCCCCGCTGCGGCAGGGGGACGGCGGTGTGGGCCGCTACGGTGCGGAGGATAAGTGTTCCCTCCCCCGTCGCAACGGGGGAGGGCTAGGGTGGGGGCTAGAGGTAGTGGGGGAGCCGATGGGCGGATTCGAACCGCCGGCCTGCTGTTTACGAAACAGCTGCTCTGCCACTGAGCTACATCGGCCAGAAGGCCGAGGGATGGGAGGCAACGCCGCGAGTGCCACCAGTTACCCAACCGGGCGCCTCCATCCAGTCTACCAACGCACCGTCACCTTCTGCCAGGTCGGTGCTGCCCTGTAGCGCAAAGGTCGGCCCCAATCAGGCCGGAGACGAGCGCCCGTCACCATCCGACGGCGGCTCAAACCCTTGACACAAGAGGTCGGTATCGGGACCGAGCCAGCGGCGGGCTGCGCTGGCCATCGCGGCGGCATACCGTACCTCGTTGTCAATCAGGACAAAGCGCCGCCCCAGTTGCGCTGCCGCCTGCCCCGTCGTACCGCTGCCGGCAAAGGGGTCCAGCACGGCATCGCCAATGAACGAGTAGTAGCGGATGACTCGCTCGGCCAGCTCCACCGGGAAGACGGCCGGATGCTGCTTGGAACGACTTGGCTTGATCCGCCAGACGTTGGTCCGCTCATAGCCGTCCTCGATCCGCGAAGCGGCGACCGCCTGCGGGTCGGGATGGCTCCTGATATTCCAGTCCAGCAGCCGCTCCGTATGCTTGCGATAGACCAGCACGTATTCGGTCACGGGCACTGGCTTGTATTGCAGCGGTTGGCGATCCGCCGCGAACCGGCGCCCGCGCCCCGTGGCCCAGCCGGCCCCCTCCGGCTTGACCCAGATGATGTCGTCCATGAAGTCGTATCCCTCCTCGACAAACAGACGGTGGACATCAAACGGGACGGCAATTCGCTTTGATGATCGGTTGCGATGCGTGCGACGGATAAGCACCGGCGAGACGTTGATGACAAAGAACCGTCCCTCGGCCAGGACGCGATGCGCTTGCCGAATCACGTTCCGTAGCTTGAGGAGGTAGTCCTCGTAGGTCACGTAGTCGGTATATTCCGGGCGGGCATTGTAGTACGGCGGCGAGGTGAACACGAGGCCGATGGACTCCGCCGGCAGCCCCGCCAAGACGTGCTCGCTATCACCGCAGATGATGGCATTCCGCAGCGGACCATCGAATAGCGGCCCGTTTCGGCTGCCCGCAGTGGAATCCTGCGACGCCGATCCCCCGCGCAGCCGCGCCTCCAGCACCGCCCGGCCGGTGGTGCGCTCGTTCACGATCAGCGTCGAGTAGGCATCAATCACCACTTCACCAACCACCTGCTCAGTCTTCCTGGCGAGCAGCGGCACCCGCCAAACGTGGTAGCGGTCATCCACTTCAGGTAATCCGAAGATGACTGCTCGCGCGAGGTCAATCCGCTCAAGCCACTCCTGCGCGATCCGCTTGGCGTCCGCCACCGTCCGCGCCGCATAGTTGCGCTGCTCGGCCACCTGCGACTCTCGCATACAACCCCTTTTCGTCTGCATCAGGATTTGCAGGATGCAAGGATGAGCAGGATGCAAGGATGAGCAGGATGGTCCTCACCCCCCGGCCCCCTCTCCATCGCGGAGCGATAGAGAGGGGGTGTAGATTCCCGCTTTCGGAGACCTTTGCATAACTCGTCATTCCCGCGAAGGCGGGAATCCAAAAACCGGTCCTTCCAGGTTAGCGAGGAGTGGTGCATTGTCCCTCTCGCACTCCATTTGGGGGTTACGCAACGGTCTCCGTTGCGCGGGAATGGTCAGGATTGGCCGGAAAAATGTCAACGGCGCCAACCTTAGCAGTGCCGCTCCGACCCTGGCTAGGGCTACCGCTTGGCGCTACAGTCGCCGCGACGCGGTATCATCACGGGTAAGCTCTGCTGCGCTTGACGCAGCGTCCTGAGGAGGCTCTATCCATGCCTATGCTGCCGTTTCGCGGCCAGTGGCCCCGCCTGGGAGATCGCGTCTTCATCGCCAACGGCGCGCAGGTGGTTGGCGACGTGACCATCGGTGACACGACGAACATCTGGTACAACGCTGTCCTGCGCGGCGACATGGCCGCGATCAGCGTCGGCGCCGGCTGTAGCATCCAGGATGGCTGCGTGGTCCACGTGGACCACGACATGCCCACCTTCATCGGCAATCACGTCGTCGTCGGGCACAACGCCATCATCCACGGCGCCACGGTCGGCGATCACGTGCTGGTGGGCATGAACGCCACCGTGCTCTCCGAAGCCAACATCGGCGCCGGCAGCATCATCGGCGCCGGCGCCGTCGTCCCGGAGCGCCGCACAATTCCGCCGCGGTCACTGGTGCTGGGCATCCCCGGCAAGGTGGTGCGTGCAGTGACCGACGCGGAGCATCAGGCCGTCGTGACGCTCGCCCGACATTACGTCGGCTACGGCGCCGAGCACCGCACCACCCAAGAAGAGCACGGATAGCGGATGTAGCCCCCCTATGGTCCCCCCGCTGCGGCGGGGGGACGGCGTGGCCCCCCGCGGGGCAGTGCCCCCTGTGGTAAGCTACGCTCCGGTCGCTGCGGTTGGTCCCCGGTCTCACGTTGGTTGGCAATGTCCTGAGAGAGCAGTGGAAATGGCTGGCCCTGAGCCGTTGGCGGTGGAGTTCCTCTTCTACGCCGACTGTCCCTCCCACGACACGGCGTTAGCACGCTTGCGGGAAGCGCTGCAACTGGAGGCGGCCCCGGCTGCGCTGACCGTCCGCGAGGTACGGACGGAGGCAGAGGCGCAGGCCGCCCATTTCCCCGGCTCGCCAACCATCCGCATCAATGGCCAGGACCTCCAACCGCGTGGTGCGGTCGGGCCGTACAGCCTGACGTGCCGGATGTATTTCCACGCGGGCGGCCGGATTACGCCGCTGCCCACGCTCGACCAAATCAGGGCTGCCATCCAGCGGCAAGTGACCGTCCAAGCGAGGCCAGCAGCCGGCTAACCGGAGCTACGACGACCGTCAATGCAGCAACAGCGTGCGGAGAAGGAGCTACACCATGAGTATCGCCACCCGAGTCCTCGATTTTTCACTACCGGCCACCGATAGCAAGACCTACGGCCTCACCGACATTGCCGGCGAGAAGGGCACGGCGCTCATCTTCACCTGCAACCACTGCCCGTTCGTGCGCGCCTGGGACGAACGACTGGTGGACCTAGGCAGCGAGTTTATGGGCCAAGGGGTCGGGTTTGGCGCGATCAGCTCCAACGATCCCGCCCAATACCCGACCGACGACTTCGCGCACATGCGGGAGCGGGCGCAGGAACTGGGAATGCCCTACCCGTACCTGTACGACGAATCGCAGGATGTCGCACGCGCTTACGGGGCAGAGCGCACCCCGGAGATTTTCCTGTTCGACGCCGCCGGCAAGCTGCAATACCACGGCACGATAGACGACAACTACGAGGACGAACGCGCGGTGCAGTCCGCCTATTTCCGCGACGCGCTGGCAGCCGTCGTCGCCGGTGACGACGTGCCGGTAGCGGATACGGCGCCCGTCGGCTGCACGATCAAGTGGAAGTAGCAGCCACCCGACCAATGCCGACACCTCCCAACTCCTTCCGTCATTCCCGCGCACGCGGGAATCCACGTCCCCCTGCGAAGCGGGGGGGCCATAGGGGGGCGAAACAACGGGTCCGGAGCCAAAACCACCCGGCAAGGAGACAGCCATGTTGGAACCGAGTGCGCTGCACGGCATTGTACCCCCCATCGTCACGCCACTCACCCCGGACGGGGAGGTTGACCACCGCTCCCTCACCTCAGCCTGCCGTTTCCTGCTCGCCAGCGGCGTACACGGCATCTGGGCCGCCGGGACAACCGGCGAGTTCCCCTGCTTTACTGCCGGCGAGCGCGCCGAGATCGTGCAGACGTGTGTCGCGGCGGCCGGCGGGCGCGTCCCCGTGGTTGCCAACGTCGGCGATTGCAGCACCAAGCTGGCCGTGGATCACGCCCGGCGCGCCGCCGCGGCTGGCGCCGACGCCCTCGCTCTGACGCCACCCTACTACTATCCGAATAGCCAGGGTGAGCTAGTGGATCACTTCCGCGCCGTGCGAACGGCGGTGGACCTGCCGCTGCTCGTCTACAACATCCCGCAAACCGTCAAGACCCAGTTTGAGGTGGCAACGGTGCTCTCTTTAGCCGAGGAAGGCACGGTCGTCGGCATGAAGGACAGCCAGAACGACCTCGACTGGGATCGCACACTCATTGCCGGTCTGCGCGAGCGTGAGGTCCCGTTTCGCCTCTTCTTGGGTACCCGCTCGCTGATTGACGCTGGCGTGCTGCTCGGCGCCTGCGGGGCGATTCCGGGCACGGCCAACGTCACTCCGGCCTGGTCCGTCGCCACCTACGAGGCCGCGGCGCAGGACGACTTTGCCACCGCTGCACAGTGGCAGGAGCGCCTACTCACCGCGCTGCCGCTGCTGGACCTCGTCACCGGCGGCTCAGGAAATGCGAACTCTGTCGGTAGCATCAAGCTCGCGCTCAAGGTCCTGGGCGTAATCGAGCACGCCACCATGGCCGCGCCCCTCCGCTCGCCAAGCGCCGACGACGAGCAGCGCGTCGCCGAGTTCGTCCAAGCCATCGAGCTACCCGTCCCCGTCGCGGCCTAGCCGGTACCCCGATCCGTCATTCCGGCGAAAGCCGGAATCCAGGACTATTCGCGGCTCTTGACCTCCGATAAATACGTTATGTGAACATTGCAATAAATGCAGAACTGTAGTAAAATCGCGTCTAGCGGGAATTCACTGTCTTGAAACAGGAGGTAGAGCGGAACATGTCAACTCTAACCGAGGGACAGAACTTGCCAGCTCCAACCGCCGACCAGAACAGCGCAGCGGAGACTGCCGACATCACCGAACTAACCGGCGAGTTCTATGACAACCCTGAATCCCGTTGCCCCTGCGTGCTCGTCCTCGACTGCTCCTACTCCATGGCTGGATCGCGTATCCAGTCGCTCAACGAGGCGATAGCGGTGTTCAAGGAGGATATCTGCGAAGACCAGCAAACCGCCTTGCGGGCCGAGGTTGCCATCATTGCCTACAACCACGAAATCGAAGTCGTGCAGGACTTCGTGACCGTCCAGGAGTTTACTCCACCTGCACTCAGCGCCGCTGGCGGCACCCGAATAGCCGCCGCAATCAACAAGTCACTCGACATGCTGGAGGCCCGCAAGGCGAATTACAGGGCCAACGGTATAGAGTACTATCGCCCGATAGCTCTGCTCATCACCGACGGATACCCCGAACACGACACGCCCGAGGAGATAGCCGCGGCCAGCGAGCGGGTCAGACGTGCTGAGGAACAGCGCGCCGTTGCCTACTTTGCTTTCGGAGTGGATGACGACGCCGACATTGGTATTCTCGCCGGGTTCATGTCGCCGCAGCGCCCCCCGCAGCCATTGCGTGGCGACCAGTTGAAAGGCATCTTCCAATGGCTGTCCAAATCCGTGTCCACCATCTCCCAATCGCGGCCGGGTGAGAAACTGCAACTACCCGGCCAGGACCCGTACCTCGACTACTGACCATTTCCATGACCTCCACATAAGGACACATACGGATGATGAAACCCCTGATACCGCCCGACCGGAATGAATGGACCGTGTCTTGTGCTTGCGAGCCGGGCGTGAGTCACGTCGCGGCGGGACAGCCCTGCCAGGACGCTGCCGGTGTCCGCATCGTCCCTTGGGGAATGAAGAAAAGGACGCCGTACACCGTCATCCTGGCGGTGGCCGATGGGGCCGGCTCCGCCGAACGATCCAGAGAAGGCAGCCAGTTGGCCGTTAACACAGCCATCGACAGTATCGAGAGTGAGCTACGCCCCCAACGCGGCAAACGACCGCGGCGTCGGGGAACTCGCAACCTTAAGAAATTCCTGAAGATGGCCTTTGACGGCGCGGCGAAAGCCATAGCAGAAAAAGCCAGCGAGGATGGGGCGGACGTCCGCCAATACGCGACTACGCTGCTCATAGCCGTTGCCGTCGGCGATGTTGTGGCGGCGGGCCAGACCGGTGACGGCGCCATCGTGGCAGGGATCGGAGGCCAGGAATACCGGACATTGATTGTTCCCCAGCGCGGGCAGTACCGCAACGAAACGACGTTCATCACCGAGCCGGGCAGTGCGCCCCAGATCATGGCACAGTCGAAAACCGCCGTGGATCGCATTGCGCTCTTCACCGACGGCTTGGAGGGTCTCGTGATCGTGCAGGCCGATGGCAGTCCACATGCTCCGTTCTTTGACGGCCTCTTTCGATGGATAGAGACGCAAAATGGCGACCGCGCGTCTATTGAGGACGGCCTCACACGTCTGCTCAATGCCCCCAAGACGCGGAACAAGACTCATGACGATCTCAGCATAGCGGTGGCCTGCCGAGCGGCCCAGGGTATGTAAGGAGCAACGGCAATGGCTGGGTTAGGCAAGAAACTGGGCGAGGGTGGCGAGGGGATCGTATATGCCATCACGGGGCAACCGAGCATCGCCGCGAAAATCTGGCATCGGCAAGTGGCCGCTGATCCCGAAGTGGCGCGCAAGATAGAGCTGATGATCGAGAACCCGGTAGCGAGCGGCAGCGTGGCCTGGCCCAAGCGGCTGCTCCACAACCGCGCTGGGTTTACCATGCCCCGAGTCAATGGCGACGAGTACCACGACCTCTTCAAATGGATGAATCCCGCGGCCCGCAGAATCAACAAGCTACAATGCGGGATCGCGGAACTGCTCACCATGACCGCCAAGCTGGCCGAGGCCATCGGTGCAATACACAGCGCCGGGCACGTCGTCGGCGACATCAATGAGAAGAACGTCATGGCGAACGCAGCAGGTCAAGTCATCCTGGTGGACTGCGACTCCATGCAAATCAGGGACCCTCAGACGGGCAAGGACTTCCTGTGCAAAAAGGGACGGCCGGAATACACCCCGCCTGAGTTACAAGAAGACCGTTTCGATCACCGGCTCAGAACGAAGGACTACGATAGTTTCGGCTTGGCCGTGCTGGCGCACAAGCTCTTGCTGCGCGGCCTGCACCCATACCAGTCAATGGCGGCTGAAGCGGGCGGCGAGGCCAAGAAGATAGGGGAGCGCCGGTTTCCGTTCAACGAGACTGTCCGCCAGGAGGGCAAGTTCAGGCCATCGCCAAACCACCTGCAAGCATGGCGTAGCACGCCCTACCCCATACGCGATCTTTTCCACCGAGCTTTCGACCCTGACTGGACAGACAAGCATCCGCGGCCTGAGCCTGAAGAATGGGTGTCCACCATCGCTAGGGAGCTAGGCTTGCCCACAGACTCGCCCCCGCACGACCCACCAGCGCCTACGCCCACGGAACCGGCCCCGAGATGTCCCCTCTGCAAAGGTGAGATGCAGGCGAAAACCTCCCGGACCGGTCTCACAGGCTATTTTTGGAGTTGCCGCAAGTACCCCGATTGCCGCGGCACAATTAACCCGGATGATGAGCTAGCCCCCGATTGTGAACGCTGCGGAAAAAAGATGGTCCGGAGGCAGGCGCGACGTGGAGTAAATGCCGGCAACACTTTCTGGGGGTGTAGGGGTTACCCAGAATGCCGCCACACGATTGATATTTCTGGGGGCGAGTATCCTGGCGCCGGCAACGAACAAACTCCAACCCGGGCCGCCCCCTCCACTCGCCGAGTATCGCGGCCGAGCAGCGCGTCGTGGTCTAGTAATGAATCGGATCTACCCTTTTAGTAGCGCCGCGATAATCCTGATGCAGACAAAGGTGAGAACGCGCCTACGAGACTAGCTGCCAGAGCGGGCGTGGCTCGGCTGTGACCATCCGCACGGTACCTTGCGTTGCCAGGCGCTCCAGATGCGCCTGCGTGACCCGGTCGGCCATGAAGTTGGACGTGGGCAGGCCACGGCGCGCACAGGCGGTCGTGGCAATTCGCATGGCGCTCTGGGGCTGCCCGGCCGCCTCTAAGGTTGCTACGATCTCGCTGTCGTAGTTGCGGACAAAGTCCCGGGAACGCTCCAGGAAGTCCCGCACTGCGGCTGCGCCATGTGTGTGGCTACTGGCAGTCGCTGGCGCATAGGGGTGGGCCGTGCAGAGGTGCTCTACTCCCAGGGCTAACGCCTGCTCGACCGAGGCCAGGTAGGCGTCCGGGTCGAGGTAGAAGGCGAGGCCGGCCGAAACGGCCCCTTCCCCTTGCAGGCCATCGCCGCAGAACAGCACGCGCGCCTGCGGGTCCCAGAGGCCCAACGAGCCGGCCGTGTGACCGGGGAGCGAGAGCACCTCATACATCGTCGCGCCCAGCTCGATCAGGTCGCCGGCCTGCAAGGTGCGGTCGGGCTGATGCACCGGCACCTGGTCGTCGCCGAACATATGCCCCTCGTCGAGCCAGTGGGCGTCGGCTTCATGCAGCATGATCTGAGCGCCGCACAACTCGCGCAGCCGCACGTTCGAGCCGACGTGATCGTTATGTCCGTGTGTGTTGACGATGTGGCGCAGTCGGGCGGGCGGAATGCCGACCTTGTCCAGGTAGGGCAGGATCAGCCTGTCCGCCGAGCGCGGCACGGCGCTATCCACGACGGCGCAGTGTTGCTCCCCGACCAGCAGGTAGACCGAGGTCCAGATACGCGGATCGGGAAAGACCGGCGCCAGCGTCTCCCGTAGCTCGTGAATGCCGGGCAGAATTTCCATTGACCCTCCTCATTGAACCTAATCGCTGCCCCCACCCTTGCCCTCCCCCGTACCGACGGGGGAGGGAATACGCCGTCCCCCCGCCGCAGCGGGGGGGCCATAGGGGGGCCGGCCCTCCATCAGGCTGACCTTTATGATACTGCCTCGCCTCGACAAGGGGGCAGCACACCGTCCCCCTGCCGCTGCGGGGGGAGCATAGGGGGGCGAGGCCGCGCCGTCCGGCGGGATACGGCGCGTGCGTTATAATCGCTCGACACCTGCCCGCTGCCCTGGACTCACCATGGCGATCACAGCGCCCGCTCCCACGACCACTATGCTGCCCTACCACAAGCAGGGCACCATTGACTACGCTCGCCTCAATTACGACCCCAACGAACCCGTCCTGAAGCCTGACGCGATGGAACAAAACCTCCCGCTGCAAGAAATCTTTGGCCTGCTCCGCGCCCACGTCACCGACTTCAACCGCCGGCCCGACATGTTCCTCGATGCCAACACGATCATCTGCTATGACCCCGATGACCTCAACGTGCGCGTCTCCCCGGACGTGTACCTGGCCTTCGGCGTAGAAGCACGGGCCATCCGGCCGCGCAAGCTGTACCTGCCCTGGGAAGTGGGCAAGCCGCCGGACTGGGTGCTGGAGATCGCCTCATCCAGCACCGGGCGCGAGGATGTCGTTCGGAAGCGCGACATCTACGCGCGCATTGGCGTCCCGGAGTACTGGCGCTTCGATCCGACCAGGAAGGGGCGGTATCACGGGCAGCGGTTGGCCGGGGACCGGCTCGTGGGCGGGGCGTACCGGCCCATCGAGCTGACCACGGCGCCGGACGGCATCCTGAAGGGGTACAGCAAGATACTGAGGTTGAGCCTGTGCTGGGATGGTGGCTGGCCGCGGTTCTACGATCCGGCGACGAACACCTACTTGGAGACCTGGCAGGAGGCCTGGGACAGGCGAGAGGCGGAGCGGGAGGCCCGCGAAGCCGCCGAAGCGCAAGTCGCCGTCGAGCAGGCCGGCCGGCTAGCGGAACGGGCGGCCCGTCGGTCGGCCGAGGCCCGCATCCGACAGCTTGAGGCGGAGCTACGCCGTCGGCAAGCGGATGACCGCTAGGGCCGCGCCGCCTCAGGCCGAGATTGGCGGGCGGCGACCGGCCCACGGCCGCGCCGCCTCCAGTTGTCCGGCCAGACGGAACAAGGTTGCTTCATCGCCAAATCGCGCGACAAAGTGCGTCCCGATGGGTAGGCCGGCCTCGGTCCAGAACAGCGGTACGGACATCGCCGGCTGGCCGGTCGCGTTGCTCACGTAGGTAAACGGGACGAACGCCGCGCTCCGTAGGCGCAAGGCAAACGGGTCCCCCTCGGTGTAGCGCAGCTCACCCGTCCGCACCGGCGGCATACCCAAGGTGGGCGTCAGCCAGGCGTCGTAGCGGTTGAAGAACTCGGCAACGTCGCGCGTGTGCCGCTGGAGGTCTTGCAAGGCGAGCAGATACTCCGCCGCATCGAGCCGCCGACCGCGCTCGGCAAAGTCCCAGACGAGCGGCTCGAAATCATCTGCGGTTGGCGTGCGGCCCATCCGGCGGCCCAAGTCGGCGATGCTCCAGGCAAAGCCGGCCGCCATGACCTTTGTGAATGACAGCCACAGGCCCCGTTCGTCGTAGCTCGGCGCGGTCTCCTCGACGTAGTGCCCTAGCTCCGCGCAGAGCGCCGCCGCGTCACGCACGGCAGCCACACAGTCCGCGTGGATTTCCGTGCCCAACGGCGCCGTTTCCATCACGCCAATGCGGAGCGGCTGCGGGTGAAAGCCGACTTCCTCGGCAAACGGGCGCTGCACGGGTGGCGCCCAGTACGGATCGCCCACCAGCGGGCCGGCCGTCGCGTCGAGCAGCGCCGCGCTGTCGCGCACGGAGATCGTCAGCGCGTGCTCGGCCACCAGGCCGCTGAACAGATCGCCGTAGTGCGGGCCGAGCGGCACCCGCGCTCGCGTCGGCTTCAGGCCGAACACACCGCAGCAGGCCGCCGGAATGCGGATCGAGCCGCCCGCGTCATTCCCGTGCGCGATTGGCACCATCCGCGCCGCCACGGCCGCGCCCGCACCACCACTGGAGCCGCCCGGCGTCCGCGTCGTATCCCAGGGATTGTGCGTCGGCCCAAAGCGTTCCGGCTCGGTGATCGCCCCTAGCGCCAGCTCCGGCGCGTTGGTCTTGCCCACCGTCAGCAGCCCCGCCCCCTTGAACCGCCGCATCAGCTCGCTGTCCTCGGTGGACACGTAGTCGCCCAGAAACGCGCTCGCCTCCGTAAAGCGCACGCCGGCGTACTCGGCGAGGAAGTCCTTGAGCAGGAACGGCACCCCGGCGAACGGCCCGGCCGGTATCTCACCCACCGCCGCGGCCCGCGCCTCCTCATACATCGGCAGGATGACCGCGTTGAGCGCCGGGTTCAGCCGCTCGATCCGTTCGATGGCCGCCTCCACCAGCTCGCTCGGCTGGACGGCCCGCTGGCGCACCAGCGCGGCTTGCGCGGTCGCGTCGAGATGTGCAACGTCGTCGAGTAATGCCATCTGGAGACCCCTCTCAAGCGCCGCAGCCGGCGCCGCGTTCGCGCCCGCAGCATAAACCCCCACCCACCCGCTGTCCACTGCCTAGCAGGGTATGGGGCGGCATCGCGGCTATACTGACTCTGGTAGTTGACAAATGCGTTCACTCAACTGGGCCGGCAGATTCCTCAGGTCCGGTCATTTCTGGGTCACCCTAGCGATGGTGGTTCTGCTGGCGGTTAGCGGCTTGCTCTCGGTCGTGTTTTGGGACTGGCTAACCGCTGGTGAATCCGGCAGCACTACGATCCGCAATATCGGCTTGGTGATCGCAGGACTGGTCGCTCTGCCGCTCGCCGTCTGGCGTAGCCTAGTGGCGGAGCGGCAGGCAGATACGGCACAGCAGAGTCTGCTAAACGAGCGCTATCAGCGGGGCGCCGAGATGCTTGGCAACGAAGTTTTGTCGGTCCGGATGGGCGGCATCTACGCGCTGCAGCGCCTCGCCGAGGAGCATCCAGAGCAGTACCACATCCAAGTAATGCGTCTGTTCTGCTCGTTCGTGCGCCAGCCAACCAAGGGTGAAGGGATCAAGGCCCGATCAGGCACGGAGGAAGCACCTCGGCGTCGTCAAGATGTGCAAGCTGTCATGGCGGCGATTGGTTCCCGCCAGATGAGGCAACTCGAACTCGAACGGGATGCAAATTTCAAGTTGGATTTGCGTTATGCTGACTTGTCGAATTTGTGGCTCAAAGACGTGAACCTGTCCGATGCAAAACTCTGGGACGTGAACCTCTGCATAGCGATGCCGTTTGGCGCGAATCTGTCTGGTGCGGAACTCTGGCGCGCCCACCTGTCCGGAGCGATTCTTGATGACACGAATCTATCTGGCACAAAGTTCTCTACGGGCATCGGTCCGGCCGCCGCGACTGGCCTGACCCAAGCGCAGCTTGATAAGGCCCGCGCCGATCCCGACAAGCCACCCAAACTAGATGGCGTCGTTGACGCTGAGACTGGCGAGCAACTGGTCTGGCGCGGCAAGCCACTCGATGAGTAGGTGTAGGCAGTGTCGAGGGAGGGGCTTACTTCATTCGAGGTGACTGGACAGGTGCTGGCTGCTAACATTACGCCTGTCGGCCGTGCTCCAACTATGGGTATCTGCTCGCGCCCGGCATGGGCAGCGGAGGAGTTTGCCAATGTCTGCGGTGATGCAATTGCGCCTGGAAGGGGCTGGTCCGGATACGTCCGCTGCAATGAGCACCGGCACGGATCGCCAGCGTCTCGAAGAAAAATACGTACCTCTTCTGCATGAAGAGCTTGGTTTGGGGAAATTGGTATCGTATGTCGGCAGCAAAAAGGTGCCAATACTTCGTTTATATCGGTATAAGGAAGCGTTTTCTTACCCCTTTGTGGATACCTTTATCTCGCGTTTTAGTCTAGGAAGAAAAGATTATATCTTTGACCCCTTCTGTGGCATGGGGACGACTCTGTTTACTGCCTCGCTGAAGGGTATTCCTAGCATTGGGGTGGACAAGCTCCCGGTTCCGGCTTTCGTCGCTAGGACGTTACCGCTCTTTTATCACTCCCTGCGGCCCGGACAAATCGCGGCCACCTTCGAGACCATCAGGCCAAAAGTTCAGGATGCTCGGCCCGCAGATGTGGCGCTAGACGTAGCGATCATGGGAGTGGGTATTCCTCCTGATACGTTACTCGCGCTGCGAAGATGGAAGCGCGTCATAGATGATCTGCCAATGCCGATGCGAGATGTTTTCTTGCTCTTGTTCTTTGCTATCCTGGAACCGTGTAGCTATACTGCAAAAGACGGTCAATTTTTGCGCCTGCGGCGCGACAAGATTGTAGGTGAACCCGGTGAGCAGCTTCAGTATAAGGTTGAAGAAGCCGAAAGGGATGTGCAGCTCGTGCGAGACCTCGGCTGGGGTGATACTACTCAGCTACCGGAAGTGAAACTTGGTGATACCCGGGACCTCAGTGATATTGCCTTTGCGCGAGCGCCGACGGCAATTATTACTTCGCCGCCATATCCGAATCGCTATGACTACACGCGGACCTATTCTCTGGAACTCTGCTTCCACTTTGTCTCCGACTTTCCCGCGCTGAAGTCGTTGCGGCACAGCATCTTGCGCTCGCATATCGAGGCGAAGGTTCATGCGAATGAACGACCGCCACACGAGAGCGTCAGAGAAGTCGTGGATTTTCTCATCGAGCGGCGCAAGCAGATCAACAACCCGAAGATTCCCGACATGCTGACCGGCTACTTTGTGGACATGGAGCGGGCCATCAAGGAGTGGGTACGAATCTTGGCTCCGGGAGCCAAAGTTGCCCTGGTAGTGACCAACGTGCGCTTCGAGGGCGAGTTGCTCCCGGTCGATCTGGTGCTATCGGAAATCGCCGAGGCGGCCGGGTTCCGTGTCGAGGAGATTATCGTGGCGCGCTACAAGGGCAATAGCTCTCAGCAGATGGGGAAATATGGTCGAGTGCCGGTTCGAGAAAGTGTGGTCGTGTGGAGGAAACCATGAGTGAGGATGCGATTGCTGACAAAGAGGCGGAATATCGAGCTTGGACATTGGATCAAGTTACCAAGAGCGAGTTCTTCCACCAGAAGCTGCACGAGTGGGGATTGATTACGGTCGCGGAAGAAATAGAGTGCATCCAAGGCGAGACTCTGACTTGGGATCGCAATACACTCGGGATCACCGAGTTAGCCTGGGACAAGATAATTCATCGCGGTATCAAGCCGATACTCGTATTCGCGCATCCCAGTGTCCTGGGGAGTGTTGCCCGTTCTGTTTCCTACTACCGCATGTTAGCGATGGTATCGCAAAAGTCTATGATTAGGATAAACCTGCCGGTTAATCGCTATGAGGCTAGGGGGTCCTTACCAAGTGCGGGGATTGCCAAACAGCTATGCAAGCATCTCAACAGCGTGGTGAGCAGACTTGTCGAGCTTGACGAGAAGATCGATGCCCGCGAGTTCGACCTTTGGCGAGGGATGGCTGCTGGCACACAGGCACAAGGATCGTGGGGAAACATAAAAGGCGACCGGCCGGAGATTGTTATCAAGGGCCTGCTACAACGCAGACTGCGGGAACGTGGCCTCGTCAGGAAGGAGAGTGGTCGTGGCGCTACTCTGGAACTGCGAGATGGGCGAATCGTCAGGCTATCCGCTGAACCTGATGTGGGGATTTATCAGGATGAGCGCATCACCGCCGCGATAGAGATAAAAGGTGGCATAGATGCCGCTGGCGTACTGGAGCGCATCGGTGCAGCCGTGAAGAGTCTGGGCCGAGCCAGGGAGGAGAACCCGGAGGCCACTACCATTCTCATTCTTCAAGGTGTTTCCATTACGGAAACAGCACTGAAAGACCTAGACATTCACCGCGAGACTATCCACCATTGGCTCACAGTGGAGGATATAGTTGACAGTGAGGCTAGGCGAAGACAACTTTTCGCACTGCTCGACATTTAACCTTGCCCCTCTCCCAGCCCATGCGCTGGAGGAGTGGGCGGATATCCTGCCCGAGGATGTGGCAGAGCTACGGAAAGAACTTTCCACCGGAGAGCAAGGGAGTGTGAACGATGGCTGAGGTGATTCGTGGAAAGGTTGCCCGCATTCTCAACTCGCATGAAGTCGCAATCAACATAGGCTCCCAAAGTGGAGTCGTAGTCGGCATGGATTTCGATATAGTGGATGAAAACGAAGAGATTAGAGACCCGGATACAAACCAGGTGTTGGGGGTCATCGGTCGTCCGAAAGTGCGAGTGAAGGTTACTCGTGTCCAAGAGAGGCTGTCCTTGGCTTCGACATATAAAACAAGGAAGGTCAACGTTGGCGGGCAAGGACTCGGAGGTGAAATGGGACCTCTCACCAAAGCGTTCTTGCCGCGAGAATGGATTACCGAGCGCGAGACAATCAAGACGAAAGAAAATACCTGGGAGGATATTGATGAAACCGAGAACTATGTGAAGACCGGGGATGCCGTTGTGCAGGTCATCGAAGAAACGGCAGAGTCCCGGCCGGCAGCTTGACTCGGCACGGAGTTTGATCTGGCCCGCTAGTCGATCCAGACTCGCCCCTCGCCCCCTGGCCATCGCTCCACATCATGTCGAGAAGGAGAGTCCGCCGGAGGCCAGCGGGGGGAAGTAGGCAAGGGCTGCCGCTAGACCATCCTCGCTATTTCTGTGGGAGTTGTTTCGGCGGATGGGCGGCCGTTGACGGCGATGCGAGGCTGCAACTCACCCTCCAGGGCTGCCCGGAGGTCGTCTTCAGTGCTGACACCGGCATCCATATGCGCCAACTCAAGCTCGATGGCGCCCATCAGCCGCGATTCGAGGTGATCGGACGGGAGTTGCACCAACCGGTGGATAAGCTCACACTCGATGTCGTATAACTGGGCGAGCGTGATTTCACCGGCGAGGTAGCGGCGCGCTGCAGCAGCGAGCGTCCGCGTAGAGTCCATGTCAGCCACCAATCCGAGCGAACCGTCTCAGCGTGTCTACGTCAGTGCGGATAGGCTACGCCCCGGTCTTCCCTCGCTACTTCTTAGGTGGTGGTGGCGGTGGTGGCGGTGGCTTTTGGACGTTCGCGGGCTTGTTGGACACACCCTTGGTGATCGGTTCCGTGCCGCGTCTACTTGGCGGGAGGTTCGGCATCTTGGCCATCATTTGCTCCTTCCACAAATTCTACCATCTCCACGTCACTCCCAGGCACAAGGATAGCAGAAACTCCTGTCACCGGCTGACGCTGATCTTCAACCAGCCATTCGCACTCAGCTATTATGAAATGTCCTTCGTCCGGACGGCTCGGCCACTCCTGTGGCCACCCATAGAGGCGACGCTCACCCTTCAGATGTAGTACAATATAGCCATCCGTATTACTGTAGAAGGCCGAGTACCACTCCGATGGGTATGAGTTTTCCTTGGTAATGCCCATGTGTCGGAGCAGCCTGTGTATAGTATCATGGTTGGAAAAGTAGGCGGCGGCCAAAGCAACGATCACCGCACTAAGTACCGAAAGGAAGAGTTCCGATTCTTTCAGCCACGGTGCTTCTGTCCATATTAGTCCAGCCAGCAAGAGGATTAACCAAGCGAAGGATTAACCAAGCGAAGGCTTGACCAACTATCGTAAATACCAAGGCTTGAACAACACGGTCAAGTTCACTGGGCTTAGGATGAGACGTAAGTGAATAGAAGATAGTAGCGGCCACAAAACCCGGGAGAAGAAACGTGATGATCGCAACGACTTCACTGGATGCCCAACTCATGATCTCGAAACTCCGCTACCGGTCAGTAAGCATAACACCCATGCAAGGTTCGTGTCAACTTGGAGTTCTGTGGTGCCAAGGAGGTAACCGAGCCATCCATGAGTCGCTTGGCTCTCTCCCTCACAGCTACGCCTCACCCGTGGCCCGCGCTCTGTGCTCTCCGTGTTCTCTGTGGCTAAAACGACCTGCTCGGCCCTAGTCAATGGTGAACGAGTAGAGGCTGGCGGAGCGCAGATAGAACTTCAGGCGGATCGGCTGTCCCTGGAGTGCCCCCAGCGTCTGCCGCTCGCGCCACGTCACGCGCTGGCGCACCGCGTCGCTATCCATCCGCGCACATTCGACCTTGCGGTAGCCCGCAAGCTCACGGCCCTGCGCGTCCAGCACGGCCACCGCCACCTCGCCCCCCCGTGCGTCGGCATTGATCGTCAGCTGCTCACCGGCGCAGCTGAACGGCTTGGTCAGCACCGTCCCGCCCGATCCGTCGGCGTCGAGCGACACGTAGCCGTCCTGTCGCAGCTTGGCCAGGCAGATCGTGCCGGTGCGCGCCGCCACGCCATGCTCGCCATCGTAGGCGCCGTAGTAGAACCACAGCTCGTCGCCCACGACGACCGGCTCCTTGGCCGTAAAGATCATCGCGCGATCCACGCTGCCCGGCGGCCCCAGCGGGATGAACGGCTGCCGGTCGCCAATGCGCTCCCACCGCTGCCCGTCGCGGCTCGCCGCCAGTTGCACGTCAATCGTCCCACCCCCACGGATAATCGGCTCCTCCGGGTACGTGTGGAACGTCCACGGCAAGCCCAGGTACAGCCCCTCGTGCTTGAATACCGACATGCCGTAGATCTCCAGGCCCGGCGGGTCCTCGCCGTCCGGTGCAAACACCACCTCCGGCGTGCTCCAATGCACGAAATCTCCGCTGACCGCCCGCCCAACCAGCCGCACCACCCCGCCGCTCACCCGCGCGGCGGCACGTGGGTACGCCACGTACTGCCTCAGCGCCTCGTCCCAGCCGAGCAGGTTGTGCGTATCGCCTGTCCTAGAGATCACCGGGTTGCCGGCGTACCTCGTCCAGTGCAGGCCATCGGGCGAGAACGCTACCGAGACGTGAGCAATGCCGGCGTCCCGCTTGACCGTGCGGTCCCAGTAGAGCATCTTGAAGCGGCGCGCCGGGTCCGGGTCGTGCGGCTCCTCGATCACGTTCGGCAGGCAGACCTCGTCCAGCACGACGTTGTTGTCCGTGTTCCCGGCAACCTCGACGATCCCCAACGCCGGCTTCTCCCAGAAGATGCCGTCCCGCGACGTGGCATACGACGCGACGTAGCCAATCGGGCCATGCCCCTGGTACCACATGCGGAACAGGCTCTCCGCCGGGTCGTACAGGATGGCGCCGTAGATGGTGATGGCCCGCTCCAGCGGGTAAGTCGGGTGGATGACCGGGTTCCCGACGTACTTGGTCGGTTGGTGCATCACACGGGAGACACCATGCGTCTCCGCAACGAGCCAGTCATCAACGAAAAGCTGGCGGCGTCCGGCAATCTCCAGCGCGGCAGAACTCGTATCAGCCATTTCATCCATCCTCCCATCCGCTGCTCTCGCAGATCATACTTATCCCGGCCCTCGGTCAGCCACCCTCATAAGGGTAGGTATTTACATGGATGGACAGGATAACAGGATGGGGGTGGATTGCCCCCCTGTGGTCCCCCCGCTGCGGCGGGGGGACGGGGATTGCGGCTTTCGCCGGAATGACGGGAGGCGCGGGGGTTAGGCGGCGGTCCAGCCGAGGACGACCGGGGGCGGGGTGATGGTGATCGGGACCGGCTCGAGCTGTGGCGTCGCGGTAATCGGCACCGGCGCCAGCTCCGGCGACGCGGGGGCTTCCCAGCCGATGACGACCGGCTCTTGCGGCGCGGGCGCTTCCCAGCCGACGATGACCGGCTCCTGCGCCGCCGTGATCGGTTGGACGGCGACGGCGGTGCGGTGCGCGCCGGCCGGGACCCAGCGGCTCGTGTGCTCGTCGGCCGCCGCCTGCACGCGCACTTCATAGCGCGTGGCGGCCTGCAAGCCCTCCAGCGTCAGCGCGGTGCTCTCGCTCTCGCTGTGCTGGGTCTGCCAACGCCGGGCGCCTACCGGCCGGTACTGCACCGCGCAGCGCACCGGCCCCAGCGCACTCTCGGTAATCACGCGCCAGCTCACGGCCAGCGCCGTCTGCGGCGTCGTGCGTGCGGCGCCGACCTGCACGCCCACGGGTACCGGCGCTCGGCGACGGCGCGCCACGACCGGCGTGAGCAGGATCAACTGCCACAGGGCCAGCCCGCTTTGGCCACTCTGCGGCGCCGGGTCGGGCTGCGGCGCCGGGTTGGTGGACGGTTGGCGCACGACCGGGCCGCCACCCACCGGCACGGCGGGCGTTTCGTCCACGTCGGTCACATTGATCGTGACCGTGAGCTTGGCGCTGTCGCCGCTGGGATCGGAGGCGTAGACAATGACGGTGTACGACGAGGCAGTCTCGTAGTCCAGGTCGGCGCCGTCCGCCACGGCCAGCTGTCCGCTGCTGCTATCAATCGTGAAGGTGCTGTTCGTCGGCACGATCTGGTAGCTCAAGGTGTCGCCGTCCGGGTCGGTGGCCGTCACCGGATCACCGACGGTCGTGCCGGCCGGCGAGTTCTCGGCCACGCTGCGGGTCGCCGTGGTGCTCCCAAAGCTCGGCGCCCCGTTGGGGATCGGCGTCGCCGTCGGCGTCGGCGTCGCAGCCGGGATCTCGTCCACGTCGTTGAGGTAGATGGTGACGGTGTACTGGGCGGTGCCGCCGCGGCCGTCGCTGGCGGTGACGGTGACGGCGTAGGACGACTGCGTTTCGTAGTCCAGGGTGGCGCCGCTCTTGACGGTGATTTGGCCGCTGGTGGCGTTGATCGCGAACTCGTTGGAGGTCAGGCTGTAGGTCAGGGTATCACCGTCCGGGTCGCTCACCGTCACCGGGGCGCCGACATTCGTGCCCGCGGCCGCGTTCTCGGCCACGGTGCGCGTGAACGGCGCGCCGACGGGGGATTGGTTGCCGGACGTGGGCGGCTGCTGCCCGGTGACGTCGATGAGGTGGATGGTGACGGCGATGTCCGTGGTGTTGGTGCCGTCGCTGGCGGTGACGGTGAGGCTGTACGACGCCTGGGTTTCGTAGTCCAAATTCGCGCTGGCCTTGACCGTGAGCTGGCCGTTGAGTTTGCCGACGGCGAACTCGTTCGAGGTGAACGTGTAGATCAGCGTAGCGCCTTCCGGATCGGTGGTCGTCACCGGCTTCCCGACCGTGGCGCCAGCGGGGGCGTTCTCGGCGATGGAGCGGGTGTAGCTCCGGCCCGGAGACGCCTCATTCACGTCGGTCACGATGATGGTGACCGGGATGCTGGTGGTGAGCGTGCCGTCGCTGGCCTGCACGGCGACGCGGTAGGCGGACTTGGTCTCGTAGTCCAAGCTCACGCCGGGCTTGACGGTGAGCTGCCCCGTGCTGGCGTCAGTGGCGAACTCGTTCGCGGTCAGGCTGTAGGTGATCGTGGCGCCTTCCGGGTCGGTAGTCGTGACCGGGGCGCCGACGTTCGTGCCGGCGGGCGCGTTCTCGGCCACCTCGCGGGTCCGGGCGCTGCCATCGGGCGCCTCGTCCACGTCGTCCACGGCGACGGTGACGGTGAAGTCGGTGGTGTTGGTGCCGTCGCTGGCGGTGACGGTGAGGGTATAGGAGTCCGTAGTCTCGTAGTCCAAGGCCGCGCCAGCCTTGACCGTGATCTGACCGGTGCTGGCGTTGATCGCAAACTCGTTCGAGGTGAGCGAGTAGGTGAGCGTGTCGCCGTCCGGGTCGGTCGCCGTGACCGGCGTGCCGACCTTGTAGCCGGCAGCGGCGTTCTCGGGGACGGCGCGGGTCACGTCATTCGCGACGGGCGCCTCGTTCACGTCGGTCACGTTGATCGTGACCGGGATCTCGGCGGTGAGCGCGCCGTCGCTGGCGCTCACGATGAAGAGGTAGGTCGTGGCGGTCTCGTAGTCCAGGTTGGCGCCGGCCTTGACGGAAATCTGGCCGCTGGTGGTGCTGATCTCGAAGTTGGGCACGGTCTTGATGATGAGCTGGCCGTTTGGGTCGAGGGCGAGCCAGGTGGTGACGAGCGCGTAGGTCAGCGAATCGCCGTCCGGATCGGTGGTCGTGACCGGGTCGCCGACGGTGGTGCCGGCCGCGGCGTTCTCGGCGATAGAGCGGGTGGCGGTGGTGTCCACGGGCGCGCGGTTCGGGATGGGCGTGGGCGTGGGCGTGACTACCTTGATGGTGAGGGCTACTTGACTGAAATTGAGCTGGGAGTCTTGGACCCGCACGTACAAGACCCCCTCCCCGCCGTAGCTGCCCGCTCCGAGGGTTAGCTTGGGATTTTCGCGCACCATGACCTGGCCGGAACTCTGGCTGATTCCAAAGCTGTCCCGCGGGTCCGTAGTGTCCAGGTCCGATGGAACGGGATAATAGAGCGAGTACCGGAGCGGCGTGTCCGGGTCGGTGGCCGTGATCGGGTCGCCCATTTTGGTGCGCCAGGGCGCGCCTGCGACCACCTCGCGGGTGATCGGCCCCGCCGGGAGGATGGGGGCGCTAGGGTTCGGCGTGGCCGTGGGCGCGGGGGTGTTGGTGGGTGCGGGCCTGGCCGTGGCCGTGGCCGCGGGGGTGTTGGTGGGTGTGGTGGTGGCCGTGGCCGTCGCGGTGGCCGTGGCGGTGGGCGTGGCCGTCGCGGTGGGCGTGGGTGTGTTCGTGGGGGCGGCCGCCGTCTTGATTGTCCCCTTGGCAGATTCGACATGTTCAGGGCAAGAGGTGGTGCCACCCTGTGTGGTTTTTACGTAGAACCGGTAGCTGGTGTCGGGCGAGAGGCCGGTGAAGGTCACTTTGCGCTCGTTCTTATCCACCTCCTTCCCAATCTGGGGCCCATCTGGGTTATCCGCGTCCGGGATGACCTCTAGTTTTGCTACCCGGTCGAGCTTCAAGGGCGGATCGAAGGTGAGATGCAGGGTAGTGTGGGGGTTGTCGGCATCCACATCGTCCCGTTTGGGGGCGCCGGCCACCAAGAATGAACAGTCGGTATTATACGGGGGTGTTGGTGGGTGGAACCGGCGTGTTGGTAGCGGTGGGCGTGTTGGTAGCGGTGGGCGTGTTGGTAGGTGGTACCGGCGTGTTGGTGGCGGTGGGCGTGGGCGTGTCGGCCGGGGTGGCCGTAGGCATGGGCGTGTTGGTGGATGCGGACAGATTTCCGGCCTGGGCCATAGCGGGGGTGCCGGTGGCCAGGGCCAGGCCCATCACCATGAGCAAGCCGACCAAGAGCACTCTGGCGCTGAAGGCGCCCGCGCCAAGGGGTCGGGGGTGGCGCCGGCTCCGGCGGGTGTGCGGTGCTCCGTTATTCTGCCGCATGGTGTGAATCCTCCTGCACGGCTGATGTCTGGTCGTGTATTTGACTGCACAATACATGGTGCGAGCACTGTTGTCAAGGACTATTTTGGTGGGGCATGTAAATGGGGCTGGGGTTTTGTCTGCATCAGGATTTGCGGGATGAAGGGATGGACAGGATGGAGGGGCCGGCCTCACCCCCCGGCCCCCTCTCCATCGCGGAGCGATAGAGAGGGGGAGTAGATTCCCGCTTTCGGAGACCTTTGCATAACTACCCGGATGGAGTGCGAGGAGGTGGTGACGCGCCTCCCGCCAACCTGGACGGTCCGGCTTTTGGATTCCCGCTTGCGCGGGAATGACGGGTTACGCAAAGGTCTCCTTTCGCGGGAATGACGAGGGCGGGGGACGGGATTCCGGCTGGCGCGGGAATGACGGGGACATGGGGACTGGATTGCGGCCTACGCCGCAATGACGGGGGCGGGCGCGATTCATCGCGCCCCTACGGCCTGGCACTGGTACCCTTCATCCGAGTTCGCGCGTATCGCGTCGTAGAGAGAAAGGCAGGCGTATGAGTGACTACCGGTTCAAGCTAGGGATGTTTCTGCCCGAGTTGGGGCTGCCGTTCGATGAAGGCCTCGCTCGCGCCAAGGAGATCGGCGCCGACTCCGTCTGGTTCACCAGCATCGCCGACGAGCCACCCATCGCCGAGATGAGCGATGCCGAGGCCGGGCGGATGGCTGCGCGTGTCGCCAAGCACGGGCTGGAGCTGCACGTCATTGCGGCCGGCGCTCCCTTCAAGCAGTTGCATCTGGCCGACCTCGACCTGGATACCATGCAGGACGACCCGGTCTTCCGCAAAGAGTTCGATGACCTCGTGCGCTCGATGCAGATTGCCGTCCACCTGGGCATCAAGACCGTCAACACTTTCACCTTCGCTTGGCCCGGCGAATACAGCGCCGCCAAGCCCACCTGGCCGATGCGCTGGCTGACGCGCGGCGGAGTCATTGCCGAGGTGGACATGGAGAAGCTGCACAAGGCGTTCTCCCTGGTCGCAGAGCAAGCCGACCACTACGACGTGGACGTGTCGCTCTCGATGATGCCCTGGAACTACACCAACACCACCGGCAACTTCCGGCGCGTGGTCGAGCGCGTCGGCTCGCCGCGCCTCAAGGTCATGTGGGGGCCGGCCGACTGCTTCAACTCCGGCGAGGCCGACGTCGCGACGGCCGGCTACCGGAACGTGCGTCCGCATATCCACGGCCTGCACATCAAGGACCTGCACGTCAAGAACGGCGTGCAACTCGATTTCGAGTACCGGCCTCTCGGCACCGGCGACGTGGACTACCTCACCATCTTGCGCCAGCTTCACGCCGACCGCTCCGATGCCATCCTCGCCGTCGCCACCCACTTCCGGCCGCCCAGCGGCTCGCGCGAAGAGGCGATGCGGACCAACTATGCCCAGTTGAAGCAGCTCATCAGCCGGGTCTCCGACTGAGCATCGGGAGACAAGGAGCGCACCGATGGCAACCCAACTGCACACGGCCCTCGTCGGCTGCGGCGGCATCAGCGGCTCTCACCTGCCCAACATCCGCAACGCACCGGAAATGCGCCTCGTCGCCACGATGGATGTCGTCGAGGCGGCGGCTCAACGCCGAGCCGAGGAGATCAACGCCACGTACTACACCACCGACTGGCAGCGCATCCTCGATGACGACAGCATCGAGGCCGTGCTGCTGTGCTCGACCCACGATACGCACACGGCCCTGGCCCTCGACGCCCTGGCCGCCGGCAAGCACGTGTACTCCGAGAAGCCGCTGGCGATGACCCTCGACGAAGCGCGGCGCCTCCAGCAGGCGGTCCACCAATCAGGGTTGCAGTTGATGAGCGGCTGGTGGTTCAAGCACTCACCAGTCACCAAGCGGCTGCGCGAGGTCATCCCGCAGCCCTACTTCATCCTCTTCACCTGTCGCCTCGCCAGCGACCGCTACGACAACGCCCGGCCCAACGATCCCGAAGGACCGTATGGCCGCAACGGCATCCTCGACGCCGCCGGCTACAACCTGCACTGGATTTGGCACGTCATGCGCTCCCAGCCGGTCGAGGTCACGGCCACGGGCTACGAGGGCGTACCCACGAACACCAGTACCATCACCATCCGCTTTGCCAACGGCGGTATCGGCACCTCGATCTACAGCGTCGTTGGCGCTGGCGGCATCCTGCCCAAGCACTACGCCGAGGTGCTGGCCGGCGGGGTCAGCGCCGCCACCCTGCGTTTCGGCAATCTCGTTTTCGAGGGCACCGATGAGCCGGGCATCGAGCACAACACCTATCACAACGGTTTCGATGAAGAGATGGGCATGTTCACGCATCTGTGCCTGCACGGCGGTCCCAGCCCGATGGACGCCTGGGAGGCCTGCATACCGACGCTAATCTTCGAGAAGGCCGTCGAGTCGATGCGGACCCACCGGCCGGTGCCGGTTGATGTCCGCGAGGAGTTCTATCTGCCCGACGGCGAGCTACCGGCCAGCATCGCGCACTTCGGCGACTGAATCTGCCCAACGGGTGAGCGGCGTGGAGCTACACGGTCGGGCGGCCCTCGTGACCGGCGCTGCCCGTGGCATCGGCAAAGCGGTGGCTACCGCGCTGGCCCAGGCCGGTGCCAGTGTGGCCCTGCTGGATAGCGACGCCGCTGCGGTGGCAGCCACGAGCCGGGCAGTCGCCGACCAAACCGGCCAGCGCACCTTGGCCGTTCCCGCCGACGTGCGCGTAAAGGTACAGATGGACCGGGCGGTGGCGACCACGCTCGCGGCGTTCGGTCAACTGGACGTGTTCGTCGCCAACGCCGGGGTATGGAGCCACGGCCTATTGACCGAGGTGCCGGAACGCGAGTGGGACCGGGTCTTTGCCGTCAACCTGAAGGGCGTGCTGTTCGGTATCCAGGCGGTAGCACCCATCTTGAAGGACCAACGGCGCGGCAAGATCGTCACTATCGCATCGGCGGCCGGCCTCAATCCGTCGTCCGCGTGGAGCGCCTATTCCATCTCCAAGACGGCGGTCATCGCCCTCACGCGGGTAGCAGCCGATGAACTGTCCCCTTTCCACGTGCAGGCCAACGCCATCTGCCCCGGCGCCGTGGACACCGATCTGACGCAAAGCATCACCGACCAAACCGGCGAGCGATTTCCCCACGCGCTGCCGCCGGCACAGGTCGCCGCCGCCGTGCTGGCGGTCGTCTGCCCATTCGAACAGACTACAACGGGCGAGGCCATCCTGGTCAGCCCGGAAGGCACTCGGACGGTATAAGTCAGTGGGGCCGAGCTGCCTCCGGCCGCTTGCCGGTACGAGACTAGGGTCCGGCCAGAGCTTGCATATCGCCGAGCATCTTGCATAATGATAGTGAGGCAAGACTCGCCAGTCTCACGGCGCGAGCCTGGAAGCTCCCAGCAACTGAAAAGGAAGTGCGCGATGGCAATGCTCGACCAGGAATTGGAGACCTACGAGCGGCACCGCGAACGGTTGCTGCAGGATTCTGAGGGGAAATACGTGCTGATCTACCGCGATGACGTGATAACCGTCCTCGAGTCGAAGAACGACGCTATCACGGAGGGATACCGCCGGCTAGGCAACGTTCCCTTCCTCGTCAAGGAGATCGTGCAGGTAGAAATCCCGGCACGGTTCGTCTCACCCACCTTGGCCCTCTAACCAGGCCGCCCTCAGACCTACTCCACATACGGCAGCAGGGTGTCGTAGCTGGCGCGGGCGGCCTGCTTGACCGTCTCGCCCGGCCCCATTGCCTGATGCACCGTCACCCAGCCCGTGTAACCGACCTCCTTCAGTCCGGCAAACACCCGGTCCAGGTCCAGCCCGCGCTCGTCCGCCAGCGGCGGTTGGTCGGCGCGCACCTCCCCGCGATTGGTGCCAATCGTCATCTTGCCCTCGGGATGGATGTGCCAGTTCTGGAGGTATACGTTGAAGAGGTGCGGGCCAAGCTGACGGAGGGACTCCGGGCCGTAGTCGTCACCGCAAATCGCCAGGTTGGACGGCTCGTAGGTCACGCCGAAGTTCGGGCGGTTCACCTGCTGGATCACGTCCAACGTCTCGGCAACCGTCTCACACAGCGTGCGGATGTGGGTCTGATGCACCAGCCGCATCCCCCGCTCACGGGCAACGTCCGCGGCGCGCCGGGTCCAGGGAATATCGTCCGCTTCCTTAATCATGACGCGCACGAGATCGCACCCGAATCGCTCGGCCAAGTCGAGATGCGGGCCGATGTCGCGCAGCGGCGCCGTCGCCTGGTCGTCGTTCGCGGCGAGGCCCACCGTGCCCGTACACATCGAGACGGCAAGACCGAGGTCGTCCATCAATTGCTTCATCTCGGCCACCCGCGCGGCCGGCGTGTCAATGTTGGCCTGCGAGGCCCGCATCGAGATGCCCTTGTAGCCTAACATCGCGGCCAGTTGCATCAGCGGCTCGAAAGCCATCGCCGCGCGATCCTTCCGCATCGGCGTCTCCGCAATCCGCACCGACAGCGATAGCTGCATAGCGTCCATCTGTTGCTCGTTTCTCCTTACCTGTGAGACTTACGCGATTGCTACGTCGAGCGATTCAGCCAGCTCGACTAGCGATTCCCAAATGTCGTCGGCCACCGGAATGCCATCGCGCTCCCGCTCGGCACGGGTGCGCCGCTCCGGGTCGCCCGGCGCCAGCACTTCGCTGAAACCCGGCGCCGGCGGCACGGCCCGCAGCCGGTCCGCCAGCTCGCTGGTCCGCCCGGTGAAGGCGGTCAAGGGCTGGAAGAGATCGGCCCGCATGGCGACCATCGTCACACCCTGGCGCCGCATAATCGGGCCGCCCCGGGCCTCGTCCGCATAGGCGTCCGTGCCGGTGAACATGCGACCGAGCAACTCCACCGCCACCATCACCGCATACCCCTTGTGTCCGCCGAACGGGACGTGTCCCCCGCCGGTGAGCAGATCGTTCGGGTCGGTCGTCGGATTACCGTCCCGGTCAACGGCGCTGCCCGGCGGCATCGCTTCATCCCGCTCTTGCGCCAACCGGGCCTTGCTGCCGGACCACGTCGTCGTGGCGAAGTCGAACATGACCGGCGCCCCATCGTCGCTCGGAAACCCGATAGACAGCGGGTTGGTGTGCAATACCATCTCCCGCCCGCCGAACGGCACCGCCGCCGGCTCCTCGGCGCCGTAGCCGCCGGCCCAGACCATCCCGATCATGCCGTGCGCCGCCGCCAGCTCCACGTACTCCCCCAGCCTCCCGATGTGATTTGCCTGCACGATCCCGACGACGGCGACGTTCTGCGTGCGGGCCTTCTCGATGGCCACTTCCATTGCATACTTCGCCGCGACGTGACCGAACGTCCAGTTGCCCGTCACGAGCGCACTCGTCGGCGTCTCGCGCAGCAGGGACGGCCATTCCGTAGGCACGATCCAGCCGGCGTTGATCGCCTCGACGTATCGCGGCAGATGCACGACGCCGTGGGTCTCCACGCCGCAGAGGTTGGACGCGACTAACGCCTCGGCCAGCCGGTTGGCATTGCGCTCGTCCGCGCCCGCTGCCAACAGCAGCGCACGGGTGAGCGCCGACAGTTCCTCGGCCGTCTTGGTTGGCATGGCTTGTGTCTCCGACGGTGATTTCAGCACGAGGCCGCAGCTACGGGCTACAACTGTACCACCTCTTCACGACGTAGCCAGGCTGGGCCGCACCCCCGGCCCCTGACTGTGGTAGGTATGGGCCAAGCCGTAGGGGCGCAACATGTTGCGCCCTAGCCGCGCCCCCGCCGCCCCGTCATTCCGGCTTGCGCCGGAATCCAGCCCCTTCCCTGGAGGGAGGGGGGTTGGGGGTAGGTCCGCCGCCCCGCTCCCGCTGGCAGCCGGCCAGGGGAGGGCCACACCTCCACCTCCCATCCTGTCTATCCATGTAAATACCTACCCCTGTCAGCCCTGGTCCGGTATACACTCAGGGCCGGGGAGGCCCGGAGCGGGCCAGCCGGCGGCGGTCTCCGGGAGGAGGATACGGCGATGTTCGACAAACACCGGCAGCGGCGGGTGATCTACAACGACGACGCCGACCAACGCTACTCGCAATTCTCGGCCTCCTACGGCTACGACATTACCGACGAGCAATCCTTCGTCAACGCACGGACGACACCGACCTTCAATACCCACGTTGACACCTACGTCTGGTGCGTCGGCAACGGCGCCGACCCGCCGTGGGGAGCGGTGGGACACAACGTCCATCCGTGCCTCGGTTCCAACGAGCGTGCCGCCGACGTGATCGTCGAAGCTTGCCACGCCCAAGGCATGGAGGTCTGGGGATCGCTCAGGATGAACGACATCCACGATTCCTTTAAGGCCGCGTCGCTCGCGGAGACTTCCGAGCCGATCAAGGCCGAGCACCCCGAATACCTCCTGGCCCCGGAGCGCAACCGCGACCTCCCCCGCGAGTTGATCGAGCAGCATCTGTGGTCCGCGCTGAATTTTGCCCGCCCCGAGGTGCGCCACTATCGGCTCGACTACATCGAGCGCAACGCCGCGGCTCACGACTTCGACGGCTACGAGCTTGATTTCACGCGCTTTGTCTGGTGCTTCCCCCCGGGCCAGGAGCGCGAGTGCGCTCCCCTGATGACCGACCTGGTCCGCCAAGCGCGTACCCGGCTGGACGCCATCGGTGCTCGCCGGCAGCGCCCTTATACCTTTGCCGTCCATGTGCTGGACTCGCCGGAGGTCTCGCTCAACCTCGGGTTGGACGTGGAAGGCTGGCTCCAGGAGGGGCTGCTAGACGTGCTGGTCGTCGGGCTGGGCTACATGCCCTACGTGCTGCGCCTCGACGAGTGGTTAACCCTTGGCCGGCGCTACGGCGTCCCTGTCTATCCCTCGGTCAACACGAACACCTACACCGGCTGGTGGAAGGAGCACTTCCAGAGCGTTGCAGCCTTTCAACAGGCCGTGCGGGCCAGCTCGGCGCACTTCTGGCAGCAGGGAGCCGACGGACTCTATCTCTTCAACCTGTTCTGTCAGGAAGACCGCCGGTTGGGTCCAATGTCGGCCGACGATCTGTACCGGCCGCTCGATGAAATCGGCGATCCGAGCCTACTCACCGGCCTCGACAAGCTGTACGCCATCCAGCCCACCGCCGACAGCGGCTTCTGCCAACAAGGCTCCGAGGCCGCCCCGCTACCCATCGTGCTGGATCAGGTCGAGCGGAAGCTCCCCTTGCACGTCGGCCCCGACGGTGGCGATCCGCACGCCCAGTGGACGCTCCACATCCTGACCACCGGCGGCCGCGATATTGCGCCGGTCTGGGTGCGCCTCAACCACATGCTCCTGCCGGAGCCGACGCGCGAGGGCCAGTGGTACCGCCTATCCGTGCCGCCCAACGTGCTGCGAGCAGGCTCCAACCAGTTCACCATCTGGTGCCAGGCGGACGCGACCACCACCGCCGACCCGCTCGTCGTCCATCGGGTGTTTGCCGCCGCGGAATACGATAATGCAGCGTGAGGTGTACGTGATGAAGCAACCACTACCGCCGCAGGTTATCGAAGCGTTACGCGGCTTCGATAGCCCCACGATTGCCAACGCCATCGAATACTTCGGCGTGCGCGATCCGACAGCCGGCTATGCCAACAACGAGCTGCGCTGCCAAACACCCGAAATTGCCGTGCCCATGGTCGGCTACGCGCTCACGGCCACGGCCGACGGCACGACGCCCGGCGACACCCGGCCGTCGCGCGTTGACGAATGCATGGAGCGAATCGCCGCGGCGCCCAAGCCGACCGTGCTGGTGATCCAGCACGTCGGACCCGACCGCCGGCGGGCCTGCAAGGTCGGCGATATGTTCTGCACCATCGCGCAGCGGCTCGGCGCCGTCGGAGTCGTCACGGACGCCAGCGCCCGCGACCGCGCCGGTATTCGCCAGCGCACCCCCGACTTTCACCTCTTCACCACCGGCTGGGTCGTCTCGCACGGCTACCCCGCCTACCTCGAATTCGGCACGACCGTCTCGATCTGCGGCCTGACTATTGCGCCGGGCGACCTGCTGCACGGTGACGCCAGCGGCCTCGTCTCCATCCCGCTCGACATTGCCGAGGATTTGGTCGAGCGCGCCGCGGCCGTGCGCCAGGAGGAAGCCGACTACTTTGCCTTCCTGGACAGCGACCGCTTCTCCATGGACGAGTTGAAGCGCCGTATCGTCCCACAACAGTTTCGGTGAGCGCGGGCCGGCCGGAGGCTGCTCCGCAGGGGCGCACTGGCAGGATTGAACGATGGACCTACTCCTTTTGCTCGTGATGACAGCGGTGTCCCTGTGTTCAGCGGTGGTCTGCTACCCCATTGCAAAGCGAAAAGGTCGCGGTGAATGGTTGTGGTGCATACTAGGATTTCTATTTAGTGTATTTGCTTTAGGACTCCTACTGCTATTGCCACCAACGGCAGCAGTCAAACGCTTGCAAGACATGCAAGGCCTTGACGAATTGGAAGCGTACTCGACTGAAGCACAGCAGTTTCTTGATGACCAACCGGTGCGTCATGCGCCAGGTGGGCAGCTCGGGACCGAGCGTGCTGACGATACACGGATCCAAGCGTTGTTGACCACCTTCCCCATTGATGAGTCTCGGGAAGTAGCGACCCTTGCAGAAAAGCTAAGAATGGAGCAAGAGTTCCTCGAATTGCAACAGAAATTTGGAGATGAGGCCGAAAACGTGGTCGAGACTCAGAACAGAATTGACGCTCTAAAGCGGCAGATCAACGCCAAGTACGATCAGGAGACATCGGAATCGACGGCAGATTTGGAGCAAGTGGAACCGGAAACAGCGGAACCGGAAGCAGCGGCAGATTTGAAGCAAGTAGATGCCAATGAGTTTGAGACGTTGGTCGCTCGCCTCTACGAGCGGTTGGGATATGACGTGGCATCCAAGCCACGTAGTCGTGACGGGGGTATGTACTTGTATGCGCGTAGAACGGGTGGCCCCGGCGCCGATAAGATTGTCGTCGACTGTAAACACTACTACGTTGGTGTCATCGGCGCCGCAGCGGCCAGAGCACTCTACGTCGTCGTCAGCGCCGAGCATCGCCTAGCGCGGGGCGTGCTCGTTACCAGCGGCTCGTTCTCTGCCGGTTGCCGGTCGTTTGTTGAAGGCAAGCGCATCGAGCTTATTGACGGAGCGCGCCTGCGCGAGTTGCTAGAGCACTACGAGGTGCGGTAGCCTGCCGGTCAGTCGCCCTTCCCGGTGCGACAGCCCCCTACTCCGTGTTCTCTGTGCTCTCTGTGGCAAGAAAAGAAGGAGTGTCCGATGGTACGCGAACGGTATCGTGCAGCCCTGATCGGTTTGGGACGGATTGCCGACACCATAGACGATGAGGTGGTTGGGAGCGGCTGGTTCGTGCCCTTCAGCCACATGGGTAGCTACATGGACGTGCCCGAGGTGCAAGTGGTCGGTGGCGCGGACCTGCACCCGCAGCAGCGGGCATGGTTCGGCGAACGCTGGGGTATGGACCCGGCGCACCTCTACGAGAGCTACGAGGAGCTGCTCGAACGCGAGCGCCCCGACATCGTGAGCGTCTGCACGTCGGCAGCGCCGCGCGCTAAGGTGGTGCTCGACGTTGCCCGCATGGTGCGCGAGGGACGAACAAGCGTGAAATGTCTGTGGGTCGAGAAGCCCATCGCCAACTCCCTCGCCGACGCCGACGCGATGGTCGCCGCCTGCCGCGAGGCCGGCATCGTCCTGCTGATGAACGCCATGCGCGCCTCCGACGTTTACTACCGCCGGGCACGGGCGCTCATTGACGCTGGCGCCCTCGGCAAGATGCTCCAGATCACCACCCACTCTTACGGCAACGTGTCCCACATGGGCACCCACATCCTGGGCGCGATGTGCCTCCTCGCCGGCGGCAGCGAGCGAGTGTCCTGGATTGTCGGCGAGGTCGAGAGCGACGAAAAAGCCGCCGGCGACGTGGACTTCACCGCCAACGTCTACCTTGCCTTCGAGAACGGCGTCCGCGGCTTCTGTCGCACGATGCCCAGCGGCCCGGCCAACTGGATGATTGACGCCATCGGCGAGACCGGGCGCATCCACGTCCGCAACGTGGACGAAGGCTACGAGTGGGAGCTGTGGCGCATGGGCCACGCGGTCGAGGGCGGGCGGGCGACCCCGGTGCGCCATGTCTTTCCCCGCCCGCAGCGCATTTGGAGCGCCGGAGTCGGGCAGGTGAAGGACGCCATCGCCTGCATCGAAACCGGCAAGACGCCCAACTGCTCCGGCGAGCTGGCCGCGCATCTCTTGGAGATCGCCATTGCCATCCGCGAGTCCCACCGCCGCGGCAATGTGCGTGTTGACCTGCCCCTCACCGACCGCGATCAGGTCTTGCGCTCCTCCGAAACCCTGCACGGCGACCTGCCCCGCATCATCTCGGGCGGCGAACGACCACCACCGACCCACCTCCTCGCCCAGATTGCCCGCCGCGAAGGCATCGGCCAGCGCCGCCCCGTGTCATAATCGTTCCCACCCGTCATTGCGGCCTGCGCCGCCATCCACGTCCCCCTGCAGAGCGGGGGGACCATAGGGGGGCGTCATTCGTGGGCCTAGAGTGCATCTTGCGCCAAGTATAGGCAGTGCCTATACTCGGTTAAGGCGGCCACCGTAGCGGCAGTCTAGCCGGCAACGATGCCGGAGAGCATTCTTGGCTGCTCTCCGGTTTTTGAGCCTGATGACCAACCATGGACGCAGAACATGAGCGGGAATCCATCTGGAGCGTCCGCAAGGATGATCTCCCTTGGTACTCGGTTCTGTTTCCGCTGTTGTGGGTTGTTGGCGCCATTGTCTATGCCGTGACCATCATCTCTCGGCAACTACAGCCGGCCGAGGTGATCGGCATGTTGGTTGCCGGGATCGGATTGGTCGGGCTGTCGTCAGCAGTCTTGTCGTTGATGATCCTGGCAGTCAAGGGAGGAGTGCGGAGAATCATGCCGTTGTTCGATTGGGCTGATCGGAGAGAAGCGAAGCTGCGTGCGGAAGCACGTGAGGCAGGTCGGCAGCAAGAGCGCGCAGTGTGGAGAGCCTGGTACGAGCAGGCAAAGGCGGATGGCGTTACGTTCCGGCATCCGCCACCGCAGCAAGACGAGCGCCGCGACGACAAGTAGCCCCAGTGAGCCACCCGTTCACTACCGCCCCGGGGAGTCATTCCTCCGGGGCGCTTTTTCTCCCCCGACCTCCCCACCGAGCGTATGCGCCCGTGCGCCTCATACCGACAGAGCGGCCGAGGTTGCCATCGAGCATGAAGATGGACCGCCCAGGAGACGGCGATGATTGATTGGAGTGCCATCCCTCGTCCCGACTTTCTGCAGGGGGACCGTCGTATCGCCTATCGTGATCCGGCCGGCCACTATCACGACGGTGTTTTCCGCGTGTTTCACAGCCGGGTCATCCGGGAGACACCGGACCGCTATGACTGGCGCGTCGCCGTCACGGAGAGCCGCAATCTCGTTGACTGGACCGAGCCGCGCGTGATTACTCCCCACGGTAGCGCCGATGAGTACGCCAGTCCGGGCAATGTCATCCGGTACAACGGGCGCTGGCTCCTGTGCCTCCAGGTCTATTCGCTCGATCACGAGCCGAGCGGCCGCTCACCGCGCATCGCCACGATGGCGAGCGACGATCTGATCCACTGGCGCGATCCGGAGATCATGCTGGTAGAAGGCCCGGATGTGCCGGTGGCCTCGATGGACCGCATGATTGATGCCTACCTCTTCCAGGACAAGGACGATAGCCGCAAATGGTGGTGTTTCTACAAGGACAAGGGGCGTGCCGACCGGCCCGGTATCGCACCCGATGGCCGGAAACGGCCGCTACGGGGTGTCGTCGGTACGGCCTATACCTACGATTTTCGGACCTGGCGCTACCACGGTTTCTTCCGCGCCTGGGAGAATGTATGTGTTCTGGTGGATGGAGATGAGTACGTCTTGCTCCATTCCCCGCGCAACGGCATCGGCGTGCGGCGCTCGCAGGACGTGGCGCATTGGCGACCCTGCGGCGTGTGGACGTTGGGCCAGGCGGATTGGCCTTGGGCACAAGGGCGCCTATCCGCCCCCCACGTGCTCGACCTCCGCGACCGGCCCGAGGTCGGCAAGTACGTGATGTTCTTTCACGGTTCGACCCGCCCCGGGGTAGCGGAGAACGAACCGTTCGGAGAATCGAGTCTGGGGCTGGCCTGGAGCGACGACCTGACGCACTGGTCCTGGCCCTCATAGCCGTCCTCATCATCGTCATTCCGGCGAAAGCCGGAATCCAGGCAGGAGCGTTCCTGCGCCGAGCGTGTCCGGCCTTGCACGCCGGCCGACACTCCCTTACACTGCCACTGGACTTCACCCAAAGTCTACGGCCGCCATAGCGCGTGAGCATTGGCGGGATGGTGTCACACGCCCTCTTGCGGCTCACGCGCTGATGGCCGGTTGACTTTGGGTGAAGTAGCCACCATCCCAGCCGCAAGGGGGTATTCCCATGACACGTCGCCTCGTGCTGCTTGCCCTGGCCCTGCTCGCGCTCACACTTACCGCTGCTGTTCCTCCCTCACTTGCCCCCGGCGCCGTCGTGGGGCTTGCCGGGACCCCTCATCTCTGGATTGCGGATGACCAAGGCGTACTGCACTGGGGCGGTGATACCCGTGCCCTGGCTGGCAAGTACGTCAACTGGAGCGACCGCCGCGACGTGTCGCTTGCCGAACTACAAACATTCCCCATTGGCGACCCGTGGCTCTCGGCCGGTCTACTCAAGGACGGCGACCCGATTTACCTCGTCAAGTGGGAGTCGGACTGGGAACGGCCCAAACTCCTCCATATCCAGTCCATCAAGGATGTGGAGTTGTTCGGCATTGACGGCAGCAACTACGGGAACTTCGTGCTGGACAAGGCTACCTGGGAGTCCCGCTATGGCTTTGCGACGGCGACGCTGGAACGCGGTATCCTAGCTGCGGCTGTGCCAACCGCTGTGCCAACGGTCGCGCCAACGGCGGTCCCGACGGCCGCGCCGCGCCCGCGGTCCTATCGCAACTGCACCGAGTTGCGCCGTGATTATCCCAACGGGGTCCCGGCCAGCCACCCGGCCTACAGTACCCGTATGGATCGAGACCGGGACGGCTGGGCCTGCGAGCGGTAACGAGCGCAAGGGAGGAAACGATGAACAAGTGTCGCTACTGTGGCAAGCCGGCGGGGTTCTGGGGATTCTTTCTCCGGCGCCATCGCGCGTGTTATGACCAGTACCGGCAGGGGACGGCGCAATTGCGGCAATTGGCGGAAAGCGCCGTGTGGGAGGCCGGGGAGCAGAAGACGTTGCCAGAGCGGGCGGAGGAGATCGGTGCGGCGCATTACGTGCCGGACAATGAGGTGCGTCTAGCCCTGGTGCGCGGCTGGCAAACAGGCGTCACGACGGCATTAGAGGACGGCATCCTGAGCGAGGAGGAACAGGCCGCGCTGGACACCTACCGACAGACGCTTCAGATCAAGTCGCCGGAATTGAAAGCAGTTGGCGCGGCGCAGGAGGTAGCGCGGTTTGGCGCAGCGGGCACCCTACGCGCGGTGCTGAACGGGGAGGCCAAAGCTGTCGCGTGGCAAGGAGCCCACGGGTTCAACCTGCTTAAGTCCGAGACGCTGGTGTGGATATTTGATAACGTGCAGTATTACGAGCGAAAAACGCGCCGTGAACGGGTCGGCGGGACGCGCGGCGCCAGCGTTCGAGTGGCGAAGGGCGTCTATTTCCATACCGGCGGGTTCAAGAGCCGGAACGTGGAGACCACGACGACTGAACTCGTCGACACGGGAATGCTGGCGCTGACGGACAAGCACCTCTATTTCGGCGGGCCACAGAAACGGTTTCGCGTCCGGTATGATCGAGTTGTGCATTTCGAGGCGTTTGCGGATGGCCTGGGGATAACGCGCGATGCCCAGAACGCCATGCCACAGTATTTTGGCGGTATGGATGGGTGGATTGCGTATAACCTTGCTGTGAATCTGTCCGGGTAGCGGCATGTCCGGCTGCCCGCTGGAGGCCAGGCCGACAATGTCCTCCCTCGCCCTCGGAATCATGACCCGGCACGTCGAGCGGGACTCGCTCGCGGAGGTCGCGGCGGCCATCGCCGGCTATGGGTTGACGGCGGTGCAGCTGACGCTCGAATCGGCCGGGTTGGAGCCAATCCCCGCCGCGCTCGACCGGCCCACGGCGCAGCGCATCGGTGCCACGCTGCGCGATGCCGGGCTGACCGTCGCAGCCGTCTCCGGCACCTTCAACGTGCTCGACCCCGACCTTGCGCGGCGCCGCGACTACCTGGACCGCTTTGCCCGGCTGTGCGACGCGCTCCCTTGGCTGGGTGCCTCGGTCGTCACCACCTGCACCGGCACCCGCGATCCGCATTCGATGTGGGCGCCCCATCCTGCGAACAGCGAGCCGGCGGCCTGGGACGAGCTTGTCGAGCAGACGGGCACGATGGTCGGGATGGCCGCCCGCGCCGGCGTCATTATGGCGTTCGAGCCGGAAACGGCCAACGTGGCGAGCAGCCCGGCCAAAGCGCAGCGTCTCCTGGAGACGATCAATTCGCCGCACCTGGGCATTACCCTCGATCCGGCGAACTTCTTCCGCCCCGCCGACCTGCCCCGGATGCGCGAGGTGCTTACGGACGGGCTGCGGCGCCTGGGACCGGCCATCGCCTTGGCCCACGCCAAGGATGTGCTTCCACCGGGGCCGGGGGAGGATCACTGCGGCTATGCAGCCGCTGGCCAAGGGCGGCTCGACTACCCGCTCTACCTCCGGCTCCTGCGCGAGACGGGCTACCGCGGCGCGCTCATCATGCACAGCCTGGATGAAGCCGACATCCCGGCTGCCGTGGCACACCTGCACCGCGCTATGGTCTAGCCCGCCCTCAGCCGATGCCGGCGGCGCGCCGCAGGTTGATGAGCGCACCCTCGGACCGCCGCACCAGCCGCTCCAGGCGGTTAGTGAGACTCACGACTACTCGATTATCGCTACTCGCCGCCTCGCCGAGCACCGTGACACGCCGCGCCAGTGCAATCGTCTCCAGCTCGATCAGTTGCAGCGCCACCTCGCTGCCAACCGTCGCCAGCACTGCCGGTGGCAGGTTTTGCAGGGACGCGCTGACCTGGTCCAGCGCGTCGAGCCGCTGCAAGGCCGCCGAGCGCGGCCGCAACATCCCGGTCAGCTCGATGTGCTGCTGCAATGCCTCGCCGTAGCCGCGCAGCACCTCGCGGGCAGCGGCGTAGCCGCTCGGGTCCATGGTGCCGAGTCCGGTGGAGGTCAGCGTTGACGCGCCGGCCTCGTGCAGACGCTCCAAGTCATAGTGTTCGAGCAGGGTCTTGAGCCGGGGAGCGGGTGCTGCCCCTGAATCCTGTGGTTGGAACGCCGCCGCCGGCTGCACGGGCACCGGTGCCGTCTCCCGCGGTGGTGCGCCGATGCTCGCCACCACGCTCGTCACCACCAGCACGGCCACGCCGCCAAGCAGCCATAGCCCAGCAGTCCGCAGTCGTCCGTCCATGACACCGCCGCAATCCACGTCCCCCTGCTCCGCGGGGGACCATAGCTCACAGGGGTAGGGTTTTTCCTGTGGGGCAGCGGACCCACCCCCAACCCCCTCCCTAAAGGGAAGGGGCTATTGGTCCCAGGCAGCGCCTGTTCCCCGGCCGGCCTCCACCATCACTCCCCTTCCCTGGAGGGAAGGGGCCGGGGGTTAGGTCCAACCCACCCTGCGCTAATCTACGCCACCGGGTGCGTGCCGCGCCAGCGAACCGGCTCGCCGTCCGGCGACTGTTATGATCCAGCCAAGCAGATCGAGGAGGCCGGGGAGCAATGAAGATCACGCGCGTCGAGAGTATTCCACTCCAAGTCAGCTTTCTTCCCGACGTGGCCCCCCACATGCACCGTTCGACGGGCAATTGGTCGCGCTCGTTCATCCAGCGGATAGAGACGGACGGCGGGCTGGTCGGCTGGGGCGAGTCCAACGCCGGACAGTCGGTGGCCGCGGCCGAGCAGCTTGTCGGCTCCCACCCGGCCGCGCACCTGTTCGACGACTCCGTGGGCATGGGTATCCAGATGGCCTGCTTCGATCTGGCGGGCCAAGCCTTGGGCGTGCCGGCCTACCGGCTGCTGGGAGCCAAGGTCCGCGAGTGGTGCCCTTTCTCCTGGTGGTGCATAGATATGCCGGCCGAGGACTGGGTGGCACAGGTGCAATACGCCGCCGGCCAGGGCTACCGTTCGGTCAAGCTGAAAGCCCGCGCGTGGCGCGACATCATTGCCCAGATCGCCGCGCTTGATGCGGCCGCGCCGCCGGGCTTCACGCTGGAAGTGGACTTCAACGGCCAGCTTATCGAGCCGGGGCGGGCCATTACCGTGCTGCGGGAGCTGGAGCAGTTCGAGCGGCTGGCGATGTTCGAGAGTCCCATTCCCCAGGAGGACGCGGAGGGCTATCGCCGGATTCGCCGCCATATCTCCCGCACGATGGCGCTCCATATCGGCACGCCGCCCGTGATGACGGTCATCCGCGACAACCTCTGCGATGGGTTCGTGATGGGCGGCGGCCTCACGCAGATGCTCGCCCGCGCCGCCACCGCCCACACGGCCGGGATGCCCTTCTGGTTTCAGTTCGCCGCGACCGGTATCGGGATGGCCTTTACGTGCCACTTGATTGCTGCGCTGCCGGGAGCCAGTTGGCCCAGCATCGCCCTCGCCGGCCTGCGCCCTGAGGACTATCTCAGCACACCGCTGACCGTGCTGAACGGATTCGTCCGCGTGCCGGAGGCGCCCGGACTCGGCGTGCAGATTGACGAGGCGGCGATCCGGCGCGATCAAGTTTCCGCCGATGCCTCCTCGCTGGTAGACGACTACTTTGCCCAGCGCCGCGTGCTCCGCATCCGCTGGGCCGACGGCACTTCCTGGCTGTTCGGTGACGACCGCGAGTACCGGCGCATGTTCGACGCCGGCCAGCTACCGATCTTCGAGCGGGGCGTCACGCTGGAGAGCATCGAGGACGACGGTAGCGCGGCCTTCGCCCGGTTGCACGCCCGCGTCAAGCACGGACCCACACCCGAATAGCCGCTCATCGTGACGACCGGTGCCAAAGTGTACGCCGGGAAGGAACGCGAGAGGAGGCCACGACATGGCTGACGACCGGCACGCTGCCGCTGCCTGGCGCGAGGCTGACCTGCGCCACGTCTTGCACAACGGCACCAACCTGCTCGACCACTTGGAGCACGGTCCGCTCATGTTCGTCCGCGGAGAAGGCGTGCGGCTGTGGGACGCCGACGGACGCGAGTATCTGGATGCCACCTCCGGCCTGGCGAACTGCAACCTCGGCTACGGCGAGCCGGAGCTGATCCAAGCGGCCGCCGACCAGCTCGCTCAACTGTCCTTCGCACCCAGCACCGGGGGAATGGCCAATCCGCCCTACGTGACGCTGGCGCAACGCATCGCCGGCTTGCTCCCCGCCGACCTCTCCCGTGTCTTCATGACAACGACCGGCTCGGACGCGAACGAGGCCGCCTTCAAGCTCGCCCGCTGGGTCAATCATCTCGAAGGACGGCCGGAGAAGCACAAGATCATCAGCCTGCTCCAAAGTTTTCACGGCAATACGCTGGCCACCACGGCCGCGACCGGGATGCCCGTGCAGTGGTCGGTTGGCGCGCCGCTGCCGCCGGGCTTCCTGCACGTCGAGCCGCCATTCTGCTATCGCTGCCCCTGGGATGTCGGTCGGCGCAATGACCACTGCTGCCTGCTCGGTGTCGAGGCCCTCGAAGCATTGATCCAACGCGAGGGGCCGGATACCGTCGCCGCGATTGTGGCCGAGCCGGTGTTGCAAGCGGCCGGGGCGCTCGTGCCGCCGCCGGAGTATTTCCCGGCCGTGCGCCGCCTCTGCGACCGCTACGGCATCTTCCTGATCTACGACGAGGTAGTGACCGGCTTCGGACGTACCGGCAAGCTCTTTGGCCTGGAGCATTTCGATGCCGTGCCCGATATGGTCACGATGGCGAAAGGCTTGGCCGCCGGGCACTTTCCGGTGGGCGCCCTGGCGTTCCGCGAGTCGCTCTTCGAGCGCCTGCTCACCGCGGCGCGCGCGGGCGCCGGGCACGTCTTCTACCACACGCATACGTTCTTCGGGAATCCGGTCGCCGGCGCGGTCGGCCTGAAAGCCATCGAGCTACTGGAGCGGCGCGGGCTGGTACAGCACGTGGCGACCGTCGGGGAGCGTCTGCTGGCCGGGCTGGAGACGCTGCGCGAGACGGGAATCGTCGGCGACGTGCGCGGGATCGGGCTACTCGCTGCCGTGGAGCTGGTTCAGGACCCGGCGACCGGAGCGCCGTTCGACCGGGATCGCGGCGTCGCTCGGCAGGTCTACCGAGAGGCCGCCGACCGGGGCGTGCTGGTGCGGGCCAGCGCGTTCGGCGACGTGATTATGCTGACGCCGCCCCTGATAATGACCGCCGACGAGGTGGATCAGGTTGTCACCACGTTGCACGAGGCGCTGACCACCGTCCGCGAGCGGCTCTGAGCTTGCCTACCCCCAACCGCGCACTCCGATGGTCAAATGGGCCGGTTCTTGAGGATGCTGATGCCAATGATGACGTTCCAGAGCACCCACAAGAAGTAGCAGGACCGCACGACCGTCATCGCCGACTCCGCGAGGTCCGGGTCACCGCCGCTACTGACCCGGACAACGAGCGCCACCAGCGCGATGATGGCGGCCAGCGCCGCCACCGCGCAGGCGGGCCGGTTGAAGTCACCTCTGGTCGCCAGCCCCACGCTTAGGGTGAGGTAGCCCAGGGCAGCCGAAAACGTGCAGATCAGGCTAATTCCCAACTCCGCCGTATACACCGGAACCATGGCCTGGAGCGCCTGGGGCGACTGATACTCGGTTTCGGCCAGCACGATGCTAATCCCTTGCGAGAAAATCCAGCCGATGACCGTAATCATCAAGAACAGCACGCCGTAGCGGGCGAGCGTATCTCCTAGACTATCGTCCCGGATGACCGCCTGGAGCGCGAACAATCCGTACAGCGCTATGGATAGACCGAGGGCGACGAGCAGTAGTGCGCTCTTGCTCCACGCAGCATTCGAGGCCAAGGCGGTAATCGAGGCCACGGCATCGATTGAAGGGGCGCTGTCTATCAGCATCCCACCTGGCATGAGCAGGAAGAACACGAGCGCCACGACCGGTCCGGTGAAAAACGACCAAGCGCCCATCTTGGAAACTGCTATCCGCCGCATAGTTCCCTCCCCATGTGGCTAAATCTGCTAGTACCATAATCACCGGCAACGATTCTGTCCACACCGAGCGCAGCTTGCGGCGGCTCGGTGCCAGCAGCCAGCAGCGAGGAGGTCAGCGTGGCAGACGAACGGCCCAACATCCTATTCATCATGACCGACCAGCAGCGCGGTGACTGCCTGGGCCTCGACGGTCATCCCGTCCTCAATACGCCCAACCTTGACTACCTGTCCCACTCCGGCACGCTGTTTCGACACGGCTATTCCGAGACGCCGAGCTGTATTCCTGCCCGGCGCACGGTCATGTCCGGGCAAGCGCCCGCCACGCACGGCATGGTTGGCATGACCGGCGGCGTGGATTGGCAGCCGGCGGCGACGCTTGCTGGCGAGCTATCCGCTGCCGGCTATCAGTGCGAGATGATCGGCAAGCTACACCTCTGGCCCAACCGCAAGCGGTTTGGATTCCACCACATGCTGCTCGCCGATAGCACGCGCGGCAAGGTCAACGACTACCTCGACTGGCTCGGCGGTGCTGTACCCATCGAGCGCTGGGCGATGGCGCACGGTATCTCCCCCAACGGCTGGCAAGCCCGCCCCAACCACCTGCCGGAAGAGCAGACGCACAGCTTCTGGTGCATCTCTCAGGCTATCGAGTTCCTGTCCAAGCGCGATCCCACGGTGCCCTACTTCCTCAACGTGTCGTTCATTGACCCGCACCCGCCCTTCACCCCGCCACAGTTCTACTACGACCGCTACGCCGGCCGCGACCTCGGCCAGCCGGCCATTGGCGATTGGGCGCCGCAGTTCTCCGAGCCGCAAAAGGGCTTCGATCCTGAGGGCCGGATGCCTCGGCGCCAGCAGCTACGCCTCGATGACGACACCATGCACTACTGCCGTGCCGGCTACTTCGGCCTCATCAACCACGTGGACACGCAGATCGGGCGCCTGCTGATGTATCTGCGGGACGAAAAGCTGCTAGAGGAGACGTTCGTCCTGTTCACCTCGGACCACGGCGAGATGCTTGGCGACCACAACATGTTCGCCAAGACCCGGCCGTTCGAGTCGTCGGCGCGGGTGCCGTTCCTGGCCCGCGCCCCGATGTCAATGGAGTATCCACGCGGCATCGTGACGAATCGCCCGGTCGGCTTGCAGGACGTGATGCCGACCCTCCTGGACGCTGCCGGACTATCTATCCCGCAGTCGGTGACTGGACGCAGCGTGCTGCCGTTGATGCGCGGCGAGGACGTGGCGTGGCGCGAGGCGCTGCATGGCGAGCACGCCGGCCAGTACGATCCCGACGACGCCAATCACTATCTGGTGGACGGCCACACCAAGTACGTGTGGCACGACCAGACCGGCGAGGAACTGCTGTTCGATCTGGACCGAGACCCGCTGGAGCAGCACAACTTGTTGAACGAGGACGGCGCCGAGGAGCGGGTGGCACCGTGGCGGCAACGGCTGATCGAGCAACTGCATGACCGGCCGGAAGGCTTTACCGACGGCCAGCGCCTCATCGCCGGCCAGCCGCGCCCCTTCCTCGTCCCCGGCGTGCCGCAGGTCTCATCCTGACGAAGGCCGTAAGCCATCCCTGCCCACCCCGACGGCGGGTGCGGGCCGGCCTATCGGAAGTCCAAGCTCTCTAGCGTCGGGCGCGGCTCGTCAAAGTCCCGGCCAGCAGCGTGCGCCGCATCCCGCCGTGTTAGCCAATCGTCTACCGCCTGTCCCAGCCGCTCGCCAGCTTCTTGCCGGCCTTCCCGCCGGCCTTCCTGCCGGCCTTCCCGCTGGCCTTCCTGCCGGCCTTCCCGCCGGCCTTCCTGTCGGCCTTCCTGCCGGGCTTGTTCGAGCCGCTGCACGCGCCAATCTTCCAGCATCCCCGTCAGACTCATCAGGCCTCCTCCGATTTCCGCCACAAACACCGCGACGTCCGTCCCGACGGCGGGTGCGGGCCAGCTTATCGGAAGTCCAAGCTCTCCAGCGTCGGGCGCGGCTCGTCAAAGTCGCGGCCAGCAGCGCGAGCCGCATCCCGCCGTGTTAGCCAGTCGTCTACCGCCTGTCCCAGCCGCTCGCCGGCTTCTTGCCGGCCTTCCTGCCGGCCTTCTTGCCGGCCTTCTTGCCGGCCTTCTTGCCGGGCTTGTTCGAGCCGCTGCACGCGCCAATCTTCCAGCATCCCCGTCAGACTCATCAGGCCTCCTCCGATTTCCGCTACAAACACCGCGAGCACGGCGGAACCGACCCCCCATGTGGCAAACCCGGGTAGCATGTCGGGGGACGGCTCCGACGGCCACAGCCACCAGACGCCCAGCCCCATCAGGGCAATGAAGATGATGCTATAGAGGTTCCGCACGCGGTACGGCACACTCCAGATCGGCACTCGCTCCTTCCGGTCCGGCGCACACTTGGCAGCCCACCAGCCCCATCCCCGGCCGAGTATCCGGCGCATCCGGCCTCCTCTGGGGTTAGACCGCGGCAGCAGCCATCAGGGACGGCCCGCTTGACGCGATAGTAATGAGTATACCGCCATTATCGGGGAAAACTCGGCAACCTCCGGTCGGAGCCTCCGACGGACGGGAAGCGGCCGTTGCGCTCCTCCAAGCAAGGTGTGCATCCCCCAGATAGCGAGCGGTCGCGGTCTCTCCTCGCGCAGGCGAGGAACCCCTTCCTTTCATTCGTGGCCGCGTTGATCGCCGCGGCCATGCTCATTATAATTACGATATTGTAATATGTCAAGGTAGTGTCGGGCGCCACTCCACCACAGTTCTAATCGAGGCCCGCTAGGTCCACGATCCGGCGCTCGCGAATGGACGTGAAGGCGCCGATGGCCAGCGCCGTGGCCAGCAGGCCGTCCTGTGCCGTCGCACCCGTCCTGATCTGCCGCTCCTCGCTAACGCTCGCCGCAAACTCCCGCATCAGCGCGCGGTAGCCGGTGTAGTCGTCTTGCTCCGCTGGCGTAAGCTGCTCAACCGTCGTGGCTTGCCGGGTCTCTTTGCCGTCGCCCAAGGTCAGGCCGGCGAAATAGCCGTAGATCGTGGCGCTCTTCCCCTCACCGTCGAACAGTTGGTAGAACGACTTCTTGACGTGATGCGCCGGCCCGAAATCGCCGATCACGGCGGAGGCCGTGCTCCCGTTCGCGTAATAGATCGTGCAGACGGTGCTATCAATCAGATCGGAACCCGCGTGGGTGAACGCCCCACCGCCGGCAGCGATAGCCACCGGCTCCGAGTCATGGAAGTACGAGAGCAGGTCGAACGTATGCACGCCTTGGGAGAGCACGTTGGCCCCGCCCCGGTCCGGCGACTGCGCCCACAACGCATCGCCCCAGCGCGGATCAATCATCTGACCCGTCGAAACCAGCGATTGCGGAATAAAGGCTTTCGCCCGCGTCACGAGCGGGGCAAAGCGAGCCTGAAAGCCGACCATCAGTTGCACGTCGTTCGTTGCGACGGCCTCGACGATCCGCCGCGCCGCTGCCACCGTCAGCGCCAGCGGCTTCTCGATGAGAATGTGCTTGCCGGCGTTCGCCGCCATGACCGCATACTCGGGGTGCGAGTCGTGGTGCGTCGCAATGACGACGGCTTGGATACGCGGGTCCTCGATGGCCCGGCGGATGTCGGTGCTCACCGTGCCGGTACCCACCGCGGCCTGGAGCGCAGCGGCCTTCTCCGGCACTGCATCGGCAAACGTGACCACCTCACCCACGCCGAGCGCCGTCAGATTGCGGGCGTGGATTGTCCCCATCCCCCCGCACCCCACCACCGCCACCCTCACAAAGCTCATAGTCACTCCCCCCTTGCCTCCTCCAGTGAAAGGGTCCTGTTCGTTCTCCTAAGCCGGCCGGAGTTTCCTCCACACGGACAAGGGAATCCCTCCAGTCTTGGTGCATATATCTCTCGCCTTGCGTCTAAATCGCGCCATATGGCCTTCATGTCGGTAACGAAGCCACTCCACCCTCTTCCTACGCAACTCCCTGTTCTCCCTCGACCGCTTTTGTATATACGATGGCGGCCGATCGACTCGGTTAGCGGAGCTTGGATAATACGTCTCCTCGATCTTACTTTGTTTCACCTCAAGAGGATCGCTAAAACCTGGAGTTTCAATTGGGTCATCAAACCACATTTCGTAAAAACCGTCACCTCTATCCTTTATGTATACCAGCCTCGAAAACACTATATTTTCCTGCTCATATGCCACCAAGTGATGGGTCTTTTTCCTCAGTTCCAAGGATACTACATGACCTATTCTGGCCTCTAGCTCTTCTCTGTCACCAGGAGTCACAATAAAGCATCGTACTTCGCAGGGATTATCATCCTCTCCCTCTGGGAATTCAACACCATATTCACTTACCACGAAAACTGCGCCACCATCACCAGAAACGCTAGATGGGGAGCACGTTAGAAAAGTAGGCACTACGGCTCCGCGCTGTAACCAGTGCCAACTTCTGAGGTCATCCTGCATTTCTTCGACTTCGTTTATAAACGCGCAAACGAAAAATCTAGCTTCTATCGTGTTGCGCTTCTCGCGCATAAGACGTTCTCCTCTATCTGTTAGTTCGTAACATTTCACATTACTATTATCTTCTACCTTACGCAGATGTCCTCTGTCTACTAGATCGTTGCAATAACGGGCATAGTTCGGTGATGTGAGCAAAGACACAGTTTCAACATCCTCCCAATATCTGCCACTGTGATCTCCACTGCTAGGTAACTCAGCCTTCAGTATTATATCTCCTGCACGCCTAGCTCGATACTCATTCAGCTTCTCTCCAAACATCTTGTCGTGAAGATATGCTTCGATTTTAGCAGAGGAGGAGTCGGTTCTATATTTCTGCAACGCTTTTAGAATATCCCACTCTCCATCACTCAAGCCATAATGTTTATTTCTATATTGACGATAGGCAAGCATAGCACTTACCCCGGTAAGCAATGCGCCGAATCCTTGTAGTATCGACATTGGGGCCTGGATGCCATCACCCCACACATAGTTCCAAAAACTCATCCCCACCTCCCCGATTAGATGCCGCAAGCTGCCAGCCAGCGCCGCCCCAGTCTACAATAAACGGGAAACCGGGCAACCGGGGCGACCGAAATCGTGAGAAGGTAACGCGCTCTGCAGCCAATCCAGGTCGAATTCGGTACTCACTCCGTCTACGGAGAGATAGACTGGCAGGTCTTCCCGCGGATCGGACGCATCCGCCTCGACTTGCCTGAAAAACTGTTCAGCAGGTTCACCAGTCACGTACAATCCCAGCCCTGTATTTCTAACGTGCCACGAAACATCATCGTCAGCGCGAGGATAGAGGCTGCCCGTATCAGGAACGGAATACTCCACGACAGATGCGGAGTCTATTGCAAAGGAAGTTTCTACTATCGCCACCCAACTAGCAGTGCCCTGTCCCGGCTCACACCGAAACGCTAAACTCGCGGTGCGATCTTCCGACCGCACTCTAATCGCGAAACCACCTTCAACCCATCTATCATACCGCTCCCAGTGCGTAGTCTTCCCTGGAGGCGCAACGGCAGGGCCAGGGACATACGTTCGTGTCGTCGAAGAAGGTGATGGTGTGAAAGTTGGCGTGACCCCGACCACATTCCCAGTTGCCGCGGTCGGCTGCGGTGTTGCTGTCGGTTCAGCCAATGCCGTAGGCGTAAGTCTAGGGAGGGGTGTAAGTGTGGGGCGCGGATACGCTGATGTCGGTTTGGGAAGCCTCTCACATCGTTCCTTCAAGGAAGCAATGGCCATTGCCGCCCCGGAGGTATCCCACTCCGAAAGATAGAGTTCTCTTCTACCCCCGCTCGGTCTGGGACTGGGACCGTCGTCTGCCTGTACTGCAAAATCCGGAACCCCCTGCTCTAGCTTATCCATAAATGTTTCTACTCCACTGGAAGTTACGAGACCTGGCCCCCTGAAATACCGAATCCCGCGTAGCGCTTCCGTGTCCTCTTGCGACGGAGCAGGCCAGAGTTGCCCGCTCCAATCGTAGATGTACCAAGAGACACCCAAATCGGACGAGTGGATAATGTCCCCTCCAAATCTAAACGTTAGCTCATCAGGATCGGGTGGTATGAACAGTCCCTGACCTCCGACTGTAGGCCACTCGATATATGCATAGTACTTCACAGAATTCGTGGTCGCATGACAAACGACAGCGATGTCTACACCATCACTCCAAAAGAAGTTATTCTTACCTCGAGCCTGCCAAAGATGTATCCCGTAGTACTCAGCTATAAAGCTCCCAGGACCATGAATAGTCTTGGGAGAAAAACGACTATAATATGATCCAGTAAGCCAGTGATTAGGAGCAAGGCCATACCAACCTCTACAGTAGCCATGTTCTTCAATTTGAGACCTGCAAGGATGCGGCACCTTCCGAAGACCCTCGTGTGAACCATATCTCTCCACCCAGTCTCGCTCTCTCAAATAGAGATCGTGCTTGAAATACCAGTGTGCATTATTAAGGTACACGATTCCGTATCTTGGAGTTAACCGAGAACTAAAAACCTCATAGAGTACGAACCCCTCTCCATCCCATCTTGGGAGGAAATACTGCGGTGTGTCGCTATAGAGTCTTTGTATTCTGAGTATCTTCCTGGCAAGAAACGGTGTCCCGATTGTGTATTTGTCCACAATAACGGAGAGTGGGACGACCCGCAGCTTGTCCCACAAGATGTCGAACTCCTGTCTTGCCTCATCCAAGGCCCTGAGATCGGCAACCCAGTGCAGGTTGCGGTCAGCACCCGTGAGGTAAATGTCGTCAGTGCCGATCACCTTGAAGGGCGTGCCTACCTCCGGATAGTCCTGGTCAACCTGTCCAGCGGCATGGACAGAAGCCATAGTCAGCAGAAATGCCGACAACAAGATTCCGAGAGGTACAAGTCTGTTCAAGACACACTCTCCTCCGCAAGAGCCTAGTTCCTACTATACAGGTCAGCAACCAACGCTGTTGCCTTGAAGGGCAGGTCTAGCGTCTTCCGATCCGTTCCCTGCTGATCGCGGCGGCCGCTCCAGCCTCGCTCGATATATCTAGTGTGCGATATTATCAGACGGTGGCACGGCTTGACAAGACGTTCACCGGCCGGCCTCTATACTTTGTTGGAGGGCCAGGTCGAGGTCATCGGCCGGAGCAACTACTGCCTCCGGTTCCGAGGAGGGGGCTGCCGGGGGCGGTGGTGATGAACGAGGCGCTGACCAAAACAGGTGGATTAAGGTCTTAATCCACGCCTTCATACCGGATACCCCCTTGCGGCGAGATGGTGGTTACTGTGACAAAGTCAACCGACATCTCTGGTGAGCCGCAAGAGGGCGTGAAATACCATCTCGCGACGCCCAACCAGAGACGACGGCGGCAGACTTTGTCACAGTCCGCAGAGAGCATATCCCTGCTAGGTCAGTCTGTCAAGCCCCCTCACTACTACGGTCTATTCCGCGCAGGTGTGGGATAACCGGAGAAGGGGCAGGGCCGGCCGTTATGGACTTAGGCGGGCAGGATGCCGTTGTCCTCCAGGACCCGGCGGAGCTGCGCCATCGAATCGTCGGAGAGCGGCTCGAACGGCGGATGTACCCACCGCTTGCAGATACCCAGTAGCTCCAGTACCGCCTTCTCCTCGGCTGAGGTTTCGGTGTTGCGCCGCGGCGGGAACTGCTTGATGATCTTGATGAGCGCAAAGGCCTTCTCGCGGGCCTCCGCGATCCTTCCTTGCTCCCAGAGCGCGTGAACCTCGCTGTGCTGCTTGGGGAAGCTGGAGGCCGTGCTCATCGTGCAGCACTGCACGCCGAGCGCCAGGTAGGCCAGGTGATTGCCGCCGCCGGCGCCGAGCACCTGGAACGATTCGCTGTTCAGCATCGCAATGCCGGTCATCTGCGTGAGGTCGTAGCCGCCGATCTTCATCCCGGCGATGTTCGGATGCTGCGACAACTCCGTGACGGCTTCTACCGTCGGCTCCAGTGCTCGCGCCGGGTTGCTGTAGAGCCACAGCGGCAGCGGCGACCGATCCGCCATCGCCGACCAGTAATCCACGCTCATGCTCGTGCTCATCTTGCGGTCGGTCGGCAGCAGATGGTAGCCCTGGATTGGTAGGTGCGCCGTCTCGTCGAAGAACCGGTACACCTCGGACATCACCGGGTCGCTGCATCCCACGATCAAGGTCGTCCGCCCCTGCATGTGCTCGGCGATGATTTTGGTCGCCTCGACCCGGTGCGCGTGCGGCATCGTAAAGTTCTCGCTGCCCGAACCGAGCACCCACAGACCGGCCAGCGGATTCTCGAAAAGATAGTCCAGCAACCGCGCGTAGCCCTCTCGATCCGGGCTGCCGTCCTCATGCATCGGGCTGACCAGTACCGGCATCACACCATTCAACATCGTCACGTCGTCCTGCTCCTTTCTGTCATGTCCGTCCCCCTATGGTCCCCCCGCTCCGCAGGGGGACGAGGTGCAAGGCGACCGCCGCGCCGGGGGCCGCATTTTCCCTCTCCCGTCGCAACGGGGGAGGGCTAGGGTGGGGGCTAACTCGCACGCTCGAACGCAAAGCTGTAGAGCTTGGCCTGGCCGTAGAGCCGGAAACGCAGTTGAATGCGCTCCACCTCGACGCTGGAGAGCGTGCGGTGCTCCCGCCAGCGTACCGGCAACCGCACACCGTCGGTGAGCACCCGCTGGCAGTCGTCCGCACCATAGCCGGGCAGCGGCTCCCCGGTCGCGGCGTCTACGATCTCCACCGTCACCCAACTGCGGTACGGCTCCGGATCGCCGACGTTGACGACCAGAACGCGCTCCTGGGCCTCACGCACGGCGATAGGCACCGTCGTAACGGTAGCCGGCACCAGCCGGTCAATCGAGCGCACGTCCACAAAGCCGTCCAGCCGCAGCGTCGCCAGCCCCGCCCGCGACGGGTAGACGATCCCGCTGCTGGGCACGCCCAGGTCCTCCGTGAACTTGCGCGGCGTGTTCTGCGCCGGCCAGCCCTTCCACTCACTGCCGTTGCCGGAGTAGAAAATCCAAATCTTGTCGTCATGGACGATAGTTTGGCTACTGGACGCAATCCAGCCCGCGTCCCACTCGTTGGCCTCGCCCCGCGCCACTATCGGCCGGTGCGGCTGCAGCCGGCGAAACTGCTCGCCATTGCGGCTGACGGCCAGCCGCAGCTCGCCGGTGAGCGCGTGGAACCAATCGTCGTAGCGCCCGAACTCGTAGAGCATCAGATAGTGGCCCTCGTAGGGCAGCACCGAGCAGAAGTGCAGCTCGTCCTCCGGGCCGGTGTCCGTGTCCAGCACCGGATTCAGTTTGCTCGGCGTGAGGTCTTCGAGCGTCGGACCGCAGGCCAGCCCGATCTTGCGAACGTGCTCGCGCCCATCATGCGTCGGCTGTATCAACTGGCCGTACCACTTGTAGCGGCGGTTGGGGTCGGGGTCCTGGTCGTCACGGAGCGGCTGGCACGGGTCAATGCCGTGGCCACCGTACAGCCCGTGGTCGGGGTCCACGTCTACCGGATCGCTCCACCATTTCGCGTCCGGCGAGTACATCACCTTGTACCGCATCGGTGGAGCGCCCTTGGTCGCCGCCTTAAAGCGCCTGGCCGGGTCCGTCTCGGCCAGGTCCAGCATCGGCCGCATCTTCGTCGAGTGGCTGTCCTTTGTCCCGCGCGTGTTGCCGAGGACGATGTTGTTGTCCGTGCTCCCCAGCCATTCGTAGCGGCCGACGTGCGGCTTGACCCAGTTGATGCCGTCGGCGCTCTCGGCGTAGCCCTCCTGCCAGTTGCGCTGGCGGATGTGGCCAATCCCGGAGTAGATCATCTTGAACAGCCCATCCGCCGGGTCGTACATCACCCCGCCCGGCCACGGCCGCGCCTGCATGGCGTCCCACTCGTCGAGCTGTCCCAGTGCCAGGATCGGGTTGTGCGGACACTTGGTCGCCGTGTTGACCACCTGCTCGGCGCCGTCCAGCGCCGCAACCTCCTGCAGGTCTACGAAAAGCACCCGCCGCGAGCCGGCTGTGTCTAGCGCAATGGTCATCTACCTTCCTCTTCCTACGAGATAGTCTGCGGGCTGGCTCCACCCTGACCCGTCCCCGTTGTGACGGGGACGGGAAATCGCATCTCACTCCCTGGCCGCTCCCTCAGCGGTACTCCCGACCGATCAGCACCGCGACCGGCTTGCTGCACTCCTGCGCCTCCCGACAGGCCTGCTCGATACGGTGCAGGTCGCGGTCGTCCTCCACCAGGTAGTACGGGATACCCCAGGCTTGCAGCACCGGCTCGGTGTAGATGCCGGCCGAATCGGTCATCGGCTCGCCGGCGTGCCACCCCCGGTAACCGATCATCAGGAAGAAGGGAAAGCCCGTGTCGAGCATGGCGCCCCGCACCGAGTCGCCGGATTCGAGGAAGCCGGTGTTCTGGATCACCACCGCCGGGCGCTGACCGGCTACCATCAGGCCGAGCGCGACGGCCATCGCCTCGCCCTCGCGGCAGACAGGCACCAGATTCAAGTCCGGGTCTTGGGTGAGGGCCGCGTGTAGGAAGCCGGCCTCGCTGTCCGGTAGCCAGACTAGATGCGTGAGGCCGCACCGCTTCAACGTAGTCACCACTCCCGCGGCCGTCAACTCCAGTTCTGCCGCTGCCGCCACCTCCACACTCATTGCCTCACGCTCCTCACGTCCTCGCGCCCCTACTGCCGGCCGGCGCCCCCCCACGATACCACAGGTCATCGGCGCCAGCGCCGTCCGCCTAGCTGCCGGCGGCTGCCCGCGCTGCGGCTTCGGCACGGGCGCGGCGCACGATGGCCGGGTCGTCACCGTGTAGCGTCTCCAGCGAGCGGATGTGCAGCGAGCGGTCTTGCAGCGGGAGCGATACCCGCGTCCCGCCGCGGCGATGCGACTCGCGCAGGGCCAGCGCGATCTCCAGCGCGTGCCGCCCGTCCTCGCCGCTACAGTTCGGCTCCTTACCGGTCTCGATGCACGCGATGAGATCGCGCACGCACCGCACGTTGGCGTTCTCATTCGAGGTTGGCAGCGGGAAAATATGCTGCGCCGGCTCCGTCCCGCGTCCCTCCAAGCTGGACGGGACCAGCTTCCAGAACTCCGTTTGCTCGCCATTGTTGAGCGAGCGCAGCCGGCCCTTGGTGCCGATCACCTCGATGTCCCAGTCGGCCGCGCCACACGGCATCGTCCGCACAAAGCCCTGCACGCCGTTCGCGTACTGGAGATAGCCGTTGCCCTGCGGATCGTCGTCGCTGGCGGCGGCCTCATCGCTCGTGATGTGGCCGAACACCCACTCCGCCCGCGCCCCGGCCAGGTAGTTGACCGTGGCGAGCAGATGACTGCCGTTGTGCGACAGCCCGCATTGGCCCAGACCGATCACTTGCAGCACGTCGCCCACCTCCCCGACCTCAATCAGCTCCCGCATCCGGTTGTAGCTGGCCTTCCAGGAGCGCGCGCAGCCAATCGCCAGCACAATCCCGGCCGCCCGGCACGCCGCGATCATGCGGTCGGCTTCTTCCAGCGAGAGCGCCATCGGCTTCTCGGCCCAGATCACCTTCAGTCCCCGTGAAGCGCCAATCTCTACCGCGTCCAACAGAATGCCCGCCCGCGGCTTGGCCGTCGTGCAGATGCTCAGGATGTCCGGTCGCTCCCGCTCCAGCATCTCGCGGTAGTCGCTGTACAGCGATTCGATGCCCCACTTCTGCCGATAGGCCGCGCGCTGTCCGTCGTGCGGGTCGGCGCCCGCCACGACCGGCACGCCGGCGGCGAGATAGCTGGGCGTGTGGGCGTGCGGCCCGCGCCACACGCTCCACGGCCCCTGCTCGTCGTCAAATGTGCTGGCAATGCGTCCCAATCCGATCACGGCGGCGCGATATGTGTTTCCCATCGCTTCTCCTCCCCTATGCAGTGGTCCGAGCATCATACCGCCGCCCCGGCGGCCAAGCCATGCCCTAGAATGTACTGTACGCGTTGACCGCCGCGGCAGAACGAGAGGATCACCCGATGAGCGCAGACGAGTCGACCGGCCAGCAGCAGGATGCTCTCCGGGGCATCACCGAGATCGCCGTCAAAGGCTTCAAGTCGCTCTACGACGAGCAGCGTATCGCCGTGCGCCCGCTGACGATCCTCGCTGGCGCGAACAACTCCGGCAAGTCGAGCATCATGCAGCCGCTCCTCATGATGAAGCAGACCCTCGACGCCACCTACGACCCCGGCCCCCTCAAGCTCGATGGCCCCAACGTCTACTTCACCTCCGCCGAGCAGTTCCTGTCGTGGCGCCGGAGCGATAAGGGGATACCCATTGAATTCGACCGGGCAAAATTCACTGTCAGGCTGACGGTTCGAGACAATGAACTGCAAGGAGAAGAGTGGTTGAAGAGCACTTTTCAGTATCAACAAGGAAGAGGTATTGATGTCTTCCAGATACAAACCTCAGGTTGGCCAAACTTCCCACTTCGTCCGGGCATGGAGATGAATGCTGAAGAGATCAGTGACGATATACGCCAAAGTGTGCCGCAGGACATAGCTTTCTTTATTGGAGGGAGGGAAAGAATAACCGAGATAAAGGCGTTTCGTGATCGTTGCTTTCTTGGGATTGAAGTATTCTCCAGAATGAGTTTTGAGAGCACTAGACCATCTTTTCCGTTCCAACGTTGTTTGGGAACGCTGTTCATTCACGTGCCGGCTTTGAGGGACAACCCCCGCACCTACAAGTCGGCGGGTTCTGACTTTCAGTCTCGCCTTCAGTATGAGGGTAGGTTCGAGCACTATATCGCCAGTATCATTGAGTCCTGGCAGAATACGCAGGTCAGTCGCCTTGAGAAGCTGGGACAGGCACTCGAATCGCTCGGACTCACTTGGAAGATCGAGGCGAGGCGGCTCAACGACGTAGAAATCGAACTATTCGCTGCTCTGCTGCCAAAGCGCCGGGACGGTAAGCGAGCAGACCTGGTGAATATCGCCGACATGGGCGTTGGCGTGTCGCAGGTGCTGCCCGCGCTCGTGGCCCTGCTGACGGCAATCCCGGGGCAGCTAGTCTACCTGGAGCACCCGGAGCGCGACCTCCATCCCCGGGCGCAAGTCGCGCTGGCAAAGCTGCTGGCCGACGCGGCGAGACGCGGCGTGCGCGTCGTCGTCGAGACACATAGCTCGCTGCTGCTGCTCGGTGTGCAGACACTCGTAGCCGAAGGCAAACTCCCCCCGGACCTCGTCGCCCTACACTGGTTCGAGCGCGGCGAGGACGGCGCAACCACGGTGACTTCTGCGGACCTCGATGAGGCCGGCGCGTTCGGCGACTGGCCCGAGGACTATGCTGACGTTGACCTCAAGTCCGAAAGCCGTTACCTCAATGCCGCTGAGTCGGTGTTATGGAAGCGTGCCCGTGCCGGAAAGTAAGCGCCTCGTTATTGATGCCTCAGTAGCGAGGCGGGCTGGTGAGCCGGGATCACCCTACCCTGCGGCTGTGCGCTGCCGCGAGTTCCTTACAGCTGTCCGGGATTTTGGTCATCGCATCGTCATGTCACCGGAGATCAGCGCTGAGTGGGATAGACGCCAGGGACGCTTTGCGCGTCGGTGGCGACGTTCGATGGTGGCCCGCAAGCAGTTGCAGCCTGCTCCCATCGGCCCGGACGCTACCTTGCGAGAGCAGCTTGATGACGTAGCCCATAGCGACAATGCGCGGGATGCCATGTACAAGGATGCCTGCCTGATCGAGGCGGCGCTTGCCACCGACCGCATCGTAGCCTCGCTCGACGAGCAGGTGCGAGAACTATTTCGCCGGGCTACAGATCGAGTTGGCGAGCTACGGGCAATCGTCTGGGTGAATCCTGAGCGGGAAGAGGACGATCCGATCCTCTGGCTGGAACGCGGCGCTCCGGCTGATTCCAACCTTATGTTGGGCTATGCGCTTTCGGCCTGATGCTCTTGCGCCGTCACGCCGCACTGATGCCGCTGCGGGCCGGGTCGAACGGGGCGAGCGAGAGCGCCGGCTCCTCGCCGCGGAGCGACTGCGCCAAGAGAGAGCCGGCCGCTGCCGATAGCGTGATCCCGATGGGTCCGTGCCCCGCGATGATGCTGACGTTGCTCAGGCCCGGCAGCGGCCCGACCAGCGGTGGGCCGTCGTCCAAGCGCAGCGGCCGGAAGCCGTACCAGACGTGCTTGACCGTGCTCTCAGTGAGCGTAGGTACGAAATGTTGCGCCAGATGAGCCAGCAACCCCAGGCCACCCGGCGTCAGCCGGCCGTCCCAGCCGACCAGCTCCCGCGTCGCGCCGACTACCGCGGTCCCGTTGGGCTTGGGGACGATATAGCCGTCCTCGTGCGAGAGAATCTGCCGGACGTGTGGCTGCGGTGGCCGCGTCTGGACGGCCATGATCTGGCCCCGCTGTGGTCCGATGGGTACGTCGAGGCCCAGCCACGTACTGACCATGCCCGTCCACGCGCCGGTGGCGAGCACGACGTGTCCCGCTTCGATCTGCCCGTCCACCGTTTCAATCGCCACCACGCGGTCCCCGCTGCGCCGCAGCCCGGTGACCGGCAGACCCTGGCGAACCACCGCCCCGTGCGCGGCGGCGCCGGCGGCCAGCGCGCGGACGTAGTGCGGGGCGTACAGGCTGTAGGTGCCCGGCACGTAGACGCCGCCGCAGACGCGCGGCGAGACGCCCGGCTCGATGGCACGGACCGCTTGCGCGTCCAGCCACTCTGCGTCGTAGCCGACGGCGGTGTAACGCTCGATGACGATCTCTAAATCGGGGTGCTCGCGGTCGTCGAACGCCAGCCGCAGGCTGCCGGGCCGGGTGAGGCCGATGTCTATGCCCGTCCGCTCCGACAGGTCCGCGGACAGCTCCGGCAATAGTTGGTGCGTCAGCAGCGACTGGTGCAGCAGCGCGTCCGGCGCCGTGACGAGCAGGTTCACGATGGCTGCCGAGGCGCCCGACGCCGACGGCACGCTACCCACCCGGCTCTGCTCCAGCAGCATCACGCGCTCGCCGGCCCGTGCCAAGTAATACGCCAGCGCACACCCCATCACGCCGCCACCGATGATGACAACGTCCGGTCGGCTTGTTGCGGTCATCGCTACCCCTCTCTCTGCCTGCTCGCTGTTCGGCCCGGTGGCGGATTAATAATGACCCTGCCACCACGATTTGTCACGCGATCCTGTCTCGGAAAATGACCGGCTGGCAGGGAGCAGTAAGTCCCCTCCCCTGGTAGCTCAATCCGGGGGAGGGTTAGGGAGGGGGCGAGTGACGTACTTGCGCTAGACGGTGCGGTAGAGTTGCACGCCCATGCCGCCACCAGCGTCGCTGCACTCCGGCCGCCGCCTGCGCCTCGCCGGCCCGCTTGGGCCGTGGATGGGCAACGTCGCGGCTCCGTTGGCCCTCCCGCAGTTCCGGCGGTTGTGGCTCTCCTCCTGCGCCTCCAACCTCTTCCGCTGGATGGAGCTGACCATCACCAGCTGGATTGCCTTGCAGCTGACCGGCTCACCGTGGCTCGTTGCCCTCGCCGGCGTCTGCCGCGCCGCCCCCTTACCGCTGGTCGGGCCGTTCAGCGGTATGCTCGCCGACCGCTACAACCGTGCCTCAATGATTCGCCTTGGCTTGTGGGGGCAGCTGGTCCCGCTGGCACTGCTCGCGGGCGCCTTCCTCGCCGGCCACGGTGCCTACTGGCAAATCTTGGTCGTGTCGGTGTACTTCGGCGTGAGCTGGTCGGTGGAATGGCCCGCGCGCCGCTCGCTGCTCGGCGATCTGGTTAGACCGGAACTGCTGCTCCGCGCCGCCGTCCTCGACAGCGCCTCGATGTCCGGTACGCGCGTGCTCGGACCCTTGCTCGCCGGCCCAATGCTGGCCGTTTGGGGCAGTGGTGCATTCGGAGCGTTGCTGGTGCTGCCCGTGCTGGCTCTCGTGGCCGCGAGCGGGCTGGTACCGCGGCCGGTCGCCCAACCGGCGCAGCCCCCCTCCGTGTGGCGGCAGTTGGGCGAGGGGTTCGACTATGTCCGCCGGGAGCAGATCATCTGGGCCGTGATCCTCATCACCGTGGCGATGAACTTCTTCATCTTTCCCGCCCAGCAGCTCTTCTCGGTAATGGCGGAGCAGGTGCTCCGCGTCGGACCAGTAGAACTGGGCTGGCTCGGAGCGGCTAATGGGCTGGGCGGTGCGCTCGGCTTGCTGTTCTTGCCCCAGGTATCTCGCGCCCGTGGCTTGGGCTGGGTATTTGTGGGCGGCTCGTTCGTCGCAGCGGCCGCGCTCGGCTTCTTTGCGTCATCCACCATGCTCTGGCTGTCGCTGGTGCTCCTGCTCCTGTCCGGGTTCGGTCATGCCGGCTTTTCCGTCATGCAGGCGACGCTGGTCCTCAGTCAGGCGACGCCGGCCATGCGCGGTCGCGCCATGGGCCTGGTCACGCTGGCGATTGGTAGCTCCCCGCTGGGTAACCTCGAACAGGGGTTGATCGCCGAGCAATGGGGCGCGCCGGCGGCTATCGGCAGCAGCGCGGTGCTCTGCGCCGTGATCGTCACGCTGGTCGCGTGGTGGTATCCCAGGTTGCTGCGCCTACAGTCCACCACCCAGCCGGCCCCGGCCAGGTGACAACCGGGCCGCTCGCCGGCTACGATGAGACCGGCACTACGGTCGCGCCGACCGGGCTGCGGGTGCGAGGAGAACGCCGATGATCGTCGTGGATACGCATTGCCACGCCGGACGAAACTGGTTCGAGCCAATAGAGCTACTGCTCTATCAGCTGAGTCTCAACAACGTGGCTAAGGCCGTGCTCATCGGGCATGGCGGCTCGTTCGACAACACCTACCTGCTGGAGTGCAGGCAACGCTTTCCCGGCCGTTTTGCCGTTGTGGTCGTGCTAGACACCAACGCGCCCGATGCGCCGACCACCCTGGAGCGGTGGGCCGCGGCCGGGGCGAGCGGCGTGCGGCTCGGACCGACGGTGCGCTCGCCCGGCGCCGATCCGCTGGCGATCTGGCGTCAGGCGGCGGAACTGGGACTCGTCGTCAGCTCGCTCGGTCAGCCGGACGGCTTTGCCAGCCGGGAGTTTGCGGAGGCCGTCGCGGCGTTCCCGCATATGCCGATCATCGTCGAGCACCTCGCCGGCGTCGGTATTGGCGCCGAGCCACCCTACGCCACCTACAAGGCCGCCCTCGCCGTGTCCCGCTACCCGAATACCTACATCAAGGTCGGCGGCTTGGGCGAGATCAGCGCCCGCCCACCCGTGCTCCGGCCGGAGTTTGGATTCGACCATGTACCGCCGCTGCTTGAATTGGCCTATGACGCTTTCGGGCCGCGGCGCATGATGTGGGGCAGCGACTATCCGCCGGTCAGCGAGCGGGAAGGCTATCGCAACGCCCTCCACGGCGTCATGGACCACCCGGCGCTGCACGACCAAACCGACCGCGAGTGGATCATGGGACAGACGGCCCTCAATGTCTTCCGCTTCACCTAGCTCACCGATACTGGCCGGCGAGTCGTCATTCCGGCTTGCGCCGGAATCCAGTGCCGTAGGGGCGTCCCTTGTGGGCGCCCTGTATTATGACCAGGGAAAGCCCCCATGGGTGTCCTACCTCCACCTGCCTCCATCTGACTCCCCCTCTCCACCAAATGGAGAGGGGGCCGGGGGGTGAGGCGCCGGACAACGACACTACTTAAGGAGGAAAACGATGGAGCGCGTAGGATTTCTGCTGAAGGTGCGCCCGGAGCGGCTGGAGGAATATAAGGAGAGGCACCAGGAAGTGTGGCCCGACATGCTCCAAGCCTTGCGCGAGACCGGCTGGCACAACTACTCGATATTCCTGAGCGAGGACGGCCTCCTGTTCGGCTACGTCGAAACGCCGGACTTCGAGCAGGCGCTCGCCGGCATGGCCGAGCGCGAGGTCAACACCCGCTGGCAGGAAGACATGGCCCCGTTCTTCGAGAACCTCGGCGGTGGTCACGCCGACGAGGGGCTAATCCGGCTGGAAGAGGCCTTCCACCTGGACTAGCGGCTACGCCGCCCGCCTGTAGCACCCGGCGTAGCCGCGGTTGGGCGGTTGACACTCGCCGGGCGATAGGGTACATTTCTGTATCGTCCATCCGTAGACGAGACTGGCCCGGTCCGGCTGCTGCGCGCACCGGTTGGTTGAGTGGGGAACCATAGGCCAGCAATTGTGAAGAGGAGGGGTGCAGGCACAGAAGATCACGGGCTTGCGTACTCAGCAGCAGTTCGAGTGAATTCGTTGGGCCGAGTAGGCCAACGAACCAAGAAAGGGTGAACGACATGGCAGGTGTGATTCGTCGGAAGTATCTCGGTGGTGCCGTCGCCGCGGTGGGCGGTCTCGTAGCCGCCGCGTGCGGTGAGCCGACCGTGCGCTACGTGGGTCAGCCACAAGCTGGGCCGGCCGGCCCAGCCGGCCCAGCCGGGGCCAAGGGCGCTACCGGCGCTCAGGGCGCCCAGGGCGCAGCGGGCGCAGCGGGTAAGTCGGCCGTGGTACTCCATTACTGGTCCAATCTGAGTGCCACCCACCCGGAGAGCATTGCTCGGGCCAAGAACTTCACGGAGTTCAACGAGACCCTGGGCAAGGAGCTTGGCATCCTGGTGGACCTCAGCAATGCTGAGGCAGGCGCCGGTGGTGGTACCGGTGGCAGCAACAAAGAGAAGATCTTGACCTTGGTCGCCGGTGGCACGCCGCCGGATATGTACTACACCGGCTATACCGGCGTTGCCGAGTACTACGCCTCCGGTGCGACCATTGACCTGGACGCGGAGTTGAAGACCGAGAAGGGCTGGGCCGAGCAGCGGGCCGACATCTTCGAGCCGATCATCGTCAGCAGTATGTGGGCGGGCAAGCTGGTCGGGATGCCCGGCTACACCAACAACAACGGCACGATCTGGAACAAGGGCCGGCTCCAGCAGGCCGGCGTCGAAGAGCCGCAGTGGGACTGGACCTGGGACGACTTCATCGAGAAGGCGACGAAGTTCACCAGCGACGAGAACATTCTCCCGTACTCGCTGCACTGGCACTATGTCTGGTGGACCAGCTATCTCGGCACCACCGGCATGCTGCCGATTGACCAGAGCACCTGGAAGATGCAGGTGGATACCCAGGAGTCGCTGGACGTGATGGAGTTCTGGCTCGGCCTGCTCAAGAACAACATCATCCGCGTCCGCGAAGACGGCAAGAACGGGCTGGGTGAGCAGTATCGCCAAGCCCGCAACGATGTCATCTTCGAGATTCAGGGTCCCTACCGCATCCCCACGATGCGGAAGAACAACGCGCCGCCTTTCGGCGTGATCCACAACCCCGTACACCCAACGGGCAAGAACGTGTTCGCCAATAACGGTGGACACAACCTGATTGTGTTCAAGGACATCGAGCCGGAGGAGCGGACCGCGGCTGCGCGGGTGGCCATGTGGATGAATGCGCCGAAGGCGCAGATCCAGATGATTATCAACGCCACCTCCATCCCCGTCAGCGGGGCGACGATGGAGTCCGCCGAGTTGAACGACTACCTCAAGACCGACCCCGAGCTGGCCGGGTTCGTGGCCCTGGCGCCTTACGGGTACCGCTGGCCCAGCCTGCCGTCTCTGAGCAAGATCACCGGGCCGGTCCATCAGGCCCTGCCCAAGATCATGCTAGAGGAAGTCAGCCCGAAGGCCGGTCTGGAGGATGCCCAGCGCCTGTCCCAGATCGCGCTCGACGAAGACGTGAAGATGATGCAGGGCTAGGCGTTACGCCTACCCTCACCGCCAAGCGCGGGGTCCGGGCATCCGGACCTCGCGCTTTTGCTTAATCTTTGCTGGGACGGGGAGGGTACTGATAGGGGTGGGTTTTTTGTCTGCATCAGGATTTGCAGGATGCAAGGATGAACGGGATGGATTGCGGCTTGCGCCGGAATGACGGGGGCGGGGTGCTAGAACATGGACGGGCGGCCCTGGGCGCCGTCCACGGGAATGTGTGCGCCGTTGATCCAGCTCGCTCGCGGGGATAGGAGGAAGACGATCACGTCGGCGATCTCTTCTGCCGTGCCGAGCCGTCCCCATGGGAACTCCTGCCGCTCGAACGCGCCAAAGCCCTCCGGGTCGTCCGTCTGCCGGTCGGCCCAGCCACCGCCGGGAAAGAGCGTCGAGCCGGGGCTGAGGGTATTCACGCGAATCCGCTGCGGCCCAAGCTCCCACGCCAGGGCGCCAGCCAGGAATATCTCGCCGGCTTTGGTCGCCCCATACTGCGCCCGCGGCGCCGGCTTCCACCCGGAGATGGACGCCACGTTGACCACACTCCCGCCGCCACGCGCTGCCATGTGGGGCACGGCGGCGCGGATGGCCTGGACCGCGTGAAATAGGTTCAGGTCAAACGTCCGCTGCCAGTCCTCGATAGATGATTCCAGCAGCGTGCCGCCCGCTGACCCACCCACGTTCGCCACCAGCGCGTCAACGCCGCCGAGGGCCGCGGCGCTCTCGTCAACAAACCGCTCGACTTCCCCATCCACGGTGACGTCGGCGATCACGCCATGCGCCGGGACGTTCAGCTCGCGTAGCTCGGCGACCGTCCGCTCCAGCGTCTCGGCTGTCCGACCACAGATGCCGACCGCGCAGCCCTCGGCCGCCAGCCGCAGCGCGGTGGCGCGGCCAATTCCCCGACTACCGCCGGTGACTAGCCCGACTTTGCCCCGCAGTTCCAAGTCCATCGCTCGGCCTACCCTCTCGTGCTCCTGCGGTGCAGTGGGCTACGGTGCGTAGATCAGGTTGATGGGCGTGTATTCCAGCGCGATGGTGTCGCTGACCCGCCGTTCTGCGACATCAATCACCGAGACAGTATCGGAGCCTTGGTTCGCCACGTAGGCGCGCGTGCCGTCGGCGCTGAAAACCAGTGCCCGCGGCGCCTGGCCCACCGGGATGAAATCCGCGACCTGCGCGGTTTCCAAGTCCACCAGCTGGATCATGCCGAGCGTCCGATTGGCAACGTAGAGGTGCTTGCCGTCCGGGTGGACTCGGATCGCCGCCACGCCCGGCCCTACCTCGATGACTCGTGTTGGCTCGCCCGTTTCGGCACTGATGGCGACAATACGCTCCTGGGTGCGATTGACGAAAAATAGCTCGCGCTGATCGAGGGCGAACATAAACGTAGACCTGATGAAGCGCGAGACAGTCTGCTGCGTAGGGTCGGGGGATTGTGGCGGCCTGTTTTCCGGGATCGTGACCTCCAACGCCGTCTGGCCATCCTGTGGTTGGAAGAACATTACCCGGCCCGTGCGCCGGTGGAGCAAATACAGCATCTCGCCGTCCGCTCGCGCCATCATCGTGCTCACGATACGCGGCACGTGCATCCGGCGCAGCACCTCGCCGAACGAGTCGGCGGCGGTTGACACTTCGAAGACCCGGCCGGTGTACTGATTATCCTCGTCCGCTTCCACGCCACCTACCCACAGACGATCCCCCGCGGGCGGCTCGGCCAGCGCGGTGATGATGACTCCACCGCCCAAGTCAATCTCGTCTGCCGCGACCATCTCGGCCAGATCGAACGCGATGACTCGACTACTGCCCCGCGGCCCGATCCAGAGCCGCCCCGGATTCTGGGCTTGCGCCAGTAACGGGAACTGCTGCCAGCCCAGCGGCTCACTGGTGTGCAGGGCGAGATTGCTCGCCGGATCAATGGTCGTGAAGCGTGCGTCGGGATGCGCCACGATCAACTGCGGCCCCGGCGCCGGGACCGTCGTTGGTGCCGCCGCCGCGGTGTCGGCCGCCGCGGACGTGGGTGTGCTGGCAATGGGCGCGGTCTGCGCTGCGCTGCTCATCGTTGGTGCGGCGCTGGCGCTGACCGTCTCCGAGCCGCCCGTGCTGGGGGTAGGCGCTGGCGTCGCCGCCGTGCTCCCGGCGGGAGGGGCGGCAGTGGCCGCCGGAGCCACCGCTGGGGCGGCGCTGCCTGCGCGCTGCACGGTCACGGTATGCCGCGGCGTGTCCTGCTGCACGACTACGAGATCGGGCAACCGCGCCACCTCATAGCCGGGTATACGCACCGCCACCGAGTAGTCGGATCCCACCGTCACCAGTGCCTCGGCGCGTCCCTCTTGATCGGTGAGTTGCGTAGCGACGACCTGATCCAGCCGATCACGGAACTCCACCAGGGCGGCGGCAAACGGCTCGCCGGCTTCGTTTTGCACCAGCACGCGCAGCCAATTTTCCGGTCGCTCGCCCAGCGTGGGCGTGGGCTGCACCTCCGGTTCCGCTTCGCGCCCGCCATCGAGGGTGATGGCCCAGAAGCCGACCACCGCCACAAACAGGCCCGCAAGCACCATCAGCCCGATGATGGCCACCTCGGCCACCCGGCCGCGGCGTTTGCGCGGCGGTGGAGTGCGCCGCGACCCTGAGGAGCGGGACCGGTAGGACCGGTAGGCGTCGGCCGGTCGTTGTCCTAACATAATTCCTGCGCCATCACAGTCTCGGACGGGAGCGCGAGGCCCGCAGCGGCGAAAGCCCCCGCAGCGCCGCCCGCCAGCCCGACGGTCGCCATGCCCACACACGCCGCGCCAGTGCCCCCAGCGCGGCGGGCAGGTCGGTCGGCGTCAGCCGGAAGCGCCGCACCGCCACGTCCGCAATAAACAGTACCAGGGCCGCGGCAAAAAGATAGGGCCAGAGCGGTTGGGGCTGCCATTCACGCACGGTATCGCGCGAAAAACTCGCCGCCGGGCTGTCCAGCCGCAGCCCTCCCGTCTCGGCCGCCAGCCGCTCCAAGAGTACGCGGTTGGCCCGCGCGGCAGCATACTCACGCGCATACGGAATGGCAAAGCCGGTGAGCGTCTGCGCGATCACCGTGCCGTCCTCCTGTGCCTGCGTCACCCGCACCGCGTAGGGGCCACGCTCGGCGGCCGTGAACGTGACCGCGTAACTCCCCGGCGCCACCTGCGGCACGGCCAGTTGCCGCCCCTCGCCGTCCGGCCCGACCACTTCCAGGCGCATGGCCGCCAGGTTCCGAAAGCTCCCGTCGTCGTTGCGCGCTTCGACGCGGACGGTTGCCAGGTCGCCGGCGGTCTCGATAGCGACGTGCAGGCCGGACGACGCCGGCGGCGCCATCGCCCAACGCACCACCTGCGGCCACAGCCGCGCAAACGCCGCGTCGTTCTGCCACGCCGCCGCCCATTCCTCGCCGGCATCGGCCATCCACGCCACCGAGCGTCCTAGCCCTAGCTGCCATTGCGCCAGGATGGTATCGCCAAGATCGGATTGCATCAGAATTTCGGCGCTCGGCTTGGCGTTGACCCGCATGTACCCGGTCAGCTCCGGCCACTCCAACGGGTCCATCCCTTTGACGGCTGGGGCCGAGGCCACCATACGCGGCGTGAAGGTACGCTCTTGCTCCTGTGATCGCGCCGCCAGGCGGGCTTCTTGCGTCATGATCTGCGGGATGTTGTCGGGCGTCGAGGTGAAGTAGTAGCGCCCCTGTCCAGCCTGCGCGATACTCTCCAGGAGTTCGGTCCCGGCATCGCTACCCACCGCCACCGTGGATACCGTGATGCCCTCTTGCCGAATGCGCGAGAGGAGCGTGCTGAAGCGGTCCTCGTTCGACTCGCCGTCGGAGAGCAGGACGATGTGCTTCACCTGCGCTTGCGTCCGCGCAATCGCCAGCCGCGCGTCCCGGAGCGCCTGGTAGATGTTCGTCCCACCGTCCGCGCTAATCAGGCTAATCCGAATCACGGCATCCTGAATATCCTGCGCGGTCCGTAGCTGCCGCAGCGGCACGGCCCAATACGGTGTGAAGTCGAACGCCATCACGCCCACGTATTCTCCGAGCTGCACCGTCCGCACCGCCTGGATAGCGCCCTCCTTGGCGAGATCAATGCGCGAGAGGTCGGTGCGGGGGTCCGCCATCGTCATGCTTCCCGACCGATCCAGCACCAGCAGCAGCGCCAGCGTAGCGACTTCATCGTCATCGGGAGTCGAGATCGAGACCGGCAGTGCCTCCTCTAGGGGAGTATTCGCGAAATCCTCGCGCTTGTAGCTGGCCCGGCCACCGATGTTGACTAACCCCTTGCCGGATTCTTCGACGTAGGTTCGCAGCGTCTCCATTTGGCCCGCGCTCATTGCCCCGGCAGCGACGTTGACGAGTACGACGCCATCGTACTGCTCCAGCGGCGCCGTGCTCGTGGGTAGCTCGTCCGGCCGCGTAATTTGCGTGGTGATCTGGGCTGTGCTCAAGGCTTGCTGCACCGCCGCGCCCGCGCCCGCCTGCCCCTCGATCAGCAGCACTTGGGCCGCCGGTGAGACCACGGTGAATCCGGCCACCTCGTTATTCTGCTCCCGGCGGTCCTCGTCAACCTCCAGCGTGGCGCGTAGTCCGTAGAAGCCGGCCGGCAGCCCCTCGCGGGTAACGACGTACTCGCGTGGCCCCGGCTCCAGCGTCACGGTGTCGTCTGCGATCAGCTGGTCGTTGGCCCAGAGGCGCAGCCGCCCCGTCACCTCTTGCGCGGTCGAAGTGCCGATCCGCACTTCCAGCGGCTCACCCTCGCGCGCCGCCGGCGGCGCCGTCAGCGCCGTCAGCGCCGGGTCGAGCAGGGGTGGCGGGAGCGACCAGACGGCAATCTCGATCCCGCGTAGCTCCGGGCGCAGTAGGGCGGCCTCGGCCGAGCCTTGTGTCTCGTTCCCGTCGGTCAACAGCACAATGCGCCGCAGCGGGCCGCTCCCGGCCGGCGGCAGCAGCGCCGCAGCCAAACGGAGCGCCGCCTCCAGGTCGGTCCCTTCACCGCCGTTGGGCGCCCGCCACGCGCTATGCTCGCGGTGCTTGCCCAGCGGTAGCTCCACCCGCGCCGCCTTGTCGAAGGTGACGATGGCGGCCAGATCGTCCGGCCCCGCGGTGCCGAGCGCCCCCTCCACCCAGCTCCGCGTCGCCGCTTGGATGTCGCTCGGAATGCTGGCCGACTGGTCTATCACGAACACCGTCGCCGCGCTCTGGGGCGGCGCGGGCAGCTTGAGGCCGGCGACGGCGAGGATCAGCAGCAAGATCACCAGCAGCCGCGGCACTAGCGGCGTCCAACGCTCCACCTGCCCGATGGTGTGGCCGCTGCGGCGCGCCGGCCGGCGGCGCAGCAGCCAGACGAACAGCGGTACCACTGCCACCAGCGCAAGCCATTGCGGGTGCGTGAAGAGGTCAGGCACGGTGATACCACCACCATTCCACGGCGAGCAGTCCTAGCACCGCCAACGCCAGCCAGCGCCACCATTCCTGCTCGACCGGCTCGGCGGCCTGGGGCGCCACCACCGTCGTTGACCCGGCTGCCAGCTCGATCACCTCGTTCCGGGGCCGTAGGTCGGACTCCGTAGTGGGAATCTGCCCAACCAAGTAACGCTCTTGGGCAATCAACTCCCCGTCGGCGAACTGCGATACGAGATAGCCGCCCGGCGCAAAGGTGTCCACGAACCGGAACCGCTCGTGCCCGTCGAACTCGTAGATGCGCTCGCGCGGCGTGACGATGCGTACCCTGGTCGCGCGTGGCAACGGGTCTATCAGCAGCGCCTCGCCGCCGCTGATGCCGGTGGTGCGCGTGCCGCTGGTGCCGCTCAACCAGTCCAGCACGTTGGCCATCAACACGGGAAACACGGAGCGATTGACCAGGTTGGTGCTGATCGGGTTCAGCTCGAATGCGAAGACGACCGCCCGCTGCCCCTCGTTGCCGGGGTAGCCGGCCAGGATCAACGGTCCCTCACGAGCACCGACAACCGCCTCCGCCCAATCCGGCACGCTCAGGCGCCGCGCGATATAGACCTGCACCCCACTCAGCTCGACAAATCGGAGCAGCGGACTTGGCTGCGTGTAGGCGATGCGGGGAGCCTGGCGATTCTCGCCCAGAGCTTTACCGGACCCCAAGGCGCCGACGACCGGTACCAGCTCCTGGCCGGTAGGTGGGTCAATGAGCAGCCAGTGGCCCGGCGGTAGCTCCGCGGGCAGCCAGCCGTCCAAAACGTACAGATCGAATACCGCCAGCGGGTCATATTCCTCGACTGCAATGCTCGTCACTTCTACCTGGGGCAGCGAGCGCAGCACGCGCTCCAGCGCATCGCTCTGCGCGCCGACGAGTAGCAGCCGGCGCACGGGCCGCGCCGCTTCGACGAGCGCCACGCCTACGTCGTCGAGCGGCAGCAGGTCGGGCTGATCCAGGCGCACCTCGATCCGCTCGGTTCCCGCCGGAAAACCCGTCATCACCGTCTCCCAGGCCGCGCCGGGGTCGAGTTGCACCGTTTGCCCTTCCAATAGCTCGTCGTTCCCGAACACGAGCACTTCCTGCGTAACCGGGCTATCGCCGTAGTTGCGTACCCGAATGAAGGCCTCTACGGTCCCGGCGGCGTCCCGGCGGGCACGCACGGTCTCGACCGCCTGATTGTCGCTGCGCCCGGCGCCGCTGGGGACAATGTGCAGCCCCACTCCCGCCGGTGGCCGGAGGGCGCCCACCGCATAGGCGGCGTCGGTGAACAGGTAGATATCGCCGCGTCGCGCCCGCCCGATCAGCCCCTCCGCAACCGCCAGCCCTTCCGCCAGGTTGGTCGTCGTCGGCGCCGGGCGCAGCCGCCGCACGGCGTCCCGCGCCTCCCCCCGGTCGCGGCTGCCCGGCAGTAGCACCTCGGCCCGGTTGGTCAACTGAACCACCGACACCTGATGACTGCCCGGCAGCGCGGCCAAGAGTTCTACGGCCTGGTTTTGCGCTTCATCGAGACGAGTTGGTGTGCCGTCACCGGCAAGCATACTGGCGGAGGCGTCTACCACGAGCACCGCATGGCCCGTTGTCGGCAGCAGCGCCGCAACCGCCGGCCGCGCCAACGCCAGTGCGCCCAGGATGGCGGCCAGCAGCTGCAAGATCAGCAGCAGATGGTGCCGTAGCCACTGCCACAAGCTGCGGACCCGCTCTTCCTCCCCCGACCGCTCCCACAGCCAGAGGCTAGAGAACTCCACGCGGAACTGCCGCGGCTTGAACAGGTACAGCACGCCGATAGCGCCCGCTACCCCCAGCCACGCCAGTCCCCACGGCCAGAGCACACTCACGTCGTTCCCGTCCTCGCCATAGCCCCCCTATGGTCCCCCCGCTGCGGCGGGGGGACGGCACATTCCCTCCCCCGTCGCAACGGGGGAGGGTTAGGGTGGGGGCAAACCCCCTCACACCAACACCCGATGCAAGCGCAACTGTCGAAAGAGCACGTCGTCGAGCGGTGTTGCCGAGCTTACCGGCACGTACTTCACCTGGCGCCGCCGGCAGAACGCCTCGGTTTCTTGCAGCCACGCCGCCAGGTGGAGCTTGTAGTTCTCCAGCGTGACCGGATCAACCGTGATGGTGTTGGTCCGGCCGGTCTCCCGATCAACCAATTCCACCTCGCCCTCGACTTCCGGATCGGTCTCTTGCGGATCGAGGACATGCAGGACTACCGCCTCGAAGCCGCGGTCCAGGATGGCCGTCAGCCCCTCTTGGCTACCGGCGCTCATCAAGTCCGACAGCACAATCGCCAGCCCGCTGCGCCGGTGCAGCGCCGCGAACGAGTAGAGCGCCCGCCGGATATTAGTCTCCCTGGCCGGCCCAATCCCGGCCACGTAGTCGAACAGACGCCTGGCCTGCGCGCGGCCACTCGTCAGCGGAAACGGGCTGTGTAGCCGGTCACTGAAGGCGTAGACGCCCACCCGGTCCAGCGCGTTCAACCCCACGTAGCCCAGCGCCGCCACCACGCGGCGGGCAAACGCCAGCTTGTTGGCCTGTCCCCAATCCATCGAGCGGCTGCAATCGAGCAGCAGATAGATCGCCAGGCTTTCCTCGTCCTCGCGCAGCTTCACGTACAGTCGTTCGGACCGACCGTAGATATTCCAGTCAATCTGCCGCAGGTCGTCGCCGGGCGTGTATTCCCGGTAGTCGGCGAACTCGACGGAGGTGCCCCGCTTGCGGCTCCGCCGTCCCCCATGGCTGCCGGAGGCGTGCATGCGATGCGACATCAGGCGCAGCCTGTCGAGCTTGCGGAGCAGCGCCTCGTCGAGATAGGGACGCCGCCCGCTCGGCGCCTCGCGCTCCCCGGCTCCTGCCACCGTGACCGTGCTCATACCGCCAACTCGTCCGGGATTATCGCTATGACCAGTTGGTCAATCACGTCGTCGGCGGTCACGCCCTCCGCTTCCGCCTCGAAGTTCAGAATAATGCGGTGGCGGAGCGCCTGATGCGCCACCGCCCGCACGTCGTCGAACGAGACGTTATAGGCGCCCTCGATCAGCGCGTTGACCTTCCCGGCCAGCACTAGCGCCTGTGCGCCGCGCGGACTGGCCCCGTAGCGCACGTATTCCTGCGTAATCCGCGGCGCATTGGGCTGCTGCGGATCGGTAGCCTGCACCAGCCGAGCGACGTACTGCAAGACGTGTTGGGCAATCGGCACCTCGCGGACCAGCTCCTGGAGCCGCAGCACTTGATCGCCCGTGGCGACGCGCCGGACCTCATGCTCCGACTCCGCCGTCGTGCGCGCCAGGATAGTGACAAGCTCCTCCTCGGATGGCACCGTCACCCGCAGCTTGAAGAGGAAGCGGTCCAACTGTGCTTCGGGCAACGGGTACGTTCCCTCCATCTCGATTGGATTCTGGGTAGCCAGGACCATGAACGGCGCCGACAGCCGATGACCCTGGGTCGCAATCGTCACCTGCTGCTCCTGCATCGCTTCCAGCAAGGCCGATTGCGTTTTCGGCGTCGCGCGATTGATCTCGTCGGCCAAGACCACGTTGGCAAAGAGCGGCCCCGGCTCGAACCGAAAGCGCCGCCCGCCGCTCTCGTCCTCCGCGATGATGTTCGTGCCGGTGATGTCGGCCGGCATCAAGTCGGGCGTGAACTGAATACGCTGATAGCGCAGCGCCAGCGTCCCGGCCAGCGTGCGGACCAGGCGCGTCTTGCCCACCCCCGGTACCCCCTCCAGGAGCACGTGGCCGCCGGCAAAGAGGGCGATCAGCACGCCACGCAGCACCTCGTGCTGCCCCACGATGACCGCAGCAACTTCGCTGGCAATGGACGCGGCTATCTGCTGAAAGCGTCCGACCGCTGCGTCGGATCGCGGATCGGTGCGAGTAGCAATCATGGCACAGTGACTCCGATGAGTAGGCTGTTCTAGCGGTTCAGAGCCGGAGGGACGGTGTTGGGTGTGGTGCTGCGCTGATCCGGCGGCGGCTGGTCTGCCGCCGGTAGGTCTGCCGCCGGATTGAAGTAGCGTCGTAGCGCGTCCTCAAGCGTACCTGAGACGGTGCTGGCGATATTCGGGTCCCAGGCGCGGGTGACGGCCTCTTCCAAGCCCCGGAACGGCAGCGGTGCCTCCGGCCCTCGCCGCGCTTGCTGGCTGTCCGGTTGCGGCGGTCGCCAGATGGTGCGTCCCTCGCCCACTTGGGCCGCCACCTGCACGCGCACGCCGGTCACGTTGAGCCGGTGCGGCCGCGACCGGTCCCGCCGGCCAATCGTCTGCCCCGGCGTGCTGCCCTCGGCCGAGTCCTTGCCCTCCTCATCGCCCGGCCCACCCGATGGGCCGCCGGTGAATTCCTGCTCCCCGGCGTTCGCTGCGCCGGTCTCTTGCGCGCTGGACATCCCTTCCGTCGGATCACCGACCTCCGGCAGCGCCCGGCGCTCGCCGCGTTGGTTGCCCGGCGCCTGTACGCTTTCGCCCGGCAACCCGACCGCCTGATCCTCGCGCAACTGCTCGGCCCGCTGCGCGAGCTGCTGCTGCTCCTGCGCCAGTTGCCCGGTTTGCGCGGTCTGTTGGGCCATTTCCATTAGCGCGCCGCTGGCGGTCATATCTTGATATTGCCGCAGCGCCTCGGCCGCGCGTTGGGTCGTATTGGCCAGGTTAGGGTCGTCGGAGGCCATCTTCTCGGCTGCCGCGGCCAACTGTTCGGAGAGACCGTCCCGGTCGCTATCGTTGAGGTCGCTTACCGTATTGGCCAGCCCAACCATCTCCGTGGCCGCTGCCTCGTAGTCCTCGCGCAACAGCATCGTGCCGGCGGAGCGCCCGGCCGACGAGTTGCGTAGGGCCTGTCCGAGGGTTTGCAGAGCTTGACGGCGTGCGCTCACCCGCTCGGACATCGTATCGGCCGCCTCTTGCGCCGCCTCCTGCGCTTGCGCCAGCGATTCCTGGCTGACCGTTTGCTCCGGCACGCTCAGGGCGCCCTCCTCATCCCCGGTATCGAGGCCTTGCTCGACCTGCCCGGCTTCCTGCGGCGGCGCCGTCAAGCCACCCAGACTATCGCCGGGAATCGATTCGCTCTGCTCGTCGGTCGTCTGCTCGTCGGCACTCAGCGGGCCGGCAAGCGATACAACGTCGTCTCCGAAAGTGGGCGACGTCACGGACGGCCACACGATCAGCAGCGCGGCAATCAACGCGAGGATGCCGGTGGCGATCAGGTGGCGCTGCTCGACGTGCCAGGGAAACGCTTGGGCCGGCCGCAGCCCGACCATGGCGCTCTGGGCGTCGGCAAGCTGCAACGTCGCCACGGGGCCGCTGGCTCCCACTTCCAGCAGCTCGACGGCCGTGGCGAGGCGCTCCCGCAGCCGCAAGCGCAGATCGCACGCCCGCGCCGCCTCCAGGACCGTCACCGGCCGGAGCGCGAGGCGCAGCCACAGCACGGCAAAGAGCGTCGTTGCCATCAGCACGAGCAAGGCCATTGCCGGCAGCGGCCCGGCGATCAGCCGCGCCAGCAACGCCGGCCCCAGCGTCAGCCCGGTGGCCCACGCGAGTGCCCGCGGGAAGCTGGCGGCGCCACGGGTGAGCCGCAAGCGGGCGGCAAACGGAACCAGGGCCGTTTCGAGCGCCGCTGCCTCCCCGGCGGAGCGAAAGCGCCGCGCCCCAGGACCGGACGGCGCTGGCGGCGCACCGAGGTACCGCCAGCCGGCCCGCACCGCCGCGCGCAAATCGCGCTGCCGACCTTGCACTGCCCGTGCCAGCCGGCCGACCGCTCCGTTGCTCGTGAAGGGCTGCCTGTTCATGGCTTGCTGCTATTCCTCGGAGCATGAGCCGCCGCCGGCGTGCGCTACGACCGCGAGCGCCTGGGCCGGTGTGCATCTTGTATGCCTCACCTGAATCCTGGTAGAAGATTAGCACGCCCGCCCGCTCCGTCATTCCCGCTTGCGCGGGAATCCACGTCCCCCCGCCGCAGCGGGGGGACCATAGGGGGGCTTCACCATGCTATACATCTACCATGTCGGACCCCAATGGCCCTCATTGTACGTTAGGTGCCCAAGGGAGATGTTAAAACCAGGTTTACCGCAGGTTAACCGACACCTCCGCTCGTGGTCGCAGCAGCAGCTTGGAAGGTGCGCCTGACCGATGCCGAGCAAGTCGAGTCCACCACCGCCATCGCGCACCGACTGGCGGCACGTCATGCCCCTGGTCGTCGTCGCGCTCACCGCCGGTTTCGCCGCCCAGACGGTGCTGCGGTTCTGGGCCTGGTGGCGCAACTGCACCGACACGCACGGCCGAGAGGAGCGCCGGTCAGAGGACTGCCGGGGGCCACGCTGACGCCCCTCGACCCTGTAAAGTGTATGGCTGTACGGGCAGCGGTGAGGTGCCGGGCTAGGTCGTTGGCAGCGAGCGGGAGGGAGATGAGGGTGACGAGTGGCACGGCGACGACGGGGCGCAGTCGTGACTTTCAGGAGCGGGCAGCCAGGGTGTTCGGCGGCGGCACGCTCTCGATCTGGAAGCTGCCGGACGACGTGCCGATCACCCTGTCGCGCGGGCAGGGGGCGCACGTCTGGGACGTGGACGGGCGCGAGTATGTGGACTACCTGATGGGATCGGGCCCCATGCTGCTCGGTCACTGCCATCCGGGGGTGATGGCCGCGGTGCAGGCACAGTTGGCGCGCGGCAGCCAGTTTCATCTGCTGAACGAGCAAGCCGTGGAGTTTGCGGAGCGGGTCGTGGCGGCAGTGCCGTGCGCCGCGGCGATCAAGCTCACGTCGAGCGGCACGGAGGCCACATTCTATGCGCTGCGGCTGGCACGTGTGGCGACCGGCCGGCAACTCGTCCTGAAGTTCGAGGGCGCCTTGCATGGTAGTCACGACTACGCGGTCCAGAGCACCGCGCCGGCGGCGCTGAGTCCGTACCCGCGCGGCGTACCGGATTCGGACGGTATTCCGACCGGGGCGAGCGCGAGCGTGCTGATCGGCGAGTTCAACGACTTGGCCGGGGCGCGGCAACTCGTGGAGCGGTACGGCGCGGACCTGGCGGCGATCATTGTCGAGCCGTTGCAGCGGGCGCTGCGGCCGGAGCCGGGCTTCCTGGCCGGCCTGCGGGAGCTTGCGGATTCGTGCGGGGCGCTGCTGGTCTTCGACGAGATCGTGACCGGCTTCCGGCTGGCCTGGGGCGGCGCGCAAGAGCGGTATGGCGTAATCCCCGACCTCTGCACGCTAGGGAAAGCGTTTGCCGGTGGATTTCCGGTGGGTGCCGTCTGTGGCCGGCGCGACGTGCTGGACCTGACGCAGGCCAGCCGGCGGGGGCAGGCGGCCTATGCGTGGTTTGGCGGCACGTTCAACGGCAACCCTATCGGGGCAGCGGCGGGGCTGGCTGCGCTCGACGCGCTCGCTGCCGACGGGGTGTACGACCGGCTGCACCGGATCGGGAACACCCTCCGTGCCGAGTTGAACGCGCTGGGGCGGGAAGTGGGGCTGCCGGTGCAGGCCATCGGCGACGGGCCGGTGTCGCAGGTGTTCTTCGGTGCGGGGCCGCTGCGCCGCTACCGCGACACGCTCGCCACCGACCAGACGCTGCGGATGCAGTTTGGGAACGAGTTGCTGCGTCGGGGCATCCTGGTCAATCCCGGCGAGAAGCTGTACCTCTCGCTGGCCCACAGCGATGCTGACCTGGACCGGTTTTTGTCGGCCGCTCGTGGCGCGCTCCAGGCGCTGCGGTAGCCACCGGCGGCCTGGAAGCTACGCCGGTACGCGAGGAGGCGCGGGCGTACTGAGCGCAAGTTCCACAAGGTCGGCGCTCTGCGCTATAAGGTGCGACTCGCCATCGTCGTCTTCCCTACCCAGCAAGAGGTCCTCACCGTAGGCGCGGCCATACTGCCGGACGGCTTCCGCTATGAAGCGTAACGCCTCGACCTCCGCGGAGAACTCCGCGACGGCATTGCCCGTAGATAGCGACCACAACTCATAGGCCATGCGTCCAGTATATCCAGGAGATACCGGCAGACCTGCGTTGATTACTCGCCTGAACCGAGGCCGGGGCCGACGAGGACCTTGAGGCTCTGGCCGCTGCGAGCAACGTCAAAGGCGGTGTTGATGTCGGCCAGCTCGAAGCGCCGGCCGATGAGCGGCTCGATGTCCAAGTGGGCAAGCCATTGCGCCGCGGCGGGGACATGGCCTCGGCCGCCATAGACGCCAATGAGGCTCAGATTGCGGGGATGGAAGTCGTCGAGGTGCAACGGGAGACGCGCCGCAGTGGGATGCACGCCGATCATCACCACCCGGCCGCCGTTTGCGGCCGACTGCAAGCAATCGGCCAGCGCGGCCGGAGCACCGGCGCTCTCGAAAGCGACTGCGACGCCGGTGCCGCCGGTCGCAGCCATCACTGCGGCCGCGACCTGGCCGTCACGCGGGTCAATAGCCTGGTCCGCGCCCAACCGCAGCGCCAACGCCCGGCGGTCCGGGTCCGGGTCCGAGACGATGACCCGCGCCGCGCGGCTGCGATGGGCCAGTTGCAGCGTCAACAGCCCCATCGGCCCGGCGCCCGTGAGGAGTGCGGTAGCGCCCATCGGCAGCACGGCGCTCTCGACGGCGGCGACAATGCACGCCAGCGGCTCGACAAACGCACCATGCTCCACGGGCACACCGGTGGGCAGCGGAAAGAGCTGGGCTGCCGGGGCCACGACCTGCTCGCCATAGCCCCCGCGCGCCAGACAGGCGACCGGCGTCCCGATCTCCGGTTCGGTCACGTCAGCGCCCAGCGCGACGACCTCGCCGCTGAACTCATGGCCCATCATGCCGGGAACGTCCGGCCGGGCGAGCGTGCCGTCAATGGCATGAACCTCGGTCTGACAGACGCCGCAGGCCCGCACCTGCACCCGGGCCTCGCCCAGCCCCGGCTGCGGCACTGGCTCGGTGCTGATCTCGAAGCCTCGCCCGACACTCAACGTTGCCTTACGCATGGGGATCATATACAGCCCTACACAGCTGCGGCGGCCTTAGCGTACCCCGAGCTCGCGCAGCCGTGCCACCAAGTATTCTTGCGGCCGATTGCCCTTGACGCTGTTACAGTGCGAGCAGAGTAGTTGTAGGTTCTCCGGGTGGTCCGTGCCGCCCCGTGACTGCGGCACGATATGGTCGACCGTGAACGCCCGGAACGGGAACTCCGTTTCACACCCGGCGCATTGCCCTTCCTGCTGGCCGAACAAGACGTGCTTTTGCTGGCGGTAGGGTGGCACCTTGCCTATGTCCGTGCGACGCGGTATGTCCGTTCTGGCCGTTACCAGCCGGTTGTGAAACAGGCTACCCATGAACTCGCGCAGCCGGATATTCACCAGTTCAACGGCTTTGGCGGAGAGGTCAATCCCTACCCACTGGCGGCCTAGTTTCTCGGCGGCGACACAGGCGGTCGCGCAGCCCGCGAAGGGGTCAAGTATTACGTCACCCGGATTGCTAGACGCCGCAATGACCCGCTCCAAGAGGGCCAGCGGCTTCTGAGTGGGATAACCAGTGCGTTCCTTACCGGACGCCATCGGAATATCGGTGATGGTATCCGTTGCGGCGACACCGCGCGTCGCCGCGAGATACGTCTTGAGACGGGGCAAGCCACGGTCCATTCCTGCGACTAGGCCAGCCGTGTCGAGCGCGTCGAGGCGGTCATGCACCCCCGGATAGGCCTCCGGCCAGCCGTCAATCAGGCCATGCTTGCGGATGTATACGGCCATTACGCCCTTCACTGGCGTCGCCCAATGCCGCCCCTTGGCACCAGGGTCATAGCCACGCCAAGGCTGACCGGACTCACCAGTGCGAATGCCAGCCGCGTGTAAGGGCATAGTCGTGTAGGCGCCTCGACCGTCTCCATCGTCGTAGCGGTAGGTCCGCTGCAGGTAGGCTGGGTCATGCGCCTGATATTGTCGGTTCCACGTAAAGCGGTCGCTGTGGGTATAGAACAGCAGCCGATCAGAAACTCGACCATAGCGTTTTGCGTCGGACTTCCCACCGCTCCGATGCCACACCAACTCATTCTGAAAGTTCGCCGCGCCAAAGACGGCATCGCAGAGGCCCTTGAGGTAGTGGCTGGCCGTCGGGTCGCAATGGAGATACAGGCTGCCTGTCGGCTTGAGGACGCGGCGCATTTCGAGCAAGCGGACGGCCATCATGCACAGATAGGCTTGCATCCCCTTCCCGTGCGTCAGCCCGGCGGCTGTAAGCAGTTGATAGATAGCCGGGTGCTGGTCCGCAATCAGGCCCATCCACGCCACGTCAAGGTCGGATAGCGTCCAGGTGTCCTTGAACGCGGCGCCGGCCGCCTGACTACCGACAGGAGCGGCATAATCCTGGTTGGAGTTGAACGGCGGATCAAGGTAAATCAGGTCGACACACTCCGAGTTGATACCTCGGAGAATATCGAGGTTATCACCAGTCCAGATCGTCTTGTCCGCAAAGTTCGCGGCAGCCATCAGCCCGCTCCCCTCCTGTGTAGGACTGTATGTAATCCCCTTTAGATTGGTTCGAGGCTCCACAGTTAAGGTCGCCATTCAACGTACAACCAACACCGTGCATCGCCCGCGGGATCGGGATTCGAAATCGTCCTTGAATTCCAGATCGTCACGGATTTTGCGCTCAGGGTCATACACCACGAATAGAATGTGCTTATCCTGGGGGTATTTGGTCATGTCAGCAGCGATGCCATCAGACACCTTACCAGGTGTTGTAGCACCTCTTACATATTTGGCCTCGACTAGGACATCGTAGCTATCACTCCCATGATCGGGAACTGTATGACCTCCCGCAAACGATACGGCTGGGTGTTCCCTGTGCAAGTCGATCCCATGCGACTTCAAGAGAGTCCATACCTTGACGTTAAGATCTGTTTCGTCTCTTGGAGAGTTGGCACCGAACATCCTTCCAATAGCCGGCTCAAGTAACTCGCAGAGTCTGCCCACCAAAAGAGTCACAGGGTCCTTCAAGTACTCACGATCAGAGATTAGGCCGAGCAGAGAATCCTGGGAGACGGCGGAGTACAAGTCATCATGCACATCTCTCATCCGCTTCATAGCGAGCGCCACTTGGTCCCCGTGCCGACTGCACATGTCCCTGACCAGTCCGAGGCGCTCGAATTCATCACCGCAGGTATCCGGAAGATAGTCCACGACATCAGACAGTTCAGCTGCCAACTCCATAAAGAAATGATCTTCACTCCATGTGCTAAAGTTCTTGGCCTGGCGAACAAAGTCTAACACCGTAGTCCTGGCTTCTTTATCTGAGATAGCGGTGGCTACTATGTCGTGGTCATAGATCCCAGATTCATCAATATCGTCAGCCTTGGATGCGTAGGCGGCGAATCGACGATCCACGCATTGTGAACATCCTCCGCAATGTGTAGCTTGCCCAAGATTCTGGAACGTCTTGCTACACGATACCGAGCTCGGTATCAGTTCCGGGTGCTGACCGTCCCTCAGTAGTGCCAGGATATCCGTCTTCGTCTTCCACAAGAACGGCAGTCGAATGTGCATCTCTCGTTCACCAAGCAATGAGAAGAACTCCTTGAGGTGATAAATGGTTCTGGGATGCGTAGTCCGACTCGCTCTGGCGCCAGCGAGGTCAGCTCGGCGAGGGAAGTTGATGCTTGTGATCCCGTTCTCGTACACACTGAACCCGTCTTGACCGAACGCTTGGGCGATGGCGAAAGCGATGCTCGTGTACAAAAAGACCCTAGAACGCTGAGTTTCCTCTACTGCGCGGATACCCCTAAGCTTGCACTCGAACTTGTAGTGAAAGACTCTCCCTGGGTAGTGGCGTTGTAGTGCGGCAACCAGTTGCCTCTGAGTCCTCACCGTCCCCGACTGGGACTGGTGACTGACGAGGCAGACCTGCTGACTGGTAGATTCGAGGTGTTTGAGGACGCCTGCCAGAGAATCTAGACCTCCTGAGAATAGCGCCACTCTAAGGTCCTCTGCGTTCTCCATTCGGAATTGTTCATCGTCGAACAATCCGGTTTTTGGAGTGGAGTGACCGGGCTGAAAGGAAAACATGAACTGTCGGTCGCCAGTCATGAACTGCAACGCCTGCGACAAACAGGCTGAGACATCGCTGCGCCTCCAGAAGTTGTAGTCACGAACCTTGACGACGAAGTGGAACGATCTTGCCCAGGACTGGTATTCCACGGCATTCTTCGGTCCACGACTTCTCATCCTGTCTGCACAATAGACATACGCCGCTAGTTCGAGTAGATCGAGTGTGCGATCCGGCAAGTGGTACACGTCTCGGACGAAGTCGCGAAGCCCGACTTTGACTTTCGCTAGGTCGCCTGCTCTATCTGCATAGTCCAAGACGAGGGCATTCTGGCCGCTTGGGTTTTCGTCCGGTGCGGAGGCATCGTTGCATAGGACCAGCACGGGAGTGTCGCTACTCATGAGCGTCGGCCTCCCGTCTCAACTCCTCCCGCATCTTGCCGAAAGCGACGTTCAGGAAGCCTCTCGACTCGTCTTTGGATGGATACCTGTCACGAGCGTGGTTGTTGAACCAACCCGCAGCGAATGACTGGGTAATGCGCGAGGTCTCGAATGCGAATCTCGAAACGCCGTCGATGTGATCTCGGAGGTGAGTGGCGAGCTGGTCCCGTGCTGCGACGCTTGCCATTGAGGCCGAAGCTTCTCGTTCTAAGAAATAGTTCAGATATCTCTCAGTGAACTTGGAAAAAAAGAGCCTTGATACCTCGCAGAATCCCGCTCCATTGTCCGCTCGCTGCCAAATGTCCTTCGAATCGCCCGGGCCCGTAAACAGGCTTGGTTGCATCCCCTGTTGAGCGGACCAGTGAGAGATGGCGTCTGCGGATGCCTTGGACGCAATGTCAGCGTACTCCCTTGAACCCCCTTGGGCTTCCACCCATGATCGCAGCTGACCAATGATCCTTAGGGTGGATGGACTCCCTTCAAGGTCGATCCCTGGAGAGAAAGAGGCTCCTCCGAGATTTCCCAAGGATGCGCTCTTGGTCAATGCCACCAGGAATTGGAAGGCAGCAACTACACCATCATCCGAATGAATTTTCCTGAACTGAACTCTAACGTTCTGAAGAATGGCATTCGCGATGGCCGCGGCGTCATCCTTAGAGCCGGAGGACTCTGCCATCTGTTCGACGACATCCCTCCACTTCTTGGTGTGAGGAAGAGCACCTACTCTCTCATGCCCCATGTCTTAGATCCTCACTCAGACTGACGGCTGCCAAGACGCTTCCACGCAAGTCGCAAGATAGGTGATTAGAACCAGTGCTCCCTAGACGGTGAGGGCGGCCGAAGGGCAAGAGGAATTCTTCCGCCGGTCTCGCTTAGGGCCCACGGTTATTCAGCCTGCCCGGCTGATAGCTGATCCGGCACACATTATCGGCGCTCCTACGAGGGGAAGTCAAGGCCTATCGCTGGGAGAGCCTAGTATAGGGAATAGGTCATCGGTGCCCGGATAGGCCCAGGCCACCGGCGCAGGCGCTTACGAGCTAGTGCCGGCCGTTGGCGGAGTTCACAGCCAGTCGAAGCCGCGCCAGCCGGGGAGGGCGGCCGACTGGCGGACCCAGGTCTCCAGCTGCGCCTCGTCAAGCTGGCCTTCGTAGATGTCTACCCAGCGCGAGTCCGTTCTCTATGCCGCCGCACGGGCTGGGTGGTTGTCAAGTCACACGTTGCGGGCCTCGCGTGAGACGCTCTATACTTAGGAGATCGAAGCAGAGTAGTAGCCTTGTCTGCGGCTGTCCGTCGTGCGCTGAAGTCCTGGGAGAGGAATGAGCAATGGCTGATACGATGGCGCCGGTGCCACCCAACGAGCACTACGCGACGAAGGCTGATCTTGGATTGCTGAAGTCTGACCTGGTCCAAGTCGAGGGGCGGCTCAATGAGAAAATCGCTCAAGTCGAGGGGCGGCTCAATGAGAAGATCGCTCAACTTGAGGGCCGGCTCAATGAGAAGATTGCGACGCTCCGTCCGGAACTGCGCGCGGACTTAGAGCGGAGTATCCGCATGATGACCTGGCAACTCATTGGGGCACTCGTGGTAATCGCTGGCCTGATTGTCACCATCATGCGGATTTGGCCCACGGGGTAACGATGCTACCCCGCGCCGCTAATCGGCCATTGGCGAGTTAGGGTGATAAGTCCCTTTGATCTAGTCCAGTTTGGCGGCCTAGATGTACCGAATTGCGACCTATTCGCTGGGAATGGGTCATTAGCCCTCGTATAGGCCCCGGCGCACGCGCTACGAGCTAGTGCCGGCCGGAGGCGTCGTTCACAGCCAGTCGAACCCGCGCCAGCCGGGGAGGGCGGCCGACTGCCGGACCCAGGTTTCCAGCTGCGCCTCGTCAAGCTGGCCTTCGTAGATGTCTACCCAGCGCGAGTCCGGGTCCTTGCCGGAGCCGGGTGGGACGGGTTGCAGCGAGGCGCCATTCAAGAAAGTCACTTTTACGTAGCGGGTGAAGACGTGGTAACTCACGAACCACCCTTGACCCGCAAGGCCATACCAGGGCGAGTTCCACCGCACGGCCTTGCGGACGTTGGGCACGGTGCGAACGATGAGGGCGTCGAGGCGGCGGCCGAGATCGCTCTTCCAGCCGGGCATGGCCGCGATATAGGCCTGCACGGGCGCGTCGCCGTCGGCCTTGGCGATCTGCGGGTTGCCGCCGGAGAGGAGGACCGGCTTGGCGCCGGCCTGCTTGGCGCCCGGCGGTGACTGCTTGGACATCTTGCGGGCCATGCGTGTACTCCAATCGGCGGTTGGCGCGGCTGAATTAGTTAGGAAGACTCCCTGATTTAACGCCGCATCAACCGGCGTAGTTCCGGCAGCAGCCGCGCGACGATCACGGTCGTCCGGCGTCCCGCATCGCTCGGAGGGTGTCCTCGCTGAGGTCAACCGGTCCGAGGGTTTTGTGTCGTAGCCGGATTCGTTCCAGCAGCCGCTCAACGTCCACCGGCTCGCTATGAACCGATACCGTCAGCCGCGCGATAATTTCCCCATTCAGACTGCGGTGGTTGCGATTGGCGGCGGACACCAACTCTCGATGCACATGGTCGGAGAGACCACGCAGCGCCAAGTCGGGCACACTGACCTCCTTTGCCAGCGACAATGCCGGAATGAGACCCTAGCAATATCACAAGTATCACGAGCGCGGTGCGGAGACAACAAGGCGCCATGCCATCGTTGCGGTGGATCGGTCGGGATTCACGGCGCTTCCGTCCCTTCATTCAGGATAGCAGGAGCAGCCGGATCATCCAGCACCTTGAGCATGTCGCGCGCGTAATACACACGGCCTCGTCTGGCCGCCCAGGCGAGCGTGACAATGCCGGCTGCCTCCAGCCGTTCGATGGCGCGCCGTGCCGTGGTATAGGCCACGTCCAGCCGCGCGGCGAGTCCGCCTACGCTCCAGAAGGGACTCTCGGCAAATAGCTCAAGCACCCTTGCCGGCTGCCTGGACTGACCGCTCTCAAGCCTCCTGCTCCAAAGTGCAAAGAGATCATCAATGCGCCCAATCCGGTTGACGGCATCTTCGGCTTGGAGCGCAACACCTCGCAAGAAGTAGACCAACCACGCCTCCCATTCCCCGCTCTTGGTCACTGCGAGCAGCCGCGCATAATACTCCTCGCGCGTGGCCTCGAAGTAGGCACTCAGATACAGCAGCGGCGATGGGATGATGTTGCGCTCGATGAGCAGGAAAGTGATGAGCAGGCGGCCGACACGGCCGTTACCATCCAGAAAGGGGTGGATGGCCTCGAACTGCGAATGGACGAGCGCGGCATGGACCAGTGGCGGGAGGGCATCGTCATGGAGGAAGCGCTCCCAGGCGTCCAGGCAGGCCATCAACTCGGTGTGTGGTGGCGGCACGTAGGTCGCGTCGTTCAGGGTACAGCCGGGCGGGCCGATCCAGTTCTGGCTGCGCCGGAACTCACCGGGCGTCGCCACTTCACCCCGCACGCCCTGCATCAGCCGTTCGTGCAGCTCGCGCACGAGGCGCAACGACAGCGGCAACGCCCGCAGGCGTTCCAGGCCGTATTCGAGGGCAACGACATAGTTGGCAACCTCCCGCAGGTCGGCGGAGCTTCGCGCGACCACCCCGCCGGCCTCGGCGGCGAGTAGCTCGCCGAGCGTCGTTTGGGTGCCCTCGATGCGGCTGGAGAGCACGGCTTCTCGGCGGACAAACGGCCGGATGAGGAGGTGTGGATTGGGCAAGCGCCGTCCTTCACCCGCCAGCCGGCCGACCGCTCGGTCCGCGGCTGAGAGCGCGGCGACAAGCGCACCGTCCCACGCGATGCGTGGCGGCAGCGGCTCCGGGACATAGGCCCGGTACCCACCTGGGCAGTTGACCAGGCGACCGTGGGGACGCCGTTTTCGTTCGGAGGCCGGGAGCATGACTACCTCGTATTAGCGGAAGTGAAAACAACGGGGATTGTTGTTTTCGGAAGAGCGCCGATTCGAAAATAAGGATAGCAGCAATCCGGCCAAGGGCGGCGCGGCCTGCTGCATGGCGGGTCAGGGTGTCGCGTCGTCCGAGGGCGAGTGGAGCGCCTGGTCGGCTTGGCGGGCGGCGCGTTGGCCGGCGGGGATATTCACAAACGCCAGGAGTACCATGCCGACGACAAAGAAACCGATCACGGCGAGGATGGCGAGGCGGCCGCCACCGGCCAGCGTCGTGACCAACCCAAAGATGAATGGTCCCAGAATGCCGGCAAACTTGTCGCCGACGGCGAAGAAGGAGAAGAACTCGGCAGACTTGTGCCGGGGGATCAAGCTGGCATAGAGCGAGCGGCTGAGTCCCTGAGCGCCGCCTTGCACCATGCCCACGAGGATCGCCAGCGCGTAGAAGTGCAACGCCTGCGACATGAAGTAGCCGAGCACGCTGACCAGGACGTACACCGTAAGGCCGAGATAGAGGGCGCGCTTAACGCCGATCCGCCCGGCCAGGAGGCCAAAGAGGAAAGTGAACGGTATCCCGACAAACTGCACCAGCAGAATAGCGCCAATGAGGTCGGTTTCACCGAGACCGATCTCGGTGCCGTAGACGGTTGCCATCCTGATGATCGTGCTGATCCCGTCGTTGTAGGCCAGGAAGGCCAGGAGGAACAGGAAGGCGTGGCGGTAGCCGCGGATTTCGTGGAAGGTCTCGACCAGCCGCGTCACGGCAACGCGCGCCGGATTCAGGCTGGTGACTTCATCCGGTTCCAGTTGCCGGGGCGGTTCGGGTACGCGCCGGAAGAGCGGGAGCGAAAACCCCAGCCACCAGAGGGCGACGCTGACAAAGCTCAGGCGAGTGGCCACCTCCGCGTCGGCCAAGCCAAACGTGCCGGGGGCCAGAATCCAGGCCAGGTTGATCGCCAGCAGCAGTCCGCCGCCGAGGTAGCCCAAGGCATAGCCGGCCGTGGAGACGCGATCTATCTCGTCCTCGCGGGCAACGTGGGGCAACAGGGAGTTGTAGAAGACGTTCGCGCCGGCAAAGCCGACGTTGCCGAACACGAACACCGCCGAGGCAAACAACCAGTCCCCGCGGCCGATGAAGAACATCGTGGCCGTGGCGAGGACGCCGAGCACCAGGAAGGAACCGAGCAGGCGCTTCTTGGCGCCGAGGTAGTCGGCCACGGCGCCCAGCACCGGCGTCAACAGGGCCACCAGCGCCAGGGCGATGGCCGTCGTAAAGGCAAACCGTGCCGTCGCCTGGTCGTCCGGCAAGTCGGCGGCCGCGACGCTAGAGTAAAAGATGGGGAACACGGCCGCGACAATCGTGGTGACAAAGGCCGAGTTGGCCCAGTCGTAGAACGCCCAAGCCCGCAGCTCGCGCCGGTGTAGCCCAAGCGCCTGGAGCCAGCGCGGGCCGCTCGCGTCGGTTGGGCCGCCCGGACCGTCGCTCGGCACTGCTGCATCCGTTGACATGATCGCCTCCCCTCTCCATACGGGTGCCGCCACCGGCTTCAGGCCGCGTGAAACGCCCGGTCGGCTTGCTGCGCGTGGCGCTGGCCGGCGGGCACATCCACGCGGGTCAGGAGCGCCATCCCGACGACGAAAAAGGCCATGATGGCGAGGATGCCGAAGCGGCTGGAGCCGGCCAGCAACGAGACCCACCCGAAGATCGCCGGTCCCAGGATACCGGCGAACTTGCTACCCACGGTCATGAAGGAGAAGAACTCTGCGGACTTGTGGCGCGGGATCAGGCTGGCATAGAGCGAGCGGCTGAGGGCCTGACTGCCACCGATCACGGCGCCGACGAGGATCGCCAGCGCGTAGAAATGCAGGGCCGTGTTCATGAAATAGGCCAGCACGCTAATCACGACATACACCGCCAGGGCCAGATAGATGGTCCGCTTGGTGCCCAAGCGCCCGGCCAGGATGCCGGCGAGAAAGGTGCAGGGCATCCCGACGAACTGCACCACCAGAATAGCAGCAATGAGATGGGAGCGCGCCAAACCGATCTCGGTGCCGTAGGCGGCTGCCATCCCGTTGATCGTGCCGATCCCGTCGTTGTAGGCCAGAAAGGCGAGCAGGAACAGGAAGGCGTGCCGGTAGCCGCGAATTTCGTGGAACGTCTCCGCCAACCGCTTCACGCCCACCCCCACCGGATTCAAGCCGGCGACTTCACCCGCCTCCAGCCGCCGCGGCGGCTCGGGCACACGCCGGAACAGCGGAATCGAGAATCCCACCCACCAGACGGCCACGCTGACAAAGCACAGGCGGGTTGCCAACTCCGCGTTAGCCAAGCCGGATGCGTCGGCGAACAGGAGCCACGTCAGGTTGATGGCGAGCAGCAGCCCGCCGCCGAGATAGCCCAAGGCATAGCCGGCCGAGGAGACCCGATCCATCTCATCCTCGCGGGCAATGTGGGGCAGCAGGGAGTTGTAGAAGACGTTCGCGCCGGAGATACCAAGATTGCCGAGCACGAACAACAACGAGGCAAACAGCCAGGCACCTTGGCCGATGAAGAACATCGTGGCCGTAGCCACGACGCCCAGGGCCAGGAACGTGCCGAGCAGCCGCTTCTTGGCGCCGAGGTAGTCGGCCACGGTGCCCAGGACCGGCATCAGCAGGGCGATCAGCGCCAGGGAGGTGGACGCCGTGAAGGCATAGCGCGCCGTCGCCTCGTTTGCCGGCAGGTCCACGGCCGCGACGTTGGCATAGAAGATGGGGAACACGGCGGCCCCGATCACGGTGGAAAAGGCCGAGTTGGCCCAGTCGTACAGCGCCCAGGCCCGCAACTCCCGCCGGTGTAGTCCGAGTGCTTGGAGCCAGCGCCGACCGCTTGCAGCGGGTGCGCTGGCCGGACCGTCGCCCGGCGCCGCTGCTTCAGCTTGAGCGGAACTCATGAGGCGAAAATGGGGTTGCTCCACGCCGAGCGACGCTGCCAGTCGGTTGCCTGGACCCGCACGTACCAGGCCCGCCCGTTGCCGCCGGTCGGCGCCACGGGTGGTGAGACGGAGAGGGTGGCCTCGGTGATCGTGGCGCCAAGCTCGCCGCGGGCGATGGCACCGGCGTTGTAGGCGCTGTCATTCTCACCGTAAGCCAACAGATAGATCGCCGCGCAGGGCGACGTCTCGACGTGGATGCGGAGCGCGCCATCCTCCTCGCCGAGCACCCGAACGTCGCGCAACTCCGGGCCGCTGGAGGCGTAGAAGTGGCCCTGGGCCAGCGCCGCGGCGATGGCCGCCGGCGTGGCCGTGGGTGCGCGCACTACCACCCAGCCGAGGCCGCGGTCGAGCGTGCCCCAGTGGGTGTCGTCGGTAGCAATGCCCCACCACCGGGCACCACGTGCCAGCGTCTCGTCCCACGCCGCCAGCGAATCACCCCTCTGGGTTTCCAGATGAGCGGCCCCGTTGTAGATCTCCATGCCGAGGGCGCCGTCCTGCGGATCGTCGCTCCACAGGGCCAGCAAGTCGGCCGACGTGAGGCCCGACCAGTAGGGGTGCGCTACGAACACCGTCGCGCCGACCGAGCGCAGGAAGGACACGGACTCGGGGGCCAAGGTATGCGGGGACGGCAGGGTCGTCCCCGGCGGCACGTTGATGCCCAGGAGGTGATACGAGGCGCCCAGCTCACCGCCGGCAGCGGTCAGCTCCGTCGAAGGGACGAGACACAGCCCTTTGGGATCGAGGCCGGCGGGGTCGGTGACGCGGTCGTGGTCGGTGATGGCGAGGAACCCGTAGCCGTTGGCGGCGTGCCAGTCCACGGTCTGCTGGGGGGTGGGCTGTCCATCGGATTCGGTGGTGTGGCAGTGGAGCGCGCCCCGGTACCATTGCCCCGGCATTTGCCAGGGGGTGGTGTGCGGTGGCGCGGCCCGGTCCGGACTTTGCATGATGCTCTCCTCGCTCGTAAGGATAACGCACGCGCGGCCTCCGGCCAACAGGGGTAGTGAGGTGCAGCGTGGGGGCCGGACCGCTGCCGGCTACCTCAGTGGATAATCCCGGAGAAGGTTAGCAAAGGCCCTTTTGGCGCATCTCCAGCAATCTTTCCAGGCCCCGGCGTCCCAGTCTCGATTGCTTGCCACTCAGTAAGCCCATCAACGTCCCCTGAGGTATTGACCGACCGCCTTTATTGGGAACAATGACAGTGACGGTCACACCTTCAATCCATTTCCGTAGGGCGATTCCATGCTGTGCCCGACGCTTGGGGCGTATGCTCCAACCATCACACCGGACGAGCAGATCAATGAATTGAGCGCCGGTGAGCGCCGGCAATCCTCTCGCCATATGGACAACCGGCTCCCTAGACGGGCAAGGACACGGGCGCGGCGAGGGAGGCTTGCTGGAAGTTGAAATAGACGTTGGGATCGGCAGCGGAAGCCGGCGGTGGAGGCAGCACCGCCGAGGATTGCCCGGCTCTCCACGTCACGATGCCGTGTGTACGAAAGAAGCGCTCGCGCTCTCCCGATTCCTCCAACTCGTCGAGGTGCTGACGGATAAGCAGCGGGAGCTCGTTGTGAACCTCCTCAAAGGTATCACCAAACGTCACCGTTCCAAGCTCGACGCACTCGCCGAGCCAGCAGTCGTCTTCCTTTCGCACGACAAGCGTGAGCGTCACCATCTCTTGCATTGCCGGTGTATCCTCGCTCCCCCTACAGGAACCGCCTCGCAGCGAGCGAGTCGCCGCAACTGCCCCATCGCATATTCAGTGTAGCATTACCATCCAACGGGAATGTCCTGGCAGCGAGCGAGCCGCAAGGCACGCCGGAACCTTGCCGGTCAAAGAGGGCTACGTCGCCTGGAGGCCGGCGGTGCATGGCGACAAGCGGCGGCTGCGGAGTGCTAGACTAATGACTGAGCGGCGCGACCTCCTGTCCTCGATATAAGGCTTGGCGCAACATTCCCCAATCGGGTCTGGTATGGCCGGACATAGGATCATCATCATGGGAAGTGACTTGACAAGGGGTGAATCGGACTTACTGGTCTTCATCAGTAGTGTTATGAGCGATGAGCTGAATCACGCTCGACAAGTGACCGAACAAGCGGTTCGTGCGTTTCCGATCACTCGCCCATGGGCCTTCGAGTTTACTCCCGCAAGTTCCGAGCCACCGGACCATGGATACCTACGGAAGGTCGCAGAGGCAGACTTCGTAGTTTGGCTTATCGACCGAGAGACGACTCAGCCGGTGGCCAACGAAATCAACACCTGTATCAGTGCCGGACGCAGGTTACTAGCATTCAAGCTGCCGTCGGAGGGCAGAGATGCATGTACCCGCAATCTGATAGACAGGGTGAGTGGCTATGCGAAATGGAGAGATGTGGAAAACCTCGAAGGACTACCCGAACATATCAACGCCGCGTTGTCTGACGAATTCGTCAGGGGGATTCGCGACCCGGCCCCGCCAGCCCGTAAACATGAACTTGGGAAACAATATCGGCTTTCTGTTTCCAGATGTAAGCGGATGTGGATTGCGCTAGGTGTACCCGACGACATTGCCGCTGAGTTATCCGAGGATCAGTCTATCGGAGATATGCTGAAGTGGCCCAATCAAGGTCTACATATGGTGGTCGGCGACCAAGGCGCTGGCAAAACTCTTGCCCTTGAGCGCCTGTTCCAGCGGCTGGTCATGCGCGCGTTGGCCGATTCTTCTCAACCGTTCCCACTATTCGCTAATGCGAGGGACCTGCGCGAGCCTTTGATTGAATATGTTGAGCGGATGAGCCAAGGCTACTCCCAACCTTCGGTTCAAGGAACGTCAATCCTCATAGACGGACTTGACGAGATTGGCGTGACGGCCGCAAATGCGATGCTTGAGCAAGTCGCTGCATACACCGATGCCAACGCTAACGTAACGGCAATGGTGACGAGCAGACCATTGCCAGGGCTGAAGAGCGCTGGCAAACAGGTTGCGATGCCTACTATGGATGATGAGCACGCTATCAATCTGATAAGCAGAATATCAGGCCGAGAGTTGGACAGGCGTGTCAGGTACGCATGGTCCAACTCTACTCAGCAGGCGGCAAAGCTACCTCTGTTCGCAGTGATGCTCGGGTCCGAGCTACGTAAAAATCCTAGCTTTGGCGTGCCTCGGCCAAGCCAGTTGGTAAACCGTCTGGCTGAAGGTGCTTGGCAAGAAGCCGGAGACAACGCCGAGGTAGTTGACGAACTGTTACAGAAATTGGCCGTCAAGGCGATCAGCACTGGGGCACGTGTGCGTCTATCGAACGTGACTCATGGGAAACTCCAACAGAGGTGGCTAACTGATTCTCGTCTCGTCAATGAACATACCGGCACCGTAGATTTCACCGTCCCGATTTTCAGGGAGTGGTACGCTGCCAGAGCGCTTATCGAACAGACCGTCTCGGTTGAAGATATCCTACCGGCGTCGGACCGCTGGATCATCCCACTGGCGATCGCGATAGATTCTGAGAACGAGGCACTCGGACGTCAGCTGATGGTCAGGATTGCCTCAACAGACCCAGGACTGGTCAGTCTCCTGCTAAAGGAACTCGGTGAACGTTGGCATGGCGATAGGACAGATGAACCCTTTCTTGGAACGGCGATAGAAGTCGGTGCAGAGATTCGGAACGCGATGCTGGCGTGGGGGCAGGGTCTGGGCAAGCTGTACCCCATCATAGGCCCCGTCGACCGCGACGGCAACACGGCGACTCTCGGTGTCCGACTCAATGCTCCTCACATCACGACATCCTGGTACTCAGGCTCAAAGGAACTGCCTGCCGTGCTGGACCTGCCCGGACACATCAACTGGGGAAATCTCAGCCCCGACTGGCCCAGACTCTCCTCAGAACAGGTGCTTCACACCAAGACTTGGCCTTGGGTGATGACGAAGCGTAGATTGGTTGACTCTCTCTCAGAGACGATTCGGTCCAAGGGTCTCGCACTAGACTCAACCGACGCGATTCGCGAGCTTTGTTGGACGTTTGCCCTCGCCGTGAAGGAACAGGGAGAATTTAACCCAACCCCGATCTATATCCGTGATGTCCTTCGTTTTATCAACTATATGGAGGACGGTAGTATCCCGAAGACAATCCCATACTGGTTAAATGACTTCTCAGATAGAGATGTCAGATCTATCAAAATCTGCCTGTCGGAATCAGTAGAAGATGGTGAGGAATTCATTACCGAACCTTGGCCTTCCGCCGATCAACCGAATTCATCCAGTTTGGTATGGAGATTCTACAGTGAACAGCGGCTACTTGAGCGCACCAAATCGGTCTATGCGGGAGCCTTGCGTATCTATGATAATATGGTGAAACAGTGGTTCAAATCCTTTGGCCCTAGACTTCACTTATATCGGGTTCTCCCAATCAGATTGGAGGGTCAACTGGTATTCCCACCTCAGCAGAATACCGTCAATCGTCACTCTGAGCCTACACTCGTTTGGCGTCCTCGTTGCCTGCCAGTAGATGCAAAGTCTATCGTGGACTTTGAGGTAGGACCGCGGGAGGAGTTTCGCGATGGCTTCCTTCACTATTGTAGAGATGAGAGAAAAGAACTCAAAAGGCTTCGGCCTGGAGACACGACAGAGCCGTGGTTAAGTGAAATGGGCTCGCGCTTAGAGGTATTCGGCAATCGACCTGCGACCGAATTGGCGTATGATTGGCTGAAAGGCGAGTTGCGGGAGTTGGGCTGGGCTGGGCTTTGACCCTATTGTCATTTCTTCAAGTATCGGCCTACGACCAACAGGACGACGGAGGAGGACAGGGATGGAACCGGCGATCATCAATCGGAGAACGCTCTTCTGGACCGGCGAGCATTGGATCAACTTCCTGCGGCGCCCCGGCGAGGAGGCGCACAGCGGCATGGTCAGCCTGTACCACACGCACTACAGCGCGGCCGGCGCCGGCATTGTGGCGCTGGTCCACGTGGATGCGCCGCAGCCGTTCACGGCCATCTGCACCGATAATCGGGCGTTGGTGCCGTTTATCCAGAAGCACTGGCCGCGCGGACGCATTCCGCCCTTTGACGACCCGGACGTTCCCGTCCTCGATGCGGCCTTCCGGCGCGGCGGCGATATTCGCCACGATCCCTGCTGGATCATTGCGGTGGCGGGACACGAGATCGTCGCGCGCTGGACGGTGACGCAGCCGCCGCTGGTGATGACCAGAGCGGGAGCCGGCCCGGATGCGGACCTGGACATGCACTCGGCGCTGTTCTTCACCGACGAGGCTACGATTACGTTCGACGGGCAGCCGGCGGACGGACTACCCTACATGTCGCCGCATTGGGCGCCGCTGCTAGGCACGGCGCGTAGCTCGTGCGTGTTTGCCCTGGCAGAGACGATGATGCAGTAGGCGTAGTGGAAGCGAAGGTATAGATGAGTGACGAAGCGCAGATCGTAGCCGGCGATGGCATTCTCGATACCCTCGGCGATCACCTCCGCAGCGCCGGTCTCGACGGCAAGGTGTACGTCATCTCGGATCGGCAGGTGTGGTCGCACGTCGGGCCAACGCTGGCGGCGGGACTGACCGCGCGGGGCTTCGCGGTCCGCACCAAAGCCATCGCTGGCGGCGAGCACACCAAGACGCTGCGGGAGGCCGAGGCGCTCTATACCTGGCTGGCGGCGGAACGAGCGGAACGGCGCGATACCATCGTGGCGCTCGGTGGTGGCGTGGTGGGCGATTTGGTGGGCTTTGTCGCTGCCACCTACCTGCGCGGCGTCGCCTTGGTGCAAGTGCCCACAAGCGTGCTCGCGCAAGTGGATAGCGCCATCGGCGGGAAGACGGCCGTAGACCTGCCGGCGGGCAAGAATCTCGTCGGCGCGTTCCACGAGGCGCGGATCACGCTGATTGATACCCGGACGCTCGAAACCTTGCCGGTTCGCGATCTGCGCGCCGGGTGGGCCGAGGTGCTGAAGACGACGCTGCTCTTCGATCCGCCACTATTCGAGCGGTTGGAGGGCTACGATGCCACGGACGTGCCGCCCGATCTGCGGCGCGAGGTGGTCGCGCGTTGCGCCACCTGGAAGCAGAAGCTCGTGCAGGAGGACCCCAAGGAGCGCGGCCCGCGGATGCTGCTGAACCTGGGACACACCATCGGCCACGCGCTGGAGGCTGCGACCGGCTACACGCGGTACGTTCACGGCGAGGCGGTTGCTATCGGACTCGTCGGGGCGGCCCGGTTGAGTGCCACGGTGGGTGGTCTCCCCGCGGCCGAGGCCGACCGGATCGAGGCGGCCCTGCAACGCTCCCAGCTCCCCGTTCGATACGACGAGATCACGCCGGCGGCGGTTTGGCAGGCCGCGCAGTCGGACAAGAAGGTCAGCAAGTCCACCATGCGCTGGATACTGCTGGAGGCGATTGGCCGCCCGGTCATCCGGCAGGACGTGCCGGAGGCCGCGGTGCATCGCGTCCTAGCGGACCTACGGGCGGCTTAATTCGCCGGCCCCCACCCTCGCCCTCCCCCGTTGCGACGGGGGAGGGAACACATCGGCCCCCGGCACCGCAGCGGCCCACACCACCGTCCCCCCGCCGCAGCGGGGGGACCATAGGGGGGCTAGAGCACCGGCCACTAGGCACTACTCGCCGCACAGAAAGCGGCACGGGTTGTCGGTGAGGATGCTGTCGAACGTCGCTGCCGACACGCCGGACTGGAGGAAGCGCGAGCGCAGCGTGCGGAGCAGGTGAGCGTAGCCGTGGCCGCCGTAGCGCACCAGGTCCGACCGGAAGCAGATGTCCTGGGCCAGGAGCAGGCGGTCGCCATAGCCGGCCTCTAGGAGACCGAGCACGACCTGAATGCGCTGGGCATCGGACGGAAACTGGATGTTGGCGTGCGGATAGTACATCTCGCGGCCGAACGTATCGAGCGACAGCCAGTAACCGCGCCGTGCAAGCTCCTTGTACGCGGGCAGGTCGTCGAGAAACCGCACGTCGAGGTGGCTTATCATCGTCCGACTCGGCTCGATACCGGCGGCCTCCACCGCCCGGACGGCCGTCTCGGCGCCGGCGCGATACCAGGCCGGGTGGATATTGATGGCGCAGTCCAGCTCGCGTTGCACTTGCGCGGCGGCGGCGAGCACGCGCAGCTCCACCGGCTCCGGCGGATTGCTCACGCCAAGCTCGCCCATCAGACCGGCGCGCACGTTCGTCCCGTCCATGCCTTCCAGCAGGGCGCGGCGCATCTCGTCGGCCAACTCCTCGGTGGATTGATCCACAGCCGTATGATCGGCGTAGGAATTGGCCAGGTAGTAGCCGGTCCCGGCGACGACGTGGAGACCGGTCCGCTCGGAGACCGCGACCAACCCGGCCGGGTTCGGGCTGATGCCAACGGTCGTTACGTCAATGATCGTGGTGCCGCCGGCGGCCTTGTAATGCTCCACCTCTGAGACGGCGGTGGCGAGGTCTTCTTGCACCAGGTTGGCGCGGTTGTTGAAGGGGTGCGAGCGCAGCCACCACAGGCGGTCCGGGGTGATCGGCGCCGTAGCGAGCGTGCCGTCCGGATCGTCCTCGGACTGGGAATAGTAGCAATCCAGGCGAAAGAAGAGATGCTCGTGGGCGAGCGTAATTCCTAGCTCGCCAGCGGGCACCGGCCCTCGCACGGTCATCACGGTCGATTGTGCCACGACGGCCTCCCTGGGTGCAGTATAGCCCCCCTATGGCCCCCCCGCTCGGCAGGGGGACGTGGATTCCCACTGGCGCCGGAGTGAACAGTCAACGGAGCCTAGAGCGCGGTCGTCCGCCGGCGGCCGGCACGTCGTCCACGGTCAGCCTAAGCGTACCGTACTCCAACCCTTGTGCTAGGAAGTCTCGATGTACGGAGGTGGAGGACGCACACCGTCCTACCTTGGATGTGTCGGAGAGTTTAGCCTCATATGTCAGGCGGCCCCTTCGACTAGAACGGTCTCAACACTGTGTTCCAGGTCTGCCAGATGCAGCAGGTGATCTGCGAGGGGCGCCCAACTGCGTTGGGATGCTGCGACGTGAGCGCGGGCCAGATGCCACGCTTGCCGGCTCTTGAGATCGGCCAGCTTTGGATTGATGTCGCTGAGGTACCAGGAATAGTCCAGAGCGCGTCTCACACCGAGAGGCAGTGCAAATCTCCGCAAGTGTTCCAGCCCGGGGTCAAGTAGCTCTCGACTCTTGATGGCCGCTACCAGCGTCTCAATAGCCTCCGGGCCGACGACGGTACCTGGCTCGCGCATTGCTCGCGATTCCCTATAGGCACGGCTGAAGGACGCAATCGCAGCTTCGGCGAGCTGCATTGGCCCAGGCCATTCGACGCGGGTAGGGGAGTGCCACCGACGGTATGTGCCTCGCCGATACGCAATGAGGTCGGCGCACCAAGCGCGGTCGAGCGCCTTGATGCTTATGGGCATGGCAGGATAGCCCGCGGGATCATGCACAACCACGGTCCTGTCCTCTACGTCAAGAGCAAGCACGAAATGATCGGCACCGTTCGCTCCGCCGGCATTGGGACGGTAGGGAAGCTCGCCCATATCGAGGGGGCCGAGCAACACCGGCCCGTTGTCAAGTTGTAGCTTCAACGCATCAATGGGAATGGCGTCGCCCTCCGATTCAGCTTCCTCTTCCACGTTGAACCCAAGTAATCCGAATGATCGAGACAGTCCCACGTCCGGCGCGGACGCCAAGCCGCTCAGGAACAAGGTCTGGGACTCTGCGACCCAGATTGCGCCCAGCCCGACCCCCGACAGGACTTCGATGACGCGGGGCTTGACAGACTCTGCGACCCAGATTGCGCCCAGCCCGACCCCCGACAGGACTTCGATGACGCGGGGCTTGACAGACTCTCCGGCGCTCTCAAGCAGCATTGCGGCAGAGTTGGCATAGCAGTATGGGCCATTGCCTACATAGGTCAGCATGGGTGATGCAACTCCTAGCGAAGTCAAGTGTCGCTTGACCAAGGCCGCAGAGCTGGTCATGTGGGTCTACGGGTCCTCAGCAGGTGTCTCGTCGGTTGGCAATGCTCGCAGGATTTCGCTGACGAGCTGGCGTTCGGGAACGGCGCCCACGATCTCGATGTGGTCGTTGACGACGGTCTTGGGTACGTTCATCACGGCATATGCCTGCGAGAGACGGGGAAACTCGTTGGCCTCGATTACGTCGGCCGTGATCTGCGCGCAGGCCAGCGCCATTTGGTGGGCCAGACTGGCCACCTGGGGACAGTGCGGTCAGGTGGGCGTGACGAACACTTGGAGATGGAGTCGTTCGTCGGTGCCGGCCAGCGCGGTTTGCAGCCGCTCCAGGGCAGTGGCACTCAACGACGGCGTACCCTGCGAGACGGCGATGATCGAGTCTACCAGCGTGGCAAACTCATAGCCGGAGGGCAGCCCGAAGAACCGCACCCGTCCGTCCGGCTGGCCATTGGCACCGCGGAGCACAAGTGCCGGCACTTTGTCTACGCCAGCCGCGGCAGCCACCTCCGATTCGGCATAGAGATCGTGCTTGGCGAGCGTCAGCTGCGGCGATAGCTCGGCGACCTCGGTGAGCAGCGCCTCGGCATCGGCGCAGGTGACACACTCTTCGCGGCCGGGCACATACAGCCCGTACCGCGGAGTCGTGAACAACTGCAACGTCACCGCGCCGGGTAGCTCGTCACGGAAACGCTGCTCCAGCAGCGTGCGGTCCGCATCGCTGATAAACGCCATCGTTGCGACCCTCCGGAAAACTGTGCCCCTAGCCCTCCCCTGTGGCGACGGGGGAGGGAACACGGCCGTCCCGCCGCCGCCCAAGCCACCGTCCCCCCGCCGCAGCGGGGGGACCATAGGGGGGCTACACAAAAGCCTCCGCTGGCGGAAGTATAGGCCATTGACAACCGGCCGGCGCAAGGGCCGGCGCATGGCGATCCGGGCGCCGACGGTAGCATTGTCCAGGCAGCGGCGGTAGGCTGAGAGCCATGGATCCATTCTTGCCGCTCCAGGTGCTGCTGTGGGCCGCTGCCGGAGCGGTGGTAGGCGGTGAAATCGTGGGCTGGCGGGCGCGCCGGGCGCAGCGCCGCTCGCGGTGGCAACGCCGGCTGCGTGGAGTGGCGGTCTTGTTTCTCGTGCTGGCAGTGCTCTGGTTTGGAATTGTGTTCCTGGATTTCCTGACCTTTGTGCGGTCATCGGAGCCGTGATACGCCGATACGGGCGCCCAACACAGGGTACAATCGGCTCCGTTGTCCGCCAGTTCGCGGCCGCACCTGCTGCCGGCCGCGCGGCGGCACGCTTGGTCCGCACCGACCACCCGGTCTGCATCATCAAAGCTTCATCGGACCGCGCAGACGGGTCATGCCAACGATCCATTGGAGTTGTATGACGCGCCAAGACGACAGCGGCAACGACCCGGCGGGGCAGCCACCGCCATGGGCGGTACTCACGGCCGAGGAGTTCTCCACCTGCCAGTTGGAGTGGGCCGCCGCCGAGCCGCCGCCGAGCCGCCGCGGCCGTCAGGTCGGTGAGCGGAGCGCCGCCGGACCAGACGGGGCGCCGTGGAATATCGTCGCGCTCGGCGATTGCCGCGACGTGCTGCCGATGGTGCGGTCCGAATCGGTGGACACGATCTTCGCCGATCCGCCGTACAACCTCCAGCTCAAGAAGGCGTTGATCCGGCCGAACCGAACGCTGGTCGAGTCGGTGGATGCGGAGTGGGATCAGTTCAACACGTTTGAAGATTACGACCAATTCACCTTTCAGTGGCTCCAGGCGTGCCGGCGCGTGCTAAAGCCGACGGGCGCGATCTGGGTGATGGGCACCTACCACAACATCTATCGCATCGGGCGGCTCTTGCAGGACCTCGGATTTTGGATTCTCAACGAGGTGTGCTGGATCAAGACCAACCCGATGCCGAACTTCCGCGGCTCGCGCTTCACGAATGCCCACGAAACGCTGATTTGGGCCAAGAAATCGGAGACGGCGAAAGGGTACACCTTCAACTACCAGGACATGAAAGCCGCCAACGGGGGCAAGCAGATGCGGAGCGATTGGGTGCTCCCGATCTGCACCGGCAAGGAACGGCTGCGCGACGAGCACGGCCGGAAAGCGCACCCGACGCAGAAACCGGAAGGCGTGCTGGAGCGTGTGATTGCGGCGAGCACGGAGCCAGGGCAATTGATCCTGGACCCGTTTGCCGGCACCGGCACGACCGCCGCCGTGGCTGCCCGCCTGCACCGGCGGTGGCTGATGATCGAGCGCGAGCCGGAGTACGTCGAGCTGATGCGCGCGCGGCTCACCGCGCCGCTCGGCCCGCCGCGGCGTCCGCCGACCGTAGCTGGCACTGGGTAGGCAAGCGCTGTCCTCGGGAGCGGCGGACCTGCCCGTCCCCCCGCCGCAGCGGGGGGACCATAGGGGGGCTACAGCCCACTACTCCGATCCCCCGTTGCGACGCGGCCTCCGCATAGTGCTGGGTGCGCTCGGCGGCCATACTCGGTACAATGAGCGTTGTTAACTTGCGATCAGCCGACGAGTGAGGAGTGTGTCTCGCCCTGGGAGCAGCGCCCGTTGGCCCTAGGGGAGCACGTGCGAGGGAGTACACAGCATGGCCAATACCGAGGGTCCACCGGCCGGGGGCGGTGCAACCGGCACGGCGCCGGCACCGCAACGCCTGCACCCCTATATTGATCCACCGCGGTACGAGCAGCATCTCGAAGAAGTGCATGGTCTGGTGATCCGGCCCAAGGCCGGGGAGATCGTCGCTATCCCGGAGCATCAGATGTGGATGCTGACGGTGAAGGAGCAGTATCGGACCAAGAAGGGAAAGATGCTGCCGGCGGACACGGTGTTGCGCGAGGTGCGGGGCAGACGCCCCTACGCGCTCGTGGAGCTGTATCGCTTCATCCACCCGGACGACAGCACCAAGGAGCAAAGCCCGATGCGTCGCGGTGGCCGGCGCCGGCCGCCGCCGCGGCGCTGAGGCAGCTACATAGGGGAGCCGCCCCCCTGTGGCCCCCCCGCGGCGGCGGGGGGACGGTGTGTTCCCTCCCCTGTCGGGACGGGGGAGGGTTAGGGTGGGGGCCACCAAATAGGCACCGCGGCGCCGGTTCCCGGTCGGCTATACTACTGCTGCCGGGTCGTCTCACCTCGATAGCGTGCAACGCGCGGACCGGCTGTCCGGCACGAGAACTGCGATGGCAACCAGAACCGTCCTCCGCTCCCCCTCGCCCGGCACGTATGCACATCTGGAGCCGCTGCCCGATCCGCCGCGGATACCCGATATGCAGCAATATGACCGGCTCGTGGCGTTCGACAGCATCCTCCGTGCCCACTTTGCCGCGCGTACCGACGTGCTGATCTCCGGCCAGGGCTACCTCCGGCACGAGGCCGGCAACGACGCGGAGCGGCTGGCGCCCGACTGCGTGGTCGCGTTCGGCGTCAACCCGGACGCCATCGTGGCCCGCAACGGCTACGTCATCAGTGAAGTGAGCCAGCCGCCGGACTTTGTGCTGGAAGTGGCCTCGCGCAGCACCGGGCGGCGCGATTACACGGTCAAGCGGGTCGCCTACGCCGGCTATGGAGTGCAGGAATACTGGCGGTTCGACCACACTGGCGGCCGGTACCACGACGCGGCGCTGGCCGGAGATCGGCTGGTGGCCGGGGGGTACGAACCCATCAGGATCAACGAGGCGGCGGATGGCGGGTGGTGGGGACATAGCCCGGTGCTGGGGCTGGACTTGTGTTGGGAGGCGGGCGAGCTACGGGTATACGACCCGGTGGCCGAGGTCTATCTGCCGACAGCGCCCGAGCTGGGATCACAGTACGCTGCCGAGCGGGCGGCTCGCCGGGTGGCGGAAGATCGGGCCGCTGCCGAGCGCACGGCCCGCCGGTCGGCGGAGGATCGGGCTGCTGCCGAGCACACGGCTCGCCGGTCGGTCGAAACCGAGCTACGGCGGTTGCGGGAGCAGTTGCGCCGGCGACAAGCGGAATAATCCTCACGGCGCAAGGTTGCCGCGGTATAGCCCCGATGGCTCTCTCACAAGGGTAGGTCCGCCGCGCGTGCTATGATTGCCGGGTAGTCGTTGCTTCGCCGAGGCACCTGATGGCAGCCATCGCTACGCCCGCCACGCCCACCATCCGGCCCTACTGTCGGCAGGGCCGGATTGACTACGCCCGCCTCGACTACAATCCCGATGAGCCGGTGCGGAAGCCTGACGCGATGGAACAAAACCCCCAGCTCTTCGCCATCTATCAACTGCTGGCCGCTCACTTTACCGATTTCCACCGCCGTCCCGACGTGTTTCTCGATGCCAACACGATCCTCTGCTACGACCCGGACGACCTCAACGTCCGTATCTCGCCGGACGTGTACTTGGTCTTTGGCGTGGAGGCGCGGGCGATCCGGCCCCGCAAGCTCTATCTGCCCTGGGAAGTGGGCAAGCCCCCGGATTGGGTACTGGAGATCGCCTCGTCGAGTACCGGTCACGTGGACACCGGCCGCAAGCGGGCGATCTATGCGCGGATCGGTGTACCGGAATACTGGCGCTTCGATCCGAGCAAGGATAGTCGGCATCACGGACAGCCGCTGGCTGGAGAGCGGCTGGTCGGCGGGGTGTACCGGCCACTGCCGCTGACCACCAGGCCAGACGGGGTGCTGAAAGGATACAGTCCGGTGCTGGGGGTGTCGGTGTGCTGGGACAACCAGTGGCCGCGGCTCTATGATCCGGCCACCAACACCTATCTGGAGGACTGGCCGGAGGTAGAGGCGGCGCGGGAGGCGGCCGAGACGCGGGTGGTGGTCGAGCAGGCGGCGCGGCAGATCGCCGAAAGCCGGGCGACCCACGAGCAGACGGCGCGGCTGGCGGAGCAGGCGGCCCGTGAGGCGGCGGAGACAGCGCGGGAGGTGGCCGAAAGCCGGGCGGCCCACGAGCAGGGGGCGCGGGAGGCGGCGGAGGCGCGCATTCGGCAGTTGGAGGCCGAGTTGCGTCGCCGGCAAGCGGAGCGGTAGTGTGATCGTGTCCCCCTGTGTTCCCCCCGCTGGCGGGGGGACGGGGGCGAGGCGGGAATGGCAGGTTCAGGCTATTTTCGGCGCAAGGACGGGAGGGAGCGATGTTACTGGAAGGTCGCACCGGGCTGATTGTCGGGTTGTCGGATCGGCACGGGTTTGCTTGGTCTATCGCGCAGGCGCTGGCCGGTGCCGGCGCCGCGCTGGTATTGAGCCATGAGCCGCGTCACGCCCGCCGCGCGCCGGAACTGACTGCTGCCCTCCCGACGAGCGCAACCACGGTCCAGCTCGACGTTACCGACGACGCCGGGATTGCCGCGGCGTTCGAGCAGATCGGCGCCGAGCACGGCGGGCTGGACTTCTTGGTCCACGCGGTCGCTTTTGCGCCGCCCCAGGCGCTCTTGGGCCGCTTCGTAGATACGGAGCGGGAAGCGTTCCGCATTGCACACGACATCAGCGCCTACTCACTGATTGCGCTGGCCCGCGCGGCCGAGCCGCTGTTCGCGCAGCGCGGCGGCGGCAGTATCGTAACCCTCACCTACTACGGCGCGGAGAAAGCCGTGCTGGGCTATAAGGTGATGGGTGTCGCCAAGGCGGCGCTGGAGGCGACGGTGCGCTATCTGGCTGCCGAGCTAGGACCGGCCGGCGTCCGCGCCAATGCGGTCTCGCCCGGACCGCACCGCACGATCTCCGCGCGTGGTATCCCCGGCTTTATGGACATGTACCGGGCATTCCCGGAGCGGGCACCGCTGCGCCGGCACATCGAGGGGGCCGATGTGGGCAACACGGTGCTCTACCTCTGTAGCGACCTCGCCCGCAGCGTGACCGGCGAGGTGATCCACGTCGACTCCGGCTACCACGCGACGGGGATGTAGCTGGCCCCAGCCCCCCTGTGGTCCCCCCGTTGCGACGGGGGGACGGGTAGGTTCCCTCCCCTGTCGGGACGGGGGAGGGTCAGGGTGGGGGCAACACACTACCGCATCAAGTTGTCAACTTTCATCAGGGAAGAGGAGCGATGGCTGTGCCGCCCACCTGCACCCCGGCTGGCCTCTTGATGGCCCGTTCCCAGGGAGAGAGGTGGATTCCTGCTTCCGCCGGCATGACGAGCAACTGGGCGCAACATGTTGCGCCCCTACGGCTTAACCCGTACCTACCCCTAGTAGCGGCTGGGGGCGTAGATGTCCTCGCCGCGGTGCAGGCGGAGCGCAATGTCGTAGGTCTGCGTGACGGCGCGGCGCGTGGGGCTGTGAGCCGCCTGCCAGCGGGCAATCGCTACGAGCACCTGCCAGCTTTCCTCGCGGCGCCCGACGGCAACCAAGTCGTGGTAGAGCCGCAAGCCCTCCTCCAGCATTTGGAAGTCGTGGAAATTGGCGTCTTCCCGCAACACCGACCGGCCGAGGGCGGCCAGCAACGGCTGCGGTGCGTGACCGAGCGTGAGGTAGCGGTAGACGACGGCGCCGGCCTCGTCCACCTGCGATTGCCGGTCACAGAGCGCGAGCAGCTTCCCGGTCAGCGCCGCCGGGTCGGTCGGCTCGGCGGCCAGTGTACGCGCGCTCGGTAGGCGGGCCGGCGGGATATTGAGGAAGCGGCCCAGGTAGACCACCATCGCGCCGTGCAGCACGCCGCGTGCCAGCTCCGGCGAGGGCACCCGCTTGGCCATTTGGGCCACCGACTGGCAGTAGGTGAAGTGGTGCAGCACCGTGTCCCAGTCGCCGAACTCATTGCTCGTCGGGAAGCGCGTCAGCCGCAGCGCCGAGGCGTAGGCAACGGCTTGGGCTGCGTCGGCCAGCGCCATTCCATCGCGGAACGCGGCCATGAGCGCGTCAATGGACGCTGCCGGGTCGTCCTCCAGCAGGGTGTCTACCAGGGCGGTTTCCCACTGCCCGGTCGGGATAGCGTCGAGATCGAGCACCGCCGGGAGTTGCGCGGTGGCCGGCTCGACGAGCGCGACCAGATTGACCGGATGCTGCCAGGAGTTGCGCTCCTCCTCACGCGAGGAAGCGGCAATCTGCGGCACGATGTTGGGCAGCACTTCCGTCGCCTGCTCCCAGCCGACGAGATCGAGTAGCTCGTAGGCTTTCGCAATCGTGTCCAATACGTGGCTGAAATCGCGGTAGTAGTGGTCGGTGCCGGCAGCGCATAGCATCGTTGCCACCTGCTGCGGTGTCGCGCCCTCGGCGATGGCAGTACGCAGCGTGCGCTCGGCCGCATCCGTGCTCCGCACCTCGATAAACTCGCGGAACCACGCCTGCAGGCGCGCGATGGGTACTTGGCGCACCGACAGCGGCTCCAAGTCGAAGTTCGTGCGCTGGCCGCTGGCATCGGCGCCAACGCGGCGGACGCCGTGATAGAGGGCCAGGCACCGATCATCCGGCGCCAGGTCATCGAGGACGTGCGCCATGGCGGTGAGGATCGTCAGGCCGTCGCCCCAGCCGTCGGCATTGCGACTAGAGCCAAAACGGAGTCCGTGACGGGCCGCGCGGCCCACGATCTCGGCCGGCGGCGTGTCCAAGTCGTGCAGTCCGAGCACGGCCTTCGCCTGCACCAGGGAGATGTTCTGCTCCAGACCCTCGTCGAGCCGACCGAACCAACGCGCACGCTCCTCGTCCGCATCGGCGCCGTTGGGGTAGACCCACACCTGGCCGGCCTCGATCTCGACCGGGTAGGCACGCACGTTGTCGGCGAACAGATCGAACGTCCCGCCGCTCTGGAGATCGAACCGAGCATAGTGCCAATTGCAGGTGAGTACCCCGTCCTTGCAGGTGCCGCGGTCAAGAGGAAAGCCCATATGGGGGCAACGGTTATCTATCGCATAGGCCTGATCTTCGTGCCAGAACACGGCAATGCCGTGGCGAGCGCCGATGGCAGTGCCGGAGACGGTGAGCACCCCGGCAGCCTGTAGCTCGGCAAGGGTGCCGGCAGCAACGCGGGCAGCGGTATCAACGGCCGGCGGCGCAACGGCAACCATGATCCTCTCCTTTATTCTCCCTCAGTCCCGCCACAGCGGTAGTCCACCTGCTCTCGCTACACCGTACCAGCCGGTATGAGGGCATGTCACCCGCCGAGGGGCCGCCTCGGCCGCTTGCAATAAGTCGGGAAGTGTAGTAGTCTGCCTGCAAAGCGAGGGTGATATGGCTAGTGAGGGAGCGGGCGGCCCGGCTGCGAAATACTGTCAGAACTGCGGACAAGTCAACCCACGTGCCGCGGCGCTATGCTCGCGCTGCGGCGGCACGACCTTCAGCGACGTGCCGGCCGACGAGGGTGTACAGCAGGTTGCGGAAGAAGAACGAGAGCAGCAAGTCTGGGGCACCTTTGGGACGGTTGTCCGCGTCATCGCTATCCTCGTCTGGATCGCGTTACTCAGTTTCTGGGGAACGTTGTGGATGATCGGACCGGTCTGGAAGCTTGCGGGCTGGGCACTCATCGGTGGCATCTATTTCTTTGTCCTGCACGATAGAGTGGTCGAACTGATCGCCCGCCTGCTCGGTCGCAAACCGGAAGAAGTCTAGGGCCACGCTCGTACCTGCCCCCTGGCCCCCGTCATTGCGGCGCAAGCCGCAATCCATCCTTGTCGGTGCTCCGGGGTTTTCCCCGGAGCGGCCGCAGCACTACCCGGTTGACCCGGCACCCATGCGCCCCTCACTCGTTCTTATACCTAGGTTCTGTCGGCATTCGCGTTGTCAGGAGATTCCACCGGCTTCATTTCGTCATTCCGGCGGAAGCCGGAATCCAGACACCTGGGGCGGCAGACAGCGTACCCGCTCTAGGCCCCCGCTTTCGCGGGAATGACCGAGAAAAATCAGCAGAGCTACCCCGCTGGAAGCCGTATGAGGCACGGAGCGCTGACTTCCCCCAAGGTCTGGGCCATCGGCGCCGTTGCGCTGGCGACGGTCCTGACGAGCATTCCCTACGTCTACGGTGCGCTGTACGCGGACGCCGACCACCAATTCACCGGCGTCGTCGCTTGGCACGGCGACGTGTTCTACTACCTGGCCCAAATGCGCCAATTCGGCACGGCGCTGCTCATTGCCATTCCGGTCACTCCCGAAGTCCATGCCCCGGTACTGTTCAATGGGCTATTTGCACCGCTCGGCTGGCTCGCGCAGTGGACGGGGACGCCACCGCACTTCTGGTATCTCCACGTGCTCCGCGTCGGCGCCGTGGTGGCGATAGCGATGGCAGTGCTGGCGCTGGCGGCGACCGCCGGTCTCACGCGACGCGCGTGCATCGTGGCGCTATTGCTCGCGCTGTTCGCCAGCGGGTGGCGCTGGCTCGTCTGGGTGGCGCCGCCCGGCTCAGTCCTGGATAGCCTGCCGTACTGGCGCAAGATTCACGAGGGGAGCACGCTCCAGCAAGCGATGACGCTGCCCCACCTGGCGCTGGCGAGCGCCTTGGTCTGCGCGGTCCTGCACTTCTTTTTGCGGGGCTGCCAAACCGGCTCCCGGCGCTCCCATATCGCTGCCGGCGCAGCGTTAGCCTACTTGTGCAGCTTTCACCCGTTCGAGTTCCTGCCGCTGTGGCTGACATTGAGCCTCGTGACCGGACTGCTGGCGTTGAGCACGAGAATGCCAGTGACCGCGGCCGGGGATGGCGGCCGCGCAGCCAGCACGCCGCGCGTCTTGGAAGGCCTCTGCTGGCTCGTGGTGCTGCCCCTGCCGGTGCTGGCCTTCTTTGCCATCGCGTCGCGGACCAGTCCAGTCCTCCAAAACGTCAGCACGCAGATGAGCGGCGGTCCCACCGAGGTCTTATTTCTACTGGTGTATTACGGTCCGCTGCTGCCCCTGACGCTGCTGATCCCCTTGCTGGCACCAGGTGACACGCCAGGTCTGCACAACGCCCGCGCCGGCAGCGGGCCGCGCATAGCCCGCGCAACGCTCGTCGGATGGGTGGTGATCGTGTTGCTGCTGGAGGTGTTCCCGGTGGTGCCGATGCCCTCGCATTTCCGAGTAGGTCTCCATCTGGTGTGTGCCATCCTCGTCGCTTGGCTGCTCGTTGACGCTTGGGCCGCTGCCCGCGTGCGGCGGTGGCTCGGCCTACTCGCGCCGGCGCTGCTGCTCCTGCTGTCGGTCCCGGCCTCGGCGCTCTACTTCGAGCAACTGCTTGGCGACATCCGGTTGCAGCCGCCAAACTTCTACCTCACCCGCGACGAGCACGCGGCGCTGTCGTGGCTGGAGGCTGCCGGGACCGCACCCAACCCGACGGTAGTGCTGGCGGACAGCCCGGCCTTCAACATCTACATCGCGCCGTACACGGGTACGCGCCCGGTCCGCGGCCACAATGCGATGACCGTGCGCGTGCGCGAGAAGGACGGAGCAATCAGGCGCTTTTTCGACCCGGACACGCCCCAGAGTGAGCTACGCGCCATCGCCGGGCATCTGGGCATGACGCACGTCGTCGTGACTGCGGAGCGGCCCATAGTGCGCCGGACAATGGAGGAGGAGTGGCCGCTTGCCTTCCGGAGCGGCGATGTCGGCATCTACGAGGTCCGCGGCGATGCCACCAGGTGAGCCGCGTGGCGGCGCCGGGCTTGCGCGTCCGGACCGGCTCCCGCCGCTCATCAGTGACCGCTGGCCGCTGTACCTCGCGCTCTGGCTGGTGCTGGTCGCGGCGGCGCTGTTCCCGGTCGCCGCAGATCGTCTCGCCGCACCGGATAACTCGCCACTCACCCGCCTTCCGAGCCTCACCGGTGAAGCCGGCGCAATCCGGCTGGCGTGGAGCTATGACCTCGCCCGTTCGCCCCTCGCCACCAGCCGCGCCTCGCCCCTACCCCAGCACCCCACGCTCTTCCATCCCTGGTGGTGGGCCTTGGCGCAGGTTGGGCGCGGCCTCGAACATGCAGCGCCGGACCTCCGTTGGGCCGCCTTCACCATCCTACTGGCGGCCGTATTGATCCTGGGGCTGAGAGCTTTGCTGCGTGCGACCCTGCCGGACGGCGGCACACGCGCCATCGCCGCCGTCTTGATTGTGCTCGGTGGCGGCTGGCGCTGGCTGCATTTTGCCGGCGTCGCGCTCGATCTCGTTGACCGACCGTGGTTCTATCGGCAGTTCTGGAGTGCGCCGCTCGACGCGCTGAAGCAAGGGTCCGCCTTTGGCAGTCCCGTCGTGGACACGTGGATTGCGCCCGAGCGGCTCGCGATTGTAGCCGCGCAGGCGGTGCTGCTCGCCTGCACGGCCGGCGCGCTGCGCGCCGGCTCGTGGCGCACTGCCGTCATCGGCTGGGTGGGCGCTGGCGTCGCGCTCGCCGCCGCCCAGCCGCTCACCCCGGCCACCTTCCATATCGCGGCGCCAGCCACGATCTTGGCAGTGCTGGTGGTAGCCGGCTCCGGCGCGCCGATGGGAAGACAGCGGCTCCGGCTCATCGTCGGTATCCCCCTAGTGCTCGGCCTGGCCTGGCCGGTGTACCGCTGGTACCTGGAACTGCCGCAGACCGAGCCGGCCTGGACCTATCTCTGGGGGCATCCTCCCGGGGGGAATCCCCAGGATTTCTTGGTGCCACCGGGTTTTGTGCTGCTGACTTTGGGCACGGCGGCCGCCGGCGGGCTGGCGTGGGCTATCGCGCGTGTCGCTGGCGCCCCCACGCGGCTGCATCCGCACACCGCGGCCCTGCTCTACTGCTGGGCACTCTGCGGCGTCTTCCTGCTGGCGATACCGCTGGGTTACTCGGACGTGCGTCCCCTCGACATGGCGACGCTCACTGGCCTGCCGCTGGCCGTGCTCACCGCCGATCTCCTGGCGGTAGGCTTGGCTGGCTTGCTGTCGCGGCGCAGCCACCTGGTCGTTGTAGCCCTGGCGCTCCTCGCCGGTGTGCCGAGCATTGGCTTTTACGCCGCAGCCGTCTACTACGAGGCGAACGCCAGTGGCTTAGGGCTAACCGAGTCGGATGCCACCGTCATAGCAGAACTGCACCGGCGCGGCTCGCTCGGCGATCTGGCCTTCAGCAACGATGAGCAACTGGATCGTCTCATCCTGTCAGCGACCAACAAGCGTATCGCCAGCGGCTGGCTCACCGAGCTGCGGGGCCATATGAAGGCGCTGCGCCGGCAATTCTTCGTCGAGCCGGCGACACCGCAACGCCAAAGCGAGCTGCTTGAGGAGCTTGGCGTGCGGTTTGTCCTATACCGTCCGGGCCGCGGCCGGCCGCCCCATCCCTCTCCCCTGCTAAGACAGGTCGCCGCCGGAGACACCCTGACCCTGTGGGAGGTGCAGCCGCCACCATTCGAGCCGCTCACGCTGGCAGCCGGCGATCTCGTGCGCGGCCCATTCGGCCAAATCTACGTCTATGACGGCCGCCACCGGCGCTGGATACGCGACATTGCCACCTTCACCGCTCGCGGCTACCGGTGGGAGGAGGTCCAACTGGTCAGCGGCTGGCAACTCTCCACCGTTCCGGAAGGCTACCCGCTGCCCAAAGCCACGCCCGCTCCCGCCTAGCGCCGGGAGAGCGACGGCCCGGTCGTCAACGTGCCGGGAGCCGCACGACGGAGCGGGTGTCCGAAGCCTCGTAGATGGCGAGCGCCACGTCTACGGCCGTGCGTCCCGATTCACCCGTGATTCCCGGCGCGCGATCCTCTTCAATGGCCGCGATGAGGTCGGCGACGTGCGCCGCGTGGCCAACCGGCTGATCCGACTCCGACCCGTCCGCCAGCGGCACCGGCTCGCCGCCGATCTCGACCAGCACCTCGCCGCGGCGGTCATCGAAGAGGATGTTGCCGTTCGTGCCGTGAATACCGATGTGCGAGGGCAGGCCGCGGCGCGAGAGCGAGGTGGTGTACGACACCGTGGCGAGCGCGCCGCTGGCAAAGCGCAAGGTGGCCGCGAGGGTGTCCTCGGATTCGATGTCGTGCCGGAGCGTATCCCAGAACCCGGCGACCTCGACGACCGGCTCGCCGATCAGCCAGAGCAGCAGGTCCAGGTAGTGGACCCCCTGATTCATCAGACAGCCCCGGTCGAAGGCAATCGTTCCCCGCCAACCGGCGCTGCGGTAATACTCCGGGGCGCGATAGTCCTTGCCCACGAGGTCGGCAAAGACGATCTTGCCGAGCTTCCCTTCCTGGAGCAACTGCCGGAGTTGCCGGTTGACCGGCTCGGTGCGGCGCTGGAACACGCAGCCGAGCTTCACGCCGGCCTGCGCCGCCGCCGCGATGGCCGCGTCGAGCTGGGCATGCGTGATGCCGAGCGGCTTCTCGCAGAGGATATGCTTGCCGGCCTGCGCCGCGGCAATCACCCCGTCGCTATGCGCGCCGCTCGGTGTGCAGATGCTCACCACGTCAATGTCGTCCCGCGCGAGAAAGGCGTCAATATCATCCGTCGCAAACGGGATGTCCAGCTCGGCCTGGCGCTCCTTGGCGCGGTCCAGGATCAGGTCGTACAGCCCGACAACCTCGGCACGCGCGTCGTTCGCTTGCACGCCGTTGATGTGGCTGGGGGCAATCACCCCACAGCCAATGATGCCCCAGCCGTACCGCTTCACCATGCAATCGCTCCCCTCAGCCTCGATTTCCCCGGCACCCGTGCCGCACGTTCGGTAACCGTCCACACGGCTCCGGCGTTACGAACTCAGCGATACCCGCGCACTATGATACACCCCCCGGTGCCGCGTTCAGCGCCGGGCACGCGCCGGAGCCGGCCGTCGCGAGTCGGGTCCGCCGCGCTACACTGATCAGATTGCCCACAGACCGAGAGACGGCGCGATGGGAAAACACAGTCAGCGGCGCGCGCTGCCCACCAGTGAGGCGAACCGTCTGTGCGGCGTATCCGTCTACGACGTGAGCGACGGCCTCATTCAGCGGGAGACGATGTGCATGGACCTCGCCACGCTGCTCGTCGCGCTGAGGATCGAGCCGTGAGTGCCCCGACGAGACCGGCGAAGGTGGACCGCGCGGTCGAACCAACGGCGGCGGTGGCCTCCGTCCTGAGCGAGCGCCACACCCGCAGCACCGTCCTGCTCCTCGCCGCCAGCGTGGGGATCGTGATGACCGGTTACGGCATCATCATGCCCGTTTTCGCGCGCCGGTTGGGCGAGTTCGGTTCGGGCGTGGAGGCGCTCGGGCTGATGACGATGTCCTTTGCGCTGGCACAGTTCGTGGCGGCGCCGTTCATGGGCACACTGGCCGACCGTTTTGGCCGCCGGCCGCTCATTCTCACCGCGCTGGCCGCCTACGTCGTCGCCAATATCGGATTCCTCCTAGCGCCGACGGTAACGGTGTTCACCGCAATACGGGCACTCGAAGGGGCATTGACGGCCGGTCTTTTCCCGGCGGCGATGGGCGTTGTGGGCGATGTCGTGCCGGATCGGCAGCGGGCGCAGTGGGTTGGCATCGTCATGGGCAGCTACAGCGCCGGCTTCATCTTCGGTCCGGTGATCGGCGGCGTGCTGTACGACGGCTGGGGATTTGCCGCTCCGTTCGTGGCCTCGGCCGTGCTGGCCGCCATCGCGTTGGCCGCGGCGAGCGTGCTCGTGCCGGAGACACATCCGCCCACGGCACGACGACGGGACGCACTGCGGCGCCAGCGGGGGCCGGCAGAGGGCGGATCGATCTGGTCGTCGCTGCCGCGGCCGCTTTACTTCTTCGGGACGCTGCTCGCGCTCGACTTCGGCGGGGTCTTCGCCTTCGCCTATGTGGAGCCGCAGCTGGTCTTCTACTTCTATGATGAGCTGGGCTGGAGCACCGTGCGGTTTGGCGTGGTCGTCGGCGTCTATGGTCTGGCAATGGTCATTGGTCAAGCCGGCCTAGGGAAAGCGAGCGACCGTTTCGGGCGGCAGCCGATCATTCTCGTGGGACTGCTGCTCACGACGACCTTCTACTTTGGCGTCGGCTTCATCACCTCGTTCCCACTGATGCTCTTGGTGGCCTTGGCGGCCGGCTTGGGCGGCGCGCTGATGGCCCCGGCGTTGAGCGCCCTGTATCTCGACATCACCGCCGCGCAGCACCGCTCGCGGGTGGTCGGGATCAAGGAATCGTCGGCGTCACTGGGCGGCGTAGCCGGCCCGCTGCTTGTTGCACTGTTGAGCGGCCTGATTACGCCCCAAGGCATCTTCATCAGCGCCGGCGTGCTGGTCCTGGCGCTGGCCGTGCTGGCCATGGTCGGCCTGCGGACGCCACGCGGCACCGCCGCAGCGCCGCCGGGCATGGATGGCTACGGCACTAGGCACTAGATAGGCACTAGAAGGGAGCTGACGATGGCCGTAGGGCGCTTCCTAGTAATGATCGGCATGTTGGTTTGGCGCCGTGACGACGGAAGGTATCTGCTGCTTCGCAGAGCGGCGAACCGGGACTTTGCCCCCGGGCAGTGGGAGACCGGCTCCGGCAGGCTTGAGCAGGGCGAGGGATTCATTGACGCGCTACGTCGGGAATCCAGGGAGGAGCTGGGCCGGACAGTGCGCCTTGAGTGCATCTTGGGCACCACGCACTTCTACCGGGGCGACGCGGTACCGGAGAACGAGATGGTCGGCCTGAGCTTCGGCTGTTCAATTCCCGACGCGGCCGGCCTCAGCGTAAGCGACGAGCATTCGGAGCACTGCTGGGTCACGGCGGACGAGGCGCAGGCTCTCTTCCCAGCCGACCACTGGCTGCCGGTACTGATAAACCGGGCCGAGGCGCTACGGAGTCTCATGCCGGAAGAGCTACGCAGGCTACACCGGGAGAGCGAACTCGAGTTCTAACGCCGGGGGAATTGGCTCTGCGGACAACCCCGGTGAAGTGGATCAACGTTTGGATGGGGCATGGGCAGCCTGCCCGCCGGCGGCATAGCGGCGTGGTCGCACGGTCAGGGTACGGCCACGGTTTCGGCAGCCGCGGGGGTGGCGACGCCGTTCCGATGGAAAGCGGTTGCCGCAGTGATGCTGCGGAGCGTCTCTTGCTGGGAGGCAAAGGCGTTGTGGGCGTGGATCGACTCGGCGGCCTCGCATTCCGCCGCGAACCAGGCGATGTCCGGCGCTTGCCGCAACGCGACGACGGCATCGCGGAGCACGTCCTCGACGAACTTGGGGTTGTGGTACGCCCGCTCGGTCACGTACTTCTCGTCCGGCCGCTTGAGCAGCGGGTACACCTCGCAGCTCCCATGCGTCTCCAGGTCGGTGATGATGTCTTCCAGCCAGAGCGATGCGCCCGGCACTGGCCGCACCTTGACCCGCAGCCAGGACCGCTGGCTATGGGCGCCGACCACGGAGATTTCCTTGCTGCACGGGCAGAGCGTGGTCATGGGCACCTCAACACCGATGACAAGATCAACCCCGGCCGTCGTCAGACTGCCCGTGAACCGGCAGGCATAGTGCATGGCGCTACGCTGTCCGGTCACGGGGGACTCTTTGTCCAGGAAGAGCTGAAAGCATACGTCTACGTGGGCGCTGTGGGCTTCCAGCCGGCGGCGCGCGTCGGCCAGCACGCACTCTATCGCCGACGCCGACCAGGCCTGCTCCCGCCACGCCTCCAGCAGCTCGACAAAGCGGCTCATGTGGGTGCCCTTGTCGTGCGGCGAGAGGTCCACGCTCAGGGCAATCGTGGCAGTGACCGGCTGGGTGTGCCCGTCCCGCTGGAGCACGCGGATGGGCAAGTGGAGGTCCTTGATCCCAACCCGTTGAACGGCAACTTGTCGCGCGTCAGGCTGTGCTTGTACATCTTGCATCGTGATACTCGTACCGTATAGAGACGGTTCCTCAGCGAAATTCGGTTCGAGTGGACTGTAGCACGGCGCAGCGGGTATCCACAATGCATACCCACGATAGCTGCCCAAGATCACGACACTGCCGGCCGGTTGCCCAGCACATGGATCGGTGCCTAGCGCAAGTACCCCAGCTGCCTCAGCGCAGCACGCAGATCACCCTCGAACCGCCGGTAGGCCGGCACTGCCCTGAGCCGCGTGAGGTCAACACGCTCGCCGATAGTGTTCAGGTACGTTGTTACTTGGTGGCGGCGTCTCCTGCTTCCACCGACAGCTTCCCGCAGAGCATGATCGAGTACCTGCTTCGGCTCAGTGAGGCGCTCGACCTCCTGCGGCCGGGCGGGAATCCCCAGTCCCTCGTCGTCGAGCGTAGTTCCGAACGCTCCCCGCAAGGCATCTCCGTCCGCCAGTGCCCAGGCTTCAGTCTCTCGGACCGGTACGACGGCAACGCTGTGCGTGTTGGTCAACTCCTCCTCTTGCCGGATCAGCTGAACCGCCGGCTCTACGCGCTCCTGCCGCGCTCTGTCGGCATCGCCGTTCGCATCGGCATGAATGAAGAGGATATGGAAGGCGCCAATGTCTTGGCGTGCGGCTTCGAGAATCCGGGTTGCCCGGCTACCGTCCTGATACGCTTTGGGGGCGTCGAGTTCCCGAACATCCCCAATCTCGATTACGTCATTTGCATACGAGAGACATAGGTTCTCTACCGCGCGGTACAAAATGCGTCCAAGTAGCCGGTAGTCCTTTGAGCCTTCCGCGAACAGGGCTAATCCAAGGTAGCGCACGTAGCCTAGCCCTCGCGGTTAATTGTAGCCAGGTATCGCTCTACTTCAGCAGGACTCACAGACTCCCGGCCAGCCGTGCCTGACGATGAGCACCTTATCGGCACTATGGATGTCTTGCGGCTCACTGTCCTGGTGCGTGGATTAATACTGCTGACCATATCGGAAAAATGCATCTCGTAATCCTTGAGCGCAGCAAGCAGAACCGGGGAATGGCTGTTCACGAGTAGTTGTGCAAGTGGATCATCCCGATCCACCTCAGCACTTGCCGGGTCGGTTGCGAGGTCACGCAGCCGCGCGATCAAAGACTTCAGGCGAAAAGGGTGTACACCATTCTCCGGCTCCTCGAAGCAGACCAAGCCGCGCTGCCGGGGATCGTGCATCAAGGTCAGCAGTGCCAATACTCGCAGGGTGCCGTCCGACACGACCCGCGAGCTAAACGGTTGCCGGTCACGCATCGATAGATCAACCCGATACTCCTGACTCCGCTTGTCTTCCACCACGTCCAGGTCCACCACGCTAGGGATGATGTCCGTGAGGTCCGCGGAGATGTCGGCAAGGGCGCCCGACGACCTTGTGTCGGTTCGAGTCTCGGCCTCGATTCGGGCCAACACTCGGGCCAGGTTCCTCCCGTCCGCAGCCAGTTCCTCCGGGCCAATCGCCGGGCTAGGCTCCCGCAGTGCCGCAGGATCGAGCTGCAGGAATCGCCAGGAGCGCAACTCCTCGCGCAAGGCATAGAGATGGGGGAATTCGGCGCTGGTGATACTGGAAAGGACGGTTGCCTCGGCTGCATCGGCCGGCCGCTGGCGGCCGGCACGAAGGTCCTGGCGAATCTCGAAGCTCGTGACGCCTTGTGAATCAACCGTGGACAGCCAGGGAGTTCTGCGGCTATAGCGCATGAAAGTTCGCTTGAACTGGGACGCCGGCTTCTTGCCGCTGGGGCGCCAGCGGTCCGCAGAGGCGAGGATCGGTGCTGCCTCCTCCCATGTTGTGACTAATCGCTCAATACCCCGGGCATCACTCCGCCGCTCGATATGCACCTCGTAGCGGACCCGAGTGTGCTTGAGTTGTACCGTCGCGCCCCACGGGTCACGCACCTCGGGCGCCAGCAATACCTCGACGGCAAAAGACATCGCCTCTCCGAGAGTGCCGTCGGAATGTCTCCGAAACAGCTCGTGCGGCTCGCCGCGCAAGTCGGTGACGGCCGTTCGGAGGTCCGTGTCGGCCAGACGGGAGAGCAGGCGAATAGCATCGAACAGGTTGGACTTCCCCGAGGCGTTTGGTCCCAGGATCGCGGTCAAGGGGCCAACGTCCATACCAAATCCATCGAAGGACTTGAACCCGCTAATCTCGATGCGCGTGAGCATCGGTCGTTCTCCTAGCCGCTACTCGACGGGATGCCAGACGCGGTTGCTGCGCTGTAGCAGCGTATCGGCGGCGGCCGGCCCCCACGAGCCGGCGGTGTAGTTGGGGAAGTCGCGCGGCGGCAGCGCCTGCCACACGTCGAGGATCGGCGTGACCACCGACCACGAGGCCTCCACCATATCGGCGCGATTGTAGAGCGTGGAGTCACCGTTCATGCAGTCGTAGAGCAGCGTCTCGTAGCCGGTGCTGGGTGAGGCCTCGCCCAAGGTCTCGTACTGAAACTCCATCTGCACCGGCACCACCGTCACGGTCGTCCCCGGCCGCTTGGCCTGAATACGCAGCGTGATCTTCTCGTCGGGCTGCACGTGGATCACCAGCACGTTCGACTCCAGATCGTGGACCGCCGTATCGGCGAAGAGGCGCAGCGGCGCCCGTCGGAAGGTAATCACAATCTGCGTATCGCGCTTGGCTAGTCGCTTGCCCGAACGGAGGTAGAAGGGCACGCCGGCCCAGCGCCAGTTGTCAATCGAAAGCTCCAGCGCCGCATAGGTCTCGGTCCACGAAGTCGGGGAGACGCCAGGCTCCTGCTGGTAGCCGGGCACGACCGCGCCGTCAATCGTGCCGGCCCCGTACTGCCCCCGCACGGTCTGCTGGAGCACCTGCTCCGGGGTCATCGGCCGGACGGCTTGCAGAACCTTGACCTTCTCGTTGCGGACCGAGGCCGGATCGAACGCGGCCGGTGGCTCCATGGCAATGAGCGTGAGCAGTTGGAAGAGGTGGTTCTGGAGCATGTCGCGGAGCGCCCCGGCCGTCTCGTAGTAGCCACCCCGGCCCTCGACCCCGAGACTTTCGGCGACGGTGATCTGCACGTTGTCTATGTAGCGCCGGTTCCATACCGGCTCGAAAATGCCGTTGCCAAGCCGGAAGACCAAGATGTTCTGGACGGTTTCTTTCCCGAGGTAGTGGTCAATCCGATAAATCTGCTCTTCATCGAAGACCTGGCTCATCCGGGCGACCAGCGCCTGGGCGGAGTCCAGATCGTGACCGAACGGCTTCTCCACAATGATCCGGCGCCACCCGGCGGTTCCCGGCGCGGCCTGGGCCAACTCCGCCCGACCGAGGTGGTCCACGATGACCTCGAACGAGTCCGGCGGGACGGCCAAGTAGTAGATGTAGTTGCCCTCGGTTTCCCATTCGGCGTCAATCTCCGCCAGCAGCGTGCGGAGGCCAGTGTAGGTGACAGGATCGTTGAGGTCGCCGCGCACGTGATAGAGGCGCGGGAGCAACGATTCTACGACGGCCGGATCAAAGGTACCGACGTTGAAGGCCTGCACCGCGTCGGCCATCACCGCTCGAAAGTCATCGTGCGTCCACGGCCGGCGCGTCACGCCGACAATGGCAAGGCGCCGGCCGACCAAGCCGTGCTCGACGAGGTTGACGACCGTCGGCAGGAGCAGGCGTTTGGTGAGGTCCCCGGCGGCGCCGAAGATGACCAGCACACACGGCGGCGCGAGTCTCCCGGTTGGCTCAACCATGCTTGCCTCCGTCAACGCCCCTATCGTGCCTCCATCTTACTCCCCCTCTCTGTCGCTCGGCGATGGAGAGGTGACAGGCCAAAGCCGCACCACACCTGACCCTATCCGTGCGGTTTTGGCCTGTCAGGGGGCCGGGGGGTGAGGCACGCCACACCGCCGCCTGCCCACGTTAGCGCGGCGTGCTCGTCATGCCGCTGGGCGGGATCGGGTCGGCAATGACAATGCCGCCGGGCGCCGGGACGCGCGAGAGTACCTGACTCCCTGGGGGCACGATCTCGTCAATGGCAGCGAGGTCCGCGGCGGTCAGCTCCACCTCCAGCGCACCCACGTCCTCGCGTAGCTGATCGGACGTGCGTGGACCGAAGTTGGCGGCGGTGACGCCGGGCTGGGCCAGCAGCCACGCGAGGGCCAACTGGCTCAAGGAAAGCTGCTTGGCCTGCGCGAGGGCCTCCAGCGCCTCCAGAACATCATAAGCCCGCTCGTGCTCGGTCGGGTCTACGAGCGTGCCGCGCCGGGCAAACCGCGAGTCCGGGGGCATGGGCTGGTCGCGGCGGTACTTGCCACTGAGCCAGCCGCCGCCGAGCGGGCTGTAGCACACCAGTCCCAAGCCATAGGCCCGGCAGAACGGGAGCACGTCACTCTCGACCTCGCGGTTGAACAGGCTGTAGGCCGGCGCCTCGGTGACAAAGGAAGCAAATCCCAGGCGGTCGCTGGCCCAGAGGCCCTCACACAGCCGCCAAGCCGGAAAGTTGGAGGTACCGAAGTAGCGCACCTTGCCCTGCCGCCGCAGATCGTCGAGGGCACGCAGCGTCTCCTCCTGCGGCGTGGTCGGATCGTGGAGATGGAGTTGGTAGAGATCAATGTAGTCGGTGCCCAGCCGGCGCAAGCTCGCCTCGACCTGGGACATGATGTGATAGCGGCTGTGCCCCCAGTCGTTGGGGCCGTAGTCCATCTGCCGCCCGACTTTGGTCGCCAGCACGACCTGATCGCGGTGCCCGGCCACCGCCTGCCCCAGCAGTTCCTCGCAGCGGCCGAGACTGTAGGCGTTGGCAGCATCGAAAAAGTTGATACCCACGTCGAGGGCCGTGCGGACCAGCCGTTGCGCCTCGTCAGCGTCGAGCAAAGCACCAAAATAGGCGCAGCCCAAACAGAGCCGCGATACCTTGACCCCGGCCGTTCCTAGATTCACATACTCCATGCTCATGTCTCCTCACCCGGCCCCCTCCCTAGCCCTCCCCCGTTGCGACGGGGGAGGGAACACGCCGTCCCCCCGCCGCAGCGGGCTTAATACACGACACTTTTCAGACCGGGGTAGGTGAGGAGTTGACTCATGGAAGCACCGTACTCCATCCTGAGGTTGAAGACACCGGGAAGGAGTGGGTCCATGAGCCAACGGCAGGCATTGTACCACTGGCACCACGAGGTCGAACGCCGCATGCCCCAGTTGAGCAAACCCCTGGTGAAGGTCTTGAGCGGGTTCAGCTTTGGGGTAGCCGCCGCGCGATGCTGCACGCTCAACGCCGTCGCCGAGGCGGTGCCGGCACTGGGCAAGCCGGATACCGTCGAGCGCCGGCTGCAACGGTTCCTGGCCAACCCGCGTCTCGACTGGGCCCAGGGCTGCCAGGCGTTGGCAGCGTGGGTGCTCAGTCACCTGTCCGGCCGTGGGCCAGTGGTGTTGCTGGTGGATGAGACCAGCCTGCAGGCGCGGCTCAAGGTGATGGCCGTCAGTCTGGCCTATCGGGGTCGTGCCATCCCCCTGGCCTGGTGGTGCTATTCCCCCACCCAGTGGCCGATGGGCCAGGTGGCGTTGATTACCACCTTGCTCACCTGGGTCGCCGCGGGCCTGGCGGACCGGCGCCCGGTGGTGGTCCAAGCCGACCGTGGGATTGGCACCTCGCCCGCGTTGCTCCGCGCCATCGAAGGGCTGGGCTGGTACTACCTGGTCCGAGTCACCAAGCAGGTGCGGGTGCGGGTGGACGGACAAACGCCCGTGCCCTTCGGGAGCCTGGTGTCGCAACCCGGCGATGCCTGGCGGGCCCCGGTGGCGGCCTTCAAGCAGGCGGGCTGGCTCCGGTGTTGGGCCCAAGGGCGCTGGCAGCCCGGGCACGCCGAGCCGTGGCTGCTCTTGACCAACCACCCGGCCGCGCAGAGCGACTGGTACAGTATGCGGATGTGGGAGGAGCTGGCCTTCCGGGACTTCAAGTCCTACGGGTGGCAGTGGCAACGCAGCCGGGTCTGGCGCGCCGAGCGGGCCAATGTCCTGTGGCTGGTGATGGCCCTGGCCTATGTGTGGATGCTCAACCTCGGGACCCAGGTGGCGCACACGGCGCGGCTCCGCCGGGAACTCACACGGGGCCGACAACCGCGCTTCAGCCTGTTCACCCTCGGGCTGCGCCTCCTGCGGCGCCGGCTGTCCCTGGGACACCGGCTGTCCGTGCGCCTCCGGCTCGTCGCCCGGCCACCCCCGCTCCCCAAAAGTGTCGTGTATTAAGGCCGCAGCGGGGGGACCATAGGGGGGCCGGCGCCGTGCGTTCACTGGGGAATACCGTAGGCGGCGAGGGTCGAGCGGGCGATGCTGTCCCAGCCCAAGCCTTCCGCGCGCTCTCGCGCTTTCTGTCCGGCGCGGTGCAGGTCGAGTGTGCGCGCCAGTTGGAGCGCGTGCAACAAGCCGTGCTCACCGTGCGGCTCGTAGACGATGCCGCAGCCGTGACCGCGCAGCAACTCCGGCAGGCAGCCTACCGCCGGCGCAATCACCGGCCGGCCGAAACCCAGCGCCAGGATCGCGGAGCCGGAGGTGAGCGTGTCGAGGAACGGCAGCACCACCACGTCGCTGGCGTTGAGGTAAATCTGCATGTCGTCGGCGGGGATGGCGTCGTCGTAGGGTTTCACCTGCAGGACCACCCGACTGTCCGCCGTGGCGCTGTCCGGCAGCCCGCCATGGTAGGTCCGATGGATTCGACCGGCAATCAGCAGGCGAGCATCCGCCGCGTCGAGCGTTGTGAACGTCTCGATGAGCGGGGCCACGCCCTTGTAGGCGCGGATGTTGCCGACGAACAGGTAGACGAAATCGTCCGGGGCCAAGCCCAGCGACTCGCGCGCTTCTTCCGGGCTGATCGTGTTGCGGTACGGCGTGATGAACTCCCCGTGGGGAATGATATGGACGCCGTGCGTGCGCCCGAAGTATTGCTCCAGCAGCGTTGCCGCCTGTTGACAGTGGGCGATGACCGCGTGCGCCAGCCGGCACGTGAGCAGGCGGATAATATGGTCAATCCAGGGAAACGCCATCTCGTGGGGGTACAGGTTGTGCATCGTCCACACAATCCGATAGCCCCGCACATACGCGACGATCAGCGCAGCGCAGAAGCTGACGAGCTGCAGCAGCGCCGCGGGTAAGCGGTCGGCCGCGTAGTGCGGCGCAATCCAGTTGAAGTGCAGCGCCTGGATGTCACGACGGAATACGTGGTGCCAGAGGTTGAGCGACTTGGCCACCTCCAGCGTGACGCCGTGCTGCTCCAGCGCCTCAGCGAGCAGCCGGGCATAGGGGTTCCCGAACTGCCGGTCCATGTTGCCGGGGCCACCCCAGAAGAAGAGGACCTTCATTGCCGTTCCTCCTTGGCCCTGCCTCCGGTCGTCATCATCACGCTCACACTGCCTTATCCATCCGCCGGGAGCGCCACCGTTCGTCCGGTCTCTGACGATTCGTAGGCCCCGGAGATAACCTGTGTCGCCAGCAGCCCGATCTCACCGGGGTACGCCAGCGGTTCACCGGCGAGGAGCCGGCGCGTCACGTCGTCAATCAAGGGCATGTGAACGTTGTCGGGCGGAGTGAGGACCAGCCGCTCTTCACGCCGGCCTGTCTTGAGTAGCAAGCCCCCGGCGGCGAGTGGCCCGGCGACGATGCTGCCGGCGGTGCCGTGAAGCTCGATCTCGATGTCGTCGTGCCGCCGGTCGGCATGGACGTTCCAGTTCCCGGTGAGTACCGCGTGGCACGAGTCGCCGTCGCCCGTCGGATCGGGAAAGCGCACGAGCAGGGAGGCCGAGTCCTCAACGTCCCAGGTCCGCGCCAGCGTGTCGGTCATGGCGCTGACGGCGCTGGGCCGGCCGAGGAAGTAGCAGAGCAGGTCGAGGTAGTGGCTACCGAGGTCCATCAGCGGGCCGCCCCCCGACCGCGCTTTCACCGTCCGCCAGTACTTTGTCTCGGTGGGCCGGAGGTCAACCCACGAGGACATATTCACGCGGGCCAGGACCACCTGCCCAATGGCCGCGTCGTCTAGCAACTGCTTGATGCGCCGGATCTGCGGGAGATACCGGCGATAGTAGGCCACGGCAAACTGCACGCCGGCCGCTCGACACGCGGCCACCATGCGGGCGCCTTCAGCAGCGTCGAGCGCCATCGGCTTCTCGCAGAGCACGTGCTTACCGGCGGCCGCCGCCGCGAGCGTTTCGGGCAGGTGCCGGTCCACCGGACTGGCCACGTAGACGGCGTCAATCTCCGGGTCGGAGACAAAGGCGTCGAGGTCCGTGTGGGCACGCGATGCACCGAACTCCTCCGCAAAGCACCGGCCACGCTCGGCGTCGGTGCTATAGAACGCGGTGAGTACGGCGAGCGGATGATCCCGGATGGCCGGCGCAACGCGCTTGCTCGTAATGTCGCTACAGCCGGCAATGCCCCATCGCAGCGGCATACCTCCTCCTCCATGCGCCGAGGCGGCGCAATGCAGGGCAATGATAGCAGCGCCATGCAGCGTCGTGGCTCCGGCCGTCCTTACCCCCGGCCGCCAACCCTGTAGGGGCATCCCTCGTGGGCACCCTCGCCTCGCCTCCGCCGCTCCCCTTCCCTACCAGGGAGGAGAGGCCAGGGTGTAGGTCCGCCCCGTCCCCCCGTCGCAACGGGGGGACCATAGGGGGGCTGGCAACCCCACCCCTCTACAACCCCAGCAGCCGCCGCGCGTTCTCGCCCAGGATCAGCCGCTTCGCCGCGTCCGAGATGTCCGCCGTGATGATCTTGCCGATCTGCGACCGCGGATCCATCAGCGGCGTATCCGACCCGAATACCACCCGCTCGGCCCCCGCCCCGGCGACCAACTCCTCGGTGACGCCCGGCGTGCGGTACGTCGAGGCCGTCTCCAGGTAGTAGTTCGGTAGCTCCCGCGCCGCCGCAATCGCCAACTTTCGCGCCGGCGGCGTGTTCCCGCTGTGCGCCGCCACAAATCGCGCGTTCGGAAACCGCCGCGCCGCCTCCGCCAGGTGCGCTGGCGAGCACCGCTCGTCCGTATGGTGCAGCACCGCCAGCCCCCGCGCGTCCGCGAAAGCGTAGATCGGGTCCCACTCCCGGTCACTGATCTTGTACGGCGTGTGCGGCGCGTACAGCTTCAGCGCCCGAAACCCCAGCCGGTCCACCGCCCGCGTCAGCTCGTCCAGCATCGAATCCGGCATCAGCGGCGACACGTAGGCAAACCCGATGAACCGCTCCGGCCGCGCCGCGATGATCGCCGCCGTCCGGTCGTTCCCCCGCCGACCGTCCAGGTGGAAAATGCCGAACACGCACGAGCGATCCACCCCCACCGCGTCCATCGCCGCGACCATGGTGTCCACGTCATCCACCATCCCGGTCCCGTCCCACAGGCCCGCGTGCCCGTGGAAGTCAATCACCTCGATCCCGCCGATCACGCTGCCCCCTCCCCCGCCAGCAGCCGCGCCGCGTTCCCCCCGCACACCGCTGCCAGCTCCGCCTCCGTCAGCGTCGTGTGATGCAGGTAGTAGAGGATCGGCCCCAGCTCATAGCGCGGATACCACGACCCGTACAACAGCCGCTCCGCGCCAAACTCCGCACACAGCGCCTCCACGTCCCCCAGCGTCTCGTAGCGACTCAGCTCCAGGTGCAACTGCGGCAGCAGGCGCATCAACGGCCGCACCAGCAGCACGTGTTGGTAATGCACCCCGGCCAGCACCACCGGCAAGTCCGGGAACCCGCGCAATGTCGTCGCCAGTTGCGCCACGTCCACCTCCGGCAGCGGCACGCACAGCGCAATCCCCTGCTCCTGCAGCCACGCCAGCGCGTTCCCGTACACCCAGTCGGCAAACGGCACACCCTGCCTGGTCAGATCGTGCAGCCGCACACTGCCGAGCAGTCCCTGCCCGTGCAGCTCGCGCAGCTGTGCCAGCGACGCATCCGTCGGCGACACCACGCACTGCGGGATCAGCCGCGCTTCATGCCCCGCAATCGCCTCGAACAGCAAATCATTGCCCTCGATGGCGCTCTTGGTCTGCGCGTAGACGTGATGCACCACCGCCCGCTCGATCCCGTGCCGGTCCAGCGCCGCCAGCAGTGCCGGCGCGTCGGCCGCCGGCGACGGCTGATCGTGCCAATGCCCCAGCGCCACGTTCGCATCCACCACCGCCACCCGCGGCCGAAACCGCAACCCCTCGTCACTCATACCCCCACCTTACCACCCACTCCGTCCCCCCGCGCCGCGCCCGGCAACGTGACGGCATGGGAGAACGTAAAGCAGGGATTGGACTTCACCGCCCAAGTCCCGGCCAACTAGCCCGCCGCCCTACTCATCAGGTTTATCGGGCTTGGTGAGGCTCTTGAGCCATTCTTCTTTGCCTACTAAGCCCATAAGACGTGTGAGCAATAGCCACAGCATTACCACTAGCAAGACGAGAACGGCCAACACAGTGCCAACGCATACTACCAAAGTCCATACAACTATATGTGTTAGCACCTTCCAAGTCAGCTTGCGTTTTAATATATTCCACGTAATACCGCATAATACAACTACTATTACCCCTTGACTTAGCCACTCAGGTACCCATTCGGGTATCAGGTTCCAGAGTGTCTGTATCAAGTCTGCCAGGTGGGTCACTCTCAGCAACCCCTCACGAAGCCGATGATGGCAAGCGCGATTACAACGGACAGCACCAGCCTCGCTGCATTCCCGAAGTCCGGGAGGCCGGCCTCCCGCGAACGTTCACTGCTTACCACATGTGCAACGAGTAGCCGCGTTGCAACGGAAATCTCGTTGACCTTTCTTGCGAGTCGGTCAATTTGCCGCTCTACACCGGACAGCCTACCTCCTGTTGCCGTACTCATGCTTCCCCCTCCAATGCGTTGCGCCGGGGTCTGTGGCGGAATCACCCGACCGTCAGACGACCGGAGTAGCTGTAGCGATTGCGACGATGCTGGCTGCGGGGCTAGTGCTGGCTCGCGCCCGTTGCTCCCGGCGGGAGTGCTCCCCCGTACCGAGAGTATCGCAGAAAACCCCTAGGCCAGGCAACGCATCCCCCTCGTTGCAGTCCTCGCCGCCCCGGCACCATGGCTGGCGCGAGTATGCGGCGTGACACCTGCATCCGTCAAACGCCCCTGAAGCCTAAAACGACACGCTCGCCGCCGCCCGCCCCGTCCCCCCGCCGCAGCGGGGGGACCATAGGGGGGCCAGCGCCTCACCGACCGCCAGCGATACACCGCGCCACTGCTCACCACGATCCTCGAAAAGTATATCCCTCGAGTTTCAAGGTATACAAAGACTCGTCAACACTTAGGTCAAGCTGCCGGTGTAAGCCCTCTATGTCTCCTGTTCGTTTAGCCTGGCGTAGTTTCAGGATATTGTTCCGCAACATACGTGGGCATTTACCATGTCGTTCATATATCTCCTTAGCCTTACGCAGACAAAACAAGCCATCGTCTATATCCCCACGCAAAGCAACAACCAAACCGATAAAATACAGGGCCATTCTACCCCTCGAACCCTCTCCAGATTTCAGAATTGCTCTTGCATAATCCATATCGCATTTGCCGAGCAAATGTACAACACGATCCAGCTGCCGGTTTCCAATCCAATCAGAGATCAAATGAACCGACACGGATTCCATGAAGGGGACAGGAAATACCTGTCGCGCAAAAGAAACCAAATCAGGGAATAGACTCTTCGAATTTATTCCCAATTTCTCAAGAACATCGAGTACATCCTGCTTAATGGAACTTGGTACGTTCACCATTCCTGCTTCAGGCATACCCGACGGAAATACACTACGATTGTTGATTGGGTCAATTATGGTCGTATTCGACAGCAGCAGTTTCCCTGCTGGAACACTCAAAAGAGTGCCACACTGAGCCGACATTCTGATAGTAGCCATACGCTGCGATGCGTCGTGTACACCATCGCTCAAGATCATCTTCATCAACCGACTCGAGTCTGCATCGTGACGAACAACTACGATTCGACCATCCCCATCAGGGCCACTGCTCGCCGCGAAATACAGGGCGATAAAAGGTGAATGTGAGAAATCAATCGTATTGGTAACACCTCCTAAGTGTTGTAGAACAGCTACCATATCGTCTTTGTTGACTTCTGGTGCCAACCTAACAGCTTCCTGTTCTAGTTGTTTATAGATCAAAGTCAATGCTTCGCCACTTGTTGTCTCAAAGCCCAGATCACGCATTTTGCGATACAATGTGGAGCTAACACTGGAATACCATTTATCCTCCCCACGAAACGCAAGAGACCCAGAATCCTGCAACGAATAGAGATATTGAAATAGAGGTTTCACTGAATCAGGAACATTAGAGCTGCCGACAAACCATCGCAAAAACCAGGGTGCCGCATAGCGATACAAACGAATATCACGCAGATTGTCCTTGGGTTCGATGTCGATTTTCGCATCACCATCATAGTTCTCAGCTAGATCGACTTTGGTCTCTATACCCAAGTCTTCAAGGGTAGCGATAAATGTTGCGCCCGTCTCACGCCAATCAGAGGCAACTATGCCTCCAGTGATTTGCATGATTTCCCCTGGCTTTAATGGCGGAAGAGGTGTAACAACTGCCTGCCAGTGATCCGGCGACGATACTTCTCTTGCATGGCCATACTCATTGGGAACTTCGGTGTGACCGGCTACTACACGGCTCAACAGTGCGTGGACTTGAGAGTCAACGGACTCTGCCAACTCACGATTTGTGAACGTCATGATGTTTCTCCTCTCGTCCCGTCCCCCCGCCGCGCGGGCAGACCCTATAGGAGCGTCCCTTGTGGGCACCCTGACCTTGTTCCCCCGTCATTGCGGCGCAAGCCGCAATCCATCCCCTTCCCTTCAGGGAGGGGGCCAGGGGGTAGGTCCGCCCCATCCTGCTAATCCCCTCATCCCCCAAATCCTGATCCTGACAACATCCACCCCCTCTCCAAATGTTGGAGAGGGGGCCGGGGGGTGAGGCCCGCCCCCTCACCCCAACAGCCGCCCCACCGCCGCCTCCACCCGCGCCCCCTCCGCCGACTGCCGCAGCCACTTGCGTAGCTCCCGCCGCGCAATCGTCACCGTCACGCGGTCTCGTTGCTCGCGGAGGTGCGCCAGCTCGCGCGCCGCGCCCGTTGCGGCCGCTTGGCCGGCTGCCGCGATCTCCCCGTGCAGCGCCTCCGTCCCGTCGTACTCCGGGATGGGCAGCTTCCACAGTTGCTTGTGCAAGTGCCGTGCCCCGAACTGGCCTTTAGCCATCAGCGGCTGCACCGCTGCATACAGCGTGTCACTATTGATGAGAGCCAGCAGGTAGTGGGCTTCCCGAATGTCTTTGCAGGTGAGCCAAAACAGGACGTTTTCAACTATCGCGCTGTCGTCTTCAACCAGTGCTGCGGTCGGCATTCCTGAACTGGAATACACCACTCGCACGGGCCGGCCGTCGGGATTGCGTTGCCATGCCAGTTGTGACGATAGTTCGCGGTGATAGTCCAGTCGGCCCAAGAGGTTCAGTTTATTGGCGCGTGCTCTGTGCTCCTCCCACAAGCCGCTGACGGTTTGCCAGCGTTCCCGCATCCGCCGCTCTAACCCGCCGAGGCGAACACCGCCGACTCCGCTATCGTCGGCCGGCAGGCTGGTGTCGCCGCGACGCAGCGGCAGCACCGCCCGGAGCGGGTCAAGCGTGGCATAGGGCACGACCGTCTCGCCCAGGTATACATCGTAGACGTGCTGCCTCTCAATGGTCTGGCCGGTGAGGGCAGTCAGGTCCAGGTCCCGCCAAGGACTCTTGTCTTGCGAGCCGCGACGCGGGTTCACGGTGATCGTCTGGCCGGCCTGCACGATAGCCGGGTTTGCGGTCTCTTCCACGAAGAGCAAAGGACGGGGATAGATTGTGGCGCCGTTCCGGGCGTAGCCGTTGTAGGGTGATTCGCCGCGCTCCGAGGTATCGGTGATGGTGGCACTGACCCGGCGCACGTCGGCTGTATCCGTCTTCCCCAGCCAGCGTTCCACCCGGCCGCCGAGTGGCCCCGCCATACTGTCAGGCCCTAACCGTTGGGCAAAGACCACGGCGGATGCAACCGGGAAGAAGTCGTTCGGCTCCAGCTTTTCCAGGTCCCAGGCCGGCTTGTAGCCGAAATCCACCTTCAGCAGGCTGGCGCCGACCGTTCTACGGCGGCTACGCGGGCTGCCACGACGGGCCATGTGCCAGGCGCCCGTGCGCCACTTGGCATACTGGCCGGTTTGCAGGGCGCTGTGCGGCAGCACCATGCCGATCACGCCCCCGTCCTGCAGGTACAGGTCGACGCTGCGCGTGAAGAACAGTCCCGCCACGTCTTGATTGCTGGCGTACCGGCCGCCGGTCCAGATGTCGTAGACGTTTTTGCTCTGCTGCTCCAACGCCGTCCGCAGTGTACTCGCCGTCTTGTTGTAGTTCAGCCACGGCGGATTGCCGATCAGCACGTCCACTCTTTGGTTGGACAGGGCCACCGGCCGCACCAGATTGCGGCTGTAGTAGGCCCAGATGTGGTCATTGCCCTCGGCGTGCAGCCGCTGCATCTCGGTGATGGTGTCTTGCAGGGTGTGGCGTTCCGCCGGGTCGGTAATCCCGTTGTCGGACAAGGCCAGCGCCGGGTCGTCTCCATTCTCGATGGCGTCCGCGACATCGCTCATCAGCGCATCGAAGTCGCTGGCGCGCTTGACCAGGCTGACCGGAAAGGCCAACGCTGTGTTCTGCGTATCCCTGACCTCGATGCGTACCTCCTGCTCGCCGAGCAGGTCGTTGCGGACGTCGAGCTGCAAGGCGTCGCCGAGGTAGACCGGGACCGACAGAGCCGTTTGCCCCGCCGCCTCGATAGCGGGCCGGGCGGCGAGCACCCAGGCGGTGCGGGCCAGATGGACGGCGACCGGATGCACGTCTATGCCGGTCACGGCCTCCCGGAGCCGGCTGAAAACGGAGCTGGGCGGCAGTTGGGCGCGGTTGGCGGCGGCGAGGAAGTGCTCGACGGCCGCGACGAGGAAGGTGCCGGAGCCGCACGCCGGGTCGAGCACGCGCTTTTCCAATGGCGCCGTCACCAGCTCACGCACCATGTCACGCGCCAGCCAGGTCGGCGTGTAGTATTCGCCCAACTGCCGGCGCTCCTCCGCCGGGATCACCGTCTCGTAGAGGATGGCGGCGACGTTCGCTGGCGCCTCAGACCAGTCGAACCGCGCAATCCGGCGGGCCAGCGCCTGGATCAGGGGCAGCCCGCCCACCTCCCCCGGCCACGCGAAGAAATCCGATTCTACGATGCCTTGCAGTCCGGTCGCGTTCTGCAGTTGGCGGCCGCGGAGCAGATCATCCGGGTTGGTCGCGGCCAGCTTTGCCACTTTCAAGCCAAAGGAGGCTTGCACCGCCAGACCGATCAGGGCGGTCAGGTAGGTATGGTTCACAAAGAGTTCGTCCAGGTCCCGTGAGCTACTCGCGACTTCACCAAGCGCGGCCCGCAGCAGATCGAGCCACAACCGCCGCTTGACCTGGATCGTCTCGGACGTGGCATACCGGTCGTAGAGCGCGCGCAGGTAGGCAATGTCCTTGTGGTAATGCGGGCTGTCCGGGCCGAAGCGCCTCGCGATGCTCTCCTCGTCGAGCGGAATGTTCTCATCAGAGACGAGCGCCCAGTCGCGTAGCCATTCGTAAAGGTCGAGCCAGCCGTCCCGGTTCTTCAGCGTGAAGGCATATGGCTCGGCCGTGTTGACCGCGCCGGCCTTGGGCCAGCGCAGCAGCCAATACTTGCCGTCGGTCAGGATGCCCATGCGGACACCCTTGCCGGCCCTCGCGGACTGAGCGAGATAGTCGTCGAGCTGCGCGACGTGATCCGGGTTGGGGTTGAAGCCGCCGCCGGCAGTGCCGATCCGACGCTTGACCTCGATGAACGTATCGAGCGCCTTCAGGTCCACGGCGCTCCGCGAACCCGGCGCGGGCGCCTGCTCCGCGACGATCTGGTCCTCCCGCGCCAATCCGGTGAGCGTGAGGAAGCTCTGCACGGCGCTGGTGATGTTGGTTTCGTGGATACTGGCCTGGCGCTGGTAGAGGATGTTGGCTGCCGCCTCGGAATAGCGCGGATCGTCCAAATCGAGATGTTTCGGCATCACCACACCTCCACCTCCGCCTCGCTCCCACTACCCTACCACCTCATCCCCGCCGCGCGGGGGGACCATAGGGGGGGCATAGCCCGACCGTCATTCCCGCGAAAGCATGTCCCGTACCCCGATACGGGGCCGGAATCCCCGTCCCCCCGCCGCAGCGGGGGGACCATAGGGGGGCATAGCCCGACCGTCATTCCCGCGAAAGCCGGAATCCCCGTCCCCCCGTCGCAACGGGGGGACCATAGGGGGGCTATCCAATCACCGCCCGCTCCAACGCCGCCAGCACCGCCGCCACGTGCGACCGGTCCATCGGCAGCGACAGCGCACACATACCCAGGCCCGACGACAACATCACGCCCTGCGCCAAGAGTTGCAGGTGTACGCGGTATGCCTGCTCGCCGTCTGCCGTCGCCAGCGAACGGTAGTCGCGTAGCGGCTCCGCCGTGAAGTGGATGCCGAACAGCGATCCGTCGCCCACGGCCTGCGCCGCCACGCCCAGCCGCCCGAACAGCGCGTTCGCTTCCGCACGTAGCTCGTCGCCCAGCGCCGTCAGGTGCTCATACGCCGCCGGCGTCAGCGTCCGCAAAGTCGCCAGTCCCGCGGCCAGCGAGACCGGATGGCCGTGGAACGTGCCGCTGTGCATGTAGCCCGTGCCGCCGCGCGCGTCGTCCAGCAGGTCCATCAGGTCGGCCCGCCCCCCGAACGCGCCAATCGGAAAGCCGCCCCCGATGATCTTGCCGAACGTGGTCAGGTCGGGTCGGATGCCGCACTGCTCTTGCAGTCCCCCCGGTCCCACCCGGAATGCCACCACCTCATCCATCACCAGCAGCAGGTCCAGCTCTTCGGTTATCAGCCGCATATGCCGGATGAACTCCCGGTCGGCGTCCAGGATGCCCGCCCGCGGATCGAGCCATACCGCCGCCAGCTCGTCACGGTGCTGCACCAACAGCCGCTCCACCGCCTCCGGGTGGCTGTACGGCAGGATCACCGTATCCTCCGCCGCCCCCCGGTCGAACCCCCGCCCTTGCGGCACCGCCCGCGGCGCGGACTCCGGACCCGCCTGGTCCAGCGGCGGACCGACGCTGACCTCCAGCGCATCCACCCGCCCGTGAAATGCTCCCTCGAACTTGGCGATCTTCTGCCGCCCCGTCCACCCCCGTACCAGCCGCAGCACGTTCTGCGCCGCCTCGCCCCCCGACCCGGCAAACCGCACCCGCTCCAGCGACGGCACCCGCTCCGTCATCTCCCGCGCCAGCTCATACTCCACCGTCGTCGGCCCACCCAGCGCAAACCCCTGCGCCAGCTGCTCCTGCACCGCCTCCATCACCGCCGGATGTCGGTGTCCGAGTATCCCCGCCGAGTGGTGGTTGGCACAGTCGAGTAGCCGCTGCCCATCCAGCGTCGTGACGTAGCACCCCTCACCCGAGACCAGGAACAGCGGATACGGCTTGCTGAAGTACGCCCCTTTCGCCACCCCGCCCGGCATCACCGTCCGTCCCAGCTCATACTGCCGCCGTGAAAGCGGATTCCGCGCCGCGTAGTCCGCCTCCAGCGCCTCGATAGACACCGCCCCCCCGCTCGCCAGCGCAGCCCCCGTCGCTGTCGTCATTGTCATCGCCAGCCTCCTCCCAACATGAGACCTCTGCAAAATCGTCATTCCCGCGAAAGCATGTCCCGTACCCCGATACGGGGCGGAAATCCAAGAGAGGGAACATCCCCGTCCCCCCGCCGCAGCGGGGGGACCATAGGGGGGCTTCATCACCAGGTGCTCGCTGGGCTACTTGGACATCCGCACGTGCAGCCGACCGCTGTACCTCGGCTCCGGGTCCGGCTCCGGGATGGGATTGCCGTCCAAGAGCATCGTCTCTAGCCACAGGGACATGGCCTCCGGTAGCTGTGCGAGGGCCTCGGCTTCCGTCTCGGCAGCCGTCATGCAACCCGGCAGTTCGGCAACCTGCACCAGGAACCCGTCGTCACTATCACCGGAGATGACCTTGTGATACGGCTTTCCCATGTAGGCCTCTACCCGGGCGGCGATGGCCGGAGGCGCGGCGGGACTCTCTACCACGAGTGGGGAATCCACCTTACTCATCCTGCTCGACCCTACACGCCGCATCACAGCTGCTCGATGAACGCCAGTTCGTCCCGTAGCTCCTCGACCGTGCTCTTGTGCTCCAGGTGCTTCACCGCCGCCAGCCGCTTCACCTGCGCGTGGAACGGACGCGGCAACGTTCCCTGCCCCACGTGCAGGTGCGAGTCGTTCCGACCGCGATGCCCACCGAGGTAGTTGTCCGACCAGTGGACGTGTGCAATCAGCTCCCCGCCAACGTCGAGGAACTCCTGCACCCGCCGCGCCTGTTCCGCCAGGTCGCTCGTCGCCACCGCGCACGTCGTCGCGTGACTCGTATCCAGGCATAGCCGCACGTTGTCGCGGTCAATCGCCGCCCACAGCTGCCGCCACTCCTGCGGCTCCCTGCCCAGCTGGTAGAGACACTGGCTGCGGTCCGCCCGCTCTGCCGGAATGTGCTCCGGCACCGGCGGCCAGTAGTACACCACGTTCTCCAACACCAGCTCGAAGTCCTTCGGCCGGGCGTGGTCCGCGATCCGCTGTAGTCCCGCCACCGTCCGGTCCCAGTCGCCGACCTCCTCCCCCTCGAACGACACAATGCCCATCGAGTGGATGATGCCGCGCACAGCCCCCGCCTCACACGCAGCGTCAATTGCACGCTGGACAGACTCAATGCTGACCTCCCGGCGCGCCTCGTCGAACGCCCCGAGGTTGAGCCGTCCGGCGTCGTCACCCGCCGGCAGATGCACGCTGAACAGGTAGGGTGCATGACTGGCCGGCATCCCCACCTCTCCCGCCGCGCTTACGGACACCTCCACACCGAAACCCAGCTCACCCACCGTCTCAGCCGGGATCGCGACCGTCGTCAGGTACTCTGGTTGGCTCACAGTTCTAACCATCCTTCCTCTCCTTCCCTTCAGATTCCGAGCCTCGCCCCACCCCTGTCTGGGGTAGACGGGTTAAGCCGTAGGGGCGCAACATGTTGCGCCCGTCCACCGTCATTCCCGCGAAAGCGGGAATCCACCCCCTCTCCAAATGTTGGAGAGGGGGCCGGGGGATGAGGGCCATCCCGCCCTCGCCTGCCCCTACCACGGCGACTGCCAGCGCGTGCCCGACGCCCACTCACCGCCAGTAAGCGTAGGATGCCAACACGCTCTCGTCAATCCTGTCATTAAGTCGGCTAGAATCCGTTGGGCAGTCGTCGGTCATGGCTGGCCTCACCCGGAGGTGCGGGTGGGACATTTCTGTGAGCCGAGACTTGGGTATCAAATAACCGTCAAATAAGCTGCACGCTCCCACAGGGGGCGCTACCAGGGAAGAGTGCGTCCTGGAAGATGATTTTGGAAGCCCGGGCACTGCGGCCGCAGGGATTCCATCAAATAGCCGTCAAATAAGATTCAGGCCCAGAAGGGAAGGTGCTTCGCGTACTTCCTACCCTGGTTAGGGTCGAATGGCTTTATCCGCCCTGCTTGCAGAGCGTCGCTGATGATACGGGAGGAGGCTGGCGATGTTGCGCTGCGCTATGCCGAACCGTTTTCGGCTGCGGGCGTTCGTCATCGGCTCGCGCTCTACATAGCGCAGACAAGCATGAAGGTTGCTAGTTAAGCTGTTAAGCTACCGACACTCGGGCTTATCTTTACGCCCTCTAGATCGCGCCCTACTGACAAGCCTCCAGGCCGAGTTCGTCGAGGTCGTTGTCCGCCACATCCAGCAACCCAGCCGGTACGCAGCCGGTAAACTCGTTGCTGGAGAGGTACAGCAACGCTAGTTCAGGCAGATTGACCAACTCAGCAGGGATCACGCCGCTCAGTTGGTTGTTGTCCAAGTGCAGTTGCTCCAGTTTTGTCAGATTGACCAGCTCAAGCGGGATCTGCCCGGTGAACCCGTTGTTGTCCAACCGCAATTGCTCAAGGTTGCCCAGATTTCCCAACTCGGGTGGGATCTCGCCAGTCAACTGGTTGCGGTTCACGCTCAGGTACTTCAACTCGGCCAGGTTGCCGAACTCCGGCGGGATCGCACCGGTCAACATATTTTGGTCAAGAATCAGGTATTCGAGGCTGGCCAGGTTGCCGAATGTCGACGGTATCTCTCCGCTCAGGCGATTCCTGTGGAGGTACAGCCCCTCCAGATTGGTCAGATTGCCCAACTCAGCCGGTATCTCTCCGGTCAGCCGGTTGCCGTAGAGGTAGAGAAGCTCGAGCTCGGACAAGTTGCCCAGTTCGGCTGGTACTTCGCCGCTGAGGTCGTTGTCATAGAGATACAGGCGCTCCAGTCGAGCGAAACTGCCGAACCCTGCCGGAATCTCGCCAGTCAACTGGTTGCCGTCCAGTCCCAGGACGACCAGATTGGAGAGGTTGTTCAGCTCAACCGGAATCTCGCCAGTGAACTGGTTCTGTCTGAGCCACAGGAACTTCAGATTGGTCAGATTGCCCAGTTCAACGGGAATGGTCCCGGTCAGCTGGTTCTCATCGACGTCAAGGGTCCTGATGTTGACGAGGTTGCTCAGTTCGGTTGGAAGTTCGCCGGTCAATTCGTTTTGCCACAGCTCCAGATTGGTGAGATTGGTCATGGTGCCGAACTCAGCGGGTATCGGCCCGCTCAACATGTTGCGGTTCAACGACAGCACGCGAAGTTCGGTGAGATTAGTCAACTCGAGCGGTATGGGGCCAGTCAGTTCGTTGCCGTCGAGGTCCAGAACACTGAGTCTGGCCATGGTGCCCAACTCACTCGGGATCTCGCCGCTGAGTTCGTTGTCTACCAGCCTGAGCACACGCAGATCGTCCAGCCCGGCCAGCTCCGGCGGGATCGCCCCGGTCAGGTCGTTGTTCCCTAGGTGCAAGGAGCGTAGTCTGGACAGAGCGGCCAACCGGGCGGGAATCGCCCCGGCGAGGTCGTTGCTGTCCAGGTACAGGACAAGCACGCAGCCGTCGGCGTCGGTGGATACGCCGAACCACTCGTCGATGGGAGCGGTATCGTTGAGCCAGTTGACGCTGTTTCGCCAATTAGGACCGTCCGTAGCGTCGTAGAGAGCCGTCAGCGCGTCACGGTCACCGGCACAGGCCGCCGGGCCACCAGGCAGGGTCACCAGTTCGGACCATAGCGACCACCTGGGGTTGCCATAGCGATGATCACTGCTGCCGACGATGAACCAGTACGCCGCGCCCGGCGTCAAATGTGCAATCGTGTGCGACACCTGACCACTGTTGGCTACGCTCACGGAGGTGAATGCATTAAGCCAATCTTCGCCGGACTCCACGGCGGCCTCGTAGTCCTCCTTGGAAACCCAACCGATCCGGTAGTAGCCCGCATCTTGAACGGCGTTCCAATGGACGACCAACTCACTGGTTACAGGCCCCACGACGACCCGTGGCTTGTCCTGGGGGCTTGGGGGGGATTGGGCCACCACCGTCGTGACGCTGGCCGCAAATGTGGCGAACAGCATGGCTGCCAATACTGCTGAGGTCGCCACCCGCTGGCCTCTTTGGGTGTGGGATGCAGTGTTCATGATGCTCTCCTGCTGGTGCGTGGAGGATTATGGGGCCGGGCCCGCTGGTGGGCCGCCTGCCTCATCATCCCGCAGTTCCTTATGGGTGTTCGGGTGTATGCTCTGCGCTCATGCTGTGCGGTACTCCGGGCCCCAACCTCACCATGATAGGCATACCAGCGCCAGTGTGCCATCATTGTTGCCGGCCTTGCATCCTTCTGTGGGTCAGAACACGAGCGCTCGCCCCCCGGCGCTCCCTACCACGGCAGCTCCCATCGCGTCGCCGCGACGTGCGTGATGCCACCGATGGTCATGTAGTACACCGTGAAGATACTGTCGTCCGGCAGTTGCACCGAGATCGGATAGCCCAAGTCCGTCGTCTCCCCGTCTCCACGCAGGATCGCCCGGTGGTCCAGGTCCCAGCTCCGACCGCCATCGGCGCTGATGACCGCTTGCACGCCGAGTGGGGCGCGCCGGTGGCCGTAGGAGCACAGAATCCGTCCGTCGCGCAGCCTCAACAAGTGCGGCGGAAAGCCCCAAATGTCCGTATGGATTGCCTCCGACCACGTCTGCCCACCATCGTCCGACCACGCCTCGGCCAACCGCTGCGGTGCATTGCGGATCAGGGCGAGCACGCGCCCCGGCTCCGTTTCCACCAACGCCGATTCGTCGCCGTAGCCCCCGCTCGCCCCGCTGCCCACCAGCCGCAGGTTCCAGGTTGCCCCGTGGTCCGTCGAGCGATACACCAGCACCCGCGAGCGGTCAGGCGCAATGTCTCCGCCATCGTAGAGCGGCGCCAGAATGGTCCCGTCTGCCAAGACGGTACAGCGTGGAAAGCCGTTCAGCCGGTGCGCCCCCGGCACCTCCCACTCCTGGCGATTCCAGGTCCGGCCGCCATCGTGCGACTGCTGCACGAACACGCGATTGCCACCGAGCAGCACCGTCGAGTCGTCCTGCAGCGGATGTTCCGAGACGGACCGACCCGCCGCGCTCGCCTCCTCCGCCCGGTCCGCCGGCGCCTCCTCGAACCCGCCCCCGCCCGCCGCGACCAGCGTGCCGTCCGGCATTCGCCCGGCGAAGCGATCATAGCGTTCGCGCGGCGAGGTCCCCGGCCAATTGAACGGAACGCTCATGTCGTCCGGCGCAGCCGGCGCAAACGTAGCGCCGCCGTCGGCCGAGGTCACGACGGTCCAGTCGCCAAACCCGTAGTGATCCCTGATGTTGGCACCATTCGACAGGTAGGCCACCGCCAGGCGGCCATCCGCCAGCAGCTCGATCACCGGAAAGGCGGCATACGTGCCCTCCTGCTTCCGCAGAACGCTATGCTCCAACTGCGGCGGTTCCATTCCCATGCTCTCCTCCTTGCCCGTATCCAACGGCTCACAGGGGTAGGTATTGACCAAGCCGTAGGGGCGCAACATGTTGCGCCCGTCTCCCTGCGTAGCAGGGGGCCATACGTGTGCCAGTCCCCCTTGTCATCCCCCGTCATTGCCGCGGACACGGCAATCCATCCTGATCATCCTTGCATCCTGCAAATCCTGATTCAGACCATCATCGGACCGAGAGGCCCATCCCTTTAGGAGACCTTTGCATAACCCGAGTTGCTGGCGTCGGTCGTGCCCTGGAGCGCGTGGTGCTCTGGCGCGGGCGTGCCGCCCCCTGGCGCCAGCGCGTCTGCCTGGCACCGGCCCCGGCGCGCCTACGGCATGACCACCCCCGGCTCCGGTCGGGGCAGCAGGCGCTCGGCGCGGCGCAGGTTGTACGCGAGACACTTGCACCACAGTTCCGTCGTATTGCGTGCCAAGCCCAGGTAGCGCACCCGCCGGTAGCGATACAGCCGCTTCAGCGTCCCGAACACTTGCTCCACTGGCGCCCGCACCCGCGCGATCAAGCGATTGCGTCGCCGTTGCCAGTACGGTAAGCGGGCCTGGTACTTGTGGGAGCGATGCATGATCCGATCCTTGATCCCCCGGCGCTTCAGCCAGCGCCGCCGGTGTTTGGACTCATAGGCCCGGTCGGCGTACACTGCCGCTTCATCCCCCAGGATCAGCGTGTCCGCCACCGTGCTCTCGGCGATCCGGGCTGCGGTCAAGCACGCGGTGCGGATCAGCCCCGAGCCGGCATCCACTCCGAGATGCACCTTGTAGCCAAAGTGCGCCTGGGCCCCCCGGCCGGCCCAGGCGGCATCCGGATCGGTCGGACTCTTGGCGCCCGGCTGGGCCGTCCCCGTGGGCCGGCGCGCCTGGGCTTGCACCAACGTCGCGTCCAGCAATGTGCCCGCCTTGACCACCAGGCCGTGGGCCGCCAACTGGCGACTGACTTCCGCGAACAATGCCGCGGCCAGCCCGCGGGCGGTCAACTGTTGGCGGAAGCGACTGATCGTGGCGTAGTGGGGCGCCTCGTCCGCCAGCCCCAACCCGACGAACCGGCGGAAGGACAAGCGGTCACACAGCGCGGCGGCCATCTCCGGATCCGAGGCGGCGTACCATTGTTGGAGGAGCAGCACCTTGACCAACATCAGGGGCGGATAGCTCGGCCGGCCCGTGGGGGCGGCATAGATGTCCTGCACCACCGCGCCCAACCGGTCCCAGTCAAAGAGTTGCGCCAAGCGTTCCAAGCGCGGGTTGCGCCCGATCTGCGGTGGCAAATCGGCCTCGATCGGCAGGTGGTTCCCGATCTTGCGTTGCATCGTGCCCCCTCGTGCGGCTGGTTAGTGGTAGCCTTCCTTACCACCCCGCGGCCTCCTTATGCAAAGGTCTCTTTAGGGAGAGGGTTGGGGGTAGGTCCGCCGCTCCCAGTCCCGCAGCGCCGCGAGGTTCGCCGGCTCAAAGACCTTCTGCACCGCGCACACGTGTTGGTCCACCAGCGCGCGCTGGTCGCCGCGCCAGGCCGGCGCCGTCATGCCAAGCAGGTCGAGTTCCTCGGTGGCGCACCGTTCCTCGGCGACCGGGCAGTCCCCGGCGCGGTAGCCCACCGCGTCCGTTCCCCGACCGCTGGGATGGGCCGCCCACGGGTACTGCCGGCCGAAGAAGTACGCTCGGTCCTGGAACCGCGCCCGCAGGTGGATCGGCTGCTGCACGTAGCCCAGGTTGGCCGGTACTCCCTCTGCCTCCAATGCCGCCACGATGGTTTCGCGGTCTACGCCGCCTAGCTCGTCCGGAACTATGGTCGGGCTGTGGCGATGGTAGACGTGCTCGCCACCGGCCGTCTCCGCCACCGGCCGCAGCCCGCCCACGCCGGCCAGCCCCTCCGACAGCCGCTCGTGATTGACCCGCCGCTCGGCGTTCCACGCATCCATGTGCCGGAGCTGCTCGCGGATGATGACCGCCGCCAGCGGGTGAATGCGGTAGGTGTACGTCAGGCTGTCAATGTACGGCGTCAACGCCGGGTCCTGGATGTCGCGCTCCTGCCGTGCCGGGTGCGAGCCAATCGCGCACGCCCGCTCGTAGATTCCCGCATCGTTGGTCAGCACCATCCCGCCGTCGCCGCCGATGATCTGCTTGCCGTCGCCAAAGCTGAAGCAGCCCGCGTCCCCGATGGTACCCACGTACTGTCCCCGGTACCGCCCGCCCGTCGCCTGGGCACAATCCTCGATCACAGGCAGCCCGTGCCGCCGCGCGACCGCCAGAAGCCCGTCCATGTCGGCCGGCTGACCGAAGATGTGAACCACCAAAACAGCCTTTGTGTAGGGCGTAATCCGCGCCTCGACGGCCTCCGGATCGAGCGTATACGTCGCCGGCTCGATGTCCGCGAATACCGGAATCGCGCCCTGATTGAGGATCGGCGAGACCGTCTGCCCCCACGTGTACGGCGAGACAATCACCTCGTCCCCGGCTTCCACTCCGACGGCGTAGAGCGCCATGTGCAGCGAGGCCGCGCCGGAAGCCGACGCGATGGCGTAGCGCACACCGAAATGCCCGGCGAAGTCCTCTTCCAGCGCCGCCACCGGGCCACCACCCGGCATGGAGTTGAGGTACTGCACGTCGCTGCGCGACTGATGCAGCGCCACCACCACGGCGTCAATCTCGCCATCGCCGACCGCTGGCCACAGCGGGATCGGCCGCGTCACCTCCGGCGTACCGCCGAGCAATGCCAACTCACCGCTCATCGTCACCATCGCCGCCCTCCCTTCCACCTCACCCCCGGCCCACCATTCTGCCTCACCCTTGAGCCGTCATTCCCGCGCAAGCGGGAATCCCCGTCCCCCCGCCGCAGCGGGGGGGCCATAGGGGGGCACTACCGGAACCAGTCGTACACCATGCCCAGCGAGCGGTCCGCCAGTGGCAGCGCCACCCTGACGTTGCCAGCCCGGTGCGATTCCCGCAGTCCGATCTCGATCTCCATCGCGTCGCGCACTCGCCGCCCGCTCACCCGCGGCTCGCCGCCCTGCTCCCGGCAGCGGATCACGTCCTCGACGCCATACAGTATTGACCACTGCCCCAACACTTGCGGGTCCGGAAACGGCATCTCCACGCGCCCTGTGCCCCCCGGCCCATCCACGTCCAGCCACAGCCGAAAGTGCTTCCAGTCGAAGATCAGCTCCCCGCGCTCGCCGGTGATGCGGACCTGCGGCGCGCCCGGCCGCAAGAACCCCGGCACGCCGTTGGCGAACTGGATGATTCCGGTGCCGTCGAACTCCCCGTTCCGCCGCACGGACTCCTCGTCGTCGCTCACGCCGATGACCCATTCCCCGGGACTGTCCACCAGGTAGATCCAAGCATTGTGCTGCGCCATCGCCCGCGAGGTCTCCATGCTCAGGATCGTGCCAAGCGTGCCGTCGGTGAGCAGCTTTTTCGCCTGCACAAAAGCCGGGTGGTTGACGCTGATCGCACCGCACGCCAGTGGAACTCCCGCTTGCTCGCACACCTCCACCATCCTATCGGCCTCGGCCAAGGTCAGCGTCATCGGCTTCTCGGTCATCACCGCCTTGGCGCCACATTCAACCGCCAGCGCCGTCGCGTCCGGCCGCAGGGCCGCATGGCTGGCTATGGCGACCAGGTCCAGCCGCTCTTTGGTCAAAAACTCCCGGTAGTCGGTATACAGCGCCTCTACCCCGTGATGCTTCCCAAAGGCCGCCAGCCGCTCCTCGCTCGGATCGCACCCGGCCACCAGCTGCGTCCGCGGATGCCGCTGCAGCGCCGCGGCATAGCTCGTGGGCAGGCCCTCTTTCCCGGGGTGCTCCATCGGCGGGATGTCGGAGTGGTCACGCAGGGGCGGCAGCTCGTTCGGCGTGCCGTCCTCTTCACGCACCGACGGCGGATACGGCAGCGAAGCGTCGTACAGCCAGCCCATCCGGCCCAGCCCGATCACCCCGGCACGATACGTCGTCATGGCGCTTCCTCCTTGTCACGCTCCATACAACCAGCTTGTCGGCACGGCGCGCAGCCGGCGCTCCTGCCGCTGCTCGACTCCATCGGCGGTTGGCGTGTAGTAGCCCGCGTTGTAGAGCAGATAGACGGTGTCCCCGGCGAACGCGACGTCGGGATAGTGATACAGCGTGTAGCCGTCCGCTAGATCACCCAGGCTGTCGGCTGCCCGGACCATCCGCAGCGCGGCGTCCGGCCGGACCTGCGCCACGTCCGCCAGCCCCGGACTGAGGGCCAGCGTGCGGTGGTGCTCCCAGGTGCGGCCGTCGTCCTTCGAGATCGCCGTTGACAGCCGTCCCCGCCGGTAGCCCCGCCGAATCTCCTCGCCGGATACCTGGTTCCAGATCACCAGTAGGTCATCCGTACCGGGCACACGCGCCAGTCGGCACGGCGAATAGGAGCTTGGCAATTCCGTAGCCTCGACGGTGCTCCAATTCACGCCGCCATCGCGGCTGATGGACTTGACAATGCGGCCCACCGTCGAGCGGCCGAACAGCAGCACGCTCCCGTCGCGTAGCTCGGCCGCCACCGGCTCGTCTACCGGCGTAACGCCCTCGTAGCCATCGTTGAACCAGCCCATCAACTCATCGCGGCTGCGCCGCCAGGTCTGCCCCTCGTCGTCGGAGTAGTACACAAACGTGATATCCATCTCCGGCCGGTGGGCATGGCCCTCGACCGCGAAACGCTGCCCACCCAGCCGGCCCCAAGCGTGGGTCCGGCCGCCGCGGTCCGGGTGACTGCCCGTGAAGATCCACCGCACCGGCAGCAGCAGCCGTCCGCTGCTCAGTTGGATCATCGCGTTATGGTAGCTCGGCGCATAGACCCCCGGCAGGTTGATCCGGACTTCCGGCAGCCACGTTTGCCCCTCGTCGCGGGACAGCCGGACGAACATACCGAAGTCATCGCCTGTGCCGGACCCCGATCCGGTATGTGGCCCGGTCGTCGTTTCGAGCCGGCCATAGGTGATGGCCAGCGCCCCCGATTGCAGCCGCAACAGCCCCGTCGAGTGCGCGCCCCCGTCCAGCGCCGCCCCGTGCTCGTCCACGGCCGGCGTGAAGTCGCTCCATGTCCGGCCGCCGTCTGTCGAGCGAGAGAGTTGCAAGCGGGTACTCAGCAGCAGTAGGCCCCCCGTGGTCAGCTCGACAAGGCTACAGTGGCCTCCGCCAATGCTGATGTCGAACGGCTCTGTAACCGCGCCCGTGCCGGACCCCGATCCGGTAGTCGTAGCCATCGTGCTCCCCCTTCAGCTCTCGGCAGCGAATGCCTCCGCGAGCGCAAAGGCATCATCCTGCGGCTCGTAGCCGAGCAGCCGCCGCGTGGAGTCCAAGTCCATCGCCGGATAGCGATTGTTCGACAAACCATGCACCACGGCGAAGTCGAGGTCATCCGGCGCCGCCAAGCAGCAGTCGAACAGCCGGCTGAGGTCCGCCGCCGTCACCACCCACGAGAGCGTCCGGGCGGCGTCCGGGGCGTGCGGATCGAGCCGCTCGCGCAGTCGCTCCGGGGGTGTGAAGCCACCAATCCGCACCGCGATGCAGGAAAGGCCATGCTGGAACGAGAATGACGCGGCCAATGCCTCTCCCCAGGCCTTGGTGGCGCCGTAGACGTTGCCCGGCCGCGCCACCATGTGCGTATGCGCCTGCACGCCGCGCGGATAGCCGATCACCGCGTTCACGCTACTGGCGAAGATCACCCGGCGCGCGCCGCCCTCGGCGGCGGCGGCGTAGATGTTGTACGTGGCCTTGATATTGCGGTCCAGCAGCGTCGCGTAGAAGTCGGCCGCCGGGTCCGGGTCCGCCGCCAGATGGAGGACGGTGTGCGCCCCGGCCACCGCACAGCGGGCCGCGTTCATGTCCGCCAAGTCGCTCGTCTGCACCTCGGCCGCGCCCGGATCGTCAATCACACGCAGGTCCTGGAGCCGCAGCCGCCACGGCGCGCCGTGCCTGACCAAATGCCCCCGGTAGTACGTGCCAATCCGCCCGGCGGCTCCGGTGATAAGCAACAGCGGTTGCTCCGCCGCTCCCGGCCCGCCCGGCTCGTGCGTCGCGCTCATCCCTTCCACCCCTCCTCCGGCGCGGCGTGTACGCCACCACCCGGCTCGTATGCTACTACACGGTGCCCGGCCCTGCCGCTGCGCCCGTCATTCCCGCGAAAGCGGGAATCCCCGTCCCCCCGCCGCAGCGGGGGGACCATAGGGGGGCAAACCCCACCCCCTACCCACCCGGTCTACGCCTCACCACACCCTCCCTGCGGCATCCCCTACAGCCAGTGCGACAGCGACCACATCACCGCCGACCGCGTGAACGTCGTTTCCAGCAGTTGCTCCGTCTCCTCGATGGGGTCATGCCCGTAGCGCCGCACGTAGGCGGCTTCGAGCTGGCGCTCCAGCGCCGTCGGCTCCCGAAGGGGTAGCTCTACCCAGGTATTGCCCCGGTCGGCGCTCTCGCGTATTGCCAGGCACAGCTCCCAATCGCGTAGCGCATTTTCCACTCCGTAGGCCGGCACGCCGCCGCCCGTAATCGCCGCGTGGAAGCTGGTCAGGATCGCCGCTTTGGCTACGTCGTCCGGGCTGCCGATCCGATATTCCTGGAACGGGTTCTCCCAAACGACCGGCGGATCGGTATCCACCTGCACCTGCCGGAGCACCCGCTCACCCCCGCGCTCGTCGTGTACTTCCTCGATCTCATAGGCCCGCTCTTCCGCGCCCTGCCACTGCACACACCGGGTATATTCCAGCACCCCTTCGGTGCATTCGATCTGCCATCCCTGGGGATAGGTGCGGAGCGGAAAGGGGCGGGGTGCCTTCTCGAACAGGCACGTCACGCCGTTGGCAAACTCGATGACCCCGCTGTCCCACCGCACCGTCGTCTCCCGTTCTCCACCATAGGCCGTATACGGCGCAGCCGGAACTGTCCTGCTGTGGCCCAGCACGCGCGTCGCCTCGGCGCCAATCAGTTGGCGCACGCCACTGAAGCCGTGATACTGCCCCGTCTGGTACCACAGCCGCGCGTGCGTCACCTGCCCGATGTGACCCGCCGCCAACAGACGTTGCTTGAGCTGCTCCTGCGGCCACACCCAGACCTGTTCAGCCACCTCCCACAGCACACCGTTGTCGCGGCACGCCTGCGCGATAGCCGCCGCGTACCGCCGCGTGTGTGCCACCGGGATTTCCGTCAGCACGTGGATACCGCGTCGCGCCGCCGTCAGTGCGATCACGACGTGCGAGTCTTTCGGCGCCAGACTGAGCACCACGTCGGGGCGCTCGGCCGCGAACAGCTCCCGCACGTCGCTGTAATGTGCCTGGGCGCCATAGGTAGCCGCCGCCTGTCGGCTGACCTCCGCGTTGCGGTCGCACACCGCCGCGAGGATATAGTGGTCCGGCAGCCGAGCGATGGTAGCGAGGTACTGCCGTGCCCGCGAGCCAGGCTCCGCGCCGGCGCCAATCACGGCTATCCGTAGTGGGGGCATCTTGAAGTCTCCCTCCCGTTGGTAGGAGTAGCGTCACCCCTATCCTACCGTAGCGGGAGACAGCATACGGGAGTAGGTACAAGCCATGCTGTAGGGGCGCAGCACGCTGCGCCCGTCCCCCCGCTGCGCGGGGGACTCACAAGGGTAGGTTTTTTGCGTAGAGGCGCGATTCATCGCGCCCAGGCGTTCGTCATTCCGGCGAAAGCATGTCCCGTACCCCGATACGGGGCCGGAATCCAGGACTACTCGTGGTCCCCGTACCCCCACCCGCGGCAATCCTGGCGTCCCGCCACCACTGCCGTAGGGGCGTCCCTTGTGGGCGCCCTGGCCGCGCTCCCGTCATTGCGGCTTGCGCCGCAATCCATCCGGCTTATCCTTGCATCCTGCAAATCCTGATGCAGACAAAAACCTACCCCAGTCAGGAGGAGGCCGGGGGTTAGGTCCAATCGCGCCCCTACGACTCCGCGCGCGGAAAGAAGATGGAAAATACCGCTTCCGCCCGGCCGTCGTAATAATGGTCCTTGAGCACGACTTCCTTCTCCATCCCGACCTTGCGATAGAGCGCGTGGGCGGCATGGTTGTCGTCGTGCGTCATCAGGAACAGCTTGCGGAGTCGCTCGCTACGCTCGGCGTAGAAATGCTGGGCGTCTGCGACCAGGCTGTGAAATAGCTCGCCGCCGGCGCCGTTCATCCGGTATGCCGGCAGCACGGCAATCCGATCCAGCTCCGCCAGCCCATGATGCGGAACGCCGTGCAGATACCAGGAGCTAACGCCGACGATCTCACCCGCTGCCTCGGCCACCAGATACCGGTGGCCCACCTCGATTTCGCGCTGGTAGGCCGCCCGCGCCTCGGCCAGATCGCCCATATTGTAGGCGGCGAGCAAGACATGCGCCGCCTGCTCCGTGTCGGCTGCGGTACCTAAGCGAACGCTGACCTTCATATCAGCCCCCCGGTGCTACTCGATGCCATCCAGAATAGATAACGGGCAGCGGCACAGCCGGACGTGCCGAGCGGCCACTGACGGCCCTCGCCACCAACCCCATCGCGTCATCCCCTGCCCCGTTTCGTCATTCCGGCGGAAGCCGGAATCCAGGCCACTAGGACTGCCGCTGGCGCCCCCGCCCTGGCTGCCCGCGCCAGGAGACCTTCGCAGAGTCGTCATTCCCGCGAAAGCGGGAATCCACCCCCTCTCCACATGGTGGAGAGGGGGCCGGGGGGTGAGGGCCGCCCGGCAAGCAGGCATAACCGGAGAATATGCCTAGCGCAGCGGCGGCGCGTAGAGCAGCCCACCGTTGGTCCACAGCTCGTTCTGCTGCCGGGGCAGCGGGAACGACAATCCGTTCGGGCCTAGATAGCGGTCGTAGATTTCGCCGTAGTTCCCCACCGCCTTGAGCACGTCCACGGCAAACGTCGCCTTAAGCCCCAAGTCCGCTTGCCCGAACTCGCCTTCCGCCCCCAGCAGCCGCCGAATCTGGATGTTCTCGTGGTTCCGCAGCTGTTCCACGTTGGCCTGTGTCACCCCGAACTCCTCGGCGTTAATCAAGACGTACAGCACCGTCTTGACCAGGTCCAGCCACTGGTCGTCGCCGTGCGGCACCACCGGCGTCAGCGGCTCCTTGGAGATCGTCTCCGGCAGGATGATGTGGTCCTCCGGATTCTCGAAGCCGCTGCGAGTGGCCGCCAGCGCCGACTTGTCGCTCGTGATAACGTCGCAGCGGCCCTGGGCATAGGCGCTGTCCGCCGCCGAGTTGTCTTCGAAGACGACCGTCTCCGCCTGCAAATTGTGCTGCCGGAGGAAGTCTGCCAGGTTCAGCTCGGTCGTCGTCCCACTGGTCACGCAGACGGTCGTGCCGCCCAGCTTCAACGCACTATCAATGCCCTTGCCCTTCGGCACCATAAACCCCTGGCCGTCGTAGAACGTAATGATAGTAAAGTTTCCCCACTGCGTATCGCGCGTGGTGGTCCAGGTGGTGGTCATGGACAACAGGTCCAGATCGCCCGCCTGTAAGGCGGAGCCGCGCTCGGACCAAGCGAGGGAGATAATCTCCACCGCCTCGCCGTTACCGAAGATGGCTGCGGCCACCGCCCGGCACAGGTCCACGTCGAACCCGAGGTTGCGCCCCTCGGAGTCCAAGTAGCCCAAGCCGGGGACGTCGTTGGGGGCGGCGCAGGTCAGCCGCCCCCTCGCCTTGACCTTATCCAGCCTGCGCCGGGTCTCCGGCGCAGCGGCTGCCGGTCCGCCTTGGGCCGCGACCTGCGCCTGCAACGCGGCGATCTGCGCGTCCTTGCTGGCCAGTTGCTCGCGCAGCGCGGCCGTGTCCGCACCGCTCTCGCCGCCAAGCTCGCACGCCGCCAGGACTAACGCCATCCCTACCAGCAGAGCCGCCCGGACGATGCTGCCTATCATCGCTGACTACCTCCCCACTCTCTCAACGCAGCGGCGGGGCGTAGAGCAGCCCACCATTGCTCCACAGCTTGTTCGGCCCGCGCGGGAACGCGAAGGATATCCCTTCCGGCCCCATGTAGCGGTCATAAATCTCGCCGTAGTTCCCCACGGCTTTGAGCACGTCTACGGCAAACGTCGGCTCAAGCCCCAAGTCGGCCTGCCCGAACTCGCCTTCCGTGCCCAGCAGCCGCCGAATCTGAATGTTCTCGTGCTGCTTCATCTGCTCCACGTTGGTCTGTGTCACCCCGAACTCCTCGGCATTCATCAAGACGTACAGCACCGTCTTGACCAGGTCCAGCCACTGGTCGTCACCGTGCGGCACGATTGGCGTGCCCGGCTCCTTGGAGATTGTCTCGTCCAGGATGATGTGTGCATCGGGGTCGTGGAACCCACTCCGCACCGATGCCAGTTGAGACTTGTTGCTCGTGGTGGCATCGCACCGCCCCTGCTCGTAGGCCTTGTAGACGGAGGCGGTGTCCTCGAACACCACCGCCTCCAGCTCCAGCTTGTTCTGCCGGAAGAAGTCGGCTAGGTTCAGCTCCGTGGTCGTGCCGCTGGTCACGCAGACGGATGCGCCATTCAACTGCTTGGTATTGGTGATGCCCTTATCCTTCCGGACCATAAACCCCTGGCCGTCGTAGAACGTCACAGTAGTGAAGTTGCCCCACTGCGCGTCGCGCGTGGTGGTCCACGTCGCCGTGCGTAACAGGATGTCCACCTCCCCCGACTGGATGGTGGGACCACGCTCTGCCGCGGTGACTGGAATGAATTCGATGACCTCGCCATTGCCGAAGATGGCAGCAGCCACCGCCCGGCACAGGTCCGGGTCAATCCCGATGTTGCGCCCATTGGCGTCGAGGTAGCCGAGACCGGGCAGGTCCACCCGGCCGGCGCAGACCAGCTTCCCTCTGGACCTGACCCGCTCCAGCCGACTATGTGCCGCCCCGCCTTGGGCAACGACCTGCGCCTGCAACGCGGCAATCTGCGCGTCCTTGCTGACCAGTTGCTCGCGCAGCGCGGCCGTGTCCGCACCGCTCTCGCCGCCAAGCTCGCACGCCGCCAGGACTAACGCCATACCTACCAGCAGAGCCGTCTGCACGATCCTTACTATCATCACTATCATCACCGGCACCTCACCTCAGCGGCGGCGCGTAGAGCAGCCCGCCGTCGGTCCATAGCTCGTTCGGCCCGCGTGGCAGCGTGAAGGAATCTCCCTCCGGCCCCATGTAGCGGTCGTAGATTTCGCCGTAGTTCCCGACGGCCTTGAGCACGTCCACGGCAAACGTCGGCTCAAGCCCCAAGTCGGCCTGTCCGAACTCGCCTTCCGTGCCCAGCAGCCGCCGAATCTGAATGTTCTCGTGCTGCATCATCTGGTCCACGTTGGACATCGTGACCCCGAACTCCTCGGCGTTAATCAAGACGTACAGCACCGTCTTGACCAGGTCCAGCCACTGGTCATCGCCGTGCGGCACCACTGGTGTCAGCGGCTCCTTGGAGATCGTCTCCGGCAGGATGACGTGTGCGTCCGGGTCTTTGAGCGCGCTCTGCACCGCTGCCAACCCCGACTTGTCACCGGTGCGGACATCGCACCTCCCTTGCTCGTAGGCACTATGGATGGATGCGGTGTCTTCGAAGATGACGGCCTCCAGCTTCAGTCCGTGCTGCCGGGAGAAGTCCGCCAGGTTCAGCTCGGTGGTGGTCCCACTGGTCACGCAGACGGTCGTACCGCCCAGCTTCAGGGCGCTATCAATGCCGCTGGCCTTCGGCACCATGAAGCCCTGACCGTCGTAGAACATGATCGTGGTGAAGTTCCCCCACTGCGCGTCGCGCGTGGTGGTCCACGTGACATTGCGCGCCATGAGGTCTACGTCGCCCGACTGGATGGTGGGGCCGCGCTCGGCCGACGTGCCGGGAATAATCTCCACCGCCTCGCCGGTGCCGAAGATGGCCGCGGCCACGGCCCGGCACAAGTCCACGTCGAATCCCACGTTGCGCCCCGTGGCGTCCAGGTATCCGAAACCGGGCAAGTCAGCCCGGCCAGCACAGACGAGTCGCCCCCGTGCCCTGACGGTTGCCAACCGGCTCCGAGTCTCCGGCGCGGTGGCTGCCGCCCCGCCTTGGGACGCGACCTGCGCCTGCAACGCGGCGATCTGCGCGTCCTTGCCGGCCAACTGCTCGCGCAGCGCGGCCACGTCGCCGCTCTCGCCACCTAGCTCGCAGGCGGCAAGAGCAAGCGTGCCGGCAATAATGAGCGCCGCGAGGATAGCGTGCTTGAGCATTTTTTCGTTACGCCGCCGCCTCAGCTGTACTCCGGACGCACCACGGCGCCCGTAGCGACCGACTCATACGCCGCCATGAGCGTCGCTACGTGGGCGCGGCCCGCTTCCACGTCCGCCCAGGCCGGCTCCTCGCCGTCCAGCACGCGCACAAAATGGTTGACCAGCGCGTCGCTGGCGTCGTCACGGACGAGGCTGCTGGTGCCCCGCTCCGCAGACACGCCGCTGCATAGCTCCGCTGTCTGCCGCCGCAGATCGAGTAGCAGCGTCCCTTGCGTCCCGATAATCGTGAGGTGGTTGGCCCCATTCAGCGGATGACTGTCCCGACCGATGCGCCCGGTCGTGATCGTCCCGATAGCGCCCCCGGCCAGCGTCAACTCGATGGTGGCAAAGTCCTCGACGCCGCGCTCCGCGTGCGCCTCGAAGAAATGCGCTCCCGCGCGGGCAAAGACCCCCTCGACCGGCAGGCCCGACAGGTAGCGGATATGCACGACGGCGTAATACCCGACCTCGTATAGCTCGCGCTTGGCGATGACGCTGTGGCCCGACTGAGTCGGATCGCTGATGCCGTCCGGCGTCCGATACGTCCAGCGGCCGAGCGGTGCCGGCGGCGCTGGCGGCGTGTCGGTGCGGTCCGGCTGGCCTTTGGCAAAGTGTACGTCGGCATGGATAGCGAGGATATCGCCGATGCTGCCCTGGGCAATCCACCGCCGCGCCTGCTGGATATGGTCGTAGCCGAGGTGACTGACAATCGAGGTCTTCTGCCCGGTGTGGCGCATCGTGTCCACAATCGCCGTGCAGTCGGCGACGGTAGGCGCCAGCGGCTTATCCAGCCAGAGGTGCTTGCCCGACGCCGCGGCGCGTGGAGTCAGATCGCCGCGCCGCTCGATCTGCGGACATACGCTGGCGACTTCCACCCCCGGCCAATTCAGCGCCGCATCTACGTCCTCGATATACGGCACCCCTAGCTCGTCGGCCAGCTCCCGATTGCGCTGCACCACGAGCGGCTCCTGCCCCGGATCATCGGCCAGCACCAGCACCCGCAGCCGCGGATGCCGTGCCATGCCAGGCGCATAGCCGCTCTGGTGCATGGCGTTGCTCAACAGCGCGACGCCGTAGACGTGATCCCTACTCATCTTCCGCCCCCATGCCGCGCACGACCACCGGTTCACCACTTTCGACCGCTTGCTCGATGTGCATCATCAGCTCCACGACCTCGCGCGCCTGCTCTACCGTCACCGGCGGCGCGGCGCTCCCCGCAGCGGCTTGGGCACACCGGTCGGCCCAGCGTGCGAGCGCCGGCCCGGCGTCTTCCTCCCGATAGGCGCCGCCGGCTCCCGCACCCGCCGGGAGCATGAGTAGCGTCGTGGCAGCCATCGTGTCATAGAAGGCGCCGCGGTTGCCCAGCACCATCAGCTCGTCTACCGGCGGCGTGCCCGGCGCCGCGCCGAGCGCCAGCAACGCGGTCACGCCGCCGGCATAGGACAGACTGACGCTCAGGTGGCGCTTGCCGGCGCTCTGGCCGTACACGGTAGTGGCCGTATCGGCGGCGAGGCTATTGGCCAGCGCCAGCTGCTCGGCCAACGGCCAGCGGTCGGTTGGATCGCCGCCGAGCTGCAAGGCGCGTAAGCAGACGAGCCGCCCCAAAGCGCCGCTCGCCAGCGCGTCGGCGGCGAGTTGCGCGCCGCTGGTGTAGGCAGCAACGCCGCCACAGACCAGCGTCACGTTGGCCGCTGCCGCCTGCGCCGCGACCGACTCCAGCGCGTCGGCCTCCGCAGTCAAAGGGCCGGCGCACCACACGTGGAGGCCACGGGCGATACTCTGTTCCGCCAACACGACCGAGCTTACCTGCTCGTCGAGGAAGCACACGGCATCCGCCGTGTTGCTCGGCTCGCCATCGAGCCAATCACCTACCGCTGACGAGTTGCCGCCGCCGGAAAACTCTGCGGTCACTCGGAAACTCGCAAACTCACCGCTCCGCCGCGCGAGCTGCCGGACGCTGGTGACACTACCAACGACGGCCAGCCGCAGCGGCCCTTGCTCATCCATACCCTTTACTCCCAGGGCAAGGATATACGACTGGGTACTCCCGCGTCAGTGGCGAGTCCCAGGCGGCGTGATGCTCCCCGTCCCCCCGCCGCCGCAGCGCGATGCTCCCCGTCCCCCCGCCGCAGCGGGGGGACCATAGGGGGGCAGACACCCCAGCCAGTACACTCTATGGACAATGACTGCCATCGAAGCCGAGGTTGTCGTGGCCGGCGGCGGGATGGGCGGGCTGACCGCTGCGTGCAGCGCACAGGAGGCCGGCGCCCGCACCGTGCTGCTCGAAAAAGCGCCGCGCATCGGCGGCTCCGCAGCCGCCTCCGGCGGCACGATCTGGTGTGCGACCGACCTGGAGGGCTGGCTTTCGGTCCAGCCGGGCGGCGATCCGGCGCTGGGCCGGGCGCTCATCAAGAGCTTCCACGCGGGCATCCCTTGGCTCCGGCGGCAGGGCGTTGATCTGGAAGAGCGGTCCCTGGACACGCCTTACCGCTTCCGCCGCGTCATCTACGCCTGCCAACCCGACGCTGCCACCGCCATGACCGCGCTCGCGGACCGCTTCACCGCCATCGGCGGCACGATCATCACCGGCACCGGGCTGCGCGACCTGCTGCTCGACGACCGCGGCGCCATCAGCGGCGTCCGGGTGCTGGGACAAGCGGGCTTTGCCACCGTGAAGGCTCGCGCGGTGATCTTGGCGACCGGCGGCTTTCAGGGCAGCCCGGAGCTACGCGCCCGCTATCTGGGACGCTGGGCCGATCAAATGGTGCTGCGCGCCAACGCCTTCAGTACTGGAGACGGCTTCCAGGCCGCCCTGCGTGCCGGCGCCGCCACCGCCGGGCCATTCAGCCGCTTCTACGGCCATATGGTGCCCGCGCCGCCGGCTGAGGTGGGCCTGCACAACTTTGCCGCCGTCAAGCCGGACTTCAGCGAGCACGCCGTTTTCGTCAATCTGCATGGTGCGCGTTTCGACGACGAGTTCCTCGGCGACGAGGTGACGGTCCACGCGGCCGCGCAGCAAGAGCAGGCGTTAGTGTTCCTGGTGTACGACGAGGCCATTCGCGCCACCTATGCCGGGCCACGGGGAGACGGCCGCGACGCGCGGGCGGACCGCCTCCAGCACATCCGCGACGCCAGCGGTGAGATTCTGGAAGCGTCCTCGTTGCCCGCGCTGGCCCACGAGATGGCGGCGCGCTGGGGCGTAGCCCGCGACCGCCTGCTGGCCACCCTGGAGCAATACAACGCCGCCGCCCGCGCCGGGGACGGCGCCGCCTTGCCCATCCCTAAATCGGGCGGCCTGCTCCCTCTTGAGACGCCGCCGTTCTACGCGCTGCGCTGCCTGCCCGGCATCACCTTCACCTATGGCGGCGCCCGCGTGAACGCGCGAGCGCAGGTGCTCGATACGAGCGGGCAGCCCATCCCCGGCCTCTACGCAGCCGGCGCCGACGTGGGCGGCATCTACACGCGCGGCTACACCGGCGGCCTGGTCCTCGGCCTGGCGTTCGGCCGCATCGCCGGCCGCGCCGCCGCAGCCTATGCGTAGCGCCGGTTGCCCCGCCCCGTCATTCCCGCGAAAGCGAGAATCCACGTCCCCCCGCCGCAGCGGGGGGACCATAGGGGGGCTAGGTCCAATCCGCCTCCCCAGTGACCATGAAGGCCAAGTCACCGGGCGCGACCGCGGGCGTCGTCCGCATAAAGATCAGCACGCCGGCGGCATTCGCGCGTAACTCCTCGTGTACCTCGCCGGCCAGTCCGTGTACCTGACCCAACAGGTCGCCGCGCTGCACCCGGTCTAGTATCTGGACAGCCGGCACTAGAAACCCGCTGTTCCGGACCGCCAGCGCGTCCTCGATCCGGCCGCTGCCGTAGAGGTGATAGTGCGCCGGCTCGTGCTCAGGATCACCCGGCAGCATCCCCAGTTGGCGCATGACGTTCGTGACGCCACGCGCGTAGAGCGCGGCCGTATCCTGGTGCAGCCAGCCGCCGCCCGGACATTCGGTGTAGAGCCAGGGGATGCCACGCTCCGTGGCCTCGCTCACCGTGCGGCCCGGCGCCACGCTCGGATGTCCCCACACCACCGGCGCACCGAAAGCGAACGCTGCCGCCCGGGACCGCTGGCCGACCGCGCTGTCGTGGGCGTAGTACCCCACGAGCGTCGGCATCGCCGCGTGCGTGCCGGAGCTATGCAGGTCAACGAGCAGGTCGCACCGGCCGATCAGGTGGTTGCCGACCTGGTACGCGATGCGCTCCGTCGTAGTACCCGTGCGGCTGCCCGGAAACACGCGGGCAAGGTTGAGGCCGTCGAGCGGGCTACTCCGGGTCCCGGCCGCGAACGCCGGCACGTTGGTCACGGGCACGCCGATGAACGTGCCGTGCAGTTGGTCCGCCGCGAGCGCCCGAAAGACCGTCCGTACCGCGTGCGGCCCCTCGTATTCGTCGCCGTGGACGCCACCCAACACCAGCAGCGTCGGCCCCTCCGCTTGGCCGCGCGCCACGAGCACGGCCAGGCGCAGCGTATCGCCGTCGGGGAGCGGGGCAACGTCCAGGTAGAAGGTCTCTTTCGCGCCGGACGACACCGCCTCAGGCCGGAACTCATCGAGCCGCATTCTTAACCTCCCACGTGGTCCGCTGGCGCCATTGTACTGGGAGGCCGGTTTCCTTGACCGGGGTGGGTAAGGAGTGAGCCGTAGGGGCGCAACATGTTGCGCCCGTCTTCCCGTCATTCCCGCGCAAGCGGGAATCCAAAAACCGGCCCTCCCAGGTTAGCGAAGAGTGGAGTAGTGTCCCTCTCGCACTCCATCTGGGAGTTCTGCAAAGGTCTCCGCAAGCGGGAATCTACTCCCCCTCGCTATCGCTCGGCGATGGAGAGGGGGCCGGGGTCGCGTAGTCGCCCCCTAGGCAGCGAGCCGCTGCTGGCGACGTGCGATGGCGAGGGACCAGAAAATAATCGCCAGCTCGGCCCCGATGACCGCGATGATGGCAACGTAGGTGGCCGGCTCCAGCCAGGGCGGCAGCCCGGCTTCCCGTCCCGCTTCGGGGTCCACGACGACCGCCAACCATTCCGGCACCGGCTCTTCCGGTGACTCCTCGGCGCCGAACACCCAGAATGCGGACCTCAGCGCCAGGCGTCCCTCCGGCCCTTCCAAATAAATCTTGATCCACCGCAGCCCCGGCTCGGTGTAGGCCAGGTTCGTGACGTACTCGCCGGCCCGACCGGTCGGCTGGAGCACGCCGATGACGGTATCACCCCCGCGCGGGCTTTCGTAGGGCAGCGGTACGCGCACGCGACCATCCTCGTTGAGCAGCACCGCCCGGACCCGCTCGAACAGCACCATGCGTAGCTGCACCGGCTCGCCGACCCGGGGCGCCACCGGGTCCAGCCAGAGCCGGCCCGCCACTTCACGATCATCCACATCAAGCTCCCGCTGCGGCCGCAGGCCGGCGATGACCGTCAGCGCCAATGCGAGGATGGTGATGACCGCGAGGGTACGCATGGCGTGCTCAACTCTCAGGCGCTTCACGCACGGGCCGCAGGGCACTCCCGACCAGCCAGCCCAACACGGCGCCCGCTGCCGCAAGGGCCAGCATCCACGGCGCGGCCACTCCGAGCATCGCCGGCTCCCATTGCATCCAGCCCCGGGCGAGGAGGTACGGTACCTGGACCGCCGTCAACAGCCCGGCAAAGCCGGCCCCGGCCAGCGCGGCGCGGACCCACAGGGGACGCACCGGCAGTCCCACCAGCACCAGGTCAATGATCGGCGCCGCCGCCAAGATGAGCGGAATATGCGGCCGCATACCGTCGAGCAGCACCAGCTCCACGTGGATCGCCAGCTGCATCGCCGTGTAGGCCAGCGCCGCGAGGGTCGCAGCGCCAATGCGCCCACTGGCTCGCGCCGCAGCGACCAGGACGAACGCGCTCAACGCCGCCAGGATGATCGGCTGATAGTACAATTCGAATTGCGGCACGTTGAAGTCGTACTCGGCCAGCACGGCCAGCGCGGTCGCCAGCATCACCCCACCGGCCGCGATGCCCGCGAACTCGCTACGCGGCAGCCGCCACAGTTGTCCCGTGTCGTGCCACAGCCGCCGGAGCCGGTTCGGCAGCCGCCGGTTCGTCTCCAACACCAGGCCGACGAACGCACCGAACGGTGCAATGACCATGCCGGCAACGAGCATGATGTGCGGCGGACTCCACACCGTCACGTCCAGGCCGTACAGCCGGTGCCAGGTATCGTCAATCGGCGCCGAGGCCAAGCTCATCGCGGCCCCGACCATCGTGACCAAGATGCCCGGCGGCAGGCGCAGTCCGAGCGGCAGCGTGACCAGCGGCCCCGGCAATGCCGGCCCCCGACCGCGCGCAGCCGCAGCCGCTTGAGCGACCGCCGCGCCGCACGCCGCCAGGATGGCGATAATGCCGGCGTAGAGCACCAGATGCGGCGGACTCCAGAAGGTGTCGCGGCCGATGATGATATGCCAGGACACGTCCCAATAGCCGCCCAAGAGGAATAGGGCACTCCCCGCAACGATGGTGCCGTAGCGCGCGCGTGCTGTCCGCCGGCGCTGCTGGCGTGTGCCGCCCGCCGCCCGCCGCGTTGCCGCGGGTGGGGGTACTACTTCTGCGGTTTCTACAGCCATCATCGTGCTCGCCGCGGCCCCCCCCATCCGTCATTCCCGCGTGCGCGGGAATCCGGGCCTATAGGCAGCCCCCGGTCGCTGCACCGACTCCCCTTCCCTGAAGGGAAGGGGCCGGGGGTTAGGTCCGACTCGCTCCCCAGCGAAAGCCTCCGTTGTCAGCCCTTCATCGCGTGGCGTCGAGCGGCCTCAGCCACCTTGCTTCTCGCCTGCGGCCGCTTGGTCGCCGCTTTCGGCGTCGGCGCTCGACTCTGCGGTTGCCTCGGCGGCCGCGCTGGCCGCTTCCGGCTCACCTTGCAGCGCCGCTCGTGCTGCTGCGACCTCGGCCTCCGTCGGCACCGGGCCGTCCTCGGCCTCGTCCATCAGCATCACCGGGATGCCGTCGCGGATGGGATAGCGCTTGCCGCAGCTCGTGCAGACGATCTTGTCTTCCAGCTTCACGATGGGCTGCTTGTCATCGGGGCAGGCCAAGATTTCGAGCAGGCTCGCATCCACGTCGGTGGAGCCGGCGCTCGTTTCCGCGGGTGCCTCCTCCGGGGCGGGCGCCCAGTCGTCGGACTCCGCTTGATCGAGCCCGAGGAAACGCCGCACGCCCCAGACCGCAGCGCCAGCCGCCGCCAAGAACATCAATAGGCGCCCGATCCACGTACCGAATATGAAACGAAACATAGCCTTCTGCCTCCCTTATGGTTTGTGCTCGCAGCAATAGCAAGGGCAGCGGCTCGCCGCACTGATGGCGGTGTCCCCGTGCGCCGTCAAGCCGTGCCTCAACTATAGTGTAACGTGCAGCATGGCCTAATGTCAGCATCGACCTGGGGAGGTGGGAATGAAGCTCGTACTCGCAACAACGGCGAATAGCCGGTGCTTCCATTTACTGGACGATCTGCAGGCTGAGGGCGTCACGGTCGTCGAGGCGTTCGACGACGAGACGCTGCGTGCGGAGATCACCGACGCGGACGGTATCTACGGCTGGCCGCCGGCCTCGCTGCTGCCGCACGCCCGTCGGCTCCGCTGGATACAAACGTCGAGCGCCGGTGTGGAGCAGCTATGGTCCAGCCCGGAGCTGCGTGAGCGCGACATCATCATCACCAACACCCGTGGTGCCCACGCGCCCAATATCGCCGAGCACGCCTTTGCGCTGCTCCTGGCCTTTAGTCGCGGGCTGCTCTGTGCCCGCGAGGCGCAGGCCGCGCACCGCTGGGAGGCCGCGGGTGTCCGGGCGGTGTCCTGGGAGCTGGCCGGCGGCACAATGGGCATTATCGGCTACGGTCAAATTGGGCGGGCGGTTGGCGCGCGGGCGCGCGGTTTCGAGATGGAGGTCATCGCCGTGGATCGTGAGCCGGTCGCCGGAGACGATGCGCTGGCGCAAGTCTGGCCGCTGGACCGGCTCGACGATCTCCTGGCGGCAGCGGACGTGGTCGTCGTGACGGCGCCGTACACGCCGCAGGCGCGCGGGATGCTCTCGGCCGCCCAGTTTGCCACCATGAAGCCGGACGCCGGTCTCATCGTCGTCTCCCGCGGCGGGCTGGTGAACCATGACGCACTCGTGGCGGCCTTGCAGGACGACCGGTGCGGGCCGGCCTACGCCGGGCTGGATGCCACGCCAATCGAGCCACTGCCCGCCGACAGCCCGCTGTGGGGCCTGTCCAACTGCCTGATTACGCCGCATTCCTCCGGGCATTCCTTACGCAAGGAGCGCCGCGCGATGGAGATTCTGCGCGAGAACGCCCGCCGATTCGCCCAAGGCCAGCCCCTCATCAACGTCGTAGACAAGACGAAAGGGTATTAGCTTTCAGCTATCAGCCTTCCCACCCCGTCATTCCCGCGCACGCGGGAATCCCCGCCCCCCGTCGCAGCGGGGGGGCCACAGGCTCACAAGGGTAGGTTTTTCTGTAGAGGCGCGGTTCATCGCGCCCCGGCTCTCGTCATTCCGGCGAAAGCCGGAATCCAGGACTATTCGTGGCCCCTACACCCCCTCTCCAAATGTTGGAGAGGGGGCCGGGGGGTGAGGTCTGCCCCGCCCGCGGATCCCTGCGGAAAACCCTACCCCTGTGAGGGGGCCACAGGGGTACTAGGCTTCCGCGGCCGGCGCGGCCTCGGCCTTCTTGGCCTTGTCGCTCGCCGTGGCTTTCGCAGTCTTTGCCGACTTCGCGGTCTTGGCCTTGGCGGTGCTGGACCTGCCGCGCGTACTGGAGCGCCGACGTGTAGAACGCCGGCGAGTAGTGGTCTTGGCCTTCTTCTCCGCTGCCGGCGGCGCTGCGGCGGTGTCGTCGGCCACTGCGGCCGCTGGAGCCTCGCCATCGGCGGTTGTCCCGTTGCTGCTCGCCGGAGCACCGTCGGCTGCGGGCGGCGCGACTAGCTCAACCGCCGCCGGTTCAGCCGGCGCTTCCGCGCTTTCCTGGGCCGGTGCCGGCGAATCGTCGGCCACCGCTGCCACCGGCGCGGACTCCTCAGCCGGCGTCTCCGGGGCCATCTCGGCCGCCGGCGCTGACCGCTTCATGCGCGAGAGCGACTCACCGGGCAGTACCCTCAACGCCGGGCGGCTTTCCTCGGCCGCTGCGGCCGGTTCCGGCGCCGGCTCGCTGGGCGCGTCGGCAACGGCCGCCGCCGCGGCCGCCGGAGCGTCTGCGCTCGGCGGTTCAGGCTCTTTGGGGGTGATCGTGTCCGCATCGTCCGGCGGCGGTGCCACCATCGCCGGGTCCGGTTTGCTCTCTGCCGCTTCCGGAGGGGCCGCCGGTTCCACGCTGGCGGTTTCCGGTGCTGCGGCCGCGTCGCTGGCTGCCGGGGTTGTGTTGCCCGTGCCTCCACCGCGCCGGCGGCGGCCGCGGCGGCGGCGCAGCGTGGCCCGCGACGGGCCGGCAGTGCTGCCGGTATCGGCGTCGGTAGTGCTACTTTCGGTACTTGCGGCCGTGGGCGTCGCCAGCATCGAGCGTGCCGGCGTCAGCCGGGGCGCCCGCGCAAAGCGGCCCGGCGGCACCTCCATCGGCCGCACCGGCGGGGTTGTCACCGCCTCGCCTTCCTGCTCCAGCAACGTGCGGTACGTCACGTAATCGTCGGACTGATCGCGCAGGGCGCCGGCCGTCCGATCCGATCCGACGACGTACACGCGCAGGCCCCGACGCTGGGCAAACCGCAGGATCGGGATGAGGTCCTTATCGCTGGAAACGATGACGAGGGTGGCGATTTCGGGAATGAGGTGCAGGAAATCTACGCAATCCACCGCCATTTCCGTATCGGCCAGGCTCTTGCCACCGTTGGGGCGCGCCGCGGCGCTGGCTAACGGGAGCACCGGGGCGTAGACCACCTCGACGCCGGCGCTATAGACGGCCAGCCGCTCGGCGGCGTCGCGCCATTCGCCATACGCGCGGCAGACGGCCACCGGCCCGAGCTGGCGCACCCAGCGCAAGACCGGACCGAGGTCCGGCGGCCGGTCCGGCATCTCTTCCCGCAGGCCGATGGCAAAGTTGTCCCAGTCAATGAAAACGGCGACGGATCCGTAGGAGACTGCGTGTACGGGCGGGCTGGACATGGACTCGGGGCGACGATACTGAGCATTCATACGATTCGGGCGCGACGCGCCATCCTTCCCGGCCGGATCGCCGTAGCAACAGCCCGGGGAGGGAGTTGACCAAACAAGCGAGGAAAACAGGCCACTGGCACTGTGAGGGTCGGCGATCAGGCCGTATTGCTGTGATTCCTACACTGATTATAGCGAATGGCTGCGCTGATGCGAACAGGAAGCGCCGGCCTCGTTTATTGGTTTAATGATCCGGACAGCAGGCGTTGCCCTCAACCGGTCGGCGTTGGCACGAAAAATGACACCTATCTTTCATGACGGCGCAAGCATGCCCCGTACCCCGATACGGGGCCGCAATCCGCGCCCCCACCCCGTCCCCCCGCCGCAGCGGGGGGGCCATAGGGGGGCCATCCCCGGAGCCGCCCCACGCCCCCACCCTGACCCTCCCCCGTTGCGACAGGGGAGGGAACCGACTGTCCCCCCGTCGGGACGGGGGGACCATAGGGGGGCTATCCCCGGAGCCGCCCCACGCCCCCACCCTAACCCTCCCCCGTTGCGACAGGGGAGGGAACCTGCCGTCCCCCCGTCGGGACGGGGGGACCATAGGGGGGCTATCCCCGGAGCCGCCCCACGCCCCCACCCTAACCCTCCCCCGTTGCGACAGGGGAGGGAACCGACTGTCCCCCCGTCGGGACGGGGGGACCATAGGGGGGCTATCCCCGGAGCCGCCCCACGCCCCCACCCTAACCCTCCCCCGTTGCGACAGGGGAGGGAACCGACTGTCCCCCCGTCGGGACGGGGGGACCATAGGGGGGCTATCCCCGGAGCCGCCCCACGCCCCCACCCTAACCCTCCCCCGTTGCGACAGGGGAGGGAACCTGCCGTCCCCCCGTCGGGACGGGGGGACCATAGGGGGGCTATCCCCGGAGCCGCCCCATGACCGCCGCGCCGTCGCCGCATGCTGCCGCTGCCGTCCGGCGCGACCTCGGCCGGCTCGTCGGTTCGGAACGGGTGATTACCGAGCCGGCGGCGCTGTTCGGCTACTCCTACGACAGCACAACCGTCTTGCGCGGCACCCCGCCCTTGGCCGTCGTGCAGCCGGCGAATACGCGCCACGTCGCGGCCCTGTTGTCCTATGCCAATACCCACGACCTGCCCATCATTCCCCGCGGCAGCGGCACCGGCCTGTCGGGCGGATGTGTGCCCCTTGCCCACGAGTTGGTGCTCGACCTCAGCCGCATCAACCGGCTGCGCGCCGTCGAGACCACCCGCCGCCGCGCCATCGCCGAGCCGGGCGTGCTCACGGGCGATCTCCTCACCGCGGTAACGCCGGCCGGGCTGTTCTATCCGCCCGACCCGTCGAGCTTCAAGGTCTCGTCGCTCGGCGGCAACGTGGCCGAGAACGCGGGTGGTCCTCGGGGCCTGAAATACGGCGTCACTCAGGACTACGTGCAAGCACTGGAAGTCGTGCTACTCGACGGCGAGGTGCTCGCGCTGCGCCGCGAGGAAGACTGGGACGTGCTGGCCCTATTTATCGGCTCGGAAGGCACGCTCGGCGCGGTCACGCTCGTTGAAGTCCGGTTGATTCCCACGCCCCCGGCGCGGCGGGCGCTGCTGGCCGTATTCCCAAGTCTTGCGGACGCCACGCGCACCGTCTCCGTCATCCTGCGCGAGGGAATTACACCGGCGCTGATCGAGCTGATGGACGACATTGCCATCCGCTGCGTGGAGGCCTACCGCGGCCTGGGCCTACCGCTCGACGTGGAGGCCATCCTGCTCATCGAAACCGACGGCGACGAGCACGCGGCCGACCGCGATGCAGCGCGGGTCCGCGACCTCTGCACGGCCGCCGGTGCCCGCGAAGTCCGCCTGGCTGCCACGGCGGACGAAGCCGAAGCACTCTGGACGGCGCGCCGCTCGATTACGGGCGCCCTCGGCCGCGTGAGGCCGGACAAGATTGGCGAGGACATCTGTGTGCCACGCCCGGCAATCCCGACGATGGCGCGGCGCGTCAAGGAGATCGGTCAGGAATACGGCGTGCCGGTGGTATTGTTCGGTCACGCTGGCGATGGCAACTTGCACCCCAATGTGCTGTTCAGCAGCCTCGATGCCGACGAGCGGCGCCGGGGCGAGGCGGCTGCGGATGCCATCATCGCGGCCGCGACCGAGCTTGGCGGCGTGATCTCCGGTGAGCATGGCGTGGGGATTATGAAGCGCAAGTTCATGCCCCTGAACGTAGACCCGGCCACAATGGCCCTGATGCACGCCTTCAAGCGAGCCGTAGACCCGAAAGGCCTACTCAATCCCGGCAAGCTATTAGCGTAAAGCCGCCGTCTCGACTAGGTCCTTCCCCGTCATTCCCGCGCACGCGGGAATCCACGTCCCCCCGCCGCAGCGGGGGGACCATAGGGGGGCTAGGCGTAGCCCCGACCCTCAGCTACCGCCTCAATCCTCGTGCTCTGCCGCGACCGCCTCACGGGTCTCCAGGTAATCGCCGATCACCTTGAGAATGGCCCCCAAGGCCAGCAGCAGCTCGGCCGTCCGGGAGATGGCCCGTGCCCAATCGAACGGTTTGCCCTCAGGAGCGGCCGCGCCGCCGGAGTCAACGCTGCTCCGCAAGCTCATCACCGCCGCCACGATAGGGCCGGCGGCAATCACCGCCTTGGCAATCCCGCCCGCCCACTGTTGCGCCAGCATCCGATGCTCGAACGGGGTCAACTCGCGCTTGTCCCAACGCTGCATCAGCCGCCGGCCACCGGTCGAGCCGAGCGCCGTCGCGACGACCCGCTCCAGGACACGGCCCCCCAGAAAGCTCCCCACGGTCCAGACTACGGCACTGTTCATACCTACCTCCGGCGGCCACGCTGGCCAACTCTACCCTCGGCCCAATGCTACGCGATGGCTACCACCACTGTCAGCGGGAGATGCCTGATAGTTACCGACATGCCCCCGGAGCTGGATACGTTCCACACGCACACTCCTCCTCTGCGCTGGCCGCCGCAGGTATACTTTGCCAGCACGCTTTCACTCCGATGGCCGGGCTGCGGCTGGCGGCGCTGCCGGAGTGCAGAGCGAGTGTGTCGCCGCAACCTGCGGTCATGGTAGTCATAGTTGAGGAGGGGTGACGATGCGCTTACGTCTCTGGCCGGTACTGCTGCTGCTTGTCGCCGCCGTCGCGCTTGGCGCCTGCGGGGATGATGATGCTAGCGAGACCGCTAATCCCGATGCGCTGGATGGCCCAGTGCTGACCGACGACGAGCAGTTCACCACCACCGCGTCCGGCCTGCGCTACCGCGACTTGCGCGTCGGCGACGGTGCTACCCCGAAAGCGGGAGACATGGTGGAAGTCCACTACACCGGCTGGTTGACCGACGGCACGCAGTTCGATAGCTCCCGGTCCGAGGGCCGGAAACCCTTCAAGTTCCCCCTGGGCCAGGGCAAGGTGATCGCTGGCTGGGATGAAGGGGTATCCACCATGCAGGTCGGGGGCCATCGTAAGCTGGTGATTCCGGGGGAGCTAGGCTATGGCGAACGCGGCTACGTCGAAGCGGATGGCACGGTTTCCATCCCGCCCGGCGCGACGCTGGTGTTTCAGGTCGAACTCCTGAGCATCCAGAGTCCGTAACTGTGATGAGACCGGCGGCCGCCTGCTACCATTGAGGCTGCCGGTGATACCCCTATCGTAAGTCTGTGGGGGCCGGCTAAAGGAGAGCATCATGGCCACAGAGCTACGCCGTATCGTTGTCGCGATCTTCGCTGCATTGCTCGCTATCGGCGTAACCTTCCCGGTGGCTGCTGCGGCCGGTCCCCAAGAGGGATCGTCCTGGCCACAGTTCCAACACAATCCGCAGCGCACCGGTCGTACCACGGTGAACGGGCCGGTAACACTGCACCGGAAATGGGTCTACTACACTGGGAAACGGATTATTGGTGGGCTGGCGATTGCGGAGGACGGGACGATCTATGCCTCGTCACATGACTATCTCACAGCTGTGCGCCCTGATGGCACGAGGCTGTGGCGAGTTGATGTCCGCGAGTTCAAGGTCAACGGTCAGACCGCTGATGGCGGTGACCTCACGGCGCCAGCGATTGACAGGAAAGACAATATCATCGTCGGCGTTGAGGACGGTCGGATTCTCGGCATCGAGCCTGACGATGGTGACTTGGAATGGACCTTCTTTGTATCTTCTTCGCCGTATGCAGACGGCAGCAGCCCGGTCCGTGGCCCGGCGCTCTTGGACAGCGGGTATTGCTGCATCATGCTTGGCGCTGATGATGGGGAGGTCTACCAAGTCAGCGGTAGTGGTGAGGACCGTGGTGTTCGCGGTGCCAATGGCGAAGTGACGGCTGCGCCCGCACGCGGCACGAACGGCACGGTCTTCTGGGCCTCGCACGCCAAAGAGCTCTTCAACGGCGAAGCCCGCGGGGGTGACCGCTGGAAGTCCGGTCTTGATGGTACGGCGTATGCCGGTCCCGCTGTTGGCCCCGACAGTACGGCCTACATCGGTACTGGCAACGGGACCCTGTACGCGCTTGACCCCGATGGTGTGCTCCGGTGGAAGACGGTCCTGAGCGCTGGCGAGAAGTTGCGTGCGGCGCCCTCGCTCGGAGCCAACGGCACGGTGTATATCGGCTCGGAGAACGGCACCTTGTACGCGGTCGATAGCGGTACGGGCGCCGTCAAGTGGGAGTTCGCCACGGGCAAGGGCATAGTGGCACCGGCGCTCGTAGACGGCCGTGACAACGTGTACGTGGCTTCGCTGGATGGCAAGGTCTATGTGCTTTCTCCGACCGGTGGGTTGTACAGCACCTTCGAGACGGGCGATGAAATCGTTGCTGCCATGGCGCTCGGTGCCGACGGGACGCTATATGTCGGCTCGAAGGACCACGGGCTTTACGCGCTGGAAGAAGGCGATCCGACGGTTGCGGCGGCCGCTACGGCCGCTGCTACCACGCCGGCCGTCACTGTCACCGTGCAGCGTGACTTCACCTCTGGCCGGGTCTACCTGGTGGGCGCCGGCCGGCGCCATTGGGTGCCCGACCCGACGACGGCGGCCACGCTGGGTATAAATCCGGGGACATGGACGGATGTCCGACCGGAGCAGCTCGCGCCCATTCCGGAGGGGCCGGCCATTCCGGCCTTGCACGACGGGAGCCTGATCCGTGATCCGAGCGGGGCGATCTACGTCATTCGCAATGCGAGGCGGGAGTGGATCCCCTCCCCGGCAGCGTTCGCAGCCGGTGGCTATCAGTGGGGTGCCGTAACTGACGTGCCGGCGTTCGTGGTCGCCCGCATTCCGGCGGTATTGCCGGAAGCCACGTTGGTCCGGGAGACCGGCGGGTCGAAGATCTACGTGATTGAGGACGGCAAACGTCACTGGATTTCGACGCTGGAGCTTTTCGTGTCGCGCGGCTTCCGGTGGGATCAGGTCACTGATGCCGATGCAGGCTTCCTGCGTAGCATTCCGGAGGGCTTGCCGTTCGGCATTGGCGAAGGCAGCATTGTCAGGGGTAGCGGTGACAAGGTCTACGTGATCGAACATGGCCTGCGCCGGTGGGTCCCGACGCTCACCACGTTCTTTGTCCGTGGCTATCGGTGGGAAAACCTGGTGGTGTTGAGCGATGAGGCGCTCGATACGATCCAACTGGGAGCACCCCTGCCGCCGTCGTGAGCCGCAGCCGATGGGCCATGAGCGAGTGGCCTAACCTTGCCACTATCCGCGGTAGGCTTGCTGGCGCGGCGCCCGCAGCACAGGCAGGTGATGAGCTTGCTGTGCTGCTACGGGTGCCGCGCCAGCCTCGTAGGGCGGTACCCATGAGCGCCGTCCCGGTGCCGCGCCGAGTGTGGGATGCGCTGCGGCTGCCGCCGCGGCCGGCTGGACCGGGAGCGTTGGTGGTGTTGGCGGGGCTGCCCGGCACCGGCAAATCGCACCTCGCTGCTGCCGTTGCTGCCCAGCGCGCAGTGGTGGTTGTACGTACCGATACGGTGCGTAAGGCGCTCGTTCCGCAGCCAACGTACTCGCCGGTCGAGAGTGGTCGTGTGTACCGGACCTGCCATGCCATACTCTGCACCCTGCTGGCCCAGGGCTACCCTACGCTGTTCGATGCAACCAATCTGACGGCGCCAGGGCGTCGCACACTACGCTGTATTGCTCGCGCTGCCGGTGTGCCGTATTTCCTGGTCTGGGTTGATACGGCACCGGCGGTCGTCCGGCAGCGACTGATGTGCCGAGGGCAGGGCGCATCAGCGTATGATTCCGATGCCGATTGGTCGGTGTATCAGGCTATGCTGACAACCGTCGAGCGGCCGCAACGGCCCCATCTGGTGGTAGCCGGTAGACCGGCTGCCCTTGGTACGGCCGTGAATACCATTGTGGGATTCTTGGACGCTGGCCGTGCAGCGAGCCGTAGCATACGAGTTGCGCCGGTGACGTTGCCAACAGTCCGCAGCAGGTTGCCTAGATGAAGAGCTTCCGCGCTCGTCTGGCCGAGACTATCGCGCGCCGCGCCTCGATCCTGTGTATCGGTCTGGATTACGATCCGCGGCTGGCCCCGGCGAGTGTGCGCGCCGGGGCGCGTGATGAAGCCGCCGCCGCCGCGGCCTTCAACCGGGCCATTATTGACGCTACGGCCGACCTGGTCTGTGCCTATAAGCCCAATCTGGCTTTCTACGAGGCGCTAGGGCCACGCGGTATGGCGGCTCTGCGCGAGACCGTCCGGCACGTCCCGGCCGGCGTGCTGGTGATTGGCGATGCCAAACGGGGTGACATCGGCAACACGATGCAGCACTACGCACAAGCACTCTTCGACGTGTACGCCTTCGACGCCGCGACCGTCAATCCCTTCCTCGGACGCGATGCACTGGAGCCGTTCCTGTCCCGCCCGGACCGCGGCGCCTTTGTCCTCTGCCGGACCTCGAACCCGGGGGCTGTCGAGATACAGGACCTCCCGGTTAACGGGGCGCCCTTGTACGAGGTGGTCGCGCGTCGCGTGGAATCATGGGATACCCACCGCAATACCGGGCTGGTGGTCGGTGCGACGCAGCCGCGGGAGTTGGCGCGCATCCGGGACCTGTGTCCCGAAACACCGATCCTGGTACCCGGTGTCGGAGCACAGGGCGGAGATGCCGCAGCGGCTGCCGCTGCGGCCACCAAGGGCGGCGCCGCGGCGCTAATCAATGTGGCGCGGCAGGTGTTGTATGCGTCTTCCGCACCGGATTTCGCCACCGCCGCGCGCGACGCCGCGCTGCGGCTGCGCGATCTCTGCAATCGAGCCAGGACGCGCCGCTGACGCTTGGCACACCCTCGCCAGGGCCGAGGGACGGAGCACACGCTTGGTATGGTACTGGAGCTTGCGCTCGACGATGTGGTGCAGCTACGCAAGGCGCATCCTTGCGGGGGTGATACCTGGCGCATCGTGCGCCTCGGCGCCGACATCGGGCTGCGCTGCCAGACCTGCGAGCGTCGCGTCCTCCTGCCGCGCTCGCGGCTGGAGCGCCGCATCAAACGCTTCGTCTCCCGTGGCTCGCAGCGCGCAGGAGTTGACCGCCAGTGAGTACCTCGGCTCCGGCGACCGACGACAATACAGGCAAGGTTGTGCCGACCGAGCGTTCGGAACCGACGCTGGCCGCCCCGCGGCCCGGCCAGCCTCCCAAGTCACCGCCGTCGGACCGTTCGGAGGGCCGCGGCTACGGGCCGGTGCTGCGCCAGCGGCCGTTCCTCTTGCTCTGGGTGGCCCAAATCTGCTCGCAGACCGCCCAAAATGCACTCAACTACGGCTTGATCGTCGAAGTCGAACGGCTGACCAACTCCAGCACCAGCGTCAGTCTGGTCGTCGCCAGTTTCACGATCCCCGCCCTGCTCCTCGGCCCGCCGGCCGGAGCACTCGTTGACCGTCTCGGCAAGCGTTGGGTACTGGTCCTCACCAACCTGAGTCGTGCGCTGCTCGTGCTGGCCTTTCTCGCCACCGACCGCTCGGTCTTGGCGATCTACGCGCTGACCATGCTCAACTCGGCGGTCAGCCAGTTCTTCGCTCCGGCGGAGATCGCCACCATCCCCCTCGTCATGCCCCGCCGCCACCTCCTCGCCGCCAACTCGCTCTTCAACATGTCGTTTACGTTGACCCAAGTGCTCGGATTCGTGCTCTTGGGGCCGACGATGCTCAAGCTGGCCGGGCCGCTCGGCCTGTTTGCCGTCATCACGGTCGCCTACGGCCTCGCCGGCCTCGCCGTCGCGCTCATGCCGCGCCTGGAGCAACACCTCCCACCGCCGCATATAGCCCTGCTCGAAGCCTTGCGGGGCGGTGCCCTCTGGCGCGACTTGGGCATCGGGTTCGAGTTCTTGCGAACCAACCGCGCCGTGCGGACGATGCTGGTCCTCTTGAGTGTGACCATTGCCATTGTGTATCTGCTGGCTACCCTGGGGCCGGGCTATGTCTCGCGGGTGCTCGGCTTCAGCCCCGAGGACGCCGGCTACGTGCTCGGTCCGGCCGGACTGGGCATTCTTCTCTCCAGTGCTGCCATTGGGCACTGGGGCCAGCAGTGGAACCGCACGCGGCTCGTGTTCACGGGCCTGCTCGCGATGGCCGTCACACTGCCGGCGCTCACCATCGTGCGGCCGCTCTTCGAAGCGGCGGCCCCGGCACTGGCCAGCGGTGGTCCGCTCGCGCTACTGCCTTGGCAGGTCGCCGTCTATGCCGGGCTGGTGGGCCTGGTGGCGCTGCTGATCGGTGGTGCCTTTGCTCTAGTGATGGTGCCCGCGCAGACCGTCTTGGTCGAGGCCACGGCCGCACATCTGCGTGGGAGAATCTTTGCCATCCTGTTCGTGCTGAACAGTGTCTGGTCGGTTATTCCCATTCTCTTCGCCGCTGCGCTGGCCGACATCATCGGCATTAGCCCGGTCATCCTGATCGTGGCGGCGCTGGTGCTCCTGGCGGCGCTCCTCAGCCTGCTCCCGCTGCTCCGAGCGGCACGTCCGGCGACCGGCTAGCCGCGCACTGAATCCGCCTCGCGGTTGCTGCTGTCTCCGGCGACGGGATGCCGGAGGTGGCGATCATACGGTACAATCTAGGAGTCGTGTGCGGATAGCACCGCCGGTTGACGGTGCTGATTGTGCTCCCTTAAACTGGTTAATCAACCCTGTCGCAAGGTAGTGACGGCTGAAGACTTGCTGCGGAGCGGGCCTTGGTGCAGCCGGTAGTGCGTTGAGGGCCATCGGCGGATCGAGGCGCAGGTACTATAGGCACCACAGGTACTATAGGCACCACAGGTAAAGAGGACATCATGGCGTGGAGACGCACGACGCTGGTGTTGATCCTGGGCGGGCTGGCCCTCCTCACTGCTTGCGATGCGCCGACGGTATTCACGCCGCTGCCGCCCACGCCCACGCCACTCAAGCGGACGCGCGTCCAGGAGACTCGTCCGACCACCGAAGTCACACGCGGTACGCTGATTGAGGCCATCACGAACTTGGGGCGGGTCACGGCGGCCCGCGAATCGCAGCTCTTCTTCAAGAATGACGGCCGCCTCCGCAGCGTGAACGTGAAATCCGGGCGGACGGTCAAGCAGGGCGACGTGCTCGCCGAGCTGGAAACCGGTGACCTCCAGCTACGCATTGCCAAAGCTCGCGTCAACTTCGAGCGGGCGGAGGTGCGGTTGCAGGCGCGGCTGGCCCAGGAGCCGCAGCTCGACACGAGAGTCGAGGAAGAGGCCGTGCTCCAGGCCGACATCGGCGTCAAGCAAGCCGAGCTAGCCCTGGAGCAATTGTTGAGTGTCGGGCCGACGGCGAGTGCGATCAAGAGCGCCGAAGCGTCCATCGTCTCGGCGCAGGCAGCCCTCGACCGGGCACATGCGGACATCGAGGGCAAGCGAGCCGACCTGGCCGCCAAACAGTCCGACCTCGCGGCGGCGCAAACGCCACCGTCGGAATTGGCCGTGACCAATGCTCAAGCAGCGTTGGAAAGCGCCCAGTTGCGGCTGGAGAAGCTGCGCCAAGGTCCGAGCGAGGCGGATGTCCGGTCCGCGCAGATCGCCGTCGACCGGGCGACCACCCAACTGGCCCAGTTGCGCGACGCCCCGCGTGTATCGCCGCAGGACCTGGAGAACGCGCGCTTGGACGTCGAAAAAGCGAAGATCAATTACGAGAACGCCATCCTCGAGGCCACCGGCACGCCGCGGTCCGATGCGTCCATTCGTTCGGCCCTCATTGCGCTGCAGCGTGTCCAGAACACCTACACCAAGCTCCAGTCGCTTGGGCCGTCGCCGTGGGCCATCCGCCAGGCCGAGCAAGCCATCGAGGCCGCGAACCTCGGGCTACAAAGACTCGGCACCCTCGATCAGTTCGACATCCAACAGGCCGAGTTGAATATCCGCAAAGCCCAAGCGCAGCTTGACAGCCTGCTCGCGCCACCTACCGATCAGGACTTGGCCCCGCTCCGCAATCAGATCCGCGCCATGCAGCTTTCCATTGCAAGCGCACAGGCGGCCATCCCCAGCACCGAAGCCAATCTCGCCGCGGCGCAGGCCAGGCTCGATGATCTCTTTGTCGGTCCGTCGCAGGTGGCGATCAAGGACCAGGAGCGCCGCATCGAGTTGGCCAAGATCAGCCTGCAGCGGTCTAAGGACCGGCTCGCCGACCGCCATGCCAGCCACGAGCGCACGCTGGAGAGTCATGCCTTCGACGTGCAGGCGTTGCAGAAGAGCCTGGAGCAGGCCCGCCTGGACCTGGAGCAGCTTGAAGGGCGGGACTTCGAAGCCAAGCTCATCGCGCCTTTCGATGGACTGATTACGCGCGTTGATATCTTCCCCGGCGACACGATTGCCGCCTACCGGCCGGTTATCTTTATCTCCGACCCGACCAAGCTCATCATCAGCGCCGACATCGGCGAAGGCGATCTGCACCGGCTCGCGGTTGGCCAGCAGGTCGAGATCCGTATGCAGGATCAGTTCCCGGACCAGGTCATCCTCGGCAAGATCACGCTCATTCCGGGGCAGGTCCGCACCCAGACCGGCCTCATTCCCGACCGCTCGACCAAGATTGACGTGCCCTGGCCGGGGCCGGGCGTCGAGATCGGGATGCTGTCCCGCGTCAAGATCATCTTGCAGCGGCTAGAGAACGTACTGCTGGTCCCACAATCCGCCGTGCGGACGGTTGGGAAGCGTCAGTTCGTCGAATACAATGACGAGATCAACGGCGTACCGGTCAAACGCTCGCAAAACGTCGTACCGGGGTTGTCCAGTGGTGGTCAGACCGAGATTAAAGATGGTGTGGAAGAAGGTATGGTTATCTTGGCCGGGGCCTAGCCGACCGTCTCAGCCAGGCCGCCCATGCTGTTCGGCGCGCCGCCAGAGTGATTGAGAATGCTACTCTTCTTGCCGTTTCTGAGGACCTACTCCACGCTGTGGATGATCCTCAAGCGGATTCTCAACAACCTCAACCTGATGCTGGCCATCATTGCCGGTCAGGTCATTACCGTCACGCTGATTACCAGTATTCCCCTCTATGCCGAGGGCATGAGCGCCGCCCTCCTCCATCGGCAGCTTGAGGAGCCGGAGGAACGCGCACAGCCCAAGTCGAGCATCATGCTCCGCTGGTTTGCGCCGGACCCGCCCCTCCGGCTACCACAACAAGCCGTGCAAGCGGCGCAGGGTGGTGGTGGCGGGGGCGTGGGTGGCGCTGGCGCCGCTGGTGGGGCGACGCCGCTGCCTACTCCGCCGGTCGTGCCGGATGAGCCGGAGGGCGTCAGCCCCGAGCTCTACCGCGAGGCCGATGCCCTGCTGCGGGATCAATCCGAGCCTATGCTCGGCATCCCCCGGCAAATCTATGCCAGCTATGCCCAGACCGACTCCTTGCCCATCCTGCTGCGCCTCGACGAAGAGAGCCTCCAAGGGCGGGACTTTGCCGGGTACGGCTATATCGCTTTCATGGAGGATGTCCGCGAGCATTCCACCATCATTGACGGGCGGTTCCCACAGATAGCCAAGACGCCCGAGGGCGCCATCGAAGGGATGATTACCACGAAGGGGATGGACGAGCTGGGCATTGATGTTGGCGAAACCATCGTCTACGTCTTCGAGCGCAACCGAGAGCGCATCCCGATCAACATCAAGATCGTCGGACGCTGGTGGCCGAAGGACCCCGATGAAGACTATTGGTTCTATCAGCTCGACTACTTCAACGCCGTCGTCCTGCTCCCCAAGGAAGCCTATATCCAGCACATGATGGGGGAGTACCCCGATGCCGTCGAGGAGTTGACCTGGTTCCAGCTCTTCGATGTCGATGCGATCCGCTCCGACAACGTGGGCACCATCCTCGGCGGGCTGGTCAACATGCGTACCAGCATGACCAACGTGTTGGGCGACGTTCGCATGGAGTTTTCGCCGGAGGACATTCTGCTGGACTTCCAGCGCAGCCTCTTCTTCCTGAAAATCCTGCTCTTCGTGCTCGCGGCCCCCATTGTCGGCATTGTCCTGTACTACATCGTGATCTCGGCGAGCATGATCGTGGACCGCCAGCGCAATGAGATCGCCATTATCAAGAGCCGCGGCGGCAGCAACCTGCAAGTCCTGGGCATTTACCTGTCCGAGGGGGGCCTGCTGGGCATTCTCGCCGTCTTCGTCGGACCATTCTTGGGCGTCGTGCTCGCCCAATTCATCGGCCGCACCTACACCTTCCTGGTCTTTGCGGACCGCGAGCTACTGCCGATTACCTTGAACACGCAGACCTATCAGTTTGCGGGCCTCGCCGTCGGACTCTCTATCCTGGCAATGCTGCTCCCGGCGATTGCCGCCGCCCGCTTCAGCATCGTCACCTACAAGCAGGACGTGGCCCGCACGTCGCGCCGGGCCGTCTTACAGCGGTTCTTCTTCGACTTCATCGTCGCCGGCGCTGCGGGCTACGGCTATTACTTGCTGCGCGAACAGCGCTCGCTTATCACGCTTGGCGAAGAAGGCGGCGTGTTCTCCAATCCGCTGCTCTTGATCGTGCCAGCACTCTTCGTCTTCGCGGCCGCGCTACTGTTCCTCCGCATCCTGCCACTGTTCATCGGAATTCTGGCCCACGTCGGCGGTCGCCTGTGGGGCGTTTCGGTCCTGCTCGGCCTGCGCCAGATCGGCCGGATGCCGGGGCAGTATACGCGCCTCGTCATGCTGCTCATCCTGACGCTCGCCCTCGGCACGTATAGCGCCTCGGTCGCCCAAACCCTGGACCGCAACTTCAATGACCGCGTGTACTACACCAACGGCTCGGACCTGTTCCTGTCCGAGTCGGGACGCTACGATGAGATTAGCCAAGAGTGGAATTTCATTCCCGTCGAGGAGCATAAGCACGTTGCCGGCGTGATAGACGCCACGCGCGTCTTCGAGGAGAAGGGGCGCGTGCAAATCACCGGACTAGCCCGCGGGCACCGCGATGTTGTGGTGATGGGCATTGACACCTCCGACTTTGCCCGCGTTTCCTGGTGGCGCGACGACTTCGCGCCGGAGAACTTTGTCGCCTTGCTCAATCGGTTGGGCGCGGACGACCGCGGTGTTATTGTGGACAGCAAGCTATTCTGGGACTTCCAGCTCAATTTCGGCGACCCCATCCGTTTGCAGGTCAAAAACCGGAACATGGAGCTAAATCTGGTCGGCGTGACCTATTACTGGCCGCGCCTGTGGCCGGACACCGACAACTTCGTGATCGTCAACCTCGACTACCTCTTCGATCAGACCGGCCGGCTGCCCTACGACGTGTGGGCGAAGACGATCCCGGGTACCCATCCGCAGGCCATTGTCAATGAACTCTCCGAATTGGGGTTCCTGGTCCATCGGTTCTTCGATGCCCGCGAGCTGACCGTGCGGTTGCGCGACGATCCGGGACGCACGGGCATCTTCGGCATTCTGACCGCCGGGTTCCTGATTGCCGCCCTGCTTACCATCGTCGGCTTCATGCTCTATTCCTACCTGTCCTTCCAGCGTCGTTTCCAGCAGATCGGTATTCTACGCGCGATTGGCCTGTCCATCGGCCAGTTGATAAACCTGTTCGTGTTCGAGCAGGGTTTCTTGATCGCGATTGGCGTGCTGACCGGCACGGCGCTCGGTGTCATCACCGGCAAGATTTTCATTCCCTTCCTCCAGCTCAAGTCCGAGCGACACGGGGGCATCCCGGAGTTCATCACCATGACCGCCTGGGATGACATCGGCAAGATCTACATCCTCTTCGGCGCTGTCCTGGCCGTGGCCGTGCCGGCCTTCATCTGGATGCTGACGCGACTCAAGATTCACGAGGCCATCAAGTTCGGAGAAGAAACCGGATGAAGATGCCAACGATCCTCGGTGCGCGCCGACGACCGCAGCGCGCCACGCTGCCCGCCGACCGGCCCGGTGGCCGCCGCGGCGGCGATGGGCAGTCCATCCTCAGCGAGGAAGACCGGCGGGCGCTGGTCGTGCCCCGCGACACGATGATCGCCTGTGACAACCTCGTGAAGATCTACAAGGTCGCCGATCTCGAAGTCGTGGCCTTGCAGGGCTTGGACCTGATTGTCAAGCGCAGCGAGATGATGGCCATTATCGGCAACAGTGGCAGCGGCAAGAGCACCTTGCTGAATATCCTCGGCGGCCTCGACCGCCCCTCCGCCGGGCGTGTGAGTGTCAACGAGCTGGACTTGCTGAAGCTGAACGATCACGGCCTCATGCGCTACAAGCGCGAGACCGTCGGTTTCGTCTGGCAGCAAAGCTCGCGCAACCTGATCCCCTACCTATCAGCCCTGGAGAACGTCCGCCTGCCCATGACTATCGCCGGCAAGTCGTTCCGCGAGCAGCGCGACTGGTCCAAGGAAATTCTCGATGCCGTCGGCTTGGGCAAGCGGATGCGCCATCGTCTCTCGCAGCTTTCCGGCGGCGAGCAGCAGCGCGTCGCCATCGCCATCGCGCTCGCCAACAAACCGCCGCTGCTCTTGGCCGACGAGCCGACTGGCGAGGTGGATACCGCCACGGCGAAGAGCATCTATCAGATTTTCCGCCGCCTGCGCGATCAGTACGGGACAACCATCGTCATTGTCAGCCACGACCCGGCGATTGCCTTCCGCGTGGACCGCGTGGTCGCCATCCGCGACGGTCGGACGAGCACCGAGACCGTCCGGCGTGCCGGCAGCACGGACACCGAGCAGACCCACGACGAGTTCGTGGTCATGGATGCCGCCGGTCGTATTCAGATACCGCGTGAGTTCCTGGAGCAGCTAGGGATGAGCGACCGCGTCCATGTGGAAATGGAAGATGGACGGATTGTCGTGCGGCCCGTCGAGCGGCGTGTCACCGGCTTCGGCGGTGCGCCAGCGGCCGCATCCTAGGGGTCAATGATGAGTGCTGCCAACCTTGCCGAGACGTTTGGCGCAAAACCGGATGCCGCGGCAACGGAGCCGCCGATTGTCGCCTGTCAGGATGTCAGTCGGGTGTATCGCTTGGGCGGTGAGGAAGTCGTCGCCGTCCGCGATGTCACACTCGACGTTATGCCCGGCCAGCTCGTCGCCCTGCGGGGGCGCTCCGGGTCGGGCAAGACCACGCTCCTCAATCTGCTCAGTGGCCTCGACCGGCCGACTGGTGGCACGACCACGATCAAAGGGCAGAACACGAACAAGCTCTCCGACGGCGCCCTGACCAAACTGCGGCGCCATGAAATCGGCTTTGTGTTCCAGACCTTTGCTCTGCTGCCAGTGCTCTCTGCATATGAGAATGTGGAGCTGCCGCTGCGGATCGCCGGCGTCAAGTCCAGCGTGCGCCACGAGCGGACGGTCGAGGTGCTGGGGCTGGTCGGCTTGTCGAAGCGGATGGGGCACCGTCCGTTCGAGCTATCGGGCGGCGAGCAGGAGCGCGTGGCGATTGCCCGCGCCCTCGTCAACCGCCCCGCGCTGATCGTGGCCGATGAGCCGACCGGCGAGCTTGACAGCGTGACGGGCCTGCAGATCATGCTCCTATTCCGCCGCATCGTGAACGACGAAGGCGTGACCATTATGATGGCGACTCACGATCCGACCATCAGCGAGATCGCCGACGAGACCTACATCATGGCCGACGGCGCCATCGCCGAGGAAGTCCCCGAGGAGCTTCAGGGTATCGGCATCATCGGCGCGCAGGAGCGCAACCTCCCCGGCACCCTCTTCTCCGCCGGCCAAGGACGTAACGACCCCTCCCCCTAGCCCCCCATCCGCTGGACCCGTCATTCCCCCCGGCCCCCCGCCGTAGGGGCGCAACATGTTGCGCCCGTCATTCCCGCGAAGGCGGGAATCCATGTCCCCCCGCCGCAGCGGGGGGACCATAGGGGGGCACCACAACCTACCCAGCCAGAATGGCGTTCTGCGCCTTGGCAATCGCGGCCGTCGCCGCCGCGACCGACTGCGTGCCCGCCCACACCGGCGCCAGTCCCTCGTCAAAGGCTTGCAGCAGCTTTGCCCGCGCCGGATGCAGCGGCAGGTTGCGTGCGTGCTCCAATGCCGGCACGATTGCATCGCCACCAAAATGGGGCGCCACCGACTGCGCGACCGAGCGCCGCGCCGGTGGCGGCAAGGTGGGCACGGTCAGTTTGGGCCCCTTGCGTACCGTCCCGTATTGGAAGGCGCGCTGTGCTTCTTCCCCCGCCCACCAGCTGAGGAAGGTCCAGGCCTCGTCCGGCACACTCGTCCTGGCGCCCACATGAAACGCCGACTGCATGAAGAGCCAGTTGGCCGGCTTGGCCGGGCCGTGGGGGGCCGGCGCCAGGCCGTACTGCAGCCCGGAGGTGGCTTGAGGGACAATCAGTGTGCCCATGAAGCTACGAGCCGCGTAGAGCATTGCCAGCCGGCCAATCTTGAACAGCTCATCCCCATTCACCTCGTCGGCGCTCGGCCACACGGCATGGGTATCGCGCTGCTCGAAGAGCCATTCCAGCGCCTCCCGCACCGGCGGCTCGTCCACCAAGCTCTTGGTCAGGTCGGCGTCTACGAGGTCGCCGCCATTCGCCCAAATCCAAGGTATCGTCGCCGGGTAACTAAGATATCTCCCAACCACTCCCTCGTAGGGAATGTAGTCACGGCTAAGTGCGAACCCGTAGACGGGCTTGGCTCGCTGGCGGCGGGTTAGCTCACGGGCACGGTCGAGGAGCCCCTGCCAGGTCCAATCGCTTGGCGGTGCCGACATGCCGGCGGCAGCCAAGCGGTCCGGGTTATAAAACACCAGCTGCGTGTCCGCATGGGTATGCAGCGCGTACAACTCGCCGCGCCAGGTGCTGTGCTCCAGAACGTTTGGCCAGAAGTCGGTGAGGTCATAGCGGTCGCGCCGGATGAACTGGTTCAGGCCGAGAAACGCCCCCTGTGTGACCAACGGGACGGCATCCCTGGTCCACCAAGGTACCTGCACGATATCCTGATCCTGAAAGACATCTACGGCTTGGCCGGAATCAACAGCCTCCCAGAACGCTTGGTACATTCCAGGGATTTCCGACCAGGTTTGCCATTCGATGGTCAGGTGCGGGTGCGCCTCGGTGAACGGCGCCGTGTACTGGCGGAACTGGTCCATATTCCAGGCGGCGCTATAGCCTTCTCCCGCCGAGTAACGCACCCGGATAGGGATTTGCCGCTGGGTCTGGCGGGGGAGGGCTGGGCTTGGCCGCTTGGGAACCGCCGGCCGGCCCTGGGTTTCCTGAGAATCTTGGGGAGCACCCTCAGGAACAATGTCACACGCCGCGGCCAACAAGCCGGTGCCGAGTACGGCCCCAATGCCAAGATACTGCCGCCGGGTCGTCACTGCCATCGCTGGCCTCCTTCCGCTCAACAGAAGACCGGCTTACTAGCTCTACCCCCACGCGGCGAGGGGCCAGCCGTGCCCCCTCACCGGAGATCAGCACTGCGATTAGACGGTGCAACCACACTGTACGCCCACCCCTCCCGAGTGTCAACAGTGGGCCGGCCGCCACCCAGACGCCCCTTCCCTGGCAGGGAAGGGGCCGGGGCATAGGTCCAACCTAGCCAGCGAGGATAGCGTTCTGCGCCTTGGCAATCGCCGCCGTCGCCACCGCCACCGACTGCTTGCCCGCCCACACCGGCGCCAGCCCCTCTTCGTAAGCAAGCAGCAGCTTTGCCCGCGCCGGATGCAGCGGCAAGTCACGGGCGTGCTCCAGCGCCGCCAGGAGTGGCTCGCCACCAAACCAGGGCGCCACCGACTGCGCGACCGAGCGCCGCGCCGGTGGCGGCATATTGGGGAAGGTCAGCTTGGGACCCTTTTGGGCGGTTCCCTGCTGGAAGGCGCGCTGCGCCTCTTCTCCCGTCCACCAGCGGAGGAAGGTCCAGGCCTCGTCCGGCACGTTGGTCGCGGCGCCCAGATGGAATGCTGATCGCGCGGCGAAGAGCCAGTTGGCCGGCTTGGCCGGGCCGTGGGGGGCCGGCGCCAGGCCGTACTGCAGCCCGGAGGTGGCTTGAGGGACAATCAGTGTGCCCATGAAGCTACGAGCCGCGTAGAGCATTGCCAGCCGGCCAATCTTGAACAGCTCATCCCCATTCACCTCGTCGGCGCTCGGCCACACGGCATGGGTATCGCGCTGCTCGAAGAGCCATTCCAGCGCCTCCTGCGCCGGTGGCTCGTCCACCAAGCTCTTGGTCAGGTCGGCGTCTACGAGGTCGCCGCCATTCGCCCAAATCCAAGGTATCGTCGCCGGGTAACTAAGATATCTCCCAACCACTCCCTCGTAGGGAATGTAGTCACGGCTAAGTGCGAACCCGTAGACGGGCTTGGCTCGCTGGCGGCGGGTTAGCTCACGGGCACGGTCGAGGAGGCCCGGCCAGGTCCAATCGCTTGGCGGTGCCGACATGCCGGCGGCAGCCAAGAGGTCCTGGTTATAGAAGACGAGTTGCGTATCCGCGTGGGTATGCAGCGCGTACAGGTCGCCGCGCCAGGTGCTGCGCTCCAGACAGCCCGGCCAGAAGTCGGAGAGGTCGTGGCGGTCGCGCCGGATGAACTGGTTCAGCCCCAGCAGTGCCCCCTGCGTGACCAACTCCGGGACGGGGTCTCCGAGCCACCAGGGGATATTCACAGTGTCCTGCATGATGTCCCCGGCTTGGCCGGTAGCAATGGCCTCCCGGAGCACCTCCCGAAATTCCGGGAGGTACCTCCAGTCTTGCCACTCGATGGCCAGGTGTGGGTGTGCCTCGGTGAACGGCGCCGTGTATTCGTGGAACTGGTCCACGGTGAGCGGACCGAATCCCGATGGGATGAAACGTACCAGGACGGGGATCTGTCGCTGGGTCTGGCGGGGGAGGTCCGGGGCTGGCGGCTTGGCGATGGCCGGCCGGGTTTCCCGGGTAGCGTCAGGGGCCACCTCGCCGCCGGTACGCTCCCCCATATCGCACGCCGCGGCCAGTAAGCCAGCGCCGATTGCTGCACCGACGGCGAGGTGTTGCCGGCGGGTCATCGCTGCCATTGCAGGCCTCCCTCCGCTCAACAGAAGACAGACTTACTTCACCTGCGATCAGCATTGCAATTAAATGGTTCAACTACACTATACGCTTGTCGGCGGAGCGAGTCAAGAACTGAGAGGTAGGCAAGACGGACTATCTCGCCCTCCTATGGTCCCCCCGCCGCCGCGGGGGGACGGAGATTCCCGCGTGCGCGGGAATGACAGGCCGGAGCATGGGTGACATTGACCACGCGCATCCGACCCCTGACCGCAGGCGCTGTGTACAATGCAGTTGCCGTCTAGTCCCGCAGCCAACGGTCTCCGAGGAGGTGGAGCGCATGAACGCAGACGAAAAATATCTGTTCGATCTGACTGGCTACATCGTGGTCAAGAACGTGCTCGACGAGGAGGCCCTCGCGCGCTGCAACGCGGCCATTGACCACTATGCCGGCAAGATCCGCGAGCGCACCCAGTCCCTGGCGGGCAGCGCCGCGGCGTTGCAAGGGATCACCGGGCGCGGCGAGCTGAGTGGGATGCTGGGCTGGGAGCATCCCTGGCGCGAGCCGTTCCGAGACATGCTGGCGCATCCCCGCATTGTGCCCTATCTGCATGAAATCCTGGGCAAAGGCTTCCGCCTGGACCATTTGCCGTCACTGATCGCCATGCGCCGGGGAGCGGAAGGACACCAGCTGCATGGTTCGTCGGGGCCGGGCTTCGATCCGCACCAGTACTACGTCTTCCAGGACGGACGGATGCACAACGGCCTGACCGTTGTGACGTGGCAGCTCACCGATGTCAACCCCGGCGATGGTGGGCTATGCCTGGTTCCCGGCAGTCACAAGTGCAACTTCGCCTTGCCCCTGGAGGTGAGGACCTACGAACAGCACCAAGAGTTTGTCAAGCAGATACCTTGCAGGGCCGGCGACGTGGTGATCTTCACCGAGGCCGTCACCCATGGGACGCTGCCCTGGCAGAGCGAGCATCAGCGGCGGTCAATCCTGTTCCGCTATTCGCCGGGCAATCTCGCCTATGCCAAGCACTACGTGGAGTGGCCGGAGGCGTTTGTGGACGGATTGAGCGAGGAACAGCGCGCCGTGATGGAGGCTCCGTACCACCTCCGCCTTGAGCGCCCGGCGCTAGACGACGCAGGGGTACTGGAATAGCGCGCTACAGGTGGCGGACCTAACTCCCGTCCCCTTCCCTGGCAAGGAAGGGGAGTCAGCGCGGCTACCATTAGCCCCTTTCCTGTTGGAAGTTGACAACTTGATGCGGTAGTGTTTTGGCCCCCACCCTAGCCCTCCCCCGGAGCAAGCTCCAGGGGAGGGAACCTGCCCGTCCCTCTGCCGCAGCGGGGGACGGCGCAATATGTTGCGCCCCTACTGCTTAACCTGTACCTACCCCAGCCAGCGTTAGTAGCCGGGGCATCGCCTAGGAAATGGCCTGATTCAGCCTTACGCCCCACTGCGACATTGGCATCCGGTAGGCGTTACGGTGTTTTCGCCAGCAGGGCATTGATCGTTGGTACCAGATCGTCCATGGCGCGCCGAGCATCTTGCGTGCCTGCCCAGATTGGTTGGCAGCCCCGCCAGAATGCTGGCAGCACTTCGTCGTAGTTGGGGATATGCTGTGGCGGTCGCAGGCTCTTGGCCGTCTCGATAAAGGCGGGAAGGACGCCACGCTCGGTCAACACGGCGTCCTGCTGCAACAAGGGATGGTCGGCCAGCGACTGGCGGGCCGGCATCATGACGCCGCGCACTTCAAGGAGGTCAACGCGCCGTGCCTCAGGTATTGAGGCAACCCACCCAGTCGGGGACCCCGCCGCTGCAAAGCCCGCCGCGCTCGTCAGAAACTTCAGCCATTCCCAGGCAGCATCAGGATCGGCGGTACTAGCTGCGATGCTGTAGCTCTCCGGCCAGGAAGAAGTCTCGCGGCCGGCAGGACCAATGGGCACCGTCGTGACCGCCCAGTCGAGTGCGGGATTTTCCCGCACACTCCAGTCAATGCCAGGGGTTTTCCGCGCGCCGCTATCCCGTTCCACCAACCAGGCGATGTTTGGCGTGAGGTAGAAATGTGGCATTAGTCCGAACCGGCCGGTCGGGAACAACGAGAACCAGATTCCGCGCAGGCGCCTCAGATCAGCCAGTGATGGCGCGACGCGGTGCTTGAGCCATAGATCGGCGATCCACTGCAAGGCAGCTACCGCCGGCTGGGAGTCCAGCGCACACCGTTGCCCATCGGCACTGACCAGGCTGCCACCCCACGCCCACAGGGTATGGAGCAAGGGCATGCCCCAGGTGTTATAGAGCGCACCCCAGATGGGGGGATCGGCCTCTGCTTGGGTGAGTCGCGCCGCCGCCTCGAGCCACCGATCATAGGTCCACGTGTGGTCCGGCAATGGTAGCTGGGCCTGCTCGAATAGACCGCGGTTCACATACATGATGTACGGGGACCAGGCCTCGGGCAGCGCCACCTGGGTGCCAGCGTAGCGCCCGGCGGCCAGGACCGCCGGGTAGAAGTCGTCGGCATCGTCCTGATCCTGCTTCAATCGCGGCAGGAGATCGAGTGCCCAGCCATCCTGGGCGGCACGCGGCACAAGGAACTCTCCAAGCTCGAACACATCCGGCATTGTGCCGGCAGCGACTCGCGCCGTAAGCGTCTCCTCCGGGATGAAGAACTTTGCGCCATGCCACTCGATCTCCACTGCGATGTCGGGAAACTGCTCGGTGAAGGCAGCGATCTGGCCCGGCCGGTTGGCCTGGTTCCTGGGGTGGTTGCGAATGAAGAAGCGGACGGTGCTCTTGGGAGTAGACTGTCCCGGCAAGGGCAGGTTCAGATCGCACGCCGCGCTCAGGAGACTGCCCAGTGCGATCCCGGTTCTCCCGAGATACTGCCGCCGTGTCGTACCGGCCATAGACCCCCCTCACCGTGAAGCGTGGTTCTACCTATATATCCACCGGGCGTCTCTTGTTTAAATCAATCAATCCTATTGTAGCCATGATGGCTAAATGCGTCAACTGTTAGTGCTGTATATGGAGGCAGGAGGAAGCCGAGGCCTCCGACTCAACCGGCTGGCCGCCGGGAGCAGCACGTCCCCGCTACGGCTGGCGCCAGTCCCGGTCGAGGGCTGTGACCGTCAGCCAGCCGACGAACGCCGCCGCGCCGACGATGGCGGCGAGGGCTATCAGGGGGAGGACGGTTAGGTGCGCGAGGCTGAATTCGCCGAGCACCACCAACGCGGCGATTGTTCCGGCGACAACCGCACCGGCAGCGAGGAATGGGCTGGCGGCTGTGCGCCAGAAGGTAGCGGCCGGGGCGAGCACCTCCAGGTGCGAGCGCATTCCCGCGGCGATCAGGTCATAGCTGAGTCGCCGTGCGAGCGGCCCAACTGACTCCGGCGTTGTGGCTTCCCACCGGATGACGTCGGTGGCCGTTGCGAGGATCGCCGCCCGCTGCGGTGGCGGCACGACGTGCGCGACGCTGGCTAGCGCGGCCTCCGCCTGCTGCACGGCGCTCTCCAGAGTGGCGTCGCTCGGCGCGATCACTCGTGGCCGGCGGGCCACGAGCACGCGCAGCACGAGCCAGCCCATCGCCAGCGGCGCGAGCCAGGAACCTACCAGCCGGTGCCAAGGGGCGGATTCGGCGCCCGTTGAGGCGGCAACGTCGTGGCTCGGCACGACCACCCTGGCCCGCTCGGCTTGCTCCTCCCGCTCCAACGCGGCCAAGCGGTCGAACTGCTGCGTGCGGCAGTAGTGCGCCTGGCGGACGGCGCGGATGACCTGCCGGTTGTGGGCAACCCAGTCGTAGGGATCGCTGGCGCGTCGGGCAACGGGCCGCCGGCCGTCCATGTCCGCTGCTACGTCCGCCCCATGCATCAGGCGGTCACCCAAGCGGAGCAGCCGCCGTGCGATGATCGCGCTGACGATGAGACTGCCCAACGTCGCCGCAATAGCCGGCAGCCCGCCGACGAGGGATGTCCAGAGGGCTGCGACCGGACCGAAGCAGAGCCAGACGGCAACAACCGCCCAGGTAAAGGCAGCACAGTAGACAGTCAAGCCGCCGAGCAAGCGGCCCGTGTGCTTGGCCGCGTCACCCGCTGTGGTGCAGGCATGACCGAGCCGGACAGAAACGGCCGGCGCGGCCATCATCGTACCCTTTCAGCCGCCAACTGCTCCCACCCGGGACCAAGGGCCGCTGAGGTCGGCAGTGTCTCCAGGCGACGACGACGAGCGAGCGCGACCTCTCCCAAGCCGGTAATCACGTACACCGGGCGCATGGCCCGCCGAATCGTCCCGCGCGGACCGGGCACCTCGACTTCCCGCTCACCCTCACCGCGGATGAGGCCGTCTTCATCCATGCGCTTGAGGGCATAGTGCAGGGTGGCCGGATCGAGCCGCTTCATCGGGTAGTCCGCCGTCGCCAAGAGGCGATGCACGCGCTGGATGATCTCGATGCCAGGGATCGGTTCGGTGGCACTCAAGACGCGCAGTATCCACCAGGATGGCTCGCCCATCCGGCGAAATACTCGCGTGAGTGCGTCCTCATCGTCGCGCTGTGGCATAGCAATGCTGCCCTTTGCTTAAGTCGCTCAATGGGAGTATACGCCCGGATATTAAATCAGTCAAGCTACCGGGCGACGGGTGATGGGAGTGAGGCATCACCCCCGGCCCCCCTATGGTCCCCCCGCTGCGGCGGGGGACGGGCCGTCCCCTCCCCCGTCGGAACGGGGGAGGGCTAGGGAGGGGGCTGGAGGTGAAGTGCGGCCCCTAGTGCGGGATGGCATCGCGGAGCTTGCCGAAGAAGCCTCTTTGTTCCTCGCCGTCCTCGCCGCGCGGCCGGTTGGCCTCGAAGGTGGCAGCCAACTCCTCTAACAACTCGCGCTGGTGCGGGGTGAGGTCCTGGGGCACCACAATACGCACCGTGACAATCTCGTCACCCCGCCCGCCACCGCGGACGTGGGCAATTCCTTGCCCGCGCAGGCGGAAGGTTCGGCCCGCCTGCACGCCGGCCGGAATCTTCAGCGTCTCGGTGCCGCCAAGCGTAGGTATCTCGATCTCGGTACCCAGCGCAGCCTGCGCCACGTCGAGCGGTAGCTCCAGGTGAATGTCCTGCCCGTCGCGTTCGAAGAACGGATGCGGCGCGACTTCCAGCTCGATGTACAAGTCGCCCGGCGGGCCTTCGCGCTCGCCGGCATCGCCGCCGCCGGGGACGCGGATTTGCGTGCCGTCGTCAACGCCGGGCGGTATCGTTACCTGGAGTGCGCGGGTCCGCTGCATCCGGCCGGAGCCGCGGCACTCGCGGCAGGCATCCTCGACGATCTGCCCCTCGCCGTCGCAACGAGGACACACGCTCCGCGTCACCACCTGGCCGAGCAGCGATTGCTGCACCTGGCGTACCTGCCCGGCGCCCTGGCAGGTGGAGCAAACCAGTAGCTCGGACCCAGGCTCCGCGCCGGAGCCGCTGCACAGCGGGCACGGCTCGTCGCGCGTGACCGTGACCTCGCGCTCGCCCCCGAAGACCGCCTCCTCGAACTCCAGCCGGAGCGACATCTTGAGGTCGGCGCCGCGCTGCGGTCCGGCCCGGCGCGTGGTCGGGCCACCACCGAAGAACGTCTCGAAGATATCGGCCACGCCGCCAAAGCCAAAGGGGTCCACGCCACCACCCGGGCCGCCCGGTCCGAACGGACTGCGCGGCCCGTTGTGACCGAACTGGTCGTAGGTCTGGCGCTTCTGGGGATCGCGCAAGACCTCGTAGGCCTCGCCAAGCTCCTTGAAGCGGTCCTCGGCCTCGGCCGTCTTGTTGATGTCGGGATGGTACCGGCGGGCCAACTGCCGATAGGCCCGCTTGATTTCGTCCTCCGTAGCGGACCGGGGCACTCCCAGCACTTCATAGTAATCGCGTTTGGTGGTGCTCATCGGTCTCCCTCGGTAGGTGGCTCGTTCGCGGTCGGGCCGGACTGCCCGGCGGCCGCTGCGTCCGCCGCCGGCTGCTCGCCGCCGTCTTCCTGCTGCCCTACCGGCTCATGGTACACACGCTCGCCCATCTTGAGCAGCGCCGTCCGCAGCGTCGCGGATCGTTCACGCAGGATAGCGAGATCATCGCCAACCAGCGCACTCCGCAGGTCGAGAATCTGCGCTTCCAGCGCCTGACGCTCCTGCTTCGAGAGCTGCCCGCCGACCTTATCGAGCGTGCGCTCGGCGCGATAGGCCAGCACGTCGGCGACGTTCCGCGCCGCGACCAGCTCTTGCTCCTGCGCGTCGGCGGCCGCGTGCTCCCGCGCCGCGGCGACCATCCGCTCGATCTCCTCCGCCGACAGCCCCGCCGCACCGGTCACGGGGATTTCATGCTCGCGCCCGCTGGTCCGGTCTCGCGCCGCCACCTTGACCATCCCGTTGGCGTCAATGTCGAAAGTCACGTCTATCTGCGGCGTACCGCGTGGCGCTTCCGGGAGGTCCGTTAGCTCAAAACGGCCCAAAGAATGGTTGTGGGCGACCAGATCGCGCTCGCCTTGCAAGACGTGAATGGCCACGGTGCGCTGCTTGTCGCTGACCGTCGTGAAGGTCTGCGTCTTGGACGTGGGAATGGTCGTATTGCGCTCGATGAGGCGCGTGAAGAGGCCGCCTTTCGTCTCGATTCCCAGGGACAGCGGCGTGACATCGAGCAGCACAACGTCCTCCACGTCGCCAGCGAGCACGGCTGCCTGCACCGCTGCGCCGAGGGCTACCACCTCGTCCGGGTTGACCCCACTACGCGGCTCCTTCCCGAACACGCGCGTCACCAGCTCGCGCACGGCCGGCATCCGCGTTTGGCCGCCGACCAGGACGACCTCATCAATGTCACCAGGCTTCAGACCGGCATCGGTCAGCGCCTGCCGGCACGGCTCTTCGGTCCGCTCGACCAGGTCACTGACCAACTGCTCGACCTTGGCTCGCGTCAAGACGACGTTGAGATGCTTGGGACCGGCCGCGTCGGCCGTGATGAACGGCAGGTTGATCTCCGTCTGGAGCACCGACGATAGCTCACACTTGGCCTTCTCGGCGGCCTCCTTGACCCGCTGGAGGGCCATCTTGTCGCGGCGCAAGTCCACGCTATGCTCGCTGGCAAAGCCGGCGAGCAGCCAGTCCACGATGCGATCATCGAAATCGTCGCCGCCCAGGTGCGTATTGCCGCTGGTGGAGCGGACCTCGAATACGCCGTCGCCAAGCTCCAGGATGGAAATATCGAACGTCCCACCGCCCAGATCGTAGACCGCGACCTTGCGGTCGTCTGTTTGATCCAGGCCAAAGGCGAGCGCCGAGGCCGTCGGCTCATTGATGATCCGCAGCACCTCCAAGCCGGCGATCTTGCCCGCATCCTCGGTGGCCTGGCGCTGGCTATCGTTGAAGTACGCCGGGACCGTGATGACCGCCTGCGCGACCGGCTCGCCGAGGTACTGCTCGGCGTCGGCGCGGAGCTTCTGCAGTACCATCGCCGAGATTTCCGGCGGCGCATAGTCGGCGTCCCGCAGGACCACGCGCAGATCACCGCCGGCCGTATCGGTCACGCGGTACGGGACCAGCTCGCGGGTGCGGCGGACCTCGGGGTCGGTGGACTGCCGACCCATAAATCGTTTGATGGAGATGATCGTATGCTCCGGGTTCGTGACCATCTGGCGCCGGGCCATGAGGCCCACCAGACGTTCCCCACCCTGGGACACGGCCACCACGGAGGGAGTCGTCCGGTTGCCCTCTGCGCTCGGTATCACCACCGGCTGGCCGCCCTCGACGACGGCCACGCACGAGTTGGTGGTCCCGAGATCAATGCCGATAATCCGAGGCATAGCCGCTACCATTATCCTTATGTATCAAGCAAGCCGTCTATTCCACCTAACCTACTGTGCTTTGCAAGCTCGCAGCATCAAGCCAGGAACAACCGCTCATCGCATGGGGGGATGCTCTTCACTTCTATCTTCGCCGTTGCTTGCAGGCATCGGCTCATCAAAAGGCTTGCCTTCAGCGATGGCCGCTCGATAGCGCTCACCCCACTGCTCCAACTGCTCCACTCTCGCTTTGAGGCTGTCGCGCTCGGCGCGAATCCTATCCCACTCTTCTCCCTCGGCGTGCGCCCTTTCTTCCTGTTTGCGGAACTCTCCATTCCGCTTTTCCAACTCTTCTATCTCAGCCAGAGCCTTTCTGTTCCGCGCCCTACGCTCCCGCAACCGCTCCAGAAAGATGCCGGATATGACCATGACCGCTACTCCTATCTCCAGTATCGCCCAGGAGACTGACACCGACGTTCCTACAATCGCGCCGGTGTCAAGCCACAGCCCAAGTATCTCTTCTATATCGAGCGACGACGGCTACTTTGCTACCGTATTCAACACCGACACAAGTACGGATTACGGTACGAACATCCATAGGAATGTCCTGCGGGTGCCAGGCGCAAAGCTCCATAGCGATTCCCTGCCATCAACGTCTCGGCGAGGCTCGGTGCTCTCGCTACTCGCGGCCATCGTCCTTACTACGCTCACGGCATACTATGATCGTAAGATACAGGTGGCCTCTTTGTCCACGTATGGTCACGCGGATGGCACCACCGGCTGGCCGGCATCCCCGGCGTCCTCGGCTGCCGGGTCACTGGCGGCGGGGGTGTCTTGGTCCGCTGCTGGCTGCGCTTGCTCATCGGGCGGCGGCCCAACCTTGACCAACGCCGGGCGCAAGACGCGCTCATGGAGCGTGTAGCCCCTCTGGAAGACTTGTAAGACGGTATGGGCGCCCTTGCCCTCCTCGTGCATCACTGCTTCATGGTAGCGCGGATCGAACGGCTGGTTCTGCGCGTCAATGGGCCGGACGCCGTGCCGCTGCAACGTTTGCATCACCAACTGCGCGATTTGCTCGATGCCTTGGATCCAGGTGAGCTGGATCAGCTCGCCCGGCAGTGCGGCAAAGGCTCGCTCGAAGTTGTCCACGGTGAGGAGTAGGTCGGTCAGGAGCGGTACCGCGGCGTACTTGGCCGCCTCTTCCTGATCGAACTGCTGCCGCCGCCGGTAGTTGCTGAAATCCGCTGCCGACCGTTGCCAGCGGTCACGCAGCTCATCCACTTGGGTCCGTGCCGCGGCAAGCTGCTCCTGTAGCTCTGCCACGGACGGTCCGGATGCTTCCGTCGTCTCGGCGGACTGTGCTTCCGGCTCCGGCTGCGCTTCCGCCGGTGGGACCGATTCTGCGGTCATAACGTATCTTTCTCTACCTCCGAAACTCTCGCGTAGTCCAACTGTCAGCGGCCTGAGGCGCCGGCTACCGCGCGCCGGGACTGAGCAGGTCGTCGAGCGACTCCGTCATCACCTGCGACACGTAGCGGACGACGGGCACGACCTCGGCGTAAGGCAGGCGCATCGGGCCGAGCACACCGACAAACCCGCCGGCCACGCTCTCGACACCGTAGGAGGACACGACGAGGCCCAAGTCCTCCAAAATGGCCGTGCGCGGTCCGCGGGCGCCGATCAGGACGTGCAGGCCATCGGACCAGGGCAGCGTCTCCAGCAGCCCGAACAGCTCCTCCGGCTGCTCCAGCAGGCGCACGATGCGCTGCGCCTGCGCGGGGTGCTGGAATTCGGGTAGCTCTAGTAGCTCGACCAAGCCGGTATGGTGGAACTCCTTGCGCTGGTGCTCGTCAATCTGGGCCATGAGGCTTGCCAAGCGCGCGGCGATGAACGCTTCCAGGTCGGATATGGGTTCACCCAACGCCTCAAGCTCAGTGCGGCTCAGGCCGTGAATGTGTTGATTGAGGCGACTGCTGGCCGCGCTGAGGTCCGTTTGGGCGGTGTCCTCCGGTAGCTCGATCAACTGCTGCTTGACAGTGCCTTCCTGCAAGACCAGGACGAGCAGCCCCAGGCACTCCTGAATGGCCAGTAGCTCGACGTGCTTTACCCGGCATTGCGCGGCCACGGGTGCGCTGATAATCCCCGCGGCGTGGGCCACGCGCGCCAGCAAGGTGGTTGCGACGTCGAGCCATTCCTCGCGGGCCAACTGGACGGCGAAAAGCTCCCGTCTGATGGTGGACTGCTCGGCCCGCGTCAAGGCCCGCTCTTCCATCAGTTGGCGCACGAAGTAGCGAAAGCCGCCTTCCGAGGGAACGCGCCCGGCCGAGGTGTGCGGCTGGGTGAGCAGGCCGGCCTCCTCCAGTCCGACCATCTCGTTGCGGACCGTAGCCGAGCTGACATCCGGGACGTACTCGCGCACGACCTGGCCGGACCCGACGGGCGTAGCGGAGCCGATATAGGACTCCACAATCGCCTTCAGGATCAACTGCTTGCGCGCACTGAGGTCAGGCGGTAGCTGATCGTGCGGCAGCGCGTCCGGTGTTGCCACTAGGGGCCTCCTTAGCACTCTGCCCGCAAGAGTGCTAACCAAGAATCAGCATACCATATCGGGGAGGGCCGCCCCCCTATGGTCCCCCCGTTGCGACGGGGGGACGGACCTATCCCCAACCCCCCTCCCTAAAGGGAAGGGGCTATCAATCGCTATGCAGCGCGTGTGCCCTGGCCGGCAGCGGTGGGCCGGGGGTAGGTCCCGGCCCACCTATGGTCCCCCCGTCCCGACGGGGGGACGTTAAAGCGCCCCGCGGGCCTCAGTATGAGGCCCGCGGGGGCTGTGGTGGGGGTGGAGAGGCAGGGGTTAGGCGGCCGTCCAGCCGAGGACGACCGGGGGCGGGGTGATGGTGATCGGGACCGGCTTGAGCTGCGGCGTCGCGGTAATCGGGACCGGCGCCAGCTCCGGCGACGCGGGCGCCTCCCAGCCGACCACCACCGGCTCCTGGGCCGCGGGGGCCTGCCAGCCGACGATGACCGGCTCCTGGGCCATGGTGATCGGTTGGACGGCGACGGCGGTGCGGTGCGCGCCGGCCGGGACCCAGCGGCTGGCGGCATCGTCGGCCGTCGCCTGCACGCGCACTTCATAGCGCGTGGCGGCCTGCAGCCCTTCCAGCGTCAGCGCGGTGTTGTCTCCCTCGCTGTGCTGGGTCTGCCAACGCCGGGCGCCATCCGGCCGGTACTGCACCGCGCAGCGCACCGGCCCCATCGCACTCTCGGTAATCACGCGCCAGCTCACGGCCAGCGCCGTCTGCGGCGTCGTGGCCGCCGCGCCGACCTGCACGCCCACGGGCACCGGTGCTCGGCGACGGCGCGCCACGACCGGCGTGAGCAGGATCAGCTGCCACAGGGCCAGCCCGCTTTGGCCACTCTGCGGCGCCGGGTCCGGCTGCGGCGCCGGGTTGGCGCTGGTGGACGGTTGGCGCACGACCGGGCCGCCACCCACCGGCACGGCGGGCGTCTCGTCCACGTCGGTCACGTTGATCGTGACCGTGAGCTTGGCGCTGTCGCCGCTGGGATCATAGGCGTAGACAATGACGGTGTAGGACGACGTGGTCTCGTAGTCCAGGTCAGCGCCTTCTGCCACCGCCAACTGCCCGCTGCTGCTCTCAATCGTGAAGGTGCTGTTCGTCGGCACGATCTGGTAGCGCAAGGTGTCGCCGTCCGGGTCGGTGGCCGTCACCGGAGCACCGACGGTCGTGCCGGCCGGGGAGTTCTCGGCCACACTGCGGGTCGCCGTGGCGCTGCCAAAGCTGGGTGCGCCGTTGGGGACCGGGGTCGCCGTCGGAGTCGCCGGCGGCGCGGGGGTCTCGTCCACGTCGTTGAGGTGGATGGTGACGGTGTACTGGGCCGTGCCGCCGCGGCCGTCGCTGGCGGTGACGGTGACGGCGTAGGACGCCTGGGTCTCGTAGTCCAGCGTGGCCCCGCTCTTGACGGTGATTTGGCCACTGCTGGCGTTGATCGCGAACTCGTTCGCGGTGAGCGCGTAGGTCAGGGTGTCGCCGTCCGGGTCGCTCACCGTCACCGGGGCGCCGACGGTGGTACCGGCGGCGGCGTGCTCGGCGACGGTGCGGGTGAACGGCGCGCCGACCGGCGGCTGGTTACCGGGCACTGGCGTCGCGGTCGGCGGGACCGGGGTCGCGGTCGGTGGGACCGGCGTGGCCGTGGCCGTGGGGGTCGGCGCGCCGGGTACCGGGGTCGGCGTGGCCGTGGGCGGCACCGGGGGGGCGCCCGGCGGGACTGGGGTGGCCGTCGGTGGGACTGGCGTTGCGGTGGGCGGTGGGGGCGCGGGCGTCTCGTTCACGTCAGTCAGGTTGATCGTCACCGCGATGTCCGTCGTGTTGGTGCCGTCGCTGGCCTGGACGGTCACGCTGTAGGACGCCTGCGTCTCGTAGTCCAACGTGGCCCCGGCCTTGACGGTGAGCTGGCCGGTGAGCCGGCCGACGGCGAACTCGTTCGACGCCTCCTTCAGCGTGTACGTCAGCGGCGTGCCTTCCGGATCGGTGGCGGTGATCGGCGCGCCAACTTTGGTGCCGCCGGCGGCGTTCTCGGCGACGGAGCGGGTGGCCGGGGCGGCCGCCGGTGGCTCGTTCACGTCGGTCAGGTTGATCGTCACCGCGATGTCCGTCGTGTTGTCGCCGTCGCTGGCCTGGACGGTCACGCTGTAGGCAGACTTGGTCTCGTAGTCCAACGTGGCCCCGCTCTTGACGGTGAGCTGGCCCGTGCTGGCGGCAATCGCAAACTCGTTCGACGCCGGCTGCAGCGTGTACGTCAGCGTATCGCCGTCCGGGTCGGTGGTCGTGACCGGCGCACCGACGGTGGTCCCGGCGGAGCTATTCTCGGGCACGCTGCGCGTCACTGTGCTACCGTCCGGGGCCTCATCCACGTCGGTCACAGTGATCTTCACCGTGATGTCGGTGGTGAGCGTGCCGTCGCTGGCGGTGACGGTGAGGCTATAGGACTTGGTGGTTTCGTAGTCCAAGTCGGCGCCGGCCTTGACCACGATCTGCCCGCTGGTCGCGCCGCGATCAGGTGGTGCTGGCAACCAACTGGCCGGGCCGACGTTGCCTACGGTGCTGATCTCGAACTCATTCGACGCCTGCTTCAGCGCGTAGGTCAGCGTATCGCCGTCGGGGTCGGTGGCCGTGACTGGGACGCCGACCTTGGTCCCGGCGGGGGAGTTCTCGGGGACGGAGCGGGCCTGGCCGCTGCCGACGGGCGCCTCGTTCACGTCGGTCAGGTTGATCGTGACCGGGATGTCCGTCGTGAGTTTGCCATCGCTGGCGACCACGGTGACGCTATAGGACGCCGTGGTTTCGTAGTCCAAATCGGCGCCGGCCTTGACCACGATCTGCCCGCTGGCCGCGCCATGGACGCCCGTGGTGTCGATCTCGAACTCGTTCGAGGTGAGGGAGTAGGCCAGCGCGTCGCCGTCGGGATCGGTAGTCGTGACCGGCACGCCGACCTTGGTGCCAGCCGCGGCGTTCTCGGCCACGCTGCGGGTGGCTGTGGTGCCGTTGGGCGCCTCGTTCACGTCGGTCAGGTTGATCGTGACGGGGATGTTGGTGGTCAGCGTGCCGTCGCTGGCGACCACGATGACGCTATAGGACGCCGTGGTTTCGTAGTCCAAATCGGCGCCGGCCTTGACCACGATCTGCCCGCTGGCCGCGCCGCTGTTGCCCGTGGTGTCGATCTCGAACTCATTCGAGGTCAAGCTGTAGGTCAGCGCATCGCCGTCGGGGTCGGTGGTCGTGACCGGGGCGCCGACGGTGGTGCCAGCCGCGGCGTTCTCGGCCACGCCGCGGGTGTACGTCTTGCTGTTGGGCGCCTCGTTCACGTCGGTCAGGTTGATCGTGACCGGGATGTCCGTCGTGAGTTTGCCATCGCTGGCGACCACGGTGACGCTATAAGAGGATTTGGTCTCGTAGTCCAGGTTGGCGCCGGCCTTGACCACGATCTGCCCGCTGGCCGCGCCGACGTTGCCTGCGGTGCTGATCTCGAACTCGTTCGAGGTCAGCGAGTAGGCCAGCGCATCGCCATCCGGGTCGGTGGTCGTGACCGGCGCACCGACGTTCGTGCCGGCCGGCGAGTTCTCATCCACGCCGAGGGTGTACGTCTTGCTGTTGGGCGGTCGATTGGGTGTGGCCGCGACCACCTTGATGATGAGCTTCACGGTACTTGCAAGCCCGCCCGAGTCCGCGGCCTTCACTTTCATGCCCCCGTAGCTGCCGAGCGCGAGGGTCAGTTTCGGACTCTCCTTCACCGTGATCTGGCCGCTGCTGCTGTTGATCTTGAACTTCCCGTATGTTGTCTCCTTGTTGTTGGTAGAGAGGAGGGAGTAGGTCAGCGTGTCGCCCAGGTCGGTGGCCGTGACCGGGGCGCCGACGTTGGCGCCCTGGGCAGCCTGTACCACCACCTCGCGGGTGATTGGTCCCGGCGGGAAGACCGGGGCAATATTGGGTACCGGCGTGGGGGTGTTGGTGGGGGTGGCCGTGGGGGTAGGCGTCGGAGCGCACGATGCCTTAACGTCAACGCGGACGGGAATTGTGGCGGATTTGCCCCCGGAATCCTCCGCCCTCATGGTCATTGTGTACTGCTGTCCAGCTGCGAAGCCCGAGTAAGTCGTAAAGATCTGGCCGGGATGTGCGTCTTCCCACCAGAACGCTGATGTATGACCTGTGAGGGTGTAGGTCAGCGTGTCCCCGTCGGGGTCGGTGGCCGTGATCGGCTTGCCGACTTTGTTGTCAGTGTCGGAGTACACGACTGCACAGCGGGACGCCGAGTCGCCTTCGTCGAAGGTGGGGGCGCGATTGGAGTCGGGCGTGGCGGTGGCGGTGGGTGTGGCGGTAGCCGTGGGCGTGGGCGTGGGCGTGGCGGTGGCGGTAGGCGTGGCGGTGGGTGCGGCGGCCACGGTGATGGTGACGTTGATCAGGTCGTGAGCACCCTTGTAGGTCCCATCGGAGTTGAGGTCGTTGACGGTCACCATGAAGAGGTAGGTCTTGCCTACAGCTTTCAGCGGCGCACTGCCGTTGTAGGAGAGCTGACCGCTGGTGTTATCAACGCTGAATGGGCCTTCGCTCCCGCCCTGCATGCCATATTTCAGCGTGTCGCCGTCCAAATCAGTGGCCGTGACCGGCGTGCCGACCTTATCGCCACTCTTGGCGTTCGCGTAGACCGTGCGGGGCGTCTTGAGGCCTTCGACGAAGGTGGGGGGGTGATTGGAGTTGGTGGCGGCCGGATTGTTGTTGGGCGTGGGGGTGGCCGTGGCCGTGGCCGTAGGCGTGGCGGTGGCGTCCGGATTGTCATCGACCGGGATGGTGGGCGTGGGGGTATCGTCCGGATTGGTGTCGACCGGGATGGGAGTAGGCGTGTCGGTGGCGTCCGGATCGGTGTCGACCGGGATGGGAGTAGGCGTGTTGGTGGCGTCCGGATTGGTGTCGACCGGGGGGCGTTTAGGGAGGTTCGGGGCGTTGACCTGGGCCAGGGCGGGGCCGCCGGTGGCGAGGGCCAGGCCCGTCACTATGAGCAGGGCGACCAAGAGCACTCTGGCGATGAAGGCGCCCGTGCCCACCGGTCGTCGTCGTGTGGCCGACCGGAGCCGCGACGCGCCCCGTCTCCGGCGCGTGTGCGTTGCTGCGTTGTCCTGTTTCATGCTGTCTCCTCTCGCTGCCCACCACAGGCTGCGTAGGTACTTGCGGATACAATACATGAACGTAAATATCTTGTCAAGGATTATTTTGCTCGGACATATAAATGGTCGTGAATTGCCCCCCTGTGGTCCCCCCGTTGCGACGGGGGGACGGGGGGTGAGCGGACCTACCCCCTGGCCCCCTCCCTGAAGCGAAGGGGAATGGTGGGCCTCACCCCCCGGCCCCCGCTCCATCGCGGAGCGATAGAGCGGGGGTGTGGATTCCCGCTTTCGCGGGAATGACGGGGACCGGGAGGCCATGACTGGCCCTGGATTCCGGCTTGCGCCGGAATGACGGGGGTGGGGGTGGGGGACTCTGACGGGGGAGGTTTTTTGCCGAGGCGCCATTCAGGGCAGCCGGGCAGCCGTCATGCCGGCGCCAGGCTATTGGTCCGCTTGCCGCCGACGCAGCGTGGCCTCCAACTGCCGGATGCGCGCCTCGGCCGCCTCGCGCGCCGCTTGCTCCGCCAGCCGCGCCGCCCGCTCCGCCAGCCGCTCGGCCTGCTCGACGGCAACCTGGGTCTCAGCGGCCTCGCGCGCCGCCTGCTCGCTGGCCGCCCGGGATTCGGCCACCCGGCGCGCCGCCCGCTCCGCCAGCCGCTCGGCCTGCTCGACAGCAGCTTGGGTTTCGGCAGTTCGCCGCGCCACCCGTTCCTGCTGCCAGGTCTCCAGATAGGTCTTCGTGGCCGGGTCGTACAGCCGTGGCCAGTTCGCATCCCAGCACAAACTCAACCCGAGGACCTTACTGTGCCCCTTCAGAATGCCGTCCGGCGCCGTCGTCAGCTCGATTGGCTCATACGCCCCATCCACCAGCCGGTCCCCGGCCAGCTTCGCTCCGTGATACTTGCCATCCTTGGGATCGAACCGCCAGTATTCCGGCACGCCAATGTGGGCATAGATGGCCCGCTTCCGGCCCACGTCCTCCCGTGCGGTGCTGACCGAGGCCACCTCCAGCACCCAGTCCGGCGGCTTGCCGGCTTCCCAGGGCAGGTAGAGCTTGCGTTCCCGGATGGCGTCCGCGTTCACGCCAAAGGCCAAGTACACGTCCGGGGAGACGCGGACGTTGAGGTCGTCCGGGTCGTAGCAGAGGATCGTGTTGGCTTCGAGAAAGACATCGGGCCGGCGCTGGAAGGCGGTGAACCGACTGGCCAGCAGGCCGAGGATTTCGTGCAGCGCGGGATTTTGTTGCATCGCTTCGGGCTTCAGGACCGGTTCGTCGGGATTGTAGTCGAGGCGGGCGTAATCAATCTGGCCCTGTTTGCGGTAGGGCCGCATGGTGGACGCAGGCGCGGCTGCCGTAGCGATCATGGTCGTACCGGAAGCAAGACGCTGGTGTAGGAGGGACTATAACACGCGCGGCGGCGGGAGACGCGACCGGTGCTTTTTGCCCACAGCAGGAAAACCTACCCTTATCGGAGGGCGAGGGTGGGGACGTGCCCCCCTGTGGTCCCCCCGTTGCGACGGGGGGACGGGCCGTTCCCTCCCCCGTCGGGACGGGGGAGGGTGAGGGTGGGGGCGTGCCCCCCTGTGGTCCCCCCGTTGCGACGGGGGGACGGGGTGGGCAGCGGCGCTAGTAGGCGCTGGGGTCGTGGATGATACGGAGGATGGAGCGGAAGATAATCTTGAGGTCCAGCCAGAGTGACCAGTGCTCGACATAATAGAGGTCGTATTTGGTGCGCTCTTCAATCGAAACGTCGCCGCGCAAGCCGTTGACCTGTGCCCAACCGGTCAAGCCGGCCTTTTCGCGCAGGCGCTTGGTGTAGTCGGGGACCGTCGTCGTGAAGCGGTCCACGAACCGAGGCTGCTCCGGGCGCGGTCCCACAATGCTCATGTCCCCGACGATCACGTTGACCAGCTGCGGAATCTCATCGAGCGAGGAGCGTCGCAGGAACCGGCCGAACGTGGTCACGCGCGGGTCGTTCCGCACGGTCCAATACTGCCCGGCCTGGCCCTCGGCATCGCGGGTCATCGAGCGGAACTTGATGGCGTGGAACCGTTTGCCGTCCAGGCCGACCCGCTCCTGAATGAATAGCGCCGGACCGCGCGAGTCGAGCTTGACGAGCAGCGCGAGCAGGAGCAGGACCGGGGCGCCCAAGATCAAGGCGGCCGAGGCCATCACTACGTCGAACCACCGCTTGACGGTGCGCTGCCATGCTTGTAGCTCGATGGACTTCACGCCGATCAAGGGCAGGCCGCGGAGGTTGACCAAGCTGGCATCGCTCATCATTACCTGGAACAGGTCCGGGAAGACGCGGATGCGCGCGCGGACCATCATGCCGCGGTCGAAGATACGCAGCATCTCGGCGTGGGTGAGGTCCGGGTCGGCGATGATAAGCTCGTCGGGATAGACGCGGCGCAGCACGCTGTCGAGGCTATCGAGGCTGCCCAGCACCGGCTGGCACTCCGTTGTCGGTGGCTCCGGTGGCTCTGGCGGCTCCGCCGACTCCGTAGCGGCCGCGGTCTTGCCCTCGACAAATCCCACCACGCGATAGCCGAGTGCCGGCGAGCGCGCCAAGTGCGCTAACACCCGCTCCGCTGCCTGCCCGGTGCCGATGACCAAGCAGGAGCGCGCCAGCACGCCGCGACGACCCAGGAAGTCCCGCCAGAGCGCCCACACGTAGCGCCCGGAGCCGGTCAGCGCGAGGCTGAGTATCCCGAAGTAGATGATGAGCAGCCGCGACGACTCGGTGGGGCCGCGCAGGACAAACACCCCTACCGCTACCGTGAACACCACGCCACCGCCGACGGCAATGAATAGGCGGGAGGCTTGCTCGGCAACGGACTGCAGATTGCTCCGCTGGTACAGTCCGGAAGTGACAATGGCGATGAGGATGATCGGGATGGCAATAGCGATAAAGCCGGTGTACGAGGCCAGCGTGTGAGGTACGGCGGGTGGGGGGATGGCTAGACCGAAGCGCAGCTGGTGGGCCAGCAGGAAGGCCAGCAGAATGGCCGCGCCGTCGGTGACGACGAGCACGCCGGGGGAGAGGGTCCACGCCAGCTTACTCCGCCGCCGGATTGGCACCGCATTGGCAGCCGCGAGCTGCGCCGGCTGAGTGACAAGCTCCCGGCCCGACGCGGCCGCAGCCGACAGCACGTCCTCCCGGTAGGCAGCGCGGCTCCGGTCGGTTTCGGTAGTGCTCATTGGCCTAGATGATACCGGCAAGTGCCGCCGAGATGCTGAGACTGGCCGCTTAACGGATGGGCACGGTTGCGGTTGCGGTGGCCCCCCTGCCCCCCTATGGTCCCCCCGCTGCGGCGGGGGGACGGTGTGTTCCCTCCCCTGTCGCAACGGGGGAGAGGCAGGGTGGGGGCGTGCCCCCCTATGGCCCCCCCGCTGCGGCGGGGGGACGGTGTGTTCCCTCCCCTGTCGCAACGGGGGAGGGCTAGGGTGGGGGCGTGCCCCCCTATGGTCCCCCCGCTGCGGCGGGGGGACGGGCCGTTCCCTCCCCCGTCGCAACGGGGGAGGGCTAGGGTGGGGGCAGGCCCGCCACTCCCGCTCCCTACGAGGACACCCGCCGCAAGGCCGCCGGACGCAGGCGATCAGCGACTAGCGATGCCGTGCCGAGCAATGCAATGCCGGCGGTGACGAGCGCATTGACCACTGCCGGTCGTTGCGGGGCGTAGTGCTTGCGATAGAAGACGTGCATCGCGCGGAAGAACTCGTAGGTACACTTGAGCGAGCGCTGTTTGCTGCTCTCTCCCTTGTAGTGCTTCACCTCCACGTCAGCGTTGTAATACACCTGCCAGCCGCACCGTTTGGCGCGAAAGGCCAGGTCCAGGTCCTCGCCGTACATCCAATACGTCTCGTCGAGCAAGCCGATCTCGCCGAGCATGGACGCCCGCAGCAGCATGAACGCGCCGCAGACCGAGTCCACCTCGTAGGACCGGTCGGGATCGCGGAAGGTGAGGTTGTACGCGCCGAAAGTAGGGTTTGCCGGGAACAACCGGGGCAGGCGGAGGAAGTGATAGAGGGCGTTGGTCGGTGTGGGAAAGCTGCGCCGGCAGGCCAGGTCGAGGCGCCCGTTGCGCTTGACGAGCTTGGGGCCGGCGATGCCCACGCGCGGATGGCTGTCCATAAAGGCCAGCATCGTCGCCAGCGCGTCGCTCGGTAGCTCGGTATCGGGGTTGAGCAGGAGCCGGTAGGCGCCACGGCAGCGGTGCAGCGCCAGGTTATTTGCCGCCGCGTAGCCGCGCTCGCCGGTCTCGGCCAGGCACACGACTTGCGGGAACTCGGCCGCGACCATCGCCAACGAGCCGTCGCGCGAGCCGTTGTCCACGACGAACACCTCGTAGGCGCAGTCGAGCACACTGGCTTGCACCGAGCGCAGGCAGGCCCGCAACAGCTCCCGCGTGTTGTACGAGACGATGACAATGGAAAGTGTAGGGACAGCCGGCCCTTGCCCCGGCCGCACTGCCGCCGTCTCGCGCTGGAGTAGCTGTGTCGTCATCGCCGTCGCTCGCCGTGGCGCCGTTCAAGGCTCATCAACCGCCACCGGACACCGACAGGATACCCGATCATCTTCGCCACATCGCCCGTCAGGCGGATCAGCGGTACCCACGCTGCTGCCCGTAGAAACCGGCCAAGTTCTCCGCCGGACGCCTGCGCGGCCAGCGCCCAGAGCCGCTGATAGGGACGGCGGACATAGGCCAGCATCGCTCCGAGGATGAGCCAACGGAGCACCGGCCAGTGGGCGCCTGCGAGCCAGCCCAGCGGCGCACCGAGATACACGCCGTACCGAATGGCATGGCGCCGGCGCCAGAGGTCGGCCTTGCCGTCGCCGCGCGCATAGCGGTAGTACTGTCGGAAGAACGCTGGCAAACTGGACCGGGGCCGGAACGCGACGAGGGCAGCAGGCACAAACCGCTGGCTCAGGCCCTCACGGCGCAGAGCGAGGTCGAACACCACGTCCTCACAGTAGTCGAGCCACTCCGGGTACCGGCCGGCCCGCTCCCACGCCGCGCGGCGGAAAGCAACCGACCGACTGGAGGGCAGAAACGTGGCTGGCGCGATGTCCTCGACGGCCGGTAGCACCGTCGCCCCCATAGCCAGCTCGAAGCTGCCCTGCGGCGCCGGGACAAAGAAGCCGGCCGCGACATCAGCCGGACCATCATCTCCCTCTTCAAGTGCCGCCACCAGACGCGCCAGCCACGCCCCATGCAGGACGACACCGCCATCGGTGACGGCGATGATGTCTCCTCGCGCCAACTCGATGGCCCGATTGCGCCCGGCCGAGATATTGGCGCCCGGCAGCACCTCGACGCGCACGGGCAGGTCGGGGGCAGCCCGCCGCGCGAAGTCGTGCGCCAGCGCCACCGTCCGGTCGGACGAGCCGCCGTCAACGATGACCACCTCGTCGGGCCGGCGCTTCTGCGCCAGGATCGAGTCGAGGAGCGCCGGCAACGAGCCGGCCTCATCGAGTACCGTCATCACGAGCGAAACGACCACAGCTCTCCTCAGTTAGGGCCAGTGCTCCCCGGCTACCCTCACCACCTATTCGTCCGGGCATAGCTCCCGATAGCACGCCAACAGTTGCGGCCGGATGACGGACCAGTCATAGCGCGCGGCGACGAGCGCGCGGCCGGCTGCGGCGAGGCGTTGACCCAAGGCCGGGTCCGCGAGCAGACGCCCGATCTGTGTCGCCAAGGTAGCAGGATCATCGGCCACCAGCAGGTGCTCGTCAGCGCGGCCGGCCAATCCGGCCGCCCCGGCGGTGGTCGCTACCACCGGCACCCCGGCGGCCCACGCTTCAAGCAGCTTGATGCGGGCGCCACTGCCCATCCGCATCGGAATGACGTATACCGCCGCGCGGGCGAAATACGATTGCACCTCCGGCACCTCGCCGACCACCTCCACGCCCGGCCCGGCCAGCGCCCGCACGGCCGGAGCCGGGTCCCGGCCGACAATCAGCAGCCGCGCCGCCGGGTGCTGGGCACGGACGCGGGGTAGCACCGCGGCACAGAACCAGCACAGCGCATCCACGTTAGGCCGGTAGTCGAGCTTGCCGGTAAATAGCAGCGTGTGCGGCTCGACCCGTTCCCGCTGGCTGGCCGGACCGTCATGCCGCCAGGCGTCCACGGCAATACCGTTCGGCACCACGCGCACCGGACGCCCGGCGAGACGGGACAAGGCGTGGGCATCGTCGGACGATACGGCGGTGGTCAGCGCCGCTGCGCGGATGATGGTGGCCTCGTAGCGGCGGAGCCGCTGCCATTGCGCCAGGGAATAGAGCATCCGCAGCCATCGTCTTGGCTGGCGCAGGTCCACGAGTGCCGCGCTACGCTGGAGTAGCCACTCGGCGTTGTGGTCATCGAACAGGACGGGTACCCGCTGGCCGCCGAGACGAGGCTGTGCGCGAGCGGTCGCGGCGAGAGCCATCCCGGCTACTTCCAGTCCTTCCGCTTGCACCAGCTGCACCCGCGCCGTGGCAATCACCTCGGCCGCACGCTCCACCAAGGCCGGCGACCACAGCCGGCGTGCCATATCCGGCAGCGGCGTGCCCAACAGCGTGGCCAGCCGCTGCCGCACGCTCCGCTGCGGCGCCGGGAGCCAGGCCGCGCTCACCGTGACGGAGCGTGCCGCTTGCGCTGCCTCCGGCGTGGGTGGCGTTGTCGCCAACGAGAGTAGGTGAACCTCGTGCTCGCTCGTCGCCGCCTGGAGCAACTGCCAGTTGCGTAGGGCCGTCCCCTGATGGGGCGGATAGGGCCAGTCGGGAGTCATAACGAGGATACGCATGGTGAAGATCAATCAGCACAAAGGGAGCATCGCCTCCAACATATCGTCGACATTATCCTCCACCACGGATAGGTCTATAGGACAGTGCCGCGTGCCAGTGATTCTGATGTCGCCATCAAGTTGTTGTTCGATGAAATCAGCCCATTCGTCAAGTGCGGCACGCTTGTTGTCATGCAGGTACCCTGCTAGATGGCTATGGATCGCGAATCGGACTACCGGTCGTCCGGCGGTTATATTGAGCAAGCCGACAGTTTTGTCGCTGCCCTTTCTCTTTGGGGCGAACACGCGCACCGATATTCCGTCTGGACCGTTAGTTCTCCCATAGAGCTTGCCCGGTCGGATCGGCTCTTCGCCCCAATTGACCATGCCAACCTTCAGCAGGGCCTTCCCCAAAGGTGTTTTAAGTTGGGCTTGAACCGGCCCAGGGGGAGGGGCCTTCCGATTCCCTGCGGCCTCCGACACCTGTTTGGCAAAGTGCCTGACCATCAACTCAAACTGGGGAGCCGGGTCATTCTCGACGATGCATTCCCCTATCCCTACCAGTTCCTGCAACGTGATATTATGGTCTCTCTTCTCACGTCCGAAGCTATAGACCGATGCTTCCGCATTAGCCTGATAGTGAGCTAACTGGCCCAGGTCTTTATCAAGCTCGACCTCAATGTATCCGAGGGTATCGCCATGGCGTGACTCCATAGCAAAGTCGGGCCTTCCCCACGACCGGTTACTTGGCTTGTAGATGATCGCGTCCTGGGCTACACCCAGTCGTCGTAGGATTTCCCTCCGGTACTCGTCCTTGAGGAACAATCCGAACAGGACGTGGTTCAATCGGTTCTCGGCTGAATTATCCAAGTCATCGTTTACGAACAGGTCATCTTCCAATGGCATCCTTTGCTCCTCCTGGACTCCCCTCAGAAGCTCCGTTGGATTGTGCAGACGGAGCACGTTAGCTCAGGCCGTTCGGACGGCTTACTCCAACGCCTCACGATACACGGCAAGCGTCTCTTGCGCCGCCCGCTCCCAGGAGAAGCATCGCACGCGCCGGGCACCGCGCGTGGCGAGGTCGGCCCGGAGCGCCTCGTCGCCGGCGATCCGCTCCAGGGCACCGGCGAGCGCGTCCACGTCGAACGGGTCTACGAGCAGTGCTGCATCGCCGGCGACTTCCGGCAGTGACGATACCCGCGCGGCGATGACCGGCGTGCCCACGGACATTGCCTCCAAGAGCGGCAGGCCAAACCCCTCGTACAGCGACGGATACGCGAGGGCCAGGGAATCGCGGTAGGTGGCCTGGAGTAGCTGCTCAGGTAGCACGCCAGGGAAGTCCACTGCCGCTGCCAGGTCGTGCCGGGCAACCGCCGCCCGCACGACCGGCTCATCGGCGCCGGGTCCACCGGCAACGACCAAGCGCAGCGCCGGGTGAGCGCGGCGCGCCTGCGCGAACGCCTCGATCAGCCGGGGGATATTCTTGCGCGGCTCGATAGCCGCCTGCACGGACAGCACATACGGCTGGGCAAAGGGTGCCAGCGGTCGGTTGGCTCCACTCGTCGCGGCTGGCGCCGGCATAGGAGCAGCAGCCTCATGCACGACGCGAATGCGGGCAGGATCGGCGCCCACCTCGCGCACCAGGTCGCGCTTCGTGGCCTCGGAGACGGCGATGATCCGATCCGCCCGCTCGACGGTCCAGGCAACCTGTGCGTAGTAGCGCCGCGAGTCGGCACTGTGCGTCTCGGGATAGAGGAGGAACGAGAGATCATGCACCGTGACTACGGAGCGCGCGCGGCCCGCTCCCGACGGCACGTGGTCGGGGCTATGCAGCAGGTCCAAGCCGCGCGGCGCCAACTCCAGCGCCAGCGCATAGCGCTCGATTCGATGGTGCGGCGGGGTCCACACGGTCAGGCCCCGCCAGCCGCCTGTGCCGGACCCCGATCCGGTACTCGCCGCCAGCGCCCGTGTGCGGTCCTTGCGATGGTAGATGGCTACCAGATCGGCAAACGGCGCCGGGGCCGGGAGCGCCGCCAGCGCGTGGCCCAACGCCGTGATATAGCGGGCAATGCCACCGCGGTTGTATGCCAACAGCCGCGCGTCGAGGCCCAAGCGCAATCCGTCACTGGCCATCATCGTGAGCCGGGAAACGGCCGCACGCCTCCCGGCCCCCCTATGGTCCCCCCGCAGGCGGGGGGACGGGCTGTTCCCTCCCCCGTCGCAACGGGGGAGGGCGAGGGTGGGGGCGAGGCATCAAGATCGTAGGCAGCGGCTACGGCCAGACCGATCAAGCCCCATTGGAGCGCGACGAGATGTGGCAAGCGGGCAAAGTGGTGATCCAACATGCTGGCGACGAGCGTACCGGCGAGCGCCGCCAGCACACTCAGCAAGAGGTCGGCGCCGGGCGCGGCACGATGGCGCCACCAGAGGATCGTAGCGGTGCCCAAGGCCACGGTCAGCGCGGCGACGTAGGCCGCCATGCCGATGAGGCCGGCCTGTTCGGCAAACGTCAGGAAGACGTTGGAGACACCGGGATAGAGCGTCATCGTGGGTGCTTCGCCGAACCCGATACCCAGCCAGGGATACGCTTGGATGATCTGCCAGGCGTTCTCGATCTCGCCCAACCGCATCGCTGCGGCGCGGTCCTGCGCGCGGAGACCGGACAGGAGATGCAGGGCGTACCGTTGCGTGGTGGGCCAGAGCGCGAAAGCCACGGCCGCCGCTCCCATCAGCGGCAGCAGGCGCCGGTAGCGCACCAGCGCCGTCAGCCCGACGCCGGCCGCCAGTCCCAGCCAGGAGCTACGCGAGAAGGTCACAAGCAGCGCGGGCAGTATCACGATGGCCGCCATGACCAGCCAGTGGCGCGGCAGCACCGGCTCGGCAGCAAGCAACTGCGTCAGTGCGATGACGCCGACGATCATCAGCAGTGCCCCCAGTACGTTCGGGTCAATTGCCGTGCCGATAGCGCGCAGGCGGTCGGTGTCCGGCAGGTACCGCAGCACCGTCGAGTCGGTGGGATAGCCCAGCGGACCGAGCCGGAGGAGCGCCCGCAGGGCCAGCTCGCGGGGGGCCGCGAATAGTACGAGGGCAACCAGGGCCTGGCACGCGCCGATGAGAACTACGCTGCGGATGAGCAAGCGTCGCCAGCTAACACTGGCAGTAAGGGCAACACAGACGAAAAAGAAGAGGATCGCCAGCTCCAGCTTGAAGATCATCCGCACGATGGACAACGAGCCGCTCTGCGCCAAGGTGGCAATCTGCGCCGCGATGAGCGTCGCCTGGAAGAGGAGAATCCACGGCCCGGCCACGGTGAGCCGGACCGGCCCACGCCCGGTCGCTACGCGCCGCGCCAGCCAGCCGCCCAAGGTTGCCAGCAGCGCCAGCTCCAGCAGCGTCGGCGAGGCGCCCAGCCGCAGGGGGGCCACTCCGAACGGCAGGAGGACAATCACCGCGATAGTCCCGACCAGCGCAATGCGGAGATCGCGCAGCACGGCCGCGGCCAGCGGCACGGCTACGAGCGCCCCGGCCAGCAATACCGGCGAGCGGGTCGAGCCGTACCAGCCCACCAGCCAGGCAGCGACCACGGCGGCAACGACGAGGGCCGGCGTGCGCCAGCGCGTCAACGCCGGCAGGCGCATGATGAGTTGGGAAAGCGCCATCGGGGAATTCATCGGCACGGGTTATTCGGGCGGCCGGTCGTCCGCCGACTCCTGCTGCTGGGACGCATAGGCTGCTTGGTCAGCCAATTCGCCGCCGTCTACGCGAACATCAAGAAGCTGACGCCCTTTATCGAAGTCGGCGTCCAATTGGAGCAAGCGGAAGCAGGGCCGGCCGGGTCTTCCGCCGCGCCCCATCACCTCTTTATGCAACGAATAACCGCTGACCATGTCACCGGCGTCCTCGAACTCCTGTACGAGGTCACTCGCCGGGTTGACCCGCACCGGAATGATCTCACCGCAGGCGCCGCACTTGACATAAAACCAGAGCGCGTCATCCCCGGAGCCACCCGCTCCAGCCCCGAACACCGCCGACAGCACCCGCTGAATCCATGAAGCCATCGCGTCGCAGTATAGCACTAGGTTGACATCGAGTTAGCAGGCGGTGCCCCCACCCTAGCCCTCCCCCGTTGCGACGGGGGAGGGAATACACTGCCCCCGGTGCCACAGCGATCCCCACTTACCGTCCCCCTGCCGCAGCGATCCCCACTTACCGTCCCCCCTGCCGCAGCGGGGGGACCATAGGGGGGCGTTATTCCCGCGGGTAGTGTACTTCCGCCTCTGCCAGGACCTCGTCCCGGAAGTAGCGGCTCAAGTCTTGGGCAGTCCGGAGATCAACCTTGCGCCCTTCGAGCAGGGAGGACAGCTCTGCCTCCATGTCAAACAGACGAAAGAAGCCCGGCACTTGGCCGGGTGCAAAGTCCACCAACACATCTACGTCGCTGTCGGGACCGAAATCATCCCGGATGACCGAACCGAACAGAGACAGGCGCCGGATGTGATGGCGCTCACAGAAAGCGGCGATCCGTTCCTTGGGGACAACGATATTCTCAGCCATACCTGGATTATGCACTAACGGCGCAGGCCGCTGGCGCTGCGTTAGCGATAACGGCCGGCCTGCATCTCGTACAGCGTGGCGTAGCGGCCGCCTTGCGCGACTAGCTCATCGTGGCTGCCGGCCTCGATGGCCTGGCCATCCTCCAGCACGATGATGTGATCGGCCATCCGCACCGTCGAAAACCGATGGCTGATGAGCAGCGCCGTCTTGCCGACGACCAGCTCCCGGAACTGCTCGAAGAGCCGGTATTCCGCCTCGGCATCCAGCGCCGCCGTCGGCTCATCGAGGATCACCAGCGCTGCGTCCCGCACAAAGCCCCGCGCCAGCGCGACCTTTTGCCACTCGCCACCCGACAGCTCGACACCGCCCTCGAACTGCCGGGTCAGCGGCGTGTCGTAGCCCTTGGGGAGCTTGGCGGCGATCTCGTCGGCTCCCGCCCACTGCGCCGCCTGCTCGACGCGGTCATCACCCCCACCGACCGCGTAGGCGCCGACGGCGATGTTCTCGTGCAGGGTCAGGGAGAACTGGGCAAAGTCCTGGTGGACGACTGCAATCCGCTGGCGCAGCGCGGCCAAGTCGTACTCCGGGAGCGGCACGCCGTCAAGCAGGATCGCGCCCGTAACGGGGTCATACATGCGCGTGAGCAGCTTGACAAGCGTGCTTTTGCCCGCGCCGTTCGCTCCAACCAGCGCCGTCACCTGGCCGGCCGGCAGCACGGCGCTCACGTCATCAAGCACGGTCCGGGTGCTCTCGGGATAGCGAAAGCCGATCTGCCGCAGCTCGATGCCGCTTTGCAGGCCAGCCGGGGCTGCGTGGCCCCGCCCCGGTGGCGCCAGCGTGATCGCCGGGCCGGTGCTATCCAGAAAACCGAAGATCGTCCGCAGGTGCAGCCATAGCTCGTGCTGAAAGGCAAGGTCGCGCATGAAGTGGTAGGTAAGCCCTTGGACTTGCTGCACGGCGCCGAGATAGAGCACGACGTCGCCCAGCGTCAACTGACCGGCGCGCGCCTGCACCACCACGTACCAGAAGCCGCCGGCCAGGGCCAGGGCATAGAGGCCGCTAAAGACGGTCGAGAACCGCAGGCCCGCAAGCCGGATGCGATTCACCTCGGCCAGCGCCACCGCGAAGCGTTCGCAGAAGCGTTGCCAGAAGAAGTCCCCTAGGCCGAAAACCCGCACTTCTTTGGCTGCGGCCGGCTCGGTGGTGACGCGGGCGCAGTAGTCCATCTCGCGAGCCGGGCGAGACTGATCCAGCAGCGCCTGGTACTGCAAGATGCCGACGCGCAGCTCGGCAAAGAGATGCGGCAAGCTCACGACGACCAATGCGAGGGGCAGGAGTGGATGGAGCTGGCCGAGCAGGATCAATAACCCTACCAGTGTCAGCGGGGTGCCAACGACCTGGCGCAACATTCTGAATATCACCACGGCCAACAGTGATCCTCTGCGGGCCATCGTCACTTCGTCGTGGAAGGCCGGGCGCTCGATGCGATACAGATCCACAAGCCTGGCACCGGCCTGCATCAGCCGGCGGTCCATTTCCACCATCGCGCGGTCCTGCAGCCACGACGACAGTGCCGCATGGACGGGTCGCACGGCAGCCGGTACGACGAGCGTGAGCGCATAGATGACAGCCAAGGTCACAGCGTTGCCGACGGCCTCCTGATCGCCACCCGCCCCGGCTGCAATAGCGTCCAGCAGCAGCTTGGCCAGCCAGACCTGGAGGACCGGCAACAGCGACAGGGCTGCTAAGAGCACAAGATAGGCGCCCCCGGCGTGCGGGGCACTCAAGATCACCAGCGCGATCCCACGCCCATACAGGCGCAGCACGGCAGGTAAGCCACGTAACGCTCGTAGGCCCCGGCCGATGCGCCGCAGCATCGCCAGTGCGTTCATGTGGACACCTCTGCCGCATCTTGGCCGAGGTATTGGGCAGCTTGCAGCCGGTAGAGCCGCGCGTATGCGCCGTCTTGGGCCAGGAGGTCGGCGTGCGTACCAGATTCCTGGATACGACCGTCGGCCAGGTAGAGGATGCGGTCGGCCATCCGCACCGTCGAGAAGCGATGGCTGATGAGCAGCGTCGTGCGACTGCGCGTGAGTTCCTGGAAGCGGCGATAAACCTCGTACTCGGTCTGCACGTCGAGCGCGGCGGTCGGCTCGTCCAACACGAGGAGCGAGCAATCGCGCACGAAGGCCCGCGCCAGCGCCAGCTTCTGCCACTCACCACCGGATAGCTCACGACCGCCGAATTGGCGGCCAAGCTGCGTCGCCAGGCCGTTCGGGAGCGCCGCGATCACGGTGTTGGCGCCGGCTTGCGCGGCCGCCGCGTGCAGCCGGCCGGTATCGTGCCGCGCCTCGACCTGTCCCAGGCCGATGTTCTCCCCGGCGGTCAGCTCGTAGCGCACGAAGTCTTGGAAGATGACCCCCAACTGCCGGCGCAGGTCGGCCGGGTCGAACTCCCGCAGATCAACGCCGTCGAGCAGGATGCGCCCTTCCGTCGGGTCGTAGAGGCGGAGTAGCAGCTTGACGAGCGTGGTCTTGCCGGCGCCATTGCGGCCTACCAGGGCCACCGACTCGTGCCGACCTAGGTGCAGCGAGACATCGCGCAGCACCGGCTCGGACTGACCGGGGTACGTGAACGCAACGTGCTCGAAGGTGATGCCTTCCCGAATGGACGGCGGCATGGGCCGTGGCGCGGCGGGTACCGGCAAGTCGGGCGGCGCTTCGAGCACGCGAAAAAGGCTGGGGAGGTACCTGAGCAGCAGCGGCAGGTAACCGAGGTTGTAGCCAATCGTGGTCAGGCGCTGTTGCAGCATGGTGGCTGCGCCGCCGTATAGGGCCAACTCCCCCGGCGTCCGCTGACCCGTAGCCACCAGCCACACGATGTACACGTACACCGCACCAACCACCGCAGCCGCGAGAACGTTGGTCAGGACGACCGAGGTCATCAGTTTTCGCCGCAGACGATTGACCGTCGCTGCGACGTTGGCAAAGATGGTGTCGTATTGCGTGCGAAAAAAGGGCCCCAGGTCATAGAGGCGCACATCCTTGGCCGGCTCTGGCAGCAACAGCATGTCACGGGCATACCTGAGCCGGCGGGTCTCCGGGGTCTGGTCATAGAGCGTCCGCGTGGTGTGATATTGGTATTCCCACTCTCGCGCCATCAGTGGGAGCGCCGCGACAACCAACAGCACCGGTACGACGGGATGCAGTGCCAGCAGAACCACGATCAACCCGGCCGCTGTGAACAGCGCCACGACTGAATCGGCCCCAATGACCATGATGCTCATGCCGGAGTTGCTCGCCGGTCCGCGGGCGCGCTCCAAGTCGTCGGCGAGGGCCGGGTCTTCGAAGCGGGCGATGCCGTGCCAACGATTAGCGGTGCGGATCAACTGTTCCGTGACGTAGCCGGTCAGCCGGTCGCCGGCCATGCTCTGGAACGTCGCGGCAAAGGGCTGGATCAGCTGCCCGACGGCAACGCCGGCCGCCGCCAGGAGAATCCAGACGGCGAGCGGCCATTGGGCCACCAGCCCGGCGGCGGTAGAGAGCAAACCGAGGTCCAACGCCGCGCGGTCAATCACCGCCCGCGACAACACCAACTGGAGCGGTGACAGCAACGCCTGGACCACCAGCAACAGCAGAATGCCCAGCGCCAGCCGCGGGCTGGACCGCCACGCCAGGCGCACCGCCAGCCGGAGCAGGCGGCTGCTTTCCTGGATGTGCTGCCGGAACGGTTTGCTCTGCGACAAAGAAGACATAGACCTCGCTATCAGTTTGACACGATAGCAGTTGCCGGCCCCCCTATGGTCCCCCCGCTGCGGCGGGGGGACGAGGGACGGGGCAACGGCGGCGGGGACGGGTCGTTCCCTCCCCTGTCGCAACGGGGGAGGGCTAGGGAGGGGGCGCGGGGATTATTGCTGCTCGATAATCGACAGGAGGCTGGCCGGGAGCCGGTCGTAGCTCTCTAGCTGCTTTGTCAGATAGGCATGGCCACCAAGCTCCAACACTTGGGTGTCCAGGCTGTCCTCGGCCGCCCCGCTCAATACCACAATCGGTTGATCGGTGGAGTAATGGAGCGTGTGGAGCAGCGTGTGCAGTACCGTGGTCACTTCGCCTAGGCCGGAGAGTACCACAATCGGGAGGCCGGTGTCCCACGCGAGGACCGTCTCCAACGTGCGTAGCCCACTACTATCCGGCAGGCTCAAATCGAGGAGCACGATGTGGAACTCGTGGGCCGCTAACTGCAGTTGGGCCTCTTTCAGGCGGCGGGCGACGTGGACCTCGAACCGCGCCTCCGCTGCGTCACCGAGGCTCTCCTGGACGAGGTCCGCGTCTTCCGGGTTGTCTTCCACCAAGAGTACGTTGATGGTGGGCCGCGTGCTGGTCATAGGTTCTGCTGCCTGTTGGCCGTTGCCGGCCCGTGCCAATCGCCTAGCTAACCTTCAGGATGCGCTGCAGCCGGCCCAGCAGTCCACCCGGGTCGTCCAGATCATCCGGCTTATCCAGATCGGCCGGGTCGCTCGCCTCACTCGGCTCATCGGTGCGCTGGCCGCGATGCCGCTCCAAGGCGGACAGGACGTTCACGGGTAGGATGTCGAAGCTCTCCATCCGCTTCACCAGATAGGCCTGAGCGCCAAGCGCCACCGCTTGCGTGCCGACGAACTCCTCGGCCAGCCCGGTGAGCACGACAATCGGCAGGCCGGTGCCCCATTCCAGGGCGGTCCCTACCGTCTCTAGCCCGCTACTATCCGGGAGACCCAAATCCAGGAGCACGATGTCAAACTCTCGGTCCGTTAATTGCGACTGGGCCTGCTCCAAGCGGTCTACCCGTTGGACCTCGAATTGGGCCTCCGTCGCGTCGCCGAGGCTCTCCTGGATGAGGTCCGCGTCGTCGGAGCTATCTTCCACCAAAAGCACGCGGACGATAGGCTGAGTGCTATTCATTGTTTGCTCCGTCTCCTCGCCTACCTCTGCCGGTTAGAGGGCAACTGCACTACAGTGAGCCAAAAGTTCTCGATGGCGTGGATTACATGCACGAACTGCTCGAAATCCACGGGCTTGGTGATGTAGCAGTTGGCGTGCATGTCATAGACATGCTTGATATCTTCCTCGGCCGAGGAAGTCGTCAGGACGACCACCGGGATGCGCCGTAGGATGGGATCCGCCTTGATGTCTGCCAGCACCTCGCGCCCATCCTTTTTCGGCAGGTTCAGATCGAGCAGGATGAGGGCTGGCCGGGGCGCTTGGGCATACTTGCCTTCGCGGTGCAGGAACGACAAGGCGGCCACGCCGTCAGTGACCACGTGCAAGCGGTTCGCAATCTGGGTGTCCTCCAGGGCCTCAATCGTCAGGTCCACGTCGTCCGGGTTATCCTCGACCAGCAGCATCTCAATGGGAGTGTCTAGCGTATGCGTAATCATCCGTCCCACCTCTCTACCGCTGGGAGCGTGAAGGTGAAGGTCGCTCCAGCCCCCTCTTGCGACTCGACGCTCAACTGGCCCCCGTGCCGCTCCACGATCTTCTGGCAGAGCGCCAAGCCAATCCCCGTCCCCGGATACTCGTCCCGCGTGTGCAGCCGCTGAAACACCAGGAAAATGCGCTCCGCATACGCCGGATCAATGCCAATCCCATTGTCTTGCACCGCAAACTGCCACCACTGACCCTGCCGCTCCACCGCGATATGCACCCGCGGCGCCTGCTCACTGCGGTATTTCAACGCATTGCCGAGCAGGTTCTGGAACAACTGCCCTACTTGCATCGCATCGGCCTGCACCGCGGGCAGGGAGTCCCAGGTGATCTCCGCCGCGGTCTCGCGGATCGTCACTGCCAGCCCTTCCAGCACTTCGGCGACGACCGTCTCCGTCCGGGTGGGGGTCAGCTCCAGCCCGCGGGTGCCGACCCGGGAGTAGGTGAGCAGGTCGTTGATGAGCGTCCGCATCCGCTCGACGCCAGCGATGCTGCGCGTGATGTAGCGGTCGGCGCGGGCATCGAGCTGGCCGGCGTAGCGGCGGGCGAGCAGTTGGACGTAGCTGCCGACGACGCGCAGCGGTTCTTGGAGGTCGTGGGAGGCCACATAGGCGAACTGCTCCAGCTCGGCGTTGGAGCGCATCAAGGCGGCCTGGGTTTCTTTGAGGGTGGCATAGGCCCAGGCATTGGCGATAGCACCGGCAATCTGCATCCCAACCTGTTGCGCCAAGACCAGGTGGTGCTGCGTAAAGGCCTGCATCTTGCCGGAGCGCATGGTCAGCACGCCAATCACCTCGTCGCGGGCAATCAGTGGCACCACAATCGTCGAGCGTATCCCGTGTTCCAGTCCTTCGCGCGCATGTGGGAACTCGGCCAGTAAGTCGGCCTCCGTGTCAGCCTGCATCAGCAACGGGGTGCGGTTACGGACGACGCTCTCGGTTGCCGCACCGCGCAGCGGATTGGGCTTGCCGATGGCCAAAGCTGCGGAGATGGCGGGCTTATTGATGAAGACGTTGGTAATCGTGTCTTGTTCCAAGTCGACCGTGCCGATAGCCAGGCGGTCGTAAGGGATGAGCTGGCGCACGCTGGTCGCTAGGGATTCATAGACCTGCTGGATATCGAGGGAGGCGCTGATGACCCGGCCGATCTCGGCCAGGGCCGCGGCTTCGCGCCGCCGGCGGCGCAGGGAGGCGGCTGCTTGCTGCTGATCGGTGATGTTGGTGTAGGCCACCAGGGCACAGCGTTGGCCCATCGGCTGCACTTCCACCCGAAACCAGCTCTCGGGCACATTTTCGTCGCCATACGGAAAGGTCTCCAAATGGTCGGGCCGGCTGCCCGTGGCCACGGCGAAGATGCGGAAGGGTAAATCCGTCTCGAAGGTGGCTGGGAATGAATCATAGAAGCGCATCCCGACGAATTGGGCCATATCGGTGCCGGTAACTGCCGTGCTATGGGGACCGCAGTACACCATCCGCAAGTCGCGCGGGTCGTCGGTCTCTGCCCACCAGACCACCACGGCCAAGGGCATCTGCTCGACGATCCGCTGGTAGAGCCAGCTCTCGACGTTGCCGACCGTGGGACTGAGGACCTCGCTTATCTCAGTCACCGCCATGCCGCTGGCCGGGCGGGCGGGCCGGGTGACCAACTCCTGGTGCTGGGTGATATTGGTATAGGTCACCAGGACACAGCGTTGGCCCAACGGTCGCGCGTCAATCCGAAACCAGCTCTCAGTAATCGTTTCGTCGCCGTACCGAAGGATCTCCTGGTACTCCGGCTTACTCCCCGTGGCCACGGCGAAGTAGTTGTGGGGTACATCCGTCTCATAAGCGGCGGGGAACGAATCAAAGAAGCGCGTGCCCACGAATGGTGCCAGATCGGCGCCCGTTTCGGCTGTGCCACGGGGACTGGTGTACACCAGCCGCAGGTCGCGCGGGTCATCGGTCTCCGCCCGCCAGACGACCACTGCCAGCGGCATCTGCTCGATGATCTGCTGGTGGAGCCAACTCTCAGCGACCATTGTTTCGTCGTGTCTTGCCGCTACCCGGCCTGGATAGCGCTCCTTCCTCGCGAGTTAGCGGCGCCGGCTGCTCACCGGTCGGCGGCCTGCTGCTCGGTGACATTAGTATAGGATACCAGGGCACAGCGCCGGCCCAGCGGCCGCACGTCCATCCGAAACACAATCTCGGTCGTACCATCGGCCAGTGACCGCAGGGTCTCATGGTATTCCGGCTGGTGCTCCAGGGCCACGGCCATGATGTGGCCGGGTAAGGGTGTATGGACGAGCGTCGGGAACGCCTCAGGGAGACGCATGCCCACGAACGGCGAGAGATCAGCGCCCGCGGCGGTCGCGTTAAAGGGGTTGACGTACACCAGTCGCAAGCCCTGCGGCTCGTCGGTGTCCGCCTGCCAGATAGCGACCGCCAAGGGCATCTGCTCGACGACCCGCTGAAAAAGCCAGGCATCGGTGCGCTGGTCGAGCCAGCTATCAGCAACCATTTTCGTCGTCTCTCGCCGCCGTACCAATGCCTGGCACGGGCAACGTTCCTCCTCGCTCCTACTTAATGAATGATAGTACGTAGCGTTAGTATACGCACTCGCAGGGATGGTGTCCACGTCAATCCAGCCATGGACAATAGATGTGGGTGTCAGGATGCGCCACTCGCTGGCACCAACCGCTCGTCAGCCACGTGCTCGGCAGCCGCCCGACCGGCGTCGCGGTCAACCGGGGCACTCGGCAGCAGTGTCCTCGCGTCACCTTCAACGGCCGGGAGCGTGAAGGAGAAGGTCGCGCCGGCCCCCTCCTGCGACTCGACGCTCAGCTGGCCCCCGTGCCGCTCCACGATCTTCCGGCACAGCGCCAAGCCAATCCCCGTGCCCGGATACTCGTCCCGCGTGTGGAGACGCTGAAACAACCGAAAGATGCGCTCCGCATACGCCGGGTCAATGCCAATCCCGTTATCCCGCACCGCAAACTGCCACCACTGACCTTGCCGCTCCACCCCGATATGCACCCGCGGCGCCTGCTCACTGCGGTATTTCAACGCATTGCCGAGCAGGTTCTGGAAGAGCTGTCCCACTTGTGTCGCATCGGCCTGCACCACGGGCAGGGAGTCCCAGGTGATCTCCGCCGCGGTCTCGCGGATCGTCACCGCCAGCCCTTCCAGCACTTCGGCGACGACCGTCTCCGTCCGGGTGGGAGTCAGCTCCAGCCCGCGGGTACCGACCCGGGAGTAGGCGAGGAGGTCGTTGATGCGGGTCTGCATCCGCTCGACGCCAGCGACGCTGCGCGTGATGTAGCGGTCGGCGCGGGCATCGAGCTGGCCGGCATAGCGGCGGGCGAGCAGTTGGACGTAGCTGCCGACGACGCGCAGCGGTTCTTGGAGGTCGTGGGATGCGATGTAGGCAAACTGCTCCAGCTCGGCGTTGGAGTGCATCAGGGCGGCTTCGGCGTCCTTGAGGGCGGCATAGGCCCAGGCATTGGCAATGGCGCCGGCAATCTGCATCCCAACCTGCTGGGCCAGAATCAAGTGGTGCTGCGTGAAGGCTTGCGTCTTTGCGGAGCGCAGGACCAGCACGCCGACCACCTCGTCGCGGGCGATTAGCGGCACGACAATCGTCGAGAGCATCCCGTACTGCAATCCCTCCCAAGCATCGGGGAACTTGGCCAGCAGCTCGGCCTCCGTCGCGGCTTGCATGAGCAGGGGGCTGCGGTTACGGACAACACTCTCGATAGCCAGGCCCCGCAGCGTGCGCGGTTTGCCAATGGCCCACTCGGTCAACGGGACGGCGGTACTGTAGACGTTGGTGATCGTGTCGTGCTGCTGGTCGACGGTGGCAATGGCCAGACGGTCGTAAGGGATGAGCTGACGCACGCTGGTCGCCAGGGATGCATAGACCTGTTGGATATCGAGGGAGGCGCTGATGACTCGGCCGATCTCGGCCAGGGTTGTGGCTTCGCGCCGCCGGCGGCGCAGGGAGGCGGCCGCTTGCTGCTGCTCGGTGATGTTGGTGTAGGACACCAAGACGCAGCGGTGGCCCAATGGCCGTGCCTCCACCTGAAACCATGTATTGCTGGGAATACTTCTGCCTTCGGGGTACGGCAAGGCTTCGACATGGTGCGGCTGGCTCCCCGTCGCCACGGCAAAGAAGCGGTGGGGGATCTCCTTGTCCTGGAGCGGCGGGAACGCCTCAGCAAAGCGTAGGCCCACGAAGCGCGCTACGTCGGTGCCGGTAACTGCCGTGCTATGCGGGCCGTAATACACGATCCGCATCGCCAGCGGGTCGTCGGTCTCCGCCCAGAGCACCAACACGGCCAGGGGCATCTGCTCGGTGATCTGCTGGTACAGCCAGCTCTCGACGTTATCGACGACGGGACCGATGGCCTTGCTCATCTCGGTCACCGCCATACCACTGGCCGGGTGGGCGGGCGGGGCGCCCACCTTTTGCTGCTCGGCCATATTGGTACAGGTCACCAGGGCACAGCGTTGACCCAACGGTCGCACGTCAACCTTAAACCAGCGCTCCGCAATCGTTTCGTCCCCATACCGATAGAGCCGGACGTGCCCCGGCTCGCGCCCCATGGCCACGGCGAAGACGCGGCGGTTAGAACCCCAGCCGAAGGCCGTCGGGAGCACCTCATCCATGCGCCGGCCCACGAGTGGTGACAGATCGGCACCAAGCACGGCCCGGCTATGGGGACTGATGTACACCAACTGCAAGTCTTGCGGGTCGTCGGTCTCTGCCCGCCAGACCATCACGGCGAGCGGCGTCCGCTCGACGATCCGCTGGCGGAGCCAGGGATCGGTCGGCTGGTGGAGGTGGCTCTCCGCAACCATTGTTTCGCCGTCTCTCGCCGCCACCACGACCGGTATCCGGCGTGGGTAGCGTTCCTGCCCGGTACGCCTGCTCCGACCGAGGCGCGCCAGCAACGACGCCGCATACGTAACGGTAAGACTTGTTTAGTGTAGCCTCTGTCGAAAAACGCTGTCAATGCAACCAATCTGCGGCCGAGGGGCAATCGCATTCCGAACTGCCCCTCGTCACTCCGGCGCAAGCCGGAGTCCAGAGTGCGTGCAGTGGACGAATTGAGGGCCGCCACGGTGCTTGCTGGCACTGGATTCCCGCTTGCGCGGGAATGACGGACGGGGACGGGAATAACGGACGGGGACGGGAATGACGGGAGCGATGAGCGCGGTGCGAGGCTCGGCCTGGCGGCGGCGGCGCGGTCAACCGGGATGCCCGGCAGCACTTACCCCTCGGCACTCTCGACCGCTGGCAGCGTGAACGTGAAGGACGCGCCTTGCCCCACCTGCGACTGGACGGTGATCTCCCCGCCGTGCCGCTCGACGATCTTCTGGCAGAGGGCCAACCCAATGCCGGTCCCGGGGTATTCATCGCGCGTGTGCAGGCGCTGAAAGACCACAAAAATGCGCGCCGCATACGCTGGGTCGATGCCGATGCCATTATCGCGCACGGCGAACTGCCACCGCTGCCCCTGCCGCTCGACCCCGATATGGATGCGTGGTGGCTGGTCACTGCGGTACTTCAGGGCGTTGCCGAGCAGATTTTGGAAGAGCTGCGTGACTTGCACCACGTCCGCCCGCACCGTCGGCAAGGGGTCCCAGGTAATCTCCGCCGCGTTCTCATGCACACTGACCGCCAGCCGCTCCAGCACTTCGGCCACCACCGCTTCCATTGGAGACCTTTGCATAACCCGAGTTGCTGGCGTCGGTCGTGCCCTGGAGCGCGTGGTGCTCTGGCGCGGGCGTGCCGCCCCCTGGCGCCAGCGCGTCTGCCTGGCACCGGCCCCGGCGCGCCTACGGCATGACCACCCCCGGCTCCGGTCGGGGCAGCAGGCGCTCGGCGCGGCGCAGGTTGTACGCGAGACACTTGCACCACAGTTCCGTCGTATTGCGTGCCAAGCCCAGGTAGCGCACCCGCCGGTAGCGATACAGCCGCTTCAGCGTCCCGAACACTTGCTCCACTGGCGCCCGCACCCGCGCGATCAAGCGATTGCGTCGCCGTTGCCAGTACGGTAAGCGGGCCTGGTACTTGTGGGAGCGATGCATGATCCGATCCTTGATCCCCCGGCGCTTCAGCCAGCGCCGCCGGTGTTTGGACTCATAGGCCCGGTCGGCGTACACTGCCGCTTCATCCCCCAGGATCAGCGTGTCCGCCACCGTGCTCTCGGCGATCCGGGCTGCGGTCAAGCACGCGGTGCGGATCAGCCCCGAGCCGGCATCCACTCCGAGATGCACCTTGTAGCCAAAGTGCGCCTGGGCCCCCCGGCCGGCCCAGGCGGCATCCGGATCGGTCGGACTCTTGGCGCCCGGCTGGGCCGTCCCCGTGGGCCGGCGCGCCTGGGCTTGCACCAACGTCGCGTCCAGCAATGTGCCCGCCTTGACCACCAGGCCGTGGGCCGCCAACTGGCGACTGACTTCCGCGAACAATGCCGCGGCCAGCCCGCGGGCGGTCAACTGTTGGCGGAAGCGACTGATCGTGGCGTAGTGGGGCGCCTCGTCCGCCAGCCCCAACCCGACGAACCGGCGGAAGGACAAGCGGTCACACAGCGCGGCGGCCATCTCCGGATCCGAGGCGGCGTACCATTGTTGGAGGAGCAGCACCTTGACCAACATCAGGGGCGGATAGCTCGGCCGGCCCGTGGGGGCGGCATAGATGTCCTGCACCACCGCGCCCAACCGGTCCCAGTCAAAGAGTTGCGCCAAGCGTTCCAAGCGCGGGTTGCGCCCGATCTGCGGTGGCAAATCGGCCTCGATCGGCAGGTGGTTCCCGATCTTGCGTTGCATCGTGCCCCCTCGTGCGGCTGGTTAGTGGTAGCCTTCCTTACCACCCCGCGGCCTCCTTATGCAAAGGTCTCCATTGGGACCGGGGTCAAATCCAGATGGTGGGTGCCCACCCGTGAGTAGGACAGCAGGTCGTTGATGAGCGTCTGCATACGCTCGACGCCGGCAATGCTGCGGCTGATGTAGCGGTCGGCGCGGTCATCGAGCCGGCCGGCGTAGTGGCGGGCAAACTGCTGGACGTAGCTACCGACCACGCGCAGCGGCTCTTGGAGGTCGTGGGAGGCCGTATAGGCGAACGACTCCAGGTCGGTATTGGAGCGCAGCAGGGCCGTCTCGGCTTCCTTGGCCTCCTTGAGGGCGGCATAGGCCCAGGAGTTGGCGATAGCGCCGGCGATCTGGGTGGCGACCTGCTCCGCCAAGGCCAAGTGGCGTGGCGTGAAGGCATTCGCCCGCGCCGAGCGGATGGTCAGCACGCCGCCCACCTCGTCGCGGGCGATCAGCGGCACCACCACCGTCGAGCGCAACCCTTGTTCCAATCCTTCCACCGCGTCGGGGAACTGCGCCGCCAAGGCTGCATCCGTCTGGGCCTGCATCAAGAGTGGCTGGCGGGTCCGCACGACGGGGGCGGAGGCGGTGTCCGCCAGCGGGTTGGTATTGCCAATGGCCCAGCGGGTGGCGCTGGCGTCGGCGGTATTGTAGACGCTGGTGATGGTGTCCTGCTCCACGTCTACCGTCGCAATGGCCAGGCGGTCGCAGGGAATCAACCGGCGCACGCAGTCCGCCAACTGCCCATAGACCGCGCGGACATCGAGGACGGAGCTGATAATCCGGCCAATCTCGGCCAGCACCGCCTCGGCGGCCTCGGTTTCCTTGAGGGCGGTATAGGCCCAGGCGTTGGCGATGGCGCCGGCAATCTCCAGCCCCACCTGCTGGGCCAAGCTCAGGTGGCGTGGCCTAAAGGCGTTCGCGCGGGCCGAGCGGATGGTCAGCACCCCCACTACCTCGCCCCGGGCGATCAGCGGCACGGAGATCGTCGAGCGCATCCCGTGGGACAGCCCGCCCCGCGTCTGCGGGAACCGTGCCAGCAACGCCGCGTCGGTCTCGGCTTGGAGCAATTCGGCCTGGCGGGTCCGCACGACTCTCTCGGTCGCCACGCCGCGCAGGGGGTGCGGCTGCCCAATCGCCCACTCCGGGGTCAGCTCCCGCCCGCTGTTGTAGACGTTGGTAATCGTATCCTGGGCCAGGTCGACCGTCCCGATGGCGAGCTGGTCGTAGGGGATCAACCGCCCCACACTGGCTGCTAGGACATCATAGGTATCCTGAATATCGAGCGAGGAGCTGATGATCCGGCCGATCTGGGCCACGGCGGCCGCCGTGACCTCGGCCTCCTTGAGGCTGGCGTAGGCCCAGGCATTGGCGATGGCGCCGGCAATCTCCCGCCCCACCTGCTGGGCCAAGCTCAGGTGGCGCTGCGTAAAGGCATTGGCATGTCCGGAGCGCAGCATCAGCAGGCCCACCACCGCATCGCGGGCGATCAGCGGCACCACCACCGTCGAGCGAATCCCGCGGCCCAAGTTGGCCTGGGCACCGGGGAACTGGGCCAGTAAGGCCTCATCCGTCTCGGCCTGGATGAGGAGCGGCTGGCGAGTCCGCGCCACGCTGGTGATCGCCACGTCGGGCAGCGGGTTGACCTGCCCAATGGCCCAGCGAGGATCAGCCGGCTCATGGGTATTGTAGACGACGGTCATGATGTCCTGTTGCAAGCTCACCGTCGCAATCGTCAGGCGGTCACAGGGGATCAACCGGCGCACGCTGGTTGCCAGGTCGGCATACGTATCCTGAATATCGAGGGAGGCGCTGATAATCCGGCCGATCTCCGCGAGGGCGGTCGCTTCGCGTCGGCGCTGGCGCAGCGATTCGTCCGCCTGGTAGTGCTCGGTGATGTTGGTATACGCCACCAAGACGCAGCGCTGGCCCAGCGGCTGCATTTCCACCTGAAACCAGCTCTCGGGCACGTTATGGTCGGCATACCGAAAGGCTTCGATATGGTCCGGCTCGGTGCCCGTGGCGACGGCGAAGAGGCGGTGAGGCATATCGGTTTTGGAGAGTGCCGGGAACGCCTCGCCAAAGCGCCGGCCCAGGTAGCGGGTCATGTCGGTGCCGGTGATCGCCGTGCTATGTGGCCCGCAGTACACGAGCTGCATGTCCAGCGGATCGTCGGTCTCCGCCCATACCACTACCACTGCCAGCGGCATCTGCTCGACAATCCGCCGAAAGAGCCAGCTCTCGGTGTCTCCCGCCGCCGGGCCGACGGTCTTGGCAATCTCGGCCGCTGCCGTAGCGGCGGCTGACTGGGGCAGCCCGTTGGGCGTCTCCTGTTGCTGGGTGACGTTCTGCTGGCCGAGCCACGTGTCAGCGATCATCGTTCTATATGTCTCACCTTCAGTCACCGCAGCCGGACGCACCACCGCCCTCTTGCCCACCGAGCAACGTCAGCGTCCCAACCGCCCGGCGTCCCGCCCAACCGGAGGACGGACGTAAGGTCGTTGTCCGTTGTGACACTCAGTATAAGGCTGAGGTGAACTGATTTCAACAAGACGGTTGGCGCAGCCAAGGTAATCGCATTCTGAATTGTCCCTCGTCACTCCGGCGCAAGCCGGAGTCCGGAGCGCGTGCAGTGGACGAACGAGGGGCTGCCACGGTGCTTGCCGGCGCTGGATTTCCGCTTACGGAGACCTTTGCATAACTCCCAGATGGAGTGCGAGAGGGACAATGCTCCACTGCCCGCTAACCTGGGAGGACCGGTTTTTGGATTCCCGCCTTCGCGGGAATGACGGGTTACGCAAAGGTCTCCTTGCGCGGGAATGACGGGCCGAGGGTGGGGGTGACAGGACCGGGGGGCCACGACTAGCCCTGGATTGCGGCTTTCGCCGCAATGACGAGGGGCAGGTCCAGAGCGCCTAGCTCCCGCCTAGCAGCCGCCGGAGCCAGCCCAGCGGGCCGCCCGACGCTGCGGCTTGCTGGGTGCGATGCTGCTCGACGACCGACAGGAGGTCAGTGGGCAGGGCCTTGAAGCTCTCCAGCCGCTTCACCCGGTAGGCCTCGGCGCCAAGCTCCACTGCTTGGGCGCCGAGGATGTCCTCCGCCAGGCCGGTCAGCACCACAATCGGGAGGCCCGTTTCCCACTCCAGGACCGTCTCCAAGGTGCGTAGTCCGCTACTATCCGGCAGCCCCAAATCCAGGAGCACGATATCGAACTCCCGAATCGCAAACTGGTGGCGGGCGCGCTCCAGTCGGCCTTCGGTCTGGACCGTGAAGTGCGCCTCTTCCGCCTCGTCGAGGCGCTCCTTGATGAGATTCACGTCGGCCGGGTTGTCTTCCACCATGAGTACGCTGATGGTCGGGCGGTCGGTCGCCATAGGTTCCTCCGTTTGTTAGCTGCTGCCGGTCTGTAGTTACTGGGATTGGGTGCTCTGCGGCAAGCGCACCACGGTGAGCCAGAAATCCTCAATCGCGTGAACCATCCGAAAGAACTGCCTGAAGCCCACGGGCTTGGTGATATAGCAGTTGGCGTGCAGTTCATAGGCCCGCAGGATGTCTTCATCGTCGGAAGAGGTCGTCAGGATGACGACCGGAATACGCCGCAAGTGCGGGTCTTGCTTGATGTGGGCCAGTACCTCGCGCCCGCCTTTTTTCGGCAAGTTCAGATCGAGCAGGATGATAGCGGGGTGGGGCGCCCGTGCATACTCACCCTCGCGGTGCAGGAACGACAAGGCGGCCTCGCCGTCGTTGACGACGTGGAGGCGGTTCTCGATCTGGGCGTCCTCCAGCGCCTCGACAACCAGGTTCACGTCACCAGGATTGTCTTCGACCAGCAGGATATCTATGGGGGTCATGCGCTCTAGTGTACTCATCCGTCACCATCCCCCACGGCCGCGAGCGTGAAGGAGAAGGTCGCTCCCTGTCCAACCTGCGACTCGACCGCAAACTGTCCGCCGTGGCGCTCGACGATCTTCTGGCAGATCGCCAACCCGATGCCGGTGCCCGGGTACTCATCCTGCGTATGCAGGCGCTGAAAGACGAGAAAGATGCGCTCCACGTACTGCGGGTCAATACCGATCCCATTATCGCGCACGGCGAACTGCCAGCGCTCCTCCTGGCGCTCGACGCCAATATGGATGCGCGGCGGGCGCTCACTCCGGTATTTCAGGGCATTGCCGAGCAGATTTTGGAAGAGTTGCCCTAACTGAGTAGTATCGGCTTGCACCGGGGGCAGGGGGTCCCAGGTGATCTCGGCCGCGGTCTCTCGGATCGTGACGGCCAGCCCTTCCAGCACTTGGGCCACGACCTCGTGTGTCTTGGTTGGCGTCAGAGGCAGACCGCGCATACCTACTCGGGAGTAGGCCAGCAGGTCGTTGATGAGCGTGTACATGCGCTCCACCGCGGCCACGCTGTAGTTGATGTAGCGGTCGGCACGCGCGTCGAGCTGGCCGGCGTAACGCTCCGCGAGGAGCTGGACATAGCTGCTGACCACCCGCAGCGGCTCTTGCAGGTCGTGGGAGGCCACGTAGGCGAACTGCTCCAGCTCCGCATTCGAGCGCTCCAGGGCAGCGGTGCGGTCCTCCAGCGCGTGAAAGAGGCGGGTGTGCTCGATAGCGACCACCGCCTGGTCGGCAAACGTCTCCAGTAGCGCAATCTCCGGTGCCGTGAAGGGTCGCACGCGCTGGCGGCGCACCGAAATGGTGCCAATGGCAGCGTCATCGTGGAGCAGGGGCACGACCAAGATGGTGCGCGTGCCATCCTGCTTTTGGAGGGCCTTCGCCGTGGGGAACTCGTCATCCGACTCGGCGGCCAGGTCATGGATGTGCAGCGTGCAGCGATCTACGATGGCGCGGCCATTCACTGATAAGCGGTCGACCGGCGTCCGGGCCGCTGCACCGGCCTCACCGGTCCGGGACACCGGCAGGGCGCCGTGATAGGCGGCCAGGCGCAGGCCCCCCTCCTCGACGCGGGTGACGGCTGCCAGACGCGCGTGACACAACCGGGCCGCCTGGGCCGCGATGGCATCCAGCACCGCCTGGAGGTCAGTAGGCGAGCGGCTGATAATGCGTAGGGTCTCGCTCGTCGCAGCTTGGTGCTCGCGGGCCTCCACGAGCTGTTGCCGGAGCGTGGCCGCTTCCGCTTCCGACTCAGCCGCGGCCGTCGCGGGCGGCGTTCGTGTGGTCATGCGTGCGACTCTCTTCTTCTCGCGGGCAAGGTCCAGCCAGGCTAGTATACGCCGCGCTGGGAATAGCGGCCAAGTCAACGGCGCACGAGGCTCCGTCAGGAGGACAGCCAGCCTGGTGAGCACGGCGCGGCGCGCAGCCCCTCACTCCTCACGCCGCCGGCAGCGTGAAGGAGAACGTCGCGCCGGCGCCCTCCTGCGACTCGACGGTCAGCTGCCCCCCATGCCGCTCGACGATCTTCTGGCAGAGCGCCAAGCCGATCCCCGTCCCCGGATACTCCTTCCGGGTGTGCAACCGTTGAAACACCAGAAAAATGCGCTCCGCGTACTGTGGATCGATCCCGATCCCATTATCCTGCACCGAGATCTGCCACCGCCCGTCCTGCCGCTCCACGCCGATATGCACCCGGGGTGGCTGCTCACCGCGGTATTTCAGCGCATTGCCCAACAGGTTTTGGAGCAGCTGTCCGACTTGGGTGGCGTCCGCTTGCACCACGGGCAGCGGGTCCCAGGTGATTTCGGCCCCCGTCTCCCGGATCGTGACTACCAGCCTCTCCAGCACTTCGGCCACTACCACATCCATGTTGATCGGCTTCATATCCAGATCGTGGGTGCCGACCCGCGAGTAGGTGAGCAGGTCGTTGATGAGCGTTCGCATCCGCTCGATCCCGGCCGTGCTCCGACTGATATAGCGGTCCGCACGCTCATCGAGCAGGCCGGTGTAGCGCCGCGAGAGCAGTTGGATGTAGCTGCCGACGACGCGCAGGGGTTCTTGGAGGTCGTGGGAGGCCACATAGGCGAACTGCTCCAACTCCGTATTCGAGCGGCGCAGCGCCGCCTCGGACTCCTCCTTCTCCTTGAGGGCGGCATAGGCCCAAGCGTTGGCGATGGCGCCGGCAATCTGGGTCCCGACCTGCGCGGCCAAGTCCAGGTGGCGGGGCCTATAGGCATTCGCCTGCGCCACCCGCAGGGTCAGCACGCCCACCACCTCATCCCGCGCGACCAGTGGGACCATCACCGTCGAGCGTAGCCCGTGCTCCAATCCTTCCCGCGCCTTGGGGAACTTGGCCAGTAGCTCGGCTTCCGTGGCGGCCTGCATCAGGAGGGGAGCACGGGCACGCACGACGCTTTCGATGGCCAAGCCCCGCAGCGCGCGCGGCTGCCCAATGGCCCACTCAGGCGACGGGGGAGTGGTACTGTAGACGTTGGTGATCGTGTCCTGGTCCATGTCCACGGTGGCAATGGAGAGGAGGTCGTAGGGGATCAACTGGCGCACGCCGGTCGCCAAGGGCGCATAGACATCCTGGATATCAAGCGAGGCACTGATGATGCGGCCAATCTCGGCCAGCACCGCCTCCGTGGCCTCCGCCTCCTTGACCGTCGCATAGGCCCAGGCATTGGCGATGGCCCCCGCAATCTGCACCGCCACCTGTTGGGCCAAGTTCACGTGATATTGCGTGAAGGCATTCGCTTGACCGGCGCGCAGCAGCAGCAGGCCCACCACCGCGTCGCGGGCGATCAGCGGCACTGCAATGGTCGAGCGGATGCCGCGCCGCAACCCGTTCCGCGCACCGGGGAACTTGGCCAGCAGGGCGTCATCCGTGGCGGCCTGCATCAGCAGCGGCCGGCGGGTCTGCACCACGATGGCGGTGGTCATGGCCGGCAACGGGTTCGCCCGCCCAATGGCCCAGCGGGGGTCCGGCGACGCAGACGCATAGGTATTGTAGACGAGCGTGATCGTGTTCCGTTCCAAGTCCGTGGTCGCAATGGTCAGCCAGTCGTGGGGGATCAACTCGCGCACACTGGCCGCCAGCTCTTTATAGACATCCTGTAGGTCGAGCGAGGCGCTGACAATCCGGCCGATCTCGGCCAGCACCGCCGCCTCGCGCTGCTGCTGCTGGAGCGCTTCAATGGCCTGCAGCTGCTTGGTGATATTGGTATACGTCACCAGTACACAGCGCTGGCCAATCGGCTGCGCTTCTATCTGAAACCAGCCCTCGGGCACGTTTTCGTCGCTATACGGATAGGCTTCGTAATAGTCCGACTGTCCACCGGTGGCGACGGCAAAGAAGCGGTACGGTAAATCCGTCTCGTAGAGGCCGGGAAATGCCTCACTGAGACGCAGGCCCACGAAGCGCGTCATATCGGTGCCGGTGATGGCCGTGCTGTGCGGGCCGCAGTAAACCATCCGCAGGTCCCGCGGATCGTCGGTCTCCGCCCACCACACCAGCACTGCCAGCGGTATCTCCTCGACAATGCGCTGGTAGAGCCACTGCTCAACGTCACCGACGACCGATCCGATGAGCGTGTCAATCTCGGCCAGGGCCTTGCCGGCCCGCGGCTGGGTTGGGTACTCCGGGGGACGGAGGAATATCTCCTGCTGATGCGTGATGTTGGCATAGGACACCAAAGCGCAGCGCTCGCCCAACGGCCGGACGTCTATCCGAAACCAGCTCTCGGAAATCTTGTCGTCGCCGTACCGATAGACCGCTTGGTGACTTTGCAGACTGCCCGTGGCGATGTTGAAAACGCGGTGGTGGGAACCGCGGCTGACGACCGCCGGGAGCACCTCACCGATGCGCCGGCCCACGAGCGGGGTCAGATCGCGGCCCGCTATGGTCTCGCTCCGTGGCCCGGCATATACCAGCCGCAAGTCCTGCGGATCGTCGGTCTTTGCCTGCCAGACCATCGTCGCCAGCGGTACCTGTTCGACGATCCGCTGATGGAGCCAACTCTCCTTGACCATTTTTGCGCTGTCTCTTTGGCTATCCGTCCACCAGGACCATTGCCCCTCCGGCATAGATGGCCCTACCCCCGGCCCAGTCCCGGGAGTAGCGAGCAAGGGAGGTTATGCCGCGCCCGGCCCCTCCTGACACCGCTGCCGAGCGCCTGGCCAGGCCGGGTGTACGGCTTGCACTAGCCAGCATACGTCAGTATACAGAATATATGCACTCGCAGGAAATGGCGTCCATGCCGATCACTGCGGCCGGCCGGCCGGCGGCTACGTCAGGAGGGCATCCAGCGCGGTGAGCGGGGCGCGACGCGCGGCCTGACGCCGGCGGCGGCGGCGCCACGCTGCCGGGAGTGCCCGTAGCCCGGCCCATTGCCCCCGCAGCCGCGCTCGCGCTGCCGGCTCGCGGCTGTGCCAGAACGCCTCGGCTGCGATTTTCAACTGGGCCGCGAGCAGGCGCCACCAGTAGCGCCGCAGGAGTGGCCCCGGCAGGTTCAGCGCCGCCACCAGTAGGAAGTTCCGGCCGCAGAAGTAGCTGGCCAGCGGCCCGCCGCCGGTCGCCGATAGCCGATGGCGTACTCGCGCTTGTGGGACGTACAGGCAGCGGTAGCCGCGGAGCTGCAAGCGCCACGCCAAGTCCACGTCCTCACAGTACATGCCGAGCCATTCGTCAAAGCCCCCGGCGGCAAGCACTACGTCACGACGGTAGGCAGCGGCGGCCGCACAGGGGCCAAATACCCACTCCTGCCGGTCGTAGCGGCCGTCATCGCCGGTCCAGACTCCGCGATTGCGCGGCACGCCGTTGCGACCATAGCCGTCACCGGCCGAGTGGAGCACGTCAGGACGGTCCGCCAGCAGGATTTTCGAGGCGCAGGAGGCCAGCGTGCCGTCTGCATGACGGGCCGAAGCTGCACGGATGGTGCCAGGTGTGGTGCAGCTTCGGCCCGTCACGTCGGCCAGGAGCGGCGCACAGAGCGCCGCCAGCCAGTCCGGCTCCGGCTCGGCGTCGTTGTTCAGGAGCACCGCGATGTCGCCGCGAGCGGCGCGCAGCCCGGCATTGACGGCCCGCGCAAAGCCGCCGTTTTCGGCCAGCACCAGCGGCAGCACCCACGGATAGTCGCGGCGCAGCAGCGTCACCGTATCGTCGGTGGAGCCGTCATCCACCACGATGACTTGCTCCGGGCGACGGGTCTGACGTGCTACGGCGTCGAGGCAGCTTGGCAAGAGGTGCGCGCCGTTCCAGGACGGGATAATGACCGCGATACCCGTGGCCGCGCTCACCGGCGGCGCCTCGGCTGCGGCCGGCCGGGCAGCACCGGACGGCAATTCAGTGGCGGCCATCGGTCAGGAGGCTCTGGCCCGCGCGGCGAGCGCCCACGGGCAAGCGTTACTCTTGTACCGCTGCGAGCGCGTCCAAGAGCGCCTGATACTGGGCCGGGTCACGCACGTCATAGCTCTCGTTCTTCCAGCGCACGATCCCCGCGCGATCCACGACAAACAGTGCCCGCCGGGCCACCGGCCCCTGAGGGCTGAGGACATCGTACTGCTCGATGACCGCGCGCTGCGTATCGGCCAAGAGCGGATAGGAGAGGCCGCCGAGCTTGTCGCACCACTGATCGTGGGAAGCAACCGAGTCGGCGCTGATACCGAGGATTTCGGCCCCCAAAGCCTGGAAATGGGCGTATTCTCGTTGAAAGGTGGTCATCTCGATGGTGCAACCGCCGGTGTCGTCCTTGGGGTAGAAGGCCAGAAGCACGTTCCGATCACCACGGTAGTCGGAGAGCTTGACCGTGGCGCCTCCGGCTGCCGCCAGCTCGAAATCCGGGGCCGCTTGTCCTACCTCAACGCTCATGCCGCGCCTCCTTGCAGCCAATCTCGCTCTCAATCCTAGCACTTCGCAGCGATCCCCGGCCCCGGCGAGCGGTACTCGACAGTCGCAAGAACTCGAAAGCGCGACAACCGTCGTGTATTATGCCGGCTGCGAGTAGTGTGCCGGCGAGTATCGCTACGCCGGGGACAGCCGCAGACCATCCGGGTTGCGGTAGTCGAATGGATAACGGTATAGTGTGACATACTACGCTGCAGGCTGCCTCTCAAAAGCAACTCCAAAGACACATCGCCCGATCTCACCGTTCTTGAGCCATCCGTCGCCCCGATGAACGTGCGTGTACCGGGGCATCTCACGCGATGAGTAACTCGTCACCGACAGCCTGATACGCGGCTATCGGCGCAGATCACAGCGTCGGGCCACTCTACGGGCGCTACGGGCGCCGCAATCGGCCAGCCATGGTGCGCCAACCTCACCATGTCGCTGCGCCAGGCGCCGCCGCAGCGATCCGGCCGGACGTATGGCAATACAGGGAGGCGAGGAGCAGACTTCATGCCGGAAAATGAAGTAAAGCCAGCTACTACGACCAACGACAATCCTGCCGTTCCCGACACGGCACCCGCCGCCGGAGACACGCCGAGCAACCAGGCTGCCGGCGATTCCGCCACCCCATCAATGCGTCCCCGTCGCCCGCGTACCCACCGATCAGCCCGCGCACGTTTGGTGCGCCGACGCTCGGCCCGCCGTACCCAGAGTAGCGACGCGACCACTCCGGCGCCGGCACGTCCGAGCAGACGCCGCCAGCATACGGAAGCATCCAGCACCGGGCCGGGGCCGCGCCGCCGCCCGCGCAGCCAGCGGCCGGCCAACGGCACGAGCGCAACGCAACGTCCCACCAACCGTGCCGCGACCACCGCACGCAAGGCCGCGGCGCGCAACGGTAGCGCCGCGCCGCGCAGCAACGGCAGTGTCAGCAGTGTCAATGGGAGCGTCAGGCGATCACGCCGCAGCACGGAAACCGAGCTGCAGCCGACGGCACACACCGGCGGCCGCAAGGCCTCGCGTCTCACCCGCAGCGCCAGCTATCGGGTGCTCGGCAAGGAGACGCCGAGCATTGAGCCGCTGGCCTCCAGCTTGGGGCAACCGCTCCAACTGGCGGCCAAACCGTGGTCGTCACTGGGAACTCCCACGTCCGGCGGCAATGCGCTGGCCAGCGGTGCAACGTACCGGGCGTTGGGACGGAGCGGAGGTGACGCCGAGCATACGGCTCCGACCGAGGCCGCCGGCACTGCCGTCTACCGGTCCCTGGGCCGTTCATCGCTGCCGATGCACCGCGCGCAGTCACCGCTGCAGCAGAGCACCGCCGCCAAGGACCGCAGCAAACCCACCCAAACGGCGACGCGGCCCACGCGCCGGAGCCGCCTGCGGCGCGCTTCCCAGCGGCCCCGCCCCAGTCGCGCCAACGCGGCGCCGCGCAGCGACGACTAGGCTCCGAGGACGCGGTCCCGGTCACTCCCCCACCATCGCCTGACTGGGGGAGACGGCAGCGGCCGGTCTTCGCCTCCCTGTGGCCCCCTGACAAGGGTAGGTTTTTCTGTAGGGGCGTGATTCACCGCGCCCCGTCCCCCGTCATTGCGGCGCCGGCCGCCATCCAGGGCTATTCACGGCCCCGTCCCCCCGCCGCAGCGGGGGGACCATAGGGGGGCTACCCCCTCTGACAGGGGTAGGTTTTTCGTGTAGGGGCGTCCCTTGTGGGCGCCCTGGCGCTCGTCATTCCGGCGGAAGCCGGAATCCAGGGCCAGTCGTGGCTCCCTGGTCCGTCTGGATGGCGGCCAGCACCGCCAGCACTCCCCTTCCCAGGTAGAGAAGGGGCCGGGGGTTAGGTCCAAACCATTTCCCAACGAAAAACCTACCCTTGTGAGACCATAGGGGGCACCCCCCACTGTCCCCCGTCATTGCGGCGCCGGCCGCCATCCAGGGCTATTCACGGCCCCGTCCCCCCGCCGCAGCGGGGGGACCATAGGGGGGCTACCCCCTCCCCAAGGACAGTTTTTCCAAGCGCCGGAAAACTCGTTCCCCAGACCGTTGTCATTCCCCACCCCCGCCGATATGTCTCCCTGACAGGAGTGGCAAATGCAAGACCATCCGAGCACACCGGGCATTGCCCGGCAGGGAACCCTTGGCACCGACGGGCCGGCTGCGTGCGGTGGCGCGGCCGCGTTCTCGCCGGCGCCGGGTCCGTCTCGACCCTGCGCCACGTCCTTGCCCTTGCCCTTGGCATCGGACCATGCGCGGTCCGGTGCTGCGTCCTTGCCCTTGGCGCCGGACCACGCGCGGTCCGGTGCCGCGTCCTTGCCCTTGCCGAACCTGCCGAGTCACGAGCTGCGTGACCCGGCAGGGGCCGGCCCGCGCGTGCCGCTCTCCACGCTTCCCTGGCCGGCCGGGGTGCGCCGGCTGCGCTCGGTGGTCTTGCCCCGCGTCATTGCCACTCCCGGCACCCACCTTTCCCACCCGTCCACCGCCCGGTTCGCGCCCACCGCCGCCGAGCCGGGAGCGCCCGCCCAGCCGGTGCCGCCCCGCCCGCCGCCCACCACCGCGGGCACGGGCGACCCGCGGCACCGCCGCTCGCGCGCCCCGCCCAGCGCCACCCACCGAAAACCTACCCTTGTGAACTCTGGCCCCCCCTCCCGCTGCGGCGGGACGGGGATTCCCGCGCAAGTGGGAATCCAGCTATTGGGAGCCGCAATGATCGGTGCTGCCTCCCATTACCCGGTCGGAGATGTCACAATAGTATGGGGAAGGCTGCTCCGACATGCGAGGCTCAAGAGTGCGGCGCGCGGCGCATTGGCTGGCGGGTCGTCCGCGCGTCATCGCCGCGGCGCTGGCCCTGAACATCGTTGCGCTGCTCGCCGTGGTGTGCTTCTGGATACCCACGCCGTACCAAATGCTGCTGCCCGGCCCCGTGACGGATACCAACACACTGGTCGAGCCGTCCCCGGAGCAGACTCAGGGCGCGTTCTATCTCACCTCGATCTATAGCAACCCGGCCAGCGTGGCGGAGTGGCTGTATGCCCAAGCGGATCCCGAGGCCGGCCTCATCCCGCGCGAGCAGGCCCGGCCCCAGCATCTATCCCGCAAGGAATACCGGCAGCTGCTGGACACGATGATGGACAGCAGCAAAATGGCGGCGCGGGTGGTGGCCTTCCGCGCTGCCGGTTTCGAGGTGGTTGTAGACGGCCAAGGGGTGCTGATCCGCGATGTCCGGGCCGACAGCCCCGCGCAGGGCATCCTGGCGGTTGGCGATGTCGTCGTGGTGGCCGGCGGCCGGCCGGTGCGGACGAAGGACGACCTGATCGCCGTAATTCGCGCGCACCGTCCTGGTGATCGGCTGCCCCTGGAGATACGCCGCGACGACGACACCCTATCGCTCACGACGACGCTGGCCGAGTCCCCTGAGGAGCGCGGCCGCGCCCTGATGGGCGTCGTGGTCGCTACCTACCAGGTCAACTACTCCTTTCCACGAGAGTTGAAGATACGCTCCGAAGAGCTGGGCGGGCCATCGGCCGGGTTGATGTTTGCCCTGGCACTCTACAACACCCTGACGCCCGGCGACCTCACCGGCGGGCATCGCATCGCCGGTACCGGTGCGCTGGCCACGGACGGCAGTGTCAGAAGCGTCGGCGGCATCCGGTACAAGGTCCGTGCAGCAGAGAAAGCGGGCGCAGCATACTTCCTAGTGCCGGCGGACAACGCCGACGAGGCGCACCGCGCCGCCCGTACCGTGCAGATCGTCTCGGTCGCCTCTTTCGACGAGGCCCTGCCTTTTATTCGACAGCTCCCGCCGGCCGGCGCGGCAGCCCTCGCCGCCGACCGGCCGCCATCGTCACCGGACAGCGCCACCCCGACCGACTGAGGTTCCACGCATGGTCCTGGATTCCGGCTTCCGCCGGAATGACGGGCGCCTGGGCGCGATCAATCGTGCCTCTGCACAAAAAACCTATCCCCGTCATAAGCGTGATGTCCGGCACTGACCAGGACCTCTCCTACTGTGGCGCACAACGACGCGAAGTAGTTCTTCTCCCAGCTATCGTCTGCAATCGCTCCGGCTTGCCATCGCTCCAGATACGTGCGCCAGTCCGTCTCGAAGCTGCGCTCATACCGCTGTACCTCACTCCATAAGCCGAGGAAGGCCGGGTCACGGAGGAGGTGCGCGGGAACGTCTTGTAGTCGCTTGGCATCGGGCAGGTCGGCAGCGGACGGCTGCTCCAATGCCGGCAGGTCGTCCCTGGTCCGAGCATCCCAGACGCGAATGATCGTGGCCAGTTCGTTCGTATCCTGCGTGTCACACGCGCGGATGGCGGCGCCGAGCACGTCGAGCAGCGCCAAGTCACGAATTGCCGGGTCCAGCCGGTCAACGATCTCCCAGGCTCGCTCAACGGCAGGCAGCTTCGTGCGTTTCCAAGCTGCCACACCGGCGGTCTTACTACCACGCTGACTCACAGCCATGGACCGCTTCCTTTCCCCATCACCAATCCACGACAAATCCACAAAGGACAAACCCACAAAGGCCGATCATCCCATGAAGAGGCCGCCGTTCACGTCAATGCACTGGCCCGTGATAAAGCTGGCGGCGTCACTCAGCAAAAAGTGGATGGTCTCGGCAATATCCTCCGGCTTGGCCAGCCGGCCCGTCGGCAGCGCCGCCATGACCTGATCGTACTGCTCCGGTGGCAGCGCGGTAATCATCGTCGTCTCGGTAGGGCCGGGGGCTATACAGTTGATCCGCACCCCCTCCTTGGCATGGTGCCCGGCCATCGTCATCGTCAGGCCAATCACGCCGGCTTTCGATGCGGCGTAGCTGGGCGCGGCGAGGATGGATTTCGTGCGGCCGGCAAGTGACGACAGGTTCACGATGGCGCCACCGGCGCACAGCAGGTGCGGCAGGACGGCCCGCGACCACAGGAACGTGCCCGTCAGGTTGATCTCCAGCACGAGCCGCCAGTCGTCCGGGCTAGTCTCCAGCGCCGTGCCGGTGCGGAGGATCCCGGCGGCGTTCACCAGCGCGTCGAGCCGCCCCCAATGCGCTACGACTGCCGCCACCGTTTGCGCGGCAGCGTCCGCGTCCGTCACTTCAGCGGCCGCGGCCCACGCCTCCCCGCCCGCGGCGGACACGGCCGCGGCGGTCGCTTGCGCGGCGTCTAGGCTCAGGTCAACCGCCGCGATCCGCGCGCCGGCCTGCACGAGACGCAAGGCGGTCGCGCGGCCGATGCCGCCCCCGGCGCCCGTGATGAGCGCGACCTGTCCCTGTAGCGTCGGTTGCTCGTACACAGCTTGCCCACCTGCCATCGCTCGCTCCTCCTCATGGTTGGCTGCAACCGATTGTACCGCTTTTCGGTATGACAGCCGTGGTGCCCGGTCAAGTTGCCCCGACTGCCAACGCATTGGTACCTTGCTGGCCAGACGCGGCCGGGCCAAAGCTGCTTCCGGGCGCACCTGACCTCAGCAACTTTGTCCCGTCGGTTGCTCTAGTCGTGTCAGTGTGCGATAGTCACCTGCCGGAGCTTCCGCGCTCACGCTACGCAGAGGCACCGGCAGCACAGACTTGTCGGCAGAGGGGAGTGACATCCAATGGTCGCAGTTGCAGAGGCACCGACGGCGACGACTACCGTTGATCTGGCCGGGCTGGACCAAGATCAGCTTGTCGCCATGTATCGCATGATGGTCCGTATTCGCCGCTTCGAAGAGCGGCTGAAGGGGCTGTTCATGGAGGCGCGCTTGTACGGTAGCGTCCACCTATACGTGGGCCAGGAGGCCGTGGCAACCGGAGTATGCACCGCGCTGCGGGACGACGACCTCATCACGAGCACGCATCGCGGTCACGGCCACTGTCTCGCCAAGGGCATGGAGATGCGCGGGATGATGGCCGAGCTGATGGGCAAGGCCACCGGCTATTGCAAGGGGAAAGGTGGCTCGATGCATATCGCCGACCTCGACCTCGGCGTACTCGGCGCCAATGGGATCGTCGGCGCCGGTTTGCCCATCGCCACCGGCGCGGCACTCGGCAATCGCCAGCTGGGCAGCGACCGCGTGACGGCGAGCTTCTTTGGCGACGGCGGCGCTAACCAAGGCGCGTTCCACGAAGCTATCAACCTCGCCGCCGTACTGAAGCTACCGGTGGTGTTCATCTGTGAAAACAATCAGTTCGCGCAGTTCCAGCGCGTGTCTGAGGATACGTCCGTCAAGGACATTGCCACTCGCGCCGTCTCCTACGACATCCCCGGCCAGATCGTTGACGGCCAGGACGTGCTCGCCGTCTATAGCACGATCAGGGACGCCGTGGCGCGGGCACGCAGCGGCGCCGGCCCCTCGCTGGTCGAGTGCAAGACCTATCGCTGGGAAGGCCATTTCGTCGGCGATCAGGAGGTCTACCGCACCCGCGAGGAAGTCAGAGCGCAGTACGTCCACGACCCGATCAGACGCTTCCAGGAGCATCTCGTCGCCGCCGGGGTGATGACCGACGCGGAAGCGGGGCTGATTGACACCGCCGCGCGGGAGGAAGTGGAAGACGCCCTGCAGTACGCCGAGGAAAGCCCGCTACCCGACGAGTCGTTGATCTTCACGGACATTTTTACGGAGGAGTAGTCGGCCACCGACCGCGCAATCCTGAGCCGGCCCAAGGAGGACACACGATGGCAACGATTTCCACCAGCAAGGCGCTCAATGCGGCGCTGCGAGAAGAGATGCTCCGGGACGAGCGGGTGTTCGTCCTCGGCGAGGACGTGAAGGATTCGGCCTACGCAGTCACCGAGGGACTCTATGACCAGTTCGGGCCTGGGCGGATTATCGGCACGCCGATCTCCGAGGCAGCGATTGCCGGTGCCGCGGTGGGCGCCGCGGCGGTCGGCGCACGCCCGGTCGCCGAGATCATGTACATGACCTTCCTGACCATTGCCATGGATCAGCTGGTCAACCAGGCGGCCAAGATGAAGTACATGTTCGGCGGCAAGGCCCGGCTGCCGCTCGTGATCCGCACGATGGCCGGCGCCGGTCGCGGGAACGCGGCGCAGCATTCGGCCTACCTGGAATCGTGGTTCTGCCACGTGCCCGGCATCAAGGTCGTACTGCCCTCCACGCCAGCGGATGCCAAGGGCCTGCTGAAGACGGCCATCCGCGACGACAACCCGGTGCTCGTCGTCGAGAACAAGGTGCAATACGCCGAGACCGGCGAGGTTCCTGACGAGGACTATACGATTCCCTTCGGACAGGCCGCCGTCCGCCGCGAGGGTGGAGACGTGACGGTCGTTGCACTGCAACGGTGCGTCGGCATGGCCTTGGAAGCCGCCGAGGCCGCAGCAGCCGAAGGGATCGAGGTCGAGGTCATTGACCCCCGCACACTCGTTCCTCTCGACTTGGACACGATCCTGCAATCGGTCCAGAAGACGCACAACGTCGTGATCGTCCACGAGGCCGCCGAACGCTGCGGATTTGGTGCCGAACTGGTCGCGCAGGTGCAGGAGAACGTCTTCGACTACCTCGATGGCCCGGTGCTGCGCGTCGCCAACCCGAACGTCCATATCCCCTTCAGCGCCAACCTGGAGGCGGCGTCTATTCCGAGTCCCGATCAGATTCTCGATGCCATCTACCGCACCGTCAGCTAACGGACGAGGCCGCGGCAGCCACGCACAAGCGCCGAGTGCCAAGAGGTGCGTGCCCCTTCCGCGCCGGAAATGCTCACTAGAGGAGGAGCCAGGTGCCCGTTCCATTGAAGATGCCGCAGCTCGGTCTGACCATGACCGAAGGCAAGATCACGCGCTGGCTCAAGCAGGAGGGCGATGCCGTCGAGGCCGATGAAGCCATCCTGGAGATCGAGACCGACAAGATCAACGCCGAGGTCGAGGCGCCGGCCAGCGGGCGATTGACACACGTCCAAGCCCAAGCGGGCGATTCGGTCAAAGTGATCGGCTTGCTGGCCCTTATTGCTGCGCCCGAAGACACCGACGCCGACCTCGCGGCCGCCGTCGAGGCGGCCAGTGCGGCAGCCGAGCGCGGCACGGCCGCCAGTCAGGCGGTCGCCACCTCCCAGACCACCAGGCGCCCGCCGCCTAGAGCACGACCCCAGCGTCCCGGCCGGCCGGCACCCCCGGCCGCGGCCGGCGGGCGCGTCATGGCCTCACCAGTGGCCCGCCGCCTGGCACGAGAGCTTCAGGTGGACCTCAGCACCGTCACCGGGACCGGTCCGCGCGGCCGGATCGTGGAGAGCGACGTCCGGGCCGCAGCGGAAGCGAGCACGGCAGCCCCGGCAACGCCTGCGGCTCCGGCCGCGGCCGAATCGACCGGGCTGACCGCCAAGCAGGTCATTCCGGTCAGCGGTATCCGCCAGGTCATTGGCGAGCGGATGAGCACCAGCCTGCGGGACATGGCCCAACTGACGATCTTCACCGAGGCCGACGCCACGGCGTTGCGCGACCGTCGCGCGAGCCTGGTCCAGGAAGCCGCGGCCGCGAACGGACCGCGTCCGACCTACAACGACCTGATCGTCTGGCATCTCGCCCGTACACTCGCCGACCACCCACTGCTCAACGCCAGCATGGTGGGCGAGGAAATCCATTGCTGGGATGAAATCAACGTCGGCGTGGCCGTGGCGCTCGACAGCGGCCTCATTGTCCCGGTCGTGCGCGCCGCGCACACCAAGTCGCTCGCCGACTTGGCCGGCGAGACGGCCGACCTCGCAGAGCGGGCACGCACCAATCGCCTCAGCCCGGATGAGCTATTGGGCGGCACCTTCACGATCACCAACCTGGGTACTCTCGACGTAGATGGCTTTACCCCCATCATCAACCCACCGCAGTCGGCCATTCTCGGCGTGGGACGGATCGTGCCGCGGCCGGTTGTCGTGGATGGTGAGATCGCGGTACGGTATATGGTGACCCTGAGCCTGTCCTTCGATCATCGCATTGTGGACGGGGCGCCTGCCGCGCAGTTCCTCCAAGCGCTCAAACAGGCCATCGAGCAGGGGTGATTGCAGCCGGCCACACCTGCCGCTAAGGAAGGGGCAACACGATGACGGCCGAGACGACCACAGCGCCACCGGTCGAGACCGCCGTCACGGTGGACGCCGTGACCCTGGCCGGAATCTATGACCGACTAGGGCACATCGAAGGGGCGCTGCCGCACTTTGCCACCAAGGCCGACATTGCAGACTTGCGGGCGGATGGCGAGCGGCTGCGGGCGGATATGGCCCAGTTACGAGCGGACTTCGAGCGCCAACTCCGGCTGATGACCTGGACCCTCGCCGGCGTGATGCTGGCCGGCATGACCGTCCTGGCAACTCTGCTGCGACTGTGGCTCTGATGGCACCACGGCGGGGGTATCGCGTCACATCATAAGATGCTTACGAGATCGCGGTACGGTATATAGGGGACAGCACGATGACGACCGAGACGACCACAGCGCCACCGGTCGAGACCACCGTCGCAGTGGACACCGTGTCATTGGCTGCAATCTACGACCGGTTAGGACGCATCGAAGGGGCACTGCCACACTTTGCCACCAAGGCCGACATTGCGGACTTGCGAGCGGACTTCGAGCGCCAACTCCGGCTGATGACCTGGACTCTGGCCGGCGTGATCCTGGCCGGCATGACCCTCCTGGTGGCGATCCTCCGGCTGTGGGGCGGCTGACTGACCACCGCTCGTTTGTCCATCGCACTCAGGACAGTGATTGGCGCGTAGCGGGGTGAGGAGCGGAGTTGATGGCCGACACCACGCCGTCCGCCGGTCCGCCGGCCGAGTGGTTCGCCGCCGAATCCGAGCGGTGGGTAGCCGACGGTCTGATTACCCGTTCGCAGCGCGCCGCCCTGGGCGCCCGCTACGGCTTCACCGCCGCTGACGAGCCAGCGGAGGCGGCCACACGCATCCCCCTCCCGACGATTGTGCTGGGCGCGGGGCTGGGCCTGCTGGCGATTGGGCTGCTCCTCGTCGTCGCTGCCAACTGGAGCGCCCTCGCCTACTGGCTGCGGCTCGTCCTGGTTGCCATCCCCGGTGCGCTGGCGGCCTACGCCGCCCCGCGCGTCGAGCGTCCGGGCTGGCGGCACATCGCCGGTCAGTTCGTGGACGCCATTGTGGCGGCCAGCTTACTCGGCTTCGCGGCAGTAATCTCGCAACACACCCAGCAATCCATCCGCGACTGGATCGAGCTGCTGCTGGTCGCCCTCGTGCCAACGCTCATCTACCTGGAGCTGCGGCGGAGCACCTTCTTGGCGACGGCCGGCTGGGTCACGGCGGCCGGCTTGGGTGTCGTGTGGCTGCACGACGAGCTGGTCGCCGGACAATGGGGTGACTTTGGCCTGAACGACTGGGCCCTCTACGCGATGGGGCTGGCGCTGGCCCTCCGCACGCGCGGCTACTGGACTCCGCTCTTTGCCCTCCTCAGCGGCCTGTGGCTAGGCACCGGCCTGATTATCCTCGCGCGTGAGTATCCCGGCTCGGTGCTCGAAGGGACCCTGATCGGGGTAGTGGCCGCCATCGCCGCTATCGGTATCTGCGCCGGGCGCCTCCGGCAGGCGCCGACGCGCACCTGGCTGCTGGCCCAGATATACGTCGTAGCCGTCAGCGTAGCCTTACTCTGGGTGAACTTCTGGGATCGCCTGATCCCGATTGATGAGGACACCGCGCAGGCGCTCACCGTCCAGGGGGCATGGTGGTTCACCGCGCCGGTGACCGCCATCGTGATAGCTGCCTGGCTGCTGCACCTTCAGCGGCGTCACGGGGCACTCGGGCCGCTCTGGTCCACGCTGTACTGGATCATGCTGCTCTACGCTATCGCCGGGGCCTTTGCCGGCGTCGGACAGGTGCTCGCACCGGCAATTTCCGAGGTGAGGGTGCTGTTCGCGGATGCTGGCAGCCTGCTCGGCGGCGTGCTCGCAGCCGCCGTGGCTTGGTACTTCCTCAACCGGGTCCCCGCGTTGCGGTCTGCGACGACCACCGCCAGCCCGCCACCGCGTCGCTCATGGTTGCTGACCGCTGGCGCTCCGTTGACGGCGGGCACCGCCGTTTGGGTGCTCTGGATACCGGTTGTGCAGATCATCACCTTTATCGAGCCGGCCGCGCTGGCGGAGCTACTTGTAGCTCTCGCGCAATGGGGGCTGACCGTCCTGAGCGCCGTCTGGATCATGGTCCTACTGGCCCAGCGTGCCCAGGCGGAGACAGGACGCGCCGCACGGGTAACTTGGGCGCTCGTGATCGTCCTGAGTCTGCTACTCTTGATCGTCGCCTACGTCCAGCAGGAGAGCCTCCTGCAACGTGGGCTGACCTTCCTGAGCGTGGGCGGCGCCCTGCTCCTCAGTACAGTCGGACGCCGGTGGCTGCCGTTCGGCCGGCGAGACGCAAGCCAGAGCACCGCGGATGCAGCAGAGTGAGGAGCATGGGCATGACACCGGCACCGGCAGCACCCGACGCCGGAACGGCAGCCGGCAACACGCCAGTAGAGTGGCTGCGGCGATACGACCGTTGGCGGATTCTGCCGCTCCTGGTCGTCCTCGCCGGTTTCGCGGTCATGGTCGCACTCGCCTACCTGACCGAGGCGCGGTTGGAGGACTACCCCATCGTGACCGTGGATGCCGTGGCCGTGGACCCGGCAGAGCTACTGCGCGGCTCCTACGTTGATCTGGCGGTGGAGCTACCGACACAGTCTGGAGATACGGAGCGCCAGGTGGTGCGCTTCTTTGCGGCAGAGGAAGACGCCCGCACGATTGAGGGCGCCCTGAGCCGGCAGGAAGTCAAGCTGGAAGCGCGGCTCGCACCGAACAACGCGCTGCATCCCCTGGCCGTGATTACGCCGGACGGACGGCGATTCGACACACGCTGACCAGCCGCAGCTCATAATTTCGGACGGGGCCGCGGCTGCTGGGAGGAGAACGACGATGCAGGCGCTCGTCAAGACTGCACTCGGCCCGGGCAACCTGGCACTCCGGACCCTGCCCGATCCGGCCCCCGGTCCCGGCGAAGTGGTCATCTCCGTGGCCGGGTGTGGTATCTGCGGGACCGATCTGCACATCGAGGCGGACGAGTACACCTCGGTACCCCCGGTCGTCTTGGGTCACGAGACGGCCGGCCACGTGGCGGCGATAGGAGATGGCGTTCACCAAGTCGGCATCGGTGATCGGGTGACGACGCAGCCGTTCTTCTCGATCTGTGGTACCTGCGAACGGTGTCGCGCCGGGCGCCCGAATCTCTGCGCCCAGCGCCGTTCCATCGGCACACACGTCAATGGCGCCTTTGCCGAGTACGTCAAGGTACCGGCTCATCGCGTACTCCCGTTACCGGAAAACCTCGACACGCTCGCTGCCGCGATGACGGAACCGGTCGCCTGCTGTGCCCACGGCATTCTCGACTATGCGCCACCCGCGCCCGGTGACGTGGCCGTGGTATCCGGACCGGGACCGATGGGGCTGGTGGCGGCCCAGATCGCCCAAGCCGCCGGCGCCGAGGTGGTCCTGCTCGGCACGAGCGACGACGAGCGCCGCCTCGCCCTAGGCCGGCAGGTCGGCATTCCGCACGTCCACGACATCACGCGCGACGACGTGGATGGGATCATCGCCGACCTGACTAAGGGGCAAGGTGCGCCGCTGGTGATCGAGTGCGCGGGCGCCGCGCCCTCCTTCGACCAGTGCGTGCGGCTGGCGCAACCCGGCGGAACGCTGCTCCAAATCGGCCTCTACGGAAAGTCGGTCCAGGTGGACTTGGACGCGGCGATCATCAAGGAGCTGCGGCTGTTCGGTAGCTTTGGCCAGGTGCCGACCGCCTGGCCGCGGGCGCTCGACCTGATGGCGGCGGGCAAAGTGCAGACCGAACCCCTGATAACCGCCGTGCTGCCGCTCACGCAATGGGCAGACGGGTTTGCCGCAGCGCGAGCCAAGAGTGAAGGCAAGGTCGTGCTGATCCCGGCAGGGTAAGTGCCTGGTCATCACCCCTGACAGCCCCCCTATGGTCCCCCCGCTGCGGCGGGGGGACGGGGATTCCCGCCCCCGTCATTGCGGCGCCAAGCGCAATCCAGCTTCTTCCCTGGAGGGAGGGAATCAGGGCACGCCGCGCTCCCAGAGGCCGATCCGTGCTCTCTGGGCGACGCCTTCGGCGGCGAGCAGGTCGCCAGCGTAACAGGGATTGAGACGGAGCGAGAAGATATACGCCCGCGCGAGGCCGGCGGCGACCAGCTCCCGATTAATGTGGCGCTCGCCGACGAACAGGTGCCGGAGCAACCGGCCGTACTGGTCGGCTTCCTCCTCACAGCGTTCCAGCCGCACTTGCTGGCCGGAAGTCAAGCGAGCGGTCATCGCGGTGGCCTCCTGGAACAGCCACTCGCCGCGCTCCGGCGTGTCAATGCCGAGCAGCCGCACCCGTGCCTGCGGGCAGCATACATCCACCGTATCGCCGTCAACGACCCGCGTGACTCGCACCGTCGGAGCGTCCTGCTCTGCACTGCCCACCTCGCCTGACGTGCTTGTGTTGCCGCCATCAGGCCGCACACGCAGGGTAATAGCCACGGTGAGGACCACGATAGCGGCCACCACGGAGCCGGCTAGGAGCACATATCCTATGCGGCGAAGCATGGCGAGAGCATAGCGGACCGGGAAACGCGACAGCATCAAGACGACAGCGCCCTGTGCCGCCGGTACACTACTCATAGGGAGAGGCGTATGAAGGTAGTGGTCGCTGGCAGCGGCGCTCGCGAGCACGCAATCGCGTGGAAGGTGAGTCAGAGCGCGCTGGTATCGGAGCTGATCGCGGCGCCGGGCAACCCCGGCATGGCGCCGCTCGGTCGAACTGTCGCCCAGGACCCACTCGACGGAGCGGCCTTTGCCCGCTGGGCGCGGGCCGTGGATGCGGACTTGGTGATCGTCGGAGCGGATGATCCAATCGCCACGGGGCTGATTGACGATTGCGCGGCGGCCGGCGTGCCGGCGTTCGGTCCAACGGCGGCGGCAGCGCAGATCGAGGCGAGCAAAGTCTTTGCCAAAGACCTGATGTCCCAGCACGGCATTCCGACCGGGCCATACCGGGTCTTCGACCAAGCCGGCCCGGCACACCGCTATCTCGATGCGCCGGGCCGCGACTATCCCGTCGTCGTGAAGGCAGACGGCTTGGCGCGCGGCAAAGGGGCCATCGTCGCGGCCGACCGCGCCGGGGCACATGCGGCCGTAGCCGCGATGCTGGAGGAACGGGTGTTCGGCGCGGCCGGCGACCGCATTTTGATCGAAGCGTGTCTTGTCGGCCCGGAAGCGTCCGTCTTTGCCATCTGCGACGGCGAGCGGGCGTGGCCCAGCGGCACGGCCCGCGACTATAAGCGGATCGGCGAGGGTGACCGCGGTCCGAATACCGGCGGCATGGGCGCCTATACTCCGACAGAGCTTGTGCCGCCGGACGTGCTGGAGGACGTGCGACAGCGTATTCTGCAGCCCACCGTCGAGGCGCTGGCGGCCGCCGGCCGGCCGTATCGCGGGGTGCTCTATGCCGGCCTGATGTTCACCACCGATGGTCCCCAAGTGATCGAGTTCAACGCCCGTTGGGGTGATCCCGAAGCACAGGTACTCCTGCCACTGCTCAAGAGCGACTTTGTCGAGCTTGCCTTGGCCGCTTTGGCCGGCCGGCTGGACACGGTACCCATCGAGTGGCACGATGGAGCGGCGTGCGGGGTTGCACTCGCCTCGGCGGGCTACCCGGACGCAGTACGCGATGGTGAGCTGGTCAGCGGGCTGGATTCGTGGGGCGACGAGGCGCTGCTGTTCCACGCCGGCACGACGACAACCGCCGACGGCGCTATCCGCACGGCGGGTGGCCGGGTATTCACCGTCGTAGGGACAGGGCCAACCCTAGCGGCAGCCTGCGACGTGGCCTATCGCAACGTCGAGCGCGTGCAGTTTGCGGGCCGCTACTATCGCCGTGATATTGGCGCCCGCGAGGTCGCCGCCGCCTGATGCCTGTCATTCCCGTGCAAGCGGGAATCCAGAACGGGTACGCCGGCAGCGGCCCTAGGCGTGTGAATGCCGACTTGCCAGCGCCAATGTCAACACCGAGACTGAGTAAGCTGAGGAGGACAGCTAATGCCGCAAGTAGCCATCGTGATCGGGAGTCCGACGGATGAGTCGTATCTGGAGGATGCCAGAGCGTTGCTCACCGAGTTTGGGGTCGAGTACGAGTTCCGGGCGGTCTCCGCGCACCGCAACCCCGACGCAACCCGCGAGTTTGCAACCACGGCGCGCGACCGTGGTGTGGAGGTCATCATCGCCGCCGCCGGCATGGCCGCCCACTTGCCGGGCGTGGTGGCCTCGCTGACCACCCTGCCGGTGATCGGGGTACCGCTGCCGGGCAGCGAGCTACGCGGCCTCGACTCGCTCTACGCCATCGTGCAGATGCCGGCCGGTGTCCCGGTCGCCTGCATGGCCGTCGGGAGCCACGGCGCCCGTAACGCCGCCCTGTTCGCGGTCCAGATTCTCTCCCTGCAGGACGAGCGCCTGCGCGACGCCTTCGCCGAGTACAAGGCCAACCTCGCCCGGCCGCGCTCCTAACCGCAGCCGCACGCTGCCGCAGCCGTTAATCAGGCGAGGTCTCCGCGTTCCCGGAGACCCGGCAGGGGCGTGGCCCGGCCGAGCATATCCGAGTTAAGGGGGTGGAGTGAGGCGTGCATCAGCAGCACGCGCCGGGGACGGTGCGCTTGGAGCGGATGGACTGCCTCGACTTCCTACGCTCACTCGCCGACGAGTCCGTGGATACCATCGTCACCGACCCGGCCTATAGCGGCATGAACCGGCACTTGCGGCTCGGTCACGGGAGGATCGTCGGACACTACGGCAGCAAGAGCGACACTGCGGAGCAGAAGTGGTTTCAGGAATTCCATGACGATCCCGCCACCTACCGGCACTTTCTGACGGAATGCAAGCGTGTCCTCCGCAACAATCGCCATCTCTACATCATGTTCGACAGCTACTCGCTGCTCACGCTCGGCCCGATTGTGCGCGAGGTCTTCGACGTGAAGAATCTCATCACCTGGGATAAAATTGCGATTGGGATGGGGCACTATTTCCGGCGGCGCCACGAGTACGTCCTCTTTGCCACAAAGGGACAGCGCAAGCTCTCGCGCCGGGACATCCCCGACGTATGGCGCTTCCGACGGATCCACCGCGCGGCCTATCCTACCCAGAAGCCGGTCGAGGTGTTCGCGGCGATGCTGTGCGGCAGTGTCGAGCCTGGCTTTGTGGTGTGCGACCCGTTCGTGGGCAGCGGCTCGGCCGCGATTGCCGCGCTGAAGCAGGGGTGCTCTTTCGTCGGCGCGGACGTATCCGAGCAGGCGATTGAGCTAACACGCGAACGTACCGCGGTGTACCGGGCCACCGGGCACGATCCGCTCCAACGACAGAGCGCCATCGAAAACAAGGGGGATGCAGCGTTTCTGGATATCCCCGATCAGGACAACCAAGCGGTAGGGGCACGGCCGGCCCTTTGACAGACGCCCCTACGATGAGGATGGACAGACGATGATCGAACGGTATACGTCCAAGGAGATGGGTGCAGTCTGGTCCGATCAGGCCAAGATGGACGCCTGGAAGGATGTCGAGATCGCTGCCTGCGAGGGCTGGACGGAGCAAGGGGTTATCCCCCCGGACGATATGGCCAAGATCAGGCACGGTACGTTCACCCTGGAGCGCGTGGCCGAGATCGAGAAAGTGACCGACCACGACACGGCCTCGTTCGTGCAAGCACTCGGCGAGAGCTTAGGGCCGGAGTCGCGGTGGGTGCATCACGGCCTGACGTCGTCCGACGTGGTGGACACCGGGTTGGCGCTTCAGCTGGTGCGGGCCAGCGACCTGCTCATCGAGAATGTCCAACGACTCACCGCCATCTTGGAGCGGCAGGCGCTGGCCTACAAGGACACGCCAACTATCGGCCGCACGCACGGCGTCCATGCCGAGCCGACGACCTTCGGGTTCAAGCTGCTGATCTGGGTCGAGGAGATGCGCCGCAACCTGGCGCGGCTGCAAGCGGCGCGGCGGACGGTGGCCGTGGGCAAGATTTCCGGGGCGGTCGGCACCCATGCGAACGTGCCCCCCGCGGTCGAGGCCTACGCTTGCGAGGCGCTCGGACTCACGGCGGCGGCGGTCTCCAACCAGATCGTGCAGCGTGACCGCCACGCCGAGTTCGTCTGCACCATCGCCATCGTGGGCGCCTCGCTGGACAAGATGGCGACCGAGATTAGGCACCTGCAGCGGACGGAAGTGCTGGAGGCCGAGGAGCCGTTCGAGAAAGGCCGGCAGGGGTCGTCGGCTATGCCGCACAAGCGCAACCCGGCCCGCTGCGAGCGGGTGTGCGGCCTGGCGCGGGTGCTCCGTGGCTACGCGGTGGCGGCGCTGGAGAACGTCGCCTTGTGGCACGAGCGCGACATCTCCAACTCGTCGGTCGAGCGGGTGATCCTGCCCGACGCTTGCTGTGCGCTCGACTATATGCTGCGCCTGTTCACCGGCGTGATGGACGGGCTGCGCGTGCTACCGGAGCGGATGCGCCGGAATCTCGACCTCACGCACGGGCTACTCCACTCCCAGCGCGTGCTGTTGGCCCTGATCGAGGCCGGAATGACCCGTACCGAGGCTTACCAGATCGTGCAGCGCCACGCGATGGCCGCCTGGGAGGAACAGGCCAGCTTCCAAGCGTTGCTGCTTGAAGACGAGGCCGTTCGCCAGCGACTGTCGGAGGCGGAGGTGGGCGCGCTGTTCGACGAGAGCTATCACTTTGCCCACATTGATACGGCGTTTCAGCGCGTCGGGCTGCTATCGTGAAGGGGTCTGTCATTCCCACGCAAGCGGGAATCCATGTCCCCCTGCGGAGCGGGGGGACCATAGGGGGGCTATCCCCCGGCCGCTGGACTCCGTCGCAAGCGGGAGTGCCGAGCGGAGAGGCCGCCGCCATGTTCAGAGCGTGTGGTGCAGGGTACAATCCTGCATGAGCGATTCCGGCCGGCATCGGCGTGACAGCCGACCGGGCGTGATTCACCACACCCCTACTGAACACTAACCACCGACCACAGTTTGAGGAGGCTACGAACGATGCAGGAATCGAGTTTGCCGGGCGTACCACTACTCACACGCGGCAAGGTACGCGATATGTACGACCTAGGCGACCAACTGTTGATCGTCGTCAGTGATCGCATCTCCGCGTTCGATGTGGTGCTCCCGACGGCGATCCCCGGGAAGGGCCAGGTGCTCAACCAGCTCTCCGCCTACTGGTTCGAGCAGACCCAGGACCTCCTGCCCAACCACGTGCTGACCACGGACGTGGACGCCTATCCGGCGGAGCTACAGGCACACGCCGCCCAGCTCACCGGGCGCAGTATGTTGGTGCGGCGCGCCGAGCGGATTGATGTCGAGTGCGTCGCGCGGGGCTACATCACCGGCTCCGGCTGGGCCGAGTACCAAAAGTCGGGAACCGTCTGCGGCATCCAGCTGCCGGCGGGGTTGATCGAAGCGCAGCAGCTCCCGGAGCCGATCTTCACGCCAACCACCAAGGCCGAGACCGGGCATGACGAGCCGCTGACGTTCGCGGAGGTCGAGGAAATGATCGGCCGCCCGCTCGCCGCCCAACTCCGCGATGCGACGCTCGCGGTCTACGCGGCCGCAGCGGAGCAAGCGCGGGAGCGCGGCATCATCATCGCCGACACGAAGATGGAGTTCGGCATCATCAAGGACAACGGCGGCGAGGGACAGTTGATCTTGATTGACGAGCTGCTGACGCCGGACTCGTCGCGCTTCTGGGATACGGAGACCTACGCACCGGGCAGCAACCCGCCCAGCTACGACAAACAGTACGTGCGGGACTACCTCAGCGCCACCGGCTGGGATAAAGCGCCACCGGCCCCGCCGCTCCCGCCCGAGGTGGTCGCACGGACCCAAGAGAAGTATGCCGACGCACTCCGCCGCCTGACGGGCCGCGAGGTCGCATAGGGGCGATTTCGGCTCCGTCCGTCCATCCCGGCATCTCAAGCGAGGTCTCCAGGAACGCATTATGCGTCAGGCCGGCTTAACCGCCGCAGCGATGAACGCGCTCTTGGACTGAGGTGACAGCCATGCTGCAAGCGCATATCCGGGTGACACCAAAGCCCGGCATCAACGATCCACAGGGCCTCGCGGTACGCGGGGGCCTGCACCAGTTGGGGTTTGCCGGCGTCGAGAGTGTGCGGGTGGGCAAATACCTGGTGCTCACACTCGATACCGACGACGAGGCGGCGGCCCAGAGTCAAGTCACAGCGATGTGCGAGCGGCTGCTGGCGAATCCCCTGATCGAGGACTACACGCTGGAACTGACACGCCTCGCCCCCGCTTCGCAGGATGGTGGATGATGGGCCGTACCCCGGAGCTTACGGCGATTGAAGAACGGTATCCCAACGAATGGGTCGCCGTTCACGTGACCAAACGGGACAGTGACGGCTTTGCCCTCGACGGCACCGTGGTCGCGCATGATCCGAACCCGGATATCGTCCACGAGCAAGCCCGCGCCTATAAGCAGGGGCACATCAACCTGCACTTCTATATCTTCTTTGCCGGTGACATCGCCCCTCCAGGCTCAATTGTGATCGTCTGAGACCGAGAAAGCGAGCATAGACGGCCAGTGATAGAACAGCGCCCCGGTGAGCGCAACCGCGTTCCTCTGGTGAGGCATGGCACACTACTCAGAGTTGACGCCACACTTACAGGACGAGGTGGGATGAAGGTCGAGACACCGCTGCTTGTTGATACCGGTGCCGCGCTTACCGTGCTCAGTCACCGTGCTGCTCAGACACTCGGCCTAGAGCTTGCTCACCCCCTGCGCCGCACCTCCTTCGTTTTTGCCGAGGGAGGTACCCAAGCGCCTGTAGTACGACTCCCTCGCCTCCAACTTGGGGCGCTCGTCGTAGACGGTCTCAACGTAGGAATTCTTTCCCTAGCTCCCGGCCTGGGTGTTGATGGCCTGCTTGGGATGGACGTATACCAACGTCTGGGCATCAGACGACTGACGTTGGAATTGGATACGGCGACCTTGGTGCTGCGGCGGTAGTCGATAGAAAGGGCCGGTGATGAAGTTCGGCGTGGTGGTGTTTCCGGGATCGAACTGCGATGCCGACGTGTTCCACGTCGTGCGTGACGTGCTCGAACAGCCGGTCGAATATATCTGGCACGAGCACACCGACCTACGCGGCTTCGACTGCATCATCCTGCCCGGCGGTTTCTCCTACGGCGACTACCTGCGCGCGGGCGCCATCGCCCGCTTCGCACCGATCATGCCGGCAATCGGCGCGTTCGCCGCCGAGGGGAGATTGGTACTCGGCATCTGCAACGGGTTCCAAATCCTGCTGGAGGCCGGCCTGCTACCGGGGGCCATGCTCCGTAACCAATCGTTGCAGTTTCGCTGCGAGTGGGTCCACATGCGCGTCGAGCAGACCGACACGCCGTTTACCAGCGAGTACCGGTCCGAGCAGATCGTGCGGATGCCCATTGCCCACGGGGAAGGGAACTACTACGCCGACGCCGGAACGCTCGCGGACCTCGAGCGCCGCGACCAGATTGTCTTCCGCTACTGCGACTCCCAGGGCCACGTCACCGCGGCGGCGAACCCCAACGGAGCGTTGGCGAACATCGCCGGCATCTGCAACGAGCAACGCAACGTCGTCGGCCTGATGCCCCACCCGGAGCGGTGCAGCGAGGCGCTGCTCGGTGGCAGCGACGGCCGGCCGTTGTGGCAGTCGGCCGTACACGCGCTGGTCGCAGCCGTGTGATGCGCGTCTCCGGACCGGTATCGTGACTTGGGAGTTGCGTCGGAGCGAAGCGACCACCGGCTACGCGGCAAAGGCCCGCGAAAGCCTGGCATCGGCGGAAGCCGACTTTGCGGCGGGCCGCTACAATTCCTGTGCGCGCGGTGCCTACTACGCGCTGCTTCAGGCAGCAATCGCTGCCTTGTTGCTCGCTGGCGAGCCGCTACGGGAGCGCTGGTCACACAAGTACGTGCAGAGCCGCTTCAGCGGGATGCTCGTCGGCCGTCGCAAGCTCTACCCGTCGGCATTGCGAGAGGTGTTGAGTGACACCATAGAATTACGTAGGCAAGCCGACTATGACTACGCTGGTGTTGGTAGGCGCCGCGCACGCGCGGCCTTGACCCACGCGCGTAGGTTGGTGCATCTTGTCGAAGAGGTGATGAGATGAAACTCGAGGATGTATTCCCCGGCCCCCCGCCGCCGGAGCCGCACGCGATTGTCCCTACACACCTGTCCGATCCCCGGGTACAGGAGCATGTCGCCAATCTCCGGACCATCATCCGTCGTGCATTTCCCGAAGTGAAATTCTCAGTATATGAAGCCTCCGAGCCGGCACTGGGAGTCTGGCTGGACACCTACATCGCCGATAACGATGCCGAACTGCCTACACTAGCACGGGACTACCAGTTGGAAGTCCTGGATCGAGAGGGGCTTTCCCTCTTCATAGGCACACTTCCCCTCCGCTCACTACCGCCGGCGGCCGCGTGACAGCCGACAATGAGTGACACGACCAGCACACCGATCACCGATGCTCAACTGCGCGAGGTGGCGCTCACCCGCGCCGAATACCGGCGCATCGTGCAAACCCTGGAGCACGAACCCAACCCCCTCGAACTCGGCATCGCCGGGGCGATGTGGAGCGAGCACTGCGGCTACAAGCACTCCAAACCGCTGCTGGGCCGGTTTCCCCGCGATGGCGAGCAGGTGTTGATCCGCGCTGGCGAAGAGAACGCCGGTGCGGTAGCCATCGGCGATGGCCTCGCCGTCGTAATGAAGATCGAGAGCCACAACCACCCCAGCGCCGTCGAGCCGTTCCAAGGGGCGGCCACGGGCGTCGGCGGCATCGTGCGCGATGTCTTCACCATGGGCGCGCGGCCCATCGCGGCGCTCGATTCCCTGCGTTTTGGGCTGCCAACAACCGCCCGCAACCGCCACCTGTTCGAGGGTGTGGTGGGCGGTATCGGCTGGTACGGCAACTGCCTCGGCCTGCCAACGGTTGGCGGTGAAGTTGTCTTCGGACCCAGCTACAGCGCCAACCCGCTCGTCAACGCGATGTGCGTCGGGGTGGCGCCGGTAGACGATCTGGTCCGCGCCCGCACCGGAGAGGCCGGCAACCTCGTGCTCATGGTCGGCGCCGATACCGGACGCGACGGCATTCATGGCGCCACCTTTGCCTCGGTGGAGGACCCCGAAGCATCGCATCGCGGCGTCGTGCAGGTTGGCAACCCCTTCCTGGAAAAGCTGCTGATCGAAGCCTGCCTGGAAGCGGCCCAGGACCCGGACGTGGTCGGCATCCAGGACCTCGGCGCCGCCGGGCTGACCAGCTCGTCGGTCGAGGCAGCATCCCGGAGCAACGGCGGCATCGAGCTGGACATCGCGCAGGTGCCCCGGCGCGAGACCGGCATGACTCCGTATGAGGTCATGCTCTCCGAGAGCCAGGAGCGCATGGTGGTGATTGTCCGACCCGGCGCGGAGCGGCGCATCCAGCGGCTTTTCGACCGCTGGGGACTGCACTCCGCGCTCATCGGACGAGTTACCGGTGACGGCCATCTGGTCGTGCGTGACGGCGCCGCGGTCGTCGCCGATCTGCCCACCTTTTTCCTGACCAACCCGCCGCTGTACCGGCGCGAGGGCGTGCCTTCTCCCGAGCTGGCCCGGTTGCAGGCGTTCGACATGAGCGTCGTGCCTGTCCCGGAAGATCTGAACGCCACCTTGCTCACCCTCCTCGCGGCACCCAACATCGCCAGCAAGCAGTCCGTCTACCGGCAGTACGATCATATGGTGCAAGCGGCCACCGTCCAGGCGCCGGGCGGCGACGCGGCCGTGCTGCGATTGCGCGATTCACAGCGGGGACTAGCGGTCTGTACCGATGGCAACGGTCGCTATTGCTACCTCGATCCGCTCATGGGCGGCCGGGCCGCCGTAGCCGAAGCAGCACGCAACGTCTCCTGCACCGGCGCTCGACCACTGGCGATCACGAACTGCCTCAACTTCGGCAATCCCGAAAAACCACACATCTACTACCAGTTGCAGCAGGCCATCGAGGGCATGGCCCAAGCCTGCGAAGCACTGGGCACCCCGGTCATCAGCGGGAACGTGAGCTTGTACAACGAGACGGACGATGAGGCCGTCTACCCAACTCCTATTGTCGGGATGCTCGGACTGCTCGACGACGTAAGCCGGCATTGCCCGGCATCCTTCCAAGGCAGCGGCGACCGCGTTGCGTTGCTCGGTGCAACGCGCGACGAGCTTGGGGCCAGCGAGTACCTGGCAACCATCCACGATACGGTGGCCGGGTGCCCGCCGGAGGTTGATCTGGACCGCGAGGCCGCGGTGCAGGCCGTCGTCCGCGCGGCGATAGCGCGGGGCCTCCTGCACTCGGCCCACGACTGCTCCGACGGCGGGTTGGCGGTCGCGTTGGCCGAGTGCTGTCTGTCGGCCGCCGGACCGGACATCGGCCTCGACGCCACCTGTCCGGCAGACGGAGAGGAGTTGCGTGCCGATGCCGTGCTTTTCGGCGAATCGCAGGCACGGATCGTCGTTTCGCTCCCGGCCGTGTACTGGGACGATCTCGCTACGCTGGCCGCCGCGTCGGACGTGCCACTCACGCCGCTGGGGACAACCGGCGGCCGCCGATTCCGGCTGGCACCCTATCTCGACGTGCCACTGGCGGCCGTCGCCGACGCTTATCGCAACGGCCTCCAGCACGCGCTGACAGCAACGGACGATACGGCTTCACACTAACCGTGCTCGACCTACGCCTAGGAGTGGCCGGTGTGATAGCATGGCTCACATGCCGGAGAGCCATGGGTATAGCCTCTTTGCTGGCCGGCGGGTGATGATTGCTGTTGCCGTAGCCTGGCCCCAAGGGCCCTGGTTGGAACTAGGAGGGAAACATGGAACTGACCGAAGTGAAACACGCGGATTTCCGGGTGAACGGCTTCATGGTGGTGCGGAACGTTCTCGACGCCGAGGAGGTGGAGACGCTGCGCCAGCGGGCGGATGAGATCATCCGTGAGATTGACGATTACCAAGAGCGCGATACTGCCGAGCGCCAGCGGCTGGCGGATTTACACCGCCAGGAGGGCCATGTCGCTGATGCGCGGTCATCGGACTACGTGGAGATGCCGGAGGAGCAGATCGTCGGGCGCTACGCCCGGCGCGGCGACCGGGTGTACCCGGCGCGTCAGCATCCGGTTGACGCGGCTGCCGCGGCTACGGCAAAGGCGGCCGATAACCCTTGGAATCATTTCGGCGGCACGATCAACCATCTGGCCGATAACGACGCGGTATTCCGGCGGTTTGCCGCCCACCCCAACGTGGTGAAGGTGCTCCAAGAGCTCCTCGCGCCCAATCTCAAGCTGTGGTTCGACCACCTGTACAACAAGCCGCCGTACAACGATGGCGGCACGTATGGGGGCGCCAACCGCTTCCATCAGGATGGCTTCTTCCAGTACGACCGGCGCAGCGTGACCTGCTGGATCGCGCTCGATGAAGTGACCGTGGAGAACGGCTGCTTCCACTACGTCCCGATCACCGCCGACTACGGCCAGGTGCGGTTCGATGAGGGCGTGGCGGCGGAGTTGACGGCAGCGGAGCTTGAACAGACGGTGCTGGTGACGCTCAAGCCGGGCGACGCCGCCTTCCACGACCGCTGGACCATGCACGCCACGGGGCCGAACGAGACCGGCCAGCACCGCCGCGGCTGGGCCATGCACTACTGCGATGCCGAGTCGCGGTATGGTGACTTCGCCAATGATCCGGGCTGGGAGAACTACCACTACCAAAGCCCCGATGGCGTCCACATCCGCAACGGCGCCGTCCACGGCAATCGCCGCTACCTGCTTGTCGCTGGGCAAGAGTTTCCCGGCCGGGTTTAGCGACCAGCTATGGATGTGCCCCCACCCTAACCCTCCCCCGTTGCGACGGGGGAGGGAACGGGGCCCGTCCCCCCGCCGCAGCGGGGGGACCATAGGGGGGCATGGTTGACAGCAGCTACGCCATCGGCTAAGTTGTTGTGTAGCCAATCGTCTGGCCGACCGGCCTACGGTATGGGGATAGAAAGGAGAGGCGTGCTCGTGCGGCCGCTCTCGACTGGGAGCAGCAGCCGTCCCTAGTCAGTAACTAGGACCGAGTGAAGTGAGTACACTCCGGTAAGGAGGATAGGGAACATGGCAGAGATAACTCGGCGTAAGTACCTCGGTGGCAGCGTAGTCGTGCTGGGCGGCTTGCTGGCAGCCGCCTGTGGCGAGACGGAAGAGACTGGCGGTGGCGAGACGCAACCGGCAGCCCAGCAGCCAGCGGCTCAGACGCAGGCCCAGGCACAGCCGCAGCCGGCCATGACCAAGGGGCCGAAGACCATCGGGTTCCACACCGACTGGGTTTCGCCCAAGCGCGCCGCCTCGATTGACCGTGCCCTGAAGATTTGGGAGCAGATGCATCCCGAGTGGAAGATCCAGGGGCTTTTTGTACCCGGTCAGGACGACAACCTCTCGCAGGTCGTCATCTCCATGGCCGCTGGCACCGAAGGCGACATCACCCTGTGGGAGATGTATGCCGTCGAGTTGTGGGCTTCCCGCGGGGCGTTCCTCGATGTCACCGCCGCCGTCAAGAAGACCGGCTACAACATCGAAGACCACTACTACGCTCCCTGGACGGCCTTCTATCAGGGCAAACAGATTGGGATGCCCTTCCAGTGGAACGTCCAGTACTGGCAGTTCAACAAGACGATCTTCGACCGCTTCCAGGCGCCTTACCCACCGGAAGACTGGACGTGGGAGGACATTCCGGAGATCGCCAAGACGGTGACGGACAAGGAAGAGAATATCTGGGGCGTCCATTTCGGCGATGTCCCCTTCTGGCACACCTATCTCCTGTGGGACGCCCCCATCCTCAACGAGGACTTCACGAAGTCCGGGTTCGATACCCCCAACGGCCTGGCGATGCTGGAGTGGTATCACGATCTCATCTTCAAGCATGGGGTTGCGCCGAAGTACGACGAGTGGCGCGAGAAGTTGAGCAAGGAAGGTGGCGTTGTTGCCTTTGGTCCCGGCAGTGGCGTGCCCTGGGGCCGCTATAAGAACACCCTGGAGAACGATGGCTTCGAGCTTGACATCGCCACGTTGCCGACGCTCGAGCGGACCGGCAAGAAGATCGCCGGTGTGTTCGACCAGCCGCACATGGTCCTCAGGGCAGCGGAGCGGCACGATGTGGTGGATGAGGTGACCCACTTCCTGTTCTTCATGGCGGGGGACGAGATGGGGCAAATCCTGTCCGAAGAGCTACCGGGCGGTATCCCGTCCAAGAAGTCCATCGTACACAGCAAAGAGCACTTCCTGCGGACGCCACCGGAGAACGTGGAGCGGGTGCTGGAGAGCTTCCAGCACATGGTGTGGAGCTATCCGCCGTTCCCGCACACGCTGCCGTGGATCAACGCGCACCGTGCCCCGGTGCGGGAACTGTGGTCCGGCAAGCTGTCAGTGCGAGAGTTCGCGCAGCAGGCGGATATCGCAGTGGATCAGGCCCTGCAGGGGTCGCCCGACGCAGCCTACCGGCGCTAATCGGCTAGCCATACCGCGCCACGGCACGGTATTCGCGGCCGAGGCAACACTGTGGCCCCGCTCCGCATGGAGCGGGGCCATCGCTTTGGGGAGGAGTACCTTGCCTCACCCCCGGCCCCCTCTCCATCGCCAAGCGATAGAGAGGGGGAGTGGGCCGCCCGTCATGCCCGCTGTCTTGCTGGTCACTGCGGCTTGCGCCGCAATCCAGGCCGCCCGGGCGGCCACGAATAGCCCTGGATTCCGGCTTCCGCCGGAATGACGAGCGTCGAGGCGCGATCAGACGCGGCCCTCGACCTCCTCCCGTAGCGCGACGAGGAAGCTGGCGGCGCCGGTGGCTGCGCCTGCGGCGGGCGGATGGGTGCGTAGCCACTGCTCGGACAGTAGCTCTAGCTGCTCTGACAGCGCCGGGTTGCTGCGATGCTCCATGAAGTAGCGCACCACGGCGCTGCCGCCATGTGCCAAGGCGGTGTCGAGGTCGTCAAGCTCACGGTGCAGCTCCGCGAGAATCTGCGAGAGTCGCGCGATGCGCTCTTCCGCCACGCGCCGGCCCGTCGCCGTGGTCATCTTCGGGATGAAGTCCTTGCGCTTGCCGTCAATCCAGGTCGCAACACGATCCGTGAGGTACTCGTGTAGGTGCTCGGCCAGGTTGGCGCGTAACCACTCGGGGAACGACTCGCCGCGGCTGGCGAACGTCACGTCCTGGCGGTGCATCCCGATCTGAATGTTGCGGTAGAACGCCGGTAGCCCGATGTTGGCGTCAATGGTATCAGCATCGTACAACGACCGTCCCTCCACGGTCGCGCTATCGTCCGCCAGCAAGTGTGCCTCGATGGTCGCTCCTACTGCGTCCCGAAAGTCCGCCGCATAGCCCCGCTCCGAGAGCAGCCAATCGGCCATTGTGGCACCGGAGACATTGTGCAACTGCCCGGCCAAGTCCAGCCGCTCGTAGGCCTCCGTCACGACGTTCTCGCGGGCTGGCACCAAGGTTGCGTTCTGCCAGAAGCCGTTCTCGTCTAGCACACGGTTGCCCTGGGCATCGGTGATGATCTCGCCGTCGTAGGCCTTGGTGATGTCGTGCAACAAGCCGGCAAAGTTCAGCACGCGGTCGGCGGCGCCTTCATCCGCGCCGATAGTACGCGCCAACGCCCGCACCCGCTGCACGTGGTCGTAGGTGTAGTTACGCCAGGAGAAGCCCACCCACTCCTCATCCCACAGCGTGTAGGTCTCCCGCACCAGCCCTTCCAGCTCGGACAACACCGCGCGATCCCCGCCACTCACCTGCGTAGCCATCGTCACTCCCTCTCGCACCCCAACCCGCCGCTCTGTGCCGCGGCGCCGAAGCTGCATTGCGCTCCTGTTATACACGCTCACCCTAGCCCGCTGCCGTGACCCGGTAGATCGTCCCCTGGCGGTCCACGACGTACACCTCGCCGCCGGCATCCTCGCCGAAGGAGGTGATCTGGGCGTTGGAGTCGAACAGCAGGGTACGCACCCAGGAGCCGTCGGCCTGCGGCGTCAGTGCCCAGACGAACCCGGTGCAGAAGTCGCCAAAGAGGTAGTTACCGACGAGCGCGGGCAACTGCCGGCCCCGGTAGACGTAGCCGCCGGTTACTGAGCAGCCTTCCTGACGACCGTACTCGCTGATCGGCGGCGTCAGGCCGGCGCGCGGCGGGCCTTGGAACAGTGCCGAACCCTCGTACACCTTCCAGCCGTAGTTCTCGCCGCCCTTGCTACTCGCCGGTTGGAAACTGATCTCCTCAAAGGCGTTCTGGCCCACGTCGGCGATATACAGGTCGCCGGTCAGGCGGTCGAACGAGAAGCGCCAGGGGTTACGCAGCCCATAGGCCCAAATCTCCGGCCGGCGGTCGGACTGCCCGACAAAGGGATTGTCCGGCGGCACGACATAGGTGGGGCTGCGGCGCACGTCAACGCGCAGGATGGTCCCGAGCAGCGTGCGCGGGTCTTGTCCATGGCCCTGTGGATCGCCGCCGGACCCGCCGTCACCGAGGCCGATGTAAAGGTAGCCGTCGGGACCGAACAGGACCAAGCCGCCATTGTGGTTGGAGTAGGGTTGCTCCACCCGGAGGATGATTTCTTCGCTGCCGGGATCGGCGAGCGCCGGGTTATTCGGCGCGAGCCGATAGCGCGCGACGACCGTAGCGCCGCGAGAGTCGGTGTAGTAGACGTAGAACGTGCTGTTGGCGGCAAAGTCGGGGTCAAAGGCCACGCTCAATAGTCCTTGCTCGTTAGCGCCGGCATTCACCCGGTCGCGGATATCCAGGAACGGCGGGTCCTGGCGCCGACCGTCACGCACGGTGACGATGGTCCCGTCCTGCTCCACGACAAAGAGCCTACCAAGGGGATCACCCGGCGCCGCCGTAAGATAGAGCGGTCGTCTGAATCCCGACGCGACGGCAGCCAGCCCGTACTGGCCGGGCACCGGGCGCACCGGCCGGGCACTTGTAGGAGACGGTGCGGGCGCGGCCGTCGGCTGCGGCACGGTCGCTGTCGGCGCCGGCTGTATTGGCGGAGGCGGCGGAACCGTCGGCGTAGGTGAAGGGGGACTCGGTGCCGGCGGCACGGTCGCGGTGGCCGGTCGTGCCGTGGGCGAGGGCAGTGGCACGGTCGCCGTCGGCGGCACGGCGGTCGTCGTGGGCGGGGCAACGGTCGGGGGTATTGGCGTTGCCGGCAGCTCCGTCGGCGAGGGCGGCAGCGTTGGTCCCGCCGGCTTGACGACGTGATCGGACGTTGGGGACACATCGGACTGCGGCCCGAACGGTCCGACCGTGCAGGCGCCGCAGAACGCCACCACCAGCATCGGCAGCAACGCGCTCCACACCCACGCTCGGCACCGCGTCATCACGCTCATCGCGGGGCATCCTAGCAGAGAGAGCTATCCCCAGCATACTCCCCCTCTCTATCGCTCGGCGATGGAGAGGGGGCCGGGGGTGAGGTGCATCTTGCCCCCACTGCGCCTACTCGGTAGGGTAGCCGGGTGATGAACGCAACAACCACGCTCACGCAGTCCGCCGAACCGCCGTTCGTGCTGCCGGCCGCGCCGCGGCTGCCGCCGGCACAAGCGCAGCGTCTCGTCTCCGACTGGGAACGCGGCGCCGCCCTGGCCGAGAGCGACCTAGCGGCGTATCTGCGGAGCACCTACCAGCTCGACATAACCGGCCAGTACGCCGGACGACCGACGCGCAGTCCCGTCGGGAAAGCCTCCGGGCAGCTTTCCCTCAACCGGCACCAAGTCGAGACCGATGCAGCCGCCGGCCTGGGGTTTGTCGTGCTGAAAACGGTGATTGCCCAAGACGCCGTCGGTGAGCAGGCGATGGCCGCCTGGGCGACGCCGGAAACGCACATGACCATCGAGCCGCTGGCTGGCCGGCGCATCGCCCGCCTCGGCTGGAACGTCACCTGGAAGGGACGCGGCTGGTCGGAGCCTTTCGCGGCGTACCTGGAGCTGGTGCAGGCGGCCATACACATAGGAAACGACGCCGGGATGGTCGTCGCGCCCTCGTGCAAGTACCACCTGCCCGGCCCGGACGAATCCGGGTATCGGACAGGGGAGTATCGCTATACGACGCGCGAGCTGGCCGCGATCTGGCACGCTGCGGGAGCGGCCGGTCCGCTGATCTTGGAAAAGGACTTCAGCCCCACGCTCGCCGGCTCCGACCTAGCGAGTCAGCGAGCACAGACGCTGGACTGGCTGCGCGTCGTGCCGCAATTGGTCAAGGAAGCGTTGCCGAACCCGGCGGACGTGACCGTGGGCATGAAGGTGATGAATACCCTCTTCGACGATGATTTCCAGGTCGCCATGCTCCGCGAGCTGGCCGCGGCGCCGCCCCCGCAGCGCGCCGAATACGTCACCTACGCCAATCGGCTCTTCGATCCCCGCCGCCGCGTTGGCGATACCGTCGGCGCGGCCTACGGCGGTCCGGACTTGAGCCACCGCAACCTCACCGTCCTCGACGCTGCCCGCCGGCAGGCACGTGCCGAGGGCTGGCTCGACGCCATGCTGGAGCTATCCGGCACCGGCGACGTGTCCTCCGGGCGTATCGCGGTGGAGTACGGGCTACGGGGGGCCACGAGCGTGCAGTGCCATACGCTCTTTCAACTTCCTACGGCCTATTACGGGTCACCGGCAAGTGGCCGGCCGGGCAGCAAGTCCGCCAAGGCGCTGCACCTGCTCTACTTCCATCCCGTCGAGGGCTTGGTACCGTGGCTGCTGCACGTGCGCCACCACGCCGGCTTGCGGGCTACCGACGGCCTTACCCGCTGGCGTGACCTCGCTAAAGTTGGTAGAAAGCTAATGTAGTGCGATGCTACACTGAAGGCTGCGGCCGCAGATCAAGGAGATGATAGTGAGATTGTACGATTTTGCTTTCGTGCCTGAGCGCTCGGACTGGCTGAAAAAGCTGGCAGACCTTGCCCTGCCCGAGAATTGGGGGGAGGACTGTAAAGCCTTGAGAGTCTATTGTGAGACTAACTTCGACATTGCTTATAGGGAAGACTTGCTATACAAAGACAGCGAAGGACGCTTTGCTCTGTGGAGAGTTGGGACTCTTACCACCAGCGATGGTACTCCAATTTATGCGTATCTTCCCAAGAACAGAGTGGAGGGAAAGCAACCATTTGTATTCGTTACTTATCTTTATCAGCATAGTCCTATAGTCACATACAGTCCAGATCGCTTTTCAAGCGGCACACGGATACCGATTCAGAATCCGCCAAAGGAGCCAGATTACCGTATCGGAGCTTACCACCCAGACTACAGGATTGAATACAGCTGGGAGCATATGGAATCCGATCACTCCAGTCGACTTGAGCAACACATTCCCCGCCTAGTAGGCCGGCCTCGCTACCTCTGTATCTTCGGCGCTATCGAACTAGCGCACCGCTTATGGGAGCAGTTGGCTGTCCCACAATACCACCACGGAGCTTATCAGTGGTTCTTACCTCTATATATCACACATGATGACCATAGCAAGCCGCCTGATCTTGTGGCGGCATTAGTAGCAAACGACGGGCGCAAAGTATATCGTGTGGCGACGTTGCTGCCGCCTGATTGGGCTTACCCGTTAGCACGAGCAATTACGGTAGGCAGACCTTCTTTCAACTCATGGCTCGCCTAGTCGGGCCTCGGAGACACCACAAGAGAGGGCCTATGACGAGCACGGCTGATCCTACCAGCGGTCCCCAGGTAGGACAGCAAGCACCGGATTGGACGCTCCCACGGACGGACGGCGGTACGCTGTCGCTGCGGAGTCTCGCCGGCAAGCCGGTGCTGCTGTTCTTCTGGGCCTCCTGGTGAGCGTGCCGTGCCCAGCTGCCCGGGTGGCAGCAGTTCTACGCGCAGCAACGCGATGCACTCGGTGACGGCTTCGAGTTGGTCAGCGTGGCGATGGATGCTGGTGGGGTGGCGGCAGCGCGGCCATGGGTGGAGCGGGCCAGCGCCACATTTCCGACGGTCGTGGATGCCGAGAACCGGCTGGGGTTGGCCTACGACTTCCGCGCCGTTCCCAATGGCATTGTGCTCGACGCCGATCAGGTTGTCCGCTATCGCAAGCTAGGCGGCTTCAGCTGCGAGCACGACGACGACCGCGCTGCCGTCGCGCGTCTACTGCGCGGCGAGGCGCTTCCAGCCAGCGCGGAGGCCACGGTTGAGCCTCCCGACGAGACCGCGGCGCTGCGGCGCGAGCTGATCGAGACCGCTTGGCGGCTTGGATTGGAACTGCGGGACCGCGGCGCCACTGAGGAGGCCGCGGCGGCCTGGCGCCGGGCACTGCGCTACGACCCGGACAACTTCGTGATCCGCAAGCAAATCTGGGCGCTGCTCCATCCGGAGCGGTTTCGCGAGCCGATTGACTATGCGTGGCAGCAAGAGCAGTTGGCCCGCGAGCGCGCCGCCGAGGCCGCCGCGTGCGGCCCGGCCGGCTGTGTGTTGCCATCTACCTCCGCGTAACCCTGCCGGTATAATTGTTTGGCGTAGCCTCTGGCCCCGATACCCAATACGCAGTTGGCACAGACGCATGAATCGTTCCGATCTGCAACGACTGGCAGAGCTGCGGATTGCAGAGGCGAAGGTGTTACTCGAAAACAACTGCTGGGCAGGAGCGTACTATCTAGCAGGGTATGCGGTTGAGTGTGCCCTCAAGGCGTGCATAGCAAAGGCTACCCAACAATACGATTTTCCGGATAGGGGGAGGGTCAACTCAAGCCATACACACAATCTTTCTACTCTTGCCAGGATAGCAGGATTGGAAGGAACTTTTCGAGACCGTGCCGCATTGGAGGAGCCGTTCGATGAGAACTGGACCGCTGTGAGCGACTGGTCCGAGGAGGCGCGTTACTGGCCAGATGTCCCAGAAGACTTGGCCGTGGGATTGTACGGTGCTATCGTAGACCCGGAGTACGGAGTGTTGCCATGTATCAAGAAGTGGTGGTGAAGGAAGCACTGACACCGCAGATGATCGCTGCTGGCGCCGAGCTAACGCGCCGGCTCGATGACGTTGGGTTCGATCTCGTCGCGTCTTTCTGGCTCTATACGTCGGAATCAAACCAATGGCGCCTTGTGCTGTCATCTCCTTGCGTGACCGCAGCCGGCCGCCGGAAGGCATATCGCCGCATTCGAGAGGTACTGTACAACGGGGCCGCTGAACCGGATTTACCGATGATGTTGTGGGATACCACCGTCCGCGAGGACAACGATCCGCTGATTATGGCATTGCGAGGTGGAATCAAACCCCGGAAGGATATGGATGGGACACGGCTGACCACGAGTCTCATCAACGGCCAGTTTATCGAGGATGCCTACGTCTATCGGGTGGCGTGACGCTCCGGCTGCGTATCTCGAATATGGGCATGGTATGAGAAACTGGCACAAACTCCGGTATAGGGGAAGAGGCATATGAGCGCAGAACCGCAGCTGTTCAGGATCAACCCCGCGAGCCGCGAATCAGAGCGGATCGAGGAAGTCGAATTCGCCCAATTGGGGTTGCAAGAGCGGCGGGACATCCAGGAGTGGATAGCCGCCAATCCGGGCATTCTGGGTGAGGATTTGCTGATAATCGGGAAGGAGTTCAGCGGTTTCGACAAGACGAACGAGCGGCTCGACCTGTTAGCAGTGGACTTGGACGGGAAGCTGGTCGTCATCGAGCTGAAGCGCGACGACACGGGTGCGGACGCCCACTGGCAGGCGATCAAGTACGCGAGCTATCTGCACCGCGCCAGCGCAGACGACATCATCCGTATGTTTGCCGATTATGAAGGGGTGTCCGAGGAAGAAGCGCTGAACAAGCTGTTACAACACCTTGGCGCTGACGACCTCGGTATTCTGAATAAAGACCAGCGCATCATCCTGGCAAGTCACCGGTTCGCTCCGGAAGTAACCTCGGCCGCTCTCTGGCTGAACGAAAAGGCTCCAGGCGAAGACCTGATAACCTGCATCCAGCTAACGCCGTACAAGGACGCGAAAACCGATTCACTGTACATACAAGTGAACACGATTATCCCCGTGCCCGGAGTGGACGATTACGTCATCGGGATCGGCGACTCGCCAGACGAGAACAGACCCATCGTTCGACGATCCGGCTCACTGGCTCAGACCTTCGCAAGGAATAGGAACGATGACGTTACGAGATTTCTCAGAGACGTTTCAGAACGAGTTGTGAGCAGCTTGCCGAGTGATATCAAGCCGGACAGGCAAAGCCGATGGGCAGGCGATCACGGCTTCCGCTACTTCTACCGCTACTATCGCTGGTGGTATTCGCGGCCACCTTGGGGTAACGGGGTTATGGTCTACCTGATTAACCTGTCCCGCGAGAAGGATTCCCCGGATACATACCAGGCTGACGTGGGACTTGGCTGGTGGCCAGGGGCAGATGAGGACGTGGTGAGTAGGGTTACGGAGCTACATATCTACGATGAGCAGAGAGTTGGGAAAGGCTTTATTGGCGTGTCGCGTCGCGGCGGTGCATTGGACGACTCCTTCGCCGACACGTTGGCCGAGACGCTCCACCGTTTCATCGAAGTCATCACGCCCAGCATTGATGATTTCGAGAACGAGCGCGACGCAGGAGAGGCCTGAATGGTCAAGCTCACCGCTACCAGAATCACCTTCGGACATTGCCAACTCGTGAACATCTTCGAGTGGGTAGGGAGAGAAGCACAGTGCAGAACACAGTTCTAGGACGATACGTCGTTGCCGACCCTGCTATCTGTCACGGCCAACTCACCTTTCGCGGTACTCGTATCCTGGTTGCCGACGTGCTGGAGCAGGTAGCCATGGGTATGGCTTGGGAAGCCATTGTCGCCGAGTGGCGCGGCGCCTTGACTAAAGAAGCTATTGCCGAGGCTGCCACGTGTGAACCGGCCGGCTGTGCGCTCCCCTCTAATTCCGCGTAGTCCTACTGACGTACTCGCCGGCCTCGGACTCCGGCTGCTCTGATGCGGGCGCAACGTATCATAAGGTGGCCTGCTCGCCGCCGGCCGATGGGTGGCTGGCCGGTACGCGCAGCGCAGCAAAGGAGCATCAGCATGGTTGTACGGGGCTTTCACCACACGAGCTTTACCGTCAGCGACATGGAGCGGTCGCTGGCCTTCTACCGCGACCTGCTCGGGATGCAGGTGGTGGTGGATCGCCGCACGACGGATACGTACCTGAGCACGATCACCGGCTTTCCGAACGTGCGGCTCCATATCGTCTACTTGCAGCTCGACGTGCCGGATGGCCACATCTTGGAGCTGATCGAGTATCAGAGCCACCCGGGCCAAGCCACACCCTTGCAGACGAATAACCCCGGCGTCGGGCATCTCTGCTTTGTAGTCGAGGACCTGCCGGCGCTCTACGAGCAGCTGCGCGCCGCCGGTACGACGTTCGTCTCGCCGCCGGTCGAGATCACAGCCGGCGTCAACAAGGGCGGCTACGCGGTCTACCTCCGCGATCCCGACGGCAGCCCGCTAGAGCTACTCCAGCCGCCCGCGAACAGGGCAGCGTAGCCGTCTCTGGGCCCCCCTATGGTCCCCCCGCTGCGGCGGGGGGACGTGGATTCCTGCTTTCGCGGGAATGACGACTTGTGCAAAGGTCTCAAATGGTGGAGAGGGGGGCGGGGGTGAGGCGGCAAGACGATCTTGAAGGGAGCCGCGCGCAGTGGCGTAACCTGGGGCTGCTCGCGCTGGCCGAGGTGCTGGGCATGTCGCTGTGGTTCAGCGCCTCGGCCGTGTCGCCGGCCTTGCAGGGTGCCTGGGGGCTGTCGGTGGCGAGCGCCGCCTGGCTCACCATGGCCGTACAGATCGGCTTTGTCGTCGGCACCGCCCTCAGCGGCGTCCTCAATCTGCCGGATATTGTCAGCAGCCGACGCCTCTTCGTTATCAGCGCGTTGCTGGGGGCAGCAGCCAACGCCGGCTTCGCCTTTCTCGCTACCGGGTTAGCCTCCGGGATTGCGCTGCGCTTCCTGACCGGCTTCTGTCTCGCCGGCGTCTACCCACCCGGCATGAAGTTGGCAGCCACCTGGACGCGGCGGCACCGTGGCCTCGCCATCGGCCTCGTCGTGGGTGCGCTGACCATTGGGTCGGCGGCCCCGCATCTCGTGCGGTCACTGGCGACGACAGGCGAGATCTGTGCATTCTTGGGCGCAATCGGACTGTGCAGCCCTGGTGCTGAGACATTCTCCTGGGCCAACGTGATCCTGGTTTCGTCGGTGTTGGCCGTCGTGGGCGGGCTGATCGTCGCGCTCTTGTTTCGGGAAGGGCCGTTTACCAGTCCTGGTGCCCAGTTCAATCCACGCTTTGCACTCTCCATCTTCACTCAGCGGGGGCTGCGGTTAGCCAACTTCGGCTACCTCGGCCACCAATGGGAGCTGTACGCGATGTGGACGTGGGTGCCGATCTTCCTGGCGGAAAGAGTGACCACTGGTGGCGGCTCGACCGCTCTCGCGGCTTTGCTGGCCTTTGCGGTGGTCGGCAGCGGCGGAATCGGGTGCCTGGTGGCCGGTGCCGGTGCCGACCGCGTCGGCCGCACGACGACGACGAGCGCCGCGATGATCGTGAGTGGCAGCATGGCCGTACTGGCTGCGGTCTTGCACGCCGCGCCGCTGTCGCTGCTTATCGCGGTCCTGCTGATCTGGGGCGTCTCCGTTGTCGCTGACTCGGCCCAGTTCTCCGCCTCGATCACCGAGCTGAGTCCCCCGGAATACACCGGCACGGCGTTGACTATCCAGACGTCGGTCGGCTTTCTGCTGACGATGGTCTCGATCCAGCTAGTGCCGCTCGTCGTCACGGCTGCCGGCTGGCCCGCTGCGTTCGTCATGCTTGCCATCGGCCCAGCCCTCGGCACCGTGGCGATGCTCTCGCTGCGCCGCCTCCCCGAAGCCACGCAGCTTGCCGGCGGCCGGCGGTAGACGCTGCTGACAGCCGGGCACGTCGGAGCGAGACAAAGACGGCAGTGAACCGCTATCGTTACCGTGTTAGGGAGGAAGAAATATGCGTACTATCGAAACCCAGGCTACCGTCACCCCGGATGGTACGCTGACCATCCACCTACCACCGGATGTTCCTCCGGGCAAGCACCGTATCGTACTGACGATTGACGAACCACCGGTGACTAGATCGCCGCGTGCGCCGTTGGACTTGCCCATTCACGACTGCGGCCCCTGGCCCAAACGGCTTTCCCTGCGCCGTGAGGAGTTCTATGGTGACGACGTGCGGGAAGCACCAGGGTCTGGGGTCCCGGCCACCGCTGGGCAGGAACCGGGTGCTTTGCAGTGCCATGTACGGGAACTGAGGGGCACGAATAGCCCTGGATTCCGGCTTCCGCCGGAATGACGAGGGCCAGGGGGTGAGGCGCGCACTCCCTCGGCAATGGGACTGTAAAACTCCAGATGATCTCCAGTTGACCTCCCCACAACCACCAGCCGAGGCCGGTCAGTCCTTCAGGTGGGTCGGGTACTCTGGTCCAGGCTACAGGTGACGACGGACGGTCCGCGGGCGGCACGACGTACCGCCGAGGCGATGACGCCGGACCGACGCAGGTAGTGCAAAGGAGTAACAGGCCTCATGTCTCCCACCCTAGCGACTGCACCCTCCACCGCAACCGAACGCCCCGCGCTGCAACCGGAAGAGCTTCTCGACTCCGTGGCGCTCTATCTCCACGACACCGGCGACTCGCGTGGTCTGCCCAAGTCGGAAGAGCAGCGCCTCGGCAAGGCCATGTCGGACGGCCGGGAAGCCGAGGAGCGCTTGGCTGCGAGCAAGCACGGTCGGGCCGAACGCGAGGCGCTCACGGCGCTCGTCGAGGCCGGCAAGCAGGCCCGGCAGCAGATGATCGCCTCCAATCTCCGGCTGGTGCTGCACGTCGCGGCCAAGTTCCGCACCGCCGGCCTGCCGATGGGCGATCTGGTCCAGGAGGGCAATATCGGACTCATGCAGGCCGTGGACCGGTTCGACTACCGGCGTGGTGTGCGGTTCAGCACGTATGGCGTGTGGTGGATTCGTCAGGCCATCCAGCGCGGCCTGTCCAATACCAGCCGGACCATCCGGATGCCGGTCCACGCCGTACAACTGGCCTGGAAGGTAGAGGAAACGCACGCGACGTTGGAGCAGGAGCTTGGCCGTACTCCCACAGTGGAAGAGATTGCGGCGGCGTTGGACCGCACACCGGAAGACGTTCGGCGGCTGCGGCGCACGAGCCAGCCGCCCATCTCCTTGAACCTGCACGTCCACGACGATGCGAGCGAGGAGCTTGGCGATACGGTGGTGGACGGCGACAGCACGGACCCGAGCGCTGCTGCCACCCATATGGCACTCCGAGCCGACGTGGATCACCTCTTCGAGCTACTCACGCCCCGCGAGCAGGAAGTGATGCGTGCCCGCTTTGGATTCGGTGACGGTGTGCCCCGGTCGTTGGGCGAGGTGGGGCGGGCACTCGGTATCTCGCGCGAGGCCGCTCGGCAGGCCGAGGACCGTGCCCTCAAGCGGCTGCGCCGGCGCGTTGACGGCTCCACACTGCGCGAATACTTGCTGAATTAGCGGTCAGCGGATAGCTTTCAGCCATCAGCGATCAGAGTTGGTCGAGCCGGACCGCTCGCTGTGCCATCACCTTCTCCTCGCACTATGCTATAGTGCTGCTGCAGGAGGCTAATTCCACGCCAATGGCACAGAAACTGCGCGTCGTTCCCTTTGGCGAGTTCGCTGTCAACCTCACGAGCATCCTCGATGAGTTGACACGAGAGCAGATGGCCATTGTCATCGAGCGCGATGGCCGGCGCTACCGCATGGATCCGCAACGTCCCACCGAGCATCAGGGGCGGCCTTTCACGATGGAAGACCCCTTCTGGAAGATCGTGGGCATCGGCGCATCCGCAGGCGCCACTGATGTCTCCACCAACAAGCACAAGTATCTCGCAGACGCCATCATGCAGAAGCGGGGCTGATCGGTGCGGTCAGCGTTGTTGCGTGCGCTGCCGGGCACGCCGCTGGGGATCGCGGATGTCGTAGCGCCCCGGGACCCGCACGGGTAGCTTGCCCTCCGCCACCATTAGCTCTAACGGATTACCCGGCTCTGTGAGTGGCAGCCGCACAACCTGGTGCTCGCGTGCCGACTGGTAGAGCGCCATCATGATCTCGACGGTGGCACGCGCCCGGCGGCCGGCGCCACGGTGCTCGGGGCCTCCCTCGATCCAGGTCAATAGCTCCTGCACTTGGGCGACGTTCGTTTGATCGCCGATGGCCGGATATCCTTCGGCGTCATCGCCTAGCGGTACGTCGTGCCAGCCGCCGGTCGTGGCATTGAAGAGCCGCACCTGCGACTCGGAAACGTCGAGCAGCCCGGCGGTACCGCGAAGCTGAAAGGCACCAGCGGTCGCACCATCGCGGCGCAGATCGGACTCGATAAAGGCTTGAACACCACCGACAAAGTTGACGAGTACCATGCAGGAGTCCTCGATCAGCGTATCGCGCTCGTAGCGGTCGGTGTTGCGCTCTACCGCGCCCATCACCCACTCGGCGTCGGGATCGTCGAGCACAAAGCGAATCCCGTCAATCGTGTGGGTACCCCAGTTGAGTAGTCCCTCGGCGATGCGGGCATTGACCCAAACCGGCTCGCCAATAACCCCTTCTTGGACGAGGGCACGGCCCCGTTCCCAGCCACGAGTGAAGCGCCGCTGGTGGCCGATCACCAGCTTGGTACCGTGCTCCGCGCAGGAGGACAGCATTTCGTCGGCCGCGCCGAGGCTAATCGCCATCGGCTTCTCGCAGATGACTCCCTTTACACCGGCGCGTGCCGCAGCAACCGTCGGGGCCGGGTGGAGCGGGTGCCAGGTGCAGACGCTCACGAGGTCCGGCTGCACGGTGGTCAGCATGTCCTCGGTCGTGGCGAAGACTTGCGGTACGCCGACGGTCTGCCGGAATTGATCCCGCGCCGCCGCCATTGGGTCCACCGCCGCCACTAGCTCGACCTGCTCGACCTGTTCATAGGCCCTGGCGTGACAGGCGCCCATACCACCACAGCCAATCACCGCCGCGCGATAGGTCGTGGACATCATTCCTCCTGACCGCTTGGTCTGCGCCATCTATTGCCAACTGATTGCGCCGGCCAAGCGTATCACCGCTCACTCCCAGCTCCCAGCTTCAGGAACCTCAGCGCCCGTCGCCAGCGGCTGGGCGCGGGCGACGCGGCCGTCTCCCCCTCGTCGGATGGCTCATTCAGACCGGCCGGCTCGAAGATTAGCTCCGTCACCAGCGCGTCGGCGACGGCGGCAACGGGCACCGCCAGCAGCACGCCCAGAATACCGAGCAGTGCGCCACCCATCAGCACCGACGCCAACACGAGAAAGGGGTGCAGGCCCACGACGCGCTCCATCACCTTCGGCACCAGAAAGTTGCTTTCGAGCTGCTGGATGATGAAAAAGGCCAGTGCCACCAGCAGCGCCTTGGTCGGAGAATCGACGAGTGCCACCAAGACTGCCGGCACTGCGCCCAGCCATGGACCAAGCAGCGGAATAAACTCGGTGAGGCCGGCCCAGAGTGCGAGCGGCACCGGAAAGCTCACGTCCAACACGAGCAGTACCAGGAATGAGGCGCCCCCGATACTCACCATCATGAGGAACTGTCCCCGTGCCCAGCCACCAATGCGTTCGCGCATCGCCCGGCTGACCCGCCGTACCTGCCGGCGCCGTGTGGGTTCCAGACGGGCAACAAGCGTGTGGTCAAGCTGGCGGGTGGCACTCAACCAGAACACGGCGAGCAGGATGCCGGTGACGGCGGCAAAGACTGCCGAAACCAGTGCCAGGGGCACCGAGATGAGCTGCCCAACGAGGCCGGGGACGCGCCCAAGGAGCTGGCTTCCCACTGTGCGTGCCCCTTCCAAGGCCAGGTCGAGGAGATCGGTATCGGTCTGCATCTCGACAATCGCCAAGAGGCTCTGCAAGCGCAAGCGGTAATCCGGCATGGCCGCAATGAACTGGTTAATCTGGGCGAGCGCCGGGGGCAGCACGAGCACGATCAACAGCCCGACTACGCTCAGGAGGGCGAGCAGCACTACGATTAGTGCGGCAAATCGGGGGAGACCCCAGCCCTCCAACGTCCGCAGCGACGGACGCAGCGCCTCGGCCAGGATGATGCCCACCATCAGCGTAACGAGGACGCCGCGCAGCTCGGCGAGCGCGAACAGGATGAGGGCCGCGACCACGAGCGCCAGCGCCAGCGCGAGCACGCTACGCACGGCCGGCGCGAGGACTTGCAGCTCCGGCTTCAAGGCCGGGCGAGCACCACGCTGCGCCGCGGTGTCGTCCCCGGTGGCCGGCGAATCTTGCGCTTGCCGGTCCTGGCCCATAGCTTTCTTCTCCCTCGCCAGCATTGCGGCCCAACGCGCCGCGGCAGCGCGATGGCTGCCCCGTGTTTCGACAGTGGCAGGAGCATTGTACTACCCAGCCCATGCCCGATTGGAGACCTTTGCATAACCCCTAGATGGAGTGCGAGAGGGTAGCCCTCACCCCGGCCCTCTCCCAGGAGGAGAGGGGGTTTGGATTCCCGCTTTCGCGGGAATGACGGGTTACGCAAAGGTCTCATTGGCCGGAGGGTAGCGCGAGCCGTCAGGCCGGCGGCGTCAGCTGCGCGAGGAAGTCGGGTACTGCCTGTAGCTCCGCGCGAAACCAGTCGAGGTAGCGCCCGAGGCCGGTTGGGAAAGAGGTGCGCGGCTCGTATCCGAGCAGCCGGCGAGCCTTGCCGATGTCGGCGCGGGTACGCTCCGGGTCGCTCGCCGGCATGGGGCGCTGCTCGATCCGCAGCGGTTGCTCCAGCAGCTCACCCAGCACGCGGAAGTACGCGGCCAACGTCACTTCCTGGGAGTTGGCGAGGTTGATGATCTCATACCCCAGCGGCCGATCCACCGCCGCCAAGTATCCGGCCACGATGTCGTCAATGTAGGTGTAGTTGCGGCCGGCGGAGCCGTCCCCGAACCGGATCAGCGGCTCGCCGCGCCAAACCGGCACGACAAAGAGCGCCGGGGTCATATCCGGTCTGCCGCGTGGCCCATAGACGCTGAAGAGCCGCAGGATCGTCACCGGCAAGCCGTAGACATTGTGGTAGGAATGCGCGATTACCTCGGTTGCCCGCTTGGTGGCGGCGTAGGGCGAGAGAGGACGGTCGGCGGGGTCGTCTTCCCGAAACGGGCTACGCGGACTGTTGCCGTAGACCGATGACGTGGAGGTGAGTACGAGTTGCCGGACCCCGAACCGCCGAGCGCACTCCAGGACTTCGACCGTGCCGCCCACGTTGATGTCCTGGTAGAGCTGCTCCTGACCGAGCGAGGAGCGCGGCCCGGCCCGCGCGGCGAGATGGGCCACGACGCTGATTGCCGGCGCTTCCGGGGGCAGTGCCTGTTCCCAGCACGCGGCCAACCCGGCCCCATCGCGGATGTCGTGCTCGACCAGCCGAAAGCGCGGATGAGCTAGGGCAACGGCAAGGTTGCGGCGCTTGCGGGCCGCGGAGTAGAAGGGGTCGAAGTTGTCTACACCGACCACCCAATCGCCGCGCGCCAGCAGGGCCTCGACCACATGGCTACCGATAAAGCCGGCTGCGCCGGTGACGAGAATAGCGCCCATAGTCCTGTGGTCTGCTCGTTGCTAGGATAATCCGCGAGGTACGATGGCCGGAGCGTCGGCGCCATCGTCTGTGCGTAGATTTTACCATCAACAGGTACCAGCGCGAACGTCTGCCTGTGTCTCACGGCTGACGGGGATGGGTTTTGTCGGCATCAGGATTTTCGGGATGCAAGGATGAATAGGATGGGGGCGGCCCTCACCCCGGCCCTCTCCCACGGGGAGAGGGGGTTAGATTCCCGCTTTCGCGGGAATGACGGGCTACGCAAGGGTCTCCTGGCGCGGGAATGACGGGGGCCGGTGTTCAGGCCAGCGATGTAGCCCCCCTATGGCCCCCCCGTTGCGACGGGTGGACGGGGCACGCGCGGACCGGCCGCAGTATCATGGAGGGTGGCGTGCGGTTGGCCGCGCGCATATCGCGGCCCAATACGAGGTGAGCAATGAGCCAAGCCGGTCCCGACGATAGTAGCGATGCGCCCCCTGCTGGCGAGACCGCGCTGGCGCACTACCTGGACGCGCTGGCTTCGGAGGCGTCTATCCCCGGCGGCGGTGGTGCCGCGGGGCTGGCCGGGGCGCTGGCGGCGGCGCTGTTGAGCATGGTGTGCCGCTTCACGCTGGGGCGGACGCGCTATCAGGATTCGTGGCCGCACATCGAGCCGCTGCTGACCGAGAGCGAGCACTTGCGGCAAACCCTCTTGCAGGCGGCCGACGACGACGCTCGCGCTTATGGCGCAGTGGCAGCGGCGATGCGTCTGCCCCGCGCCACCGGCAGCCAACGGCGGGAACGGCGCGCCGCACTGCAAGCGGCCCTGCGCGATGCGGCGGCGGTCCCGTTGGAGACGGCGCGGGCGGCACGTCGGGCGCTGGACCTGGCAGCGACGGCCGCCGAGTACGGCAACCCTAACCTGGTCAGCGATGCCGGTGTCGCGGCGGCGTTGGCCGAGGCAGCGTTGCAGAGCGCCGCGCTCAACGTGCGGATCAATCTGGCGTACATGCGGGACCGAGACTTCGTGGCTACCACGGACGCGGCGCTGACGCAGCTACTGTCCGGGGCGGGCGCGGCCCGCGACGCCGTGTTGACGCAGGTGCAGGAGGCAATCGGCGGGACGTGACGGTCCACTCCTCCATGCTGATGCCGGGAAGAGAGCTTGCCGTCCCGCGGCGGCGGGGAGACGGGGCTGGATTCCGGCTTCCGCCGGAATGGCGAGTCCCAGGGCGCGATGAATCGCGCCGCTACGGGAGAAACCTACCCTTGTGAGGGACTATAGGAGGGGCCGTGATGCTACCGGTGCTGCACGCGACGTTCTCGATTGCCGCCTACGATCCGGGCACGGAATCGTGGGGTATCGCAACCCAATCGAAGTACCTGGCCGTCGGCGCCGTGGTGCCGTGGGCGCGGGCCGGCGTCGGCGCCGTCGCGACCCAATCGCGCGCCAATGTCGGTTACGGTCCGGCCAGTCTGGAGCTACTGGCGCAAGGCCAAGCACCGGCGGCCGTGCTGGCGCAGATCACCGCCGCCGACTCCAGGCGGGCCTGGCGGCAAATCGGTATCGTTGATCGGCACGGCCGCACCGCACACTACACCGGCGCGAAGTGTTTTCCCTGGGCCGGCGCTCGTGCCGGAGACGGCTATACCTGCCAGGGCAACATGCTGGCGAGCGCCGACGTGCTGGTGGCGCTCGCCGAGACGTTCGAGCACGCCCGCGACCGCGGCGAGGATGACCTCGCCGAGTGGCTGGTGGCCGCGCTCGCGGCGGCGCAGGCCGCCGGCGGCGACCGCCGGGGGCAGCAATCGGCGGCGCTGCTCGTGGTCCGGCCGCGGGGCGGTCCGGAAGGGCGGAATGATCGGGCCATTGACCTGCGCGTAGACGACCATCCGACGCCGATTGCCGCGCTCCATCGCCTATTGGTCCTGCACCGCGAGCGGGCCGCGCCGCACGATCACCGGCCGCACAGCGCGCTGTCACCGGCCACGCACCGCCAAGCGGTAGAGCTGCTACGGTTGCTAGGCTACCTGCCCGCTACCGGCAGCAACCCGGCAGCCCTCCCGGCCACCGAGCTACTGCACGCACTGGCCCGCTATGCAGCGGATGAAGAACTACCCGGTTACGTGGACGTGTCGGCGCAGCAGATTGCCCCGGCGTTGCTGGACCTGCTGCGCTTGCGTGCTTGCGTTCCCGGCTAGAGGCCCCGCTATGGTCCCCTCACGGGGGTAGCCCCCCTCGCCAATGGTGGCTTGGGGGAGCTGTCGTCCAGATGGTCCCCTCACGGGGGTAGCCCCCCTATGGTCCCCCCGTTGCGACGGGGGGACGGGGTGGGTGCCCTGCCGCTTGGGCAGTGAACCGGAGTCGACGAGGAAGGGAGTTTGCACCATGACTACTGTGAATCCTGCGGACCCCACCGGCGGCCTGCCGGCCGAGCCGTTCGATGTGGAAGACGCACTGCCGGTCTGGCGACAGTTGGCGAACGAGCGCCTGATGTTTCCGCTGGACATGGACATCGTCGCGGCCAAGATCGGCCCGGAGCGCCAGCTTTTCGTGGACAATGCGCTGATCGCCAGGGTCTCGAACGTGACCAGAGAAGTGCATCAGCCGGTGCGCTATGCCGGCAATCCCGTCTTTGAGGCCGCCGGTAACGCGCACGCCTTTGTGCTGAAAGTGCTCCCCTTCGACGAGTCACCATATTTCCGCATGTGGTACTGGTCAATCTCCGACTGGCACGACTGGGGGCCGGGGAACGAAATCCGGTGCGGGATGAGCTACGCGGTGTCGGATGACGGCATCCACTGGGAGCGCCCCCGACTGAACTTGTACCAGGTCGAGGGTATCGAGGAGGAGAACGTCGTGCTGCCCTACGGTCCGATGCACGGCGTCTTCTACGAGCCTGAAGAGGATGATCCGCAGAAGCGGTTCAAGGGCATGGCGGTGGTGTGTCTACGCCGGCAGGGGCAGCGGGGCGTGGACGGACTGGTTATTCCCGAAGCCTATCACCTCCACACGTCACCCGACGGCATCCATTGGACGTGTGACGGCGGGTTCGCCAAGCCGATTCTGCCATATCTCTACGGCCGATTTTATCCGCAGACCGGTATCGGGGATACCTGCCGTTTCTGGTGGGACCCGTATCGCCATAAGTACATCGGCGATGTCAAGTTCGTCCTGCCCGGTACGATCCGCTGCCGCGGGATCATGGAAAGCGACGATCTGGAGCACTGGACCCGGCCGCACCCGACCCTGGCGGCCCGCAATCCGGATCACCAGATTTATGGGCACACGGCGTTTCCCTATGAAGGCATGTATATCGGCGTGCGCTGGATCTATGAGCCGGAGCACCCGAACGTCAATCACTGCATGGGCGTGGAGCTGGATTGCAGCCGCGATGCCAAATACTGGACGCGGGTCGGCGCCGGCCAACCCTTCATGGCGCTGGACCTCGACGGTGAGGCGTGGGACGGTGAGCAGCTGAAGATTACCTCGATGCTGCGGGTCGGAGACGAGCTGTGGCTGTACTACGCGGCGAACCGCGGGTATATGTCCGCGGACAAAGCACACACCGGTCTCGCCAAGCTACGCTTGGACGGCTTTGCCTCGATCAACGCCGGCGCCGAGGCGGGCCGCCTGCTGACCCGGCCGCTGGGCTTCTCTGGTCGTCACCTGCATGTGAATGCAGCGGTTGCGCCTGACGGCGAGCTACGAGTGGGGTTTGTCAAGCGCGATGGCACTTCCGTCGAGGGGTTTTCTCCCGACGACTGCCAGCCGATCAAGGGAGACGGTATCGCTATGCCCGTGCGGTGGCAGGACGGCCGCGATATTCGCGCTCTCGCGCACGCCGACGTGCGCCTGGACTTCCGCCTCCGCAATGCAAAGCTCTATTCGTTCCGGGTGAGCGACTGAGCCGCTGCCTGTCGCGCCCGGTGGCTCACCCAGCCCATACCATTGACAGCGGCACGCTCTATGGCTACACTTGAGCTTACAGCGCGGATTGTCTGGGTTTGCCGATCCCGTTCTGCGGGTGAGGTGCCAGTGCATACCCGCGCTTTCTGCTTTAGTGCAGCTATTATCGCATGAGTTGGCGGGAGGCCGATGTACCCGGCAAAGGTCAGTCGCCGCCCCACATGGCATAGTGAAGCGCGACACATTGCCTCAACCTATGCCGCGCTCGGAGGAAGAGATGACTGCGACAGCCGTTGATCTCCGCACGTTGGACCACGCGCATCTGCTACACCCGCAGCACCATCCGACGGACCACGCGGACCCGCTCATTTTTGACCGCGGCGAGGGCGCCCTGCTCTGGACCGTGGACGGGAAACGATTCATTGACGGCTTATCGGGCCTGTGGAACGTCAACGTCGGACACGGCCGGCGCGAGTTGGCCGACGCGGCGCAGCGGCAGATGACCGATCTGGCCTTTACGAGCGCCTACGTCGGCTCGTCGAATCCGCCGGCTATCGAGCTGGCGGCGCGAGTAGCCCGCCTCACTAGCCCGACGCTGAATACGATCTTTTTTACCACCGGCGGCGCAGAGTCCAACGAAACGGCCTTCAAGGCAGCCTGGTTTTTCTGGAACATGCAGGGCAAGCCGGAGAAGCGCAAGATCATCTCGCGTGCGTTGGGCTACCACGGCGTGACGATGGGCGCCGGCTCGGCGACCGGACTTCCCGTGTTCTGGAAGCATTTCGGCCCGCAGCCGCCGGGCTTCAGCCACGTCCCCAACCTCGATCCCGACGCGCTGGAAGCGCAGATCGTAGCCGAGGGGCCGGATACGGTCGCGGCGTTCATCGGCGAGCCGGTGCAAGGCGCCGGTGGCGTGATTCCACCGCCCGCGGACTACTGGCCGCGCGTCCGCGAGATTTGCAGCAAGTACGACGTGCTGCTCATCGCCGATGAGGTCATCACCGGGTTCGGTCGGACCGGACGCTGGTTTGCGCTGGAGCATTGGGGTGTCGAGGCCGACATGGTGTCGTTCGCCAAGGGCATTACTTCCGGCTACCAGCCCCTGGGCGGCGTCATCATCTCCGACCGCATCCGGCAGGTGCTCTACGAACAGCCGGCCACGACCAAGTTCATGCACGCCTTCACCTATTCCGGTCACGCCACCTGCTGCGCCGTCGGCCTCGCCAACCTGGACATCCTCGAAGGGGAAGGGCTGGTCGAGCGAGCCGCCGCGCTAGGGGCGCAACTCCAAGCCGGCATCGCACCGCTGGCCGACCACCCGGCCGTGAAAGAGGTCCGTGGGCTGGGCATGATGGCCGCCGTCGAGTTTCAACCCGGCGTTGCGGCGCCGGCCGGCCAACTCGGCGCCAAAGTGATCCGCGCGTGCCGCCAGCGGGGCCTCTTCACGCGCTTCCGCGAGGACATCGTGATGCTGGCGCCGCCGCTGGTCATCCGCGAATCCGAGCTTGACGAGGTAACGACCACGCTGCGCGAGGCCGTCGCAGAAGTTGCGGGGTAGCACTGCCATCGTCCACGAGGCCGTCCCGATGGCGGGGAACATAGCAACTGCCCCGGAACTGACCTATTTGTGCTATCCTGCACAATCTTGGGTGCCGCTCGCTGTGCCTACCGAAGCCAGGGGCAACCGAGCCGTGGTCCAACTCCTTTGACTGGACAGTCAACAGATGATGCTGAGGAAGCTCTCCACCTCCCACCTCCTCTCTCCGCCTCTCTACAAGTTCGCGTTCGCGATGCTCCTGGTCGGGCTTGCTTTTGCGCTGACCTACACCGAGGCCGCCAACACGTTTTCCTCCTATGACGTGAAGGCTATCCTGGCCCTTGGCACCGCCGTCAACGTGCCGCTGCTCGTCGGATCCCTGTTCCTCCTACGGCGCTCCGAGCTAACCGCCAACGCCGTTTTGTCGCTGGTTGTCCTGGCGAGCGGCGCGACGGCGTACATCATTCACACAGACCTCTTCACCGGTGAGAACCAGTTCAATCTGATTACGGTTTGTGTCGCGGCCTTTTTCGTCTTGTTCGTCGCCTTCCGGGTCATTGATCAACAGCGCTGGGGCGGGGTCACGCTCTTGGCGGTGGTGCTGATCGGACACGGAATCATTCTCGGCCCCCACTTTCTGGAACGTTACGATGCCACCACGCCGGCGGAAGTCGATATGTCGAACATTCAACATGTTTCATTTCGCGAGAAACCCAATATTTATTTCATCTCCTTCGAGTCACTGGTACCGAGATCACTGCTCAAAAAGCATTACGGTCTTGATACTTCGCGGTTTCACGACCTGTTCGAGGCGAACTTCCGCCGCTTTCCAAATTCCTTCTCCGACGGCATCCATACAAGAGAAATCCTGAACATGATCCTGGCGCTAGATAAAGAGATGTTTTTCAAGGCAAGCCTCAAGTATCGGTATAATCTATTTTCGGGAGTGCAGCCCAGCCCGTTGCTCCACATACTGCGAGAGAATGGCTACGAAACCGGCTCGTATTATTTTGGCTCTGTATTTTTTGGACACTACAAAGGACCCTATATTGACCACTACACCCGTTATAGTAGGCACGATAACTGCCGTTTATTGGATACCGCGATACGACCGATCGCATTTTGGGGATACTGCACTATTCTTGGAGAAACTAGGACTAGGCAGCGATCTCTTGCCGTGTACTTCGAGTTTCTCGAGTATTATAAGCGTCTGAGCGCGAACGAGAGACCGCAATTCCTGATGGCCCATATTCACGCGCCGGATCATGTACAGGACAGTAGATTCCGGTATGATGACCCGTCATCGCGCAACGCCGAAATCAGACGCTACGCTCAGAAGCTCAATGGAGAGGCGACCCGCTACCTGGAAGCGATCCTCGAGCATCTGAAAAACCATGACCCCGCTGCCATTCTGTATGTATACGGAGACCACGGCCCCCGGCTATCCCAGGGAGTGTCATTTGAAGACAACCCGACGTTTGTCGTCCAGGACAGATTGGGCGTGCTCGGCGGCGTGTATCCTCCCGACACCTGTGCCACCTATTTTGACGAAACTCTGAGCAAAGGGTATATGACCACCTTGGATGGCGTTCATGCTATCCTACGCTGTCTGTCCGGCGGCCAAAGCGTGCTCAAGGCGCCGCGAGAACCCACCATCCTCGCTCGCAACGTCATCCCGGATGGTATTACCCGGAGCTATGAGGAGTTCCTGTATGAGTAGCAAACGGGAATTGGGGGAAAGGCCCCACGCGATAGCGGGAGTCGTCCGCGCCAACGATAGCGATCCCGGCGTGATTGGTTTCAGTGCGGTGAGGATGATCCTGCTGCTCGCCTATGTTGACCCTGGCTCGGCCGGTTTCATCGTCACTACCGTGCTGGGCGTCCTGGCCGCCGGCGGCTACCTCGCCCGGGTCTACCTCAACCGCTTGAAGCAGTGGGTTTTCCGGCGGAACAAGAAGGGTGAGCTGGGGGAAGCTGCGAGTAGCGCCGATGACCAGGCCGATGACCGCTAACCTGAGGTCTGACGGCGGGTCATTCAAGGACTCGGCCGGGCGCGTGTACCGGGTGTGCGGTGAAGCCGGTGATGCGCGCATCCTCCGGGGACTAGACCAAGCCACCGCTGCAACGCTGAAAAAGCTGTTGGGTAAGCCCTTTTTCGAGGCGTTGGTCGCTGGGGGCCAGGTAGTGCCGACTAGACTGCTCGACCAGGCAAGCCCCGACGCCAAGCATGTCCTGGCAGCCGGCTGGAGCGCAGTCGCCGAACACGATCCGGTGGATTTCGTCACTTGGCCTTACGAGTGGCCGTTCTCCATGCTCAAGGACGCGGCCTTGCTGCAACTGCATCTCTTGGAGACGAGCGCCAGGAACGGATGGCTGCTCAAGGACGCCACGCCGTTCAATGTGCAGTGGGCCGGCACGCGGCCAGTGTTCATTGACATACCGTCGTTCATTCCTTGGGAAGCTGGCGACTACTGGCGGGGGTATCGCCAGTTTTGCGCTGCTTTTCTGACGCCGCTGCTGTTGACGGCACACCTGGGCATCCCGTTCCAGCCGCTACTCCGCTCGCGCCTGGAGGGAATCCCACCGGAGGAAGCGGTCCGGTATTTCTACGGCTTGCGGCGATTCAAGCGCGGCGTCCCGTCGCATATCTGGTTCCCAGCCAGGGCCGAGCGCGGCCTGCGCCGCCGGGAGCGTGCCGGAAAGCCGACGCGGGCGCGCCCCGCTCGCCGGCAGCCCCGGATAGCGCTGTTCGCGCTGCTGGACAGCCTGAAGCGGCTCATCGAGCGGCTGTCCTATACGCCGTTGCATTCGGACTGGTCGCAGTACGCCGAGAGCCATTCCTACGGCGCGGCGGACATCGAGCGGAAAAAGGATTTTGTGCTGCGGCACGTGGCGGTGCGCCGTCCGGCCCTGACCTGGGACCTGGGCGCAAATATCGGCGTCTTCTCACGTATCGCCGCCGAGCACTCGGGCACGGTCGTTGCCGTAGAGGGCGACCAGGATGCGAGCGAAATCCTCTACCGCGCGGCCCGGTCCGGCGGCCCGAACAACATCATCCCTTTGGTGATGGACCTGGCGAACCTCTCGCCGGGGCAGGGTTGGGCGGGGCGAGAGCGCGCGGCTTTTGATGACCGGCGCCGGCCCGATATGGTGCTCTGCCTGGCGCTGGTACATCATATGCGCGTCACGGCAAACATTCCCCTGGCACTGTTTCTGGACTGGCTGCACAGCCTGAACGCCACAATTATTCTGGAGTTCGTCGGACGCGATGACGAAATGTTCCGGAAGCTGTTGGAAAACAAACAAGAGGACTATGCCGACTATACCGCTGGGAACTGGGAAGCCGAGCTGCGCCGGCGTTTCGACGTGCTCGACCGGGTAGAGTTGAAAGGCGGCTTGCGGGAGCTGTTTCTGCTGGAGCCGTCTTGACCGCCAACGCTGATAATACGTGCTGGGCTGCCGAAAGGGAACCGCAGCGGGCCGAGGCTGGTATCACTAGGAGGGTCCCCGGACGGCACCGCGCGTCCGTTGACACCGGACCGGACAGCACGTATCGTAGGGCGGCCAGCGCCGGTAAGTTGGACACGGCTGCCTCGGCTGGCGGATCGGCCGGTGCGGCCGCTTGCCTGGTCGTGATGGGCGCGGTTTCCTTGTCTACTATGCGGAAAGGGCCTTGCAGGATGGAGTATCGCATCGAAGGAAACCCGGACTACGGACAGTTGACCGTGGGTCTCGCGCCGGGTGACACGTTCATCGCCGAGGGTGGCGCGATGGCGTGGATGGACGATGGCATGGCCGTCAACGGCCGGCTGATGGGCGGGTTCCTGCGAGCCGCTATTCGCCGGGTGGTGGCGAGCGAATCGCTGTTCGTCGGCGAGTACTATCATCCCAGCGGCGGCAGCGTCACCTTCTCGCCGACCTTACCGGGGGCCGTGCAGCACCGCACTCTGCGCGGCGACTCGTTCATCCTGACCGCCGGCTCGTTCATGGCCTGTACGCCGGGCGTCGAGCTGAAGACGCGCTTTGCCGGATTGCGCGGTCTGTTCTCCGGCGAGGGTGGGTTCTTCATCGAATGCACGGGACACGGTGAAGTCTTCTACAACTCGTTCGGTGCAGTGCTGGAAAAGGAAATCAATGGGGACTTCCTGGTGGATACCGGCTACGTCGTGGCGTGGGAGCCGGGTCTCTCGTATTCCATTAGCGGCATGGGCAACTTGAAGAGCACCGTCTTGTCCGGCGAGGGGTTGGTGATGCGGTTTTCCGGTGCCGGTAAGCTCTATCTCCAGAGCCGCACGCTGTCCGATGTCGCGGGTTGGCTGACACCCCTGGGCAGGAGGTAGTCGGGGCCCGGCGATATACCATGGGGAGCACACGGATGAAGCCCCCCTATGGTCCCCCCGCTGCGGCGGGGGGACGGGCCGTGCCCTCCCTGCGACGGGGGAGGGGGAGAGTGGGGGCTAGGACTCTGCGCGAAAGGAGCGGCCAGTGGATGTCCAAGTGAGGGATACGGGCGCATTTAGCTGGGCACTGGTGCGCCTTGGCTCTGGCGAGCAGTTCGTATCGGAGGCCGGGGCGCTGTTTCGCGCCTCGGACAACATTGACATTGACGTGACGACCCGTCAGAAGGGGAGTGGCGGCCTCTTCGGCGGCCTCAAGCGGATGGTGGCCGGCGAGAGCTTCTTCTTCTCTACCTACACCGCCCAGGACCACCAACCGGGCGAAGTCGGTCTGGCGCCGACTCTGCAAGGCGAGGTGGCCATGATCGAGAGCGACGGAACAAGCCAATGGCTGTGCGCTGGCGGCAGCTATCTCGGCTCCTCGGCCGACCTGTCGCTCGATACCCAGTTCCAGGGGTTTCGCGGCATGGTGTCGGGCGAATCGCTGTCGTTTCTGGCCGTCTCGGGGCAAGGACCGCTGCTGGTCACGTCGTTCGGACGCATCAACAAAATCGAGCTTAACGGCAACCTGACCGTGGACACCGGGCACGTGGTTGCCTTCCAGGACAGCCTCAGCTACGGGATCAGTAAGGCCGGCAGTAGCTGGATTCAGTCGTGGCTGGCGGGTGAGGGCCTGGTACTCAACTTCTCCGGACGGGGCACGATCTACGTCCAAAGCCACAACCCGGACGAATTCGGGAAAACGCTGGGGCCGATGCTGCCAGAGAGGTAAGAGTGCCATGCAGTACGAAATCCAATGCCAGCCGAGCTACAGCGTGCTGGAGGTGCAGTTGCATCCGGGCGAGCAGGTCGTGACCGAGGCCGGGGCGATGGTGTGGATGAGCGACAACCTGAACGTCACGACCTCGGCGCGCGGGGGTGTCTTCTCCGGCTTGAAGCGGAAGATGCTCTCCGGAGAGAGCTTCTTCCAGAATACCTACGCGGCGGAGGGTGGCGCCGGTTTGCTCGGTGTAGCGCCCGGCCAGCCGGGTGATATTGTCCCCTATGACCTCGATCAGAGCGAGTTGTACCTGGAGCGAGGCGCCTACCTGGCCTCTACGCCAGACGTGGAGTGCAACTCGGACTTCCAGGGGCTGCGCGGCCTCTTCAACGAAGGCCTCTTTATCCTGCGCGTAGTAGGAACCGGTACGGTGTTCTTCAACAGCTATGGAGACATCGAGGAGGTCGCGGTCAACGGCAGCTACGTTGTGGACAACGGCCATGCCGTCGCCTGGGAGCCAACGCTCGAATACGAGCTGACCAAGGCCCGGCGTATCCGGTCATTCCTCTTCTCGGACCAGCTTTTGATGCGCTTCCACGGGCAGGGGCGCCTGTGGGTGCAATCGCGCAATCCGCGCTCTTTCGCCAACTGGATTTATCCCTATCGGCCGCAGAAGTCAGGGTAGCGCCGGCCCCCCTATGGTCCCCCCGCTGCGGCGGGGGGCCGGCGGGCGCCTGGATTGCGGCCTCCGCCGCAATGACGAGGCGGTGGGTGTTGTTTTTGTGCCAGTGACGGGAGGTATGCGATGTCCGAGAACGGATCCGTCTCACTTTACTGTGGTACGACTGCCGGCGTTGTCCGGGTGGATGGTGCAACCGGTGCGGTGTCCCGCTTGGGTCCGGACCGCAGCGTCGAATCGCTGGCGGTGAGTAACGGTCATATCTGCGCGGCGGTCACGCCGGACTACGGCCTGCCGATGCGGACGCCGCTCGGCCCGCAGCACGAGAGCGGTATCGTCCGCAGCATGGACGGCGGCCGGAGCTGGGCGGCAGCCAATGAGGGGCTGGTATCGCGCCAAGTCACGGCGCTGGCCAGCTCGGCGGACGGCACGACGTTCTATGCCGGGACGGACCCGGCGGCCGTACACGTCAGCGACGCCGCCGGGGAGCCATGGGTCGAGCCGGGCACGCTGCGGGGCATCCCCGGCTACGATACCTGGACCTACCCCCTCCCGCCGCACACGCCGCACGTCATGTGGTTTGCCGCGCACCCGCAGGAGCGCAGCCGCTTGCTGGCCGGCATCGAGGTCGGCGGCTTGGTACGCACCGAGGACGGGGGCCGGTCGTGGTCACTGGTCGGCGAGGGCATTAACCCCGACATCCATGGCTTGGCGATTGCGCCGTCGCGGCCGGAGGTAGTCTGGGCCGCGACACCGGCCGGCATCTATCGCAGCGAGGACGACGGTGCTCAATTCCGCGAGTGTAACGCCGGTCTCCCACGCCGGTACGCTCGCCCGATGGCCGTAGACTGCGCGGATGATTGCGTTGCCTACACCGTCGTCACCCACACGGCACGCGGTTTTTTCGGTATCCCCGCAGCGGAGACCGGCGGTGTCGTCTGTCGGACAACTGACGGCGGTCAGTCGTGGCAGGAGCTGCAGGGAGGGCTGCCCGATCCGCTGCCCAGCGCCCCGGCGCTCGCCGCCGATCCGCAGGTACCCGACCGCCTCTACCTGGGCACGATGGACGGGGCAATCTACGTGAGCGCAGACCGTGGCGCCGCGTGGTCCGTCCTCGCCACGGGCCTCCCGGCGATCCTCCGCTTTGCCCTATCTACGTGACGTGGTGGATGATTCCGGCACCCCGCGCCGCTCCGAAAAAGAGCCGGATAGAGCATTCCCGCGCACTGGGACCTTTGCATAACTACCCGGATGGAGTGCGAGGAGGCGGTGACACACCTCCCGCCAACCTGGACGGACCAGCTTTTAGATTCCCGCTTGCGCGGGAATGACGGGTTAGGGAACGGTCTCCTTACGCGGGAATGACAGGTTAGGCAACGGTCTCCTTGCGCGGGAGTGACGGGGTACACAACGGTCTCCGCGCTCGGAGAGCGGCCGGTTATTCTACGCCGAGCGATACGGGGTCCAACTGATGCCACCGCACCAAATTCTCGGAGATGACGTGCTTTATCCGATCATCCGTTCGCAATCCGGCGACTGCCGCGTAAGCCGGCATCCCAGTGAACCGCTGCAGCAGCTCTGCGTTCCGTAGGGCGCGTTCGGTGTCCCGGCCGTTGACGGTGAACGAGATTTCTATGGCGAGATAACAGCGTTGGTCCTCCGCATCCTGCGCCTCGGCGATCAAGTCGGCCCGGCGGAAGCTGACCAGCTCGTTCCGTGGAATACCGAAGGTATCCTGGGACCGCACCAGGGCGCCGATATCGTCATACGTCAACTTACGAATCAGTGTGAATCCCATGTCCTCGGTCATGAGGTCCGCTTCCCGGACCGCGGCGTTCCGGGCGTGTGCGGCCTTGAGCGGACCGAGGTCGTCCCGAATACCTTGGATGTCGGATTCAACCTTATCCAGACGCTGCTCGATCCTCTCGAAGCGCCGGTCAATGGCCTCGAAGCGCCGGTCAATGGCCTCGAAGCGTCGGGTCGCCATCTCCATGAACGCCTCGGTGCGTTCCATGAACGCTTCAGTGCGCTCGACGAACGCCTCGAAACGCCGGTCAGTCTCCTCGAAGCGCCGGTCAATGGCCTCGAAGCGTCGGGTCGCCATCTCCATGAACGCCTCGGTGCGTTCCATGAACGCTTCAGTGCGCGCCATGAAGGCCTCGGTGCGCTCCCGGAACTCCTCGGTGTGCTCGACAAACCGGGCAAACTTGTCCGGTAGCTCCAGCAGCTCCTCGGTTAACAGCCGGGAACGCACCGCGTCGCGCCAGGTGGGATTCTCATCCAGCACACGGATGAAGTCTTCAATCGTGTGTATAGTAGCTGCCACAGTTCTGCCTTTCGGAACCGGGAATCAGTATATCAGGTTGCAGGGTACCTGCGTGGTGCCACATCCCTTCCGACTGGGGTGGGTTTTTGTCTGTATGGGGATTTTCAGGGTGCAAGGATGGGCAGGTAGATTCCCGCTTTCGCGGGAATGACGGGTTACGCAAAGGTCTCCTTTCGCGGGAATGACGAGGCCGGGGGCACGAGTAACCCTGGATTGTGGCTTCCGCCGCAATGACGAGCGCCTGGGCACGATGAATGGCGCCCCGACGCAAGCAACTTACCCTAGTCAGCTCCGGTGTCCGCCGCTGTGCAGGAGGACAATGACAAGGCATTGATCGCTGCGCTGTTACCCTTTAGAATGCCTGGCGGTCTCGGACAGCGGCGCTTGGAGGTAGAGTGATGCCCGATCCTATTCGTGTCGCGCTCATCGGCTGCGGTGGCATCATGGTGGGACGCCATCTGCGCCTGATGCTCCAGCACGACGATGCCACGCTGGTTGCCTTCACCGATCCCGTCACAGCGGCCCGGACCCGGGCGCGGGAGGCCGATCCCACGCTGGCAGCGGTGCCGACGTTCGCCGACCACACGCAAATGTTGGCCGACGTGCAGCCGGAGGCCGTGGTGATCGGTACGCCGCACTCCTTCCACCACCGCCACATCATCGACTCGCTGCACGCCGGCGCGCACGTGCTCGTCGAAAAGCCGATGGTGAATACGGTTGCCGAGGCCGAGGAGGTGATCGCCACGCGGGACGCGACCGGGAAGGTCGTTGCGATTGCCTATCAGCGCCACGGCGAGGCCACCTTCCGGCAGATCAAGCAGTTGATTGACGACGGTAGCCTGGGCGACATTCAGTTCATCACGGCGGAGCAGGACCAGCCGTGGCACACGGTCATGCTCCAGCGAGAGCTGCCCTGGCGCGTCAAGCCGGAGTTGTCGGGCGGTGGTCAGCTCAATGACTCAGGGAGCCACCTCGTTGACATCTTGCTCCACGTGACGGGGCTGGTACCGGAGCGGGTGTTCGCGTTGCAGCAGACGCTCATGCTCGACGTGGACGTGAACTCCGCGATTGTCGTGCAGTTTTACGGTGGGGCGATGGCCACGTTGGCTATTGTCGGAAACTCACCAGGTATACAAGCGCACGTCTGGGAGGATATCGCGTTCCATGGCAGCAAAGGGACACTCTACTATCGCATGATCGGACAACCGGACCAGCGTCCGTGGCTGGAATGGCGGCGGCAAGGCGATGAGCAGCCGACGCCGTTGCCCGTGCCGCCCGCGGAAACGACGCCCGACGCGAACTTCCTGGCGGCGATCCGTGGGCGGGAGCCGGTCGCGGCTACGGCGGAAGACGGGTTGCGCGTCGCGCAGCTGTCCGCCGCCGTCTGGCAGTCGGCCCGGCAGGGCAAGGCGGTGGCAGTTGCGCCCTAGCAACGCCCGGAGCGACTTGGAAATAGCCCAGACACGAGAGGAGTAACGCACATGACGATCCGTATCGGCTTAGTGGACTGTGACACGAGTCACGTTGTCGCGTTTACGCAGCGCCTCAACCACCTTGACGTTGGGGAGGACCAATGGGTTGACGGCGCCGAGGTCGTCGCGGCCTATCCGGGCACGTCCGAGATGTCCCCGGAGCGTATCCCCGGCTTTACGCAGCAGCTACGGGAGTACGGCGTCACCATCGTCGAGGCGGCGACCGATCTGATCGGCCAAGTAGACGCCGTCCTGATCGAGTCCTTGCAGGGCAGTGTGCATGTGGAACGCGCCCGGCCGTTCCTCGAAGCCGGTTTGCCGTTGTTTGTGGACAAGCCGTTCGCCTGCTCGGTGGCCGATGCCCGGACGTTGCTGACGGAGGCAGCGCAGCGCGGCCTGTTGCTGTGGTCATCGTCGTCACTGCGGTTTGCGCCCGCAGTCCAGGCCCTCCAAGCCAGCGCCGACGAGATCGGCCCGGTGACCGGTGTGAGCGTGCATGGTCCGGCCTCTCTGGACCCGGGCAACCCGGGGCTCTTCCACTACGGGGTCCATGGTGTGCAGGTGATGTTTCAGCTGATGGGCCGGGGCTGCGAGACGGTGCGCCTGATTTCGAACGCCGACGGGGACGTAGCCGTGGGGCAGTGGGCCGATGGACACTTCGGGGTCTTCCGCGGTCTGCGGCGTGGCGCTTCGCCCTATGGCGTGACCGTCTTTGGTGAGAAACAGGTCACGGCAACCGCCATCGGCACGACGGACATCTACCGCGAGCTACTGAAGCGCATCGTCGCTGCGTTCCAAAGCGGCAAAGCGCCGCTCGCACCGGCCGACATGCTGGAGGTGGTGGCCTTCCAGGAGGCGGCGCTACACTCATTGGAGCAAGGCAGTCGGGAGATGCGCTTGGCAACGGCACCATAGCACGGACGGAGTAGCACTGCTCGGCCCACCGGTGAAACCGGTAAGGGTACTCAGGGCAATCGCATTCTGAACTGCCCCTCGTCACTCCAGCGCAAGCCGAAGTCCAGCGACCATGAATTGGACGAATTGAGGGCCGCCACGGTGCTTGCTGGCACTGGATTCCCGCTTTCGCGGGAATGACGGGCCGAGGGCAGGAATGACGGGAGCGATGGAGCTGAGAATGCGATTGCCCTGTAAGGGTACTCGGTTGGCGCTCGCTGCCGGTCCTGGCAAGCGCCGGTTGTGTACGTATTCATATGCTGCACGGTAGAATATGCTCGCGTCCATGATCCTGTCGCTCTAAGCGGATGCGCCATCCCGATTCGCTGCATGTCGTAGCGGCGCAGCGGATTTGCAGTAAGCGTAGCGCCTTTGGGTGTTGCACGCTTGGGTGAGTAGGGTATATACTAGCACCACAACTGGCGTACAGACAGGAGGAGCGAAGAAACATGCCACTATTCGACAAGGCAGAGAGGGTCAAGATCCGCAGCCCCCAGGAGCGTACCAACCGCATTGATCTCTCCCCCTATAAGAGTTTTCTCCAGAAGTACAAGGTGGGTGTAACCGTTGACTTGCCGCTGGAAAGTGGCGAGTCGACTCGTGCCATCAAGCGGCGCTTGACACTCGCCTCGAAAGAGCTAGGGATGCGTCTGCGCTATCCCCAGCATCCGGTGAAGGAAGTCATCCGGTTCAAGGTGATGCCGCCGGAGAAGCGTCGCATCCGGCGCAGGAGTTGAGCGCTTACCCGCCTCGACAGTCGCAGTCGCAGCCGGCCTTCCATGTATGGCGGCAAAGCGGCGTGAGTGCTCCTTCCCGCACCCGATGAGCCTACCGGGAAGGAGCATTGCGTTTTTCCCAGTGCTTCCGTGAGTCGGGACTCATGGGGGCAAAGTGCCGTTGGTACAAGCGGCCCTGTCGCCCCGGACACCGCAAGGAGGTAGGGCATGGACCTGACAGAGGAGTATCCGCGCAGCGGCCGGGAGAAGATCGCCGGCCTCATGATGATCGGCCGGTCGGTAGACAAAGCGCGCGCCCAACTGGCCGGTACGCTCGGCGAATACATCTACGACTGTCCGATGGACCGGCGAGTGTTCGAATTCCTCGGAACCAATGCCGAGGAGGTTGCCGACGCCGTGCGCCAAGCAGACGACGACGGGCAGATTGCGGACTTTGTGCGGGCCAAGCTGGCCGACAAGACCACGGCCGCCGTCGAGTCCTGGAACGCTGCGTTCATGGCCCTCGAACCCGACCTCTCGCGGCCGGCCTATGCCGACGCCGTAGCGGCCGTGCAGCGGCGTGCGCCGCACCGCACGGACATCACCCATTGGGTAGACCTCATGGATGTCGAGGAGGAACGCCCGATCCCGCCGCCGCGCTCATCCGCAGCCGCGGCCGGCTGACAGCGGTTTGACCTAACCGCCTAGCGCCCCTAGCCCCCCTATGGTCCCCCCGCTGCGGCGGGGGGACGGGGATTCCCGCGCAAGCAGGATGACGGGCGGGTAGCGGGTTGGGCCTCGTGTCCCTTCTGGCCCCCTGCAGGGGGCCGGGCGCCGGAGGCAGGACTGGCCCCGGCGGTTTATGCGCTACCAAGGCTAGTTCGCAGAGATGCCCTAGTCGTCGCCGTTGGCGAGGAAGAGGTTGCTATAGAGCAGGCCACCGATGGCGCCGCCGATGATCGGGCCAACCCAGTAGACCCACCAGTTGTCCCAGAACATCGAGACGAGCGTGGGGCCAAAGCTGCGGGCCGGGTTGAGCGAGGCGCCGGTCAGGGGGCCGGCGAGCAGGATGCAGGCACCGACGACCATCCCGATGGCAAATCCGCCCAGCTTTGGTCCCCGCCCGTCAACGGCCGTGCCGTACACGACCAGCAAGAGGAACAGGGTCATCCCCCCTTCGAGCAGCACCGCGCCCCAGATACCCATTTCCGGGCCGATCCGCGGCGTACCCAAGTTGGTGGCGTTGGCGGCGTCGAGAACGGAACCACCCATGACGTTGTACGTCAGCAAGAGGAAAAGACCGGCAAGAGTAGCGCCGATAAGCTGCCCTACAGTGTAGGCTATTGCGTCGGCGAGGCCGATCTTACGGCCGACCAAGAGACCAACCGTGACCGCCGGGTTGAATACCCCTCCGGAAATGTGCCCAAAGGCACTGACCATAGCGGCAAGCCCAAGCCCATGCGCCAGGGCCACCGCAATCAGACCGGTTGCACCTAAGTCAGCCTGTTCGGCCGCGACCATTGCTCCGGCTCCGATAGTCACGAACGCGAACGTGCCGATGACTTCCGCCAATGTCCCGCGCCAGTTTATCCCGTTCATTGCTCCCTATATCCCCCAGGGACCTATCGTTGCTGGTACACTACCGGTAACACGGCCGAAATAAGACATATGCTTGCCCGTTCGCACTCTAACGGCGGTTCTCCGGAGAGTCAAGACTGCGGCCGCAGGACAATGAGCAACGCGATCACCGCCCAGGACTACCCCTACCTCGCTCAGGCAAGAACGGGAGAACGGCAACGCTGGCAGTTCGAGTTACGGACTGCGCCACCGCCCGCGAATCTGATCAGCAATGTCTACTCCGTCTCGTTCATTGGGGCACAATGCCTGCTCATCCGTATGCTGCATCGCCAACGGGAGGTCTGGGACCTGACGGGCGGGACGCTGGAGCCGGGCGAGACGTACCGGGAGGCGATTCGCCGTGAACTCATGGAGGAAGCCGGCGCCCGGCTCTTGACGTTCGAGCCGTTTGGCGCCTGGCACTGCTGGTCCTTGGCGCCAGCGCCATATCGTCCCCACCTGCCGCACCCGGAATCCTACCGGGTCGTCGGCTACGGTGAGGTGGAGCTGGTTGGCTCCCCGACCAATCCTCCCGACGGTGAGCAGGTCATCGAGGTGGCGTGCGTGTCGGTGGAGGAAGCGGTACGGCGACTACGTACCAGTTGGCCCGACCGTCCTGAGCTTGCCGAGCTGTATCGGCTGGCCGCGGCCCTGCGAGCCGGCCGGCCTGATCGCTCGGTTGGTGCCGGAGCTAACACCCGTCACTCGGCGGGGTCCAGAGGCGGATAGAGCGGTATCGGTCCCCCGGCGCCCGACATCGCGGCCACGGTGTTGCCGACCCATCGCACGCGATAGGGCTGCGTGTAGCCGAGGGCGCGCTCTTGGGTGACAAACACCGGCTGGGCAAACGTCACCTCGACTCGACTGCCCGCCGCCAGACTTCCCACCTTCAGGTAGTCGTCCGCAATCCTAATTCCGGCCGTCTGGCCGTTGACCGTCACGGCAAGCGACTGTCGCTCGCACCACGGCGGGATGCGGACGTGCAGCTCTAGGGCACGTTTGGTCTCGACCGTTACGCGGCCGGCTTCTGGGAGCCGGCTGATAATCCGCGCCGTGGGGTGCTCGCGCGAGAGCAGCAGGTTGACGCGCAACTGCCGATCACGCTCAACGGTCACGATGTGACGCCACGCCGCCGCGATGCCCTGGAGCGCGGCGCCGGTCAGGTCGGAGTTGTACGAGTGGAAGCCGTTCGGCTCGCCGAAACAGAACGCTCCTTGGGCACGGTGCCGGAGGCCCTCGTAGGCCCGCTGCGCGGTGTTCGCCCGGCCCGTGTTCTCCACCACCCAGGACAGGTCATCCAGCTGGGAGGCGAGCAGGTGATTGCGGAGCATCCGCTCGGCGTCCTCGTAGTAGGAAGGGTAGCCGGCGCTGCCGAGCAGGCAAGCGGCCTCGATCATGTCGGCGGTGCAGTTGGCTTCTCCGCGCCCGTAGGTGGCCGTCGCGCTCTCCTTGACCCAGCCGGTCCGGGTGCAGTAGGGCACGAGACCTACGTCAAAGATCGCGCGGGCACGCTCGACAAGCTCAGGTTGGCCCGTCACCAGCCCTAGCTCGACGAGCGAGGCCACGGTCCCGGTGATCGAGTGGATATGGGCGCCCGCGGCGGCGGTCAAGGCCCCATGGTCATCGAAGCTGACCGCCAACACGTGCCGGGCAAACCGCTCCGCGAGTTCACGACCGAGCGGGTCATCGAAGGTGCGGGCATAGGCCAGCAGCGCACTGATCGCCCGGCCGGCGGTGGAGGGCGGCATGTGGTCCGGCTCCTGCCAGCCCTGCGGTCCCAGCCGCCGTCCCGGATAGGTTCCCACCAGCCGGGTGGCCTGCTCCATCGCCGTGACCAGCGCCTGAGCGTACCGCTTGGCGCGCGGGTCGTGGTCGAGGCGCCAGAGCGCAAGCAGGCCCAGCAGCACCTCGCGCTGGTGGTGCATGTACGCGAGTGGCGGATCGCCCACGTCGTCCCAACCAAAGCCGTCGCCGTGGTCACAGCTTGCGAATAGCTGCGCCCGCAGACCGGACAATAGCTCCGGGTCGTCGGGCAGGCCGATGATTTCGGTGCATACGTCCAGCGCGTGCAGAAACCGGCCGACCGTATGTGGTGTGTCGGCGGCCTCATGCTGCGCCCAGACCGGCGGCTCCTTGAGATTGAAGCGGAAGTATGGCCGGCAGTCGCGCTGGCGATCCACGCTCGCGCAGATATGCGCGAGGCCGCGGCGGACACTCTGCCGCAGGTCAATCGGCTGTAGCGGGTCTTTCATCGGTCATGCTCCTGGCCGCAGGCGCTAGTACACGGCGAGGTAGTCACGGACCTTGCCGGCGGCCTGCACTGCCTTGCCGTGGTCGAATTCCCCTTGCAGCAGCGCGATGCGGGCACGAACACTCAGGCTCTCCGTGTCAACCTGGTCCAGCCGGTCAGCAGCCTGTCGGACCAGGTGTTGAGCATCGGACAGCGCCGCCGCCGTTTCTGCCGGTAGCTCGCCTTCCGGGTAGCGGGGCAGCCGCAGATGTGCGGCTGCCCCCGCAAGGTCGCTTGCGCGACCTCCCGGCCCCTTTGCCAGTTACCCGCTACAACGACCGGACTGCCCCGGAGGTAGACAGGCGTGGCTGCGCCTAGCCCTTGACCAACCCGATACGATTGCCCTCAGGATCAGCGAAGAACGCCAGCTCGACCATCCCCAGGTCGGCGGGTGGCATGAGTGTCCGGCCGCCCAAGCGTTCTGCCTTGTCCAGCGATTCCTGCAAATCCTCCACCTGCACAAAGAAGGTGACGCCGGCTCCTTCGGGGTTCTCGCCAACGCCGCCAGCAATGCCACACCCGGACTGCGTATCTACGAGGCCGTAGTTCATCGGATTGTCCGCGTTGATCTTCCAATCGAAGAGATCGCCGTAGAACTGCTGGAGCCTGTCTCCGTCCTTGCCCAAGACTTCGAAGTGTACAACCGGTTTGCCCATTTTGCTCTCCGTTGACGTGATGTGGCCGCGCAATACGACCTTGTGTTCTAACGGCAGACAGTTGGCGGCGCCTCGCCACAGCAACCTGCCGATCCGACTATCGGGGCGCTCGGTTGCCGGTGGTGGTACCTGCTATACTGAATAGGGCGCGGCAGGGTAGCTCAAACGGCAGAGCAGCGGACTCATAAGCCGCCGGTTGTGGGTTCAAGTCCCACCCCTGCCACCAACTGCATCTCTTGCTGCCCCCCTATGGTCCCCCCGCTGCGGCGGGGGGACGGCTCGGCTACCATCATGGCGCCGTCTCTTTCCGAATGGTTCCCGCGCGCGGCGGGGGGACGGGCGCAATATGTTGTGCCCCTACGGTTTCGCCGGTACCTACCCAATCGGACCCTCTGCTGGGAATCTACGCCGCCGCCTGAGCCGGGGCCGCTGAGGCGACGCCTGCTATACTGGCGCCACACGGCCGGGTGGCCCAGCCCCGGATTGGTCGCATCTGGAGACCTTTGCATAACCTCCAGATGGGGTGCAGGCGGGACAATGCATCACTCCTCGCTCACCTGGGAGGACCGGTTTTTGGATTCCCGCTTTCGCGGGAATGACGGGTTACGCAAAGGTCTCCATCTGCCGGGGGTGGGTGTTCGGAACACCGCTGCCGGGCTACCCCCACAGGCATAGTGACGGAGGTGCCGGATGTCCATACTCCACCGTCTGCTCGGAATCTACGTTGTCGGGGTAGCTGCCGTGATCGCCGTGGGCTTGCTGGCCACGCTGATCTGGTCCAACGGCGCCGGTAGCCCGATCTGGCCGACCGTGAACTGGCTCCAGGCCATTGCCATCATCATCGTGCTGGCCGTGAACGTCCTCCGCAAGCGGGCGCTGGACGCGAACGGGTCCGATGGCTCCGTCACCCGTGAGTACCTGGAAGTCAACCTGCTGTTCTACGTCTCTATTGTCGTGACCGTCTGGTTCTTCTGGAACTGGCTGTTCTTCGGCTTCTTCCCGGACAACGAGCCGGCCGGCGCCGCCAGTGATACGCACACGATGATGTGGCCGTTCATCAACGCGCTGGACATTCCGCTCCTGGGCGCCACCGGCTACCATCTCTGGCGCAAAGCCGCCGCCTAAGCCGGGGTGTCCTCGCCGCCGACGAGCGAGGGGAGGAACGTCACCGCATCGCCGTCATCGAGCACCGTGCCGCGATGGTGCTGCACGTCGTTGACCATGATGACCACGGCTTCCTCGGCCATGCCGAGGTGCTCGCAGAGCGCGTCCACGTTGCTGCCCGCGGGAATCTCGACCGTCGTCCTCCGGCCGCTGGCATCGGCTGGCAAGAATCGCTTCGTGTCGCCAAAGAAATGCACGTCGATCTTCATGCTTGGTCTCCAGGCGGACCTACCCCCAACCCCCTCCCTAAAGGGAAGGGGCTGCCGACCGCCTCAATGACTCCCCTTCCCTCTAGGGAGACCTTTGCATAACATCCAGATGGAGTGCGAGAGGGACAATGCTCCACTCCTCGCTCACCTGGGAGGGCCGGTTTTTGGATTCCCGCTTTCGCGGGAATGACGAGTTATGCAAAGGTCTCCTAGGGAAGGGGCCGGGGGTTAGGTCCAACCCCTACGCTATCGAAAGAGCCAGGCGCCTCACGACACCCGGCTCTTCGGTTGCGACCATGCTGCTCGCGCTAGGGACGCTTTAGGACTCGTGGGTGGCGCGATAGACGCGCTCCGGCACGAGTGGTAGCTCCATGATCCACTGCCCGGTCGCATCGGCGACTGCGCTGGCGAGCGCCGCCGGTCCGGGCGCAATCGGTGGCTCGCCGATACCCTTCACCCCGTAGGGGCCGTTCTTGGTCGGCTCCTCGACGATCACGCTGGCGATGTCGGGGAAGTCCACGGTGGTCGGCAGCCGGTAGTCGAGCAGGCCGGGGTTGAGGTTGCGACCACCCTCGTCGTACTGCATGGCCTCCATCAAGCCCCAGGCAAAGCCTTGCACCAGCCCGCCTTCCATCTGGCCTTCCGACGCCATCGGGTTGATCGCCTTGCCCGCATCGAGTGAGTTGTAAAGCTCGCGGATCCAGACCTTGCCGGTTTCGGGGTCCACCTCGACCTTCCCGATCTGGGCCGCGGTGGTCGTCGCGCTCGGCTGGCTGGCGAAGGTGCCTTTGCCCATGACCGGGCCGCCGCGCTCGCGGAGCGCAAACTGCGCCAACTGGGCGATGGATACGGATTCATCGGGCTTCTCGCTGACGACGACGGCGCCGTCGCGCAGCTCAAGTAGCTCCAGCGGCGCTTCCAGGTGCTCGGCGGCCAACTCCAGGAGCCGCTGCTTGGCGTCCTCGGCCGCCCGCTTGACGGCATTGCCCATGCTGAACGTCACGACCGAGCCGCCACTGCCGGTAGCGAACGGCGCCGAGTCCGTATCGCCGCGCACGGTCGTCACGTCGTCGTAGGGCACCGTAAGCACTTCGGCGGCGATCTGCGCCATCGCCGTATCGGTGCCGGTAATGTCCATCAGGCCGGAGAACACGTGGGCCGAGCCGTCGTCATGCACGGATACCACGGCCGTACCCGGCCCGGCGCCGTTGGTCCACTCGCCGACGGCCACGCCCCAGCCTTCGTTCGGCCCCGACGCACGGTCGGCCCAGCCCGCTGCGTCCGCAACCGCCTGGAGCGTCTCCTTGAAGGCGATCTGCTCACCCTCGCGCATGTTCTTGAGGCGGATGTCGACCGGGTCAATGCCCAGGTCTTCCGCGATGATGTTCAGTTGCGTCTCGCCAGCAAACGTTGCCTGCGGTGCGCCCGGCGCCCGGTAGGCCCCCGGCGCCGGCTTGCAGGTGTTCACGTCGAAGGCGTCGAACTTGAAATGCTCGACGTTGTAGACGCCCTTGGTCCGCATCGTGGCGTAGCCGCCGCCCTGGCCGACCCCGGTGTCCCACAGCGCCCACGCCTGGCGCGCGACAATCGTGCCGTCGTTCTTGACACCGGTCTTGATCGTGATGTGAGCGCCGGGCGCGGGCCGCCCGTCCACGAACTCCTCGTGCCGCGAATACACCATCTTGACCGGCCGGCGCGTCTTCTGCGCCAGCAGCACGGCGTAGGTATCCACGATGCCGCCGAACTTGGCGCCGAACCCGCCACCAATCGTCATCCCGTGGACGTTGATCTTGTTGGTGGGGAGGCGGAGCGAGTTGGCGAGGTTGCTGCGGACGCCGAACGGTCCTTGCGTGCTCGTCCACACGGTCACTTTCCCGCCCACGTCCACGTCGGCCACCGTCACCTGCGGCTCGATGTAGGTCTGGTGGGCGCGGGGGATGTAGAAGGTGTGCGTATAGATGCGGTCGGATTCCGCGAACCCGGCTTCCACGTCGCCTTCGACGCTATGGTGCTCGCCGGCGACGTTGTTGAGCTTGGTCACGTCCCAGGGGTTATCGGCCGGCGCGTCGAGCGGCTCGGTGCCCTCGTTAATCACCGGCATGGATTCCTTGATCGAGTCGAGCACGTGCCCCGACCCTTGCAGCGGCTCGTACTCCACTTCGATCAGGTCAGCCGCCTCTTCCGCCAGCTCCTTGGTCGTCGCAGCGATGGCTGCGACCTTCTCGCCCTCGTAATGCACCTTGTCCTGGGCAAAGAGCGTCTGCACCCGGCGAGTGGCGTGCATCTCCTCCTCGACGACGAGTGCCTGGTCCGAGTCAAGTGACTCTTGCGTAATCACCGCCAGGACCCCGGGCAACTGCTCGGCCTTGCTGGTATCAATCTTCTTGATGAGCGCGTGCGGGTGGGGGCTGCGGAGGAAGACGCCCCACAGCATCCCCGGTGGCGACACGTCGGCAGCGTACAAGGCGCGGCCAGTCACCTTCTCCAGCGCATCTACCCGCTTGGTGCTCTGACCAACGACCTTGAACCCGTTGGTCGCACCGTTCGTCGCGGTACTCGGTCGGTCTTGCACCTGAACCATACTCTTCGCTCCTTCCGCTCCATGGCGGTGAATGGGGGGCGCTACGAATACCGCCCTCCGTTACGTTTCGAGAGTTTCCTAGCCGCTCGCTGCCGTCTCCTGCACATCGGCAGCTTTCAACACCGCCTTGATGATCTTGTCGTAGCCGGTACAGCGGCAGAGATTGCCGGCCAGGGTCCAGCGTGCCTCGTCCGCCGACGGCTGCGGGTTGTTCTCCAGCAGCGCAACCGACGAGAGGATCATGCCCGGCGTGCAGATACCGCACTGGAGACCACCTAGCTCCATGAAGCTCTCCTGTACCGGGTGCAAGGTGCCGTCGGCGCCGATACCCTCGATGGTGGTGAGCTTCTTGCCCTCGGCGGCGACGGCCAAGGTCAGACAAGAGGTAATCGGCGCACCGTCCATGAGCACCGTACAGGCGCCGCAGTCGCCGGTGGAGCAGCCCTCTTTCGTGCCGGTCAGTCCGGCCGCATAGCGGACGGCATCGAGCAGACGGGTGCGATTCTCGACCGTCAGCTCATACGGCTGGTCATTGATGTCGAGCGTGATTTGTCGCTTCACTCCTACACTCCTTGCGTTGGAGATGTCCCGCAGCTACGCAGCCGCGGCCTGCGCCGCGGCTTGGCGCAATGCTCGCTGGGTCAACACGTCGGTCATGGTGCGCCGGTACTCGGCTGAGGAGCGCACGTCGGAGATCGGGTTGGTTACTTCCGCAGCCAAGCGGCCGGCGGCGGCCAGCGTGGCATCGTCGAGCGACTGGCCGCACACGGCTTCCTCCGCAGCGGTGGCCCGCAGCGGAGTCGGTGCGACGGCGCCGAGCGCAATCCGCGCGTCCTGCACCACGCCGTTGTCGGCTGCGAGGGTCACGGATACCGCCACGCCCACAAAGGCGAGGTCCATCTGCCGACGCTCGCAGTGCTTGATATACAGCCCACTCGTGCGCGGCGGGGGCGCCGGGAGGTGCAGATCAACGATGATCTCGTCGTCGGCCAGCACCGTCTGGCGCGGCCCCAGGAAGAACTCATCGAGCGGGACCGTCCGCTCGCCACTGCTGCTGGCCAAGCGCGCCGTTGCGGCACCGGCAAGCAGCGGGGTCAGGAAGTCTCCGGCCGGTGACGCCGTAGCGATGTTGCCGCCGGGAGTGCCCAAGTTGCGGATTTGGACGGAGCCGACTTCCTCGGCACCCTGTTGCAGGTAGGGGTAGTGCTGCTTGACCTGCGCCGATAGCTCGATAGCCCGATACTTCGTCGCCGCGCCGATACGCAGGCCGGTATCGGGGTCAAAGCACAGCCCGGTCAAGTCCGGGATGCGTGAAACGTCAATCACGACTTGAGGGGCCAGGACCTTATCATTCATAAAAATGATCAGGTCCGTCCCTCCCGCGATGATCCTGGCCGCCGCACCGTGTTCCGTCAGCAGAGCCGTCGCCTCAGCAAGTGTTTCAGGAGCGTAATAGTCAAATTCGCGCACGATCACTTCACCCGCCTAGCAGCACCGCCGTCCATGCACAACCGTCGTCAACCGCACCGGCAGTGTGCCCGTGGCAGGCCCCTCCTCGCCTGTAGTATAGCCGAGCACCAATGGCGAGCCGCTCCCGCCCCGGCGCTCCGACGTTGCCGGCCGGCGAATCGGACCACTCGCCAGTACCCAGCCTGCACCATTGTACCCATGTCGGGTACCGGTAGCAACCGGCAGCGCGGCCGGGACACTCCTATTCCGCATAGAGGAGCAGCCGGCCGTCGTAGGTCCCCACGCAGAGGCCCGCGTCGGTCGGACAGGGCGCTGCGCTGATTGGCGAGCCGAAGGCGGCACGGCCGACGCACGCGCCGGAGGCCTCGTCCAGGAGGTAGAGCCGGCCGTCCAGGCCGCCCACGACGACGTAATCGCGCCAGCACACCGGGGCGGCCAGCAGCGAGCGGCCCCGGCGCCGGTAGCAGGTCATGGCCAAGAGCGCCTCGCCGGTCCGGAAGCGCCAGCGCCGATGACCGGAGTGCAGCGCGTAGCTTTGCGCCTCGCCGGCCGCCGTGGTGACGTAGATATGCGCGGGATCGGCCGCGAGGCCCGCGGCGTAGCTGCCGAGCAGGCCGGGGCGCTCCCAGATCGTCTCTCCGGAGCGCGCCGCCAAGACAGCCAGGTCCCCGTCATCGCCCGCACAGACCAAGTGATCGCCAACCACGACCGGGCCGGCGCAGTAATACTTGACCGGCACCGGGCGCTGCCAGGCGATGGCGCCGTCGGCTCGACGCAAGGCGAGCAAGCCCTGGCTCGGAATTAGGACGATGAGTAGATCGGCGTAGAGTTGCGGCCCGGCGTAGGAGCGCCCGGTGCCTGGCGACAAGGGCGTGTGCCACAAGCGCCGGCCCGTCTCCGGATCGTAGGCCGCGCAGCCGTCGGTTGCCGCCACGTAGACCACGCCGTCGGCAACGACCGGAGGGGCGCAGACGGACTGATCCGGGTAGCCCGGCACCGCCGCTTGCCAAAGCAGCTCGCCGCCACTGAGTGCGAACGCCGAGACCTGACCGGTTACCGAGACGGCAACGCAGCGGCCGGCCTCGTCTTCACGTGCAGTCGGGGGTGCAACGGCGACGCTATTCTTGACGACTGATTCGGTACGGGCCTGCCAGCGTAGCTGCCCCGTAGCCAGCTCCAGACAAGCCAACCCGCTCCGGCCGGGATAGGCTTCATCTTGCTGGCTGACCAGCAGGTACGGGCCGTGCTGCACCGGCGCGGCGCGGTGGATGCCGCCCGGTACCTGCCACTGCCAACGGCGCCGCAGCGGCTGCGCGGCGGTGCCGAGGGTGATCTCGGCCGGCGCCGTTGCGGCGGGCGGTAGCTCCGACGACGGCAGCGGGACCAGGCGCGCGCGGACTCCCTGGTCGGTGAAGCGGACGAGGCGAAAGCCCCGCGGCCGGCCGTCAATGGCGCCGAAGCAGAGTGTGGGCGTCCCCAGCACAACGGTCTGCCCGGAGGACCAAACCTTGCTGGTATGCGCGTGACCGTGTAGCGCGAGCCGCAGCGCATAACGGCTCAGGCGGGCGAGCATTGCTGCCGGCGGCGGCGTGTGCTGCACCAACACAATTTCTTGTCCGGGCGGCTGGGCGGCGAGGTCGGCCCACAGCCAACGCTCTTTACGCTCCTGGTCCGCCGGCGAAAAGAACCCGTCCTCGGTCGCATAGACGATGAAGTGCCGACCGCCCCAGTCGAAACTGTAGTAGGCCGGGCCGAGGACGGTTTCGTAACGCCGGGTATACGTACACCCAGCCTGAACCTCGATACGCTCCTCGTTGCCATCGTGCCCGCCAAACACCGAGTACACCGGCAGCGGCACCGATTCGGTAGCCGCCCGGTAGCTGCGGAGCTGGGCCAACGTGCCGACGTTGGTCAGGTCGCCGGTAGCGATGACCAGATCGGGCGCCGCCGCCGTCACGCGCCGCAGGTCGTCCGCCAACTGCGTCTCCGACGGGTACTCGTGCCAGGGAGAGGCCGTGTAGAGCTTCCAGCGCAACGCTGTCTGGGTATCGTCGGCGGGCGGCGGCCCGGCCGCCGTCAGCGCCGCGATTTGCTGCCGATCCTCGGCCGCGACGGTTACGTGCGTGTCGCTGATATGCGCCACGGAAAACTCGCGGTTGGCACGTTCCGGCGCCGGGATGAGGGGGAAGTCAACGTCGTCGTGGGGCTGCCGGGAAGAGCCAAGGGGGTGGAAGAAGGCGCCCTGTGGTCGGTAGCGGTCCGGCACCGTCACGGTGATGAAGCGATGGCTCGCCAGTTCGACGGGCAGGGCGTAGCGGCCCGCACTATCGGTCCGGATCACCGCCTCGCCGTTGGAGACCGGGATACCGCCGATCCCGGTGCCGGTCGCGGTGTCATAGACCGTGCCGCGGATGGTTATAGTCATTTTCTCTGCGCCGACAGCGCCTACCCCTTCAGATAGCGGTCCATGAACTCATAGGCGAGGCGGCCGCTCCAGCGATGGCCGGCGTCGAACTCGTCCCGCCACAGTTGATCCCCAACGCCCAAGAGCCGATAGGCCCGCGCCAAGGTGCGGTGCGCCGCGCGGCTGGCCGCAATCGGGAAGCCGTCATCCTGGATACCGGCCTCGATCAGCAGTGGCCGCGGGGCGATCAAGGCCGTCACGTCGGGTAGCTCCGCCCAGCGCAGCAGCCCCGGCACGAATTGGCCGCCGCAGAGGCCCTGGTCGAGAGCGTACACCTTGAAGGTATTGAGGTACCCGCTAATCACGGTGGCCTGCAAGCGATCATCGAGGGCGCTCACGAACGTCGTGCGCGTACCGCCCAGCGAGAGACCGGCCACGCCGATCCGCGCCGGGTCCACGTCCGGGCGGCTTTGGAGATAGTCAATGCCGCGGCGGTCGTCCCAGACGGTCAGCGCGAGCAGGCTAAACCCCAAGAGGGCCGCTTGGTTGCCGGCGCGGTCACACGGGTCATAGCCGCGCACCGGGTCCTCCGGGGACCACCGACCGACGGCGCGCTCGCCAAAGACCCGCGCATCGGGGCAGAGCACGACGTAGCCCCGCCGCGCAAACTGCCGACCGTAGTCGTAGTTGTAGCTGACGATGTGCTCCCGCACGACGGGGTGCTCCTCCGCCACTCCGGCGACCTGCCCTTTGCCCCAGCGTCCACCGTGACCGTGCAGTGCCAGCACCGCGGGCAGGCGGGTCGCCGGCGGATCGCGGGGCTGCAGTAGCCAGGCCGGCACCCAGACGTCCGGCTCGGATTGATAGACCACCTTCTCGCGGATCAGACCATCATCCGCCAGCTCCGTCCGCTCGACGACCGTCGGAGCGAGATCGCAGGAAGGCGGCGGTGGCACCATGCCGGCCAGCGTCTCGATCTTCTCGCGGAGACGCGCCCGCCACGTCTGCCACTCCGCCACCGTCTGCGCTCGAAAGTCCAGCGGACGCTGCTGCCGCGCATAGGCCCGCTCGATCCAGCGCTGGAACGCAAAATCATGGGCTACGGACATATCAGCCTCCTGCGCTCGTCGCGGCGGCATTCCATCCTGTCACTGCGGCGCAGGCCGCAGTCTAGCCCATCCACCTGGATTGCGGCCTGCGCCGCAATGACGGGACCACCATCGCCCAGGGGTGAGGCAGAGTACGGCGCATGTGGCCGCCTCATGTGTCCCCTCCTGGCACTCGTCCCGGCGCCCAACTCTGTTCTGGTTGGGGTAGTAGCGTCCGATTTGGATGTGATATGCTTGCATTGCTGATAGTAGTGTGCTAAATTGACCAGGCGGCGCGCGGCAGGGAGCGGCGGCCGGCGGGTGGGGAGGGACAGATGGTGGCACGAGCCGATGTCGAGGGTCAGCAGCAGCGCGAGTCCATCTGGAGTGTGAGCAAGGGGGTCAAGCACGTCTACTTCGGGCTTTTCATCGGGCAGTTCAGTGCGGGTACAATAGGGACCGTGGCGCAGGGTGTCGAGTCGGTTACGGCACTCTCGCATGACTTGTCGGCACTCGCAATTACAGTGGCGGCTGTGTCCATGGTGCTCACGGAGACAGGGAGGTATGTGATGGTGTTGGCAGAAGCGTTCGAGGAGTGGCGGGAGAAGCGGCGGCGCGAGCAGATTGCGCGGGCGGTAGCGGCGGCGGTCGCAGAAGAGCGGCGTGAGTGGGAAGCGTGGCTGCAACGGCGGACGGAGGCCGAGCAGCGCGGTGAGCCGTTCGATGAGCCGCTGCCCTCTGAGCGCAGCCGTGCTACCGAGGCGGTCAAGCAGTAAATGAGGGCGCCGTCGGCTATCGGCTGGCCCGCGGTCGACCTGGATTGCGGCCTACGCCGCAATGACGGGGCTATGCCGGGGCGGCGGGTTGGAGTGCCCGTTGGAGGTGCGCTACTGGGTGGAAGCGCCAGTCACTGCAGTTCCAGGCGCGCATCCGCACCACGTCAATGATAAATCGTCCATCGAGCCGCTCGGCCGCCCGGTCGCGCTCTTCCCAGGCGCGGATTGTCGCGGCAATGCGGCGCCGCGCTTCCGCCTCCGGCATGTCTAATGCGGTCAGGTCCGACACCGCGCCCTTCCACGACGGGGCGCCGACCGGGTAGGTGATGATGCCTTGCGCGGCCAGGTCCCGGAGGTGGCGGAAGGCTGTTACCTCGGCCGCGTAGAACTGCCAGCCGTCGAGGAAGAACCGGATGCGCTCCTGCGCCGCCGCGGACTGCGCCAGCCGGAGGGCCTCGGTGAGATAGCCCTTCAGCTCGGCGATGGTCTCCGGCGTGAGCATCGTCAGGTAGACGTGGGGGTTGCCGCCCCAGCGCGGGCCAAGCTCTGCCAGCGCCGCGTCCCACAGCGCCTCCAGTCGGTCAAAGTACCGCCGCCCTAGCGCGGCACCCTCGGCGAAGGCGTGCTCGCAATAGTCGGCGACCAGCTCGTCTACGTCGAGGCTGCTATCCCACAGCAGCTTGGCGGCGAGGTACAGGGTCAGTCCCTCGTTGCCGAAATCGTCCGAGGCCTGCGCCGAAAAGAACCGTGCCCCGCACTGCCGATAGTAGGGAATGGATGCTCCGACGGAGTGGTGTATCGCCCGCGGCAACTGGAGCTTCCAGGTGTGGTTGAAATACTCGTACAGCATCAGGTTGGGCGTCACCTGCGACCATGCGCGGATGAGACGCCACTGGTCCTCTTTGTAGGCTCGGTCGTAGTGACACTCGCAGTTGAGGGTGATCTGCACGACTACATTATCGAGCGGCCGGACTCGCTCCGGCGGCTCGATGTAGTCCGAGTAGGCGAGGTGCAGCACGTACTTGTCGGGGTGCGTCTCCTTGACGCCCGCCGCAACTTGATTGACAAAGGTGTAAATCCGGTCGGTGATGACCGGCCGCGCCTCCGATCCGTCTTCGGTGCCACCACTAGAAGGAATGGTGCGGACTTTGCCGGTGTCGAGTGCTTCGCAGTTGGGGCACTCGCACCACCCGGCGCCGTCATTGGCATCAATGCTGTAGATGTCCGCGTCGGGATGCTCGTCGAAGAACCGGCGCACGTAGTCTATCGAGAGCTGCACGACCTCGGGATTGGTGGTGCAGAGTTGGTAGCCGTGCTGACCATCGTAGGCGTTCCAATCTTGCTCTCTGGTTCCGTTCACGAGGGCAAAGTACTCGGGATTGGTCGGCCCGTACTTGTCCGGGGGCACCAGCTTGGCCCAGTTGTGGCCGGGCACGTAGCCGCTGACCGTTTGGACCTTGTTGCGCTTCTTCCACAGTGGCTCCGGCGTTCCTTCGGGCAGCGGCGCCATGGAGCCGAGCACCCGCAGCGTGAAATCCGGGTCCTCCCGGTCGCAGATCGCACCGATCTCGATGGTGGGCCGGGGCGGGATACATTCTCCCGTCTCACCCGGCCACAGCCATCGCACACCGCAGTAGCGCTCCAGGAACGTGTACACGGCGTACTCGGTACCCAAGTCACCTTTGCCGCACAGCACGAGACAATCGCCGTGGGTTTCGATGGTGAAGCTGTGTGCCGTCTCCAAGTCGTCAACGGCCACGCCCAGCCGCGTCACGGCCGCGCTACGGCCGACATAGATCACCGTGCCCGGCGGCACCGCGGCTTCCGACACGATGGGCAGCTTCTCCGCCTCCTGCCCGGCAGTGGTCGCCAGCTTCCAGAGATAGGTTTGCAACTCCCGCGCAGCCGCCGCCTCCGCAGCCGACGGGCTACTGCCGGTGACAATCGTGGCTCGTGCTTGCCCATCCTCTACTAGCAACATGATCGTTCGTCCCTCCTAGCGGATTGCTCGGCTGCCAACGCGCACCGCCCGGCAAGTATCCCTCTTCCGTTCCCAGCCGGGGTGGGGACTAGCCGTGCCAGGGGTGCGCTCTGGCTACGTCTTCGTTGAGGTCGGTGCCCCAGCCGGGGCCGGTGGGTACCGTCATGGCACCGTTGACGATCTCCGGCCGGTTGGTGACAAGCTCATCTTTCCAGGGCACGTCGTCTATGTCTACTTCCATGATGCGGACATTGGGCAGCACGGCACACAGGCTCGCGCCGACGAACGTTGCCAGGTGGCTGTAGTAGTTGTGGGGAGCGACGTTGTATTGATATAACTCGGCCAGATTGCCGATCCGCTTGGATTGGCTAAAGCCGTTCCACGGCACATCCACCATGAACACGTCTGCCGCGCGCTGCTCGAAGTAGGGCAGGTATTCTCGCGGGTGGAACAGGTTCTCGCCGGTGCAAATCTTGGTGGTGGTGGCCTCTTTGATCTGGCGAATACCGGCGGGGTCGTACATATCCACTTCCAGCCACAGCAGGTCAAACTGCTCCACCACTTGGGCAATCCGCGTGGCGCTCTCGGGCTTGAACAGGAAGTTGAGATCGAAGTTGATGTCCACGTCGGGGCCAACGGCTTCGCGGAAGGTGCCGATGAGCCGTTCGATGTGTCGCAGCAGCGGCGTGGTGACGATCTGGTCCGTACCCTGTACCTCGCCAGCGAGGCCGGCCAGCTCGCCGAACCCGGCTTGCGATTGCTCGCGCGGGATGACCACGTTCGTCTTGAGGGCGGTAAACCCGCGCTGCACCACCTCCCGCCCCAGCTCCGCGATGTCGGACAGCGTGTTGATCGGCGGCGCGCCGACGTGCTCGGCGTAGCGCGCCCTAGTCGTGCCGCAGTGGGACCAGTAGACGCGAATACGCTCGCGCATCGGGCCGCCGAACAGCTCCACTACCGAGATACCGAGCGCCTTGGCCGTGATGTCCACGAGGGCGCACTCGATACCGGCGATAGCTTTCGCCGCAATGCCGCCGGGGCTTTGCCGCGTGCTGTACTGCAGATCCCAAACCCGTCGCTCGTAAGGGCGGGGGTCCTGGCCGAGCAGCAGGGGGGTCAGGTCCTTGATGGTGCCGACGATGCCGTGTGGCTGCGGCGACCAGCAATCGCTACACTCGCCGTAGCCCACCACCCCCTCGTCGGTAGCCACTTTCACGAAGAGCCAAGGACGCCAGCCGGCGTCCACGACAAAGGTTTCGACGCTCGTAATCTTCATGGATACGCCTCTCCACACACGAATTTATCCCGGCCCCCTCCCTAGCCCTCCCCCGGAGCAAGCTCCAGGGGAGGGAATAGCCCGGCCCCCCGCCGCAGCGGGGGGACCATAGGGGGGGCGGTATTCACCTAACCCCCACCCCACTAACCGGCGCGCCGCAGCTCCTGGAGCATGACCGGCCACGCGGCGTCGGCGTAGAAGCGGTGGCCCTCGGGACCGACGACCAAGTGGCAGCGGTCGGCCGCTCCCGCCGCGCCGTAGATGCTCTGCAAGTCGGCAAAGGCGCGCCGGGTGGCCGCAACGGGGAAAATCTCGTCATGCTCGCCGGCAACGAGCACCACGGGCCGCGGTGCGAACAGGCCCATCACGTCGGCCATCTCCGCGTATTGGAGCAGCCCCGGCACGTAGTTGTCGGCGCAGTGGTAGATGGACATGAGGGAATCGCGGAACGTGCAGAAGTAGCAGGAGGGCATCGCGTATCGGAGCCGCGGCAGCACTGCTGCGGAGAAGAGGCTGACGGTGCCGCCACCGGAGTTGCCCATGATGCCGACCCGTGACCAGTCAACGTCGTCGCGGGTCTCCAGATAATCGAGGCCGCGGTCCACGTCGAACACTCGCTCGCCGAGCAGCGTGCGTCCGAGCATCAGCGCGTGCATGGTGGCGTCGTGACAGCCATGAGTGGACACCCGCTCCTGGTGCCGCTCGCGGCGCTCGCCGAACGACCGCTGCTCGATGCAGAGCGCGGCGATACCGCGCGCCATGCAGCCTAACCCGAAGTCACGATCACCCTCAACCATGATGGGCACGCTGTTGTCCTCGCGGTCAACGGCGATGGAAACGTGCGCCCCGGTCGTGTGGCCCTGGACGCAGATGAACCAGGTGTAGGGCGGTGTCGCAGCTTTGGGCAGGCAGACATACGCCATCACGTCCGCATACGGCTCGGCGCGAAAGACGATCTTCTCGATAGAGCCGAGCGGATGCTGCCGCCGCCAGAGAGAACGCACGTCGAGCGCCACCCGGTCGCCGGAGGGCATACCGAGCAGCGACGTGACCTTGCGCCGGAGCCGGCGCCGCCACGCGCCCACGTCGCCGCCGTCGTAGGACATTGAGGGCGTGAGCACATCCATCACGTAGCGGTGATTGAGCGACGGCGAGTAGCTCGCTGGCTGGGTCCTGGTCATCGTTTGCTTTCCCCTCGTCATTCCTGCTGCTCCCGTGCGATCCGTCGCCGCCGCGCCCACGCCAGCGCCACGCTCGCGGCCACTGCCATAGTACCTGCGAGCAGGTTGAACAGGATGTCCTGTGGGTCGAAGACGCGGGTGGGGATGAACGCCTGGATACACTCGTCGAGCAGGCCCAGCGCCGCCGTCGCCAGGATGGCGAGCAGGGGCGGTAGCGGGACGCGACGACCGTTGCTGGCGCGCTCGGCGAGCGCTGCATAGATGAAGACGGCTACCACGCCGTACTCGATGAGGTGCGAGCGCTCCACTGGACTCGCCATCCTGAAGAACACCAGCAGGTAGGCGACCGTGACGCCCAGCGCGACGGCGATCTCCATCCCGCCCGGCCGCGCCTTCACTCCGTGGGTGACAATAGTCGCCCCCACGAGCAGCATGCAGAAGAGGAACAAGGCGGCGGGCAACAGACCACTCTCACGCAGCACCCCGGCCAGCGTTGTCGCGAGACCCAGAGTGGAGTAGATCGCCACGACGACGGCCAGCGTCCACAGCCAGAGTCGCCGCTCCCGCGCAGAGGAGAAGAGAGACATGACGAAACTGTAGCCGGCGAGGACGTGTGCTGTCAGGCGCGGCGCGCGGCCCGTAGTCGTGCCGTGGCCGCCACGTCTACCTCCTCGCCGTCCGCTTGGATGACGACGCCGTAGTCGCGCCGGGCGGTGTCACGGTCAAAGTAGCCGCGCCGCACGTCTTGCGCGACCAGCGCCGGGGGGCGGTCGAGGGGGTTGCCGTAGCCGCCACCGCCGGGCGTCTCCAGGCGCAGGATGTCGCCCGGCTGCATCGGAACGTTCTCGTCTTTGGTGATGTGCGCCGGACGATGCTCCCTGCCCTGCAAGACAAAGGTGTGCCTGGCACGCGCGGCCGCCCCGCCGCCCAGGATGCCGAACGGGGCAAAGCGCCCGCGCTCACCCAAGAGTGATCCGGCGGCAAGTCCCCGGAGCAGCCGAAACTCGAAGATGACGCCAAAGCCACCGCGACGCTGGCCGGCCCCGGCCGATCCCTCGCGAATCGTGTAGCGCGTGAACAGGACCGGGTAGCGCGCCTCGAAAATCTCCAGTGCCTGGGTGCGGGCGAGGGCAATGGTGGGGTTGCCATTTGTCAGACCATCGGTCAGGTAGTTGCCCCCGTACCCGCCGCCGATAAACGAGTAGAAGACGTAGGGGCCTAGCTCCGGGTCGTCGCCGCCGACCGAGAGATTGGTCACGGTACCCATCGGCGCCGCATAGCAGCGTTCGGGGATCGCTTGGCTGAGAGCGCCGAACACCACGTCAATAATCCGCTGACAGACCTCCGAGGCACAGCCGGCTACGGGACGCGGCGGCTGGGCATTGAGGAAGGTCGTCTCCGGCAGGTCAAAGGTGAAGGGGGTGAAGCAGCCGGCATTGATGGGTACATCGGGGAAGATATGCTTCATGGCGATATACACACCCGCCATGGTTGTGCTCCGCACGCTGTTCAGCGGCCCCCGGCAGGGCGGGCTGCTGCGGGAGAAGTCGAGATGTACGTCGCTGCCCTTGACGGTCAACTCCAAGCTGATGGCGAGCGGCTCCCACTCGATACCATCGCTGTCAATATAGTCGGTGAACGCATAGGTGCCGTCGGGAATGGTCTCAATGTGGGAGCGCATCAGCTGTTCCGAGCGTGCTTTCATCTCGGCAATGGCGTCGAATGCGGTCTCCTTGCCGTAGCGGTCGAGGAGGGCGGTCAGCCGGTCGGTACCGACGTTGAGGGCCGTGATCTTGGCGATGATGTCTCCCTGCCGTTCGGTGGCGACGCGCACGTTCCGCAGGATGATGTCGAGCACGTCCCGATTGAGCCGGCCCCGATCCATGATCCGCACCGGGGGCAAGCGCAGCCCTTCCTGGTAGACCTCGGTCGCCTGGGTGGAGAAGCCGCCGGGGACCCGGCCGCCGATGTCCGGCCAGTGCCCGCTGGTCGCCACAAACGCGGTCAACTGGCCGCGATAGAAGAAGGGCTTCACCATCTTCACATCCATCAGATGGGTACCACCCAGGTAGGGGTCGTTCACGATGTAAATATCACCAGGCGCAATGTCCGTGACCCATTCGATCACGGAGCGGACGGTGAACTCCATCACGTAGATGAAGTTCGGAAGACCACGCGGTCCCTGGATGATGACCTCACCGTTGTCCGGGTGGTAAATCCCGCTGGCGCGATCCCAGCCGTCGGAGATGACCGGGGAAAAGGCCATCCGCTCCAGCGTGGCATCCATCTCGTCGGCGATCTGCTCCAGACTGCCTTGCAGGACGGCCAAGGTAATCGGATCAACGGCCATGGCTCATGCCACCTCCAGGAGGAGATTCCCGGCCTCGTCCACCGTGGCCGCAATGCCCGGCTCTAGCCAGGTGGTCGTATCCGGCTGCTCGATAATCGCCGGTCCAACCACCTGCATACCCCAGGGGAGCCGGGCACGCTCGTAAGTCGGGCACTCGATAAACCGGTCGGCCACGTAGACGGGCCGCGTGCCCTTGTAGGCCTCGTCCAGGGTAGTCGTCGGTCGCGGCAGGAAGTCCTTGAGCGCCAGGCTGGGCCGCACACCGATCACCGCCGTCCGCAGGTTCAGCAGCCGGATAGGGATGCGTTCCAACAGTTGGCCCAAGCCGGCAAAGGACTCCTCGGTCTGCCCATAGCGTTGCAGGTAGGCACTGCGAAAGCTGGCCGCAATGCGCTCGTGCGTCAGCACACCGGCCGGCAGCGGCGTGCGGACCACGTGAGTCTGCCCCTCATACGACAGCTCGGCTTCCCGCACAATGCGGGTCCGGACTAGCGGCAGCGGCTCTTGCCGGAGCAGCGCCCGGCCCTCCGCCTCGTGCTCGGCAAAGCACCGTGCAACCTCGTCCAGGTCCAGGTCGGCGAGCCGCCGGTTCAGCATCGTCACATAGTCGTGCTGGCGGTCCGCAATCGCACAACCCCACGCCGAGGCAATGCCGGGCGCGTAGGGGACCAATGCCTGTGCTGCTCCCAGCTCGCGGAGGAGCGCGCTGACCAGCAGCGGCCCGGCGCCGCCGGAGGCGAATAGGGCAAAGTCGCGCGGATCGTGCCCGCGATCCACCGAGACACGCCGCAGGCTGCCCGCAATCCGGTTGGTAGCGACGGTGATGATGGCCTGCGCCGCCGCGTCCGGGGCGAGACCGAGCGGCGCACCGACTTGCTCGGCAATCGCCGCCCGTGCGCGGGGCACGTCGAACGCGAGGTCGGCGGCGCCGCCGATTGGGTAACGGGGGTTGATCCGGCCCAGCACGAGCTGGGCGTCGGTGAACGTCGGTTGGGTACCGCCGCGTCCGTATCCGACCGGCCCCGGATCGGCCCCGGCGCTCTCCGGCCCCACCCGCAGAATGCCGCCGGGGTCAACGCGAGCGATACTCCCGCCACCCGCGCCGACGGTATGGATGTCAACCATGGACACCATGATCGGAATACCGAACTCCAGCTCCATCCCGCTGGTCGTCAGCGGCCGGCCATCCACGACTAGCGACACGTCGAGGCTGGTCCCGCCCATGTCGTAGGTGATGAGGTTGGCAACACCACTCTGGCCCGCGAGGTTGGCCGCCGCGATGACGCCCGCGGCCGGACCGGAGAGCACCGTATGCACCGGGTAGCGTTGGGCTGCTGCGGCCGACATCATCCCGCCGTTGGACTGCATGATGAACAGTCCGCCAGGAGAGCCGTGACTGCTCAGACGCGCTTGCAGCCGGGCCAAGTAGCCGCTGACGGTCGGCTGGACGTAGGCGTTGACCGCGGCAGTACTGGTGCGCTCGAACTCCCGAAACACGGGGAGTACATCGGCCGAGGCGGTGACGTAGAGGTCCGGCCAGCGCGCTTCCAAGATGGCTTTGGCCTGTAGCTCGTGGGTGGGGTTGGCATAGGAGTTCATAAAGCTGATGACGATAGCCGCCACCCCCTCAGCGGCCAGCCGCTCGCCCACGGCGATGACCTCGGCCTCGGCCAAGGGCGTGAGGATCGCGCCCTCGGCGGAGATACGCTCGGTAACTTCGCACCGCAGGTCTCGCGGGATCAGCGGTTCGTAGGAGCCGGTCAAGCCGTAGAGGTGCGGCCGGTCGCGGCGCCGTAGCTCGAGGATGTCTCGGAAACCGCGCGTAGCGATCAACCCGCAGCGGCTCCCCTTGCGCTCCAGGATGGCGTTGGTCGCAACGGTCGTGCCGTGTGTTACCAGTGCGATGTTCGGGTAGGAAGTCCGGAGCGTATCGAGGGCCGCGATCAGCCCGCGCGACTGGTCGCCGGCAGTGGTGGGTACTTTGGCGACGTGCAGCTGGCGACGCTGCTCATCGAACGTCAGTACATCGGTGAACGTCCCGCCGATGTCTACGCCCACGAGCATGTCCATAGCCGGTACTCTACCTCTTAGCTCCGCCGACATCCTATCGCCAAACCCCGATCATCGCTACAATAGCTTCCGTCACGTGCGTCGGCGCTGGCCGCCCGGCAGGACGATCCCGGCGTTAGCATTGTGAACACTCGTGCGGAGAAGAGGCAACCATGTATCTCTTGATGACCGGCTGCGAATACGCGGGGAAAACCACGCTGGCAGCGCAGATCATGGCCTGGGCAGAACGGACCATCGGGGCTACCGCCCACTTCCACGACCATCACACCATCCCCTCGACGGAGCTGGAGCCGGAGGCGCAGGATTCGCTGCTGGGGCTGCACCCGCAGGCCAAGGAGATGCTCCAGCGGTTCATGATCGAGTATCACATCTCGCCGAACTTCTACACCAAGCCCGACCACAACCTGATGGCTCCCTTCATCGAGGAGGCGGTCTATGCGCCGCTCTACTACGGCTACGGCGGAGAGCAAAGCGCTGCACCGGCGCGTAGCCCGGCCGGTCAGCGGACTGAGATGGCCCGCAAGATGGAGCGGCGTATCCTGGACCTCGCATCCGACGTGGTGCTGGTGCTAGTCAAGGCCTCCCCGGCAGCGATCCGCCAGCGGATGCGCGAGAATCCGCACCCGCACCAGGTTGTGCAGGAGCAAGATGTCGAATACGTGCTCCGGCGGTTCGAGGAAGAAGTAGCGGCGTCGCTGGTTCAGAAGCGGATCGTGCTCGATACGACCGCGGCGACGGAGGCGGAAACGCTCGACCAATTCGTTGCAGCCTATGAGTCTTTTCTGACGAACGAGGATCTCCTGCGGATGTGTCAGCGTTAAGTGCAGTAGGCGGGGGTGAGGCGGCAAGGCGGCAGTAGCGATGAAGCGTTTTCGCGCGGCACGAGACCGCGGCTGTGCCTACTTGCTGGCGCAACAGCACGCCGATGGCAGCTTTGGAAATCCGGCACTTGGAGCAATCGAGTACTACAAGGTGCCGGCCGCCTTCCAAGTCTGCGGCGAGACCAACGCGGCAAACCGACTGTGCGCCTGGATTCGCCAGCACAGTATGACCGCAGCCGGTGATTTCGGGCCGCGGCCCCGGCCGGGGAGCGAGTACGCCGATCTACATGCCGAGTACGCCTACATCTACTACAACTCCTGGGTTATTATCGGGGCACACCGCCTGGGGCAGTTCGACCTCTCCCAGCGTGGCATGGACTTCCTCCTGGACTTCCGGGACACGGAGAGCGGCGGGTTCTACTCCAGCCCCAGCAGGCGTGACGCCCACACCAAGCAGGACCTCTGGGTGGTCAGCGGAGCAGGGCAGGCGGCGCTCTACACCGGCCGGCTGGACGTAGCGCGTGGGGTCGGCCGCTGGATGCAAACGCTCATGGCGGCCCAACCCAACTATCCACAGCAGCTCTACTCGGTCTACAGCCGCGCCGAGGGACTGCACACCAATCCCGACCCCGATGATGAAATCCGTTACGTGATGAGCTGCGGTGCCGAGCGGGACCAGTTCTTTTTCCATCCGGGCATCGCCGGAGGCTTCCTGGCGCGGCTCTACCAGGCAACCGGGGAAGGAAAGTGGCTGGCGCTGGCCAAGGAGTACATGCGCTTCGCAGAGGGAGCGAGCGACTATCTATTCCGGTTGCTGCGTGCGGGCAAAGTGGGCTGGGCTGCGGCGGTGCTCTATACGCTGACGGGTGAGCGCAAGTATCGGGAGATGGCCGTCCGCGTAGGCGACAACCTCATCACAGCGCAAGCCGAGGCCGGTTACTGGTCCCTGCCAGGAAGCGAAGTGCTCAAGAACGACATCACCGCCGAGATGGTCGTCTGGCTCGACGAGATCACGCAGGCCGTAGAGCACGAGGCGCCGGTCGCCTGAGGCATCCGACAGGATAGGAGGCCGGCCGGAGACCGGTTAGGCCAGGTATCCACATGGACAGACAGGATATGGGATGGCACAGGCTACGTATGCGCGTCACCGTCGCCGCGCTTGCGCTGCCGATGGTGCTGGGCCTGCTCGCGGCCGGCACCGAGCTTGTCACCGGGACGAGGCTCGTTGATCCGGCCTCGCTGCTCTTGCTGGGGGTACTCGTCGGCCTACTGCTGGCCTCGGCAGTATCCGGCGCCACTACCAGCACGGCTGCATCGTGGCAGCGCAAGGCACTCTGGGGCGCCAGCACCGTTGCCGCCGTCCTGTTGGCGGCTTGGGTTGTAAGCAACCGGCTATTCGGCCTGTCTACCGGCGCCCTGCGCCCCAGCACGCTGCTTCTGGCAGGCGTGGTTTGCGCCGGGTTCAGCTTGAGCGCGGCGCTCTGGGGTCAGCGTAGCGCAGAGTTGGCGCGCCGCGTAGCTCACGCGATAAGGCGTTGGTACGCCTGGCTAGACACTCATGCGGATGCGGTCTGTATCGGTATCAGCGTGGTCGTGGCGCTTGGCTCCCGGGCCAGCATCATGTTCCGCGCACCGGCGTTTGTGATCGGTGATAGCGGCGCCTACGTGGAGGCTGCGGAGACGATCCGCACGGCCTTTTCGTTCGCACCATTAAGCTACATCTTCCCGCCCGGCTACTCGACCTTCGTCGCCGGAGTGCAGATTCTGCTCGGCCCCGATTTCCTCGCGGTAGTGGCTGTCCAACACCTCCTGGGCATTGGCACCGTGCTACTCACCTATGCCGTTGGGCGAGCGTTCCTGCCACCCCTGCTGGCCTTCCTGCCAGCACTCGGTACGGCCGCGAACGGGTATCTCCTCATCATCGAGCATGGCATCTATACGGAGGCGCTGTTCATCCCCCTGGCGCTGCTCTTTGTGCTGCTCACCGTGCGGATGCTGCACGGTGGCGGTGGCTGGTGGACCGTCGTCGCTGCCGGCGCTACCCTCGGCTTGGCGGCGCTGACCCGGCTGGTCATCCAGCCGGCCCTCATCGCCGTATGCCTGTTGCTGCTGGTGTATGAGGGTGCTCACCGCTACCGGACGTGGCTGCGTATCCTAACTTTTGTGGCGATCTTTGGGGTAGTGGTATGCCCATGGCTAGTACACAACTGGCTACAGTACCGCTATATCGGCCTCAGCAACAGCCTGGGGCAACAACTCCTCGTGCGGCTCTGGCAAGAAGAAGGGACCTATACGTGGGCCAACAGCGCAGCGCACGACCCGGACCTACGGCGCGTGCTGGCACTGCTACAGGCATCGAAAGACCGGCACCTCTCGCATTGGGAGGCGTGGCAGCGAGTCGGGGCGGAGTTCGGCTCCGACCGCACACCAGCACTCATTACGGCGGCGACTCTCGATGTGATCTCGCGCAATCCTGCCGGGTACCTCGACAAGACCTGGTTTAGACTCCAGCGCATGTGGCGCGGCGGCTTTGCCAAGGAGCGGGTCCACGACTTGTACGATCAACAAGAGTTGCTCAATATTCGCTCGCCGATCTTCGGTGTCCACGACGAGTTCGCCACCATCGCGGAACTGGCCGGTAATCGTGTTGACTGGATCACACGTCTCTTCCGGCCTGACCTGCTTCCACCACATCTCACCCTCTTACTTACCGTCGTAGGTGCCGTCTCAGCCGTCGTGAGCCGACGGTTGCGCCCGGCGCTCGTGCCGCTGGGAATGGGCGTGGGACTGCTCTTGGTGCCGGTGCTGGTGAATGCCGACCGGGCGCGATTCAACCACCCGGCCGAGCCATTCCTGCTGCTGACGTATGCCGCCGGCCTATGGGGCCTGGTGCTCGCACTCCGCAGCGGCTGGCGCCGCATCGCCCGCTACGTTCGCACCGCCGCGACGGCATAGAGCGCGAGCAGGAGGAGCAAGCACAGAGACGTGTAGCCGGCGAGCCGGCGACCGCCGGGCCCGGGCCGGAGCAAGGTCAGCAGGCGGGCCACGCTAATGATGAGCACGCCCCAGAGCAGGAGCACGACGACGGCGGCAACCCCTAGCACCGGCGGGTGCGAGGCGAAATGGTCGTAGAGCCGCGCCGGCCACAGATCGAGGCCCATGCCGTGCTCAGGATGCGGCGGTTGCAGGGTCAGGCCCCACCATCGCCACGGCGGGGAGGCCAGCGCACGCTCCAGTAAGTCCGGGCGGTTTGGGAAGACGGCCCCCACCACATCGGCACCTAGAAACCAGAGGTGGCCGAGCAGGGGTGTAAACGGCAAACCGTACAGGAGTGGCGTCTCGGCAATGTCTTGCTCGCGCGTGTCCAGGTTGACCCGATCTCCGCCGCCGTAACGCGCGACGTAGGCTGGCAGCTTGGCCCGGTCGCTCCGATCTTCACTCCAGCCGAGCAAGACGTAGCCGTCGTGACCGTAGCGGTCCGACCACTGTGCGGGTGGGCAGGCCAAAGTCGCACCACACCTGGCACCATCCGTGCGGCTTTGGCCGGCCATCTGCGTATCGAACACGGGCGCCTGATCCCACTCGCTACCGTCGTGCGGGTCGAAGGCCAGCGCAGAGAGGACAGCCGTATCCGGCCCGTAGCTCTGCACGTAGATTTCTACCGGCGTCAGTGGAGTCGCCTCGACCGGATACCGCAGCCATACCCCGGCGCTGAAGTCCTGGTCCAGTTGGCTCTCTCGCCAGCCGCGGGCGTCCTTGACGATGATGCTCTGCCGCCGGTCGCGCCGGTCCCAATCCACCGTGTAGAGTGAGAGCCGAAACGTGACCGGCTCGGCAACCGCAACACTGATACGCAGCGGTGACTGTGTGCTCAACACGACGTTGCCATCCGGCGTAGTGTGCGGAATGGGCACGTCGGGCGGTTCGCTGTAGGCATACCCCAGGCGGCGCTCGCCGGACGCCGGGTCGCGCAGCGCCCGCACCAGCCCCGGACCACCCAACTCCTCCCAGTAGTCACGTCCACCGTAGGCAATGCCGTGCTCATCGAGCTGCGGCAAGATGTGAGCGCGGAACATAATCGGGTACAGGTTGGGGTGCTTGGTGACTCCGACTACCTGCACGGCGCAGGAAAACGCCAGCAGCAGGCCGCAGCCGACACGGAGCAGGCAGCGCTTAATGTGCGAGCCATCGCTGCTCACGAGCGATTGGACAACCGGCGCAGCGGTTATCGCCAGGAAAGGCACGATCATCACGAGGTAGCGTGGGCCCCATCCGCCGCCGTGCCAGACACTTTTCATGCTAAACACCAGGACAAAGAGCCACGGCGCCACGAGAAAGAGCAGCGCCTCTGTCCGGTGGCGACGCCAGAACGCGGGTATCCCCAACACCGCCAGAATCAACACCGGGGCGTAGAGGAAGAGGCTCTTGCCGGGGCTGAAGAACAGCCCCCGTAGTCCGATCCAGATAGGCAGACTGAGCCAGCCGCGTTGCAGCCCGCCGAGCCACTCGCCCAGGACGATGGGTACACGCCCGGCTACGGCAACCATCGCCAGCAGCCCCAGCAGCCCCAGCAGCCCCAGCGTTAGCACCAACGCCAACGCCACGCGCCGCTCGTGCGGCGCTGCGGCCGGTCGTAATCCGAGCCACGAGGCTTGCAACACAACCAGCGGAATAATGATCGCCGACGTATACTTCGCCCCCACGGCCAGGACGAACGCGGCGCCAGCGGCGACTCCCAGACCGAGTGCCCACCGCGGGTACCGACGAGCGGCATAGACGGCCGTCGTGCCGGCTACCAGAAAGAGGGCGGCCGTCGGCTCGGAGAAGTCATACGTTGCGTAGGGCCAGGCGAGCGTCCCCAGCCCAAACCCCAGTGCCACACAGACCGCCGCCCCGACGCTATAGCCCAGCAGCACGACTAGCGCCACCAGCAGCGCGGCCGTCGTCGCGGTCGCAAACCCGTTCAGCAGCGAGTAACCCAGGCGCTCGAAAAAGGCGGGAGTCTGATCGGCGCTCCCCAGGCGCGGCCCGCCGGGCACAGTGACCCATGCGCCGCTCCGGCCGTCCTGCAGCGCCACGACGCGCACGAACAGCACGGCACCGCCGGCGCTGGTCAGTGCGACCGGGTGGACTTCCAAGCGCACCGTTGGCACAGCCGGTGCGACGGGAATCGTGGCCCCGTAGAGGTTGGCCTCCGGCACGCCGTCCCAGTGGCCGACCAGCGGAGCACGGCGATGCAGAACGCGCGCGGCCTCGCCCGGTCGGTCGTAGGCCCACTCGGCGGTGTGCAGTCCGGCACGCACCGGCACCCGGGTAGCATGTCCCGCCTCATCCACCAGTCGCACCTCAGCAACGGTCGTGTCCTGAGCGATGTGCGTACTCAAAGCGAGGTAGGAGACCACTCGCAGGCGTGTCACCGATACCGGCTGGGAGAGGTCAATCCGAATCGGCGCGGCGGTGCCGTCGAGGGGCAAGGGAGGCCACGCGCGGAGCACGTGCAGTTGACCATCGAGGTAGAGGCCATCGCGCGGGGGTGTAGCTATGCCGACCGCGTGACCAAGCCGGAGTAGCGGCTGGCCGAGCAGCGGCATCACAATGCCCCAGCGAGCAAAGTTCCGCCGGAACTCTCCGAGATAGCTCCGGTCCGGGTCGAAGGCGATAGAGCGGGCCATCTCGTAGCCGAACCGGCCGTCCACGCTGTACCCCTCGCCGCCGCCGGTCAACGCATAGGTGGAAAGCAAGATGCAGAAGACGAGGCCGGCGGCCGTCGTCGCCGCGACGGGCCGGCGGGCAGCGGGTGCGAGGCTACGAGTCACGTCAGATCAATCTCGATGCAAGCCGGAATCCGGTGCCTTGATGAAAGTTGACAACTTGATGCGGTAGGAGATAGCCCCCCTATGGTCCCCCGCTTCGCAGGGGGACGATCAACTCCCTCCCCTGGTAGCTCAATCCGGGGGAGGGCTAGGGTGGGGGTCAACACACCACCTCATCAAGTTCGCAACCTTCATTAAGGAACCACTTCCAGCTTTCCTAGCCACAGAGCACACAGAGAGCACAGAGTAGGGTGCAGCCTCACCCTCTTCACTATCCCCAGCGGAACTGGGCGATATTGTAAGCCGTCAGCGCCAGCGCCAAACCGCATACGGTGAGCCACGGCGGCCAGCCATGGAGCCACCCACGCCAGCCACGTACCGGTGACGCCGCCCCCCGCAGCGCGCGCAGGAGGCCGAGCGCCGCCAAGACCAGCCCCCCTTCGATAACGATCAACAAGGTGATGACGGCAGCAAGCAGCCTATCGTGCGAGCCGTAGTCGCCGTAGAGTCGGGCCGGCCAGAGGTCCAGGCCAAGACCGAACTCGGGATGCGCCAGTTGCAGGTTCAGTCCCCACCAACGCCACGGGGGCACAGCCAGTACCTGCTGGAGTAGGTCCAGACGGCCGGGCCAGATAGTCCGCACCGCGTCGGCGCTCAACAGCCACGCATGGTTGAGCAAGGGGCTGAACGGCGGCGCGTAGAGCAAGCCGGCCTCCGCCACGCTCCCCTCGGTCGTGACGATATTGACCCGCTCGCCGCCGCTGTACCCCGCGACGTAGGGTGGGAACTGCACCGCGTCCGAGTGGTCGCCTCGCCAGGCGAACAGCACAAACCCTTCACGGCCGTAGCGGTCACGCCAGCGGCCCTGAGTCGCGCGGTCGGTCCTGGGTGCGTCGGTCCACCGACCGTCTACCGGCAATGGGTCGAAGGTGAGGGCCGACAGCACCGCAACGTCGTGTCCTTCCTGGATGACGGTGATCTCGACCGGCCGCTCCGGGCTGCCTTCCACCTGCCAGCCTAACCACACGCCCTCCTCGAACGGATCGTGCTGGCGGTAGCGCCGCTCGCCGCGGCTATCGCGGAGCACAATCGTCTGCTGTCGGCTTTGGCGGTTGAAGTCAACGGTATAGAGCGAGAGCCAGGTGGTGTGCCGCTCGCGGAAGGTGATCTGCATGTCGAGCCGATCAACCCCGTAGAGGTACCCAATATCGCGGGCCGGTGTATCGGTCCGTGGCTCGAACGGGGTTTGCGGCGCTCGGCGCAACCCCGGCCCCTCCAGGAACTCCAGGTAGTCCCGTCCGCCCAGCGACGCCCCCGCGTCCGGTAGCTGCGGGTACAGGTGCTGGCGATACATCGAGGCGAACAGATTGAAGTCCTTGACTACACCGAGTACCTGGACGAGCGCCGCCAACAGGAGAAAGGACAGCAGCAGCCAACGTTGCCAGAAGCGCACTACCACTTTCCATAGGATCGTGCGCTTCCGGTGGGTTGAGGGTACACGCCGCCATGCCGCAGCCAGCAGCGGCGCCGCGACGATGGCGAGAAACGGCAGCATCGGGACCATGTACCGCGGCCCCCAGCCGCCGCCGTCCCAGACGCGCTTGAGGCTGTAGATGGCGATGAAGAGCAACGGCACGACGACGTACAGGGCGCCGCGCCAGCCGTGCCGCCGGACGAATAGCGGAATGCTCACCAGACCGAGGATCAGGAACGGCGAGTAGAGGAACAGACTCTTCCCCGGGCTGAAGACCAGGCCACGAAAACCGATCCAAGGTGGGAGTCCCAACCAGCCGCGTTGCAGTCCGCCAAAGAACTCCGCCAGGAGCACCGGGGGACCGCCAGCAACGACCACCGAGGCGGCGAGGGCGACGATACCCAGTGCCAGGATCGGGAGCAGGAAGGCGCCGAGCAGCCGCACGGCCACGCCGAGGCGCCGACCGCTCGGCAGCCCCGTAGCGAGCAGGATTCCATGCACGAGCAGCAGGGGGATGAAGCACGCCGTGACGTATTTGGTGGCGATGGCGGCGATGCAGCTCACCCCGGCCAGCCCTGCAAGCAGGACCGGCGACGACAGGAGCAGTGGTGAATTGCCGTCTTCGCGGAAATGAAGGGCGGCAGGATGGCGCAAGGCCAAGGTCAGCAGCAGGGTGGCCAGCAAGACAAAGGCCGTCGCCGGTGGTTCGGTGAAGTCCAGTTTCGCGTAGGGCCAGGCCATTGTGCCTAGGCCGTAGCCCAATGCCGTCAAGACAGCCACCGGGGCCGCGTAGCCGAGCGTCCGCACGAGCGCATATACCAGCACTCCGGCGGCCGCGGTTGCCAGCGCCGGCAGCACCGCATAGGCCAGACGCAAAAAGATGTCGCGGTTTTCACGCTGCGACCAAATCCGCTCACCGTTGCGGACATCAACGACCGCCCCGGTCGCCGCATCGCGCACCGCCAGGCTCATCACGTGCAAAGTGCCGACACTGCCGGTGAAGGCCACGCTCAGGGCGGTGCGGGGCACGGCCGGGGACACGGGGAGCACCGCGTAGTAGTAGCGGCCCAATGGCTGGCCGATCCACTGCCCGGCGATTGGCGCCTGAGCGTGCGCTACGCGCTGGCGCACGTCCGGGCGCTCCCAAGCCCACTCGGCGGTATCCCGACCGGCTTGGAGCGCCAGCTCTGCTATCGGCTGCTCTGCTCCCGTGAGCCGCACGGACGCGACCGATGCACCGTCCGGCACCGCCGCCGCATTGGACAGAAACGAGATCAGATGGACTTCGGAGACGGTGACCGTTTGGGGCAGCGCCACCTCGAACGACTGCTGCCGGTCGCCGCCGTTGGGCGGACCGACCACCGGCCACACCTCCAAGCGGTAGTGATGCCCATTGATAACCAGCTCATCGCGCTGCGGCGCCTGCCGGGCAACCAGCTCGCCAGTCAGCACGAGCGGCTGGGCCAGCACCGGCGCCAGCATACCCCAGCGGATGAAACCCGTGCGGAAGCGGTGAAAGTAGCTATGGGAAGGGTCCAGTAGTAGGGATTTCGCCATCTCAAAAGCGAAATGGCCGTCGGCAGAGTATGCGGTGCCGCCAATAGACAGCAAATAGACGCACAACAGGAGCAGAAAGAGCCACGCGGCGATGCGGCGGGGCGGCGGGTCAACACGATCATGTGCGAGTGCCAACCTATCCCTACGCTTCAGGCGTTGTCAACGAGCCGGGTGCGCGGCCCGCTGCGCGGCAATTGGGCTGGATGACACAAGGGTAGCCGATGCAACGGGCACCTGCTGAGAAGGGCACGGCCAACCCGCTCATCACCGCACGTCGTAGCCGGTAGCCGGCCATGGAACGCACCTGCCATACTGTCTCGGACGTTGTACGAGTGGCAGTGTCTTGCGCCCCCAAGGGGCCGCTCGCGAGGACTGGGCAGCGGGCGATGCGATCAGGAAGCCGCTTTGTGCGGCCGCCGCATAAGCGGTGGCCCGGCCCGATCCTGGGTGCAGCAAAGCTGCGCCGGCAACGGCTGCCTTGCTGAGACCGAAGCCAGAGGGAGAACATGGCAGCAACCGCAGGTGATCGCATTCGCATCATCGCCGGGCCGGCCGGGCGCGACCTCGGCCAGGCCATCTGTGCCGAGCTAGGCCGGCCGTTGAGCGAATCGTTCACGACGAAGTACTACAACGGCTGCACTTACGTACAAGTCCGGGAGAACGTCCGCGAAGCCGACGTGTTCGTGGTGCAGTCGTCCACCAAACCCGTTAACGACCATCTGATGGAGCTGCTGATGCTGATTGATGCCTGCAAGGGCGCCTCGGCCCAGCGGGTTACGGCAGTGCTCCCGATTTATCCCTACCAACAGTCCGACTGGAAGGACCAGCCGCGCATTGCCATCACCGCCCGCCTCGTGGCCGATCTACTCCTCGCCGCCGGCGCCGACCGGGTGTTGACGATTGACCTCCACGCCGCGCAGATTCAGGGGTTCATGTCCTGTCCCTGCGACAACCTGACGGCGCTTCCGCTCGTTGCGGCGGCGTTCCGCGAACAGGGTCTGGACATGAGCCAAGTCGTCGCCGTGGCCACGGACGTCGGCCGCGCCAAGCTGGTCCGGCGTTACGCCCGCCGGCTCAACTTGCCACTGGCCATTATTGACAAGGAGCGGCTCGACGAACGCACGGTCCGCGCCGTGAACGTGATCGGCGACGTCGGGGGCAAAGATGCCATTCTCTTCGACGACATCATCGGTACCGGCGGCTCGCTGATCAGCGCCGCCAACCTGCTGCGCGAGCATGGTGCCCGGCGCATCTTCGCCGGCGCAGTTCATGCCGTGCTGGCCGCCGGCGCCGTCGAGCGGCTAGAGTCTTCCGTCTTCGAGGGCATTGTCATCACCGACACCGTACCGAGCCGGCACAAGCTCACAGACACAACCTCGTTCCGTGTCCTCTCGGTAGCGCCGCTGTTGGCCGAGGCCATCCGTCGCATCCACCTCGGCGAGTCGGTCAGCGCCCTGTTCGACGACTAGGGTGCTGTGCCTCACCCTGACAGGGGTGGGTTTTTTGTCTGCATCAGGATTTGCGGGATGGGCAGGATGGTCCTCACCCCCCGGCCCCCTCTCCAAATGTTGGAGAGGGGGTGGATTCCCGCTTTCGGAGACCTTTGCGTAACCCGTCATTCCCGCGAAGGCGGGAATCCAAAAACCGGTCCTTCCAGGTTAGCGAGGAGTGGTGCATTGTCCCTCTCGCACTCCATTTGGGGGTTATGCAAAGGTCTCCTTTCGCGGGAATGACGGGGGGCGCGGGCGCGGTGAAGCGCGCCCCTACAGAAAAACCTACCCTTGTCAGCATCCCTCACCCCCGGTCACTCTCTACATGGTGGAGAGGGGGAATCGGCTGCCCTCACCGCTGCGTCGGAGCGACTGCCAGGTACGCTCGATAGGCGGCGGCGAGATCGAACGACCGCGCATCGCCCTCGTGGAGCAGAATTCGCCAGCGTTGCACCAGGCGGTCGCCAGCGGTAATGTGCCGCTCTTCCAGGAGAGTAGGGTTGGAGAAAAGCGCACCATAGGCGCGGGCAAAGAAGGCCGTCGGTGGGTTGTCGGGATGATGCATGATCGTCACGCCGACGGCCGCGCCGGCCACCTCACCGCTGTAATCGCACCAGTTGGCCACTTGTCCCATGCAGCCCGCTTCACCGCGCTGGCCGTTGCTGTTGAGTAGCTGACCACCGTCTTCCTCGTCCATGCTGTCCGCCACGCGCAAGCCGAGGTACGCATGAGTGTCCCGTTCGAGGGTGATCGGCCCGGCACTGGCTATCAATTCCGAGGTCAGGTCAATGGCGTGCGTTCGCCCCCCGTGCTGGGCAGCGCGGACAATCACGTCGCGTCGCTCGGTGAGCAATGTCGGCCCGTCGTGTCGTATCCACCGATTGCGCGTGCGTAGCGCCACGGCAGCGCCGTCGTCGAGCACCTCCGGCGTTGCGGATTCCAGCACGATGTGGCCCAGATTGGGCCGCTGCGGGTTGTTGTCGTGAAAGACGTTGACGCCGTTGACCCGCGCGTGGCCAATCCAGAGCGAGCGATGATGGTTGTAGCGGTGCGCGCCGGTCGTCGTGAGGGGCCGGCCGCTAGGAGAGTGGACCGGGTGTATATCCGGCTTGGACTTGTAGAAGTCCCCGTATTGGAGGTAGCCCTTGTTGTAACCCAGCAGCAAGCGCCGATTCCAGAGCACCTTGAAACGATACTCTTCTTCCTGGATGGTCAGTATCCCAGGCGACTCTTCGCCTCCTCTTGCTGAGACCATACCCATCACAACTCCAACCCGGCCGTTCGAACACCATCGGGACGACGGCTTGCTCTATCGGGACAGCTACACCTAGCGCAGCTATCGTTCCGTCTGCCGGCGGCGCAGTTCCGCCTCCAACTGCCGGATGCGTGCCTCGGCCGCCAGCCGGCTGGCCTGCTCGACGGCGGCCTGCGCTTCAGCCGTCTCGCGGGCGTCCCACACCTCCTGCCAACTCTCCAAGTAGGTGCCTGCCACCGGATCGTAGAACCGCGGCCAGCCATGATCCCAGCACAGACTCAGCCCCAGCATCTCACTGTAGCCCTGCAGAACGCCGTCTGGTGTCGTAGTCAGCTCGATAGGCTCATACTCCCCACCTACCAGCCGGTCTCCGGCCAGCCGCTGCCCGTGATACTTCCCCTCCTCAGTCGGATCGAAGCGCCAGTATTCCGGCACGCCGATGTGGGCATAGATGTCGCGTTTCCGGCCTACGTCTTCCCGGCCGGTGCTGGACGAGCCGATCTCCAGCACCCAATCCGGCGGCTTGCCCGCTTCCCAGGGCAGATACAGCTTGCGCTCCCGGATGGCGTGCGTATCCACCCCGAAGGCCAGGTACACATCCGGGGAGACGCGCACGTTGAGGTCGTCCGGGTCGTAGCAGAGGATCGTGTTGCTGCTAAGGAAGGTATCGGGGCGCCGGCCGAAGTCGGTGAACCGACTGGCGAGCAGGCCGATGATCTCCTGCATGGGCTGTTCTTGTTCCATCCATTCAGGCTTGAGGACGGGTTCATCGGGGTCATAGTCGAGGCGGGCGTAGTCAATCTCACCCTGCCGTTGGTAGGGCAGCATGGTGATGACGGGCGTGGGCGCTGTGATCGCCATGGTGGGTCTCGGGGTAGCGGACGGATATAGGGCAATTATAGTACACGCGCCGCGGCTAGCCCCCCTATGGTCCCCCCGCTGCGGCGGGGGGACGGGGATTTCCGCGTGGGCGCTACACTGCCAGCTCGACCGTCACGCCTAGCTCGTCCTCAATCGCAATAAGCTCGGTGTTCTGCGGCGATACGTTGCTCTGGACGTTGACGAGCTGGCAGGTGTCGCCTTGGAGGGAACGCGGCTCGATGTGCCACGTGCCGACGTGGAAGATCACGGCCGTCTGCCCGTCGGTCGTGAAGGCAGCGATCTTGCTTGGGTCAAAGCCGTCTACCGGCTCGTCGGGCGGCGCCACGAACACCGCAAATGGCGCACCGCCCAACGGGATGAACAGTTGCGTGTGGTCGAGGTGGCGATTGACGCGGTTGAGGCGCTGCGGAACCCGCTCCACCGTCATGAGCCGGGCCGTGAAGTGTCCCTCCCGCAGGCTCAAGCCACCCCGTTCGACCGTGACCAGGCGGCCATAGGGAGCAAAGTTCTCGGCGGTGATCGGCTGGGCCTGCACCCGAACGGTGTGCGCGGTGGTAGTCGTTGCCATCGTGCAGTCTCCTTCACTGGCATCAGCGTGCGGCGCCGCATCACTCTGCGTCCGGCCGCCGCAACAGCTTCCCTTGCCAGTCTACCTCAGTACGTAGCTGCCGCTGCTCTTCTTCCACGTCACCGAGGCGTCGCTCGATCCGCAGTAGCCGTTCGGCGAGATCGTTCGGAAGCTGCGGTGCTTCCCGTCTCGCCAGTAGCCACCGTTGTACGGTCAGTATGACCAGCCGCCCCAAATACCCAAAGATACCCAAGGCGAACAGGGAAAGGACTGCCATGATAACAAGCTCGAAACCTGCCATATGAATCACTTGGCTCCTTCATACCTTGCAGTGCGGCGATGGCCAGCCGGCCACGCGGCCTCGCCTCTTTGACCAGGCGGCTACGCCGCCGGTTTCGCTCGTGTGCCAGGAGGCCGGTGGTTCACTTCTCCGAGGATTGCTGCAGCAGCTTCCCTTGCCATTCCAGCTCGGACCGCAGCTGCCGCTGCTCCTCGCTCATCTCGGCGAGCCGCGACTCAAGACGCTCCAGCCGTTCTTGTGCGTCCGCCGGCAAGCTGGCCGCCTGCTGCTTGCGCTCTTCTAGTTTGAGCTTTACATAACTTGGGTACAGTTTCATGGCAGCGCCAGCAATAATGGCCACGACGGGAACCAATACCCATTCCATACGCCTTCCTCCGGTAGCCCATTATGGACCGCTGGGCCAGCCGCCGCAAGGTGGGAACTTGGACTGCGGCGCGCGCCGCAGTGACGAGGCGGGCCGGGGAGGGAAGACGGCAGTCTCGCCGCCGCGCCGCCGGACTTGCGGCCGCCATGGTCACTGCGCTATGGTTGGGGCAGACCGGGAGCAAACCAACCCGGTCGCTCGCACCCTCGCACCTTTAAGCCGACCCTGTGAGGCGGCAAGGAGCATAGCCATGGTTCCGCTGTGTGCGGCGCGTGTCTCTCCGCGTCTGCATCGTACCCGTCGAGCGGCTACCGCTATTGACTGCATTGCTCCGTTTCCTCGCCTCAGCGTGTCCTTGTACACCGGCCGGGGAGGTGTGCCGGAGGCGAGCAGCCTAAGGATCGCGTGCGGATTACGTGCCCGGGCGACGAGGCGCTGAACGACGGTGATGACTGAAGGGCAAGCGCAACCGAACGGCGTGCCGGCGGCCACGCAGCGCGGCGGCAAGATGATCTTGCACGCCGAGGACGTGCGGCGCGCGCTGGTCAGGATTGCCCATGAAATCCTGGAGCGGCACCGCGGCGCCGACGATCTCGTGCTGGTCGGTGTGGTTAGTCGCGGCGTGCCACTCGCCCGCCGCCTGGCGGAGCACATCGAGACGGTAGAGGGTGTCATGGTACCGGTCGGCGAGCTGGACGTGACCCTCCACCGGGACGACCTCGATCTGCGGGGCGGCCGGCGGGCCATGCGCCGCTCGACCCTGCCCGTCAACGTCAGCGGGCGGCGGGTGGTGCTCGTGGATGATGTTCTCTATACGGGACGCAGTGTGCGCGCCGCCCTCGACGCGCTGCTGGCGTATGGGCGCCCCAAGTGGATTCAGCTGGCCGTGTTGGTTGATCGCGGACACCGCGAGCTACCGCTGCGGGCGGACTACGTAGGCAAGAACTTGCCGACGGCCCGCGACGAGAGTGTGGACGTACACCTGCTGGAGACCGACGGACGGGACGCGGTGCTACTGCGCCCAGGCCGGCGCGATCCGGTGGAGCCGTAGCGGAGTGGGATAGGCCGGAGTGGGCCTGAGCCGGGAAGGAGCGAGGCGATGACATTGCGACGGAAGCATGTTCTCGATCTGGACGACTTCACCGCCGATGAGATCGGCGCAGTGCTCGATACGGCCGAGGCGATGAGCGACGTGTTGGCGCGGCCCATCAAACGGGTACCCGCGCTGCGCGGCACAACCATCGTCAACTGCTTCTATGAATCCAGCACTCGCACGCGCGTCTCGTTCGAGCTGGCAGCCAAAAATCTGAGCGCCGACGTGGTGAACGTGACGGCCTCGGGATCGAGCGTAGACAAAGGCGAATCGCTCGTAGACACGTCGCGGACCCTGCAAGCCCTGGGTGCCGATATGGTGGTTATGAGACATCGGTCCTCCGGCGCGCCCTACCTGGTGAGTCAGCACATCGCCGCGCGGGTCATCAACGCCGGCGACGGGTGGCACGCGCACCCGACGCAGGCGCTCCTCGACCTGTTCACGGTCCGTCGCCACCTCGGCGACTTGGCCGGTCTGAAGCTGGTGATCGTCGGCGACATCCTGCACAGCCGCGTGGCGCGCTCCAACCTGTGGGGATTTACGCGGATGGGTGCGGACGTGACGCTGTGCGGGCCGCCAACGCTCGTGCCGCACGATCTGGTCGCGGCCGTCACCGGGCAGCCGGAGCGACGGTCCTACCGCACCCCCGCCGCGCCCGCCGCCGGATACAACGGCATCGGCGCCAACGGCCGCTCCGTGCAGTCAGCCAGCCGCCCCGGCGGCGATCATGCTGCGGCAACGGCGGATGCCGGGCAGCCGGCCGCGGCCGTCGCTACAGCGGTGCGCGCCGCGCCCCAAGTAGCCACAACCGGCGAGCCACGGGGCCAGGTACACATCACCTACGACTTGGACGAGGCGCTTGCCGAGGCCGACGTGGTGATGGCACTGCGTCTCCAGAAGGAACGGCAGTCGGCCGGGCTGCTGCCCACGTTGCGCGAGTACAGCCAGCGTTACGGTCTCACCACCGACCGCCTCAAGATGGCCAGACGCCATGCGTTAGTCATGCACCCGGGGCCGATGAACGAGGGCGTCGAGATCACGCCCGAGGTCGCGCAGGGCCAGCAGTCGGTCATTGAGGAGCAGGTGCAGAACGGCCTCGCGGTGCGGATGGCGCTCCTGTACTTGCTGGCCGGCGGACAGGTGGCGGACCAGAGCCGCACGGATGGTGGGAGGGGTGGTGCGGCTCTGGCCCACCAAGGAGGCCCAGTCGGGTGAGCACCGCACTGCGCCCCGTGCTGATTCGCGGCGGAAGGGTCATTGACCCCGCCCAATCGCTCGATCAGGTCGGCGACGTGTTGCTACGTGACGGCTTAGTTGCCGCCGTGGGCCCCAATCTCAACGCCGACGAGGCCGAGATCATCGAGGCCGCCGGGCAGATCGTCTGTCCGGGCTTCATTGACCTCCACTGCCACCTGCGCGAGCCGGGATACGAGGCCAAAGAGACGATTGCCACGGGCACCGCTGCCGCTGCCGGCGGCGGCTTCACGACGGTCTGCTGTATGCCCAACACGCTGCCAGTGCTGGACACAGCGCCGGTGCTCGAATCGCTCGCCCGCACGGTGGCGGCGCAGGGCGTCGTGCGCGTACACCCCATCGCCGCCATTACCCGCGAGCAGGCCGGCCGCGAGCTAGTCGAGATGGCCGAGCTGACCGAGGCCGGCGCGGTCGGGTTCTCCGACGACGGTGCGTGTCTTACCGACAGCGGCGTCATGCGTCGGGCGCTGGAGTACAGCTTGCTCGTCCGCCGTCCCATCATCCAACACGCCGAGGACCCGGCGCTCTCGCATCACGGCGTCATGCACGAGGGGCCGGTGAGCGCGCGGCTCGGCCTGCCGGGCTGGCCGGGGACGGCGGAGGAGGTCATCGTCGCCCGTGACATTGCCCTGGCCAAGATCACGGGGGCACACGTGCATGTGGCCCACGTCAGCAGCGCCGGCAGCGTGGACTTGATCCGCCGCGCCAAGGCGCAAGGTGTCCACGTCACCGCCGAGGTGACGCCGCACCATCTGACGCTGACCGACGACTTGGTAGCCGGCCACTGGTGGTCGGCCACGGCGAGCTTGCCCCCCTACGACACCCGCACGAAAGTCAACCCGCCATTGCGGCCCCGCGCAGACGTGGACGTGCTGATTGCCGGGCTGTGCGACGGGACGATTGATGTCATTGCGACCGACCACGCTCCGCACACCATCGCGGACAAGGAGTGCGAATACGATGAGGCGGCCTTTGGCATCTCGGTGTTCGAAACGGCGCTAGGGAGCATCATGAGCCTGGTCCAAGCCGAGCAGTTGCCGTTAACGCGGGCCATCGAGGCATTGACGAGTGGTCCGGCCCACATCTTCGGGCTGGACGGCGGCTCGCTGGCGGTCGGCGGGAGCGCCGACGTGACCATATTCGACCCGGAGGGCGAGTGGTGCGTAGATACGAGCCGCTTCCGCTCGCTAGGTCGCAATACGCCCCTCGACGGCGTATTCCTGCCCAGTCAAGTGACGCACACCTTCGTCGGTGGCGAACTCGTCTACCAGTTGGCAACAGAGGTAGCGTCGTGACAAGCAATTCGGCGGCACAGCCCTACATCTTGGCGCTCGAAGACGGTTACACTGCATTCGGCTACGGTGTCCCAACCGACGCTGGCAGTCCCTCCTCGTCCCGTCGTTCCCACGAAAGCGAGACGCCTCTCGCGGCGGCCGGTGAGTTGGTCTTCACCACCGCCATGACCGGTTACCAGGAAACCTGCACCGACCCTTCCTATCGCGGTCAGCTTGTCGTGTTGACATATCCGCTCATCAACAACTACGGCGTGACCGATGGTGACGCCGAGTCGCGGCAGCCGTGGCTGGCGGGACTGATCGTGCGAGAGTACTGCCCGGCGCCAAGCCACTGGCGGGCCGAGGGTGGACTGGCCGCTTACCTGGCAGCCGAGCGTATCCCGCTGGTCGAGGGGTTCGACACGCGGGCACTTACCCGCCACCTGCGAACCTACGGCGCCCGGCGCGCGCAGTTGGTCCCGGCCGATGAGCACCTCGCCATGGCAGCGAGACGCGATCCCGCCGCCTGGCTACGGGGGAGGACGCCCGGCGCGAGTGAGGCCGGTGCAGCCCTCGTCTCGTCGGCGCAGCGGGTCATCCCGCTTTCCGAGCAAGATTTGGTCGGGCAGGTCACGATCCCGGAGGCAGCGACGTTTGACGATACCTCGTGGGACGGGTGGCCGGAGCCGCGCCGCGCCAAGCAACGGCATAAGGTTGTGCTCGTGGACTGCGGGATCAAGAACAACCTGCCGCGGTCGTTGGCGCGGCGCGGCCTGGAGCCGGTGCTCGTACCGTATGCGACGACCGCCGAGGCGATCATGGCCCTCGAACCGGATGGGGTGCTAGTCGGCAACGGCCCCGGCGACCCGGAGGCCGTTGAAGCGACCATCGAGACCCTGCGGACACTCATCGGTCCCCGCGGACCGGTTGTGCGCGACCGGCTGCCACTCATCGGTGTCTGCCTGGGCCACCAGCTTTTGGGCCTCGCGGCGGGAGCGACCACCAGCCGGCTGAAGTTCGGGCACCGAGGTGCCAACCATCCCGTGCTCGACAAGCGCACCGGACGGGTTCACATCACGTCGCAGAACCACGGCTTCCAAGTGGATAGCGATTCCCTGCCCGCCGACAGCGGTTTCTCCGTCAGCCACGTCAACCTCAACGACGGGTCCGCCGAAGGGCTGCGGCACCGTGAGCTACCGATCTTCTCCGTGCAGTACCACCCGGAGGCCTCGCCCGGCCCGCAGGACAACCAATACCTCTTCAACGAGTTCATGGATTTGATGGAGGAGCGATAAGCTGTCAGCTGTGCCTGCTCAAGGAAGCAAATCGCCTAGGTGCTACGGAGCCTTAGTGCAGAGGGAGCATTTCGGATGGGTAACGCGACACACTACAAGGATTTCACCAATCGGCTTAAGCTTTTGGTGGCCAAACATCCTGATCTGATCACTACCACTCTCAGCAACATTTTCACTATGCGTTTAATTGGAAATAAAACCCATGGCGACCTCGCCGAGATTGCCATTGCCGAATTCATAAATCAGTACATGTACGACTTCCGATCTGTTCACGTAGGAAAAGACCTCTACAGAGCAAAAAGCCGTGAGGAGGACATCAAGATCGTAAACGAGATCACCCAGGCAGAGTTCCCTGTGAGCCTTAAAGCCTACGGTGATGGGCCGTTGCAGTTGTCTACCGATAAGAGCTTCAGGATGTTCCCACGCCTAGAGCAGGAGGGTGGTACCATATCGGAGAGAACTACTATCCGGCGTATCTTCGACGATCCAGCGTTCGCCGAATTCCGCAACATTAACGTCCTCCCCCTAATTTACAACGAAAAGCGACATCAGTGTAACATTCTGGTTTTTGATTACCATCGCGCCCAACAGCAAACCGATCGTATTGTTAAGGAAGAAACCGGGCGTGGCAGAAAGCATCCGGTCTTCCGGTTCTATAACTCTGACAGAGACTATATCTGCGAAGTACGCTATGGTGACGCAACGGCAAACGCTCTTCAGCGTGGTCTCTGGACTCATACCAAGAACGGGGCAAAGTACTTCGACAGCATTACTAACGGATGGATTGACTACTCTCATAATCTCGTGCTAGTGGAACTATTCTCTCATGCCTTAGTCTCATCACAATCTGGACATACTTCGGCACTCCAGAAGATCAGAGCAGACATTGCTGCTCTAAAGCGAGGTTCAGATCTATGATGACCATGGAGCAGCTCCCGCTATTCGATAGTCCTGGGGTAGTACCTCCTGTAACTGAGGGAGTCAAGTATGCAGGCTCGAAGCTCAAGATGATCCCACAGATACTCCAACTCGCCAAGCGAGTGAACGCCAAGACGGTGCTGGACGGCTTCTCAGGTACGACACGAGTGTCGCAAGCCTTGGCCAGAAGCGGTTACCGGGTCATATGTAATGATATTGCAGTTTGGGCCGAGGTTTTTGGAACATGCTATCTCTTGAACAAGCAAAGTGCGGAATACTATCATGATCTCATTGCCCATCTCAACTCCATGCCGCCGCACGAAGGCTGGTTTACAGAGAATTACGGTGGTTTAGCCAATGGCGGCTCTGCTATTCAATCGGATGGACTCAAGAAGCCTTGGCAGATTCATAACACGAGGAAACTCGATGCGATCAGGCAGGAGATAGAAACACTATCACTGAGTAGTGTTGAGCGGGCAGTTGCACTCACAAGTCTTATGCTGGCCTTGGATCGAGTTGACAATACACTGGGGCATTTCGTCTCCTACTTGAAGAACTGGTCTCCTCGATCATACAACGATCTTGTGCTTAGAGTACCACTCCTCTTCCCCGCCAACGAACAGCATAGTGTCATCAGAGGTGACATATTCGATATCGCACCAAGAGAAACTGTTGACCTTGCATACTTTGACCCACCATATGGATCGAACAACGAGAAAATGCCCCCATCTCGGGTTCGTTATGCGTCATACTATCATTTATGGAAAACCGTATGTCTTTACGACATGCCGAGATTGTTTGGTAGAGCTGGACGCCGCGAAGACACGTCGGATACTATTGCCGGGTCGGTTTTCGAAGAGTTCCGGAAAAATGGAACTGGTGGCTTCATCGCAGTTGAGGCCATTGACAGATTACTTGCGGTCACACCGGCTACATGGATCATCTTGTCGTATAGCTCAGGTGGGAGGGCAACTGCCAACGAACTCAATGCGGTCATTAGTAGGAACGGGAAAATCCTGGATGTTCTAGAATTCGACTACAAGAGAAACGTCATGGCCAGCATGAAGTGGACGAATGAATGGCTGCGGGTCACGGAGGAGCCTAATCGTGAATTTCTGTTCTTGATCGAGAAGGGATAGTCGTGCGACTCGACGACCTAGCTCTTGAAGGCCCCTGTAGAAACTGCGATTGCTAGTGGTGCAGAACTCATCACCTGTAGATTGGAAAAACATGACCAGAGATCACTACCGCCCGCAAAAGGTGCTCATTCTCGGCTCCGGTCCGATTGTGATCGGGCAGGCCGCCGAGTTCGACTACGCCGGCACGCAAGCCTGTAAGGCCATGCGCGAGGAGGGCGTGACCTCGGTGCTGGTCAACTCGAACCCGGCGACGATCATGACCGACGAGGACATCGCCGACACCGTGTATATCGAGCCGCTGACGGTGCCGGTCGTCGAGCGCATCATCGCGCAAGAGCGCCCCGACGGGCTGCTGCCCACGCTCGGCGGGCAGACCGGCCTCAACTTGGCCGTGGACCTCGCCGCGGCCGGCGTACTGGATCGGTACGGCGTGCGCCTGCTCGGTACACCGCTCGATACCATCCGGCGCGCCGAAGACCGCGATCTGTTCCGTGGATTGATGCAGAAAATCGGCGAGCCGGTGCCGGAAAGCGTGATCGTCACCTCGGTGAGCGAGGCCGAGACATTTGCCCGGCAGATCGGCTTTCCGCTCATCATCCGGCCGGCCTACACCCTCGGCGGCACCGGTGGCGGGGTGGCACAGGGCTGGGACGACTTCGCCGCCGTCGTCGAGCGGGGCCTGCACGCCAGCCCGATTGGGCAGGTGTTGGTCGAACGGTCGCTGATCGGCTGGAAAGAGGTCGAGTACGAGGTGATGCGCGACGGCGCAGACAACTGCATCACCGTCTGCAACATGGAGAACTTCGATCCGATGGGGGTGCATACCGGCGACTCCATCGTGGTCGCGCCGAGCCAGACGCTCTCCGACAAGGAATACCAGATGCTCCGCTCGGCATCGCTCAAGATCATCCGGGCGTTGGGCATCGAGGGCGGCTGCAACATCCAGTTTGCGCTGAATCCCCAGAAGTTCGCCTACCGGGTGATCGAGGTCAATCCGCGCGTCTCGCGCTCCTCGGCGCTGGCCTCCAAAGCCACCGGCTATCCGATTGCGCGGGTAGCGGGAAAAATCGCCGTTGGTAAGACGCTCGACCAGATACCCAATGCCGTCACCGGCCAGACAACAGCCGCCTTCGAGCCGGCGCTGGACTACATCGTGGTCAAGATTCCGCGCTGGCCGTTCGACAAGTTCCCCGGCGGCGACCGGATTCTCGGCACGCAGATGAAGGCCACCGGCGAGGTGATGGCGATAGACCGCACCTTCGAGGCCGCCATTCAGAAAGCGGTACGGGCGCTCGAAATGGGCGGGCGTGCCCTGCTCTGGGAGGCACCTGAATGGCAGACTCATCCCCCCTCCCCCCCTGCGGAGCGGGGGGAGACTGAGGGGGGGGCTAGCCCTCCCGGCGAAGATCCGGGCATAGCGGACATGTGGCGCCACATCGAGCAGCCGCACGATCTGCGGCTCTGGGCACTTATGGCGGCCCTGCGCCGCGAGGTCAGCGTAGACGAGCTGGCGGAGCGCACGGCGATTGACCGCTGGTTTCTCCGTGGCTTGGAGCGCATCTACCGGATGGAGCGGCGCCTGCTCGCCGAGGACCTAACTCCGGCCCTGCTCTGGGAGGCAAAGCGCCTCGGGTTCTCCGACGCGCACCTCGGCACCTTGGCCGACCGGCTGCCCGATCAGGTGCGAGCGCAGCGCCAGGAGTGGGGCATTCGGCCCGTATTCAAGATGGTAGACACCTGCGCGGCTGAATTCGCTGCCCAGACGCCGTACTTCTACAGCACCTACGAATTGGAGAACGAAGCGGTGCCGCCCGCCGGCCAAAGTGGAGATACACAGGAACCGCTCGACAAGGAGCTGGTCCAGGCCGTGCAGGCCACGCGGTCATCGGCGGTGATCGGGTCCGGCCCCATTCGGATTGGTCAGGGTATCGAGTTCGACTACTGCTCCGTGCATTCGGCCTGGGCGCTCCAGGACGCCGGGGTGCGGAGCATCATGCTGAACTCCAACCCGGAGACCGTCAGCACCGATTTCGATACGTCCGACCGGCTCTACTTCGAAAGCCTCGACGAGGAGAGCGTGCAGGAAATCCTGGCCAACGAAGGCTGGCCGCCGGTGGTGGTGCAGTTCGGCGGTCAGACGGCGATCAACCTCGCCGAGCCGCTCACCAAGGCCAACGTCGGGATAGAGCAGGCTGCGCCCGTCCAAATCCTCGGCTCGTCCGTGACCACCATTGACCTCGCCGAGGACCGCAAGAAGTTCGAGTTGTTCTTGGATCGGCTAGGGATTCCCCAGCCGCCGGGGTCCGGCGTGTCGTCGGTCGAGGATGCGCTGTCGGTAGCCAACCTGATCGGCTATCCCGTGTTGGTCCGGCCTTCCTACGTATTGGGCGGCCGGGCGATGGAGATTGTCACCACGCCCGACGATCTGCGGCGCTTCGTCACGGCCCTGCTCACGCAGGACCAGCGTTACCCGGTCTTGATTGACAAGTACCTCCAGGGCCGCGAGGTCGAGGTGGATGCGATCTGCGACGGCACCGACGCCTTGATCCCCGGCATCATGGAGCACATCGAGCGGGCCGGCGTGCATTCCGGAGACAGCTTCGCCGTCTATCCGCCCATCCACCTCACCGCGTCGGACACTGAGCGACTCGTCGAGTACACAGCCCGCATCTGCGCCGGCTTGGAGGCGCGCGGTCTGATCAACATCCAATACGTGCTGCACCAAGGCGAGGTGTACGTGCTGGAGGTCAACCCGCGTAGCTCGCGCACGGTACCGTTCTTGAGCAAAGTGACCGGCGTGCCGATGGTCCGCCTGGCAACCCAAGTCATGCTCGGCCGGCGCCTGGCCGACCTCGGCTTTGGCACCGGGCTGTGGCCGGCGCGGCCGCTGGTGGCGGTCAAGGCGCCGGTGTTCTCGATGGCCAAGCTGGTTGGCGTGGACACCTTCCTGGGGCCGGAGATGAAGTCCACGGGTGAGGTGATGGGCGTGGACAGCGCCTTTGCCCCAGCGTTACGCAAGGCCATGATGGCCGCCGGTGTCTCGCTGCCACCGGAAGGCGGCGTGCTCCTCTCCATCGCCGACCGCGACAAGGCCGAGGCCGAGGCGATCATCCGCGCCTTGGGCGGCGCCGGCTACCGCCTGTACGCGACGGCCGGGACGGCAGCGTTGGTGCGACGGCTGGGATACGACGTGACCGCAGTCGGGAAGCTGACCGACGGCGATCAGGCCATCATCAACCTGATCCGGGCTGGCCGGGCTAACCTGGTCGTCAACACCGTCACCGGCGGCCGACCGGCGCTGCAAGACGGCTTCGAAATCCGGCGCGCCGCCGCCGAGCATCAGGTACCGTGCCTGACCTCGCTCGATACGGTCGGCGCCTTGCTGGAGTCGATGACCGGCGGCAGCGACGAGTACAGCGTTCGCTCACTGCCGGCCTACCGCAGCGGCGCCGCTGCGCTGCCCCCGGCGGTGGCCGCGCCCGACGTGCCGGCGGGGGTGGCGGCGCGCCCGTTCCCCCAGTCCGACGAAGGACCGGGCGGCAGCAACGGGCAGCTTCAGGGATAGCCGTCGCGCCGGGCCGCTCTCCCGCAGTGCAGAGCTATGCGGCCGGCCGTTCGAGTACCTTAACGGCTGATGGCACGCCAGCCCATTGCTCCTGCAGCGGACGAACGGCGCCGCCGGCGGCGTGGGTATGCGCTCGCGGCGTCCGCAGTGCTCCTGTTCTCCACGAGTCCGGTCTTGACCCGGGTCGCCGGCACGATCTCCTCCCTGGAAATCGCCTGGTGGCGGCTCTTCTTGGCCGCGCTGACGGTGCTGGTCATTGCCACCATCAGCCGCCATCGGGTGCGGTGGCAACCGCTCGTAAGCCGGCGGTTCGCTCTCTACGGCCTCACCATCGCGCTACATTTCTTCTTCTATATCGCTTCACTGTCGTTCACCACCGTCGCCCACAGCTTGGCGCTGGTCTACACCGCGCCGGTTTTCATTGCCCTGCTCTCGCGGGTCGTACTGAAGGAAGGTCTCACGCCATCAAAGTGGCTGGGTGTTGCACTTGGGGTAATCGGCGCGGCCGTACTCGCCGGTGTCGAGCCGGACATCCGGCCCCGCGCGCTGCTCGGCGACGCGCTGGCCATCGGGTCGGCGCTGACGTTTGCCGTGTACTCGGTCGCCGGGCGGGCGGTACGCGGGCGCTACCCGCTCTACGACTACGCCGCCGGGGTCTACGCCTGGGGGGCACTCTGGCTGACGCCGCTGGCACTCTGGTCCGCGCCCGGCAGTAGCTATCACCTGCCGGCGCTGGGTGCCGTGGTATTCCTCGGGATCGGACCGTTGGGAATCGGCCACACGCTCTACAACGCGGCGCTGCGGCGCGTCTCGGCAACGGCCGTCAACCTGATTGCGACGGGGGAAGTGTTTGGCGGCGTGCTCCTGAGTGCCCTCTTCCTCGCCGAATACCCCACGCCGGTCGCGCTGGCCGGCGGCGCCATCATCCTCTTCGGCATCGGCCTCGTCATTCGCTAAGGCGTGCCCGTAGTGCGAGGACTGAAAGCTGATCGCTGACGGCTAACAGCTATCAGCTAATACGGCTCTGCGCCACCGTAGCCGTGGCCGCAGTATCGCTGGATGGCCGCACGCAGCTCGCCTTCCAATGCGAGCTGGTGGTTGACCAGTCCGTCGAGTACGGACAACAGCTCAGTATGGTCAACCTGCTGACGAGCAGCCTGTAGCTCGTTGAGTAGCGCAGTCACTTGCCGGTAGACGGCGTCAACCGCCTCCGCTTCCTGCCTGGTTGCACGCCGCAGTTCTGCTCCCACGACACCTGCCTCCTCCCTGGCGCTCTCCACGACCTTGAACGAGAGTGGACTATCGCACCGGAAATTGCTGCCAGTGATCGCTGCGACTGGCGGTGGAATTCTCATTTAGTGAAGCGCGATGTGGCGAGTAGCCCAGTCAAGCTCAAGCCGGAAGTGCTGCAGAATGTCCCAACCGAGCAGCGACGGGAGTGACATCGTTTCCTCCAGTATTGGAGCAACGTCAACAGGGATTTCCAGTATCTGCCACTCTCCACGATCCTCATGTAGGAGACTCACCAGCGCAGTGGTCTCGTAGTACGCTACCGCTCCCCCGATACCCCGCACATGCGTGGCACCGGACCACAACTCCGGTGTCCGCAGTTGTCTTGGTGTGATACCGAGCCGCAGACTATCCAAGGGATGCAGAGAAGTCCGATCAGCACCGGTATCCAGAGTGAAGTGTACAATCACCAGGCTCTTGCTGAATCCCGGCAAGAACACGGCTCCAGGCACCTTGGGCCGCGTTGTCGGAGGTGTAGGATCGAAGTAGCCGCGGATCACAGGAGATAATGGTAGCGATTGGAGGCGATGAACCGCGTGCTCACACTCTGCACGTTCAGGCTGCGAGCAGCGAGCTGTTCGAGCAGACTCTCCAGATCGGGCGAGGTGGCTACGACCTCCCCATCATGCACAGCAACAAATTGATCGGGGTAGTCTCGAACGTACTCCTGATAGTGCTCTGACCAGAAGGCGGTCTCCCCCTCTGCCTGCTTCAGGGCCGCCGCCGCTTCGACCAGGTTGGGCATATCCATCGTCTCCGCATCCCCTCCGACATACACCATACCAAGCGGCGCCCCGGCAGGTGAGGGGCGCTGGCACTCGCGCTAGAGCCGCAGGAGCACGTCCAAATCCGATGACAGATCGAAGACGTGCTTGCGCGGGTCAAGTTGGTAGGGGCCGATTTCTACCGTGACCCAGCCGTCGTAGTCAATAGCACGCAAGCCGGCAAACACCGCCGGCCAGTCAATGTCCCCTTCGAGCAACCGCACAAAGCCGCTGGCATCCCGCCCGGCGCTCGAACGGAACCCCTTGACGTGGACGCGCTTGATGCGCTCGCCGAGGCAGCTAACCCAGTGCTGGGGCCACCCGAACGCGGCGCAGTTGCCCGCATCGAAGTAGCAGGCCGCGTAGGGGCTGTTGATCTGTTCGAGAAAGAGGCGCATCTCCATCGGCGTGTAGAGCATCTTGTTCCAGACGTTCTCGACGGCAAGCGTGACGCCGTGCCGTTCGCAGTCGGGGAGCAGGTCACGAATGAACGCTTGCGCCCGGTCCCAGGCGACCTCGTAGGGCACGTCCTCCTTGCAGGTCCCGGGTACCAAGAGCAGCGCGTCCACGCCAAGGTCGGGCGCTATCGCAATGCTCTGGCGGACCAGTCGGGCCGCCTCGGCCCGCTCGGCGGGGTCGTTGGCCGTCGGCGAAATCTGCCACATCGGTCCGGCCAACATGCCGGAGACCGGGACAGTGCGCGCGGCGAGCGCAGCAACTGCGGCGGTATCGGCTGCCGGCCCATCGAACGAGAAAAAGCCCTCCTGGTTCAGGGCAATCTCGATCCCATCGAAACCGGCCTCGGCCGCCAGCTCAAACTGCTCCGGCAGGGACATGGTGCGCGGCATACATCCGGTGGCCATGATTGACTTCTGCATCGAGCTACTCCTTGCCCAGCGCGAGTATCCGCCGCCAAGTGTACTGGATGGCTCGACCGCGCTTCACTCTACGCGGTCGTCCGCGGCCATCCGCTCCAAAACCTGCGGCCGCGGCGCAATCCCGTCGAGGCCGGGCGCCTCGACGGCGAACGCGGCCGCAGCGCACGCGAAGTCCGCGGCCCAGACGGGATCGCTGCGCTGGTAGAGGCCAATGGTAAAGGCCGTTGCAAAGACATCGCCGGCTCCCGTGGGATCAACCTCGCTGGCGCGGTACGCGCGGGCGCGATGGGCCAGCCGCGCGTCGGCATAGACCTCAGCTCCCGCGCGGCCGTGTGTAATGACGACGAACGGCGCGAGCCGCTGCCAAGTTTCCGGCGCATCGTCCGGCAGATCGTCCACACTGAGCACCAGTACGTCGCAGCGTCCGCGGATGGACTCGGCCTCGCGCCATGGCACGGGCCGGACCAAGCCGTCGGCGTCCCAGGTACGCAGCCAGCCTTGCGGAACGACCGCGCGGACCGTCGCACCGCGCGCACTGTCGAGCAGGTCGGGCTGCATTTCCTGGACAACCGGCCCGAACAGCACGATGGGCGCTTGCCGTAGGGATTCCGGCATATCTGCGGCGGTGAGGGGCTGCGCCCGCGCATGGAGATACTGGCGCCGCTGACCGCCCTCGTAGACATTCTCGAAGGTGGTAGAGCGCGGCGAACCGGCATTGTAGACGGCGACCTCGGCGGCCAGCGCATCGAGCGGCGCAAAAGGGGCCGCGCGCGTGACGAGCGCCGCGCGCAGGCCGAGCCGCGCGGCCGTGCAGGCAGCGTAAGCCGCCGTCCCGCCCAAGCGGTAGCCGGATAGCGTGCGGTCGCGGGCCACGTGGCCTATGGCAACGAATTCCGGGCCGGGGGCGGCACCGGTACCTTGTCCCGCCCTCGTAATTGGCACAAAAACAACACCCTTCCGTCATTGCGGCGGAAGCCGCAATCCACGTCCCCTTGAACAGAGGCGCCATAGGGGGCGTCATACCCACGCCAGCGGGAATCCAACAGCCGCGGCACCCTGGACTCCGGCTTTCGCCGGAGTGACGGGGGTGAGGCACAACTCGGAACAACTGGCACTCAGCGCGGCTTGATGACGACGCGGCGGTCGTCGCCCGCTCCCTCGCTCTCGGTCATTACCTCAGGATCGTCCACGAGCGCCAAATGGACAATCCGCCGCTCGTCCGGCGGCATCGGTTCGAGGATCATCTGCTGGCCAGTCACCCGCACGCGCTGTGCCAGCCGCTCCGCCATGCCTTCCAGCAGGTTCTCCCGGCGCTGCCGATAGCCGTCGGCATCCACGACGAGCCGGATGCGCCGCTCCAACTGCTTGTTCACCATCAGGCTCAACACGAATTGGAGCGCGCGCAGCGTGGTGCCGCGTCGGCCGATCAGCTCCGCAACGCCCGGACCGACCGCGTTCAGCGTGACCGGATCAATTGAGCGCACTTGGATGTCGAGCTTCAACCCCATGCGATCCAATAGCTCGGTCAGCATCATCTGGGCAAACTCGGCATCGCGCGTGCCCTGGAGATCGGCGTCGTCTACGGAGTCCTCCGCATCAGCGGTCGGCGGTAGGACCGGCGGCTCCGCTTCCGGCGCTGGCGCCGGTGTCTCGGGCTTGACCGTGACCCGCACCTGCGCCGGTTGGGCGCCAAACGCGAGTATCTGCGGCGGGCTACCGCGTGACACGACGGTCACGTCCACCTCGTCTTCGGCTTTGCCCAGCTTCTGCAACGCGCGCCGCACCGCTTCATGCACCGTGCGCGCCGTTTCCTCAACGCTTTCCACGCGCCCGCCTCCCCCTACGGCGACGAGAGGATCGTCGCCTTTCCGGTGGCCTCTCGCTTGGTTCATTCCGGGCTTCGGTCACTTCCGGCTCTGCGGTCCCGAGCAGTCGGCGCAGGCCGGCTCGCCAGCCCCCGTCGAGGCCGCCGCGCGTCGCCGCTGGCATAGCCGGACTATCACGACCGGCTTCCCTGCTCCCACCGTTCTCGTTCGCGCGGGAATCTACCGCTCGGCCGCCGGCGCCGGTCATGCTCGGGGCCGTGCCGGACTCCGATCCGGTGCCGGTGCCGGCCTCACTACCCATGAAGCCTCGGAGGCGGACCGCGACGGCTTGCACGTCCGCGTCGAGCGCCCCCAAGCCGGAAACGAAGTATTGCTGGACAATCCCGAAGAGGTTCTGCACGACCCAATAGAGCGCCAGGCCGGCGCCGAAGCTCACGCCAATGACGATAATCATCAACGGCATGAACATCATCATCTGCTGCTGGAGGCGCTGTTGCGGATCGCTGGACGGCGTGGTCATCATCCGCTGCTGTACCCATTGGGTACCACCGGCGAGCAGGGGCAGCAGGTATGGTAAAGGTAAGAAGTCCGGGCTGGCTATGGCGGGAAACAGGGCGGCTAGCCATTCCTGCTTGGACATCACGTCCGCCTCGGACAAGTTTTCGACCCAGAGAAACCCTTCCTGAAAGATCGGATTGAACATCTCGTTCTCTGTATTGCCCAGATTGATCAGGGCGTGGTAGAAGGCAAAGAAGAAGGGCATCTGGAGCAGCAGCGGGAGACAGCCACCGAGCGGGTTGACCCCCTCCTCGCGGTAGAGCTTCATCGTCTCCGCTTGGACCTTCTGCTTGTCGTCACCGTACTTCTTCTTGAGCGCGGCCACCTTCGGCTGCATCGCCTGCATCGCCTTCATGGACCGCGTGCCCTTGAGCGACAGCGGCAACAGGACGAGGCGAATCAAGATCGTGAAGAAGACAATGGCGAGGCCGGCACCAAGCCCTAGATTATCGGCGATGTACACCAAGCCGTTGATGAGGGGGTGAACCAGGAAGGTATTCCAGACGAACGTTACGCTCTCCAAAACCAGAGACCTCCAAGGACGGGTAGCCGGTGCCACGTCATGCCCGGCACCTCATCCGTCGTTCTCGCGCAGGCAGGAATCCGCCTTCACGCCGCTGGATTGCGGCTTGCGCCGCAATGACGGGATGGGACAGCCGGGTAACACTGACAACCGCTGGCAGTGACCGACGCTGGCCTACCTCTGAATCCAATAGCTCAGGGGACCGGATCGTAGCCGCCGGGGTGAAAAGGATGACAACGCAGAATTCGACGGAGGGCCAGCCACACTCCGCGCAGTATACCATGCCGGACGATGGCCTCGTGGGCATACGCCGAGCAGGTCGGAGCAAAGCGACAGGTATTGGGCAGGAACGGGGAAACCAGAAGCTGATACTGCCGAATGCCGCCCAGAACCAGCCAGCGCAGCAACCGCACTGCGCCAGGCAGTGCATGGGTGGCGGCACTCGCTGCCCCAGCAGCCGCCTCCGACGGCTCTCGCTGCCCGCTCGACGCAACCGCCGTTGACGTATCGGTCATCTCGATTCCGGCGCCTGTTGGCTCTTCCGAGCATACCATTGGGCGGCCCGCGCTTGGAGACTCTGCCAGCTCTGCGGTCCCAGCGGCGGTCGCTCGGAGGTCAGGCCGGCGCGCCGCCACAGCCGGTGGATGTCCGCCTGCAAGTCCCAGAAGCTCGCCGCTGTTGCCTCACGGTGCGCGATGAGCAGCAGGTCCCAACTGTCCGGCACCGCCGGGAGCGTGAGGCGCACAAGCTCCCGGAGGCGGCGGCGCAGGCGGTTCCGCACGACGGCCTTCCCGAGCCGGCCGGAGACGGTCAGCGCCAGCCGTGTCTGCCCGCGCGTGGTCCGCAGCGCGTAAAGCCGCAGGAACCTGGCCCGGCGGGTGCGGCCGCGCCGGCGCACGGTCCTGATCTCGGTACCGGACAGCCGGCCCAGCTCGCGTGGCGGTGGCCGCGCCGCACCACAATTGCTCATCGGATCGGATTGTGCGGCTCCGGCCGGCCGGGCCGTTGCCGCCGCGCAGCGGAGAGCTACCGGGGCGGTTGGCGGGCAACGCAATGATCGGGTGCCCACACCCGCTTGGCGCCGCGCTAGACCGTGAGCTTATGCCGGCCCTTGAGCCGCCGCGCCCGCAATACGCGCCGCCCGGCGAGCTTCCGCATCCGCTTGCGGAAGCCGTGTACGCGGTAACGACGGCGAACTTTCGGCTGATAGGTACGCTTTACCATCTACTCACAACTTTCACCCGGCACTCGTCTCGGAGCCGGTGGCTCGTGCTTGTGCCCGGTAGCCGGAATCCCGGCCACTGATCGCCAAGGATGCGGAGCTGCCATCAACACGCTGCAAATACAAGCTCCAGTATACCAGGAAGCGGGGTCGTCGGCGCAGCCTACCCGCCTCACGGACCGCGAAAGCGTTCGAGGTCGAAGCGCAGCCGGCGGTGCTCGCGGTACCACTCGCGCTGACGGGCGGGCGTCTCGTCGGGTGGCTGTCGAGCGATTAGGTCGGCCAAGGTGCGGCCCAACACTTGGTCGTCAGGCGCCGTAGCGGCCGCGGCCGCCGCCCACGGCAGCGTGACGGCGGTGGGTACACAGAGCACGTGCGGCTGCGGGCGCACCTGCCAGGGTCGTCCGTGCAGCCCCAGCGAGACCAGCAGCGCCGCGTCGCTGTGCTCCTGCGCGGCGCGAGCGGCGTGATCGCTTTCGCCCGCCTCCGCTACCGTCACTGCCAGCGCCAGCACCTTGCCCCCTTGGAGGCTCTGCGGCCACCGGACGGCGGGGGTATCGAGCGTGTCCGCGAGGGCCAGCGTGAGCGGCCAAGCCGGTTCATCGAGCGGCACCAGCGCGTCGAAGCGCCAGCGGAAGGCCAGCACGGTGTCGGCGAGCCGCCGCAACACCGCTGCGACCGCCGCGTGCCCGTCGAGCTGGTCGGTGCGGCCCGCCGGGATGGTGATGCCGTCATCCCCCGGCAAGCCCAACAGTAGGGCGCCGCAATAGGCGTACATGCCGATCTTTGCCGGCAACCGGCCATCCTGATCGTAAGGCGCCGCAAACTCGCGCAGTCGTGGCAGCGCCTGGAGCGCGGCCGTGGCATAGGAATCGTCCGGATTGCGTACCAGTGCCTGGCGCAAATGTGCCTCTGCCACGAGGTAGTCCTCGTCCTGCAGAGCCAGATCGCCGAGGCGGGCATGGACGAGGGCGGCCCGATCACCGAGCCGCTCTCCCTTCAGGCGCAGCACGGCTTCGAGATTGCGGCGCGCCGACCGGCGCTGCCCCTGGGCCAGAAACAACAGCGCCTGGTTGTACAGGACAACCGGATCGGCCGGTGCCAGGGCCAGGGCCTCCTGGTAGGCTTCCGCCGCCTCGGCCCACTGCCGCTGCCGCTGCGCCGCGGTCCCGCGCGCCAGCCAGTAGAGACTGACCTGTGGGTCGCCCGCGCACGCCGCGCGGTAGGCTTCCAGTGCCTCGGCCCAGCGCCCTCCCTGCTCGTGCGCCAAGCCACCCTGATAGTGCTGTTGGGCGACGAGCTTGGAAAAGAAGCCCTCGGCATCCACGTTGCGTTACTTCCCTTCGCCGAACGGTCGGCACAGAATGCGGGCCAGCGTTAGCATACACTGGAAAAGGCCTCAACGAAACGGACGCTATTCGCGCGGTTGAATGGGCTGTCGCCGGAACGGCAACGGTATAGTATCCAGGCACGCCTAGGAGTTGCTGCATGGTAGCGAACCAGCCGGCGGACGATCCCGGCGAGCTGCTGCCGATCTACGACGAGGGCGGGATGCTGCTAGGGCAGAAGCCCCGGGGCGCCGTCCACCGCGATGGCGATTGGCATTGGTGCTTCGATTGCTGGATTATTGCCCACGACGCGGCTGACCGGCCAACCGTACTCTTGCAGCAACGCTCCCTCGGCAAGGACACGTGGCCCGGCCGCTGGGACATCAGCGCCGCCGGGCACTATCGCCCCGGCGAAACCTTGGCCGAGGGCGTGCGGGAGCTGGCCGAAGAGCTAGGCGTCGAAGCGCAGCCGGAGCAGCTGATTCGCTTGGGTGTCCGCGTGGCCGTCACGCGCCAAGTGACCGCCGCCGGGACCATCATTGACCGTGAGTTTCAGGACACGTACTTCTTGCACGACGAGCGGGCGCTCTCCGAGTACCGCCCCTGCCCCGACGAGGTGATGGGGCTGGCGCATCTCCCGGTCGCCGCCGGCCGGGCACTCTTGACCGGCGCGACCGAATCGTTGACTCTGCCCGGCCTCGCCGCCGGCGAGAACGGTCGCTGGCTCGCGGCGCAGCACGAATTGACGGCGCGGTCGTTCATCCCCGCCGTAGATTCCTACCTGCTCAAGGTGCTCGCCCTCGCCGAGCGCGCGCTCAAGGGGGACCGGCTCCTGTACATTTAGCCCGTCCTGCGGCTTGGAACGACAGCGCCGGTTCCTGGCTCGTCACTGCGGCTTCCGCCTTAATGACGGGCGACGAGGCGACACCAAGTAGCCGTCACGTGCTACAATGGTGCCGGTTGCGCGCACACAGCGCCGGCCAGCCCATCATGCGCCAGGAGCAGGTGCCGGTGGGTCGGAGGAGCGGCACCACCGCTGCTACCTAGCGTGCGAGGAAGAAATCTATGGACGGGGAAACCCCGGCAACAGCCACGGTATCCGGCACGGCAGGAGGCGAATCGGGAAAGCTGAGTTTTGGGCGGCTGGGCCTACGGCGCGTCGTCATGTGCCGAGTCGACTCGACGCTGCTGGCCTGGCTGCAAGCGCGGTCCGGAGCCGAGGCGCCGGGGACGATTGGCGAGGTCCTGGCGCGGGCCGTGGCCGAGGGAATCCCGAGTCTCCAGAGCAAGGGGCTGCCCCCGGACGGTCAGATTGATGCATCGGGCGATGCGGATGGCGGCCGGATTGTCGCGTTCACCGTAGATAGCAGCCTGGTGCAGCAGTTGGCCGAGATCGCCGGGGACGAGGCGCCAGCGGTGGTAGGCACGACGGCCATCGCAGCCGCCATGGAGGCCGCGGCGCTCTCCGGTGGTACCAAGCGGTCGTCAGCCAAGAGGCGACGGACGACCAAGACGACCCGCCGGCGAACCAAGGCCGCGGCAGCCACCGACGCGCCGACCGAGGCAACGACGGAAGCAACCGCGCCGGCGACCAAAGCGGCGCCGCGCAAGAAAGGCACTGCCAAGCGGAGCCGCCGCACCGGCACATCGCGGCGCTCGACGCAAGCGAAACAGCCCCAGTTGCAACCGCTGGCACCGGAGGAGGCGGCGGCGCTGGAGGCCGGCGAGTGCTCGTCGCCGTTGCTACGCGCCCTACGCCAATCGTTGAGCCTCTCACAGGCGGCAGCGGCGCAGTCGCTCGGCGTCTCGCGGGGCCTCGTCGCCGATGCCGAGCGCGGACGGCGGGCCGGCCAACAGACACTCTCGCGTTTGATCGGTGGTCTGCGCCGCGTGCGCGCCGAATGCGAAGCGGCAGAGCGGAAGAAAGCCGAGTCAGCTTAGAGCGTGTCTGCAAAGTTACTTCCAGAGCCAGAACGCGCGGTAGTTGACGGCCCGCTTGTCATAGCGGGTGGCGAGCCGGCACCACTGCTTGCAGTGATTGATCAGCCGCTCAACCTGATTGCGTGTTCGGTAGAACGCCCGATCAAAGGCGCCGGCTCGCCCGACTGCTGGAGCCTTTGTCGCCGACCACGCCCCGCGGTCGCAACCGTGGTCGCCCCCGGCCCTGGCGCTTGCCACTGCCCTGCTCCAACAAGGGGATCAACACGGTGTTCTCCTGGTGTTGAACCCTCGCTGGCTGTAGCCGAAGGCTTCGGTCGCGGGCGCCCCCCTTTGGCCCCCGCCGCCTGCTGATGCGCCCGTACCACCGTGCCATCCACGTACTGCCCTGCCCAGTCCAGGCACCCCGCCCGATCAGCGGCCGCTGGGGGCGCCCGCACCAGGACCAGCCGTGCCCATTGCTCGTTGGTCAGATCACCTCGGTTCAGGACGGTCCTACCGGCTACTATATTCCACCAACTGGTCTTTGCAAACACGCCCTAGCGGAGACGTGGATGGCACTGGTGCTACTAATTGGTATAAGTCAGTGAGGAGGGGAGCGCGATGAAGATTACGGCGATTGATATTGCGGTCGTGGACGTGCCCTACATTGGTCCGGTCCGCGCGGTGGGCTGGGCCAACCCACCCTTTGTGGTGGTGCAGGTCCGTACCGACGATGGGCTGGTCGGGCTAGGCGAGGCATGGGGCGTTGCGAGGTCCGCGGTGGAGCAGGCGGCCGAGACATTCCTGGGTACCGACCCGCTGATGTTACCCTTGCAGACCTGCGACCGTCCCTTTCAGTCAGCCCTCTACGACCTAGTCGGGCAAGCATTGGGGGTACCCGTCTGGCGCTTGATCGGCGATCAGCACCGGGAGCGTGTGCCGGTGGCCTACTGGTCGTGTCATATGCCCCCGGAGGCGACAGCGCGGGAGGCCGAGCAGGCGGTGGCCAAAGGCTTTACGGTACACAAACTCAAGGCGCGCTCTTGGGACGCGGTTCGCCAAGCCGAGCTGATTACCAAAGCCGCCGGACCGGACTATGCCATCCTGTTTGATCCCAATACCGAGTTTCGGCACGTCTCCACGGCGGTCAGGCTGGCCCGCGAAATGGAGCCGTATAATGTCGAGTGCTTCGAGGACCCGGTGCTCAAGCATGACCTCGGCTGGTACCGTCTGCTGCGCCAGAAGCTCGACATCCCGCAGGCACTCCATCTGAGCAACCCCAACGATGTCTTGCAGGCGGTTCGGGGTGAGGCGGTGGATCGCTTCAATCTGAGCGGGAACGTTGCCACCATCCTTGCCTGCCATGCTATCGCCGAGGCCGCGCAGATACCGGTGTGGCACCAGATCGCCGGCCTGTCGCTCGGCATTCAGGCCACCTTTGCCGTCCACGTCGGCTGCACGCTCAAGCAGGCCACGCTCGCTTCCGACGAGCTGCCGTTCATCCATGAGAACGACCTGATTGGCGGCGCCTTGCCAGCGGTGAAGGGTCATTTCCAGGTGCCGGCCGGGCCAGGCCTCGGCGTGGAGCTGGACGCAGACGCGCTCCAACACTATCGCATTGACTGAACGCTTGGCACGACCCCCTCTGGCCCCCCTCCCTAGCCCTCCCCGGAGCACGCTCTAGGGGAGGGGAGAGACCGTCCCCCCGCCGCAGCGGGGGGACCATAGGGGGGCCGGCACCGGTAGGTAGCGAGCACCGCGTTATACTGAGGCTCCAGATCCGGCTAGCCGCCTGCGCGAGTAGCCGGCCATTCCGTCCGCCGAGAGAGGACTATGCAGCAAACTACCGGCGCCAACGCAGTCGCACGTGCCCTCGCCGAGGCCGGAGTGCAATGGGTGTTTTCGCTCTCCGGCAATCAGATTCTGGACCTGTACGATGCCCTGCTCGATACCGGGATCAAGCTGATCCATACGCGCCACGAGGCCGCGGCGGGACACATGGCCGACGCTTGGGGCCGTCTGACCAGCCAGCCCGGCGTTTTCCTGGTGACGGCTGGGCCGGGACATGCCAACGGCGCCGTGGCGGCCGGTGTCGCCGGCGCGGCCGAGTCGCCGTTGCTGTGGCTGAGTGGCAGCAGCCCCCTGGCGCAAGCAGGACGCGGCGCCTTTCAGGAGCAGGACCAGGTCGGTCTCGCGGTGCCGGTCTGCAAGGCCGCCTGGCGTGCCAGCGACCCCGAGGCGCTCCCGCAGCTGATTGCCGCAGCTCTGGACCTGGCTGCTGCCGATCCACCCGGCCCGGTGCATGTCACCATCCCTACCGATATTCAAGCTGCCACGATAGCCGGGGAGACCGGTGCGACAGCTGGCCCTCCCCAGGAGAGGACGCTCGGAGACGCTGATGAGGCTGCGGGTGTTGAGGCGATTGTGGCACTGCTCGCCGACGCCGCGCGGCCGCTGGTGCTCGCTCGTCCCTCGCTGGACCGCGGGCAGGGCCAGCGCGATCTCGATGCCTTTCTGGAGTTGACGGACATTCCCGGCGTGGTTGTCGAAAGTCCACGCGGCCTGAATGATCCGGCGCAGCCGGGTGTGAGCGGGGCGCTCGGACGCGCCGACGCCGTGCTGCTGCTCGGCCCGGCCGACTTCTCGGTGGGTTTTGCGTCTCCCGAGGCGCTGGCGCCCGGTTGCCGCGTGGCCCAGATTGCCAGCCCGGAGGAACCGGCAGCCGCGGCGGCCAGCGTCGTCTTACGCACGGGCGCCCGGCGCGGATTGGAACTACTCACCGCTGCTGCTGCCGGCCGCACCTGGCCGCGCCGCGCCTGGTGGCAGCCCAGTTTGCCGGACGATCCCCGCGACGGTAACCAGCCGGACTCCGAGGCGGGCATCCATGCGCTGGAAGTCTGTCGCGCGGTGCTGGCGCGCCTCGGGCCGGGAGACTGTGTGATTTCGGATGGTGGCGAGTTCGGCCAGTGGGCACGCTTGGCAACGGCCAGCGCCAGGGCGGCAGGGGCAACGGTCGTGCTCAATGGCAAGCATGGCTCCATCGGTACGGCCGTGCCGTTCGCGCTCGCGGCCAAGCTCGCTCGGCCGGCGGCCCGTGTCGTCGCTTTTTCCGGCGACGGCGGATTCGGCTATCACGCTCTGGAGCTGGATACGGCGGTGCGTTACCGGCTGCCGGTGTTGATCGTCGTCGGCAACGATGCGCGCTGGGGTTCCGAATGGCACCAGCAGATTGACCGCTACGGCGCGGACCGAATCTTCGAGACCGCGCTGCTACCCACGCGCTACGACCAACTCGCTACGGCACTCGGCGCTGCCGGGGAGCGCGTCGAGACGGCAGCCGACCTCCCGGCGGCAGTGGACCGCGCCTACGCGGCGCTCACGGCTGGCCGGCCGTACCTGCTCGACGTGCGTATCGTCTCCCTCCCCGGCCCGGCCCCCTCGCCGTAGTGGCTGGATCAAGTTGCCCGAGGGGAGAAGGTGCCCCCTGCCGACTGATGACTGCTGAATGATCCTTGCAACATCCCCCCGTGTGCTTTACGGGACTAGCTCCGGCCCTTGCCGCCCCTGCCCCCGCGCGATGTGGGACCAGTCCAGCACCGTGATGCGCCCGTCGCGGTCGAAGTCGGCCGTAGGGATGTAGCCAGCCTCGCCGGCAAAACGGCCGAAGTGCGCGCGGAGCGACGCGGCGTCTAGGGTGTCAATGCGGTCATTGCCGTCCACGTCGCCATCGCTGACGGCTCCGAAATGCACGGTGCGAGGAGAGTCCCGGCGCAGACGCACACCGCGCTGCTCGCGGCTCAGGCCACCGGCCGGCTTGACGTTGATATCGAACGTCTCGTCATCCACGTCACCGAGCGAGACCGAAAAACGCCCGTGGTCATCGGTCTCCGTTGTGACCGTGAATCGAGCCGACCGGCTGGCCGGATCGCTGCCAGCGGGATAGAAACGCACCGTAACGGCGGTCCGGTAGCTGGGATGCGGCGGAGAGGCCCGGTGCTCCCAGCGCAGCTCACCTACCAGCACGGCCGCCGATGTAGCCGCTGATCGCGGCGCAGGAGCAGGCTGGGGCTGTGATGCAGGTTTGGGCGTGGCGGTAGCAGTGGCCGTGGGAGTGGCTGTGTGGATAGGAGTGTTGGTCGGTGTGGGAGTGATCGTCGGTGTCGGCGTAATCGTGGGGGTGGTAGCGATTACCGTCTGGGCAGCGGGGAGGACTTGTAGCTTGCCGGCGCCCCACGGTTCGCTCCACGGTGTCGCGGTACCCATGTGCGCGGCGGTGTACTCGTCGCGCTGCGCCGTATTTCGGAGCGGCGCGGCCACGTCTTCCGGTGACATTATTGGATTGACTTGCAGCAGGAGCGCAATGGCGCCGGCCACGTGCGCGGCGGCCAGACTCGTGCCTTGACGCCTCACCTGATGGGTACTGGCGTAAGGCCCCACCGGGTCTGGTGTCGGGACCTGAAGTGCCCGTGCCCCGATGATCGGCTCGCCCGGTGCGGTGATGTCGGGTTTCTGCCGCCCGTCGCGCGTCGGTCCGCGCGAACTGAAGTGCGCGACGCTGCCAGCCACTGGCGTGGGCGTTGAGGCGTTGATGAGACTCTGCGTACACGACGGCATGGCGGTGGCGGTGGCGGTGGCCGTGCTCGTCGCAGTCGGCGTGATGCCGGCCGCCAGGGTTGGCGTGGCAGTGGGCAGGGCGTCGCATGGCCACGTGAGGCGCGTGGTGTAGGCGGCCACCGTAATGGCGCGGGCGGCGTTCGCCGGCTCGGTCAGCGTCCGCAGGACATCTTTTCCGCCCGTCGTGCCACCCAGACCGGTGCGATAAAACTCTATCGCACCGGCCGTCGTCCAGGCGTCCCAACGGACGGTGCTGCTGCCACTCACACGATGCAACTCGCCAATCCAAGCACCGCTCTGCCCGCCAGTCGGCCGGGAGACGGTCAGCGACAAGTGATTCAACGTCGTATGGACCGGGTGCGGTGCATCGGTAGCATCGAGTGTGATCGTCGTGATCCCGGGGCCGTCTTGCACCGATACCGTGGCCGTTTGGCCGTGCCGAACGCGGGCTTCCTCTGGACCGCCCGCCTTGAAGAGGCGGAATTCCCACTCCTCCGAGGCCGCATACCACAACGAGAATTCACCTGTGCCTTCAGCGGCGAGTCGGAAGGCAAATTTGGAGGAGGTACCGTCGGCCACGGTGCCGGAGGCGTGCTTGCGGGCGGCGCCCGCATTGCCCGCGGCCACGACGAAGATCACGCCGGGACCGGACAGCCGGTCAAGCTCCTGCTCGACGGAGGCCGTGCCATCGTGCGGGCCGTAGTCGAAGCCGAACGCATTGATGATGACCACCGGCCTGTTCAGCGCCTTTGCTTTCTCGATAATCCAGCCCCAGGCCCGCATGATGCTGGCCGATTCGAGGTCCGAGCGGACGATCAGCAAGTCGGCGTCGGGCGCCACGCCGCGGAACGTGCTGGTGCTATGCGAATGGCCGGTACCGGCGGCGACCGAGGTGACGTGGGTGCCGTGTCCGCAGCCGGCTGCAACGTCACACGTCGCGCCGGGAAAAGTATCGTCGGGCAGGCGAGCGCCCGTTGCCGTATCAACGACCTCGCCCGGTAGCTGACCGGCCGTCAGCCAGCCGTTGATGTCGCTGGCAGCCCATTCGCGCCCGGCCGTCGATTCGGTGCCCGTCGTGGCGCATGGTTCATAGCCGGAGACGTCACAGGTCTGGTCGAGCAGGTGCAGAATACGGGTAGTCCCGTCGGCATTGCGGAGATCGGGGTGACTCCAGTCTGCACCGGTATCTACGACCGCGATCAGGACCCCGTGACCGGTGAGCGGCTGTGACGAGGGGCTGGATAGTTTCCACGCTTCCACGGCACCGGTTGCCGGCACGCTCACGTCCACGACAGGGCGGTAGGGGCGCGACGCCTCGACGTAGGAGACACCGGGCCGGGCCGCGAGACGCTCCAAGTCGCTCGCCGCGATGCGTGCGACATACGGCGAGCCGGCACCGGCGCGTGCGGCTACCGTGGCGCCCAGCTGCCGTAGCGCGGTTGCCACCGTAGCGTCGCCGTGTACGAGCACCCACAGTAGATCGCTGTTCGGGCGTGTCATCCGCTCGCGGCCTGCTGGTGGAGCGGACGCCGATAGTGTGCCTCTTGCTCCCTGGGCCGCCGCGGCGCCTCGTGCCGCGGTAAGGGTGCGGAGTGCCGGGTCCAGTTTCCGATGATGCGCTGGCAGCCGATGCACAACCAGCGCCGCCGGTTGCACTGGGGGCAACCGGGTAGGAGTGGCAGTAGGCACCGCGCTTGCCCACCCGTGAGGTACACAGCGGACCAAGGCGAGTGTGATTCCGATGCCGAGTGCGAGTGCCACCACGAGCACGGAGGCTGTTGGGTGAGTAGTGCCAAGGGAGCCTACGGACATCGGGAGGTACCAGCCGCTTGCCTATGGTCGCGCCGCTGCCGTGGTGGCGTGGTCGCTTGCTGCAATAGTCTGCGCGATAGCCGCGGCGGCGGCGGTCGCGTCCAAGCCGGCGAGCGGCTTTCGGAGCCTGAGAGGGCCTGGTATCTCTTCCGGCGGCGTCCCGGCCTTGATGACCGGGATGATGCGTTTCTGCAACGCCAGCGCGCCGCCAAGCTCGACTGCCAGCCAGTTGGACTTGGCGGCGCTGGCACTGAGTACGAAAACCACGTTCTCACTGCCATGGAGAGCCTCTCGAACGCGGTCGGCCCAATAGTCTCCCGGTTTGATCTGTTCCTCCTCCCACCATACTGACAAACCGCGCTTACGCAGTGCGCTGGCGAGCGTCTGAGCAAACTCATGGTCATCTACGACATCGGCGATGAAAACGTCAAACTTAGTCGTCACGGGTTATGCTCCTCGTGCCCGGCAGCTTGCTATACGCTCGCGAAGCTCGGTGAAGTAGACATCGAGATCGTTGGGGATTATACGCCTAACTTGACGACGTGGGTTAGGGCCGCCAGGCGCGTTCATGTGCAAGCAAGGGAGGTCCGGGCTCGACATTGGGATCGTCCGCGTTGCAGGTAGGACACTTCCGTATCCAGATCGAACACCCAGCCGTGCCACAGTTGTTCCTGCACTCCGGGCAATGGAGAACATAGACGTACTGTGTCGCCTCATACTCTGGGTCTATCCGCGGCGGGTTGCTACAGGCCACCGTGATGAGGCCGTGCTGATTGACGTATCCCGCGGATCAGTCGTGGGCGAACGTGGTGCCATCGTGGTCCTCTCACCCATATGACCCGCACTGCCTCACGCCGCTACCGCTGACCAGATGACGATGGTCGCGCCGCTGCCGTGGCCGGCCAGCGGCTGCGCGATCAGGAAACCATTACCGAGGATGACTCGGCCCTTCGATTGACGGCGGTGGCTCATCGAAGTCACCACCGTTCCGCTCTGCTGCCAGTCTACGGGTATTCCAGGCAGACCACGCCTCGTGGGTATCCGACTGGCCTTCTGCGCGGCCTTCTGCGCGGCCTTCTGCGCGGCCCACCTGTGCAGCCTCTGCCCTTATCCTTGCTCGCCACTTGTCCCTTTTGTCCAACGCCCAACTTGCCAGTACCATGACGGTTCCTCCGATCTCGGTGACTACGATTGATACTGTTGCTGTAGCCACAGACAGAGTGGCGAGCAACCCCCAAAATTCCTCCAGTGTCTCCGCCGTGCCACTGACGAGTATATAGCCAATGCCGAGGAGCATGAGGACTGTAAAGAGCCAGGAGTAGAGATTCCTCACATCCTCCCGCACGCTCCAGATGGATACACGTGGGGAACTGCGGTGGTCTACACTGCTACACATCGGTCAGGTCGAGAGTGCTCATTGTGTCCGCATCCTCGCTCCTCATTCCAGACCGCAACTGCTGCTGGGCCTTCACAAATATATGCCGAGTGGACTATTTCTGCAAACCGCTGGAGATGCTGCATCCGCCGCCAGCCCGGCATATGATGCTCTTGATTATACCGGAGTGGTCAGATCCAGCGGCGCAACTTGAAGAGCGTGAGCATCCCGCCGACGGCCACGCGGGCACCGGTCGGTGCGGAATGCGCCGGCGGCTTGGACCGCAGAGGCGCTGCCGACCTCCTTGCGCCGATCCACCAAGACCGTTACACTTTGCACTCGCAGCAAAGACACGAGGTAAAGGTCCCGATGGCTATTCTGGTGCAGAAGTACGGCGGCTCCTCGGTGGCCGATGCCGACTGCATCCAACGGGTTGCCGAGCGCATTGCCGCGACGGCGCAGGCCGGTCATCAGGTCGTTGGCGTGGTCTCGGCGATGGGTGATACCACCGACGATTTGATTGCCATGGCGCGGCAGGTCAGCGCCGATCCGAGTGACCGTGAGCTTGATCTGCTGCTCTCTACCGGCGAGGTCATCTCCTGCACGCTGATGGCGATGGCGCTGCGGAGCCTGGGGCGGCCGGCCGTCGCGCTGACCGGCCCCCAAGCCGGTATCCGCACGGATGCGGCCTTTCGACAGGCCCAGATTGTCGAGATCAATCCCGAGCGGATGCTGCGTGAGCTGGAGCAGGGCACCATCCCCGTTGTTGCCGGTTTTCAGGGGATGACGGACGATATGGATGTCACGACCCTTGGCCGGGGTGGATCGGATACCACCGCCGTCGCCGTTGCCGTGGCTCTCAAGGCCGCGTATTGCGAGATCAATACGGATGTCGAGGGGGTGTATACCGCCGACCCACGGCTCGTACCGACCGCGCGCAAGCTCGACGTGATCCGCTCGGACGAGATGCTCGAATTGGCGCGTCACGGCGCGCGCGTGATGCATCCGCGCGCCGTCGAGCTAGGGGACGTATATGGTATGCCGGTTGTGGTGCGGTCAAGTTTTTCTACCGAACCGGGAACGCTGATTAGTCGAGGTGACGATATGGCGCTCGAAGCTCGCCAGCGCGTGCGGGGGATTGCTCACGATGTGGACGTTGGCCGGGTAACAATAGCCGCCGTGCCTGACCGGCCGGGGATCGCGTATGCGGTCTTCGACGCGCTCGCGCAAGCGGCGGTCAACGTGGACATCATCGTGCAGGACGTGGACCGCGAGAAGGAATCGAATCTCTCCTTTACGGTCGGTCGTGATGATCTGGAAAAAGCTGTCGCCGTCGTGCGCCCGGTGGCCACGGAAGTCGGCGCGCAGGACGTACACGCTTCCGCCGACCTCGCCAAGATCAGCATTGTGGGGTCGGGGCTGTCGCTCGGGCCGGGGTATGCTGCTCGCATGTTCGGGGCGCTGGCCGAAGCCGATGTCAACATCACGAGTATCACGACCAGCGAAATCCGCATTACCTGTCTGATTCCCGAGGCCGACGTGCCTCGCGCTGCGCGTGCCTTACACGCCGCCTTCGACTTGGATGAGGAGGCACTGACGGGCGCGGCAAGTTGAGCACGGTGACTAGCTGCCTCGGCGCGTTGCGGTCACAGGCCAATAAGGACTAGAATGGCATAGTAGTCGCCGCCAGCGGCGTGAGTTTCTGCCGCTGGCGGTTGAGGAGCAATATCCGGGCATTGAGGGACGACGATGGTCGAGATGATCGTTGACAGCATCCGTATGGACATCCATGGCACGGCCCGGATGGTCGTGCTCCGGGAGCCGGATACCGACCGTATTCTGCCTATTATCATCGGCCCGGCCGAGGCGGAAGCCATCTATATCAGGCTGCAGAAGGCCGAGGTGCCACGGCCCCTCACCCACGATCTGCTTGTCAATGCCATCGCGGCCCTCAACGGTGAGATCATCCACGTGCTCATCAACGAGCTGATGGCCGAGACCTTTTATGCCCGCATTGTCTTGGACGTTGACGGGCGCCACGTCGAGCTTGATGCCCGGTCGAGCGACGCGATTGCCGTAGCCGTGCGGGCGGAGGTGCCGATCTACGTCGCCGACGAGGTACTGGAGCGTGTCGGGAGCGATGCGCGCGATGCCGAGTCCGAAGAAGCGGACCGGAGCGAGGACAAGCAGGTCGAGCAGGATGAGCGGCTCGATGTCTTCCGCGACTTCATCGAGCAGCTCGACATTGACGATCTGGGTAAGGGTAAGTCCGAGCGTTAGCGCCTCGCGGTACCCCGGCCGGCACCTGGCTCTCGTCGGTTTGTAGCTCTGGGCAGTCCCCTACCCTACTGCCGGTGCCTACGGGAAATCGTGCGTGCAAGGACCACACCCGGCTACCGATTTGGGGCAAACAACGCTACAATAGAAGCGCGAGCGTGTCTGATGCTGGGGGCGAGTGTGGCCAAGCATGGCTAGGGAGGTGAAACCCCATGACTGAACAGGCGACTTCCTCAGGGAATGGGCAGGTGGCTGAGAGTGCGACTGGGAGCTGGACCCTCAAGAAGGGGTTGGCCCAGATGCTCAAGGGCGGGGTCATCATGGACGTGGTGACGGCGGAGCACGCCCGCATTGCCGAAGACGCCGGCGCCGTTGCCGTGATGGCGCTGGAACGGGTGCCGTCCGACATTCGCGCCCACGGGGGGGTCGCGCGGATGAGCGATCCGGAGTTGATTACCCAGATTCAGGAGTCCGTCACCATCCCCGTGATGGCGAAGGCCCGGATCGGGCACTTTGTCGAGGCGCAGGTCCTGGAAGCAATCGGCATTGATTACATTGACGAGTCGGAGGTGCTCACCCCGGCGGACGAGTCGCACCACATCAACAAGCACGCCTTCAAGGTGCCGTTCGTGTGCGGCGCGCGCGACCTTGGTGAGGCGCTGCGACGGATTGGTGAAGGGGCGGCCATGATCCGCACGAAGGGCGAGGCCGGCAGCGGTAACATCGTCGAGGCCGTGCGTCACGCGCGGATGGTGGTCGGAGCCATCCGCCGCATTCATGGTCTCTCAGCCGACGAGCTAATGGCTGAAGCCAAGCAGCTTGGGGCGCCCTACGAGCTAGTCGAGGAAATCCATCGCACCGGCCGCCTGCCGGTGGTCAACTTCGCTGCTGGTGGGGTAGCAACCCCGGCGGACGCCGGCCTGATGATGCAGCTGGGAGTGGACGGTATTTTCGTCGGCTCCGGGATTTTCAAGTCGGAAGAGCCGGATCGGATGGCCCGCGCGATTGTGCAGGCGACCACGCACTATAACGATCCCGGGATTCTGGCCGACGTGTCCAAGGGGCTAGGCAAGGCGATGCCCGGCATCGAGCTAGGGACGCTGGAGCCGGAAGAATTGCTGGCCAAGCGAGGCTGGTAGGCGGTGCTCTGGTGCTGCCGGCACCGGAATACGCTGATAGCTGATAGCTGATGACTGAGCGAGACGACACGACTATCGGCGTGCTGGCCCTCCAAGGCGACTTTGCGGAACACGTCGCGGCGCTCTCCCGCCTGGGCGTGGCGGTGCGTGAGGTACGCTTGCCCGAACACCTGGAAGGCCTCGATGGCCTGATTATTCCCGGTGGTGAGAGCACGACCATTGGCAAACTGGCCGTGCGCTGGGGCCTGGTGGCGCCGCTGCAAGAGTTGCTGGCGGCCAACTGGCCGGTCTGGGGTACGTGCGCCGGCCTCATCTTTCTCGCACGCGACGTGGTTGGCGCGTTACCCGACCAGGTGTTCTTGGAGGCGATGGACATTCGCGTCCAGCGCAACGCCTTTGGCCGGCAGCGCGAGAGCTTCGAGATCGATCTGGACCTGCCCGTGATTGGACAGCCGGCGTTCCGCGCCGTGTTCATTCGTGCGCCGCTGATTGAGGCGGTGGGACCGGCGGCCGAGGTCCTGGCGCGTTTACCGGATGGACGTATTGTGGCGGCGCAGCAGGAGCACCTGCTCGCCACCGCCTTCCACCCCGAGCTTACCGGCGACCTGCGGATGCACGCCCATTTCGTGTCCATTGCCCGCGAGGCCCGCCAGCGGCGGGGAGAGTAGTCGGGACCAACGGCTGCCGTGTGAACGCCCCTTCCCTACATGAAGGTTGCTCACTTAGAGCCTGTACGATACCTACGAAGATGAACACAACCGACGGAGTAACAGCACATACATGGCCAACGCACTCCAGGTTTCGCTGGTGGCCGGATATTCTTCATAGTCCTTGCTCAACCGGCGGCAGCGGCCCAGCCACCCGAAGGTCCGTTCCACCACCCAGCGCGCGGACCGGAGCAATATAGGGCACGTCCACGACCGCAATATCAATCGCCGTAATCTTCATCGCGCTCCCCTCCTCACCACCTCAGGCGCTCATACCTCCAAGCCCCGGTGTTTTAGATCATCGCTCACCGCGGCATAGATGGCTTGAGCTTGCCGTAGCGCCGTATCCGCCTCGGCTACAGTAGCCTCTTCCCATTCTCCGGGATAGCGAGCCTAGACAGACCAAATCGTCAGGCTTGCCAAGTCAGAGTATATCCTCTTGGTTGCCCAGTCGTTTGGTAGCAGGCTACACAACCTGTCCAGGTTATGAGTCCTGGGAAATTCGAGCTGGAGGAAGACGAAAACCGCTTTCAGAGCTTTCTCAGCGGCCTGCTGTGCCAGCCAGCACACTTGCCGAGGTGCCGCTTGCTGCTCGCGCAGAAGAATCCGGGCCGCAATCAGGTCTTCTTCGGCAAAGCGAAGCCAGCGGCGCACTTCCGACCGCAAGACATCACTCTGCTCGGTCATAGAGGACCTTGCCGTTTTGCAATGCTCCCCGCAGCACAGTGCCCACCAGTTGTCCACGCCGCGCGATCTCATCGGGATCGGTAGGAATGACATCAACCGGTATAGGCACGTCTCTCAGGAGCCGGAGCATGGCTACCGCCGTATTACGTTTGTGGTCAACCTGCGGCAGGACGACCAGCAGGTCAATGTCGCTGTCAAGACGAGCCTCGCCTGTAGCCTGAGAACCGAACAGGATAACCTGTAAAGGATCGAACTCCTGCACCAACCGCGCCACGATCACCGAAAGCCAGTCATTGACCGTCATCACCGTGCCTCTGCTAGTCCTGCGTGCGGCCGCCCTGCCGATATGGAATCTTAGCCGCCCCGCCGTTCCGGGAAGGCGCAGGCATAGTCGGTACCGACGTTGGCCCGCTCGACCTGCCATTGGGGTGGGTTGAGCAGATCGTCGGTCAGGATGGTGCGCTGGAACGCCTGAATGATGATCCGCCGCCCCTTAGCCGGACCTTTGTCCACTAGCGCCTCCAGCGGCTCGGTGATCGGGAGTCCGACATCATGCAGCCAGCCATCGGGGAAAAGGTCTTGCCGATTGATATACGCCCAAAACCGCGACGTGACCACGTGCCCCGGCGCCAGCGACAGGTCGGCAGTGAAGGGGACGAACACCGAGCCGTCCGGGAGAACCGCCATCAGCCCGGTGAAACCGGCCGGCGGCGCGATCCGCTCCTCCGGCGCCGCTCGTGCGCGCAGGTCTGCATACGTGAGCGTGGAGGCATCGCCGCCGATGGGCAGCTTTACGCCGGCTTGGATCAACTCATCCACGAGCAGGCCATATTGGAAACGCCACGCCGGGGGCAGCGTGGCGTTGGCGCTATGGTCCTCGAGGCGTCCCTTCTCGAACAACTGGAACGGCACCCCGTTCCAGACACCGGCTGCGCCCAAGGGCCGCCCCAGCAGCCGGAGGCTGTCGTGCTCGGTGTAAAACCGCTCGAACAGCGACGCCGTACCTTCCACCGGGAGGCCTCGACACTGCGTTGGGTCCGCCGTCACGGTCAATGAGCGGGCCTCGTGGAGTACGTTGGTACCGCCGGCGGCGATGATGGTCCGGTGACGGCTCTCACGAGGGATCGAGACCGATAGCGGACCAGCAGGGGCTGCCTTCAGCCGGAACGCCAGCCGTACCAGCGAGAAGATACCGTTGGGGAAACGGCCACTCTCCGCGCCGACAGCATAGAACAGCCGCCCGGCCGCAGCGTCGTGCTCGCTGCTGAGATGATGAGTCAGCGGTCCGGTCGGCTGTGCCGACACGAACTCCAGGTGTGCCGGATCATAGGCAATCACCACCTGGACACCCTCGACTTCGGTGGTAGCTTCCACAACCACCTCGACATTGAACACACCACCAACCGCTGTCGCCACCGCCGCCGGCTGGAAGATAACATCCGCTGTACCGGCTGGCGGCACGGCTGCCACCGGCGCCGGGAAACCTACGAGCGCCACTAGGACAACTACAAGGAACAAAGGGGTGAGGCACCGGCGCAGCGGTGTCTCACGAATCCACAGGAGGGCTGTGCTCACTGCTCCAAGCTCACGTTCAGCGGCGGTCGCTCGATGGTAGCACACGCCGGCAGCGGTGGATACGACCTCAGGACATACGACCGGGCGCGATCTTTCGACGACCGTACCTCCTATGACTTGCCTTCCGTACTCACCCACGCTAAGGTGTTCTTGGAGTGCCATCGTCGCTCGCCGATGTTTCGCCGACACGCAGCCTACTCGCTGGCGAGCGGGCAAGACCGTGGATGAGAGGAGAGGACCATGCGAATCTTTCTGGACACGGCCAACATTGACGAGATTCGGCAAGGCGTCCGCTGGGGTGTCGTGCATGGCATCACGACCAACCCCTCGCTTGTCGCCAAAGAGGGCGCCAACTTCCGCGACCGGGTGCTCGAAATCTGCGACATCGTAGACGGACCGGTCAGTGCCGAGGTCACGGCTACCGATGCGGAGGGGATGATCGAACAGGGTGAAGACATCAGCACCTGGCATCCGAACGTGGTGGTGAAAATCCCCACCATTCCCGAAGGCTTGACCGCCATCAAAGCGCTCACGGATCGTCCCGACCCCATCACGATCAACGCGACTTTGATCTTCTCTCCGAACCAGGGTTTGCTCGCCGCCCTGGCCGGCGCAACCTACGTCAGCCCCTTCCTGGGCCGCCTCGACGACATCTCGCACGATGGCATGGCGGTCGTCAGCGACCTGGCGCAGATATTCCGGGTGCAGAGCATCAGGACCAATATCCTCGCGGCCAGCCTGCGCGCGCCGCTGCACGTCGTGCGCGCGGCCAAGTGTGGCGCGCACGTCGTCACGCTGCCGTTCGCGGTGCTGGAGCAGATGATGAAGCACCCGCTGACGGACATTGGGCTGGAGCGATTCCTAGCCGACTGGGAAGCCAGCCAGGCCGAGGCTATCTTGCAGCAGGCGCGATAGCCGGCCTGTCACCGGTACGTGAACGTACTTTGGGACGACGCTGTGTCACCGCCGTCTCCTCGGCTAGGACAAACGTCACCCAGTCGGTACGTTCAACCACGCCCGGTATGCCGGGTAGGCCATCCTTAATGAGTGCCCGCGCCTGGTCGGCTATCCGCTCGACAGCGTGCGGGTGTCTGCTGAGAGCGGAATAATCTGCCGCGTTCGTGTGGGCAACGAGATAGGTGCCTCGCTCCTCGAAGAAATCCATGCCCAGAATGGTCAACCCCTTGGCTCTGCAATCCTCAATGAACCTCAGCGCCTCGGGGTGTCGCAGGAGCAACTCACCTCCCGCCATCCGCCCCCTGGAGCGGTACTGTTCCTTCAGGGCTTCTTCACGTGTCAAATCGATGTTCCTTTAGGGGATTCTGACCGTCAGTGGAGCCGTTCCAGTGTTTCACCGGCTACGCCGCGGTTTGGTCGGCGATGAAGCCCCGGATATGCCGACGAATCTCAGCGCCGGTCTGCCGAAAGGCCGCTTCTCGCTGCGGCTCCGCAACGCCGGCCGGGTCCGGCAGGGACCAGTGCAGTTGCTGCTGTACCCCGGGGAAAGTAGGGCAGGTGTCGCGGGCGTTGTCGCAGACGGTGATGATGCAGTCGAACGACTGACCGAGAAACTGGCGCACGTCCTTGGGCCGGTGGGCAGTCAGATCAATGCCCGCCTCGCGCATCACTTGTACCGCCAGCGGATGCACCGCCGGTTTCGGGGCGGTGCCGGCGCTGAACACCGCAAACTGCTCACCGCCCAGCGCCCGTAGCCATCCCTCGGCCAACTGCGACCGCGCCGAGTTGCCGGTGCAGAGGATGAGCACCCGCTGTTTCGTCATCTTTGCCATCATTTCCTACCCTCAATGCAGTTGTACCCGCAACGAGTGTATACACTGTAGCGCCACGACCACCGGCCACGTGCCCGGCCGCGCCGTGGCCCATGGCGGACGGAGGGAGCGGAGACATGCCGATGGACTTGGCGACCGTTGACCACCTGCTGACCACGACTCGTGCAGTGCGAAAGCGCCTAGACCTAGAGCGCCCCGTCGAGCCGGAGGTGTTGGAGCGCTGTATCGAGATCGCGCCCCAGGCGCCGTCGGGGTCCAACCGTCAGGGCTGGCATTTCATCGTAGTCACCGATCCGGCCAAACGCCGCGCACTCTACCGCCGTTCATTCCGGTCCTATACTGCCAGCAGCCGGCCGCAGCCACCGCCGGGGGCCGCAGCGGACGATCCGCGGATCGCGCAAGCGCCGCGCGTCCGCGCCTCCGCCACCTACCTGTCCGAGCACCTGCACGAAGTGCCAGTTTTGGTGCTTCCCTGTATCGAAGGGCGCGTCGAGCAGGCGGGCGTGTCCGCGCAAGCTGGTCTCTACGGCTCGATCCTCCCCGCTACCTGGTCGCTCATGCTCGCCCTCCGGGCGCGCGGTCTCGGAACGGCCTGGACGACACTCCACCTCGTCTACGAGCGCGAGGCGGCAGTAATCCTGGAGATTCCCGACAGCGTGACACAGGTGGCCTTGATTCCGGTCGCCTACTTCCGCGGCACCGATTTCCGGCCCGCCAAGCGCCTCCCCGGCCCCACCCGGACCCACTGGAACACCTGGGACGCCCGGCGCTAGGGGCGGATGCGAGGCAAGCCGGGGACCGTTTACCCCTACCGAGCAGTATGCAGCCCGGTGCGACCTTGACCGGGCCTAGCTTACGGCGAAGAGCACCTTGCCGCTCTTGCCGGCATCGGCGACGGCAAAGGCCTCGGAAGCGTCGTCGAGCGCATAGGTCGGCCCGGTAATGTCCCGTACCGGCAATTGGTGCTGCTGGACGAACGCCAGCATCTCCGGCCACTCGTCAATGTCGTAGATCCACGACCCGGCCAGGGTGAGCTGTTTGAGCACGGCCTGCTCGAAGACCTTGATCTCGACGGTCGCCTCGGGCTTGATCCCGACAAACACGACCGTCCCGCGCGGCCGCGCACCGTCAATGGCGTTCGTCTGCGCGACGGCGTTGCCGCTGGTGTCAATGGCCGCGTCCACGCCGCGGCCCCCGGAAAGGTCGCGCAGCGTCGCAACCACGTCTTGCTCGCTGCCGTTGACCACTTCGCTGGCGCCCATCTGTCGCGCCAAATCCAACCGCTCCGGCACGACATCAACCGCAACGACACGCGCACCGAGCGCATTCCCGGCCTGCACCGTGCAGAGTCCCACCGGGCCGAGACCGAACACCGCCAGGGTCGTGCGGGCAGAGACGCCACCGCGCTTCAACGCAGCGTAGCCGGTGCCGTAGTTGCAGGCAAGCACCGTGCCCTCTTCCCAGGAGAAGGCATCCGGCAGCGGCAGTGCATTCCACGACTTCATCCGCTGGTAGTCGGCATCGGCGCCTTGCGGGATACGCTCGACGCCCCGCCAGCATTCCTTGGGGAGCCGCGCCCGACACGCCGGGCACTCGCCGCAGCCGCTAATGTGATAGAGCGCCACCCGGTCACCGACACGGGGAAGGAAAACGCCGGAGCCGACCGCGGCGATTTCGCCGACCGATTCGTGTCCGACAATCTGGTCCGGGCCGGTACGACCCGGCGTGAACTCGCGGTACCAGTGCAGATCGGATCCGCAGATGGCCGCCATCCTGACCCGCACCACCACCTCGCCGGGGCCGGGTTCGGGATCGGGGAACTCACGCACGGCTACGCGACGTGCCTCAGGAACAATAATCCCTCGCATGTGTCCTCGCCTCCTTTGCTCCTGGCCTCGCGCTCTTGGCGAGGCCGAGCAGGTACTTCAGACGCTTCCGGCGGATTCTCTGGCGCTTAATCATACTAGCCCGGACCAATGGCAGTGGTTCGTGCTCAACTGTCAGGCGCAAGTATGGCTCTGATCGCCGTCACGACCTGCTCGGCCGGCAGCAGGTTCATGCACAGCGTATGGCCCAACGGGCAGTCGGCCGGCACGCGAAGGTTGTAGCACGGGCTGCACGGGATGGCGGTCCGCAGCACGTGGGCGCGTGCGCCGGGGACCGGCCCCGTTAGCTGGGGATCCGTCGGGCCGTGAATGGCGACTACCGGCCGGCCGAGCGCAACGGCGAGATGCAGCGGCCCCGTATCGCCGGCCGCGACGACGTGACACTGCGCGAGCACCGCCGCCAGCTCGCCGGGGGTGCGGGTGGCGCCATCCAGCCGCAGCGCCGGGCGGCGCATGGCCGCGACGACGTGCTCGACCAATGGGCGCTCGTCCGCACTGCCCAGGAGCATGATCTGTACCCCCTCGCCGGACAACGTGTCGGCAACGTGTGCCCAACGCTCCGGGAGCCAACGCTTGGCGGCGCCATTCGACGCCCCCGGATGGATGGCGACAAGCGAGACTCCGTGCGGCACGCTGGCGAGTAGGTCGGCGGCGCGCCGCCGTTCGGCGGCCGTCAGCGGAAACGCCAGCGACAGGTCGTCCGCTGACACATCATCCGCGCTGCCGGGTTGGGCAGCCGACGCTGCGGCGGAGACGACCTGCACGCTGTACGCCGCCTCATGCAGCGGCTCCTGATACCGGCCGCCGGGCAGGGCGTGCGTGAGCACGTGCGGATCGGCTTCATCGCGGTAGCCGTACCGCAGCGGCGCCCCGCTCAACAGCGCCAACCGCGCACCCATCCGCCCGTAGCAGCTCAGGACCACATCATAGCGTCGTCGCCGGAGTAGGCGCACCAACGCGGCAAAGGACCGCCACGTTGTTGGCCGGAGCCAGGCCGCCGGCCGGGTGAAGTGGTCAGTGTCCCGCACGATGAACCGGTCAACATAACTGAAGCGACTGAGGACGGCGTATTGGTAGGTGGAGACGACCGCTTCCAGGCGTGCCGTCGGAAACAACCGCCGCGCGGCACGTAAAGCCGGAATCCAGAGCACCGCATCGCCCAGTAGCCCGAACCGCAGCAGCAAGATGCGCTCCGGCGCCGGCCGCCGGCCGCGAGTGGGTGGCCGCCATTGAGCGAGCAATCCCAGTAACCCGAACAGACGCGCCAGGAACACCTCGCTTGCCGTGCGGGCCAGGCGTCCCAGGAGACGCTGCGTGCTCACCGGCAGGCGTTTCACGGTCACGAGCCGACACCTTCAGTCAGCAGTCGCCCGACCGCGCTGCCGCGTCGCGTCATCTTCCGTCGCTGCCCACACCCGCAGCGTCGCGGCGATGACCTCCTCGGCGGTGATGTCCGCCATGCAGGGATACATCTCCTGCGCTGGCGGTGGCAGATCGAGGTAGCCACACGCGGCACAGGCCCGCGGCGTCTGCACGACGGCGTGCGCCTGGCGCTCCGCCGCCATTGGCCCATACGGGCCGAAGAGCACCGGGTCGGCCGGACCGAAGAGGCGCACGGTAGGCACACCCATCGCCGCAGCCAAGTGCAACATGCCGTTATCGGGGCCGATAGCGAGGCGGCACTGTTGGAGGAGAGTCGACAAGACTCCCACCGAGGTCTCGCCGGCAACGATAGCCGCCGGCGTGGACATCGCCGCCACGAGGCGCTCGGCCAAGGGTTTCTCTGCAGCGGTGCCGGTCACGAGACAACGCACGCCGTAGCGGCCGGCCAGATGGTCTATGACCAACGCCCAGCGCTCCGGCGCCCAGACTTTCGCCGGGCTGCCGGCACCCGGCGCCACGGCGATCACCGGCGGGATGGTCCACTCCGCGCCCGGCCGCGGCGCGTCGAGCCGGTGCAACGCCCAGAGCCGGAAGGCCTCCGCGCGGTCCTCTTCCGTCGGCTCCAGTGTCACCGGCGGCGACTGCCGGTCGAGATACCCCTGTCCAAGCTCTGCCAGGGCAATCTCCGCCAAGTCCAGGTTGTCCTCCACGACGTGCTGGTGCAGTGCCAGGTCCGCACCATCTCGATCCTCATTGGGTTGCTCAGTGCCGGCGGCTGGCGGCGGCGGCGGCGGCAAGCCGTCCGTCAGGAACGGCGCCATGCCCGGCGTGAGGTAGCCGAGGCGCCGCGGAACGTGCGCCAGATACATCAGGGCCGCCCCCCACCAGAAGTCCGGGCGGAGATTGACGGCCAGATCGAACCGCGCCGCCCGCACCTGGCGCGCCAGCCACCACAGTCGGACGTAGGGAAGAATCCGCGCCAGCGGACCGGGCGGGCCGGATCGTGCAAAGCCCGGAAACGGGTAGGACCAGACTCGCAACACGCCGGGCAGCCGGGCCGCCACCTCGGCCGACCACGGCCCGGCCATGTAGGTGATCGTTGCCCAGGGACAGACGGATTGAATCCATTGCACCGCTGGCGAAGTGCAGAGCACGTCGCCCAGGTGGTCCGGGCGGATGAGCAGCACGCGCGGCGTGGTCCCGGCGATGGGGCCGGGCGGCGGGCGCGGTCCCGGCCCGAGACGGGCAACGAGCGCCAGTGCATATTCCCGCGCCCGATTAACCGGCTCGCCCACCTGGACCCTAGTCCGGACCGGCGCGCACATGGCTGCGAAGCGTTGCGCGTCATCCTGCCCGTGCGCGCCAGGCATTGCTCTCCCCATCACTCGGCCACGAGCCGCTGAACCACCGCGAGGCCCAGTTGACCAAACCGTTCCAGATGGCCCGGCTGAATACGATCGGGGGTATCGGTTTTCTTGTGGTAGTGCGTGTCATTCGGAGCATGGAAGACGAGCGCCCGAATCCCGGCCGCTGCGAACGGAGCATGATCGCTGCGGTGCTCTATCTCCTCTCCCAATAGTTGTGCCGTCCAGCCCTGCTGCTCCGCGAGCCGGGCGGCCAGCTCTGCAAGCTCGGTGTTGCCTCCCACACCGAGCACGCCACCAACCCCGATCATGTCGTAGTTGAGCATCGCGACGAATGACTGTCGCTGCTGCGCGTCCAGCCGGTTTACGAAGTACCGGCTTCCGCGCAGGCCATCTTCCTCGGCGCCAAAGGCAACGAAGTAGACGGTCAGGTCCTCGGGAAGCACGTAGGTCGAGAGCACACGAGCAAGATCGAGGAGGACCGCCGTCCCGGAGGCGTTGTCGTTGCCACCGGGGCTGGCCTCGACAGAGTCGTAGTGCGCGCCGATCAGCAGCACCCGCCTACCCAGTCCGGGACGCTCGGCGATCACATTGGTCGTGACCGGACGGACGATCTCCGCCCCGACCGTCACCCGTACCGACACGGGGCCGCGCGTGGACTGCTCGACAAGTTGTTGCCCCACTCGACCGTCGAGACCCAACACCGGCACGGGCACCAGCTCACCGAGGCTCCCGCGGAGCGGCGCGGCGCGGTCGTTATAGATGATGACCGCGCCGGCACCGGCCTCAACCGCCGCCAAGACTTTACCGTGGAAGCTCACCTCACCACCCCGGCGGATGAGGGCAACATTACCCTGGAATCCCCCATCCGGCATGTCTTCGGGACGACCGAGACCGGCCGGGATTATCCAACCTGTCACCTCGCCGGCCGGCGAATACTGCATGGCATCACCAGCGATGCTCGCACCGTCCGGAAGCAGGTCCAGCTTACTGCCGTGATCGACAAACTTGGTATATTCGAAGAGTTGGCGATGGACTTCGTAGCCGTAGGAGTCGAACTGCTCGGCGATGTAGTCCGCTGCCAGCTCCGCGCCCTCCTCACCGGCAACGCGCGGACCAATCTCGCGCGCCAAGGCCATGACGTGCTCCATCGCCCGGTCGACGGAGAATACGGCCGTGGGCCGCGGCGTAGGCGATGACTCCGGGGTTGCGGATGGGGTTGCGGTAGCGGTGTGCGTCGCCGTCGCCGTTACCGTTGCCGTTGCCGTGACGACGACGGCGGGCCGGATGGTGGGGATCGCAGGAGTGGCGGGTAAGATGGCGGGCGGGGGCGTCGCCGCCTCGGTGGGCACGGCAAGGACGGTGGGCAGCGGTACGTCCGGCCCCGCCGCCGGGTCCTGCTCGCAGGCGGCCAACGACAAGACCAGGCTGCCGGCCAGGAGCAACCAGGCCACCGGCCACTGCCACAGTCTTGACCAACGTCTGCCGCGCTCAGGATCGTCGCCGCCACGTGACGTTGACGATCCTGAGGGCGCTTTTCTATAATTCCTAGTATTCAACTCAACATTAGGTGTATGGAGCACGGTGCGGCACTGGTGAAAGCCTCGTCAGAGTCTACCAGTAGTACCACCCCGCTCCTTGGGCTGAGGTTGGTATGCGTGTCTCGCTGAAGAGCGATTACGGCTTGCGGGCGTTGCTCGACCTGGCCGAGCGCACCGGGCAAGGCCCGGTGCGGTGCGAAACCATTGCCGCCCGGCAGGAGATACCCCAGTCGTACCTCGATCAGCTCCTGTCGGTCATGCGGAAGGCCGGTCTCGTGAGCAGCACCCGCGGACCACGTGGCGGCCACCAGCTCCAGCGCCCGCCACGCGACATCCGCTTGGCGGAGGTATTGCTGGCACTGGAGGGCGAGCTGTTGGGGCCGGCGCCGCCCAACAACGAAACGGCCGCCGCACTACCGAGTGTGCGGGTGCAGCGGGAGCTATGGCAGCGTGTACGCCAGGAGATGGAGCGTATCCTAGAAGAGACCACCATCGAGGACTTACTCAACCGACAGCGTGTTCTCAGCGCCCAGTCGCGGTACTACATCTAGGCTATATTGACGTTTGCGCTATACGGCGGTGCCTCGAGGCCTCGGCGCCTGGATTCCCGCTTTCGCGGGAATGACCAGGAAATGTCAACACATGGAGTGCGCTCGTGAGTGAAGCACAGTTGGCGGAGAGCATCCTGGACCTGATCGGCCACACCCCGCTCGTGCAGTTACAGCGCGTGCCCGGCGCGGGAGCGGCACAGGTCCTCGGCAAGCTGGAAAGTCGCAATCCCGGCGGCAGCGTGAAGGATCGCATCGCTCAGGCGATGATCGAAGCCGCGGAGCAGGAGGGACGGCTCAAGCCGGGCGACACGATTGTCGAGCCGACCAGTGGCAACACCGGTATCGGCTTGGCCTTGGTGGCCGCTGTCAAGGGCTACCGGCTCGTGCTGACCATGCCCGAGGACATGAGCTTGGAGCGGCGCAAGCTGCTGCGGCGGCTGGGCGCCGAATTCGTGCTCACGCCGGCACTCGAAGGCATGACGGGCGCCGTCTTTGCAGCCGAGCAACTGGTCCGCGAGCAGGGCTATTTCATGCCCCAGCAGTTCGAGAATCCGGCCAACCCCGAAATCCACGCCCGCACCACCGGGCCGGAGATCGTGGCCGCGACGGAGGGAAAGGTCGACGCCTTTGTGGTTGGCGTGGGCACCGGCGGCACGATCACCGGGGCCGGGCAGGTCCTGCGCGAGGCAAACCCGCACGTATTGCTCGTAGCCGTCGAGCCGGAGCGTTCGCCGGTGCTGGCCGGCGGCCGGCCGCGGCCCCACGCCATCCAGGGTATTGGCGCGAGCTTCGTGCCCGGCGTGCTGGATCGCACGCTGCTGGACGAGATCATCGCCGTCAGCGACGATGAATCCATCGCCATGATGGAGCGACTGGCGCGGGAAGAGGGGTTGTTGGTCGGAATTTCGGCCGGCGCCAACGTGTACGCCGCCTGTGCGGTCGCTCGTCGGCTCGGCGCCGGCAAGACGGTCGTCACGATCCTGCCGGACACCGGCGAGCGGTATCTCAGCCTCGCTCCGTAACGAGGGTGCTATCCGGCAACGGCAGCGGCTACACTAAGAAGTGTGTACAGACAGAGTGACAAAGGAGGACGCACGATGAGCGTCACGGTCTACATACCGACACCGTTCCGGTCGGTGACCGCAAACCAGTCCCATGTCGAGGCGGGGAGTGCTACCATCGCGGAATTGCTCGCCGAGTTGACGCAACGCTATCCCGAGTTGGACCAGCGGTTACACGACGACAGCGGCCAGCTGCACCGCTACATCAACATCTACGTAAACAAAGAGGAGATCGAAGACCTCCAAGGCCAAGACACGCCGCTACAACCTGGCGATGAAGTGAGTCTCATTCCGGCGCTGGCCGGCGGCGCGATTGGCACGCCGTTCACCCCGACCCAGGTCCGGCGCTACAGCCGCCACCTGCTGCTGCCGGAGGTGGGGCCGGTGGGGCAGCGCAAGCTGCTCAACGCCAAGGTGCTGCTCATCGGCGCCGGCGGCCTCGGCTCGCCGACGGCGTTCTACTTGGCCGCCGCCGGCGTGGGTACGCTGGGGATTGTGGACTTCGACGAGGTGGACCTCTCGAACTTGCAGCGGCAGATTCTCCACCAGGAAAAGGACGTGGGCCGGCCCAAGGTCGACTCGGCCCGCGAAACGCTCACCGCGCTCAACCCCGACGTGCAGGTCATCGCGCATGACGTGCCGCTGCACGCCGAGAACGCGCTGGAGATTTTCGAGAGCTACGACATCATCGTGAACGGGTGCGATAACTTCCCCACGCGCTACCTGGCCAACGACGCTGCGTACTTCCTGAAGAAGCCGCTGGTGGACGGCGGGATCAACCAGTTCGAGGGCCTGGTCAGCATCTACATGCCCGGTGACGGCTGCTACCGCTGCCTCTATCCTGCCCCACCGCCACCGGGAGCGGTACCCAGTTGCGCCGAGGCCGGCGTCTTGGGTGTGCTGCCGGGCATTGTGGGCAGTATGCAGGCGCTGGAGACGATCAAGCTGATCCTCGGCATCGGCGACCCGCTGATCGGCCGGCTGTTGCTCTTCGACGCGCTGGCCGTCGAGTTCCGAACGCTCCGCACGCGGCGCGATCCGGGCTGCCCGGTCTGCGGTGAGACACCGACGATCAACGAGCTGATTGATTACGAGGAGTTCTGCGGCGTGCCGCCGCCCACCAAGGAGACCGAAATCGTAGCCGCCGGCGCCGCCACGAACGGCACCGTTACCCCGGCCGCCGCCGTGCCGGTCGCCAGCCGCTAACGCCCCCCTATGGCCCCCCCGCTCCGCAGGGGGACAGGCATGTTCCCTCCCCCGTCGCAACGGGGGAGGGCGAGGGTGGGGGCAATGACCCTAGCCCCGGCATCAATCCACCGTAAAGAGCAAAACCGATGCAAGACCTAGCCAGCCGGTCGACCGGCTGGGGTGGACCCATTGTCGAGCCGCCCACCGTCGCCGAGGTGGAGGCGGCCGCCGAGCGGATCGGCGAGGTGGTCGTCCATACCCCGCTCATTCCCTTCCACGGGGACAAGGACGCGACCGGCATCCTGCTCAAGCCGGAGATATTCCAGCCGATTGGCTCCTTCAAGCTGCGCGGCGTGTTCAACTGGGCGGCGGCGCTGACACCGGCAGAACGGCAGCGGGGCCTGAGCACGATCAGCTCCGGCAATACCGCGCAAGCGTTGGGCTACTCGGCCCGGCATTTCGGCGTCCCCGCCCGCACCCTGTTGCTCGATACGGCGCCGGCCGGCAAGATCGCGGCCCTCCAAGGCTACGGCGTGGATACGGTCCTGGTGCCGTCCGACGATCTCATGGGCTATCTGCTTGAGGCCCGTTGGCAGCAGGAGCCATACAGCTTCATCAATCCGATTGACAACCCGTGGATGATCGCCGGCAACGCGACCATCGGCCGGGAGATCATGGCCGACTATCCCGCGGTCGAGTCGGTCTACGTGCCGGTCAGCGGGGGCGGCATGATTGCCGGCATCGGCGGCCTGATAAAGGCACTGAATCCCTCCGTGCGGATCGTTGGCGTGCAGCCAACCAATATCGCCCCGCTCCATGCCAGCATTGCCGAGAGCCGGCCCATGTGGGTAGACGCCCAACCTACTATCTGCGACGGCTGCGGGGCGCCGCTGGTCTTTGACGAGATGTATCCCGTGCTGCGCCAGGTGGTTGATGAGGTCATGGTGATCTCGGAAGAAACGGTCAAGGCGGCGATCAAGGTCCTGGCACTCAAGAACAAGCTGATTGTCGAGGGAGCAGGCGCGCTCTCCGTGGCGGCTGCGCTGGCCACACCCGCCGAGCAGCGGGGCCGGACCGTCTGTGTCGTCAGCGGTGGGAGCATTGACACGGAACGGCTGCTCAACATTCTGACCGACGAGACCATCGAGGTCTGAGCGACATCGTGATTGAGCTACCACAACGCTTCCTGGACGACATCCTCGCCCACGCCCGCGAGCGCGAGCCGGAGGAGGCCTGCGGGCTGCTCGGCGCCGATACGACAACCGACGGCCTGCGGGTGGCCCACGTGCATCGAGCACGCAACGTCGCCGAACAGGCGACCATCCGGTTCGAGGTTGATCCCCGCGACCTGCTGCACGTGTTCACGCTGGAGGAGCACGGCTGGGCGATGGGCATTTATCACTCGCACCCGCGCTCGCCGGCCTATCCCTCCGTGACCGACGTCGGCCACGCGCGCCGCTGGCCCGGCATCTACCACCTCATCGTGTCGCTGCGCCAGCCCCAAGCGCCGGAAGTCAACGCCTACCGCATCGAAGACGACGAGATCACTCCCGAGCCGCTGCGGATCGTCGCCGATTGACCATCTCCCTCCTCTGTTAGAATGGCTGTAGACCTGCCCCCACCCTCCCCCTCCCCCGTTGCGACGGGGAGGGAACGGCCCGTCCCCCTGCCGCAGCGGGGGGGCCATAGGGGGGCTACCTCCCACTGGGGTTAGGTCAGAAGACGAGGGGCGGTGCACATGGCTATGACGATAGAGACACCGGACCGCCAGCTTGCGCCCGATGTCGCGGCGAAGTACGCACGCCTGCGGAGCATCGTGCGCGAGTTGGGCAGTGTCCTGGTCGCGTGGTCGGCCGGGGTAGACAGTACCCTGCTCCTTAAGGTCTGCCACGACGAGCTAGGAGATCGCGCCGTGGCGGTAACGGCGGTCTCCGAGAGCTTGCCGGCCCGCGAGCTGGCCGCAGCCAAGCAGCTTGCGGCCGAGCTAGAGGTCAGGCACCTACTCGTGGAAACCTCCGAGTTGGCAAACGAAGACTATGCCAGCAACCCGGCCAATCGCTGCTACTACTGCAAAGAGGAGCTGTACACGACCATCTGGCCCATGGCCGAGCAGGAGGGCCTAGCGCACGTCGCCAACGGCGCCAACCTCGACGATGTGGGCGACTTCCGCCCGGGGATGCAGGCCGCCCGCGAGTTAGGTGTGCGTGCGCCGCTGCTGGAAGCGGAGCTGGGCAAGCCCGAAATCCGTGCCCTGTCCTACGAGCTAGGGTTGCCGACGTGGGACAAGCCGGCGTTCGCTTGTCTGTCGTCGCGCATTCCGTATGGCTCGCGCGTGACGCAGGAAAAGCTGGAGCAGATTGACCGCGCGGAGATGGTCCTACTGCGGCACGGCTTCCGCCAAATGCGCGTGCGCCACCATGACGAGGTGGCCCGCATCGAGGTGCCGCCCGCGGACATGCCGCGCTTCTTCAGCGACGGCATCCACGAGCAGGTCGTCGCCGCGCTCCGCGAAATCGGGTTTCGCTACGTCACGCTCGACCTGCAAGGCTATCGGTCAGGCAGCCTCAATGAGGGCCTGCCGCAGGCGGCTCCGCTGGCCGCAAGCGGCGAACGCCCCGGCCGCAAACCCTTACCGATGCTTCAGCTCTAAATGCGGCCAGTTAGGGACCATGAGGGAACCGGCCCCCCTATGGCCCCCCCCGCTGCGGCAGGGGGACGGCGACGCGGGGGCGTCATGTTCCCTCCCCTGTCGGGACGGGGGAGGGTGAGGGTGGGGCACACGTCACGACCACACACAGCAAAACGCGCTTCGCCCCCCAGGACCGTCCAATCCACTGGCGGTCAAGGCGGGGTAGCCCCGGCCGGCGAGTGGCTGAAGACGGCGGCGCTCGCCGCCTATCTGCTGTCCCACGCCAACGGTCTTTTCCTACGGCAACGCGCCTCGCGGTCCGAGGCACCAACGCCGTCGGGCGTCGGGCAAACCATCGGACTCCTGCTGGGTTTCCTGGCCGCGCTGCTCCTCGACCGCCGCGGCACCCTGGCCTACGCGCTCGGCCCAGCAAACGGCGTCTCGGCAGGTGACGCGCCCGGCCTGACCAAACGCCTCGCCGTCGAATGGGGCAAGGGAACTGTCTGGGGTCTCCTGCTGGCCGTCATCCCGATCTGCTTCTTCCTGCGTCCGGTCGTCCTGGCGCGGCCGGTAGAACACCCCACGTACTCCAACCTGACCGTGTGGTCGTGGCTGCGGCTCGTGCTGGTGGAGATACCGCTCCTCACCGCGCTGCCCGAGGAGGCCGCCTGGCGTGGCGCGTTGGAGCCGCGTTTGGTAACCCACCTGGGACCGTGGCGCGGCGCGATCTGGGCGAACGTGGCCTTTGGGCTGGCGCACTTTGCCGTCACCCGCGCCAACAGCGATATTGTCGGTCAAGGGGCGCCGCTCCCCCGCTGGCTGCTGATCGTGGGCGGGATGGCCGCAACCGCTGTCGGCGGGGGCGTGTTCAGCCTCGTCCGCGCGCAAACCGGGTCCCTGGTCGGCGCCATCGCGGCCCATTGGGCCGTCAACGCCACGATGAGCACCGCCCTCTACCTACGCGGTCGCCGCAGCCGGTAACACGACTTCATGGCCACCGACACACCCACACCGCCCCTCGCACACTATCCTTTTCCCCGCTGGCAAGCACTGGTCCTGGGTTTGGACCTCCTCGTCCTCGGCAGACGCCGCTCGTTTGCCACGGAGGGAACACGGGCGCTGCGGACACTGCCCGTTCCACCGCAGATCGCCGGATTGGAACATCTGCCCATCAGCGGTCCGCTCCTGCTGACGATAAACCATTACGAGCGACCGGGGCTGTGGACCTTCTGGAGCACGTTCCTGGTAAGCCACGCGATTCGGCAACGGCGCGGCCGGCACGCTGAAGTCCACTGGCTCATCACGGCCGAGACGCGCGGCACGCGCTACGGCCCGCTGCCGGTGCCGGGCGCCCTCATGCGGTGGGTGATCGGCCGGGTAGCAGGGGGCTACGGCCTCATCACCCTGCCCATAGCCCCGCAGGAAACGGCTGCCCGCGCTGCCGCGCTGCGGTCAGTACTGCGGGCGCTGCGGAGCGACGACGAGCAGGCACACATCGTCGGTTTTTCCCCGGAAGGAACCGCCAGCCCGGTACTGCGCGAGGCACTGCCGGGAACCGGCGAGCTTCTCTTGCTGGCCGCCCGCACCGGCGCGGCCATCGTGCCCGTGGGCATCGCGGAACGACCGGAGCACGACTGGGCGCTGACGGCAACCGTGGGGACGCCATTGGACCTCACGCTGCCGCCGGAAGTCACCCGCGCCGGGCGTGACCGGTGGGCACGGACGGTCGTGATGCAGAGCATCGCCCGCCTCCTCCCGCAGGACATGCGGGGCTTCTACCACGACACACGTTCCCCGTCTGGATAGCTAACAACGATAGGCTTTTCGACCGAGATATTAGGTTGGAGCCAGCTTCGGACGGACTCCCCCTCTCCACAATGTGGAGAGGGGGCCGGGGGGTGAGGCCCGTTACAACCCCAAGAACCGCGCAATCGCCGCCAGTTGCGCCGCAACGACGTGTGGCGGCCAACCATGGCGCGCCGGTGGCAGCAACACGGCTTCCGCGCGGGGCATCAGGTGGGGCAGCGCAAACGACGCGGCGGCGGGCAGCAGCGGATCGTCGGGCGCTGCCAATGCGAGGGTAGGGATCGCCAGCCGGGCTAACCGGCTCCGTTGATCGCGCGTGACGGCATCGTGGACCAGCTCCACGGCAGCGCGGACCGAGGCTCGCCGGACATCGGCAGTGGCCCGGTCGCCGCCATGCCCCCCCTTCCCTTCAGGGAGGGGGCCGGGGGGTAGGTCGGAAGAGCCGGCCGCCTCCTGCCCCAGCCACCGCCGCAGCACGGTCAGCACACGCTCCTGCCGCGACAGCCAGGTCAGGCCGGCCGTCACCGGGCGCTGTTGGGCCAGGCGAGCGAGCAGGCGAAAGCGTGCCCGCACGGTGGTCGGACCGTAGACCGGCGCATAGACTATCAGGCGTTGGGCCGGTAGTCCGGCGCCGAGCGCGGCGATGGCCGGAGCAGCGCCGAGGCCGAGCGCAGCAACACCGACCGGATCGACCGCCAGCTGCCGCACAAGGGCACGGAGCACGTCGCCATTGGCTGCGACCGTGTGGGGGCCGGGCAGCTCGGAGGATCGGCCGCAGCCAGGGAGGTCAGGTGCGACCACGCGAAAATGGGCCGTGAACAGCGGCCACCAAGCGGCGAAGTTGCGCCACGACCCCATCATGCCATGGACGAGTAGCCACGTCGGTCCGGTGCCGGCAGTGACGTAGTGCAGGCGTGCGCCCGCGATGGTGGTAGTGTGGTGCTCAGGCTCAGGGAGAGACACGGGGCGTGCTAGGCCTCGTCACTCCCGTTATCCACCTGAGCAACACCATTCGAGGAGCGCACCAACACCCGGGACACCTTCTCCATCTCCTCGGTGATTGGTAGAGCTTGCCGAGGGGTTTTAGCCTGCTTCAACTGCCTAGCTAGTGCTCTGATCTTCCTCAAAGCAGCCACTTCATCCTGAGTCAGTCTCACTACCACCTCAGCCTTCTGTTGCTGTTCGTTCATCTTCCCCTCCGATCATGGTAGAAGCTGTCCTCTCGGCCGCCTCCTGCGTTCTCGACAGATTGGTCCGCGTGATAACCCTCTCGACTAGGCCGCTCAAGACTCTCCCGCCGCCAACGCCGGCCAACAATGCGCCGACGACCGGCCGTACTTCGAGCTGTGTGTCATAGAAACTGGCGGTTGGATTGTAGAGACCCCAAAACGCGATGGCGGTGATCGCTCCGATTAGGATACCGCCGATGAATCCCGGGTCGAGCAAGCGTCTGCCCTGCGCGTCTGCAAAGAAGCGCGGCAGCGAGAAGCCGCCTTCCGACAAGTACGCATTTGCCAACCCACCGATGCTACCAACGAGCATCACGACCACCCATTCCGGCATCAACGATATATCCCCTGTCTGCCAGCGCCGCGCGCTATCATCAGTGTATCACTGGCGGCCTCACTCCACGGCACGGTCCGGCCGCCACCATGACTCTCCCAAAGGGAGCCGCTGACTGGGGTAGGTACGAGCCAAGCCGTAGGGGCGCAACATGTTGCGCCCGTCCCCCCGCTGCGCGGGGGGACCATGGGGGGGGCTGGGGATAGGTCCAACCCACTCCGCCGGAGGATGTAGATTCCCGCGGGCGGAGACCTTTGCGTAACCCGTCATTCCCGCGAAGGCGGGAATCCAAAAACCGGCCCTTCCAGGTTAGCGAGGAGTGGTGCATTGTCCCTCTCGCACTCCATTTGGGGGTTATGCAAAGGTCTCCGGGCGCGGGAATGGCCGGAGAGACGGCGAGCGGACGGAGCAACCCAATCCCGCCTGCTCCGTTATCACTGCTAGACCGCTTAGAACGGCTGTTCGGCCGGCAGTTTGTGGCCGCGGTTCAGCGGCCGCTTGGCCGGCGAGCATCCTCAGAGAAAGTGCAGCCGAGGCGATGCGACCAGAGAAGATCATCATTCGTGGCGCGCGAGAGCACAACCTCAAGAACATCACCGTCGAGATACCGCGCGATCAGCTTGTCGTCCTGACGGGCGTCAGCGGCTCCGGCAAGTCGAGCCTGGCGTTCGACACCCTGTACGCGGAGGGACAGCGGCGCTACGTCGAATCGCTGTCCAGCTACGCGCGGCAGTTCCTAGGCCAAAACCAGAAGCCCAAGGTGGACTACATCGGCGGTCTCTCGCCGGCCATCTCCATCGAGCAGAAGACGGCCTCCCGCAACCCGCGCTCTACCGTCGGCACAGTCACCGAGATTCACGACTATCTGCGCGTGCTCTACGCCCGCGTCGGCCTCCCCCACTGCCCCTCGTGCGGCGACCGGGTAGGTGGCCAGACCGCAGAGCAAATCGTCGAGCGGATCATGGCACGACCGCGACCGTGCTCGTTCCTGGTCCTCGCACCGGTCGCACGCTTCCGCAAAGGCGAATACCAGGAGACGTTCGAGGCGGCCCGGCGGGAAGGCTTTGCGCGGGTGCGGGTCAACGGCGCAGTCCACCGACTCGATGAGCCGATCAAGCTCGACAAGCGGAAAAAGCACGAAATCGAGATCGTCGTGGATCGCCTGCGGCTGGCGCCAACCGACGACCCTGAGGAGCTGGACGCCGAGCGTTCGCGCCTCACCGACTCCGTCGAGACGGCGCTGGCTCACGGCGACGGCGCAGTAATGGCCGCCATCCTCGACGGCGAAGGGGCCGCCACATCATCGGCGCGTCAGGACGCACCCACGCCACGAGCGGGGCAAGGGGCAGCCGGTACGGCTCGCGCTCCGAAGCTGGCCCCGCGTCCGGGCGACATCCTCTTTTCGGAGCGCAACGCCTGCCTGCGGTGCGGTCTCAGCTTTGAGGGCCTCTCGCCGCAGCTGTTCAGCTTCAATAGCCCCCAAGGCGCCTGCCCCGACTGCCTGGGACTCGGCACCCGGAGCGAGGTTGACCCAGCGTTGGTGGTGCCCGACCACCGCAGATCGCTGCATGAGGGCGCCATTGCCCCTTGGGGTGACCGGCTGGCGCCCGGCGCCCGCAACTCGTGGTTGAAGCGCTCTATGACGCAAGTCTGCGCGCATTTCGGCATTGACATGGCAGCACCATTCGCGTCCCTGACGGAGGATCAGCAGCAGGTATTGCTGTGGGGCACCAAGGGCCAGCGCGTGGGCATCAAGTGGCAGGGCCGCGGCGGGTCGCACGGCACGTTCATGACGAAATGGGAGGGGGCCATCCCGCGCCTCAAACGCCGTCTGGGCCAGACGGACTCCGAGTACGCCCGCCAGCGATATATGCAGTACATGAGCCGGCAGCCGTGTCCGACGTGCCACGGCACCAAGCTGCAAGCGGCCGCCGCGGCCGTGACCGTGGGTCAGCAGTCCATCGTTGATGTGGAGCACATGTCCATTGCCGAGGCGCTCCATTTCTTCGAGCACGTTGCGCTGAACGAGCGTGATCGGCTCATCGCCGACGACCTGCTGCGCGAAATCTGTGGGCGGCTGCGGTTTCTGCTCAACGTCGGCCTGTACTACCTGACGCTCGACCGGCCGGCCCCCTCGCTATCCGGCGGTGAAGCGCAACGCATTCGGCTGGCGAGCCAGATCGGCTGCGGTCTCGTCGGCGTGCTCTACATCCTCGACGAGCCGAGTATCGGCCTGCACCAACGAGACAACGGCCGGCTTCTCCGCACCCTCGAAGAGCTACGCGATCTCGGCAATACCGTCGTTGTCGTCGAGCACGATCTGGAGACGATGCTGGCCGCCAACCACATCATTGACTTCGGCCCCGGCGCCGGCGTCCGCGGGGGTGAGGTCGTAGCAGCCGGCCCACCCGGCAGCATCACCGCGTCCCCAGCCTCGCTCACTGGCCGCTACCTGGCCCGCGACCTGGAAATCGCCGTTCCGACCACGCGGCGACCGGCAAACGACGCCTGGCTTACGGTGCATGGCGCCAGCGAGCACAACCTGCGGAATCTCACCGTGCGCCTGCCACTGGGCCTGCTCATCTGCGTGACGGGAGTCTCCGGCTCCGGGAAGTCCACGCTCGTCAACGAAATCCTCTACAAGGCTCTCTCGCGCCAACTGATGCGGACGCAGGTCCGCCCGGGCCGGCACGACCGCATCGAGGGCCTGGAGCATCTCGATAAGGTCATTGCCATCACGCAGGACCCCATCGGCCGGACGCCGCGGTCCAACCCGGCGACCTACACCGGCGTCTTCGACGGCATTCGCGCCGTCTTTGCCAAGACGCCCGAAGCCCGCATCCGCGGGTACAAGCCCGGTCGGTTCTCCTTCAACGTCAAGGGCGGGCGCTGCGAGGCCTGCAAGGGTGACGGGCTGAAGAAGATCGAGATGCAGTTCCTCGCCGACGTGTACGTGCCGTGCGAAGTCTGCAAGGGCCAGCGGTTCAACCGCGAGACCTTGCAGGTGACGTACAAGTCCAAGACGATTGCCGACGTGCTGTCCATGACGGTTGACGAGGCCGTGGAGCACTTTGCCAACATTCCGGCCGTCTACAAGGTGCTCCACACGCTCGTAGACGTGGGCTTGGGCTACATGCAGCTCGGACAACCGGCCACCACGCTCTCCGGTGGCGAGGCCCAACGGGTCAAGCTGGCCAAGGAGCTATGCCGGCCGGCGACCGGACGCACGCTCTACGTGCTCGACGAGCCGACCACCGGGCTGCACTTCGCCGACATCCAAAAGCTGCTCGACGTGCTACAGCGGCTCGTGGAGCACGGCAATACCGTGGTCGTCATCGAGCACAACATGGATGTCATCAAGACCGCCGACCACCTCATTGACCTGGGACCCGAGGGCGGCTTGGACGGCGGCCGCGTCATTGCCACCGGCACCCCGGAGGCAGTGGCGGCCGTACCCCAATCATTCACCGGCCAGCATCTGCGTGGGCCGCTGGGGCTGGAGACGGCGGCCCCGGCCACCGCAGCGGCACTACCGGCGCGAAACGGGGCGCTATCCCCGGAGCGGGTGCGCTCGGTACGCAAGCTGCTAGGGATGACCCAAGCCGAGGCCGCCCGCGCCGTCGGGGTGTCACGTGGCCTGCTCGCCGAGGCCGAGCGCGGCCGGCGCGCTGGCGAGCGCACGCTGACCCGCTTGCTCGAAGGGCTGCGGATCGTCGCCGATGATCGCGGCGTCGCCCTCCCCCCACCCGGCGCGAACGGGACGGCACCGCGCTAGTGGTACACCTGCCCCAACCCCCTCCCTGACCGGGGTAGGTACGGTTTAAGCCGTAGGGGCGCAACATGTTGCGCCCGTCCCCCCGCCGTGCGGGGGGACCATAGGGGGGCTAGGTGCATACCGGCCGCTAGAAAGGACTTCCGGTACGATGAGTTCAGTGCTTGAAGAGCGCATCACGCAGGGGCACCGGCTTGTGCGAGCGACCTACGATCCCGACGCCGATGCCGTCGCGCTCCACTTCCAATCCGAACCAGAGCCGTCGGGCCTCGGCGAATCAGCTATCGCCTACTCGGAATACTGGGAGCCGCCCGACTTTCAGGGCTTGGTCTCCCCGCTGTATCTCCACTTCGACGGTGACGACAGGCAGACATTCACTACGCCAGCAAGCTGCTGCCCAAAGAGTTCCTCGCGCAAGCGGAGATAAGCGGGTAGCTACCCGCTGCTATCATTCCGGTCCAGGCAGCGCATCCACCCGGCATCGGCCACTGAGCAACTTGATCCGGCGCAAAGACGGTGATAGTCTTATCTTTCGTCATGGGGCAGGACGGACGTGTCGAGCTAAAGGCACCACGCTATCGTAACGTGGCCTCGCTGCGCGGCGCCGCCGGGTCGTTGGGTAATCCCTTGCCGTGGACACGGCTGCGAGAAGTTGCCCGCGAGGACCGCTGGACCGACTCAGACACTGCTAAGTCATGCGCGCACCTTTCTACGACACCGACTTCGACCGCCTTGACGCCGTAACACGTCGCTCTCCGGCCGAACTCTCTCGGCCGGAATAGCCATACCCTACGCGCGGTGAGTTGTCCTGCTACAGGGAGCCGCTCTATGGCAACCACGACAACAGACCTCCAAGAACGTATCACCGGAGCTTCCACCGGGATAAAAGAATCGCCGGTGGCGCTTCACCTGCGCGGCACCCACTGGGAGACGCCGAGCCTGGCCCAAGCCGGGTGGGTCGAACGCCCTTACGACCTCGATCCCCAGGAGACGGGATTCGTGGCCCTGCACCTCTGGAGCGTGGGTGATGTGAACGGCCCCCCGGTCCCCGACCGCTATCTCGTAGACATGGGCCTCCCGGAGACACAAGCCGAGTCCATCCGCATCTGCGAGCGCTACATCCGCCCCGCCATTGACGCCGCGCGGGCCGCCGGACTGCCGATCTTTCACGTGGAGCCATACAACATCGCCCGCCAGTACGACTCGCACCGCTACCTACTCGATGACGACGAGCTACCCGGCGCCGCACGCCCGCAGAACGGTACCGTGCGGGCCGCCAATCCGCGCTGGCAACGAGAACGCGCCGAGCGGACCCACGGGCGCGGTTATCAGGAGTGGGCCGGCTGGGGGCACATGCGGATTGCTGCTTCCTGCGAGCCGGAAGCCGGCGATCAGGTCATTGTCACCGGGCGGCAACTCGACCGCATCTGTCGCCGCCAGGGGATCAAGAACCTGGTCTACACCGGCTTTGCCACCAACATGTGCATCATGCACTCCGCCGCCGCGACCGTCGAGATGCTAATGCTCGGCTACAAAATCTTTCTCATCCGTGAAGCGACGCTGGCGGTCGAGTATCCCGAAACCTGGAAAGAACGGCTAGTAACACAGACGGCCCTGAAGGAGTTCCAGCTCAAGATCGGCGATACCGTCGGCTTCGAGCAATACATGGCGGCCTGTGCCGCCGTCGCCGCGGCGCGGCAGCACGCGGGCTAGGCGCAGCCGGCCCTACTCCCCGGCTCTCTCCCGCGGGGAGAGGGTGAGTCCGCCAGCGCAGGAGGCATCAATGACCGGTTCCGACGCGCCACCATCGTCCGAGCACGGCATCTCCGTCTGTCCCTGGCGCGGCGACAAGCGTTGGGTCTACTCCATCGCGTTCGACGAGGCTCTGAGCGACTTGCACCGCTTCACCATTCCCATCCTGGCCGAGTACGATGTGCCGGGACACCTAGAGGTCGTCGTCGGGCAGATCGGCGAAGTCCGGCGGGTGGGCAACTCCAGCTACAACGGCATGAAACAGATGAGCGCCGCGGAGCTACGCGAGATGGTGGCGCGCGGCTGGGGCGTGGGCAATCACTCCTGGTCTCATGGCGCGGTCAACGCCGACACTGCTGACCTGGAGCTAGGAAAGGCCAAGGCCGTGCTGGAGGAAGCCGCCGGTCAGCCGGTTACGGTCTACTGCGCGCCGGGCAGTAATGCGAATATGAACGAAGGGGCGCTGGCCGGCTGTCGGCGGTTCGGCTACCTCGGCGCCATGAGCATTACCGACGCGCTCAACCGGCCCGACGACGAGGACCTGCTGTGGATGAACCGCACCTTTCTCCACCACCAGGGCTACGGGCCATTCTTCTCGGAGTTCGATCCCTTCCGCAATATCCGGCACGCGCAGCGTGACCAGGGGTGGATCATTGACTACCTGCACTGCCCGCTGGAAGTGCCGGTCCACCCCAACAAGGACTGCTCGGCGGACCAGCTCCGCGAGCGGATCGCCGCGGTAGTCGCGGAAGGGGGCGAGGACGTGTGGCTGGCGCCGGTGGAAGCGCCATTGGACTATCGCTATACCCGCCGACACACCCGCATCACGACCGAGGGGCCGGACCGCTATCGGATCGGCGCAGCAGAGCTGCCACCGGGGGTACACTCTCGCACCGTGACCATCAGCCTGCCGCCGTCCACTTGCGCTATCGAGGTGGACGGTTGCCCGCACGAGACCTATCGCCGGAACGGCAAGCTGCTCGCCGATCTGGACCTGGCGAGCAGCCGCCAGGTCCAGATCATCCCCGCGTGAGGAGACCTTTGCGTAACCCGTCATTCCCGCGAAGGCGGGAATCCAAAAACCGGACTACCCAGGTTAGCCAAAGAGGTCTCCGTGAGCCAGGCGCCCAGAGATGAGGAAGGAGTACCAATGACCGTCATCGAGCGCGCACGATACGGCGCCGCGGCGTTCGAGGGGCTGACCGGGAAGCTGCCGACCACCTTCCCGCGCACAATGGGGCCGAACGCGATGCAGTACCTCCAGGAGGTCGTCGAGAGCGGCCTTACCTCCGACATGACGAGCCGGTTCGAGCGGCGGTTTGCAGAGGAAATGGGCATCGAGCACTGCATTGCTACGCCCGGCTGCACGCCGGCCCTCTACCTCCTCGCCATGGCGTTGGATTTCGCTCCCGGTGACGAGGTGATTGTCAGTCCGGTGACGGACTACGGGACGATCATGGGTCTCATCAAGGAGCACTATATCCCCGTGTTCGCCGATGTCGAGCCGGGCACGGTGAACATCAGCGCCGATACTATCGCACCGCTCGTCACCGACCGCACGCGAGCGATCCTGGTAGTACACATGACCGGGATCATCTGCGATATGGACCCAATCAACGCGCTGGCCGCCCGGCACAATCTGGTCGTTATCGAGGACGTGTGCCAGGCAGTGTTCGGCGAGTACAAGGGGCGCTTGGCCGGCACCTTGGGCCACGCCGCCGGCTTCTCCTTCGACTCGGAGAAAACCCTCGGTTCCGACGTGGGCGGCTGCCTCGTGACCAACGACGACGCGCTCGCCGAACGGGCACGCTTCCTCGGCCACAGCCGGGGCGCGGAGAACAGGCCCGGTTTCGGTCGGATGCACACCGCCGAGGGCACGGCCCTCCGTATGCCCACCTGCACTGCGGCCATCACGCTCGCGCAGCTCGAAATCATCCGCGAGCAGGTCGCCCACGTTGACCGCATGGCCCGCCTGCTGACCGAGCACTTGGCCGTCATTCCGGGCATCACCCCCCTGCCCATCCCCACCTACGTTGACGTGTACTCGGCGTGGATGGTGGGCTTCAGTATTGATCCCGCGGCCTTCCGCTGCACCGCCGACGAGTTCGGCGAGCAGTGCGCGGCAGCCGGTATCCCCGGTATCGGCACCGCGCGGTACTACCTGATGCCGGCCGCCTGCACGTTCCTCCAAGACAAGGCGGCGCAGCAAATCTATCCCTACTCGACGCCCCCGGCCTCGCGCACGTATACCTACAGCAGCGCCACCTGCCCCAACGCCCGCGCTTACTTGGACAACTGGCTCCGGTGGAGTACGTTCTGCGAGAAGTACCAACCGGAGGACTGTGTGCTGGCCGCCGCGATTGTCCGCGAGGTCGCCGACCATAACCGCGTATAGCGTTTGCAAGGGTGTATCCATCGGAGGCCAGACGTAGGGATGCAGCAGCAGGCTGCACGCAAATGTTCGTCATTCCGGCGAAAGCCGGAATCCAGGGCCATTCGTAGCTCCCCGGTCGGATTGGATTGCGGCCTGCGCCGCAATGACGGACCACGGGGCCGGGGAATAAAGGTAGTCAGGAGCAGGCTATGAGCACACTCTATCTCCGCGCCGCTCGCGTGCTGACCGGCGTGGACAACGGCGTTATCGAGGACGCAGCGGTGCAGGTGGATGACGGCCGGATCGTCGCCGTTGGCCCGGCCGCGCAGGTGCCGCCGCCGGCCGACCCGGCGGTCCCACGGGTGGATTACGGGGATGCAACGCTGCTCCCCGGCCTGATTGACGCCCACGTGCATCTCACCCTGCGGCGTGGCCTGGATACGCCCCTTCCCGCCGTGCCCGTGACGGACGAACGGGCGCTGTTGCAAGGCGTGGAGGCCGCCCTCGGCGTGCTGAGGGCCGGGGTCACGACCGTCCGCGACTGCGCGGCACGCGGCCACCACGCCCAAGAGCTACGCGACGCGGTGCAGGACGGCATCATTGCCGGCCCGCGCATCCTCGCCAGCGGCCCGCCGATCACGACCACCGCCGGGCACATCTGGCGCCTGGGTTACGAGGCCGACAGCGTGACGGAGGTGCGCCGCGCCGTGCGGCGGCTCGTCAAGGAGGGCGTAGACTTTATCAAGGTCTGTGCTACCGGCGGGCGCGGTACGCCCGGCAGCGTCATCGGTCGAGCGCAGTATTCCACCGACGAGCTACGCGCCATCGTCGAGGACGCGCACCGCTTGGGGCGGCACGTCGCCACCCACGCGCTGGGCACCGAAGGCATCCGGCGAGCGGTCGAGGCCGGGATAGACACCATCGAGCATTGCGCCTGGCTGGACCTGGACGGCGAGACGCTTGCGTTCGACGAGGCGGTTGTCGAGAGCATGGCCGCGCAAGGCTTGGTCGCCAGCATCGCGGCCGGCCCACCGTGGGAGGTGTTCCACCTGGACAAGGAGTTGGCCGGCGACTCCCGGCCCACGAACGTCGCGCAGCTCGAAACGATGAAGGAACGCTGGCCGCTGGTCCACCGAATGCGTGAGCTGGGTGTGCAGGTGTGCTTTGCGACGGACTCCGTATACGGCATGTTCGATGACTTCCACGACCTGTCGTATCTGGCCCAAGCTCTGGTGGAATACGGGGACTTCCCACCGCTCGACGTGATCGAGATGCTGACGGCGGTGCCGGCGCAGGCTATCGGCTGGGGCGACCGCATCGGCACTATCGAACCGGGCAAGCTCGCCGACCTGCTGGTCGTCCAGGGCAACCCCATCGAGGACATGCGGGCACTCCATGCCGTCGCGGCGGTCTATCAAGCCGGCGCGTTGGTGGCACAGCCATAGCGTGTGGCGGGCGACACTGCGCGGCGCGTGGGGTGATATAGTCCTATAGAACACGCTTGAGGGTCCACACGCCATGATCGGAATCGGTTCGGAGACCAAAGAACGCCTCGACTCCCTGTTGGACAATATCGACGCATTGTCGCAGAGCTTTGCCGGCTACCCGTGTAACCTGAACTTCGACTACTCAGAGCTAACGCCCTTCTTCAACTATTGTGTCAACAACGTCGGCGATCCCTTTGAGGACAGCAATTTTCGCCTCAATACCCACGAGCTAGAGCGAGAAGTGATCGCCCAGTTCGCCAACTTGCTGCACCTGGACCCGGAGCAGGCGTGGGGCTACGTCACCTCCGGCGGGACCGAGGGCAACATGTACGGGCTGTACATGGGCCGCGAGCTTTTCCCGGACGGCGTGGTCTACTTTTCCCAGGATACGCATTACAGCGTGGTCAAGCTCCTGCGCGTGCTGAAGGCACGGAACATCATGCTCAAGAGCCAGGACAACGGAGAGGTGGACTACCTCGATCTCTACGAGACAATCCGCATCAACCGGGACGTGCCGGTCATCTTCATGGCCAATATCGGCACCACGATGAAGGGGGCCGTAGACGACGTATCCAAGGTGCGGGATATTCTCGACGATTTGGCGGTGTCGAGTTTCTACATTCACGGCGACGCGGCGCTGAGTGGCATGATCCTCCCGTTCGTGGAAAATCCACAGCCCTATGGGTTCGATGCCGGGTTCGACAGTATGGCGATCAGCGGTCACAAGCTGGTCGGTTGTCCGATACCGTGCGGTGTGGCCCTCACCAAGCGTGACTACGTGGCCCGCATCGCCCGGTCCATCGAGTACGTGGGTGTCCTGGATACCACCCTGATGGGGTCACGCAACGCGCTGACGCCACTGATGCTCTGGTATGCCCTCCGAAAGCACGGCTGGGACGGCTTCCGAGAGATCGTGGCGGAGATGCTGGCGGTGGCGCAGTACGCCGTAGAGCGGTTCAACGAGCGGGGTATTCCGGCCTGGCGCAACGAGCATTCGGTCACGGTTGTGTTCCCCAAACCGCTGCCGGAGGTGGTCCGCAAGTGGCAGATTGCTCCCTATGGGGACATTGCCCACATCATCACGATGCCCCAGGTGACACGGGAAGTGGTAGACAAGATCGTCGCCGACTGCGTACAGTAACGGCACATGCGAGCACTCCGAGGAGGAACTTTCCATGCAGCGAATCATCGTCACGGTGGAGAACGAGGTCGGGGTCCTAGCGAACATCACCGAGGTACTGGCTAAAGAAGACATCAACCTGGCCTCGATCAACACTGAGGGCCGGGGCGATAGCGGCCTCGTCATCCTCACGACCGAAGAGTGCGACCGCGCACTGCACGCGCTGATGAACGCCGGCTACCGGGCCGTCACCGACGACGCCCTGATTATCAAGCTGCGTGACGAACCGGGCGCCCTCGCCAAGGTGGCGGCGCGCTTCAGAGATGCCGCCGTGAACATCCAAAGCCTCCATCTCCTGAATCGTCACGGCGACTACGCGACAGTCGTTCTGACCGCGGACGACCGCGCCAAAGCCGAGGCGCTGCTCGACAGCGAGACCATCGTCTGAAGACGCCGAACGACCACGGTGCTCCCCGCTGCGGCGGGGGGACGGGGGCCTCACCAGGGTAGGTTTTTGATGTAGGATCGCGATAAATCGCGCCCAGACTCCCGTCATTCCGGCGCAGGCCGGAATCCATCCCATTCATCCTTGCATCCTGCAAATCCTGATGCAGACAAAATACCTACCTCTGTGAGGGGACGGGGGCAAGGGCAGACCTCTCCCCATCTATTCAACTCTGCGCTGGCGCCAATGAGCGCACCAAGGAGCCGGTTCATCATCATGCTCTGCTGGACCCGGCCCGGCGATATTGGTGCAGCGATTCAACCGGTTCCGAAAAGAGCTTACCTCAAAGGCGCTGTGAGTGGGTCCAGCAATCTGAGTGCGCTAATCCGATGGTAGCCAAGAACCTCAATATAACTCACCACTGAGACTGATCGGTTAATCCCATCAATAAACTGCCGCAAGTCGTCATACTGCGGTTGTGTAGCATAGATAATCACGTTGCTGTCAATCAGCATCGCAATCACGGTAGGGTAATGGACGATCCTTGCGCTGCTCGCGCTGCCATGCCACGGGGTCCGCTATGTCGGCGAACGCGCCCTTATCGGCCAGCATCCGGAGCAACGCTCCCGCCGTTCTCCCTGCGGGTTGGGAAAGTTGCCTTTGCGTTGTGTCCGGGACGATGATATGCACCGGGATTGGCTCATCGGTTTCGGGAGACTGGTCGAGCCATTCTACACGGTCGCCATTCAGGACAGCTTTATAGGTGCGCGCCATAATGCTCCCCCGGTTTGTCGTTCAGCGCGGCCCGGCGTGCTGTTCTCTAACCAGTATAGGCGAACTCTGCCGGATACGCACTGGCGACATTGGCTCGGCGGTGGCCGGGCGCGTGACGACACGATGTCGAGTGACCTCACAGCTCAATCGAGGGGCGGCCAGCGGCGCGTGTCGCGGGTGCCGAAAGCCCCGGCCGGCCTCGTGACCTTCCGGTAACGCCGTGGCGTACAAGCGAACGGGCCGCAGGAGGTGTGAAGTTGAGCCTTTCCGCATCGCTCCCGGCGAGCTGGCCGGTAGGTCCGACTACAGGTCCGGAAGGAAACTCATAGCGGGGTGCCTCGATTTCTTCCCTACCCGAACTATCCTACCGGGTCGGTTGACCGCTCTCTATCCAAGGCCGCAGCGGCGAGCCGCGCGGCAGCAGTAGCCGGATCGAGCCGCCGCGCAGCTACGTCGGCAACGAGCCGGTCCCAGGCACCGCTGTCGGCGGCCCGACGGCGCGCGGTCTCTAGGAGACGGTGAGCGAGGGCACGCAGCACCCGCTCGCTGGCGATGCGCTCGGCGCGTTGCTCCCAGCCGCCGCCGTCCGCGAGCCAGGCACAGTGCCGGTCGAGGGCCGCTGCGAGTGCCGATATACCCTGTCCCGTCGTCGCTACGGTCTCGATAACTGGCGGCTGCCAGCCGGTCCCGCGTGCGTGGCTGCTTCCGCCTTCAATAATCCAACGCCAGGCGGCCGCGAGCGCGGGAGCGCCCTCGCGGTCCGCTTGGTTGACGACGAGCACGTCGGCCAACTCCAACAGGCCCGCCTTCATCGCCTGTACCTCGTCACCCTGACCGGGCGCACCGACCAGCACGGTCGTATGCACCGCCCCCACGACTGCCAGCGTCTCCTGTCCAACCCCGACCGTTTCGATCAGCACGCGGTCCATACCGGCCGCATCGAGCACGTCCGCAACCGCCGCCGTCTGGGCCGCCAGTCCGCCAGGCTGGCCGCGACTCGCCATGCTTCGCACGAATACGCCGGGGTCGGTAGCCAACTGGCCCATCCGCACACGGTCACCGAGCAGCGCCCCGCCGGTGAGTGGGCTGGTCGGGTCCACGGCCACGATCCCGACCGTTTGATCCTGCTGGCGGTAGTGCCGGGCAAGCTGGGCAACCAGCGTGCTCTTGCCCACGCCGGGCGGCCCGGTCAGGCCAATGCGTTGCGCGCGGCCGGTACGCGGATAGAGTGCCTGCCAGACGACGATTCCGGCCGGGTCATCGCGCTCCAGTAGCGTCATCACCCGTGCCACAGCCGAGCGTTCACCGGCAAGCACGCGCTGGGCGAGCGGGCCTGGATTCCCGCTTTCGCGGGAATGACGGGCGGCCAACTCTTCCTGTCCACTTGCGGCGAGGGGGCCGGGGACTGCGGTCCGGCCCAGCTCCCTACGCTGACTCATCGTCGCGCTCCAAGAGCTCGAGCAAGACGCCGTGGCCGGCACGCGGATGGATGAACGCCACCCGGCCGCCATGCCCCGGCCGCGGTGTCCGATCAACCAGTTCAGCGCCGGCTGCCGCCAGACGCGCCAGCTCGGCTTCGATAGAGGCCACGGCAAAACAGACATGGTGCAGCCCCTCGCCGCGGCGCGCCAGGAACCGCGCCAGCGGCCCGTCGTCGTTCAGCGGCTCCAGTAGCTCCAGCTTGGTGCCCGCGCCGGTCAGAAAGCTGACGCGCACTCCCTGCGCCGGAACCTCGTGGGCCGGGCCAGCATGGAACGCGCCAGGGAGCAGGGCAGAGTACGTCCGACTAGCCGCGGCGAGGTCCCGCACTGCAATGCCGATGTGGTCCAGGACGGCACCGTCCGGCGCGGTATCTAACGCTTCAGGAAGGCTTTGCATAGCTGCTCTACTTCATCCGGCAGCAGTCGGTATGCGGCCAGGTTTGCTCGGCGCTGGCGAGCGACCTCATAGAGGAAAATCGCGGCGGTGACGGAGACGTTGAGGCTCCGCACCATGCCGCGCATCGGTATCGAGACGCGGCGATCAGCCGCCGCGATGGCCGCCGGCGAGAGGCCGGCGTGCTCGTTGCCAAACCACAGCGCGAGGCGCTGCCCTGTGAAATCGCTGGCATGGATCCATTCATCGGCGCCCTCCACCACGGCGGCGACGCTCTCGTACCGGAGTGCCTTGAGCTGTGCGATGCACGCGGCCGTCGAACGAAAGATGTGGCAATCCACCCACTTGTTCGCGGAACCCGAGGACTGCTTTCCGACCCGTTTCGGATCGTAATATTCCTCCCGCTCGAAGACAAAATAGGCATCCTGCACGCCAACGGCGTCGCAGGTACGTAGGGCGGCCTCCGCGTTGTGGGGATCGTGGATGTCCTCCAGCACGACTACCAATCCACGTTGTCTCTGGGCAACTACGCGCTTAATCGTCTCGATCCGTGCTTGCGTAGGCATCGTACACAGTCCAGGTCAGTGTCGTAGGGGCACGATTTATCGCGCCCAGCCCCCCGTCATTCCGGCGGAAGCATGTCCCGTACCCCGATACGGGGCCGGAATCCAGGGCTATTCGTGCCCCTCGGCGCTCGCACATGGCACTGGCAAGCACCCGGGTCCTCCCCAGCGTTGGCTGAGACCCCTGGCCCGGGGCTGCCCACTCCCGTGGCCACCCATCCTGCTCATCCTTCCATCCCGAAAATCCTGATGCAGACAAAAACCTACCCCTATGAGCTATGGCCCCCCCGCTGCGGCAGGGGGGACGGGGGTGAGGCGCGTCCCTACGGCTGGTGCTCGCCGAACACCTCGCGGAGCACGTCGCACATCTCGCCCAGCGTCGCTCGCGCCCGCGCGCCGACCAGCAGGGCCGCCACCACGTTGCCATCGCCTGCGGCCGTCGCGCGGAGGTCATCCAGCGCCGCCGTGACCTGCCGCTGATCGCGCCGGCAGCGTAAGTCGGCCAGACGGTCGCTCTGCCGGTCGCGGACCGCCGGATCAACGTGCAGCAACTCGCCGGTTGGCGCCGGGGTATCTTCGCGGTACTTGTTCACGCCGACAACGATGCGCTGGCCCTGCTCGACCGCCTGCTGGGCACGATACGCGCTCTCCTCGATAGCGCGGGTGTAGTGTCCGCTCCGCACCGCCGCCAGCGCCCCGCCGAGCCGCTCGATCCGTTCCAGCTCGTCACCGGCCCTGGCTTCGAGCTTGTCAGTCAGCGACTCCACGTAGTAGGAGCCGGCGAGCGGGTCAACGGTCGCGGTGACGCCGGTTTCGTGGGCCAGCACTTGCTGGGTGCGGAGCGCCAGCCGGGCGCTCTCCTCCGTCGGAAGAGCCAGCGCCTCGTCCCAAGCGTTGCAGTGCAGCGACTGTGTGCCCCCCAGCACCGCCGCCAATGCCTGCACCGTGGTCCGCACCGTGTTCACCTGCGGCTGCTGTGCCGTCAGCGAGCTACCTGCCGTCTGCGTGTGGAAGCGCAACATGGCCGAGCGTGGCTCCACGGCACCCAAATCGTCGCGCATGATCGCCGCCCACAGCCGCCGGGCGGCCCGGAACTTGGCGACCTCCTCGAAGAAATCACGGTCACAGGAGAAGAAGAACGACACCTGCCGCCCCACGCTGTCGGCACTCAGGCCGCGCTCCATCGCCGCGCGCACGTACCCAATCCCGTTCGCCAACGTGAAGGCCAGCTCCTGCACGGCCGTCGCGCCGGCCTCCCGTAGGTGGTAGCCACTGATCGAGATGGGATTCCAGTGCGGTAGGTGGTGGACGCAATACTCGATGGTATCGCTAACCAGCCGCAGCGACGGCTCCGGCGGGTAGATATACGTCCCGCGAGCGATGTATTCCTTGAAAATGTCGTTTTGGAGCGTGCCGGCCAGCTTATCCGCAGAGACACCCTGCTCCTCGGCCGCGACGATATAGAAGGCCAGGAGCACGGCGGCGGTGGCGTTGATGGTCATCGAGGTGCTGACCTGATCGAGCGGAATGTCTCGAAACAGCGCAGCCATATCGTCGGCGCTGGCAATGGAGACACCGACCCGCCCGACTTCACCCACGGCGAGGGCGTGGTCAGGATCGTAACCCAACTGAGTCGGTAGATCGAAGGCCACCGACAGGCCCGTCTGCCCCTGTTCCAGCATGTAGCGGTAGCGCCGATTGGATTCGGTCGCATCGGCATAGCCGGCGTACTGGCGCATGGTCCAGAGGCGCCGCCGATACATCGTGGGGTAGATACCGCGCGTGAAGGGGAACGCGCCCGGCTCGCCAAGACGCTCCGCCGCCCCGTCTCCCAGTTCGGACGGGTGGTACACCGGCGCCACCGGCAAACCGGAGGGCGTGGCTACCTGCTCCCGCTCATCCGCACCCATCACCACTCACTCCGCTTGCCTGCCGACCACCCCTGCCGTACACCCCCTCTCCACATGGTGGAGAGGGGGCCTGGGGGTGAGGCCCGCTACTGGAACGTCACGCCGGCGATCTTGTCACCGATCTGGATAGCGCGCACGACCTCCAGCCCCGCGGTGAGCTTGCCAATATAGGTGTAGCCGCCGTCGAGATGGCGGGCATCCTGTCTGAGCACGAAAAACTGACTGTCGTTCGTGAGGTTCGGATCGGCACCGCGTGCAAAGCCTACTGCGCCGGCCTCGAACGGTTGATCGCTCGTCTCCGTCGGCATCTTCCCGCCACCGAGACCGGCGGCCGGGACGTTGCCTTGGGGCTGATCGGCGCCCTGGATATAGTAGTCCTTGCCCCGCTCCCCTTTGGTCACCGGGTCGCCGCCCTGGATCACCCAGTCCTCCACGCGATGGAAGATCGTGCCGGTGAGGGCGCCGCAGCGCGCTTTGTCAATAAAGTTCTGGACGGAGTTCGGGGCCGCCGTGCGATTCATCTCGAAGGTGAACGAGTTGCCGTTGGTCAACGCGACGGTCGCCATCGTGACGCCAGCCGCGACCTCGACGCACTCGCCCTCCATTGCATCGCCGCCACCGTCGCCGTTGCACGCGACCAGCGCCACCGTACCCACCATGGCGGCCAGCGCGTTCCGCCGGCCCAGCGCCCCACCCCACTGCCGGATTCCCATAGCTCCATCCCCCTTTGCCGGACTTGATCCTCCCAGTACGCCTGACGTGTCACATACTACCGCATCGCAGCCCCTCGTACCTAGGACAGCCGGGGCCACCGCGGCACTAGAAGCACCGTCCCCCCGCCGCAGCGGGGGGACCATAGGGGGGCTATCCCCGGCCCGGTTTGACAGCGCCGCGTGCTCCTGCGTAGGCTCTCTGGCAGGTGACGGCACGCGCTACTCGCGCCGGCCGGCGAGGGAGGCCAACCGCAATGCCATCGTTCGAGGTCACGGAAGAGTCCATCCCGCTGCCTCTAGGGGCATTCGCCAAGGCCCGCCGCATCCTGGTGCGGTGGCAAGGACAATGGATCACCGCGCTGAATCAAGGGCCGTTCCGCGCCTACCTTTATCCGCTCTACACCCCGGCCGGTGTCGCGGTCACGACCGACGGGCCGATAGATCATCCGCACCATCAGTCGGTGTGGATTGGCACCGATCACGTCTACTGCCGGCTGCCCTATGCCGACGACGCCTTTGAGGACGCGACCTACAACTTCTACGTAGGCGAGACCTTCCAGGGACGAGCGCCCGGCCGCATCCTCGGCGTGGACATGCAGTGCGCGGAGCTTGCCGCCGACCACCTCCAGATCACCCAAACGCTGGAGTGGCAAGGCCCCGAAGAGTGGGGTGCGCGACCGCGGCGGACTATCGCCATCGAGACACGAATACTCGACATAATAGCCGGCCAAGACGCTCACTACCTGGACGTTCATTCACACCTGCGAGCCACCGAGTGGGACTTCAGTATCGGTCCTACCCGCCACGCCTACCTAGGGGTGCGGCTCGCCGAGGGCTTGCGCGTGATTGACGGCGGCACCGTGTACGACGCCGACGGACGCACGGGGAGCGAGTCCGTCAACGACCAATGCGCGGATTGGGTGGCCGTCGCCGGTACCGTTCCCAGTGGAAAGCGGGCCGGCGTCGCCGTGTTCCCGTACCCCTCGGCCGCCGGGCACCCCTGGCACGTGAGCGAGTACGGCACGCTGAACGTGAACCCGTTTGCACGGGAGCGTGTGGCGATCAACCGGGGCAACGACGTGGAGATCGCAGCGCGCCTGGTCCTCTTTGATGGCGATGCCACCGAGGCGCGGATTGCCGAGCGTTTCGAGTCCTTTCGGCAGGCGCACTACTAGGCATGGCCAGGCGGGTACAGGAGTTTCGCAGCCATGGCAGTCACCGCCGGAGCAGCGCAGCACCCGCCGCCCGGCAACGGTCCGGCCTGGCAGCCCGGCCCCGCACAGCTCCGGCGTAGCCGTCTCCTGCGCTTCATGCGTCACTTGGGGCTGGACACGGTGGATGCGCTGCGCGAGCGGGCGGCCGCCGACCCGGCCTGGTTCTGGGATGCGGTTGTCCGCGATCTTGGCTTCACCTGGTTTCGCCAGCCGGACCGCGTGCTGGACCTCTCGGACGGCCTGCCGTTTGCCCGCTGGTTTCCCGGCGGCCGCTTCAACTACGTCAGCAACGCCGTGGACCGCCACGCCCACGGCCCGGCCGCCGACCGTCCGGCCCTCGTCTGGGAGGGAGAAGAAGGGACCACCCGCAGCCTCACCTACCGACAACTGCTTGTCGAGGTAAGCCGCGCGGCCGCGGCGCTGCGGGCGCTCGGCATCCGCCGCGGCGACCGCGTGGGCATCTTCCTCCCGATGAACCTGGAGTGCGCGATTGCGACCCTCGCCTGCTCGCGTATCGGTGCGATCTTTACGCCCATCTTCTCCGGTTTTGCCGCCCCGGCCGTCGCCTCGCGTCTGAATGACTGCAAGGCACGCCTGCTGATTACCGCCGACGGCTTCTTCCGTCGCGGTCGCCTGGTGCCGCTCAAGGAGGTTGCCGACGCGGCCGCGGGTGCCGCTCCGAGCGTCGAGCGGCTGCTGGTCGTGCAACGAGCCGGAAGAACGGACACTCCCTGGCAGCCGGACCGCGATGTCTGGTGGCACGACCTGGTAGCGCAGCAGCCGGACACGCTGCCGGCCGTCGAAACCGAGGCCAACGACCCGTACATGGTGATCTATACGTCAGGCACCACCGGACGGCCAAAAGGGGCGGTACACGTCCACGCCGGCTTTCCGATCAAGGCCGCCCAGGACATGGCCCACTGCTTCGACGTACAGTCCGACGACCGCGTGTGGTGGTACACCGACCTCGGCTGGATGATGGGGCCGTGGCTCATCTCCGGCGCCCTGCTGCTCGGCGCAACGGTCTTCCTCTACGACGGCGCGCCGGACTGGCCGGCGCCCGACCGCCTCTGGGCCACGGCGGCGCGGCACCGGATTACGACCCTCGGCTTGGCCCCGACCAGCGTGCGTGCCCTGATGCGCGCCGACCCCGACGGGCCAACGCGACACGATCTCTCCGGCTTACGCGCCCTCGCCGCATCGGGCGAGCCGTGGAACCCGGAGCCGTGGTGGTGGTACTTCCGGCAGGTCGGCGGGGGACGCTGCCCGCTCATCAACTATTCCGGCGGCACCGAAATCTCCGGCGGCATCGTCGCCGCCACGACCGTCGAGCCACAGCAGCCGTGCGCCTTTGCCGGCCCGGTACCCGGCATGGCCGCCGACGTTGTGGATGAGGCCGGGCAGCCTGTCCGCGGACGGGTCGGCGAGTTGGTGCTGCGGGGACCATGGGTAGGGATGACCAACGGCTTCTGGCAGGACCGCGACCGCTACTTGGAGACGTATTGGTCGCGCTGGCCCGACGTGTGGGCACACGGCGATTGGGCACTGATCGCGGACGACGGCTCGTGGTACATCCACGGCCGCTCCGACGACACGCTCAATATCGCCGGCAAGCGAATTGGCCCGGCCGAGGTCGAGTCGGCAGCGGTTACGCACCCTGCCGTCGCGGAGGCCGCGGCCATCGGCGTGCCCGACGAGATCAAAGGCGAATCCGTAATCGTCTTCGCCGTGCCCACGCGCGAGCCGGCGGCCACCGCCGGGACAACTGGCGCGTCGGTCGCGGAGACCGTGGCTGCCCAGCTAGGCAAACCGCTCCGTCCGGCCGCGGTTCACTTCGTCACCGAGTTGCCACGCACGCGCAGTAACAAGATCATGCGCCGCGTGATCCGTGCCACCTACCTTGCGGAGGACCCCGGCGACGTCTCCTCGCTCGAAAATCCCTCCGCCTTGGATGCGATTCGGGCCACCCGCGACGCGGCCCCGCACCCTCCGTTATCCCCACGCGCTCCGTCATTCCCGCACCCTCCGTCATCCCCGCGAAAGCGGGAATCCACTCCCCCGGCCACCGACCACGAGCCACCGAGATAACCACGCGATGAGTACTCCCCACACGACGCAACCGACACAGCCGTTCCAGGTACGCCTCGACATCAAAGTGCCGATGCGCGACGGGGTGTTGCTCTCCACCGACGTATACCTGCCCAACACGCCCGGCCCCTTTCCGACGCTCCTGATCCGCACGATCTACGACAATCAGTGGGACCGCTACCTGGCCTGGGCAGTCCCGTTTATCGAGCACGGCTATGCCGTCGCCATGCAAGACTGCCGCGGACGGCACGACTCCGACGGCGCCTGGGAGCCGTACATCCACGAGACCGAGGACGGGTACGACACCCACGAATGGCTCGGCGCCCAGCCCTGGTGCGACGGCACCATCGGCACGTTCGGCGTCTCCTACCTCGGCTTCACGCAAACTCTCCCAGCGACGCTCCGCAGCCGCTACCTGCGGGCGCTGGTCCCGATAGCCGGCCAACAGGACAATTTCGGTCACTTCTACGTGGATGGCGCCCTCCAACTCCACATCGCCCTCAACTTCATCAACATGGCCGGCCGCACGATGCAGTGGGGCACGCGCCGCCTGATGAATTCCGACGAACTGTACCGGCGCCTGCCCCTCGTCTCGGCGCTGGACGACATCGTAGACCTGCCCTTCTATCGGCAGGTCATCGAGCACTCCACGTTCGACGAGTTCTGGCGGAGCTACAGCCTGCGTGACCGCTACGGCGAGGTCGAGACGCCGGCCTATTTCATCACCGGCTGGTACGACAACCTGGTACATGAGGGATTTGAGCTTTATCGCGGGTGGTCACAGCACGCCCGCTCCGCGGCGGCGAGGACACAAACCAAGCTGCTGGTCGGCCCCTGGAGCCACCAGAACATCGGCTCGGCCGAGCCATTTGGGTCCATCAGTTTCGGCGGCCAAGCGGCCATGGACATCACCGCGGAGCACCTGCGCTGGTACGACCGGCGCATGAAGGGCATTGAGAACGGGATTGACGACGAGCCGCCGATCCGGCTCTTCGTGATGGGCGCGAACGTCTGGCGCCACGAGCACGAATGGCCGCTCGCCCGCACCCAATACACCCCCTACTACCTGCACAGCAACGGCGGCGCCAACTCCCTCGCCGGCAACGGTGTGCTCACCACCACGCCACCCGACGACGAGCCGACCGACGGCTACGTCTACGACCCGGACGATCCGGTCCCGACGGTGGGCGGTCCGATCCTGTTCCTCGACGACAGCGGCCCGTGGGACCGGCGGGCGGTCGAGCGTCGCGACGACGTGCTCGTCTACACGTCAGCGCCACTCGCCGCGCCGGTCGAGGTGACCGGGCCAGTGACGCTCACCCTCTACGCCGCGTCCAGTGCGCCCGATACGGACTTCACGGCCACGCTCGTAGATGTCCACCCCGAAGGCAAGGCCATCATCCTCTGTGAGGGCCTGCGCCGTGCCCGCTACCGCGAGTCACTGGAGCAGCCGACGCTCATCCGGCCGGGACAGGTGTACCGCTACGAGATTGACCTCTGGGACACCAGCAACGTCTTCAAGGCCGGGCATTGCATCCGGCTGGAAGTGTCCAGCAGCAACTTCCCCCGTTTTGACCGCAACCCCAACACCGGACACCGGCCAGGCATGGACGCCGCGCTCGTGCCGGCCACCCAGACCATCTACCACGACGCCGCACACCCCTCCCACCTCACCCTCCCCATCATCCCCGGCTAGTTGCCTCACTCCCCAGCCCCCTCCTGACTGGGGTAGGTGCGGGTTAAGCTGTAGGGGCGCAACATGTTGCGCCCGTCCCCCTGCGTAGCGGGGGGGAACATAGGGGGGCCATGCCAACCGGCTTGACGGGAGACAGTAGTACGACGCATATTTGTCTCCATGCATACGGATTCGCACAAGGAGAGCAATATGACCCGGCCAGACGCCGAGCAGCAGCGGCGATTAGAGGCCGCGCTAGAACGTCGCAGACAGGCAGTGGAGCGGTTGGTGAAACTGGAGGTGGAAGATCCACCCGACGCTGCGACGCTCTCGCGCGAACTGGAGGCAGCCCACGAGCCTGGCGGCCTTGATTGACGCCAGTTCAGCATTCCTCGTCGCCTGAGGCCGGCGCGTCACCCTGTCTTGGCTCCATCCCCCTTGTGCTACACCTTCCTATAGAGCCTGTACGCCATGCGCCGAAATTGCTCTCAAGGGGGATGACTTGACTGGGACAACCAACCGACTGCCACCGGGACTGGCTCCCAGCAGTGGCTCGCTCAACTTCACGGAAGATACGGTTCCGGCCGCGTTGCAGCAGGAGCATAGACTCGCCCCCGGCCGCTGGGGCGTGCTGCACGTATTCGAGGGCAGCGTGCGCTTTGTGAACATCGAGACCGGCGATGAGCGGGATGTATCGGCGCCGGACCTCATCATTATCCACCCACAGGTGCCGCACAAACTGCACCTCACGGGCCAACTGCGCTGCCGCGTTGACTTTTTCAGAGAACTGGCTGACGACGCTACCATGCGAACGCCCGGTAGCTTTGCCGACGATGAGGTGTATCGCAGTTTCCAGCGATGCGAGGCAACGGGAGACTTTGCGGATACGTTCTATAACGCCTTCCTGAACTCCTCCCCCGAGATCGCACCACACTTTGCCCAGACGGACTTCGATAGGCAACACAAGCTGCTCCGCGATTCGGTGCATCTGATGGTGTCACGCGACATAGCGGACCCGGAGATGAGAGCACTGGTAGACCAGCTGGGCGAAGCACACAGCCGGACCAACCGCAACGTCTTTCCGCGGCTCTACGAGCTATGGCTGGACAGTATCTGCGAGACGGTAAAGGCGCTGGATTCCGAGTGGACCGCAGAGCTTGAGGCCCACTGGCGCGTGCGGATGCGTGCCGGTATGCAGATCATCATGGCCGCCTACTAGCAAGCTACCGTCCCCGCCCTGCGCCTCACCCCTACGTCATTGCGGCGGAAGCCGGAATCCAGCACGCCCACCAGGAACACCCCGACAGGATTGGCAGGCAGCGAGGCGTGCGACATGCTAGAGTGAAGCGACTGGACGATCGTACACGGCCGCACCTCATGGAGAGATTATGATATTTGTCCGGATTGGGCTTACAGCCTTGGCGACCGGAGTCGGCGGCTATCAAATCTGGAAGCGGTGGGTTGCCAACAAACAAAAGGATCGTATCAACGAGCTTGAGCAGGAATTGGCTGCTACCAAAGACCGGCATTATCAAGAACATGCTGCTCTCCGGTCTCGTATTAAGGAGCTTGCGGGAGAGAATATCAGGACAAAGCATCGACTCACTGAGCGCGGAAAAGTGATAAGAGTTCTGAAGGCGGATGCCGCCCGAAAAGAACTAGAACTTGCTGAATATAAGCACAAGGCACTTACCTTTGATTTCTTGGAAGCCTGGTGTCACTTGGAAGATGAACTGAAGCCCCTGAAACACAATCTGATGCAGAGCGGCAAGAGTTCAGACATGCATAGTCAGTTGAGTGAGTTATATCAGAGAGGACGTATCAACGAGAGACTTTTCAAGAAATTGGACAAAATGCGTTTGCAGAGAAACAACATCGTTCACCATGCGCGCTCGTTGAAGCCATCTCAATCGCGTTACTATCTAGGTATCCTGAAGCAGGTCATAGACCAACTGCGACCCTAGCTGCTCCTTTGTCAGCATCAGGATTCGCCGGATGAGCGGATGAACAGGATTGGAGCGGACATATGTATCCTGCCCATCGTCTAATCCCGTAAATCCTGATGCTGACAATCCCCTCAAACCGGCCGCCGGGGCAGGTCGGCCAGCCGTTCAGCGGCCCGGCGCAGCGTCTCCATGCGCTTGGGGAACGAGAAGCGCACGCGCTGACTCCCCGGCCGCCGGTGGTCAGGCCGGGCGGGCGGCGGGTAGAAGCTCGTGCCCGGCACGACGGCCAGCCCCCGCTCGCGCACCAAGTACTGGGCCAAGGCGACATCATCGGCAAAATCGAACCCGCTGATGTCGGCCATGATGTAATAGGCGCCGGCTGGCGGCTGGCACCCAAACCCCGCGGCCCGCAGGGAGGCCACCAGGTAGTCGCGTCGCTGGCGATAGTCGGCCAGATAAGCGTGGTAGTAAGAGTCAGACTGACCGAGCGCCGCGACCGCCGCAGCCTGCAAGGGAGCCGGTGCTCCGACGGTCAGGAAGTCGTGGACCTTGCGGATGGCATCGGTCAGGGGCGGCGGCGCCACCGCATAGCCCACCCGCCAGCCCGTCACGCTATACGACTTGCCAATCCCACTGATCGTCACCGTGCGCTCGCGTAGGCCGGGCAGCGTTGCCAGGGAGACGTGCTCCCCTTCGTAGACCAGGTGCTCGTAAATCTCGTCGGTGATAGCCAGCACGTTCCAGCGTTCGCACAGCCCCCCGATCAGCTCCAGCTCGTCGCGACTGAACACCTTACCGGTAGGGTTGTTGGGCGTGTTGATGATGACTGCGCGGGTGCGCTCGCCAAACGCGGCCCTCAGCTCGTCGGGATCAATGTGCCAGTCCGGTTCGTGCAGTGTGACAAAGCGGGGACTGGCCCCGGCAAGCACGGTATCCGGCCAGTAGTTCTCGTAGAACGGCTGGAAGATGACCACCTCGTCACCCGGATTGACCGTCGCCAACAGCGTGGCAATCATGGCCTCCGTCGCACCGCACGTCACGGTGACTTCACGGTCCGGATCAACGACCAGCCCCGTCGTGCGGGACACTTTATCGGCCACGGCCGCCCGCAACGCCGGCGCGCCCCAGGTCACGCTGTACTGGTTGACATCGCCACGAATGGCCTCAATAGCAGCTGCCTTGATCTCGTCGGGCGCCGGAAAGTCGGGAAACCCCTGCGCCAGATTGATGCCGTCGTCGGGATGGTGGAGGGTAATGAGCCGGGTCATCTCGCGGATGACCGACTCGGTGAAGTGCTGCGTGCGGTCAGCGACACTGGGCGTAACCATAGCCGGATTGTAGCGCAACCGACGGGCAGTGTGGCTGCCCCCCTATGGTCCCCCCGCTGCGGCAGGGGGACGGGGATGTTCCCTCCCCTGTCGCAACGGGGGAGGGCGAGGGTGGGGGCCACAACCAACAGCCTCGTCAACCATGTCGAAGACGGTCCACCGCGGCTCGTAGCCGAACGTATCCCGCGCTTTCGCCGAGTTGTGGTACCAGGCGGCGCGCGCTATCGGCAGACGCGCCCGGACGTAGCCGAGATTGAGTTTGGCCGCGATGTACCGCACCAACTCATCGAGGGAGAAAGGCGCTGCACCGCTGAGGTTGAACGCCTCCCCAACCGCACTGGGCTTGTCCAAGACCTGCATACATCCCGCCGCGATGTCACGGGCATCCGCCCATTGCCGCACTTCCGGCCGGCCGTCGCGGTCGGCCAGCACGACCAACTGCTCGGTGCCGTTGTCGAGGCCCCGGAGGATCGCTAGCGACTCGGCCTCCTCCGGCCCGAGGCTGGATGCACGCGCCAGGTGCTCGGTGGCGGCGCGCAAGAAGAGCCAGCGGGCAAACGTGCTGGTGGGGTTGACCAGCTCGCGCGCATCGGCAGTGGCCCCAAATCGCAGGATCGTGACCGGAATAGCGTAGCCGCGCCAGAAGGACAGGCACAACTCCTCGGCGCTGACCTTGCTGGCACCGTAGACCGTCCCCGGTATCCGCGGATGCGCCTCGTCTATGGGCAGATAGCACGCGCCGTGCGTGCCGCCGCGAAAGTACACCGCGTCGCTACTGGCATAGACAAATCGCCGCAGGCCCGGTGCCTGGTCGCGCACCGCCATTAGGAGGTTGAACGTGCCCCGGACGTTGTATTCGAAGAACTCTTCGTCCGTGTTCCCGCGCGAGGTCAGCGCCCCGCCGAGGTGATACATCGCCGCGACACCGCGCACCGCGGCCGTCACTGCTTCCGGCGACTCCAACCGTCCGATGACCTTCTCGACACCGAGACCGTCAAGCGCCGCGGCGCGCGGATCACCGGACACGACGAGGGCACGCACAGTATGCCCGGCCTCGACGAGGGCACGTGTCAGATGGGAGCCGATGCGCCCCGTAGCGCCTGTGACGAGAACCAGCATCAGGAGACGGCTCCTTTCCTGCGCGTGTCGCTCAGGAGGCGAGGGGCCTTAGCCCCCCTATGGTCCCCCCGCTGCGGCGGGGGGACGGTGTATTCCCTCCCCTGTCGCAACGGGGGAGGGCGTAGGGTGGGGGCCAGGCCCGCTAATCACCGGCCCGTGGGGCCTCAAGCGGCAAGGCTACCGTTTCGATGTGTTGCAGGTCCAGCTTCCGAGAGGCGTGCTCGATGTCAATTCCGACCACGTCGCCAGCCGCATCGAAGTCAATCACGAGGTTATCGGCAACCTCGTGGGAATCGGCGCTTGGCCGCTTATTCAGTTCGATATACAGCGAGTCGGTCTCAGGGTAGTAGTGGAGCTTCATAGCGTCTACTCTATGTGCTCTGGATGCTGTGTGGCAAGCCCCGGCAGCTACGGCCGCGACGCGAGGCCGGCGATCAGCGTATCCAGGTGCATGACGAACTCCAGGGTCACTTCGATGTGCGACCCCAGTGTCTTATAGCGCGGCCAGTACCAGTGTCCTTCCGGTTGCTGGGTTCGCACGTACCAGTCACCCATGCGGTAGGTCCAGTGCAGGTACGCCGCTTCGCCGGTGATCTGGTACAACAGCGCGCTCCCCCAGCTACTCTTGCACACCTGTGCATATTTGAACTGGTGCTCGGTCGCACTCATCGAGAACGCCTGGTAGCGGCGGGCCAGCGCAAGGTACTCTTCGCGCGGCTCGACCAAGTAGAGCCGGCACAGAAAGCCGGCCGCAATGCCTCCAATCGTCCAGCGTTGCGGCCGGTCCACTTGGTTCTCCACGAGATAGGCCGTCTGCCGCTCCGCGGGAAACTCGCGGATGGGAGCTTGCTCGGCGCGTGACCAAGCGTAGTAAAAGCGGTCGGGTAGCTCCTCTTGCGCTTCATACAGGGCGTGCAGATACCGATACACGCCCCGCGCCGGTTCGAGGGCGCCGGTCTGGAGGCAGGCAAACCCCGGCCCGCACGTGTAGGGCAGGTCCATGTAGTCGCTCTGGCTACCGTCGGCAAGACGGTCGTTGGCAAAGCCGCCCGAAAGCGGATCGCGCCAGGAAAGCAGATCGGGCAGTAGCCCATAGCTCAGGTCGTATTGCAGCGCCATGTGCGCGCCGACGATCAACGCGGAGTTGCGGTAGGCATACGCATCGTCGAAGAGACGGTACGGTCCCTCGATCCGACCGTCGGCGGTGAGCATGTGGCGCCTGATCCAACCGCAGACGGCGCTGGCCGCGGCCATCTCGCCGGTCACGGCGAAGGTCCAGGGCGCGCGGTAGAAGTGATAGCCCTGCTCAGGCTTGCCGAGCGATCCGTCGTCGTGCAACTGCCGCAACAGCCACTCCACACCCCGGCGTTGGGCGGCGCGATAGGCTTCGAGCTTCTCCTGCTTCGCCGGAGCCGCCGACTGCTTGTTTGGCATCGCATCAGTCCTTCACTAACCCCAATTTTCCAAGACGACTCCGGATCGCACTTGGCTGGCGTTGGAGTTCAGCAGCGATATGATTTATCTCCGTGCCCGCTCTGAACAACTCGGTGAGTTGTGTCTCTTCTTCAGAAGTCCACTTTTCATACGCTCGCGGATAAGATTTGCGAATTTCCAACAACCTTTGGTGGTAGTCCCTATCCTTGCATGTTGTTAGTTTTAATACCTCACCCGCAGCATTGAAAATATCCAGATAGGTCAACCTCTCGTCGGTCTTCAGTATCTGTTCGTAGCTGTGACCCTCTGCGATAAGTCCGAGGATCTTCCGAGCATCGGAGCTTAACTGGAACTCATCCGTGTTGATGATCGGATTCTTTTCGCTCGCTCGACGGACATGAAAGGTCAGACCACCGATTGTGAAGATCATAGCGCCTACTTGATGTCGCTGGTGCTCACAACTATAGCTGCAACGTGTTGTCAGAAGGTCAGCACCCGGCGCGGGTTCTCCACCAGGATAGTCCTGACCTCGGCCTCGGTCAGGCTCTCGGCATGCAGCAGGGGCACAAACTCGCGTAGTAAGTAATCGTAGCCATGCCCGCCATGCCAGTGCAACAGCGTGGTCCGGCATATATCCATCGAGATCAGCAGTTGATCGATGTGCCCGGCCCGGACCAAGTTCGCAACGGTCCGGACGCGCTGATGCTCCTGCTGCATCCCGGCGCTGGACGGCCAGCCGACATGATCCACCTGCACGTAGGCGCCGGTTGCGGCGATGGCTTCCTCCAGACGAATGTCGCGCCGCTCGCCCACGTGGCCGACGATAATCCGGTCGGACGGCACGCCCTCCTCGTGCAGCAGCGCCACTTGCTCCAGGGCAAGCTCGCCGAAATGGGTCGTATGCGTTGTGATGGCCGCCCCGGTCGCCCGCTGCGCCCGCGCCCCGGCCCGAAAAACCCGCTCCTCGGCCGGCGTGATATGGAAACGCTCCGTGCCTAGCTCACCGATAATCCCCGGCTTCACCCCGGTGCCGTCGGCGCCGTCGGCAAACTCGCGAATGATCCGGTCGGCGAGCTGATTGGTGCTCAACTCGTAGATGTCGCGCGGATAGACCCGCTCGCGGTACCAACCCGCACCCATGATGATGTGCAGGCCGGTGGCCTCAGCGAGCCGCCGCATCCCCGCGGGGTTGCGACCGGCCCCGCCCGTCGTCACGTCCACCACGGCATTCCCGCCGGCCTCGCGGTACCGCGCCAGCTCCTCCGCTTGCAACTCCTCGTCGTCGAGGATGCCGGTGTAGGTGGTTTGACCACCGGCAGCCCAGAGATCGCAGAGGGTGTGCTCGTGCATCAGGGTGACGCCGAGCGCCTCCGGGTCAATGGCTCCGGTGACCGTCTGAATGGCCATCGCTCTTACCCCTCAAACCGGCTGTGCAACAGCCCGTTGCGCCCGCAAGAGCACCGGCGCTGCGGCCTCAATTGCCGGCTGAAACCCGGCCAACACGCCCCGTAGCTCGCTGACCAGCAGGTCAATCTCGGCCTCACCCATGACCGTCGAGACGGCCAGAATGCCGGTGGCCTTGATGCCGCGATTGAGCAACGCCAGGTGAATTAGCCGCTGTATCTCTTTGGCGCTGGCTGCGGCCGCTGGGTCGGCGGCTGGCTGCCGGGGCAGATCGAGCGATACCAACGAGGCGATGGCGTTCACCTCAAACGCCAGGCCGCAGTCGGCAATCACGGCAGCGAGTTGACCGCGGAGGTAGTCGCCGAGGGCCGCAAGCCGGGCAAAGGTGTCCGGCGTAAGGCGTTCCAGCGAGACCAGCCCGGCCGCCATCGTGAGCGGATTCCCGTTGAAGGTGCCGGCGTGCGGGACCAGCGGCGGATCGCCAGCGGCAAACAGCCCCATGATGTCGGCCCGGCCCCCGAACGCACCCACCGGCAAGCCACCACCGACGATCTTGCCCATCGCCGAAAGGTCCGGCACCACCCCATAGTAGTCCTGCGCGCCACCCCGGGCGATACGCAGCGTAATCACCTCGTCGAAGATCAGCAGCACGTCATTGTCGCGCGTCACCTCGCGTAAGCACGCGAGATACCCCGGCGACGGCAGATGCAGCCCAGCACGAGTCACAATCGGATTGACCAACACGGCCGCCAGTTCCTGCCGATGCCGCGTAACGAGCCGGCGGGCAGCATCACAGTCGTCGAAGGGCATCGTCAGCACGTTCTCCGCCATGCTGCGCGGCACGCCACGGGATGTCGGCGCCGGTGACCGCCAAGTCTGCACCACCTTATGCTCCGCAGGAAGCGGATCGTGCAGACCTGGCGTGTCAGGCCGCGTAGCAGGCGCGGCGCCATTCGCGCTATCCGCTGCGCCATCGAACTCGACGCCCTCGTAACTCCCGTGATAGGCGCTATCCATCTTGACGATCCGGTCGCGGCCCGTGAACGCTCGCGCAGCCTTGATCGCGTTCATGTTGGCCTCGGTCCCGGAGTTGCAGAAACGCACACGCTCCAGCGACGACACGCGCTCACACAGCAGCCGGGCCAACCGCGCCTGCGCCTCGTGCGGAGCGTGCCAGCCGGTACCACGGGCGGCCTGCTCCCGGATAGCCCGGACCAGCGCGGGGTGGGCATGGCCGTGGATCAGCGAGGTCGCATTGTTCGTGAAGTCGAGCAGCCGGTTGCCGTCCACGTCGTAGAGGTAATTGCCCTCGCCGCGGTCCATGTAAGTCGGGTAGGGCGCAAACGCCGTGCCGGTGCGCGTTTCACCGCCAGGCAGCCAGGCCTGAGCACGCTCATGCAGTTCACGCGACCGCGGCGTGCGGCGGCAATACTCCCCCTCGACGCGCTGGCGCAACTCGTCCAAGGCCGTCATAGTCTCTCTCCTGCCGTCATTCCGGCCCCCACCCTCGCCGTCCCCCCGCCGCAGCGGGGGGACCATAGGGGGGCACATGGTCGCACAACCTAGCGAAAGCCGCCGGCGTAGAGCAGGCGAGCGCCGGGAACGCAGCGAGAGTGTCCCGTCAACCGCCGGTCAGCTTGAGGAACGCCGCCAGTGCCGTCAGGCCGGCGACCACGATAGCCGCCAGCCGCCAGGTCAGCGCATTGATCGCGCTCGCCACGTCGGCCTTCGTTGCCAAGTGCGGCAACGTGGCCTCGACACGCACCAAGCGCGTATCCAACTGCGCCACATGCTTAGTCAACTGCTCCAGGCGCGTATCCTGCCGCTCCAGGCGCTCGTCTTGCCGCTCCAGACGCGCGTCCTGCCGCTCCATGTGCGTAGCCAACTGCTCCAGGCGCTCGTCTTGCCGCTCCAGGCGTGCGTCCTGCCGCTCCATATGCGTGGCCAGCCGTTCCAGGTGGTCGTCTACTCGTTCACGCCAGACCACCGTTGGCACAGCCGGCGCCTCCACTGCTGCCATCCTGCCGCTCCCTTCCCATGCATAGGATTGCACACTCACCAGGCCGGAGACACGCCGCGCGGTCAGCGGACCACCGGCGCGTCCCTTTCCGTGCGCTCTTCCGATTGTACCATATTTTTACAACATGCACAACCCTACGCGCCACCGACAGCGGATAGTGTAATCCTAGCGGTCACGGTGCTTGGCACGTGCAGACATTTGCCGGGCCAATCTCAGGAGCTTGCAAAGCCGGCGGCGTACAGTTGGCGAGCACGTTCCACAAGCGCGGGTGTCAGGGCAGACGGACTACACGCCGCGGCGTTCGCGGCCAGCTCTTCCGACCCCATGATCCCCGTGACCATGGACCCGACCGCCTCGAACGATAGGACAAACTGCATCGCCGCTGCCGCCAAGGAAGGCGCCGCTCCGTCGCCGACGAGAAAGCTCAAAGCGTCGGCCTTCCGCACGATGTCTTGCAGCTGCTCGGCCGAGGTGGCGCGCCGGCGGTCGTGCTGCTTGAACGGCTCGCGGCCCGCTCGCGCCGCGGCGACGACCGAGTCCAGGAGATAGCCGCCACCGAACGGCGAGCGCGGCAGCAGGCCCGTCCCATGCTCCTCGGCCAGCGGGAACAGCACGTCGAGCGGACTCTGATTGAGCACGCTGAACGGGAACTCGACGACCTCCACACCCTGCTCGCGGATGGCCGTCGCGGCCCCGCTCGCGCTGTGCGAGACGCCCCACGAGCGGATTTTCCCCGCCTGTTGCAGTTCGCGCAGCGCCTCGAACGGCTCCGGCTGCTCTAGGACGTGCTCCGGAGTGTCATGCAGCAGGTACACGTCAATGTAGTCGGTATGGAGCCGCCGCAAGCTCATGTCACAGGCGATTTTCAGGTAGTCCGGGGAGTGATTCTGGTATTGCCAATGTAGCACCGTCTGCGCGCCGTCAATGCCGGGGATATAGCCCGCCTTGGTGATATAGATCACGTCGTGCCGGTGCCGCTCGAACGCCGCCCCCAGCAACACCTCCGACCGCCCGTTGCCGTAAGCGTCCGAGCAATCGTAGGTCGTAATCCCCAGGTCGAGCGCCTGGCGCAGTAACGCCACGGCATCCTCGGCCGCAATCGGCCCCCAAGAGAGGCCGCCGATCTCCCACGTCCCAAAACACAGCGCCGAGACCGGCAGACCGGTCCTGCCCAGCGTGCGCGTCTCCATCATTCGTCTCCTTATACGTCGTCGGCTCGGCCCAGTAGTATCAGGTGCTCAGGATACCTATTCCAGGCCAACTCGGAATAGGCGAGGTATGCACAGGATAGTGTATCGCCCCAGGAGAGAGAGCGGCCCTCACCCCGGCCCGCTCCCCTAACTGGGGTAGGTACGGGCCAAGCCGTAGGGGCGCAACATTTTGCGCCCGTCCCCCTGCGGAGCGGGGGGACCATAGGGGGGCTGTCCCCCGTCATTGTGGCGCAAGCACGCCCCGTACCCCGATACGGGGCCGCAATCCAGCCTCCCCGGCCCGTCATTCCCGCGCCCCCCATCACAAACACCCTACAAATTTGACCGGCCGTGAAAAGATATGTACACTTGTCCAACTTGGCATAGGGCCACCGCTGCCGCACCGGGCACCGTTCGCACCACCGGGGTCAACACGGAGAGCGAGATGGCGAACGAGCAGCGTTTCCCACTGAATTGGTCAGACGTGAAAGCCTGGGCAGATCGCAACCACCGGACCAAACCAGACCCGAGACGCGGCGGCTACTACACCGAATGCCCCGTCCGCACGCACCGGTTGAAGAACCAACTCATCAGCGTGTGGGATGCCGGGGACGGCTACACTCACTTGCGTTGCTGGGGTCGCTGCAAGCCCCAAGACATCTATGAAGCCATCGCCAAGAAGATCAAGCCCCGCACCGCACCCGACACCGAGGACACCGAGCCGCCGTCTGTCACCAAACCTCGAATCGAGGTACTTGAGCGAGAGTGGAATTCCCCCGAAGCGCAGCTTGACCTGGATCAGCTTATTGATGAACAGTTTGCTGATGAACAGACGGCCGAATACTGGGAGAGCCAGGCGACTGAAGCCAAAGCCGAACTTGAGTGGGAACGTGAGGCTCGCCTTGCTGCTGAGAAGACTGTCGAGAAAGTTCAAGACAAACTAGACAAATCGAGGAGGGATTACAAGTCCGTCAATGCCAAGCTGTCACGACGTGATGAGAAGATTCAGGGACTCGAAGCAGAGATGTTCAGATTAGAGAATGATCGTGACCAGGCAAGCAATAATGCCAAGGATGTGGCTGCCGCCCAAGCCAAACATGCTCAGGAACGCGATGCTCGCATTGCTGCCGAAACCGAACGCGATCAGGATCGCAGGACTTATGATGATTTGCTGGATGCCGCCGAACAAGAACGCATCGCTGCTCAGGCACTGGTGGATGAAATGTCTGCCGAAATTGCCAGGGTCAAGGAGAGGGAGACACTCAAGGCAGTGCTGCTCGGCCGGGGATTACTGCTCACTGAGGAAATGGTAAAAGAGGTCGGGGCACTCCAGGAAGAGTTACCTGTCTCCAAGTCCGAGGTAATCAAAGATGCCTGGGAGTTGCTCGACCAGAATCCGTCGGCTGCCTTGCCAAAAGCCTGGACTGTCTTGGAACAAGAACTGAAAAGATTCCTGAAAATCATTGGGCTCAATATCCAACCGAAGGCCAGTTCGTTTCTTATCCTTAGGAATGCATATGTTAAGGGATGCATAAATTCGGAGCAGTATGTGCATTTGTTGGATTCTCTGTTAAGCACGAGAAATCGCATCATCCACCCAGATGATTACGCAACTGAAACGCTCCAGTTGACGAAGCCGCAAGCACGGGCCGCTCTGGCTTACCTGGAGCAGGTCATAGACCAACTCAGACCGGCGAAAGCCGGTAGCCAGGACTTGCAGCGCTTGAAAGCGCACTATAGTAGGTGAGGCCAGCAGAGAGTGTGCTAGGCAAGTAGCTCAAGTGGTGAGCGCGTGGTGTTCGCACCAGCCAAGGGGGGATTATGTTCAAGGCTTCTTCCGATCTCTTCAGTAGTCTTTCTTCAGCATTGGCAAAGAAGAATGATCGACTAAATGCAGAGAACGCCGAATAATTCGGTGATAAGACTGGTTTAGACGGACAGGTATCAGTGCTTAGAGAAGAGAACGAGTCCCTTGAATCTCGCCTCAGACAGGAGCAGAGAAACCACATCGCACATCTCGATAGGCACAGTACCCACAGACGCCATCGCTGTTGACCAACGGCCGGTCTTCCTGACACTCCTCACAGACGATCATCAGTAACCCTCCCTCTCCGAAATAGCGCAAACACAACGGACAGTAGCCAGAGCACCAGCAAGGCCAGCATCATCACGAGCAACCAGAAATTCCCCGTCACCACGACGCCCACCCCTAACAAGACAAATCCAAGAACCTCCGCTCCGTTCATTTGCTCGCTCCTTTCTGTGCTACACTCTGTAGTACAACGTGTAGTACACTATAGCACCTAGCTAAGAACGCACGTATCGCACACTCAATTCGATACACCCTACTGCGTTGATACAGGTCACGCCTATACGCGACCTCTCGGTAATACAGATATTCGCGTTCTCTTTTCGCACGCTCGCGCTTTCTCTTAGCGTGTCGTTCAACACGCCGTTCCGCTTCGGACAAAAACCCAATCCTCATTGTCCACCTCCCACCACACGATAGCACACAGGACGCCGCACGCCGCCGTGCCGTTGGCAGCGCCATTCGCGGCAGGTAGTGGGCACTTGCCGCTCCACTAGGTATCCTAGCAAGTAGACTGGTTACTCAGAGGGATAGTTCCCGTAGTATGCCTACCCGGAGCCAAGTCCGGACCATGGCGTGTGAACCCTCTTGAAAAGACAGAGGCCCCGACATGCGGGGCCTCGACCCTACCGGCGAAGCGATAGGGGAAGTTACTGTTACCCAGTGTGTACAACTGTTTGCAGTCCGCCAACCTCAACCGTCCATCCTGCTAATCATCTAATCCCGTAAATCCTGATGCTGACAATCCCCCTACCCCTCCGACTCCCGCCGGAGCAGGTGCTTCTGGATTTTGCCCACCGAAGTGCGCGGGAACTCGCTCCGAAACTCCACGAACTCCGGCACGCGGAACTTGGACAGCCGCTCCGCGCAATACGCGATGATCTCATCGGCCGTGGTCGTCCGGCCTACCTCCAGGATGATGCACGCCTTGATCGCCTCGTCGCGCATCGGGTCCGGCACGCCGATCACCGCCACGTCCGCGACCGCCGGGTGCTGCTTGATAACGGCCTCCACCTCGCCGGCCGCGATATTCTCACCGGCACGCTTAATCATGTCCTTGGCGCGGTCTACGAACCGGAAATAGCCCTCCTCGTTCACCGCAACGACGTCGCCCGTATAGAGCCACCCGTCGCGGATCGTCTCCGCCGTCGTCTCGGGATTCTTGAAGTAGCCCTTCGTGATCGTCACCCCAGGAATACCCTTCACCAGCAGCTCCCCCGGCGTGTCCACGGGCACGTCGCGCCCCTGCTCATCCACGACGCGGCACTCGTAGCCCAACGTCACCCGGCCGATGCTCATGTTGTCCCTGGTATCGTCGAGCGGATTGGTCAGCGGCTGGCCCATCGTCTCCGTCATGCCGTAAATCTGGAGCAGTGGCGCCTCATAACGCTCTTCCCATTCCGCCAGCTGCGCTTCCGTGATGTTCTGGGCAAAGAACACCATCCGAAAGCGGTTCTCCCGATCCGTCGGGGCCGGTGGCTGCGCCAAGATCATCCGCATGGGGGCGGCAAAGAGACTGGTAATCGTGACGCCGTAGCGCGCCGCCTGCACCATGAACCGCGAGGCGCTGAACCGGGGCATCAGCGCCACGCTGCCGCCCACGTTGAGCGAGGTCATAAACGAGTAGTATTGGGCGTTGGCGTGGAAAAGCGGCAACGTGATGAAATGCCGGTCCTCGGGACCGAGGCGGGTGAGCTTGGAGACCACCTCACTCAGGTAGATGTAGTTGGCGTGCGTGACCAGTACACCTTTCGGAAGACTGGTGGTCCCCGACGTGTACAGAATCGCCGCCTCGTCCAGGGGACTTACCGGGATCGGCGCCAACCAGTCGGACCGGCCCGCCACAAACTGATCGAACGGCAGCACACCGGGCGCGGCCTCAGTCGAGCCGGTCACGATGATCTGCCCGATGGTCGGACACCGCTCGCGGAGCGCGACGACGGTCGGCAGGAGATCGGGTTGGGTGATGGATACCTTGCTCTCCGAGTGCTGGACCGGGTAGGTCAGCTCGTCGAGCGGTGAGAGCGGGTTGGTCGGTACCATCACGGCGCCGATCTTGGCAATGGCGAACCAGAAGAAGAGAAACTCCGGACAGTTGGTGAGGTGCAAGTTCACCCGGTCGCCTTTGGTCACGCCGAGGTCGAGCAGTCCGTTGGCGGTCCGGTTGACGATCCGGTCGAATTGCCGGTACGTATAGCGATGGGCTTGCTCCTGGTGGTCCTCAAAGACTAGGAACGTCTTGTCCGGTTGCGTTCGCGCATGATGCTCCAGAACCTTCCGCAGTGTACGCTGCCCAACGATGGTCATGGACATGGCGTGCTCCTTCAATCGGCTGGAATGACCGCCTCTACACTCATACCATCATCAGAACGGGTATGCCAAACGGCTCCCCTATGATCCCCCGCGGCGGCGGCGGGGGGCGAGGGTGCTGACAGGGGTAGGTTTTTGTGTAGAGGCGCGATTCATCGCGTCCGCGCCTCCCGTCATTCCCGCGAAAGCGGGAATCCAACCCCCTCTCCAAATGTTGGAGAGGGGGCCCGGGGGTGAGGCTCGCCCGCCGAAAAACCTACCCCCCTGTCAGGGGCCGGGGTGGGGGCCAGGAAGCCCGCAGTAAGGAGAGATCAATGCCCGGATTTGACCTGATTACCAGCATCCGCGAGATCGAAGCGGCGCGCGATGACATCGTGCATCCCAGCTTTGTCGGCACCCTGTTCGACGGGCAACCCAAATTCGACCTGCTCTTCCCGTTTCCTAGGCAGGCAGAGGCGGACAAGCGCCTCGGCGACACCATCTGCGCCAACGTCGCGCAGTTTCTGCACAACCACGTGGACCCCGACGCCATCGAACGCACCGGACACATTCCCCGCGATGTTCTCGACGGTCTGGCACAGCTCGGCTGCTTCGGTCTCAAGATTCCCAAGGAGTATGGTGGGCAGGGACTCTCGCTGACGAACTACAACCGCGTCTTGCAACTGGTGGCCAGCGTCAGCCCCGCCCTGGGCCTGATCCTCTCGGCCCACCAATCCGTCGGCGTCGCCCAGGCGCTCATCCTGTTCGGCTCCGAGGAGCAACGCCGGCGGTACTTGCCGCTGCTGGCCCAGGGGAAGGTCTCGGCCTTTGCCCTCACCGAGCCGGCGGCCGGCTCCGATCCGGCCAACATGACGACGACCGCTGTGCTCGAAACGAGTGACGACGGCCCGCACTACCGGATCAACGGCGAGAAGCTCTGGTGCTCCAACGGCACTATAGCCGATTACATGACCCTGATGGCAAAAGTGGACGGGCGCATTACCGCCTTCATCGTACCCATGAACACACCCGGCGTTGAGGTCGTACAACGCTGCGAGTTCATGGGTTTCCGGGGCCTGGAGAACGCCTACCTCCGGCTGACCGACGTTCGCATCCCCGCCGAGAACGTCATCGGGCAGGTCGGCGAGGGCCTCAAGATCGCGCTCACGACGCTCAACACCGGCCGGATCAGCGTCGCCGCCATGTGTCTCGGCATGGCCAAGCAGGTCTACGAGCCGACGATGAGCTGGGCAGCCGCGCGGCGGCAGCTCGGCGACCAAATCGGCCGGCACGAGCTGAATACGCACAAGCTGGCCCACATCGCCACCCACCTCTTCGCCTCCGAGGCGGTCGTGCGCTTCGTGGCGGCCTATGCCGAGCGCCACGACGTTGACTTCCGGGTGGAAAGCGCCGTCGCCAAGCTCGTTAGCTCCCTGTACCTCCAGCAGATTCTGGACCATGCGATGGCGCTCCGGGGCGGCCGGGGCTACGAAAAGGCCGCCTCGCTACGCCAGCGCACGGGGGAAACGCCCTTCCCCATGGAGCGCCTGCTGCGCGATGGGCGGCTCTTCGTGATCGTCGAGGGCACCAGCGAGATCATGGAGCTTTTTATCTCCCGCGAGGTCATGGCCCCGCACATCAAGCTGGCCTTGCGGTGGCTCCTCAACACGCAGGACCGCTTTCCGGTCATCGCCGGCAACTTGGGCAAACACTACCTGCCGTGGTACCTGCGGCAAGTGCTACCGCAGAGGACACCCGTGAACCGGCTAGCCGCGCCGCAACTGGCAGCGCACCTCCGCTACGTCGAGACCACCAGCAAGCGGTTGGCGCGGGTACTTTTCCAACAGCTGATACGGACGCTGCCGGAGTACGTCCGGCGGCGCAGTCGCTTTGCCGCAGACGGCGATGCCGCCGCGTTCCAGCAAGCCACGCTGGACCTCATCAACGACTTTGCGCGGCGCCAAGCCGGCATCGTGCGCTTCACCGAGATTGGCATTGACCTGTTTATGATGACAACCGTCTGCTCATACGCCGAGAGCTTTGGGGAGCGTGAGCGGCCCGAAGCGCGTGAACTGGCCCACCTGTTCTGTCTCGATGCTCGCAGCCGTATCGAGCAGTGGTTCCGGGCCATCCGAGACAATCACGACGACATAGCGACGCAGGTGGGGCTACAGGCGCTCCAAGGCAATGACGGCGCCGAGACCGCGGAGCGGCAGAGCGGCTACGGCTTTCTCGCCACCGGCATCGCCGAGCAGACCTACACCTAAGCCATGTCGCCCACTGTAGGGGCAACTCTTGTGGTTGCCCGCGCCAGCCGCCCGGAACCAGGGCGCCCACAAGGGACGCCCCTACAGAGCTAAGAAGTGGCCCGGCACCTTGCCGACCACCGCGAGGCCTGGCTACGTTCCACGTTCGTCAAGCTGTGCCCGCAGCCGGGCCAGCTCCGCTTCAGCCGCCTGTCGCGCCTCCATCTCGGCCGTCACACGTGTTTCCGCGTCGGTGGCTCGCGCCTCGGCGACCGTGGCCCGTGCCTCGGCGACCGTAGCCTGTGCCTCCGCGACCGTGGCCCGCGCTTCCGCTGCCCGCCGCGCCTCCGGCTCTTCTTCCGGGAGCGGCAACCACCGCTGATCCTCCGGGTCGAGCAGCCGCAGGCGCTCGTCGCGCGGGTGCAACTCCAGCCCCAGCACCGCACTCCACAGTGAGCCATCGGCAGCGGGCCGCAGCGGCACGTAGCGGTCCCGCTCCAATCGATAACCCTGGAAGGCTGGCCGCAGATACTCGTCGAGCGGATCGAACAGGAAATACTCGGTCACGCCCAGCCGCTCGTAGAGCTTGTGCTTGGCACGGAGGTCTTCACCACGGGTGCTGGGTGAGGTCACCTCGAAGACCACATCCGGCGGCTGCCCTTCTTCCCACAGCTTGTAAATCCGCCGCCGACCGCCGGAGACGCCCTTGACCAGAAAGACATCGGGCGCCACCACTCGCCGGGGGTTGCCTTCCTCGTAGTAGAGGAACAGATTGCCGCTGATATAGACGTGCGGATCATCGCGGAAATACTCCCGCAGCATGGCAATCAGATCGATCATCAGGTCCCGGTGGATGTCGGTCTCAGCCATGGGCTGCCCATCCGACTCGGGGTAGAACACCTCCACTACCGCTGGCGAGGGTATCTGCGTCACCATGATTACTCTCCTGCATCGTCACACCCGTCGGGCCACTCCCTGCACTGTAGCACGCTGGCCGGGATACACACCCTGGCGGCCCTCACTCCGGCGGCCACCATGCTCACGCGATCTTGCAGGTCAGCCCACCGTCCACGACCAGCTGCGTGCCCGTAATGTATTTCGCTTCGTCCGAGGCCAGAAAGAGCGCGGCATAGGCCACGTCCCAGGCATCGCCCATCTTGCCGGTGGGGCACTGACCGTCGCGGATAGCCAGCATCGCCTCCACGTCCCCGTCCGCGTAGGCATCGGCCAAAGATTGCGCCACCATGGGCGTATTCATCAGGCCCGGCAGAATGGAATTCGCGCGAATGCCTTGCTTGGCGTACTGCATCGCAATGCTCTGCGTCAGTTGGGTAATCGCCGCTTTGGTCGCGCTGTACGACACATATGGCACACCCAGCCAGCGAATTCCCGTAATGGAGGAGATATTGACGATAGCGCCACGACCCTGTCGCACCATGTGCGGCAGCACGTACTTGCAGGTCAAGAAGATGCTCTTGAGGTTCACGGCGTTGACCCGGTCCCAGCTTTCCTCGCTGGCCTCCACACAGCCACCGACCTCGACAATACCGACGTTGTTGTGGAGCACGTCAATGCGCCCATAGGTAACCAGACAGCGCTCGACCAGGGCCGCAACGTCCGCCGACTGCGAGACGTCGGCTTGGTGCGTGGTGCAGTTGCCCCCCTCGGCGTCAATGATCTTCTTCGTCTCTTCCGCCGCGGCCAGGTTCAGGTCAACGGCAAAGACCTTGGCCCCTTCCCGCGCGAACAATACAGCCGTGGCCTTGCCATTGCCCCAGCCCGGCCCTATCGCTCCGGCGCCGGTCACGATTGCGACCCTATCCTGGAGTCGTTTTCCCACGCTGCCCTCCTTCCCACAGATCGGGACGCCCCCCGGCCTCACTCCGTCCATCTCCCGGCAGGAGAGGGTGCATACCCGGCGCGTCCTCCGTCATTACCGCGAAAGCGGGAATCCAGACTCCCCCTCTCCACCATGGTGAGACCTTTGCGTAACCCGTCATTCCCGCGAAGGCGGGAATCCAGACTCCCCCTCTCCACCATGGTGGAGAGGGGGCCGGGGGGTGAGGCCTCGCACCCACCTACTCCCCGGCCCCGGCGAACGGTTCGAGATCGGTCGCACACCAAGCGTAGGCCGCCGACCGCCCCAGCCATTCGGCAGTCGGGATGTCCGCGGGGTCCTGGGCCACGCTCGCTGCCCGGGCCGCCTCCGTCTGCGCCGCCTGCGAGCGTTCGCGCAACGAGCCGACCAGCGCCGCGACCGCCGTGGCCGTGGTCTGCCCACTCGCCACTGCTTGCGATAGCTCGTCTGCAACGTCGCCGATAGCCGTGTGCCGCGCAGCATCTCCGGCGCGAGTCGAGCCTTGTGAGCCGTGTGTCGGCTCGGCGCCAATCCACTGCCAGCGTGCCACCAATGCCGCGAGTGATCGCATCGTACCCTCCTTATGCTATGTATCGGAGCTACACTGACCGACGAACCCGACGCCTAGATGAGTAGTACACTAGGCAGCAGCCAGGACCGGTGTCCACTCGGCTCTCGCCACGCGCAACGGAGCGCAAGCCGCCGGCAGTGTGACCATACCGCGCCTCCGCTGCCCGCGCCAACCGATCATTCGCCCTGCGCCGCGCAAAGCGATACCCTAGTGCATAATCTAGCTACTAGCGACGAACAACCCTGCTCGCCCTCACGCCTACCCCGATGATCGAAGGGAGCAAGACCATGGTCACTCTGCCCACCGATTACCTCTTCCCGACGATGGTCGTCGGCAGCTTGCCACGGCCGGTATGGATACGGGAGCTGATCGAGGAGCGGAAGGAGGGGCGAATCAGTGCAGCGGATGCGGATGCCCTGCTCGACGCCGCCATCCCGGCGGCCATTCGGATGCAGGAGCGGGCCGGCCTCGACTTCATCTCGGACGGCGAGTGGCGGCGCGAGAGCTACGTCAAGGTGTTCACCGAGGCCGTGGACGGCTTCACCACCGATCTCATCCTGGCCAGCTCCCCCTCGACTACGGCACTGACCTATCCGGCAGTCACCGCAGAGTTGCGGCCGCAGCGGCCGATTACCACCGCAGCCGCCACCTTTCTGAAGGATCACGCGCACGCGCGGCTCAACGTCTCGCTGCCCTCGCCGTATACCGTCGCACGGCGCATGTGGAGTCCGGAGCATTCCACGGCAGCGTACCCGACCTGGGAAGACTTCATGGCGGCGTGCGTACCAATCATCCGCCAGGAGATTCAAGATTTGGTCGCGTTGGGCGTGCAGGCAGTTCAGCTCGATGACCCCTGGCTGGCCCTGCTCGTAGACCCGCGTTACCGCGAGCGCGAGGGCATTACCGATGTCAACCACGAGATCGAAATGTCGATAGCCGGCGTAAACGGCGCGACGGAAGGCATCGAGGGCGTCTTCCTCAGCGTGCATCTCTGCCACGCGCACTACAACCGGCGGCACGGGACCCGCGGCCCCTACGACCTGATTATCGGGGCGCTCGGCGAGATGAACGTGGATCGCTTTGCGATGGAGTTCGCCACGCCCGATGCGGAAGGGATCGAGGTACTAAAGGATTTCCCGGAGCACAAGATTCTGGGGCTGGGGGTCATTGACCATACCGATACCCATGTCGAAACGCCTGAAGAGGTCGTCACCCGCGTCGAGGCCGCCATGCAGTACGTGCCCAAGGAGCGCATCACCCTGAACACGGACTGCGGGTTCGCCCCGTCGAGCAGCAATCCGATGGACTTCGACGAGGCCTATCTCAAGCTCAAGGCCATGTGCCAGGGCGCGCAACTGCTCCGCGCCAAGCACGGCTAGACCATCCCGGCGCCCCGGCAAAGCGGCCGCCGCGCCGCGACGTACCACCGCCCGTTCCTCTTGCTGAGGGGTAGGCTGCGGCCTGCACCCGTCGGTACACCAGGGAGAAGAACGCTATGTGGACGCTGGACGTGAACTACCTCGCCGTCGTCGTCGCCGCCATCGTACCCATGGCCGTGGGGGCGGTGTGGTATTCGCCGGTGTTGTTCTCTAACGCCTGGCTGGCCGCCATCGGCAAGACCGACGACGAAATCTCCGCACAAGCGAATCAGGTCCAGGCATTCTCGATTGCTATTGCCGCCTCGCTTATCGGCGCCTACGTGCTGGCGGTACTCGCCGCGTTGAGCGGGGCGAGCAGCATCCTCGACGGCATCATCTTGGGCCTCTGGGCGGTCGTTTTCATTGCCACCGCCAGCGCCACGTGGGGCGCATTCGAGGCCCGACCGCTGCGTCTCTGGCTCATCAACAACGGCTACTACCTGGTCGCACTCCCGATCATGGGCGCTATCATCACCGCCTGGCCCTAATACCACGGCACACACCGTTGGGTACAATGATGGCCGGTAGAAATCTCACTGCCCGGCTCCACGCCGCGCTATCGCTGGCGCGCCGCGTGGTCGCCAGGGCGCTGCGGAAGCGTACCGTGAGGGAGGTAGGTATGCCGTCTACGGATCCAATCCGCGTGCTGGTCTGGTCCGAGCGCACCGAACCGGCGGCCGTCTATCCCGACGGGATGAACGGGATTATCGCTGCCGCCTTGAATGAGCGCGATGGCATCGAAGCGCAGACGGCCCAGATCAACGATCCCGAGCAAGGTCTCAGCGAGGCCGCGCTCGCGGCGACCGACGTGCTGGTTTGGTGGGGACACGGTCGCCACCGGGACGTGACCGACGAATCGGTCGCGCGAATCGTCCGCCACGTGACCGCCCGCGGGATGGGCTTCATGCCGCTCCACTCCTCCCACCACTCGCGGGCCTTCAAGGCCCTGATGGGCACCTCGTGCGACCTCGGCGGGTGGCGCGAGGACGGGCAGCCGGCGCACCTCTACGTGGCCGAGCCGAGCCACCCGATTGCTGCCGGCATACCGCAGTACGTCGTCATCCCGCAGGACGAGATGTACGCCGAGTGGTTTGTCATTCCGCCGCCGGATGAGCTGGTCTTTATCTCATCGTTCCTGGGTGGCGGCGAGGTCTTCCGCTCCGGCTGCTGCTGGCAACGCGGCGCCGGCCGCATCTTCTACTTCCAGCCCGGCCACGAAACGTACCCGGTCTACTTCCAACCGGAGCTACACACCATCCTCGCCAACGGCGTCTACTGGTCCGCCGGCCGCACCTAAGCACGCAACCCGCGCACCGTTCCCTATCTAGTCGTTGCTGAGGGTGAAGCCACCCGTCCGGCCTTCGTATAGCAGCGTGTAATGCCGGAGGAAGTCTCTGCCGATAATCACGGCATGGGGCAGTTCGTCATCAGCGAGTGGGAGACCGGGAAATCCCCCGGCGAACCCGGCATCCAAATCGGGGAGGTATAACTGCGCGGAATATACATCGACGAGGCCACTTCCCAGGACTCCGGCCGCATACTGCTTGTCTACGATCTTCAGGTCCAATTCCACCGCGAGTGTTGAGTCGATACAACTCGCATCCGCGCCGGTGTCCACCAACGCATCATACACGTCTGAAGAGAATTGCAGAACACCATCGCGGTCGTGGTAGCCGATCTGGACCGCGATGGTCGGACCATAGTGTTCCAACAGGTCAGGATTGGTAGGAAACCCGTAAGTGGCCCTAGACATGGACGCGGCCATGCAACTGGACGGAAATCGGCAGCCGCAGCGGACGAGCGCCTACTCGTCTGATGAGGTACGGGTCACGGCCGAAGCGTCTCGCGGCCTCCTCGGCGGCAGCCTCAAAGCTGGCATAGGCGCCGACCAGCTTCCCACCATGCACTACGACCCATTCGTTGAGGTGGTTGGCTTCCAAGTCAGCCCGCATCCGGTTGTAGGCCGGGATTTCCCGCTCGTCGAGGGCGCGGATTTGTTCCTCCTGCGCTGGGGTCACTGCTGCAACCATCGCGTCCCTTCCCTTCTCCGTACAACACCCGTTCCCTACCCCATTCTACTACGTTGGGCAACGGAGTGAACGCTCACCCCGGCGTCTCCTCCAGCGTCCATAGCTCGGCCAGCGGCATCGCCGCCAGTGCCGCGTAGTCGGCCGGCGGCTCGGTAGCGGTGGCCGTCGCTGCGACCGTAAGCTCGCGCCACTGCAGCACTACGGCCGCGCCCCCACAAACACGCAGCCGGCCGGAGCCGAACGTCGCCCGCGTGAGCGCCTGCAAGCTATCCGCGACGCTGCCATCCACCGCAGCACCCTGACGCATCGGGATAGTCACGGTCAACGCCGGATCTGTGGGATTGATCCGCCACCGACTGCACGTGTCGGCAACGAGGCGCACCGCACGGCGCGCTCCGGCGTCAATGGCACCGTGAAAGTGCTCGACCTCGTTGAGCAGTATCTCGATCAATTCGGCGTCCGGCGCCGGCAACGGCCGCCGCTGCCGGGATGTAGTTGCGGCGAACACGTCGTCCCAGCCGGGCGAGTAGCGTTTGATGTCCACTACCGGCGTGCCGTCAATCATGTCCAGGCGCTCCAGGGAGAGCACCGTGCCGTCCCGCTGCACCAGCCGCGCAATGTTGAGCGCCACCGGGTTGGGCCGCGTGCTCGACCGCAAGCCGAACACGCCGCGCTGCTCTCGCCCCGGCCGGCCACTCTTGCCGGTGACAGTGAGGCGATGGCGGTGTGCCTGATGAAACCAGCCCAGGATGATCAGATGGCTATTCGACTCGATATCGCCCAGTCCGTCCGCAAACTCAGGCAGTAGCTCGATCTTGGCCGGCACCCCGTCGTTGGGCATCGCCTCCCGGTCATCAATCGGTGAGCGCACGTAGCCTATCGGCGCCAACGTGATCGGCTGGGGACCAGACATGGCGTGCCTCCATCGCGGTGCAATCGGTGCCGCGCCTACAGCGCAATTCTCAGCCCATCATATGCCACGGTCACGTTAAGGTCGGCCACCTCGCGCACGAGTGCAACCGCCCGGTCCTCCATCCCCGGGTGTACGTGGACAAGAGCCGTCTGCTGCGGCTGTGTCTCACGGAGGAAGGACGCGACCGCCGCCGGTCGTAAGTGCGACGTTTCCAGCAGCAGGAGATCCGTCCCGGCAATGATGGGCCGCAAGTCATCTAAGCCACCGAGGTCCCCCGAGTAGATGATTCGGCGGCCCTCCAGCTCAATCAAAAAGGAGAAGCATTCTTGGGGTAGCTGGGTGGCGCGCGTAGCTGTCACCTTCAGTCCCGGCTCGGCATGGATCTCTCCGAGGCGAATGGGCGGCCAAGCTAGCTCGAAGCGCAGTCGCTCTGGTCCCAACATACAGGCAGCCAGAAACTCCTGAAAGGGCGTGATCGCGGATGCGGGGAGATGCAGCCTGATCTCGCTCGGCAGCGTGGTGTCAATGGTTATCCCGTCGGGCAACCGGGGAAACCGGAGATTGCGGAGATGCCAGTCGGCCTTGACGTGCATAGACCAAGGCAACCCCGTGCCTCGCGAGGGATCTACGTTACGGCTCATCAACCGGATGGCGTTAATGAGCTGCGGCAGACCCCCAAGGTGATCCATGTGCAGATGCGAGACGAAGATGCCTCGCACGCTCGTGACTGAGATGCCGTGACGATACAACGACGCCGCGACCGGCTCGCCGCAGTCGAAGAGATACGTAGACGAGCGGTGCAGCAGGGCGACAGAGGGGTTGCTGCGCGTGGCTGTAGCAAACGCGCCCCCAGACCCGAGGATCACTAGCTCGCTCACAAGCACCACCTTGACGACGAAATAGGTTTGTGTACGCTGGCGCGTCGTCGGTACTGACGTGCTGTGCCCCCGCCAGCTAAATGCAGCCTGGGAACCGCTGCCCTGTTACCTGGAGAAAGTCCGTGCCCAGCTCGACGAGGCGAGCCGGCTTGGGAGGTGGTCCCACGTAGCGGCACTCGGAGCGCACGTAGTGCGTGGCGTAGCCGCGCCGGCGCTTGTCGGACAGGTTGATGCCGCTCGCATGGAGGAGCCACCCGTGGTGAAAGCCGCAGCCACCCGCACGCACCACCAGCGGCACCGCGTCACCCAGCTCCCCGCGCTGTGCCCGCGCCTCGTATTCGACGCGCTCCTCGCGGCTGAGGGCACCAAGCTTGTGCGAGCCGGGCAAGTACCACAGACAGCCGTTCTCTTCCGTCGAGTCGTCCAGCGCCGTCCAACAGCTGACCAAGTGCTGAGGAGGGTCAATGTCGAACCCGGCAGGCTGGTCCTGGTGATACGGCTGCCGCGAGCCGACGCGCGGTGGCTTCATGAAGAGCTGATCCTGGTACAGCATCAGATTCGGACCGAGCAGCGCCTCGATGATCTCCACAATTCGCGGCCGGCGGGCGTGCGCCTCGAAGACCGCATCGCGGCTCAAGGCCAGCCCCGCCATCTTCCGCAACGAGAACTCGTAGTCGTCCGCTTCCTTTTCGCCGCGCGCCACGGCCGGCTCGACCTGCCGCAAGACGCGCGACTGTTCCGGCGAATCGGGCTGGGCAATCTCCTCCGTCCGCGCACGCATTGCGGCTACCTCGTCCGGCGTAAGCAGGTCCTCCACGATGAGAAACCCCTGCTCATGAAACTGCGCTACCTCGGCTTGCGTCAGTGCCATCTATGCCTCCAATTCCGTACCGCTCCGTGCGTACCCACCCGTCCCCCCGCCGCAGCGGGGGGACCATAGGGGGGCTACGCCCCACCCGCTGCCATGACTCCCCTTCCCTGGAGGGAAGGGGCCGGGGGTTAGGTCCTCCGCCGCTATGATACACCCGCTCCCGGCAATCCGTCCGTCCATTCAGGAATCCGCAAACTCCGGAATCACGTACTTACCGAATAGCTCGATGGACTTCATCACCACCTCGTGCGGCACGGTGTCGGTCTGCATCGAGATCAGCACTTGATCGGCGCCCGCGGCCTCATGCTTCTTGAGCGCCGCGATACAGCTGTCCGGGTCGCCAGCGATAATCACCGCCCGGTCGCAGAGCGTATCGGCGTCTACCTTTTCCCAGACCTTGTGCGCGATAAAGTTCGTGACCTCCGCCGACTGCCCCTCGCCACCCGGCGGCTGCCCGGTCCGGATGAAGTCCTCCTTGAGATGATCGGGCACACCGCCCCACTGCTGCAGCAACCGGCTGTAGATGTCCTCCACACCCTTGGCATACGGCCGGTCGGGCCCGAAGAAGTTCTTGATTGACCGCGTGCCCAACTCGCGGCCCTCGCGGTTGTCGTCGGTGCAGATGCCGATAGTCTGACTGGCCCATTGCGCGTTGATACAGTCGCCGACCGGCGTAGCCTGACGGACCCTATCGTGATAGGCCGTGATGTGCGGTTCCAGCACCGACGGATCGCTGGCGCCCATCGCTAGAACACCGATGCCCTTCTGCGCTGCCAACTCATAGGTCGCCGCTTGCAGGGCCGCCACCCAGATCGGCGGATGGGGATTCTGGTAGGGCTTCGGCAGCACCTGCCGCGGCGGAACACTCCAGAACTTGCCTTCCCACTCGAACCAGTCCGCCGCCCAGATCCGCGGAATCATCGTCAGCGACTCGTCCCACATCGCGCGGCTCCGGCTGGGGTCGATGCCCATCCCGGTCAGCTCGTAGACGCCGGAGCGGCCGGTGCCGAAGTCCACCCGCCCCTCGGCCAGGTGATCGAGGGTGGCGACCCGTTCTGCTACTCGAATGGGATGGTGATAGGGCAGCACGATGACACCCAATCCCAGCCGGATGCGCTCGGTGTGCTGGCTCAGAGCGCCGTACACGATTTCGGGGCACGCGGACCCCGAAAAGCCGGTCATAAAGTGGTGCTCCACGAGCCAAACATAATCGAAGCCGACCTGATCGGCGCGGATAATCTGCTCCATCGTCTCCTGGAGCAGGAGGTGATCGTTCAGCTCCGGTCGCGCCATCTCGTAGTGCAGGCCCAACTTCATGCCAGCGTTTCTCTCTCGCTGCCGCTACACCGAGCAGTAGCGTTGGCCCCGGTGAGGCAACCGCCTAGGAACGTTCGGGAAACCGGCCCGGCGGTCCCGGGCGGCCTCCGACCGCTGCTATCGTACCAGTGCTACGGACGTTGACAAGCTCGGCTCTGTTCCCCTGCGTAGCGGGGGTAGATACGCACCAAGCCGTAGGGGCGCAACATGTTGCGCCCGTCCCCCCGCCGTGCGCTCACAAGGGTAGGTTTTTCGTGTAGGGGCGTGATTCATCGCGCCCGCCCCCCGTCATTCCCGCGCCAGGAGACCTTTGCCTAACCCGTCATTCCCGCGAAAGCGGGAATCTACTCCCCTCTCTATCGCTCCGCGATGGAGCAGGGGCCGGCTGACTAGAGTAGGTGTACGGGGTCAGCCATAGGGGCGTCCCTTGTGGGCGCCCTGGCCGCGCTCCCGTCATTGCGGCGCCAGCCGCAATCCATCCTGCTCATCCTTCCATCCTGAAAATCCTGATGCAGACAAATACCTACCCCCGTGAGGACAGGGAAGAGGAGTCATGGTGCAGAGGAGCCGGGAGATGAGGCCAGGGAACACCCGCGGCAAACCGAGCGCCGCCAGCTACGCCGGCAAGGTATCGGGAACGCCGGCAGCGTCCGCCATGATCGTCTCGATCTCCGCGAGATCATCCGGGCTTAGGCGGACGTTGAGCGCACCCACGTTCTCGACGACCTCGCTCGGCTGAGACATCCCGACCAGCGCCACGCTCACCGCCGACTGGTGGAGCACCCACGCCAGCGCCAGTTGGGCAACGCTGGCGCGGTGACGACGGGCAAGGCTCCGCAGACGCTCGACGACGGCGAGGTTCTGCTTGAGCTTCTCCAGAGCAAACCTGTCCGGGGAGGAGGCCTCGCTGCGGCGTGGGTCCGTCTCAGATGATGCCGTCTCCGCAGTGAGCGCCCCGGTGAGCAGGCCGGACGCCAGCGTGGCCGAGGCCAGCACCCCGATGCCGAACATCCGGCACGTCTCGAAGACTTCCTGCTCCCACCGCCGGTCGAAGAGGTGATAGTCCACCTCGTTGACGATCAGCGGCGCGTGCGGCAAGCCGGCCAGCACCTGCTCGGCCTTGCCGTTGGCAACCCCAATGTGCCGCACCTTGCCCTGTTCCCGTGCGCCGACTAACGCGGCCAGCGTCTCCTCGACGGGCGTTCCTGTATCGTGAAACTCTACGAGGAGCAGGTCTACGTAGTCGGTTCCGAGCCGGCGCAAGCTGGCATGTAGCCCCCCTACGCCGTCGAGCACCGCGGCCCGGCTGCCATCGTGGCGCACCGTCCGCTCCGGGTCGCCGGGGTCCCACGTATACCCGACCTGGGTAATGACGTTGACCTCCCGGCGCCAGCGGCCCAGTGCCTGCCCCAGTAGCTCCTCGGCGCGTCCGAAGCCGTAGCGCGGTGCGGTATCGAAACAGTTGATACCCACGGTCATCGCCTGCCGGATGCTGGCGATGGCATCAGCCTCACTGACCGGTCCGAACGCACCGCCGAGAGGGCGGCAGCCGAAGCCAATCGCCGAGGCTACGAGTTCGGAGCGGCCGACGTGGCGATACTCCATCGGCGCCGGGGCCGTCGGGGCCATGTGCAAGGGGAGTCCTGCCATTGCTTGTCCTTATACGCCAGAATAGCCGGCCGCACGATACACGTGGACGGCGTCAGCGACAGGAGTGACAAAACCGGATCATCAACGAGGTATTTGCTGCGTCGACAACCGGCTCATCCGGCATCCTGGCCGAGCAACCGGCTCGCTACGCGCGGGTCCAGGCCGGGGCTACCGCTGCCGCCGCCGGCACCTCTTCCGTAGACCGCTCGCCCACCGGCGCTGCCTGGGTCCGCGGCTGATTGAAGACCTCCACCAGCTCACGGGCAACCGCCGCCGGATCGTGACGGATGGCGTCTTGCTTATTCCACAAGACGTACTCCGCGTCGCGCTGCTCGATCATGCTTCCGGCAACCACCTGGACACCCAGCTCGGTGATCTTCCGCACTTCCTCCGGCGTGATTGCCAACAGCAAGAGACCGTTACGCTGGAAGCGCTCCAGCGTAGACTCGGCTGGTACGCCGGTATTGATGAGCGCGTAGTCGAGCAGATCGGGGCCGAGGTACGAGGACATCTCGACCACGTGATCGTAGGCCGTGAGACCGTCAGTCTGACCGGGCTGGGTCGTGGTGTTGCAGATATACACGGTGCGCGCCCCGCGCTCCCGCGCCTCGGCGATGGCCTCGCGCACGCCCTTCACCAGTAGCGAGGCGATGACGGTGGTGAAAAGACTGCCCGGCCCGAACGTAATCAGATCGGCTTCCCGCAGCGCCTCGACCACCCCGGGATAGACCTCGGCTTCCTCATCGCGGAGGAAAACACGCTGGATCGAGGGCTTGTCCAGCCCCCGCACACTGACTTCCTCGTACCGCAAGGTACCGTCTACCAACTCGGCACAGAGATGCGTGCTCATGAGCGTGACCGGCAAGACGCGCCCGGCAGATTGCAGAATACGGTTCGTTTCCAGCACCGCCCGCTCAAAGCTCCCGGTCATCTGCGCCAAGGCGCCGATAAACAGGTTGCCGAACGCCACCCCGTTGAACTCGTTGAGGCGCTGGCTGATAATTCGGTGCTGAAACAGGTCTCGGAGGAGCGGATCGGCTTGCGAAAGCGTCACCATCGCGTTACGCAGGTCGCCGGGTGCCGGGACACGGAGCGTATTCCGTACTGCGCCGGTGCTGCGGCCGGAATCGGTCACAGCAATCACACCCGTCACATCATCCGTGTACTCGATCAGCCCCTGCATAACTTGGGCTGCGCCGCAGCCCCCCCCAAAGCAGACAGCCTTAAATGCGCGATGCGGTGCGGCCACTGGCTCCATACTCCTATCGAGACTTCCGGTGAGTGCCAACTGGGATCGCGGCGGTCGGCACTGACCAGCCAGCGACTACCTATACGATGCAACTGTGGGACTAGGTGTCGCTATGTTACCACAAAAACAAAAACGGGACACACGTGCCACGGTTCCTAAACCGCGGCCGCACCCTCCCGGAGCGCATTGGCGCCGCGCCGTTGCCTGCGCTCACCGGCTCATCCTCTCCGAACAGCCCGCCCCGGAGACCTTTGCATAACTCGTCATTCCCGCCTCCCCCTCCGTCATTCCCGCCTCCCCCTCCGTCATTCCCGCGAAAGGGGACCTTTGCGTAACCCGTCATTCCCGCGAAGGCGGGAATCCAAAAACCGGTCCTTCCAGGTTAGCGAGGCGTGGTGCATTGTCCCTCTCGCACTCCATTTGGGGGTTATGCAAAGGTCTCCGCAAGCGGGAATCCAAAAACCGGCCCTCCCAGGTGAGCGAGGCGTGGTGCATTGTCCCTCTCGCACTCCATCCGCGGGGGTTGTGCAAAGGTCTCCCCCGGAGCAACCACGCTGCTGTGCTAAGATGGCGCTACTATGCCGCGCCTGTTCACGCTCGAAGCAGCCATCGCCCTGCTGCCCCGTGTCCGCGAGTTGATGGCTCGTGCCCAGCAGCAACACCGGGCCTACCGCGCGGCCGAACGGCAGCTTGCCGGCGCCGTGCAAACCGTGCGCGGGAACGGCCAGCAGGCGGACACGTTGCGGCAGGCGCAGATAGCAGCAACACGCGCCCTACGTCACGCACAGCAAACCGTCGAGGCGCTGCACGCCCTCGGCTGCGAGGTCAAAGACCTCGAAATGGGCTTGGTTGATTTCCGGTCGCTGCGGGAAGGACGGGAAGTCTATCTCTGCTGGCGTGTCGGCGAGGAGACCATCTCCTATTGGCACGAGCTTGACACCGGATTCGGCGGGCGGCAGCCGCTCGACTAGACGCCATTGGCATTTCCCGGTCATTCCCGGCAGTCTCCCAGTCATTCCCGCGAACGCGGGAATCCAGAACGGACAAGGAAAGCAGGTACCATGACCCAGTCTGCCCCAGCCAAACCGTCCCTGGATATTGACGGCCACCTCCGAGCCATTGCCCGCGAGCAAGAGCCGGCAGCGGCCGTCCTCGCCTTGGCGCTCATCGTCCATCGCGCCACGAACGAGCTACAAAAACTCAGCCGCCGCGAAGCCGGACAGCGGCGCGGCCAGCCCGATTGGGGCGCCTGGGCCAGCCTGCAAAACGCGACGCGCGACATGGTCCTCAAGGCCGCCACGTGCCGGAAGACGGCCCGCCAACTGGCCGCCGCCGCGGCGGACGACAACCCGGCGTAAGTGGCGGCACGGCAGCCGCTACGGATCGAGGCAGACAAGCGGGCGCGGGTCGTCCACGACGGTCGCCGGGCCGGTGGGACCGTCGTAATCGGGTGACGCCAGCACAACCACTTGGCGCATCGGCGTGGTACCGGTGTTGCGGAACCAGTGAACGGTACCCGCCGGGATGATGACCGCCACGCCAGGGCGGACCATAACCTTCTCATCCCCAACCTCGCCCTCGCCGGTGCCCGCCAGGAACAGAAAGACTTCCTCGTGCGGATGCGTGTGCTTGGTCGTAGGGCCACCACCCGGCTGCCACTCCGAGGTCCAGATCGAGACCGCCGACGCGCCGACGGACTTACTGACCAGATAATGCTGGACCGCGCCGGGGTTGGTGCGGTATTTGGGACGGTCGCCGCCGTATACGACAGGCATCGGTGGCCTCCTCTCAGCCGCTGCGCTGCCGGCCATCATACACCGGGCGCCGGACTACCATCTCGCCAGCCACGCAGTTCTGATGTTTGCAACTGATCTGTTGACAAATACAGTTCTGTAGCATATACTTGATACCAGCCGGTTAGCCGGTAGGGAGGATTACGATGGCACCCGTCAAGCCTGGCCGCTTCAAGTTCGATCCGGAGAGCATCGCACAAGTCAGAAACCACCTCGGCCTCAGCCAAAAGAAGCTGGCGGCGCTCCTAGGCGTTCCTGCCAACACGCTGTCTCGCTGGGAAACCGGCGCCACAACCCCGGATGCCGATTCACTGGCAGCTATCTACTCCGTAGCGGCGAAACATGGGCTATCCGCCCAATTCTTCCGTAGACGGAACAAGGCGGCCAAGGTTGCCAAGGGACGCACCCACTTGCTCGCGTTCTGGGACTTCCATCATTTATCGCCACACCTCTCTTCCCTACCCAATTTTCTGGATGGCGCCAATGCGTCGGTGCGGCAGGAGCTTGACCGACGCTTCCCAGCCATGTCCTCTCACCAGTTCAAGGCCTTTGCAAAGCAATCTGAACTGTCCATCCTTGGGTACCAACCGACCGACGAGCTTCAACGCCTCGGCTGGAGAGTGTGGGAAGACACTGAAGACCTGAGCGATGACATCATCAGTCAAATCAAGAGCGACTGTGGACACGAACCGGAGAACACTATCCTCGTGCTGCTCACTCATCCTAGACGAGACGAGTTCGCTGACGTGGTCCGAGAACTCAAGAGCAAAGGCGTGGCAGTGTATCTCATGGCCCCAGGAGCCGTGAAAACGACGAGCCTCATCAAGGCAGTAGGGGCCAAGCATTGGATCAAGCTGAAGGGCATACCCAAGGCTGTCAAGGACCGCACCCGTTTGCTCGTGTTCTGGGACTTCCAGCACCTATCTCCCTCTTCCATCTCCTTACCCAACACCAATACGTCGGTGAGGGAGGAGCTTGACCGATACTTCCCAGCGACATCCACTAGCCGTTTCAAGGTATTTGGGTACCGGTCTCAAATGACCGCCGAGCTACAAAGGCTCGGATGGGGGATGCGGGAGTACAACGGTGACTTGAGCGACGAAATCATCAGCCAAAGCAAGAGCGACTGCGGACACGAGCCGGAGAACACCATTCTCGTGCTGCTGACTCATCCCGGCCGGGACGAGTTTACCGACTTGGTGCGAGAACTCAAGAGCAAAGGGGTAGAAGTGTATCTCATGGCACCAGAGTCCACCATGCACCCATGGTCTAGGGAAGTGCCGGCTCTAGTCGAAGCGGTGGGGCACGAGCATTGGATCAAGCCGACAGGACCGGGATGGTCACTGGTGCAGTATCTACCACCTACCGTAGCAAGTTACCGATAGCCCGATACGCCGAGCGAATCTGCCGCCGGCAGCCCAGCCGCTCGGCTCCGCGGCAGGACCGTGAGCGTTCCGGCCCGACCTGATATACTAGGGAGGCGGCGATCCTCGATAGCTCAATTGGTAGAGCGGGTGGCTGTTAACCACTAGGTTGCAGGTTCGAGTCCTGCTCGAGGAGCCATACCTGTCGGTCGGTATGTGGAGTAAGACCCGGGCCCGCTGGAATTATTCCCCTCGCAGACGGCGCAGTTGCTCCCGAAGCCGCCGCAGCGCGGCCTCGGCCGCCAAACGGGCAGCCCGCTCAACAGCAGCGCTCGTTTCCGCAGCATCGCGCTGGTCTTGCAGTTCCGCCGGTGACGGCAGATACTCCTCAGCCGCCGGATCGTAGAACCGCAGCTCGCCATGCTCCCAGCACAGGTCCAGCCCCAACGCCGGACTGTGCCCCCACCGCACGCCATCCGGCTCCTCGTTAATCCTGACCGGCTCGTACTCCCCGTTGACCAGCCGATCTCCGGCCAGCGCCGCATCGTGATACCGGCCGCCGGTATGGTCGAAACGCCAGTACTCACCCACGCCATAGCTGGCGTAGGCGGCGCGCTTGACGGTGTAATCGCGCCGGCCGGTGCTGCGCGAAGCCACTTCCAGCACAAAGTCCGGCGGCTTACCCACCTCGCTAATCACATAACCGTTACGCGCCACGATGGCGGCCGGGTCGACACCGAACGCCACCAGGCAGTCCGGCGCCAGCCGTTCACCACGATTGCCGGCCTCGTGGCGGAGGTAGCCCCCACCACAGACCAGCACGTCGGTCCGCCGGGCGAAATAAGCACGCAAGTAGCTGTCGAAGGCTGTGATCCTGATGTGTTGCTGCATATCGGGCGTCCGGGGTGGATCGGGGAGCGGCTCCAGGTGCGCGTGCTCGCCGGGTGGGGGGGGGCGGAGGACGGTTCTGGTGGCCATCGGAGACCTCGTAGGAGCCGGCCGGTGCATACGGTAACGATATGAGTAGACCCGGCAGCGGCATTATAGCCGACGGAGGGTGCCGGCGGCCGGGCACCAAGGCCAATGCTACTGGTGGCAGTCGGCGGCGTGTCGCTTCCGTGCGGCGTGCCTAGGCCGGCTACTCTGCGTCGGCGCTCCCGCGCTGCTCAGGTGAGTCCTCGACCAGCAGGTCGTTGAGGGCCTCATGGAAGACCGACGGAATCTCCACCCCGGCACTGTCACCCGCCACCACCACATCGTCATCAACAGCGGGCGCCTTGCTATGGGTCACGTAGAGCGGGAGACCGAGATGCAGCGCCAAGGCAACACTTTCGACCACGTCACCCCGAATCCAGCGCGACTTGACGCCCTCGACCAGCATGAGCGAGGCGCTCGCTCCCTCCGCTTGGTCAAGCGTGAGCAGCACCGAGCTAAATGCGCCGCCGAGGGCCTTTACACCCGCCACGAACAGCTGATACAGCCCGCATCGCTCGTGCAGCCCGTGTGCTCCCAAGGCCAACGGCGCAGCCTGACACGCTGGGATGGCCAAGCTGATCTCGTCGCCGCTCTGGCAGCCGGTGAGCACGAGCACCGCCTCGTGGGATTGTTGGCGTCGGTACAAGCGCTGGACCTGGACGACCTCCATCTTTCACTCCCTTTCCAGGCAGAGGCCCGCATGGCCTCGCGGCTGATGTGAGTAGTGCGGCCAATGTATAGAAGTTAGTCTATACGAATAGACTGTGATCGTCAATACTAACACGTGCGCGGATTGGCGCCGAGAGGGACGTTTGGGGCAATCGTCGCACGCGGCGACGAGGCGGCGCGCTCGCTACACCATGCCGGCTCACGACTGGTGCCCCGCTTGCGGGAAGGCCACAAAGGCCCGGTCCTGATCCGGCACCAGCGTCACCGTCGTCCCCGGGGTCAGGGTGGTCGAGGCCCGCTGTCGGCACCGCACGGTAGCCCCGGACGGCAGCCGCACCCCCAGAATCGTCTCGCCCCCGCGAAACTCCCGCCCCTGGATGACCGCCGTGCCCTCAGGCTGCGGCCGCACCTGAAAGTCGTCGGGGCGGACCAGCAGGTCCACCGGGGCGGCCTCCGGCAGCGGCCCGTCGTCGCTGGCATAGGGTACGTTCCCGACCTCCGTGACCACCACGCCATCGCGCACCTCACCTGGAAGGAAGTCACACATCCCGGCCAGTTGGGCCACAAAGGGAGTTGCGGGCGCGTGGTAGATGCGATCCGGGGTGTCCAGCTGCTCTAGGCGTCCGTCGTTCATCACCCCGATGCGGTCGGCCATGGCAAAGGCCTCCTCCCGGTCATGGGTGACGAACACCGTCGCAATCGTATGCGCCCGGAGAATGTCCGTGACCTCCTGACGCAGCCGCCGCCGCATCCCCGCGTCGAGGTTGCTGAACGGCTCGTCCAACAGCACCGTAATCGGGCGCGGGGCAATCGTCCGGGCCAGCGCCACCCGCTGCTGCTGGCCCCCGGATAGCTCGTGCGGGTACCGGTCCTCCAATCCGCCCAGCCCGACCAGCACCAAGACCTCCATCAGCCGCCGCTCGCGCTCCTCGCGTGACATCCGCCGTAGACCAAAGGAAACGTTTTGGGCAACGGTCAGATGGGGGAACAGCGCGTACTCCTGAAACACCATCCCCACGTTCCGGCGGTTCGGCGGCACATGCACCGCCGGCCCGGACACCACCCGCCCCTGAATCCGAATCTCGCCCCGGTCCGGACTCTCGAAGCCGGCGATCAGCCGCAGGACCGTCGTCTTGCCACTGCCGCTGGGACCCAGAATGGACAGAATCTCGCCCGGTTGCAGCGTAAAGCTCAGGTCCTCCACCGCCGCCACGTCACCGTAGCGTTTGGCGATCTCCATACATTGCACCACCGCTTGGCTCACGGCTTACCCCCCGGCCTCCGCTCCACCGGTAGAGCAGGGGAGTCGGCCAGCACCGGGCTGCGCTCGCGCATGACGAAGAAGGCCATCGGGACGGAAGAGATCAGGATCAGCGCCAGCGCCGGGGCGGCCGCCTGGGCAAAGAAGGCTTCCGATGCCGCCGACCAGACGGCCGTGGACAGCGTCTTGAAGCCCAGCGGCCCGAGAATCAGCGTCGCCGGTAGCTCTTTCATCGTGATGAGGAAAACCAGCGCCGCCCCCATCAACACGCCGGGGCCGATCAGCGGCACGGTGATAGCCTGCATAACCTGCAACGAGTTGCGCCCGAGGCCGCGCGCCGCCTCTTCCAGCCGCGGACTGACTTGCAGCAGGGCAGCCCGCGTCGCGCCCAACGCCGCCGGGAAGAAGAGCACCACATACGCAAACACCAGCAGCCAGACCGTCTGATACACCGGCCGCGCGTAGGTGGCGCCGAAGAACACCAGCGCCAGCGCCACGACAATCCCCGGCAGCGCATAGCCGGTGAAGCTACTCCGCTCCAACACCTGACTCAGCTTCCCCGGGTAGCGCACCACCAGCACGGCGAGCGGGATCGAGCAGGCCGCGGCCACCAGCGCCGCCAGCCCCGATACGAGCACGGAGTTGCGCGTGGCACTCCATAGAATCAAGAGCGGCTCGCCAGCGCCTACGCCTCTGACCAGCCAGTAGGCCAGAATAGCGCTCGGCACGCCCAACGCCAACACCACCACACCGGCCACCAGCGCCAACGCCGGCCACTTCCAGCGACCTAGCTGGATCGCCTTGGATCGCCGCGCCGCACCGGCCCCGGACCGGTAGTAACGGCCGCGACCACGCGCGTACCCCTCCACGAGTAGGATGGCCAATGCCAGCGCCACCAACACCAGTGAGAGCAGGGCGGCGATGGTGCGGTCAAAGGCGGTTTCGTACTGCTGGAAGATAATCCAGGTGATTGTCGGGTACCGCATCAGCGAGACGGCGCCGAAATCGCTCAACGTGTACAGGCCCACCAGCAATGACCCGGCAGCCAGCGCCGGGCGCAACTGGGGCAACGTGACACGCAAGAGGACGTCCCGGTTCCCATACCCCAGGCTGCGGGCCGCCTCATCCAGGACCGGGTCCAGATTACGCAGCGCCCCTCGCACCGTCAGGAGGACGTAGGGATAGTTCAACAGCGTCAGCGTCAAGGTGGCGCCGGGCAGCCCGTAAATCTCCGGTAGCCGGTCCACGCCGAACGGCCCGGCCAGCAGTTGTTGCAGCAAGCCCTTCGGTCCCAACGCGGAGACGAACAGGAACGCGCCTACAAAACTGGGAATCACCAGCGGCAGCATCGTGAGCACCGACCACAGCCGCCGCAGGGGCAGGTCCGTCCTGACGGTCAGCCAGGCGATTGGCACCGCTATCGCCACGGAGCTGGCGGTCACGGTCACCACCAGCAGAACGGTGCGCCCCAAGGTGGCCGCCGTCTGCGGGCGCAAGAGCAGCGCCCACGCTTGCTCGCTGGCACCAGCGCTGCGGATGACCAGGTACACCAGGGGCAGGAGCATAGCCAGCCCCACCAGCAGCGCCGGCAACAGCACCACCAGGGGCGGCAGCACGACCCCACCAGCGCGGCTCTCCAGTCGCCCGTGCTCACGCCCGAACACGCCGGCTCGCACTCCCTGGCTTTCCATCGAATTGTGCGAATTGTGCAAGCCGGCGTTGCGACCGGCGCCGAGCACCAACTGACGACTACGCACCTGCATCGCTGAACGCCCTATGGAGACCTTTGCGTAACCCGTCATTCCCGCTTTCGGAGACCTTTGCGTAACCCGTCATTCCCGCGAAGGCGGGAATCCAAAAACTGGCCCTCCCAGGTGAGCGAGGAGTGGAGCAACGTCCCTCTCGCACTCCATCTGGAGGTTATGCAAAGGCCTCCTACGCGGGACCCTCGACCACCAGGTCCACGCCATCATACCCTCACGGGATTGTGCAAACCTGGCGCGTCACTATTGCAGGATGCCCAGCCCCCTCAGCAGCTCCTGGGTTCCCCGCAGGTCCGCCAGCGATACCATGTCTATGTTCGGCCGCTTGATCTCTTCCAGCGGCGTCAGCAGCCGGTTGGTTTTCACCCCTTCCACCAACGGATACTCGAACGTCTGCCCCGCGAAGTACTGTTGGCCAACCGTCGACAGCATGAACTTCAGGAACTTCTCGGCGTTCGCGCGGTTCTTGGCCGTCCCCGCAATGCCGGCCCCCGCCACCATCACCAGACTATCCGGCCCTCCGGCTCGCGGGTGATAGTTACGCGCCGGGAAGGAGTCTCCCTCCTCCTGCAGAAAACGGTGCAGATAGTAGTGGTTGACCAAGCCCACGTCAATCTCCCCCGCTGCCGCCGCCGCGACTTGGGGCGTGTTCTTGGGGTACACCTTGGCATCGTTGGCCTGCATCCCGACCAGCCACTCCCCCGTCTGCGTCTCGCCCCACAGCACCCGCATCGCCGTCACCATCGCCTGGAAAGAGCCGTTGGTCGGCGCCCAGCCCACCCGTCCCTTCCACTCCGCGTCCGTAAACCCGGCGACGGAGTCGGGCAAGTCAGCCTCCGAGAGGGTTTTGGTGTTGTAAACGACCGTTCTCGCGCGACCCGACAGCCCCACCCACTTCCCTTCCGGCGACCGCGCCCAAGCCGGCACCAGATCGGTAATCTCGGCCGGCAGCGCACTCAGGATGCCTTCATTCGCCACCGCGCCCAGTCCCCCGGGGTCCTGAGCAAAGAACACGTCGGCGGGGGTATTCTGACCCTCCTCCAGCAGCGTCGCCGCGATCTGCGACGTGCTCCCGTATTTCACCGCCACGTCAATCCCGGTCGCTTCCTGGAACTGGCCGATGATCGGCCCCACCAGGCTCTCACTGCGCCCCGAATACACGACGAGCGTGCCGGGAGAGCTAGGCACCTCGACCTGCCTCTCCACGATCTTCTCGACCTGCTTCTCGACGTAGCGCACCTCGGGTTCGCCGCACGCCACCGCCAGCAACCCGCCGACCGCGGCGGCGGCTCCACCTAGGTACTGTCTACGGATCACGCCTGTCGTCACCATCTGCCTCCTTGTGAACGGCCCCATTCCGTGGGGTCAAGCTCCGATATTTGGTTTGACGAACTCCGTAGATATGTTTATCATAAGTATTCTAAGTTCGTCAAGACGAATTCCAGGAAGTAGGTATGACATACATTGTCCGGCAGACGAACAAGCGGATGGTCGGTGGCCGGCCCGCAAGCCGCTGCCGGCGTGCCAGCGCGCCAGGCAGTCACACGACGACTATTCGGCAGGGCTACGGACATAGCTTCTATTGCCGCACGGCGTCTATGTATGCTACCCCTAATACTGCTACTTCGTCTATACCAACTGCCGCGAGGAGGTAGGGACCGTGTATGCGTGTCTGTGCAAGGGCCTGACCGAGGCCGACATCCAGCGGGCAGTCGGGCCGGAAGGCCAGGTCAATGCCACGGTGATTGCCGCCCTCGGACTCGACGACGAGACAGCCTGCGGCCGGTGCCTCCACGATATTGACGACTTCCTCACCCCGACTACCGGCAACGCCGTCAGCCTGCTACCCTCACTCGCCGGCCCCCTCGCGCCGCCAACGCCACGTCTCGCCTCATCCGGCTCCGTCTAGGCCCGTCTGATGGTGGTTAGCCAGCGTTGACCCGGTGGCTGTGTCTCACTTGATTGCAATGGTACGTTCCACCAAAATATCATTCATAACATTGGCAAAATAGAGAAGCTCCGGCTAGACTAACCGCCCATTCCTCTCGTAGACTGGTTATACCCAGGAGGAAGGAGACCACTGTGAAAGCAAAACCGGGCGTCGTCGAAGCACTGAACGCGATCCTTACCAACGAGCTAACCGCGATTAACCAGTACTTCGTCCAAGCTAGAATGTGCCAGAACTGGGGCTACGAGCGTCTAGCGCACCAGATCCGCGCGATCAGCCTGGACGAGATGAAGGATACGGAGCAGTTGATTGACCACATCCTCTACCTGGAGGGTGTGCCCAACCTCCAGCGCCTAGGCCGCGTGCGGGTCGGCGAGACGGTGCCGGAGAACCTTCAGTTGGACCTGGCGCTGGAGCAGCAGGCCGTCGCGACGCTCACCGAGGCCATTGCCCTGTGTGCCCAGGTGCAGGACTACACCACCCGGAACATCCTCGAAGAGATGATCCGCGACGAGGAGACCCACGTAGACTGGTTCGAGACCCAACTGGAGACCATCGGCCAGATCGGCGTAGAGCTGTACCTGAGCCAGCAGCTCAAGCAGGACGAGGCGTAGTCCACCTCACCCCCGTCCCCCCTGACTGGGGTAGGTACAGGCCGCACCGTAGGGGCGCAACATGTTGCGCCCGTCCCCCCGCCGCAGCGGGGGGACCATAGGGGGGCTACCCACACACGCCCAAGGGCCGTTGTTCCCCGTAGGAGCGCGGTTCATCGCGCCCGTGCCCCCCGTCATTCCCGTTGTCTCATTCGTCATTGCGGCTTCCGCCGCAATCCAGCCCCTTCCCTTTAGGGAGGGGGTTGGGGGTAGGTCCGCCCCCGGCTCCGTCATTCCCGCACAAGGAGACCTTTGCGCCCCCCGTCATTCCCGCGAAAGCGGGAATCCATCCTGCTCATCCCTGCATCCCGAAAATCCTGATGCAGACAAAAATCCTACCCCTGTGAGCGGAAGCGGGCGAGCAGCCCCCCATTCGGCTTGCAATCGTGCATTCCAAATGCATAATTGCAAGCCGGAGAGGATTACCATGCGGCCGCCCTACGTCGAACGCTCACTGGCACCACTCCTCGAACGAGCCGCCGCCGAGTTCCCCGCCGTGGTCCTGACCGGGCCTCGCCAATCCGGCAAGACAACACTGCTACAACACCTCTTCGGCCGGCGCTACCGGTACGTCTCGCTGGAGCCTCCCGATATTCGCGCGGCCGCCATGACCGACCCGCGCACCTTCCTGGCAACGTACCCACCGCCCGTGATTCTCGACGAGGTGCAGTACGCTCCCGATTTGCTGCCCTATATCAAGGAGCAGATTGACGCCGACCGCCACACGAGCGGTCAATACCTCCTGACCGGCTCACAGAATCTGGCGCTCACGGAGCAAGTGACCGAGTCGTTGGCCGGGCGGGCGGCGATGCTCCGCTTGCTGCCGCTTTCCCGCCGGGAAGCGGAGGGACGGCCGCAGCGTGCTCTGCCCTGGGAATCCGAGCACCGGTCGTCGGCGCCTACTTCCCAGGCGTTCGGCGCGCTGTGGAACGGGTTCCTGCGCGGCGGGTACCCGGAGCTTGCCACACAGCCCGGTCGAGACATCCACCTGTGGCATAGCAGCCATATCCAAACCTATCTCGAACGGGACGTGCGCCGCCTCCGGCAAGTCGGCGACCTGACCCAGTACCGAAACTTCCTCCGCGTCCTGGCGTCCCGAAGTGCCCAGCTACTAAACCTGACCGATGTCGCCCGGGACCTCGGAGTCGCGGTCAACACGATCAAGGCCTGGCTTTCCGTGCTGGAGGCCACGTACCAGGTGATCGTGCTGCGCCCGTACTTTGCCAACGTCGGGAAACGGCTCGTCAAGACACCGAAAGTGTATTTCGCAGACGTGGGTACACTCTGCCATCTCGCCGGCCTCCGGGACCCCGAACACGCCGCGTCCGGCCCCCTGGGGGGCGCCATCATGGAAACGGCAGTGCTCTCGGAAATCGTGAAGACGCTAGTCCATCACGGAAACGACCCAAACGTCTACTTCTGGCGGACCAGCGCCGGCAGCGAAGTGGATTTCGTGGTGGAGACCGGCGGGAAGCTGGTGCCCATTGAGGTCAAGCTGTCCGCCACGCCTCGCCCAGCCATGGCTTCCTCCATCAGAGCATTGCAGCAGGACTTGGGAGCCGCGGCCCTGCCCGGGTACGTGGTACACCCAGGCGACATACGGCTGCCGCTCGGTCCAGGCGTGACAGCCTTACCCTTCGCGGACCTGTAATCGTGCAACCCCGGCCCCGCACGCTGCCGCAGCCCGCCAGGAAGCCACGGCGCTCACCGCCGCCCAGTCGCTCGCACGGGTGCAACAACTGACCGTCGGTCCTTCTGCACCCGTGCCTGGGCCTAATCGAGATACTTGGCGGCTAAACGCTCCAGGGTATTCCGGGTGCGGATCGTCATGGGGCCAAGCTCGGTCGCAATCCGCTTCAGATCAAGCTCGGATTCCTTCAGTCCGCCGCTTGGGAGCCAGAACAGCTCACACCCACGAATATCGAGCCGGTCCTCGGCCGTGCTCAACTCCAGAACGGCCCGCGCAGCCATCGGAGAGGGCTGCTTGGAGAGTAGCGCCACCTGGGGTTTGCCATTGGAGCGTTCAAGCTGGGCAGCCGTAAACGGTTGGTACCGTGCGATGGCCCGGACCTCATCAGCACTGCGGAGGAACGTAGGCACGTCGTAGTGCAGTGCCTGCCGCAACCCGCTTTCGATTCGCGCACTCACGCTGGCAGAATCATCGAGCGCCGCATCGAAAATCACGTTGCCGCTGGCAAGGAACGCCGCCACGGAGGAGAACCCCATATCCGTAAAACACGCGCAAAGCTCGCCGTTCTTGATCCGGCGCCGGCCAAGATTCATGCCCCGGAGAAAAGCCACGTATCTCTTCATGGTGATCTTGTCCCACTCCCACCTCCGTAACGGCTAGGGCTGGGAAACGGACCGTCCCCGGAGGTGAATTCGTGACACTGATACTCGCCAGCGGAAGCAGGCGCAGTCGGCCAGGTAGACTATACGCGGCCCCGGCGCCCGCTGCCGCACAACCACGCCGGGAGGAGACACGAAGATGGCACTGCGAATCGTTGTGCTCGGCGCCGGTCACTGGCATGGCGCCTTTGACGCGGCCTATCTACGCCTGTTCGCTCGGATGCCGGCGGTCCAGGTCGTCGGTGTCCACGACGACGACCCGGCGGTGGCTGCGGACCGGGCGCGGATCGTCGGCGCTACCGCCTATACCGATGCGCGGCAGCTGATTGAGACGGAGCAGCCCGACTTTGCCCTCAGCTTAGGCACCCATGCGACCATGCCATCACTGCATCAACTCTGCCTCGACTACCGGCTACCCTTCATGACCGAAAAGCCGATGGGCCGCCGTGCCGACGAGGTACGTCCGGTCGTCGAGCGGATCGAGCGCGAGGGCCTGTACGTTGCCGTCGCGCTGCCGAACCGGCTCGGCCCGATCTATGCCCGCGCCAAGGCCATGCTCGCGGAGGGCGCTTTCGGCACGCCGGTCTATCTGCACTTCCGCATCATCCGGCCCACGCTCAACCGCTATCCCGAGTACGACAGTCCCTGGATGCTCGACCCGGCCATCAGCGGCGGTGGCTGCCTCCGTAACCTGGGACCGCATCCGTTCGACGTTATTCTCAGCCTCACCGGCGAGCCAGCAGAGGTCACGGCGGCCACCATCAGCTTCCGCGGCCACGACGCCGCCATCGAGGACTACGCCGCCGTCACGCTCCGTTCGGCCAGCGGCATCGTCGGCACGCTCGAAACCGGCTACACCTACCCAACCGAGGGAACCGACATGGAGCTGCGGATTGCCGGCAGCGAGGCAATCCTCCGCTTTGACCGGGCCGGCGCAATCATCGTCCGCGCCACGGGCGAGGAGGAGTTGGCGACGGCGGCCGAAGCACTGGCCGGCTACGATGCCTTGCTGTCCGAGACTATCGAGCGGTTCCGCCGCGGCGATCCACCGATAGCCACCCCCCGAGACTGTCTCCGCGCCGTGGAGCTGATTGACGCCGCGTACCGCCTCGCCGGCGCTCCCTGGGCCTAGGCCGTCCCCGGATTCCACCATCCCTTTGCAGAGCAAGGGGCTATAGGGAGGCCAGCCACCAGGCTACCCGTCCGCTCGCCGCCGGCGCAGTTCTGCCTCAAGCTGCCGGATACGCGCCTCGGCGGCGCGGCGGGCCGCCCGCTCCGCCAGCCGCTCGGCCTGCTCGACGGCAATCTGGGCCTCGGCTGCCTCCCGTGCCTCCCACACCTCCGGCCAGCTCTCCAGATAGGTGCCCGTGGCCCGGTCGTACAGCCGCGGCCAGTTGTCATCCCAGCATAGGCATAGCTTCAGTATGTCGCTGTAGCCCTTTAGGATGCCATCCGGCAACGTGGTCAGCTCGATAGGCTCATACGCCCCACCCACCAGCCGGTCCCCGGCCAGCTTCTCCCCGTGATACTCGCCATCTTTCGGATCGAAGCGCCAGTATTCCGGGACCCCGATGTGGGCATAGATGTCCCGCTTCCGCCCCACGTCCTCTCGGCTGGTGCTCGATGAAGCCACCTCCAACACCCAATCCGGCGGCTTGCCCGCTTCCCAGGGCAGATAAATCTTGCGTGAGCGGATGGCTTCCGTATTCACGCCAAAGGCCAGGTACACGTCCGGGGAAACACGCACGTTGAGGTCGTCCGGGTCGTAGCAAATGATCGTGTTGGAGTCGAGGAAGACGTCGGGCCGGCGGTTGAAGTCGGTGAAATGGGCGCGGAGCAGGACCAGGATGGCTTCTAGCGGGAGGTTTTGTTGCATGGCGTCAGGCTTCAGGACCGGTTCATCGGGGTCGAAGTCGAGGCGGGCATAGTCAATGGTGCCCTGCTCGCGGTAGGGCAGCATGGTGATCGTGGGCGCCGTTGCCGTCGTCGTCATGGTGAGTCTCGAACCGGGCTTGGATGTGAGCCGATTATAGTACACGCACGCCGGCTGTCCTCACGCCCGCCGCGAGGCAGCGGACTGCCGCTGCAGCGCGTCCGGCAGCAGCGTCCCCTCATCGGTGGCGTTGAACCCGTTGAAGGGCGCCAGTAGACCACCATCCACCAGATAGGCGCCGCCGGTGCAGAACGAGGCATCGTCCGAGGCCAAGAAGAGCACGATCTTGGCTACTTCTTCCGGCCGACCCACCCGGCCCAGCGCGTGCATCGCGCCCATATCCTCCGTATCCTCGGCCTCTGCGCCAAAGATGGTGTTGGCCCAACGGAGCAGCGGCGTGTCAATCGCACCGGGGCAGACCGAGTTCACCCGGATGTTGTGACCGCCCAGGTCCAGGGCCATATTGCGCGTGAGTGAGATCACGCCACCCTTGGCCGCCGCGTAGGCCGCCACATTGCGCTGGCTCGCCAACCCCTGCACGGACGCCGTGTTGATAATCGAGCCACCGCCGCGCTCCATCATCACCGGTATACAGTGGCGCGAGACAAGGAAAATGCTCTTCAGGTTGACCCCGATGGTGCGGTCCCAGGCCTCCTCAGGCAATTCCCATACCGAGCCGTAGGTCTGGATGGCGGCATTGTTGAACAAGATGTCAATGCCACCAAAAGCGTCTTGCGTCGCCGCCGCAATCCGGGCCGCGTCGCCGTCTTGCGAAACGTCGGCGTGAACGGTCAGCGCCCGCCCGCCGTCGGCAGTTATCGCCGCCACCACCGCCTGCGCCGCCGGCTCATCCCAGTCGGCCACCACGACGGCCGCGCCCTCCGCGGCAAAGGCCTCGGCGGTGGCACGCCCGATGCCGGCCCCCGCCCCGGTGACAATCGCAACCTTGCCCGCAAACCGTTCGGCCATCGTCCTCCTCCTTTGCCGGCTCGTTTCCGCTGGGCCGCACCGTCGCTGCGCGGCACCCGCGCAGTACCCTAGAGGATACGAGGCCGGCCGTCTCCAGCCAAACCGCTTGCCCCTTCGCAGCGTATCAGCGACACTTGACCAGCACGCAGCGACCGGAGTGCCATAAGGAGCCAACCGACCATGAGCACGCAGTCAGAGCCGAGCACAGAGCCAGCCACCATCACCGTCACGGCTGATGAGCTGCATTCTTTCTGGGTCGAGGTCCTGCAGGCCGCCAACGTGCCGGAGGACGCGGCCCACACCTTGACCTCCATCCAAGTGGCGGCCGACCTGCGCGGCGTCCATTCGCACGGCACCCGTGCGATCAGCAGGTACATCGGCGAGATGGAATCCGGCAGCATGGACCCGGCCAAGGGCCTGAGCATCGTGCGCGAGACACCTGCCATGGCCATCGCCGACGGCAACGCCGGGATCGGGCAGGTGGCCGCCAAACAAGCCATGTCACTGGCCCTGGTCAAGGCCCGGCAGAGTGGAGTCGGCATCGTCGGCGTGCGCCGGAGCAGCCACGCCGGCGCGCTCGCCTACTATTCCATGCAGGCAGCGGCCGCCGGCATGATCGGGTTTGCCACCTCCGGGCGGCGCGTGCGCCGCGCCAACATGGCCGCCTTTGGCAGTATCACGCCACTACTAGCCAACCACCCCCTGTCCTGGGCCATCCCGGCAGGCGAGGCGCCGCCCATTGTGCTCGACATGGCAACCGGCGTCGTGGCATACGGGAAGATCAGTCTGGCGCAACGCGACGGCAAGCCGTTGCCCCCCGGCTGGGCGCTCGATGCCGCCGGCCAGCCGACCGAGGACGCGGCGCAAGCCGCCATGGTGCTCCCGCTGGGCGCGAAAGGCTCCGCGCTCTCCCTGGTGATGAGCGTGCTGGGCGGCTTCCTGGTCGCCAGCGGGCAATCACGCGACAGCGACCTGCCCGGCCTCGATACCGACCGCCCCGGCCATTTCCTCATGGCCATCAACGTGGAGCACTTTGTGCGCCTGTCCCACTTCCAAGCCGAGATTGACGAGCGCATCCACGAGATTCGCAACGGCACACCGGCGCCAGGGCACGAGCGCGTCTATGTGCCGGGCGAGATCGAATGGCTCCTGGCCGAGCGCCGGCGACGCGAGGGCATCCCCATGCACGCCGGCGACATCGCCGACTTCAACAAGCTCGCCGCCCGCCTCGGCGTCTCCACTACCCTGGGATAAGCCCGGGTTTACACCTAGCCGCCCGCCCTGACAAGGGTAGGTTTTTCTGTAGAGACGCGATTCATCGCGCCCCGACCCTCGTCATTCCGGCGGAAGCCGGAATCCAGGGCTATTCGTGGCCCCTACGCCCCCGTCATTCCCGCGCAAGCGGGAATCCACCCCGCTCCACCATGCGGAAAGGGGGAGTGTGCCGCCGCCGGTCACGGCCCGGCGGTAAGCCGGCCAACGTCCAGCCGTGTCAAGGGAGGCCGGATGTCCTTGCGCTGATAGAGCGGATGCGCCGGCTGACCGGAGCGCAACGGCCGCAGGCAATAAAGCGGTTGCCTCACGAGATTCAAGACTTCCCGCACGCGCCGGCCATACTTGGCCCCGTGGTTGCTCCAGGCCGCCACCACCAGCCCACACTGCGCCATCATTTCCAGGAGCGCCCGGTCGTTATCCGGACCAACGGGGTAGGCCGCTCGCCGCAGATCGGCGGGGTCCGTCGCACGATAGGCAAACAGGTTGCCGACGTGTAGCCCGCCGTAGCCCCAGGAGCGGGCGTAGCCGCTGCACCGGCGAATCGTCGGGTCATCCTCGGCGTCCGTGGCCGTTGACGGATTGAGCATCAGGAACATGACACATCCCAACGGCCGGCCGGGGTCCCACACCCGCCAGAGCTTGTAGCGATACCATTCACACGGCGAGAACACCGCGCCACTATCGGTCAGCCGGTCGTCAATGGTCCCGCCCTCACCGGGGTAGGTTTTTTGCCGAGGCGCCATTCAAGGCAGCCAGGCAGCCGGCATGACGGCCCCAGGCTATCGGTCCGCTTGCCGACGACGCAGCGCCGCCTCCAACTGCCGTATCCGCGTCTCAGCCGCCAACCGATCAGCCTGCTCGACGGCAACCTGCGCCTCGGCCGCCTCGCGGGCCGTCCGCTCGACAGCAGTACGGTTTTCGGCCGACCGCCGGGCCGCTCGCTCCGCCAGTCGCGCGGCCTGCTCGACGGCAACCTGCGCTTCCGCCGCCTCGCGGGCCAGCCGGTCCTGCTGCCAGGTCTCCAGGTAGATGTTCGTGGCCGGGTCATACAACCGCGGCCAGTTCTCATCCCAGCACAGGCTCAACCCCAGGACCTCGCTGTGCCCCTTCAGAATACCGTCTGGCGCCGTCGTCAGCGGGATTGGCTCATACGACCCACCCACCAGCCGGTCCCCGGCCAGCTTCGCTCCGTGATACTCGCCATCTTTCGGATCGAACCGCCAGTATTCCGGCACGCCAATGCGGGCATAGATCGCCCGCTTGCGGCCCACGTCCGCCCGGCCAGTGCTGACCGAGGCCACCTCCAGCACCCAATCCGGTGGCTTGCCCGCTTCCCACGGCAGGTAGAGCCTGCGTTGCCGGATGGCTTGCGTATTCACGCCAAAGGCCAGATACACGTCCGGGGAGACGCGGACGTTGAGGTCGTCCGGGTCGTAGCAGAGGATCGTGTTGCTGCTGAGGAAGGTATCGGGGCGCTGGCCGAAATCCGTGAACCGACTGGCGAGGAGACGGATGAGTTCCTGAATGGGCTGCTCTTGTTCCATCCATTCAGGCTTCAGCACCGGTTCATTGGGATCGTAGTCAAGGCGGGCGTAGTCAATCTCACCCTGTTTGCGGTAGGGCCGCATGGTGGGCGCGAGCGCGGCTGCCGTAGCGGTCATGGTCGTACCGGAAGCAAGACGCCAATGTAGGAAAATTATAGTACACGCGCCGCGCGCCGCCGGGAGGCGCGACCGGTGCTTTGTGTCCGCAGCAGGAAAAACCTACCCTTATCGGATGGTCCCGCCCCCAGCCACTACGTCGCTTGCAACTCCTCCACCTTAGCCCGCAGCGGCCGGAAAACGTATTCGTTCATCGTCGCAATCGCGCCGCGATCCGATTGGTCGCGTGCCACGCGAGCATAGGCCTCCAACGCCCGGCGCGCGGCGGCGAGAGCCATTTCCCCCGCCCGCCGGGCGTCCGCAAGGCGTTGCGCGTGCTCGGCGTTGGCCGCGCTGCGAACCGCCTCCAGCGAATCCAGATAGGCAATGCCGAACTCGAACCGGCCCACCCAGTAGTCCGCATCGTCCTGGCCGCCCGGCAGTGACGCAGCAGCGACCTGCCGCATCACCCGCAGCGCCACCCGATAGCGCTCACGCACCTCCACCAGTTCCGCCGGGAAATCGCCGGGCGTCCAATGCTTCATCATCATGCCGGGCACCGGGAAGGTCAGCCCCATGCCGTGCCACTCCAACGTGACCGTGGCCGCTTCCAGCTCCCGAAACACCGTCAGCATGTCGTCTACGCAGTCCTCACCCCACAACGCCGTGACCTGGTCCCGGTAGACCGCCTCCGGGGTCGTGTCCCGGTCCCAAGCCGACTTGGCGAGATAGGCAATGCACGGGTCGTGATCGCCAACCAGCCAGTAGCGCGTCGAGAATCCCGCCCAGCCATGGCGGTACATGTCCTGCGTCAGCTCGTGCAGCGAGCCGGTAGCCAACTGCGGCAAGACGCCCACGTTATCGTCGTGCAGCGTGTGGATCATGGTCACTGGGATGTCGGAGTCGGGCGTGTGCCGCAGCACCTCGCGGCGCGTGAGAATACGGGCCGGCGTATAGTCCACGTTGTTCATCAGCTCCCACCCGGCCGGCAAGAGCCGCGGCAGCACCGGAAATAGCTCTTCCGCCACACCGTTGAAGATGAAGGGCATATCGGGACGACTCGTATCCTCCAGAACCCGTAGCTCCCGCAGCAGCCGGTTGTAGAAGTAGAGCGAGGTGATGTCGCCCTTGACCTCCTCGACCGGTCGCTCCGTTCCGCCCGCGTAACCCGTCCGCTGGCGCGCCGCCGCCAGCACTGCATCCAGCGACTGCACGCTCTCGATCCCGTAGAGACGGTCCAGCTCCCGCCACGCCGCCTCATACTGTCCAATCCACTGTCGGTGCTCCGTCATGCCGAGCGCGATAGCATCCGCCTCGGGATAGGCGTTGACGGTGGCTTGCAGCACCACACTCGCCAGCTCGGTCAGCTGCGGATCGTCAACCGGCGTATCGGTACCGGGGACGATGGTAAGCTCGGCCAGTTGGCGCACCCGTTGGGCACCCGGCAGCAGCGGCGCAAACTCCGGCATGAACTCGGTCAGGTTGGTGCTGAGGACGCACTCCATGCCGCGCCGCCGGGCATAGTCCATCAGGCAGCGGACATGGTGTTGGCCCCCGGTCAGCAGGTCGTGATAGCCCAAGCGGGTAGGAATATCGGGATTCCAGAACTCGTCCTGATTGCCAAACAACTCGCGCCCGATCATGTCGTCGGTAATCGGGTAGTGATAGTCGAACCAGAGATACGCCGTGCGGCGCTCAATGCCCTTGTGCGCGTAATGCACGAACGGCTGCCAGGGCCACAATGAGAAATGCAGCCGATTGAACTTCAGCTTGGCCAGTTGGTCTATCACCGGGCGATAATCGGCCAAGCCCCACGATTCCGGCCCACAGGCGAAGTCGTTGATGATCCGCCACTGGCGAATAGGCAGCGCCGGCTCGTGCTCGCTCGCTCCGGGCGGCCGCCAGAAGGGCGCCGGGGTTTCGGGGAACACGTCACCGTGCAACAAGTAACGAACACCCCAACGCTCCACCAGATCGTAGACGGCCCACATCACGGCGCGGGCACTCCCACCGACGAGCAGCAGTGCCGGATACCCCGCCCACGAGTTGCGGGACACACGAAAGCCCTGCTCACCCATCTCCCGGAACATGAAGCCGGTGTAGCGCAAGGTCTCCGGCGTACCGAGCAGGATCACGGCATCGTCGCCGCCGGTCGGCCGTGTCGTCACGTGGGCCGCCGCTCCGAACAACCGCTTTACATAATGCGACAACTCGGCAGCAGCGAACCGCTCCAGCTCGGAAGCCGAATCGTGAACGATAATGGCAACACCATAGGGCGGTGACGGGTCCAACATGCAGTCTACTCCTCTCCGGCCTGACTGGGGTAGGCACGCACCAAGTAGGGGCGCAACATGTTGCGCCCGTCCCCCCGCCGCAGCGGGGGGACCACAGGGGGGCTGCCTCCCTACACAAGGGCAGGTTTTTTCTGTAGGGGCGCGATGAATCGCGCCCTGCCCCCGTCATTCCCGCGCAAGCGGGAATCCAACCCCCTCTCCCCCTGGAGACCTTTGCGTAACCCGTCATTCCCGCGAAGGCGGGAATCCAAAAACCGGTCCTTCCAGGTTAGCGAGGAGTGGTGCATTGTCCCTCTCGCACTCCATCTGGGAGTTATGCAAAGGTCTCACATGGTGGAGAGGGGGCCGGGGGTGAGGACCCCCATGACCCCGCCGCCCCATCATTGCGGCTTGCGCCGCAATCCAGCCCCTTCCCTTTAGGGAGGGGGGTTGGGGGTAGGTCCCACCTCACCCACCGCCATACACAATGCAGACCGGCGCGGGAACGTCCGTCACCTCTCCGGTCGCTTGCAGCCGCCCGGTCGCCGCATCAACCCGGAAGGCCACGATGGTATCCGTGTCCTGGTTGGCCGCCAAGAGCAGACTGCCGGTGGGATCGAGGTTGAAGTTGCGCGGCGTCTCGCCCTGCGACGACTCGTGCCCGACCAAGGTCAAGCGCCCCGTCGCCTCGTTGATAGCGAAGATGGCGATGCTGTGGTGCCCACGGTTGGAGCCGTAGACGAACTTGCCGGACGGAGCCATGACGATCTGCGCGCAGGTATTCTCGCCGCCGAAGTCGTCGGGCACCGTCGAGACCGTCTGCACGATCTCCAATACCCCCCGATCAGCGTCATACGCAAACGCCGACATCGTCGAGTCCAACTCGTTGATGACGTAGACGTACCGGCCGCTGGGATGGAACGCCAGGTGGCGCGGTCCGGCGCCGGAGCTGACTTGGGCATAGGGAAAATCGTTCGGGACGAACTTCCCGGCGGCCGTATCCAGGCGATACACCATCACCCGGTCAATCCCCAAGTCACAGGCCAAGACGTAGTTACCGCCGGGGTCCTGCGTGATGAAGTGCGCGTGCGGTCCCCGCTGGCGCTCCTCGCTCGGCCCCCGCCCTTCATGCAGCACCACGTCCGTCGCCGCGCCCAACTGCCCGTCGTCTTGCAACGGCATCGCCGTCACGTGCCCGCTGCCGTAGTTGGCAACCAGCATGTACCGCTCCGTCGCATCCACAATGAGGTGGCACGCGCCCGTGCCGCCCGTGCGCTCGCTATTCAGCGCGGTCAACATGCCCGTCGCGCCATCAACGGCGAACGCGGCGATGTTCCCGCCGGTGCGCTCATCACCCCGCCCGGACTCGCTGACGGCATACAGCAAGGGCAATCGCGGGTGCAGCGTCAGGAACGAGGGATTGTCCACCTCTCCGGCGGTCTGCACGTGAGTCAACGCGCCCGACGAGGGATCGAGCCGATATACGTAAATGCCCTCGCCCTGTCCCGGCCCGGTGTAGGTACCGACGTACACAAACATAGGGGCAACCTCCTACCTGTGGCGCACCATCGAGCACGCCATGATTGCCGTTACTCTAAAGCACCGCGCCTCCAATGTCGAGCACCGGGCCAGCCCCAGTCCCGTCGCCCCTATCGTCTTTCCCGCACAAGGAGACCTTTGCATAACCCGTCATTCCCGCGGAAGCCGGAATCCCCGTCCCCCCGTCGCAGCGGGGGGACCATAGGGGGCAGTACCCACCACAAGGGTAGGTTTTTCGTGTAGCGGCGCGATCCATCGCGCCCCGCCCCCCGTCATTCCCGCGAAAGCCGGAATCCCCGTCCCCCCGTCGCAACGGGGGGACCATAGGGGGGCTAACCCTACTCCCCCTCTCCAAATGTTGGAGAGGGGGCCGGGTGATGGGCCAAAGGCGCACCACACCTGGCCCTATCCGTGCGGCTTTGGCCCATCAGTGGGTGAGGCCCATCCCCCCAATCCTGTCCATCCTGTCCATCCCGGTAAATTCCCCCCGTTGTCTTTCCCCCACCCCCCTTGATATGGCTCCAGTGACGGGGATTGGCAGCTGCAAGTCCTTCCTGGAGCACCGGGCACCGCCCGGCAGGGACCCACTCGCATCATCATGCTAGTCAACAACGGTGGCACCGCCACCCAGCCGAGGGCACCGGGTCATGACCGACCCTTCACCGCGTCAGCCGGCGCGGCGAAGCATGGCCGCCTGAGTGCCGCTTCTACGGCACCGGGTGCTGACATACCCCTGGCCACTGCGGCCGGGGCGCCGGGTCAGTACTGTCAGAGTGCCGCCCCTAGGGCACCGGGTCATGGCCGGACTCTCGCCATCGCGGCGGGAGCGCCGTGCCGTGACCGTCTGAGTGCCGCCCTTACCGCCACCGTTTCCTCGCCGGCCGGCCAGCACCGGCTGCGCCAGGAAGGCTTGCCCCACACCCCTGCCAATCCCCGCACCCAGACCTACCCGCACACCCACCGTCTCAACGGTCATTGCCATGTCCCCCCTCGTCATTCCCGCTGGCGCGGGAATCCCCGTCCCCCCGTCGCAACGGGGGGACCACAGGGGGGCGACGCACCAACAACCCACCCCACCACCAACCAAGCGCACCCTGCCATCCAAGGACCGCCCCACGCGCGGTCGTGCTCCACCGCGCACACGGGCCTCTCGCTCCACCACCCCTCCCGCGCCCCCCCGCCGCGTCATTGCGGCGCAGGCCGCAATCCACGTCCCCCCGCCGCAGCGGGGGGACCATAGGGGGGCCGGCCATAAGGAAACCCGCCCCTCACCCCCGCAACTGAAAAGCCGGACGAGCGCCGTAAAAGGCCGACTCGGCGTGTACTGGCGCCGTGCGCCGGCCCAGCGTCCGCGAGTAAACGAGCAGGTCTTGCCGCCCCGCCGGCGCCGCATCAACGCGGAGTCGGTCGCGCAGCCGCGCCTCTTCATGGAATCCGGCCGCCTGGAAAACTTGGCGCTTGGCGCGATCACTGTCCGCCAGGTGCGCTTGAACTACCTCGGCGCCGGTGCCGCGTGCCGACTCCACCACGGCCGATAGTAGCTCAGGGAGCTGCCCGAGGTAGGCCGGGCAGGCCCAGCAGTCCACCACGTGGGTATGCTGCTCGACATAACTATCAACCGCCACCGTACTGGCGATGCCCACCACGCGCTGGCGTCGATTCTCCAGCACCAGCACCGTCCCTTGCCGCTCCTGCGTCGGCAGCCACACGTGCCGGTAATGCCCTTCGTAGCGTATGTCGCGGAACACGCGGCGGGGATAGTCCTTGATGAACCAGTCGGGCTGCGGCTGATTGTAGAGCGACGACACCGGGGCGAGGTCACCCCACGTCCCCGGGCGGATCGCGGCCGGCCCATCATACGCAAAGTAGCTCCGGTCGAAGTCCTCGCAGCCCGGCGCCAGGTAGCGCATCCCGTCGCCGATGAGCGGTCGAAAGCCCTGCTTATAGTAGAGCGCGTAGGCGTTCGGATTGGTCGTACAAAGGTACATCGCCATCCCGCCAAGCGCCCGAAAGTCGGCGATAGTCTGCCGGAGCAGGTACGTCGCAATGCCCTTCCGGCGCTGATCCGGCCGTGTCTGGACCATGCCGAGCACCGCCACCTCGCTGCACCGGCGCGGAGTGGCGTAGGTCATGCTGCCGACGCACTCACCATCCAGCTCACCGACAAAAAAGCGGTCCAGGCTGGTGTCCACCAGTTCACCGGCCATCAGCGGCTCGCGGATGTCCCGCCACGAGTAATTGATGCGCTCCGCGTAGTCTCCCAGCGGTGGCTCCAGCACACGGATCGTCAGCACCTCGCCATTCGCCAAGCGCACCGTCGTCGTCTCCCCACCGCGCCCCATCCGCTCACTCCCTCCCAGCCCACTAACACCGGCTATTCTACCCCGGGATCGGCCCCACGTAGAGGGCCCGCACCCCCCGGCCTCCTCCTGACTAGGGTAGGTACGGGGTAAACCGTAGGGGCGCAACATGTTGCGCCCGTCCCCCACCATTCCCGCCTCACCCGTCATTCCGGCTTGCGCCGGAATCCACCCCCTCTCCACATGGAGACCTTTGCGTAACCCGTCATTCCCGCGAAGGCGGGAATCCAAAAACCGGTCCTCCCAGGTTAGCGGGCAGTGGAGCATTGTCCCTCTCGCACTCCATCTGGGAGTTATGCAAAGGTCTCACATGGTGGAGAGGGGGCCGGGGGGTGAGGTCTGCCCCGCCCGCGCCCCCACCATTCCCGTTTCATTCGTCATTCCCGCGAAAGCATGTCCCGTACCCCGATACGGGGCGGGAATCTATCCTGCTCATCCCTCCATCCCGAAAATCCTGATGCAGACAAAAAACCTACCCCGGCTGACGGCTAATAGCCAATAGCCAACGACTGCTATACTCGCCAGCAAGAACCGAACGGGAGCCAGGAGCATGAGCGCAGCGCAACGGCTGGAGAACAAGGTCGCGATTATCACCGGCGGCGCGGCCGGAATGGGTCGGGCCATGTGCGAACGGTTCGGCGAGGAAGGCGCCATCGTCGTGGTCGCCGACCTCGATCTTGCCGGGGCCGAGGCGGTCGCCGATAGCATCCGGCACGCCGGCGGCCGCGCCACACCGCTCCCCGTGGACGTGACCTCGAAAGCGCAGGTAGACGAGCTGGTCAACCGGACCGTCGCAGCACACGGTCGTCTCGACATCATCATGAACAACGCCGGTTACGGCCAAGCCAAGCGCATGTTGGAAATTACCGAGGCGGAATGGGACCGGATGCAGGCGGTGAATGTCAAGGGCGTCTTCTTTGGCATCCAAGCCGCCGCGCGGCAGATGATCGCGCAGGGTGACGGCGGCCGGATTCTGTCCACCGCCAGCATCGCCGGCCGGCGCGGCAACCCCTACACGGCGCACTACAACGTGAGCAAGGCCTCCGTCATCCAACTGACCATGTGCGCCGCCCTGGACCTCGCACCACACGGCATCACCGTCAACGCCATCTGCCCCGGCATCGTGGACACACAGTTCTGGCGCTCCTTGGACGAGGAGTGGAGCGCCATCGAGGGCTGGGAGACCGGCGAGGCGTGGCAGCGACGCACGGCTACCATTCCCTTGGGCCGGCCGGAGGTGGCCACCGACGTGGTTGGCCTCGTCGCCTTTCTCGCCAGCGAAGATGCCGGCTACATCACCGGCCAATCGTACAACGTCTGCGGTGGCCTCGTAATGACCTGACCACAGCGCCACCCGCCCCGTCCCCCCGTTGCGACGGGGGGACCATAGGGGGGCACAGGAGGAACGATCCGATGAACCTCACCACCCAACAACTGCAATTCTTCGACACCTTCGGCTTTCTCGAGTTCCCCGGTCTCCTGGCCAAAGAAGCCGACGCGATTACCGACGCTTTCGAGGCAGTCTGGACGGCCCACGGCGGGGGGCATGATGGGCGGCCCCATGACCACAAGCAGCGTTCCGCGCTCGTGCCGTTCATAGACCAGCACGAGTATCTCTGCGGCCTGCTCGACGACCCGCGCATCGAAGGGATCGGCAGCGCCCTGCTCGGCGACGACTTCAACTACACCGGCAGCGACGGAAACTACTACGTCGGCGATACCCGTTGGCACTCCGACGGCTACCGCGACAAGAAGTACATTTCGCTCAAGATGGCGCTCTACCTGGACCCGGTCACCCGCGACACCGGCTGCCTGCGCGTCGTCCCCGGCAGCCACCGCTTTGGAGATGCGTTTGCCGAGGCCCTGGAGGCCGGCTATCGCCACACGCGGGACGGGGGCGCGGTCGAGGACTGGTGGGGTGTACCCGGCAGCGGCGTCCCGGCCTATCCGCTGGAGAGCGAGCCGGGCGATCTCGTCGTCTTCAATCACTGCCTCAAGCACAGCTCGTGGGGCGGCGGCACGAGCCGACGCATGTTCACGATCAACATGCAGCAGCGCCACGCCGAGGAAGACTTGGATGCACTACGCGAGGACATCGCCGCCTCCGCCCGCTTCTGGATCGAGCGCGCTTACGGCGAGGTAATGCTGCGGACCGCCGGCCCGGCCCGGATGCGCCACCTGGAGCAGCGCCTCGCCAACGACAGCCACCTCGCCGCCCTCTCCCGCAAAGCCCGCGCCGAGATGAGCGAGCCAAGCCGCGGCTGACAATGGCCACTAGCTGTCAGCCATCAACCGGCAGCCGGAGAGCGTCATTGCGGCTTCCGCCGCAATCCAGTGACCGGGGCTGGACTGTAGCTTTCGCCGCATAGACTCCCCTTCCCTGGAGGGAAGGGGCCGGGGGTTAGGTCCTACCCGCCCAGCCACCGCCACCCCCCTACTCGCACCACACCGTCTCGAACAGACGGAGCCAGTTCTCGCCGAGGAGCTTGGCGGTATCGGCCGGGCTGTAGCCGCGCCGCAGCAGCGCCGCGGCGAGGTTGGGCAGCTTGTCCGGCGTCTCCAAGTCGCGCGGGTAGAGGCCCGGCTGGTTGACCGCCGGGGGTCGAGCGGTATTCGTCCACACCGATGGATACTTTGTGCCCTGCTGCGAGCCGATGTAGCGCCAGAAGGAGACAGGCTGGTCCTGCGTAAAATCCGTCCCGATGGCCACGTGGTCAATGCCCAGCATCTGCACCAGATGGTCAATCGCATCCACGTAGTCATCCAGCGTGGACTCCCACCCCGTCCGCAGAAATCCGGCAATCGCCGTCGCACCCACCACTCCGCCGCGCTCCGCCATCCGCTTGAGCGCCTCGTCCGTCTTGTTGCGCGGCACGTCGAAATAGGACCGGGCGTTGGCGTGGGTACACGCCACCGGCCGCTCCGACTGCTCGATGGTATCCAGGGTGGTGCGCGTGCCGCAGTGCGACAGGTCAACGAGGACGCCCAAGCGGTTCAGCTCCCGCACGGCGTCCACACCGAAGTGGCTCAACCCACCGTCCCGCGGCTCGTAGCAGCCGTTCCCCAGCAGGTTGCGCTCGTGAAACGTCATCTGGATGATCCGCACGCCAAGCGCGTGGAAGACGGCGAGACGATCCAGGTCGTTCTCGATGGGCGTGGCATTCTGAAACCCCAGGATGATCCCCACCTTGCCATCCTGCTTGGCCCGCCGGATGTCCGCAACGGTCCTCACCAGGGTGAGCACGTCCTCATATTCGCCAAAGCGCCGCAGCCACGCGGCGATGGTGTCCATCGTCTCGGCGTAGTTCTCCCACGTCGCAATCGTCGCGTTGATCGCGGTCACGCCGCCGGCCTGCAAGCTCCGGAACACCGCCGGGCTGTCCCAGTTGCTCACGTTGAGACCATCAATGACGATGGCCTCGTCATACAGCCGTCTCGCCGCCACATCGGTTTCCATCATCATCTCCCGACCTCCCTCCCGAAACCTTTCGCAAAAGTCGTCATTCCCGCGAAAGCGGGAATCCAGCCCCTTCCCTTTAGGGAGGGGGTTTGGGGGTAGGTCCGCCGTCCCCTCGCTGTGGCGGGGAGACCATAGGCTGACAAGGGTAGGTTTTTCTGTAGAGGCGCGATGAATCGCGCCCCGGCCCTCGCCATTCCCGCCCACTCCCCCGTCATTCCGGCGCAGGCCGGAATCCAGGGCTATTCGTGGCCCCTACGCCCCCGTCATTCCCGTTGTCTCATTCGTCATTCCCGCGCAGGCGGGAATCCACCCCCTCTCCACATGGTGGAGAGGGGGCCGGGGGTGAGGACCACCACGACCCCACCGCCCCGTCATTGCGGCGCAAGCCGCAATCCAGCCCCATCCCTTTAGGGAGGGGGTTTGGGGGTAGGTCCGCCACCCCGCGATCACCCATCCTGTCCATCCTGTCCATCCATGTAAATACCTACCCTTGTCAGGAGGGACCAGAAGGTAAGACCGAAACAGGCTGGGCAAAGCCGCGCGCCACCCGCGACTGCCGCCGGTCCCCGGCTCGCAGCCGCTCGCCAATCCGAAACAGCCGGCCCAGCGGGTTGTCTCTGTCCTCGACGGCATCGGCGATGACTGCCCCGATAGAGCCGCCGAACTTGAAGCCGTGGCCGCTGCCGCCACCGGCCACCAAAATGCGCTGTGATCCCGGCACCCAGTCAATCACGAAATGGTCGTCCGGCGTATTGGCATAGAGACAGGAGCGGCTACCGACCACCTTGCCAGCGGCCATCTCCGGAATGCGCCGGTTCAGGAAAGCCATCGCCTGCTCGACAAACTCCGGCGTGCTGCGGCGGTCAACGTCCGCGTCCACGACCTCTCCGAGCAGGTCCTTGGACACTTTGACGTAGCCCTCTCGGAGCAGCGGAAAGCCATACCAGGAGTCCGTATCCGGCTCCATGCTCCATACCGGCAGCGTGCCACCGACGAAACGGTCAGCGTTCTCGACCTCAATAAACATCATCTGCTGGCGCGTGACCTCCACGTGGCCGCCGATTTGGGGCAGCAGGCGACCCACCCACACACCGGCGGCAACGACAACACGGTCAAAGGTATGCGCGCCCTGCGCGACGACCACTCGGCCACCGTCCGCATCGTCCTCGACCCGCAGCACCGGCGTCTCCTCGTGGATTTCCACCCCCTCCGCCCGCGCCAGTTGGGCCAGCCGGGCAACCGCGCGACCACTCTCCAGGTAGCCCCGCCACCCGTCATAGAAGCCGACCTCGTCGTCCCGCACGATGAACTGCGGAAAGCGAGCGCGAACCTCCGGCGCCGAGAGCACCTCTGCGTCGGTGGCGCCTCGCGCCTGGAGGTAGCGCCAGCTCTCGTACATGGGACTGCCGGGCGCGAAACTCGGCAGAATGGTGAGGCCGCCCGTCCGGTGGTAGACCGTCGTGCCGAAGCGCGTTTGCCATTCCTGCCACTGGCGAGCAGCCCGCTCAACCAGCTCGACATACGTGTCGTTGGCACTGGCATACGACGTCCGGCGAATTGCCTTCGCTACGTCAGTCGAGGAAGCGTGCGGATGGGGCACCGGCCCCTGATCGAAGACGGCAACCGCGTGCCCACGCTCGCGCAGCGCCAGCGCCGCCGCAATGCCGAAAATACCCGCACCGACAACGCCGACCTTCACCGCCTACACCCCCTCCCAGCACCCACACGCCCGCCCTAGTGTAGCCTACCCCCGCACAGCACAACACCGCGAGCACCAGGTGAAGCTGACAAGGGTAGGTTTCTCTGCAGGCGCGCGATTCATCGCGCCCGCGCCCTCTTTCACTCCTCCGCCCACGACAATCCTGGCGTACCACCACCAACGCCGTACGGGCACCCCTTGTGGGTGTCCTGGCCGCCCCCACCGTCGCCCCGTCACTGCGGCTTGCGCCGCAATCCAGGGCCATACCTCAGGCCAAGCCCGAGCGCTACACCCCCTCTCCAAATGTTGGAGAGGGGGCCGGGGGGTGAGGTCGGCCCCGCCCGCAGCTCTCCACCGAAAAACTACCCTTGTCAGACCGCGGCCCACCAGATACCCCATTTCCGCCCTAGCTGGTAAGCTCCGTGTACATTCTACGAGCCGACGAGAGGTTGCAACCGATGAGTACCGCACCGCAGTATCGCGCCGCCGTCCTCGGCCATACCGGCCGCGGCAACTACGGCCACAGTCTCGACATCGCCTTCACCGGCTTTCCCAACGTAGACATTGTCGCCCTCTCCGACCCCGACCCCGAGGGCCGGGCCGCCGCGGCGGCCCGTTGCGGCGCCACCCGGACCTACGCCGACCCCTACGAGCTGCTGGAAAAAGAGCGTCCCAACCTGGTCGCGGTCGCAACGTCGTGGCTCGACGTGCATCACGACCTCTGGCTGGCGGCAATCGACGTGGGCGCGCACATCTACTCCGAAAAGCCCATCGCCAAGTCGCTCGCAGAGGCGGACCGCATGTTGGCCGCAGCGGACGCCAAGGGCGTGAAAATTGCCATCGCCCACCAGAATCGCGTCTCGCCCTACCACGTCTACGCCCGCCAGCTCATCCACGAGGGCGCCATCGGCCGGCTCCGTCTGATCCGCGGCTATGGCAAGATGGACGCGCGGGGTGGCGGACAGGACACGATGGTCCTCGGCACCCACATCTTCGACCAGATGCGCTTTATGACCAACGCCGACCCCGCGTGGTGCCAAGCTCGCGTCACCCAGGACGGACGCGAGGCTACCGCCGCCGATGTGCAGGAGGGCGCGGGTGAGATCGGACTGGTCGCCGGCAACGGTCTCTGGGCGGCCTATGGCTTCCCCAACGGCGTGATCGCCACCTACGAAAGCTACGCCGGTACCAACTTCGCCGACGATGACGGTTCACCGGCCTTCGGCTTCGACCTCTGCGGCAGCGAGGGCATCCTGAGCCTGCGTGTCCGTACCCTGCACCGCTATCCGCGGCCGTATTCCGGCCCACTCGTGGACGAATCGGGCGATGCCTGCTGGGAGCAGGTCGAGGTGGGCCCATTACCGCCACCCCCCGGCACATCGGCCGGCGGTGGCCAGCACACGGGCAACCATTACATCGTGCGCGATCTACTCGAAGCCATCGCCGAGGATCGCAAGCCGCTGAGCAGTGGTCACGATGGACGCTGGTCGCTGGAAATGATCCACGCGGTCTACGACGCCCACCGCACCGGCGAGCGCGTCCCCCTCCCACTCGCCGACCGCGCCCACCCCCTCACCCGCTGGTAGCCAGCCCCCGTCCCCTGACAGGGGTAGGTTTTTCGTGTAGGGGTGCGATTTATCGTGCCCTGGCCCTCGTCATTCCGGCGGAAGCCGGAATCCAGGGCTATTCGTGCCCCTCGGCGCTCGTACATGGCACTGGCAAGCGCCCGGCTCCTCCCCGACATTGGCCGAGACATCTGGCCCGGGGCTTCCCACTCCCGCGGCCACCCATCCTGTTCATCCTTGCATCCCGAAAATCCTGATGCAGACAAAAACCTACCCCTATGAGGCCCCCGTCCCCCCGCCGCAGCGGGGGGACCATAGGGGGGCAGTACCCTCACCAAGGTAGGTTCTCGCCGTAGGGGCGCGATTCATCGCGCCCAGCCCCCCGTCATTCCCGCCCTCGGCCCGGTCATTCCCGCGAAAGCGGGAATCTAGGACCAGCAGGCTGCCGGCCTCCGCTAACCTACAGCCGCTCCGGGATGGCCTCCGTGCTGTCCCAGATAGCGCCCATCTCCCAGGCCTCCAGCGAGGTGAGCCGCAGGTCGGCCGGAGTGTCGTACAGCTCGCTTCCGCGTGGCTCGCTGCCAAACACGGTCACACCCACACTGTCGGGTCGGGTGGGATACACCCGGGTCGCTGCTGCCCGGCCGTTCGCAAAGACCTCGATCACCGATCCATCGAGAAATACGTGCAGCCGCAGGGGAGCGTTCGCGTCGCGGAAGAGCGGCCCGCCGCTCACCCCGCGATCCGTCGTGAGGTCGAGGCTGGAATCCTGGCAATCCAATTCCAGGCGGTCGTTCACGAAGTTGTAGGTGATCTGCGTTTGCTCGGCGCCGTCGGGCGAGCAAAACACCCCGAGGCCGACCTTGCCCGTTGCACTGGGAGCGAACTCGGCAACTATCTCCAGAGACCCGCCGGTGACTCCCGCCAACGTATGCGACTGATCGCCATTGAGGTCGAGCGAGCCAACCGTATGGCGCCGGCCGCGCAGCGCCCTCAGCTCCGGCCCCGGCACCGACCGCAGCCGTCCCGCAGCATCGAGATCGAGCACGCGCGGCAAGGACAGCGTACCCGACCAGCCGGCGGCCTGCTGTGCCGCCGATGGCCGGCCCTCGCGGAGCCAACCCCACATCAGCCGCCGCCCTTTGTCATCGCCCATGGATTGCGGCGCATAGAAACACGTGCCCATGTCCACCCGGCCCCGGTACGCGCCGTCGTAGGCACCCGCGGCATACGGGCCGACCCAATAGACCACGGCGGTAGCGCCCGGATGAGCGGACACCATCAACACATACTGGTCGCCCAGTGGGAAGAAATCCGGGCATTCCCACATCGCGCCGGTCAGTTCCGCGTCGCCCGTGAGGAGCTGCCCGCGATACCGCCAGCGAATCAGGTCAGGCGACGTGTAATGCAGCGCCGTGCCGCCGACGCCCCGAATCCCGCTGCCGATCACCTGATGCCATCCGTCATCGCGCCAGACCGCGTGATCGCGGAAGCCCGGCACCGCCAGTCCGTCCGGCGGCGCGGCGACCACCGGGTTGGCCGGATGCTTTGTCCACGTCACCAGCCCGTCATCACTGGTCGCAATACAGGCACATTGCGGGAACACGCCCGTATACACGAGAGTCGGCACGCCATCGTTGTCCACCGCGCAACCGGAATAGCAGCCGTCCTTGTCCGGACCGCCGGGCGTGGGCGTGAGCGCCACCGGCCAGTGCTCCCAATGCACCAGATCGTCGCTGACGGCGTGACCCCAGTGCTTGAGGGTGGCCGCGCGGTGCGACGCCGGCACGTCGCCGAACTCCGGGGAATACTGGTAAAACAGGTGGTAGCGTCCCGCCCATTGGATCAGGCCGTTGGGATCGTTCATCCACCCCGACGGCGGCAGGAAATGGTAGCGCGGGCGGTGACGATCCAGGTGCAGGTCATCCATGTCATCAGTGCTCCAGTGGATGCGGCAACACTACGGCATCGTCCGTCTCCCGCTGCCACTCCCGTAAACGGTCGAACAGCCGGCCGAGGGTCTGCGCCTGCCCTCGATCTACGATGGCGTTACGCAGCTCCTCCGGGTCGTCTTGCAGATCGTACAGCTCGCAGTCACCATTGGCGGAGACGTTGAGTTTCCAGCGTCCCTGCCGGATCGTCCGCACCGCCCCATCGGAGTAGACGCCTCCACCCTTCCACGGCCCGTTCCACTCGATGAAGACCGGTTCCTCGTCCGGCGCGGTATCGCCGCCGGTGAGCAAGGGCACCAGACTCGTCCCCTGCATGTGCGCCGGGATCGGCAGCCCCATCAACTCCAGCAGCGTCGGCATCAGCCGGACGAGGCTCACCGGCGTAGTAATCCGCCGCGGCGCCAGCCCCGGCACCCGCAGCATAAGCGGTACCTGCACCGACGGCTCATACGGCACGCCCTTGTTCCACATCCGGTGCTCACCTAGCAAGTGCCCGTGATCCGCCGTGTAGACCACAATCGTATCGTCGGCCAGGCCCAAATCCTCCAAGCGCTGCAGCACCTTGCCCACGCTGCGATCCACGAGCCTACACAGCCCCCAATAGCGCGCCTTGGCTTCCTTCCAGCCCCGCTCGTCGTTGGAATCGATGTCCTTGAAGCCCTCTTCCGCGTAGATTCGGCGCACGGTATGACAGTGCCGCGCGGCGTGCGGGTCCAGCGGCAGGTACCACGACTCCGGCAGCGTCATGTCCTCCGGCCGGTAGTAGTCGTCGAAGGGGCTGTAGCACGGCGGATGCGGCTCGTGGATGCCGACGACGAGCAAGAACGGATCATCGCCATAGGTCTCCAGAAACCGGATCGCCTCGGCGGCCTCGAAGGCGGGCTTGGTGACCTCCTCCGGCAGGCGTGTCGTCGTCGCGCGGGCAAAGATCGTCCCGTCGCTATGAGGATCGGCCGGCGTGTACCCCTGCGCGAGCAGGAAGTCGTGATAGGAGCTATACCCCTCCGCCGCGTGGCTGGCGGTGTACTGGTCCTCGGTGCTGACCCAGAACCGCTCGAACCCGCGCTGGGGCCGCAGCGGCTCCGCCCCGTGCGCCAGGTGCCACATCCCGATGTGACCGCTGACCAACCCGGCCGGCTGTAGCAACTCGGCAATCGCCGGAACACCCGGATCGAGCGGAATACCGTTCGTAACCACCCCGTGCGTGTGCGGATAAAGACCGGTCAGCGCAGTCCCGCGCGCTGGCGCGCAGACGGGCTGCGAGCAATACGCCTGATCGAAGCAAACGCTCTGCTCCAGGAGGCGGTCGAGATGGGGCGTGTCAACCTGGGGGTTGCCAAAGGCGCCGATGGTATCGGGCCGCTGCTGGTCGGTCCAGATAAAGAGGATGTTCTTGGGTCGCTTGTCTGCCATCGTTCTCCCACCCCCGCAATGGCGGCCGGCACACACGCTCGACACCCGCCAGTATAGCGCCGGACATGCGGCGCGCCACCGAGACCGCACGTCCGCACAATGGTATCCTCAGCGGCAGTGAATTCCCGTCCGCGCGGATACGACGCAGCCGGGAGCGGGAACAGGATGGACGGATGCAAGTAAGCCCGCAGCAGCTACTCGACGACGGCTTCATCATCCTGCCGCAGGTCGTCCCGCCGGAGCAGCTCGACAGCCTGCGCGCCACCTACGAAACCATCGTCGAGCGCCAGCATCGCATCTGGTCCGGCGAGCTGGACTGGGACGTGCCGGTGGCGATGGACTACAAGTCCAAGCAGCCGCGGATCGTACTCAGCGCCGTCGTGGACGCGGCCACCGCCGATACCGTGGACTTCAACCTCCATGACCATACGCTGGGCGTCAGCCGCCAGCTGATGCAGGCACCGGCGGCCGCGCCCGTAGGCATGTTTCTCATGTGTAACCCGGCGGCTGACCACGGCCCCGATCCCTGGCACCGGGACGTGGTTCCTGAGCGCCTGGCGCCGCTTGGGGGACTCCAGGCGGACATGCTGGCCAACGCCCCGGGCTACGTCCAGTGGAACATCCCCCTCTACGACGATGACGTGCTCTGGGTGGTGCCCGGCAGCCACCGGCGCGCCAATACGGCGGAAGAGGAGCGCCTGCTAACCGCGAACCCGCGGGCGCCCTTGCCTGGCAGTACGCAGGTGCGGCTCAAGGCCGGCGACGGCGTTGTCTACAGCAATCTCATTCTGCACTGGCCGAGCGACTACAGCACCAAGCTCCGGCGCACCATCCATCTCGGCTATCGGTCGTTCGGCGGGGCGCTCTACCCCTACGACACGCACTTCTACTGGGACTTGGGTTTCACCAAGCACCTGTCGCCAGCGTCACGAGCACAGTTCGAGCGCTTTGCCTGGCTCGGCGACCAGGAGCGCGACCGTATCGAGACCCTGTTCCGCGCCATGCTGGTCCAGGACACCGCCACCTTCCGCGAGACGTTGGCACAACTGCATCCCGGCGAGACGGGGCGGCTGGTCGCCGTGGTGCTGCTCTCGAAGAAAGCCGCTCAGATTCGCGCCCTCAAACGGCCGGAGATCGCCAACCTCCCGCGCAATGACCGGGCCACGGCGGTCGGTGACCAGCGGGTGAGCCTTTACCTCTTGGAAGACCTCGCCAGGCGGTTCTCGCCGGACGAGACGGAGCTACTATGGCGGCGCTTTACGCCATTGGATGCCAGACTGCAAGACACTACCGCGCACCCCACACCCGGCTTCCAAGGCAGTGAGTCCCGGTACGTGTCCAATGAGATGCCGGCAAACTTCAGCGTAGACGACTTCATAACCGGTTGGGACGAAAGCGCGTAGTAGCAACGGCAATCCTGTACTGCGGCGGAGGCCGCAGTCACGAGGCGAAAACGACGAAACAAGGAGGCAACGAATGCGCGTCTTGATTACCGGCGCCGCGGGCAAGGTTGGAACAACCCTGGTCAAGGCTCTGCACGACCGCTACGAGCTATACGGACTGGATCGCGCCCCCATGCCCCTCTTGGCACGCACCACCGTCGGCGACGTGGCCGACTACGACCTCGTTCGCCAGGCGAGCACGGGCATGGACGCGATTATCCACCTCGCCGGCATGTCCCGCGTGTGGGAAGAGGTGCTGCACGACAACCTCATCGGCACGTATAACGTCTTCGAGGCAGCACGGGAGAACGGTGTACCCCGCCTGGCCTACGCCAGCCGCGCCGGACTACTCGCTCCGTATCCCAAAGAGATACAGCGCACGATGGACATGATCCCGCGACCGGAAACCCTCTACTCCCTCAGCAAGGTGTTCGGCGAGGGTCTGGGCTACATCTACGCCAGCCAGCACGGCCTCGAAGTCGTCGCGGTGCGGATTGGCAACTTCAGGCTGGAGCGCGACCAGCCGGAGCATCCCCACCACCTCAGCCACGGCGACGCGGCCCGTGTGTTCGAGCGCGCCATCATCGCCCCGCTCGATCAGCTAGAAGTCCCGTTTGCAGCCGTATTCGGCGTCTCCAATAGCAACTGGCCGCTCTACGACCTAGAGCACGGCCGCCGCGCCATCGGCTACGACCCCCAAGACTACGCCGACGTCCCCCCAGAGCAGCGCATATGACCGACAGACCTCACCCCCTCCCCCACCACCCCGTCATTCCGGCGTAAGCCGGAATCCATCCTGACCATCCTTCCATCCCGTAAATCCTGATGCAGACAAAAACCTACCCCTGTGAGGCCCATCCTCCGCCGCCGCGCGTGCGGTATACTCCCGCCCATACCAGCGCCTCACCCCGAGCCTGACCATGACCGCTACGGCAGCCGCGCTTGCGCCCCCCACCATGCGGCCCTACCACCAACAGGGCGAGATTGACTACGCCCGCCTCGACTACAATCCCGACGAACCGGTCCTGAAGCCTGAGGCGATGGAACAAGAACAGCCGATGCAGGAATTCCTGGGCCTGCTCGCCAGTCGGTTCACGGATTTCGGCCAGCGACCCGATACCTTCCTCAGCAACAACACGATCCTCTGCTACGACCCGGACGACCTCAATGTGCGCGTCTCCCCGGACGTGTACCTGGCCTTCGGCGTGAATACGCAAGCCATCCGGCAACGCCGGCTCTACTTGCCCTGGGAAGCGGGCAAGCCACCGGATTGGGTGTTGGAGGTGGCCTCGGTCAGCACTGCACAGGAGGACGTGGGCCGCAAGCGCGACATCTATGCCCACATCGGCGTGCCGGAGTACTGGCGGTTCGATCCGAAAGATGGCAAGTATCACGGGACCAAGCTGGCCGGGGACCGGCTGGTAGATGGAGCATATGAGCCAATCCCGCTGACCACGGCGCCGGACGGTATTCTGAAGGGCTACAGCGAGATACTGGGATTGAGTCTGTGCTGGGATGCGAACTGGCCGCGGCTGTACGACCCGGCGACGAAGACCTACCTGGAGACCTGGCAGCAGGACCGAGCGGCGCGCGAGGCGGCGGAGGTCGAACGAGATGCGGCCGAAGCGCGTGTGGCCGTCGAGCAGGCGGGCCGCCTGGCGGAGCGAGCGGCCCGCCGGTCGGCCGAAACCCGTACTGCTGTCGAGCGGACGGCCCGCGAGGCGGCCGAGGCGCAGGTTGCCAGCGAGCAGGCTGATCGGTTGGCGGAGCGAGCGGCGCGCGAGGCGGCCGAGGCGCGGATCCGGCAGTTGGAGGCCGCGCTCCGGCGGCGGCAAGCGGAGCGGTAGCCGCGCTTCCCCTCAGGGCGTTCCCCTCACAAGGGCAGGGCTTCCGTGTAGGGGCACGATTCATCGCGCCCCGCCCCCCGTCATTCCGGCTTTCGCGGGAATCCACCCCCTCTCCACATGGTGGAGAGGGGGCCAGGGGGTGAGGACCATCCTGCTCATCCCTCCATCCCGCAAATCCTGATGCAGACCAGCAGCGACGAACCGCCCCCCGCGCGGACTCCCCTTCCCTGGAGGGAAGGGGCCGGGGGTTAGGTCCAACCCTGCCCCCCAACTAACCGCTAATAGCCGACAGCTAATCGCTCACATAGAGCGCGTGCAGCCGAGCGTCCTCCGGCCGCACCCCGCCGAACGTCACCCGCAGCCGGAATGGGCCGCCGACCTCGCTCACGTCGTCCCGGCCCCTCCACACCACCGGCTGGCGTAGCCCCGGCTCCCGCAGCGGCACGCAGGCTTCCCCGGAGTAGCCGGGCAGTGGCCGGAACTGCTCATCGAGCACCTCGACAATCAGCTCGCTATGCTCCCACACCCGGTCCACGTTCGCATAGACCCGCGCCGCCCCCTCACTCACCCGCAGCGGACAGGTGATGCAGTGCCGGTCATCAACCGCGCGGAGGCCCCAGCCGTGCTCCTCGGGATTGAATGCGCGCAGATAGCCCAGCCGGTCGCGCTCCCAGCGCGCCAGCCGAATGCCGCCATCTACCCACGCCTCGTACCACAGCATCGTCTCATCGCCCCAGTTGAGCATCCCCTGACCATGGCTGAGTGACGGATTAAGTGTCAGTGGTGGGAGGCCGGCCTCCGGCTTCAGCGTGCCCGACCCGGCCTGCTCCTCCAGCGCCGGCACCAACCGAAACTCGGGAATCGGCTCGCTGTAGTGGAGCGCATCGTGGCTGATGACCAGCCCCAGGTCCATCGTGACCTGCATCCGATCTCCACTCGGTGGACCGTGCCAGGCATCGTACACCCCCAGGATCACGTTGCCACGGTCCCAGAGACCGGCGCCCAAATGCACCTGCTCCCCGGCCGTACCCCGCGAAGCGATGTCCTGCATCGCCTGGACAGGCAGACGATCCCGATAGAAACCGAGGCAGGACGCCTGCGTCCAGTGCTCGAAATCGTAGGAGGCGTAGGTAACAAGGTTGCGGGCAACACTGAAATGCGCGCCGCCGTGACCGTTCACGTAGTAGCAGCCGTTGTGCCGGATGATGCCGGTCATCTCCATGTAGCCGCCGACCGGGTTGTTCGGCGACTCCGTCCACCGCAGGCCATCGGCGCTGTAGGCCACCGACAACTGCCCGGCGTACTGCCCGCACTCGAAGGCCACCTTGTAGCGGCGGTTCGGATCGGGGTCATCCGGCTCGTACAGCATCGGCAGTGCCACAATCCCCCTCGCGCCACCAAGCAGATCAACGAGATTGTTCGCGGTGTTGCCGTTGAATTCGATCAACCCTAGGTCCGGCCGCTCCCAATGTACGCCGTCGCGGCTCTCGGCGTAGCAGGTGCGATACTCGCGCGGCCCGTCGAGATTGTTCTCGGCGATGTACCACATCCGCAGCGTATCGCCGACCGGAATTACCGTCCCATAGAACCGCGTCCGCGAATCGTCCGGGCTACCCGGCGGTCCGGGCGGCACGACCACCGGGTTACGACCGCGCTGCTTGCTCCCGATCAGATGCCGCCGCAACCCGGCCGTAAACGGGATACTCACGTCGTCAAAAGAAAACAGGACGGCCTCCTCGACACGCGGATTCGGGACGCCGTTCAATACCTCGATCATCGCCGCTCCTTCCTCCCCAGCACGCTCGTCGCTGGACATGCTACCAGCAGCGTCCCTCCGGTAAAATCATCCGGAGATTACGTATCCCTCAGCCCAACCGTCATTGCGGCGGAAGCCGCAATCCAGGGGCCGGGACTTGGACTGCGGCTTCCACCGCAGTGACGAGACGAGGGGCCTGGACTCCCGCTCTCGCAGACCTTTGCGTAACTCGTCATTCCCGCGAAAGCGGGAATCCACTTCCCCCCGCCGCAGCGGGGGGACCATAGGGGGCTACTCACCCGCACACCTGACCGCCCAGGAGTCAAGCGCCATGCCGGAGCAAGCGCGTCCCAACCTCGTCGTCGTGATGTCTGATCAGCACAATCCGCGCGTGTTGGGCTGTGCCGGTGATCCGATCATCCGCACGCCGCACCTCGACCGGCTGGCGGCACAAGGCGTGCGGTTCGCGCAGACCTACGCCGGTTCACCGCTCTGCGTGCCGTCGCGGGCCACCTTTCTCACCGGCCAGGGCTGCTCCGCCGTCCAGGTGTGGTCGAATAGCTGCACCCTTGCCTCCGACATCCCCACCTTCACGCACGCCCTGGCAATCGCCGGCTACGACACTGTGTTGTCCGGCCGTATGCACTTCAAGGGGCCGGACCAGCGCCACGGCTTCACCGAGCGCGTGATGGGCGACGTCAGCGGACCAACGGACGGGTATCCCCACCGCACGCTGGGGGACATCCCGTATTCCTCGCAAGGTCAGAGCCGGAGCAGCCTGGAGATCGTCGGGCCGGGCCGCACCGGCTTCCAAGCCTTTGATCGTGACGTGACCGCGGCCGCCGTCCGTTTCGTGCGCGACCGCGCCGCGCAGCGGTCCGACCGGCCGTTCTGCCTCGTGGTGGGCCTAGTCTTGCCCCACGCGCCCTACATTGCACCCCGTCCGCTCTATGACGAGTACGCGGACCGCGTCGTCCTGCCGTCCGTGCCGGCCGGCGCACGCGCGGCGCAGCATCCGGCTGTGCGGCAGTGGCGCCAGGACAAGGGATTCGATGAAGCCACGCCCGACCAGCAACGCGCGGCGCGGGCCGGCTACTACGGCATGGTGACGATGGTTGACGAGGCGGTCGGCCAGTTCGTGGCCGCGCTCGACCAGACGGGACTCCGTGAGCAAACGGCCGTCTTCTACACCTCCGACCATGGCGATATGCTCGGCGAACTGGGCCTCTGGCACAAGACCACCCTCTACGAAGGCTCGGTCGGGGTACCGCTGATCGCGTCCTGGCCGGAGCGGTTTGCCAGCGGGACCACGGTGAACGATCCGGTCAGCCTCATTGACCTGGCGCCGACGTTCGCGGCGCTCGGTGGCGGTCCGGCCCTGCCCCACACCTCCGGTCGCGTGCTCACCCCGTTGCTGGAGGGACACGGGCCGCCAGCCGGGTGGCAGCCGGAAGTCTACGCCGAGAGCATGCACGTCTCCGGCTTCCCGCCCAGCCGGATGATCCGGCGCGGCCCGTGGAAACTCGTGCGCTACCACGGGTATGACGCTCCCGTGCTGTTCAACCTGGACGACGACCCGCAAGAGCTACACGACCGGGCGGCCGATCCATCCTGTGCCGCCGTGCGCGATGAGTTGGACGCCTTGGTCCAGTCCGGCTGGTCGGGCGCGGCGGTCGAGCGAGCGGTGGCCCGCCATCAGGCAGATCGCAATGTACTCGACGCCTGGGCCGCGACGCTGCACCCGACGGCACCGGATCTCTGGCAGTCGCCGCCCGACAGCAACCACTTCCCGGAGTAGCCGGCGCCGACAAGGTCAGGTCATTCCGGCCGGAGGCGGAGGTATAACGTGCCGCGCCTCACTGCGGCGTCAGGCGCGTAGGCTATAATCGGCTTGCACCCACGCCCGGCTCCGAGATACACCATGACCAGCACGACAGTCGTACCTACGCCGACCATGCGGCCCTACCGCAAGCAGGGCAAGATTGACTACGCCCGCCTCGACTACGATCCACACAAACTGGTCCTCAAGCCTGAAGCAATGGATCAAGAACGGCCCATCCACGCCATCCTCGGCCTGCTCGCCAGTCGGTTTACCGACTTCGAGCAAAGTCCCGATACCTTCCTCAGCAGCAACACGATCATCTGCTACAACCCGGATGATCTCAATGTCCGCGTCTCCCCGGACGTGTACCTGGCCTTTGGGGTGGAAGCGGACGCCATCCGGGAGCGCAAGCTCTATCTGCCCTGGGAAGTAGGCAAGCCGCCGGATTGGGTGTTGGAGATCGGCTCATCGAGCACCGGGCGGGAGGATACAGGCCGGAAGCGCGACATCTACGCCCACATTGGCGTGCCGGAATACTGGCGGTTCGATCCGCGCGATGGCAAGTATCACGGGGCGAAGCTGGCCGGCGACCAACTGGTGGCCGGCAGGTATGAGCCTATCCCCCTGACCACGGCACCGGACGGCATCCTGAAGGGCTACAGCGAGATACTGGGGCTGAGTCTGTGCTGGGATGACAACTGGCCACGGCTCTACGACCGGGCCACGGGCACCTACTTGGAGAGTTGGCCGGAGGTGTGGGCGGCACGGGAGGTTGCCGAGGTCCGTGCGACCGAGGCCGAGGCCCAGATTGCCGTCGAGCAGGCCGAGCGGCTGGCGGAGCGAGCGGCTCGGCGGTCAGCTGAAAACCGTGCGGCCAGCGAGCAGGCGGCCCGTCAGTCAGCCGAACACCGTGCTACCGGCGAGCGAGCGGCCCGCGAGGCCGCCGAGGCACGCATCCGGCAGTTGGAGGCGGAGCTGCGTCGTCGGCAAGCGGACCGCGATTAGGTAGCGGCCCCCTTTCAACGCGCCGCCAGGAGATTTGGATTCCCGCGCCCGCGGAGGTCGTGGAGCAGGCGCCGGAGGTTCGAGCCGGCATCGGTCCAGGCATCCGTCGCCGTGTCGAACGTGTCCACCACGCCGCTGATATTTCGGTCCGCATTACCCCCGGCCACCACAACGGCGGTGCCGGCGCCGCCCGCTACCGGCAAGAGCCGTCCCTCCGACAAGGTAGTCGTCGTCCAGTCGCCGGTGCTGGCGTCGTACACGTCTACCACGTCGCTGTATTGGCTGAGGTCATGGCCGCCGGCAAAAAAGGCTTTCGTACCGACGATGGCCATGGCCAGCCCGTGCCGCCGCTGGGAGAGGGGGGCGGTATTCCACGTGCCGGTGCTATCGTCGTAGATATCCACGATACCCCGCGGTCCGTCGGCAAAGAAGACTTTGGTCCCGACCGTCCCCGCCGCCAGGTCGGCGCCGCCGGTGCGGGACAGTTTGGCGGTGCTCCACGTATCGGTACTGGCGTCGTAGATGTCCACGCGGCCACTGTCGGCACGATACTTGCCGATCTGCCCCCCGGCGAAGAACGCCTTGGAGCCGACGCTGGTAGCGACCAGCCCCACCCGCTCCAATGAGAGCGGGGCGGTGCTCCACGTGCCGGTGCTATCGTCGTAAATCTCGACGACGGCGCCGGGGCCATAGGCGAGGAAGACCTTGCTGCCGATCCGCGTGGCCGCCAGATTATCGCGGCCCTCCGAAAGCGCGGCGGTCGTCCAAGCGCCGGTCGCCGTATCGTAGATGTCTACGACCTTGGACAAGCGGGAGCAGCTATCGTTGAGGCAGCCGCCGGCGAGAAGGACTTTGGTGCCCACGGTGGTCGCGACGACCCCGGTACGTAGCTCGGACAGTTTCGCCGTGCTCCAGGTATCGGTCGCGCCGTCGTAAATGTCTATCACCGGGCTGTCCACGCTGCCGTCATGGCCGCCGGCAAAGAGGGCAGTGCTCCCAACGCCGGCCGCAGCGAGCATACTGCGCGAGCGAGACAACTCTGCGGCCGTCCACGTCCCGGTCGCCGTATCGTAGATGTCTACCGCCGCGCTCGGCTCCAGGTTCTTGCTCCCACCGCTGATCTCCAGGACCAAGCCGCCGGCAATGACGATCTTGGAGCCGGCGGTCACGACGGCCGCTTCCAAGCGCGTTTGGGACAGGCGAGCGGGTGCCGGTCGGATGGCCGCGGATTGCACCGCGGCGGCGTAGTACCAACTGGGCACTGCCAGGCCGACGCTCACCAGCAGCAGCGTGAACACGGCCGGTGCGGTGCGGCGTAGCCGATCCGGCCACCGGGCGGCGGGCTGCCGGACGTGGCCGTGCGGCGGCGCGAGCAGCAGCACCAGGGCGACGCCGGTCACGGCGCCGACACCGGCCGCGGCCACACCGACTGCGCTCACCCAGGCGAGGCCGCCTGCTACGACACCGCCGGCGGCAGCTTGGGCGACGTATTGACTCAAACCGATGCCGGCCGCGCCGCCGACCGCCGATGCGGCTATCCAGAGGGAGCTACGCGCTATCCAGCGGCGCAACACGAGCCACTGGCTCAGACCGACGACACTACCGCCAACCAGGCCGCCCACGTCCAGCCCCAGGATGCCAGCCGCGCCGCTACCCGTGCTGCCGGCGATTAGCTCGCTCCACAGCCAACCGACGGTCAGCGCCAGGGACCAACCAACGGCCCGGCCACCGGCCGTGACCACGATCCACCAGCCGGCGCGAGCCACCCCTGTTCGGGCCAGGGGCAGGCTCCAGCGGCAGAGGAGCAGCCATTCGCCCAGCCCACCGACGAGTCCGGCAGCACCACCGGCCACCAGCCCGGCCAGCGCCAGCACTGCGGCAACCTCGGCCGTCCCCCCTGCCACCACAAAGCCACGCGCGAGCACCTCGGTAGCCCAGGACCAGGTCACCGCACCACCGGCGATCCCGCCCACCGCCGCGAGCACGGTCCAGAGCGCCCACACGCCAAGCCATTGCCGCCAGGCCAGTCGTGTCGTCTCAGCCGTCACCTGCTCTGCTCCTCAGCTACTTCCGACACGACACGGTACGCCCACGGCCGGGGGCTGGCCCCCCTATGGCCCCCCTGCTGCGACGGGGGGACGGTGATCCCGGTGCCGCAGCGGCAGGGAGCCGGCGTGTTCCCTCCCCCGTCGCAACGGGGGAGGGTTAGGGTGGGGGCCTCCCCATCCGCGCAGAAAAAACAAAGGGGCCGGTGCCAGGAAACTGGCACCGGCCCCGCCTTGCAGTTTCAACGCGCCACTTACAGCTTGGCTTGCAACACGTCCGCCGTCGGGTGCAGCGTCTTCAGGCTGACGATCACGTCGGCCAACCGGTTGGCTTCCGCCGCTGCCGCCAGACCCGACACCTCGCCGCTCCAGACCTTGCCGAAGATCGGATTCCACGCCCGGTACATCGGGTACCAGAACTCCTGCGCCTGGTTCCCAAAGCGGTAGTTGAACCCGTCCATGATGATGTGCCGGTTCCACCGCGCCGAATCCAAGTTCTCGTCCGAGTCGAAAACCGCTCGCCAAATCGGCGAGGTGTTGCCGTGCTCCACGACGATCCTGGCGACCTCCGGGCCGGACAGGTGGTGCGCCAACTCGGCCGTCTCCGCCAACACGCCGCGGGACCCGGCAAACTTGGTCACCATGTGCGCCTGGTCGAACGAGCTGACGGCCCGTAGGCCGTTCGCCGGCCACTTCGGCGCCCACATGATCTGCGACTCGAAGTTCGATTCGTTCATGATCCTCTGGGCTGCCGCGCTGGGGTAGCCCGTCCAGAACACGTAGTTCCCCTTCCACGGGCTCCAGCCCTTGCTCTTCCCATCCTCCGTCCGGGTGTCCTGGGGTCGCGGCGCCACCCGGTGCTTGTGGATGATGTCTTCCCAGAACTGGATCGCTTGATGCCCCACCGGCGTGTCGAAGAGATACTTCTCGCCGTTGTCGGTCCCCTTCTCCCCACCAATGTTGTACATCGTGATGAGCGCCGTGCCCCAACTCGGGGTGGTAAAGCCCCACAGACCGTTCTCGGGGTCCTGGACCTGCTTGGCCGTCTCGATCAGGTCGTCATGGGTCCAGTTCTCGTTCGGCTCGATCCCGTGCCGGTCGAGCACCGACTTGTTGTACAGCCAGTCGCCGGTACCACCCTGGAACGGCAGTCCCCAAACCTTGCCGTTCGGATACGGCCAGATCTCGTGCTGCGGCACGCCGATGTACTCGTCAATCGTGCGGCCCCACTGCTTCATGAAGGGCGTCAGGTCGGCAAACAACCCCCGCTTCGCCCAGTACACGAAGACGTACCCCGCCCACAGGAACAGGTCGCCCATGTCGTCGGCCGCGATCAGCACCGCCGTCCGTGCAAACACCGAGCCACTCTTGGCCTGCTCACGCCCGGCGTCAATCCGCACGTCTACATTGACCTCGGGGTGCATCTCGTTGTAGAGCTCCATCGCCCGCTTGATGACTTCAGCCCGCGGACCCGACGGTCCCCAGTCGGTGTCGAACGTGATGTTCTTCGGCCCGGTCGTCGGAGCGACGACCTTCTCGACCACCTTCTCGACGACGACCGGCCGCTCGACGACGACCTCCTTCACGACCTCCTTCTCGACGACGACCGGCTTCTCCTTCTCGACCACAATGGTCTGCCCGGCCGCACCGGCCGCACCCTTGGCGCCGGCCGCACCGGCAGCGCCGCGCTCACCCTGGGCGCCAGCAGGCCCGGCGGGTCCCGCCGGACCTTGGACGTAGCGAATCTCGACTTCGCCACAGGCAGCAGCCAACACGCCGCCCAGCGTTGCGGCTGCACCACCGAGATAGCGTCTGCGAATCACACGCGCCATGACAACTTCCTCCTAACAGGTTGTGTACACACCAAAACACGACTGTACGTGCCCCCCTCCGGCAGTCTCCACCCTCGCCGCTGGGGACACACGTGGGATCAGGGTATCCGTGGTCTCCGCTCGTCGCCTCCTTCCCTTCCGCATGGATAGGTGTTGCGTAGCACCAGTATACCGACTGGCGCCAAGTATGCAACAACTTTTGGCCTGCGGGCAAGTCCAATCTTCCTCGCTCCTCACCCTCACCCGTTGCGACGGGGGAGGGACGGCCCGTCCCCCCGCCGCAGCGGGGGGACCATAGGGGGGCTACATCCCACTACCCGATTAAGCGAGCAGCTTTCATTAGGGAGGAGGTTGGGGGTAGGTCAGCCACCCCATCATTCCCGCTTTCGCGGAAATCTACTCCCCCTCTCTATCGCTCCGCGATGGAGAGGTGACCGGCCAGAGCCGCACCACACCTGGCACTATCCGTGCGGCTTTGGCCGGTCAGGAGGCCGGGGGGATGAGGCCCGGCTCCCCACGCGCGGCAAAAAACAAAGGGGCCGGTGCCAGTTTCCTGGCACCAGCCCCGTCTTGCCGCTTCTACGTGCGACTTACAGCTTAACCCAGCTTGGCCTGCAGCACGTCCGCCGTCGGGTGCAGCGTCTTCAGGCTGACGATCACGTCGTTGAGGCGGTTAGCCTCCGCCGCTGCCGCTAGCCCCGAGACCTCGCCACTCCAGACCTTGGCGAAGATCGGATTCCACGCCCGGTACATCGGGTACCAGAACTCCTGCGCCTGGTTCCCAAACCGGTAGTTGAACCCGTCCATGATGATATGTCGGTTCCACCGCGCCGAATCCAGCGCCGCGTCCGAGTCGAAGGTCGCCTTCCAAATCGGCGCCGTGTTGCCGTGCTCCACCACGATCTGGGAGACCTCCGGGCCGGACAGGACGTTCGCCAACTCGGCCGTTTCCGCCAATACGCCACGGGACCCGGCAAACTTCGTCACCATGTGCGGCTGGTCGCCCCCGCTCACGGCCCGCAGCCCGTTCGCCGGCCACTTCGGCGCCCACATGATCTGCGCCTCGAAGTTATTGTCGGCCATAGCCTTGCGGAACGACGCGCTCGGGTAGCCCGTCCAGAACACGTAGTTGCCCTTCGACGAGCTATAACCCCGGCTCTTGCCATCTTCCGTCCGGGTGTCCTGCGGCCGCGGCGCCACCCGGTGCTTGTGGATGAGGTCTTCCCAGAACTGGATCGCCTGATGCCCCACCGGCGTGTCGAACAGGTACTTCTCCCCGTTATCGGCACCCTTCTCGCCACCAATGTTGTACATCGTGTTGAGCACCGTGTTCCAGCCCGGGGAGGGAAGACCCCAGAGACCGTTCTCCGGATCCTGCACCTGCTTGGCCGTCTCGATCAAGTCGTCAAAGGTCCAACTGTCGTCCGGCTCGATGCCGTGCCGGTCCAGGACCGACTTGTTGTACATGTAGTCGCCGGTACCACCCTGGAACGGCAGCCCCCAGATCTTGCCGTTCGGGTACGGCCAGATCTCGTGCTGCGGCGGGCCGATGTACTGGTCTCTCGTCCGGCCCCACTGCTTCATGAAAGGCGTCAGGTCCGCAAACAGCCCCCGCTTCGCCCAGTACACGACGACGTAGCCCGCCCACAGGAACAGGTCGCCCATGTCGTCGGCCGCGATCAGCACCGCCGTCCGTGCAAACACCGAGCCACTCTTGGCCTGCTCGCGCCCGGCGTCAATCCGCACGTCCACGTTGACCTCAGGGTGCATCTCGTTGTAGAGCGCCATCGCCCGCTTGATGACTTCAGCCCGCGGACCCGACGGTCCCCAGTCGGTATCGAACGTGATATTCTTCGGGCCGGTCGTCGGAGCGACGACCTTCTCGACCACCTTCTCGACGACGACCGGCTTCTCGACAACGACTTCCTTCACGACCTCCTTCTCGACGACGACCGGCTTCTCCTTCTCGACCACAATAGTCTGCCCGGCCGCACCGGCCGCACCCTTGGCGCCGGCCGCACCGGCAGCGCCGCGCTCACCCTGGGCACCAGCGGGGCCGGCGGGTCCCGCCGGACCTTGGACGTAGCGAATCTCGACTTCGCCACAGGCAGCAGCCAGCACGCCGCCCAGCGTTGCGGCTGCACCACCGAGATACCGTCTGCGAATCACACGCGCCATGACAACTTCCTCCTAATAGGTTGTGTACACCGAACACGACTGTGCGTGCCCCCGTTCAGCAGCCTTCACCCTTGCCGCCGGGAGCACACGTGGGATCGGGGTATCCGCTCGTTGCCTCCTTCCCTTCCGCACGGATATGCGTTGCGTAGCACCAGTATACCGACCGGCACCAAGTATGCAAGAACCCCTGCACTCCGAGCAATTCCAATCTTCCTCGCTCCCCGCCCCGGCGCTCGTCATTCCGGCGGAAGCCGGAATCCAGGGCAACCACAAGGGACGCCCCTACAGGATTGGCAGTGTCGGGTGGCTGCCGTAGGGGCAACCCTTGTGGTTGCCCTCGTTCCCGGCGGAGCGGGGGGCCATAGGCTCACAAGGGCAGCAAAAAACAAAGGGGCCGGTGCCAGGATTCTGGCACCGGCCCCGCGATGCAGCTTCACCGTGCGACTTACAGCTTAACCCAGCTTGGCTTGCAACACGTCGGCCGTCGGGTGCAGCGTCTTCAGGCTGACGATCACATCGCAGAGGCGGTTGGCCTCCGCCATTGCCGCCAGCCCCGAGATCTTTCCTTCAAACACCTCGAAGAACAGCGGCTCCCACGCCCGCAACATCGGGTACCAGAACTCCTGCGCCTGATCGCCATAGCGGTAGTTGAACCCGTCCATGATGATATCCCGCCGCCACCGCGCCGAATCCAGGTTCGCGTCCGAGTCGAAGGTCGCCTTCCATATTGGCGCCGTGTTGCCGTGCTCCACGACGATCTGGGAAACCTCCGGGCCCGACAGGACGTTCGCCAACTCGGCCGTCTCCGCCAGCACGCCGCGAGACCCGGCAAACTTGGTCACCATGTGCGGCTGGTCGCCACCCCACACGGCCCGCAGCCCGTTCGCCGGCCACTTCGGCGCCCACATCATCTGCGCCTCGAAGTTGTTTTCGGTCATAGCCCTCCGGGCTGCCGCGCTGGGGTAACCAAGCCAGAACAAGTAGTTCCCCCTCCACCGGCTCCAGCCCTGGCTCTTTCCATCCGCCGTCTGGTGGTCCTGCGGCCGCGGCGCCAACCGCTGCTTGTGGACGATGTCTTCCCAGAACTGCATCGCCTGATGCCCCACCGGCGTGTCGAAGAGGTACTTCTCCCCGTTGTTGGTCCCCTTCTCCCCACCGATGTTGTACATCGTGAGCAGTACATTGTGGAATTCCGGGCTTTCAAAACCCCACAGACCGTTATCCGGTTCCTGAACCTGATTGGCCACATCGAGCATGTCATCGAAGGTCCAGTTCTCGTCCGGCTCGATCCCGTGCCGGTCCAGTACCGACTTGTTGTACATCCAGTCGCTTGTACCACCCTGGAACGGTAGCCCCCAGATCTTGCCGTTCGGATACGGCCAGATCTGGTGCTGCGGCGCGCCGATGTACATGTCTCTCGTGCGGCCCCACTGCTTCATGAAGGGCGTCAGGTCCGCAAACAGCCCCCGCTTCGCCCAGTACACGAAGACGTAGCCCGCCCACAGGAACAGGTCGCCCATGTCATCGGCCGCGATCAGCACCGCCGTCCGCGCAAACACCGAGCCACTCTTCGCCTGCTCCTTGCCAGCGTCAATCCGCACGTCCACGGTGACCTCGGGGTGCAACGAGTTGTAGTACTCCATCGCCCGCTTGATGACCTCGGCCCGCGTACCCTCCCCCCAGTCGGTATCGAATATGATGTGCTTCGGACCGGTCTTGGGGGCGACGACGACCTCCTTCACCTTCTCGACGACGACCGGCTTCTCGACGACGACTTCCTTCACGACTTCCTTCTCGACGACGACCGGCTTCTCCTTCTCGACCACGATGGTCTGCCCGGCGGCCCCGGCCTGACCCTTGGCGCCGGCAGCGCCGGTGGCACCACGTTCACCCTGTGCGCCAGCGGGGCCCGCGGGGCCCGCCGGACCTTGGACGTAGCGAATCTCGACTTCACCACAGGCAGCAGCCAGCACGCCGCCCAGCGTTGCGGCTGCGCCACCGAGATACCGTCTGCGGATCACACGCGCCATGACAACTACCTCCTTACAGGTTGCGTACACCGAACACGACTGGTTATCCGTGGTTTCCGTTCGTTACCTCCTCCCATTCCCCACGGACATGTGCTTCGTAGCAGCCAGTATACTCACTGGCACCAGCTATGCAAATACCGTTGCGACGGGAGATGGAACTGCCCGTTCCCCCGCCGCAGCGGGGGGACTATAGGGGGGCAGAATTAAGGGCGCTCCCCTCACCCCTATGAGCCGAAGATTTCATGTAGCCGCCGGCCGATAGCCTCGATCTCCCAATCTGCACACACGCGCACGTCGAAGCGGATGGCCGCCGGGTGCGCCGGATCGTCGCCGCCTTTGACCGCTACCGGCGGCTCGCCAGCGTGCAGCTGCTCGATCACCCCCTCCATCGTGTGACCGCTCTCCGGCTGCACGACGAGGTACATCGCGGCGAACGGCCGCCCGATGCGGTCCGGAAAGTGCAGCTCCGCACTCGCGCCTTTGAGTCCTTGGGCCAGGTCTACTAGCTTTTGCGTCTTGCGGTGATGCTCGGCCAGGCGCGCCTCGTCATCCTGCTCTGCCCACCAGATGAGCGCCGCCACCTGCGCGACCACCTCCTCCTTACTCACCTTGCACACGCGGCCGATCCCCTGCGTTGGCGACGCCTGCATGGCGACCGCCGCCATCAAGTCGGCACGGCCGGCCAGAATGCCTGCCCCTTGCGGCCCCTGTAGCCCTTTCCCACCGGAGAAGGCCACCAGCGCGGCCCCGTCCTCGATGTAGCGCCACAGGTTTTCTTTGGGCGGCAGGTGATTGGAGTTGTCCACGAGCACCGGTACCTGGTGGGCGTCCGCCACCTCCACGACCTCCCGCACCGTCAACTCCCCCGGTAGCTGCCCGGTGCCCCAATAGACGAGCGCCGTCCGCGGCCCGAAGGCGGCTGCCAGCTCGTCCCGGGTGGCCGGGCCGCCGTTCCCTATCTCATCGAATTGCACGCCGGTCGTCTTCAGCGCGTGCGCGTAGCCGTAGTGGATGTACTCGCGGCCGTCCGGTCCGATCTGGCGCGGAAAGCGCTCGGCAATTACGCGGTCCTTCATGCCGGTGCCTGCCAGGTGGGGAAGCTGCTGCATCTTGACCGGATCGGTGCCCGTGAGGATCGCGGCCGTGCCGACCAACAGCGCCGCGGCGCACCCCGAGACGATGTAGCCGCTCTCGGCATGGGTGTAGTGGGCGATGACACGGCCGGCCGCCCGTTGCAGCTCCTCCATGTCCACGTGCCACTTGGCAGCAGCCCGCATCGAATCCAACACCTCATCCGGTATCAGCGTGCCGCCGACCCGTGTCGTGTGGCAGGTCGCGTTGATGACCTTCCGAACACCCAGGGCAGCGTAGGGATCGCGGATCATGTCGTCGAGCGTGAGCATGGCAGGTACCTCCTTAGTGCTCGCAGTGGTCAGGCCGGCACCCGGCCGCCTGTTGCCGATGCGCCGGGTTCTCCCTATCATAGCGGCGCAGCCGGTTTCCCGCGGCTCGAAACAAATCAGCACTGCTGGCGTCGTGCCTATCCCTAGAATAGGGGGGAATCATGTTGGCGCAGGCAAAAGCCAAGCCGCCCAAGACCGCTATTGACTGGGACGCCATTCCCCACCCCGTCTTCGTGTGGGGCAATCGGCATGTCGCCCATCGCGACCCTGCTGGGCACTATCACGAGGGTGTCTTTCGAGTGTTCCACAGCCACGTGCGGCGAGAACCGGGGGAGCGCTACTACTGTCAGCTTGCCGTGACGAAGAGCACCGATCTCGTCACTTGGACCGAGCCTGAGCTGCTTACACCGGAGGACCTCAATCTCAACTACTCCAGCCCCGGCAATGTGATCCGCTACGGCGACCAATGGCTACTCGGGACGCAAACGTACCCCCGCCCGGTAGACGATCCGGGCGCGCACCAGAACGCTCGCATCTTCAAGATGGCCAGCGATGATCTGGAACAGTGGGGCGAGCCAGAGCTGCTGCACGTCAAAGGTCCCGAGGTCCCCGTCAGCGAGATGGGTCGCATGATCGACCCCTGCTTTGTGCCGGACAAGGACCACCCGCTTAAGTGGTGGTGCTTCTTCAAGCAGAGCGGTGCGGGGATGTCGTACACCTACGACTTCGAGACCTGGACCTACTACGACAAGGTTCCGGCTGGCGAGAATGCCTGTGTGCTCATCGACCGCGAGGCCGATGAGTACGTCTTGATCCACGCTCCCCGCAATGGCATCGGTATCAAGCGCTCGAAGGACTTGCTCAACTGGCGCGATCTCGGGGTGTGGACGCTCGGCCAGAGCCTGGCGCGATCTCGGAGTAAGGAGTGGCAGTGGGCGCAAGGGCGCCTAACGGCTGGTCACGTTTTGGACCTGCGCGGAGAGCCGAGCGTGGGGAAGTATGTGTTGTTTTACCATGGCGATACTGAAGAAGGCGTGCGTGAGCAGGAGATACACGGCGAGGCGAGCCTGGCCGTAGCCTGGAGCGATGACCTCCTCCACTGGTCCTGGCCCGGCAAGCAGGCAGGCTAGCGCCGTGCCTACATCTATAAGGGAGAACACCGATGGCGCAGACAGAAGCCAAGAAACCCAAGACTGCTATTGACTGGGACGCCATTCCCCACTCCGTCTTTCTGTGGGGTAACCGGCACATCGGCCACCGTGACCCGGCCGGGCACTACCACGAGGGCGTCTTCCGCGTGTTCTACGGCCAGGTCCGGCGCGAGCCGGGACGGCGGGTCTACTATCAGCTCGCCGTCACCAAGAGCACCGATCTCGTCACCTGGACCGAGCCGCAGCTGTTTACGCCACGCGACCTCAATCTCAACTACTCCAGTCCCGGCAACGTCATCCGCTACGGCGACCAGTGGCTACTCGGTACGCAGACATATCCCCGTCCGGTAGACGATCCGACCGCGAACCAGAACGCCCGCATCTTCAAGATGGCCAGCGATGACCTGGAGCACTGGGGCGAGCCGGAGTTGCTGCGCGTCAAAGGCCCGCACGTGCCCGTCAGCGAAATGGGGCGCATGATTGATGCCTATTTCTTTCCCGACAAGGACCACCCCCACAAGTGGTGGTGCGGCTTCAAGCAGAACGGCATGGGCTTGTCCTATACCTACGATTTCGAGACCTGGACCTACTACGACAAGGTGGTCGCTGGCGAAAACGTCTGCGTGCTCGTGGACCGGGAGGCCGACGAGTACGTGCTGATCCATGCCCCGCGCAACGGCGTTGGGATCAAGCGCTCCCCAAACCTCCTGCAGTGGCGCGACTTGGGCATATGGACGCTGGGACAGAGCAAAGACTGGCCGTGGGCGCGGGGACGCCTCTCGGCCGGGCACGTGCTGGACTTACGGGCGGAGCCGGGCGTGGGCAAGTACGTAATGTTCTACCACGGCTCGACGGAAGAGGGCGTGCGGGAGCAGGAGACACATGGCGAGTCGAGCCTGGCGCTGGCCTGGAGCGACGACCTGCTCCACTGGTCCTGGCCCGGCAAGCAGGCGAGCCGGACCTAACCCCTGACAAGGGTAGGTTTTTCCTGTCGGGGCGCGATTCATCGCGCTCAGGCGCTCGTCATTCCGGCGCAAGCCGGAATCCAGGGTTACTCGTGCTCCCGGTCTCGCCATTCCCCCAGCAGGAGTGCGTTGCAAAACCGTCATTCCCGCGCAAGCGGGAATCCATCCTGACCATCCTTGCATCCTGCAAATCCTGATGCAGACAAAAACCTACCCTTGTGAGGGGCCTACCCCCCGGCCCGAGGAGGTGCAACACACCGATGAGTGAGCCTAGGCCAAGGGCGATCTTGTTCGACCTGGACGACACCATTCTGGAATACGACGGCAATGCCGATCAAGTGTGGCGCTCAGTAGTCGCGGAGCACGCAGGCGGCCTGGCCGGGCTAGACCTGGGCATCTTCTCCATCCGGGTTGATAGCGCCGGTACCGGCCTCCCGGAGACGGCCAACGTGCAACCGGACCGCATCATCTGCCGGCTATCCGCACTCACGGACTTCCTGCGCTGAGAGCCATGTAGTAACCGGCGGAGGTAGCAGGCGGCGCTAATCGCGGCCTCACTTGCGGTCGGCGAACACCGTCTCTTTGAGCTGAGTCTGAAGCTCGAAGATCGAGCCGACGCGCGGCGGCGGCGGTGAGGGGATACGCACCGCGGTATGCGGGAGTTGGCGGTACTCCCTCGTCGGCTCGCCACGCACCATCATGCCGTCGAACGCTGCGTAGTCCGGTGTCCCGCTCAACGGCCAGGCATCGGCGGCCGCGTATTGATACAGCAGCAGGCGCCGCGGCCGCGACGAGGTATTCGGCGCCGACCCGTGCAGCGCGGCGACGTGGTGGATGGAAATGCCGCCGGCCCGCACCTCGACCGGGACAGCCTGCGCGAGGTCTACGGCCTCGCGGCTGGGTGAGATTGCACCGACGAAGTAGCCGTCCTGGTGGTGGTCCAGGGTGGGGCCACGGTGCGAGCCGGGAATGACGAGCAAGCAGCCGTTCTCCAGCGTGCAATCGTCGAGCGCCACGCCGACGGCGAGCAGATCGTCATTCGTGTGCGGGTAGAAGGCCACGTCCTGGTGCCACTCGACCGGACTGCCAATCGCCGCCGTCTTCATATTGAGCTTATCGCCCTGAAAGCGAATGTTCGGGCCGATCAGCGGCTCCAGGCAGTCGAGAATGGCGTCAGAGCGCATCAGCTGATCGAAGAACGGGTGGACCCTGGTCGGGGACTTGATGCGGCGGAGGAGCGGACGCTCGGCCGTGTGCTCCGGCTCCAGATCGTAGACGGCGGTGTGCTCGGTGACGGTGCGCGATTGCTCGACCAGCTCACCAACGACACGACGCGCTTCCTCGACCTGCGCCATCGGCACCACGTTCTCCAGGCCCAGGTAGCCGTTTTCGTGATAGAACTCAACCTGCTCGTCCGTTAGCATCGTTCTGTCTCCCTCCGTGGGTGACGTGGGTATGCCCCCACCCTCGCCGTCCCCCCGTCGCAACGGGGGGGCCATAGGGGGGCTACTACCCGATCCGGTGCTCCGCGATGTAGTCCCAGTCTATATCCAACCCCAAGCCCGGTTGCTGGGAAATCACCACGTTGCCATCGTCGTCCAGTGGGTCGGGAATGCCTCGCAGATAGGGTACGGCTTGGGGATCGTCTTTGCCAGGGCTGAGGAGACCCCGCTCGTAATACTCGCAGGTGGAGGCCGGCGCTGCTCCCAGCAACTGGGCATGTGCCCAGCCGCTCATGTGTAGCTCGCATTGCAGCCCGAACGCCTGGCAGACGTTCATCAGCTTCCAGCAGCCGGTAATGCCGCCGTAGTAGATGTCGGTCCGCAGCATATCGGCCGCGCCCTGCAACAGCCACTCTGCCCGGCTGAACAGGCCGCCGGGCGCGTGCTCCGGCGAGCAGATCGCGATGGATAGCTCCCGTGCAAGACGGCGATACGGCTCCATCCGCGTCTCGATCATCGGGTGCTCCAGCCAGTAGAAGTTCAGCTTCTCCAACTCGCGTCCCACCCACAGCGCCTCTTCCAGCGTGTACACACCGTAGGGGTCGAGCATCAGGACCATATCGTCGCCGACCGCCTCGCGGACGGCCCGACAGACTTCGAGGTCTTCCCGCGGGAAGCCGGGGAGCTGGGGGGCCGGCTGTGCGGTGTGTGGGTTCCAGCAGATATAGGCGTGAATCTTGTACGCCTTGTAGCCGCGCTGTTTGCAGGCGAGCGCGTGCTCGACGTAGACCTCCGGTGGTCCCAGGTTAGGCGCCGTGCTGGCATAGGCCTTCACCTTGTCGCGCGCGCCGCCGAGCAGCTTGTTGATCGGCAACCCGGTTACACGCCCCGCCAAGTCCCAGAGCGCACAGTCCACCAGCCCCATGTCGCGCTCCGCCAGCTTCGGCCCCCGGCTGGTCAGCTGGTCCAGCCAGTTCCAGAGTTTTTCGCGGTCCAGCGGATCCTCGCCCAGTAGCAAGGGCTTGACGAGTTGCTCGATCACGTCCCGGTTGCCGCCGAGCGCGTAGCCGGCAGCGCCATCGTCGGTGCTAATCTTGGTGATCGCATTCCTGGACGGACGGCGCTTGCCCTCCACGCCATAGCCCCAGCGGGTACCGTGCCCCGTCTTCCAGGTACGGAACTCAATCACCTCTATATCGGAAATCTTCATCCGGCCTCCCTGTGGTGCTAAATCATGCGTCTCCGTCGTCACTGGCGCCAGCGCAGCTACGCCCGGTAGCGTTCCCGCAGCGCCGCCTGCTGCGCCGCCGGCAGGTACTTGGCCCCCTCGCGCAGCGTCAGTCCCGACACCCGCTCGATGTGCTCGGCCAGGAACGCATACGTCAGCTCCGGTCGTTGCTTGGCGACCTCCCGCAGCACCCAGCCAATCGCCTTGCGGATGAAGAACTCCTTCTCCTCCACCATGCCGGCGGCCAGCCGGGCAAACAGCCCGAAATCGCCACGTCCAGCGCGCAGCGGTTCGAGCAGCGCCAGGAGCGCCGCCCGGCGCAGCCAAAAGCTGTCATCCTCGGCCCACACCGGCAACGCCCGCTTGGCCCGAGCGTGGCGGTCCACGAGACGCCCGGCGACCTTGATCGAGAGCCAGTCTACATGGTCCCACGTATGGCAGCGATTGAGCAGGTCCCGCATGACTGCCATATCGGCGGCCAGGAGGAGGTCTGCATACAACTCTAGCAGCGCGATGGCGAGCGAGCGCAGGTCGTGGTAGGAAGTAGCCCACAGCCCGGCCGTCAGGGTCAACAGGTCGTCGCGGCCGAGATCGCGGCGCTCGCGGCGAAAGGCTTTGGCCGTCTTCCGTATGAAGGGAACGGTCACGCCGTGAAACGCCAACTCGCTCTTGAGGTACGCCTTCTGCCCAGCGGCACGCTCCGCGGTGCCCTCGGCGCGAAATGCCGTCCGAAAGGCCGCAATCTGCTCGGATGGGTCTACCGCCATATCACCCACGTCGTCATCATGCAGAACGGTCGGCGAACATTAACCGGCGGCCGCCAGGGAAGACTCCCGGTCGGGCGCTACAATGGTGCCAGCTTGTGCGCCGTGCCGGCTCGGCGTCAGCAGTGGTGCGGCCGGGGCAGCGCCGGTATAGTCACGGGCACAAGCATGGAGAAAGGACAAAGAACCGGTGAGTGCTACCGCTACCCCCCAACGAGTACCGGTCCCCGGACACCCGGAGGGCTGTGAGACCCCCCTGACGGCGCAAGTGGGATGGCAAACGCCACCCGGCGCCTTCTATACACGCAGCCACTTCCTGCCAACGCCGGTGCTGGCAACTCAGGGCTGGCAACTGTCCGTCGAGGGCGCGGTCGAGCGGCCGCTCACCTTGACGCTGGACGAGCTACGTGCGCTGCCGTCCCATACCGTGATCGCCACCCTGGAATGCGCCGGCAACAACCGCAGCGTCCTAGACCCACCGGCCGACGGCATTCAGTTCGGCTGTGGCGCCGTCAGTACCGCCGAATGGCGCGGCGTCTCGCTGGCGACCGTGCTGCATCAGGCCGGCCTGCGGTCCGAGGCCCAAGAGGTGCTCGGCGAGGGGACGGATCGCGGTCACGAAAAGTCCTTAGGTCGGGAGATTCCCTTCGAGCGCAGTCTACCGCTCCCCAAGGCGCTCGATCCCGATACGCTCCTCGCCTACGAGATGAACGGCCAGCCTCTGCCCGACGAGCACGGATTTCCGGCCCGGCTGATCGTGCCCGGCTGGTACGGGATGGCCTCGGTGAAATGGCTGTCCACGCTACAGGTACTCGACCAGCCGTATGCCGGATTCTTCCAAAAGACCAAGTACATCTATGAGGTGCCCGGGCAAGATTCCACCCCGGTCAGAACCATGCGCGTGAAAGCAACCTTCGCGCAACCGGCCGACGGCGACACCGTGCCGGCCGGCGCTCCCGTCACCGTGCGCGGGTACGCCTGGTCCGGCGAGGGCGCGGTGAGCCGCGTGGCCGTCAGTACCGACGGCGGCACGAGTTGGCAGGATGCCGAGCTGACGGCAGCGCCGGGGCGGTGGGCCTGGTGCGAGTGGTCGCTGGAGTGGACACCGGGCGCCGCCGGCGCCGCCACGTTGCTCGTCCGCGCGACGGACGCAGCGGGCAACGTGCAGCCCCTCAACGTGCCCTGGAACCGCCTGGGGTACGGAAACAACGGCGTGCAGCAGATCACCGTCAACGCTCGCTAGGCGGCGGCGAGAATTCACCCCGCCCCCTCCTGACAGGGGTAGTTTTTTGTGTAGGGGCGTGATCCATCGCGCCCAGGCGCTTGTCATTCCGGCGGAAGCCGGAATCCAGGGCTATTCGTGGCCCCTACGCCCCCGTCATTCCCGCGAAAGCGGGAATCCACCCCCTCTCCACATGGTGGAGAGGTACCGGCCAAAGCCACACCACACCTGGCCCTATCCGTGTGGCTTTGGCCGGTCAGGGGGCCGGGGTGAGGGCCATCCTGCTCATCCTTCCATCCTGAAAATCCTGATGCAGACAAAGACCTACCCTTGTCAGCCCGCCCCCTCTCCTGCTGGGAGAGAACCGGAGCGAGGGCAGTTGCCGGTAGCAGGCCCGGTATGATGGTCACTGACTATATGATGTATAGTGGGACCAACTGGGGAAGCTCGCATGTCACCGGACTACAGCAACATTATCACCGTCGAGCCGGGCAAGCGCGGAGGGCAGCCGTGCATTCGTGGCCTGCGCCTTACGGTCTACGATGTCCTGGAGTACCTGGAGTCGGGTATGTCCGAGGACGAAATCCTGGCCGATTTTCCTGACTTGAGGCCGGAGGACATTCGGGCGTGCTTGGTGTTCGCCGCCGCCCAGGAGACTCGATTGGCCTCCATCCCTTCGGTATGAGACTACTGTTTGACCAGAACCTATCCCCACGACTGAAGGAGATGTTGCGAGACCTCTATCCTGGCTCCATCCACGTTAGAGACATTGGGCTTGAATCCGCCGATGACGTCACGGTCTGGGCATACGCTCAAGATCACGATTTCATCATCGCTTCAAAGGACTCCGACTTCCGACAACTTAGCTCCACGCTCGGACATCCACCAAAGGTCCTTTGGATTCGCTGCGGCAATTGTTCGACAACGGAAATAGCGTCGGTCCTCCGCAGACACTACAATGACCTACTTGCCTTCTATCAGGATGAACGGCGTGCCTTCTTCGAGCTGAATCGAGAAAACTATCCATCACTCATAGACCCGTCGCTTGGACCATGATCGAGGCACCTCACGCCCCTACAGTGTGGAGGCAAGCGGGACGAGGAATGGCTGGCTGGCAGGAGACGACCATGAGCGCTGTCTACGACGACCTCGGGGTGAGTACAGTCATCAATGCGGCCGGGACACTCACCCGGCTCGGCGGCTCGCGGATGCCGCCGGAGGCCCTGGCCGCCATGGCTGCGGCGTCCCAAAGCTTCGTGCGGATCGAGGACTTGCAAACGGCGGCCGGGCGGGTCATCGCCGCGGCGACCGGCGCCGAGGACGGCTACGTCACCGCCGGGGCGGCTGCCGGGCTGCTGCTGGGTACGGCGGCGTGCGTGGCCGGGCTGGACCCCGCGGCGATGGATCGCCTGCCGGACACGCGCGGCCTGAAGAACGAAGTGGTCGTGCAGCGCGTCCACCGTAACAGCTACGACCACGCGGTCCGCACCGTGGGCGTCCGGTTGGTGGAGGTCGGCGGCCTGGGCCATCCCACGCCGCGGCCGCCCGAGCCGTGGGAGCTTGCCGCCGCGATCACGCGCCGCACCGCGTGCGTGCTGTGGCCGGTGATGGCGGCGCCCGACGCGCTGCCGCTGACCACCGTCGCGCAGATTGCCCACGACCACGAAGTACCCGTGCTCGTAGATGCCGCCGCCGCGCTGCCGCCACCGGAAAACCTGCGGCGGTTCATCGCCGAGGGCGCCGACCTGGTGACGTTCTCCGGCGGCAAGGCGCTGCGCGGGCCGCAGGCCTCCGGCATTCTGGCCGGCCGGGCCGACCTCATCCGCTCGGTGGCATTGCAGCATCAGGATATGGACGTGCTCCCGGAGACGTGGACATGGCGGCATCTGCTGGAGCAGGGCGTGGTGGCCGGCCCGCCCGGCCAGGGGATCGGGCGGGTGGCGAAAGTGGGGCGCGAGGAGGTCGTCGGCCTCGTCACGGCGCTGCAACGCTATCTGACCCAAGATCACGACGCCGAGCGGCAACGCCTGGTGACAAGAACGCGCCGCTTGGCGAGCGACTTGGCCGGCCTGCGTCACGTCACGGTGACTGCACTCGACGGACCGGAGGAGCGGTTTCCGAGCGTGCGCCTGGACCTCGACGAACCCCGGCTCGGCGTCACGGCCATCGCAGCGGTCAACGCGCTGGCCGCCGGCGATCCGATCATCGCGGTCGGGCAGGGCCTCGCCCCCCAAGGGAGCCTCCTGCTCAATCCGTTCAACCTCGACACCTCCGACGAGATGACGACCGTCGTGCGGCGTCTGAGCGAGGTGTTGACGCCGTCGTAGGAGCGTCCCGTGTGGGCACCGACTGTGCAGCGCGGCGGGAATTCCCGCATAATCGTGGTGGTACGCGCGTAGCTCAACCGAAGGAGGCAACCGTGACACGCGAATATCGAGCGGTGATCGTCGGCGCCGGGCGGAAAGCCGGCCCGATTGACGACGAGCGTGGCCCTGGCGACCGCGCCTGGCTCAAGCCATGGGGCCATGCCAGCGCCTACCAGGCGGTGCCCGGCTGCCGGGTGGTCGCGGCGGCCGACCCGCTGGAAGACAAGCTGCACCGATTCTGTGATCGCTACGACATCCCACAGCGGTATACCGACTACCGCCAAATGATCGAGCGCGAGCAGCCCGATCTGGTGAGCGTCACCACCTGGGCCGGGCTGCACGCGGAAATCACCGTTTTTGCCGCCGAGCACGGCGCCCGCGGCATCTACGTGGAGAAGGCGCTGTGTGGCTCGCTGGCCGAGGCGGACGCCATGCGCGCGGCCTGCCGGCAGCACCGGGTCGCGTTCAACTACGGGGCTGGACGCCGGTACCGGCCAGGCTACCGCAAAATGCGCGACATGGGCGCCAACGGTGAGTTGGGCGAGGTGCGCGGTGTGATTATCAACTGCGGCATGGGTGGCCTGATGCACGGGCAAAGCCATATGGTGGATACCGCCATGCACCTGCTCGGCGATCCTGAGCCGGAGTTTGCCCAGGGCTATATTCACACCGAGACCGGGCCGGACGGCGAGCAAACCGACGGCTACTACGACGCGGCAGCCAACCGCTGGTGCGGCCAAAGTGTCAGCGGGAGCGACCCACGACTCGCCGCCGCCTACATTCGCTTTGCCGACGGCACCGACGCCACGATCTGGGCCAACGGTGGGCGCTGGTACCAATTTACGCTCGTCGGCACCACCGGGCTGGCGCAGGCCTCGGACAACAACAGCAGCTACGAGGCCCGGCGCATTGCCGAGGCGGGGATTTTCCGCTCGGAGCCGCTGCACTTCCCCGCGTTCGAGGACGAGAGCGATACGGTCATCGCCATTCGTGAGTTGGTCGCGGCCATCGCGGCGGACACGCCGGAGGCCACGTCCGGCAACATCGAGCGTACTCACCGTGGGACCGAGATTCTGTTTGCCCTGGCCCAATCGCACCTGGAAGACGGCCGTCGCATCGGGTTCCCCGTAGAGAACCGCACGATGTACATTCCCTCGCGGTAGTCGCTGATAGCTCCTAGCCTTCAGCCGTCAGCTATCGGCGCGGCCCTTCACGAGGACTGATCGCGGTCACTGAGCAGCGCCCGCAGCCGCGCCACCTCCGCCTCAGCCGCCGCCATCCGTGCCTCGGCCACCTGCCGCGCGCCAGTCTCGACAGTGGCTCGCTCTTCTGCCACCAGCGCCCGCTCTTCCGCCACCCGCCGTCCATCGGCCTCAATGCTGGCCCGCTCTTCCGCCGCGCGCCGCGCCGCCTCTTCTTCCTGCGGCGTCGGTAGCCACCGCTGGCCCGCCGGGTCATACAGCCGCAGTTGCTCACCGCGCCCATGCAGCGCCAGTCCCAGCGCCGCACTCCACAGTGATCCGTCCGCCGCTGGCGCCAGCGGCCGGTACCGTCCCTGCTCCAAGCGGTAGCCCTGACATGGCGGCCGCAGGTATTCATCCAGCGGGTCGAACAGGAAATACTCGGTCACACCGAGCCGCTCGTAGAGGTCATACTTGCTGTGGAGGTCTTCGCCCCGCGTGCTGCGCGAGGTCAGCTCGAAGACCACTGCCGGGACCACGCCTTCCTCCCACAGCTTGTAGATGCGCCGTAGCTTGTTGGGAATGCCGAGGACTACAAACACGTCGGGCGCCACCACCCGCCGCGGATTGCCTTCCTGGTAGTACAGGAATAGATTGCCACTGATGTAGACGTGCGGATCGGCGCGGAAGAACGCCTGCAACATGCCGATCAGCTCGAACATCAGGGTGCGGTGGACATCGGTTTCAGCCACGGGCTGGCCATCCGATTCGGGATAGTAGACAGCCGCGCCGGCGGGCGCCGGCGGCAGTGTAGGTGTCGTCGTTACCATAGTGGCTCTCCGGCATCGTCGCCCCGGTCGCGCAGTTCCGTTCCAGTGTAGCACGGAGTGGATTCCCTGCGGCCCCCTATGGTCCCCCAGCTATCCGGGGGGACGTGGATTGCGGCCTCCGCCGCAATGACAATTACTCTGGCTGCTGGCACGATTCGGCAAACGACGCTACTATAGGCACTGTTGTAGCCGCCTCAGCTCACTGGAGTGGAGGCGGTCACGTCAGGCACGGAGGGTGCCAGCTACCACTATATTTGAGGAGGGTTGCCATGGTACAGACGAGCAGAGCGGTGACGCGGCGGACGTCGTTGGCGATGTTGACTGGGGCAGCGGGGGCGGTGCTCGCCGCTTGCGGGGAGCCGACGGTGCGCGTCGTCGGCTCCCCCGAAGAGGCCCGCGGACCAGCCGGGCCGGCCGGGCCGGAAGGACCGAAGGGCGCTACCGGCCAGCAGGGCGCGCAGGGTGCCGCCGGAGCGGTCGGTATGTCTCAGGTACTCGTGGAGTATTGGAACAAGTCCCGGCCCTCGCACCCCGAGCAGATCGGCATTACGGCCGTGATGAAGGCCTGGGAGGAGCAGGGCGATGGCCGCTACAAGTTGCTCATCGGTCAGAACGCCCAAGCCGTGAGCCTGGACAAGTTCAAGACGTCCATTGCGGCCGGTGCCCCGCCGAACATCTCCGTTTCCTACAACTTCAACGGCAGTGACCTCAACTCCACCGGGGGCTTGGTGAACATTGACGAGCAGTTGAAGGCGGAGAAGGAATGGGGCGAAATCCGCCAGACGATCTATCCGCAGCTCCTGACGTCGAACACGTGGAAGGACTTCCTCTACGGCATCCCGGCCTACAACAGCTACTTCAACATGTACTACAGCCCGGCACTGCTCCAGGCGGCCGGCCTAGGGGATCCCAAAGAAGGCTGGACGTTCGACGAGTTCCTGGGCATGGCGCAGCAGGCGGCCAAGCCGCCCGACATCTGGGGCTACAACAGCGCGTGGGTCACGGCCCACTGGATGATGTGGTTCGGCAGCAACGGCGGCAAGTTCACCAATGACGAGGTGACAAAGGTGACGCTCACCTCGCCTGAGGGCCTCGAAGCGCTCGAATGGGAGTTGGGCCTGGTGCAGAAGAACCTGCAGAAGCCCCACGATGGGTCCGGTGGCGGCGGCTACAAGGAGCTACTGCCGCAGCAGCAGGTGGTCTTCCAGTTTGCGGTGCCGGCTCGCCTGACGCTCTACAAGAAGGACAACATTTCCTTCGCCACGACGAAGTTCCCTATTGGCCCGAAGAACACGGCCGGCACGCCCTATACCACCGGCGCCGCCTATGCCTTCAACGTCTACAAGCACGAGGACGAAGATGCCCAGCACGCCGCAGCGTTGGCCGCCATGTGGGGCGCGGGCCGTGATGGCCAGTTCATCTTTGCCCGGGAGACGAACGTGCCGTTGGCCTCGCGGGCGGTGACGGAGTCGCAGGAGTACATCAATGAATTCTCCGGCGACACGGAGTACTGGCCGTTCATCGAGGTCAATCCGTACTTCGATCCCTACCCCAACTACCCGAAGTACTGGCCCTGCTACGGCATCCTGACCAAGCAACTGCGCCGCGTGTGGGCCGGTGAAGCGGGGCCGCGCGAGGCACTGGAGCAGGCCCAGCGCGAGTCCCAGGTCCTCCTCGACGAGAGCCTCGCCCTCTAGCACCGCGAGCGACTGACCACACGTGGTTGGTCCGAGGCGCTGTCGTGGGTGGGTAACACCAACCCGCGGCGGCGCCTCGTTGCTGTAACGACTATACTGCTGGCGATATGGCCCGGCTGCTCGATGGCGTCGTGGTGCTCGACTTCTCGCGGGTCTTGGCCGGCCCGTTCGCGGCCATGCTCCTGGCGCAGCTAGGCGCTCGCGTCATCAAGATCGAGCCACCCGGCGGCGATGAGGCCCGCGGCTTCGGTCCGTTCGTTGACGAGCACTCGCTCTACTTCATCGGCGTTAACCAAGGTAAGACTGGGCTGGCGCTCGACCTGAAGCAGCCCCAGGGTCTCGACCTGGCGCGGCGGCTGACGGAGCGGGCCGACGTGCTGCTGGAGAACTTTCGGCCGGGCACGCTGGACCGGCTGGGTCTCGGCTACGCCACCCTCAGCGCCCGCAATCCCCGGCTTGTCTATTGCAGCCTCTCGGGCTTCGGGCAGTTCGGTCCCCGGTCGGCGCACGGCGCCTATGACGTCATCATCCAGGCCGCGTCCGGGCTGATGGGGCTGACCGGGCCGGAGGGCGGGCCGCCAGTGCGCGTGGGCGCGTCGGTCGGCGATCTGATTCCGGCGCTCTATGCGGTCATCGGTATCGTCAGTGCGCTCTACCGCCGCGCGCAGTCGGGGCAGGGCTGCTATCTCGACCTGGCGATGCAGGACGCGGTAGTGACGGTCGTCGAAAACGCGCTGGCGCGGGCTTGGGCCACCGGCGAGGACCCGCAGCCGCTGGGCAGCCGGCACCCGGCGATCACGCCGTTCGCTTCCTTCCCTACGTCCGACGGCGAGATTGTCGTCGCTGCGGGTAACGAGGCACTGTGGCAGCGATTGTGTGCGGCCATCGAGCGCCTGGACCTGCTCGACCATCCCGACTACGCCACCAACGCGCTCCGCACTACCCACGTGCAGGCGCTGACGGACACGCTCTCCGGCACCTTCCGACAGCGCACGACCGCCGAGTGGCTCTCGGTGCTGGAGGCGGCCGGTATCCCCGCGTCGCGCGTGGCGCGGATCAGCGACCTGCTGCAGGACGAGCACCTGCTGGCGCGGCGGATGATCCAGGAGCTTGAGCAGCCGGGCGTAGGACGACTGCCGGTCCCTGGCAACCCGATCAAGGCGAGCGGCTACGACGATTCACTCCGCGGCCCCGCTCCGGCCTACGGCGCGGACGCCGAGACCGTGCTGCACGAGCTATTGGGGATGACTCCCGAGGAGGTTGCCACGCTCCGCCGCAGCGGCGCGCTGTTGGGTGGGTAAGTAGGGCCGGGGAGTACATCCCTCACAGTGGTATACTGGTGCCGTTCATTCCAATCTGGGAGAAGAAGATGCTCACCAACGCCACGTTCAAGATCGTAAGCTGGGACGAGGAGGCTTTTGACGAACCGGAAGACGGGCCGAAGCTGACCCGGGCGCACGTGAAGAAGTCTTTCCACGGTGATCTGTCCGGGACAGGCAACCTCATGTACGTAATGACGTACCTCGACGGTGGGGGCGCCTTGTTCTCAGGTTTCGAGAAGGTTGTGGGCAGCTTAGGTGGGCGGACAGGCAGCTTCGTGCTACGGCACACCGGGTCTTACGATGGAGAGAAGGCCACAGCGGAGTACGAGGTGGTGCCAGGGTCGGGTACAGACGAGTTAGCAGGGCTTTCGGGTACCGGCGGGTTCTCTGCTGGACATGCCGAGGAGCATGACATGACACTGGAGAGCCGGATACGGTGAAAGTCGCACGTCCGGTTCGGAGGCCCGCTGTTTAGCGCTCGGCGAAGTAGTAGGCAACCTTGGCGATGGCCGTCACCATGTCGTCGGCGTCGGCCTCGGTGATGCCTTCATGGCACGGCAGGCGCATACTGTTACTCCGGGTGCTGTCGGCCAGCTTCTCGGACACCGGGCAGATACCAGGCGAGTAGTCCACGTCGTCCAGGTTCCGGTCGCCGTAGTCGAAGGGGAAGTGGCTGGTGCCAAAGACCTGCTTGCGCTGGAACATGTCCTGCAAGTAGAGCGCCGCCGCGTACCCGGCGCCGGTACCGATCCCCTCGGCACTCAAGGCGCGGGCGAACTCGGCGCCGCCGACTCCCAAGACCTCGGGATCAATTGTCGGCATGTAGTGCCAATAGGACGAGACGGCCTGCGGCGCGACATAGGGTGGATGCACGCCGGGCACGTCGGCGATACCGGCCGTGATATGGGCAGCGATCTTCCGGCGGTGCTCGGCCAGGCGGTCGCCCTTGGCCAACTGCGCCAGCGCCACCGCCCCTTGCAGCTCCGTCATGCGATAGTTCAGGCCAAAGCGTTTGTAGACGCGCATACCCTGGATCACCCGGCCGCGCGACCAGCCCTTGTCCTGGAAGAACGCCAGGCCCATCCCTAGCTCCGGGTCGTCGGTAGTCGTCATGCCGCCATCGCCGGTCGTGATGACTTTGGACTGCTGCAAGGAAAAGCAGCCGATGTCACCAATAGAGCCAACCACCTGACCGCGCCAGGTCGCAAAGTGCGACTGCGCGCAGTCTTCAATCAGATAGAGGTTATGCCGCCGGGCCAGGTCGAGGAAGGCATCCATATTGCACGGCTGGCCCATCAGATGTACCGCGATGATCGCGCGGGTGCGCGGCGTGATCGCCGCCGCCGCCAACTCAGGATCGAGGCAATAGGTGCGCGGGTCAATGTCGGCGAACACGGGCACGCAGTTCTGTGCGAGGATCGGCCCTACCGTGCCCCAGTCGGTGATCGGCGTGGTGATGACCTCATCACCCGGCTCCAAATGGAGTGCGCCCAGAGCCACGTGGATGGCGGCGGTGCCGGAAGTCGCAGCCGTGGCAAAGCGGACCCCGTGCCGCTCGGCCCAAGCCGCCTCCAGCGCCTGCACTTTGGTCCCGTTGTTCCGGTTGAGTGCGCCGGAACGGATGACCTCGGTAACCTGGGCCAGCTCCTCATCGCCCACGTCTCGCCCACTGGAATCCCCAATCGAGGCCAGCGGTGCCGTTCGTACCGGCGTCCCGCCGGCAATCGCCGGACGCTCCATTGTCGCTACCACCATCGCTCTATCTCCTCACTCCCGATGCTGTGTGCCCACACGGTCACGCCAAGATATTACCCGATTGGCTCCGGGAGGAGGCGGACCTACCCCCAACCCCCTCCCTAAAGGGAAGGGGCTGCATGTCACCGCGCGGACTCCCCTTCCCTGGAGGGAAGGGGCCGGGGGTTAGGTCCAAACCCACCTCCGACCACCGGGGACTACCCGAACGCAATGCGGCCGGTCGCGGCGCGGTAGCAGCGGTCGAACTCGGCGCTGCCGTCGTCGGCACGCTGCTCCAGACGCGACCCGGACACGAAACGGGGTAGATTTCCATGCTCGACCTCACGGTGCAGGTCGCTCTCGTCGCCGGCCACCATGGCGGTGTGGTCGGGCATCCCGTCGGCCGAGGCCCACGTCATCACATAGAGCTGCCGGGCGCGTGGCTTGGCCTGGTCAATACTGTCCAGGCGGTACTTCGCCAAGGCGTCTTCGTCCACCTCGACGCCCAACCCTGGCTCCTGGGACACGCGCACGTAGCCCGCCACGACCTCCAGCGGCTCGGCGAGCAGATCATCGCTGTAGATGTGCATACAGGTGACGGCCGGCCATTGGGCGTGAGTGCAGACGGCGCCCAGCTGCATGGCCCAGGCCGTCGTCAGTCCGGTACCGACCAACTGAAGCCAGAACGGCTTGTTGGCCTGAGCAGCAATAGTGGCCTGATCGAGGACGCTCTTCACGCCGCCGCCGATGACAAAGCCGTCGCACACGTCGTCCGCCAGAGCGGTCATAATCGGCGGGCTGCCGAAGTGCATGGCAATGGGAAATCTGACCTGGGATCGGATCTGGCGGTTGCCAGCCACGTCTCCCTGTGGAATCGGTGTCTCCACGATCTTGACGTTGGGGAACTGCTCCAGCTCGCGCAGATGCAGCACCGCGGTCCCGGCATTGGCCAGCGTGCTGTTGTAATCGAGATCAATGTCGAGCTGCGGCGCAACCTGCGTGACCGCCTCGATCTGGGTGAGGACATCGCGCCAGGACCGTCCTTTGAGCTTGATCGAAGTGTAGCCGCGGCTCACCGCAAGCTGTGCCTCGGTGGCCCATTCGTCGGGAGCCATGTCCAGGCACCACCATGAAATCGGCGCCGCCTCGCGGACCGCAGGCCCCAGCAGACGGGAGCAGGGCACCCCGGCCACCTTGCCAGCCACGTCCCAGAGCGCCATCTGGAGACCGGCGCCATAGGAGTTGTCCCAGAGCAAGTCGAAGGGGTTGCGTCCCTGGACCGCCGCCGCCAACTCGGCCGAGCTGCGTCCCCAGGTGTACTCGGCAATGGTCTCGCCGTAGCCCACGTGACCGGAATCCGTAGTCACGCGCCAGACATCGATCAGCGACCAGTCGCCGCCGAGTCGCTGCATGTGGGTCGCGTGGCGGGGACTAAACGGGACCTGCAACGGGATGACCTCGACATCCGTGATGCGTACACTCATCTCTCACCTCCAAGGTGACGCCATCGGCGGCCGCCTCCGCATCGGATAGCGCACCGCCGGGAACGTACACCGGCAACCATACCTGAAGCAGCTATCAGCTATCAGCCGTCAGCCGTCAGCTATCATGTTCGAGCGGTACGGATCGCGGTAGAGGAATCCAAGCGATGAAGGATAGTGCAAAGTACGTCAAACTTGTCGAATGGTCCGATGAAGATCAGTGCTACGTGGGCAGCGCCCCGGGGCTGATCTATGGCGACTGCCATGGGACTGACGAAAAGGCGGTGTTCGAGGAATTGTGCGCCATCGTCGAAGAGGTGGTCACGCTGTACCGAAAAGACGGACGGCCGCTGCCGCCACCGACGGTAGGACACGACTACGTCAACAGGCTCCAGCGGGTCGCGTAGCTCCGCGCTCCCGGCCCCCCTATAGTCCCCCCGCTGCGGCGGGGGGACGGAGGCTGGATTGCGGCTTCCGCCGCAATGACGATTACTCCCGCTGACGGCTAATAGCTAGGCGCGGTACAATCGGCGGGACGACGTGGTGGCGCGAGATACGCCAGCCTAGATACCCGGCGCGCCGGCAACGGCGGCGGGTGAGGAAGGGAGCAGCCGACCAATGCCGACTCGTGTAGTTGATCTTCGTAGCGACACCGTGACTCATCCCACGCCGGCGATGCGCGCGGCGATGGCCGGCGCCGAGGTGGGCGATGACGGGCATGGGGAGGACCCTACCGTCCAGCGGTTGGAGGAAATGGCGGCCGAGCGGCTGGGCACGGAAGCGGCCGTCATGGTATCGAGCGGGACGATGGGCAATCTCGTCGGGGCGCTCACCCAGACGGAGCCTGGCGATACCATGATCGTCGGCGCCTATTGCCATCCCTCGCTCAAGGCAGCGGCCGGTATCGCCGTGTACGGCCGAGTCAAGCCGTATGAGATACCCACCGAGCGCGGGCAGATGGACCCGGACGACGTGCGGGCGGCAATCGGTACCGTGCGCGAGAGCGAGGACGGACGACCGACGCTGCTCTGCCTGGAGAACACGCACAACCAGCAGCACGGTGCCTCACTCGACCCAGCGGCGGTCGGAAGCGCGAGCGCGGTCGCGCATGAGCACGGGCTGCGCGTCCACGTGGACGGCGCCCGCCTGTTCAATGCCGCCGTCGCGCTGGACGTGCCGGCCAGCGATCTCGTTGCCGACGTGGACTCGGTCTCGTTCTGCCTCTCGAAAGGTCTCTCGTGCCCGGTCGGATCGCTGCTGTGTGGCGACGCGGACTTTGTCGAGCACGCCCGCGGCGTCCGCAAGCTGGTCGGCGGCACGATGCGCCAGTCCGGGGTGATCGCGGCCGCCGGTATTGTGGCACTCGACGAGATGATTGACCGGCTGGCGGAGGATCATGCGAACGCCACACGCTTGGCGGAGGGCCTCGCCGGGCTGCCGGGCCTGTCCATCAACCCGGCCGACGTGCAAACCAACCTCGTCTTTGCCGACCTCGACCCGGCCATGTTCGGCGACGACGAGTTCAGCGCCCGCTTGGCAGCGGAAGGCGTGCTGGTCGGCGGCGGCCAACGGCCGCGGTTCGTCACGCACTACGGCATCACGGCCGACGACGTTGATTTTGCGCTCGCCGCCATCGGCCGCGTGACGGCGCGCGCGCGGACCGCTACAGCCGCGTAGCGTGACGGCGCAGTGAGGCTACAGCGTCTCTGCCGGGGCCGGGACGCTGCGCCGGCCGCGCAGTGGCACTTCCTTCAAGAACAGCGTGGCGACAAACGCGAGTCCGATGACGCTGGCGCTGACGAGGAACACGTCGGAGATGGCGGCCGCGAGCGCGGTACGCACGCCGTCAAGCACCTGTTCGAGCAAGGCCGCGCCATTCGGCCCCAAGCGTGCGAACGCGGCCGCGAGGGTGGCCGTGGCGCTCGGATCAACCAGCATTTGGGGACTTTCCTGCAACCGACCGAGCAGCTCCGGGGGCACGGCCCCGGCGACCTGCTGCGGCATGGCATCGGCAAGGGCGGCACCGAAGCGGTTGGTCATCACCGAGCCGAGCACGGCGAGGCCGAGCGTGCCGCCGATAGAGCGGTAGAACTGGGTTGCCGAGGTCGCCACGCCGACGATGCGATAGGGCACGGCGTTCTGCACGGCAATGGTGTAGCCAGGAAACGTGACGCCCAGTCCTACGCCCATCACGACGATATTGACTACGGCTTGCACGTAGCCGGTATCAACGGTCATGCGCGAGGCGAGCGCGATCCCGCCGCCCATGATCGCGGTCCCGATCAGCCCTTGCAGACGATAGTGTCCGCCCAGCCGGGACAGGGTTTGACCGGAAACCGCTGCTCCGAAGACCATGCCGAGCATCATCGGGGTCAAGAAGGCGCCGCTGTTCGTTGCCGAGGCGCCGAGCACCCCTTGGAAGAACAGCGGCACAAAGATGATGCCCCCGAACATCCCGAACCCGGTCAGGAAGATGGCGAGCAGCGCCAGGGTGACGGTGCGATTGTTGTAGATCGAGAAGGGCATGATCGGCTCTGCCACCCGCCGCTCCACGACGACGAACAGGGTCCCCGCCACGAGGGCAAAGGCCAGGAAACCGAAGAGCTGCACCGAGGCCCACCCGTACTCCGTCGTTCCCCAGGACAGGCCGATGAGCAGCGGCACAACGGTTGCGATCAGCAGCACCATGCCCAGGTAATCGAGTTGGCGCTTGCCGGTAGCGCGGCGCGTATTCGGGAAGTAGATGATGAACAACACGATAATCGGAATACCCAACGGCAGATTGATATAGAAAATCCAGTGCCAGGAGAGCGTATCGGTCAGAAAGCCGCCGAGCGTCGGCCCGACCACGGAGGCCACACCGAATACGGCGGCGACCAGTCCTTGGTATTTCCCCCGCTCCGCGGGTGGGAACAAGTCGGCAATGGAAACGAAAGCGTTGGCAAAGATGACGCCACCACCTAGCCCCTGGACGGCACGGAAGGCGATCAGCTGGTTCATCGTCTGGCTCAGGCCAGCGAGCACCGAGCCAAGCAGAAAGATGACCAAGCCGGCGAGATAGAAATACTTCCGGCCGTAGATGTCGGTCAGCCGGCCGACAATGGGCACGGCGGTCGTCGAGGCCACCAGGTACGCCGTCGCAATCCACGTGAAGCGGTCGAGACCACCGAGATCGGCAACGATGCGGGGCAGTGCCGTGCTCACCACCGTCTGGTCCAGCGCCGCGAGGAACATCCCCAGCATCACCCCGGCCATCGTGAGCACGACCTGGCGGCGGGGCAGCGGGATGAACTCATCCGCGGCGGCCGCCGCCGCTCCCTGCTCCGAGGGCGCGGGACCGGCCGGAGGCTGCACCGGCCGACTGGGCACGTCAGTGACGTTACTCATGGAGGGAGTTTCACCTTTCACCGGAGTTGGGGATGGAGAGGGGAGGGAAATCGTAGTCGGAGACGGATGACACCGGCTCTCGCTACGTAGTACGTAGATTGTAGCCAATATCGCGGCCGCGGGCGTCAGCCGCAGGATTTCCAGGATGAGCAGGATGGATCGCGGCGCAAGCCGCAATGACGGGGATGGAGGGGGGCATGATCGCGCCCCTCGCCCCCCTATGGTCCCCCCGCTGCGGCGGGGGGACGAGATACCTGATCGCCCCTACGACTTTCGACAGCCGGGGGGCGGCGTGGTAGCATCGCTCATCGTGCCGGCCGCCGCGAGCGCACTGCCGCGAGAGTACCGGCATGACCCGACCGACCTTCGCCCTCAGATAACTGCGCCGACGGAGCAGTCCGCACAACGCGGTGGTTGAGGGCCATAGCTTCTGTATCCGAGGTAAGGCTTGTCGGAGCTACTGACTAGGACACCGCGACCGGTCCGCACACGGGCACGAGCACCGACCTCCCAAGCGCCGCTCGCCGGACAGGTGCTCCCGCCTATCTCCTTGTCACCCGACGCCGCCTCCCGATCTCCAGGGCGCCGGCCCGCAACGCCGCGCAACCGTATCGCGGCAGCGGGGGTACGCGCCTGGCACGGGCTGCTGTCGAGCCGCGCCGGACAGTCGGAGCAGTTGCTCCGCATTGGCCCGCACCTCACCCTGCTGGCCATTGTGCTCCTGGCGGTGGCGCTCGGTGGTATCGGCCGACCGGCGGCGCTGGAAGAAGTAGCGCCCCCGCCGCCAGCGGACCCGCCGCTGACCTCTGCCGCCGATCCCCGTGCCTTGCCCGAAGTGCAGGTACGGGAGGAGATCGGGGACTCCCAGTCGAGCGGGGAGATGCGGACCTACGTCGTCCAGCCCGGCGAGAACCCCTCGATCATCGGCGAACGCTACGGTGTGGATATGTACTCCATGCTCTGGACAAATGAGTTGGAAAACGGTGAGACCATCCGCCCCGGGCAGGAGCTTCGCATCCCGCCCGTACCGGGCGCTGGACGCACGGTGCAGGCGGGTGACACACTCGAATCTCTCGCCAAGCGGTTCAAGGTGGACCCGGAAGTCATCGTCATCGCGAATGAGCTGCAACCGGGCGCCCCACTCGTGGTCGAGACATACTTGTTCGTGCCGGGTGGCCAACTCCCCATCCCGGAGCGTATGCCCGGGTTTGCGACCGGGAAGCTCGGCTGGCCGGCGCGCGGCCGGAGAACGGATCACTACCGGCCAGGGCATCCCGGCATTGACATCGCTGCCAACCATGGGGTGCCGATCTACGCCGCCGACGGGGGGGTGGTGCGGAGCGCCGGCTGGAACGGGAACTATGGCAATCAGGTGGTGATTAACCATCGCAACGGTTTTGTGACGAGCTACAGCCATCTGTCGAGTTTCGGCGTCGGGGCGGGGCAGCTCGTGGCGAAGGGCAGCGTCATCGGCTACAACGGGAGTACCGGGTACTCCACCGGCCCACACCTGCACTTCGAGGTCATCCGCAACGGGTACTACGTGGACCCACTCAAGTTCCTGCGCTAGGGGAGGCTACGCCTCACCCCCCGGCCCCCTCTCCATCGCGGAGCGATAGAGAGGGGGCGTAGATTCCCGCTTGCGCGGGAATGACGGATCCAGAGGTGATGCTATGGCTGTACCGGCGGCGGGAGGTACTGCTTGGGGACTTTGGCGATGTAGGAGAAGGTCGGGTTGACGAACGCCGTCACGCGGGCTTCGAGCACCTGCCCAAGGAACAGATACGCTTCGCCGCGCTCGAATCCGTAGCCCTCTTCCAGCCACAAGATCATCGCTTCCAGCGCAGCGCGGAAGGCGTCCTCCGCCGGGCGGGCACAGGCAACGACCATAATGTGGGTGTCGTTTTCCAGGCGCGGCCCGGACATCGTTGCCGGCTTGGGGCCAAGCTCGCAGCGGAGGCGCACGAGAGCACTCGACTCGATTCCCCCGGCGCCGCAGATTTCGCCGTCGCCCTGCCGCGCGTGCATGTCGCCGACGTGGAGCAGCGCGCCCGGCACGTACACTGGCAGTTGCACGGTGCAGCCGGTCGTGACCTCCTGCACATCCATGTTGCCGCCCCAGTAGCCGGCCCAGCTATGCGTGTAACGCTCATACTCCGGCGCCACACCGACGAAACCGAGCATCGGCGCAGTCGGAAAGCGCAGCCCGTCGCTCCACTCGATGAACCCGTCCTTGATCTGCACGATCTTGGCGTGCTCACCGATACCGCTGCCGCCCAGCCAGGCCGGCATCGCGCCGTTGGCGCCCCGAAAGCGGGTAAAGCCGATGGGGTCAATGTCGAACTCGCCGATATGCACGGAGAGCATGTCGCCAGGCTGCGCCCCCTCGACATAAATGCAGCCGCTCGACGGGTTGCCTCCCCGTAGCCTTTGGCGCAAGGCTTCGCCGTCGGGATGGTCGTCGAGCCACGGGCCGCCGTTCAGTTGGGTCTGCACCTCGAACTCTTCACCCGGCTGCACTCGCATCGTCGGCGCATTCTCAGCCCCGATCTCGAAGTAGAGCACGTCGGTCGTCGCACGTTGCATTGGTTGGTCCCTCCTTAGCCTTGGTCACGGCGAGCACGGCCGTTCACCCCTACGTGGCAGCGGCCAGCCCATCGAGCACCAGTAGCTCCTCCAGACGAGTAACCTCGTACAGTGTACCCCGCGACGGTGGCAGCCCCGTCGGGCGCTCTACGCCGTTGGGATTGAACCATGCGACATCCAGCCCGGCCCGCAGCCCTCCGATCACATCGTTCTCCCAGGAATCTCCCACATACAAGGCTGCCGCTGGCGCAACGCACAGAGCAGTGAGGGCCGCGCGGAAGATTCGCGGATCGGGCTTGGCATAGCCATGCTCGCCGGACACGATGACGGCTGCCGGCTCGAAATAGGCTTCAACCGCCAGGACGGACAGCTTTCTGCGTTGCTCGTTGGCAGGACCGTTCGTGATAACTCCGAGGGGTAGCCCGTGCTGCTCTTGCAGCGCCCGCAGCGTTGGCCCGAGGTCCGGCCAAGGCTTTGTCGTGGCTTCGATAAGTGCAAAATGCCGCTCAAGGAAGGAATCGACGGCTTGATCGGACGTGTCCCAGCCATGCGCTGCTGCCGTCAGCATGTAGCGGAGACGCCGCGCCGTGTGTATATCCAGGCGACCACGGTCGACTTCGGCAAAGAGGACCCGACCGTAGTGGCTGAAGGTTGCCCCAGCCGCAGCCAAGTCCTGGTCATCGCTGGTGGGCAGACGCCCTAGATGCTCGGCTATCGCCTGGCGGGTGCCCCGCTCAAAGCAAGACCACCAATCGAACATGGTGCCGTCGAGATCGAAGAACACGGCTTGCCAGCGTGCCATTGAGGTTCCTGTTTCCGGTCCGCGATGCGGAGGCGTCTGCTCGGCTGCGCTTTAGGGTGTGTGCTGCACAACACTATAGCCGGCGGCCCCCGGCACGCGGCGGTCGACCACCGGCGCGGTTGTGGTATTGTGTACGGTGCCTGGCGGCGTACCACCCAGCGAATCCGGGAGACGACATTGGCGGCCACAGCTACGCAGCACCCGCGCTACGAGGCGCATGAAAATCCGCCTTTCCTGGTGGCGCTCGGGTACGGCGTGCAGTTCAGCCTGATCGCCTCCGCCACCCTGCTGGTCACGCCGGTAATCGTGGCGCAAGCCTCGGGCCGGGACAACTCCTACCTGGTATGGATGGTCTTTGCCTCGCTCGTGGTCGTCGGCGTGTCCACGTTACTGCAAGTCCGGCGGCTGGGCACGGTTGGCGCTGGCGCCGTGCTGCCCATGTTCACGGCGGCGTTCTCCATCCCCTTCTGCATCACAGCGGTAGTGGACGGGGGACCGGCAACGCTGACGACGCTGGTGCTCGTCACGGCAGTAACCCAGCTCGCCATCTCCAAGTGGCTGTTCATTCTGCGGCGCATCGTCACGCCAACGGTGGGCGGCACAGTCATGATGATCCTGTCCATCACGCTGGCCTCTGTGGTGTTCGGGCTGTTGGACCGGGCAGCGGAGGTCGAGCCGGTGGCAGCGCCGCTGACCGCGCTGGCGACCTTGGTCGTCGTCGCCGCCCTCACCCTGCGCGGCTCGGCGGTATTGCGGCTCTGGGGGCCGGTGATCGGAATTGTCGTGGGCTGCATCGTAGCCGCCGTGCTCGGCATCTACGACATCGAGCCGCTGCTGCGGGCGCCCTGGGTGGGGCTGCCGAGCGAGTGGCCGGGGCTGGGCCTGGACTTCGGCCTCCCCTTCTGGACCCTCCTGCCGGCGTTTCTATTTCTCGGCGTCATCATCTCCATTCAGACGAACGGCGCCGCCATTGCCATGCAGCGGGTTTCCTGGCGTCAGGATCGGGCGGTGGACTTTCGGCAGGTGCAGGGAGCACTGGCCGGCTCCGGTGTGACCAATCTGCTGGCCGGCATTGCCGGCACGGTGCCCAACATCATCAATCCGGGCATCGTTTCGTTCACGCAGATCACCGGCGTCGCGTCGCGCCGCGTGGGCTACTGCATCGGCGGCACGTTCATCGCCATGGCGTTGCTGCCCAAGGTTTCCGCGCTGCTCAGTACCCTCCCCGGGCCGGTGATGACAGGCTACCTAATCCTGGTGACGGGCACGCTGTTCGTGGACGGCGCCCAGACGGTCATCCAGACCGAACAGAAGCGAGAGAAAATTGTCGTTGCGGGGATGTGCTTCTGGATTGGCGCGGCGTTCCAGTTCGGGCTGTTCAACCTGCCGAACCTCGGCCCGGTCTGGGGCACGCTGCTCAAGAGCGGTGTCACCACCGGCGGCCTCGCGGCCATCGTGATGATCCTCTATCTGGAGCTGACCAACCCGCGGCGGATGCGTTTTCAATCGCAGCTCCACATTGATGCCTTGCCTGATCTCAATGACTTTCTCGCCAAGTTCGCCACGCGCCGCGGCTGGGATACCGCCATGCAGGAGCGATTGAGCGCCGTGGCGGAAGAAACGCTCCTAACGTTGGCCCCGCTGGACCTGAACCTAGACTTGGATGCGGACGACGCGCCCCAGGACGAACGGCGCTTGGTCGTGGTGGCATCCAGCGATGGCCCGGTAGCGGACTTGGAGTTCATCGGTAGCGGCAACGAGGAGAATATCGAGGATCAAGTCCGCCAGCTACAGCAATACGACACGGAAACACCGGTCGAAGAGGAAATCTCGCTCCGGCTGCTGCGGAGCTACGCCTCGTCGGTGAATCATCAGCAGTACCACGATACCGACATCATCACCGTCCGCGTTGACCCGCCGGAGACGCCATAGCGGGCACCCCCGGTAAGGCCTCACCTCCCGCCCCCCGCTCCATCTCGGAGCGATAGCGCGCAGTGGCCCGTGGCCCAGTTGGGAGCGCAGCTGAATGACATTCAGTCGGTCGAGGGGACGCCTCCCCCCAGGTCCACCTAACTGGACAAAATTGAGAACCTTCACCATCACGTTTGCTCTGCAACTGTAGCCCAATCACCCGCTGAGTACCCGACGCTAGGCGGCGTATGTGGGGGGGCCACGGTGGCGACTGCGGCCCCTATCCGAAGATTCCCGTTACCTGCGTTCGGCCAATTCTAGTCCGGTGCTTATTGGTCCCGCTCAGAACCAAAGGTAGAGGTTCACGGTCCGAAGCAACTGGTCGCGCGTATAAGGGGCCAATGCGAGGGCATCAGAAATTGCCTCCTTGAACTTCAGCAAGACTGGTCTGGGTTCCCGGCCCCTCCGGAGTGTTATCGCCACCGCGGATAGGAGCAACTGTAGCTGCCGGGGCGGTGCTCGCCCCGGCAGCGCGGTTACCACCTGAGCACCAACGGTTACAGCAGATTCCTCGGAGCAATCTGGCCCCTCCAGCGTCTTGAGCATGGCACGTGTGCCATCCGTCGTCATGTATCCGTTTGCTTCAAGACGCTGGACGATGTCTTCTGAACGGACCCGCACAAATTGGTAGTTCAGCAGCACGAGCCGCTCAATCAACGACGAATACTCTTCATCCGTTAGCTCGTTCGAGCAACGCAACTCCCGTAAGACTGCCTGGGTGTTCACTGATCCAGTTCCGAGGTAGCGGGCGAGGTTGGATAGTCCGAGGTCGTCGGATACGAGCACTAGCCTAGCCGTTGGCTGCTCGTCGCCGGCGTAGACCGCACCCACGCCGGCCGGGGTCAGCATATCCAGAAGCCTCTCAACGTCCTCGGTGTCGAGTAGAGGGTATGTGGCGATCCGCTCAAAGGACTCAGCGAATCGTAGTAGTGAGCATACGTGATTCTGCCACCTCGCCGAATCATTACTCGCTACCTCTGTGAGCGTGTACCGACCGTCGCTCCCTCTCCCCAGGTACCCGGCTATAGGCCCATTCAACTTCGTGGTGAGCACGGCCTCTTGGAGCTCGTCAATTACCTGCTGGGGCACCGCGACACGGGGAAATCGGCTGTGTAGCTGCTCGGCAAGCCCCAATTCATGCACCGTGAGCAGTGCCGGCATATCCAGGACAACCCCATCGGCTTCCTGGAGCAGAGTACGCGCTTGGCTTGCCTCTTCCGGCGTACCAGTTCCGAAACGGAGGCGTTTGGAGGGATCGCGTGTCCATGCGTGCCACCCTTCAACGGTGGATTTTCCAACGAGAGAACAGAAGGACGCGAACGGCAGCCCCTCATCATAGAGCCGCTCGGCTTGGCGAAATCGCCGGTCCCGTCGGCCAACAACTTGGGAGATGCTGGAAAAGTCGTTGCCATCTATCCTGATACGAGACAGGTTCACGTTATCGGGAAAGCGGGTCGAGAACTCCTCGCCGATCTCTTGAAAGGCACGGACGAATTTGCTCTGTACCTCCGAAACCTCGTAGGTGAGTTCTTCGATACCCTCGCGTAGCACGATGGTTTCACCGACTCGTCGTCCTAGGAGCCTCTGTGCAAGGTCGTTGCTTGGGGTTAACTCGTGCCGGTCACGAGATTCCTCTCCGTTGTCCAGAATGTGCCACCATTGCTGCGCTTCATCGTTCTTCAACAGTACGGCACAACCTGGGCCAACATGGTCGGGCTTCACGCATTCCCCTTCATGGACCAGGAACAATCCCATGTACCCGAGGTGGGCGGCTGGGTCGTCGGTCCTGTAGCGACGGGCCAGGTACGCATCTTCAAGACAGCCTTCCATATCAAGCAGCAGTTTCAGTAATGCCAACTTCAAGACTACTTGCGGCTCGTCCCGGAGTTCTGCTGTGTTGATGCGACGGACTGTCCCTCTGGCCGCCTCTCGCTCGCCGCATCGGAACTGCGCCATGGCCAGCGCGACCCGATCGATTGGGGTAGCGTCGTGGCGAGAACAGAGCTCTTGGTACCGTGACACTGCGGTGCGGGCATCGCCGACGTGTTGCAGTATCTGGGCCTCCAGCTCAATGGCCAGCCGAGGTGACTGGCGGTGAGTATTTTGGATTTTTCGCGCCCAGTCGAGTGCCTCCCGCAGCCGCTGGCTGTTTCTGAAACAGAGGAGCAGAGGAACTGCGGCCGGTTGCGAGGCAACCCCGTTGACAACCTCAGCGAAACGATCGGCAGCCTCGGAAAAGCGCTCAAGTTCCTGATAGTGGGCCCCCAGATGATGCAAGACCATTTGGCGGTCGGAGCTACCAGCGTGTTCAAGCGCCCGCAGAAGCAAGGTCTCGGCTCCTTCGGGGTCATCAAGTTGGCTACGGCAAGCAGCAGACAGGGTTAGGAGTCGTGGATCGTCGGGCTGTCGTGCCAGGGCGGCCTCAAGGATGGGCGTCACCGATTCCTCATCACCCACCGCTGCTTCCGCCTGGTGCAGAACCTTAGCCCGGTGAATATCCTCCCAGCCTGGACAGTCGAGTTTCAGAGTGCCCTTCAGCAACCGGGCAGCCGTTGCCGCATCGCCGGATGCCAGGCACACATCCGCGAGTGGCAGGACTACATCCGCCTTCCTTTCAGGGTCTCGGATTCCCTCGAATACGGCACGGGCTTCCGCAGAACGGCCCTCGTAAAGAAGGAACAGGCCCTTGTTGAAGGCTGCGTCGGGGTGGTGCGGTGCTTCGCCGAGCACTGCATCAAAGTCGCGCATCGCCTCATCGGTCGCCCCAAGGTATCCCCGCGCACAGGCCCGGATAACGAGCGCCCTGTGGCGACGTGCTCTCAACTCGGTAGTCTGGAGGAGGTCTAGCGCTTGCGTGGCCTCACTCTCCGCCTCCTGGAGGCGACCAATCACTTCGTCTGTGTAGCCGACCGTATGGCGATCTGCTTGAGCGTGGTTGAGCAGGCATTCGCTCAGAGCCAGGTGAGCGGAGGCGTCCTCAGGGTCAGCCTGAACGCGAGAACGGCAGAGTGTGGCTGCCTCATCAAACTGCGACTGCTGCGCCCGAATGCTCGCCAGAATCAAAGCGCACTGCTGATCTCGTGTGATCCATTCCTCGGCGGCAACTAGGATTTCCAACGCCTCGTTTTGTCTCGTTTGCCATAGCCCCTCAATAAGCACAGCCGTTGCCTGTGAGTGTCGCGGGTCCAAGGCACGAGCCTGGTGCGCCAGCGCCAACGCACGCTGCGAATCTTTGCCGAGTTGAGCAGCGACGGCGGCGTTAGCAATCGCTTTCGGGTTATCCGGCTGGAGTCCGTGGGCTTCTTCTAGCAGCGCGCGAGTGCCGTCAACGTCCTCGTCGGCCAATGCACAGGCGGCTAGGTTCGTGACAATGCGGAACCTGAGTTCCGCTGGGATCGTTTCAGTCTCGTTTCCGAGTCCCTCAAGCTCATTGCGAGCCAACCGAACTTGGCCTCGATTGATTAGCTCCCGTGCGAAGTCTATCTTCGCCGCTAGTTCGCCGTGAGCCGGATTGGGGAACATTTCCTGCCCAGTTGGTTCAGTCTGCACTATTGTCTGGGCAGGCAAGGATTGGTGATCTGTTCTCAGTTCAGCGAAGCGGGAGTCAATATGCTGGATGATTTCACTCCTAGTCTCGACATGGAGTGATTCTTCGCGATTCCAGACGGTGTGAATGTGCTCGGTGCCAGCAGGAAGCTTCCCAATCAATTGAGCGAACCAGACCGCGACCTCCTGAGACTGCTCCAGCCAGGCCACCAAGTCATCGGCGTCCAGGGCCCACACATCGGACCACTCACCATCCTCACGGCGCTCCCTGACCCACTTCCGCTTGCCGGGCCACCGCCGGGAAGTGGCGAAGACAAACGTCGTATTGGACTTGTCCACACCTAGTGGGCATTTGGTTCGCTTCTTGTAGTCGGCTGTCGCCTTACCTGTCAGGGTGCTCCTTTGCTCGCAGCTGAACTCCCAGGCCGAGACACCGCTGGGTATCCAGGCGTTGCCGTCTTCAACATCAACCAGGCCATCCCACCCTGGTAGCCGTACCGAGCTGCCGCCTGGCATGTCGATGCGCGACACCATTGAAACGGTGTCCATCACTAACCGCCGGATGAGTACCGGCAACTGGTGGTGAGCATCGGGCTTGCCCGACCAGTGGTCAATGTCGAGTGGGTCGAAGGAAAGCATGAATTCACTGTAGTAGGCGGCCGAGTGTGCTGTCAATTTCTGCTGGCCGGCATTGCCGGCACGGTGTCCACTATCATCAATCCGGGCATCGTTTCGTTCACGCAGATCACCGGCGTCGTGTCGCGTCGCGTCGCGGGCAGGGCCGGTGACACGTGGCCGCGTCTCGGCTGGTAGGCTATACTTGCCTGGACACGGGCCTGTGGCGCAGTTGGGAGCGCGACTGAATGGCATTCAGTAGGTCGGGGGTTCGAATCCCCCCAGGTCCACCGGAGAGGGGCCGGAGACGACCGTGGTGGCTCTGGAGCACCTCCGCCTCAAGGCCCGCCAGCTTCTGGCGTTGCTCCTCGGCTGTCCCGTCCAACACCTCATGCACCAGCCGTACCAGGGACCGGATATTGCCCTTTGCGCCACAATCAGCCCCTTGAAGCGCCGGGCATTGCGCCGGGGGGCGTCACAGGCCCCGCTCCCTCGGTGGAGCAACAACCGGCAGCCGCAGTAGGCGAACTGCCCCCGCTTGGCCACCTGCCCGGTGAGCGCCCGCTCACAGCGCACTAGCAACGCAGAGAGCGGATGGCTCCTGCTTGGTGAATTGCGGGCTACCCCAATGAGGAAATAGGGAGAAGTCCCTATTGCCGGCGGTTCAGGTCTCCAGTAGCCTCGTAGTCGCTGGGGAACTCTGCTCTTGTCCGCTCACCAGAAAAGCGAGGAGTCTGCGGGTGCTACGTGGGTTGCAGTCGCTACCGCTGCGATGAGGCGCCAGTCGTTCGTCCTGGGCACGCGCGGCAGTCGGCTGGCCCGCGTACAGGCGGAGGGTGTGGCGGCAGGCTTGCGCCGCGCGCGGCCCGACCTGGTGCTTTCGATCCGAGAGATTTCGACCGCTGGCGATCGCACCCCCGGCCCTTTGATGACGTGGGGACAGGGCGTCTTCGTCAAGGACCTCGAGACAGCCTTGCTCGACGGGGAGATTGACCTGGCCGTACACAGCCTGAAGGATGTGCCCACCACACTTCCCGCTGGGCTGGTCCTCGCGGCTATCCCGGCACGCGAAGATCCAAGTGATGTGCTTGTCACTCCTACCGGCCAGCGGTCACCATCGCCTTAATCCGGATGTCGCTGGGCTAGGCGTTGAGCCTATCCCCCGCAACGTTATGCTCCCGGCCCCGGGGCTGGGAGCACTCGTGGTGGAAGCCCGCGCCGATGACTGCCCAGTGCTGGACCTCGCCCAGCGGATCCACGATCCCATGGTCGGTGCAATGGTAGGGGCCGAACGCCGGGTACTCCACGATCTGGGGGGTGGTTGCCAGGTGCCGGTCGCCGCCGAGGCGACGGTCGACCCGGACGGAACGCTGCGGCTCGCGGCGGCAGTTGCTGCTCAGGCATGACCTTGTTGCTGCGATACAGCAGCCCCGACGTGCCGAAGGTGGTTGGTACTCCGTTGATCTTGGCGGAATACACGATTCCGGTGCCGCAGAGCGTTCAGTAGGCCAGGGCGATAGGCTCGCCCCCCACTACGTCGTTGACCATCTCGTGGGCGTTCACGATGCGGAGCGGGTACGCCCGGTGCTCTCCATTAATAGACACGCCGAAGACCCGGTCGCTCGGCCGCAGGTAGTCTTGGGCGCCCGCTGGAACGACCGGGGGATGCTACAGGTCCGGGATCCCGTCGGGACGGACGCCGCCCCACGCGAGCTCGACTACGTTTATCCGCGAACCCTGCGCTGCCGGAGCCAGGAACGCACCGAACCTGGGGTCAATCAGGCTCATCAGCGCGCGCTTCCACTGCACGTACCCGGCGGGGGGACGGTACTCGTCGGCATTCTTGACCAGCCACTCCATCCACTTGTTCCAGGAATCCGAGTCCCGACCGAACTCCTGGCCCGTTAGCGCCGAGAGCGCCGTGTTGGTCGCTATCAGTAGCTCCCGGTTCCCGAAGAAGCGGAACATCTCGATCATCAGCGGGACCATGGACTTGTCGTTGTTGGCGACGGCGAGTGAGATGGCCTGGTGCGTGTCGTCAGGGATGTGGTCACGGCCCGAGTAGAGCCGGTACATATTCTCGGTCGAGTCGTAGCCCGTCGCAGTAGTCGGCACCCGTGCCGCCGTCGGCTCCGGCGTTTCGACTGGGGTCAGCGCGGCCTTCGCAGTCTGTGGGAGTGAAGCGGTCGGTGCGCTCTCGCCCGGTCCGGCCGGCTCTCCCGTAAATGAACAAGCCACGGCAGCCGCCGCGATAAACCCGGCCGCCAGTGCTCCGAAATGACGTATGCGCCTAGTCACGGCAATCCTTCCCGGGACATTCCGATCTTCCCTTGATGGTTGTACCACCTGCTATGTTCCACCGACAAGGGTAGCGACGGGGTTGGAAGCGCTGACATCCGGGCAGGGATGCGAGGATCCAATCGGTTTGAGCCATGCTACGATTCAGAGGGGTAGCTCCACGTAGGAGATGATAATGCGAAACGTTTGGCTCCTCGGCGGCTTGGCAGCGGTGCTCACCGCCGTCGCGCTGGCTATCGTACTCAGTACCTTTTTCGCCTCTTCCGACGACGATAGCGTTGATTTGGTAGATCGGGACCAATTCACGGTAGACCTGGTGCAGCAAACATTGGAGCGTTACGACCAAGAGGGCCGGGAAGCCACCCTCAAATACTACAACTCCCCGGAAAGCGCCAAAGGGGAATGGTACGTCTTCATCCTCGATGCCGAGGGCACCGTGGTCGCCCACATCAATCAAGACCTGCTCGGCCGCGGTGTGCAGGAGGACTTGGGCGTGGATGTGACGGGCTACCGGTTTGGCGAAGTGATGCTCGGCGCGACCGAGGACGGCTTGTGGGTAGATTACATCTACTTCAACCCCAAGACCGGCAAGCAAGAGGTCAAGCATTCCTGGGTCGTCAGGCACGACGGGCTGCTTTTCGGCTCCGGCTGGTATGAAGGTGACGAATCACAGTGGCCCGACTTCCAGCTCCGGCTGGTATAACTAGGGGCGGATACGTTAGCATAAGCGCACTCACCTTCGAGATGGAGCGATATGGCTACTCAGATACAGGTCGCCGGCCTCTGGAAGATATTCGGTGATAAGCCGGAGCGCGCGCTGCAACCGGAGTACGCTGCCAAGAGCCGCGCTGACATTCAAGCGGAGCTAGGCTTGGTCGTCGGGCTGCGCGATGTCACCTTCAGCGTGGACCGCGGGCAGATTTTCGTCGTCATGGGGCTGTCCGGCAGCGGCAAGTCAACGCTGGTGCGCTGCCTCATCAGACTCACCGAAGCCACCCAGGGACAGATTCATTTCGACGACGAGGACATTTGCACCTACTCGTCCGACCAACTCACGCAGTTTCGCCGGCAGAAGATCGCGATGGTCTTCCAGCACTTCGGTCTGCTGCCGCACCGCCGCGTGCTGGATAACGTGGCCTATGGCCTGGAAATACAGGGCATGGGGAAAGCCGCGCGGTACAAGGCAGCGGCCGAGGCCATCGAGACGGTGGGGCTGAAGGGCTGGGAGCACTACTACCCTCGGGAGATGAGCGGTGGGATGCAGCAGCGCGTCGGGATTGCCAGGGCACTGGCGGTCAACCCGGACGTGCTGCTCATGGACGAGCCGTTCAGCGGTCTCGATCCACTGATTCGCCGAGAAATCCAGGACGAGCTTATCTCGCTGCAGACAACGCTGCGGAAGACCATCGTCTTCATCACGCACGACCTGAACGAGGCCCTGAAGCTGGGCGACCGCATCGCCATCATGCGCGACGGGCAGATCATTCAGGAAGGCACACCCGATGAGATTGTCACGCTGCCGAGCGACGACTACGTGACCGAGTTTGTCCAGGACGTATCCAGGGCCAAGGTAATTCAGGCGAAGGCTATCATGCACGAGCCGGAGATGGTGGTGTACGAATACCAAGGACCCCGGGTGGCGCTACACACCATGCGGAGCCACGGCGTAGACGCGGTGTTCCTGATCGGGCGCGACTTCACCCTGCGCGGGATTCTCACGGAGGACCAGGTCAAGGCCCTCGCCTCCCAGCAGGTGAAATCGCTGGAAGGAGCGTCGGTCGTCCCGGCGCTGACCACGGACCCGGAAACCTATATCGAGGAGATTATCCCGATGGCGGCGCAGAGCCGGTATCCCATTGGGGTAGTTGGTGCGAACGGCAGTCTGCTCGGCGAAATTCGCCGGGGCGCCTTGCTGACCGGTCTGTCGGCAGGCAGTGAGGAGGGCTAACATGGCCCGGGCCGAAAACGTGCAATCCGATACGGCAACCCCAACACCGCGGTATACGCTCGTCCCCAACCGACCGCTCTACCGTTGGCTGGCCGGGGTGGCGGTGGTGGTCATCGTGCTGATAGTCAGCCTCGTGTTCTGGGGCACGGAGATGGGGTTCCCCACCACCGTGTCCAGCTCGACAGTCCAAACCTCCGGTGGCGGCACCGTCACGCTGGAGAAAACGATCCGCGAGGTCACCGGTGGCGCCATTGACGACGCGGTCGGGTGGATCACGAAAGAGGGAAGCTGGCTGTTCGAAAGCCTGAGTACGGCCGTGACCTATGCGCTGGTGTACATCGAGAACGTCCTGAAATGGGTGCCCTGGCCCGCTATCGTGGTCGGTTTGGCCCTGATTTCGTTTGCGGTGGGACGCTGGCAGTTGCTGGCCTTCACGTCCTTTGCGCTGCTGTTCGTCGGCTTCATGGACCTGTGGGAAAACACGATAGACACGATTGCGCTCATGGTGGTGGCAGTGACGATCTCGGTAGTGATCGGCCTGCCGCTGGGGGTGTTGGCCGCCCGCAGCCAACTGGCCGACAACCTGATGCGCCCGTTCCTGGACGGTATGCAAACCATGCCCAGTTTCGTCTACCTGCTGCCGGGCATTCTGTTCTTCGGCTTGGGCAAACCGGCCGGCATCTTTGCCACCATCATTTACGCGGTTCCGCCAGTGATCCGATTGACCAACTTGGGAATTCGGCAGGTGCCCACCGAAACGGTTGAAGCCGCCCGCTCGTTCGGCGCCTCATCCCGGCAGATACTCACCACCGTCCAGATTCCGATGGCCTTGCCGACCATCATGGCCGGCATCAACCAGACGACGCTGATGGCGCTGGCCATGGTGACTATCGCCAGCATGGTGGCCGCCGGTGGTCTGGGTGATAACGTGCTGCGGGCGCTGCAAAAGAACCAACCGGGGAACGGGGCCATCGCCGGGCTGGCCATCGTCTTCCTCGCCATCATCATGGATCGGCTCACGCAAGCGGTGGCCCGCAAGCAACAGGAATCGTTGCGCGCCGGCTAACGACAACTGCTACACTTATGCCGGCAGAGTTCACGTACTCAAGATCGGGGAAGGAGCGAGCCATGTTGGCCAAGTATCGGCTAGTCGCCCTGCTGCTGTTAGTGCTGGCGGTAATCCCACTCGGCGCCTGTGGGGAGCCGGAGACCGTAGAGGTGACCAAGGAGGTCATCGTCGAGGTCACACCCGTACCGGCAGCCAAAGAGGCCATCGTTTTCAGCGATCTGAACTGGACGAGCGCCCAGGTCCAGAACCGCATCGCGCAGTACATCGTCGAAAAGGGCTACGGGTATCCCACCGGCGTAGTCTTTGGCGCGACGCTGCCGCTGTTCCAGGGCCTGCGGCGGGGTGACAGCCACGTCACCCTGGAAATCTGGCTGCCGAACCAGGACGAAGCGTGGATGGAAGCGCAGGCAGCCGGTGAAGTGGTTTCCATCGGCTTGAGCCTGGGCAAGGATTGGCAGTCGGCGTTTGTCATCCCGAAATATCTCCAGGAACAGTACCCGGACCTGGACAGCATCGAGGACCTGAAGGACGAGAAGTTCAAGGAGATTTTTGCGACGGCGGAAACGGGCGGCAAAGCACGCCTGGTGTCCTGCGTCATCGGCTGGGCCTGCGAGGAAGTGAACGCCAAACAGATCGAGGGCTACGGACTCCTGGATCACGTACATGTGGTCAACCCTGGGGACGGCGCGGCGGCGAACGCCGACCTCTACGGTGCCTACGAGAAGAAAGAGCCGTGGCTGGGCTACCAGTGGGGGACCAATGACCCGGCGCTGGTCCTGGACCTGGTCCGGCTCGAAGAACCGGAGTATAGCGACGAGTGCTGGTTCACGACCAAGGCGTGCGCCTATGAAGACGCTACCATCCTGATTGCCGTACACCCGGAGATGCTGACCAGGGCGCCCGACGTGGTAGACATGCTGCGGGCGTGGGACTTCAACATCAGCACCTATCAAGCGGTCGCTGCCTGGCAAAGCGAAAACCCGGATGCCGACGCCAACGACGCCGCGCTCTGGTGGCTGAATAGTAACGCCGACACCTGGAAAGCCTGGGTGACTTCGGAGGCCGCTACCGCCATCTCAACTGCCCTCGCCGCCAACGAAATTCCCGCCGGCTGGCCCAAGGAATAAGAGCAGTCGCGGACCATCAACCGGCTCACCTGCCGTCAACCCCGCGCACGCGGGAATGGCGGCAGGTGGTGTTTTTAAGTTAAGCGCAATGGGGCGGCGGTCAGGGCTGTCCCCGGACGCCTCATCACCGACCCAACAGCGGATTCACGCCCCTGACATTTATCCCATAGTCATAGACCAGATCACCCCCGGTCATCCCGGAGAGAACCAATCCCACCATGCCCACCAAAATAACGACCAGATACAGCGGCGTTGTGCCGGCATCCACTCCTCTTCTGCGAGAAATCCAGCGCCAGCTTGTCAGCACGATGAAGAAGGCGGTCACGGCAAAGCTCCACAGCTGATGCACCTCGATCACGCCATGTAGCTCGGTTTCTTCATAAGGGAAATGCGAGATGAGGCCGGTTACGCTGGCAATGATCGCACCGAGTGTGCCAATCCACAGCAACAACCAGGAGGTATGTTGCAAGTGGACACTGGATTTGATGCGTAGTGCAACACTCACCCCGGCGCTTACGACCAGGAGCGCGATTGGGAAATGAGCAGTGATTGCATGTAAATCCTCAAGCGTATCGGCCAATAGCTCCAACATTTCTTGCGTCTCCCCCATGGGCCAGGCGCTGTAGAAGTACTCCCCACTGAGATATCCTTGGCTCCAAGGGGCCGGGCTGTTACACCGGCATCTTCAGATGTCCACCACCCGTTCCGCTGGTAAGTGCGCGAGCCGGTCGTCGAGGCTATCGTGGAGGCGGTAGTGCAGCAGCCACTCCCCGGCTTGAGGATCAGGTGTCTCGGCAGCCGCCTCAGCCACCGTCGTCAGTGCTGCTGCCGGCCAGTCCGGGTCACCATGGAGCAGGGTGAGCGCCCAGGCGGCGAGCACCGTAGCCTCGTCTCCCTGCGCGTAGAGTCGCACCCGGTCGGCCGCAAACCAGGCGGGGTGAAACGTCGCCAGCAGAAGTGTCGGGTAGCCGGCGGCGTTGGGCCACTCCACTACCCGGGTGCGCCGGCTCACCGGCAGATCGCGGATCGTGGCGATGTCCACGGCCGGAAAAGCGACGCCGAGCACCATCAGGCCGATCTCGTAGAGCGCCTGCGGCTCGGTACCGGCCAGAGGCTGCGCGCGCAGCCACCCCAAGAGCTGGCGCCAGGCTGCGGGAGCAACCCCGGCCACGGCGTCGCACGCGCCCGGCGTAGTGAAGTACGGAAACAGCCGCGGCCAGCGCGCCGCCACTTCACGCAGCGTCGCGGCCAAGACTTCCGGCCCGGCCAGGTCAGCAGCGTCGGGCCGGCGGCGCTGATCGGCGGCGCCGAGTCGCCGCGGTAGGGACGCGGTCGCTTCCAGCCACAGCAGCGTATAGAGGGCAAACGCAGCGTGGCGGGCCAACTCGCGGTCCGGGGATAGCGCCCCGGTCAGGTCGGGTCCACTCTCCATGCACCGGCGAGTGTAGCACGCCCGCTCGTCTGCACCATCCGGCCGGCCTGGTAGAATGCCCGCGGCGGGAGCGGGACCTACCCCCACCCCCTCCCTGCAGGGTGTACAGACGGGACACATGGTGGACACCCGTTCGGAGACATAGTGGACACCGCCCCGCACCCGGTAGCCTCGGGGCGAGGGGGTGCTCGCTGCCTTGGCCGGAGGTCTCCATCATGTCGCAGTGCCGCGAGTTTGTCGTCCTGGCCCAGCAGGAAGACGCCAACTGCCGCCCCCTCCTGTCCATCCCGATGCAGACGAAAAATCCCCACCCCCAACCAGGCCGCGCAGCCGTCACTCCTGCACGGCTATGCCTCCGCGATGTACCATGTTCCCGACATCCATTGCGTCATTCCCGCGAAAGCGAGAATCCCCCCTGCGGGCCGGGCCGGGGCGAGGGCCGCCATTCCCCTTCCCTTCAGGGAGGGGGCCAGGTGATGGGCCAAAGGCGCACCACACCTGGCACTATCCGTGCGGCTTTGGCCCGTCAGAGGGTGAGGCAAGACAAGGAGAACAGCGACCGTGTGCGGGATCGTCGGCTTTCTCGATAAGACCGACCCGGCAGCGCCGATAGGTCGGGTTGTGCTCACCATGCTTGATGCCCTGGACCGCCGCGGCCCCGATTCGGCCGGCGTAGCACTCTATCCGGGCGCGCAGAATGGGACGCCTGCCGACGGCACCATCGTCTTGCGGATCAAGCTGGGCGAGCAAGACGGCCTTGCCGAGCGCAGTGAGCGCGTCGTCGAGCGGGCGCGGCAGTTGGGAACGGTCAGCGCGGCCACGACGACGGCAGAGTACCTGCGGCTCGTGCTGGTGTACGCTGGCGAGCCACAGCAACTCGAACGGGAGATCGAGGCGGTCGCCGCCGGCATCGAGGTCGTAAGCATGGGACGTGCCCTGGAGATCGTCAAGCAGGTCGGCTCCCCGCAAAATCTCGACGCCACCTACGGCGTTTCCGCCCTGACCGGCACGCACGGCATCGGTCACACGCGGCTGTCCACCGAATCGCGCGTGGACTTGAGCCACTCCCAGCCCTTCTGGGCACACGGCTATCCCGACGTAGCCGTGGTCCACAACGGCCATATCACCAACTACCACACGCTCCGCCGCCGCTACGAGCAGCGCGGCGTCAAGTTCTATACCGACAACGACTCCGAAGTGATCGGCGTGTACCTCGCCGAGCGGCTGTCCCAAGGCATGGACCTGGTCGAGGCGCTCACGGCCTCCGTAGCCGATCTGGACGGCTCGTTCAGCTATCTCGCCGCGACGGCCGATTCCATCGGCTTTGCCAAGGACCGCTACGCCTTCAAGCCGCTGCTCGTTACCGAGACCGAGCGCTTTGTCGCGGTGGCGACGGAAGAGCTGGCGCTGCACAGTGCCTTCCGCGGTGAGTGCGACGTGCGCGAGGCCCAAGCCGAGGAGGTCCGCGCATGGCAGCGGTAGCCGGCGCCGGCAAAACGACGCAGGAGATCAACGCCGAGATCAAGCGCCTCATCGCCCAGGGCGCGACGGGCGTGTACGTGGACAACCCCGACGCCCGACACAATCTCGGCGTGGCGCTCCTGGACCCGGTACAGGTCACATTTGACGGCAGCGTCGGCTACTACTGCGCCGGCATGATTGACGGCCCCACCGTGCAGGTCAACGGCAGCGCCGGCTGGGGCCTGGCCGAGTCGATGTTGACCGGTACCGTGATTGTCCGCGGCAGTGCCGGCAATGGAGCAGCCGCCACCATACGCGGCGGCACGGTAGTCATCCACGGCGACGCGGCGGCGCGCGCCGGCGTCTCCATGAAGGGTGGCGTGGTGCTCATCGCCGGCAACTGCGGCTACATGGCCGGATTCATGGCACAGAAAGGAACGCTGATCGTCTGCGGCGACGCGGGCGCGGCTTTCTGCGATTCTATGTACGAGGGCGTCGGCTTCGTTGGCGGCAATATCACCGACCTCGGCAACGATGCAGCCATCGAAGAGCCGACCGCCGCCGACCGCGCCTTCTTGGAAACCACGCTGTCGCGCCATCTGGGCAACGACCGCCCGGACATCCTATCACGCCTGCCGCAGTTCAAGAAGGTCATCGCCGGACGGCGCCTATGGAACTTCGACAAGCGCGAATGGGCCACCTGGCGGGAGGCGCTCTAGCGAAAAGCCGGTAGCCCCTTCCCTTTAGGGAGGGGGTTGGGGGTAGGTCCGCCGCTCCACAGGGGGCGCCTCCAAGGAGCATGAAGAGTGATTGACAACGGCGACGACCACCTCCAATCGAGCGGGACGTATACGCCCGAGGTCATCGAGGATATTCAGGTCAAGGCCGAGCTGGGCCGCTACCGGATGCGCGGCTTCGGCACCCTGCGCGAGCGGCGCTGGGCCACCTTTGACGACCTCACGTTCATCCCCTGCACTTTGACGCGCATTCCCCTCGAAGGGTATCGCGAGCAATGCACGACCAAGACCGTCCTCGGAACGCGCTTTGCCGAGCAGCCCATCGAGTTGGATATTCCGATCATGATTACCGGCATGAGCTGGGGGGCGCTTTCCTACAACGCCAAGGTGGCGCTGGCCGAGGGCGCCGCGCGCGTCGGCTCATCCAACACGACCGGCGACGGCGGCATGTTGCCAGCCGAGCGCGAGCACAGCAAGACCCTTGTCTACGAGGTGCTACCCTCCCGCTACGGCATCAATATCCACGACGCCCGCAGCGCCGACGCCATCGAGCTAACCATCGGGCAGGGCGCCAAGCCCGGCACCGGCGGCCTCCTCCTCGGCTCCAAGGTCTCGAACACGATTGCCGAGCAGCGCGACCTGCCGATTGGCGTAGACCAGCGCAGTCCGGCGCGGCATCCCGACTTCCTCGGTCCCGACGACATGATTATCAAGATCGAAGAGTTGCGCGAGGCCACCGACTGGCAGGTGCCCATTTTCGTCAAGATGGGCGCCACCAGAGTCTTTGACGACGTGCGCCTCGCAGCCAAGGCCGGCGCCGACGTAGTTGTCGTTGACGGCATGGAGGGTGGCACCGCGGCCTCGCCGGAGATATTGCAGGAGCACACCGGCATCCCCACGCTCGCCGCCGTCTGCGAGGCTCGCGCCGCCCTGGAGGACCTCGGCTTGTACGGCGAGGTGCAGCTTATCATCGCCGGCGGCATCCGTAACGGCGTGGATGTGGCCAAGGCGCTCGCCCTTGGCGCCGACGCCGTCTACATCGGCACAGCGGGACTGATCGCCCTCAACTGCAACAAGGCCCTCTACGTCGAGGACTATGAGCAGCTCGGCACCAAGCCGGGCTTCTGCCATCATTGCCACACCGGGCGTTGCCCGGTCGGCATCACCACCCAGGACCCCGAGTTGATGAAGCGCCTCGACATTGACGAGGGCGCCGAGCGGGTAGCCAGCTTCCTGCTGACGATGGTCTCCGAAGTACAGATGCTCGCCCGTGCCTGCGGCAAGGCCGACATCCACGACCTCGACCCCGAAGACCTCCGGGCGCTCACCCTGGAATCGTCCATGATCTGCGGCATCCCGCTCGTCGGCACCAACCGCGTCTACGGTGGCGGCCCAGGCTGGAAGGAGACCCGGCACTAGCGCATGTCTGCAAACCTGGCCGCTCAACGCGCTGGCGCCCGCGGCCGTCCCCCCGCCGCAGCGGGGGGGCCATAGGGGGGCTACCCCCAAAGAGACTCTACAATGGAGAATTATCGTCCGCCTGCTTACCGGCGAATCGAGCACCTGCTGGCCGAGGACACCTGCGTCATCCTCGATGGCGGCGTGTCCACCGAGCTACAGCGCGCCAACCTCCAGGGCTACCAGCTCGACGACGAGGGCCTCTGGGGCACGTGGGGCCTCTACAACGCGCCGCACGCCGTCCTGGAAGTCCATCGCTCGTTTGTCGCCGCCGGCTGCGACCTCATCTCGACCGATACGTGGGCCATCCTGGACGCGCCGGAGCGAGAAGCGCACGGTGGTGCCGGCGCCACCCTCCGGCCGCATTGGATGGATGTGGCGCGGCTCGGCGTGCGGCTGGCCCGCCAGGCCGTCGAGGAGGCCGGCCAGAGCGACAATTGCGCCGTCGCCTTCACGCTCAATGGCGATGTCACCCAGCCTCAGCAACTCGATACCTTGCGCTTGCTGCTCCGGGTCCTAGCGGAGAACCCGCCTGACCTGGTGTTCATGGAAACCATGTCCCTCCTACGCGACGATCTCACCGTGCCAGCGGTCGAGATCATGCTGGAGACCAGCCTGCCCGTCTGGCTCAGTTTCCGCCGCTGCCGCGACGGGGTGTGCGGCATCCACGGTCAGCACTGGGGCGGCCCGGAAGGTGATCGCTTCGGACGCGCGGCTCGACAGCTCGAAACCCTCGGTGTCGGCGCGCTGCTCATCAACTGCCTGCCCACGGACCACGTGCCGGGCATGTTGCCCTGGCTACGCGACTTCACGGACCTCCCGCTAGGCGTGTATCCCAACCTCGGCCGCTACGCCGATCCCGGCTGGAAGTTCGATGAGCGCGTCGGGCCTGAAGAGTACGCCGATCTGGCCGCCATGTGGCGTCAAGAGGGCGCTCAGATTGTCGGCGGCTGCTGCGGCGTCTCTCCCGACCATCTCGTTGCTGCCCGCCGGCGCCTCGCCGGCACCAAGCCGGGCCGCACCCAAGCCGTAGCGAGCCATGGCGCGGCCCTACCCTCGGACGCCCCCACCGACACTCCGAGCACCGCCACGGTGGCCGAGCCGTGGGCCGACGCGCAAGGCCGCCCGCTCTATCCGCTGCAGTTCCCCGAGATCGTCTGCGACGCCGGGGTGTTCCAACCCACCCAAGGCAGCTTCCTGCTCTGGAAGCATCTCTATCGTTCAGCCGAGGGCAAAGGCCAGCGCTGCTTGGATATTGGCTGCGGCAGCGGCGTCCTCACGGTCCAGTTGGCCTTGAATGGCGCCACCCACGTAGACGCCTTGGACATTCAGCGCGAGGCGGTAGCCAATACCATGGCCAACGCCTTCCGCAACGGGGTGGCGGACCGTGTCCACGGCGCGGTCGCGGACCTCTATACCTATCAGCCGGCAGCGCAGTACGATGTCATTGTCGCCAGCCTCTATCAGATGCCCGTAGACCCCTTCACCGAGACGAGCAGCCATCGGGCCATCGATTTCTGGGGCAGAAACCTCCTCGACCACTTGCTCACGCTTTTGCCCGATATGCTCGCATCGGGCGGCCGGGCCTACATCATGCAAATCTCGATCTTGGGCCAGCTCCGCACCGCCGAGCTACTCGGTCAGTTCGGGCTGTCCTCGCGCGTGCTCGACTTCAGCTTCTTTCCCTTCAGCCCGATCTTCCAAGCCAACCGCGAGCAGATTGCTCGCGTCGAGCAGCTTTCCGACGCCTATCACCTGGAGCTAGGCGACGACGACATCATGGTGATGTACCTCCTGGAAGTCACCCACTCCTGCTAGGTGACGGTGCTATACAATCGTTCGTGGACACGGCAAGCGATCCGACCGGGACGTGAGGAACGCAGCGATGGCGATTAAGCGCGTCAGGATAAAGAACTTCCGCAGCTTTGACGACTTCGAGCTTCACCTGGGCCAGTTCAACGTGCTCGTTGGCGCCAATGCCTCCGGCAAGTCCAACCTGCTGCACGTCTTCAGATTCCTGAGAGACATAGCCGACCATGGCCTGAAAGACGCAATCTCCCTCCAAGGCGGTGTTGATTTCCTGACCAACGCTCGGATTGGCCGCAGCCGCCCGCTCTCCGTGACGATTACCGCCGACGCCGATGAGCAATTTACTCTGCGTGACGACAACGATGGTCCCATTGAAGCCGGACCGCCGGAGATAAAGGTAGAAGAGGTGAGCTACCACTTCTCTCTGAAGTTCTCTGAAAGTGGAGACGTGGAGATTGTGAGTGATCGTCTTACACTGGAATGTGCATTCTCTAAGCTAGTGTGGCATACAGGTGGCGAATATCTGGTGAAGCGGAGCCTTGGGGAGGGCAGTGTCGTCCTGCACAACACGGATGGGCAGTTTCACTGCGATCTCAAGCTCCCGGCGGGTGTGCCGTTCACCGAGCGGGATTTTCTCCCTCCGATCTGGAAAACAGGGCAAGAAACCGCTCCGGCCAGCCTGCTTCTGGAGCGGCGCTTCCTGCAGCATCCGCTATTTCTCCCTCCCGCTGAAATCTTCATGGGCGTCGGTACCGCCATCTACGACCTCGACAGTCGCCCGCCCAAACGGGCGGTGGAGATGGCCGGGAAGTCGGCACTGCAGGAGGATGGGAGCAATCTGGCGCTTGTGCTGCGGAAGATTCTCGACGATCCCGGCACGCACCGGAGATTCCGCCTGCTCGTGCAGGCCATGCTCCCGTTTGTGGAGGACGTCGCCGTCGAGCCGCTCGCCGATAAGTGGCTCCTGCTGACGCTGAGAGAATCCTATGCGCCGGAGACTCCCTTCCCGGCCTCGTTCATCTCCGACGGCACTATCAACATCATCGCCCTCATCGTCGCACTCTACTTCGAGGAGTATTCCGTCGTGATGATCGAAGAGCCGGAGCGCAACATCCACCCGCATCTCATGTCCCACGTGGTCTTGATGCTGAAGGATAAGGCAGAGAAAAAGCAGATTCTCGTAACCACCCAAAGCCCGGAGCTAGTCCAACACGCTGGTCTGGAGAATCTGTTGCTCATCTCCCGCTATAAGGACGGCTTCTCCCGGGTATCGCGGCCCAGTGAGAAGGAAATGGTCAGATCATTTCTCGATCACGAGATAGGGATTGGCGATCTTTATAAACACAACCTTTTGGAGCACTAGCGATGCCTTACCAGTGTCTCTATATCTGGGTTGAAGGTAGGTATGATGATCTATTCTTCGACAGAGTGGTGCGGCCGCTACTTGAGGGCCGATATGACTGGGTCCAAGTAGTACAGTATGCTGAGGAGGAGCCAGAATGGAGGAGGAGCTATATCCGGAATATCCAATCAAGACAAGACGCCAGCTACATCTACGTGACTGACCTCAACGCGGCTCCATGCGTTACGGCGAAAAAGGACGATGTACGAGGTGGAATGAGGCAATTAGAGGATGCGCGCGTGCTGGTAGTCGTCCCGGAGATCGAGGCCTGGTACCTCGCCGGGCTGAATGCCGAGCACAGCGCCAGGCTAGGCATCGGCGAGTTGGTTGCGACCGACCAAATCACCAAAGAGGAGTTCACACGGTTGCGGCCTCGGGGCTTCAATTTCGACCTGGCGTTCATGCTGGAGATATTAGACTGTTTCTCCGTCGAGGCCGCGCGAGCAAAGAACGCATCGTTCGATTATTTCTGCCGCAAGTTCCTGTCCGCGGAGGCACAGTAACACCGCTCGTTAGCCGGGAGTAGTAAGATGTCCTTTCTGTTACCCTGTCCGAGTTGCGGCGAGCGCAGCGTGTACGAGTTTCGGTTTGGTGGCGAGGTCAAAGAGCGCCCACCGCCGGACGCGCCCGCCGACGCCTGGCAGCGATACAGCTATGCCGCCGCGAACGTTGCCGGCGTCCAGCAAGAGTGGTGGTACCACACCATGGGCTGTCGCCAGTGGTTCGTAGCGCAGCGCAACACCCTAACGAACGAGGTGCTAGAAACCACCTTCCCCGGAGCCGCCCCATGACGGAGGCCGACAGCGTCATTCCCGCGCAAGCGGGGAATCCATGTCCCCCCGTCGCAACGGGGGGACCATAGGGGGGCTACCCAGTACCATGAGCGAGGCAAGAGACCCGACTAGGCCATCCGCATGAACGACGAACCAGCTACCACGATCTTTTTCAACGGCCAGCCGACGGCCGCCCAGCCCGGCGATACCGTCGCGTCTGCCCTGTATCGCGCCGGGCAGCGCATCTTCAGCCGCAGCTTCAAGTACCACCGGCCGCGCGGCCTGCTGTGTGTCGCCGGCCGCTGCCCCAACTGCTTGGTCAACGTGGACGGCACGCCGAACGTCCGCGCCTGCACCGAGCCGATCCACGCCGGGATGCAAGTGCGGCACCAGAACGCCTCCCCCTCCCTGGAGCGAGACTGGCTGGCCGTTGCCGAGCGGTTCGACTGGCTGATGCCCGTCGGCTTCTATTACAAGACCTTCACCCACCCGACCGCCTGGCGCTTTGTCGAGCCGCTCATCCGCCGCGTCGCCGGCCTCGGCGAGGTAGCCGACCACCCGCCGGCCGCCTCGGACGATGCACCGGGCTACGAGCACCGCTACCTCCATACCGACGTAGCGGTCATCGGCGGTGGCCCGGCCGGGATCGCTGCCGCCATCGCCGCCGCCCAGCCGGGTCGCCGCGTCACGCTCATTGACGATCAGCCGGCGCTGGGCGGCCATCTCCGCTACGCCGGCGTCAGTGCGGACGGTGACGCAGCCGCCGAGACGATGCAGGAGCTAACCGCCCAACTGGCCGCGCTGCCGAACGTGCAGGTGCTCACCTCCGCAACCTGCCTCGGCCTCTACGAGGGCAATTTGCTCGGCATTGTCCAACAAGAGCGTGCCCAGCAGTCCCACGTCCGGGAACGGCTGATTCAACTGCGGGCCGCGGAAATCGTCGTCGCCACCGGCGCCTACGAAACGCCACTCGTCTTCGAGAACAACGATCTGCCCGGCGTCATGTTGAGCAGCGCCGTGCTGCGCCTCGCCAACATGCACGCCATCGAGCCGGGCGAGCAAGCCGTAGTGGTCGGTGACGACGCCCGCGCTGCCCCCATCGTGGCCTGCTTGCAGGCAGCCGGAACCCGCATCGCCGCCGTGGTGCCCGCCGCTGATGTTATCGCGGCCCGCGGCGCCAAGCACGTGACCGGTATACGCACTACCTCGCAGGACATTGCCTGCGACCTCATCATCGTCTGCGGCGACCGCGTGCCGGACGCCGGGCTGGTGATGCAAGCCGGCGGCACCGTCGTCTGGGACGAGCAGCGTGCGGCCTACGTCGTGGATTCGTTGCCCGATCACGTCACCGCCGTCGGCGACGTCACCGGGAATGCGGTTGATGCGCCCGCGGCAGAACTGGCCGGGCAAAGCACCGGGCGAGACAAGCGCTCGTTCGTCTGCCTCTGCGAGGATGTGACCACCAAGGATATAGACGCTGCCATTGCCGAGGGCTTTGACCAGATCGAGACCCTGAAGCGGTACACCACGGTCACGATGGGTCCGTGCCAGGGCAAGATGTGCCAGCTGGCCTCTATCGCCGTCTGCGCCGACCGCACCGGCAGGACCATCGGCCAGACCGGCAGAACGACCTCGCGGCCCCCGACCGCGCCCGTATCGCTGGGGGCACTCGCCGGTGCCCGCCACCACCCGGTCAAGCGCACGCCCATGCATCACAAGCACGACGAGCTAGGCTGCGTCTGGATGGACATGAGCGACTGGCAGCGCCCCCTCTACTACGGCGCGCCCGACAGCAAGCAGCAGGCCGTCGAGGCGGAGTATTGGGCGGTCCGCAAGCGCGTCGGCGTCATTGACTTGAGTACGCTCGGCAAGCTGGAGGTGAGCGGCCCGGACGCTCCCAAGCTGCTCGACAAGGTGTATACCAATCGCCTCTCCGACCTGCGCGTCGGCGCCTCCCGCTACTCCGTGATCTGTGACGACGCGGGGATTATCTTGGACGACGGCACGATCTCTCGCCTCGCCGCCGACCGTTTCTTCATCACCACGACCACCGGCAACATCGAGTTCATGCAGCAGTGGCTCGAATGGTGGCTCGCCGTGAGCGACTGGCAAGTCCACATCACCAACGTCACCGGCGGCTTGGCCGCCGTAAACGTGGCCGGCCCACGAGCGCGAGACACGTTGGCCAAGCTGACGGAGCGTAACCTAGGCCGACGCGCCTTCCGCTACATGCGCTGTCGCCAGGCCGCGGTGGCCGGCGTGCCCAGCATCATGCTGAGGATCGGCTTCGTTGGCGAGACCGGCTGGGAGCTGCACTTCCCCGCCGAATACGGCGAGCACATGTGGGATGCCATCCTCGACGCCGGACGAGAGTTCGACATCCGCCCGTTCGGCGTGGAGACCCAGCGCGTGCTGCGCCTGGAGAAGCGCCACCTGATCGTCGGCGTGGACACCGACGCCACCAGCAACGTCCTCGAATCCGACATGGCCTGGGTGGCCAAGCTGGACAAAGAGGACTTCATTGGCAAGGCGGCGACGCTGCAAGCACAGCAGCGCGCCTCCCGCGAGCAGTTGGTCGGCTTCGAGATGCGCGATGACGTTGTGCCCGAGGACGGCGCCGCGCTCGTCCTCGACGGTCGCCCGGTGGGCCGCGTCACCAGCGCCCGCTACTCGCCCGTGAACGGCAAAGCCGTCGGGCTGGCCTGGGTATCGCAGGACTTAGCCGCCCCCGGCCAGGTGCTGACAATGCCCGTCCGCGGCCGCTTGGCGCAGGCGCAGATCGTGCCCGATCCCTTCTACGACCCGCCCGGCAAGAAGCTGAGAGCCTGACGATGCCAGCGCCGCACAATCCTATAGACTATTGTGGTGCGGCGCTGGCGCGTCAATGACCACAACCATGCAACCGATCAAACGCACACCCCTCTACCGCGCAAGCCTGGCGCTGGGCGCGACCATGACCGACCACGCCGGCTGGCAAGTCGCGGCCCGCTTTCGCTCCCCGGATGAAGAAATGCACCAGGCGCAAGCCGGCGTCCTGCTGGCGGACGCCAGTTGGCTCGGCAAGCTGCAAGTGCAGGGCGAGGCCCTCAACCCCGCGGAATGGGAGCTCCCCGGCGCAGCCGTCTGGCCCTTGGCCGCCGGCGACCTGCTCGTGACGTGCAAGCCACGGGATACGCCGGCCGTGCTGCAAGCGCTCCAGGACCGGGCAGCGTCCGCCTCGCAAGCAACGGAATCTCCGTCCCGCTACGTGACCGATGTCACCTCCGTCTACGCAACCCTCGTCCTGGCCGGACCGCACAGCCACGCCGTCTTGCAGCGGCTCACGGCGCTCGACCTGTCCGACCCGGCCCTCCCCGACTTGTCCTGCGCCCGCACCGGCCTAGCCCACGTCCACGCCACGATCCTCCGCCAAGACCTCGGCCCCGTCCCCGCGTACTGGCTACTGGTCGGCTGGGAGTACGGCGCCTACGTCTGGGACGCCGTACTGCACACCGGCGAGTCCTTCGACATCGCTCCCATCGGCCTGAACGCCCTACAGCAACTGCGAGGCGCGAACAGATGATCGCAGGCCGGGTACCGGGATATGATTCTCCGGCTGCTTCAATCGCAGGAGTAAGCGGCCTGTAACCCGCAGTGCGAGGACTTAATGGCAATCATCATTCTACCGTTGTTCTTCAGCGCCCTCCTTTTATGTTTTGCCGGGACAGGCAAGTATGGTCTGCGGCAAAGTTTCGTGTACGCCGCTACCCTCTACACGCTCTGTCTTGTTGTCGCCACAGAGCTACTTTCAATATGGAACATGCTGACATTTGAAATGCTACTCGTATTCTGGACGGGACTGACGATTGTCTCCGGCCTCTACCTTTATTTCTATGGCAATAGGCAAGCAGTCATCCACACGCTCAATGGAGCCTGGACACAATTCCGTGCTTCCAAGGCACTCTGGGCAGTATCTCTGATCTGGTCAGTTGTTTTAGCAATCGCGCTAGTTTATCCACCCAACACCTGGGATGCCATGGTATATCACATGCCACGGGTTTTGTCGTGGATACAGCAAGGCAGCATTGGCTTGTTTCCGACAGCGGAGCTCAGACAGCTTCATCAACCACCCTTGGCCGGATGGAGCATTTTACACTTCCAGATCATCTCCGACGGAGACCGCTTTGCCACTACCGTGCAATGGTTTGCTCTGGTCGGCTGCGGTATTGCGGCAAGCCTAATCACCAAGGAATTGAAGCAGTCCTTTCCGGTACAGGTGCTTACGTTGGTCATTGCCACCACGCTGCCTATGGGCTTGCTCCAGGGAGCCAGCACGCTAAGTGATCTAGTGGTTTCGTTCTGGCTCCTGGTCTTTGCACTGTTTGCCTTGCAATGCCTGCGGAGGCCAACAGTGGGCCGGATGTCACTTTGCGGACTCGCCCTCGGCTTTGCGCTGCTGACCAAGGGTACAGCCCATATATTCGCTCCGCCCCTTGCCCTCGTGCTGTGGTCCTACGGAATGATCTGTGCCAAAGGGTTGCAGCCTCGCATCCGGTTGGTTACCGCAGCGGCCGTGGTGATCGGTCTCGCACTCCTATTGAACAGTGGGCATTGGGCACGCAACTGGGGACTATTCGGACACCCCCAGCCTCCCACTGAATCCGGTGATTTTTATCCGGAAATCAGTGTACCCATCGTGTGGGCGAACACCATCCGCCATGCCGCATTGCATCTAGGTGTTCCCAGTGACCGGATCAATGCTATGACACTTGATGGTATCCATGGCATCCTGGGAGAATTGGACGATATTCCAGGAGCAGTTTATCGGAATCAAAAACTGAGCATTACCTTCTCGAAGCTCGAGCTTAATGCCGGTAATTTCTTACACTTCTGGGTTCTGTCGGTCTCCATGCTAGGAGTAGTGCTGTTAGGAAGGCGCTTCCAATTTAGTGCGCTTACTGTCTACTTGGCGGTCGCTATCGTTCTAGGAATGATCTTGTATAGTAGTCTATTGAGGTGGGATCCGTGGGCCAGCCGGCGGCATACTCCCTTGTTCATGCTTGGTGCCCCCATTGCTGCCATCTTTGTGTCTAGTCTTGGTTCAAGGATACCGGGACATTTTGCGAAGATATTCTTGATAATGAGTGTGCCATGGGTTTTCTTCAATGAGACACGACCGATTTATTCGGATGACAAACGTTCTATTTTCTCTGTGGATAGAACGGATGAGCGCTTTTACAATCTCGATAGCAACTTTCGTTCCTACATTAATGCAGTAAACTATCTCAAAGAGCACAATCCGAGAGAAATAGGAATCCAACTGTCTGTCTATGAGTACCCCTTCAGATTTTTGATGAAGGAGCATTCGGATGATACGCCTAGATTCGAACATATCGGCATTGCAAATGTTTCGCGAACGCTTCAAGGAAACAGCTATGCACCACAGTACATTGTATCCATGAGTAAATCAGCACCTGCTCTCGGAGGAGTATCGTATCGGATTGTCTGGATAGCACCGGGAGTAGGGGGCTGGGCACGGGAGGAGTTGGCACGTGACTTGGTCAGTGAGATGTTCGTGGGTGACACCCTTGTCATAGAATCTGCCTACGACGTATATATCAGAGGCAATGCCCTGCTCTATGTGAAGCAGCCGTGCAACCAGGATGATATCAAAGCAACGTTCTTTGTACACGTAACTCCGGTTGACATCAACGATCTTCCCTATCATCGTCGCCAGTATCGTTCGGACAACCTGGACTTTCGTTTCGAGGAGCATGGCTGGCGGAGTGGCGATATGTGCCTAGCGGCGCGCCGGCTGCCGACGTATGCCATCAGCCACATCAAGACTGGCCAGTACGATCCCGGCGGAGGTCACATCTGGGAAGGGAGTTTCTCTTTTGCCCAGTGACCTGCAAGCCGAATGAACTACCGATGGCTGGGTCGCGTGTTACAATCACGCCACGCTTGGGACCAGCCACGCCTCAGCGTAAGCACGAGCAGGAAGCAAGGACCGGCGATAGATGCTCCAACTATTTCGCAAAGAGCGCGTGCTACCCCAGGCGCACGACCTCCAGCGCACCTACGACGTCGTCATCATCGGCGCGGGCGTGCATGGGCTGGCAACGGCCTACTACCTGGGTAAAGAGCATGGCATCACCAACATCGCCGTGCTGGAGAAAAGCTACCTCGGCGCCGGCAACAGCGGGCGCAACACGGCCATCCTGCGTGCCAACTACCGCACGCCCGAAGGCATCCCCTTCTTTGCCGCGTCATTGGAGCTGTACGAGCAGTTGTCCCAGGAGTTGAGCTGGAACGTCCTCTTCAGCCAGTGCGGCCACCTCACCCTCGCCCACAACGATTCGGCCGTCGCCGGCCTGCGCCTCCGCGCCGAGACCAATAACCTCTTCGGCGTCGAAAACCGCGTGATTGATCGCGCCGAGCTACAGCGCCTCGTCCCGGCCCTCGATTGCTCCGACCACGCGCGCTACCCCATCCAAGCCGCCCTCTACAACCCGCCGGGCGGCATCATCCGCCACGATGCCGTCGTCTGGGGCTACGCCCGCGCCTGTGAGCGCATGGGCATCGAAATCCACCCCCTCACCGAAGCCACCGCGATCAACGTCAATGGCTCCACGCAGCAAGCGCAACCGCACGGGGGAGGGCCAGGGTGGGGGCCTGCCGACGGCGGGCCTACCGGCGCCATCACCGGCGTCGTCACCAATCGCGGCGACATCGCAACGCCGGCGGTCGTGAACTGCACCGCCGGATGGGCCACCGTCGTCGCGCAAATGGCCGGGGTGTCCCTCCCTATCGTCACCCAGCCGCTCCAGGCCTGCGTGACCGAGCCGCTGAAGCCTTTCCTCGATAAAGTGATCGTCTCTGCCAACCTCCACGTCTACATCAATCAGACCGACCGCGGCGAGCTGGTCATCGGGGCAGAGGTAGACCCGTATCAGTCGTATAGCATGGCCGGCACGCTGCCCACGCTGGAGCAGATGGCCAGTTACACTCTGGAGCTATTCCCGCAGCTGCACAACGTCAAAGTGCTCCGGCAGTGGGCCGGCATTTGCGACATGACCCCCGACTACTCACCCATCATCGGCGGTGTCGAGGGCCTGGACGGCTTCTACCAGGATGTCGGCTGGGGCACCTACGGCTTCAAGGCCGGACCGATTGCCGGCAAGTGCCTGGCCGAGCTAATCGCCACCGGCAACACCCCAGACCTGATCGCGCCGTTCGCCCTCTCCCGCTTCCGCGACGGACTCCTCGTCGGCGAGAAGGCCGCCGCCGCCGTCTCACACTGAGCATCCCAGGCTCCCGAACAGTCTGTACCATATGAATCGCGCCGCGGTTCCGCCGCGCCGCCGTGAGGCTTGCGATGACGACCACGCTCCCTGTAGCCACCACCGCGACCATGTTGCCCTATCGCCAGCAGGGCGACATTGACTACGCCGGCCTCGACTTCGACCCCTACGAACGGGAGCTACCACCTGACGCTATGGAGCAAGAACTTGCCGTCCACGACCTGCTCGGCCTGCTCGCCAGCCACTTCACCGACTTCGGTGAGCGCCCCGATACTTTCCTCAGCAGCAATACGATCCTCTGCTACGAGCCTAGCAATCTCAACGTCCGGGTGGCCCCGGACATATACCTGGCCTTTGGCGTGAACGAGCAGGCTATCCGCCAGCGTCGGCTCTACTTGCCCTGGGAGGCGGGCAAGCCGCCGGACCTCGCCGTCGAAGTGGCGTCGGCCAGCACCGCCCGGCAGGATATGACCGCCAAGCGGGACATCTATGCGCGGATCGGCGTGCCCGAATACTGGCGTTTCGATCCGACCGGGCACGACTATTACGAGCAGCCGCTGGCTGGCGAGCGACTGGTGGACGGGGTGTATCAGCCCATTGCGTTGACCAGGGAGCCGGACGGTATTCTCAAGGGGTATAGCGCCGTGCTGCGGTTGAGCCTGTGCTGGGCCGGCGGCCGCCCGCGACTGTACGACCCGGCAACCAACACCTACCTGGAGAGCGGGCACGAGGTATGGGCAGCCCGGCTGGCCGCCGAGGCAGAGCGGGACACCGCCGAGGCAGCGCGAGACGCCGCCAAGGCAGAGCGAGATGCCGCCGAGGCCGCCCACGCCATTGCTGAAACTCGTGTCACTGTTGAGCAAGCCGGTCGGCTGGTTGCCGAGGAGCGAATCCGCCAGCTAGAGGCCGAGTTACGTCGCCGCGAACCGAACGGCTAACTACCTCCTCTATCCTGTCTATCCTGTCCATCCATGTAAATACCTGTCCCCCTCCCCTGCACTCCCCACCGTCCCTCCGGTATCTTTGGTAGCGTGCAAAGGGGGACAGACATGGTACGGACACTCGCAGACGTGCAGCAGTTGGCCCATGATCGCGGCATCAAGTTTTTCCTATGCTCCTACGTCGAGATGAGCGGCGCGCCGAAGGCCAAGCTGGTCCCGGTCACCAACCTCGACGAAATGGCCGCAGAGGGCGCCGGCTTTGCCGGTTTCGCGGCCGGCGAGATCGGCCAGGGGCCGCACGACCCGGACATGGCCTGCATCCCCGACTTCAACTCCCTCCAAATCGTGCCCTGGCGCCCCGATATCGCCTGGGTTGCGGGCAACATCCACGTCAACGAGCAGGAGTGGCCCTACTGCCCGCGCACCATCTTGCAGCGCCAGCTCGATAAGGTCCGGCAGCAGGGCTACACCTTCAACACCGGCACCGAAGCCGAGTTCATGCTCTTGAAGCAGGACGAGCACGGCGCTTACGCGCCCTGGGACGCCCTCGACACGCTCGGCAAACCGTGCTACGACCTCCGCGCCCTGCATCGCAACCTCGACATCATCACGACCATCGTCACCTACATGCAGGAGTTGGGTTGGGGACCGTATGCCGCCGACCACGAGGACGCCACCTGTCAGTTCGAGCTAAACTGGCTCTACGGGGACGGCGCCACCACCCCCGACCGCCACACCTTCTTCAAGTGGATGGTCAAGACCGTCGCCGAGCAGCATGGCCTCCTCGCCACCTTCATGCCCAAGCCGTTCGCTCACCTCACCGGCAACGGCGCCCACCACCACATCAGCCTCTGGGACGCCGACAACAAGACCAACCTATTCGAGGACGAGTCCGACGCCAACGGCCTCTCCCAGTTGGCCTACTGGTTTATGGGCGGCATCCTCCACCACGCGCCCGCCCTCACCGCCGTCACCTGCCCCATCGTCAACAGCTACAAGCGCCTCATCCGCGGCGCCCCCCGCTCCGGGGCCACCTGGGCGCCCGTCTACGTCACCTACGGCGGCTCCAACCGCACGCAGATGATCCGTATTCCCGGCCCGGCCCGCATTGAGAACCGCATCGTGGACGGCGCCGCCAACCCCTACCTCGCCTGCACCGCCATGCTCGCCGCTGGCCTCGACGGCATCGCGCGCCAGCTCGACCCCGGCCCCCGCAACGACGACAACCTCTACGAAGTGCCCGAAGACGAGCTACGCGCCCGCGGCATCGGCTTCCTGCCCACCAACCTCAGCGAGGCCGTAGACGCCCTGGAGCAGGACGACGTGATCCGCACCGCCCTCGGCGACGACTACGCTCCCTACTACATCGCAGTCAAGCGCCGCGAATGGCAGCAATACCACACCAGCGTCAGCCAATGGGAAACCGACACCTACCTCGGCCTCTACTAACCACCTGCCGCCTGTCCCCCCGCTGCGCGGGGGACCATTAGGCTCACAGGGGTAGGTTTTTTGTCTGCAGCGGGATTTTCGGGATGCACGGATGGGCAAGGATGGGACTCGCCCCCCTGTGGTCCCCCCGTCGCGGCGGGGGGACGGGGGTCAGGGGTCGTAGAGCGGGGAGACGCGCTGGGAGTAGAGGGAGGTGCGTGGCGGTTCTTCGAGCGGTGCGGGTGGGATCATGACCAGCGGGTATTTGTCGTCCTCCGGGGGTGGGGGCGGCGTGGACGGGTCGGAGGGCGGCGGCTCGGTGGGCGGGTCGGGAGACGGGTTGAGGGGCGTGGCGGGCGGTGGCTCGACGGGTAGGTCGGACGGCGGCGATGGGCCGGCGGGTGGGTCGGGAGATGGGTCGAAGGGTGGGTAGGTCGGTGGCTCGATGGGTGGGTCGGTGGGCTGCTGTTGCTCTGCCGCCATGTTGGCGGCTATTTCGTCGAGAAACTGCCGCGCCGCCGTCGATTTGCTCGGTGCGAGGGCGTGCTGGGTCTGGAGCAGGCGCTGCAACACGGTCAGGGTGCGGCAGACGGCAGCCAGCGTGGCGGGCAGGGCGGTTTGCCGGGCGTAGCGGCGCCGGCGCTGGAAGGCGGCCCCGGCGCGGCGGCGGCGCCGCCGCCGGCGTGGGGTGGTGAGAAGGCGCAGGATGAGCACCTGATGGAGGCGGATTTCGGCCGCGAGCGGGGGGGAGTCGGCGGTGTCGGCGAGCAGTTGTAGCTCCTGGGCGGTGAAAGCCGGGGTGTACAAGTCGGAAGCGAGCGTGTCGGTGACGGAGGTTGGACGTGAGCCGGCGCCAGCGGCGGCCCGACGGGAGCAGTCGGGGGCCGGTGGCGCCGGGGGCGTGACGTGGGAGTCGTCGGCGGCCAACGCGGCGGCCAACGCGGGGGCTTGCCCGGCGCACGGACGGTCCTGCTCCAGCGGGCACGATGGCTCGGCGGAAAGACCCGGCGCCAGATGGGTGGCACGCAGACGCTCCGCACCCGGCGCCACGGCCGCCGTGGCCGCGGGTACGTGCGGAGCCGGTGCCCACGCGGCGGCACACGGACGGTCCTGCTCCGGCGGGCACGATGGCCCGGCGGAGGGTCGGTCAGAACCCGGTGCCAGATGGGCGGCACACAGACGCTCCGCACCCGGCGCCGGGGCCGTGGGGGCCGCGGGTACGTGCGGAGCCGGTGCCCACGCGGCGGCACGCGGACGGTCCTGCTCCGGCGGGCGCGGTGGCTCGGCGGAGGGTCGGTCAGAACCCGGTGCCAGATGGGCAACACACAGACGATCTACACGCGGCGCCGCAGCCGAGTTGACTGCGGGGGCGTGGTGATCCGGTGCCAGGGGGGTGGCAAAGCCACCGGTGGTGGCCGGCGTCATGCCGAGACGGCTCCCAACTGGGGCCATGGGTGGTGCGCCAGTGTCGTCACGCATACGTCAACCTCCGTCACTAGGGATACATTGGTGGCGGGGGCGCAAGCGCAACGGGGGGAGATGGGGCGGGGAAATTTACAGGGATGGACAGGATTTACAGGATGGGGGTTGCCCCCCTATGGTCCCCCCGTTGCGACGGGGGGGCGGGGATTCCCGCTGGCGCGGGAATGACAGGTTATGCAAAGGTCTCCGTAAGCGGGAATCCACAGCCATGTGCAGGCCCAGGGGGGCTGGATTGCGGCCTGCGCCGCAATGACGACGGAATTGTTATCCCCTCTCTATCGCTCGGCGATGGGGCGAGCGGCAGGATGTGAGGCCCGCGACGCTTGAGGTGATTGCCGGCGCGGGTAATAATGAACCGGGGGTGAAACACCGGTGAACGGGAAGGAAAGCGGGCGCAACCTGTTAGCCTACGAGGCGCTGAGAGGCGAATTCGGCCAGCATCACGGCGAATACGTGGCTATTTCGCGCGGCCGACTGGTGCTCTATGCCAAAGACTTCAACGTCGCCTTCAACGCCGTGAAGCACGACCCTCACGCTATCGTCTGCGAGGTTGGCGACACGCCTCGCACTACTCCCGTGCGGGTTCGAATCTAGCAGGAGTCTGCCTATTGCATAGTTATCCAGAACATGAGTTGACCTGGGACCTAAGCAGCCAAGAGATGACGCTTCATACAAGAGGGCAACGGCCATAAGGTCTTGGCTACACACAGCGACGACGAGGCGCTTTGATAGTGCCACCATGACTCCCCTGTCTCACGGCCTCGTTGTTACGGCGCCAGCCGCAGTCCAGCCCCCGCCCCTCCATCCTACAAATTCTGATGCTGACAATCCCTCCACCCCCTCTCCACATGGTGGAGAGGGGGCCGGGGGTGAGGAATGCCGACGCCTCCCCCCTCACGCAATCACCGGCAAGATCACCCGCGATGGCCGCGCGGCGTCGTGAAACACCGTCTGCCGCGCCGTGACGAGCGTCGCCTCGGCGTAGTCGTTGCCGCCCGTATTGTGGTTGCGGTCGAAGTTCGGGAAGTCGCTGCTCGTCACGTGGACCTCGATCCAGTGACCGCGCCGGAACAGGTTGCTCGTCGGATTCACCGCGATGGTGTACTCGTAGGCCCGGCCCGGCTCCAGCAGCGTCGGCTGTGTCAGCGAATCGCGGTAGCGCGCCCGCACGATCCCGTGGCATAGCTCCTGTGCAAACCCGTCCGGCCGCCGGTCCACCACCTTCACCACGAAGTCGGTGTCCCGCGCCGTCGAAGCCGCCCACAGCCGCACCGTAATCGGCCCGGTCACTTCGAGCGGCTCCGTCAGCGGCGGCGTGCGATACACGAGCACGTCGCGCCGCCAATCCAACGGCCGCTGGTCGTGCGGCTTCTGCTGCCCGTCCGCCGTATACAACGTCATCACCGGGTCGCGCGGGTCGTATATGAACTCGTCCGGCGGCTCGTCGTGCGGCGTCCGCCGCGACAGCGATCCGTCGCCGTCCGCGGTGTTCGCGTCACCGCCGCTGTGCAGGAAGAACTCCGTGTACTGCGTGCGCGCCAGCGGCCACTCGTGCTCGTCGCGCCACCGGTTTGCGCCCATCACGAACAGGCGGATCGGCGGCCAGTCGTCCACCTCGTTCCGCTCACCCCGCAGCCAGTAGCGAAACCACTGATCGGCCACCTCGTAGTAGTCCTGCTCCGCCGCCGGCCCGAAGTCCACGTCACCCAGCCGCCGGTCCCAATCCGTGCTCGTGTGCGTCCACGGCCCGATGATGAGATACTGGCGCTCCCTCGCCCGCGCCGTCATCCCGTTCTCGCGCATCCCCGTGAACTGCTTGATCGTGCCGATCTGCTGGTCGTACCAACCCGTGATACTCAGCGCCGGCACCGCGATCTGCGGATGCTTGTCCTCGAAACCGAAAAAGTCGGTCGTATGATTGGCCAGCCAGCGCCGCCAGTGCTCCCCCATCCCGTACATCACGGCATTGGGAATGTCCGCCAGCGGCAGGTACCACAGCCACTTGCTGCGATCCCGCTCCTCCCACAGCCGGTCGGCCTCTTCGTGCGTGTGCGGCCCGGACGTGTCGCCGGCCCGCCGCCGTTCGTCCGGCGCCAGCGTATTGACACTCCACCAGAGCACCCGCCCCAGCCGCAGCACGCCCGATAGCTCGCGGTCCAGCAGGTTGGCGGCGATTCCCTGCGGCACCATCGTCACCAGGTGCGGTGGCCGCGTATGCGCCAGCTCCCACTGCGTCCACCCGCAGTAGGAGTTACCGAACGTGCCCACCTTCCCGTCCGACCACGGCAACTCGGCCGCCCACTCCACGGTGTCGTAGCCGTCCTCCGCGTCGCAGTGGTCTGCGCTGTAGAAGCCGGGCCGAAACGTCCCGTCCGAGGCGTACCGTCCCCGCACGTCTTGGACGATGGCCAGGTACCCTCGCTCCGCGAACTGCTCCGCCATCTCGACGTGAACGTCGCGCGCTTTGCTGTACGGCGTCCGGCACAGCACCGTCGGAAACGGACCGCCGCCCCGCGGCACATACACGTCCGCCCGCAGCCGCGTTCCATCGCGCATCCGCGCCGCCACGTCCCGCCTGACCATGTACCCCCCGCCCGACACCGTAACTCCCCTCCAAACTGTCCCATCCCCCCGCCGCAGCGGGGGGACCATAGGGGGGCGAAAATCCCACCCGCCCTCAACTCAGCAGTGCCGACGGTAGATGCTCCACCCGGTTGAAATACTGCATTAAGATCATCCCGCTGTGGTCGAAGTCGAGCCGCGTGATCGCCGTATTGCGATGCGACAATATCACGTTCGGCGTCTTCGCGTATCCGATCAAGGCATAGAGCAGCATGGCAGCGAACCCCCCGTGCGTCACCAGACCGAGTCGCTCGTCGGTCGCGGCATATCGCTCCCGTAGCTCCTCGGCAACCCGCGCCGCCCGTTCCAACCACTCTTCCTCCGTCTCCCGCTGCCGATTCCACCAGCCCTCCTCGGTCACCTCCAGCGACAACCGGATCTTCGGGAACTGCTCTGCCATCTCGGCCCGCTTCAAGCCCGGCAGCCCGTGTCCCTCGTGATCGTCGAGGAACACGCCGCCTATCTCGTGGATGTCCACCCACACTTCCGGCTGCAGCCCAACCGCCTCACCGATGGGCGCGGCCGTCTGCAGCGAGCGGCGCATGGCACTCGTGAACAGCCGCGTGAACCGGAACCCCGTGCGATTAACGTACTCCGCGCCCGGCCCGGGCTGCTCAGTTTCGTCTGGCGGACTGGCCAGGTACTCGGCCAACCGGGCCGCCTGCCGCTCGCCCAGTTCCGTCAGCGGCGGGTCGGACACCCGTTCCGTCCAGTCGGTCAGGGCGTTGTTGGACGACTGCGCGTGCCGGATGATATAGAGTTGCATGAATGCTCCGTGTCGGTGACGTGCGACTACCCCAAAAGGTGCTCCATAGTAGCAACTGCGAGAAGTCCCGCGCCTCACCGCTATCCCCCTTCCCTTTAGGGAGGGGGCCAGGGGGTAGGTCCGCCCCCCGCACCACAGGGGGGCAGCGTCAGTCGCTTCAGCCCGCCGCCTCGACCATCAGCCGCAACAAAATAGTGTTGTCCACCTCTAGGTCGCTCCCCCAGATCAACCGCGCCGCGCCGTCCCACTCGATCTTGTTGTAGCCGTCCTTTGGCCGCACGTCGGCCGCCGTCCACTCGGTCGCGTTGCTCCAGCTTCCGTCATCGAAATCGGCGCTGGCCCAGCCCGGCGGCGCCTCCGTGCGCTCGAACTTGCAAGCGGTGTCCGGGTCTGCGGCCTTCTCGCACTCCGGGTTCAGGGGCGCCCGGTGGATTACCTTCAATTTCCAGCCGCCATTCGTAACGGCCACCACCTTCCCCGTGCCAACGTCGGTGATCTGTGCAATGAGGCCCCCGTCGCCCATCTGCTGGTTGCGCTCGCCGATGTACTCGATCCCCGAATCGGTCTCCTTGAAGTCCTTGGCCTCGATGGCGATAGTCAGCGGATAGCTGGCAGTGAATCTCATCGTCTCAGCGTTGAAGGAACGCTCCGTCGTGATCGGCGTCGAGTCCTCGCCGACCAGCTTCCCGTTGACGTACAGCGCGAACCAGTTGTCCGCCCACACCTCAGCCACGAAATCCGTAGTTCCGTCTTGCCGGGGCGCGGCTCCCGTTGCGGCCGTTTCCGGCACGGCCGCCCCCGTTGCGACGCCTCCGTTCCCGTCGCCGCAGCCCGCGGCCAACAGCATCAGGATGAGCAGCGCCGCGGCCCGCCAGGTCAGGGACTTGGGCATCCGCCTTCCTCCTTCTCACTCCAATCGGTGACGTGCATCCACCGAAGGAAGCACTCCATAGTAGCAGTTGCAACAGAGGCCGCCCGCGGCACCGCCATCCCGCTTGCGCCGCAATCCCCGTCCCCCCGCCGCAGCGGGGGGACCATAGGGGGGCGGGGCCCCATCCTGCTCATCCTTGCATCCTGACCATCCTGATGCAGACAAAAGGGGGAGCGGAGGGCTTGCCATCACTGCAATAACATGCTATAATATCAGAACTATAGTTCTACAACTGTGGCAAGGAGGGACAAGGCAATGACCAGTAACCAGCAGACGGCGACCAGCGGCCAGCAGTCCGGATCGAGCGTAGACTGGCAGCAGATCGGTCCCCGGCTCACCGAGCCATTCTGTACGCCCAAGTGGCGCGTCCAGCGCACGAGCAAAGAGCGCGTCCAGGGCAAGTATCCCGAAGGCACCCGCGGCCTCGTCGTCGCCTACATTGATGCCCGCCAGGTGTTCAGCCGCCTAGACGAGTTGTTTGGCCCCGACGGTTGGCAGACCGGCTATCGCGTGCTCGACGCCGCCAGCGGCGCCATAGAATGTACCCTCACCATCGCTGGCATCAGCAAGTCCGACGTGGGCTACCCCAATCGCAGCGGGAGCGAGGAGCCGCTAAAGGCGGCCTACTCCGACGCCACCAAGCGGGCTGCGGTCCAGTGGGGCATCGGCCGCTGGCTGTACGAGCTGCCGAGCCGCTGGAGTGCCCTTGACGAACGTGGTCAGCCCATAGATGGTGAGCGGCGGCCCGTGGCGACCGGTCAGCAACCGGTAGCCAGTGTGCAAAACCGGCCACCGGCCACCGAGCAGAAGTCACCGCCCAACGGCAACGGCAGCGGCAACGGTGAAGCCACCCCCAAGCAGCGGGCCTTCATCGAGCGGCTCTGTGCGGCCAAAGGCGAAGACGCCGCGGCCTGGCCGGCGCACTCCAAACAGGAAGCCTCCGAGTCCATCAAGAAGCTGATGGCGCTCCCGGATCCACGCGCAGCCGCCGCCGCGGCGTAGATTACCAAGGGTGAGCATGTTTCCCCGCGAGCACAAGCGGTTTGGTAGCCGCGTGCGCCACCGTTGGCGTATGATTGCCAGCATCGGGAGCTTACAGAGGGAGGCATCCAATGGAACCGGAGCTGATCGCCAACTACGAGGAAGAAGCCGGTGAAGGCCCGCTTTGGCACGTCCCCCAGCAGCGTGTCTATTGGGTAGACATCACCACCAGCCGTATCTTCCGCTATCATCCCGCCTCAGATCATCACGAGCTGTTCTACCAGGGCGCGGAAGACATCGGCGGATTCACCTTTCAGGCCGATGGCTCGCTCTTGCTCTTCATGGCCCGCGGCGCCATCAAGGCCCTGCGCGACGGCCAGCTCACTACGATCATTGACGAGATTGCGGCCGAGCGGCGGACGCGCTTCAACGACGTAATCACCGATCCCTTCGGCCGCGTCTACTGCGGCACCATGCCAACCGACGGCGACGATGCGCGCCTCTACCGCCTCGATACCGACGGCACCCTAACGGTCATGCTGGAGGGTATCGGCCTCTCCAACGGCATGGGCTTTACCCTCGACCAGCGGCAGATGTACTTCACCGACACTTTCCAGCGCAAAATCTACCTGTTCGACTACGACCAGGAGACGGGCGCGCTCTCCGGGCAACAGGTGTTCCTGGACGTGCCCGAGGACGATGACGTGCTCGGCCCCGACGGCATGACCGTGGACGCCGAGGACCACGTCTGGACCGCCCTCTGGGGCATCGGCTGCATCGCCCGCTACCGACCGGACGGCACCGAGGAGCGCCGCGTCTACTTCCCCGGCGTCAAGCGGGCCTCCAGCCTGATCTTCGGCGGCCCGAAGATGGACGACATCTACGTCACCACCCAGGGCGCCGACGACAAGCCGGCCGCCGGCCCCAACGCCGGCGCCTTCTTCCGCTTCCACGCCCATGTCCGCGGCTACCCCGATTTCCATTCGCGCGTCCGGCTCTCATAAAAGCCATCAACACGGTGCGGAGCAAGGAGTTGCCCGTTCCCCCGCCGCAGCGCGGGGACCATAGGGGGCACATATCCACCACCCGATCAAGTCAGCAGCCCTCATGCGTACCCGCGCAAGAATCCCATGAACGCACCGCCCGGCACCCAAGTCACTCCGGCCGAGCTACGGGCGCTTGATGCCCAGTATCGGCCGTTTCCCGATTTCCAATCATTCAGTGCCGCCGTCGCGGTAGATGCCGACCTCTGGCAGCGAGTGGCGGCCGGCCTCCGGCAGAAGCAGGCCGACGCCTCGGCCGACTTCGACCGTGCTGTCGAGGTCGCACTCCGCGCCGCCGCCGTAGACACCGGTGCGATTGAGAGTCTCTACAAGGTTGACCGTGGCTTCACCATTACAGTGGCGGAGGAGCAACCGGGCTGGGAGGCGGAAGCCGACAAGAAAGGCGCAGCATTCCGACAGTTGTTCGCTTCACAACTCCGGGGCTACAAGTTGGCCCGCGAACTAGCGGCGAGCGACACGCCAATCAACGAAGCTTGGATTCGGGAGTTGCACACCGAGATCACGGCAGGCCAGCCGACCTACCGAGTGTGGGTTCCCTCGCTTGGGAAGTATCAGCAGCAAGCATTGCCAAGGGGACAGTACAAGACACAATCGAATCATGTACGGCAGGCAGATGGAAAGTATCACGCCTATGCTCCGGTCGACGACGTACCCGCAGAAATGCGGCGGTTGATAGAGCAGATACGAACACCGGAATTTGGCGCGGCGCATCCAAGCCTTCAGGCAGCATATGCTCACTACGCGTTCGTGGTGATCCATCCCTTCGCGGATGGCAATGGTCGAGTCGCACGAGCCATCGCTTCCACCTTCCTCATCAAGACATGTGGCGTCCCCCTGCTAATCTGGTCGGACCAAGACGATGAGTACCTTGACGCTCTAGGCACAGCCGACCAAGGAGACTACCGCCCATTCGTGGACTTCATCTTCCACTGTGCGGTTCAGACGACCCAACTCACCACTGGCCACATGGGACCATCTCTCGAGCAGCAGGCGGAAATACTCCGAAGTACGCTTGTCACGCCAACCGGCTTCTCCGAACCGCAACTCTGGAGCCTGGGAACTGAGGTTTTGCAGTCCCTGGAAAGGAGACTCCAGTCAATCCTTAGTGAGGTGGCATTGCCTGAAGGTGTGGTGCCCCGGTTTTCGTGGTCCACTCATACTTTCCCGACGGATGTAGAGATTGAGGGATACCGAGAAGTGAAGTCCGGATACTCGAGACTTGAAGTTAGTTTGACCTCCGAGAGACCAGCTGAGGCGCATATTCAGGTTTCCTTCCGAGTGCTCGCTAGTAAATGGGCGCGGATGTATCCGCTGCTCATTCAGAGTGTTGAAACCCGCAACGAGTTTCCAATACGTCTGGACGACATGCATCCCGAAGAAACCACTGACCTGAGGCGGCGACTAGACACCTGGCTACGAGGCCTCGTCAGTGAAGCCCTTGGTCAACTGACTGAAGAAGCCAAGCAATCGTTGCGTGAGGCTGGACTCTAGTCGCGGCTCTGCTCCCCCTGCCCGAATCCCCGTCCACGCGCTACACTCTTAGCATGACCTGTTGCACTTGGCTTGCGCCGCTGCGGCGCGTCCTATGGCCGCTGCCGCTGCTGGCGGCCCTGCTCGTACTCGCCGCGTGCGATTTGGGTGAAACACAGCCGGAATCCGCCCCGCCGGCCCCGGCGGTGACGCAGCCGGCACCGCAGCCGACAACGCCACCGCCACCGACCGTGCCACCTCCTGCACCCACGACACCTCCGGCCCCGACACCGGTGCCACCCACGGCCACGGCTCCGCCTCCACCCCCAACACCCGTCCCGCCGACCGCCACCACACCACCACCACCGACGCCCATCCCACCCACGGCCACCACGCCTCCACCCCCGACACCCGTCCCGCCCACGGCCACCACGCCACCACCGCCGACGCCCATCTCGCCGACCGCCACCACACCACCACCGACAGCCACGACTCCGCCTCCACCCACGGCCACCAGTCCTCCGGCGCAGACCGCATCGCTGTATAAGGGCGTCGCGCAGAGCCTCACGCCGGAAGGGTTTGCGTTGCTGGGTGCGACCGATGCGCCGGTCACGCTCACCGACTACTCGGACTTCTTGTGAGGGACCTGTCGCCGCTACGTGTTAGCGGTAGAGCCGATCATCATAGATAAGTACGTGCGCCAAGGGCAGGTGAAGCTCGTCTTCCGCGCCGTGCTCAATCATGGCGAGCGCAGTGTCCGCACGTCCGAGGCCGCCGCCTGCGCCGGCTTGCAGGGTCAGTTCTGGCAGATGCACGAGTTGCTCTTCCAGCGTCAGCGGGATGTTCCCCGTGGCGATGGCAACGCGCTCATCGCGGGGATGCAGCAGTTCGCCGCCACCCTGCCGGGCCTCGATCAAGCCGCGTTCTCCACCTGCCTCACCGAGCGGACCACCCTTCAGCACGTCCAGGCCACCGATGCCGAGCAACGCACGCGCGGCATCGTGCGACAGCCGATCTTCGAGATCAGCGGGCCGGGCGGCTCGCAACGACTCGTCGGCCTCCCGTCGGTCGAGGCGCTCTCAGCAGCGATAGATAAGGCTGCGGGGTAGCGGAAGGCTGACTGACCGGCCATCACCTTCCGAGGAGGTGTACTGGAGACATGTCCCCGAACACTTGGATTGGATCGCTGCGGCGCGTATTGTGGCTACCCTTGCTGGTGCTGCCGCTGTTCTTGCTCGCGGCATGCAACGGAACGGAAACGCAGCCCGAGCCGGCCGCGCCGACCACCGCCGACACGGCGCCGGCCACCCAGCCCACTGCCGCTGCTCCCGCACCCACAGCCGCAACTCCCGGCGAGGCGCCGGCAGGAACGCTCTACAACGGTGTCCCCCAGGGTCTCACGGCAGAAGGCTTCCCGTTCTTGGGCGCAGCCAATGCCCCCGTGACAATGACCGAATACTCGGACTTCCGGTGACCGGCCTGTGCCCGCTACGTGTTAGCGGTAGAGCCGGAAATCATTGATAAGTACGTGCGCCAGGGGCAAGTGAAGCTCGTCTTCCGTGCCGTGCTCAACCTCGGCGAGGGCAGCGTCCGCGCCGCCGAGGCCGCCGCCTGCGCCGGGCAGCAGGGACAGTTCTGGCAAATGCACCGGTTGCTCTACCAGCGGCAGCGGGAAATCCCCCGCGGCGGTGACGCGCTAGTGGCCGGCTTGCAGCAGTTCGCTACGGCACTACCGGGCCTCGACCAAGCCGCGTTCGGTACCTGCCTCAAGGAGCGGGCGACCCTCCAACACGTCGAGGCTACTGATGCCGAGCAACGCACGCGCGGGTTTACCAGCCAGCCGTCCTTCGAGATCACCGGACCCGGCGGTACGGCGCGCCAGGTCGGCTTGCCGTCGGTCTCGGTGCTCTCAGCGGCGTTGGACAAAGCGCGCGGGTAGCGAAAGGTCAACCCAATGGCCCAAACCGGTCTTGCATCACGCATCGCCCATAGCCGCCTGGGGCTGGTCGCTGCCGCCGCGCTGGTCCTGGGACTCCTACTGGCCCTCGCCATCGGTATCGGCGGCAGCAGCACCGTCGGCAGCGACCCGCTCGCCGCCGGCGCCGTCCTCGCCCTGGCGCCCGCAGCCTTTCTCTCCGGTCTTCTCAGCCTGCTCTCACCCTGTACCCTGCCAATCTTGCCGGCCTATTTCGCTTTCAGTTTTCAGGCGCAGCGCCAGCACGCCACGTTGATGAGCGTCACCTTCTTCCTCGGACTGGCCACGACCATGACGCTCCTCGGAGCCAGTGCCACGGCGTTGGGCAGCCTACTACTCCAGTACCTCCAGCAAGTGACGTTGATCGGCGGCGTGGTCATTATCGTGTTCGGCGTGATGAGCGTGCTCGGCAAGGGCTTTGCCGGGATGCAGATTCAGGACCGCCCCTCCGCCACCGTCGCCGGCTCCTATCTCCTGGGCGCGACCTTTGCCCTCGGCTGGACCACCTGCATCGGTCCCATTCTCGGCGCCCTCCTCACGCTGCTCGCGGCTCAGGGACTGGCGATTATCCAGGGCGCCGTGCTCGCCTTTATCTACACGCTCGGTCTGGGGCTGCCGCTCATTCTGCTCTCGTCCTTTTTCCGCCGCCTCGATACCACGGGCGGCATCTGGAACGTACTGCGCGGCCGCGGCTACATGCTGTCGTTGGGCCGCTTCACCCTGCACCTACACACCACCAGCGCGGTGAGCGGCCTGCTACTCATCGGCCTGGGCTACCTACTCGCCTCCGGCCAACTCACCGCCTTCACCGAAGTAGCGGCCAGCGGCGACCTCTCCCTCCTCGTCCTCGACTTGGACGAGCGTCTCCGCCAGCTCTTCGGCCTCCAATAACCCCCCGCGCGCCGAGCGATAGAGGGGGGGAGCGGTTGGCATCACGCCGCTGGCGCGGCCTCCAGCCGGAACTGCACGCGCACACGGGCCGCGACGACAATCTCGCCCGCCTGGACGGGCACACTGGCTACGGCAGCCTCCGCAAAGCCGGCCGCGCGAGCCAAGAACGGTTGGGGAGCGCCAGCGGTCTCCTCGCTGATCTCGATGATGCCGCCCACCACCATCCCCGCCGCCGCCGCGATGGCCTCCGCCTTCCGACGCGCTTCCTGCGTCGCCGTAGCCAGCGCGTCGAGATAGGGCTGCGTCCGGTCCTGCAGCGCAAAGCTCACGCCTTCGAGCTGATTGGCTCCCGCATCCAAACCGGCGCTGAGGACGGCACCGACGCGGCTCAGATCCACCACATGCACGGCAACCGTGTTCGTGGCCCGATAGCCGGTGATCGTCGGTGGCGCATTGGGATCGTCGCGCGAGGGCTGGGCATACAACGGGGTCAGGCCGATGCTCGTTGATTGGATGTCCGTATCCGCAATCCCGGCGGCCTTGACCGCCGCGATGACGGCCGTCATCAGTTCGTTATTCGCGTTGCTTGCTTCCGCGGCCGTCGTCCCGGTCGTCTGTACCCCGAGACTGACGATAGCCATATCCGGCGTCAGGCGTTCCTCGTACATGCCGACGACGTTGAGCAGCGTAGGTGTCCCGTGCGGTGTGGGGGCAGCAGTGGCGGCGGCTGGTGTTTCCTGCGGCATAGGGGCAGCGGTGGCCGTAGCCGCTGTTTCCTGCGATACGGGTGAAGCAGTCGGGAAGCTCGGCAACCGTAGCAACGGGCGTGGTGTCCCTTGCGGTGTAGGGGCGACAGTGGCGGTGGCCGGAAGCGTGGTGGGGGTAGGGGCTGCCGGCGTGGGCGTGGCCGCCGCCTGCGCCCCGGCGCTCGTCGGGTGCAGCGCGCCACCCGGACCGGCGGCCAGGACGCCGGCAACGAGGGCCGCCGCGAGTGCAATACCGCCGATAAGCAATGCCCGTGAGCCAAGGCCCAGCATGAACGGCTGACGGTCAGTCATCATCGGTCACTCCTTATTCGCCGCGCTCCGTCCGCTCCACGCGGCCGCCGCGCGCCCCTAAGAGAGACGTACTCCTCGGCCCGAAAGTAACCGACGCCGGAGTTCGCACGGCCGGCTCCCAGCGCCAGCGACGGACCGACACCGCCATCACTCCCCTTCCCTGCAGGGAAGGGGCCGGGGGTTAGGTCCAATAGCGGCCCCGCTTCATCACGCCGCCGGCGCGGCTTCCAGGCGGAACTGCACGCGCACACGGGCCGCGACGACAATCTCGCCCGCCTGGACGGGCACACTGGCTACGGCAGCCTCCGCAAAGCCGGCCGCGCGAGCCAAGAACGGTTGGGGAGCGCCAGCGGTCTCCTCGCTGATCTCGATGATGCCGCCCACCACCATCCCCGCCGCCGCCGCGATGGCCTCCGCCTTCCGACGCGCTTCCTGCGTCGCCGTAGCCAGCGCGTCGAGATAGGGCTGCGTCCGGTCCTGCAGCGCAAAGCTCACGCCTTCGAGCTGATTGGCTCCCGCGCCCAGTCCGGCGTCGAGCACACTGCCTACCTGGTCAATCGCCAGCACGCGCACGGACACGGTGTTCGCGGCCTCATAGCCGGTAATCTTCGGCGGCGCGTCGTTGTCGTTGTCCGAGGGCCAGGAATACACGGGTGTCAGGCTGATACTCGTTGACTGGATGTCGGTATCTGCGATCCCGGTCGCCTTGATCGCGGCGATGACGGCCGTCATCGTCTCGTTGTTGGTGGTGCTCGCCTCCGACGCCGTGGTCCCGGTCGTATGGACTCCGAGGCTGACGATGGCCATGTCCGGCGCGTGACGTTCCTCCGTGGTGCCAACGACGTTAAGCGTGGTAGCCGTGCCGTTCGACGTGGGCGTCGCCGCCGCTTGTGCCCCGGCACTCGTCGGGTGCAGCGCGCCGCCTTGGCTGGCGGCCAGGACACCGGCAAGGAGGGCCGCCGCCAGTGCGACACCTCCAATAAGCAGTGCGCGGGGGCTGAGGCCCAGCATGAATGGTAGGCGGTCGGTCATGGGTCGCTCCTTTCTCGGGGCGCTCGGTATAGCTCTCTCCGGGGGCCGCAGCGAGTGCGGTCCCCGTTCTGCGTGCGCCCTTGACAAGGACGCATTACGCGGATCGAAAGTTCCCGGCGCTGTGGTATATGCTATAGGAAGTGAGGGGCTGAGGGCGATGGCTGACCCGGCGAACAGGCAGGAAGTAGAGATCAAATACCGGCTGCCGGACGCAGCGGATCATGCGCGGTTGCGCCAGCGCCTCGTCGCACTGGGGGCGCAGCCAGCGCCGATACAGCACGAGGAGAACGTGCTGTACGATAGTGCGGGTGGCGCTCTCGGGCAGCGGTGCGCTGTGCTGCGGATACGCAGCGTCAACGGTGGCGCGGGTGCTACGCTGACCTACAAGGGCACACCAACCCAGACCAACGGCGTGAAGGCGCGTGAAGAGATCGAGGTGGCAGTCACCGATGCCGCCGCGATGCAGGCGCTGCTGGCGGCCCTCGACTATACGCCGACGACCAGCTACCGGAAGCGGCGTGAATCCTGGCACCTCAATACCATGGAAGTGTCGCTGGATACGCTGTTCATCGGCTACTTCTGCGAGATCGAAGGGCCACATACCGAGATTCTGGCGCTGGGGCGGCAATTAGGACTGTCCGACGAGCAGGTCGAGCTGGCCGGCTATGCCGAGCTGGCCGCCCGGGCTGCCGGGGGTGGCGGAAAGCGGCGGGGCTGACCAGCCTCACCCCCCGGCCCCCTCTCCATCACGGAGCGATAGAGAGGGGGAGTCTGTCCTCATCACGCGGGCCTTTTTGTCAGCATCAGGATTTGCAGGATGCAAGGATGATGAGGATGGATTCCGGCTTTCGCCGGAATGACGAGCACCGGGGCGCGCGATGACTCGCGCCCGGACACAAAAAACTACCCCGGTACGGGAGCCATAGGGGGGCTGGCTCCGCTGTAGGAGACCTCTTGGGCATGACGAATGGCAAACACTCGGCGGCCAACGGTGCGCCGGCCGTGGTGACGTTGGGCCAGGCCGGCCGCGTGCTCCTGCTCAAGCACTGGCAGCGCGCGCTCCGTCACGAGGCCGGCGCCCGCACCGGCGCGGACATCGAAGACGTACACCGGATGCGCGTCGCTACCCGGCGGCTGCGGTCGGCCTTCCGCTTCTTCGGCAGCTACATGGGGCTGGTGCGCCAAGACGAGATCGTTGCCGGGCTGCGGGACCTGGCGCGGCGGCTGGGCGCGGTGCGGGACCTCGACGTATTGATCGAACGCCTAGAGCAGGAGGCGGCTGTCGAAAGCGCCGACCGGCCGACGATTGACGCGATCATCGCCGCGCTTGATCAGGACCGCGCGGTGGCGCGGGAGGAGTTGGTGGCGTATCTGGACGGTCGAGAGATGGCAACCCTGCGCGCCCTGGTCGCCGACGGGCTGACCCAGCCGGCAAGCGGGTCTCCGGCCAAGCGCGACCGACCGGTACGCACGGCCGGGCCGCGGCTGCTCGCCCGGCGCGCCGCGCGAGTATTGGCCGACGGAGCCGATCTCTTGGCACCGACCTCCGAGGAGCTACACGACCTCCGCATCCGACTCAAGCGGTTGCGCTATGGGGCGGAGTTCTTGCTGCCCTACACCCAGGGCAGCCGGCTGAAGCCGCTGATCCGTACTACGACGCGACTGCAAGACGTGCTTGGCGAGCTGCACGACGGGGATGTTATGCTCGACATGCTGCGTAGTCTCGTTGCGAGCGCCTCGGAGCGGGGCGCAAACGGTGCAGTGCTCCCAGGAGTGGCGGCGGCCGCGGTGATCCGGCTGCTCGCCCGGCAGGCGGACCGCCGCGATGCGCTGCTGCTGCAATTCCGCAGCTTGTGGCGAGAGTTCGCCGGCAGCCGGCGGCAGTGGCGGCGCAAGCGTCTTGCCCGGTGGTTCGGTCGTCCACAGGACGGTCTCGCCGGAGACTTCTCATACGCGGTAGCTCCGGCGCCGGGGCATCGCGCGGCCACCGCCGGGACACGTGGGCGCTGAGTTTCAGGGAGCGATAGCGCAGCATTGGAGGTACCCCGTGGTTCGCTTTCGCAGACAGGTGGATACCACGACGACCAAGCCCTTTCCGGGCAAGCTGATTGTCGTCGAGGGCGTAGACGGCTCCGGCAAGTCCACGCAGGTCTACTTGCTGAAGCGGTGGCTGGAGTTGAACAACGTCCAGGTGTGGTTTACCGAGTGGAACTCCTCCAGGCTGGTCAAGCGCGCGACCAAGCGGGGCAAGAAGCGCCAGTTACTGACGCCGACCACGTTCAGTCTGATCCACTGCACCGACTTTGCCCATCGCTATGAGCACGAGATGGTGCCGCTGCTAAAGCAAGGCTACATCGTGCTGGCAGATCGCTACATGTTCACCGCCTTTGCGCGTGACGCGGTGCGGGGCTGCGACCGGGCGTGGCTACGCAATCTGTATGGCTTTGCTCGCTTGCCGGACATTACCCTGTACTTCGACGTCGCGCAGGACGTGGCGGCCAGCCGGGTGCTCACCGGACGGGCCAAGATCAAATACTACGAGGCCGGCATGGACCTGCGGCTGGCGTCGAACACGCGCGAGAGCTTCCGCATCTTCCAAGGGCGGATCGCGCAGGAATACGAGCGGATGGTGGTGGAGTACGGGTTTACGCGGATTGATGCCAGCCAACCGATAGAGCTACAGCAGGAGCAAGTGCGCCGCATCGTAGCCAGCCATTTCGATATCGCAGACTTCAAGTGGCCCCGGGATATGGCGCGGCCGGTCAGTCAGTACCTGCCGGTGGCACTGTAGCGCCGTGCCGGCCAAGGTGCGGCCAGCGGCAAGCAAGCGGCGCTCGGCTGCGTAAGACGACCCGACGCAAGAGGCCACGCGGGCGGCGGAGGGATACATACCTATGCGGCGCTTCTATGGGAGTGGGCTGCCGGGAGTGGACCCGGCCGACCTGACGGGACCGTTTGTGGTCGTCGAGGGGCAGGATGGGGCCGGTCGCTCTACCCACGTGCGCCTGTTGCAGGATTGGCTGGAGGAGCAGGGCCACGCCGTCACGACCGTTGGGCTGCGCCGCTCGGCGCTGATCGCACGCGAGCTGAGTAACGCCAAGCAGGGCCACATGCTCGGTCGCAAGACGATGAGCCTGTTCTATGCAACCGACCTCGCCGATCAATTGGAGCACCAGATCATTCCCGCGCTGCGGGCCGGTAACGTGGTGGTCGCCGACCGCTACATATACACGCTGATGGCGCGGGACATGGTGCGGGGACTGGACCCGGAATGGGGCGAAGGAATCTACGGCATGGCGCCCATCCCGGATGCGGTGTTCTACCTGCGCGTGACGCCGCGGCGGTTGGTGCAGCGAGCACTCGCCAAAACGGGCGTGCTGGACTATTGGGAATCGGGGATGGACTTGGGCATCAGTCCCGACCTCTTCGATAGTTTCGTGAAGTACCAGACGATGCTTCAGCGGGCCTATCGAGAGCTGCGGCAGAAGTACCCGTTCGAGATTGTCAACGGCAATCGTCTCGCCCGCGCCGTCATGCTCGATTTGCGGGGGCGGATGCGGGCGTTGCTGGAGAGCAAGTACCCGGAGCGAGTCGTCAGCGGGCCGTCGGGGGAGAGCAACGCGCCGCCGCGCGCGGCCGCCACCGGCAACGGCGTAGCCACCGGTGGGGTCGGCGGCTAGGGCCATGCGTCCCAGCCGGTGGCTTGCTTGGGTGCGGCGGCGCCGCCGCCGGACCGTCCGCCCACCCGCTGCCCCTCCTTCCGAAAGGAGTGCAACCGTGAGCGAACCGCCGACTGCCACAGACGCGCCGGGCACAGTGATCGGTATTGACTTGGGCGGGACCAAGGTGCTCACGGCCGTCGTGGCGCCTGATGGGCGCATTCTGAGCCGGGACAAAATGTCGTCGCGCGGCACGTCCGGCTACGAGGAATTGCTGACCCGGATCGCCGGTAGCGCGCAGGCGGCCACCCTCGCGGCCGGCGTGGCATGGGATACGGTCGCCGCGGTCGGTATCGGTGTGCCGGGGACCGTTGACCAAGACACCGGAGTGGTGCGAATTGCACCGAACCTCGACTGGCGCGATGTGCCGGTCGGCAGCACATTGACTGAGCTACTGGGGTTGCCGGTGATCGTGGACAACGATGTCAACGTGGCCGCGCTCGCCGAGCACCGCCTCGGCGTGGGCCAGGGGCTGCCCTCGCTGCTCGGTGTCTTTATCGGCACCGGTATCGGCGGCGGCCTGTCCGTTGACGGCGGGCTGTATCGAGGCGCGCATCAATCGGCTGCCGAAATTGGGCACATGGTCGTCAAAGCCGGCGGGCCGCGCTGCCCGTGTGGCCGGCGCGGCTGCTTGGAGGCGCTGGGCAGCCGCACCTCCATCACACGGGAGATCGCACAGCGGGTAAAGGCGGGCAAGTCGAGCAAGCTGGTCAAGCTGTCCGGCGGCGACGTGCGGAACGCCAAGGGCGGCGCACTCCGTAAGGCGTACATCGGCGGCGACAAGCTCACCCGCCAGGTCGTGGACAAGTCCGCCCGCTACGTCGGCATCGGTGTTGGCTCGCTCGTCAACGTCCTGGACCCGGCGATTGTGGCACTCGGCGGTGGCGTTGCCGAAAACCTGGGCGCGCGCTACGTGAAGCGGGTAGCGAAGATCGCACGGCGCTACATCGTTGACGAAACGGCGCGTGCCGTGCCGATTGTCACCGCCACGCTCGGCGACGATGCGGGCGTGTTGGGTGCGGCGCTGCTGGCACGACAACTCAGTCGGACAACGGCGGCCGTCGAAACCACCGCCTGAGCCGGGCAGAAGATAGGCCTCTTGCCCCCTCCCTAGCCCTCCCCCGTCCCGACGGGGGAGGGAACGGCCCGTCCCCCCGCCGCAGCGGGGGGACCATAGGGGGGCAGTCAGGATTGCGTATGGTCAACGGAGCACCGGGGATGGAGCTTGCCGGTAGTGCTCGCGCCGCGGATGCGGCTGGATGGCCCACGGAGCGGGTAGCACCGCAGACGCTGCGGCTTGGCAGCGTCGCGGCTGAGGAGTTGCTCCAAGAATCGGGCTGGGCGTGGGGACACGTGCAGCAGGTGACGCGCCTCGCCGTGCAGCTGTTCGACCAGACGGCCGCCTTGCACGACCTCCCGGATTCGGCGCGACCGGTGCTCCAGGCGGCGGCGCTCGGACACGACATCGGCTACCAACGCTCACATAAGCGCCACCACAAAGAGTCGTTCCGCCTGCTCCGCAAGCGGTTGCGCCCGCTGGTTGGTGACGAGTTGGCGACGATGATCGCCTGTGTGGCTCGCTATCACCGGAAGGCGCTGCCGAAGCCCCGGCACGTCGGATTCCGTGACCTCGCGGCGCCGGCGCGGCTGACGGTCGAGCGCCTCGCTGCCCTGCTGCGGATTGCCGACGGGCTGGATCGCGCTCACTTGCAGCGGGTCCGGCAGACGCACAGCCGCATCACACCGGTCCGGTGGCAGCTTATCGCCATCGGCGCCGGTGAGGCCGAGCTATGGGGCGCCGAGCGCAAGGCGGACCTGGCCGAGCGCGCGTTCGGCCGTGCCGTCGAGATCGTGCCGGGGTGATGGGGGCCAGCCCCCCTGTGGTCCCCCCGCTGCGGCGGGGGGACGGGCCGTTACCCTCCCCCGTCGGGACGGGGGAGGGCTAGGGAGGGGGCTTGCACTAGCGCACGCGGCCGCGCGCGACGACCGGCCAGACGACTTCCACGCGGCCATTGCGCGCGCCGACGAGGAAGTTGCTCATGTTGACGGTGGCGCAGACGTGATCGGGAATGACGGAAACGCGGTCGCCAAGCTGGGGCCGCTGATCCGGCGGGCAGTCCGACAGGTCTACAAAGCCATGCTCCTCGGACATGGCATACAGACGTGCCTCGGGAAACTCTACGACGTGCCCCAGCAGGTCCAGCCCCAGTGTCTCCGGCGTGATGGCCTTCGAGCCGGCATCGAGAATGGCACGGTCGGGCGTCGGCCGGCTGACCACCATGCCGTGGATGGCGAGCGCCACATCGTCCATCGTCCACAGCTTGCCGCGCTCGACGGTATGGCGGTCGTGGAAGATGTAGGTGCCGGGGCGGTACTCGGTCACGCCGGGCACATTCTGTGCCCAACACAGCTGCGGCGTCCCACCCATGCTGATCTCCGGCGCCGGGTGTCCCGCCCGCTTGAAGACCTGGAGCGCCTGCCCCATAAAGGCCACCGGTGTCGCTTCATCCAGCGGCGCCGGGTAGCTCATCAGTCCGCCGAACGTGAGATTGGGCAAGCGGTCAATGTAGAGGGCCAGGTCAAACGCTTGCTGTGGCGTCTGGACCCCGGCGCGGCCCATGCCCGTCTCGCACTCCACGCCGACGGCCAGCGTGCGGCCGGCCTCGCCGGCGACCTTGCTCACCCCCTCGGCGACCAGACCGCTATCGCAGGTCAGGCTGAGTGTGACGGTATCACCGAAGCGGTCAAGGAAGGCCCGCAGGCGGCCCAGCTTTGCTTGACCGAGCAGGTTGTACGGCAGGTAGATGTCGTCAAAGCCGGCCTCGGCAAAGATTTCGGCTTCGCCTAGCTTCTGCACGGTGATGCCCTGCGCGCCGGCGGCGACTTGCTGCCAGCCAATCGCCGGGACTTTGTGCGTTTTGATGTGCGGCCGATTGCGGACCCCGATCCGGTCGCAATAGTCCTGGACGTACCGAATGCTCCGCTCCATGCGGTCCAGGTCAACGATCAGGGCCGGCGTTTCCACCTCGCTCACGGGCTGGCCCAGCGGGGGGAGGGACTCCGGCGCTTGCGTGATATCCCCCCAATCCTGCCAATCCTGGCTCAGGCGCTCCCCGTTCCGATCCGCAGCGGTCGGGGCTGTCCCAGCCGGTGCCACCATTGGATTTGCCATCGTCTCCCCCCTCCTCTTGTCGTACCAAGGATCAACCGGCGTTGTCTGATCCTGCTTGCCGGTGCCGCTGGATGCACGGTTTCTATGGTAGGGTACAAAATTGTCGCTCTGTGTACTGCGGGCGCGGGTGGGGGAGTAGCCCCCCTATGGCCCCCCCGCTGCGGCGGGGGGACGGGGGTGTGGCTGCCCCCGGTGATGATGACAGGCCGGGGGCGAGGGGTATAATCTCCTGCAACGGTGTTGACCGCACACGCACACTGTCATGCTCCCGATGAATAGCAGCAAAGACCGCGAGTTCGCGCTCATCGGCGCCTTGTTTCTGCTCTTCTGCCTCTTCACTGTCCGGGTGTACGCGGGCCAGTGGGCCGTGGCACTCCAGATCGTGTCGCCGAGTGAGAGCGGCAGCGCCGAACGGACGCAGCAGGATACCGGGGCCAGTGTGCGTCCCGCTCCACTCCCGGCGCCGGCCCCCGCCCCCGCGGCACCGGCCCCCGCGGCACCGGCGCCGGCCGACCCCGCGGCGCGTCCGACCCTAGCCCCGACCGATGAGCCACCGCCGCGCAACACCACCGACGAGCGGGGAGTCCAATACGACGAGCACGGAGTCGCGGTGTGGGGCCTTATCGCCGACCCGTCGGGAGTTCATAACGTCCCACCGGGCCGGCTGGTGCGGATTGGGGGGCCGGAGGGCGAACTCTACAGGGTGCTGCTCGGTGGCAAGATCGAGAAGGTTCCTGAGTAGGCCTCTCCGGCGGCTGCCGCCCCGGCAGCCCTAGGGGTCACGTTGCTGGCATCCGACTGCCGGAGAAAAGCCGGCGCCGCCCTTACCTACTACCAGCCTCCGCCTGGCTGATGAGCTGCGCGAGCTGGGCAAAGTTGGTCCGCATCGCTTCCACCGGCGAGCCGCTGGCCGGCAGGAAATGCGTCGCCATGGCCAGGATCGTCTCCGCGTGATGGACACGGAGTTGGCGCAGGATGGTCACGTAGTCCACGTCGCCGGTGCCGAGTGGACAGTATTGGAAGTTCAGTTGTTGGCCGTCAATGACGCGGAGGTCCTTCAGGTGCAGCCCGTGCAGATAGGGTCGGATGTTCCGGTAGCCGGCGGTCGCCACGTCCGCTTCCCCGGAGTTGAAGTTGTCCGCCGGTCCCCATAGCGCCTTGAGTCGTGGCGATCCGAGACGCTCCGCGAGACGGCGGAAATTGCCCGTCGTGTTCGTGTAGTTCCACGGCATCATCGAGACTGCTACGTCCACGGCATACCGCTCGGCCTGCTCCAGTACCAGCGAGAACGCCTTGAGTAGCTTCTCCATGTCCACGTCGGAAATCACCCCGCCGCGGGTGAGCCAGCGCATCGGCCAGGTGGGTTTGCCGGCCGTGTATTCGCCCGGCCAGGCGAAGGTGAAGGTGCAGACTGCGCCCACGCCCAAGTGCGCTGCCAACTGTATCGAGCGCGTGACGGCGGCGAGGTCCTGACGGAAGACCGGTTGATTCTCCATCGTCTCAAATTCGAGGTCGGTGAGGTGCAGCTGCTTGAAGGGGCTGCCGGCGCGTAGCAGGTGGAGCTTGAGGCCGTGCTTGGTGACGCGGGCCGCTAGTAGCTCTGCTTCGTGGTCGCTCATCTCGGCAAGCGGCTTTTCGTCGTCCACCCGGTCGAACCACACGTACTCGGCGCCGATCTCCTTGGCGGTAGCCAGCGCCTGGTCGAAGGGCAGCTGTAGCTCGTGCAGGAACATGCTCAACTTGAATTGGGAATCGCTCATTGGATCGCCTTCTCCTCTGCGCTGGCGGCTCGATGGGCCGCACCGGGTTTCTTGTGCCCCTCGCCGCCGTCACACTGTCCGGCCATTATAGCTGCGCTGGTATTCACCGCCTGTTGTGGATACAATAGCGCCGCCAATACACCTACTTGGAGTGCCGCTGAACGATGAAGAAGAACATATTGGTCACGGGAGCCGCGGGACAGATCGGCTCCGAGCTGATCCCGGCGTTGCGGGAGCGATACGGCGATGAGCATGTCATCGCCGCCGGGCACCGGACGCCGCTGCCGGACGAGGTACGCGCTGGTGGACCACATATCACCCTCGATGTCACTAGGCCGGCGGACGTAGCGGCGGCGATACGGGACCACGACGTAGCCGTCATCTACCACCTGGCGTCCATCCTGTCGGCGCTGGCGGAGGCCAACCGGCAGAACGCGCACGCGGTCAACGTCAACGGCCTGTACAACGTGCTGGAGGCGGCGGTTGCGGGCGGCGTCCGGCAGGTCAACGTCCCCAGCTCGATTGCCGCGTTCGGCCCGGACACGCCATCCGTGAACACGCCCAACGAGACGTTGCAGCGTCCCAACACGCTCTACGGTATCTCCAAGGTGCTAGGTGAGCTATGGGGCAACTACTATGCCACCAAGCTGGGGCTGGACGTGCGTGGCCTGCGGCTGCCGGGCATCATCAGTTGGAAGACGGAGCCGACGGCGGGCACCACCGACTACGCCGTCGCTATCTTCTACGGCGCGTTGAGAGAGGGGCGGTACACCTGCTACCTGGAGCCGGACACCAGCTTGCCCATGATGTATATGCCGGATTGCATTGAGGCGATCATCGGTCTCGCCGAGGCGGACGAGGCCAAGCTGAAGCACCATGCCGACTTCAACGTGGCCGGCGTCAGCTTTACGCCGTCCGAGCTGACCGCCGCGATCCAGCGTCGGATGCCCGACTTTCAGATAGACTACGAGATAGACCCGCTGCGCCAGGGCATTGCGGACTCCTGGCCCGACTCGCTGGATGACTCCGTTGCGCGTGCCGAGTGGGGCTGGCGTCCGACCTACGACCTCGATGCCATGGTGGACGATATGCTCGCCAACCTATCGGTCAAGCTGGGATAGCGCCCCCCGTGGCCCCTCCGCCGAGCGGGGGGACGGGCGCAACATGTTGCGCCCCTACACGAAAACCTATCCTGGTCAGGGGACCACGGCGGTCAATTCCCGGCGGCCGAGTAGCGCGGCGCGCGTGGTGCGCGGTCACGCCGCAGGTGCAGGCGGCAGTTCTCCAGGGGCAGCGAGACCCGTGCCCCGCCGCGCCGGTGCGATTCGATAAAGCCGAAGATGATCTCCGTGTTGGCCCGTGCGACCTGCACGCCGCCGCGCGTCGGCCCGCCAGTGTCCAGCGCCTGCACGAGGTCGCCGACGAGCCGCCGGGTGTTGCTGCCCGGCGTGTAGGCGAGCGCCGGGGCCTCTTCCAGCACAGCGCCGAAGGTGTGGAGGCGCTGCTCCAGGAACGACGCGCCGGCCGGCGGAGGTCCCCGGCGCTCGCGGCGCCGCACCAGAAAGTCAACGTCTTGGTTGCTGGCGGTGATGATCCCGTCCTCGCAGACGGCCTCGTAGTCCTGGCCCCGTGGTCCGCGCATGACGTGGACCGTCACGCCGTTGGCAAACCCGAACATGCCCTCCGCGTTCGGGTCCTCGCGGACCTCGTCGCCGACGATGATCTCAGCGCCGCGCTCCACCCAGCCCTGCGCCCAGAGCACCGGCTCGTCGCCGTTGAGGAACTGCATCAGGTCGAAGTTGTGGCTGGAGGAGTTGAACAGGGCGCTGTTGTTGTAAATCAACAGCAGCTCAAGGTTGCCCAAGTCACCGGAGGCGATCAAGTCTCGCATCTTGGCGTAGCCGGGGTGCCAGCGCCGGTTGGTGCCCATGTTGAAGACGACTCCGTGGCGCTCGACCGCCGCCACGATTGCGTCGGCCTCTTGGAGCGAGGCGCACAGCGCCTTCTCGCAGTAGAGCGCCTTGACGCCATGCTCGGCGGCATAGATGGCGATCTCGGCACGCTGCTCCGGCTGGGTGGCGATACTGAGGATGTCCGGCTGCTCCTTGGCGAGCATTTCGCGGTAGTCGGTGTAGAGGTGCGGCTCCGCCACGCCGTAGCGTTGTCCGAACTGCGCCAGGACGTCGGGCCGCATGTCCACACCGGCCACCAACTCGGTGCGGTCATGGGCTTCATAGCCCGCAGCGTGGGAGTGGGGGGCATAGCGGCCGGGCAAGCCGACGAACTCGTTGTCAATGAACGCACCCATCCGGCTACAGCCCACGACGGCGGCGCGATATGTCCTACTCATTGGTTCTTTCTCCTCTGCGCCGGGGTGGTGGTAGTCCCCCTATGGTCCCCCCGCTGCGGCGGGGGGACGGGTAGTTCCCTCCCCCGTACTGACGGGGGAGGGATAGGGTGGGGGCCACCGGGGACCACGACTGCCTACACCGGCGGGTGCTGGTCGAGGAGCAACTGGGCGACGCGATGCTGTTCGGCCAGCCAGTCCTTGACCCCGATCTCTTTCCGCATCACCGGGCCGCAGTCGCGCACCTCCGGGTACGTCTTCGCCATGGAGGGGATCGGTGGCCAGCGCCAGCTATAGGGCGAGAGATCAATGAAGCCCTTGAGCTGCGGATCGCCCTTGAGGTATTCGACGAGCACTGGGTCCGTGAGCACCGACTTGCTGACCGGAGTGCCCGTGGACTTGATGACCATCTCGGTCTGTTGGGGCGTCGCCGTAATCCACTTGGCGACCAACGCCGCTGCCTGCTGCCGTTCCGGCGGGATGCCCTTCGTCACGATGAGGTTGTGCCCACCGCTGTTGGCGAAAAGCTCCGTCTTCTTCGGTGTGTTGACTACCCCGAAGTCCGGTGCTTCGTTCTTCCGGAGCGTGGGGATGCGATACGGTCCCTGCTGCTCGAAGCCCACGTTGTTCAGGGCGGCCTTGTAGAAGTTGGCCTTCCCATCGGGGGGGCTGAGGCCACTTTCGACCAGGTGCAGCAAGAACTCCAACACCTCCACGTTCTCCGGGCTATCGAGGAGCATCTTGCTCCCGTCGTCGTTGATGACGCGCCCACCGTTGGTGCCCACGAAGCGGTACCAGCGGGTCCAGTACCAAGAAATGCCCCAGACCTCGTCGGGAACTGAGACCGTGGTGGCCATGTTGATGAGATCGTCCCAGGTCCAGCCCAGCTTGGGATGGGTAATACCCTTCTGGTCCAGCAGGCCCTTGTTGAAGATGAAGGCGTCGTTGTTGGCATACGCCGGAATGCTCACCAGTTTCCCGGCCCACATGGAGCTACCCAGCATCTTCTCGTAGAAGTCCGCGCGCTGCGCTGCCCAATCCGGCTCGACCTTCAAGATCGGCTCCAGATCAATGGTGACGCCATCCACGAACAGGCCACCCACCTGAATATGGCTGTAGTGCCCCATATCGGGCGGCGTGCCGGCGGCAGCCAACAGCCTGATCTGCTGGTGGCTAACGTTCTTGCTCTGATCGTCGAAGTTGACCGTGATCCCCAGATCGGTCGTCTTGTTGAACATGTCCAGCAAACCGTACCGGGCGATGCTCTCCGGGTGGGTGAAGTTGAGGTTGGACACGTAGCTGACGACCACGGCGTCCTTCCCGGCCGCACCCGCAGCGCCCTGCGCCCCTTGCGCCCCGGTGACACCCTTCGCACCCGCCGGCCCCGCCGGACCGGCCGGCCCCGCCTGGGGCTGACCCACATAGCGCACCGTTGGCTCCCCGCAGGCTGCCGCCAACAGCCCACCGAGCACGGCGGCAGAACCGCCCAAGTACCGCCGGCGTATCATGCGTTTCATCCGGATCCCTCCTTGCGACCACACTCCCTCGGGCGAGGGAGGCTCCGACTCACCATTTACATACCCAGCCCAGCCTATGGTGAGTGCCCGGCTACTATACTGCTTCTTTCCTCCATATGTCCAGGCCAGGCCCCTCGGCCCCCCGCCGCAGCGGGGGGACCATAGGCTGATAGGGGTAGGTTTTTTGTCGGCATCAGGATTTTCGGGATGGAAGGATGAGCAGGATGGATTCCCGCGCAAGCGGGAAGCACCGTGGCCTGGACGCCAGGCCACCGCCGGGCCGGAACCGGGCACTTTCCGGGGCCTTGACGGGGCCGGGGGCACGAATAGTCTTGGATTCCGGCTTCCGCCGGAATGACGAGCGCCAGGGCGCGATGAATCGCGCCTCTACAAAAAACCTACCCCTGTCAGGGGGGCTACAGGGGGGCAAGCTCACCCCCTGCTCCCCGGCCCCTTGGCCGGAGCCGACCACGGGCTGAAAGCTGACGGCTGAAAGCGAACAGCTAACGCAGTCGCGTTCGGGTATAATCCCGGCTTCCTATCGCCCGATTCGCCTGAGGGTGCCATGCGTTTGTACTGGGAAGTGGCCAAGCGCTCCTTTCAGCGCCAGCTGGCGTATCGTGCCGCCGCGCTCGCCGGGCTCGTGACCAACGCCTTCTTCGGCTACCTACGCGGGGCCGTGTTCATGGCCCTGTTCGCCACGCGGCCGGAGGTCGCCGGTTGGGACGTCCGCGATGCCTTGACCTATGTCTGGCTGACTCAGGCGCTGATTATGATCGTGCAGCTTTTTGGCTGGTGGGAGGTGGCCGACAATATCAAGACCGGCGACGTGGCCTCCGACCTCGCCAAGCCCTTCGATTACTACACCTTCTGGCTGGCCCGCGACCTCGGCCGTGCCTGCTACCACCTGCTGGCGCGGGGACTGCCCACGCTCCTGATCGGCTTCCTGTTCTACGACCTGCTGCTCCCGCCCACGCCGCTCATCTGGCCCCTGCTCGCCGTCACGCTGCTCTTCGCGGTGGTGATGAGCTTTGCGTTCCGGTTCATCATCAACGTCGCGGCCTTCTGGCTGCTCGATACCCGCGGGTTGGCTACCGTGATGGGCGGGATAATCTTCCTGTCCGGGTTCATGGTCCCGGTGGCCTTCTTCCCCGGCTGGCTCCAGGCGGTCGTGGGCTGGCTGCCCTTTACCGCCATCGTGATGCTGCCCATCGAGGTCTATCTCGGCAAGATGACCGGCTTGGCACTGTTGGTTGAGCTAGGCCGCCTGGTAGTGTGGGCCGTCATCCTGATTGCTGCCGGTCGTCTGGTCCTGGCGGTGGGCGAGCGCCGCCTGGTGGTGCAGGGAGGGTAGGGTGCCTCAGCGACGGTTGCTCCCGCGGCACATTGCCCCGGCCCGGCTGATGGGCTGGTCTGGCTGGCTCGCCGAGGCCCGTTTCCTCGGCAGCCTGTACCTCCGGCTGATCGGTATTCACGCGCGTTCCACCATGCAGTACAAGGTTTCCTTTCTCCTGCGGACGGCCGGGAGCTTCGGGTCCGTGTTCCTGGAGTTCGCCATCATTGTGGTGCTGTTTCAGCGTTTCCCGCATCTGGCCGGGTGGTCACTCCCCGAGGTTGCCCTGCTCTACGGTATCTCGGCTACGGCGTTCGGCCTCTCCGAGTTGCTCTGTGGGGCGCTGGACACCGGCCTCTTTGCCGAGCTGATCGTCCGCGGCGACTTTGACCGCATCCTTACTCGTCCGATAAGTGCCCTGTTGCAGGTCGTCGCCGGGGAGTTCTCCCTCCGCCGGCTGGGACGGATCGCGCAGGGCGTGGCCGTGCTGGTTCTCGCCGGTGCGATGCTACCCGGTGTCTGGAGTATCGGGAAGGTCATGTTTCTAGCGGCGACCTTGCTATCGGGTACGGCCATCTTCATCGCCATCTGGCTGCTCGGCGCGGCCTTCTGCTTCTGGACGGTCCGCGCCACCGAGGCGGTCAACGTGTTCACCTATGGCGGCACGACTCTCGCCAGCTACCCCCTGGACATATTCGACCGTTGGGCGCGGCAGTTCGCCCTGTTCATCCTGCCGTTGGCCTGGGTCAGCTACGTCCCGGCGCTCTACCTGCTCGACCGCGCCGACCGGAGCGGGCTACCGACCTGGCTGCCGGCCCTGACGCCATTGGCCGCAGTGATTGCGCTGGCCGTGGCCGGTCTGGTCTGGAGCATCGGCGTGCGCCACTACCAGAGCACCGGGAGTTAGATCCCCTCCGGCCCGTCATTCCCGCGAACGCGGGAATCCACGTCCCCCCATCGGAACGGGGGGACCATAGGGGGCAGCGCCGAAATGGGGGACGGAAAATGTGAACGGAGCCTATTACCGATGAACGTGCTCATAGAAGTCGAGAACTTACGCAAGACCTTCCGCGTGGCGCACCATCATCGCGGGGCGCTGGGGGCGCTGCGTAACCTGGTCGAGCGGCGCGGCCGGGTCGTCCCCGCGGTGGATGGGATCACCTTCCGTATCCAGCGAGGCGAGATGGTGGGCTGCATCGGGCCGAACGGAGCTGGCAAGTCCACCACGATCAAGATGCTCACCGGCATCCTCGTGCCGAGTGGCGGCCGGGTCGAGGTGGCCGGGCTGGTTCCCCACCGGCGCCGAAAGACGCTCGCGCGGCGGATCGGCGTCGTGTTCGGGCAGCGCACGCAGTTGTGGTGGGATCTGCCGCTCATCGAGTCGCTGGAGCTGCTGCGCTTCATCTACCGTGTTCCGGCCGACCGGCACCGGGTCAACCTGGACTTCTGCACCGAGTTGCTGGAGCTGGCGCCGTTCCTGGACACGCCGGTACGCCAGCTTTCGCTCGGCCAGCGGATGCGCGGCGACCTCACGGCTGCCTTGCTGCACGACCCCGAGATTCTCTACCTCGATGAGCCGACCATCGGCCTCGACGTGGTAGCCAAGCACCGCATCCGCGAGTTTCTGCAGCGGCTCAACCGCGAGCGCGCCGTCACGGTGCTGCTCACCACGCACGACATGGCCGACATCAGCCAGCTTTGCGAGCGCCTGCTGATTATTGACCGCGGACGACTGCTCTACGACGGGGCATTGGAGACGATCCGGGAGCGGTACGGCCAGGAACGAATGCTCGTCGTGGATTTCGTGGACGCCGGCGGCCCCGTCCAGGTGCCGCACGCGACTGTCGTGCGCGTGGATGGCCCCCGGCAGTGGCTACGGTTCCGCCGCGAGGAGACTACCGCCGCGGACTTGATCGCCGCGCTCGCCTCGCGCTACGAGCTGCGGGACCTGACGATTGAGGAGCCGGAGATCGAGGCCATTATCCGCGATCTATACAGCGCCGGCCACGCCATCCCCCCGGCCGCCACCGCCCCGCCCACTCCCGAGACGCGCTCATAGGGAGCTTGACCGACGCCTGCCTACAGCCATTTTCCTACCGCAACATCTCCGATCTTGAAAATGAAGTTGCCCGGCCCTAGCTTCTCTACGGCCTTGTCTATCAGTTCATCCAAGTCAGGGCCTATGAGGGTATCGCCTTTGGGAGAGACGGCAAGGTACTCGCCGCGATGTTGCGCTTCCAAGGGCTTGCCGTACTGCTCGTACAGCATATCGGATTCTTCCAGCTTCGGTACCTTTATGGCTGCCATTCCGTCACCTCCTCGGCGGCGCCTCGTGGCGCGCGGCGTACAGTTCCTCGATCATGTGGTCGCCGTCCAAGTCGCTCCAAATACCGGCAAAGGACAGGAGCTCCTCCCTCCGAAGCCGACTGGTGGGCACGTCGTCCAGTGCTGGCACAGCTTCACGACGCGGTTGAGAACGCTGGGGAGTAACGAGGAATACCGGCTGGTCGTCCTTGTACTCGTACCGCTTGACCGTTCGGGTTGCCATCATCCCCAACTTCCCCGGCTCTGTTCTCGCAGCCGTAGCTTGTGGCGCGCGGCACACAGCGGATTGCTGCTGCGGCCAGCTATGATTCTACTGCATTCCCCGCGTGCGTTGGAGCGACGGGCGGGCCACTGACCACTGACCACTGACTACTGACTACTGGACGTCGGTGATCTTGGCGGCGATGGCTGCCGTGATCTCCTCGGCGGTGCTCGTGCCGGACCAGAGCTTGCGGAACTCCGCCCGCGCAACTGCCCGAACCTCGTCAATCCGCGAGATCAGATAGGGCGTGCGGGGGCGAACGAGCGCGCCGGGCACGGCTGCCCGCCGGTCGTGGGGCGGCTCCGGGGGTTGGAGGTAGGCTGCTTCGGCGAGTAGGGACGGCGCTTGCGGGTGCCACAGCCGGTTTTCCCACTCGGCTTGCTGCACGTCGGGCGCGATCAAGAACTGCGCCAGCTCCCAGGCTTCTTCCGGCTGACGACTGCCCTTGAGGATGGTGGCCACGTCCGGGCGGTAGTGGCCTTGAACACCGAGATTGCCCCGTGGCTGCGGCGCCATACTCCAGTCGAATGACACTTCCTGCTGCGCCAAGGCCAGCTCGGCCTCGGCCGGCGCGTACCACATCGCCACGTCACCACTGGCAAAGGCGCCAAATCCGTTGCCCGAAAAGATGTTGGGTGCCGGCGCGACACCGTGCTGCAAGTGCAGGTCGGCCAGCCACTGCAAGGCGCCGACGGCCAGCGGCTCGTGGATCACCGGTGCGCCGTTTCGGTTCAGTAGCTCGTCGCCGCCATTGCCCCACAGCCAGGCGTGATACGCCTCGTCAATGCCGTGCAAGGTGGTGCCCCAACGCGCCGGAGTGGTGCCGTTCGCGGCCGTCGTCAACTGTTGCGCCGCGCTGAGGAAGTCCTGCCAGGTCCAGTTCGGGGGTGGAAACGGCACGGAGGCGGCGCTGAAGTGGCTGCGGTTGTAGAACACGACGTACAGGCCGTTGTTGCCCCGTGGCACCGCCACCCACTCGCGCTGGTAGGTGCAGACATCGAACGGCGCCGTCAGGTCGTCGGGGCGAAACTCGTCGCGCCGCATGTAGTCACCGAGGGATAGGACCGCGTCTTCCGCATAGAACGTCGGCGCCGACCAGGACGGCAGGTGAACCAGGTCGGGCAGGCTGCCACTGGCAAACAGGCTGTAGAGGCTCGTCACGTGCTCGGTAGCGGTAGGCGCAGCGATGACGTTGACCGAAATGGCCGGATAGTTGCGTTGGAAACTGAGCAGGGTCCAGTCTTCCTTCTGCACGCGCTCCGGTGAACCCCAGGTCGTGTAGATCAGCTCCACCGGGTCCTCGGAGGTCAGTGGCACGTCCGAGAGGTCCTCGCCGAGGTCGCAAGCAGCGATCAGCAGGGGCGTAGCCAGGGCCGCTGCAACCCGTTGCAGCACCGCGCGACGGCTCCGCCCGTCAGTCGCCGTGGCTGGCAGTGTGTGCATAGAATCGTTGCTGGAACTGCCCATCACCGCGCCGCCTACCTGCCCGCTGCGCTGAGGCCCACCTACTGCCAGTATAGAGGAAGCCGGCCCCCCTATGGCCCCTCATAGGGGTAGGTTTTCCGGCGGGAGGCCGCGGATGGGACGGGACTCACCCGCTCCACCATGTGGAGGGGCTGCCCTCACCCCGGTCTATACACCCTTTAGGGAAGGGGGTTGGGGGTAGGTCCGCCCTACCGCCCCGCCCACATCGGAGTCGGATAGAGCAGATCGGCAACGGCGGCATTGCTCGGCGCCACGACCAGAATCTCGCCGTTCTGCACCTGAATGGCGCCCATCGGCTTGGCCGTGTTCTTGCCGGTCTCGTCAAACCTGATCGGACCGTAGAACGTGTCCATGTCCAGCGCCCGCAGGGCGGCCCGCACGGCGTCGGTATCCAGGGAGCCGGCCGCCTCGATAGCCACATGCAAGGCAAGCGCCGCGGCCGTCGACTCGGCGGCTTGGTAGGTGGGCGCTTGGCCCCACATTTCCTGATAGCGGGCCGCATAGTCCGACGCCGAGCCGAAGTACTCACCGCGGTAGCTCATTGACGCTTCCCACTGCGTCGGACCGATCACGTAGTCCGCATCGGCCCCGACCTCTGCGATCAGCCGCGGATTGCTCGGTCCGACGGTGAGCACCATCGCCTGCGGGTTGAAGTCCAGTTCTTTGGCCGTGCGGATGAAGAGCAGTGCGTCGTTGAAGTGGCCGCCGCCCACGAAAACGTCCGGACTCAGCTCCTTGAACTCGGAGATGATGTCGCCAACGTCCGTCGCACCCTGCGGATAGGTTTTGATGCTCAGTATCTCCAGCCCATACGTTGCCGCCCAACGCTGCGCGCCCGCGGCGACGCTCGTGGCGAACGCGGCGTCCTCGTGTGCGATGACCACCGTCTTAGCACCCTGCTCGGCCAGCAATTCCAGCGCGGACTGCGTGTAATCCCCGGCCGGTGTCAGCACGGCAAACAGGTTTTGGAACCCCTGGGCAAAGAGCGTTTCGGAGGACCCATTCCCCTCGACCATGATCGTGCCATGTTTCTCGGCCACCTCGATGGCCCTTTGGGTCAGACCGGAGCTATACGGCCCCAGCAGGAAGTCCACCCCATCCTCGCTGATGAGTTTCTCCACCAGCCGGGCCGTCGTGTCTCCGTCCCCCTCGTCATCGTACATCACCAACTCGACCTTGTAGCGGTCGTCGCCGACCTTGATGCCGCCGCGCTCATTGTTCACCCAGTCCAGCCAGAGGCGGTAGCCCTGCCGCACATCGTTGCCTTCCCTGACGTACCGTCCCGTTTCGCTGACGGCAGCACCGATGCGGATGACCTTCTGCGCGTCGCGCTCCCAGTCGAATTGCTCGGTATTGAGCCGCTGTTGCAGGCCATAGGGGCCAACAACCCAGGTGCGATAGCCGTCGGTGAAGGACGTATGATTGGTGGCTTTCTCCCAGACCAGCAAGCCGTGCGTCGTCCGCTGCAGCGTCACACCCTTGCCCGGATGATGCTGCTCGTTCTCCACGCAGTCTCCCACCGTGTCCGGGATCATGGCGTGCAGCGCCTGGAACCCCAGCACGAACTGGCAGTCCGCCGCGGCCGCCGCCCGACCGGCGCCACCGGCGAGTACCAAGAGCAGCGCAGCCAGCGCCGCCACCAGCACCCACGCCATGCTTGGGCCAGGGAAAACAAGCCGCGCCACCCGTTTCATCGTCTACCTCCGACTCCTAGGACCACTTTGGCTAAAAGCATACTCGCCGCTATTGTCAAGCGGCAAGCAACCCGCCACCAACGCCGTAGGGGCGTCCTTTGTAAGCGCCCTGGCCCTCATCATTCCGGCGAAAGCCGGAATCCAGGGTTATTCCCGCGCCAACATGTCCCGTATCCCGCTACGGGGCGGGAATCTACACCCCCTCTCTATCGCTCCGCGATGGAGAGGGGGCCGGGGGGGTGAGGCCTGCCCCCGCCACAATCCATCCTGCTCATCCCTCCATCCCGAAAATCCTGATGCAGACAAACACCCACCCCGGTCAACTCGTGGCGAGCCGCGGCCGATATTGCAGCGCCTCCGCTATGTGCTCCGTGCCAATGGCCTCGCTGCCGGCGAGGTCCGCCACGGTGCGGGCCACCTTCAGGATACGATGGTAGCCCCGCGCCGAAACTTGGAGCTGCTGCATCGCCGTGCGGAGCAGCGCCAGCGCATCATCGCTACAGACCGCCTGGCAATGCTCCTGCACGCCGCGCGGCCCCAGATCAGCATTGCAGGTGAGCCGCTGGCGACCGTTGGCCGCTGCCGGCGGCGGTCGGGTGTCGCGGCCGACTCGCCGCACCGGCCGGCCGTTGCCGGCGCTGCCGTTCGCGGGCCGCTCGCCATCCGTCTCCGGGGCACGCTCCTGGGTCGCTGGCGCCTTGTCCGATTGCGCCTGGGCAAAGCGCCGCTGTTGCCGCTCGCGGGCTGCGCTCACCCGCTCGCGCACGGCGGCCGACGGCTCCGGGTCGGTCAGACCGGTCAGCTTGTCGTAGTCCACGCGCGGCACCTCGACACTGAGATCAATGCGGTCCAGCAGCGGACCGGAGAGCCGGCGCTGGTAGCGCGCGACCTGGCCGGGCGAGCAGCGGCACGGCTGCGCCTGGTCCCCCAGCCAGCCACACGGGCAGGGGTTCATCGCCGCCGCCAGCATCAGCGCCGCCGGGAACGTCGCGCTGCCGGCCACGCGGCTCACCGTGATGGTGCGATCTTCCAGCGGCTGGCGCAGCATCTGAAGAATGTTGGGATTGAACTCCAATAGTTCATCGAGAAAGAGTACGCCGCGATGCGCCAGCGAAACCTCGCCGGGGCGCGGCCAGCGGCCCCCGCCGAGCAGGCCGGCGTAGCTCGTCGTGTGGTGCGGCGCCCGGAACGGTCGCTGCTGGACGAGCGGCTGCTCCGTGGAGAGCAGGCCACAGACGCTATAGACCTTGCTCAACTCCAGCGCCTCATCGGGCTGCAAGGGCGGCAGGATCGAAGGCAGACAACGTGCCAAGAGCGTCTTGCCCGCGCCCGGCGGCCCGACGAACAGCACGTTATGCCCCCCGGCGGCGGCCACCTCCAGCGCTCGCTTGGCGTGTTCCTGCCCCTTAACGTCCCGCAAGTCATGGGTATAGTCGGTCGCCGCTTGCAGTGTGGCCCGGCCCCCGGCGACCTGCGGGGCAATCCGCGCCTCGCCCGTCAGGTGGCGCACGACCTCACCCAAATTGGCCGCCGGTAGCACCGTGACCCCCTCGACCAGCGCCGCCTCCGCACCGTCTACCGCCGGCACGAACACGACCGGTATCCCGTGCTCGCGCGCCGTACCGACCATCGGCAGCATCCCGTCCGTGTGCCGCACGGACCCGTCCAGCGCCAGCTCACCCAAGAACATCGCCGTGTCCAGCAACGATTCCTCTCGTTCCTCCTCGCCGGGCACAAGGCCGCCGAGCAGCGCCTCCAGCTCCGCCACCACGGCCGCATCCTGCAGCGCCTCAGTGACTGGTGCGCCCGCGGCCGGCTTGCCGCCGGCTATCGCCTCCTGCTGTGCCGGTTGCGCCGCGGTGGCGAGGGCTGGCTCTACGACGGCCGATGCCGCCGCTCCGTTGGCTATCGTGTTGCCGGCTGGCGTGGCAGCCGGCCGCCAGGACTCCGGGACCTGGCCCGAGGCCGCGAGGATGCCGATAGCAATCGGCAGGTCGTAGCTCGGCCCGACTTTCTTCAGGTCCGCCGGTGCCAGATTGACCGTGATCCGCTTCATCGGAAACTGGTAGCCCGTATTCCGAATGGCGGCGCGTACTCGGTCCTTGGCCTCCTGGACGGCGGCGTCCGGCAGCCCGACGATGGTAAAGGCCGGCAGTCCCGGCGCAATATCCACCTCCACCTCGATCAGCGCACCGTCCAACCCCACAATTGCACACGACAACACTCGCGCCAGCATCGTAGCTCCTCCTCTCGCTCCGGCAACGTACCATCTTGGGCCAATGCGGCCGGCCGGCCGCCGCTGCCTACCGATAGTATATCACATGTTATTATATTGTCCACTGTGACCGTATCTATAATGCTATGCATCTCATCAATCCCACTCCACGACAGGGGTAGGTATCTTGTGTAGCGGCGCGATGAATCGCGCCCAACCGCCGCGCCCTCTGTCGCGACGGCCGGGGACGTCCTGCAAATCCACGCCGCGCCGCCCGCGCTGACGGGCGGGCGGCTGCGCTTGGTCGGGCCGGTCATGCCTGGCCGGCCCGATCACCCCCCACGCCAGGCCAAGCGGAACACTTGCAGCGCTGCCGCCGAGCGAGTACGCCCCCAGGGTCCTGGGGCAACGGGAACAAGCCAAGGGTTGAGATCGCGTTGCCGGGCCAGGTCTAGCAGGTCGGACGGGCCTTTCGGGGCTAGGGCGTGGCGGTGCAGCCCACGCGGGTGCCTGAGGGGGTGACAGTGCAGTGCTGTGACGAAACCATCGCGGAGTTGGCCTTGAGACCGCCCGATGCGTGATACTGAACCTGTCCACTATGTCCCCCGTCTGTACACTGGGAAGGGGCTGACGGTCGCTGCGATAGCTCTTCTGCCTGGAGAGAAGAGACCGGGGGCAGTTGAGCGCCGGGCAAAGATGCACTGACAATGCCTCAGTCACAGGACAGCGTAGGGAGCGCCGCGCCGGCCGCCGGCGTATCGGCCGGCGATTTGGCGCGGGTCGAAATCCGCGGCCTGCGGCCGGAGGATCAGGCCGCCGTGGAGGCCATCACGGCCGAGGCGTTCCAGGGGGTATCCATTGATGAAGTCATCGAGCAGCGGTTCGGGCCGCTGCGGCCGCTCTCCTGGCAGACGATCAAGAGCACGGCGGTCGGCGTGGAGGTGCGCGAGCAGGCCGCGACGTGCTTTGTGGCCGAGCTTGACGGTGAGGTGATCGGCTACATTACTACCGCCGTGTCCCAGTACACGAGCACGGGCCGCATTCCCAATATCGGCATTGCGCGCGGCTACCGTGGCTTGGGCCTGGGGACGCGGCTGATCGAGTACGCGCTGGCCTATTTCCGGCGGCAGGGCTTGCGGCTCGCGCGGATCGAGACGCTGGTGCAGAATGAAGTTGGTGATTACCTCTACCGGAAGCTAGGATTCCAGGAGATTGCCCGTCAAATCCACTTCGCCCAGTCGCTGGTGGATACGGAGCCGGACTCCGCCGACGGCTCGCGTCAGGAGCCGCATCACACGCACGAGGTCATGCCATGAGATTTGCTTGCTGCAACGAACTGCTTGAAGACTGGCCGCTGGAGCGACAGTTCCGTTTCTTGCGCGACGTGGGCTACGAGGGCATCGAGGTGGCGGCCTTCACGCTGGCGCCGCGGATCACCGACGTCACGACTGGGCAGCGCGCCGCCATCCGCCGGCTGGCGGCCGACGTGGGCGTGGACATCACCGGTCTGCACTTCCTGCTCGCGCAGACGGAGGGCCTGTACCCCACCTCACCCGATGCGGCCGTGCGGCGGCGCACCGCGGACTATCTGCGCGCGCTGGTGGACTGCTGCGCCGACATTGACGGCCGGTTCATGGTGTTCGGGTCGCCGCAGCAGCGCAACCTGCCGGAGGGAGTGAGCGTCGAGGACGGCCGCCGTGCGCTCATGGAGGTGCTGCACGCGGCGCTGCCGGCCGCAGCGGATGCCGGCGTCACGATCTGCCTCGAACCGCTCCCGCCGCCGCAGTCGAACTTTGTCCGCACGACGGATGAAGCGATCAGCATTATCGCGGAGGTCAACCATCCGCACCTGCGCCTCATTCTCGACGGGCGCAGTCTGGCCGCCCAAACCGAAACGCAGCAAAAGAGCTTGGCCGAGATTATCCGCAGCACGGCGGGGTACACCGCCTACTGTCAGGCCAACGACGCCAACAGCGGTGGCCCCGGCGCCGGTGACACCGACTTCGTGGAGATATTCGGCGCTTTGCACGAGATCGGGTACGACGGCTGGATGTCGGTCGAGGCGTTCGACTTCAGCCCCGGGCCGGAGAACGTGGCCCGCGATAGCCTCGCCTACATGCAGCGGGCACACGCGGCCGCTGTGGCGGGGTAGCAAGAACGCCGCTCCGACGAATTGGCGAGGGCTACTACCCCGGCAACTCGTTCGAGAGGAGGGATAGCCGTACCGGCCGGACGCCATCAGGCAACGCAGCTTGCCGCGGCAAAAGACGTGACTTTACGGCCGGAATAGTGTACTATCCTCGTTCGACTGGATGGCGGCAATCGTTCTCAGGCCGCCTGGTGTCATGACGGAGGAGTAGGGAATGGGATCGCTGACACAAGCGCAGGTTGACAGCTTCAACGAACAGGGCTACCTCGTCGTCGAGGACGTGCTGGACCCCGAGACCGTCCTCGATCCGGTCATCCAGGAGTACCACGGAGTGCTCGATAGGCTCGCCGACCACCTGTACACGCAGGGCGACATTGCCTCGCGCTACGAAGAGCTACCCTTCAGTGAGCGCATCACGCGCATCTCTGCCGAGACCGGCAAGAACCACCAGCAGTTCTACGACTTCTCGCTGCCGTTCAGCGGCGTCAAGCGCGATACGCCGTTCTGGACCGGCCCGGCGGTGTTCAACGCCTTCGTCTACGAGCCGCTGCTCGATGTCATCGAATCGCTCATCGGTCCGGAGATCTACTCGAATCCGGTCCAGCACGTGCGGATCAAGCCGCCGGAACAGTACCTCCCCAAGAACGAGCACGGGGACGCGGTGATCGGCATGACGGCCTGGCACCAGGATCATGGCGTGGTGACGCCGGAGGCCGACGACACCAAGATGCTCACCGTCTGGTTCCCGCTGCTCGATGCCCCGATTGAAAAAGGCCCGCTGCGGGTCGTACCCGGTAGCCACAGGGGTGATCTCCTCACGCATTGCCTGAACTATATGGGCAACAAGCTCACGCCGGCGGCCGGCCGCCAGATTCCGGAGAAGCTCTTCGCGTCCGATATCGCCAAGCCGGTCCCCCTGGACCGCGGGAGCGTGGTCTTCTTGCACAAGCGGATGGTCCACTCTTCGCTGCCCAACGTCAGCGAGGAGGTCCGCTGGAGCTTCGATCTGCGCTACAACCCCACGGGCGAGCCGACCGGCCGACACCTGTTCCCCGGCTTTGTCGCGCGGAGCCGCGCCAACCCCGAGACGGAGCTACGCGATCCTGAAAAGTGGACCCAGATGTGGCTGGAAGCCCGCGAACGGATGTCCCAGATCAACCAAGACGGGCAGAACGACGTGGCGTTCGGTCGCTGGGGCGACGAGCACCCCGACTGCGCCTGAGCGGGACTCACCTACCCCCAACCCCCTCCCTGAAGGGAAGGGGCTAGAGGCCATCGTTGCTGACCGCCTACCCTAGAAGGAAGCGGCAGCCGATTGCCGCACAGACCCGGCCAAAGCCGCACGGATCATGCCAGGTGTGGTGCGGCTTTGGCCGGTCAGGGGTTAGGTTAATCGCGCCTCACCCGGCTGTCCTCACCTGCCGAACCTATCCATGAGGTAGATACCTATGACCGCAACTACTGTCGTCGTAGAGGCTGGGTTTCACCAGCGGCGCAGCTGTCCCGTGCTGGCAACACTGCCGGCCGCGGCTGCTGAGGGGGCGGTGGCGCTCCGCGATGCAAGCGGCCGGTTGACGCCTTGTCAGGTAGAGCCGGCGGCCGAGTCGGGACAGGTGCAACTGGCCTGGTTGCTCGACGACCTCCCGGCCGGCGAGACGCGGCGCTACACCGTCGTCACCGCTGGCGAGAGCGACGCGCCGGCCGGCGTGACGCTGACCGACCGGAACGGCACGCACCTGGACATCGCGGTCGGCGGCGACCGTTTCACTTCCTATCACTACGACGACGTGCCGGCCCGGCCTTATTTCCATCCCGTCGTCGGACCGGGCGGTGCGCTGGTGACGCGCGGCTTTCCGATGGAGCCGGCCGTGCCGGGCGAAACGAACGACCATCCGCACCACCGGGGCCTCTATTTCGCGCACGGCGAGGTCAACGAAACCAACAACTGGAACGAGGTCCCTGGGCAGCACGCCACGATGCGCCACCAAGGCTTCACACGGCTGACCTCCGGCCCGGTGCAGGGGAGTTTTACGCAGTCGGTGGACTGGCTCGATATGGAGGGCGCGGTCGTGCTGACCGAGCAGCGCACCGTGACCGTCTACCACACATCCGACGACGAGCGGCTGCTCGACGCGGTGCTCGCGTTCCGGGCCAGCGCCGGCGCGGTGCTCTTCGGCGACACCAAAGAAGGCGGCCTCATCTCCGTGCGGGTAGCGACCAGCATGGACGCCAAGGAGGCGGGGCGGATCGAGAACGCCGCCGGGGGCATTCAAGAGGCCGAGACGTGGGGCAAGCGAGCGCAGTGGTGCGACTATTCCGGCCCGGTCGCCGGCCAGACGCTCGGCGTCTGCCTCATGGACCATCCCGACAACCCGCGCCATCCGACACACTGGCACGTCCGCAATTATGGGCTGATGACGGCCAACCCGTTTGGCCTGAGCGACTACTCGCGCGACCCGGCGCAGCGCGGCGATTTGCTGCTCCAAGACGGTGCGCGGCTGACCTTCCGGTACCGCGTCCTGATCCACCGCGGCAACGCCCAAGACGCCGACCTCCACGCACGCTACCAAGACCTCGCCCATCCACCGGCCGTCACCGTCGAGACGGGCTAATCTGCGGCTGGCCTCACCTCCTGGCTGTCCTCACCCCCCGGCCCCCTCTCCACATGGTGGAGAGGGGGGGTAGATTCCCGCTTTCGCGGGAATGACGGGTTACGCAAAGGTCTTCACACGGGGAGAGGATGTGGATTCCGGCTTTCGCGGGAATGACGAGTGCCTGGACGCGATAAATCGTGCCCCTACATCAAAAACTACCCTTGTGAGGGGGCCATAGGGGGCAGCCCTATGGCGAGGCAGTTGAAACACCTCTGGTCCGGTGATATGCTAGGGATGTCGTGCAGACAGATAGTTGCCGAATGAAGGAGGGCGTGAGTGCCGAGTAAGGGAGCGCTGGAGGTTGATGGGCTGGTCAGAGAGACGCTACCCAATGCCGTCTTCCGGGTAGAACTGGATGGCGGTCATCGCGTGATGGCGCATATTGGTGGGAAGATGCGGAAGCACTATATCCGGGTGCTCGTGGGGGACCGGGTGCGTATCGAGCTATCGGAATACGACCTCACCAAGGGGCGCATTACCTGGAAGTACCGCTAACCCGCTCGGTCCTGCCTGGCCCCCTCACCCTGCCCCGTGCGGACGCATATGGGAGGGAACTCCCCCATGCCCCCCGCTGGGGAGACCTTTGCATAACCTCCAGATGGAGTGCGAGAGGGACACTGCTCCACTCCTCGCTAATCTGGGATGATCGGTTTTTGGATTCCCGCTTTCGCGGGAATGACGGGTTATGCAAAGGTCTCCTGGGCGGGAGGGCCATAGGGGGCGGACACCTCATCAAGTCCCCTCCCCTGCCGCCCTCAGCGCCGCCGTGCCGTACCGGCGTTGGTCCGCGCCTGGCGCCGCGCGGCTATCGTCTTGGCCTCACGCCGCAGTCGGAGGGCGAGATAAGCGAGGGTGAACAAGACGATGAGCGTGAGTATGTAAATGAGGAAGAGGTCGTAGATGTTGTTGGGTGGTGGCATGATAGACCATCCTCTCCGTGCTAGAACGGGCAACCGGCACCGGCCGTTGTGTTTGGCGGCAGCGGCGGTCCGGGGGTAGTGTCCGGAGCGGGGGCGGACCTACCCTGATAGGGGTAGGTTTTTTGTCTGCATCAGGATTTGCAGGATGCATGGATGAGCAGGATGGTCCTCACCCTCGCCGGGCAGGAATCGGGTGCTCTCTAGCGCCATGACGGGGGCGTAGGGGCCACGTAGGGGCCTGGATTCCGGCTTTCGCCGGAATGACGAGCGCCAGGGCGTGATGAATCGCGCCCCTACACGAAATACCAACCCGTGTGCGGACTAGGCACCGGAGAGCTTGCATCCCAGTGGGAAAACCTTACCCTTATGAGAGTCAGGCGGAGGGGGCAGTATGGATTTTTGGATAGCAGTCGTCACAATCGTCACGATTGGCTGCTTTACCGGCATTATCACGACGGCCATTGACAAACTCGCCAGCGGTAAGCGGCGCCGGCTGGAATACGAGCTTAAGGCCGAGCGGAAGCACGCCGCCCTCACGCAACGGCGGGTTGCGGAGCTGGAGGAAGACAATCAGCGGCTCCGCCAGCAGTTGGAGTGGCACACGCGTCTGCTGACGGCTCAAGGGGACGAGCGCCCGCGCCTCAGCTAAAGCGGCGGGGCGTGGATTCCCGCCTGCGCGGGAATGACGGGTTACGCAAAGGTCTCCTTGCGCGGGAATGGCGGGTTACGCAAAGGTCTCCTTGCGCGGGAATGACGACGGAGACGCATCCCCGCCACGTTCCGGTCAACGTGGATTCCCGCTTTCGCGGGAATGACGGGTGAGACACATCACCGCTGCCACCGCTTCATTGACCACTGCTCAGGCGGCGGACAGCTCGTGGGCTGTGGCGGCGAGGGCTTGGTCGAGTAGTTCGACGATGCGGTCAAGCTGCGCCTCGGTGACGACCAGCGGCGGACAGAGCAAGAAGTGGTCGCCCCGCACCCCATCCACACAGCCGCTGCCCGGATAGATCACCAGGCCGCGCTCGAAACAGTGGGCGGCCAGGCGGGCGCTGGCGCCTACCTCCGGCGGGAACGGCTCCTTGGTCGCACGGTCAGCGACAAGCTCCACGCCGAGCAGCAAGCCGCGCCCGCGAATATCGCCGACGATGGCATGTTTGCGCCACTGCTCGGCCTGCGCGAACAGATACTCGCCGCGCACCGCCGACTGCTGCACCAGATCGTCTGCCACCAAAATGTCGAGCACCGCGGACCCGACGGTGGCCGAGAGGGGATTGGCCGCGTAGGTGAAGATGTGGTCGAAGGTCACTTCCTGCTCGGCAAACACCGACCACACGCGGTCGGACACGGCCACGGCGCCGAGGGGGGCATAGCCGCCGCTGATGCCTTTGGCCATGGTCATCAGATCGGGCATCACCGACCAATGATCCATCCCAAAGGTCTGCCCGGTGCGACCGAACCCGGTAATCACCTCGTCGGCGATAAAGAGCACGTCGTAGCGGTCGCAGATTTCGCGGATGATGGGGAAATACTCCGACGGCGGCACGGTCGCACCGGCCGCTGCGCCTACGATTGGCTCGGCGATGAAGGCCGCTACCCGCTCCGGCCCGGCCTCCTGAATCGCAGTTTCCAGCGTGGTAGCACACTCTAGGGCACAGTCGGGATGGGTCTTGTCGAAGGGACAGCGATAACAGTAGCTCGGCTCAATGTGCGGAAAGTCCAGCAGCAACGGCTCGAACTTCGCCCGCCGGCCGCGGTGGCCGGTGGCGGAGAGCGCGCCCAAGGTGGCGCCATGGTAGCTCTGCCAGCGCCCGATGACCACGTGCCGCTCCTGGCCGCGGGCGAGATAGTATTGACGCGCCAGCTTGATGGCTACTTCCGTCGCCTCGGAGCCGCCCGACGTGAACAAGAAGTGCTGCAACGTGCCCGGCGTGAGCGCGCCCAGGCGACGAGCCAACTCCTCTGCCGGCTGATTGCTGAAAATGTTGGAGATGCAGTAGGTCAGGGTGCCGGCCTGCCGACCGATAGTCTCTGCCACGCGCTGCTCGCCGTGCCCGACGAGCGCCACGGCGATACCGGCGATAGCGTCAAGGTATTCCTTGCCGTCTTGGTCGTAGACGTGGATGCCCTCACCGCGGACGAGCGTGGGATACTCCCGCGTGGGATTGAGTGGGAACACGGCTCCGGCCGGCGCTGGCGCTTGCTGTTGCATATCGGCCTCTTTGTCAGTAGTCAGTAGTCAGTAGTCAGTAGTCAGTAGTCAGTGGTCAGTAGTCAGTGGTCAGTGGCTCGCTGTGCGCGGAGGGCGAGTGAAGGCGAGCCACCGCTCCGGCGCAGGTTCACGATCTCGGCCATGATCGCCAAGGCGATCTCTTCCGGCCAGCGCGCGCCGATGTCCAGCCCAATCGGAGCGTACACCCGATGCAGCTTTTCGTCGGGAATACCCTCGGCTACCAGCCGCTCGAAGACGACCAGCACGCGCCGTTTGCTCCCGATCATGCCGATGTACGGGGCCGGCGAATTGATGATCTGCTCCAGGATGGCCTCGTCGTGCTCGTGTCCGCGCGTGACCAGCACGATATAGGTCCGCATATGGAGCCGCAACTGCGCCATTGTCGCGGCGAAATCCCCGGCGATCACGCGGTCCGCGTCGGGAAAGCGCGTGCGGTTGGCGAAATGCTCGCGATCATCAATGACCGTAACGCGGTAGCCGAGCACCTTGGCGATCTGCGCGAGCGGCTCGGCGATATGGCCGGCGCCCGCGATGATGACCTGCTCTTGCGGTAAGTGGGGCTGGATGGAAACCTCGACTACGGCCCCCTCGCGCTGCTCGGCCTGGCGCAGACTGCCACCACGCGCGGGCAGAGGAGCGCCAGCGGGGGTGAACCGGGCCAACTGGATGTGCTCGCCGGCGATGGCCTCTCCCGCCGCGGCGGCGATGGCTTCCCGCACGGCGCCGGGAGGTAGGTCGCCCTCGACCGTGCCGCAGTCGGTGACGATGAGCTTTTGACCGGGGACATAGCCCGCGACCTCGCGCGCCCGGAGCACCGTCACAAGAGCAAACGGCCGTTCTTCATCCAGCAGGACGGCCATCCGGCCGGTATAGGAAGGGGTGGCCATCACGACGCCGCGGTTTCTGCCTCGGGGGTCAGCACGTCAATGAAGACCTCCATCGTCCCACCACACACGTCACCGCCGGGATCGTCCGGGTCGTCGGCGAGCACGAACTCGCGCAGGCCGGAGGTCCGGGCGTGGAGCAGGCGCATCGCCTCCGCCCACACGTCGGCTTCGACACAGCCGCCGCCAATCGTGCCCAGCATCTCGCCGTCGGCAAAGATGAGCATATTGGCGCCGGCCTTCTGCGGAGTGGAGCCGCGCGTCGCGACGACGGTAGTCACGGCAACCGGTTCATCTTGCCGCAAGCGTTCGTCCGCTGCGGCGTAAAGCTGACGCATAGCTACGCTCATTCGATTATCCCTTACCGCCCCCCTATGGTCCCCCCGTTGCGACGGGGGGACGGGGCGTTCGCTCCCCCGGCTCTTGGGCGGCAGTATAGCAAAGACCGGGCTGGGGTGAGGGCCAAAATGGCCCCGCCACCAACGTCGTAGGGCCTTCCCTAGCAGGGAAGGGGCCGGGGTAGGTTTTTTGTCAGCATCAGGATTTTCGGGATGGAAGGATGGGCAGGATGGTCCTCACCCCCCGGCCCCCTCTCCAACATTTGGAGAGGGGGTGGATTGCGGCTTGTGGAGCAATGACGGGGTGGGACGAGGGCGGGGTGTAGTCAGCGATGGGTGGTGGCAGGGTCGTATGGGGTGGGGAGCGGATACTGCTCCGCCGGAGAGTTCTGGGCGAGGGCTTGCTGGGTCTTGAGCGCGCGCTGCAATACGTCAACGGCCTGGCAGATGGCGGCGAGTTGCTGGAGCAGTAGGGTGCGCTGTCGGCGCCGGACGGCGGCGGCGCGCCGGCGGTTGCGGGATGGCGCCCCGGCCGGGCCGCGGGCCAGGTGCCGGTAAATGAGCACCTGAAGTACACGGATTTCGGCAGCGAGTAGCGGCGCGGTGGCAGCTTCCAGCCGCGCCCGCAGCTCAGTGGCGGTGAACAGACGGTCGTACACGGTTTCCTCCTGGTTGGTGGAGTGGGTGACGGAGGCTGACAGTGAACCGCTGGCGATGGGCGCACGACGGGAGCAGTCGTGACCCGGCGCCAGCGGGAGCGAGACGGGGGAGTAGTCGGGGACCGAGGCGGCGGCAAGGGTGGCACCGGAGCGGTTGTACTCCGGCACCAGTTGGGCGGCACTCAGACGGTCATGACGCGGCGTCCTAGCCGTAGTGGCGAGGGGTACGTCGGGACCCGGTGCCCTAGGGGCGGCACTCTGACAATCATAACCCGGCGCCCGCACCGGAGTGGTGCGGGGTACGTCATAACCCGGTGCCGTAGAAGCGGCACTCAGTCGGCCATGCCGCGCCGCGCCGGATGGCGCGGTGCGGGGTCGCTCATGACCCGGTGCCCTCGGCAGGGTGGCGCTGCCACCGCTGCTGGCCGGCGTGATGCCGAGACTGCTCCCAGCCGGTACACACTGTGCGCCAGACATGTCTCGCATCCGTCAACCTCCGTTCAATGAGGACATGTTGACGGGATGGGGTGGGAAACAACGGGGTCTTTTTGTCGGTATCAGGATTGACGGGATGAGGGGATGAGCGGATGGGGGGGTGACAGGAATGGCGGCGCTCACCCCGGCCCGCTCCCAGGGGGCGCGGGAGTCTGGATTCCGGCTTTCGCGGGAATGACGGGGGCGTGGGCGGGGGGTGGATTCCCGCTTTCGCGGTAATGACGAGCGCCTAGGCGCGGGCCGACGGTGTAACGTCTCAGCCAGCCGGGGACAAGACTATACTATGGGGAGGCCCCCCACAGCTTATCCCGTGCGGTGAAACCGACACGCGGGCGCGGCTGTCTTAGAGAACGTAGCGGCAGGAAGAGGGAACGGCATGGGTGAGGCGATCCGCAACATCGCGCGGCGCAAAGTACGGAGCGGCTTGACGATCTTCGGCATCGTCATCGGCACGTTCGCGCTGACGGTCATGGGCGGAATGACCGAGAACTTCAGTCGGCAGATTGACGGTGCTATTCAGATCGCCGGCAACACCATTGATGTCAACTCCACGAAGCAGATCAACCTAACGACCGTCCGCCGGATCGAGCGCGTTGACGGCGTGCGAGCCGTGGTCCGCAGCTTGGGGGGGCAGTTAATCGAAGACGAGGACGACCAGGAAGAGGGGATTACCTTCGGGCCGCCCCAAACCGTGTTCGGCATCGCGCCGCAATACGACACCCTCTTCCTCAAGGGCGTGCGCCTCCGAGACGGGCGCTGGCTGGAGCGTGGCGACACCTACAAGACAGTGCTCGGAGCCAATGTCGCCGCCGACAAGAAGGTGGGGGTCGGCGATACCATCATTTGGCTGAAGAAGAAGCTCACAGTGATCGGCGTGATGGAGAGCACGCAGACCTTCCCCGATAACTTTGCCGTGGTGCCGTTCGAAACGGCGCGCCGGGTGCAGCGTATTCCGCTCTGGGTTGTCGGCAGCATCACCGTCATCCCGGAGAATCCGGAGATCACCGAAGAGGTGGCCGAGCAGATCACCAAGCAGGTGCCGAACGTGACCGCCGAATCACCGGAGCGGCAGATCGCCGATATCCGCCGCGCCATGGCGATCTTCCAAGCCATCGTACTCAGCGGCTCGCTGCTCGCCGCGATTGTCGGCGGTCTCTCGGTCGTGAACACGATGATTATGTCGGTACGGGAGCGCACCCGCGAGATCGGGCTGAAGAAGGCAGTCGGGGCCAGCGATGGCGCGATCATCGGGGAATACCTGCTCGAAGCGGCGATGATCGGACTGCTCGGGGGCATTGTCGGTATCTTGCTCGGCTTCATCCTCGCCCAAGTGCTCAACGCCGCCTTTTTCGAGGCCCTCTCCGGCGCGTCGCTGTTCCTCGTCACCCCGCGCCTGGTGATCCTCACCATGGCGTTCGCGGTGGCCATCGGCGGTGTGGCCGGCTTGTATCCCGCTTGGAGCGCGTCGCGGCTCGACCCGGTGCAGGCGCTCCGCAGCACCTAACACCCTGACCAAGACTACGCTGAAGGAAGTACAGAAGGAGAGACTCTATGCGTCGGATCATTATCGGGATCGTCGTGCTCGTCATCGTGAGCGTGGCGATTGGCTTGGTTGGCTCCCGGCTCATCGGCGAGGATGATATCGCCACCGAGCCAACGCCGACGGCCGAGCCGGAAGTGTTGACCTCGGAAGGGATTGTGGTCGCCGCCAAGGAGGCGCAACTCAGCTTCGGCATCGGCGGGACGGTGACGAAAGTGCCCGTCGAGCTAGGTGCGTTGGTGCAGCCGGGCACCATCCTGGCCACACTCGATGCGGCCGACGCCGAGCTACAACTGCGCTCGGCCGAAAACGACATGCAGGCCAGGCGCGCCGCCCTTGACCAGCTCCGCACTGGGCCGCGCCCGGAGGACATCGCTTCGCTCAAGGCTTCCGTTGAGGCTGCCCGTGCCCGGCTGGCCCAGCTCGAAGCCGCGACGGCCGCGGACGAGCAGACCGCCCGCGCCCAGGTGCAGTCCGCTCAGGCCCGCCTGACCGCCCTCACGCAAGGGCCGTCGGAGGAGGACGTGGTCATCGCCGATGCTGCGCTGGCGACCGCACGGGCGCGGCTGGCTGCTCTCGAAGACGGCCCGACGGCCGCTGACTTAGCCGCTGCCGACGCCGCGCTGGCGACCGCCAAAGCACGCCTCGCCGTCCTGGAAGACGGCCCACGCGCCGAAGACCTGGCTATCGCCGATGCCACCCTCGCCACCGCGCAGGCCCGCCTCACCGCCCTCGAAGACGGCCCACGCGCCGAGGACGTGCGGGTGGCGGAGTCGCAAGTGCGCCAAGCGGAGATTCGCCTCGCGGCGGCGCGCCAAGCAGCGCAGGGCGGCGATCTGGTGAGCGCCCAGGCCGGTTTGGAGTCGGCGCTGACCCGGTTGGAGCAGCTCCAAACCGGGCCGACCGCTACCGAAATTGCCGTCGCCCAGGCTGGCGTTGATACGGCCGAGAACGCGCTGTCCCAGCTCCGCGACGGCTCGATCCGCGCCGAGGACGTGCGGGCGGCCGAGCTGGCCGTCCAGCAGGCGCTCGTCGGTCTCGACCGCGCCCGCGCCGGCCGCCAGTCGACCGCCGGTATGCGCGGAGTCAGTAGCGCGCAGATTGCGGCGGCCGATGCCGACGTACAATCAGCCGAGCTGGCCGTCCAAGTCGCCCAGAACAACCTGGACAGGGCGCGCAGTGGGGCAACGCCATGGTCCGTGCGGCAGGCCGAGCTGGCCGTCGAGCAAGCCAAGTCCCAACTGGCGCAGTTGACCAACCCCAGGACCTACGATATTCGGACGGCCGAGTCGGCCGTCGAGCAGGCCCGCGCCTCGCTGTCCAGAGTTAGCTCGGCCATCGAAACCGAGATCGCGCAGGCCGAGGTCGGCTTGGTGCAGGCGCAAGCCAATCTGGACCGCCTGCTGCGACCGAGCGCCGCCGATCTGGAAGCCGCCCGTCAAGCCGTGGTCCAGGCGGAAGCCCAACGCCAGAAGCTCATCCAGCCGAGTGCTGCCGACCTGGAAGCCGCGCGCCAGGCCGTACACCAGGCCGAATCCCAGCGCGAGCGGCTCATCCAGCCGAGCGCAACCGACCTGGAAGTCGCTCGTCAAGCGGTCCTTCAGGCCGCAGCCCAACGCCAGAAGCTCTTTGCGGGCGCCTCGGACAGCGATATCACCACGGCGCAAGCTGCCGTGGATCAGGCGCAGGCCAGCCTCGACCGGCTGCAAGCCACCCGACCCTACGAGATTGTCGCCTCCCGACAGAGCCTAGCGCAAGCGGAGGCGCAGTTAGCATTGCAGCAGGCACCGCCGACAGCGGCCAGGCTCGAAGAGGCGGAAGCGGCGGTGGCCCGTGCCGAAACGGCACTCGCCAGCGCGAAACAAGCTCTGGAGAACACTACGCTCCGGGCACCGTTCGGCGGGACCGTAGCCACACTCTCCCTACAGGAGGGCGAGCGCGTGGGCGCCGGTACGCAGGTCGTCACGCTGGTTGATCTGTCGCGCCTGGTGATCGAGACGCGCGACCTGGACGAAAATGGCGTGGCGCGGGTGGCGGCCGGCCAGTCGGTCGATGTGCTCATCTATGCGCTGGAGCACTCCTTGACGGGCAGTATCGCGCGGATTGACCCGCTCGGCAGGACCGTCTCCGGTGGCGATACGATGTACACGGCAACGGTGGCCCTCAGCGAGGAGGTGTCGGGGCTGCGTCCCGGCATGACCACCAAGGTAGACTTCACCGCCGCCAACCCGCCGCCCGCGCCGCAAGACGACAACTGAGGTAGTCGAGGGGCTGCCCCCACCCTGGCCCTCCCCCGTTGCGACGGGGGAGGGAACACACCGAATGCATGGACATAACCGGGAAACGACAACGGAGTCAACGCAGGAGAAGAAGCATGAGAATGCCAGCTTGGTTGCGGTCGAAAAAAGCACCGCCGGCCGACGATGGCGCCGAGCGCGACGCGGCGCCCGTGCCACGCAACGCCATCGTCGTGCTGCGTGATCTGCGCCGGGACTACCACATGGGCGGGGAGACCATTCACGCCTTGGACGGCATGGACCTCACAATCCATCGCGGCGAGTTCATGAGCATCATGGGGCGCTCAGGATCGGGGAAGTCAACGCTGCTGAATATGATCGGGTGTCTCGACAGCCCGACGAGCGGGCAGGTCATCATTGACGGCGTTGACGTGACGCAGGTACCAAAGCGTCAGCTACCCCGCATCCGCCGCGAGAAGGTCGGGTTTGTCTTTCAGCAACACAACCTCGTGCCCATCCTCACCGCCGAGGAAAATGTGTCCCTGCCGTTGCGCTACGCCAACGTGTCCAACCGGTATCGCCGCGAGCGGGCGCGGGAGGCGCTGGCGGCGGTCAGCCTCGAAGACCGGCTCACCCACAAGCCGACCGAGCTATCGGGCGGTCAGCAGCAACGGGTCGCCATCGCGCGGGCGCTCGTCAGCAATCCCGCTATCGTGCTCGCCGACGAGCCGACCGGCGAGCTGGATACGCAGACGGCAGCCGGGATCATCGAAGTGATGCAAGAGATGAACGAGCAGCGCGGCCAGACGTTCATCATTGTCACCCACGACCCCGGCGTATCCGAGCGCACCAACCGCACCATCCACATGTCCGACGGCAAGGTGATCGAGGATTCGGCACCGGCTCCGGCAGCAACCGGGACAGCGTAGTGCAGCGGAGCGAGACACGGAGCGTCCTTGACATAAACCTCGCCGTGCGCTCAGTGGCCGGCTGACTAGGGCGTGCTTGCAAAGTACCAGTTGGCAAGATAAATCCCCTCCCCGGTGCATTCGCACGATGGAGAGGGGCAATGCTCGTGGCTCGCCCCCCTATGGTCCCCCCGCTGCGGCGGGGGGACGACGTGTACCCTCCCCTGTCGCAACGGGGGCGGGTTAGGGTGGGGGCTACCGACTAGGCCGGAGGCACTACCGATTGGTGCCGGACCGTCAGCTTGGCGAGTTGCTCCGGGTCGGGGGTAGGCAAGCCGCCGGTCAGTGGCTCGAAGGTCAACTGCGGCGTTAGCTCCAACTGCGGTGTGGCCAGGTCCCGCTCGTAGAAGCGGGACGAGGGGAACACGTCGCCGGGGTAGGTGAAGTTGGGCAACGTCGCCAGCTCAATACAGAACGCGGCGCCGACGGCGCTCTCCAACATGCCGCCAACCCACACCGGAATACCGGCCTGCTGCGCCAAGTCGTGGACGGCCAGCGAGTTCGACAGTCCACCGGTGCGGCCCGGCTTGATATTGATATACCGGCACGCGCCCACCTGAATGGCTTGCTCCGCCGCCTTGACGCTGGTGATCGTCTCATCGAGGCAGACCGGCGTTTCGATCTGCCGGGCCAGCTCCGCGTGGTCGAGCACGTCGGCATAGTGCAGCGGCTGCTCGATGAACGCCAGCCCTAGCCCGTCAATGGCCTTGAAGAACGGCAGGTCATCGAGCGTATAGCCAGCGTTGCAGTCTATGTGGAAGGTCATCTTGGGGAAGGTGGCGCAGACGGTACGTAGCACGTCGAGGTCCCAGCCCGGGGCGACCTTGAGCTTGATGCGCGGAAAGCCCGCGTCCACGGCCTGCTGGATATTGCCGAGCAGCATGTCGAGCGAATCTTGAATGCCGAAGTCGGCACCGGCGACCACCTCGCGCGTCTCACCACCGAGCAGACGGTGCAGCGGGGTCCCCGTCCGGGCGACTTCCAACGTCCACCAGCAGATTTCGATAGCGGCCTTGGCGAAGCTGTTGCCCTTGAACACGTCGAGGCGCCGGTTCAGGTCGGCAGCCGTCTCGTAGTCGCGGCCGACGATATGGGGGCCAAAGACCTCCGTGACGAGGTAGTAGACGGAGCCGGCGCTTTCCGGTAGGTACGTGGGGGCAAAGAAAGGCGTGGACTCGGACCAGCCCTCGTGCTCGCCGCTGGTGGCCTTCACCAGCACGGAATGGATGTCGTAGTCCACGCCGTAGGCGGTCCGCCAAGGGTAGATGAGTGGCATCGAGACGTAGTACACGTCCAGCTTGTCAATACGCATGGAGCGCTCCTTTGGCGGGCTATCAGCGATCAGCCGTCAGCCATCAGTGACCGCGGGCCACGAGGCCGCTGCCTCGACCGGATAGGTGAAGACGTGGTCGGCCGCTGGTAGCTCCGCGAGCTGCGTCTCTGCATCGGACGCCAGCAGCCACAGGTCGCGGGCACCATCACGCTCCACCAGGCACGCCAGCGGCGGCGCGTGCGGGTCTTCCGCCGCGAACCACGTCACGCGCTCGACGGTGGGCTGCACCCGGTAGGGATGGAAGAGCGCCGCGAAACAGGTGCGCTGGGCGCTGCGCCGACGAATGACTACGGGCATGGTTTCCGACGCCGGATTGTCCGGACCGTGCGCGGTGATGACCTGGGTTGGCGGTCCGCCGCTGAAATACAGCCGGAGACCGGCCCCGTCCCCGGCGAAGGTCAGCGTGGCGGCGGCGGTGCCGGACCATTGCGACATATCGGTGAGGTGTGCATACCCCTCGTTCGCCTCCGTGCCCGGCGCCAAGGGCCGGCTGTCGAGCGAACCGGTCAACACGCCGCGATTGTGATGCACCCAGTCAATGTCTCCCGCCTCCTCCCGCTCCACGAGGAAGAGATCAAGAAAGTAGCCCTGTCCCACCAGGAAGACCCGCCGCATCCTGGCATCACCATAGAGTCCCGGCTCGCCCCAGGCGACGGTGGCATCGGCAATGCCGAACGGTCCGTCCTCCGGGGCGCGGAAGCACCGCAGGTCACCGCGGCCCGGCGGTTGAGCCGTCTGATCCAGCAGCACCGTGTTATGGCTCAGGGTATGCCGATACCAGGTGTCGTTCAGGCCAATGCCGTAGCCGGGCGTACCGAGATCGGGAGACAACCGCTGGTCATCGAGCGCGAGCAGCATGGTGAGCTTGTCAGGGTGCCCATGCGTGCCGCCGTGCCGCCCGTACTTCAGGAGGAGGTAGGGCTGCTCGTCCTTATCGGCGCCCCAGTGACGCAGCACCGCGTAGCCCGAGGGCGGCAGGCTAACACTCGCCGGCACGGGCACGTCCTCGTCCGGCAGCGGGTCGAGACCGTAGAGCAGGGCCTCGACCGTATCGCGCGGCCGCTCGCGGTAGGTGCGCTGGAGCACGGCGCGGTACGCCGGGTCGTCGTACCAGGCGGCGGCGACCTCGTAGAAGCCGGCCGACGACGGGATACCGTGTCCGCACTCGTCGAGCAGGCTGCTGTGGTACCAGCAATCGTTGCACGCCGGCAGGGTCAGGTCGGGATAGGCCCACTGAAACGGCGCCGATAGCATCGCGCGGATCTGCGGGACCGGCCGCAGGTCGGTCTCGGTGCCTTCGCTCGCTCGCGCGTGCCAGAGCAGGGGAGCCAGGGAATAGAAGTGGTAGCTCGCCGAGCCTTCGTACCACGCGCCGTCGGCCAATATGCCCTGCGTCACCTGATTGTGGAACCCGACCGGGCCGGACAGCGCCCACTCGGTCAGGTCCGCGCGGTCGGTCACGATACCGATGGTGCCAATCGCCGCATTGAGCCAATTCTCGACGTTGTGAATCCGGTTCAGCCGGTTGACCCGCAGGTGCTCCGCTGCCGGGATGAGCAGCCGCTCACGGATCGTCGCGAGGTCGGCGGCCGAGAGCGTCTCACGCAAGAACCAGGTGGCCCAGGCCAGCGGAATGATCCAGACGCTCTCGTCCAGACAACTGAACGTGACCTTGCCCTTCACCGACCGGCCGTTCTCGTGCTCGAAGTCGGCATACCGCTCGGCGTACCCGAGCAGAATATCCCGCGCCTTGTCCCGGTGCTCCGCGGTACCCCCGATCTGCCACAACAGGGCGAGCCGAAACGCCGCCTCGGTGAGGTCGTGGTTGAGGGACCAGTGCCAGGCCGCGTCATACGGATCACCGGAGAACCACGCCCCGTCCACCGGGCAGCGGTGCCGATGGGGGCTAGTGGGATCGTATTCGAGCTGGACCGCATGATCCGGGCAGAAGAATTCGTGGTAGTAGCCGGCCGGGCGTTCCGGCAAGTACAGGGGCCGCTCGAACGTCCAGGCCACGTCGGCGTGCAGCCGCCGCATGGCCGCGGCAAAGGCCGGCGCCGTAGCCCGCGAGCGGATCAGATCAAGCTGTTGCGTACTAAGCATCGTGTGTAACCTTCAGTAGGGGAGTGGGGCAGGATCGAGCGAGCACATAATACCAGGCTTACCCCGGCACATCAGAGGTTCACGCCGGCTTCGGCGGCGAGCCGGCGGACGAGGGTGTTGAACAGCGCACCGCGGGACCGGCGGATGCTGGCGGCGTCCTGCTCGCGGGCCAGGCCGAGTGCTCGATCCCAGACATTCATAGCATCCTGCGCTTCCAGGGACCGCAGCACCTTGACGTAAAAGCCGCGCGAGGCGCCGGTCTCGCCCAATACCCCCTCGGCGTGCTCGACCTGCTCGCGCCAGTCGGGACGCTCGGCAAGTAGATCAACGGGTCCGTGCTTGCGCTGCTGCACGGACGTAGCCTGCTGCGCGTGACTCACAATCGATTCTCTATCGAATCCGATTCGTCGAATCGTGTCGGCCAGTTTGACCGGCTCATTGCTTGCCGGTTGCTGCGCCAATCTGGCCGCTGGGCTAAGGTGGTCAGATTGACCGGCTGACATATCCTGCCGGTCAGGATGTCCGGCTAAGAGAGCATGGGCTGTATTACGACTAGTCGCCGGTACTTTGTGGTTGCCTGGGGGTTGTGCGGCCGCCGCTTTGCGCTGAGTGCGCGTAGGTGGCTTGGCGGCCGTCTCGCTCAAGGCCGTTCCGAGCGAGACGGGGAGACCGCTCAGTTCTTCGGCGCGCGGTGGGCGGTCCGTGTCTTGCGCCAGCGCCATAGCCAACTGCTCGTCTTCCTCGGTGAGCGGGTCGTCGAGCGCCACGATGTAGCGGTTATGCGCTTGAACGCCGTGGCCGACGGACGGATCGTAGCGCCACTGATGCTGACGTTGGACAAATGGGGTGAGGCGCTCGTCGGTCAAGTGGCGCCGCAGAGTGCGCTCGGAGATGCCGACGAGTCCGGCGAGCTTTGCAGCGGACAGCTCGACGGACTGACCATCCTGCGCGAGGCAGAGGCGGCGGAGCTGGATGATGAGCAGCGACAGGTCGCCTCCCAGCCGGGGCGCCCAGCGGGTGAGGAAGTAGTCGCGGACGGGTAGGGTGACATCGGGCCGCACCAAGCGGTTGTAGATCGAGCGGTAAACGCCCATCAACTGAAGGGTGTGGGACTCTAGTTCCATGAGTTGGCTCCTCGTCGTGCGATGATGTGTAGTAGGTGTGACAAGGGCGGATTTCTCTCGACTGACCGGAAGGCACTGCCTTCATCCCGGCGGGTAGGGCAGTGCCTTCCGGTCAGCGGCGCGCGGCACCTCCCTCCGTACTGCCCGGCTGCCGGCGCTGATCCGGGCCGTGGCCCACTGACAGCGCCAGCAGTCCGTCCAGGTAGAACACCTCCCAATAGAGCGGTTGGTCGTCCGCGAGGCGGCTGGGCCGTTCTTCCCACTCGCCCAGCAGGAAGACGTGCCCATGGCCGACGTTGCGCGTGGCAAGCACCCGGCGCTGCCGCATGTCGGCAATCAGTTTGGTGATCGTGTTCCGGCTCACGGGTAGGGCTTGGGCCATCAGCAGGTCCGCCGTCGCATAGGCGGTCAGGAAGCCTTGCGCGTGATATTCGCGCGCCTCGCGCGGGCAGTCGGCCTCGCCGCGGCACACTCGCCGCCGCAGCCAGCCGTAGAGCTTCTGGCCGTCGGCGCTCCAGTCGTACAGCAGCGGGTGCTCCCGCAGACGGGCAGGGACGTCCCAGATCATGGCTGCACCTCGCCGCCGCTCCGACTATGCGCTAAAGACATAGTTCTACCCGTCACATGTGACCTGTGCGCTACCAGCATACCCAGAGAGCGATGTCGGTGTGACATAGATACTCGCTCGTCAACCTTCGGAAACCCACCACGAGCGTAACGGTTGTTGCACAAAATGTCACCAGCGATACGATCCATAGCATCGCAATTTCTGTGCAACACCAGGATAACACGGTACTTGCGCCGAATGCGAGGCGGCGGCCGTTGAGCGGCTGCTGCTGGACAGCGTCGTGGGGGCAATCTCCGTTCAGCGGCCGTGCCACTGAGCGGCCAGGAGCGCGACCACTTGCCGGAACCGCTGGCGGTCGACGGCGGGAATGGCGGGATCGGTGAGGATGGCCGTGAGCTGGCTGACGGTGGTGTCCAGGGGACCGAGTTGGGCCAACGCTTGCGGTAGCTGACCGCCCGCTACCAGGAGTGAATCAGTCTCCTCACCGGTGAGGTCCAGAGCCGTCGCTAGTGCCAGAATGGTGGCCCGGCGGGGGGGATCGCGCTGGCTGCGCTCCAGTCTGCTCAGGTAGCTGAAGTCGAGCCGCACCTGCCGACCCAGGGCCGGCAGCGATAACCGGGCGCGCTGCCGGTGTGCGCGGAGCAGCGAGCCGAACGAGGTCATGTCGGGAGCATACAGCGTCTTGGTCAATCTGGCAAAGTGACCTCGTGGCAGGGCGGGATAGCGCCGAATACTTTGGTCATATTGGCAAAGGCAGTAAGAGCGTCGCTTGTGGGTGTCCTGCATCCGGAGGTCTGGCGAGGGCAACCACAAGGGTTGCCCCTACGGCGGCGGCCGCCGCTCACTCCCGGCCCCCTCTCTATTGCTCCGTGATGGAGAGAGGGCAGTGGATTCCCGCTTTCGCGGGAATGACGAGTTGTGCAAAGGTCACCGAAAGCGGAATGGCGAATGAGGCAACGGGGATGACGGCTGCAGCGGCTTCCGGGCCAGCGGGCTATACTCTCGCCGTAGCAGTGCCGGCTGCAGGAGAGCGGGGCGGCTGGGGGAGGGCGAGTGATGGCGGTGTCGGGTGATGCGTTCCGGGACGTAATGAGTCACTGGGCCACCGGTGTCACAGTGGTGACAACGTGCCACGATGGCGAGATCCATGGCATGACCGTAAATTCGTTCTCGTCGCTGACGGTAGAGCCACCGTTGGTGCTCTTCTGTGCCGATCAGTCGGCGCACACCTACGGACTGGTCGAGGCAAGTGGCGTCTTTGCCGTCAACGTGCTCAGTGCGGGCCAAGAGGAGCTTTCCAACCTGTTTGCCGGCCGCTACCCGGAGCGCGACGCGGACCGCTTTGCCGGCGTCGCGTATCGGCAGGCAGTGACCGGAGCGCCTATTCTGGAAGGCAGCCTGGGGTATCTCGACTGTCGCGTGGTCGCGCGGTACCCGCAAGGGACGCATACCATCTTTGTCGGTGCAGTCGCGGCGGCGGAGCTGCTGCACGCTGAGGTACCGCCCCTCCTCTACTACCATCGCCGCTACCGCCAGTTTCGCGATCATCGGTAGTGACCGGTACCGTCCGGGGCCGGGTGTGGACGCGGCCCGTCCGTCACACTGCGAGGGACTGAGCGAATGAACCGGACGCATACCTTTCCCGTCGTGACCGTTCGTGGGACCAGCTATGAGTTGGGGCGGCAACATGGCGAGCAGGCCGCGCCGTTGGTCGAGCGATACCTGCTTTGGATCGAGCGCCTCACAGGACTACCCAGGGATACGCTCTGCCGCAACGCCAGGCAGTTCGTCCCGCGGCTGGAAGCACTCAGTCCGGCGTTGGTCGAGGAGGTGCGCGGCTTGGCCGCCGGCGCGGGTATCTCCTTCGAGGAGGCGGTGCTCTGCCAGGCCCGCGCCGAAGCCGCGCACGCCCCCGCGGACGGCGGTTGCACGGCCTTTGCCTTGACCGGCGCGGCCACCGCCGACGGCCGCACGCTGGCCGGGCAGAACCAGGACCTCGCACCCGAATATGCCGACGTGACCATTGTGCTGCGCGTCGAGCCGACCGATGGCCGGCCGCGGGCGGTGATGGTCACGTTTGCCGGACAACTTGGCTACGCCGGGCTGAACGAGTACGGTGTCGCGCACTTCGCCAATGCACTCTACGATGCGCCCTGGCAGCCGGGCCTGCCGCACTATCCACTCAAGCGCCTCACTCTGGAGCAGCGGACGGTGGGCGATTGCGTGCAGCTCTATCGTGACCACCGGGTCTGCTCGGCGGGCAATGTCGTGCTGTGCGACGGGCAGGGGAGTATTGGCGACATCGAGGCGCGGCCGGAGGGAATTGCCGTCTACACCGACGAGCATCCCGATGCCCGCTTACACACCAACCACTACGTCACATCGCAGTTTGCCCCGTTCGAGACCAACTCGCTGGCCGATTCCTGCCCGCGCCTCGACCGCATCCGAGAGCTAGTGCAGGAGCACTGGGGCCGGATCACCGTGGACACGATGAAGACGATCCTGGCGGACCATGAGGGCGACCCGGCCGGCATCTGTCGGCACGGCGCCGAGGACATGCACTCCACCGCCGGCTACGTCGCCGACCCGGCCGCCGGCGTCCTGCACGTGCGCCGCGGCCACGGCTGCCTCGGCACCTGGACGGCCTACGAGGTCTGATGCTAGGGCCCGCTTGCGTGGATAGCCTGCAAGCCATCTTCAGGTTGATAGGGAGGCAGTTGTGACGAGTGAACGGGCATCGGGCATCGTACCGGCGGTGCTGCAGTGGGCGCGAGAGCGAGCGGGCTATTCGGTGGATGATGTCGCTCAACGCATGAAGAAAGACTCCAGCGACATTGAGGCCTGGGAGACGGGAGCCGGTGCGCCCACCTACATCCAATTGGAGACGCTGGCCTACGACATCTACAAGCGTCCCCTAGCAATCTTCTACTTTCCTGAGCCTCCCCAAGAAGAGCAGCCGCAGCGCCGCTTCCGCAGGCTCCCCGAGGAAGAGTTCGCCACCCTAGAACCGGACACCCTCTATGCGCTCCGGGAAGCACGGGCAAGGCAGCTTGACCTAATGGAGTTGACCGGTGGAATCAATCCCGCCGAGCGAAAGATATTCGATGACGTGCAACTCTCCTATCAAGACGATGCTCCGGTAGGCGCGGCCGCCCAGGTAAGAGAATACCTGGGCGTGACGGTCGAGGAGCAATCCAAGTGGCGGTCCTATGATGAAGCCCTCAGAGAATGGCGCCGCCGGGTACAGGATGCAGGCGTATGGGTGTTCAAGCGATCCTTCAAGCAACGTGACGTGGCCGGTTTTTGCTATGTGCATGATGATTTGCCGATAGTCTACCTGAACAATAGTCAGCCTAAAGTGCGTCAGATTTTCACTCTTTTCCATGAGTTGGCCCATGTTCTTCTAGGATTTGATCATATTGAGCGATCTGACGTGAGGCACTATCTTCGTTTCCTCGAAGGTGAAGACCACCAGAAGGAATTAGCCTGTAACCGCTTCGCCAACGAATTTCTGGTCCCGACAGACGATTTCGTGGGACATGCCGCTGCTTGGGAACGTGATGATGACTCGTTCGATTTTTTGAGCAGGAGATATTTTGTGAGCAGGGAGGTGATACTGAGGAAGTACCGAGATAGAGGCTGGGTGGATAGCAGCTTCTACCAGGATACCGTCGAGCGATGGCGTTCCGAGAGAGAAGGGAGGGAGGACCGTCCATCTGGGCAAGGCGGAAATTTCTACCATACCAAGGCCACGTATCTCGGTGAAAAATACCTGGAACTGGCATTCCGAGGCTACTATCGAGGGAGCTACGGATTGGAAGAGCTTGCGAGCTACCTGGACGTGAAAGCTCATCAGGTTATTGGCTTGGAGCCATCCTTACATAGGGCCATGGGTGTCGAATGACTGTCTACGTGTTCGACACCAGCAGCTTTAGCCAGCTATTCGGAAGCTACTACCGGTCTGTCTTTCCTACCCTCTGGGCATTGTTCGACGAGATGGTGGCGGCTGGTCGGTTAGTATCGGTCCGTGAAGTGAGGAATGAGATCGAAAGAAATCTAGGAACAAGGCTAGAGACACTCACAGCATGGTGTGTCTCGCACCAAGAGCTGTTCACGGCGCCTAACCCGCAAGAACAGCGCTACGTTGCCAGTATCTTTCAGCATTCGCACTTTCGCCAGCTTGTGACACAGAAGGCGCTTCTCAAGGGAACACCTGTGGCAGACCCTTTCGTTGTCGCCAGGGCGTGGGAGCTAGGTGGCTGTGTAGTGACCGAGGAAGCGGACAGACCGAACGCTGCTAGGATTCCCAACGTGTGCGCGCACTTTGGCGTGGACTGCACCAATCTGGAGGGTTTTATGGAAAGAGAAAGATGGCAATTCTGATGTGTTGTGCTACCACCCCCTCCTTATCCACTGAGCCTGGTTACGCGGCACACGTGTCGCGTCCATGGCTGCCTCGGCACCTGGACGGCCTACGAGGTCTGAGCGATGGGGCGTTGGCGCGTGGATAGTGATGTAGGCGCCCGGCTCAGGGTTCGCTGTTCCGTAAGGACAGCAATCGAACGCCCTCTGCCGGGTAGTCCTTCACGTTATCGGTGACGATGACGGCCTCTTGCTCCTCGGCAACGGCGGCGATCAGCGTGTCCGGGGTCGAGAGCGTGATGCCTTGGCGGGCAAATTCATAGCGCAACTGACCGGCGCGAATAGCGGCTTCTTTGGTGATGTCCCAATAGCGTAGGGTCTTGAAGAACTCGACCCATCGGATACGTTCCGCTGGCGCGATACCGGCGTAGAACTCCGCCAAATTGACGGCACAAATAGCAATGACGTGATCGGTTTCCAGCAGCGCCAAGAGTCTGGAGCGCACCGGCTCCTGTCCTTTGGAGAAATCAATTAAGGTGGTTGTATCCAGCAGGTAGCGGGTCACGTGCTACTCGTTGCGCGATGCAGCCGTGCCGCGTCCGGCTGCCGCGAAGCGCGCACCCACTCAGCGGCGGCTTCGCTGGTCTCCCAGCCCGGAATGTCTACAGCGGCCAGCGCCCCGGCGAACTTCCGTGCCCGGTTTGCTCGCTCCTTCCAGAGGAGTCGTGCCTTGCGGAGCAGTTGCTCCTGTGAGGCGCTGCTATTGACCCTGTTGCTTACCTCGTTAGTGGTGACCACGCTTCCTGCTTTGCGTGATACCCGCTCCGAGAACGACGCTTGTGCCTCGCCCAATGCCGTTCTGATGCGATTCTCGACGAATAACCAATGATCTGGTGGCACGTTGCTCAGGGCGAGGGCGAGGGTTTTGTCATCCTGCGTGGTGGGATCGAGAAACCACGCTAACCACTCTTCACGCCGGTCGTGATCGTAGGTCATGGTACTCCCTGCCTTCACCTTGATTATATCCGGTACGCTTGCCCGGCGTTGCGGCGATAGCAACGGTACCCTATCATCACGCCGCAGCGCTGGAGTACCTGCTGATGCCGTGGCCATATGATCCTTCGCCGCCGCATATTACCCCGGAGATGCTGCTCGCGGACCGGTGCAGGCGCGAGGGGGTTACGCCGGAGTCGTTGGCGCTGCCGCCGGTGCTGGTCGCCACTTTTCAGGGTACCTCCTACCGGCATTTGGCTGCCCGCACCGGGGTCACACCGCCGCCGGCCCGTCAAGACGGCACCGCCGTTGCCGGGGGTGTTGCTATCGGGAAAACCCCGGACGGGGGGCACCCGATAGCCGTGGTGCGGCTGCCGGCCGGCGCGCCGACCGCTGTCGTGGTCCTGGAGGGCGCGTTTGTCCGCGGCGTGCGGACGGTCCTGGTGGTTGGGTCGGCGGGGAGTCTCCGGGCCAGCCTCCCGCTCGGTAGCACCGTCGTCGTGACCGACGCGGTCCGCGAGGAAGGCACGTCCTACCACTACCTGCCGGCCGGTGTCTCGACGTGTGCCGACGCCGGGATCAGCGACCTCCTGCTGCAAAGTGCGGCAGCGTGCGGTGCCAAGCCGGTGCGCGGACCAGCGTGGACGACTGATGCACCGTTTCGGGAGACGGCTGGAGCGATTAAGCGGCATCAGGCCGCCGATGTCGCGGTGGTGGAGATGGAGGCGGCGGCCATCTTTGCCGTCGCGCAGGTGCGTGGCGTGCGTGCCGGACTGCTCGTAGCCGTCAGCGACGAGCTATTCGTCCCGTGGCGGCCGGGCTTCCACGACGAAACATATCTCACCGCGCTCACACGAGGCATTGACGCGGCGCTCCTCGCCGCCGAGCAACTCGCGCAGTCCTCGCTGCCAAGTGCTGATCGTTGAGCGGGAAAAAGGTAGCGGTGCTCGACATTCCCTGCGATTAATCCGTCGGGTCGGTTAGACTAGGCTTCAAAGGAGACGTGTCTGATGAATGCACGAACCAGCAGTATTGCGCGCGAACAAGAGGGAGGGGAGTCCACCATCGCAGCACTCGCTACCGAGCTACGGACGTTCGAGCAGCACCGGGTTGAGCTGCTTCAAGATCATGCGGGTAAGCACGCTCTTATCAAGGGTAGCGAAGTCGTTGGCATCTTTGACAACGATGTTGCGGCGGCTGAGGCCGGGTATGCGCGGTTTGGACTTTCACGGTTCTTGGTCAAGCAGGTCGTGGCTGAGGATGTCCCCTTGGTAATTATGAGCCTGCCGGCAACACCGAGGTAGATAGGGTGCCTCCTGCTGCTACGTTCTCCCAAGCCATTACCCCGCAAGGGCCGATCTTAGCTGTAGAGATAGCTCTTCCCGATGCTGTTGAGCAGGCATTGCGAACTGCTGGACAACCTATCCCGGCGTTTATCCCAGGAGTTGCAATCGTTGATACAGGCGCTACCGTGACTGTGATTGCTTTGGATACGGTCCAGCGGCTGGGACTCAATCCGCTTGCTTCAGTCGAGATCAAGATTGCGAATGGGCAGGTAATCGTATGTGGAAGATACCTGGTTAAGATCGTGCTGCCGGCTCCCTTGCCTCCAGTCACCACTCTGGCGGTAGCCATGCCCGGCCTCCGGGCGAATGACTTGTACTTGCTGGGTAGAGATGCTCTCAGCAAGGGCACTTTCTGCTTACATGGGAAGGATAATCTGTTCACACTCACGTTATGAGCCGTACCGCTCGCGGAGCAGGGCCGCGGCCGCGACTTCGCGTTGCAGCTTGACGTAGGCTTCGTCTATCGGGATGTTGGCCGCAGAGCCGGGGGCAAACCCGCAGTCGGGATTGAGCCAGAGCCGCTTGGCATCCACGTAGCGCAGTGCTGCCTCGGCGCGGGCGGCAATCGTCTCCGCCGTCTCGATCTGCTCACCGCGCACGTCCACACAGCCTAGCCCGATAATCCGGTCATCCGGGAGAGAGCGCAAGACGCTCATGTCCCCGGCCACCGGGATCGAGTATTCCAAGACGTACTGGTCCACGTTGAGCCGCTGCATCGCCGGGACCAGCGGTTCGTAGCCGCCCGCCGCTTTCCAGCCCAGCCGGCCGGCATTGCCGCGGCACAGGTGAATGGCGACGGTGACGCCGCGCACGCCGGTAATGACCGCGTTGAGTAGGTCTACACAGTGGTCGATCTCGTAGTGTGGGTCCGCGTAGCTCGCGCGTCTGGCCGGATCAACCAACGCACACAAACTCGCGTCATCGAACTGCACGACGGTTACCCCGGTGCGGGCAACGGCCGCCAGTTCGTGCCTGAGGACCGGGACCAGCGCCTGCATGAACGCTTCCCGCGTGGGATAGGCGCGGCGCGACCGCTCCGGCTCCCACAGCCGTTGCCCCAGCAGGTACGGCGATGGGAGGCAGACCTTTGTCAGCCGGTCGGTATGCCGGACGAGAAAGCGGGCCTCCTCCGCTATCCGGCCGGGCCGGCGCGGGGTCATTGGCTCGACCACCGTATGGAAGGGGCGCGCCTGGCCTAGCTCATCGTCTACGACGTAGGCCTCAAAACCGTGCATGATCTCCGCGATCACGCCGAAATACGACCGCCGCCGCCATTCGCCGTCGGAGATCAGGTCGAGGCCGGCGGCCTCCTGCATGGCGATGATGTACTGCGTTGCGGCGTCGAGCCGCCGCATATACACGTCTGCCGGGGTGTGTCCTTCGGCGCGCGGGTCGAGCAAATCGCGCAAGAATTGGGGCCGGGGCATACTGCCCACGACACCGGTAGGGAAGAGCTGCCCGCTCGTGCCGATCTGGGGCGCCATCATCGCCACTCCGTACACACGATCTCGTAATCCTCGGTGGTGTCAATCTCGTAGTAATCCCCGTGGGTATCCACTTTGTGTATTACTACCCCCTGCTCCAGCATCTCTTGCAACAGGTGGATCAAGTAGGCGGTTTGCACGGAGGCGGCGCCCTTAAAGGGCCGGTCGCCGTAGTCGGCTACGACCCGGTGGTAGTGCTCGCGGAGCAGGTGGGCGCCGCGCGGGCTGAACTTGGCCACGCCGATGTACTCGCCACTCGCCGTAGCTGCCGGGATGAGGCGGCTCACGCTGGTGATGCGGTCGCCTTGTGCCAGCACTTTCTCGGCATCGGATTCCGGGTGCTGTGAGCGACGCCGGTACCGTCGGCGCCAGTCGGTATCCACCACTAAGGTAATATCGGCGCGACTACGCATCAGCCGTTCTACGGCATGCGGACGATAGAGGATATCGGCGTAGGTGCAGACGAATCCGTCGGTCATGGCCGGTTCGGCATAGAAGAGCGAGGCGAGGATGTTGTTTCGTGGCCAGTCCACGTTCTCGTAGTAGGTGAACTCAGGATAGGCGGCGCGGATATGGGGCAACTGATAGCCACCGACAAAGGCGATCCGGCGTGGCCCGAAGCCCCCGGCTGCCAGTGCCGCCAAAATCCAGTCCAGGATACGCCGCTCCGCTACCGGCGCAAAGCACTTGGGCTGCTCGGCGGTCAGAGGCATGAGGCGCTGGCCGCGACCGGCGCCGATCACAATGGCTTGCATTGGCCCAAGTCTAGCAGGATACTGGCGTGAGGCCAGGCGTTCGTCGGTTACTCAATTGCCATTGGCGGATGGGAGGCCGAGCGCCCAGTCCACCGCCCGGTCAAAGAGCCGGATGCCCACGCCCGTGCTCCGGTGAAACGTGTCATGATGCCCAAACCAGAAGACGGTCCTGGCTTGCGCCGATTGTCCATTCGCCAACTCGGCGCCCGCCTCCGCGACCATCAGCGCCGCGTCGTCACCCGTGAGATGCCTGGCTAGCACTTGCACCCCGGGGCCACTGGGCGGGTAGGCCACACTGAACGTATCGGGCCGGCGTACCACCCGCAGCGGCTCGTCAGTGGGCCACCCGGCGGCAATCGGATGCTCCACGTCTACAATCCGGACATAGGTTTGCTCCGCGCGCGCGCCCCCCCACAGCGCCAGCCCGACGCGCGTCGCGTCCAGCAACCGCGGCGCCCAGAAGAGCAGCGGGGTCATCGTCTGGGCATAGCGCGCCGCCGTGTCGAGCAGCCGGATACTGGAACTAAGCAAGAGCAACTCATGGCTCGCGGCAACCTGTACCGGATCATGTTGACTGTCCTCGTGGGTGCCGATCACGCTGACCATCGCGCCGCGCGCCGCAAGGTGCTCCACGACTGCGGTGTCGCTTTCCGTTAGCTCGTCAGGGTGATGCACCAGCAGGGCAATCCGGGTGCCCGATGGTAGAGGCGTCGGGTCGTCCAATGCTAAGAGCTGCGGGAGCTGCGGCCGCAGCTTCTCCGGGTCGCTGAGGTGGCGTAGCCGCTGTGCATTGGAATCCAGCCCGTCCGCGATCCGCTGCATGGCCGCTTCCCACTGCGCCAGCATCGCCGCCGGCTCTTGCTCGGACAGCCAACGGGCCGCTTCCGCCGCGATAGCCGGGCGCAGTTGCTCGACGAGAGCGGTAAGACGGCCGCGGACAGCCTCAGTGGCTAGCGCCTCGGCGAGGTGGCGCTCGACCTGTGCGGTGAAATAGGCTTGATACTGGGGATTCGCCAACAGACTGGCTAAGATCGGGATGAGTGGGCCATTCGCCCCGCTGTCAATAACAACTTGGTTGAAGGAAATGTCCTCGAAGGAAATGTCCTCGGTGGCATCGCTTCCGTGGGCTAAACCAAAGGTCGCCTCAGCGTCCCATACGAACAGCCGCCACCGGGCATCAGGCCCATAACGCATCCTCGCTACGTACCCGTTGCCGCCGCCCCAATCGGTGTCCCCGGCCCAAAGCACAAGGATGATAAAGGAGGTGAAATTCTCGATATTGATGTGTTGTAGCGCCTGCTCATACTGAAGCTCATCACTCAAGCCTGTGCCGGTAATCCAGTCCACAAAATCATCCCATGTTTCATGCTCTTCATTAGTGCGAAGCAACTCCCATTCGTCATGGTCAAAGTGCGTGGCCAGGAAGGTGCCGTCAATGCGCTCGGTCAGATTGTACAATCCCCAATACGACCCGTTCAGGTAGAGCACCACCCAACGCCCCCGTGCCGCCACTTGCCCCATCGCCCCGTGTAGGTCCCGCACCAACTGGTCCCGCACGTACACTGCCCTCCCTCTAGCACTCAACCAACTATCGTTGAACCCGGCCCGCAGCACCAGCCGGTCATACGTCTGTCCCTGACCAGCCAAAGCCGCACGGATAGGGCCAGGTGTGGTGCGGCTTTGGCCAGTCACCGGCTCCGTCCCGAACAGCGGGTACGCCAACTCGCGCGGCCCATATTCCCCCCGGAAGTACAGTCGGAACGACTGCTTGGCCGACCCCGTCCGACTCGTACCCCCGTGGATGCGGAGCCCGGCCCCCACGCTGAAGCCCACCTCCCCCTCCGGTGATAGCCACTCCACCGTCACCGGCCGCTCCCGATTGCGTCCTCGCTCCTGCGGGTTGGCGTAGATCCCCGTCGCCTCGTCCCATAGGTTTGCCGGATCAGTCACCAGCGACAGCACCGGCAAACCGGTCCCATCGCCCACCAGGTACGTCGCAGTGGTCAGTCGACTCATCGGTACGCCGTCCCGCAGCGCCACCGCCCGCACTACGGTCGTCTCCGCCACCTCCAGCGGCGCGGTGTACGCCTGGCCATCTACCATCGGATCGCTCCCATCGAGCGTGTAGTACACCATGCTCCCCGGTAGCGGCGCGGCCAGACGTATCGTCATCGGGCCGGTATAGCGCCCACTGCCCGGCGTGACCACCACCGGCGCCGCATCCGGCGCTGGCCGTGGCGTGCCGGTGTTCGCCGCGCCGGGTGTCGGGGTCGGGAAGGCTACCCATAAGTCGGACGCCAGCCCGAGGCGTCCCAGCGAGATATCCGTGTGTTGTAGCCCGAACTTCACGCCGTCCACCAACTGCCCGTCTGGGCCGAACAAACCAACGTACTCCCCGCCGCGGTTCAGCCGGAAGCTCGTGTGCCAGCCTTCCGCTGTGACCTGATCTAGGCCGGAGGCCCAGACCACCAGAAAGGCCCCCGGCGCCAGGGTGCTGACCGGCAAAGGCCACTTGGCTGGCGCGGCAGGATCGTCAGTGAGGGTGTAGCCGGCGAGGGAGACGGGCGTGTCCGTGGGGTTGTGCAACTCGATCCAGTTGGAGTAGCTGCCCTGATCGTCGGCTACGGTGCGCGTGTTCGCGGCCTGAACCTCGGTGATGAGGACACCGGGGGAGGCGGCTTGCGCCGCCGGCAGACTGCTCGTCAACCCGACTAGGAGCAGTACCAGTACCAGCGCGTGACCAAGAAGGATTAGCCGACGCAAGCTGCTCACCGGTCTTCCCACAGCGTATGCATTTCATGGAGTGTATCAGGTGGCTCAGGTAGCGCGATTGGAGTGGTCGGACTTGAGGTGGAGCTTACTCCTGGGCTTGCTGCTGCCGGTGCCATGCCCGCCAACGGGCCAGGTCTTCCGACCGCAGACGGTCGTTCCAGAGTGCGTTAGGGCCGGCGCGGCCGAGCAAGCGCATGTGCCGCACCCAGCCGAGGTAGCTGGGGAACTGCCGCATGAACGCGCGCAGCGCCGCCCGGTTGACACGCCACCAAGGGCGCTCGTGCGGCAAAGACGGCGCGTAGAGACCGAAGGTCTCCAGCCGCCAGCGCCGATACCGGCGGTCACGGAACCACCACAACTGGCGCAGGTGACAACGCCAGGTCCGCAGCGTGTTCATTCCCCGTCTTTCCACTAGAACAGGAGCTGGACCATAATCAGGACGTAAATGAAGCCTAGTATGCCGAAGGCCAAGCCCAGCACTATGAACAGTGCCACTTGCTTGTGAAACGGCAGCCGGTAGATATGCCGGCGCAGCCGGTCGGTCGGTTCGTGGATACGCTCCGGTGGTTCCTCTCTGCTCATCTGTGCCTCACGATGCTCCGGGGGCGGTAGGCCGTATCGGTTTGGGGGACTCGACAAGTGTGGTGAGCGGCGCCGCCCTCAAATTATAGAACGGAAAGACCCGTGTTTGCACGGCGGCGATGAGCCGCGCGGCGGTATCGGCGGCCAGGTCACGTGCGCCCGGTGGATTGTCCGTGCCAATCAGGGCGGTGGCGGTGGCTCGAACGGCCGCCGGTGCCTCCAGCAAGGCCAGCAGGAGCGTGGCCCAACAGCGGGCCACGACCGTAGGATTGTAGCCGCCCCCACCGACGACTACCAGCCGCCCATCGCAGAGGCGGTGCGCTAGTTGGTGGACGCTGCGGGCGATATGCGCGAAAGTACCCAGCGTCAGCCCCAGCCGCACCATTACGTCTTGGTGGTGGCCATCCACCCCGAACTGCACGATGATCGCCTGTGGACGGTACGCCTGGACGAGCGGCGGCACCAGCGCGTCGAAGATGTGACGGTAGGTGGCATCGCTTGTGCCGCGAGGGAGTGGGATGTTCACCTTGCTGCCCAGTCCTGGCCCCCAGCCTAGCTCGTCGTAATGGCCGCTGCCGGGAAAGAAACGTCCGTCGTAGCGGTGCAGCGATACCGTGAGCACGTCCTCGCCGTAGAGCAGCTCTTGCGTCCCGTCGCCGTGATGACCGTCAATGTCAATGATGGCAATACGACGCCAGCCGTAGCGCCGTTGGGCGTGTCGGACCGCAATCACCACGTCGTTCAGCGGACAGAATCCGCTGGTGCGGTCTCGGTGCGCGTGATGTAGCCCGCCACCGGGATTGAAAGCGTGGGCCGCTCCGCCCGTCGCGATGGCGTCTACGCAGGCCAGCGATCCGCCGACGGCCACGCGCGCCCGCTGCCAGACGCCGCGCCAAGCCGGCGTTGATGTGCCGTCCAATGTCCCGTGACCGCGGCGATCTGCCGCTTGCAGCCGGTCGAGGTAGTCGGGATCGTGGACCGTGAGCAGCGCGTCGAGAGAAGCGGCCTCCTGCCGAACCTCCGACAGGAGCGGGTCGAAGCCGCAAGCGGTGAAGAACTGCCGGGCCGTGCCGTAGCGTTCCCAGGCCCGCGGCAGCGGTGAGAAGCCGCGCCCCGTATAGGCCGGGTGGTAAGTCAGGATTACCCGTCCGGGCATACTGGTTGTCTCCAGTCGAGACGGTAACACGTAGCGCCCGACCCACCGGCTGGCGCCACTGCCGCGCTGACTCTACACCATCCGTAGGGGCGCTGGTGTGGTGCTGGTGGCTGGCCAAAACTGCACGATCTTATCGCATCAATTGTGGTGCAGTTTTGGCCGGCCAGTGCCGCTCTATATGCTGAATCGTGCCACTAGCGGTGAGATCGGGGGAGAGCACATGGACACTACAGCAGCGGTCAAGCTGTTCCGAAATAACTGGTTCCGCCGCAATGAAGCGGACGTGGAGCTTACATCTGCCGAGGAGCAGCTCATTGCCGCGGCGCTGGGTCCGGCTCCGACGCGCTGGTCCGGGGCACCGGACATCGAGCGGATGAAAGCAATTCTGGCTGATGAGCCGGCGGTGCTCGACCGCATCGGCGCCCAGTTGCTCCAGGTTGTGATTGGCATGAAGGGGTGTGGGCCGGCCGTACAGCTGCTCCTCGACCGGGGCGTGCCGCTCGACATCGAGACGACCGAGTACAACGTCCTGCACGAGGCGGCGTGGGGTGGTATGACCGATACCCTGCGGGCCGTGTTCGAGTCCGGTGCGGCCGACGCGACGGGTGTCTCGGTACGCAAGCCGCACACCGGCTGGCCCGACAACCTCTCGCTGATGTACTGGGCTGCCTGGGGCGGATACGCGGAGCTTGCCGAACTCTTGATCCGCTACGGTGTCGGTGTTCACCACGAGCTGCCGATCAAAGGGAACGGGGAGCGAGGTACAACCTCCCTGCAAGAAGCCGCCGCGCCAAGTCATTGGGACAAGCAGGTGTGGCGGGCTAAAGGGAAACGCGAGGTCGCGCGGGTGCTTATCGCGGACGGCGCATACTACGACATCTACTCGGCATGTGGTCTCAACGATACCGACCGGCTGCGGGAGCTTATTGACCATAACCCCGCCGTCGTGGATACCACTGACCATTACGGCATGACGCCGCTGCATTGGGCGGCGCGGGCCGGAGCAATGGAGTGCGCGGAGCTGCTGGTGAAAAAGGGGGCCGCCGTCAACGCGCTGAACAAGGCCCAGCGCACGCCACTGCAACTGGCTGCCGAGAAAGACCGGTCCGACATAGTGCGCTGCCTCGCAAAGCACGGCGCCGACTTGAATACCCAGGACAAGAAGGGGCGCACGCCCCTCCATCGGGCAATGTACGAGGGCCGGGTCGCCGCCGCCGAGACGCTCTTGGCGGCCGGCGCCGACCCGCTGGTGCCGAACAAGCGCGGTAAGAACGCCTTCGAGATCGCCAGGAAAGAGGCTAGGCACTTCAGGGCACGAGCGTGAGCGCGTTGCTGCGATACAATAGGATGCAAGCCGGGGTGGCCCTCAGCGCCAATGTAGACCGAGGAGTGAGCGTGATGCAGGGTACGAAGGTGGCGGCAGCGCCGGTTGACGATGCCAGACGTACACCACACCTGGCGCCAGCGTGTGCGTCCGGTGCATCAGCAGTGCTGCCGGTGGATGCGAATGGACGGTATACCGCCGACGAGTTCATGGCGTTGCCGCTCGACCTGAAGCACTACGAGCTGGTACGGGGCAGGCTGGTGGAGGTGCCGGTGACAGGCTTCAAACACGGCGTAATCGAGATCAACATCGTCTTGCTCTTGGGGCAGCATGTGCGACAGCGCCGGTTGGGACAGCTGACTCCTGGCGATGCAAAGCATCTATTAGAGCGTGATCCGGATACCCTGCGTCAGCCTGATGTAGCGTTTATACGGGCAGAGCGGTTGCCGCCACCTGATGAGTGGGAGGCGTATGGTCGGGTAGTGCCTGACCTGGCCGTAGAGATCCTCTCGCCGAGCAATACGGCAGCAGAGATGCGGGACAAGGTTACGGAGTACCTGCGGGTAGGCGTGCGGCTGGTGTGGATAGTTGATCCTGAGACGGAGACCGTCACGACCCATACACCGGATGCAGCGCCGGTGATTCTGCCTGCCGACGCCGAGATCACCGGTGGCGACGTGCTCCCCGACTTCCGCTGCCCCGTTGCCGCCTTCTTCGATCTGGCGTGAACATGTTGACCGAGGAGTGAGCGTGATGCAGGGTACGAGGATGGTAGCTGCGCCGGTAGTGCTGCCGGTGGATGCGAACGGGCTGTATACCGCCGATGAGTTCATGGCGTTGCCGCTCGACCTGAAGCGCTACGAGTTGGTGCGAGGTGTGCTCGCGGAGGTAGCTGTGACCGGTTATGAACACGCCGAAGTCGAGGCAAATATCTTCCGTCTGCTCGATCAGCACGTTTGGCCCCGACGGTTAGGGCGGATTACGGGAGGCGGTGTGATGTTCCGCCTACAGGAGCAGCCGGATACGCTACGCCGCCCGGATGTCGCGTTTGTGCGGACGGATCGTCTCCCGGCACGCGATCAGCGGCGCTCATATGCCCGGTTCATTCCTGAACTGGCCGTGGAAATCCTCTCACCAAGCAATACGGCAGCAGAGATGCGGGCAAAGGTTGCGGAGTACCTGCGGGTAGGCGTGCGGCTGGTGTGGATAGTTGATCCGGAGATGGAGACCGTCACAATCCATACCCCGGAGGCAGCGCCGGTGATGCTGCCCGCCAGCGCCGAGATTACCGGTGGCGTCGTGCTCTCCGACTTCCGCTGCCCCGTCGCCGCCTTCTTCGACCTGGCGTGATGCGGTTTAGCCACAGAGTCCACAGAGTTCACGGAGACGGTTTCCCCTCTGCGCCTGCACTACGTTCTCGGTTCCATGAGTGATACGCGCACATATCCTCAGTTCCTGGTGGTGCTGCGCGGGCCGGCCGGGGTGGGGAAGACCACCCTCGCCAAGTCGGTGCAGGCCACGGCCGCCCAGCGTGTCGCGACCATTGATACCGACCTCTTCAACTGGGAGATCGTTCCTGGCGAGCCGGACAAGGCGCTCGTTTATCGCAATCTCGTCATGCTTGCCGAGAGCTATCTTCGCAGCCACCATAGCGTCATTATCAGTGGCTTGATTCTTTCGTCGGAAGAAGCGGGCGCAATGCAGAAGCTACGCCGGTTCGCCGCCAGCCGTGGCGTCATCTTCCTCGACTTCTACTGCCGGGCGTCGCGCGAAGTGGTGGTCCAGCGCAATCGGACCAGAGACAAGCAAGTGTCGGAAGCGGCGATACTCCGTTGGTGGGAGCAGGCCGAGTTGGACAAGCCGAATGTGGCGTGGGAGCTTATCATTCTGGACATGAACGCGGCGTTGGTGCTGCTCACCGATCAAGTGCTCGCTACCGTTGAGGCGGCGCATCGTCGGCTGCTTGCCAGTGGAGCAGTGCCGCCCACGAGTAAACTGCGGCAAGGCGGTTAGCGTTCCGTGCTCAAGCCGTGACCACGCATGTTGACATAATGCCGAGAGACAACCGCTAGGTGAGCGCCAAGGGTAGGGAAGGGATGTCCGCGCATCTTTTGGTGGTGGGTGCCGCGCCTGGTTCTGTGTAGAGGCTAACCGCATGGCCGCCCGGTTCGTTCGCTTTGATAGGGCGCGTCTGCACGAGCGCCACCTCTACGGAGGCCCAGCATGAGCACAGCGCCGGAACCTGCCCCTGACTGGATCAGGGGGTGGTTGCCCGCCGTTGCAGCCGCTCACGCATCTAAAGCGCATACCTGGACCGAGCGCGGCGTGACGGTGCGCCGGGTGACCGGTGGGGCCAATAACGCGCTGTACTGCGTGGAGACCGGCGGGCAGCGGTACGCCTGTAAGCTGTGTGTGGCCGATGAGCGCCAGCGGGCGGCGCGCGAGTACGGTGCCTTGCGCCTGCTGCAAGCAGTTGGCTTGGACATTGCGCCGCAGCCGCTCTGGCTCGACGAGAGCTGCACCATCCTGCCGTACCCGGCGGTTGTCTACCGCTGGCTGCCCGGCGATCCGCTCGCCCCGCCGCTCACGCAAGGGCAACTCGCCGCGCTCATCGGCAGCATCCAATGTCTGCACACCATCCGACCAGGGGATTTCGAGCACCTTGAGCTATCCGACGGGTGGTTCCACTGGTTTGACTTCGCGCCGTATCTCGACGAGCTGCACGGCTTCCTGACCGAGTACGGCCCCTGGCTGGTGGCCACCGATCCGCAGGGCCGCGACCTGTATGATCGGCTCGTTCGGCTGGGGGACGGTTGCGCGGCGTTCATCTCCACCACTGCCGCGGACCCCCGGCGGGAGGTCGTACCGCTGCGCCTGTGCCGCGTGGACCCAAACCTGGCGAACGCGGTGTGGAGCGATGATGGCCGTCTGCGCTGGGTGGATTGGGAATACAGCGGCTGGGGCGACCCGGCCCTCGATTTGGCTGACCTGCGCTGGCACGCGGCGCTATCGAGCTTCAGCGCAGCGCAGCACGCCTGGCTCCGCAATAACTACCGCCGGCCAGCGGGAGATGACGACTTTGCGGCACGTCTCATGGTGTGGGACCGTCTCTTGGCGACCCGGTGGGCTTTTCTGCTCCTGCGCTGGCTCTGGAGTGGCCATCACGGCCCGGATCGAGTGCGTCTGACCCATCCTCCCGCCGATGTCGCTGACCTTCGTGTACGCCTGATCCGTTTTATCGAACGTGCCGAGCAGGTCGTCGTCGGGGACTATTAGTTGCACCTCACCCCCCGGCCCCCTCTCCATCGCCGAGCGATAGAGAGGGGGAGTCTGCCGCCGGTCATTCCCGCGCGTGAGGCAATCCAGCCGCCCGCTCCCCACTACTACTGCGAAACCTTTGCTTACCCCCCCGGATGGAGTGCTGGGGTGGTCGCGCCAACCTGGGCGGGCCGGCTTTTAGATTCCCGCTTTCGCGGGAATGACGGGTTACGCAGAGGTCTCACTGTAAAATCTATGGTCCACCGCTCATCGAGACCCATGCCGGCCTGTGCTGCCGCCCTTGCCGCCGCAGCCTGACTGACAGTCGGTTGACGGGCGGTGTATTGGCTGCCTAGAGTGAAGAGGTCCGGTGTTGGCCAAGCGCTCTTTCCGTGACGAGACGAAAACCCTCCTGGCCAGTCTGTGAGTAGCGACCGGGAGGTGCTGGATGGTGAATGTGACCGAGCTACGACATACCCCCGTGCAGCTTCCCGGTATGCTGGACTTGAGCGAGGCCCAAGCCCGGCGTCTCCAGGTGCGGGCCTTGGTGCCCGGCGAGGACCTGGCGCGGCTGGTGCCCGATGTTGAGCACCTTGCCATCAGCCGGACGAATCTCAGCTTCTTCAGCTTTCGGCACTTGCCACCGAAAACCACCGTTGAGTTGCATTTCCTCCGGGACAGCAGCGCGGCGGACCTGGAGATTCTCGGTGATTTGGTGGCGGTTGATACTGATGACGTGCCCTACGAGGGCCGGATAGCAACGCGGTACCACTACACGGTGGTCTTTGACCGCGGCACCGACCGCTCGGTGGATTACGTGCTGGCGGCGCTGCAAGGACAACCGTTGCCGGATTTGTCGCCGAGCGACCCGACGTTCGTCGCGACCGGCCTGCGGGGCTTGCTCTACCGGCTGCGCCGCCGCGTAGGGCGCGAGGCCCAAGGGGGCTTCGTGGTGCAGGTGTTCCTGGTCGTGGCGGCCCTGGCCTTTTTCGGGCTGCTCGATTGGCTCGGTACTTCCTTGGGCTTGGGCTGGATCGCCGCTGCGCTCGTGGCGCTGGTCATCTCCGTACCGGTCGTGGGCTTGGCGGTTTTCGTCTTCATCTACCGGGGTTAGGGAAGGTTGACCTAACCCCCGGCCCCTTCCCTCCAGGGAAGGGGAGTCCGCTCGCCGTGTCGTCGTCGCGTTGGTGATACATACTCAGTAGCACGTCGAATTCCTCATCCGAAAGGTCGGCAGCCATACCGGTGCAGGCCAATGAAGGCGGTACCAACTCCTGATGCTCCGAGTCCGAGGCGCGTTGTCGGACAGTCCGAATCAGCGCCAGTACGGTAGGCAGCGCCTCCTCCGGGAGCGCGGCAACTTCTTGCTCGACCGCGGTGCGGATATCCGTTTCGACCATCGTTGCTCCCGTTCTCCTGCCAGTGTAGCAAGAGCGATACCGCCAACGGCTACTCACTGCCCCGCGATGACCGGCAGCGCCGGGTCCGCGCTCCACTCGGCCCAGGAGCCGTCGTAGAGCCGGGCGCGCTCGTAGCCGAGCAGCTTGAGGGCGAGTAGGCCACTGGCCGCTGCAAACCCGCGACCGCAGTAGGCGATCACCTCACGATCCGGGGTTACGCCGGCGGCAGCGTAGAGTGCTGCCAAGTCGTCCGGTGGCAGATACGACAATACCCGCTCGGTGGCCAGCAAGCGGTCACGCTCAATGGTGGGTGCCATTGCCAGAGCGGGATCGGCGTTCGCCAGGTAGGGGACGTTGACGGCGCCGGGGATGTGGCCCGGCCGATCACCCCACGGGTGCGTCTCGTTGCCGTGGTACTGATCCGCTGCCAGACAGTCCACGATAGCCACGTCGGGCTGATCGAGCGCCGCGACGACCACGGCCTTTGTGGCAATCCAATCCGGCTGCGGGCGTGGGGTGAACGTGGCCGGTGGCGGTGCCGGCACCGCGGTAGACACGGGGCGGCCCTCCGCCTGCCAGCGGCGTAGGCCGCCGTCGAGTACCCGCACGTGTGCATGACCGTAGTAGGACAGTGCCCACCACAGCCGCGCTGCCGATAGGGGCAGCACCATATCGTCGTAGGCGACGACGAGGGTGTGGTTGCCAATCCCGAGGCGTTCCATCACCTGCGCGAACGGGACCGGCGGCACGAGTCGGTCGTGTACGTCGCTCTGTGGGTCGGCGAGGTCGCGCACCATGCCCACAAAGACCGCCCCGGGGATATGGCCGGCCACGTAGCCGGCTTTGTCGTCGGCGCTGATCCCGCGACCGGCCGCGTACCGGGCACGCCAACGCACGTCCACCACCCGCACGTCGGGATGGTCGAGGTGGTCGGCGAGCCAAGCCGTCTGCACGAGCGGAGAGGTATCCGGTGGGTACACGCTGGCGCTTCCCGTCGGCAATTCGTACCGCTATGACGCCGAGTATCATACCTGCCGGAAGCGTGGTCTGATGACGGCACAGGGGCCAGAGGCAACTGCGGTGTTCCTGGATTGCGGCTCCCGCCGCAATGACGGGGCCGGCCGCCGCTGCCCTCCTGTTCGTGTTGATTGGCGCTGGCCGGGGCCGTAAGATCATCGGGAGAGGTGGAGCGATGGAGTGGGAGACGGTCAGCAACCTCTTGACTACGCGAGCGGCCGGATCGCTGGGCCTTGTGGTGCTCGCGCTGCTCCTCGCCGGGGGCGTGTGGTGGCTGCGGTGGGTCGTGAGCCGCCGACTCCGGTCGTCCGAGAGCGAGAAGCCCAGGCGGCAAATAGTGATCCGGTTCCTCGATGACGTCCGCGTCGTGGTGCCGCTGATGATCGTGGTGGGTGGCGCCTATCTGGCGCTCGCTAACCTCGCCCTCTGGGCGGCCGACGATCAGCGCCCGGCGGTGTGGCTGGGAGCCGTCGTCCTAGGGCTCGTGCTCATCGCCGTCGTGCGGATGACGCGCAGCTTCGTGGGTGTGTGTACGGAGCACCTGGAGCAGCGGCTCCAGACACCCGAGCAGCTACGGGTGCTGCAATCCGTCGTGCCCCAGGTGCAGCGGGCGTGTACGGGCGCTATTGTGGTCGTCGGCGCGCTCGTCATCCTGGAGCAAGTCGGTGTGCCGGTGGCGCCCTTGCTGGCCGGGATGGGCATCGGCGGTATCGCGGTGGCTTTCGCGGCGCAGAACACCCTCGCCAACCTCCTGGCCGGCCTCAGCATCTTCATTGACGGCACCGTCCGCGTGGGCGATATGGTCGAGTTGGATAGTGGTCAGCGGGGATTTGTCGAGGACGTGGGCTGGCGGACGACAAAACTGCGCCTGTTCGCCAACAACCTGCTCATCATCCCGAACGGCAAGCTGGCCGAGAGCATCATGACGAACTACCAACTGCCGAACGACGAGGTCGCGGTACGTGTTCACAATGGCGTCGCCTACGGTAGCGATCTGGAGCAGGTCGAGCAGGTCACGCTGGAGGTAGCCAATCGGCTGGTGCGCGATACGCCAGGGGCAGCGGCCGACTTCGAGCCGATCATGCGCTACACTGCGTTTGCCGATTCCAACATCAACTACGTCGTTATCATGCGGGCCAAGGACTGGCCGACGAGCCGCCTCCTTCAGCACCGCTTCATCAAAGCGGTCAAGCAACGCTATGACGAGCTGGGTATCGAGATTTCCTTCCCGGCTCGCAACCTCTACCTGCGCGATTCCGACGGCCTCACGGCGCTGGCCGCCACGGAGAACACCGAGCGCACGGAGTAGAGAGCGCCATCTTTGCAATGACGCAACCTGGGAGTATCACGATGACCGCACCAAGCGAGTGTGTACTTGCTCACCCGACCGTGACGCTGCGCTGTACGTCGTGCAGCGCAACCTATACCGACACCGAGCCGCGCTGGGTGTGCGTGTGTGGCGGCTTGCTCACCATGGACTACGAGTGGTCCGCCGTAGCTCTCGCGGATCGAGAGGCGGCGCTGGCGCGAGGTCGTCAGGCCACCGGCCTCTGGCGCTACGCACACTTCTTGCCGCTCCACACTACCGCGTCGCCGGTAACACTTGGCGAGGGCAGCACGCCGCTCGTCCCCCTGCCGCGCTGGGGCGAGCGCCACGGTCTGCGCCGCGTCTATGCCAAGCTGGAGTACGTCTCGCCCACCGGCTCGTTCAAGGACCGCGGCGCTGCGGTGGTGGTGGCGAAAGCCGCCGAATGGGGCATCGGCCGGATGGTCGAGGATTCGTCCGGCAACGCCGGCGCCTCTATCGCCGCCTACAGTGCGCGGGCCGGCATTGCCTGCGACATCTTTGTCCCGGCAGCGGCTCCGACGGCCAAGGTGCGCCCCATCGAGCGTTGCGGAGCCAACGTGCGGCGCATCGAGGGCACCCGCGCCGATGTCACCGCGGCAGCGCTCACTGCCGTCAGTGATGGTGAAAGCTATTACGCGGCACACAACCTCAATCCCTACTTCACCGAAGGGATGAAGACCGCCGCCTACGAGATACTGGAATCCCTCGACCACCAGGTGCCCAACCACGTGATCCTGCCGGTCGGTGGCGGCTCGCTCTTTGTCGGGCTGTGGCGCGGCTGCCAGGAGTGGCGGTCGTGGGGCTGGGTGCCGTCCGCTCCCCGAATGCACGTGGCGCAATCCACCGGCTGTGCGCCGCTCGTGACCGCTTACCAACAGGGCAGCGCCGAACCGGCGCCCGTTGACCGCCAGCCGACGGTGGCCGGCGGAATCGAGGTGGTAGCGCCGCCACGCGGCCGCGACATCCTCAGCATTGTGCGCGAGAGCGCCGGGAGCGCCGTCGCCGTGGACGACGAGGCCATCCTCGCCCATCGTGAGTTGCTCGCAACCCTTGAAGGGCTAGATGTGGAGCCGACGGCGGCGGTCCCACTGGCCGGCCTCGCAGCATTGGCCCGCGAGGGAATCGTTGGCCCCGACGAAACGGTAGTCGCGTGCCTCACCGGTAGTGGCCTCAAGGACCCGTCCTGACCCGGCGTGGTGGATAAGCGGGCCAACCCCCTGACCGGGGCAGGTTTTTTGTCTGCATCAGGATTTTTAGGATGCAAGGATGAGCAGGATGGATTCCCGATGGCGCAGGAATGACGGGGTACGGGATATGCTTGCGGCGAGTTGCTGAAGAATGAGGTGAAGCCTCGATTCAGGAACGCAAATACGAGACGACGGGGTTTCACACGCGCTCGAAGAAGGCAGCGACCGGGCACCGGAACTCCGGGAGCACCTCACCGCCGGTGATTTCGTCGTCTGTCGAGAGCGTTATTGGCACGGCCGCCGGTGCATGGACGGTCACTGTCTGGGTATCGAGATCAACGACCCAGACGAGTCGCACGCCGGTCCGCAGGTAGTCGGCGACTTTTGTGGCCAACTCCCGGACTGTACTGCTCGGTGAGCGAATTTCCACGGCGAGGTCGGGTACGACCGGGCTATACGAGCGCCGCTGCTCCAGTGGGGGCAGCCGGTCCGTTCGCACAAAGGACACGTCAGGCTGGCGGAGCGTATCGGGATTGCGCTCCAGCCGGAACATCACGTCGCCTGGCGTGATCTGTCCGAGTCGACGCGGCCGGACATGCCGTTGCAACGCGAACATGATGTTGGACTCGATCTCGCCGTGTTCGTAGCCGGTCATGGGCATCTCCACCAGCACGCCGCGAACTAGCTCGTAGAGCTTGAGGTTGAGCGGCAGCGCCATGAACTCGTCGGCAGACAACAGCCTATCGGGTGCCGGTGCTGCCGGTGCTAGGAGGGTGGCGGTTTGCTGCATGGCGGTGGCCTTTCCATAGCTTGGGCGGAACAGCCTCTCGTCCGTGAGTATAGAGCAGCGGCGTGCGGCGAGCCGTAGCCCGCCCCTGGATTCCTGCGAACGCGGGAATGGCCGGGCAATGGCGCGGAAATGACCGGGCAAGGTTAGTAGCGCCTACATGTCGCCGGCGAGGGGAAAAGTAATCTTCGCGTTGCCCTCGTGCTGCGAGCGCAGGATGCCCAGGATGATCTCCAGCGTCTGCCGGCCGGCGCTCCCCGGCGAGACCAAGGGCGCCGGTGGCTCGCGCCCGGCGTCACGGGCCGCCACGTGCTGCACAAGCTCCTCGATACCCGAGCGCTGACCGTCGAAGTTGTAGGGCGCCGTCGGCAGTGCCCGCTGGTAGGCCGCCGATTCGTCCGCACTCGGCTCCCACACCTCGGCCCCGTGATCGCCGACGTGGATGCGCCCACGGTCACAGATAATCTCAAACCCGGAGATCGTGCCGATCTTGGTCTGCGGCAGGATGATCTGGGCGCGCACCCCATTGCGAAACCGCAGCAGCGCATACCCGCCCGGGTCGGTCCGCGGGTCGTGTCCACCATCACCGGCGTAGACCGGCCCGTAGTCCTCGAAGCCGTCATCCAGATCGGCGACCACCCACTCCGGCTCGGAGCCGCTCAGGAACCCCAGCATGTCAATCGTATGGGTGGCATTGCGGAACAGCATCGCGCGGGGATATGCCATTGACATGGTAATGCTCCGCAAGCGCCCCAGCCGTTCGCTCCGTACCACGTCCCGCACCTCGTGCCATAACCCCTTGAACCGCCGCGTGTGGTCAATGGAGAGCGCGACGCCGTGCTCCTCACAGGCGGCGATCATCCGGTCGGCGTCGGCCAGCGTGGTGGCGATGGGCTTCTCGCAGAATATCCCGCGCACCCCGGCAGCGGCCGCGTCAACGACCATGTCCGCGTGTACGTGGTCGGAGGTGGCCACCGACAGCAGATCAAGGTTCTCCTGCGCCAGCATCTCGCGGTAGTCCGTATACGCGCGAACGTCCGGCCAGACGTCACCCCAAGTGTCGCGAAAGGTATCGAACAGGTCCGTCCGTAGCTCGCAGATGGCGACAACATCCGTCTCGGGCACGAGGTGGTAGCCGGCGGCATGGCTGCCCACCTGCACGTTCCCCAAGGCCGGATGCGACTCAAATCCCCGCCGCATTGCGGCAATCCCGCTGAGGCCGATGATGCCGGCGCGATAGCGGCCCGGCTGTCCTGCGGTGTTCATACTGCCTGCTCCTTTCGGTGTTTGCCCCCCTATGGCTCCCCCGTGCAGCGGGGGGACATGGATTCCTGCGTGCGTGGGAATGACGGGGCAATGACAATATAGCTCAGGCGTCGCCGGCGAGGGGGAAGGTGATCTTGGCGTTGCCTTCATGATGGGAGCGCAGGATACCCAGCAAGATTTCCAGTGTCTGCCGGCCGGCGTTGCCCGGTGAGAGTAGCGGCGCCGGTGGCTCGCGCCCGGCCTCGCGGGCCGCGATATGCTCCACCAACTCCTCGATGCCCGCCCGCTGGCCCCCAAAACTGTACCCGGGGACCGCCAGCACCTGCCGTTCGACGGTGAGGGCATCGGCACCCGGCGCCCAGAGTTCGGCGCCCTTATCGTGGACGAAGATGCTGCCCCGCTCGCAGATGAGATGAAACCCGAAGATCGAGCCGTCTTCGGTCTGCGGCATGGTGATCTGGGCGCGGACCCCATTACGGAACCGCAGTAGCACGTACCCGCCCGGATCGGTCCGCGGATCGGTGCCGCCATCGCCGGCGTACACGGGTCCGTAGTCCTCGAAGCCGTCGTCCAGCTCGGCGACTACCCATTCCGGCTCGGCATCACTCAGGAAGCTCAACGCGTCAATCATATGCGTCCCATTGCGGAACAGCATCGAGCGCCGGTAGCCCATGGTCATGACGATGGCCCGCAAGCGACCCACCGTTTCGCTCCGCACCATTTCCCGCACTTCGTACCACAGCCCCCGGAACCGCCGCGTGTGGTCAATGGAGAGCAACGCCCCGTGCTGCTCGCAGGCGGCGATCATCCGGTCGGCATCGGCCAGCGTGGTAGCGATGGGCTTCTCGCAGAAGATGCCAGGTACCCCGGCAGCAGCAGCGTCAACGACCATATCCGCGTGCAGATGGTCTGAGGTAACCACCGACAGCACGTCGAGGTCCTCCTGCGCCAGCATCTCGCGGTAGTCCGTATAGGTGCGGACGTCCGGCCAGACGTCGCCCCACGTGCTGCGGAAGGTGTCGAATAGCTCCGTGCGTAGCTCGCAGACGGCGACGACATCCGTCCGGGACACCAGATGGTAGGCGGCGGCATGGCTGCCCCCTTGCAGGCTCCCCAGGGCCGGATGCGACTCTATGCCTTGCCGGTTGGCGGCAATCCCGCTCAACCCGATGATGCCGGCCCGATAGCGCCTCGATTGCCCGCTCATAGCGTCGGCTCCTTTCGCTCAGTGCAGGGTGTTGACTGAGAACTGCCCACCCGGCTTGATGCTCGTGGCGACTTCCAGCGCGGCCAGCAGCGCCTTTGCGTACCCGACGGCGTAGGCGGAAGCCATACCTTGAAAGCGGTTGTCGCCGTCGTAGGCCGGCATGTGGTCGAGCTGCAAGCCCCCGGTAAAGCCGATGTCTCGGAGCGTGAGCAGGATACGGAACATATTCATGTCGCCGTCGTGCAACGCGACTTCTTCATAGCCGCCGTGTGTGGGGATGGTGCCGCGCACGTTGCGGAAGTGGGTGTGGAATATCTTTCCCCGCCGGCCGAAGGCGCGGATATTCTCGACGATGTTGGTGCCCGATTCGTAGCGCGTGCCAATACAGTAGAGCAGGCCGCTGTGCGTACTCGGGACCGCATCGAGAATCTGCGACCAGCGCCGCGGCGAGAACTCCGCCTCCGGCAGCGGCGGATCGGAGGGATGCAGGATGAGCCGGATGTCGAGTGCCTCCGCAATCGGAACCAGCCGCTCGTACAGGCGCACGCTGCGCTCGAAGTGCGCCTCCACGTCCACCAGCAGCTCCGGCGGCTTGGCCGCCAGGTTTTGCCGCATCACTGCCATGTCGAAGGCGTGCATGGTGTAGCCGCCGCGGTGGACGCCCCGCACGGCGCCGCGATAGCCCGGATTGTCGAGATGCAGCGGCATGGACATGAACGGCACGCCGGCCTTACCCAACGCCTCCAGCGTGCGGCACAGGTTGTCTACCTCCTCCTCGCCGCCGGGCCGGCCGAGCAGGTAGTTTTCGGGCGTCGGCGGTGCTACCCGATAGACGCCCAGCCCGTGTCGCCGCAGCTTCTCCAGCAGTGCCCGCATCCCCTGCTCGTCGGCATAGCCGCGCTCGGCCACGCCGGGCACGTTGTACTCCTGGTGAATGTCGAAGCCGTCGCAGCCGACCTGCGCTGCAAAGCGGATGTAGTCAGCGGAGAGATCGCGTTCGCGCAGTAACACCTTCATCGTCCGTGCCTCCTCCGGGGTAGCCACCCGAGATCATGGCGCATGTGGATTGGCAGAGATAGTACCATTGTCTGCGACAAGGGGGACAACTGAGTTGCCATGGGGAATGGACCGTCCCCCTGCGACGCGGGGGGGCCATAGGGGGGTATTGCAGGCGTGCCCTAGGGCACTTGGCCCCAATCCGCTGGCCGGAGCGTAAGACCGGGGAAGAGTGGCGGCGCGTAGGTCTCATTGCCACGATAGCGCCCCGTTTCGACGTAGCCCCCGGCCGCATCCAAGGTGAATACGCGCAACTCCACGCTGTTAGGATCAATCACCCAGTAGTGCGGCACGCCCGCCTGGGCATACAGCGCAAACTTGCGCCCACCGGGGAGGTCGTTCGCAGCGGTGCCCGGTGACAATACCTCGACCACCAAGTCGGGCGGCCCGACGACGTGGGTAGCGGTGATGATGTCCACGCGCGCCGCGGCGACGAACAGCACGTCAGGAACAAGCGTCTGCCCTGGTGCGAGGGCCACGTCGGTTGGGGCGATGAGCACCCGTCCCAGGCGATAGCGACGCACATATGCACGCAGCGTCGCTGCGACACTCAGTGCAATGTCCTGATGGATAGTGAGCGGCGACGGTACCACCCGCACCTCCCCGTCAATCAGCTCGGTACGCTCGTCCTCGTCGGTTGCGGCGGCGTAAGCCGCATATGTCCAGAGGTTGTGACGCACGCCAGCCCGCACCCTCTCAGCGACCGTGACGTCTCGGCTAATGACCGTTGTGCTCATCGTCATATCAATCCTGGGACGACCGGCCTCGGCCCCCCTATGGTCCCCCCGCTTCGCAGGGGGACGGTTAGGTTGGGGGGACCATCATCTCCCACCTATGCTTCCAGCACCATGCCTTCCTGGTCGAGCCGTGCGAGCATCGCGGCATACTCCGGCGTGCCGTCGTCGTCCCAATACTCCGTGGTGATCGGCTCTGCGTACCGCATGGGCAGCACACGGCTCAGGTCCGGTCGGACCAGGTGCAAGCTGTTTCGATGGTCAGCTAGGCCGTAGAGCTTGGTGCCGTTCTCGAACCGGGATTTGATGATCCACCGCTGCGGCTCCTGGCGCGGCACGTGCTTCAGCCGCTCCAGCTCCGCGCGGTCCAGCGTCACCCCCAGGCCCGGTGCTTCCGGTACGCGCACCAGCCCATTGATCGGCTCTAGCCGCTCCTGCACCACGTCGCTCTGCCACGTCTCGGCGCAGCTAATCGTGTGCAGCGTCGCGGAAGGAAAGGCCGCCATCATATGCACGGTCATCGCCCGCGTGATGGTGCCGCCGACGTTTTGCAGCATGAAGGGCAGGTTGCCGGCGGCAAAGAGTCCCGCCCGGCGCATCGCGTCGCCGATCTTCGAATGGCCGAGCATATAGGCATCGGCAACGCCCATCAACACCTCGTAAGTGGCCTGCAGCGGAGTGTGGTGCAAGACGACCGGCAGCCGCGAACGCTGGCGCAGGGCTATGTGCCCGGGTATGTCTTCCGACGGCAGGGGGTCCTCGAAACAGCCGGCGATGGGAAACTCGGCCAGCTTGTCCAGCAGCGCGACCATGTGGTCGTCGGTCCCCTGCATGGTGAAGTCGTAATGCACCTGGAACCCCTCCGGGGCCACTTGCTGCATCGCCTCGGTCTGCGCGATCACGTTCTCCCAGGGCGAGAGGTGGAACTTGAGCCACGTATACCCGCGGGCCGCGTAGTGCGTGACCGCGGCGGCCATCCGCTCCGGGTGCGTGGATACGGTCCAGCTCGACACCGGCACCCACGCGCGGTACTGCTGTCCGAACAGCTTGTAGACGGGCACGCCGGCGGCCTGGCCCATCAAGTCGTACATTGCCGTACCGAGACCGAGGGAGGTCTCGTCCCCGATCCAGTCGAAGGGGTTGGAGCCGATGTAGCGGTCCAGAACCTCTTGCGGCTCGGTCGTGTGTCCTTCACCCAGCCCGACCAGCCCGGTATCGGTATGGACGACGTAGATGGTGCGCCCTGAGATGTGATAGTAGTGGCTGAACTCGTAGGCCAGCGCATCCTGGTATTCGAGGCCGATCTCGTGTACTTCGATGTCCGTGACCTTCATGGCTGCTCCCTCCAATGTCAAGCATCATACTACCTGGCATGATCGTGGCACACTGCCCGTTACCGCTGAGGAGGTGATAGATGACCGCAATCTTGCCGGACAATAGGCGCCTGGGCACGATTTTCAACAACGACATCAACAACATCATCATCGGGATGGGCACCACCGGCACCATAGACACCTACCGGCAGGCCCTCGACGCCATCCTGGCCGCGCAGCCGGGTGTCTTTGCCCAGAATGTCGGATTGCCGGAAGCACTGCTCTACCCGACCGACGTGGACAACATGCTCGACAAGCATCTCGTCGAGGTCGCCAAGCAAGCCTGGCCGGGGCGTCAACAGGCCGTGGCCAACGCGGAGTCCCAAGCGGCTTTTTTGCGCCAGGCCCGCGCCGCGGGCACGGACCTGCTGACTGTCACCATCGAGGCCTGCCGGCAGCGCTCCGTCCCCGTGGTTGCCGACTATCGGATGAATGCCGAGGATTGGTACGGACACACCTACCGGCTCTCCGGCTTCGGTCGTGCCCATCCCGAATGGCGTATCCCGCTCGATCCTGAGTCACCGCACTCCTCCGCGGACGCGCCGCCGGAGCGATGGGCCGGCTGCCTCGATCCGGCGATTCCGGCAGTGTTCGCGCATCGCCTGGCGATCTTCACCGAGGTTGCCGACCGCTACGACGTTGACGGCATCGAGTTCGACTTCCGCCGCTGGTGCCGCATGATCTCCAGCCCACGGCACAACTACGCTGTCCTGACCCGCCTGGTGACCGAAACGCGGGCGATGCTCGACGAGACTGCCCGGCGCAAAGGCCGGGCACGGCTATTGTTGGGCGTCCGCGTGGGGGCTGCGCTCGAAACACCACCGAGCGCAGCGGCGTTTCCCGGTATCGGATCGCTACAATCCAACCCGTCGTGCCAGGACCTGGGGCTGGATGTCCGCACGTGGATCGAGTTAGGCCTGGTGGACTACGTGTGTCCCACCCTCTTCTGGCCACGCTGGCCCGGCTTGCCACATACCGGCGAGTTTGCCGCTCTGGCCCAAGACAAGGATGTAGGTATCTATCCGACGCTGTTCCCGTTACCCGCTTGGCTGGGCGAGGAGGGGTCGTTCCAGGGACCGATCAATCCCACCGATGAGCCGGAGCTACAACGATACAAGCGGGAGCTTTGCGAGCTGGCCCTGCGCCTCTACGCTGACGGAGCCGACGGCATCAGCACGTTCAACTGGTACTTCCATCTCTACCTGGCCCAGGTACCTCGCCAATGGCAGACGTACTACGGCTATGGCGTGGTCGGTGCGCGGCTCCAACAGCATGTGCTCTCGCTCCTGCGCGACCCGGCGGCAATCCGCGACTATCTGGACAGCCCAGCGCTCTGGCCCGCGGAAGCGAGTTGAGGCCGCGCGGGACCAGCCGAAACCGACGGCCGCGTTCCCCGTCATTCCGGCGCCGGCCGGTACCGGATCAAGACTTCAGTGATAACTATGAGCCAAAAAGTACAACTCGCCGGTTGTCTATGATACCTAAGAGGGTGTGTGAAAAGGCTAGTCAGGTCGGTTGGAGCCGCTTGAGCATGAGGTGAATCATCGCCAGGTAAATCCACGCTTCCGCGCTGGCCGGCCCGGCTTCGTAGTCTTTGCTCAACCGCCGGGCGCGCCCCAACCACCCAAAGGTACGCTCCACTACCCAGCGGCGGGGTAGTACCACAAACCGCTGGCAACCGCGCGGTCGCCGGACAATCGCCAGTTCCCAGCCTGTCCGGGCTTGCACCCACGCCACCAACCGGCCCGCGTACCCGGCATCGGCCCAGATCAGGCGCAAGCGGGGCAGCGGCCCCCGCAGCTGGGCCAGCACCAGTTTGGCCCCGTCGCGGTCTTGGATATCCGCCGGATGCACCACCACCGCCAACAGCAAGCCCAGGGTATCCACGACGATATGGCGCTTGCGGCCCATCACCTTCTTGCCGGCGTCGTAGCCCCGGGGCCCCCTTTTTCCGTGGTCTTGACCGATTGGCTATCGATGATCGCCGCGCTGGGAGTGGGCGCATGGTTGCTGCGCTGCCGCACCAGGGGGCGCAGCGCGTCGTGGATCCGTTGCCAAGTGCCGTCCTGTCGCCAGGTGCGAAAATACCACCAGACGGTCCCCCACGGCGGGAGGTCATGAGGCAGCGCCCGCCACGTGCAGCCGTTGCGGAGCACATACAGGATGCCGTTGAGCACTTCCCGCAGGTCCACGCTCCGGGGCCGGCCCCCGGGCTTGGCGGGTGGCAGCAACGGGGCGAGCACCGCCCACTGGGCCGCCGTCAGATCGCTGGGGTAGGGTTTCCTCGTCATGTCTCATAGTGTATGCTAAATTCCACTTCTCACACAGGCTCTAAGTATCATTCGGACACTGGACCAGATCATCGAGTCCGATGCGCTGGAGTCCGCCCGGTAAGCAACCCTGCTATGATGCTCCACCGCAAGGGTAGTGCAAGTGACGAGGAGGGTCGGAGATGAAGGTGCTTACTGGCGGTGTGCTCATTGACGGGACCGGGCGGGACCCCATTCCCAACGCGAGCGTCGTGATCGGTGACGATGGGCGCATCATCGAGGCCGGCGCGCTGGCGCGTCTGCCGCTCGATGCCGAGGTACACGACGTGGGCGGCCGGACGATCATGCCCGGCCTGATGGACGCTCATGTGCATTTCATGCTGGCCGGTGAGCGGGACTTCGAGGCGGTGTTCCTGAAACAGACGTCCGAATACATGGCTATCAAGGCGACCGTATCGGCGCGTAATCTCCTGGACGCCGGCTTCACCACCGTCCGCGACGTCGGTGCGCCGGGCCGCTTGGCGCTTTCGCTGCGGGATGCGGTCAACGCCGGCCTTGTTCCCGGCCCGCGGATTCTCGCCGCCGGCCGGATCGTTACCGCCACGAGTGGTCACGTTGACTTGCTCCCGCCGGGCGTGTCGCGCGTTGATGGCACCGCCGGTCGTATTGCCGATGGGCCGGCCGAAATCCTGCGGGCGGTACGGGAGCAGGTCAAGGTCGGTGCGGACCTGATCAAGTTCTGTGCGACCGGCGGGGTGATGGACCCCCAGTTGGCACCCGACGTGCCGGAGTATAGCGCGGAGGAAGTCCAAACCCTGATTACCGAGGCCCACAAGATGAAAAAGCCGGTCGCGGCGCATGTTCACGGGGCGGAAGGCGCCAAGATCGCTATTCGCGCCGGGGTGGACACCATCGAGCACGGCACCATGCTGGATGAAGAGGCGGTGCAACTCATGCGGGAAGCGGGGACCGTCCTCGTACCCACGCTCACGCCGAGCTATCAGGTCCGGCAACAGGGCGATGCGGCCAATCTCCCGGCGCACGTGATGGAGGAGTTCGCCGTCACCAGCGCCGCCCACGCGCAGAGCCTCACGATGGCCATTGAAGCGGGTGTCTCGATGGCGTTGGGCACGGATGCCGGTACACCGTTCTATCCGCACGGATTGAACGCCATCGAGCTACAGCTGATGGTAGATGGGGGCCTCTCGCCAATGGCGACCATCGTCGCCGCGACCAGCGGCGCGGCCAAAGCCTTGCGCGTGGACAAGAGCACCGGCTCGCTGGTACCCGCGAGCTATGCCGATCTGCTGGTCGTAGACGGCGATCCGCTCGCAGACATTGCGCTCCTCCAAGACCAGTCCCGCCTGCATATGATCCTGCAGGCCGGCCGGGCATATAAGGACCTGCTGTAGGTGCAACCCTTGTGGTTGCCCTGGATTTCCGGCCGACCGGCGAGCTGCTTGCTGGTACCCTAGCGGGCAGCAAGCACGTTACTTCATCCTTTCCCAGCGGCAGCAGGCCGGGATGCGAGTACCTCCGCAGCGGGGCGGTACAACGAGACGAAAGGAGCGCGGACGATGGCACTGGAGCTAGGGTTGGAAGGGAAGGTTGCCCTCATCACGGGTGGGAGCGAGGGCCTCGGCCGGGCGATTGCCGAGCGCCTGGCTGCGGAGGGCGCGCAGGTCGCCATCTGCGCGCGGCGCCAAGGGCCGCTGGATCAAGCACAGCAGGAAATCCAGGCTGCGACGGGCCAGGACATCCTCGCGGTGGCGGCCGACGTCACGGTGCCCGGCGACCTCGAACGGCTGGTGAACACCACGATCGAGCAGTTGGGAGATATTGACATCCTCGTCAACAATGCCGGCCGCTCGGCAGCGCAGTCGCTGCTGACCGCCAACGATGCCTACTGGCAGGAGGACCTGGACCTCAAGCTGATGGCCGCCATCCGGCTCATCCGGCTCGTCGTGCCTTCGATGCGCCGCGTTGGCGGCGGGGCTATCGTCAATATGACGACGCCGGGCGGGAAGGCGCCGCCAGCGGAGTCGGTGCCGACGAGCGTGAGCCGGGCCGCTGGCATTGCTCTGACCAAGGCGGCGTCCAAAGAGTTCGGCCGCGACGGTATCCGCGTGAATACGGTCTGCATTGGGTCCATCAAGAGCATGCAGATCATTCGCCAAGCCCAGGCCGCCGGCCGGCCGGTGGAGGAGCTGTACGAGGCAGTGGGCTGGAACGTGCCGCTGGGCCGCATCGGCGAGGCGGAAGAGGTCGCCGACCTGGTGGCGTTCCTCGTCTCCGACCGCGCTGCCTATATCACCGGCACCTCCGTCAACATTGACGGCGGCGCCTCCGCCGTCGTCTAGCTGTCCGGCCCAGCTTGGTCAAGTCCGGAATCCCGATAACCACCTTGACAATTCCGCTCCGGTTGTCTATGATGTAGACAATCCCCCCTGTCACTTCGGGGGCAGGGCGCGAGGCCACCTCCGGGTGGCCTCAGCGAGTTTAATGAAGACGAACATCTACGCTGCAGGGTACAGCCTAGGCTGCGGCTGCCTGAAAGGTACGCACTACCGCTGGCAGAATCGCTGGGCAAGCCCTTGACAATCTGCCAAGTATTGCTTATGATATAGGAAACTTCCCCTGTCGCCTCGGTGACAGGGCGCGAGGCCATCCCCAGGGGTGGCCTCAGCTACTTTAATGAAGACGAACGTCTATGTTGACGGCTGGAACCTGTACTACGGCTGCGTGAAGGGTACGCCCTACCGCTGGCTGGACCTGGCACGGCTATGCCGGGTGCTTCTGCCTTCACACGAGATTCACCGCATTCGGTACTTTACGGCACTTGTGAGAAAGAGACCGCACGATGTCCAGCAACCGCAACGACAGCAGACCTATCTGCGGGCACTGTGTACGATCCCAAATCTCTCCATCCACTATGGCCATTTCCAAATGGGCATCAAGCGGTTGCCTTTAGCGTATGTTCCTCCCACAAAACAGACGGAGATAGTCTCAGTATTGAAACTGGAGGAGAAGCAGTCGGATGTCAACTTGGCGACCGCGCTGCTGGTTGATGGCTTCAACAGTGACTACGACGCTGCTGTAGTCGTCTCCAACGACACTGACTTGTTGGAGCCGATCAGGGTCGTCCGTGGGCAGTTCGGCTATCCGGTAGGAATACTCAATCCACAAAAACAGCAGATCCGCGTACTCGCTCAGGCAGCCAATTTCTACAAGCGGATTCGCCAGGGACCGCTACAGGCTAGCCAGTTCCCGCATACCATCACCGATGCTCACGGCACGATCACCAAGCCCCAGGGCTGGTAGGCACGGGCGGGCACCAAGTACTGCGGGCGCTTGCTAGGCCGCTGCGAGGCCGGCCGCCGTGAGAGCGGCGCGCAGTTGCCGGTCGAGGGTTTCGGCAGAGGCGAGGCCGTAGTTCACCTCCTGCACCCGGTTGCCGGTGAGGATGACCGTGCTCGGTACGGTGAGCACGCGGTAGGCCCGGGCCAGGTCTGCCTGTGCCAGGGCATCCACCTCTACAACTGCTACTTGGTCGGCGAACTGGGCGCTGATCTTGTCCACCAGCGGTTTTTGGACGCGATGGCAGGTGCCGCAATGGGGGCTGCTGAAGTTCAGCAGTATGACCGGAGCGGTGGTCTCGGTGGTAGGGTGGGGAAGTGGTGCGAGGCGCGCGCGGACGGACTCAGCGGTCCGGCGTATCCACCAGCGCACGATGAGGCCAGCCAGTACGACCAGGGCTACGGCCAAGAGCACGACCAGCAAGCGGTCGAGGGACATGCTTTTCCCTCAGGCCGGACGGGACGGCACCCGGCTATTGCCGGTCAAGCGCGCGTAGTGGTGGACGACGAAGCACAGCGCGCAGAGATCGAAGGCCGCATCGAGCAGCATCATCACGCCGACCAGTCCCGTCAAGGTCCAGGCTAGCCAGCCGAGACCGGGGAGCAGCAGGAGCAGCACTCCGCTGAGGGCAAAGACGATGCCTCCCAGCACACGAGCGATCCGCCGCGTCTCGCGGTCCTCGTGAACCATCCGCCGCGGCAGCAACCCGGCCGGTTGCAGGACGGCGGTGGTGAGCACGCGGAAGGGGTCGAACGGTCGCCAGAACCGCCCCAGCGCCATACACACCGCGGCGGCGAAAAGCAGCCACGCGCCGACTGTTGCTCCGACAACGTACCCCGCCGCGATCAGCACAATCATCGCGTATTGGTGGGCCTTGCGGGGAACCACGTCGTAGCGTTGTAGCTCGTCCTCAGCGCACGGGTCAGTGGTTGTCGTGTTCATAGTCGGGTAGCTCCTCGTGTAGTAGTCACACCATTCGGAAGAAACGCGGAGCGCCACTACTGCTCCGAGCCACGGAGTAATGTCGAGTAATAAGCACCACGTACTTGACAATCGTTACCATAGTGTCTTCCTGCTCCTGGTGTCAAGCGCCATCGCTCCGGGGAGTAGGGCACTCCACGCGCGTTCTCTCCATTCGGAGAGCGGATCACGGAGTAGGCTAGAATACCTGGGTTGCTGGTCGTCGGCCCCGGCGGTACGTGCCGGCAGCCCGGTCAACCAGCGCATCGGTTGACATAAGTAGTGGGCGCAAGTCTGCCTGTTTGGAGGCGGCCTCGCCTCGTGGGGGAACAAGGAAGCATGAGCATCACGTTCAACGGTTTGGGGCTGCACCTCGGTAATCTCGCGCGGCTCTCCAACGCCGAGACGCGCTCGATCAGTGCGGAGAACCCCACCGGCGGCAAGGGACAAGGCGGCAGGGCGACCGAGGGAACGGGCGCCGTGGCTGCTCGGGAGTTGGGGCAAGGCTGGAAAGTCTCGCCCTGCATCCATCTACCCGGCAACGGCGCGGTCGAGCTGGCCAATATCGAGGGGCCGGGCGCTATCCAGCAACTGTGGATGACCGTCAGGCCGGAGGCGTGGCGGCAGCTCATCCTGCGGTGCTATTGGGATCACGAGGACCGTCCCTCGGTCGAGGTGCCGTTAGGGGACTTCTTCTGTAGCGGCTGGGGCGAGCGCTGCAACGTGAACTCCCTGCCGATCTCGGTCAACCCGGCCGGGGGCTTCAATAGCTACTGGGAGATGCCGTTTCGCCGTCATGCTCGCATCACCATCGAAAACCTCAGTCCCGACGAGGTACGGAGCTTTTTCTATCAGATCAACTACACACTGACCGAAGTGCCGGCGGACCGGGCCTATTTTCACGCGCAGTGGCGACGGAATAATCCCTTGCCCTATCGGGAAGTCCATACCCTGCTGGATGGAGTGACAGGGCAAGGACACTATGTTGGCACCTACATTGCCTGGGGGGTCAACAATACCGGCTGGTGGGGCGAGGGCGAGATCAAGTTCTACCTCGATGGCGACCGGGAGTGGCCCACGATCTGCGGCACCGGCACCGAGGACTACTTTGGCGGTGCCTGGGGGTTCCATTTCCCGGCCGGGGAGTACGGGGTGTTCACCACGCCGTTTCTCGGGATGCCCCAAGTAATCACCCCGGAGGGCGTGAGCCGGACCCAGCAGCGTTTCGGGCTGTATCGCTGGCACGTGCTCGATCCTATCCGGTTCAAGCAAGACCTGCGCGTGACGATCCAGGCGCTCGGTTGGCGCCAGCCGCTTGCCGGCCAGCGGCGCTATCTGCCCCTGCAGGACGACATCGCCTCGACCGCAATCTGGTACCAGACCGAGCCGCACGCCCCGTTCCCGGCGCTACCGGACCTGAACTACCTGGAAGTCATCTAGTGCCGGGACTGCACTTACTTGTCGTGTTGCCGTTATAATTCAGTACGTCAGTACGAGAAATGCGTTTCCGTGCTCTGAACGGAGGGTGAGATGGGGCAGATGACGGCAACGGAGGCCCGCGATGATTTTGCTGCTGTGGTCAACCGTGCTGCTTTCGGTAAGGAGCGCGTGCTGCTGACGCGCCGTGGACGGGAGCTTGCGGCGGTCGTGCCCGTCGAGGACGTGGTGCTGCTCGAGGCCCTCGAAGACTATCTCGATGTTGCAGCGGCGCACCAAGCCCTCGCCAACCCGGAGAACAACGAGCGTATTCCGTGGGGGCAAGTCAAGGCCGGGTTGGGGTTGTAGAGGCGGGTGTCTTCTTACCGTGTCGAGTTTCTGCCGGCGCTGAAGTGTCATAAATACTAGGGAGGTGGGTTGAGATGTTGAGCAGTGCAGAGAAGCAGGCCGAGCTGCGGCGCTTCAGGCGCGACGTGGCGTACTACGAGGCCCACCGCGAGGAACTGCTCAAGCAGTATCCCGAGCAGTGGGTGGCGTTCTTCAACGAGCAGGTGGTTGGCGCCGATCCTGACTACGAACGGCTGCTCGATGAGGTGGAAGGTAAGGGGATCTCGGTGGGAGGCGTGTTCATCGAACGTCTCACCGCGAAAGATGAAGTCCTCATTCTTCCGCTATGATCCGCGGCTATTTCTCTACTGTTGGCCCCATGCACCGGCCATTTGTTGATGCCACTCTTGAGATTCCATCCTGCCACCGTGCCGTTCGTATTCACTTGCTTGTTGATACGGGTGCTGACCGGACTACCGTTGGGCCACCTGATGCGAGGAGGCTTGCTAGGGAGTTGGGGATTGACCTCGCCTCTTTATCCCAGGGGAATCCAAGCGTCGGGGTGGGTGGTCGGGTAGAGACCCGCATCATAGATGCGGTACTCACGCTTGGTAGCTTCTCTACACCCCTCACCCTCACGATCCTTGATTCGCCAACAGGCCGCCTTGCTCCCATTCCGTCGCTCTTGGGCCGGGATGTCCTCGCTCATTTTGCGCTCTTCATGGAGGAGCGGACCCGGCGGGTGTTGCTGCTGGAGCCGGCTGAGGTTGCGGCGCTACCTCTGCCGTAGCGGCTTGCCGCGGGGTGCGTAAGGCGCGCCGTGCCGCAATGCAGTAGTATTCTCTGCATACTCCACGCCCTCTGCCGTGAGCATGGAAGGGAGCAACAAAGATGGTGAGCACGCCATCCGCACACGCGCCACCGCGCTTGTTCAAGTGGTTCGACCCGGATTCCATCGCAGTCTCGGGGCTGCCGGACAATCCCGATGAGCTGGCCTATGTTGCCGGTGAGGGTATCCGGCGGATTGTCTCGGTCACGCAGTCCACCCCGGACTACGACACGATTGCCACGCTCGGCATGAGTGCCGTCCATTCGCCCGGCGTGTCCGACGATCTGGCGGCGCTGGATCGCGCCGTCGAGTCCGTCCACGCGGCCATCACCGACGGCGATAAAGTCCTCCTCCACTGAGGATCGGGCTATGGAGGGGCCGGTACGGCCCTATCAGCCTACCTCATCAAGCATCGTGGTGAGTCGGCAGCCACGGCGCTCGCTACCGTGCGGGCGTTCCGTGAGCGCGATCTCCCCGGTGACGAAGTTGCCGTCCACCTGGCAGCCTACGAACAACGTGTCCGTCCAGCATCGGGCTAGCCTGGGGGCTTAAGGGCGACTAGCCGCGAATAAGGAGGCTCCCATGGCGAAGTATCGTGCCGGTGTGATTGGTCTCGGCTGGATGGGCCTGCTGTACGATATGGCAGCGCGTATCTCCGACCGGTTCGACGTGGACGACGTAGACCGGCCCACACCGGTGCTCGATGTCCACCGCACCATCCGCCACCACGAGCATCCGGGGAACGAGGGACTGCCCAGCTCCTATTGTGAGGCGCTGTGGGACCGCCCCGAGGTCGAGCTTGTCGCGGCGGCGGACCGTGACGGCAAGCGCCTGGCGGCCTTCACCCAGCGTTACGGTATCGCGGCCGTCTACACCGACGCGGTTGAGATGCTGTCCAAAGAGCGGCTGGACATCGTTGCCGTTGCCACCAACACCAAGATGCGTGCCGACCTCACCTGCCTTGCGGTCGAGCACGGCGCGCAGGGGATCGTTACCGAAAAGCCGATGGCCCATACCCTGGAACAGGCCGACCGGATGGTCACGATGTGCGCCGACGCGGGTGTAGCTCTGAGCTGTGGCGCCATCAGCACTACGCATCCCTCCTTCGCCAAGGCCAAGGCGCTGGTCACGAGCGGCGCCATTGGCGATGTCGTCTCTATCGAGGCCAGCGGACCCGGTGCCCAGCATCAGAACTGGTCGTACTTCGTGGATAGCGCACCGGCCTGGGTCGTTGGCATTGGCGACGACCCACGCCGAGAGAGCGGCAGCGATGAGTTCAGCGGCCAGGGGATGATGGTGACTGCCGACGGCCAGGTAGTCCACTACCGCACGGGCGCACCGGGCGTTCGCATCACCGGTTCCGCGGGCGAGATCGCCTACAGCTACGAGCAAGGGTGGCGGCTCTGGCAGCACGTGGCCGGCCTGGCGCCCAACCAAAGGGTCGAGATGCCTTGGCTGGAGCCGAACTTCATTCCCCCTTACGGCGCCATCTACTCGCTCGATGACGTGATCGCCTGCATAGAGGGCCGCCTCGACGAGCCGAAGAACTCCGGCCGCCGCGTTGCCGTCGCACTGGAGGTCGAGATCGCGCTCAAGCAGTCTTCCGCGCAAGGAGGCGTCAGAGTAGACCTGCCGCTCGCAGACCGCTCGCTCGGCCTGCACTACGACTGGTTCCGGTAGCGCGCGGCGCAGAAGGAGATGTCACCATGGCATTCCAAACACCCATCACGATTCGTGATGCTATCAGCGGCATAGGGCGGAATGAGTACGTGCTGCCAGCGATCCAGCGAGAGTTTGTCTGGAGTGCCGATCAGGTCACGCAACTCTTCGACTCACTCATGCAGGGTTACCCGATTGGCAGCTTTCTCTTCTGGGACGTAGACCGCGATCACTGTCACGATTACGCCTTCTACGGATTCCTCGCCGACTTTCATCAGCGTGACCGGCGTCATAATCCACAAGTCAACCTCTCAGGCGAGACAGGGGTCACGGCTATTCTTGATGGACAGCAACGTCTTACCTCGCTCAGCATCGGCTTACGTGGGAGCTATGCCTACAAGACCAAGGGTAAATGGTGGAGAAGCGCCGATGCGTTTCCGCGCCGGCGTCTCTACCTCAACCTCCTGCGCCCTGCCGAGGACGAGGAACTCATGATGTCCTACGACTTTCGCTTCTTGACTGACGAGGAGGCAGCGCGGCGTTCAGAGGAGCACCACTGGTTCCCGGTCAGCCAGGTACTGCACTTCGGCAGTCTGCGTGAAATCAACGGCTATCTGCGTGGGCAGGATTTGCTGGCTTCGGAGTATGCCGAGAACTGCCTATTCAACCTCTACGAGGCGATCTGTAACAAGCGGCTCATCAACTACTACCTAGAGACTGATCAGGCGCTGGATAAGGTGCTCAACATCTTCATTCGGGTAAACAGCTTTGGGACCACGTTGAGTTATTCGGACTTGCTACTCAGCATTGCCACTGCTCAGTGGGAGCATATTGACGCACGGCAAGCGATCCCCGAGTTGGTGGATGACCTCAATAGGATCGGCGAGGGCTTTAACCTGAACAAGGACTTCGTCCTCAAGTCTTGCCTAGTTCTGGCTAATCTACCGGACATCGCCTTCAGAGTGCGGAACTTCACGCGGGAGAATACGCAGAAGATTGAGGCGGCCTGGCCGAAGATCGCGGAGGCGCTCCGGATGGCGGTAAGCCTGGCCTCCCGCTTTGGCTACAGCGGTCACACGCTTACGGCTAACAATGTCCTAGTTCCTATCGCGTATTATCTGAAGTCGCGCGGTTGTCGTCCTAGTGAATACCTCGAGCGGCACCAATTCGCGGCTGATCGGGAAGCAGTGCGGTCATGGATGACCAGGGCACTTCTGAAGACGGGTACGTTCGGAGCGGGGCTTGATACCACGCTCCGAACAGCGCGCCGCACGATCCAGGATGGTGCCAACGAATTTCCGCTCAATGGCCTGGAGACCGAGTTTGCCAGGATCGGGCGGGGGTTGCGGTTTGCTGAGGAGGAGATTGAAGACCTCCTGGATCAGGGCTATGGTCAGCGCCAGACGTTCTCGGTGTTAGCCCTCCTCTACCCACAAGTGGACTTCAACAACCGCTTCCATATCGATCACATCTTCCCACAGAGTTGGTTTACCAGGACCCGCCTCCGGAGGGCGGGGATTGCGGAGGAACAGATTGACCGGTTCCTCGACCGACGCGATGGTCTGGGAAATCTGCAACTGTTGGAGGGTACTCCCAATGAGGAGAAGTCAAGCCGGCCCCCGGCAGAATGGCTCCGTGAGCACTACCCAACACCAGATGCGCGTGCCAGTTGGCAGGAACGTAACTATGTCTCCACTGTGCCGGAAGGCCTGTCTGGCTTCCTCGACTTCTATGATGAGCGCCGATCACGTATGAAAGCGCAGTTGGCCAATCTTCTCAAGGTGCCACTCGGATGAGCCTAGCCGTCACCGGCGAAGAGGTGCCGATGAAGCAGCATCGAGGCCGGGATTGTGCTGGCTGTCCTCACAGATCGTCCTCGGTGTAGATGCTGCCGCCGATATAGCGGATGCCGTCGTCATCGTGGAAGTAGTACACCGTCAGAATGCGGTCGTCCTGGAGTTGGACGGAGGCGGGATCGCCCAGGTCGCCGTTGTGCCGGTGGATGATGTCGGGGAACGCACAGAGGTAGTCGCTGCCTCTTATGGACGATGAGGTGTTCGAGCGCCATCGGCACCTCCGATTCCCACGTTAGCTCGCCGCTGCCGGGGCCGGGGTTGTCGTGGATCGGGGCCGGAGGAGCTGCGGCGAGCGCCAGGCAATCACCGCCACGAGTATCGCACAGAGCACGGCCCCGGTCCCGATAGCGAGCGGCGCGCCCCAGCGCTCGGCCACGGCGCCGGCCCCCAGCGAGCCGAGCGGCGTGCTGCCCGTTGCCAGCACCAGCAGCCCCATGGCCCGGCCCCGGAGCGCCGGCTCGGCGCGGCTGAGGATCAGCGTGGTTTGCATCACTGCGAATCCGGCCTGTCCTAGGCCACTGAGCGTCAGCAGCACGATAGCTAGAGGCAAGCTGGTGGTACTAGCGAACGCCGCGAGCGCCAGCGATGACAGGCCCGCACCCAGCACGAGGGTCCACCCATACGACCGCTCGCGGTTCAGACGCGGCAGCAGCAGCAACATCAGCGGTGCGCCGATACCGTTCGCCGCGCCCATCCACCCCAGCTCGACCGGCCCGACGTGGAGCACGTCCTCTGCGAACACCGGGTAGAGGTACTTAGCCTGGAAGACGAATCCGTTCATTGCAACGGTCATCAGCAGCACGGCCCAGATGACCGGTTCGCCACGAACGTAGCTCCAGCCCTCGCGGAGCTGGCGCCAGACCGGAGCATGGGTGACTTCACCGGCCTTCCGAACCACAGACAACCGCCCCAGCGTGAGCAACGACAGGGCCGGGAACAGTATCAGCGCGGCATAAGCACCATCCGTCCACAGCGCCAGCAGTGCCCCGGCAAGCAGCGGGCCGAGCACCCGCGCTACCGACTGAGTCACGCGCTCCAGCACGACCGCGGTGAGTAGATACTCGCTGCCGGCCAGGTCCATCATCAGGGCACGGCGCGAGGGCCAGCCCAACGCCGTGCTGACACCAAACCAGAGCGTGACGAGCAACAGGAGCCAGTACGATCCGTGCCCGGTGAGCAGCGTCCCGGCCAGCAGGGCGATGGCGACGAGACTGCCTCCTTCGGCAATACGCACCAGCAGTACGCAATTCAGCCGGTCCGCGAGGGCGCCACTCAGCGGTCCGATCAGCGGCATCGCCACGGCACGTCCGACACCCGTCATCGCCACCAGCCAGGGTGAGCCGGTGAGCTGGAGTGCCACCCAGCCGGTGACGATCACCTCCGTCCAGAGCGTGAAGCTCGAGGCGCAGTTGGAGAGCCACAACTGCCGGAACGCTGGCCGCGACAGTAGGGCAGTGAGATCGTGCGACCACGGTCCGATCGCACCAGCAAGTCGTACCCTCGGACTGTCACGATTGGATCGCGGCATCACTGGCGGCACCTTGCTTCATCTCCGGCCGGATCAATCTACCGGCAGCGCGCGCTATCCGCTGCGGCCGCATCTATAATGCCTGATTGCGCCGCGGTCCCTGGAGCGAATACACATAGGTAGAGGCGCAGCACGCGCTGTACCCATGGCTGGCCTCATGGTTTTGTGAAAGCTAAGGCTACTTAGCTTTCACAAAACATCTCTGGTGGTCCATCCACCATTCCCACTGCCTCGCTCGTCATTTCCGTGACCGGCCACTTGGGAGGGCGGCCGGTCATTCCCGCGCCAGCGGGAATCTGCTGTGACACCGCTAGGGCAGGCGAGGCAGGAGCCGTCCTCGCGGTCATCGCTGGCGAACAGTGAATAGGCGCAGTGGGCACGTTTGCCGTCGCGCCGCTTGGCCTGGACAGCGGTTAGGGTAGTCGGAGACGCTGTGGAGCTTGGAGAGAGGTGCGTGCAGACGACCATCGCGCCCGCGGACGACGGCACAACGTCGCGCGTGTCGCTACGCACGCTTCACCGCTACATCACGGCTGGTCCTTGCCTTCCGCCGCCTGCGCCGCCGCGCTGCCAATGGCCTCGGCACAACGGATGGTAATGAGCCACCGCACATAATTATGTAAACCCACCCCTCGTCAATTATGTCCACCTGCGGCCACCACTATTTATGTCTAGCTATCCTCTCCCCTGCTGCTACAGTTGCTCGCTCCACCCTGCTTCGGCAGTTGCTCCCTTCCTCGCTCACCTTGGAGGGCCGGTTTTTGGATTCCCGCTTTCGCGGGAATGACGGGTTACGCAAAGGTCTCCGCCAGCGTGAATCTCGCGTGTCCGGGCGTGACTGGCGGCGAGACCCGGTGCCGCTCTGTCCGTATCAGGATTCGTAGGATGTGGCGCTGCATAGGACTGTCGGCCTCGACCTCCTCAACGATCCGCGCGCCCTGTTATGTCGAGTAGTGGTATCCAGCACGCCATCTGCCGCCAGGAGCAAGCGGTCTATAATGGGAGCACCGGGGAGCCGGCTGGCCATGAGGTCGGCAGTGCCGCCGTTTTGGGGAGCGAGGTCTACCAATGGTCACGCAAACACCGCGCGTGGGGCCGGCGACGCTGAACGAGCGGCAGCCGCGTGCCACGGCCACGACGCTCGGCGGCGCGGGGTGGGCGCCGTGGGCGCCGGCCAAAGGGCTGCGGTGCATCAACTGCGGCGCCTTGCAGGACCTCGATACCGTCATCTATCGCTGCCCCGAGTGTAGTGATTTGCTCGACGTCGTCTATCCCCGCCCGACGCTGACCGTCGAGCAGTTGCGGCGGCGGTGGCGTCGGCGCCGGGGATCGTTGCACCCGGTAGATCGTAGTGGAGTCTGGCGCTATCGCGAGCTGCTGCCGTTCTGGCGGCGGCTCTCGGAGCTAGTCACCTACCCCGAGGGCGACACTCCCCTCTTGGATGCTCCCCGCAGCGCCGCCTATGCTGGCGTGGGTCGCCTGCGGTTCAAGCATCTGGGGTTCAGCCCCACCGGCTCGTTCAAGGACTACGGGATGGCCACGGGTGTCACCCAGGCGCGGCGGCTGGGGATGCGAGCGGTGGCCTGCGCGAGCACCGGCAATACGAGCGCCTCCCTCGCGGCCTATGCCTCCCGTGCCGGCTTGCTGGCTATCGTGCTCGTACCTGAGGGCCAAATCAGCTTTGGCAAGCTGTCGCAGGCGCTCGATTTTGGCGCCCTCACCCTGCAATTGCGTGGCGACTTTGACGATGCTCAGTCGCTGCTCATGGAGATTGCGCCCCAGCTTGGCATCTATATCCTCAACTCGGTCAATCCGTTCCGCCTGGAGGGCCAGAAGTCGGTGATCCTTGAGTTGTTGGAGCAGTGCGACTGGCGAGCGCCCGACCGGATTGTGGTGCCTGGGGGCAATCTGGGCAATAGCTCCTCGTATGGCAAGGCGCTGCGCGAGCTGGACGACCTGGGCCTGCTCGACAAGCGCCCGCATATCACCATCGTCCAGGCGGAAGGCGCGGCTCCGCTCTACCACTACTTTCACGACCATCGAGGAGACGAGCAGCCCGACCGGATGGTCAGCGTGCATCCGCGCACGTTAGCGACGGCGATCAAGATCGGCTCGCCGGTAAGCTGGAAGAAGGCGCGCCGCGCGGTGGACTGGAGCGATGGCTGGTGTACCGAAGTGGATGAGCAAGCCATCGCCGACGCCAAAGCGGTGATCGGCTCGGACGGTATCGGCTGCGAGCCGGCCTCCGCGACCACCTTGGCCGGTATCCGGCGCCTGATCCATGAGGGAACCGATGTGCCGGTGCAGCCGGACGAGGACGTGGTAGCCATCCTGACCGGCAATCAGCTCAAAGACCCGGAGTACACGGTGCGCTATCACAACGGCGACCTGTGGGAGGAGTTCACCACCCAAACCCACGTCGTCTCCCACGGCAGGCAACTGCAATGCTCCTTTGCCAACCCCCCGCTTGTCGTAGACGCCACCGCCGATGCCCTGCGCCGCGCCATCGAGCCACGCCTCCGCGGTGTGCAGTAGTGACTCTGATGGTCAGTGTGAATGAGCGGGCCACACACTAATGGAAGCAGGCTGGATACATTTCAGGTCCTTGGCGAAATTCGAGACATTGAGATCATCGCAAGAGGCCGGGGCGTGTATATCCGCCGCTACTTGGAACGTACTTACGGCAGGGGCCGTTGGCGGAAGATGAAGGGCGTAGCTACCGTGCAGTTCGCAGATGGCACGTTTTGCAGAGCAGAGATACACTGGTATGAGGCACACGGCATCGGTCGTAGAGACTTCAAAATCAAGCGAGAGGTACGATGAGTGGCTTCGTGGTCTGTATCAACAACGACAACAACCCGGCGAGCCTCATTGTGGGCAAGGTGTACCGCACGCTGTCGGACCCGGCTGCGGAGACACATCACATGCTCCGCGTGATTGACGAGGACCGGTCGGAGCCTGACGGCTACCTCTACCCGGTTGCCATGTTCGCCCCCATAGAGCTACCGGAAGTAGCACAGCAGGCGCTGCTATCTCATCAGGAGCAGCGATGAGAGCGGGAGCGTGACGATTCTAGGATCGGTGACGGAGACATCATCCGTGAGTGTGACCAGCAGGCCGAATGGTGCATTGTAGACGGTCTTCTCCAGAAATGACCGGATACCGAGCGTATCGCGGTGTCCGTCAATGTGCCGTCGGTATTTGATCTCCATCGGGATGCGGTATTCGCCGACGGTGATGACGAAATCCACCTCCCGCTCTGCCCCTCGTTCGGGGAACCAGGCGAGGTCCAGGCCGGGAATGGCGCCCAGAAAGTAGCCGGCGATACTCTCTGCCATGTGTCCGGCTAAGTCGCTCAAGTGCGGTGCGGCGTGCAGCCCGTCGGGAGTGAGCGGCACGATCTCCTGCAGCCAACTGGCCCGCAGCGAGTGGTCGCTGAGACAGACCTTCCGATTGCCTCGTTGCCGTTTGAGACGTAGCTCCAGCGGTTCTACCAGCCGGATGAGCAGTGTGTCGTTGAGGAAGCGCCGATAGGCCAGAATGCGTTGCCAGCCGATGTTCGCGTCATACGCAAAGCGTAGCTCCGAGACGAAGATGGCTTGGCTAGGCGCTTGTCCAGCGTAGCGACAGCAGAGCCGGAAGACCTCCTCCAGCAGGTTCTCGTCTCGTCTCCTGCCACGATCACCTAACCGCAGATCATGTTGGATAACCCGGCGAATTACCGTCTCGTTGAGGTAATCCGCAACCTCTTCCCATGGGGCATCTGGTCGAGCTTGGGCCACCGGATAGCCTCCCCGTGCGGAGAAGGCGCTGAAGGCCTTGTCTCGTAGCTGCCGGTGTCTCCGGCCGTGCTCACGTAGCTCTTCCCAGAAGTGTTTATCCTTGAGTACCTGGATACCGTTGACGGAAATCAGAGGCTCGACGTCTCCCCACTGGCGCAGAGCGATAATCTCGCGTAGGAGCAGTGTGCTCAATTCGAGTGTTGATATGCGACCCGCCAGGCTGTCTCTCCCACGTTCGATGCGGAGCGCCGAGCTGCCGGTGAGCAGCACTCGTACCGCATGGTGGTCAACGAGCGCCTTGATCTGCGGTGCCCAATCGGAGATGTTCTGAACCTCGTCGAAGAACAAGAATACCGACTCACCTTTGTGGGCTTGCTCGTTAAACGTTTCACCCAGAATGCGATCCTGAAACCAGTAACAGAGGCTCAGGATGGGCATTTCTAAGGGATGGAGTGCTGGCAGGTCATCGAATTGGATGCGGAAAATCCTTTTTGGATTAATCCCTTCCTCATTGAGTAAATAGGCGATAATCTGTTCTTGCAAGGTGGTTTTACCGACCTGGCGTGGGCCGCGCAGCACGGTCACCGGGGCAAGACCGTTCTTCAGATTCTTCAGGGTGTGCTGAAACAGCCAACGACGATAGGGATGAGCGGGTCGTAGCCGCGTGCCTTGCCACCAGGGATTGGCAGCCGACAAGAATAGCTCTAGCTCCGCCCCGAGTGTGAGGCCGGAGCGAGTGCGGTGGATTCCTTGCCCACTCATTGCAGCTTACTCTACCGGACAGTCCAGGCGAAAATAGCGTACCGTGCCCCTACCCTAGCGGCGCGGTACTCATATGTCCCACCGCGTCGCTGCCGTCACTGTGCATAGGCGCCCAGCGCCTCGTGCGCGGCACGTTTCTCTGCCTGGGGGGTGAGTGGCGGTTGATCGCTCCGGAGTGTGCCGGCATGATGCTACTATCCTAGCACGGAAGTCGCAGGGAAGAGTTACAGTGCCAAGCGCCGGTCCTAGTCGTCCGAATACCACGCGCTGCGGGTGAATGAAGCATGTTTCGGAAGCTGTTGATTGCTAATCGGGGAGAGATCGCGGTGCGGGTGATTCGCGCCTGCCGCGAGCTGGGTGTCAGCCCCATCGCTGTCTACTCCGACGCCGACCGCACGGCGCTCCACGTCCGGCTGGCCGACGAGGCCTACAGCATCGGGCCGGCGCCGGCCACGGAGAGCTACCTCCGTAGTGCGAACATCCTCGCCGCGGCCAGGACAACTGGCGCCGAGGCAATCCACCCTGGCTACGGATTCCTCTCCGAGAGCGCGGCCTTTGCGCGGGAGTGCGCGGAAGCGGGACTGGTGTTCATCGGGCCGCCCCCGGACGTGCTGGCGGCGATGGGGGACAAGGTAGCCGCGCGCCGCTTGGCGGCCGCGGCCGGCGTCCCGACCGTGCCGGGCACGGCCGACCCACTGCCCGACGATCCGGCCGCGGCGGCCGAGGTCGCGGCGCAGATCGGCTATCCGCTGCTCTTGAAGGCTGCCGGGGGTGGGGGCGGGAAGGGGATGCGGGCCGTTGCAATGCCGGATGAGCTGCCGGCGGCGTTGGAGCGGGCGCGTGGCGAGGCGGTAGCGGCGTTCGGCGATGGCCGGGTGTACGCTGAACGGCAGGTGCAGCGACCCCGGCACGTCGAGGTGCAGATACTCGCCGATACGCACGGCAACGTGCGCCATCTGGGCGAGCGCGATTGCAGCTTACAACGGCGCTTCCAGAAGCTGATCGAGGAAAGCCCCGCACCCGGTCTCTCCACTGCAACCCGGCAGGCGCTGTGGTCAGCGGCCGTGCGGCTGGCGCGGGCGGCCGGCTACGTGGGCGCCGGCACGGTCGAGTTTCTGGTAGAGACGGCGCCGGCGGGTCAGGAGAGTAGCTTCTACTTCCTCGAAGTCAATGCCCGGCTGCAAGTCGAGCACCCGGTCACGGAGGTCGTACACGGCGTAGACCTGGTTCAGGAGCAAATCCGCATCGCCGCCGGCGAGCGCCTCGCGCCGCACGACGAAACGGTGCCTGCCGCCGCCGCTATCGAGGCGCGAATCAACGCCGAGGACCCCGACGCCGGCTTTGTGCCGTCGGTCGGGGTGGTGCGTCTCTTGCGCGAACCGTCCGGGCCGTGGGTACGGGTGGATAGCGGCTGCTATCAGGGCCAAGAGGTCACGACCTACTACGACGCGCTGCTGGCAAAGGTCATCGCCTGGGGGCCGGACCGCGAGGCGGCACGGATGCGCCTCCACCGGGCGTTGGCGGAGTATCGCTTGGCCGGCGTGGCGACGACTATCCCGTTCCTGCGCGACGTACTGGTGGACGCGAACTTTGCCGCCGCGCGGCTCAGCACGTCTTTCCTGGAAGAGTACCAGCAACGACGATCCACGCCGGACGCCGCCGTCGGCACACCGGACGTGTCGGACATCGCCGCCGTCGGCGCGGCACTACATACGCTCCAAGAGCGCAGCCAACAAGCACCCGCAGCAGCCACGACGCCTACCGGCTCGCGGTGGCAGGCGGCGGCGCGGCGCGCGGCGTTGCGGGCGAACGGCTGACGGCTGCCTGCCCCGGCCGCGTTGGCTATCATCAGGTCATGCAATTCACGGTCGAAATCGGCAGCCGGCAGTGGGAGATCGAGGTTGAGCCGGGCACGCCGCCGGCGGTGCAGGTGGACGGCGAGGCGGTCCCGGCTACGCTGCACGCGGTAGGCCCGGACGGGGCCAGTGCGGCCGGTCACTATACGCTGCTGGTGGGCGGCCGGGCTTACGAGCTTGCCATCACGCCACTGTCCGATGGGGAGCTGGCGGTGTCGGTGGATAGCCACCTGGCCATTGTGCGGATCGAGGACCCGCTGACCGCTGCGCTCCGGGCGGCCGGCACGCGCTCGACGGCCACGCAGGGAGAGCAGACCATCCGGGCGCCAATGCCGGGCCGGGTGGTATCCGTGGCGGTGGAGACGGGGCAGGAAGTAGCTGCCGGGGCCGCGCTAGTGGTGCTCGAAGCGATGAAGATGGAGAGCAGCATTACTGCGCCCTATGCCGGCACCGTCGAGCGGGTGGCAGTGCAGCCGGGTCAGACGGTCTCCCGCGACGATGAGTTGGTCGTGTTGAATGCCAATGATGGTGCCGGAAGCGCCGGCGCATAAGGATGGTTGTCCGGCGTGGGCGGCGGCGTGCTGAGGGCAGTCTGGGGCGGCCTCGCCGGCTCACTCATGGCCTTGACCTCCTGCTCTCATTCTGGGCCAGGAGCAGGATCAGATCTGCTGATAGTAGTATGCCTTGCCCTAACTACTGTAGGGTAGTATCATGGTCATACGATACCGTGGGGCCAGTAGGAGGTTCCCGATAAGTGAGACCACGATGCCTGCCGTCAACGCACAGGATCACTTTGCGACCAAAGCGGACTTGGCTGGCATTGAGGGGCGCTTGGATCACTTTGCGACCAAAGCGGACCTCGCCCAGGCGGAAGGCCGCCTCCTCGAAAAGATCGCCGATGCCGAGAACCGTCTGAACGATAAGATCGCCAACCTCCGCGCAGACTTGGAACGGAACCTGCGTACTATGACTTGGCAACTGGTCGCTGCCATCATTGCGGCTGCTGGCTTGGTCGTGGCAATTATGCGACTTTGGCCACCAGGGTAGCAGCCCGAACGGCTGGTCCCTACGAGTAACATCCAGGATATACCGGGCCGCCGGCAATCAAGTCCTGATACCGCAGCCACTTGCCTTCCAGCCCGCGTAGCAGGTGTTTGGGGCTGATGTGGTGATAGGTCCCGACGAACATCCGCGTGAAGATCGCCCAGGCACTCTTGATCCCGTTGGTCCGTTGGTATGGACCGCGCCGCGGACGTACTCCCCGCGCCAGTGATTGACCGTCGCGTGGTGATGCCACGACAGATAGCGGTAGCTGGCGTGCTCGTCGGCATAGACCACCCCACCGGGGATGCTGGCGTATACTAGGGGGGTGACACGCCAGGTCTGCACAATCCGCTGGAAATAGGTGGTGCAGACCTGGCGGTCAGGGCAGCCGGTCCGCCGCGCGGAGCCGGTTGCTGACCGGACAATCCCTACCACCTACCACGTTCTACGGTGGCTGAGGCCGGGGACATCGCCCCGTTCGCCCGGCGTGTTGCGCGTCCTCCCCCGACTCGGTCTGCCTGCGGTAGGCGGCACTGTGAGCAATGACATGCCAGGACAACACAAGCGGATGGAACGCGATGGTGCAGTCCTGATAGTCAAGAGAGAGCAGCATGAACGAGATGAGCGCCGCTGCCGGTACCGATACCCAGCGCCAGCGAGCGACACCGGCGACCGCAACACCATCCTCCCCGGCGGAAAACGCCAACCAGCCGCCGCGACCGCCCCGGCGGCGCCGCTCTCGGCGGCGGCGCGGCCGTAGCGCAAGCACGGGTACCGGGGAGGGAGGGCGGGCCGAGCAGCCGGTCGTGGCGGCGCCACCCAGCAAGCCGGCTGCGGCCGGGCAACCGACGGCGGCGCCCCGCGCGCTTACCTGGGACCCCGAGGTCGAGCTGACTGCCGACCTGCGGGACGTGCCCACGGACAAGCTCGCCACCCGCATCCGGCACGTGCTGGATCAGGTCTCCAGGGAGGTAACGCTCATCGTCTGGATTCACGACCGCCCCGACGCGACGCCGGTGCTCCCGGTCATCTACCAGGAGCTACGCGCCGCCGGCTACTACTCCGATACGACACGGTTGCCGCAGGGTGGTCAGCGGATGCGGATCAGTCGGCGCCAACCTCGCCGGCCCGCCGCACCCCCACGGCAAAACAACCATGAACAAGCAAGAGCACCGTAACGGCGTATCAGCGCCTCTGATGACGCCACCCGATCCGCTGCACTTGCCGGGCATCCACCCGGAGACGACCGCCCTGCGTATTCTGCTGGCGAATGCGGACGTGCGGGCGCCCCACACCGGCGAGTATTTCACTGAGCCGATGGTATTCGGCATCGGTGGTGGGATTGGCGCGGGCGTCTTCAGCTTCTTCTACGAGGCGCACGACTTTGCGAGCTTCTACATCGCCGGACGCCACCTCTGGCAGGACAACCGCACCTATCTGGACCAGGCCGCGCAGCGGTTCGGCGTGACACCTGCGTTCAAGGAAACCGGCGGAGCCAAGACGGCCGCCAAGCAGTTGGCCGACGCACTCGCGGCAGGTGGTCCGGTCCTGGCCTGGGTAGCGAGCGCCCACCTGCCGTACCGTGGGTTGCCCGACTACTGGAGTGGCGGCGACTACCATGTCGTGACGGTCTATCACCTCGACGAGACTCACGCGCTGATCGGCGATCTACTGGATGACCCGGTGGAGATCACGGCCGCGGAGCTGGCTGATTCGCGCGCGCGGATCAAGAAACAGAAGCACCGGATTATGACCGTAGCGCCTGGGCAGCAGCTCGATCTGCAGACAGCGGTGCGCGCCGGGATACGCGCCTGCTACGAGGGGCTGGCACGGCAGCGCATCAAGAACTTCACGCTTGACGCCTTCAAGACGTGGGCTGCGAACATTCACGGCAGCCGGGGCAAGCAAAGCTGGGCGCGGCTCTTCCCGCCCGGCCACCGCCTCTGGTTCGCGCTCACGTGGGTCTACGACTGTATCGAGCACCAGCACACCGGCGGCGGGCTACTGCGGCCGCTGTATGCCGATTTCTTTGTCGAAGCTGCCGACGCGCTGAATGACGACGGGCTACGGCAACTCGCCGCACGGTACGCCGAGCTAGGGCAGGGCTGGAGCGACATCGCGAGCGCCGCGTTGCCCGACGACGTGCCAGCGTGCCGCGAGGCCAAGGCACTCCTGGCCCGGAAAGAAGCGTTACTGCTGACCGAGGGCGCCGCGGCAACCGAGGAGATCAAACGTATCTGGACCCGTCTCGAAGAGCTACAGGAAGCAGCGCGATCCGAGTTTCCCCTCACGGCCGCAGAGTGTGGACACTTGCTGGCCGATCTGCAGCAGCATATTCGCCGGGTCTACGATCTGGAGTGCGCCGCGCACGAGGCGCTGGGCGCCTATGCACAGTGACGGCAGCGACCTCTCACTCGGCACGCTGGCCGTCCCCCGTCACGCCAGCGAAGCCGAATTCCAGACTACTGTTCCTTGAATTGCGGCGGAAGCGGCAAGCACCATGGCCCTGACCAGGCTACCGCAGGAGATGAACACCAGCCTCGCCGTCTCGTACTCCCGTGCAAAGGCCGCGCTCTCGGAGTAGACGGCGATGGGGCTGATACCCAAGCTCGCGGCAGGCGCGAATGACCCGCACCGCGATCTCTCCCCGATTGGCAATCAGCAGCTTCCGGAACATGCTTCATTCACCGAGTTTCGCGCGGGTGCTATGTTCCGATCAGCAGTAGCTCTCTCGACTTGCCGTTAGTAGATAGAACATATTGATATTCTCCGTAGTGCCGGATAGTGACATGGCGCTTGTATCTCCGGAGTAGATCAAGTAACTCCATCTCGGAGGGTATGCCGTCACTACGATAGGAGACAACGATGATGCTATCCTGGTGTCTCTTGAAGACGCTATCGAAAGCAGCGTGAATCCTTCGTTTATCAATCCATTCGCTTTGCCGTGCCTTCAGCCGAAGATGCTTGGAGCTATAGTCAATCATCTCGCCCCAAGTATCGTATATTGCCAGCCCCTCCAAGAAATGGTAGTACCAATGATAGTCAACAGATGACCCTTTCCTGGATATGTAAGGAGTATCAATATAGACGAGATCGTGCTCGTTCGGAGTAACGGCGGCATCCATATTCAGCGCAGCGTTCCGCTGCCCGTTATCGAAGACGGCCTCGTTCGCTTCTTGCACGAAGATACGGAACCACTCGTCGAACGGCTTGTCCCACGAAGTCTTGTTGCCGAAAGATCGCTTCACGTCGGCTAGTCGGATATAGAGATTCTTCCGGTGAAAGAGATTGTACGGTCGCTTCACTATACAGGACTGACACAGAGCGAAGAAAGCAAGAGCAAGTTTATGTGGGTCGCTAATCTGATGGATATTCGTGATAGTTTGGTCAATCCAAGCATTCTCTTCGTCGGTGAAGTAAATGTCGGTGAAATTGCTCTCGATGAATGAATGATATGTAATGCACTGGTGTCTCTGAAGTAGCCATTCCACTTCATCAGGCGTGAGGCGAGCGTGGCTGTTCTCGATGAGCGCCAAACCGATGTGGTAGTTGAAGCGGAGGCAGTCGTTGTAGGTTACTTGCTTGCCTTCTTGCTTCAGGCGATAGCCGACGGCGCCGGTGCCGCCAAAGGCATCCAAGCAGGTAAGGAAATCGAGGTCCGAGACCTGCTCCCAAATCCAGTTGGCGAGCTTGGCCTTGCTGCCCTGATAGCGCGTGGAGGGGAATTTCCCGGCTATTCCGAGTGGGAGTGTCGGCTGGTAGATGGTAGCTACACCCATGGTCAATCCTTGTGCCCTGACACGTTATTGTAACGCTATGCCCCCGGTTGAGGTTGCCGTAGACCGGGCTATTCGTCCTACGTTTTCGGCGTGCCCAGCCTACAGCGGGATGTTGCCGTGCTTTTTCGGCGGGTTGGTGTCGCGCTTGTTCCGGAGCACGTCGAGCGCGGCGATCAGGCGCGGGCGCGTCTCGTGCGGCTCGATCACGTCGTCAATGTAGCCCCGCTCGGCGGCGCTGTACGGGTTGGCAAACTGCCCCTCGTATTGCGCGATCAGCTCCTGGCGCCGCGCCGCCGGGTCCGCGGCCTGGGCCAACTCCTGCCGGAAGATGATGTCCACGGCGCCTTCCGCCCCCATGACGGCGATCTCGGCGCTCGGCCAGGCAAAGTTGAAGTCGGCGCGCACGTGCTGGCTGCTCATCACGTCGTAGGCGCCGCCGTAGGCTTTGCGCGTAATCACCGTCACCTTGGGCACCGTCGCCTCGCAGTAGGCGTAGAGCAGCTTGGCCCCGTGCCGGATGATCCCACCGTGCTCCTGCGCTACGCCGGGCAGGAACCCCGGTACGTCCACAAACGTCACCAATGGGATGTTGAAGCAGTCGCAGAAGCGCACGAACCGCGCCCCCTTGGTCGAGCTGTCAATGTCCAGCACGCCCGCCAGCACGGTCGGTTGCTGCGCCACAACCCCCACCGAGCGCCCGTTCATCCGCGCGAAGCCGGTCACGATGTTCTGTGCCCAGTGCTCCTGCACCTCCAGAAAGTCGCCAGCGTCCACGATGTGCCGGATCACGGCCCGCATGTCGTAGGGCCGATTCGGTTGCTCCGGCACGATGGTATCTAGCTCGCGGTCCATCCGCTGCGGCGAATCGCCGGTGGAGACGACGGGCGGGTCGTCCAGGTTGTTCGACGGCAGAAAACCGAGCAGCCGGCGCGTGAGGTGCAGGCACTCCGGCTCCGACGCCGCCAGGAAGTGGGCCACGCCGCTCGTCGCGTTATGTACCAGCCCACCACCCAAGTCCTCGAACGTTACCTCCTCGTGCGTGACCGCTTTGATAACGTCCGGGCCGGTCACGAACATGTAGCTTGTGCCGTCTACCATCAGGCAGAAGTCGGTGATCGCTGGCGAGTAGACGGCGCCGCCCGCGCACGGCCCCATGATCGCGGAGATTTGCGGCACGACCCCGGAGGCCAGCGTATTGCGGACAAAGATGTCGGCGTAGCCGCCGAGACTGGCGACTCCTTCCTGGATACGCGCGCCGCCGCTGTCGTTCAGGCCGATAATCGGCATACCGTTCCGGGTGGCCAGGTCCATGACGCGGCAGATTTTCTCTGCGTGCGGCTCCGACAACGATCCGCCGAAAACCGTGAAGTCTTGGGAGAACACCGCGGCCGGCCGCCCGTCAATCCGGCCATAGCCGGTGATGACCCCATCGCCGAGCGGACGGTTGCCGTCTACGCCAAACGCCGACGAGCGGTGGCGGACGAGCGTGCCCAACTCCTCGAACGTCCCCGGATCGAGCAGCAGGTCCAGCCGTTCGCGGGCCGTCAGCTTGCCGGCCTGGTGCTGGCGCTCGATCCGCGCCGCGCCGCCGCCCTCCAGCGCCGCCGCTTTGAGCGTCCGCAGGTGTGCGACTTGCTGCGCGCGGCTCGGACGATGATTGGTGCTATCCGTCTGGGTGGTGTCCTGCTCTACGGTATCGGTCATAGGCGTTCTGTCCGTTGCTGACCCCTAGCCCCCTCACAGGGGTAGGTTTTTCGGCGGGTGAGCCTCACCCCCCGGCCCCCTCTCCATCGCCGAGCGATAGAGAGGGGGTAGATTCCCGCTTTCGCGGGAATGACGGGTTACGCAAAGGTCTCCTTTTGCGGGGATGACGGACCGGGGGATGTGGTGCGCTCATGGTATGCAGAGCGTAACAGCGGGCGCGGCAGTGGGCAACAGCGCGGCGCGTGCCGGTCAGGCTCGCTGGCGATGATTTGACGAGTTGTGCTGCCCGCCGTATGCTGATGGTCACGCGAGAACGACGCTGCGAGAGGTGAGCGAATGCCCCACGTGACAGTGCAGCTCTTGGCCGGTCGCACGGTGGATCAGAAGCGGGCGTGTGCGGAGGCGATCACGCAGGCTATTGTGGAGCACCTCAATGCGCCGCGTGGCGGGACCTCGGTGGTCTTCCACGAGATTGACCGCGATGACTGGGCCTCGGGCGGCCAGTTGATGTCCGATAGCGATTAGCCAGTGCTCTAGGTAGATCGCTGAAAGCGGCGGCGGCGCTTTAGCTCGCTGGTGCGTAGCGGCGGCGCGGGTGGCCCGTCCATAAGGGTGGGGGGGGCGCTCGGCGTCTCGTTCCGGGCCAGCATAGCCAGTAGCCGGCGCACGCGCTCGTTCCACTCGCCGCTGCCGCGGGCGTGGTAGGCGCGCAGCGGTTCGAGCGTGCCGGGCGTGGAGAGGAACTCGTCCAGTTCGTGGCGCCCTTGCACGCCACTATGCTCCGCGACTTGGACGACGTAGTAGACGTGTCCATGGAGCGTGACGAAATCCTCCTCGCCGACCAGCGGCCGCAGGAGCAGGCGCTCCAATTCCTCGCTGGCGGCTGCCGTGAACTCCTTGACCGGGATGATCGCGGTCTGCGCTTGCCGTCGCGCGCGTAGCTCCAGCCAGACAAAGATCGCCTTCTCCAGGCCACCGATCAGAAAGTCGGGCACCACGCGCTGCTGCCGCTCCTGGGCCTGCACTTCCAGCGAGAAAAACCGCACGGAGTCGCCACCGATGGCCTCCAGGTCTTCGAGGCTCAGGGCGGCCATGAGCGGGTGAACCCCCGCCGGCGGGGCCGATGACAGGTGCGTGCTCCTGGACCTCAGCCCCAGGCTACTCACCGTCAGCGCCAGGAAGCGCAGCGACCGACAGGAACGGACGCGCCGGCGCACCGCGTCAATCGAGGGCGCCAGTGACAAGGCCTGCTCCACGCTAATCCGCCCATGCTCCAGGTAGGCTTCCAACTCCTCTTCCTGCCGCCGCTGCCGATAGGCTTCATTGATCCGCGCTTCCCGCTCGCCCAGCCACAGATCGCCAGGAAGATCGCCGACGACCTCATGCGTGTTGAGCAGCCGGACGAGCGCTTCCGACGTTGCCGGTGGCTCATCGGGTTCCGGCTCGAACCCGTCGTAGGCTTGCGCCAGCACCATGTCAACGGCAAAGGGCGTAAGCGCGACCGTCTGCGCCTCACCATCCGCCCGGACGCGATCCAGCAGCACGTCCCAACCGTCGGCGATCTCTTGATCGCTGGCCGCATCTACGGCCGCTTCGATGTCGTTTCCGGCCTGCTCGTAGCTCTCTTGCGCCCGTGACCATGCTTCCTCATCCCCTGTGCCGGCCCGGCGCAGCATTTCGGCCAGAAACAGCACGCGCATACGCGCGGCGAGCGGCGCCACCCGTACCGGCGGGAGAAACTTCTGCCAGCGCATCAGGTCCGATTCGTGGTTCTCGGTGGCGGCGAACTCCTCCACGAATTCGCTATAGTTCCAGCCATCGCTCGCGGCCCAGATCGCGGCCAGCTCCAGATACAGCTCGACGGCCGGCCCGGCCACCGGGCGGGTGAAAGTCACCTCGTCGTAGAGGCGTAAGGCCTCCCCGGCCAAGTCGAACAGCTCCTGGAAGTTTTCCAACGACACGCTGCCCTCGTCGGCCAACGCACGTAGCGCCTCCCCACTGAGCGCATTGGCCGCATAGAGCGCGCCAGCCTGCACGTAGCGGCTGCGCGGCGTGAGCTGGTCCAGGGCCAGCACGACGTCGCAGGCGCGCTGCACGTAAGCTGCGCGATCCGTAGGACGCACTTTGGGGAGCGAGCGCTGTCTACTCTTGCGTTCTTCGATGAAGCGGAGTAGATCGTTGGTGCTCTGTAACCCTTGCTCGCCGACCACGCGGTACTGGCGCTCCATGCGCGTGAATTCCCACAGGCGGTCGGCAATTTGGGTTTCGGCTTCAATCATGGTCACAGCCCTCCATACGCATCAGGTTAGTTGGAAGGTACCGTGCGCCGCCGGGGGCATTGCACGACCCTCCGAGAGTACACATACGCTGCTGTGCATACCACAAGCACTCGAACCTTATATCGAGAATGATTGAGAGCGAATGCTTGTACGCCGCCGTGAGCCATGAACCATAGGGACTACTGCGGCGCTGGCAATTCAGAGTGTACCGCCGGAGCCTGCTGCCGGCAAGCGGAATCTAGCACCGGCAGCGGCGCAGTGGCCTGGCCGGGCATTCGCCGGCTATGCTTGTACCGGAAGCGAACGGTCCGGCTCGCGGTGGGTGAGTCGGGAGGAGGGCGGCGTTGTCGGTGCAGGATGGCGCGGCGGATGTACTCATCGTCGGCGCAGGGGCGTCGGGCGCGGCGGTAGCGTGGTCGTTGTCGCACGCCGGGCTATCCGTCGTTTGCCTGGAGCAAGGCGGCTGGGTGGACCCACAATCGTATCCCCATGACCGGCCCGATTGGGAGCATCACCGAGCGACCGATTTTGCCAAGGACCCGAATGTGCGCCAGCGCCCGGAAGACTATCCCGTCAATGTGGACCGGACGCCGATTGTGCCGCTCATGTTCAATGCCGTCGGCGGCAGCACGATCCACTGGAGCGGCCATTTTCCCCGCTTTCGCCCCTCGGACTTCCGCGTCCACACCCTCGATGGCGTCGCCGACGACTGGCCGCTGACCTACTGGGACCTGGAGCCGTACTACGAGCAGAACGACGCGATGATCGGCGTCACCGGCTTGAACGGTGATCCTGCCAACCCGCCCCGCCAGCCCCGGCAGTCGCCGCCGCTCGGCCTCGACCGCGCTGGCGAGATCTACGTCCGGGGGCTGGAGCAGCTGGGCTGGCATTGGTGGCCGTCGGACTGTGCCCTAATTAGCGTGCCGCATGGTGACGGCCGCAGCGTGTGCAACAACTGTGGTCCGTGTGACATGGGCTGCCCTATCGGCGCCATGTCCAGCGCCCACGTCACCTACTGGCCGGCTGCCCTCGACCAGGGTGTGCGCCTCATAACCCATGCCCGCGTCCGCGAGATTACGGTAGACGGAGACGGTCGCGCGGATGGTGTCGTGTTCTACGACCGGGACGGCAACGAGCACCGCCAAGCGGCGCGGGTGGTCGTGCTCGCCGGCAACGGGATAGGCACGCCGCGCTTGCTCCTCAACTCGACTTCACCGCGCTTTCCCAACGGGTTGGCCAACGACAGCGGGCTGGTCGGCCGCAACTTGATGTTTCACCCGGTCGCGTTTGTGAGTGGGGTGTTCCCGGAGCGGATCAACGGCTACCGGGGACCGGACGGCCTGCTCATCCATTGCCAGGAGTTCTACGAAACCGACCGCAGTCGCGGCTTCGTGCGCGGCCTGCAACTGCAATTCGCCCGCGACGTCGGGCCGCTGGGCGCGGCGCTCGGTTCTTTCACGGGCCAGCTTCTGCCCTGGGGCGCCGATCATCACCGCACCTGGCGCGAGCGGTTTGGTCATGCCCTCACCGTGGCCGTGATGGTGGAAGACCTGCCGGAGCCGCATAACCGGGTCACGCTCGACCCGGTTATGCGGGATGGGCACGGCATCGCGGCCCCGCGGATCGAGTACACTCTGAGCGAGAATAGTCAGCGGGCGCTTGATTTCGGTGTTGCGCGAGCGACCGAAGTCTTCGAGGCCGCCGGGGCGCATACGGTGTTCACCCAGTCGCCGCTGCGTAACTCCGGCTGGCATCTGATGGGCACCGCGCGGATGGGTGACGATCCCCAGCACTCCGTCACGGATCGTTGGGGGCGCACCCACGACGTTTCCAACCTCTTCATCGTGGACGGAAGCCTGTTCGTGACCTGTGCGCCGATCAATCCGACCAGTACCATCCAAGCCTTGGCGCTCCGCACCGCCGATTGGCTTGCCAACAACTTCTCCGAGGTGGCCTCATGACCGGCCAGGACGGCGGCTATCGGGTGTTGACCGCAGCGCAGCAAGCCACCCTCACGGCGATTCAGGACGAGCTTGTACCACCGGAGGGCGAGCTACCCGGCGCCGGTGAATCCGGTGGTGCCGCTGCCGTGGACGGCTACCTCCACGCGCAGCCGCCGTTGCAGACGAACGTCCTCACGGTCTTGGCGGCCGTGGACGCGAGCGCCCAAAATCGCGCTGCTGGACCATCGTCCTCGTTCGCGGCGTTGTCGGCCGCTACGCGCGTGGCCGTCTTGCGCGCCGTCGAGGCGGAGCATCCTGAGCCGTTCCGCACGCTCGTCGAGCTGACGTACACCGCCTACTACACCAACCCGGCCATCCAAGCGCTCCTCGGCCCGGATGCCCAACCGCCCCAGCCCCACGGCTACCCGGCCCCGCCGCCCTTTGACCCACGCCGCCTGGAGCGCGTCAAGCAGCGCGGCCAGCTCTGGCTCGACGCCTGAGCACCGGGCCGCTGCCAGGTCCCGCCGCTGCACGATATGGCGGCGTGAGGACGTACTTTGCTGTCCGTCCAGGGTGGCGCTATGATATGGAGCAATCGGGGCTGCCCAGCTTGGAGTCGGAGGGGATATGTTGTTGGACACAGGTAGCCCGATTGGGAAGGAGATGGGGAGATGAAACCCCTGGCAAACAGCAGGTTTACACGCCGCACGTCGGTCCTGACCCTGGCCGCGCTGGCCGGTGGCACGGTACTCGCAGCGTGCGGCGAGCCGACCGTCCGCTACGTCGGCCAGCCGCAGGCCGGACCGGCGGGACCAGCGGGACCAGCCGGCCCCAAGGGTGAGACCGGCGCCCAGGGCGCGCAGGGCGCCCAAGGTGCAGCGGGTAAGACCGTCGATCCGGTCACCCTGGAGGTCGCGCACTACTGGCTGCGCGCGCCGGAGCACCCCCGCACCCAGACGGTCATGGGGGCCGAGGCGCTCTTCAAGCCCATGTATCCGCACGTCGCTCTCGATTCTTACGCCATTGTCGGAGAAGGGCGGAACTACCAGCAGGCGCTGACCACTTGGGCGGCCTCCGACACCCTCCCGGATGTCATTCAGGGCATGGCTGCCTACTACTTGGAGGGCTGGGTGAACCGCGGCTTGCTTTCGGATCTCACGGCCGAGCTGAAGCTGAGAAAGTGGGAGAAAGACGAGCATTACTACTCACCGATGCACTCGGAAGTCGCTGGCAAGGTCTACGGTATCCCGTGGCACCTGAACGTCAACACGTGGACGTACAATGTGGACATGTTCGAGAATGCCAGTCTCAGCCTCCCCGACGACACGTGGACCACTGCCGACGTCTTCGAAGCCGCCACCAAGCTCACCGATGCTGACAATAAGCAGTGGGGCATCTCCCACGGCGGCCCCGTCCCCGGCTATATCTGGCCCTTGGTCTACGCCAACGGCGTCGACGTGTGGGAGCGTTCGCCGTTCAAGACCTTGTTCCACCACGAACAGCAACTCGAAGTGTTCCAGTGGGCCTACGACACCATTCACAAGTTCGCGGTGCATCCCCAGATGTTCGACGCCGACCGCACGCGGCTCAACCGCGACCTCAGCTTCAACAAGGGCAACTTCGCCATGGCCGGCAACAGCAGCCCCAAGGGGTCGTTCAAGACCATCAAGGGTGCTTTCAGGATGCAGGTCATGCACTCCCCGCGCTGGGAGGGCACCAAAAACCGCGTCACCAACTTCAACAACATCCCCGGCGTGGTGACCGCCAAGGCAGAGAAGCGGGGTGCGCTCAAGGCTGCCGTTGACTTCGTGACCTTCTTGAGCGGTGAAGAGGCGCAGTTGGTGAATGCCGAGACCGGTGCGGCCTTCCCCGTCAACAAGAAGGCCGCCACCTCACCGACGTATCTCAACGAGTTCCCCGAGCTGGACATGAAGGTCACCACGGATATTCTCGAAACCCTGCCCGATCAATGGGCGCGCGGCTACGCCGTGTGGGAGCACTGGCGGGCCTGGTACGATGTCATCCTGCCGATCCTGCAGGAGGGTTTCAGCGGCAAGTGGAGTATGCCTGATACCGCCCAGCGAGCGTCGGAGGCTGGCGACGCCGCTGTCCAAAGGCTGCTCTCGTAGGATCGCTCTGCCCTGAAACGTTAGCTGGATACCGACAAGCCGGAAGACGTGGACGCGGCGCCGGCTCGCTGGCGCCGCGTTATGTCGAGTTCGCGACCCGGACGGCTGCCAGCCCCCCTATGGTCCCCCCGCGCAGCGGGGGGACGGGCGCAACATGTTGCGCCCCTACGGCTTAATCCGTACCTACCCCTTCCCACATCTCGCGCCGTGCCTCAGCAATATCCGTCTCGGTGATGGTGACGCCTTGCCCGGCCCAAAGGCCGCCGAGGCCACGATGGTCCGGCCATTCACTACGGACACGCGCGTATCGTCGCGCAACGATGCTAAGAGTGCGGCGGCGGCGTCCAGGCGTTCGCGCGGCAGACGGTCCACGAGCCGGTAGAGCTTGGTCTGTTTCTGCTTCACGGTCTCCATGGGTGTATCACCTCATTGCTCAGGGCGTAGCAGCCCGTGCCGCGACCAGTGGTGCTTCCCTATCCTGAGTGTACCGCTCACCAATGCTCGTTGCCTCAGTATACTCCCCTGATAGGGGTAGGTTTTTTGTCTGCATCAGGATTTGCAGGATGCAGGGATGAGCAGGATGGATTCCCGCCTTCGCGGGAATGACGGGTTACGCAAAGGTCTCCTTTCGCGGGAATGACGGAGGGGGAGGTGGTACTGCCGAGGGCGCTCGGCGCGTCTGTGGTACGCTCAACCCGACAAACCCAGGACAAGGAGTGACGATGACAGCGCAGACGGATTTGATCGGTCGGCCCGTACAGGAGCTGGATACCCCGGCCCTGCTGGTTGATCTCGATGTCATGGAGGGCAACATTCGCCGCATGGCCGACTATTTCGCCAAGTACGGCGTCAACTGGCGGCCACACACCAAGGGCGTGAAGGTGCCCGGTATTGCCCAACAGGAGCTTGCCGCCGGTGCCATTGGCGTGACCTGCGCCAAGCTGGGTGATGCCGAGGCCATGGCGGCCGGAGGCATTGACAACATTCTCATCGCCAACCAGCTTGTCGGCCGGCGTAAGCTGGAGCGCCTCGTCGCGCTGGTGCGTCGCGGCACCACCGTCGTCGTTGCCATAGACAGCGCGGAGCAGGCGCTGGCCATGGACGCGGCGGCGCAAGCCGGCGGTGTCAAGATCAACGTGGTCTTGGAGCTAAATGTGGGCATGGATCGTTCCGGGGTGCTGCCGCGGGACCCGGCGCTGGCCCTGGCCCACCAGGTTCATGCGCTCCCCGGCCTGACGCTGTGCGGACTGATGGGCTGGGAGGGCCACGCGGCCGATATTCCCGATCCGGCGGCCAAGCGACAAGCGATCTCAGCAGCGATAGAAGAGTTGGTAGCGACGGCGGAGCAGTGTCGGGCCGCTGGCCTGCCCTGCGAGATCGTGAGCTGCGGTGGCACCCAGACCTATCAGATTACCGCCACGCTACCGGGGATCACCGAGGTGCAGGCCGGTGGTGGCATCTTCTGCGACATGGAATACAGCAAGTGGATAGACCACCCCATCGGGTTGTCGCTGCTGGCTACCGTCGTGAGCCGTCCGGACCCGCAGCGGATCATCGTAGACTCCGGCTTCAAGGCTCTGGGGCGACCAATGACCGACCCGCAGCCCCGCGACATCGCCGGCGTGACCGGCATCGCGCTGTCGGCCGAGCACGGCACAATCAGCCTGGACGCGCCGAACGATACGCCGCGCTTCGGTGATAAGATCGTGATTTACGCCGGCTACGGCGATATGACCGTCTTCCTCCACGACGAGCTATACGGCGTGCGTAACGACCACGTCGAAGCCGTCTGGCCGGTCTTTCCCCGCCGCAGCTTCCGCTAACCGGCGCCCGGCGCCCCGCGACGCAGGCCGGCCTAACCGGAACATTGCCCCACCGGAGTTGATTGCAAGAGCGCGCGAGCAGTTGACTGCGTTCCGGCGGGATAACGAGTAGCTTGCGCTAACAGGGGGCCGGCCCCCCTATGGTCCCCCCGCCGCGGCGGGGGGACATGGATTCCCGCTTTCGCGGGAATGACGGGTTACGCAAAGGTCTCCATGTGGAGAGGGGGGGCACGCGCGGACCGGGGCCGATGAATAGCTCTGGATTGCGGCCTACGCCGCAATGACGAGGGCCTGGGCGCGATTTATCGCGCCGCTACAGCAAAAACCTACCCCTGTCAGGGGGCTAGGGTGGGGGCTAGGCCCCGGTTAGGCGCTGGCTTGCTGGATCGCTTGCCAGATGCGCTCCGGCTTGAGTGGCATGTCGAGGTGCGTCACGCCGAGTGGTCGCACCGCGTCAATGACGGCGTTGACCACGGACGGTGTCGAGCCGATGGTCCCGGCCTCGCCGACTCCTTTGGCGCCCAGGATGTTATTCGGCGTGGGAGTCTCCGTCCGGTCCGTCTCGAAGCTGGGGAGCATGGCGGCCTTTGGCGCCGCGTAGTCCATCAGCGACCCGGTGAGTAGCTGGCCGGTCTCGCCATCGAACACGATTTCCTCGTAAAGCGCCTGCGCGATTCCCTGTGCCAGCCCGCCGTGGACCTGCCCGTCTACCAGCTTGGGGTTGATGGCCGTGCCGCAGTCGTCCACCGCCACGTAGCGCTTGATTTCCACCTGGCCGGTCTCGGTGTCCACTTCGACGATACAGGCATGGGTACCGAACGGGAAGGTGTACCCCGGCGGATCGTAGAAGTGCGTGAACTCCAGGCCCGGCTCCAAGCCCTCGGGGATGTCAACGTGCGTGATCGCCGCGGCGGCCACGTCGGCAAACGCGATGTTGCGGCCCGGCACCCCGCGGATGTGCGCCTTACCATCGGCCAAGTCCACGTCTTCCGGAGCGGCTTCCAGCAGGTGCGCCGCGATCTTGAGTACCTTGTCGCGCACCTTCTCGGTCGCAAAGTGGACCGCCGGCCCGCCGACCGCAATACCGCGGCTGCCGAAGGTCCCGACGCCATACTGGACTTGGCCGGTATCGCCGTGCAGCACCACGATGTCGTCGAGCGACACGCCGAGTTGATCGGCAACCATTTGGGCAAAGGTGGTCTCCTGCCCCTGACCGTGCGGCGACGTGCCCGTGAGCACCGTCACGTTCCCAGTGGGGTCCACGCGCACGGTGGCGCTTTCCCAGCCGCCCATGCCGGCGAGGTCCTTCGAGGGACCAAACCCGCAAATCTCGACGTAGGAGGACAAGCCCAGCCCCAGATAGCGGCCCTGCTCGCGGGCGGCGGCCTGCTCGCGCCGGAAGCCGTCGTAGTCAATCATCTCCAGCGCCCGATCCAGCGAGGCGTCGTAGTCGCCGCTGTCGTATTCGTTGCCGGGCGGGGTGGTGTAGGGGAACTGGTCGGGCTGGATGAAGTTGCGGCGCCGCACCTCGGCCGGATCGAGGTCCAGCTCGGCGGCGATGGCGTCCATCGTGCGCTCGATGAGATAGGTCGCTTCGGGCCGGCCGGCGCCGCGATAGGCAGCGGTCGCAATCTTGTGCGTGTAAATGCCGATGACCTCGGCGTGATAGTCCTGGAAGTCGTAACAGCCGTTGCCCATCCCTGCCGTCAGCCCTGGGATGGCCGGGGTGGTGGCGTGCTGGTAGGCGCCCAGATCGGCCAGTACCTGCATACGCAAGCCGAGCAGCTTGCCGTCGTTGGTGACGGGTGCCTCGATGTAGTCAATCTGATCCCGCCCGTGGATGCAGGTGATGAAGTCCTCGCTGCGATCCTCGACCCACTTCACGGGCCGGCCGAAACGCACCGCCAAGTGCCCGGTGAGCACCTCGTCGGGATAGAAGTTGGCTTTCGCGCCAAACCCCCCGCCGACCTCCGGCACGATCAACCGCAGATTGTGCTCCGGGATGCCCAACAGCTTGGAGAACTGGGTCCGTAGCAGGTGGGGAAACTGGCTCGTGGCCCAGACGGTCAACTGTCCGGAGGCCACGTTGTAGTCGGCTGCCAGGCAGCGCGGCTCCATGAACAGCGGCAACAGGCGTTGGTTGACCAGGCGTAGCTTCACCACCCGGTCGGCCCGCGCAATGGCGGCCTCAATATCTCCCGCCTCGGCGACGGTGCGAAAAGAGACGTTGTTGTCCATCGATTCGTGGACCAGCGGACTGTCCGCTTCGAGTGCCTGCTCGATGTCTATGACTACCGGCAGCGGATCGTAGTCCACCTCGACGAGATCAACCGCGTCGCGGGCCTGGTACGGGTCCTCGGCCACGACACACGCGATGGCCTCGCCAACACACCGCACGGTATCGGTGGCGAGCAGCGGCAGTCCTGTCTCCGTCATGCCCTCCACGGCCGCAAAGGCGGCGATGTTGTTTTCGACTTGACCTTCGAGATCGGCCGCCGTCAGCACTGCCACCACGCCGGGCGCCGCCGCGGCCGCGTGGGTGTCCACGCGCGTCAGGCGGGCGTGTGCCTCCGTGCTCCGCACGAACGCCGCGTGCAGCGCACCGGGAATCCGCACGTCGTCAACGTAGGTGGCGCCTCCCTGGATCAGGCGTGGGTCCTCGCGCCGGCGGATGGGCGCTCCGACGAACTTGGGCAGACTCGGTGTTGCGGTCGTCATAGTCGCAGCCTCCTGGTGTTCGTTGGATCATAGAGCGAGGGAGCCGGCGGCTCACCCCGCCGTACCGGAGTTTCGCCGGTTCAGTTATGTCGTTTTCGTGCGCCGCGTGCAATGAGTCGAAAATGCTCATCCGGCAGGTCGCGCGTATCGGCGTGTTAGCTTCCCGCCTGTGCCGCCGCTTGCTCCACCGCGCGCCGCGTATAGACGCGAACGAGGTGGCCGCGATATTCGGCGGACGCGAACAGGTCGTCGTTGAGGTCGAGACCCTCGGCGGCCTGTCCGGCAGCAGCAGCGATGTTGTCGGCGGTCAGCTCCTGGCCGGTCAGCGCGGCCTCGACGGCCATGGCTCGCATCGGCGTGCTCCCGACGCCGGTAATCCCGACCCGTGCTCGCTCGCACTTGCCGTCCGCGCCGACGGTCACGACGGCGGCGACGCCACAGAGCGCGTAGCCCGATGCCGGATGGGCATTCTTGACGTAGGCCGCGCCACTCTGGCCGGACGTGGCCGGCACGGTAATCGTCGTCAGCAACTCGTCATCGCCGAGCGCGGTCATCAGTGGGCCGGTGAAGAAGCTGTCGGCGGCAATGGTGCGACTGCCGTTCGCACTCACGGCCGTCAATTCGGCTTCCAGCGCCAGCACGGCGGCCGGCAGGTCCGCGGCCGGGTCGCCGTGCGCCAGGCTGCCCCCGATGGTGCCGAGGTTACGCACTTGGCGGTCGCCGATGATGGCGGCCGTCTGCTGGAGCAGCGGACACGCCGCCCCCAGCGCCTCCGAGTCCTCCAGGGTGCTGTGCGTGGTGCCGGCCCCCACCGTGACCTGACCGTTGTCGGTGCTGATGCCGGACAGCCCCTCGATGCTTCCGATGTCGATGAGCACCTCCGGCGCGGCCAGGCGCAGTTTCATCAATGGAATGAGGCTGTGCCCTCCGGCCAGTATCTTGGCGTCGTCGCCATGTTCGGCGAGCAGCGCCGCGGCCTCCTCGACGGTGGACGGTGTTTCGTATGCAAACGCGCTTGGGATCATCTCGGTTGCCTCCTTCCGAAGATTCCGCGCTTCCTATGGTCTCCGGTTGACCGCTCTCCTCAGGACGTTAGCGCAATCGGTTGAGCCAGCTGCGCCAGCCGCCCTTGCTCTCGCCTTCACCATCGCTCCCGTTGCTCTGGCTGCTCTCGGCGATCAGGCGCCACACCTTCTCCGGGGTCGCCGGCATATCAATGTGACGCACGCCGAACGGTGCCAGCGCGTCCACGACGGCGTTGATGACGGCCGAGCCGGCGGCAATCGTGCCGGTTTCACCGACTCCCTTGACGCCGATGGCGTTCACCGGCGACGGCGTGGTCGTGCGATCCGTCTCGATAGAGGGCACCATTCCGGCCTTGGGCACGGCGTAGTCCATCAGCGAGCCGGTGAGCAGCTGGCCGGTCTCCTTGTCGTACACGGCTTGCTCGTAGAGCGCCTGCGCGACCCCTTGTACGACACCACCATGCACCTGACCGTCTACGATCATCGGGTTGATGACGTTACCGCAGTCGTCCACGGCGATGTACCGTTGCAGGTCCACCTGCCCGGTGTCCCCGTCCACCTCCACCACGGCGATATGCGTGCCGAAGGGGTACGTGAAGTTGGAGGGATCGTAGAAGCTGTTCTCTTCCAGTGCCGGCTCGATGTCGTCGGGCAAATTCCAGGCCAGGTACGCTTGCAGCGCCACGTCCCCGAAGGTCTGCGCGCTCTCCGGCGCACCGCGGACGAAGAACTTACCATCCGCGAACTCAACGTCGTCCGGGTCGGCTTCCAGGAGGTGAGCGGCGATGCGGCGGGCCTTCTCCGTGACCTTCCGCGCTGCCAGCGCGATTGCCGTGCCCCCGACGGCCGTCGTGCGGCTGCCGTAGGTACCCCAGCCCATCGCAATCTTGCTCGTATCGCCGTAGACGACCTCCACGTCCTCAATCGGGATGCCGAATTCGTCGGCAACGATCTGGGCAAAGGTGGTTTCCTCGCCCTGACCGTGCGGGTTGCCGCCGGTGAAGGCGCTCACTTTGGCCGTCGGATGGACGCGCACGGTTGCGCTCTCCCACAGCCCGCCTTGGAAGCCCACCGCGCCGGCGACTTCCGAGGGGCCGAGACCGCAAATCTCGGAATAGGTGGTGAGGCCGATACCGAGGTAGCGACCTTGCTCGCGGGCCGCCGCCTGCTGTTGGCGGAACCCGTCGTAGTCCACCATCTCCAGCGCCATGTCCAAGGCCGTCTCGTAGTCGCCGCTGTCGTAGATGATCCCCGTCGCGACTTCATAGGGGAACTCGTCGGCGCCGATGAAGTTCTTCCGCCGGATGGCCGCCGGGTCCATCTCCAACTCCGCGGCGAGCATGTCAACGAGACGCTCCACCAGGAACGTCGCTTCCGGTCGGCCGGCGCCGCGGTAGGCGTCCACCGGGGTAGTGTTGGTGACTACGCCCAGCACGTCGGCGGAGATGTTGGGAATCTTGTAGGCGCCGGAGTACATCAGCCCGTGCAGGATTGTGGGTACACCTGGCGCCGCCGTGGAGAGGTAGGCGCCGAGGTTGGCCCAGACTTTTGCCCGCAGGCCGGTAATCATCCCGTCCTTGGTCGCCGCGATCTCCACGTCTTGGATGTGGTCGCGGCCGTGGATGGTGGCGAGGTAGTTCTCGCTGCGGGTTTCGGACCACTTGACCGGTCGGTTCAGCTCCTTGGCAGCGAAGCCGACGATGGCTTCATCGGGGTAGTGGTGGATTTTGCTGCCGAAGCCGCCACCGATCTCCGGGGCAACGATCCGCAGCTTGTGCTCCGGGATATCGAGTACCCCGGACATGAGCACGCGATGGATGTGCGGATTCTGGGAGGTGACCCAAATCGTCATCTCTTCCGCGCCGGCGTCCCACTGCGCGACGGCCCCCCGCGCCTCCATCGAGTTCGGGATCAGCCGCTGGTTGTGGAACCGGTGGCTGACGGTGACTTCGGCATTCTCGAATGCCTCGTCGTCCCACTCACCCATCTTCCAGCGGAAGGCAGTGTTGGCCGGTACGTCGTCGTGGAGCTGTGGCGCACCCTCCTCCGTGGCCTTTTCCTGGTCCACGATGGCCGGTAGCTCCTCGTATTCGACCTCCACCAGATCAGCCGCGTCGACGGCGGCCGCGCGATCTTCGGCAATGATGGCCGCCACGCCGTCACCCACGTAGCGCACGTGGTCTACGGCCAGCGGCGGATGGTCGGGCACGACGAGATCGGAATCGGGAATGAGCCAGGCACACGGGATGCTGCCCACGCGGCCCGCCAGGTCGCTGCCGGTATAGACGGCGACGACACCCGGCTGGGCGGCCGCTGCGCTGGTATCTATGCTGGTGATGCGGGCGTGAGCATAGGGACTGCGGACGATCACCGCATAGGCCATGTTGGCAAGCTGGATGTCGTCGCAGTAGGTGGCTTGACCGGTTATCAGACGAGGATCTTCGCGCCGCCGGACCGAGGCTCCAAATAGACGACTGACGGCCATGGTTGCCCTCCTCTCACCCTCTGTCGGATGCCTCGCACTCAATGAACTCTGGGGAGCTTGCGGGCCGTCAGGTCTATCGTCCCGGCAGCCCACTCCCCGGCAGTAGGGCTACGGTAGTCCTAGCCCGCCGACTGACTCGCGGCGTGCTGGACAGCCTTGACAATGTTGTGGTAGCCGGTGCAACGGCACAGGTTGCCTTCGAGACCCTCACGAATCTCTTCTTCGCTGGGGTCGGGATGGCGCTGCAGGATTTCGTAGGCCGAGATAATCATGCCGGGCGTGCAGAAGCCGCATTGCAGGCCATGCTGCTCCCAGAACCCTTCCTGCAAGGGGTGGAGACCACCATCCTGGGGAGCCGTCGCTGCCAGTCCCTCGATGGTCGTGATCTCTGCCCCCTCCGCCTGCACCGCAAAGACGGTACAGGACTTCACCGTCTTCCCGTCCATCAGGACGACGCAAGCGCCACACTGGCTGGTGTCGCAGCCGATGTGGGTGCCGGTCAAGCCCAACGCATCCCGCAAGTAGTGAACGAGGAGCGTGCGCGGCTCAACCTCGGCCGTGCGGGTGGTGCCGTTAATCGTCGCGGATACTGCCTGTGTGCTCACCACGATACTCATCCCCTTTCTGCGGTCGGTATGCCCCACCCGGGACCTGCCGACGCCATGGCCGACGGTCGCCGGTGCGGCGGCAAACCGGAGAGTCGCTGACCCTCGGCCGGGTGTTAGCGACAGTCTAAGGATGGTCCGGCCCTGAGTCAAATGGTATTTGTGGGGTAGAGCGCGGGACTCACCCCCGTCCCGGCGGTCTTTCCAGCCACAGGGGGAGGTTTTTTGTCTGCGTCAGGATTTGCAGGATGCCGGGATGAGCAGGATAGCGGCCTCCGTCGGAATGACGGAAGCGCGGCCAGGGCAGGGCGCCCACAAGGGACGCCCCTACGGCGGTGGTGGGCGCGGTGTTGAAAGCTGGCAATTTTAAGGCTAGGGGGATGTCCCCCCTATGGTCCCCCCGCTGCGGCGGGGGGACATGGATTCCGGCCCCGTATCGGGGTACGGGACATGCTTCCGCCGGAATGACGAGGGTCTGGGCACGATTTATCGCGCCGCTACGGAAAAACCTTTCGGCGGGTGGCGCTGGGCGGGGCGCGCGAGCGGCGGTGCCGGGGGTAGCCCGTGCCCGCGGTGGTGGGCAGGGGGTGGGGCGGCACCGGCTGGGTGGGCGCTCCCGGATCGGCGGCGGTGGGCGCGAACCGGGTGGTGGACGGGTAGGAAAGGCGGGTGCCGGGAGTGGCAATGACGCGGGGCAAGACCACCGAGCGCAGCCGGCGCACCCCGGCCGGCCAGGGAATAGTGGATAGCGGCACGCGCGGGCCGGCCCATGCCGGGTCACGCAGTTCGTGACTCGGCAGGTTCGGCAAGGGCAAGGACGCGGCACCGGACCGCGCGTGGTCCGGCGCCAGGGGCAAGGACGCGGCGCGGGACCGAGTGTGGTCCAGCGCCAAGAGCAAGGGCAAGGGCGTGGCGCGGGGTCGAGACGGACCCGGCGCCGGCGAGAACGCGGCCGCGCCACCGCACGCAGCCGGCCCGTCGGTGCCAAGGGTTCCCTGCCGGGCAATGCCCGGTGTGCTCGGATGGTCTTGCATTTTGCCACTCCCGTCAGGGAGACATATCAGCGGGGGGTGGGGGATGACAACGGTCTGGGGAACGAGTTTTCCGGCGCTTGGAAAACTGTCCTTGGGGAGGGGGTAGCCCCCCTATGGTCCCCCCGCTGCGGCGGGGGGACGGGGGACCGGCCTCACCCCCCGGCCCCCTCTCCACCATGTGGAGAGGGGGTGGATTCCCGCTTTCGCGGGAATGACGGGGGCCGGGAGGCCACGACTCGCCCTGGATGGCGGCCTGCGCCGCAATGACGGGGGGCGGCCAGGGCGCCCACAAGGGACGCCCCTACAGGGTGGGCAACTACTCGGCTGGATTCCGGCGAAAGCCGGAATGACGGGGGGCGCGGGCACGATGAATCGTGCCCCTACAGAAAAACCTACCCTTGTAAGGGACCGCCCCCCTATGGTCCCCCCGCTGCCGCGGGGGGACGGGCGCAACATGTTGCGCCCCTACAGCTCAACCCGTACCTACCCTGGTGAGGGGTGATTTCCTCAGGCGGGTGGGCGGCGTGCGCCGCGGTGCAGCCAGCGGATGCGGAGCAAGTCCCACAGGACCCGTGCGGCGTGGGAGAGCGTCACGCGCATCCGTGAGCCGCCGGCGTTCGTCCACCGGACGGGTACCTCGCGCACCCGGTAGCCGCTCCGTTGGGCGAGGTGGAGTAGCTCCACGTCGAAGACGATACTCTCGACCTGCATACGCGCAAACACCTCGCGGGCAACGTCGCCGCGCAGGGCCTTGAACCCGGCTTGGGTATCGCCGATGTCACGAACCGCGACCAGCGCGGCCAGAGCATGGAAGAGCTTGCCGAACGCCCGCCGGTAGCGTGGCTGGCTCGTCCGCATGTCCGTCCCGTCGGCTTGGCGCCGAGACCCAATCGTGATCTCGGCCGCGCCGGCTTCCAGCGGGTGCAGGACCCGCGGTAGCTCGGTGATGGGGGTGGAGAAGTCGGCGTCCGAGAACAGCACGTACTTGCCGCGCGACGCCAAGATTGCTGCCCGTACTGCCGCCCCTTTCCCTCGGTTCCGGCGCAAGCGGACCAGCCGCACGCCCCGGTGGGCGTAGTCCTCCACCAGCTCGGCCGTGCGGTCGGTCGAGCCGTCGTCGCAGACGACGACCTCAAAGGGCTGCGGCCAGGTAGCAAGCATCGCCAGGGCGCGGTCAAGTGCTTGGGGCAGGCGATGCTCCTCGTTGAAGGCGGCGATAGCCACCGTCAGATAGGGTGTGTTCTCAGGCATCAGGCTGCCGTGGAGCCAAAAGGCGGAAGCGGCATAGCTGCTCCCGCAGCTCAAGCCGGGCGACTGGCCGCCCGGCCTACTTCAAGGTTTCGAGGTAGACGGCGATGGCTTGCAGTTGTTCCTCAGGCAGCGGATACGGCGGCATCTGCGAGCCTTTCTTGATCCCGGGCGGGTTCTGCACCCAGCGCACGACGTTCTCGCGGCTGAAGGGCAGCACGCCGGCAATCGGGCGGCTGGCAATACCGTCGAGCGCCGGGGCTGCGACGCCGATGGCATCGGTCCCATCAATGGCGTGGCAAGCGCCGCAGACATTGACGGTAAGCACCTTGCCTAGCTCTTCCTCGCTCTCGGTGGGCTGTGCGGTGGGCGTTGCCAAGCTCTCTGCTTCGGCGAAGTGCGCTACCATCTCCCACTCACCACTCATGATGAGCGCCACCAACTCGTTAATCATCTCGTAGTTGAGCGGGCCGCCGTTCTCCAGGCCCCATCCCACCATCGGGGTATCTTCTCGTCCGTTCTGGATCGTCTTGTAGAGGAACGCTCGCGTCTCCTCAAAGGCTTCCTCGTTGTCGGGCGTATCTTCGATCTGGAAGGCTCCCGTATTGAGCGGCCGTCCGATGTAGACCCCGGGACCACCTTCCAGGAAGCCCTGGCCATCCAGTCCGTGACAGCTCATGCAGAGGCTGACGTAGGAGTGCGCGCCCCGCTCGACCAAGAAATCGTGCTGCACGGCGGCCGCGGCCTCCTGCCGGCCCGGCTCGTTGGCCGCGTAGGCGATCATCAGCAGAAAGGTTTCGATGATGAGCACCACCCCGAACAGGAGTTTGCGGCCGTTGCCCTGTGTGAGGGGCAGGTCCACTTCCTGCTCACTCCCCGTTTCCGGCACCTCCACCCGCCGGCGGCGCCAAGAATCGAGAATTACGGCCACGGGAAAGATGAGTGCCACTGCGACGATGACGAATGTGAGCACCTACTGCTCCTTCATCGAGAAGTTGGGCGGCCGCCTCCCGGCACCGCCAATGGTATGTTCGTGTTACCCCTAGGCTGGCGTGACGTGCTCGGACTCGTGCTTCGAGCGCAGTTGGATGTCTCCCGTATCCACGAGCACCTCGCCATTGTCAATCCTGGTCGTCATGTAGTCAAGTGGCCGCGGCGCCGGCCCGTAGATAAGCTGTCCGTTGGGCAGGTACGTCGAGCCGTGACACGGGCACCGGAACAGCCCCGTGATGTCTTTCCCCTCGTAGTCCCACGTGAAGGTCTCGCGCCATGGCACGGTGCAGCCCAAGTGGGGGCACGTCTGGAACAAGGCGATGAACCCTTGGGCTAACCGCACGAGATAGAACTTCCCGTCAATCTTGTAGGTGACGGAGCCGACCGCGTAGTCGTCAACTTTGCCCATCGAGATGACGCTGCCGAAGGCGCCGCGCTTGCGGGGCCAGAAGAACACGACAAAAGCGACGAGCGCTTGCAGAGTCAGGAGGCTCACGGTGCCGAGGCCGAATATGGCCAGCACGCCGCGCCGGGGCACGGTCGCTGCCCCGGACCGCTGGGCTGCCGCTGTGGTTGCCATCAACTTTTCTCCCGTATCTCGTACCGAGGTGAGCTGGTGCCCGGTGTTAGGCCTGGCGTGGCGGTAACGCCCACGGCCAGAAAAGCTCCATGCCCGGCCCGCGCATCGCGGTGCCAATGAAGGTCAGCACGATCCACGCCACCACAAAGCCGGTGAAATAGGCGATCATCACCTCACGGATCGTCGGCCTGAACGGACGGATGATAAACCATATCGCGTAGGCAAAGACAAACATGACCAAGGTCGGGATGATGACCTCGGGTACCATGCCGGTGCGTAGCTCCGGGCTAATGGCGCCCATCAGCTCGCGGACGCCGATATAGTAGTCGAATACCACCAAGCCGACGGTGACGATGGCGGTATAGATCGCGATCACAATCGCAATTTTCTTGCCGACGGGTGAGGTAAACCAGTGCCCGCTCTCCTCGGAGTTCACGTCAATGTAGGGAATCGCCGCGAGCATAATCAGGATGATCGTCGGCACGATCACGCCCGCCAGCCCTGGGTGCATGTGCAGGAGTAGCTCTTGCAAGTTCATGAAGTACCAGGGCGCCTTGGATGGGTTCGGCGTGCGGTTGGGGTTGGAGTGCTCTTCCAGCGGCGCGTTGATGAACCAGGACATCACGATCAGGCCGACCGTGAGTAGCGCAGTCGCCAAGAACTCCGGCATCAGCAGGTGCGGCCAGACGGTCACGTTGACCTGCGCGCGCCGCGCCGCCGAACGGAGCGCGGCCGCCGATGAAGCTGCCCCAGTGGTTCGCCGTGCCGGCCGCCGCCGTGCGGCCGCCGGTCGTGCGGCGGCCGCGGCCGGCGCCGCTGCCGGAGCGGCCGCCGCGGGGGCTGTCGTTGTGGCCGCCGCCGGTGCGGCCTCCGTTGCCGCCGCGGCGGCCGCCGGGCGACGACGACGACGGCGCAGCGGTGCTTCCCGGCCGCAATCGGGGGTGAGACAGGTGTTGTTGTTCGCCTCCCACGCGCTGGCGTGGTGCGGGTTCTTGCACTGCGTGCAGAACACCACCTCCTCGCCTACCGCAATCGCCGAGTCTTCCCCGGGTGGAGTTGTCCCGATCCAGGGTGACTTGTCGTTTGCGGTGCTCACAGTGAGCGGGCGCGGTCCACTCATAACTCTTCTCCACAGCAGTTGATCGTCAACGTACCCCGCTCCCCCTGAGTCCTAGAGCGGCTGCGAAAGACCGCCGTCCTGACGCACGCGCCAGAAGTGTACCGCCAGGAACACGGCCAGCAAGAGCGGCAACGCGATGACGTGCAGGGTATACCAGCGGATGAGCGTATTGCCGCCGATTTGGGCATCGCCGAGCAGGAGCAGGTTGACCTGATCGCCGACGATGGGGGCCGCGCCACCAATCGTTGTGCCCACCGTCACCGCCCAGAAGGCGAGCTGGTCCCAGGGTAGCAGGTAGCCGGTGAAGCTCAACAGCAGCGTGAGGAGGAAGAGGATCACCCCCACCACCCAGTTGAACTCCCGCGGCGGTTTGTACGAGCCGGTATAGAAGACGCGACACATGTGCAGGAACACCGTAATCACCATCCCGTGCGCGGCCCAGCGGTGCATGTTCCGCATGAGCATCCCGAAGATGATGACCGTCTCCATATCCTTGATGTCCTGGTAGGCCCGCTCCACCGACGGGACGTAGTAGAACATCAGCAGCACGCCGGTCACGGTGAGGATGAGGAACATCATGAACGACAGGCCGCCCAAGCACCACGTATACGTGAGCTTGACGGCCCCTCGCGGCACGAAGTTCGGATGGAGGTGCAGGAAGACATTCTTCGCAACCGTCATGATCCGGTTGCGGCGGTCGATGGGATACCCGTAGCGGAAGATCGAGCGCCAAATCCGGCTGTCGTACAGCTTGCGCTCCAGGCTGTCCTGGTCGGTGCTGTTGGCCACGCTTCCCTCCCCAAGCAGATCAGCCGCGCGGCAGGTTTGCGAAATAGTTCACAAGCGGCAGCCACATTATAGTCGGGATGGCCGCCGGCACTCAAGCTGCCGCGGCGTTTCCTCGGCACAAGTGCCGGGCAAGGGCCAGTCTGCCACTGGTCATTCCCGTTGTCTCGCCACTGCGGCCAAAGCCGCCACGACGGCCTTCATTTTCCATGCCCTGCGGCCGCCTTGGCAAGTCCGTGGTATTTCCGGGGTGGTCCTCACCCCCTGGCCCCCTGACCGGCCAAAGCCGCACGGATAGGGCCAGGTGTGGTGCGGCTCTGGCCGGCCCCTCTCCATCGTGGAGCGATAGAGAGGGGGAGTCGGCCCTCACCCCGGCCCGCTCCCGGGGGGCGAGGGGGTTGGATTCCCGCTTTCGGAGACCTTTGCATAACCCCCAAATGGAGTGCGAGAGGGACAATGCACCACTCCTCGCTAACCTGGAAGGACCGGTTTTTGGATTCCCGCCTTCGCGGGAATGACGGGGGGCGGGAGTGGCACGACTAGTCCTGGATTGCGGCCTGCGCCGCAATGACGAGGGCCTGGGCGCGATTATGAAAGTTGCCAACTTGATTAGGTAGTGTGTTAGCCCCCACCCTCACCCTCCCCCGTCCCGACGGGGGAGGGAACGGCCCGTCCCCCCGCCGCAGCGGGGGGGCCATAGGGGGGCAGGTCGAATCTCCCCTACACAAAAACCCTACTCCTGTCAGGCTCGCCTCTCGCGCAGGAGCAAAATTGGTAGAATACCCTGGCTCGTCGCCGCCGGGCGGTTCCGCCTGCCTGAGCCAGCTTGGCCGAGGTGGCGGAACTGGTAGACGCAAGGGACTTAAAATCCCTCGGTCCGTAGAGGCCATACGGGTTCGAATCCCGTCCTCGGCACTTGTAAGGCCAGCAATACTCCGCTGGCGGCACTTCGGGAGGTACAGGACATGCCTAGAAGGACCCCGCAGCGCCGCGAACGGCGTCGGCCGAAGAAAGCCGCTGCCAATGCCAAGGCGCACCGCGTCGTAGAAGCGTTGGAGCCGACGCCGATGGTGGAAGTGATCCGCAAGCGTCGCCGCAAGCGGGGACGCGGCGCAGAGGAGGACTCAGCATCGCTCGATCAGTAGCGCGGAGACGGTCACGCGGCCGCCGGGGCAGCTCGCCTCGTGCTACCACCAAGGCCGCGCGTCGCAGTGGCTCGGCGGTGGCTTTGGCCGGCCTCTCGCCTGCTGACGCCCGCGCGGCATTGATCCGTGCCGGGCCGGCGTCACTGCCTCCAAGCCTCCAAGCCTTAGCGCAGGACGACCCGGACGCGGCGCTCTCCCTCATCGAGGAGCTGGCGGCGGCGCCACCGTGGCCGCTCGCCGGCGCGGCCGCCGAGGCGCTGGGCGCAGTGCGGCTCCCGGCCGCTGCCCACTTGGCCAACGACTTGGCCGCCGGCGAGCGGCCCCGTGAGGTACGCCGGGGGGCGCGGCGGGCACTCCATCGCCTCAAGCAAGCCGGCATCCACGCCGATTCTGCCCCGCGTGACGAGCCGACCGGTGCGGCTGCCGCGCCGGTGGCGACCGGGCCGGCGTTCCTCAGCTCCTGTGACCCGGACGGGGCGCGCTTACTCTGGCTGGCGCTGGACATCCCCGGCTCCGGGCGCTCGTCGGCCAACGGCGTCGTCTACGACAGCGGGCGGTTGCATTCCTTCACGATTACGCGCCAGTCTCGCGCCGAGTTCGACCAGGAAGTCGCCCGGACGCGCTCGGAAATGACGGCGCGCGGTACCTTCCTCGTTACCGAGGTACCGGTGCCCTATGCGCTGCACCTACTCACGAGCGCCGCGCAAGCGGCCATCGCCCAGCAGCGCGGCGTCCCGGCCGACTATGCCGTCTATGGCCGCTACCTCGCCGGCCCGGCGGAGCCGCCGCTCTCGCCGGTCTACGACTATCTGCAAGCCACGGAGGTGCGCTTTCGCCCGGACTTGCTGGATCGGTCGCCGGAAGTGTTCGACGAGTCGGAAGTGCGGGGCTGGCACCTGCCCGAAGAGGTCGTGAGCGAGCTTACGACCGTCTTCCGTGAGCGGGAGACGAGCACCCTCTCCCTGCCCCCGGAAGCGGAGCGTGATCGCCTGTCGGCGGCGCTGCGCCAGGTGGTGACGAGTGAGTTCCATGGTGAGGAAGGGGTGCGCTGGCGGCGCCGCCTGGAGGAGATGGCCTACCATTTCGTGCGCCATGACCGGCGTTGGCCGGCGCAGTTGGCGCTCGCCGCCGCGCTGGCCCTGGAGCCGGAGGGTGCGCCGCCCGAGGAGCATCCTTGGGTCCTGCGTCTCGTGCAACGGAGTTTGGCCCGCGCCCTCGGCGTGGACCCGGCAGAGTTCGAGAGGGAGCAGGGCCAGGGGGCGCTGGCGGGGCTGTGGACGCCCGGATCCGAGGCCGCCGCACCCCCGACGATGCCCGGCGTGCCCGGAATGCCAGGACACGAGGCGCGGCCGAGCGGGCTGATTATCCCGCGCTGACGAATGCGACCGCGGGGCCGCTGCCTCACAAGGGTAGGTTTTTGTCTGCATCAGGATTTGCAGGATGCAAGGATGGTCAGGATGGATTCCCGCCCCGTCAGGGTACGGGATATGCTGGCGCGGGAATGACGGTTTTGCAACACACTCCTGATGGGGAATGGCGAGACCGGGGGCACGAGTAATCCTGGATTCCGGCCCCGTATCGGGGTACGGGACATGCTTTCGCCGGAATGACGGGGGACTGGGCGCGATGAATCCCGGATCACGTCTCAGCCGATAAACCTACCCTGACGAGCATAGCTGGAGGCCGGAGGTGGTTGGACGCGGCGCTGCTGCTGCTCCGGGGGCGGAGCTTACGTCGGCGGTTGAGACGCCGCTCGCCCGCGACCTGCCGGTGGTCAGCGATTTCACCGGCGCGCCTCGGCAAGCGGAGCGGCTCGCCTGGCGCTTGCTACTCCTAGCGACCGTGCTATTTCTGGGGGTTATCCTCGGTGGGTGGTATGCCGTTCAGTGGTACATCGGCAATGCCATTGTCATTAATCAGGGCTTTGGCCAACGGGTCGATGGCGTCGGCTTCATTCAACGGGCTGGCCACGCCGAATGGGTCGAGATGCCGGAACTCTCCATCTTGGATGAAGGCGATACCGTCCGCACGAGTGCCGGCTCGCGGGTCTTCATGCGCCTCTTCGATTTCAGCACGGTCCTCCTCTATCCCGACACCACGCTCCAAGTAGTGCAGCTGCGCCGCGGGCGCTTCGGCCCCGTTGATCGCACCGTCATTTTGCGCTTGGAAAGTGGGCGTGTCCACGTCGGCGTAGCGCCCGATGAGCCGCCGTATGAGACGCTCCAGGGGAGTTTCGAGGTGCAGGCACCCTCGGGGTTGGTTGGCCTGCAAGATGGTAGCTACTCCCTGGAAGTGACTCCCGATGAAAGTACCGTGCTGGTACGGGTAGGAAAGGCCATCGCCCACGCTGCCGGTGCCAGCCTGACGGTGGGCACCGGTCAACGTGTCCGCATACCGACCAACGCCGCGCCGGTCGGTCCCTTGCCGATTCCGCGCGACGTGCTGAAGAACGGTAGCCTACAGGATGGAGTGCCGGGGCCAGCCGGCCAGCCGGGGCGGCCCAGCCACTGGACGGTGCTCGACCTCTCCGAGCAAGAGCCGCCTGGGCAGGTCTCGTGGGAAATCGAGGCCGGTCAAGGCAAGGTCTCCTTCGAGCGCGTCGGTGAAGGGCACGGTGAAACGATTATTCGACAGTCCGTCGGTCGTGACCTCTCGGACACCGCTTCCGTCTTGCTGGCGGCCGAGGTGCGTGTAGATACCCACTCGCTGTCGGGGGGAGGTATTGCCGGTACGGAATATCCGCTGATGCTGCGGGTCATCTATGAGGACATCAATCGCACGAACACTGTGTGGGTGCATGGCTTCTTCATCCATAATCGCGATGACCTGCCGGTGCGTGCGGCTACGCAGGTCCGGGCCGGTGAATGGACATCCTACGAGGTCAACCTGCTGCAAGTCGTGCCGCGACCCGCGCAAATCGAGCGGCTCGATGTGCTGGCGGCCGGCTGGAGTTATCGCAGCGCGGTACGTAACGTCCGCCTGGTCATTGACTGAGGCGCCCTCTCCGGCGGCCGCTGATGTGATAGGTATATGGGTGGAATATGCCGGTATCGCTGTAGCTGCGCCGGTTCCGCTGGACTCCGGCGAAAGCCGGAGTGACGAAAGAGAGATCGGGGCAGGAGTATGCTGACCGTAGGCGTGGATATGATCGAGATTGACCGTATCGAGGGAGTGATCGCGCGCCGCGGCCAGCGGTTTCTGGAGCGCGTCTATACTCCGGGCGAGTTGGCGTACTGTCGGGGGCGCGTGCCGGAGCTTGCCGCCCGGTTTGCGGCCAAGGAAGCCGTCGCCAAGGCGTTGGGGACGGGCATTCGCGGCCTAGCCTGGCGTGATATGGAAGTCGTGCCCGATCACCGCGGCAAGCCGACCGTTGCCCTGCACGGTCGCGCTGCGGCACGGGCACAGGCGCTCGGACTCCTGGAGTGGGCCATCTCGCTCACCCATGCCCGTGCCTACGCCGTGGCGATGGTCGCCGCGCGGTAACACGGCAAAGACCAGAATCGTCATTCCCGCGAAAGGAGACCTTTGCATAACCTCCAGATGGAGTGCGAGAGGGACGTTGCTCCACTCCTCGCTCACCTGGTAGGGCCAGTTTTTGGATTCCCGCGAAAGCGGGAATGACGGGTTACGCAAAGGTCTCCGAAAGCGGGAATCCATGTCCCCCTGCGAAGCGGGGGGACCATAGGGGGGCGGAATCCACTGGCCAGGAGCCTGGCCGGAGCCTGAAAGCAGCAACTATGTCAACTGATGCTATGTCCCCGACCGATCACCGCGTGGTCAGCGTTGCCGAGATGCGTGCCCTGGAGCAAGCCGCCTTTGCAAGCGGTATCACGCCGGCAGCACTGATGGAGACGGCCGGCTTGGGCGTCGCGCGGGTCCTGCGGCGCTGGCTCGGCTCCGCCGCTGCCAGTACCGCTCGCTCTGCTGCGCCCGCACGGCGCACCCTCGCCGATGAGACGCTGCTCTACCTCATTGGGTCCGGGAACAATGGCGGCGACGGCTTGATCGTCGCGCGCGCCTTGGCGCCGTATGCGCGGGCGACGCGCATCTATCTGGTGCGTGACCGTGGCGATGACCCCCTCGTCGCAGCCGCACAGGCCGCCGGCGCCGTCGTCCAGCCCGGCACGACCGACACCGACCGCAGCCGGCTCACCGCGTGGCTGCGCGAGGCCAGCGTGGTCGTTGATGCGATCTTGGGCATCGGCGCCGCCCCACCCTTGCGCGGGCCGGCCCAGGAAGTGCTCGCCGCCGTCCGGAACACGCGCCGGGGCACGTGGCCGCGCACCGTCGCCGTGGACGTGCCCAGCGGCATTGACAGCGACAGCGGACAGGCCGATCCCGTAGCCTTTGCCGCCGATACGACGATCTCCACCGGACCGGCGAAGCTAGGTCTCTATCTACCTCCCGCTGCCGGCCTGGTTGGCCGGATACAGTGTGTGGACTTGGCACTATCGGCCGAGGTGCTGGCGTCGGTCCCGGTCAGCACCGTGCTTGCGACGGCCCCGGCGCTCGCCGCGCAGCTACCGCCGCGCCCGTTATTCAGCCATAAGGGGACGTTCGGCAAGGCGCTTGTGGTCGGTGGGTGCGGGCAGTACACGGGCGCACCGGGGCTGGCCGCGCGTGCCGCCGGCCGCGTTGGCGCCGGCCTCGTGACCCTGGGTGTGGCGGTGAGCATCCAGCCGATTGTCGGTGCCACCATCCTCGACGCTACCTATTTACCACTCCCCGACGAGACGCCCGGCTCCCTCGGCCCCCAGGCAGCCGTGCCGCTCCTTGCCGCTGCCGAGGACTACGACGCGGTGCTGATCGGGCCGGGTTTGGGCCGCGCACCGGGCGTAGACGAGTTTGTGGCGGCCGTTGTGCGCTGGCTGGCTACCGGCGGCGAGCAACCGCAGGCTGTCGTTGTGGATGCCGACGCCCTCAACGCCCTTGCCGGTACGGCCATCTGGTCGGAGCTGGCGCCCGGCCGCTGCATCCTGACCCCCCATCCCGGCGAGATGGCCCGACTCGTAGGCTGCTCGGTCGCTGAAGTGCAGGCGCAGCGCGTCCCTATCGCACGGGAGGCCGCGCAACGCTGGCAGCAGATCGTGGTCTTGAAGGGCGCCCCGACCGTTGTGGCCGCCCCGGAGGGTCTGGTAACGATCCTCCCCTTTGCCAATCCGGCGTTGGCTACCGCCGGCACCGGCGACGTACTGGCCGGCACCATCGTCGGGCTGTTGGCGCAGGGTGTGCCGCCGCACACAGCCGCGCGGCTGGGAGTGTGGCTGCACGGCACCGCCGGCGAGCGCGTGCGGGCGCAGGTCGGTGTGGCGGGTGCGGCAGCGAGCGACTTGCTCCCCCAGCTACCGGCCGCCATTCGCCACCTGCGAGGCGGCTAACGCCGCCAACCCGTTGCGACAGTAACCTCCAATGCGCCGTGGTGTCTTGTGCCGGCTACGGTTGCCTTCCGAGCACGCTCGGTAGTGCCGGTAGCTTGCTCACTACACCCGCTGCGTGCTTGGGAGCGAAAGCGTAGGGAGCGGTACTCCTGTGGCGCGAGATACGGCGGAATTGAGTCCCCGGACAGGAACGGTTCGTGCGCCGGTGCCGGCTATCGCCGACGCGGCGGTGGCGCCGGATCAGCCCGGCCGCGACCCGGAGGCGCTCATCTGGGCGGAAGTCAACCTGGATGCGCTCGCTGCCAACGTCCGGGCGCTGCGCTCCCACATTGGGCCGCGCGTCCGACTTGTCGCCGTCGTCAAAGCCAACGCCTACGGACACGGTGCCGTGCCGGTTGCGCTGGCGGCCCTGGCAGCCGGCGCGGACGGACTGGCGGTGGGGCGCCTGGATGAAGCCGTCGAGCTACGCAGCGCCGGCATCACCGCACCGATCCTGGTGATGGGACCGGTGCCGCCTTCCGGCGCGCGGCGCTGTGTTGCGCTGCGGCTCACGCCAACCGTCCATCACCTGACTACGGCCCAGGCCCTCGCGCACGCGGCGCGCGCAGTCGGACGGGTGCTGCCCGTTCACGTCAAGGTGGATACGGGTATGCACCGCTTTGGCCTCCTGACGGATGAGGCAGTTGCCTTCACGAGCGTCGTAGCGGCTATCGAAGGGCTGGCCGTCGAGGGACTCTATACCCACTTCGCCGCTGCCGACGCGGATGACCTGACCGCTACGCGGCAGCAGTTGGCCGATTTTCTGGATGTTGTCGCTCGGCTACGGGCGGCCGGCATTACTCCGGCCGTGCTCCATGCCGCCAACAGCGCCGCGACCTTGGCCCTCCCGGCGGCGCATCTCGATCAGGTGCGCGTCGGCGCGGCGCTCTATGGCCTGCACACGACCGATGCTAGTGCTGCCGCCGGCGCACAGCGGTTAAATGGTGAGCGGTGGCACGCTGCCGGCGTGCCGGCCCGCGCGTCGGCACTCCGCCCCGTGCTGACTCTCAAGACGCGCGTCATCCGGCTGCGCCACGTGCCGGCCGGCACGCCGGTAAGCTATGGCAGCACCTACCACACGCCGCAGGCCACCTGCCTTGCCACCCTCGCCGCCGGCTATGGCGATGGCCTGAGCGTTGCCCTCTCCAACCGCGGCGCCGTGCTGCTTGGCGGCCGGGTGTGTCCGATTGTGGGGCGCGTGTGCATGGATCAGCTCGTTGTGGACTGCCGCGATGGTCGCGGCATCCAGGAAGGCGATGTAGCCGTCCTCATCGGGCAGCAAGGCGCGGCGGCCATTACGGCCGAGGACGTAGCGGCGGCCAGCGGCAGCATCAACTACGAGGTCCTCACCGGCCTGTTGTCCCGTGTACCCCGGTTCTATCACCGGAGCCACGTGCCCATGACCGCGCTGCGCCCGCCCAACGGCGCCACGGTGTCTCCACTCTCCCCGCTCCCCGTCATTGCGGCGCACGCCGCCATCCGGACCGGCCGGGGGGCCACGAATGGTGTTCCGTTTCAGCTTCCGCTGGAATGACGGGCTGCCGGACGCGATGATGAAAGTTGACAACTTAATCGGGTAGTGGGATGTAGCCCCCCTATGGTCCCCCCGCTGCGGCGGGGGGACGGGGATGTTCGCTCACCCTGGTAGCTCAGTTCTACCTTCTTGACCGCCTCCGCTCTCGCGCTATCGCCGCCGGCACCGGCTCGGCGCCGCGCTGGGCGATGATGATGCCGGCCACAATGGCCGTCCCGCCGACCACGAGCGTCAACGTCAGCGGCTCGCGCAGGAAGATCACGCTCAACGCCACGCCCAACGGCGCGATCAGGTATTGGAGATTGGCCACCTGCGTCACCGGCAGGATGCTGAGGGCGTAGAACCACAGGCTGAAGTTGAACGCCGTACTGGACAGCCCCATGTGTAAGAGCAGAAGCAGCGTGCCAGGGCTGATGCTACCCAAGAAGGCGAACCCGCCGGCAAACGCAAACACGAGCGGGGTGCATACCAGTGCTCCCGCAATGCACGCCAGTGACGTAGCGGCTATGGCATCCCGACCGGGCATCACCCGCCGCGCGACAATCGTCGCTATCGCAATGAGCACACTGCCGGCCAGCGAGAGACCGACCCCGCGCAAATCGGCCGTGGCAAAGGCCTGCCACCACGGGCCGCTGCTCGCCGCAGTGTCCGCGCCGATCACGACAAGCCCCACGCCGACGAGCGCGATGAGCGATCCCGTAAGCAGCCGGCTCGGGTGGACGGCACGACCGAGCAGTGCCGCCGCGAGCGCCAGCCACAGCGGGGACGTGTTGTTGAGCAGCCCGTTCACCGATGCCGCGAGGAACCGCTGGGCCGACAGCACGAGTAGCGAGGTCCCGACAAAGTTCAGCAGTCCGAGCAGCAGCCAGCCCCACGGCTGCGTTCGGCCCTCGGCCCGCAGTTGCGCCCAGCCGCGCCGCAGACCACGTTTCGAGACAATGGTAATCAGCGCCAGCGCCACCCCGGCGACGGCGGCACGCGCCCAGACGATATGCAGCGGCTCGACCTCGACCAGCGCGACCTTTGCGGCCGGATACATGGAGGCCCAGCCGAGGCTGGAGACGGCGGCGGCCAGAAAGGCCCAGCGTTCACGGCCCATGGATGCTCTTCAGGGAGGTGGGAATAGTCCCGGCAGCGGCGCAGTGCGGATCACCACCGTCGGGAGCACCCATTGTACCTACCTACTCCGGCGCGGCTACTGGTAGGAGGCCAGATCATCAATGTGCTGGCGGCAGCTTGCATTAACCTCAAACACGTGCTAAAATATCCATAGGTCGGTAACTCTGGTCGGCAGCTACGATGGCGGGGTGAACGGAGTAACGGACAACCATGACCCTGAATACGCTTGAGGCGGCCGTTGCCACACTTGCCTTCTTGGGGCCTGGTGCTCTCTTCTACTTCACTGTATCCATGTTCTTCCCCCAGAGGCTAGAACGGCAGCAGACCATCATCCTACGCTCCATCGCCTTCAGCGTCATTAACTATGCTATGTGGTTCTGGCTCATTTATCTTATTTTAACGCGCTCATTATTTTCAGAGTATGTTATCCTCACGGTGGCGGCGTGGTTTCTTATTATCTTCGTTAGTCCCATCCTTCTTGGCCTCCTTCTTGCCTATCTCAATGAGCGGAATGTCATCGGGAGGATTTTCCATCGTGTTGGACTCAATCCGATCCATCCGATAGCAACGGGCTGGGACTATAAGTTTCGCGACACTGGAGGAGATCGCTGGGTATCGGTTAGAATGGATGATGGCAGCGAGGCCGCTGGCTATTTCGGGAGCAACTCGTTTGCTTCAAGTGAGTCGGCAGAGCGCGATCTTTACCTGGAGGATGTTTATCGGGTTGCCGATGATGGGCAATGGCAGCGAGTTCCGGGTTCCGATGGTATGTTGATTCGAGGTGAACACATCATACACATCGAGTTCTGGAATCAGGACCAGGAAGGATACGGAGAAGATGGGCAAGCGCGATAACCGCCCCAAGCCCGAAGAGGTCACCATTGTCATTGAGGGCTACCAACCTCAGTATTCACGCCCACCGTCTGAGCGGAAGCCGCCGCGCGGCACCTCCAACTACTACAGGCCGCCACCGAGAGACAACGGCGATAAGACCAAGTAAGCGCCGGCAAAGGATGCGATGATTTGGGCCGCGTCCCCCGGCGTCAGCCGCAACGTGCTCGCTGCCTGCGGTGTGGCTGGCTGGTCCACTTGTGGGTGGAGTGGTGGGCCGGTGTACTGGCGTCGTGGTCGGCATAAGGTGGGTATCGTGACCGCAACCGTCTTGCAGCGTGAGCGCCGGGAGTGCCTTGACGCGGACCGCCGAAAACGTTTCGAGATTCTGGAGAGAATCGGGGAAGCGTTCAAGGACGTGCCGGCAGAAGAGATCGAGCGTGAGGTCAATCGCGCCTACGCCGAGGTCAAGCGCGAGAATATCGCGCGGACTTAATTCCGTACTAGCCCCACTTGATCGTTGCTGTGCCTCTATGTCCCCGGCGTCAAAGTCAATGTCGTCACTGCCTCCCGCGCGGCAGCATCCCGGTCCAGGGGCAGGAAGTGGTAGCGGCCGGCTAGCCATTCCGTGAGCTGGTCGCCGTAGTGCGGGCTGCCGGGGTGTCCCGATTGCCCCTGCGCGTCAACGGCCCACAGCCCGGGCGGATCGGTGCTCAGGTCGGAAATCAGGCGGTAGTTGGCGCCCATCGCCGCGCCCCAGTTCGGATCGAAGCCCGTATTGCAGACGGTCGTGCCGTTGCCGCGCACCGGCTTCCCACCGCGGTCGAGCAGCGTGCCGAGGTCGCCGCGCTGCGTGAGCACGTGGCGCAGGTGAATCTTGTGGAGCCGCCCCCAGCCCCACACCGTCATATCCGGGCCGAGGCGGCCGGTCAACTCGTCGAGCGCCGCCACCATGGCAGCCACAATCGCCGATTCGCGCTGGCCGTCCCCAAACCAGCCGGCCTCATCGCCAGCGAGCAGCGCCGTAGCCAGGCCGGCCACGGCCCCGGCGACGAGCGCAGCCGTCTCGTCCGGGAACCGCTCCGCGGCCACGCGCTCGCTCCAATGTCCGAAGAACACGTCGAAGATCGTTGCCCCAACGCGATCCGTCTCCATCCGGCAGTCCCACGCTGCCAGGTGCCCGGCCGCCTCCTGGATACGCCGGGAGCGACGACCGGCAAGCGCCGGCAACAGTGCCGGCATACAGGCCACGGCGCGCAGCGAGAGCGCGTCCTGGTGCATCCGCGCGAAATCGTCACGCGAATGTTTGGCCTGCGCTTCGAGCAACTGCCGCACGCGGCGGGCGCGGTAGCCGCTCGCCCAGCGGCCGAACAGGAGATAAGGAAAGTCGTCGGGAGCGGTCCGGTTGTTCGCCGAAGCGATCCACCCGCGCTCCGGGTCGTTCAACCGTGGCATCCCCTCCCACGGGATCAAGCCTTGCCACCGGTGGGCCGGGTCCCAGCCGGGGCGGTAGCCTCGTTCCTCCATGCTGCGGACCGGAATCTGGCCGGTAGCTTGGTACCCGATGTGGCCCGCGTCGTCCGCCAGCACCAGGCTCCACGTCGGCACGCGCCAGCCCCGCACCGCCTCCCGCAGCCCGCCGACCGTTGTGGCGCGATCCATCGCCAGCAGTGATGTGATCCATCCGCAATAGGCTGTGCCGAGCCAGCGCAGCGATACCGGGCCGTTCGCGCGTGCCGGTGCGGGCAGTAGCTCGTCCACGATGGGTCCGTTGCGCGACGAGCGGATGGTCTTCCGGACCGTGTCGCCACCCCGCACCTTGATCGCCTCGACGCGCTCCCGCGCCGGTTCCCACCGGCCGTCGTAGAGAAAAGTGCCGGGGTGTGCCGGGTCCGTGCGTTCCTGGTACAGGTCGCGTTGCGAGCAGATGTTGTTCGTAATGCCCCAGGCCACGCGCTCATTGCGCCCGAACATCACCGCCGGCATCCCGGCGTAGGCCATGCCGGTCACGTTGAACGAACCGCCGGCCAGCGTCACCTCGTACCAGCACGACACCGCCGCGAACGCGATGTGCGGATCGCTCGCCACCAGCGGTTTGCCGGTCGTCGACCGCGATCCGGCGATGACCCAATTGTTGCTGCCCACTCCCTCTTCGGGATCACCGACCGCCGCCCCGACCGGCTGCGTCCCGCCTGTACCGGTCGGATACGAGCCTGGCGGCAGAATGCTCTCGTCGTCGGCCTCGCCCTCCAGGAACGCGCGGTAGAGCGTGCCCTCGCCAAGCGTGCGCTTACCCAGCTCCGGAATGAAGATCACCGGCAGACGCACCGTCAGGTAGGCACGGAACTCACCGGCAATGGCGAGGCAGTCCACCGGTGACCACGGCTCAGGGGCGTAGTCCAGCAGATCGAACTCGATGGGCAAGCGGTCCGCGCTCGCTGCAATGACCGCGTTGACACCATGGGAGAAGGCCGTCACCAGCCGCCGGGTTTCGTCGGGCGTCTGCCGCCACTCCGCTTCCGCAATCCGGCGCAGATCGAGCGTGCGGGCAACGATGTCCAGGTCCAATCCATCGGGACCGAGAATCTCGGAGAGCCGCCCCACCGCCTTGCGCCGCAGGTAGTCGAGCTGGAACAGGCGATCCTGCGCCACCGCATAGCCGAAGCCGAAAAACAGGTCCTCGTCGGTGTCAGCCGAGACACGCGGAATACCCCACTGATTGCGGTCAATCCTCACCGTCCCGTTGACCGCCGCTCGCTGACCGCCGCTCTGTCCGGGTACACGCGCCCGCGTCTCCGCCTGCCACCAAGCATCGAACTCCGCGCGAGACAGGCCGCCGGCAGCGCAGACCGCCTCAACCGACTCGCCGGCTCCGAGGCGCTTGAGCAATTCCTTCGATTCGAGTTTCACTGTGTCAGCCTCCTGCCCTCTCCCATATAGATGAGGCTACTGCAGAGTCGTCATTCCCGCGAAGGCGGGAATCCAAAACCGCCCCGCTGCGGCGCGTGGACTCCCCTTCCCTGCCAGGGAAGGGGCCGGGGGTTAGGTCCAACCCACCTCACACCCCGGCCAGTGCCTCCCGGCAGCGGCGCAGGGCGGCGATGTGCTCGTCCGCCGTGCGTAGGCCCGCACCCATCGTGTTCACCGTCAGGTAGGACGCGCCGAGCGTCTGCCACCACGCCGCGCGGTCCTGCCACTCGTCCTCGTTCCCCCCGGCAAACGTTACTGATCCTTCAATGCCGATCTCCGCCGGATCGCGTCCGGCCGCACGCGCATAGCCGTGCAAGCGTGCCACGGTTTCCTCCGCCTCCTGCCCCGGATGGAATTGCGGAAACCACCCGTCGCCCAGCCGTGCAATCCGGCGCAGCACCGGGTCAGCCCCGCCGCCGAACCAAATCGGAATCGGCCGCTGCACCGGCAAGGGGTTGATGCCGGCATTGCTGATCGTGTGCCACCGCCCCTCGAACGTCACCAACTCCTGCGTCCATAGGGCACGCAGCACCTGCACCTGCTCCGCGCTGCGCCGGCCGCGGTCGTGGAAGCTCGCGTTCATCACCTCATACTCGGCCCGGTTGCGCCCAATCCCCACCCCCAGCCGCAAGCGACCGCCGCTCAACACGTCAAGCTCCGCCGCCTGCTTGGCGACCAGTGCCGTCTGCCGCATCGGCAGGATCAGGATGCCGGTCACGAATTCGAGCCGTTGCGTGACCGCCGCCAGGTAGGCAAAGAGCACCAGCGGCTCGTGAAACTGGTCCTCGTGCGTGTACATCCGCCAGCCGTGGGTGAGGCGGTCCGGATGCGCGCCAATCACGTGCTCATAGGCCAGCAGATGGTGATACCCCAAGCCTTCTACCGCCTGAACGTAGTCCCGGATCACGACCGGGTCGGCGCCCAACTCGGTTTGCGGAAAGACAGCCCCAAGTTGCACTGTTCGTCCTCCTCTTGCTACTGGAGACCTTTGCATAACCCCCAGATGGAGTACGAGAGGGTAGCCCTCACCCCGGCCCTCTCCTCCTGGGAGAGGGAGGTTGGATTCCCGCTTTCGCGGGAATGACGGGTTACGCAAAGGTCTCCTACTGCGCGACGTAGCCGCCGTCTATGGGCAGCGCGTGCCCGGTGACGAACGAGGCCGCCGGCGAGCAGAGCCACACGACCGTCTCCGCGACCTCATTCGGCCGGCCCAGCCGCCCCACCGGATGCGCCGCGATCATCTGCGGCTTCTGCTCCGGCCGCTGGGCTAAAACCTGGTGCGTTATCGGCGTCTCGATGAAGCCAGGGCACACCGCATTGACCCGGATACCCTCCTGCGCGTTCTCCAGCGCGGCCGCCTTGGTCAAGCCCACTACCCCATGCTTGCTGGCCGCGTAGGCACTACCGCCCCGGCCGGAGCCAACCAAGCCGTAGATCGAGGCCGTGTTGACGATAGCGCCACCCCCTTGCCGGCGCATCTGGCTAATCTCGTACTTCAAGCACAACCATACCCCTTTGAGATTGATGCTGATGACCCGATCCCAGGTTTCTTCCGGGTGCTCGTGGATGAGGCCGCCGCCGCCGGCCTGCGGTGTCGAGACACCGGCGTTATTGAAGGCACAGTCTAGCCGGCCATAGGCAGCCACGGTCTCGCGCACCAGCGCCGCGACCTCGGCAGCCCGCGCCACGTCCGTCCGCACAAACAGCGCCTCGCCCCCGGCCGCCACCACTCGCCGGACCGTTTCCGCGCCCCCCTCGGCATCCACGTCGGCAACTACTACCCGCGCGCCGGCCCGCGCAAACGCCAGCGCCGTCGCCCGGCCAAGCCCCGATCCACCCCCCGTAACCAGCGCAACTTTTCCCTCCAATAAGTCGGCCATCGCAAGCCTCCCTCCCCGTTGGCCCAGCGGCAATGCAGGATAACCGACATGCCGGCTTGCACCATCTACTCCAGCCGGAAGAAGGTGCCGGCGATGTACCGCACGCACGCTGGCTCCGGGACCGGCTCGCCGTCCCGCGAGGTGATCCAGTAGGCGGTGAAGAGCCGCCCGTCCGGTAGCTCGGTGAGCACCTCGTAGCCCAAGTCCCACGTGTAGGCGTCACCGCGCACCACAAACTCCTCGCTCCACGTCTCCCCCAGATCGTCGCTGACCACGCCGAGAATGCCACGCCCCCCGCGCGCCGGATACTCGCGGCGGGCAAACAAGACGACAATGCGCCCGTCGCGCAGCACCAAGCCCCGCGGCGACCGGTACCGCGGGCCGGTGCGGTCCCCCGGCGCCCGGTCCGGCAGCGGGCCGGTGAGCGGCAGGCTGTACGTGCCGGGGCTGACAATCGCGCGTGGCGCCGACCAGCTCATGCCGTCGTCTTCCGAAAACGCCACGTGCGGCCAGCCCTCAGGCAGTTGGTGCATCACGCACATCAGCCGGTCGTCGGGCAGCACGTGTACTCCTACGTAGCTGTAGCCGTAGGTGTGGTCGGGCGCCCGGCGGGCGCTGGCTACCTCGCTGACGTATTGCCAGCTCAGGCCGTGGTCGTAGCTCACGTAAAAGCAGACGGTGTTGCGGTGGTTCGTGCTGCCCACAATACCCAGCACGCCATTGTCGAATTGGACGTGGCCCAGATTCACACACAGCAACCCGCCGTCCGGCGCCCACGACGGCCCCTCGATCAGCGTAGCGTGGCGCTCCCAGGTGCGGCCACGGTCCCGGCTGCGGAGCGAAAAGGACGGCGGATGCTCGCGGCGCCCCAGGTGAAAGTTGATACCCGGTTCACGCGGCGAGGCGTTGAGGATGCGCCCGCCGAACGGAAACTGCAAGTACTCGCCGTGGCAGAAGTGAATGATCGCGTCGGGGTCGGTGAGATCAATCTGCTCCCGCTCCTCCGGCGCCACCGGGCGCAGCCAGTCGAGAATCTCATCTAGCGTCCGGTCGTTGTGCCAAATCCACGTGCGCTCGCTGTCGGGCCAGGTTCGCCCGTAGTCGAACGAGCGACTGAGCAGCACGCCGCCCGCCTTGGCCCCGCGCTCGGTGATCGGGTAGGCGTGCCGGCCCGTGCGGAGCGGTGCCAACGGGGCCTCGTAATCCACCGGTCCCACCAGGTACGCCACGGCCAGCTCACCGTCGCCGAAGTTCCAGATACCGCCACGGTTGGGTCCGTACATATAGAGTGTCGGATCATAGTGGACCCGCAGGTGCTCGACCTCCCGCACCGCCACCTTCCGCACACCGAGTCGCCGCCTGGACGGATACGTGCCCATCGCGTTCTCCTCTCCTGCGCGCTTGTGCCGCAGCGCCACTAGGGATGGTGCCACTGAGTCTATACCCTCGCACCGCGCACCCTGATACGCTTATCCCGCTCACCGCAGCGGCGGCCCGCCACGCCCCGCTGCCGTGTGGACCGACCCTCGTGAGGAGAAGAACAGCAGATGTTAGGCCAGCAACCACGAGTAATCCGGGCCGGCTGTCTGATTGACGGCAGCGGCCAGCCAGCAATACGCAATGCCGCCGTCGTGATCGAGAACGGCGTCATCACCTACGTCGGCCCGGAGGACTCGCCCGAAGTCCCGGCGGTGCCGGATGAGCACCGACTCGACGCCCGCGATGGCACCGTCCTCCCCGGTATCATAGATACGCACGTGCATCTCGCCTTCAACACGCGGAAAGCGGCCGCCGTGCCCGAAATCATCGAGCAGACGCAAACCGACGACCTGACGCTACTCGGTGGCCGCGTCATCCAGGCGGCGCAGGCCGCGCTCTCCGGCGGTACCACCACCCTGCGCGACTGCGGTGCGCCCGGTTTCGTGACGCTCCGGGTCCGCGACTTGATCGCCAGTCGCTTTATCAGCGGGCCGCGGCTGCTCGCCAGCGGTATGCCCATCACGACGACGGGCGGACACCTCTGGTGGTGTGGCCTGGAAGCCGACTCGCGCGACGACGTGATCCGCGCGACGCGCATGTTGATCCGCGAGGGCGTGGACTTCATCAAGATCATGGCCACCGGTGGCGGCATGACCGTCGGCACCAATACGGCCCAGCCGCAGTACGATGCGGAGGCGCTCGCAGCCATCGTGCGCGAGGCCCGGCGCCTCGGTCCCCCCTCCGAGGCCGGGCGTTCCGGGCGCTTGACCACCGCCCACTCCCACTGCGCTGCCGGCCACCTCAACTGCATGGCGGCCGGCGTGGACATGATCGAGCACTGTAGCTGGAACACCCCCGAGGGCGGCACCCGCTTCGAGCCGGAAGTGGCCAAGCAGTTCGTGGATCACGGCACCTACATCAGCATCACCCTCGGCAACACCGCCCGCGATGTCACGCCCGGCACGCCGGAGTCCGACCTGCCGGCCCGCCTCCGCGAGCAGTGCGACATCGTGCGGCAGAAGCACGATCTGGGAGTACGGATCGTCTTCAATAGCGACGCCAGTGCGCCGATCAAGCAGGTGGAAGAGTTCCCCCGCACCGTTGCCGTAGTCACCGCCCATTCCGGCCTGTCCCCGGAGATGGCCGTCCACACCATCACCGGCCGCTCGGCCGCCGCCATCGGTCTGGACGGTCTGATCGGGCTACTCGCGCCCGGTCATCTCGCCGACGTGCTCGTCGTTGACGGCGACGTCAGCGCCGACGTCGCCGCGCTCAGTCACACTCGCTGGGTGCTGCGCGACGGCGTGATCCTCTCCGATGGACACGGCGTCCTCGCCACCCGTACCACCCTCGCCCCCGGCTGGTAGTGCCCCCGGCTCCGTCATTTCTGCTTGCGGAGACCTTTGCAAAATCGTCATTCCCGCGAAAGGAGACCTTTGCATAACCCCCAAATGGAGTGCGAGAGGGACAATGCACCACGCCTCGCTAACCTGGAAGGACCGGTTTTTGGATTCCCGCCTTCGCGGGAATGACGGGTTACGCAAAGGTCTCCGCAAGCGGGAATCCAGGGGAGAGTGCCTACGGGCGAGGCGTGTCACCATAGTCCAGGCACGCCTTGACATCATTGAGCGTGAGCCGGGGGTAGTCGGTGAACAGTTCATCCAGTGAAGGATTCTGGGCCAGCTTGGCAAGCACCAGTTCCACGGGAATACGGGTGCCTTTTACCACCGGTTTTCCCACCATGACCTGCGGGTCTTGGCTGATGCGGTCACGATAGCGTCGCGCTGCGGTTGTCATCGCCCTGCTCACCTCCGCCCGGTCAGAGGTAATCGCGGGACTTCTCACCTTGAGCAGAAAATCAGGCCAGCAAGATGATTCGCCAAGTTGGGTAGTGTATCCGTTTCCTAATCCCGCGGGCAGCGGCCGGCCCGGTAGTAACTCCGTTTGATCTGTCGGGAGGATGGACCGCGCTGCCGTGCCCAGACCGTCGGTTTCGCCCCGGCGCTTGGCGCTGAACGGGGATTCCTGAGCGCCACGCGGTGGATCGTTCCCTTGACTATAGTAGCTGCTCCTGGTACCCTTGACTAGGCGGTATGTGCCAATGGGTCGGCGTGTGTGGTAAATTGACCTGACCGCCAGCGGCCGCAGGGGCTGTCAGATCAAGGAGAACGGGGGAACTAGATGGTCGAGGTAAGACGGGAGATCAGTCAAGAAGAGATTAGAGCAGTAAAAGCAGTAATGCTTCCTGAAGATGTATACCAACCCTTCATTACTGCCACTCACGCTAGTTTTGCAACTGGTGAGGATGGATTCTTTCTCATGTTTTCGTCAATCGACTTCCTGCATGAAGAAGCTAGCGAAAGTGAAGTACGTCTTGCAGTGGTCGCTAAGATACACCTGGGGAACGCCGCAATGCGAGAATTTCTAGCCGCACTGACCAAGGACCAGAGATTCAGGTCTCTTGCAGAGACGGTATTGAAGAGCAACTCTGAAGAAGACGGAGGTAAATGAGTGGTCTCTGCAACATCCGATCCTGCTTCTATTGCTAGTCGTGTTCACCATGCTCCAAGTAGCAGAAGGTTCAGAAGGGGTATGGCGGCAACAGAGTCTCCAATGCGTTACTGGCCGGTTGGTTCTGTTTCTCATTTCGGGGATGTTGTAACTCCTCATCTCAGTCTGGAGAACGACATGAGAGAACTCTCAGGCAGGATTGACAGTCTACAGAGCGATATGTCTGAAGTGAAATCGAATCTGTCCAGTGTAAAAGACACGATGCAGGATGTCAAGGCAAACTACGTCACGGGCAAGATGCTGCATGAACTAGAAAGCAGGGTAATGGAAAAGATAACAGAGTTCGCCAGAGATGTTGGTAAAATTGCGACCGACCTTGCTTGGAGGGACAAGCTATGGAATTGGGGTATAAGGATAGTCCTTGTAGCGGCGGGATTGGTTGGAGGGTATTTCTTGAGGGGGCTGATGTCCTGGTGGGGATAGAGTCGGTGAACAACTCATCTATTGGTTGCCAGGACGACCGAAAAGGTGCCGCTTGATCCAGGCCCAAAACCCCGGCCCCACCACCGACCGCAGCCCGTGCTCTACACTGCTGATGTGCTCGGGGTCGTCAGTACTCTTGCTGCGCTCCGTGGTGCCACCTGGTGGCGCCGCCGCCAGGTCAGCCGGCTCGGGATCATCAGTGCTCTCGCTGCCGACGGCGCGGAGCACAGCGGCATCGTCCGCGCGGCTCGGCGTGGCCCGGTCCGTGTCGAGCAGGTATACCCTGTTCCTGTTTTCGCCATGTTTCTCTAGCAACCAGGCGCAGCCCCATGCGCTCCAGATCCGGTGCTCATGTCCGTCCTCGTCGGATTCGACACCATAGCTCGTCATGTTGACTGGCAACCCACAGAGCGACCGATCAACTATGAGGTACCGCTGGATTTTGGGGATAGGCTGATCTTCCGGCACTTCCGGCCAGCCCCGCCCCACCCGGAGCACTGTCGACGCGATGTAGAAGGCGGAGCGATCCTTTTCCCACAACTGGCGGTTCTCCCAGTAGTCGGTATCATAATCATGATACCCAACCAGGACCGTACAGCCGGTGTCCTGACTCCACCCGCTGAGCCAGCTTAAGAATTCCCGCATGACTCTGTGATCGAGCACCGGGTAGTCGTCCGTCGCAGTGTCGCAGCACGCCGCCAAGGCCGAGTCAATCACCAGCAAGCGCGCCCCGACAGCCGCGGCTTGGTCGAGCAGTTGGCGCCCCGTCACGGTCGGCGCGCCGCGCTCGCCATCGCTGCCGGCAGCCGCTGGAGCATACAGCGGCACACCGGTGAAACCGCGCTCACGGGTTTCAGCAAGCTCGCCGGTGAGATTGAGATCGATGTAGCGGGGGGGCGCTTCGACGATGTGGTCCGCGCCTAACGATACCCGGAGCTCCGCCCAGTGCTCCAGGAAATCGTCGGTGCTGATCATCGCATAGCCGGCATAGACGACCACACCCTGGCGCACCGGCGCCACCCGCAGCCCCAGCTCCTCCGCACCGGTTGACGCCGGCAGCCAGAGGCCGGACTCGGAGCAGACCGCCGCGGTGAGTTGCACGGCCAGACTCTTGACATCCAACCTGTCCCCGGCCACCACCACCAAGTCCCCCGCTGGGATCCACTGGTCTACCAACCACGCCTGCTCCCGCGGGAACCGCGCAGCCTCGCTATCCAAATCGAGTTCCTTCAGCGGCAGTGCGTCAGGGTCGTCAGCGGGGGTGGTCATGGCCATCCTCCTTGCTCTTGCGGCCCGGACCGTTTGTCGTGCGGGTCCCAGGCGCGGTGGCGCCACATCCCGGCGCAAGCCACAGTCTCATCACCGCAGCCCTCCCCCCTTCCCGCTTGAGCGGGAATCCATCCTGCCCATCCCCTCATCCCGAAAATCTTGATGCAGACAAAAAACCCACCCTGGTCAGGCTACCCCGCCGCCGCGGCCCGGAGTTCCTCCTCGAAACGCTGGGCCACGATCTCTAGCTCGCCCGGCTGGATGTTCAGCGGATCCACGTAGATTTCGTCCGATACCCCGAATATCGAGACGTAGATGCGCGGCGTGCCGGCGAGCAACCGGGCATGGATGGTCTCGCGGCTCGGCCCCCGCCATGCTGGCGTCAGGTAGGCGACGGCGTGCGGCATCACGTGGTCGAAGTTGTGCTCGACCACCGCCCGCAGACCCGGAATGTCCGCAATCCGATCCACGATCATTTGCATCTGCTCGCGATACGCCGCCATTTCCGCCGCCTCATCCACTGCGACGAACGCCTCCACGGCGGCAACCAGGCCGACGATCTCCTCCCGCGATACCTTCATCGCCCGGCCGACCGTCGCATTGGGCGCGTTGTTGAGCCTGGCCCACTCCACCCAGTCTTTTGTGCCCAGCAGGATGCCCGTGCTCTGCGGTCCGCGCACCGCCTTACCACCGCTGAAGCTCACCAGATCGGCGCCCTCGTCGAGAAACTTGGTCAGATTGGCCCGCGGCGGCAGCCGCGAGGCCGCGTCGCACAACACCGGCAGGTCGTGGCGATGAGCAATCTCGGCCAGCGTCGGCAGGGGAACGCTCCCTCCCTGCTTGAACGACGACTCCAGGTGGATCAGGCCCACGGTCCGGTCCGTAATCGCCGTCTCTAGGTCGTCCGGGTCGCACCCGCCCGCATCACCGACCTCGACAAACCGGGCGCCGGGGGTCAGGTACAGGTGGTCGTAGACAAAGCGATGACGCCGCTGGATGATAAGTTCGTTAGGCATCCCGCGCGTGTCCGGCAGGCGGGTGATCTTCTCCGGGTCGCCGCGCGTGATCGCCGCTGCCGACTGCAACGTCAGCCCGCTCCCTGCGCCCGCCGTCACCGTCGCCGCCTCGGCGCCGACCGCCGCCGCGATCATCTCTCCGGCCCGGATGACCAGCTCATCCATCCTGAAAAACAGCCCGGCGGCCTCCACCATCGCCGCCAGCACCTCGTCTCGCGGACGGCTACCGGCGTGCAGCGTGTTCGGTCCGCCGGCGTTGATGATCGGCGCCACACCGAACCGCTTTACCAGCGCCGCCGCCCTGCCCTGCTCTCCCACTCCAAGCCTCCTGTGTCAGTTACGCGCATCCGCCGGACTGTACCATACCTATCCCCCACCTCCCTCCCTGACTGGCGCAGGCACGCGCCCCCCGTCATTCCCGCGCAGGCGGGAATCCATCCTGCTCATCCTTGCATCCCGAAAATCCTGATGCAGACAAATACCTGCCCTTATACTGGCAGCGGCGCCGGACGGTACGCTCTACGCTGTGCCGCCGCCGGCGACGCGATCTGATAGAGACAGGCAACCGGAGGACAGTGATGTTGAGGCTAGGTATTGTAGGCAGTGGCGGGATGGGCAGCTCGCACGCGCACGGGACCAACTTGGCGGCTCCCCGCTGCTCGCTCGCGTGGGTCGCCGACGTGGACGGAGACCGGGCGGGCCAGCTCGCCGACGAGGTAGGCTGCCGCGCCATCACCGACTGGACGGCCGGCCTCGACGACGTAGACGCGGTCACCATCTGCACCCCGCACCACCTCCACGCCCCCCAGACCATCGCCGCCCTGCGGGCCGGCAAGCACGTCATGGTCGAGAAACCGATGGCTATGAACGAGGCCGAGTGCCGCGAGATGATCCGCGTGGCCGACGAGGTTGACCGGCGCCTGATGGTTGCCTACACCATGCGGTTTCGCCCGGCGCCGGCGCGGCTCAAGGAACTGCTTGTCGAGGGCAGCTACGGCCCGCCCTTCAAGGTCAGCGCCTGGACCCAGGGCTTTCTGGACCACAGTGATCGGATCGGACACTGGGCGGCGCGGCGCGATCAGCTCGGTGGCGGCGTGCTCTTCAGCCACGGTTGCCACTACATTGACCTCATCCAGTGGTACCTCGACGCGCTGCCGATCAAGGTCGCCATGGTCGGCACGCGGCGCGGTACCGACTGGCTTGAAGGCGAGGGCACGGCACACGCCGTCCTGGAGTTTCCCGGCGGCGTGCTGGCCTCCTACGACTGTAGCTGGGGGATGCGCCACTCCCTGCTGGACGGCATCCACGTCCACTGCCCCGAGGCCTTGCTCGTGAGCAACTACACCACCATCGAGGTGGTCCGCGGCCGGGAGCGCGAGGAAATCTTCCCGCCCCCCGGCCCTGGCGAGACGCCGGCCGGCTGGGCCACCCTCGGCGAGATCAACCACTTCCTCGACTGCATCGAGCGCGGCCAAACCCCGCTCACGGACGGCCGCGAGGGCCTGAAGTCGCTACAAACGATCTGGCAGCTCTACGAACAGAGCGGCTGGGACGGGCGCTAGACGTTCAGCGCCGTGTTCGTGCTGCCCCTAGGTGTCGGCGTGCCTTGGTGGAACACCATTTGCCACCTACCGGCCGTGCGTCTCCATATTGAGCTGCGTAGCGAACCTTGCGGTACGTCTTGTTGCTCTCCCGACCGGACGACGCGATACATTGCCAGAGCAATCGTGGGTGCCAAGAGCCTGACCTGGAACTCCGTGAGCGCAAACTGCTCTTTGGGTTGGAGCGGGAGCGAGGCGATGACTTCTTGCCGGTCAAACACGTGCCCTGAACTGCCGAACTCCAGAAAATCATCTGCGAGCAGGCGAGCAAGTTCTTCCGGCGCGGCTCGCACCTCAGGTGTGAGCAACCGTTCCTCGAGACGGCGAATCTCCACCTCGAGTTCGGCGGTGTCGCTCATGACCACGCCTCTAGGCTCCTCGCGCAAGGTCGGGGCGCGTGTCGGAGCAAGCGGGTAGGGGCGCGATTATGAAAGTTGACAACTTGATTAGGTAGTGTGTTGCCCCCACCCTAACCCTCCCCCGTTGCGACGGGGGAGGGAACGCACCGTCCCCCCGCTGCGGGCTAAAAGCTGACGGCTGACGGCTGACGGCTAACGGCTAACAGCTAACAGCTACTCCGGCCAGGGCCAGGAACGGCCCAGCGGATCGCGCACATTGACCGAGAACTCGCCGATGTTCTCGATGGCGATCCGGCAGACATCGCCTTCCTGGAGCGGGCTAAGACCGTGGTGGTTGGTGCCGCACGCGATCACGTCGCCCGGCAGCAATGGCACGACCCCTGCGCCCCAGGCCAGCACCGTCGGGATCGGGTGCTCCATGTCGTCGGTGTTGTAGTCCTGGCGCAAATCGTCATTGACCCACAGCTTCACGCTCAGATTCTGCGGATCGCCCACCTCGTCGGCGGTAACAACCACCGGGCCGAGCGGCGCGAACGTGTGGAACGACTTGCCCAAGAAGCTGGCCCCCGCGTTCGTCGGCGGCCAACTGCGGCCGGACACGTCAATGAACGCGGTATAGCCGAACACGTGGCTCGCCGCCTCCCACTCGGTAATCCGAAACGCCGGGCGCCCGACCACCAGCGCCAGCTCGGCTTCGTGATGGAAGATCGAGCAGTCGTGCGGGGGCAGATTGACCGTATCGCCGGGGCCGATCACTGCCTGTGGTGACTTCAAGAAGCCGTTCAGCGGCCGTTTCGGTCGGTCCTCGCCTTCCATGTAGTTACCGGCGCAGCAGATGATCGTGCTCGGATGCAGTGGTGCGCGTAGCTGCACGTCGCCCAGGGACATACCGCTCCCGCCCGCGGCGTCCTGCAAAGCCGCTTTCACTTCGTCCCACGCCGCAATCACCGGTCCCAGGCCTTGGCTGCCCAGATCGGCTGCCGTCAGCCCCGGCACCGCGCCGGTCGCATCGTGTATCTGCTCGCCGTCTACTACGCCCAGCCGCAGATTGCCTTGCCCAACATCAGCGGCACTCTCGAAGATCGCCAGTCGCATCGCTTCCTCCCTAACTGCCGGAATGTGCGCTCAGTATAGCGTCTACTCCGTACTTGCGCCCTATGGAGCCGCGCCGTGCCCGGTCATTCCCAATCCTCTCATCCGTCATTCCCGCGCAAGGAGACCTTTGCATAACCCCCAAATGGAGTGCGAGAGGGACAATGCACCACTCCTCGCTAACCTGGAAGGACCGGTTTTTGGATTCCCGCCTTCGCGGGAATGACGGGTTACGCAAAGGTCTCCGCAAGCGGGAATCCAGGGCGCCCACAAGGGACGCCCCTACAAGTTGGCGTTGCTAGAGCAGTACCGGGTGGCTGCCGTAGGGGCAACCCTGGTGGCTGCCCTCGTCCCTCGCCTCGCAGACACACCTGCGTCACGAGATCACCCCGGCACGCTGGCGAGAAATGCCAGAATCTCTGCCGCCGTCTCTTCCGGCCGTTCTTCCGGCAGGAAGTGGCCGCAGTCCAGCGCCCGGCCGCGTACATCGTGGGCACGCTCTCGCCAGACCGTGAGCATGTCCAGGCTGGCGCCCGTCTGCCAGCCCGGCCGCTTGGCCATGTTGCTGCCCCAGAGCACCAGCAGCGGGCAGTCGAGCTTGCGGCCCCGGTCTACCTCGTCGTGCTGGAGATCGAGTTCAACCCCCCGGTAGTCGAGGCAGGTCGCCCGGATTGTTTCGGGATTGCTGAAGCACCGCAAATACTCGGCATACGCCGCCGCGGTGATCGCGCCGTCGGTGGCGCACCAGCGTTCCAGCAAGAAGTCGAGATAGACTTGCGCGCTGTTGCCGATTAGCGTCTCCGGCAGTGGCGCCGGCTGGCGCATCAGGTGCCAGTGAAACCAGGCAAAGGCCAGCTGGCTGTCCATGTGCTCAAAGGCGGCCTGCGACGGAACCACGTCGAGCGACGTGAAGCTCCGCACCCGCGTTGGATGATCCAGCGCCATGCGTTGCGCCACCCGTGCCCCGCGATCATGGCCGACGACGTGGAACGAGTCGCATCCGAGCGCCGCCATCACCGCCACCTGGTCCTGGGCCGTTGTGCGCTTGCAATAGACGCTCAGGTCCCCTTCCGCCGCCGGGGGCTTCTCGCTATCGCCGTAGCCGCGCAGGTCGGGCGCCACCACCGTATAGTGCTCGGCCAGCATCGGCGCGACCTTGTGCCACATCACGTGCGTCTGGGGATAGCCATGGAGCAAGAGAATGGGCGGCCCGTTCCCACCATGTCGGACGTTGATGGACACGCCGTTCGCCGCGATCCTCGCTCGCGTAAAGCCATCAAACATCGGTCCTCCTCGTTGCCGGTGGTCCGCCCGGCGCTCACGCCGGTGTCAGCCCCAGTGCCGCCAGCCGTTCTGGTTCACCAAGGTAGAAGCCTTGCCGCAGCAGGTGTTGCTGGAGCTTCTTGACATCGAGGTCGCGCGGCTCCACCCCGGCCTGGACCGCCAGCGCCGCCGCCACCCCGGCGGCCTCGCCGAGCTGCATCAGCGCCGGGCGCGCCCGCGTGGCCCCGGGGTCGTGACCGCGCCGGATATACGCCGACGCCCGGCCCGTGACCAGGAGACCGTCTAGCCCCTTGGGCAGCAGCGACCGATACGGCGTGTCGAACCCCGACGGCTCCCCGCCGGTGTGCGGTTGTCCGGCGTGCGTGTTGCGGTACAGCACGTCGTCGAACTTCCGGCCCGTGTACACGTCCTGCGGCGTCAGCGTGTACTCGCCGTCAATGTGCGGCCCGCCGCGCGCACCGAAGTACGGCGCCACCAGCAGCAGGTAGGCCTGCTCGAATCCCGGCACGTACCGGCGGAAGAACTGCGCCGTCTCGAAGACGTGCCTGCGGATGGCCGTCTCCAGCCGCGCGTGCTGGTGCATGTCGTCGCGTCGAATAGCGCCGCCCATGTTGATCCGGCTCCCGACCAAGCCGTTCTCGGACGGCCACATCCAGAAGTTGGGCGTGTTGATGTGGACGTGGGTATCAACCGTCTTCTGAAAGTAGTATTCGCCCCGCTCCCAGGCGCGCCGCAGCAGCGGAATCATGGCGTCTGCAAACGGCTGGCGGGTAAACGGAAACTGCTCCCGCTCCGCGTGCCACGCCCGGTCCTCGGCGTTGAGCGTGACCTCGCTGGCGCAGAACGCCTCGTAGCGGTCGAACTCCACGTTGGCCAGCAGGTAGAAGATGGCCGTGTCGTTCCAGGGAGTATGTTCGGGACGCAGATGTTGCGGTCGGATCAGCGGGGCCATCGTGGGATCGGGCGGCATATCGGTGATGACCGGCACCCCCGCCCGCCGGCACACGTCGGCGTCGGCCGAGGCGTCAATGACCACTTTTGCTTTGACGGCCACCCGCCCCGACTTCCCCTCGACGAACAGCCCGGTGACGCGCTGATCTTCGATAATAGGATCGCCTACCCACACCGGCACGACGATTTCAACGCCGGCAGCGAGGGCCTTCTGCGCCGCGAGGTGCGAGATGATATTCGGAATGTCGGCATATTTGTGGCCGGTCTCCGAGCGAAGCGCCTCCATCTCGTCATTCACTTCCTTGGGGATGCCTTGCAGCCCGCCCGGCAGCGTGACCGACGCCTCGCCCGCGATGCTGCCGCCGACGATCATCGCCGGGCCGAGGTTGCCACCGAGGCTGCCAAAGCGGTCGAGCACGAGGGTCCGTACCCCCTGCCGGCCGGCCGCAATCGCGGCGAACATCCCGGAGAGACCGCCCCCGACGACCGCGACATCCACGTCGTAGGCAATCGGCACCTGTCGCGCTGGCTCTGCTACGTAGCCCAGCGGTGTTGCTCTACCCATCGGCGCACCTCCTCAGCCGCGTCTCACGCGCACCGCAAAGAGTGTACGTGACCCCTACCCCGCATCCAACACCTGTAACACCCACCGCCCATCCGGAATAATGAGAGCGCACGGAGGCGGCACACGGACTCCCCTTCCCTGCCAGGGAAGGGGCCGGGGGTTAGGTTAGCCCCGCCTCCCACCAAGGAGCGAGCCATGACCAGTCTGGAATTGACAGTACGCTACTTCCAGGACAGCACGCCGGCCGACGTAGCCTGTCGGGAAGAGCACTTCCGCCAGCGCGAGTTCTCCATGCCCCTGCCGGTGGCGCAGACCGCCCTCGTGCTCGTGGACATCTGGAATACGCACTTCATCGAGTCCTGGCGCGACCGCGCGGAGCACGTCACCGTCACCGCCATCGTGCCGGTCCTGGCAGCGGCGCGGCAGGTGGGCCTGACCATCGTCCACGCACCCTCGGTGGGCGTCGCCGAGCGGTATCCTCAAGTCCAGTGCGACCGCCCCGCCACCGACACGCCGCCCACTCCGCCGCCGGAGTGGCCGCCACCGGCCTTTCGCAGCCGCACCGGACCGTATGCCGTCTACCGCAACCCCCGCGAGCAAGCGCCGGGCCGTCCACCGCACTGGGCAGACCGGCTGGCGATGTCACCGCATATTGCTGTGCAGGATGGCGAGGCCGTGGTTGCCACCGGCGCACAGCTCCACGCGCTCTTGCAGGGCCGCCGCATCCTGCACCTACTCTACGTCGGATTCGCAATAAACTGGTGTGTGCTCGGCAAGGACTACGGCATCCGCGCCATGAAGAACCGCGGCTACAACCCCATCCTCCTGCGCGATGCCACCACCGGCGTAGAGTTCCCCGATACCCTGGACACCCTCCAGGCCACCGAGCTTGCGGTGCGCGAAGTCGAGCAACAGCACGGCTTTACCGCCGCCAACCGCGACTTCCTCGCCGCCTGCCGCGCTGCATCGGCGCGCTAGCTACAGCGGTCGGCGGGCAAGGCTGAATGACTGCGCGGTCGGGCCGCCCGGCGGCCGCGTGGCCAGCCACAGCACCAACTCGGCCACCTCTGCCGGTGTCTTCACCCGCTCGCTAGGATCAAACGGCGGCGGGCCGCCGACCCGCATCCGGCCCTCCGTCAGCCGCGTGGCTACCGGGCCTGGGACGATCTCGTTGACCTCCACGCCCTGCTCCCAGACCTCCCGCGCCAGCACTTGCGTGAACATCCACACCCCCGCTTTCGCCACGGCATAGGATGAGTTGCCGGGCACCGGCGCATGGCCCATGCCCGATCCGATGTTGATGATCTTGCCCCCACCGTCAGCGACGATGTGCGGCAGAAACGAGCGTGTTACCAGGTAGAGGCCAATCAGATTGACCTCGACCGTATGCCGCCAGTTATCCACGTCGTCTGCGCCCACCTTGTTTTTCTCTTGACCACCACCGGCATTGTTCACCAGGATGTCAGCCCGGCCCAGCGTCGCGATGGTCCGCTCCGCGAGCGCCTCCACCTGCGCCGCATCGGCCACGTCGCACGGCACGGCCAGCGCCGGACGCCCCAGCCGTCGCACCTCATCCGCGACCGCCTCGATCTCCTCGGCCGTGCGGGCGCACACGCAGACCCCGGCCCCCGCACCGGCGAGCGCCAACGCCGTCGCCCGCCCGATCCCCCGTCCCCCGCCCGTCACGACCGCCACCTGCCCCGCCAAGTCCATCCCGCTCACTCCCGTCCTACCTCACGCCTGCCGCCTATCCGTCTTTCCCGTGGAACGACACCTTTGCATAACCCCCAAATGGAGTGCGAGAGGGACAATGCACCACTCCTCGCTAACCTGGAAGGACCGGTTTTTGGATTCCCGCCTTCGCGGGAATGACGGGTTACGCAAAGGTCTCCGAAAGCGGGAATCCACGTCCCCCCGTCGCAACGGGGGGACCATAGGGGGGCTAGTCCATCTGCCTATTCGATCCGCACCGTCCGCCCGGTGTTGGACGACTCGATAGCGGCTTCGATGATTTCAAGCACGTGGACCGCAGCGTCAATCGGCGCCGGGCCAGGCTCCCCCGTGCGCGCCGCCCGCAAGAACTCTCGCAAGAACTCCTCGCCGCTGACCCCCCCATAGGCCGGTGATTGCGCCGGTTCGAAGAGCCGGTCCTGCTTGCCCTTGCCCTGCCAGCCGGGCGCGAGGCTATGCACCGTAAACCCGTCCATTTCGCGCGGCAGCCGCAGGTAGCCGTCCGTCCCGCGGAAGCCGATGAAGGTGTCGTAGGCCGCACCGGAGTACCCGGCCTCGCTCCCGATCAGGTGATAGCCCGCGTGCAGCGTGCCCAGTACCCCGCTGGAGAACCGCAGCACCAAGCAGGCCGTGTCCTCGACCTCGATTTGCTCCGGATTCTGCTGGGCAACCAGCGCCGCGACCTCGACCACCCGGTCGTCCAGGAAATAGCAGAGCAGGTCCAGGTAGTGACACCCCAGCCACGACAGAATGCCCGTCCCGGCCGTGTCCTTGCGGAAGAGCCAATGCCCCGGGTTGCGGTAGCGCACCTGCGACGTCACCATCCGCGCCTCGACCGCCATGATCTTCCCCAGCGCACCGCTCCGACAGATCTCGACTGCATCGCGCATCGCCGGGTTCCAGCGGTTCTGAAAGAACGTGCTCATCGTCAGGCCCCGCGCGTGCGCCCGGTCCGCGACGGCCCGCAGGTCGGCGGCGGAGAGCGCCCCGGGCTTCTCGAATAGCACCGGCTTGCCGGCCTCCACCGCCGCGTGCAGGATGTCGGGGCAGAGGTCGTTACGTACACACACCACCACCGCCCCGACTTCCGGTCGCGCCAGCAGTTCGTCAACGCTCGTCGTCACCGATTGCACCTTGGTCGCGCCCTCGCCGAGCGCGTCGGTATCCTCGTCGGCGACGCCGCACACGTGAATCGCCGCGACCTCCGGCAGCACTTCCAGGGTCTTGACGTGCATCGGCGCATGTGGGTGGGGCGAAGAGATCATCCCCACTTCTATGGACAGGGCATCAGTGTCGCTCACGATCTTGCCTCCTCGTGCAGCCTTGTGCCGCTGGTGGCGCCACGGTCGGCTGTCCACCCGGCAGCGCGCTTCAGTCTACACGCTCCACCCCGGCCCGGTGCTCCGCGGGCGCACCGATCCGCTGCCACCCGGATGACATCCCCGCGCATAGTCTGTGATAATAGTCCAGCCCACGTCCGCACCGGGCGCGAGAGGATTCCGCTGTGACCACCCTCGATAACCAAGACTTGCTGCGGCTGCTGCGGGCCGGCGAGGCGGACCGTGTCGAGCGCAAGGAGTTGCTGTCAAGGAGTACGGCCACGAAGATTCGGGAAGCAATCTGCGCCTTTGCCAACGACCTACCCGACCATCGCCTGCCCGGGGTAGTGTTCGTTGGTGTACGAAACGACGGCACCGTCTCAGGCTTGCCGGTCACGGATGAGTTGCTTCTGCGGTTGGCGGACATGAAGACCGACGGCAATATCGTGCCGCCGCCCTCAATGGTGGTCGATAGGCTTTCCCTGTGTGGCAACGATGTCGCAGTGGTCACGGTGCAGCCGTCGGACTCCCCACCGGTCCGCTGCAGAGGCAGAGTACACATTCGGATCGGCCCACGGCGCGGGATCGCGACCGCGCAAGACGAACGCATTCTCAGTGAGAAACGCCGTTACAGTGACATCCCATTCGACATCCATCCCATCCGCTATGCTACATTGGCTGACCTCAATCGCACTCAATTCGAGAACGAATACCTTACGCAAGCCTTCGCTCCGGATATTCTGGAGGCCAATGACCGCAGTCTCAATGAACAGTTGGCCGCGACGAAGATGATCGTGTCGCCTGATGAGCCAACACCCACCGTTCTCGGAATGCTCGTGCTGGGCAAACGGACGCTGGACTACTTACCGGGGGCATATGTGCAATTTCTGAGAATCTTGGGCAACGATTTGACTGATCCCATATCCGATGAGGAGCAAATCAGCGGAACCATTACGGACGTGCTTCGCCGGCTCGACGAGAAGTTGAACGGTCACAACCGGACGGCAGTTGACTTTACGTCAGGCCCCATCGAGCGGCGCAGCAGCACGTATCCGGTTGTCGCTATCCAACAGATCGCCCGCAATGCAGTCATGCATCGCTTGTACGAAGGGAACAATGCACCGGTTCGAGTCTACTGGTATGATAATCGTATAGAAATACTGAGCCCGGGCGGTGTGTTCGGGTCGGTAACAGCGGAAAACTTCGGTCAGCCGGGACTAACGGCCTACCGCAATCCCAATCTTGCCGAGGCTATGCGGAGCCTGGGATTCGTACAGCGGTACGGGATAGGAATACCTCTTGCCAGGCGGCTGCTCCAAGAAGCTGGTCACCCCGAGATAGAATTTCGTGCCGACATGAATAACGTACTCGTTACTATAAGGTCACGTGGAGTTGAAGGGAGTTCTTGAAAATGACTGTTCCGGTCCTGACGTTCTTCAACAACAAGGGTGGAGTCGGCAAGACCTCCCTCGTGTATCACCTTGCCTGGATGATGTCCGAAATTGGCTACCAAGTGCTTGCTTGCGACCTCGATCCGCAAGCTAATCTTACTAGCATGTTCCTGGATGAAGACCGATTGGAGGCCATTTATGTAGATGGTGATGGAACCCCTTCATCCTCGAGCACCATCTTTCGGTGCGTGAAACCCCTCACGGAGGTTGCGGATTTGCAGCTCCCGAAGCTCCAGAAAATCACCCCCACATTGCACCTGATACCGGGTGATCTGGCATTGGCGGGATTCGAGGATGATTTGTCCGCAGTCTGGCCAAATGCGCTTGGGTCCAGCAACCTATACAGGCCCTTCAGAATCCTGACCGCGTTTTCGACCATCATGCAAAACGGCGCCAAGCAGATGGACGCCTCAATCATCCTTGCGGATGTTGGCCCAAATCTTGGCGCCATCAATCGCTCTGCCCTTATCGCCACGGACTATGTCGTCGTTCCACTGGGAGCTGACCTGTTTTCGCTCCAGGGCCTGCGAAATCTAGGCCCCACTCTCCATGAATGGCGGACGGAATGGGGAAAACGGAAGGATAACTGGACTACACCTAGTTTTCCCCTTCCCGGGGGCCACATGAAACCCATTGGCTACGTGGTGCAACAGCATAGCGTCCGCTTGAGCCGCCCGGTCAAGGCATACGACAAGTGGGTTAACCGGATGCCGGGAGAATACGCCGAGAACCTACTAGAGAATGGACAGGGCCCCTACCCGCCTTCACCCGACCAGGACCGGAACTCCCTGGCTACGGTCAAGCACTACCGCAGCCTGGTCCCGATGGCTCAGGAAGCACGCAAGCCCATTTTCAAGCTCACCTCCGCGGATGGCGCCATCGGCGGTCATGCGGCTTCCGTCTGGGACGCTTATACTGACTTCCGGGAATTGGCTCGGAAGATACTCGCAAATGTGGACACCGAGAACGGCGGACCCCCCCACAGCCCGTCGCAAGAGAGGAAGCACCGATGACCGCAGTATCGTCGCCACCCAAGCCCCGTCCGGCGAAGCCCCGTTCGGCAATCCTCAACCCCGGCCAGCTCCACGCCCGGCTTGAGGTCATCAAGGCCCGCATGGGGCCACCGCCTTGGTCAACGCTCCTGACACTCACCGATGAGATGCAGGCGGCGGTCATCTACCAGGCACCCGGCACGCCCAATGACCGACACTACCACCTCCACGACGAGTGGTGGGTCGTGATGGAGGGGGAAATCTCCTGGGAGATGGAAGGCTACGACGAGCCGGTCATCGCCCGCGCCGGCGATTTCGTCCTCGCGCCCAAGAACACCTTCCACTACATCCGCGTCCTCGGCGACGCCCCCGCCGTCCGCATCGGCATCACCGTGGTCGGCGAGTTCCACCGCCACTAGCGTCTCGCAGCAGGTAACGTCCGGCCGGTGAGCGCCAGCCGGGTGACACCTGGGCGTGTAATCTGTGATAATCGAGTAGCCTGTGCTCAGGACATGGGTATCGGCAGGGAGGCTACCGCTCGTGGAGAAGACTATCGCGGCTGTTCAAGCTCGCCGGCAGTTTGGCGAGTTGCTCCAGGGAGTCCTCAGCAGCGGGGACCACGTCGTCATGGAGCGCCAGGGTGAAGCTGTGGCGGCGCTGGTCCCAATTGAGGTCTACGAGCAGTGGAAGCGTGGCCGCCGCCAGTTCTTTGCCCAAGCCAGCGTGGCCGCCGAGCGGGCGGGCCTCGCGCCCCAGGAGGCGCAGGCGTTGGCCGATCAGGCAGTACGGGCGGTGCGCGCCGCGTCCCGACCATGAGGGTCGTTGTCGACACCAATGTGCTCGTCAGCCGGTTCCTCTCCCCAACGGGGCCGCCGGCGCAACTCTTCGCTCGGTGGGAGCGCCATGCTTTCGCACTCCTCGTCTCCGAGCCAATCCTCGCGGAATATCAGCGTGTGCTCCAGTATCCGCATCTGTCTGAACGGCATGGGATGAGTACGGCGGCAATTGCCGAGCTTGTTGTGTCACTGCGTCAGGTGGCAATTCTCGTAACTCCAACCGAGCAGTTAGACGTGATCGCCGCCGATCCGGCAGATAACATGTTTCTGGAGTGCGCCGTTGCTGGTGGCGCGGCGTATATTGTGAGCGGCGATGCACATCTGCTGCGGCTCGGCGCGTACCAGGGAATCTCGATTCTCACACCGCGCGCGTTCCTAGCGGAGTTGCGGCGAATTGAGGAACCGACCGGCCGTTCCAACGGCGACCCGGTGAATTGACAACTAGGCCGGAGTCCGTCATCCTGCGGGCAGGTGAGCACACCGTATTGCGTCGGAGTACGGAGAGCGAGATTCGGAGCCACCATGCAAACGCAGCCCGACCTGACCAAGAGCCAACTGTTCCTCGACGACACCTGGGTTGCCGAGCAGCGCCGCCTGCAGCGCCGCTGGTATCCCGCCGAGGTCTACCCCGAGCCGCTCCTGCGCCCTGATATGCCCTGGGAGGGCACCGGCCTCATCTTCTACGGCACCGTGTTCCGCCTCGATGGCGCCTACCGGATGTACTACTCGACGTTCAATCCGAACCAACCGTCGCTCGTCTGCGTCGCCGAGAGCGATGACGGCCTCCGCTGGCAGCGCCCCACCGTCGGCACCGTCGAGTATGGCGGCAGCCGCGACAACAATATCGTCATGTCCGGCATCGTGAATCCCAGTGTCATGCACGAGCCGGACGACCCCGCCGCGCCGTTCAAGCTGATCTGGCAAAAGGGCGGCGCGATCCGCGGCGCCACCAGCCGCGACGGCTACCGCTGGACCCCCTTGCCCGACCCGCTCCTAGCGCCGGTTGGCGATGTCCAGAACGTCCTCTTTCACAAGGTGGACGGCCAATACGTGCTGCTGCTGAAGCCCCATCACGGCCGCCAGCGATATGGCGCCCGCTCCGTCGGCATCACTCGCAGCCCCGACTTTGGGCGCTTCCCTCCGTTCGACACACTGCTCAAGCCTGACCTGGTGGATGGCCCGGAGGTCGAATACTACGGCATGACCGCCTTTCCCTACGCCGACCTCTTCCTCGGACTGCTCTGGCGCTACAACGGTATCCCCGACTTCATTGACATCGTGCTCGGCTGGAGCCACGACCTCCGGCAGTGGCACTGGCCCGTCCCCCGCGAAGCGTTCATCGGCCCCACCTACTACTGGAATCAGCGCTGGTCCAGCAGCTCTTCCGCCCCGCCCATCCCGGTCGGCAACCAGCTCCGCTTCTACTTCGGCGGGCGCACCGGCGCGCATACCCACGTCAAGCAGGGTCCCATCCAATACGGCGTCGTCGGCATGGCCACCATCACCGAAGACCGCTTTGTCTCCCTCTCCGCCGGTGTGCAGGACGGCGAGCTAATCACCAAGCCGCTCACCTGGCCCGGCGGCGACCTCCTCCTCAACGCCTCCACCACCCGCCACCACGACGGCTACCCTCTCGACGGCGGCGGCGCCCTGTTCGTCGAAGTCCTGGACGAGTCCGAGCAGCCCATCGCCGGCTTTGCCGGTCCCGACCGCGCCGAGTTCAGCGGCAACGTCCCCTCCCGCCACCTGATCGGCCCGGGACCCCTCCGCTGGCCCGGCGACCGCCGCCTGGCCGAACTCACCGGCCAGCGCATCCGCCTCGCCTTCACCCTCCGCGATGCCCACCTCTTCAGCTTCCGCGCCAGTGCCTAATCTGCCGCCGTCCCTCATCTGGTATCCTCGAACGGATGTTCCTGCCCTGATGCCGCGTGCGTGACGAGAGGGCCGCCCCATGCCGCGCCAGACCGAGCCGAACGCCAACAACGCCTTGGGCCAACTGCTGCAGCCCATGCTGCCCGGCAGCCGCGTCCTGTTCGAGAACACCCGCGTCATCGCCGGCAGTCCCGGCTTGCAGCCCGACCTGCTCATCACCGACCCTGGCCGCGCCCCGGTCGTCATCGAAGCCGAATACCTACCCGCCGCCAACGTCGAAACCGAGTCCCAGGAGCGCCTTAGCTTGCCGCTGATCGACCACCCGCGGCCCATCGAGGCGGCCATTGCCCTGCGCTATCCCGCCGACGTGGGTGACGCTGCCGACCTCCGCGCCGCGCTCACGGCCGCTCGCCTCGAATACTGCGTCTTCACCCTTGTGCCGGGCCACGACCCGGTAGCCGAGGCCGCCGGCGGGCGGCGGTTCCCGGCGTCCGGCTGGCTGGCCGGGGCGGTTGCGGACTTGGCGGACCTGGTGCGCCTGGTGTCCGTGCCGCAGCGGGCGGTGGATGCGGCGACCGACACGCTGCAAGGCGGCATTGACGCCGCGGCCCAGCTGCTGGACGCCGTAGATGCCAGCCGGCTGGTCATCACGCGGAAGATGGCACAGCAGCTGGGTATGGCGAACGTGCCGCAGACGCGCCGGATGGCCTGCGCCATCATCGCCAATGCGCTGGTATTTCACGAGCGCATCGCTGGGATGCACGATCAGGTTCAGCCCCTCCAGTTGGTGTGCGGCGATGCCATCGCCAACCCCCAAGGCGAGGTCCTGACCGCCTGGACCGCCATCCTCAAGATCAACTACTGGCCCATATTTGCCATCGCCAAGGACCTGCTCTCCCAGCTCCAGGCCGGCGACGCCGCCGACATCCTGCGCCGCCTGCGCGAGACCGCCCAAGCCATCAGCGCCACCGGCGTAGACCAAGCCCACGACCTCACCGGCCGCATCTTCCAGCGGTTGATTGCCGACCGCAAATATCTGGCCACCTTCTACACCCTGCCGGCCTCGGCGGCGCTGCTGGCGCGGCTGGCCGTCGCCAAGCTGGACGGCGTGGATTGGTCGGACCCGGCCGCGATAGGCACGCTGCGCGTCGCCGACTTTGCCTGCGGCACCGGCGCCCTGCTGTCGGCGGTGTACGAGCGGCTGGCCGCCCGGCACGAGCGCGCCGGCGGCGATCCGGCGGCCCTGCATCCGGTGATGATGGAAGAAGTGCTGTACGGCTGCGACGTGATGCCCTCGGCGGTCCATATCACCGGCGCCACTCTTTCCGGCGTCCAGCCGGCCGTTGCTTTTGGCGACACGCGCCTCTATGTCTTTCCCTACGGCCGGCAGGAGGACAACAGCGTGCAGATCGGCTCGCTGGAGCGCCTGGGCGACTCGTTAGCCTTGACACTGATCAACATGAGCGGTCCGACGCGGCGCACTGGCAGTGCCGGGGAGGAGACGGTAGAGCAGGTCCCTGTCGACATCCCCGACCGGAGCTTCGATCTAATCATCATGAATCCGCCCTTTACCCGCGCCACCAATCACGAGGGCGCCCACGCGGACATCACCAATCCTGCCTTTGCCGCTTTCGATGCCACGCCCGCCGATCAGACGGAGATGGGGCAGCGGATTAACGAGTTGGGCAGGGGCACGTGCTACCACGGCAATGCCGGCATCGCGTCCGCCTTTGCGGCGCTGGCGGACAAGAAGCTCAAACCGGGCGGCGTCCTCGCGTTGGTGCTGCCCTTATCCGCCGCGGCCGGGCTGTCCTGGCAGAAGTTCCGGCAAATGCTGGCTGCCGACTACACGGACTTGACCGTGCTGACCATCGCTGCTGCGGACAATGATGATCTGTCGTTCTCAGCCGACACCGGTTTGGCCGAATGCTTGGTGATCGCCCGCAAGCTACAGACTGACGAGAAACCGTCTCCACGCCGGCACTTCACCTCGCTCACCCGCCGGCCCCAGGGGTTTGCCCACGCCAGCGTGCTGGCCGGTAACGTGGCCTCGGCCAACGGCGTCAGGCAGGTCGAGGACGGTCCCTACGGCGGCACACCACTGACGGTCGGGGCCGAGTCGGCCGGACAGATGATGACGACTGCCAATGACACCGAGAGCACCGTCTGGGGCGCGGTCCGCCTCGCGGATTACTCCCTGGCGCAAACGGCCCATGCGCTGTTTCATTCCCGCCTCTGGCTGCCGGGCCGGCCGGCAGCGTCCGAGCTGAACGTGGCGTTGTTGGGCAGCGTCGGCGAACTGGGCTTGGTAGACCGCGACATTACCGGCCCGGCCCCGCGTGGGCCTTTTGACAAAGCACCCGCCAATCCGACGGCTACCTATCCCGCGTTGTGGAACCATAATGCCAAGAATGAAACGCGGCTAGTATGCCTCCCGGACTCAGAATTACTGGTGCGGCAAGGCATGGAAGAAAACGTCCCCAAGGTTTGGGCTACCGCCAGCCGCGCTCACCTGAGCCGCGGTTTCCGTTTCAATTCACAGCCATTGGCAACGGCTTTCACCGAGCAAGAGAGCATTGGTGGCCGCGCCTGGCCCAACGTGAGCTTTGACAATCCATACTACGACTACGCCTTTACCTTGTGGGGCAACAGTACGTTGGGGTTGCTGTGCTACTGGTGGCACTCAAGTCGTCAAGTCGCCGGTCGGGGTGACATGACGATCCGCTCTGCCGAGACCCTCCCCGTGCTCGACTTCCGCACCCTCAGCGACGAGCAGCTCCGCCGCGCCGAGACGATCTTCGACGAGTTCCGCACCCTCCGGCTCCAGCCCGCCTACCTCGCCGACGCCGACCCCAACCGTGCCCTCCTCGACCGCCGCGTCAGCTGCGACCTCCTCGCCTTCGATGAAGCGACCTACGTGGCGGTACGGCGGCTGGCAGCGAAATGGTGCGCCGAGCCGTCAGTGCATGGGGGCAAGCGCCGGCCGCGGGGTGCGCGGCTGGTGATCTGAGTCTTCTGGTATCATCTATGTTCTGGAGGTTGGTATGAGCACTGACGCACCAAGAAAGGGAATTATACCGCAAAGTAAACACGACGGACGGCTAGTGGGTGCAACCAGACACGGCGCCGATTTTGAGGTTGCCCAGCCGCTTATAGCTTCTTATAACATGTATAAGCGGTTGCGCGGTGCTATAATATCCTTACAATCAGAGTGCCGCTAGGAGGGAGTGACATGGCAGATGTGAGTCAGGCACCGCCCGTCGCCGCGCCGCGCCGCTCCGTTGGCCGTCCACCGCGCCCAATGCCGGAACCGATCCCGGACACACTGGAGCACGTCGCCCAGGCGTTGCTCACTACACCACCCAAGCGCGAGTCGGAATGGGAGTACCTACAGCAACCTCCTGCTGCCGACTAACCCTCCTTGCTAACAACCTAGCTCGATCTGACCGTAGATTCACGCCGCTTGCCGGCGGCCGCGTTCGGAGGAGGGATGGCTGATAGCAGCGGCCGGGAGTCGATCTGGAGTGTTCGTCAGGACGACCTCAAGCGGTTCTCAGTCCTTTTCCCTAGCAGTTGGGCGGTCGGCTTCATCTACCAGAGCCGTCAAGTTGAACAATGGCTAGAAGTTTGCTGGTGTCGTTCCTGGGGATGCATCTGGATCAACAGCCGATCTATTGGCGATACGCTGCTCAAACTGCTCACTGAGGAAGCCGGGACCGTAGGATTATCAGCGGCAATTGTCTCGCTGATGCTGATCGCAGGAAGGAGAGCGAGCATGGCACTGTTCGATTGGGGCTACGATAGGATGACGCGCCTCAGGCGAGCACGCGAAGAAGGCCAGCAAGAAGCCAACAGCAAGTGGATCGCGTGGAACGCTCGTCGTGAAGAGGCTGAACGACTGGGCCAGCCCTTCAACGAGCCGCCTCCGGCAACGGCCACTCGGGATACACCGGCCCGCCGGCAATGAGGTCCTGATACCGGAGCCGCTTGCCCTGCATCCCCCGCGCCATCGCCGCCATCTGGTCTACGGTATCCAAGGGCCGGTCATTGTGGCGGCCGGCAAACTCGTTCACGTATTCTCCGAAATTGTTGGAGAGGGGGCCGGGGGTGAGTCCCGCCCCCTACCCTACGCCTTCGAGGAGCTTGAGGACGGCAACCGCGATGGTGACGGCGGCGACAATCAAGCCACCGAGCCGGAGCAGCAGCCACAGCTGCCCGTCCTTGATCTGCGCCTGAAGCTCCACCTGGACTTCCTGAATCTTGGCGAGGAGCCGCAACTCCGTGTCTCGAATGTTGGCCTGCACCCGTAGCTCGGTTTCCTTGAGGTCGGCCTTGGTCGCATAGTGTTGTAGCTCGCGGTGGAGGCGATCTTCCGACTCCCGGACCTCATGGCGTAAGCGGTCCTCCGAATCTCGGATCTCATGGCGTAGGCGGTCTTCCGACTCCTGCAGGTCGTCACCGGTGATCGCGGGTGGCTCGGCAACGATGGTTTCTGCGGTCATCGTGTGCTCCTCACCCCCGGCCGTCTGCTCCCAGTAGGAGAGGCTCTAACCGAGGCAGCGGGCTAGTCGCTAGTATACCGCCGCGGTCACCCCAGGCCCTCAAGGAGCTTGAGGACGGCAACCGCGATGGTGACCGCAGCGAAAATCAGGCCCCCCAGCCGGAGCAACAGCCACATCTGCGCGTCCTTGATCTGCGTCTGAAGCCGCAGCTCAACATCGCTGATCCCCGTCCTGAGCCGCAGTTCGACATTGCTGATCTCCGTTTTGAGCCGCAGCTCGGTGTCCTTGAGGTCGGTTCGCAGGCCACTGATTTCCGATCCGAGCCGTAGCTCAGTGTCCTTCAGATCGGCCTTGGTCGCATAGTGTTGTAGCTCGCGGTGGATGCGGCCCTCCGAATCCCGGATCTCATGGCGTAAGCGGTCTTCCGACTCTCGGATCTCATGGCGTAGGCGGTCTTCCGACTCCTGCTGGTCGTCACCGGTGATCGCGGGTGGCTCGGCAACGACGGCTTCTGCAGTCATAGTGCGCTCCTCACCCCCGGCGCTCCTCACCCAGCGGGAGAGGGGTAGCACCAAGGCAGCGGCCTAGCCGCTAGTATACCGCACCCCGCGCCGCCGGGAGACGTACACCCCCTCTCCAAATGTTGGAGAGGGGGCCGGGGGTGAGGTCCGCGCCCCGCCACTCTGTGCGCTCTGTGTGCTCTGTGGCTAATCAGCCTTCCGAGCGCGGGGCGCCGGCACTCCATGCCCGTGCTTCGGCACCCAGTAATTTACGTAAAGCTCCTCGCAGTCCAGGGAGCAGAAGCTCCGCACCTCCCCGCCAACCTCCGATACCCAGCGCCGCTTGGGAATCATCTGCCCGCAGAACGAGCAATTGACCACGTTCGTATCCCACCACGCCAGCTCCAAGTCTTCCCAGTAGCCCACCGCCGCCCCCTACTCCCCGCGCAGCCCGGCCGTCGCCGCCTCGTTTACCGCGTACCGGCTGCCGTCACGCTCCACGGCCACCTGATATACCTCCCGCGCCGCCCGCTCGGAGATGAACCCTTGCTCCACGTCCTCCAGCACCAGTTGCGGGTCGCGCCTCGCCGCCGGCCCATAGCCGCCCCCGCCCGGCGACTGAATCAGTATCCGGTCCCCCGGCCCCACCACGCAGTTGGCAAACTTGGCCGCGCTGACCGTGCCATACACCTCGGAGAAGGTGCGAAAGCGGTCGTCTCCCCGCTTCTGCACCAGGATCGCCGACGTCGTCGCCTCGCCTCCGCCCAGTAGCCCCCACGGGTTGACCTGCATCCGCTCGAACACCGCGCTGACCGTGATCTCCGCTGGCGCGACCACCTCTAGCAGCCGCTGTGCCCCCAGCCCGCCCCGAAACTCCCCCGGCCCGGCCGAATCCGGCACCAGCGCATAGGCGTGCGTCAGCCAGGGATAGCGCGTCTCGAACACTTCCACCGGCGTATTCCGGCAGTTCCCGTTCGGCACCACGACAACGTTGTTCCCGTCTTTGTAGTGCCTTGCGCCCCACCCGCCGCCCTCGAAGCTGTACACGACGTAGTATTGCTCCGTCTCCGGGTGATGCCCCCCGAACAGGAAGTTGCACGAGGTCCCGCCCTCGGCAGCCGCCACCCGCTCCGGAATCACCTGGCTCAACGCGCCCAGGATGATGTCCACAATGCGCGGATGCGTTTCCGTGTTCCCCCCGACCGAGGGCGCCGGATGCTGCACGTTCATCACCGTCCCCGGCGGCGCGATGATCTTGATTGGCCGGTAGCAACCGGAGTTATGCGGAATCTCGTTGTCGGTCACGTGGAAGAGCGCGTTATACGTCGCTGAGGCTGTCACCCCGTAGGTCGCGTTCACGATCCCTTTCGCCTGCGGATCGGACTCGCTGAAGTCCGCGATGATCTCGTCGTCGCGCACCACCATCGTCACCCGAATCCAACTAGGATCGCTCGTCGCGCCGTCGTCCTCCACGCAGTCCTCGAAGGAGTACTCGCCGTTCGGTATCTGCCGTATCTCTTCCCGCATCCACCGCTCGGCGTGGTCCATCAGCGCCGTGCAAGCCTCGTTGATGACCGGAACCCCGTACTGCCCCAGCAGTTCGTGCAGCCGGCGCTCCGCGATGTGCAGCGACCCGATCATCGCGTGGAAGTCGCCCCAGGTGTGCCGCGGCGTGCGGTGGTTGGCCAGGATGATCTTCCAGATGTCCTGCACGTATTCGCCCCGGCGCATGATCTTGACGAGCGGCAGCCGCAACCCCTCCTGGTAGACCTCCGTCGCCGTCGCCGCGAATGAGCCGGGCGCCATTCCCCCGATTTCCGCCACGTGCCCGATGTTCGCCACAAACCCGAATAGCTCGTCGTCGTAGTACACCGGCTTGATGATCGTGTGCTCCGGCATGTGGCAGCCGCCCCGGTAGGGGTCGTTGTGGATCAGCACGTCGTCCGGCTCGAAGTTCTCCAAGCCGTACTCGTCAATCGCCCACCGCACGGTGTAGAGGATCGCCCCCAGCTGCGCCGGACAAAACTCGGCTTGCGCGATCATCTCGCCGTCGCGATTGAAGATCACGCAGGAGAAGTCCAGGCCCTCATTGAAGATGGTCGAATACGAGGTCTTCATCATGGCAATGCCCATCTCCCGACAGATCATCACCAGACGATTGTGGATCACGCTCTGCGTGACCTGCGACCCCGCCACACTCGCCGCCCCATCCACCCTCTGCGTCCCTGCCATCACCACTCACCATCTTCCTCAGCGTCATTTTAGCCCCCCTATGGTCCCCCCGCTGCGGCAGGGGGACGGCGGCATGGGCCGCTGCGGGGGCGGGCGTGTTCCCTCCCCCGTCGGGACGGGGGAGGGCTAGGGTGGGGGCTACGTCTCACCCCCCACCCCTACACCTCAATCACCAGCAATCCGTGCTCCGTGACGGTCAGCTGCCGTCCGGTAGGCAGCAGCGTCGTCGAGTCCGGGTCCTCGATGATCGCCGGCCCCGTCAGCCCCGCGCCGGCCGGCAGGTCCGTGCGCCGGTAGATCGGGCAGTCCACCCGCCCGGACTCCGCGAACTGTACCTCCCGCTGTGACCGGGGCCTGGCCGCACCGCTGCCGTCCGACCCGGCTGGCCAGCGCGGGAGCGCCACGTCGGGCGTCGCGCCGATTACGCTCACGTTGAAATGGATCAGCTCCATGATCTCGCCGGCGATGCTGTAGCCGTAGAAGGCCTCGTGCTGCTGATGAAACCGCTGCATCACGGCGGCAATGCTCTCCTCCCCAATCGGGCCGGGCGGCACCGGAACGTCCTGCTCGTAGTTCTGCCCCAGGTATCGCATACTGATCGAGCGGGCAATCGTTGGTGTGCCGGCAAAGCCCTCGGCGCGCAGGTCCCGCAGGGCCGCTTCCGTCAGCTCGTCAAAGCGCGCGTTGATCCGCGCCACGTCCAAGTCGTTGGAGCGATAGGCGTGTGTCCAGGACCGGTCTACCCGCAGGTCGGCGAGCAGCGTGCCTAGGGCCGAGGTCAGCCCGGCGTGCGGTGGCACGATCACCCGGCCTATTCCCACCGCCTCGGCCAGCGCCACGGCATGGAGCGGTCCGGCGCCACCAAAGGCCACCAGATCGAACTCGCGGGGGTCAATCCCCCGCTCGACCGTCAGCAGCCGCAGCGCGTTCGCCATGTTCTCGTTCGCCAGCTGCACGATAGCCAGCGCGGCATCGTCTGTTTCGAGACTCACCCGCCAGCCCATGCCTGCGACGGCCTCGCTCGCCCGCTCCCGGTTCAGCGCCATCGTCCCGGCCAGGAAGTAGTCGGGATTGAGCCGCCCCAGCACCAGGTTCGCGTCGGTCACGGTCGCCTCGGCACCCCCGGCGTCGTAGCACGCCGGGCCGGGATCGGCGCCCGCGCTCTGTGGGCCGACCTTGAGAAAGCCACCCTTATCCACCCAGGCGAGTGAGCCGCCACCCGCGCCAATCGTCGTGATGTCAATGAACGGCGCCGCGACCGGAATGCCCCATTCGACCTGATACTCCGTCGTGTAGCCGTACTCGCCGTCAATCACCAGCCCCACGTCGGTGCTCGTACCCCCCATGTCGAAGGAGATCACCTTTGACGCGCCGGCCGTGCCGTTTTGGCCCGCCGTCCCCGCCAGCTCCCCGAAATAGCGTCCGGCAATGATCCCCCCGGCCAACCCCGAGAGCAGCAGTTGCACCGCCTGTTGCGGCGCGGCCGCCGGGAGCATCGTGCCGCCGTTCGACTTCATCAATGCCCAAGGCGCTGCCAACCCACGCTCCCGCAGACCCCGCTCCAGGTTGCCGGCAAAGGCCGCTACGTGCGGCTTGATGTACGCATCGGCGACGGTGGTGCTGCCGCGCTCGTACTCCCGCCAGATCGGCGCGACGGCGTGCGACAGCGACACGGGTACGTCCGGGAACTCGCGCTGCAAGAACGCTGCCAACTCCTGCTCGTGCCGGGGGTTGACATAGGAGAACAGCAGGTTGATCGCGATAGCCGCCGGCCGGTCGTCTGCGGACCCCTCGGCGAGGCGCTCCGCCACGACCGCGCGCAGCCGGGCCAACTCCTGCTCGTCCAGCGGAATCAGGAGGTCGCCGTCCTTACTGATCCGCTCCCGCACGCCCAGACAGTCGCGCCGCTCGGCAAACGGCGCCGGCTTCACCCAATCCAGGTCATAGTGGAACCGGCGGTTGATCCGCTGGATGAACAGCACGTCCTCGAAGCCCTGCGTGGTCAGATAGAGCACTCTGGCCCCGCTCCGGGTATGGAGCATGTTGATCGCCACCGTGCTCCCCAGGATCAGCGAGTCGATGTCGCCAGGGCTGATGCCGGAGTCGGCCAGCGTCTCGAACACCCCGGCCTCCGGGTGGCGCGGTGTCGAGGGCCGCTTGGTGACGATCAGCCGGCCGGAGCCTTCCGACTGCTCGTTCTGCACCACACCGATCAAATCGGTGAATGTGCCGCCCGTATCTATCCCTACCCGTAGGACCATCAGGTGCCCCTATCCTGTGGAAAGCTGCGGTGCGGACCGGGCGCGTCTCAGCGGCCCGCAGCCTCCTCCACTGACTGCGGCAGGCCATCCTCATCGCCGCCCAGCCACCGATACCGGCGCGGAGGGAGACTCAGCGAGCGATCTTCCAACGGCAGCTTGATCGGCACGCTCCCCCGCTGCGCCGACACTTTCGCAGCGATGGCCACCTCCAACGCCTGCCGCAGGTCGTGCCCCGAGATGACCAACTCGCTGCCCGTCTCCACCGCCGCCAAGAACGACCGGATGGCCGACATGAGGTAGCCATACTCGCTCCAGCGATATGGCGCGTAGTGCGCCTCGATCCGCTGGCGCGCACCGTCCTTGTCGTAGCCTTGGTAAATCTCCGGCGGCCCCCAATCCCAGCGGATCAGCGTGTCCTCGCTCCACACGTCCACGCCCCGGTACGGCGTTTCCATACCGAACACCGCGCAGTCGAGGCCGTTGGTCATTCGGAACCGGCCATTGATAATCAGTCCCTCGTCCGTGTCGCCGGCGAGTGCGTCCGCGGGCGTGCCCCACGCAATCACCTCGTCCACTTCCGCGCCCGCCAGCAGGGTCAGCACCGCGACGTGCTGGCAGCCGCCGCCCGAAATCTCACCGCTCCCCCAGCGGTGGATGCTGGCGCCGATGATCGGCCCATACTGGCCGGCGTGGATGCGCCGCGCCACCTCCTGCACCTCGGACATTGCCCGTTGCAGGTTGCCCCCGGCATAGACGATCCCGCGCTCCCGGCACACCTCCACCATCGTATCCGCATCGCTGAGTCTTCCGGCGATGGGCTTATCCGTGGAGATGCCCTTCACGCCGGCCTCCGCACAGGCAATGACCGCCTCTTTGTAGAACTTGGTCGGCGTGACGATTGCCGCAATGTCCGGCACCACGTCCGCCAGCAGCGCCTCGACGTCGGGATACAGCGCCGTGATGCCGAACCGCTCGCCGACGGCCTGCCGCCGCTCGTCGTTGTACTCGGCGATAGCGATGATCTCGGTATCCGGGTATGTCGAATAGGCTTGGGCGTATTTTTGCCCGAGGCGCCCACAGCCGATGATCGCTACCCGATGCTTCGCGCTCGTGTCTGCCATCGTTCCTCACCTCCCTCGTTGTCTCCCGCACCCCACTCCCATCCTGGAAGAGGGCCGACTGTCGTCAAGTGGATTATCGTACTTATGCTCGCGATAATTCAGCTTCTCGGTGGAAGGCTCTGGTGATCCACTAGCTGATTAGAACCTACCGCCATTGATGAGGACCAGCCACCGATGCGATGACTCGCGACAATAGAATGGCCCATCAAACCTTGCTCCAGACTTCCCATGAATCTCACCCATGGCATCCTCGCAGCATTGCAGGCAGAACACGCCAACCACTAGCCTTCCCTGACGAAGCTGCTGCCGGTCTATCCTGACCTGACAGGAGTGCTTTTGCTTGTGACGGCGCCGCATGGAACAGTCAAACTGTGACCAGATATAAGTATCAGCAGCACCAAACCCCAAAAGCTGTTCTCTTGTCTCCGTACCACCACACTGAAGACAATAGGCCTCCACCACGTTCGCCTCAGCTCGTTCTATATCTCGTTGGTTCTCAAGAATATCAGCCATCAGTCAACTCCTTTACCCTCCAGTGCCGCCGCTGCGGTGGCCCGGGTATCAAGCCAGCCTCCAGCCTCCAGCCCCAACAACCTGGCCTTTCGCCTGGAGCTGACGCAGGACCCCAACCACAATGTCCCCGGAGTCTGGTAGGCCAGCCTTCATCGCTATGGTATCCGAGTTCTGCCCACGACGATCAGGGAAAGCACGCAGCACCTCCAGGACGGCTTCCTCTAACATCGCAATAGCCCACTCGGCTTTCGTCATGCTCACCCTCCCTGCACTAACTCCCGCGTCCGTCCCCCCACACTGCGGGGGGACCATAGGGGGACCGGTACGCCCCTTGCTTGCCCCCTTCCTACTCCCCCTCTCTATCGCTCGGCGATGGAGAGGGGGCCGGGGGGTGAGGCGTCCTACCCCCTACTCCCAGAGGAACAACACCCCCATCGCCTGATCGGGGTGTTCGTAGAGGAAGTCGTAGCCTTCCTTCAACTGCTGGCCGTCGAAACGGTGCGTGATGAGCGGCTTCACGCGCACCTCGCCGTTCGCCAAGGCCGCCATCGCAATCCGCCCGATCTCCGCGCGGTCCGTGCTCGGCGGGTAGCTGACGATCACGCGCTTGCCTTGATAGCTGTCCACGTCGAGCGGCAGCGGCGCATTCTGGTACTTACCGTTGACCTGAATGAGACCGCCGCGGCCGACCATCTTTTGCGCCTGCTCGAACGACTTGATGCCGGCGGTCCCGCCCACGCAGTCCACCACGATGCTGGCGCCCTCCCCGCCCGTCAGTCGCTGTACCGCCTCGACCGGGTCCTCCTCGCTCGCGTTCACGACCTCCGGCGCCCCTACCTCTTTGGCGAGCCGGCAGCGCAGCTCCAGCGCATCCACGGCAATCAACTGCGCCGGGTTGTAGCGCCTGGCGAACTGCATGACCAGGTTGCCCACCAGGCCCTGCCCCAGCACGGCCACACGATCCTCTGCGGTGATTTCGAGCGCCTGCGCCCAGCCGGCGCTACTCGTCGAGAGCGGATGGAAAGGCCCCTCCTCCAACGAGATATCCGGGTGCAGATGATGCACTTGCGGATGCGGGTCGTCCTCAGGTACCGGGCGCAGCGAGAATTCGGCGTGTGGCGCGCTCACCACGACGTTATCGCCGGGCGCAAAGTGCGTCACGCCCGCACCCACCTTCTCGATGATCCCGGTCGTGGAGTACCCCATCGCATTGGGGCTGACCGGGTGCTCCATCACGTACCGCCGCCATAGCTCCGAGCCGCGGCTGATGAGGCTGACCCGCGTCCGCGTCAATACCTCTTGATCGCCCGGTTCAGGAATCGGCACCCGCTCCAGGAAGACGTTGCCGAAGCCTTCCCCCTTCGCCGCCCGCCACATCATCTCTCCCATCGCCTCACTCCCTCCCTATCCGCTTCGACTGAGTTGTCCACCTACTTCTGTCTGGATGATGCCTCCCCGTCGGCCCCCGTCATTCCCGCGAAAGCGGGAATCCACGTCCCCCCGTCGCAACGGGGGGACCATAGGGGGGCAGCCCTCACTCGTTCCCCCAAGGATACGACTCGATACGCATCGAGCGATCCGCGACCGGCACCTCCACCCGCGCCCCGCCTGCTGCCGACGAGGCGTGCAGTGCAAACCCGATCTCCGTGGCCCGCCGGGCCTCCTCGATGTCGCAGGCCGTATTGCCGCCCGTATGTACCGCTTGAACGAGGTCTTGCACCGCCGCCGGTCCCGTCGTCCAACCGCTGGGGGGCGCCGGGAGGTCGAGCGGCTGCGGCTGGTGCGTTGGCCTGGCGCCCAACTCCGCGCCCGTCTCGACGTTGAGCAGATACACGGTCCGCGCGTCATCGAGAATCAGCAGCCGCCCGTTCTCGCCTAGCACCTCGAACGCCAACCCGCCAGCGCCGCCATGCTCGCTGACGTAGCCGAGGACGCCGTTGGACAGACCGATTTGGCCGTTCCCGGTCGGGTCCATGCTCGCTCGCGAATCGGCCGGCTCCCCGGATACGTCTACGGCTTCGCCGCTCACCCACGTTGGCTCCGGGTCGCCGGCCAGCCCGAGCATCACGTCGTACCAGTGGCAGCCGTGATTGATGAGGTTCGGCAAGCCGTATCCCAGGACGCTCGTCACGGCGCCGATGGCCCCGCCCGCCAGCACCTGCCGCAGGTAGCGATAGGCCGGCGTCCAGCGTCGGTCGAGGCCGAAGGCCAGCGGCACGCCCTTGCTCCGGCAGACCGCCACGATCCGGTCCATCTCGTCTAGGCTCGTCGCCAGCGGCTTATCGCACAGTATGCCGCGCACGCCGGCTGCCACCGCCTGCTCGATCTGGTCCGCGTGCATCGTCTGGCGCGTGGCAAGGCACACCAGGTCCGGCTGCACCTCCGCGAGCATACGCTGGTAGTCGTCGTAGGCCGGGATATCGCTGCCCCAGCACTCCAGAAACTCGTCGCGCGTCTCCGCCCCCAATTCAAAGACGGCCGCAATGCTCGTCTCCGGCACCGCGTCGAACGCCGTCGCAAAGTTGTGATGGGCTAGCGTACGGGCCAAGCTGCGATGCACCCCGACCATCGCCACGCGCAGCGTTCCAGTATTCCCTGACATCGTGCTCACCTCCGTCATTCTCCGACCTAACCCCCGGCCCCTTCCCTTTAGGGAAGGGGAGTCATCAAGACGACCTTCTGCCCCTTCCCTTTAGGGAGGGGGTTGGGTGTAGGTTCACCCACCCGGAATATACAGACTGCGGTCCGCGACCGGCAGACTCACTCGCGCACCACCTTGCAGGTGCGAGTGGGCAATCCCGAACTGCACCTCCACGGACTGCATCGTCACGTCAATGTTCCCGCTGGTGCGCTCACCCGTCTCCAACTCCTGGATGATGTTGCGGATCGTGCTCGCCGTCGGGCTTTCTCCCTCCGGTCGGAAAACCTGCAACGAGACCCCGGAGCCGCCCTTCGTCGCTGCTCGCACAACGAATTCTTCGCCGTTGTCCCACGCATACGCCCGGCCTCCCGTGCCATGCACGTCCACGTCGAAGCTGCCGGGCCGCGGCACGAATATCCCCTCCGTCCCGTCGGCGTACCCGACCCGGAAGAAGCCGACTATCGGATCGGCCAGCTCTTCCCCGGCCGGTGGCAGGTACCGGTGCCCCGCCGCATCGTACTCCGGATACGGCTTGGAGCCGGGTACATCGCCCTCCCCCGGCTCTGCCAGCCGCCCTTCGACCCACACCGGCGTCGGATCGCCTAGCATCATTGAAACCAGGTCCACCGTATGCGGATGGTGTTTGATGATGTCGGTCCGGCTGTACATCACCCCGTAGAGCAGATCGCCGATGGCTCCGTCCGCAATCGCGGCCCGCAGCTGCTTGAAGCCATCGTGGTGGCGGCGCATGGCCCCCCAGTTGAAGGCCACATTGTTCGCCGTGACTGCCTCGCGGATGCGGTCCGCTTCCTCCAGCGACGCACACAGCCCCTTCTCCGAGTAGATGCCCCGCACCCCGTGCTCCGCGCAGAAGATGATCGGCGCGGCGCGGTGGACCGACGCGGTGGTCACGCTCACGATGTCCGGCTTCTCGGTCTCGATCATTTCCCGATAGTCGAGGTACGTGTTCGTGATGCCGAACCGCCGCTCGAACCGCTTCAGCCGTTCCTCGCCGCGATTGGCGACGGCGACGACTTCCGTCTCCTCGATGGACTGGTAGGCACTGAAATGTCCGTAGGGCTTGTGGAACTGGCTCCCCGGCGGGAACTCGTCCTCCATCAGCCCGCCCATGCGCCCGGTGCCGATGATCGCCACCCGATACTTTGCCCCCATAGTGCTCCTCCTCGCTGTTGTCCGCTGAGTGTGATAGTCGATACTAGAGCGTCACGCCACGCTCACAAGCGCACAGTTCGTGCCGCGCGGCGCGGCGGCACTCAAGGATACCTGCTACCGGCGATGTGTTGGCGTCCTGCAGCGGTGGTCATGTGTGACGGGACGCATATGCCGGTCGCCGCTCACGACTGGAAGGCTCTGGCCAGGCGCAAGATGCGCTCTGCCGGGGCATACCACCCCTGCGGCGCGTAGTCCGACGTGTGCAGATAGCACTGCACGCGCACCTCGTCGCTCCCTTCGGTGAAGGTCAACAGCCGGCTCATCGGCACCCGGTCATGGCCGCCGTGATAGCGACTCAGTGCCGAGACGTTGATAAAGTGGGTCTCCCACTTGCGCTCGATGTGCGACCGCCCACCCTTGTGATCGTCGGGATGGGTATGCGTATGTCCACCGAGCCAGAGTGCGGTCGCGCCGGGGTGCGCCGCGAGATAGCCCTCGAACGCCTGGGCATCCGGCTGCCCGTCCACGAAGTACAGGTAGGAGGCGCCTTCCGGCGCACCGTCGGCGAAGTAGCCGTGGTAGTACGATCCCCATTGCCCGTGCTCGTCTTGGCGCATCCCCTCCCACCGCCCCGAGGCCACGGTCGTCTCCTTGAGCATGTGGTGGTGTGCCGAGATGATGAGCGCGTCAGGATTGGCCTCGACGAGGCGTTGCCACCATGCGAACGTCGCCCCTGTGACCGCCCCGGCCGGATAGCCCCCGCGTGGTCCCCGCCCGACCGGCGGCCCGCCGTCATTGCGATCCCCCATCATCAAGAACAGGAGATTGCCCACGCGGAACGCATACCGCTCCCACGTGCCCTCGATGGGATAGGGCCGGCGCTCCGCATGGACGCCGGAGTGCTCCGGGTGCTCGCCGGTCGGGTCCACCCATTTGCGAAACCACCACTGGCACGGCTCATCAGGTCCGCTCGCATCGTGGTTGCCGACCAAGTTGTAGAAGTGCTCCCGCGGATGCTGGCGGGAAGCGGCGAACTGCCGCACCACCTCCTGCCCTTCCTCGTCTTCCGGCGGCGTTTGACTCCCCGAAAGGTCGCCGAGATGCAGCGCAATATCCCAGTCGAAAGGCGGCCCGCCCTCACTGCCCCCCTCTTCCGACTGTCGAATAGCCTCCGCAAGACTCTCCCGTCCGCCCTCGCTGAGGTCCGTGCCCACGTGGGCACAGCCGGTGGCCCAGAGCCGAAACGTCCTACTCATGCCTGCTCCAAGCTCCTCTGGCGCCCTATGCAAAACCGTCATTCCGGCGAAAGCCGGAATCCAGCCGTGCCGCCACCACGCCTGTAGGGGCTGTAGGGGCATCCCTTGTGGGTGCCCTGGTCGCTCCCACGACCGTAGACTGCTACTACCAGGTGAGCAGCACGCCGAGCGCCTGATCCATGTGCTCATGGAGGAGGTCGAAGGCCGCCTTCGCTTGCCGGCCCTCGAAACGGTGCGTAATCAGCGGCTCGACGCGCACTTCTCCCGCAACCAGCGCCGCCATTGCCTCTTGCCCGATCTCCGCCCGACTTGTAGATGGTGGATAGCTGCCGATCAGCCGTTTGCCCATGATTTTCGAGGCGTCCAGGTCCAGCGGTTGCTCGTGGTACAAGCCGATGAGCTGGATTAGGCCGCCGTCGGCAACCATGTCTTGCGCCTGCACAAAGGACCGCAATCCGGCCCGGCCACCCACGCAGTCCATGACGATGGTCGCCCCGCCGCCGGTTAGCCGCTGGACCGCGGCTACCGGGTCTTCCTCCCTCGCATTGACCACTTCCGAGGCGCCGACTTCCTGCGCGATACGGAGGCGCAGGTCGAGCGCGTCCACCGCGATGAGCTGGGCCGGCCGGTACCGCCGGGCGAACTGCATCACCAGGTTGCCGACAATCCCTTGCCCCAAGACGACCACTCGGTCCTGCTCCGTAATCCCGGCCGCGCGTGTCCACCCGGCGCTGCTCGTTGCGAGCGGGTGAAAGGTGCCGTGCTCGAACGACAGGTCGGGATGCAGCTGAAAGACCCGGAAGTCTCCGGCATAGTCCACCTTCTCGATGGTGTATTCGGCGTGCGGCGCCGTCACGACCACCCGGTCCCCGGCTGCAAACTCGCTCACTCCGGCGCCGACGCGGTGGATGACCCCGGTGGTGGAGTAACCCATTCGTCCCGGATCAACAAGCTCCTCGCGGAGGTAGCGCCCGCCCATCTCCGAGCCGCGGCTAATCAGGCTGACCTGCGTGCGCGCCACGACCTCGTTGTCCCCCGGTTCGGGAATGGGCACCTGCTCCATGACGACGTTCCCTACGCCCTCGTGCTTCGCCGTCTGCCACATCAGGTCGGCCATCTCTGTGCTCCTTCTCCGGTGTTATTCGGCCTAGCCCCCCTATGGCCCCCCCGCTGCGGCGGGGGGACGGGTGTGTTCCCGCCCCTGTCGGGACGGGGGAGGGCTAGGGTGGGGGCTACGACCGCCGGCCCCCCTACCACTCGAACAGCAGCCCCAGCGCCTGATCGGGGTGCTCATAGAGGAAGTCGTAGCCTTCCTTGACCTGCGTCCCTGCAAAGCGATGGGTAATCAGCGGCTTGGCGCGCACCTCGCCCGCCGCCAGCGCGGCCATCGCTACCCGCGCGTCCTCCGCGCGATCCGTCCCCGGCAGGATGCCGCCGAGCAAGCGTTTGCCCATGATCTTGCCCGCCTCCAGCTTCAGCGGCGCGCCGTGGTAGAGGCCGATGATCTGGAGCAGGCCGCCGCGCGCCAGCATGTCTTGCGCCTGTACGAACGACTGCAATCCAGCGCGGCCGCCCACGCAGTCCATCACGATAGTTGCGCCCTCGCCGCCCGTCAGCCGCTGGACGGCCGCCACCGGGTCTTCCTCCCCGGCATGGACTACCTCCGGCGCACCGACCTCCTGTGCGATACGCAGCCGCAGGTCGAGCGCGTCCACCGCGATCAGCTGGGCCGGCCGGTACCGGCGAGCAAACTGCATCACCAAGTTGCCGACAATCCCTTGCCCCAAGACGACCACCCGGTCCTCCGGCGTGATCTGCGCGCACTTGGTCCACGAGGCAGAGCTAGTGCAGAGGGGATGGAAGGTGCCCTCCTCCGGCGACACGTCCGGGTGCAGCGCACGCACCGCCGGAGGGTTGCCCGGCATCCCGGAGGCGAGTGAGTATTCGGCGTGGGGTGCGCCGACCACTACCCAGTCGCCGGACGAGAAGTCCCGCACGTCCGCGCCAACTCGCTCGACCACCCCGGTCGTCGAGTAGCCCATCATGCTCGGCGGCAGCGCCTCCTCGTACACGTAACGGCGCCACAGCTCCGAGCCGCGGCTAATGAGGCTCACCTTGGTCCGGGTCAGCACGTCCTCCGACCCCACCTCCGGGATAGGCACTTGCTCCAGGACGATATTGCCCACCCCCTCGTGCTTGGCCGTCTGCCACATCATGTCCGGCATTACTGCCTCCCTCGCTGGCCTGTGTCCCTGTATCCGGCGCGGCCGGGCCATCCCCGCCGCGGCTCCCCTTACTGTGCGCTATCAACCCCCGAACAAGCAAACGAAGCGTCTCCCAGACACGCCGGGAGACGCTTCGTGCTCTGCACAATGACCCGGAGGTCGTGAGCGTACTGCCGATCTGCCGGCCGGGTTTAGCCCTTCTGGAGGTCCTCCTCGTAGAGCGGTGCCGTGAGCCGCTGTGCTTCCTCAAGGGCCGTCTTGGGAGTCAGCTCGCCGGCCTCCAGGCGCTTGAACACCTCGCCCCCGATGGTGAAGAGCATCTTGGCCATGCTGGGGGAGGGCGGCGTGGGCACGTCGTACTGTACCAAGTGGTTGAGCTGCTTCAGGATCGGGTTGTCCTTCAGGGCCTTGTTGATCGCCGGATTGCGGCTCGCCGCCAGGTTGGAGGGCGGGTGCCCGGAGGCTTCCGAGACCAAGAGCTGCACCTCCTCGCGCACCGACCACGCGGCTAGCTCCGCTGCCACCTGCTCCGCCTCTTTATCCCGCACCTTGAACACCATGACGCCGAACACATTGCCCGGCGTCGTGATCTGCTTCTGGGTGTTCTTCGGCCCGTGCGGGTAGTGAGTCACCCGAATGACGCTACCGTCGCCGGGGTCTACGTCGGGATAGCGCGGCGGCGTCACGGTCCCGGGGTTGATGACCTCCGTGACCTTCGCCTTCTTGTTGAAGTGGTACTGCCCGTCCCGCCCGATATCCGTCTGACCGTAGCCCAACTCCCGGTGGTGCTTGTACACGTACTCCAGCGCCTCGATCATGCCGGGGGTGTCGACTTTCCACGTCGTCCCGGCCGGGTCGCGCGGGTACGCCGCATTCATCGGTCCGATGACGATCACGGTCCAGTACAAGCTGTAGCGCATGCTCCACAGCGCGCGGGTGACGTCGTTCCCCTCGCGCTGGACCGTGGCCCTACCGATCTCGTCGAAGTCATCCCAGGTGTAGCCTTCCGCCGGGAAGTCCACCCCTTCCTCCTTCAAGATGGCCGTGTTGTAGCCCAGCCCATGCGGGTCGGGGTATGACGGCATGAGCACCTGCTGACCCTTCCACTGTGACCCCTCCATCAGGAACTGGATCATCTCGCCCTTGGTCTTCTCCCAGTCCTTGTTCGTGCGTAGTGGCTGGTTGAGGTCAATCGTCGCGCCCTGCGCGAACAGGTCCGTCGCCGGCACCTGCCACGAGGTCCAGATGTTCGGTGGTGTATCCGCGGCCAGCAGCGTCTTGATCTTCTCCGTGTTGGCGCGGCCGTTCTCTTCGGCCGGAATCTCGGTCAATGCGCCCTTGGGGTGCCGCTCCTTGAAGTCCTCGACGATGGCGAGGTTCGCCAGACCGAAGCGGTGTGGCGGCGCATGGCTCATCGTGAAGGTGATCCTCGGCGGTGGCTCTGCCGCCTTACCCGCTGCGCCCTGGGCACCCGCTGCGCCCTGGGCACCCGCTGCGCCCTTAGGCCCCGCTGGCCCCGCTGGCCCCGCTGGCCCCGCCTGTGGCTGGCCCACGTAGCGCACGGTTGGCTCACCGCACGCCGCGGCGATCAGCCCACCGAGCGTGACTGCAGCGCCACCCAAGTACTTCCGCCGGATTACAGCTACCATAGGTCCCCCTTGGCCCACTCCCGTGTCGTGCGAGACGGAAATGGATCCCACTCGAACGCTCTTCTCAACTTACGCCCCAACTGGGGCAACAACTACCCTGCCAACCCTCCTTTCGTTCGACGATGTCTGCGGCCTGTCGTGCCTCAAGCATAGCGAGGCGCCGTGCAATCTGCAACCTCAGTAGCCCCCCTATGGTCCCCCCGCTGCGGCGGGGGGACGGCGAGGGTGGGGGGCCGAGCGGCACGGACAAGCAAAGCGCCCCCCGGACACACCGGGAGGCGCTTGGTGTTGGTGCTCTGCCCAACGACCCGGAAGGTCGTGAGCGTACTGCCGGTTGGGTCTAGCCCCTCGCCAGGTCCTCTTCGTAGAGCGGCGCCGTGAGCCGCTGTGATTCGGCGAGGGCCTCCTTGGGAGTCAGCTCGCCGTTCTCCAGGCGCTTGAAGATCTCGCCACCGATCTCGAACAGCATCTTGGCCATGCTCGGTGCAGCCGGCGTAGGCACGTCGTACTGCGCCAAGTGGTTGAGCTGCTTGAGAATGGGGTTGTCCCGCAAAGCCTTGTTGATCCCTGGATTGCGCGCGGCCGCCAGGTTGGACGGCGGGTGTCCGGAGGCTTCCGAGACCAGCAGCTGCACGTCCTCGCGCACCGACCACGCTGCCAGGTCAGCGGACACCTCTTGAGCATCCTGATCGCGGACCTTGAACACCACGCAGCCGAAGCAGTTGCCCGGCGTCGTGATCTGCTTATTCGTGTTCGCCGGTCCGTGCGGATAGTGCGTCACCCGAATGACGCTGCCATCGCCGGGGTCCACGTCGGGATAGCGCGGCGGAGTCACGGTCCCGGGGTTGATGACCTCCGTGACCTTCGCCTTGTTGTTGAAGTAGTACTTCCCGTCCTTCCCGATGTCCGTCTGACCGTAGCCCAGCTCCCGGTGGTGCTTGTACACGTACTCCAGCGCCTCCAACATGCCGGGGGTGTCAACTTTCCACGTCGTATGGGTCGGGTCGCGCGGGAACGCGCTGTTCATCGGCCCTAGGACGATGACCGTCCAGTACAAGCTGTAGCGCATACTCCACAGCGCGCGGGTGACGCCTTCCGCATCGCGCTGGACCGTGGCCTTGCCGATCTCGTCGAAGTCATCCCAGGTGTAGCCTTCCTCCGGGAAGTCCACCCCTTCCTCCTTCAAGATGGCCGTGTTGTAGCCCAGGCCGTGCGGGTCCGGGAACATCGGCATCAGGATCTGCTGCCCCTTCCACTGCACCCCGTTGATCAGGAACTCGATCATATCGCCCTTGGTCTTGGCCCAGTCTGAGTTCGTCCGCAGGGCGGCGTTGAGGTCCACGGTGGCGCCCAATGCGAAGAGATCGGCGGCCTCCACCTGCCAAGGCGTCCAGACGTTCGGCGGCGTATCGGCCGCCAGGAAGCTCTTGATCTTGTCCATGCCGGCCCCACCCGAGTTCTCGGTGGGGATATCCACGAACGCGCCGCGGGGGTGGTTCTCTTTGAAGTGCTTCACCACCACCTGATCGGCCAAGCCAAAGCGGTGCGGTGGGGCAATGCGATGCCAGAAGGTGATATTCGGCGGTGCCTTGGCGGCTGCGCCCTGCGCGCCCTGCGCGCCCGCTGCGCCCTGGGCACCGGTCTCACCCTTCGCGCCGGCTGGCCCCGCCGGCCCCGCTGGCCCGGCCTGGGGCTGGCCCACGTAACGCACGGTCGGCTCACCGCACGCCGCGGCTACCAGCCCACCAAGAGCTGCGGCCGCACCACCCAAATACTTCCGTCGGATCACGGCTACCATAGTTCCTCCTTGGTTCACTCCGCTGTCGTTGTCGTTAGGACTGAGAGATGGATAACGGAACGCACGCACATGCCACCCGGCACTACGCGCTACGCTGACGGCCCTCCTTTTACCCGACCATATCGTTGGTCTGTAGTGGCATCAAGGATAACCGCCGGCCGCGAAACCTGCAACCTTGGCGCATTCCGGCCGCCCTGCTGACCACCATAAATGAAGCGCCGCCCGGCCATGGCCGGGCGGCGCTTGCTGCTCTGCACAATGACCTAGCCGGTCGTGATGTTGCCTTACTTGCTGAGGTCTGCGTCGAGCAGCGGCTGCGTCAGGCGTTGTGCCTCCTGGAGCGCATCGCCTGGCGTTGCTTCACCCATATCCACCTTCGTCAGCTGCTCCTTGACGATGCCCAGAATCTTCAAGTAGCTCGGCGGGTTCGGTGTCGGCTGGTCGTACTGGGCCAACTCGTTGAGCTTGTTCAGGATCGGGTTGTTCTTGAGCGCCTCGCTGATCCCCGGGTTGCGCGCGGCTGCCAGATTGGAGGGCGGATGTCCGGACGCCTTCGTGACCAGCAGTTGCACGTCCTCGCGCACGGACCAGGCGGCCAAGTCCGCCGAGAGCTGCTGCGCCGCCTCGTCCTGCACCTTGAACACCACCATCCCGAACACGTTGCCCGGTGTGAGCGGCGTCTTCGAGGTGTTGCTTGGGCCGAGCGGGTAGTGCGTCACGCGGATACCGCTGCCATCGCCGGGGTCAATATCGGGATAACGCGGCGGTGTGACCGTGCCGGGATTGATGATGTTGGACAGGCGTCCGCCCTTGTTGAAGTTCACGTTATGATGGTTGTACGGCTCCGGGTTGTCCTTGTGGAACTCCGAGCCGGCAATGAAGAGCCGCGTGCGCTTGGCGTGCTCGTGCGCGAACTCCAGCGTTTCGCGGGCAATCGCGCTATCCCACTGGAGCTTGGTGCGGGTGTCGTCAATCGGGAAGCCCCCGTTGCTGCCCATCCACCAGAGCATGCGGTGCCCGTCGTAGTAGAAGTCCGTGAGGCGCCGCTTTTCGGGGATATAGGTCTTCTGTCCGAGTTCGATGAAGTCTGCCCAGGTGTAGCCGTCCTCCGGAAACTCCAGCCCGGCCTCCTTCAGGATGTGCGTGTTGTAGCCCAGGCCGTGAGGGTCGGGGAACATCGGCATCAACGTGTGCTGCCCTTTCCACAGCACGCCATTGAGCAGGAACGGGATCATGTTGGGCTTGACCGTGGCCCAATCCTGGTTCGTGCGGAGGGCCTGCTCCAGATCAATGATGGCCCCCAACGAGAACAGGTCCGCAGCCTCGACCTGCCACGGGGTCCAGATGTTCGGCGGTGTATCGGCGGCCAGGAACGACTTGATCTTGGACATTCTGGCGCGACCGTCGCCGGCCGTCTGAATTTCGACGAGGGCTGCCCGCTCGTTGCGGGCCTTGAAGTCCTCGACGACTGCCGTGTTGGCAAGGCTGAAGCGGTGCTGGGGTCCGGCCCAGTGCCAGACCTGCACCTCCGGGGGCTTCGTGGCGGCAATACCCTGGGCACCCTGGGCGCCCGCTGCGCCCTGGGCACCGGTCGCACCCTTCGGGCCTTCTGGCCCGGCTGGACCCGCTGGCCCGGCCTGCGGCTGGCCCACGTAGCGCACGGTCGGCTCGCCGCACGCCGCGGCCAGTAGCCCGCCGAGCGCGACTGCGGCGCCACCCAAATACTTCCGTCGAATCATAGCTACCATCTGTTCCTCCTTGGTTGATTCCTCTGCTGTCCGTTGTCGTCAGACACGCTGGATCGCACGCAAACGCTGCTCCCGTTTACCTTCTGCTCCTCCAGATCTCCTTTCGCTCGACCATGCCTCCGGTCGGTGGCGTCACCCGGCCGTTTGTGCGGCCGCCCGCGCCCGCCGCACGATGGCCGGCTCGTCGCCTTGCAGCGTTTCGGACGAGCGGATGTGCAGCGACCGGTCGGCCAGCGGCAGCGCCACGCGCGTCCCGCCGCGCCGATGCGACTCGCGCATGGCAATCGCTACCTCCAGCGCGTGCCGCCCGTCGTCGCCACTACAATTCGGCTCCTTGCCCGTCTCGATGCACGTGATGAGATCGAGCACCGTGCGCGTGTTGCTGCTATGGCTGGCAGCCGGCAGTGGGAAGATGTGCTGGGCCGGCTCCGCCCGGCGCCCCGCCAGGCTCGATTCGACCGTCTTGTAAAACTGCACCTGCTGCGCGTCGGCGATGGCGCGCAGCATCCCCTGCGTGCCGATGACCTCGATCTCCCAGTTCGCTACGCCGCACGCGGTCATCCGCACGAAGCCCTGCACACCGTTGTCATAGTGTAGGTAGCCGTTCCCCTGCAGGTCTACGTCGCCGGCCGCCGCCTCATCGCTCTCCATGTGCCCGAATACCCACTGCACGCGCCCTTTGGCGAGCCGGTTGACGGTGGTCAGCAGATGACTCCCATTGTGGGAGACGCCCGCTTGCCCGAAGCCGATTACCTGGAGCAAATCGCCTAGCTCCCCCGCGTCAATCAGCTCTCGCATCCGGTTGTACATGGGACTCCAAGCGCGGCTACAGCCGATGGCGAGCGCGATCCCCGCTCGTTGACACGCCGCGACCATCTCATCGGCTTCGGCCAGCGAGATCGAGATCGGTTTCTCGGCCCAGATCGCCTTCAGGCCGCGCACAGCGCCGATCTCCACGGCATCGAGCAGAATGCGCGCCCGCGGCTTGGCGGTCGTGCAGATACTCAGAATGTCCGGCTGCGCCCGCTCCAGCATCTCGCGGTAGTCGGCGTAGAGCGACTCGATGCCCCACTTCCGGCGGTACGCCTCGCGCTGCCCCTCGTGCGGGTCCGCGCCGGCCACCACCTCTACGCCGGCAGCCTGATAGCAGGGCGTGTGGGCATGGGGTCGCGGCGCACGGTCCCATGCGCTTTTCTCATCGTCAAAGGTGCTGCCCATGCGCCCCAAGCCGATGACGGCGGCGCGGTACTGCTTGACCATAACTCGCTCTCCTACTGCTGGTGGCCTCAGTATACGGTGCCCAGAGCGCGACGGCGCGGCTTACTTGCGCCGCCGGCGGGACGACGATGACTTGGGGCGGGTCGCCTTCTCGGCCTTTCCGAACAAACTCCCGCCGATACGCCCCAAGGTCATGGCCGCATCGTCCATTTTCGAGGCGGATGCCGCTCGCCGCCGGGCGGAGCGGCGTCTGGCAGTTGACCGCCTTGGAGTTGCCGACTGCTGCCGTGGCTTGGCCGTGGTCCGGGCGCTGCGGCTGGCCGGGGCCGTTGTCGAGGCCGCCGCCGGTGTAGCTGCCGGTTTGGCGGCCGACTGAGCCGCCGGGCTGTTGGCCGGCTTGCCCTGGCCTTGACGAGCGCCGCGGCGGCCGCGTGTGCGTCCCCAGAGCCGGCCGGTGAACCGTGCCAAGCCGAGGCCCTTGCGCTCGACTTCGGCCGCCGGCACCGCGGGCACGGCCGGGAGACCCAGCCACCGTTGCGCCAAGCCACTTGGAAACAGCGGTAGCCCGCCACCAGGAGTCGGCCGCCGCCGCTCCAGCATGTTCGTGAGCCACCACAGCCCAATCCACAAGCCGATCAAGGCAGTGACGACGAGCACGACGAACGCGATGTCATCGCGCTCTTCCCACCCACCTTGCCGCACGGTGTATAAGAGACGCCCGGCGGCCATGAGCGGCAGCACGATGAGCAGAATTGTCGCCGTGATGTCGAGGCGGCGGAGGATGTGACGCCGCATTGGCCCGAAGACCATGCCCAGCATCATGAGCGCCGCCAGGATAAACAGCAATCTGAGCATCGTGGCTCGGAGCCTCCGTCTCTCAGGCTAACGGGGTGACTGCGCTAGGTGCAACCCCATGGCGGCCCACACCGGCGCCATACCCTTGCAAGCGGCCTATGGCCACAGCGGCATGGCCCCTGGCGCGAGCGGTGGGCGCGAAAACGCGGGACGCGCGGGTGTGCCTACTTGTTCTTGTGCCGCATTCGACGCAGGCGCTTGCGGAACTTATGCCGCCTAATCTTACGGCGACGTTTTTTGACGACCGATGCCATGCAACTCCTCAACTCTCGGCTGCCGCAATTTCCCCGGCTACTGACAAGGGTATTGCCAAGGAACGCAAATCATGGTACCATATCGGTGCGCGGGAGCTACTACCCGGTGCAGCCGGCTCTGGTTGGGCGTGGCGCATTCGTCTAGTGGCCTAGGACACCACCCTCTCAAGGTGGAGATCGCGGGTTCGAATCCCGCATGCGCTACCAATGTTGCCCCTGATTGTCAGCCGACAGTCAGGGGCTTGTCTTTGCTTGCCGCCGAGGGCCGCCGCAGACGGATGGAGCACCCACGCCGGCCGCCTGCCGCCGAGAGACGAGAGCAATGACCCTGCGCGTGGCGCCACCGTTGGCGGCGGAGGTCCCCGGGGGCCGTCGCCTATCACCCGCTGAAAACCCACCCTATCTTAGAGTGGCCATGGGGAGGCCGGCCTACCCGCGCGGCGCCGCTTGCCCCACACGCTGGCCGCCCCGCTCGCGCTCGGCATTGACCGGCCGGCGCGGCTCGGTCTGCGAACCGCTGTCGGCCCTCCGTCCGCAGTACGGGCAGATGTCCCAATCCAGGTCCAGCATGTGCTCACACTGCGCGCATTTTCGCTTGAGCTGCTGGCGACAATGGGGACACAGCAGAAAGTCCGGCTCGACACGCTGCTGGCAGGACGGACACACATGCCGCGAGTCCATCTCCCGCAGGAGTGCCTCCTCCTCTAGTGAGCGCTCGTAGGCTTCGGCCAGCGTTTCGCGGGGACGGAGGATGTAATAGAGCAACAGCCCGAATAGGTGGAATACAAGCACCAGCGCGGTAGCAAAAATATGCACGTAGGCTTCCTGGGAGCGGGCGCGAATGTCGTAATACGTCCATATCACCATCGCAAACCAGAACGCGACCAGGTACGCACCCGTAAAGGCCAGCATGACCTGCAGAATGAATGCGATCTGGGGAATGTTCATATTTGCGGGCGCCTGTGCGATGCTGGGAGACTGCTCCCATCTTCAGGAGACCGAAACGATCCGATACTCGTTAATGCCTCGGGGCGTCTCCACCTTAACGGTCTCGCCCGGACCGTGCCCCATGACCCCCTGGCCAACCGGCGATTGATACGAGAGCTTACCGTTGCGCGGATCGGTCTCCTCCGGACTGACAATACGAAACTGCCGCCGGCGGCCACCCGGACTCTCCAGCTCGACGAGGCTGCCGACTACCACCTTACCCGTCGGCTGCACACCGTCTCCGAGTAGCTCGGCCCGCCGGATCAACTGCTCCAGCTCCTGGATGCGCCCCTCGACCATCCCCTGCTGTTTTCTGGCATCGTCATAGGCCGCGTTTTCTCGCAGGTCGCCGTCTACCCGCGCTTCATACAGGTCGCGGAGGATCCGGGGCCGCTCTTCCTGCGTCAGTCGCTCAAGCTCGGCCTGAAACTCGGCGAGCTTCTCCGCGGAGAGGAGCACGCTGTCCTCCGGCGCCTGCTCCGCGGCAGCCCGCCTGGTGCGGCCTGGCCCGCGCGGTGTATGCACGCCTCGCATTGGGTTATCCGTGCGCGCGCCGCGGTCACGGGCAAAGTCGAAAAAGAGCTTCAAGGGCTGTCGGTAGACACTCGGCGGGCGCGTTGTCGAGGACGATTGCTCCTCGAGGAAATCCGTGATCTGGGGGGTAGTCACACTACTCACCGCGGTATTGGGACCGCACCACCGCACAAACCGATGCAGCAGCCTGAGGTCGTCGCTGGAAGGCTTGGTCCGGGCATCGCTTCTGCTACTGAACTCCTGCCGCAGGTGATCGAGTGTCGTTGGGACAGCCGCCGCTGTTACCGCTCTCTCAGGCACGCAAGCCTCCTTACCACGGCACCACTGCCGGGAGTAACCCCAGCGGCCGATTCTACCCCTGCCGCTCGGAGAGGGTCAACCGCCAGTCGTGCGGCGTCGCAGCACACTCGCCCTGCACCCGTCCCCCCGCCGCAGCGGGGGGGCCACAGGGGGACGCCCACCCCCGCGCTACTCCGGCCCGCTAATACCCAGCCGCGTGCTCTCGTAGTCACCGACCGGTCGCGGTGTGCTATCGGGAGTGTGGCCCGCCGGCGCCGCCCACTCCAGCTCTAGCTCCAAGAGCTTTGCGGGGGTGGGGAAGCCCGTCTCGCCATTCCAGCCGGCCATCTGGTAGTACAGCTCCTTGGCCTGGGCAAACTCGCCCGGCTCGATCCGCTCGCCCGTCAGCGGTCCGCTCCCGATCCCCTCGAACATGCGCTTGGGGAGCGTGTCATCCCCGGCCGTAAACCCGGAGCGGAAGTTGAAGAGGCGCGCCATCGTATTCGCCCGCTCGCCCACCTTCAGCAGCTCATAGAGGCTGACATCCCAGCCCGTGACGGCCGCGACGTAACTGGTGAGTTGATTCAAGGCCAGCTCGCCAATCGGCACGCCGACGAAGTCGCACATTCCCACCGAGTTGTACATGCTCCAAACGAGCTGGGCATAGTAAAACGCCCGGACCTTCTTCGGTCCCAGGTCCAGCCGATCCACCGGCTCGATCAGCCCCAGCGGCGTCAACGGGCTGGTGTCGTCGGCGCTGAAGCCCTCGTAGAGCGGGTCGTGGGGTGCTTCCATATGGTCGGCGCCCGTCGGCGAGATCGAATACGCCAGCGCCAGCCCCTTCTTGCCGCGCGGCTCGTGCATCGGTAGCTCTTGGCCCTTGACGTGCAGCGCGTACTCCTCGGTGCCACGGCCGATCTTCTGCGAGGCTCGATGGACGCCCTCGGCGAGCAGGTTGCCAAACCCCTCCCGCCGGGCGATCTGGTGGATCAGCGCCAGTACCACTTCCTTGTCGCCAAACCGTAGCTCGACGCCGCCCGTGTCCTCCTTGGTGATGAGACCCCGCTCATAGCACTCCATCGCCCAGGCAATTGCTACGCCGGTCGAAATGGAGTCGAGCACGTAGTCGTTGATGACGGTGCTGAACTGCGCGATCTTCTTCAGATCACCCACGCCCGTCAGCGTGCCGGTCGCGGCGATAGTTTCGTACTCCATGCCGCCGTGCTTGGCGGTGACGCCGTACTCCGGCACCTCCACCTCGCGCTTGCACGCCACCAAGCACGAGAAGCACGTGCCCGTATTGACCAGGATTGTCTCTGCCATCTTCTGCCCGGAGATGTCGGCATAGCCGTCGAACGTGCTCTCCTGGAAGTTGCGCGTGGGCAGGATGCCGTCGGCCTGCAACGCGGGGACGCCGCGTGGCGTGCCGTAGAGATGCATCATGTCGTGGTCGCGGTCGTAGTTCTCCCGGAACCAGGTAATCACCGCTTTGGCACGGGCCGGCTCCTCGGGCAGCGCCCGCGCCCGCCCGCGCACGGCGATAGCCTTGAGCTTCTTGGACCCCATCACGGCGCCAAGTCCCGCTCGCCCGTGAAAGTGCCGGCACTGATTGACCAGCGCCGCATAGCGCACCAGGTTCTCGCCGGCAATGCCGGTTTGCAGCACCCGGATGCGCTTCTCTTTCAGCTCCGTCTCCAGTCCCGTCTGGACCTCTTGCGCTCCCTTGCCCCAGAAGTGCGAGGCATCGCGCACCTCTACCGTGCCCGGCTTGTCCGGCGCCTCGACGTTGTTGATCCACAGATAGACCGGCTTGGTAGCCGTGCCATGAATCACGATCCCGTCGTACCCGGCGAACTTCAGCTCCGGTCCCCAAAAACCGCCCGCCTCCGCCTCGCCGAACCCGCCCGTGAGCGGCGACTTCGCGGCGGCGGTATAGCGATTGGCGCCCGAAACCGGCGTGCCGTTGATGACGCTCGTCGTGAAAACGAGCAGGTTTTCCGGGCCGAGCGGATCGGCGTCCGGCGGCATGTCCCGGAGCAGGAAATACGAGGCGAGCGCGCTCCCGCCGAGATAGCGACGGTACACGACCTCGGGTAGCTCCTCGATCCAGGTCCGCTCATCCGTCAAGTCTACGTGCAAAATCCGACCGGTATATCCCTTGGGCATGTCTCACGACCTCCCTCACGCCAGCGGCACCGGCGCCGGCCTCTTGGTCCGCTACTCCGCGTGTCGGCCACGCATTGCCTGACAGTGTACCGCTCCTGCCTGCACCAGGCCAGAGCGGTAATCCAAGGCAGCTTACTCATACGGCAAAGTCCATTGTGAGTGTGTTTTGCACATACTCCGGGTTAATCTCGATCCCGATAGGCACACGTCCCAGTTGCTTGGATACACGGTACGTCGTACCGCTGCCTAGGAATGGATCGAGTACGACATCGCCTTCATCGGTGAACAGCTTGATGAAGAACTCCGGCAGCCACTCCGGGAACGCCGCGCTATGGCCGGTGTTATGGGCCACCGGCGACTTGTGCAAGACGTTCGATGGATAGACCGAGTCCTTGCCCTCCCAGTTGGCAATGCGACGCCCGACTTTCGACCGGGTTGCCGACTCCTGGCGCGTGCGGTCATTCGTGCTCATGTTCTTGAGCCGTGCCTGCGTCCACTCACCAATCGGCACCTTGACGGCATCCTGCCGCATTTTCAGGTCCCGGGTTTTGCTAAAGTGCAAAATCCGCTCCCAGGAATCTCGGAAGCGGTACTTCCACTTGCCCGGCGCAGCCGTCGTCTTGTGCCAGACGTATTCCTCCACCCAGCGGAAGCCGACTTCCCGCTTCAGGGCCAGGATCAAGTCGAGCACGTAGGTATGCCGCTCGCCGTCCGCGCAGCGTTCCTTGATGTTGAGGACGAATGAGCCGGACGGCTTGAGGACGCGCAGCATCTCAATCGCCCGCTCGGTGAACCACTCGACGTACCGGTCCGGCGCGATGCCGCCGTAGGTATGCTTGCGGGCATCAGCATACGGCGGTGATGTGACAATGAGGTCAACGTAACCTGCGGGCATCGCACTGAGGACGGTCAGACAATCCCCCAGATGAACGCGATTGCGCCACATTGCCCCTACCTCCCCAGCGTCTACAGAGCGTTGATACCGATTTTACGGTACCTTAACAGTCACCGCCTACACTCTGCATACATGGTGATCTCTATGCGTCTACTACGCTCGCTGCTCCCCACACTTGCGCTCGTCCTGACCCTCCTGCCCGTCCCGTCCTTGGCGGCCGGCCTGGCACCCGGCGCGTGGCCAATGCACCAGCACGATGCCCGCCACACCGGCCGCGCCGCAGTAGCCGGGCCGATAGACCCCCAGCTGGCCTGGTATTTCCTCGCTCAGGACTCCTTTACCGCCGGGGCGGTCATTGACGCGCAAGGCACGATCTACATCGCCTCGGACGACGGCACCGTTCGCGCCCTGCACCCCGCCGGCCATGAGCTGTGGAAGCACGAGCTATCAAAAGTCTTTAGGAGGTTCAGACTGACCGTGCCCATCGATGCCACGCCGCTGCTCACCGATAGGGGTGAGCTACTCGTCGCGGCGCGCGATGGCGTCCTGTATGCGTTTGCGACGGCCAATGGCGCCAAGCTATGGGAATACGCCACCGGAGATGACATTCACGCCGCCCCGGCCATAGCTTCCGATGGCCGGATCGTCCTCCCGACCGGGGCCAATAGGCTGCTGATCTTGAATCCCGACGGCACCAAAAACAGACACTTCCGCTCCGAAGGCACCGTTCGCACTGCGCCCGCAGTCGGTGCCAACGACGTAGTGTATTGGGGCGATGACAACCGGATGGCCTATGCCGGCAGCCTCGGCGGGAGCAAGCGGTGGAGCACCCGGCTCGATGCGCCGATCACTGCCGGCCCGGTGGTCGCAGCCGACGGCACCGTCTACTTCGGCACCACCAAGCTGTGGGCGCTCGACGGCAACAATGGCAACGTCCTGTGGAAGACCGAGCTTGGCGCACGCCTGCTCGGCACACCGGCGCTGGGCACGGACGGCACCATCTACGCGACGACGGAAGACGGCCGCGTCGTCGCCTACACGACCGCCGGACTACTGCGCTGGACCTATCAGACCGGCGGCACGCTCCACGCCGGCCCGGTCGTGGGCGCCAATGACCTCGTGTACGTTGCCGCCGGCGATAGCCTGGTGTACGTCCTGGGAGCCGAAGGGAACGTCCTAGGCACCTTCAAGACCTTGTCCGGTTTGCGTGCTCCGCCAGCCTTGGGCGCAGACGGACGGCTGTATATCCCTGGGGGAGACAAGCGGTTCTATGCCTTGCGCGAGGGTGGCCGCGACTTCGCGCAGTCACCCCCGGACCGGCTCGGCGGCGACCTGCTGCGCGACCCGGCCACCGGCAAAGTGTACGTGCTCGTTGACGGCTTGCGGCGGCACATCCCGGACCCGCAGACTCAAATCCTGCTCCGTCTCACCGGCGTCTCGCGGGTAGCGACGCCGGTCGAGCTAGTGCGCTACGCCGAGGGGGCACCGCTCCCGGCGCTCAATAACGGCAGTCTCCTCCGCAGCGCGCACGGACCGGCCTACGTCCTGCAGGGCAACCGGCGGGTCTGGATTCCCTCACTGGAAGCGTTGACCGCCGGGGGCTACCGCTGGGAGCAGGTCCAAACCGTGTCGGACCGCCTGATGCGCTCGCTCGCGCTCGATACCCAGGAGGGCTACTTGGTCAAAGGCAGCGGTGCCGAGGTGTACCTCATCGAGGGAGGCAAACGCCGCTGGATCACCACCGCCGCGGCGTTTGCGGCCCGCGGGTACCGGTGGGACCAGGTCCATTTCGTGAGCAACATGGACCTGGAGGCCATCCCGCTCGGCGACCCGATCAACTAGGAATGGCCCCCCGCACAGCGGAGGGACGGGCGCAACATGTTGCGCCCCTACGGCTTACCCCAATCAGACCCTGCACGGGGGATATGCGGCGTTGAGCTACTTGTAGTCTATGGTCTCAGCGGTGGGACGTGGTTCGTCAGTCCCGCCGTTGGCTTGCTTTGCTTCCCACTTGTCTATGGCATCCTGGAGTTGCTTTGCTCCCTCACGCTGACCCTCACGCCGACCCTCTTCACGCAGTTTCTCTTGTCGTTTACGCCACCCATTCCACAGTGGCATAACGATACCTCCTCTCCCAGCCAGGACCATCAGCGACACGACCGCTGATGAGAGACCTACAATGCCGGACTTTTCGACCAAGATGCCAGGCATCTTGGGTAGGACGACGTTCCAACCACAAAAGGCGTCGCAGGAAAATGCGACCGGTAGCACGTAGTATGCCATTCCGAGCAGCCAACCAAGTGGGAATAGCGCAGCATACCAAGTAAGGTCATCGCGGTGGATACTCCAAATGGACTCCCGGGCCTCTTGCTCGTCCGACACGCTTTGATCCTCACATTCCCGAAAACACGGCGCTTCTCAGGCCGGGCAGAGGAAGCCGAGGTCCGGTAAGTGATCCCGTTAGCGTCAGCGCGTACAGGGCGTTCTGGCAGCAGCCCCTCGGAGCCAGCGGAGTCTGCCCCATCGTAAGCTGCGGCCGTCCACCAGGCTCCCGCGTCGGATGGCTCGTGTCACTCGGCTAGTCACGTATGTCGTTTCCTATGCAAAGGTCTCCGCACGCGGGAATGACCGGGTAATGGGAAGGGCGCGGCCATTCGTGCTCCCCCCGGTTCTCGTGTCCGCCTACTTCTGCCGCGCGACTCGCTTGCGCCCACCCACCGTCTTGCGGGCGCCGCGGCGCGTGCGGGCGTTCGTGCGCGTGCGCTGACCATGCACCGGCAGGTTGCGCCGATGCCGGATACCGCGATAGCAGCCGATCTCGATGAGCCGCTGGATGTTCTGCCGGACCTCGCGGCGCAGATCGCCTTCCGTGATGACATCACGATCAATCAGCTCGCGCAGCCGCACCACCTCATCATCGGTGAGGTCGCGCACGCGGGTCTGCGGATCAATGCCCGCTTGTTCCAAGAGCTGCGCTGAGGTCGAGCGTCCGATCCCGAAAATGGCCGTCAGGCCGATCAACACCGGCCGCTCCAGCGGAATATCTACTCCAACAATGCGCGGCATCCTCGCCTCCTCGCCCGGTGACAGTCAACGGTATGCCGTATGACTACACACCGGCCACTTCCTACCCCTGGCGCTGCTTGTGCCGGGGATTCGTGCAGACAATCCGAATGATGCCGTGGCGCTTCACCACCCGGCACTTATCGCATCGCCGTCGTACTGATGTGCGGACTTTCATACTGCGACTCCTGGTGCTATGGCCCGCCCGCCACCACTAGCGGCGGGCGCCCTCCTTACCGATGATACGGCCGCGGCCCCGGTCGTAGCGCGCCAGGGCCACCTGCACGCGGTCCCCCGCTCCGACGCGACCCGCTTGCAGCCGGAACGCGGCGTCGAGGTGGGCCACTACCAGCCGACCACCCTCTAGCTCGACTTCGTAGAGGTCGTTGGCCAGCGAGGCGCGTACTACACCCCTCGATTGTACCATGCCCGGCGCCCTCGGCCCGGACACGGCCCCTTTACCGGCAGATTTCGGCGTCAAGCATCGCTCCCGCCGGAGGTCCGGGCTGCCTCCATTTCCCTGAGCAGCGCCGCGGTGATGTCCTGGATAGACCCATGGCCGTCTATCTCCCGCAAGACTCCCTGCTGCTGATAGTAGGCAATCAGCGGCACCGTCGTTTGCGTGTAGGCCTCCAACCGCCGGGCAATCGTCTCTGGTCGGTCATCCACGCGCTGGTATAGCTCGCCGCCACAGTTGTCACAGACTTCCGCCGCGCGCGGCGGATGACTGACATCGTGATAGACGGCCGTGCAGCTGTGGCAAAGCCACCGCCCGACCAGCCGCGCCTCCAAGACGTTCAGAGGCACGTTCAGGTACAGCACACGGTCAACGCGCTGATTGCGGTCCTTGAGGGCCGCGTCGAGTGCCTCCGCCTGCGGCCGGCTCCGCGGAAACCCGTCCAGGATCACTCCGGCCGCGGCCTCCGGCTCCGCGAGGTGGCTCATCACGATGGCCACGGTCACGTTGTCGGGGACGAGCAAGCCACGCTCGACATACTGCCGGACCCGCTGTCCCATTTCGTCGCCACTGGCAATCGCCCGCCGGAAAAGCTCACCGCTCGCCAAGTACCACAGCTTCCCTTGCGCTGCCAACTGGTGCGCCTGCGTGCCTTTGCCCGAGCCGGGTGGGCCGAGCAGAATGACGATCCGGCCGTTCCCAGCCGCAGCGTCCATCTCACTGTCCGCGCAGCCTTGGTCGGTCGTCACGGGATGAAGCCCTCGTAGTCACGCATCATCAGTTGCGCTTCCAGTTGCTTCATGGTGTCGAGAATCACGCCCACGACAATCAGCATCCCGGCGGTACTGAGCGTCAGCGTGAAGCCCGATTGCGGCGCTCCCGGACCACTGAGGGAAAAGACTTGGCCCGCCAGATACGGGAGAATGGCGAGGAGACCGAGGAACAGCGCGCCGCCGAGCGTAATATGCCGCACCACCCCCGTCAGGTAGTCGGCAGTCGAGCGCCCCGCGCGGATGCCCGGAATAAAGCCACCCTGCTTCTGGAGGTTTTCGGGAAGATTCTGCTGATTGAACATCACGTCGGTGTAGAAGAACGTGAAGGCGACGACGAGCACAAAATACGCCCCCCAGTAGCCCGGACTGTCGGCGTCCAGCACGAGCAGGACCCAATCCGAGACGATGCCGAGCGGCCCCGGCACCCCCTGGAGGTAGGTGGCAATGGTCCCCGGCAGGAGCATGATCGAGGTAGCGAAGATGAGGGGGATCATCCCGGCCGAGTTCACGCGCAGGGGGATGTAGGTCGAAGTGCCGCCGTAGACCCGGTTGCCGCGAATGCGCTTGGCGTACTGCACTTGGATCCGCCGCTGGCCCTCGTTCATGTACACAATCGCCGCGATCATCACCAGCGCCAGACCGGCCAGCACCGCCAGCCGCGCCAGCCCCGATCCGAGGTCCACTTCACCCGCGACGGTCCGGCCGATGGTATCCGGCAGCCGTCCGACGATACCGCCGAAAATGATGATCGAGATGCCGTTCCCGATGCCTTTCTCCGTAATCAATTCGCCGATCCACACCAGGAACATCGTCCCGGCCGTCAGCGTGCAGATGATGGAGATGGTCGGCAGAAACGTCTCGCGGTTGAAGAGGTCGAAGTCCTGGAGCACTTGCACGGAAGTACTGGCATTGCGGAGCAGTTGCCCCTGCGCGTAGGCTTGCAGCGCCGCCAGCGGCACCGTGAGCAGCCGCGTATATTGGGCGACTTTCAGCCGACCGGCCTCGCCTTCACGGGCCAGCTCCCGCAACTGCGGGAAGACCGGCTGCAGCAGCTGCATGATGATGGTCGCGGTGATGTAGGGGTAGACGCCCATCGCGGCGATGGAGAAGCTCGTCATGGCCCCGCCGGAGAACATGTCGAGCATACCGAGCAGTGCCTGCTGGTCGAAGATGGCCTTCACGGCGTCCGGCTGCACACCGGGCACGGGGATGTGCGCGATCAGCCGGAACAGCCCCAGCATCACGAGCGTGAACAGGAGCTTCTGGCGCAGGTCCGGGAGTCGAAAGGCGCGGATTACGGCATCGAGCATCGGCCGTCCTTCCTCGCGTTAGGGCGTTCCCATGGCGGCGCCACGCTTGTCACGTTCAGGCGACTAACGACCGTCGGTAGTCTCTGAGCGACAGCGAGCAGTACGGCCCGGTCTAGGCCGGAGCGGCGGCCTGTTCTTTTGCCCCAACGAGCACCGTCGTCCCCCCGACGGCCTCAATCGCCGCCCGTGCGCTCGCCGAGAAGCGGTGCGCGTGGACGGTGAGTGGCTTGCCGAGCGTGCCATCGCCCAGAATCTTGAGCGGCCGGTGAGCCGCCCGCTGGCGGATCAGCCCGCGCGCGGTGAGTAGCTCCAGGGTGACGTCGGTCTCTGCCGCGAAGTGCTCATCCAGCAATCCGACGTTGAGCACCTCGTAGTCCACTCGCGTCGGGTTCTTGAACCCGCGGCGCTTCGGCAACCGCCGCGTGTACGGTGTCTGGCCACCCTCGAAGGCCCACCGGCGGCGAAAGCCGGAGCGGGAGGCTTGGCCGTTGCTGCCCCGCCCGGCGGTCTTCACGCGCCCGGAGCCGTGCCCGCGAGCGACGCGGCGCCGCGCACGACGGGCGCCGGTGGGTGGCCGTAGCTTGTGGAGTTTCATCTGCCCTCGTCCTCGGTCGCGCCAGCGGCCGGATCGGACCACGGCTCGACCTCTACCAAGTGGCGCACGTGATGCACCATCCCCCGCACCGCCGGGTTATCCGGCCGGATCACGCTCTGGCGCAAGCGGCGCAGCCCCAGCGAGCGGACCGTCTCTTTCTGCCGCTTGCTATAGCCGATGCTGCTCTTCGTATAGGTGATGCGTAGTTTGGCGCTCATGAGCGTCTTGCCTTCAGTGCGTTAGCCTTCCAGGTCCGCTACCGCGATGCCCCGCTTGCGGGCCATTTGCTCCGGCGTGACCAGTTCCCGCAGGGCCGCCTCCGTGGCCTTGACCACGTTGATCGCGTTATCCGAGCCGAGCGATTTGGTCAGCACGTCCCGGATGCCGGCGGCTTCCACGACCGCCCGCACCGCGCCGCCGGCGAGCACGCCGGTCCCGGGACCGGCCGGCTTGAGCATCACGCGGGCGGCGCTGAACCGCCGCTCGGTGGGATGCGGGATGGTCGTGCCGCTCAACGGCACCACGAACATGTTCTTCTTGGCGCGCTCGACACCCTTGCGAATGGCCTCGGCCGTCTCACGCGCTTTGCCGACGCCCACGCCGACGTGGCCGGATTCATCGCCCACGACCACGACGGCGCTGAAGCTGAAGCGGCGGCCACCGCGGACGACTTTCGCCACGCGGTTGAGCGACACGACGCGCTCGCGCAGGTTATCGAACTGATCGGGATTGATACTCGATAGCGTTCTGGTCATGTTGTTTTAGCTCTCCACTAGCACGCCGCTAGAACGTCAAGCCGGCCTCACGGGCCGCCTCGGCCAGCCGCTTGACGCGGCCGTGGTACAGGTAGCCCCCGCGGTCGAACACCACGGTCCGAACACCCCCGGCCAGCGCCCGCTCGGCCACCAGCCGGCCGACCTGGAACGCGCTGTCGGTCTTGCTCTGGGCCACACCGTTGCTGCGAATGGCCGGGTCCAGGGTGCTGGCCGCGGCCAACGTGTGGCCGCGCTCGTCGTCAATCACCTGGGCGTAGATATGCCGGTGGCTGCGAAAGACGTTCAGCCGGGGTCGCGCGGTGCCACCCACAAGTCTGCGGCGCACCCGCCGGTGGCGTCGTCTCCGCGCCTCGCCGCGCGTCTTGGGTCTAGCCATCACTCCTCACCTTGCTCGCTCGGCCCTACTCGGCTGCCCGTGCCGCCTTGCCCGGCTTGCGGCGCACGTACTCGCCAGCATAGCGGATACCCTTGCCTTTATACGGCTCCGGCGGGCGAATGCGCCGTATCCGCGCCGCGGTCTCGCCGACCAGCTCCTTGTCAATACCTTCTATCGAAAAGCGCGTGGTCGAAGCAACACTAAAGGCGATGCCCGGCGGCGGGTCCAGCTCGACCGGATGCGAGAACCCTAACTGCAACACGATGCCTTGGCCGGCCTCCTGCACCCGATACCCGGTGCCCACCAGCTCCAGCGTCTTCCTGAACCCGCTGGTCACGCCCTCGACCATATTCGCCACCAGGGTCCGCGAGAGGCCGTGCAGGGCACGATGCTCGCGCAGGTCACTGGGCCGCCGCACGACGATCCGACCGTCTTCGAGCGCGGCCTTGATGGGACCGGCCAATTCCCGTCCCAACGTGCCGCGTGGCCCCCGGACCTCGACCGTTTGACCGGAGATGTCCACCGTCACGTTTGCCGGGATCGGGATGGGTTGACGACCAATACGAGACATGCGCCGACTCTCCTCACACCTACCACACGTAGGCCAGGACCTCGCCACCGAGATGGCGCCGGAAGGCTTCGCGTCCGGTCATCAGGCCCCGCGACGTGGACATAATCACGACCCCCAAACCGCCGAGCACGCGGGGGATGTCCTTGTAGCCCCGATACACCCGCCGGCTGGGCTTGCTCACTCGTTTCAGGCCGGCGATCACCGGCTCGTTGTCATCGAGGTACTTCAGCCGCACCACGATATTCCTGTGGGGCAGCTTCCCCTCCACCTTGAAGTCCTCCACAAAGCCCGTATCCTTCAGAATGCGGGCCATGGCGATCTTGAGGCGCGATGACGGGATGGTGGTCGTCAAGTTGCCCGCCATCGAGGCATTCCGCAGCCGCGTGAGCATATCAGCCACCGGATCAGTCATCATCATACGGCTCAGTACTCCTTACGAACCGGGGACGTTCCCTACCAGCTTGACTTCTTCACGCCAGGCAGCTTGCCTTCCAGCGCGTTCTCACGGAAGCAGATGCGGCACAGACCGAACTTCCGCATGTAGCCGCGCGGCCGCCCACACAAGCGACACCGGTTGCGGTGCTGCACCGCGTACTTGGGGGGCCGCTTCCACTTCTCGATCTTGGCTTTTCTCGCCATGCTCTGCTCTACCTCCGACCGTACCCGTCAGGATGAGGGCCGAGCCGCTAAAACGTCAGCGGCTCCACCCCGCTGCTACGAAACGGCATCCCGAACTGACTCAGCAACTCCCGCCCTTCCTCATCGGTCCTCGCCGTCGTGACCACGTTCACTTCGAAGCCGCGCACCTTGTCAATGCTGTCGTAGTCAATCTCCGGAAACACCAACTGCTCGCGCAGACCCAGCGTATAGTTTCCCCGCCCATCGAACGAATCCGGCGAAACGCCCTGGAAGTCACGGACGCGCGGCAGCGCGATACCAATGAGCCGATCCAGAAAATCCCACATGCGCCGGCCCCGCAACGTCACCATCGCGCCGATAGGCATACCTTCCCGCACCTTGAAGGCCGCGACCGAACGCTTCGCGCGGGTAATCACCGGCTTCTGCCCGGTCATCACGCCGATGTCGTTGGTCGCCGCGTCCAGCGCACGGGCGTCCTGAATCGCCTCCCCCAAGCCGATGTTGACCACGATCTTCTCCAGGGTCGGCGCCTGCATCACGTTCTTATAGCCGAAGCGCTCTATCAAGTGCGGGCGAATGTCGGTTTGGTAACGCTCCAGCAGTCTCGGTGCCATGCACGATCTCCTCGGTACCGGCGTCGTTGCCGACCGCCGTTAGCCCTGCGCCTCCGCCTCCGCCTCCGCGTCGTCCGGCAGCGCCGCGCCGCGTGGCCGGGCCTCGACCATCGCGATCACCTCGTCGCAGCGCCGACAGAAGCGCACTTTGTTGCCGTCGGCCAGAAACCGGAAGCCAACGCGCACCGGCCGGTCGCACGATTCGCAGACCACCGCCACGTTCGAGACGTGCAACGGCGCCGGGAACTCGATAATACCCTGCGGAGCGCCGGGGCGTCGTGCCCGCGTATGGCGCTTGCGGATATTGATGCCCTCGACGACCACCCGCCGCTCACGGGGAATGACGCGCTCCACCGTCCCCCGTTTGCCGCGATCACGGCCGGACAACACTTCGATGGTATCGCTCTTGCGGATTCTTGCAGCCACGCTTCTTGCCTTCTCCGACCGGTATTCCGAAAGCCACGTCTCTCGTCGCTAGAGCACCTCAGGCGCCAGGGACACGATCCGCATGAAGCCCTTGTCACGCAGCTCCCGTCCGACCGGCCCGAACACCCGTGTTCCCAGCGGTACGCCCTGCGCGTTGAGCAGCACGGCCGCATTGTCATCGAACTTGATGTAGGAGCCGTCCGGGCGTCGGTATTCCTTGGCTACCCGCACGACCACCGCCCGCACCACGGTCCCTTTGCGCGCCGCGGGGATGGCCTGGGAGGTCGAATCTTTCACCGAGGCCACGATCTCGTCGCCGACGTGGCCGTACCGCCGGTTCATCCCCTTCGGGACCCGAATACACAGCACCTCTCTGGCGCCGGTATTGTCGGCCACCCGCAGCCGAGACTCCTTCTGGATCATTCCTGCGTCTCCGGTTCCGGTTCCTCAGCGGCGGTCTCGGCCACCGCCACCGGCTCGGCGGCCGCCGGCTCCGCAGCACTGGCCGGCTCCACCGCCGCTTCCGCCGCTGCAGCCGGTGTGCCCGCACCGCGCCGCGCCCCCGCCCGCGTGAGGACGGCAATCAGCCGCCAGCGCTTGCGCCGACTGAGCGGCCGCGACTCCTCGATGCGAACGAGATCGCCCACGCGGCACGTGTTCTCCTCGTCGTGCGCCATGAACCGCTTCCGCCGCCGCACTACCCGCTCGTAACGCGGGTGCCGGCGGAGCCGCTGGACCTCGACCATGATGGTCTTGTCCATGCGGTCACTCGTCACGCGCCCCTCCAGCACTCTGCGCCGTCCTTGTGCCACGTCTACTCCTCATCACCCCGGCGTTCGACAGTCCCTAGCCCTGCTGGTCCCCGGCGTCCTTTAGCTCGGCGTGCTCGGCGCGCTCCCGGCACGGCTCCGCTCACCGAGCACGGTCAGCACACGCGCCACGTCCCGCCGCACCTCGCGGATGCGGCGAAAGTTCTCCAACTGCCGTGCTGCCAACTGCATCCGCAGATTGAATAGCTCGCGCTTGCTCTCGGCGAGCTGGTCCCGCAGGTCCGCATCGCTCATGGCCCGCAATTCGCTCACGTCCATCGCTTACTCTGTGCTCTCGGTCTCGGTTTCGGTTTCTAACGCCGCTGCTGCTGCTGCCGCTTCCTCCGCTGCTAACGCCGCCGCATCCTCGGCCGCGGCCTGGGCTGCCATCTGCCGACCAAGCACCTCGAACTCGGCCTCGCCCGCTCGCTCACCGACCACAAAGCGGGCGGCAATCGGCAGCTTGTGCGCGGCCCGCAGCATCGCTTCACGGGACAGCTCTTCCGGGACCCCGGCCAACTCGAACAACATCCGATCCGGCTGAACGCTCGCCACCCAAAACTCAGGATTGCCCTTGCCACCACCCATGCGTGTTTCCGCCGGCTTGGCGGTGATGGACTTGTCCGGAAACACCCGGATCCACACCTTGCCACCGCGCCGAATGTGGTGTGTGATCGCCCGGCGGGCCGCCTCGATCTGCCGGCTGGTCAGCCAGCACGGCTCCAGCGCCTGCAGGCCATACTCCCCATACGCCACCGTGTTGCCCTTGCGGGCACGGCCGCGGCGGCGGCCGCGGTGCTTTTTGCGGAACTTGACCCGCTTCGGCATCAACATCGTCACACTCCCACTACGGCACAGCCCGCCATGCACCCCGACCGGCGCACACGCGCATCCTCATTAGGCCTCGTCCGTTGCCGTCTCCGTCGCTGCGGGAGGCGGTGCAACCGGCGCAACCGGTGCAACTTCAGGCGCCGGCGCCGCTGCTGCCGGCGGTTGCGCGGCCTCGCGGCGCCGCTGGGCCGCGGCTCTGGCCCGCTCGCGCTCACGCAGCCGGTCACGGCGCTGCTCCCAGGAGTCGTCGTAGTCCATGTCGCTGCGACCCTCCAGGAGCTTATCGCCCCGATAAATCCACACCTTCACGCCCACCCGCCCGGCGGTCGTCAGCGCCTCGGCGCGTCCGTAATCAATGTCGGCACGCAGCGTGTGCAGCGGCACCTTGCCCTCGATCTCCGTCAGCCGGCGGGCCATATCGGCGCCACCGAGCCGTCCACCAATCCCGATGCGAATACCCTGGGCGCCCATCCGCATAGTGCGCTGGACCGTTTGCTTCAGCGCCCGCCGAAACGACACCCGTTTCTCCAGCTGCTCCGCAACGTTCCGTGCGACGAGGCGAGCGTCAAGCTCCGGCGTGCGGATCTCCATGATATTGACCCGCACTTTCTTCAGCGTCAGCCGCTCCAGCATCCGCCGTGTTTCTTCCACCGCCGAGCCTTGCCGCCCGATCACAATGCCCGGCTTGGCCGTATGGATCGTGACGTTGACCTCGTTGACGCTGCGTTCGATCTCGATCCGTGAGATGCCGGCCGTCGGATGCCGTTTCTCGATCAGCGCCCGGATGTCGAGGTCCTCGGCCAGCAGGTCCGTGTACTCTTTGCCTTCCGCAAACCACTTGGCTTCCCAGTTGCGATACACACCGACCCGGAAGCCAATGGGATGTACTTTTTGACCCATGTGCTCGCTTTCCTCTCCGTTAGCCTCAGTCGCAACCGGCCGGTCCGCCTGCTAACGACCGTCGTCCACCACCACGGTAATGTGACTTGTCCGCCGCGTCACCGTGCCGAACTGCCCCCGTGCTTTGGCCCGGAAGCGTTTCGGCAAGGACGGACCCTCGTCGGCCACGGCCTGCGCGACGTACAGCTCTTCCCGGTCCATCCCGTAGTTGTTCTCGGCGTTCGCTACCGCCGAGAGCAATACCTTGCTCACCACCCGCGCCGCCCGCTTGGGCGTAAAGCGCAGGATCGCCACCGCCTCATCAACCGGGCGCTTGCTGATGAGGCGCGTGACCAGCCGCACCTTCTGGGGCGACATCCGCACAAAGCGGGCCGTTGCTCTTGTCTGCATACTCGTCTCACTGTGACCGGAGCTACTACCGCGCCACGGTGGTGGTGCGCTCGGAACGACTATGACCGCGGAAGTTGCGCGTCGGGGCGAACTCGCCCAGTTTATGGCCCACCATCTGCTCCGTGATGTACACCGGCACGTGCCGGCGCCCGTCGTGGACGGCGATGGTATGCCCGACAAACTGCGGAAAGATCGTCGAATCCCGCGACCACGTCTTGAGGATCTGCCGCTCTCCCCGGCCCCGGTTCATATTTTCGATCCGCGCCAGGAGCTTCGGATCAACGTATGGCCCCTTCTTGACTGATCGCGACATAGCCCTCTCGCTCCGTCTCCCACCACTCGCTGTAGCGCGTCCCTACGACCTCGTTAGCGTGTACGCCGGCGCAGGATGAACTTGTTGGTGTACTTGCGTCGCCGCGTGCGATAACCCATCGCCGGCTTCCCCCACGGCGTCTTCGGCTGGCCGCCGATAGGTGACTTGGCTTCACCGCCGCCGTGCGGATGGTCGGCCGGACTCATCACCGAGCCTCGCACCGTCGGTCTGCGCCCCAGCCAGCGGCTCCGCCCGGCCTTTCCGAGACTGACGTTCTCATGGTCGGGATTGCTGACCCGGCCAATCGTCGCCAGACACCGCACGTGAATGCGCCGCACCTCGCCGGAGGGCATCCGCACCACGCCATAGTTGCCCTCCCGCGCCATCAACTGCGCGGCTGCCCCGGCACTGCGTACCAACGTGCCGCCGCGGCCGATGTGCAGCTCGATGTTGTGAATGTCCATCCCGAACGGAATATGCGTCAGCGGGAGCGCGTTACCCGGCCGGATGGCCGCGTCCGGACCGGACTCCACTGTATCACCGACCCGCAAGCCGTGCGGCGCCAGGATGTACCGCTTCTCCCCATCGCGATAGGCGACCAACGCAATCCGGCCGGAGCGGTTGGGGTCATACTCGATGGTCTGCACCCGCGCCGGAATGCCGATCTTGTCGCGCTTGAAGTCAATCAGGCGATACTGCCGCTTGTGACCGCCACCGCGATGGCGCACCGTGATCTTGCCGCGATTGTTGCGGCCCGCCCGCTGCTTCTTCGGCTTGCTCAGGGGACGATAGCGTCGTTTCGTCGTCAACTCGTCGAACGACGCAACGCTCATCCCCCGTCTACCCGGAGACGTTGGCTTATACTGTCGTACAGGCATGATTCTTCCCTAGCGCCAGGCTACTGCCCGCGTCCATGGCGAGTGGCGACTATCCCTCGAAGACATCAATCGTCTGGCCTTCTTCCAGCGTCACAATTGCTTTCTTCCACGCCGCCGTGCGACCGAGCGTGCGCCCCCAACGACGCACCTTCCCTTTCATCTTGATCGTATTCACGGCGACAACGTCCACGTCGAACGCCTGCTCGACCGCGGCCTTGATCTCCAGCTTGTTCGCCTCCGGCCGCACGTTGAACACGTACTTGTGCTGGGCCGACATTTCGGTCCCTTTTTCCGTGATCCGGGGACTGACAATCACGTCCCACAGCTGCGCTTCACGCTCTGCCGCCACGACCGCTTACTCCTCGGATGGCTCCGCCACCGCTGCCGTATCTGTCGCTACCGTCGTCACCGTCGTCACCGTGGCGCCGTTCGCGGCCTCCGCCGTTGTCGCGGCGCGGCCATTGGTCACTGGGAACCGCGCCTCTACCTGCCGCGCCGCCGCGACCGCCATCACGACCCGGTCGGCACGCAGCAGGTCCAGGATGGACACCCCGGCGGCGCCGACCGTCCGCACGTGCGGCAGGTTACGCGCCGACAAGCGCACGTTGGGCAGCGTGTCATGCAGCACCAGCAAGACGGAGCGCGCCTTCGCTACCTGGAAGAGAATATCCCGCAGTGAGCTTGTGCTGGGCGCCTCCATCCCTAGCTCGTCCAAAAGCACGAGGCGCTCCTCGCGGACCACACTCGACAGCGCCGAGCGCAAGGCGAGTGAGCGCATCTTGCGCGGCATCTTCTGACGGTAGCTCCGCGGGTGCGGCCCGAAAACGACTCCCCCGCCGCGCCAGTGTGGCGCGCGGCGACTGCCCTGCCGCGCGCGGCCGCTGCCCTTCTGCCGCCAGACTTTGCGCGTCGAGCCGCGCACAAAACCGCGCGTCTTGGTGCTCGCCGTGCCCTGGCGCCGATCCGCCAACTGACGGACGACCGCCTGATGCAGGACGGCCTCGTGCGGCTCGATGCCGAAAACGTCGTCGCGCAGTTGAACCGGCTTACCCGGCTCACCGGCGACGCTGACAACTGCTACCTCAGGCATTGCGCTGCCTCTTACTAATCAGGAGCAAGCCCTCGCGCGGACCCGGAACGGCGCCGCGCAGCAGCAGCAGGTTGCGCTCCGGGTCGGCGCGGACCACCAAGAGGTTGGGTACCGTCACGCGGCCGCCACCCATCCGTCCAGGCATCCGACGCCCCTTCTGCACGCGGCTGAGAGTGGTGCCGGAGCCAATCGAGCCGGGCGCCCGCAGGCGGTCCGACTGCCCGTGCGTCCGCGGCCCCCCGCGAAAACCGTGGCGCTTGACCACACCCTGAAAGCCTTTCCCCTTCGAGGTTCCCGTCACACTCACCCGCTCACCCGGCGCAAAGATGCTCACGTCCAGCTTCTGACCGATTTCGTACTCCGCCGGCGTCCTCACCCGCCACTCGCGCAGATGGCGCAGGAACGGCAGGTCCTGGAGATGCCCGCGCTGCGGCTGCTTCAGCTTGCGCGGCTGCGCCGCCTCAAATCCCAACTGGATCGCGTCATAGCCGTCGCTCGCCACCGTCTTCACCTGCGTCACGTAGCAGGGGCCGGCCTCGACGACGGTCACCGGAACGGTGTGACCTTCCTCATCGAAAATCTGGGTCATGCCGATCTTGCGGCCTATCAGCCCGTTGGCCATCACTTACTCCGCTTGGACCTGTCGCCGGACACCCCGGCCGACAGTGCTACAGCTTGATCTCGATGTCTACGCCGGCCGGCAGGTTCAACCGCATCAGGGCGTCCACCGTCTTGGACGTCGGCTCCAACACGTCAATCAGCCGCTTGTGCGTCCGCATCTCGAACTGCTCGCGCGAGTCCTTGTCAATGAACGGCGAGCGGATGACGGTGTACTTACTGATGGCCGTCGGCAGCGGCACCGGACCGGCGACGTCGGAGCCGGTCCGCTGGGCGGCGTCAATGATCTGACGCGCCGACTCGTCGAGCGTCTTGTGATCGAAGGCCTTCAACCGAATGCGAATGCGTTGCCCTGCCAAGCTCTTCCTCCAATGTCACGCTGCACCGCGGCGACCGGCCTACTCCAGCGTGGTCACGACCCCGGCGCCGACCGTCCGGCCACCCTCGCGGATCGCAAACCGCACCCCCGGCTCTATCGCCACCGGCACCAGCAAGTCTACCCCCATCTCCACGTTGTCCCCCGGCATCACCATCTCCGTGCCCGCCGGCAACTCGATTGCCCCCGTCACGTCCGTTGTCCGAATGTAGAACTGCGGCCGATACCCGGGGAAGAACGGCGTGTGCCGCCCCCCCTCTTCCCGGCTCAAGACGTACACGTTCGCCCGGAACCGCCCCTGCGCCGCAATACTCCCCGGCGCCGCCAGCACCTGGCCCCGCTGCACGTCGTCCCGCTCTACCCCGCGCAGCAGGCAGCCGACGTTATCGCCGGCTTCCCCAGCGTCCAGAATCTTGCGGAACATCTCCACCCCGGTCACCACCCGCGACTGTACCTCTTGGCCCATCCCCAGAATCTCAATCGTCTCGCCGACTTGCACCTTGCCCCGCTCGATCCGCCCGGTCACGACCGTCCCGCGTCCCTTGATCCCGAACACGTCTTCAATCGGCATCAGGAAGGGCTGATCCACTGCCCGCTCCGGGGTGGGGATAGCGTCGTCCACCGCGTCCATCAACTCCTGAATGGAAGCATAGGCCGGGTCGTTGGGGTCGTCGCCGGCGTCCAGGGCGGCCAAGGCGCTGCCGCGAATGACCGGCACGTCGTCGCCGGGGAAGTCGTACTTGCTCAATAGCTCACGGACTTCCAGCTCGACCAGCTCCAGCAGCTCTTCGTCATCCATCAGGTCGGTCTTGTTGAGATAGACGACGATGGAGGGGACTTCGACCTGGCGGGCGAGCAGGATGTGCTCGCGGGTTTGCGGCATAGGGCCGTCGGGGGCGCTGACGACGAGGATGGCGCCATCCATCTGGGCGGCGCCGGTAATCATGTTCTTGATGTAGTCGGCGTGGCCGGGGCAGTCGACGTGGGCGTAATGCCGGGCGGCGGTTTCGTATTCGACGTGGGCGATGGCAATAGTGATGCCGCGGGTGCGCTCTTCGGGGGCCTTGTCAATTTCGTCGAAGGGGACAAAGTCGGTGTTGCTGTGGGCAGTGAGGGCCAGATACTTGGTCATGGCCGCGGTCAAGGTGGTCTTGCCGTGGTCCACGTGGCCGATAGTACCCACGTTCACATGGGGCTTGGTCCGCTCGAATCTCGCCTTCGCCATGATCGCTCCTGCTCCCCTTACACCAGAGTCTTCGGAGGCGCTACTGCCATCGAGCCGGCAGTAGGCACCTACCTACGTTAACGTATGTACTTGTACCGCCGCGATGGAACCTTGAGAGCTTCGATTCCGGAGAGACTGCTCCGATCCGTCTCTCTGATTACCGGCTCCCGCTGAGGACCCGCGCGGGGACGCTACGACGATGCGAGCGCGGCCTCAACTCGGTTGCTACGCACTGGTTCGTAGAGCGCAAACTCCATGGAGTACGTGCCACGCCCCTGCGTCAACGAGCGCAGCGTATTCACGTACCCGAACATCGTGGCCAGCGGAACCATAGCCTTGACAACATGCGTGCCCGCGCCGGCTTCCAAGCCTTCAACACGACCACGCCTTGCGCTCAGGTCTCCTATAATATCACCTAGGCTCGCTTCCGGCACGACAACTTCCACGTGCATAATCGGTTCCAGCATCAGCGGGGCAGCATCCCGCACTGCCGCCCGCAACGCCATGGACCCGGCGATGCGAAACGCGATCTCCGACGAATCGACATCGTGGTACGACCCGTCGTAGAGCGTGGCCCGCAAATCCACGATCCGGAAGCCCTGCGGCCCGCCACTCTCCAGTGCCTCCCGCACACCGCCCTCAACCGCCGAGATGTACTCTCTCGGTATCGCCCCACCGACGATCTTGTTGACGAACTCGAATCCGCTCCCGCGCGGCAGCGGCTCGATCTCCAGCCAAGCGTGGCCGAATTGACCCCGACCACCCGTCTGCCGGACGAACCGCCCCTCGCCCCTGGCGGACCGCGTGATCGTCTCGGTGAATGCAACTTGTAGCTTGCCGATGTTCGCCCCGACGCGGTACTCGCGCAACATCCGGTTGACGATTACTTCCAGGTGGAGCTCGCCCATCCCGGAGATGATCGTCTGCCCCGTCTCGTGATCGGTCCGCGTCTGGAAAGTGGGGTCCTCTTCCGCCAGCCGCGCCAGCGCGATGCCCAGCCGATCCTGGTCGGCGGTGGTCTTCGGCTCGATGGCCTGCGAAATGACCGGCTCCGGGAAGTTGATCGACTCCAGCATGACCGGATGATCGGGAGCGGTGAGCGTGTGGCCCGTCACCGTGCTCTTGAGTCCCACCGCCGCCGCAATGTCTCCCGCAAAGACCTCCGACACGTCTTCCCGCTCGTTCGCGTGCATCATCACCAGCCGGCCGAGGCGCTCGCGCTTCCCGGCCGTGGCATTGAACAGATACGTGCCGGTGCGGAGCGTGCCGGAATACACCCGCAGGTACGTGAGCTTGCCCGCAAATGGGTCGGCCACGATCTTGAACGCGATGGCCGCAAACGGTGCCGCATCGTCAACCGGACAGATCACCTCCTCGTCGTCCTCGTTTCTGCCGCGAATCGGCGGCACGTCCAGCGGCGACGGAAGATAGTCAATGACCGCATCGAGCAACAGCTGAATACCTTTGTTCCGTAGCGCGGCCCCGCAGAGCACCGGCACGAGCGTCGTGCTGATCGTTGCCCGCCGCAGCGCCGTCCGCAACTCGTCCGCCGGCAACGTTTCGCCCTCCAAATAGCGCTCCAGCAGGTCGTCATCCGTCTCGACAATCGCCTCGACCAGTTTGTCGTGGTAGGCCTGGGCCTCGGCCGCGTGTTCCGCGGGAATCGGGATGACCTGGCGCTTGGTGCCGAGGTCGTCGCCATGCACAACTGCCTGCATCCGCAGGAGGTCAATGACCCCTCGGAACTCCGCCTCGCTCCCTATCGGCAGTTGAATGGGCACTGGGGTTGCCCCCAGCCGGTCGCGGATCATCCTCACGCAGCGGTGGAAGTCCGCGCCCACCCGATCCATCTTGTTGATGAAGGCAATCCGCGGCACGCTGTAGTGGTCGGCCTGCCGCCACACCGTCTCCGACTGCGGCTCGACTCCGGCCACCCCATCGAAGACCACCACGCCACCATCGAGCACCCGCAGCGAGCGTTCGACTTCTACCGTGAAATCCACGTGCCCCGGCGTATCAATGATATTGATGCGATGGTCGTGCCAATCCAACGTCGTGGCCGCGGCGGTGATGGTGATGCCCCGCCGTCGCTCCTCCTCCATCCAGTCCATGGCGGCCGCGGCGTCATGGACCTCGCCCGGCCGGTGAATGCGGCCGGAGTAGAAGAGCACCCGCTCGGTGACGGTCGTCTTGCCGGCGTCAATATGGGCAATGATCCCGATATTGCGCGTCCGCTCCAGCGGACTTACGCGAGCCATCGTTTTTGCTCCTGGGTAACCGGCACCACCGCCCCGTTCGTTGGCGGCACGTACCCTTACCTTCCTTACGCTGTTGGTGTGGTACCGGCCGCACGCGGCAAACGCCGCAGACGAACGGCCGGCCTGATCCTGCGTGGTGCTTACCAGCGGTAATGGGCAAAGGCGCGATTCGCCTCCGCCATGCGGTGCGTGTCTTCACGCCGCTTGGTGGTACCGCTATTCCCCTGTGCCGTATCCAGCAACTCGGCAGCCAGCCGCTCCACCATCGTCCTGCCGGGCCGCGCACGGGCGCTCTGCAGCAGCCAGCGGATGGCAAGCGAGGTCCGGCGCTCGATTCGAATCTCCATCGGCACCTGATACGTGGCCCCGCCGACGCGCCGGGGGCGCACCTCAACCGCCGGCGTCGCATTCCGCATCGCTAACTCGAAGACTTCCATCGCATCGCCGTCACGCTGCTCGGCGATCCGATCCATCGCGCCGTAGAAAATCCGCTCGGCGAGGCTCTTTTTGCCTCGCGTCATGATCTTGTTGATAAACCGCGTCACGTCCGCGCGACCATACCGCGAGTCCGGCTGCACGGGCCGACGGCGGACGGTTCCTCGTCGAGGCATCGTACTATCTTCCCTCTATGTCCCTACTGGGCTAGCCCGCCGGCGCCATTCTTCTGCTTCTTCACGCCATACTTCGACCGCCCGCGATTGCGCGGTGGCCGCTTGACCGCCGAAGCCGTATCCGGCTCCACGCCGTCCGTATCGAGCGCCCCGCGGACGATGTGATAGCGCACGCCGCCGACATCCTTGATCCGACCGCCGCGAATCAGCACCACCGAGTGCTCCTGCAAATTGTGTCCCTCACCGGGGATATAGGCGGTGACTTCCATGTTGTTCGTCAGCCGGACCCGCGCGACCTTCCGGTTTGCCGAGTTCGGCTTGCGCGGCGCAGTCACTTTGACTTGCAGACACACCCCGCGCTTCTGGGGTGCCGGTCGCTGCCGCACCATACGCCCGCGCTGAGTATTGTAGGACCAGTGCAGCGCCGGGGACTTGACCTTCTTGCGCGGCCGCCGCCGTCCCTTGCGGATGAGCTGATGGATAGTGGGCAAGACCAATCCCTTTCTGTGCCGGTCCGCGCCAAACGGTGACAATACCGGCACTAACCGCCTGCTACGCAACAACTATAGCACTTCTCCGCCCCGCACTCCCAGTGTCGAGGCGCGCAAAACACCCAAAGCACCCCGCCGGTGCCGTAGAGCCGAGTATACAGGCACACCCCCACCACAGTCAAAAACACCCCCCACCGTAGCGGCGCCCGTCCCCCCGTCGCAACGGGGGGGCCATAGGGGGGCACCACCCCCGCCGCTGTCAAGCGCACAAGCCGGTGCAAGGGTGTAAGATGGTCCCGGGAGCGAGTTGGAGGCGCCCCACATCATGCACGATCCATCCGGTCTCGACATCGCTGGCAGGCTCCTAGCCGTCATCCTGCTGGTTTTTGCCAACGGCTTTTTCGTTGCTACCGAGTTCGCCTTGGTAGCTGTGCGGCGCACTCGCATCGAGGAGCTTGCCGCCCAAGGCCATCCATTGGCCCCGGTCGTGCTGCGGGTCATCTCACGCCTCGACGCCTTCCTCGCCGCCTGCCAGCTCGGCATCACGCTCGCCTCCCTCGGCCTCGGCTGGATTGGCGAACCGGCGCTCGCCGCGCTCATCGAGCCGCGCCTGCACTTCCTGCCCGACAACTGGGCCTTCATCAGTGCTCATACCTTGGCTGTGATCATCGCCTTTACCATCATCACCATCCTCCACATCGTCCTCGGCGAGCTGGCGCCGAAGAGCCTCGCCATCCAGCGCCCCGATGGGACCTCCCTCGCCGTCGCCCGCCCCATTGAGGCCTTCCTCTTCTTATTCAAGCCGGCTATCGTGACGCTCAACGGCTTGGGCAACTTGCTCGTGCGCTCCATCGGACTGCAACCGATGACTGAGGAAGAGCGCGTTCACTCCGTCGAGGAGCTGCGCTACCTGGTCTCCGCCAGTGGCGAGGCCGGCTTGGTGGGCACCGAAGCCAAGGAGATCGTCGAGCGTGCCCTCGCATTCGATGAAGTGCCGGCACGCTACGTCATGGTTCCCCGCACCGAAATGGCCTGTGTTCCTATCGAGGCCTCGCTCGATGACGCCCTCGCCGTCGGTATCGAGCACCACCACACCCGCCTCCCGGTCTATGCCGGCGACCTCGATCACATCGAGGGCATCGTCCATCTGGTCGAGGTGGTCGCGGCGACGCGAGCGGCGCCGCAACCGACCTTGCGCGACATCATGCAACCCGCCCTGCTGGTGCCGGAGACGATCCATGCCGGCACGCTGCTCACCAGGATGCAGAACGAGCGGGTCGAGATCGCCATTTTGATGGAGGAGTACGGGAGCACGGCCGGCCTGGTCACGCTGCACGATCTGGTCGAGCGATTGGTCGGCCCGGTGCTCGACGCGCAAGAGGTCGCGCCGGACGCTATCGAGCCATTGCCCAACGGAGAAGCCCTGATCGGCGGCCTCGCCCTCGTGCAGGACCTGAACGCCCACTTTGGCCTCCAGATCGAGGACGACGAGTTCGATACGGTCGGCGGCTTGCTCCTGGCCCGGCTCGGCCGTATTCCCGTGCCCGGCGACCGACTACCGCTTGGCCGCTACGTGCTGCGCGTGGAAAGCCTCGACGGCAACCGCGTCGAGCTTGTCCGGCTGCTCCTGGCTGGGCGCAACCGGCAGTCCAACTCCGAAACGGAGCCGGGCGATGCGCCGGAAGACGGAGCGGGGCGCCCCTAACTCCCGGCCGCCGGCCGAGCGGGGCCGTTCCCGGTCCACGGGGTAATGTGGACAAGTGCCCCTTGCGGCCCCCAGCGCCCCAACTGCTCGATGGCCGCGGGACTCATGCGGATACAGCCGTGCGACGATGGCGCTTGCCCGAGCTTGTCCAGGTCTTGATACACCTTCTTGCCATTCACGTAGGTATACGGCGCACCGTGAATCAGAATATCTCCCAAGTCCCGGAACAGGTGCCAGGCATTATCGGCATAGCCGCCATAGGCAAAGAAGGTGCCCACGTAGTGCGATACGTGGCCGGTCCAATGCGGTGTGTTCGTCAACCGGCTCCCCGGTACTCCGCTGCTAATCGGGTAACGCTGCACCTCCCTGCCGTTCTCGAAGAGGAGCATCGTCTGCCGATCTTGATCGATCAGGATGAACTTGCCCTGCGCCGGCGGTTGGACCGCGTAGCTGCTCCGTGGCTGCGGCTGGACGACGACAGTGGGCACCGCCCGGACGATGGCCGGGGCCGGCACCGCTGTCGGTACGGCCGTTGGCTCGGGGACCGGCGTTGACTTGACCGCCGGCAGCGGACTCACCGTGAGCGGAGCGGTGCGCTCGGAGTCCTGCAATTGAATAATCAGCCACGCCAGGCCGCCGATGATGATATACAGCGAGAGAATCGCACCGTAACCGGCCGGGCCTCTGAGATAGCCGAGATAGCCGAGATAGCCGCGGAGTGTCTTTGCCGGCCCCTCAGGTGCAACGGGATCGGAATTGCCGCTCATACCGAAACCTCGTTGGCAGCACTATTCCGCGCTGACAAACTGCATCGCTGCCAGAATCCCCTCGCGCTGCCGCGTCCAGTCGGTGTCGACCTTATTCGGCAGCAAGATGATCGCGGACATGATGCCCTCGCGGTCCATCCAGTCGCTCGGATCACCAGTGATGGTGCGGTCTGCCCAGGTGCGGATCATCCGGAAGCCCGTCACGTCCGACAGCAGCTTGCCCATCGGCAGGGAGGCCGTGGAGGTGGCTTGGCCCAACCCCTCGCCGGGGATCACCAGCCCGTTCGGGACTGACGCTTGAAAAAAGATCACGACTTGCGCGTTGCGCCCCTTGACCAGATCGCGCAGGGCTACGCTCTCCGGCTCGGAGAACGGCGCCGACCCGCCGCCGCCCGATTTCACGCCTTCAGGCGTGTGCGGGTTGGCCGACCAGCGGATATCCCAGTTATTACCCAGGTATACGCCGCGACTGTTCGGCCGGCCTCCGGCCGCCATGCCGTCCGGGTTCAGGACCGGCACAAAGATCGCGCGCACATCGCCGGGCACCTGCTCCGGATTCGCCTCGAAGAAGTCGGCGGCCTGTTGCACCAGATCGCGGGTGTTGGGCGCCACGCCACCCTGCAACGCGCCCACGAACACCACCACCTTGTCACCGGTACCTACCCGAATTGCCTCGATAGCGCGGCCGCCGGCAGACTGCCCGATCACCTCCGTAGACTGGAAGACGGTCGGTGTGGGTGGCACCACCTCCGTCGGGACCGCCGTCGGTGGTGGTGGCTGCGTGGGCTGTACCGGTACCCCGCCGGTCCCGCCGGCCGGCGTGGTAACGAACGTCGCCGGGGTGGCGGTCGGCTCGGCCGCTTGCGGTTGCCCCCGGCGGGTAAGCACAAAAAACACGACAGCGATGATCGCCAAGATGACGAGGACAATCAGCCCACCGAGCAGCGGTGGTCGCACGGTACGCCCACCACCGGGACGGTCCCGCCGCGGCGGCCGGCTGCCGCGCGGGGTCGAATCAAAGCGCTCAAGCGGTTCAGGCGTTGCCATCATGTGCTCCCCATGCGCGACCTCACGGCCGTAACGCTCCCAATCCTGCAATCATAGCACCCGCGGCCCTCAGGGTATCCGTCCACGGACCGGTCATTCGATCCCGTGACCGACCTTGCCGGGCGAGTGCGCGAGAACCCGTTCGATGAGGTCGCCGTACTGCTGCTCGGAATCGTCCTCCGGTGCATAGCCGATCACCTCCCGGGCGTTGGCAATGCTCCAGAAAGCCCGCGTGTTCTGCGAGATGCCGTAGAACACCTGGAACGGAATGCCGTACTGGTCCGCGATCTGCGGCGTTTGCAGCGATCTAGTGAACAGCTGCGCCAGGTCCCGCGGACTGATGTAGGCGCCCAAATCGCGTTTGAGCTGTGTCGGCTGTCCCTCATAGTTCGCCTGGGCCAAGTCGCGCGGCGCTCCGATCCGTATCTGGACGACATCGAGCTTGCGCCCGTAGGCCCCCTGCGCGTAGAGAAACCCCAGATGCTCATACGTCGCCTTTGCCCATCCATAGAACGCCACAGCCAGCGGCCGCTCCTCTGGCAGCACCACGTCCTTCTGCCCGGCATGGATCAGATTCTCGTACCAGTCGGCCGCATGGTTGGAGCTGGCCATCACTACGCGCTGCACGCCCTCTTCCAGCGAGAGCTGGTACACGTAGTAGGCCATGTCCAGGTTGGTGCGCTCGTCCCAATACGTCGCTCCGCGGTCCGTGTCCCTCCACGTCGAGCGATTGAACGCGAGGTGGACCACCGCGTCAACCCCTCTGAATAAAGAACGATGCCGCTCCAAATCGGGTTCGCGGAGATCGTGCCGCACGATCCCCTCGATACGCCGCCCCGCGCGATCCTCTTCCTTTATGTCAACGAGCCGCAGCGCATAATGTTCGCGCAGGGTCGGCAAAAGCTGGGCGGCAACGTAGCCGCTGGCACCTGTCACCAGCACGGTCGGGCGCGATTGATCGTTTGTGGGAGAGACCATCCCTGCCTCCTTGCCGTTGCGGAGTTCTCGGCGTCATGTGCTCGGTCGTGTGCTCGATTGTAGGGAGCGTCACTACGACGGGCAAGCCCCGCTTGCTTGCAACGTCCATAGGCGGTACGGTCAGGGTGACACCGGCGCCATGCCTGGGCCGCCGATGGCGCTAGGGAGGAGGAGCATCATGCAGCCAGTAATGGGAGTTGGCGAGCGCGACCGACAGACCGGTACCTGGGAAGTTGGACCGCTACGTTTCGAGGCATCGTTCCGGTATATCAGCGGGGATCGCGGACCGAGCGTGCGCGTGATCGCGCGCCAATCGCGCGGCGCGGCCACTGCGGGCAAGCAGCTGCTGCGCTACGACTGTTTTCAGCACTACCCCCATTCCCACCTCTACCACGCCGATGGGACGGGCGGCGACCGCGTGCTGCAGGCCGGGATGAGCGCCGCCGGAGCCGTGGCGGCCGCCCTCGCCGAGCTGCGTACCGAGTTACCGCAAACGTTGCAGTCCCTGGGCTACGACGAGCTGGCCGCCAGCCTCGACGACCACGCCGCCGCGCTATCCACCGCCGTCACCGCCCTGAGCCAGCAACTGACCGCCGACGCGGCCGACCTATAGACCGGCCGGTACCCTCCGTCCCCCGCCGCAGCGGGGGGGCCATAGGGGGGCAAGTCCCCCTCCCCCATCGAGTGGCGGAACCCACCCATGCACGCCGCGCGGCCGACCGGCCAGATCGCAGACCACCTCGATCACTGCATCAGGCAGCGCCGCGCGCACGAGAGCACTCAAGGCGTCCACCTGAGCCGGGTCGCATTCGCATAGCACGTGGCCGGGGCGACGGAGCAGCCTCGGCTGCGCGGCGAGCTGCCGCAGCAGGCGACGATACATCGCCAGCCCGTCTCCTCCCCCGTCCAAGGCGGTATGCGGCTCATAGTCCCGCACCGAGACCGGCAGGGTCGGCAGCGCCTCGCTGCGGATATACGGCAGGTTGGCCACGATCACAGCGGCGGCCTCCGGCAACGGCGTCAACAGGTCCCCGCAGCGGACCGTCACGCGCTCGGTTACTCCATGCCGGCGGGCGTTTGCGGCCGCGAGGCTGGCGGCATGCGGGTCGTTATCCAGCGCGTAGACCCGGAGCGTCGGCCGCTGCACCGCCAGGCTGACCGCGATGGCGCCGCTGCCGGTCCCAACGTCGGCAACAACCCGGCGGCGGCCATCAGCGGGCAGGACCGCCAGCGACCGTTCCACCAGGCACTCGGTATCGGGACGCGGGATGAGGACAGCGGGACTGACACCAAACTCCAGGCCCATGAACTCTTTGCTACCCGTCAGGTAGGCAACCGGCTCGCCGGCGGCGCGCCGCTCTAGCAGTCCGGCGAGCCGCTGCCACTGCTGCGGCGCCAGCGGCGCCTCAGGATGCGCCACCAGCGCCGCCCGCGACCGGCCCAACACCGCCCGCAGCAGCACCTCGACATCGAGCGCCGGTGACTCGGCTCGCACCACCGAGTCCGCCCGCGACAGCCTCGCACGAGCCGCGCCCAACGCAGCCGCCACCGTTCCTGGGACGGTTCTACAATAGTCGTTCGTCATCAGTCGTTCGTCATCACACAGCAGCGTCCCGTCCCCATCTCGTCATTCCGGCCTTGAGCCGGAATCCAGGCGCTTGGGACAACTGGCAGCACGCCCGCCCTAGATTCCCGGCAGTAGGAGCGGACAACGCCAAAGCTGATGGCTGATAGCTGATAGCTGACGGCTAATCGCTCATAGCTGCTATCATGGCCGGCGCTATAGCACGCCGCATTGAGGAGTACCGCCATGACACCGGAAGAGAACCTTGCCAGCCTCGGCATCACCCTGCCACCGGTCGCCACGCCCATTGCCAACTACGTCCCCAGTGTACGGACCGGCAACCTGCTCTTTGTCTCCGGCAACGGTCCCAGCGACGATCTCCCCAACCGCGCCGGGAAGCTCGGCGCCGACCTGACCGTCGAGCAGGGCTACGCGGTTGCACGCGATGTCGGGATCAAGCTCATCGCCTCGATCCAGGATGCGGTCGGCGATCTGAGCCGTGTCAAGCGGATTGTCAAGCTGCTCGGCATGGTCAACTCGGCGCCCGATTTCGGCGATCAACCGGCCGTCATCAACGGCTGCTCCGATCTGCTCGTCGCGGTCTTCGGTGACGCTGGCAAACATGCCCGCTCCGCCGTCGGGATGGGTGCCCTACCGGGTGACATCGCCGTCGAGATCGAGTTGATCGCCGAAGTCGAGTAGCCCCTATCGCGCCTCCACGCTGACCAGCAGCGTATCGCCGCCCAGTAGCACAAAGATCGCTCCGGCCACCAGGACGGGGCTGTAGGCGAACGTGCTCCGGCGCGAGCCGCCGCTGAGGAGAATAACCACACCAACCAACCCGCCCAGCAGGAAGGCAGTCAGGAGCGCCGGGAGCACCTGCGGCCACCCCAGGTACAGACCGATCAAGGTCGCCAGCTTCACGTCACCGAGGCCCATCCCGCGCCGGTAGAGCAGCACGAGCGCGCCGAGAATAAGCAGTGCCGCCAGCCCCCCCAAGAGTGCGGCGCCCACGCCATGCCCCGGCCAGAGCCACGCGAACAGCGGCCCGATGACTATGCCCGGGTAGGTCAGCCGATCCAAGACCAGCCGGCACTGCACGTCCACCGCCGCGATCACCAGCAGCAGCGCGATGAGGCCACCGGCCAGCGCCAGTTGTAGCCCGGCCCCGAACACAGCTGTCGCGAGTCCAAAGAGCACCGCTGTCAACGGCACCAGTACCCAGACCGGCCCCCCCGCCGGTTGGCTTGCGGCCAGGTAGTCGGGATGGCGCGGCCGGGTGTGGCGGCGCGCCAAGACGAGCGCCGTCGCGGCCCAGCGCACCCCCAGCCCGACCGCCGCCCCCAGCACCGCCGCAGCAACTACCCCCAGCAGTGGTATCAGCATCTCCCGCGCTACGGCTTACCCCTCGGACTGCAATGCCTCGCGCACCAAGTTCAGCGCATAGAGCACGGCCCGGCGGCGCACCGTCACCGGCGAGGTCGTCTCGACGCGCCGATGCTCGTCCCAGTCTCCGTCATGCCCCAGCGCAATGGCGATCCGCTTCCCCCGGCTGCGCTCCGACAGTTGTACGTCCACTGCCGTCACCGCCAGCCCCAGCTCGGCATCCCACTGCTTCATGGCGCCCACCGCCAGCTCGCGGGCACGCTTCTGCGCCAGCAGATCGGCGGCCTGCTCGTCTATCGGCCCCATCGCGCCGGGTGTCAAGGCCACCGGCAGCACCGTCCCGCCCCGAAAGCGGTCGCCCGCGGCCTCACTCAGCTCCCCGGCCACCAAGCCGCCGGTGTAGTCCTCCGCCGTCGCGATGGACAGGCCGCGTGCCCTGAGCAGGCCGGCTACCACGTCCGCCAGCGCCTCGTCGTCAATCCCGTAGATGGAATTCCCCAAGATGGCCCGCACCCCCGGCTCGAACTCGTCGAGCATCGCGGTGGCAGCCGCTTGATCCGGCGCCTTGGCCGTCACCCGGACGTGAATACCGTCCTGTTTGGCATAGGTCGCAATCGTCGGATTGGTCGAGTGAAGGAGCGGATGGATCATTTCCTCGACCGTGGACTCGCCGAGTCCGAGCACCTTCAGGATGCGCGTCAGGATGATCGTGCCACCCTGTTGCTGTGCGAGCCGCGGTAGCACCTCATTGCTCCACATGCGGTACATCTCGCTCGGCACCCCCGGCATCGTCACGATCACGCGACCATCGCGCTCCACCCACCACCCCGGTGCCGTCCCGACCGGGTTGTCGAGCGCCTGCGCCGAGCGAATGAGCGTCGCCTGCTTGACGTTGCGCTCCGGCATCACGATGTCGCGCCGCGCGAAGAACGCCCGTAGCTCGGCTTCCAGGTCCGGTTGCACGACCATCTCCTCGTCGAGCACGGCGCTAATCGCCTCGCGGGTGAGGTCGTCTTCCGTCGGACCAATGCCACCCGTAATGACGATGAGATCGGAGCGGCCCCAGGCCCGACGCAGCTGATCGGTCAGCCGCTCCAGGTTGTCGCCAAGCTGGCTGATCCAGTAGCAGTCAATTCCGAGCGCCGACAGCTCCTCGGCCAGATACGACGCATTGGTATCGGTGATGTGTCCTAACAGCAGCTCCGTCCCCACCGACACGATCTCGGCACGCATCTTCCTCGTTCCCTTCCCATGCAGCAGCCGCGGCAGTATAGCAGGGCAGGAGAGCCGGACGGGCTAGACACGCGCCAAGCCGTAGGGGCGTCCCTTGTGGGCGCCCTGGCCACGCCCGCCGCCCCGTCATTCCGGCGAAAGCCGGAATCCAGGATTATTCGTGCCCCCGGCCCCGTCATTCCCGCGAAAGCGGGAATCCATCCTGCTCATCCTTTCATCCTGCAAATCCTGATGCAGACAAAAACCCTACCCCTGTCAGGGAGGACCATAGGCCGGTGAGTCCCAAGTGCAACAGCGCCTGCCCGGTCGGTACGGTACGATTAGAACCGTCAAGGATACGACCGATGGCACAACTAGAGTCCACTTCACCCACCGCCACCGCTCCGCCGCGCCCCACGCCGGCCCGGCGGCGTGCCCTGTTCACCGGAATACCGCTCTTCTACCAACTGTTGCTCGCCAACCTGATCGTCGTGCTCATTGGCGCCATCATCGGCACCTCGCTGACCAGTCGGTTCGTCGAGACGGGCGCCTTTACCCTCTGGGTGCATGTCCTGATGGTCGTCGCCGCAGTAGCCCTCAGTGTCATCTTCACCGCGCTCATTCTCTATGCCGCCTTCCGGCCGATCCGCTCGCTGCGCCGGGCCATCCACCAGTACCGGGCCGGTGACGGTATACCGCACGTGCGGGTCCAGCCACGCGGCGACCCCGACCTCCAAGCCGTAGTCGAGGCGCTCAACAGCCTCTGGGCACGGCTCAGTGAGCACCAGCGCCAGCTCGAACGCACCAACGCGCGACTGGGCGAGAAGAACCGCGAGATGCAGCGGCTAGCCGCCCAGGTCATCGCGGCCCAGGAAGAGGAGCGGCGCCGGGTAGCCCGCGAGCTACACGACGAGACGATGCAGTCGCTCGCCGCTCTCAGCGTGGGGCTGGAGCACGGCCTCCAGGCGATGCCGGCCGAGGTCCCGCGCCTCCGCCAGGCCCATCATCTCGTGGCCCGCCTGCAGCGGCTCGCCGAAGATACGCTCGACAATCTCCGGAAGCTCGCTCTGGCGCTGCGCCCGTCCGTTCTCGACGATCACGGCCTCGTCGCGGCCATTCATTGGCTGGCTTCCACCCACCAGGATCACCACGGCATTCCGGTCGAAGTCCGGATCGAGGGTGAGCACGCCGCCGGTCGCCTTGCCCCGCCGGTAGAGACGGCGATCTTCCGCATCGTGCAGGAGGCGCTCTCCAATGTCGCCAAGCACGCCCGCGCCGCCTCCGTGCTGGTCCGGCTGCGCGGAGACGAACAAATCCTGATCGCCGAAGTGTCGGATGATGGCATCGGCATAGACGAGCGCCTCCTTGCACAACCACCGGCAGAGGGCGCCCCTCCGCTGCCCGCACCAACGGCGGCCAGTGCGCCCTTGGGCCTGTTCGGGATGCGCGAACGCGCCGCGCTCCTCGATGGCGAGCTAGTGGTCCAGCGCCGCACCGACGGCCACGGCGGCACGCTCCTGCGCGTGACCATCCCTCGGCCCTCGGACACCGCCGCGAGCGAGGACCCGGCCCGATGACCACGGCGGCAGCCCGCTCGCCCGTCGGTGCGGCCGCCGGCCAGTCGCCGCCTATTCGCGTGCTCTTAGCCGACGACCACGCCATGCTGCGCGAAGGCATTCGCCTTTCGCTCGAAGCAATGGGGGACATGGTGGTGGTAGCGGAGGCCGACGACGGCGCCAGCGCGGTGCAGCAAACCGCCGAGACCCAGCCGGATGTCGTCGTGCTCGACGTAACAATGCCTCAGCTCAACGGCCTGGAGGCTCTGCGGCAGATCAAGCGTGCCCACCCCGACCTGCCCGTGCTGATCCTGAGTATGCACGACAACGAGACGTATGTGGTGCAGGCACTCCAGGCCGGCGCGAGCGGCTACGTGCTCAAACGCAGCGCCGCCCGCGAGCTGGCGGCGGCCATCCGCTCCGTCCACGCCGGCGACGCCTACTTGCACCCCGGCATCGCCAAGCGCGTCATCACCGATTACGTCCGGCGCCTCGATCCCGCCGAGGCCGCCGGCCCCCTCGCTGCCCTGACCGCCCGCGAGCGCGAGGTCTTTCAGCTCGCCGCCGACGGCCGGACCGTCCGCCAGATCGCCGCGCGGCTGCACCTCAGCCCCAAGACCGTCGAGCACCACCGCGCCGCCGCGATGAACAAGCTCGACCTCCACAACCAAACCGACCTGGTCAAGTACGCCATCCGCATCGGCCTCACCGAACCCTGGAGCACCAGCTAGTTCCCAGTGATAATCGTACACTTATATACTGTCGCAGCGTCATGGATGGAAGGGAATTTGTGCGGCGAGCCAGGCGGTACGCTCGCAAGAAGAGCCTGGATTTCTACCATAACCCCGGTCGTGGGAAAGGCAGTCATGGAGAGCTATACCTAGGCGGCCGGCGCACTATCGTCAAGGCAGGTGAGTTGTCCAAGGGCCTGCTCACTGCAATGCTGAAGCAGCTTGACATCAACCGGGAGGAGTTCTGAGCTATGCGCTACACCTATCCCTGCTCTTTGACTCCCGACCACGAGGAAGGGGAAGGGTTCGTGGCTACTTTCCCTGATGTACCCGAAGCTATCACCGGTGCAAAGACCAGGGAGGAAACACTCGCTCTGGCACAGGAGGGCTTGGCCGTCGCGTTGGGTATGTACGTGTACTGTCGTGAAGACGTGCCGATCCCGAGGCCCGTCGCCGCCGGTCAGTTGCTGATTCCGGTGCCACCAATTATCGCGGCAAAGCTGGCCCTCTATACGGCCATGCGGAAACAAGGCATCACCAACGTTGCTCTGGCCTCCCGCCTGCAACTCAGCGAGGATGCCGTCCGCCGGCTCACCAACCCAAGACACCGGTCCCACATCAGTCAGGTTGAGCAGGCGCTCCAAGCCGTCGGGCGCTCCCTCATAGTCGAAGACAGAGCAGTAGCCTAATCCCGCCTATGCACCCTCCGGGCAGCGGAGAGAAGAGAGCGTTGGGTTTGGCCTTTCCCGTCATTCCGGCGCAAGCCGGAATCCAGACGCTTGCCTGTTAACCCGTGAAAGCCGAGCCGCTGCCGTAGCACGAGCAAAGGCTCCATTGTGTATCCTGTGACCAAGGGCTAATCTCCGAGCAGTCCGACCGTCGGCGCAAGCAGGAATCGCAAGGCACATGCAGAAGGACAAGGCAGCATGTTGACCTCCATCTACCTGGAGAACTTCAAGTGCTTTGAGTTGCTGGAGTTGCAGCCGGGTCGCATCACGGTGCTCATCGGCCCGAACGGCGCCGGCAAGTCCAGCGTGCTCCAAGCGCTCATGTTCCTGCGCCAGTCGCTAGGTAACGAAGACCCCCAGTGGCAAGGCCCCTTCGTCAATCTCGTCGGCTTCTCACAAGCACTCCACAGTGGCGCTACGACCGGAGAGCTTTCAATCGCCACTGGAGGAAAGTGTACCCTCGACTGGATGAACCTCCGTTTCGCATACCAAGCTACCTTCTCGGAGGAGGGACTGACTGCCAACAACGGCTCGCTTAATTGGGGGCATAGCCCACTCCAAGTTGGATGGCGTAGAGGCAAGCGGCCAGATGAGACCAGAGTAGATTTCGATTTCAGTCATCTGCGCTGGAAATTTGAAGTCACTGGCTCGTCAGTAATCGGCAAACCTCATGAGAGCGTGCAGGGAACGGTAACTGGACCACCCACAGGACAGGAAGAAGCTGTTCAAGCTCAACAGAGATTGCTCGACACCATCCCGGATGCAATGCAATCCTGGCGGTTTGGCCCTCTGGTTCGCGGGTTCCTTCAGCACGGCTACGAGCTTGCTCCGAGTGCCCTTGACCAAATCCATCCGGCCGCCTCCTACGATAGCCTTGCATCCCAGATTGCCAGCTCACTTGGCTACGAGGACGACGCGAGAGACAGGGTTGCAGCACTCACCGAGGGAATTACGGGTGTTCCTATCGAGCACGGCCTTGCGGAAGGAGGACTCGTCACATTCAGCGCCAATGGCCAAATGAAACGAAGAGTGCCGATTGTCAGTGAAGGGTTCGGCACGAATCAGCTCACCTGGTTGCTCTATCAGCTTGTCAAGACCCCGGAAGGTGGCCTCGCCGCTATCGAAGAGCCGGAGACGCACCTGCACCCCTATGCCATCGCGCGACTCGGCGACGTGTTCGTAAAGATAGCGACGCAGGAAGACAAACAGCTGCTACTCGCCACGCACAGCGACCACCTGCTCCTCAGCCTGCTCAACAACGTGGCCGAGCGCAAGCTGGCCGCCGACGACCTAGCGATTTACTACTTCTGGCCGGAAGATGGCAAAGTCGCAGTCCGCCGGCAGGAGGTCACGCCTGCCGGGTTGGTGAAAGGCGGCCTGCCGGGCTTTTTCGATGCGGCGCTGGCAGCCCAGCGTCGGCATCTCGATGCTGTAACCAAGCACCAGCCTCTCGAAGCTGTAGCGCAGCAGCCATGAAACATACCTTTGTGCTGAACGAGAACATCGTTATTGCCGTCTCAACGCTGCGAAACGAACGGGGTCAACATGACCGCACTTCCGCGAAGTTGGTCAGCGCCATCGTGGCCAACTGCCACCGGATTGCCTGGAGTCTCGCCCTCTATGAACGATGGTCACGTCAGGTACAGACACTCCAGAATCAGGGCAACGCCATCGCGCCATCATTCATGACTCTGTTTTCGCAAGCTAGATTCGTTGAGGGCAAATGCCCCTGGCCGGAGACTGGTGATCCCCCTCCACTCTCGGGAGAAGATTCCTGGAGCAGCAAGCTCCGAGACGACCGGGATTTCCTACGACTGGCCGCCCAGTTTCCGTCGTCTTTCCTCGTCACGACCGACGAGCCGCTCAGAAATGATGTGAGTCGTCTAGGCTTGGACGAGACGTATACCTTCCAAGTCGTGTCGCCAGCAGAAGCGATTTCCCTCGCCCAGTCAGCATGACGCTGCGGAGAGCCGAAACAAGGAGGTACAGGCATGAACTTGGTAATGATGGTGCTCGATACGCTGCGCTACGACGTGGTCCACCATCGGGGCATCACCCACGTCCACACGCCCAATCTTGATGCCCTGCGCCGCGATAGCGTCAGCTTCGGTGCCGCGTTCGGCGAGGGTGAGCCGACTATCCCGGTGCGCCGTGCCCTCATGACCGGCATCCGCTCCTACCCCTGGCGCTACGAATACGATACCGAGGGGGTGTGGCCCCGCATTCAAGGCTGGCACAAAATCCCCCCGGAGCAGCCCACCATCGCCGAAATCCTGGTCGAGCGCGGCTACAAAACGGCGCTGATCGGGGATGTGTACCACATCTTCAAGCCCACCATGAACTTCACGCGCGGCTGGGTGAACTGGGAGTTCGTGCGCGGGCAGGAAAGCGACAACTGGCAGGGCGGCAAGCTCGACTCGATCCGCGCCGAGGCCGAGCGTTGCGTCAAAGGACCGTTCACGCCGCAAGAGCAAGCCGTCCTGATCCAATACCTGCTCAACAAGCAGGCGTTCGCCCAAGTGGATGGCCTGACCTCCGGCACCGTCTTTCGCCGCAGCATCGAATGGCTGGAAGCCAACCACGACGACGGCCCGTTTGCCCTCTGGCTGGAAGCCTTCGATCCCCACGAGCCGTGGGACCCACCGCGCGACTACGCGGATCGCTACTGCCCCGATTTCGAGGGCACGGAGTTCATCTTGCCACCGGCAGCGGCGCAGGTCGGCACCGAGTTGGAAAAGGAGCGCACCAAGGCACTGTACTACGGCGAGATCACCTACATGGACGAGTGGATCGGCCGCCTGCTGGATACGCTGGCCACGCTCGGCCGCCTCGAAGATACCGTGGTGATGTTCACCTCCGACCACGGCACCGAGTTACTGGACCACGACCGCTTCGGCAAGAGCGCGCCCGCCCTCCACCCGTATACCACCCAGCTCAACTGGCTGGTACGCCATCCCTCCCGCGTCGCCGGCGGCCAAGAGCTGACCACCTTTGTCCAAGGCCACGACATCCTGCCCACCGCGCTGGACATGCTCGACATCGCGGAGCCTGACCGAGACGACACCGCGGCGGCGCTGGCCGGCCGCAGCGTGTGGCCGCTGATCCGCGCAGCCGGGGGTGAGGCCGTGCCCGGCGCAGCAGTGGACGCGGCGCAGTCCGGCCGTGACCACGTGATTATCGGCTGGGGTCCCTACGCCAGCGTGCGGGACCGGCAGTGGAACTACATCGTAGACTGCGAGCGGCCGGATGAAGACACCCGGCTCTTCGATGTCGTCACCGACCCCGGCGAGCACCGCAACGTCGCGTCAGACCACCCCGCCGTCGTGCGCGAGTGCCGCCGGCGCCTCGAAAACTTCCTCGGCCGCGACCTGCCCGCCGCCTTCCCCAGCCAGTACGTATCGGGAGATGCCCCGGCGCGGCTGTACTACGGCTCCCGCGCCCCGCAAGCGGATCAAGAGGCCGGATTCGTCTAGCCCCCTGGCAGACCATACCGGGGACCGTTCACTGCTCAGAAAGGTCCCGCTTGAATGGATGCAATCTCGTCTCGGTCCAATTCGTAGAAGTTGCAAAACCGGCAGACCGATGTATCCGACCGTAACGGAAACCCTGTTTTCTCAATCGGCGCATTCGCAGCTTCATCGCTGAGGTAAGTCCTCATCGCCGCAATGCTGTCGCGAATGGCTTCGATACCGTTTGCGAAATCTTCTCCGGTGAAGGAGTAGTCTTGAATGTCACCATTGAAAAGCTGCTCGACTCGCACCGTGATCTCTGCTGCGCTCACCTCGTAACGTTCGCGGACGTATAGAGCATACACGAGAGCCTGTTCGGCACTATCATCCTGTATTTTCCCGGATTTCCAATCAACGACCATCCAAGTACCATCGCCTTTTCGATAGACCAGGTCCGGCACGGCGTGGATGTCGGTATCGTCAATGCTGAAAGTGATGAACTCCTCGACGTTCTTGACCTCGACACGGGCAGATGCCACCGCCTCTCGAAAGCTCTCGGAGCGCAGCAAGTTCCTGAGACACCTCATTATCTGATCTTTCGCATCGGCAATCTTATCCTCGCCAATGCCGGTATCGTAGTAGAACTCGTGGAACATCCGCCGCCATTTGGGTGAGCGTGCCCACTCCGACTGGTCCTTCGACTCTTTCCAGGCCTTATTCAGACGCTTGCTCACAATGGAATACAGGTCCTCGACTGTGGGTGCCGGAGTACCGGACCGCACCTGATGGATGGCGGTAGAAGCGGCCTCATGGATAGCAGCACCGATCTCCACCGGCAGACTGGTGAGGTTCTTGAGTCGGTATGCATGGCGTGTACTCTCCGGTGCCTCGATCTCCCAGCCGTTGTGCGAGCCATAGTAATGGTAGTAGTACTTGCGCGGGCACTCCTGGAACCTCGTGCGTCGGCTATGCGACCACGAGAACGCCGGATATTCACTGTGTTCGTAGGGCATAAGTCTCTACCCCAAGCGCCATTCGATCTCCCCGGCGATCTGCGAGGATTAGCGCAATCGCCTCCGCAAGACTGTTCTGCGCCTCGTCCTTGGTTGTACCTTGACCGTTGGCACCGGGAATCTCAGGACAGTACGCGATGTACCACGCACCGTCCCGCTCGATGACGGCCGTAAACTCATTCCGCATCTTGCACTCCTTGAGGGCCGAGGGTGCCCCCGGGGTGACTCGAACACCCGACCCACCGCTTAGAAGGCGGTTGCTCTTCCACTGAGCTACGGGGGCAGAGCGAGTGCGCCTCTATTGCAGACAAGCTACGACTGCCGGCGGCTGATTGCTGACGGCTGACCGCTAAATGCTCCTACAACCCCATCGCCTCGACTAAGTCCCGTACCGAGGCGGCCGTTTCGTGCAGCGCGGCGCGCTCGTCCGCCGACAGCGGAATCTCGACGATCTCCTCGACTCCACCCGCGCCGAGCTTGACCGGCACGCCGACGTAGAGATCGTGGATACCGTACTGCCCCTGCACGTAGGCCGAGCAGGGCAGGATGCGCTTGCGGTCGAGCAGGATCGCCTCCAGCATCTCGACTACCGCTGCACTCGGCGCCTGAAATGCGCTGCCGGTCTTGAGCAAGCCGACGATCTCCGCGCCACCATCGCGCGCGCGCTGCACGATTTCCTCCAGGCGCTCTTCAGGAATGAGCTGCCCGACCGGCACGCCGCCCACCGTCGTATAGCTCACCAGCGGCACCATGTCGTCGCCATGCCCCCCCAAGACGTAGGCTTGCACGTCCTTCACGGAGACTCCTAGCTCCCACGCCAGGAACGTCCGGAAACGCGCCGTGTCGAGGATGCCGGCCTGCCCGACCACCCGCTCCGCGGGGAAGCCGCTGACCTGGAGCGCCAGCTGCGCCATCGCATCCAGCGGGTTGTTGACCATCAAGAGGACGCAATCGGGCGAGTATTCCGCCACCTGCGCCACGTTCTCCGTGACGATCTTCTTGTTGACCTCCAGCAGGTCGTCGCGGCTCATCCCCGGCTTGCGCGGGGCGCCCGAGGTGAACACCACGATGTCGGAGTCGGCGGTCGGACCGTATTCGGTCGTGCCGGTGATCTGGGCATCGAAACCGACGACCGGCCCTGCCTCCGCCAGATCGAGCGCCTTGCCTTGTGGCAGCCCGTCCACAATGTCGTACAGCACAATATCGGCCAGCCCGGTCTCCGCCAAGCGTTGCGCCGTCGTCCCGCCGACGTTCCCCGAGCCGATAATCGTTACCTTTTTCCGCACCAAACTGCTCCCTTTCCGGACCACTGTCGTGGCAAATGTAGCTGGCGCTCCGCTCCCCATCCCGGACCGCAATCCCGTCCCGCCGGAGGAGCTTGGCGCCCAAGGCAGACTCTTCGCCGGCCTCTTGAGGCGAGGATAGCAACGGCCTTTTGCCGCGGTCAACTGCCGCGCCACCGCCCGACCACCAGCGAGCGGATGGTGCTCGCTGCAATCCCTGTCCCCCCGCCGCAGCGGGGGGGCCTATAGGGGGGCTACTCATCCGCACCTAGCCGATAGCCGCATCCTCCTATGCCGCCGGTAAATCGGCTAAACTGGTAGACAGCGCGGCCCGCTCGTTGGTATGCTTGCGGGTCGGGCGCGAGGTTCCCAGGTGGGGGGACTTGTGCTTGTTAGCGGAAAGGATACGCTGAGGTAGCAAGGGCTGATGATTACTCATGACGTGTTGGTTATTGGCGCCGGGCTGGCCGGCCTGCGCGCCGCCTTAGAAGCCCAGTGGCAAGGCGCCGATGTCGCCATTATCACCAAGGTCCACCCCGTCCGTAGCCACTCCAATGCCGCCCAGGGCGGTGTCAACGCGGCCCTCGAAGCCGGTGATTCCTGGGAATCGCACGCCTACGATACCGTGAAGGGCAGCGACTATCTCGGCGATCAGGACGCCATCGAAATCTGTGTGCGCGAGGCCCCGCAGGATATTGTCGAGCTGGAAAACATGGGGGTGATCTTCAACCGCGACGAGACGGGGAAGCTGGGCACCCGCAACTTCGGCGGCGCCTCCTTTGCCCGCACCTATTTCGTCGCCGACATCACCGGCCAGGCCATGCTCCACGTCATGTACGAGCAGTTGATGAAGGAGCAGGTGCGCGTCTACGAGGAATGGTTTCTCACCGATCTGGTCATGGAAGACGGTGCCTGCGTCGGTGTGTTGGCCCTCGAAATCCGCAGCGGCCGGCTGGAACTGTTCCGCGCGAAAGCGGTCATCCTCTGCACCGGCGGCCTCGGCCGCGTCTTCGAGCCGAGCACGAATGCCTTGATCTGCACCGGTGACGGGATGGCGCTGGCCTACCGCGCTGGTGCGCCACTGATGGACATGGAGATGGTGCAATACCATCCCACCACGCTCAAGTCCAACGGCGTACTCATCACCGAGGGCGCCCGCGGCGAAGGTGCCTACCTGCTCAACGCCGACGGTGACCGCTTCATGTCCTACGAGCGGTACGGCGCGACCAACGCGATGGAGTTGGCCTCGCGCGACGTGGTCTCCCGCGCCGAGCAGACCGAGATTGACGAAGGCCGCGGCATTGACGGCTGTGTCCTGCTCGATTGCCGGCACCTGGGCGCCGATCTGATCCGCACCAAGCTCTACCAGATTTGGGAGTTGGCACTTGACATTGCCAACGTTGACCTCACCAAGGAGCCGGTACCCATCCGTCCTGGGATGCACTATCAGATGGGCGGTATCAAGACCGACGTGATCGGCGCCACCTCCGTCCCGGGCCTCTACGCCGCCGGCGAAACCGCCTGTATCTCCTTGCACGGCGGCAACCGCCTCGGCGCCAACTCGCTGCTCGAAACCATCGTCTTCGGCCGGCGGTCGGGCAAAGATGCCGCCGAATACGCCGCTGCCCGCGACTTTGCCGCCCTCAGCGAGGCCAAGCTCCGCGACGAGGACGCCCGTATCCAGCGGATCATGGATCGCCCCGCCAACGGCGAGCGCACGGCGGCGCTGCGCCTGGAAATGGGCCAGGCGATGGATCAGCACGTCGGCGTATACCGGGACGAAGCCGGGCTGCAGGAAGTCCTCGGTGTGCTGCAAAACCTGAAGGAACGCTACAAGCAGCTACCCGTGGAGAACCGGGGCAAGGTCTTCAACCTGGACCTGGTGTTCCACCTGGAGTTGGAATTCATGCTCGACCTCGCCGAGGTGATCGCGGTCAGTGCGTTGGACCGGCGCGAAAGTCGCGGCGCGCACTCCCGCACCGACTACCCCGAGCGCAACGACGACGAGTGGTTGAAGCACACGCTCGCCGCCTGGTCCGCGGACGGCCCGCAGATGTCCTACCTGCCCGTGACCATCACCCGCTGGAAGCCGGAAGCACGCGCTTACTGAGCAATACCGGATCACACCGCGCCCCCGGCCGCCCCCCCTACCGGGCGGGCACCGAGAGCTTGGTGTAGACGGGAGGAACCGTTGGCTATCGAAGCACGCTTGCGCGTCCGCCGCTACGACCCCGAATCGGGGGGCGAGCCATATTACCAGGAGTACGAGACCAGTGTCCCGGAGTGGGGCACGGTGTTGGATGCGCTCATTCAGATTCGTGAAGAGCAGGACGGCACGCTGACCCTGCGCTGCTCGTGCCGCAGCGCCATCTGCGGCTCCTGCGCCATGAAGGTCAACGGCGAGTCGGCCTTGGCCTGCAAGACCAAGCTGATTGACATTGCACCCGACGGCGAAATCGTCACCGTCGAGCCGATGGGCAACCAGCCTATAATCCGTGACCTCGTCGTGGACATGCAGCCGTTCTGGGACAAGGTCCAGGCCGTCCAGCCCTACCTCCAGCCGGCCGGCCCGCCGGAGAGCGGCCGCGAATACCTCGCGCCCAACGACGCCATGCAGCATCTCAGCGGCGTGATGAACTGCATCATGTGCGGCGCGTGCGTCTCCGAATGCACCGTGCTCGAAGTAGACGACAAGTTCCTCGGCCCGGCCGCGCTCGCCAAGGCGTACCGCTTTGCCGCCGACCCGCGCGACGACAAGACCCAAGAGCGCCTCGTTGACCTATTCGACATGGACGGCGGCATGTGGGACTGCACCCACTGTTTCGAGTGCGTGCAGGTCTGCCCCAAGGGCGTCGAGCCGATGGAGCGGATCGTCAAGCTGCGCGAAATGGCGATGGATGCCGGGCTTGAGGACCACAACGGCGTCCGGCACAGCAAGGCCTTCTCCGATTCGGTCGAGCACGCTGGCTGGCTGGACGAAAGCCAGTTGGCCGTGAAGTCCTTCAAGTTGACCAGCGTCAAGGAACAGCTCGGCAATATGCCCGTCGCCCTCCGCATGTTGATGGCTGGCAAGATGCCCAACCCCATCCACCGCCCCATCTCCAGCGTGCGGGAAGTCCGGCGCGTCTTCGACGAGACCGAGCAGCAGCACCAACAACAGATCGCCGAGTCCACTCCACAGAAAGAGGCCTAACGACCGATGAATGCACTGCGTTACGCCTGGTTTCCGGGCTGTGTGTCGCGCGGCGCCTGTCGCGAGCTATACAAGTCCACCCGCGCCGTAGCCGAACGGCTCGGTATCGAGCTGGTGGAAATGAAGGAAGGCGCCTGCACTGGCGCCGGCGTCCTGAGTGAGCGCAACCCGGAGCTGGCCCAGGCGCTCAATGCCCGCACCTTCGCCATGGCCGAGCAGTGGGACCTACCCATCCTCACCATCTGCTCGACCTGTCAAGGCGTGATGAGCGGGATCAAGCACATCCTCGATACCGACGATACCGCCCGCGAGCAGGCCAATCAGGCCATCGCGGCCGACGGCTATACCTACAGCGGCACCAGCCGCGTCACCCACCTCATGTGGATCATCGTCGAGGAATACGGCCTGGAGCGGCTGCGCGAGCAGGTCGTCCGGCCGCTGGCCGGGCTGCGCGTCGGCCCCTTCTACGGCTGCTACATCTTGCGCCCGCGCGAGGTGCTCGCGTTCGACGAGCATCCCGGTCGCGGCACCTATCTGGAGCAGATTATCGAGGTGCTCGGCGCCGACCCGGTGGACTACTACGGCAAGAGCAAGTGCTGCGGCTTCCCGATCATGACCATGAACAAGGCCAACTCCCTCACCATGGCCGGTACGCACCTTGCCGAAGCCCAAGACAAAGGCGCCGATTGCATGGTGACGCCCTGCCCGCTCTGCCACCTCAATCTCGACGCCCAGCAGCCCGACGCAGCCAAGTACGTCAACCGCAGCCTTGACTTGCCGATCCTCCATCTGCCCCAATTGATCGGCCTGGCCCTCGGCATGGAGCCAGGCGAGCTAGGTCTCGGCCAGCACGTCATCAAGACCAACGCGGTCGTCAGCAAAGTCTTCGCCGCAGCCGCCTAAGCCCTGTCCTCCCTCCGTCATTCCCGCGAAAGCGGGAATCCACGCCCCCCCGCCGCAGCGGGGGGACCATAGCTGACAAGGGTAGGTTTTTTCCTGTCGGGGCGCGATTCATCGCGCTCAAGCGCTCGTCATTCCGGCGAAAGCCGGAATCCAGGCCCCTACGTGGCCCCTACGCCCCCATCATGGCACTGGAAAGCCCCCGATTCCTGCCCGGCGAGGGTGAGGACCATCCTGCTCATCCCTGCATCCTGCAAATCCTGATGCAGACAAAATACCCACCCCGCTGCGGGGCACGGGCAGGACCGTGTACCCGCGCTAACACGTCACTACCAATGAAGCGGTAGCGTTGGTGTGGTAGGTGTACTGCTGGCCGTTATGCTCCATCACGACCCGATAGCCGGGTGTCACGACCTGCGCGTAGGCATAACCCTCCTGCGGGCAGCCCAGACTGGCATCGGACCAAGTGACCCGCTCGACTGACACGGCCTTCAGGCTCGATGCCGCGACACCGAGACGACCGGCCAACTCCCGGCGCACGGCCTCCACGGCCGCCGGCTCGGCGGTTGATGCCACCGACACAGCAGTTGGCGTCGCTGCCGTCGGCATGGTAGTCGGAGACACCGGCGACTGCCGCTCTCCCCTCGCCGCCGGCACGACGGTCGGAGGCGCCTGGCCCTCTGATATATCGCAAGCCGACAGCACCACGAGCAGCACCGCCAGGGACGATGCCGCCCGGAGCAATCTCAGCGACGCGCCGAGCTGCGTCATAGCCTTCTTGTCCACCGTCCACCCTCCTCCTGGCAGAGGACTCCCCTTCCCTGCCAGGGAAGGGGCCGGGGGTTAGGTCCACCTCGCTGCGGCGGGACCGATACCGGCGTTCAGCAAGTCGCTATCTGTGAGGCGTCTGCATTGGTGCGATAGGTATAGCTCTGGCCATTATACGACATCACCACCCGATGGCCGGGCGTCTGGACCTGCGCGGAGACTCCTGGGCAGCCTAGATTACCGTTGGGCCATGTAGCCTGCTGGGCTGACACGAGCGTCAGGCTCGATCCGGCCACACCGAGCCGGCCGGCCAGGACGCTACACACTGCCTCCACGATACCATCGAACTTATCAGCGCATGTGTTATTGCTGGTTGGGTTCGGATTACCGGGGTTTGGATTCGGCTGGCTGGGGTTGCCGGGGACTGGCGTCGGCTGGCTCGGACTATCGGTGCCTGTATTGGCCTTTCCTGAATTCCCGGTAGCTGTCTCCGTTTTCTGCACCGCCGGCGCGGCGGCGGCTTGAGCCACCTGGGCGGGTGCTGGCGGCGCGCACACCGGATCCAAGACGCCACGTTGCAAACCGGCCACGGACAATCCGTAGCGGCCCTCCCACGTGGCGATGTCCAGCACAAAGTCCCCGTAGTTGCTTTCATCGATCCCGAAAAACTCGACCTCACGGAGCGACTGGATGTGCAGGAGCCGCGGTTGCTCCCAGTCGGTCTCCCACTTGACCAGATAGATGGGATCGCCATCTTTCAGCAAGCCAGCGGTAAGCCAGGGGGAACCGGTACGCTGCAAGCAAAGGTGCGCCTCGCTCACCTCGATCCGGCTGCTCCAGTCAATATGGCGGCCGGCCAGCGCGCGCGTATCACCGCCCAAGTGCAACACCCCTGCTGTACTGGCGAACCAGAGACGCGGCGTGCCTTCGAGCGCAACGACCGTAAACGGCGGCGGAACGGCCGCGCCGGTCAGCGTCACCACCGTCACGACCATAGCGACCATAGCGACCAGGATTCCGATGCGGTTGCGAGCCGCCGATAGAATGGACATTCCCCCTCCTCGTCAGGTGTAGCGTCCGTGCTTGAAAACGAACGACTCCCACCGGTGATGCGGACTCTCTCCCACTTCGCCGCCGCACCATGACGGGCGGCGGCGGAATGCCAAGAATTTGCCTCGACAATACATGGTATCTATATGTTTATCAAGACATTCTATGCCGAGGCCAGGAAATTCGCGGGGAATTCGATGGCAAGGGACGGCGCTCACCGGGGAGTACGAGCCAAGCCGTAGGGGCGCAACATGTTGCGCCCGTCCCCCCGCACTGCGGGGGGACCGTAGGGGGGCTGCCCCCGCACAAAGGCAGGTTTTATGTAGCGAGCATCCCCGTCCCCCCGCCGCAGCGGGGGGACCATAGGGGGGCTAAGGGCGGCTACCTCCCACTACCCGATTAAGTTGGCAACTTTCATCAGGGCAGGGGCCGGGGGTAGGCCGGCTAACACGGCTCTTTCTTGATCAGCGAGGCGTCGGCGTTGGTGCGATATTTGTGTTCCTCTCTGTTGTACTCCAAGACGACCAGATAGCCGGGTGTCTGGACAGGATTGTGGATACCACTACAACCCAGACTACTAGTGCGCCACGTCTTGGGCTCGACTGACCTCGTGATCAGGCTCGATTCCGAGACACCAAGCTCATTGGCCGCCCATTGGCGCACCCTCTGCACGACATTCCCCCCGGAGCGCGGCGTGGCGGTGGCCGTGGCGGTGGCCGTGGCGGTCGCGGTGGGAGTAGCAGTCGGAGTAGCGGTGGGTGTCGGCGTAGCGGTGGATTGGGACAGCGGCGGGACGGGTTGGCCACCATCACCATCACCATCATCACTACCACCCGTACCGCCACCACCTGTACCGCTACTGCCACTACTGGGCTGCGGCGCCGCCGCGGGCGCGGCCAATGGCGCTGGCCCGCATGCCGGCGCCAAGACGCCGCGCTCCAGTTCGGCCACGGACAAACCGTAGCGGGCCTCCCAGGTGGCGACGTCCAGCACGAAATTCCCGTAGTTGCGCTCGTTGATCCCGAACACCTCGACGTCGCGGATAGACTGAATGTGCAGCAGCTTCGGTTGCGCCCAGTCGGTCTCCCACTTGACCAGGTAGATGGGATCGCCCTGTTTCAGGAGGCCGGCGGAAAGCCAGGGATCGCCGAGATCGCTGGCGGGTAGCGAGCAGACCTGGTCCGCGCTCACCTCGATCCGGTTGCTCCAGTTAATTTCGCGGCCCGCCAGGGCGCGTGTATCGCCACCCCAATGCAGCAGTCCGGTCGAGTCGGTGAACCAGAGATGGGGCGAGCCGGCGAGGCCAACGACCGCCGGGTGCTCGCTCGGTGGCTGGGGCAGCGCGGCCACACTGGCCAGCGTAACCAACGCCACGATCAAAGCGACCAGGGTCCCGCTGCGGTTACGGATCGCTGCTGGAATAGCCATCTCCCCTCCTCATCAGGAATAGTGGTTTGTCTATGGCACGCGCGAACCACGTGCCATAGGTTTTTCGTGTAGGGGCACGATTTATCGCGCCCAGCCGCCCGTCATGCCCACCACGGAGACCTTTGCACCACAGTCGTCATTCCTGCGAACGCAGAAATCCACCCCTCTCCACCATGCATGTGGAGAGGGGCCGGGTGACGAGCGAAAGCCGCACCACACTTAGCATCATCTGTGCGGCTTTCGCCTGTCAGGGGTGAGATCAGCCCTTCTGCGGGGTGCAGGCCAGGACTAGGACCCGCGCTAACACGTCACTATCCGTCTGGCGTTAGCGTTGGTGTGGTAAGTGTAACTCTGGCCGTTATACGACAGCACCACCCGGTTGCCGGGCGTCAAGACCTGTGCGTAGACCTCCCCCGGCTTTGGGCAGCCCAGACTCGTGTTGCTCCAGCTGCCCTGCTCGGCTGACTCGACCTGCAGGCTTTCAGCTGACACACCGAGACGACCGGCCAGGACTCCGCGCACTGCTTCTATCACGCGCGCATCGGATTTTTCATTATCGGAGTACCACCGAGTAGGCGGGGGGGTAGTGGGCTGGGCCGGAGAAGTACTCGTACCGGTATTGGATTGCCCCGAAGTGCCCGTACCGGTACTGGCCTGGCCCGCAGTACCGGTGCCGGTACCGGTCTGGCTCGCAGTACCGGTTTCGGTATGGGCTTGCCCCGGAGTACCGGTAGCCATCCCCGTTGCTTGCACCGCCACACCGCCAGCGGCTTGAGCCGGCTGGCCCGCTACTGGCGGCGCACACACCGACTCCAAGACGCCACGTTGCAAACCGGCCACGGACAACCCGTAGCGGGACTCCCACGTGGCGACGTCCAGCACGAAGTTCCCGTAGTTGCGCTCGTTGATCCCGAACACCTCGACATCGCGGATAGACTGAATGTGCAGGAGCTTCGGTAGCAGCCAGCCGGTCTCCCATTTGACCAGATAAATGGGATCGCCGTCTTTCAGCAGGCCGGCGGAAAGCCAGGGATCACCGATATTGCCGGCCGGAAGCGTGCAGAACTGATCCCCGCTCACGTCGATCCGGTTGCTCCAGGAAATTGGGCGGCCCGCCAGGGCGCGCGTATCGCCGCCCCAGCGCAGCAATCCGGCCGCGTCGGAGAAAAAGAGATGCGGCGTGCCAGCGAGGCCGATGACCCCCGGTTGCGCGTGCGGTGGCTGTGACGGAGCAGCCACGGCGGTAAGCGGAGCCGACATCAAGATCATGGCGACCAGGATTCCGATGCTAGTGCGGACGGCTGATAGCGTGGACATCTCTCCTCCTCCTCAGATCACTATCGGTTCGTATACAGAACACACGAACCATCTACCGAGCGGCGGCACCTACTCCGCCGGCCCTGAGCATATCATATGACTAGAGGTTTGTTTATAGAACACAAGAACGGCACACCGTGCAACGGTTTGTAATTCACCGGCGTAAACCGGCGTCAAGGGGATCCCCCGACTATCGTGGTGAGCCGAGACCGGGACACGACCGACGCGGCAGCCTTGTGTGGTACGCCAGCCGGCACATCCGTCCCTACAGCGTCGGCACCAGCCGGCCGGCGATGATGCGGGCAGCGTTCTGCAGGCTCTCCGTCAATGACGGGTGGGCATGGATGCTGTCCAGCAGGTAGGTGTACGGGATTTCGTTGTCAATCATCACGGCGGCCTCGCCAATCACACTATCGGCTTGGGCGCCCACCGCCCGCACGCCCAAGATACGATCATCGCCCGGCGGACCGACGACCAGCTTGACGTAGCCGTCGAACGACCGCATCGCATGGTAGCGGTGGTTGCGGGCATTGAGGAACTTGGCCACGCGCACGCCGTCCCCATGCTGCTGCCGCGCCAGCGTCTCCGTCAGCCCGGCGCCGGCCAGCATCGGCATACTGAAGACGATGAACGGAATATGCGACGAGCGCAGCGTCGAGGGCTGCCGGAGCATGTGCTTGACGGCGAGCCGGCCCTCGGCCTCCGCGATGTGGACCAGCGCCAGATCGAGCGGCGTCTTCCGCTCGCCCACGTCACCGACCGCATAGATGTGCGGCACGCTCGTCTGCATATTGTCGTTGACGTAAATCACGCCGCCCCGCCCCGGCTCGATGCCCATCGCGGGCAGGTTGAGCGTGTCCGAGCAGGCAATCCGACCGATGGCTACCAGTGCCCGGTCGGAGATGATCGTTGATCCGTCCTCTAGCGTAATCCGCACCCGGCCGCCGACGCTGCTCACCGAGCGCGTGCGCGCCCCAAAGCGCACGTGAATCCCGTTGCGCGTAAACACGGTGGTAATGAACGCGCTGATGTCCGGGTCCTCGTGGCTGAGAAGACGGTCGGCGGTGTCCAACAGCGTGACGTGGACCCCGAAGGCGGTGAAGATCGAGGCAAACTCACAGCCGATCACCCCGGCGCCGACGACCGTGAGCGAGCGGAAGGGTTCATCCACGTCCACCACGTGGTCACTCGTCATAATCAGCTTGCCGTCCACCTCCATGCCGGGCAGCACCCGCGGCCGCGACCCGGTGGCAATCAAGAAGTAGGGCGCCCGAATCCGCTGGCCGTTGACCTGGAGCGTGTGCGCGTCAACGAACCGCCCTGTCCCATTGACGACCCGCACCTCCAACTGCGTGAGGTAGCCCAGGTTGATCTCGGTGAGTGTCGCCGTTCCGGTGATGAGTTGATCGTGGATTTCGTCGAACCGCACGTCGGTCCCGGACGGGTCATAGCCGCGCCCCATCTTGAGCGCGATCAGCCGATCTTTGGCCAGCTCATACATCCCCTTCGACTTGTAGGCGCCGTGGAGACCGTAGCCGAGCAGGTCCCCGCCATTGACGAGCGTAACCGCCATGCCCTGCGAAGCTGCATAGAGCGCCGCCGCCATGCCGGCCGGCCCGGCGCCGATAATAGCGAGGTCGCAGTCCTGTTCCGCTGATCCCATTGCTCTCGTGCCTCTCGTGCAGCCAGCCGCACCGCAACCGGTGCGCGTCTAACTATAACGCGCCGGAGCCAGGGAGTTTGATACCATGTGGTGGAGATGATTGAGATTTATACCCCTACTCGCCGGGCCGAGTTCCGGTTGGCAAACGCGATTGACGACCAGGATTACGCACGTGCGTTAGAGGACGTGCGCGAGATGGGACTTGACCCGGCATCAATCCCCCACCCTCCCCCTGACTGGAGTAGGTACGAAGCCGTAGGGGCGCAACATGTTGCGCCCGTCCCCCCGCCGCAGCGGGGGGACCATAGGGGGGCACGCCCCCGCCCAGCTAAAGGCATTTCGTGTCGGCACCGAGCACCACCCTAGCGGTATAATGACGAGGGCCACTCGACGCGGCACGCCTCGCGAGTCTCGGTAGTCTAGCCGCCTCGCACAGCGCCCGCGTCGCTTGTCGTCTGCCCGCCGGCCTCAGTGCGAGCGCCGCCGCCGGACCCGGTCCCAGCCTCCGAGGGAACAACACACCATGCTACACGTCCACAACATCACCATCCGCTACGGCGGCCAGGAAGTGCTCGCCGAGGTCACGTTCTTCGTCGGGCCGAAAGAGCGCGTCGGCCTAGTCGGCGACAACGGCGCCGGCAAGACCACGCTGCTGGAGATCATCGCCGGCCGGCGCCGCGCCGACGATGGGTTCGTCAAGCTCGATCCTCACAACACGCTCGGCTACCTGTCGCAAGAGAGCCAGTGCCGGCTCGGTATCACGCTCGAAAACGAGATGCTCTCGGCGTTCCCAGGAGTGCTCGCAGCCCGCGCCGAGCTGGCCCGGCTCCAAGACGAAATGGACGCCGCTGCCACTGACGGCGATCTCGATCAGATTGACCACCTGGTCGAGGCCATGGCCGCAGCACAGGACGAATACGACCGTCTCGACGGCTACACGGTAGACGCGCGGGTCGGCGAGGTGCTGCACGGCCTGGGGTTCGCGCAAGACGACCGCCCCCGCCTGACCGATGAGTTCAGCGGTGGCTGGCAAATGCGGATCGCCCTCGCCAAGCTCCTCGTCAGTCAGCCATCCTTGCTGCTCCTAGACGAGCCGACCAACCACATTGACAAGGCCGCCCGCGACTGGCTCGAAGGCTACCTCGAAAGCTACCGCGGCTCGCTGATCGTCGTATCGCACGACACGGCGCTGCTCGACAACGTAGCCAAGCGCATCATCGAGCTGGAGGACAGCGTCGCCACTTCCTACACCGGCAACTACTCGGACTACCTCCGGCTCAAAGCGGAACGGCGCCGCCATCACGAGGCCGCCTATCGGCGCCAGCAGAAGTTCATCCGCCGCCAGCAAACCTATATCGAGCGTTTCCGGGCCATCGCCACTCGCGCCGCGCAGGTCAAGGCCCGCGAGCGGCAGCTAGAGCGGCTGGAGCGGGTCGAGGCGCCCAAGCAGGAGCCAAAGAGCATTGATTTCCGCTTTCTGGGCGGCGGGCGTGGGTCACGCGAGATCATCACCTTCAAGAACGTCACCAAGGCGTATGATGACCTCGTGGTGCTGCGCGATGTCTCCTTTACGCTAGAGCGCGCCGACCGCGTCGCCCTCGTCGGCCCCAACGGCGCCGGCAAGACGACCCTGCTCCGTCTCCTGGCCGGCGCAGAGGAACCGACTACCGGAGAGGTGCTCTTGGGCAACGGCACCCGCGCCGGCTTCTACGCCCAGCACCAAGCCGAAGCCCTCGACCCGGACAAGACGGTGCTCGCGGAAGCCCTCAGCGCCTCGCGGACCGGATCGACGGCCGCGGCCATGAACGTCCTGGGCCGCTTCTTGCTCGCCGACGACGCCCACAAGGAAGTGCGGAAACTCTCCGGCGGCGAGCGCAGCCGCCTCGCTCTCGCCAAGATGCTGCTGCGCCCGGCCAACCTCCTGCTGCTCGATGAGCCGACCAACCACCTGGATCGTCGCAGCACCGCGATGCTGGAATCCGCCCTGCTGGACTATGCCGGGACCGTCGTAGTCGCCACCCACGACCTCTCGTTCCTCACCCGCGTAGCAACCAAAGTAGCCACTTTCGAGAACGGTGAGGTGACCGTCCGGCTCGCCGACCGGCCGCTCGACGGCACCGAGCCAATCCCTGCCCGGCGCCGCCGCTCGCGTGCCACAACGGCCAAGCAGCGTAGATCGAGCAGCCAGACCGCAGCCCGCCGCGAGCCGGTCGCCGTCTCGTAGACGCTGCCGGTGCGGCTCGCCGCAGCGTGTCGTGGAGGTCGCCAATGCCGCGCAATGCGCCCCAGCCGCCGGTCGCGCCGGGCCAGCCCGCGCTCTTTGACCCGCCGCCCGACCCACACCAGCCGCTCGCCGTGCGGATGCGCCCCCGCACCGTGGATGAGTTCGCCGGGCAGCAGCACCTGCTCGGCCCCGGCAAGGCCCTGAGCCGCGCCCTAGAGCAGCGCCGTCTCGGCTCGGTCATTCTCTGGGGACCGCCCGGCACCGGCAAGACCAGCCTCGCCCAGCTCCTCGTCCGCGCTCTAGCGATTGAAGCCCATTCGCTCAGTGCCGTCACGTCCGGCGTCGCCGATTTACGCCGTGTCCTCACTGCCGCCCGCCGCAGCCGCGCCCAAGGCCGCCGGACCGCCCTGGTGCTCGACGAGGCCCACAAGTGGAGCCGGACCCAGCAGGAGGTCTTGCTGCCGGCCGTCGAGGACGGTCTGGTCCTCCTGATCGGGCTGACCAGCGAGAATCCCTATTTCGACCTGGTCCCGGCGCTCCGCTCGCGGGTCCGCATCCTCCGGCTGGAGCCGCTGCCCGCCGAGACGATCAAGCTGCTCCTGCAACGTGCCCTGCACGACGAGGAGCGCGGCTTAGGCCGCGAGGAAGTGGCGGTGGCGGCCGACGCGCTCGATCTGCTCGTCGCTACCTCCGGCGGCGATGCACGCATCGCGCTCAACGGACTGGAAGCGGCCGTGGACATCGCGCCAACCGGCGCTACCGGCCGCCGGCCCGTGACGGTCGAGACCGTCGAGACGGCCATTCAGCGCCGGCAGGTGCGCTACGACCAAACCGGCGACGACCACTATCAGACCATCTCCGCCTTCATCAAGAGCATTCGCGGCAGCGATCCTGACGGCGCGGTGTTCTGGCTCGCCAAGATGCTCAAGGCCGGCGAGGACCCGCGATTCATCGCCCGCCGCCTGGTCATCTCCGCCTCCGAGGATGTTGGCCTCGCCGACTCCCAGGGCCTCGTGATAGCGACGGCGGCCTACGAGGCGGTGGAGCGCGTCGGCCTGCCCGAGGCCGGCCTCATCCTCGCCCATGCCACCGTCTATCTGGCCACGGCCCCGAAGTCCAATAGCGCCGCCAAGGCCGTGTGGCAAGCGCAAGCAGCCATCGAGTCCGGCGCCAGCCTGGAAGTGCCCCTCCACCTCCGCAACGCCTCGTTCAGCGGGGCAAAGCAGCTCGGCTACGGGCAAGGCTACGAGTACAGCCACGACTTCTCCGGCGACGACCCGCGCCGCTACCGCCAGCGCTACCTCCCCGCCGGTGTACAGGCCCGTTCTACCAACCCGGCCGCGACGGCGCCGAAGCCACCATCCGCCAGCGCCTCGCCCAGATCAAGCGCTGGCGCCCTCCCCCCTCACAGGAGTAGGTACGTACCAAGCCGTAGGGGCGCAACATGTTGCGCCCGTCCCCCCGCCGCAGCGGGGGGACCATAGGGGGCCCAGGCCCTCCACCCCTTCCCTGCTAGGGAACGGGCCGGGGGTTAGGTCCCACCTCCACTTGCCCCCCCCACCGCCGAGACCGTATGCTTGCCAGGAGCTTACCGGCGTGTCCGGCGGCTATGCTCCTGGGAGGAAATACCGATGCAGTTCGTGCCGATGACCGCAGAGCAGCAAGACTTCTTGGAGACGAACGGCTATCTCATCGTGCCGGGCGTGCTCGACCAGGCCATGATCGAACGCCTGTCCACAACGGTAGATCGCCTCTACCACGAGGCCGTGCGTGAGGACCGGCTCAACCAAGCCGGCGCGTTCGAGCTACGCAACTGCATAGCCCACGACGATGTCTTCCTCCCGCTGCTCGACTGGCCGGAGACGGTCTCCCTGGTACCGTACATCCTCGGCTGGAACGTCCAGCTCGACACCTCGCACGTGATCGTCCGGCCCCCCCAAGCGCCGGATACGGCCGCCTCCTACAAGGCCATCGGCTGGCACCGTGACGGCGGCATTGCCGTCCGCCAGCTGCCGGAGCCGCTGCCGCGTATGCGCCTGAAGATTTGCTACGTCCTCAGCGACCTCAGCCAACCCGGCCGCGGCAATACGCGCTTCGTTCCCGGCAGCCACACGCGCCTCGGCCGCCCCTCACAGCAGGAGGGCGCCGTTGACCCCGACGGCGCTATCGAGGTCCTTGCCAACCCCGGCGATGCCGTCCTGTTCGAGAACCGCCTCTTCCACGCGGTCGGCCCCAATCTCAGCACCATCACCCGCAAGACCATCTTCATGGGCTACAGCTACCGCTGGCTCCGCCCCCTGGACTTCGTGATCCAGCCCCCGGAGCTGATCGCCAAAGTGCAGGACGACCCCATCCGCTGGCAACTCCTCGGTGCCTGGGCCACCCACATGGCCTTCTCCCTGCCCAAAGACGAAGACGTGCCCCTCCGCGCCTGGTGCGAAGAGCACGGCTTGGATGCCGACTTCCCCAACATGGTAAGGCCAGCCAAGTAAACTTGTACAAGCGTATCCAAGTGGTAGCGCCTCGGCGGCAACTGGTAGGGGATGGGGCCAACTGTGGACTTCTTGGAGCGAATCGTACCGCTCATAGCAAGCCCAAAGAGTTGGCTGGCGTTCGTGGTGTTGGCGATGGTCCTCGGTGCCGGCTGCTCCGATTTCCCGGCTGACACCAGAGCACTAGCAACCCAGGAGACACTAGCGCAGCAAGCTCCAGTATCCCCGGCGACAATAGCCCCGGCCACAGCTACTGCGCCTAGCAGAGCCGTTGCTGCGTGGGAAGCCCAGCAAGCGCGCTCCCGCCAGGCCACTGCCGTGGCCGCCTTGTCCACGTCCGCCGCGTCCCCAGTGACTCCGAAGACTGTAACCATCTCAACCGTGGTGCCAACTAGCACGTCAGCGACTCCGACGACTATACCCACCTCTACCTTGACACCGACCAGCACGCCAGCAGCTACCGCTACATCCACATGGGAGGAGCGCAGAGCACAGATTCCGACTATCGGTTATAGAGAACTGTTCAGAAACAATGAGCAGTACATCGGGCAACGCTTCTACTTTCGCGGCAAGATTGTCCAAGTCATTGAGCGTGGCGAAAACACTTACGACTTTCGAGTCGACGTCGAGCCAGACTCTTTAAGCAGCGCCATTGTATACCTTGCCGAGTACACAGGGCAACGGTTGCTGGAGGACGACCGAATTGAGTTTGTCGGCGCAGCAGCCGGCCTGGAACGATACGATTCCATCTTTGGACAACGCATTACAATTCCTAGGCTCAAGGCAGTAGTGGTGCGATGGCGGCCGTGCGCCAATGGCGTCGCGGTCCCCAACCCGGAGGGCAACCCCGGCCTGGTTGCCGATTGCACGGTGCTCCTGCAGGTCAGAGACACGCTGGCCGGCAGCGCCACGCTGAACTGGCACGCGGACCGCGCCATCACCGACTGGGATGGCATTACCGTCAGTGGCTCGCCGCGCCGGGTGACCGGGCTGTGGCTCAACAACGTTCTCCCCAACGCGTACCGCAACGTGGTTGACGACTTTCTCCCGCCCGGATTCACCTACATCACAAAGGGACAAGGCGGATTCAACGGCTGGTCCGGCGAACTGACAGGTACTATCCCGCCCCAATTGGGGTCCCTCTCCCAACTGAAGATGTTGGCACTCGGTGGCAACCAACTGGCAGGCCCTATCCCGCTCCAGTTGGGGTCCCTTGCCAACCTGGAGGTGTTAGACCTCAGTGCCAACTACCACCTGACAGGCCCTATCCCATCCCAGTTAGGGTCCCTCAATAATCTGCGGAGGTTGTATCTCGGTAGCAACCAACTGGCAGGCACCATTCCGCCGCAGTTGGGATCCCTCGCCAACCTGGAGATGTTATCCCTCGGCGGCAACGAACTGACCGACTCCATCCCTCCTCAGTTAGGGGCACTTACCCAACTGGAGGTGTTAGACCTCAGCTTCAACCACCTGAAGGGCCCCATCCCAGCAAAGTTGGTGTCTCTCGCCAAGCTGAGAAGGTTGTACCTTGGCGGCAACGAACTAACAGGTCCCATCCCACCCCAGTTGGGGACGCTCACCCAGTTAGAGCGGTTAGATCTCGGTGGCAACCGGTTGACCGGCCCCATCCCGCCCCAACTGGGTGCCCTTGTCAACCTGGAGGTGTTGTCCCTCGGTGCCAGGCAGTATGAGCCTCTCTCGCAACTGGAGGTGTCGTCCCTCGGTGGCAACCGGTTGACCGGCCCTATCCCACCCCAGTTGGGTGCTCTCACCAGTCTGCGGGAGTTGTTCCTTGGTACCAGCCACCTGACCGGCCCCATTCCGCCCGAGTTGGGTGCGCTCACCAACCTGCGGGGGTTGTATCTCGGTGGCAACCGGTTGACGGGTCCCATTCCACCCCAACTGGGGTCGCTCTCCCTGAGCCGGTTGGACCTCAGTGCCAACCAGTTGACGGGCGCCATTCCGCCCGAGTTGGGTGCGCTCACCAATCTGTGGATGTTGGGACTCAGCGGCAACGCGCTTACCGGCTGCCTGCCGCCGGCGCTGCGCGACATCGAGCGTAGCGACTTTGCCAAACTAGGACTCCCGTTCTGCAGCGACACGTCACCAGTGACTGCGACAACTGTGCCTACCTCTACTTTAGCCACCGTATCACCGTGCGCCAATGGCGTCGTGATCCTCAACCCACAAGACAACCCCGGCTTAGTCGCGGATTGCATGGTACTACTGCAAGCCAGGGGCACCTTGACCGGCAGTGCCAAGCTTAACTGGCAGGCGGACCGCCCCATCCCCGACTGGGAAGGCATCACCGTCAGCGGCTCGCCGAGTCGGGTGACCACGCTGGACCTGCACGAGCATGGACTGACCGGCGCCATCCCACCTCAACTAGGTTCGCTCACCCACCTAGAGCGATTAGTCCTCAGCCATAACAAACTGACAGGCACTATCCCGGCCCAGTTGGGCGCCCTCACCCGGTTGCAGCACTTGGACCTTGGCTTCAATCAACTGACCGGCCCTATTCCGCCTCAATTGGGGTCCCTGGCCTCGCTGCAGGAACTGTGGCTCCACATCAACCAACTGACCGGCCCGATCCCCTCTCAACTAGGCGCGCTCTCGCAGTTGAGGGAGTTGTCCATCGGCTTCAACCAACTGTCGGGAACCATCCCGCCGGAGCTAGGCGCTCTCACCCGGCTGGAGGTAGTGGGCCTCCATGTCAACCAACTAACCGGCCCAGTTCCACCAGAGCTAGGCGCTCTCACCAAGCTGATACGTTTGTACCTGCGGGACAATGCGCTCACTGGATGTCTGCCGTTGGCGCTGCGCCGTGTCGCTACTAATGACCTAGCCGAACTGGGACTTCCGTACTGCGGGGCTTGATGGCTCCAGCGGATGTACGACCTCGATTGTGCCCGCGCCGCAACCAACACCACCGCCAGTAAGCCGCATATCCCTGCTTGACTGCGGCAGCCCGAGGCGCTATACTATGCTCAAGATACCTCCTGGCGTCCACTATGGCGACGGCCGCGCACGTCAGGTTAAAAACCTACTTTCTCTATATTTAGGTCGGGGACGCCCGCATATCTTGGGGGCGGGTGTTCTGTCCCTGTTACTTCAATCACTGAGAGCAAGAGAGGTAATCTCCATGGCCAATCGTTTCAGGGACAGCACCACTGAACGGCTCTTTACTGGACAATCGGTTCGTCGTCTGCCGGGCGACATCCAGCACCGGGCGCGAATGAGGTTGCAGCGAGTAGTGGCGGCAGAGTCGCTGGCCGACCTCCGGGTGACACCCTCCCATCGTCTCGAAACTCTGCGTGGTGATCGGAGGGGCCAACACAGCATTCGCATCAACGACCAGTGGCGTGTATGCTTTATCTGGACAGCCCAAGGCGCGATGGAGATCGAAGTTACCGACTACCACTGAGGAAAACACCCATGACCACCCTTGCCCCGATCCACCCAGGAGAGCATCTGGTAGAGATTCTGGATGAGCTCCACATCAACCAGGACCATCTAGCGCAGGCGATGGGCGTGGACCCAATACGCCTCAACCAAATCATCCACCAGCAAGCGCCTATCACGGCCGACACGGCGCTCCAGATCGGAGAAGCCTTGGGGACGACTCCCGATTTCTGGCTGAACCTCCAGCGGATGTACGACCTCGACTGCGCCCGCGCCACAACCGACACCCCCGCCAGCAAGTCGCTCACCCCTGCTTGACTGCGGTAGCTCCATGCGCCATAATCAGTCAAGTATCCGCCCTGGCGTCCATCACGGCGACGGCCGCACGCACGTCAGGTTTAACATCCGCCGAAAGTCGGGGACGCCCGCATGGAATCAGGGGCCGGGGACGCTCGGTCCCTCTCTGTTTAACCGCTGCAGGGACCTACGGCACACCTGGCAATCCTGTTCATCCCTTCATCCGATAAATCCTGATGCTGACAGAGTGGAATCCTCCCTCCACTGGCAACCGGCAACTGACCACTGACCACTAATACGTCGCCCGCCCCCCGCTGATGTCGAAGACCGCGCCCGTGCTGAACGAGCACTCCTCCGACGCAATCCATGCCACCAACGCCGCGATCTCCTCGATCTGGCCCGTGCGCTGCATCGGGATGCGGCTAATCATGTACTCCACCATTGCCTCGTCCGTCTGATCCAGAATCGCGGTCCGCACGACGGCCGGCGTGATGCAGTTGACGCGCACCTCCGTCTCGGCCAGCTCCTTGCCCAGCGCCTTGGTCAGCCCGATCACCCCCGCCTTGGTGGTCGAGTAGGGCACCACGCGCGGATTGCCCTCCTTGCCGGCAATCGAGGCGATATTCACGATGCGACCATACTCCTGCGCCAGCATGTGCGGAATGACGTACCGACAGCAAACAAACACACCGCGCAGGTTGGTCCGGTAGACCCTATCCAGGTCGTCGCCGGAAAGCTCCCACAGCGGCGCCGTCGGACCGACAATTCCGGCGTTATTCACGAGCACGTCAATCCGGCCCCAAGTGCCCATCAGCTCTTCGACCGCCGCGGCGACCGACCGCTCATCACCCACGTCCGCCACCGCCAGCCGCGCCGTGATTCCCTCGGCCGCCAGCGTCTCGACGGCGCGGCGACCACCGGCCTCGTCAACGTCAACCACAAATACCTTGGCGCCCTCGCTCCCCAAGCGCCGGGCAATCCCAAAGCCAATCCCGGTTGCCGCTCCCGTCACCAGCGCCACCCGGCCCGTAAATCGCTGCATACCTCACTCCTATCGTCGCTCTGCTCCCGATAGTATATGCGTAGGTTCACTGAGCTTGGCCCCCTCGCTAACCATCTCCCGTCGCAACGAGGGAGGGAACACGCTGTCCCCCCGCCACAGCGGTGCTAGTAACCCCGTCCCCCCGCCGCAGCGGGGGGACCATAGGGGGGCCGGCAAGCCACACTATGCAGATGCCGTCCCATTCGTGCTACAACATCGGCGCCGGAGCACTACAACCGGCACATAAGCATGGAAAACAATCCATCTGCGGGCAAGGTCACGCCACTCGACGAAGCCGTCGCGGCGGTGCAAGACGGCGCGGCCGTCGCCGTCGGCGGGTTCGTCGGCATCGGTCACCCGGAAGCACTGACCGCGGGGTTGGAAGCGCGCTTCCTCCGCACCGGCCGGCCGCGTGGCCTCACCCTGATCTATGGCGCCGGTCAGGGCGACCGGGAGCGTCGCGGCCTCAATCATCTGGGGCACGAGGGTCTGCTGCGCCGCGTGATCGGCGGCCACTGGGGACTGGCCCCGCGCATCTGTGAGCTGGCCTTGGCCGGCAAGATCGAAGGCTACAACTTCCCGCAAGGGGTCATCATCCACCTCTTCCGCGACATTGCCGCCGGCAAACCCGGCACCATCACCCAAGTCGGTCTCCGCACCTTTGCCGATCCGCGCCTGGAGGGTGGGCGCATCAACCCCCAGGCCACCCCCACTGACCTGGTACAGGTAGTCCAGCTGAACGGCGCCGAGTACCTGTTCTACCCCCGCCTGGAGCTGGACGTCGGCCTCATCCGCGGCACGACCGCCGATCCCGACGGCAACGTCAGCATGGAGCGGGAAGCGGTCTACGGCGAGATGTTGAGCATTGCCCAAGCTGTACACAACTGCGGCGGCCGCGTCATCGCCCAAGTGGAGCGCGTAAGCCCCTCCCGCCTCCCAATGCGGGACATCAAAGTGCCCGGCATCCTCGTGGATACGGTCGTCGTCGCGGACGCGGACGCGCACTGGCAGACGTTCGCCGAGCGGTTCAATCCCGCCTACGTGGCCGATACGAGCGCCGACCTACCGGAGTTGCCTCGCCATCCCCTGGACGCCCGCAAGGTCATTGCCCGCCGGGCGGCGCTGGAGCTACGCCCCGGTGACATCGTGAACCTGGGGATCGGTCTCCCGGAAGCGGTCGCGCCGGTCGCCGCGGAAGAAGGGATCATGGACGATCTCGTCTTGACCGTCGAAACCGGGGCCATTGGCGGCGTTCCCGCCGGCGGCCTCTCGTTCGGCGCCTCGTACATGCCCACGGCGCTCATTGACGCGCCCTATATGTTCGACTTCTACGACGGCGGCGGCCTCGACATCGCTTGCCTGGGGGCAGCCCAGATTGATGCCCAGGGCAACGTCAACGTCAGCCGTTTCGGTCGCGTGATGCCCGGCGCCGGTGGCTTTGTCAACATCAGCCAGAACGCCAAGCGGGTCGTCTTCTGCGGCACCTTCACCGCCGGCGGCCTCGCCGTAACGATCAAGGACGGCGCCCTGCGTATCCGGCAAGAAGGCCGGCAGCAGAAGCTCGTCCGGCAAGTCGAGCAAGTGACCTTCAACGGCGCCTTGGCCCAGGCCGCCGGACGGCCGGTCCTGTACGTCACGGAGCGGGCCGTGTTCACCCTCACCCCCGCGGGCCTGACCCTGACCGAGCTGGCCCCCGGCATGGACCTGGAGCGCGATGTCCTCGCCCAGATGGCCTTCCGACCGCGTATCGAAGTCCCCCTCCGGCCAATGGCCCCCCGCCTCTTCCACCCCGAGCCAATGCGCCTCCCTGCGGTATAGTGAGCAGCGTGGACCTTCCCGGAAGGCTTATTAGCCACAGAGCACACAGAGAGCACAGAGTAGATGGCTACAGCCGTCCCCTCGCCGCAGCGGGGGAACCACAGGGGGGCTATCCGATTGGTATAGGCTCACCAGTCATGCTATAATAGCATGTGCCGGGTAGGAGCCGGGAGGAATCATGAGTGACGAGATGCAAAGGGCCTCAGAACAACCAGAGGCGCAAGTCGTGCCGCAGCAATCCCAAGCTCCGGCTGAAGACTTGGTGAAGCTAGTTGGGCCCTTCTTCAAGGACTACACTGAGACTGAGGAGAGGAAGCACCAGCGCGCGGTTGAACTTGAGCGGCTACGAATTGAGGAAGGATCAAAACAAAGCCGGCTGATGACCATCGGCGTCCTAGTGATTATAGGGATCATTCTGCTTATGGCTGGTGGTCTCTTTTTGGCAGGACGTGATGCTTCAAGCTTTGAACTGATTAGGTTGGTAACTGCAATGGGAGGTGCATTCCTTGGCGGGTATGGTGTTGCTGAGATCAGACGCCGCACTCAAAGTGGACAGTGATAGAGAGATTTATCCCTTTCTAACCGGGAGCCAACCATGCCTGAAAACACGCTGTATTACGGTGACAACCTCGAAGTCCTCCGTGAGCACGTCCCCACGGGGGCTACACCCGCGCCGCCGCGCTTACCGCCGAGCAGCGGCAGGACATCGCCCGCAAGGCGGCCAAGGCGCGCTGGCTGCCGCCAGCGGCGGCCAGCACTGGTTAGAAGTCGGGGAGGACGCGGCCTAAGCATTGTTGTTGGTAGCCCTCGGAAGTGAGCACATATTCCCGTAGCTTACCGTCTTGCCAGGCTTGATACGTCATCTCAGCGAAAAGTTCTCCAGCTGTCCAGGAATCATCCAGCCGCTGCCGGAACAACTCCCACGCGGCGGCTCCCCAGGCAAAGGCGAGCATCTCATCTTCCAGGCACGCTGCTGCCCAGGAGGGCCGTCCCCAGTGGTAGCTGAGACCCGATACGGCATGGTGGACCTCATGGGCGAGTACCGACGCCAGCGCGGCCAGTGGTTCATGCTGATAGCTCTCGAGGTCAATGACGATGCGGTTGTTCTCAGGCTCAAACCATCCACCGGCCGGGATGTTGCCCCACACAATCTCGGTGCGTTGGTGGGCCAAGGGCCAACCATACTCGGAGCGCCAGTCACTACCATCTTCAGCCCCTATGTTGTAAGCCCAGAGCAAGGCCAGGGCACTTCTAATCCGCTGGTCATAGGCTACCCAACTGCTCAGGACCTCTTGAGGGACCGACTGAACGGTGGCGGCCGGGAGCGTGGAACGCTGGAGGCCGCCGGCAGAAATGCCATATATTTGCTCCCATGTGGTGACATCTAGCACAAAGTAGCCGTAGTTGCTGCCGTTGATCCCGAACAACTCCACGTCGGCAATAGACTGAATGTGGAACAACCGCGGCTGCGACCAGTCGGTTTCCCACTTGACGAGGTAGATCGGGTCGCCGTCCTTCAGCAGGCCGGCCGATAGCCACGGATCACCAATGGGGAAGGTTTGCAGTTCGGCGAGCGACACGTCGCGGCGGTCATTCCAGTTGACGTGCTTGCCAGCCAGAGCGCGGGTATCACCACCCCAGTGCAGAACAGCGCGTTCGTCGGCAAACCAGAGATGCGGCGTACCTTGCAGTTGGACAACGGCGCCGGGTGCAAACTGCGTGGGGGGTAGCGCAGGGGTAGCAGCGGTGAGCGTGAGCGCGAGCAGGGCCAGGGCAAGCAGCACGAGGCGACGTGTCATGGGAATACCCCCTTGCGGCTGGGATGATGGTTCCTGACCACCAGTCAACCGCCATCCTCGCGTGAGCCGCAAGAGGGCGCAACATCACCCAGCCCGTGCTCACGCGAGGGGCCGTGCGGCAGACTGGTGGTCAGTCTGGCGTAAGTGTATCGCATACACGGCTGCTCTCCAAAGCGGCGACACTTGGTATGCTTGGCCTAGCGACGAAGGTAGCGCACGATGAAGACCATCGGTGACATACTCGCAAAGATCGAAGCGGTCCGGATTCGCCGCCGGGATGGCCGATCATTCGTCTTGCAGCCGGAGCCGGCCGGTGGCTCGCCCCTCGACGTCGCCGGAGTTGACCTCGGCGTGACCACCGACGAGATAATCACCATCATCCGCGAAGGCCGGGAGCGTTAAGGCTGAAGTAGGAATCTGTCTCGCCGCCGGATTCCGGCCTGCGCCGTAGGGGCATCCCTTGTGGGTGCCCTGGATTCCGGCTTGCGCCGGAATGACGGCCAGGGATGAGGCCCGCCAAACCTTGGGGAGACGAAAACAGTGAGCACCACGGATCCGGTCATCCTGTCGGCAGCGCGGACACCGTTCGGCCGCTTTGGCGGCGTGTTCCGCGACCTGTCCGCCGTCGAGCTAGGCACCGTCGCCGCACGCGCGGCCCTCGAACGCGCCCGGATCGCGCCGGACGACGTTGATACGGCGGTGTTCGGCCAAATCTACCAGGGCGGGGCCGGCATGAACCCGGCCCGTCAGGTGGCGATGGGCGTCGGCGTGCCCAACCGCGTCCCGGCCATGACGATCAACCAGGTCTGCGCCTCCGGCTTGCAGGCCGTCGCGCTGGCCGCCCAGGCCATCCGGCTCGGCGAGGCGGAGGTCGCCCTCGCTGGCGGGATGGAGAGCATGAGCCAGGTGCCCTATGTGCTGCCCGATGCCCGCTGGGGCGCACGGCTCGGCCACGCCCGGCAGCTCGATGCCCTGCTCCACGATGGCCTCTGGGACGCCTTCCACGACTGCCACATGGCCACTACCGCCGAGGGCCTGGCCGCGGAGTTTGGCATCACCCGCGCGGCGCAAGACGAGTTCGCGCTACAGAGCCAGCGACGTTACGCCGCGGCCCTCGCCGCCTGCCACTTTGCCGACGAGGTCGTCCCGGTCGAGGTATCACAGCGGCGCGGACCGCCTCGCCGCGTGACGGCCGACGAGCACCCCCGACCGGACACGACGCTGGATGCGCTCGCCAAGCTGCGACCCGTCTTCGCCGGCGGCTCCACCATCACCGCCGGCAACGCCGCCGGCATCAACGATGGCGCCACCGCCCTGATCGTCGCATCACCCACTTGGGCCGCGCAGCACGGTCACGCGCCCCTGGCCACGCTCAGATCGGTAGCGGTCGTCGGTGTCGAGCCGCTGCGTATGGGTATCGGGCCGGTGCCGGCCATCCGCACCGTGTTGGACCGGACGGGCCTGACCCTCGCCGACATTGACCTGCTGGAAGTGAATGAAGCCTTCGCTGCCCAAGTGCTCACCGTCGAGGCGGAGTTAGGTTGGGATCGCGCCAAGGTCAACGTCAACGGCGGCGCAATTGCCATCGGCCACCCACTCGGAGCGAGCGGCGCCCGCGTGTTGGCAACGCTGATCTTCGAGCTAACCCGGCGCGATGCCGCGCGCGGCATCGCCGCCCTGTGCGTCGGCGGCGGCATGGGCATCGCCGCGCTGGTAGAGCGACCCGGCGCGCCGACAGCCCGTTAAGTGGGCCGCATCGCCTCACGAGCTTACGCCGCGGCCGTTGCGCCCGGCCGTTGGCGCATCACGAGCACCTGCTTGGTGGCGTTTGGCGGCGTGTCGGTCGGCTTCACAAGTGCCTCAGCCTGCTCCCGCACCGTCGTATGGACGTAGATAGGGACTTGGGCGCGTAGGGCGAGCGCGATGGCATCGCTTGGACGGGCGTCAATCTTTTTGGTCCGGCCATCGCGTGTAATGACAACCGCCGCGAAGAACGTCTCATGTTCCCACTTGGTGACGCGCACCTCCTGAATCGCAGCGCCGAACGCGGTCGCCAGGCGCACCATGAGATCGTGGCTCATCGGTCGCGGTATCGCCGACTCCTGGAGCTTGAAAATGATCGCCTCGGCCTCGGCCCGCCCAATAGTGATCGGCAGCAGGTGGTCGCTCTCCGGTTCCCTGAGCACGACTGCCCGGGACGTGCCCTGGATGTCCATGCGAACGCTGTCCACGATCATCTCGACATACGTCATCGCTACCCTCCTCGGACGCAGATCATCATAACCCATTGCCAAGACGCAGCCTGCGCCATGCGCTACTATAGATGCTGGCGGTCCGGTCAGTCGGCGAGGAGCGGAGAGACAGTTCGTTGGGGGAGCAATACAAGGCACGGTCTCCGCAGTTGGACTGGCGTGCGAGTGTTTCGCAGCGCCGGACGTGGCTCCCGTCGTTGCTCATCGGCGTGCTTGCCGGGCTGGGTGGCATAGCTGAGTTCATCCTCAACCGCGGCATAGCAATCTTTCTGATCCTGATTGCCGTTGCCTTAGCGGTCTTGTTGGTATCACCATTCGCCGTCTGGGTGGTACAGTGGATACAAGAAGCCTATCGCAGAGTGCGCCACTATCCGCGGATACTGGAAGCACTTGCCACCGCCGAGCGCGATCAAGATCAGCTTCGCAGACTTCAGGATGCAATGCCGCTCAGTCGGTGGCGAGCGTTTGACCGGGGTGCCGGCAGAGCGCTGCGGGCACGCGACCAGCACACTCCTTTGGAGATTGTCGGTAGGGACCGGGATGAAGGACAGGTACACTTGTGGTTCAAGCTACCCATCGCCCCACCTATCCGACTGGAGGACATTATCGCTTTGCGCTCGTCAGCCACACACGACCTGTGGATTGTGCTAGAGGTAGACCAAGTGGAGCCGGACAGGTGCCGGACTCATGCGGTGAAGATATTCAACCAACGCTTCTGGGAACGTCAGGATGAGGAGGCGGTAACGGATCAGTCACCACCGAGGGGCGTAGAGGCACGACTGTATACCGAAGATGACTTACGGAGCGAGGTAGAGGCACTCTGGCGAGAGGTCCAGACTGCACGGGAGATCGAAAATGGCTGAGGCAGTAGCACAAGCAACCGAGGCAACGCCGCTTCGCCGTGAACAGAAGCCGATCCGAGGCAAGGTCGCGGCGGTGTTGGATGAAAATAGACTCGTGCTTAACGTCGGTACGGACGACGGAGTGGCACAGAAGATGGTGTTTAAAATCATCGAGACTCGAGTCATTCGTGACCCTGACACGGGAGATGAGTTAGGTAAGGTTGATGTCGCAAAGACTCGGACACTGGTAGGTGAGGTCGAGAAGAGAATGTCCATTGCATATCCCCACTCCAGGGCTACTAATGACATTTTCTTCGGTAGTAGAGTGAAGTTCACGAGCAAGGACATACAACCTGCCATAAAAACAACAGATATAGACACGCAGTACGTAGAGGTCTCTGTCGGTGATATGGCCGTCAGCGACTAGACCGCCCGCCGTCCTACCAGCCGTAGGCGAGCCGGCGGGCCAGCCGCTCCGGTAGGCCGGCCTGCAGCATCTTCTGCTGCACGCGCTCTACCGGGTAGGGCACCCGCCGCAAGGTGATGGTGGCAACATCCATATCGAGGAGCATGTAGGCGGCCTCGGGATGGCCGTCGCGCGGCTGACCCACGGCCCCGGGGTTGATAATCAGCCGCCGTTCGTCGAGGCACAGCGGCTCATCGGGCTGCGGCACGATGGTCTCGTAGGTCTGAGCGCGGGCCTCGGGCGCAGGTTGCCGAAAAATCAGCGGTACGTGCGTGTGCCCCACCAGGCAATAGCGGCTCACAAAGTAATCGAAGTTCAACTGCGCCAGCCGCACGTTGGTCAGATACTCCCAGACCGGGTCCAGGGGGCTGCCATGCACTAGGGTAAAATCCCCGTGCTGCTCCTCAGTCGGCAGACTGGCCAGGAACGCCCGGTCCGCCATGTTGAGCTGCTGCGCCGTCCACTGCACGGCAGTATCGGCCTCGATGTTGAACGCCTCGGAAGAGTCCATCTTCCCGCCGGCCGCGAGGTCGTGGTTGCCGGCGATGCAGATGAATTTGCCTTCGCGTGCCCGTCGGATACAAGCCGCCGGGTCCGGCCCATATCCTACGAGGTCACCCAGACACCAGATCGCATCCACGGTCCCCATGTCGTGGAGCACCTCATCGAGGGCTTCCAAGTTACCGTGGATGTCCGAGAGAATTGCAATCAGCATTGGCACTCAGAGCGCGATTATATCACAGCCCTCTCACCCTACACGGTACCCAACCACAACAAGGTCGCCGGCCGCGGCCGCTTCCAGCACGCCCTTCTGCCAGCGCGAAGATTCCGTGCAGCCTTGCAGTGCATGACGGTAGCCTGATAGATTAAGCAGCACTTTCGCCGCAAGGAGATTCCTGATGAAGTACCGGCTGCCCTGGGTTGCCCTCGTCGTCCTTATCGGTGCGGTAGTCGCGGCCCCGTCAGCCTTGGCGGGCCAGACGGCGCCGGCCGACTGCACGTTCATCTTGGGCTTCAAGACGCTCAAAGGCCTGGTTGCTGCGGCGGAAGGGCCGGCAACGGTCGGTGAATGTCTCGATAATCAGCGGTTCGATGCCCACGGCAACGCCGCGCAGCGCACCACCGGCGGACTCTTGGTCTGGCACAAGGCCGACAATTGGACGGCGTTCTCGGACGGCTACCGCACCTGGGTCAATCGAGGGGAAGACGGCCTGCAAGTCCGGGTCAATGGCGCCACGGCAATGATCGCCGGGCCGGACGGCACCGCGATGGGCACGGTCACGCTGACGCAGGGTCCGCACGGCGTCCTGATCGCAGCGGACCTGATGGGATTGACGCCCGGTGGGCACGCCTTCCATCTCCACGAGTTCGGCTCCTGTTCTCCGAACTTTGCAGCAGCCGGTGGACACTTCAACCCTGAAGGTATTGGCCACGGCTTCCTGGATGAAGGCGGGGTCCATGCCGGTGACACGCCGAATGTCTACGCCGCAGCCGACGGAATGGCCCGCGCCGATATATTCACCGACGCCGTGACACTGGAGTCGGGCGCCAACCATTCGCTCTTCGACGCCGACGGCTCCGCCATCATCGTCCACGAGAAGCCCGACACCTACGGTGCGGACCCTGGTGCCGGTGGCCGCGTCGCCTGCGGCGTAATCCAACGCAACGCCATCGGGTAGAGCATGGACCACGGGCCGGTCGCTCCTCGTCCCCCCGCACGTCGCGGGGGGGCCATAGGGGGGCTGCCCCCTAGACGCCGGCCGTCTCCGCCAGTTCTTCTGCACGGGTAATCAGCCGCCGTAGCTCTGCGAAGCCACGCTCCCAGAATGCCGGATCGCGGTAGTCCACGCCGAGCGGCGCCAGCAGCGCAGCCGGTGTATCTCGCCCCCCCGACCGCAGGAGATCGAGAAAGCGCGGCACGAACGCGGGGCCCTGCTCGCGATACAGGCTGTACAGCGCCAGCACCAGCAGCTCTGCAAAGGTGTAGGCGTAGCAGTAGAAGCGCGTGTGGATGAAGTGCGGAATGTACGACCAGCCCCAACGATACCCCTCCGTCATCTGCACGGCATCACCGTAATACTTGCCGTTAGCCTCGATCCAGAGGTCCGATAGCCGGTCGGACGTGAGGCGGCCGTCGCCGCGCGCCTCGTAAGCGGTTTGCTCGAAACGGGTGAGCACGTTTTGCCGGAAAACGGTGGCAAAGATGTCCTCGACCTTCGCACAGGTCAGCGCCAACGCCGTCGCCGGGTCTTGCTCCGACGCTACCAGCCGGTCGAAGACGGCGATCTCGCCGAACACCGACGCCGTCTCGGCCAGTGGCAGCGTGGGATGATAGTTGAGCAGCGTTTGCTCCCGCGCCAGCCAGCCGTGAACCCCGTGACCCAGCTCATGGGCAACGGTCATCACGTCGCGGAAGGTGCCGGTGTAGTTGCACAACACATACGGATGCATCTGGGGCGACGGCGACCAGCAGAAAGCCCCGCCCCGCTTGCCCGGCCGCGGGTCGGCGTCAATCCACCGCCCGTCGAAGAACCGCAGCGCAATGTCGCGGAACTGCGGATCGAAGGCCTCATAGGACTCCAGCACCATCTCCCGCGCGTCGCTGAACGGGTACTCGCGGTCCACGTTGCCGACCGGCGCGTATTGATCGTAGAGGCGCAGCTCCGGGAGTTGGAGGAGGCGACGTTTTAGGTCGAAATACGCCTGCGCTACGCCGTAGTTTGCCTCCGTCACCTCCATCATGGCCGCGACGGCCGCCGGGTCCACCTCGTTGGACAGGTGCCGCTGCGCCATCGCGTCCGGGTAGTCCCGCAGCCGGTCCATGTTGAGGTGATCTTGGATCAACGTGTCGTAGACATACGTCAACACCGCGCCTTGCTCCTGCAAGACGGCATAGAGCGCATCGTGGCCACGACGACGCAGATCGCGGTCCGGGTGGTGGAACAGCGCCAGCACTTCATCGAGCGTGTGGTCACGCGGCGTCCCATCGCGCTCGACCGAGAACGTCAGCGACGACGTGATCTCGGTGTGCAGCCTGGCCCAAGCCGACGGGCCGGTCAGGTCCTTCTCATTGACAATCCGCTCTTCCGGCTCGCTCAACAGGTGCGGCCGGTACTTCCGTACCTGCTCCAGATAGTGGCGATGGGTAGCGAGTTGCGGATCGTCCAAGAGCGCCTGAGCCGTCGCATTGTCCACGCGCGACCACTCCAGCTCGAAGAACAACACCAGATTTTGGACTTCGGTCAGCTGCTGCTCCGTCCGCTGCTCCAAGTCGCGATGCTCGTCCCGGCCGGTATCCGCGCTGTAGAGCAGCCCGGCATACGCCTGGAGCCGGCCGCTCCGCTCGTGCAGCGCCTCCAGCGCCGTGACCGCCGCCAGCAGCAGCGCGGCCGTTGGTCCGCCCTCCACGTCCACCGTGCCACGATAGGTGTCCGCAAACGCCGCCGCCTCGCTCCGCAGCCGCTCTACGTCGCTAGCAATCCGCGGATCGGCATACGCTCCGTACAAGTCCGAAAGGTCCCAGGTGATCCCTTGGGCCACAGCATCGTTCGTCGTCGGCATCCATTCCTCCCCGGCAGTTGGCATAGTCGCTCCTGAACTCTAACACCTTGCTCCGGGAGACGTAGGTCGGCCCACACCCGTCCCCCCGCCGCAGCGGGGGGACCATAGGGGGGCTGGAGCACCGCGCGACTGCTAGACTAACCCAACACCAACCGGCAGAAATAACACGCCAGGGACACACCGTATCATCGCCTCAGTCCGCTCGGTGTAGCCCTGATGGTAAGGAGCACACTATGGACATCCCCCTCGGCTGCTTTAGCCGTCCCTGGGCCGCCTTTGAGTTCGATGAGACCCTGGCTGGAATCGCCGCCGCCGGGTTCGACCACTTCGGCTTCCTCGGCCTCAGCCACGACCAGCCCTCGCTCGATGACGACGGCTCCGCCATCCCGGAGGGGGAAGCTGCCGTCCTCGCGGCCCTGGCGCGGCACGGCCTCGCCCCGGCCATCCTCGTGAGTACGGTCCTTCTCGACGCGCCGCGGGAAGCAGGTTTGGCCCGCTTGCATGGCTTGGTTGACCAGGCCGTTCGCTTCAACGTGCGCGTCATCCTGGAGCAGGGGCACAGTCGCCCGGAGAACTACGACCGCTACTTCGATCTCATGCGTGCGGCCGCCCCCTACGCCGCCGAGCACGGCATCACCATCGCCGTGAAGCCACACGGCGGCCTCACCACCACCGGCGCCGATTGCCTGGCCGCCGTCCAGCGCGTCAATCATCCGGGCTACCGCCTCTGCTACGACCCCGGCAACCTGCTCTACTACGCCGGCGAGGACCCCGTCCAGGCGCTGCGGAGCTTCGCGCCCTACGTCGCTGCCATGTGCATCAAGGATGAAGTCGGCGGGCAGGGCGGCTCGGTGACGGTCTCGCCCGGCGACGGCGACGTGGACTTCCCGGCCATCTTCCGCATCCTCAACGACCACGGCTACGCCGGCCCCAGCATCGTCGAAACGCTTGGCGCCGGCGGCAGTCGCGCCTCCGGCGATGCCGGCGAAGGCGAGGACACGATTACAACCGTCAACCAGGAAGCCGTCCGCGCATACGACTATCTCCGGAGCCTGCTAGGCTCCATCTAGCCCGGTCAGCGGTCAGTGACCGGCACTGACCACTGGCTACTGACCACTGGCTACTGACCAAGGGGGGAGCGTCCCGTGTCCGATAACCCGCAGCATCAGCCCAACCGCCTCATCAACGAGACCAGCCCGTACCTCTTGCAGCACGCCTACAACCCCGTGGACTGGTACGCCTGGGGTCCCGAGGCACTACAACAAGCACGCGAGCTGGACAAGCCGATCCTGCTCTCGATTGGCTATTCGGCTTGCCACTGGTGCCACGTGATGGAGCGCGAGTCGTTCGAGGACGAGGCGACGGCGCGGCTGATGAACGACCTGTTCGTCAACATCAAGGTGGACCGCGAAGAGCGCCCCGATCTCGACTCGATCTACATGCAGGCGGTGCAGGCACTCACCCAGCACGGCGGCTGGCCGATGACCGTCTTCCTCACACCGGACGGTGAGCCGTTCTACGGCGGGACCTACTTTCCGCCCGCTGATCGCTACGGGATGCCGAGCTTTCAGCGCGTGCTGCAGAGCGTGGCCCAGGCCTACCGCGAGCGGCGGGACGCCGTTGACCGCACTGCCCAGCAGCTCACCGCTCTGCTCCGGCGCTCCGCGGTGGAGGTCCGCGCACCGGCTGATGATGCCGCCCTGCCGACGGCTACCGTCCTGAACCAGGCCACCCAGACGCTCGGCGCCGCGTTCGATACCCGCTACGGCGGCTTCGGCAGTGCCCCCAAGTTTCCGCAGCCGATGAACCTGGAGCTACTGCTGCGGCGCTCGCACCACCCCGCCAACGCGCACTTGCTACCGCTGGTGGAGAAGACGCTGGAAAGCATGGCCCGCGGTGGCATCTACGACCACCTCGGCGGCGGCTTTCATCGCTACTCGACCGACGCGCAGTGGCTCGTCCCACACTTCGAGAAGATGCTCTACGACAACGCCCAGCTCGTCTGCGTCTACCTCCACGCCTATCAGCTCACCGGCAAGGAGCTATACCGGCAGGTTGTCGAAGAGGTGCTGGCTTATGTCGAGCGCGAAATGACCGACCCGGCCGGCGGCTTCTACTCGACGCAGGACGCCGACAGCGAGGGTGAAGAGGGCCTGTTCTTCGTCTGGACACCCGACGAAATCAGGCAGGCGCTCCCGCCTGCCGGATCGGGGTCCGGCACAGGCGATGAAGCGCGGCTCTTGGAGCTGTACTACGATGTCACGCCCGACGGGAATTTCGAGGGCAAGAACATCCTCCACGTGCCCCGCGACGAAGACGTGGTGGCCCACCTGGCCGGAGTTTCCGTCGAGCAACTGCGCGAGACACTCGCGCGTGCCCGTCAGCGTCTGTGGGCGGTGCGCGAGCAGCGGGTGAAACCCGACCGCGACGAGAAAGTCCTGACCTCCTGGAACGGTCTGATGCTGCGGGCGTTTGCCGAGGCCGGCGCCGTGCTCGACCGCGACGACTATCGCCAGCGGGCCGTAGCGAACGGCGAGTTCCTTTGGGAGCAGTTGCGGAGCACCGACGATGCCGGCCGGGTACGGCTGTTCCACTCCTGGAAGGAAGGCCGCGCGACGCTCAACGGCTATCTCGAGGACTATGCCTACCTCGCCGACGGCTACCTGGCCCTCTATGAAGCAACCTTCGATCCCGTCTGGATTACCCGCGCGCGGGCGCTCACCGACACCATGCACGCGCTGTTCCTCGACAGCTCCGGCGGCGGCTTCTTCGACACTGCCAGCGACCACGAAGAGTTGATCGCCCGCCCCAAAGACCTGCTCGATAACGCCACGCCGGCCGGTAACTCCGTTGCCGCCGAGTCGCTCATCCGCTTGGCGGCGCTCACTGGCGATTGGGACACGGCCGAGCCGGCACTGGCGCTCTTCCGCGCCCTCGGTGATACCATGGCCCAGCATCCCAGTGCTTTCGGCCGTCTGTTGAGCGCCCTCGACCTCTTCCTCGCGCCGCCCAAAGAGGTAGCCATCGTCGCCCCACCCGGCCCGCCCGCGGCCGACGGACTCCTCCGCCTCGTGCTGTCGGCTTACCTGCCGAACTGCGTCCTGGCGTTCCGTTCCGAGGACGACACGGCCGCCGCCGACCTCGTGCCCCTCCTGGCCGGCCGCGAAACGATCAGCGGCAGTCCCACCGCCTACGTCTGCGAACGCTTTACCTGTAAACTGCCGGTCACGGAGCCGAGCGCCCTCCAAGCACAGCTCACGGCCTAGCCCGGCCCCTACCCTGGACCCGTCCCCCCGCCGCAGCGGGGGGACCATAGGGGGGCAAAGGAGCAGTTTCAATGACCCAACAACTACACGGCAATCGGGTAGTTTTCACGAGCGAACGCCAGGTGCAGCTGCAAGACTTCACCCTCGACGCGGCGCTCGGCCCCCGGGAAGCGCTGGTCCGCGGCAAATACAGCGTCATCAGTCCGGGGACGGAAGGAGCCAGCTACACCGGGCTGGTGCAGCAGATGGCCACGATGCGCGAGCATCGCCCGGCCGGCAATGGCCCTCGCACAGAGTCGTATCCACGGCCGACCGGCTACGGTCACTTGGGCGAAGTGCTTGCCGTCGGCAGCGCCGTCGAGGGCGTGCAGGTCGGCGATACCGTCACGAGCTTTGCCAACCACGCCTCTCTCGCCAAAGTGGACACCGGCCACTTCTGCCTGCCGGTTCCCGCCGCCCTGGACCTCGACGACCGGCGCGCCGTGTTCGTGCGGATGGCCGGCGTCGCCATTACGGCCGTCCGCAGCGCCAACGTCTCCCCCGGCGACAAGGTGCTGGTGGTTGGCCTGGGCCTGGTAGGCAACTTCGCCGCGCAGCTCTTCCGGCTCGCCGGTGCCGAGGTGCTCGCCAGCGATCCGATAGACGAGCGCCGCGCCATCGCCACGCAGTGCGGCATTGCCCGGACCGTGAACCCGATGACTGACGACCTCACGGCCGCCGTGCTCGACTGGACCGCCGGCCATGGCGTGGACATCGCCGTAGAAGCCATCGGTAGCTCTGAGTTGATCGCCGAGGCCGTAGAGCTGACCCGCCGTCACGGCGAGCTAATCCTGCTCGGCAGCCCCCGCGCCCACCACACCATGAACGTCACCCCGATGCTCACCCGCATTCACTTGCAAGGGATTACGCTGCGCGGCGCCCTGGAGTGGCTCTACCCCATCCCCGACACACCGGGCTTGAAACACTCCATCACCCGCAACTACCGCCAGTTGCTGGAGTGGATGGCGGCCGACCGCCTGATCGTTGACCCCCTACGGACCCACGTGCTACCGCCGGAGCAGTGCGCCGCGGCCTACGCCGGACTAGCCAATCAGCAGGACCGCTACCTGGGCGTCCTCTTCGACTGGACCACCACCACTGACGCTTAACCCCGCCGTAATGTGCTATAGTACGCTGCACCTGCCCCTCGGAAGGCTGTTCCAGCCACGGAGAGCAAGAGTAGGTGAAGGATATGGTTCCCAGACTAGGAATCTGGTGTTTGGTCAAGGTCGTAGTGATCGTGCTCATTGGCATTGTCGGCAGCATCGGTTGCGATGCAGAACAACCGACAACGAATGCATCGGGCACACCTGTACCGGAAGCGACAGCAGCGCCACTGCGTCACTCTGCATCTTGGCTGACAGAAGACTATTTACGCGACAGGTCGGCTGCCAATAAGAAATATAAGGGAAGACGCGCAGAAGTAAATGGCACGGTAGCAGATATCCCAAGTGTAATAAACGTGATTACAGAGGACCGATCCATAGCGAAGATGCTATCCATCAAAGAAGGGCCGCCATACAATAGGGTGGCGCCACCTGCTGATTTCATGATTCTTTTTACGAGGACCCAAGGTCGCGGATTAGCATGCCTGGCTATTAGTAAAGGGGAGTTTATGGCTGGTGGAATGCCCGCATGGATATTGGACAACCCGCGTGTTGTACGGGGGCGCGGCCCACGCCACTATCCAGCGGACCCCGCGCATGTTACAGTAGAAGGATTCATTGCAGGGATCATCAGGTTGGAAATTCCAAATGTGAAGTACTGGGGTGAAGTAGTTCTTATGAGAGATTGTATCCTAATCGATCCACAAGACAGAGTAGAGTGTCATGAAGATTATACCTCTGGGCAAAAAGTCACTAAATGTGTTGAATGCACCAGAGAAAAAGGATATCATCCATACTTGCCGCCGTGCAAATCATGATCTCCCGTACCCTTCTAATTTATTGTTCGTCGAAGGGGAATCCTTGCAGGCAGTCCCAAACGGTCTTCCCATCAGCTCCCCCATTCTTGAAAGATTCGACACAACGGATTTGTTTCCCTTTACCAATATCAAATACCAGCAGTAGTCCAAACTTGTATCCGTACTCGCCGCACGGGTTCGTGAATTCCCGTAATTTACATCTGTCTTCTTCCAGACTCGCCGTATTGTTACTCTTCTTGGCTTCAATCACTAACAGATTGCATTCATCGTTTCTCCGCCGGTGAACGATAATATCCGGAAAGACAGTCTTAGCTTCCAAATCATCACTATCAATAGTCTTTACACGTGAGCGTAGCTTCTTGGTATCACAACCATGTCGGTTATATTCACAATCCACCTTCAAGTCTTTAAAGTGACGTTGCAAGTGCTCGGCCAATTTATGAGTGATAGACCTTTCGTTTACACCTATGTCAAGCAAATCGCAATCCGATTTAAAGAAACCATAGAGTGCGCTCCTTACCTTCTCATATAAGGTTTGTTCATCATCCATAGGATATACCTCCTGGAAGTTTTCCGTGAAACCACCACTTCGGCTCACCATAATGAATTCTCTCCTGATTCGGTTGTCGCCGCGCGTACTATACCATGAGTGTAGACCCTACGTCGATGGCGCGTCCCGTAGGTATGCCCGTGACTTGCGGCATGACGCCTGATAGCGCCAATACCCTCCTTGTCGGAATGGGTGTTAGCAGGTGTGAGCGTAGGTGTTAGCGTTGATGTTAGTGGTGTTACCCATCTAAAAGCACTAACGCTACCCATTGCCCGTGCGTTGTGCTCGTGTCAAGCGTAGTCGCCGCACCTACCACACCCTGAACGTCACCCCGGATTCACATGCATGGGATCACGCTGCGCGGCATCTTGGAGTGGCGATACCCTATCCCTACGGCTGGTTTCTTCCCAAACGTCACCGCGCGGCATCGTATCTTGTGAGGGACGCGGCGCCGCACCGACGCTTTGCAGCCCGGCATCCCCTCGCCAGCGCCGAGTACGGAGGCCGCCCGTGCGTGACGTAGTGACCGTATCCACTGCCGATCTAGTCCGCCGTGGCCAGGCTGGAGATAAGGGCGCGTTCGGGCAGTTGGTCGAGCGGTTTCAGGAGGAGGCCTACGGACTTGCCTACTACCATCTGGGCCACCGCGAAGATGCCCTGGACGTTGCTCAACAGGCATTCCTCACCGCGTATCTACACCTGGATAGCTTGACCGACCCGGTCCGGTTCGGCGGCTGGCTCGCCCGCATCGTGACCAACGAGTGTCTGCGCTGGCATCGCCGGCGGCGTCCGGCACTCTCTCTCGATACCCCAGCCTTGGGCGACCTGCAGGATCGCCAAGCAATGTCCCCGGAGCGCGCTGTCGAGCACGGCGAGCTACACCGAGACCTGAATCGCGCCTTGATGGCCTTGCCACGACCGCAGCGCCTGGCCCTCACGCTCTACTACGTGGCCGGGCTGCGCTACCGCCAGATTGCCGAGGTTGTGGAACTACCCATCACCACGGTGAAGGGGCGCATCCAGGAAGGGCGCAAGCGTCTGCGGCGCATCCTCGGACCTACGTATGAAAGGAGGCTTACCCCCCGGCAACCCGCTACCGCCAAGCGGCAATCAAGAGCCGCAGTAAAGGAGAACGTCATGGCACAGCTTGAGGAACTGGCTATCCGCTACAAGGTCCGCGATGTGTACGATCTGGGCGACCAACTGTTGATCGTCGTCAGTGATCGCATCTCCGCGTTCGACGTGGTGCTCCCGACGGCGATCCCCGGGAAGGGCAAGGTGCTTAACCAGCTCTCCGCCTACTGGTTCGAGCAGACCCAGGACCTCCTGCCCAACCACGTGCTGACCACGGACGTGAACGAATACCCGGCAGAGCTACAGGTACACGCCGCCCAGCTCACCGGGCGCAGCATGTTGGTGCGGCGCGCCGAGCGGGTTGACATCGAGTGCGTCGCGCGGGGCTACATCACCGGCTCCGGCTGGGCCGAGTACCAAAAGTCGGGGACCGTTTGCGGCATTCGGCTGCCGGCGGGGTTGATCGAAGCGCAGCAACTCCCGGAGCCGATCTTCACGCCAACCACCAAGGCCGAGACCGGGCATGACGAGCCGCTGACGTTCGCGGAGGTGGAGGCCATGGTCGGTCGGCCGCTCGCGGCCCAGCTACGCGACGCGACGCTCGCTATCTACGCGGCCGCGGCGGAGCAGGCGCGGGAGCGCGGCATCATCATCGCCGACACGAAGATGGAGTTCGGCATCATCAAGGACAACGGCAGCGCCGAGGGCCAGTTGATCTTGATTGACGAGCTGCTGACGCCGGACTCATCGCGCTTCTGGGATACGGAGACCTACGCACCGGGCAGCAACCCGCCCAGCTACGACAAACAGTACGTCCGCGACTACCTCAGCGCCACCGGCTGGAACAAAGCGCCCCCGGCCCCGCCGCTGCCGCCTGAGGTGGTCGCACGGACCCAAGAGAAGTACGCCGATGCGTTCCGCCGCCTGACGGGCCGCGAGGTCGCATAAAGGCATATCCGGCCTCTCCACCGCCTCCGACACTCACCCCCTCTCTATCGCTCGGCGATGGAGAGGGGGCCGGCTGACAAGGGTAGTTTTTTGTCTGCATCAGGATTTGCAGGATGCACGGATGAGCAGGATGGTCCTCACCCTCGCCGGGCAGGAATCGGGGGCTTTCCAGCGCCATGACGGGGGCGTAGGGGCCACGCAGGGGCCTGGATTCCGGCGAAAGCCGGAATGACGAGTACCTACCCTTGTGCGGGATCAGCCCCCCTCTGGCCCCCCGGCGGCGGCGGGACGGGCGCAACATGTTGCGCCCCTACGGCTGAACCCATACCTACCCCAGTCAGGAGGGGGCCGGGGGGTGAGGCGAAATAGCTTGTCGTTTTACGTGAAATGTGTTACAGGATGCTCAACCTGCATCCGCGTACCGTTAGCTACGCTATATCTCTCGGAGGAATGAGCCAGTGAACCTCATCGTCATCATGCTCGACAGTCTGCGGCAGGACCACGTCAGCCTCTACCATCAGGGACAAGCGCCATTCGCTGATGTCGCGTCCTGTCAAACACCCAACATTGACGCCTTCGGGCAAGAGAGCCTGATCTTCGAGAACGTCTACCCGGAGGCCTTCCCGACTATCCCGGTCCGCACGGCGCTGCTTACCGGCCAACGCACGCTCCCGTACCGCCCCTGGCAGCCGCTCACCGCCGAGGACGTGACCGCCACCGAGCTACTGCGCGGCGAGGGCTATGTCTCCGGGCTGATCTCCGATACCTACCACTACCGGGCACCCGGCATGAACTTTCACCGCAACTTCCACTCCTACCGCTGGATACGCGGTCAGGAATACGACCCCTACGATTCGGGACCGGCGCAGCGCAACCTGGACGATTACGTCAACGCGCACTATCCGCCGCTCTGGCGCGAACGGGTGCATCAGTTCCTCGCCAATACCGATGCGTTCACCGAGGAGCAGCGGTGGTTTCCGGCGCAGGTCGTGGACGAGGCCCGCACCTGGCTCCGGCGTAACCGCTCCCACGACCGGCTCTTCCTCTGGATTGACAGCTTCGACCCCCACGAGCCGTGGGACCCCCCGCCGAGCTGGGATACCTATACCGACCCGGCCTACCGCGGGCCGCGCCTCATCCTACCGATGGGCGGTCCGGCCGCCGACTGGGCCTCGCCGGAGCAGACCCGCCACATTCGCGGGCTGTATGCCGGTGAGGTGACCTTCGTGGACCACTGCCTCGGTCAGCTGTTCGCCACCCTCCGCGACCTCGGCTACTACGACGACTCCATTATCCTGCTCGTCGCGGACCACGGCCATCCCCTCGCCGACCACGGCAAGTTCCTCAAGGGCACCGACCGCCTGTACAACGAGCTGCTCAAGGTGCCCTTCCTACTCCGGCTGCCCGGCGGCCGCGGCGGCGGCCAGCGGATTAGCGCGCTGGCCCAGTTCCACGACGTGCTGCCCACCCTGCTCACTCTGATGGGCTGGTCCAACCTCACCGCCGACATGCACGGACGCAGCTTTGACCGCGTGGTGCGCGGGGACACCGCCGCGCACCGCGACCACATGATTACGGGCTACCATGCCGGCCACGAGCGCTGCATCCGCGATGACCGTTGGAGCCTGGTGCTCCGGCCACCGGACGAGCCGGACGAGCTCTACGACCTCGCCGCCGACCACAATGAGCGCCGCAACCTTATTGATGCCCACTCCGACATTGCCACCGCCTTGGCCCGCTCCTTCGGCTCCCTCTACTACCGCAGTGGCGCCCCCGTCGCAACGGTCAAGGGCGTCCAAGGCGCCTACGAAGTCGCCTCCGGCAGCGTCGAGTAGTATCCGCACGATGCGAGTACCAACCTGCGCGTATAAGCATAAGCCTACTATTCGCGTGCTCCAGGAGTGGCGCTCCTGGCAATCCGCACGATGGCGTCCAGCTTTGCACGAATCTCCGTGTCAATCTCGCCTTCGGGGACATACTCGGCAAGCTCATAGAAGTCCTTCTTGTTCATAAGATTCGGCAGGCGGAGCTTCTGGAAGTAGTTCTTGAAAAGCGGAGTCAGGAAGTCATCGCTCACCTTGACGTCGCTGCTCCATGGTGAGCCTTTGCCCAACGTCCGCATCGCGCTCTGAACCTCCTCGATGGCCTCGCGCATTATCTTCACCCGCCGATTGGCCTCGGTGGGCGCAAACAGGGGTCCGAGTGTGTCTCCTTCCTCCAATGCCCGCGCATACCCCTCCAAAGTCGCCTGAGAGCAGAAATAGTTCTCGATCTCCCGCCTTTCCCAGATCAGACGTTCGATCGGATCAATCGTCGGAGCTTCGGATTCCGGGCGGTCGAAGAGCGCCGCGGCTCGCAGGTGTGGAAGCGCCTCCTTCAGGCCATGATAGTGACGCTGTGCTGAAGCCAGCCGGTTTCCGACGTAATGTACGAAGGGCCGCTCAAGCACGTTAACCGCCTCGTCGTGACCGAGACGCCGAGCAAAAGCCTGCAAGATGGAAAGGTCCGTCGAGCCTTCGAGATAGAGCACCCAGCCCGTCTGCTCGGCCTGGTAATAGTGCTCGAATCCAATCTCCGTAAGCGACTTTCGGACTTGGCTGCCGCGGTCGGCAATCCGATGCGGCCGACCGACGAAAGCGATCACCATGTCTTTGCCCGCGGCTTCGTTGAGGAGCACCTCGGAATGGCTCGCCGCGATGATCTGGCTGCCGCTCTCGGCTGCCGCCTCCGTGAGCAGCCGATATATCTGGCGTTGGCGCAGAATCTCAAGGTGCGCGTCTGGCTCATCGAGCAAGAGCACAGCGCCGGGATTGGCGTACATGTACGCCAGGATGAGCAGCGTCTGCTGTAGGCCCCGGCCGCTGGAAGCGAGATCAAGCGTCACCCCTTGCTCCTGGTAACTCATGGCGATCTCACCGCGCTCCTCGATGTAGTGTGGAGGTTCGAGTACCGCCCCGAACAACCCCTCGATCTGAGCAACGAGTTTCTCCCAATCACCCGGATGCTCTTGGTAAATGCGGAAGCAGAGATTGCGTAGGACCTCGGCCGTGCGGCCTTCCCCAACACGCACATTCACGGCACCGTGATCGAGGCGGGTCTCAGTGGCCGCAAGGCCGGACATCGGGGGAAGGAAGACGATCTGCGTCGCTCCGGCCTCCGGTGGAATTGACATTCGCTCCGGTGTCCTACCGTCGCCCCGCCGCAGTGGACGGCAGTAGAACGACTCCTCGTTGGCAAAGTCGAACTCCAGCCCGCAGGTCCATTCGCTGCCCTGGGTGATGCCATTGACAATCACATCAATTCGGACGTTGGTCGTCCGCTGGCGACCTGCGGCCAACTGCACGTCGCGCACATGGCGCCGATGCCACAAGAGACGCGCACTCGGGACGGGGATAGAGACGAGGTCCCTTCGGTTAACGGTGACACCCGGACGCCTCTCCGGCGTACTTCTCCCTGAGCGCTTCTCGCTCCAGCGTTTGAGGCCGATGTCCCAGAGCGCCAATGCTTGCATCGCCGAGGTCTTGCCCGAGTTGTTCGGGCCGATGAACACTACGGGATTGCCCAACTCGATCTCGACCTCCTCACCAAACCGTTTGAAACGGCGGATGGTGAGCTTAGTAAGCATCGGATACTCTCCCGGCTATGTGCTCCGCGCCTCTCACCAGCACCACGTAGTCGCGTTCGATCTCGCGGTGAAAGCTCTCCGGTAGCCTGGCCCAATCGCGCGCCTCGATGAGAAAGGGAATGTTGGATTCCCGAAAGGCTTCCGTCAGATCGGAGAGCTTGCCGCTGGGTAGCCGCTGCAAGTCCGGGCCGCGCAGCACTAGGTCGAGGTCGCTGCCACCATGGCCCCTGCCGTTGACCCGGCTACCGTAGGCCCACACTTCAACGCCCGGCAGCTGTTCACGCAGCATCGCCTCTATCTGTGTGCGGTGCCTCGGCTGCAAGTCCAGGCGCTCAATCATCCCACTCCTCCGCTATGACCAGGGCGAGCGCCTTGGCGTCGAGGATGAAGCGCGGCAACACTTCCAGCGTGGCCTCGGCGTAGCCTTCCCCATAGTGGTGCGCCGTGTCGTTGCGGCTGTCGCGGTACTCACACCAGCGCTCGCAGGCCTCCGGAGTAATCAGGGTGTGCTTGGCGGCGTGGCGGAAAACATCCTTGAAGGTCAGACGGTCGGCCGCGCGGTTGGAAGCGAAGTAACCGGCGATCCGCTTTTTCAGCAGACTGCCGGTTTGCTCTAGGACCAGCTCGAACTCTTTAACCGAGGCCGCCCGGTAGATGTCATACGTGAAATCGTCCGGCTCGGACTGTTGCAGCAGCTCGAATGCCCTTTCGAGCGTCTGGATGCAGCGGTCCAGGTACTCCGTATTGACTTTCATCAGCATCACTCTCCCTCGGCCCGCGCCGGTAGGTGCCGGGGACTCCATGCTACCATGATGAACGTCTTATGCTGGAGCAGACTTGGAGGAGCGACGAGGCATGACGAAAACGCCCGTGCTGACCGGGGCCGAGCGCACCGCGGCGGGACCGGTCGCGACTGCCCCTACATCGGCGCCGGCGGCGACGCGCCTTCCGGCCCGCCACCCTCGATGGGCCGTAGCAGCAGCAGCGGTTGGTCGGTGTGGACCAGTTGGCCGTTCTCCGCGACCACACGCTCTACTACCCCGCGGTGCTCGGAGCGAATCTCGTTGAAGACTTTCATCGCCTCCACCAGCGCCACCACCTGATCCACCTCGACCGGATCGCCAACCTGGACATACGACGGGTCTTGCGGCGTTGGCGCCGAGTAGAACATGCCGGTCAGCGGGGTCCGCACGGCGAGCAGGTCTTGGTCGGCAGTGGCATCGGTCGCGGGAGTGGTCGCCGCAGCAGCTCTCTCGGTCGCGGGGCGCGCCGCAGCAGGAGGCGTCGCGACGATAATCGGTGCAGCGGCGCTCGCCACCCGTCGGCGCACGTACACACGCAGCCCGCCGGTACTCAACTCCAGCTCCGCGAGGTCCGCGGCTTCGACGGCGGCGAGCAGGTCCCGCAGCCAGTGGAGGCGTTCGGGGAGCGGCCGGGCGGTGTCAGGGGGCATAAGCCCGGAAGACGAGACTGGCGTTATGTCCACCGAACCCGAAGCTATTGGACATCGCTATGTCCACCCGCGCCGGCCGGGACTCGTTGGGGACGTAGTTCAGGTCACACGCCGGGTCCGGATACTCGTAGTTGATGGTGGGCGGCAGCATGTCGTCCAGCAATGCCTTGATCGTGAAGACCGCTTCGATACCACCCGCGGCTCCCAAGGTGTGGCCGATCATAGACTTCGTGGAGCTTACCGGCAGCCGGTCCGCGTGCTCCCCGAACAAGGTCTTGACAGCGTGCGTTTCCAAGCGGTCGTTGGCCTCGGTGCTCGTGCCGTGGGCATTGATGTAGTCCACTTCGGCTACGTCGAGGCCCGCCTTGTCCAACGCCCGCTCCATCGCACGCCGCGCCCCCGCGCCTTCCTTTGCCGGCAGCGTGACGTGGAAGGCATCGGCCGTGGCGCCGTAGCCGATCAGTTCGGCGTGGATCCGCGCCCCTCTGGCCTGGGCATGTTCCAGGCTTTCCAAGATGACGATGCCGGCGCCTTCAGCCGGGATGAATCCGTCGCGCTTGGCGTCAAAGGGCCGGGAGGCTCGCTCCGGATCGTCGTTCTGCCTGGTGAGCGCCCGCGAAGCGCAGAAGCCGGCCAGGCCGATGGGCACGATGGAGCCTTCCGTGCCGCCGGTTATCATCGCCTCGGCATCGCCCCGCCGGATCACCTCGTAGGCTTCCCCGATGGCGTGTGCCCCACTGGAACAGGCGCTCACGATGCCCATATTCGGTCCGCGCGCCCCTACGTCTATGCTGACCTGACCCGAGGCCATGTCGGCGATCATCATGGGCACCAGGAACGGACTCACCCGCCGCACACCCCGCGCGTCGAGCACCTTGATCTGCTCGGTCAACGTAATCAGGCCACCGATGCCGGTGCCGATATAGACGCCCGTGTCGTCCGCCCGTTCCTCCGTGACTTCCAGGTCGGCATCGCGCAGTGCTTCCTGGGTTGCGACCAGACTGAACTGCACGAAGCGGTCGGTGCGCCGCACGTCCTTGGCTTCGAAATAGTCGGTCGGATTAAACCCCCGGACTTCACCGGCAATCTGGCAGGGGTAGTCGGTGGTGTCGAACGTGGAGATCGGTACGACGCCGGACTCTCCCGCGACAACCCCCTCCCAGCTACTAGCCACATCCAAGCCCAGCGGGGTAACTGCCCCCATGCCGGTGACTACTACGCGGCGACGTTCGGTTTCCGCCATGTTCGCCTCTTCTTAATCCTGCTCGCGTTTCTGGCCGGCGGCACATCCCGGTTAAACCGTCGAGTATAGCATAGCCTATCGGGCTGCCATATGGAGTGGCGCGGCAATCGAAATGGCGACCAACAACCGCTTTGGCCCGAGGATGCAACTGCCCCGGCAGCACGCGAGGGGTACTGCTGTCAGGTACGAGTAGCAGCGGATACCGTAGCTCGCCGTGCCCCAGCACGGCGAAGCTCCCCCAAGCAGCTATTCCTACCGGTTGGCCCGGCTTATCAGCCGCCGCTCACGAGTCCGCGTAGACACTGACTTGGCGCTGGTTCCGCCGCCGGTACTCCCACTTCACGCGCCCGGACACGAGTGCGAAGAGGGTGTAGTCTCGCCCTAGCCCGACGTTGTTGCCGGGATAGTAGCGGGTGCCACGCTGCCGCGCCAATACCTCACCGGCATGAACCAACTGCCCGTCGAACCGCTTTGCGCCGAGGCGCTTGCCGATGCTATCGCGGCCGTTCTTGGTACTGCCGATACCCTTTTTGGAGGACATCCGTTCTTCCTCTCTCGCTACCGCCAAGGACCCTGCTGCCCCAGCACTCGCCTCAGCTCGCCGCGGCCTCGGTGCCGGCGCTACTGCCCGGGACAATGGAGGTGATCTTCACCCGGCAGTAGCGTTGCCGATGGCCGGTCAGACGACGATACCGCACGCTCGACTTGTACTTGAAAACCGTGACCTTACGACCCTTCACTTCATCGAGCACTTCCGCGATCACACGGGCACCGGGTACCGTCGGCTGGCCGACCGCGACGTGGTCGCCGTCGCGCACCAGGAGTACCCGATCCAGCTCCAGCCGTTCGCCGGGTGTGGCCGCCCGCCGGGCAAGGTCCAGCACCTCACCCTCGCGTAAGGAGTATTGCTGCCCGTGATCCTCTACAATAGCGTACACGCCCATACTTCCTTCTACTCTGCCATTGGGCGCCGGCTGCGCCGCCTCGCCCACGCTCGCACAAGCCGTACACCTTGTAAGCCGGCGTGCGAGCCGCTCGCTGCCTGCGGGGATAAAGGCAGCACTCCAGGCCACCTCCGCACAGCCTCGCAGTCTAGCAAGGGAGCGGCGATTCCGTCAACTTTCGCTGCTCCACGGTAGCGCTACCGGGCGCCGCCAGCCGCTTAGTGGAGGTGGCGGATAATGCTGACCGCGCGTCCCTGCACGAGCACGTGCTGCGGGTCGGCATAGATCGGCTCCATCGTCGGATGCGCCGGTTGTAAGCGAATGCGGTCGCCCTCGTGATAGAATCGCTTCAGCGTGGCCGCACCCTCGGCATTGGGGCCATCGGTCAAGAGTGCCACCACAATCTCGCCGTCTCGCGCCGTTTGTGCCGGCTCGACCACCACCAGGTCTCCGTCGTCAATCAGGTCTTCGATCATGGACTTGCCGCGCACGCGGAGGGCAAACGTGTCCGGCGGGACCTGGTCGGCGTTGAGCTGGAGGACATCGCTCGGATCGCTGACCGCGTCAATCGGCTGCCCGGCGGCGATCTGACCGATGACGGGCACGGTGCGGAGGCGCGGCCGCGGCGCCGCCGGGCCATGCACCAGTCGTATCCCCCGGCTGGTATGACGTTCGCGGACAATGTAGCCTTTCTTGGCCAGGACGGTGAGGTGGTAGTCAACGTGGCTTGTCGACCCAATACCGGCCGCCGCGCCGATTTCCCGGTTCGTCGGTGGTCGTCCCTGTTCCTCGATATATTGCTCGATGAAGCGCAGGATACCCTGTTGCCGCTCGCTCAGAGTTTGCATCGGCTTGCCTTTCTCCTCGTTCGATCTGCCGGCACGCCACCTCATGCAGGAGTGGCGGTACACGAGGCGCTACACAACGCCTGATGCCGGGGAACGCCTGTTCTACGAAGAATATACGGGAGTGACCGGGCAGTTGTCAACCACGAGAGAAGACAAGTAGTATCAGGCACGATGAGTAGCGAAAGCGGCGTAATCGAGTGGGCCGCCGCATCGGTGTGGGGAGGCAAGCGTCGTGCCGAGTCCCCCCAGGCCCAGCATCACCACCTCCCGGCAGACGAGGCGGTTGGCCGGGGTGCGAGCGACCTCTTCCTCGTGATTGAGGGGGTTGGTGACGATTCGTGCGTGCTGTTTGGGGAGACCCTCGTCCAAGCACTGCTGGAGGAGGTGGAATCCCCCCCAGCCTCGGCCTTGAGCCGCGCCTTGCGTGCGGCGTGCGTCCGCCTCGAAACCCACGCCCTGGCCCCGGCACGCGAGCTTATCGCGCTGGGCGCCAGTGCGGTGCTGATCCAAGAGCACGGCATGGTGCTCGCCCAACTGCTGCCGGCCCAGATCTATCTCCTCCAGCAGGGGCAGGGGTCCCTGCGGATGTGGCCCGACACGCCGGTAGCGGCACCGCAGGGCGAGTCGCTTCGGCGCGGTCAAGCCCGGCGTTGGGACCTGGAGATCGAGCACGCGCGGGCCACACTGCGCCAGGGCGCGACGTTGCTTATCAGCACCTCGGAGCTTGCCGCTCGCCTGCGTCCCGCCCACGTGCGGCGCGCCCTGGATCAGGACAGCGCCGAGCAGGCTGCAACCTGGCTGTGTAACCACTTGGCGCGCGGAGCACCCCACTTCGAAGCCTTGGTCGTCCGCACCGCTCCGGCGTCTACGAGCGAAGCGGGCTGGTCGGATAGACAGGAAGACCTGGGGCCGGAGTGGGACGACGCAGCCGGCAGTGAAGCGCCGCCGGTAAGCCCCGGACCGGCGCGATCCGGCTACGGCCGGCCCCGGTCGGCGGCGCCGGCGGCCGGTTTTTCAGGCATGGTCGCCGGTGCTTGGCAGCGTCTGGACGCAGTGCTCCAGGGGCGTCTGCGTATCATTCTGATCGGCCTGGTTGCGGTCATCTTGCTGATCTTTATCCTCAGCCGCTTGAGCGGCGCAGGGCCGACTCAGGAAGTGGCCACTGCACCCACGCCGAACCCCCAAGCTCTGGCGGCGGCCGAGCGGGCCGTTGCCGACCTGCCCAACGTGACCGACCGGGAGCAAGGGCAGGCCGCCGTCGTCGAGGCCCTAGCCAAGATTAGCGCCCTCGACGCACGCTCCGAAGAGCGCGCTGCCGAGCTACGGTCGGCCGTCGAGGCACAGAGCACCCGCATCGCCGGGCTGGAGCCACCGCCGCCGCCCGTGCCGTCCGTCCTCTCCGCCGAGCAGATCAACCGTCCCACCCAGTTCTCGGCAGTCACCGGCTTCGGTGAGCGCCTCTTTGTCCTCGATGTGCCGCGCGCCGTGCTGGCCGTGCGCCCCGGCCAAGGGCCTGAGCTGCTGCTGGAGCGCGGGGGCAACAAGGCCGGGCAGACCGTCGGCGATCTGACCTATCTGGTCGCCACGACCGACGGAGTCGTATCTATTGACAGTACGGGACACTACTGGTTCCTCACCGCCGACGATACGATGCGCGCCGGGCGCTTGCCAGGCTCGGCCGGGTGGCAGCGTGTCTTCGGTTTCGAAACGTTCCAAGTCAATCTCTATGCGGTGGATACGGGCGCCAACCAACTCCTGCGCTGGAAGCCGACGGCACTTGGAACCTATGCCCTGCCACCGGATGAGTGGTTTGGCACGTCGGTACCCGCTGAGATCGCGACGGCGCTCGACCTCGCCATAGACGGGGACATCTTTGTGCTCGCTGCCGATGGTGGCATCACGCGGTACCGAACCGGCAATCCACAGCCCTTTACTTTGCAGGGCTTGGAGCGCCCCCTACAAAACCCCCAAGCGATCACGACCGGCGTGTCCATCAGCTCGCTCTACGTGGTGGACACGGGCAATAGTCGCATCGTGCAGCTCGCCAAGAGCGGGCAGTTCGAGCGCGAGCTAGTCGGAGTCGCCAACCCCGGCGAAGAAATCCGCGACGTGTGGGTTGACGAGGCCGGCGGCCGCATGTTCGTCCTCACGGAGCAGCGGTTGACCGAGTACGTCCTTCCCGCTGAGGGCGGACCAACCGTGACGCTCACACCCGTCGAGACACCGACAGCCCAGGGTAGTTAGCGCCGCCAGCCGGCCCCCTCCCGGCCCCCTCCCGGGGCGTCAGCACGGGGGTAGGTACAGGCCAAGCCGTAGGGGCGCAACATGTTGCGCCCGTCCCGTGGGCGAGGGACGGGGTGAGGCTCACCATGGCCCCGCCACCAATCCTGTAGGGGCGTCCCTTGTGGGCGCCCTCACCACCTCCCTCATCCTGTCCATCCTGTGCTTGTCAGGGAGAGGGGGCCGGGGGTGAGGTCCAGTTCAAGCCTCCGTATCCGGCGGCTGCCGGCGCCAGCGCAGCGCGCGCCAGCCGATGAACACCACCACAACCAGCACGAGCACGACCAGCGTGCCGTTTTCGTAGGGCTTCATATAGTCCCGGATGTCTGCCCAGTTCTCGCCGAGGACGCGGCCGACGTAGGTCAAAAACAGGCTCCACAGCGACGTGCCGAGCGTGGTATACAGCAGAAAACGCCAGGCGCTCATCCGCGTATAGCCCGCCGGGATGGAGATGATACTGCGGATGATCGGGATGAGCCGTCCGAAAAAGATGACCGCCTCACCGTACCGCTCGAACCACGCCGCCCCACGGTCGAGGTCTTTCTCTGAGATGAAGACGTACTTCCCGTAGGCCGCGACCAGCCGCCGCACGCCGGCCTCGCGTGCCACGTAGCCGATAGCGTAGAGCACCACTGCCCCGATCAGCGAGCCGGCAGTTCCCGCCGCCACGGCGCCCCAAAAGTTCAGCTCACCCTTGACCGACAGTGCCCCGGCGAACGGCAGCACCATCTCGGAGGGAATTGGCGGGAAGATGTTTTCGATTGCCATCACGAGGACAATCCCGGGATAGCCGATGGTGGCGATTAGCTCCTCGATCCAGCTCCCCACCTGCTCCATGAGGTGCGTCATACCGCGTTCTCCCTTTCCGTTCCTGTGTTGACCGGTGTATCCGGCGCGTACACGGCGTTGCTCCGCGGGCCATCGTCTGGGCCAAGGACCCGCGGAGCCGGCCGGTAGCTAGCCCGTGCATCGCTGCGGACCGCGCCGACGGGGACAACCGGCAACCGCCGCACACACAAAAAAGGGCCTGCCGAGCGGCAGACCGAAGTGGCAACCAAGTCACCGTGAGGAGCGGGCAAAGGGACTCGAACCCTCGATCTCAACCTTGGGAAGGTCGCGTGTTACCAACTACACCATGCCCGCACAGGCCGACAACTGGCATCGTAACACGGCCGCGCAGCCCCGTCAAGCGGCTCACCCCACCGGCCGGGATAGGTCCGGGCCATGGGCGGCAACCCGGAACGTTGTGTACCCTTCACAGCAGCGCGAGGCCAGCGGCGTGCCGCATGAGGGGCTGGTGTCTGAGCACCAGGTAACGCTAGAATCATTAACCTGAATGGAATTCATGTTCGATGACATCCACCACATCTAGTCCGCCACATCCTCACCTTCAGCGGCTCGTGGACTATGTCGTCCAGGAGTTGAGAGACGCCGAAGGCTCCACTGCCCGTATCCGCTTGGCAAAGCTGCTGTATTTGTTCGATGTCGAATACTATCGAGTTCACGGCCAGCCCTTCACGCGCCTCCAGTGGCGGTTTCTGCACTACGGGCCATACGACACTGCTCTGGCGCCATATCTCGGCAGTGATGAAGTCACGACGGCCGCCGGCCACAGAGCTTACGTGGCGCGAGGGCGCTATGAGGACGTGTCGGTGGACGACATCATCACCCTCTCTGATCGCATGATCCTAGACCGGGTTGTGCAGCAATGGGGGCCGGAGGACCTGCCGGTGCTGCTCGATTACGTGTACTTTGGGACGGAGCCGATGGAGAACGTAGCACGGGGCGAGGTGCTGGATTTCTCGCGAGTAGCGAGAGGCACACCGGAGTATCCGGAGCCGCAACGGGAGCCGCACCGCCTGTCGGATGAGGTGCTTGCGGACTTACGCCGCCGGCTTGCTTGCCGGCGCGCAGCCCGCCAGACCAGAGCTAGACCGGCGCGTGCTCCGCGTGACGCTGTATACGAGGAGGGAATGTGCTTCCTCAACACCGAAGATCAGGTGCCGCCGGCTCGCCGACTCCTCGACGGCCGAGCGGTACAGGTCACGCCGGAGGCAGCGAAAACGATCCGCGAGCAGGCCGAGTAGGGCAGGGGCGTGATTGAGCTTCTGGACCGCTTCTATGTGCGGCAGCCAAGGCCACCGACGCATTCGCAATGTGAACCTGGCCGCATCTGCGATACCGCTGCCATTTACCTCCTTGAATCGGCACGGATTCCGGTCCTGGAGGCCCAGTACGATAGTGCAGACTTCCTGGACGCCTTGCAGAGCTGGCTTCAGGCGTATCTTGGCGGTGATCTCACGACCCTGAATGATGTCCTATCCCTCTACCGGGAAGAAAAGCTGTCTGCGCTGGGCATAAAAAGCTGAGGTTCCGACACGTGGATGCGGTGCGTTCGGCTCTACGCCTCGTTGACCGAGTGCCCTCGTCCGGTTAGGCTTAGAACCAGCCGGCGTGCGGCGGCCTTTGCACCGGCGACGAGGCTCTAGCGACTAGCGACCAAGGAGTAGGCCACAACCATGGACCTTCAGCCCAGCCGCGTAGGCGCCGTAGACCGTAACGGACAGCCGTATGACCGGAGCGACCCGGCCGGTTACGGCACGTCCGTCACCAAGCCGGATGGTTACGACGCCTTCTGGCAGGAGACCTGGGACCGCCTCCAGGATATCCCGTTGGAGCCGGAAGTGCGGCTCGTGCCGCTGCGCTCTGACGACGAGGTTGTCGTCTACGAGGGCTTCTATACGAGCTGGGAGGGACTACGGATCGCCTGCTGGTACTGCGTGCCGCGCCGCACCGCCGGCCAGCGCAATCCCACCATCGCCATCATGCCGGGCTACGTCAGCGAGCCGCAGCTAGGCACGGGCAAGCAGTGGGCACGCGAAGGCTATGCCTGCGTGGTGGTGGCCCCGCGCGGGAAGCTGCGGTCGAACAGCGTCTTCAACCCCGGCTATCCCGGCCTGCTCACGCATAACCTGACCGATTACCAAACCTACGGCTACCGCGGCTTCTACTGCGATGCCTGGCGTGCGATTGACTTCATCCTCAGCCGCCCCGAGGTGGACCCGGAGCGCGTCGGCGTCACCGGCGGCAGCCAAGGCGGGGCATTGACCATCGTCACGGCATCCCGCCATCCCGCCATCCGCGCGGCCTGCCCCGGCGCGCCCTACCTTTGCGGGATGCGCGAGGCCATTGACCTCACCCACACCTATCCGTATGAAGAGCTTAACGACTACCTCCGCATCTATCCGGACCGCCGCGCGGCAGTCCTGCGGACGCTCGATTTCTACGACGGCATCAATATGGCGCCGCGTATCAGCTGCCCGACGCTCATGAATATCGGTCTGGCCGACCCCGTCTGTCCACCGGAAACGGGCTACGCCGTCTTTGCGGCGGTTGGCGCCGATGTCAAGGAGCTATACGCCTACCCCGGCGAGGGACACGGCGCCGGCGGTGCCAAACACACCCCGCACGTCCAGGCGTGGATGCGCCACCATCTTCAGGTCGCCGCCTAGCGCCCGACTGCCCGCGCCGTACTGCCACACGGGCAACAAGCAAGGACTCGAAGGGAATCCAATGCAGACACCGACGCTGCCTCATCAACCGGAGCCGGCGGATTTCGATGCTTTCTGGGGCACTGTGGCGACCGAGCTGGCGCACACGGAGGTGGCGCCCGAGGTCGAGCTGCTGCCGCTGCGGTCGTCGGCGGAGGCGCTGGTGTACGGCGTGCGCTTCACCAGCATCGGTCCCTACCGCCTATTTGCCTACTACGTCCAGCCGCCGCCTGCGGCCGGCGCCGGGCCACGCGGCGTAGAAGTGCAGCTACCCGGCTACGGCAGTGTGGTGCATGTGCCCGTGGGCGACCTGGACCACCGCTGGCCGGAGCAGCGCGCCGTGCTGACCCTGTGTCATCGCGGCCAGCGTCTCAGCGACCGGCCCTACGCAGCGGCCTACCCCGGTCTGCTCACGGACGGCATCGAGTCGCCCGAATCCTACACCTATCGCGGCATCGTCGCCGACGCTTGCCGCGCGGTGGACTTTCTCTTCAGCCGCCCGCCGGAGGAAGTGGGCCACGGCGCCATCACGGTCACGGGCAACGACCTCGCTCTCTTTGTGGCCGCCCTGCGTGGCCGGCAGGTGTTCGGTGTGCGCGCCGCGCCGTCCTTGTTCTACCGCCTGGCCGATGTGCTCCCTACGACCAATGACTACCCGCTCGCAGAGTTCAACGACTACCTACGGACCTACCCGGAGCGCGCGGCGGCCATGGCCCGCACGCTAGGCTATTTCGATCCGCTCGCCGCGGCGCGGCGCGCCGCCTGTCCCGTCCAGGTCGGTGACGACGAGCTCCTCGCCCCCCTCCGCGCAGCGTTAGGCCCCAACCTCGCTCCCCCCTCCTGACGAACGGCGGCGGCGCTATAGCCGTCCGCGGCGGCGTGGTCGCTCGTCCCTCCGTCGCAACGGGGGGACATGGATTCCGGTCCCGTATCGGGGTACGGGACATGCTTCCGCCGGAATGACGAGGACCTGGGCGCGATTTATCGCGCCGCTACGGAAAAACCTTTCGGTGGGTGGCGCTGGGCGGGGCACGCGAGCGGCGGTGCCGCCGGGCGCCCGTGCCCGCGGTGGTGGGTACGGGGCGGGGCGGCACCGGCTGGGTGGGCGCTCCCGGATCGGCGGCGGTGGGCGCGAACCGGGCGGTGGACGGGTGGGAAAGGCGGGTGCCGGGAGTGGCAATGACGCGGTGCAAGACCACCGAGCGCAGCCGGCGCACCCCGGCCGGCCAGGGAAGCGTGGAGAGCGGCACGCGCGGGCCGGCCCATGCCGGGTCACGCAGCTCGTGACTCGGCAGGTTCGGCAAGGGCAAGGACGCGGCACCGGACCGCGCGTGGTCCGGCGCCAGGGGCAAGGACGCGGCGCGGGACCGAGTGTGGTCCAGCGCCAAGAGCAAGGGCAAGGGCGTGGCGCGGGGTCGAGACGGACCCGGCGCCGGCGAGAACGCGGCCGCGCCACCGCACGCAGCCGGCCCGTCGGTGCCAAGGGTTCCCTGCCGGGCGGTGCCCGGTGTGCTCGGATGGTCTTGCATTTTGCCACTCCCGTCAGGGAGACATATCGGCGGGGGGTGGGGGATGACAACGGTCTGGGGGACGGGTTTTCCGGCGCTTGGAAAAACTGTCCTTGGGGAGGGGGTAGCCCCCCTATGGTCCCCCCGCTGCGGCGGGGGGACGGGGCCGCGGGCGGGGCAGACCTCACCCCCCGGCCCCCTCTCCAACATTTGGAGAGGGGGTGGATTCCCGCTTGCGCGGGAATGACGGGGGCCGGGAGGCCACGACTCGTCCTGGATTGCGGCTTCCGCCGGAATGACGGGGACCTGGGCGCGATTCATCGCGCCGCTACGAAAAACCTACCCTTGTAAGGGGACCATAGGGGGGCAGACAAGTTCCGGGGTGAGGGCAACCGCGTATCATGCTTTCCTGTGGTCCCGCCACCCCCGGAAGCCGAGCCTTAAAAACAGGCAGGTACCGGCGAGATCGCCGATACCTGCCGCAGTTGTGTGCTTGACAAGCGACCACACCCCCGGAAGAGGTGCAGTGACCTGTATCTACAGGGTGTTCGTGCCCAGCTTGGCGTTCGTGAACACCTCTTGAGCACGGCGCGAGAAGTCGCCCGAGGACATCTCGTTGGCCTCGTGCTTGCTCCAGTCGTCCTTGATCGCGTTCCACGCATCCGAGTATTCCTCGTACTTCAGCATCCCGCAGAAGCTCGGATACTCGGTCAAGGCGTTCTGCAGCGGTGCGCTGCTTGCAACGCTGTCCACCCCGGTGATGCTCTCGAAGTCCCGCTGGGCGGCTTCGGAGTACGTCTCGTCGAGGTACGGCGCCACGATGTGCTGGTTCGACGGTGGCATCAGGCCGCCATTCTTCGGATCCTTCACCAGCCACATGAAGAACGTCCAGGCTGCCTCCTGCTCATCCGCCGTAATCTCCTTGGCAACGTGCATGTTGTGCGGCCACACCCGACCGGAGATGTTCTGACCGGGGAAGATGGTGTTGCCGTTGGTGTCCCAGCCGGAGAACGGTAGCGTGGCCAGGCCGGCCTCCACGCCAGTTGCCTTCGCGTCACGCAGAATGTTGTGCGGACAGCAGGTGTAGTACATCGCGACCTTCCCGGCCGGGAAGCCCTTGCCGATGCCACCGATCGCCTTCGAGAACTCGGAGTCCATAATCAGGCGGTGCTTGTGCCGGAGGTCCTGCCAGAACTGGTTGCCCTTGATGAACAACTCGTGGTCCATCGTCGGCTTGATGGCAACGTCATCCCACGAGGAGTGGCCATACCAGGTGCCCCGGTTCCAGTGGTAGCCGTGGCCATTGCCCATCGCGGCGGCGTCATCACCTAGGGCCTGCTGCAGCTTCTGCAGCGTCTCCAGGAACGACTCCATCGTCCACGACTTGTCCGTCACGTCCGTGGGCGGGTGCGGCAACCCGGCCGTGTCGAAGAGACCCTTGTTGTACGGGAACGAATCGGACGACTGCGACAGCGGGAAACCGAACATCCGGCCGGCGTAGCTGTACTGCTCCACCGACCAGCGCAGGAAGGTCTCCGTCGGGACGATCTTGTCCCGCTTGAAGTGATCGGTCAGCTCCATGATGCTGCCACCGCGCGCCAGGTCCAGCCACACGCCCCAGTCGTTCTGGACCATGTGTGCCGGCACACCGGCGGAAGCGCGCACGATGAACGCTTCCTTGCGCGAGGTCTGAATCGGGCTGTGCTCGAACACGATATGCGGGAACTCCTCCGACACCCGCTCGTACATGAGGTTGTCCCACTCGTAGTTCACCGTCCCGGGGAAGTGCTTGTTCAAGTACGTGAGCTTGATCGGCGCCTTCGCCTGTGCCTCGACGACCACCTGCTTCTCGACGGTGACGACCTTCTCCTGGACGACGACTTGCGTCTCCCCAGCTTGCCCGGCTGCCCCCTGAGCACCCGCGGCGCCTTGCGCGCCACGCTCACCCTGCGCGCCGGCTGGCCCGGCCGGCCCGGCCGGCCCTTGCACGTAGCGGACCTCAATCTCACCACAGGCCGCGGCGAGTAGTCCCCCAATTGCCGCTGCCGCGCCTCCTAGATACCGTCTGCGGATTACACCTGCCATCGGCGTACCTCCTAGATACTCGCTCCCCGCGGGGAGCGGCGTGTATGCTCGCCCAGTGCGACACGACGCCCGGCGAGCGATCAGGCGCCCCACCCTTGCTGCGCTCCTCCAAGCTGCAAGGGTAACGCGCATAGGATACAGGGCGGATTGGGTTGCTGGCAAGTCCAGGCCTGCGGCACCCGCCACACCGGTCCGGCACTCACCTTTCGCCGCCTCTAGGTCCACCCCGGCGTGCGGATCGTGTCCGCAATCGCCACTGCCCGCCGCGTCTCCGCCTCCGACAGCGCCGGCACCGCGGCTGCGGCCGCGTTCCCCTCGATCTGCTCCCGGTTCTTGGCCCCGGCGATCACGCAGGACACCCCAGGGTGATCCAATACGAAACGGAGCGCCGCCTGTGCCATCGTCCGCCCCGTCCCGGCGGCCAGGAAATCGAGCTGCGGGAGCTTCCCCAGCGCATCCACCGACTCCGGCAGTTGGAACCGGTCGTAGCGCACGTCCTCCTCCGGCACGACTGCCGCCCGCGCCCCGACGTACTTCCCGGTCAGCATCCCCTTGGCCAACGGCACACGGATCAGCGTCCCGATCTGCTCCTCCTGACACCAGTGCAGCAAGTCATCGGCCTCGCGCTCCAGCAGGTTGTAGCCGATCTGCAGCACGTCAATCGGGCCGAGCGTGCGTAGCTGCTTGATCGCTGCGTGGTCATTGGTGGAAATGCCATACCAGCGCACTTTCCCCTGCTCCCGCAGCGTCGCCAGCGCCGCCATCACGTCCGGCATCGCCGGCGTGGCGGGAACCGCGTGAAGCTGATACAGGTCTATGTGGTCCATCCCCAGGCGGCGCAAGCTGCCCTCGCACGCCTCGATGATCCGCTGCCGCGCCGTAGCCGCGGTCAGCGGGCTGCCGGCTGACCCCATATTGGGCGCCGGTCTCGTGAACGGACTCACTTTCGTCGCCACGATCCAGCGGTTGCGGCGCCCGGCCAGCGCCTTGCCGGTGACCATCTCGCTGTGGCCAGCGCCATACGACTCCGCCGTGTCAATCAGGTTGACGCCCAGCTCCTCGCCGCGATGGATCAGGGCCACCGCCTCGCGGTCATCCGTTCCCGTCCAGCCGAGCATCCGCCCGTCGGCCTGCTGGCGCATCCCGGAGAGCGGAAAAGCGCCCAACCCGATAGCCGACACCCGCAGCCCGGTCGCCCCGAACGTCCGATATTCCATCACCAACCTCCTTGCCTCCGCGCCCATCATACCGGCGCTGCCCACAATCCCCGTCCCCCCGGCCGTCTGACTGGGGTGGGTACGGACCAAGCTGTAGGGGCGCAGCACGCTGCGCCCCTCCCCCCCGCCGCAGCGGGGGGGACCATAGGGGGGCCAATACCCCCTAAGCCTCGCACACCCCCTCGAACAGCCGCCTGAAGTCCCCGAACGACACGGTGTTGTCAATGTTCTGGCACTCCAACGCCAGCGGTGACGTGCCGCGGTCCGTATACGTCCACCGCGGCGGGGAGGTGAAGTGCCAGCGCCGCAGGGAGCGGTAGTACGGCGCAAGCAAAGCATCCGTCCGGGCATTGCGCGAGCCGCTCGGATAGGCAAAGTGCGCCGGCACGGCACCCAGCCCCTCGCGGTACATGGCGTGCGAGCGCTCGATTTCCTCGACCACGCCAGCGTCACCCGCCGCCGCAAGCTCCTCGGCCAGCCGCGGATGCGTCGCCGTGTGCGCGCCCATCTCCCACCCGTCGGCTACCAGCTCGGTCGCCTGCTGCCACGTGAGACCGGGCTTGGCTACCGCGCCCTCGGTCGAGGTGGATACCGCCACCGGCTCCCCCTCCGTAGCCCCCGCCAGGACGCTAATCAGGTAGCACGTAGCCGTCAGCCCATACTCGCGGAGAATCGGCCAGGCTACCGTATACGTATCCAGCCAGCCGTTGTCGAAATGGAGCACGACGGCCCGCTGCGGGATGCTGACGCCCTGCTCCAGCCAATCCACCAGCCGGGTCGTCGAGATCACCTCCCAGCCCTCGGCGACCAGATAGTCCAATTGCCGCCGCAGCGCCGCCGCCCCGATGATCCCCGTAGCCCGCTCCCCCGACGGTGCCGTCAGTTCCTCGTGGCCCTCGGGATACACGTGATGGTAGACCAGTATCGGCACTCGCTGGCTCATCCCGCCCCCCTCCGCCTCGCCACTCCTGAGGTCACGGCGTATTAGCTTCAGCGCCGCCCAATGCATCGGTCCCAGTCTACCGGAGAGCCTACGGTCCAAGCTGCCGCGCGGCGCCGCGTTGGGGGTATAGGCGGTATAAGGATAGTGAGAGGTCTATACTGTATACTCACGCAAGATCGGCCGCGTTGGCTGGATTAGCGAGTAGCGAGCACGCACTACTTGCTTTGATGCCGAGGAGTGCAAGGACCACGAGATGATGGGTGTACCAGCGGATAGGCCCTACCGACCGAAGACTTCACGGCTCTTCTCGCGGCAACGGCTGCTGGTCAATCTGCTCGATTCGCTTGATGTCCCACCCAAAAGACGTGATTTTCAGAAGTTACTTTTTCTTTATTGTCAGGAATCCGATAATAACAGCCTGTACGAATTTGTCCCGTATCAGTTCGGCGCATTCTCCTTCACTAGCTATGCTGACCGCCGCAAGCTGGTCGAGCGTGGTTTGCTGGTTGATGACGATTCCAAGTGGCAGTTGACCGCCAAGGGTAGGCGAATTGCAAAGGAATCTCCCGACGAGAGCGTTGCTTCCTTTGCATATCGCCACCGAGCGCTTCGAGGTGACGAATTGGTTGCCGAGACGTACCGCCGATTCCCGTATTACGCTATTCGCAGTAAGATCGCTGACAGAGTTCTCTGCATGGACGAGGAGACACTGCGGCGTATCAACGCGGCTCAACCAAAAACGAAACGGGGCACGCTGTTCACCATTGGTTACGAACGGCGGAGCCTTGAGAACTACCTGAACTTGCTGCTTCAGTCCGGGGTCACACTGTTGTGCGATGTGCGCCGAAATGCCATGAGCAGGAAATACGGGTTCTCCAAGTCCACTCTCGCAAACGCTTGTCGCCGGGTTGACATTCGCTACGAGCATCTGCCCGATCTTGGCATTGGTACGGATAGGCGGCGTGCTCTAGGGAGTATGGCTGACTACCGCCGGCTGTTGCAGGAGTACGAGCAGCACGTTCTCCCGCAGCAATTCGACGCAATGGCCGCGATCCGGCGTTGGATTCAATCGGGAGCGTGTATCGCGCTAACCTGCTACGAGCGGGATTCCGAGTACTGCCACCGGGGACGTGTCGCCAAGGAAATCGAGCGACAAGCGGATACGCGGCTGTCAGTCAGTCATCTGTGAGCATGACATGATGAGAAAAGAGCGAATCCTCGTCACGGTCAAGACGTACCCGACGCTGTCGACCAAGTATGGGGAGACGGTATGTACGGCTGGCGTGCGCGAAGACGGCTCCTGGGTTCGTCTGTACCCCGTGCCGTTTCGGCGCCTCGACGAGCAAGAACAGTACCGCAAGTACGATTGGCTTGAGTGTCACCTGATTCGTCACGAGTCAGATCACAGGCCCGAGTCTTTCCGACCGGTTGACCACGCGGAGTTGCAGCCGGTTGGTCACATCGATACAGCCGATAAGTGGAGCGAGCGACGACGCATCCTTCTTGAGCGCGCTCGTGTCTATGATCGGCTTGAAGAAGTGATCGCCGCCGCAAAAGCGAACGAAATGTCTCTGTGTGTGTTCAAGCCATCGGAAGTAATGGGCCTCACTTGGGAAGCGGATGACCGCGAGTGGGACAAGAAAAAGCTCCAAGCAATGTGCGCGATACAGGGACAGTACTCCCTACTTGATGACAATAGCTGGCGCAAGACGTTCAGAATCATTCCTAAACTCCCCTATAGTTTCTCCTACCGCTTCGTAGATGCGACGGGGAGACAGAGCAAGCTCCAAATCCTTGATTGGGAGATCGGAGCGCTGTATTGGAATTGCTTGAGGTCGGCTCGTGGCGACGAATCGGTTGCGCTGGCGAAGGTGCGTGAGAAATACATCGATGAGTTCCTCCAGACTGATCTTCACTTCTTTCTCGGCACGACGCAGCAGTACCACTACATCGCTCCAAACCCGTGGGTAATCGTGGGAGTGCTCCCTATCCCGCACGATAACCGGCTCAGACTGTTCTGATCGCCGCCAATGACCCTCTGAAGGAGTTGCACACCGATATTACGATGGATGGGCTGTTCAAAGCCGCAGGTAGTCGGCCGAGGCTGCGAACAGCTCGTTCGTCATCTGCCGCGCCTCGTCCAGGCTACACTGCGTCGTCGTCAGCGGGTCGAGCGCAATCGCCTGGTACACCGCCTCGCGGTCGCCGTTCAGGATCGCAGCAACCGCAAGCTCCTGTACGTTGACGTTCGTCCGATTGATCGCTGCACACTGCTCCGGCAGATCACCGATGGCGCAGGCGTGCAAGCCGGCGTTGTCCGCGAGGATCGGCACCTCCACGTTGCAGCCCGCCGGCAGGTTGTCAATCAGCCCCTCGTTCGGCACGTTGCCATTGAACCGGAAGGGCGTGTTCGTTTCGATGGCGTGCAGGATGAACGAGCAGTATTCGTGCGTGCGCTGGAACGGCAGCGGCTCGGTACCGCGCAGCTCCTCCCGAATGTCCTCGAAGTGCTCCGCTCGACGCGCCGCGTCACCGCCGGGCACCTCAACCGCCTCGCCGCCGCCACCGGCCGGCGTAAAGCGGTCCCGTAGCTCGGCGGTGCGCCGGAACCAGGGCGTGTACTCGGACATGTGCCGGCTCGACTCGGTGACGAAGTACGCGAAGTGCCGGAAGACCTCGAATCGCACCCGGTCCTCGGCATACACCGCCGCGTCCTCCAGCTTCTCCCGCAGCAACGGGTACAGGTCCTCGCCTCGATACGTGCCGCGGCGTAGCTGCAAGAACCAAGCCTGATGATTGATCCCGGCCACCCAATAGGCCAGGTCCTCATACGGCACGCCCATGTACCGCGCCAGCTGCCCCGCAGTACCTTGCACGCTGTGGCACAGCCCGACCGTCGGGACGCTCGTCGCCTCGCCAATCGCCCACATATTGATGTTCATCGGGTTGGTGTAGTTCAACAGCAACGCCCGCGGGCACAACTCCTCCATGTCGCGGGCAATATCCACCAGTACCGGCGTGGTCCGCAGCGCACGGAAGACACCGCCCGGACCAATCGTGTCGGCAACGGTTTGGTAGACACCGTACTGCTGCGGAATCGCGACGTCGCGCTCCCGTAGCTCCCGGCCGCCAACGTCAATCGAGGTGATAACGTAGTCGGCCCCGTCGAGCGCCCGCCGGCGATCCTCCGTCACCACGATCTCCGTCGGCAGACCCTGCTCCCGGACCATGCGCTGCGCGAGCTGCCCCATCACGCTGAGGCTCTCGGCGTCAATGTCCATCAGCGCAATCGTGCCGTCGGCCAGCTCCGGCCACGACAGAATATCTATGGTTAGACGCCGGGCAAACACGACACTACCGGCACCGATAAGCGCAATCTTCGGCATAATCCCCTCCCCAGACCTTTGCGGGAATCGCCATTCCTATGAAAACAACCCCTATTCCGTCATTCCCGCGCAAGCGGGAATCTCCGTCCCCCTGCCGCAGCGGGGGGACCATAGGGGGGCTGTCCCCTCCTGCTAAACGCCTACGCCTCCGCCGGACCAAGCTCCTCGGCCACCTCCAAGGCGCCGTTGACGAGCGCCGGCTCGACCTCCGGGCCGAACGGTCCCGGCCGCAGGTACTCGTAGAACGACGTCGCCGGCTCGTAGCCGCCCTCGGAGATGACGCTGGCCGCGCACAAGTAGCCCACGTACCCGTTAGCGTAGCCCACCGCCAGCGTCATATCCCCTCGCGCCGGGTCGGCCAGCCCGCGCTCGACCAGCCCGCGCTCAATCGAAAGGCCGATCTCCAGCGTCGTTTCACCGGGCAAGGCCACCAGCCAATGCCGCCCCACGCGCAGCACCTGCACCTCTGCCATCTCGGACTTCGGCAGTTGCTCGCCGCGTGCCAGTTGATCCAGCAGGTGTTGTGCCCAGAACCCCTTCGGCCCGGACAGTGCCGCCCGCAGTTCGGCTGCGTCGGGAACATGGCTATACGGCAGACACACCAGCCGCCGCCCCATAGCGATGCTGCTCACCGGCGCTGCGACGATGCGCTCGGCAACCTGCACCACCTCGCTCCCAAGCATCCGACCCAGCACGGTCAGTTCGTGCTGCGTACCGGAGCGAAAGCCGCCATCGGGATCGAGCAAGTGCGGCCGGAGATTGCCGAAGCACGCCGGCAGGAACATCGCCGGCGGACCGACTCCCCCTCCGTTCGCGCTGTACATCGCCGCGGCCGCGCGCCGCGCCGCCCCCGGATACTCGCCGCTGTAGAGATAGCTCTCGTCGCGCAGCACGCCCGGATGGGTCGCATAGGCAAACAGGATGGCAACCGGATCGGCCGCCGGTAATGGCGTGCCGCCGAGCGTACCCGGCGCCGCGGGCGCGTCCGCCGGGTCCAAGCGCAGCACCCGCACCCGCCGGTCCGTCAGCCCCTCCGGGTTCGCACGCATCACCGTGCCCGCAGCGGTCCGCACTCGCCGATTGACCGTGAAATTGACCTCGCCGGTCCCTACGCCGAGCGTCACCGGTGCCAACCGCCGACTCGCGGCGATGATCGCCTCCGCGATAGTCTGCTCCATCCAAGCTAGGTACTCGCTGTCAACCACCTCCGCCGCAAACGGTGTCACCAGCGGCGCCGAGTGCGAGTGCGAGTACGTAATCATGATGTTCTCGCCGGGCACGCCGCTGGCCTGCGCCGCGGCCCGAATCCGCTCACCCGATCCCGCCTCGAAACCGCACAGGTCCGCGGCGACGATGGCCGCGCGCGTGGTCCCGTCGTCCAGCACGAGCGCCTGCGCCTCCACCTCGTCGAGCGTGCCCGTCGCCGGCCCCTGCCGCGAGCCATAGCCCTCCAGCAGCAGCGGCCGGTCCGGCGTAATCGTCACTGGCGCGATACCGGCGTATAGCTGCGTTACCTCTGCCATCCTGTTCCTCCCAGCGCCAGCGCGCCCCGCCGCCTGCCGCCCTCCCGTCCCCCCGTCGCAACGGGGGGACCACAGGGGGGCTACCCCTGTGAGTGTCAATCCTCCCCCCTACCGCCGCCCTGCGGTCCGTCTCCTGGCTTTGGGGCGTCCCGGTTTGAGATAGAGGCAGTCCATCCTGGCAACCTCGAACGCCGTCTTGCCCCGCTTGTTTGTGATCGTCGTGTCGGTGCCGAGCGCGATAAGCTGCTCCGCGGCCGCGGCAGATCCCCCGTAGGTGGCGAGATGGAGCGGAGTACGACCCTTGGTGTCCTGTGCATTGACGTTGGCATCGTTCCGCACCAGCAGCGCGATGACCCGCTCTATTGGCGAGAACGTCCAATCGGCGGGTGTGACGCCGTGCGGCTCGGCGGCCTTGTGCAGCGGGGTCTTCTTGCCGGAGTTGAGCGCTCCGACGTCCGCGCCGCTGGCCAAGAGTATCTCGGCACATGTTACCGCGCCGGCGGCCGCAGCCCAGTGCAGTGGCGTCGTCCTGTCCGAGTGCCGGGCGCCTACGGCAGCCGGGTCCTCCGCCAACAAGGTCCGCAGCCGTGCCTCGTCGTCGAGCGCACAAGCCGAGAAGATGTCGTAGTGTGCCCCGTGCGCGAGCAGTATCTTGGCCACCTCCCGCCGCCGGTCCCGCCAGAGTCCCGCGTGCGCGGCCCGCTGGAGCGCCGTATCGGCGTTTCCGTTCAGCCGCACCTCCATGGCCTTGGCCGCCCCATGCGCGAGCAGCAGCTCGGTCAGCGCCGGATGGCCGAACATGGCCGCGATGTGCAGCAGCGACCGGTGGCCGGACGTCAGGCCATTGTGTGGCGGCTCGATTCCGACCTGGGCAGCATCGGCCAAGCCGGCCTCGAAGATGAGGCGAAACCTTTCGATCCCGCGCTGCCCGTGCGCCGTGCTCCACGCCGCATCATGCACCGGGCTGAAGCAGTCCTTTGGGTACTCGAATCGCGCGCCGTTCTCAACCAAGAACCGGACCACCTCCGCGCTTTCCTCGTCCGACTCCCTGGAGCGGATCGCAGTAGACAGGGCCGCCGCGCCGGCCCGCTCGATGATGGAGGGATGCTCGGCCAACAGTGCTTTGAGCCGTGCGAGGTCCTGCCCCCAGTTCCCGTCCTTGTCCAGCGCCGTCGCCTCGACGAACTCCTGCTCCGCCGCTGTCAACTCCGACCGCGCCCGCCGGCACCAGTTCAATTCCTCGATTGCGTCCCAAATCCAGCCTTGGCTCATCCGTCACCCCATCCTTCCCGCCGGCCCCCGACCGCCTCACCGGGGTAGGTTCTTTCGTGTAGAGGGCTACAACATGTTGCGCCCAGCCACTTGTCATTCCCGCGCCAGCGGGAATCTACACCCCCTCTCCACATGGTGGAGAGGGGGGCCGGGGGGTGAGGAGCATCCTGCTCATCCTTCCATCTTGAAAAATCCTGATGCAGACAAAACCTGCCCCAGTCAGCTCCCGACCGGCCGGCTCGTCCTACTCTACGGCCTCAACCTGCTCAACCCGCCCGGATCGCCACGAGCGATAGCACGCCTCGACCACCGCCAGGTCCCGCAGACCTTCTAAGCCCGTGCTGACCGCTTCTCGCTCGCCGCGCACCGCACGCAGGAAGTCGGCAATGCTCATGTTATAGCTATGGTCATAGCCGTCATCGGGAATGACCACCTGCCGACCGCCGGGCAGGTCGCCCCGGTGCAGGATCAGGCCGCCCTCTGCCGAGATAATGTCCAGGCTGCCCCGCGTGCCGTAAGCAGAGCCAACTGCCCCGCGATCCGGCGTCCGCGTCGCCCAGCAGTACAGCGCCTCACCCAACAGCCCGGACTCGAAGCGCAGCACCACGACCGCCGTATCCTCGGCATTCCAGTCCTCGCGCACCGTCCCGGCCAGCGCCGATACGTGCGTCACTTCACCACCCGCTGGCCCCGCCAGCACCCGCAGCATGGCGAAATAGTGTGGCCCCTGGTCCAGCAGCATCCCGCCACCGGCCTGGGCCGCGTCTTGCCGCCAGCCACGCACCATCCAGCGTTCTTCCAGGTACCCGATCCGATGCGCCCGTACCACCGCTGGCGTGCCGATCTCGCCGGCCGCGATCATGTCCCGTGCTCGCACCACCGGCTCCTGCACCCGTAGCTGCTCATTCACGCACAGGATCACCCCGGCACGCTCGGCCGCGGCGAGCATCTGCCGCCCGTTGTCGAGCGTCGTCGCCATCGGCTTCTCGACCAGCACGTGCTTACCGGCACTGGCGGCCGCGATGGCCGGCTCCGCGTGATACGGGTGCGGTGTGCAGATGTCCACGGCATCAACCCGCGGATCGCCCAGCAGATCGTCGAGCGCCGTATACACGCGACAGTCGGCGCCGGACCGCCGGGCGTGACCGGCCAGCGTCTCCGCGCGCTCCCGCACCGGATCGCACGTAGCGACGACCTCCCCCAACTCCCGCAAGGCCGGATAGGCGCGTTCGACGCGCTCCGTAGCGACCGTCCCACAGCCAATCAACCCCACCCGCACGCGCTTCACCATCAGCCACTCCTCCTCGCTGCCCCTGGCCGGCGTGGCCCAACCTGTAGGGGCGCAACATGTTGCGCCCGTCCGTCCCCCCGCACGCGGGGGGACCATAGGGGGGCTGGCCCGCCCATGCTAACGCCACCACGACCACCTGTCCAGGCCGGCGCAATGGTATCCTCACACCCATACGCACCGCTGCCCTGGGAATTGTTGTGCAACGGCAACCGTCACCATCCGGCAAAGCACGCGGCCCTGGTCCCTCCAAGCCGACGCTGCCCCTCCCGCACCGCTTCCTCACCATCGCCGAATTCCCAGGCACCAGCGTCCAGGCCGAGGAGTATTCGCGCCTGATCGGCGCTTGGGGCGAGGCCTCTGCCCTGATCGGCCACCGCTGGGAAGAGCTTGGCCTCACCCTCCTGGCAAAGCGCCTACCCTGGTCCGTCCCGCTCGGCGCCGGCCGCACCGCCACGATCACCCACCTCATCAGCGTCGATTCCGGCCCCGACGCCGGCCCCGCCCTCCACGCCGCCGGCGTGTCGGCCCCGGACCTCTTGCTGCTCGGCACCTTGGGCCGCAGCGGCCGGCTGGTGGTCCAGGCCGCCGATTTCAAGGCGTCGCTCGACACGGCCAACCCGGTGCAGGTGTCGGCGGCACGCCTCGCCGGCAACCTGCCGCGCATCGCCAACGAAGTGCCGGACGTCGCCGCAGCCATCCTTGACCAGTCCCCGTCCGCTGCGTACCGCGAAGCACTGACCGCGCTGATGGCTGGGAGCATAGGTAGCACTATCGTTCCGGAGGGCATCTTCATTGCGCCGGACAGCGCCTTCAATCGCTGGCTCCACAAGCTGCTTGCCAACGTCCGCCCCGGCAGCCGCCTGCCCCGCCTGCCGCGCGGCGCCCCGGCCACGCGCTCCCGCAACGATGGCTTTCAACTGTTGGCGCACCTCGAACCGGCAGCGCCGGCAACCATGCTGGGCACGCTCGAAGGCTGGTCCGAGGCCGGGCGGCTGGCAACACTCGATGGGCAACGCTTGGCCGCACAAGAGCTAACGCTGGCCGAGCGGTACTGGCGGCTGGGCGCCGGCCTCTACGGTGCCCTGCGGACCTTCTACCGCCCCGTCCTCGCCCAGCTCCCGGCTGATTGGGACGCCACGCCGGCGCTCAACCGACTCGTGCGCCGCGTGCGGCCGGCCAACGCCGCGGCGCTCCTCAGCGCCCTGGCCCGCGCCGTCGAGCAGCGCCAGCCACTCTGGACCCGCGAAAAAGAAGTCTTGCGCTGTCCCGTCGGCTTCCGCGCCTGGCTCCGCCACGCCGAGGCCGCCGGCTTGGAGGTCGAAACCGGCGAGTTTGCCGGTATCGTGCGCCGCAAGCACGGCTCCCTGGCCGCCAGCCACCGCCAGCGCGTCACCGCAGCCGCGCGGCAACTCTACGCGCAACGGCAAACCAGCCGGCAAGTCCTCACCGCGCTAGAAGCCCGCAGCGCCGAGTGGCTCGCCGCCACCGACGAGGACATCACAGCAGCCCTAGCGGAATTGCAGGAGGCCGGGGGTGGGGGGCCAGCCCCCCTATAGGTCCCCCCGCTGCGGCGGGGGGACGGCTTGTTCTCTCCCCTGGAGCTTGCTCCGGGGGAGGGTTAGGGAGGGGGCTAGACCACTCCCTTATCAAGCTCGCAACCTTCATAAGGGAGGGGCCGGGGGGGTAGGTCCACGGAAGGGCCGATCCCCTACCCCGCCGCCGCCGTCCGTTGCAGCAGCGGCTTGAGCACGATCAGCGCAATCAACGCCGGCACAAGCATCTCGGCCGACCGCGCGGTGTGTTCGAGCAGCGGCAGCAGCCAATCCAGCAATACCGTCTGGCCACCGACTAGCCCCAGCAGACCCAAGAACGGCGCCGCCCAGGCCGATCCGGCAGCCCCGACCACCCAGTCCACCGCCGCCACCAGCACTACCGTCGCGCCCCCGCTGCCTACCACCAGCGCCGGCACGACCGCCAGTCCCGCAGCCAGCAGCCACCATTGCGCCACCCCGTTATGCTGTGCCGGCGGCAGCGGCGCTTCTTGCGCTGGCAGCGCACCGATAATCCCCGGCAGCAAGTTCGGTGTCGGCGGCTGCTCCGGACCGGCCCACAACGCCTGCTCGATATCCAGCCAGCGTGCCCACTCCCGTTCGCAGTCCGGGCACTGCCGCACGTGGCGCGGCGGCGCCGTCTCTCCGGCCGCGGCCGCCCGCGCGGCCAGGCCCGGCAAGCGGCGGCGGGTGAACGCACAGATCAAGGCGCCCAAGCGCATCGCATCGTGCTCCCGTCTAGCAGCGTTGGTCGGTCCAGCCGGACGTGTGCCCGCGTCGGCGGCTCATCCTCAGGACCGGTAGGTACATCAACCGCCGGCCGCCCCGGCCACTGCTGTTCGAGCCGCTGCTTCAGCTCCGCCTTGGCTCGGTAGAGGTGCGTCTTGACGGTTCCCAGCGGCAGCTCCAGAATCTCCGCGATCTCCTCGTAGGACAGCTCGCGCAAATAATACAACACCAAGACCGCCCGGTACCGTTCCGGCAGCAAGTCTACTTGCTCCCAGAGCCACTCCCGCAGCTCCCCCGCCTCGGCCTCGCGCACCGGATCGCCTTCCCGCGCCGGCAGCGCGGCCGCCACCGCTTCACCGTCCGCCACGCGCGGCCCCTGCCGCCGCAGCGCGTCCTGCCGGTTCAGACAGAGGTTGTAGACAATCCGGTACAGCCAGGTGCCAAACCGCGACTGACCGCGAAACCGCGGCAGCGCCTGCCACGCCCGAATGAACGCCTCTTGGGACACATCGGCAGCCTCTTCAGGATTCCGCAACAGGCGCAAGGCCAGCGCGTAGGCCGTTCCCTGATACGCCTGCACCAGCACCGCAAAGGCTTGCTGGTCCCCGCCCTGACTGCGCCGGACCATCTCGGCCTCATCCGCCCCCGGCGCAATCGCCGCTACCCGGTCGGAGCCTCCGTCTTGCTGTGCCACCGCTCTCTCCACCTCGGTTCTGCCGCCCGCGGCCCTTGCGGCCGCTCCAGTCTCTGCCCCTTAGACCACCCACCTGCCAAAAGGTTTCACCCCCCGCCTCTGCCTCATTGTACCCCGCCCCCACTAGATCGTAGCCTCACAGCCCACTGCCCCCATCACCCACGTAGCAGGACCTACGTACCTGAGTGACCGGACTCAATTATCTGGGCGTGCAGGGTAAGGAGCGCGGCGACCTAGCCGACCTAAGGGGTAGGCAGGGCAGTCAATTGTAAACCGATGCGCGCCGATGCTGCGGCGCGGCTGCTATAGGCGGCCGCCCTGACGGTGCTGCTCGCTTTCTCTTATGGATTCTATGATCTCCTTACGTCGAGCTTTCTTTTCCGCCAACTCATCACTAGAGAGATATGTGTCTGCTACGCTCTCTAATGAGTCCGACAGACTGCTAGCGTTTTCGTGGACACTCTTTATCACAGATCGTGCCACCTGTGAATCTATCATTGTCTCGTATTCAAAGTCGCTGGCATAACGGCGTATTGAATCTGCCCACTTATGCCAGGTCGGGATAAGTTCCTTGAACATGGCATCGAACTTGGCGTCACGCACCTTCGCTCTGTGAAACTGCCAGACATTGAAGCCTAGGGACACAAGCCCGACAAGCACACTGATCCATGTGACAAGGGGAGGAACATCTGGCATTTCATACTATCCCAACTACGCTACGAGCAGGCATATTCCACCGTCTGCGTCGCAGCATCGAGCCTAGTTGCTAGGTCTAGTGCTTTCTCAATCCTTTTCTCGGTGGAGTAAGCACTGGCAAGTTCCAAGAACCGAATAGCTTCCTTATAGGTGCTATCCCACTCTACCCAACGAGTAAATTGTGTTTCGCAGTCCCGATACTCTAACTTTGCGTCCCGTACCCGCTGAAGCTCTTCGCCCACCATTTTCATGGCAAGGTCAGATTTTTCCACGTCTATCGTTACGGTGTCGATGAAAAGCCATGCTTGAAAGCCAGCGAACACCAATGCAGTGAGCAGACACAACGCGGCGAGCGTTTTCAAGAACCACACGAAGGCGCTCCTTCAGGACAAGATAGTGGCTAACTACCAGAGAGTCTCACATATTCGGGGCCAGCACTGCCTGTTTAGCTGCCTCGCCGCCGTGTCCCTGCCACCACTCGTCAGCGGCTCGTTTGTATTGGGCATACTTGCTCGTCATGCCTTGACCTGGCCGTTTCCGTCGGAGGTCGCTGCTTATGCGGCCCAGTGCCGTCCGCGGTAGCCAGCGGGTACCGCCGACATACACCGGCCGCCAGTGTTCATTGAGTGGTTCCTCGACCGCGCGGTCGCCGCCGATGGCCTTCACCATGGAGTTGGTGGTATAGCCCAGTTCTTCAACCGCGGCATTTACCACCGGCAGGGGAATGTGCGTTCGCTCCAGTTCCACTACCGACCCAGCGAAGTCCATACGACCACCTTCCCCCGTTCACCATCCCCAACACACGCCGCAACATGTTAACTAATACACTGCGATGTGGCAATGCCATCCACCGGTACTTTCAGTCCGCGCCGGTACGCCAGGAATGGCCTAACGTAACACCCGTATTCCAGCCCTCCCCTCCGCCAAGGACATAGAGTCGTCCCCACAAGCGACGACGACAAGCGGCACCCCCCCTCTCTATCGCTCCGCGATGGAGAGGGGGCCAGGGGGTGAGGCCTGCGCCTCAACTGCCCGTCGTCTCAATGGTGATGCGCCGTGGTCGCTGGGCACGCGCCTTTGGCAGCGTCAGCTGCAAGATGCCCTGCTCCAGCTTGGCCTTCACCTCGCTCCCCTCCACCTCGCCGGGCAGCCGCCAGGCAAAGCGAAACTCGCGCGGCTGGATGCCCTGCCAGATGGCCGCCGCCTTCTCCGGCACGTCCCACGCGCTCTTGCCGCTGATCGAGATCACGTCGCCCTGCAGGGAAATGTCCAGCTTGTCGGCCTGCGCGCCGGGCACGGCGACGTACAGTTCGTAGCCCTCCTCGGTCTCGTAGAGACTGGGCACTCCGGCCGCCACCATCCGCTCGTCGCCTTCCACAAATCGCGGAAACACGACGCTCTCGCGGAACAGCTTGTCCACCATCTCGCTCAGTGGCCGCCCGGTACCAAACGGGTTGTGTCGCGTGATGTTCTCCATCGTCCTTTACCTCCTACGGCTCGTAGTGCCGGCCGTCACTGGCCGGCCTCTCAACTCTCGTCACCGCCCATTCCGGTGACACTCCTATCCTATCATCTTATTCTTCCTTTGTCAAGAGTTTTGATGGTAAAGCTATCAACTCTTCACGAGCCGCTATAATACCACCACACCGAGAGGAGGTGCGACCCCATGAGAATTGTTATCCCCGACGACTATCCCCCCGCCTACGCCGATTACCCCGACGAAGTGGCCCGCCTGCAAGCCGCCGGCGACGTGGCGCTCTACGACACCCGCGCCGCCGACCGCGAGGAGTTGGTAGCCCGCCTCGCCGACGCCGACGTGGCCGTCACCGTGCGCGCCTACACCGTATTCGACGCCGACTTGCTCGCCCGCTTGCCCAAGCTCAAGCTGATCGCCATCGTCGGCACCGGCACCGACCAGGTGGACCTACCGGCCGCCACCGAGCACGGTGTCCTCGCCTGCAATGCCCCCGGCGCCACCACGCAATCCGTCGCCGAACTGACCATTGCCCTCATGTTCGCCGCCGCTCGCCGCCTGCCGCTCACCGACCGCAAGGTGCGCGGCGGTACCTGGTACCACGAGCAAGGCTGGGAGCTGCGCGGCAAGACGTTGGGCCTTGTCGGCCTCGGTCTTATCGGTCAGCAGGTGGCCCGCATGGGCGCCGCGCTCGGCATGAAGGTCATCGCCTGGAGCCTGACCCACGATCCCGACCGGGCCGCCGCCTGCGGCGCCGAGCTGGTGTCGTTCGACGAGGTACTCAGCACCTCGCACGTCCTGTCCCTGCACCTCCGCGCCACCGACCGCACGGCCAACATCATCGGCGCGCGCGAGCTATCGCTGCTACGCCCCGGCGCGCTCCTCGTGAACACGGCTCGCGCGGCCCTGATTGACGAGCAGCCGCTCCTCGACGCCCTCGACCACGGTCCGCTGGCCGTCGCCGGCCTCGACGTGTATTGGCAAGAGCCGCTCCCGCCCAACCATCCGCTGCTCACCCGCGACAACGCGATCCTGGCCCCGCACATCGCCTGGGTCACTGACGTAGGCTCGGCCAATCAGGTCCGCCTACCCGTGGACAACGTCCTAGCCTACATCGAAGGCCGCCCCCAGCACGTCGTCAACCCCGACGCCCTCCACCACCCCCGCCAGCAGCGGTGATATGGCCCCCCTATGGTCCCCCCGTTGCGACGGGGGGACGGGGAATTGGGCCCGGCGGGGGGACGGCGTGCTCCCTCCCCCGTCGGAACGGGGGAGGGCTGGGGTGGGGGCTACCAGCCAAGGACCAGCCATGCCCAACCAACCCACACGCCCCCTGATCGCCAGCCCCCGCAATCCGCGGATCATGCAAGTCCGCAAGCTCGCCACGCGCAAGGAGCGCAGCCGCAGCGGCCTGTTTTTCGCCGAGGGCATTCGGCTCGTGGCCGAGGCCGTTCGTAGTGGCAGCGAGATCGCCTCCCTGATCGTCGCCCCGGAGCTATTGACCAGCGACTTTGCCCACGATCTGCTCGCCCGCCAGGTAGACCGCGCCGTGCCCCGCCTGGAGGTCACGGCCGCGGTGATGCAGAGCCTCTCGGCGCGCCAGCATCCCCAGGGACTCGCGGCCGTGGTACGCCAGCGTTGGCACCCCCTCGCCACCGTGCAGCCGGGCGACGAGCTATGCTGGGTTGCCCTCGACGCTCCCCAGGACCCCGGCAACGTCGGCACCATCCTCCGCACGCTCGACGCGGTTGGCGGCGCCGGACTGATCCTCCTCGGCGATGCCACCGACCCATATCACCCCGCCGCCGTGCGCGCCAGCATGGGCGCCATCTGTACCCAGCGCTTGGTCCGCACGACGTTCGCCGCGCTCTGCGCCTGGAAGCAAGCGCACGGCTACCGCCTCGTCGGTACTGCCGTCAACGCCACCCACGCCTACGACGCCGTTTCCTACGCCGCCCCGCTCGTCCTACTCATGGGCAGCGAGCGCGCAGGGCTACCCGCGGAATACGCAGCCGCCTGCGACGACCTGTTGCGCCTGCCCATGGTCGGCCACGTCGATTCGCTCAACCTCGCGGTAGCCACCGGCGTCGTGCTCTACGAGATATTCCGCCAGCAGGAAAAACCTACCCTTGTGAGGGGACCGTAGGGGGGCCGGGCGTGAGGCACCGCCCGCTACTCCCGTTCAATCGTGCTGGTCAGCTTGAACGTCTGCAAGCGGTCCCGGTACAGCTCGGCCAGCTCCAGCAGGCAGACGATGACGGTAGCCACACCCTCCTCGTGCGCCTCCAGCATAATGGCCTCGGCTTCTTCTCTACTCAACGACGGTACCGACTTCTGCAGCGCACGGACCACGTACCCCATCTCGTTGACATCATCATTGTGGAGCAGCACGCGGTATCGCGGAAGCAGGCGCGACCGGCGCTCCATGTCCGGCGCCAACTCCGGCGGCGCTATCTCTGGCGCAATCATGCCACTCTCTCCTCTGAAATCCTTGCAAAATCGTCATTCCCACCTCCCCTCCGTCATTCCGGCGGAAGCCGGAATCCACCCCCTCTCTATCGCTCCGCGATGGAGAGGGGGCCAGGGGGTGAGGCCCACCACCTGCTCCTAGAACGCCGGCCGCCGCTGCCCCGTTGCTGACGCGGCCAAGCCACGCTGACCGGCCGGGAGCACTGCGGCGCGCGCCGCTGCCTATGACTCTGCGGCCGGCTCTTCCAGGCGGTACCCCACACCGGGGACGGTGCGGAGGTAGACCGGCTGCCCCGGGTCCGGCTCTAGCTTCTGCCGCAGCCGGTGGACGTGAACCTTCACCAAGTCCTCGTTGCCTGTCCCCTCATAGCCCCAGACGTGCTCCACAATAGCCGAGCTGGCCAGCACGTGGCCGCGGTTAATCATCAGGTAGTGCAGAATGCGGTACTCCAGCGGCGTCAGACGCAGTTGCGTATCGCCGCGCGTGATGCTCCGCAAATGGGTGTCGAGCACCAAGTCACCACAGCGCAGCTCGCGGTCGGAGCTGGCCGCCGGCTGATACGTGCTGGCCCGCCGGAGCACCGCCCGGAGGCGGGCCACAAGCTGGCGCGGGCTGAAGGGCTTGGTGATGTAGTCGTCGGCGCCGAGGTCGAGCGCCTCCACAATGCTCGGCTCGTCCTGGTGGGCCGTCAGCATCACCACCGGCACCGTCGATTCCGCCCGTATACGGCGCAGTAGCTCCACCCCATCCAAGCCGGGCATCGTGATGTCCAGCACCACCAGCTCCGGCGTCTCGCTCTGGAACCGCTCCCAGGCTTGCTGACCGTCGAAAGCCGCCGCGACCTCGATGCCGTCGCGGCGCAAGATGTAGGTAATGACATCCACCAGGTCGTGGTCATCGTCAACAACGAGCACGCTCATCGCACGATGACCTCGCGTTCGCGCCGCGGCGGCGCTGCGGCCGGCTGATCCGCCCGGTCCGCAGCACCGATTTCCATGTGTTCGTGCAGACCGGGCATCGTCACGCTGGCGACCGGGATGGTGAGCCACACCGTTGTTCCCACCCCCTCGTCGCTCGTCAAGCCGATCCGACCACCATGCGCCTCGACGATGGCCTTGGCGATTGACAGTCCCAGCCCCGTACCCGGCGATCCCTGCGGCGTCGTAGCGGAGCGGAAGTAGCGCTCGAAGACCGTCGCCTGATCGGGCAGCGGAATACCGGCGCCATGGTCCGTGACGGCAATCCGCACCTGCCCGGCCGCCGTCGTCTCATCCTGCCTGGTGGCCTCGATCACAATGTCGTCGCCGGCCGGCGCATACTTGATGGCATTGGTGAGCAGGTTGGTCAGCACCTGCACCAGGCGGTTCCGGTCGGCCAGCAGCAACGGTAACGTGTCCGGGAGATCGCGCACGACGCGCTGCCCCCGCTCTTCGAGCAACGGACGCACCGTCGCTATCGCCTGCCCGCACACCACGTCGAGACGAGTCGGCAGGACATAAATATCGAACCGTCCCGCGCGGATACTGCCGGCGTCCAGCACGTTGTCCACTAGCGTCCTCAACCGCACCGAGCTACGTGAGATGCGCGCCACCGCCGACCGTAGCTCGGCCGGTGTCATCAACTCGTAGTCGCTCGCCAGAATTTCGACGGTCGCCAGCAGCGCCGTCAGCGGTGTTCGTACCTCGTGCGCCACGCTGAAGAGATATTCGTCCTTGAGCTTGTTCAGCTCGGTCAGGTTTTCGTAGGTTTGCTGCAAGCTGCGACGCATCTCTTCCATCCGCGATGCCAGGAGTGCCACTTCGTCATCACCGGTGACGGCAACCGGCGTCTGCAAGTCACCCTGACCGATCTGCTCGGCCGCCTTGGTCAGCCGGCGCAGCGGGTGGGTCAGGCGCATCGCCACTGCATAGCCGACCGCTATCGCCACCAAGGCAATGGAGCCGATCACCGGCAAGAACACCCGGAACAACGACTCGCGGTCATCGGCTAACGTGTGTGCTGGCACGCCCACGGCATACATCCCGATACGCTTGCCCGCCAGCGTCAGCAGCGGCTCGTACAGCGTGAGCATGTGGGCCTCGAAGACCCGGATCAGGCGCTCACTCGATTTGCCCTGCCCCAACACCCCATCGCGCACGCGCACGTCGGCCGACTGTCCTAGCGCCTGCTGCAAGCCCGGGAAGGTGGTGGCGGCGAGCCTATCCAAGCAATAGATACTCGAATCCAAGCCAATGTCGTCTTTGATTTGCGCGGTAAAGCCTTGGTCGAGCGGATACGCCACGTACACCGCACCGAGGAGACTCCGTTCGGCGCCCACGATGGGGATCGCTAACGACATCGCCAGCGCACAGGTGTTTTCCACCCCCTCGTTCTGATAGACAATCGCCGGCGGGGGCCGCTCGCCCTGCAGGGCGTGGGGCACACCAGGCAAGTGATACAGCGTTGTACTCGGCAGCCCGGCCCCCTCCGGCGCCGAGCGGGCGACAACACGCCCGTTGGCGTCAGTCACCGCGAGGCTATAGTGCGGGTGGAGATCGCGAATCGGCTCCAAGAGCAGCGTGATCGCCGCCCGTTTCTGCCCAACCGATACCTCGCCCTCCGTGGGTGGCGCAGTGCCCACCTCGGGCCGCTGGACGGCGACGACCACGTCCTCCGCGATCTGCTGCCCGACGCTGCGCGCGGCTTCGATCCGCTGCTCGTACAAGAACGCAAACGTGATGGCCGCGTCATGGAGTTGGGCACTCGCCGTCTGTACCAGCTTCTGGTCGGCAATAAACCAACTGACGGTCCCGGTGATACCCACCGTCAGAAGCACCAAGAGCACCGCGCCCGTCACCAAGCGCACACGGAGGCTCACGCGGCCCGTGCCAATGTCTTCCGCTGCGTCGGTCCCGGTCAATGCCGTCGTGGCCATAGTCCCTCGCACCAGCTACCCCCAGGAGGGCGTAGGACAATGCTACGATACTACAGGTATCGGTACTGCCTCAGTATACTCTGTGTGCCCCCAAGCCACCGCAGAAACGGAGCACACCGCCGTCCCCCCGCCGCAGCGGGGGGACCAGAGGGGGGCTGACAAGGGTAGGTTTTTCTGTAGGAACGCCATTCACCACGCCCGCGCCCCCGTCATTGCAGCGAAAGCGGGAATCCAACTCCCTCTCCTCCTGGAGACCTTTGCGTAACCCGTCATTCCCGCGAAGGCGGGAATCCAAAAACCGGTCCTTCCAGGTTAGCGAGGAGTGGTGCATTGTCCCTCTCGCACTCCATTTGGGGGTTATGCAAAGGTCTCTCCTGGGAGAGGGCTGGGGTGAGGGCCGCCCCCAATGCCGTAGGGGCGCAACATGTTGCGCCCATCCCCCGGCGCAGCGAGGGGGCCATCGGGGGACAATATCATCCTTGGCCCCCTACCAAGAGCACCCGCCCTCAGGTCGTGGCTACGTCTTGACTGCGTAGTTCGGCGCTTCTCGCGTGATAACCACGTCGTGCGGATGGCTCTCCCGCAGCGCCGCCGGACTGATGCGGATAAAGCGCGTCCGCGCCTTCATCTCCGGAATGGTCCGCACCCCGGCGTAGTGCATCCCTGCCCGCAGCCCCCCCACGAGCTGATAGACGACCTCCGACAGCTTGCCCCGATACCGCACCCGGCCCTCGATGCCCTCCGGCACCGTCTTCACCACGCCGTTCTGCGCGTAGCGGTCCCGCGCAAAGCCGCGCGTTTGCATCGCCCCGACCGACCCCATCCCGCGATACTCTTTGAAGTGCTCGCCCTGGAAGATCACCAGATCGCCAGGCGACTCCTCCACACCCGCCAGCAGTGAGCCGAGCATCACGCTATCCGCGCCGGCGGCGATGGCCTTCGCCACGTCGCCGCTGTACTGCACACCGCCATCGGCGATCAACGGGGTGCCCGTCTCTCCCGCCACCTGAGCACATTCCATGATCGCCGTCAACTGCGGTACCCCGGCGGCCGACACCACGCGCGTCGTGCAGATCGCGCTCGCGCCGATACCCACCTTGACCGCATCGGCCCCGGCCGCGATCAGGTCCCGCGTCGCCTCCGCCGTCGCGGCGTTCCCGGCGATTACGTCAAGATCGTCGTAGCGGCGCTTCAACGTCCGTACCATCGCTATCACCCCGGCAGTATGGCCGTGGGCCACGTCCACCACCAGCGCATCCACCCCCGCGTTGGCTAAGGCGTCCGCGCGTTCCAATCCCTCTTCACCCACTCCCACCGCCGCAGCCACTCGCAACCGGCCGCGCCGGTCTTTCGTCGCATGGGGAAAACGGAGCTTCTTGTCTATGTCCTTGACCGTAATCAGGCCCTTGAGCATCCCGTCCGCGTCCACAATCGGCAGCTTCTCGATCCGATGCTGGTGCAAGATGGCCCGCGCCTCGTCAAGCGTAATCCCGACCGACGCCGTGATGAGCGGCATCGGCGTCATCAGCGCCCGCACTTCTTGATCCAAGTCGTCCTGAAAGCGCAGGTCGCGGTTGGTCAGAATGCCGACCAGGCGGCCATTGTCGGTGATGGGCACCCCGGAGATGTGGTACTTCGCCATGACGGCCACGGCGTCGCGCACCAGGTCACGCGGCCCAAGCGTGACCGGCTCGACGATCATGCCGGCCTCCGAGCGTTTTACCTTGTCCACCTCGGCCGCCTGTGCCGCCGCGGGGAGATTGCGATGGATCACGCCAATCCCGCCCTCCCGCGCCAGCGCAATTGCCAAGCGAGCCTCGCTCACGGTGTCCATCGCCGCCGACACGATAGGCACCTGCAAGCGAATGCGCGGCGTCAGGAACGTACCCACGTCGGCATCCGCCGGCAGCACGTCCGAGCGACCGGGCACGAGCAAGACGTCCTCGAAGGTCAGTCCTTCACCGATGATCTTTTCCTCGCTGGTGAGGTCAAGGGCGACACTGGGAGAGCTACCCACAAACGCGCCGACCGATTGGCTCATCTGCACGCTCCTTTCCGTATACCCAGCACCAGGATAGCGACCTGTCCTCAATAAAAGTAGCACAATCTACCGCTGTCCGAGGCGCGGCCGCAACCACCACCCCGCGCAACGACCGCCTCCCAGTCTTCAGGAGGCCGTCGCCACCTTGCCGTTTCGCGCTACCAGCAGAAACCCTCGCGGCCCGTACCGCCAGAAGATCACCTCCAGCCCCGGGTAGAGTGCCACCTTCTCGATCCGCTTGAAGACAATCGGGGTGTCCCCCACGTGAACGTCAGCGCGCCGTAGTTCCGGCCATAGCACCAAGCGCACACCGATAGCATCGGCCGGCAAATCCAGGCGCACCGCATACACTGGCCGGCCGCGATACGTGTACGGCGCCGTTTCCAGGTCCGTCTCCAACGCTTCCGCGATGGCCCGGCAGGTCTCGGCTGAGAGCGGCCCGCCATCGCCGGCTACGGCCGGCTTAGGAGGGTCCTGCGGCCCGGTTGAATCACTCATACCGGCACACGAGCGATGAAATACAGCACGCGGGCGATGATCTCGCCGCTCACGACGGCGCCCGTCGCAATATAGAGCAGCCCCGTCGCCGCCATCATCGAGCGCGTCCGCGCCGTCCGCCAGATCATCCAGCTCAGAACCAGCGGAAACACCACACCGATACCAACCCGTAGCCCGAACCACCAACTGTATTGGTCCAGCAGCGTTGCCGGCCCGGTCTCCGCTGGCGCCGCGACCAGGGCTGCCCCGGCCATGCCCAGCACCAAGAGCGCCTGTACCCCCAGCGCGGCCGCCAGGCCGGCATTGATGTGCAGCAACGGCCGCGGCGAGAGCTGCGGCGTCACCAAATACCAGTGCCCCAGCATCCACCCACTCCACACGCTGCCCAGGACCAGTGTGCCCGCCGCCGTAGCGAGCAGCGCCAGGCCAATGAGCACCCCTGGCGTCGCGGGCGGCAGATACGCGGCCACCCCGGTCGCCAGGCTGACTAGCCCCACACCGACGGCCGCCAGCCCGACCCACGTGGCCGGCCGCACGCGCTCGGTGCGGACCAGCAGCAGGTGAACGACCAGCAGCACCGCGAAGAGGGACCACAGCACCGGCTCATACGCCACCCACGGCGTCCGCGCGTCATAGGACAGCAGGGACGGCAGCGGCAGCGCCATCCGCAGCCACAAGCCGAGCGCCATGAACACCAGCAAGACTGCCCCGTTGAAGAACAGGTAGCCGCCAGCCAGCGGCGTGCGGAGATGCGCCACCAGGCTGGTCAGCAGCCCCCCGGCACTGAGCATCACAAGCACGTGAAAAAAGCTAAGTGGCACCGCCTCCACGAATCACTCCCTCACCCGATGAACGGGAGCACCACCAGCAGTATACGCCGCCCCGCCCGCCCGCCATCCCCACCGACCGAGGCTACCCCTGTAGGGGCATCCCTTGTGGGTGCCCTGGTCTCACCCCCGGCTCCCGTCATTCCCGCGAAAGCGGGAATCCCCGTCCCCCCGCCGCAGCGGGGGGACCATAGGGGGGCTAATGTACCCACACCGCATCACCAACACCGATACCCAAGCTGGCCGCCGCGCTCCCTTCCCGCACGGCCAACTCCAGGAACCCGGCGCTCCCCCAGATCACCAACGCCTCACCGACCTCAGCACCGGCATAGCTCTCGACCGGACCCGACACACGATGGCCTCTTATGTTCATCCGCAGCGCCCCACCCGGCGCCGAGACATGCGCCCGACGGATGTTGGTGATGGCGTTCCCAAAGTGGTCCACGTGCAGGATTTCGCCCCGCAGCCGGCTCCCGTCCCACGCTGGCCGCGGCAAAGGTGCGCCCGCCAGCGTGCTGACGGCGCTGCCGAGCCGCTCCAGCGCCACGCCAGCCGCCAGATGCGCGGCGACCGGCGCCATGATGTCCCGCCCGTGGAACGTGTGGCTGACCGCACTCGCCGGCGCCAGCCAATAGCGCGGCTTCGTCAGTTGCACCGCTCGCCAGCTATCCGCATCCAGCCACTCCACGATCCAGCGCAGCAGCCCGTTGTCCGGCCCGACGAAAAAGTGCCCGCCGGCCTCCACCGCGATCAGCCGCCGGTCGCTGCCCACTCCAGGGTCTACGACCGCGAGATGCACACTGCCCGCCGGAAAGTACGGACAGGCCACGAGCAGCTGAAATGCGCCGGCCCGAATGTCCTGCGGTGGTACCTCGTGGGTCAGGTCCACGACGGCAGCCTCGGGATAGATGCCGGCAATCACCCCCCTCAGCACGCCCGCGTAGCTATCCCGCCTACCAAAGTCGGTCAGCAGCGTAATCAGCGGCCGACGAGACGACATAACCCCCTCAATCCACGATCCGAATAGACTCACAGCCTAACCACTAGCCCCACCCCACGTGCCCCCCGCCGATTTCCCCACCGTGCTATACTCACCTCATGCCAAAGGCCAGCGCACTGGATTCCGCCCCCACGACTATTCCCTACGCTGAGTTTGCTCGCGATCCCGCGGGCATCCTAGAGCAGCTCACCCCCGGCGGTGAGCCGGTCATCGTTGAGCGCAACGGTACGCGCTATCAGGTTGCAGTCGCATTGCCTGCTCACCGCGAAGACCGGCCGCTCACCAGGGACGACCCGCTCTGGGAGCTTGTCGGCTCCGCAGCGGATGCGCCGCCCACGGACGCCGCCAAGAAGCACGAATATCTGGCCGAGGCATACACCTCCCAGCCATGAGCGTCCCGGCAGTCAGCACCGCTACCCCACGTAGCTAATCCGGTAGATCGCGTTCGTGCGGTCATCGGTGACGTACAGGCTGCCGTCGCTCCCCACCACCGGCTCCACCGGCCGGCCCCATGCGTCCGCCGGGCCGCGCGGCCCGGTCAGCCAGCCACGCGCAAAGTCCAGCGGTGCCTGCGCCTGACCGTTGATAAACCTGATCCGCACCACCTTGTACCCAGTCGCCCGGCTCCGGTTCCACGAGCCGTGGTAGGCCACGAAAAGATCGCCCCGGTAGGCCGCCGGGAACTGCTCGCCACCGTAGAACGCCAGCCCCAGCGGCGCCGAATGCGCCTGCACCGGCACCGTCGGCGCCGTCAGCTCGGCGCAGGACGGGTTCCGCGCCGGCACCCGATCATCCACCACCCAACCACCGTCCCCGCCCTGATAGCAGAACGGCCAGCCGTAGTCCGCGCCCTCCCGCACGCTCGTCACCATGTCCGGCGGGATGTCGTCGCCGAGCAAATCCCGCTCATTCACCACCGTCCATAGCTTGCCGGTCGCCGGATTGAACGTCAGACCAACCGGATTACGCAGGCCGGTGGCATACGTCCGTTCGCCGCTCCCGTCCGGCCTGTACTGCATCACCCCGCCGCGCCGCCCGTCCCGCTCGATACACACGTTGCACGTCGAGCCTAACGACACGTACAGCATCCCGGCGCCGTCAATCGCCAGCCCCCGAAAGTGATGCGGTTGGCACCCCGAATCGGGCAGCCCGTCCACGATCACCTCCGGCGACCGCACCGCCCACTCGCCCGGCACATAGGCGTAGCGCACGACCTGTCCCGACAGCGCCACGTACAGCCCACCCTCGCGGAAGACCATCCCGTAGGGGCAATCGAGGCCGGAAGCCACCGTCTCCACGCTGTCCACCACCCCGTCACCGTCGCGGTCGGGCAATCCTACGATCCGCCCTCGCCTCGGCAGCGTGGCGTACAAATCGCCGTTGGGCGCTACGGCCATCGTCCGCACCCCGGGCAGGTCGGCCGCGAACACGCTGATCCGAAAGCCGGAAACCAACTGAAGCTCGCGTGGCCGGGCAAACGGCCCCCGCTGAAACTGCGCCGGCACTTCGAGCCGCGTAGCCACCAGCGTCCGCGTGTCCACCGAGACTGCCGGTGCCCCCGGCGCGGTCGTTGCCGCCGCCGGCGCAGCGGTAGGCGCCGCTGCCCCCTCACCAGCCGGCTGCGTAGCCACCACAGCCGGCGCCGCCGCCTCGCCACACGCTTGCGTTACGGCGCCAGCCAGCAACAGCAGCACGCCAGCAAGCACCCGCACCCGGCAATCAACCAAGTCCACACCTCTAATGGGTCAGGTCCACACCCCGGCCCTCGTCATTCCGGCGAAAGCCGGAATCCAGGGCTATTCATGGTCCCTACGCCCCTGTCATTCCCGCGCAAGCATGTCCCGTACCCCGATACGGGGCCGGAATCCACGTCCCCCCGCGGCGGCGGGGGGACCATAGGGGGGGCCGGCCGGCCCCGTCATTCCCGCGCAAGCGGGAATCCATCCTGCTCATCCTTGCATCCTGCAAATCCTGATGCAGACAAAACCTACCCCTGTGAGGAGGGGCCAGGGGGTGAGGCCCACTCCCCTACTCCCCCGCCCGCTCGCCAAGCTGCGCCAAGTACCGCCCGACCTCGTAAGCATCCGTATCAATCAGCAGCTGCCCGTCTATCTCAACCACCGGCGCCAGCCACTGCCCCGACTTCTCCACCATCTCATCAAAGTACCGCGGATTGCTATAAACTTCGCGCTCCTCATACCCGATCCCGCGACTATCGAGCAGACTGAGCACCTCGTAGCACCAGCCACACCCCCGCTTTGTGTACACGATCACCCGTTCCGGGCCGGTCCGACGCGCCCCACCGCCATCACGCCCGCCGTTACTTCCCGTCATTGGCCCACTCATCCATCCGGCTACTCAGACAGCTTCAACCGCCCCAGCGTCGTCACCGCCGCCCCGGCCTCAACCATCTCCGCAATCGCCCGCTCCGCATCCCCCGCCGCCACGTTCACGCCGCGAATGGCGTCGAGCAGCACCGTCGCGCCAAAGCCGGCCCGCAGCCCATCCAGCACCGTCGAGCGCACGCAGTAGTCCGTCGCCAGCCCGCCCACGAACAAGTGCCCGACACCCAGCTCCCGCAGCGCCGCCGCCGCCCCGGCCCCACCCGCCGCGCGGCCCTGAAAGACCGAGTACGCATCCTCGCTCGGATCATCGCCTTTCGTCACGATGATCGCCCCGTCCGGCAGCTGCAAATCGCCGTGAAACGCCGCCCCCGGCGTGTCCTGTACGCAATGCGCCGGCCACAAGCCACCGCCCGACTCAAAATGCACCGTCTGTTCGGGGTGCCAGTCCCGCGAGGCCAACACCGGCAGCCCGGCCGCCGTGAATCGCACGATGTACGCATTCAGTGGCGCCACCACCTCGTCGCCACTGCCTACCGCCAACGCCCCACCCGGACAGAAGTCGTTCTGAACGTCTACCAGCAGCAACGCCCCCGTGCCCATCGTCACCGCCCCCTCACCCACACTCTATCACACCCCCACCAGGGGGATGCCGTATCCACATCAGGATGCACGGCATGGCAAGATGGGCCGGCTAGGCGGAAGCACCGTCATTCCCGCTGGCGCGGAAATCCCCGTCCCCCCGTCGCAACGGCTTAATACACGACACTTTTGGGGAGCGGGGGTGGCCGGGCGACGAGCCGGAGGCGCACGGACAGCCGGTGTCCCAGGGACAGCCGGCGCCGCAGGAGGCGCAGCCCGAGGGTGAACAGGCTGAAGCGCGGTTGTCGGCCCCGTGTGAGTTCCCGGCGGAGCCGCGCCGTGTGCGCCACCTGGGTCCCGAGGTTGAGCATCCACACATAGGCCAGGGCCATCACCAGCCACAGGACATTGGCCCGCTCGGCGCGCCAGACCCGGCTGCGTTGCCACTGCCACCCGTAGGACTTGAAGTCCCGGAAGGCCAGCTCCTCCCACATCCGCATACTGTACCAGTCGCTCTGCGCGGCCGGGTGGTTGGTCAAGAGCAGCCACGGCTCGGCGTGCCCGGGCTGCCAGCGCCCTTGGGCCCAACACCGGAGCCAGCCCGCCTGCTTGAAGGCCGCCACCGGGGCCCGCCAGGCATCGCCGGGTTGCGACACCAGGCTCCCGAAGGGCACGGGCGTTTGTCCGTCCACCCGCACCCGCACCTGCTTGGTGACTCGGACCAGGTAGTACCAGCCCAGCCCTTCGATGGCGCGGAGCAACGCGGGCGAGGTGCCAATCCCACGGTCGGCTTGGACCACCACCGGGCGCCGGTCCGCCAGGCCCGCGGCGACCCAGGTGAGCAAGGTGGTAATCAACGCCACCTGGCCCATCGGCCACTGGGTGGGGGAATAGCACCACCAGGCCAGGGGGATGGCACGACCCCGATAGGCCAGACTGACGGCCATCACCTTGAGCCGCGCCTGCAGGCTGGTCTCATCCACCAGCAACACCACTGGCCCACGGCCGGACAGGTGACTGAGCACCCACGCTGCCAACGCCTGGCAGCCCTGGGCCCAGTCGAGACGCGGGTTGGCCAGGAACCGTTGCAGCCGGCGCTCGACGGTATCCGGCTTGCCCAGTGCCGGCACCGCCTCGGCGACGGCGTTGAGCGTGCAGCATCGCGCGGCGGCTACCCCAAAGCTGAACCCGCTCAAGACCTTCACCAGGGGTTTGCTCAACTGGGGCATGCGGCGTTCGACCTCGTGGTGCCAGTGGTACAATGCCTGCCGTTGGCTCATGGACCCACTCCTTCCCGGTGTCTTCAACCTCAGGATGGAGTACGGTGCTTCCATGAGTCAACTCCTCACCTACCCCGGTCTGAAAAGTGTCGTGTATTAAGCGTCGCAACGGGGGGACCACAGGGGGGCTACCCAGCGCATCCTGCCATCCAAGGACCGCCCCGCCCGCGGTCGTGCTCCACCGCGCACACGGGCCTCTCCCTCCACCACCCCTCCCGCGCCCCGCCGCCGCCGCCCGCCGAAAACCTATCCTTGCCAGCCCCTATTCCCCCTCTCCAAATGTTGGAGAGGGGGCCGGGGGGTGAGGCCCGCCTCGCCTCCCATCATTCCCCTTCCCTTTAGGGAGGGGGCCAGGGGGTAGGTCCGCTCACCATCACGGACACAGCGGCGTGAACAGCAAGCGCGGCTGCCAGTAGGCCAGCGACGGATCCGTCGGACCACTGCCCACGCGCGGTCCGCCGCCGGCCGTCTCGTACCGGCCGACGATGCCGTACAGCGCCACCCATTCCCGCGCCCGCAGCCGGTTGCACCGCCATTCCACTTCCCGCACCGCCAGCAGCTTGAACCGCTGCGGGTCGGTGAGCGCCGCCCGCACCGCCAGCGGCCACCGCCCGTAGTGGCTGGAAGACACGTGCAGATACGCCACGTCGAGCCGCTCGATGGCCGCCGCGTCCAGCGTCCGCAGCGCCGCCGCATAGTCGCCGGTATCGCCGTTGACGAAGTGCGGCGCCAGCGTGGACGGCGCCAAGCGCCCGGCCAGCGTCGTCACCCACCGCGGGTTGTCGCTCAGAATCCGCACCGCCGGTGGCACCAGCTCCATCACCCGCGCCGCCAGCTGCACCTGCGCTGGCCGCAGCGGTGGTCTTGTCGCGTTCAGCCCCTCCGGCGGCCACAACGACACCGCAAAGCTGATCCCCATGTAGGTCGAGCCGAGCACAAACACGCCCAGCAGCGCGTAGGCCAAGCGGTTCCAGCGTAGCCCCTGCGTCAGCTCCACGACGGTCAGCGCACACAGCACCAACCACAAGTAACCCGCCGTCCGGCTGAACGCGGCCATCGCCGCGTCGTCCCGCGCATACTCAACCACCAGCGGCAGCACAAACCCGCTCACCGCCGTTGCCAGCAGCCACGTCTTCAACGGCGTCGGCCGGCGCCAGCACCACCACGCCACCACCGGCAGCAGCAGCACCGGCAGTCCGTACTCGGCCAGCAGCACTTCCCACCACCACCCGCCAGCGAGCTGTGCCCCGTCCCCGGCCACCTGCGGCCACCCCGGCGGGCTACGCCACGCGAGACTCGTGCCAAGCGGCAAATCACGCGCTCGCAGCAACAGGTCTGTGATCGCGCCACCGGACAGCAATCCGACCACCAGCGTCGCCAGCACCAGCGCACCATCGCGCCGCACTGCCCACCAGCCCCCGTCCCCGCTCGCCGCCGCCTCCAGCCGCCGCAGCCACCCGATCAGCAGCCGCCCGGCCCGCAGCCCGACAACGGCCGCCGTGCCCAGCAGCAGCAGCACGAAGTCGCTCGTCGCAGCCAACGCCGCCGCCCCGCCGATTAGCACCAGCAGTCCCGCTGCCAGCCACCACCCCCGCGACTGACCCACCTGCCGCTGCATACTGAGCCAGCCGTGGCCATAAGCGATCAGACACACCAGCCCTAGGGCGGCCGAGTGCTCGTGGACGATCAGCGCAAAGCTCTTGAATAGCTTGCCTACCACCATCGGCTCGGCCCGCATACCGGTGAGCGGTCCCTCGGCATGGGTCAGCCAAAAGGGAATCCGCTCGGCAAACCACCCCGGCACCCAGCCGCCACCGAAGAAGACGAAGAACGCCCCCACGACCGCCAGGTTCATCGTCGCCCCGGCACGCCGCAGTAGGGCCGCCACCCCCCAGAAGACCGCCAGCGCCACCACCAGCGTCAGCACGTCAATGGACCACCACACGGCCAATCCGCTCAGGTGGTGGACAGCCGCGGCCAGCAACGCAAAGCCGTAGTGATACACCGCCGGCCACGCCGGCCAGAACGGCAGCCGCGGCGGAAAGTTCCCCTCGGCGATGGTCGCCGCCAGCGGCCAGTGCTGCAACTCCTCGTTGTACTCCAGCGTCGCAAAGGCGCCGGCCCCCACCGCCGCTGTGATCGCCAGCCCGGCAACCAGCCAGACGAGCACGTCGGCGGCGTCCACCGGCGTGCTCCGCTCCTCGTCAGCCGCGCCGTCGGCCGTGGCCGCCCTGCGCCGCCGCCACCGCCAAACGACCGCGGCCAGCACGAGCAGACCGGTGCTCAGGCCAGCCGCCCAGCCGGCCGGCACAATGAAGGCCAGGACATTGGCCGCGACCAGGCCCAACGCCAGCCCCACCGCCGGCGCCACGCCCCACACCACGTCGGCCGACCCCAAGCGCCAGCCCCACCGGGCCGCCGCCCAGCCGACCATAACCAGCCCGGCAATCCAGAGCGCCGCTACGAGCATTCGTCCACCTTACCGGTCACAACAGCACGATCTTATCGTTCCCAACGCGGTCCAGCGTCGGCCGCCCCCCACTCGGAATACTACCGCGTTGGCAAGGAAGAGAGACCTGGAAACCTCCGTCCCCCCGTCGCAACGGGGGGGCCACAGGGGGGCACCTCCCCGTCCCCCCGTCGCAGCAGGCGGACCACAGGGGCGCACCTCCCCGTCCCCCCGTCGCAACGGGGGGACCATAGGGGGGCTAACCCCGCCTTGGACCAAACCGGCCAGAGCCGCTACAATCCAGAACGTGAGTGCCACGCCCGGCACTCAACAAAACGACGGAGACGAGACAGCGTGCAACGCGCTCTACGCATGTTCAGTTGGGACCAGCCGCCCAAGTGCCCCCAGTGCGGGGCACCGACCTCCACCCGCGAAGCCGGGTGAAGCGGCGGCTCGTTTGCAGCCCTCTGCCCGGACTGCCGCCGCAAGAGCCAGTCGGAATCGTTCTTGACGGTCCAGTTCTGCCAGGGCGGCTGATGTAACGAGGACGGCGCCCGTGAGGCGCTTCCCGCCGTAGTGCAGGCCCTACATCAGGAGGGCATCGCGGACAACGTGTCCGTCGTGCCCGTCTCCTGTATGGGCGTCTGCGAGATGGGCCCGGTGTGTCGTATTGTTCAACAAGACCGTCTGCATGGTCAGATCACGGCCGCCCGGGCGCCGAGCTTTGCCGCGCGATTGGCGCGCCTGATCCGCGCCGGCAACCGTCCGGGCCGCAAGCGGCGCCGGTAAGGCCACCCATCCCCCCGCCGCCGCGGGCGGGCCACAGGGGGCACCTCCCCGTCCCCCCGCCGCAGCGGGCGGACCACAGGGAGCACCTCCCCGTCCCCCCGTCGCAACGGGGGGACCATAGGGGGGCAAGTAAGAGGAGGACCGATGCGGATAGCACTCGATGCGATGGGCGGCGATCATGCCCCCGGCGAGATCGTGCGCGGCGCCGTGCTGGCGGTCCGTCAGCAGCGCGCCGACAACCTCCACGTCGTCCTCGTCGGGCAGGAAGCCGTCGTAGTGCGCGAGCTACAAGCAGCCACCGGCGACGCTGCTGCCGAGTTGCCTATCACGGTCGTCCACGCGCCCGATGTGATCGCCATGGACGCCCAGGCGGCCCACGCCGCCCGCCGCCAGCGGCAGTCCTCCGTGCATGTCGGCCTGCGTCTCGTCCGCGATGGCGAGGCCGACGCCTTCCTGTCGGCCGGCAACAGCGGCGCCACCATGGCGACCGCCGTGCTGATGCTGCGTCCGCTCCCCGGCGTGGATCGGCCCGCGACGGGTGCGGTAATTCCGCTGTCGAGCGGACCGCTGCTCGTTGTGGACGTAGGGACCACTGCCGACTGCCAGCCCCGTCACTTGGTGGACTTTGCCTACTTGGGCGCCGCCTATATGGAGATCGTGCATGGCTTGCAGCGTCCCCGCGTGGGCCTCCTCAGCAATGGTGAGGAAGCCAACAAAGGCAACCGGCTGGTCCAGGAAACCTACCCCCTCCTCGCCGCCAGCGGCCTGCACTTCATCGGCAACGTCGAGGGTCGGCAGGCGACGGCCGGCGCTGCCGACGTGGTCGTCTGCGACGGATTCGCCGGCAATGTCTTGCTGAAGGTCGCCGAGGGAGTGGCGGACCTCATTTTTGGCCTCGTCCGCGACGCCGTCCGCAGCCGTCTCCACTACAAGCTCGCCGGGTTGGTCTTGCGACCGGCGCTGCGGCGCGCGGCCCGGCGCCTCGACTATCGCGAGCACGGCAGCGCCCCCCTCCTGGGCGTGCGCGGCCTCGTCTTCATCGCCCACGGCCGCTCCGACGCCACGGCGATTGTCAGCGGCCTGCGGTCGGCCCACGCCGCCGCCCAGCATGGTCTCCTCGATCACCTCACCACCCAGCTCGCCACCCGCCCCGGTCAGTAAGTACCACAGCGGAGCCAACGCCATGAGGGCCCACATCACAACGGTACGCTGGTCTCGGAGGCTACCGCTCCTCCTCTTGCTGCTTGCCGGCCTGCTAATTGCCCTGCAGATTATTCCCCGCCTGGGTGACGGCTCCTGGCAGTTTCGGCGTGGTGATGACCCCAGGAGGGTACTGCTTGAAGGTGTGCCAGTGCATTGGGAGTGGATTGATGTTGCCCAGTCCGCGTTGCTGGCCGAAGGCGATGAGCGCTGGCGTATTCGTGGTAATGGCTTCCTTTACTCCCAGAATGCGTCGCGGTTCCTTCCTGGGCCGGTTGTCTCGTGGCTGATGCTCTGGACACGGGACCTTTGGCGCGCGGCGGTTGTGGCCACCTGGCTCTGTTGGTTCGTAGCCGTGGGCGCCATGTACGCCTTATGTCGGGCGCTCATTGCGGACCCCGAGCGTGGTCGGACCACCGGGATCATTGCGGCGGGACTCGTGGTCTTCAGCCCCGGCTTCACCGCCTTTGCCAATCACATTGACACCCAGTCCTTCGGTTATGTCGCTGTAGTGGTTGCGCTGCTGGCCATGCAGCGCAGCGCAGTGTTCGGTCGCAACGCCCCCCGTGCGGCGGCCCCCAGCCAGATATTCCGACACGTACTAGGTCTCTCGCTCGTGCTATTCATCGCTGACGCAACGAAGAACCTGGGACCACCGTTGCTAGTCTTGCTGTGGCTGTTCTATGTCGGCCTCGACGGTGGAGGCAGTACCCTACCCCTCCGCTCCCGCGCCCGCCGCGCCGCCTTAGTGACGACCGGGTTCATCGGTCTGCGTGTGTGCTGGTGGCTCGTTGTGCAGGCCATGGTGTTAGGGCAAGTCAAGTCGTACAACGAACCTAGCCAACACATCGCTGGATTTGTTGCTCGCATCGGGGACTGGCAGTGGCTGGTAAGCCATGTCCAAGTCTCAATCGAGGACATTACCATGGCCCATGCCGCGCCGGTAGTCTTCATGTCCGTGCTCGGTTTGGTGTTTCTGCCACGCCGCGCTGCGCTCTGGGCACTGACCTGGTTCGTTATTGTTGCCGTCGGAATCGCCGTCACACGCACCCAGCCGCATGCGGCGTACTTTACCTATCCCAGTATGTACCTAGCGTCAGCAGCAGCGGCAGAAGGCCTGGGACACCTCGCCGTCCCACGCTGGCAACAGTGGCAACCCACGCTGATGCGTTGGATGATCCCGCTGGCCGCCGTTGGAATCCATGCGTGGGTGGTGCTTGGTGACTTGCGCGGAGACCTGACGCAGGCGCAAAGATGGTTTTCCGGGTGATACTGTCCGATCGCACTTTCCGACCGTGGGCCACCGCTCTGGCAACGGGCGTGCTGGCCGCCACAGCGGGAACCCAGTCAGACGTTACTCTGTGGGAGCGGCCGATCTCAACGCTGGTGCTCACTTGGGTCCGTCCGGCACTCGGCTGGATGTGGGCCGCCTATGTGGCGCTGCGAGTGGGACAAGTTACGGTCGCCTTCATGCAGCGCCGCGCGCGGCTTGGCGCCTCTGCCGGCCCGATCTCGGTGTTCCATGCTGCCGTACATCGGGGCGAGGCCGCTCAAGAACCACTCTCCTTGAGTCAAGCCGTTAATCGGGCCGTCCTCATCACGGGCCTGACCTGGCCTCGCTTCCTGCATGATCTGCCAGCAGGAACCGTCATGGCGTTCTGGCTGATCGTGTTGCTGACTTGCGGCTACCTCACTCTCGATGGCGTGTTGGCCCCACGCCACCATCGCTGGTACTGGTGGGGTACCACCATCGCTGTAGCCCTGTGGGGAGTCGGAAGTATCCTCTCCCCTTCAGGCTTCTGGTACCCCGGTTGAACTCCCCCAGGAAGCAGTTGCCGGCAAGCAATAGGCAACGAGGAAGGAGTGTAATCCCCACGACCTCTTCGGCGTGTTGGCACGACCGGCTCCGTGTGCCCACAGGCCCAACTCACCGCGCGTGGCCCACCAGCGTCATATCGGTCACGTGCGCGGCCAGCTCCGCCGCACTGAGCCGACCGTCGGGATCGGGATGTGGCGGAATGACCATCGCCCGCCGTACCGGGTCAGTGTCAATAACCTTCAGCTCCAGGCCCTCACCGATCCGCAGCCCCATCTCCAGCAAGGTGCCGGCCGCATCGCGGTTGATCTTGGCCTTGTAGTCCGGGGCTTTCCAGTACGCCGGTGCTGCCGTGAGCCACCCCGGATAGCAAGAGCATGGCGTACACACGATGGCATGATGGATCGCGCCGGTATTGTCATACACCTCCAACACGATGTCCTCGCTGTACTCGATCCCCAGCTCCAGGAGCGCCGCCCGCGGGTCCGCCAGCAGTCGCGCCTTATACGCCGGATCCGTCCACGCTTTGACGACGACCTGCGCTGCCGGATCGGCTACCGTCTGCTGCATCATCCTCTACTCCCTCTCACCGCGCATAGTACCACCTAGCGGCCCTGGCCAGTGGCCCGGTCGCCGTACACCTCCCACCCGTCATTCCCGCGCAGGCGGGAATCCACCCCCTCTCCACCATGGTGGAGAGGGGGCCGGGGGGGTGAGGCCCAATCCCTCCACTCAGAAGTAGATGCGCGTCAGCGTCTCGGCGACCATCCCGGGCCGCTCCTGCTCCTCTACCTCCATGGCCTGCTGATAAGTCAGTTGGAGGGCCTGCGGCTGCCCATCCGGCCCTTTACCGGGGTTGATGCTCTCCACGTCGAGCAGCGTGGTGCGGAGCCGAATCCGTCGCCCCACCGGCACCGGTCCCGGAAAGCGCACCCGGTTAAGCCCATAGTTGATAGTCATGCGACACGGCAGATTGATCCGTATGCCATCGCGCTCGCGGGCTAGTCTCGTGACCAACGAGAGCGTGAAGTAGCCGTGCGCGATGGTCCCGCCGTACATCGTCTGCCGCGCCCGCTCGGTGTCCACGTGGATGTACTGGTGGTCGCTGGTGAGATCGGCAAAGGTGTTCACGTCCTCCTGCGTGACGGTGAGCCACGGGCTGACACCCAACTCCTGCCCGACCAGCGCCTGCACCTCGGCGATTGACGACGCCATCCCTCCACCTCCTCACATAAGCCACGGCACACCACACGCCGTCCCCCCGCACTGCGGGGGGACCATAGGGGGGGCATCACCCAAACGCCGCCTCTCCCGTAACGTCCCGCCCTACCGCCAGCGTGTGAATCTCGTGCGTGCCCTCATAGGTATACACCGTTTCCAAGTTGACGGCGTGGCGCATCACCCCATAGTGCAGGCGAATGCCGTTGGCCCCCAGCATCGACCGCGCCGTCCGCGCCACGTCCAGTGCCATCGCCACGTTCGTCCGCTTGCCCAGGCTCACCTGCTGGTGGCGGAGACGACCGGCTGCCTTGAGCCGACCAAGCTGCACGGCGAGTAGCTGGCCTTGGGTGATGCCCGTCAGCATGTCCACGAGCTTCTGTTGGGTCAGTTGGAACGCCGCAATGGGTTTGCCGAACTGCTCCCGCTGTGTGGTGTAGGCCAGTGCCGTCTCGTAGCAGGCCATCGCCGCGCCCACCACGCCGAAAATGATCCCGAATCGCGCCTCGGTCAGACAGCGCAAGGCCGCGCCCAACCCCACCGCGCCCGGCAGCAGCGCGTCCGCCGGCACCCGGCAGTCGGTGAACGTCAGCTCCGAAACGGTCGCGGCGCGCAACGAGAGCCGGTCCTCGATATCACGAGTGGCGAACGCGGGTGCCAAAGCCGCACCACACCTGGCACCATCCGTGCGGCTTTGGCACCCAGGCCGATCACGCTCGACGAGAAACCCGCGAATACCCTCCGGCGTGCGCCCCCACACCACCGCCACGTCCGCCACTGAGCCGTTCCCGATCCACGTCTTTGTGCCGTTCAATACCCAGCCGTTGCCATCGGGCGTCGCGGTCAGCTCCATCGCGCTAGGGTCCGAGCCATGCAGCGGCTCGGTAAGGCCGAAACAGCCGATCAGTGCCCCCCGTGCCATCTCCGGCAGGTAGCGCCGCCGCTGTAACTCCGAGCCATAGGAGTAAATCGGGAACATACACAACGCGCTCTGTATAGAGAGAAAACTGCGGAGGCCGCTATCGCCGCGCTCCAATTCCTGGCAGGTCAGCCCATAGGCCATCGGTGTCAGGCCCGCCCCGTCAATCGGGAGCGTGCCGCCAAGCAGCCCCAACTCGGCATACCGCGGGATCAGCTCGGTCGGAAAGCGCCCCGCCTCGAAACATGCCGGAATCAGCGGCAGCGCCTCCTCCTCCACAAACCGTCGCACCCGCCGCTGGAGCTGCCGCGCGTCGTCGGGTAGCTCAATATCCAGATAGTTCAGCATCTCGTCCAACCTATTCCCTCCCCCGTCGGAACGGGGGAGGGCGAGGGTGGGGGCTACTCTCCACACCCTACTCTGTGCTCTCTGTGTACTCTGTGGCAAAAGCGTGCTATCCGTCCGCGGCTGGCCGGAACTTGGGCAAGGTCATCTCCGGCGTCACGTCGTCGTAGACCACCTCGACCGGCAAACCGACATGTACGTGCTGCGGATCGGGAGTCACCTCCACGAGGTTGCTCATCATCCGCACGCCCTCATCCAGCTCGATCAAGGCCACGACGTAGGGCGTATCCACTCGAAAGGCGGGCGTGGAGTGATAGTGGACAATCGTGAACGCATGAACCACCCCCCGCCCACTCACCCGCGTCCACGCCAGGTCCCGTCCAAAACAGGCCGGGCAGTGCCCCCGCGGATAGAACACGTACCTCCGGCACGCGCGACACCGCTGAATGGTCATCGCGTGCGCTTTGACGCTGTCCCAGAAGGGCTGCGTCACCGGATCGGGCCGCGGCAGCGGCTTGCTGTAGCCGTTGTCAGTCATCGTGTCCCGTTCCCCCCGCCACACCCTCCCGCGCCTCTCCCGTCCCCCCGTCGCAACGGGGGGACCATAGGGGGGCTGCTCCTCGTCCCCCCGTCGCACAGGTCACACCCCCAAGATCGCCGTCCCGGTGGCCGAGAGCACCCCGCCGGTGCCGTGGACAAGCGCCAGCCGCGCGTCATGCACTTGTCGCGCCGCTTGGCCGGCGGCCGCATGGTCGCCACGCAGCTGACGCACCGCCTCGATCACCGTGAAGATGCCGAACATCCCCGGATGGGTATAGGACAGCCCGCCGCCCTGGGTATTCAGCGGAAAATCGCCGCCGGGCGCGGTGCGCTGCTCCGAGACGAAGGCGCCCCCCTCACCCTTCCCGCAGAAGCCCAAGTCCTCCAGCGACAGCAGCACGGTATAGGTGAAGCTGTCGTAGATTTCGGCCACGTCAATGTCATCGTGCCCAACGCCGGCCATCGCAAAAGCACGGGCGCCCGATACCTGCCCCGGTCCCGCCGTCAGATCGGGCATCTGGCTGATGATCGCGTGGTCGTGGTGCTCCCCAAACCCCAGCACTGCGACCGGCGTTTTCAGCGTGTCTCGCGCCCGCTCCCTGCTCGTCAGAACCACGGACCCGCCGGCGTCGGTCACGAGACAGCAGTCCAGCAGATGCAATGGCCAGCTAATCCAGCGGCTCGCCAGCACGTCGGCGATGGTCAGCGGCTCGCGCATCAGCGCCTTCGGGTTCAGCGCCGCCCACCGGCGCGTCGCTACGGCGATCTCGGCCAGCTGTTCATGCGTCGTGCCGTAGCGGTGCATGTGGCGCGCGCAGGCCATCGCGTAGGCCCCCAGCGGACGCGGCAGCCCCCACGGCTCCTCGAACTGTGCAACGTTCTGCCCATACAGGTCGGGCGGCGGGCCACTCTGGCGCGAGCGCCCGCTCTGACCATGACTGATGAGCGCCACCTGGCACAGTCCATTGGCAATGGCACTCACGGCATGGCCAATGTGGATGACAAACGACGAGCCGCCGACGTTCGTCCCGTCGGTATACGTCGGCCGAATACCGAGATATTCGCCGAGTTCGATAGTAGACAGCCCGGCGGTGAACAGCCCGTCCACCTCATCCTTCTCGATACCAGCATCGGCCAGAGCGTTCTGCGCCGCCTCGGCATGAAGCTGGAGCGCCGTTTTCTGCGGCACGACGCCGATCTCGTCGGACTCATCAACCCCGACGATGGCTACTCTTCCGCTCAGTGCATCCATAGCCGTTGTTGCTCCGGCCCCTCTCCAGTCATTCCCGCGTTCGCGGGAATCCACTCTCCCTGGCTGCCGCCTCCGCCCGTAGGGGCGCGATGAATCGCACCCTGTCCCCCGTCATTCCGGCGAAAGCCGGAATCCATCCTGCTCATCCCTGCATCCCGAAAATCCTGATGCAGACAAAAACTACCTCTGCCTACTGACCAGCCCCGCAGTCAATCCAGCTCCCAAAACTCAACCCCAGGCGCTACGTCGTCCCCACCCTCGGGAATCTGATCGAGCAGGCTGAACGCTCCCCCAACTGCCGGCGGCGGGTGCAGATCACGCGCCAGCGTCGTCGGTGCCAAGTCGCGCAACTCCTCCGGCTCCCAGCGCCGCCCGCGCCGCAGTCCCCGGACGAAGCGCGGCTGCGCCAGCAGCGCCACCTCGTAGCCGAAGCTGCCGAAGACCTGCCCGTTGACCGCTTGCGCCGCGTCGCTCGCCAGGTATACCACCAGCGGCGCCACGTTCTCCGGGTCACGCTCCGTCCCGGCCGCCACCTCACTCGGCCACTTCCCCGTCTGCTCGAACTGCTGGTGGGCGCGCGGCGTCGTGTCAATCATCCGCGTGTCGGCGAACGGCATGATCGCGTTCGCGGTCACGTTATAGCGGGTCAGTGCATTGGCGCAGGACCAGATCAGGCCCAGAATTCCGGCCTTGGCAGCCCCGTAGTTGGGCTGGCCCGGTGCGCCGAGCGCCGAAGTCGAAGAGAAGGCGATGATCCGACCGGAGCGTTGCTGACGAAACTGCTGCGTCGCCGGGTGAATGACGTTGTACGCGCCCTTGAGATGCACCGCCGTCACGCTGTCCCACTCGTCCTCGGTGAGATTGAAGATCATCCGATCCCGCAGAATCCCCGCCGTATGCACCACAATATCAATTGTGCCGAACCGGTCCACGCAGTCCTGGACCATCTGCCGGCCCTCGGCGTGATCCGTGACCGAGCCGGTATTAGCAATGGCTGCGCCGCCGGCAGCGCGAATCTCCTCAGCGACCTCGTTGGCCGGACCACGGTCGGCGCCCTCGCCCGTCAGCGATGCGCCGATGTCGTTCACCACCACACTTGCCCCGGCCCGCGCCATCGCCAGCGCGATGCCCCGCCCGATACCCCGTCCGCCACCCGTGACCAACGCCGCCTTGCCTTCAAGCATACCCATCGTCTCTCGCTCGTTTCCTCTCTGCCAGAGAACAGCCCGTCCCCCCGCCGCAGCGGGGGGACCATAGGGGGCCGGCGCCTGCGGCCCGGACTCCCCCTTGCCCGTTATACCCCATCAGCCCTCGCACTACCCAACTGCACAATGCCTCGCTCGGCCCATTCGGCCACCGCCTCCGGCGAGCAGCCCAGCACGTCAACCAGCACGGCCTCGGTGTGCTGGCCGAGTAACGGCGGCGGTCGCAACGGCGCGGCCGGGCCGGCGTCACGCCCGCCCGGCCGGCCGTAGCGCCAGGGTAGCGCCGTCGTCGGCACCGGGCCGATGGGATGGTCCAGCTCCTGCACCAGCCCGCGGGCCTGTACCTGCGGATGCGCTGCCACGCGATCCATCGTATTGATCGGGCCACACGGCACGCCCTCCCGCTCCAACCGTGCCAGCCACTCGTCGGCCGGCCGCGTCCTGAACAAGGCTTCCAGCTCCGGCAACAGTTGGTCGCGGTGGCGCACCCGGTCGCCGTTCGTCGCAAAGCGCGGGTCGGCGGCCAGTTGCGGCATTCCCACCCCGCGGCAAAATCGCTGCCAAAGCTGGTTGTTGTTCACCGCTATCGTGATCTCGAACGTCGCCGTCTCGAACACCTGGTACGGCACGATATAGGGCAGCGCATTTCCCATCCGCCCCGGTAGCTTCCCGGAGAGCAGCGTACCGACGAGGTGATACCCGAGCAGCGAAACCTGCCCCTCCAGCAGCCCCACGTCAATGTACTGCGCCGCCGGCGCACTGCCCGCGTGCTCGGCCCGCTCCCGCGCCAGCAACGCCCCCAGCAGGGCCGCCAGCGCGTTGGTCCCGGCGAGAATGTCCGTCTCCGCAACCCCGGCCTTCACCGGCGGTCCGTCCGGGTGACCGGTGACACTCATCATCCCGGCCTCGCCTTGCATTATCAGGTCGTAGCCCGGTTTCCAGGCGTCCGGCCCGTCCTGACCGTAGGCCGAGATCGAGCAATACACCACGTCGGGCCGCACCGCACGCACCGCGTCATAGCCCACGCCCAGCCGGTCCGCCACACCGGGTCGAAAGTTCTCGATCACGATGTCCGCCTGTGCAGCCAATTCGAGGCAAAGCCGCAATCCCGTCGCATCCTTCAGGTCGAGCGCCACGCTGCACTTGTTGCGGTTCATCGAGAGAAAATAGGAGCTTTCACCGCCAAAGAAGGGCGGCCCCCAATGCCGCGCCTCGTCGCCGGTCTCCGGGCGCTCGACTTTGATCACGTCGGCGCCCAAGTCACCGAGCAGCATCGTGCAGTACGGTCCGACCAAGGCGCGGGTCAGGTCGAGCACACGGTAGCCGACGAGGGGCAGCGCAGCAACGAGCGGCTCTGACGCGCCAGGTCTGCACCACCTATCTCCAACTGATTGTGCAGACCTGGCGGCGTCCTGCGAAGAGAGACTCATAATACGGCTCTACCTTATACTATCCCGCACCGCACTGAGCACCGGTCCGCAGAGGCCGTCTCGCAGCCGACATAGGAGACCCTTGCAAAGCCGTCATTCCCGCGCAGGCGGGAATCCAACCCCCCTCTCCCCGTGGGAGAGGGCCGGGGTGAGGGCTGTCCTGACATCGAAGATCGTGAGGACGATAATGAGCATGACCGGGGCAACCACTAGGAATTCGCCCTGGGTGCAGTTGTGAAACGGGTTCCAACGCCCGGCCGACGTTGCACCAGGTGGCGGAAAAAATATATGGTAGACACGTTGATTGTAGTTCCACCCCCCACGATTCCGATGAGCCTCAACATCAAGAACAAAGAGACCCGTCGCCTGGCCGGCGAGTTGGCCCGTCTTACCGGCGAGACGATGACCGGCGCCATCACTGTTGCGCTCAAGGAGCGTTTGGAGCGCGAGAGACGCGAGCGCAGCGTCGAGGCCCGTGTCCAGGAGCTACATACCATCGGTCAACGCTGTGCTCGCCTGTTGCGCGATGGGCCATCAGCCGTCGCGCACGGCGATTTCCTCTACGACGAGCACGGACTGCCCAAGTGATTGTCGACACGTCGGCGGTCCTGGCGATCTTGTTTGGCGAGAAAGCACTACAATAGCGTGTAAATTCCCGACCTGATGGATGAACTACCGAGTATTCCGACGCACAGAGACTCATAATCCGGCTCTACCTTATACTATCCCGCACCGCACTGAGCACCGGTCCGCAGAGGCCGTCTCGCAGCCGACATAGCGCGTGGGGGTTAAGGTGATCGTCGGAGTACCCGCGGAGACGTATCCGGACGAACGGCGCGTAGCCCTGATCCCGGCGCTGGCGCCGAAGTTAGCACAAGCCGGATTGGGGGTGCTCGTCGAGTCCGGCGCTGGCGCACAGGCGGGCTATCCCGATTCGGCTTTCGAGGCGCAGGGCGCCCGGCTCGCACCGGACAGGACCGCCTTGTTCTCCGCGGCCGACGTGCTCGTGTACGTCCATGGGCCGGACGCCGGCGGCGCCGACCTGGCGCTGCTGCGCGACGGTCAGGTCGTGATCGGGCTGCTTAACCCGCTGGGAGCGCCGATGGCGGCCCGCGAACTGGCGGCAAAGGGTGTCACCGCCTTTGCGCTGGAGTTGGTCCCGCGTATCAGCCGTGCCCAGCCGATGGACGCGCTTTCTTCCATGGCTACCGTTGCGGGCTATAAGGCGGCGCTCTTGGCTGCCCAGTCCCTGCCGAAGATGTACCCCATGATGATTACCGCCGCCGGCACCATCACCCCGGCGCGAGTCTTCGTAGTGGGCGCTGGCGTCGCCGGTCTTCAGGCTATCGTCACCTCGCGTCGCCTCGGCGCCGTCGTCCATGCCTACGACATCCGCCCGGTGGTGAAAGAGCAGGTCGAAAGCCTGGGTGCCCGGTTCGTCGAGCTTGGCCTGGAGACCGAAGGTGCCGAGGGGTCCGGGGGCTACGCCCGCGCCATGGACGAGGAGTTCTACCGTCGCCAGCGCGAGGTAATGGCCCAGGTGGTGGCCGAGAGCGACGTGGTCATCACCACCGCCGCGGTCCCCGGCCGCCAGGCGCCAACGCTCATCACCGCAGATATGGTCTCCGACATGCGCCCGGGGTCTATCGTGGTGGACTTGGCCGCCGAAGGCGGCGGCAATTGCGAGCTAACCCGGCCGCGCGAGACGATAGAGGCCCACGGCGTCACCATTGCGGGACCGGTCAACCTCCCGTCTACCATCCCCTATCACGCCAGCCAAATGTACGCCAACAACGTCGCTGCCTTCCTGGGCAACCTGTTGGCCGCCGGCCAGCTCCGCCTGAACCTGGAAGACCCAATCATCCACGATACCCTCCTCACCCACGAGGGCGAGGTCCGCAATACGCGGGTGCGCGAGCTGCTCGGACTACCCGCCGCGCCCGCGCACACCGCTGAAGGGAGTAGCTCCTAATGGAAGAGTTGAGCATTTTCGTCAAGGCGCTGACCATCTTCGTGCTGGCGCTCTTTGTGGGCTTCGAGGTCATCCGCAAGGTCCCGCCGCTGCTGCACACCCCGCTCATGTCCGGGGCCAATGCCATCTCCGGCATTACCCTCGTCGGTACCTTGGTCACGGCCGGCCAACAGCTGACCCTCTTCACCACCATCCTGGGGGTGGTGGCCGTCGCAATGGCGACCGCCAACGTGGTGGGCGGCTTCCTCGTAACCCACCGCATGTTAGGCATGTTCCGCGGACGGAAGACGTAGCATGGCGCAAGCATTCATAGACCTCTTCTACCTGCTCGCCGCGGCCCTCTTCATCCTCGGCTTGCGGGATATGTCCCACCCGCGCCGGGCCGTGCGGGGCAACCTGTTCGGCTCGGTGGGCATGTTGGTGGCCATCGTAGTCACCCTGCTGGACCACCGCATCGTCAGCTTCGAGATCATCATTGTGGGGCTGGTATCGGGGGCACTGATCGGCGCAATCATGGCCTACCGCGTCCCCATGACCGGCATTCCCCAGGTCGTTGCTATCTTCAACGGCTTCGGCGGTGGCGCTTCGGCCCTCGCCGTCGGCGCCGCGCTCGAAGAAGCACTCAAAGGCGGCTTTGTCGAGGAGATTTCAATTCAGTTCACCATCTCCTCCGTCGCCGCCGGGCTGATCGGCGGCGTAGCCCTGACGGGCAGCGCCGTCGCGTTCGGCAAGCTCCAGGGACTCATCCCAGAGCGACCCATTCTCCTCCCCGGCCGGCACGTCATCAACGTGATCCTGGCCCTGCTCTGCTTGGGACTGAGCATCTGGCTGATCCTGGACCCGACCTCCTCGCTGCCCTTCTGGCTCCTGGTGCCCACGGCCGCCGTGCTCGGCATCTTCCTCGTGCTCCCCATCGGCGGCGCCGACATGCCAGTAGTGATCGCCCTGCTCAACTCATACTCCGGACTGGCCGCCGCTGGCCATGGCTGGGTGCTCAATAACAGCGTGCTCATCATCGCCGGCTCCCTCGTCGGTACCGCCGGGTTCATTCTCACCGTCCTCATGTGCCGGGCGATGAACCGCTCACTGACCAACGTGATCTTTGCCGGCGTGGGCGCGGAGGTAGCCACCGAGACCGAGACCGACGACATCTACGCCGGGCGGGTAAAGTCGGCGTTGCCGGACGACGTCGCGCTACTCATGGACGGCAGCCGGCGCGTGGTCATCGTCCCCGGCTACGGGATGGCCGCCGCCCAAGCCCAATACGTCGTCGGCGACCTCGTAGCCCTGCTGGAGGATCGGGGTGTGGAGGTGGAGTTCGCCATTCACCCGGTTGCCGGGCGGATGCCGGGCCACATGAACGTCTTGCTCGCCGAAGCGGACGTTCCCTACGAGAAGCTGAAGGAGATGGACGAGGTCAACTCCACCTTCCAGCAAACCGACGTGGCGCTGGTCATCGGCGCCAACGACGTGGTGAACCCGATGGCCCGCGAGTCGGACCCCTCGTTGCCCATTGCCGGTATGCCCATCATCAACGTGGATGAAGCGCAGTCCGTGATCGTGGTCAAGCGCAGCCTCAGCCCCGGCTTTGCCGGCATCCCCAATCCCCTCTTTGTCGCCGACAACACGCTCATGCTCTTCGGCGACGGCCGGGACATGATCCAAGCCCTCGTCGCCGCCCTCAAGGAGTTCTAGGCGGCTTCAACGACCGGACTTGATGAGGTAGTGTGTTGGCCCCCACCCTCGCCCTCCCCCGTTGCGACGGGGGAGGGAACACGCCGTCCCCCCGTCGCAACGGGGGGACCATAGGGGGGCAAGGATGAGGCTCCAGCCTCTACCCCAAGTACCGCTCCAGCCGCTCCAATGCCTCGCTCAACACGTCCATGCTGGTGGCATAGCTGAGGCGCAGGTTGCCCTCGCCGTAGAAGTCGGCCCCTGGCACGGTGGCGATATGCGCCTCGGTCAGCAGGCGGTCCGAGAAGTCCAGCGAAGCAGACTCGCCGGCCGGCAGGCTGGGATAGGCATAGAAAGCGCCCTCCGGCCAGGCGCATTCGACGCCGATCCGGTGTAGGCCGTTGATGAAATACTCGCGGCGCTTGGCGAACTCGCCAACCATCTCCTGCACGCAATCCTGCGGACCGGTCAGCGCCTCGATTGCCGTCCATTGCGAGACGGAGGCCGTCTGCGTGGTGCTCTGCCCCATCAGCGCCGCCATCGCACTGATGACCTCGGCCGGGCCGGCGGCATAACCTACCCGCCACCCGGTCATCGCATACGTCTTGCTGACCGTATTGACCTCAATGGTCCAGCGTTTCACTTCCTCATCGAGCGCCGCCGGTACCACGTGAGTCGCATCGCCGTACAGGAAGTGCTCGTAGGTTTCGTCGCCAATCAGATAGATGCCCCGCTCGACCGCCAGCTCGGCCACCGCTCGCACTTCCTCCGGGTCCATGACCACCCCGGTCGGGTTGTTCGGGCTGTTCAGAAAGATTGCCCGTGTGCGCGCGGTGACGTGCGGCTCCAGGTCGGCCCGCCGGACGCGGTGATCGCTGCCTAGCTCGACCAGCACCGGCTTGCCCTCCGCCAGCTTGACCTGCTCCACGAACGTCTGCCAGACCGGGATCGGCACCAGCACCTCGTCTCCTGGATCGCAGATCGCCATACAGATGTTGTAGAGGATCTGCTTCGCGCCGACGGCGACCATCACCTCGGCAGGCTGATACTCCAGCCCATTCTCGCGCCGGAACTTCTCGCAGATCGCCTCCCGCAGCTCCGGAATCCCACTGGCCGGCGTGTATCGCGTCTTGCCGTCGCGGATGGCGCGGCGCGCGGCCTCCTTGAGGTGCTCCGGGGTCTCGAAGTCCGGTTCACCCAACGTCAGGTTGAGGACTTTGTGTCCCTGTTGCTGGATGGCGGCAGCCTTGGCCGCCATCGCCATCGTCGGCGACGGCGCCATGGCCCGAATGCGTTGCGCGACGTGCGGTGCTGCTGTGGACATCGTGTCGAGCGCCTTTCGAGAGCAGTGATATGGACCGACCGAAGCCAATCATTCGGGAGTCTACCCACGCGCCCCGGCGAGCGTCAACGCCAGGACCCAGCGGCCAATAGCCCCCCTATGGCCCCCCCGCCGCCGCGGGGGGACGGGCAGACTCCCTCCCCCGTCGCGACGGGGGAGGGCCGGGGTGGGGGCTGGAAACCGCGTGCTCTTGGAGCGCCTCGCCGTCCAACGCAAACTCGCCGCTCCCATCTTCCCCGGCGTCCAGACATTGCTGACGCACGGCACACCAGCCGCGGCAGAGCGGGTGGGAGTGTGGGTTCCAGGCGCGCGGCGGCAGCCCCTCGCCGTCGAGGGCCTGCAGGATCGCGCCGCCATGTTCGACTACGAATCGCTCTACCTGCGTCAGGTCCAAGAGCGGCACGCGCCGCTTATACACCTCGTTGGGTGCCAGGTAGACGATCCCCAACTGCTGAATATCATAGGCGACGTGCTCTCCCGTCACGAGGTCCTGACCGTCCTGCACGAGCCACCGATACATATTGAGCTGCCAGACGTGCTCCTCGCGGACCTTTCGCGGTAGCGCCTTGACCGTCTTGTAGTCCACGATCAGCTGGCGCCGCAGATCAATCTCATCCGGCTGACCGGTCAGCACGACTTCCGGTGTGGCGCTGCGCTGAAAGCGCCGCTCGGCGATGATCTCGTCGTCATCCCCTTGCTGCGCTTCGATACCGGCGTGCATCAGCGCACCGCGCAGCCGGGGATAGAGCTGGTGGGGATACGCCGTATAGTCAACCAGCAGCTCCAGCGCAGTCTGGCGCGTGCAGCCCGTCAGCCGCGTGGCCGACAGCACGATGCCCTCGCGCCCCTGGTCGTTCTGAGTAAGTGCCCGCAGCAGCGGATAGGTGAACTGGCAGCGCCGGCCGCGCGGCGGTGATTCGGCGCGGGAGCAGCTCAGGCACTCCCCGAACTCAACCGGATCGTGCTCTACCTCGCAGCGAAATCGCGCTAATGGCACAATGCTGTCGCCTCACTGTGCGGAGGCGGCCTCCTCCCCAACCATAGCCACCGGCAAGCATAGCACGGCCCCCACCCCAGCCCTCCCCCGTCGCAACGGGGGAGGGCTGGGGTGGGGGCACACGCGCGGCGGCGACCGGTCCTAGTCGGGGCAGCACCCTAGCAGCGTTGGGCGCTGGTGTGCCCGCCCCCCTATGGTCCCCCCGCTGCGGCGGGGGGACGGGGTGAGGGCCCCCACATTGGACCGGAAATCCATGGTCACGTTTGACGGCTGGCTCGAAAGCAGGCTAAGATGCAAGGCAACGTGGCCTCAGCGTGACTGCTGAGGCAGGTCGCACAGAGGGGAACGTACATGAGTGAAGCCGGCAGCACCACACAGACGGGTGGATTCCTCGATAGGTTGCTTGCGCCGTTCCGCGAGTTTCGGAACCGCGAGCGCCAGCGCCAGGAGCGGGAGCAAGCCGAAACCCGCCGCCGCCTCGACGCCTACATCCGCGAGGTCGAAGAAGACTACGCCCAAGCGCAACAGATCGAACCCAAACCCTACAAGGAGCTAACCTCCGGTGAAGTGCGTCAGGGCATGACGCCTTCCTACGAGCACGTGCAGAGCACCGGCACCATCCGGCTCCATATGCTCCTGCCACCGGACCAGATGGACCGTGCCCAGCTCGTGCAGGCGCTGGCGCGCCCGATGGATGAGGAGTTGCCCGACCTCTTCGATGTCAAGCCGCACGAGGGCCGCTCCAAGGAGCACGGCTACGTCATCCTCGGCCCGGCCGAGCAGTTCTTGCACACCCGCGGCGAGAACTGGCGTATCTACATCGAGCTAACCTACAGCATGGCCTCCCACGGCGGTCGCGCGACGATCAACCGCCGGTTCTACGTGCTCGACATTGTGCTGTAGGCGCTATTGAAGGTCCGCCGGTTGCCGCTGATGTCTACCGGACACGATCTGCATACGCTCCCCCTCGCCGCGGCGGCCCGGCTGCTCGCGCGCCGGCAGGTCTCGCCCGTCGAGTTGGTTACGGCAGCACTGGACCGCAGTGCCGCCGTGCAGCCGCACCTCAACTGCTACCTCGATCTCTACGCCGACCAAGCACTGGCGGCGGCCCGCCACGCCGAAGCGGCGTTCGCATCCGGCCAGGCCCTCGGCTCCCTGCACGGCATCCCCTATGCGCCCAAGGACATCTTCACCGAGCCGGGCGTCCGCTGCACCGCCGGCTCGCGCATCCTCGCCGACTGGATTCCCCAACGTGAAGCGACCGTGCTGGCGCGCCTGCGCGCCGCCGGCGCCATCAGGATCGGCCGGACCAACCTGCACGAGTTCGCCTATGGGATTACCAACGTCAATCCGCACTACGGCCCCGTCCACAATCCCTGGCAGCCCGACCACGTGACCGGCGGCTCCAGCGGCGGCTCGGCCGCTGCGGTTGCCGCCGGCGCAGCCGGGTTTTCGCTCGGTACCGATACCGGCGGGTCCGTCCGCCTGCCCGCTGCCCTCTGCGGGATCGTGGGCCTGAAGCCGACGTATGGCCGCGTCTCGCGGGCCGGGCTGCTGCCCCTAGCGTGGTCGCTAGATCACGTCGGGCCGATGACCCGCACCGTCGCCGATGCTGCCCTGGTGCTGGAAGCCATCGCCGGCCACGATCCTGCCGACGCCACCGCGTCAAAGACACCCGTACCGGCCTACGCCGCTGAACTGGAGGGTGGTCTGAGCGGGTTACGCTTAGGCGTGCCCCAGGATGACGGTTGGGACGAGGTACATCCGGAAATCCGCGACCTGGTCCAAGCGGCCGTCTCCACGCTGCGTAGCCTCGGGCCGAGCGTCGAGCCGGTCTCACTGCCGGCACTCGATGATTTCGGCCCGGCATTCGACCCGATCATTCGCTCCGAAGCCACCACCGTTCACCTCAAGTGGCTGCGCTCGCGCCCCGACGACTACGGTGACGACGTGCGCGAGCGCCTGGAGCTGGGCTTGGCGCTCCCTGCGACGGCCTACCTCACCGCCCAGCGCGCCCGCACGGTCATCAGCGAGCAGATGCGCGCCGTGTGGGACCACGTTGACCTCCTCGCCCTCCCCGCGGTGCCGGTGCCGGCCCCCAGGATTGACGAGAGTATGGTGCGCGTGCAGCCCGACACGCCGCCCACGGACGTGCGGCGTGTCCTCACCCGCCTCACCAACCCCTTCAACTTGCTCGGCCTCCCGGCGATCTCGGTACCCTGCGGCCTCACCGGCCAGGGCCTACCCGCCGGCCTCCAGCTTGTCGGCCCACCCTTCACCGAGCAGCGCCTCCTCCAAGCCGCCCACGCCTACGAACAAGCCACCGCCAGTACACGGGACCAGCATCCTCCGCTGCCGTCCTAGGTGGTGTATACTTTATGCTGGCAGCGGTGGTTCGGAATCGGATCATTGCGCTGAACAACTTGCTCAGTGATCCAGAATTGAGGAGCGGAGAAGCATGAACCAAGAAGAGACTACTAAGGTAAAGCACCATGTTGAGGGAACCAGATATGTCTACACTTTCAGTGTGCTTTCTAATGCTAGTTTTTGTTCCCTAGAGTTGGCGAAAGAAAGTGAGGAGGGACAACTCCATAACTGCATGTTCAGTATGCTCAGTTCAGCCTTTGCCTTGGAAGCCTATCTCAACCATCTTGGGCAGGATAAGTTTGGCGAGAAGGAATGGGAAAAAATAGAACGAGGCATGAGTGTAGAATCCAAGCTACGAGTATTGGCCAAGCTGATCAACTACGATCTTGATTTCGGCAAACGTCCGTGCCAGACGTTTCGTAAGATAATGTGGTACCGCAACACAATGGTCCACGCTGGAACTGAAATCCTTCCCTATGAGGAGGTACAGGTGTACGATCCAGTTGAAGGCCCGGCCGAACCTGAGACCAAGTGGGAGCAAGCGACGACGTTAGAAACGGCAGAACGCTTCTACGAAGACACCCGTGCAATGATTGATCAGTTGAATGAAGCAAATCGAATGTATGAGGCTAGACGACTGGGTGAAGAGCAGGGATTACCCATGAGTGAAGCGCTCAAATGGGTCAAACTCTTGTCTTGGTGGCCTTCGGGAGGCAGCGAATATTGTGCGCGACCTGTATCGGAGAACGAGTAGAGCACGGAATCAGTACCTGCCCACCGCTGGACTCCTGCTTGCGCCAGAGTAACGGACATCTCCGAGAGAGGAGACATAGAGCGATGGCCCTCACACTTGACTTCAAGCAAACCGTCCAAGCCCGCGTCCAGCGTGACCCTGACTTCCGGGCACACCTGCTGCAAGAAGGCGTGGAGTGCTTGCTTGCCGGAGACGTGGCTACCGGCAAGGCTGTGCTGCGGGATTACATCAACGTTACTATCGGGTTTAGCGAGTAGGGTACCTCCCCAGGCTGTGCCCCTGCTCTGTGCGCTCTGTGTTCTCTGTGGCTAAAAAGAGCGACCAGGCGCAGTTACACCCGCTCGACGGCCGCGGCCGGCAGCCATGTCTCCCGGTCGTCGCGCAGACGCACCAAGTACCAGCCGGGGCGCTCCTCGACGATGGCAAGCTCCACGCCGGCGTGCAGCGGCGCGCGGAAACTCGGCGCATAGCCCACCGAGTCCGGCCCTTTGCGCCCCACGACCTGCCCGGCCACAACGACTCCCTCGTTCGCACGCCGGCTACCCACCTCGTCTACGACCAGCGATCCAAGACACAACGCAGCGACCACAGCGAGCAGCGCCACCGGCAGCCGCAGCGAGAACCGCGCCAGGTTGAGTAGCTTCAGCGCGGCCAACAGCCAGATCAGATCGAACGCAAGCACAAACACGGCCAGCCGGGGCAGCATGGGCAAGCCGTTGTGCCAGGCTAGGACCGTGTCCAGCACCCGGCGCTGAGGCGGCACCGGGATGCTGTCCCGCACCTGACTGCGGGCAAAGGCGAGGTTGCCTTGCAGGTTGCGGTCCTCCGGTGTCAGACGCGCGGCACGCCGGTAGTTCAGGATGGCTCGCCCCACGTCGCCCTGGAGCAGATAGGCGTTCGCCAGGTTATAGAACAGCTTGCCGTTGCGGACGTTGCCCGCGCTGATGATCTTCTCGAATCGGACGATGCTCTCCTGGTAGAGCAGCGTGGCCGCTGCCGGGTCCTCCGGCGCTACCCGCGTTGCCTGCCGGAACTTCTCGTTCGCCTGCTCCAGGAGACCTCGCAGTGCCTCGGGTGCCAGCGTCGGCTCGGCAGCGAGGCCGGCGGCCGGCAGCAGCGCGATCACCGCCGCGATGAGCACCACCCACAGCCGCCGCATGGTTCGTACTCCCTCCGCGTAGCCTGTGACCGGCTCACCGCTCCCTGGCCCTTAGCCACCGGTCAAGCCACCGGTCAATGGCGCCGAGCAGCCGCTCCGCCTCGTCGCACAGGCCGCCGGCAACATCCGGCCCGAGGCCGGCAAACCGTGCCGCGTCGCACCGCTCCAGCAGTTCCCGCATCGCCGCGGCCTGTGGCATTCCCCGCGCCCGCAACAGCCGCTCGGCCTCGGCCGGGGTCAGCCCGGCAACCGGCACGTCGAACGTTGCCGCTAAGTACCCATGGACGGCGCGGCTCGTGCGTGTAGCCTCCGTAGACGTATCGCTGTGCGTCGCGCGTAGCTCTCGCTGCGCCTCACGGAGCGCCCGGCGCCGCCGACCGTTGGCAGTGTCGGCGCCCGATCTCCGCCGCGCGACGTGTACGGCCGCGAGGCCGAGATAGAGCACCGGTGGCCCTAGCAACGCGGCCAGCCACGCCGGATGGAGCAGCCGCTCCGGCAGCCCGACGCCCTGATCCGTCAGCACGTCGGCGTCCTCGTAGTTGTGGGCAATTCCCTCCGGGCGCGTCTCCACCGCAGCGGCCGCGGGCGCATCACCGCTGCCACCAACGGCATCCGCTGCGGTGACTTGGCGCGTCGGACGCACCACCAGCGGGATGGGCGCACTCTGCACCGTGCGGTACTCGCCGGCCTCCACGTCAAAGAAGCTCAAGTCGAGCGGCGGGATTGCCGTCACTCGGTCGTTGAGGGCACGCACGGTCTGCGTGAACACGGCGCTGCCGTCCCGCACGACCGGCGCCGCCGGCGCATCCGACACCTTGAAATCTTCAACCAGGCTGCGCTGCGTATGCAAGGCCGGGGCGGGGACGTTGCCGAGCGGCTCCGGGCCGCGAATGCGGATGGTGAGCGTGATCGGATCGCCGACGTTGACTGCGGTCGGTGCCGCCGCCGTCTCGATGCTGTAGGTGCCGACCAGTCCCGTGAAGCTGGCCGGGCGCGGCTCCGGCAGGGGCAACACCTCCAGTTGTAGCTCATTGGAGGGGACGACCAGCTTGCGCGTCACCTCGCGGCTGAACGGTGAGTTGCGGAAAAACGAGCTGCCGGAGAAGAAATCGTCGAACGGACTGCGGCTCGATGTCTGGCCCGTCACGACGTTCAGCTCCACTGCTGCCGGCCCGATCCGAAATTGCCCTGTCTCCTGCGGAATCAGCACCTTTTCCAGGGTCAGCGTCGTGAACTGCTCCCCGTTCAGCGTGCCCTGCCCCTTCCGCGCCAGAACCTCGCTCCCGAGGAAAGGCACCGCCACATACTCGCCACTGAGCATCCCTTGCCGTGCATCCGCCGGCGCCGCCGGATCGCCGGCCGCGAACGTGCCGACCAGCGGCAGGGAGAGCGCAAATCCGCGCACGCTCTGCCGCAGGTACCAGGTCAGCCGGAGCTTCACCGGCTCACCGACGTATACCCGCTCTTTCTCCAGCGCCAGCCTGAGCTTGAAGTCTTGGTGCTCGGTCGGCTGGACCACGGTGATGGCAATTGGCTCCGTCCGGTACGTCCGGCCGTCTATCGTCAACGTCGCGGCGGGAATGGTGTGCTGGCCCGGCGCGAGCGCCGTCAGCCGGTACTGGAAGTAATACTGCTCGATGACGGTCTCGGTCCTACGACCGTTGACAATGGAAATCGAGTGCGATGACACATCTTGACCCCCCTCGTAGGCCACCTCGAAGGCGTCGAGCGCCGGGAGTTGCGGCTGGACCTGCGGCGTCGCGCCCTCGACAATCACTCGATAGGCAAAGCTCTCGCCGGCATAGACCCGGTCCGTTTCGACCACTGCCCGCACGGTGACTGGCTCTGCCCCGGCGGCCGGGCCGGCCAGCGCCAGGACAAGTAGCACCGCTGCCAAGGCTGCTACGGCGGCTACGATGGCCTTCAGTCGTCGCATTGCTCGCCTCTGCCCATTCCACTTCTGGTCACCGCGGCTCCAGCCGCAGCCCCCCTATGGTCCCCCCGCACGGCGGGGGGACGGGGACTGTGAGACCTGTGCGGCTTCAGCCCCCTTGTGGCCCACCGCCATTCCCGCGCAGGCGGGAATCCAGTTACCAATCCTTCTCTACCGGCGGCACACGCTGTAGCTCGCGTTGTAGCTGCTCGCGTGCCGCCTGGTCCCGTCGTTCTTTATCCAAGATTTGCGCCGCCGTGGTATCCTGCGGCTGCTGGTTCTGTTCCTCCGGGCGAGACTCCTGCTGCGCCGACTGTTCTGGCGCCGGTTGGGCAGCTTCTTGCTGCTGATCCTGCGCCTGCGGACTACCGGCCGCTCCGGCATCGCCGGAATCGCCCAGTGCCCGCAGCGCCTCGGCAATATCCTCGGCCGCGGCGCGCTGGTGGCTGGCCGCTGACTGCGGCCCTTGCCCCTCCAGCCGATCTGCGGCTTGCTCTTGCTGACTCTGCGCGTCTTGCAGTCTTTGGAGCGCTTCCTGGCGGCGCTCGTCGCCGGCCTCCGGCACGCCGGACGGTGACGGCGTTCCCGACGGCTGCGCCGACTCTGCCTGCTCTTGGAGTTGCTGTGTCGCGGCGGCAGTTTCCTCGCTAATCTCCCGCTGCTCCTCCCGGAGCTGCCGCAGTGCCTCCGACAACGCGCTTTCCGGCGGCGGCTCGTTCCCTAGCTGTTCCGACCTGGCCGCGGCGTCCTCCTGTCGCTGCTGCAAGTCCCGGAGCCGCTCGGCCACCTCGTTTTGTGCTTGCTGCTCTCGCTGCTGGTCCTGTAGCTGATCGAGGATGTCCTTGATGGCCAGCCGCACCACCTCGATGTTGCGGGCGGCCTCCCGGTCGTCCGGCGTAAGCGCCAGCGCCCCCTGGTAAAACGCCACGCTCGCTTGCAGCGCGGCGAGTGCCTGCTGCACGTCGCTCTCGCGTTGCGCCATACCCTGCTGGAACTTACTATTGCCGAGGTTGTACCGGGCTGCTGCTACCAGCTCCAAGTCCCGCGCGGTCCGGTCTACCCGCCGGAAGAGCCGCTCCGCCTCGCCGTAGTCGCCCAAGGCGTAGTGCGTGACGCCCTGGTTGTAGACCACCTCCGGCGCATCCGGCAGTTGGTCCGCCGCCGCGGCGTAGGCCTCCAGCGCCGCCGTGTAGTCCTGCTGGTCGAAGAGTGCATTACCCCGGCCGACCTCAGCCCCCGGCCCGGCCGACGGCAGGCTTGGCACGTCACACGCACTCAACGCGGCTCCCCACAGCGCAATGAGGAGGACAATGGCGCTAGGTCGTCTTGCGTTCACGGATCAATGTCTCTCCAACTAGAAGGGCCAGCGCCAGCAACAGAAAGATTTGGTACCGCTCGTCATAGCGAATCACCGACTGCGACTCCAACTCGCGCTGCTCCGCCTCCTTGACAAACTGCTCGTATACCTGGTCCAGATTGATATTGCCGGTGGCGACGTTGAGGTACTTGCCGTCGTCCGATGCCAGGGCGATCTTGCGTAGCGTTTCACCGTCCAGCTTGCTCCGCACCTCCTCACCCTTGTAGGTCAGGAAAGTCCGCCGGCCGGCCTCGTCCGTGACGGGAATCCGCCGGCCCTCGCCCTCATCACCGAGACCGATGGCGATAATGCGGACTCCCGCCGCGCCGGCCTGCTCGGCAGCCTGGATGGGAAAGCTCTCGTGATCCTCTCCGTCGGTGATGATGATGATGTCCTTGAACCCGCGCTCGCTGTCGTCGAACACCTCGTTCAGGGCCACACGAATAGCGTCGCCGATGAGCGTGCCGCCGCGCGAGACGCTCTCCGGCGCGAGGTCCCGCAGCGCCAAGCGCATGAAGCCGTAGTCCAACGTGAGCGGGCTTTTCACGACGGCCGTACCGGCGAACGCCACCAGCCCCACGCGGTCCCCCTCCAAGGTGTCCAGCACGTCCGCAATGGCCAGCTTGGCCCGCTCCAGGCGGCTGGGCGCAAGGTCCTCGGCCATCATGCTGCGCGATACGTCCAGGACAAACACCACGTCGCGCCCCAAGCGTTGCAGCTGCTCCGGCTGCGGATTCCACCGTGGCCGCGCCAGCGCCACGGCAATCAGCCCTAGCGCCAGCAGGACCAGCGCCGCCTTGGCGATCTGCCGCGGCCGGCTGACCGAAACGTTCAGCATGGGGAGCAGACCCGGCTCCCGGATGAACGTCCGCAGCGCCATGCGCTTGCGATGAAAGCCGTAAGCATAGAGCGCCGCCAGCGCCGGGAGCAGCCACCAGGCGTGCAGCCATTCGGGGCTATGCATCAGGGTGCTCTCCGTAGCCACGTGTTGCTCAGGATGATCTCAGCCAGCAGCAGGAGGCCCGCTGCCAGCGCGTAGGGCCAAAACGCTTCATCGTGCTGGGCAAATTCCAGCGTCTCGATTTCCGTCTTCTCCAGCCGGTCAATCTCCCGGTAGACGTTCCGCAGCGCGTCGCCGTCGGCCGCCACGAAGTACCGTCCGCCCGAAACCTCGGCCACCGTCCGCAAGGTCGCCTCATCCAGCCCTAGCCCGACGGCCGGCACCCGCACGGTACCGCCCAACGGAGTCTGCACGGTGATGAACTCATCGCCGCCCCCGATCCCGATGGCATAAATCTTGATCCCCCAGTCGCGGGCCAGCGCCGCGGCCTGGCCGGGTGTCATGTCACCGGCGTTGTTGCGCCCGTCGGTGAGCAGGATGATCGCTTTGCTCTTGATCGTGAAGGCATCGCCGTTGCCGCTCTCTGCCCAGCGGGCAATGTCTTCCTCGGCCCGTTTCAGACGCGCAGCCGCCAGCGCCAGGGCATCGCCGATAGCCGTCCCGTCCTCCGCCCGGAGCTGGACAATCTTGGTGCCCTGCACAAACTGCACCAGGGCATCGTGTGCCCGCACCAGCGGCGCCGCCGTATCGGCAAACCGGGCAAAAGCGATCATGCCGATGAGGTCGTGCGGCCGGCCGGGCAGATCGTCACCGTTGCCCACAACGAACTCGGTAAACACCCGCTTGACCACCTCCAGCCGGTTCAGGCGCTCACCCTCGAAATCCATCTCCGCGCGCATACTGCTGGAGCGATCTACGACCATCTCCAGCGCGATGCCCTCCGTGGACACGCGCGTTTCGGACCGGCTCGTCTGCGGTCGGGCAATTGCGATCACTAGCAAGGCGAGCGCAGCCAAACGGAGGACCAATAGCAGCGGCCTCGCCCGGAGACGCACGCTGCGTCCCAGCGTGCCGACGCGCCGCAGTGACGAAAACCGCACGGTAGCCGTGCGCCCCCGCCGCAGGTAGAACCACGCCACGAGCGGCAGTAGCGTCAGCAGCAGAAAGGCTTGGGGCGCTGCAAAACGCACGGTCACGTCTCCCGTTCAGGCCGCAGCCTCGACGACGACCTGTCGTTCCTCGGTCTTGGTCCGCTCGATAAAAGTCCGGGCCGTGTCGAACGTCCGTTGGGCCTCCACCGTCGTCGGGGAAAGCTCGGCGAACTTCACCTGATCGCAGTGCGCGAGAAAATCGCCGAGTGTATCCGCTTGCGCCGTCGTGAACACCGCCGACCGCCGGGCCTCGCGCAGGAACTCCTCCGTTGTCCGTTCGGGGGCGTGGAGCGCAAACCGATCCTCGATGTATTGGCGCAGAATCTGCGACACCTCGCGGTAAAACGCCTTGACCTCGCCCCGCTCGATGAGCTTCCGCTCGGCCAGCCGCGCCAGCTTGACCGTCGCCAGCTCGTGTGCTCTGTAGCGCCGCGCCGCGGCCGGTCGTTGCCGGCGCCGCCGGAGGTAGAGCGCCACCAACGCGAGCACGACACCGCCGGCTGCGATCCACAGCCACGTGTACGCGGAGGGAGGCAACCCGACAACCGACTTGATCGGCCCCACGGTCAGCTCGCGGCGTTGGTCGTCGAGCAGCGAGGTCACCTCCACCGGGATAGGCTCGGTCGTGAGCGTGAAAGAGTCCGGCGATGCACTGTCGCTGCGGCCGGCCTGGGCGCGGACGCTGAAGGTCAACGGCGGAATCTCATAGCTTCCCGATAGGAACGGATGCAGCGCGTACTCGCGCGTCGTGACGTGCCGGCCTTGATCGTCGAGCGATGCCGGTGCCGACGTGTAATCGCCGATGGACCAGCCGCCAAGCTGCCGACCGAACTGCGGCTCATCCAGCGTGTAGCCCTCGTGCAGCACGGTAACGACCGAGAGGCGCACGTGCTCGGCGATGGTGATGGTGTCCTTGTCGAGCCGTACATGGACCGTGAGCGGTCCCCGCTCGAACGGGCGGTCCACGGCAAACGCCGGTGTCTCCGCCGCACTCGTCTCACCCACCTCGCAGCCGACGACGAGCAGGGCCAGCACGACGAGCACCCATGCCATCACCAGCCCGCCGTCTCGTCCGTCATTCCCACGCAAGAGGGAAGCCAGACTCCCCTTCCCTCCAGGGAAGGGGCCGGGGGTGAGGTCCACGCCCTCAATGTTCATCGAGCCTGTCCGGTCTACCGTCGTCGTTCCCGCGTGTGGAAGAACCGCACCAGGTCCTGCACATACGAGGTGCCGGTGGAGAGCGCGATGGAGTCGGCCCCGATCCGCCGCAGGTCGCTGTGCAACTGCTCGGCCTCCCGCTGCGCCCCGGCCCGGTACTCGTCGCGCACGCGCGCGCTGCGCGTATCTATCAGCAGCGTTTCACCCGTCTCCGCGTCCTCCAGCTCGATCAGCCCCACGTCCGGCAATTCCCGCTCACGGTGATCCTCGATGGTCACGGCGATCAGGTCATGGCGGCGGCTGACCCGCCGCAGCGGCCGGTGAAAATCCGTGGCGATGAAGTCCGACACCAGGAACACCACCGCCCGTCGCTTGAGCACCTTGGCAAGGTAGTCCAAGGCGCCGGGGATGTCCGTCTGAGCGGCGCGCGGCTCGAAGCTCAGTAGCTCACGGATCACCCGCAGGATATGGCGGATACCCTTCTTCGGCGGGATGTACAGCTCGACCTGCGCGGTGAAGATGAGCAGCCCCACCCGGTCGTTGCTCTTGGTGGCTGCCAAGGCCAGCACCGCGCACACCTCCGCCGCTAGCTCGTTCTTGAGCCGACCGACCGAGCCGAACCGCCCGGAGGAGCTGAGGTCCACGACCAGCATGACCGTCAGCTCCCGCTCCTCCACGAACTGCTTGACGAACGGAGCACCGGCGCGCGCCGTCACGTTCCAGTCAATGGTGCGTACCTCGTCGCCGGGCTGATATTCACGCACCTCGGCGAACTCCATCCCCCGGCCCTTGAAGGCACTCTCGTACTCGCCGGCAAAGACCTCATTGACCACGCGCCCCGTGAGAATCCGCAGACGATGCACCTGCCGCATCAGCTCGGTAGGGATCATGGATGCTCCTGACCGCCAGGTCTGCACCACCGCTGGCATTCGATTGTGCAGACCTGGCGTGTCACCGGCCTACGGGACGTGTACGTGGTCGAATATCTGCTTCACCAAGTCATCGGACGTGTACTCTTCCGCCTCGGCCTCGTAGCTGGGGATGAGCCGGTGCCGCAGCACGTCCGGCCCGATGGTTTTCACGTCCTGGGGGGTGACGTAGCCGCGCCCCTGCAGGAACGCATACGCCTTGGCGCCGAGGGTGAGCGCAATCGTAGCCCGCGGCGAGGCGCCATATTCGATGAGGTGGGCCAGGTCCAGCCGGTACTCGCCCGGCGACCGGGTGGCCTGCACGATGTCTACGATATAGTCCTTGATCTTGTCGTCCACGTAGATTTCGTCCACCACTGCCCGCGCCTGCAAGATGTCCTCCGGCTGCACCACCGGCACCACGTCCGTCTTGGGCTGCGTCGAGGCCATGCGGTCCAATATCCGGCGCTCTTCCTGTTTCGAGGGATACGTCACCTTGAGCTTGAGCATGAAGCGGTCCACCTGGGCTTCGGGCAGCGGGTAGGTCCCTTCCTGCTCAATCGGATTCTGGGTAGCAAGCACCAGGAACGGCTCCGCGAGCGCGTAAGACTCGTCCCCAAGCGTGACCTGCTTTTCCTGCATCGCTTCCAGGAGGGCGCTCTGGACCTTGGGCGGGGCGCGATTGATCTCGTCCGCCAAGACGATATGGGCAAAGATCGGCCCCTTCTTCGGCGTGAAGGAGCCGTCGCGCGGGTTATAGATCAGCGTCCCGATGAGGTCGGCCGGCAGCAGGTCCGGCGTGAACTGAATCCGCTGAAACTGCGCGTGGATAGCCTGCGCCAGCGTTGTCACCGTCAGGGTTTTTGCCAGCCCCGGCACCCCTTCCAGTAGTACGTGTCCGCCGGTGAGCAGCCCGACGAGCAGGCGCTCGATCATATACTGCTGCCCGACAATCACCTCCTCCAACGTAAACGTGAGCGTTCGCAGGAAGTGACTATGATCCTCGACTGCTCGCCCGATCTGCTTTACGTCAACGGCCATCACGTCCGACCTCCATGCCAGCCACACCCGATTTCCAATTCTAAGCGACCCACACCGGTCCGGACCTAACCCCCGGCCCCTTCCCTCCAGGGAAGGGGAGTCAACGCGGCGTGCGGCAGAGGCCGGCCTCCATCGGCAGTGCGGCTAGGGACCATTGTGCAGCGTGGAGGTTCCGGGGCGGTTGCAGGCAGATTACAGCCTCGCAACCGGCCGTTGGGGGAGCAGCGAGGGGTGGGACGGAGGGCAAAGCAAACGACCCATCGGAGCAATCCGACGGGCCGTATTCTCGTGGTATCCCCGGAGGGATTCGAACCCCCGACCTCTTGGTTCGTAGCCAAGCGCTCTGTCCAGCTGAGCTACGGGGACAGCCGCAGGCGTCTGCGCGACCTATCGGCGAGACACCCGCTACCAGGATATTGTAGTGAACTTCCTCACCAACGGTCAACTTCACCTGTCTGGAGTAGGCAGCAATTAGGGCCAGGGCGCCAGTGTCACGTACTGCTCAGGAACGTAGCCAACCCGGCCCTCCGGGTCGCGCACTTGGAGCCACGCCGCACTGCTCGCGCTCGGTGCTCCCCTCACGCTCACTCCGCCCACTCCTGCCGCAAGCACGTGGAGCTTGGTGCCTTCATTCCACGCCACCCACTTGCTCGACCAATCCGGTTGACGCCGCAGGTACACACCCTGACCGTCGGTGTTGGCTACCGTAACCCACAAGCCTGTGGGTGCTGCGCTCTCCTCTTGCGTCGTGACAGCTTCCCCTGGCGGCTGCGTCTCGGTACCCTGGCCTGTGCCGGACTCTGCCCCGGTAGCGGGCGGCTGCACGTGAGCCGGCGCCGCGGTGCGGATGCGCTGCAACAGCTCGGCCGACGCGGCAACCGTCACCAGTATCCCGATGACCGCTGCCAGAATCAGCAACATTCGTGGTAGTGCCCGGCGTGGCCAACGGACGCGGCCGAGCACCAGGAGCGGTCCGCACAGCAGGAGATAGAACGGCCACCACCAGCCCGCCGCCTGGCGCGAGCCAGCTTGTGAGCGCGAGGAGGTAGCCCCAGGCCGGCCAGTGGCCTGGTCCGGCAGCGTTGCTCCGGTCCAGGCCACTGAATCTGCGCTCGTCCGGCGCTGCCGAGCGGGCCTCCGGCGAGGCCGACTGCTCACCGGACGGCTACGGATCGCGCCGGGGATCGCTTCAGGACCCGCCGGACCATCGCCAAGCGCCAGACCGGCTGCTTCCCACTCGCCCAACGAGGCCATGTCCCACGCCTGTCCCTCCGGTCCATTCCACTCGGCTAGAGCGTCCCCGGGCCGGTGCTCGACATCTACGATGACCGGCTCATCCGGCGGACGCCTCGACATGTATGGCCGCTGGCGAGGACGTGGTGCTACCAAGGTTGGCCTCCTTACAACTGCCGAATGTCCGCACGAGGGAGAACGCGAGTGGAGCGTGCTTGCTGTTACTGGGGACAGGTAATGCGTCGGGGCAATCAGCCAATCGCCCCGACGAGCTGCGTGTACGTGTAGCGTTCGGCCTAGTCGGCCGGCTCGACGTACCGCGCGGGCAGGAAGCCCAACCGACCGACCGGGTCCCGCACCGGTACCCACGCCTCGTTACTGCCTAGCTGCGGACCGCTGCCCGTCACCTGTGGGCCGCGCACCTGGAGCCTTGTACCCTCCAACCAGGCCACCCAGCCGTGGTGGGGCCAGGCTCCTTGCTCCTTGGTCTCGCCTGCCGCGGCCGGCCAGCGTGCCGTCCACTCCGGGCGGGATCGCAAGAAGACACCGGTGCCGTCGGTCCCGGCCACGACTACAAACTGCGTGGTGTCCGCTGCGGGGGCGCTCGCCGCCGGCGCCGCGGTCGGCACGGCCAGCGCCGCTGCCTCGACACGCTGGAGATACCGCGCGGGCAGGAAGCCTTCCCGCCCGACCGGGTCCCGCACCGGTACCCAGGCCGCGCTACTGCCCGGCTGCGGACCGCTGCCCGTCACCTCCGGGCCGCGTACCTGGAGCCGGGTGCCTTCCCGCCAGGCGATATTGCCGTGATGGGGATAAGCCCCCTCGCGTTGGGTAGCCCCCGGCTCGGCGCGCCACCGTGCATCCCACACCGGCTCCGGGCGGAGGAAAACGCCCGTCCCCCCGGAGTTGGCGACAACTACCCACTCGATGGCCGGGGCCTCGGCCACTGGCGGGCTGGCTACCGGCTGGACCACCGGGACCGGCGAGGCGACGACCGTAGGTTGGACGGCGGGCGTCGTCACCACCGTCTCCGCCACAGCGGTCGCTGCCGGTTGTGCCGCCGTATCCGCCGCCGGCGCCGCGACGACTGCCGTTGCGGCCGGCGCTTGCGTCTGTTGCTGGACCGGTGCTTGCGGTTGCGGTTGTGCCACCGGCTCTACTGCCGGCGCTGGCACCACGGCCGGCGGCGCGACGACCGCCGTTGCGGCCGGGACCTGCGTCTGTGGTTGGGCCGCCGGGGGGGCGACGGCCTGTCCCGCACCGGAGTCTGTCGCCGGACTGCCGGAAAACGGCCAGCCGTTGACTACCACCAGCACGGCCGCGGCCACAATGCCCGCCAAGACGCCGACGGCCAGCAAGTAGCGCACCGCCGCCACGCGCCGCCGAAAGCCCCACACCGGCACGCGCGCCGGTAAGATGAGCCGGGCTATCGCCGTGAAGACCAGGCCCACCAGCAGAAACGGTCCCATGGCCGCCATGTACAGCAGCCAGTGCCAATCCGTCCGTTTGCGTCGGCTCGGCCCGCTGCCACGCCCGGCGCTATCGGCGATCCAGTGCGCGATTTCCTCGTCCGAATACCATGGCCGGCCCGCGTCGGCGCCGTTTCCCGGCGGAGCGACCGGCCGAGGGAGCGTGTCCGCGCTCGACGCTTTACTCCCACGAGCGCCGTTTTTCTCGTCCGCCGTAGACGAGGGCGCTTCGACAAAGGCGCCCAGCAACATGCTGTCACGCAGCCTGGCGTCCTCAACGCTCGCGTCCGTATCGTCCGGCGCGTCGGCCGGCGGAGCTTGCACGTCCTTCTTCACCACATGACCGTTGGATCGCTTCCGCGGTTCGACAGCAACCATATCTCCGGCACCCCTTAGAGCGTGAGTACGTGCTCTCCGTTACCGAGCAAAACACCGCTGGATGGCGATGTCTGCCGGATTAAACGGGTTGCCGGAAGGGGGAGTAGCGGCCGCGCCAAGGTGGCGCGCCAGCTTGCGCTGCTGACCTGCCAGGTCAACATCCGCTGGGGGCGTAGGACACAGCCACCACATCTGCCATCCATTGATGTATGATATGAGTGCTACGGCGTCAGACACTGGAGGGCTGATGTGGAAACCACCACGAACATAGATGGCCAACTGGTGGAAGAGGCTCAACGACTCGCCGGCACTGGCCGGAAAACCGCTCCGGCGAGAGAAGCCTACGCGCCTTGATCGAACGGGAGAGTGCCCGCAGACTGGCACGTCTCGGCGGGAGTGAGCCACAGTTGCAGTCCGTTCCGCGCCGCAAGATCGAGCCGGCATGATCCTTACTGTCCGCTAGACTCCTCGGCAGCGCCGGCCCCCCAGCGGCTCTGCCGCTACAATGGGAGGCCAATGTCCAGGGCACGTTGGCAGGGAGTCAATCTCGCCGGCTGGCTGTCGCAGTCTTCGCTCTCCCCCGCGCATATCGCGTCCTTCGTGAGCGAAGCCGACATCCGGCGGATCGCTACGTGGCAGTTCAACCACGTGCGCGTCCCCGTCGCAGCGCAATTCCTGTGGGACGCGGAGCGGGCGGCGCTGCACGAGCCTGGCGTGGCGGCGGTGGACCGGCTCGTGGATTGGTGCGAGCAGGCCGGCTTGCAGTGCTTCATTGCACTGCACCTCGGCGGTGATACCGGCCCGGCGAATCACCTTAGCAACCTAGACTGTGAGGATGACCGGCAACGGCTCATCGCACTCTGGAGCGCGGTTGCTGCCCGCTACGCCGGTCGCCCGCCGGCCTCCCTGGCCTATGATCTGGTCCACCGGCCGACCGGGATCACTGCAGCCGCCTGGAACCGAACCGCCCGTGCCATCACGGAGGCCATCCGCGCGGTGGACACCCGGCATACCCTGGTAGTCAGCGGTGCGGACGGCGGTCGTCCTGCTGGGTTTGACGCGCTGCGCCCGACGCGCGACCCCAACACCCTGTACGCCTGCCACTTCTACGAGCCGCTGCTTTTCACCCACCAACAGTTGGCGACCGCAGAGCATGGCGACGCCTATCGTCAGACCGTGCCTTATCCCGGCCGCGCCCCGCCGCCGGCGGCGTACCCGGACGGCGCCATTGGTGAGCAGCTGTGTGCCGAGGTGGGTCGGCGCTGGGACCGCGCCGCGTTGGCGGCAGCGCTCGATCCGGTCCTGGCGTTTCAAGAGATCTACGACCGGCCGATCTACGTCGCGTCCTTTGGAGCCTCGTGTCGCGCGTCGCGGCGCGGCCAACTGACGTGGCTGCGCTCCATGCTGACCCTCTTCAAGGCGCACGACCTGAACTGGTCATACTGGACCTACAAGGGGCTGGGGTTCGGTCTCCTGGACCCCTGGGACGATCACGCCGCAGCGCCGTCCGACGATCCGACCGCCGGCCTGGACTACGACCGCCTGGCCCTCTTGCAGAGCACGTAGCCGCGTCCAAGCCCCCTCCCCAACCCTCCCCCGTTGCGACAGGGGAGGGAGCACACCGTCCCCCTGCCGCAGCGGGGGGACCATAGGGGGGCCGGGGGTGAGTCCCACAACCTTACGCGCCGTCCCGGATGGTCAGGCGGCGATAGAGCCGCAGCGCCGCCTGCCAGGCGCGATAGAGTCGGGGACGCGGCACATAGTCGTAGGCACCCAGCCAGCGCACATAGCGCCCGCCAAACCCCCGCTTGAACCGATACACCCCCCACAGCGGGTCATCTTCCCGTAGCTCAGATGGTGCGCCCCACATATCGTAGGTATCGCAGCCATGCTCGCGTGCCCACTGCATCGCGCGCCATTGCAACAAGTGGTTGGGCTGATCGCGGCGATGGCGCGCGCCGGAGGCGCCATAGAGAAACCAGGCCCGGCGGCCGTACCGACACACCACCAGGCCGGCCACCGTCTCGCCGGCCACGTCCGCCAAGAGCAGCACCGCTCCCTGCTCCCGACGCAACTGCTCCCACAGCACCCGGTAGTAGTCCAGTGGCCGGATGACAAAATGATCGCGGGCGGCCGTCTCCTCATACAGGCGGTAGAAGGTTGCGAGGTCGTCCGTGTCACCCTCGCGGACCTGCACCCCCCGCCGCTGCGCCAGCCGCACGTTGTAGCGCCACTTGCTGTGCATCCGCGCCAGCAGCTCATCATCGCTGCCGCGCAGGTCCACGAGCATCGTCGCCGGGAGCTGCACCTGCTCTTCGGCCGGAACGAACCCGGCCGCCGCCAGCTCGCGGGCTACGGCGCCGTTATCCACCTCAACGTCGGGATCGAGCTTGAGCCACAGCACGCGATGGTCCCGCGCCCAGGCCGCCAGCGCCCGTGCCACGTCGCTCACCGTTTGATTGCTCCACGCGGCGAGGATCGGCCCTTTCGGGACGTAGCCGATGCCCAGTCCCGGTACCGGCAACGGGCGGCGCAGCACCAACGCCGTCCCGACCAGGCGTCCGGCGCGACGAAAGGCCAGTCGCTGCGGCGTCCAGCCCAACTGCTCGCGGGCCGCCGCCCACGCTGACCCTTGCAGCAGGTGCGCGCCGGGCAGGCTGAGGACCAGGTCGTCCCACTCGTGTACGGGGACCGTCTCGGTCACTAGGTCGGCCTGCTGCTGTGGATGTGTCACCTGTGCTCCTGTGTGGAGGGCGATAGTGCCGAGCGCCAGCGGGCGGGCGGTAACTTGGGCAAAGCCGGCCGCTTGGAAGCGGCGCTGGAGTTGGCGACGGCTGAGAAACGCTTGCACCGAGGCCGGCAAATAGCGGTAGGCTGCGCCGGAGCCAGCTACCGCCGCTCCCACGAGCGGCACGACGTGCCGGAAATAGTACCGGAAGAGCGTCCGGAAGACGGGCAACGTCGGCGCGGTAATCTCCAGGGAGGCCAGCCGACCTCCGGGGCGCAAGACGCGCTGAAACTCGGCCAGCGCCCCGTCCAAGTCGGCCAGGTTCCGCACCGTGAAGGCGGTCACGAGGGCATCGCAGGCATCCGCGCGCAACGGCAGTGCCAGCGCGTCCGCTTGCACGGGCAGCACGACCACCGCCGGCCGGCCATCCTGGCCCGCCGCGCGCCGTTGTAGCTTGGCCCGCGCCACGCCGAGCATCTCCGCGGCAAAGTCGAGCGCCACGATCCGGCCACCGTCCGGCATGGCGTCGGCCACCGCCAGGCTCAGATCACCGGTCCCTGCCCCCACGTCGAGCACCGTCCGGGTTTCCGGCCCGATGACCGCCGCCACTGCGATCTTGCGCCACGCCACGTCGCGCCCCAACGTCATCAGCCGGTTCATCAGGTCGTACCGCCGGGCGATGGCGTCGAACAGGGTCCGCACGTACTGCGCCCGCGCCGGCCCGGTTGGGAGGTCATTGGCCGGCACAGTCTCGGTAGCGCCACGACCGGTCGTCATCTGCTCCAACTCATTGCCGCATTAGGCTCCCCCGCCCCCAGTCAAAACGGCCGAGGGCCAGAGATTCAGCACAGTCTTTCCCCTCCCCCGTCGCAACGGGGGATGGTTAGGGAGAGGGCTAGACCGGGCCTGCACGCCACGCGGCCTAGGACTGTCTGCTGAGGGCGTAGCGCACCAGTTCGGCCAGCGCGGCCCCATGTCGGCTGGCCGGCAGCCCCTCCAAGCAGCGCGTGGCCGCGTCACCAAACCGGAATGCAACCGCGCGGGCGCGGTCAATGGCCTCGGATGCCCCTATCTCCGCCACAAACTGCCGGACGCGGCGCTCGTCCGTCGGCGCGTCGTCGGCCATCAGGATGTCCACGAGCGGATGCTGTGGGTGCGCCTCAAGGAAATAGATGATCGGCAGTGTCATCGTGCCCTGGAGCAGGTCGCTGCCCACCGGCTTGCCGAGTGCTTCCTCGGTGCTGGTCAAGTCCAAAATGTCGTCAATGATCTGGAAGGCCACGCCTAGCTCCAGGCCATACTGCCGCATCCGGGACACCACCTCGTCGTCGGCCCCGTCCAGCATCGCGCCCGTCTGGCAGCACATCGCCAGCAACGAGGCCGTCTTGCTGCGGACCTTGGCCAAGTAGGTGTCCTCCAAGCGCCGCAGCTGCTCCGTAACTCCGGGCGCCCGGTCCGAGGCCGGCGCAGGATCATCGTCTAGGCTCAGGGGCAGCATCTCTCCCTGGCATAGCTCCATCACCGCCCACGCGAAGATGCCCATAATCGCCGGGCTATCCAGACTCGCCACGAACTCGGCAGCCTTGGCGAATAGGTAGTCGCCGGTCAGCACGGCCAACGAGTTGCCGAAGACCGTATTGACCGTGGCCCGGCCGCGGCGGGCCGCGCTCTCGTCGAGAATATCGTCATGCACCAGGGTTGCCGTGTGCAGCAGCTCGGCCGCGACGGCCAGCCGCTCGCGCCGGTCCAGCGGCGTGCCGTTGCAGCCGGAGGCGAGCAACACCAGCGCGGGCCGGAGGCGCTTGCCCCCCGGCCCGAGGATCAGCCGCAGTGTCTGGCCCAAGATCGGATGGTCCACGTCCGAGACGGCGTTGAGACGACCCTCGACGCCAGCAAGCTCCGACAACACCGGGCTGAAGGGCGTGGAATCAGCAGCAACGTCAGTAGTCACACCGTTGTCCTCTGGTCCGTATGCCCGGCACTACCGAATAGGCGCTCGGCGTTCGCGGTCACGAGAGCCGTACACGCTGCCGTGGTCATGCCCCGCACGGTCGCCAAGGTTTCGACCGTCGCCGGCAGGTACGCCGGCTCGTTACGCCGGCCCCGCCACGGCTGCGGCGGCAAGTACGGGCAGTCCGTCTCGACCAGGAGCCGCTCGGCCGGCACGACCGCGGCGGCCGCCCGTAGCGTGTCGGCGCGGCGATAGGTCAGCGGCCCGGCAAACGAGAGCAGCAATCCGGCCGCTACCGCCCGCTCCACGTCGCTGGCCTCTCCCGCAAACGCATGGAGCACGCCACCGGCCTTCAACTGGCGCGCTTCAACCGCCGCCAGCGCATCGGCAATCGCCGCGCGACTATGGATGATGACGGGCAAGTCCAGGTCCTCGGCGAGATCGAGCATCGCTGCAAAGGCTGCTTGCTGTCGCGCCCGCGGTGCTAGATTACGGTAATAGTCTAGCCCGGTTTCTCCGATAGCGACTACGCCCGGCGCGGCAGCCAAATCTCGAATCGCCGCCACACTGGCCGTATCCGCTTCCTCCGCGTCGTGGGGATGGATACCGACGGCTGCGTACAACCGCCCCGGATAGCGCCGGGCCAGGGCTACCGCCCGGCGACTCGAAGCGAGATTATAGCCCACGACCACGAGCTGCGACACTGCTTTCGACTGCGCGCGCGCCAGCACGCGGTCCAGGTCGGACGCAAAGGCCGGGGCATTGAGATGGGCGTGTGTGTCGAAGAGCATCGGGAGCGATGATAGCAGAGGGGGCCGGGGGGCGAGGCTGGCCGGTCACTCCCCCTGATGCAGCCGGCGATAAACCTCGCGGCGCGGCTGCCCCGTCTCGGCAACAAGCTGCACGAGCGCCTGCCGGTGGTCGCCTAGCTCGTCGCACAACGCAGCGAAGCGCCGGGCCAGCAGCTCGTCATCGTGCTGCAGCAGGTCTGGCTCCACCGCAGGGACCGTCGGCGGCCCTCCGCCTGTGCCTTGCAGCACCAGGACAAACTCGCCGCGTGGTGGCTTGAGGGCGAGCTGTGCCGCGACCACGGCGGCCGGTCCACGCACGATCTCCTCGTGGAGCTTGGTCAGCTCGCGCCCCACAACAAGCTGCTGCGCCCCGGCAACGGCCGCGATGTCTGCCAGCGCCACCTGAAGCCGGTGCGGCGTCTCGAAGAACACGGTAACACCCGGAAACGCCGCGTAGCGCTCAATGAGATCGCGGCGTGCCCCACGCTTGCGGGGTAGGAAACCCAGAAAATGCACCGGCCCCGCGTCGCAACCGGCGACGGAGAGAATCGCGCTCAACGCCGATGGGCCGGGCAACGGCACGACCTGATGGCCGGCCGCGTCCGCCGCAGTGACCAGCTCGGCGCCAGGATCGCTGATACCGGGCGTGCCGGCATCGCTGACCAGCGCCATGTTGCCCTGATCTAGCAAGGCTAGGATGCGCGGCAGTTGCCGACGCCGGTTGTGCTCGTGGTAACTGATGAGCGGGGTGGCGATCTCGTAGTGGCGCAGCAGCTTGGCCGTATGGCGGGTGTCCTCGGCAGCGATGTGACCGACCGAGCGCAGCACCTCCAGGGCACGCAGCGTAATGTCACCCAGGTTACCGATAGGCGTCGCAACGACAAACAGGCGGTTCATGGCGCTATGCTACTTCCACTACGAGGATGCTCCGAAGCCGGAGCGCCTCAAGGCCGGTCGCACAAATTCGTAGAGTAACTGCTCGATGATGTCCGGGGGTGAGCACAGCCTAGTGGGGATATGCGCCGGCTTGTGTCCACGGTGCCTATTTCCGGCGCCTCTCACGTGAAGATGAGGCCACCGGACGCTACCCCTGGCGTGCTGCTCATAGCGCAGCAGCCAAGGGTCTTGTGCTTGAGTGCCTGGATTGCCGAGCGCACCATCATCGTAAGCAAGCTGGTAATCAATGACCTCGGTGATCGGCGAGGTGCGTCCGGCGGCCCGCACCTTAGCTCGCACTCGCAATCGTTGCTGCCCGGGCAATTGTATGTCCCTAGGCTCAGGCGGCCGCTTGGTCAGCAAGAGTACGTCTGGCCCCTCGCTGGGACTTGCTACGAATACATAGCTGATCGTGACCGCACCGAATAGTGGACGCAGGGCCTCGTTAAGCGCCTGGGTCCAGTCATTGGGTGTCAGCGCCGGCATCCCTGAACGCAGCCTCCACAGTCGCAGCCAGCGACGCGAATTCGGGTTTTTCGGCCATATCATCAGGAATGGCCCCGGAGTCCCAGCCGGCCAGGAAGTCGCGCCAGCTTGTTCCGAAAAGTAGCTCGTACTGTTGCACGCGGTGCCAGATGGACAGGAACTCCTCGTCTGCTTGCAGTGCCGGCGGCAACTCGGACAAGGCCGCGGTGGCGAACTGGCTTTTATGCTCCCACGTGTGGATGGTCCGTGCCAGCTCGTCCGTGTATCCCATCCGACACGCCTCTAGGGCTGCCCGCAGGATGTCAACGGCCAAGGATCGCTGGAGTACCGGCCCCAGTCTGGTCACAATACTCGGCGCCTGGCTCGGTAGGGGCAGGTCCGTCGGTTCGTGGCGTGCCAACACGCCAGCGGCTGCCGGCCGGCTGCCGGAAACTTCCTGGCGCGAGCGCGCTTCCGTAGCGTTGTCCATGCCCTCCCTCCAGGCACACGCAGCTACAGTATACCGGTCGCCCGGAGCCGGTTGGTCGGTTGGCTCATCGCTTCATCCACGTGCTACACCGCTTTGAGATGAAATCAGCGCCGCTTGGCAAGCTCACGCTCCAAGTCTTCCCAGGAAAGCAGCGGCTCGCCGGTTGCGACAATCCGCTGCCGAATTGCCCAAAGGCGCCGTCCGAGCGCGGTCCGCGGTTGCCACTCCTCGACAACCTCGTTCTCCCGTAGAGCACTCTTGGGGATGCTCACCATCGTTCGCTCCGGTAGCTGTTTCGCCGTCATGTCCACCTCGGCCGCCTATGTACTCCGGTGCTGGCCGCCATGGTACTGGCCGGCGCACGTCCATCACTGACAAAGATACACGATGCAGCTACCGTCCCCAATCGCGGAGGTAGAGGAAATCGCGGTCTATCGTGCGCTGCGAGACTTTGGCGATCAGCGGTAGCTGGCGCTTGAACTGCGAGCCTTGCACCAGGGCGTGTACCCGCCGCACAAAGGCCGGATCGAGTCCCTCCGCAGTCAGCTCACCGGCGGAGTACCGCTCGTCTATCAGCAGGTACAGTAGCTGGTCCACTTGTTCGTAGGTGAAGCCTAGCTCGCTCTCGTCCGACTGCCCTTCCCAGAGATCGGCGCTGGGCGGCTTGTCGAGAATGGCCTGGGGCACACCGAGCGCAGCCGCCAGTTGGCGCACTTGCGTCTTGTATAGGTCGCCGATGGGGTTCAAGGCGCTGGCCATGTCACCCCAGAGCGTGCCGTAACCCAGCAACAACTCCGTTTTGTTGCTGGTACCGACGACGAGGGCCTCGAACGCCTCGGACTGATCGTAGACGGCGATCATGCGCGCGCGCGCCATGACGTTGCCGCGGCGCTTGGGAGTCAGCGCCTCTTCCCAATCGGTATAGGCTTCGACCATCGGCGTAATCTCGAAGATGCGGTAGTCAATGCCGAGTGCTGCAACCACCCGATGCGCGTCACCGAGACTGGCCGGGTTGCTGGTGCGATAGGGCAGCATGATCGCCCGCACCCGGTCCGGCCCCAGTGCAGCGACCGCCAAGTAGGCCGTCAACGCCGAATCAATGCCCCCGGACAGGGCCACCACTACGCGCTCGTACCCAACCTTGGCAATCTCTTCCCGGATGAACCCGTGCAGCAGGCGCGTCGTCAACTCGACATTGAGTCGCATCCCCTGATCCGCACGCGCTGCCAGCGCCGGCGGCACGGTGAAGGTGCTCGGAGCGGCTTCGTCGGGGCTAGTAGTCATGGTAGATCGTAGTGGGAGCGGTAGATGCGGGATAGCTCACGATAGGTCAGGTCCAGGCGCTCATCGCGCAACAAGGGCAGGCGGCTCCGCTGCCGGCGCAGCGGCACCGGCGAGAGTTCGGCCGTTACCAGACATTCCTCATAGTATGGTCCGTGAGCGAGGCGCTGTCCGTCCGGTCCGAACACGCTCGACCCGCCGAAGAAACTGATCCCGTCCTCGTAGCCGACGCGATTGCAGTGGACCAGGTAGCAGGTCAGGAACTGCGAGTAGAACGCGCCGATACGCTCATAGGCCAGCGCGCTATCGAGATCGGGCGACGACTCGGACGTACCACGACCAGGCGAGCTGGAAATGCCGATCAAGACCTCCGCGCCGTCGTAGGAGGCGATAACGGCCGCGGCCGGGTGCCACAGATCCTCGCAAATCAAGACCGCGGCGCGCCCACAGCGACTGTCGAAGGCCCTCATGCGGTCGCCGGCCCCAAAGAAGCGGCCGTCGTCAAAGATGCCGTAGGTCGCCGGATAGACCTTGCGGTGGACGTGCCTGATCCGGCCGCCTTCCAGATAGGCGGCCGCGATGTAGAACTGCTGGCGCTCGGACTCCTCGACAAAGCCGACCAGCAGCGGCAGGTCGTGGCTGGCCGCCAGCAGCGGCTCCCACGACGGGTCATCGCACCGCCACGCCACGTCCGGGACCAGGTCCTTGACGTAATAGCCGGTCAAAGACAGTTCCGGGAAAATGAGCAAGTCCACTCCGGCATCGCGTGCCTGCGCGATGTAGGCCAGATGCATCTCGACGTTGGCTGCTACGTCGCCGAGGCGCGGTGAGACCTGCGCCAGCCCCAGCTTGCAATGCGGCTGGCGCCGAGGGGCTACGAGAGATGGGGATTGCCGTAGGCTCTCCGTCACAGTGCTGTCCGTCTCCTGGTGGATTGTATCGCTCCGGGGAGGTATCCGGCTCCCTTCCCCGCCGTCCCCCTGCACAGCGAGGGGACCCACTTGGTTCTCTCCGCGGCGTTGTTATGTACAGCCGTCCCCCTGCACAGCGGGGGGACCATAGGGGGGCGCTTGAGGATACCGGCTTAACCGTCAACGCCGCTCGCCGATGGGCCGCGCCGGGATACCCCCGACGACCTGGTAAGGTGCCACGTCGTGCGTCACCACGGCGCGCACGGCCACCACGGCGCCCCGGCCGATGGTGACACCGGGCAGCACTACCACGTCGCTGTAGAGCATCACATCGTCCTCGATATTCACGGGCGCCGTCCGGATTGGCGCCGCCAGCACCGGCACCGCGCGCCGCGCCGTATCGTGGCTATGGGTGTAGATTTGCGTTCGCCGGCCGATATGGACGCCAGCGCCAATGCGGATCGGTGCCGAGCAGTCGAGGTGGCAGTCGGAGAGGATAATGCTGCCTGCCCCTAGCTCGAAGCTCGTCGCGCCGGCGACCGGCTCGTCAATCCCGAGGCGCACCCGGTCGCGTATCTCGCAGCCGGCGTGCAGCCGGAGGCGCAAGCTGCTCGTGAAGTGGAGTCCCTGATGCAGCGTTACATCACCGCCAACGGTACAGCCGGGCCGCTGGCGTAGCACGGCGGCCCGCAACCGGCGCAACGTGTGCCAGTAGGTCCGGAGCCGGTGCAGATCGGGCAACGCACAGAGCCAGCGGCAGAGCGCGAGGCTGCCTGGCGAGCTAGGAAGACGAGGCATGATTGTTCGAGCTTGCAGTTATACCAGGTCAGCCGTCAGCCGGGGGAGCATCATTTCCATGCACGCGGGAATCCAGGGCCATGACGAGGGCCTAGCCCCCCTATGGTCCCCCCGCTGCGGCAGGGGGACGTGGGTTCCCGCGTGCGCGGGAACGACGGGACGGGACAGGCGGCCGGTCGTTGCCATGCCCCCCCTTCCCTGGTGTATAGACCGGAGACAGGGGTTACACCTGGCAGGGAAGGGGCCGGGGGTTAGGTCCACACCCACCCTCACTTCAGGAGCGTCACGATGCCTTCTCGTAGCGGGACCTTGTGCCGCTGGGTGTTATGGCCCCACTTCCCGCCGCGCTGCCGCAGCACTTCGATCTCATAGGCGGAAAAGCCGATACTCACGCCCAGCCGCCCGATAAGCTCATCGGTTGGGATATGGACCCCATAGGGCGCCGAGTCCCCCAGCACCAACACGAACCGACCATCCGGCTTGAGTACGCGATGGGCAGCCTTGAGCACCAGCAGCATATCCTCGAAGTAGCCGGCCGTCACGAGATCATACGTTTTCTTCCCACGCTTCACCCGGCGCTGCTCCCGCAGTTGGGCGATGATGGCTTGCAAGTCCGCGTACACATGCGCGTCTGCCTTCCTAATCTCCGGGCAGGAGCGAACGCCATTCATGGCGCTCACGCGCACTTGGGTTGTGGCTGCCATTATCAAGTGATCCCTGACCTGGGCAGTGATTTCTCCCCAGCTCGAATAGATACCCCAAAAGTACGTCTCTAGTCGCGTCCGGTCGGCATAGTCGTAGTTATTCATATACGGCGGAGAGGTCACGAGCAGGTCTACCGATTCCGGGTCAAGGTGGCTGTCAAACTGACGTGCATCGCCGCGAATAAGGCAGTGCGGGGCCGGACGAGTGAGTAGCTTGGTCGTTTGGATATCGCTCATCATCAGGTTGCAGCGTTGGGTGAACTCCGTGAAGGGGTCCCGCTCCACGGTGCGCGCGTGATATTTGTTCGGCATAATGTACGGCCAACCGGCCCCGGCAGTGGTCACTACTCGCAGTGTCGTTGTCAAGGCCAGCTTGAGCAGCTGCGTTTCCGGCTGCGCTTGATCGAGCGCCAGCAGGGCCGCCCGCAGTGCAGCCAGCTTCTGCAGGCTGTCCGTGGTGAAGCACTTGTAGATGAGGTCAGGCCAGAGGCCAGCTATTTCGATCTGCTGGTGCCGGGCGCGAGCGTCGCGCAGCACTCCAGCCAAATGGGACTGCACGCGGTCGAGGTTGTAGTCCAGGTGGAGTTTTGTTTCGGCTACCCAATGCACAAACGCATGGGCTTCGACACCGACGGAGTGCAGCCCCAGCAGCTTCGCCGCCAGCAACGTAGTGCCGGTCCCTGCAAACGGATCGCCAATGGCATCACCCGGTTGCAATCCATGCTCCCGGCCCTTCTGCTCGACCAACTTGTAGGAGAAACCGGCCGGGTAGGTGAACCAGCGATGGATGGATGCCCGGAGGCTATCGCGGAAGGAACCATACAATTTCGTCTCAGCGCCCGGTGGCATGTGGTCCTCCTTCCTGTCCGAGAACGATCAAGGCTGGTGCGGCGGCGCCGTGCCGCTGTCAGCGGCGCGCCGGCAGTCCATCCATCCACTCCAGCATACGCGCGGCTCGCTCGTCCCACGTGTAGCGTCGCACGGCCAGCGCCGCGGCGGCGGCGAGTCGCCGGCTGCGCGGCGGGTCCTGCAGGATAGCGGCGATACCGGCGGCGAGCGCCGGCGGCGCATCGGCCGGCACCAGCCAGGCGGTTGTGTCGTGCGCCAGCACTTCACGCAAGGCTGGCAGGTCGGAGGCGACAATCGGCCGCTCCGCCGCCATGTACTCGAACAGCTTCAGCGGCGACGTATACGTGTGGGCAATCGGGACCGATCCGCTGTTCGGCAGCACAAGCACGTCGGCGGCGGCCAGGTAGGCGGGCACCTGTGTAGGTGGCACGTAGCCGGCGAGACACACCCGCTCAGTGAGGCCCTCGCGGCGCAGCCAGCCGGCAAAGCGGGTCCGGTCCGCCGGCGTCCCGCCAACGATTACCACCTGCGCCGACGCCGGGAGGAGCGCCGCGGCGCGGGCCAGCGTGTCTACGCCTTTCCAGCGGTACAGGTGGCCGGCGTAGAGCACAATCTGCCGATCCACCGGGAGGCCGAGCCGCCGGCGGGCCTCCGCCGCGGAAAGCGCCGGCGTGAACCGCGCCAAGTCCACGCCATCGGGCGCGACGTGTACCGGCGGCGTGTCGCTTCCACCCCACCCGGCCAGCTCGCGGGCCAAGCCGTGCGAGATGGACACTACTCCATCCAGGCGCGGCAGCAGACGACGCAGCGCCCGGCAGGCCAGGCGGCCTTGCGGGAGGTCGTGTGCCTCCCAGATGACCAGCGGCGGCCGGCACGGACCGACGACGACCGGCCACAACAGCGGCCAATCGCGCGAGTACACCGGCGGACCGTCACCCATCGCACGACGCGCATACGCCGTAGCGGCCAGCGCAAAGCTCGCCGTCTGGACGGCGAACGCTGCCGGATCGAGCGGCGTCCTCGCCAAGGCCGGGAGGTCAATCGTGATGAGCTTCACCGGATCGAGGCACGGCAGTTCCACGAGTGCGGGCGAGCGTCGGACACCATAGAAGGCCGCCGGATCACCGACGTCCCGTAGCTCATCCAAGTTCGCGCGTCGCGGGTAGATTAAGCGCACCGCGACGCCGCGCACCGCAAAGGCATCGCACATCTGGAAAATCTGATAGACGTGCGCCTTTTCACTGGGGATACGCACATTGGCCAGGTAGAGCAGACGACCACGCTCAGACATTGGCCCTCATCATGCCTACAGGCTGGCACTGCGTCAGCCCTGCCGCGACCCGCTGTCGGATTTCCGCCCGGCTTCCCCCGGCACCGTCACCAGTGCATGAAAGGAGGTCGCAAACAGTGGGTCGTCAATGCCGTTGTCAAGCCGAGCCAGCGGCTGCACAAGCGCCTTGAGTGCAAGGAGCACCGGCAGCACGAGCCAAGCCCGCGTGCGTTTCATGTGTCGTAGGGCGTGCCATAGCAGGTAGTCGAGCAGCACGAGCACCCCGCCGTTCGTGCCAAGCTCCACGATGTCAAAGCCCGCCGCCGTGAGCAAGTCGGGGAAGCTCTGCCCGGTCCAGCGCCAGTAGTCGGCAGCGGCGTGCTCCATTTGCAAGAACGGTACTGCGACGTAGGCGTATCCACCGGGGCGCAGCGCCCGGCGCGCCTCGGCCAGCACGACCTCCGGCCGCTCCACGTGCTCCAGCACGGCCACCAGCAGTACCCAGTCGGCGCAGCCGTCAGCTATCGGCAACCGATGGCCGTCTCCCAGCAAATGACTGGCGCGCCCCGACAGATCGAGACCGTAGTAGCGCGCGGTTGGTGGGAGGGCGAATTTGTCGCGGAAGGCGCCGCAGCCGATGTCGAGCACGACCCCGTCTAGCCCGGCCAGGAACCGCTCGTTGAAGTAGCTCGACCGATCATACTGCCGCGGCCACAGCGCCCGCCTCATCCAGCTACGCATGTAGATGCTCTCCGCCGCTACGGGGTCCGCCTCACCTCACCCCCGCCACCTCACCACTGACCGGCTGTGCGGGTCCAGAGGTCAATCAGCCGCTCCAGGAGCGCCTCCGGCTGGAAGTGCTCCCGCACGTGGTCGCGGGCACGGCGTCCCATCGTTCGCGCCAGCCGGCCGCTGTCCAGTATGACATTGAGGCGGTCTGCCAGCGCAGCGTCGTCCCGGATAGGGACGATGAAACCGGACAGCGCCTCCTGAATGACATCCTCCGCACCGGCCACGTCGGTTGCTACCGCCGGGCGTTGCGCCGCTGCTGCTTCAACCAAGACTAGGCCGGTCCCTTCATAGAGCGACGAAAGCGCCAATACGTCACAGGCGCTGAAGTAGGCCACCACCGCCTGATGGTCCACGGCACCCGCGAAGTGGACGTGGTCGTCCAGCCGCAGCTTTTCGGCGTAAGCGCGGAGCGCCGGCTCCTGCGGCCCCTGCCCGACCAGCACAAACCGGGTCTGCGGTCGTTCCTTGACCACCCGCGCGGCGGCCTTCAGCAGTGTCTTCCCATCCTTCTGCGGCACCAACCGCGCTATCCATAACACCAAACGAGTGAAGCGCCCCGCCAGCAGCGTGTCCCGCAGCAGCCGGCCATTGGGACTGACGAACCGGGTCAGGTCAACCGGCACGGGTGCCACCGTCACCTGCTCCGGGGCCAGACCGTAGCCGCACAGCTTGCGGTGCTCGCGCGTGGTGCCGACGCGCACCGTATCGGCGCGGCGGACGAGCCAGTGCGCCAGGACGTGTAGCGCGAGATTGACCGGTCGCTCCAGCAGCCAGTAGGGATTGTCCAAGATGTCGAAGTGAATCTGAAGGTTGAACGGCAGTCCGTGCCGCCGCGCGAGCAGCCAGCCGACCAAGCCGGTCAGGAACGGGTCTTGCGCCGTAATTACGTCAACCGGCGTGGTGCGTAGCAGCTCTTTACCCAGACGATAGGCTGCCGCCGGATAGCGCCATCGCTGCGAAACGGCGCAGGGATACGACCATAGCCCTGGCCCTAGCTCCAGGCGGTCGTCGAGGTGCCGGAGCGAGGCCCCCGCGTGCGAACGTACCAGTACGTGCAGCCCGTCCAGGCGCTCCGCGTATTGGCGGTGCCGCGTCAACGTATCGCCGACGTTGACCCGGTCCGCGCGCGGTGGTGCGGCGAATTGCTGGTCGAGGCTCAACGAAAGCACCGCCGGCCCCCGGTTTGAATCCATCATCGCTCGCTCCCGGCCGTCGGTCGGGGTGTCTCGCCGGCCAATAGCGGCGCCAAGCCGGCCGCAAAGTGGCGGGTCGTCAGGCCGGCCTCGATGGCCGCGCGTCCGGCTTGGCCGACGCGGCGCGCCAGCTGCCGGTCGTCGAGCAAGCACCGGAGCGCCGCCGCGAGCGCGGCCGCATCGCCGGGTGGCACCGTCAGCGCCTCGCGTCTAGGCACGACGTAGTCGGCAAGCGCCTGCCGCTCGCTCACGACGGCAGCGCGACCCGTCGCCATGGCATCCAACAGGACCAGCGTCCCGGAGCAGTCGGAGCCGTGTGGCCAGCCGTCGCCGTGGGTGGGGACGGCAACGCACGCCGCTGCGCGATACAGCTCCCGCAGCTTCGCCGGGGGCTGGTCCAGCAGCAGCTCCACATTGGCCGGGAGCTTTAGCCCGGCGACGTTGGCCCGGCCGGCAACAATCCGTACCGGCACGTCGAGTCGGGCCGCCGCGCTGACCAGCGTGCCGTAGTCGCGCCCAGGATCGCGCCCGGCGGCCAAAATGAAGGGCGGCCGGTCGTCGGCCAATGGTACTGCCGTGTGGAAGCGGGCATCCACGCCCGACCGCACCACCGGTAGCTCCCGGTGTGGTCGCCCGAGGCGTCTGGCGAGGTCGTCCGCCTGCGCCTGCGCCACGCAGACAATGCCGTCGGCGCCGCCCAATGCCCAGCGGAGCACGTGCTGCAACGGCGTTCGGCGGCGCAACAGTGTCGAGAGGGTCATGTTGAGCCAGAGCATCCGCGGCCGCTGCCAGCGCCGGAGACGCTTCACGAGGAGCAGTGGCCAACCGGCAATGAGCAGCGCTGCATCCGCCTGACGTAGCTGGCGCCACGTGCGGAGCTGGAGCACGTCCGGGCCGAGGCGCCCGATCTGCTGGGCTGCCCACTGCCCCACCGCCGGATACGTCGGCTCCCACACCGTCGCCTGAATGCCGAACGCGGCGAGGTGGTTGTAGCCGAAGAGCAGCGTATCGGGCTGCTGCCCGGCACGCCACTGCTCCAGCAGCGGCAGCTTGCGCTGTGAGAAGACGTAGTGTACGCGCATCGAGCAATCAGCCCTCTGACCGGTCCTCACCCAGGGAGAGACGGGAGCCGGATTCCCGCGCAAGCGGAAATGACCGGCGGCAGACTCCCCCTCTCCACTTGGTGGAGAGGGGGCCGGGGGGTGAGGCGCCCCTTGCTCTTGCCATCACGCCGTACCGCCGGGTAGCCACTGCGGATGGCTCGCTGCCAACTGGGCGCGAAACTGCTCGAAGGCGGCGTCGCTGGCGCTCTCATAGGGTGGGAGCAGCCGCAGTGGGAAGTCCGGCTGGTGCAGCTTGCTGAAGAGCTTGTCATACGCGCCATCCATGTGCGCCGTCGCGCCAACGGCCTGGTGCAGCACGGCGCCCACTTCCCGCAGCTCCCCCATCATGCGCCGGAGTGCGGCCGCGTCTTGCGCGACGCCGGCTGCGTAGTAGCGGTGCATCCGGGCCAGGTTGGCGGTAGAGCTTGAGGCCAGCAACCCACAAGGCCCGATCAGGCTGCCGGCGCCAAAGCCGAACTCGGTGAAGAAGTGGCGGATCTGCGGGACCAGCGTGAGCAGGCCAATCACTGTCCGCAGCTCGCCGGCGCCGTACTTGGTAGCGACGAGGTTGGGATGCTCGGCGGCCAGCGGGACGTACTCCTCCGCGGTGAGTACCCGCCCCGCCCGCGGCAGGTTGTAGTGGAGGAAGCGCAACTCGGAAAACCGGCCACAGACCTCCCGGAAGAACGTGTGTAGCTCGCGGTCGCTGAGAGTGCCCCAGCCGGGGAGCGAGATTTGGAAGGCACTAAATCCCAGCGCGGCGGCGCGTTCGATCCGCTCGATAATCGTGGTGAGGGACAAGCTAATCACCCCGACCATCGGATGTACGTCCGGCGCGCGCGTCTCCTCGTGGAACACGCGCGTAATCTCGTCGAACTGCCGGTCGCTAACCGCGTAGCCCTCGCCAGCGGTTCCGAAGACGTACAGGTGCTTCATGCCCTGCCCGATCAGCCCGCGTACCCCGGCGCGAAACAGGTCCTCGTCCAAGGACCAGTCGGCTCGCCAGGGTACGCAGGCGGCACCCAGAATTGTGCGGGGGTAGCGGGTCTCCGATTCGGTGTGGGCGGCAGTCTCCGTCTGTCTCATGGCTCTTTCCTGCCGGTTTCTGTCTCGTCACTGCGGCGTCCGCCACAGTCCAGCCCCCGGCCACCGGATTCCGTCTTCCGCCGGAACGACTCGCCGGGAGGCAACGGTGACGGCACCATAGCACCATGCATCGCGGCGTGACCGCAGGTACACTCTAGGATGCTATCACCCCAGGGTCTCTGCCGGAGGGGTGCTGGCAGTTCCAGTGAGGTGAAATATGGTTGCAGATGACGGCGTCGGCAGCGCACCACCGATTGCAATAGGATCGTGTGCTACCGGCACGGCACCGGCGCTCAAAGGCCCCGTAATCCGCACGGAGCTACCAGGCCCGCGCGGACGGGCGCTGCTGGCGCTGTCCGCAGAGTACGAGCCACACTCGATGACCGACCAAGTGCCGCTCGTCTGGCAGCGGGCCGAGCGTTGCTGGGTGGAAGATGCCGACGAGAACGTTTTCCTCGACTTTACCTCCGGCGTGGTAGTCGCCAACGCCGGGCACTCGCACCCGCGGCTGGTAGCCGCCATGCGCGAGCAGGCCGATCAGGTGGTCAACTGCTACGACTTTCCGAGCGAGTGGCGCGTGCGGCTGGCGCAAAAGCTGGTCGAGATTACGCCACCCAACCTGGACAAGGCTGTCATCTTGACGACCGGCGCCGAGACGACGGAAGCCGCGATCAAAATGGCGCGGCTGGCAACAGGGCGCTACGAGATCATCTCCTTCCACGGCGGCTTTCACGGCCGGACGTTCGGCGCCATGACCATCGGCGGACGCCGGCAAGGCGCCGGGACGCGCGGCTACGGCCCGTTCCTGCCGGGCGTCGTCTTTGCGCCGTTCCCTTACTGCTATCGCTGCCCGTTCGGCAGCACGCCGGACTCGTGTCGACTGCACGGCACCGACTATCTCGATTGGCTCGTCGAGACGGAGACCGAGGGCCGGGTTGCGGCAGTCATTACCGAGACCTACCAAGGCGCCGCTGGCTCGGTGATGGCGCCGCCCGGCTGGTTCCCGAAGCTGGCGCAGTGGTGCCGTGATCGTGACATCCTACTCATTGTTGACGAAGTGCAAGCGTCGTTCGGCCGCACCGGCAAGCTCTTCTGTTACGAACACTACGACGTTGTGCCCAACATCCTCTGCCTGGGTAAAGGCATTTCCAGCTCCGTTCCGCTCTCCGCTGTTGTGGCCGAGTCGCGGATCATGGATGCGCTGAGTCCCGGCTCGATGGGCAGCACGCACGGCGGCAATGCGTTCTGCTCGCGGGTGGCCCTGGAAAATATCGAGGTCATCATCGGCGAGCAGCTTACGGAGAACGCAGCGGCGCTGAGTGGACTGTTTAACCGGCGCTTGCAGCAAATGGTCGAGCGGTGGGACTGTGTTGGCGAGGCGCGTGGCCTCGGCTTGGCTTGGGGGCTGGAGATTGTCCGCGATAAAACCTCGTGCGAGCCGGCGCCGGATGCCACGCGAGCGATCATTGAGGCGGCCTACCGGCGCGGCCTGCTCATGATCGCGCCGATTGGCTTCTACGGCAACGTCGTTCGTATCTCACCGCCGCTCGTCATCACGGAAGAGGAAGCGACGGTCGGGCTGGACCTGCTCGAAGCGGCTATCGCCGAGGTAGTGGGCTGCTAGAGACCTTGCCCACCGGAGCAGAATGTTGGTGTCCAAGAAGCGAGGAGGCATCGGTGCGCTACGCTTCCGTCGCCACGTCCTCGGCGGCAGCTTGCTCTACGGCAGCACGCACTTGCCGCCAATCTTCGGGGCGGTGTTGAGGCCGCACGCTACCGTAGCCGCGCAGCACCGTCGAGGCTGCCGGTTGCAGGGTCACCAAGTCCCCGTCCAACGTGAAGCGCACCTTGTCCCGCGGCTTCAGGCCCAGTCGGGAGCGGATGGCGGCAGGGATGGTCACTTGTCCTTTGCGGGTCAACGTGCCTTCAAGCTCGCGCATGGTTCTACCTTGCCGGACGTAAGGACACTATATCAGGTGTCACCCGGATCGGCGGTGTTGGCGTGCGGCGTAAAGAAGCCGGCTCCCGTGAACAGCGGCACTCTGTACCTTGGAACGGGCCATGAGTAAGTCACGGCCGAGTATCTCGGCCTTCTTCCCTTGCTACAACGACGGCGGCACCATCGCCTCGATGGTCATCGAGGCGATGCGGGTGCTCCGCGAGTTGACCAACGACTACGAGGTCATCGTCGTCGAGAACGGTAGCACCGACTACACCAACGACATCCTCGACGAGCTGGAAACACTTTACGCGGCCGGCGCCGATGCCGGAGCTACGCGATTGGATGAGCGGCTGTGGCGCAACTCCGTCGCGGCGGACGGTCGGCTGCGGATCATGCGCTACAAGCAGCCGCTGGGGTACGGCGGGGCACTGCGCGTCGGCTTCGCGTCGGCCACGAAGGAGCTTGTCTTCTATACCGACGGTGACGCACAATACGACGTGCGGGAGCTGCGCGTGCTGGCACCCCGCATGGTAGACGGGGTGGATTTGGTGATGGGGAACAAGATCACCCGCCACGATCCTCTCCACCGCATCATCATCGGGCGGCTCTATCATCACCTGGTCCGGCTGCTCTTCAGCCTGCGTATTCACGACACCGACTGCGACTTCCGACTGCTGCGCCGGTCTATCTTCGACCGCGTGACCCTGACACAGGACAGCGGCGTCATTTGCCTGGAGCTGATGCGGCGGGTGCAAGACGCCGGCTTCTCTACCGTTGAAGTACCGGTCCACCACTACCACCGCGCCTACGGAGTCTCGCAGTTCTTCAACTTCCGCCGCCTCTGGGCGGTCGGTGTCGGTATTCTCGTCCTGTGGTGGCGGCTGGTCATCCAGGGCGAGGGCAAGCGAGTGGCTCCGCAGCCCCCGGCTCCCGATCCACTCGGAGAGCGTGACAAGCGGCCGGCGGCGGATACCGGCGGCGCGAAAGAGGGCGCTGGGGAGCGCTGATCGTTCAGAGGTTTATGGGCAACACGGACCTAGCGCATCACTTGTCCGGCCGGCGCGTGCTCGTCACCGGGGGCCTCGGCTTTATCGGCAGCAATCTGGCGCGGCGGCTGGTTAGTCTTGGGGCACAGGTGGTGCTCGTGGACGCCATGATCCCGCATCACGGCGGGAGCTACTTCAACGTGGACGATGTGCGCGACCGGCTCACCATTGTCGAAGCGGACATCCGCGATCAACCCCGCCTCAGCTCGCTGGTGCGCGAGCAGGACGTGATCTTCAACTTGGCCGGCCAAGTGGCCCACATAGATAGCATGAACGACCCCTTCATGGACCTGGAGATCAACTGCCGAGCACAGCTGGCGCTCATGGAGGCCTGCCGGTGGCACAACCCGGCGGTCAAGGTGGTATTCGCCAGCACCCGGCAGGTCTATGGCCGGCCGGAATACGTGCCGGCCGATGAGCGCCATCCCACCAGGCCAACCGATGTCAACGGGATCAACAAGATCGCCGGCGAGCGTTACCATATCCTCTATCACGAGGTCTACGGCATTCGCGCCACTGCGCTCCGGCTGACGAATACCTACGGGCCGCGGCAGGCGCTCCGGCTCGGACCGCGCCAGGCCTTTATCCCCTACTGGCTGCGGCTCGCCATCGAGGATCAGGAGATCGAGGTATGGGGCGATGGTCGTCAACTGCGCGACTTGACCTACGTTGACGACGTAGTAGAGGCATTCCTGCTCGCCGCTGCCAGCGATGCCGCCGACGGCGAGGTCTTCAACGTCGGGGGGCAGCAGCCGATCAGCCTGCGCGACTTGGCCGAGCTGATTGTGCGAGTGGCCGGTAGTGGTCGGGTGGTCTACCGCGCGTTTCCGGACGAGCGGAAGCGCATTGACGTGGGAAGCGTCTACCTCGAATCCGGCAAAATCGCGCGGGCGCTCGGCTGGCAGCCACAAGTACACGTAGCCGAAGGGGTACGCCGCACGATTGCCTACTTCCGGGAGTATCGGGCGCAGTACCTGCCCGCCGACGCTGCACAACCGTAGCCTTCATTGGAGGAGGCTGCCCCCCTATGGTCCCCCCGCGCAGCGGGGGGACAGGCTATTCCCTCCCCCGTGGAAACGGGGGAGGGCTAGGGTGGGGGCTAGGAGTGAGGCGAGTGATCCGCGAAATCCCGTTCTTCTTGACCAAGCCGCAATACCTCACCATCAAGGATGAGCTGGATGCGGCGGTGCAGCGCGTCTTGGATACGAGCTTCTTTGTGCTCGGCACGGAGCTTACGGCGTTCGAGGCGGCCTGGGCGGACTATTTGGATGTCGCGCGGGCCGTCGGCGTCGGCTCCGGCACCGAGGCCATCCACCTGGCGCTCCGGGCGCTCGACATCGGGCCGGGTGACGAGGTGCTGACCGTCTCCCACACCGCCGTGGCGACGACCGTGGCGATCTCCTCGACGGGTGCCACCCCGGTCTTCGTGGACATTGACCCGCACACGTACACGATGGATTGCACGGACCTGGAGCGGCGCATTACACCGTGCAGCAAGGCCATCGTCCCCGTCCACCTCTACGGCCATCCGGCGGACATGGGCCGCATCCTCTCGCTGGCAGAAGAGCAAGGCCTGGTCGTGGTGGAGGACGCGGCGCAGGCGCACGGGGCGGCCTACCGGGGCCGCCGCTGCGGCACATTCGGCGCTGCGGGCGCCTTCAGCTTCTACCCCACGAAGAATCTCGGCGCTTACGGTGACGGCGGCGCGGTGGTCACGAACGATACGGCACTGGCCGAGCGGTTGGTGCTGCTGCGGAACTACGGCTGGAGCGAGCGTTACTACAGTGCGATCAAAGGCTACAACTCCCGCCTCGACGAGATTCAGGCGGCCATCCTCGGATCAAAACTGCCCTATCTGGATAGCTGGAACGCCCGCCGCCGTCGGTTGGCAGCGCTCTATACCGCAGCATTGGCCGATGACGCCGGGGCGAGCACAATCCGAGTGCCTACCGAGGCTGCGTGGGCAGCCGACGCGCCGGCTTGCACCACCAACGACATCATCGAATCGTGCAAGCCGGTGCCGGCGCCGCATACCTACCATCTCTACGTCGTGCGTGTACCGGAGCGCGACCGGGTGCAGGCCGGGCTACGCGAGCGCGGCATCGCTACGCAAGTACACTACCCGGTGCCGGTACATTTGCAGGAGGCCTATCGGGACCTCGGCTACGCTCCCGGCAGTCTCCCGCATACCGAGCAAGCGGCTGCGGAAATCTTGTCGCTCCCGCTGTACCCGGAGCTGACCGACGACGACGTGCGGTACGTTGCTGCGGCCCTCCGCGAAACCGTTGCCGGCCTGTAGTGCGATGCAGGGAGCCGACGGCTGAAAGCTGACGGCTAATAGCTGATAGCTACCCATGAACCGCGACGAATACGCGCGCCTCTACCGGCTCGAAGACCGGCTCTGGTGGTTCGTAGGTATGCGCCGGATTGCCGAGGCGCTGCTTGCGCCCGCCCTCGCCGCTGACCCGCTCCGCATCCTCGACGCCGGCTGCGGCACCGGCGGCGCCCTGCGCTGGCTCGCGCCGTATGGCCGGGTGTGGGGCGTGGACCGCTCCACGGATGCGCTCGCCTACTGCCGGCAGCGTCGGTTGACGCGGGTCTGTCAGGGTTCTCTCCTGGCGCTGCCGTATCCCGACGCCGCCTTCGACCTCATAACCAGTTTCGACGTGATCTACCATCGCGGCGTGTCCGACGACGTGGCGGCGCTCCGGGAGTTACGTCGAGTAGTGCGCCCGGGCGGCTGGGGATTGGTGCGCGTGCCGGCCTTACCGGCGCTGTGGGGTTCGCACGACGAGGCCGTCCACGCCCGACAGCGGTACCGGCTCGGTGAGCTGCGCGCCAAAGCCGAACAGGCCCAGTGGGAGGTGGTCCGCGGCACCTACGCGAATACCCTGCTGCTGCCGGGTGCCGCGGCTGTCCGCTGGGCCAAGGCGGCCCGCCGGGAAGCCGGCGGCCACACCGGAGAGTCGGAGGTGCAGGCGGCGCCTGGTCCGGTCAATGCGGCGTTGACCGCAGTCTTGTGGCTGGAAGCGCAGTGGCTACGGCGGGCCGACCTGCCGCTGGGCCTGTCCGCCCTCGTGCTGCTGCGGGCGCGCTGACCGCGCCGCCGGCGGGCCCTAGAACTGATAGGGCTGAAAGGTGGCGGCCAGTCGTTCGGGAACGGTGCCGGTGATGACCGTGCCTTGGGCCTCGTACTGCTCGTCCTCGACCGTACCGGAGGTGTGGAAGAGCTGGACCAGCCGGCCCAGCCGATACGGGATGCGGACCCGCAGTTGGACCTGGTCCTCGGCGGCGATGGTGGCTTGGATCGCCTGGAGCAAGTCGTCGAGACCGTCGCCGTGGACCGCGCTGATGGACACCGGATTGGGCAGCTCCATGAATTGATCGCTTGGCCCATCTCCCTTAGTCCCGGCAGCGGATTGTGCGGCAGAGGCGGTCAGGGTGCGCCTGGTAGCGGGCGGGAGCAGGTCCAGCTTGTTGAGCGCCGTAATCATCGGCTTGGCCGAGATGTGGAGCGCGTTCAGCGTGTGGCCCACGGTAGCGATCTGCTCGCGCATATTGGGATGCGTAGCGTCCACGACGTGGACCAAGATGTCGGCCTCGTCCACCTCCTCCAGCGTGGCCCGGAACGCGGCGATGACGTTGGTCGGCAGCCGTTGGATGAACCCGACCGTGTCGGTCAGCAGGATGGCTTGTCCGCCGGGCAGCTGCACCCGCCGCGTCGTCGGATCGAGCGTGGCAAAGAGCTTGTCTTCCCGGAGCACGTCGGCGTTGGTGAGGGCGTGCAGCAGGGTGGACTTACCGGCATTGGTATAGCCGACGAGCGCGACAATCGGTGGGCCGGCGGCCTTGCGCCGGGAGCGATACAGCCCGCGCTGGGAGCTGATGGCCGCGATCTTTTTCTTCAGCTCGGCAATGCGCCGTCCGATACTGCGCCGGTCCGTTTCCAACTGGGTTTCGCCGGGGCCGCGCGTAGCGATACGGCCGCCGCGCGCCCCGCCGGTCCCGGCCTCGGCGCCACCGAGCCGGGACCACTCCTCCCAAATCTGGCTCAGACGGGGACGCAGGTACTCCAACTGTGCCAGCTCGACCTGGAGCTGTCCCTCCCGTGTTTGGGCACGTCGGGCAAAGATGTCCAGAATGAGCGCCGTCCGGTCCACCACTCGGCGTCGCAGCCGCTCGCCGAGGTTCCGCTGCTGGGTCGGGCTGAGGTTGAGATCGAAGATGGCGAGGTCGGCCTGCTCCGCGGCCAGAAACTCGCCCAGCTCGGTCACTTTGCCGGGGCCGATATAGGTCGCCGGATGCGGCCGGTTGAGCCGCTGCAAGAGCGTTCCTACGACCTCGGCGCCAGCGGTATTGGCCAGCAGGGCTAGCTCGGCGAGCGAGTCTTCCAGCGGGAGCACGGCGCCGCCGGGCACGTCCGTATTCGGCTCTCCGGCGCCGCGACGCACCTGGACGCCGACCAGAATGGCGCGTTCGGGGCGGGCACGGACCGTTGCCGGGTCAAGTGCTTGCTGTGCCAGCCGGCTATTGAGCCGGTCCATGGCCGCCTGCGCCCAGCGAGTAGCCATACCCTCTGCAAACCTCCGGACCTACGAGACCACCGGCACCAACCGGCCTCGGCCTAGTGTACCACCGCCGCGACCCGTGCCCTGTCCGCTGCCCTGACCCTCAGTCAAGCCGTATCGCCGGCCGGCTACCGGCGAGAGTGGTGCGGATCGAGCGGTCGGTTATACCCTTGAGTCCCATGCGGCTACCACTGACCTCGCTTCCGCGGCGCAGCCTCCCGCCGATGGCCATTTTGGTAGTAATCGCGCTGGTAGGCATGGCACTGGTAACTCGTGTGCCGAGCTGGCTCGCCGTGCTGCTGGTCCTCGTATTGATGGTTGTGGTGAGTGCCGGTTTCGACCTCATCTTACGGGAGGCTGGCCGGGACCGTCCGGCCTGGGACCAGTTTATCTTGCCCAATCTGCTCATCGTCGGGACAGCACTGTTCCTGCGCCTGGTGGCATCGGGAATAGGGGGCGTAGTCATTGGGTTAGTGCTCTTCGGTTTCCTGCTCGTCTTGGTCCTCTGGGCAGAGCAGCACTATTGGCTCGATACCGCCGATCATCAGTGGGCTACGCTGGCGCTGGTCGTCAGCGGCTATATCGTCGTCTTCATGCTCTACGCCGCCATCTACCAGGTGAAGGTACGCACCCTATTCAACGCGCCGGCCATCGTCCTCTTTACGCTGCTGATTGCGGTGCGGCTACTCCGTCTGCACGACGATCTGCTGCCGTATTCACGACTGGCGCCCTATGCTGCCTTTGCAGCACTGGTGGTCGGCGAGGTGACGTGGGCGCTCAACTACTGGCCACTCAACGGCTTGCTCGGCGGCGCGTTCCTCCTGACCGTGCTGTACTTCCTGGTACAGGTACTCGTTCAGCACCTCGCCGGCCGCCTCACGCCGCGCACCCTCGTCGAGCATGGGGCCGTCAGCCTGTTCGCCGCCGCGCTGATCCTCTGGCGCGGGCTGTAGTGTAGACTTGTAGACTAGCCACACCGGGCGGCTTTGCGGAATGGCCTGTACTCAGCCTGAGGCTGGAGCAATGGGTGTTGCAGTGCAGACGGATCAAGACCTCGTGCGTCTGAGCCAGGAGTTCTACACCTCGCGGCTCAAGGCCACGCTAGAGCCGGCGCACATTGGCAGCTTTGTCGCCATCAATGTCGAGAACGGCGACTACTTCGTCCACGAGCAGGCCCTCGGTGCCCTCCACGCCGCCCGTGCTCACTACCCTGAGCGGGTGTTTTACCTTGCTCGCATCGGGGCCGAGACCACCTACCGTATTGGCAACCTACATCCACGATGTCTCTCTGCCGCGGACTACGACGGCGCGTCAGCCAGGACTGCCTCGCTTGTATATTGCACACGTTCTGAAAGCGGAGTCATGGTAGTAGGCGGCATGATTACCGGATTTCCTATAAAATCCATAGGGCAGGCAACTATCAGTCATCCCGGCACACAGCCGCGGTGGGGCGGTGTACACTCAGCGCAAACGTGAGAAGTTGGTGATGCCATTTCCACCAGTCCAACGGGTGCTATACAGCAAGAACCCGCTTGCACGGGTCATATGCCAGTTGCGTTTTCCCCCCATCCTGCGTGTTGGAACCGAGGCGCCAGCGCAATTTCAGGAGGGCGTTAGGGATGAATACCCTGTATATGAGATTGCTGATGAGGACGCTCCAATTCCCAAGGAGGCGGCACAATTTCTAGCTCGTGCAGGGATTTCGATATCGGCTGGTAGCCAAGTACATCGCTTTAAAACGGCTGATGAGGGTCGTGTTCTGTCACTTTCACAAGATTTTTTGGCTTTGAGTGAGAAGGATTATAGACGATGGGAGGAATTCGAGAGTTACCTGCGGAGAGCTGAGAAAGTGCTAAGAGATGTCTATGCACCATCTTTCTATACCCGGGTTGGACTGCGCTATCAGGATGTGATCCGCCGTAGCAGGCTTGGTATTTCAGATACAGATTGGCAGGATCTTCTGAATCCTGCGTTACTAGGAGAGTTGGCTGACGAAAGGATCGGTGGTCAGGTTCATGACCGCCAATGTCAGGTAGAGATTAAGCTGATCTCTACGGAAGGTCTGGTACGTATCCGTCATGGACTCATCCTTGATGCCGGAGAACAGTGCTATCTCATTGACGCTGACTTCTTCACAGAAGAGAGGAGAGACACAGATGCTGCCATCGCCGACCTCTTGGCGTTCAACCGACTCGCCCGATCTCTTTTCCGGTGGGCCATCACAGACACCCTCCATCGAGCGATGGGGCCAGAACTCTTGGCTGAGTCTGACTGATGACGGTATTGACGACAGCCCATGGTCACGCCTTCCCCCCGGATCCGATGACGTGACTAGCGTGAGCATTGTCGTGACTGGCCGGCGTGCTCAGTGGGCCTTTCTGGGTTTACGCCTCTTCGCTCATCTCCCCAACGAGGAAGCCCTGACAGAGGCGCTGGAAGCTATCAAGGACATTTACGAGTTCCATCTGGAGCCGGGGAAAGAGAAACTCCTGCCAAGTGGCCCTGGTGAGAGTTTCATTGGGAAGATCACGTCCAGAGAAACCATGCCACCCCTGGTGGTTGCAGAAGAATAGCCGAGTGAGGCTGTCTTGGCATTCTCCTACTGTACCCCGGCAAGTGGAAACGTGCTGCTTCAGGGTGAGATATTGCAGGGCGTATTTGAGATTCGTCCTGATGTTTCCCGTGGTGATACCTTGCCCCGCAATCTGACAGAGCTAGAGCTGCGAAGATATGACTACCCATATTGCATCGTCGTCACGAACGACTGTGATCTGGATTGGGACTATCGGGCCTTTAGGAATGAAATATCTCGCCCTGAATCCAAGCTCCTTATGCATGTCTTGTTTTGTCCACTAGAGACTAGAGAACGCCTGCGTGCGGGTGGTGTCCTCAATAGTGGAACATATAGGAGAGCAAGGAGCAATACGGATGTTCGATGGCACTGCTTTCGAGAAGCACCAGTGGACGGTGGTGAAAGTGTTCCGGAACTGATTGCCGACTTCAAATCCATTTTCGGACTACCGGTGGACTATGTATATGCACTGCTGAGGCACCCCGACGTCAAGAGACTTGCACAAGTCCCTACTCCGTACATGCAGCACTTTATGCAACGATTCTACTTCTGGCAGTCGCGCATAGCTCTGCCCGACGAGTGAGAGCCAGTGCCTGGGCTGCCTAGCCGAAGAGGCCGCCGCCGGGGAGACCACGCATGCCCCGGGGCATCCGGCCACGGGCGAGGTCGCGCATCATCCGCCGCATCTGCCGGAACTGGTTCAGCAGCTGGTTGACCTCGCGGACGGTGGTACCACTGCCGCGGGCAATACGGCGCCGGCGCGAGCCGTTGATGATCTGCGGCTGCTGGCGCTCCTGGGGCGTCATCGAGTAGATAATCGCCTCGACGCGCCGGAACTGGTCTTCGTCGAGTGCCTCGGCCATACCGGGCTGGTTGGCGAGGCCGCTAAAGCCGGGCACCATCTCCATAAGCTGCGACATTGATCCCATCCCGCGTACCTTCTGCATCTGATCCAGAAAATCCTCTAGGTTGAAGGTGGCGGTCCGCATCTTCTTTTCGAGCGCCGCGGCTTCCTGCTCGTCAAACGTCTCCTGGGCACGCTCGATCAGCGACACCATGTCGCCCATGCCCAGGATGCGCGAGGCCAGCCGGTCGGGATGGAACGGTTCGAGCGGCTCGATCCGCTCACCCACGCCGATGAACTTGATCGGAATACCCGTCACCGACCGGATAGACAACGCGGCGCCGCCGCGAGCATCGCCGTCCATCTGCGTGAGGATCAGCCCGGTCAGTTGGACCTGCTCGTGGAATTGCTGCGCGACGTTGACCGCTTCCTGTCCCGTCATCGCGTTGGCGACCAGGAGCACGTCACGCGGCCGGACCGCGGCGCTCATCGCGGTCAGCTCCTGCATCAGCTCGGCGTTGATCTGCAAGCGGCCGGCCGTGTCAATGATCGCAGCGGTATGACCTTCCTGGCGGCCCCAGGCGACGGCGCGGGTGGCAATGTCAACGGGGTTGGCCTGCGTGCCCTCTTCGTAGACCGGAATGTCCACCTGTCGGCCGAGAGAGACTAATTGCTCGACCGCGGCAGGACGATACACGTCGGCAGCGACAAGATAGGGACGCTGGCCGGAGCGACGCAGCATCAGGGCGAGCTTGGCGGCGGAGGTCGTTTTGCCCTGACCCTGCAATCCCACGAGCATGAGCGGCGTCGGCGGCGCACCGGAGAGGTCGAGCGGTACGCTCTCTCCACCCAGCACGTCCACCAGCGCCTCGTTGACGATCTGGAGCACTTGCTGGGCGGGGGTTAAGCTGTCCAGCACCTCGGCGGACAGCGCCTCCTCGCGTACCCGGTTGGTGAAGGTGCGCGCCACACGGAAGTTGACATCGGCTTCGAGTAGCGCCAAGCGGACCTCGCGTAATGCCTGGTCTACGTCGGCCTCGTGCAGCCGTCCTTTGCTCCGCAAGCCGCGGAACACGCCCTGTAGTCGCTCGGTCAGCGCCTCAAACATAGGAGTAGTCCTTTTCCACACCGTTCCCCCACCGCAGCGGGGGGACCATAGGGGGGCCGGAGCTTGCCCTACCCTCCTATGCCATTGTAGCGCGTAGGCGCTATGGCCGCGGTCACTCAGTCGCGCTGGAAGAGCGCGCCGACAAAGCGGTGCGGATCGAAGGGCGCCAGGGCGTCGAGGTGTTCGCCGGTACCGACGAACTTGACCGGCACGCCAAGCTCCTCGCTCACCGCCAAGACCACGCCGCCTTTGGCCGTGCTGTCGAGCTTGGTGAGGACCACTCCGGTTACGCCACTGGTCTCGGTGAAAGCCTTGGCCTGGAGAATGGCGTTCTGGCCGGTGACGGCATCGAGCACCAGCAGCGTTTCGTGCGGCGCGCCGGCTTCTCGGCGGGCGATGGTGCGGCGTATCTTCTCCAGCTCGGCCATCAGGTTGACCTTGGTGTGCAGACGGCCCGCCGTATCCACGATCACGCAGTCGGCGCCGCGCGACCGGGCGGCGGCCAGCGCATCGAAGACGACGGCGCCAGGGTCGGCGCCGGCTTGATGGGCGATGACCTGACAGCCGGTGCGCTCCCCCCAAATCTTGAGCTGGTCAATCGCTCCGGCGCGGAACGTGTCCCCGGCCGCCAGCAAACACTGTCGTCCGGCGTGGCGTTGCAGCCAGGTGGCCAGCTTGGCGATGGTGGTGGTCTTGCCAACACCGTTCACGCCCACGACCAAGATCACCGCAAGATCGTCGGCGGGCAGCGCCAACGCCGCGTCGCCGCTGGACGCCAACTGCCGGATCAGCTGCGCTTGCAGCGCGTCTTCCGCTGGCCTGGCATCGGTGATGCCCTGGTCGCGCACCGTCCGTTGCAGGGTCTCGGTCAGGCGTGCGGTGGTCATCGCGCCCACGTCGGAGGCGATCAGTAGCTCCTCCAGCTCGTCCCAGAAGTCGGTATCCAGCCGGCGGCTATCATGGAAGAGTTGCCGGATGGCGCCGAACAGGCCGCCGCGCGTCGGCGCCAACGCTTCGCCGTAGTCGGCGTCCGGCGTCGCAGCCGATACGTCGGCTGAGGCCGGGTCCTGCGGGTGCTCTGGGGGAGGCTGTGCCGTCCGGCGCCGGAATGGGTTCCAGCTCACGGTGATTCCTTTCCGCGTTCGTTTTTCATCGCTGTTCGTTACAGGGTCACGTGCTCGGTCGCAGTCGGTGGAGCACCGCCGAAATTCGAGGCAGCCGCCACGTAGTATCGCAGATTACGGAGAGGCGCTGGCCAATGTCCGCTCTGCACGGTCTTGACCTCGCAGGCAACTCATCCATGGCCCCGGGTGACGCAGCCTCCCTGACCGAGCGGCTGCCGCGTCGGCAGCTGCTCAAGTTGCTCGGTGCCTTGCCCTTTGCCGCGTCCGCACCGCTCCACGCGGAGCAATCATCGTCGCTTGCCCCGATCATCTCCCGTGCTCCCCGTATACTCCCGGAAGTGGCGGTGAGCCTTGACGACGGCTGGCATCCCCATTTGGTCGAGCAGGCGTTGGATATCCTCGACGCATTTGACCTCAAGGCCACCCTGTTTCCGACGGGGGCCGTGGTCCGCGAGACCCCCGACTTGTGGCGGCGCGCCCACGCGGCCGGCCATGAGCTTGGCAACCACACCTTCACCCACCGCCCGCTGCCGGAGCTTACGGATCGAGAAATCTTGGCCGAGATTGACCACACGCAGGCTGCCGTGCGAGACGCGACCGGCTCGGACACCCCAATGCGGCTGCTGCGTCCACCGAGTATGCGCGGCTTCATGACCAGGGGCGGCGACCAACGGATCAGGCAAGTCGTTGCCCAACGTCAACTCTGGATTACGCTCTGGGACAGTGCCAGTAATGCCGTGATTATGCCCCAACGCGAAGACCCGGCAGCAGTCTTGGCCGAAGTTGCCCAGCGGGTGCGCCGTGGCTCTATTGTGCTGCTGCACTTCATCCGTGACGACGTTCACGCGCTGCCACTAATCCTGATGTATCTGCGCCGCCGCTATCGGCTGGTGACCATCTCGCAGCTATTCGAGCACGTCTACGAGTACATCGTGGAAGAGGCGCTGAACGAAGGCGTCATCTGACGACCGCTCAGGGCGGCGCCTCGGCCGGATAGACTTCCACCTCGGCCAGCGAGGTGAACTCCGGGTGTCCGTGGTTGGAGAGGATACGGAGCATCACCCAGATGCCCCGGGCCTCGGGAAACGTGAACCGCAGCGGCGCCGGCACCGGGTCCTCGCGGCGGCGAGTAGCGTCACGCAGGAGCCGCTCCGCTTCTTCCCGTGGGAAGGTGGCTTGCAGGACGGATTTGTAGCCGGAGTCGGGACCGGTGACCGAGATCAGCAGCTCGAAGTCGCGGGGCCACGATTCCGGTGGTGAATCCGGGCTGACGCGCAGGATGAGCTTGCCCATTGACGAGTTCAGCGCGGCCCGGAACACCAACTCCGCCGGAAACTCGGCCTGCTCCGAGCGCCAGTCTGCGACGTTGGCCTGCCAGAACGAATCGATGAGCGCCGACGGGCCGTGTCCCTCTTGCGAGGCAACGTTGGCGCCGACGTAGCTTCCCCCATACACCGACAGGAGGACGTTGGTGCCCTCCAGCGAGGTAAAGCCGCCGCGCAGCCCGACCGCAATCCGCGCGGCCTCCTCTGCCGTCAGCGGTGTTTTCGCGGCCTCCCCGGCGACGATCCAAGCCGGTACCACGACGATTGCAACGATAAACGTGCCGATGAGCCAGTTGCGTAGCACGGCACGCGAGGGCCGTCGTTGCCAGAGGGGCCGGTTCTCCGTCTCGGCCGCCGCCGCGAAGCGGCGTAGCTCCGCAGCGCACTCGTCACAGTAGCGTGCGTCCGGCGGGTCCGGGTCCGGCACGTGCCGGCGCCACGGCCGGCGCGGTGGCGGTGGCGGGCGCTCGGCCGGGGGTACCTCGTGCAGGCAAAATTCGCAGAACGACATGCGGCAGCGGCTACAGCGCTGCTCGGTAATGCGGTGCGGATGGTTGTAGCACCGCAGCTGTTCGAGAAGGCCACCACGTAACATCAGGTATCACGCCGAGGGAGCGGTACACGGGAGCATCTGAGCAAGCCTACTACTGCGCGCAAAGAGGTTGCTCTCAGTATACCAGCGAGACCCGCGCAAAAGTCGTCAATCCCCCGCAAGCACGAATCCTCGTCTCCCCGTCGCAACGGGGGAACATAGGGCTGACCAGGGTAGGTTTTCGGCGGGCGGCGCTGGGAGGGGCGCGCGAGCGGTGGTGCCGGGGGTAGCCCGTGCCCGCGGTGGTGGGCGGTGGGCGGGGCGGCACCGGCCGGTTGGGAGCTCCCGGATCGGCGGCGGTGGGCGCGAACCGGGCGGTGAGCGGGTAGGAAAGGCGGGTGCCGGGAGTGGCAATGACGCGGTGCAAGACCACCGAGCGCAGCCGGCGCACCCCGGCCGGCCAGGAGAGCATGGAAAGCGGCACGCGCGGGCCGGCCCCTGCCGGGTCACGTAAACCGTGACTCGGCAGGTTCGGCAAGGGCAAGGACGTGGCACCGGACCGCGCATGGTCCGGCGCCAAGGGCAAGGACGTGGCACCGGACCGCGCATGGTCCGGCGCCAAGGGCAAGGGCGTGGCGCAGGGTCGAGACGGACCCGGCGCCGGCGAGAACGCGGCCGCGCCACCGCACGCAGCCGGCCCGTCGGTGCCAAGGGTTCCCTGCCGGGCGGTGCCCGGTGTGCTCGGATGGTCTTGCATTTTGCCACTCCCGTCAGGGAGACATATCGGCGGGGGGTGGGGAAATAACAACGGTCTGGGGGACGAGTTTTCCGGCGCTTGGAAAAACTGTCCTTGGTGAGATGCACAGGGGCCGGGGGGCCGGCCTCACCCCCCGGCCCCCTCCTGACAAGGGTAGGTTTTTGTCTGCATCAGGATTTGCAGGATGCAAGGATGAGCAGGATGGGTTGCGGCCCCGTATCGAGGGACGAGACATGCTGGCGCCGCAATGACGGGAGCGCGGCCAGGGCGCCCACAAGGGACGCCCCTACCGGGTGGGCAGCTACTCGGCTGGATTCCGGCTTTCGCCGGAATGACGAGTACCTACCCTTGTGCGGGACCAGCCCCCCTCTGGCCCCCCGGCGGCGGCGGGACGGGCGCAACATGTTGCGCCCCTACGGCTGAACCCATACCTACCCCAGTCAGCCGGCCCCCTCTCTATCGCTCCGCGATGGAGAGGGGGTGTGGATTCCCGCTTTCGCGGGAATGACGGGGACCGGGAGGCCACGACTCGCCCTGGATTGCGGCCTGAGCCGCAATGACGGGGGACGGGCGCGATGAATCGCGCCCCTACCGAAAAACCTGTCCTGGTGAGGGACCATAGGGGAGGCAACGCACTCGCGCCCCCGGCTGCTACCATGGACATCGGCACCGCCTGCGTGTGCCCGATTTTGCTCAACGAGGAGGCCACCATCAACGAGCCAGTGCTGGAGACCATAGACCGCTTCATTGCCGCGCAAGCCATTGACTCGTCGCGGCCGGGCTGGAAGACGCGCCTGCCGCAGCCGCCGGCCCTCAGCTTTGAATCCACCAAAAGCTACTACTGGGACCTCGACACCAACCTCGGCGCTGTCGCTATCCGGCTGCTGGCAGACGTAGCGCCGGTACACGTTGCCAGTACGCTCTATCTCACGCGGCTGGGCTTCTACGATGGCCTGATCTTCCATCGCGTCATCAGCGATTTCATGGCGCAAGGGGGCTGTCCGCTGGGGACCGGGACCGGCGGCCCCGGCTATCAGTACGCTGGGGAGTTCGATCCCGGCGTCAAGCACGACCGGCCCGGCCTCCTCAGCATGGCCAACGCCGGGCCGGGCACCGACGGCAGCCAGTTTTTCTTGACTTTCGTCCCGACGCCCTGGCTCGACGGCCAGCACACCATTTTCGGTGAGGTCGTCGAGGGCATGGACACGGTGCGCGCCTTGGAGTTGTGTGGCTCGCAGAGCGGCCAGACGAGCCAACGTCTGGAGATCAGAAAAGCCGCTATCCGGATCGAATAAGGCCTGGATTCCCGCGCCAGCGGGAAATCAACGTCCCCCCGCCACGCGGGGGGACCATAGGGGGGCTGACAAGGGTAGTTTTTGTCTGCATCAGGATTTTCGGGATGCGGGGATGAGCAGGATGGCTTTCCACTGGTGCGGAAAGCACCAGGATCGGGGCTCCCGGCCACCACTGGGCAGGAACCGGGCGCTTTCCAGTGCCATGACGGGGGCGGGGGGCACGAATAGCCCTGGATTCCGGCTTCCGCCGGAATGACGAGCGCCTGAGCGCGATTCATCGCGCCCCTACACAAAAAACCTACCCCTGTGAGCCATAGGGGGCCCGGCCCTTGCCACCGGACTATTGACGATAGCGGCACGGCCGCCTAGACTAGAGGGACACGCGCGGTCGGCGCCCCTTTAGCTGGCATCGGATTGTGCAAACCAACGCGCCGGGGCCGCTGCGTTCAGGAGTGCAGTTGTGGCAGAGCTAACACCGTCGCTGATTGCCGAGCTAGAGCGGATTGTCGGCCCGGCCAATGTGTTCTGGCGGGACAATGAGCTGATCTCGTACTCCTACGACGGCTCGATTGATCGCGGCCGACCCAATGCCGTGGTGCTTCCCGGCAGCGCCGAGGACGTGGTAGCTATCGTCAAGGCGGCGCAACGCTACGATCTACCCATCGTCGCGCGTGGTGCCGGCACGGGGCTGTCCGGCGGCGCCATCGCGCACCAAGGGATCATGCTCGGCTTCTCCCGGATGCGGCGTATCCTGGAGGTGGATACCGATAATATGCGGGCGACGGTCGAGCCGGGGCTGGTCAACCTCGACCTGTCGAAGGCCATTGCCAGCCGCGGCTTCTACTACGCGCCCGATCCGTCGAGCCAGGCGGCCTGCACGCTTGGCGGCAACGTCGCCGAGAACTCCGGCGGTCCCCACTGCCTGGCCTACGGGGTGACGACCAACCACGTGCTCGGCTTGGAGGTCGTCCTGCCGAATGGCCAGGTCATGCATCTCGGCGGCGTCAGCATGGCCGGAGAGAACGCCGGCTACGACCTCACCGGCGCCTTTGTCGGCTCGGAAGGCACGCTCGGCATCGTCACCAAGATCACGCTGCGCCTGATGCGTCTACCCGAGTCCGTCCGCACGCTGTTGGCGATCTTCCCGACGGTTGACGACGCCAGCCGCACGGTCTCGGCGATCATCGCGGCCGGCATCATCCCGGCGGCCCTGGAGATGATGGACGCGCTGACGATCCAGGCGCTCCAGCGGGCCGGGCACCCGGGCCTCCCCGCGGACGCCGGGGCGGTGCTGTTGATCGAGCTGGAGGGGCTGGACGAGGGCATGGCGGAGCTATCCACCGTCGTGGACGGCATCTGCCGTGAGCACAACGCCCGCGACGTCCACCTGGCGACGACGGCCGAGGAGCGCACCAACCTGTGGAAGGCCCGGAAAGGCGCGCTCGGTGCGCTGGGGCAGCTTGCTCCCAACTACTATCTGCAAGACGGCGTTGTGCCGCGCACGCTCCTACCGGAAGTGCTGCAAACGGTTCAGGCCGCCAGCGAGAAATACGATCTGCCGATTGCGAACGTGGCCCACGCCGGCGACGGCAATCTGCACCCCTGCATCGTGTTCGACGAGCGCATCCCCGGGCAGACCGAGAAGGTCATTGCGGCGGGTGCCGACATCCTGTGGAAGTGCGTACAGGTCGGCGGTACGCTGTCCGGCGAGCACGGGGTCGGGCTGGAGAAGCAGGCGTACATGTCGTGGCTGTTCGGACCGGCCGACTTCACGGCGATGCGCCGGCTGAAGCGAGCCTTCGACCCGGACGGGCGCCTCAACCCCGGCAAGGTCTTCCCCACGGAAGAGCAGATGGCCGCCGCTGAAGCGTGGGTGCAGCGCGAAGACGGCGCCACCGACGCGCCAGTGGATCAGGAAGCCCTGGCGCGGCAGGAGGCGGCAGCGACGGCGGCCCTCGCCGCCGCCACGACCTTGACGGCGAAATCACCGGCGGCAGTACCGGTAACCGGACCGGTTGCAGCGCCGTATCCCGCCGGCAGCAACGGGGCGCAGAACGGGTCCGGCCAGGTACCTCCCGCATGACCGCCCCCCTCGCCGCGCAGCTTCGCACCCTGGGACACCTCGACATTGCCGCGGCGCAGTTAGCCCCCCTCGCCATTGACGGCCGGCAACCGGCGTTAGCTCTTAGCCCCGATTCGCCCGACGCGGTTGCCGCCGCCGTGGGCGTGGCGGCCGAGCATGGCGCCGCCGTGGTGCCATACGGCAGCGGGACCAAGGTTGACCTGGGCAATCCGCCGCAACGCTACGACGTGGCGCTACGTCTCCATACCCTGGATCGGATACTCGAATACGAACCGGCCGACCTGACGGTGACGGTGCAGGCCGGCATACGCCTCAGCGCGGTGCAGCGCCGACTGGCTGCGGACGGTCAATTCCTGGCGCTCGATCCGCCCTACGCCGCGGAGGCCACCATCGGCGGCATCCTGGCGACGAACTCCAGCGGCCCCAGCCGGCTGCTGTACGGTAGCGCCCGCGACCTGGTGCTGGGGATGCGCTTTGCCACCGCCGACGGTGAGCTGGCCAAGACCGGCGGCAAGGTCGTCAAGAACGTCGTCGGCTACGACCTGAACAAGATGCACATTGGCGCCCTCGGCACCTTGGGCGTGCTGCTCGAAGTGACGTTCAAGGTCGCGCCGCTGCCCCGCCAAGAGCGGACGCTGTGGGCACGCTTTGCCGGGTTGGCCGAGGCGCACGGTTTCAGCGGGCGGCTCGTTCGGTCGCAACTGGCACCGCGGGCCGTGGAGTTGCTGGATGCGGCCGCGGCGCGGCAGTGTGGGCTGCCGGACGATGCATCGTGGCTGGTGCTCTTCCACGCCGCCGGCTCACCGGCGACGGTAGCGCGTCAGGTGAGCGACGCCGAACAGTGGGCGCAGGCCGACGGAGCGACCGACTGTGGGCAGTTGGACGGCGAGGCTCACGCGGACCTCTGGACGGCGGTCCGCGCCTTGCCGGGCACATCCGTGCCGGACGGCGTGCGGCTCAAGATCGCCACCTTGCCGACCGAAATTGCCGCCGTCTGTGATGTCTTGGAGCGGGCGGCACGCTCGGCCGATGCCACTCTCACGCGGCTGGCCCATGCCGGTAGCGGCATCACCTACGGGCTGTTCGGTGCCCGGAACGGGCACGGCCTGGACTTGGCCGCGGCGGCGACCATCGTGACGGCCGCGCAGAGCGTCGTGCTGCCCAGCGGCGGCAGCGTGGTGATCGAATCGTGCCCGGTGGCGCTCAAGCGGCACCTCGACGTGTGGGGCCCGACGCGCGACGACTTTCCGATCATGCAAGCACTCAAGTCCCAGTTCGATCCGCAAGGACTCTTCAATCCCGGCCGCTTTCTCGGCCGGCTGTGACCGCGCGTTGGGCGGCGGCGGTACTGCCATGACGGGTACGTACCCGGCCCGCTCATCTCACAAGGACAGGTTTTTTCCTGCTGCCGACAAGCGGGAATCCCCGTCCCCCCGCCGCAGCGGGGGGACCACAGGGGGGCTACGCACCCTCACAGGGGTAGGTTTTTTGTCTGAATCAGGATTTGCAGGATGCACGGATGAGCAGGATGGTCCTCACCCTCGCCGGGCAGGGATCGGGTGCTCTCGCGCGCCATGACGGGGGCGTAGGGGCCACGTAGGGGCCTGGATTCCGGCTTTCGCCGGAATGACGAGCGCCTGAGCGCGATTCATCGCACCTCGACAGAAAAAAACCTACCCTTGTCAGGGCTACGCACCCCCCGCATCCCAACGCATCGCTGCCCTCCTATCAACAGGAACAAAGCCCCTCTCCGGCGAGTAGAGACAGTGGATTAGTAGCCATACCGCCGAAAGATGACCACGCCCTCGACGTACAGATACAGCCGCATGGCCTCGTGGCGTTCGACCTCAACCTCTTCCGGCTGGTCCAGATAGCTGTACCGCACAAAGCTCAACGGAATACCCGTCTCGACGTGAAAGCGCATCACCTGTCGCTCACCGTGCAGCTCGATAGCCACGACCACATGCGGGCCATCAAGTTCGCGCAGCACCAGCCCGCCAACCGTCAAGGCCCGGTCGGCGAACTCCGCCTCGGTCACTAACCAGTCCCCCGGAGTGATGCGCCCCACGCGCGGCCGCTCTTGGACCAGCACGATCTTGCAGTCCACGCGGCGGTACAGACTCCCATGAGTAAGCCAGACCTCATGCTGCCAACCACCCAGCCGCTCATCACCACGCTGCTGCAGCGTCTCATCCCAGTTGCAGTCGTCCCGGTATTCGAACCTGTAGCGGCTGAACACCCCATCGCGCACAACCTCGCGCTCCATAATGAACGGCGGAAATCGCGGCGGGGGGTGTAAGGCTTCGGAAACCACTGGCACCAGGAGGATCACCAGCCAGAGCGCCAGGACAACGCCCAGCGCAATGACCTGGGTACGATCCAGTCTCGCCAGAGACTTGACAATCTCTTGCCAGTGCGGCGGTCGCAGCTTTCTCATGGTGCTTCTGTGCGGCCATACATCCCGCTGTGACTGAGACTGGCATCGGCTTTGACACACAACGGGCCTGAGCGATACACCTCCTTGTACCTCGACAGGCTGTGAGCAAAGGCAGTGCCTCCGAGCAGACCGAGCAGGACAGCTACCAGTGTGGGGGCCACCGAGCCTCTGAAGATAAGCCGTCGTCCGCCGAAGATGAGCCTCCGCGTGCGTTGGAGTGCTCCGAGCCGTGTCATGCCGGACCTCCGCTGGCGCTGACAGCGACCGCTCCGGTCACATATCCCATTGTACGCCGCTGGGGCGGCCAAGGCCCTGGGGAACCCCCAGTCTTTGGCAGGTTGGTGGTAGGAAACTGGTTTGGAGCGCCGGAGGCGAGTGCGGCGCGGCCGCTGGCGACAAGAGTGCCGGGGGTGCGGCATCGGAGCGCGTGGCTCAGTACCCCGGCGGCCCCCCGGTCAGGGACCTACGACCCTAGGGGCGCCGCCCCGGGCGGCTGACCATTGGTTTTCCGCCACAGATTGGTGAGCCAGCGGCGTGCCCGGAAGAGGACCAGGCCGGCAGTTGGCAGCGCAAACACGACGTAGATAATCAGCTCTAGCCCTTGGGCCTCGTTCCAGGGCGACACGAAATCGGCCCCGGTCTGCCAAATTGCGAACGATACCAGGAGGATCAGCAGATATTTCAGCGCGGAGTACCACGGCGCCCGGCCGCGCAGCAGGCCCACGCTGGCGAGGATCGTGCCAAGCAGGCCGCCGCCGATGCCGGCGAGGAGCAGCGGCGTTGCCAATCCCCACAGGGGATAGACCAAGATGAGTGTGGGCAGCGATCCTAAGTTGAACATCCACTACTCTCCACTCGGCCGCTCATCTATAGTAGCCCTACCGAGTTTGCCCTTGCCTTGCGCTCCGTACTCCGTGTACGTTTCTGCGGTGATGATGGGTGATGATAGAGGATTCGGCCGCTACGGTGCATCGGCCAGCCAGGTTCTCCGGTGTGCTGCGCCCGCAGATTCGACGTGGGGCGGTTACGGCGCAGAGGCGCAACGTGCTAGACTTGTGAAGCGTTTCACAAGCGTTGACGGAGTGGTGAGACACGTGTTAGCATCGCCGCAGCACTTGCCGAATGAGCCGCGAGGGTTGTGCAGCGCACACACACGGATAGAGCGACCCCGCGTTTCCCTGTCTTCGCCGCTGCGGGCTTGCCGGCGTGCCCGGCAAGTCAACTCTATGGGAAAATGACGACTAGCATGACGACTGTTCGTGGCAGCTCCTATGTACGAACCGCGCTCTTGGCCGTGGTGGTCCCAGGGTTACTCCTCTTGGGGGGCTGTGCGCCCGACCTGCCCCAAACGACCCTCGTCACCAACGGCCCGAACGCCCGGCTGATCAATGATCTGTTCGGCCCGATCTTCTGGATGGCTACGGGTGTCTTCGTGGTCGTCGAGGGCCTGCTGGTCTATGCCGTCATCCGCTACCGCCGGCGGGCCGGTGACGACCGGATACCGGCCCAGACGCATGGGAACACGCCGCTGGAAATCGGCTGGACGATTGCCCCGACGATCCTGGTGATCGTCATTGTCGCCATGACCTTCAACACCCAGCGGGAGCTGGACGCGGCCGGCGAGACTCCCACCATGACGATTGAGGTGATCGGCCACCAATGGTGGTGGGAGTTCCGCTACCCGGACGAGGGGATCGTGACCGCCAACGAGCTACACATTCCCGTTGGCGAGGTCGTGGCGCTGGATGTCTCGTCGGTGGACGTGATCCACAGTTTCTGGGTGCCCAAGCTGGCCGGGAAGGTGGATGCCGTGCCCGGTCACGTCAACGAGATGTGGCTGCGGGCAGACCAGGCGGGCATCTATTTCGGTCAATGCGCCGAGTTGTGCGGTATCCAGCACGCGCTGATGCGCTTCCGGGTCATTGCCCAGTCACCCGCCGACTACGCAGCTTGGGTCGCGCAGCAAAAGACCGTGCCCGGTGAGCCGGAGACCGAGTTGGAGCAGCGCGGCGCGGAGGTGTTTGCGACCGGGGCGTGCATCGGCTGTCACGTGATCGAGGGCACGCCGGGCACCGGCGTCACCGGACCGAACCTCACGCACTTCGGCAGTCGGACGACGCTTGGCGCCGGGATACTCAAGAACACGCCGGGCAACCTCTACAAGTGGCTCGTCGATACGCAGAGCGTCAAGCAGGGCAACCTGATGCCCAACGTGGAAATGACTGACGAGGACGCCCGCGCGCTCGTCGCCTACCTGCACAGCTTGAAGTAGCGATACTAGCGATACTGCTGGGACTACACGAACCGAGCGTAAGCGCCGGTAGTGTGGGTCTGGCATTCAGGAGATGTGGCGATGCCGGAGTTGCACAATCCTATGGGAATCGGTGGTGCAGTTCCGAAACGCCAGCGGAGGTAGCTGATGGTAACAACGGCAGCCGCTCCACCGGTCCAGGCGCCGGAGCAGGTCGAAGCTGAAGCTGCACCGGCAGCCATGCCCGGCTGGATGAGCTGGCTTACGACGGTTGACCACAAGCGCATCGGCATTCTGTACACCGTCACGGGGGTGCTCTTCTTCTTTGTCGGGGGGATCGAAGCGCTCTTCATGCGGACGCAGCTCGCCCTGCCGGCGAACACGGTGCTCGGTGGTGACTGGTTCAATCAGATTCTCACCATGCACGGCACTACGATGGTGTTCATGGCGGTCATGCCGATCAACGTCGGGTTGGGCAACTACATCATCCCCATCATGCTCGGCGCACACGATATGGCCTATCCGCGCCTCAACGCTATGAGCTACTGGCTGTTCCTGTTCGGCAGCCTGTTGATGATGGGCAGCTTCCTCAGCGGCGGCGCGCCCGACGCCGGTTGGTTCGGCTACGCGCCGCTGACCGCCTCCCAGTACGCGACGACAAGCGGAGTTGACTTCTGGGTCATGGGGTTGCTCATCCTGGGCGTCGGGTCAATGGCCGGGGCCTTCAACTTCATCGTCACCATCGTCAAGCTGCGAGCACCGGGGTTGACGTTCAACCGAATGCCGATGTTCGTCTGGATGACGTTAATTACGTCGTTCCTCGTGATCTTCGCTTTCCCGAGCATCACCGCCGCGCTGATTCTGCTGATGTTTGATCGCTACATCGGCACGAGCTTCTACATGGTCGAGCAGGGCGGTGATCCCTTGCTCTGGCAGCACCTGTTCTGGTTCTTCGGGCATCCCGAGGTCTACATCATGATCCTGCCGCCCATGGGGATCATCTCGGACATTCTGCCCACGTTCTCGCGCAAGCCGCTGTTCGGGTACCCGGTCGTCGTGTACTCCGGCGTAGCCATCGGCTTCCTCGGCTTCAGCGTGTGGGCGCATCACATGTTCGCGGTCGGCATGGGGCCAATCGCCAATGCCGCGTTTGCCACCACCAGCATGTTCATCGCCGTGCCTACCGGGGTGAAGATTTTCAACTGGATAGCCACGATGTGGGGCGGCGCTTTGCGGCTCACCTCCGCCATGCTCTTTGCCATCGGGTTCGTCGCCATGTTCATCATTGGCGGCATCAGCGGGATAGCCCTCGCCGCGCCGCCATTGGACTTCCAGGCCACCGACACCTACTTTGTCGTGGCCCATTTCCACTACGTGCTGTTCGGCGGCAGTATCTTCGGGATTTTCGCGGGCGTCTACTACTGGTATCCCAAGATGTTCGGGCGCATACTTAGCGAGCGGCTGGGCAAGTGGCACTTCTGGATCATGATGCTCGGCTTCAACATCACCTTCTTCCCGCAGCACTATCTCGGGCTGGCCGGGATGCCGCGCCGGATTTACACCTATCCGTCCGGCATGGGCTTCGACGACTGGAACATGGTCTCGACCGTCGGCGCCTATCTGCTGGGTAGCTCGTTCCTGCTGTTCATCTGGAACGTGATTGTGACTTCCCGTCGCGGCGAGCGGTCGCCGGCCGATCCGTGGCAGGGCTATAGCCTGGAGTGGGCTACGTCCTCACCGCCCACGGACCACAACTTCGTCGTCGTCCCGACGGTGCATAGCCGTCATCCGATGTGGGATCAGCCTAACCTTGTCGCCGTCGTTGCCGGCCGCGGCGGCGATGGCAGCCTCACGGAGGCCAATGGCGACGGTCATGGCAACGGGCGCGGCAACGGCGAGTCGGCAGTACATGGAGCGATGACCGAAGCGGGTACCCACGCGGTCGCAGCGCCCCATGGCGATGCCCACGAGCTTAATCTGCCCGGACCGACCGCGTTCCCGATCATCCTGGCGTTGGGCGTTACGCTGATGGGTGCTGGGTTGATCTATCATATCCTGCTCAGTATCGTCGGATTGGCATTCTTCCTGGTTGGTCTGATCGGCTTCATCTGGCGCACGACCCAGGACTGAACGAGATTACGAGATCGCTCCCATCCCCGGCCCGGCTCCGTTGTGACGGGAGAGGGCACGGATGGGAGCCATAACGGGGAGCGAGGCACATGGAAGAGGCGGTTGCACGTCTCGATAATCGCAAGCTCGGGGTCTGGGCCTTCATCGGTTCGGAATCGCTGTTTTTCGCCGCCCTGATCGCCATGTACATGGTGTATCGGGGCCGCACCGGGCCGCCGGCCCACGAGGCCCTCGACATCAACTTCACGGCCGCCTTGGCCTTCATCCTGCTGATGAGCAGCTTGACCATGGTCCTGGCCCTGAAGGCCATCCGTGAAGGCAATCAGGGCGGGCTGCGTTTCTGGCTGGGCGCGACCATCTTTCTGGGGCTGTGCTTCTTGGGCGGGCAGGTCTACGAGTTCTATGAGCTGATACACCATGAGCACGTGACCATCACCAACAGCCTGTTCGGTGCCAGCTTCTTTACCCTCACCGGCTTTCACGGGACCCACGTGGGCGTGGGCGTGATCTGGCTCGGCGCGGTATTGTTCAGGGCCTACCAGGGCGGGTTTACACCGCAGAACTACATCGCCGTAGAGATTGCCGGTCTCTACTGGCACTTTGTAGACTTGGTGTGGGTGGTGATCTTCACGCTGATCTACCTGATCTAGCCAGGCAAGTCTTTCGGCCGGTGCAGAGAGTTGCAACGCGGAGTGAAGACAATGAGTGAAGCGGTAGAGGCCAGCAAGGCGGCAACGCCCAGCACGCCTGAAGAAGGGCACGTCGAGCACGAGGAGCACGAGGAGCACCCGAACTACGTGGGGATTGCGATTGTCCTCGCCATAGTCACCGCGGTTGAGGTCGCGGTACCGCAGTTCCTCGACCTAGAGCGGACGCTGATGGTGACCTGTCTCTTGGTCTTGATGTTCCTCAAGGGCGCCGGCGTGGCGCTCTATTACATGCATCTGCGGTTCGACAGCCGCATCTTCACCAGCTTACTCGTGTGGCCGCTGGTCATCGCCACGGCGATGCTCATCGTCTTTCTCATCATCTTCCGCCCGATACTCATCCCCGGTTGAGCGGTGAACTGGCCCACTGCCTGGACGCTTGACCCCGGCCTCATCCTGGGGCTGGTGGTCCTGCTCCAAGCCTACATTATCGGCATCGGGCCACTGCGCCGCCGCTACCGGCTCGGAGCACCAGCCACCAAGCGGCAAATCACTTGGTTTGCCCTAGGCTACCTCGCGCTTGTGGTGGCGCTCGTGTCCCCGCTACACGCGCTCGGCGAGGTCTACCTGTTCAGCGCGCACATGGTCCAGCACATCCTGATTACCCTGGTCGGGCCGCCGCTGCTGCTCTTGGGTACGCCTGGCTGGCTGCTGTCGCCGCTCCTGCGTATTCCGTTGGTCGAGACGCTCGCGCGTACCGTGACCGCCCCGGTGTTCGCGTTCCTGGCGTTCAACGGGGCGTTTGCGCTGTGGCACGTGCCCTCGTTCTACGACGCGGCGCTGAACCGGGAATTCCTGCATACGCTGGAGCACGGGAGCTTCTTTGGCGCGGCGATACTGATGTGGTGGCCGATCCTCAGTCCCATGTCCGAGCTACCGCGGCTGCCGCTGGGTTTCCAGGCCTTCTACCTGTTCCTGCTCTCCATCCCGCAAAAGATCATCGGGGCGCTCATCACGTTTGCCGGCGAGGTGCTGTACCCGACGTATGAGATCGCGCCGCGGGTGACGGGCCTGTCGGCGCTGGCAGATCAGCAGCTCGGCGGCATCATCATGTGGGTGCCGGGGGGGCTGATAATCTTCGGCGCCTTCACGACGCTGTTCTTCCTGTGGATGGGGCCGTCCGATCCCGGCCCGACGCTGGTAGTCCCGGCGGCGGACGCTCCGGGGCGCCGCAACGGTCACGCCAAACCCGACATGCTCTCCACCCCACCGCCACCCCCAGCCCCCACGGCGTGACGGTAGCCAGTCCTTGCTCCCCACTTAGACGCTCTATCCCCGGCTGTGGGGAAAGACTGCCGAATTGTTAAATCTTTGTTAACGATGGTCTATCCCGGCAAATATGGGGGTAACTTGCTTGCGATTCTCCATCCTGCTGACTATATGACCATAGCCGTTTGGTAGACGCGGCGCAGGTTTGCGGAGAGAGGATTTGGAGTGATGCCAGCAGAAAACGACTTGTTTGTGAACGATGACCTGAAGAATTCGGCCGAGAATCGGCTGAACCACGTCCTGTTCGGACTATTCCTGCACGACGGATACCGCAGGGAAATCCTGGGCCGGTTAGGATTGGGCGGGGATGCAATCATCTACAAGCCGAGTGACCGTCCGTGGGGGCGGCCTGATTTTGCCATTGAGTCGCAGAGCGGTGAGACGCTTGGGTACATTGAGGTGGAGCTTGACAAAGACTTGGCCCAACTGAATCGCTATCGGGATTGTGCAGAGGTGCCGGTCTATAGCTTTGGCCGCGGACGGGAAGACCACAACATCACCTTGCAAGACCTCGTAGACATAGGGAAAGGCGCTGCCGAGGAAGGTTCTACGCCACAGTTCAGGCTGATGACTAGGCATCTCGCCAAACAGGTGCGAGAGTCCGCTGGATACCGGAAGAACTCGGCCTCAGCCCCAGTTCAAGCACAACTGAACACGCCACTAGGAAGGGCTTTGGAGCGTGCTGGTATGGTGAACTGGGTGGGAATTCGGCGAGGCCAAGAGTGCCAGTTTTATGGGCGGACAAACGGCCGCAATGGAATTTCGGTGCGTGTGTATGCACCGAAACCGAACGATAAGACGGTCAGTCTTTTCAACATTACCAAGGGAAGGCCGATCGTTGAGTTCTCCGGCTATGCTCATCTCTCGGCGTACCTCCCGCATCATGTGCGTGGGACGGCGCTGGACAGATGGGGAGAGTTCATATGGCAGCGATTCCGTGGTGACATCAAGGCCCGTGACTATAATCAGAATCAGCGCAGCGAGACTTACCATAACCCGGGACTCCCTGTAGAACTATCCAAAGTTGAGGAGAACATCCAAGCCCTGCTCCAAGTGCTGTTTCCTCTCACTCAGGCCGAGGCTTGTCAGCGGGAGACGGTGCATGAAGAAGAAAATAGTCAGGGCCGACAGTCCTTGGAGCCTCATGACGGTCCCACTTGGCCTTGATACCCCTCCTCTCAACCGGAAGGCCGTGCTCAACACGTGAATTGCGGCCCAGCGCCAAGGGTCAGCGAATAACAGGCTGCGGCTCTGTGGCGGTGAGCAGTTCTTCCGGCAGCGTGCGGCTGGCGTCGGAGACTTCGATGGACACGAGCCGGTCGTCGGCGTCGAAATGCAGGTGGAGTGGGCTGATGCGACCATCGAACTCCAGCAGTTTGCAGGGTTGGGTATGTGCGATGGAGGGTTTGCCGTTCGTCACGTGCTGGGGGTGAAGATAGATGGTGGCTGCATCCGTCTCAAGGTCATAGTGCATCTCCACCGCGGCCCGATCATCCAGGATTAGCTCCTCTGACAAGGAGTCGCCGTGCCTCCAGCACCTCAATACCGACTAGACGGCCGGTTTTGTCGAAATCGAGATGAATATAGGCCCCGGCCTTGGTCTCATCAATGGGACAGGTCAGCGCCACCGGGCGCCACTCACGGCCAATGGAGATATATGCCGCGTCTAACGCTCGGTCATAGGTAACGTTCATGGGAACACTTCCCAGTTACCTTTGCAGGGAACAGGGCCATCGCTTGCCTTGGACAGGGCGGCGCGCTAACGGTCAGTTCGAGCCTGGCTAGTAGCGGCTCTCGATGGTGGTGAGGGGGTCCCAGCGTGCGGTCATCAGGTGGTCCACGAGGATGGCTTGCGTCGCTGGCGTATCGAGCCGGTAGAGCACTTCGACGGCTTTGCCACGCACGTAGCGGTCGTCGTCCTCCAGGACGCTCTTGAGGGCGGGTACGGCTTCCTCGGCGTGCTTGCCGATGCGGAGCAGCGCCAGGGTGACGTTGCGACGCACTTCCGCGTCCTCGTGCTGCAAGGTTGCGGCGAGCGCCGGCACCGCCTCGGGCCCCTCTTGACTTGCCATGCCGAGGGCTTGGGCGGCCTGCTGCTGGACGATGAGGGAGTCGTCTTGCAGCGCCGCGATGAGGGTGGGGACGGCTTCACGCGCGGCGAGGCCCATTTCGCCGAGGGCATTCACGGCGGCTGCCCGCACCCACCACTGGGGATGGCCGGCCGCTTCGATCAGCGCCGGTACCGCGGGCGCACCGACCGCGCTGAGGGCATAGCACACGTTACGGCGGCGGGCCTCCAATTCGCTCTCGTCTGCCAGCCGTCCGTACTGGCTTAACCGCGCGGGGGCCGGTCCGTCGGCCGGACGCAGCGTGCCTTCCTTGCCCATCAGCGCGGCGATCAGTGCCGGCACCGCAGGCGCACCGATCTCTCCCAGCGTGTAGGCGGCGTTGAAGCTCTCGACTTCCGATTCGCCGATCACGGCCGCGATAAGCTCCTCGATAGACGCCGCGTGCCCGTTGCTGCCGTTGCGCTGGCTACCGTTGGGCTGACCGGTGTGCCAGCGCCAGATGTGCCGCCAGAGCGCCGGCGTGGGGGAGTCGGCGCCCGGCTCCCACTCGGTCTCGGTATTGTCCCAGCTGGGCGCCGTCGGCTCCTCTACCCGCGTAAAGAGGAACTTATTCATGTAGCGGTTGTGCGGGCTGGTGTTCGCCGAGCCGCGATGCCAGATGTCGTAGTTGGCGATCACGATAGTACCGGCTTCGACCGTGAGCGCCACCTCGCGCTCCTCACCGCCGGGCGGCAGGGTGTTGTAGAACTGGCTGCCCGGTACGACGACCGTCGGCCCCATGTCGAACGTCGTCGTTTGGGGGTAGTAGAACGCCAAGAGCCAGCGCGTGCGATGACCGCGGCGCGAGAAGCCGTCCTTGTGCAGCCGCTGGCCGGCGTTGCCCGGCGGATTGTAGTGGCAGTGCCGATGCGGGTGCATGTAGTAGTTCGGGCCGACGATACTGGTCAAGGCGCCGACGACCGCCGGATCGTGCCACGGCTTGAGCGAGTCCGGAATCCTGGCCGGCAGGTTATTACCGGGGTTGAACTCCTTGTCCCAGACGTATTCCGTCTGCTCGTAGAGGTGGCGATGAAAGTCGTCCGGCAAATCCGGCTTGACGACGACGTAGCCGTCCGTGATGAACTGCTGCACTTGCTGGTCGGTGAGCAACGTAGTCATAGCTGGCCCCCTTTGCGGTTGGGCGGATTATAGCACCGCCCGTCGCTGCGGACTGCCGGGCCGCTATACTCGGTATAGCCCGCTCGAATGAGGCAATCTCGCGGGTACGGAGGAAGTATGCGGCTTGGTCTAGTGACGTACAACATCGCCAAGGATTGGGATCTCTCTACCATCCTCGAACGCAGTCCCCGACTGGGCTATGCGGGCGTGGAGCTACGGACGACGCACCTGCACGGCGTCGAGGACACGCTTTCGACGAGCGAGCGCGGCGAGGTGCGCCGCCGCTTTGCGGATTCTCCCCTGGAGCTGGTCGGGCTGGGGACGATCTTCGAGTACCATGCGCTCGATCCCGCCGTCGTGCGCGAGAACGTCGAGGGTACGAAACGGTACGCACAGCTGGCGGCCGACGTCGGTGCCGGCGGGATCAAAGTCCGGCCGAACGGCCACCAGGAAGAGGCCGGCGTGCCGCGCGAGCGCACCCTGGACCAGATCGGGAACGCGCTGGGCGAGTGCGGGCCGGCGGCGGCGGACTGCGGGGTCGAGATTCGGCTGGAAATGCACGGCACCGTGGCCGACGCCCGCGACATCCGCCGGATCATGGACACCGCGGACCATCCGAGCGTGCGCGTCTGCTGGAACTCCAACCCGGTGGACGTGAAGGACGGCTCCGTGGCCCACGACTTTGCGCTGATGCAGGACCTCATCAGCCTGGTCCACATTCACGACCTGACCGACGAAGGGTACCCTTGGCCGGAGCTGTTCAGCTTGCTGCGCGGGCGCGGCTACGACGGGTTCTGCCTCGCGGAAATCCAGGAAAGCAGCGATCCTGAGCGCGTTCTAACCTATTTCCGTTCGCTCTACCGGGCCTATGGCGGCTGATCTTGACTGCGCCGTGTCCCTGCGGTCAGCCGGCGGCCGATGGCGGCTCGCTGCGGTCGGGCTGCTGGTCGGGTTGCTCGCCGCCTGCGGCGGCAGCGACGGTGGCTGCGCCAGCACCGGCGGCCCTCCGGCCGACCACATTATTAGGATGAAGATGCTCGACACGATGAGGTTCGTCCCCGGCAGCTTCACGGTCAAGGCCGGACAGACCGTGTGCGTGGAGCTGACGAACAATGGCGTGCTCATCCACGACTTTGTCGTCCGCGACGGGGACAAGGAAACCAGGGTAGAGCTGAGTGGGGGCAAGCAAGGCGTGGCCCTGTTCACGGCGCCGACGGTGCCCGGCGAGTACGAGTTCGCCTGTATCGTCCCAGGCCACACGGAAGCCGGGATGAAGGGAGTCATGCGTGTCGTTGCCTAGTAGCACCGGTCCGGCGAGCGCCAGCCCGGATTCCGTCGGCCGGGCGTCGGGGCGCTTTTGGTGGCTCATCGTCGTCACCGTCGTTGCGACCTACCTCCTGATCGTGATTGGCGCCGTGGTGCGCGTGACCGGCTCCGGGTTGGGCTGCCCGGACTGGCCGCTCTGCTACGGGCGCCTCTTCCCGCCGCTCGAATTCGCGCCTTTGCTCGAATACACCCATCGGCTCATGGGCGCCGTGGTTTCGGCGCTGATCGTGGCCGTCGTCGGGGGTGTTTGGCTGCGCTACCGCCACCGGCGGCGGCTGGTGGTGCTCGCGGGTGCCGTCGTCGTGCTGCTGGTCATCCAAATCGGCTTCGGCGCCGTGACGGTGCTCACGGAGTTGTCGCCGCTGGTGGTCCTGATCCACCTGGGGCTGGCGATGCTGGTGTTGGGCGCCCTGGTTATGCTCGCGGTATACATGGGTCCCGCTGGCGCTGCTGCCCCGACGACCGGCGATAGTCAGCAACTCGGGCAATGGCTGGGTTTCCGCACGCTGGTAATCACTACCGCGGTGGCCATCTACGCCTTGGTGATGACCGGTGCGGCCGTCCGGGCCACGGGCGCTACGTGGTCCTGCATCGGCTGGCCCGACTGCAACGGACTATTGCTGCCGCTAGGGGTAGACCCGCTCGTTGATACGCACTTGCTGCATCGGTTTACCGCCTACACCATCGCCGTGCTGGCAGTGCTCGCGGTCGTGCGGGCGCGGCCGTGGCGGCGGCGGTTTCCAGCGGTGTGGTGGGGCGCGTTGGCGCTGGTAGCCAGCGTCGTTGCTCAAGGCGCAATCGGGATTTGGGGAGTCACCGCCGGGTTCGTGCCGCTCATTCAGGGCCTCCACGTCGCCGGCGCGTCGGCGGCCTGGACCGCGGCCGTGGCGCTGGCTGCGCTGGTGACGCGCTCGCCGGCACCGGCCGCCGGGGATGGGGGTGCAGCGGCTCCGCTGCCGGCCACCAACCCGCCGCCCACTCCGGCCGGAGCCGCTGACTCACCGGACGCGCAAGAGCCTTCAGAGGCGCAGGCGGTGCAGACCGGGCGTGCGAATCGTGGACTGCTGGCCGGCTTCCTCCAACTGACCAAGCCGCGGATCATCCTGCTCCTCCTGGCGCCGACGCTGTGCGCGATGATCGTCGCGGCCGACGGGTGGCCGTCGCCGCTCCTCGTCGCTGCGACGTTGCTGGGCGGCGCCCTGGCCGCCGGGGCTGCGAATGCCTTCAACCACTACCTGGACCGCGACATTGACGCGATCATGCGCCGCACCGCGCACCGGGCGCTGCCGGCGGGTGTCCTCCGGCCGCGGCAGGCGGTCTGGTTTGGCCTGGTGCTGGCCGTGCTGTCGTTCGTGGTGCTGACCGTGTTCGCAAACCTGCTGGCGGCGCTGCTGGCGCAGGCAGCCATTCTGTTCTACGTCTTCGTCTACACGCGCTGGCTGAAACGGTCTTCGCCCAACAACATCGTCATCGGGGGCGCTGCCGGGGCCGTGCCGCCCCTGGTCGGGTGGGCCGCGGTGACTGGCAGTATCGGGCTACTCCCGCTCTACTTGTTTGCCATCATCTTCTACTGGACGCCGCCGCATTTCTGGGCGCTCGCGCTGCTCATCAAGGACGACTACGCCCGCGCCCGTATTCCCATGCTGCCGGTCGTGCGGGGCGGCGCCGAGACGCGGCGGCAGATCGTGCTGTATTCCATACTTATGGTGGCGATCACGCTGTTGCTGGTGCCGTTCCAACTGGCCGGCCTGTTCTATCTGGCGAGCGCCGTCCTACTCGGCGGGCTGTTCGTCTTCTATGCGGTGCGCCTGCTGCGCGAGGCCTCGGCGGTGGCGGCGCGGCTTCTCTTCAAGTATTCGGTGGTCTACCTCTATCTGATCCTGGCGGCTATCGTGGTGGACCAGAAGTTCATCGGCGTGTAGCGAATGGTCGCTATTGGGAAGGTGCGAACACCACCACTAACCCTGTTTTCCAGCCAACCAATGACGAGAGCGACTAGGCGCGTCCTCGGCGGTGTCGGCTTGGGGCTGGCGTCAGCCATAGTTCAGGGGTGCGGCGAAACCGCGGAGGACCTGCCGAGCTACGGTGCGGCGCCGTCATTCGCGCTGACCGACCAGCACGGAGAGCCGTTCGGCAGCGCGGATATTGGCCAGCGAGCAACGTTGGTCAGCTTTGTCTTTACAACGTGTACGGAGTGGTGCCCGGCCCTCAGCCCCAAGCTCCGCGAAACACAGGAGCAGCTTCGCGCCGATGGCTTGCTCGGCAGCAAGGTGCTGCTGCTCTCCATCACGGTAGACCCGGAGCGGGATACCCCCGACAAACTGGCGGCCTATGCCCAGCGTTATGCGGCCGATCCGCGCCACTGGCGCTTTCTGACCGGGCCGCCGGAGGAGATACAACGGGTAGTCGTCGGCGGTTATCGGGTAGGGTTGTTGCAGCCGGCGCCAACGGCCCGCGACAGTGCCGCGGTGCCGCTGACGATCACCCACAGCAACCGTTTCGTGGTCGTAGACGGGGCCGGGCAGATCCGCGGCTATCTGCGTGGTGAGGAGGTCACGCCGGCCGAGATCGTGCGTGCCGTTCGGCAGGTTGTCGGTTAGTGGGACGGGAGCCTAGCCCCCACAAGGGTAGGTTTTCTGTGTGGGGGAGATTCGACCTAACCCCCGGCCCCTTCCCTGGCAGGGAAGGGGAGCGATGGCGGCGGCGGTCAGCCATCCGGGCGGACCGAGGGGCCAACAAGAGTCCTGGATTCCGGCCTCCGCCGGAATGACGGGGGCCGGGGCGTGATGAATCGTGCCCCTACACAACAAACCTACCCTTGTGAGGGGTTAGAATGGGGGGCTGGGAGTGAAAGGAAGCGAGGCAAGGCGATGAGCAAGTTGCAAGTGGCGGTGATCGGCTGTGGCGGTCGTGGTCGAGGGTATCTGCGGGAACTGACCGATTTCGAAGATACCGACGTGGTGGCGGTGTGTGACTTGGTGGCGGCGATCCGGGAGCCGGTCGCGGCCGAGTTTGCGGTGCCGCGCCAGTATGAGTCCATCGAGGACATGCTGGATTCGGAGACGCTCGACGCCGTATTCGTCGCGACCCCGGCGCACCTGAACGCGAAGTGCGCGCTGCCCTGCCTGGAGCGCGGGGTCAATACGCTGCTGGAGAAGCCGCCGGGGTTGAGCGTGGCCGAGACATCGGGACTGCGCGATGCGGCGCGGCGCACGGGCGCCAAGGGGATGGTCGGCTGGCAGCGCCGCTTCAACCCGTTCATCCGGCAAGCGCGGCGGATGATCGAGGAGCGGGGTCCAATCGTGCAGCTGGTGGGTGAGTTCCACAAGAGCATCACCGGGCTGGAGGCTGCGGGGCGCTGGCCGGAGCAGGTGATGGACAACATGCTCCTGGAAAGTCCCATCCATGCGATTGATGTCACGCGGTCGCTGGCCGGTGGCGAGGTCGTCGAGGTGCATAGCGTGGTGCAGCGGCGCCTGTCACGCTACAAGGACGTTCACGCTGCGCTGGTGCTCTTCGACAACGGCTGCGTATTGCAGGTGAGCGCCGCCTACTCGGGTGGTAGCCGCCTGGAGCGGTACGAGATTCATGGCCGAGACATCTCGGCGTACCTGGAGGGTGTGTCGGGCGGGACAGCCGTCTACGACGGCCAAACGCAAGAACTGACCGGGGAGGGGCCGGCGGCGACCATCGCGCAGAACCGCTTCTTCCTCGACTGCGTGAAGGAAGATCGCCCGGTGACGCTGCCCGCGGCCAACCTGGACGAGGCGGTCAAGACGATGGAGCTTGCCGAGCGGATTCTGGCGGGCCTGCGCTCGTAGCAGGCGTGCCTCACGCCCCTGACGGGCCAAAGCCGCACGGATAGTGCCAGGTGTGGTGCGGCTTTGGCCCATCACCCGGCCCCCTCTCCATCGCGGAGCGATAGAGAGGGGGTGGATTCCCGCTTGCGCGGGAATGACGGGGGAACGGCCAGGGTGCCCACAAGGGACACCCCTACAAGAAAAACCTACCCTTGTGAGCCTATGGCCCCCCGCTTCACGGGGGGACGGGCGCAACATGTTGCGCCCCTACGGCTTAACCTGTACCTACCCTGTGGCAAGGGCCGACGCTGCGGCGCGCGGTCGGCTATACTGCTCCTGTCGGGCCGGTCCCGACCGCTCCTGCGCGAATCGGCTATCTCGCATGAGGCCTCTATGGCAACCGGAACTGCCCTCCGCCCCCCTCCACCCGGCGAGTACGCGCACCTGGAGCCGCTCCCCGATCCGCCCCGGATACCCGATATGCAGCAATACATGAGAATCGCGTCGTTCGATAGTGTCCTGCGCGCCTACTTTGCCCAGCGGACCGACGTGCTCATCGCCGGTAGCGGCTACCTTCGCCAGGAGGCCACCAACGACGCGGAGCGGCTGGCGCCGGACTGCCTGGTGGTATTTGGTGTCAACCCGGACGCCATCGTGGCGCGCAATGGCTATGTGATTAGCGAGGTGGGCCAGCCGCCGGACTTTGTGCTGGAAGTGGCCTCGCGGAGCACCGGACGGCGCGATTACACGGTCAAGCGGGTAGGGTACGCCGGCTATGGGGTGCGGGAATACTGGCGGTTCGACCACACCGGGGGCCGATATCACGACGCGGCGCTGGCCGGGGACCGGTTGGTGGCGGGAGAGTACGAGCCGATCAGGATCAACGAGGCGGCGGATGGCGGGTGGTGGGGACACAGCACGGTCTTGGGATTGGACCTGTGCTGGGAGGCGGGTGAGCTGCGGCTACACGACCCGGTGGCCGGTACGTATCTGCCCACTCCAGAAGAGCTGCAGGACCAGCGCGACGCTGCTGAAGGACGCGCTGCGGCCGAGCGGGCGGCCCGCGAGCTGGCAGAAGACCGGGCGGCGGCCGAGCACACGGCCCGCCAGTTGGCCGAAACCGCGCTGCGGCGGCTCCGGGAGCAACTGCGCCGATTGCAAGGAGAATAATTCCAGCGGCGCAAGGCGGCCACGTTGCCTCGCGTCACTCCAGCGAAAGCGGGCGTGCGGGAGCTGGAGGGTGAGGTGTGGACTCGCTGCTGGTCCTAGCGGTAGAGATCGCGCACCGCTACGGGCTGACCGCCACCGTCGGCCGAACGGTAGGCGGCGTCCAGTAGCTCGACGACTCGCAGGCCGACTTCGCCAGGCGAGCGATTCGGCGCCTGGCCGAGGATCACGTCCACCAGGTTCGCGGCGGTGGCAAAGCGCGGATACGACTCGTCGCCTGCCAGGGGACCGTAGCGTTGCTCCGTGCCGTCGTGCTTGCGGACCGTCAGCGTGCCTTGTACTTGCTCCAGTAGCAGGTAGCCGTTCGCGCAGTAGACGCGAATATCGAGCTGGCCGGCATCGCCTACGCCGATGTTGCCGGTACTGCCGAATACCCCGACCGCGCCGCCGTCGTACTGCACGGCCATGGCATCTACCAAGTCAACCGGCACGTCGTAGTTGTTCATAAAAGCGGTGACGCTGCGGGCGCGTAGCCCGGTTACGTAGAAGAGCGATCCGGCAGAGTGGGTGATCTGTAAGTGCGCCTGCCCGCCACCGGAACGCTGCGCGTCGGCGTAGACGTTGCCGGGACCGGTCACGGGGAACTGAAAGACGGGACGATAGGCTTCCGGGTTGGAGCGGTAGTACTCCACGACCATCGAAGCGAACAGGCAGGAGGTGTGCTGCACGGGGCCAAGCTCGCCGGACGCGAGCACGTCGCGGGCGGTGCGCGTGACGTCGGTGAAGTGCCAGGGATAGCCGACGATGATCTCTAGCCCTTGAGCCGCCGCGAGGTCGAGCAGGGCTAGTCCGTCCTGGGCGGTCAGTACCATGGGCTTTTCGAGCATGATATGTAGGCCGGCGGCGAGGCACTGCCGGGCGACGGCGTAGTGTGCGGCGTGATAGACGGCGACGACGGCGCCATCGAGTGACTCGTTGGCGAGCAGCGCGCCAACGTCGTCGTAGGTGCGGTCAATGCCGTAGCGTTCGGCGGCAGCGGCGAGGGCATCCGGGTTGCGGTCACAGAGGGCGACAAGCTCGGCAGCGGGGTGGTCGATCAGGCCGGGAATGTGCGTATAGGTAGACCACCAGCCTGTCCCGATGACCGCGACGCGCGCTTTTTCTGCCATATCGCACCTCCCTACGTCCGCTCACGAGCGGAGGCGTTCGTGTGGTGCTGAGTATACCTATCCGAGTCCCCCTATGGACCTAACCCCCGGCCCCTTCCCTGGCAGGGAAGGGGAGTCCACGCGGCGGTGCGGGCGGGGCAGTCCTCACCCCCCGGCCCCCTCTCCACCATGTGGAGAGGGGGTGGATTCCCGCTTGCGCGGGAATGACGGGGGACTGGGCACGATGAATCGCGCCCCTACAGCGGCCGGGGGGCGAGGCGCCGGGTTTAGGTCTGCCGGTTGGCGGGGTGGGCGTTGACGGTGATCGCTACGTTGGTTGCCACGGCAACCGCTCGGTAGAGCGGTCACCTGTCTTTGTAGACGCCAACAAGCTGCTCGGCTTGCTCCTGGGAGAGGCCGTGGAGGTCGAAGCGGAGGCTGACGCTGGCAAAGTCGGCGAGGTTGTCGGGGTGTCGTGCGCCCTCGATGGCGACCTCGGCGCGCTGCAACGGGATGCCGTCCTCGGCGGCGCGGCCCTCGATCAGGAGTGCCCCACACGCCGAGACACCGGCCAGGAACGACTCGGCCGGAGTCACCGCCTCGGCCGGGCCGCCGGCGTGCCCGGCGTGGTCAATGACGAAGTGGTTGGTGCGGGCGCTGTTCAGTGCTCGGCCGGGGATGCCGGTCGTCACCGAGCGTACCCGGTTGATCTGCATGGCGGTACTCCCTCCTCACAAGCGGCGTGTTGGTGTGCTCGGCGTCGATCGCCCCACCAGTGTCACTGCCGCGTGCTCTTCGTCAGCCAACGGTACAGATACTTGGTGATGAAGACGTGGCCGAGACTGGAACCTGCTCCAGTGACACTGAACATTGAGGTGATAACGATGAAGTCTGCCGTTTCAGCCTGTCCAGGAAAGGTAGCCGCCAGGAATACCAAGCCGATAACGGCGCCGATCAAGCCTCCTGCGACGACAGCGGTGATGAGCACTATCGGGTATTTCCCGGCCTGGAGGTCGCCTTGCTGCCGGCTCATCGGCGCTGGCGCTTTCGCAGCCAACGGGGCAAGAAACTTTGTGATGAGCGTATGACCGAGACTGGCCAGTGCCCCCGTGCCGCCGAACATCAAGGCTGTGCCGACAAGAGCGGTCACCGGGTTCACCACGTACATGACCGTGACCTGGAAGATGAAGCCGACAAGAGCGCCAAGCACGAATCCTATGCCGGCGGCAGTTAGCAGCGCCATCGGGTACTGGCCCCCCTATGGTCCCCCCGCAGCGCGGGGGGACGTGGATTCGCGCGGGCGCGAATGACCGGGCAGCATCAACGGTGCCTCAGTCGTAGCCCAGTCTAGCGCAAGGAGGCCGGTCTGTCAGGGCGGGATACACGCGCGGCGCGGTACACTGCGGGCGGTGTGTGCTGCCGGCCTCTGCCCCTGGGAGTAAGATAGAGGTGACATTCCGGCCCTCCGGTGGTCCCTCTGACAAAGGTAGGTTTTTGTGTGGAGATGCGGACCTACCCCCAACCCCATCCCTAAAGGGAAGGGGCTGCAGAGTGCAGGCGCGGCCGGTTTCCGCGCTGCCTCTGCCACGGAAGGGGTAGAGAGTGGATTGCGGCCTGCGCCGCAATGACGGGCTACGGTGGCTTGGATTAAGGCTTTCGCCGGAATGACGGGAGCGTAGGAAGGGAGGACAATGATGGCGCGGGAGTATCGGGTCGGTCTGATCGGCTGCGGCCGGATGGGTGCGACGATTGACGATGAGGTGCGGGACCATCCGCACAGCGACTTGTGGATACCGTTCTCGCACGCTGCGGGTTACGTGGCGGTGGAGCGGACCAGCTTGGTGGCGGTGTCCGACGCGATCCCGGAGAAGGCGGAGGCGATCCGGCAGCGTTATGGGGCGCAGCGGGCCTACACGGACTACCGCGAGATGATCGAGCGGGAGCGGTTGGACATCGTGAGCGTGGCGACGCGGCCGGCCACGCACCGCGAGATCGTCGTCTACGCCGCCGAGCACGGCATCAAGGGGATTTACTGCGAAAAGCCACTCTGCTGCTCGATGGCCGAGGCCGACGACATCGTTGCTGCGTGCGAGCGGCATGGCGTGAAGTTCAACTACGGTGCCCAGCGGCGGTACATGGCGCTGTATCACCGGCTGCGCGAGCTGATTGCCGGTGGTGAGATCGGCGAGGTGCGGGGGATTACGGCGCATACCGCCCCTAGCTCGGCGCAGTGGGGGTTGACGCATACCTCCGACATGCTGCTGTTGCTGGCGGGCGATCCGGGCATCGAACTGGTGCAGAGCACCGTTGATCTCGGCGGCGTGGAGTTCGACGGCAACCACCTTGCAACGGACCCGCGAGTGACCTCCGCCTACGTAGGCTTCAGCAACGGCATCCCGGGCTACGTCGTCACCGGATTGGGGACGGAGTTCGAGGTGATCGGCACGAAAGGCGCGGTGCGGACGTTGAACAACGGCGCCCAGGTCCAACTGCGCCGCGCGGATGACCGGCACGGGGTCCTGGCAGATGTACCGTTCCCCGACACGCCGCGGATCAGCGGGACGGTGAAGGGCATCGAGGACATCGTTGAGGCGCTGGACACAGGACGGGAGACGCAGGGCCACGTCCGCCTGGCGCACCGCAGTCAAGAGATGATTTTGGGATTCATTGAATCTCACCGGCAGGACGGGCGCCGCATCCCGTTGCCATTGGCCAACCGCGAGCTGTTCGTCGGGCGGCCGGATTGGTAGAGGCGCGGCCGGCTCGCCTGTGGTCCTCACCCCCCGGCCCCCTCTCCACTATGTGGAGAGGGGGTAGATTCCCGCTTTCGCGGGAATGACGAGTGCTTTGCCCCCCTATGGTCCCCCCGCTGCGGCGGGGGGACGGGCGTTTGCGCCTTCTGAGCTTGGGCTGGGGTATACTCAGGGCGGGCTGTGGGTGGCGGGCCGGGGAGGAGGCACGATGGCAAAGCGGGTACGGCGGCCGTTGAGCGTGCTCATCAAGCCGGCTTCGAGCCGCTGCAATCTACGCTGTACGTACTGCTTCTACCTGGAGAAGCAAGAAATCTATCCCTGGAAGGATCATCCGGCGCTCACTATCGAGACGTTCCGCACGTTTTGCGAGCAGTACGCCGCGGTCAGCCCGATGCTGGCCTTCAACTGGCAAGGCGGTGAGCCGACGCTGATGGGGCTGGACTTCTTCCGTGAAGCGGTCGCTGTCCAGCGGGAGGTGGCCGACGCAGCAAGCAACGGCCGCACGGTGCCGATCACGAATGCCTTGCAGACGAACGGGACGCTGCTCAACGAGGATTGGGTGCAGTTCCTGCACGACAACGGCTTTCTGGTCGGGATCAGCGTTGACGGACCGGCGGAGTGGCACGACACCTATCGCTACGATACGCGGGGACGCGCGACGCATAGCAAAGTGCTGCACGCGCTCGATCTGCTCCGCGCCCGCGACGTGCCATTCAATATCCTGACGGTGGTATCGCAGAGCAACGTCGAGCGGCCGCGCGAGCTACTGCACTACCTAGTGGACAACGACCTCTACGACCTCCAATTCATCCCTTGCATGGAGCGGCTGCCGGCCGAGCATCCGCACGTTGGCGAACTCACCGACTACTCGATCACGCCGGAGCAGTATGGTCGGTTTCTGACGGACGTGTTCGACGAGTGGGTGAAGATCGGCTACCACAAGGTGCGGATTCGCTATTTCGACAACATCATCCAGATGGCGCTCGGGATGCCGGCGGAGATGTGCCAACTGGCCGTCAGTTGCGGCTATCTGGTGCTGGAGCACAACGGCGACATCTACCCGTGCGACTTCTTCGTCGAGCCGGAGTGGGTGCTCGGCAACGTGCATGAGCAGACGATTGGCGACATGGTCTCCGGGCCGCTATTCCGACAGTTCAACGGTATGAAGCCGGAGGTCAACGAGGAATGCACGCGCTGCCAGTGGCGGCCGCTCTGCCACGGCGAGTGTCCGCGCTACCGGATCAACGGCGGTGGCAGCCACAACGAGCTGACCTACTTTTGCTCGTCGTACAAGCAGTTTTTCTCTGCAACGTGGTCACGGATGGCGCGGGTGGCCGATGAGGTCGGGCGCGTGCGGGCGCTGGAGCAAGGTATTCCGCTGCCGCCGCGGCAGCCGGCGCCGGCCGTTGCCGCGGCGGCGACGCAGCATCACGTCGGCCGCGGCGCGATTCGGCCGCAGCCGGTGATGGGACGGCCGGCGGCCGGCGGCATGGCAAAGGTGGGGCGCAACTCGCCGTGTCCGTGCGGGAGCGGCCAGAAGTACAAGCGCTGCCACGGCCGCAGCTAGCGGCGAGCGTAGTCCTCACCCCCCGGCACCTGCGCGGAAGGCTCTTTTTGCCACAGAGCACACAGAGAGCACGGAGTGGGGGTTAGCCCCCCTATGGTCCCCCCGTTGCGACGGGGGGACATGGATTCCGGCTTCCGCCGGAATGACGCGGCGGCGGGGCGCGATTCATCGCACCCCGACAGGAGATACCTCCCGTTGGGCGGGTGCGTAGCCCCCCTATGGTCCCCCCGCACTGCGGGGGGACGTGGATTCCCGCTTGCGCGGGAATGACGGAGGGTGAGGCGGGGATGACGGGTGGGGAGGCGGGAATGAGGGGCGGAGGAAAGCGCCTGTGTGCGAGGCTGGCGTGGTGGCGATTACGTCCGGTGGTCCGGTGGCGACTACCTCGCCGCCGGCATCGCCACCCTCCGGCCCTAGGTCAATGATCCAATCGGCGCTCTTGAGCACGTCGAGGTGGTGTTCGATCACGAGCACCGTATTGCCGGCGTCAACGAGGCGCTGGAGCACGTCGAGTAGGCGCTCGATGTCGGCGAAGTGCAGGCCGGTGGTCGGCTCGTCGAGAATATAGAGCGTCTTGCCGGTCGCTCGGCGACTTAGCTCGGTAGCGAGCTTGACGCGCTGCGCTTCGCCGCCGGAGAGCGTCGTCGCGGCTTGGCCGAGGCGAATGTAGCCCATCCCAACGTCGCACAAGGTTTCGAGCCGCTTACGGACGCGCGGTACGTTGGCGAAAAAATCCAACGCCGCGGCAACGGTCAGGTCCAAGACATCCGCGATGGTCTTGCCGCGGTAGAGAATCTCCAGCGCCTCGCGGTTGTAGCGTGTGCCCTGGCATACCTCGCACGGCACGTACACGTCGGGCAGGAACTGCATCTCGATCTTGATAGTGCCCTGGCCCTGGCAGGCCTCGCAGCGGCCGCCCTTGACATTGAAGGAGAACCGGCCCGGTTTGTAACCGCGGATACGGGCCTCGCGAGTCTTGGCGAATAGCTCCCGGATCGGCGTGAACAAGCCGGTGTAGGTGGCCGGATTGGAGCGCGGCGTCCGTCCAATAGGGGCCTGATCTATGCTGATGACCTTGTCCAGGTGCTCGACGCCCTCGATGGCCGCATGGCTGCCGGGACGAGCGTGCGCCCGGTGGAGCTTCTGCGCCAAGGCGCGGTAGAGCACGTCGTTGACGAGCGTGCTCTTGCCGGACCCGGACACGCCGGCCACGACCACCAAGCAGCCCAGCGGCACACGCACGTCAATCGCCTTCAGATTGTGCTGCCGGGCAGCGCGAATAGTAAGCGCGGCGTCAGTCGGCTGGCGGCGCTGTGCCGGCGGCGCGATGCACCGCCGCCCGGCCAGAAACGCGCCCGTGACCGACCGCGCAGCCGCGACGACGGCCGGCAGCGGCCCCGTCGCGACAATCTCGCCGCCTTGCTCGCCGGCGCCGGGGCCGATGTCCACCAGGTAGTCGGCCGCACGCATGGTGGCTTCATCGTGCTCGACAACGAGCACCGTGTTGCCCAGGTCGCGGAGGGTAAGCAGCGTGGTGACGAGGCGCTGCTGATCGCGGGCATGGAGGCCGATGCTCGGCTCGTCCAGCACGTAGATGACGCCCTTCAACTGAGAGCCGATCTGTGTCGCTAGGCGGATGCGCTGTGCCTCGCCGCCGGAAAGCGAGGCCGCCGCGCGGTCCAAGGTTAGATAGCCCAGGCCCACGTTGGCGAGGAAGTCCAGGCGTGCGCGTAGCTCGCGCACAATCGGCTGGGCAATCAGCGCCTGTGGGCCCTCCGGCGCAACGCCGTCGAGGAAAGGCCGGATGTCCGCGACCGTCAAGGCCGTCACCTCGGCAATGGAACGCCCGCCGACAGTTACCGCCAGCGCAACCGGCTTCAGCCGCGCCCCGCGACAGGTCGGACACGGACGACTGAACATGAACTGCTCGATCTCGCTCTTGACCTGCTCGGATTCGGTGTCCCGATAGCGGCGCTCAAGCTCGCGCACGATGCCGGGAAACCGCACGCGATACGTCCGCCCACTGCGACCACTGCCGTAGCCGGACTGGACCGGAATACGCTCCTTCCCGGTGCCGTAGAACAGGGCGTGGCGTTGCGCCTCGTCCAGCGTGGAAACGGGCGCAGCGAGCGAGAAGCCGCAGTGGGTGGCGAGAGCGGGCAGGTAGCCGCGGAAGATCAGCGAGGTGGCGATAGCGCCATCGTCGAGCGACAGGTCGGGATTGGGTACGAGCAGATCGGGGTCAACCTCCTGCGTAGTGCCGAGGCCGGTGCAATCCGGGCAGGCACCGTGCGGGCTGTTGAACGAAAAGGTGCGTGGCTCGATCTCATCCAGCGAAATGCGGCAGTGGACGCAGGCAAGTAGCTCCGAAAAGAGCAGCTCGTCGGCTGTTCTCTGAGCGACGACCGGGGCAACGATGACCACCCCGCCGCCGAGATCGAGCGCCGTTTCGAGCGAATCGGCCAGCCGTGTTCCTTGGTCGCTGCGGACGACCAGACGATCCACGACGACCTCCAGCGTATGGCGCTTGGTCTTGGCGAGTGAAGGAAGCTCCTCGTCCAGCCGATACACCGTGCCGTCAATCCGCACGCGGGCATAGCCGTTGCGGCGGGCATCATCGAGCACCTGCCGGTGCTCACCGCGTTGGTCACGCACGACCGGGGCTAGGAGCAGGAAGCGGGTACCCTCCGGCAGCGCCAGCACGGCATCCACCATCTGCTGGACCGTCTGACGGGTGACGACGCGGCCGCACTTGGGGCAGTGGGGCGTCCCAATCCGCGCGAAAAGCAGGCGCAGGTAGTCATAAATCTCCGTCACCGTGCCGACGGTGGAGCGGGGATTGCGGCTGATCCCCTTTTGGTCAATGGCGATGGCCGGCGACAGGCCCTCGATGTGGTCAACGTCGGGCTTTTCCAACTGACCGATGAACTGCCGCGCGTAGGCCGACAGCGACTCGACGTAGCGCCGTTGTCCTTCGGCAAAGATGGTATCGAACGCGAGGCTGGACTTCCCGGAGCCGGAGAGTCCGGTGAACACAATGAGCCGGTTGCGCGGCAAGTCTACGTCAACGCTCTGCAGGTTGTGCTCGCGCGCGCCCCGCACGATGATGGCGTCCGCTGACATCTTCGGATTCTCTTGGGCAAACCGTGTCCGCCGACCTACCCCCGGGCCCCCCGCGAGCGGGGGGACGTGGATTCCCGCTTTCGCGGGAATGACGAGTTATGCAAAGGTCTCCTGGCGCGGGAATGAACGTCCGGGGGCGAGGCGGAGCATTCCTCCCTACTCGGCGGCGCGCAGCGAGCGCCTGATTTCAGTACACAGAGCCGCGTAGTCGAGGGTAGCAAAGTCGGTGGTGTTCACCGTGACGCAGGGCACGGCGAGTCGCAGCGGTCCCCAGGCGGCCTCGCGCAAGCCAGCCCGCAGCTCCGGGAGGACGGCCGCGCCGAGATGGCCCGGATGCCGTTCATTGGTATCAGCCCGCTCTCGATAGCGGGCAACGATGACGGGAGCCGCGGCGGTGCAGTGGATCTGCACCGTGCGGGCGGCGTACCGTGCCAGCAGCGCCTCGAAGCGTGGCGTGTCGTAGCGGTCGTAGAAGTTGCTCTCGACCACCAGGCCGTGACCCGCTGCCAAGAGACGCTCGGCAAAATAGAACAGCAGCCGAATGCTGGCCAGGCCAAGCTGTCGGGACCAATCGCGATCACCCGCGCCGATGGTGTCGTAGAGTGCCTCTTTGATCCCGTCCCGGTGTAAGAACGGCAGCGCAAAATCGCTGGCGATGCGCTGACCGAGCGTCGTCTTGCCCGTTGCCGGCGCACCCGACACGATGAGCATTGGTGGCGGTTGGACCGCTGCCATGGTGAGGCTCACTTGCGATGGGAGTCGTCGGGGCGCGGCCGGCGGCGTCAGCGTGCTACGAGATGTAGCGGTCGAGGGCTTCCTTCAGCCGGTCCCATTCTTCGTCGGAGGTGCCGTTGCTCGCGGCCTCGCGCAGGCAGTGCGCGATATGGTCCTCCAGCACGAGACGGGCTACTTTATCCACTCCGGCCCGCACGGCTGCGAGCTGGATCAGGACATCGGAGCAGTTGCGGCCGTCGGCAATCATCCGCCGCACCCCGCCGACGTGGCCCTCCAGTCGCGCCAGCCGGTTCTGCAGGGCCCGGGCCTGCTCCGGCGAGCCTATATGCTCGTGTTGATGCTGCTCGTCAACCGCGCCGGCGGCCGGATCAAGTGAGCGATCCGCTCGGCGAGCCGTTCCCATGACTTCCTCCGCACCTAGTATAGACCGCGCTGCGGGCCGGCGGTTGCAGCCCAACGGCTCGTGCGGTACCATCATTGCAGTGAATATACCCCCAGGGGGGATAGGAATATGACGGCCCAAGTAGGAACTGGCGCTCTAGCAGGGGAAGCATCCGGCTGGCTCGGCAAACTGGGCCAGTACCGGGCGGTCTGGAGCAGCCCGGACTTCATCATCTCCGCCGCGACGATCTTGCTCATCGCGGCTGCTTGGTTGGTGAGCCTGGCAGGGATTGGCATCGGCCTCCCGGTGGACGATACATCGTGGCTGGCGAGATTGGCGGGCCACGAGACGGACTGGCTGGCACCGGCGCTCGGACTGGCCGGCGTCGCCATCGGCGGGGCCAAGATCGCCGTTGGCGCCGTCCGCGGCCTGCTGGAGCGGGAGCTGAACGTAGATGAGCTGGTGACTATTGCCATTGTCGCCGCCGTGATCCTGGGCGAATACCTCTCGGCCGGACTGGTGGCCTTTATGATGCTGTTCGGCAAGGTGCTCGAAGACTTCACGGCCGAGCGGGCGGAGTTGGCGCTGGCGGGACTCGGCGCCCTGCTGCCGGCCACGGCGCGGCGCAAGAGCGGTCAGGACACCGAGGAGGAAGTGCCGCTGTCGGCGCTCCGCCAGGGCGACATCGTGATTATCCGCCCCGGCGAGCGTCTCCCGATTGACGGAGTAGTCATGGCCGGTCAGGCGGCGGTGGACCAGGCGGCCCTGACGGGCGAGCCGGTGCCGCAGCCGCGCGGTCCCGGCGATGAAGTGCTGGCCGGCAGCCTCGCCCACCAAGGCGCTCTGGAGGTCCGCACCACCCGCGTCGGCGCGGCGACCGCCATCGGCCGCATCCGGCAGCTTGTGGCGGCTGCCGAGGAGGAGCGGGCGCCGGTCGTGCGGCGGGCCGACTACTACGCGAAGTTCTTCACCCCGGCAGTGCTGGCGCTGGCCGCTGCCGTCCTGCTGCTCACCTATCTCATCACCGGCGCCTGGGACTGGCTACCGGCGGTCACGGTGCTGGTAGTTGCCTGTCCCTGCGCGCTGGTACTCGCCACGCCGACTGCCGTGATCGCTGGCGTGGTCAACGCCGCCCGGCGCGGTCTGCTCATCAAGAGCGGCGCCCGGCTGGAGGCTGCGGGCCGCGTCACCGCGGTGGCCTTCGACAAGACCGGCACGCTCACGCGCGGTCAGCCGACGGTGGTACGCACTATCGCGCACGGTGAGAATACCGAGCATGATTTGCTGGCACTTGCCGCCGCCGTCGAGCGGCGCTCCGAGCATCCGCTGGCCCGCGCCATCCTCGGGGCGGCCGGTGCCGTTGGTGTAGAAGATGGGTATAGCGCCGACGCCGGTTCGTTCCGGGCCGTACCGGGGCGCGGCGCGGAGGCGACGGTGAACGGGCAGCACGTGGTCATCGGCTCGCTGGCTTGGACCATTGATCTCGGTATCACCGGGACCGATGACGACGAGGCGACCTGGGACGAGCTACTGGCGCAGGGGTATACGGTGCTGTGCGTCGGCGTTGACGGCCGGTTGGCGGGTACGCTCGCCGCGGCAGACACGCCGCGCGATGAAGCGGCAGCGATGATCGCCACCTTGCGCGAGGCCGGCATCGGCACGATCAAGCTGCTGACCGGAGACTCACATGCAACGGCACGGGCGCTCGCCGAGCACGTCGGTATCCCGCCGGAGGACGTGCAGGCCGGTCTCCTGCCCGAGGACAAGGTGGCGGCGATCAAGTCGCTGCAAGCACGCGGTGAAGTCGTGGCGATGATCGGCGATGGCGTCAACGACGCACCGGCGCTGGCGACGGCCGACGTGGCGATTGCCGTGGGCGTGGGTGGTACCGACGTGGCGCTGGAAGTCTCCGACGTGGCATTGCTTACCGACGACCTCAGCCAGGTCGCGTCGGCGCTCACCGTGAGCCGTCACACGCTCTCGACCATTCGCCAGAACCTGCTGCTCGCGCTGGTCTGGAACGTGGGCGCCCTCGTTGCCGCGGCTCTGAGCTTTGTGGGGCCGGCCGCCGGGGCGCTGATCCACAACGTCGGCTCGGTCGCCGTGGTGGTGAATGCTGCCCGCCTCGCTACTGCGCGGGTCACGCGCTCATCTCGCGGCTAGTGGCCTCCACACCTGGCCCCTTTTTGTCAGAATCAGGATGGCCAGGATGGAAGGATGAGCAGGATGGATTCCCGCTTTCGCGGGAATGACGAGTTATGCAAAGGTCTCCTGGCGCGGGGATGGTAGAGGGGCAGCGGGCGGCCGTAACAGGCTATACTGCATAGCATGTGGCGCCAGCCGGGGGCGCAGCCTCGAAACGCACGCGGCACAATGCAGCGGGCTACCTCGCCGCCACGCACCGAGAGACGGGCATGTCATCAAGATTCAGGACGTTGCACCTCAACCGCCGGGCCATTGTCTACGGTTGTTTGACGGACATCGGTGCAACCATTGCCGCGACAGTGCTCGTTGGCCTAATCGCAGGCGCGGCAAGCTCCGATCCGGCCAGCCTGCGAGAAACTATTCAGTCGCCCGTCTTTGTGGCGCTCCAGTTCATCCTGGGCCTGGCGGCGACGATCCTCGGCGGGTACGTGGCGGCGCGCCGGGCGCCGCGAGCCGAACTGACGAACGCCCTGGCCGTCGGCGTCGTGATGACGACCATCGCCATACTCGGTCCGGTGGTCGTCGGCGCGCGACCGGACCTCTTGGGCATCATCGGGATCGTACTGACGGTCCCGGCCGGGCTGACCGGTGGTCTGGTGCGGTTGTCCCAGCTGGAGCGGTCGACGGCAACCGGCTAGTGTCCGCAGCACGCCGACGCAGCACAGGTGAGGTAGGTATGTCAGCAAGGATCAGGAGCTTACGCCTCGGCCCCCGGGCAATCATCTATGGCTGCTTGGCGAGCTTTGGCGCGTCCATGGTCGCGGGGATTGCCCTCGTTCTGGTCGCCATTTCGAGAAACACTGATCTTGCCAGCGTGGAAAGCACGATGCAGACACCAGGCTTTGCGGCCGCCGGTCTCGTCGTGAGCCTGTTGGCGATGATCCTCGGCGGGTACGTGGCGGCGCGCAAGTCGCCGGGTACGGAGCTGACGAATGCTATCGCCGTCGGCGTCGTGCTAGTTCTGTTGGGCATCCTCATCCAGGTACTCGTCCGCGCCCCACTCGACCTCTGGGGCGTTCTCGGCTATGTCACCACAATTCCGGCCGCGGCGGCCGGTGGCCTGCTGCGGGTGTCTCAGTTGGGGCAGGCCACCACCACCGACTAGGGTCCGCAGCCGGCCGCTGCACGCTGGGAGACGGACATGCTCCGGGGGCTACGAACCCTGCGCCTGAAATACCGGGCAATCATCTACGGTTGCTTGGCGAGCTACGGCGTATTCTTTGGCGGGACTATCTTCGTCAATATGGGTGCAGCCGCGGCCAGCGGCGATCCGGCCAGCTTGCAAGTCGCTCGTCAGTCGGCTGGGTTTATGGCGTCCCTCTTCATCCTGAGCATTGTGGCGCCGGCTGCCGGCGGTTACTTGGCGGCGCGGCTGGCACTACGCGCCGAGTTGACGAACGCGCTGGCCGTCGGCGCGGTGCTCACGATCCTGGCCTTACTCAATCCGGCGCTCCTCAGCAGCCGGCCCGACCTCTTGGGCATCCTCGGCATCGTGCTGACGCTGCCGGCGGCCTTCATTGGTGGCCGCCTACGGTTGTCCCGGTCGGAACGGTCGACCGCCGCCGGATAGTGGCCGCTGCCAGCCGCTGTCGTCCTCATCCCGTACACTCACTCCTGGGAACGACTCAACCGCGAGTCGTCCGTCAGCGTCCATCTGCGGAGCGGTGCAATGCGGACTCGCCCTGGAATCAGGCACAACCTGGGCACGCGGCCGGCACGGGGCCGCGGCGGCCGGCAAGTCGCCGCCGCCCTCCTGCTCGCCACCATCTTGATCGGGACTCTGGTCCGGCCCGGTTGGGCAGACGATGGGCCAGCCGACCAGGTTGGGCAACCTGCCGCGGCGAGCGGCCTGAGTGCCTTGCACGCGGCGATCCAGGAGCGTTTGGCCGCTGCCGGTGGAGCATGGTCGGTCTCGGTGGGCGTGCCCGGCGTGCCTGAGGCAGCGATTGCGCTGAATGCCGACCGCACCGTGATCGCGGCGAGCCTGTTCAAGCTGGTCTTGCTGGTGGAGGCGCTCCGTCTCCAGCGAGCCGGCGAATTCGATCTCGATGAGCGGCTGGCCATGACGCCCCGGGCAGTAGCCATACTCCAGCCGCTGCCAGTCACCTTGCGGGTCGGTGAGACGATGCCGGCCGCCGTTGCGGTGGAGCGGATGATTACGGTCAGCGACAACACCGGAGCCGTGCTCGTCGGTGAGCGCATCGGTTGGCTCCGCTCCCAGGAAACGGTCGCGCAACTCGGACTGCACGCGACCTCGATGTCCAGTCCGCCCAGGACAACTGCCGCGGACATGCAGCGCCTCCTGCGGCTCATCGCGGGAGAACCGGCCAACCCGCAGCTGCTGCATCCCGACGACGCGGCCGTCATGCGTCATCTGCTGTCGCAGCAACGCATCAATGACCGCGTACCACCCGAATTGCTGCACGCCGGTCTCATCGCCCACAAGACGGGCGATCTCGCGCGGCTGCTGCACGATGCCGGCCTCATCACCGGGCCGGCCGGTCCCATCGCGGTCGCGCTGATGGCAACGGATTTCGACAATCGTAATGAGGTCGTTGCCGCAATGGTTGATGTCTACCGGCTGATCTATCAGGCCGCCGAGGCGGGGATACTCCCGGCTGTGCAACCGGTCGTCATAGACCCCAATGCTGCCTGCTGCGACCCGACCTGTTCCTGATTGTATGCATCAGGATTTGCGGGATGGAAGGATGAGCAGGATGGTCCTCACCCTCGCCGGGCAGCAATCGGGTGCTTCCAGTGCCATGACGGGGGCGTAGGGGCCACGTATGGGCCTGGATTCCGGCTTCCGCCGGAATGACGGGGACCTGGACGCGATGAATCGCGCCCCTACATCGAAAACCTACCCTTGTGAGCTATGGTCCCCCCGCTGCGGCGGGGGGACGGGCGCAACATGTTGTGCCCCTACGGCTTGGCGTGTACCCACCCTTGTCGGGGACCGGATGGGGTCTAGTTCGTGGTGGTGAGGAGGGGGCGGACGTAGGTGTGGAGGACGGGTCGAAAGCCGAGCCGCGCGTAGAAGCGGGCGGCGCTGGCGTTCGATGCGCTGACGTGCAAGCCGACCTCGGCGGCCTCGTGCGCGGTGCACCAGGCCAACGCTTGGGCCATCAGGACCTGCCCAACACCCTGACTGCGGTAGTCGTCCCGGACGTAGAGCGATTCGACCTGCCCTGGACAGAGCCACGAGTCCATCAGCGCGACGCGGATAAATCCCACCAGCTCGTGGCCGGTGTCGTAGACGAAGATCACCTTACGCCCGGTGTCCTGCCAGTACGCTTGTAGGTCTTGGGTCAGCCTACTCAGAATATCGGGCGGGGGGTTGGCCCAGCGCCGCGGCCAGTGCGGCTCCAGCTCACGATGGAAGCGCCGCACGGCATCCCACATCCGGAGGACGGCCGCTTGGTCCGCAGCGCCGGCCCGGCGGATCGTGCTCGGAGCGGGACTCAGCTCTGCCCCAGGGGTATCGGCCGGTCGGTAGTAGGCGCTCAACACCCGGTTGAAGCCCTGCTGCTCGTAGAACCGCACGGCGGCGGTGTCGGCCGCAAGCACGTCCAGCACAATCTCGTCCGCCTCGCCTTCCGTACACCAGGCCAGGGCAGACTCCAGCAAGGCGCGGCCGACGCCCGTGCGGCGCTGGGAGGCGGCGACGACGAGGGTTTCGACGCGGGCCGGGCTGGGGTCCGGCTCGACCAACGCGACATGCACGAACCCGACGGGCGGCGCTCCGTCTTCGGCGATAAAGACCGCCTGCTGCGGATCGTCCCAGACCGACGCCAGTAACTGAGCGTAGGTGCGCTCGCACGGCTCGGTGACGGCCCAACGCTGCGGCCACACGCGCTCCAGCGAGTGCTGATCGGCAGCGTGATCGCTCCACAAGCGGCTGATTGCCGGCGCGTCACGAGCGGCGGCGCGGCGGGTTTGTACCATCGCTAGACCATCCTTTACGACAGACTGGTCGTGGGTTGGACCGGCGGTGCGGCCTGGCGCCGATTGTAGAGCACGCGCAACGGCGGGGCAATATCCTGCTGATAAGGGTAGTTTTTTGTGTAGAGGCGCGATTCATCGCGTCCAGGCGTTCGTCATTCCGGCGGAAGCCGGAATCCAGGGTCATTCGTGGCCCCGGGCGATCTGGATTGCGGCCTGCGCCGCAATGACGGGGGGCCAGGCGGGAGCTATGTAGCTCTACACGAAAAAACTCACCTTTGTCAGCCTCACCCCCCGGCCCCCTCTCCACCATGTGGAGAGGGGTGGATTCCCGCGAAAGCGGGAATGACGGGTGATGCAAAGGTCTCCCAAGACGGCTGAAGTACACGGCGGCGCGGCTCGCAGGCTATAGTGGGGTGGCACGACGGTCAGACGGCTACGACTCCGGCCCGGAGGTACACGACGATGGCGTTACCGGCGCGGATGAAGTTCGGGATTTTCCTGGGACCGTTTCACTGGCTGGGAGAAAACCCAACCCTGGCTCTGGAGCGCGACCTGGAGCTGATCCAGTGGCTCGACGACCTCGGGTTCGATGAAGCCTGGATTGGCGAGCATCACAGCGCCGGGTGGGAGACGATCTCCTCGCCGGAGGTGTTCATCGCCACGGCGGCCGAGCGCACGCGGCACATCAAGCTGGGTACCGGCGTCCTCAGCTTGCCCTACCACCATCCGCTGATGGCCGCCAACCGGGTGGTGCTCTTGGACCACCTCACGCGCGGCCGGGTGATGATGGGTGTCGGGCCGGGGGCACTCGTGACCGATGCGCGGATGATGGGCATTAATCCGCTCGTGCAGCGCCGCCGGATGGATGAGGCGCTGGGGATCATCATGCGCCTGCTCACGAGTACCGAGCCAATCACCTACGAGAGCGAGTGGTTCACGCTCAACGACGCGCTACTGCACCTGCGACCGTACACCCAGCCGCACTTTCCGATTGCGGTCGCTGCCGCTCAGTCACCGTCGGGCATGGTGCTGGCCGGCAAGCATGGCTGCGCCGTGCTCTCGGTGACGATCATCAGAGGTGGCGCCTTCACTACCAAGTTGAGCGAGTTCTGGGACGTTGCCGAGGAGACGGCCGCCGAGCATGGGAAGACGATGCACCGCAACGACTGGCGGCTCGTGCTGCACGTCCACTTGGCCGAGAGCCGCCGGGAGGCGCTGGAACAGGCACGCGCCGGCGCCGGGCGCTACCAGCGCGAATACTTCGAGCAGACGCTCGGCCACGACCCGGTGATTGACGGTCCGGCGGACAAGATCATTGACACGATGGTCGAGCGCGGTGCGTGGTGCGTGGGCACTCCCGATGATCTCGTCGCGGCGATCAAGCGCCTGGACGAGGCCAGCGGCGGCTACGGCGGGCTGCTCATCCAAACGACCGAGTGGACCACGCGCGAGCAGATGCTGCACAGCTATGAGCTGGTGGCCCGCTACGTGATGCCGCAGTTCCAAGGCTCGCTCGCCAACTTGCAGCAGTCGCAGGCAGTCTCCGCGCGGGCGCGGACCGCACTGAAAGACGTGCGGTCCGGTGCGCTCGCACGGGCGCACCAAGACTACCTGGACCGACGCGAGCGGCCCTAGGGACCGGCATGGGGGTAGGTTTTTCGGCGGCGGGGGAGTAGCCCCCCTATGGTCCCCCCGTTGCGACGGGGGGACGGGGACCGGCATAGGAAACACCGCGAGTGGTCAGGACTAGGTACGGGTCGTGCCGGTGAAGGGTGGGGTGGCTTCGGCGGCGATCTTGTTGAGCTGCACGATCAGGTCATCCACGCCCTTGCCGAGGTCTTGCTGCCAGATCACGGTGTTCTGGAAGGTTTCCCCTATCGCGCTGCTCACTTGGGCGTACTCCGGGGGATCGAACGGCGGGCGGCCGTAGCGTAGCCACAGGTCAATGACCTGCTGGGTCTTGGGATGGTCCAAGTACCCCAGGCCCAGAATGGACCGGCGGGGCGGAATGGCGCGGCGGACGTTGGTGTACTCGTGGAGCGTGACCGGTTCGAGGAACAGCGTGAGCAGCTCCCACGCCACATCCGGGTGCTCGGATTGGGCGCTGAGATGCAAGACGCCCGAGTGGCTATGGATCAGGGGTTTCACCTGGCGACTACTCGGCAACGCATACTCTTTGCCCGGCGCCGGCAGTCGCCCCACCGCGAGGTCCCCCGGCCGGGGTGCTTGGTCATACAAGGCCCGGACGGTGGCAACCTCACCCGAGGTGACTCTAAGCGGCCGTGGGAGGGGCGTGGCATCCGGGAGAGGCGTAGGATTAATGCGCTCCCACACCTTCGAGCCGTGTCCGCTGGCCTCCTCGGGTGTCTTTTGCGGCAGTACCGGCAGCCATGCGTGGGCCAACTGGCCAGTCTCCCAAAGGTGCTTGGTATACATGATGAGTTGGGCCATTCGTGCATCTTGCAGCGGCTCTACGCCTGAGGGATGCACCGCGTGGTATAGGTGCCGCAAGAACAGTAGAATCTCCTCCGCTTCCCCCCCAAAGCCGGCCTGACCAGCCTCATACAGCGTGGCGCCGGTGCTCTGCAGCAGCCACATGAACCACTGCGGGCCGGGGCCGTTCACGCCTTGGCGCACGACGTGGTGGCCTTCTACTTTGGTGGACTGGTCGGCGGCAGCCAGCAAGTCTTCCCAGGTGGTCGGGAGGCGCAGGATGCCCAAGGCCCGGAGCAGGGCCTGGTTGTAGTAGAGCGTATAAACCTGCGTAAAGAGCGGCAGACCCCACTGCCGGCGATCATATTGGCCAGCCGCTAGGGCCGGGCGCACGAAATCGGCGCGGTCCGGCCACTGACGCACCCGGCCGTCCAACCGCTCGGCCAGGCCCTGCCGCACGACGGCCCGGCCGCGCCGATCATCCAGGAGGAAGAGGTCGGGCGCCTGGCCGGCGGCGTGGGCCGCCTGCACGACCGGCAACGGATCGTGATGGGTGTCGAAATTGACGTGATTGTCGGGGTAGCGATCCTGGAACGTGGGGAGCACCATCGTGCGGTAAAGCTCTTGCTGGGGTTTGAGCTCCTGCAGGTCAAACCCACGCATAATGATGGAGTGTTCCGAATACACCAGCCCCTCATATGGCCCGAAGAGCACGCGGATGGGGACCGAGCCGGGGCGGGGCGTCGGGAGGACGGTAATGGGGGCACGGCGCGGGGGCGGCGGTGTGGCACCAGACGGGGGTGACTCGGCCTCAGGTGGGGGCGCTGCTCCAAGGTCACAGGCCGCGGCGAGTACGCTGCCCAGCGTCGCAACGGAGCCGATCAGATACTGCCGGCGGACGAAACGCATCATGCCACCCTTCTTCCTATCAGAGGCACGCCCAGAGGCACGCCACAAACAACACGAACGCTAGGTCCCTCCTTATCAACAGAGATCGGTGGCACATTGTCCAGGTAGAGGCAGCGGCCCGATCCCGTTCGGCCGCGAGAACTCAACTACAGTATGCCGCAGTGCCAAGGCGCGCTGGTGCAAGTGGGCAGGCGCTAGGTACGTGTCGTGCCGGTGAGGCAGGATTTTCGGGACGGAGGGGTGAGTAGGATGGTCCTCACCCCCCGGCCCCCTCTCCATCGCGGAGCGATAGAGAGGGGGTGGATTCCCGCTTTCGCGGGAATGACGGTTTTGCAACGCACTCCTGATGGGGTAATGACGAGGCCAGGGGCACGAGTAGCCCTGGATTGCGGCTTTCGCCGGAATGACGGGGCGGCGGAGAGCCGCCAGGGTCTCTGCAATCATTTCAACCGTTTAACCCGACGTTAACAGATGTAGCAAGCATCCCGACGGCGCTACTGTATACTGGGTGAACGCTTATGGCTGCCCTAACCGGTGCTCCCGACAGCCCGCAAGCCACCGGAGAAGCGCTCGGCTCGCAGCCGGAGATGACCGACTCCGGCGCACCGCTCGCCACGGCCGAGGTGCGCTTGCAGCGCCCGCTGGTGCCTTTGTTGGCCATGCTCCTGCTGGTGCTCTCGCTCGTGGCCGGCATCTCCATTATCTATTACCTGTTCTATAGCATTCTCGGTCTCCTGGCGATTACCTTCTTCTGGACCCGCAGCCTGGCCCAGAACATCACGGTCCAACGCCGCCTGCGGACCAAATGGGCCGTCGTCGGCGATCTGATCGAAGAGGATTTCGTCATCGCCAACGAGGGCCGGCTGCCGGCGCTGTGGGTTGAGGTGCGCGACGACTCGACGATTCCGGACTTCAACCCCGGAGTGGTGGAGAGCATCGGGCCGGGGGAAGAGCGGCAGTTCCATGCACGCACCGTCTGCCGGCGGCGCGGCCTGTACACGCTGGGGCCGGTACGCATCCTGACGGGTGATCCCTTTGGCATCTTCCGCGGGTCCATCGTCTACTACCAAGTCAACAGCTTTATCGTCTATCCGCCGATTATGGAGGGACCGGGCATTCCGCTGCCGTATGGCACCGTGGGCGGTAGCTCGCGCTCCAGCCTCAAGACGCACCACGTGACAACCGACGCCGCCGGTATCCGCGACTTTGCGCCCGGCGACGGGTTGAACCGCATCCACTGGCTCTCTACCGCCCGGCGGGGTCAACTGCAAGTCAAGGAGTTCGACCTGGAGCCTTCCGGCAACCTGTGGGTTATTCTCGACATGGACGCTGCGGTCCACGTCGGAGAAGGCGATGAATCGACCGAAGAGTATGCCGTCAAGCTCGCCGGGGCGATTACCTATCAGGCGATCCGCGAGAACAAAGCCGTCGGGCTGATCGCGTCGAGTGACACTCCGGCCGAGGTGGAGCCGAGTAAGGGCGCGCGCCAGTTGTGGCGGATCATGGAGGACTTGGCGACCGTCACCGCCGATGGCGGCGAGCCGCTCGGCTCGATTTTGCAGCAGGTGAGCCGGGCGCTGGAGCGTGGACTGAGCGTCGTGATTGTTACGCCGAGCGCCGACCCGGCCTGGCTACGCGAGCTGGCGTCGTTGCGTCAACGCGCGTCTACGCCGTCCGTGATCTTGCTGGACCAAGTGTCGTTCGGCGGTGAAGAACCGGCGCAGCCTGTCGCCGACCAGCTGATGTCCGTAGGGATTATCGCCAACGTGGTGATGCAGGGGCAGCCGTTCCGCACCGTGTCCGTCGGCAAGGGGCAGTATGCCGAGCAGCGGCGCACGCAGGCGCAGGATTTACGGGCGCGTGGGTTCGGAGGCGCCCCCACAGGATAAGCGCGCGGCACGGAGCGACGTACCATGCCAGCACGGCACAATCCGAGTGGCTCAAGGTGGGAGACACCTGGCATGGCGCCGGGTACGTCCGGCGGCGGCGGACGGCGCTGATTCGGGGACACAACCATGCTTCGATCCGCAGCGGCCCCGACCGAGCGAGCGTTAGGCGAGACAAACGCCAGCGGTACGGTGCTGCCACCACAGAGCGGCTGGCGGATCAACGAGGGCTGGTTTTCCGCCATTTTGCTCGTCGTGATGGTGTTGAGCACCATCTGGTCCATCCATTCTGCGGGCTGGGTGGAGGGGACGCAGGTGCTCTTCGCCATGGCCCTCGCCGGCATCGTCATGGGCCTGGTCGCTGCCCGCCAAGAGTGGCGCACCTGGCAGGCGCTCCTGGCCGGGGTGTTGGTCGGGAGCCTGCTCGCCTACACCGTGATCGGCGAAATCTTCCCGACGCCGCGGGAGTGGCCGAGCGGCATCGGCACGCTTCTCAGCGACACCGGTACGTGGATGCAGGCCGGCGAGACCCGCGAAGGGCTGCCTCCTCCAATCGTCTCCGTTCAGGGAGTGGCAACGGAGATAGGCGACTTCGCTCTACGGATCGCTACGTGGTCGGAATTGGCCTGGTACGGGAGACCGAGCACCGACAACGGCATCTTCCTGCTGCTCATGTCGCTCTTGGCGTGGGGCTTGGGGTACATCGGCGCCTGGGGCTTGTTCCGGCTGCACGACGTGGTGATTGCGTCGTTGCCGACCGGCATCGCTCTGGTCACGAACGCTTCTTACACCGGTCAAGCGCAGGCGCCGTTTGCCATTTTCCTCATCAGCCTGCTCCTCTTGGCCGTCTCTATCAACCTGTACGCGCTCCGCAGTCGCTGGGAGAAGTTCTCCGTTGACTATCCGGGCGAGCTACTTTTCGACGTAATCGTGACCAGCTTTGCGGTCATTGTGGTGCTGGCCCTGCTCTCCATGCTCGGCCCGCGCGTCGTCAACAACCCACTGTCTATCGCCTTCTGGCGCTACATCGGCGAGCAGTGGACGGAGTTGGAGAACGTCACGAACCGCTTGTTTGCCGGCATATCAAGCCCGGGGACGCGGTTTGCGGCGGAAGGAGCACGCGGCTCGCTGGTCCTGAGCGGCCCGATCAACCTCACCCAGCGCCAGATTATGTCCGTCTTGTCGCAGGAGCCGCACTACTGGCGCGGCAGCACGTATGACACCTACACCGGCCGCGCCTGGCGCAATAGCGACGCGGTCGTCTTGAACCGCACGCCGGAGCAGCCCATCACAGAGGTGCCGGGCATCACGGGTCAGCGCATCCAAGTCGTCTTCGACATCGAGCCATCGTTGAGCACGGTGATCTATGCCCCGGTCGAACCGGTAGAGATAAGCATTCGCTATCAGAAGCTGGCACCGTCCGGGAAGGCCGACGTGAACGACTTCTCGGCGCTCTACTCCCGCCGTCCGGCCATGCCGTCGCTGCGCTATGCCGTCGAGGCGCTGGTGCCGGAGCCAGGCATCACCGAGTTACGGCAGGCCAGCACCGAGTACCCCGACTGGATCAAGGCCCGCTATCTCCAGCTGCCCGACGTGACCGACCGGGTACTCTCACTCTCCGAATCGTTGACGCGCGACCGCGCGACGGCCTACGACAAGGCGGTCTCCATCGAGCAGTTCATTCGTCGCTACCAGTACACGCTGGCCACTCCCGTCGTGCCGGAGGGCTGGGATGCGGTGGACTTCTTCCTGTTCGAGTCCAAGGTCGGCTACTGCGACTACTTCTCCTCGGCGATGGTGCTCCTGCTGCGGCTGCAAGGTATTCCGGCACGGGTGGCCACCGGGTTCGTGGCCGGCACGTTCAACAACGACACGGGCCGCTATGAGGTCACGGAGGAGGACCTCCATTCGTGGCCGGAGGTCTATTTCCCCGCGTATGGCTGGATTGCCTTCGAGCCATCGGGCTACCGGCCGGAGATCAGTCGTGCGGAAAGCGCAGCGGATTTGTCCGCCGCGGATCCCGACATTGACGAGGCGCTGGATGAAGAGCTAGAGGAGCTGGCGCTGTTGTTGGGACTGGAGGACCCGCCCATCACCGGGGCGGACCTCGTGTCCGCCGCCACGTCCTGGCGACCAAGCCTGCCGAACGTGCTCCCGGCCATCGTGGTGATCGCGGCCGTATTCGGGCTGTATCGGCTCATTCGCCTCTTGCGCGAGCGGCGGATGCCGTCGCGGGAGATGGTGCGCCGGCTCTATCGGCGGATGGTGTTCCTCGGCGGGCTGTTCGGGCGCAAACGCCGTCCGGCGGAGACGCCGCTGGAGTACGCCGCGGCGCTGACGCGCGAGATGCAGCGCAGTTTGGAGCAGGAGCGCAACGGCTGGCTCAAGAGCGTCATGGAGGTGCCCGATGACGCCGCGCAGCGAATCGCAGCGTCGTATGTGCGCGCGCAATACGGGCAGCGTTCACCATCCGATACCGAGCGGACCGAGGTGGAGGAGGCGTGGCGCAACCTGTGGTGGCATCTACCACTCCTGCTCGTCCGCGAGCGGGTACGCACGCCGGCCGGCCCTCGTGTCCCGGCCGGCGCGGCGGCCGACATGGCGAGGAACGGCCGTGTGAACGGGGCTTCCACGAACGGTACGCCGACAAGGTAGGTGCTGCTGGACCTTGCCCCCCGGCCCCTTCCCTTGCCCCCCTATGGTCCCCCCGCTGCGGCGGGGGGACGTGGATTCCCGCTTTCGCGGGAATGACGGGTTACGCAAAGGTCTCCGTGTGCGCGGGAATGACGGGCGAGACAGCCGTCAGGGCAGGCGGCGCTCGACGGCGGCGGCGTGTGCCGTCAAGCCTTCGGCGCGGGCCAGTCGCGCTGCCACCGGGCCAAGCTCTGCCAGCTGATGGGCCGAGAGGGCAATGACGCTCGTGATCTTGATGAAGTCGTTCACGGAGAGTGGCGACGAGAACCGCGCGGTGGCGGCCGTGGGCATGATGTGCGAGGGGCCGGCCACGTAGTCACCGGCGGCTTCCGGCGAGTGACGGCCCAGGAAGACGCCGCCGGCATTCTTGATCGCCGGTAGGTAGGACCAGGGGTCGGCAACCAGCAGACAGAGGTGCTCCGGGGCGTACTCGTTCGCCAGTTCCAGAGCACGCGCCACATTGGCGACAATGACGATGCCGCCCCGTCGTTCGAGCGACTCGCAGGCGATCTCGGCACGCTCCAATTGGCCAAGCTGCTCCTCCAGCGCAGCGGGTACTGCTGCCGCGAGCCGCTCGCTCGACGTAATCAGGATCGCGCTGGCGAGCGGATCGTGCTCCGCTTGCGCCAGTAAATCGGCCGCCACCTCATCGGCCGGCGCGGTGTCGTCGGCGACCACGAGGGTCTCCGTAGGGCCGGGGAGCTGGTCTATGTCCACGTCCCCAAAGACGCGCTTCTTGGCCAAGACCACAAAGATATTGCCGGGACCGAGAATCTTATCCACCTTGGGCACCGACTCGGTCCCGTAGGCCAGCGCGGCGATGGCCTGGGCGCCGCCGATCTTGAAGAGGCGGTCCACTCCGGCAATGTCCGCGGCGACGACCATCTCGGGCCGATGGCTACCGTCGGGCCGCGGCGGCATCGCAAGCACCACCTCGGCCACTCCGGCCACGCGAGCCGGAACGGCAGCCATCAACACCGAGGAGGGATAGGCAGCGGTACTGAGCGGCGCATAGATACCGACGCGCTCCAGCGGCCGGATGATCTGCCCGAGGCCCTCGTCAACGTCGAGCCAGGAGGGGCGCCGCTGGTGCTCGTGGAAGCGTCGAATGCGGTCAGCGGCGAGCCGGAGGTCCGCCACCAATTGCTCGTCAACCTGTTGGTAGGCGGCGGCGATCTCTGCCGAACTCGTCTCCAGGTCGGCGAGAACGGCGCCGTCGAGTCGCTCGGCGATGGCACGGAGGGCGGTATCGCCAGCGGTGCGGACCAGGCGGACCACTCGTTCGACGAACAACTCCGGCGACAGCGCCTCATCCGACGAGGCCGGCGGTAGCCCGACGGAAGACAGGAGATCGCGCAGCTCCGGCGTATCGAAGACCGCCGCCGACCGCGCCGCCACCGTCGGATCAACTTCCAGGTCGCTCAGGCTCGTGCGCTTGAGCACGGTGGTGGCGGCCGCCGGCCCGTCTGGGACCACGCGCAGCCGCAGCGGTGAGGGTGAAGCGTCAGTAGTCATGCGTCCAGACGCTCCGGCGTGTCCACCAGCACCGTTACCGGGCCGTCATTTATCAGTGCTACTTGCATCATTGCGCCGAACTCGCCCGTCTCGACCGGCAGCCCGCGGTTCCGCAGCTCCTCGGCCAGCATATCCAGCAAGGGCGCCGCAACATCCGGCGGCGCCGCCGCGGTGAAGTTGGGCCGGCGCCCTTTGCGGCAGTCGCCGTAGACCGTGAACTGACTGATGAGCAGGATACTGCCGCCATCGTCGAGGACGGACCAATTGAACTTGCCGGACTGGTCGGCAAAGATACGCAAATGGGCCACCTTTTCGGCCAGCCAGCGGGCCGCCGCCGGGCCGTCGCCGCGACGCACGCCGACGAGGAGCAACAGCCCCGGCCCAATGTGACCGATTTGGTCTCCCGCGACGGTCACGGACGCCGTAGTGACCCGTTGAACGATGGCACGCATCAGGAACCGGCCACCATGCTACGCCTGCTCTCTGCTACCGGTCGCCGCCGACTTGGCCGCACTCTTGGCCGCAGATTTGCCTTCACCGTTGGCTTTGGCCTTCTCCGGCGCACTCTTGGCATCGGTGTCGGTCTGCTCGCTTTTCTCGGTCGGCGTAGACGTGGCGGTGTTGGACGACCGGCTATCGGTGACATACCAACCCGAGCCTTTGAACACGATCCCGACGGGATGCAAGACGCGGCGCACGGCGCTGCCACATTGCGGACACGTCTCTACGGGTGGATCGGAGAAGCGCTGCAACCGCTCGAAGCGATGGTCGCATTCGAGGCACTCATAGTCATAGTTTGGCAATTCTTCCCTCCTGAGTTCACCGGAGCCGGGTGGTATCCCAGCGATTTTACCATGCAGCGAACATCACCCCGGAACAAGTCACGCCGCGGCCTCGACGTAGGGCATATCGAGGACAAGCACCTCGAAAGCCAGCCGGACGTTGGCGTTTCGCTCGATCCAGTCGCGCGTCTCCTCGATCCGGCGCAGGAAGGCGGCGATCTCGCGCGGCTGGAGCTGCGCGGCAAGATTGGCGAGCGCGGCACGCTGATCCCAATGCATGATCCCCTCCCCGTTGCCGCTGCGGAGTAGGAGCAGGTCCCGCCACCAGGTAAGCCACTGATCGAGGAGCGGCGCGGCGGCAGAGCGGGTCGTCATACTCGCTACCGTCGCCAGGCGCTGATGCCGGTCGGCAGAGACCAGATCGCTCACCTGATCGAGCCAGTGCTGACGTGCGGTGAGATAGTCGGGCTGCTGCGTGGCAAGTACGGCAGCGCCGGGGCAGCCCCCGGACAGGCGGGCATAAAGCTCGGCGCTCTCATCGTCTCGGTCCGGCCAATCCTCCCAGGTCGCTAGGGCCGCTGCTAGGGTGCGGGTAGGCACTGGGCGCAGCGTCACCGTCTGGCACCGCGAGACGATGGTGGGCAGCAGCCGGGCTTGATCGGCAGCGGTGAGCATAAGGATCGTATCGGCCGGCGGCTCCTCCAAGGTCTTCAGGAAAGCATTAGCCGCCTCCGGTGTCATCGTATCGGCGCCACGAATAATGAAGACTTTGGCGCGGCCCTCATAGGGTCGCAAGGGCGCGCGCCGCTCGACGATCTCCCGCACCTGCTTGATAATCACTCCCCGCTTGACCTCACCGGACTCGTCCAACTCCGGCTCTACGGCCATGACATCGGGGTAGTTGCCGTGCATGATCCGCCGGCACACGGAGCAATGGTCGCACGGCCCGGTCGCGGTCGGTGCATCCCCGGCCTGGTCACAGCTCACGAGCCGGGCGAGCCAGAGCGCCAGCGTTCGCCGCCCGACCTGCCGCGGCCCGACAAAGAGGTAGGCGTGCGCGAGGCGTCCCGCCCGCCAGCTCCCGAGCAGGAACCGCCGCGCGGCTTCGTTGCCGACATAGGGCAATGAAGCGGGCCGGAGCCTCATCCCGCCGTCCGCGTCCGAGTTCATGCGTGTTTCCTACGGAACTATAGGGAAGGGCAGCCCCCACCCTAGCCCTCCCCCGTTGCGACGGGGGAGGGAACTGCCCTTCCCCCTGCGGAGCGGGGGGGCCATAGGGGGGCTGTATCCCTGACAAGGGTAGTCTTGTCGTGCAGAGCCATCTAGCTACCGCCTGGCCCCCGTCATTGCGACTTGCGCCGCAATCCAGATCGCCCGGAGCCACGAATGACCCTGGATTCCGGCGGAGGCCGGAATGACGAACGCCAAGATGCCCGGACACGGACGCTCAACACCCGGGACCTGGCGAAAGCAGCGGAAGAGACACGACAAACGCACGGCGCTCAGGATTTGCCGGGCACATCAGCCCGGCAGCGATCTGCGCGCCGCTCGATCACGGTGCTCGTCTAGGGGCTATCCCCAGCTACTTTCGCGATGCCGACTGAAACAGTCCCGGCAATAGACCGGTCGGTCGCCGCGCGGCTGAAACGGGACCTCCGCCTCGACACCACATTCGTCACAGATGATGGGAAACATCTGCCTGGGCGGCCGGGGCGACGATTCGTAGCCACCACCGCCGCCGCCACCGCCACCACCACCGCCACCATAACCTGCGTCGCCGCCTCCGTAACTGGAGCGCTGCTGGCGGCGCTGCGACCGACAGGGGATACACCGCTTGGGATCGTTCGTAAAACCTCGCTCCGCAAAAAACGCCTGCTCACCAGCCGAAAACGTGAACTCGTTTCCGCAGTCAGCACACACCAGGGTACGATCGGTAAAGCTCACCTACAGGCCTCCTTGAAGGGTGGAACGGGAACAGCGCCTACACCGGATTGGTCATTGGAGGTCGGCGCTGCGGCGCTCCACCAGCGGCGAGGGGAACCGTAACGCACAGAACTTCGCTGACCTGCTGCCGCCGCACAGTATAGCGGCCGCAGCGGCAGACAACAAGCGCCTTTTTCCGGCGAGGCCTCAAATTGCTGTACAAGTAGACTCTAGGCCGGCCTGATGATCGCGACGAGTTGTGAAGCCGCAAGCCAAACGGAACGGTGATAAAGTCCACTAAGGATGTCGAGTGGAGGATATAGCTATGACTCCTAGCAAGACGCTACTGGCGCATCTCTCCCCGCGGTTCACTGAGCGGGCTGAAGACATCGCCGTCGAGGCGCTCGGATATATCCTGTCGCGTTCCAAGGCAGCCAGAGACGCATTGGAGGACGTGCTGCGGAACGGCGGCGCGGCAGTCGGCCCCATCAGCCGCGTTACGACACAAGTCAGCGAGGCAGGAACACGGCCGGACATCGCCTGTTACGACCATAGCGGTGCGGAACGTGTGTTGGTGGAGGCGAAGTTCTGGGCCGGCCTCACCGACAATCAGCCTGTCGCCTACCTGCAGCGCCTGCCGGACGACAGGTCCTCTGCGCTCTTGGTCATCGCGCCGGCGGCCAGGTTCGAGTCGCTGTGGCCGGAATTGCAGCGGCGGGTAGCAGAGGATAAGACCATCACTCTTGGTGAGCCAATCAAGGCGTCTGGGCTATTCACCGCCACCGCTGGCGAGCACCGTCGGCTGTTGATGACCAGTTGGACGGCTTTGCTCAATCGCATGGCCTCCCGCGCCACCGACGCCGGGGACACGCCCGCGGAGAACGATATTCGGCAACTGCGCGGCCTCGCCGAACGGGCCGATCAAGAGGCCCTCCTACCGCTGCGGAGAGAGCAGCTAGGCCCGGAATTTCCGCGGCTTGTTCTCCACCTGAATCAATTGGTCAATGACGCCGTAGACCGTGGTAGAAACGACGGTTGGATTGATACCACGGGTCTGATTGTCACAAGCCGGCCGACTGGCTATGGACGGTACATGAGACTCGGAAAAGCAGGGGTTTGGTTTGGCGTCGACTTTAGACGGTGGGGCCAGTTCCGCGATACACCCCTGTGGGTCGAATTCAGCCACTCCAAGGGGTTTGGCCGACACTGGGAGGAAGCTCGCCAGAAACTGAGTTCGTGGCCGCAAGACCAGCCGACCGATTTCATCGAAGAGGACCATGCCGTCTGTATCAACCTATCGGTGGGCGTTGAGTACGAGGCGGTACTCGATAGTGTGGTCCGACAACTCAAACGCATCGCAGACCTGCTGGCGGCAGACGACTAACGCCTGCCGGGCCGATAGTCCTACTACCACGCTCAGTCGAGGGCATCACCACGAGGGCGCCTCAGCCCGGCCCCGCTGCGCGGAGGGCTTCCGGTGGGCGGGTGTTGATCACGTCTTGGGGGCGGACCCAGCCGCGCTGTGCCGTCGCAATGCCGTATTCGAGAAACGCCAGGTGCTCTACCGCGTGGGCATCGGTGTTGATCGCCAGCCGCACGCCGGCCTCGGCCGCCTGGCGCGCATACTCGTCGTTGAGGTCGAGCCGGTCCGGATTGGAGTTGATCTCCAGAGCCGTTCCGGTCTCGGCTGCCGCCGCGATCACGGCGTCCATGTCGAGGGCCAGCGGCTCGCGGCGGGTGAGTAAGCGGCCGGTGGGGTGGCCGATGGCGTCTACGTGCGGGCTGCGTATGGCCGAAAGTACGCGCTCCGTGATGCGCTCGGCGCGTTGCCCGAAGCCGCTGTGGACCGATGCCGTCACGAAATCGAAGGTGGCGAGTAGCTCGTCGTCATAGTCCAGGGAGCCGTCCGGCTTGATGTCAAGCTCGATGCCGGCCAGGACGCGAAAGCCGTCTAGCTCGGAGTTGACCGCGGCGATCTCCGCCCGCTGCGCGGCCACTTCCTCAACCGACAGGCCGCCGGCAATCACGGACGACCGGGAATGATCGGCCATGACCAGGTAGCTCAACCCGCGCTCCTGCGCCGCCCGTGCCATCGCCGCGATGGAGTGCCGGCCATCGCTCCAGCGCGAATGGACGTGCAGGTCGCCGCGTATGTCGGCAACGGAAATCAAGTCCGGCAGAGCGCCCGATAGCGCGGCCTCGATCTCGCCGCGGTCCTCGCGGAGGACGGGCGGAATCTCCGGCAAGCCGAGCAGGCGATAGAAGGCGGCTTCCGTGGGCGCCGCGACCAGCTGACTTTGCGAGTCCACGACCAGCTCGCCGTCGAGCTGCCAGCCCGCGGCGCCCGGCAGCGCCAGCAAGCGACGGCGGTGCGCGTGCGAGCCGGTTGTCAGCACGAGCGCCGCACCCCAACTCGATGGCGGGGCCACGACGACGTGGCACGAGGTACCGCTGCGCGTCGTGCCGACCGCGGTGATCGCGCCGCGCTCCTCCAGGGCAGTGATGTCGGAGAGGGCTGCAAACGCATCCAGGACCGTTGCCGCGTCGGGTGCGCCTACGAGAAGATCAATGTCGCCGACGCGCTCGGCCATTCGACGCACGCTGCCGACGATGGCGACGGGCCAGCCCGGCAGCGCCGCGGCCAGGTCCGCCCGCAGCTTTTCGGCCAGCGGCCGCGCGAACTGTAACGGCATTCGCCGCCGGCGCTCCTTGACGACCTCGACCCCCCTCATGATGGACTGCTCAAGCCGGGGACCGATGGCGCGGAGACCGCGGAGGCGTCCTGCGGCGGCTGCTTCAGCGAGTTCGTTGAGCGTCGTCACGCCCAGCTCGCGATGGACAGCGGCGACCCGCCGCGGGCCAAAGCCCGGTAGGCTCAGGAGATCAAGCAGAGTAGCAGGTGTGTCACGTTGAAGGTCGGAAAGGAAGGACGATTTGCCGGTATCGATCAACTCTTGGATGCGGGCGGCGAGCGAGGCCCCAACGCGCGGGATCGTCGTCAGCCGACGCTCCGCCGCGAGCGCCGCCACGTCCTCTTCGAGCGCGTCCACCTGCCGCGCAGCTTCACGATACGCCCGGATGCGATAGGGACGCTCGCCCTGGATCTCCAGGGTATTGGCAATCGCTTCCAAGAACCGCACTACGTCATCGTTCGTCATGGCTCATAGCCAACGCTTCATGTTCCGAGGCCGTTGAAGAGATGGCGTATACTTACCTTGTCTAGCCACACTCGCTGCGGTGGCTCAATCGGAGTGGAGTCTGCCATGGATGTAAACCGAACTCTTGCTGAGGCGACACGCCGCTATCTCGCTGCCGAGATCACCCTGCCGGAGTTAGCCGACATCTCGGCCAGCCATGTCCACCTACTCCCTAGCTTGCCGTTGGAGTCCCTCGCCGGGCGGCTCATCGGTGCCATCGAGCAGGGCCTCGCGTTCATGAACGACGATGTAGCTACCAAAGATGATCTGCGGCGTGTGCTCCAGTCCGAACTCTCAGCCCCGGTAGCTGCGACCGACCTCTGCGTGGTGGACTACGCCGACTCGGCAGCGGCAGCGCCAACTCCCTGAGTCACACTAGCCGGCACCGGTACACCGCCAGCGTTATTCGCGCCTTGCCGCCGTCGAGCAGCCGCCAGGACCGATACCAGGGCCTCGGCCGCGGTGACCTTGCCGAGGGATTATACTCTGGCGCGAGAAGGTCGCATGGTCATGGTACTGCAGTGGGTTGCATTCTGATGGGAGCGGGCAACGATGGGCGCCGCTATCTACTGCTCTCGCTGCCGGATTGGTCGCCTGGATGACGAGGGCATTTGCCCGCTCTGTGGCGGCGTTGGCCCGCACGTCGGGCGGCGGAAACGCTGGGCCTTCGCCGTGGGGCAGTTGCTGGGCAACCTCAACACCGGCCTCGTTGTGCTCGGTTTGTTCCTGGGCGTGGTGTACCTGGCCATGGTGATTCCCTCGTGTGGCGCCGCGACCGGGGACATCGAGGGCCAGGTGCTAGGGATGCCCGGCACCGCCGAGCCGCCGGTCCGCCTCGCCGGTGCTACCGTGCTGATCGCCGGCAGCGGGATTGACTGCGGGCGGCGGAGCGATAACTGCGTTACGCACACCGACTCCTCCGGGCAATATCGCTTCGACGACGTGCCGGCCGGTGACTATGGCCTCTCGTTCGTTCACGACGATCCGACGTTCGGCAATGGTGCTGCGCTGGGTAGCCAGGGGCGCGAGGTGAACGTCTCACAGGGCAACGTGGAAACGGTCAGCGTGGTGCTGCTGCCCGCCGGGGTGCAGGCGCCGCCGGTGCCGGCCGATCTGGAGCAGCGCGTGCGCGACAGCGGTGGGTTCGCCACGGGCTACGGCGGGATTATGAACAATCCGTTTTTCTGGCTCTGGATGTTCGACCGGCCGTGGGTATTCGGCTATCCTCGGCCGCCCGTCGTGACGACCAGACCGGCCGGTGGTCCCGTGACGATTGACCCGAATCAAGCACAGGCCCCGGCCCGCGCCGGTCGCCGCTACACGACGTATGCGCCGGACGGACAACCGGGCACCAAGCCGCCGCCGGCAAAAGGCGTGGCGCGGCCCGGCGCCGCAGCGACGGGAGGCACCACACGTGCGTCCGTGGGAGGGGCCGGCGGCGCATCCACCGCCGGGAGCGGCGCGGTGAGCAGGGGGCAAACCCGCCCGGAGCAGGGGGCGGCTACGGCGCGTCAACCCGGTACGGCGCCGCCGCGCGTGTCTTCACCGCAAACGGCGCAACCGCCGCGCGTCCAAGCGCCGCGCCGGGTGAGCGTACCGCGCATCCGGGTGCCCACCCGTGGCTTTGGCGGCTTCCGCCGGTGTTGTACCTTGGGTTGCTGCGTCGGCGAGTATATTCTCACTCCGCGGCCGGAGATACCATACATCGGCGTACCCGTGCCCTAACTCCGAGAAATGGAAGGTGACTATGAGTAGTGGAGGACTGTTCCGCCGGGCTTGGCGCTTGGTGGCCGGGAGCAAGTCAGAGCAGGAATCGGGATCGCAGCGCCGGGAGATTGTCCGCGAACGCTACGACCATGATCGGACCGATGAAGCGGCCCAACTGATTGCGGCCATCGGCGGTGACTTTCACCGCGGCGACGTTGCCGAGGTGGAGACGGCCGACCCGACTTTCTGGGATGCCGACGAGTTCACCCTGAGCTATGAGGTTGGAGCGGTCGGCCGTGCCGAAATCCCGGATGCTGCCGGCCAGTTCTCGTTCACGCTGGCCCTGTTCGCGCCCGACCAGAGTGCCAGCATCCTTTTTGTCGAGGGGGATCAACCCCAGTCGGCGCTGGCCTATCTCGGTGTCCAGGGCAGTGCCGGCCTCGTCGAGGAGCTGACCCGCTACCGCGACGACTACCTCCAGCATACGGCGGCGGAGGTCAGCTATGACGTGCAGGCGGACGGCCTCGGTACCTGGACGGCCTTCTCCGCCCGGCCGGAGGGCACGTTCTGGCTGGTCGAGGGTGAGTCCGACCTCATATCCCGCGCCGCGCTGACCCCGGTCGGTACCGCGTATAGCGACTGCTCCTTCTACTACGGTCCGTCGCTGGCCGAAGCGCCGTGGATGCTACGACTGGTCCAGATCGGGAGTTACCGGTTGGCGTTCCAGTGCGAAATACTGCCCATTGACAACGTGAAGTTCTGGCGCCATTGAGCGCCAAGGCGGCCTAACCCTATGGAGGTCAAGCCGGCAACCTTGCCAGCGGAACAAGGAGAAGCGACGTGAGTAAGACGGTCTTGCTCTGGGGGCTGGTCCTGATTATCGTCTACAACGTCTTGGCCGTAGCTGTGGACCTGGTGACGGGCCTCGGCGAGTACACCAAGCACCTCTCGGCGCTGCCGCTGGTCATCGCCAGCTCGGCGCCCTACGTCTCGTTGGCAGCGATTATCACGCTCGTTAGCTGGGAGTTGGGCGACTGGTTCTTCAGCCACCACAACGAGGATATGGTGTGCGCGGTCGGTGGAGAAGGATGCCGGCGCGGGCTGGCGCACGAGTTGGTTCACGACAACAACCTCGCCGCGGCCAGCTTCGTCCTCGCGCCACCGGTGCTCTGGACCGGCATTCTCATCTTCTACGCCATCATCACCCGCGCGACATAGGACCGATAATCATGACCGATCCGCGTATCGTGCGTATCGAATGGGGACAACTGGGGGGCCGGCGGCCGCGCCATGCCGGCTGTAACGCGCGGCTGGGCGAGCACGGCATCGTCGTGCGGCCGGCCATCGCCCGGCTCACGACCGACGACGGCGCTACCGGCTGGGGCGCCAGCCGGATCACCCGCGAGCAAGCGGCGCAGCTAGTCGGTTCCCGGCTGTCAGAAGTCTTTGTGGTGGGAAAGGGCGCCAGCCGGGCGGGGCTGCCGCTGGAGTTCCCGCTCTGGGACCTGGCGGGCAAGCGCGCCGGTGAGCCGGTCTACGCGCTGGCCGCTGCGATGGTCGGAGCCACACCGGCGACACCGTTCCGTGTCCGGTGCTATGACACGTCGCTCTACTTCGACGACCTGCACCTCGATTCCGAGCAGGAAGCGGCGGCGCTGATCGCAGCGGAAGCACGAGAGGGATACGCACGGGGGCATCGCGCCTTCAAGATCAAGGTGGGGCGCGGCGCTCGCCATATGGAGCTGACAGCGGGGCTGCAGCGGGACATCGCCGTGGTGTGCGCCGTGCGCGAGGCAGTGGGTGAGCACGCGACGCTGATGGTGGACGCGAACAATGGCTACAACCTCAACCTGGCCAAGCAGCTCCTGCAAGCGACTGCGGAGGCCGGTGTGTTCTGGCTCGAAGAGGCGTTCCACGAGGACGAGGTGCTCTATCGTGACCTCCAAGCATGGCTACGGGCCGAGGGTATATCTACGCTAATCGCCGACGGGGAGGGCCTGGCCTCCCCGCGCCTGCCGGAGATGGCCCGCCAGCGGCTCGTCAACGTGGTCCAATACGACATCTTCAGCTATGGCTTCACGCGCTGGCTGGCGCTAGGAGCACAACTCGACCGCTGGGGCGCCCGCACGGCGCCGCACCACTACGGCGGACACTACGGGAACTACGCCTCCGGCCACCTGGCAGCCGCCATCAGCCGATTTGCGTTTGTCGAGTGGGATGAAGCAAGTACGCCGGGCCTCGACGGCTCCGCCTACGTCGTCAGCGACGGTTGGGTCACGCTGCCGGACGAGCCGGGTTTCGGCGTCGCACTAGAGGACGGGCCATTTGCCGAAGCCGTAGCCACGAACGGCTTCACCGTATCCGCAGGCTGACCTCCCGCCATTCCGGCGTAGGCCGGGGCGGGAACCGAGTCGCAGTCCTTATCGGCGCCAGGCTACCGGTCCGCTTGCCGCCGGCGAAGCTGCTCCCGGAGCCGCTGCAGCTCGGACTCGGCGGCGCGCCGTCTATCTCGCTCGGCAGTCGCGTGAGTTTCGGCCTCGGCCGCGCGGGTTTCAGCCTTAGTCGCGTGAGTTTCGGCCTCGGCCGCGCGGGTTTCAGCCTTAGTCGCGCGGGTTTCGGCCGCAGTAACATGGAATTCGGCCTCGGCCGCGCGGAGTTCGGCAAGCTCACGGGCCACCCATACTTCCCGCCAGTTCTCCAGGTAGCTGCCCGTGGCCGGATCGTATAACCGTGGCCACCCAGCATCCCAGCACAGACTCAGCCCCAGTATCTCACTGTGGCCCTTCAGGATGCCGTCCGGCGCCGTCGTCAACTCAATAGGCTCATACGCCCCGGCCACCAGCCGGTCCCCAGCCAGCCGCTGCCCGTGATACTTGCCATCTTTCGGATCGAAGCGCCAGTATTCCGGCACGCCGATGCGGGCGTAGAGGTCGCGCTTGCGGCCCACGTCCTCCGGCCCGGTGCTGGACGAGGCCACCTCCAGCACCCAGTCGGGCGGCTTGCCCACTTCCCAGGGCAGATAGAGCTTGCGTGAGCGGATGGTGTGCGCTTCCACGCCAAAGGCCAGGTACACGTCCGGGGAGACACGGACGTTGAGGTTACGCCGGTCGTAGCAGATGATCGTGTTGCTGCTGAGGAAGGTATCGGGACGCCGGTCGAAGTCGGTAAACCGACTGGCGAGCAGGCCGATGAGGTGCTGGATGGGCTGTTCTTGTTCCATCGCTTCAGGCTTGAGGACCAGTTCGTCGGGATTGTAGTCGAGGCGGGCGTAGTCAATCTCGCCCTGCTCGCGGTAGGCAAGCATGGTGGTCGTGGGCGCGGGCATTGTGGTCGTCATGGTGAGTCTCGGGGCAGTGTGAGGGCACCGGGAGATTATAGTACACGGGCCGCGCACCGCCGGGAGACGCGGCCGGCCTCAGTTTCGGCGGCCTAGGGCGCCGAGGACACGCCGGGGGACTCGTCGGCGATCCGCGACATCAGCGCAAAGGCCAACTGGCGCGGGAGGCGCTCCCGCGCCGTCAGCATGAGGCAGCCGCGGTAGGCCAGCGAGGCCTCGTCGAGGCGCCCCAACTCCTCTAGGGCCTGTCCGAGGCGTAGATAGGCCCAGGGCATATGCCAGTCATCCGCGGGGCCGCCGATGATGTACCGGCGCAGGTGGGCAACGACCCCGGCCCAGTCGAGCGCGGCGAAGTGCGCCATTCCGCTCAGATAGGTAGCGGCTAGCTCCGGTAGCGCCACCGGCGGCTGCGCTTGCAGCTGCTCCAGCCGCGCGATGGCTTGTGCCCCCTCACCGTTCGCCAACGCACTCAACACACTGACGTACCCTTCCGGCTCCGACCACGTCTCGGCAGCGGCCGGCTGCTCCCGACCGGCGGGCGTCTCCGCCGCTGGCTCGGTTGATGTAGTGTGGTTGCTGCCAATCACCTCGGCCGGTGCCGGATCAGTCATGGCGCGTGGTCCTTGATGGCCGTCTCGGCGGCACGTGCCAAACGGCGCTCCAGGCGACTAAGGCGATGCTGCAACGCCGCTTCGAGCGGTCGTTGACCGGATTCGACCGCCGCGAGCACGCGCACGCCGGGGCCATCCGGCGCCTGCTGCCAGAGCCGGTACGCCTGCGTGGCCAACGCTTTCGCTCGCGCCAGATCGGGCCGCCGATGCTCGTAGAGCTTGGCCAGCTCGATCAGCGCCGGCAAGCGCAGTTCCGGCTCCTCGTCCACGATGCGGTGCCACACTTTGGCCGCTGCCGGCCACGCCCGTTGACGCTTGCACACCAGGCCCAGCCGCCACAGTGTCTTCACCCGCAGGTCGCCGGGCAACTGCTGCCGGAGGGCTGCCGCATAGAGCCGCGCGCTGCGTGCTTCCTGCCCGCGGCGCTCATGGAGCCGCGCGACCGCCGCGATCTCGGCCCCTTGGCGTGGCTGCCCGGGGCGTCGCTCCAGCGGTTGGGCCAGCATCCGCGCGGCGTAGCTGCCCAGCGCGACCATCGTGAGGATGTCGTAGCGATTGTGCTCGAACACCGGGCGTAGCCGGCGGGCGTCCCGTGTTCGCACGTAGTCGAGATAGATGCTCGGAATGAGCCAACTCGGCACGTCCTCGTGGCGCCGCACGCCCAGCACGGCTGCCTCCAGCGAGGACAGCTTGCAGTTGGGCAGTGCTTCGCGCCACAGGTGGCGGGCCGCCGGGAGCAGGTCGAGATGGGTCCACGTCTCCAGCCGCGCCGCCGCGCGGCGCTGGCGGCTCATAATGAAGCGCGTTTGGAGCAGCGGCAGGTCAAAGGCTCGGCCATTGAAGGTGACGACGCCCGGAAACTCGGCGAGGCGCTCGGCAAGGTGCGCCATCATCGCCCGCTCTTCGCCGAACGAGCGCATGAGGTATTGCTCGATGACGAATCGCTCACCTCGAAAGAAGCCCAGCCCGACGAGGAAGGCGTAGGTGCCGGTGCCGCCGGCCAGCCCGGTGGTCTCGGTGTCCAGGAACACGGCGCGGTGCGGCTCAAAGGAGGCCAGCGTCGCATCGGCGGTCAGGAAAGCCAGGCTGGACGGGCGGACCGTGGTGAAGGCGCGCAGCACCTCACCACCGTACTTGCCGCGTGCCGGCCGGACATCGCGGGTACGGAAGAAGCACCCCTGCGCCGTGGTCACTTCCTCGCCGGCAACGGCCTCGTCGAGCGCCAGCGGCGGGCGGCGGGACGGCGCGGCCGGAGGCTCATGGCGCGTCCACGGTGCGCGTAGTCGCTGTGCGATGCCCGTCGCCGCCATGGCTTCAGTCTACCTGTCGGCACGGCAGCCCTGCATGGTGATGCCCCTGCGGTTCCTCACAGGGGTAAGTTTTTTGTCTGCATCAGGATTTTCAGGATGCACGGATGAGCAGGATGGATTCCGGCTTGCGCGGGAATGACGAGTGCCAGGGCGCGATGAACCGCGCCGCTACGAGTTGGCCCGGACTTGCGCCGGGGGTTAGGTCCCGCCCCCCCTATGGTCCCCCCGTTGCGACGGGGGGACATGGATTCCCGCTTTCGCGGGAATGACGGGTTACGCAAAGGTCTCGTAAGGAACTAGCCCCCCTGTGGTCCCCCCGCTGCGGCGGGGGGACGGGCGCAACATGTTGCGCCCCTACGGCTTCACCCGTATCTACCCCAGTCAGGGGACCATAGGAAGGCAATACCCCCTCTCCACATGGTGGAGAGGGGGCCGGGGGGTGAGGCCCGCCACCATTTCCTCCCTAGATGATGCCGGCAGTAGTGGCCGTAGCAGCCAAGGATACCAAGGGGGCGCTCGAATTCTGGGCCGTCACCGCCGGCGTGGTGAACCGCACCGTGTCGGACACGAGCGAGTAATCCAGACCGTCCACCCGGTAGCTGGCACTGACGCGGACCTTATATTCCGTGCCGGCTCCCAGGTTGGGCAGCTGGTAGCTCGTCGTGCCAACGGAGGTGATGGTGTGGGACTCGCTCCCGGTCCAGAGATCCAATGCTTCCCCGGCCTGGTACTGCTTCCAACGCACCCGGTACTCCTCGAAGCTTGCCCCCGCCGGGAGCGTGACCGTCCACGACACCGCCCCGGCGTTGCTCACGCTCATGCTCACCGGTGCGACCGGCGTCGGCGTCGCCGCCGTGGACTGGGACAGCATCGCCACCGCCGCCGGCGTGGCCGTCGGCGCCGGCACGGTAATGTTCTTGGTGGCGGACTTGACCTGCTTCACGTCACCGCCCTGGGTGTATACGGCGGTGACGTAGACCGCGTAGGTCGTCCCCGGGGTCAGGCCCGAAATCTGGTAGCTGTTCACGTTGTAGACAATGTGGTTGCTGCCACTCCAATCCACGACGTAGCCGACCGACGTCACTCCCGTTGGCGGCGTGAACGACCAGGACACGTGACCCTGGTTGGTCACACCGATGGTCACGGTCCCCGGCGCTCCGGCCGCCGGTGGCGTCGGGGTCGGCGTCAGCGTCGGCGTCGGCGTCGCCGTGGGCGTGGGCGTCGGCAACGGCACCGTAATCGTCTGGGTGTTGGAATTGAGCTGGTTCAGGATAGTGCCCGGGTGGTTGTACAGGGCCACGACGTAGACCGCATAGGTCTGCCCCGGGGTCAGATCGGGAATCTGGTAGCTGTTCACGTTCTTCACCAGATGGTTGCTCTGGTTGTACTGCACGATGTAGCTGACCGACGTCACCCCCGCCGGTGGCGAGAACGTCCAGGTCACGTACCCCGTGTTGGTCACGCTCATGGCCGGGGTCGGCACCGGCGTTGGCGTCGGCGGCATCGGCGTCGGCGTCGCCGTGGGCGGGCCCGGCACCGTAATGTTCTTGGTGGCGGACCTGACCTGCTTCACATCACCGCCCTGGGTGTATACGGCGGTGACGTAGACCGCGTAGGTCGTCCCCGGGGTCAAGCCCGAAATCTGGTAGCCGTTCACGTTGTAGACAATGTGGTTGCTGCCACCCCAATCCACGACGTAGCCGACCGACGTCACCCCCGCCGGCGGCGTGAACGCCCAGGACACGTGGCCCTGGTCGGTCACGCCGATGGTCACGGTCCCCGGCGCTCCGGCCGCTGGTGGCGTCGGGGTCGGCGCCAGCGTCGGGGTCGGCGTCACCGTGGGCGTCGCCGTCGGCAGCGGCACGGTAATGTTCTTCGTGCTAGACGTGACCAGGGTCGGATTTTCCCACGGGTTGTAGCTGTACATGGCGGTGACGTAGACCGCGTAGGTCGTCCCCGGGACCCACTGATGGCTAAAAATCTGGAAGCTGTTCACGTTGTAGACAATGTGGTTCTGCTCGTTCCACTGCACCACGTAGCTCACCGACGTGATCCCCGCTGGCGGCGTGAACGCCCAGGTCACGTACCCCGTGTTGCTCACGCTGATGCTCACGGTCCCCGGCACCGCCGTCGCCGTGGCCGTGGCCGTGGGTGTGGCCGTGGCCGCCGGTGCTGGCGCCGTGAACTGCCAGACTGCCGACGTGTCCGTGTGCTCCAGTCCGTCTTGCTCGTAAATGGCGTAGACCTGGACATCGTACCGCGTTCCCGCCGTCAGATTGGGGAGCTGGTAGCTCGACGCGCTGGCGGAGTAGAAGAATTGGGTTGTCCAGCTGCCCCCACCGGCCGGCCGCCACTTCACCCCGTAGGACTGGAAGCTCACCCCCGACGGTACGGTGTAGGACCAGGAAACCAGGCCGGTACTGTTCATACTCATCGCCAGGCTCGCTGGCGGCGCATTCGTCGGCGTGGGCAGGGCCGACGGCGGTTGCGGCGTCGGCGTCGCCGTGGGCGGCAGCGGCACCGTAATCGTCTTGGTGGCGGACTTGATCTGCTTCACGTCATTGTTCTGCACGTACATGGCGATGACGTAGACCGCGTAGCTCGTTCCCGGGACCCACTGATGGCTGAAAATCTGGAAGCTGTTCACGTTATCGACGATGTGGTTGTCGCTGTTCCACTGCACCACGTAGCTGACCGACGTGATCCCCGCCGGCGGCTCGAACGACCAGGACACGTGACCGGTGTTAGTCACGCCGATGCTCACCGTCCCGGGCGCTCCGGCCGGCGGGGGCGTCGGCGTCGGTGTTATCGTGGGCGTCGCCGTCGGCAGCGGCACGGTAATGTTCTTCGTGCTGGACGTGACTAGGGTCGGATTTTCCCACGGGTTGTAGCTGTACATGGCGATGACGTAGACCGCGTAGGTCGTTCCCGGGGTCCACTGATAGCTGAAAATCTGGAAGCTGTTCACGTTATCGACGATGTGGTTATGGCTGTTCCACTGCACCACGTAGCTGACCGACGTGATCCCCGCCGGCGGCGTGAACGACCAGGTCACGTAGCCCGTGTTGCTCACGCTGATACTGATCGGCGGCAGCGGGACCGATGTCGCCGTGGGGGCCGGCGTGGCCGTGGGCGTGGCCGTGGGCGGCCCCGGCACCGTGATCGTCTTGGTCGCGGACTTGATCTGCTTCACGTCATTGTTCTGCACGTACATGGCGATGACGTAGACCGCGTAGGTCGTTCCCGGGGTCCACTGATAGCTGAAAATCTGGAAGCTGTTCACGTTATCGACGATGTGGTTATGGCTGTTCCACTGCACCACGTAGCTGACCGACGTGATCCCCGCCGGCGGCTCGAACGACCAGGTCACGTACCCCGTGTTGGTCACGCTGATGTTCACGGTCCCGGGCGGTGCGGGCGGCAGTGGCGTCGGCGTGGCCGTGGCCGTGGGTACCGGCGTGGCCGTCGGCGCACCCGGCACTGTAATCGTCTTGGTGGCGGACGTGACCAGGGTCGGGTTATCCCACGGGTTGTAGCTGTACATGGCGGTGACGTAGACCGCGTAGGTCGACCCCGGGGTCAACCCTGGAATCTGGTAGCTGAACACGTTCTGCATGATGTGGTTCTGCTCGTTCCACTGCACTAGGTAGCTGACCGACGTGATCCCCGCCGGTGGCGAGAACGACCAGGTCACGTACCCCGTGTTGGTCACGCTGATGGACGGGGGCGGGATCGGTGTCGCGGTGGGTGGGGCCGGCGTGGATGTCGCGGTGGGTGGCGCTGGTGTGGCCGTCGGCGCACCCGGCACTGTAATCGTCTTGGTCGCGGACTTGACCTGCTTCACGTCACCGCCCTGGTTGTATACGGCGGTGACGTAGACGTTGTAGGTGGACCCCGGGGTCAACCCCGGGATCTGGTAGCTGTTCACGTTGTAGACAATGTGGTTGCTGCCACCCCAATCCACGACGTAGCCGACCGACGTCACTCCCGTTGGCGGCGAGAACGACCAGGACACGTAGCCCGTGTTGCTCACGTTGATGTTCACGTTCCCCGGCGGTGCGGGCGGCGGTGGCGTCGGCGTCGCCGTGGCCGTCGGCGTCGGCGTATCGGTGGGCGTGGGTGTGGGCGTCGGCACCGTAATATTCACGGTGTTGGATTTGATCTGGTTCAGGTTATTGCCCGGGTGGTTGTACATGGCGATGACGTAGACCGCGTAGGTCGACCCCGGGGTCAGCCCCGGGATCTGGTAGCTGTTCACGTTCTCCATGATGTGGTTGTTGCTGTTCCACTGCACCACGTAGCTGACCGAATTCACCCCCGCTGGCGGCGAGAACGACCAGGTCACGTACCCCGTGTTGGTCACGCTGATGGACGGGGCCGGGACCGGCGTCGCGGTGGGTGGGGCCGGCGTGGGGGTCGCGGTGGGTGGCGCTGGCGTCGCGGTGGGCGGCACCGGCGTCGCCGTCGGTGGGATCGGTGTTGCCGTCGGCGGCAGCGGCGTCGCCGTCGCTGGCAGCGGCACCGTAATGCTCTTCGTGGCAGACTTGACCTGCTTCACATCATTGTTCTGCACGTACATGGCGATGACGTAGATGGCGTAGGTCGACCCCGGGGTCAACCCCGTGATCTGGTAGCTGTTCACGTTATCGACGATGTGGTTGCTGCTGTTCCACTGCACCACGTAGCTGACCGACGTGATGCCCTGTGGCGGCGTGAATGACCAGGACACGTAGCCCGTGTTGGTCACGTTGATGTTCACGTTCCCCGGCGGTGCGGGCGGCGGTGGCGTCGGCGTGGGCGTGGCCGTAGGTATCGGCGTCGCCGTCGCCGTGGGTGTAGGCGTCGGCACCGTAATATTCACGGTGTTGGATTTGATCTGGTTCAGGTTATTGCCCGGGTGGTTGTACATGGCGGTGACGTAGACGTTGTAGCTCTGCCCCGGGGTCAACCCCGGAATCTGGTAGCTGTTCGTGTTCTTGACCAAGTGGTTGCTGCTGTTCCACTGCACTACGTACATGATATGCGTCGCCCCCGCCGGTGGCGAGAACGACCAGGACACGTGGCCCGTGTTGCTCACGCTGATGCTAATGGACGGGGCCGGGACCGGCGTGGCCGTGGGTGGGACCGGCGTGGCCGTGGGTGGGACCGGTGTCGCCGTGGGTGGCACCGGCGTCGCCGTGGGTGGCACCGGTGTCGCTGTGGGTGGGACCGGTGTCGCTGTGGGTGGCACCGGCGTCGCTGTAGGTGGCACCGGCGTCGCTGTGGGTGGGACCGGTGTCGCCGTGGGTGGCACCGGCGTCGCTGTGGGCATCACCCCGGGGCCCTGCGCCGCAACCGGGCCGGCCGCCAACAAGAGGCTGGCGATCACGAGCACGGTACTGACCAGGGTCCGACCGGCGCCGGTCAGGGAGCGGAAACGCCCCACAGCTTGCCCAACGGTCCGGACCCAGCAAAGACCGGATTCCAGTGTATCTTGTCTCACGTCCATCTCCCTGCCGTACCACGGCGGCCGGCGTCCTCGCGTTATGAACTTGTCATCACAATACCTGACTGGATTGTGTTTGTCAATACATACGTTGCCGCGGCTAGAAAAATCGGCAGAATGCGCGCTGGGGAGGCGGCTGCGCTGACGAGGGTAGGTTTTTGTCTGCATCAGGATTTTCGGGATGGAGGGATGGGCAGGATGGCTTCCGGCTAGTGCGGGAAGCACCAGGGTCTGGGGTCCCGGCCACCGCTGGGCCGGAACCGGGCGCTCTCCAGGGCCATGTACGGGGGCCGAGAGGCACGAATAGCCCTGGATTCCGGCCTTCGCCGGAATGACGGATGAAGCGAAGTGAGGCGCGGACCACGAGACACGAATTCTCGCTATCATATGGCTGCCAACACGCGAGCAATCAGCCGTCAGCGAGGGATAAACACATGAGACTCAACTTTCTCGGGACCGGGAGTGGTACAGAGCCGGTGCCTGGCTATAGGCACGTCTCTTTTGTCGTCGAATGGGCGGGAGGCGTCTACTGGTTCGATGCCGGGGAAGGCTGCGCGTACACCGCCCATACGTCGGGCGTGGACCTGCCGTCCGTGCGGGCCATCTTCATCAGCCATACGCACACGGACCATACCGGGGGGTTAGCCAACCTCATCTGGACCATCCCCAAGCTCGGCCGCGTGGATGCCGAGAGCGCCGCCCGTCTGGCCGGCAAGACCGTGTCGCTCTTCATCCCCGATCTCGATATCTGGGAAGGCGTGCGGGCCGTCGTCCGGGGGCCGGTCAAGGACCAGGACTTGGGCTTTGATCTCCAGGCCCAGCGGTATGAGGACGGCGTGATCTACGACGACGGCGACCTGCGGGTGATCGCGCTGCACAATCGCCACCTCGGGGAGCCGGAACCGGGTCAGCCGTGGCAGTCGTTCTCGTTTCGCATCGAGGCCGGTGGCCAGGCCGTCGTGTTTTCGGGTGACGCGGCCGCGACGAGCGAGCTTGGTCCGCTGCTCGACGACTGTGACCTCTTCCTCATGGAGACCGGCCATCATGCTGTCGAGGATGTCTGCGCCTACCTAGTCAGCAGCGGCAAGTCCTACGGACGCCTCGCGTTCATCCATCATGGGCGAGCGATCTTGGCCGATCCCGAGGGCGAGGCGGAGAAGGCCCGCCGCCTGCTCGGCGAGGAGGTCCTAGTTACCCGCGACGGCATGACGCTCGACTTGTAGTCCCGCCCCCCTATGGTCCTCCCTGACAAGGGTAGGTTTTTTTGTCTGCATCAGGATTTTTCGGGATGGAGGGATGAGCAGGATAGATTCCCGCCTTCGCGGGAATGACGAATGGGCGCGGGAATGACGGGCGTAAGATACCCAGGCGCTACGGTGGACGGTAGAATGCCAGCACCAGCGCGGAAGGAGGGCCTCATGCCCGCATTCAAGCTGACCAAGGTCAATCACATCGGCTATCCCATCAGTGACCGCCGCCGCTCCCTGGCCTTCTACCGAGACGTGCTCGGACTGGAGGTGATCCCCTCGATGGTGGACGGTCAACGGGTCATTTGGACCAGGATGGCCGACGGCTCCATGATGCACCTGATCGAGCCGGCGGACGGCGAATCGGCCGGCTATCACGCCGCTTTCGAGGTAGATGACTTCGCGGCGGCGCTGGCGGCGCTGCAAGCGCACGGGTACGAGCCGGAGAGCAGCGGCGAGCGGCACGACGGGCAGCGGTACGTGTTCGTGCGCGATCCCGACGGCAACCGCGTGGAGTTGACGACGCCCTCCAACCTGCGCCCAAGCAAGCGGGTGGTGGACGAGTGGGGCTACACGAGCGAGGGCGAGTGACGGAGGTGGCCGGCGCCCATGCCGAGTGAGGACCCGGCTCCCCAAAAAGAGAAACGCCCCTTGCGGGGCGTCGGCCCAGCGATACTATTCGCTGGGGGGGTACCAGGATACTACACGATTGCGTACAATACGTCAACCCCACGTGTCCCCCGGTATGAGGGAAAGCCTCGATGCAGCGAGTGACGGTGTACATAGATGGGCTAAACCTCTACTACGGCCTCAAGTCCAAGGGCTGGCGGCGCTACTACTGGCTCGACTTGTGGCGTCTCGCCGTGAACCTGCTGCGCCCTTGCCAGAGCTTGGTGGCGGTCAGATATTTTACAGCCCGGGTCTCGTCTCAGGCTGACGATCCCGATAAGCCGGTGCGGCAGAATGCGTATCTGGAGGCCCTAGTAACTCTCCCGGACCTGCACATCCATTACGGGCACCACCTCCCAAAGAGTATCACCTGCCTCAACTGCGGCACGACCCGGACGACCTACGAGGAAAAGATGACCGACGTGAACATTGCGGTCGAATTGCTCGGTGACGCTCAGGACGATGCGTTTGACACGGCAATCATCATCTCCGCTGATAGTGATCTGACCGGTCCGGTAAGCGCTGTACGCCGGCGATACCCAAAGAAGCGGGTGATTGTCGCCTTACCACCGAATCGCAGTTCTTTCCGGTTGCGCGAGGCGGCGACGGCATCGCTCACCATCGGACGTAAGGTGCTCAAAGATAGCCAATTGCCGGACCGAGTTGCCAAGGCTGACGGCCACATATTGACCCGGCCGCCGAGCTGGAGGTGAGAGAAACCTGGGAAGCGGCGCCTCGACCAGTGACCTCACGCCCCGCCGCGCTCCAGTTGCTCCAGGACCTGGCACGATCCGAGGATTGCGTGGCCGGAGGTCAGCGGCTCGCGGCCCTCGCGGACGGCGCTGACGAACTCTTCATTCTGTCGCGGCACGGCGTCCTCGTTCGTCTCCTCGGACAGCACGTTGCCGTCGCGGTCGGTGAAACGGCCACCATCGTAGACCAGAAAGTCCTCCTCGGCGATGACGGTATACCGCTGCACGGCCGCGGGCACAATGGCGTTGTAGCTGAGGGCCAAGGTCGCCAAGCCGCCGCTTGGAAACCGCATTTGCGCCGACACGTCGAGCGGAATACCCAACGGGTTATCGGTCGGGCCAAGGAAGGCCCGCGCCGCCACCGGCGCCTCGCCGAACAGCCAGATCGCATGGTCAACGACATGACCACCATGATGCCACAAGAGGTTGTCCGTCCAACTGCGTCGTCGGCCCATCCAGTTGATGTTCTCGCGCCGGAAAAAGTGCCATTCGACGTGGATATGGGAGGGTGTTAGCTCGCCGGCGACGATCCGCCGCTTCAGGGCCATCGTGGACGCCCAAAACCGCTCCGTATGACAGATCATCAGCGTCTTGCCCCGCGCGTCGGCTAGGTCGCACAGCGCCGCGGCCTCGGCGTAGGAGAGGGCCATCGGGATTTCGAGCAGCACGTGCTTGTCCGCTTCGAGCGCGGCCCGGGCCTGCTCATAGTGAACCTGGCTCGGCGAGGTAATGAGCACGGCATCCACCCCAGGCCGCGCCAGCGCCGCGCCGAGGTCGAGCGTGGCGAGCGGCGCACCGCAGCTGGCGGCAAACTCGCGCGTCGGCTCGATCAGCCGGCCGACGACGGAGTCTATCTCGACACCTTCCATCGGCAGCAGCGCATCCCGGTGAACGGCGGCGATGCTCCCGTAGCCCGTAATGCAGAACCTCATCAGCTCACCTCCATGAGTGCTCATACGCTGGTATGCTTGCGCCGAACTTGCCATCCAAAGGGCGCTCCGGGAGGTGGGAGCGGCGTGTTCTGCCTCCCAATGTCCGGGACGCTCTTGGTGCGTAGGAAGTGTGAGCCATCGCGCACCGTTCAGCAACATCAGCGGGTAGTAGGCAGTGGACAGGGGAGGCAGCAATGCGGTTAGCGGATAAAGTAGCCCTCGTGACGGGCGCGGCGCGGGGTATCGGTCGGGGGATTGCGCTGCGTTTTGCGGACGAGGGCGCCCACGTCGTTGTCGCGGAGCTTGACGTGGAGACGGCGCAGGTAACGGTCGGGGAGGTCCAGGCAAAGGGCAGACGCGCCTTGGCCGTGGAGTGCAACGTCACGCAGGCGGCCTCGGTGCAGGCGGCGGTAGAGCGGGCGCTCGACGAGTTCGGCCGGATTGACATTCTGGTCAACAACGCCGGGACCGGGCAGCGCGTGGTCGAGACCGTAGACCTCGACGAGGCCGAATGGGATCGAGTCCTCGCCGTGAACATCACCGGGGTATTCCTGTGCAGCAAGTACGTGGGCCGCCAGATGATGCGGCAGGACAGCGGCAAGATCATCAACCTCTCGTCCATCAACGGTATTTCGGGCCCGCCCCTCGTCTCGGCCTACAACGCCGCGAAATGGGCGGTGATCGGCTTCACCAAGACGCTTGCGGTCGAGCTGGCGCCGTACCACGTCAACGTGAACGCGATCTGTCCCGGCCCGGTGGACACCGACTTCCAGAAAGCCAACATGGCGGAGCGGGCGGCGGTGATGGGTATTCCGGAAGCCGACTTGCGCGAGCGGCTGCGGCAGTCCGTGCCCCTGGGGCGCTGGACGAGACCGGAGGACATCGCGGCCGCTGCCACGTTCCTGGCATCCGACGACTCGGTTCACATGACCGGCGAGCACCTCGTCGTCTCCGGCGGCTTGGGCGGCGTCTCCGGAGTGGCGCCAAAGCGCCGGGAAATTGAATAGCCCGAGAGGACACCCGTGCAGCGAAAACCTATCCTGGTGAGGGTACTGTCCCCCTATGGCCCCCCCGCTGCGGCGGGGGGACGGGTTATGCAAAGGTTCCTGGCGCGGGAATGACTGAGGAGCACACATGCCGGTAAAGAGCGCAGCCGAGCTGTCCGCGTTCACGCGCGCCATTCTCCTGGCGGCGGGGGCGAGCGAGCGCAACGCCAACCGCATGGCCGAGGCGCTGGTCGGGTCCAATCTCTGCGGGGTGGACACGCACGGCGTCTTCCACCTGCCGGGCTACGTGGAGCACATTCGGGAGGGTTACATCCAGCCGGCGGCGCGGCCGGCTATCGTCCGCGAGACGCCGACGAGCGCCCTCGTCACCGGCAACTGGACGTTTGGCCACGTCGCCGCCAAGTATGCGGCCGAGGTAGCCATCGAGAAGGCGCGCGCGCAGAACATCGCCGTGGCGGGGATCGTCGAGGCGCACCACATCGGGCGGCTGGGGGAATACGTGGAGCTGGCGGCGGCGCACGGGATGATCGGGATGGTCTGGGCCGGCGGGCAATCGGAAGAGACACCGCACGCCGTTCCTTATGGCGGGCGTGAGCGGGTCCTGCACACCAACCCGCTGGCCGTCGGCTTTCCCGCCGGTGATGGTCCGCCGATCATGTTCGACTTCTCCACCACGGCGCTTTCCGGTATCAAGGTCATCCTCGCGCACGAGCACAATGAGCCGCTGCCCCCAGGCAGTATCGTGGATAACGCGGGCCGCCCGACGACCGATCCGGCGGACTTCTTCGCCGGGGGCGGTCACGTCCCATTCGGTGGGCACAAGGGCTATGCGCTGATGGTGGCAGTGGAGCTACTGAGCCGCGTCATGACCGGCGCGGACGCGCTCGCCGACCCGGCGCGCGGCGGGCCGTTCATGCGGCATCAGGGGGTGACGATGCTGATGCTGCGGGCCAATCTCCTCCAGCCGTTGGCGGATTTCACGGCGCGAGCCGGCGAACTGGCGGGGCGGCTACGGGCCGTGCCGCCGGCGCCGGGGTTCAGCGAGGTGTTAGTACCGGGCGACCCGGAGCAGCGCATCCGCGCGACCCGCCAGCGCGACGGAATTCCGGTCGCAGAGGATATTTGGCGGTCGTTGGTGGAGGTGGCCGCGTCGCTGGGGGTATAGCCCCCCTATGGTCCCCCCGCTGCGGCGGGGGGACGGGCTGTGGACCTACTTCCCTTCCAGTTGGGCGACGTGGGCGGCGCCGGCTTCGGCTTGCGCGACGATATCGAGGCCGACAAGCTCGTTGAAGGCCGCCATGAGGCGTTGGGTGATCGGGCCGGGGGTGCCGTCACCGAGCGGCCGCCCCTCGAAGCGCGTCATCGGCATGACGCAGGTGGTCGTGGAGGTGAAGAAGGCTTCGTCGGCGTTGAGCAGGTCGTATGGCTCCAGGTTTAGCTCACGCACGGGAATGCCCACGTCGGTCGCCAGCTCCAGCACGCAGTTGCGTGTCACGCCGCGCAGGATATTGCGCCCCTCGGGTGAGTACAGCGTGCCGTCATGCACGAGGAACAGGTTGCTCCCGACGCCCTCGGCGATGTAGCCGTCGCCATCGAGCAGCACCGCCCAGCCCGCCGGGTCAATCCGATGCGCCTGATGCTCGGCCTTGATGTAGTAGATGCGGCTGCGGCTCTTCACCTTGGGGTCCACAAACTGCGCCGGCACCGCCCGCTGGGACGGAATGACGCCGTGGACACCGGTCCGGTACTGCGGGCCGAGCTTCACCATCCGCCCGACCAGCGAGAAACAGTTAATCACGATGGTCGGGCGCAGGCCCTCGGGAAAGATGCTGCGGTAGATACTCAACGGTCCCGGCGAGACGTTGTGCGTAATCTGAAAGTCGAACCCATCGCTGAATTGGCCGCGGTTGGCTGTGATGGTCTCGTAGGTGGCCGCCTCCATCTCGTCTATGGTCAGGCCGCAATCAATCTCGGCGAGGCGCATGGAGGCGTACAGCCGCTCCATATGCTCGCGGAGGCGGAACGGCTGCTCGTTAAAGGTGCGCGTCACCTCGAAGACGACATCGCCGTATACGAGCGCGGAGTCAAAGACCGATATGCGCGCTTCGGACTCCGGGACCAGCTCGCCGTTGAAGTAGGCTAGACGGCCGCTACTCATCGGTTCGTTCCTCTTCCCTTGCTTGGAATCTCCGCTGAACCGGTCTCACAACCGCGCCGACACACCCCCTTTGGCCGGCGAGCGGAGTGGGATAGGCATTCATTGTACCGCAACCTCCCTACATCCGCTTGGCATGATCGCCCCGTCTCCCCGCGTCTGCCGACCGAACGGTAGGGCCGCTGCGAGACCGCTTGACATTGGGACCGGTCGGGTGTATGATAATAACTGACTGACTGGTCAGTCAGTTATGAGAGGCGACGATGACACCCCGCCCCGATGTCAGCGCCGAGCGCACCGCGCAGATCGTAGAGGCCGCGATAGCGGTATTCAGCCGGCTGGGCTTTCACAAAGCACGCATGGACGACATCGCGCGCGAGGCCGGCGTCAGTAAGGGCACGTTGTATTGGTATTTCGAGAGCAAGGACGCTATTAAGGAGGCGCTGCTCCAGCACCTCTTCGAGCAGGAAGTGCAGGAGGTGACGACCGTGCTCGCGGCCGAGGGATCGGTCAGTGAGCGGCTCCTCGCGCTCACTCAGCAGCTCGCCGGTACGCTGGAGCAGCGGGAGAAGCTGATCCCGATCATCCACGAGTTCTACGCGACGGCAGTTCGTGACCCGACAGTGCAGTACACGCTGGCCGGCTACACCCAAGCCTACCGCGAGCTGCTCGCGGCGCACATTCGGCAGGGCATCGAGCGCGGCGAGTTCCACCTGGCCGATGCGGACGCTGCGGCCACCATTATCGGGTCCATCGTCGAAGGGTTGGCCTTGCTCTGGATGATTGACCCCCAGACGGTACGCTGGCGCGATACGTTTCCCCTGGCCATGCAGCTCTTGCTGGCCGGAATGCGCGCCGACCGAAAGGAGTAGCACATGACTACGGTAGCTCCTGACGCACCATCGGCACCACCCGCCGCACCTGGGCCAGCCGTAGCGGCTCGGCTGGTCGAAGTCCACAAGCGGTTTCCGTTGGGCCAGGTGGAGGTTGCCGCACTCCAAGGCGTCAGCCTCGACATCCGGGCCGGGGAATTCCTGGTTATCCTCGGACCGAGCGGCTCCGGCAAGACCACGTTGCTCAACCTGCTCGGCGGTCTCGATGACCCGACGGACGGACAGGTAGAAGTTGACGGACAGGACCTCGGTGGCCTCGCGGACCGCGAGCTTACCCGCTACCGGCGCGAGCGAGTGGGGTTCGTCTTCCAGTTCTTCAACCTTATTCCGACGCTGACGGCCGCTGAGAATATCGAGTTCGCCCTAGAGCTGGTCGAGCGCGACGCCAAGCGCGTCGCCGCGCGGACGGCAGAGCTGCTCGACCAGGTGGGCTTGGCGGAACGCGCCGATCATTTTCCCAGCCGGCTGTCGGGCGGAGAACAGCAGCGCGTCGCTATTGCCCGCGCGCTGGCAAAGGACCCGCCGCTGCTCTTGAGCGACGAGCCGACGGGCAACCTGGATTTCCGCACCGGCATCCGGGTGCTCACGCTCCTGCGCGAGGTGACGGCAGCGCAAGGGCGCTCCTGCGTGCTCGTCACACACAACAGCGTCATCGGTGAAATGGCGGACCGGGTCGTCCGGCTACGCGACGGGATGATCGAGGAAGAGATTGTCCACGCACGGCCCAAGGACCCGGCGGAGATCAGGTGGTAGACCATGAAGAAACGGCATCGCCTCATCCTCCGCGGTCTGCTGGCCCACAAGGTGCAGTTCACGGCGCTCGCCATCATCGTCCTACTCGGTACCGCCCTATTCGTGACGATGGTGACGGCCTTCGACAACTTGGACGAGTCGTATCAGCACACCTATGCCGAATTGCGTTTCGCCGACTACACGGTCGGCGTGCAGAGTGCGCCGCAGGAGACCGCCGCGGCCGTGCGCCAACTCGATAACGTCGCCGCAGCCGAGGGCCGGCTGGTGCTCGACACCGGCCTGCTCCGCGAGGGCAACCACTCTATCCACGTCCGGCTCATCGGCTTGCCTTTGGACCGGCACCCAGCGGTCAATGACGTGCTGGTGCAGCAGGGCACCTACTGGACGCCGGAGGATCGCAACGTCGTGCTCGTAGAGAGCCACTTCGCCAAGTTCCACCAGCTCGCACCGGGCGACCGCTTGACGTTTGCCACGCCCCGGGGTGAGCAGGAGTTACGGATCCAAGGCGTTGCGGCCAGCCCGGAATATCTCGTCAACGCGGCGAGCAAGCTGGACATCCTGCCTTCGGCCCGGCGCTTTGGCGTGTTCTTCCTGCCGCTGCCCCAGTTGCAGGCACTCTTCGGCCTGGACGGGCAGATCAACGACGTTGCCGTGACGGTCCGCAATGCCGCGGGGCGCGAGGCGGCGATTGCCGCGACGGAAGCGTTGCTCCAACCGTATGTCCTCACGCAGACGGTGCGACAAGAGGGCCAGCCCAGTAATGCCGCGCTGCAGCTGGACCTACAAGGAGGGGAAGAGCTGGCCAACATCCTCCCGACCCTGGTGCTGATCGTCGCCGCCTTCAGCATCTTCATCACCCTCAGCCGCATGGTGCAGGCGCAGCGGGAGCAGATTGGCCTCTTCATGGCGATGGGCTACAGCCGGGGGACCGTCCTGCGGCATTACCTGGCGTATGCGGCGCTCATCGCCCTCGTCGGCTCACTGGCCGGTGTGGCGTTGGGGCTTTGGCTGGGGGCCGGGCTGACCGGCGTGTACGCCGAAACGCTCGGTATCCCGCTTGTGCAGCACAAACTCCAGGTCCTGCCGCCGATCATGGCAGCGGTCGTGAGCATCGTATTCGCGCTCATCGCCGGCCTCGTGCCAGCCTGGCGCTCCGCCCGGATGCAGCCGGCGGCCGCCATGCGCCGGGACCCGCAGGTGGCCCTGGTCAGGGGGAGTATTCCTTGGGTAGAGCGGGCGCTACGGCTGGTGCTGACGCCGCCCTTGATGCTCCGTATTCCCCTCCGCTCCATCTTTCGCACGCGCGTGCGGACCTTGTACACCGTGGCCGGGGTGAGTTTTGCGATGGTGCTGCTCCTGACCAGCACCGGGTTGTTAGACACCATGACCAACGTGCTCGACACGCAGTACGAGCAGGCGGAGCGGTGGGATCTCGATGTCAGCCTGCGTCCAACGACCGACGCTGCCGTCTTGGAGACCGTCGCCGCGTGGCCGGAAGTGCAGTCGGTCGAGCCGACGCTGGAAGGCTTTGGCCAGCTGGAGCACGCTGGAAAGAGCGTAGACGTGCTGGTCATGGCGCTGCCAACCGACACGCGGCTCCATCGCTTTCAAGGCCCGGACAGTCGAGGCGCCAGCTTGGGGAACGGCCGCGCGATCCTGTCGCTCTATGGCAGCCGGGCACTTGACGCTACAGCCGGTGACCGGGTGACGCTGACGACGCCAACGGGTACGACGACATTGACGGTGGCCGGTGTGACGCGCGAGTCGCTGGGCACCAGCGGCCTTTTCTTGGGGCTGCCGGACGCACAGCAATTGGCCGGTACCGAGGGCCTCCATAACGGCCTGTTGATTGCCACCGCAGCCGGCCAGGCGGAGCGCCTCGCGGCGCGTCTCTACGACCTGACGGGCGTCGAGCGCGTCAGTGTGAAGGCGCATACGGTGGAGGACTGGAACCAGATGCTGCGTTTGGCCTACACCATGACGTGGATTCTGCTCATTGCGGCCCTCATTATGGCCGCGGCGATTGTCTTCAACACGGTCACGGTCAACGTCCTGGAGCGGCAGCGCGAGCTGGCGACGATGCGGACGTTGGGCCAAACCCGCGCCCGTCTGGCGCTGATGATGGTGTTGGAGAACGTGCTGGTCGGCGCTGGCGCCTTGGTGCCCGGCTTCCTGCTCGGAACGGGCGTGGCCTACTACGTCACGCACAGCTTTAGCTCGGACGTGCTCACGATGCCCCTCTGGATTGCCCCAAGCTCCTATGCGTTCGTGGGCGTCAGCGTGCTGCTGATTGTGGCTCTCTCGGTGCTGCCGGCCATTCGCCGGGTCAACCGGATGGACCTGGCCGAGGTCACAAAGGTCTTGGCCTAGGACTCGATTACTACGTCGAGCACCGCCGGCTTGCCGGATGCCAGCGCGCGGTCCAGCGCGGGACCGATCTCCGCCGGATGCTCGATGCGCTGGCCGGATACGCCGAACGCCTGCGCCAAGGCGGCAAAGTCGAAGGGGTGGGTGAAGTCGGTAGCCAGGTAGGCCGGCTGATAGTCCGGCTCTTCGAGGACAAGCTGCGTGTAGAGGTCCAAGTTGACCTTGAGGATGTTGTAGGAGCGGTTGTTGCAGATGCAGTAGACGACCGGGATGTTCTCGACCGCCGCGGTCCAGAGCGCCTGCACGGTCATCATCGCGGTCCCGTCACCGACGATAGCCACCACCGGCCGGTCGGGCTGCGCGAGTTGGATACCCAACGACATTCCCATGCCCCAACCGATGGCGCCGCCGCGCGCGGCATAGAAGCTGCCGGGCGAATTGAACTTCTTGGCGGCGTAGACCATTCCGGCGGAGCTGACGGAATCGTTGCAGACTACGGCGTCATCCGGGAGCGCCGCCGCGATGGCGCTCATCATGGTGGCGACACCCATCGGCTGCCGGCCACGCTCACCGGCCACTTGCTGCCGGAACTGCTCCGCCTGCGCGGCCGTCTCCGCCGCGATGGCGCTGCATCTGGTAGCAGCGGCGTTGCGCTCGGCGCGGCTCATGCAGGCGCCCAGGGCCGCGCCAAGCTCGGTCAGGCCCATCTGGGGCGAGGCCAGGATGGCGAGGTGCGTTGGCTCGGAGCGACCGAGGGAGTCGGCATCGCTGTCCAGGTGAATGAGCGTGGCCGCGGCCGGAAGCGTCGCACCTGGTTGATAGAAAAGGTCGCTGAACACGTGCGTACCGACGGCCAACACGACATCGGCCGCTTGGACCGCCTGGCGGGAAGCCTGATTGCGGGGAGCGAAGTTGCCCATAAACTGCGGATGGCCGGTGGGGAAGTTGACTTGCGAACTCAGGTGCGAATACACACGCGCACCCGTCAGCTCGGCCACGCGCACCGCTTCCGCTACCCCGTCATCTTCACCGACGCGGTCGCCGACGATGAGCACCGGCCGGTCGGCGCTGGCGAGATGCGCTGCGGCCTCGCCGATGGCGTTGCGGTCCGGCCGGGCCGCGCTCCAGGCTGCGCGTGACGGCACCAGCGACACCTCGGCCGCGTCTTCGAGCGCGTTGCCGGAGAAACCCACGAACACCGGGCCGGTGGGCGGCGTGCGGGCGGCGGTAAAGGCGCGGCGCAGCACCGACGGAAACTGCTCGGCGTGGGTGATCTCGACGCTCCACTTGGTGAACGGCTCGCACATCCGGGCGAGGTCGGAGCGCCCCTCGGCGAGCTTCCGCACGTCCTTGTTGGCCGCCGTGACGACGAGCGGGGTGCCGCTGAAGTTGGAGTCGTTGAGCAGGCTCAAGCCGTTCGCCAAGCCGCTGTCAATGTGCAAACTCACGAAGCCGACTTTGCCGCTGGCACGGGCGTAGCCGTCGGCCATGCCGACCGCGACGCCTTCCTGCACACACAGGACGTACTTCATGTCCGGGCACTCGGCGAGCGCCTCCAGGAACGGCCCCTCGCTCGTGCCGGGGTTGCCGAAGACGTACTCCACGCCCTCGGCTTGCAGCATCCCGGTAAGCGCGTATTTCCCCTGCATCACTGGCATGTCGTTTTCTCCTCGTGCGCTCCTGACACGTAGGCGCCGCCGAGCGGCCGCGCAATCCCCTTGATTGTAGCGGCGGTATTGGGATAGCCCCCCTATGGTCCCCCCGCTGCGGCGGGGGGACGGGGGAGATTTACATGGATGGCCAGGATAGACAGGATGGGGAGGATGTGGGGGGGCCGGCCTCACCCCCCGGCCCCCTCTCCATCGCAGAGCGATAGAGAGGGGGGTGGATTCCCGCTTTCGCGGGAATGACGGGGGACGCAAAGGTCTCCTGCGGCGGGGGGACGGGGAGTCCACGCAGCGCGGCTTTACGGCAGGCTCGCCGGCGGCCATAATCCTGCTGAGTGAACAACACCATGCGTGACTACCGCCGCGGCATTCGCCTGGCTGGACTCCGGTGCAGTATGCCGGTGAGTGGGCGTGGTCTCAGCGTGATCGTCGGGCTGCTGGCCCTGGTGATCGTCGGCCTAGTGTCCGCGCCGGTCGTGTGGGCTGCTGCGGCCCAACGGCCGATACTCACTGCCGGCGCGGTCGTCTCGCTCCAGGGTACGCCGCATCTCTGGATCGCGGACGACGAGGAGACGCTGCATTGGGTCGGCGATACCCGCGCCTTGGCCGAGCGGCAGGTCAACTGGGAGCAACGAACGGAAGTCACGCTGTCCGAGTTGGAAGACTTGCGGCGCGGCGATCCGTGGCTGTCGGCCGGGCTGCTGAAGGACGGTGCCCTGCTCTATCTCGTGCAGTGGCCCAGCGAGGCCGCCGCGCCCCGGCTGCTGCATATCCAGTCGGTCGCCGACCTGGAGCTATTCGGGGTCGGCTGGCGCAACTACGGCGCCCTGGTCTACGAGCCGGCCGCGTGGGAGCGCGAATTCGGGCTGGCAGTGGCGAGCCTGGACCGCGCTGCGCTCCCGCTCGTGACCGGCCCGATCCTGGCGTGGGGCGAGTTCGGCGACCTGCCGGGCGAGTTCGACAACCCGCGCGGAATCGCGGTAGATGCAGCCGGACACGTCTACGTCGCGGACTACCAAAACGACCGGATTCAGAAGCTCTCGACTGCCGGCCAGCCGCTCGCGGCGTGGGGAGCGAGCGGTGAAGGGCCGGGGCAGTTCCGCGGACCCAGAAGCGTCGCCTTGGATGCTCAGGGCAACGTCTACGTCGCCGACTATTGGAACCACCGGATTCAGAAGCTCTCGCCAGCCGGCGAGCCGCTGACGCAATGGGGAGCCTACGGGCAAGCGCCGGGGCAGTTCGACCATCCGAGGGCGGTGGCGGTGGATACGCACGGCAACGTGTACGTGGCCGAATATTGGGCACATCGGGTCCAGAAGCTCTCGCCAACCGGCCAGCCGCTCGCGGTGTGGGGCAGTGAAGGCTCCGAATCGGGACAGCTACTCTGGCCCCGGGACCTCGCGCTCGACTCGGCGGGCAACGTCTACGTCGCGGATAGCGGCAACAACCGCATCCAGAAGTTCTCGCCGAGCGGCCAACCGCTCTTGCAGTGGGAAATCAACGCCGACCCACGCGCCCCGGAGACCGATCCGGTCGCGCCGACCGCCGTCGCTACCGATGCCGCGGGGAACGTCTACGTCACCAGCGAGAAGTGGTTGGCGAAATACTCCCCGGCGGGACAACTACTCGCAGTGCGCCAATCGGCCCGCTACGGCGCCGGAGTGTTCTATCGGATCACCGGATTGGCGGTGGACGCACAGGGCACGCCGTTCGTGCTCGACCGAGGGTCTAGCAGTGTGGTGCGGGTGCCGGCGAGCGCGCTGCAGCCAGTTGGTGGGGGATAGGCCTCACCCCCCCGGCCCCCTCTCCATCGCCGAGCGATAGAGAGGGGGAGTAGATTCCCGCTTTCGCGGGAATGACGAATGAGATGACGGGAATGACGGGCTGCCGCCGCAGCGCCACACAAGGGTAGGTTTTTTGTCTGCATCAGGATTATCGGGATGCAAGGATGGGCAGGATGGATTGCGGCTTCCGCCGCAATGACGGGGCGGCGGGGGGGGGCCAGGGCACGGTTTCGACGACGAGGCTCAGGCCCACGGCACGGAGCGCCTTTTCGATAGTGCTGAGATGGGAACGGTGATCGGGATTGAGGAGCTTGCGGACCGCGGCTTCACTGACCCCCAGCCGCTCGCCTAGCGCGACGTTCGTCAGGCCTTGCTCGCGCATGGCCGTGTAGAGTGCCACTTTCGCCGCGGCCACTGGCCGGAGGGCGACCAGCTCCTGCCCCTCCTGGACAGGGCTGGGCAACGGGATTGCCCCACGCAGGGAAAAGTGGGCACCAAGAGCGCCTACCAGCGCGTCTTCGGCTCGGACTAGTGCTTCGGTGCGACTGTCTCCACAAGTCAAGGCCCCAGGCACATCGGGAAACGACACCGAGATGCCACCCTCGGCCTCCGGCTCCAAGATACACGGATAGGCATAGCGCATTTAGAAATCCTCCTGGTCGATCCCCAGCTGCCTGAGCAGGTTGCGGAACGTGCCGGGTTTCAACTCGCCATGCGGGACCATAACGGGTCTAGGTGTTGTATCCGTAGAAGTCTACTCCCTCTTCAATCAATCTTCTACCCTCCTACTCGAGACAGAATCTTCTGGATCCAAACAATATCCACACTCCGATCGTACTTCTTTTCGATCGGATCCTTGAACTGTCCAACCCAGATCTTCAATGTCCCTTGGATATTCAACCCATGGATCTCTTCCACTTGAAACATATCGATCCTGTGATACGGGATCACAAGGAACTGTTTCTTCTTCCCGGTCACCCCGAGAGAACTACTGATAATCAATCGAGATGAAGTGAAAACTACCTCATCTCGATCAACCCCAAAACCTGAGAGAATTCTCTCCCCTTCATTGAGAAGTCTCTCGTACCGTTTGTCCAGCGTTTCCAGATCAATCTTCCCAGGCATCTCAACCCCCTACTCCGGGTAGAACCCTAACAAGGATTCCCCGTGAACCGCTGGCCGATTTGCAGTCGGGCGTGGCTCCCCTTGCCGCGCCGCGAATCGAAGTCGACCGCCAAGCCGTGCTTCCTGGCGTAGCGCCTCGCTCGCCGGATGAATTCCTTGCCGGTCATCATCTCATCATCGCACCGATGGGTTCGATTGTCAAACGAGCCGCGGCCACTCTCCTAGCCCCCCTACGGTCCCCCCGCTGCGGCGGGGGGACGGGGATTCCCGCTGGCGTGGGAATGACGGGCCGCCGCCTCTCCCGGTGGTTGAGGGCTGCGGGGTGCGGCCACTCCCTGACGGGATTACCAGTTGGTGAAAGAGCCGTCCTCGCGGTGGAGGTGATCGCGGGGGACGGGATGGCAGGGTAGGCGTGCGGCTGCTTCGCGGTCGAATACCACGCCCAGGCCCGGCCGCTCCGGCGGGAGTAGGTAGCCATCTTCCCAGGTCATCTGCACCGGTACGACGTTGGTCAGTGCCGTCCCCGGCTTTTGGGGCTGCTCCATCACGCCGACGTTGTTGCTCGCCAGATTGAGCGCCAGGCAGGCGGCGGACGACACCGGCCCCAGCGGATTGTGCGTAGCCAGCTTGATGTAGTGGGTCTCCGCCCAGCCGGCGACCTTCTTGGCTTCCGTAATGCCGCCGACGATACAGAGATCGGTGCGGGCATAGTCAATCAGGTCGTTCTCGATCAACTCGCGGAACTCCCACTTGCTGGCGTACTGCTCGCCCGCCGCGAGCGGCACCGAGACGTGCCGGCGCAGGTGGTGGAACGAGGCTGCGTTCTCGCTGCGGATGGGGTCCTCGATAAAGAAGGGATGATACGGCTCGACCGCGCGGCAGAACCGGATGGTATCGGCGGGGTCCAGGCGCGTATGCACATCGAAGCAGATTTCGATGTCTTCACCGACGGTGGTGCGTACCGCTTCGACCATTCTGATCGACTCGCGCACCGCCCGCGCTGGCTCGAACAGATTACCGGCAGTATTCGGACTGAAGCGGACGAACTTCCAGCCCTGCTCCTTCGTGCGGAGACAGCTCTCGACCAGCGCCTCGATGGTGCCGCCGCCGTTGTGCGGGTAGCACACCACCCGGTCACGGGCGCGGCCACCCAGCAACTCAAACACGGGCACACCCAACGCCTGCCCCTTGATGTCCCACAGGGCAATGTCTATGGCTGAGACGGCGCTCGACACGACGTTCCCGCCGGGGAAGAAGCCGCCGCGGAACATCCGCTGCCACAGGTGCTCGATACGAAACGGGTCTTCACCGAGCAGGAACGGCTTGAGGTGGCTTTCGACGTAGGTGGCGATGGCGAGCATTTGCGGTGTGGCTCCGGCCTCGCCCACGCCGCTGAGGCCGGCGTCCGTGTCCACGACCACGAAGAGCGCATCTTTCCCATCGGACACGGGGTACGCGGTCACGTTCGTTATCTTCATTGCCGCTCCATTCTTCCGGTCTTGCTCCAGGCTTCCCGACCGCCGGGTGGGCATCACCATACCATCAGGCGGGGCCTCACCCCCTGACAGGGGTAGGTATTTTACATGGATGGACAGGATAGACAGGATGGGGGAGGGGTGGGTTTTTTGTCCGCATCAGGATTTTCGGGATGCAAGGATGGGCAGGCGGGCCACGAATAGTCCTGGATTCCGGCCCCGTATCGGGGTACGGGACATGCTTTCGCCGGAATGACGAGGTCCGCCCCCCTGTGGTCCCCCCGCTGCGGCGGGGGGACATGGATTCCCGCTGTCTCACCCGGTACGTTGACGGTCCTGCCACGCCTTGTTAAGGTAGGCTGGCTTGGGACGCTGCTTTCGGCGTGGCCGTCCCGCGACGGGCGCGTTACCGGGCGCGGCGGAACGGCCGCCACTGAGAGGGATTGACGTGTTGGGAATAGCACTACGAATCTTGACTGTTGCGACCTTCTTCATCGGTCTGGGCCTCTTGACCGGGACCATCGGCGGCGACTTGTGGCGCTGGCTGCATCTGGTGGTCGGTGTGGGCATTGTCATCCTCGCCATTCTCGTGCTCGGACCGTGGGTGCGCGAGGCCGGTATCGCCGGGGTCATAGGGCGCATCGCGTGGTGGTCGCCGCTGGTTGCCATTGCGCTGGGCCTCGTGTTGTCCGGCGAGCGTCTCGGTCTGTGGTCGAGTGGCGTGCGGTCTACCGTCATCACGGTCCACGTCATCGTCGGTATCATCGTCGTCGGCCTGATCGAAATAGCGTTGGGCCAGATGCGAAGGGCCGCAGCAGCAGCCGAGCAAAGTCAGGACGATACCTCCGATACGCCGGCCTGACCGTATCCAACCGCCCCATAGGATTGTGCTACTCTCAGCGGGCAAGCGTAGATTTGGTACAGTGGCAGCCATGAATGTGAATGCGAACGACCCTACGTCTGCCCAAGCCCCCCTCCCACCCCTGCCCGAATCCATCGAGCAGGTGCAGGACACGCTCGCCGGTCAGCGGTACGTGACCGACCGGGCGCTCGCTACGGCGATTTTCCTGGCGATGCGGCTGCCCAAGCCGCTGCTCTTGGAAGGGGAAGCCGGCGTCGGCAAAACCGAGGTGGCCAAGGTGCTGGCGACCGCGACGGGCGGGCGGCTGATCCGGCTGCAATGCTACGAGGGCGTGGACATCAACCAGGCCGTCTACGAGTGGAACTACAGCCGGCAAATGCTCCACATCCGGCTCCTGGAAGCGCAGGGCAGTGCGCGGGAAAGCCGGTTGGAGGACCTTTTCAGTCCCGAGTTCCTGGTGCGGCGACCGCTCTTGCAGGCGCTGGAGACGGGCGCCGATGACGCGCCGCCGGTGCTGCTGGTGGACGAAATTGACCGGGCGGACGACGAGCTGGACGCCTTCTTGCTGGAGATGCTGGCGGACTACCAAGTCACCGTGCCGGAGATCGGCACCATCCACGCCGATAAGCCGCCGCGGGTGGTCATCACGTCGAACCGCACGCGAGAGCTGCACGACGCCCTGAAGCGCCGGTGTCTCTATCACTGGATCGAGTATCCGACGTTCGAGAAAGAGCTACGCATCGTGGAAACGCGGGTCCCTGACATCGCCACGATCTTGGCGCGACAGGTGACGGCGTTCGTCCAAGCCTTGCGCGAGGAAGAGCTATACAAAGTCCCGGGGATCGCCGAAACACTCGACTGGGCCGGCGCCCTGGTGGAGCTAGGCGTGCGGCAAGTCGGCTACGAGGACGTTGACTCGACGCTCGGCGCCCTGGTGAAGCACCAAGAAGACATGGCCCACATTCGGGGCCAGCGGCTCAAGGGCCTGGTCAACGCCGTCACGGGAAGCTGACATGCCAGAAGCGCCTAACGTCAGCGGATCGTGGTCCGTCGCCGATGGGCCGGGCAGAGCACTGACGACGAGCATCCAGCTCCACCCCTGCCTCCCGCCGGAGCTATCGAGCGACGTGCTGGCACTCGAAGCGGGCAGCGCGGCGGCCGGCGGTGCGCTGGTGCAGCAGCTGGTGCGCTTTGCCCGTGCGCTCCACCGGGCGGGCGTGGCGGTGGCGCCGGGCCAAATCCTAGCTCTGCTGCAAGCCGTCGAGCATACCGGCCTGCGGCGCCGAGACGACCTGTACCACACGGCGAAAGTGACCTTGCTGACTCGGCACCAGGATCAAGCGCGGTTCGACGTGGTGTTTGCCCAGTTTTTCGGTCCCCGGTTGGCCGAGGGCTACGGCACCGACCCGACGGCGCTGCCGGACTCCACCAACGGCGAAGTGGCCTCGGACATGAAGAAGGCCGGCGGCGACATTCGCAACCCCGATCCCGACGGACCTCCCGCCGATAGCAAGCAGCAAGAGCAGTTGCGCCGCTTGGCCGTGGAGGCGGCTGCACAGAGCGAAGATGGAGTTAGCCAGGACGGGTCGCAGGAATCCGCCGATGAAGTTGACGGCGTGGATCGTAGCGGCACGTACAGCGCCGCGGAGGTCTTGCGGCGGCGCGACTTCAGCGACCTGGACCGGCACGAGCAGCGCATTGTCCAGCAGCTAATGAGCAAATTGGGGATGCGCTTGGCGCCGCGCTTGACGCGCCGCCTGCGGCCCTCGGTGCGCGGACGCCTCGACCTCCGGCGCAGCATCCGGCGTAGTCTCCGCACGAGCGGCGAGCTTGTCAGCTGGCGAAAACGGGCGCGGGCGGAGAAGCCGCGGCCGTTGGTCCTGCTCTGCGACGTCAGCGGCTCGATGAGCATCTATTCGAGTATGCTGCTGCAATTCCTCCACGCGGCCCGCCAGCAGCTACCGCGGGTCGAGGCGTTTGTGTTCAGTACCCGCCTCACCAACATCACGCACCAGCTTCACCAGCGCAAGCCACATGACGCGCTGGCGGCGGTATCGGACGTGGTCCACGATTGGTCCGGGGGGACGCGCATCGGCGATTCGCTGGGTCACTTCAATCGCCACTGGGCGCGGCGCGTGCTTGGTCGGAGCGCACTCGTGCTGCTCATCAGCGATGGCTGGGATCGGGGCGACGTGGAGCAACTGCGGCAGGAAGTGGCCTACCTCCAGCGGGCCAGCTACCGGCTCTTCTGGCTCAATCCGCTGCTGGGGATGCCGGGCTACCGGCCTTTGACCCGCGGGCTACAGGCGGCGCTGCCCCACGTGGACGAGTTCCTGCCGGCGCATAACCTGGAAAGTCTCGACCGGCTCTGTGAGGTGATGGCAACGGTACGCGGGCGCCGCTCGCCGCTGCCCCTCAGGCCCGCACCGGCCTGAGGGGGTGAGGCCCCCCTATGGCCCCCCCGTTGCGACGGGGGGACGGGGAGGTGGGGGTTAACACACTACCTCATCAAGTTGTCAACTTTCATATTATCCCGCAGGCGGGCGGCGGACCCATGAGGAGGACTGATGCGTGAGCTACTGCCCGATATCGAACGCTGGCGCGCAGCCGGACACAGCGTCGCCGTCGCCACCGTCGTCAACACGCAAGGATCGGCGCCGCGACCGACCGGGAGCAAGCTGGCCGTTGCCTCGCACGGTGAGTTTGCCGGGTCGGTGAGCGGTGGCTGCGTCGAGCCGGCCGTCATTGACGTGTCGCTCGACGTGCTGCGGACCGGCCAGCCACAGCTCCTCCAGTTCGGCATTACGCGCGACATGGTGTGGGACATCGGCTTGGCGTGCGGCGGCACGATTGAAGTGTTCGTCGAGCCGCTCGATCCCTCGGACGGCCGCTGAGGGGCCATGCCCCCCTATGGTCCCCCCGTTGCGACGGGGGGACGGGCGATTGCCGTCCTCGGAGGCTCGGGCCAGGGGTGAGTGGGGACTAGGCAGCATACTCCATGTCATGGCCCAGGTTCGCTCACCGACTGCCGTTCGTCGGCGCGGTGACGGCGGCGCTCTGCGCGGTACTCCTGGCTACGGTGCCCGCGGCCGCGCAGTCGGCCGGCGCAGACTTACCCCTCACCGATTTGGGGTTCTACACCCAGAGCCAAGGCGACCACCCGGCCGGCATCGGCTGGGCCGTCCACGATAGCAACGGCTACCCCGACTTTGGTCGGTTCGACGCACTCGCCGCGGGCCTGGCCCGGGAGCCGCACCGTCGGAACATTGCAGCAAAGCGGTATATGCTGGAGCTTATCAACGCCGAGCGCACCCGCGCCGGTCTCGATCCCGTCGTCCTCGGCAACAACGTCGGTGCCCAGCTCCATGCCGAGGCGGCGCTGGCGCATTGCTTCATCGCGCACTGGGACCTGCACGGCCTGAAACCGTACATGCGCTACAGCCTGTCCGGGGGCTACCAGTCCAATAGTGAAAACCTGGCTGGCACGAGCTATTGCATTACCGACGCTGACGGCTACCGGCCCTTGACCGACATCGAGCCGGCAATCCGCGAGGCGATGGATGGTTGGCTGGCCAGCCCGGCCCACCGGCGCACCATCCTCGACAAGCAGCATCGGCAGGTCAACGTCGGCCTGGCGTGGGATCGCTACAACGTCAAGATCGTCCAGCACCTGCAAGGCGACTACGTTACCTACCGCCAGCTACCGAGCCTGGAAGACGGCACGCTCGTCATGGCGGGGACGGTGCGGAACGGCGTCCGGTTCGAGGCGGAGCAAGACCTCGGTATCCGGGTGTTTTACGATTTCCCGCCACGCCGCCTCACCCCGGGCCAGCTCGCACGAACACACTGCTACGACTCGGGGCTGCCGGTCGCGTCGCTGCGCTACCCACTGACCGGAAACCGGTACTGGCCCGAGCAAGAGCTGCAAACGACGTATACTCCTTGCCCGAATCCCTATGACGTTCCGACGGATGCCCCGCCGCCCCGGAGTGTCGCCGAGGCGCACCGGCTCTGGGAAACAGTCTATGCTGCCAGCGTGGCGCGTGTAGCGCGGACCGTGACGGTACCGTGGATCACCGCGCGGGAATGGACGGCCGACGGGCACAATTTCGCCGTGCGAGCGGACCTGAGCGCCATTCTGGCCGAGTACGGCCACGGCGTCTATACGGTCGTGGTATGGGGCACCGTCGCCGGCAAGCTCGAATTGATCTCCACGTACTCCATATTCCACGGCATCACGCCGCCGGATATCTATATCTACGCGGCAGCAACGCCATAGCGAGCGCCACACACCCAGGAGGAACGATGCGGCAAGCGTGAATAGCGCGTAGCCAGCCGCGGGCCTATTCCAGCCGTCGGTGAACCGTTCGACCCCCCGGACAGCCACTCATGCACCGTGATCCGGTCACGGCAGAGGCGTCAGCGGACCCCAAAGTCCAGTCCAACTGTTCATTAGCGTTGAGCCGTTGACGCGCTGTGAAGGATTTTCTACACTGGGGGCAGGCATGTTGCCCAGGTGTGCCTTCTGCGTGAGCGGTGCAACGCATAGAGGGGGCGTACCTCCTTGCGGGACCCAAGCGGGGGGCGCGGCGGTGCGGCATGGCCGTTACCTCTGCCGCCCGGAGGCTCGTTTTGGCGCACCTACGCGCACGGCTCCTCGCCCTGGTCGTCGCTGGCATCCTCATCAGTACGCTCGCTCCGACGCTTCCGGTGCAAGCGCAAACCTCCTTTGTCCATGGCACCGTCGTCGCGCTGCGCGGCACGCCACATCTTTGGTTTGCCGACGCGCAGGGCGTTCTGCATTGGGGCGGCGATACGCGCGCGCTGGCCGGTAAGCATATTGCCTGGAATAACCGCATCGAGGTGACGCTCGACCAGCTCCGCACGCTGCCGATTGGTGATCCGTGGCTGTCCGCCGGCTTGCTGAAAGATGGCGATCCCATCTATCTGGTCAAGTGGGAGACCGATTGGCCATTGCCGCAGCTGCTCCACATCCAGTCCATCAACGACGTAGAGCTATTCGGCATCAACGGCAGCAACTACGGGAATTTCGTCCTGGACAAGCACACGTGGGAGCAGCGATTTGGCATCGCTGCCGCCGGCCTCCAGCGCGGCGTCTTGGCGCCTGCGGCTCCACCACCACAGGCCGCGGCGCCGCACGCGCCCCCGGCAGCGCAGGTACGTGCCGATTGGCTGGGGGTCAACGATGGCTACGCGGCCAGCGGGTTCCTGGGCCAGAGCGGCGCGGGCTGGACGCGGGCGGTCATCTTCTGGTCCGGTGCCGAGCGGAGTGACGGCGACTTCAGCGGCATCCGCGGCTGTCCGTGGGTCACCGCCGCCATGAGGGCCGCAAACGTCAACGTGCTGGGGCTACTGATCGGTACCCCGGCCTTTGCAGCGACTAATCCGGCAGACGGCGTGCATAGCGTGCCCGATATGGCGAAGTGGGCACGGTTTGTCGAGGCCATTGCCCGCGAGTGCGCCGGGACGATTGACCATTGGGCGATCTGGAACGAAGTGGAAATCCCGCGCACCGGTCCCAATGCGGCCTACGCGACGTTTGCCGGCTCGGCGGCGGAGTACTACCAACTGCTGAAGACGGCCTACGGCGCGGCCAAGCGGGGCAATTCCAACGCGCAGGTGATCGCTGCGCCGTATAGCTACCACCGCGACCTGCAGGAAGGCGGCGAGCAACGCCTGCCGTGGTTCGAGGCGTTCATGGCGCAGGTCCGGGCCGACCCGGCCGCGCCGGCGAACGGCGGCTTCTTCGATGCCCTGGCGCTCAACATTTACCGCAATCCGCATGATCTGTGGGATCGCATACACGGTGGCGGTGCGGTGGCGCTGCTGCCGCCTCACCGCACCGGTTTCGCGCAGCGGCTCGCCGACATGGGCCGCGCCGGCAAGCCTATCTGGCTGGCCGAGTTCAATGCCATGCCGTTCGATGACCCCAACGTGCCGGGCTGGGACCCGCAGCGGGCCAATGACGGATTCCGCATTACGATGGACGAGCAGGCCGCGTTCGTTATCCAGGCGCTGACCTTGGCCCGCTTGGCCGGCTACGAGCGGGTGTTCTTCCACTCGCTCCAGGATGATCGGTACCCGGCGCTGGGCGGCGGGCCGTTCGATGAGCTGTGGGGCCTGGTGCGGTTCCACGATGATCCGAGCAACGTCGCGGCGTGGCGGCAGCGGCCGGCGTTCGCTGCCTTCCAGACGGCTGCCCGCTTTCTGGGTAACGCCACGCCACGCGGCTTGAAGGTGCTGGAGCGGGCCGATGATCCGATAGCGCGGTGGTCGCAGTACACGCCGCGCTACACCTGGCACGTTCACGCCGGTATCTTCGAGCGGGCCATTGGCGGCGGTATCCAACGCTCGACGGTGCTGTGGAACGGCGCCGGTACCCCGATCACGGTGCTGCTACCCAAGGTGGGCGTGCATGGCTGGCTCGTCAGCAAGGAAGGCGCGGCGAAGATCATCCGGCCGGTCACGGTTGGCGGTCAAGAGTTCTGGTCCGTCGAGCTGGAAGCCGCTTCGCGCCACTTCGACCTGTTCGGCGGTGATCCGCCCGGCTACTACTACGTCGGCGGCTCGCCACTCATCCTGGTGGAAGAGGGGGTGCCGGCCGGCGCACCATTGACGGCCCCGCGGGCAGCAAGCTAACCTCACGGGCAACGTGAACTATCGCATCCTGACCGCGCTAAGGGGCCAAAGCCGCACGGATCATGCCAGGTATGGGGCGGCTTTGGCCCCTCATCTCGCGCGGTGGCAGCCGGCGCTCCTGCTGGGACTGGCCGTGCTGGTTGGTGGGTTGCTGCGGTTCCCCGGCCTCCACGACCGCCTGGAGCCGCTTCACCGCGAATCGGAGCTGGTCATCCTGGCCTACACCCGCGCCCCGGACGACTGGCTCTGCATCGCTTTCGCGGCTATCGGACGGTGCAACGCCAGCATATCCCCGACCGCACCGCAAGCGGTGGAGTCTTACGGTCCCGGCCAGCCGCGCGCCGGCCCGGCGGTCGTGTGGCGTCGCCTGGTCGGCGTCGGGCCGGGGGCCATCGAGCGCGGCCGGCTGGTCAGCGCCATCGCCGGGCTGGCAACGATAATCGCTTGCTGGTGGGCGGCGCGGGTGCTCGCCGGCCCCCTCGCGGGCAGTGTGGCGGCCTATGCCTACGCCATTGCGCCGCTCGCCGTCATCGCCAACCGCCTCGCGCTCCCCGTCTCGACCGCCACCCTCTGCCTCGTGCTCGCCGTCGGCTGCGCCGCACTTGCCTATCGGCGGCAACGTAGCCGGTCGCTTGCGCTGCCGGGGCTGGCGTTGCTTGCGCTCGCCGGACTGCTGGACGGCGCCGTCGCGGCGGCGCTCCCACTGCTCCTGCTCGCGGCGCTTGCATGGCGTAGCCGGGCCGGGACGCTGGGGCGGATGCTGGGCAGCTACGGGCGCTCACGACGCGGGCTGCTGGCGCTACTCGCGGGCGTGGCGCTCGTCGCTGCGCTGGTCGTCGTGGGCTACCCGCGCATTTTCCAGGCGCTGCTCGTCGTGCGGAACCTCGCCTGGACACTGGTCTTCGATCTGCCGGTTGGCGGCTGGGTAGCCCTCGCGGTCGGAGCCTACTTCGTCGTGCGGCGCGGCACGCCGGCAGCAAAGGTGTGCGCGGCAGTGGCAACGCTCCTCACCGCGACGGCCGGCCTCATGGACCTGCTCGGCGGTCGCGGGGCGGCGCCGGACGTGTTGCCGGCGGTGGCGCTGTGGATTGTCGCGGCGGCGACGCTCGCCCCCCGGCTCGTTGACGGCTGGCGGCGGCTGCGGGCTAATGACGGCGCCGGTGCATCGCTGGCCGCCGCCGCGGCGTTGGTAACGGTCAGTCTGGTGGTCGTCCCGGCGCTGCTCCTGTCCACGCGCTGGAGCCTGGACCCGGCCAACGCCGCAGTCAGTCCGAACGAGCAGTGGGAGTACCAAGCCAGCCAGGAGAGCGGCGTCGGCTGTGCCGCCCTGGTGGATGCGCTGCGGACGCTATCCGCCGCTCAACCGCTCACGGTGGTTGGCCTCGGCAGTCGGCATAGCTGCCTGCGTATGCGGATCGTCACGGAATCGTTGCCCGTCACCTGGCAAGACGACCTGCCGCGCGCAGCGGCGCCACCCTTACCCGTTCCACCAACGGGGGTACTGCTCGCTCAGGCCGAGTACCTGGGTGGACGGCGGGTCCGCGCCTTAGGCTCCCGCGCCCTGGCACCGAGCGGCTGGGAATTGATTCTGCGTATCCGGCGCCCGCAAGGCGTGTACGGCTACGCGCTCTACCGGCCGAGTATCTCCCAGCGATGAACGGTCGTACATCCATGGGAGACCTTTGCATAACCCCCGGATGGAGTGCGAGAGGGACAATGCACCATGCCTCGCTCACCTGGGAGGGCCGGTTTTTGGATTCCCGCTTTCGCGGGAATGACGGGCCGAGGGCGGGAATGACGGGTTACGCAAAGGTCGCCACGGCTGCAATGACAGGCGCATATTGCCGCCGGAGCCGCGCCAATGTGGTAAAGAGGTAGGGGGGCTTGCTACAATAGGGCACGGGCGCCGAGCAAGGTCGGAGGAGGCCCTATCCTCTGCCGCGATCTTGGTCCAATGCGAGGAGGAAAGCCCGGATGCAGAAAGATCGGTTGCTGGAACTGTATCGCCAGATGTACCTGATCCGGCGATTTGAGGAAGCCAGCGCCGAGGCTTACTTTCAAGCCCAGATTCGCGGCTTCTGCCATCTCTACGTTGGCGAGGAAGCCGTAGCCGTGGGCGCCATCGCCGCCCTGCGGGACACCGACCATATCATCACGCACTACCGCGACCACGGGCACGCCTTGGCGCGCGGCATGGACCCGAATGCCGTGATGGCGGAGCTGTACGGCAAGGCCACCGGGTCCAGCTTGGGGCACGGTGGGTCGATGCATCTCGCCGATACACGGCGCCACTTCTGGGGTGGTTGGGCCATCGTCGGCGCACACCAGCTGCTCGCTACGGGCATGGCCTGGGCCGCCAAACAGCTGCAAGAGGATCGCGTCGTCTGCTGCTTCTTCGGCGACGGCTCGACCAACCAGGGTGAGTTCTTCGAAGCGCTCAATATGTCGGCGCTGTGGAAGCTGCCGGTGGTGTTCATCTGCGAGAACAACGAATACGGCATGGGCACGCACCTGCGGAAGGCAACGGCCGTGACCGACCTTTACCGCAAGGCCGAGCCGTACATGCCGAGCAAGCCGGTGGACGGGATGGACGTGCTGGCGATGCACGATACGGTCGCGGAAGCTGCCGAGCACGCCCGCGCCGGGGGCGGCCCCGTCTTCCTGGAGGCGCTCTGTTATCGGTACCGCGGGCACTCCACCGCCGACCCGGAGATTTACCGCACGGAAGAGGACGTGAAGCCGTGGCGGGAGCGCGACCCCATCGAGGCGTTCGGCCAGCGGCTGATTGCGGGCAACGGCATCGGTGACAAGGACCTGGCGCTGATCCGCAAGCGCGTAGACCGCCAGGTGGATGAGGCGGTCACGTTTGCCGCCGAGAGTCCGCAGCCGCCGATGGAGTCGACCTACGAGTACGTCTATTCGACGCCGGTACCGGGCTACGACCCGGCCGACCGGCCAACCGGCGCCTTGCCGAAAGCGGCAGCGCAGCGGTGACGATGAGCGAGCGTAGCCGCGGCGAGTCAGGGAACGGGTGATGGCGGAGATTACCGTGCGGGAAGCACTCCACGACGCGCTCCAGGAAGAGATGGAGCGGGACCACAAGGTCTGTATCCTCGGTGAAGACATCTCCGACGATGCCTACGGCGGCACCTACTCGATCACCAGCGGTCTCTCCAAGCAGTTCGGCCTGGACCGCGTGCTGGACACGCCCATCGCCGAGGCCGGCATTGTGGGGATGGCCGTCGGGGGCGCCATGGGCGGCCTCCGGCCCATCGCCGAGCTGATGACGGTCAACTTCAGCCTGCTGGCGCTGGACCAGATCGTCAACCATGCGGCCAAGATTTACAGCATGTTCGGCGGGCAGATCAAGGTACCGCTCGTGGTCCGCACGCCGAACGGCTTCGGCAGCCTATCGGCGACGCACTCGCAGAACTTCGACGCTTACTTTGCCTACGTGCCCGGCCTGAAGGTCGTCGCGCCAGGGACGCCCTACGATGCCAAGGGGCTGCTCAAGAACGCGATCCGCGACGACGACCCGGTGATCTTCCTGGAGCACACCGCCGTCTACCGCGAGCGCGGGGAGGTGCCGGAAGGCGATTTTCTCGTGCCGTTCGGGCAGGCCGAGGTCAAGCGCGAGGGCAGTGACGTGACGATTGTGGCCTGGTCGCGGATGTTGGCGGAGGCCCACAAGGCAGCCGATACGTTGGCCTCGGAGGGCGTGTCCGCCGAGATTGTAGACCTCCGCACGCTGCGACCGCTGGACACGGCAACTATCGTGCGTTCCGTCGAGAAGACCACGCGGGCGGTCGTCGCTGGCGAGGATTGGCGGTCGTGCGGGATGACCGCCGAAATCGCCGCCACCATCGCAGAGGGCGCGTTCGACTTCCTCGACGCGCCGGTGCGCCGGGTGGCGATGGCAGAAGTGCCGATGCCCTATGCCTTCAATCTCGAAGCGGCCGTCATTCCCACGGCCGAGCACATCGTCGAGGCCGTGCGCGAGGTGTTACGGTAGCGCGCCGGTTGACCGTGAGTTGTGTACCGGCAACTTTCCCCTACGGGCTGAGAGCGAACTATGGCCAAAACCCTGATGATGCCCAAAATGGGCTTTGACATGGAGCAGGGCAAGATTGTCCGCTGGCTCAAGCAGGAGGGTGACGCCGTCGAGCGCGGCGAGAAAGTCGTGGAAATCGAGACGGAAAAGGTCACCATCGAAGTCGAGAACTTCGACGATGGCATCCTGCATACCATCGTTGCCCAGGCGGGCGAGGAAGTTCCGGTCGGACAACCCATCGCCGTCGTCGCTCAACCGGGCGAGGACGTGGACCTGGCGGCGTTGAACATCACGGTCAGCGCGGCACCCGCTACTGAGCCAGCCACCCCCGCCGAGGCCGCCGCGAGTAACGGTGCGGCAGTCGAGGCACCGGCCCAAGAGACGGCCCCGGCAGCGCCGGCCGGCCGCGTGCGTGCCTCACCGCTGGCACGGCGGCTCGCGGCCGAGTATGGCCTCGATCTGGCGAGTATCACCGGCAGCGGGCCGCTGGGGCGGATCGAACGCCGCGACATTGAGGCTGCGCGCGCTGCACCGCCCGTCGCACCACCGCCGCCTGCCGCACCGGCGCCGATGCCGGCCCCGGCCGTGGCGGCAGCCACCGGGCCGGAGTACGAGGACATCGAGCCGAACCGGATGCGGGCCGCGATTGCCCGCGCCATGACCCTCAGCAAGCCGGGGGCGCCGCACTTCTACGTGACGGTACCGATTGACATGGGCGCCACCATGGCCCTACGGAAGCAGCTGGTGGCGCTGGCGCCGGACGAGGCTGCCCAGCCATCGCTCAACGACATGGTGATCGCCGGGGTTGCTCGCACGCTCTGCAACGTCCCGGACCTGAACGCCTGGTTCATTGACGGCAACGTGCGCCGGTTCCGGCGCGTGCATGTGGGCGTCGCTGTGTCGCTCGACGATGGGTTGGTGGTCCCCGTCGTACATGACACCGATACCAAGTCGGTCTATCAGCTTGCCGCCGAGACAAAGGCGTTGATCGAGCGCACGCGCAGCGGCCGTAATCGGCCCGAGGACTTCGAGGGCAGCACCTTTACCATCAGCAATATGGGCGCCTTGACGCGGGACGTGGAGGAGTTCTCGGCGATCATCAACCCGCCCCAGGCAGCCATTCTGGCGGTCGCCGCGTCCATTCGTCAGCCGGTGGTCCGCGACGACCAAATCGTCATTGCCGACATCATGCGGGTCACGCTGTCGGTTGACCACCGCGTCGGCGACGGTGCCAAGGCGGTGACGTTCCTGGCCGAGTTGAAGCGGATCATGGAGAACCCGCTGCTGCTGCTCGACTTGGATCTCGCCCGGACGCGGGCGTGAGGCAGCTGGTCACAGCCCCCACCCTAGCCCTCCCCCGTTCCGACGGGGGAGGGGACTGGTCATCATCCCGTCGAAGCGGTGGGGCCGGGGGAGGGAATACGCCGTCCCCCGGCCGCAGCGGGGGGACCATAGGGGGGCGGGAGCCGCACCACAACCGGCGCGTCAAGTGAGAAAGGAAGAGTAAGTACGGTGGCTAATACCGATCCTTACGATGTGGTCATTCTCGGCTCCGGTCCCGGCGGCTACGTCGCCGCGCTCCGGGCGGCACAGCTGGGCCTCCGCACCGCGATTGTCGAGCGCGAATACGTCGGCGGCGTCTGCCTGAACGTGGGCTGTATTCCGTCGAAGGCGCTGTTGCGCGGCGCGGACCTGCTCACCACGCTGCAGCACGCGGACGACTTCGGCATTGTCGTGGATAACCTGCACACCGACTACGCGCGGGCAGTGGCCCGCAGTCGGCAGGTGGTCGGGCGCCTGACCAAAGGCGTCGAATTCCTTCTGCGGCGGGCCAAGGTAGACCTCGTGCGTGGCGCCGGACGCCTCGCTGCCCGCGACCGCGTCGTCGTGACGACGGAGGACGGCGAGCAAGAGCTGACCACCCGCAACGTGGTCATTGCCACCGGCGCACGGCCGCTGGTCTTCCCTGGGATGGAGATTGACGGCGAGGTGGTGATGACCTACAAGGAGGCCATCGTCGCCGAGACCTTGCCCGAGTCCGTGGTGATGATCGGCGGCGGGATTATCGGCTGCGAGCTTGGCTACCTCTCCCGCGCGTATGGCGCCGACGTGACCATCCTGGAGATGCAACCGCACCTGCTGCCCGAAATGGAGCCGACGCTGGCGGAGACGCTGCAACGCGCCTTCCGCCGCCAGGGTATCAAGGTCGAGACCGGCTCGCGCGTGGAGTCCGTCCGGGCGGTCGCGGGCCGCGCACAGGTCGTCTTCACCCAGAACGACGAGCGCCGCGAGCTGACCGCCGACCGCGCGATTGTGGCGCTGAGTGTGCGTCCCAATACGGAGAATCTCGGCCTGGAAGCGGTTGGCGTGCAGCTCGACCGCGGCTGGATCACGGTTGACGACCGGATGGCCACGAACGTCCCCGGCATCTACGCCATCGGCGACGTGACCGGGAAGCTCCCGCTGGCCCACGTAGCCACGGCCATGGGCGAAGTTGCTGTCGAGGTGATTGCCGGCGAGGAACCGGAGCCGCTCAATTACGTCAACATGCCCAAGCCGGTCTATACCCATCCGCAGATCGCCAGTCTCGGCTTCACCGCCGAACAAGCACGCGAGCAGGGCTACGAGGTGCAAGTCGGCACGTTCCCGCTCCAGGCGTCGGGCAAGGCGCTGGCGCTTGGCGACCACAACGGCTTTGCCCAGATCGTCGCTGACGCGCAGTATGGCGAGGTTCTCGGAGCGCATCTCATCGGCCCCGAGGCGACGGAGCTACTGGCCGAGGTCGGCGCCGTGCAACTCCTCGAAGGCACGACGAACGAGCTAGGTCGCTTGGTCCACGCCCATCCGACGTTGAGCGAGGTAGTCAAGGAAGCCGCCCTGGCGACCGAGGGACGCGCCATCCACATGTAGGGCGCACCTACCCCCAACCCTCTCCCTTCAGGGAAGGGTTATGTCTGCATCAGGATTATCGGGATGCAGGGATTAGCAGGATGGATTCCCACTATGCGGGGGGCGAGCGTATTGCCCGCCTGTGCCCCCCGTCGCAACCGCGGGTCCGGGCGCAACATGTTGCGCCCCTACGGCTTAACCGGTACCTGCCCCAGTCAGACACTCCCTTCCCTTGAGGACGGGGGCACAATCCAAGGAGCATTGACCATGCCAGCCAGGACGTTCGATTGGCGCGATGATCCGATGGGCACGGCCGTCGCCGTCCCCGAGGTGCGGGCGCGATTCATTCGCGCCGAACCGGGCGAGAAGCTAGGGAACTTCCACAGCCACGAGGAATCGGGCGGTATCGAGGTGTGGATCGTTTTGGAAGGGGCGGTCCGCTTCGAGATCGAGGACGAGACGGTGATCGCCACGGCCGGTCAGGCCGTCGTGGCCTGGCCGCACGAAAAGCACCGTGTCACCTGTGTCGGTGACGAGCCGGCGGTGTACTACCTGACTGTCACACCGCACCGCTCACCGACCCACACCCACTACGACGCCGCGGGCCGCCGGCTGCCCCCAACGCCCGGCGTCGTCGCACCGACCTGGCAGGGCAAACCGGCGCTCGGCGTGGAGTAGTGGGGGAGCGCCCCCCTGTGGTCCCCCCGTTGCGACGGGGGGACGGGGGAGGCCGACACGGCCCTCACAGGGACTGGCCGCGGTCATCGAGTAGCGCCCGCAGCCGGGCTACCTCCGCCTCCGCCTCCCGTCGTGCATCGGCCTCGACAGTGGCTCGCGCTTCCGCTACCTGCGCTCGATCCTCCGCCACCCGCCGCGCCGCTTCCTCCTCCTGTGGCGTCGGGAGCCACCGCTGGCCCGCCGGATCATATAGCCGCAACTGCGTACCACGCACATGCAGCGCCAGTCCCAGCGCCACACTCCACAGTGATCTGTCCGCCTCCACCGCCAGCGGCTGATACTGCCCCTGCTGCAAACGGTAGCCCCGCAATGGCGGCCGCAGGTATTCGTCCAGCGGGTCGAATAGGAAATACTCCCGCACCCCCAGCCGCTCGTAGAGGTCGTACTTGCCGCGGAGGTCTTCTCCCCGCGTGCTCCGCGAGGTCAGCTCGAAGACTACCGCCGGGACCACCCCTTCCTCCCACAGCTTGTAGATGCGCCGTGGCTGGTTGGGCACGCCCAGCACCACAAACACGTCCGGCGCCACCACCCGCCGCGGATTACCTTCCTGGTAGTACAGGAACAGATTGCCACTGATGTAGACGTGCGGATCGGCGCGAAAGAAGGTCTGCAACATGCCGATCAGCTCGAACATCAGGGTGCGGTGGACATCGGTTTCAGCCACGGGTTGGCCATCCGATTCGGGATAGTAAACGTCCGCCGCCGCGGGTACTGGCGGCAGTGTAGGCGTCGTTATCACCATGGTAGCTCTCCTGCATCGTCGCCCCGGTCGCGCGGTCCCGCTTCAGTGTAGCACGGGGTGAGCCTACTCCCAGCTCTCTCCCTCACAGGGGTAGGTATTTACATGGATGGACAGGATTCCGGCGCAAGCCGGAATGACGGGAGTCTGGGCGCGATAAGGGGTTAGGTACAACTCGCCTCGCTCACCACTGAGCACTAGCCGAGGCGTGCGCCGAGAAAGGCGCGCTGGCCCCGGAGGAAGTCGGCGGCGACCATGCGGCGCCGGCCGGCGAGCTGGACCTGGTCCAGGGCCAGGAGGCCCTCGCCACAGACGACCGCCGGCCGGCGGTCCTGCTCGACGACCGTACCGGGTACCGGCAGCGTGGCGCTGTCGGCATCCGTAGGGAGCGCCGTGGCTGCCCACACCTTGAGCTGCTGCCCGGCCCAATAGGTGTAGGCGCCGGGCCAGGGGATCATGGCCCGCACCTGACGGGCCAAGTACGCGGCCGGCGCGTCCCAGAGCAGCCGGCCATCGTCGCGTCGCAGGGGACGGCAGTAGGTCGCTTGGCCGCTGTCCTGCGGCTGTGGTGTCACTGCGCTGGCGAGCCACTGCGGGAGGGTGTCAATGAGTAGCGTGGCGCCCAGCGCGGACAACCGGTCCGTCAGCGTCGCGGTGGTGTCGTTGGGCGCAATCGGCTCTGTGGCCGTCGCCAGGACCGGGCCGGCATCCATCGCCTCGTTCATAAGCATGAGCGAGACACCGGTTACCGTATCGCCGGCGAGCAGGGCAGCACTGACCGGCGAGGCGCCGCGATGAAGGGGCAAGAGCGATGCATGGACGTTGAGTGCGCCGCGGGGCGGGATGGCGAGGACGGCAGGCGGCAGAATCTTGCCATACGCCGCCACCAGCAGCAGGTCCGGCGCCGCACGCCGGAGCCACGCCGCAAACCGTGGGCGGCGGACACTCACGGGCTGGATCACCTCGACGCCGGCAGCCGCCGCTGTCACCTTCACCGGCGGCTGTTCGAGACGACGGCCGCGGCCGGCCGGGCGATCCGGCTGCGTGACCGCCGCTGCCACCGTCACCAGGTCCGGGCGTTGCAGGAGGCGCTGCAAGATGACGGCGGCGAAATCGGGCGTGCCCATGAAGACGGCCCGCGCCGGGCGGCTCGTTGGCGGTGTCGGTGTGGTCAGCACGGTTCTCTCGCCTGCCCCCCTATGGTCCCCCCGTCCCGACGGGGGGACGGCGCGGGTGGGCCTACGACGCGGCTGCTTGCTGATCCGGCTCGTCCGCGGGCGCTGTACCGTCCGGGTCGTCGGCAGTTGGCGGCTGCGGGCCGGTGTCCTGCGCCGGGTCTACGTAACGGAGCTGGGTGCGGTCCTCGACCCGATCCGTGAACAGCGTGCCATCAAGGTGGTCCACTTCGTGCTGGATGGCGCGCGCCACGAGGCCCTCCAGCTTGAGGCGGACGGCTTTGCCCGCGCGGTCGCGCCCCTTGACGGTCACTTGCTCGCTGCGGGCAACCGGACCAAACCACCGCGGCATACTCAGGCAGCCTTCATCCTCAGTGACCGTGCCACGCTGCCGGGCAATCTCCGGGTTGAACAGGACGTACTGCTCGTCTTCGTGCTCGATCACGATGAGCCGCAGCGGCACGCCCACCTGCGGCGCGGCCAGACCGAGACCTTCGGCGTCGTGCATCGTGTCGAGCATATCGTCAACCAAGCGCCGCAGCGAGGCGTCAAGGCGGCGCACTTTTTTCGCCTTCTGGCGCAGCATGGGGTGGCCTTCGGTCAGGATCGGTCGGATTGCCATAACGTTCGCCCTAGATGAGCCACTGGGAGAGCGGGCAAGAAAATGCGTGGACATTGCCCGGTCATCCGGGCAACGCGGAAGATCATAGCAGGGTAGTCGGATCGGTGTCTATGGTCCACCCGCGCGGAACGTGGGACACCAACTCGGCCAGCCGGTGAGGGGGGCCGCGCAACAGCACGTGCCAGCGTGCGCGGTCACGCAGCCGGCGAATGTACGCCGGCGCCGGGCCGATGACCTCCACCTCGTCTGCGGCGTCGGCGGGAGCGGATTGCGCCGCGACGGCGTTTCGCAGGGTGATGGCACAGCGCGTCGCCTCCCGTTCGGCCGTGCTGTCCAACCGATGCAGGAACAGCAGCCGCCACAAGGTGCCATACGGCGGATAGTCCAGCTCCCGCCGATCAACACCGTCGGCCGCCATGAAACGGGCATACACGGCGCGGAGGTCGGCCGGGTCCAAGGCGGCGCTAGGCCCGGACGGCGGTCGCCGTGGAAGCAGGAAGGCGCGGAAGCAGTAGTGCTGCGGCTCGCGCGTCTGTACGAGCACGTGGGCCGGCCGTGTATTCGTGCCTTCCGCCAGGGCGGCGGCGCCGAGCAGGCTGCGAAAGACGTGTTCGGCCGCGCGAAAATCGGGCAGGTGTAGCCCGGTATCCGCGTCAACGACCCCAACCAGCGGCGCGGCGACGCGGCTCGGCATCCGTAGCAGACGCTGGGTACCGACCAATACGGCAATGTCCCCGCGGGCAAAGGCCGCCAACACCTGGGCCGGCCCGCCCGGCGGCCAAACCGTGTCGGCATCCCAGCGAAAGACCGTCGTGCGCGGAAACAGCGTCCGCAGCTCGGTCTCCAGCCCTTGCGTGCCCGGTCCCTGTGCCCGCAGCCGCGTCCCGCCGCACTGCGGACAGAGCGCCGGGATGTGCAAAGCCGAGCCGCAGTAGTGGCAGACCAGGCGTGCCGATGACTCACCGGATGCAGACGCTGGTGCCGAGTGTGGTCTGCGTCCGGCGCCGTCCCGCTGCCCGTGGACCGCCGCCGGCGTCGCGCAGCGCGGACAACGCAGGACGTAAGCGCATTCGCGGCAGCGCAGCGAATGCGCGGCCCCGCGGCGCGTCAGCAGGAGGATGGCGCGCTCGCCGGACGACAGCGTGGCGCCGAGTGCCCGGTGCAATGGGCGGCTCACTAGCTCGCGCCGGCCCACCGTGCGCTCGCGGCGCATATCAACGATCTCGACGGACCGCGGTGTGTCCTTTTCCGGCGGCTGATCGAGCGTCCACACGCCCCGGCGCCCTTGCAAGTAGGTGGCCGCATCCGGTGTGGCGCTGCCGAGGACGACGCGGGTGCCGGTCAGCCGGCCTAGCTCGACGGCGACCGTCGCAGCGCGGTACCGTGGCGTCGCGTCGTTCTTGTAGGCGTCGTCGTGCTCCTGCTCGACGATGACGAGGCCGAGCCGCGACAGCGGCGCAAAGAGCGCCGACCGCACGCCGACAATAAGATCGAGCGTTCCCGCCTGGGCACGCGCCCAGTGCTCTAGGCGCTCCGTCTGCCCTTGCTGGGCGTGCCAGGTTGCTACCCGGAGATCGCCGAACTGAAGCCGGTCGAGCGCCGGGCCGATCTGCCGGCGGTCCGGGACGAGCAGGAGCGCCTGGCGCCCGGCTTCGACACAGTTCCGAATGAGCGTCCGGTAGTGGTCAAAGCGGGTCTGCGGCAGCGTGGCGTGGAGGACGGTGACCGCGTGGCCGTCGTCTTGCGTTGCCGTGGCGAGGGAGGACGAACATTCCTCACCCCCCGGCCCCCTCTCCACTCGTGGAGAGGGGGAGTCTACCGTGTGGATGTCCTCGAACGCGAGCGTAATCCAGCCGCGGTCAAGCCAGCGGCGCAGATAGAGGCGGGCGTCAGCCTCACCGACGATCTCGCAGATGCGCGGCCAAGGGACGGCGCCCTTAGCACTGCTCAGGAGGTCATACCAGCGGCGATACGGCTCGCTCCAACGGCTATTCGGCTTTGTCGGGATGTCGGCAATTGGTGTGAGCAGGAGCCTAGGCAGTGCTGACGCGAGCGCGAGAATCCGCCGCTGCTCGGACGCGCCCGGCTTGGGATCGAGCGCTCGCTTTAGCCAGGTTTCCAGGTCGGGCGGCAGCACGAGGCGGACGGCGCTGAACGCCGACACGACGTAGGTATCGGCCAGCCATACGGCCAGGGCCAGGTGGATAGGCGAGATGAGCGGCGCCGGATGCAGCAGGCGCTCGACGGCGCGAAGCTCGAAGTCGGGCCGCTCCGCCACGGGCGCGGTGACGAGGCCGTGGGCGGTCCGTTCGCCGAACGGCACCGCCACGAACTGCCCCGGCCGCAAGCGCCCGTGCAGGTGCGCCGGCACCGTGTAGGTGAAGCGCCGCGGGTCGTGCGCCCCGTAGGCGGCCACAGCCACCGCGACCGCCTCGAATTCGGCTACGGCACCCGGCGGCGTTTCCTGGTCGTTCGTGGCTGTCATCGGCGTCGTGCCGTGTTGCCCCCCTATGGTCCCCCCGCTGCGGCGGGGGGACGGGTAGGTTCCCTCCCCCGTCGCAACGGGGGAGGGTTAGGGTGGGGGCTACCGGGCCAGCTCCGCGCGGTGCTTGACCAGCTTGGTCAGGGCTGCGAGCACATCGTCCATATCGGACTGCGAGCCGAGCAGCAACGGCTGGGGGAGCGCAATCACCTCGTTGTGCGACGCCTGCTCCGCCACCGGGCAGTGCGGCGGATCGTAGTCGTCCGCTGCCGGGTCGTACCGGCTGGCGAAGGGAAAGCGGCGGCGATCAATGTGCCACAGCTCCTGCTCGTAGACCGGCAGGTAGCCCGGCGCGCAGAAGATACCCTCGGCCTTGAGCGCATTCAGAAACGTCGCCTTGGGCACCCCGTCGAACGCCGCGGCGTCGTAGCGAATGATGTAGCCGTAGAACGCTTGGCGGACCAGCCGGGGATCGCGGGCAAGGGGCCGCAGGCCCGGTAGGTCGGCAATACCGTGCGTGAGGTAGTCGGCGTTCCGCTGGCGGTGCTCCATCTCCGCCGGCAGCCGTTCGAGGCCGGCCCGCAGCACCGCCGCCTGTAGCTCGGTCAGCCGATAGTTGTTCCCGTAGCCCGGCGTCTGGCCGGGATGACGCGCCCGGCCGACGTTGCGGAGTGACCAGCAGCGGTCGGCTAGTGCCTCGTCCGAGGTCACGATAATGCCCCCGTCACCGCTCGAAAGCGACTTGCTGGACTGGAAGCTGAACGAGCCGAAATCCCCCATCGAGCCGGTGCCGCGCACGCTGCCGTCGGGCAAACGCCACTGCGCGCCGTGACTATGGGCGCAGTCCTCGATGACCCAAATCCGCTCATCGTCGGGGCGCGACGTGTTGCGCCGGCGACATACCTCCAGCAAAGCGCCCATGTCGGTGACGGCGCAGGAGAGATGGACGGGAATGATCGCCCGCGTGCGGTCCGTGATCGCGGCAGCGGCGGCTGCGGGGTCCATGCAGAGGCTCTCGGAGAGAACGTCAACAAAGACCGGGACGGCGTTGATGTCCACGGCCGCGCCGGCGGTGGCAACCCAGGTGAGACCGGGCACGATCACCTCGTCTCCCGCCTGCACGCCCGCGGCTTCGAGCACCACGCGCAGCGAGACGGTGCCGTTCATCACGCAGACGCCGTGCGCCGCCGTGCAGAAGGACGCGAAATCGGCCGTGAACTGCTGCTCCATCGGCCCGTCGTCGCTCAAGTGTCCGCTGCGTAGCACCTCCGTGACCAACTCCAGGGCACGCTCGTCGGCTTGGGGCCAGCGGGTCCAGGGTGCTGTGCGGACGGGATTACCGCCGTTGATGGCTAGGGTTGCCACGTACTTTGCCTCCTTTGCCCCCCTATGGTCCCCCCGCTGCGGCAGGGGGACGGGGCGCCCCCCTATGGTCCCCCCGCACCGGCGGGGGGACGTAGATTCCTGCCGCGTAGATGGTGCTGCCCAATGCACACGCGCTGCTGTTCGGCAATGATAATGGCCTTGACTTTGGCCACGGTGTCGTCGAGACGACCGTGGTGGTTGATGACCAGATAATCGTACTGCGGGATATGGGCAATCTCCGCCAGGGATCGTTCGACGCGGCGCTGTCGCTCCGCCTGGCTCTCGGTACCGCGACCGGACAGCCGGGTGACTAGCTCATCGGTGTCCGGCGGCGCCAAGAAGATCAGGACGGCATCAGGATACCGGTCACGAATCTGCATGGCGCCCTGCACGTCGGGCTTGGCAAGTACCGCCTCCCCGCGATCTAGTGCCTGCTCTACCGGCACCCGCGGCGTGCCGTAGTAGCTGTCGAGGTAGGCGGCCCACTCCAGGAAGCCGCCCCGGTCGCGCTCGGCGCGGAACTGCTCCGGCGTGATGAAGCGATAGTGCTCACCGTCAACCTCACCGGGCCTTGGCCGGCGTGTGGTCGTGTGCAACGTATAGTTTACGGCCACCTCGTCCTGCTTCAGCCGCTCGATCACACTGTCCTTGCCGGCGCCCGATGGCGCCGAAAGGACAAAGATGCGGCCGCGCCGGTGGCCGGTGACATGGTGGCGCAGCGCGGCCAGCCCGGCCTGTGCGGAGGCGGACGGTAGCCAGCGGTCAGCTTCGGGGGAACTGTCGGGCATCGGTGCTTCCTGCGCCTCCGGCGGCCGGCTGCGGGCCGCCGGTCAGCGGCTCCGACTCTGAGCGTACACAACGATAACGTGACTGTTAAGTTGCAGGCGTGGTACCCTCGCTGGTGCTCACCGCTAGAACTGCCATGAATCTTCACCTCCATCGTCTTGCGGCCGACCAAACGGACCGGCGCCGCTGCCCGCGTTGTGGCAGCCGGCCAGCCGGGATGATGGTAGAAAGCGCATGATCGGCCTCGGCTCCGGGAGTATGGGTGGCGGCGCCGGCAGCGGCGGGGCGCGGGTGCCCCGCTCGCTGACGCTTGGCTCCGGCGAGGGTGGCTCGTGGCGGGACATCCTCCGCGTGCTGGGGTATCTCCGCCCCTACTGGCGCCTGGTCGCCATCAGCTACGGCTGTTGGCTCGTGTCCACCGCGATGGACATGGCCATTCCCATCCAGATCAAGTGGGCGATTGACGACGGCATCACCGCGGGGAACCCGCAAGTGCTCACCACGGCGCTACTGATCGCAACGGGGCTGTTCCTCGCCAAAGCAATCATCGGCTACGGCTACTATTCGCTCTTCCACGTCTACGAGGCGCGCGCCGCCCGCGACATTCGCAAAGAGGTCTATACGGCCCTGCAACGGATGTCGTTCGCTTACTTGGATCGCGCGGACACCGGGCAGTTGATCGCCCGCGCAACCTCCGACGTTGACGCGGTGCAGCGGTTCATGGGGCACGGCACGACCGGCTTTGTCGTGGCTGCGGGGACCTACCTGATTACGCTGGGCGTGATGGTCTTCTTGAGCTGGCAGCTGACGCTGCTGGCTATCGTGACCTTACCGCTGATGATCTGGGCCGGCCTCAGCTTCGGGAACGTCGCCGGCCCGCTCTATGGCCGGGTGCAGCAGCAGTACGGCACCGTCACCGGCATCATGGCCGAGAACGCGACCGGTGTGCGCGTCGTGAAGGCGTTCGCGCAAGAGCCACGCGAGATCGCGAAGTTCCGGCAATGCATCGAAGAGCTGTTCGGGCGCTCCATCCGGCTGGCACGGGCGATGGCGCTGCGCCAGCCGCTACTCACGTCCATTGCCGGGCTAGGGGCCATCCTCGTCATCTGGTGGGGCGGCCGGCTCGTCCTCGACGGGACGGTGACGATTGGTCTCCTGATCGGATTCCAGATTTACCTCAACCGCCTAGTGGGGCCGAGCCGCCGGTTTGGCTGGATCATCAACATGGTTGCCAGCGCCGGGGCCTCCTCCCGACGCATCTTCGAGGTGCTCGATACCATCCCGGAGGTCAAGGACCGCGAGGATGCCCGCGAGCTGGAAGAGATCGAGGGTGAGGTGCGTCTGGAGCACGTCTGGTTCGAGTTCGAGCCGGGTGTGCCGGTGTTGCAAGACATCAACCTCGTCGCCAAGCCGGGCGAGGTCGTCGCCTTGGTCGGCGAGACGGGCGCCGGGAAGAGCGCCTTGACCGGCCTCATTCCCCGGTTCTACGACGCTACGCGCGGGCGGGTGCTCATTGATGGACAGGACGTGCGGGACCTCACGCTCAGGAGCCTGCGCCGGCACATGACCGTCGCGCCCCAGGAACCGTTCCTCTTCTCGGAGAGTGTGCGGAGCAACATCGCCTACGGCCGCCCGGACTCCGAGCTACCGGACGTAGAGGACGCGGCCACGCGGGCCGAGGCGCATCATTTTGCCTCGCGGCTCTCCGACGGCTACGAGACCCAGGTCGGTGACCGCGGCGCGATGCTGTCCGGTGGGCAGCGCCAGCGGGTGTCGTTGGCGCGGGCCATTCTCGTCGAGCCGCGCATCCTGATCCTGGACGATGCAACGTCCAGCGTGGACATGGAGACGGAATTCCGCATCGAGCGGGCGCTCCAGGACGTGATGAGCCGGAAGACGACGTTCGTCATCGCCCATCGGCTCTCGACCGTCAAACGCGCCGATCAAGTGCTGGTCATGGAGCGCGGGAAGATCGTCCAGCGCGGCACCCACGAGGAGCTTATCCGGCAAGACGGTCCCTACCAACGGATTTACGAGGTGCAGATGCGCGACCAGGAGGAATACCTGGCCGCTCGCCAGCAGTCGGACGCGAGCAACGGGAAGCCCGCTGACGGAGACTCGAACGGAAACCCGGCCCGTGGCGACGGCGTGCGGAAGGAGCAAGGCTAGTCATGGGCGGCCGCTGGATGAACTTCTACGCCGACCTCCCGGACTACGATCCGAACGCGCGGCGTCTGACCGACCGCGACGTGTTGAGTCGCTTCGGCGGACTGCTCTACCCGTACCGGCGCCGGATGGCGCTCGCGTTTCTGCTCGTCATGATCGTCTCGGGCATGATGATGGCGCAGCCGTGGCTGATCCAGGTAGCCATTGACCACGGCATCGGGACCGACGAGCGGCCCGGCAGCTTGGGCACTCTGAATGCAACGGCCATCGCCTTCGTCGTCTCGCTGGTCGTCTTCTGGGCCGCCTCCTATGCCCAAACGTACTTGCTCTCGTGGATCGGACAGCGGGTGCTACTCGATATTCGCCGCCGGCTGTTCAAGCACTTGCAGTCGCTCTCGCTGCGTTACTACGACCGGACCGCGGTCGGTGAGGTCATCTCGCGGCAAACGTCCGACGTCAACGCGCTGAACGAAGTGCTGACGCAAGGGTTGACGAGCACCATCGCCGATTTCATCCTGCTCGTCGGCACGATTGCGATTATGACGAGTATGAACTGGCGGCTCACCCTCGTGACGTTCACGGTCTTGCCGATCATGTACGTGATAGCCCGCCTCTTTGCCCGGTACGGTCGGAATGCCTACCGGCGGCTGCGGCTGGCCGTGGCCGACATGAACTCCAACCTCGCCGAGAACATCGTGGGGATGCGGATTGTGCAGGCGTTTCGCCGCGAGGAGCGCAACGCAGCCCACTTCGACATTGTGAACGACTACAATCTCCAGGCCACCTACGCGACCATCGGTCCACACGCGGGCATCTTCCCGGTGACGGACCTGCTGGATGCCGCCGCCACGGTGCTGGTGCTCTGGGTCGGTGGGCAATGGCTTCTCGGTGATGCTTCCTCCGAGCTGACCATCGGTGTGCTGACAGCCTTCATGCTGTTCATCACCCGGTTCTTCGAGCCGATCCGGGACCTGACGACGCGGTTCGACGTGCTGCAAGCGGCCATGGCCGCGGGCGAGCGCATCTTCGGCCTCCTAGAGACCAAAATCGAGGTCGCAGATCGTCCCGATGCCGAGGCACTGCCGGCGGTGAAGGGGCACATCGAGTTCGATCACGTGCGGTTCGGCTACCACCCCCAGGTACCCGTCTTCGAGGACTTGTCGTTCACGGTCAATCCTGGCGACCGCTATGCCTTCGTCGGACGTACCGGGGCCGGCAAAAGCACGATTATCCGGCTGTTGATGCGTTTCTACGACGTGGACAGCGGCGCCGTGCGGATTGACGGGCATGACCTGCGCGCCGTAACCCAGGAGAGCTTGCGTCGGCGGATCGGTCTGGTGCTCCAGGAGCCGTTCCTGTTTGCCGGCACGGTCCGCGAGAACATCGCCTACGGTTGGCCGGAGGCGACCGACGAGGACATTGTGCGCGCGAGCAAGTTGGTCGGCCTGCATCCGTTCGTCGTCGGGCTGCCGGACGGCTACGGCTCGATTGTCGAAGAGCGAGGCGGCAACCTGTCGGGGGGGCAGCGACAGCTTATTTCATTGGCCCGGGCCTTGCTGATTGATCCGCGGATCATCATTCTCGATGAGGCTACCTCATCGGTGGATACCGAGACGGAGCTACTCATTCAGCGCGGCTTGGATCGGCTGATGCAAGATCGCACGGCGCTCATCATTGCCCACCGCCTCTCGACGATCAAGAACGCCACCCGGATTTTGGTGCTGGATCGCGGCCGGCTGGTGGAGCAGGGCACCCACGCCGAGCTACTGGACGTGGAGGGCTACTATTTCCGGCTCTACACCACCGGCTTCAGCACCAGCGAAGACGAACCGGACTACGTCGAAGAGCCGATCCGCATCGCCGCCATCGGCTAGAGCACTATCCCGCTTGTGGCGGCGGCAGTTACACTACTCCGCTTCATAGCTGCACCAGTGTCGGGGACGACAAGTCGGTACCACGCTCAACCCGAACCATCTCTGGGACTGTGGCCCCGGGACGCAGCTTGACTCGGTGGGCATCCATGCGTCTGCCAGCCTCGTGTAGGGCCGCCTTGTCCGCTGCCGATGGAGGTGTGTGCAACTCTTCTAACAACGCTACTAGCCACGCTGGCCGGGACTTCTCTACTCTATCCATGCGTATGCTCTCCACACTCCAGTCTAGCATCTCCATGACCGGAGCAATCCACGCTAGAAGAGGGGCGAGCCGGCCGCTGTTATAATCGCGGAGACCGTGCCGGATCGCGGGAGCTACACCGGCGCGAATCAAGCAGTACGTGCTGATACGGACTAGCCAATGGACCTTCTGACCGTCTCCGTTGTCATCCCGGTGCTCAACGAGGCCGCGACGCTGCGGCGGCAGGTACTGATCCTGCGCGCCTTTCTGAACGAGCACGTCGCCGCGGCTGCCGGCTACGAGTGCCAGATCGTCATTGCCGACAACGGCTCGACCGACGCGACGGCAGCCGAAGCCCAAACCTTGGCCGAAGAATATGCCGACGTGGCCTACCTCTATCTGGCCCAACGCGGCCGGGGGCGGGCACTCAAGCACGCTTGGCTGGCCACGGACTCCGACCTCGTGGCCTATATGGACGTGGACCTCTCGACAAATCTGCTGGCCTTCCGCCCCCTGCTCGACACCCTACGCTACGGCTGCGACGTGGCGACCGGCTCGCGGCTGATGCCGGCCTCGCGCATCCGCCGCTCCTTCAGGCGCGAGGTCTTGTCGCAGGGATACAACCTGCTGATTAAGGCGCTGTTCTGGCATCATTTCTCCGACGCGCAGTGCGGCTTCAAGGCCCTCACGCGCGGGGCTGCGGAGAAGCTGCTGCCGCTGATCGAGGACACGAGCTGGTTCTTCGATACCGAGCTGCTACTGCTGGCCGAGCATCTGGGGTATCGGATCGCCGAAGTGCCCGTCGAGTGGGTGGAGGACTTGGACTCGCGCGTCAGGATCATCCCGACCGCCATTGCCGACATCAGGGGCTTGTTACGTATGCGCCGCAAGCTGCGGACGCTACCGCGCCAGTGACTCACATCCGCCGCGTGCCTCGGAGAACCGGAGTACCATCATGCCACGAAGCAGGCGCTCCGCTGCCAGCCGGCGACGGGCGCGAGCCGCCCGGTCCGCCAATACCTTGCCCCGTAGGAGCAGCTCCGACCGCAGTCGGCGGCGGTGGTCCACCGCCATTCTGGCCGGCATCGGCCTGCTCGTCATCATTAGCATGATAATCACCACCTGTGGCTTGCCTGGCGGGTCGCTCCCGGCTTTCTAGGTGCCGTGGCCGCGAGCCGGTCACGCCGGCGGCAGCGTGGGGAGGGGCCGGCCCAGCCATGTTGCCGGCAACCGGTTCGTGTGCCGGGGGCGCCTAACCGTCTTCTGGGACGAGGAGGATATGCACGTCGGCCTGGGTAGCCCGCTCTTGGTCGTGGGGATGGATGCGATAGCCGGCAACGACAGCCATAGTATCCTGGCAGAACACGCGGCTCAGGGCATCAGCGGATTGCCGCGCCCGCTCGATGTCGTGTTGGCCGATGTCGTTGGAGACTTCGACGGCCACCCAGACCGGCGAGCGGTCCGCCTTGCGTTGGGCGCGAAGAATGATGTCCGTCGCGCTGATGCGGGTGTCCTGCCCGTCGGTGATGATCCTATCGTCAAGGGCTTGTTCAGCCGGATTGTACAATTCCGGACTGGTGTCCGATACCGGGCTGTGCAGCACCTGCGGCCGGCGTAGGCCCAGCCTCTGGCTGACAAGCGGGCGAATTCGCCGGTAGAGCTTCACTTCCAGGCTGTCTCCCTTGAGGACTGCAACATCGCCTTCTAAGCGCCCCACTCTGGTCTTCAACTCCGAGACATCGGTCTTGAGTTCGCGCACATCAGTCTTGAGTTCACGAACATCAGCCTTAAGCCCGCGGACATCAGCCTTAAGCTCGGCGATATCGGCCTCGATGCGCTCCAGACGGAGCGGCATACCCCGAAACTCATTGGTGAGCATGGCGCGCAGCAATAGTGTCTGCGCGCCAGGGGTGGTCTGAAGCTCGGCGATGATGCGAGCTACCAGGGACTCCGGGTCGAGTGGTGGGGATGCTGTCGTCATGTCCTACTTATACCATATCGAACTGCCGTCAATCACCACCTCGCAGCGGGCAGCACAACTGCACGGCACCGGGTCCTGCTATGATCTCGGTCGAGCTAACGCTGGCGCCACACGAAAGGAGTGCCTCACCATGATGCAGCTCGGTTATAGCACCTGGGGGATGCCCACCCTCCCGGCCGACGTGGCCATTCCCTACCTCGCCAAACTGGGATTCGAGGCGGTCGAGCTGACCGTCATCCCGGGTTGGGTCACGGAGCTATCCACGCTCGATGCGCCGGCCCGACGCGCCATCCGCCAGCTCTACGACGACTACCAAGTAGACCTGCCGGCGCTGGCTGGGCACGTGTCGCTGATCGTGCCGGAAGACGAGTATCGGCAGAACTACGCCCGCCTGCAAGCGGAGGTAGACCTCGCCGTGGACTTGGCCGGGGCCGACGGACCACCACCGCTGAATACCGCCACGGGTGGCGATCCGGAGCACTGGGAAACCGACAAGGAGCTGGCCGTCGAGCGGATCGGCGAGCTGACGCGCTACGGCGAGTCGCGGGGGGTGGTGATCGCGCTGGAGCCGCACGTTGGCCAGGGCCTGAACTCACCGGACAAGACGCTCTGGCTCCTCGACCAAATTGACTCGCCTTGGCTGAGGGTGAACTTCGACATTAGCCACTTCAACGTCCAGGGCATGAGCATCGAGGAAACCGTCCCGCCCATGGCGCCCGTGAGTGTCCACACTCACGTCAAGGACGAGCGCGGCGTCCTGCCCGACTACGAGTTCCTGATCCCCGGCGAGGGCGAGATGGACTATACGCGCTACCTCAAGCTGATGGACGCCGCCGGCTACACCGGCTCCATTACGGTGGAAATCAGCAAGCAGGTCCAGGCCCGGCCGGACTACGATCCGTTCGCTGCCGCTCGGCAGTCGTATGCGGTGCTCAACGCTGCGTGGCAAGAAGCCGGCCTGCCGCGGCTGCGCGGCGGCTAGGCGGGGGATATTTCCTAGCCCCCCTGTGGTCCCCCCGTCCCGACGGGGGGACGGGCAGACTCCTAGCCCCCCTATGGTCCCCCCGTCCCGACGGGGGGACGGGGATTGCCGCTGGCGCGGGAATGACGAGCGCCTGCCGGCCACTATAATCTACGGAGCGCGGCCTGCTTGCGCTCCCGTTTGCCCTCGCTCCGGGGACCTGTGGCCGTGCAGACGGCGCGGGTCAGCCTCGCCGCCCAGTCGTGACGTATGAAGACCGATCCACCGCCAGCGGCCGCCGTCGAAGAAGCGGCACCGCCGTCCTCGTGGTCCCAGCCGTCCGCCGAGGGACGGGCGCGCGGCGTGTGGCGGCTGCGGCGTAGCCTGGCGCGGTGGGCCGGCTCGACCTTCGATGCCCTGCGCGTGCGCGACTACCGGCTCCTGTGGCAGGGCAACAGCATCACCTCGATGGGCTTTTGGATGCAGCAGGTGGCCATCGGCTGGCTGATCCTCGACCTCACCGGCTCGCCTTTCTTCCTCGGCGTGGCCGGATTCTGTCGCACGGCGCCCGCGCTCGTGTTGGCGCCCGTTGCCGGCGTATTGGCCGACCGCGTCAACCGGCGGCTCATCATCCTCACCTCGCAGACGGTCCTCTTTGTCGTCACCGCTCTGATTACGGTCCTGATCTTCAGTGAACGCATCACCATCACGCATATCTTGATTGCCAGCACTTTCCACGGCATCGCAATCGCGGTCCAACTCCCGGCGCGGCAGGCGCTTATTCCGCAGGTCGTGGGGCGAGAGAAGCTGACCAACGCACTGGCCCTGTTCTCATCCACACAGAGCTTGAGTCGCGTTATCGGACCGAGTGTGGCCGGGGTCATCATGGGTGTGGCCGGGGTGGCCTGGTGCATCGCCTTCCAAAGCCTGGCCTATCTCTGGGCTATCGGCAACGTCCTGCAGATGCGGACACCCGGTCCCCGGCGCATCGGCCGGGCCAGCGCCGGTGTCTTCGCCAACCTGCGGGAAGGGCTGGAGTTTTGCTTCCGGACCAAGCCGCTGCGCTTCCAGCTCCTGCTGGCCGTTGCCCCGATGGTGCTGGCGATGCCCTACATGACCCTACTGCCGGCCTTCGCCCGCGATGTCTACGGCATCGGACCGGGCGGACTGGGGCTGCTGTTCGCCAGTATGGGGATCGGCGCCGTGACCGGGGCCGTGCTCCTTGCCTCGCGGCGCGGCATTCGGCGCAAGCAGTTCGCTACCGTATTGGTTGCGATAGCAAATGGGGTTTTCCTGATCGTGCTCAGTGTGGCGCCGTGGCTGCCGGTGGGGCTACTGGCGCTCGCTGCCGTCGGGGCCGCCGGAGCGGCGTTCACCACGCTCAACGGCTCCGTCATCCAAGAGCTTGCGCCGGACAATCTGCGCGGCCGCGTGAGCGGCATCTACCTGCTCCTGATGGGTTTGATGCCGTTCGGGACGGTGCCGGCCGGCATCATCGCTGCCGCTTGGGGTGCGCCGGTCGCCGTGGCGCTCGGCGGCGGCCTCACCGTCCTCTGCACACTCACCCTCCTGGCCGCCCGACCGCAGCTCCGGTACGCCTAGACCGATGGCCGGGGGGGGTGCGGCAAGACACCAAGCCGCGCGCCGTGCTATAGAATCTATAGTGGAGGTACTCTAGTGACTGACCAGCCGATCTACGACTTTCATACGCACAGCTTCCTCAGCGACGGCGCCCTCTCACCCATCGAGTTGATCCGCCGCGTCCATATCCAGGGCTATCGGTCCATCGCGATCACCGATCACATCGGTGTTGGCGGTATCGAGCAGTTGCTCGAAGCGCTGGCCGCCGACTGCGCCGAGGCCGAGCGGTATTGGGACATTCGCTGCCTGCCGGGCGTCGAGCTGACCCACCTGCCGCCGGAGGTTATTGCCTCGGCGGCAGCGCAGGCGCGGCGGGCGGGCGCGGCCGTGGTGGTCGTGCATGGAGAATCCGTCGCGGAGCCGGTGGTGGTGGGCACGAATCGCGCCGCCGTGACCTGCCCGGACGTGGATATTCTGGGGCATCCGGGGCTGATAACCGCCGAGGACGTGCAGTTGGCACGTGAGCATGGCGTCTACCTGGAACTCTCCGCCAAGCGCGGCCACAGCCTGACGAACGGGCACGTCGCACGGTTGGCGCGTGAGCACGGTGCGACGCTGATCGTTAATAGCGATGGACACCAGCCCGGCGACTATCTCACCCCTACGACGGCGCGGAACGTGGTTCTGGGTGCGGGGTTGCCGGAGTCCGCGCTACCGGAGCTACTGGAGCATACGCCGCAACGGCTGCTGCAGCGGATTGACCAACGGTGCGCCAGCCGCCCCGGCGCGGTGCAGGTGGCCTGAATACCTAGGTACTGGAATGGCAATGAATACATCGAGTGACAGCGAGCACCAGGAGCAAGCAGTGTCCGACCCGAACACACCACCGGCCGATGAAACGGAGTCGATCAAGACGCTCATCCTGCCGGTCTTGCCACTGCGGGACCAGGTCCTGTTCCCGCGCGTGGTATCGCCGCTGGTCGTGGGCCGGCAGCGTTCCCTACGGGCTATCGAGCGTGCCCTCGCCGGCGACCGCAGCATCTTGGTACTCACCCAGCGCGATAGCGCCGAGGACGAACCCGGACACCAAGACCTGTTCGAGGTCGGCACTGAGGCCATCATCGGACGCCAGCTCAAGCTGCCGGAGGGCCGCACCAGCATCTTGGTGCAGGGACAGCGGCGCGTCAGAGTCCGGCGCTTCCGCCGCCTCGACCCGCTTATCGAGGCGGAGGTGGAACCCATCGAGGACGACGATGAGGTGCCGCCGGACGATGCGGCAGCAGCGGCGGACCGGACCGAGCACAAGGCGGTGCTCACGCTGTTCGAGGAGTGCGTCAAGCTCAACGACAAGTTGAGCGATGATACCTACGTGATGGCAATGAACACGGACAGCCCCGGCTGGCTCGCCGATGTCATCGCGGACGCCCTCGACTTGCCGTTCGACCGGAGCCAGGCGCTATTGGAGACCTTCGATCCGCGGGCACGCCTCATGGCTATTCACACGCTGCTGGAGAAGGAACGAGACCTCCTCCAGCTGGAGACGCGCTTTCAATCGGAGCGCAGCCAGGACGCCGACGAAGGCCAGCGCGAGTTCTTTCTCCGTGAACAACTGAAGGCGATCCAGGAGGAGCTAGGCGAAACGGATGCTCAGGCGCGAGAAAATGCCGACCTGCGCGAGCGCATCGCCGCCGCCGGAATGCCCCAGGTGGTCGCCGAGCGAGCCGAAAAAGAGCTGGGGCGGCTCCAGATGATGCCACCGGGATCCCCGGAAACCGGCATCATCAGCACCTACCTGGACTGGCTGCTGGCCGTGCCCTGGCAGAAACGCACGACCGATCAGCTCGACATTCGCCGCGCGGCACGGCTGCTCAACGCCGAGCACTATGGCCTCAAGCGGGTCAAGGAGCGCATTCTCGAATATCTGGCGATCCGCAAGCTGTCTCCCCATACCCGCAGCCCGATCATCTGCTTTGTGGGCGCCCCGGGCGTGGGCAAGACGAGCCTCGGTCAGTCCATCGCCCATGCATTGGGACGCACTTTCGTCCGGCTTTCGCTGGGCGGTATCCGCGACGAGGCGGAGATACGCGGGCATCGGCGCACCTACATCGGCGCGCTGCCGGGGCGGATTGTCCAGGCGATGCGCCAGGCCGGCACCATGAACCCGGTCTTCATGATGGACGAAGTGGACAAGCTCGGCATGGACTTCCGCGGCGATCCTAGCTCGGCGCTGCTCGAAGTGCTCGATCCCGAGCAGAACAACACGTTCTCGGACCACTACCTGGAGGTACCCTACGATCTCTCCCAGGTGATGTTCATTACCACGGCCAACATTCTGGACCCGGTACCTCCGGCACTGCAGGACCGGATGGAGGTCATCGAGCTACCCGGCTACATCGAGGCCGAGAAGGTGGAAATCGCCAAGCGCTTTCTCGTGCTGCGCCAGTTGGAGGAGCACGGTCTGCGGCGCGATCAAGTACGGATTGGCGTGCCGGTCATCCGCCGCCTGATCCGCGAATACACGCGGGAAGCCGGCGTGCGAAACCTGGAGCGGGAGTTGGCTACGATCTGCCGCAAGATCGCCCGCAACGTCGCCGAGCAGGAAGAAGCCACGAACGGCGCTACCCAGGCGGCCGACGCGCCGGCAAAGCCGACCAAGCGGACGGCGAAGGCCAACGGAGCGCCGCTCCGCGTCCGCACGCGGGACTTGGCAACACACCTCGGCCCGGCCCGCTTCCGGCAGGAGCTGGCGAACAAAGGGGCACAGGTCGGCGTCGCGACGAGCGTGTATTGGACACCGGCCGGTGGCGATCTCGCGCCGGTGGAAGTGACCCTGCTCGACGGCAAGGGCAAGCTCATCCTGACCGGCCAGCTCGGCGACGTGATGCGCGAATCGGCCCAGGCGGCCCTGAGCTTTGCCCGCTCGCGGCGACGCTGGCTCCAGCTAGACAAGGATTTCGCCGAGCACCGCGACATTCACATGCACCTGCCGGCCGGGGGCATCCCGAAGGATGGTCCGTCGGCCGGGATCACGATGGCCACGGCGTTGATCTCCGCCCTCACGGGACGAGAGGTGCGGGCCGACGTCGCAATGACCGGGGAGATCACACTGCGCGGTCGCGTCCTGCCCATCGGCGGCCTCAAAGAGAAAGTGCTGGCCGCCCATCGCGGCGGCATCCGCACCATTGTCCTGCCGGCCCGCAACCGCAAGGACCTGTTCGACGTGCCGGAGGACGTGCAGGAGGCGCTGGAGATCGTCTTCGTGGAGCACATGGAGGAAGTCCTGAACGTCGCGTTCCCCGCGTTCCCGGCGGAGGGCGCCATCATCAACGGTCCACCGTTGGCATCCTGAGCAGGCAGCATGAGCGTCGGAGTGTCGCGTCGCCGCTTCGGGCAAGTCACCGGCCTGGGTACGGCCGCGGCGCTCGCCAGCGCCTGTACGCTCACCGAGGCGCCGCCGCCGGAGCGCACCATGCTCCACACCGACGGCAATCCCTGGGGTGTCAACACCTTCCTCCATAAGGAGGTCGAATACTGGAAGAAGGACCTCTCCCTGCGGATGATCCGCGACGCCGGCATCGGGTGGATCAAGCAACAGTTCCCGTGGGAAGAGATCGAGCAGCCGCGCAAAGGCCAGTATTGGGACACGAAATATAGCCAGGTCACGTGGGCAAAGTTCGATGATCTGGTCGCTCTCGCCGAGCAGCACGGCTTGAAGGTGATCGCGCGGCTGGACCGGCCGCCGGCGTGGGCACGCATAAATCAAGAGCGCCACAGCCATCCGCCCGACGACTTCGACGACTTCGGCGACTTCGTGGCGACTACGGTAAACCGCTACCGCGGCCGGGTGGAGCACTTTCAGATTTGGAACGAGCCGAACCTCGGCACGGAATGGACCGGGCGCGTAGACCCGGACGCCTACGCCGAGCTACTGCGGATCGCCTACACGCGGGCCAAGGCCGCCAACCCCAACGCCGTCGTGCTCTGCGCGCCGCTGGCGATTAACCTGGAACGCGGCCCAGTAAATCTGAACGAGCTGGAATACCTGGACCAGCTCTACGCAGCCGGCGCTCAACCTTACTTCGACATCATGCTGGCCAACGCTTACGGGATGGACCGGCCGCCGACGGAGCCACCGCGCACCGATACGCTCAACTTCCAGCGCGTGCGCCTACTGCGCGACGTGATGGTGCGCCACAATGATGGCAAGAAGGCGGTGTGGTTCAATGAATACGGCTGGAACGCTTCACCGCCGACCATGCCGCCGGAGCAGCTGATCTGGCGCCGAGTTAGCGAGCAGCAACAGGCGGAATGGACGGTCGAGGGGGTGCTCCACGCGCGACGCGAGTGGCCCTGGGTTGGCTCGATCATGATCTGGTACTTCCGGCAGGTCGGAGACATCGGTCCGGCGCAGTCCGAATACTACTTCCGCATGGTCGAGCCGGACTTCGCACCGCGCCCGGTGTACTTCGCGGTCAAGCGAGCGGCCACGGCCCGCCGCGGCTGGTGACGCGCTCGGCCGGCCTAATCCGTTGGGGTTCAAGGTGGTACAGACCTGGTGGGGCAACGTCGCCGGTACACCCGGCTAGTCGGCTTCGGCATCCTCGTGCTCTGGCTGCTGGCGCTTGTCAGCACGACGGGCGGGATGCTGCTGTACCGTCTCGTTGTCGAGGATGGCGTCAGTTTCGGACTGCCGGCGGCGCCGATTGCGGACCGCGCCGTAGCACAGTTCGGCGTCAATACGCGCCTGGAGCTGGAAACGACCGCGGGGGTGACGCGATCATTGCAGCTTGCACGGGCGGCGGGCATCCGCTGGATACGTCAGGAGTTCCTGTGGACTGATCTGGAACGGCGCAAAGGGCAATACACGCACGAGACGACCGGCCACACCACCTGGGACAAGTACGACCACATCGTAGACACGGCCGTAAGCCAGGGCATCGAGATCATCGCGCGGCTGGACCGCCCTCCCGAATGGGCACGTCCCCCCGGTAGTAGCGGCACCCACCCACCATTGAACTACCTCGACTACGGCGATTTCGTCTACGATTTCGTCACGCACTACCGGGGCCGGATCAGCCACATCCAAATCTGGAACGAGCCGAATCTGAACCACGAGTGGGGCGACCGGCCGGTTGATCCCGCTGCGTATGTCGAGCTGCTCCGCACCGCCTACCGGCGGGCCAAGGAAGCCGATCCTATGATCCGCGTCTTGGCGGCCGGTCTCGCGCCCACCCTCGAACGCGGCGACCGCGGCCTCGACGACCTCGCCTTCCTCGAACGCATGTATGAGCATGGCGCCAAGGACTTCTTCGATATTGCCTCGGTGATGGCCTACGGTCTCTGGACCGATGCCGACGACCATCGCATTGTGCCCGAACGCACGAACTTTCCCCGTCTGATACTCACGCGGCGCTTGATGGAAGCCTGGGGCGACGGCTCGAAGCCGATTTGGGTCTCGGAATTCGGCTGGAACGCGCTGCCGGCCGGTTGGCAAGGGCACCCCTCACCGTGGGGATCGTTTTCCGTGGCCGAGCAGCGCCGCTCGACGGTGCGCGCCCTGGCGCGAGCGCGGGACGAGTGGCCGTTCGTCGGCGTCATGGCGCTGTGGGTGCTCCGCATTCCGGGCGTCCATCCCGACGACCCGACCGCATTCTTCGGGCTGCTCGATGACGACTGGCAGCCGCGCCCCCTGTACGCCGCGCTGCAAGCGGCAAGCGCCGTTACCGTGTTCGGAGCGGGCTGGCACGAGGAGTCTCACCCGGACATCCTGATCGAGGGCGCCGGCCAATACACTTTCGATCCGACTGCCAGCGGCCAGCGGTACTGGGAAAGCCCGGTCTCCGGCACGACGCTGCGGCTCACGTTCCGTGGCACGGACGTAGTGCTGCTGGCGCCGGTGGGGCCGGGACGTGGTATCGCCGAAGTGACCATTGACGGCGCTCCGACGTTGGCCAATCGGCTCCCGTCCGGTCCCGCCAGTCGGGCGCTGCTCGACCAATACCGGCCGGAAGCCGTATCCCAGCAGCACATTCCCATCGCTACGGGCCTCCCGGATCGTCTCCACGAGCTGGAACTGGTCGTGACGGGCCGGCAGCACGAATCATCCGCGGGGCCGGCTATCGGCGTGGACGCGATCTTGATTGGCCGCGCCCGGCCTCTCGGCCCGTATCTCATTACCGGCGGCGTGTGGGGCGCGGCGCTCATTGCGTTGCTCTGGCGCATGCGTCGCTGGCTGCGGCGCAGCCTCGCGCCACTACTGGCCCCGCTCCTGGGGCAACCGGGAGCAGTGGATGGTGCCGCCGCGTGGCACGGACTCCGCTCATTGACGGACGAACAGCCGCTCCACGGTCTGTTGCGCCGGTGGCAGAGCACGGACGGGTGGCCGCTGGCAGCGGCGTTGGCTGCCATGACGGCCATGCTCCTACTGCCGGGGTGGCCGGCGCTGGCGTTGGCCGGGTCTCTTGGCCTGCTCGTACTGTGGCGCCCGCGGATTGGCGTGTATCTGCTTATCCTATCGCTCCCGCTGCACGCCCACGCCGTGCAGTTGGGGCTGGGGCGCGTGAACTTGACAGAGCTACTCTGGCTTGCAACGGTCGGCGCCGTCGTGGCGCGAGCGGTGTGGCACGAACGCTGGCCGCGTTGGCCGGGGCCGTTCGGGGGGGCGGCCGCGTTGCTGATCGTGGCGGCGGCCGTGGCCACCATTGGCGCGCAGGTGCCGACGCTGGCGCTGCGCGAGTTACGAGTCATCGTGCTGGAGCCGGCCCTGCTGCTGGTGCTCATCGTGACGCTGTTCCGGCGGCGCGGCGACCCGGCCCGGCTGACCTGGGCATTGGTGGCCGCCGGTGTCGGCGCCGGAGCGGCGGCGCTGGCCCTCGGCGCAGCCGGCCAGCGGCTCATCGAGGCGGAGGGTGTCGTGCGGCTCGCCGGTCTCTCCGGCAGCCCCAACCACCTCGCGCTCTTCCTAGGCAGACTGCTCCCCCTCGCTATAGCCCTTGTGGTCCTCCACGTCGGGAGCGGGCAAGCGGACACGCTGGCACAGCACCGTCGTAACAGTCGGATGCTGCGGTCCTGGCGGTTAGGCGTGGCGTTTCTGAGCGCCGGCATCATCGGCGCGGCGCTCCTCTTCTCGTTTTCACGTGGAGCATGGTTGGCCAGCGCCGCCGGCGTGGGGGTAGTGTTGATCGGGTTGCTGGTGCTCAGGGGCGGTGCTACGCCGGAAGCCTGGTGGCGTTCCGTGGCGCGATGGTGCGGGGGCGCTGCCGGCCGCCGCGCACTCATCGCCGTGGTCGCGGCCCTCGTCCTCGTCCTCCTCCTGGGGATTGGCTTGGCAACGCGCGTGGAGCGATTGAGCAGCATTGGCGACCCGCTCGGTGGCACGATGGCCTTGCGCCTCCAGCTCTGGGGGGCCGCGCTGCGGATGGGGCTGGACCATCCGCTCTTCGGCGTCGGGCCGGACGGATTTCTCTACGCCTATCCGGCCTACCGCGAGGGGGTCGCCTGGAAAGAGCCGTTCGTCTCGCACCCCCATAACCTAATCCTCGATTACTGGCTGCGCGGGGGTATAATGGGCATCGCAGCACTCGGCTGGCTGCTCGCGACCTGGGGCCGCGGTCTGTGGCGGCTGCTGCGAAAGGATGGTACCGCTGTACCCAATGCTCCGCCGGACGAAGTACGCCGTTCGCAGTTGCTTACATTGGGACTGGCCGGCAGCTTCACCGCCTTTGTGGTACACGGGTTAGTGGACAACTCCTACTTCCTACCGGACCTCGCCTACGTCTGCTGGGCTAGTGCGGGCGCGTTGGTCGTGCTTATGCAACACACATCAGTCTCGCCGCCCACCACGCCGGAGAAGAGTGCCTAGCCATGCGCGTACTCGTCGTCGGTGGCGCCGGAATGATCGGCTCCCACGTCTGTGAAATGCTGCTTGCCGACGACCACGAGGTCTGGTGTCTGGACAACCTGCTCACCGGCTTTGGCGCGAGCGTGGCCGGCCTGACCGACCGGCCCGGCTTTACGTTCGTCCATGCCGATGTCGGCGCGGCATTGCCCGCCAATCTGCCCCCCGTGGACTGGATTCTGCACCTGGCCAGTCCGGCCAGCCCACTGGACTTCCGGCGTCTGAGCCTGGAGATCATGGCGGTCAACGCGCGCGGCACCGAGCACCTGCTCGCGTTGGCGCGGCAGCATGGTAGCCGGTTTCTGTTCGCCTCGACCTCGGAGGTCTACGGCGATCCTCAAGAGCACCCGCAGCGCGAGACCTACTGGGGCCACGTGAACCCCATCGGCCTCCGCGGCTGCTATGACGAGAGTAAGCGGTACGGCGAGGCGCTAACGATGGCCTACAGCCGTCGCTACGACCTGGACGTGCGGATAGTCCGGATTTTCAATACCTATGGGCCACGCACGCGCCACTACGATGGCCGCGTCGTGCCCAGTTTCATTTGCAGCGCCCTCGCCGGTGAGCCGCTTACCGTGATCGGCACCGGTGAGCAGACGCGGAGCTTCTGCTACGTGACCGACCTGGCCGCCGGCATTCTGCGCGTCATCGGAGCGCCCGAATCCGCGGCACGCGGCGAGGTGTTCAACCTCGGCAACCCGGACGAGTGGACGGTAGGCAAGTTTGCAGAGCTGGTAGTCGAGGTAGCCGGATCGCACTCCCCCATCACGCGGCAGGCGGTTCGGGAAGCCGATCCGGTGTACCGGGACGACCCCGGCCGGCGCTGTCCGGACATCACGAAGGCCCGCACGGTGCTGGGGTGGGAACCGACGGTGCCGTTGCGCGAGGGGCTGGCGGAGACGATTGCCTGGTTTCGGACCACGCGCGGCTCCGAGTATGCCCGCCGTCCGGACCGCTAAGGTCCTCGCGTGTAGAATCCGGACCACAGGTAGCGAGGCAACGTGAGCCTACTGGCGCGAGCGCATCGAGGCAACCGGACGGCATCCGGCAGCGGGTCCAGGCCGTGGTCCCGCATCAGGGACGCCGTGGGGCTGCTGGCTCTCGGCAGCGCCATTGCCATTGCCCCACCCTGGGTATCCGCCGCAGCTTTCGCTGGTGTGCTCGTGCTCGTGCTGCTGCTGGTGCAGCCGCTGGTTGGCGTGTTCCTCCTCGCTTGGTCGGTGCCGTTTCAGTCGCTCGTCACCATGACGCTAGGGGATTTCCGGGTCAGCATCACGGAGGTGCTGGTCCTGCTGTACGTCGCCGCGGCGCTGCTGTCGCTGCGCCGGACACGCGGTCTACCGCGCCCACTGCTGCTCCTGCCGGGCCTCGTACTGTTCGCCGTGCTTATGTTGAGTATCCTCCGCTCTCAGGACATCGCGTCCTCGCTGGAGGAAGTCATCAAGTGGGCCGAGCTGCTCGCAGTCTACGTCGTAACGGTGGTGCTCCTGCGCGTCACCCACTGGCGGTGGTGGGTGGTAGGCGGTCTCTTGGTAGCAGCAATGGCCGAGGCGGGAGTAGGGCTGGTGCAGACGCTCGGCCGCATCGGGCCGGAGCATTTCCTGTTCAACGGCGTGCTGATGCGGGCACACGGCACGTTCGGCCAGCCCAATCCGTTTGCCGGCTATCTGATCCTGTTCTTTCCCATCGCCTTTGCACTCTGGGCGTTCGGCGATCTGGAAGCGCGACTGCCGTGGATCCGCTCGTTTACCGGCGTGGTGATGATCGTGCTCGGTAGCGCGCTGCTGGCGTCGCTGTCGCGCGGGGGGCTACTCGGCATGGCCGGCGCCGTGCCGGTGATCCTATTGCTCGGCAGTCGGGCCACGCGACGCCTCACGCTGGCCGGCGGCGCTGCCGTGCTCGCGCTCGCTATCGTCGCGGGCCTGGCGCTGCCGGACCGAGTCACCGAACCGGCGCTGGATGCGGCCCTGGCCGCCGTCAACGTGCGGACCGTGGCGAGCACCCCGGCGACCCCGGAGAACTGGTCGGTGCTGGAGCGGCTCTCGCAATGGCACGCCGGCCTACGCATGTTCCAGGACAACTACCTGACCGGGATCGGCGTTGGCAACTACGACGCCTACTACCCGGAGGTGGCGCTGCCGGAGTGGCAGCAACCCCTGGGCCACGCGCATAATCTCTACCTGAACATCGCGGCGGAGACGGGCTTGCTGGGTCTCGGTGCCTATCTCGTGCTCGCGCTGGCCATCGTATACGTGGGACGACGTGCGCTACGCCACCGGCAGGATCGCGCCGTGCGGGCGCTGGCGGTAGGCATCCTGGGCAGCCTGACGGCCTACTCGATCCACAACATCTTCGACATGCTCTTCGTCCAGGGCATGGGTGTGCTGCTGGGCCTGCTGCTGGCCCTGTTGGAGCATACGGCGACTGCGCCGGTGGCCGCCCGTCTGCGGCCGGAGCGGGGGCCGGCAGGCGGCCACCGTTCGGGAGTGCCGGCGTGACCGCAGCAACCACGCCGCCGGCAGGCGAATCCAACAGCTGGGTACGGCGGCTGCTGAACATCCGCACGGCGATCTCCTTCGTCGTCGGGCTGGCAGTCCTGGTCGTGGTCGTTCGCGCCGCCGGCGTGAATCTCGACGCCACTTGGGCCAGCATCACCAACGCCAATCCCTGGTTCTACCTGCTGGCGATTGGCTCGTATGTCTGCACGTTCCCGGTGCGGGGGCTGCGCTGGCGACGGCTGCTGGGTAACGTGGGACATCCCTATCTGTCCGTGGGGCGGCTGACCGAGATTATCTACCTCTCCTGGTTCGTCAACAGCATCGCGCCACTCAAGCTCGGCGACGCATACCGCGGCTATCTCCTCAAGCGCACCGACCGCGTGTCGTTCTCGCGCGCGATGGGCACGGTGTTTGCGGAGCGGGTCATTGACGTGCTGGTGCTCATCCTCTTGCTAACGGTGAGTGGGCTGCTGGTGCTGCGGGGCCGCGTAGACGCCGAGCTGACGCAGTTGGCACTGCTCGCGGCCATTGTCCTCGCCGTCCTCATCGCTGGCGTGCTGGCCCTGCGGTACGGCGGTCCGCGCCTCATCGGCTTCTTCAGCGCCCGCATCCAAGCCTACTATTCGCGCTTCCAGCACGGCGTCTTCAACTCGTTCCAGGACCTGCCCGTCGTCAGCACGCTTACCATCCTCGCGTGGCTGGCGGAGGCCGGCCGGCTCTTTTTCGTGCTCCACGCGCTCCACGTGCCGCTGTCCATCGGGCCGGTGCTCTTCATCCTGACCGCCGCCTCGCTGTTGCTCGTGGTCCCGACGCCTGGCGGCTTGGGCGCCGTCGAGACCGGCATGGTAGGCGTGCTGGCACTGTTCAGTGTTGCGCCGGAGGTGGCGCTCGGCGTGGCGTTGGTGGATCGCTCGATCAGCTTCTGGGGCTTGATCGTGACCGGGCTGCCCGTCTTCCTCGTCAGCAAGCACACGAAGTAGGCGCGGTGGTCAGTGGCGAGTGCCCCCACCCTCGCCCTCCCCCGTTGCGACAGGGGAGGGAACCTACCCGTCCACCCCGCCGCCGCAGTCGCCTGCATCGCCGTCCCCCTGCCGCAGCGGGGGGACCATAGGGGGGCCGGAGACGATACATCGTGAAGATCGCCATTGACTACACCCCAGCGGTGCGGCAGATTGCCGGGGTCGGGCGCTACACCCGCTCTCTGGTCCAGGCGCTCATCCATACCGCGCCGGACGACAGCTACACCCTGCTCTATGCGGGAGCCGCACCTGCCATTCCCCTCTCCGCAGGTGTAGATGAGGAGTCGCGCCCCGACGGAGGGGCGGTAACGCTGCGGCGCTTGCCCGTTCCGGAGCGCCTACTGACGGTCCTGTGGCATCGCTGGCGCGTGCCTCTCTGGGCCGACCTCTGTAGCCCGGGTAGCGCGGTGTTCTACTCACCGAACTTCGTCTTACCGCCGCTGCTACACGCCAAAGGGGTGGTCACAGTCCACGATCTCTCGTTCCTGCGCTATCCGGAGACGCACGACCCCGGCCTGGTCGCCTTCCTCACCGCGGCGGTGCCCCGGGCCGTGCGAGCCGCAGCCTTGGTGCTTGCCGACTCGGAGCACACGCGCCAAGACACCATCGCGCTGCTGGGCGTGCCGGCGGAAAAGACGGCCGTGCTCCTATCGGCCGCCGATCCGATCTTCCGCCCGGTGGACGATCCCGCCGCACTCGCAGCGATGCGCCGGCGGCGCGGACTCGACCGTCCCTACGTCCTCTCGGTAGGCACGGTCCAGCCGCGCAAGAACCTGCCCCGGCTGATCGCCGCCGTGCGCCTGCTCCGCGAGCGGGCCGGCGAGGACATCGTGATCGTCCACGCCGGCCGGCGCGGTTGGCTCTACGCCGAAGTGCAGCGGGCGGTGCGAGAGCACGGGATGGCCGATTCGTTCCGGCTGATCGAGGACGCCGACGACGGCGAGCTGCGTCTGCTGTACGCTGGTGCGGTCGCGCTGGCCTATCCTTCGCTCTACGAGGGCTTTGGCCTGCCCTGTGTCGAAGCGATGGCCTGTCGCTGCCCGGTCGTGGCCTCGGCGGTGTCATCCGTACCGGAAGTGGTCGGCGACGCTGGGCTGTTGGTGGAGCCAACCGACGTGGAAGCCCTGGCCGACGCGCTATCCCGCTGTCTCGGCGACACGGAGCTACGTGCCACGCTCATCGAGCGCGGAACGGCGCAAGCAGCACGGTTTACCTGGGAGCGCAGCGCCGCCAAGCTACGCCGCCTCCTCCACGTGGTCGGGGAGGGTTAGCGCCCAGGTATCATCAGCCCGCAGTGACCTACCCGATCCATTCGGCAGAGACCATGAACTCGTACAGTTCCTTCTTGGAGTTTCTCTTCCTGATTAATTCTGTGCTCAGGCAGCTGAAACCCGCTACTTCAAGTATGCTCTCGTATATGCGTTCGACAGGCACCACCGTATCATAGAACTTGGAGTTCCCTACGATATAGAAGAGCTTTGCTCCAGGTAATAATACCTTTTTCACACTTTCCAGATGCTCGATAACGTCGCAGAAGTATCTATGGACGTAGTTTGCCAACAGAGAGCTATTGCTGCCAATCCGCTCCACGATTTCTCCGAAGCCTGCAAACGGCACGGCCGATCCGTTAGGGGACCACCGTGCCAAACGGCTCGTTGCGGCACCCCAGGTTCCTCCAATAGCTCGCCAGTCCAACTCTCCCGCCTCTCGGGAGTCCTTCAGGAATCCAAGCCAGTACATATACGGCCTTACTTCACGCACGTAACTGATTCTGTTCGGGTAGGGCGGTGATGTAATGACGCAATCGTAGCTTCCCGTGACTAGCCGATGCACTCGCCTCGCATCGCCGGTATACACCTGCGACCGACCTGGTACCGATGATCGAGCAGCAGATAGCAGCAGCCCAACGCGCCTGGCAAAATCGGCGATCATCAGGTCCGGTTCATCCTCCTGGAATAATGAGCGGCCGGACACACCGTTAAATGACATGGACTGGTGATTGAAGGAGGCATTAGACCAGTTAATGGTGAGCTGACAAAAGGCAATCAGTAGTAACGTGATGGCCGGCGTTTCACCATCCTTATCGCTATGGCATTTCAGCGCATGAAATATGCGTGCCAGCGTAGCGAGACGCTCAGGGGTCCACCAGCGCTCGATGAAGCGGATGGGAGGTGTCCAGAGCTGGGAATCCGGGACCGATTGACGAGCCTGCACAGTCACCGACAACGCCAACTGCTCCGCTTCCTCAACGTCTCGTTGGGTGTAGGGATAGAGTTTGGCTCGCGACAACCAGGCCAGAAAGGGATTAATCTCCACGAGATCGCAGGGCAAGCCGAACTCCGCGCAGACCAGACCGGTAGTGCCGCTGCCTGAGAACGGGTCCAGGACGGCGCGGGGCTGCACATGGTGGCCCAATATCTGTCTGACGAGCTTGACGGAATAGGCCGGAGTAAGCCGCAGCCAACCGTGTCTGCCCTCCTGGAGGTTGTGCTTGAAGGTCAGGTCGGCGCGTTGACCAACCATCTGCTAATCCAACAACGTTCCAAGCAGCAACTCTATCTCGGCGCTCAACTTGCCGGAATGGCGCTGAAAGAAGCCGGCGAGGTCATACCCCACGACACGTCGGAAAAACTCGTATGTAGATGTCGTGGCGTCTCCGGCGAGAGTGCCACGGAGGATGAGCCAGTTGGCTGAAGCGTAACGCTCGGCGATATCGTCGTCAATCTGAGAAGACAATAGGGCCAAAACCGGAAGATATGCATTGGAGTAGGCCGCTGCTGCATTCGCCAGATCGGCATTCTGACGCTTCGAGTCCTTACTTTTGTATCCCTGCCTGACCTCAAATACCGCTCCTCGAATAACCCCTTGTACCGTCGGAGAAACATTAGCTCTCGCACAGGCCGCCTGAAGCCAATCGGAGACTCTGCGCTGATGTTCTCCCTTGAGCGCCGCAGTAGCGAGGCGCGCATCCAGCGACAGCTTCCTGGTGCGTCGCTCCGACACCCTCTGCCGATAGGACCAAGCGGCTTGCTCTTCAGAGAGACCCAACGTATCCATCAAGATGCGCCGCAGCAAACGCTCACAGCCAATGCCAATCTGCCGGTATAGCGACGTTATACCTCCTGCCGTTCTATGGGCTGCATATATTCGTGGTGTATCCAACCCGAACCAGCTATAGAAGGGGTCACTTGAATACAGTTGCTGAAACTCCGAGCGCGTGAGGCCCGTTCTCCGGCCGAATTTCGGCTTGTATGCTCTGCTCACCGCTAATGGAGCGAGGATAACCTCAAGGTAAGCAGCATCGCGAGCATGTGTCGGCTCCGAGGCCATCGCTATCTCCCAGTAGGGTTGTTGGTCCACCGGCCTGTCGGACTAGAGCAAGCCCCAGTGCGCGTCAATGTCGTGCTGTGCCGCTCGGACGCGGCCGGCTTCGACATCGGCGACCTTGATCGGTGTACCGGCGTGCTCCGACTCATATATCGCCTCGCTCACCGCCATCGCCGCCAACCCCTCGCGGCCGTCTACCTCCGGTGCGGTGCCGTCACGCACGGCGCGGACGAAATCTACGATCTCTACCACCACCGGGTCCCTGGTGTCGTAGGGAAACAAAGTCTCTTTCTGCTCCGGGGTGAGCGATGCTAGGAACTGCTCCTGTAGCTCGGCGCGGCTAAGAACGGTGCCGTCGCGCCGGTGCAGGCCGTCCTCGTCCAGCGAGCCGGCGCTGCCGTAGTAGCGGCGGCGCTGGAACTCCTTGCCTGGAGCGGCCTGGGTCCAGGTGAAGTTGGCGATCAGCCCGCTCTCGAAGGTCAGCACGGCTATCGCGGCGTCCTCGACGTCGGAGGGCGTGGGGCCGCTGAGGGTCTGCGGGTCCTGGTAGCGGGTCGGCTCGAACGTCCGGACCGCGGCATAGACCGTGGCGATACGCCCGAACAGGTAGTGAAAGAGATCGAACGTATGCACCTCGCCGTCGAGCACCCAGCCGCCACCGGACAGGAGGCGGTCGTGGCGCCAGGCGGTGCCGACGATCAGGCCCATGCTGAGATTTACGCGCTGTGAGAAGATCATCCGCGGCTCGCCGATCAGCCCCGCATCGCGGATGGCCCAACAGTTCGTGCGCTCCTCCAGCCGGCGGCGGTACTGCTCGGCCACGGCCAAGACAACGGGCGACCGCTGGCACGCCCGCTCGTGCGCCGCCAAGAGCCGCCGGCCCGCGGCCATACTGACGGCGAGCGGCTTTTCCACCAGCACGTGAGCGCCAGCGTCGAGGGCCTCGACGACGAACGTGTGGTGGACATTGTGCGGCAAGACCAGATCAACCGCCGCCGGCCGGTGCTCGTCGAGCAGTTGCCGATAATCGGTGTAGACACGCGGCGCCGCCGGCTGGAACTCGGCAACCTCGGCAGCGGCGCGGCGCGCGCGGGTCTCGTCCACGTCGCAGGTTGCGCTCACCGTGATGAGGCCCGGCGCGCTCTGCGCCAACTCGCGGTAGGCCCGCAGATGGGAGCCAGCCATCCCTCCACAACCAACAACGGCGATGCCCAGCGGATCGTTGCTCGTCAATGTGCTATCTCCTTATGGACCAACGCGGCGCGGCCATTCTAGCAGCCACCGCGATTCAAACGTGGATGGACAGGATAAACAGGATTGGGGAGGGTTGGCGGAGGGGGGCCGGTAGGAGAGGATGATGAGAGTGCTCTGGGGGCTTTTCGCCACCTCGCTGCTCGTCGGGTTGTCCGGCGCCGTTGCCCCGGGACCGCTGCTGACGGCGGTGATCGGCGACGTCGCGCGTACCGGCTTCTGGACGGCGCCGCTGCTGGTGCTCGGACACGCCCTGTTGGAGCTGGTCACGGTGCTGGCCCTGGCACGGGGGTTGGCGCGGGCGATCCGCAACCCGACAGTGCTGCGGACGATTGCGGCGCTCGGCGGCATCACCCTGCTCGTGCTGGGCGGCGATCTCGCGCGGTCCGCCTGGATTGGCGCCGTTCACCTCAATGAGGCACAAACGGCCTCGGCTGCCGCCCTGCCTATTCTCACCGGTGTCGTCGTGAGCGTGAGCAATCCCTATTGGGTGCTCTGGTGGGTCACGGTCGGTGCCGGCTACACGGCGCTGGCGCTCCGCCACGGAACCGCCGGACTGGGCGCCTTTTACGTTGGCCACATCATGGCCGACTTCGGCTGGTACGTGCCGATAGCCCTGCTCATCAGCGCCGGACAGCAGCTTTTCGACGCCGAGGTCTATCGGGTCATCATCGGTGTCGCTGGTGCCTTTCTCATGGCTATGGGCGTGTTCTTCATCGTGGTCGCTATCCGATGGGGACGGTCGGCGCCAACGATGCCGGCAGAGTGAATGCGCCTACTCCCAGCCTCTTCCCTCATGAAGGAGGCCAACTTAATCGGGTAGCGGGAGGTTCCCTCCCCTGTCGCAACGGGGGAGGGTTAGGGAGGGGGCTAGAACACTGCCACTAGGTTGAACTGAGGGGGTGAGTGGTGCCGAGAGGCAGAATCGAACTGCCGACACCGTGATTTTCAGTCACGTGCTCTACCAACTGAGCTATCTCGGCGTAGTGCCCATGCTCCGCGCTGCCGGGGGGCACCGGAGCATAGCGATTGGGCAATTATACCACAGGTCTATTTTCGGCGCCGGTAGCCCTGGCACACTGCAAAATATCGCCCCCCTATGGTCCCCCCGCTGCGGCGGGGGGACGGGGAGGGAGAGGTCACTGACCACTAGCCACCGACCACTATTAGGCCGGGAGCGCCACCTCGACGGCGGCCAGCGCGTCAGTGTCGGCGGCGCGTAGGTCGCCGCGGCACTCTACTAGCCCATCGTTGACCAGTGCCAAGAGCAGGTCGGCAAGCCACGCTATGTGATCGGGCGCAAAGTCGTCGCGGAGCTGCGGGCCGAGCCGGGCCAGAGTCATTGTCTCCCCAGGTAACAGCGGCCGTAGGCTGGCGAGGATGCGCCCGCGGTACCAGCGGCGACTGCCCTCGAACGGCTCCGACTTTGGCGCGCTGCCGGCACCGCCTTTGGCACCGGCGCGGTAGGCCCCGGTTGCCTCCGCTGCCTGACGCGCGCGAGCTTCGGCACCGGCACGACCGAAGAGCGGGCCTAGCGCGGTGGTTGTCAAACGTCGCTGGCGATAGGTACACACCGGCGCGAGCGGACAGACGCGACAGGCCGGACGCGCGGCGGTACAGACGGTCGCGCCAAGGTCCATGAGCGCCTGGTTCCAGGCGTAGGCCGCTCGCTGCGGCAAGGCGGCCTCGGCCAGCAGCCAGCCGGTGCGCTCCGGGGGCGTTTCCGCCGGCTCGTCGTCATCCAGCCAGGCATCGAGAAAGACCCGTCCCAGCACCCGGCGGACGTTGGTATCCAAGACCGCCACCGGCGTCTCCGCCGCGAAACAAGCGACGGCCGCGGCCGTGTAGCGGCCGATGCCCGGTAAGGTCCGCAGGACGGCCGGGTCGGTCGGGAGCTTGCCGTCGTGGTCGGCGACCACCTGTTGGGCAATCCGGTGCAGATGCACTGCCCGCCGGTTGTAACCCAGCCCGGCCCATTGGCGGATCACCTCACCCCGCGAGGCCGCGGCCAGCGCAGCAATCGTCGGAAATGCCGCCAGAAACGCCGCGTATTTCGGCATGACGCGGTCCACCTGCGTTTGCTGGAGCATCATCTCGGAGACTAGGATGGCGTAGGGATCGCGCGTCTGCCGCCAGGGCAGGCGGCGGCCTTGCGCCTCATACCAGCGCAGTAAACCAGCGTGGACACGCCGCAGGCGCGACGGTGCGAGGCTGACGGATGGTAGTGGTTGGATGGTCATAGGCAGCGTAGTAGCAGAGCCGGGATGAGCAATGCGTAGCCGGCAAGCGGCACGGAAACGACGCGGCCTGTGGGGCCGCCCACTCCCGGTACCGGAGCGACGCGCAGAGGCACCCGCCACGACAGCAGTATACGGTGCGGCTCCGCTGCCCGACCGGCTCGCCGCTCGCTATCGGCTGGACCAGACACCGGTGCAAGTCGGCGGGCGCTCGTGGTCCGTGCTGGGGCCGGCCGATCCTGACTCGCTCATTGACGCAATCCAGCCCAACGACGACGACCGGCTGCCCTATTGGGCGCAGCTCTGGCCGTCCGGGCAGGTGCTCGCCGAGGCCGTGCTAACGACCGACGACCTCGCCGGGCGGCGCGTGCTGGAGCTGGGTTGCGGTCTGGGGCTGACCGCCGCGGCGGCGCTCGTCGCGGGCGCCGATCTGCTGGCCGTGGATTGCGAGCCGGATGCGCTGGCATTCGCCGCCTACAATGTCCAGGCGCTGGCCGGCGTTTCGCTCGCCACCAAACTGGGCAACTGGCGCGGTCCCGACCCGTGTACGTGGCTGGAGCCACCCTACGATGTGGTTCTGGCGGCCGACGTGCTGTACGAGCGCCGCGACGTGAAGCCGCTCGCCGCGCTCGTGCCCCGGCTGCTGGCACCGGGCGGCTGGCTTTGGCTGGCCGAGCCGCGGCGCGCGGCCGGCGGCCGTTTCGTGGCATTGCTGCGGGAGGCCGGGTGGGACGATGCCGTGCAATCGGTGCCGTTCGCCGGCCTAGGACAGCGGCTCGTGGTTGATCTGCACCGGCTGACACCGCCGGAGTAGCTATCGGCTATTGGCTATCAGCCGTCAGCCGTCAGCCGTCAGTCGGTGGTATACTTACGGTGGTACACCCCTTGCTCCGGCACTGCCGTTGCAGACAGTCTCCGGTTGAGCATTGCCGGGGAGGTGCAGGCGAAAGGTAACCAAGGTGAAACCGAAAATCCATCCGCGCTACTATGACGACGCGAAGGTCATTTGCTCCTGTGGCAACACGTGGACGACCGGCTCGACCCGGCCGGAGATCAGGGTGGAGCTATGCTCGACGTGCCACCCCTTCTTCACCGGACAACAGCGCATCGTCGACTCCGCCGGTCAGGTCGAGCGGTTCCATCGCCGCTTTGGCCTCACGGCAGAGGAGTCCGAGGCTGGCGATACGGCGGCGGCCGAGACAGCCGAAGCTACCGCCGGTTAGCAACCCAGCACTCACGACACGGGAAGGTAGGGTTAATTGGCCCTACCTTCTTTTGACGTAGCGAGCAGTACGCCGGGAGGCGGCGTCACCGAGGGTCATGCAGTCGGAGGCGCCGGACCCTTTGCGAGGTACACATGCCACCAACGGCAGCCATGATAAATCAGTTGGACCAGCTCCAATCCCGCTACGCCGAGCTTGGGGGCTTGCTCGTGGCGCCCGAAACCCTGACCAATCCAAAGCTGTTGCGCGAATACGGTCAGGAGCAGAGCCGGCTGGAGCAGCCGGTCTCGCTCTACCGGGACCTGCGCCGTCTCGACGAGGAGCTGGAGGGGGCGCGGTCGGTGCTGGCCGAGTCGGACGACCCGGAGCTATCCGAGCTGGCGAGCGACGAGATTGCGGCGCTGGAAGCGCAGGTGGAGCGGTTGACGCACGACCTGCGGCTGGCTTTGCTGCCGCCCGACCCTAACGACGAGCGGGCCGTCATCGTGGAGATCAGGGCCGGCGCGGGCGGCGAGGAGGCGGCGCTGTTCGCCGCCGAGCTATATCGCATGTACGTCCGCTTTGCCGAGCGCCAACGCTGGAAGGTGGACCTCGTAAACCTCAACGAAACCGGCATCGGCGGCCAGAAAGAGGCCATCTTCCAAGTAAATGGGCGCGGCGTCTACAGCCGCTTCAAGTACGAGAGCGGCGTGCATCGGGTGCAGCGCGTGCCGACGACGGAAGCCAGCGGGCGCATCCACACGTCCACGACCACGGTGGCCGTGTTGCCGGTCGCGGAGGAGGTGGAGGTGGCGATTGACCCCGAGGACCTCGTTTTCGAGACGTACCGCTCGTCGGGTCACGGTGGGCAGAGCGTGAATACGACCGATTCGGCGGTGCGGATCACCCATCGGCCCACCGGCATGGTGGTGACGTGCCAAGACGAGCGCTCGCAGCTGAAGAATCGGGTGAAGGCACTCGCCGTATTGCGGGCGCGTCTGCTCGACCAGCAGCGGCGGCAGGCGGCAGCGGCGCGCGGCGACGCCCGCCGCTCGCAGATCGGGAGCGGCGACCGCAACGAGAAGATCCGGACCTACAACTTTCCCCAGGATCGCGTGACCGATCACCGCGTCCGCCTGACGACCAGTAACCTGCCAAGTATTCTCGGCGGCGCCCTCGACGACCTCATCGCGGCGCTCGCGCAAGCGGACCAAGCCGAGCGCCTGGCCGCCGTCGGGTAGCCGGGCCGCACCCCCGGCCCTACAGATCGCGGTGGCTGAAGACGGCGATGGCAATGCCTAACGCCGCGACGGTGTAGAGGCCGGCCCAGATCAGCATGGCCGGGGCAGTGGGGGTGCTGGCAGCGAACGGCAGGCCCGTGCCGGCGGCCGCGGCGTTCTGCATCAAGAGCAGCCAGGACGGCTGCAAGTAGAACGAGGCCGCCCGCCAGAGCACGTCGTTGGGCATCAGCAGGCTCACGACAATGCCCAAGTTGACCATGAGGTCACTCCGCAACACCGCGCCGATCTGCTCGATGAATCCGCCGATCCAGGCTGCGCCGTAGAGCATGAAGATGATGATGCCGTTCGTGACCGTGGAGAAGAGTGCGCTCCCCAGTAGGGCGATAGCGAGCAGCAAGGCCATCTCCAGTACGAGCAGTCCAACGGCCGGCAGCGGCAGCGGCGGCACGTAGCCCGACAGGACCCACACGATGAGCAGCAGCAGCGCGAACGTGCCGGCCATGTAGAGGGTGGCAATGACCAGCAGGCCCAGCCATTTGCCGATCACGATGTCGCCGCGACGCAGCGGCCGAGCCGCCACCACTTGCATCAGCCCCGAGGCCACTTCACCGGCGAGCGTGCCGGCGCCCAAGAACAGTGCCGCGCCACCGGCCATGAGATTGAGTCCGTAGATGCCCAAGGTCGTCATGATCGGCGGCACCATCATTGTGGCCTGCGCTACCGTATCCGAAGGTGGCTGGGCCGCCTCTTCCCGCGCAACCTCCTGAACCAAGAAGCCGAATCCGAGGCCAAAGAGCGCCACGTACAGCAGACTGAGCAGGATGATGGCCAGGAAAATGCGCCGACGCGCGGCCTCGCGGATCGTCAGCTCTGCGACAAGGATGACGGGATGGTTCATGGCGTCGTGACCTCCGCGTCACCGGTCGCGTCGAGCGCACCCAGAAAGACCTCCTCCAGGGAGTGCTGCTCGGGAATCAACGCGAACAGCTGCCGGCCCTGCGCGACGACCGCCGCGGCCACCGCCGGCGCCACTTCCGGCCCCGACGTGACGATCCGTAACTCGCGCCCGTCCAGGCGCTCGACGGTACCCCAAGCGCGGAGGGCCGCCACCAACTCCGCAGTGGCGTTGTCTACCGTGAGGCGCAGCACGTGCTCACCGGCGAGCAAGTCCGCCAGCGCGCCAGCGCGTACCACGCGGCCGTGGTTCACGATGGCTACGCGGTCGCACACCAGCTCGACCTCGCTCAGGAGATGCGAATTGAGGAAGACCGTCACGCCCTCGTCACGGAGCCGGCTAATCAGATTCCGCACGTCGCGGCGGCCGAGCGGGTCGAGCGCCGAGGTCGGCTCGTCCAGGAAGACCAGCGTGGGGCGGTGGACAATCGCTTGCGCCAGTCCGACGCGCTGCTGCATTCCCTTCGAGTAGGTGTGGAGCTGCTTATCGGCGGCTGCCGTCAGCCCGACGGTCGCCAACGCCTGGGGGACTCGTTCGCGGCGCGCGGTGCGCGACAGCCCGGCGAGGCGGCCGTGAATATCCACGAACTCGCTGCCGGTCAGCCAGTCGGGAAACCGGAAGTGCTCCGGCAGGTAGCCGACGCGCCGACGCGCCGCCCGGTCGCCTACCGGCCGATCCAGGACGCGCCCGCGCCCGCTGGTCGCAGCGGCCAAGCCGAGCAGGATTTTGAGCGCCGTCGTCTTGCCGGCGCCGTTCGGTCCGAGAAAGCCGAAGACCTCACCGGGCGCGACGCGGAGCGTGAGGTCTTCCAGGGCCACGAAGCGACCGTAGACCTTCCGCAGCCCCTCGGTTTCGATGGCCCAGTCTGACTGGGCATCGGTACGTGCAGCCATGGTCGCTATTGGAGGGAAGCAGCGACGGCCAGTAGCTCTTGCTCGCCGTAGCTCCCGCCCACGCCGTACACCATGCCGTCCCGCTGCCAGAGCACGACGCCGTGCCGCGTCTGGGCGTCCTGCACGCTGACGCCAGGCGCCCCGGACACCGTGACGTGCTGAGAGACGGCCTCATCTTGCGGTACGGGGATGGGCAACGTCTGCGTCCAGTCGTCAATCGCCCGCAGCTGGGCTACCGTGTCGGCCGGGAGGCCCGGCAAACTCAACAGGAACGAGCGGAATTGCTCCAGCGTCGCATCGCCGGAGACCGTCACCGTCGGGCTAGGTGACTGACCAACCACCAGCGATACTTGCCCGGCATCGTCGCCGTAGATCAACAACACGGCTGCCGCTATGGTGAGGTGAATCGTGGATTCATCCAGCACTTCCGGCACACTGACGTCGGAGTGACCTTGCTCCGCCAGGTAGGCCAGCGCCTTGTCCCGATCTACGGTGAAGCTCACCGTGGAAGCCGGCATCGTGTGGACCTGCGGGTCTGCCGAGAGGCCGGAGGGCAGGTGCGAGGGCTGCAGGACGGTAAAGCCGACTTGCTCCGTAGCCGCGGCAACGCTGGTGACCTCCGTGCCTGCCTCGTGCATATCTTCCGGCGCGTGCAGCGTACCGAGTTGCTCCAGGCTGGCAAAGTTAGCCACCGGGTCCTGCGGTGCGACCGTGATGAGGGCGAACTTCTGCACCCGGAACTGCCCAAGTAGCTCCGTCGCCACGGCGCGGCCGGTCGGTGTTGCCAGCACACCGCCCAGCAGCAGCGCCACGACGGCGGCCGCTGCGACCAGCCGCCAGCGCCACTGGCTGGCCAGGGCCGTACCACCAATGCCGTCTGATTGTGCGGCCCTGGTCAGCCACGCCAGCCACGCGAACCGGAAACGCGATCTCGAAACTGCCATCGGCTCTTCCCCTTTCTGCCGGCCATCAATGGCCGGCCTTGGCGAGCGCGGTTGAACACCAGCATCCGCCCTCACGGCGGCAGCGGCGCTCACCGTCTCGGCAGCACGCTCGCCATTGTGACTATGACGAGCAACGAGCGCCGCCGGCGGCGGCAACGGCCGGAGTCCCGCCTCGCTGTGCAGGGCCGTATTCACCGCCATGATCTGGCGGTCAAGCTCCGGGTCGTCGGCCGCCTGCGCCAAGGCGTCGGCCAGAGCCGCCAAGTCCCCGCGGTCGAATGCCTGGACATAGCGGCACAGCACCAGTTCCCGCCGTAGCTCAGTCAGGTCCGCACCACCGTTTTCCATTGGATCGCGCGGATCGTGCGGCGCTGGCCGGTCATGCACACCATTGATATCCGGCATCGCTACCCCTCCTCTGCCGCGCCGCTGGCCGGGCCAGAGCTGCACGATGGTGCCAGGTGTGGTGCAGCTCTGGCGCCGTCATTCCCTGCGAACCGGTCGGCACGGTGATAGGCCGCGGCCAAGCGGCTCAACGCCCGGCTCAATCGTGTGCGCGCGGCGCCGTGCGAGATGTCCAACGCCTGCGCCAGTTCGCGCCCGCGCAGCCGGTAGACAAACCGCAACGTGAGAACTCGCCGGTCGGCTGCGTGTACGAGATCGAGTAGCTCCAGCAGCCCTTGCCGGTCGGTCGTTGCCAGGTCGCTGACGCGCTCCAGCAAGGTGTCGGGCACGTGCTCCGCCTCCGAGTCCGTACCGCCGGGAGCGGCCACGAGATACTGCCGCTCGCGTAGCTCACGCCGGCGCCGCTCCTGGAGCACTTTGACGGCAAACCCAAGTACCCAGGCGTGCGCCGAGCGCCGCGGATCATACGCCGCCGCCCGCTGTAGCACCCGCGCGATGGCCTCTTGGAGCACGTCCTCTGCGGTAGTACGGAGCGCCTCATGGTTGAGCGGACGACCTTGCCGCGCGAGGAAGCGCCACACGAGTAGCTCCACCGCGCGCTGCAGGCTTACAAAGTCGCGCTCGATGCCCGCACCCAAGACGGCACTTGGCGATGCGCCGGCGCCGTCAGCGGAAAGCTCCGAGACAGCCGCCGGTACATCGCGTGTCATCTCTCGCGTCGCGCGCATCTCCCGAAACCTCGCCAGGCCATCGCAGCCGCGGCTGCCCACTCACCCTGGCCTTATGAACTACTTGGCCCAGCAAGCCGGAGATGTTACCGGGCCGCGTCATCTCGACGACATGGCCTCGAAATCGCACCTAATCCGAGACCACTAGGCCGGCCGTCGCCGGCGTGGCGGGGGAGACGCGATCCGGCCGCTGCACCAGGCGTGCCCGCAGCTCGTAGCGGCCCACTGCACGCGGCGCCGTGATCTCCACTGCCACCGCGGCCGTCGCGCCGGGCGGCAGGTCGTCCGTCATTAAAGCCTCCCCGACCAGTTCCCAAGGCGCCTCCGCCGAGCGCCGCCCCTCCACCGCCACTCCCACCGGATAGTCCCGGGTACTACACGTGCCGTACCACCGCTGCGTGCTCCGGTTGGTCACGTCCAGGTGGACCGTCTTGGTCCCGCCCGGCGCGAGCGGCCCGGCCGCTTCGGGGCCGAAGCGAATCAGGCCCGGAAACTCATCATCGGCCAGAGCGTGCGGGATCGTCAGTGGGACCAGCGGGGCATCGGTCGCTGCCGCGGCGGTGGCCACGACGAACAGGCCCTGCCAGCGCACCGGGCACTCGCCCGGCTCCACGTGGAGCAGCACCGGACGCAGGCGCATGGGGTCGAGCACAGCAGTCGCCGCTTCACCCTTGAGGGCCGCAGAGTTCCCCACCCAGACGTACTGGATGTCGTGGCGCTCCAGCGTCTCGGCGTGCAGCCACTTGCGGATCGCGGCGCGGTCATCCGCCGGCAGCTCAATGGACTGCAACGCAGCATGAGGGGCCAAGTGCGCCGCCATAATCATGGCCGCTTCCCGCTGCATGACGGCGACGCGAGCGTCCGGCGCCGCGTAGCGCGCCAGCCATTGCTCCGGCATCAACCCCTGGACAGCAGCTCCCTGACCAACTGGTACGGGGACCGGATCAATCGGATACGTGCGGCTCCGACCGTCGCGGAAATGGAGCGTCACTTCGCGGAAGGCCGGCATGTCGGGTGGACTGCGCCTCGCGGCGGCGAGGAGCAGCAGGTGGTCACCGCCAAGCAACTGCGGAGGCAAAGGCCCCGGCACGGCCCGCGGTGACAGGACCGCGCCGCCCTCAAGCTGAAAGACGAGCAGAGGACGGAACCACCCGGTCGTATCCCACAGGGTCCCGTCTGCGGCCCGGAGTTCAACGAAGGTTACGCGCTGGTCATGCACCTCCTGACCGAGCGCGAGCAGGACGGCCTGATCGCGCTGACCATCCGGCCGGTCCTCCACCGGCCCCACCACGTCAACGGCCTGGTCAGCGGCCAGCAGCAAGACCGCAGCCCATGGCGCCGGTGCCAGCTGCGGCGTGCTGGCACGGGCCGCAGCAAGCAGCGCACTCAGCGGCGGTCCCGCGCTGCCGAGTGTGGCCAGGGGTCGAACCACCGGCGGGCGATGAGTGAAGGATCGGTGTCCCGCAGCCAGGGCGGCCAGCACGACCGCCGTGGCGACCAGCGCGACAAGCACCGGCAGTTGGCCGCGCCGGATAGTCGGCCAGACCGGTGGCAGAGGCCATAGGCCACGCCACCGACCGGCGGGGGACATCAGCGCGGCCCGGACCATGCTGAACACTCCGGCCGCACCTGCTGCGGCGAGGAGGTAGATCGCCCAGTTCACCGGGAATCTATACCGCAGGGGGAAGTCGTCATCGTTGATTACGCCAGCAGACACCACGGTGATGGCCAGAATCATGACCACGAACGGGGCAGCGCGGCCGTAATAGCGGGTTGCGGCAAAGATAGCCAGGACGAGCAGTGCCCAGGCATAGTGGCTATAGCGCAAGAACTCCGTCCGCTGATCGAAGACGTGCGCGGCCGCTAACTCCGCCTCGTAGTCGTACCCGCTGACGCCCAACTGGTCCGGCCCACCGGCGTTGGCGTACTGCCGATCTCCCCACTGCACGAGGCCCACGGCAGTAGTCCCGCTGGCCGTCAGGAGCCGCGGCAGCCGGCGCACGGTACGACCGATGTAGGACAGCGGATCGGCAAGCACGAAGTCCAACGCCGCGCGCATAAGCAGCCGATCCACCGCCTGGGTCGAGAGATGAAAACGGTCCTGCAGCCGGCCATAGGGCCCTACCCAGGGCGATGTGGGATGGTGACTGATAGTTGCCTTGACCCGTCCGAGCAACGGGTCTCCTTCACTGCGCCCATGCAGCAGGCGCTCTGGGGCTTCCTCAATCGGATAGAGCATATTGCGCTGCAGCGACGAGGTGAGGGCAAACACCCCATGCGTGCGTTTATTCCAGCCCATCATCGGCACTACGATCAGAGCCGCCCCCGCGACAGCGACCAGCGTCAGCCGTACTCGCCGACTGGCCCGCCAGAGCTGCCGGTACCAGGTATGCCTGGAGGCGGTTTCCACAGCACCACGCCCTGAGCCAAGCCCCGGCAGGAGCAGCACCACACCCGACAACAAGAGCGCTGTAGGCCGGACCAGCGTCGCGGCGCCCACCAGTAGTCCAAAGCCGGCTACCTTCAGCCAGATAGAGCCGGGCAAGCGCAATTGACCCGCCAGAACGGCACGATCCGTTGAGCGTATGGTGATGCCGTTCCGGCGGGTCAACAGGACCAACGCAGGGGCACAGAGCAGGAGCAGGGTAAAGAGGGTCTCGGTCATAACCGCGTGCTCGTACAGCGCCAGCTCCACGTCGAGCACGGTCAGTAGCGCGGCTCCGAGGCCGACCAGTGGCCCAAACAGGCGCCGGCCAAGGAGATAGACCAGCACGCCGGCAGCGAGACCCATGAGATGCTGGACGAGCATGGCAGCAGCAGTGCTGCCGGCGGCGACCGCGAGGACGGCGGCGAGGAAGAGCGAATAGCCCGGCGGATAGTGCAGGTGCGAGTCGAAGGGCTGACCCGCGAGGAGCTGGTTAGCGGCAGAATTGTAGTAACAACAGGCACCATCGGTAGTGAAAAAGGGCGCCATCTCCAAGAGCGGCCAGCGGAGGGCCGCCCCGGCAGCGAGAATGACGAGCACGTGCAGCCAGGTGGCCGCATGAAATGCACGGTAGACGGCTGGAAGCCGCACAGACACACGCTGGATCATTTCTTGCTCGACGACCGGCCGGCGTTGTGAACACGGGGACAACTTATGTGCTCCAAAGGGTAGCAGTGTTTGCCCCCCTATGGCCCCCCCGTTGCGACGGGGGGACGGGGGTGTGCGCCTGTGGTCCCGCTGCGTGGCGGGGGGACGGGCCGTTCCCTCCCCTGTCCCGACGGGGGAGGGTGAGGGTGGGGGCTGGCTATGGCACACTAGCTGTACCATTCGCAGAAGACGGATACGGAGCCACCATGGTCCTACGACTCAGGCTACTCGGTACGGGTACGCCGACCCCGCTGCTCGACCGGGCCGGCGCGAGTTTTTTGATCGAGTGCGGTGCTGATCGGCTGCTCTTCGACTGTGGGCCGGGGGCAGTACGGCGGCTGCTGGAAGTCGGCGTCGCTCCGACAGAAGTGACCCACCTGTTTCTCACCCACTTGCACTACGACCACTGTAATGACTATCCCTACCTGGTGCTCACCCGTTGGGATCAGGGTGCCGGGCGCATTCCCGATCTGGTGGTCTGCGGGCCGCGCGGCGTGGCGCGGATGACGCGCTTGCTTTTCGACGAGACCGGTGTCTGGGGACCGGACCTGGAAGGCAGGACCCAGCACGGGAGCAGCCAGGCCATCTATCAGCGCCGGGGTGGCGTCCTGCCGCGGCAGCGGCCGCAGCCCCTCGTCACGGAAGTCCAGGATGGAGATAGCGTGCCCGGTACCGACGACACGCTGGTCCTGCACGATTCGATGGGTGGCAAGGTGGTGCAGACCCAGCGGTCGGATTGGCGGATCACGGTGGCCGAGACGCGCCACTGCCAACCGCACCTGCACTCGGTCGCGTACCGACTGGATGCGCCCGGCGGGAGTGTCGTGTACAGCGGCGATACCGCGCCGACGCCGCGCCTGACCGCGCTGGCGCAGGGGGCCGACGTGCTCCTGCATATGTGCCACTTCATCAATGGCGAGGAAGCCGACTCCCGCATGACCGACAGCTGCTCCGGTCATCTCGATGCGGCCCGGACGGCCCACGAGGCCGGCGTCGGTACGCTCGTACTCGTGCATCTCACGGAGCAAGTGCTGGCCCCCGGTCTCCGCGAGCGCATGTGCGCCGAGGCCGCAGCCGTGTTCGACGGGACCATCGTTGTGGGAGAAGACCGCCTCGCCGTGCCGATCAACCCGTCGCCGCCGACGCCGGCGCGCTGAGGCCTCCGGCCCCCCTATGGTCCCCCCGCTGCGGCGGGGGGACGGGTGTGTGCCGTCCTGTGGTCCCGCCGTGGCGACGGGGGAGGGGCCATCAGTAGGCCCGCGTGGTATGCTTAGGGGGCACAATGAGCGCTACTCCTGGATCGCTGACGCATCTCGATGCTGCCGGCCGGGCACGTATGGTGGACGTGGGCATGAAGCCCGACACCCAGCGTGCGGCCGTCGCGCGGGCCGAGCTGGTGATGGAACCGGCCACACTGGAGCTGATTATTGCCCAGCAGGAAGGACAGCCGGCTGACCGGCCGGCCGGCGCAGTTGACGACGCCCCGGCACTCGGAAAAGGCGACGTACTGGGGGTGGCGCAAGTGGCCGGTATCATGGCGGCCAAGAAGACACCGGAGCTGATTCCACTCTGTCACCCACTGCCGTTGACCAACGCCACCTTGCGCTTCGACTGGGACCGTGCCCAGTCGCGTTTGCTGCTCGAAGCCGAGGTCCGCACCACCGCTAAGACGGGAGTGGAGATGGAGGCGCTGACGGCAGTCTCGGTGGCGGGGCTGACCGTCTACGATATGTGCAAAGCCGTAGACCGCGGCATGTGCTTGGAGCGCGTGCGATTGGTGCGGAAGAGTGGAGGGCGGAGTGGCCGCTATGAACGCAGCGAGTGACCAGGTTGACGATGCCGGAAGCACGCCACAGTTGGCCCTCTCGTCCGCTTCCGGCGCCCCGGCAGTGCCGAGCACGATGGCGGCCGAGCAGCACCGCTGGGCCAAGCTCGTCGGCATCATCTTCATGCCGCCGCTGGTAGCCATTGGCACGCTGGTCGTGTTGAGCGCGTATTTGGTCGCCGAGCCATTGGTCGCGGCGCGCACGGCCCTGGTGAGTGCGCTCTTCCTGGCCATTCTTCCGGCCACCTACATCGGCTGGCTCATCCGGCGACAGCGCATTCACGGTGGCATCGAGCTGGCGATTATCGAAGAGCGGCTCCGCCTTTATCTCGTCTGCACCCTCAGCTGTGCCATCGGCGCCGTGGTGTTGATCCGCCTCTCCGCTCCGCAGCACATCTGGGCGCTGGCGCTCGGCTACGTGCTCATGGGTGTCCTGATGGCAGCGATTACCCAACGCTGGAAGATCAGTATGCACGCCGCCGGCAGCGCCCTCCCGACCACGGCGTTGCTCAACGTGCTAGGACTGCCGGCACTACCGGGAATGCTCATCGTGCCGCTCGTCTGCTGGGCACGGGTCCGCTCATCCCGACACACCATCCCCCAGGTGGCCGGCGGGGCCGTCGTCGGCATCGTTGTCGCCTGGCTCGATTTCGCCGTCATCCTGCCCCGACTGTAAGCGGTCCGGGCAGCGGAATCGCGCGTGCAGATCAGCGATACATCCCTGGCCGTCCACCGCTGCCACACGGCGCAAACCTCGGCAAGTACGGTATACTTACCGGGCATAGATGAGGCATTTGCCGCTGTCCAAAGCGTGTACCCGGAACCACCACCCGGCTGTGCTTGACGGCGACTCTTTTGCCCTCGATCCGCTCAATTCGCCGGCCTCACTGCACACCGCGGCCAGCCCGGCCAGCAGACACATGGAGGGTCCATGACCGACAGCATCGGCATCGTGCGGCCGATTCAGTTCGAGGCGGAGATGCGGGCCTCCTACCTCGAATACGCCATGAGCGTCATCGTCGGCCGGGCGTTCCCGGATGCCCGCGACGGCCTCAAGCCGGTCCAGCGGCGCATTCTCTATACCATGTGGTCCAATGGCACTCGCGCCAACAGCGCCTACAAGAAGAGTGCGCGCACGGTTGGCGAAGTGCTGGGGAAGTTCCATCCGCACTCCGAAGGTGCGATTTATGACGCGATGGTGCGGATGGCCCAAGACTTCTCGCTCCGCTATCCACTGGTTGATGGTCAGGGCAACTTCGGCTCCATTGACAACGATCCGCCCGCTGCGATCCGATATACCGAGGCCCGCCTGACCCCGATTGCCGAAGAGCTGCTGGTCGAGATCGAGAAAGAGACCGTTGACTTCGACGACAACTTCGATGGCACGGAGCAGGAGCCGCTGGCGCTCCCGGCCCGGCTGCCAAACCTGCTGCTCAATGGCGCGGAAGGCATCGCGGTGGGCATGGCGACAAAAATCCCACCACATAACCTGAGCGAGGTGGCGGACGGCCTGATTCGCCTGATTGACGATCCCGAAACTTCCGTCGAGGAGCTTCAGCGCCTGGTGCGCGGACCGGACTTCCCGACCGGCGGCCTCATCGTCGGGGTGGACGGCATCCGCGATGCCTATGCCACCGGGCGCGGCCGGGTGGTCATGCGTGCCCGCGCAACCGTGGAAGAGAGCAGCCCGGACCGCTTCCGTATCGTGATTACCGAGGTGCCGTATCAGGTCAACAAGGCTGCCCTCCAGGAGAAAATCGCCGAGTTGGTGACGCGCAAGGTCATCACCGGCATCACTGGGATGCGCGATGAATCGGACCGCCAAGGGCTGCGCGTCGTCATAGACATCCGCAGCGGCGTGCAGCCGCAGGCGGTGCTCAATCAGCTCTACAAGCACACGGCCCTGCAGAGCGCCTTCAACGTCAATATGCTCGCGCTGGTGGACGGCCAGCCGCGCGTGCTCACCCTCCGGCGCGCACTGCGCTACTACCTCGAATACCGGCAAGAGGTCATCACGCGCCGCACGCAGTACGACCTGCGGCGAGCGCAGGCGCGTGCTCACGTGCTGGAGGGGCTAACCATCGCCCTGGACCACCTCGATGCGGTCATCGCGGTCATTCGGGCCGCGGATACGACCGAGGTGGCGCAGCAAACCCTGATGGACCGGTTCGGATTGACCGAGGCGCAGGCCGATGCCATCCTCGCCCTCCAGCTGCGACGGTTGGTGGCACTGGAACGGCAGAAGATCGCCGACGAGCTGGCCGATCTGCGCCGTGCCATCGCCGAACTGGAGGCGATCCTCGCCGATCCGGCGCGGGTTCGGGCGCTCATCCGCGAAGAGCTACTCGCCCTCAAAGAGCGCTTTGGCGACGAGCGGCGGACCAGCATTCTCGTCGGAGCAAGCGAATCGCTCGATGACGCCGACCTCGTGCCCGACATGTCCGTCGCGGTGGTGGTCACGCAGCGCGGGTACGTCAAGCGGATGCCGCTGCACTACTATCGCGCACAGCACCGCGGCGGCCGCGGCGTGATCGGCACCACCACCCGCGACGACGATCTGGTCGCGCGTCTGTTCGTTACCCACACCCACGACTCGCTGCTGCTGTTCACCACGCACAGCCGGGTGCTGCGAACGCACGTCTACGAGCTACCGGATGCCAGCCGCACCGCCCGCGGCGCCGCTTTGGTCAACTTCGTGGCGCTGGAGCCGGAGGAGCGCATTACCACCGTCCTGCCACTGGCCGCCTTCCAAGATGATGCCTACCTGATCCAAGCGACGACCCAGGGTGAGGTGAAGCGTACTCCGCTGGCGGCGTATGCGACGGCCCGGCAAGCTGGCGTGAAGACGATGGACCTGGACCCCGGCGACGCGCTGTGTGGCGTGCTGCTCACGAGCGGTCAGGACGAGGTAGTCGTCGTCACTGCGTCCGGCATGGGCATTCGCTTTCACGAAACCGAGCTACGCAGCTCGGGACGGACCAGCGGCGGGGTGCGCGGCATCCGGCTGGCCGCGGATGATCGGGTCGTCGGCCTCGTGCGCGCCGACGCGGCCGGCGCCTTGCTGTTGGTCACGGACCACGGCTACGGCAAGAAGACTTTGACCCGCGAGTTCCCCACCAAACATCGTGGCGGGCAAGGGGTGCGCGCCTTGCTGACTGACGAAAAAGCCGGCCAGGTCGTCGGCTGCGCGTCGATCCGGTCCGGTGATACCGAAATCCTCGCCGCCTCCACCGACGGCCTCATGCTCCGCGTGCCCCTGGACTCGATCCGGCTCTCCGGTCGCTATAGCCGGGGGGTGCGCCTCATCAACCTGAAAGCGGGTGATCGGTTGTCATCCATCGCCATCATCTCTGAGGAGGACCTGGAGATGGCCGTGCCGCCGGAGATCAACGGTGCCGGTAACGGCGCCGCAACGAACGGCGATGCAGCCCTGGACGGCAGTGCTGGGGACTAATCACCGGCTACCAAGCGGTAGCCGCGCTTCTTCACGGTCACGAGCCACGCGGCGGCCTCCGGCCCGGCTGCCGCACTCAGACGTTGCCGGAGACGGCTGGCCAGCACGTCAATGTTGTAGCTGCTGACCGCGCCGTCATACTCCGGCCAGACCAGTCGCGCAATCTCCGCCCGCCGCCGCACTTCACCGGGCCGCTCGGCGAGCAGCGCCAGGAACGCGAACTCCTTGGGCGCGAGGGCGAGCGGCTGACCGCGCACGTAGGCTTCTTGCTGGCGATGGTCGAGGAAAACCGGCGCGGCCGTTACGCGCTCACTCAGTCCCGGCACGCGCAACGTGGCGCTCGGATCGTGGAATTGCAGCTCGCTCGCTCCGAGCCGGAGCGTATCGCCGTCCCGCAGCGGACGGGACTCAGCGGTGCTCAGGCGCTGGCCGTTCACAAACGTCCCGTTGCTGCTCCCAAGGTCACGAACGGCATACCCGAACGACTCCCGCCGGATTTCGGCGTGCTGCCGGGAGACCAAGTGATCCGGCAGCACCACGTCGCACGTCGGGACGCGGCCGATGACGGTGCGGTCGTTCTTGAGCGGAAATGATTGGGCGCCAGGCTCCACGGTCAACTGCGCCGTCAGTAGCGGTGGGTCCAGCGACGCAGACACGGGCCCCTCCGATGCGATGCAGCGAACCTGGTGGCAGCCCCGTCCATCGTCACTCCGGCGAAAGCCGGAGTCCAGGAGGCGGTTGCCCTCATGTTAGCCCCCCTGTGGTCCCCCCGTTGCGACGGGGGGACGGGGATTCCCGCGAAAGCGGGAATGACGATTGTGCAAAGGCCTCCGCAGGCGGGCAGGGCCGGAAAACGTCAACACACACTACGCACGTAGGACCTTGTCCGACGTTGGCGGCGGCTGCAACAGCACCTCAAGCTGCTGCTCGTACCGGCGCTGATCGATCTTCCCGGCGATATAGCGCTCTTTGAGCAGGTTAATCAACATCCCCTGGAACTCGCTTTGCGAGAGCTGGCCGGCGGCGTAGCGTTGGCGCAGAATCTCCGTCGCCGCGTCTTGACTCGCCGGCGATTGCGCCGGCGGCGCGGCACGCTCGCGGCGGCGCTGCGCGTCAATAGACGGCGGCCCCCCGGACCGGAAGAGGGCACGCAGCAGCATGACCGGGACACCGACCAGCGCGACAAACGGCGCGGCCAACACTGCACCGGTCAAGCCAAGAACACCGAGCACGATCACCATGGCAAAGAGGAACACCAATATCCCGAACACGCCGATAAGCACGTCGAAGGTCAGGCCCACTGACACCAGCCCCGCCACCACGCCAACGGCGATCAGCGACCAGCCGAGGACGGATGTGCGGATATGACCGTGGTACCTCCGCTCCATGTGGCGGCTCTTCATTGGCCCCCCCTCGCTCGTCCCCGTGCGCGGCCGCGCTTTCGCGGTGGCCGGCTACGGACCGAGTCTCACTGCATACTATCCCGGTTAGACCATTCTAACAATACGCAAGTTTCCCGCCGCAGTGACATGGTAGCTCCCCCGTGGCGACGGGGGAGGGAACATCCCCGTCCCCCCGCCGCCGCGGGGGGGCCACAGGGGGGCAATACTCCCTCCGTCATTCCCGCGCAAGCGGGAATCCATCCCCAGCCTGTCTATCCTGTCCATCCATGTAAATACTTACCCCAGTCAGGAGCGGGCCGGGGAGTGAGGCGCCTGCCGTCTGGTGTACAATCCCTCGCACCGGATCGGCGCGTACACGAGAACACGGCGGGCTGCCCGCTGAATGTGTACGCGCAACGGCATTCGGCCTCGGAGGGAGCGGACATGGCAGTAGAACGCATCGGAGTCGCTATCCAGGGCGCAGGCAACGTGTCCACGGAGCACCTGCGCGCCTACATCAACAACCCACATACCGAGGTGGTAGCTATCGGCAGCCGGACGCTGGAGGGCGCTGCGCGGAAACGTGACCGGATGGGTCTGAGCGCCGACTGTGCGCTCTACGACAGCCTGGCCGATCTGCTGGCGAATCCGCGCGTGGACGCGCTTTCGATCTGCACGCCCTCGGAGCTGCACGCCGCGGAGACGATCCAGGCGGCGGAAGCGGGCAAACACATCGTCATCGAGAAGCCGATTTCGGTTGACGCCGCCGACTTGCCCAATATCCGGGCCGCCGTCGAGGCGGCCGGCGTGCGGACTGTGGTGAGTTTTGTCCTGCGCTGGAATCCGCTCGTCGAGACGATCAAGGCGCTGTTGGCCGACGGCGCGTTCGGCGAGCCGTTCTTCGTCCAGACCGACTACTGGCACAACGTCGTGCAATCGCGGTACCCCGGCGGCGGGGGCTACCGCCGGCATCACCCGATGAGTTCGTTTCTCGCCGGCGGCTGCCATGCCGTGGACATGGCGCGGTTCCTGATGGGCAGCAACGTGGTCGAGGTCTCGGCCTTCTCCTACGACGAGGACCCGGACACACCGGCGCCCAAGACGACGGTCGCCATCCTCAAGTTTGCGAACGGCACGGTCGGCAAGGTATCGGCCGGCACGGCGCAGTGGATGCCCTACGTGTTCAACATTGACCTGTTCGGACCGGACGGCTCGATCCGCGGCAACAAGCTCTACACGCGCAAGCTACCTGGCCAGACCGACTTCGCCACAATTCCGACGATCCCCCCGGATAGCGGCGCCGTCGCACACCATCCGTTCCAGGAGGAGATTGACCACTTCGTGGACTGCATTCGCGATGGCGTAGAATCCCACGTCAACCTGGCTGACGCAATCAACACCCATGAGGTGTGCTTCGCCGCCGAGCAGTCGAGCGCCGAATCCGGCCGCACCATCCACCTGCCGATGGGATCGTAGCGAGGGATGTGCCCCCACCCTAACCCTCCCCCGTTGCGACAGGGGAGGGAACATCCCCGTCCCCCCGTCGCAACGGGGGGACCATAGGGGGGCTTACAAGGGTAGGTTTTTGATGTAGGGGCGTGATTTATCGTGTCCAGGCACTCGTCATTCCCGCGCAAGGAGACCTTTGCGTAACCCGTCATTCCCGCGAAAGCGGGAATCCACCCCCTCTCCACCATGTGGAGAGGGGGCCGGGGGGTGAGGCTCGCCCGCCGAAAAACCTACCCGACTACCGGCATGAGGAACGAGTATGGCGAATGGATACGCAGCAGGTGAAGTGCCCGGTGCCGGCGTGAGCTACGGCTCGAACGGCATGGTGGCCTCGCGGTCGAAACGAGCCGCGGCGGCCGGGCTACACGTGCTCCGGCGCGGCGGCAACGCTTTCGACGCTGCGATTGCCGTCGCGGGCGTGGAGTGGCTGACCCTGCCGGCGATGTGCGGCCTCGGCGGCGACATGTTTGCCGTGCTCTACGACGCCCGCAATGACCGGCTGGCCGCGATCAACGGCAGTGGCGAGGCCGCGCGGCGGGTGTCCCGCGACTACTACGTGAGCCAGGGACTCCGCACGATGCCGCTCGACGGCTGGCACGCGGCGGCCGTGCCGGGCGCGCCGCACGCCTACGCCACCCTCAACCGCGAGTTCGGCACCCTCCCACTCGCCGACCTGCTGGCCCCGGCGCTGGCTTACGCCGAGGGAGGCATCATCGTCTCCGAAGATATGAGCCGGACCATCACGGGCGCAGCGGGCAAGCTGGGCCGGTTTGCCGACAGCGCGGCCCTGTACTTCCCCGGCGGGTCTGCGCCGCGTCCCGGCGACCGCTGGGGGCTGCCCGATCTCGCGCGGACCATCCGCGCCTACGCCACCGGTGGTCCCGAGGCGTTCTATCGCGGCGTGGTTGCGGCGGAGATCGTGCGGGCCTCCACGGACGGCGGCGGCCTGTTCGGGCTAGAGGAGTTTGCCGAGCAAACGACCGACGTGTACGAGCCGCTGCATACGCGCTACCGCGGCGTGGACGTGTACTCCACGGCACCGCCATCGCAGGGATTGCTGGTGTTGGAGTGGCTGAACATCATCGCCGGCGATGACCTGCGCTCGCTCGGCTTTGGCTCGGCCGACACGCTGCATCTCCTGGTGGAGGCCAAGAAGCTGGCCTTTGCGGACCGCAACCGCTACTGCGGCGACCCGCGGGTCATCGCCAACCCGCTGGACGACCTGCTCTCCCCGCAGTACGCGGCCGAGCGGCGGGCGGCCATCCGTCCGGACCGCGCGAATGACGCGCCGCTGGCGGGCACGCTGCCGGAGCTAGGCGGCGAGACGAGCTACTTTGCCGTGGCGGACGGGCAGGGCAATGCCATCTCGTTCATCCACAGCCTCTCCAACCTATTCGGCTGTGGCGTGGTGGCCGGCCAGACGGGCGTGCTGCTCAACAACCGCGCCGGTCGCGGCTTCACCCTGGAGGAAGGCCATCCCAACGTGATCGCCGGTGGCAAGAAGACGATGCACACGCTCAACTGCTACCTGCTCTGCCGCGATGGCCGGCCGTTCGTTGTCGGTGGCACGCCCGGCGGCGACTATCAGCCGCAGTGGAACGTCCAGACGATCACCAACCTGCTCGATTTCGGCATGAACGTGCGCGAGGCGGTCGAAGCGCCGCGCTGGATCAGCGTGCCGGGCACCGACCCCGAGACGCTAGACCAGCCGTTCAGCCTAATCGTCGAGGACCGCTTCGACCCGGACGTGCTGGCCGAGCTAGAGCGCCACGGGCATCGTGTCCGACGAGCTGCCCCTTGGAGCAGCCCCGGCGCGCTCCAGCTCATCATGTTCGGCGCGGACGGCACCCTGCAAGGCGCCAGCGACCCGCGCGGCGGCGGCGCGGCCCTGGGCTACTGAGCCGGGGAGCACCCGTTTTGCCACAGAGCACACAGAGAGCACAGAGCGTGGAAAGTCTACTCCGGCAGCCAAGCCGGGCAGTAGAAGGAATGGCATGGCGGAGCAGTATGTAGTTGACGGAGACGGGAAGCGCACGGCCGTCATTCTGCCCATAGAGCAGTACGAGCGGCTGCTGGAAGACTTGCACGACCTTGCCGTGGTAGCAGCGCGTCGGGATGAGGAACCAATTGGCCTAGCGGAAATGAAGCGGCGACTGAAATTGGGCAGTGCCTCCAACTGATGCCGGCTGGACGAGCGCCCGCCTCCGCGAGCCTCCCACTACTTGCCGGCGCCGGCCTGGATGGCCTGGATGAGGGCACGCAGTCGGCGCGGTGCTGTGGTCGGGGCGGGGGAACGCAGGAGGGCGGTGCGGAGGGCGCTGCCGGCCTCGGTTGGTCCGAGCGCCGTCGTCAGCAGCAGGCGCAGGTCGGCGTGCGCCTGCGCCCACTCGCGGTCCTGGAACAGGGCGGTGAGCAGCGCGGCCCGTACCGTGTAGCGGTCCACCAGCGCCGTGCCGAGTGGCAGCGGAGGCGCGTAGGCGTGGGTTGCGGCGACCATGTCGGCAAAGGCCATGGGCAACGACACGCCGGGGCCGCTGGCACCCTCGCTGTGCCGCTCACCCCGGCCCTCGCCTGTCATTCCCGCGTCATTCCCGCGCAAGCGGGAATCTCCCTCCCCGCCGCTGGACTCCCGCCTTCGCGGGAATGACGGTGCGAGCCGGGTGCTGCGGCTCGGAGTTGCTGCCGCGCCGAGGTCCAGGCGTAAGCCGGTGGAGGACACCGCCGCTACCGAGCTAGTGAGCGGCAGGCTACGCACCCCCGCTGCGAACGGTCGGTTTTCCGGCTGGCTCAGGAGCGCGGCGAGATCGTCGGCCGTCGCGTCGTCGCGCGGGGCGACGAGAAACGATGCCAAGCGAAAAAGCTCTCTGAGCGCCGCGTCGCGGTCGTCGTAGTAGCGCGGATCGAAGATTTGGACGATCTTGTCGTAGCCGACGAGAAACAGCAGGGTATCCAGATCGGGCCACCGGGCATGAGCCGCCAACGCCTGATCCACGTACAGGCCGCGGTTGAACAGGAGCACGCCATAGCGCGGCTGATCTTGAACGAAATGCCGCAGCGCGACGAGACGATCTTCGAGCAGCGTGCCGGCGATCTGCTCCTTGTCCACCGTGACGCGGGCCAGGCCGAGCCAGACTTCGGTGGCGGCGTTGGTGGCGAGGGCCGCGGCAGCCAGGGCCGCGTGCCCCTGGTGCAGTGGATTGAAGGAGCCGGGCAGGATGGCGACGCGGCGCTCGGCAGTTGAGTCAGAGTCCGGCTCGGATGAGACGAGCGCCGCGTGCGGCGCAGCGGCCGGATCGAGGGACTCGATGGCGTCGTGGAGGGCCAAGAGCGTGGGAAAGTGGAAGTAATCGGGAGGTCTCATCGGCTCTGATAGGTGCCAGCCCCCCTATGGCCCCCCCGCTGCGGCGGGGGGACGGCCCCGACGCTATCCCCGGCTGACCGCGTGGATGAGGCCCCCCCGCGGCGGGGGGACGGCACGTTCCCTCCCCCGTCGCAACGGGGGAGGGCTAGGGTGGGGGCAGACATACTCGCCTCACCCACTACAGCAGACCGTCGTCCGCGGCGCGTTGGAGGACGACCTCGGCCAGCTTGCGGCTCGCCTCGTCCAGCATCTCCTCGCCGTCGAGTGCCACTGCGCCCAGCCCCTCTTCCTCCGTTGCTTGGAAGTAGCGGTCACGGATGGCGGTCGCCTTCTCGATCTCCGCTTCGGACGGCGAGAACACTTCATTCAGGACTGCAATCTGCGCCGGATGCACGGCCCACTTGCCATCGCAGCCCAGCATTTTGGCCATCTGCGCCGAGTTCCGCAGCCCCTCCAGATCGCGGAACTTGCCGAACGGGCCGTCAATGGTCTGCAAGCCCGCTGCTTTCGCGGCCGTGACAATCCGCTGGAGCGCGAAGTGGTAGATGTGGCCGGGGTAGGCGAAATCGTGCGCCCCGATGGACAGCACGGGCATGTCGGCATAGGCGGCGTAATCGCCGGGGCCGAACACGAGCGCGATCAGTCGCTTGCTGGCAAAGGCGATCTTCTCGACGCTGGAGATACCGTTGGCGTTCTCGATCTGCGCTTCGATCCCGATGGTATGGGTCAGGCCGAGCTGCTGTTCGAGTGAGGTCAACATAATATCCAGAGCGGCCACGTCCTCGGGTCCCCGCGTCTTGGGCAGCATGATGGCTTCCAGCTTGGCACCGGCGCCCTCCACCACGTCTACCACGTCGCGCACGGCCCACTGCGTGGACAGGTCGTTGATCCGCACGACCGTGGCCTTATCGCCGAAGTCGTTTTCGGTCAGCGCCTGGACAATCCTGGCCCGCGAGGCCACCTTTTCGCTCGGCGCGACGGAGTCCTCCAGGTCAAGAAACACCGCGTCCGCGTCGCTGTTCGCTGCCCCGGCCATCATGCGCGGGTTGCTGCCGGGCACGGCAAGCTCCGAGCGCCGGCGGCGCGCCGGACGCGGCGGCGCCGGGCGCCAGCTCAACGGTGGTCCGTCATACGGGCTGCCAGGAACCTGCTTTGCCATCAGTTATCCCTTTCTCGAATCTCGTCCCGCAACCGCTCCAGGTGTTAGCGAGCGTGTTGTGTAGTTCGAATTACGTCACCGCGCCGACTGCTGCCGAGCTTACCAAACGCGCGTATTTCGAGAGCATCCCCGACTGATACCGCGGCGTCGGCTCCTCCCAAGCAGCGAGGCGTGCCTGAAGCTCCGCGTCCGAGAGCCGCACGTCGAGCCGGCGGTTCGGAATGTCAATCTCGATCACGTCACCTTCCCGCAGTACCGCAATCGGGCCGCCGACGGCTGACTCCGGCGCCATGTGCGCGATCATCAAGCCGTAGGTGGCGCCGGAAAACCGCCCGTCGGTCATCAGCGCGACGTGATCGCCGAGTCCACGCCCTTGAATAGCTGCCGTCACGGCCAGCATTTCGCGCATCCCCGGCCCGCCTTTCGGCCCCTCGTTGCGAATGACCACCACGTCGCCTTTGTGAATATCGCCGGCGAGCACGGCCTCGAAACAGGCTTCCTCGCCGTCGAACACCCGCGCCGGTCCGGAAAAAGTGCTGTGGGCGGCCCCGCCGACCTTGGCGACGGCGCCGTCGGCGGCGATGTTGCCGCGCAGGATGGCCAGCGTGCAGGTCGCGCTGAGGGGGTGGTCCAGCGCAAAGGTGAGGTCCTGATCCGGCTTTTCGCGGACGCGATTCAGGTGGTCGCCGAGCGTGCCTCCGGCGACGTTGGGCGTGCTGCCGTCAATGATCCCGCCGTCGAGCAGCTCTTTCATCACGACCGGCACGCCACCAACCACGTCCAGATCGGCCATGACGTACTTGCCGGACGGTTTCAGGCTGGCCAAGTGTGGCGTGCGGTGGCTGATCTCGTCGAAATCCTCCAGCCGCAGGTCTACGCCGGCTTCATACGCAATCGCCATCAGGTGCAGCACCGCGTTGGTCGAGCCGCCGAGTGCTTCCACGGTAGCGATGGCGTTGAGAAAAGCGTCGCGCGTAAGGAAATCACGCGGGCGAATGTCCTCGCGCAACAGCTGCATCACCCGCTCGCCGGCTTGAAAGGCTACGACCTGACGCCGCGCGTCAACGGCCGGAATGGATGCACTCCCCGGCGGCGCCATGCCCAGCGCCTCGGCCGCCGCGGCCATCGTGTTCGCGGTGAACATACCCCCACACGCGCCGGCGCCGGGGCACGCCCGCCCGACCAACTCGTCTACGTCCTCCTCGGACATCTCACCCCTGGCATGGAGGCCGGGCGCCTCGAACGAGTCTTGGATTGTGACCTTCCGGCCGCGGTAGATACCAGGCATGATGCTGCCGCCGTACACGTAGACGCCGGGGATGTTCAGGCGCGCCAGGGCCATCAGGCCACCCGGCTGGGTCTTGTCGCACCCGGTCAGGGTCACGATCCCGTCGAGGCGGTGCCCGGTCACGACCAGTTCGATGGAGTCGGCAATCACCTCGCGGCTGACGAGAGACGCACGCATCCCCTCGGTGCCCATGGCGATGCCGTCGGTGACGCAGATCGTCCCGAACTCGATTGGCGTGCCGCCGGCCGCGCGGATGCCCTCCTTGACCTTCTCGGCGAGGTCGCGCAAGTTGAGCTGGCAGGGGGTCACGTCGGTCCAGGTATTGGCGATGCCGATGATCGGTTTCCGCAGGTCCTCCTCGCTGAGGCCGGTACCTCGGAACATCGAGCGTGCGGCGGCGTGCTCGACGCCCATCGTCACTTCGCGGCTCCGCGCTTTCACGTCAACGGCCGTTGCTGCCATGTTGCCCATTCCTTGTTACCGGCACTATCAGGGGACGGCTCAGAGTATACGTCACGGCGAGGGGGGTAAGCTACGCTACGCCGTCTATTCGTGCTGATTGCCGGCCGGAACCCATGTCCCCCCGCTGTGGCGGGGGGACCATAGGGGGGCTGGTAAGCTCCGTGGCTCCACTAATCGAAGAAGCGATAGCGGACGAGCGTCCAGAGCGTGTGGACCCCGTCGCGCCAGCCAATCTTCTTCCCTTCGGCGAAGGTCCGCGGCGCGTAAGAGATGGGCACTTGCGCGAGCCGGTAGCCGCGCTTGCAGATTTTTGCCGTGACCTCCGGGCAGAACTCGAACCGCGAGGCGTGCAGGTCCAAGCTCATGATGACCTCGCGGCGGAATACCTTGTAGGCGGTCGCCTCGTCGCGGATGAGTCGACCGTAGAGCACGGAGGCGACGGTGGCGAAGACCCAGTTGGCAATCCGGTGGCGCCGGAGCATTCCCTTGATCGGGCGGTGAAACCGCACCCCGTAGACCACGTCCGCCTCGCCACGCTGGATCGGCGCGAGCAGGGCCGGGTAGTCGTCCGGGTCGTACTCCATGTCGGCATCTTGGATCAGCACAATGTCACCGACCGCGTAACGCAGGCCGATCCTGATGGCAGTGCCTTTGCCCATGTTAATCATCGCCTGATGGACAATGAGCACGTCACCGGACGGGTCGTCGCGCAGCCGCTCGATCACGCCGACGGTCCCGTCGGTCGAGCCGTCGTCTACGACGATGATCTGCTTGCGGATAGGGACGGCCCGGACCCGGCGGAGCACCTCGCTAATCAGGTTCTCCTCGTTGTAGACCGGGATAACGACGGAGAGCAGCGGCGCACCGCTGGCTTCACACCCCTCCGACCGGTCCCTACGTTCAGCCATGACTTACTTGCCCGTCACGCAGACTGCGCCCGCCCCAAAGATACTCACCGTTCGTCGGGTATGCCAACGGCTTGGGGATGGACGCCCCCACCCTCACCCTCCCCCGTTGCGACGGGGGAGGGAATCACACCGTCCCCCCGCCGCCGCCCAAGCCACCGTCCCCTCGCCGCAGCGGGCGGACCACAGGCGGGCTACCTCCCCGTCCCCCCGCCGCAGCGGGGGGACCATAGGGGGGCATCTCCTAGAGCGGAATCCGTTTCGGGCCGCTGCGCGGTAGATCGCCTGCGGGGCTGCCGCGGTCGAATGCCTGCTGTGCGGTAGCCTCCCGGTGCGCCTGCCGGAAGTCTTCCACCAGATCGCGGTCGGCGCCGCCCTCGGCGCCCTGGCGACCGCTGACCTTGACCATCGCCGGGATGCGCGTCAGTCGTCCCAGCGTGACTACCTCGCCTTGATTGAGACCTGGCAAGTTACTTAGTAGCCCCTGGGAGACCACCTCGGAGGCGCGCTGCACCGCCTTTTGGTCGTCGGGATTCGTCAAGCGCATGATGAGCTGCGAGGCACACTGCGACAGCGTATCGTCGGCGATCTTCGACGGCCGCTGCGTAATCACGATCAGGTAGACGCCGAACTTTCTGCCTTCCGCCGCCACGGTGTTGATGATCCGCGACGCCTTGGTTTGCTGGTCGCGCGGCCCGCCGCCAGGGACCAGATTGTGGGCCTCTTCCAAGACGACGAACACGGGCCAGCGTAGGCGGCCACCGAGCGCACGTTCCCACAGGTGAGAGAGCAGCCATTCGGCCGTGTAGGCCATCACAACCTTCTCGGTCCCGGCCAAATCAATGATCGTCGTCCTCATCGGCTCGATCAGCCGCTCGATATTGACCGTAGTGTGGCCCCAAACCGGGTAGCGTTCCAGCCGCCGCACGTATCGCAGGGCGTTGCGGGCATCGCGGCGGAGATCGGAGTCCTCGCTCCCGGGCATTCCGCCGCCCCCGTATTGCTGCCGGCCGGCCGACGGATCGGGAGCCGTGCCGAGGGCTTGCAGACCTTCCAGAAAGGCCTCGGACTCAGCGGCGTTATCGCCGTCGGGCGGCTCCACCTTTCCGGGCACAGCCTGATCGGCCGACTCCTCCGGCGCGGTATCGCCTTCATCCAAAGGGACGCCGGCAAAGTCCGCGAGGTCTTGGGCCAGGTCTCGCGGCACAAAGTCAACGTTCCCATGGCGCAGACGCGCCACCGATTGCGTGATCGCGTCGCGGATGCGCGTCGCCGTGGCGGGCACGCCAGCGACGTCGGCGATGTCGTCGGCATCCAGCTCGGCAAACCGGATCGTGTATTCCTCCGTGGGGCCAACGAGCACGTCGGGGTACCGGCGTCCCTCGATGCCGGGGACGCGGAGAATGGCGATGCGGTCGGCGTGTGGCGTCTTGCTCGCGTGGTGGTACGGCAGGTCCGCGTCGGCTTGCGTCTTGCGTAGCTGCACGTAGTCGGAGTTGGGATCGAGGACGACGATGGTGGCGCCGAGACCGAGCAGGTCTTCGAGCAGCTTGCCGGCGAGATACGATTTGCCAGCGCCGGTTTGGGCGATAATGGCGAGGTGGCGCGACAGTCCGTTCGGGTCCAGGCGCACGTCAACGCCGCGGCGGTTAATCAGCGTGCCCAAGGTGATCGAGGACGCTTCATCGCGCGAGAAGAACGCGCGGAGCAGCGAGTCCGGGGCCGTATGGACGGGCGTGCCCGGCAGCACCATCATCCGCGCCTGCCGGACCACCCCGTCTTGCAGATAGCCCAGCACCGTAGCCTCGGCCTGCACGCGCGGGGGGAGCGTCGCGTTCTGGGAGACGACCGTCTGCGCTTCCGCGTAGTCCAGGTCCTCGCCGAGGGTCAACACCTCCGCCCGAATACCGGTCACTTGGGCGAGCAGGTCCACGGACTCGAACGTCTCGTCCACCTGCTCACGAGCGCCGTGGATGACCACGTATTCCAGGCGCGGCGGCACCGTGTCCTCATCGGAGACGAACACAAAGCTCTGCGGCGAGGAGCGGCCGATGACAAAGCCTATCGGCTGCTCGGACGACTCAGCGGCTGCGGGCGGGCTGTCGTTCGGGGTAAAGAGCTGTACCATGGGCCATCTCCTCTTGGTCAGGCTCAACGTGCTACCCGGAAGTTTAACAGAGGTTCTAGCGCCAGAGTCATCTGAGGGCGAGGGTGGGGATGTGGCCCCCGGTGGCGGGAGACAGCCCGATACGTTGCGCCGCCCCGCCGCGGCAGCCATAATCCAGGACCAACCGCCGGGGTGTGCCGGCTGGCAAGGAGCATGACATGAAGATCACCGACATCATCTGCTATCCCGTCTGGGAAGGAATCCGCAACCTCTTGCTCGTCAAGGTCGAGACCGACGAGGGCTACTACGGCTGGGGCGAGTCGGGCGTTTCGGGACGCGAGCTGGCGGTCCAAGGCGCGGTGCGGCACTATCGCGAGTTCCTGCTCGGCCGGGACCCGCGGCGCATCGGCGCCCTCTGGCAGGAGATGTACCGCAGCCAATACTTCGAGGGCGGCCGCATCCTCACCGGCGCCATCTCCGCCATTGACATTGCTCTACACGACCTGGTCGCCAAGAAACTCGGCGTCCCCGTCTACCAACTCCTCGGCGGCGCCCATCGGGACTACGTGCCAGGATTTGTGACTACCCGTTCACAGATGGGGCCGGAGTTGGTAGATGAGGTGCAGGCACTCTACCAGGACGGCTGGCAGGCCATCCGCACGACGCCCGGCCATCCCGATACCGGCGGCGACAAGGACCTGTATGAGCCGCGCGAGTCGCTGGCGTTCACCGCCGAGTGGCTGACCAAGGTCCGCGCGGCGGTCGGCACCGGCCCGGTGCTCGGCATTGACTACCACCACCGCCTGAGCGTGGCCGAGGCCGCCTCCTTCTGCCAGCGGATGCCCCCGGCCACCCTCGATTTCCTCGAAGAGCCGATCCGCGACGAAACCCCCGCCGCCTACGTCGCCCTGCGCCAGATGACCGACGTGCCGTTCGCCATCGGCGAGGAGTTCCCCAGCAAATGGGCCTTCCTGCCCTACATCGAGCAAGGGCTGACCAACTTCTCGCGCCTCGACATCTGCAACGTCGGCGGCTTCACAGAGGCGATGAAGGTCGCCGGGTGGAGCGAGGCGCATTACATTGACCTGATGCCCCACAACCCGCTCGGCCCGATCAGCACCGCCGCCAACGTCCATTACGGCGCGGCCGTGCCGAACTACGCCTGGCTGGAAGTACGCGCGCTCGAATTCGGCTTCTCCGACGACATCTTCCCGGTGCAGCCGCAGCTGGAGGGCACCGGGTACGCCGTCCCCACCGAGCCGGGGCTGGGTGTCGAGGTCAACGAGGCGCGCCTTGGCGAGCCGTTCCGCTTCTGGGAAGCCCCGCACCTCCACCGCCGCGACGGCTCCTACACCAACTGGTAGACAGCCTGCCGGTGCGGATGATGCGTAGCCAGCAGAGGAAAGACACTTGACGCATTGTCTTACATACCCGATGATGCTATAGTTGATAGCAGAAGCACCATCACACCGGGAGGGCAGAAATGGCCGTTGAGACTGTTCGCACGACTGTCTCCTTGCCGACTGATCTCTTGACAGCCGCTGACCGAGCGGTGAGAGCAGGAGAAGCACGGAGCCGGAATGAGTTGGTGATCAATGCACTGCGTCGTGAATTGGCAGCTATCGAACGCGCCGCTATAGATGCTGCCTTCGCCGGCATGGCCGACGATAAGGAGTGTCTTGAGGAAGCGCGAGCCATTTGCGATGAGTTCGCACAGGCCGACTGGGAAGCGTTTCAGATCGGCGAGCAACAATACGCCGGGAAGCAGCGATGAGGCGCGGAGAGGTCTATGACGCCTTCCTGGACCCTACCGTCGGGGCAGAGCAGGCCGGCAGAAGGCCCGTCGTCATCATGGGTCGCGATTCCATAAATGCCGTCTACTCAGTCGTCATCGCCGTGCCATGCACTACTTTCCGGTCCGGGCGTCGCGTATATCCGAGCCAAGCGGTACTGCGCGCTGGCGAGGGTGGGCTGACTGTAGACAGTGTCGCCCTGTGCGAGCAGGTCCGCGCACTATCGAAGGACCGTCTCAAAGGCCGCCGAGGCAGCCTGTCGTCGCAAGCACTCGGGACGATTGAGCAAGCACTCCGGATTGCATTGGATCTGCCCTCCTCCCGCTACACGTAGACAAGCTCAAGCATCCAACGAGTTCTATCATGGCCCGCTGCACACTCGCCGCTTGAACCGCCCTTCAACTGCCCGACACTAGGAGATACGCTCATGGAAAGGCTGGACTTCGTTGATCCGCACGTCCACTTCTACGATATGCAGCACCCGGAGCTGGTGTACGAGCACTGGCAGCCCGGCGTGCCGCATCCGGCCCTGGGCTGGCAAAACCAGAAGCTCGCCGAGCGGAACTACCTCGCCGAGGACTATATCGCCGAGACCCGCAACGCGAACGTCATCAAGGCGGTCCACGTGCAGGCCGCCATCGGCAGCCCCGACCCGGTCACGGAGACCGAATGGCTGCAAGCAGCCGCGGACCGCACCGGGTATCCGCATGGGATCGTCGCGCACGCCGACCTGCGCGATCCCGGCGTCGAGGCGGTCCTGGAGCGGCACTGCGCCTCCCCCAACATGCGCGGCATCCGCGACTTCTCCTACGGCGACTACCTCGTCGAGCCGGACTACCACCGCGGCTTTGCCCTGCTGGAGAAGTTCAACCTGGTGTCGAGTATGCCCGTCCAGTGGCAGGACATGGAAAATCTCCGCGACCTGGCACACAAGTTCCCCAACGTCATGATCGTCGTTGACCACACCGGTCTACCCGCAGAACGCACGGACGAGTACTTCCAACTGTGGAAAGGTGGCGTGGCCGTCGCCGCCACCTGCGACAACGTCCGCTGGAAGATCTCCGGCCTCGGCATGGCCGACAACAACTGGACCGTAGACAGCATCAGGCCCTACGTACTCACGTCCATCGAGACGTTCGGCGTGGATCGCTGCTTCTTCGCCACCAACTGGCCGGTAGACTGGCTGTGGAGCACCTATGACGAGTTAGTGGACGCCTACACCGAGATCATCTCCAGCTTCACTCACGACGAGCAGACCGCCCTCTTCTCCAAGAACGCCGAGGCGCTGTACCGCATCTAGCAGCGGCAGCCTTTTAGCCTGTCCGGAGTGACGACGGATTGGTGCTCATGACGATCCGGACGAACATTCTCTACCCGTTTGCGCGTAGTGAGCCCAATCGTGCAGTGCATGTCAGGGAGGCGCTGAAAGGACACCAATATCAGTGCTTCGGGTGTTCCGCGCCGATGGTGGCAAGGCAGGGCTTGATTCGACAATGGCATTTCGCTCACAAGCCGCCCTTCGACCGTTGTGCCGATCCCGACAAGGCACTCCACGATACGGCGACAGCCCTGATAGTGCAGAGCTTCTCCGACGCGCTGGAGCGACGAGGAGAATACCACCTTGGGTGCCCATGCGAGGAATGCGAGAGGCCAGTCTCCGGGAATGCTGCGGTTCCGGGCGCCAGCGTTGAAGCAGAAAAGACTATCGTACCGGGCACTCGCTCCGATCTGGTGGTCAATCGACCCGGCAGAGGTCCGGTCGTCATTGAGGTAGTCGTCACCCATGACGTGGAACCGGAGGCCCGCGAGAGCTACGAAGAGTCGGGAATTCCCGTGCTGAAGGTTCGTCCAACCTGGGACACACTGGTCCAGTTGGAGTCGGCGGTCAACACGGACGATACCCTCAACATCCCCCGTATCGTCTGTGCCACGTGCAGGGGCGCTGCGAAGCGCAAGCGTCGTCAAGAGGAAAAGGACCGACGCCGGGTCGATTCGATGTTGAAGAGGTTGAACGAGCGCCGACAGTCGACTGTGACCAAGCTCCCGTTCCGCCCATGGACGCACGACAAGTTCCAGCAACCGATGTTCTCGCACATCCGTCGACGGGTGTACACCAATGCCATCATTCTGACCGAACTGGGATTCACCCAAGCAAAAAACAAACCGTGGTTGTTCCTCTTCCGCCTCCCTGGCGGCGGCGCGGTATTCGCCAACTTCGGGGCCACCGAAGTAGTACCCATCTGGGAGGACCCGGCGGCACTCATTCACTGGAAGCTGGACGGGCATTCGGAGGAGATGGAGGCAGCGGTGGTGGAAGGCGTGTTGGCCCGCTGCCGGGCCGCGGGCGCCGACGTTCGGGTCAGCTTTTTTAACCTGGTGTTCGACCAGCAGGATGGTCCGGTAGAGACCAATCCGACAGGGAGTGTCGATAGAAGGGTCCTGAATAAGCTACTTGCCCAAGCTGACCGGACCTTCCCGGAGACGGACAATTAGGCTGACCGCCGTTCAGCACCTGCCCCACGGCACGTCAACGCTAAGCACCACCGCTGCCACGTGACGGCTGCCCAGCACGCCCTCCTTTTGCTCCGCTCGACGGAGGGCATCCGTTACGTGACGCACCGAGACCACGCCCAGCTCCGGACCACGCGGGGTATCTGGAGCACCGTCCTCACGACCGATCGACCGGGTCGCAGACGCTTGGCGCTCAGGCGGGGCCTCAGCGTCGCCGCGCTGGTCGTCCTCCTAGTCATCAGTGTGCTCGTGGCGTGGCGCCTGTTCACGTAGGAGGGCTGGCCAGCCGGCACCTTCGGGTGTATGATACGTGTATGGCACGCACCAACGTGGACATTGACGATCAGGCCTGCGCTGAGGTCATGCGGCGTTACCGGCTCACCACCAAGCGCGAAGCGATCAACCTCGCGCTGCGGATGCTGGCAGCCGAACCCGCCTCGGTCGATGAAGCCCGCGCGCTTCGAGGTAGCGGATGGGAGGGCAACCTCGACGCAATGCGTTCCAACCGCGCACCGTGATCCTGGTCGATACCTCGGCGTGGATAGAGTTCCTGCGAAACACGGGAACGACAGTGTGCCATGTCGTTGACGAGCTGCTGGCGGAAGAGATTGCTGTCTGCGATGCGGTGCGGATGGAAGTGTTGGCTGGAGCACGGGACGAGTCACACCTGGTGAGCCTGCGGCGGCTGCTGGCGCGAGCGGTGGTAATACCAACCCTGGCGGCGGACTACGACGATGCGGCCGCGCTCTATCGCCGTTGCCGGCGGCAAGGAGAGACCGTCCGGAGGTTGATCGACTGCCTCATCGCTGCCACCGCCATCCGTGCCGGCGCGCCCATTCTGCACCACGACGCCGACTTCGACGTGCTTGCCCGCCACACGGAACTGCGAATCTATGGGCCTGAACGCGCAAATGCGCCGTAAGGGCGCCGCGCCGCCGGCCCGACACGACACAATGACAATCCATCACACAGAATCTAACGGCAGCAGCCGGTCAGCTTACGATGATATAATCAGTTCGGGTTACCCTACCGTACAGTAAGCGAAAGCAGGGCGTGCATAGTCTATGAGTCAGTTAGCACGTGAGGAATTCGAGGACGCTCGTGTTCGTCAGACCACGCAGAACGATGCTCGCCGCATTCGTCAACGAGTAGTTGCGGCCCAGGACAGCCCGCATCGTGCTGGTATCCGATGGCCCTTTGAGCTTATTCAGAATGCTCACGACGCTGGGCCACGTGATAGCGACGAGCGAATAGGTATCCATTTCAGCTTGTGTGATGGCCAGCTAGTTGTGTCCCACACCGGCAAATCCTTTGTAGCACAAGAACTAGCCGCTTTGCTGTCCGGCGGTTCCAGCAAGGAATTTGACAGCGAGGAGACGACGGGCCGCTTCGGCACAGGATTTCTCGTCACCCACGCCCTGTCGACGCGGGTTGACGTGGATGGGGTGCTGACCACACAGCAGGGGTTGGAATGTTTCCACATCAAACTCATGCGGGATGGGGATGAGCGTTCGATAGTCAACAATATCGAACTCGCCAACCAATCACTTGAGCGGGCGGAAACAGTCGGTGAACCCTGGATTTCCACCAATCCTACTGCTACGTTCACATATCACAACCCTGACGCCGACATCGCGCGACGAGGGTTGGAGCGTTTGGAACAAACACTACCGTATCTCTATGCGACCTGTAGTAAGCTAGGGCGTGTTGAGATCGACCAGTATGGCGAAAAGGTGGCCTTTGAGTTTCAGGAATTGCACAAGCGTAACAAAGGCTCTTTTGTCATCACCGAAACCAAAGTCAATCGTGAAACCTCCGATGGGGTTACTTGCTTCACTGCAGTACGTATCGGCCGGGAAGGAAAACAATCGGCTCTGCTTGTAGTACTCGAGAATAATGAGACTGATAAGCATTGCGTTTTGTTGCCGAGCCAGGGTTTTGCCAGAGTTTTCGTAACCTTTCCCATTGCTGGTACCGACCATTTGCCGTTCAACGTTGTTCTTGATGGCAAATTTGCTCCTCACCAAGAACGTGACGGTATAGCAATGCATGATGGCGATAAGGCGTTGATTGATGAGGCGCTATCGGCATTCGCCGTCGTTGTTCAACATGCTGTAGAATCAGGCTGGCATAACGCCCACAAACTTGCCCATCTTGCTGTTCCTCTCACACCATTGAGCGGTGAAATCGAGAGCGGCGAACTGGACTGGTGGAAGAACACTATTTCGCGCGCAGCAAAAGAAACTGCCACCAAACCTATCGTTCAGACCAAAGCAGAATTTCTCCCTGCTTTGCATGACCAGAACGGACAGACCATCTCTTTTCTCGTGCCATCAATTCGTGCCAACGCGACTAAGTGCATGGATTACGATACCTTTCACGGTATTGCCGCGGGCATTACCGAACTTAGCCTACCCAGCAAAGAAATCGCTGAGTCCTGGGGGGAGATAGCTCGCCAATGGGATAGTGTCTGCGTGACAGTTGAACGACTAGGTTTCGAGGAGCTTACCGACCGGCTCAAAGCAAAAGGAGATTCGATTGATGACCTACCCATCGATGGAGATCGTTTTTCATGGATCGCACGGCTATTTTTGTTGGCGTCCGAAATGAATGACCAGAATGTTAATAATTTGATCAATGGTCTCTTACCTGATCAGAACGGATTGCTAAGAAACACAAAAACGGATTACCTTTATAGAGATGGCGGCATTTCACGAGAAATTAAGGACATTGCCTTCGAAATAGGTGAGGATCTTCGCTCTCAACTGCTGCACATTGAAATGGCAAAGGCTCTGACAGCCCCAGGTTATGAGGATGCCAATGACTTGGCTGGCGATTTGCTCGACGATAAAGATGGAGATGAATATACCGAGTCGAAGGCAATCGATACCATAATAGAAGTGCTTGACGATCGGTTGCCAGAAGACAGTCTCTTTGATGAAGCTACGGGCTTGCCTGCGTTGCGGGCCTCTGCCAGTCTAATCACATACCTTGCAGAAAACGACGACGTGCAGAGAATCAGGAGATGTCCGTTACTCACCGCCGCGGGGAGCATAGTACGCCTATCCCGCAACCAGCAGGTTTTGGCTCCAGTGATGCATTGGCCCGCATCGTCACGGCCCTATAATGACCTTTACACAAAAAACCGCCTCCTATCTGATCGTTACTCAGACGACGCCGGGCTTACAAGCGCCCTGGACAAACTCATCGCGGTTGGCCTTGTCATTGTGGGCCCGTTGTTCGAAGGTAGGCGCGCTGAACTTACTGATGTCAATCTGCTGCGCGAAATGTCCCCTGAGGAACAAGACATAACCGGTGTAAGTATACGGGATGCCTCGTTTGGGCAAATTGCGTTTCTGGCAACCGACCTGGTACAGCGCTGCAGTCAAGACCCTGAGTTAGCCAAGCTCTTGCTGGATTTCGTGCTCAATATAGCAGCGCGGGAAGACCAAAGCTGGCGCGAGACCAAGAGCGTCTCTGGCATCCGTTCTGGCGAACGGGTTGATCTTACTCTCTATAGGGCAGTTTGGCCGTTCGAGCTTAAGGTTCGGTCGTGGATACCAGTCGAGCGACCCGATTCCGATGGGATCGTCCCAATGCCGGCGAATGAATCGAACCTGCGGGATATCCTGGAATCGTCGGAACAGTCTTGGCTGAATGGCAACCGCGACGCGGTAGATTTATTACACCAAGTTTTCGGTTTCAGTCGGTTGACACTTATGATGAAGAGTTTGGACGCCGATATCGAGAATGATCTAGTTGAATTGCTTCAGGACCCTGAGTTGGTGAAGGCAGCTGCGGCCAGCCCTGACGCTGTCAAATTTGCGTCGGGACTGGAAGCCACGGACATCGCGCTGGATTCAGTGCAGGAGTTCGTAAAGGATATGAAAGAAGACGAGAACCTTAGCGAGCATCTTGCGGAACGTCGGAAACGTAGGCAAGTAGTGATTGAGAATCAACGCTTAGGAGAACATGTGGAGAACTTGGTAAAGGAGGGACTAGAAGACGAGGGTTTCACAGTGAGACGTACCGGAATTGGCTCTGACTTCGAGATTGAGTATGACTTGGTAGAAGGAGATGAAGAGATAGGGCTTGAGTTGTCCCAAGACGACCGAAGCTGGCTGGTCGAGGTCAAAGCCACGCGGGACCAGAGAGTGCGAATGACAGCCAAGCAGGCTGAAACCGCCGTAGAAAGGGGAGATGGATTCCTGCTCTGTGTAGTTCCTGTGGGACCTAGTGGAACCATCCTGGAAAAAGACGACATACGCGCTAGCATGCGGTTCGTGCAAAATATCGGTCCACGCATGGAGCTATTATGGGCAGAACTCAATGCCTTTAACGGACTACGTAAGGAGATCACCACTCACAGCGATAGTGAAATCCAACTGGAAATTGAGGCCGGCACCGCGCGGATACGTGTGGATAACACCGCGTGGCACAACGGTTTTTGCCTGGAAGATCTCTCTACAAAACTCAAGTGAAATGCCACCGCCGAGTTCTCGACTCACCCGCCCGTGGCCCACGGCACGTCAACGCCGAACTCCGCTGCGATGGCCTCCAGGTCGCGCCGGTGCTCGGGGCCGACCGGAATGCCGTGCGCCCGGAACTCCCGCTCGCGCTCGCCCTCGATCCCGCCGGCGTAGCTCGCCTGCTCGAAGCCTTCGAGCGGAGCCAGCGCCCGCAGGCGCCCGGCCAGCGCGTCCATCTCGCGCCCGTACTCGTCCGGGTCGGTGAACAGGCCCACCTGGAACATGAAGGCGAACCCGCACTGGCCGGTGGCGGGATAGCGCCGGCGGTGCTCCTGCACTTCAGATGACCCCGTACCCGCCATGATGCCGCCCCACGACTGGGCGATCATGCCTAAGCCGATGCACCGGAAGATCGTCCCCGGAATCCATTCGGCCAGCTCCGGCCAGCGCGGCGAGATACGGAGGTCATACACGGGGGCGAAGTCCACGACGATGGGTGGCTCGCGGCCCGCCGGGGCGCTGATCGAGACCGGCGAGCCGATGGCCGGCGTGTAGACCGGCTGGCCGGGCTGCAATCTGAGCGTGCCGCCGGCCGTCACGAACGCGCCCATCATGTGCGCCACCGGCATCCGCGCGTAGATGCCGGCGGCGCCGATGTGGCCGTGGTTTTTCGTCTGGAGGACGGCCACGCCCAGCGTGTTCGCCTTCTCGATGGCCCGCAGCGTCCCCTCGTACATCGGGAAGTAGCCGAGGCCGCCGTCCCCGTCCATCAAAACACTCGTCGGCCCCTCCTGAAGCACCTTCACGTCGGGGTGTACGTTCAACTCGCCGTCGCGCATCATCCGCGCATAGCGACAGATCTGCCGGGTGCCGTGGCTGAAGACGCCCCGCAGATCGTTGCCCGTCAGCAACTCGCCCAAGAGCGCGGCCCGGTCGGCAACCAGCCCCGCTGCCCGCGCCACGGCCGCCACGAAGTCCTGCATATCCCCATGCGGGACGCGCACAAAGGTCTCCGGCGGCAAGTTCAGCTTGTAGACGGCCTCACTCATCTGCGGCTCCTGCTATAGCTATTGCGAATCCCCTGTACCATATGAGTTGGCGCAACTGAGCAGGAAGGAAGTGGCAGCCGAGAGGCACCTCAAATCATCGAGATGCCGGTCAGCAATTGATACGCGCATCAGTCAGCGTCAGCCGGTTCGCCCGTATAGAAGGCGGTCGTGCGCCTGGCCGCGCCCTGAGCGGCGTCTCGGTCCGTGCCGGCCGTGACCGCCGCTTGTCCCCACGCCTCGCTACTGCCGGTCATAAACGCCTTGCCCTCCGGCGACGTGGCAAAGGCTTCCTCGTCCGGCATCGGTTGGTCCGGCTCCGCGAGATGGAGCGCCAGTCCCAGCAGCCCCATCTCCCAGCCAACACCGGTCGCCCCCGGCCCGTAGGTATCCCAGTGCTCCGAGAGGTGCGCCGTGTGCGTCAGCGTCAGCCGCGCGCGGCCGGCGCCGTCGTCCGAAAGACGCACCTCCACCCAGCTCACGTCGCCGCCGAACTCCCAGGTGAGCGCGAAATGCGCGGGCGGTTCGCACGCCGTAATCTCGCCGCCCGCGTTGCCCTCCAACTGGTAGCGGCCGCCGAGTCGTAGCTGGCCGCTGATCGGCAGAAACCACTTCGGAATGCGCTCGCCGCTCGTCACGGCATCCCACAAGTCCTCAACCGTCGTCGCAAAGCTGCGGGCAAGCGTGACTGCGCTGGCAGCTTGCCCATCGCGCTCCAGCAATGACACGGTGCGTTCGATGCTCAGGTGTGCCCCGCTGAGATCGGCGACCCGGTCACGACCCATGGGACTGGTGCGACTGCTCAAGACCGTCACGGTTGGGGTTTCTCCTCTTGGATCTGGATCAGGTTGCCGCACGTATCGTCGAATATCGCGGTGATGACTGTCCCGAGGTCGGTTGGCGGCTGTACGAATCGCACACCCTTTGCCTGGAGACGCTCGTATTCGGCTTGCACGTCGTCGACCGCGAAGGAGGTACTGGGGATTCCGTCCTCCACAATCGCCGTCAAGAACGGACGGACCGCGGGATGGGCGTCAGGCTCAAGCAGAAACTCCGTCCCCTCCGGGTCTTCCGCGGATACCACGGTGATCCAGGCGTACTCGCCCAAGGGAATGTTGTGCTTTAGCTGGAAGCCAAGCGTTTCCGTGTAAAAGCGAAGCGCCTTCTGTTGGTCGTCTACGAAGACGCCGGCCAGGTGAATCCTCATCTTTTGGTTCCCCTTTCAGCTGTTGAGTTCGGCCACCGCTCCGCGATGGCCTTCAGTGGGCCGCCCTCGAACCAATGGAGCCGCGACCGCCCCACGCGCCTCGTGCGAATCAGCCCGGCGGCTTGCAAGACGTCCAGGTGTTGCGTGATCGCCTGCCGTGAAGAGTTGATGCCGTGCTTCATGGTTAGGCGTCCGCAAAGTTCGAAGAGCGACTGACCTGACCGAGCGACGAGCTCATCCAGGATGGCTCGTCTGGTTGGGTCAGCAATCGCACGATATACGTCCACAAGACCAGCCTCAGGCAAGTGTTCGCTTGCAGGTCAGTGCCCATTATATGCAAGTGCGTGCTTGCCTGTCAAGTGCTCAACTGTAGTCGCCAGGGCAATCGCATTCTCAAGTGTCCCTCGTCACTCCGGCTTGCGCCGGAGTCCGGAGCGCGTGCAATGGACGAATGAGAGGCCGCCACGGTGCTTGCCGTTGGTGGATTCCCGCTTTCGCGGGAATCCAACCCCCTCTCCCCCTCTCACAGGGGTAGGTATTTACATGGATGGACAGGACAGACAGGATGGGTGCAGGGGGTATTGCCCTCCCCCTGGCCGGCTGCCAGCGGGAGCGGGGCAGCGGACCTACCCCCAACCCCCCTCCCTCCAGGGAAGGGGCTGGATTCCGGCTTCCGCCGGAATGACGGGGCGGCGGGAGCGCGGCCAGGGCACCCACAAGGGGTGCCCCTACGGCTTGGCCCATACCTACCCCAGTCAGCCTCTCCCCCTGGGAGCGGGCCGGGGAGAGGGCCGACTCCCCCTCTCTAGCGCTCCGCGATGGAGAGGGGGCCGGGGGGTGAGGACCATCCTGCTCATCCCTGCATCCTGCAAATCCTGATGCAGACAAAAAACCTACCCTTGTCAGAGGTAGCCCCCCTATGGTCCCCCCGTCGCAACGGGGGGACGGGGATTGGCGGCCGTTCAGCCGTTATCTTCTTGGCTGTCCCGCCACTGCTCGTACTCGCGCCGGCCTTCCTCACTCAGCGGGTAGTACGTCTTCAGCGCGCCGCCTTGCTGCAATCGCATTCGGCTGAAGACCTCCCATTCCTCGTGCTCGGTGGCCCGCTTGACCAGCTCGGGCGCCAGCTTGATCGGCACCACCACCGCGCCGTCGTCGTCGGCAATGATGATGTCACCGGGGATTACGAGCACGCCCCCGCAGCCGATGGGCACGTTGAAGTCCCAGGGCCACATATTCACCTGCCCGGCGGAGTTCGGCGTAAACCCCCGCGTCCACAAGGGCAGCGGCGTCTCGAAATCCCGCACCTGCGGGTAGTCCCGGATGCAGCCGTCCACGATGACCCCCTTCCCGCCCTGCGCCTGGAAGTAGGTCAAGAGCATCTCGCCAAAGCAGCCCGTCCGCATCTGGCCGCGCGCGTCCACCACCATCACGTCGCCCGGCTGCACGTGCTCCAGCACGGCCCACAGGGCGCTCCGCTGCTCCGTCTGGCCCGCGCCCAGCCCGGTCGTCTGATCCTCCCGCTTGGGCAGGAACTGGAGCGTAATCGCCGGCCCGACCACCTTCGTGCCCGGCGTCCGGGCGATGGGACCTTGCAGATAGGCGTCGCGGACACCCAGCCCACTAAGCGTGCCGGTCGCCGTCGCACTACTCACCTGGTACAGGTCGGTAATCAGATCGGCCGGCGGACGCTCGAAATCCTTGTTCATCGGTTCGCTCCCTCCCTTACGTGTGGGTGCCGGTTTTCTATGTAGTCCAGGAACACGGGTAGGTAATGGTGCCAGAGCGTTGCTCGCCCCGCTCGCCGCCAAGGTAGGGGCGCAACATGTTGCGCCCCGCCAAGCACCTACCCTTGTGAGCCACGGGGACTACGGTATCATAGCGTAAGCGACACGATTGCCGACCGTTCCAAGTTTGCTGACGGAGGATACACATGTCCCAGACACTCAAGCTGGCCTTTGTCGGGTGCGGTGCGATTGCGCCGTATCACCTGAACGGCATCAAAGAACACGCCCCGCGCATCCAGGTCACGGCGGCCATTGACCCCAACCGCGAAAAGGCCGAGGAGATCGCCGCCGAAACCGGCGCCCAGGTCTTCGCCTCGCTGGAGGAGGGACTGGCCGGCGGCGATTTCGACGCCGTGGACATCCTGACGCCCCACCACCTGCACGAGCCGCTGTCCGTCCAGGCGTTTGCGGCCGGCAAGCACGTCGTCCTGGAGAAGCCGATGGCGACCACGCTGGCGGCGTGCGACCGCATTTTCGCCGCCGCCAAGCAGGCCGGCACCGTGTTCATGCTCGCCGAGAACGCCCAATACTGGCCGGAGATCGTCAAGGCGCAAGAGCTGATCGAGCAGGGCGCCATCGGCGACGTCATCACCGCCCGCGCCGCCTTTTTCATGCCCCTGGACCCGTATTGGTTTCCAGGTGACAATCCTTGGCGCCTCAACCGCGAGATGACCGGCGGCGGCATGACCATTGACGGCGGCTCGCACTGGCTACGCCCGCTCCGCATGTGGCTCGGCGAGGTGGATGAGGTGGTCGCCGTGTTGGACTATCCGGTCGCCCAAATGCAGGGCGAATCCCACGTGCGCTCGCTAATGCGCTTCCGGTCCGGCAAGTTCGCCACCTACGACGGACTGCAGGTGGACTACGAGGGGGTAATGGCCCCGGAGCCGTGGTGGCGCGTCACCGGCACACGCGGCGAGCTGCTGATCGAGGGCGGGCTGAAAGGCGGCGCGCTCTACATCTACGACCGCGAGAACCCGGAAGGCGAGCTTGTCCAGGAACCGCTCGGCTACCCGCAATCCTTCGGCCCCGAGTTGGCCGACTTCGCCGCAGCCGTCCTCGATGGCAAGCCCCTGGAGGCCGGCCCGGAGGAGTCGCTCGGCGAGCTACGGCTGGCCCTAGCGATCTACCGCTCCGCCGAAACCCACCAATGGGAAAAAGTCTGGGACTAGCCCCCTACTTAGGGAGATAGACCATGGAAGGATTGCTTTTTCTTGTTGTGGCGCTGCTCATTTACTTCATCCCGACCTTTGTTGGTCGCAGGAAGAGGAATGCGAGGGCTATCTTTGTCCTGAACCTGTTGCTAGGCTGGACGCTGATCGGTTGGGTAGTTGCCCTGGTGTGGGCGCTTACATATAAAGATCAGAAGTCGGAGGCAACTCGAGACTACTACCAGTCCCTCCGCGGCATTAGCCGCGTTGCCTCAGAACGACGGCGGGCCAACGACTACAGGGAAAAGGGCGATTACGAGCGGGCCATTCAAGGCTTCGACGAGGCCCTCCGCCTCGACCCCAACGATGCCTTCACTTACATGGGACGGGGAATGGCCTACGAGAGCAAAGGCGGGGTCGACCACGCTTTGCAGGACTACGACCAGGCAATTAGGATTGATCCGAATTATACCCCCGCCTACATCAGCCGGGGAATGACCTACGCGGCCAAAGGCGAGTATGACCGCGCCATTCAGGACTACGAGCAGGCCATCCAGCTTGACCCGAATCTTGCTAAGGCTTACGGCGAACGGGGAACTGCCTACGCGGCCAAAGGCGAGTATGAATCCGCCATTCGAGACTTCGACCAGGCCCTCCGCCTCAACCCCCTTGATCCCAACGGTGCCTACAACAGGGGAGGTGTCTACGCGCGCATAGGCGAGTACGACCGCGCCGTTTCAGACTTCAATCAGGCCCTCGTGCGTACTCCGAACTATGCTCCCATCTACGTGGGCCGGGGAGATGCCTACGGGCGCCAAGGCCAGTACGACCGCGCCATGCGAGACTTTGACCAGGCCCTCCGGCTTGCCCCGAATTATGCCCTTGCCTACGTGAGCCGGGGAGGTGTCTACGCAGACAAAGGCGAGTACGACCGCGCCATGCGAGACTTTGACCAGGCCCTCCGGCTTGCTCCGAATTATGCCCTTGCCTACGTGAGCCGGGGAGGTGTCTACGCAGACAAGGGCGAGTACGACCGCGCCATGCGAGACTTCGATCAGGCCCTCGTGTATGCCCCGAACTATGCCCCCGCCTACGTGGGCCGGGGAGATGCCTACGGGCACCAAGGCGAGTATGACCGCGCCATGCGAGACTTCGACCAGGCCCTCCGGCTTGATCCCAACGATGCCTACGCCTATGTAGGCCGAGGAGGTACCTACGGGCGCCAAGGCCAGTACGACCGCGCCATTTACGACTTCACCGATGCGATCCGGCTTGACCCCAACCTTGCCAACGCCTACTACAACCGGGGAGTTACCTACACGCGCATAGGCGAGGCTGACCGCGCCATGCGAGACTTCGACCAGGCCCTCCGGCTTGACCCCAACCTTGCCAACGCCTATGTAGGCCGGGGACTTGCCTACACCAGCCGGGGACTTGCCTACACCAGCCGGGGACTTGCCTACAGGCGCCAAGGCAAGTACGACCGCGCCATTCAGGACTACGACCAGGCCTTCATCCTCGGCGATCCCTACCTCCTCAAAGATCCTACCGACCACTACAACCGGGGAGTTGCCTTTGCGCGCAAGGGCGAGGTCGACCAGGCTATTCAAGCCTTCACCGAAGCGATCCGGCTCGACCCCAGCTTTGCCCACGCCTACTACAACCGGGGAGTTGCCTACACGCGCATAGGCGAGTTCGACCGGGCTATTCAAGCCCTCACTGAAGCGATCCGGCTCGACCCCAACGATGCTACCGCCGACTACAACCGGGGAATTGCCTATGGGAACAAAGGCGCGTATGGCCACGCCAGGAGCGACTTCAATAAGGCACTGGCGCTCGGCTACGACCAAGCCACGGTTGAGACGATGCTTGAGAGGCTTCCCTAGCAGTCAGCCGTCATTGGCACGATAATGACACCCATCCGTCATTGCGGCTTTCGCCGGAGTGACGTAATGTGGTCATACTTGACAAGCTCGCGCCGCTGCGGCGGCATGGGGTCATGGATACTGTGAGTGACGCGCTGACTTGGATTGGCAGCTACCGAGATGGAGTAACAACGATGGCAGCTTTGCTGGCTATCGTTGTGCTTGTCACTGGTGCTCTCGGGAAGGCTCGTATTCTTCTGGTGTTCGTCTGGAAACGCTACATTGCTTTCTCGGCTCAAGTGAAAGCGAAACGGACTGTGCTAGAGGATCGCTTTCGCTTGTGGAAAGATCGGAGAAGAAATCCATTGACCGAGGCGGACTATAGGGTGCTTACTACTCTGGAGGACTCGGCCGTGCTGTATATTGGGCCGCATCCAAATGATCCTGAGCATCGTAAGTTGATGCGACTGCGTTATATCGGGGGAAGTCCTGCACGGCCAGGTATGGCGTTCTCTATCACCGCAGATGGGCAAAAGGCTCTTGATGAATCGCGTCACTGCTCCGCTGGCTAGGTTCCGGGATAGTTCCCATTGTTTTGCTCTCTTAGAACAAGGTCATGTTCAAGCCGTTGAGGAATAAACATCAGCGCCTGCGCGTCGTTACCGCCGGGCCGCTGACCGTCGCGACGAACGTCGAGCTGGCGCTGCGCTACACCACCGGGCAACTCGGCTTCCGGCCCGGCGGCAACCTGTGGCTCTTCTACGACATCCGCCAGTACACGCAGCAGCGCACGCAGCATCTCCTCCCCGACGGCGGCCTCGTGGTAAGCGGCCCCCACGGCACCACCTGGGCCGGCGTGATGCTGGCAGACGGCCGGGTGGTGCGGACGCTGGACACGATTCCCCAGCTGCCCGAGTTCTTGTACGGACTCCACGTCACCTGCACGGGCGGCGAGCTAGGTCCCGGCGAGACGGTCACGATCCGGCTCCGGTCGCAGCCCGACGGTTTTGCGCTGCCCCAGAACGCGATTGACGCCTTCCACTTCTGGCTGGTCGAGGACCCTATGGGCGCGTTGCGTTTCGAGCACGCGCCCGGCGAGAAGTATCACTACTATCATCCACGGGACGCCCAACTCTCCGTCCTGAAGAGCAACCCGCTGACCATCACGGCCGGCGCAGCCACGAACATCCGTGTCCATTGCCCGTCCCTGTCCACCGGCCGCACGACCGCCCGGCTGCGCGCCGAGGACGCCTACGGCAATCCGGCCCGATTCCCTGATCGGCCGCTGTCGGTGGCCTCGTCAGTCGAGCGGAAGACGCTACCGCCCCTCCCCGGTTCGGCTCAGGACCTGGAACTTGCCGTCGGCGGCGCGTTCGATACGGTGACTGTGACGGCTGGAGACCATCACCACAGCCGCAGCAACCCGGTGCGGGTGAGCGACGCTCCGGCGCAGCCGCAGCTTTTCTGGGGAGAGCTACACGGCATGGCCTTCAACCAGCGGCCCTACCGGGAGTATTTCGAGTGGGCCAAAGAGGTCGCCGGCCTCGATTTCGCCGCCGGCCAATACTTCTCGTACAACGCCTGCGTGCAGGAAACCTGGGATACCCTCATCGAGGTGTGGGATGCCTTCGAGCAGCCCGGCACCTTCATCTCGCTGCCCGCAGTCGAGTACGGCACGCCGCCCGACACCAGCCATCGCATCGCCTTCTACCCCTCCACGCGCGGCCTGCCGCCGATCCTCTGCGAGGAGCGCCGGGCCGCCCACGATCCGAACCTGACGGCCCGATACAGCCCGCAGACGATTGTCTGCCCCGACTACCGCGCGCTGTACGACCTCGTGCGCCAGCACAACGGCCTGCTACACGGCCACTTCCATACGCAGTTCTACGCTGGTGAAGACCTCGCCGAGATTTATCAGAAGCAGCCCTCGGACCTCGCAGCCGAAGAGCGCAAGATCAACGGGGCGCTCCAGGCCGGGCTGAAGCTGGGCATTGTCGGCGGCAGCGATACCCACGACTCCCGGCCGACCAACCCCTTTCCCGAACCGGGACCGGTGCGCCCGGCCGGCATCACGGGCGTCTGGTCAGACCGCCTGGATCGGCCGGCGCTGTTCGCAGCCCTGCGGCAGCGGCGCTGCTACGCGACGACCGGCACGCGCATGATCGTAGATTTCCGCGTCAACGGGCAGCTTATGGGCACCACGGTCCGCGCGGACCGCTATCACCTGCGCGTAGAGGCGCTCGGCACTGCCGACATCAGCCGCATCGAGTTGCTGGAAAACGGCGTCGTGCGGCGCGCATTCGAGCCACGCCGGCAGCACGCCATCGTCGAGGCCGAGTGGCCCGCACCGGCCGATCAGCCGCCAGGCATCCGCTACTGCTACGCCCGCCTCTTCCAAGCCGACGGCGAGCGCGCCTGGACCAGCCCCATCTGGCTCACAGCCTCCCCCTAGAGTCAGGCCGTAGGGGCGCAACATGTTGCGCCCGTCCCCCTGCGAAGCGGGGGGACCATAGGGGGGCCGGGGCAGAAGTATCAACCGCCCGCTCGACACTCCCGCCCGCATCTCCACTGGTATGCTGCTACTGACGCCACGCCTCGGTGCAGCTACCAGGCAGCGGCGCATTCAGCGGAGCAAGCGCAGTGCAAAGTAAGGACGGCACGCCACCAATGGACCGAATGCCGGTCGTATCCGCTGCCGGCACGCCCTACGAGGTCGGCCTCGCCATCGGCCGCCACCGCCAGCACCGCATCGCGGCTCGCGTCGAGGCCATGCGCGAGCGCCGGCATTCCGTCGGCATAGACGACGCCACCGCCTACCGGTCCGCGCAGCCGTATCTCGCGCTGACCAACGGCCTGCTGCCCGATCTGGTCGTCGAGCTGGCCGGCATCGCCGACGGCGCTGGCGTGCCGTTCCTGGAGCTGTTTCGCCTGAACTGCCCCGGGGCGCGGCTGCCCGCCGAATCGCCCTGGCGGCGCCGGCGGCCGGCACAACGGACGCCCGCCGGCGGCTGCACGAGCATGGTGTCGCGCGGGCCGGACGGCGTTGTGCTGGGCCACACGGAAGACTTTGCCCCGGAATGGCGCGACGATCTCTACGTGCTGCGGATGCAGACCGGGCAGACCCGGCTGTGCGCCCTCAACTACGCGCAAACGTTGGCCGGCTGTGCGGCGGCGGTCAACGGCGCCGGGCTGGTCCAGGTGATCGATTCACTGCACGACCGCCGGCACCCGCTCGGTATCTCGGCGCACTTCCTCGCCCGTGGCGTGCTCGCGCACGACGACATCGGCGGCGCCGTGGACTTCCTGCGGCGCACGCTGCCGCGTGACGGCGGGTTCAACCACCTGCTCGTGCAGGGCACGCGGATCGTCAACGTCGAGGCCGGCCCGGCGGGGTTTGCCGTCGCGGAGGTCACGACGGACACCTACGCCCACACCAACCACTACCTCAACGTCCGCGGCAAGGCGCGACCGGAGCCGGCCGCCAACTCCCTCACTCGCCGCAGCCGCGCCCTGGCCCTCCTGCGGCCCGCGATGACCGTACAGGACATGCACCTCGCGCTCGCCGACCGCGACGGCTACCCGGATAGCATCTGCCGGGAGCGGACTATCGGCGCTTTCCTCGCCGACACGCAGCACGGCGCGGTCCACGTTGCCTTAGGCCAGCCGGTACCCGACGGCGCCACGTTCCACCGCTACCACGTCCCCCCGGCCGCAGCAGGGGAGGAAGCACACCGTCCCCCCGCCGCAGCGGGGGGACCATAGGGGGGCTACTCTGCCCGCCAGGCGCCAGGTTGCCGATCCGCCCCATCCGGGCTAGAGTAGGTATGAAGGGAGTGCGTATGAAGTTCCGTCTACCGAGCGTCCTCAAGGGCAGCGGCGTCCGCCCCGACCGGATCGAGAAGCTGAACGAACGGCTGGCGCCGGAGCAGCGGGCCAAGCTCCCGCCGGGCCAGTTCGAGACCAAAGGCTGGCCGGTGCTCCACTACGGCGGCGTGCCCTCCTTCGATCCGACGACCTGGGACTTCACCGTCTCCGGCCTAGTCGAGCACCCGCTACGCCTGAGCTATGAGGAGTTTCGGGCACTGCCCACCACCACGGTCACGACCGACGTTCACTGCGTGACGCGCTGGAGCAAGTTCGACATGCAGTGGGAGGGCGTGCCCATGCAGGCCATCCTGGAGCGCGTCACACTGGAGCCGACGGCCCAGTACGTCATCGCTCAGTGCGAGCAGGGTTTCACCGCCAACCTGCCCATCGAAGCCGTCCTCGACGACGACGTGCTGCTCGCGCACCGCGCCGACGGCGCCGACCTGACGCCGGAGCACGGCTGGCCGCTGCGGCTGCTGGTCCCCAAGCGGTATTTCTGGAAGAGCGCCAAGTGGCTGCGCGGGCTGGAGTTCCGCGCCCACGACGAGCCGGGGTTCTGGGAGCGCAACGGCTACAACAACAACGCCGACCCCTGGACCGAAGAGCGCTACTGGTAAACGACGGGTCGCACCTCACCCCCGGCCCCCTCTCCATCGCCGAGCGATAGAGAGGGGGAGTCTGTTGCTGGTCATTCCCGCGAAAGCGGGAATCTATGTCTCCCCGCTCCGTAGGAGACGATGAGACAGAACTACTTACTCTTCCTCAAAGTAGGCTTCGTCAACGCGCTTGACCACGTAGCTCTGCACTTCGCTCACGCCTACGTTATGGTCAATCATTAGCTCGGCAAGCTGGCGTCCATCAATCAAGATGATCTGCCTGTCCGACCTCTCCGCAGAATCTTTTGCACTCTGCGAGAAATCGGAGGTCGTAATCAGCACGCCCTTCCGCGCCCGTTGCATGTCCAGGCTGCCTGCGAACTCCCGGACAACCTGTGAGCTAACCCTTGCCTCCCAACGTTTGGCCTGGATGTAGATTACGTCTAGGCCAAGGCGATCTTCCTTGATGATTCCGTCTACCCCGCCATCGCCACTCTTGCCGACTACTTCTCCGGCATCCCGGCGTGAACCGCCATACCCCATTGCTAACAGGAGATCAACCACTAGTGTCTCAAATCTCCTCGGCGAACTCTGCTTCATCTGCTGGCGTAGCTCTTGTATCAGTTGAACTCTGATCCTCTCGAAGATGTCTTCGAGCGCCTCGTCAGGGGTATCGCTCTCAGCAATAGCTTCACGTGTCTCACCAGCAGCATCACCCTTAGAAGTGGGGACGTGCTCGGACTGTTGATCCCTCTCCTTGCCGGCAGATCGGAGATAATCTCGAAACTCGGGGAACTGCCTCAAATAGGCATTGTCGATTCGGTCCGGGTTGCCAGCCAACACCTCACGACCCCGCTGAGTAATACCGCATCGTCCGCGTCCAGTGCGCCGTAGCAGAGCTGCACCAGTCAAGTAATTCCTTGCCCACGACACCCGGTTGTAGAGTCGAGTCTGTCTTCCACTAGGTATTTGCTCCGCTCGCTCTTCCGATGTCAGATTGAATTCGTCGGCCAAGTCCTCAACCAGAGCAGCTTGCTGATGCTCCCGGCCATCAGCAACAATCCGCAACAATGGGAGCATCAACGTCTGATAATCAGGAATAGCCATCGCGTCACCTTACTCTTCCGTTTTGCAGGCGTAGTCATATGAATACCAATCCTGCTTACTGTGCGAGGTTATTCTAACTCACCGCCCGCATTCCGTCATGAATCACCAATGGCCTTCTCCATGCGATGCACCTCGGCGGACCCCGTTGCCAGCCGCACCAAGTAGCCGTCCCAGGTGTACGTGCGTCGGTAGCCTACCCGCTCGTACAGCCGGATGGCGCCGGCGTTCTCGCCGACCACGCCCAGCGACATCGTGTACTTGCCCATTGACCTGGCCCGCTCCTCGGCTTTCTGCAGCAGCGCCGTCCCAATACCCATGCCTCGGTACGCTGGATCAACGGCCAGCGTTTCCACGACGAATTCATCGCCCTTCAGCTCGTCCGCCAGTAGCAGGAGATTGAGCAACATACGGAGCGCCCGCAGCGGCGAGAAGCGCGTGAAGAGCGCTCCTACGTTCAGGTGGTAGAACTCCTGGCCGTCCGTGCGGATAGTCAGGAGGCCGGCGAATTGCCCGTCAACGAGTGCCGAAAGGCAGCTTGTCCTATCAACCGAATCTCGGAAGAGGCGTATGAGGTCGTCGGCGTGCCGGAAACCGATCCGGAACTTCTCGGCGAATGCGTCGTGTACCACACGGAGCGCGTCATCCACGTGCCGCGTCTCAAGCCCCTCGACGATCTTCACTTCCGCTGTCGTCACGCTCCCGCCCCCTTGGTCCTACCAAACCGGACAAAATCAAGAACCTTCCGCTTGCGGTGTAATTTAACGGTGCAGTCTGGGATTGGCTACCCCCAGCAGCCTCGCCCCACCACTGAGCATCCTACCGGGTACGACCGCCCCTGAGCTGTCAGTGGGCATGGGGGTATAATGGGGATGCAGTCGAGACCCCGACGAAAGGGCCGGACATGATGACGAGCGTGAAGGCGAGATTCTCGAACGGCGTGCTCACGCCGTTGGAGCCGCTCGATCTGGAAGACGGCGCCGAGGTCATGGTGTCCATCGCAGACGCGCCGCCGCCGGGCCAGGCGAGGGAGTCCATCCCTGAGATGCTTGAACGGCTCAGGAAATCCGTTCCCCCGGAGGCGTGGGACGATTGGCCTTCCGATGGGGCCAAGAACTACAAGCACTACCTGTACGGTCATCCGAAGGTTGAAGACTGATGACCGTGGTCTTCACCGACGCGGGTTACTTCATAGCGAATCTGGACGACAGAGACCCGTTGCACGAACCGGCGAAGGCGGCGGCTGCCAGGCTGGGATTGTTTAGGATTGTGACCACCCAGATGGTCATAATCGAAGTGCTCAACTACCTGTCGCGTGGGGGTGCATACCTGCGGAGCCTTGCGGTGCAACTGGTGCAGGAATTGGAGGCCAACCCCGACGTGGAAATCGTGCCGCAGACGGACGCGCAGTTCCGGGCTGCGGTGGAGCGGTACGCTGCTCGCAGTGACCAACGTTGGAGCCTCACGGACTGCGCGAGCTTTCTCGTCATGGAGGAGCGCAACATCACCGCGGCGCTGGCCTACGACCGGGATTTTGTGCAGGCCGGGTTCGTGGCCCTCCTCCGGGAGAGCCAACGATGAAAACACCTATCCGGTCCAGCTACTCGAACGACGTGTTCGTGCCGTTGCCGTCGCGCCGGGCACGTTGGCACTGATCCACGCAGCGATGCAATCGGCCCACGCCGCGTGCAGCACGGGACTCGGATGCCCGCTCCCGCCGAGCCGGAGCCGCGGGTCATCACCGTATCCTGGATGCGTGCAGTCTATGTAGGCGATTCCTTGCGCCTGGAGAAAGCGCGCATACGGCGCTTGGCCCTCGCGGTCGCCAGGTTGTCCCTCCAAGATCGCCACTAGCAGGCGAGAGCCACTGTCCCGCGTCAGTCGGTCCATCCGTACCAGCAGGCGTTGCGTCACCGGCTCGATCTGTTGCTCCCGTCCCCGCAGCGTCCAGCGCAGTTGGCTCAGATGCACCAGCGAGACCAGCGCCGAGCGGTCCTCCAGCGGCCAGCCGCGGATATAGAACGGCGCTCGATGGGTCAGCCCGCCGTGTGCGAGGAGCACGTGCGGCGGGGCCAACCGCTCGCCGACCTGGGTGCGGAGCGTAACGACGTGCCGGTAGGCCCCGACGTTGCGCTCGCCGTGAAACGCGGCAAAACCGTAGATCACCAGCCGCGGCCGGAAGTCGTCCTGCCGAAAGAGCTGCTCCAGTAACAGCAGCGACTGATACGTGCCATAGCCGCCGGTGCCGTAGTTGCCCACGCTGAGGCCGGGGAAGCGAGCGTCGAGCAGCCAGCCAAAGGCGTACTCGTCCGCCACCCCGTATCCCTGAGTGAACGACCCGCCGATGAGCGCCACTTGTCCTTCAGCGTGCTGCGGCGCGTCCGCCGCGGCGCGGGTGGCGCGCCGTCCGTCGGCCCAGAAGGTCATCGGCGCATTGCCGGTATCCCAGGAGAGGTGGACTCCCGGCCGGTTCACCCAGCCCAGCGACGGATGCTCCATCGCCACCTGCACCGGCAGCGGCAGCGCGGCAATCGGCCGGATGCCGACGAGCCGCGCCGCAACCTCCCCCACCACCAGCCCGACAGCGACGGAAACGAGGAGCAGGATCAGCCGCGGGCGCCAGGTCGAGCGCATGATACGGACCAATCGCGTTGTCACAGTCAAGAATAATATGCCTGCAATGGAGGCCATCGGGTATAGTAGCAAGGATGGGAGACACGCTGTTATGAGATGGCACCCCCTCACTGACCTGCCGGGAAGTTGGCCCGACCTCGCGGATACCGAACTTCCGGCACTTGCCAGCGTCTGGTCCGAGCAAAAGCAGCGCCTCACTGACTCCGATACCCTCAAGCAGTTCAACGCGAGATTTCTTCGAGAGTGCGCCATAGAAACCGGACTTATCGAGAACCTTTACACTATTGACAGAGGTACTACGAAACTGCTGATCGAACAAGGATTTCATGCTTCCCTCATCCCACACGGCGCCACGGACAAGCCGGCCGACTATGTTACCCGACTGTTGCAGAGTCAGGAAGATGCGATAGAGTATCTTTTCGAGTTTGTGGCCCAAAGGAGACTGCTCACGACCTCATACATGAAGCAATTACACCAGGTATTGACGCGCCATCAGGAGTATGTGGAGGCAATTGACCATCTTGGTCGTCCCACGCGGGTCCCGCTGCTCAAAGGTGACTGGAAGAAGTGGCCCAATAATCCTCAGCGGCCGGATGGGACTATCCATGAGTACTGTCCACCCGAACAGGTAGCCTCCGAAATAGACCAGCTGATTGCTTTCCACGGACAGCACGCAGCGCTGGAAGTACCCCCTGAAGTCGAGGCGGCATGGCTCCATCACCGCTTCACCCAGATTCATCCATTCCAGGATGGTAACGGTCGAGTCGTCCGCTGCCTGTCGAGCCTCATCTTGCTGCGAGCCGATTGGTTTCCTTTCAACGTCAGTCGTGACGAACGTAGTGACTACATTAGTGCTCTGGAAGATGCTGACCATGGCGAATTGAAGCCGTTAATCGAGCTAATTGTCGGAGGGCAGCGAGACAGGTTTGTCCAGGCGTTATCTCTGTCAAGAGATGTACTACGCGAGCATGGTCCAGTGCGTGCCGTTATCTCTGCCGCCGGAGACAAGCTGCGGGATCGTCAAGCGGAGTTGGCACAGGAGAGAAGACAAGTATTCTCTCTCGCCGGAAAGCTCGTAGATTTTACCCATGATCGGTTTGGAGAAGTACGCGACGACTTGCAACAAGAGCTTGCTGCGGTTGCACCGAACATCGAAGTATTCGTTGATGCAGCGAGAGATCAAGAAGAAAGAGATCATTACTTTCGGAGTCAGATAATTGATGCCGCCAGGGAACTGGAGTACTTTGCGAATACTCGCACATATAGGTCCTGGATTCGACTGGTTATCCGAGAGCACCGTCAAGCAGTCGAGTTGGCTAACTCGGATGATCCATCCAGCCAGACCCAAATCCTTCTTTCATTTCACGGCATCGGTCAAGAATTTCGTGGCGTGCTCGTGGCGTCTGCGATGATATTCCGACGGGAATTGAGTGAGGACGAGTGGACACAGACAGGCGATTCCACACCCCTGTCTCGCGGCGTATTCCAGTTCAATTATCGGGACACTGAAGAGAGTATCACCGCTCGATTTGGCCCGTGGCTGGAGGATTCCCTCATCGTTGGCCTGAGAAGGTGGCAGGATCAACTATAGTCCCGAACCGGACACACCTCGCAATCCCAATCACTCCCTGCGGCGCTTACCGCGCCGCTGCCGTAGCCGGCGCGATGGTGGCGCCGGCAAATCGGGCCAAGCGGAATAGGTCTATGTCGTGCTTTGTCTCGCCGTCCAGGGCAAGGTCGGCCATGATCTCCCCCACGACCGACGTCATCTTGAACCCATGTCCCGAACACGCCGAGGCCAGATACACTTGGGGCCATTCGGGATGCCGGTCGAGGATAAAGTGCTCGTCGGGCGTATTGGTGAACATACACACCTTGAGCTGCATCGTCGGCCCGTCGGCCAGCGGGAAATAGCGCCGCAGGAAAGCCCGCAGCAACTCCTCGTCCTCGGCGTCAAACGTGCGGTTCACCGCGTTCGGGTCAACGACCTCGCTCCGGTGATGGTATTTCCCGATCTTGAAGCCGGGTACGCCATACACCGGCGTGCAGTAGGCGTAACCCTCGTCGCCCACCAGTCCAATCACCGGCAGACGACCAACCTGGAACAGTTCCGGCTCCTCCGGCTGGAACCAGCCGAGTACCTGCCGCTCGACCCTTAGAGGCAGCCGCAGGTCTGCCAACATCCTGCCCACCCACGCGCCAGCCGTCAGCACGAGTCGGTCAGCGGAGTACGTGTCGCGCGTCGTCGTGACCTGCACGCCGGCGCCATCGGGCTGCCAATCAGTCACGGCCTCGTGCCCGTGGACCTCCGCCCCGGCCGCCATCGCCTGCTCCACGTGCGCCACAATGCACCGCTCCGGTGGCAAGAACCCGCCCAGCGGCTCATAGAGCGCCCGCATCTCCTCCGGCAAGCGACAGGCCGGATAGCGCCGGTTCACCTCGTCGGCTGACAACACCTCGTGCGGGAGGTCATGGTCTTGAGCCGAGCGCCACGCCCCCTCGAAGTTGAACGTCCCCGGCGCCCCGATGTTGAGAATGCCGGTGATGAAGAGCAACTGCTCGCCCGCGGCCGCTTCGAGCGTCTGCCACAGCTCGTAGGCGCGCAGCAGGAGCGGCACGTAGCTCGGGTGCTCGTAGTAGGCCTGGCGGATGATGCGCGTCTGGCCATGGGAGCTGCCCTGTTCGTGCGGGATACCGAACTGCTCTAGGCCAAGTACCCGCGCGCCGCGTTGGGCTAGGTGATACGTGGTGGCACTGCCCATCCCCCCCACACCGACCACAATCACGTCAAAGTGCCGTCTTGTCGTTGCCATCGCCTCCGCCTCACTCCCCGGCTGTCCTCATCCCTCAGAGTATGCCACCTGCCGGCGCCGGAGTGACGCTCGCTGCCGCACCGCGCCGGCCGCCGGCGAGCAACCGTACCGGCCGCTACTCGTTCATTTGTTTGGGGGCTTCGCATGGCGCTATCAATCGCCGCGCGGCCGCAGCGCACCAAGTCACGCGCAGGAGGCAAGGAGATGAAGGCAGGAACTAGCATCGTCGTCGAACGACCCATTGAAGACGTGTGGGCGTTCGTCGCCAATATCGAGAACATGGACCAGTGGGTCGTTGGCGTTACCGAGCCGCGCCTGTCCAACGGCCGCGCCATCGGCCTGGGCACCACGTACACCAGCAAGTACACCTACGGGGGCAAGACCCACGACATCGACTACGAGGTCACGGCCTACGAGCCGCACCGGCACTTCGCCACACGATCAACCGAAGGACCGTTCCCTTTCGAGGGCGAGCTTGATCTGGAACGCGCGGGCCAAGGCACCAAGGTCACCAATACCATTGACGCCGGCTCGGACGGCCTCTTCACGACCATCACGTTCACGCTGCTCGGCCCCCTGGTCCGCACCATGATGCGGCGCCAGCTCCACAAGGAGTTGGTCACCTTGAAGTCGGTCCTGGAAACCGACTAACCCTCGTGTATCATCATCAGACCCCCACCCTAGCCCTCCCCCGGACTGAGCTTCCAGGGGAGGGAACATCCCCGTCCCCCCGCCGCAGCGGGGGGACCATAGGGGGGCTACATCCCACTACCCGATTAATCAGTCAGGCAGAAAGGCGTGTACCATGCCCATTATTGACTGTCACGTCCATACCTGGAGCTGGGCCGGGTTTAAGCCGACTCAGGAAGGGCGCGATCACTGGGATCGCTGCCTCGATTGGGCGGAAAAACTCGATGTCACCTACCTGACAAGCTGCTTGCGACTGTCCGGGGACAGAATCGATTCCCCCAATCCCACGGATCTGCACACTGCGAACGCCGAAAACCAGCGGATCGTCGAGCGGAGCCGCGGCCGGGCGTTGGGCCTGTGCTTCGTGAATCCACGGTACACCGAGGCCTCGCTGGCCGAGATGGAGCAGTGGATCGGCCGGCGTGGTTTCGTGGGATTAAAGCTCCACGTCGCCCTGCATTGCGATCAGCCGGAGCTGGACCCCCTCGTGGCCTGGTGCGCCGCTCACCGCGTCCCGGTCTGCCAGCATACCTGGGTCAAGACGAACGGCAACCTACCGGGCGAGTCCACGCCCATGATGTTCCGCGAGCTGGCCCAACGCCACCCCGACGCGATCATGGTCATGTACCACACCGGCGGCGATTTCGTGTACGGCGCCAAGGCCGCGCGCGGTGTGGACAACATCTATTGCGACCTCGCCGGCACCGACGCGGTGGACGGCAGCGTCGAGGCGCTAGTCAACGCCGTGGGCGCCGACCGGGTGGTCTTCGGCTCGGACCTCCCCGGCCGCGCCCTGACCTCACAACTGTCCAAGGTACTCGGTTCATCGTTGAGTGACACTGACAAGGAGAAAATCCTCTACGGCAACATGGCGCGCATCTTGGCCGAGCGCAAGGATCACCGCCCATGAGCACCATCAATCACACCCTACCCCCGCTCGTTGACCTGAACTGCTACCTCGGCGAATGGCCGTTTCGCCGCTATCCCTGCACGACCGTAGACCGCCTGCTCGCCCGGATGGATAAGCTGCGGATCGAGCGCGCCGCCGTGTCCCGCCTGGAGAACGTCTTCCTCAAGGACTGCCTCGTCGGCAACCGCGAGTTGGCGGCCCTGATCGCGCTCCACGCCGACCGCTTTGTGCCCTTCTATACCGTCAACCCGGCCTTCCCCGGCTGGGAGGACGATCTTACGATCTGCCAGGAGGAGCTAGGCCTGGCGCCCGGCGCAGGAGGCATCCAGCTGCATCCGAACTACCATGCCTATGACCTGGCCGGTAGCACCGTCGCTGCCCTGCTCCAACGCGCCCACGAGTCCGGTCTGCCGGTGCGCGTTGCTACTGGGCTGGAGGACCCCCGCACGCAGCACTGGCTGGTGCAGGTGCCGCCCGTCGGCAACGCATCGTTGGTAAACGCCGTCACCGCCTTCCCTACCCTGCGCTGGATCATCGCCGGACTGAGCACCGGTCCCATTCTCAGCCTGTGGCGCGAGCTGGCGGCCCACGATCCGTCGGAGGTCGTGTTTGACCTCGCGCTCGCGCAGGGACCGCTCGACGAATGCGCCCTCCTGGTGGAAAGCGTCGGCGCCGACCGGCTGGTATTCGGCACCAACCTCCCGTTGACCATCGCCGAGTCCCCACTCCTCGCCCTCCAATACGCCGACCTGCCCGACCCGGTGAAGGCGCAGCTCTGCCGCGACAACGCCCTCCGCTTGCTGGCCTGACGGCCACGACCGGCTGACAGGAGTAAGTAAGCGCCAACCCGGTAGGGGCCGTCCCTTGTGGGCGCCCTAGCCTCCCCCGTCATTGCAGCGCAAGCCACTAGAAATCGGCGGCGCGAGCCGTACAATAGGCCCATGCACGTCATCGGCTTGACCGGAGCAATCGCCGTCGGCAAGAGCACCGTGGCCCGGATGCTCGCCGCCAAGGGCGCCGCCATCATTGACGGCGATCAAGTCGTCCACACGCTATACGCCCACAACCGCAAGCTCATTGCCCGGATCGTCGCGCGTTTTGGCCCCGCCATGCTCACTCCCGACGGCTCCCTGGATCGGGCCGCGCTGGGCCGCGCCGTCTTCCCGGACCCGGCAGCACTCGCGGACCTCGAAACGCTGGTCTATCCCTACGTGCTCGCCGAGCAGGAGCAACGCTTGGCGCAGGAACGGCGCGAGGGTCGCACCGTTACTGTGCTGGATGCCGTAAAGCTCGTCGAGTCCGGCGCCGGGCACCTGGTGAACGAGCTATGGATCGTCACCGCGCCAGTGGCCGCCCAACAGCGCCGCCTCCAAGACCGCGGCCTTGATGCCGCCGCCAGCGCCGCCCGCCTGGCCGCCCAGCAGCCCTGGCAGGACAAAGCGGGCCGGTTCCTCCGCGAGCCGCCGCCACGCCCCGTCGTCATCCTGGACAATGCCGGCACGCCGGCCGACCTGGCGGCGCAAGTCGAGCGCCTATGGCCCCCCTATGCTCCCCCCGCCGCAGCAGGGGGACGGGCAGTTCCCTCCCCCGTCGCAACGGGGGAGGGCTAGGGTGGGGGCACGCCCCCCCCGCGGCGGCGGTTAGGTCCGACCACCATGCCGCCGCGCCCGCGCCTCCTTCAGCGCCGGCACCACCGCGGCGGGAATGCTGGTCCCACCCAGCACGTACTGCGGCAAGACCTCCAAGCCGTGGAAGTCGCTCCCGCCGGTAGCGATCAGGCCGTGCCGCCGCGCCACCGCCCGCAACTCGGCCACCTGCGCGGGCGTATAGTCACCGTAGTAGACCTCCAGACCGTCGAGGCCAACGGCGACGAGCCGGCGTAAGAAGGGGTCGAGATCGGGAATCAGTGGCGAGAGCGGATGGGCCACGACGGCGACGCCGCCGGCCCTGTGGATCAGTTCGACCGATTGCGCCGGGGTTAGCGTCGGACGGTCCACGTAGGCCGGCCGGCCCTTCCCGATGTACTGCTCAAAGGCGTCGGCGACCGTTGCGACGTACCCCCGCTCGACCATCGCCCGCGCGATGTGCGGCCGGCCGACCGATCCGCCGGCCAATTCCTCAACCCGCTCCCAGCGCAGCGGCAAGCCGAGCGTTCCCAGCTGCTCGACCATCGCGCGGCCGCGGTCGGTGCGCCCCAGCCGCAGCTCGCGCAGCCGACCGACCAGGACCGGCGCGGTGATGTCAACGAAGTAGCCCAGCATATGGCACTCCACCGGGTCCGGAGCCGTACTCAGCTCAACACCGGGAATCACCGTCACGGAGCCAAGCTCATGCGCGGCCGCCGTCGCCTCGGCTACGCCGTCGGTGGTGTCGTGGTCGGTGATGGCGATGGTGCGGAGGCCGCGTTCGGCCGCGGCCGCGACGAGAGCGCGGGGCGTCAGCAGGCCATCGGAGGCCGTCGTATGCAGGTGGAGGTCAACCTCCGAGACCGGGGCTGCCGGCGACTCCGCGTGTACGTCAGCCTGTGCGGCCGTATTGTCGGGATGAGTCATCGTGGCTCTACGATCAGCTTCATGGCCGTCCGATCCTCGTTATTGACGCGCACGTCCACGAATGCCGGCACGCAGACAATATCCATGCCGGCCGGCGCCAGGTAGCCGCGGGCGATGGCTACGGCCTTGATCGCCTGGTTGATGGCCCCGGCGCCGATAGCCTGCACCTCGGCGCGGCCAACGTCGCGGATGACCCCGGCAATTGCGCCAGCTACCGCGCTCGGCTTCGACTGCGACGATACCTTCAGGACGCGCACGGACCTTTCCCATTCCTCGGCGCCGGCCTACCGGCCACACGGCCGCCCACGGAACACTGCCGGCCAAGACCGGTGCTCGGCGGCGCAGCCTCGGCGCATAATCGTGGCTAGTGTAGCCCTCGCGTCCCGGTGTTGCAATGCGCCCCGGCGCTCGCACCCGCGCCGGGACAACGCCGGCCGCCCCCGATTGCCGTCGGCGCTGCGCTTGACTGGCCCCGCAGTGGCGCATAGGATGATGAGGCGCACCGAAGGAAGTATCCGGTGAGGTCGAAGAAAAAACGCTCATTGCGACCGGCGGATTCCGAACGCCGCTTCATGCAAATCGGCGAGCTTGCCGACCGGATGGGTCTGACGCAGCGCACGCTCCGCTACTACGAATCAATCGGCCTGCTCACCCCCTCCGGCCGGATGGAAGGCGGCTTTCGCCTCTACTCGGATACGGACGTGTATCGCCTGGAGCGGATCGTCGAGCTGAAGCGCCTGCTTGGCGTGCCCCTTTCGCTCATCAAGGAGATCGTAGAGGCCGAGGAGCTACTCCGGCAGTTGCGTGCCGAGCGGCGGTCAACCGACGACCTGGTGGCCAAACGGGCCAGCCTGGAAAAGGCGATGGGGATTATCGAAGCGCAAGTCGGCTTTGTGCAGGAGCGCATGAGCGCGATGCAGCAACTCCAAGATCGCTACCAGCGCCGCCTCAAGCGGACCCGTGCCCGGCTCGCCCGTCTGGATACACACCTCGCCGAGCAACCGGGTCGGGTCCCCGGCGCGAGTGCCTAGGACCCGAGCCGCTGCTGCACGTACTCCACGGCGTTCCCGACGGTGCGGATGGCCTGCGAGTCCTCGTCGGGAATCTCGACGCCATACTCGTCCTCGAAAGCCATAATCAGCTCGACGAGGTCCAGCGAGTCCGCTTTGAGGTCGTCCACGAACGAGGTGTCCTCGGTAATCTGGTCGGTATCAACCTTGAGCGTGGCGGCAATGACTTCAGTGATGCGCTCGAAGGTCACGGTCGTTTCACTCATCAGAGCTAATCCTCTCTCCGGTTGTTGTAGGCAGACACTCGCCATTATACACGCCGACACGCCGCCGGTCTGCAGCGAGCCACGCCGATGCAACGTCCCCCCGCAGCGCCGGGGGCCATGGTTCACCGGGATAGGTACAGGTCAAGCCGTAGGGGCGCAACATGTTGCGCCCGTCCCCCCGCACGGCGAGGGGACCATCCAGTAAATGGCCGGCCGGTGTTTGGGCTGGCCCCGTCCCCCCGCCGCAGCGGGGGGACCATAGGGGGGCTAACCCTACTTCCCCTCTCTATCGCTCCGCGATGGAGAGGGGGCCGGGGGTGAGGACCATCCTGCTCATCCTCTAATCCCGTAAATCCTGATGCTGACAAAATCCCGCCCTCCAGGCCGTTGTCTTCTCCCACCATCCGCCTATATGAGCTACCGTTGGGATGTGGCAGATGCAAGACCATCCTGGAGCACCGGGCACCGCCCGGCAGGAAAGTACACACATCATCGTGTCAACTTACGACGGTGGCAACGCCACCCAGCCGAGGGCACCGGGTCATGAGCGACCCCACGCCGCCCTGTGTGCGGCGCGGCATGGCCGTCTGAGTGCCGCTTCTACGGCACCGGGTGCTGACATACCCCGCACTACTTCAGCGCGGGCGCCGGGTCAGTACTGTCAGAGTGCCGCCCCGAGGGCACCGGGTCACGGCCGGCCTCTCGCCACTACGGCGAGGGAGTCTTGCCGTGACCGTCTGAGTGCCGCCTTGCGCGCACCGGGCGCTGACGCAGCGCTGGCCGCCTCGGCCACGCCGCTAAGAGCCTGTGTGAGAAGTGGAATTTAGCATACACTATGAGACATGACGAGGAAACCCTACCCCAGCGATCTGACGGCGGCCCAGTGGGCGGTGCTCGCCCCGTTGCTGCCACCCGCCAAGCCCGGGGGCCGGCCCCGGAGCGTGGACCTGCGGGAAGTGCTCAACGGCATCCTGTATGTGCTCCGCAACGGCTGCACGTGGCGGGCGCTGCCTCATGACCTCCCGCCGTGGGGGACCGTCTGGTGGTATTTTCGCACCTGGCGACAGGACGGCACTTGGCAACGGATCCACGACGCGCTGCGCCCCCTGGTGCGGCAGCGCAGCAACCATGCGCCCACTCCCAGCGCGGCGATCATCGATAGCCAATCGGTCAAGACCACGGAAAAAGGGGGCCCCGGGGCTACGACGCCGGCAAGAAGGTGATGGGCCGCAAGCGCCATATCGTCGTGGATACCCTGGGCTTGCTGTTGGCGGTGGTGGTGCATCCGGCGGATATCCAAGACCGCGACGGGGCCAAACTGGTGCTGGCCCAGCTGCGGGGGCCGCTGCCCCGCTTGCGCCTGATCTGGGCCGATGCCGGGTACGCGGGCCGGTTGGTGGCGTGGGTGCAAGCCCGGACAGGCTGGGAACTGGCGATTGTCCGGCGACCGCGCGGTTGCCAGCGGTTTGTGGTACTACCCCGCCGCTGGGTAGTGGAGCGTACCTTTGGGTGGTTGGGGCGCGCCCGGCGGTTGAGCAAAGACTACGAAGCCGGGCCGGCCAGCGCGGAAGCGTGGATTTACCTGGCGATGATTCACCTCATGCTCAAGCGGCTCCAACCGACCTGACTAGCCTTTTCACACACCCTCTAAGTCAGCACCGTCCGTGTGCCGCACCTATCGCCACCGTAACCTCGCCGGCCGGCCCGCACCGGCTGCGCCAGGGAATCTTGCCCCGCACTCCTGCCACTCCCAACACCCTGACCTACCCGCACACCTATCGTCTCAACCGTCATTCCCGCCTCCCCTACCGTCATTCCCGCGAAAGCATGTCCCGTACCCCGATACGGGGCGGGAATCCACCCCTCTCCAAATGTTGGAGAGGGGCCGGGGGTGAGGCCGATCAATCCCTCCATCAAGTGCATCCTGCCATCCAAGGACTGCCCCACCCGCGGTCTTGCTCCACCGCGGCCACGGGCTGCCTCTTCCACCACCACTCCCGCGCGCCGCCCACCGCCTCGTCATTGCGGCGCAAGCCGCAATCCAGCCGCACAAATGAACAGCGTAGGCCGCGTCCCCGATTCCGTCATTCCCGCTTTCGGAGACCTTTGCGTAACCCGTCATTCCCGCGAAAGCGGGAATCTACACCCCCTCTCTATCGCTCCGCGATGGAGAGGGGGCCGGGGGGGTGAGGCCATCCACTAACGGCCGCTCCCGGCCCCAATACCCACTTGCTGGCTGCCTACGCCTTGCCGCCCATCCCCGGTCGTCGCCACGCCGCGAAACCCTGCCGTGTGCAGCGCCTTGAACGCTTCCCGGCACACAGCGATAGTCTCGGCGATGTCGTCGGCGGTGTGCGCGAGCGTGACATTGTTCAGGCCGCCACGCCGCAGCAGCACGCCGCGCCGGGCACACTCGGCCAGCAGCGTGAACCAGGCCTCGTCCTGGCTCTCGTGCGGCACGTCGAGGCGCATCGCGGCCAGCGCGGCATAGCCGCTACTGCGGAACGGCACGCCGATCTCGTCGGCCGCGGCGTTCAAGCCGTCCATCAGTTGCCGGCCAATCCGCCACAAGTGCCCGATCACGTCCCGCTCCCGAAACTCACGCACGACTGCCGTACACGCCGCCAGCGACAGCGCCTCGCCCCCGAACGTGAGGCTGATGAGCAGCCGCTCGGCTGCGGCCATCACCTCCCGACGACCGACGACCGCCGCCAGCGGCATCCCGTTCGCCATCCCTTTGGCAAACACGGCCAGGTCCGGCACGACCCCGTGATATTCCTGCGCGCCACCCGTTGCCAGCCGGAACCCGGTAACGATCTCGTCGTAGACCAGCAACGCCCCGTGCGCGTGGGCCGCGTCGCGCACCGCCGCCAGGTAGCCGGCGTCGGCCTCCGCCTCATACGGCAGCCCCAAGAAGACGGCCGCCACTTTGCCCCCATGCTGCGCCAAGAGACTCTCGACGATCTCGGGATCGCCGAACGGGAATGACACCACATAGTCGCTCAACGCTGGCGGTACCGCGTCGTCGTGACCAGCCGACCACGTATCGGGCCAGCCGCGATAGCCGCAGTTGAGGATGACGTGCCGGCCGGTGGCCCCGCGGGCGATTCGCGCCGCCGCCGCCGTGGCCTCGCCACCACCCTTGAAGAACCGCACTTGCTCGGCGCACGGGATGACCTCCGTGAGCGCGCGCGCTGCTTCTACCTCAGCCGGCCAGAGCAGCCCGGAGATGGTGCCACGGTCCAGCTGGTCACGAATAGCTGCCGTGACCGCCGGGTGGTCGTAGCCGAGCGAGATTGGACCCAGGCCATTGACATAATCGAGGTATTCGTTCCCGTCCACGTCCCAGATGCGAGCGCCCTTGGCGCGGGCCGCATAGATCGGATACTGCCCGAAGGCATAGTTCCCCGGCCGCTTGCTGTTCGTCTGCGATCCCCCAGGGATCAGCTCCACCGCCTCATCCCACAGCCGCAGCGATTCCGCCAGGTCCAAACGCCGCTCACCCGCAGTCATGGAGCACTCCTTTGCGCTGTCTCCGGTAGGAGACCTTTGCGTAACCCGTCATTCCCGCGAAGGCGGGAATCCAAAAACCGGCCCTCCCAGGTGAGCGAGGCGTGGAGCAATGTCCCTCTCGCACTCCATCTGGAGGTTATGCAAAGGTCTCGTAGCGGCCGCTCAGACTGCCACCCGCCGCAGCTCGTCTCGGTTCTCCCAGAGCTTGTGAATAGCGGCGAGGATGCGGTCCATATCGCTGCGCGGACCGAGAAAGAGGCGGTGCTGCAACGAGCACGCCTCGGTCGCGTAGATGCGCTCGGTCTCCGGACAATCCATGCGCCTGAAGTCTACAGTCACCGCCGAATCCGGTGTCGCAATCGGCTGCTCTCCGCTGCTTTCCACCATACGCCCGGCAAAGAGCGGATGCTGGTACAACGGCTGGGTATGGCCCGTGCCGCAGGATACCCCCTCGGCATCGAGCGCCTGTCGAAACTGCGCGCAGGTGACGCCGTTCCACTGCTCCGGCAGGAACTTGAAGTGCCAGAAATAAAAGCCCCAGCGGGTCACGCGCGGGTCCCGCCACAGCGGCGCCACGCCCGGAATTTCCGCCAACCGGCTGGCGAGATACGTCGCATTCCGCTCACGGGCCGCCGTCTGCGCGGCCAAGCGCGTCAGCTGGGCCAGGCCCATCGCCCCTTGCCATTCCGTCATGCGGAGATTGGTGGCCGGCACGTGGAACTCATTGAACCGTCGGCCGCGCACGCGCCCGATGTGGTGGTAGGAATAGGCACGGTCGGCCAGCGCGGCGTCATTGGTCAGCACCATGCCGCCCTCGCCGGTGGTCAGCGTCTTGCCCATCTGGAAGCTAAACGCCCCAACGTCTCCGAGCGCACCGGTCCCGACGCCCTGCCACTGCGAGCCGTGCGAGTGGGCACAATCGGAGACGATAGCGAGGTCATGCCGCCGGCCCAGTGCATCGAGCGCCGCCATGTCGCAGGGCATACCGCCATAGTCCACGGCCATGATGGCCCGCGTGCGGGGCGTGATGGCCGCCGCAGCCGCCGCCGGAGCAATGGTGTAGTTGCGTGGGTCCACGTCCACGATCACGGGGACGGCACCGACCAGCAGTACCGCCGTAGCCGAAGCGACAAAGGTGGCCGCCGGCACCAGAACCTCGTCACCGGCGCCGATACCCACCGCTTTGAGCGCACATTCCAGCGCCGCGGTGCCATTCGTGACCGCGATGGCGTGCTCGGCGTCCTGGAAGCGGGCAAAGGCCGCCTCGAACTGCCCAACCTTGGAGTCGCCGTCGTCCGCGTAGCCGCCGCGCCACCACTTCCCGCTGGTCAGCACCTCGTTCAGCCGCCGCTCCTCCGATGCTCCATAGATAGGCCAGGCTCTCCCCAGCGGCTCCGGCACGGCCGGATCGCCGCCATTCACGGCCAGTTGAGCGGACATGGTGTTCTCCTTGAGACCTTTGCGTAACCCGTCATTCCCGCGAAGGCGGGAATCCAAAAACCGGACCGTCCAGGTTGGCGGGAGGCACGTCACCACCTCCTAGCACTCCATCCGGGCAGTTATGCAAAGGCCTCCTTGTAGTCTGCCGGCACTTGCGAGGGACACTCCTACCCACGGTCACGCCGCTGCGCTCGCCAAGCGATCACCCGCTGCGCCACCGTCGCAACCGGCGCCACCCACAGGCGCTGTCCCTGTTCCCGCAGGAACGCGCAAAGCTCCCGCAGGTCCGTCTCCGTATGATGACGCCGCTGCGAGCCGATGCCATGCATCGTGATAATCACCCAGGCGCCGGGCAGGCGCGGCTCCACGACCTGTTCCCGGAGGCGGTCCGTGCTCACCATCTCGACGGGCCACGACCAGAGATAGTGCAGATCGCAGGTGGCCGGGTGGTTGCCCGGAAACTCACCCAGCCCCCGTCCGGCGATGAAATGTCGCGCAATCACCGGGACGTAGCTGCGGCGCGTGGGACCCTCCCCAACGTGCTCGTGATAGCAGGGATAGCAGAAGCTCCGTCGCTGCCCCGCCGGGAGCGGCAGGACGGCCTGGAGCCGCCGCTCGGCCTCCACCACGTCGGCTTCAACGTCGGCCAGCGTCCACTCTTCCAGCGCCGGGCGACCCGGTTCTACATCCGTTCGCAACGCGCGGGAGCACGTGTGGCTGAGTGAGTGGTTGCCGACTTCATGGCCGGCCGCCTGCACCGCCCGCCAGGGCCAGAGCCGGGCACGCCACTCCGCCTCGGTGTCACCACGGGGATTGACGTAGAACGTAGCGTATAACCCGAACTCGGCCAGCAACGGCACCACGCAGTCGAGGTGAGACTGATGGCCGTCATCGAAGGTCAGTGACACGGCACCGGCACACCCGTCCGGCCACGGCAGCAAATCCGTTTGCTTCATGTCTCTCTAAACCAGGCTCGGCAGCCCGGCATTCCTCGCTGACAACCTTAGCATCTCCAGCCATCTCGCCCGTCATTCCCGCGCACGGAGACCTTTACGTAACTCGTCATTCCCGCGAAAGCGGGAATCCACGTCCCCCCGCCGCAGCGGGGGGGCCATAGGGGGGCTACCCCCTCACAAGGGTAGGTTTTTGATGTAGGGGCGCAACATGTTGCGCCCGTCCCCCCGTCGCAACGGGGGGACCACAGGGGGGCTGAAGCACCCCCACACTTGCCCCCTCTCGACCACCGTGCTACCGTCGTCTCGTTGCCAAACCGGTCCGAGGCGGAGGGAGACATGCCAGCGCCGAATATCGTCTTGCTGATGGCCGATCAGCAGAAGGCCACCAGCTTGGGTTTGTACGGCAACCCCGACGTCCGCACGCCGGTCCTCGACGCACTCGCCGCGCGCGGCCTACTGGCCCGTGACTACTTCGTCCAGCATCCGCTCTGCTTTCCCTCCCGCGCCACGATCATGACGGGGCTGTACCCACACACGCACAGCGTCTTCAGCAATAGCGGGCCAATGCCGGCCGATGAGCCGGTCATGGCCGAGCTACTCCGTGACGCCGGCTATCGGACCGGTACGGTCGGGCACTTCCACAAGACCTCCGGCGGCGACCGCGGGTTCGACTACGCCTACGACATGAGCGACGGCATCTTGGGCCGGCTGTGGCGCGAGCGCAGCGACCTGGTCCGCTCGCAGCCGCGGCGCACACAGCACATGGTCGCCACGACGGCGCATCCACCGGATGAAGACCTGAATGGCCGGATGACCGAGCTAGGCTTGCAGTTCCTGGACCAAGCCGCCCACAGCCGGCCATTCTTCTTGCAGATCGCCTGGATTGATCCGCACCCGCCGTACTTCGCGCCCGCTCCCTACGACACCATGTACGACCGCGACGCGCTGACCCTCCCGCCCCTAGAGACCGGCTTTGCCGAGAAGCCGCCGGCGCAACTCCGGACCGCCCAAGACATGGGCACGCTCGACGCGCCGGAGGCCGAAATCCGCGCTGCTCTCGCCTACTACTACGGTATGGTGTCGCATCTCGACGCGCAGGTTGGCCGCGTCGTTGACTACCTGGAGCGCCACGGCCTCGCCGACAATACCGTGCTCGTCTATACGGCCGATCACGGCGACTATGCCGGCGAGCATGGGATGTTCGGCAAGAGCTGTACCCTCTACGACTGCCTGGTCCGCGTGCCGCTGCTGCTGGTCGGCCCGGACGACCTTGTGCCGCCGGGCCGCGCCCTCGGCGGCCTCACACAGTCCGTGGACTTGCTGCCCACGCTGCTGGAGCTGGCCGGCGTGGCGGTGCCGGAGCGCGTGCAAGGGCGGTCCTGGCGGCACGCCTGGGATGGCGAGGCCGATGCTCGATTCGATACCGCCTTTGCCCAGGTCGGCGCGCAGTCGCCGCGTATGGTCAACGACCCCGCGCGTGGCAACAATCTCCCGTTCGGACCGCCGGCCGCCGGCCGGCAGGTGGAGCTATCGTCAATGATCCGCACCGCCGAGTGGAAGCTGGTCCATACGCCCGGACGCGAGATCAACGAGCTGTACCATCTCACCACCGATCCCTGGGAGCTACATAACGTCTATGCCCGCGAGCGAGACGGGCCAATCGTAGCCGACCTGCTGCGTCGCCTCCACGACTGGCGCCGTCCCCTTGCGTAGCGGGGGGGCATTGGTTTTGCACACATAGGCCAGTGAGCTTGTGAGTGAACTACTGAGCGAGTGAGTGAGCGAGTGAGTAACTGACTGAGCCGTCCCCCTGCGTAGCGGGGGGACCATAGGGGGGCAACCAATCCACCCAGAACAGGAGCAGAACGATGACCACCACCACCATGCGCGAGCGCATCTTGGCGCAAGTCGAGCCGATCCTCCTCGACACGTGGGGCTACCCCGTGAGCGCCTTACCGGCGGCCGGCCTGGAGGTCGTGCCGGCCAAGCAGCCCGACGGCCCCTTAGCGGTACGCGCCGACGGCGGCGCCCTCTTGCTCGCCGATCCGCAGTGGCTTGACGCCTGGCAGGACCTCGTGCGCGTGCTCACCCTGGAGCAGCTCTTCTCGATCATGGGCGTCTTCGAGCTGGCGCGCACCACCTTGCCCGACGGGGTGAGCGTCTTCGGGCCGGTCTGGTACTTCCTGACCGACCGCCAAGCCCTGACACCGGTGCCGTCCGCGCACGTCGAGGAGCTGGAGGGGCAACCCCTGCGCGACCTCGACCCGGCAGTCTACTGGCACTGCTCGACCGACACCGCCAGTCGCGGCTTTGCCGTCCGGGAGGCCGGCCACGTGACGGCGCTGGCGACCGTTTGGCAGAACCCGGACACGCTCTGGGAGATCGGCGTTGACGTGCTGCCCGCCGCGCAGGGACATGGCCAGGGGCGAGCGGTAGTATCGGCGGCGGCGGAATGGATTCTGAGCCACGCGCCGCTCGTGGTCTACACGACCGGGGCCTTCAACATCCCCTCAACTCGCACCGCCCACTCGCTCGGCCTGCGCCACCTCTGGACGACCATCAAGCGGGTTCCCCCGCCATTCGTCGTGCCACCAGGCCCAATCGGCAGCCCCCGCCCCGACGTCGTGCCGCAAGCCTACTGGAAGGACTACCCGGAGTAGCGATGCCGGACCGTCATTCCGGCGAAGGCCGGAATCCACGCCCCCCCGCAGTGCAGGGGGACGGCGTGTCCCCTCCCCCGTCGCAACGGGGGAGGGCCAGGGTGGGGGCACTGTCCACTAACGCGCAAGCCGGTCATTCACCGCGCCGACGACCGCCGTATCCGTCTCGTGCTCGGTGACGATGGCCGTGAACTCGTCGGCGCTCAACCCCAGCTCGGCCAGCACGCGCTGATCCAGCGGGCAGGGATAAATGTAGTCGCCGATGGTTCCCTCGACTTTGGCGCGAGCTTTGTCGGTCATGCGCGCCAGCCACGGCAGCCCCCCGATCACCAGCGAGCGCGAGCGCGGCTTCCATTCGGATGCGGTCTCGGACACGTTTGCAGCCATAGTTCACCTCACCTCCGCCGATAGCAGGTTGCCTACACGACAGAGTATAGCCGGTTGCGCTCGGCAAGCACGCGGCGGATCATATGCGCCGGCCCATGCGTAGCCAGCGGCCGGCGCACGATACGGGCCACTTGCCCTAGGCGCTCAACCGGCGCAGCCCACGCGGCGGCAAGGTCCGGCTGCTCCCCGGCCAACACGGCCTGGACCTGCCCCAAGAGCACCAACTCGGCAAGCAAAGCGTAGGCATCCAACTGCTGCACGTACATGGCCGGCTCGCCGGACCACTGTGCAGCGGCCGCGCTGGCCCAGCGACGCGCGACCACCAGCGTGAGGCCGCGCACACACCGCCCGGCCGGCTGCCAGGCGCCGAGGGCGAACGTGTAGTGGACGAGCCGCCGCGCCGGGCTGTCCGGGCCGATGGCGCCCATGTCGAGGAAGGTGGCACGCCAACGCCGGCGGCCGCCCGGTGACGCCGTGTGGTCCAGCAGGACATTGCGGGCATTTACGTCAAGTGGTCCGAGCGTGAGCCGGCTCGCTGCGACGACCGCCCAGAGCGCCTCCCACTCGTCGGCAATGGTGCGCTCCTGACCACGTGACATTGGCCGCTGGCCCGCGAGCTGCCGGACCACCTCACGCGCGGCGCAGAACTCCCGTCTCCGTGCCGCCAACCACGCCGGGCGCCGCCGCTCGACCGCCGCGGCGGCGCCCGGCAACTGCCCAAAAGCCGCTTCGAGCCGGAGGAGTCCCCGTCCGGCGGCTGCGACCGGCGCCCGGCGTGCTGCGGCCGAGAGGCGTTGGCTCCAGTCGTCGAGCGTGGCGCCCGCACACCACTCAGTAGCCAAGATACCCGGCTCGGCAGCAATCAACTCCGGCACGGGAGCGCCGCGCGGCCGCAACTGGGCCAGCACCTGCGCCTCGACTACCAGCCGGTCCCGAGCCGTGTCCGCTGCCTGAGTTTGGTCGGAGCGGGCAGCCAGCTTGACCGCAACCTCGCGTCCGTCGGTGAGCCGACCCCGCCGGACGCGGCCCGCCGGGCGGCGCGGGTCCGCCGGAGCGAGGCCGGCGCTACTGAGCACCGCCATGGGCAATGGCAGTCTCCTCCCCCAGTCGCATAAGGGTAGGTTTTTCCTGTGGAGCGGCGGACCGGCACCGCCATCGCTCCCCTTCCCTGGAGGGAAGGGGCCGGGGGTTAGGTCCAACCCCCGGCCTAGCTCGCCTCGGCCCGCACCACGGCCGTCGGTGTAGACGATCCGAGCGCCGTGTTGATCTCCTGGCCGAGGGTAGCCATCTCGATGGCGGCAACCGCCGCCTCGGCGCCCTTGTTGCCTTCCTTGACCCCGGCGCGGTCTATCGCCTGCTCGATGGTGTCCGTCGTGATGACACCGAAGATCACCGGCACGTCCGTATCCAGCGCGGCCCGCGCAATACCGGCGGCCGACTGCGCTGCGACGTACTCGAAGTGCGGCGTAGACCCCCGAATGACCGTACCGAGGCAGAGAATCACGTCGTACTTGCCCGAGGCCGCGAGCCGCTTGGCGATCACCGGCAGCTCCAGCGAGCCGGGCACCCGCGCCACGTCAATCGCGTCGTCCGCGACGCCGTGCCGCCGCAGCGTGCCGATGGCACCGCTGAGTAGCTCCTTGGTGACGAATTCGTTGAAGCGGGCCGCGACGATACCCACGCGCAACCCTTGGCCGACAACCGAGCCTTCCCACGTCTGCCCCATCGGTGGCCTCCCTCACGCTGACCACTGGCGGTCTCTTGCGTAGCCAATGCTACCAGTCCGCAGCGTGCGGCAATGCTCGGTTGGCATTGCCGGAGAGCGGTGCGGGATGTCTGCCATAGGGGCAACCCTTGTGGTTGCCCTCGTCCCCCCGCACAGCGGGGGGACCCACCATCCCCCAAGCAGCGTGCCGCCCTGGCCTGCTCGTCCCCCCGTCGCAACGGGGGGGCCATAGGGGGGCAGCCGCGCCCCCTCACGAGGCCTGGCCGCGGTCACTGAGTAGCGCCCGCAGCCGCGCCACCTCCGCCTCGGCCGCCAGCGCCCGCTCTTCTGCCAGCAGCGCCCGCTCTTCCGCCACCTGCCGGGCCGCCGCTTCTTCCTGCGGCGTCGGCAGCCACCGCTGGCCCGCCGGGTCATACAGCCGCAACTGCTCCCCACGCCCATGCAGCGCCAGCCCCAGCACCACACTCCACAGTGATCCGTCCGCCGCTGGCGCCAGCGGCTGATACTGCCCCTGCTGCAAGCGGTAGCCCTGACATGGCGGCCGCAAGTACTCGCCCAGCGGGTCGAATAGGAAATACTCCCGCACCCCCAGCCGCGCGTAGAGGTCGTACTTCGTGTGGAGGTCTTCTCCCCGCGTGCTCCGCGAGGTCAGCTCGAAGACCACTGCCGGAACCACCCCTTCCTCCCACAGCTTGTAGATACGCCGCAGCTTGTTGGGAATGCCGAGGACTACAAACACGTCCGGCGCGACCACCCGCCGCGGATTGCCTTCCTGATAGTACAGGAATAGATTGCCACTGATGTAGACGTGCGGGTCAGTGCGGAAGAACGCCTGCAACATGCCGATCAGCTCGAACATCACGGTGCGGTGGACATCGGTTTCAGCCACGGGCTGGCCATCCGATTCGGGATAGTAGACGGCCGCGGCGGCGGGCGCCGGTGGCAGTGTAGGCGTAGTCGTCACCATGGTAGCTCTCCGGCATCGGCGCCCCGGTCGCGCGGTTCCGCTTCAGTGTAGCACGGGGCGGCCCCCACCCGGCAGAGGCAGGCACGGGCCAAGCCGTAGGGGCGCAGCACGCTGCGCCCGTCCCCCCGTCGCAACGGGGGGACCATAGGCTGACAAAGGCAGTTTTTTCCTGTAGGGGCGTAGCACGCTGCGCCCGTTCCCCCATCGCAACGGGGGGGCCATAGGCTGACAAAGGCAGGTTTTTTCCTGTAGGGGCGTAGCATGCTGCGCCCGTCCCCCCGTCGCAACGGGGGGACCATAGGGGGGCCGGAGCCAGCCGCCCTCAGACTTCGAGCAAATGCCCCATCCGGTCGCGCTTGGTCCGCAGGTAGCGCTCGTTGTGCGGATTGCTCTGCACCGGAATGGGGATTTGCTCCACGATCTCCAGGCCGAAACTGCCGAGGCCGGCCAGCTTCTTGGGGTTGTTCGTCAGCAGCCGCATCCGACGCACGCCCAAGTCGGCGAGGATTTGCACCCCAATGCCGTATTCGCGCAGGTCCATCGGAAATCCCAGGCGCTCGTTGGCCTCAATCGTATCGAGACCGCGATCTTGCAGCTCGTAGGCCCGCATCTTGTTGTGCAGCCCGATGCCGCGCCCCTCCTGGTCCATGTAGAGCACCACGCCGCGCCCCTCTTGCTCGACCCGCTCCATGCACCAGTGCAGCTCCTGACCGCAGTCGCACCGGAGCGAGCCAAAGGAATCGCCGGTGAGGCAGCGGGAGTGGACCCGGACGAGCACTGGCTCGGACGAGCCAGCAATGTCTCCCTTGACCAGCGCGACGTGCTCCTCGCCACGGGTGATGTCTTCATAGGCGTGGGCGGTGAACTCGCCGTGCTTCGTGGGCATCGGCGTCGTCGCCACGCGGCGCACCGTCAGCTCGTGCCGCCGGCGATGGGTGATGAGGTCGGCGATAGTGAGGATTCTCAGACCGTGCTGGGCAGCAAAGACCTCCAGATCGGGCATCCGGGCCATCGTCCCGTCATCGTTCATTATCTCGCAGATCACGGCGGCCGGGTACAGCCCGGCCAGCCGCGCCAGATCAACCGATGCCTCCGTCTGCCCCGGCCGCACCAGCACGCCGCCATCGCGCACCCGCAACGGGAACACGTGGCCGGGCCGCGCCAGGTCGTCCGGCTCCGTGCGCGGATCAATCGCCGCCCGCACGGTGGTCGCGCGGTCGGCGGCGGAGATGCCGGTAGTGGTCCCTTTCCGCGCGTCAATCGAGGCCGTGAACGCCGTGCCCATGCGCGAGGTGTTTACCTGGGTCATCGGCGCCAGTTGGAGCTTGTCGAGCCGCTCGCCGGTCAGCGTCAGACAGACGAGGCCGCGGCCGTACATGGCCATGAAGTTGATGGCCTCTGGCGTGACGTGCTCGGCCGCCAGCGCGAGGTCGCCCTCGTTTTCCCGCTCCTCATCATCCACGATGATGACCATGCGGCCCTGCCGGTAGTCTGCTATGGCCTCTTCGACCGTCGCCGTCGGCACGTTGTCCTTCTTTGCAGTCATCGTAGCTGGTGCTGCATCAGCGGCGTATGCGTTGACACCCCATTGCGGTGGGCCAGACCGGCACGGGCATGGCCGTCGCTCGGTGCGCCGTTGGCCTGCAGATGGGTGATGAGGTCGGCGATGGTGAGGATCTTCAGCCCGTGCTCGGCAGCAAAGACCTCCAGATCGGGCATCCGGGCCATCGTCCCGTCGGCGTTCATAATCTCGCAGATCACCGCTGCCGGGTACAGCCCGGCCAGCCGCGCCAGGTCAACCGAGGCCTCGGTCTGCCCCGGTCGCACCAGCACCCCGCCCTCGCGCACCCGCAGCGGGAACACGTGGCCGGGATGCGTGAAGTCCTCCGGCCGGCTCTCCGGCGCAATGAGCGCGCGGATGGTCGAGGCGCGGTCGGCCGTGGAGATGCCCGTGGTCGTGGCATAGCGAGCGTCTACCGGATGGGTAAATGCCGTGTGCATGTGCCCGGCGTTGACCGGCTCGATCAGCGGAATCCCTAGCTCATCCAACCGCTCGCCGGTCATCGGCGTACAGATGAGGCCACGGCCATGCGTAGCCATGAAGTTGATGGCCTCCGGGGTGACGTGCTCGGCCGGGAGGGCGAGATCGCCTTCATTCTCCCGCTGCTCATCGTCCACAAGAATAACCATCCGACCACGCCGGTAGTCGGTGAGCGCCTCTTCAATGGTCGCTGTTGTCGCTGTTGTCGGTGTTGTCGCTGTCGGCACGCCCTTCACTCTACTTTCCCCTAGACTGCCGGGGCAGCCGGGCCTTGCATAGCGCCACTCTGCTGGACGGCGAGCGCCTTTGCCACGTACTTGGCGAGGATGTCGGCTTCCAGGTTGACACGGTCCCCGGTCTGCAGCCGGTCGAATCCGGTGACGGCCAGCGTATGCGGAATCAGCGCCACCGTGAACTGCGTCGCGCTACACTCGACGACCGTGAGGCTCACGCCATCCACCGTGACCGATCCCTTGGGCACCAGGTACGGAGCCACCTCCGCCGGTGCCGAGTACGCGACGATCAGCGAGTCTCCCTCACGCCGTTGCCAGAGCACCTGCCCGATCCCGTCCACGTGCCCTTGTACAAAGTGTCCTCCAAACCGCCCATCGGCGGCAAGGGGACGCTCCAAATGCACCGGACTGCCCACACCTAGCTCGCCGAGCGTCGTGCGCCGCAGCGTTTCGGGCGAGCAGTCCACGGCGAAGGTATCACCGTCTCTTTCCACAACGGTCAGGCAGACGCCGCTGACAGCAATACTCTCACCAAGCCGGAGCGCCGCGAGGACAAGACTAGCACGTATAACGAGCCGCAGTCCGTCGGCAACCTCACGGCGCTCCGTGATGATACCCGTTTCCTCGACCAAACCGGTGAACATAGTCAGCCAACCCTCGTCAGGCAATAATCATATCGGAATATCGCAACCGGTAGCACCGTCCCGGCAGCAGCACTAATCGGGCCACTCCGTAGCGGTGAGGTCGGTAGTGAGCTTCACGTCCTCGCCCAAGTGCTCGACGTGCAGTGCCGCCGGGCGGATCGCCTCACCCAACTGCGACACCCCAACACCGCCGACCGGCCCCGGCGCATCCGCGCCGCCGATCAGCAGGGGCGCGACGTAGGCCGTCACACAATCCACCAGCCCGGCCGACAGGAAGGCGCCGTGGACCGTGGCGCCACCCTCGACGAGCAGGCTCATCACGCCACGACGGCCTAGCTCGGCAGCCAGCGCCGCCAGATCGACACGTCCGTCCCCATCGCCGGGCAGGGTGATGAGGTCCGCCCCCTGCGAGTGCAGGGCGGCCACCCGCGCGGCGGGCGCGGCCGCGGTGATGCAGAGAGTGGTCCGGCCGGGGAGCGCCGGATCGAGCAAACGCGCGTCCGGTGGTGTCCGCGCCAGGCTATCGAGCACCAAGCGCCACGGCTGGCGCGGCTCCCGTCCCAGCTCCGCGGCCGACAGGCGCGTCGTGAGCTGCGGGTTGTCTTGGAGCACCGTATTGACGCCGACCAGAATGGCGTCCACCTCGTCGCGCAGGCGGTGTACGTCGGCGCGGGCCGGCGGGCCGGTCAGGTAGCGGGAAGCGCCCGTGCGCGTCGCGATCTTGCCGTCGAGACTCATCGCGTACTTGGCCACAATCCAGGGGCGCTGCGACGTCACAAAACGGGCGTAGTCGGCGTTGAGTACCCGCGCCGCCGCCTGCTCCGCGCCAACTGCGACATGAATACCGGCGTTGCGGAGCGTCGCTACCCCCTGGCCGGATTCGCGGGGGTTCGGATCGAGCGTGGCGACCTGCACGCTGGTAATCCCGGCTGCCCGAATCGCGTCCGTGCAGGGTGGCGTGCGTCCCCAGCGATGACACGGCTCCAGCGTGACGTAGAGCACCGCACCGCTGGCCGCCGCGCCCGCCGCCCGCAGCGCCATCACCTCCGCGTGCTCCTGACCGGCGGGCTGGGTCCAACCGGCACCAACAATCCGGTCATCGCGCACGACGACGGCGCCGACTGCCGGATTAGGGCTGGTCCGTCCCTTGGCGCGTTGGGCCAGGGCGAGCGCACGCTGCATAAACACCGTTCGGAGGCCTCGCGGCTACCGCTGGGAAGTGTATCGGCAGAGTCACCGGGCAGTCAACGCCGGCAAAAGTCGCCAACGAGGGAAGAATCGCGGCTTTGGATACCGGTAATTCCGTCCAACACTCCAGAGATACATGGTATGATGGTGGCCGGCCGGCACTGGGGCCGATACGCAGGAGGAGTCATGCTGCAGGACGTTCTATCGTTGAAGCCGCCGAACGAGATCATTGACGAGGCGGCCCGCTTCTTCACACAACGACGGATCAAGGTCATTGCCCGGTCCAAGAGCTCGCTCCGCTTTGCCCTCTCGGCCGCGCACGCGGCCGAGGCCGGACAGGTGAAGGCCGTCCGTGAAGCGACGGGCCAGACCCGTGTGTCGGTCGAAACCGGCGGCCTGAGCGTCTGGCACATCGCCGAGTCGTACCTGCGCGATCTCCGCAAGCAGGCTCGCAGCGGGGAGCGGGCACGACGGCGCCGGCGGGCAGCCGGCACGACGCGGCTCACGGGCGTCTCACTCGACTCGCTGGGCAGCGCCCTCGGCATGGAGCCACCCCGACCGCAGCGGCCGCCGGCACAGCAGCCCGCTGCCCGCCGGCCCACTCCCGCGCCCGCCCCGGCCGCGCCGCCGGAACCGGACCCCGCCGTGGCGCTCGACGACCTCGTTGCCCCCCCGCCCCCGGCCGGAGCAGCCGATAGCGACGAGTGACGAGGGGCTGCCCCCCTATGGTCCCCCCGCTGCGGCGGGGGGACGGGCCGTTCCCTCCCCCGTCGGAACGGGGGAGGGCTAGGGTGGGGGCCGGGGGATGAGGCCCCAGGATCACCCCCCGCTCCCGGTTTACCCGTCCTACCCAGCGAGCGGCACCGCCCGCACCTCGACTTTGGCGAGGCCGGTCTTGATCTCCAAGTCAATCCGGTTGTCGGGCGAGGCGTCATAGCCCGGCGACTGGTAGACATCGGAATCATCCCCTCGCGGGAAGGCCTGCGTATCCACGTCGAAGTGCGCCAGGCCACCACGGGTGCGGATGCGGGCCGGCGTGTCTGCCGGAATGTCAATGGTGATGTCGGCCGCGCCGGCTTCGACCGTCGCCGTTGTATGCCCGTGGGCCGGGAGCCGGAGGTGTAGCTGTGCCGCACCTACCTCGACTTGTAGCTCCGGGACCCGGAGTCGGGACAGATCAAGCTCGATCTGGCTGGCTCCGGCCTGCACTTCCAGCTCTATCGGAATCTCGGGACTGAGCTGCAAGTCCCAAAGCTCGGCATTGTCCTCATTGTTGAAGTCGAACGTGCCCGAACCGCTGACGATCTCGATCTGGGCCAGTTCGCTGTCCCGTCTCCGCTCTACCTCCCACATCGGGGCCTCCCGGCCGCTCCCGGCAGTGAGGTCTCCCGCAACGAGTAAGGGGCTGGACGCGGGGAGGCTGGCTAGACGCAGCTCACCCACGCCAAAGCGTAGCGCGACCTCCGCACGCTCCACGTCCGCGAGCGGCTCCTCGATCCGCGGCAACCGGTTGGCAACGTCGCTGGGGGAGTGATCGCTGGTGATATTCACGGTCCAGCTCCCCGACTGGTCCGAATCGACGGCGACCAGCATGATGGCAGGGACGGCACAGATGGCGACGAGCAGCATAACCAGGATTGAGACCCGCGGAGACCGCTGCCCGATCAGTAGCTCGATGCCGACCACCACGGGGATGAGCGGCCACAGGCGTCCCACCACGTCCCAGATCGAAACTTGGATTAGCCCCGTGTTCTGCAGCAAGAGCAGCGCCCCCAGCCCAATCAGGATCAAGGGCAAGAAAATCGAGCCGAGGCGTCGGCCGCCGCCGTTCAGGAGGTTACTCATGGGTCGCTCCCTTCCTACTTGAAGAGGTCCTTACCCCGGCCGGTGCGACGCAGCAACAGAACGACACCACCAAGCACGAGCAGGACCGGCCACACGCGCCAGAGGCTCCCCCAGTCGAAGATATTGAAGTTCGCCAGGAGGAAGATCACGCCAACGGCGAGCAGGATGAAGCCCGCGGCCCGCTGGCGCCGGCGCACCGCTTGCCGGTCGTCGGACCAGGTCGGCGGCGTCGGCGGGATTTCCGCCGCCGAGCGGGGCAGATCGCTCGTGGCGTCGTCGCTTACCCCGCGCGGCTCCTCCGGCACGACGATGGCAAGAACGATGTAGGCCAGCAGTCCGCCACCGCCACTAGCTATCGTCGCCGCGACGAAGAGCAGCCGCACCAACACCGGGTCAATGTGGAAATACTCCGCCAGTCCACCCGATACGCCCGCGAGCATCCGCTCGCGGCGACTCCGATACAACCGCCGGTTTTCCCAAGACGGATCGCTGTTAGCCATGACTCCAACCTCCCTGAGCACGCTGTCTGCGGCCTGCGCGGCACAGCAGCCCTGCACCGCCATCCTTCATTAGCTCTGACTAGCAAACCGGTCACGATGTTTCGCAACGTCATCCCGTCCCCCGTCGCAACGGGACCACAGGAGGCAAGCCGCCGTCCCCCCGCCGCAGCGGGACCACAGGAGGCAAGCCGCCGTCCCCCGCCGCAGCGGGACCACAGGAGGCAAGCCGCCGTCCCCCCGCCGCAGCGGGACCACAGGAGGCAAGCCGCCGTCCCCCCGTCGCAACGGGGGGACCATAGGGGGGCTACCCACCCGCCCAACGGGAGGTATCTCGTGTCGAGCCAGCATCGCGTATAATCCCTAGCAGTGGCAAGCTCACTTGCCGCCGACTTACGACTATGCAACGAACCGAACCGCTTCCGGGCACGATTGAAGCCCATGGTGCGCCCTGGGATGAGCACGACGGCGTCGGCCATCTGCTCACCCGCCGCAAGATGTGGATCGGCGGCTTGGCCGTCTTTGCGGGCGTCGGCTACCTCGTCAGCACCGCATTGGGCGGTAGCACCGTCTATTATCTGACCGTCTCCGAGCTGCGGGCGTTGCCGGAGAGCCGGCGCAGCGAGCCGGTGCGGGTCGCCGGACACGTAGCCCCAGGCACCATCGTGGGTCTTGGCGGCGGCGGGCCGATCCGCTTTGCGATCAGCGATCAGACTGCCGGGGACCAGCACGTACCGCCCTTGTCGGTCGTCTACGAGGGCCTCGTCCCCGACGTGTTCAACGACAACATCGAGGTCGTCGTGCAGGGGCACTATACGGGCGAGCAGTTCGAGGCGACGATGCTGCTTGCCAAGTGTCCGTCGAAGTTCGAGGCCTCCACGACGCAGTGATGAACAGCGAACGCCGCTTCACCCGGCCCGCCAGCCTCCGTCAGTACCTGAGCCTCCAGCCTCCGTTAGCACCCGCACCTCCAGCCTCCGTCATTCCCGCGAAAGCGGGAATCTCGTGCCGTCGGCACGTCCCCGGTCTGCGCTCCTATACAATGACCGAGGCAACCACACCGCATGAGTAGGCGATGCATACGAGCGATCTAGGCCAAATTGCCCTGCTGATTGCCTTTCCCATCGCGCTCTTTGGCGCAGCGGCGTCCGTCGTCGGCGCACGACGCGCAATCCCGTCCCTGGTGGAGAGCGGCCGGCGCTCGGTGCTGGTGGTCGCGGCACTGGTGGTCATCGCCGCGGTCATGCTGCTCGCGGCGTTTGCCAGCCACGACTTTGGCGTGCGCTACGTCGCCGAGCAATCCAGCCGCGAGATGCCCATGCGCCTGATCTTGGCCGCCTTCTACGGTGGTCAAGCCGGATCGCTCCTCTACTGGCTGCTCGTCCTCTGCGTGCTCGCCGTACTGGCCATGCGGAGCCGGCACGCGCATCCCGCGCTCATGCCCTACGTGGCTGCCACGCTGCTGGTGGTCGAAGCCTTTTTCCTGCTTGTCCTGGCGTTCGTGGCCTCTCCGTTCGAGCGGTTGCCGTTCGTGCCGGCCAACGGGCGCGGGCTGCACCCGCTGCTCTACGACGACGGCATGTTGATCCATCCACCGGTGCTGTTGGCCGGGATCGTGAGTGCGACCATCCCGTTTGCGTTCGCTATCGCGGCGCTGGCCAGCGGCCGGCTCGGTAACGAGTGGGTACTGGCCGCCCGACGCTGGGTGCTCGGCGGCTGGGCCGTCCTGGGATCGGGGCTTCTGCTCGGCGGCTGGTGGGCCTATCACGTGCTCGGTTGGGGCGGCTATTGGGGCTGGGACCCGGTGGAGAACGTGGCCCTGCTCCCCTGGCTCACGGCCACCGCCCTCCTGCACTCGCTGGCGGTGCAGGAGCGCCGGGGGCTACTGAAGGTCTGGAACTTCTCGCTCGTCATTGCCACCTTTGCCCTTTCGATCTTCGGGACGTTCGTCGTGCGGAGTGGTGTCATCAGCTCCGTCCACTCCTTTGCCCAATCGGCCATCGGCCCCTACTTCTTCGTCTTTCTAGGGCTGGTGCTGGTCGCCAGCCTGGCGCTGCTGTTCGTGCGGCTACCGCGGTTGTCATCGTCGGCCACGGTAGAAACGGTCTACTCGCGGGAGGCCACCTTCCTGGCCAACAACTGGCTGCTCATCGGTATCGCGTTCGCCACTTTTTGGGGCACCATCTTCCCGCTCATTTCGGAAGCGGTACGCAACGTCCGCGTGGCGGTCGGCACCCCGTTCTTCAATCAGGTCAACGGGCCGCTGCTCCTGGGCCTCCTGGTCTTGATGGGCATTGGCCCGCTCGTACCCTGGCGCGGCGCCGGCCGGGCCACCGTCTGGCGCAACTTCCGCCTCCCGCTGCTCGGCGGCGTGGTGACCGCCATAGCGGCCGGCCTCATCACCGCTCAGATGCAGTCCTGGCTGGCTACCGCCGCGTTCGGCGTTGTCGGTTTCGTCATTGTCGGCGTAGTACAGGAGTGTTGGCGCGCTACGCGCGGTCAGCAGCGAGCGGCGCGCAGCAGCCTGCCGGCCGCGTTGTTGACCGTAGTGGGGCGACACCGGCGGCGCTACGGCGGCTATCTGGTGCATCTGTCTATCGCCGGCCTGGCGGTCGGGGTGATCGGCTCGACGTTCTTCAACCTGGAGCGGCAGGTGACACTCCAACCCGGCGAAACCGTGGCCATCGGCCGCTACGTGCTGACGTATCGCGGCATTGCCACCCAGCCCGGCCCCGGCGTGCGGACCGTCACCGCCGTCATGGGCGCCGCCACCCAGGACGGACAGCCACTGGCCGAAATGGCCACCGTGCGCCGCTTCTACGATTCATGGGAGGCGCAGCCGGCCACACAGGTTGCCATTCACACGGTCTTCCCCTGGCTCGACGATCTCTACGTGGTGTTGGCCGGCTGGGACGAGCCGCAGTCGCCAACCATGACAGCCGGCCAGTTTGCCTTGCCCACGGGTGAGCCGCTGGCCGCCACCTTCCACGTTTTCGTCAATCCCCTGGTAGCCGTCCTGTGGCTGTCCTGGCCGGTCTTCCTCGCCGGTGCCCTGCTCTCCTGGTGGCCGGAAACGACCGCCCCCGTGTTGGCTACGGCCTCGCGCCGGCTGCCGGCTCCCGCGTGGCTGCTATCGCGGCGCAGCGGCTACCCTTGAGCGGTTGACACAGCGGCCTGCCGGTCAGTCGCCCACTTACACACTCAGTAGCATCTAAGTAACGAGACATGATCCTCGCCGTCGCGCTCATCATTGGGATTGTGGCGTTGCTCTACGTGGCCTATCCGCTCCTCCGGTCCGGCCAGCGGTGGGATGACACGTCGCCGCCGGAGGAGCCGGAGACGACCGCCCAGTTGGCCGACCTCCTGACCCGTCAGCAGGAGACCTATGTGGCCCTGCGCGAGCTGACCCTGGACTACCGATCCGGGGCGCTCGACGCGCCTACCTACCAGCGCCAGCGCCAGCGTTACGAGCGCCGCGCCCTCGCCTTGCTCAAGGCCCTCGACAGTTGGGAAGCCCGCGCCGACGCGGCCTTGACGCACCAGGTCCACACCACCATAGCCCCATCCGACGATACGCAAGGCAAGTAGCGGATGGCGATAATCAGTGGCTCCTCGCTCCGGCCGGGGAACAGCGCATTCCCTCCCCCGTCGCAACGGGCCAGCTCCCGCTGCAGCCAGCGCACGTGAGCCTGGATGCGCCGCCGCACCCGGTCCCGGGTGGTCCGGGCCAACCGGTGGCGCTCGGCGGTCAGTTGCTGGACCACCTGGCGCCAGCGGGTGAGCAGGGCAGCCACCTCTGACTACCATCCCCTAAGATACAAGGGTCAGGGTGGGGGCAACACACTACCTAATCAAGTTATCAACTTTCATTATCGCGCCCAGCCTTCCGTCATTCCGGCGGAGGCCGCAATCCAGGGCTATTCATGCCCCCGGTCCGAGTGTTACACCCCCTCTCCACATGGTGGAGAGGGGGCCGGGGGGTGAGGCCGGCCCCCCCGCGCCCCCCATCCTGTCTATCCTGTCCATCCATGTAAAATACCTACCCGTGTGAGGCCGGCCCGTCCCCCCGTCGCAACGGGGGGACCATAGGGGGGCTGGCACCTCACGTGCCTCCCCTCCGGCAAGTTGACGCTTGTTCCGGGTCGTTGGTAGAATACCCGTCGGTTGTGCCTCGGCCCGGCATGGCTGCGAAAGCTGGGCTTCGGGTAGGCATCGCGGCCCATATTGCCCGCATAGCTCAGTAGAGGTAGAGCGCATTCTTGGTAAGAATGAGGTCCCGGGTTCGACTCCCGGTGTGGGCTCCATCGTGCTGTGCGAGGCGCAAGGCGGTGGCCCCCTCGCGGCCCTCCCCAGCTGCTCCACCATTGGATAGGTTGCCACCGTTGGCGTACCTGCCGTCCGGAGGGAGCAGGTTGCGGCGCCGTCTGGGAGTGCCCCGACCGTTGGCTCGCGTTGGCGGGAGCACGCTAGAGACTGTCGGCAGTGTGACGCGAAGTACGTAGAGAGCAGGAGCGATCATGGCGAAGGCGAGATTCGAGCGGACCAAGCCCCATGTGAACGTGGGCACCATCGGCCACGTGGACCACGGCAAGACCACCTTGACCGCGGCCATGACCAAGTATCTGGCCCTCACTGCCCACAGCAACACCGACTTTGTCCCCTTCGACGAAATTGATAAGGCCCCCGAAGAGCGCACCCGCGGCATCACCATTGCCATCGCCCACGTCGAATACGAAACTGCCGCGCGGCATTACGCCCACGTGGACTGTCCCGGCCACGCCGACTACATCAAGAACATGATTACCGGCGCCGCCCAGATGGATGGCGCCATCCTCGTCGTCAGTGCCCCCGACGGCCCCATGCCCCAAACCCGCGAGCACATCCTGCTCGCCCGCCAGGTCGAAGTCCCCTCCATCGTCGTCTATCTCAACAAGACCGACCTGATGGACGACGAAGAGCTACTGGAGCTGGTCGAGTTGGAAGTCCGCGAGCTATTGAGCAAGTACGACTTCCCCGGCGACGACGTGCCGGTCATTCGCGGCAGCGCCTTGGCCGCCTTGGATGCCGGCGACGACCCCAACGACCCGGCCTATGCTTCCATTCAGGAGTTGATGGACGCGGTGGACGACGCCATTCCCACCCCGGAGCGGGCGGTGGACCAGCCCTTCCTGATGCCGATTGAAGACGTGTTCGGGATCAAGGGACGCGGGACGGTCGTGACCGGGCGGATCGAGCGGGGCAAGGTGCAGGTCGGCGAGACGATTGAGATTCTGGGGATGGGCCAAGAGGTACAGTCGCGGGTGGTGACCGGGGTGGAGATGTTCCGCAAGATTCTGGACGCTGGGGAAGCGGGCGATAACGTCGGCTGCCTGCTGCGCGGGGTAGAGCGGGACGACGTGCAGCGCGGGCAAGTGCTGGCGGCGCCGGGGAGCATTGCGGCGCAGGGGCGGTTCCGGGCGAACGTGTACGTGTTGAGCCGGGAAGAGGGCGGGCGGCACACGCCGTTCTTCCCCGGGTATCGGCCGCAGTTCTACATTCGGACAACGGACGTGACGGGGGCAATCGAGTTGCCGGCGGGCACGGAGATGGTGATGCCGGGGGACAACGTGGAGATGGGGGTAGACTTGCTGGTGCCGGTAGCGATTGAGCCGGGGGTGCGGTTTGCGATCCGCGAGGGTGGCCGGACGGTCGGCGCCGGGGTCGTGACCACGCTGGAGTAGGCCGGTCGCTGCGACCATAGCAACTCAAAGGGAGAGCGCATGGCCAGAAAAGGAGACCGCGTTGTTGTCACGCTCGCGTGCGAGCAGTGCCGGGAGCGCAACTACACCACCACCAAGAATCGCCGCAATGATAGCGGCCGGCTGGCCTTGAACAAGTATTGCCGTCGCTGCCGCGCCCATCAGTTGCACCGCGAGACGCGCTAACGACGGTTGTGCGATGAGGCTGAGTGCAGTGTTTTCGAGGTTAGGAGCATAGATGGCGGTCAGACGCCGCAGAGCCGCCGCCGCGGAGCAGGAGCAGGCGGAATCGAAGGCCGGACGTGCCGCTCGCCGGCGCATGGCCAAGACGAAACGCGCCCGCACCGGCGGGACGCGCCGCTCCCGCTCGTCACCTTCCCTACGCGGCTTGGCGGCCTCCCCACGAGTACGCCCGCGGTTTGGCATAGTGCGTGATGCAGTGGCAGAGCTACGGCGAGTGACGTGGCCGACACCGTTGCAGGCCCGCAACCTCACGCTTATGGTGATAGCCGTGTCGGCGGTGATGGGCTTTGTGCTCGGCGGCATGGATTGGCTCTTTAGTCGCGCAGCGGCGCTCATCATTGGCCCAGCGTAAGGCAGCGAGGTACGACGATGGTCACCCCGGACGTGGCTACAGAGGCCCCCGCCGAGACGACACCCGATGACGGTCGGGAGTGGTACGTGCTCTACACCTACTCCGGCTACGAGAACAAGGTGAAGACGAACTTGGAGTACCGCATCACCTCGATGGCGATGGAGGACAAGGTATTCGAGGTCGTCGTACCCACGGAGGAGCAGATCGAGATTCGCCAAGGCCAGCGCCGCACCGTGCAGCGCAAGCTCCTGCCCGGCTATGTCCTCGTGCATATGATCCTGGCGAACGACTCCTGGCACGTCGTGCGCCACACCCCCGGTGTCACGAGCTTTGTCGGCGCCGGCAGCACGCCCACGCCACTGCCGCAGGAAGAGGTGGACGCGATCCTCAAGCCGATGCAGGATGATACGCCGCAGGTGCGGATCACCTTCGAGACGGGCGAGCGGGTCAAGATCATTGACGGGCCGTTCACCGAGTTCCTCGGCATTGTGGACCAGGTGAGCCAGGACCGGGGCAAGCTGCGGGTGCTCGTCTCGATGTTCGGCCGGGAGACCCCGGTCGAGCTTGACTTCCTCCAGGTGGAAAAGAGCTAGACAACCGCTTGACCGGCCAATACGCGGCGTCCACGCCAACGGCCCACCGTAGTCGTCCGTGGTGATGCCGGTCAACAAGCACAGTCGAGGGATAGAACGCAATGGCACGCAAAGTCAAGGCCATCGTCAAGCTACAGATCGAAGCCGGCGAGGCGCGGCCCACCCCGGCCGTAGGGTCCGCGCTCGGACAGTACGGCATCAACATGATGGCCTTCTTCAAGGAATACAACGAGCGCACGTCGGATCAAGTCGGGATGATCGTTCCGGCGGAGATCACGATCTACGAAGATCGCTCGTTCAGCTTTGTCACGAAGGCGCCGCCGACGGCCGGGTTGATCCGCCGGGAACTGTCCATCGAGAAGGGGTCACAGACACCCGGACGAGAGACAGTCGCCACGATCACCCAGGAACAGCTGGAAGCCGTCGCCCAGATCAAGATGCCCGACCTGAATACGACGGACATCGAGGCCGCCAAGCGGATTGTCGCCGGAACGGCCCGCAGCATGGGCATCGAGGTAGCGAGTTAGGGCGCCATGTCTCCATCGCGTCATTCCGGCCCTTTTTCGTCCTTCCGGCCCCCTTTCGTCATTCCGGCGGAAGCCGGAATCCAGACGCTTAGATTCCCGCTTTCGCGGGAATGACCGGGAAACGTCAGTAGCGCCAGCCACAGGACCCTAGTAGGGAGTGAGTAATGCCCAAAAAAGGCAAAAAGTACGAGCAGGTAGCCAAGCTGGTTGACGGCAGCAAGCTCTACCCGCTCGAAGAAGCGGTCGGTCTGGTCAAGCAGGTATCGTTCAGCACGTTCGACGGGACGGTAGAAGCCCACATCCGCCTAGGCATTGACCCGCGCCAAGCCGATCAGCAGGTGCGGAGCACCGTCACGCTGCCGGCCGGCACCGGCCGCTCGGTGCGCGTCCTCGCCTTTGCCCAAGGCGAGAAGGTAGCCGAGGCCGAGGCCGCCGGCGCCGATTACGTCGGCGGCGCCGAGTACGCCAAGCAGATTCAGGACGGTTGGCTGGACTTCGATGCCGTGATCGCCACGCCGGACATGATGGGGCAGGTCGGACGCCTGGGCCGCATTCTCGGTCCGCGTGGCCTGATGCCCAGCCCACGCACCGGCACGGTCACGTTCGACCTCGGGCCGGCCATCAGCGAGATCAAGGCTGGGCGCGTCGAGTTTCGTGCCGACCGCACCGGATTGTTGCATGTCCCCGTCGGTAAGGTATCCTTTAGTGAGGACGCCCTGCTGACTAACCTCACCGCCCTGATGGCCAACGTGAACTCTGCGCGACCGTCAGGTGCGAAAGGTCAGTTTGTCCGCTCGATCACGCTCGCTCCGACGATGGGTCCGGGCGTACCTGTGGATGTCGGAGCGGCTATGGAGTCGGCAACAACCGCCGAGTAACATGGCAAACCGGGCCAGTCTGGAGAAGCAGCGAGCGCCAAGTTAGCAAAGAGAACGTGGCGAAACCGCAAGACTGCGGCCGTCACGTAAGCGCCTGAGACAGCCGGTGTGCTCCGCGCACCAATCCACCCGGCAGCGCGCCGGGGGCCGGCCGAGGCCTCATCGCAAGCCACGCCAACCTGCGTATAGCGCGTTGGTGTAAGCACTGAGGCACCTCCGTCGGCGCTGCCGGCGGAGGCGTTTTGCGTTCTTGGGGCAGTGTGCAACGACTAACGACTATGGAGACAGCGCATGGTAACTGAGGAAAAACGGGCAAGCGTGGCGTTCCTAGCCGATCTCATCCGGCCAGCGCAGTGCATGATCGTCACCGACTATCGCGGCCTGAACACGCCGGAGATGAACGCGCTACGGAACGACCTACAGAACACCACGGCGACCTACCGGGTCATCAAGAACCGGCTCATGAAGATCGCCGCCGAACAGGAAGGCGCTGGCGCGCTGGCCCAGTTCTTGGAGGGACCGAGCGCCGTCGTCTTCTGCGAGGACGAATTCGGCGCAGCGGTGCGGGTGCTACGGGACTTCATGCGTGCCAATCAGAACCTCGGCGTCCGCGGCGGGCTGCTCGGCAGCCAGGCCCTGAACACCGCCGAGGTCATGGCGCTTGCCACCATGCCGGGGCGCGAGCAGCTCCAGGCCGAGCTGGTCGGCGCCATCGCCGGTCCGCTGACGCAGCTTGCCGGACTGCTCGGCCCGCAGGGGCCGGCCGGCGAGGTGCTCCGCATCTTGGATGGCGCGGCCGGTGGGCTGGTCCGGGTATTCGAGGCGCGCGCCGAGCAGCTGGGAGGTGCAGCAGCATAGTGTGCAAACGGCTCCCGGCCCGGTTCCACCCACGTTTGCAGCGTCAGGGGCACCGGGCAGCACGGGAGGCGCCGGAGCGTTCGGAACGCTCAGTCGTGAAACGCAGTGCAGCTACGGTGAAAGGGGAAACACAACATGGCAAGCGAGAAGGTCGAGCAGCTGATCGAAGAGTTGAGCAACCTCACGGTCCTGGAGGTGGCGGAGCTTTCCAAGGCGCTCCAGGACAAGTGGGGCGTCAGTGCGGCCGTGCCCATGGCCGCCGCGGCGCCGGCCGCCGCCGGGGCTGAGGCCGCCGAGGAGCCGGAGGAAGAAGAGCAGACCGAGTTCGACGTGATCTTGACCGAGATCGGCCCGACCAAGGTCCCGGTCATCAAGGTCGTCCGCGAGCTGACCAGCCTCGGCCTCAAGGAGGCCAAGGCCGTCGTCGAGGCCGCGCCCACGCCGGTCAAGGAAGGCCTCAGCAAGGAAGACGCCGACGAAGCCAAGGGCAAGCTCGAAGCCGTCGGCGCCGTCGTCGAAATCAAGTAACGTCAGGTGGCCGGTGGCTACCGGCTCGGATCGGCCGTCCACCGTCGGCGCGAAAAATATCGCCTACCTGTCATTCCCGCTTTCGCGGGAATCCCCCTCTCCCCGTGGGAGAGGGCCGGGGTGAGGGCAGTCTGCCCGGTCCCCTACGGTCCCCCTGCGGAGCGGGGGGACCGTGACTTCCCTCACTGTCACCACAGGGAAGGGCCAGGATGGAGACCAGCACCCTCCGGCTCAACGAGGACAAGTCGTGTGAAAATCGGCTTTGTCACCGACCTGCACTTTCGAGAGGCAGTGCCCGGCGAATCGCCGCACCCGCAGCGCGAGTTTCGCCGGGTCGGCGCCTTGCTCCGGCGCTGTCTGCAACACTTCCGGAGTGCCGGCGCGGAGCTTGTGCTCGTCGCCGGTGACAACGTGGATGCACCGCTCGATGATCCCCGGCTCGACGCCGACCTCGTGTCGCTGCGGGAGATGCTGACCGGATCGGGACTGCCGTTTGTCATCATTCCCGGCAACCACGACCCGGCACCCGAGGTCTTCTATCGGGTCCTGCCGCGGCCGCCGCGCGTGCTCTGCAGCGGCAACTGCGAGATCATCACGTTCGGCGATGATACGTTCGACGACGAGACGCACTACGCCGCCCGCCGGCCCGAGGTGCTGGACGAGATGCGCCAACTCCTGAGCAGCACGCCCGCAGGCGTCGAGCTTACGATCCTGCTCCAGCACTACGTCCTGTACCCGGAGCAGGAGCTACACGAGAGCGACTATCGCTACAACTACCTGAACGATGCCGAAATCCGCGCCATCATGGAAGCCTCGCCGCGGCGCCTACTCTCGCTCAGTGGGCATCTGCATCGCGGGCATCCGCTCGTCACGCACAACGGCGTCACCTACTTCATCGGCGGCGCCTTGTGCGAGCATCCCTTCCGCTACTACCTCCTCCACACCGACGCCGACGAAATTACCGTCCAAGAGTTCCACGCGACATAGCCCGACCGGGCATACCAACCTATTCCGGCTCGCGCTCCAACTCAGCACAGACTCGGTCCAGCCCCAGCATCTCACTCAGGCTCCGTAGGTCGCGTTCGGGAACGCGGCGCAATACCCGCTCATAGAAGCCGCTGGCCTGGCTCCAATAACCGTCGCGGACCATACTCAGTAGCACCTGTTGTTTGGGTGTCAAGCGTGCGCCAAGCTCGTCGGCAACCAGACTGGAAAGGCTCGCTGGATCGCGCTCGCACTGCCCCCGGAGAAACTGAAGAATATGGTCCTCAGCAGCGTGCGGTGGACCAGAGTCAGATGACGGATCGCCAACGAGCACTTGAGTAACCTTCAGCCGTCCCAACTCAGCCCAGGCCGGCTGCCGTTGCTGCACAGCGAACGGTAGTTCATCGGCTTGAGCAAGCTGCTCCATGCGCTGGAGGAAACCACTGTGCAGCGAGGCGGGTTCTCGGTCATCAAGGTCAACAACCAGGACCAGCAGACGCAATTGAGGGAATAGACCACGGCGCCACAAATTCACCAGTTGCCGGTACGACTTGACCGCATTGTCCTTTCCAAAAGCATCGAACAGCCCAACAACGCTCGGCCCGATCCGGACCTTCCGGCGCTGAACCGGACGCTCATCGCCAGGTGGCAGCCGCACGTGCAGTGGCCCGATTTCCTCAGCCCCATGCACCGTGCAGAGACACGTCCGTAGCAAGGTGACATCGGTGGAGCCTTCGAGGACGAACAGGGCGTGGCAGGTGTTCATGTATCCTGCCTGCTAACCGCGGAGGTCCGCTCCGACCAACGCACGCGCCTCTCTGGCATCGGCGAGGCTCAAAGGCGGATAGATCGTGGCCTTTCCGTCGGCCAGCCCGAAACGGTAAATCTGCAACCCGACTTCTCGCTCCGTGCTCTTATCCAGCAGCAGATCGAGCAGCTCCAAACTCTGGGTAGCCAAGATGATCCGATTGCGCCACTGGCTGGCCGCTGTGACCAACCCACCGGCTATAGCCGCCAAGCCCTTGTGGTGTTGATAGGCCTCCGGTGTATCGAGCAGGAGCAGATCATGAATCCTGGCCTCTTCCAGCAGCATGAACGCCGCCTTGAAGCCGTCGCCCATTGCATGCATCGGTAGCGCCGTACCGGCGAGGCGCACGTAGATCCGCCACCGGTCGTCCTCCAGCTTCACCGGCCTAATGTCCTCTAGCTCAGGATGTAGCGTTCGCAACGCTTCGATCAACTCGGGGAGAAAACCGGAGACAAATGCATTACTATAGGAAGTATCGAAGTAGCTTGGATCCAAGAGCTTTCCCGGAAGAATCCAGGCACGTGGCCCCATAACAGCGAATGTACTTCCTCCGCTAAAGACCGCTTCAGAGACATCCAAATCTCGCTCCCGTATTCTAATATCCTGCTCAATGCTTTGCTCGCCATACTCGCCATAATTCCATGCTGCTCGAAGCATCCTATCCACATCTGCATACGGTTTTGAAAGTGAATCACGTATTCCTTCACACGGCCCCAATTTCAAGGTTAGCCTTTCCTCCCGTTGGTCACTAGCTATATCCAGAAGAATATCTATGTGGCTATCCGACTGGAGGCGTGGGAAGAGAGCTTCGAGTGAAGACATTCCATCCATACCCCGACTACGAAGGATTGCCCTCAGACCTTCGGTAATTCGATCCGGGCCAGTGGCAAGGAAGATCGCTTCCAGCATACTGGACTTACCGGTGTTTGTAGGGCCGATCAGGACGTTGATGTCTTGTAGCCCTTTCATCTCCACGTCCTGCAGACCGCGATAGGAGTTCACGCGGACATTGGCTACTCTCTCCATCGCATCCTCCTGACCAACCGGCCGCAGGCCCAGGACCTATCGCCGACCTCGCTAATGGCTACCGGCGAGGTTCTGATACACAGTACCACAACCCATGGCCCCCACGCCGCTCACCCGCTGCCCTCGGCGCTGCCGCCGCTAAAGTTGAAGCGGGCCAGTCGGAGCGGTGGGACGACGGCGCCACCGAACCAGCCGCGGATGAGCTGGCGCTCCCGGCCGATCATCGGCACCTCCTTGAAGGCGTCGAGCACGCTCTGGGTGAAGCGCAAGTTCTCCACCGGCCCGACCACCTCGCCATTCTCGATCAAGAAGGTGCCGTCGCGGGTCGTGCCCGTCAGCGTGACACTCAGCGGATGCACGATGTTCACGTACCAGAAGCGCGTAATCCACAGGCCGCGCTCGATACCGGCGATCATCTCGTCGCGCGTGTGATCCCCGGCGCCCATGACGAGATGCATGGGCAGCGGACCATACGTGTTGGGCGCCGGCAAGGCATGGCCCGTCGAGCGCACACCGGCGCGCCGCCCCGTGACCGAGTCATAGACCGGCTCGCGGAGCGTCCCACGATCCACGAACAGCACGCGACGCTTGGGCACCCCCTCGAAATCGAAAGGGATGGGGATGCCATTGCGGTCGTGACCATCGTCCCAGATCGAGAGCTTGGGATCGAGCACCCGCTGCCCCTGCAGCTCGTTCAGGAAACTGCGCTCTTCCAAGACGGACAACCCGCTCAGGCCGGCATAGGCCGTGTAGTCCAGCAACTCGGCAACGGCCGGCGGCTCCAGCAGTACCTCGTACTCGCCCGGCTCGATGGCACGGGGATGGCGGCTGCGTACCGCTCGATCTACCGCTTCCGTCGCCACGGCGCCGGCGTCGAGCGCGTCAACGTCAAGGCCGGCCGCGGTAGCATAGCCCGATGCACCGTTGTCCATGGCGACGGCGTGCAGGTCGGCGACGGTGAACGGGTGGTAGGTCCACGTGCCCAGCGAGTTGGCGACCGCCAGCGTCACCGCCTCCGTGCCGAACGCGCCAGCGGCTTGTAGCCCAGCCGCCGCAGCGGCATCGGTAATGGCTGCGACGGCCTCCGCTCGCCGCTGCGGTGTGCAAGTGGCCGTAGCCTCGCGGTAGGCAGCGGTCCGCTCCCAAATCTCCGGCGCGGGCAGGCTCTCGAAATCGGGGTTTTCGGGCTGCACACGGGCAATCGTCGCGGCGCGATCCACCACCTCATCCAGGCTGGCGGAGTCGAGCTGGTTGCCCGATGCCACGCCCACTCGCCGGCCGAAGACCGCTCGCACGGTAACTTGGGCGTCTTCCTCAGCAACGTGCTGATGGATGGTGTTATTGGCGAACCGCGTCAACTGGCTGCGCTCTGCCCAAAGCACCACCTCGGTCTGGTCGGCCGGCGAGTGCTTCAGCACGTGCTCGGCAATTGCGCGGGCTGCGCTTTCGTCGTACATATCGTGACTATCCACGCCCTTTCGTGGACCGGACGGCTTCAACCGACGCCGCCGGCTGGCATCGCCTGGATTCCCTCTCGATTTCCGCTGGACAGTTCCAACCGACGCGCCACCACTGCGGCCATGATAGTATCAGGTGACACGCACCGACCGTATTGCCCCCGGAGGGCCAAGCACCATGACCGCCAACATTGTCAGCACGCAACCGGCCACCGCCCGGACAGGCACGCCCACCCGCCGCAAGCACACCAAGCATAGTGCCTCCGCTGGGCAGGCTGCCGACGGGCGGACGCGCCTGATGACCGCGGAGGAGGTATTCGCTCTGCCCGAAAGCGACGTGCAGTACGAGCTTGTGCGGGGGCAGCTACTGGAGGTGCCGTGGGCCGGCTGGCAGCATGGATTGGTGGAAGTCAACATCATTGCAACTCTGGCAACCGACCCTGTGTCCCGTTCCGTAGGGCGGACGGTCACAGGAGACACGGCCTTTGTGCTGGCACGCGATCCCGACACCGTGCGTATTCCCGACGTTGCGTTCGTGCGACACGAGCGGCTGCCGCCACCCTTGGTCAGTGGCCGGGCGGCCTTGGCGCCGGACCTCGCCGTCGAAATCCGCTCCCCGAATGATCGCCCCGGCGAGGTGCAACGGAAGGTTGCCGACTACTTTGCCGCCGGCGTACAGCTTGTGTGGCTCGTTGATCCCGACGCGCAGACGGTCGAGGTATGGACCTCCGGCGGCCTCGACCGCCGCTGCACCGCTGCCGAGACGATTGACGGCGGCGCGGTCATCCCCGGTTTTCGCTGCCCCGTGGCCCGCTTCTTCGAGGGCGCCGCCGGCACATCCTAGCCGCTCATTACGCCCACACGGACGTTGCGGAAGCGTGCAGCCGCGGTGCCGTGACCGACGCGGGCAACTTGCATCGGCTGGCCTTTGCCACAGTTCGGTGTGCCCCAGAGCTGCCACTCCCGGCACACCGCGTCGCAGCCGCCCCAGAACTCCGGCGTGATGCCCGTATAGGTAGCATTCTTGAACGGACGACCGAGCTTCCCGCCTTTGATCTCCCAGGCAATCTCGGTGCCGAACTGGAAGTTCAGGCGCCGGTCGTCAATGCTCCAGCTCTTGTTCGTCTGCAAGAAGAGGCCGTCGTCCGTGTCGGCGATCAGGTCGGCGAGCGCCCAGTCTCCAGGCTCCAGGTTGATGTTGGTCATGCGGATCAGCGGAATGCGGTTCCAGCCGTCCGCGCGGGCGGTGCCGTTGCTCGCCTCGCCCAGCAGCGCCGCCGTATCGCGCGACGTGAGGTAGCCGACAAAGCGCCCCTCGACGACCAGCGGCGTGCGCTGGGCCGCCACGCCCTCGTCGTCGTAGCCGAACGTGCCCAGCCCGCCGGGCGCCGTGGCATCGGCCGTGATGTTGACCAGCTCCGACCCGTAGCGATACGTTCCGCGCTTCTCCGGGGTCAGAAAACTCGTACCGGCAAAGCTGGCCTCCGTCCCGAACACCCGATCAAGCTCGGTCGGATGACCACAGCTCTCGTGGACTTGCAGCGCCACCTGCGTCGGATCGAGGATGACGGTTTTCGTGCCGCTGGGACACGGCTCGGCGTGCAACAGTTGCCCGGCCTCGGCCGCAATGCGGGGCGCGTTCCCGACCAGGTCCATGCCCTCGACCAACTCCCAGCCCGCCGTGCCGACTTGGCGGCCGAAACTGTTCGGATAGGACCGTTTCTGCACCTCGTCCTCAGCCACGGCCGTCGCCTCGATGCCGGCGCCACTCTGGGTAATCGTCTGCTCGATGAGCGAGCCTTCGCTGTTGCCGTAGAGCTTGTGCTCTTCCCAGGCCTCGGCGCTGGCCTCCGCCACCTTGACCGCCGGTTCCTGCTCCATGGCCTGCGACGCAGCGAGCAGCAGCGCAATCGTGTCGTCGAGCGAGACGGCGAACGGGTCTTGCTCGACGGGCGTGCGGTAGCTGTCCCGGACCACCGGGGCCGCGGCGAGCCGCACCGGCGCGGCCTGCACCCGCGCGCTGGCCCGCGCAATCGTACACGCCAGCGCGGCGACATCGGCCGCCTTGTCCGTCGTGAGTGTGGCGGCGCTGGCAAAGCCCCAGCTCCCGTCTATGAGCGCCCGCACCCCAAAGCCGGTTGTAGTGTGCATGGCGACGGCCTCGACCTGGCCGTTCTTGACGGCAACCGACCGCGTGCGCTTGACCACCGCCCGCACGTCCGCAAATTGGGCACCGCGCAGCGCCGCCACGTTCAATGCCCGCTCGACGACCTCGTTCACAATCTCCTCCGCTCGCAGCGCAACTCTCGGCCTTGTGTTTCGTCCGATAAATAGAGCCAAGATTACTATGCCGCACACCCACCGCCGCCGCCATCGTGACGTCGTGCGAGGCAACGGGACTGCGGCTGTCAACGTTGCTGGCACGCAGCCTGGCAGACGGTTAGACAAGGGGGAGAAGGTACAATGTGGTCCACCACGACGGCGGTTTCACCTGCCCCGACCGGTCAGCCGTCAGCCCGCTCGCAAGGCGCTCCCAGCGCCAACGATGATTGCGACTCCGACGCGGCAATCCGCAATACGCTCGCGCGGGTGCGGACGGCAGCCCCTACCGATGACGAGTCCCTGGAGCGGACGATTCACCATGCGCTGGCTGCCCAGCGCGCCGCGGCAGCGGCCGCAGGCCAGCCCCCAACCCCGGAAGACGACTGGCTGACGCTCCTCTCGGCCATTGCAGTCCACGAGCACCGCCATGCGCGTGAAGCCGTGGCGCGCAGTCAGTAGGGGCACGATTCATCCCGCCCAAAGCACCTACAAGGGACGCCCCTACAGCGCCGGCTGCCGGTCTGCCGCACTCCCCTTGCGAGGATGCGTCATTCCGGCGAAGGCCGGAATCCAGCGTAGTGATACCTGGCGGCAACACTATCAGCCTCCCCGATACCAACTGAGCAATTCTCTTTGGTCTCTTCTGAGAGCATCCTTACTCGGGTCCTCCCAGCCAAAACGCTCGTAGAACCGGATCGTAGCGTCCAGCGCATAGTCGGCACTATTCGCTATCAGTTCGGCGACTGGGAACGGCCGTGTCCAACGCAGCTCAGGCTCATGGGATACCCACTCATGCGGTACGTGACGAGCCGGTTCCGGTACCCAGAGACGAAATCCCTCAATATCTTTCAACTCAATCGTGATCTCTAAGCTGCCCTGGTAGAGTTCCTGCAAGCACAGGCGCGTCGCAAACTCGAAGATCTCGGTGACGGTGTAGAGCAGGCCAAGAAAGTCAACATAGCCGGGCGTCTGCGGCCCGTATATGCGGCGTAGCAGCCGTTGCTGCTGTTGGTTGCGTGGATTGTTCTCGTTAAGGGTGAAGAGGTGCAGGAACTGACCACTCTGGTAGAGACGCCAATACTCAGTAGCGTATTCATTATCTGTCCATGACGCTACACCATTTTCACGCACGCGCCGCTCATCCTGTCGGTTGCTGAGATACGGGTATGGCCAGCCCCGAAAGCGCACGCTCGTCCGTTCGACCAATCGAAAACACTCGGCCGGAGCAGGTATCAACTCCGGGTCATAGCGGTCAGGACGAAGGTTGATGCGCCAATGCGGCTGCTCTAGGACCGGCACGGGCAGAGTTGGACGCTCAATAGCTACTGTAACCATGGTGTCTATAGTCCTTCCAGTTCGCGCTCAAACTGTTCGATGACTGTGAGCGGCCTGGCGCCCGCGGGGAACTCCAGACCGGCGCGTATGCCACGTTCGATAATGCGCCGTGCGGCCTTGTCCGCCGCAAGGTCAAGCAGTTCCCGCATCTGCGCGGCATCAGTGACTTTCGTGCTGCGCGGGCGCCCCTCCCGTGGCCGGACATACACAACTCCGGCCTCCAGTCCTTCTCCACCCCGCTTGCACACCAGCGGTAGCTCACGGAACTCCTGAAACTCAAAGGCGAGATAGCTGTTATCTCGGTACGGCACTTGGACCAGGGTGAACTCTATTTCCGGTGAGATGAAGCGCCCAAACTGATCGGCAACGATGTCCGGGTCGTAGGTCTGTAAGTCCGTCTCGCTGATTCCGGTGCGTTGCTCCTGACCAGTTCTCTCCGCTACACCGACTATCAGAATCCCACCATCGCGCAGGTTGCCCATCGCCAGCGCCGTCTTGATGATCTTCCACCTCAGTGCATCCCAGGACGCCGATTCCTTGAAGTCGATGTCCGGCGCCTCTTGCAGCCGGTCCAGCGCATTCTCGACTCGCTCATGTAGCTGGCGGTAGCCCGGTGTATCGGTGCGCGGAATGGATGCCATAACGGCGCGTTCTCAACCCTTGTCCATCAGCATACCATCACCCCCGGCTTGGTTCGCCGCGCTCGCCACAGGTATCCTGACGCGACCCCGCGACCTTCGCCCAAGGAGCATGACATCGTGACAGCGGTCGCCGGCCGCGCTGATCTGCCCCGCTTTGGCCTCGCTCGGCTCACACCATCCGCACCCGCCATCGCCGGAAGTGTCGGGACCTGGACTCTGACGTATCAAGTCGGTACACACGGCATTGACGATGGCGGTGCGTTTCGCGTGGCTCTCCATACCACCTCCGATTGGAGCAGTCCGCAGTTCAAGGACGCCGCGGCGCCCGACTACGCCGCCGTGACCGTGGAGACGACGCACGGTGCCCGGCTAGAGGCGCGTTTTGACCCCGATCTCGGCGTGCGGCCCTGGAAAAAGATCGTGCAACTGCGTGTGCGCGATGCCGCGCTGTGGCCGGGCGATACCATCACGATCACGTTCGGCGACCGCCAGGGCGGCTCGCCCGGCACCCGCGCACAGACCTTTGCCGGACCGATGACGTTCCGCTGTCTGGTTGACGCTTTCGGCACCGGCGTCTACGAGCTTGTGCCGGACTCGCCGATCCTGCCGATGATCGGCGGGCCGGCCACCACGCTCCACGTGCTCGGCCCATCCGACGTGACTGTGGATGAGCCGTTCGGCGTCGTAGTGCGAGCAAACGATGCCTGGGGCAATGTCAGCGTAGGCTATCGCGGCACCGTCCGGCTGACGCTCCCCGCCGGGGACACACTCGACTACCAGTTCGAGGTATCCGACCGTGGCCTGCATCGCTTCGAGGGCCTCGTCGTAGACGAGCCGGGTGTCCACGCCATCAGCGCGAGCGACGTTGAGCACGGACTGGATGCCCAGCCCCACCCGCTGCGCTGCCACGCCGAGACACCGCACCGACGGGTTCACTGGGGCGATCCGCACGGCCAGACCGAGGAAACCGTCGGCATCGGCACGCTCGACGACTACTTCACCTACGCCCGTGACGCCGCCGCGCTCGACTTTGTCGGGCATCAGGGCAACGACTTCCAGATTACGGCGAGTATCTGGCAGGCGATCCGCGAGAAGATAGCCGCCTACCACGAGCCGGGCCGGTTCGTGTCCTTCCTGGGCTACGAGTGGTCCGGCAACACCCCCGGCGGCGGCGACCATAACGTCCATTTCCTGCACGACGACGGCCCACTACACCGCTCCAGCCACTGGCAAGTCCCCGACCGCGCGGATGAAGCCGCTGACCGGCATCCCGTTTCCCGGCTGTACGAGCAGTTTCGAGGCCGTGACGACGTGCTGCTCATCCCGCACGTCGGCGGACGGCACGCCAATCTGATCGAGTTCTTCGATGACGAGCTAATCCCGTTGGTCGAGATTTGCTCGGCGTGGGGCGTCTTCGAGTGGCTGACGGAGGACGCGCTGCGCCGCGGCGCCCGCATCGGCTTTGCCGGCGGGAGCGACGACCACACGGCGCGGCCCGGCTTTGCCAGTCCGCCGCCGCACCATTTCGGCATCCGTGGTGGCCTGACCGCTGCGCTGGCGGCGGACTGTACGCGCGAGGCGCTGTGGGAGGCACTGAAAGCCAGGCGCACCTACGCGACGACCGGCGTCCGCATCCTCCTCAATGTCACCGCCAACGGTCACGCCGTCGGCTCTGCGTTCAGCACGGGCGGCCCGGTCGAGTTGTCGGTCCATGTGGTCGGCACCGCCCCGCTCTGGCGTGTCGAGGTGCTGCGGTGGCCGGAGGTGATCTACAGCCACGCGCTACCTGTGACGACGCCAGAGTTGCACGATTCTTTGGACAGCGGTGGTGCAACTCTGGCGCATCATTCCCGACAGCCCAACGGCCGCTACCGTCTGCGCGTCGGTTGGACGGGTGCGCGGATCCGCGCACGCCATCGTCTGACCCGGTGGGACGGCCGGCTCGCCGTCGAGGGCGGCCGCCTACTGTCCGCCCAGGGCTGGGGCTACGATCATCCCGAGGACGGCGTGACCGCAGTCAACTCCCAGGCGGTGCAGTGGCGCTCGGAGACCGCCGGGGATTGGGACGGCGTAGTCGTCGAGATCGAAGGCACACCGGCCACGCGCCTCCGGTTCGAGACCGCACCGGCGACCTTCAGCCTGCCCCTCGGCGACCTCGCCGACGGTCCCTTCATCCACGACGCCGGCGGCATCGGCCAGCAGGTGCGGATCGAGCCTGATCCCGGCCCGGAGGCCCCCCGCGAGGTGCGTTTTCAGTATCAGGATGACGCACCACCGGCGGGCCACCATCCCTACTTCGTCCGTGTAACCCAGCAAGACGGCCACATGGCCTGGTCCAGCCCCATCTACGTGACCGCGGGCTGATAGCCCCCCTATGGTCCCCCCGCTGCGGCAGGGGGACGGTGTTTGGAGTGCCGCCGCGGCGTGGGGACGGGCGTGTTCCCTCCCCCGTCGCAACGGGGGAGGGCGAGGGTGGGGGCTACCCCGGTCGCGTACAGCCGGCCTCAGCCCAACACCGCCGCGGCGGTACGCTCCAACTCGGCGAGGCTCTCCGTCTCGCCGGCCGCTTCCAGGCCGACAATCACCCGGTCGGCGCCAGCGCAGGCATACTCCTCGATAGCCCGCCGCTCTGCCGGCACTCCTACGACGGAGATCGTCAGTGCCCGGTGATCGCGGCCCGCCGCGCGGGCAAGCCGGTCCAGCGTGGCCCGCCCGGACTCGATCTCCTGCGGCGTCACGTCAATAGGAATCCAGCCATCGCCCCACGCGACAATCCGCTTGAACACGTTGCGTGCTTTGCCGCCGAGTAGCACCGGTGGATGCGGCCGTTGAGCCGGCTTGGGGAAGCAGTAGAGCGGCGGGAAGTCGTAGTAGTGGCCGTGGAACTCGCTCACCTCGTCGGTCCACAGCGACTTCATCGCCAGCACCGCCTCCTTGGCCTGGGTCCAGCGATGCGGGAAGTCGCTGCCCATGATCTGCGCCTGCTCGCGCCCCGACCCAACCCCAATCCCGAAGAGCAGCCGCCCGCCGGAGTACCGGTCCAGGGTAGCGACCTGCTTGGCGAGAATGAGCGGGTCACGTTCGGGGATCACGCTGACCGCGGTGCCCAGCTTGATCGTGGTGCTCACGGCCGAGGCCCGCGCCAGGAGGATCAACGGGTCTACGATGTCGCCCCAGAGCCGCGGCACCGGGCGGGCGGTGTTGACCGGGAGGATGTTCTGCTCCGGCGCCCAGAGCGACTCGAACCCCAGCGCCTCGGCCCGCTGGACCAGCACGGCAACGTCAATCGTCTCGGCGGTAGGCAAGATAGCAAGTCCTATACGCATGATCCCTGCTCCAGTGTGTCGCGGATGAGGCTCTATAGTAACGTATGGATCCCGTTGCGCCGGGGGTGAGGGCGCCCACACAAGGCGGCAATGGTATGCTCACACCAGCGCAGCTTCCTGGAGCGGAAACGGCGATTGAGGTGAAGAGATTGAAAATACTGGTAGTCGGTGCAGGCGGGTTGGGTACCCTGTTCGGCGCCTTCCTGACACAGGCGGGCGCAGAGGTAGCAATGTTGGTCAAGCCGGAGCACCTCGACCGGCTGCGGGCGCAGGGCAATTGCCTCAAGGTCGAGGGCGCGCAAGAGGCCGAGGTCCCGGCAACACCCGTGACCAGCGGTGTGCAGGTCGGGGCAGTAGATTGGCTGATCCTGTCCGTCAAGACGAAGGACACTGGCGCGGCATTGGCCGCGGCGGCCGGGTGTACGCCAGCCGCCGCCATCTCGCTACAGAACGGGATCGTGAAGGACGGCTGGCTCCACGACGCTTTCGGCCCCGAGGTCGTCGTCGGCGCGAGCACCACCTTTGGCGCCACCTATCTCGGCGTCGGGCACGCCCGCTACACCTTTCCGGCGACAACATGGCTGGGTGAGATCGGCGGTGGTACCTCACCGCGCGTCAACGAATTCGCGGCCCTGCTCACGAGCGCCGGGCTGGCGGGTACGCCGGTCGAGGACATCGAGGCTATCGAGTGGTGGAAGCTGTGCTACCTGCTGCCCGGCGCGATGGTCACTGCCCTTGCTCGCACCGACTATGCGACGATGTTCTCCCATCCGCTGCTGGCCGAGCGGTTCTTGCGCCTCACACAGGAGCTTGTCTCCGTAGCGCGGGCCGGCGGCATCGCCGTAACCGACCCGCCGGGAGCGCCGCTGCCGGCCGTCGCGTTGGCCGATAGTCCGCTCGACGAGGGATTGGCAGGTCTGAAACAGCGGGCAGCGCGGTATCGCGCCGCCGGCACGCGCGTGGTGCCGTCCCTCGCTCAGGACGCGCTCGCTGAACGACGCACCGAGGTAGACGTGCTGGCGGGCGAGCCGCTACGCCGTGCCGACGAGCAGGGAATTGCCGTGCCGGTCCTGGATACGTGCTTCCGGCTGCTACGCGGCCTGGAGGACGGCTTCCCGCCGAGCGGGTGAGCGAGAGGGAACGGCCCGTCCCCCCGCTGCGGCGGGGGGACCATAGGGGGGCTTACCCCCCGGCCGCCTCGCCGAGCGGCACGATCTGCTCCGCTGCCACCTTTTCCGCAACCTCAACGGCAAACTCCACCTCAGGACCGCTGTTCACGCCCACGCAGACCGAATGGGCGTAGGGGAATCGCAGGTTGTAGCTGATCGCTTCCTCGGCGATGTGTGCGAGGCGATCCTGCCCCAGCGTTTTCATCAGGCAGATGCCCGTACCGGCCCGGTAGCACCGCTCGACCAGCGGCAAGTGCTCCGCCATCGTGCCGTTCTCCAGCATGATGCCGGCGCTGTTGACTGTGGTGAGGATCACCTCGATGTCCGGGTGCTCGGCGCAGCGGTCCATGATCGCGCCGGTCGAGAGGTGCGTGGACAGGCCCACGGCGCGCACCTTGCCGGCCTCGCGTGCTCGTACCAGTGCTTCGAGCGCACCTTCTCTGGCCGCCAGTTCCTCCACCGTACCCACGCCGTGCAGGAGCAGCGTGTCAATGTAGTCCGTACCCATTTCCTGTAGAAAGCGGTCCACGTCGGCGGCGGCACTGGCGCGGTCCTTCTTGCCCGTCTTGGTGTTGACCACGATGTCGTCGCGCGGCAGCCCCTCCAGCGCCGCCTTCACGTGAGGATGCGTCCCGTAGCCGTCGGCGGTATCCCAAAAGTTGACGCCCAACTCATAGCCACGCCACAGGATGGCCGCCGACTCGGCCGGCGTCTGATTGTGGCGCAGCCCGCTCATCAGCCCGGTACCCCAGCACAGCCGCGACACCATAATATCCGTCTGCCCGTACTCTACTCGTTCCATGATTTGCTACTCCCTTCCCCCGCCAGTTATACCAATACGGTAAGCACCGCGGCGCGCTGTCCCTTTCCGTCTTTCCGGCGGAAGCCGGAATCCAGCTGCCCACCTCACTCTCGCTGTCAGCCAGCCGGCACTCTGGACGCAGCGATCATATCACGCCTCGATATGCACGACCGCGCCGCGCTCCGCCGCGAGATGCGCCGCATACGTCAGCTCGAACGTCCGCAGGCCGTCGGCAAAGTCCGATTGGATGCCGCTCGTATCGCCCGTTTGGACAGCGTGGACGAACGCCTCATTCATCAGTCGGTTGGAGTTACCCGCGACGACGTACTGCTGGGCTTCCTCGCCGGCAAACAGCACCTCGCTGCGTTCCGCCCCGATCTCCGCAACCACCCCGCGGCCGACGATCTGCAGGCTCACCGTCCAGGTAGCCATACTGCTGGGCCGCGCCTGTCCGCTCTCCAACGCACAGGTGTTTGCAATCACGCCCACCGCCCCGGACTCAAAGCGCACCGTCGCGGCGTTTACGTCGGCAATGTCCAGGTCCGGCACGTCCGTGAGCAGCACCGTGTTGGCCGCTGCGTATACGTGCTCGGCCTCGCCGGCAAAGAGGCGCATCAGGTCCACGCCGTGCGTGTGCTGCTCGATGAGCATACCGCCGGAGCGTTCCTGCACCCGCCACCACGGCCCGCCCGGCAGGCCGCCGACGCGCATTGCCACTATCAAGCCGAGCGGCACGCCGGCCAGCGCCGCCCGCGCTTGCTGGATCGCCGAGCTATAGCGCGATTGGTAGCCAACGCTGCTGACCACGCCGGCCTCGGCAACGTGCGCGGCGATCTCCCGTCCGACCGTGCTGTTCACTGCAACCGGCTTCTCGACGAAGAACGCCTTGCCGGCATCCAGGATGGCGTGATCTATGTCGCCGTGTGCGAATGGCGGCAGCGAGACGTACACGGCATCGAGGTCTACGGCGGCGAGCATATCCCGCACGTCGGTAAAGGTCCGCGGCGCCTGCTCCCGGACCAGGCTCGTGCCCGGTGCGTCCGGCTGGCGCTCCAGCAACTGTTCGATGGCCCAGTGACACCGCGCCTCGTCAATATCGCAGAGCGCGCTAATGCGGGCCGCCGGGATATGCACCAAATCCACCAACTCGGCCACCGTCCGTCCGCCCGTACCGACAAAGCCCAGCCGCACCGGGCGCTCACTCCCTGCCGTTGTCATTACTATGCTCCCTTCAACTCGTCATTCCGGATTTCGCCGGAATCCAGGTACCTGGAGTAGCCGCTGTCCCCCTGCAAAGCGGGGGGGCCATGGGGGGCGGTGCCCCCACCCTCGCCCTCCCCCGCTGCGGCGGGAGAGGGAACCGGTTCGTTGCCACGGCGCTCATATCTGCCAACGCTCGTTGATCGGTCGTTGGTAGGTGTCAATCCGCCCGTCAATGACCTCAGCCAATCGGACTGCCTGTCCCGTCGCGTTGGACTCGTAGATGGCATTGGCAATCGCCTTGGCCCGCAGGCCGTCCGCCCCGGTCACTTCCGGCGGCCGGTCATCGCGCACGGCGGTCAGGAAATCGTACACCTCCAGCGCAAAGCCGTCGGTCAGGCCGTGGGGGAAGAGTCGCGCCCGGCCGGCGGCACCTAGCTCCGCAAGATACTCCTGGTGCAGATCGGCGAGCGAGAGCGCCGTGCCGTCGGCAAGCTGCACCGTCGCCGTCAAGCGCGGGCCGTGGTAAATGTCGCCCGGATCAACCAGCGCACCCTCGCTGCCGTAATAGACGACGGTATTGAGCCGGTGTCCGGGCCAGGCAGCGCCGTAGCTCCAGAGACCGGACATCCCACTGGCAAAGTGTAGCTGCGCGACGAACGTATCTTCTCGATCATCGTGGACCACCGCACCGTCCCGGCGGACCGGGCGCGGCCGCCACTGCTCGACGCGGCCATAGACCTGCTCCACTTCACCGAACAGGTAGCGGATCGTGTCGCAGAAGTGGGCGCCGCTATCCAGGACCTGCCCACCGCCACCAAGCAGACGATCATCGCGCCACACCCACGGCGGCGGCTCCGTCTCATCTGTCGCCGCCGGGCGCTGCGGCGGGCGAGTCTCTTGGATAAAGAAGCTCTGCATCGTCCCCAGAAGCTGCCGCTCGTGGATGAGCCAATGGGCCGTGCGGGGTCCTGGCTCGCGGCGGACGTTCTCGGCGGTCGCCAGCTGGCGCCCGGCGCGGGTTGCGGCGTCAATGAGCCGGCGCGTGGCCTTGACGGTGATACCGATGGGCTTTTCGACCTGCACGTGGAGACCGGCCTCCAGGCAAGCGATCCCGAGCCGGTGATGTAGAAAGTGCGGCGCGCAAATGTCCGCCGCGTCACAATCGGTCGCCGCCAGCAAATCGGCTACGTCGCCAAAGACGGCCGGCGCTTGCTCCTGCCACTCCGTTGCGTCTGCAGCAACCTTCTGCGCCGCCGCGAGGTTTGCGTCGCAGACGGCGGTAAGCTCGAACAGGTCCGGCTCCGCCGCGCGGATCGCCTCGTAGCCCCGCAGGTGCGCTCGCGCGATCCCGCCGCAGCCGATCAGTGCCAGCCTCACGGTCATGTATTACTCCTATCGTCGCCAGCCTGCACGGTCCCACCCCAATCAGGGGTAGTGCAAGGTAGCACGTCAGAAGTAAATCAGCCCGCCGGTGCTCCTGTCGAAACGATAACCGGCGGCGAGCCACAACGGTGTGAGGCAAGAGGAATCAAAGTCCGGCCATGAGCAGCGGAACAGGGCGAGAGGTGCGGCCTGGCATAGAGGGGAGATGTAGGCTGCCGAGCAGGGACTCGAACCCCAATTACCTGATCCAGAGTCAGGCGTCTTACCATTAGACGACTCGGCACTGGCAAGTGCGTTGGTACGGACGGACTACCGTACAGTATGCCGCTTCAGGCTCACGGGCGCAAGCCGCAAGCCTACCCTGGTCAGTTTTCGGCCCCCCTATGGTCCCCCCGCTGCGGCAGGGGGACAGGGTGAGGTGCGGCCGATGGAGTGGTAGACTTGGGTACATGGTGTGGTCCGGGGGCAGGTGTGCTTCCCGGCGGCTGGAGCGAGGCTGATGCCACTGGCGAGTGAAGAACGAGTACCCAAGCCGCTTACCTATGCCCTCATGTACCACGTGGTCTGGGCACTGCTGTTCGGGGCCAGCGGGCTGGGGCTGGTGATCCTCTTCTTGGTCGTCGGGCACTCGTGGCAGCGGTCGTTGCTGCCGCCAGCCGGCTTGATCGCGTTCGGGCTGCTTTCCGGTTTCGGTGTGCTCGCGCTGTACGTGGTCCGCGTGCAGCTCATGACGGAGAACATCGAGCAGCAGACGGCCTACCGTCTCTCGCAATGGTCCAATCGGGTGGTGCTGGTCTTTGCCCCGGTCTTCCTGCTGCTGTTTCGGTTTGCGCTCGAACCACTGTCCCGCACGGTGCTGGGCGTCACTGAATGGCCGATGACGGCGGCTATTGCCTCGACTGCGCTGCAAGTCGAGGTCGTCGTGTGGTGGCTCTCGCACCTGTTGAGTATGTCGCAGGTGAGCCGTGCCCGGAGACGCGCCGGATTCTAGATTCTAGGTCCTGTGGACAGTGTTCCCGGCTGGGTTGAGCGATGCGGTAACATTCCGGCCGCCGGTCCTGGGCAAAACGTTTCATGTACAATCAGGCTGGGCTACGGAAGAGGCCCGGACACGAGCGGTAAGCAGTAAGTAGGAAGAAGCGTGGATACCCCGACAGATTCGCTGACGACGCCAGAGCCGATGCAGCTCATCGTGGCCATTGTCCAGGATGAAGATGCCGGTTTGGCGACGGATGCGCTGACCACGGCCGGATTCCGGGTCACGCGCATCAACACCATGGGCGGATTCTTACGCAAGGGAAACGCGACGCTGGCGATTGCCACCGAACCGTCGCAAGTGCAGCGTGCGCTCTTGCTGATCCGCGACAACTGCGAGCGGCGCTCGGAGTTCTTTGTGCCGACGGCGCCCGGCGAGATCGGTGAGCCGTACCCCCTGGAACCCATCCCGGTACAGGTCGGCGGCGCCACGATCTTCGTGCTGGACATCGAACGGTTCGAGCGGCTCTAGCACACCGCCAACGCAGGTGACGAGCAACCGATGAAACTGATTTGGGCCATCGTGCAGAACAACGACGCCGGGCGCGCCATTCAGGCGCTCGTCGAGCAGGGACACCGGGTCACGCGCATCAACACCGTCGGTGGGTTCTTGCGGCGGGGTAACGTGAGCCTCTTGGTCGGCGTCGAGCCGGACCAAGTGGGCCCGGCCATCGAGACGCTACGCGCTGCCTGTAAAACGCAGGAGACGAGTGATCGGATGCCCTTGGACTCCGCTCGCGGCGTGGTGTTCGTGCTCAACGCAGAGGGTTTCCTGCAAGCCTAACGCGGTGTTGCCCCCCCTCTCCCCCTCTGACTGGGGTAGGTACAGGTCAGGCCGTAGGGGCGCAACATGTTGCGCCCGTCCCCCCGCAGTGCGGGGGGGCCATAGGACTGACAAGGGTAGGTTTTTCCTGTCGGGGCACGATTCATCGCGCTCAGGCGCTCGTCATTCCGGCGCAAGCATGTCCCGTACCCCGATACGGGGCCGGAATCCAGGCTCCTACGTGGCCCCTACGCCCCCGTCATAGCGCTGGAAAGCACCCGATTCCTGTCCGGCGAGGGTGAGGACCATCCTGCTCATCCTTGCATCCTGCAAATCCTGATGCAGACAAAAACCTACCCTTGTCAGGTGAGTCCCCCCTAGCCTGAACGCCGAGCAATCTCCCGCTCGAACAGCTCCAGGTAGGAGTCGGTGGTGCGCTCCAAGTCGAAGAGCGCCTCGATCTCCGACCGTGGTCGCGTGTAGCGTTCCGGGTGTGCCAGTACCTGCTCCAATCCCGTATAGAGCGCGGTGGCGGACCCCGGCTCGACGACCTCGCCCATGCCGGTCATCTTGATGGACTGCCGCACGCCGGGCAGATTGCTGGCGACTGCCGGTGTACCGCAGAGCATGGCTTCCACTTGGACCAGCCCAAATGACTCGGTGGAGTTGAGACTCGGCACCACGAGCACGTCACACGCGCCGTAAAAGACCGCCATGCGGTGTTGGTCCAACTGGCCGAGGAACTGCCAGCGTGAGCCTAGCTCGGTAATCGGCTCCTGCAGGCGCTGCCAATAGGCTTCCTCGCCGAGGACATTGCCGTATGGCCCGGCGAACAGCACCTTGGCGTCCGGGAAACGCTTCAACAAGCGGGGCATGGCCTGCACGAGGTACTCCACACCCTTTTCGGTAGCGAACCGTGCCGCCATACCAATGACTGGCCCATTGTCGGTACCTGTCTCAGTCTTGAATGCGGCCACCTCTGCCGCTGGGGGCGCCGGCATGACGACGGGCGGGGGAATGACTACCAGCTTGTCTGCAAAGCGCGAGAGCAAGCGCGAATGGGTAGCGTAATCGCGGGTGTAGGCGGCGATCTTGTCGGCCAGGCGAGCACCGGCATAGTGAGCGAGAAAGATGGCTTGTTCGAGGAGGCGGCTGACCGGACTGCGCGGCAGCATCAGGTCACAATGGTAGGTCAGGATGACCGGCTTGTTCTGCCGGTGTCCCCGGATGGTCAGCCCGGCAGCATCCACGTTAGGGAGGTGAATGCTCAACACATCGTGCTCACGGAGCAGCCGGCTGGCCGTGGGGCCAAGCGCGAGGGCGATCACTCCCTTGCTGATCCGCAGCGCCACCGGTACGCGCACGATACGCACGCCGTCCGACCATTCCTCGCGCGGCAGCGTTGGCTCGTGCTGCGTTGCGAGTACGGTCACGGTATGGCCGCGTCGGGCCAAGGCGGCGGCCAGGCGCTCCACGTAGATGGTGAGTCCGCTCATGTGGGGCCGGTAGTAGTACAGCGCGAGCAGAATTCTCATCGGGCGTGGTCTCCCGGCACAAGTTTGGCGCTCATCGGGTAGTGTGGATCGAGCACCGCATCAGTAAATCTCCAGGTAACGATCTAGCTCCCACTGCGTTACCTGCTGCCGGTACTCACTGTGCTCCTGCCGCTTGGCCTGCATGAACCGCTCGAAGACGTGGACGCCCAGCGCCTCTTGCGCCAGACCGGAGGCGGCCAATGCATCGAGGGCGTCGCCGAGCGAGCCGGGGAGCTGCTCCACTTGCTCCCGCTGCAATCGGAGTGGGTCGAATTCGTACAGGTTTTCCTCCAGCGGCAGCGGCGGCTCCAGCTCGCGCCGAATACCGTCCAGGCCGGCGTGGAGCATCACGGCGAACGCGAGGTACGGATTGCAGCTCGGATCGGGGCACCGCAGCTCGATGCGGCTACTCTGGGGCCGGTTGGGGATGAGCTTGGGAACGCGGATCAGCGCGGAGCGATTGGTGTGCGCCCAACTGACGTAGACCGGCGCTTCGTAGCCCGGCACCAGGCGCTTGTACGAGTTGACGAGCGGCGCCAGTACCGCGCAGATGCCGCGAGCATGGGCCAGGATACCGGCGGTGAAATGGCGCGCCAGGTCGGAGAGACCATACGGTCCGGCCGGGTCGGCGAACAGGTTCTCGCCGGTGTGGATGTCCGCGAGGCTCTGATGGGTGTGCATCCCCGATCCGTTGATGCCAAACCGTGGCTTGGGCATGAACGTGGCATAGAGGCCCGCCTGCCGGGCGATGGCCTTGAGCGTGTACCGGAACGTGACGGTGTGATCGGCCGTCCGCAGCGCATTGTCGTACTGGAAGTCAATCTCGTGCTGGCCGGTAGCCACTTCGTGGTGGGCAGCCTCCACCTTCATCCCCATCGTCTCCAGCGCAACCACCATGTCGCGCCGGACCTGCGCCGCGAGGTCCGTGGAGAGGTCGAAATAGCCGCCCTCGTCGTGGGGCGTGGTGAGTACGTCACCGGCGTCGTCTACTTGCAGCAGAAAGAACTCCAGCTCCGGGCCGGTATTGAAGACAAAGCCCATCTCGGCCGCCGCAGCCATCGCTCGGCGCAGGACGTAGCGCGGATCGCCAGGGAAAGGATTGCCTTCGGGCGTGTATACGTCGCAGATCAAGCGAGCGGTCTTCTCATTGCCGCTCTCCCACGGCACGATGGCAAACGTCGCCGGGTCCGGGTCGAGGTACATATCGCTCTCGGCGATCCGCGCAAAGCCCTCGATGGAGCTGCCGTCGAACCAGGTGCCGTGATCGAATGCATCGGGCAAGCGGTGGGCCGGGATCGTTACGCTCTTGACAATGCCGACGATGTCGGTGAACTGGAGGTTGATAAAGCGGACTTGCTCCTGCTCGCACTGCTCCAGGATGTGCTCCTGGAGGGCGGCGCGGGAGGACGAGTCCGTCGTGTCAGCGGTCATGCTGCAACTCCTCCCGGTTTCCACGGCGCGCAGCGCAGGATACCACACCGCACGGACGGGTCGGCGGGATGGCCGCGGACCATGCAGTATCATGCTGGTTGGCGCCGGCCCCCCTACGGTCCCCCCGCCGCAGCGGGGGGACGGGCGCAGGGAGCGGCTGCGGCGAAGGGACGGCGTGCTCCCTCCCCCGTCGGGACGGGGGCCAGGACCGCACTGAGAACTGATGACCGATAGAAACCGGACTACTGCCCCCCTGACGTTGACCATCGAGGCGCAGAGCGGGCGAGCACGCGCCGGGCGGCTGGTCACGCCACACGGCGTCGTGTCCACCCCCTGCTTCATGCCCGTCGGCACGCAGGCGACGGTCAAGTCGGTCAGTCCCGACGACCTGAAGACCGTCGGCGCAGCGATGATCCTAGCCAACACGTATCACCTGCTGCTGCGCCCCGGTCCGGAGATCGTCGCCGCGCACGGCGGCCTGCATCGCTTCATGGGCTGGGATGGCCCGATTCTGACCGACTCGGGCGGCTTCCAGGTCTGGAGCCTGGCCCGCCTGCGGCGCATTGACGACGATGGCGTGACCTTTCGCTCCCATCTCGATGGCAGCGAGCACCGGCTCACCCCGGAGCGCGTCATGGAAATCCAAGCCCAGCTCGGCGCGGACGTGGTGATGGCCTTCGACGAGTGCGTTGGCTACCCGGCCACCCATACCGAGGCAGCGGCGGCGGTGCAGCGCACGAGCCGCTGGTTGGAGCGTTGTCTGAATGCCCGGCCGGGACCCGGTCAGGCGCTGTTCGGGATCGTGCAGGGCAGCACCTTCCCCGATCTCAGAACGGCCTCGGCCCAGGCTATCGTCGCCGCCGACTTACCGGGGTATGCTATCGGTGGACTGAGCGTGGGCGAGTCGAAGGCGGAAATGTGGTCCATCGTCAAGCACACGGCACAACTTTTGCCGGCGGAGCGGCCGCGCTACCTGATGGGGGTTGGCTCGCCGGAGGACTTGATCGAGGCCGTCCGGTACGGCATTGACCTGTTCGACTGCGTGCTGCCGACGCGGGCCGCCCGCCACGCCGGCCTCTACACCGACGCCGGTCGTCTGAATATACGCAACGCGCAGTTCCGCGCTGACCTGGGGCCGATTGATCCAAGCTGCGACTGCATGACGTGCCGCACCTTTACGGCGAGTTATGTGCATCATCTCTTCCGCGCCAAGGAGCTGCTCGCCTACCGGCTGGCTACCATACACAACCTGCGGTACCTCACCCGCCTCATGGAGCGCGTGCGGGCCGCGATTGCCGCCAACGCCTATGCAGCGTTCCGCGATGTCTTTCTGGCAACCTTTCGCGCGCCGGACGCCCAGGAGCGGAGCCGGCAACGTCACCACTGGCAAGCCGGGGGGCGCCATACGGCGGCAGCTGCCGAGACCTCGTGAGTGGTGGTAGAGGACGGAACACGGATGAGCGACACGGCCGTTGGGCCAGCCGAGCCGGCGCATGGTGGCAGCGCCGTCGAGGTGGCCGAGGTGCTGCGCCTGGTCCTCCAGCCACACGCCCGCGTCTTGGCGGGCCAGACCGGCTTGCAGCGGCGCGTGGGTTGGGTGACGACCCTGCGCGGACTGCCACCCATCTTCGAGTCGAGTGGCGGCGACGAGGTGGTCCTGGCGCCCGTGGCCACACTGGAGGCCCTGCGGGCCTTGAGCGCCGAGTACGACCTGAGCGAGATCGTCGTCAGTCTGCAAGCGACCGGCGTCGCGGCCGTGGTCGTGGTGAGCCGCGATGCGTGGCACTGTCCCGACACCGTTATCGCCGCCGCGGATGCCCACGACCTGCCGCTATTCCACGTCGAGACAGCCCGCGCGGCCGCCGAGCTGGAGCGCACCATCGCGCGGCTCGTCGTTGACCGCCAAGCCGAGTTGAACCAGCGTGCGACCGAGATGTATCGGCATCTGGCCGCGGTGTCCGTCGAGGGACAGGGCGTCGAGCGCATCCTGGAAGAAGCGGCACTGCTCACCGGACGGCTGGTCTTCCTGGAAGATGCGGCGTACCACGTGCAAGCGACGGCCCCAGCAGACGCGGCGGTACCGTCACCGTATTCGTCCCTCGTGGATCGCCAACGCTTGGAGGCCAAGCTGCGCGCTGGCGAGCTGACCAGTTCGGCGCCGCCGGTCGTGCGTCTTGAGGCTGGCCGCAACGGCTTGGCGCGATATACCGGGGCCATCCTCAACCGCGGCCGCCGGCGTGGTTTTGTCTCGCTGTGTGCGCTTCCCGGCGAGCTGACCGACCTGGACGAGCTTGTTGCCGGGCGGCTGGCCGCCGTGATGGCGCTGGAGCTGGCCAAGCAGGACGCCGTGCGCCTCGCCGAGCGGCGTGACCGCGAGGCGCTATTCGAACAGCTGCTGGTCGAAGCCGACGCGCCCTCGCCGGAATTGGAACGGCAGCTCCAACGCCTGGGCTTCCGCCCCGACACCGAGATTGCGGCGGTAACAGTCACCATCGAGACGGAGCCAGCCGGGGCAACCGATGACGCGGTGCTCGATGATCGCAGCGACCGGCTGATGGACACCGTGCGGCGCACGCTACGGGACCGCCACCAACCGGCCATCGTGCGCTCCGATAGCGGCCAGGTTGTGGCCCTGCTCGCGCTGCAAGCCGTGCCGGGGCGTCGCTCTGCCCGCACCACCGCAGCCCGCAGCGGTCCGAGTGGGTCCAGCGGTCAGGTGAAGGCAGTTTTGCAGGCTGTCCACGCGGCAGCCGTCGCCAGCGGCATTGGGCCGATCACGTCCGGCGCCGGCGAGACGCACCCACGACTGGCCGATGCGCCGGCAGCCATTGAGGAGGCCGCGCAAGCGGCGCAGCTTGTCCGCAGTCTCTATGGGCCGGGCCAGCAGGCGTGCCTGTCCGACTTGGGCCTCTACCGACTGCTGTACCACCTACGCGGCACGCCGGAGCTGCGGGCATTTTATGACCAGACCCTCGGACCGCTGGCAGCCTACGACAGGCGCACCGGCGGCGACCTGCTGGCCACACTCGAAGCGTATTTTGCCTCCCGCGCCAACCTCAGCGAAACGGCGCGGCGGCTCAACCTGCACCGCAACTCGCTGCTGTATCGGGTCCAGCGCATCGAAGAGACGGGCCAGGTTGACCTACAAGACCCCGAGGCGCTGCTGGCCTTGCAAGTGGCGCTGAAAGCGCGGCACCTCCTCGACGTGTAGCGGTAGGGGCGGCAGCTATCTGTGCGTGTTGCGTGCGTTGCGAGGGCGCTGCGCCTGCATTATCATGGCCGGTGCAATGGCACCTACCGAATGCTCGTTGCTGGAGCACGTCCGCGCTGCACTGGCGGAAGCGCAGTTCGATCCGACGCACGCCGGAGACATCTTCCTAAGGGCGGATGCCGAGGCGGCGCTGCAGGCGACGCTGCCGACGGCGGTGATCGCCGTGGCGGGGCGCGACGATGCCCGGCTGCCGACGGCGCGCTTCTTGGGCGCCACCTACCGGCCCGATCTCGTGGTAGAGCTTGACACGGCCCGCGTTGCCGTCGGGCTGACGTTGCTGCGGACCGATGCCGGGGCGCTCGCGGCGGCGCTGGCGCGGGCAGTGGTACTGTCGCAGCAGCTTCCGGTAGCGACGGTTATAGTTGATCGCCGGGTCGAGCGTGCCAACCCATTCGCCGCACCGGCCACGCAGCGGCTGCACCCGAACGATCAGGCTACGATGGACTACTTGGGCAGCCGGCATCGCGTGGCGTTTGTCGTCCGGCGACAGGCACCGTTCAGCTTCGGATAAAAGGAGGGGACACGTCCCATGTTCAAGCGAGCCGTCATTACCGACGAAATCTCCCAGGACTTCGATCTGGCCGTCGGCATGGCCCAGCAGTTTGGCCTCGACCAGCTCGAAATCCGCACCGTGTGGGAGACGCGCATTGATGCGATGTCTACGGAGCAGCTGCGCCGGATCAAGGAGACGGCCGAGCAGCACGGGATGTCCGTGGCCGGCCTCGCCGCCCCGTTCCTGAAGTGCGAGCTAGGCGACGACGACGAATACGCCGAGCATCTGCACATCCTGCGCCAGTGTATTACCGCCGGGCGGGCGCTCGGTACGTCGCTGATCCGCGGGTTCACCTTCTGGAAGCGGGACGGGCTGGACGACCACTACCAGCAGATTCTCGATTCCTATGCCGAGCCGGCCCGCATTGCCCGCGAGGAAGGGGTGACTATCGGCATCGAGAACGAGGGGTCGTGCTACGTCGGGACCGGCGCCGAGCTGGCGCGGTTTCTCGGCGATCTGAACGAGCCGTCCGTGCGGGCCGTGTGGGACCCGGCGAATGCGTGCTGGGAAGGCGGCGAGGCAACGTATGCGGACGGCTACCCGCTGGTGAAGCCGTATATCGCGCACGTCCACGTCAAGGACAAGCGGCAGGTACACCCGGACGAGAGTCCGCAAGCGGTCGTCATCGGCGACGGAGAGGTGGACATCCCCGGCCAGTTACAGACGCTCAAGGACGACGGCTACGAGGGCTGTGTCTCGCTGGAAACGCACTACCGGGTGACGCACCGGCTGGCCGAGGACATCGCTCGGATGCCGGGCGGCAGCGCCTTCTCGGAGGGCGGCGAAGAAGGCACGCGCCGGTGCCTGGTGGCCTGGAACCGGATGATGGCGGAGTTGGCATGAGGTGGCACGGAAGGCAGGGCAGGGAGGACTACGGATGAGCGCGCAGCTCTTGACCGGCCGGCCGGTCGCGCGGGTGATCCGGCGCCAGACGGTCGCGGCCGCCGAGCGGTTTCAGGCCCAACTGCGCCGCCCGCCAGCGCTGGTCTCGCTGCGAATCGGTGACGACCCGGCCTCGGTGTCCTACGGTCGGACACTGGAGCGCGCCTGCGAACGCATCAACCTCGGCTTCCATGAGATGGTGCTGCCGACCGAGCGTCCGCGTTTGACCGAGACGCTCAAGGCGCTGAACATTGACCCCGGTGTTGATGCCATCGTCGTGCAGCAGCCGTTACCGGCGCCCTTCTCCCTGGAGATGGTCGCGGAGCTACTCGATCCGCAGAAGGACGTGGACGGCTTGACGCCGGTGAACGTGGGGCGCGTGGCCTTGGGCCAAGGCGGGTACGTGCCCTCCACCCCTGCCGGCGGTATGGCGATCCTCCAGCACTACGGCATCCCGATCAAAGGAGCGGAAGCCGTCGTGTTGGGGCGCAGCCCCATCGTCGGGCGGCCGCTGGCACAACTGCTGCTTCAGGAGCACGCCACGGTGACGATCTGCCACACCCGCACGCGCGACTTGGCCGCCGTCACGCGCCGCGCCGATATCCTCTGCGTGGCTGCGGGCAGAGCGGGCCTGATAACCCCGGAGATGGTGCAACCGGGCGCGGTGGTTGTGGATTTCGGCACGAACGTCGTGGATGACGGCTTGGTCGGCGACGTAGACCCGGCCGTCGGCGAGGTAGCGGCGTGGCTGACGCCCGTCCCCGGCGGCACGGGACCCGTCACGACGGCGATCCTACTCCGCGCGACGGTGCAAGTCGCCTGCGACCGCCTCGGCGTGACGCTGACCGCGCTCCCCAGCAACGGGGCAGTATCCTCGTAGCGGAGGTTAAGTCATGGGTACCGCCGGGAGCACCCACGGTAGAGTGCCAACTCGCAAGGTTATGGAAAACCCAGTTCCCGGCCGCAAGGGGGGCGAGAACCCGCCAGGAAAGCCACGTACTCCTCCCCCTCCCCCTCCCTCTCCGAAAAGGGATTAGGTGGCTCGGAAGCCAAGAGGCATGGTAAGCCACATCGCCAGCAACACCCATGGCTTCTAATCTGCTGATCGCGCAGTCGGGCGGGCCGACCGCAGTTATCAACGCCAGTCTGGCCGGCCTCGTCAGCGCCGCTCAGGACACCGGTGCCTTCAACCGCGTCCTCGGACTGCGCCACGGCATCCTCGGTGCCTTGCCCGGTGGGGGCGGCAGTCTCGACCTGACGGCGCTCGACGCCGCCCGACTGACCGCCTTAGCCGCCACGCCGAGCGCGGCGCTCGGCTCCTGCCGCCGCAAGCTCGATGCCGACGACTGCGCGGCCGTGATCGAGTGGTTCCGGCGCCACAATGTCCACGCCTTTGCCTACGTCGGCGGCAACGACTCGATGCAGACGTGTCTCCAACTCGGTCAAGCGGCGCGAGACGTCGGCTACGACCTGTCCGTCATCGGCGTGCCGAAAACCATTGACAACGACCTCCCGGAGACGGACCACTGCCCCGGGTACGGCAGCGCGGCGCGCTTCTGGGCGATCACGACCCAGGAGGCGGCCCTGGACCTCACCGCCATGCGCGGCTACGATACTGTCGTCGTGCTGGAGTGCATGGGGCGCAACGCCGGCTGGCTGACGGCCGCCGCCGCGTTGGGCCGGCCGGCCACCGGCGCGGCGCCGCATATCCTGCTAGTGCCGGAAGTGCCGCTCGTGCTGGACGGTGTACTCACCAGCGTCGAGGCCGCCATCAGGCGGCACGGCAGCGCCGTCGTGGTCACGGCCGAAACCGTCCGCACCGCCGCCGGCGACTACCTGAGCGCGGCGGCCGCGGCGCCGCCGGAGGGGCAGCGCGATGCATTCGGGCATCCGCTGGTCACGGGCACGGCCGAATCCCTCGCCAGCCGCATCACCGCCGCCATCGGAGTGAAGTCCCGCACCGTAAAACCGGGCACGTTGCAGCGCGCCGCGAGTAGTCTCGTCTCGACCGTAGACCGGGATGAAGCCTGGCAGGTCGGCGCCGCCGCGGCGCGTCTGCTGGCCAGCGGGCAGACCGACCAGATGGTCACACTTCAGGCAGAACGTGATCCCGCGTATCACTCCTGGTGCGAGGCCGTGCCGCTCACGCGCGTCGCCGGCCAGGAGCAGCGGCTACCGGCTTCCTTCCTGGAGGTGCAGCCGGGCGGCGTATGCAACGTGACGGCCGCCTTCACGGACTACGCGCGGCCGCTACTCGGCGGCCCACTTCCCGCTTTCATGCGCCTCTAGTCTCTACCGTTTGGGCCGTTGTCACCCAAGGGACTGTGCAGTCCAGGCCGCTTGCGGTTAGCCTCGGTCCGGCATACTGCGCCGGCGGTGCTTAGGCGTCACGCGCATAGGACAAGGAGGCCATTATGGCCCAGAAACCGGTTGCGATTGGTACGCGCACGCAGCTTTTCGTGGATGATTACCTGGTCGCAGCGAGCAGCGGGGTCGTGGAGCGGCTGCACCCGATGGAGCAGCTCCCGACGCCGGTGCTCCGGGCGGAAGCGGCCTGGGAACGGCCCGAGATCGGGGGGCTGTGGGGACCGGTGACGGTTCACCGCGACCCCCACTATGGGTTGTTCCGCATGTGGTACGCGAGCTACGGCGCGTTCCCCGCCTTTGGCCGAGATGTGGGGGAGATGTTCTCCTGCTATGCCACCTCCCGTGACGGGCTGCACTGGGAGCGCCCCAACCTGGGCCTGTTTCAATACGAAGGCTTGACGGCGAACAACATCCTGCCGCGGACGGGCGCCAGTCCCGGACACGGAATGCTGGACTGCGCCGAGATGACCGGGCTTGAGCCTGCCGAGATGCGCTACAAGTCGGACTTCTGGGTGGGCAGGGACGACGACGGCTGGGGCGGCCACGGCGTCTCCTTCTCGGCCGATGGACTGCACTGGTACCCCTACGAGCACAATCCGGTCATCCGGGGGCGCCAGCGCGGCGATACGTCGAGTGCAGCCAAGCTCTATGACGGCACCGCGCCGGAAGGGCCGGCCGGCTTTCCAACCGCCAAGTACGCGCTCTTCCCCAAAGTCCACGTGCCCCTCGGCCCGTGGCAGCGGCGCTGCTTTGCGGTCTGCACATCAGTGGACGACGCCGACGCGCCCCCCTTCACGACCTGGACGGAGCCGATGCTGGCCTTGGCCCCCGACCAGCGCGATGACGACATGGCCGAGGAGCGGCTGGCCGCCGCGCAGTCCATCCTGCTCTACGACCATCCCGACGACCATCGCTGCGAGTTCTATGGCGTGATGGTCTTCCGCACCGGCGACGTATTCCTCGCGCTGATTTGGGTATACGACGCCTCGTTCGACATCGGGCGGCTGGGCGGCGGGAACGAGTACGCCATCGTGGACGTGCAGCTGGCCGCGAGCCGGAACCTGATCCACTGGCAGCGACTCGGCAACCGCCAGCCGGTGATTGCGCGGGGTGCGCCGGGCACGTTCGACAGCCACATGATCTTCTACCACTCCATGCCGGTGACGGTGGGTGACGAGTGGTGGGTGTACTACGTGGGCTTCAACGAGGGCCACGCCGCGCGCCTGTGCTACACCGAGGCGCTGCGCGAGCAGTATTGGGCCGACGTGCGGGCCGGTAAGCGGCATTTCCCGGCCATCGGGCTGGCAAAGGTGCGCCGAGACGGGTTCATCTCGCGCGATGCCGGGCCGGCCGGTGGCTCGATCACCACGCGCACGCTCCAGCCGGGGGGCAGTCGGCTCGAACTCAACGCGACCATTGGTGCCGGTGGGTCACTCACGGTGGAGGTGCAGGACGAACAGGGCCGGGCACTGCCGGGGTTCGCAGCAGCCGACTGTACGCCAGTGACGGGTGACTCGTTACGACACCCGGTCCGGTGGGGTGACCGGCGCGGTGACGACCGCTGGCCGGAGCGGCCGCTGCGGCTGCGCTTCGATCTGCGCGACGCGAGCCTCTACGGCTTCCGGTTCACGTGAGGAGTAGAGCGGCTGCCTGCCCTAGGAGCGCACCGGCACGTCGCGGCCGTCGTCGAGGTCCAGGCGGTCGAACATGGTCGTGATGTCCGTGCGGTCACCGTACCCGGCTTCCTCCAGCAGCATTTGGTGCCGCTGCCGGCCGGCCTCGTCCTGCGGATAGCTCCTGGCCTGCGCGTTGAATGACTCGATCTCGGCGGCGCTTCGCGGCGCACGCTCCATGAGGGCGGCGAGCACGCCGGCATCGTCCGTATTCGCTGCCACGACCGCCTCGAACTCGTCGGCCGTCACGTCCAGGAACGCAAACAGTCGCTCACTGTAACCGACCTTCGCTTTGTACTCGCCGAGGGTGCCGGCGAGGTGCGCGCGCAGCTTGTCAATCGTCCGCGGCAGGAACGTGATTCCCCCTAGTTCGTCGCGGGGGCTACGGGGCGGCCCTTGCGTCAAATCCATCGGCCTCTCCTTCCGAGCAGGATATTGTAGCGACTGTGGGGCGTACCTGGCCCCGTCCCCCGTCGCAGCGAGGGGACCTCATGCAGCCGCCGGAGCTTGGCGCGGCACGTTCCCGTCCCCCCGCCGCAGCGGGGGGACCATAGGGGGGCTGGTAGTTGACGGGCGCTTGGGAACCTCGTATCGTGGCGACCAACCGGAGATCAGGAGGGGGCAAGCATGAGTGCGTTATTCGGCGGCGGCGACTATACCTATCGCGTGGACGCGCAGTGGGGGCGCAGCCCACAGCTTCCGGCGCTGGGCCTCGTCTCCGGGGTCGCTTGCGACTCGCAGGACCGGGTCTACGTCTTGCAGCGGGAGCCGCAGGCGGCCATGCTGGTGTTCTCGCCCGAGGGGCAACTGCTCCACTCCTGGGGCGAGGACGCCTTCAGCCTTGCACACGGGGTTTGGATCGGTCCCGACGACGCGCTCTATTGCACCGACCGCAACCATACGGTAACGCACTGGAATCTCGACGGCACATTGCTGGCCACCTGGGGTACGGCAGATCGAGCCGGCTCACCGGGCGAGCCGTTCAACGAGCCGGCCCGCGCGGCGCAGTCACCGCAAGGCGACGTGTTCATCGCCGATGGTTACGGGCAATATCGCGTACATCGTTTCAGTGCAGACGGGACGCTCCAACGCTCCTGGGGAACGAAAGGCACGGGGCCGGGCGAATTCGGTTGGCCCGTCCACAGCGTTTGGGTAGACCCGCGCGGCCGGCTGCTGGTAACGGACCGTGGGAATAACCGCGTGCAGCACTTCACCCTTGACGGAGCGTATCTGGGTGAGTGGGATAACTTGGGTGCGCCGAACGACGTCTGCCTCGACGCCGACCAAGTGGTCTACATCGCGGAAGGAGGGCCGGCGATCACGAGCCGCGGTCCCATCCGGACCACCCGCGGTCCGGGCGTGACCATCATGAGCCTCGATGGCGACATCCTGGCCCAGTGGGGCGAGCGCGGCGACGCGCCGGGCCAATTCGCCGCCTCGCCGCACAGCCTATGGGTGGATTCCCGCGGGGATATCTACGTCGGCGAGGTCACGACCCACGACCGGCTGCAAAAATTCATTCGGGAGCGATGAGGGGTAGCCACCCTATGGTCCTCCTGCTGCGGCAGGGGGACGTGGATTCCGGCTTCCGCCGGAATGACGAAATGGGGCCGGAAGGATGACGTGATGGTGGCAGCCTCGCGCGTGGCGGACATTGTGATACAATACGCCAGCTTTTGCCGCCGGGCTGCCGCGCGGTAGGGAGCGTGCCGTGTTCGGGATGCCGGACGCGGCTCATCTCGCCGAGCATGGGAGGGAGCAGTGCTCATCGACTATCTCCCCATCCTCATTATGATCGTCGTCGCGACGGTCGTGTCGTCGGGCGTGGTCGTGATTGCCCGATTCCTGGGCACGCGGCGCCCCTCCACGTCGAAGCTGGCTCCCTATGAATCGGGGATGACTCCGGTGGGGATGGCGTGGCGGCGGTTCCCCATCAAGTTCTACGTCACGGCGATGCTCTTCGTCATCTTCGACGTGGAGGTGATCTTCTTCTATCCTTGGGCAGTGGTCCTGCGCGAGATGAAGGGCGCGGGGCTGGCAGTGTTTGCGCTCGTGGAGATGGGCGTGTTTGCTGCCTTCTTGCTCTTGGGCTACATCTACGTCCTTCGGAAAGGGGCGCTACAGTGGGACTAAACGCGCCGAACACGCCGGTCAAGTACGGCGGCCGCGGTGAGCTGCCGATGAGTGGGCAGTTCACGGGCGAGATGGGTGTATCCCTGACGACGCTGGACAAGGCGGTGGCTTGGGCACGGGCGAACTCGCTCTGGCCGCTGTTGTTCGGCTTGGCCTGTTGCGCCATCGAGATGATGGCGATGAGTGCCTCGCGCTTCGACGTGTCCCGTTTTGGGGCAGAGGTCTTCCGTGCCTCGCCGCGCCAGGCCGACTTTATGATCGTGGCCGGCCGCGTCAGCAAGAAGATGGCGCCGGTCGTGCGCCAGCTCTACGATCAGATGCCGGAGCCGAAGTGGGTGCTCTCGATGGGCGCCTGCGCCTCGTGCGGCGGCATCTACAACAACTACGCCCTCGTCCAGGGCGTGGACCGGATCATTCCGGTTGACGTGTACGTGCCGGGCTGCCCGCCGCGACCGGAGATGGTCATTGACGGGATTATCAAGCTCCAGCGTAAGGTGGAGCGCCAGAAGCAGTTCGGCAAGCACGCCCATGAATTGGCTACGGCCTAGGTCCCGACGGCAGTACCCCGCCGAGCACCTTGCCCAAACCGCAGGAACAGTGAATATAGATGGCAACTGAGGCGCCGCCCGCGGCTGCTGGCCCGGCCGCCGGTCACATGGCTCGGCTGATGGAGCAGTTCGGTGACTGCCAGCCGCCGGATACACGCTTGGCCGACGGTATTCCTACCGCCATCGTGCCGCCCGACCGGATACTCGACGTAGGCCGGTTTCTCCGTGACGATCCCGACATGCGCTACGCCTTTCTGGCCGAGTTGAATGCCGTGGACTACTTGGAGCGCGCTGATCGATTCGAAGTAACCTATATCGTCCATTCATACGATCACAACTCCCGCCTGCGTCTGAAGGTCCGCGTCGGTGGCGAGGAGCCGACGGTGCCCTCACTTGTGCCGCTGTGGCCGGCGGCCGCCTGGCACGAGCGCGAAGTCTTCGACCTGTTCGGCGTGCAGTTTGACGGCCACCCGGACCTGCGGCGGCTGTTCCTGCCCGAGGACTGGGAAGGGCATCCGCTACGACGAGACGAGTCCCAAGGGGAAGAAGAGGTCTCATTCACCGAGGAGGAGGCCGGCCGCGAGCGGGGCGGCCCCGTGCTGCATCGAACCGGTTGACCCTCGACTTCTCCCTCTCCATATAATATGGGGAGGGGCCGGGGGTGAAGCGCAGAGCAACGGACGAGAGCGACAGCGATGGTAATGCTCAACGAGACGCCAACCGACCGCGGTACCATGGTCCTGAACATGGGGCCGCAGCACCCGGCCACCCATGGCGTCCTCCGCTTGCTGCTGGAGCTTGACGGCGAGACCGTCGTGAAGGCGGAGCCGGACATCGGCTTCCTGCATACCGGCATCGAGAAGACGTGCGAGGGGCTGACCTGGCATCAGGCGATCACCGCCACCGACCGCACGGACTACCTGGCGCCGCTGTCGAACAATCTGGCCTATATTCTCGCCGTCGAGAAGCTGTTCGGCGTTACCGATGAGGTGCCGAAACGGGCGCAATATCTGCGCGTGATCCTGACCGAGTTGACCCGTCTCAGTAGCCACCTGGTTTGGCTCGGCACGCACGGCCTGGACCTTGGGGCCACGACCGTCTTCCTCTACTGCTTCCGCGAGCGCGAGACGATTACCTCGATCTACGAGTTCGTCTCCGGGGTGCGCCTGATGACGAGCTACTGGCGCATCGGGGGGCTATGCGCCGACGTGCCGGACGGGTTCGAGGAGCGGGTGCGCCACGTGCTCGATACCTTCCCGGACCGCATCAACGACTACGAGACGCTGTTGACGAAGAATCCGATCTTCCTCGACCGGACCGTGGACATGGCGCCCATCAGCAAGGACGAGGCCATTGCCTGGGGCATGACCGGTCCCGGCCTGCGAGCCTGCGGCGTCGGCTACGACGTTCGCAAGGCGTTCCCCTACTCTTCGTATGACGATTTCGACTTCGACGTGCCGGTGCGCCACAACGGCGACGTGTATGATCGCTACCTGGTGCGCGTCGAAGAGATGCGGCAGTCGCTGCGGATCATCGAGCAGGCACTTGACGGGCTGCCGGAGGGCGAGATTCGGCTGGACAATCCGCGTATCACGTTGCCTACGCGCGAGAAGATGTACGTGAGCATGGAGTCGCTGATCCATCACTTCAAGCTGGTGACGGAAGGGCCGCGGTGTCCGCCGGGCGAGGCATACAACTTGATCGAGTCGCCGCGTGGCGAGCTTGGCTGTTACGTCGTGTCCGACGGCACCAGCAAGCCGCAGCGCGTCCGCTTCCGCACCCCGTCGTTTCTGCACACCCAGGCGCTGCAGAAGCTGGTGGAGAACCGACAGGTTGCCGACGTGGTAGCTGCTATCGGCAGCATTGACATCGTGCTCGGCGAGATTGACCGCTAGGAACAGGCGAGGCGAGTTGGAGAAGATGCTGTCCGAAGCAACGCGCGAGCGCATCCTAGGCTACTTGCCGCGCTACCGCACCAAGCGCGCCGCTATCCTGCCGGCGCTGTGGGCGGCCCAGGATGAGGTCGGCTGGCTCAACACGGAGGCCTACGAAGAGGTCGGCGAGCTACTCGACATGCATCCGACCGACGTAGCAGCTATCGCCAGCTTCTACTATATGTTCCACAAGCAGCCGATGGGCCAGTACGTCATCGAGGTGTGCAACAACCTGTCGTGCGAGTTGCAGGGCGCGTCGGAAATGCTGGAGCAGCTGCGGCAGGAGCTAGGCATCCAAGAAGGGCAAACAACCGAGGACGGGCAGTTTACTTTGCGCCACCAGGAATGTCCCTGCTACTGCGAGTTCGCGCCCGTCATGCAGGTGAACACGGAGACCTACGGCAACCTGACCCCGGAGCGGATCAAGCGCATTCTCGCCGACCTGCGGGCCGGCCAACCCGCCCTCGACGGGGTGGTGCATGGGCCGGACAGCGCGGCGCTCGCAGCCAAGGTCCCGCTGAATGGGCAGGGTGGTGACGACGGAGGGGCAGGTTGAGCATGGCGACGTTTGAGCCAATACTGCTCAAGTACGCCGACGACCCGGACCAGCACCGGATGGACACCTATCTCCGGCATGGCGGCTACCAGGCGCTGGAGAAGGCGCTCCGGGAGCATACGCCGGAGGATGTCGTCGGCCTGGTCAGAAGCGCCAACCTGCGGGGCCGCGGCGGCGCCTACTTCCCGACCGGCGTGAAGTGGGGCTTTCTGCCCGACGACGGCAATCCGCGCTTTCTCTGCGCCAACGCCGACGAGAGCGAGCCGGGGACGTTCGCCAACCGGGCGATCATGGACAACGACCCCCATCAGCTTATCGAGGGTTGCCTCCTCTCCGCCTACGCCTGCCGGATCAACACGGTCTACATCTACATCCGCGGCGAGTTCTCGTTCAGCTATCGCCGGCTGGAGCAAGCGTTGACCGAGGCCCGCGAGCGGGGCTACGTCGGTAAGAATATCCTCGGTTCGGGGTTCGACTGCGAGGTGTGGGTGCATCGGGGCGCCGGGGCCTACATCTGCGGAGAGGAAACGGCGCTGCTGGAATCGCTGGAGGGCAACCGCCCGCAGCCCCGCCTCCGGCCGCCGTTCCCGGCCGTCAAGGGCGTGTTCAGCCTGCCGACGGTCATCAACAACGTGGAAACCATCTCCTGCGTGACCCACATCGTGAACTATGGCGCCGAGTGGTTCGGCGGGATCGGCGCCCCGGACGCGCCCGGCCCCAAGCTCTACTGCCTTTCCGGCCACGTCAACCGCCCCGGCCTCTACGAGCTACCGATGGGCACGCCGCTGCGCGAGCTGATCTACGAGCACGGTCAAGGGATGCGCGAGGACCGGGCGGTCAAGGCGATCATTCCCGGCGGCGCCTCGGCGCAGTTGCTCACGGCCGAAGACCTCGACGTGACGCTGGATCCGGGTGCCATCACCGCCAAAGGCTCCATTCTCGGGACCGGCGGCGTGATGGTGATGGACGAGACGACGTGTATCGTGCGGGCCAATCTGAATACCGTCCGTTTCTTTGCCAACGAAAGCTGCGGCAAGTGTACGCCCTGCCGAGAGGGCACCCGCTGGATGGTGGATGTCCTGGCGCGAATCGAAGGCGGCGGCGGACGGACGGAGGACGTAGAGCTGCTGCTGGACGTGTGCGACAAGATCAACGGCAAGTCCTTCTGCCTGCTGGGCGACGTGGCGACGTGGGGCTTGTCCAGCGGCATCCAGAAGTTCCGTGAAGACTACGACCGCCATGTCTCCGAGAAGCGCTGCTTTGCCGCAGCGCAGCCAACGATGGCGGCGTGAGCGGTGTTTGTTGCCCATCGGGACCGGAGCGAGGCTCCTAACCTGCGGAGAGAGACGGCATGATTGCCACCGAGCAAGAGCTGATAACGCTGACGGTTGACGACCAAGAGGTGTCCGTCGCGCCGGGCACCAATTTGGTCGAGACGGCCAAGGAGCTTGGCACCGAGGTGCCGGTCTTCTGCTACCACTCGCGGCTGCCCGTCGTCGGCGCCTGTCGGATGTGCTTGGTGGCCGTCGAGCTACCGCCGCGACCGGGCACGCCCCCCGACGCGCCGGCACCGCCGCCCCAGATCATGACCGGCTGCACTACGACGGTGATGCCCGGTATGAAAGTGTGGACCGACACCGAGGCCGTCCTGAAGTATCGGGAAGGGATCGTCGAGTTCCTACTGATTAACCATCCGCTCGACTGCCCGGTGTGCGATGCGGGCGGTGAGTGTCCGCTCCAGGACAATAGCCACGACTGGGGGCCGAAAGAGAGTCGGTTCGTCGAGCAGAAGCGCCTGCTCCGCAAGGTCCACGACCTCAGCCCGCTAGTAGTCTTGGACCAGGAGCGGTGCATCGTCTGCTACCGCTGCACGCGCTTCATGGACGACGTTGCCGGCGAGCACGAGTTGGACTTCTTCGACCGCGGCTACAACTCCGTGCTCGGCACGCTCGACGACCGGCCGCTGCAATCGAAGTTCCACGGCAACATTATTGATCTCTGCCCCTGTGGCGCGCTCACCAGCGACACCTATCGGTTCCGGGCGCGACCGGGCGATCTCCAGACCACGCGGAGCGTCTGCGCGCAGTGTCCGGTGGGCTGCAACCTCAAGCTGGACGCGCGCCGCAACGAGATGGTGCGGATACGCGCTCAAGAGAACACAGACATCAACGACATCTGGCTGTGCAACAAGGGCGAGTTCACGTTCGAGTTCGTCTCGACCGATCAACGGCTCCGGACCCCGCTGGTCAAGCGAGACGGCGCATTGGCCGCAGTGGAGTGGGACGAGGCGCTGACCGAGGTAGCCGCAAAGATCAAGAGCATCCGCGACGAGCACGGTGCAGCGGCAATCGGGGTCATCGGTGGGCGCAACGTACCCAACGAAGACGCTTTTGCGCTGCGCGAATTCGCCCGCTCGGTCATCGGCACACCGCACCTCGATCATCGAATCGGCGCCCGCGCCGCCGGACTGCCGCTCGCAGACACCCCGGCCCCTATCCCGACGCTTGCCGACGTAGACCGGGCCGGGGCGGTGCTGCTGCTGGGCACGGACTTGACCAATGACCTGCCAGTGCAATGGCTGCGGCTGCGGGCTGCATTCACCAAGGGCGGCGCCAAGCTGATCGTCGCCAACCCGCGTGCTACCGAGCCGGACCGGATTGCCTACCATCGCCTGCGACACCAGCCCGGCACCGAAGCGGCCCTGTTGCAGGGGCTGTTGGGCGCCGTCCTCGAACAGGAACAAGGCGACGATGGAACAGTTGCCGGCGAGGCGGCTAGTTTGTCACCAGAGCGGGCTGCCGAGCTAACCGGCGTCACCGCCGAGACGATCCGGGCGACCGCCGCAACGCTGGCGGCCGCCGGCAACGCGCTGGTGTACGTCGGCCCGCGCTTCAACCGTCGGTCGGATCAGGACGCCGTGGCCGCGGCCACCTACAACCTCGCGCTGGCAACGGGCAACGGCGGCGGCGTGACCTTCATTCCCGAGGGGGCGAACGGCCGGGGAGCCGAGGCGCTCGGCGTCGTGCCCGGCCAAGACGGACTACCGGCCGGGGAGATGATCGCGGCCGCCGCCGCCGGGACGATCAAGTGCCTCTATCTGGTTGGCGAGAACATCCTAGAGACGCATCCCGACCGCGCCCAGGCCGAGCAAGCCCTGGCCAACGCCGAGCTAGTGGTCGTACACGAGTTGTTCGAGACCGCGACGGCGCAGGCTGCCGACGTGGTGCTGCCCGGCTTGAGTTTTGCCGAGCGCGACGGCACGCTGACGAACGTAGAGGGCCGCATCCAACGGCTGGGCGTCGCGGTCGCGCCGGAGGACGGCGGCTTGGCCGACTGGCGCATACTAACTGACCTCTCCAGCCACTTCGATACACCGCTGGGCTATAGCTCCGCCGCTGAAATCACGCTCGAAGCCTTCGAGGAAGTCATCACGCCGGCGATGATGCGCCGGGCAGCCTTCCCGTCGGAGGGCGTGCTACTGCCGGCATCGGAGGCCGATGGCGAGCCGAGTTTTGCGCCTGTGCCGGACCCCGATCCGGTAGCGGCGTCGGCCGCACCGGGCGAGGGCCTGCGCTTGCTGACCGATTCCGAGCTAGTCGGCCACGAGACGTTGATCGAGATCACACCGCAGCTGCTGGCTACCGCGCCGCAGCCGCTCGTAGACATCAACCGCGCCGACGCCGCTCGTCTCGGCATCGGTAACGGTCAGGCTATCAGGCTGCGGACCGAGCACGGCGCCGTAAGCCGGCCAGCGCGGGTCAGCGGCCGCGTACCCGCCGGGGTAGTCTATACGCCCGACAATCTCGATTCGCCGCGGATCAATGCGCTGCTGGACTGGCAGCACGAGGCAACCACCGTACAGCTTGAGCCGGTTGCCATGGCCGCCGCGACGGCCGACGCTGCTGCCGCCGGAGGCGGAGCATGATCCCGGACATCCTCGCGGCCATCATCGCCGCCGCCATCAAGAGCTTCATCGTCATCAACCTGCTTCTGGCCGCCTTTGCGTATCTCACCTGGCTGGAGCGGAAGGTGATTGGCCGGTTCCAGCGGCGGATTGGCCCGAATCGAGTCGGGCCGTTCGGCCTCTTGCAGCCCATCGCCGACGGCATCAAGCTGGCGATGAAAGAAGACATTGTTCCCGATCAGGCCAGCCGCGTGGTGCATCTCGTCGCACCGTTCGGCACGCTGATGCCGGCGCTGATTATCTTCGCCGTCATCCCCATTGGCCCGTCGTTCGAAATTTTCGGCTTCCCCTTCGACTGGCATATCGGTGCCAACATCAACGTCGCCTACCTCTACATCGCCGCTATCGCCTCCCTAGGCGTGTACGGGCTGGTGCTCGGCGGCTGGGCAGCAAACAACAAATACTCGCTGCTCGGCGGGCTGCGGGCGTCGGCACAGATGGTCAGCTACGAGCTACCGCAGGGGCTGGCGGTGCTCTCGGTGGTAATCCTGGCCGGATCGCTGAACTTGCTCGACATTGTGCGCTTGCAGACCGAGGGGAGCTTTCCCTGGCCGATTGCGCTGTGGTTCCCGGTCGGGTTCATCGCCTTCGTGGTCTACGTCATCGCCGGCATCGCCGAAACGAATCGCTTGCCGTTCGACCTCCCGGAGGCCGAGGGCGAGTTAGGCGCCGGCTACCACACCGAATACAGCGGCTTCAAGTGGTCCATGTTCTTCATGGCCGAGTACGTCAACATCATCAACGTCAGCGCCGTCGCCGCCGTACTCTTCCTTGGTGGCTGGTGGCCGGGCTTCGCCTTTCTCGGCCCGGTGCTCGGCCCGATCTTGTCGCCGCTCTGGTTTTTGCTCAAGCTCGCCATCTTCATCTTCTTCTTCATCTGGCTGCGGGCGACGTTGCCCCGCCTCCGCTACGACCGCCTGATGAACCTCGGCTGGAAAGTGATGTTTCCCCTTGGACTGGCGAACGTCATGCTGACGGCAGTGATCGTGGCGGTGTGGCCGAGTTAGCAGCGCAGCCACGGAGGACATGATGCAAGCACCATCGCGCCCAACACGCAGAAATCCCTTCATCGAGGCAGCGCAAGACTTCGCGGCGATAGCGCGTGGTCTGGGGGTGACGCTCCGCAACCTGGGCGAGAAGCCGGTGACGCTGCAATACCCGGAGCAGCAGCCCGACCTCCCGGCCCGGCACCGGGGACGCCACGTGCTGCGTCGGCACGAGAACGGCCTGGAGAAGTGCGTCGGCTGCGAACTGTGCGCGCTGGTGTGCCCGGCGAAAGCGATCTTCGTCGAGGGCGCCGAGAATCCGCCGGATAGCCCCATCTCCATCGGCGAGCGATACGCCAAGACGTACACTGTCAACATGATCCGCTGTATCTTCTGCGGGTTCTGTACCGAGGCCTGCCCGACGGAGGCAATCCAGCTCAAGGCGATCTTCGAGCTTGCCGATTACACGCGCGAGTCGATGATTTACACCAAGGAGACGTTGCTGGATGCCGAGCCGGTCGCTGATCCGAGCGACTCCTGGCTACCCGGGTGAGCAAGCGCCGCGCTCGTGCCAACGGGACACGTAAACGCAGCAGTGCTCCCGGGTTGAGTTATCTGTAGCGCCCAAGAGTCAGGTAGAAACGACGGCGCGGGCAACGACAGGAAGCAGTGCTGTGAGTATAGGCTAGGGAAATCGGAGATCATATGGAAGCCGCTCCGGTTACGTGGCCTGGTGGTTTGGAGGTTACTTGGAAGCAGGTTGTCGTGCTCGTCCTGCTGGTTGCCGCGGTGACCTCCTTCCTCAGCGGCTGGCTCCTGCGTTCTCGAACGGAATTGTCGGTCTCTGGCATTGCACGCCGGGTTCTCGTCGCTCATACACCCGTAGTGGTGATTATTCCGTTTACCATACTCATCTACTTCGACCTGAATATCAAGCACATGCTTATCGGTTTCCCGGCTACTAGGTGGGCCGCACTCGGATACGGAGTTGTCCTCTTGGCAAGCTTCATCCTGCTGACGGTTGCTTGGTCCACCGGCGCCTTCGAGAAGTTTATCGAGCGCCGGTTTCACCATGGGGAAGCTGCGACCCAGCAGCCATCCAGCCCCCCGTCTTTGCACGTTCCGGCAGCATTCGGAGTCGCCCTCGTCACAGCCGTCGGCGGCGCGTACATCATCAACAGCGTGGTCAAGCCGTTACAGCCCGGCCCAGGGCATGATCTCATACTGCACATCAATGCATTATTGGAGTTGCTGGCCGGAGGCAATCCGTATTGGGGGGATAGTCCCGGCTGGACGCTGCCGGCTGTGCTCCCGACCGCCGGGTACATCTACCTGCCCTTGGCGCTACTCAGTCCCGTCAACGCCGACCGCGTGTACCTCGTTCTGAATCACCTACTGTTCGCGGCAAGTGCCGTGGTGTTCGGCAAGGCGCTCGGACAGTCCATCACTTGGCGCTGGTGGTTGTTTACGTGGCTCCTGCTGGGGGCCGTCAGCGTGCCCCTCTCGTTCTCCTTTGGCTTAGGGCAAATGGATGCCTACTTGCTGTTTCTGCTCGCCGTAATCACCTGGTCCATGACGGTCCACAAACCTCTGCTGGCCGGCCTGGCGACGGGCCTCCTGCTCGTGTCCAAGCCCACGATGTTACTGCTCCTGTTCTATTTCTTGCTCACTCGCCAGATACTCGTCCTCCTGGCGGCTGGGCTAACGGCCGGAGGCATGGTAGCGCTCTCATTGCTCTGGACCCAGCCGGCGGTCTGGCAAGACTATGTCCTCCACAAGATTCCGGCGATGCTGCCGGGGAGCAGTATTTTCGACAACATCTCGCTCTCGGCTTTCCACTACCGCCTGTTCCTGGGCAGGTACTCAGGGGACTATTGGGGCTACATCGAGCCGGAGGGCATAGCACCCGTCTTTAACTATGTAGCGTTAGCCTTCGGACTGATTATGTTCGCGTACCTGGTCCGCGGCGGTCTCCGTAGCAAGAGCGCGGAAGAGCAAGTCTGGGACTTCATGTGTGTGGCGGCCGGGACGCTCGTGTTCTTCAGCGTCGCCTGGTTTCACTACGCCGTCTGGATCATCCCCGCGATTGCTCTGGTGGCGAGCGCCGCCAGCCCTAGCCTCATCACCCCGGCCCAGCGGTTGGAGGTGCTGGTGTGGCTGCTGGCCGGGTTTTGTCTCCTCAACATCGAGTTCGGGTTCTGGAAAATTGGTGAATGGTCGCAACAGTTTCCGGTTCTGGGCCACTACCGCAACCTCGCGGCGGTGCTGCTTTGCATCGGGGTCTGGCGGGCACGCTATCTCATGCAGGTAGCCAAAACCGCACACCAACCGCCGATATCTGGTAATCTACCGGCGCAAGGAGACGCATGACCGAACTGATCGAGAGCTTGCCGTTCGAGCTGCCCACCATCGAGTTGCTCATTTTCATCGCCACGGCGGCCGTCGCCATCGCGGCCGCCGCCATGGTCGTGTTTCAGCGCAACGCGATGTACAGCGCCCTGTTCCTCGTGGCGAACTTCTTCTGCCTGGCCGTCATGTACCTCCTGCTGGGCGCGTATTTTCTCGCCGTCGTGCAGATCGCGGTCTACGCCGGCGCCATCATGGTGTTGGTGCTCTTTGTCATCATGCTCCTCAACGTGGCGCGACCGGAGCCAACCGGCACCCGCCTGGCCGGGCTGAAGCTCTTCGGGGGCGTGGTGGCGTTCATCCTACTGGCACAGGTGGCGCTAGTTGCCGCGCGCAGTGCCGACGTGCTGCCGGAGCCGCCGCCGCCAGGGACCGCCGAGTTGACCTACCCACTCTCCGTAGCGGAGCAAAAGCTGTTGGCGGATGCAACCGGGCCGGATGAAACGGCCTGGACGATTACGCTGACGCTGGACGGGACAGGGGCGGCCGCGACGGGTGCGGTGCAGGTCGTGGACGCCTTGGAGGCACAAGGCTTCAGAGTGTTCCGCAGTAGCCCACCACGCCCGGAGATCGCGGCGGATCGCGTGGGTGATACGGTGCGGGTATTGGCGCTGCGGGCGGAGGAGCCGGGCCAAGCGATCACCGACCTAGCCGCGACACCGGGGGTCGAGGCGGTAGACGTGCAGCCACTCGCCGGATCGCATACGCAGATGCTGGCCGCCGTCCTGTTCACCCGTTTCTTGTTCCCCTTCGAGGTGACTTCGATCTTGCTCTTGGCAGCGATTCTCGGCGCGGTCGTCATCGCGCGGAAGCGCGGCGAAGTCAGCCTCTCCAGGCAGCAGGCAAACGTGGTACCATCTGGCGGCCAGCAGAACGGTGCTCCGGCCGCCGCGGAGGCGGTGACCGCTGCAACAACTGACGCGCCAGCCGAAATACCCGGCGATACGAGGTCTACGGCCTGATGGTGCCAACGAGCTACTATCTCATCGTGAGCGCGATCCTGTTCTCGCTCGGCGTGTTCGGGGTGCTGCTCCGCAAGAACACGCTGACGATCTTCATGTCCATTGAGCTGATGCTGAACGCGGTCAATCTCTCGTTCGTGGCGTTCTCCCGGCAGTTCGGGCACTTCGATGGGCAGGTCTTCGTCTTCTTCGTCATGGCCGTGGCCGCGGCCGAAGTGGCGGTGGGCCTGGCGATCATCGTGGACCTGTTCCGCACGCGCCAGAGCGTGGACATTGACACGATCAACCTGTTGAAGGGGTAGACAGCGTGGTGTATGCCGTTCGTGGTGATGTACCAGGCAGCACCGCAGCTTGCAGCGGATTGTGCAAACCAAGCAGGTCAGGTGACATGCTAGGTCTGCACCACCATAGCTCCCATCGGATTGTGCAGACCAAGCATGTCAGGAGATGACCATTTCTGATGCTCTCTGGCTGATCCCGGCCTTTCCCCTCGCAGGGACGCTGATTAACCTCCTGCTGGGGCAACGGTTGCCCAGGATCGTCGTATCCTTCGTCGGTGTCGGCGTGGTGGCGGCAGCGTTTGTCGTTGCCGGGTTCGTCGCGCTCTCGGCGACCTTGCCGCTCACCGCCGGGGAGACCGAAACGCTCCGGCAAGAGCTATTCCCCTGGATTGTGGCGGGCAACCTCGACACGTCGGTAGCCCTGCTGCTCGATCCCCTCTCCACGGTGATGGTCCTGGTCGTGTCGGGTGTTGGGCTACTCATCCACCTCTACTCGGTCGGCTATATGGGGCATGACCCCGGCTACCCACGCTTCTTCACCTACCTCAACCTCTTCACTTTCTCGATGCTACTGCTCGTCATGGCCGACAACTTCCTGGTCATGTTCGTCGGGTGGGAGCTAGTCGGCGTCTGCTCCTTCCTACTGATCGGGTACTGGTTCGACCGCCCCGCCGCAGCCTCCGCCGGCAAGAAGGCCTTTATCGTCAACCGCGTCGGCGACTTCGCGTTCATGGTGGGCCTCTTCCTCATCTTCACCACGTTCGGTAGTTTCGATTTCGCCACGGTGCTCGACCACCCGGAGCGGGTAGTGGATGAGGGCGGCGAGCTTATCACGGCAATCACGCTGCTGCTCTTCATCGGCGCCACCGGGAAATCGGCCCAAGTGCCGCTGTACGTGTGGCTGCCCGACGCGATGGAAGGCCCGACGCCGGTGAGCGCGCTGATCCACGCCGCGACGATGGTCACGGCGGGGGTATACATGGTGGTGCGGGCATCGGCGTTGTATACCCTGGCACCGTTCAGCCTGGGGGTAGTAGCGATTATCGGCGCGCTGACGGCGCTGTTCGCCGCCACGATTGCGCTCACCCAGACCGACATCAAGCGCGTGCTGGCCTACTCGACGGTCAGCCAGCTGGGCTACATGTTCCTAGCAGCGGGGGTGGGCGCGTTCGGCGCGGCCATCTTCCACCTGATGACCCACGCCTTTTTCAAGGCGCTCCTGTTTCTCGGCGCCGGGAGCGTCATCCACGCGCTGCACGAAGAGCAGGATATGCGCCGCATGGGCGGCTTGCTCCGGTATCTGCCGGTGACGGGCGTGACGATGATCGTGGCATGGCTGGCGATCATCGGCTTCCCTGGCCTCGCCGGTTTCTGGAGTAAGGACCTGATCCTGGCCCGCACCTTCGAGGGCGGCCACCTATGGCTGTGGCTCGTCGGCGTGGTCACGGCCGGCTTGACCGCCTTCTACATGTCGCGCCTCATCTTCCTCACCTTTTTCGGGTCACGACGCGCCGAGAATGGCGGCGGCGCTGCGCCGCACGAGTCGCCCTTGGTGATGCTGTTCGCGCTGGTGGCGCTGGCGCTGCTGGCGGTAGTCGGCGGCCTCGTGGGTATTCCGGGCGCCGACGGGACCGCCTTCGAGCGTTACTTGCAGCCGGTGCTCGGCGGGCATGGGCCGGAGCATGGGGATGTACCGTTCCACCTCTCGGAGTTGGTCTTGGCGATTATCGCGGTGGTGGTGGCCGTTGGCGGTGTTGTGGCCGCCGCCGCCATCTATCTGCGCCAGCTGCCCTCGGCCGAGTTCGTGGGACGGTTATTTGCCCCGCTGTACCGGCTCTCGTTCAACAAGTATTGGATTGACGAGTTGTACGAGGCCACGCTGGCGCATCCGGGCGCACGGATTGCCGCCTTCCTGGCCTCGTTCGATCTGGCCGTGATAGATGGCGCGGTCAACGGCACCGGGCGGCTGATGCGCGGCAGCGCCGTGGTGCTGCGGCTTGCCCAGGCCGGGTACGTGCGGGCCTATGCCGTCGCGTTCCTCTTGGGTGTCATCGCTATTTTGGCCGTGTGGGCCTTCCGGTAGGACAACGTGCTACAGAGAACACCGAGCAAACAGAGCGAATACCGCTGCCTGGACGCAGCAATCGGCTGCGTGTCCACGCCGGGTTCCCTATTGAGGGTACAGCCGTGAGCGAGTGGTATCTCACCATTCTCATCTTCCTGCCGCTGGTGGGAGCAATCATCCTGCTCTTCGTGCCCGGCAAGGCGCACGCCCTGCTACGGAACGTGGCGCTCGCAGTGAGCCTGATCGTCTTTGTGGTGTCGGTGCCGCTGTGGTTCCAATACGACTTCAGCTCCGGGGCGGCGCAGTTCCAGTTCATTCAGAGCGGTGATTGGGTGCCGTCGCTCGGCATCACGTACAAGGTGGGCGTTGACGGCATCTCGCTGCTTCTCGTGCTGCTCACGACCTTCCTGACGCCGCTGACGATTCTCTCCACCTATCGCGCCATAGATACACGGGTCAAAGAGTTCGTCGTGCTGCTGCTGCTGCTGGAAACGGCAGTGCTCGGTACGTTCTTGGCGCTCGACCTGTTCCTCTTCTACGTCTTCTGGGAAGCCGTGCTCATTCCCATGTATTTCCTGATCGGCGTCTGGGGAGGGGAGCGGCGCATCTACGCGGCGATCAAGTTCTTCCTCTACACGATGGCCGGCAGTGTCCTGATGCTGGTTGCCATCCTGACCATCTACTTCCTCAGCGGCGACAACGGGGCGCGTACTTTCGATCTGGCAACGCTGATCGCTACCGTGCGGGTGGAAAGCGGCCTCCAGTTGTGGCTCTTTGCGGCGTTCGCGCTCGCCTTTGCCATCAAGGTCCCGATGTTCCCGCTGCACACGTGGCTGCCCGACGCGCACGTCGAGGCGCCGACGGCCGGCAGCGCGATCCTGGCAGCGGTCCTGCTAAAGATGGGGACCTATGGCTTCCTGCGGTTCTGCCTCCCGCTCTTCCCGGAGGCCGTCGAAACGGCGGTACCGCTGATGGCATTCTTGGCCGTGGTCGGGATTGTGTACGGTGCCCTGGTCGCCACGATGCAGCGCGATGTCAAGAAGCTGGTGGCCTACTCCTCGGTCAGCCACCTCGGTTTCATCATGCTCGGCATGTTCGCGCTGACCCCGGAGGCGCTGCAAGGCTCTCTCCTCCAGATGGTGAACCACGGCCTCAGCACGGGCGCCCTCTTCCTGCTCGTCGGGATGCTGTACGAGCGGGCACACACGCGCCTCATCGAGCATTTCGGCGGCGTGGCGCGGCTCATGCCGGTGTTTGCGGCATTTTTCCTGATCGTCCTCTTCTCCTCTATCGGTCTGCCGGGCACGAACGGCTTTGTCGGCGAGTTCCTGATCTTGGTCGGCACCTTCCGCGCCGAGGAGTTGTTCTTGCAGCCGCTCGCCATCATTGCGGCCTCCGGGGTGGTGCTGGCGGCCGTGTACATGCTCTGGATGTACCAGCGGATGATGCAGGGGCCGACGCGACAGCCGGCCGGTGTGCAGTTGTCCGACATCACGCGGCGTGAGATCGCCGTGCTCGTGCCTATCGTGCTCGTGATCTTCTGGATTGGCCTCTATCCCAAGCCGTTCCTGGACCGGGCGGGGCCATCGCTGGAAGCGGTGACTCGTAATATCCCGGTCGCGCAAGTGCAGGCCGACTTGGGGGGCCGCTAGTACGGCGAGCGACTGACTGACGACCGTCAAGTACGTGCCATGAACGAATTGCTCAAGCTGCCCGACGTGGACTGGTGGGCCATGGCGCCCGTATTGGCCGTCACCTTGACCGCCTGTGTGGTCATGCTGGCCGACCTGTGGCCGCGGTTGAGCCGGCGGGGTACGGCGGCCGTTCTCAGCCTGGTCGGCCTGGTCGTGACGGCCGTGCTCTCGATCTACCTCTGGGATGCCGACCGCTCCGCGTTCTGCACCATTGAAGCAACGGCCGACAGTGCTCCCTATGGCTGTATGCTCATCCTGGACAACTTTGCGCTGTTCTTCAACCTCGTCTTTGTGCTCGTCACGGTGATTACCGTACTGATCTCCTTCACGTACATGGAGCGTGAAGACCTGGAGAACGGCGAATACTACGTGCTGATGCTCTTCTCGGTAGCCGGACTGATGCTCATGGCCAGCGCCGGCGACCTGATTATCGTCTTCCTCGGCTTGGAGTTACTGTCGCTGCCGCTCTATATGCTGGCCGGTTTTTCTCGCCTGCGTCTCCAATCGGACGAGTCGGCCGTCAAGTACGTGCTGCTGGGCGCATTCGCGTCGGGCTTCCTGCTGTACGGCATCGCCCTGATGTACGGAGCGACCGAAACGACCAACCTGGCCGGGATCGCCACGGCCGTCGCCCAGGACGGCTTCAGCACACTGCTGTTGATCGGCATGGGTTTGCTCATCGTAGGGTTGGGCTTCAAGGCGGCGCTCGTGCCGTTCCATATGTGGACTCCCGATGTCTACGAGGGCGCACCCACCCCGGTCACGGCCTATATGTCGGTCGCAGCCAAGACCGCCACGTTCGCGGCGCTGGCGCGGGTGTTCGTTGGGGCAGTACCGGAAGCGCCCGTCGAAACGGCCTGGATACTCGGCGGTGTGGCAGCGGCGACGATGATCGTAGGCAACGTCGCGGCGCTGGTGCAGAACAACATCAAGCGCCTACTCGGGTACTCCTCCATCGCCCACGCCGGCTACTTGCTCGTGGGCCTGGTGGCCGCCAGCGTCGCCACCGGGGAGACGCGCGGCCTCGCTATCCAGAGCCTCCTGTTCTATTCCGTCGCGTATTCCTTCATGAACCTCGGTGCGTTCGGCGTCGTCACCTTCTTGGGCCGGCGCGGTGAGGAGTTTGCCGCCGTCAGCGATTACGCCGGACTGGCGCGCCGGCGGCCGTGGTTGGCCGCGATGATGGCCCTGTTCATGCTCTCTCTAGCCGGCGTACCGCCAACCGTCGGCTTTGTCGGCAAGTTCTATCTGTTTGGCGCCGCGATTGACGCCGGCCACGCTTGGCTGGCTATCGTCGGCCTGCTGACGAGCGTCGTGTCGGCCTACTACTACCTCCGCGTCGTGTATGTCATGTACATGCAGGGTCCGAGCGACGAGCCGGCGCCCCTCGGACACTCGGCGCTGGCAGCGACGGCCGTCGTGGTGTCCGCCGCAGCGGTACTCCTCCTGGGCCTCGTGCCGAGCATCCTCCTGGACCTGGCCCGCGCCTCCCTGGGCGCACTGATCCTGTAGCGCCGCTCCGCCCGCCGCCGCGGGGGGGCCATAGCTTACAAGGGTAGGTTTTTCCCGTAGGGGCGCGATGAATCGCGCCCAGTCCCCCGTCATTCCGACGAAAGCCGGAATCCATGTCCCCCTGCTGCGCAGCGGGGGGACCATAGGGGGGCTGCCATTTCCACAGCACCCTGGACTCCGGCTTTCGCCGGAGTGACGATAGGAAGGGCCGCGCGGCCGGAGCGGTCGTGTGGTAGACTACCTGAGGGCGCTTTCTCCTTGGGTTTCGCGGTGAGCATGGCTGCCGGCGATAGCGTTCTCTCGGCCGGCTTGCCGAGGCACAGCCCCCGCATCATGTTCGAGAAGGCACCTGTATTGTGACAGTATCCACCGACCTGCCGCCGCTAGACGGACCACCACCCGTTGACGCCTCACTGCGGGGATTGGACCTGCTCACGGTCGCCGACTGCACCGACCGGCAGTTGCACAATATCCTGATCCTGGCGCGCTGGTTCAAGGCCGCCCAGCGGGCGGGCCGGCCGCACCGTTTTATGACCGGGCGCTCGCTGGCCATGATCTTCGAAAAGGCCAGCCTGCGGACCCGCTGCACCTTCGAGGTGGGCATGACGCAGCTCGGCGGCCACGCCATTGACCTGGCGAGCGAGCACGAGCGGCTGGGCGTGCGCGAGACCGTCCCGGACATTGCCCGCAACCTGGAGCGTTGGGTGGATGTCATCATGGCGCGTGTCCATAGCCACGCTACGGTCACGACGCTCGCCGAGTACGCCAGCATTCCGGTCATCAACGGGCTATCCGACCTGACCCATCCGTGCCAGGCCGTCGGCGATCTGATGACCATGTACGAGCACCGCGGGCACTTGCGCGGTCTCCAACTGGCCTTTGTCGGCGACGGGTTCAACGTGGCGCACTCGCTCCTGCTGGCTGCCGGTACGCTGGGACTCCAGTTCTTCGTGGCGACGCCCGCCGGGTACGAGCCGCAGCCGGAAGTCGTGGCACGGGCGCGGGCGCTTGGCGCAAAGACCGGGGCGGAAATCGCGCTCGGTCACGATCCGCGCGAAGCGGTAGCGCAGGCCGACGTGATCTACACTGATGCGTGGGTGAGCATGGGGCAAGAAGAAGAGGTCGCGCGGCGGCTCCAGGTCTTCCCGCCATTTCAGGTAAATGCGGAGTTGTTGGCTTTGGCGGCGCCGGAGGCACTGGTGATGCACTGCTTACCCGCGCACCGGGGCCAGGAAGTGACCGATGAAGTGCTGGACGGACCACAGTCGGTCGTGTTCGATCAGGCCGAGAATCGTCTCCACGCGCAGAAGGCGATCTTGGTCTCGCTCGTCGGAGTTGCTGCCGACCAGACGGCCTAGGGACGGCGGCGGCCCGTAGCGCATGTACATCGGTAGTCCTCGCTCCCGGCAGGAGCGGGGGCAGCGCAAGCTCCGGTAGGGCCACCAAGAGCGGAGAGGAAGGCACTGTGCAAGACATACCCTACCTCCTGTCCAGGCTGACCCCTCTCGCCATACTCGACATCCTCCTGGTAACGATTGTCCTGTATGCGCTCCTCTCCGTGATTCGCGGAACGCAAGCCGACCAGGTCGTGCGCGGGGTCCTGATTCTGCTCCTCGCCGGGGTAGTCATCGGCTACTTTTTCCGCCTCACGATCTTCAACTGGCTGCTGGTCAACAGCTTGCCGGCGCTCCTCCTCGCCGTTCCGGTGATCTTCCAGCCCGAGATTCGGCGTGCTCTGGAGCAGCTGGGACGCACGGGCAGTCTGGTGACTCACCCCTTCAGCAGCTTCCAGCCCGGCGACGGCAACTCGACGGAGAAAGTCATCAACACGATCATCGAGGCCTGCATTCGCTTGTCCGAACGCCGACACGGGGCGCTCATGGTGATCGAGCGCTCGACCGGGCTGGAGGAATATGTACAGACGGGCGCGGAGCTAGATGCCGAGCTAACGTCCGACCTCTTGGCGCAGGTGTTCTATCCGCGCACGCCGCTGCACGATGGCGCGGTGATTATCCGCGGCTCCCGTCTCGTCGCCGCGCGGGTCTTGCTGCCCCTATCGGACAGCGTGTGGCTCGATTCCGACGCCGGCACACGGCACCGGGCGGCCGTCGGGATCACGGAGCGGAGCGATGGACTGTCCGTTGTCGTCTCGGAGGAGAGCGGCGCGATCTCGGTGGCGGTGGGGGGGCGTCTGCTGCGAAAGCTGACCACCGAGCGTCTGCGAAGTCTGCTGCAAGCGCAGCTCGCGGCACAGCGGTTTCCAGCCCCCTGGCGGCCCGTTCGCGCTGCATAACGCGCATCCGTCCATTATTCACCTTGCTCTCCGCTCACGGGGACAGTGAGCAGTGCAACAGTTTCAAGATTCTGCGACCTGGCAAACTCTCCGCGCGATTGGTCGCTACGCGCGGCGGCAGGCGCGTGAGGCCCTCGGCTGGCGCTTGCTGCTGGCGCTCGTCCTCTCAGTGGCTATTTGGGCCGGCCTCACCTTGGAGCGTAACCCCCAACGTCAAGAGGTGTTTCCGAGCGAGCTTATCGTCGAGATTACCGGCCTGCCGGCTAACTTGGTAGTCCTCAACGAGGTTGCAGCCATCAGGGTGCGGGTGAATGCCCCGGTGGAAAGCTACCGACGCTTGCAGGCCGCCAGCTTCCGTGCCTCGGTTGATCTCCGTGGCGCCGACCCTGGCTTACACCAGTTTCCGGTGGCGGTCGAGGTGTCCGATCCCCAGGTGCAGATCGTGGAAGCAGTACCCAGCCACGTGGACGTGCGCCTGGAAGAGCTGGTGATGAAACGACTGCGAGTACATATGCGTATTCTGGATACGCCACCGTTCGGCTACCGCTATGAAGACCCTATTCTGGAGCCGCAGGATGTCCGCGAGAACGGCATCACGATCCGGGGGCCGCGGAGCCGCGTCGAGCGCGTCACCGAAGTGCTGGCCTCGGTGAATTTGGGGCGTGAGACCACGACGATTGATCGCATCATCCGGCCGGAGCCGCTGGGCCCGTCGGGCGTGGTGGGGGGCGTAACCCTAGAGCCGGAAACCGTCACTATTCGGGTGCCCGTGCATCAGTTGTCCGGCTTCAAGACCGTCCCGATTGTGCCGCAAGTAGGTGGCCAGCCGGCACCCGGCTACATATTGCAAGCTATCGAGCTGACACCGCTCGCGGTCGAGGTCGTCGGTGATCCCGATCTGCTCGCCGGCATTACGGTCATCCCGACCACCGCCTTGGACATCAGCGGGGTCACGGAGGACGTCACCGTCGAGACTACCCTGTCTTTGCCCACCGGGGTATCGCTGTCCTATGAGCAGCGCATCTTTGCCACCGTCCGCATCCTGCCAGTGCAGGGTCAAGCGGTAATCACGGCAGCCTTGGCCTGGATCAACCTCGGCCCCGGCCTGCGGATCAGCCTGCAACCGACAACGGTGGAGGTCACCATCAGCGGTCCCCAGCCCCGACTGCTTCAACTGACCGGTGCCGATCTGGTCGCAACCGTGAATGCGGCCGGCCGCGGGCCGGGCGTTCACACGGTACCGGTACTCCTGGCCAGGACCGATGAATTAGGATTAACGGTGAACCGGTTACAACCACAGACGGCGACGATGCTCATCGAGTCGCTACCAACGCCTATCCCGACGCCCACGGCGATTCCGACGCCCACGGCGACGGCTACCCCCACGCTGCCACCGACCTTGACACCGACGTTGACGCCGACCAGCACACCAACTCCAACGGCAACCGCTACCCCCACACTCACCAGTACGCCGACGGTTACCGGGACGCCACCAACGTCCACGCCGACGGTTACCGGGACGCCACCAACGTCCACGCCGACGGTCACGGGAACACCGCCAACGTCCACGCCAGCCCCGGCCGGACCGCCCCCTACGGCAACACCGGCACCGGCCGGGCCACCTCCTACGGCAACGCCGCAGCCGGCTCCCACGCCGGCCGGTAGCCCGGTGCCGGCAACACCGACGCCGACGGCAAGCGGCTCGTAGGTGAGGCGGGAGCAGGAAGACACTCCTCACCCCCCGCCCCCCTCCTGACTGGGGTAGGTATGGGTTCAGCCGTAGGGGCGCAACATGTTGCGCCCGTCCCGCCGCCGCCGGGGGGCCAGAGGGGGGCTGGTCCCGCACAAGGGTAGGTACTCGTCATTCCGGCGAAAGCCGGAATCCAGGCCCCTGCGTGGCCCCTACGCCCCCGTCATGGCGCTAGAAAGCCTCCGATTCCTGCCCGGCGAGGGTGAGGACCATCCTGCTCATCCTTCCATCCTGCAAATCCTGATGCAGACAAAAAACCTACCCCTATCAGGGAATGTACCGTCCCCCCGCCGCAGCGGGGGGACCATAGGGGGGCTGGCGGTCAAAGCTCCAGCGCCGCCGTATAAGCCGCCTCTGCTCGTGGTGCCAGCTGCTCCCAGGCAAACTGCCGGGTGATACGCCGGTGGCCGGCAGCGCCGAGGCGGGCGGCACGGTCCGGATCGCTCAGGAGCAGCACGAGGGCGGCGGCGAGAGCCTGATCGTCGCCGGGCGGCACCAGGAGGCCGGTCGTGGGATGGTCAATGTAGCTGCCGTGCTCACCGACCCGTTCGGCCACGACGGGCAGCCCCAGCCACAGTAGCTCGGCCAGCTTCATGGAGCATTTGGCGCGGTTGGCGACGGTATCGTCGGCCGGGACCAGCGCCACGTCGGCCGCGCGGAGCGCACCAGGCAGGGATACCCGATCCAGCCAGCCCGCAAAATGAACCGCGTCGGCAAGTCCCAGACGCCGGGCCTCTTCCTGCAGGCGCCGTTCCTGACCGTACTTGCCGGCGCCGACGACCAGCAGGGCCGCATTCGGGAGATGTGCCTGCACCGCCGCCAATACGTGCGCCGGGCGCTCCGGCGCAAACTCGAAAAAGCGGGTATAGAGCAGGATCGTCGGTCGCCGGCCCAGCCCTAGCCGCGCCCGGACGGCGCGACCGGAAGCCGGCTGCCAATCCGGGTAATCCGTTGGCGCCAAGCCGTTGGGCAGATAGACCACCCGGTCCGCCGGAGAGCCAAGCGCAATCGTCCGCTCCTGTAGGCTGCGGCTGGCAACCGTCACGGCGTCAGCATGGCGCAGTCCCCAGCGTTCCTGCCGATCAAATACCTCCTTCTGCCAACCGGGGTAAGCGTCTTCATACTGATTCCAGCCTTCATGGCCCTCCCAATCGTCGGCGTCTACGACCAACGCGGGGAGCTGGCGACGGCGCGCGGCGCGGTAGTACCGGAGCAGCCAGTGTGCCAGGCCGGATACCCCCTTGGGCTTGGACAGATGGATGATGTCCGGCCGACCGGCGAGCGCGGTGCGGGCCAGGCGCAGACCGAGCAGCGCCAGCCCTGGTCCACTCCGTATGCCGGCTGCGGCGGCGCCCGGCGGCAAGGAGAGGCAGTACACGGCGGCTTGGCCGGTACGCCACCGCCGGCCGGCTTCCGGCGGATGGTCGTAGGGCGGGATAAGCACGGTAACGGTGTGTCCACGCGCCGCCAATGCGCGTGCCAGCGGCAGAATGCGCGCGCGCGTCGTGCCTTTCGGTTGCGTGCCGAACGGTGCCACAAAGACGATACGCCGCGTTCGCATGTCGTGATCCTACCCGGTCGTGCCGGTCGTGCCGCTGTCCCCCTGCAAAGCGGGGGGACCGGCAGGGCCGAGGCGGTCGATCCGCTGATCGCCGCTGTCCCCCTGCAAAGCGGGGGGACCATAGGGGGGCGGACGCCGGACCGGCGGCCACAACAGCGTGCCGAGCACTATGGCGAGCGTGAGACCACTGACCAGGAGGCCGCGCCGGAATGGAGCCGGATGATAGGTAAACTCGACCCGCTGGGCACCGGCCGGCACGTAGACTCCCCGAAAGAGGTAGTTCGCTTGCAGTAGGTCGGCGGGTGTGCCGTCTACGGTGACGCGCCAACCCGGATAGAACGTGTCGGTGAGCACGAGGAGGCCCGGTCGCGCGGCGTCGGTTTCGATGATGATGCGCTCCGGCTCGTCCACAATCAACGTCGCGGTCCCGCTCGCGCTGCCGCCGTCCTGGCGGGCGATCTCCCAGCGAGAGACGGTGACTGCGCCGCCAGGCGGTGAGCTACCTCCCTCCGCAAGCGGCACAGGACGAGGCACGGCTCCCAATGCGGCGAGCTGTTCCGCAGTGACGAACCCGGCCCGGTCCCCGGTGTGCGGGCTGAGGCCCATCAGCCCACGCACGACCTGCCCAAGCCGCTCGGACACCGTGTTGAAGGCGATTTTCAGGCCGGTACGCCGGGGCGCCTCGGGCCGGGGCGGTTGAATCGGTGTCGTTGACAGGACGGCCTCGCGGCCCGGCGTGAACGCTTCATCCTGGAGCAGCCGCAAGGTCGGCGCACCGTCGGGAGCCAGCCACGCCGTATGGACGAGGTAGGCGCGTGGCAGGGCCGTGCGGTGGGTATACACGTTCTGGTTGGGCAGCATGGTCAGCACGAGGTAGTCGTCGTCGGTGAGGGCGATAGGCTGGAACAGCGGCCGGTTGATTCCGGTCGGCGATGGTCCGATCAGGGTCAGGCCGTGCAGTCGCACAACCGGCGCGTTGGCCAACAGCTCCACTTCGACGCGGCTCACGGTGATCGGGCGGTCGACCGGACTCAGGTCGCCGGGGAAGTGGAGGTCCATGATCGCTACGACCGCCAGCGGCGCTCCCTCCCCCGGCAGTTGGCGCACGAGGGCCGGCCGGCCGTGGGCGCCGGCCGCCCCGGCGAGCACTTGGGCGTCCGCAAGCTGCTCGCCGGCCACCGCCGAGACCAGGGCCACGGTCCCATCGGCGGCATGGACCCGAAAGCGCAGCACGGGCTGACCTGCCGGCACGTTTGGCCCGGCGGTCATGGTGGTGACGAAACCGACCTGCGTGATCCCCCTTGGTTGTACCGGCGAGAACCAATAGCGCGGCTGCCGACTCGATAGCTCCACCGGGTACCGGACATTGAAGGGAACGGTGTTCACGTCGAGATCGGCCAGGCTGTCGGTGACGACCGCCGTGACGCCGAGGACTTGCAAGAGCCGCTGCGGGGGTATCTCGTCAACCTGATCGCGCAAGAGGCCATCGGGGGCCAGTGGCTCGCCCGACAGCGCGAGGGACTTGAAATCGGCGTACCGGCGCAGCGGCAGCACGCCACCGTCATAGCCGTCAATCGTGGCGATGCCGTGGGCGAGCGGCACGTTGGGCGTCAGAATATCCTGGTACTTCGTGTGGATCAGGATGGACCGTAGCTCGGCGGCCGGCAAGCGGTCCTGATACGGCTCCAGGAGGACGTGCGTATCGAATGGCTCGTAGGCCGTACTGGCGATGCTCAAGATGCGCTGCGGCCCGGGTAGGGCACGTAGATGCTGCAAGGACAGGCGTTCGCCGGTGTAGACCTCCGCCGGGTTCGGCCGGCTGTATTCGAGACCGCGACTGGCATAGACCAGCTCGCCGACCGCTATGGTGCCGAGCAAGATCGCCAGCACACGCCGCCGGCCCAAGCCACTGCCGTTCGCGGTGGTGGCTGCGGCTGCGGCGGCGAGCGCCAGCGCCAGGCCGGCTAGGAGCACCCAGCGCCAGACGAGGGCGTCGGGAATGGTGACGCTCCCCAACTGTTGCAGTGGGAGCAGTGCCAGCACGACAGCGGCGCCACCGCCGGCCAAGACGGCCAAGCGGATCAGCGCCGCACCACGCTTCTCCTGTGCCGTGCCCCACAACCAGTCCAGACCGAGGCTGGCCAGTGCCGCGAGCGCCAGGGACCAGACCATCAGCCACCGCGCCGGGACGCGAAATAGGTCGAGGCCGGGCAGATACGGATAGAGCAGGCCGTAGACCGGCGTGTATTTACCCAGCGCCAGGAGCAGGGCGGTGAGGGCCACCGCGCCCCAAAAGCGCGTAGCGCCCTCGCCGAACCGGAGCAGCAACCCAATACCGGCCAGCAGCAGCCCGACCACTCCGACGTAGCCGATGTACTCGCCGCTCGTCGGACCGGTGAGGCCATAGGTCGGCAGTAGCCCGACCAGCAGCTCCGGCGGCGGCAGCGAAAACGAAACGGCTTCACCAAAGGCGAGGCCACCGCCGCGGGTGGAGCGTTCGGTAAGCTCGCTCGTAGGGAAGAGCTGCACGCTCGCCAGGGCCGCAGCGAGGGTCACGCTCGCCGCCAGGGCAAGCAGTGTGGTCGCCGTGGCGGCCAGGCGGCGCGCGCGACTCACCGGCCAACGGCCGAGTAAGCGAGCTACGCGCGGCCGTGGCCGGCCGCGGCCGCTGAGACCGAGCCAGGCGCCATAGGCCGCGAGCGTCACGACGGTCATGTAGGACTCTTGGCTGTGGCCGGCCAGTAGCTGGATCGCTAGGACCACTCCGGTAGCCACCGTCCAGCGGCCGGAGCCGCGGCTGACCGCCCGGTGGAAGGTGAGGAGCGCCAGCGGCAGCCAGACGACGGCGTTGAGCTGGTTGAGGTGCCCGACCTGCGCGCCGACAAACCCGCCGAATCCGAACAGCGCGCCGCCGACGGTAGCGGCCGGCCGGCTGACCGCGAGGCTCCGGTGTAGCCATAGATACGCAAAGAAGCTGGCGAGGAAGAGGTGGAGAATCACCGACCAGTTCAGGGCAATCGTCGGTGCCAGGAGATAGAACAGCGCATTGAAGGGGTAGAACACCGCCGTCTGAATGTTCGCCAGGAACGGCACACCGTAGAAGAGGTAGGGATTCCAGTGTGGGAGCTGACCGCTCCGAATGACCTCGCCGGCATAGGCGCGATAGGGATAGAAGTAGGTGAAGGTATCGTAGCCGGTGACGACAAACTGCCCACTCAGGATTCGCCAGCAGAGAGCGGCCGTGATGGCCGCGAGGAGTAGCCCCGGCGCGAGCGTCATCCAAGCAGACGGGATCGGCAGAGGGGGCCAAAAAGGCACGCGGCGCGGGAGACGGGGCGGAGCTTCTGCGGCGTTGTCCACCGGCTTACAGTTCGTTGGTCAGCAGGATGGCTTCGGCCACTTCGCGCATGGTCTTGCGCGTATTCATGCTCAAACGCTGAATCCTGCGGAACGCATCAGCCTCTTTGAGACCTTGGGTATCCATCAGTAGGCCCTTGGCACGCTCCACCAGCTTGCGCGTCTCCAGCGTATCTTGGAGGTCCGTCAGCGTTCGCTCCATGGTCTCGAACTCACGGTAGCGGGCCAGCGCCACCTCGATGGCCGGCGCGAGGTCCGACTCTTGAAACGGTTTGACCACGTACCCGACTACACCGGCCTCTTTGGCACGCTCCACGAGGTCTTTGTCGCTGTAGGCGGTGAGCAGCAGCACCGGGGCGATACGCTCGGTGGTCAAGACACGCGCGGCGTCAATACCATCCGTCCCGGGCATCTTGATGTCCAGGATGACGAGGTCGGGGCGCAGTTCGCGGGAAAGATTGATCGCACTATCGCCTTCACTGGCCTCACCGACGACGACGTAACCGAGCGAGGCGAGCATTTCCTTGAGGTCCATGCGGATGATCGACTCGTCATCCGCGAGAACGATGCGAATCGGCATTGATTCCTCACCGGCAGGTATCGGCTAGGGGTGCCGGACGGCCGGATTGCCAGACGACCATGTCAACTCACCATCGAGAGGCGCCAGGACGGCCCGGATTACCCCCCACGTGCGCGGGCCTGTGACAGCACCGCCTCTCCATCTTATCTCGCCACTACCTGAGCCGTCAAGAAAGCAGCGTAGGAAAGCACCCGCGCTCGCTATACTGCGAGGGCAACGCATGGATAGCAAGTCAGCAACTCCGTCTCGCGCCGCTGCCAGCCGCACAGCTCCGGACGGCCCCGGAGCACCCTCGACGGCAGAAGCGCCGGCCGATAGCCCGCCGACCGGCGCCCGGAAATGGGCCGCTCTCCTGATCGTCGGCGTCGCCATCTACATGGTCACGCTCGACTCCGGCGCCGTGAACGTCGCGCTGCCGACGATAGCCGCCGAGTTTGCCGCGCCGCTGGCGACGGTGCAGTGGGTGGTGCTGGGCTACCTCGTCTGCATTACCGCGCTGCTCTTGCCGGCCGGCCGGCTCGCCGACCTGGTGGGACGCCGCCGGGTCTTCCTGATCGGCCTCGCGCTCTTTGCGGCCAGCTCGGCGCTCTGCGGCCTCGCCCCTAGCCTCTGGCTCCTCGTGGCGGCGCGCGTGGTGCAAGGGATTGCCGCGGCGCTGTTGCAGGCCAACATTGACCCGCTGGTAGTCACAGCCTTCCCGACGAACGAGCGCGGGCGTGCGCTCGGTATGATCGGTACCGTCGTATCAATCGGGCTGCTGAGTGGCCCGGCCCTGGGCGGGGCGATTACCCAGGTGCTCGGCTGGCGGTGGAACTTTGGGATGACCGTGCCGCTCGGCCTCGCAACGGCACTGCTGGGCCGCCGGCTGCTCCCCCGTACACCGACGCAGCCGGGCCAGCGACCCGATCCGATTGGCGCGGCGCTGCTGATCGTCACCGTGGTCTGCCTGGTGCTGGGCCTCAATCGCGGGCCGCTCGTCGGCTGGACGGCCGCGTCCGCCGGGGGACTGCTGGTGGTGGCCGCAGTCGCCGGCGGCGCGTTTCTGCTGGTCCAGCGCCGCGTCGCGCATCCGACGGTCCAGCTGGCCCTCTTCCGCAGCCGGGGTGTGACTGCGGCCGTGGGGTCCGCCTGGTTGAGCTTTCTCTCGCAAGCAAACCTGCGGCTGCTCTTGCCCTTCCTGCTTCAGCGGCTGCTCGGCCAGCCCGCCGGCCAGGCCGGTTTCATCCAAGCGGCCCAACCGGCCACGGTCATGTTCCTGTCGCCGCTGATGGGCTGGCTGTCGGATCGCCTCGGCTCGCGCTGGCTCGCCTCTAGCGGCATGGCGCTCCAGATCATCGGGATGCTGGCCTTCGCAACGGTATCCGCCGAAACTGCGGTGTGGCAGATCGCCGCCTACCTCGTGCTGCTCGGCTTTGGCACCGGGCTGTTCAACGCGCCCAACAGCAATGCCTTGTACAAGGCGGCGCCCCGCGAGCACTACGGGCTGCTGGGCGGATTGCGGGCGCTGACGCGGAATCTGGGCTGGGTGCTCGGACAGGGGGTGGCCGGGGCGCTGTGGACGGCGACGGTCGTCGGCGTAGGCGGCGGCGTTGCCGCGGCCGCGGCCTCGACTACCGCAATGACGGCCGGATTTCGCGCCACCTTCTTCCTCGCGGCGGGCCTGGCCCTCGTCGGACTCTTCCTGTCGGCAGTGGTCCGGCCGCCCGATCCGCCTCAACCGCTGGCCTAAGCTACGGCAGAATGAAGGCATGGTCACTGATGCCGGAGCCGAGGGTGCGGCCGCCGGATACGTCCTCTCGGCGCTGCAAGCGCGGCCGCTCCTGGCGGCGCGGTGCGGCCGGCAGGACGTTGCCACCACCTCGCTCGACCTCGGACTCACGACGCGCGACCTGGCGCTCACCGCAACCGGCGTCACGTTGCCGGACGGCGCCACGCTCACGTGGGAGAGCATCGAGCGGATCCACAATGCCCCCAAGGACGCGCTCGCCGCGCCCTGCTTTCGCCTTGAGCAGGGAATACCGCACCGGCTCCACACGTTCTCCGAGACCACGCAGCGGCCGTTGAGCCTGGTAGCGACGCGCGGCGCCCCGACGCTACTGCTCGCCGGTTTCACCATGCACCGCATCAAGGGCACCGATCCGCAGCGGGACACGCAGGCCAAGGTCCGTAGCATCGCGCCGGTTGTCGGCCGCGTCCTCGATACAACGACCGGCCTCGGCTACACGGCCATCGCCGCGGCCCGCACGGCGGCGGCGGTCCTGACAATCGAGTACGACCCGGCCGTGCTGCGGCTGGCCCGCCATAACCCCTGGTCACGCCGACTCTTCGAGTCCACGAACATCACGCAGCGGCTTGGCGATGCCAGCATCCTGATCGAGGAGTACGCGGACCGGTCCTTCACGCGGATCATCCACGACCCGCCGGCGTTGAGTCTGGCCGGCGAGCTGTACGCCGCGTCTTTCTATCGACATCTCTACCGCGTGCTGCGACCGGGTGGGCGGCTCTTCCACTACGTCGGCAATCCCCGGAGTAGCCTGGGGCAGCGCGTGACCAAGGGCGTGCGCGGACGGCTGGCGGCTGCCGGTTTTCAGCGCGTGCGGCCGTGCCCCGACGCCTTCGGTATCGTCGCCTACAAGTAGCGCCGCCTCGTTGCCTCGGCCGGCCAGCGGGCGCTATCCTCACGCGAGGCACACGGGACGAGGAGAGCCACCTTGGACGAGCGCCGGTGGGAGCACCTGCACGACTGCGCCGAAACCCTGATGCTGTGGCAGTCTGTACCGAAGACGCCGGTGGGCGCGGCCTTTCTGCGGCTCATCACCGCCCTCGCCAGCGGACAGCAGCGCCCGGCGCTCCGCAGCTACGCCGCCTTGACCGGGGCGCTCGCGCGGGAGAGCACACAGCCTTCGGGCCAGAGTATTTCGTCGCCAAGCGGCGATGCCTGGCAATCTTACGTCCTGGAGCGCGTGCTCGCGGACGAGAATCCCTTCACACAGGCGCTGGCCCGGAACGGAACGGCGGCGCTCCCCGCCGGGCTGGCGCGTTTGGCAGCAGCCGACCTGCGCGGTCTGGAAGCCCTCTACCGCACCGACGCGGAAACGGTCCGCGCGGCCGTCGCGCGACTCGACGACGCTCCCGGCGTGGACGGAGCCGCTGGCCTCCCGACGTGGCGTGAGCTAGGCGCGGCCACGGATGCAGAGCCGCCGCCCCTCGCCACGCTGCTCGACCGCACGACCGGCTGGGACGACCCGGAGGTGTTCCGCGCCATCGCGGAGCATATCGCTCGCGCCGGCAGTGGCCTGCTGGGCCGCTACCGTGCCTTCCGCTGGGTCCACGGCGAGCACGACACGCGCTCGCCGCTCTGTCTGCCGCTGGATTTCGGTGCCCTGTGGGCCATTCCCCATCCCGACCCGATCCGCTTCGACGACCTCGTTGGCTATACGCCGCAGCGCCGTCTTCTGCTGCAAAACACCGAGCATTTCCTCGCCGGGGCGCCAGCCAACAACGTGCTGCTCTACGGCGACCGGGGGACCGGCAAGTCGGCCAGCATTAAGGCGCTGCTCAACGCCTACGGTGACCGTGGGCTACGGCTCATAGAAATCGCCAAGACCGATCTCGCTGATCTTCCGCACTTGCTGGCGGCGCTGCGGTCACGCCGAGAACGCTTCATCATCTTCGTGGACGACCTGTCCTTCGAGCACCACGAAACGCACTACAAGGACCTCAAGGTGCTGTTGGAAGGCAGCCTGGAGGCCCGGCCGCCAAACGTGGCGCTCTATGCCACCTCAAACCGACGCCACCTGGTCCAGGAGCGGTTTTCGGATCGCGGCTCGCCGCGGGCGATGGTGGGCGCCGGCGGGCCGGGCCTATTCGGCGACGGCGCCGATGAAATCCATGCCCAGGACACGCTCCAAGAAAAGCTCTCGATGAGTGACCGGTTCGGTCTCGCGCTGACCTATACCACGCCGCTCCAAGCCGAGTACCTGGAGATCGTCGAGACGCTGGCAGCACGCGCCGGGCTGACCATCCCCCAAGAGACGCTGCGCCAGCGTGCCTTAGCGTGGGCAACACAGCACAACGGGCGCTCAGGACGCGCGGCCCGCCAGCTCGTTGACTTCCTCAGCGGTGAAGCATTGGTCAGCCGTTAGCTATCAGCCGTCATTGCGGCGACCTGTAAGCGCCTTCCCTTATGAAAGTTGACAACTTGATTAGGTAGTGTGTTGCCCCCACCCTGGCCCTCCCCCGTCCCGACAGGGGAGGGAACACACCCGTCTCCCCGCCGCAGCGGGGGGACCATCCTTGCGCCATGCCGATGCCAACACGGGCCAGCCGTCCCCCCGCCGCAGCGGGGGGACCATAGGGGGGCTATCTCCCACTACCTGATTAAGTTAGCAATCTTTATCAGGCAGGGAGTTGGGTGTAGGTCCAAGCTGGCGGCATCGCGGCAAACTGGTATCATGGCGTAGCGAATCCAGCCGGTAAGAACCAGGAGAAAGACGCCGCCTTATGGCACAGAACATGGAGCGTTGGCTCTTGGACCGTGACAACTTCCCCTGGGCGCAGGAGCACGTGCCGCTGGAGCAGTGGTACCAAATGGGGAAGTATTTTCCAGGGGCCGCGCTGCGCCGAGACATGAAGTACGTTGACGCAGCCACGGGCACCGTCGTTGAGCAAGCGGAGCACGCCGAGGTTCCACAAGGCCGGGTCTATCTCTACGGCTTTGACGTGGTGGGGTTCCTGGGAATCAAACTGGAAGGTCTCGATACGGGCACGGCCGGCCCGGTCCCGGTGCCCGGCGAGTAGACGGATAGTCCGCACTCTTTCACGTGAAACGTCCGACGCGGGCGACGCCGCGCCTGTGGCTGGACTACCCGATGAGAGGCATTGCCCATGACAAGTGACGACGGCAAGCCACCCGCGCAGACGAACGGCAATCGGTACGCCGAGATTGTCGGTGGCGAAACTCCCAGCCCGTTCGCAGTCGTGAGCCTGCTGGTGGCGCTCGTCGCTGCCCTGATCGCGCTCCCGGCCTGGCCGGAGGTATCGGACTGGTGGTTTGTAGCGGCCTTCTTTGGGGTTGCGACCGTCATCATCGCGGCCTTTACCTACCTGGGCCTGCCCGGCCAAGACGACGCCCAAGCCTCCTCCGACGCGGACGACACCGCCGGCCCCGCCCACTGAGCACCAGCCGGCAGCACTGCCCTATCACTGCCGCAATCAAGCCCCGGCTTTGCCAGCGAAGTAGTCGCGGCCGCCTTGGAAGAGCGCAATCATGCGGTCGCGGTGGGCGCTCTCGCGGTAATGGCCCTGCGTTCGCACCCACTCGATGGCTGCATCGAGGCGCTGCACGAAGCCGGCGGCCGCCCGGCGTGTCCGCGGGGAGGCGGCACCGCTGGAGCGACCGCGGAAGTAGACCGGGCTGGTGTGTGCCCAGGCAAAGTGGCCGAACGAGTCGCGGCCATCGCCAAAGCAGCGCGCTGCCAGCCACAGTCTGTCGCGCACGTCCACCTGCCGGCGCAGGGTACCCTCGGTGCGGCCGGACTCCCAGGCTTCACGCGCTACCACCTCGCCGTCCGCGACGATCTCGACGCGATGGATCGGTTGCGAGGATTGCCAGCGTACCACGACATTCACTGCACTCTGTCGGGGTTGCAGCACGGTGCCAGGGCCGGCGTCCTCGACCGCGCAGAAAATGGCCGGGCCGTTGGTGATGAAGGTGCGCCCGGCCTGGAGCGCCGCCAGCCAAGCGCCGTAGTTGAACGTCGCTGGCACGAGCCGCCCGGCGCTCGGTCCGTGGTCGTGGCCGCCCTCGCTGCCATCGTGTCCGGCGTGTGATGGAGCGGCAGCGAGCGCGAGATCGGCGGCACTACCGTCGCCGGTGAAGGCGTAGACCCGGTTGCTGGAGCAAATGAACCAATCGGAGCCGGTGCTGGCCGGCAGTTGTAAGCCGCAGGTAAGCAGGTCGTACCAGACGTCCCACTCCGGGTCCATCCAGAACGGATCGAAGAGATTGAAGGCGTCGAGCTTGCCCAACGACGCCGCGACGGGCGCCTCCATGCCCTGACCGTTGTGGCACCAGATTGCCACGCCGCCCTGCCGATGCGCTTCATCGGCGGCGTCAATGAGCGGCGGATAGTCCGGCTCGCCCTCCGCGACCAATACCGAGCCGCGGCTCAACGGCTCGACCAGCTTGGCCAGGTTGATGAGCATGAGATGGCCGTAGCCAATCCCACCGTCCGCCGAGCGGCTCGCCGGGCGGTTGTGGCGCGTCTCCTCGCCGATGTCGAGGACCGGGCCGGCGGCCAGGGTGGCCGCCGCGCCGGAAGGTCGGCCTACGACGTACTTGTTGCTGGCGTAGGGCAGCTCCCGCCGGATGAGGGCGCTGATGACCGCAACCGAGAGGTCGGCGATCTGCGGATCGAGCCGGCGCCGCTCATCGGGCCGGGTCTCGTGGTCGTCGTAATGGATATGGGTGTTACCGGCGTGCCAGCCCTCGGCCGGTAGGTTGATCCACCGTTCGAGCGGCAACTCCACCTCCAGCGTACCGCTGCGCGGTATCTCAACCGTCCGCAGCAAGGGCCGGTACTCGGTGCCCCGCTCGACCACCACGTCGGCCGGTCCGCAGAGCAGGTCGAGCGCGAAGGAGCCGTCGCTATAGAAGAACGGCGACCCACCGCCGACCTTCAGCAGTGCATCCGGCGGCGCCCGGAACTTTCCGGTGCTTTCGAGGACGTGGACTCTGGCTTGCAGTGTGGCGCCGGTCCGGGCGTCGTAAATGTGGCCGCGCAGCGTCGGCATAGCCGCTCTCCTGACCGCTGAGTCCGTACCATCATAGCCGCCAGCGGATGACGCAGACTCGGCGTGTCGGCGTCACGCGGTCGGGGAGTCCGCTGCCGGCGGCGTATCGGTCGACGCGGGTCCCACCTGCCGCGCTGGCCACCAGTTCCAGCGGCCGAGCAGCAGCACGACGCTCGGCACCAGCACTGCCCGCACGACGAACGTATCGAGCAGCACACCCAGCATCACTGCAAAGCCCAACTGCACCAATTCGCGCAGCGGGAGTGTCGTCAGGACCGAGAAGGTGCCGGCCAGGATGATGCCGGCCGAGGTGATGACTCCGCCGGTGCGACTGATGGCCCGGTGAGTCCCCTCCACCAAGCCATAGCGGCCCACCTCCTCGCGCACGCGGGACATGATGTAGATGTTGTAGTCCACGCCCAACGCCACCAAGAAAATGAACATCCAGACCACATTCCGGTTCCCAACCCCTTCATGGCCGAGGACATTCTGGAAGATCAGCGTGGACAATCCCAGCGTTGCCAGGAAGCTCAACAGCACGCTGACAACCAGGTACACCGGCGCCACCAGACTGCGGAGCAGCAGGGCCAAAATTACCAAGATGGCGATGATGACGATGGGACCCACAACCTGGACATCCCGCGTGACGGCGGTGCGACCATCGGCCTGCACTGCCGTCGCGCCACCGACAAGGACTTCCGCACCGGCCAGCTCGGTGGTCCCGATGGCCCGGCGCGCCTCGCCGCGGAGGCGCTCGATTTGATCCAGCGCCGGCACACTGTACGGATCGCGGTCGAGCACGACTTCGAGCTGCGCCGCGGTCCGATCCGGCGAGACAAAGCGTTGGCCGGCCAAGAGGACCCGGAGGATAGCCTGCTGCTCCGGGGGTAGGTTGCCGGGCGGTGCGCCGCCTTGCAGTAGTGCCGGGGGGAGGCGTTCGACGGCCACCTGCAACGTGGCGATATCAATCGGTAAGGCCGTGCCCGTTGGCCGCGTGGGGCCACTCACCCGCAAGATGCCCGGCACCTCGTCCAAGGCCGCCGCGAGCGTGTCCAACGCCGCGAGATGCTGCAAGACATCCCCGTCCTCCGTCGTGACCACGACCTGGGTCGGCGCCAGCTCGCCGGCCGGGAAGCTCCGTTGCAGCATTTCGAACCCGCGCCGCGATTCCGTGTCGGCCGGCAGTCCTTGCAGGAAGTTGAAGCTCGGCTTGAGCGTCGGCACCCCCAAGGACACCCCGATCAAGAGCAGCACCGTAATACTGAGCACCACGCCGGGGCGCCGGACGACTAGCGCGGCCACGCGGCTCCAGAAGGTGCTCGCTTGCCCCGAGCTTCGCTGCGGTTGCAGCGGCCAGAAGGCCGCCCGGCCGAGCAGCACGGCCAGGGCCGGGATCAGCGTCAGCCCGACCGCCAGCATGATGAAGATAGCAGCCGCCAGCATGGGGCCCAGCGTCCTGAACGAGCCGACGGTCGCCAACATGAGTGCGACCATCGCCACCGCCGTAGTCCCGGCGCTGGAGGCGATAGCCGGGCCGACGCGACGCATGCACTCGCGCATGGCTGCCCAGTGAGTCGGCTGCCGGCCCCATTCCTCGCGGTAGCGGGCCACAATGAACAGCGTGAAGTCCGTGCCGGCGCCGAACATCAGGACGGACATCACCGCTGGCGTCTGGCCGCTGAGGGGGAGACCGAACTGGTCCGCCAGGAGCGCCGCCACCGATTGGGCGATGAGCAGCGCCCAGCCCACACAGAAGAGGGGGAGGATGGCGAGGAGCGGCGACCGATAGATGACGAGGAGGATGACGAGCACGAGCGCCACGGTCGTCAGCGTGACTCGCAGGTCGAATTGCTCGAACGCGCCCAAGAGGTCGGCCGACATGCCGGCTCGTCCGGTCACGGCGGCCTCCAAGGCAGTACCGGCGGTGGCCGCCTGAGCTTGCTCCCGAATCCAGTCCACGGCCGGCACGAACGACTCATCGGTCGGGAAAGCGTTGATCGCCACGACGAGTATCATCGTCCGGCCATCGGGGGCAACGAACGCCTCCTTGGCTTCGGGCGTCGAGAAGACCGAACGCACGGCCCCGACAGCTTCGGGGGCGGCGGCGGAGCGCAGCACGCCGTCCAGCCGCTCGATGGCCGCCAACTCCTGTGGAGTGAATGGCTGCGGACCGCTGACTACGAGGAGGGCCGCAATGCCCTCGGTCGCCGGGAACTTGTCGGCGACGACTTGGCCGGACCGCAGGGATTCGGCGCCGGCCGGCAGAAAGTCCTCTTCTTCATTGGTCGTTACGTCGCCCAACGCCGGCGCCACCGCCCGTATTGCGATGAGGACCACCAACCAAAACAGGACAATACAGGCGATACCCTTCTTCGAGGCGGCGGTAGCGGCGAGGAACGAGAACATACTTACTCAGCCTTCCCAAACGAGTGCTGTCCGAGCGAAATATTAAGACACATTCGGAGGGAGCGGCAAGGCGAGACGGCGAAACGGAGACGGCACGCGGCCGACGACACGAGGGCTATCGGACCCGGTGTGCCGACGCGCTGAAGGGGGGAGTCCGCGCGCCCCGGCGCTCGTCATTCCGGCGAAAGCCGGAATCCAGGCCCCTACGTGGCCCCTACGCCCCCGTCATGGCGCGAGAGAGCACCCGATTCCTGCCCGGCGAGGGTGAGGATCATCCTGCTCATCCGTGCATCCTGCAAATCCTGATGCAGACAAAAAACCTACCCTTATCAGGCTGGGGGGTGAGGCCCCTAGCCGACGCGGTGTGTCAGCGTCACGCGGCCGGCGAGTCCGCTGCCGGCGGCGTATCGGCCGACGCGGGCCCCACCTGCCGCGCCGGCCACCAGCTCCAGCGGCCGAGCAGCAGCACGATGCTCGGGACCAGCAGCGCCCGCACGACGAACGTATCGAGCAGAATACCGAGCATCACCGCAAAGCCCAGTTGCACCAAGTCGCGCAGCGGCAGGCTGGCCAAGACCGAGAAGGTGCCGGCCAGGATGATGCCGGCCGAGGTGATAACCCCGCCGGTCCGGCTGATGGCCCGGCGGGTGCCCTCCACCAAGCCGGAGCGGCCGACCTCCTCGCGCACGCGCGACATGATGTAGATGTTGTAGTCCACGCCCAACGCCACGAGGAAGATGAACATCCAGACCGCATTCTGATACCCCACGCCGCTGTGGCCGAGGACGTTCTGGAAGATCAGGCTGGATAGCCCCAACGCCGCCAGGAAGCTCAAGAGGACGCTGACCACCAGATACGTCGGCGCCACCAGACTGCGGAGCAGCAGCGCCAGGATCACCCAGATGGCAGCGATGACGATGGGGCCCACCACCTGGGCGTCGCGATTGACGGAGGCGCGGGTATCGGCCTGCGTGGCCGTCTGGCCACCGACGAGCACCGCCGCACCGGTCAAATCAGTTGTCGCGATTGCATCCCGCGCCACGTCGCGGAGGCGCTCGATTTGATCCAGCGCCGGCACGCTGTAGGGGTCACGGTCGAGCACGACCTCCAGTTGCGCCGTGGTCCGATCCGGCGAGACAAAGCGTTGGCCGGCAAAGAAGACGCCGAGGACGGCCTGCTGCTGCGGGGGCAGATTGCGTGGCGGTGGGCCGCCTTGCCAGACCTCTTGAGGCAGGCTGCTAATGCCGGCTTGGAGCGCCTCGGCGCTGAGGGGGAGGGCCGCACCGAATGGTCGCGTCGGACCACTCACCCGGAGCACCGTCGGCTCGCTATCCAGGGCCGCCGCCAGGGCATCCAGGGCCGCGAGATGCTGGTACACATTCCCATCGTCCGTCGTGACCACGACCTGGGTCGGCGACAGCTCGCCGGCCGGGAAGCTCCGTTGCAGCATTTCGAACCCACGCCGCGAGTCGGTGTCGGGGGGGAAGCCCTCCAGGAAGTTGAAGCTCGGCTTGATCGTCGGTACACCGAGCGTTGACGCGAGCAAGAGCACGACCGTCGTGCCGAGCACCACACCGGGGCGTCGGACAACCAGCGCGGCCACGCGGCTCCAGAAGGCGCTCGCCTGGCTGGAGGACAGCTGCGGATTCAGCGGCCAGAACGCCGGCCGGCCGAGCAGCACGGCCAGGGCCGGGATCAGCGTCAGCCCGACCGCCAACATAATGAAGATAGCCGCCGCCAACATGGGGCCAAGCGCCTTGAAGGAGCCGTAAGTGGCCAGCAGGAGCGCCACCATTGCGACCATCGTCGTGCCGGCGCTGGAGGCGATGGCCGGTCCAACGCGGCGCATGCACTCGCGCATGGCCGCCCAGCGGGTCGCCTGCCGGCCCCACTCCTCGCGGTACCGCGCCACAATGAACAGCGTGAAGTCCGTGCCGGCGCCGAACATCAGGACGGACATCACTCCCGTTGTCTGCCCGTTGAGGGGAAGACCGAACTGATCGGCCAGCAACGCCGCCACCGATTGGGCGATGAGCAGCGCCCAGCTCACGCAGACGATGGGCAGGATGGCGAGCAGGGGCGACCGATAGACGGCGAGGAGGATCACGAGCACCAGGATCACAGTGGTCAGCGTGATTCGAAAGTCAATGCCCAGGAATACGCGCGCGGCATCGGTCGAGATACCGGCCGGCCCGGTCACGGCGGCCTCCAAGGCGGTGCCGGCGGTGGCCGCCGCCGCTTGCTCCCGAATCCAGTCCACGGCTGTAATAAACGGATCATCGGACGGGGAGCCGTTGACCGTCACGAAGAGCATCATCGTCCGGTCATCGGGAGCGACAAACGCTTCCCGGGCCTGGGGCGCCGAGAAGACCGAACGCACGGACGCGATAGCCGCCGGGGCGGCGTCGGAGCGCAGCGCAGCGTCCAGCCGCTCGATGGCCGCTAGGTCCTGCGGGGTGAACGGCTGCGGGCCGCCGACCACGAGGATGGCCGGAATGCCCTCGGTCGCCGGGAACTTGTCTGCGACGACTTGGATAGCCTGCAGGGACTCCGCCCCGGCCGGCAGAAAGTCCTCTTGCTCGTTCGTGGTGACTTCCTCCAACGACGGCGCCAGCACCTGCATGGCAACGGCGACGGCCAGCCAGAAGACGACGATGCCCGTGATACCCTTCTTCGAGGCGACGGCAGCAGCGAGGAGCGAGAACATAGCGATACAGCCTTTCCAACGAACGTTCGTTAGGCAGTGTAGCATAGTATGGCTGCCGTCGGAAGCAGTGGAACAACGTTGTGCGGCAGGACGTACAAGCGGCCGCGGGCGGCGCGTTTGCAAGAGCCGGAGGTGCCGGATGACAGGACGACCACGCGGACCAACCAGGCACCACGAGGAGCGGCGGCAGCGCGTCTTGGATGTAGCCATCGCCCTCTTTGCCGAGCACGGCTACGAAGCCACCGGGATGCGGGCCATTGCCGAAGCGGTAGGCATCCGTCCGGCTTCCCTCTACCACTATTTCCCAAGTAAGGAGACCATCCTGGAGGCGCTATTCACGACGGCCGCCGCAGGACCACAGCGCGGTGTCAGCCGATTGAGTGGCAATGCCACGCTGCGCGAGGTGCTATTTGCGGCCGGTCGGGGGTTCCTGGAGGGAGTCACCGAGCGACGGGCGAAGCAGCTGTTGGAGGTCTTGTTCTTGGCCGCGCACCAGCGTTCGGATTGGGGGCAGCAGTATCTATCCCAGCTATCCGATCCGGCGCAGGAAGGTCTGGCGGCCGCCATCGAGCGCGTGCTGCCGGATGCAGCCCGACCGCACGTCCAACCGCTCTGGCTGGCCAAGCAGTTCATCGGCGCGCTGCTGTCCTTTGTTCTCCATGAGGAGATCATCCGCCGCAAAGAACGGAACGCCCCTGATCGTGAGGGGTACCTCCACCAGTTAGTCAATATCATGGCTGGCGGCGTGGAGCGGGCCGCTGAGTCCGCACCGTCCGATGGGGTATAAGTGGGGTATATAGGGTATAAGATGGAACGGCGCACGGCGTCACAACGCGCTCGCTGTGGGCCAGGTGAGAGGGTGGCATGGTGCAACACATCCTGATCGTCGAGGACGAGCCGGACCTGGTCAGGATGCTCGAATACAACCTCCGGCGCGAGGGCTACCAGACTCGGAGCGCCTACACCGGGCAGGCGGCGCTGGAGCTTGTCGCCAGCGGCCCGGTTCCGGACCTGATTCTCCTCGACCTGATGCTCCCCGATATGCCGGGCACCGAGGTCTGCCGGCAGCTACGGATGGACGAGCGGACGCGATCCGTGCTCGTCGTGATGCTCACCGCCAAATCGCAGGAAACCGACCGGATCGTGGGGTTCGAGATCGGTGCCGACGACTACGTGGTCAAGCCGTTCAGCATCCGCGAGCTATTGCTGCGTATCCGCGCCATCCTCCGCCGCACCCGCACGGCGTCGCCGCCGCCAGCGAGCGAGATGGTGTTTGAGCGTCTACGGGTGGACAGCGCCGGGCACCGGGCTTGGCTCGATGACGATGAATTGCAGCTGACCGCCCTGGAGTTCAAGCTGCTGTCCACGTTCGTCGCGCGCCGCGGCCGCGCGCAGACTCGGGACGCGCTCCTGGCCGACGTGTGGGGCATTGACGCCGCCGTCACGACGCGCACGGTAGACACCCACGTCAAGCGCCTGCGCGAGAAGCTCGGACCGGCCGGCCGGTACATCGAGACGATCCGCGGCGTGGGCTATCGCTTTCGATCCCGGCCGGAGGGAGAGTAGCCTTGAGCCTCGGCGTCCGGGGACGCTTGTTCGTGGTCTCCGTCGCGCTGATCCTCGTTGTCGGCCTGGCCAGTGGCGCCTACCTCGAAAACCAACTGCGCCGGCTGCTCGTGTCCGGAATTGAAGCGGAGCTGCACCGTCATGCGCTCACCGTGCGCGAGCTGTTTCGGTCGCACCGCGACTGGTCCACACCGCTGACGGTTGACCCGCTGGCCGACCGGTTGGGCCAGGCAACCAGCGCACGGGTGACGGTGATCGCTCAAGATGGCACCGTCCTCGGCGATTCTGCGCTGACCGTCGAGCAGGTCCGGCAGCTTGATAACCACGGCCGCCGTCCGGAGGTAGTGGCCGCACGGTCCGATGGGCGCGGCGTCGCCCGCCGCTTCAGCGCCACGCTCCGCACCGACATGCTCTACGTCGCCGTGCCCTTGGCGCGAGCGGATGGGTTGGCGGTAGTACGCGCGGCCACGCCGCTCGATGAAATCGAGCCGGTCGTCAACCAGCTCCGTGTGCTGCTCGGCGTGGCCGGACTGCTGGGACTGGTGGTTGCCGTCTTCATGAGTGGTCTGGCCTCGCACTTGCTCTCGCGCACGCTGCGGTCGCTCGTGCAGCACGCCAGCGCCATGGCCGCCGGTGCCCGCCAGCAGCGGATTGCCGTTGCGACCACCGACGAGATCGGCGGACTGGCCGGCTCATTCAATCGCATGGCTGAAGACTTGGAGCACGCCGTGACCACGCTGGCGACCGAGCGTGACCGCTCCGCGGCGGTGCTCGACGGGCTTGCCGATGCAATCCTGGCGCTGGACGCCGAGCAGCGTATCACCCTCGCCAATCGGGCCGCGCGCACGCTGCTGGACTTGAGGGAGCCACCGCTGGGCCGGACGCTGCCGGAGACCATCCGGGTGCCGGTCCTGCAAGACTTGGTCGCGCAGGCTCAGGACGGCACGCCGTCAACAACCGAATTCGACCTGCCGACAGCAAAACCGCGGCGCGTGCTCGCCAGTGTCACCCCCCAGCAGCCAACCGGCGGCAGCGTCATCGTGCTGCACGACGTGACGGAGCTACGGCGGCTCGAAACGGCGCGCCGCGATTTCGTGACCAACGTCTCACACGAGCTGCGTACACCGGTGAGTGTCATTCGCGCCAATGCCGAAACCTTACTGCTCACCCCCCTGGACAATGCGCCGGATACGCGGGAGTTCCTTGAGGCGCTACTCCGGCAAGCGGATCGCCTCGCCCGCATCGTCGCCGACCTGCTTGAGCTGGCCCAGATCGAGGCCGACCAATATCCGCTGCACCTCGAACCGGTGCTGATTGCGCCGGCAGTACAGCGGGCGCTAGAGGTCGTTGACCAGGAACGGCAAGCCAAAGGACTCTCCCTGGACCTCGCCGTGGCGCCGGACCTCAGCGCCCAAGCGGATGCCGACGCGCTCGATCAGATCATCCTCAATCTGCTGGACAACGCGGTGAAGTACATGCTCGCCGGCGGACACCTCTCCATTCGTGGGAGCATTCAGCCGGGGCACGTCCGTATCGAGGTGGCCGATGACGGCCCCGGCCTCGCCCCCCATCACCGGGACCGCATTTTCGAGCGCTTCTACCGCGTGGACACCGGCCGCTCGCGGGAGCAAGGCGGCACCGGCCTCGGCCTCGCCATCGTCAAGCACCTCGCGCTCGCCATGCACGGCGAGGTGGGCGTAGCGGCCGCCACACCGCGCGGCTCGATCTTCTGGGTCACGCTCCCCCTCCCGACCTAACTCCCCTGACAGGATAGGTACGGGGTAAGCCGTAGGGGCGCCACATGTTGCGCCCCTCCCCCCGCCGCAGCGGGGGGGCCATAGGCTGACAGGGGTAGGTTTTTTGTGTAGGGGCGCGATTTATCGCGTCCAGGTCCCCGTCATTCCGGCGGAAGCCGGAATCCAAACGCCCCTTCCCTGGAGGGAAGGGGCCGGGGGTTAGGTCCACCCCCCGATACGGGGCGGGAATCTACACCCCCTCTCCATCGCGGAGCGATAGAGAGGGGGCCGGGGGGTGAGTCCCGCCCTCGCCCTATCCTGCTCATCCTTCCATCCCGCAAATCCTGATGCAGACAAAAACCTACCCTCGTGAGGGGACCATAGGGGGTTGTCAAAGCAGACCGTCGGACCAATATGGCCCCTACGGAGTGACGCGCAGCACACGCGCACATTGCGTCACCCGGATAGGAGACCAAGACGGTGAAAATCTGCATTGACCCCGGCCATGGCGGGACCGATCCTGGAGCTATCGGTACGGCTCCGGCCGCCGCCGCCGAGCCGGCGCTCACCCTGAAGGAAAGTGACTTCACGCTGGACGTGGCGTTGCTGCTGGAGGCGGAGCTGGCGCAGCGCGGCCACTCCGTACTGTTGACCCGTCGCCGCGACCGGTCGCTGCAGCTGGCTGCCCGCGCCGCACACGCCAACCGCCACGCGGCGGACCTCTTCATCAGCATCCACGCCAACGCCGCCGCGAATCCGGCGGCCGAGGGCATCGAGGTCTTCCACTTCCCCGGCTCGACGGCTGGGAAATCCTTTGCCGACCGCCTCATGGAGCACCTCGCGGCCGCGTTCCCCGGCCACGCCAACCGCGGCGTCAAGCCGGCCGACTTCGCGGTGCTGCGCCTCACCGCCATGCCGGCGGCGCTCGTCGAATGCGAGTTCCTGACCAACCCGGACCGGTTGCGCGGCTTCCTGGCGTGCCCGGAGAAACGCCGGGAGATCGCCGTGGCGATTGCGGCTGGCGTACCTGCTGGCCCGGATGCGCCGCCGGTGGCGGAGGTGGACACCGAACCGGTGCCGGTGGTGACGTACACGGTGCAGCCCGGCGATACGCTGAGTGCCCTCGCCCGCCGTTTTGGGCTGACGGTGGACATCATCGCCACCGACAACGCCATCAGCAACCCCGACCTGATCCGTATCGGGCAGGCACTCCGCATCCGCTCGACTCAGTGACCACCCAGCACAGCACGTAGGGGCTGCCGGCTATCGCCTCACTCATCTTCACGCCACACGTGTCACGCGGCCCGCATCCGCCAGCGAGTCGTCCCGTAGGGCATACTTCACTCGCAGGGAGGAGTTTGCGGATGTCTGCTGACGAAACTGGCTCCAATCCATCCGGCGAACGGTGGATCGGCGAGATTATCGAAGCGCGGTTTAGTCGGCGGCTCGGCTTGAAGGGTATGGCCGCGGTGGCCGGTGCGGCGGCTATGAGCAGCCGGCTGGGTACCCAAGCCATGCTTGCCGCTGCTCCGCAGTCGTCGTTGACCTTCGAGGAGCTGGCCCACGGCTACGACGAAACCATTCACGTTTCACCCGGCTACAATACCCAAGTATTGCTGCGCTGGGGTGATCCCATCATGGCCGACGCGCCCGTCTTCGATATCGCCAATCAGACCGCCGAGGCCCAGGAGCAGCAGTTCGGGTATAACTGCGACTTCGTTTCCTACATGCCCCTGCCGCGTGGCTCCACGAGCGGCAACCACGGTCTACTCTGCGTGAACCATGAGTACACCAACACGCACCTCATGTTCCCCGGCTTCACGCTGGACAACCAACAAGAGAAGATGACGAGGGCACTGACCGAGATCGAGCTGGCGGCCCACGGTCACTCCGTCGTCGAGATCGTGTGGCGCGGCGGCACGGCGGGCCACTGGGAAGTTGTCCGGAACAGCCCCTACAATCGCCGTTTCTCGACCCGGAGCACGGAGATGACGCTCTCCGGGCCGGCGGCCGGACACGAGCGGCTGCGGACCAACGCCGATCCGAGCGGGGCGTGCGTCATCGGCACCCTGAACAACTGCGCCGGCGGCGTCACGCCTTGGGGAACCGTGCTCATCGCCGAGGAGGACTTTCAGGATTACTTCTCCGGTGATCCGACCGGGACGCGCGAGGAACGGAATCACGCCCGCTATAGTATCCGCAACGAGCCTGAGTATCCGTGGTGGGGCGCGTTTTTCGACCGCTTCAACGTCGAGAAGGAGCCGAATGAGCCAAACCGCTTTGGCTGGATTGTCGAGTACGACCCCTACAACCCGCACTCGACTCCGGCGAAACGCACCGCCGCCGGACGCTTCAGGCACGAAGGCGCCCAGACGGTACTGAGTAGGGACGGGCGGGTGGTGCTCTACTCCGGGGACGATCAGCGTTTCGAGTATGTGTACAAGTTCGTCTCCAAGCACGCCTACAACCCACATAACCGCGCGGCGAACTTCAATCTCCTCGATTCAGGCACGCTGTACGCCGCCAAGTTCCATGACGATGGAGTGCTAGAGTGGCTGCCCATCGTCTACGGCCAAGGGCCGCTCACGGCAGCCAACGGGTTCACCAGCCAAGCCGACGTGCTCATCGAGACCCGCCAGGCGGCCGATCTGCTCAAAGCCACGCCGATGGATCGGCCCGAGGACGTTGAGCCTAATCCGGCGACCGGCCGCGTGTACGTGGCGCTGACCAAGAACAAGCAGCGCACGGTCGAAGAGACGGATCGCGCCAATCCCCGGTTCTACAACCGGTTTGGGCATATCATCGAGATTATCCCGCCCGGCGAGGGGAGGGCGGCCGACCACGCGGCCACCGAAGCACGCTGGGAGATGTTCATTCGGGCCGGCGACCCCGAAGAGCCGGTCGACGGTGCCTCGTATCACCAGGACGTTTCGAAGCATGGCTGGTTTGCCACCCCGGACAACTTCGCCTTTGACCGCAAGGGACGGCTCTGGATTGCCACCGACGGTATGCCCAGCAGCAAGGGCCTCGCCGACGGCATCTATGCCACTGATACCAGCGGCACCGGCCGCGCCCTGACGAAGCACTTCTTCCGCACACCCCTCGGCGCGGAGTGCGCCAGTCTGTGCTTCACGTCCGATGACACCGGGCTTTTTGTGTCCGTGCAGCATCCCGGTGAGGAAAGCGTAGGCTTCGACACACCGGATACGCGCTGGCCCGATTTCGACCCGGCCATGCCCCCGCGCCCGTCAGTGGTCTCCGTCGTGAAGCGGGACGGCGGCATCGTCGGCTCGTAACAACCGCCATCATCCACCTTCCAATCCACGCCGGCCGGGGAGTGAGACGGGCAACTCCGCCAGTGACACACCCGGCCGGCACCTGCCACATTCGCGTTACGGACTTGTCACCGTCCCGTCACAATGCCGCCCTAGACTTTCTCAATGAAGGAAGCGGCTCCAACCCAACACAGACGGAGGACATGAGGTGAAGCGACGAGACATCGGACGAGTCGGCATCCTGAGTGCCGCTGCGCTGGCACTCGCTGCGTGCGGCGAAACCGAAACGACCGGCGGAACGGCATCCACCCCGGCAGGCCGGGCCTCCATCATCGCCATTGATGGCTCCAGCACCGTCTTCCCCATCACCGAAGCCGTTGCCGAAGAGTTCCAGAAGGTCAACCGCGCCCGCATCACGGTCGGCGTCTCCGGTACCGGTGGCGGCTTCAAGAAGTTCTGCAACAGCGAAACCGTCGTCTCCAACGCTTCGCGCCCCGTCAAGAGTTCGGAAATCACGCTCTGCGGCGAGCAGAGCATCGAGTTCATCGAGCTTCCCGTTGCGTTCGATGGCCTCGCCGTGGTGGTCAACCCCAAGAACACGTGGGTAGACCACCTCACGACCGCCGAGCTGAAGAAGATGTGGGAGCCGGCAGCCCAGGGCAAGGTCCTGAAGTGGAGTGACGTTCGGCCCGGCTTCCCCGACAAGCCGCTCACCCTCTTTGCCCCCGGCGTTGACTCCGGCACGTTCGACTACTTCACGGAAGCCATCAACGGCAAGTCCCAGGCCAGCCGCGGCGACTTCACCCCCAGCGAAGACGACAACGTGCTCGTGCAGGGGATCACCAGGGACGAGAACGCGCTCGGCTACTTCGGCTTTGCCTACTACGTCGAGAACCAGGACAAGCTGAAGGTTGTGCCGATTGACGACGGTGACGAGGACAACGGCAAAGGGGCGATTGCCGCATCCCTGGAGACCGTAGGCAACGGCACCTACCAGCCCCTCGCCCGTCCGGTCTTCATCTACGTGAGCAAGTCCGGTGCCGACCGGCCCGAAGTCCAGGCCTTTATCGAGTTCTATCTGACCCAGGGGCGGCCCCTGGTGGAAGAAGTGGGTTACATCCGCCTGCCCGATACGGCCTATAACCTGGCCTTGGAGCGCTTTAACCAGCGCGTAACCGGCTCCGTCTTCTCCGGTGGCGCCGAAGTCGGTGTTACCATCGAGGAGCTCCTCAGCCGCCGTTAGCGCAGCAGCATTGCATTGACATGGCAAGCGGAGTCACAACCCAGGACAGAGCCAAGCGGCGAACGTCCGTGCAGCAGTTGCACGGCCGCAAGTCGCCTGGCGAGCGTTTAATCGAGCTGGTCCTGCGTGCCTGCGGAGTTGTCTCTATCCTCACGACCGCCGGGATCGTCGGCGTGCTCATTTTCGAGACGATTGGCTTTTTCAGGATCGTCTCGTTCGCCCAGTTCTTTCTGGATACCCAGTGGACCCCGCTCTTCCTGGACAAGCACTTCGGCATCTGGCCGCTCATCGCGGGCACGATGCTCACCTCGGCCATCGCGATTGTGGTCGCGCTGCCCTTCGGATTGCTGGCTGCGATCTACCTCAGCCAGTTCGCCGCCGAGGGCGTGCGGCGGGTCATCAAACCGGCGCTGGAGATCCTCGCCGGCATCCCCACGATTGTCTACGGGTTCTTCGCACTGATTTTCGTCACGCCGCTGCTTCAGAGCTTCATCCCCGGCTTGGCCGGGTTCAACGCCCTCAGCCCCGGCATCGTTATGGGGATCATGATTATCCCGATGATCTCCTCGTTGAGTGAGGATGCCCTGTACGCCGTGCCGATCAGCCTGCGTGAGGGGGCTTACGCCCTCGGCGCCCAGAAGCTCCCGACAATCTTCCAAGTCATTCTGCCGACGGCCCGCTCCGGTATCGCGGCAGCGGTGACGCTGGCCACCTCGCGGGCGATTGGCGAGACGATGATCGTGACCATCGCCGCGGGTCAGCAGCCGCGGCTCACCTTCGATCCGCGGCTCGCCGTCGAGACGATGACGGCCTATATCGTGCAGGTGAGCTTGGGCGACACCCCGCACGGAACGCTGGAGTACTCCACGATCTTCGTCGTCGGCGCGATGCTCTTCGTGATGACCTTCACGATGAACGTCTTCAGTCAGCGGCTCGCCCGAAAGGCACGCGGGATACTCTAAGATGCAAAAAATCCAGCAGACTGAGCAGCCCCTCAGCAAGACACGCGAACACATCTTCGTCAGCCTCTGCCTTGGGGCTATCGCCCTGCCGTTGATCGTCCTCCTCGTCCTGATCGGCGACGTGGTCATGGATGGCGCGCAGCGCATCGGTTGGGACTTCCTGACCAGCTATCCGTCGCGCAAGCCGGAGTTGGCCGGCATCCTACCCGCGCTCGTGGGGAGCGTGTACGTCATCGGGCTGACGGGCATCATCGCGCTGCCCTTGGGGGTAGGCGCGGCTATCTATCTCGAAGAGTACGGCACCGACAGCTGGTTAGCTCAGATCGTCGAGGTCAACATCGCCAATCTGGCCGGCGTGCCCTCGATTATCTACGGACTGTTGGGCCTGGAGCTGTTCGTGCGCGCCTCCGGCATGGGGCGTAGCGTCATCGCCGGGGCGTGTACGATGGCACTCTTGATCCTCCCGATCATCATTATCGCCTCGCGCGAGGCCCTACGGACCGTCCCGTTCTCGCTGCGCGAGGGGGCGCTGGCGTTGGGGGCGTCGCGGTGGCAGACCATCTGGCAGGTTGTCCTGCCCATGGCCTTCCCCGGCATCCTGACCGGCTCGATTTTGGCGATGTCGCGGGCAATTGGCGAGACGGCGCCGCTGATTATGATGGGGGCGCTGACTTACATCGCCTTCCTACCGACCGGACTCGACTCGCCCTTCACCGTGCTGCCCATCCAGATTTTCAACTGGGTCTCTCGACCGCAGCATGGCTTCATCGCCGACGCGGCGGCCGGCATTATGGTTCTGCTGGTGACGCTGCTGCTGTTGAATGCCCTGGCGATCTACCTCCGCAACCGCTTGCAGCGGCGCATCTACTAAGCCCGACGAGGTATTTCCGTGGTAACAACACCAACGGCCCCACCGCGACCGCAGACGGCGAGCGGTAGCCCGGCCGTGAACGGCAGTGCAGCGAACGTGAAGTTCGAGGTGAAGAGCCTCTCGGCCTGGTACGGCAAGCAGAAGGTCATCCACTCGGTTTCGATGGAGATACCGGAGCACCAAGTCACGGCGATGATCGGCCCCTCGGGCTGCGGGAAATCCACCTACATCCGCTGCCTCAACCGTATGCACGAGTTGGTGCCCGGCGCCCGCGCGCGCGGCGAGGTGCTCTTCAACGGCGAGGACATCTACGGCCCCCAGGTAGACCCGGTGCGCGTGCGCCGCCACATCGGGATGGTGTTCCAGAAGCCGAACCCCTTCCCCACGATGTCCGTCCGTGACAACGTGCTGGCCGGTCTGCGCCTCACCCACTCGCTGCGCCGCGGTGAAGGCGATGATCTTGCCGAGCAGGCATTGCAACAGGCGGCACTCTGGGACGAGGTGAAGGACCAGCTCGACAAGCCCGGCGGCAGTCTCTCCGGTGGGCAGCAGCAGCGGCTCTGCATAGCCCGCTCGTTGGCGGTGAACCCGGACGTGCTGCTCATGGATGAGCCATGCTCGGCGCTCGATCCGATTGCGACCGCGCGGATCGAGGACCTTGTGTACGCGCTACGCGAGGAGTACACGGTCGTCATCGTGACACACAACATGCAGCAGGCCGCACGTGTCTCCGACCGGACGGCATTCTTCCTGCTCGGCGACCTGATCGAGTACGGGCCGACGAATCGACTCTTCACGGCGCCAACGGACGAGCGCACCGAGGACTACATCACCGGCAAATTCGGCTGACCTGTGCCCCGGACAGAGGAAAGGCAGGTAGGACATGGCAACCGCCACGGAAGCACGGGAGCACACCGACCGCGAATACGAGCGCGAGCTGCGCGAGCTGCGGCACCGACTGCTACTCATGGCGGGCCAGGTCGAGCAGATGATCGCGCACGCAACCCAGGCGCTCGTCGAGCGCGACGTTGAGCTTGCCAAAGCCACCATCGAAGACGACTACAAGGTCAATAGCGCCGAGATGGAGATTGACGAGCTATGCATCCATATCTTGGCGCGGCGGCAGCCGGTGGCCTCCGATCTGCGGTTCGTCACCTTTGCGCTGAAGATGGTCACCGACCTGGAACGGACCGGTGATCTCGCCGTCACGATCTGCAAGCGTGCTGTTAACCTGAGCGCCCTGCCGCAGCCGAAGCCCTACGTGGACATTCCGCAGATGGCGGGCATCGCTCAGGAGATGGTGCGGGGCGCGATTGATGCCTTTGTCAGCGCCGACGTGGAGCAGGCGGAGCAAGTCATTGCCCGCGACGAAGAGGTTGATGACCTGTATGATCGCGTCTACGATGATCTACTGCCGTTGATGCACGAGAACCCCAGCCTCATCGAGGCCTGTACGCGCGTACAGTCGGTGAATAAGGCCCTCGAACGCATTGGCGACCACGCGACCAACCTCGCGGAGCAAGTTATCTTCCTCGTCAAGGGCAGCGACATCCGACACATCGGCAAGCGCGACGGCGAACGCAACGCCTGACCCACTCGCCCTGCGGCCTCGCTACTGCCCCGTCCCCTTGGCTGGCGGCGGAACACTCGGCTGTTCGTCCTGGAGTTCCGGCGGCGGTTGCCTGCTTGAAGTGGGCTGGACACCTACCTGCCGCTGGCGTGCCCGCGTGCCAACCACAAAGGCAGTTGCTACACCTGCTAACGTACCCGTGCCCAAGATAGCAGCAGCATTTGTATTACCCAGCCAGGCAATCCACAGCGCCGCCGCAATAAGTGCAAGGACACAGACCGTCCCGCACACCAACCCCCAGCGTTCATGACGCAGACTCGTGACTGTCCCAACGCGGTCCAATTCCAGTTGCCGGCGCTCCATCTCCTGGCGATGATGAGTCTGCTGTTCAGCCATCGCCAACATCCGCTCGGCGGCATCGGGGACGATCTCGCTATATGCCTTAAGATCATCAGGAGGTGGCAGTGGCCCATAGTACACTGAGGCAGCCAGCATGCGAGCAGACACGCTGGACGGCAACTGCTCTCCCGGAGACGGCTATAGGGGAGATGCCTCGTCAGCTTGCTGAGGTGCCAGTTCTTCAGGCGTCTGAGTCATGCGGTGCTCGCCTAGCAGATGAGCCGTCACCATTCGGCTGATACGGAACCTCGGTACCAGTCCTGCTATCGCGGTACGTTGGGTCGAGAAGGTTGATAGCCTGCCGGATATCCTGCCCGGTAGCCATCCAATCCGATTGAATCGCTAGATAGTCGGCTAGGCCAGGTGGGAGCACGGGCCGGTAATGGCGTCGCTGAACGTGCAGCGCCCCGCCGAAGTCAAGCAGGCGGCCAACACCGGTGACGAAACCCGACATACCGGCGCGGAGAGGCCTTATTCGGATAGACATACGATAGTCCCCTCACTATAACATCTCATCAACACCAACTCCGAGCCTCCCATCCGGGAGTTGCGCGCGCTCACGGCGCCGGATACCTTCAGCACCGCTCATGCACGCGCCGGCCGCCCTGGTAGACGGCGCGGGCCTGGCGCAAGGCGGCAATGTCGGTCGCCGGGTCGCCGTCCACGACGAGGAGATCGGCAGCCAGCCCCGGCTTCAGACAGCCAATCTCATGGTCCAGGCCGACGGCACGAGCGGCCCGCGAGGTGGCCGCCGCGATGACCTGCAACGGGCTAAGTCCGGCCAGCACCAGCGCTTCCAAGTCCAACTGCAGGTTGCCGAAGTAGACGGTGCCCGGCCCGGAGTCCGAGCCGGCGATAAACCGGTCGGCCAAACCCAGATCGAGCAGTTGGCGAATGACGGCGAAGTGGGCGTCCACCCGCGCTTCGGTCTCTGCCAGTTCTTGCTGCTCTGCGTCCGTGAGCGATTCCGGCCCTGCTGCATCGCGGCGCGCCCGGAGCCGGCAGACGACGTTATAGCCGAGGGCTTGGATGGTCGGACTCAGGAATACATCGGATTCGCCGAGTAGGCCCGCCGTCTGCTGATCGAAGGCCGCCTGCGGTAGCTGGCCACCGTTCCCGGGGGACAGGAACTGCAAATGCTCCATCACGTCAACACCCGCAGTGACAGCCCGCTTCATGCCCTCCAGCCCGCGGCAATGGGCCACGACCAAGCGCCCGAAACCGTGGGCCTCGTCTACGAGCGCCTGTAACTCCGCCGTGGTGTATGAGGCGTGCTCCGGCAGTGTGCCGGCCGTCCCGCCGCCGGTGGTCATCACCTTGATGACATCGGCGCCCTCGTGGACCAGGCGGCGCACCGAGCGACGCACAGCGTCCGGGCCGTCCGCTTCCTCGCCGCAAAACCAGAAGTGCCCGCGGGTGCAAGCGATGGAGCGACCGGCGACGAGCAAGCGCGGGGCCGGAAAGAGGCCCTGCCGCTGACCGGCACGCAGATCGAAGGCCACTCGCCGCCGAGCGCCGAGGTCCCGGGCCGTCGTCACACCGCCCTCCAGGTGGAGCCGCGCGTTGCGGACTCCGTAGAGGAGGTGCAGCCCATCGGGTTCGGCCATGACCGGCTCGTAGGGCCGGCCATCGGCGGGCAGCGAGAAATGGGTGTGGGTATCAATCAGACCGGGGAGCACCGTGCCATTGGCGTAGGAGACCAAATGAGTGCCGGAGGGTGCTTCCTCCCCTTCTAGGATGTGCCGGTACTGCTCAGGCGCGGCAGTGACCGGACCGGCCCAGGCAATGCGTTCGCCGGCGACGACGACCAGCCCATCGGCCACCGGCGGCGCGCCGCTGCCATCAAGCAGTCGCGCGGCACGGATGAGGCGTGTTGGAGAACCTGCGAGGGACATGAATGCGTTCCCTTCTCGTGCGGTATCAGGCCAGATAGTAGCGCATTCCGCACGCATCCGCACCGCCTTCCCACCTCCACCTCTCTCGGCAGGCTTGTTTAGCCACAGAGCACACAGAGAGCACCGAGTAGGGGCGCGATTCAGCGCGTCCAGGCGTTCGTCATTCCGGCGGAAGCCGGAATCCAGGGCTATTCGTGGACCCTCATTGATCTGGATTGCGGCTTGCGCCGCAATGACGGGGCCGGAGGGTGAGGTCCGGCGCAAGCTGCTATATTGGTACCGTGGCGCTCTATTCCAGGAGGAGCACGATGACCAGGGTTCAGCACACCAAGCAGCCGCCGGCACCAGGAAAGCCGAACGTGCGGAACGTGCGCCCGGAGATCGCCGCGCTCTCCCGCCGGATCGTCGCCGAAGACCGGGAAGCGCTGGAAATCCTCGCTGCTTACGACCGCGGCGAAGAGCCAACCACCTCCGACCAAGGCAGACAAGCGCCATCCTCCGCACCTATGCAGGTGCTTACTGTGCCCAACAAGCAGTGATTTGGGCGCCTTGAAACCCGTAACCTACCTCAACTCGGAAGAAGTAATCCGGTTCCATGCCGATGCCCTCGGCTTGACGTGGGAACAAGCCACTGACCATCTACTCGGTGGCGGCATGGAGAAGCTGGAGAGTGCGCTGGCTCGGCCCTGGCAGTATGCAGCGTACACTGGCGCTGACCTTGCGATGCAGGCCGCCGTGCTGGCGCACGGGATTGTGGAGGCACACGCCTTCCAGGATGGAAACAAGCGCACTGCTCACATAGCACTGCGTGTGTTTCTGGCCGCCAACGGATACGCTGGCTCGGCGAATCAGCAGGAACGAGCAGGATGGCTGCTGCGGCTGGTGCAAGGGGAGTCAATCGAGGACATTGCGGCAGCCGTCCGCCGCTCCCTCGTGCCCCTGGCGTAGCTAGTGGTCTGGCAATACAGAGGATTGCCAGGCTGGAAGGGCCCTAGACAATCCAGGTGGGGAAAAGGGACGCCAGGCGCCCAATCAGGTTGAACATCACGACAAATCCCATCCCCACGAGCAAGGTGCCGCTGGTCCACTCCACCAACCGCGCTTGCCGATTGAGGCGGCGCAAGAAACCCAGCACGCGTTCAAGCGCCAAGGCGGCGATCAGGAACGGCACGCCGAGTCCCAGCGAGTAGGCGGTCAGCAGCAGCGCGCCCTGCCCTACTGTCTGCGTAGTCGAGGCGTAGAGTAGGATAGCGCCGAGAATCGGCCCGATACACGGAGTCCACCCGGCGCCAAAGATGCTGCCGACCAGGAAAGACGAGGCCATACCAAGCCGGCGGCTGGGTCGAAATGGGAGCCGTAGCTCACGATACAGCGCGGGAATACGCAGCACACCGGCGACGTGGAGGCCCATCACGACCAAGATGGCGCCACCCACCCAACGCAGCCAGGGCAGTTGCTCGCGGACGATAAAGCCGACCAATCCGACCGACGCGCCCAGCACGATAAAGACGGCCGAAAACCCCAGTACAAACGCCAGCGCATGGGCCAGCGTCTCGCTCCGCTGCCCGGCGTCCGGTTCCTTCCCGACGGACCGGCCGGCCAGATGCCCGATGTAGGCCGGCACCAGGGGAAGCACACAGGGCGAGGCAAAGGAAAGTGCCCCGGCGCCGAACGCCACGATCAGAGACAGGTGTACTGGGTCCATGGTCTCACTCGGCCGGGGGGTGCGGCGGACGCCTCATTGCAGCAGCGCCCAGAGTAGCCGCCACGCGCTGACGCGCGACACCAGCGCCTCACGACCGTCAACCGCCACTACGGGCACCGCCAACACGTACCGCGCCAACAGCGCCGGGTCCGCCGCGATATCTACCTCTCGAAACCGAAAGCCGACGCGCCGCTGCACGCGCTCGATCTGCGCTCTCGCCTCCTGGCAAAGATGGCAGTCTTCCTTGCTGTAGAGCACCACGTGGCGCCGCTGCGGCAGTTTCATGTAGCCCACCTCACGCCCCGCGGCTCCGGCTCTTGCGCCGCGGGCTAGGCCGGGACCAGCTCTTGCTTGACGAGCTTGAGTGTTTCGTCCTCGACGGTCAGCTCAATCGTGTCGCCGGGCACAAAGTCACCATCGAGCACCGCCTGAGTCAGCGCATCCTCGACGTACTTCTGCAATAGGCCGCGCACCGGTCGCGCCCCGTCCAACGGACCGTAGCCATTCTCTGCGAGGAAGCGAATAGCCTCCTCGTTCCACCGCAGCGTGTAGCCCTTTTCCTCGGCCACGCTCGCCTCGCGCCGCAACTGGATGGCAGCGATGCGCTGCATCGCCCCGCGCGTCAGCGGGTTGAAGGGAATCACCTGATCGAGGCGGTTGAGGAACTCCGGTGGCAGTCGCCGTTTTACCGCCGCCTCGGCGCTCCGGCGGAGGTCTTCGGCGCTCGGACCCTCACTACCGGGGCCAAAGCCCAGGGGCGTGCGATTAAGCTCCTCACTACCGAAGTTCGCGGTGAGCAAGACAATCGTGTTCTTGAAATTCACCTTCGTACCGTGGGCGTCGGTGAGGTGGCCGGTATCGAGAATCTGCAAGAGCACCGTCAGGACCAGCGGATGCGCCTTGTCAATGTCGTCGAACAGGACAATCGAATACGGCCGCCGCCGCACCGCCTCGGTCAATCTGCCCGCTTCGTCGTAGCCGACGTAGCCCGGCGGGGCACCGATCAGCCGCGAGGTCGTGTGGTACTCCGAGAACTCCGACATATCCAAGCGGACGAGCGTATCTTCCGAGTCGAACATATATTGCGCCAACACTTTCGCCAGCTCGGTCTTGCCGACGCCCGGCGGCCCAACCAAGAGGAACGAGCCGATGGGCCGGTTGGGGTCGCTCAGGTGCGCCGCGCCGCGGCGCAGCGAGCGGGAGATGGCCTGGACCGCGTCGTTCTGCCCGACGATGTGCTGCGACAGCGCTTCCTCGGCCTGGAGCAGCCGCTCGGCCTCGGCCTGCGAGACGCTGGCCACGGGCACACCGGTCCAGCCGGCAATGACCTCGGCTACGTCGTCGGGGCCAATCGGCGTGGCAGTGGACCGCGCCTCCTGGCGCCAGGCGCCGCGTAGCTGCGCGATCTGCGCGCGCAGATCGCGCTCCTCCTGGGCGAGGCGGTTTGCCCGATCATACTCGTGCCAATCAATCGCGATGTCGCGCTCGGTCTGCATCTGCTCCAGCACCCGCTGCTTGCGGCGTAGCTCGTGCGGCGGGGTCAGTCGCTTGACCTTCGCCTTGGCTGCTGCCTCGTCTACAACGTCAATTGCCTTGTCCGGCAAGGCCCGGTCCATGATGTAGCGCTGGGACAGTTGCGCGGCGCTTACCAGCGCGTCGTCGCCGATGATGACGCCGTGGAACGTCTCGTAGACCTCGCGCAGGCCGCGCAAGATGTCGGCGGTTTCGTCCATGGAGGGCGGGACCACCTCGACGGGCTGGAAGCGCCGCGCCAGCGCCCCATTACTCTCGATGTAGCGCCGGTATTCGCGCCAGGTGGTGGCGCCAATGCAGCGGATCAGGCCGCGGGCGAGGGCCGGCTTGAGCAAACCGGAGGCATCCAGTGCCCCGACCGCCCCACCGGCGCCCAGCAGCATGTGCAGCTCGTCAATGAAGACAATGACGTTCCCGGCCTTGACAATCTCGGCGATCAGGCCCTTGAGTCGCTCCTCGAAATCGCCGCGATACTTCGTGCCGGCGACCGCGCCGGCCAGATCGAGCTGGACAATCCGCATCCCGTGGAGAGCGGCGGGGGCTTTCTTGGCGGTAATACTGTGGGCCAGTCCTTCGACAATGGCCGTTTTGCCGACGCCGGCATCTCCCACGAGCACCGGGTTGTTCTTGGTACGGCGCAGCAACACTTGGGCAATGCGCCGTAGCTCCTGCTCTCTCCCGACCAGCGGGTCGGTGCGGCCCACGCGCGCCAACTGCGTCAAGTCGCGGCCGTAGGTACTCAGGAGTGACGCTTTGCCTTCGCGCCGCGTCCGCTTGCGCCGCCGCGTCTTCGTCCCCGCACCCACACCCGTCCGCACGCGCTCGGTCAGGCCACCGACCTGGCGGTGAAGCGCGGCGATATCCAAGCCGAGCTTCACCAGGATGCGCGTAGTGAGACTATCACGATCATGCAACATGCCGAGGAGCAAGTGCTCGGTGCCGATGTACTCGGCATTCATGCGCTGGGCCTGGCGGCTCGCCACCTCAATCGTGCGGCGGGCAGCCATCGAGAGGACAATGTTCTGACTGTCGGCGGCTTGGCCAATCGTCAGGTTGGAGACGATCTCCCGCACGATGACCTGCGGATCAATGCCCTGTCGGCGCAGCAGGCGCGTCGCCAAGGCTTCGGGCACGGCGGTCATCGCCAATAGAATGTGTTCGTTGCCGATCTGTTCGTGCTGGAAGAAGGCCGCCTCTTTCTTCGCCAGCGCCAACACCTGGCGGCTCATCTCCGACAGCCGGCCAATTGCATCCATCATCGATTGTGCTCCCTGCGGTGCCACAGCGCGGCATCGTCACGTGGCAAGTGACAGCGCAGCACGGTAGCACCGGTGTGGTCGGTAGCGAGCCGCGCACGACGGCAGCAGCGGGCCGGTGCGCGCCCTCTACGAGAGATTATAGCGGTGACACCGGATTGCGGGAGTAGGGATGGGGGAATCGTCGGGTGTGGACCTAACCCCCGGCCCCTTCCCTGGCAGGGAAGGGGGCTAGATTCCCGCTTTCGCGGGAATGACGGGTTACACAAGGGTCTCCTTGCGCGGGAATGACGGGTTACGCAAGGGTCTCCTTGTGCGGAACGACGGAGGGTCCAGGTCATCGCCAGGCGGCAAGCGGGCGCTTTCCAGCGCCATGACGGGGGGCCACGAATAGTCCTGGATTCCGGCTTCCGCCGGAATGACGAGCGCCGGGCAATAGTTAGCGGCTGCGGCCGCGAGTCAAGCGGCGGGCCTCGGCGGAGGCTTCCTTGCGTAGGCGCCGCCGGTGTCGCGCTATCGCCTTCCGCTCTGCGATTCGATTGCGCTCGCTGCGGGATACGAAGAAACGCTTGGCCTTGACCTGACGCAAGAGGCCGCTATTCTGCACGCCCTTGCCAAAGCGCTTCAGTAGGGCTTCCTGACTTTCGCCATCGCGTAGTGTGACAAACATATGACTCCTGGCTGATTCCTTTCTCCATGCGCTCGACGTGTGTCGCAACACGCCGGGCCTGTCGGCTGCCCACGGCACCGAGCCGCGCCCAAGCGGCGGCAAAACGATGCGAAACCGGCAGAGTGCGCTGCGGCTCCAGAACACTATGCTATCAAACAGCCGCCTGCTCGCGCCCGCCCCGGCTGCTAGTGGAGCTGGCGGGGCGGGAGGCGCTGGCGGATGGACTCCATGGCCTTGTCCACCTCGCGGCGCCCATCGCGCACGGCGAAGGTAGCGTGGCCCGGATAGAGGCCGTCCAGCGACAGCGCGGCCAGGCGCTCGACGCTGCGAATCGAGTCGTGGAGCGAGCAGTCCCAGATGTTCTGGAGTAGGATGGCGCCCCCGGCGAACAGAGCATCGCCGGTGAACGCCGAGACCTCACCATCCCGCCGCACGACGTAGGAGAGGTGCCCGGCGGAGTGGCCGGGGGTTGCGAGCGCCTCGATGACCAGGCTGCCAACCTGCACGGTGTCTCCGTCGGCAAGCTCCCGATCCACCGGACACGGCGTAAACACGAAGTCGAGCGGATACACGCCCCCCTCGCGGGCTACGTCGAGGCTGCTGCCCCGCTCATCGGCGGAGCGCAGGTATTGGGCGACCTCGGGCGAGGCGGCCACCTGTAGCCCCAGCCGCTCGCGCAGACCAGCGGCGCCGCCGGCGTGGTCCACGTGGGCGTGGGTGATGAAGAGGGTCGCTGCTCGCTGAGGGTCGAGACCTTCCCGCGCGATCTGCGCGACGATCTCGTCCGTCGAGCGCCCACCACCGGCGTCAATGAGCGCATATTCCTCGCCACCGTCGAGCAGGTAGACGTGACAGTCGTAGTCGTCGGTCAGGCGAAAGCCCACCTGTCCACTGCCGACGAGGTACAGCCAATCGGTAATCCTCATCGTCATTGCTCCCGAATCGCCCCCAGACCCTCGTCATTCCGGCGAAAGCCGGAATCCCCGTCCCCCCGTCGCAACGGGGGGACCACAGGGGGGCTACCCCCTCACCGCACACCCGACACCCGCTCGTTCAGCTCCAGCGCCGTGCGCGTGTATAGCGCGGCGGCGGCGCTCAGGTGCGCGACCGGCACGAACTCGTCGGCCGTATGCGCCTGCGCGATGGAGCCGGGACCGAGCACGATGCTCGGCACCGCCCGCAGCGCCCAGAGCTTGCTGGCATCCGTACTATACGGCACGCCCAAGAGCGCGTCCGGGTGTCCGAGCGCGCGGCAGGCCGCTTGGGCGGCCTGGACAACGGCGGCATCAACCGGCGTATCGAGCGGCCAATCTTCAGTGGTAGGCGGACTAACCTCGAGTTGCACGTCGGGCCGCGCCCGCTGCACGTCGGCGAGGAGCGCCTCGATCTCGGCGAGGGCGCTCTCCATGCCTTCACCGGGGATGGTACGCCGATCAATGTCAATGGTGCAGCGATCCGGCACGACGTTGACCCCCGTGCCGCCCTCGATAATCCCGACGCTGAGGGTGGGAGAGCCGACCAGCGGATGCTCCCGCGCGGGCAGGCGCTTCTGGAGGCCCCGCAGCGCGTACAGCACGTCGGCCATGTGGTCAATGGCGTTGACGCCGGCCTCGGGGCGGGCGCTATGCGCGGCGCGGCCCAATGTCGAAACCTGCACCCGCAGACAGCCCTTGTGCGCGATCACCACGCGCAAGTCGGTCGGCTCACCGACGATGGCAGCGTCTATGCGCTCGTCACTGTCCACGAAATGCCTGATTCCGGTGAACTGAAGCTCTTCATCTACCGTGGCCAGCAGCGCCACATTGATACCCAACTCGGCGCGGCGCGCCAGCAGCAGCTCCAGCGCCACGAGCATGGCGGCCAGCGAGCCTTTGGTATCGCAGGAGCCGCGGCCGTACAGCCGCCCGTCGCGCACTTCGGGGCGCCAGGCACGCTCGCCCATCGAGTCCCCGGCAACAGTGTCCATGTGCGCCTCGAAGAGCAAGGTCCGGCGGGCACCAGGTACCGTCAGGCGAGCCATCACGTTGTCGCGCCCCGGATGTACCGGCTGCCGCTGCACGTCCAAGCCTAGCCGCCGGCAGTAATCATCGACGAACGCCGCCATCGCGCCCTCGCCCCGGCTACCGCTCGGATAACCGGGATTGACGCTCTCGATGGCTACGAGGTCGCTCGTCAAGCGGACTAGCTGCTCTTCCATTGCTCAGGCCTCGTCTCGTGCGGGATTAGGCCGTGCCCCGCCAGGCTTGCAGCGCCGACCGCCGCAGGAGCCATTCCTTGTCCGAAGGCGCTAACCAGTCGAGGTGGTCGGTGATGGCGGCCACCTCTTCACCGTATTCTTCCCCGCCATTAACACCGCCGCCGAAATCGGTACCCCACATCACGCGCTCGCGGCCGAACGCATCGAGCGCCCGCCGCAGCAACGGGTGTACGTCCGTGAAGGGGAAGTCGGACAGCGACGTGCGTCGGAAGCAGGTGGCCTTCAGATAGATATTCGGCCGGCTCGCCAGCGCCGTCACGGTCGCAAAGCGGTCGAACGCCGGCCCCTCTGCGGCCCGGAGACCGCCCCAATGGTCAATGACCACCTTGACCTGTGGATGCCGGCCCGCGGCTGCGCCTATCGCGGGTAGCTCGTCCGGGTTGGTGAGAAAGCCGATGGTGATGTCCAGGTCGGCACAGGCCCGCCACACCGGCTCGAAAGCCGCCTCGGCCGGCCACGCGCTGCTCTGTTGGCGATAGCAGGCCAGCCGAATGCCGCGGACGCCATGCTCGTTGGCAAGCTCGTGGAGCAGGCTGACGGCCGCCGGGTCATCGGCATGGACCCGTGCCGCCGGGATCACGCGGTCCGGGAAACGAGCAGTGGCGTCGAGCAGATAGCTCGCGTCTTGCAGGTAACGCCGCGGACCGATAGCCACCACCTGCTCGACGCCATGACGATCCATATAGCCGAGCAGGGTCTCGACCGCGGCGTCCCACGTCTGCCCGCCGGGACCTTCGGCGCCGGAGGGAAAGCGGTCCTCGTCCGACGACCAGATGTGTAGGTGCGAGTCAATAAGCTGCATGGTCAGCGACCTCCTCCGACGTTCGGCAGCCAGTGTAGCAGGCGTGGTGCCGCGCTGCCGGAAATGAAACGCACAGCATGTATAATGATGAGGGAGCCGGTTGCATAAGGAGCGAGCCGGGAGCCGGGCCGCCCTGCTCCCGAGGGAGGCACCTACACGGGGTGCGAGCGGATATGGCACGAGAAAAGATAATCTCCGTCGGTTTCGACTTCCGTGGTGGCGAGGTTGAGCAAGTTAGCCTTGACTCGGATCAGTCGTTGCTTGACCCCGACGTAATTGTCTATAAGCCGGGTTTAGGGAATCCAATACGACCAAACAAGAATGTCTACAGAAGGGAGAGGATAGAGCACTGGAAAAGGGAGCTTGCAGCTGCCATTGCGGCGGGAAAGACAGTCCTTGTACTGTTGGTGAAGCCGCAGGAAGGGCGAGCGGAAGACGGAGGAAAGATCAATAGCTATTCGGCTATTCCGTTTCCATCGTTGAGCTTCATTCTGGCTTCGGGCGCCCAGATGCGCCCTGACGGTGACCTTCGCTACTTGGCTAATTACTGGCGGAACTTCTCCTCTTCCTCTCGCTTCGAGGGGTACCTTGAAAGCGATTTTTCAGAAGCAGACATCCTTCTCAAAACTCGCTCAGGGCAAAAAGTCGTCGGGGCAGCGGTCCGGCGTGGGCGCGGAGTTCTGATCTTAGTACCTCCCCTCACTGCCCCTCCCCTCTTGCTCACTCTCACTGGCAGATCGGATGAGAGGGTCAAGTTTGATCTTCGCCTGAGCCAATCGCTGGTGGAAGTACATAGAGCCGTACATAGCGATGCAAGCATGACACCGCCTCCAGATTGGGCTTCTGACCCAACATATCGCCTTGCGCGAGAGGATGAACTGGAGGCTGACATCCGGTCCACATCGAGCAAGATTGAGGCTCTCCAGGCCGAACAGCGCAAGTTGGGAGACGAGCTTAAGGACATTGTGGCGCTCCGGAGGCTATTGTATGAGCAGGGCAACCAGTTGGAGGAAGCGATTCTTGATGCCCTGAAGCTCTTCGGATTCGAGGCAAAGCCCTATCGGGATGCAGATTCGGAATTTGACACGGTATTTACGAGCGCAGAAGGAAGATTCCTGGGTGAGGCCGAAGGGAAAGACAGGCGCCCGGTTGACATCAGCAAGCTACGCCAGCTTATAGACAATCTGGAGGAGGATTTCGCGCGTGACGGAATCGAGGAGTATGCGAAGGGTGTGCTATTTGGCAACCCACATCGCTTGCAGCCCCTCGGCAAGAGGCCCAACGATTTCACTGCAAAGTGCTATACCAGTGCAAAACGCTCCAAGATCGCGCTGGTCCGCACCGCCGATATGTTCGAGCCGGCGCACTACTTAAGCGATAATGATGATCCCGAGTACGCCCGGCTGTGCCGTGCAGCGATCCACCAGTGCGAGGGCGAAGTCGTAGTGTTCCCAAAGCCACCGAGCGCCTAGGGTGTCCAGTCGCGGGGGAGCTTGGCCATCGTGTGGCGCAGCGTGCCAATGCCGCTGATCGTGATTTCTACGTTGTCTCCCGCGTGCAGGCCCAACTCCGGGGGGACGATGACGCCGGTACCGGTCGAGACGACCGTGCCGACCGGGATGGGGTTGTTGAGCGTCAGGTACTCGGTCAACTCATCGAACCGCCGCCTGATTCGGTCCGTCCCGACCGACTCGTCGAAGATGGTCTGTCCCTCCCGCTCGATCACACAGCGCACCTCCAAGCTGTACGGGTCGGTCAGCTCATCGCTCGTCACGAGCACCGGCCCAAGCACGGTGCAGCCGTAGAACACCTTTGACTGCGGCAGGTAGAGCGGGTTTTCGCGCTCGATGTCCCACGCCGAGACGTCGTCGCAAATGGTGTAGCCGACGATCTCGCCGTTCGCGCCGAGCACGTAGGCCAACTCGGCTTCGGGCACCGTGATCGCCGAGTCGGCGCGGATGGTCGCGGCGGCGTTGGGGCCGACGCAGCGCGAGTCGCCGCCCTTGGAGAAGATTTCGGGGCGGGCCGAGTCGTAGACCATATCGTAGATGCCCTTGCCCGTCTGCATGTCACCCTCGCGGAACTCGGCGCTGCGCCGATAGGTGACGCCGCAGGCCCAGATTTCCGGCGCCGCGATGGGACTAATCAGATGGGTACGGTCGGCCGCTGGTGGCACGTCAAGGGCGGCATATGACTGAGGCGTCTCCGATGTCCCGGCACGCTCCGCCGCAGCCAGCTCCGCGAGGGACTGTCCCCGCTCAATGGCCTCCTCGATCAAGTCTGTCGTGGTGCGCCGGCCATTGAGCGGCACAACTCGATCCCCTTCCAGCACGCCTACACGGCTGCCTGCTACCGGCTCGCGAAATCGCACCAGTTTCATTGTCGTTCCCTCCCCGTTCCGGCTCCGGCGCCCCTACGGCCCCTCACATGGGTAGGTTTTTTCCTGTGGGGTGGCGGACCTACCCCCAACCCCCTCCCTAAAGGGAAGGGGCTATCGGTCCCAGGCAGCGATGGGCCGGCGCCGCCATCACTCCCCTTCCCTGGCAGGGAAGGGGCCGGGGGTTAGGTCGAGTCTCCCCTACACAAAAACTACCCTTGTCAGCCCGCTGGCCCCCCGCGGCGGCGGGAGAGGGGTGCAGCCGGTCCCCGTGCCGCTACTATACTCGGCGGTGCTGCTCTACGACGGGCGGCTCCAGGGAGGTGAGGGTGTGGCTGCACGGCGAGGCGCCGGCTCACGACCGCCCCGGTACCTGTTCGGTGACAGCGACATAGCATCGCATCGGCTGCGGGTACTGTCCGAGGTCTTTGCCGAGTCGTCGCGGCGGTTCCTACGCGCGGCGGCGCCTGGGCAGCCCGGTCTCGCCGTGGATGTCGGCTGCGGACCGGGCTACACCACGCGGCTCGTTGCCGACGTATTGCGGCCGCGGCGGATGGTGGGCATTGACCGCTCGGAGGCGTTCATCACGGAGGCGCGGCGTACCGGCGGCAGTAACGTGTCGTACCTGGTTCACGATGCGGCCGCCGTCCCTTTTCCCGTTGGGCCGGCCGATCTCATCTACGCGCGGTTCGTCGCTACCCACCTGCGCGATCCGGCAGCCACTATCCGCAATTGGGCTACGCAGCTTGCGCCAGGCGGCCGGCTCCTGCTGGACGAGACGGATTCGATCAGCACCACCAACCGCGTGCTGTCACACTACCTGACTATCTCGACCGCACTGCTCGACCACCAGGGCAATCGCCTGTGCGTCGGCCCGACTCTGAGCAACATCTCCGCTCCGGGTCTGCTGAGGAGTAAGATAGATACCGTCCGGCGGTTACGGGTGCCGGACTCGCGCGCCGCGACGATGTTTCGGCTGAACCTGGAGACGTGGGGGGACCATCCGTTCGTGGCCGACACATATGGCGCCGACGCAATCCGCCGGCTGGCAGGCGAGCTAGAAGCCGAGGCGGAGGCTGCCGACGCCACGGCCACGACCGAGTGGGGCATGAGACAGATCGCGTTCGAGCGCGTCTGAGCCGGGCGCTACGCTGGCCCGAATTCGCGTCGGCTTGGGCGCTGGCAGAGGAGGAAGTGGATGGCGAAGACGTACCGGGTGGCCTGCATCGGCTGCTCGCGAATGGGGAGTTGGTCTGACGACTTGCAGAGCCAACGTGACGACAACGATCCTTGGAGCACGGAGTGGGTACCGGGCGCGATGGCTACGGTGTGCCGCGCCATTGACCGCGTGGAGCTGGTGGCCTGCTGCGACCTGGACCGCGAGTTGGCCGAGCGGATGCAGCAACGCTGGGACATTCCGGCCGCCTACACCGACTACCTGGAGATGATCGAGCAGGAGCGTCCGGACATCGTAGCCATCGTGACCTCCTACGGCAGCACACACGCTGCGCTCGCCGCCGGCGTGGCCGAGACCGGTTTGGTCAAGGGCATCTACTGTGAGAAGCCCATCGCGACCTCGATGGCTGAGGCGGACCGGATTATCGCCGCCTGCCGCACCCACGGCGTCGCGTACTCGTGCAGCCATGTCGCGCGATGGAACGTGCGTTACCGGCAGGCGCTGGAATGGATACAGGAGGGAGCTATCGGCGAGGTGCGGGCAATCACCTGTAGCGCCATGGGTACCCTCCTGCATCTCGGCACCCACCAGACGGACGCTTTGGCGGGGTTCGCCGGCGACGTGGACCCCGAGTGGGCCTGCGGTGTGGTGGACGTGCCCGCGGACTTGCCGCAGGAGCAGTGGCCGCAGATGGACCCGACCGGCGGCGGCTACATCATGATGCGTAACGGCGTCCATCTGTTGATGGAAGCCGTCTCGCCATGGCCGCGGACGTTTCAGATTTCCGGCAGCGAAGGCAAAATTCAGATTTGGAACGACCTGCACCACATCCAGCTCTGGCGGCGGGCCTCCTCGCGCAGTGCGGTGCTGGCGCCGGGGCCGCTGCTCTCGCCGCCGACCGAGCAGAGCTTTGCCGTCGCGCAAATGGCCGAGCTGGTGCAGGTGCTCGACGAGGGCGGCACGACAAGCTGCGACGAGGTACAGGCAGCACGGGCGCTGGAAATGGTGCTGGGGCTACACCTCTCGCACCAGCAAGGCGGCGCGCGGGTGTCCTTTCCGTTGGAGAATCGGACGTTTGGCGTGGATACCAAGTAGGGCGCCGGGCAGACCGACGAGCAGAGAGGCAGAGGGTATGAGCGCAGGGCAACGATTGGCCGGCAAGGTCAGCATCATCACCGGCGGCGCGGCTGGCATTGGCAGAGCGGTGTGCGAGCGATTCGGGCAGGAAGGCGCGTCCGTCGTCGTGGCCGACTACAACCGCGCCGGGGCCGAGGCCGTTGCCGCCGCTATCGAGACGGCGGGCGGGCGGGCAATGGCGCTCCAAGCCGACGTCACCGACAAATCCCAAGTAGACGCGCTGGTGGGTGAGGCCGTGCAGGCGTATGGCCGGCTCGACGTAATCCACAACAACGCCGGCATTATCCAGGTCAAGGCGCTCCTGGACCTCACAGAGGAGGACTGGGATCGTGTCCAGGCGGTCAACCTGAAGGGGACACTGTTCGGTATCCAGGCGGCGGCGCGCCAGATGATCGCCCAAGGCACCGGCGGCCGGATTATCTGCACCGCGTCCGCCGCGGCCCGGCGGCCCAATCCGTATTTTGCCCACTACTCCGCCAGCAAGGGCGCGGTCGTGAACCTGGTGCAGGCATCGGCGCTCGCCCTCGCGCCGCACAACATCACGGTGAACTCCGTGTGTCCCGGCATCGTGGCGACGGCAATGTGGGAGCACATTGACAAGGTCATCAGCTCGGAGGAAGGGCTGCCGGTCGGCGAGACGATCCGGCGGCGGCTGGCGGGGGTCCCACTCGGCCGGGTCCAGGCGCCGGAAGACGTTGCAGGGTTAGTAGCCTTTCTCGCCAGCGACGATGCCGCCTACATCACCGGCCAGGCGTACAACGTGACCGGCGGCATGGTGATGACCTAGAGCGCGGACCTAACCCCCGGCCCCTTCCCTGGCAGGGAAGGGGAGTCCTGGCGGCGGAGTGAGGTGTACACTCAACGTAAGGCAGGCCGCCGTCAACGTCGCAGCGGAGGGTACCCAATGACCGCAACGGCCAAAGCCGCTACTGGCACGATTGACGCTCACGTGCAAGGCCGGTTGATGGAGGTTGATTGGAGCCGTCACACCGCCCAGCTACACCGATTGGGGGAAGATCCTGTCCCACTGCGCTTCGAGGCTGCTCTGGACGACGACATGATTCGTGGCGCAACGCGATTCGTCATCATTCGGGGCCGAGGCTGCCTGAAGGCCAACGACAAGTGGGACTGGGTTCAGGTGCAGGAGATCGAGGTTCCCCGCAGTTGGAAGGATGACCTCAAGGGTCAGGAACTGAAGGTGTTCGATCCCGACAAGGTAGTTACCGCCAGCGAACCGTTCGACGTGGACGAGTTTATCCGTATCATTCACGCGGGGCGAGATGCGGGACAAGAGGAATCCTCAGATTGATAGTCTTGGATACTTCCGTCGTTTCGTACATCTTCAATCGCGATACCAGAGCCGATTACTACATAGAACGGATTCGCGGTCTCCCAACGGTCATCTCATTCCAGACGTTGGAGGAGGCTTGGCACGGGGCCTACGCGAGGGGTTGGGGCAACAGGCGAAAAGATGAGTTGGCTGCACACATGAACCAGTACCAGGTAATTTGGGCTACCGCCGGGTTGATTGATACGTGTGCCCGGCTGCGGAGCGAACGAGAAAAGGCCGGGCGCCGGTTGAACACGGCGGATGCGTGGATTGCCGCGACCGCCATCCTGTTGGATTGCCCGTTGGCTTCGCATGACCGGGACTTCTCCGACATCCCCGGCCTGGAGTTCATTCGCGCCACCTGACTAACCTGTCCTACAACCACCTCTGCGGAGGGTGGAGTATGCGACGCCGGCCCCCCTATGGTCCCCTCATAGGGGTAGGTTTTTGGTGAAGCCGTAGGGGCGCAACATGTTGCGCCCGTCCCCCCGCCGCAGCGGGGGGGCCATAGGGGGCCAGGACCGTCATTCCCGCGAAAGCGGGAATCCACCCCCTCTCCACACGGTGGAGAGGGGGCCGGGGGGTGAGGCCCACTATTCCCCTTCCCTTCAGGGAGGGGGCCAGGGGGTAGGTCCGCCCCCCTCATCCCGCAAATCCTGATGCTGACAAATCCCCCCGTTGTTTCCCGCCCCACCCCGTCAACATGTCCCCTTGAACGGAGGTTGACGGATGCGAGACATGTCTGGCGCACACAGAGCACCAGCGGGGAGCAGTCTTGGCATCTCGCCGGCCAACAGCGGTGGCCTCGCCACCTTGCCGAAGGCGCCGGGTCAGGGCCGACCCCACGCTGCGTCATTCGATGCGGCGCGGCCTGACCGTCCGCGCGCCACCCCCAGGGCGCCGGATGCTGACGTACCCCCGACCACCACGGCCGGGGCGCCGGGTCAGTATCGTCTGCGCGCCGCGCCGAGCGTGCCGGTCCCCGACCGGGCGCGTCCGGTGCAAACGGCGCCGGGTCAGGGCCGACCCCACGCTGCGTCATTCGATGCGGCGCGGCCTGACCGTCCGCGCGCCACCCCCAGGGCGCCGGATGCTGACGTACCCCCGACCACCACGGCCGGGGCGCCGGGTCAGTACCGTCCGCGTGCCGTGCCGGCCGCGCCGGACCCCCACCGGTCCGTCGCCCGGCACCAAACGGCGCCGGGTCATGGTAAACCCCGTGCCGCGTCATTCGATGCGGCGCGGCCTGACCGTCCGTGCGCCACCCTCACGGCGCCGGGCCATGACGTACCCCTCGCCGCTCCGGCCAGGGTGCCGGGTCATGGTCATCCAGGCGCCGGGCTGGCCCCCGCGGCGGCCCCCGACCGCTCCCCTGTCTCGCTCCCGCTGGCGCCGGGTCACGACTGCTCCCGTCGTGTGCCCAGCGCCGCCGGTTCACCGTCAGCCTCCGTCACCCACTTCACCACCACAAAGGAGGAAACCATGCACGACCACCTGTTTACCATCGTCGCCCTCTGCCATGCCATGGAGCCGTATCAGTTACTCGCTGCAGCGGCCGTGCATATGGAAGCCGAGCGGTTGGCCGCCGCGCCTCCGGCTGATGCCCCTGACGAGCAAGGAGCACCACCCAGCGATTTCCCGCCCTTCCCACCCCCAAAGACCTCTTCCGAACCGCCATGACTCCCGTCCCCCCGTCGCAACGGGGGGGCCACAGGGGAGCCAGGACCGTCATTCCGGCGCAAGCCGCAATCCACCCCCTCTCCAAATGTTGGAGAGGGGGCCAGGGGGTGAGGCCGGCCCGCCCCGCCCGTCATTCCGGCGGAAGCCGGAATCCAGACTCCCCTTCCCTGCCAGAGAAGGGGCCGGGTGACCGGTCAAAACCGCACCACACCTGGCGCTATCCGTGCGGCTTGCGCCGCCATCCAGCCCCTTCCCTTCAGGGAGGGGGTTTGGGGGTAAGTCCGCCCCCCGTCATTCCCGCGCAGGCGGGAATCCATCCCGCTCATCCTTGCATCCTGCAAATCCTGATGCAGACAAAAACCTACCCCTCGACGGCGTGGGGGATGTGGTCGAGGCGGAGTAGGCTGCCCCGCTCGCTGACCTCGATGGCGATGAGGTCAATGCGCCACGACTCCGGCGCGTCCGGCCGCTCCTGGCGAAACGTTTCGGCGATGGTGATGAGCCGCTGCGCCTTGGTCGGGGTGATGCTCTCCTCGGGCGTGCCGGCGGCGGTCCCGCGCCGTGTGCGGACCTCGACAAAGACCAGGGTTCCGTCTCGTTCCACGATGAGGTCCATCTCACCGGCGCGACAGCGATAGTTCCGCGCGATGATCTGGTAATCGTGGCTGCGGAAGTAGGCCGCAGCCAGCGCCTCACCGCGGCGCCCAAGACCACGGCGATGGTCCGCCAGCGTGGGAGGACGCTTACTCATCGCGTCCTGGCCCATGGCTAGCGGCAGTCTGCCCCGGCGCCAGGGATGCTTGCCGGTAGCAATCACCGGCGGTCTGCCGACGTTGGATGGCGCGGCGCAGCAGGGCCGTGCGGACGAAGGCCGTCCGATGCTCCGGGGTGGTGCCGTGCTGCTCGATGGCGGTGATGTGCTGCGGTGTGCCGTAACCGACGTTCCGTGCCCAGCCGTACACGGGCCAGCGCTCGTGCAGCTCGCGCATCAGCCGGTCGCGGTGAACCTTGGCGACGATGGATGCCGCCGCCACCGCGCGGACGGTGGCATCCGCTCGCGGGAGCACCAATACGCGCGACGCTCGCGCGGCGGAGACCGGTGGGGCGACGCGGCCATCAACGACGTAGGCCGGCGCCTCGATGGCCTCGATCAGCTGGCGGAAAGCCTCGCGATTGGCCCAGCCGACCCCGTGCTCGTTGATCTCGGCCGTCGGGATAGTTACCGTGCGGATCGTGTGCGCCAACTCTGCAAGGCGCTCCGCCATCAACTCGCGCTCTGTGCGATTGAGGGTCTTGGAATCGCGCAGGAGCAGCGCGTGCTCGCCGAGCCGGCGCTGCACGTCGGCCGGCAGCATCACCGCCGCCGCGACCAGCGGCCCGGCAAAGGCGCCGCGGCCAACCTCATCCAGTCCGAGCGTATCCGGGGGCAACGCAGCGGTTTGGGGCAAAGCAAGCCATACCTTTGTGACGGGTGCTCCGACCGGCGGTCGCCCGGCTGGCGCTGCCGGAGGGAGGGTGGTGTAGTCCTGCCATGTCATCGGTGCTCCAACTGTGGGGACCTAACCCCCGGCCCCTTCCCTGCAGGGAAGGGGAGTCGGCGAGGCTGCGAACTGCCGCTTCCTTCCGAGGCATGTAGCCAGCACGACGGCCTCTAGCGCCTTCTCCACCGGAGACCTTTGCATAACTCCCAGATGGAGTGCGAGAGGGACACTACTCCACTCCTCGCCAACCTGGGAGGACCGGTTTTTGGATTCCCGCTTTCGCGGGAACGACGGAGAGGGAGGCGGAAATGACGGGTCATGCAAAGGTCTCCCCGGGAGGGAGTTGGGAGTAGGTCCGCCACCTCAGGAAGCGAGCGCGACGGGCGTCTGCGGCGGCGAGTCGTTCGGCTCCACCTCCACCGCGCCGTTGTGCGTGCTCCGGGTGCCATCCACGCCTTGCCGCAGCAGCCGCCGTAGCCCGGCGGTCAGGCGCTGGCGCGTGCGCTCACCGGCGCGGCGGCCGCGCTCGGCTTCGGCAATCAGGCCGCGAGAAACGCCCAGGGCACGGGCGAGGCGGGCCTGGCTGAGGCCCAACTCTTCGCGCTTGGCCCGGATTTCCTTGACGGTAAAGAGCGGCCCTTTCACCAACTCGGCCTTGTCTTCGGGCGTGAGCGGCGGGGGGCCGGTGGTACGCATCCGCTGTCGCGCCGGCAGCCGGCCGAAGCCGGGGCGGTCGCTCTGCGTGCCATTGGCTAACGCTGCGCGGAGCTGTGCCGGGACCGTGCCCGGTGGCAGCAGGCTACCCGTACCGCCCAGCTTCTTGGCTACACCGCCCCGCCCCGGTTGTGAGGGGGGAGCCGGTAGCGGCAGCGGTGCGGGCCGGAAGATGGCGGCCAACGGCGACGGTGGTAGCGGCGGCACTTCTTCCGGCTGTTTCGGATGCTTGGCAAGATAGGCCACGCGGAGCGTATGGACTGCCAGCGTCCGCACGGTCGCCGCACCATCGCCCGCGGCGGCGGCGATGTCTTCCAACTCCTGCACGACCTCAGGATCGAGCGTGCCGGCAACCATCCGCGATCCCAATACGCGGTCCCGCGGCTTCAACGCTGCACTCACGACATCCTGCGGCGCTTGGGCGCGCAGCTTTTTCAGGCCTTGACCGATAGCAGTGGCAAGGGCATCTCCGAGCTTGCCATCGTCGCCGCCGGCGAGCCGCCGCAGCCACAGCACTTGGCGCGGCTCCACGACACAGGTCACGAGGCGGCGCAGGCCCGTGCTTGTCTGGGCGGCCGCTGAATTAAGTCCAGCACCGGCCTTGGTGGACGGCTCGACCGGATTCACGGCTTCTTTTCGGACCGACCAGCCATTCGACGGCACGGCCGGCACACCCGGCTGTGTCCTTGTCGCGTCCAGCACAGCGCTTTCTTGCACGGCTACCTCACTTCTTCGGTCTCACCGCAGCCCCTACACGCTCTGCGGTGTCGTCGGTACGCGGTAGTACGATGATGGAGAGTTCCAGCGACAGGGCTACCGAGGGCAGCCACCGCGAGGGGTGGGAGCTTCAGTGGTTCTGGTGTTTCAACGGGAATATCGGCGGCAATCCTCGCCGCCGACGGTGCTCAATGGGGCGAGGCAATCGCCGCTCGCACTACGGCCGAGGCATCGGGAGCGTGCCCGGCGCTTGCTGCTACACTTACGCACTAGGAGAGGCAGCGCGGCAGCAGGTCTGCCGGCTGATGTCTGGAGGCCGATGAAGAACGAGCCAGCACAACCCGCTCAAGATGCCCGCGCTACGGCGGATAGCCCTTACGACCACTGGGTTTTCTGGTGCGAGTCCAGCTCGTGCCGGTTCAGCGGCGCCGCCGAATCGCGGGCGGCACTTGTCGCGGCGCTGCGGGCGCAAGGCACATCCAACGTCGCCGTCGTGCGCTCCGGCTGTCTCGGCCTGTGCGGCGCCGGTCCTAACGCAGTGACCTACCCGGAAGGCACGGTCTACTTGCACGCCGACCGGGAGCACGCCGGCCGCCTCGCGGCCAACCTGGCCCGCGGCACTCCCGATCAACTCCTGGCGGTGAAGGCGCCGGCCTGGTACCGCGAGCAACTGGTGGCACGCTTGGGGCGTATTGTGGAGCACCTCGTCAGCCGCTGGCGGGCGGATGAGGGCGGTCTTTAGCCTAGCCCCCACCCTGGCCCTCCCCCGTTGCGACAGGGGAGGGAACGTGCCGTCCCCCCGCCGCAGCGGGGGGGCCATAGGGGGGCCAGTACGCTACCGAAATAAATCTTGTTCGGCTTGGCGCACGAGCGCGGCCGCGCCCGATGCCGCTTCGGCGCGTGGATAGTCGTAGCCGCGGATCACCGCCACCGGGACCTGCGCCACCTTGCCCATCACCAGCTCGGCGGTGGCGGCCAGCTCGTCAATGATGGCTAGGGAGGTGGCCTGTAAGGGACGCCCTTGCGTGTCGGTCTGCCCGTGGTAGCCGTGGAGCGGGGCAATGCCGGCAGCGCCAATCGCGACGTTGGTCTGCCCCAACCGCCAGGGGCGGCCAAAGGTGTCGGAGATAATCACGGCCACCTCCACGCCGGCGGCGGCCCAGGCGGCTCGCAGCCGGCGGGCCGAGGCGTCGGGGTCGCGCGGCAGCAGCGTGACGGTCGCTTCACCGGGCACGTTGGAGCGATCTACGCCGGCATTGGCGCAGATCAGGCCGTGTCGCGTCTGGCAGATGAGCACGCCGCGATCCATCCGCACGATCCGCGCCGCTTCGCGCAGCACGACCTCGATCTGCCGCGGGTCCTTGTCGTGCGCGGCGGCATAGTGCCGGGCAAAGGGCGACGGCGTGACGGTTGCGAGGTCTACGACTTGCCCTTCCGCCTTGGAGACGATCTTCTGCGTCACCACGACGACATCGCGCGGGGCCAGGCGCTCGTGCTGGCGCGCCAGTGCCGTCAGGATCAGCGCAGCGAGGTCGTCACCGGGGGCTATCTCCGGGAGACCGCTCACCCCGAAGACACGTAGACCGTCCTGAAGCGGCATGGTCACAGCAGTTCCTCCAGAGCACGGCGCAGGATGGTCGGGCCGGCAGTATAGTTGACGCGAACGAGCACGAGGCCGCAGCGCGGCGCCAGAGCGGATTGAGGTGTTGGTACTCGCTACCGCTCCCAATCCGTCACTCTGCCCGATTCACGTGGCCCATTAGGATAGCGCAGGCGTGCGCGGCGCCGGTCGGTTGGCCCGGCCACGGGTAGGACCCGGACATGAGCATCGGCAAACGTCTTGCCCTCGCGGCCGTAGTTGCGTTGGTGCTGGGACTCGCGGCCGGCACGGCGGCGTATACGCTGGAGCAATCGCCGGAGTTCTGCGCCTCGTGCCACGAGATCAAGCCGGCCTACGAGACGTGGCTGCGGTCGGGGTTTGCCGAGCATCACCCGACCTGTATCGAGTGCCACAGTGCGCCGGGGATCGGGGGCATCATCGGAGCGCAAATCCAGGGTAGCCGCGAGCTAGTGGCGCACTTCACCGGGAACTTCGAGGAGCCGATTCGTGCGGAAGTCCCCGACGGCTGGTGTATCAAGTGCCACTCGCGCCCGTCGCTGCCGCCCTCGCACCACACCCCGGCCTTCCTCAAAAAGGAGTGCGCCGACTGCCACCGGCATTGAGGGGGAGATGCCCCCCTCACAAGGGTAGGTTTTTCTGTAGGGGCGCAACATGTTGCGCCCACCATCCCGTCATTCCCGCCTCCACCCCGTCATTCCCGCGAAAGCGGGAATCCACCCCTCTCTATCGCTCCGCGATGGAGAGGTGACCGGCTAAAGCCGCACCACACCTGGCCCTATCCGTGCGGCTTTGGCCGGTCAGGGGGCCGGGGGGTGAGGACCATCCTGTTCATCCTTGCATCCTGCAAATCCTGATGCAGACAAAAAACCCACCCCTGTGAGGAGATGGCCCCCCTATGGCCCCCCCGCTGCGGCGGGGGGACGGGCGCAACATGTTGCGCCCCTACGGCGTTGGTGGCGGCGCTGCTAACTCCCGCTGTGCCGCGGTAGGACCTCGATAGTGTCACCGGGGGCGACCTCGCCGGTCGTTAGCACATACGCTGTCACGCGACTCATGCCGCGGTGCTTGGCCTCCAGTACGCGGGTCACGTCTCCGTCGCTAAACGCGCCGGCGATCTTCGAGCAGGGATCGGCGTGGCCCGTGAGCCGGAGCACGACGTGCTCACCCAACCGCAGGCGATCACCGACGCGCAGGGTGCGGTAGTTCAGGCCGGCGGTGGTCACGTTCTCTCCAATGGCCCCGGGCGCGATGGGGTGGCCGTCCGCCTGCAACTGCTCGATCTGCTCCAGGCCGAACAGCACGACGGCGCGGTTGCGGCCACCGTGCGAGCGATGGTGATGGCCGTCACCGGCGAGTCCGAGTGGCCCGACGCTGGCGCCGGCCACCGGCAGCTTGGGTACGCCGCCCGGCGAGATATTGAGTTGGACAATCTTGGCTGCGGTAGTCACTGCGTTGGCTCCTTACGAGCAGGATTGCGTGCTGCGCGCACCAAACCGGTCCGGCCACGGACCGAGCGTCACCTTCAACGTCAGCTCGTCGTCTCCGCGGAGCACCGTCAAGTCCACGATGTCCCCGACGGTCCGCTCGGCATCGAGATAGCCACCTAGATCTTCCATAGAGAGCAGGCGCCGGCCATCAATGCGGGTCACAATATCGCGGGCACACAGGCCAGCCTGAGCTGCCGGACCATCTTCTTGAACCCCTGCGATGAGGATGCCGTGCGTCACCGGCAGATTGTCTCGTCTGGCTCGTGCTGGCGTAATCGGACGTGGATCTGCACTCAAGCCCAAGTATGGATGCTCGATGATCTCGCCATTCTTCATGCGCTCCAGATAGCGGAGGGCGGTGTTAATTGGGACGGCATACCCGATGCCGCCAAAACTCGGCAAGCGACCTTGTGAGGCGTCAATCGCCGTGTTGATGCCGACAACCTCGCCGCGCGAGTTGAGCAGCGCCCCACCAGAGTTGCCCGGGTTGATCGCCGCGTCGGTCTGCAGTAGCTGCCTTAGGGCACGCCGAAAACCGCTGCGGTCAAGGCGCCGGCCCAGCCCGCTGATGACCCCGACGGTGATGGCACGCTCCAACCCGGCCGGATTCCCGATGGCGACGGCGAGGTCGCCCGGTCGGACCAGGGAGGAGTCGCCCAACGGCGCCACCGGTAGCTGCCCGTCGGGTACTTCTACCTTGAGCAGAGCCAGATCGTTACCAGGATCGCGGCCAAGTACCTCCACCGGCACGCGCCGGCCACCGGCTAGGACGACATCAATCTGGCCTCGCAGACCCTCGACCACGTGATTGTTCGTGAGTACGTGGCCCTCGGCATCAATGACGATGCCGGAGGCTGTAGAGGTGCCTTCCCGGCCGCCTCTGCTGGCTCGCCCGGTCACGCTCACGATGGCCGGCCCCACGGCCTCGTAGAGGCGCCGCAGCTGCTCCTCGTCGAAAAGCGCGCTGCGGTTGTATACCGTGCCGCTGTCGAACGGCGTAATCCAGCGGCCGGACATGGTCTCCCCGCCGATCAGCGGAGTGCCATCCGTTCCGAGAAAGCCGGCCTGTGCGGCAATGCCGATGAGCACCCCGATTGCCAGGCTGGGAACTACCACTAGCGCGGCCTTGAGCAAGCGACCAACCAGCGCACCCATGATCCACCTACCTTGCCCCCAAGGTATTCGCAGCCGCTCACTGGCGGCGACAGCACGCCTCCCAGAAAGTCAGCATACCATGTCCGCCCGCCGACACTCCCCCGGAATCAAGGTGTCTGTGACACACCGTCATTGGTCTCTGTGGTATTGTGGCTCGGTAAAGTCGCGTGCTCGGTCAGCCGGAGGAGACTTCCTGTCAGGGGTAGAGCTAGCTATGCCCAAGAAGATAACCCCGGTACCCATTACCGGTGCTGTGCTGAAGTGGGCCATCCGCGAGGCTGGCCTCACGGAAGAGGACTTCGCGGAGCGACTGAAGGTGCCTTCAGCGTGTGTCTACGCATGGGAAGCCGAACGAGCGCGCCCAGGGAAGACCGAGTTCCGAAAGATCGTCAGCATCTTGAAACGGCCATCAGCAGCCTTCTTCCTAGCCGGTCCCCCTGAGACACCATCCCTCGAAAGCCGGTTCAGGATAGCTCCTGGTGCGAGCACGACTCGCCTATCGCAGCAGGAGGCTGATGGGCTACGGTTAGCCTATCGTTTGCAGCGAGCCGCAGCCTGGGTGATGGAGGAGTTGGGGCAGGATATGCCCAAGTTTCCAAGGATTGCTGCCGGCGACGACTATGAGCGTGCTGGGTATGAGGCACGCTCATCCTTCGATGTACCCGTTGATGTGCAGGTCGGATGGCGGGACTACGGCATGGCCTTTCGAATGTGGCAACAAGCTATCGAAGCGCAGGGCATTCCTGTATTCAGACTTGCATTGGGTCCGGGAAACTGTAGAGGCTTCTCGCTCTGGGATGAACGTGTACCGCTCATCGCAGTCAACACGTCGGGGTACAACGTAGCCAACCGCATCTACACCCTCATTCATGAGTACGCGCATATCTTGCTGCGTACTCATTCTGTCTGTGCCACCTACACTGGTCCCGCGCGCGCCGGGGGACAAGAGGTCGAGCAGTGGGCCGAGAGATTCGCGGCTGCGTTCCTCCTACCCGGTGAGCATCTACTCGGGTTTCTACATGATGGCTTGGGTTGGCACCACGGCTCTTACATCACCACTTTCCAGGATGTCGAGAAAGTGGCTAGGCGCTATAAGGTAAGCCTCCGCGCGGCAGCGTTGCGGCTCATTGGTCTGGGTGCAGCCAAGCAGAACATCTACACGTTAGTTGATCGCCAAGCTCAGGTCTCCGAAGCGCCACGCCGGGGTGGGGGGACAGGGCAGACGCGATCCGTGATACGACTACGTGAATACGGCAGCAAGCTGCCCACCACCCTGCTGATGGGCATGCGCCAAGGAATCCTGGAACGACATGACGTACTGGACTATCTTGGCATAGCAACCTCCGAATTAGAAGAGCTTGAACGAGACTTGCTCGCAGCAGCATGAGTCAGGCTCATGATCGAAGGGCCATATGTGTGGATATTGGATGCCTCGGCAATCATCGCAATAAAGCGGACTCTGCATCGTAATCGTTGGCAGCGAATTTATCAATCTCGCCTGCCCGGTCTGGTGAAAATAGGCCGGGCAGCCTTCCCCAAGAAGATAGTGGAGGAGCTAGGGAGATACCATAAGCAAGACAATATCTACGAATTCGCGTCCCGAAACATCGCTTTAGTTCTTTATGAAACTGAGCCATCGTTCGAGCTTGTTAGGGAGGTCATGGAGCGTGCAGGGCATGTTGTAGATCCAACAAAGCAGCATGAAGATGCCGACCCGTATGTTCTCGCACAGGCTCTCGATATTCAGCGTGCAGCAAGGGCCGTCACCGTCGTAACCGAAGATTGTGGTAGAAAGGTACCGCCTCAGATCTCAATGGCAGCCGCCTGTGAACTACTCGGTATCTCTTGGTGCCGTACAGCGGAATTCATCGCCAGCAACAATTGGTAGACCACTGCTGGCTCGTCCTCCCTTCCTCTGCCCGGGTATTAGCAAGTTGCGGCTTGCTCGCGCTGGCCGGCGCGGATGGCCTCGTCGAGTAGGTCTACGATGTGCTGGGCAGAGGCGGTGTGTCCCGCTTGCCGGAGGCCGGCGTTGATCTGGATCAGACAGCCGGGGTTGGCCGTCACAATCGTCTCGGCGCCGGATTCGAGGATCGCCTCGGTCTTGTCGTCCAGCACGCGCATGGACATGTCCGGTTGCAGGATGTTGTAGATGCCGGCGCTGCCACAGCATCGGTCCGCGTCGCGCAACTCGACGTATTCCAGGCCGGGAATCATCGAGAGCAAGGCTCGCGGTTGTAGGCTGACCTTCTGGCCGTGGACGAGGTGACAGGGGTCGTCGTAGGTGATCTTGCGCTCGATGGTGCCCAGCGGCGCCGTGAGACCGACGCGGGCCAAGAACTCGCTGACGTCCTCGACCTTTTCCGCGAACCGCTCCGCCCGCTCGGCATAGGCCGGGTCATCGGCTAGGAGCCGGTCGTACTCTTTGAGGGCAGCGCCACAGCCGGCGGCGTTGATGATGATGGCATCCAGGTTCCACTGCTCGAACGCATCAACGTTCAGGCGGGCGACCCGCCGCGCCTCTTCCTGGGCGCCGGCGTGAGCCTGGAGCGCACCACAGCAGCGTTGCGCCTCCGGGATGACCACTTCGCAGCCGTTGGCGGTCAGCACGCGCACGGTGGCGTCGTTCGTGTCGGCGAACGCCAGCGGCATGATGCAGCCGCCGATCATGCCGACGCGATAGCGCCGCTCACCTTGGGCCGGGACGATCTCGCCAGGGGGGGCACGGAAGAAGCGCCGCGAGAGCTGCGGGAGCATCTGCTCCATCAGCCGCAGGCGTGGCGGGACCCACTCTTGTCCCATGACCCAGCGGACGATAGCCTGCAAGCCACTGCGTTGGTAGAAGCGCAGGAGCATGCCGAGCAGTACCAGCCGGGTGGGATAGGCAAAGAGCTGGCCAAAGACGGCCCAGGTGAGCACGCGGCGCAGGCGGGTGCTCTCTTCCTCCAGAATGGTCGAGCGGGCACCCTCCATGACCTGCCCGAAGTGGACGTTGGAGGGGCAGGCCGTTTCGCAGGCGCGGCATTGCAGGCAAAGCTGAAGGTGATCGTTGACCGCGGCGGAGAAATCCAGATCACCTTCGGCGACTGCTCGCATCAGGTACAGACGACCGCGCGGCGAGTCGGCCTCCAGGCCGTTCTGCCGGTAGGTGGGGCACACGTTCAAGCAGAGACCGCAGTGGACGCACTTGGTCAGCGCATCGTAGTCGGTCGGGGTGAGGAAGCCCTGGAGCGCCGCCAAGGGGTCCGCCTCGCCTGCTTCACCATGGCCGGCCGGCGGTGGATGCTCTGCGACTGCCATGCCCGTATCCCTACTCCTGCTTGCTATCGGCCGAACAACCGGTCGATAGCCTGCCACAAGCTGCTTGTACCAGACAAGCCTGGAAGCAGCTTTGGCTGGCTACGCTCACCGACGGAGAGTATAGCTGAGGCTGGCCCCCCTGTGGACTCATGTTGGACCTCACCCCCGGCCCTTCGCTGCATGGAAGTTGACAACTTAATCGGGTAGTGGGATATAGCCCCCCTATGGTCCCCCCGCTGTGGCAGGGGGACAGCGTATGCCCTCCCCCGTCGCAACGCTTAATACACGACACTTTTCAGACCGGGGTAGGTGAGGAGTTGACTCATGGAAGCACCGTACTCCATCCTGAGGTTGAAGACACCGGGAAGGAGTGGGTCCATGAGCCAACGGCAGGCATTGTACCACTGGCACCACGAGGTCGAACGCCGCATGCCCCAGTTGAGCAAACCCCTGGTGAAGGTCTTGAGCGGGTTCAGCTTTGGGGTAGCCGCCGCGCGATGCTGCACGCTCAACGCCGTCGCCGAGGCGGTGCCGGCACTGGGCAAGCCGGATACCGTCGAGCGCCGGCTGCAACGGTTCCTGGCCAACCCGCGTCTCGACTGGGCCCAGGGCTGCCAGGCGTTGGCAGCGTGGGTGCTCAGTCACCTGTCCGGCCGTGGGCCAGTGGTGTTGCTGGTGGATGAGACCAGCCTGCAGGCGCGGCTCAAGGTGATGGCCGTCAGTCTGGCCTATCGGGGTCGTGCCATCCCCCTGGCCTGGTGGTGCTATTCCCCCACCCAGTGGCCGATGGGCCAGGTGGCGTTGATTACCACCTTGCTCACCTGGGTCGCCGCGGGCCTGGCGGACCGGCGCCCGGTGGTGGTCCAAGCCGACCGTGGGATTGGCACCTCGCCCGCGTTGCTCCGCGCCATCGAAGGGCTGGGCTGGTACTACCTGGTCCGAGTCACCAAGCAGGTGCGGGTGCGGGTGGACGGACAAACGCCCGTGCCCTTCGGGAGCCTGGTGTCGCAACCCGGCGATGCCTGGCGGGCCCCGGTGGCGGCCTTCAAGCAGGCGGGCTGGCTCCGGTGTTGGGCCCAAGGGCGCTGGCAGCCCGGGCACGCCGAGCCGTGGCTGCTCTTGACCAACCACCCGGCCGCGCAGAGCGACTGGTACAGTATGCGGATGTGGGAGGAGCTGGCCTTCCGGGACTTCAAGTCCTACGGGTGGCAGTGGCAACGCAGCCGGGTCTGGCGCGCCGAGCGGGCCAATGTCCTGTGGCTGGTGATGGCCCTGGCCTATGTGTGGATGCTCAACCTCGGGACCCAGGTGGCGCACACGGCGCGGCTCCGCCGGGAACTCACACGGGGCCGACAACCGCGCTTCAGCCTGTTCACCCTCGGGCTGCGCCTCCTGCGGCGCCGGCTGTCCCTGGGACACCGGCTGTCCGTGCGCCTCCGGCTCGTCGCCCGGCCACCCCCGCTCCCCAAAAGTGTCGTGTATTAAGCCGTCGCAACGGGGGAGGGTTGGGGTCTTAATACACGACACTTTTCAGACCGGTGGTAGGTGAGGAGTTGCTCATGCAAGCACCGTACTCCATCAGACCGGGGTAGGTGAGGAGTTGACTCATGGAAGCACCGTACTCCATCCTGAGGTTGAAGACACCGGGAAGGAGTGGGTCCATGAGCCAACGGCAGGCATTGTACCACTGGCACCACGAGGTCGAACGCCGCATGCCCCAGTTGAGCAAACCCCTGGTGAAGGTCTTGAGCGGGTTCAGCTTTGGGGTAGCCGCCGCGCGATGCTGCACGCTCAACGCCGTCGCCGAGGCGGTGCCGGCACTGGGCAAGCCGGATACCGTCGAGCGCCGGCTGCAACGGTTCCTGGCCAACCCGCGTCTCGACTGGGCCCAGGGCTGCCAGGCGTTGGCAGCGTGGGTGCTCAGTCACCTGTCCGGCCGTGGGCCAGTGGTGTTGCTGGTGGATGAGACCAGCCTGCAGGCGCGGCTCAAGGTGATGGCCGTCAGTCTGGCCTATCGGGGTCGTGCCATCCCCCTGGCCTGGTGGTGCTATTCCCCCACCCAGTGGCCGATGGGCCAGGTGGCGTTGATTACCACCTTGCTCACCTGGGTCGCCGCGGGCCTGGCGGACCGGCGCCCGGTGGTGGTCCAAGCCGACCGTGGGATTGGCACCTCGCCCGCGTTGCTCCGCGCCATCGAAGGGCTGGGCTGGTACTACCTGGTCCGAGTCACCAAGCAGGTGCGGGTGCGGGTGGACGGACAAACGCCCGTGCCCTTCGGGAGCCTGGTGTCGCAACCCGGCGATGCCTGGCGGGCCCCGGTGGCGGCCTTCAAGCAGGCGGGCTGGCTCCGGTGTTGGGCCCAAGGGCGCTGGCAGCCCGGGCACGCCGAGCCGTGGCTGCTCTTGACCAACCACCCGGCCGCGCAGAGCGACTGGTACAGTATGCGGATGTGGGAGGAGCTGGCCTTCCGGGACTTCAAGTCCTACGGGTGGCAGTGGCAACGCAGCCGGGTCTGGCGCGCCGAGCGGGCCAATGTCCTGTGGCTGGTGATGGCCCTGGCCTATGTGTGGATGCTCAACCTCGGGACCCAGGTGGCGCACACGGCGCGGCTCCGCCGGGAACTCACACGGGGCCGACAACCGCGCTTCAGCCTGTTCACCCTCGGGCTGCGCCTCCTGCGGCGCCGGCTGTCCCTGGGACACCGGCTGTCCGTGCGCCTCCGGCTCGTCGCCCGGCCACCCCCGCTCCCCAAAAGTGTCGTGTATTAAGAGGGTTGGGGTGGGGGCTATCTCAGTGCTACCGATAGCAGTAGAGCTGCACAAAGTCGTCGCCGCGATAGACGACGGTGCGCTCGTCCACCCGCTCGACGCCCGGCCGGCGGGCGGCCTGCTCGGCCGGTGTGTTCAGCAGGTACTCGAACTTCAACTCCAGCGGTGGCTCAGGCCGGTAGGGTTGGAAATCGGAGACACGCTCCAGGGCACGAGTTGCCGCGTCGCGGATCAACTCCTGCGCGCGTGCTGGCGCCAAACACAGCCCGCAGCCCCGGGTCAGCGACTGCTTGACGGCAACCGTCTCGATAGGACCGAGCGGACTGAGCAAGGCTTGCGCTTCCTCGCACGCTACGTCGTCGCCGCTCAACAGAATAGTCGGCACGCCAAAGTGACCGGCGACCGCCGCATTCAGCCCCATTTCACCAATGCGCTCGTCGTTGAGCCAGACATGCACAATGCTCTGGCTGGAGAGCGTGTGATCGAGGATGCCGCGCTCGGTACCGGCCATCGCGTGCTGCCCGATCATCAGGAACGCATCGAAATCCTCGTCGAGCGCCCAGGCCGGCGGTACCGGACGCCCCATCAGGGCAACGGCCTCGGGGTGCAGATCGGGGAAGTACAGGCCCCCGGCGCCGTGCCCATCGGCGACGACGATCTCCGTCGCACCGGCGGCCAGCAGCCCTTCGACGGCTGCATTCACCTCGGCGGTCAGCAGACGCCGGGCCAGATCGTATTCCCGTCCCGACGGCACGCACTGTTCCTCGATGCTCCAGACTCCGCTCACGCCTTCCAGATCGGTCATCACGTATACGCGCATCGTCTACTCCTCCGGCGGTCCTCGAATGGCGATACCCACCGCACACCGTTGGCCGCTCCCAACCGCTACTACGGCCAGCCGCCGCACGCCACGGCTCGGCCCATTCTACCGATTAGCTATCAGCCTTCAGCCCATGGTCGGCTGCTGCCACCGTGTCAAGCTGACGGCTGATAGCTAATGGCTGGTAGCTCACAGCGACTTGAATGGCTGGCTGGGAGTCGCTATCGTCTGGTTGGTCTATCCACAACCGACAATATGCGGCTCTAGGAGAACGTGATGGTGAAGATTGCGGTCATACCCGGCGATGGCACCGGCCCGGAAGTGGTGCGCGAGGGGCTGAAAGTGCTGGCAGCGGTCGCGGCACAAGAAGGCTTTGCCTACGAAACCGCCGAGTTCGACTACGGTGGCGAGCGGTACTTGCAGACGGGCAAGGTCATCAGCGACGAGGAAGTGCAGGAATTGCGGGCGTTCGATGCCATCTACCTCGGCGCCGTGGGACATCCCGACGTGGCACCCGGCATCCTGGAGAAGGGCCTGCTGCTCAAGCTGCGCTTCGACCTCGACCAATACATCAACCTGCGGCCGGTCAAACTGTACCCCGGCGTCGAGTGCCCGCTGAAGGACAAAGGCCCGGCGGACATAGACTTCATTGTCGTGCGCGAGAACACCGAGGACCTGTACTCCGGCGGCGGCGGCTTCCTCCGCAAGGGCACGCCCCAGGAGGTGGCCACGCAGGAGATGATCGCGACGCGCTTCGGCGCGGACCGCTGCCTACGCTACGCCTTCGAGCTGACTCGCCGACGCCGCGCGGCCGGCAAGCCGGGACAGTTGACCCTGATCGGCAAGACGAACGTCCTCACTTTCGCCAGCGATCTCTGGTGGCGGGCGTTCAACGAGCTAGGGGACAGCGAGTTTCCCGACGTGACCCGCGACTACAACCACATTGACGCCGCCTGCATGTGGTTCGTGAAAAATCCCGAGTTCTACGACACGATTGTCGTGCCGAACATGTTCGGCGACATCATCACCGACGTTGGGGCCATGATCCAGGGCGGATTGGGCGTGGCCGCCGGTGGCAACATCAGCCCCGATCCCGACAGCGTGAGCATGTTCGAGCCGATGGGCGGCTCGGCCCCCCGCTACACGGGCCAAAACGTCATCAACCCCATTGCGGCCATTGCGGCGCTGGGCATGTTGCTTACGGTAACCGGTGAGCAGCTTGGCCAGGCAGAGGTCGCCGCGGCCGGCGCCCGCATCGAGCAGGCTATCACGGCCACCTGCCCCAAGATGGTCTCCCAATCGGCGGGCCGGATGGGCTACGGCACGGATGCCGTCGGCGACCTCGTGTGCGAGGCGCTGTAGTAGCCTTGGGCCACAGAGCACACAGAGAGCACAGAGTAGGGGTGCAGCGGGCTGCGCCCGTCACCCTGTGGAGTGCGGGGATACCGGGAGTCGAGGTGAGGTCAGTCCAGCCTCAGCAAGGCGGCAAAAGCGTCGCGTACCCGTAGCTTGTCCTCGTCGGTACCGAAGTCCAGGGAGAACGGTCCTCGGTAGCCCAGTCGGTCGAGGCGGCGGAAGACGGACGCGAAGTCAATCGTGCCCTCGCCGGGGACCAGGTGAACCTCGTGGGTGCCGGGGTTGTCGTTGAGGCGCACCTGAGCGATTCGTCCGATGCCAAAGCGGTCGAGAAAGCCGTCAATGCCCGCGGGAACCAGGTGCGCGTGGGCGACATTGAAAGCCCAACGCACCGTCGCGGCCGGGAGCCGGTCCAGAAACCAGGCCGTCTCGTCGGCGTCGCGGGGCTGATAATGGATTTCGGCTAAGTCCGGCTCGGCATTGTGATTCTCGAACCACAGCGCCACGCCCAGCCGCGCGGCCGAGGTAGCTACACGTGCCAGACGTTGCCGAGCCGCCGCGCGCCGTGGCTCGCGGTCGCCGAAATGGTAGCCGCCATGCACGATCACATAGCCGCAGCCGAGCCGGGCAGCCAGCTCGACGTTCTGCCGCAGGTAGGTCTCCACCGCGTCGCCGACGACCGGCACGATTTCGGCATTGTTCACGGCCGATGAGGTGTGGATACCAACTGCCAGGCGGTGCTCCGCGCGTAGCTCGCGGAAGGCAGCGACGCGGGTGTCGTCCCACTGGTCCGGGCTATTCGGTGGCAGGTCGGCATTGAACTCCACTGCGCCGAAGTCGTGCGCGGCCGCCCACGCCGCACTCGCCTCCAACGGCCGGTCCCGTCCCGCGGAGTACGAAAAGCGGCGCAACGTGCTCATATCCCGCTCCCTTCCGGCAACTGCTCCACACAGCATACACGGAGCATCCCGTTCGGCCGGCACAGCTTATAAACGAGCAACTAGCATCTGTCCGGTCTCCCAGTGCAACCGATAACGTGCCCGATATGACATCACGCAGCTTGCCCAAGGCCGTCTACGAGCCGGTGGAGCCGGGATGGGGCCAGGCTGCTGGGGGTTACGCAGGGGTTGCACTCTCTATTTTGATATGCTATATTCGTATCGAAAGGAGTAGCCAGTCATAGCAATCGCGGCCTTTTTCGGCCGCCGCTACTTCGTCGTAGCGCCGGGTGTGAGGGCCGCCGGGGGCATGAGACACGTGCCGCCGGCTGACCGGCTTGGGAGAGGCAAATGGTGACGTTACTTCACGACGAGCGGCAGCAGCAGCGCGAGTCCATCTGGAGTGTGAGCAAGCGTGTCAAGCACGTCTACTTCGCGCTTTTCATCGGGCAGTTCACTGCGGGTACACTATGGATGGTGCAGCAGGGTGTGGCCAGCCTGGCGGCCCTCTGCCATGACCTGGCGGCCCTCGCAATCACGGTGGCGGCCGTGTCCATGGTGATAACGGAAACGGGGAGGTATGTGATGGTGTTGGCAGAAGCGTTCGAGGAATGGCGGGAGAAGCGGCGGCTGGAGCAGATCGCGCGGGCAGTGCATGAAAATAATGCCGAGTGGGAAGCATGGAACCAACGACGGCTGCAGGCCGAGCAGCGCGGTGAACCGTTCGAGGAACCACTTCCCTCCGAGCGCCGCCGTGCGACCGAGCGGCCCCAGCAGCAGGCATAACCCTGTTCGACGGAGACAGGGAGGTATGTGATGGTGTTGGCAGAAGCGTTCGAGGAGTGGCGGGAGAAGCGCCGGCAGGAGCAGATCGCGCGGGCGGTCACGGAGACGCGGCGTGAAATCAACGCCGAGTGGGAAGCATGGAACCAACGGCGGCTGCAGGCCGAGCAGCGCGGTGAACCGTTCGAGGAGCCACTGCCCTCCGAGCGCCCTCAGCAGCAGGCATAACCCTGTTCGACGGAGACAGGGAGGTATCTGATGGTGTTGGCAGAAGCGTTCGAGGAATGGCGCGAGAAGCGGCGGCGGGAGCAGATTGCACGGGCGGTCGCGGAGAGGCTGCGCGAGTCCGATGCCGAGTGGGAAGCGTGGCTGCAAAGACGGGTGCAGGCCGAGCAACGCGGTGCGCCGTTCGAGGAGCCGTCTCCCTCGGCGCGCCGCCGTGCGACCGAGCGGCCTCAGCAGTAATAACGGCGCCCTGCGCTGCGACTAGCGGTCCTGGCGGCGGATGACCTGGCCGGCGCGGGCGCCGTTGTGCTCGCCGGCGCGGACGGTGACGGTGCCGTTGACGACGACGTGTGGGATGCCGGCGGCATACTGGTGCGGATCGCTGTAGGTCGCCGTCTCGCGCACGGTGGCCGGGTCGAAGACCACCAGGTCGGCGTCCATGCCGTAGCGAATGAAGCCTTTGCGCCGGAGACCAAGCCGCTCTGCCGTGGCCCCGCTCATCTTATGGACGGCGCGCTCCAGCGTGAGCAGTCCGCGCTCGCGCACGTACTCCTGCAACACACGCGGAAAAGCGCCATAGTTGCGAGGGTGCGGCTTGCCGGCGCCGAGTGGTCCGTCCACACGCAACGACGATCCGTCCGAGCCGATCATGGACAGCGGGTGGCCAACCACGTGGTCCACGTCGTCCTGATCCATGATGAAGTGCAACATGCCGGCCTGGGCCGCTTCCTCCAGCACGATGTCGCAGAATGCTTGCACCGGCGCGACGTGTCGGTCGGCGGCAATCTCGGCGATGGTGCGGCCCTCCAGCTGGCGATTGGCGTCGGTGTGTACCGCCGTGATGTAGATGCGGTCCCACTCTCGGCCGGCCGCCTCGACATCGGCGCATACCTCCGCGCGTGTTGCCGGGTCACGGAGCCGATCCAGCAGCTTGGTGCGCCCGCCCTCGTGTGCCCAATCCGGCATGATCTGGGTCAGGCCGGCGCTACCGGCGGTATAAGGGTAGACATCGAAGCGGGAGTCGACGCCGCGCTCCTGTGCCCACACACTGAGCTGCGTCACCTGCGGCATTCGGCCCCAGTTCGGTCGAAAGGCGGCCTTGTGGTGGGCAATTTGCACGGGCACGCGAGCACGCTCGGCAATCTCGATGGCCTCGGCGGTGGCCCGGAAGACCGGCGCGCCCTCGCCACGTATATGCGTGAAGTAGAAGGCGTCATGCTCGTGCAGCGTTTCGGCGAGGCTGACCAGTTCCTCCGTCTCGGAGTAGTTGCTCGGCGGCGTCATCAAGCCCGACGACAGGCCGAGCGCGCCGGCATCCAGCGCCTCGACCAGCAGCTCCCGCTGCCGCGCCAACTCCTCCGGCGTGGGCGGCCGATAGGCAAAGCCCATCGCCGCGATCCGCAGCGTGACGTGCCCGACGAGCGCCAGCACGTTGACCGAGGGCTGCGCTGCTTGCAATGTATCGAGGTAGCTACCGAACGTCTCCCACGCCTCGGAAGGCTCCGGCGGGCTGCCGTCGCCGCTCTGGCCGCGAATCTCGTCGGCAAACGGACCGACGCACGGCGCCGGGCTGGCGCCGCAGTTGCCAATCACCTCGGTCGTCACTCCCTGCCGCACCTTGCTATGTGCCTCGGGACTGACGAGCAAGGTGCGGTCCGAGTGCGTATGGGGATCAATGAAGCCCGGCGCGACGACGTGTCCGGTTACGTCGAGCCGGTCGGCGGCCGCGGCGGCGCGCAGATCGCCAATCGCCGTGATCGTGCCCGCCGCGACACCGACGTCGGCGCGATAGCCCGGCGCCCCGGTTCCGTCTACGACCGTCCCGCCATGAATCACCAGATCAAACATCGCTGGCCTCCTCGTGGCAGACTACCAGACTATTCTAGCCAACAGCCATTAGCTATCAGCTTTCAGCCGTCAGCGGGCGGGGAGGGGAGCCGGCTAATCCTGGCTGGGGCCGGCGGCTTGCAGGCGACGGGACTCCGGGTCGGTGGCAAATTGGGCAAAGTTCGCATGGAAATCGCGGGCGAGGCGCTGTGCCTGGCTATCGTAGGCATCCGGGTCATCCCAGGTCTCGCGCGGGTGCAAAAGCGTGTCGGGGACCCCGGGGCAGTGCGCCGGCACTTGGAACCCAAAGAGCGGCTCGGTCCAGTGCGCCGCGCCCGGCCGGTCCAGAGCACCGCTGATCGCCGCCCGCACCAGGGAGCGAGTGGCGCCGATGGGGAGACGCTGGCCGACACCATAGCGGCCGCCCGTCCAGCCGGTATTGACCAGATAGCAGCGCGAGCCGTGCTCTGCGAGGCGCTCGCCGAGCAGGTGGGCATAGGCCGAGGGCGGCAGCGGCAGGAACGGTGCGCCAAAACAGGAAGAGAAGGTCGCTTCGGGTTCGGAGCCGAGTCCGGCCTCGGTTCCGGCCAGCCGTGCCGTATAGCCGGAGAGGAAGTGATAGAGCGCCTGGTCGGTATTCAGCCGCGCCAGGGGCGGCAGCACGCCGAAAGCGTCGGCCGTCAGGAAGAGCACGGTCGTCGGATGCCCGGCCGTCCCGCCGGTCAGCGCGCCCTCGATGTAGTCCACCGGGTAGGCGCAACGGGTGTTCTCGGTGATCGAATCGTCATCGTAGTCCACCTGGCGCGTGGTCGGGTCCACGACGACGTTTTCGACAACGCTGCCGAAGCGGATGGCGTGCCAAATCTGCGGCTCGTCCTCCTGCGAGAGGCGGATGCACTTGGCGTAGCAGCCACCCTCCAGGTTGAAGATGCCCTCATCCGACCAGCCGTGCTCGTCATCGCCGAGCAGGTTGCGGGCCGGATCGGCAGAGAGGGTGGTCTTGCCCGTCCCCGACAGGCCGAAAAAGAGGGCGCTGTCGCCGGCGTGTCCGACGTTAGCGGCGCAGTGCATGGACAGCACACCGCGCTGGGGGAGGAGATAGTTCAGCAGGGAAAACACCGACTTCTTCAGCTCGCCGGCGTAGCGGGTACCGCAAATGACCACCAGGCGATGCTCCAGGTCCAGGACCACCGCCGCCTCCGACCGCGTACCGTCCTCTGCGGGCACAGCCTGGCAGTGGGGAGCAATGAGCACAGTCGCACCGGCAGCACTCGACTCGTCGCCAGTTGGCGCTGCGTCACGACGGAACAGTTGCCGCGCAAAGAGCGCCTGCCAGGCTTCCTCGGCAATCACGCGCACCGGCATCCGGTAGGCGGGGTGCGCGGCGACGGTGGCAGCGGTGACGTACAGAGCGTCGCGCTCCAGCAGATAGCTGCTGACACGCGCCGCGAGGCGAGCAAACCGCTCCGGCGGCAGCGGTTGGTTCACCTCGCCCCACCAGACTGCTCGCTCGCTGGCCGAGCCGGGATAGCGCACCACGAACTTATCGTTCGGCGAGCGGCCCGTGCGGGTGCCGGTGGCGGTGACGAGCGCGCCGCTGGCGGCGAGGGTCCCCTCGCCGCGCCGTAAAGCCATCTCTGCCAGCGCCGCGGGCGCCAGGTTGGCGTGGACGACAGGATGCCGACCGCTGGCGGGCGCCGCGGCCACGTCGAGTAGGCGGGCCAACGAGTCAAGCTCCAGGGGATTGAGCTGGCCGGAGGGGACCGGCGGCCCGGCGTTACTCATCATTGCGGCGTTCTCCTCTGCCTGACCTGGGACCGGCCATGACTCACAAGCATAGAAGATAATCAAGAGCACCACGGCTTGCCGGGGACGCTCGGCAAGCCGAAACGAGGACATAAGCACCAGCAATGGCTAGACTGCGGCGCTGACCAACCGACACTTCCACGCACTGCATTGGCCAACTCAGGCCCGCTTGGAGTTCGGGACGTAGCCGGGACTACCGCTCGGTGACGGGTTACGTCAATCGAGAAGACACTTGCTGATGCACGAACTCTTGTGTTACCGTCCTTCGGCCGGCGCACGACTTGCAGATATTCAGTATACTGTATCGCCATAAGGCGTCTCTTTGCCAACTAGGCACACCGTCTTCATTATCACACAAGGAGCCAGAGAACGACGATGAGACCCATTGGTGAACGCAGGATTGCGGTCCTCGCCGAGGGTGGCTTTGACCTGCTGGAGGCCAAGACCGCCGTCGGTGTCATCCGCTATGGGCGCGACCCGGTGGTGGCGGTCGTGGATAGCCGCTACACCGGCCGGACCGCCGCCGACATCGTTGGCGTCGGGGACGACGTGCCAATGGTGGAATCGGTCGCTGCTGCGCTGGCCTACCAGCCGAATACGCTGTTGCTGGGCACGGCTCCGCGTGGCGGCGTCTTGCCCGCACCGTGGCGCCAGCAGGTGGTCCAGGCCATGCGCGAGGGGCTTGACGTTATCAACGGCCTGCACCACTTCCTGGAGGAGGACGAAGAGCTGGCCGGCGTGGCCCGCTCCTGCGGGGTTAGCCTCTGGGACGTGCGGCGCGTGCCCGACGAGCATCGCGTCGCCGACACGCGAGCGCATCAGCTCGACGCGACTATCGTGCTCACGGTCGGCTCGGATTGCAACGTCGGGAAGATGTCCGCCTCCCTGGAACTCGATGCCGCCGCGCGGCGGGCCGGGCATCGCTCCGCGTTCGTCGCTACGGGGCAAACCGGCATTATCATCGCCGGCTGGGGCGTCTCGATTGACCGGGTTATCAGCGACTTTGCCGCCGGGGCGTCGGAGGACCTCGTGATGCAGGGCGCCGAGCAGGGCGATCTCGTGTTCGTCGAGGGGCAAGGCTCGCTGGTCCATCCGGGCTATTCCGGTGTCACGCTGTCACTGATCCACGGGAGCGCCCCGGATGGGATGATCCTCTGCCACCAAGTCACGCGCACGACTATCCGCCGCTACACGCTCCCGGTGCCGTCGCTGCGCGACCTCGTGCAACTGCACGCGCACGCAACTGACCACGTCAAGCCGTCGCGCGTCATCGGCATCGCCCTCAACACTTTCGGCTTGGATGAGGCCGCGGCACAGAAGGCAATCGCGGCAGCGGCCGACGAAACGGGACTGCCCACGACCGATCCCGTCCGGTACGACGTCCAACCGTTGTTGGCCGCGGTGGAAGACCTCCACACCCGGCGTAAGGCCGCCGGGTAGGTCGGACGCTTGCCCCCCTATGGTCCCCCCGCTGCGGCGGGGGGACGGGCGTAGCGGGCTGCGCTCCTACCCTTGGCTCGTACCTATGCCGGCTAACTGTCGGCAGGCGGGTCTTGGGGCACCCAGTCGTCGTCCGGGGGGAAGATATTGGTGCCGAACGTCACGTCCGGCGGCGCGGCAAACCAGTCCTGCACCGTTTCGCGCCAGCGGACGAAGTGTGGCGCCTCCGTATGCGCCTGGAAGGCCGCCTCGTCCCGATAGACCTCGTAGAGGTAGATGCAGTTGGGATCGCTGCTATCTTGGATCACGTCGAAGCGCAGGCAGCCCGGCTCGTCACGGACGGAGCCGATAGCATCGTCGAGCATGGACTCCAGAAATGCCTCGCGGTGCTCCGGCTGGATGTGGATGGGCACAATCAACACGTACATCGTCTTACCTCCTGCGTACACTCAAGCGTGTTGCGAGCGGAAACAGCCTCCGCCGCCCGGCCTCCTCACCTCACGGAGGCCGCTGCCGCCCTAGGAAGAATCCAGGGCGGCGGTCAGCGCGGCGGCCAACTCAGCTTTGGGCACCTCGCCGCTATGTGCGTAGGTCACGACGCCCTGCCGATCAATGATGAAGGTCATCGGAAACGTTCGCACCCCGTAGACGCGGCCGACGGCCACTGCCGGATCGAAAGCGAGCGGGAAGGTAGCGCCAAAACGAGACGCGAAGTCTGCCATGTCTGCCGGTGAAGTGGGGGACCTCCGGTCCAGGCCGTAGGGGCTGGCGTTCACGCCCAAGAAGATGACATCGCGCTCGCGGTAGTCGTCGTGGAGGGCGGCAATCACCGGCGCGAGCCGCTGACAGTGCGGGCACCACGTCGCCAGGAACTCCAGTAAGACGACCGACCGGCCCCGCACTCCGACCAGGGAGTGCGTCTCCCCCGCTGCATCTCGCCACTGGACGTTGGGGGCCTTCTGGCCGACGAGGACTTCCTCGGCACCGCCCGCCGGCGGCTCTACACCGAGCACCTGCCCGATGTGGCCATACTCGTCGTCAGCGCCGGAGGACGGCGCCTCGGTCGCGGTAGGGCTGCCGCGTAGGCTCAACGCGATGATGACCGCAATGACGACGACGGTAGCGCCGCCGAGCATGAGTGCCGGGCGCGGCAGACCGCGCGACTGCGGCTCGGTTGAGCGGCGACTCCGCTCCCGTCCTCTACGTTCGTCCATGATGTCGTTGCACTTGCTTGATCTCCCACGTTAGCCTGTTAGGATATGCGGGCCAACAGCGATACCGTGGGATCGCCGCGTTGAAGTCATGGTAACACACGACCCCAGCCTGAGTAGCCGGCCACTGCGCCAACGGTCGGTAAGCATCGGAGCGACATTGATCGCCCGGCTGCTGCTGGGCGCGGTGTTTGTGCTTGCCGCCGGCGGGAAGCTGGCTGCGCCGGCCGAATTCGCCACCGTCGTCGAGCGTTATCAACTCCTGCCACAGCCGGCGGTGCTGCCCGTCGCAACGGGGCTGCCCTGGCTGGAGCTGCTGCTCGGCCTCTACTTGCTGGTCGGCCTGTTTACACGGATCAGCGCCGCCGTGGCGCTGGCTTTGCTGGCCGTATTCACCGCAGCACTGGCCGCGGCCTTGCTGCGCGGCCTGCCACTGGAGGGCTGTGGCTGTTTCGGCAGCGTCGTTTTGCAGCAAATGCCGGTGCTCGGCTGGCTACTAGGCGGCGCGGATGCCGGGCCGCAGGACCTGATCCGTGACGGTGTGCTGGCGCTGTTGGCCCTACTGGTGCTCTTTGGCCCGCCGACGCCGTTGGCGGTGGACCGCCTGTTGTTCCGCCAAGAGCAAGCTGCGCGAACGACTTGACAGGTCATGCGCTCGCTTTACGCTCGTAATGGTACGCACGTCCGCTTCGAATCCAGCCCGCAGTGTGGCAGGAATGACACAGTTGCCTGGTGCTTCCCCGCGTGGTAGAAATCGTAGGGAGCGGGAAACCATATCTATTTGGAATGTGGACAGGCGGGTTAAAGGTCTGCATTTCGTACTGTTCTCCACCGGTGTCGTTCTGGGTGCGATATCGATCTACGATAGCGGGGTGCGAACGGTAGCGGAGTTCTGTACGCTCCTGGCGCCAGTAACCGTAGTGTCAGCCGCGGTATCGTACATCGTTGCCGACGGATTGGGAGGTATCATGGTCATTACGGAGTGGGTTCAGTCCAAGTATGACGAATGGCTTGACCGGCAAGAGGAGCGGAAGAGGCAAGAAGCGGAACAGCGGCGAATAGAACTAGAGGCAGCGCTGAAGGCCGCGGCCGCGGCCGCAAGAGAGGAAGGCCTCCGGGAGGGCCGTCAGGAAGGCCGTCAGGAAGTCTACGCTGATCTGGAGCGGCGCGGAATAGACTATAGATAGCTATTCCTGCTGTCCGGCGGCGCGATTCGTGCCCGGACCGCGTCCTAGCCGCGGCGGGTGAGCAGGCGGAGCGCGAACGTGGTCAAGGCAAAGGCGACACCGCAGATGATCGCGCCACGAGTATCGAGGAGGCAACGCACCGAGCCGCTGACCTGGCCGGCGATTACCGCGAGAGCAAACGTCTGCCGGGCCTCGACCACCGCGCCCACCAGCCATTGACCGGCGCCCTTTTCGACGGTGACGCGACCACCGCCGACAACCAAGCTCCCCCCTTTATGCAGGGTCACGTCACGACCAAGTGCCACCCCGGTCGCACTCTGGCGCAAGCGGAGGCGGTTGCCCAAGGCCGCGCCTACGGCGCCCCGGTCTACCGACACGTGCTCCGACGACACGGAGCGCACCTGGCCGCCCAGCCCACGCCAGCCGATAGCCGCCAAGGCGTTGGAGACCTGGCGCGTCACCGCCAACGTCCAGCCGAGCACAGGGTCGGCGGCGACTCCGGTGCCGGCCTGCTCAGTTCGCTTTGGTACCGCCGCTCGCTCATCGGTCATCGTCTCGCTCCCTACCCTTGTGCAGCCCCCGCTTCCATGGCGCGCCGCGCCGCGTCGTATACGTCGCGCAACGGCACGTTGGCCGCGCTGGCCAGCCGTTGGCAGTCCTCGTATTCGGGGGCGTGGTTGCGATCCGCCGAGCCGAGCTGCGCCACCTTGACGCGCACCGGTCCCCAAGGCGTGGTCACCGTCTCGATGCGCCGCAGCAGCTTCTGCCGGCGCACGTCGTGCATCCGCACGCCGAGCGTGGTCGTCTCGGCAAAGATACGATCCAGCGCCGGCTGGACCGCGGCCGGGGTGGTCAGCACCGACAGCACGGTGCCTGGCCGGCCCTTCTTCATCAGTACCGGGGTCAAGGTTACGTCAAGGGCACCCTCTGCGCGGAGACGGTCGGCAAGGTAACTGAGCCACTCCGGGTTCATGTCGTCAATGTTCGTCTCGACCATGACCGCGGCATCGGCGGTCTCGCCCGGCTGACCCGGCTCCCGATCCAACTCCCCAATCGAAACGCGGAGCATGTTGGGAATGGCGAAGTCGCGTTGACCCGCACCGTAACCAATGCGCTCGACGCGCATTGGGGGCATGGGGCCAAAGTCGGTGGCGAGAGTGGACAGGATGAGGGCGCCCGTCGGCGTGAGGAACTCGCCGGCGTAATCCGATGCATAGATCGGTCGTCCCTTGAGCAGCTCCAACGTCGCCGGGCCGGGCACGGGCAGGATGCCGTCCCGCGAGTTGGTCGTGCCGCCGCCGACGTTGATCGGCGAGACATACAGTTCCGCAATACCCAGATCGTGCAGGCCGGCACAGGCGCCCAAGATGTCGAGGATCGAATCGACCGCCCCGACCTCGTGGAAGTGGACGGTCGCCGGGGGCTGGCGGTGCTCCAGCCCTTCCACCTCGGCCAGCCGCCAAAAGAGGCGCTTGCCGTTGGCCTTGACCGGATCGGGTAGGTCGCTCCCTTCGATGATCGGGAGGATGTCCTCCATATCGCGCTCGGGCTGCGGCTCGGTGACGGTGATCTGCACTTGTGTCCCGAAGAGGGCACCCTTCTGCGCTTCACGGACGCTCACCGTGTAGCCGCCGAGGGGTATCTTGGCCAGCGCGTCGCGTAGGGCCTGCTCCGACCAGCCGGCGTCTACGAGGGCGCCCAAGATCATGTCGCCACTGGCGCCGGAAAAGCACTCGAAGTAGGCAGCGCGGGTCATGGCGTCAGTCCTCACCCCCCGGCCCCCTCTCCACCGCGGCTGCCGGGTCAGCCGGCGCGGCCAGGCGGTTAATCATCCCGGCCATCAAGCCGGCGCCAAAGCCGTTGTCAATGTTGACCACGGCCACCCCGGGGGCGCAGCTATTGAGCATCGCCAGGAGCGCCGCCACGCCACTAAAAGAGGCGCCATAGCCGACACTGGTGGGCACGGCGATCACCGGCTTGTCCACGAGGCCACCCACCACAGACGGTAACGCACCCTCCATCCCGGCCACCGCGATGACCACCGCCGCCGTATCGAGCACGTGCCGCTGCGCCAGCAGGCGGTGAATACCGGCCACGCCCACGTCGTAGAGCCGGTCCACCGGGCAACCGGTCAGCTCGGCGGTGATGGCCGCTTCTTCGGCCACCGGCATATCGGCCGTGCCGCCGGTAGCGACGACGACGCGGCCTGTCAGCAGCGGTGGTGGTGTGCCCTCGACGATCACCAGCCGTGCCACTTCCGCATAGCGCGCGGCGGGCAGCACCTCGCGCACGGCAGCAAACACTTCGGGCGCAGCGCGCGTTGCCAGCGCCGTTTGGTCGCGCTGGACCAGCCGTTGGGCAATCGCTGCGACCTGCTGTGGCGTCTTGCCGGGGCTGTAGATCACCTCCGGGAACCCGGTCCGCAGCGTGCGATGGTGGTCAACACGCGCGTAGCCGAGGTCTTCCACGTCGAGCCGGCGCAACCGGCCGAGCGCCGCGTCCACGTCGAGCCGCCCGGCGGCTACCTCGGCGAGCAGGCGGCGTACTGTATCGGTATTCACCGGCATTTCCTCGGGATCAAGCGTGTCATCGGTCTACTGCAACGTTGGGCGCCACGCCATCTGACGCGCTCGCGGGCGCTGTAGCCGGGACTTCAGGGGTGAGGGACGGTGTTTTCGTGGTTGCCAAGATGAGCCAGCCAGCGATGCCGGCAGCGAGGGACGCCAGCAGAATGCCCATCTTGGCAATCGGCAACAGCGTGGTGCCACCAAACGCCAAGTTGGCGATAAAGATAGACATCGTAAAACCAATGCCACCTAGCCAGGCCGCGCCATACACCTGTCGCCAACTCACGCCGCGCGGCAACGAGGCTACGCTAAGACGGATGGCCAACCACGAGAAGAGGGTAATGCCCACCTGCTTGCCAACCACTAGGCCGAGAATGATGCCGATGCTGACCGGATGCGTCACGGCTGCTCCCAGGTCACCGCTCAAGACCACGCCGGCGTTCGCCAAGCCGAAGACCGGCATGATGACGTAAGTGACCCACGGATACAAGGCGTGCTCCAGGCGCTGCATGGGTGATTCGACATACTCGCAGGCCGATTCGAGGGCGTACACTGCTGCCCGATGCCCGTCCTCCATGTGTCTCTTCTCCGCCGACACACCGGCCAGCTCGAAGCTGTCGAGAAAGGCGCGGCATTGCGTGAGAAAGTCCTGCGTATTCATGCGGATCGAGGAGGGGATGGTCAGTGCGAGGAGCACGCCGGCGACGGTAGCGTGGACGCCGGACTCCAGGAATGCCACCCACAAGCCGAGGCCCAGCACGATGTAGGGCAGCGGATGGCGAAAACCGGCGCGATTGGCGCCGAGCAGGAGGAGGAGAAATACCGCGCCAGCGCCGAGGTGTAGCCATGAAAGCTCCGAGGTGTAGAAGACGGCAATGACCAGGACCGCACCAATGTCGTCCACGATGGCCAACGCGACCAGGAAGACTTTCAGCGCCAAGGGCACCCGCCGGCCGAGCAGGGCCATGATGCCGAGCGCAAACGCGATGTCCGTCGCCATCGGGATGCCCCAGCCCCGTGCGCCCTCGCCGCCGCCATTCACGGCAATGTAGAGGCCGGCCGGCACGAGCATCCCCCCCGCGGCGGCAACGATGGGCAGCGCGGCGCGGCGCACCGAGGCCAGCTCACCGATCAACACCTCGCGCTTGATCTCCAGCCCCACGAAGAGGAAGAAGATCGCCATCAGACCATCATTGATCCAATGCAGCAAGTCTTCCTCCAGGTGGAAGTTGCCGAGCACAATGGCGATTTCGGTGTGCCAGAGCTGATCGTAGAGGTGTCCCCAAGGCGAATTGGCCCAAAGCAGCGCAATGATCGCGCTGGCCAAGAGCAGAATGCCCCCGGCAGTCGAGCGCCGAGCGAACTCTTGGAAGGGGCGGAGGATCAGCCGAATGCGCGGTTGGTCAACGGTCTCCACTGTCATCATGGTGTGTGTAGTCTCTCAGCTACGCCCCGGGCCGCGGCTGGTGTTGGTGCAGCGGCCCCCGGTACTGTGAGTTGGATCGGTAGCCGGTATCAGATAGTCGTCCGAGATGTAAAGCCGGATCACGCGCAGCAGGTATTATCCAAGCAAGCAGACTGCGGAATGCCGGCCCCCCGCATATTAAAGGTAACACATCGCCGCCTGAGGTAGCACCGGAGCAGCCGACCACGGGGGCCGGGTGTTGCCGTGGCCACGATCAAGCACGCCCAGCTCATTGGGGTGGAGGCGGCCGCGTGCGTAGCTCGATGATAAGCAGAGCCAGCCCGACAAGCAGGGTCAGCAAGCCGGTCCATACCCAAAAGGTGCTGCCGACCATGAAGGTGCCTGGCAGCAGACTCAGCCCTTGCAGCATCCACCCCCCACCCATGAGGGCCAGCAACACCCCGATAATTCGCAACACCCAGCGCATTGACCCGCTCTCCTCACGCCGCAGCGCCGCTCGCTGCGGCCGGACCTCTGGCAAGAGTGGACAGGCGCAGCGACCTGAAACTTCCTCGCTTACGCGACGGTCGAAAGAGTATAGACTACCGCGCTAGGGAGAAGGGAGTAGGGTGATGGATACACAGAATCAAGGCTGGTTCGACCGCCGCATCTACCGGAGCCGGCATGAGCGCATGGTCGCCGGTGTTGCGGGTGGGGTAGGCGCCTATCTGGGCATAGACCCGACGCTCGTGCGGCTCCTGTTCGTGTTCCTGACACTGGCCTGCGGCGGTGTCGGGCTACTGGCCTACCTGATCCTCTGGATTATCGTGCCACACGCTCCGCGCGATGAAGAGCTTATCGTAGACGACCTCCCTCGTTCGGCCGCCGACATTCCACCGCAGCCACCAAGCTGGGCCAAGTAAGCGGGCTACGCCTCCCGGTTGCCGCCGCAACGACCAAGAGCCATGCGCCTGACGTTCGCTGAACGAGTCTACTGGCTCGTCTGCCGCATTCCACCCGGCCGGGTGATGACCTATGGGGAGATTGCCCTCGCCTTGGGGGCGCCGCGGGCCGCCCGCGTCGTCGGGGGCGCGCTGCGCCACTGCCCCGACCCGGAGGGCGTTCCCTGGCAGCGCGTGGTGAACGCCGGCGGCGGCATCAGTCCTCGTCACCCGGAGCACCGAGTCCACGAGCAGGCCAGACTGCTCCGAGGTGAAGGGGTCGAGATCGAGCAGGACGGGCCGCTCTACGTGCTCGACCTGAAGCGGTACGCCTGGTGGCCGGACCCGGAGCAGTTGACGGAGTTGGAAGGGCTATGCGCCCCACCGCCGCCGCTCCTCGCCGACGAACAGCCCTTCATGCGCCGGCGGCCACCGCGCCGCCGCCAGCGGCTACGCTCCCGACAGGAGCGGTAGCCTCACAACTCCCAACGAGGACCTCCCTCCAAAATCTAGGAAGAAATCAGGTAAGCAGGTTGAGTATGACGGATAGCCGGGCGAGAGCGTTCACGACGGCTGATTTTCTGGAGGATTTCGATTATCTGTGGAGGACCGTTGCGGCAGAATATGCTTACTTGGATAAAAAAGACACCGATTGGGCAAAAGTCCGACAACACTATCGGCGGAAGGTTGAGGCTACCGGCGGGGGAGGAACGTTCATCTCCATCTTGGAGCGGACTCTCGAAGAATTATACGATAATCATGTCCACCTCACTTACAATACACCTACATCGCCGCGCACCGTTCCCGCTCGGTCGGACCTTCATGCCGAGTGGCGCCCGGAAGGGGCGACGGTTCTCGCGGTACGCGCGGGATTTCAGGCAGCTCTCAGTGGTGTCAAACCGGGCGATGTCCTACTTTCTATCAACAATGTTCCCATTACCGAAGCCGTACAAGCACGCCTTCCGATCAGTGTAACCACCCCTACTACGGAGCTGTGTAATTGGGCACTGAACAAAGTGCTCGCCGGCAATCGGGGCATAACCCGAACTCTTGAAGTTTCGCGTAGTGGACAGAATCTCTCTTTCAAGCTGGAAGCCGGCCGCTTTGACCGCCAGTACGCTATACAACATAACTGCCGGCTCGAAACACGTTGGCTATCCCGTGATTATGGCTACATCGGCTTCAATGACTCGCTCGGAGATGGCTCGACGATCTTCCTGTTTGACGCTGCACTGGAAGAGCTTCGTGCGGCAAGAGGACTCGTCCTCGATCTTCGACGTGCCGGTGGAGGGAATACCGGTGTGCTGGAGGGTGTAGCCGGGCGGCTCGTAGCCTCGCGGGTGGCGTACCAGCGGACGGTCAGACCTTCCGGCGAGGCATTTACAAGCTACTGGGAGCCACGCGGCAACAGCCCGTACCTCCAGCCTATCGTCGCACTGGTCGGCCCTTGGACGGGCAGCGCCGGTGAAGGACTGGCCATCAGCCTGAGTGCGCTGGATAGAGCGAGGACCGTTGGTCTCAAAATGGCAGGATTGGAAGGGGGCGTATTCCACCATCGGATGCCCAGGACTGGCGTAGGATTCCAGCTTACTGGCGAGAAGATATACAATGGCACGCTCAAGAACGGCTCATTTTCCTCCATCTCAAGACAAGCCCATCAACCTGACCGATTGGTTGACTTGACAAGTCGGGTGGCCCAGAGCCGCACAGACTATGTTTTGGACGTAGGAGTGACAGTTCTGAACGACCTCATCAAGGGTACATCCGCCTAGCCACAGGGTTACGCTGCGCTGGCAGCGCACGCCATGATAGCGGCAAACGTGGTAGCATCCCGCGCGTGGTGACACCTCCGCCTGCCCGGCCGTTGTGTAGATTAGGAGTACGCAGAAGCATATGTGCGGCGTAGCCGGTGTCTATGACCCTTTGGGCGGGGCCGACGAGCCGACGGCCATTGCGATGCGCGAGGCCCTGGCGCACCGCGGTCCCGATGACAAGGGACTGTACTGCCCTCCCTCACGTCAGGTGGCGCTCGGCTTTCGCCGCCTGAGCATCATGGACCTCTCTCCGAACGGTCGCCAGCCGATGCAAAACGAGCGCGGGGACGTGTGGGTTGCCTGCAACGGCGAAATCTACAACTACCCCGCGCTGCGCCGGGGCCTCGAAGCGCGCGGCCACCGCTTCCGCTCGGAGAGCGACACCGAGGTGCTGGTCCATCTCTATGAAGAGCTTGGCCCCGATCTTGTCCAGCGGCTCAACGGCATGTTTGCCTTTGCCTTGTGGGACGAGACCCGGCGCCGGCTCGTGCTGGCCCGCGACCGGTATGGGATTAAGCCGCTCTACCTGGCGCAACAGGGGGAGCGCCTGCTCTTTGCGTCGGAGGTCAAGGGGCTGCTTGCGGCGCTGCCGCACCGGCCGGCGGTGAACGCGGAAGCACTGCTGGAGTATTTCACCTTTCAGAATATCGTCAGTGACCGCACGCTGTTCGACGGTGTGCGCTTGCTCCCGCCGGGCCATCTCATCGTCGCCGAGGCCGGCCACATCCAGGAGCGGCAATACTGGGCCTTTCGCTTTGACGGCGATCCGGCGCTATCGTTCGAGGACTGCGTAGCCGGCGTGCGCGAGCGTTTTGAGGCGGCAGTCAGTCGGCAGTTGATGAGCGACGTGCCGGTCGGCAGCTACCTGAGCGGTGGCATGGACTCCGGCTCCATCTGCGCGGTGGCCAGTCGCCAGTTGACGACGCGGGCGGCCGCGCAAAACGGCGGCAGCGCCGGCGAGCGGCTGCCCCAGCAACCGCAGATCACGACCATCACCGGCGGCTTCTCGCTCGCGGGCGCGACCGAGGAGGAGCGCAGCTGCGACGAGCGCATTCACTCCGAGCGCCTCGCCACGACGTTCGATACCGAGCATTACGAGATCGTCATCCAGCCGTCCGGGCTGGCGCGCACGCTGCCCAGCGTGGTGTGGCATCTGGAAGACCTGCGCGTCAGCTCCAGCTACCACAACTACTACGTCGCGCGACTCGCCAGCCGTTTTGTCAAGGTCGTGCTCGCCGGGGCCGGCGGCGACGAGCTGTTCGGCGGGTATCCCTGGCGCTACGCCGTGCTCGACGGTGCGAGCGAGGCGGAGTTCGAGGATCGCTATTTCCAATACTGGAGCCGTCTGCTGGCGCCAGAGGAGCGCAGCGGTTTCTTCACCGCGCAGTTTCGGCGCAGCATCGGCGATTTCGACCCCCGCGATCCTTTCCTAGCAATCACCCGCGACTACGACGCACCGGCGCTGGTTGATCGCGCTCTCACGTTCGAGGCCCGGGTGTACCTACACGGTCTGTTTATCCTGGAAGACAAGTTGAGCATGGCGCACGGTCTGGAGTCGCGCGTGCCGTTCCTCGACGACGATCTTGTCGAACTCGCGCAACGCATTCCGGCCCACTACAAGGTCAGCAACGGCACCGGCAAGCGCGTGCTGCGTGCCGCCATGCGCGGCCTCATCCCGGACGCTACCCTCGCTCTCCCCAAGCAAGGGTTCGTCCCCCCGGAGGAAACGTGGTATCGCACCAGCATCCTGCCGTACATCCGCGAGACTATCCTGAACAAGCGGGCGCTCGACCGCGGCTACTTCGAGCCGGCGGCCGTGCGCCGCGTCGTGGACGAGCACACCGCCGGCCAGCGCAACCACAAGCTGCTGTTGTGGTCGCTGATGTGCTTCGAGTGGTGGAACCGGCTGTTCATTGACGGCGAGGTGCCCGAAGACCATGTTCCCCCCGACTACCGCCCCGCCGCGGTAGAGTCGGCCTTGCGTAAGTAGGTTCTGTTGGCATCGCTCCGTCATTCCCGCTTGCACGGGAATCCATGTCCCCCCGCCGCAGCGGGGGGACCATAGGGGGGCGGAACGACGCAGCTTGGCGGCTCAGATACTCTATGTCGTACCCTCTTCCGAGAGGAGGGCAAGGCTGATGGCAGAGCGCCGCGGGACGGCCGAGCGGCATCAGGACGGCGCGCTGCTCACCTCGCGCCGGCGCGCGCTCACCTACATGGTCGTGACCACCGTCGGTGGTATGGCGACGGTCGCTGCTTGTAGCACCTCCGGTTCGCCGCCGGCGGCAGACTCCCATTTACGCGGGAATGACGGGAACAGTGGTGGTGTGGATGTCGCACTGCTCTCGCCGGAGGACCTGACTCCTCGCCTCACTCCCAACGACAAGTTCTACGTCCAGAGCTACCGGGAGACGCCAACCGAGGAAGCCCGCGACCCGGAGACTTGGACGCTGACCATTGACGGCCTCGTATCCGGCCGGCTGGAGTTGACACTCGCCGACATCCTCGCGCTGCCGGCCGTCGAGCGGCAATTCACGCTGGAGTGCATCGGCAACCCGGTCGGCGGGCAGTTGATCGGCAATGCCGTCTGGGTTGGGACGCCCTTGCGCCCGCTGCTCGAACGCGCCGAGATCAAGTCGTGGGCCAAGCGCGTTGCCTTTCACGGCCTCGACGACTACGTGACCAGTATGCCGATTGAGCAGGCATTGGCGCCCGGCGTGCTCCTCGCCTACCGCATGAACGGCGAGCCGTTGCCGCCCGACCATGGCGCGCCGCTCCGACTGCTGAACCCCGGCTACTATGGTCAAAAGTGCCCGAAGTGGCTCCGGCGGATCGAGGTCATCGAGCGCGACGACCACCGCGGCACGTGGGAGCAGGAAGGGTGGTCGGATGAGGCTGCCATCACTATCAATTCCCGTATTGACGAACCGTTCGCTGGCCAGAAGCTGCCGGCAGCGGCGCTCAACATCACCGGCGTAGCCCTCGGCGGCCTCGCCGGCGTGGGCAAGGTCGAGGTCAGCACCGACGGCGGCGTATCGTGGCAGGAAGCGACGCTCGGCCCCACCCCGTCACCGGCCGTGTGGACCATGTGGTCCTACCACTGGCGCATCCCCAAGCCAGGCAGCTATGTGCTCGTGGCACGGGCAACCGACGGCGACGGAACCGGTCAGCCCGACGAAGACATCGTTACCCTCGACGGACAAACCTCCCCGCACTACGTCGGCGTAGAAGTCCAATCGTAAGGCGGCGGACCGCCGCCCGGTATGATATAATACTACTGTCGTGCAAAATTGCCCGGATGTGGTCGTTCTGCATCCAAAGTGGCATTTCCGAGCATACTTGCCGTTGCAATGCGTCTACCATGTGGCCCGTAACATGATCGAGAACGCTTACGAGGCCTCCGATGTCGCACTGATGCGGTTGGCGCTGGAAGAGGCCCGGCTGGCCGAGGCCAACGGCGACGTGCCGGTCGGTGCGGTGGCGGTCCTGGCCGGCGCGATTGTCGCGCGGCAGCACAACCGCAAAGAGGCCTGGGCCGACCCGACCGCCCACGCCGAGCTACTGGTGCTGCGTGATGCCGCCGACCGACTGGGACGCTGGCGGCTCCCGGACGTGACCGTCTACGCGACGATGGAACCGTGCGCGATGTGCGCTGGTGCCATGGTGCAGGCGCGACTTGGCCGGCTGGTCTATGCCGTGCCGGACCATCGCGCCGGGGCCGCCGGCTCGGTGTTCGACATTGTGGATCACCCCCGGCTCAATCATCGGGTGGACGTGGTGTCGGGCGTGCTACACGACGAGGCGGCCGCGCAGCTACGCCGCTTCTTTGCGCGGCTGCGTCGGGAGCCGGCCGCGGCGCTCAGTGCCAGCGGCTAGGCGGGACGCCAGCGCCACCGCGGCCGGCGGCGCACTCTGCGGCCCTCGCCTGGTATGCTGAATGGTACCGGCGGTTCGGCCACCGGGAGGCGAACGGGCTATTCCGGCGCGGTCACGGTCTTCCCGGAGAGGTGTCCGAGTGGCTTAAGGAGCTCGTCTCGAAAACGAGTAGGGCAAACACCCTCGTGGGTTCGAATCCCACCCTCTCCGCCACCAACACAGGCGCCGCGCCATCGAGCGCAGCCTAGTACTGCCCCGGCGCCGATTCCCGGACGGTTTTCGGCGCCCCCGCAGCGAAAGCGAGCGTTGCCATGAGACGCGCACCAGTATCCACCGAGCTATCCATCCCGGCGACGGCCCCGGTGTCACCGTCCGACGCGCTCCTACTTTGCCGCACTCTGCTCGGCCCGGACGCCCCCGGCGATGCACCGCTCGATGAGCGCGTGCAGCAGCGGTGGCAGACGCTCATCCGCCATACGGCCCCGGGCGAGCTTGACGGCTTCCTCACCATCCTCGGGCGTGAGGCGGCGCTGCTGGCGGAGAGCGGCGTGCCGCTGACCACGGCGCTGCGGCGCGCTCAGTCCCGCACCGTCGAGCTATGTCTCAGCGCCTTGGACCAGGCGCCAGCGACGGCCGAGCTGGAGACGCCGCTGACCCTCCAGCGCGAAGTGGTTGGCGCGATATCCAAGGCGTATGAGCACCGCTATCCGCAGGAAGGCTCTACCGACACGGAAAAGCTGCTGGTCGCGCGCGTTGCCAGACTTGCTGCGGTGCAGAAGATCAACTCGGTGGTGAACTCCAGCCTGGACCTCAGCGATACGCTCACGCAGACCGTGAACGTGGTCGCGGAGGTGACCCACGCCGACGTGTGCTCGCTCTTCCTCTATGATGAGACGTCGAACCGCCTCGTCCTGGGCGCCACGAGTGGTCTCAATCCGGCGGCGGTAGGCAGCATGTCACTGGAGATTGGCGAGGGGATCGCGGGGACAGCGGCCCAGGAAGGACGCCCCGTTGCCATCCGGGACGGGTGGCTGGACCCCCGCTTCAAGGTCGTCCCCGACCTGCAGGAAGAGCCGTACCACGGGATGCTCTCGGTACCGATCATCCTGTTTACGGTCAACAAGCTGATCGGGGTGCTGACGCTCCAGGAAAAGGTGGTCCGCGAGTTCACGGAGGACGAGATCGCCTTTACCGAGACCGTTTCCGGGCAGATTGCCATTGCTATCGAGAACGCCCGTCTCTATGAGATGACCGACGAGAAGCTGCGCGAGAAGGTGACGCAGCTTTCCACCTTGCGCCACGTCACGGCGTCCCTCGTCTCCACCGTTGACCGCAGCGAAGCCCTGGACATGATCGTGCAGCACGCGATGACGCTCACGGGTGCCGATATGTCCTCGATCTTCGAGTTGGATGCAGCCTCCCAAGAGCTGAAGATCGTGGCTCACCGGGGCCTGAGCGAGTCCTACTTGAACATCCGTGTGCAGGTCGGCGAGGGCGCTATCGGCCTGGCCGTGCAATCGGGCCAGCCCATCGTGATCCAAGACGCCCACTCCGACCCGCGTCTCCAGACGGTCGCCAGCTGGGTCGCCGAGGAGGGCTACCGGGCCATGTGCTCCGTCCCCTTGATTAGCCACAACAACGTGCTCGGTGGCATCTCGGTCTACACCCGTGAGCAGCGCCACTTCAGCGACGATGAAGTGGAGCTGCTGGCGGCCTTCGCCAACGATGCCGCCTTAGCCATGGACAAAGCCCGGCTGTACGAGGAAATGGAACGCCAGAACGAAGAGATGGAGCGCCAGAGCACCACAAAATCCCTCCTGCTCCAGGAGCTTAACCATCGCGTCAAGAACAACCTCCAGATGATGGCCTCGTTGATGCGTCTCCAGCTCCGCCGCGTGCGCGCCCCGGAGGTGCAGGAAACCCTCGCCATCGCCCAGTCCCGCATCGAGAGTCTGGGCGCTGTCCACGACCTATTGGCGGAGGAAAACACGGCGCCGACCGCGGAGCAGTTGACTACGGTGCAGGGCGTGGCCAAGAAGGTGGCCGACATCGCCTTGAACACCATGGCCCAGCAGCACCAGCGCGTGTCCCTCAACGTCGAGGCGGGGGAGTTTCCGCTGGGACAGCGCCATGCGACGCTCTTGGGCCTGGTGCTGAACGAGTTGGTGTGCAACGCGCTGACCCACGGCCTGAAGCAGCGCGCCGAGGGCACGGTCTTGATCGAAGCGGAGGAAGCCGGTGAGCTGCTCCGCGTCGGTGTCGCTGACGACGGAGTGGGCTTGCCGGAAGGCTTCGACCTCGCCCAGAGCAACGGCCTGGGTATGAGTATTGTCAAGGGCCTCATGGAGCAGATAGACGGAGACTTCCACATGGAGAACGTCGTGTCGGCCGGACAGCCACCCCCGGACGAGCCGGCCGGCGCGCGCGCGATCATCACCTTCCCGAAATTTCCGCATTGACGCAGCACGCCGCGTCCGTCCCCCGGCGGAGCGGTGCATCACCGGGGGTATGGCAACGGCCAGGGAGTCGCTGTGCCCGTCCCCCGGCGGCGGCGGGGGGACCATAGGGGGGCAAGCGCAGTACGCTCCACCCCTCCGTCCGTTTTCCCCGGTTTACCCACCTCAGTCGGCCGGTTTTGTCTTGACCGCAGAGCGCCGTGACTTTATAATGTCAGTGGCTGGGTATCCACTGTGAACTGAGAGTTGCGCTCTCGGTTCTTTTTCTTTGCCGCTGTGTCTCCTGTCGTGACTCCCCTGGGATGCCCAGGAGGTATCCGATGACCAATCAGACTGTGTATTTGACGCCGGAGGGGCTACAAAGTCTCGAAGCACAACGCTCCCAGTTGCTCACTCAGCGCCGAGAGATCACCAAACGTATTCAAGAAGAGCGGGAGTTCGGCGCGTTTGCCGAGGGCGGCGACTTCGACGAGGCCAAGAACGAGCTGGCCTTCGTCGAGGGCAAGATTCGGAGCATCGAGCAGCAGCTACGCAATGCCGTGGTGGTCAAGGAGCACACCACCCGCACGGTTGGCCTGGGTAGTCACGTGGTGGTGCGCCGCGCCGACGGCTCCGAAGGCACCTATACGATTGTCGGCTCGCCGGAGGCCAACCCCCGCGAGGGGCGAATCTCCAACGAATCCCCCATCGGTCGGGCGCTGGTGGGCAAGGGCGTCGGCGACGAAGTATCCGTCCAAGTGCCGGCGGGTATGTTGTCGCTGACGGTCGTCGAGATCACCTAGCCCGGCCTCCCGATCCTACTCGGACCGCCGCGGGCCGGCTCACCGGTCCGTCCTTGCCGCTCGACACCCGTCGGACGGCACAACTGAGCAAGGAGCATGTCCCAACACGATGAATGAGGCCGCTGCCAACCACCAGGCCGACCGGGAGCCGGCGCCGTTACCCGGTGACGACGATCCCCTCGTCCGAACGCGCCGCGCCAAGCTCCGGCGGCTGCATGATGCCGGCGCCGCGGCATTTCCGGCGCGCACCGGCCGGACCCACTCGCTGCAGCAGGCCTTGACGATCCTGGGCGAGCAGCAAGCAGCGGACGCGCCGCTGACCTTGGCCGGCCGCGTGCTGCTGCTGCGGCCGATGGGCCGCGCGAGCTTCGCCCAGCTTCAGGATGCCTCCGGGCAGCTACAAATCTACCTCCGGCGCGATACGGTCGGCACGGAGGCCTACCAGCTGTTCCGTAGCACCGTAGACCTCGGCGACCTGATCGAGGTCAGCGGCTCGATGTTCCGCACCCGGACCGGTGAGCCGACCGTGCAGGTCACTGCCTGGCAGATGGTGGCCAAGGCGCTGCGGCCGCCGCCGGAGAAGTGGCACGGGCTGACCGACGTGGAAACACGCCTCCGCCGCCGCCACGTGGACATTCTCGCCAACCGAGACACCTTCGACCTGTTGAGCCAACGCACCCGGATCGTCCAGGCGGTCCGGGACTTCTACCACGCCCGCGACTACCTCGAAGTGGAGACGCCCGTCCTCCAGGCGCTACACGGCGGCGCGGCCGCGCGGCCGTTCACGACCTTCTACCAGGCCCTCGACCGCGATTTTTCCCTCCGCATCTCGCTGGAGCTGTATCTCAAGCGACTGCTGGTCGGGGGGTTTGAGCGCGTCTATGAGATCGGCCGCGTGTTCCGCAACGAGGGGCTGTCGCGCCGACACAACCCCGAATTCACCCTGCTCGAATCGTATGAGGCCTATGCCGACTACCACACGATGCTAGAGTTGGTCGAGCAGCTTGTGCCGACCGTGGCCCGGCAGGCGCTCGGCCGGCAGACCGTCGTCCACCAGGGCGTGGATTCCCGCGCAGACGGGAATGACGAGGGGGTGGAGATTGATCTGCGTCCGCCGTGGCGCCGGGTCACGCTCCGCGAGGCGATCCTCGCCGAGACGGGTATTGACTACGGCCAGCATTCCGATCTGCCGTCGCTGCAAAGCGCCGTCGAAGCCGCCGGGCTGCGCGTCGAGCCACAGCCGACGTGGGCCAAGCTGGTAGACCAACTGCTGGATACGGTCGTAGCGCCCCGCCTCATCCAGCCAACCTTTGTGCTGGACTACCCGCTGGAGTTGTCCCCCTTCGCCAAGCTCAAGCCGGGCAGCGACGACACGGTGGAGCGATTCGAGGCGTTCGCTGCCGGCTTCGAGTTAGCCAACGCCTTCAGCGAGCTGAACGACCCGGACGACCAGTACCGGCGGTTCTTGCAGCAGGTGGACGCGCGCGCCGGCGGTGATGACGAGGCGCACGTGATGGACCTCGATTTCGTCGAGGCCCTGCAGCAAGGGATGCCGCCGGCCGGAGGGCTGGGCATGGGCATTGATCGCCTCGTGATGTTCCTACTCGGCCAAAGTACGATCCGCGAGGTAATCTTTTTCCCGATGCTACGAACCGTCGAGTGAGCCGCGCCGCCCGGCAACGCGCCCGCTCGCATCAGGTCCGATCACGCCGGAGGACGGTACAAGCCAGCGCGTCAGGTAAGGACCCCCTATGAACGACTTACGCTTTATCCGCCAGTACCCCGCCCTCGCCCGCCAGGCGCTCAGGAACCGGCGCGATGATTCGCCGCTCGACGCGCTCCTGGAGTCGGATAGCAAGCGGCGCACGCTGCTCGGCGAGTCGGAGGCGCTCAAAGCACGGCGCAACGAGGTCAGCCGGCAGATCGGCCGGATGCGGGATCGCAGCGCGGCGGCGCCGATGATCGCCGAGATGCGCCAGGTCGGCCGCCGCATTGCCGAGCTGGACCGCACGACGGCGGAGCTACAAGCACGCATCACCGAGATCATGTTGGAGATGCCCAACCTACCCCATGAGTCCGTGCCCGTAGGCGCCGACGATGACGACAACGTGATTGTCCGCACGTGGGGTACGCCGCCATCGTTCGATTTCGCACCGCGACCACACTGGGAGCTTGGCGAGTACCTCGGTATCCTCGATCTGCCACGCGCAGCCAAGCTGTCCGGCGCCATGTTCACCATGCTGCGTGGGGCCGGCGCACGCCTGAGCCGGGCGCTCATTGCCTGGATGCTGGACCTGCACGTCGAGCAGCACGGGTACACCGAGATAGCACCCGCGCATCTGGTGCGGCGCGATGTCATGGTCGGCACGGGGCAGTTGCCACGGTTGGAAGAGGACTCCTACCGGGTCGCCACTGATGATCTCTTCCTCATTCCCACCGCCGAGGTGCCGGTCACTAACATGCACCGCGACGAAATCATCGGCGAGGCCGACCTGCCGCTGCACTACACGGCTTATACCCCGTGTTACCGCCGGGAAGCCGGCGCTGCCGGCAAGGACACGCGCGGAATGCTGCGGATGCATCAGTTCGATAAAGTCGAGCTGGTAAAGATCGTTGCGCCGGAGCACTCCTACGATGAGCTTGAGTCGCTGCTCGTCAACGCCGAGGCAGTGCTCCAGGCCCTCAACTTACCCTACCGCGTCGCCACGCTCTGTACCGGCTCTCTGGGCGGCGCCGCCGCCAAGACCTACGATCTGGAGGTGTGGTCGCCTGGCGTGGAGCAGTGGCTCGAAGTCTCGTCGTGCAGCAATTGTGAGGCCTACCAGGCCCGGCGGATGGGCACGCGGCTGCGACGCGCCGACCGCAGCAAGCGCGGTCCGCTGGAGCACGTCCACACGCTGAACGGATCGGCATTGGCCCTACCGCGAACGATCATCGCCATCCTGGAGAACAACCAGCACCGGGACGGCAGCGTCACGATCCCGGAGGTCCTGCACTCCTACATGGGTGGCATGGAGCGCATCTCGGCGCCGTAACGGAATGACATCCCTCGGCCCCTTACCGGCAGCGGGCGAACTTTTGGAGGCGCGTGCCTTCCAGCACCTCGCCGACGTACAGGTCGCCCCGCGAGTCCGTCCACGCCCCGTGCGGTGCCCAGAACTGCCCCGGCGCATTGCTGCGCTCCCCGCCCAGACGCGCCAGGACGTTCCCATCGAGGTCAATGATACTCAGGCGCCCCTGTAGCTCCGGCACGTACATGATCCCCTGGTCATCCACGTATAGGTCGCAGGGCTGGAGAAAGCCGGTCCACTCATCGAGGTACTCGGCGTCCGGCGTAAAAATCTGGATGCGGTGATTCTCGCGGTCCGCGACGTACACCCGCTCGTCGGTGGCCCAGATGCTATGCGGGAGGTCGAACTGGCCCGGCCCGGTGCCCGGCTCGCCCCAGGAGCGGATGTGCGTGCCGTCCGCCGCAAAACGATGGGCGCGATTCTGTCCGTAGCCGTCGGAGACGTAGATGTCCCCGGACGGCGCGCGGACCGCGTCGGTCGGCTGGTTGAACGGCTGCCCGTCCGGGCTGCCCTGGTCGTAGCTGCCCAGGGTGAGCAGAATTTCGCCGTCGGCAGTGAGTTTGTAGACCATGTGATGCAGGTTGTCCGTGGCATACATCGTCCCATCCGGCTCGACATACAGGCCGTGGGCGTATTCGAGATACGCCGGTGCCCGCTCGAACGCAGTGACCAAGCTCCCGTCCCGCTCGAAGATAATGAGCGGATGCTCCCCGCGGTGAAAGACGTAGACTCGATCCTGGGCATCCACAGCGACAGCGGCGACCTCGTGGAGGCTCCACCCGGCGGGTAGCCGGGGCCAATCCGGGACGAACTCGTAGGTGTAGTCTCCGCTCCCAATCGTCATCGCGCGTGTCCTTTCGAGTGGATTTGATCGTGCCCCCACCCTCGCCCTCCCCCGTCGCAACGGGGGAGGGAACATCCCCGTCCCCCTGCATAGCGGGGGGACCATAGGGGGGCCGGTCAGGCCCGCCTCAGAGCTTGCCAATCGCCTCCAGCACGGGCCAGAAGTTCAACTGCTCGACCGCGTGCTTCCGGTAGACGCCGACGACATCGGCGCCGTTGGCCCGCGCGCACCGTGCTGCCGCCAGCATCAGGTCCGGGTCTTGGAAGCTGCCGGGATGATAGCAGGATAGCTCGACCACCAACGGCATCCGTCCCTCGATGATGGCGGCGGCCTGCGCGGTTTGGCGGGCGAGGGCCACCAAGTCGTTGTTGGTCCGGAACCAGAGATGAAACTCGTCAATGAGACCCTGCGCTACCCAGGCCGGCCAGTCTTGGAGCACCTGCAGATATTCGTCCGGCTCGGCGGCGATAATCGTCGTCGTGAACCGGGCGGATGGAAACGCAGCCTTGACTTTGCTTCGCAGCTCCCGCAGGAAAAGAGTGACGTAATCCGCCCGGAAATGAAGCCACAGCGGATCGTCGTTCGGCAGCGCAAAGGCATCCTGCCCGTGTGTCGCGTGGAACGCCTCGACGACGCGATTCTCGTAGCCGTAGGGGACGACACCGTGCTCGTCCTCGTTGCCGATCACGAACTCCACCTGGATACCATCGCCGCGCGACTCGGCCAAGGTGGTCAGGAACAGGTCCGCCTGGTGGCGGCGAACCTCAGGGAACGCCAGGCTGAGACAGAGCCGCTCGCCAGGCGCCAAGTCGTCATGCTTGTCCCGGGTATAGCTCCGGTATTCCGGGTGTGCGCGCGCAAAGTCGCTGATCTCCGGTGCGGCCACGCGCGGGTGGCTCCAGATGGGCCGGTGCCGGTCCATGATCGCGCGGGACTCCGGGGCCGTCACCGGCGGGCGCATGAACGGCAACGACCACTCGTAGCTGACGCGGCGGTTGCCGTAGGTAGGGAATGCCGTGTAGCCGATGTAGGGGTGGACGGCGATGCCCTTGGCGTGTGCGACTTCCACCACGTAAGCGGACGTGGCGCCGATCAGGCGCGTCACCCCGATGCTGGCGCACCTGTCGACATAACTTGCAGCCTCGTCGTCCTCCACGCTGCCCCAGAGGAATAGTTGGCGTCCCATCGTGCCGTACCTTCTCCAATGCGGTGATTAATCTGACGATCCTGCGCTTCGCAAGTAGAAAGCCAGCGCCGCCTGACTCAGCCCGGTGAAAGTCTGTGGCTGCTCCGCGAGCAAGCGGCGCAGCTCCGAGACGGGAAGCCAGCGGTGACCGGAGGCCAGATCGCCGCACCCCGTAAGCACGCCGGCGGTGCGACAGCGGAAGAAGAAGCCGATGGAGTCGATGGGACCGTGGAGTGTCTGGTAGACGAACGCCGGCCGCAGACACTCGTACTGGCTGTCCCTAGCGCCGCCTTGTCGCACCGCAGACCACACCAAGCGCCCGGTACAGTCCAGAATCTCCGTTACACGCAGGCCCGTTTCCTCGCGCACCTCGCGGGCCAACCCCTCCAGGATCGGCTCATACTCGTCGAGCGTGCCGCCGGGTAGCTCCAGGGCGCTCCCATCATCCGGCCTGTCCCGCACCTGCACCAGGACCTCGGTGCCCTGCGCGGTCTCCCGCTCGATGATGGCCCGGCTATTGACGTACATCCCTGACACCCGGCGGCGCTCCGTGCCCTAGTCAGCGGCTCCGAAGCGCGGCACGCCTTCCTGCAACGCCGTAACCAGACCGCACACCTCGTCCTCGCTGTTGAAGCCGGCAATCGAGACGCGCATTCCTAGCGCATTGGGTTTCATCGGCGCGGTGAGCCACTGGAACTTGACGATGGTGCGGTGCTGCTCGTAGACGTAGGCCACCAGACCGCGCAAGGCGGTGGCGTCGTACCCGTCGAAGGTGAGAGTCGTGATGCCGGCGGATTGGCCCGGCGTAGTGGGGGTGAGGATGCGTACTCGCCCCAGCTCGGCAACCTGCTCGCGGAATAGCGTGGTGAGGCGCTGCGCGTGAGCCGCTATCGTGTCCAGCCCAATCGCGGACAGGTTCTCCACGGCACGTCCCAAGCCAATAATCAGCGCCGCGTTGTGCGTCCCACCTTCGGCCCGCCGCGCCGCGCTCGGCGGCGGAGCGGCAGTGCCCGGCGGTGCCCAGGGGTCAGCATCCGAGAGGAGCGTCGGGAGGAACGCGGGCAGTTGGTGGGGCGCTACCCAGACAAACCCGACGCCCATCGGTCCCAAGAGCCACTTGTGTCCCGAACCGACGAGGAAATCGCACCCCAGCGCCGGCACGTCCACCGGGAATTGCCCCAGTGACTGGGCAGCATCCACGACTACCGGAACCCCGCGCTCGTGCGCCAGCGCCGCCGCCGCGGCGACCGGCAGCAGCCGGCCGTCCGGCGAGGCCAGGTGACTGATGCAGACCAGCTTGGTGCGCTCCGTCAGTGCGGCGGCGAGCCGTTCCAGCAGCATGGTATCGCCGCAGTCCGCCGGCACGACCTTGGTGGTGACGCCGCGCTGGTCTCGGAGTGCCCAGGCGTTCCGCACGACGCTGACGTGCTCCAGGTTGGTAATGACGAACTCGTCACCCTCCTGCCAGCGGAGGTTGTGCAGCACGCGCAGCATCGCCTGCGAGGTGCTGGGCGTAATGGCAAGCTCGTCAGGCCGGGCGTGCAACATCGTTGCCAGGGCGGCGCGCGCCCGCGCTTCCTGCTCGGCCCGCTCGGCCGCGACTGCCGGGACACCGTGAAACTCCGCTTCCCTGGCCATCTCGTCGTGGACGGTCCGGAGCACCGACTCCGGCGTAGGGCAGTGGCCGCCGGTTTGGAGGTAGGCCACGTGCCGGGTGATGGGCAGCTGGTCCCGGAGGCCGGCGAGGGTCAGCACCGCGCCGCTCGATGCCATTGACGACTCCTTTGGTGGCCCATTGTACCGAGATCATGGGGCAACGCTACGGCCGCGGTGCGGGCCTCACCGTCGACCTCTTTTTGTCCGAATCAGGATTTACAGGATGCAAGGATGAGCAAGATGAATTCCGGCGTGCGCTGGCACAATGGGGGGTGGACTAGGCCGCGCCGTAACCCCCTACTCTGTGCTCTCTGTGTGCTCTGTGGCTAATCCGGCCGCGTCGCTGCTACGTAGTCCACGAAGACGGGGCTGGTCCAGGCCATCTCCATGTCGGTCTGCACGATCCGCGCCCAGTAGGGATTGATCCCCGGCCGCGGCGCCGGGTCGGTGAAGGTGAATTCGGCCGTCTCCGGGCCGCCCGACGCCGGAGCCAGCGACACCTCGATCTTGCGACTCAGCTGCCCGAGGTGCGGCGCCGGGTCCGTATCACCGCTGCCGTCCGGGTGCTTTGGCAGCGGTGGTGTCGTCAGGTGTAGCTCCTTCCGGCCGGCTGTCAGCTCCCGCAGGCTACAACTGAAGGTCACGCTCTCCGCTGGCGCGTAGGACATGCGGCCGGGGTCATCGTCTCCATGCCCGCCGAAGTAGGGGCGGCTGATGAGCGAGGTGCTCACCACCAGCCGTAGCTCGGCGTCGTCCGCCGCGTCGGCGAGGTCGAGGACGATCCCGCTGCGGTAGCCACAGGTCACGGAGTACCAGCGCAGCCCTGTGGTCGTGTGGTCGAGAAGGCGCGAGCGCGGACTGTCGAACCGCAGCCGCTCGACGGACGCGATGGTGGCGCCGACGACCTGTAGCTGGCCGTCCCAGATCACCCCGGAGTAGCTCGTCTTCCGGCTGGCGCCCTCCCATAGCACCCGCACGCGGTTGCTGCTGGTGCCGGCGCCTACCGGGTGGCTGTAGATGCGCTCCAAGCCGCGAAACAGCTCGACGCGCTCCAACGGTGCCGTGCCGGCGACCGCTAGGGAGATCGTCGGCCGGCTGGAGGTGGTGTGGTCCGCGCCCATCATATGTCCGTCGGCGTCCAGCCGGACCACCATCCGCGCCCCGGTCGTCGCGTAGCAGCGCCGCGCCCGCAGCGCCTCGTGGATGGCTTCCAGCGTCAACTCCGGCGCGTATAGCCCGGTCAGTCCCCCCTGGGCATAGCGCCGTTCCTGCCAGCCCGGCGTGTCCGCACCGGGCCGCCCGTCGTGACTGTCGCTGCCGCCGACAAAGCCCATGCGGTAGCCGTGACGCAGCGACTCCTCCAAGAACCACTCGAACGTGCCGTGATCGGAGGTAATCTCCAGGGCCGGCTCCAAGGTCGGCTCGTGATGGGTGAGGTCGGCGTGACTGCCACCGACGTGGGGCGTGATGACCACGTCCTGGCCGCGGTACGCCCGGTAGACATCGAGGATATGCGGTAGATCGGTGTCTACGTCCGACAGGTCCGTCAGCCCCTTGTGGCTGTTGCGGCGAATCGGCTGGTTGTGGCGCCGGAAATAGACGTTGTGATGGCCGCCCTCGCTCGGCACGGCGGACCACTCGAACCCCGGCAAGGGCACAAAACGCCCCGGCTCGTCGAAGTCGCGCTCGGCTTGCTGCTGCACCGCCCAATCGTCATTCGACAGAATATGGTCGTTGCGCTGATAGCCCACGAAGTCAATGCCGGCCACGTCGCGCGCATAGCGGAAGAAGTCCGGTATTTTCGCCGCGAGCGCAATCTGCCCCCCGTGCGGGTCGCCCCAATAGAGCGCCAGCGGCGCGGCCTGCTCCGTGCAGACGATGGGATTGCTCTCGGCTCGCAGTCCCGCCGCGCGATCTACGGCGGCCAGTCGGTACTGGCCCGGCGCAGACACGGTGCAGCCCGCAAACCACCGCACGCCGCCATCATCGGCGGTGAACGTGTAGCTCTCCACCGGTGACGTGCCAGGGCTGCACCACCGATTTCCAGCCAATTGTGCAGCCCTGGCATCGTCAAACGCGCTGCCGGCCGGCGCCAGCAGCTCGATGCTGCCGCGATACGCAGCGGCCGGGTTGCCCCATTGGTCCTCCGCGCGTACCAGCAGCGAAAACGGCGTGCCGGCAGTGACCGTCGAAGGCGCAACGACCACCAGCTTGACCGCCGACCCACCGACGATGGCGAGCGAGGGCGGCTCTGCCAGCGTGACGAACGTGCCGTCGCCCTCCGCATCCACGGCCACCCAGAAATACCGCTTGGCCTCCAGGAACGTCTGCGCTCGCGTGCCGGGACTGCCCCCGCTGCGGTCACCATAGGTCAGCACCAGCCGTTCGCCGGGCTTGAGCGCGCGGCCGTGGACCACCAATAGGACCGATGTGACCTGCTCGACCATGATCGAGACATGTGCGTCCTGTGGCGCCTGCACGGTCATGTAGTCTGCGGCCGTGGGGTCGTGGAATTGGGGATACGCCCAGTCCGTATCGCACTCCGTAAACACGCGAATGCGACCACCGGAAGCAATCCCCCGCTCGCCGACGATGTACGTCAGCCGCTGCGTTGTGTAGCTGCCCGCCTCCACGTCGCCGGCCGGGTCGAGGAGCACCTGCCCGTAAGCGTGTTGCTGGGTGTCCGCCGTACCCGCTTGCGTCATCTCGCTCTCCGGTTCGGCGCCGCTGGCCTTATTCCGATTCCAACCGGCGCAATCGCTCTCGGAGCCGCCGCAGCTCGGCTTCGGCAGTCACGCGGGCCGCACGCTCGGCAGCGATGCGGTCTTCGGCACCAGCGGCGCGGGCCTCGGCAATGGCGCGTCGTGCTTGCAGCTCCACCGCCGTCGGTAGATACTCCCCGGCCGCCGGATCATAGAACCGCAAGTCGCCCTCGTCCCAGCACACGTCCAAGCCCAAGATCGGGCTGTGACCCCACTGCACACCGTCCGACTCCTCAGTGATCGTGATGGGTTCGTACCCCCCGGCCACCAGCCGATCTCCGGCCAGTGCCGCATCGTGGTACCGGCCGCCGGTGTGATCGAACCGCCAGTATTCCCGTACTCCATAGCCGGCGTACCCTACCCGCTTGACCGTGTAATCACGCCGTCCGGTACTGCGCGAGGCCACTTCCAGCACAAAGTCCGGCGGCTGGCCCACTTCACTGATGACGTAGCCGTTGCGCGCCACGATGGCGTCCGGGTTGACCCCGAACGCGACCACGCAGTCGGGCGCCAGCCGCTCCGCGTCGTTGCTGGCCTCGTGCCGGAGGTAGCCCTGACCGCAGATGAGCACGTCGGTCCGCTGGGCAAAGTGGGCACGCAGGGAGCTATCGAAGTCCACGATGCTAAGGTATTGCTGCATATCGAGTATCCGGGGCGGATCGGGGAGCGGCTCCAGGTGCGCGTACTCGCCGGGCGGTGGGCGGAGAGCGGTTTCGGTTGCCATGTGGCCCTCATGCAGGATAGCCGATTCGCGTGGGAGCGGTCGGGACCGACCCGACAGGAGCAGTATAGCCGAGCCGGCGCCGCGGCGTCGGCCGCGACGCCCGGCGGCGTGGTACGCTACCCCCGGCGTCACCTCCCTAACTCCGTGTGCTCTGTGGACTCTGTGGCTAAAAACCCTACCTGGTCAGGAGGTCATCGGTCGATGAAATTCCGCTTCGGAGTCACCCTCCCTGGGCTGCCGACCGCCGAGGAATGGACCGGCTGGGCGCGGCAAGCGGAAGACCTCGGCTACGACATCGCCCTTATTCCCGATCACTTCGGCGAGCAGTTGGCGCCACTTCCGGCACTGATGGCGGCGGCGTGCGCTACCACCACCTTGCGCGTCGGTACCTTGGTGCTCGGCAACGACTACCGCCACCCGGTCATGGTCGCCAAGGAAGCCGCCACGCTGGACGTGCTCTCGAACGGGCGGTTCGAGCTGGGGCTGGGTGCCGGCTGGATGCTCTCGGACTACCAACGCTCCGGCATGAAGCTCGACCGGCCGGGCATCAGAGTGAGCCGGCTGGAAGAGAGTATTGCCGTGATTAAAGGCCTCCTCGGGCCTGGTCCGTGCTCGTTCGAGGGAACCTACTACCGCATCTCCGACCTCGACGGGTACCCGAAGCCGGTGCAGCAGCCGAAGCTGCCGATCCTGGTCGGCGGCGGGGGCCGGCGCATGTTGAGGATCGCGGCGCGCGAGGCAGACATCATCGCATTGCACCCCAGCCTGCGCCGGTCCCGCAACGGCGCTCCGATGCTCCGGCAGGCGGCCTGGGACTCCACCCCAGCAGCGTTCGACGAGAAGATACGCTGGCTGCGCGAATCCCTGGGAGATCGCCTGGACCGGATCGAGCTGAACAGCGTGCTCTACCTCCCGTTCGTGACCCAGGACACGGATACGGCCGCGCGAGCGGCTGCCCAGCAGCTCGGTGTCTCGCCCGCGGCGGCGCGTGAGTGCCCGCTGGTGGTGATCGGCACCGCCAACGAGATCGCCGACCAGCTTCAGCAGCGGCGCGAACGTTACGGTATCTCGTACTATCTGGTGAAGCAGCCCTGGATGGAGGAGTTTGCGCCGGTCGTCGCCCGGCTCGCGGGTAAGTAGATTGGGGGTTCTGCCCCCCTATGGTCCCCCCGCACGGCGGGGGGACGGAGTATTCCCTCCCCTGTCGCAACGGGGGAGGGCGAGGGTGGGGGCCAACCGGAGGGAGCAGCGCACCATGAAGTTCACCGTAGGCGTCAACGTCGGTGGTCCGCATTACGACCCGGCGCGGATGGGCGCCGTCGCCCGCCAGGCCGATGCGCTGGGCTTCCACAGCGTAGGCGCAGCCGAACGGCTCATCATGCCGCGGGTCATCAAGTCGCAGTATCCGCGCGGGAGCGGGGCGATTCCGGGTGTTGGCTCGGCACAGAACACGCTCGAAGTCCTGTCCGTCATCAGTTTTCTGGCCGGCCAGACCTCGCGGATACGATTGATGCCCTTCGTGGTCATGCCGTACCGCAATCCGCTCCTCGCCGCGAAAATGCTGGCCACGATTGACGTGCTCTCCAACGGCCGGCTGGACATCCTGCTCGGGGTGGGCTGGAACCGCGAGGAGGCCCGTGCGTTGATGGTGCCTACCCCGTTCGGCAAGCGTGGCGCCGTCACCAACGAGTACCTACGCGCCTTTGTTACGCTCTGGAATGAGGAGTACCCGGAGTTCCAGGGGAAGTATCTGCAATTCTCCGACGTTGAATTCGCGCCCAAGCCGGTGCAGCGCCCTCATCCGCCGTTCTGGATCGGCGGCGAAAGTCCGGCAGCCATCCGCCGCGCCGCGACGCTCGGTGATGGGTGGTCGCCCGGTGCGAGTAACCCGCAGTTTCCGCTGGATACGACCGACCAGTTCCAGCGGGCGGTGGACAGCCTGCACCGGCGGGCCGCCGCGGCCGGCCGCGACCCCGGCGCCATTGCCATCCGGTTCGGTAGCGTCTCCTGGACGGGCGGCCAACCCGAGACCGGTCCCGACGGACAGCGCGTACCCTTTACGGGCAGTGCCGAGCAGATTGCTGCGGATGTAGAGGCACAGGCCAAGCTAGGCGTTACCCATATGAGCGTCAGCACGCCGGCCGCGAGCCTGGAGCAAGAGTTGGAGTTGCTGGCGAGCTTCGCCGAGCAAGTGCTGCCGCTCGCCGGCGATTAGGTCGGGCAGGCCGGTATTGGACCTAACCCCCGGCCCCTTCCCTGGCAGGGAAGGGGAGTCAGTGTAGCACCCGGCAGTCCCTTCCCTGACGGGAGGGGGTTGGGGGTAGGTCCGGTCCGCAGGCCGGGTAAGAGGAGATCACCATGGCGCTGATCGAGATAGGCTCACAGAAACAGTTGTTCCTCGATGACTACCTGATCGAGAGCATGACCCAAGCCAAGCAAGGCGTCAATCCCGCCGTCAAGGTCGCCAACAACCCGATCATCCGCGCCGAGCGCCCTTGGGAAGGCAACCACGTGATGCTTTCCTCGGTGGTGTTCGACGACGAGGATGGCCTCTTCAAGCTGTGGTACACCGCCCGCAACCTGAAGGCTGACCCCGAAATGCGCCCCGGTGGCGCCTCGGGCATCGTGATTGGCGGTGAGAACGAGCCGCCCGTGACGTGTCTGGCTATCTCCGAGGACGGCATCCACTGGGAGCGCCCGGTGTTGGGGCTGGTGGAGTTTGCCGGGTCCAAAGAGAACAATATCGTCCCGCCCGGCGTCGTCGAGGCCCCGTTGTTCCTGGACCGGCACGAGCGCGATCCGGCGCAGCGGTACAAGGCCCTGAAGTGGACCATGGACACCACCAAGCCGATGCAGTCCAACCTCTACTACTCGCCGGACGGCTTTGCGTGGACGCCCTACGCCGGTAATCCGGTCATTGACACCACGCCCGTCGCCGGCCGCTGGGGGCCGACCTCCTTTATGGGCTGGGACCCCAACCGCGAGACCTACGCGGCCTACGTGGAGAACAGCCACCATATGCGAACGCTCTTCGGCAAGCGGCTGATTGGCCGCGCCGAAAGCCCGGACCTCATCCACTGGACCGAGCCGGAGACCGTCCTCGTTCCCGATGCGGACGACTTTCCCGATACGGAGTTCTATCGGCTGGTGGTCATTCCCTATGCCGGGCTGTACGTCGGACTGCTCTGGATTTTCCGTACCACCAACCTCACGCACCACCCGGAGCTTATCGTCAGCCGCGACGGATTCCACTGGGAGCGCCGCTACCGGGAGCCGTTCATCGTCCGCGGCGGCCGGCGCGAGGACTTCGATTCGAACAGCATTTACGTGTGGCACGCCATCGCACATGACGACCGCGCGTTCCTCTACTACAGCGGCACCAACCACCGCGCCGCCCAGCAGTTGCTCGAACTAGGCGACGCCGCCACGTCGGCCGTCGGGCTGGCGGTCTGCCCCCTCGACGAATTCGTGTCGGTGGACAGCGGCAAGGGCTGGGCGCCACCCGCCGGCGAGCGGCCCGATTTGAGCGGGCTACATCAGGAAGCCTTGTTGCGTGCCTCCCACGACCCCGCGGCGTTCGGCCAACTGGTTACGCGCTCCTTTGGCTTCACCGGGTCCCGGCTGCATCTCAACTGCGCGACCACGCCGGTTGCCGCCGGCCCCGGGCCGGCCGAGGTACGGGTGGAGGTGCTTACGTCCAACCACCGCAAGATCGAGGGCTTCACGTTCGACGACGCCGACCCGATCACGCAGTCAGGACAAGATCATGTCGTCTCCTGGAACGGCAACGCCGACGTGAGCCGCCTGATGGGGCGGCCGATCAAGCTGCGGTTCTACTTCAAGAACGCGAAGCTGTACTCGTTCCAGTTCAGGACGCCGCACTAGGACGAGCCACCCGCTCGACGCGCTCCCAGTGATCGAGCACACCGCTCGCGGCCGTTTCTACTGCTCTACCGCATGACGGAACAGCGGTTGGACCGCCGCGGGCAGCGTTTCGTAGACCTGTGTACTCAGCGGGGGCTGGAGGTTCTCGCGCTTACCCGTCTCGTCCACCATGCGGGTGCGCTCGACGGTGCCGGGCCGCAGCACGTCCAGGTTGAGCCACCAGGGCGCATAGCGCACCGCGATAGTGGTCCGTGGCCGGTGGGTACGGTTGGGCGCGATGGCGTGCCACAGGCGACTATCGAACACTAGCACGCTGCCGGCCGGCCCTGTCACCTGCATCTCCGTGGGGAAGGGTTGCAAGGGGTCAATGCCGTTGTTGCCCGACGGGTTGTTGTTGGCGCGGTGGCTGCCGGGCACGATGAAAGTCCCGCCGTTCTCTTCGTTGAAAGGCGAGAGCAGCCAGAGCGTCGTCACGTGCATCACCACGTCGGGATAGGGTGCCGGCACGTGCCCGGCCGTCTCCTGGTTGAAGGGCCAGTCGGCGTGCCAGCCCCCGCGGTCGTTGCCTGGGAAGTTGATCTGCGCCGTGGTAAAGGAGACGCGGACGTGCTCGCCGAGCAAGGCTTCCACCAGCCCCAGCAAGCGCGGGTGCGCCAAGTACGGCGCGAACGATTGCTCGAAGCGGATCAGCCCGGGTACGTGGCCGATACCGTCGGGAGCCGTCGTGCTTTGGTGCGCGGAAACGGCCGCCTCCACGCTATTCCGCACCGCGTCCACCTTGTCGGCGGGAATAATCCCTGCGAGGAGACACCAGCCGTTGATCTTCATGTAGCGCCGGGCGGTCTGTAAGTCCATGTTCAGCGTCCTCTCCACTGCGGGGCGGCGCGTGCTATCGCAACCCTCTTTATCATATTCCGGTGCCCACAGCCACGTGGGTCAGTGGCCGGGGGGAGGCGCAATTGAAGAAAACGGGCGCTTCCCTTGCCCTTCAGTGCGGGGCAGGGGAAGCGCCATGCAGGCTAATGTGACGGGCCGGGTTGGCTAGCTGTCTCGAGCGCGGAAGTCGTCGAGCAGCACTTGCATCTGTCGCGTTGCCTCGTCGAAGAGCGTCTTTGGCGCGGCGTTCGGGTTCTTCCAGGTCTCCTGCATCGCTGCGTTGTAGGGCCGGGCCGCCCTGTTGAGCGTCGGGTGGAATGGCCGGAAGCCGAATTCCTGCTGGTCCAAGAAGGTCTGGTACTGCGGGGCGATCTTCATGACCGCGAGCCACTTCGGATGCGTCAAGATGGACTTACGCGCCGGCATGAACATGGTCCCCGCGGAGTAGTGGGCCAGCCCGTCGGTTGAAGTCAGCCAGCGCAGGAAGCCCCAGCCGGCTTCCTCGCGTGCCGGCTCCGTCTTGAACTGGGTGAACTGGCGTCCGAACGCAATCGTAAAGGCCTGCTTCTGGGTCGGCGGCGGACTGACGTACATCTTGTCCAGGCCCCCGATGTCCTGTGCCCACGTAATCACCCGCTTGGCGCTCGTCTCGTAGAACAGCGTGATCTGGCCCTTGCGGAAGCTCGGCCGCGGTAGCCCCTTGGCCTCGAACCACTCGGGGTGCGGCGTGTGGATTTTGTGCGTATGGACCAGGTCCATCATCCACTGGATCGTCTCGATCCCCTCGGGACTGTTGAGCGTGACTTTCGTGTAGTCCTCGTTGTAGACATCCCCGCCGTTCTGCTTGAGCAGGTTCCAGAGGTTCACCCAGTTGTAGGCATGACCGAAGGCCCACTTGTTGGTTTCTTCGCCCGCGCCATGGTAGGTCTGGAGCGTCTGGCAGTACTCCACCAGATCGTCCCAGGTGTAGCCCTGCTGCAGCGGCTGCAACCCCGCTTGCTGCACGTGGTCCAGGTTGGTGTATGGGAGGTCGGCGTCCGAGGTCTGGGGCAGGCTCCACAGCTGGCCCTTCCAGTAGCTCGTCTCCAGCAGGTACGGGAAGAAGTCATCGAGCGTCGCAGCGTACTCCTTGTCCTGCTTGACCATGGGTGCCTGGTCCACCGCGATGCCAACGTCGCCAAACTCGTGGGACTGGTGCAGGTTGGGGTCTACGAAGTCGGGCTGCTGACCGGCCGCGGTAGCGGCGATGATCTTCGCTTCCCAAATCCCGCCTTGGCTCCCGGCCTGCTTCATGGCCTCGGTCGTGGGCGGCGGCGGCTCCAGGATCACGGGGGTGTTGGTGCCCCGCTCGTTCCACATGTCCACCAGCTCTTTGAGCGGCACGGCGCGCTCACCGTTGGCCCCCGGGCCACGCCAGCCCCACCACACGGTCCAAGCCCTCAGGATCTGCGTCGGCTTGGCCTGCGCCGGTACCTCCACGACCTTCTCGACGGTGACTACCTTCTCCTGCACCACGACTTGTGTCTGCCCAGCGGTCCCGGCCGCGCCCTTGGCGCCGGCGGCACCGGCGGCACCGCGCTGACCGGCTGGCCCGGCTGGCCCGGCCGGCCCTTGGACGTAGCGGACCTCGACCTCGCCACAGGCGGCCAGCACGGCGCCGGCGGCCCCGGCCAGTGTGAGCATGGATGTGCGCCGCGTGAGTCGCTTCCCTCTGCCAAATTGCATTGTTTTTCTCCTGCTACTTCCTTCCGCCGCTGGGAACCTACCCAGAGCGGAAGGCTGCCTGCCGCTTACGGAACCCCTCACCCCTCCTTTCATCCGGTGATGATGCCGCCACAATACCCAAGGCAAGGAGCAAAAGTCAAGGAGAGGCGACCAGGCCGGGGCCGGGGGTGAGGCCGCTCGCCGCACGTAGCGCGTCGTAGGCCGTTAGCGGACCCAGTGCCGGAGCAGCGGCTTGACCGGCGCGGGAAGCGCCGCAAAGATGTCGCGGGTCAGCGTCGCCTCGCCGCCGCTGATCTCCTCCACGGGCCGGCCAATTTCCTCCGCCAAGCGCTGCTTTTCGGGTGAATCGGGCGGCATCAGATAGTCGAGGTTGAACCACCAGGGCGCGTAACGCACCGCAATGGCGAGTCGTGGTTGGTCGGTGGTGTTGGCCCCGGCGGCGTGCCACGTGCGGCTGTCGAACAACAGCACGTCCCCGGCCTTCCCGATAGCCTGCTTCTCCGTCGGGTAGGGACTCATGGCATCAATCCCGTTCCCCCCGGTGGGGTTGTTGTTCGCCCGGTGGCTGCCCGGGACGACTAGCGTGCCACCGTTCTCCGCAGTGAAGTCCGAGAGCATCCACACCGAGCTGAGGTGGATGACCGCATCGCCGTAGGGAGCAAACACCCGCAGCGTGCCCTTCTGATTGAACGGCTGGTCCGCGTGCCAGCCGCCGCGCTGGAAACCCGGGGTGGTCAGCTCGCCCTTGATCCAGGTTATCCGCACATACGGTCCCCAGAACGCTTTCAACGTCCCCACGATCCGCTCGTCGGCCAGGTAGGGCGCGAACGACTGATTGAGGCCGAGTAGGCCGTAGGTGGGTCCGTAGCCATAGGTGTGCGGGTCTCCGGCTATTGGATGGGGTGGTGGCTGCTCCGCGATCTTCACGTCCAGCCCGTGCCGGCGGCCCTGTTCGAGCGCCGTCGCCGCGAGACTGTCGCGGACTGCTCCCACCTGGTCATACGGGATCACCTCCGGGATGATGCAGTAGCCATCCAGTGTGAGGTGCTCGATAATGCGCTCGACCGTCATCTGACCCGGTAGCGTCATACCCACCTCCCGTGCATACCCTTAATCATCGCGTCCTCCCGACCATAGAGAACGGCTGCATACTCGTGCAGAGCGAGATACGGTAAGCTGACTGCGGATCGTTATGTTCACTCTCCCCGGCTCTACTATCGGCGATGCCTGGTTTGTCGTCAACGATGGCGCCGTCCACTGCTTTTTCTGCACCTCGCCGGCGCCCGATGCCGACTGGCATTGGGACATCGGCCACGCCGTCAGTCGGGACCTAGTGCAGTGGGAGTACGTTGGCCTGGCCTTGCAGCGCGGCACCGGCGAGTCCTGGGACAGCCAAACCCTCTCCACCGGCTCCGTCCTCGCCTGGAACGGGCGCTTTTGGATGGCCTATAGCGCCCTGCGCCGGAACGAAAACCCGCCCACGCGCAAGGCCCATCGCGTGGGGCTGGCCGTCTCCGACGACTTGTATGCCTGGACCAAGTACCAGCACAACCCGGTCAACGAGCGGGACTCGCGGCTTTACGAACGGCTCGGTCCGGTCCACAAAGCGTACAGCCAATGGCGCGATCCGTTCCTGTTCATGGCCGGCGACCGCGTGTACCAGTACGTGTGCGCTCGTAGCAAGTCCCCGGACCGCAAGCGCCGCGGCACGGTCGGACTGGCGAGCAGCCGGGACATGCGGACGTGGCGCGTGGAGCCGCCGCTGCACGTGGACCCCATCGCCACCGAGCTTGAAGTCCCGCAGGTGTACCGGATCGGCGGGCGCTACTATCTGCTCTTCTGCACCTCGACCGCCCGCCTGCTGCCGGCGTTCAAGCGCCGATTCCCCGGCCATCGTTGGCGCCACGCCAACTTCTCGATGGTCGGGAGTTCGCCGCTAGGACCGTTCCACCTACACGGCACCGGCGAGGTGCTGCCCCCGGAGGCGCCGGTCCAGCCCTACGCCAGCCGGCTCATCCAGTGGCAAGGGCAGTGGGTGCTGCTCGGCACGGCCAATATCGGCGGTACGCGCTTTATCTGTGACCCCATCCCGGTCGTTGCTACCGCTGCGGGTATCCTGACCGCCGTCGGCACCACTTATGAAAGTTGACAACTTAATCGGGTAGTGGGATGCCCCCCTATGGTCCCCCCGCTGCGGCGGGGGGACGGGGATGTTCTCTCCCCTGGTAGCTCAAGGAGCAACAAGGAGCAAGGCGATGGCTATGGCGTTCACCGGTAGCGAGGCTGTGCATTTCGAGGCCACCGATCCCGGGACCGCCTGGACCAAGGACCCTTGGATAGCCATTGACCTGGACACGCCGCTGGACTCGGAGCGGATACTGACGCCCAACGTCATTCGGCTGCCCGGTGGCGGTTATCGCCTGTACTACACCGGGCGTGGTCCCGGCCGGGCGGTGCCGGATTGCATCGGGTATATCCTCAGCGCCTCGTCGAGGGACGCCGTAACCTGGGTGAAGGACCCCGGCGTGCGCGTGGACGTGTTCCCACCCCACGCCGCTCTGTGGACCCTGTGCCCCGATGTCATCCTCCTACCGGACGGGCGCTATCGGATGTATTTCGAGGCGCGGTCCCCCGACCAACCAACGGTCATCCTGAGCGCGGTGTCGGACGACGGACTGGCGTTTGCGGTCGAGCCGGGCATCCGCGTCGGCGACGGCCGCTGGTCCTACGGCACGCCCCGCTGTCTGTACATCGAGCCGGCGGACGAGGGTGCGTCGGCACCGCGGTACCGGCTCTACTGCCACAAGTACACGTTCCCGCTGGTGAGCGGCCTGGACGCGGGCAACGAGATCATCAGCGCCGTCTCCGACGACGGGCTGCACTTCGAGCGGGAACCAGGTGTCCGCATTGCCCAAGAGACGGCCCGCGAGACACTGTCGGTCTACGCGCCGGAGGTAATCCGGCTCGGTGACGGCACCTACCGGATGTACTACTCCGGCTGGACCGACGAGATCGCCGGTGGCGTGTTCAGCGCCACGTCGCACGACGGACTGGACTGGGTGAAAGACGACGGCATCTGTGTCGAGCTGGGCACCCGCGGCGCCTGGGACAGCAAGATGGTGTCCGAGCCGTGCGTGATCGGCCTCGGCGACGGCCGCGCCCGCCTGTTCTACGAGGCCCGCGACGACCACCGCCGCTGCCGCATCCTCAGCGCGACTAGCTGTTAGCTGTCAGCCATCAGCCGGTAGCTGTCAGCCATCAGCCGGTAGCTGTTAGCCTTTAGCCGGCGGCCGGCGCCACTTCAAGCTGAACGCTGATTTGGAGGACACCGTGATGGCCAGGACGCCTCTACGCTGGGGCATCATCAGCACCGGTAAGATTGCCCGCACGCTCGCCGACGCCATTCGCCAATCGCGCACCGGTGAGTTGCTCGCCGTCGGCAGCCGCCGGCCGGAGACGGCCGCGGCGTTTGGCGCCGAGTTCGACATACCGCGGCGGTACGGGAGCTACGATGCGCTGCTCGCCGACCCGGACGTGGACGTGGTCTACAACGCTCTGCCCAACCATCTCCACGCCGAGTGGACCATCAAGGCGGCGCAGGCCGGCAAGCACATCCTCTGTGAGAAGCCGCTGGCTACCAACGTGGGGCAGGCGATGGCGCTCGTCGAGGCCGCGCGCTACCACGATGTGTTCTTGCTCGAAGCCTTCATGTACCGCTGCCATCCCCAGACCGCCAAGCTAGTCGAGCTTATCAAAGCCGGCGCCATTGGCGAGGTGCGCCTGATCCAAGCCAGCTTCACCGGCAACATCGGCCTCCGCCTGGACAATATCCGCTTGCAGAACGGCGCTGCCGGCGGCGGCCTGATGGACCTCGGCTGCTACACCATGTCCATGGCCCGCCTCATCGCCGGCGCGGCGCTCGGACAGGAGGTTGCCGAGCCGTTGGAGGTCAAGGGCTGTGCCTGGATTGGCGCCGAGAGCCGCGTGGACCAGGTCGCCACGGCCGCCCTGCGTTTCCCCGGCGACATCGTTGCCAGCCTTGCTTGTGGCAACCAGTGTGCCGCAGACCGCGGCGTCCGCGTGTGGGGCAGTGCAGGGATGCTCGAAGTACCCAACCCGTGGTTCCCGCAGGAGCGCGACAACGAGATCATCGTCACCAGGAGCGGTGAGCAGCCCGAAACGGTGATTGTCCATGGCGAGCAGCCCCTCTACGTCATCGAGGTGGACACGGTAGCCGCGCATCTTGCCGCCCGCCAGGCGCCCAGTCCGTGCATGACCTGGGAAGACAGTCTGGGCCAGCAGGCTGCATTGGACCGCTGGCGCGAGTCCATCGGCCTGGTGTTCGATGAGGAGCGAGACGAGGCCGCCCTCCGACAGACGGTCTCCAAGCAGCCGCTAACGCGCCGTCCTGCCGTGTCCCCAGCTACAGCCATGCGCTATGGCCGCGTCGCCGGCATCGAGCAGGACGTTTCGCGTCTGGTCCTGGGCACGATGATCTACCACCCGGACCGGCAATCGTTCACCAACGCCATGCTCGACTACTTTTTCGAGCTTGGCGGCAACTGCTTCGATACCGCGTTCAGCTATCGCGGCGGGTACTCGGAGCCTGCCCTCGGTAACTGGATTCGCCAGCGCAACATCCGCGAGCAGGTCGTTGTGGTCACGAAAGGCGGCCATCACGCCAGCGTGACACCGGAGATGATTGACCGGGAGCTACCGATCAGCCTGGAACGCTTGCAGACCGACTACGTAGACCTCTACTTCCTGCACCGCGACAACCCGGCGGTCCCGGTCGGGGAGTTCGTTGACATGTTCAACCGCCACCGGGCCGCCGAGCGCGTCCGGGCGTTCGGTGGCTCGAACTGGACACCGGCCCGCCTGGCGGAGGCCAATGCGTATGCGGCACGCCACGGCTTGGCCGGGTTCAGCGCCAGCAGCCCGAACTTCACGCTGGCCGTGTGGAACGAGGTGCCCTACTTCAACTGTGTCACCGCCACCGACCCGGCCTCGAAAGCGTGGTACACCGAGCACCAGCTCCCGCTCTTTGCCTGGTCCAGCCAGGCCATGGGCTTCTTCACCGGGCGCTACCACCCGGATGACCGCGCCAACGACATCGTGGCACGCACCTGGTACAGCGCCGACAACTGGCAACGCTACGAGCGGGCACAGGAGCTGGGGCGGCGTAAGGGCGTGGCCGCCACCCAGATCGCCGTGGCCTACGTCCTCGCCCAGCCCTTTCCCACGTTTGCTCTCGTCGGACCGCACACCATCGAAGAGGCCCGCACGACGGCGCTTGGGCTGTCCGTCTCGCTCACGCCTGAGGAAGTTGCCTGGCTCAATCTGGAGGGGTAGGGCGGGGGCAGGGGTAGGGCGGGGGCAGATAATCCTCACCCCCCAGCTCCCTCTCCATCGCCGAGCGATAGAGAGGGGGAGTGGATTCCCGCTTTCGCGGGAATGACGGGGGCAGGGGTGCGATTCATCGCGCCCCGACACGAAATGCCTCCGGTTGTGCGTATGAGTAGCCCCCCTATGGTCCCCCCGCTGCGGCGGGGGGACGGAGATTCCCGCGCAAGCGGGAACGACGGGAGGGACGGGCGCAACACGTTGCGCCCCTACGGCTTGGCCGTACCTACCCCTGTGAGGGGACCATCGGGGCCGGGGGGTGAGGCGCTATCGTTGCTATAGTCAGATTGCTTGCTGCAGCCTAGCCACTGTCAGCGACATGTCACCTGCGACTGAAGAGGAGATGGACTATGGGCCTCCAGAAGCTCACCGACCGGCAGATGCAGGACTTCATCCGCACGGGCTACGTCCTCGTCAAGCCGGACCTGCCCGACGAGTTCCACCAAGCGATCTACCGGCAGACCGAGACCGTGTTCGAGACCGAGTTCAATCCGGGCAACAACTTGCTGCCCCGCATTCCGGCGCTCCGCCAGGTGTTCGATGATCCGGTGGTGAACGGCGCGCTGACCAGCGTGCTAGGACCAAACTACTTCATGTGGCCGCATCGCCACTGTCACTACAACGCGCCGGGCACTCCGGCCCAAAACTTGCACAAAGATGCCGGGATGCACAAGAGCCATCGCACGCGCCGGATATTTGCGCTCTACTATCCCCAAGACACCACCTTGGAGATGGGGCCGACGGCCGTGCTGCCCGGCAGCTACATCTACAACACCCGTCCCACCGACGATCCTGCTGCGGAGGTGGCCTTGGTCGTCGAGGCGGGCACGGTCGCTATCGCCGAATACGACATCTGGCACGGCGCCACGGAAAACCGCAGCGACAAGAAGCGGTACATGATGAAGTTCCTGTTCGACCGCATCGAAGAGCCGACCGGTCCCAGCTGGGAGAGCAGCGGCGCGGAGTGGTCGCTGGCGAGTGACGAGGCGCATCATGGGCTGCGTGCTAGTCAGTGGGCATGGCACTCCGGCCGGGCAAACGGGGTGCAGAACGGTCATGGTCCGCAGTCCGGGGCAGCCGTTGCCGACCTCATTGCGGCTCTCAGCGACGAGTCGGAAATGGTGGCGATTGACGCCGCCTACGCGCTGGGGGAGATCGGCGCGCCGGCAGCGGCCGCGCTGATCGCGGCCTTGCCGGGGCAGGATGAAGCAACCCTGACGGAAGGACAGACCGCCAAGCTGGGCAACGTGACCCGGCCGGAGCTGGTGCGCCGAAACGCGAGCTATGCGTTGAGCGCCATGGGCGCGGCGGCCGTCCCGGCACTTGTGGAAGCCACCACGCATCCGCAGTGGTGGGTGCGGGAGACGGCGGTGGAGGCGCTGGGTGACATTGGGCTGGCGGCCGAGAACGCCCTTCCGGCGTTGACCGCGGTGCTCCGCAACGATAGCTCCGACCGGGTGCGGCCGGCGGCGGCCGTGGCCCTCGGCACCACCAGCCAAGCGGGATCGAGCGCCGTGCCCGCATTGATCCAGGCGCTGGAGCAAGACGAGGCCCCGGTGCGCCAAGCGGCCTCGCTCGCACTGGCGCGGATCGGCCGGCACGCCCAGGCCGCCGTTCCGGCGCTGCAAGGCGTGTTCGAGGACGAAAACCGGTACACGCGCGGGCACGCCGTCCACGCGCTTTACCGGATCGGCACGCCGGCGGCTCGCGCGGCGCTGCTGGACTATCTGATGACCATGCGCTGGTGCAGCATCACGACCAAGGAAAGTCTGTATTAGGCTGTCGCCACACCTCCACCTCTGAGGCCCGGCGGCTCGTTATGGCGCCTGGCGGGGTGGCTTGCTACCATCAGTAGTTACACGCGGCTGCTGTTGCCGCCAATCTGCAGAAAGGAGCGTCCGCAAGTGAATCGGCACCGGAACGGATCTGTGCCCGCATTGCTGTGGGCGCTCGTCCCAAACGGCAGCACCCCCAGGTCCGGTCGAATACACACGTAACCGGCAGACCACTACCGACCGGCAACCAGCCGTGGGGATGCAACCGGCCCCACGGTTTTTTCATCCCTGTCACCCATCCATCTCGCCACCGTGGGGCTTCCTCCGGGGATCGCTCGCTGCGTTGTATACCCAGGAGGCGAGCACGTGCCGTAGGGTCATAAGCTCTGTCGTGCTCACCGGTTGCCCACCTCGGAGCGGAGGTGCGGCACCGCGGGCCTGGCCCGCGAGGAGGATTACGCATCATGCCTTTTCCTGACCCCTTGCATCGTGTGGCAGCCCGCCAGTGGCAGCAATTCGAGCAGCCGGACGAGGAGGTGCTGCTCACCGCCGCGGCCGACGTGCGTGCCAACGGGTCCTTCGGCGAGCGATGGCTCGTCGTCACCGATCAGCGCGTGGTGGTCCTGCCGGGGACCGGAGCGGGTGAAGATGGCTATCTGGCCATCCCCCTGGCCGACATCACGGAAGCCACGACGGAGTCACTGGTCGGCGGGGGCCGCCTGGAGGTGCAGCAGCAGGGCTTGCCGCGCAGTGTGATCGAATACACCAGCTCCCAGGCGCCGAAGTTTGCCGAGGTGGCGCGCGGCATCCAGCAGCTCGCCAAAGGCCAGCCCCTCGCCATCACCGACGAGTTGCCCAAGCTACGCTGCGATAAGTGTGGGCGCTTGTTGCCGGAGAAGAATGGGCTGTGTCCGAAATGCGTCCACAAGGGCGCGATGGCGCTTCGCCTGGCGGGCTATCTGCGCCCGCATTGGCAGCAGACGGTGCTCTTGGCCACGCTGGCCCTGGCCAAGACGGGAATGCAACTACTCCCGCCGGTGATCCAGAAGACGATCATTGACGGCGTGCTGACGCCGCCGATAGAGGGTGCCAATACCGGCGGCCACTACGGCGATTTCGGCTTCCTGGTCCTGATGGTCCTCGCGTTGGTTGGCGCCGGGCTTGCCACCAGCGGCGCCGATGTCGCGGCTGGCTGGTTCGCCGCCTCCTTGAGCACGCGCATTACCGCCGCCGTGCGGAGTGAGCTGTATCACAGCCTGGAACGACTGTCATTGCTCTTCCACAGCAAGCGCGAAAAGGGCGGTCTCATGTCCGTGGTGACCCGCGACACCGATAACCTGAACTACTTCCTCATGGACGGGGTGCCGTATCTCTTCTCGAACGGTCTCATGCTGATCGGCATTGCGATCATCATGCTGCTCTACAGTTGGCAGCTGACGCTGATTATCTTGATCCCGGCGCCGCTGGTCGTGATTGGCGGCGCGACCATCTGGCGGCGGCTGCGCCCGATGTGGGCCAAGGTGTCGCAGAGCTGGGCAATCTTTTCCGCCCACCTCAACGAGTCGCTCGCCGGTATTCGAGTGGCGAAGGCATTTTCGCAGGAGAACGCCGAGATTCGGCGTTTCAGGCGCAAGAACGCCGACCTGGCAGACATCACCATCCAGGAGGGCCGTCTCTGGGGCATGTCCTTTGCCGCCCTCAACTTCATCACCAGCTCCGGCGCGTTCCTGGCCTGGCTGGCCGGTGGTCGCGCGGTCATGGTCGGAGACCTCACGCTGGGGACGCTAGTGCTCTTTATCGGCTTCCTCTGGCTGCTCTACGGCCCGCTGCAGTGGTTCAACCAGATTTACAACTGGATGTCGCGGGCGTTGGCCGGGGCCGAGCGCGTGTTCGAGATCGTGGATCAGGACCCGGAGCCGTATCGGGAGCCGAACGCTATCGTCCTGCCACGGATCGAGGGTGCGATCGAGTTCCGCGACGTGACCTTCGGGTACGACCCCAGCAAGCCGGTGCTCAAGGATATCGCCGTCAGCATCGAGCCGGGCGAGATGATCGGCTTGGTCGGCAAGTCGGGGGCCGGGAAGTCCACCTTTGCCAACCTCATCTGCCGGTTCTATGAAGTCAACCACGGCGAGATTCTGATTGACGGCCATGACGTTCGCTCCCTCCAACTGGAGTCGCTGCGGAGTCAGATCGGGATGGTGCTCCAGGACCAGTTCCTGTTCAACGGCACCATCGCCGACAATATCGGCTACGCCCGGCCGGAGGCCAGTCGGGCCGAGCTGATTGCGGCGGCCCGCGCCGCCAACGCCCACGAGTTCATCGTGGCCAAGCCCGACGGCTACGACACGCGGGTAGGCGAGAACGGCGCCAACCTCTCCGGTGGCGAGAAACAGCGCCTGGCGATTGCGCGGGCCATCCTGCGCGATCCGCGCATTCTCATCCTGGACGAGGCCACCTCCAGCGTAGATACCGAAACGGAGCACCAAATCCAGCAGGCGCTGGCGCGGCTGGTGCAGGGGCGCACGACCTTTGCCATCGCGCACCGCCTCTCCACGCTACGGAATGCCAACCGCCTCATCGTGCTCGACGATGGGAAGCTCGCCGAGGTCGGCACCCACGACGAACTCCTAGCGAGCGGCGGCATCTACGCTCGCCTGGTGAAGATGCAGCAGGAGGTCTCGAACATCCAGGCCGTTGCCGGCTAGAGTATGCCTCCACCCTAGCCCTCCCCCGTCCCGACGGGGGAGGGAACCTGCCCGTCCCGCCGCCGCCGCCCAAGCCACCGTCCCCCTGCCGCAGCGGGGGGGCCATAGGGGGGCCGGGTGTGAGGAGTAACAAGGAAACAAGCACCATGAGCAACACCATAGCTGTAGGCCAAGACCATCCGGACGCGCCGGCCCCGGCGTCGCCTCTGCCGGACACGTTGGCGGATGCCGGGGCCGCGGGCGTCATTGATCCGACACGGGTCCATCTGTTTCGGGGGCCACATGGCGTCCTGCGGGCCACAATTGACGGCGACCGCTCGGTGCTGCGGGCAAAGGTCGTCTGCGCGTTCCCTTTGAGCGACCGGCACCGGTACCTGTCCATCCTCGACGGCAAGGGGAAGGAAGCCGGCCTGATCGAGTCCGTGGACCGGCTGGACGCCGCGTCACAGCGGCTGGTCGCCGAAGAGCTGGCGCAGTACTACCGAGTCACCGCCATCGAGCGCATTCACCGCGTGCGTCAGGAGTACCGCACGTTGTATTGGGACGTGCGAACGGACCGCGGGGGACGCGATTTCGTCGTGAAGTGGAGTCCCGATACGGTGCTCTGGCTCACACCCAAGACGGTCCAGCTGGAGGACGTGGACGGGAACCGCTTCGTCATTCCCGACGTTGACGAACTGGACCCACGCAGCCGCAAGTTCATCGCGCTCATCGAGTAGGGGCCGGGCTGCCCTCATCCCCGGCCCGCTCTCCACCATGTGAGACCTTTGCGTAACCCGTCATTCCCGCGAAGGCGGGAATCCAAAAACCGGTCCTTCCAGGTTAGCGAGGCGTGGTGCATTTTCCCTCTCGTACTCCATTTGGGGGTTATGCAAAGGTCTCCATGTGGAGAGGGGGTGTAGGGACCACGTATGGGCCTGGATTCCGGCTTTCGCCGGAATGACGAGGGCCGGGGCGCGATTATGGAAGTTGACAACTTAATCGGGTAGTGGGATGTAGCCCCCCTATGGTCCCCCCGCTGCGGCGGGGGGACGGGGATGTTCGTTCACCCTGGTAGCTCCGTCCGCACCGCTCCAAGGCCTCTGTTTGCCCATTTTTCCGGTTTACCTACCCCAGTCGGGGCAATAGTGCCGGCACGGTGTTCTTTTGCCAGTGACCGGCACACTAGCTAGAATATACAGTTGTTTATATTTAGAGGAACTCCTGCACCTATGAGAGTGATCGCATGGGCGCTCGTCACGTCGCCATCGCCGTCAGGATCATTATGCTGGGGACCTTGCTGTCCCTTATCTTGCTGGCGAGCGTAGGACGCGCTGGCGCTTACCCAAATCGGCAAGCTGCCCCTACATCCACCCCGACAGTCACCGCTACGCCTACAGCTACCCTCACAACGACACCAACACCCACACCACTGCCTCCGGCGACAGCGACACCCACGCCACCGCCTCTAGCGACAGCGACACCCACGCTACCGCCCCCAGCGACAGCGACACCCACGCCACCGCCTCCAGCGACAGCGACGCTGCCGCCCCCAGCGACACCAACACCCACGCTGCCGCCCCCAGCGACACCAACGCCCACGCCGTCACCCCTAGCGACACCAACGCCCACGCCGTCACCCCCAGCGACACCAACGCCCACGCCGTCACCCCTAGCGACACCAACGCCCACGCCGCTTCCGACGGCCACGCTGTCCGAGCCGAATACACGGACGCGGCAGCCGGTCAGTGTGCCGCGTGGCAACTTGGACTCCCTGCTCAGTCAACTCGTGGCACAGCAGGAGGCCGGCGTGGCAACCGCGCAGAGCGTGGCGGCGGATGTGTTGTTGTTCGAGGGGGGAGCTATCGCCGTCACCTTCTATGTCGCCGGAGATACGGGACCGGTCGTGCGCTACCTGCAAAACAACGGCGGCGACGTGCGGAATGTGGGGGCGGATTACGTGGAGGCCTACGTGCCGATCAGCGTGCTGGTCGCCGCCTCGGAGCAACCGGGCGTCGGACGTGTACAGGCCATCGTCCCGGCGCAGCCGGCGTATGGGAATGTGGTGAGCGAAGGGGTGGCGCAGCATCAGGCCAATGTCTGGCATGAGGACGGCTACCGTGGTACGGGTGTAAAGGTCGGCGTCATCGATGCCGGGTTTGAGGATCTCAGCACGCTGTTAGGTGTTGAGGTGCCGTCATCCACACAAGGCCGCTGCTACACCACCATCGGGAATTACAGCTCGAATCTGGCTGACTGCGAGCGGAGAAGCCGACATGGTTTAGCGGTTGCGGAAGCCGTGATGGACGTAGCGCCGGGGGCGTCGCTCTACATTGCGAACCCGTTTTCCAAGAGTGACGTAAGCTCCACGGTTGATTGGATGATCACTCAGGGGGTGCAAGTCATCAACTATTCGATGAGCTGGGGTTGGGACGGCCCCGGTGATGGCACATCGCCCTATTCGAACAGCCCGCTCAAGAGTGTGGACAAGGCGGTGACGGGCGGTGCGCTATGGACTAACTCCGCCGGCAACGCAGCCGGAAAAATGTGGTACGGACCCTTCTCGGACCCGGACTCCGACTCGGTGTTGAACTTCAGTGATGACGATGAGCGCAACCGGGTGGCACTCGTCACAGGAGATGTATTCTGGGTCGTGGTGCGCTGGGATGATACCTGGCCTGGTGCCTCCAACGATCTGGACATTGCCATTTACGACCCCGACAATAACTATGTAGCAGGATCAAATAATCTTCAAACGGGCGGCTCGGCACACGTCCCGCTGGAGGAGGCCTTGGTGTGGGCGACAAAAACCGGGAATTACTCTTTTCAAATACGGCACCAATCGGGCAGCATTCCGGACTGGGTACAGATATATTCCCGCACCGGCCATCAAATGAGTTACCGGACCGCGAACGGCAGCATCCTCAACCCCGCCGAGAGCGCGAACGCCGGCATGGTCGCGGTTGGCGCAGCGAGCTGGAAGTCGCCGCAAAATATCGAGTCTTTCAGCAGCCGCGGGCCAGCACCCGACGGGAGGGTCAAGCCGGACATCGTGGGTATCGACGAGGCGAATTCGGCGATCTGGGGAGAGTGGCAAGGGACCAGCCAGGCGGCGCCGCACGTGGCCGGGTTGGCGGCGCTGGTCAAGCAGCGCAACCCGGCCTACACGCCGGCACAGATTGCCAGCTACCTCAAAAGCAATGCGGCGGCGCGCGGGACCAAGCCCAACAACACCTGGGGGTACGGCTTTGCACAGTTACCTCAGAAGACACCCACACCCAGTCCCACCGAAGACCCGGCCAATCCGTGGACGCCGACGCCGACCCCCACCCCCACGCCGACGCCCACGTTCACCCCCACGCTGACACCCACGCCCACACTGCCGCCCGTGCCCAAGGCGCCTCTGGAGTTGGTGGGGGACACCGCGCATATCAGCGCGCCGGAGGGGCTTTGGCTGCCCCCGGGGTACAGCAAGTTCTATTTGATATCACCAGGGCCCCATCTAGTGCAGCCCACGGACGGCGCCAGCGGCACCTTGTTCACCGCAATCAAGGCGGGGAAGGGGAAGCTGTTGGTGATCGCCTGTGATCGGTTCTGCGCCAAGACGAAGTACATGATGTACATAGCATTGGATATCGCAGAACGGTGCGATAATTGCACGCCGACGCCCACACCTACGGCCACGGCTACGCCCACTGCGACGCCGACGCCCACGCCCACCCTCACGGCGACGCCCACTGCGACGCTGACGCCTACACCCACAGTCACAGCCACACCGACGCCCACACCCACCCTCACGGCGACGCCCACTGCGACGCTGACGCTCACCCCCACCGCGACCGCGACGCCGACGCCCACGCTCACCCCCACCCCGACCCCCACCCCGACCCCCACCCCGACACCCACACTGACCGGCGAAGCCAAGCCCACCCCCACGCTGCCGCCGGGTAGTGGGAGTCCGGGCAGTGGGAGTCCGAGTAGTGGGAGTCCGGGCAGCGGGAGTCCGGGCAGCGGCGGCCCAAGCACGACCGGCGCACCCGCCCCGGTGGCCATGGCACCGCCTGTCCCACCGTCCGCGCGCTTCACCGCCAGCAACAGCGTCGTGACAGTCAGCGAGCGCGAGGTGGCTCCCGGCCAGAGCCGGCTCGTGTTCGAGCGCCATGACCACCCCGCGGCCTCGTTCGAGGTGGCCGTCGGCTGGATCAGTCGCGATGGCACCCAGGCCCACGTGGGCGGGTTCGTGCGCGACGCGAGCTTGGGGCAGACGTATATGCTGCTACGGCGCGAGGCCGACGGGCGCATCGTGCGCTGGTGGGTCGCGCCGGACAGCCCGTGGGTCTACGCGGTGCCGTGGACGGACGTGAACCAGCGGTACACGGTGCCGGTGGAGATGATCGCGGTCGTGCCGTTGGATGACCGGTATCCACAGCCGGAGCAGCTGGTGCGGCGCTTCGATGGGGACACGCGCATTTTGGCCTACGATGCGGCGCGGGGGCAGTGGCGGCACGTACCGGACCTGGCGACGTTTCAGGCGCGGGGGTACTACTGGTGCAACGTGAACGCGGCGGATGCCGGGATGTACGAGCGGCTGGAGTTGGGGCCGCCGTACCCGGCCAGCGCGGTCCCGGCCCGCGCCGACTACCCTAACTGCCGGAGCTGACGGGCCGGCCTCAGTCTGTCGCGGCCGCAAGCTCGCGGCGCTCATCAAGCAGGGGCCGGGCTGCCAGCCCCCCGCCATTGCAACGCAGGTCGCAGTCCCGGCCGACTAGGGAGTAATACTACCGGCACGGTGTTCTTTTGCGAGTGACTGGCACACTAGACAGCTGTTCGAGTGTGGTGGAAAAAATACTCAATATATGGAGTTGATTGCATGGTATATTATTCACCTGATATGCTAGGCGGCTGTTCGGATGGAGAGCAAAATCTTGCACCGATAGGGCTGGGCGCATGGGCGCTCTTCGCGTCGCAATCGCCTTCAGGATCATTACGCTGGGGGCACTGCTTGCCTTTATCGTGCTGGCGAGCGCAGGACGGGCTGGCGCCTACCCATATCCGCAAGCTGCCGCTACGCCTACCCCGACAGTCCCAGCTACGCCTACAGCTACCCACACGCTCACCCCGACAGTCACCGCTACGTCTACAGCTACCCGCACGCCCACTCCGACAGTCACCGCTACGCCTACAGCGACGCCCACGCCGCTACCCCTAGCGACACCCACTCCACCACCCCCAGCAACGGCGACGCCCACGCTGCCACCCCCAGCGACACCCACGCCGTCACCCCTAGCGACACCGACGTCCACGCCTCTCCCCACGGCTACGCCGGCGGCGGACGCCACGCCGGCGCGGCGCGAACAGAATCTCCCATCGCTGGCAAGCGCCGTGCAACCGCATCGGCACGAACGCTTGGATTCGATTCTGAACGCATTGGCGGAGCAGTACGCGAGTGTGGCGGCCGCAGAGGGTGTGACGGCAGCGGCGCGCGTGGCCGCCGCGGCGCCGCTGCACGAGGGCGATGCGGTGGCCGTCACCATCTTCACCGATGGCGACACGGCGGCCGTGGCCGGCGCCCTGGCAGCCCAGGGCGGCTCGGCACGCAATGTCAATCCCGACTCTATCGAGGCCTACGTACCGGTGGGGCAGCTGGCGGCGGTGGCGCAGCAGGCGGGTGTGCGCGAGGTGCGGGCCATCATTCCGCCGCGGCCGGCGCGCGGCAGCGTAATCAGCGAGGGCGTGTCCGTGCATAAGGCCAGCGCGTGGCACACGGCCGGCTATAAGGGGGCCGGGGTGAAGGTCGGCGTGGTGGACGTGGGTTTCAGCGGGATCAGCAATTTGCTGGGCACGGAGCTACCATCGTCGGTGCAGGCACGGTGCTACACCAGTATCGGACAATACAGCTCCAAAATCGCGGATTGCGAACGGGACAGCCCCCATGGGACGGCGGTGGCCGAAGCGGTGCTGGACGTTGCGCCGGACGTAGCACTCTACATAGCCAATCCGCTTACATGGTCCGACCTCGACAACGCCGTGAAATGGCTGGTTGCGGAGGGCGTGACGGTCATCAACCATTCCGTGGTGTGGACATGGAGCGGGCCGGGCGACGGCACGTGTTACTGGTCCAACTGCCCGCTCAAGACCGTGGACGCCGCCGTCAGCGGGGGTATTGTATGGGTTAATGCGGCCGGAAACTCCAATGGCGATATCTGGCGCGGCACGTTCAAGGACGATGATGGCGACTCGTTCATGGAATATGGCGGGAACGATGAGGGCAACTACGTCGACCTCTCCACGGGGGAAAAGTACTATTTCGAGCTGATGTGGTCGGGAACGAATGGCGCGCAGTGGGGTGGCGCCAGCGTTGACTTGGACCTGTACCTCTATAATTCTTCTGGCACGCTGGTCGCCAACAGCAGCCGAAAACAGCTGGGAAATACGTATGACGTGCCGTATGAAGTCATAGCGTACAGCCCGTCTTCCGCTGGACGATACAATCTGGCGGTGCGGCGCAACACTGCCGGGTTCACCGGAACGGTGCATATGCACTCGTTCTCGCAGGCGCAGCTGGAGTGGAAGTCAGGCTCCTACAGCATCGGATCCCCGGCGGATAGTACCAACGCCGGGCTGCTGGCGGTCGGCGCAGCGGCCTACAATTCCACAAGCCCGATCCGGGGATATAGCAGCCGTGGCCCGAACACCGGCGGTGTCACCAAGCCGGACATCGTGGGCGTGGACGGGGGAAATTCGAAGGTGTGGGGGCGTTGGTACGGCACCAGCCAGGCGGCGCCGCACGTGGCGGGGCTGGCGGCGCTGGTGAAGGAATTCCGTGCGGATTACACCCCGGCGCAGATCGCCACCTACCTCAAGAACAACGCCGTCGCGCGTGGCGCCCAGCCGAACAACACCTGGGGGTATGGATTAGCACAACTCCCCAGTCCCGCGACGTGGACACCGACACCGATGCCAACCGCCACGCCGACCGAAAACCCGGCCAACCCCTGGACGGCGACACCGACGCCGACGCTCACCCCCACGCCGACGCTGACGCCTACGATTACGCCGACGCCAACCGCCACGCCGACGGAAGACGCGGCCAATCCGTGGACCGCGACACCCACCGCCACACCGGGGCCGCTCACCTTTGGCGTGACGGCCACGGGCTTGACCACCTGGAGTTATACACTGCCCCCCGGCGCGACCTTGACGCGATACGAAGTGCAATGGAAGGAACACGATACGGAGGACGACATTGCCGACTGGGATCGCCTGGCGACGCACGTGATCCAAACAGCCACCACGACGAGCTACCAACTCCCCAGTCTAGTCGTCGGCACGCAGTACAAAACGCGGCTGCTGGTCACGATCAATCAGAACAGCCAAGCGGTGCAGTTGCAGTCCGGAACGACGATCTTCACGGCCGTAGCACCGACGCCCACGCCGACGCTGACGCCGACGCCCACCGCCACACCGACACCAACGCCGACACCAACGCCGACGAATACGCCCACGCCGACCGCGACACCCACCGCCACAGCGACGCCGACGCTGACGCCGACGCCAACGGCTACGCCGACACCAACGCCGACGCCGACGGCAACGAATACGGTCACGCCGACGCCGACGGAAGACCCGGCCAATCCGTGGACCCCGACGCCGACCGCTACCGCGCCACCACCAGCCCAACCGCCGCCGTCAGATGGTGGGAACACCAGCAGCAGCAGCGGCAGCAGCGGCAGCAGCGCGCCGGCCCAGCCGGCCGTGCCACTCGCCCCGCCGCCGGCCCTCTTCACCGCCAGCAACAGCGTCGTGACAGTCAGCGAGCGCGAGGTGGCTCCCGGCCAGAGCCGGCTCGTGTTCGAGCGCCATGACCACCCCGCGGCCTCGTTCGAGGTGGCCGTCGGCTGGATCAGTCGCGATGGCACCCAGGTCCACGTGGGCGGGTTCGTGCGCGACGCGAGCTTGGGGCAGACGTATATGCTGCTACGGCGCAAGGCCGACGGGCGCATCGTGCGCTGGTGGGTCGCGCCGGACAGCCCGTGGGTCTACGCGGTGCCGTGGGCGGACGTGAACCAGCGGTACACGGTGCCGGTGGAGATGATCGCGGTCGTGCCGTTGGACGACCGGTATCCCCAGCCGGAGCAGCTGGTGCGGCGCTTCGACGGGGGGGATACGCGCATTTTGGCCTACGATGCGGCGCGGGGGCAGTGGCGGCACGTACCGGACCTGGCGACGTTTCAGGCGCGGGGGTACTACTGGTGCAACGTGAACGCGGCGGATGCCGGGATGTACGAGCGGCTGGAGTTGGGACCGCCCTATCCGGCCAGTGCGGTCCCGGCCCGCGCCGACTACCCTAACTGCCGGAGCTGACGGGCCGGCCTCACCCCCCGGCCCCCTCTCCAACATTTGGAGAGGGGGAGCAGGGTGGACCTACCCCAGTCAGCGTATGCCCCTTCTCTGTGCTCTCGTGTGCTCTGTGGCTAAAAAATCAGTCACTCCCGCTCTAGCTCGGCTTTGAGCCACTCCAGCGTGGGAACGGGCGTGGGATCAACGCCGTTGAGCAGCGCCAGGTAGTACGAGGTCCAGTCGCCGACGTGGACGGCGGTGAGCACCTCGGCGAGCCGATTGGGTCCGGCGACCGTGACGACCTCGCACGGGACCGACCGTTCGGCGAGGACGCGGCGCGTGATGGCCGCGCGGCGGCGGATGGCCGGCGAATAGCGGTCGGATTCCAGCGATACCACCGTGAGCGGCGCGGTGTCGGCGGCCGGCAGCCGATAGCCCTCGACCGCGTTGTGGTTCAGCTCCGGCAGCTCCTCGTGGAAGGCCCACTGCTTGGCGTTCTCGTTGCACTGGGCTTTCCAACGGCGGGCCACCTCCGCGAGCCAATTCGCCCCGTACACAATCGGCACGCGCTGCCGCAGACGCCGCGCCAGTTGCTTGGCGCGGTTCGTCGCTGCCGGCCGCTGCGGCGCGTACTCGGCGCCGACCGCACGCACGGCGTCGAGCGCCGCCGACAATTCCTCCCCGGCGTCAGGTATCCATCCAACCGTATGCAGGACGGCCAGCACCGCCGTCAACGAGTAGCCCAGCGCCGCGCGTGGCTGCGCTTGCCGCGTCGGGTCTGCACCGCCTGGCCCGTCGGCTGGCAAGGGGCAGGTGTACTCGATGAGCGGGATACCCGCCCGTTGCGCCCGGGCGGCCAGTTGCCCTCCGGTGGTAATCGCGATTAGCTTGGCCCCGCGCCGCTCGGACTCGGCAAATGCCGACAGGCTTTCGGCCGTGTTGCCGGAGTGCGAGCAGGCGATGACCAACGTCTGCCGGCCGACGTAGGCCGGCGGCTCGTAGCCACGCACGACCTGGAGCGGTGCCGGGAGCCGGTCGAGGTAGAGGCCGCGCACCAAGTCGGCGCCAATTGCCGAGCCGCCCATGCCCAGCACGACGACTTGGGCCGGCTGCCGATAGGCTGCGGGTAGCTGCAACGCCGCCCGTGCAGTATCCCAAGCGGCGGCACAGTGGTCCGGCAGCGCCGCAATGAGACGGCCCATCCGCTGCGGGTCCGCGGGCGCGTAGGTCCCCGGATCGTCGAGATTCACCCGTACACGCTCCTTGTTCCGACAAGGGTAATTTTCGTGTGGATCATACCTACCCCCAACCCCCTCCCTAAAGGGAAGGGGCTAAAGGTCATCGTGCCGACTGCCTGCCCTGCAAGGAAGGAGTTGATGACCGCCGCGCTGACCCCCCTTCCCTGGAGGGAAGGGGCCGGGGGTTAGGTCCCTCTCCCGAATTTCCGGCAGGGGCGCTGGATACTACCACGCTCCGTTATAATCGGACGATTGATGAGTGAAGACATCGCGCGGCTCGCTTGCGCCTTAGCCGTGCCCCAGTTGGACCGGGACCTCTTGCAGGTGGCCCTGACCCATCGTTCGATCCTGAACGAGGCCCCGACCGTCACCGCAACGAACGAGCGCCTGGAGTTCCTGGGTGATGCGGTGATCGAGCTGGCAGTGAGCGACCACGTGTATCGCACGCACCCGGATCGCGCCGAGGGTCCGTTGACGACCCTGCGCGCGGCCGTGGTCCGTGCGAGCGTGTTGGCAGAGGTCGCCCACGGTCTGAACCTGGGCGCATATCTGCATATGAGCAGAGGGGAGGACGCCGCTGGCGGGCGCTCCCGGCCCAGCCTGTTGGCCGGGGCGCTGGAGGCGGCTATCGGCGCCGTCTATCTGGACCTGGGCTGGGATACGGCGCGGGCGCTCGTAGTCCGCCTGCTCGTCCCGGAGCTGGAGCGGGTGCTTGCCGCCGATACCGAGGCGCCCGGCAAAGACTCGAAATCGCGCTTGCAGGAGCTTGCCCAAGCGGCGCGTGGGCTGCTACCAACCTATGAGGTGGTGAATGCGCTCGGTCCGGACCACGCCAAGGAGTTCGAGGTCGAGGTCCGTATCGGCGCCGAGGTAGCGATGCGGGGCACGGGACCGAGCAAGCAGCGCGCCGAGCAAGCGGCGGCCCGGCACACGCTCGAACAGTGGCAGCCGCTGGCGGACCAGACTCAACCCGATGAGTAGCGTGCGACTACAGTCCCTCACCATTCAGGGCTTCAAGAGCTTTGCCACGCGCACGCGCTTGGAGTTCGCGCCCGGCGTGACGGCCATTGTCGGCCCCAACGGGTCCGGCAAGAGCAACGTGGCCGATGCCGTCCGCTGGGTGTTGGGCAGCCAAAGTCCCCGCGCCCTGCGTATCGGCAGTGCCGAGGACGTGGTGTTCGCCAGCGGCAACGGCCGTGCGCCCGCGGGGCTGGCCGACGTGCAGCTCACGCTCAACAACGAGGACACCTGGCTGCCGGTCGCCTTCCGCGAGGTCGTCGTCGGCCGCCGCGCCTTCCGCTCCGGCGAGAGCGAATACATCCTGAACAAGAGCCGCGTGCGGCTCCGCGACTTGCTAGAGCTACTGGCGCATGGCGGCCTCGGTCCGGACGGACACGCCTTGGTGGCGCAAGGCTTGGCCGATCAGGCGCTCAGTCTGAAACCGGCGCAGCGCCGCGAGCTATTCGAGGGTGCCTCCGGCGTGCGCCAATACCGTCTGCAACGCACGGAAGCCGAGCACAAGATTGCCGAGGCCCGGCGCAACGCGGCTCGTGTGGCCGACCTCGTGCATGATCTGCAGCCACGGGTGGCGGCGCTGCGCCGCCAAGCGCGGCGGACCGAGCAGGAAGTACGTTTGCGTGGGCAATGGCAAGCGACGCTCGGCGAGTGGCTCACGCACGAGCTGTGGGAAGCCGACCGGCTGCTCAACGACCTCACTGCCGCCGTCACCGCCGCGCGAGAGGCACAGGCAGCCGCCGACGAGGCGGTAGCGCAAGCAACGCAGCGCCGGGCTGCCGCGCGCCATACGGCGCTGGCGCTACGGGAGACCGGGCAGCAGGCTGCCCCCGCCGACCGGGCACGGCACGCCCAACAGGCCGTCATCCGGCACGAGCGCGATGTAGCCGCCGCCGAGGCGCGGCAAGAAGCGGCGCAACGCGAGGCGGCGACCCGGCAGCAAGCCGCCGCGGCCGCCGCCAGTCGCGCGGCGAATGCCGAGCAGGCACTTCCCGGCCTGCGAGCGGCCGCCACCGCCGCGCAGGAGCAAGCGGAGCGGCAGCAGGCGCAATTGGCAACGCTCACTACTCAAACCGCGGCGGCCGAAACGGCCGAACGGGACGCCGCGTTGGCAGTGGAGCGCACCCAGGCTGCCGAGTCGGCGGCGCGCCAGCGGCGGGCGCAAGCGGCAGAAGGACTCCGCGGCGTTACGCGCCGCCGCGCCGGGATCGCCAAGGATGAGCACGACGCTCAGACCGAGCTGGCGCGCATTGCCGACGCGCTGACCGAGCACGGTCGGCGCCGGCAGGAGGCGCAACAGGCCTGCGCCGAGGAGAAGGCGGCTCTGAGTGTCCGTCGCGCTCACCTCGCCGAGACAACCGGCCAGCGGCGGGCGGCACAGGAGTCCGTAGCGCAGGCGGAGCGCGAGCTACAGCACGCCGACCGCGCGCTGGCGACCGCCCGCACGCGCCTCAACGTCCTCACTGCCGTCGCTTCCGAGGGGACGGCCGCGCCCACCGAAACTGCGGTTGGCCCGGACGTGCCGGTGCTGGTCGAGCGGCTGCGCGTGCCGGCGGCCCTGGAGGTCGCCGTTGCGGCAGCCTTGGGCGCCGCGCTGCACTGGCGGCTGGTGGATGACCTGGCAACCGCCGGCCGGCTGGCAACGGACCTCGCCACGCGCGGCGGGCCGCGGACCACGTTCGTAGCCAAGGGGCGGCCAGCTCAGGAGCAACGGGCGGCCACTGAGCGCCCGTCACTGAGCGGGGGGCGCTGGCTCGACGGGCTGATCCGGTGCGAGCCGGAAGTAGCACCGGCCCTCGCTGGCGTGCTCGGCCGGACCTACCTGGTGAAGAGCCTGGACCGAGCGCTCGACTTGGTGCGGCAGGCCCCGCCTGAGGCCGGCATCCGGTTTGTCACTGAGCGCGGTGAGCTTGTGGAGACGCCGGGAACTATTACTGCGGGTAGTGCAGCGCCCGCTGAAGTGGCCGTGCTCACCCGCGAACGGCAGTTGCGCGAATGTAACGCGGCGGTGGCGCGCTTGACGGACGAGCACCAAGCGCAGTTGGTGGTCGTGGAGGAGCGCCGCGCCAAGCTCGCAGCCAGCGCACAGGTGGAGCGGACTCAGCGGCTCGATCTGCGCCAGGCACAACGAAAACAAGACCGCGCCGACGCGCAGCTTCAGAAGGCAGAGCAGGCTCAGGAGCGCCTGCGGCGCGACCGCCAGTGGTGGAGTAGTCTGGCAGAGCGAACCGAGCGCAGCCAGGCGGAGTGCGAGACGGACGAGGCCGAGTACACGGCGGCCAAGCAGGAGGCCGAGCACGCCCTCGCCGCCGCGCAGGAGCGGGCGGCCACCTGCGGCGCGCGAGACCGGCAGGCAAAGGAGGCGCTGCGCCAGCTACAGGCCAGCAAAGCGACCGTGCAGACGGCGGCCGCCGTGGCCGGGCAGGCCGCGCAGACGGCGGCAGCGCAAGTGGCAGCCGCCACCCGCAGCGCGTCCCGCGCCGCACAAGACGCTACCGCCGAACGCGAGCGCGCCGCCCGCGCCGCAGCCGCCGCGCAAACGCAGCCGGTTGACCGGCACCGCGCGGCGCTCGCCGCGGCCGAGACGGAGCTTGCCGCCGCCGAACAGGCGTTGCGGGAGCATCAACATGCCGTCAGCGCCGCCGAACGCGCACTCCAAGAAGCGTCGGATACTCTCTCCGCGGCCCGTGCCCGCGCCACCACGCTCGCCAGCCGCGGTGAGGCGGCGGAGACGCGCTTGCAGACACTCGCGGAGCGCCGCGCGGCGCTCCGGGAGCAAGCCGCGCGCGATCTGGGCGCCGTGCCGACGGAGCTGAAGCCGGCCCGTTCATCGCCGGTGCAGCTCCGCGAGAAAGCCGACCGGCTCCGGCGGCGCTTGCACAACCTCGGCCCGATCAATCAGCTGGCGGTCGAGGAACATGCGGCGCTGGCCGCCCGCTTGGAGCAGCTGACGACCCAGCTCACCGACATCGAGGCGACGGCGCAGCGGCTCGAACAGCTACGGGCCGAAGTGGATCAGCGGTTGGCGAGCGAGTTCAACCGCAACATCAAAGTCGTCGGCGAGCACTTCCGCGACTACTGCGGGCGTTTGTTGGGCGGCGCGGGCCGCCTGGTCGTAGACGAGACCTCCCCGGACGGGGGTATCGAGCTTGACGTGCGGCTCCCCGGCCGGCGCCGCCAGCCGCTCGCGGCCCTCTCCGGCGGTGAGCGTGCCCTGGCCTCGGCCGCCTTGCTCTTCGCCTTGCTGCGTGCCCGTCCGACGCTGTTCTGCGTTCTGGACGAGGTTGACGCTGCCCTCGACGAAACCAACGTTGTGCGGTTCTGCGAGGCCTTGGAAGAATTGGCCCAGGAGACTCAGTTTCTGGTCATTACCCATAACCGCGTGACCATGGAGCGTGCGGATGCACTCTACGGCGTGTCCGCTACCGACGACGGGGTATCACAAGTCATCTCGCTGCGCTCGATTCGCGGTGCGCGGTCGGCCGGCGCAGTGCCGGCAGCCGCGGGCTGATGCCGGGCCAACGCTGCGCCACGTCACCGGCCGCTCAGGCGAGGCGCCGTAGCGGCCACCAGCCGTTAAGCTAAAGAGCGGAACGGCATGGATGATTCAGCTACGCCCACGGCACGGCTGCTGGGTGGCCGCTACGAGCTAACGGAACGGATCGGCGCTGGGCGGATCACGGAGGTCTTTCGGGCGACGGACCACACCGAGCAGCGCACCGTTGCGGTCAAGCTGCTCCGGCGCCCGCTGGCCGCCGAGACGGCACGTACCCGCTTCCGGCAGCAAGCCGAACGCGCCGCGCGCCTCGCCCACGACCACGTTATTCCGATCTACGATCTCGGTGCAGAGCAAGGTGCTCCCTACCTCGTTGTGGAGTACCAGCCCGGTGACAGTCTCGCCGCGTACATCGCGCGCGCGGCGCCTCTGCCGCTCGATGATGCGCTGACACTGGCCCACGACATTGCCAGCGGCGTCGGTCACGCGCACGGTCAAGGCTTGATCCACGGCGATCTCAGTCCGAGCGACGTACTCTTCACAACGGATCGCCGGCCCAAGGTGGGCGACTTCGGTCTCGCCATCGCCGCCGGGGAGCAAGGCCGGCGCGATGCAGCCGGCGCCCGGCCGTCGGCATATCTGGCCCCGGAGCAGCGGGCCGGTGCGCCGGCCACACCGGAGTCCGATGTCTATGCGCTTGGCGTCATCCTGTACGCGCTGCTCACCGGCCGCGCGCCGCCCCGCACCGATCCGGTGTGGGAGTTTCCCGCCGAGGTCCCGACCGACATCCGACAGTTGGTGCTCGGCGCCGTCGCCGCGGACCCATACACCCGCTACGTAGACGGGATAGACCTGGCCGAGGCCATCGCCGAGGAGCACGAGCGTTTACGCTCTGAGGCGCAGGACGAGCCGGATGCCCAGTACGCGGCGCCGGAAGACGACTACGAGCCGAGGGTAGGGCAGCGGGAACCGGCGGACGACTACGAGCCGAGAGTACGGCAACGAGAACCGGAGGACGACTACGGGCCGAGGGCGCGGCAGCCGGTACCGGAGGATGACTACGGGCCGCCAGCACAAGCACGGCAACCGGCGGTACTGCCCAATCTCGGGAGCGCGGAGGGGAGCGGGGCGAAGGGCACCGTGCTCCTGGCAGTGGTCTTCATTGCGTTCATCATTGTCTTGGCCGGCGTTGGGCTGTCTTACCTGCGCTCGCTCAACCTCACGCCCATCACCTCGAATCCGTTCGAGCGCCCCACGCCCGCCGTGCCGACGGTCGCGGCGCCGACCGCCACGTCGCCGGCACAGGCCTCACCCGTTCCCTCACCAACGCCGACCCTCACCGGCAACGAGGCGCTCGTGCCGCAGCTGGTCGGAGTGAACCTGAAGCAGGCGGAGCCGTGGCTGAGAGAGCTTAACCTGCCGTACAAGATCGAGGAAGAGCACTCCGATCAATACGAAGCCGGCGAGATCATCAGCCAGTTTCCGCTTGCCTTGCAGGCGTTACGCTCCGGTGAGCAAGTCGAGCTGGTGGTGAGCCTGGGACCGACCGAGCGCGAAGTCCCCGCGGTTGTCGGCCTGCCGGTCGAAGAGGCCACCAAGGCGCTGGACGCGGTGAAGCTCAGAGTGGTAACTGAGCAGGGGGTCAGTGAGGCCGCACCGCCCGGCGTGGTACTCAACCAGTTTCCCGAAGCCGGCACAAAGGTCCCGGCGCAAGCGACCGTGCGGCTGTTCGTCAGCCCTGAGTCGCAGCCGGCCACCATTCCCAACCTCGTCGGTCAGAACTTCCAAGAGGCCAGTGCGGTGTTGGGGCGCCTGGGCTTAGGTGTCCAAGTCGTAAACCAGCCGGACAACACCCGTCCGCCCGGCACCGTCATCTCGCAGTTCCCCCCCGGCGGCTCACCGCTACAGCCCGGCACGATAGTCACGCTGGCCGTCGCCGCCCCGTCCGGACAGTAGGCCGCGCTGTGCGTCACGCCCTTACCTATTGACGGGAAGCGGCACAGTAGTCGGCGTTGGCGTTGCGGCAGCGGGTGTTGGTGTAGCAACGGGCGTTGGGGTAGCAGCGGGCAAGCGGAGCAGTTGCTGCGCCCGTACCATGGGCGGATCCAACTCTTCGGTCCGGTCATCGGCCGTCTGTGTCACCACCTCGTCCGGCGCGAGGCCAACGCCTTGGATGACGTGCCCACTCGGCGTGAGCCACCGCGCCATGGTGATTCGCACTGCCGATCCATCCGTCAGATCGTGCTGAACCTGCACGGTGCCTTTGCCAAACGTCGTCTCGCCGACCAAGATTGCCCGGGCGTGGTCGGCGAGCGCACCGGCGACGATCTCCGCGCCGCTGGCACTGCCATTGTTCACGAGGACGACCAGCGGCATGTCCAGCATCCATCCGTCACGCCGCGTCTTGTGTAGCTTCTGCTCGCCGTTGCCAAGCTGCTCGATCAGGACGACCGTATCGGCCGGCAAGAACTGGCTGGCCACCGCTACCGACGAACCGAGGTACCCCCCGGGGTTGTTGCGGAGATCGAGCACAATCCCCCGTACCTCGCGCTCTCGGACACGACGCAGCGCAGCGGCGAACTGGCGCGGTGTGGTTGCCGCGAACGTGCGGATTTTGATGATCGCCAGGTCGTCAGCGGCGAACCGCGTGGTCACGGATGGCATCGTGACCCGCCGGCGGACAACGGTAAACTCCAGGATTTCCGCCTCCAGTAAGCCGGACCGAGAGATCGTAAGCCGGATACTCGTGTCGGCCGGCCCGCGGATGAGCGTGGCCACCTCGGCCATGCTCAATCCGGCGACTTCACGTCCATTTACGCTCAACAGAACATCCCCCGTTTGCAGGCCGGCCCCCGCGGCGGGCGATCCCTCGAAAACGGTGATGATCGTGAGCTGACCGTCCTTCAGGTCTATGGCGGTGCCGATCCCCTCGTAGATACCTTCGAGCGAGGCCTGTTGCAGTTTGTGCGTTGTCGGATCGAAGAAGACGGAATAGGGGTCGTCGAGGGTCTCAAGCATCCCCCGAATAGCGCCATACAGCAGCTGAGTCTGGTCCACCGGCCCAGCGAGATATTCCTGCTGGATAAGGTTCCAGACCTGCCAGAAGACGTGGAACTGCTCAGTAAGGTCGTCCGGTGGCTGGGCAAAGCTCTCGCGCGGATCGGGAGTTGGCGTGACCGTGCTCGGCGGCGATCCTTGCGCCTGCGCCGCTTCCTGGCTGCCGACGAAGTAGCCGGCGCCAAAGGCCAGCGCAACCACCAGCCCGGCGGCGAACGTGCTCAACAAGCCGCGTCGGAGGGCCACCATACTTGGACCATAACACAGAGGGACGGGCGCGAGGCCGGGGCGGAGGTATAGCCCCCCCTATGGTCCCCCCGCTGCGGCGGGGGGACGGGGCAGGCGGCCCATCAGCGGTTATCCCCGCTGCGCGGGGGGACGGGCGCAGCATGTTGCGCCCCTACGGCTTAACCCATACCCACCCCAGTCAGGGGGCCGGGGGTGCGACAGGAACGCGACGCTAGGCGCCTGCAGCAGCGGCCGCGCGGCTCGGCTCCGAGATGCCGGCATCCAGCCGGAGGTTCTCGGCTTTGTCGGTTTCTTCCCAGGGGGCATCGAGGTCGTCGCGCCCGAAGTGGCCGTAGGCGGCCGTCGGCTCGTAGATCGGCCGCCGCAGGCGCAGATCGCGGATGATCGCGCCAGGGCGCAGGTCGAAGTGCCGTCGGATGAGGTCAACGATCTTCTCGTCCGCGACGGCGCCCGTGCCGAAGGTCTCGACCATGATAGAGAGCGGGTCCGCTACACCGATGGCGTAGGCCAGTTGCAGCTCGAACCGGTCGGCCAGCCCGGCGGCGACGATATTCTTCGCCACGTACCGCGCGGCGTAGGCCGCCGAGCGGTCCACTTTCGTCGGGTCCTTGCCGGAGAACGCGCCGCCGCCGTGGCGCGCCATGCCCCCATACGTATCCACGATGATCTTGCGTCCCGTGAGGCCGCAGTCACCGCGCGGCCCGCCGATCACAAAGCTGCCGGTCGGATTGACGTGAATCTTCAGGTCCGGCGTCTGCCACCACGTGCCTAGCACGGGGCTGATGACCTGCTCGATGACCCCCTCGCGGATCATCGCTTGACTCGTGTCTGCATCGTGCTGCGTGGAAACGACGACCGTGACCACCCGCGCGGGCCGGCCGCGCCGATACTCCACCGTCACCTGTGATTTTCCGTCGGGGCCGAGAAACGGCAGTGCGCCGCTTTTGCGTGCTGCGGCGAGCTGGCGGCAGAGCCGATGGGACAGGGCTATCGGCACCGGCATCAGCTCCGGGGTCTCGGTGCAAGCGAAGCCGATCATCATGCCCTGGTCCCCGGCGCCAACCTCAGTCTCGTCGGTGCCGCGGGTCTCCAGCGCGTCGTCCACGCCCTGCGCGATGTCCGCCGACTGTCCCGTCATACGCACGGCAATGGTGGCGTCGTCGCTCGTTCCATACTTGCGGTCGGTGTAGCCGATGCGCCGCAAGGTATTGCGGACCAGGTCATGGACCACCTCGTCGGACGGCAGCGGCGTCGCCTCGCCGCAGACGGCGATCCAATCGTGCTCGTCATCGGACTTGGCCACGGCCTCGCAGGCGACACGCGCATGTGAGTTCTGCCCGATGGACCAATCCAGTACGGCATCCGAAATCTGATCGCAGAGCTTATCGGGATGCCCCTCCGTGACCGACTCCGACGTGAATAGCAACTGCTCTGCCTGCATGAAGGTCGTGCTCACCGACCGTCTCCTCTCTGCGATTGGTTGATGTCTAGCTGGACCTAACCCCCGGCCCCTTCCCTCCAGGGAAGGGGCGTCAGTGTGGTGGTCGGGCACTGTAGGGACAACCCTTGTGGTTGCCCTTTCCGACCTCCCTGCCAGGGCCAGGGCGCCCACAAGGGACGCCCCTACGGGTTTGAGGGTAGATGTACCTTTACGTTCCTTCTTCCCACGAGGCCAAGTACTGCTCCTGCTCTGGTGTCCGCGCCGCACCCCGCTCGTCTATGACTGCCGCTGGCGGTAGCTGTCGCTCGGCCATGCTGCTCTTCCCCTCTCGTTGCCGCTACTCTAGCACCCGGCTGGCTGGATTAGCCAATGCAGTCGCTCTTACGTCGGTTGCAGTCGCCACACATGACCTGGATATTGTCGGCCGCATTCCCGCCGCCTTTGGCGACCGGGATGATATGGTCGAATTGCAACTCTTCCTCACACCCCGCAGCGCACACAGCGACCATTGTCGCGCTTCCAGACAAGCGCCTGCACATCGCGCGGGATGTGTTCTCGCTGACGTGCGCTAGGTGCTCGCCGTAAGCGGTCGAGGCGAGCCTGGTGTTTGCGCTGACGGTCTTGGATGATTGGCAAGACTTCTTCTTTTGGCAGGTCAGCGTCAGCCCAGAACAGACCGTCATTAGTCCACCAGAGGTTGCGGCCTCTCTTGGGTTGGCCGTATGGCTCCTGAAGCAGAATAGCCCCCTGTTGGGCTAATTCATCGAGCACCCTCTGGTATTCGGCATGGTCCATCTCGACCATCCAGCGAGTGCCAGGAACATCGAAGATATACGTGGAGAAAATCCACCAGCCGCTTTTCTTGACGATCCGCACGTTCTTGCTGCCAGCGACCTTGCGGACCGTCATGTGTTTTCCTCTTGCTCTAGCTGGCCAGTCCCATTGGACTACATCATGGCGTACACTATAGGCGGCCGCCGACTCGTTGTCCAGTGACCGCCGGAGTCGGACATGCTAAACTCTCAGCACAAGCCGCCGCGACGGCTGAACGATAAAAGAGGCACACACATGAGGAAGGGGCGGGCTACTATCTGCATCTGTCTCCTGCCCGCCGTCTGAGTCTACGACGGCGGGGCTGTACCCTACCCAGCATTCTTGTTCTGAGCGGCACCTTAGTTATTGCCGCCTGTGGCTGAGAAAGGAGCAAGCGCCTGGCATATCGAGAGAGCCGCGAGTCCGAGCGAGAGTCCATCTGGAGCGTTCCGCGCCGCGTCCGCGTGGCTTATGCGGTGCTCTTTAGCCTGACTACCGTTGGCGGCTGGGTCATGCTGGTCATACTGACACCTTGGGAGGCAAATTCAATCCCTTACTACGGGACATGTGTGCTGGTTAGTGCAGCGGGGTCCGTGATCGTGGCGGAGATAGGAGCAGGGATCATGGTGATCGCAGACTGGGTGGTGGAGTGGCGACAGAAACGGCTGGCAGCGGCCCATCGTGCCGGGGAGCAAAAGGCTGACGAGAGGTGGATTGCCTGGAATGCGCGGCGCCTGGAAGCAGAGCGGCTGAAGCAGCCCTTTGACGAGCCGCCACCCGTCAGCGAGGATACGCCGGACCCTCAGCAATGAGGTCCTGATAGGGCAGCCGCTTGCCGACCAAGCCCCGCGCAATCGCCGCCATCTGCACCATCGTATCCTCTGGCCGGATGTTGTGCCGCCCGGAGAACTCATTGATGTAGCGGTGCAGGTGCTTGGGGCTGTAGTGGTGAAACGTGCCGACGTACCCCCCGCTCCGCAGGGGGACGGGTAGGCTCCCTCCCCCATTGCGACGGGGGAGGGTGAGGGCCAACACACTACCGCATCAAGTTGTCGACTTTCATCAGGGAGGGGGTTGGTAGTAGATATGCCTATGTTCCTTCTTCCCACGAGGCCAAGTACTGCTCCTGCTCCGGCGTCAGGACATCAATCTCGACGCCCATGGCCTGGAGCTTCAAGCGGGCTACGGTGCGGTCAATCTCCTCCGGCACAGTGTACACGCGCTGCTCCAACGACGCAGCGTGCGTGACCATGTGTTCCGCGCACAACGCCTGATTGGCAAAGCTCATGTCCATCACGGCGGCGGGATGGCCCTCGGCGGCCGCCAGGTTGATGAGCCGGCCCTCGCCCAGCAGGTGTAGGCGGCGCCCGTCGGCGGTCAGATATTCCTGCACGAACGGTCGCACCTCGCGCGTGCTGACGGCCATGCGCTCCAGGGCCGGAATGTTGATCTCCACGTTGAAGTGACCGGAGTTGGCGACGATGGCACCGTCCTTCATGGCCGCGAAATGGTCGGCGCCGATGACGCTGTGGTTGCCGGTGACGGTGACAAATACGTCACCGATCCGGGCCGCCTCGATCAAGGGCAGCACGCGGTAGCCCTCCATCAGCGCCTCCAGCGCGTGGGTGGGGTCTATCTCGGTGACGATCACGCTGGCGCCCATGCCGCGCGCCCGACTGGCGACGCCACGGCCACACCAGCCGTAGCCACAGACTACGACGTTCTTGCCGGCGAGCAGCACGTTCGTCGCGCGGATGATGCCGTCGAGTGTACTCTGGCCCGTACCGTAGCGATTGTCGAAGAAGTGCTTCGTATCGGCCTCGTTGACGGCCACGATGGGGTATTGGAGCGCGCCGTCGGCCTCCATGCTCCGCAGCCGAATCACCCCCGTCGTCGTCTCCTCGGTGCCACCGATGACCTCGGCGATCAGGTCGGGCCGCTCTTTGTGCAGCACGCCGACCAGATCGGCGCCATCGTCCATCGTGAGCTGCGGACGAGTGTCCAGCACCGCCTGAATGTGTCGGTAGTAGGTTTCCTCGTCCTCCCCGTTGATGGCGAACACCGCTATCCCTTCCGCCGCCAGCGCCGCCGCCACGTCGTCTTGCGTCGAGAGCGGATTCGAGGCGCACAGGGCGATCTCGGCGCCACCGGCCTGGAGGGCGCGCATCAGATTGGCCGTCTCCGTCGTCACGTGCAGGCAGGCGCCCAACCGCACGCCCCGCAGCGGCTGCTCGCGGGCAAAACGCTCGTGGATCAGCCGGACGACGGGCATCTCCACCGCCGCCCACTCGATCCGCTTCACGCCCTGGGCCGCGAGTGCCGGGTCCTTGATGTCGTTGGCTACCGCTAGATCAACCGTCATGCTTCCTCTGCTCCTTTGTCGCGTCCGTTTGTACCATCCAGCACTCTAACGGATGGGGCGAACGGTCGTCGTCATTCGTCGAAATGGGTCAGTCGCTTGAACTCACGAAAGCGCGCCTGCACCTGCTCCGGCGTCAGCTCGACGAGGGCCTCGACGCTGAACTGCTCTACCGCAAACGAGGCCACGACGCTGGCGTGGACCAAGGCGCGTCGCACGTGGGCCGTAGTGGTAGCGGCCGAGGCGCCGGCGGCATAGGCATCCACGCTGGCGAGATAGCCGAGAAACCCGCCGGCAAAGGAGTCCCCGGCGCCGGTCGGGTCACGCGGGTCTTCGAGCGGATAGCCCGGCAGGAAGAAGTAGCCCTCGTCGCTGACCAGGATAGCGCCATACTCGCCACGCTTGACGATGACGATGCGCGGCCCCAGGTCTCGGATGGCACGCGCCGCCTTGAATACGCTGTACTCGCCCGTGTATTCGCGCGCCTCCTCATCGTTGACCAGCACCACGTCCACGCGCCGCAGCACCTCCGTCAGCGCCTCGCGGCTGTGCTCGATCCACAGGTTCATCGTATCGAGCATCGTCAGCCGTGGCTGCCGGGCCTGGTCCAGCGCCTGCGCTTGGAGCACCGGATCAACGTTCGCCAAGAACACGTAGGGCGCCGACCGCTCGGCTGCCTTGAGCACCGGCCGGAACTCGGTCAGCACGTTGAGATCGGTGAACAGCGTATCCCTGGTGTTGAGATCGTAGCGGTAGCGTCCGCCCCAGCGGAAGGTCTGCCCGGGGAGCCGCGCCACGCTCGTGAGGTCAATCCGGCGGCGGGTCAGTAGCTCCTGATAGCCAGCGGGAAAGTCCTCGCCGACGACGCTGACGATACTGACGGACGTGTAGAGCGAGGCGGCGAGCGCGAAATAGGAGGCGGAGCCGCCCAGGGCCGCCTCGACCCGGCCAAACGGTGTTTCGACCGTGTCCAGCCCAATCGTGCCCGTGACGACAATACGGGGGGACGGTGGATTCCCGCTTTCGCGGGAATGACGGCCGTGAGAACGACGGTCGGGGGAATGGCGGTCGGTAGGGTGAGCAGCAGTCATGGGAGGTACTTGCCTACGAGCAGATCGAGACGCTGGCGCGTGTCGGCCGGGATTTTGTCCGGCTGCGTGATGATGGCGTCGCGCAGCGCCGTCGGGCAGGGACACGAGCGCTCGATGGGGAGGGCGTCCACGGTTTTTCGCACGACCTGCTTGCTCGTCTCGACGTTCTTCAGCAGATTGGCCACGACCATCTCGACCGTCACCGGCTCCTCCGACTCGTGCCAGACGTCATAGTCGGTCGAGAGGGCCAAGGTGGCATAGCACAGCTCCGCTTCGCGGGCCAGCTTGGCTTCCGGTATTGCCGTCATGCCGATCACGTCCACGCCCCACTGGCGGTAAATGCGCGATTCGGCCTTCGTAGAGAACTGCGGTCCCTCGATACAGACGTAGGTGCCGCCGGCGTGGACACGAGCACCTGTCTCGCGCGCCGCCGTCAAGAGTGCCTGCGACAGCAGCGGACAGAACGGCTCGGCAAAACCGACGTGGACGACCAGGCCGGTGTCAAAGAACGTGGATGGGCGGCTTTTGGTGCGGTCGAAGAGCTGGTCGGGCACGACGAGATCGAGCGGGCGAATCTCCTCGCGCATACTGCCCACGGCGCCGACCGAGATCACCCACTCCACACCGAGTTGCTTGAGGGCGTGGATGTTGGCCCGTACCGGCAACTCGGAGGGCATGATGGAGTGCCCACGCCCGTGACGAGGCAGGAAAGCCACGCCTACACTGCCCAACTGCCCCACGGTCAGCGCGTCGCTCGGAGCGCCGAATGGCGTCTCCACGACGACTTCCTGCCGGTCGGTGAAGCCGGCCAGCTCATAGAAGCCGCTGCCCCCGATCACTCCGACCTGCGCTTGCGGCAATGCTGCCGTCATGCTCGCTCCTGACCGCTTGATCTGTGCCACCGCACTACCGGCGGCTCTAGCCCCCACCCTCACCCTCCCCCGTTGCGACGGGGGAGGGAACAACGCTGTCCCCCCGCCGCAGCGGGGGGGCCAGAGGGGGGCCGTCGCCGGGAGTGGCGTCACCAGCAGTCACCGCCGGGCGCACCGCGGCCAGCGATGCGGCCAGCGGTGGGCGGAGCACGCCGGCCTCGGTGATGATCGCGCTGACAAGGGTATGCGGCGTCACGTCGAACGCCGGATGGGCGGCGGCCATGCCATCGGGCGCCAGCGGCGCGCCGCGCAGGTGGGTCACTTCATCGGGATCGCGCTGCTCAATCGGGATCGCCGCGCCGTCCGGCACATTCCAGTCCACGGTCGAGAGTGGTGCTCCGACGTAGAAGGGAATACCGTGGTGCGCGGCGAGCACGGCCAGCGCGTAGGTGCCGATCTTGTTGGCCACGTCGCCATTCGCGGCGATCCGGTCGGCGCCGACGACGATCTTCTGAATACGTCCCTGGGCCATGAAATGTGCCGCCATGTTGTCGGTAATCAGCGTGGAATCGATGCCGAGCTGCTGTAGCTCCCAGGCCGTGAGCCGCGCGCCTTGGAGAAAGGGCCGCGTCTCGTCTACCCAGACGTGGATGTCGCGTCCCGCTTCATGCGCCGCGCGGACCACGCCGAGCGCCGTTCCATAGGTCACTGCCGCCAAAGCGCCCGCGTTACAGTGCGTGAGCACGCCGTCACCGTCCGTGATGAGCGCTGCGCCGTGCCGGCCCATCGCGCGGCAGGTGGCCTCGTCTTCCGCCGCCAACTGCTCGGCCGCAGCGGCTAGTCCGGCGGCCACGGCTGCACCGCCCGCCCCACGCAGTTCCTCGGCCGTAGAGCGCATCCGTTCGAGTCCCCAGAACAGGTTCACCGCCGTTGGGCGTGTGACCCCCAACTCCCGGCAGGCGGCATCCACGGCCGCATGGACCGCCGTCTCGCCGTTACCGGATCGGTGTCCGGCACAGGCGGAGGCCGCCAAGTGCGCCGCCAGCGCCACGCCCATCGCGGCCGTCACGCCAATGGCCGGCGCGCCCCGCACCTGCATGGACTTGATGGCGTGGGCCACCTGGGCCACGGTGCGACACTCGACGATGGCAAGCTGCGCTGGCAAAAGTGTCTGGTCAATGAGCCGGACGCTATCGCCGTGCCACTCGACCGTCTTGATCTCCGGTTTTCCCATTGCTGGTGCCGCCTCTCTCCGCCGGGCAGCAACCTCCCGTGCTGAATACTATCAGTAATGGATGAGCGTATGGATCAGGTCGGCGTGGCGGCCGAGCTTCTGCCGGCCGTGCAGGAAGTCCAGCTCGATCACAAAGGCGATTCCTGCAACGGTGGCTCCGAGCGCCTCGATCAGCTCGATGGAGGCCGCGGCGGTGCCGCCGGTAGCGAGAAGGTCGTCGAGGATGAGCGCCCGCTGGCCGGGTGCAAGCGCGTCGCGGTGCAACTCGACCTCGGCGCTGCCGTATTCGAGGTCATACGCCACTTGCACGGTCTCGGCGGGGAGCTTGCCGGCCTTCCGCACCGGCACAAAGCTGGCGTCAAGCTGGTAGGCGAGCGCGCCGCCGAAGATAAATCCCCGCGATTCGATGGCGACGACGGCATCAATGCGCTGCTCGCGGTAGTGGGCTGCAAAGCGATCCACGACCTCGCGTAGGGCCGCCGGTTGCAGCAGCAGCGTGGTGATGTCCTTGAAGACGATGCCGGGCTGTGGGAAATCAGGCACGTCACGAATCAGACTGGCCAAGTCCATGCCATCGGTGTCCTTTCGGTGCAGGTAGGCGTAGCTCTGGCGTGGGTACACGCCATAATGGTCCTCGGCGATCATACCGTAGCGCCGGGGTCGGTGCCGGGCTGACTCTAGCTTGGCGTGTGCAACAAAGACCAACCAACTGTGCAGCCCCTCGATGCTACCATGTCCTCGCCACCATAAACCGGGAACGAACGTGGGGCGGCAGGGGAGACCGGGGGATGGAGCATCAGCGCTGGTGGGCGGGCATCATCGGGACAGTCCGTGGCGCAGAGCGAGTGATTGCACTGACCATCCTCAGCCTCGCTCTAGTGGCTACTGTCACTATCCTGTCGCCGAACAGTGAGCAGTTCAAGAGCGGTGTCTTGATGGTGGTGGGTGTCTTGGCCCTGATCGTCATTATGGCCTTCCTCGTGGCAACCTTCTGGCGTCCCCGCAACCTGGCCGATCAAGTCGCTCTTTCACAACAGGGGCAGGAAACGCTGTGGCTCCAAGCCCAACTCGATGCTGCGCTCGCAGAGTTGGAGCATCTCCGCCAGTTGCAGCGCCGTGATGCACCGGATATGCTAGAGACGAGCGAGGATGACGATGGTGACTGAGGCGCGCCGGGAGTTGATCGAGCGCTACTATGCGCCCAAGCAAGCTATTCCAGCAGACAAACTTGACGAGTTGGGGCGCAAGATACTCGGTGCATTTGATGTGCCGCCCAAGGACTGGCGCACGGCTTGGGGCATCGCCGAGGAGATTGGCGTGAGCGAAGGCGAAGTGCTCGTCTACATTGACCAGCACCCAGCCTGGTTTCTCCGCAGCGCCCACAGCACCGGCGTACTCTACAGCAACATGGCATTCGTCACAACGGGCAGTACAGCCGTCCCAGGCGGGCGCACAGACGAGGCGCAAGAGCCTCCCGGCCCAGGGGCCCTTGCTCCTTAACCAACACCAGACTATTCCTCCGGCGGTGGCTCCAGACCGGGGAGGTGGCGTGGCGCCGGACTGCGGGGCACGTCGATGCCCAGCAGCCGGGCGAATTCCCCGGCGTTGCTCACGCCGTTATCGGCAAAGCAATTGTTGAACAGCACGTGGGTCTCGGCCGTCGCCGCGGCCAACTCCTGCACCTTGGGCAGCCACTCGTGCAGCTCGGCCGAACTGTAGCGGTACTTGGACTGCTCGGCTCCGTGCTGACCCGGCGCGGCCCAGGCGGCGCGGTTGCGGCCGTGCAAGCGCACCATGCCCAGCGCCGGATTGGTCGCCGCGACGATGGGCGGGACGCTCGACCGAAATCCCTGCGGCTCGTCAACGCAGACGTAGGTCATGCCGTGATCGGCCAGATGATCCAATGTTTGCTGCCGGGACCGCTCCTGCAGCCAGGAGATATGGCGAAACTCCACGGCGAGCCGGTAGTCCGGCAGCCATTTGCGTAGCTGGGTGATGTAGTCGCGGTTAGCACGGCTGATGCGGAACCAGGGCGGGAACTGCAAAAGAATGGCGCCCAGCTTGCCCGCCTCGTGCAGCGGCCGGACTGCTGTCCGAAACTGCTGCCAGAGCGTGCGCGTGAGCCACAGCGGCATATCCCGGGCGTACAAGCGAGGTTGGCTACGGAGCCGGGCCGGCAGATCGTCGCGCAGCGCGGGCGGCAGCGTCCGCATGTCCAGGGTGTGCTGAGTCAGAGGCGCGTAGGCCTTGACGTTGAAGACGAATTCGTCCGGCGTCCGCTCGATCCACCCGGCAACGGCTCGCGCGGACGGGAGCGCATAGTACGTCGAGTCCACCTCGACCAGCCCGAACTGCGTGGCGTAATAGCGCAGCCGCGCCGCGGCAGTCTGCGCCGGGGCCGGGTACCAGCCGGAGCGGAGCAGCGTCGGATCGGTCCACGAGCATACGCCGACCAGCACGCCCCGGCCGGCGGGCTGCGTGTCGGCCGGCTGGGCCGCGCTGGCGTGTGGAGGCAGAGCTTGCTCGTTGTCCATCTGCTACACCTGTTCCGCGCATCGGCTACTCCGCCCCGCATTCTAGCAGGGCACGGGCAGAGGACCAGCCCCCCTATGGTCCCCCCGCCACGCGGGGGGACGGCGTGCTCTCTCCCTGTACGTCAGCACGGGGGAGGATTAGAGTGGGGGTGCAATGCCGGCCTCTGCTATCGTCCTGCACGACCAGCTGTTCGGGATGCAGCGGTGCTTGGTGCTTCGAGATGCAGCTCAACAACGCCTTCACGTTCTACGCGCAGACGCTGCCCGGCCTGGAGCAGATCGCGTGGCAAGAAATCCGGCACACCAGCCCGACGGCGAAATTGCTCGGCTTCCGCCGGTATCGCCGGCAGAACGGGCTGGTGATCTTCGAGTACCGCGCTGACCCCGCGCGTCTGCTGCGGCTGCGAACCGCCGAGGACGTGTTCTACCTCGCCGATCACGCCGGCACCGTGGCGCGAGACCGCGCCGGGTTGCAGTCGCTCTCACAACGCCTGGTGCAATCCCGCTACTTCGACGTGGGGCTGCAAATCCATCGGCAGGTCCGGCGGGGACGCCGACGCGGGCGCACGCGCTTCAGAGTGGTATCCAGGATGCAGGGTCGCGGCCCCGCCTACCGTCGAGCGGCGCTGCGGCGAGCCGTCGAACAAGGCGTGCTCAACCGGTACAACCGGAAGTGGCAGCGCGTAGACGACGCTGCCGACCTGGAGATTTGGGCTACGCTCCTGGAGCGGGAGTTCCTCTGCGGTATCCGGCTCTCGGACCGAACCATGCGCCATCGGTCGTATAAGCAGGCGCATAGCCCGGCCTCGCTCCGACCGACGGTAGCCGCCGCGCTGGTATGGCTCTCCCGGCCGCAGTCCGACGACGTGTTCTTGGACCCGATGTGTGGCGCCGGGACCATCCTGGCCGAGCGGGCGCTGATGGGACCGTACAAGCGCATTCTCGGCGGTGATCTGGACGGCAACGCCGTTGCTATGAGTCGCGCGAATGTCGGTCCGCTGGCAGACGATATTGAGCTACGCCAGTGGAACGCGGCCGCACTGCCCCTGCCCGACGAAAGCGTTGATACGGTGGTGGTGAATCTCCCTTTCGGCCAGCGGCATGGCTCGCACCAACACAACCGCTCGCTCTACCGGCAGGTTTTTGCCGAGCTACACCGCATCCTCCGGCCGGCGGCGCGGCTGGTTGCCCTCACCGGCGAGCAGCGCCTCGTGGCGCAGATTGTGGCTGCTGCGCCGGACCTGACGTTGCAGGAGACGTGGAAGCTATCGCTCCTCGGCACGCCGGCGAGCATCTACGTGATAGACAAACGCGCGGCGGGGTGACTAACATACCTCCGTCATTTACACGCCCGCGGGAATCCAAGGAACGGCACCATGAAGATCACAGCCGTCGAAACCGTCGGCGTCCGGGTCAACCGGCGCGGTAACTGGCTCTTCGTCCGCATCCACACCGACGCGGGACTCGTCGGCTTGGGCGAAGCGTCCCACTCCGGCGACGACCGGCTGCTCGCAGCCGCCGTTCGCTATCGTCTGGGACCGCAGCTCGTCGGTCAGGATGCGACGCGCGTGGCCGCGTTGAGCCAGCAGCTACCGGGAGCCACCGCCGGTCATCTGCTGCGGACCGCTGCGTCGGCGCTGGAGCAGGCGCTCTGGGACCTCAACGGCCAGGCACTCGGCGTGCCCATTCACCGCTTCTGGGGTGGGCCGTTGCGGCAGCGTATCCGGCTCTACGCCAATATCAATCGCGCGACGGAGGATCGCCGGCCGGAGGGCTTCGCGGTCAACGCGCGGGCCGCGATAGCCGCAGGCTTTCAAGGCGTGAAGCTGGCGCCGTTCGACGACGTGCAGCCCCGCGATCTCGACCGGCCGGAGACGTGGCATACGATTGAGCTAGGCGTGGAGCGCGTGCGGGCGGTGCGGGCGGCGGTGGGGCCGGCGGCGCTGGTGCTCGTTGACTGCCACAGCCGGCTCACGCCGGCCATCGCCGCGCGGGTGGCCCGCGAGCTAGCGCCGGTCGGGCTGTTCTGGCTGGAAGACCCGGTGCCCCACGACAAAATGGAGGGGCTAGTCGAGGTGCGGGCGGGCGCCGAGATGATGATTGCCAGCGGCGAGCGGTTTCATGACCGCGTGGAGTTCCGCGATATGATCGTCGAACGCGCGGCCGACGTGTTGATGCCGGACATCAAGCATGTCGGCGGCTATGCCGAGTTGCAACGGATAGCCGCGCTGGCCGAGCCGTGGCAGGTGCTCGTTGCGCCCCATAATCCGAGCGGCCCCGTCGCCGCGGCGGCCAGCGTCCAGGCCTGCGCCACACTGACCAACTTCCTGATCCTCGAATATGCCTGGGGCGAGGTACCCTACCGCGCCAGCCTGGTTGACCCCCCGGAGCGGATCGAGGACGGGTACCTCGCAGTCCCGGATCGGCCGGGGCTTGGCGTGTGCCTCAACGAGGCGGTCGTCGCCGAGCACGCTTTCGATCCGCTCGCCGACTGACCCTCCGACCGACTACCGATGACCCACCGCGAATCAGCGCCCCCCGCCGCAGCCCCCGACTCTCTGTCGCAGCGCGACGGTGGCGAATCCTGGCGCTGCATCTACGAGCCGCCGGGGACCGCAGCGGACCTCTTGGCAGGCAGCGAAACTCTGCTCGCCGCGGTGGGCGCCGACGGCAGCCCGGTGCTGCGCTGGTACGTGACGCCGCAGCCGGCGCTGGTGCTCGGCGTAGGGCAGCCGCGCGACGATTTCGACGCCGCAGCGTGTCTGCGTGCCGGCCTGCCGATAGTACGCCGCTCTTCCGGCGGCACGGCGGTCCTGGCCGATGGCAGGCTGCTCAACCTCGACGTCGCGCTGCCGGCCGCGCATCGCTTGGGCCACCGGGACGTGGTGCGGGCCTATGCCTGGCTCGGCACGGCGCTGGCGCGAGCGTTAGGGCGCCTCGGCTGGGCCGCGTGTGTCGTTACGCCGGACGCAGCACGCCGCGACACGGATGTCCTCCGCGCCGACGAGCGCCCCGGCACGACGGCACTCCGCCGCACCTGCTTCGGCGGCCGGTCGCCCTATGAGGTACTGGTCGCCGGGCGCAAGGTCGTGGGGCTGTGCCAGGTCCGCCGCCGCGCCGGCACCTTGTATCAGGTCGGCATCCTCCTGGGATTCGACGCGGCGCGTCTCGCCGGTCTCCTGCATGGGCCGGCGGCCGAGCGCGCCGCGGGCACTACCCGACTCGGTGATCGCGCCGGCGGCCTCCACACGCTGCCGCGGACGCAGCCGGCGCCTGTGAAAAGCCAAGGAAGCGCCGCACCGGACGTAGCGATGCGGCGGATGCTTGGCGGTCTCGCGCTGGCATATCGGGCCTTGGCGGCGGAGATCGTCCGTAGCGTGGAGCACGCCATCGCCGAGACGGCGGTGGATTCCGGCTCAAGGCCGGAATGACGGGATGACGGGAGTAGAGAAGACGGGTGGCGGGGCGGACGCTGCCCTCAGCGAGCGTATTCGATGAAGCGGGTTTCGCGGATTACCGTCACCTTGATCTGGCCGGGGTAGTTGAGCGACTCCTCGATCTTGTTCACGATGTCCGAGGCCAGCCGATGGGCCGCGTACTCGTCCACCTCTTCCGGCGTGACCAGGATGCGGATTTCGCGCCCGGCCTGCAACGCGAACGACCGCTCCACGCCGGGAAACGAGCCAGCGACCTCTTCGAGCGCGGACAAGCGCCGGATGTAGTCTTCGGTCGTCTCGCGGCGGGCGCCGGGACGCGAGGCCGAGATGGCATCGGCCGCTGCGACCAGAAACGCCTCGACCGTCTGCGGCTCCTCCTCGAAGTGGTGCGCCGCAATCGTATGCACGATCTTGGGAGCAATGTTGTGCCGGCGCGCCATCTCCGCGCCGACGAGCGCGTGCGACCCTTCGGCATCCGCCGTAGCTGCCTTACCGATGTCGTGCAGCAGACCGCCACGACGGCAAATGTCCACGTCCGCGTGTAGCTCACCGGCCATCGTCGTGGCGAGCAGGGCCACCTCCAGCGAGTGATTGAGGACGTTCTGCCCATAGCTGGTCCGGAACTTCAGCCGTCCCAGCGTGCGGATCAACTCTTTTGGTAGCCCGTGGACGCCGGCTTCGTAGGCCGCCTTCTCGCCCTCCTGGCGCATGTGCGCGTCAACCTCGACTTTGGCCTTGGCCACCAGCTCTTCGATGCGGGTGGGATGGATGCGGCCGTCGAGGATCAGCTTGGAGAGCGCGTGCCGGGCAATCTCGCGGCGAATGGGATCGTAGCTGGAGAGCACGACGGCCTCGGGCGTATCGTCAATGATGAGGTCCACGCCGGTCGCCTGCTCCAGCGCCCGGATATTGCGCCCCTCCTTCCCGATGATCCGCCCCTTCATCTCGTCGTTCGGGATCGGCACGACGGTTTGGGTCACCTCGACGGTTTGGTCCGAAGCGTAGCGTTGGATCGCCTCGGTAATGATCCGCCGGGCACGACCCTCGGCTTCCTCCTGGGTCTGTCGCTCGATGTCGCGCACCCGACGCGCCGCCTCTTGGCGAATCTGCGACTCGACGCGCTTGAGGAGCAGCTCTTTGGCCTCCTCCTGAGACAGACGGCTCAGGCGCTCCAGACTGGCCTGCTGCTGCTCGGCGGCGGCCTTGGCCTGCGTGTGCAGCTGCTCGACCTTCGCACTCTCCTTCGTGATGGCCCGCTCGCGCTGATCCAGCCGCCCGGCCCGCTGCTCGATGTCCTCTTCCCACTGATTGAGCCGCCGCTGACGGCGCTCCAGCCGCCCTTGGCGCTCACGCCCGTCCTTCTCGGCGGCTTGGCGTAGCTGGGCCGCCTCGTCTTGCGCCGCCGCGAGCAGCTTGTCGCGGCGCGACTGCGCTTTAGCCAGCAGCTCGGCGGCCGCCGCGTCGGGCGGGCGTACAACCGCCCCACGCCGCCGTTGGCCTAATACCGTGCCGACAGCGAACGCGAGGCCCGCTATCACCACGCCGATAACGAGAAATACAACCGGTTCCATTTGTAGATCACTCCCTCTTGAGGGATGGCCTCCAACCGGCCCATCAACGGCCGGGAGGCAGCTATTGTGCTTACGCGGAGCGCGCTGGCGCTTGTGCCGTGTTCCACCGCCAGCCCACCCCAGCCGACTGAGGCACAGCGCACCGCACACGGACGGTTAACAGGGGGTGCAGGCAAGAGCGCGCCGGTGGAACGAGTGCAGGAGGCCCCTCGCGGGGACGGATTCCCCCGCCCTGCATAGTACCGACGGTACGGCTTGAGCGTCAAGCCAGAGGCCGGCGAGCCTCACCCGCGCAGGAGACCTTTGCGTAACCCGTCATTCCCGCGAAAGCGGGAATCCAGTGCCGGCAAGCACCGTGGCGGACCCTAATTCGTCCAATCCATGGTCTCTGGACTCCGGCTTGCGCCGGAGTGACGAGGGGCAAGTCAGAATGCGATTGCCCTGCTCACCACGGCAGCCGGAGCATCTCTCTTGACAAGTGTGGTATTCTACTGGTAGTGGATCATACTTCACTACCAGTCGCGGGAACATGTGTAGAGATACACTAACTACTGTTCCTGATGAGGAGGGGAGATGGCTATTCCAGCAGCAGTCCGCAACCGCATCGGAATCCTGCTCGCCATGGTTGTGACGGTGGTTACGCTCACCGGCGCGTCCGTTCCACCCGAGGCACCGGACGGGCACTCGGCAGTCGTTGGCCTCGCCGGCTCGCCCCACCTCTGGTTCGCCGACTCGGCTGGGGTGCTGCACTGGGGCGGTGATACCCGCGCCCTCGCCGGCCGCCGAATTGCCTGGAGCAACCGGATCGAGGTGAGCGTGGATCAGCGCTGCTCGCTACCGGCCAGCGATCTCGGCGATCCCTGGCTTTCCGCCGGCCTGCTGAAACAGGGCGATCCCATCTACCTGGTCAAGTGGGAGACCGGCTGGGCGCAACCGCGGCTGCTGCACATTCTGTCGATCCGCGACGTCGAGGTGTTCGGGATCAACGAGCGCAACTACGGGAACTTTGTACTCGATGTCGCCACGTGGGAGGCCCGCTACGGTATGTCCGTGGCCGGTTTGCAACGCGGCGTCTTGGAGCCGGTGTGCGCGCCGCCAGTAGCGGGCCAGTCGACTCAAGCCGCTGGCGGCGCGGCGGTGCAAGCAACGGGGATGGCTACCGGTACTCCGGGGCAATCCAATACCGAAACCGGCACTGCGGCCCAGACCGGTACCGGCGGCACCGGTATTCCGGGCCAGGCCCATGCCAACACCGGTACGCCTGCCCAGGCCAGTACCGGTACGGGCACTTCGGGGCAATCCAATACCGGCACGAGTACTTCTCCGGCCCAGTCCAATACCGGCACGCCTACCCTGTGGTACCCCGCTAATAAAGCATCCGATCCGTCGGTGATAAAGAGAGTGTATCAAGCGGCGACGCTCTGGCTCGGTAGGCGTGGGGGTAAGGTACCTCCAGACTTGAAGGTCGAGTCAGCCGAGCAGGGCACCTGGAGCGACACGAGTCTGGGCTGCCCAAAGAAGCTGGGAGAGGCCTTCGCACAGGTCTTGACGCCCGGCAACCGGGTGGTGCTATCGGCTGGCGGCCAGAGCTACACCTTCCACACCAACGCTGACGCCTCACAGATAGTGAGGTGTTAGCGCGGGTACTAGGCTCGGCCCGCAACCTCCCTCATCACAGGGGTAGGTTTTTGTGTAGGGGCGCGATGAATCGCGCCCCGGCCCCCGTCATTCCGGCGTAAGCCTGTCCTGTTCCCCGCCATGGGGTCGGAATCCAGGGCCATTCGTGGCCCCCGGCCCCCGTCATAGTGCTGGAGCGTGCCCGGTGCCTCTCCGGCGAGAGCCTGGACGCCAGTCCCAGTGCTTCCCGCGCCAGCAGGCACCCATCCTGATCATCCCTGCATTCCGAAAATCCTGATGCAGACAAAAACTATCCCTGTGAGGGGACCGTAGGGGGACCACTCACCCGCACAACCGGCGGTGTTTCGGTACGGAGCTACCGACCCACCCCCCCATCCTGTCTATCCTGTCCATCCATGTAAATACCTACCCCTGTCAGCCACCCGCCATTCCGGCCAAGCCTGCTACCGGCACCGCGGCCGCTGCCACAGGTACAATCGCCGCAGCCCAGGCGAGGAGCGCCAGCGTGATGACCACTGCGAGCGGCACCGGCACCGTCTACGACGTGGCCGTGATCGGCGCCGGGCCGGCCGGAGCGCAGGCCGCGATCTCTGCCGCTCACCAAGCCCGGCACGTGCTTGTGCTCGATGCCGGGCCGATCAGCCACCTCAAAGGGCGCGCCTTTTGGTCGAAGTCGGTGCAGATCGAGGATGCGCCCGTTTTCGAGGGGGTCATCGGCAGCCACTTCATGCGGGCACTGCGCGAGTGGATGGCCAGCCGCCCGGTGCGCGAGGTCACAATCGGCGGCCGCACCCGGCGCACCGGTATCGAGTACCGGCCCGGCTACGTGCTCGAACTCCAGGCGCTCGCTGCCGAGCCGACGCTGTTTGCGCTGGAAACGTCGGTCGAGCCGCTCCGCACCGAGCGTCCGATCAAGCGCACCCGCTTCCGGGCCAGGACCGTCGTGGTAGCCTCGGGATTTGACGACCTGTGGCCGGACATCGAAGTGAACGAGCAAGCGGAGCGGCTCTACCAGCGGTACCGGACGGTGTTCCGCTATGCGGGCAATCGGCGCGGCTGGCACGTCTGCATTCGCTGTGACGGGCATTTGCACATTGATGAGCACCTCGCCATCCTCGCGCTGGGAGACGACGCTTTCAGCGCCGCCCGCGGCGCACAAGACTTCACCAACAAGATCACCATTCTGACCAACGGCCGGCCCCACGGTCTCCAGGCGGAGGACTTGGCAACCGTGCAGGCGCAGGGTATCGAGATTGTCGAGACGCGGATTGCGGCGCACATCGGCCAGCGCACCGACCTGCTCGGATTTCGGTTTGCCGACGGTACCGAGCGTTACTACGACGGCTTTCTGGTGGACGAGGGGCTGATTCCCAACACGCGGTATCTCGACGGCTGGGACGTGCAGACCGACGAGGAAGGGCTGCTGATCGTCAACGACGACCGACAAGTGCTCACGGCGGCCGGCGAGCCGGTGCCGGGCCTGTTTGCCGCCGGGGACATTGTGTCGGGTGAGCGCAATCTCATTGCCACCGCCTTTGCGCTCGGCCAAGACGCCGGCCTGTCGGCCACCGACAGCCTGCGCGAGTGGTGAGCATTGTCCCCACCGTCCCTCTGCGGAGCGGGGGGACCATAGGGGGGCCAGCACCAATGACCGTGAGCAAGTCCAAGTTCGTCGGCGTGGACGGCTGCCCGGCCGGTTGGTTCAGCGTCGGCCTTGACGATGGCACGGGCTACGAAGTGAACGTGTTCGAGACATTTTGCGAGCTACTGGATCACTACGGCAAGGCCAAGCTGGTGCTCGTGGATATCCCGATTGGGCTGCCGCAAGGCGCGGAAGGACGGGATTGCGACCCCGAGGCCCGGCAGCTACTCGGCTGGCCTCGTATGTCAAGTGTCTTCCCAACGCCAACTCGCCCGACGGTGATGCAGGCAGCGGCAGCTCCGAAAGACTACGGTGGTGCTGCCGAGATCGAGCGCCGCGTTGCCGGAAAAGGGATCAGCAAACAGGCGTTTGCAATAGCGCCCAAGATTGCTGAAGTAGATACGGTGCTGCTGGATCGTGGCATCAGCGCAACACCGCCGGTCAGAGAAGTCCATCCAGAGGTCTGCTTCTGGGCCTTGAATAATCGGCAGCCGATGAGGTCCAGGAAGAAGACAAGGGACGGGGAAGATGAGCGTCTCCGCGTGCTCCAGGAGATCAATCCGCAGACTCAGGAGATGTACGATAGCGTGCTTGACAAGTACCTGAGGAAGCACGTGGCTAGGGACGACATCCTCGACGCGCTCGTGGCGGCGGTCACGGCCAAGCTGGGCTGGCCGGATAGTCTCCGGACTCTCCCGGAGTGCCCTCCGAGAGACTGCGAAGGCTTGCCGATGGAGATGGTATACGTAGTGCGGGCCTGACCAGCGGAGGGCAGGAAATCGAATGACTACGGAACACGAGCAATCCGGCGGCTCCCTGGCCGAGGTGGTCGGCCTCTTCTTCAAGCTGGGCGTGATCGGCTTTGGCGGTCCGACGGCCCACATCGCGCTCATGGAAGAAGAGGCCGTGCGCCGGCGCAAATGGCTAGACCGGCAGCACTTTCTGGACGCCCTCGCGGCGACCAACCTCATCCCCGGACCGAACTCGACCGAGATGGCTATTCATCTCGGCTATCTGCGGGCCGGGCGATTCGGCGGTCTCATCGCCGGCTTGGCGTTCATCCTGCCGGCCTTTGTCATGCTGCTGGCGCTCTCCTGGGCCTACCGGGCCTACGGCACCATCCCGGAAGTCGGCGCGGTGTTCGCCGGCCTGAAACCGGTGGTCGTGGCGATTATCGTCATCGCCGCCTACCGGCTGGCCGTCACCGGCATCACCGACTGGCGCTTGCTCCTGATCGGCCTGGCAAGCATGGCGCTGACGCTGGCGTTCCGAGGCGGCGAATTGGTCGCCCTGCTCGCCGCCGGCCTACTCGGCATCTGGCTCTACGGTCCCCCTGGAGGGCGGTTTCCGTGGTTCCCGCGCTCGCCGGCCGCGGCCGCCGGGCTGCTCCTGCTCCAAGCACCCGCCACCTCCTGGACCGCCAACCTCAGTGCCCTACCCGCCCTGATCTGGGTCTTCCTGAAGGCCGGCGCACTGCTTTTCGGCGGCGGCTACGTCCTGATCCCCTTGATCGAGGGCGACGCCGTAGAGCAGTTCGGTTGGCTGACGCATCAGCAATTCCTCGATGGCGTCGCACTCGGTCAGACGACGCCCGGCCCCATCGTGACCACGGCAACGTTCGTCGGCTACATGGCGGCAAGCTGGACCGGAGCGGTCGTTGCGACCATCGCGGTCTTCCTGCCATCGTTCGTGTTCGTGCTGTTCGGCACCGGTCCGTTCTTGGCTCGCATCCAGCACAACGCCTACGCCCGCGCGTTTCTCAAGGGCGTGAGCGCGGCCGTCGTCGGGGCCATCGCCGCGGCGTCGGTGCCGCTGGCCGCCGTAGCCCTGAGCACCCCCTGGTCCATCGCCGTCTGTGCGGTAGCCGCCATAGCCCTGGCACGCTTCAAGATAGATGCCCTCTGGCTGATCGCCGCCGGCGCCGTCATCGGCTTCATCCTCGGCCGCTAGGCCGTGCCCCCCTATGGCCCCCCCGCTGCGGCGGGGGGACGGGCAGTTCCCTCCCTGACAAGGGTAGGTTTTTCTGTAGGGGCGCGATTTATCGCGCCCGCGTCCCCCGTCATTCCCGCGAAAGCGGGAATCCACTCCCCCTCTCTATCGCTCGGCGATGGAGAGGGGGCCGGGGGGTGAGGCGCCAGCACCTCCCGGTGCTATACTCGGCGGGTTGGTATAGCCTACGAAAGCCTACTGTCGAGAGGAGTAGCGCATGGAGCTGGAGCTAGTCGCCGGACGCATTGACGAGACGGCGGCCGATGCGATTGTCGTCAACCTGTTCGAGGGCGTCACTGCGCCCGGCGGAGCCACGGGCGCCGTAGACCAGCGCCTGGGCGGGATGATCTCCCAGGTGATCGCGGCGGGTGACTTCAAGGGCAAGCTCAACGAGATGCTTGTCCTGTATCCACCCCGTCCCGTCTCAACCGACCTCCCGGCCGGCGGTGGCGGCAACTTTGCCCAATCACTGCCGGACGCTTTGCCCGCCCAGCGAGTGCTGGTCGTCGGATTGGGCAAGCAGGACGACTTCAAGCTAGATCACGTCCGTCAGGCCGCGGCCACCGTCGCCAAGCGGGCGCGCGACCTCGGCGCACGGCACGTGGCAACCATCGTCCACGGCGCCGGGATCGGCGGCTTGGCGACCGGCGATGCGGCCCAAGCCGTAGCCGAAGGATCGCTACTCGGCCTCTATCGGTTCCGGGATTTCCAAAGCACGGATGATGATGCGGGCGAGGCCAACCGCGATGTCGAGCGCCTGACGGTAGTGGAGTTTGATGAGTCCAAGCTCAGTGTGCTGCAAGCGGGGCTGAGTCAGGGCGAGACCATCGCCAATGCCGTCTGCTGGGCACGCGATTTGGTCAACCGGCCAGGGAACGACCTGCCGCCGCGGGCGCTCGCTGAGGCGGCGACAGACATGGCCGGCGAGTCTGGCCTGCGCTGCACCGTGCTCGACCGCGAGGCTATCGAGGCCGAGGGCATGGGCGCGCTGCTCGGAGTAGCGCGCGGATCGCGCGAGCCACCGGCGTTCATTGTCGTCGAGCACGAGCCGGAGGGCACCGCCGAGCAAGCGCCGCTCGTTCTGGTCGGCAAAGGCGTGACCTTCGACACCGGCGGTACCTCCATCAAACCATCTTCCGGGATGGAGGAGATGAAGATGGACATGGCCGGGGGCGCGGCGGTGCTCGGCGCCATGAGCGCTATCGGCCGCCTCGGCTTGCCGCTGCGAGTGATCGGCGTGGTCCCGGCGGCCGAGAACATGCCCGGCGGCGAGGCCATCCGCCCCGGCGACATCCTGCGGGCGCTGGACGGGACGACCATCGAGGTCATCAACACCGACGCGGAAGGGCGGCTCATTCTGGCCGACGCGATTGCCTACGCCCAACGCTATCAGCCCGCAAGCGTCGTGGACCTGGCTACGCTCACCGGCGCCTGCTTGGTGGCGCTCGGCAGCCGGGTGGCCGGCTTTATGAGTAACAACGCCGACCTGGCCGACGAGGTGCGGGGCGTTGCCGAGGCGGTTGGCGAGCTGGCCTGGGAGTTGCCTGTGTGGGACGAGGTGTACAAGAAGGAGCTGAAGAGCACCATAGCGGACATCAAGAACACCGGTAGCCGCTTCGGCGGCGCCATCACCGGCGCCATGTTCATCAAGCGTTTTGCCAAGGATGTGCCCTGGCTGCACCTCGATATCGCCGGCCCGGCAATGGGCAGTGAAGAGGGTCCCTACATGCCCAAAGGGGGGACCGGCTACGGGGTCCGCACGTTGGTCGAGTTGGCCCGCCAGCGCGCCACCACGTGACCGCGCCACGGGACATTAACCCGCCAACTCCGGCCATCCGTACCCTTTACCCGGCCAGCCTCGTATACTGAGAGGGAGGCATTGCACGCCTCGGCCTTCCTAGACAGGCTCTGGACTCGCCGCTCCCGGCAGCATAAGAACGTGTCAACGCAACCTCCCACTCCGCACAGTGAAGCCGGTGGCACCACCGGCCCGGCAGACGACGTGGCCGCGCCGCCGCCTTCCGAAGAAACACAACTGCTCCCTGAAGAAGACGCTCCCGCTGCGACAGCCTCGCCGCCTGAGCCGGTCTCACCCGGCGAGCCAGCCGCCGACGAGCCGCCCGGTGAGCCAGCCGACGACACCCCCGAGGCTGTGCCGCGCAGCCGACGCGAGGTCGTCGTGGACGAGCTGCGCTACTGGCGCCGGACCGCTGTGCTTGGCGTGATCGCCGGTGCGCTCTACGCGCTGACGCGCTGGGATCAAAGCCGTATTCCGAGCAGCCGCCGCCCGAGGACGGGATCGCGGTAGCCGAGCGCCCGCAACCGGGGCGCCCCACACCCGTTAGCCTTTTACCGGCCGTGCGTGACCGCCTCTTTGGCCGCGCGGTGCAAAGCCGCCGCGCACATGAACGCCACGATGAACGCGCCTAGACACTCCCAGCCTGCCGTTGCCCCTGGGGCAGAGCCGCGCCCGCCGCACTTCCCCACGGCGGCGGAGCTACTGGCATTGGAGCAAGGCGATCCGCAGCTACGCCACCGCACCTGGGCGGCGCTACGTGCGCGGTTTGTCGCCTTCCTACTGGAGCAGACGGACGCAGAGATAGCCCCGGCCGGCACTCCTGAGCGACGCGAGCCGCCGCTGGCCGCGCCGGCGGCCTGACCACGCCCCCCTATGGTCCCCCCGCTGCGGCGGGGGGACGGGAGGTGCGGCCCGGCTAGGCGTCGTGGCGTTCGAGTAGCTCGATCTCGTAGCCGTCCGGGTCGTCTATGAAGGCCATCTTGCGGCCGTCAGCAAAGACCTCGCGCCAGCCGTCGGGCCAGATTTCCAGGCCGTTCTGCTCAAGCTCCGCGCACTTTGCCGTCAGGTCGGGTACGCCGATGGCGAGGTGCATCAGGTCTTCCGGCACGTTGAGGTTGTAGTCGGCGGAGTAGGTCAGCTCCAGCGTCGGCGCGTTGCCCGGTAGCTCCAGGTGAACCACCTGGTTGCCTTGCGGCGAGCGTTCGCTCCGGCTTTTCACTCGGAAACCGAGATGGTCGCAGTAAAACCGGACCGACTGATCGAGATCGCTGACGCGGATGCGCGTGTGCAGAAAGACGGCCATGTGCTCCTCCTCAGGTGAGCGACAGTAGTGCGACGATTCCTTGAACCGGATAGCAGCGCGCTAGTAGTGGATGTCCACGCTCGTTCGCTCGCGGGCCGACTGCAAGATCGCGTCGCAGATGACGGCGTTCCGGTAGCCGTCCTCGAACGTCGCTCCATACGGCGCCACGTCCTTGTCATTGACGATAGCATCCAGGAGATGCGCGATCTCGTGGACGAACGTGTGCTCCCATCCTATGATGTGTCCCTGCGGCCACCACCACTCGTAGAAGGGATGGTTGGCCTCGGTGACAAGCACGTTGCGGAAGCCCTGCGCGTCGGCCGGATCAGTACCGGGCAAGTGTACGTCCAGCTCGTTCAGCCGCTCCAGATTGAACGAGATCGAGCCATGCTCGCCATTGATCTCGAACGTGTTGAGGTTCTTCCGACCGGTGGCAAAGCGCGTCGCTTCCAGCGTGCCGACGGCCCCGTTCTCGAACTCAACGGCAGCCTCAAAAGCATCGTCCACGTCCACCGGCCGCCGGCCGCCGCTCTCGTCCGGGTCGTCGCGCTCGCCGATGAACGTCGCCGCGAGCGCCATCACGCGCTTCGGCTCGCCGATCAGAAAGCGGCCGATGTCAATGATGTGCGCCCCAAGGTCGCCGAGGGCGCCGCTGCCGGCGAGATCGGCGTGGTAGCGCCATTGGGCCACCGTCGGGTCCGCCCCCCACTCCTGCAGGTAGCGAGCACGGAAGTGGTAGATGCGGCCCAGCAGACCGCGCTCGATGAGCAGCCGCGCCTGCCGGATGGCCGGCACAAAGCGATAGTTGAAGGCGCAGAGGTGCTTCACGCCGGCCTTATTCACGGCGTCGAGCATCTGCTTGGCCTCGGCGGCGGTCCGCGCCAGCGGCTTCTCGCAGAGGATGTGCTTCCCCGCTTCGGCCGCTGCGATGCACGGCTCGGCATGGACGTTGTTCGGCCCGCCATTGTCGAAGAGCTGGATGCGGTCGTCCTTGAGCATCTCGCGCCAGTCGGTGTAGTAGCCGGCATAGCCGAAACGCTGCGCCGCCGCCTGCACCGCCGCCTCGTTGCGCCCACAGATGGCAACCAGCTCCGGCACGGCCGGCGGCGGCCACGCCATATATGGCAGCTTGCGGAAGCCGTTGGAGTGCGCCTTGCCCATGAACGAGTAGCCGAGCATCCCCACGCCAATCGTCGGAGCATCGCCCGCCCCGGCGGCCGTGCCCATCGTCACAAAGCCCACCTGCTGCTCAGACATCGTTGTTCCTCCTCTACCAGCCCCCACCCTAGCCCTCCCCCGTTGCGGCGGGAGAGGGAACACCTCGTCCCCCTGCTCCCCCGTTGCGACGGGGGAGGGAACACCTCGTCCCCCCGTCGCAACGGGGGGACCATAGGGGGGCTACGTTAATCCTCGCCGAAAGCGGCATCGAAGGCCACGGCGCTCGGCGCGAAGTCAATCCGCTTCACGAACTGCGCCGCCTCTGCCGCCCCCCACTCCCGGTCCATGCCGGAGTCTTCCCACTCCACCGAGAGCGGCCCTTGGTAGCCAATGTCGTTCAGCGCCCGGATGAAGTTGTCGAAGTTGATGTCGCCATGGCCCGGCGAGACGAAATCCCAGCCGCGCCGATGGTCTCCGAACGGCAGGTAGCTGGAGATGATTCCGGCTTTGCCGTCGCGGTTGATCTTGGCGTCCTTGACGTGGACGTGATAGATGCGGTCGGCGAAGTGGCGGGCAAAGATGGCCGGGTCCACCCCCTGCCAGATGAGGTGGCTGGGATCGAGATTGAAGCCGAACTCCGGCCGGTGGTCGAGTGCCTCCAACGCACGCTCGGCCGAGTAGAGGTCGAAGGCAATCTCCGTCGGATGGACCTCTAACGCGAAGCGGATGCCGTGCTTGCCGAACTCGTCCATGATCGGATTCCAACGCTCGGCGAATAGCTCAAACCCGTCGGCGATCATCTGCGGCTCGGTCGGCGGGAACGAGTAGATCAGATGCCAGATCGAAGAGCCGGTAAACCCGTTGATGACCTCCACGCCGAGGTTCTTGGCCGCTTGCGGACCGGCCATCATCTGCCGGATGCCCCACTCGCGGATTTGCTCCGGCTGATCGGCCAGCTCGTCGGGCGCAAAGCCGTTGCTGCGGGCATCGTTCGGGTCCAGCACGAGTTGGCCTTGCAGATGCATGGAGATGGACCACACGTCGAGACCATGCGCCGCCAGGATGGCCCGCTGCCCGGCGCAGTAGGCCGGATCGGCGGCGGCTTGCTCGACGTCGAAGTGGTCGCCCCAACAGGCCAGCTCCAGGCCCTCGTAGCCCCAGCCGGCGGCCTTCTCGGCCAGCGTGGTCAGTGGGAGATCGGCCCACTGGCCGGTGAAGAGAGTCACGGGTCTTCCCATCGTCACACCTCCGGTGCTTGCGGTTTCACGACGCTCCGGCGAAAGTTGCTCACTTAATCGGGTGGTGAGGAGATAGCCCCCTATGGTCCCCTCACAAGGGTAGGTTTTTCGTGTAGCGGCGCGATGAATCGCGCCCAAGCACCCGTCATTCCGGCGCAAGCCGGAATCCAGGCCCCCCGTAGTCCGTCATTGCGGCGGAGGCCGCAATCCAGGCCCATGCATAGTCCCCGGTCGCTGCGCTGACTCCCCTTCCCTGCAGGGAAGGGGCCGGGGGTTAGGTCCGACTCGCCGCCCAGCGAAAAACCTACCCCTGTCAGCCTATGGTCCCCCGCTGCGGCAGGTGGACGGGCAACTCCCTCACCCGGCGCAGCCGGTGCGGCCGCGACAGGAGTACGGGCGGCGCGCTGCAAAGCATCCTACTCCCGGCGCAATAGGGCGTCAACTACGATCCGTTGCCGCTCGTTGCGCTCACTAGCTAGGTGGGTGATGGAGCTTACGCTGTGACCTAACGCGCAGTTGTCCGAATAAAGTGCCTCTGTCGCGTGAGGAAGGCTGCAACCGGCCTGGTATACTCGCGCTTGCGGAGTATCGAGAGATTGGAAAGCGACGCGATGAGTGAGACCGCAATCCAAGACACGACCATCGAGCCACTTGCGACAGTGCCGGAGCGTCTGCTGGGCGTGCGCCGCGAACTGAATCTGCTGCGATACGGCCCCAGTGAGCTGCTGGTGGCGCGCCGCGGCGAGGAGATCATCGGGGCCGTGCGGCTGGCGCAACGAGAAGACTCCGAGCTACGCCACGGCCTCATCACCGATCTCACGGTCGAGGCCGGTCAAGAGGGGACCGCCGACCTCCCGGAGCGATTGATCGAGGCGGCGGAGCAGCGGCTCCGCGTACACGAGATCACCAAGATTGATGCCCTCATCCTCGATGGACAGGGCCTCGCGCTGCCCTTCTACAACCTGGGCTACTGGTCCTCGCGGCGAACCGTCGTGCTGGGCTGGGACCTCACCAACCTAGCGGACATTCCGCTGCCGGACCACGTGCGGATCGTCGAAACGCCGCACCCGGACCCGGTAGAGGTCGGCCGGCTGGTGCTCAACTCGTATCAGCCCTACTGGACGTGGTGGAAGGACCCGCGCAAGGACCGGAAGTGGTATCGCGTGGAGTTGCAGCCGACCGACCTCCCCGGCTTTGCCGAGCGTGCCGAGGCGCGGGTACGCGCGGCCGTCGAAGCGGCGCTTGGCAGAGCAAACGGGCCGGGCCAACCCAAGCAGCGGTACTTCATCGCCTATCACGACGAGCGCCCGGTGGCGCTGTGCGACGCCAAGGTGCCAGGCGACGGCGAGGATGCGTTCGACTGGGGCGTGCTGGTGCTACGGGAATTCGGCGGCAAGGGGCTGGCCTCGGCGCTCCTCAGCCGGGCACTGCACTGGCTACGGGACCAAGGTCAAACGACCGCCGACCTGACCGTCACGTCCGGTCTCGACGACTACGATCCCATCGTCTACGTAGCCACCGTCGCCAATCGTGCCCAGATCCGCGGCGAGTTCCTCAACCTGGTCAAGCGCCTCTTCGACGACTGACACGTCCGAGCAAGACGGGAAACGTCAATCCAAGCCTAACGGATCGCGCGCGCCAGCTCGATGATGAACTCGGTGTCGTGCTGGGCAGCTTCAGCGCCGGTGCGTGGCTCCCGGCCCTGCGTGATGCACTCGTGGAAGTGCAGCCACTCCCGCTTGAACGCCTCCTCGTAGGAGGCGGTGACGCGCGTCTCCGTATGGACCGGTCCGTCCTGGCCCGCTTCCATCGCTTGCAGCGTGACGATGGTGGGCGCGGAGCGCAGAAACGGCGACGGGAACGTGATCGTCACCCGCTCGTCGGCGCCGTAGCACGCGAACTCCTGACGAAACTCCCGCAACTGGCCCAGGTCGGCCCAGGTGTAATTCACGCGCACCCCATTGGGATAGCGCAGCAGCGCCGCAATGTTGCGGCCCCACACCTCGATGGCCACGATGGCCTCAGGACGACCGAGCAGCCCGCGCAACGAGTAGATGTCGTGGATGCTCGAACCCATCAGCGTTCCGAAAGCGCCCCGCTGCGTGGCGGTCGCATCCGACCCTAGCGATTCGGTCAGCGCGGCCTCGTGCTCTCGCTGCCCCGCTTCCTGGATCGCGGCCGGCACGTCGGGCGCCCGATGGACCGGATGATGGGCAGTATAGAGTTCGTTGCTGGGGTGCATGTGCCGCGCGTCAACGAAAAAGAGGCTGCCGGCAGCTTGCATGGCGCGCACGCGGCGTTGCCCATACTGATAGCCGGGGTCGTACCGTTTCATGTACGCAAGCTGCGTCACAACGCCGCTGCGTTCACGGGCAGCCTGAGCCGCGTTCACGAACTCCTGCGCCTCGCGTCGGGTGTAGCAGAGCGGCTTCTCGACGAGCGCGTGCTTGTCGGCGGCCAGGGCCACGAGCGCCGGCGGCACGTGCGAGCCGCTGGCGCAGATGAGGACGGCATCTATCGCCGGGCTGGCGCACAGGTCGCGGTAGTCCGCGAAGCAGCGCTCATCAGGCACGCCATACTTTGCTGCGACCGCGGCCAGCGTGCCCGGCGACACGTCGCAGAGAGCCGTGATCGCAAAACGGTCGTCTAGCTCGCGGAGATACGGGAGGTGCATGATCTGGGCAATACTCCCGCAGCCGATCACTCCAACGCGGATACGCCCATCACTACTCATTAGTCTCTCTCCTCCCGGGATACCGGCCCCCCTATGGCCCCCCCGCTCCGCAGGGGGACGATGTGTTCCCTCCCCCGTCGCCACGGGGGAGGGCTAGGGTGGGGGCTGGACCGAGGCCATGGATTCCGGTATTCCATGAAGCACGCCCTTTGCGGTGAGCCGCCGGGTTTCCTCGGCAGCCTCTCCGTCAACGAGGCTCTTGTGCCGCCGATAGTAAGCGACCGCTTCCTGTGCTGCGGCCAAAGGCAGATCGTATTGCCGCGCACCCTCGGCCACATCCCAGCCCGCGGCACGCATCGCGTAGACGAACTGGCCCACGGTCATCTTGCGGCCCTTGAGGGAGAGCTGCTTGCGCCAGCGGTGCGGCCGCCACTCCAGGTATTCGTACTGCTCGTCCGGTGCCACATCACCGTTCATCCGCTTCTCCTGGTAGGCCAGCTACGAGCGCCAATGGTTCAAGGCGTACAACTCACCGGCAATCGGCAGGCGTGATCGCTCCAGCCGCCTGATCGCTTGCACAATCTCCGCCGCGGTCATATCTCGCGTAATGTCATTCTCCGTATAGATCACCAAGATGCCGGCGTGGGCACTACTTGCACGATGGAGGCTCCAAAAGTCTTGGGTATCCTTTGTCAGCACGGCGAGGCCGAGGCGGGTCGCATAGGCTAGGTGGGCATCGTCTTCAGCTCCAACCATGTCTATGTCACGTGGGCTGACCACCTCATATCCGGCAGCAGCAAGCCGCCGCCGGTACTCGCCGCTGTCGGCAGAGTCATCGAGATAGAGCCGCAGGCTCACGTAGATAGCCTCCCTCGATCAGCGAGCGCTTCTCTGCCTGCGCTTCCTCGATGATAAGGTCCTCGTGCCGCTCGTAGTACGCCACCGCTTCCACCGCGGCGCCGACCGGCAAGCCGAACTGACATGCTGCTTCAGCCACGTCCCAGCCCTCAACCCTCATAGTAGAGACGAACTGCCCCACGGTCATCTTGCGGCCCTTGAGGGAGAGTTGCTTGCGCCAGCGGCTCGGCCGCCACTCCAGGTATTCGTACTGCTCGTCCGGCGTCATATCACCGTTCATCTGCTTCTCCTGGTAGGCCAGCTACGAGCGCCAATGGTTCAAGGGATGGCGGGAGTCATCGAGATAGAGCCGCAGGCTCACGTAGATAGCCTCTCTCGATCAGCCAGCGCTTCTCTGCCTCCGCTTCCTCGATGATGAGGTCCTTGTGCCGCTCGTAGTAAGCGACCGCTTCCACCGCGGCGCCGACCGGCAGGCCGAATTGCCGCGCCGCTTCAGCCACGTCCCAGTCCGCAGAAAGCATGGTAGAGACAAACTGCCCCACGGTCATCTTGCGGCCCTTGATGGAGAGCTGCTTGCGCCAGCGGCTCGGCCGCCACTCCAGGTATTTGTACTGCTCGTCCGGTGTGAGGTCGTTACTCATGAACTGCTCCTGTGAGTCTTGCTCTGTGCAGGCGAGTGCTCTCTAGGAGCGCCGCGGGGTCATCAACCACCCCGCTATAAGTGTACGCCTGACGACGCCAGGTCTGCACCACCCATTTCCAGCACAGAGGCGGACCTACCCCCGGCCCAGCGAGCTGTGACCCATGGACTTCAAGGGCCACTTCCCCCTGCTACCGGCCTCCGTGCGGACTTCCCTTCCCCGGAGGGAAGGTACCGGGGCGTAGGTGCAATTCCAGCCCCCGATTCCAGCCGCCTATGGTCCTGGATTCCAGGGTGCGTGGGAATGACGGATTCGTAGCAATGACGACTACCTAGGGGGGCTGGTACCATAGGCGGCCAACCGGACGTGCGGTGGGAGAATGAGAGGTGAATGGTGTGATGGCTGCTGTAGCGACGCGCGTGCTTACGCCGGATCAGATTGCCGCGTTCAACCGGGACGGTTTTATCGTGCTCCCGGACGTGTTGAGTGACGACTTGCTGGCGCGGCTGCAGTCCAACCTGGACGACCTGCTGCGGAACGGTGTCGCTACGGCAGCAGAGAACGCCGACTTCTCAATCGAGCGGTCCGAGGGCGCTACGTCTATCCGCAAGATCAACAACTTCATCCGTTACGGCGAGGTGTGGTGGGAGCTGGCCGGACATCCGACGATCCTGGGGGCAGTCCACGACCTCATCGGATCGGACGTGCGGTTGCACCACACCAAGCTCATGGTCAAGCCGCCGTATGAAGGATCGGCCAAGGAGTGGCATCAGGACCTGGCCAGCTACGCGCCGCGCGAGGAGCATCCCGGCCTGATCGCGCAAGGACGCGCGGTGACGCCGGAGGATGCGCCGCTCATCGCGGCTCAGACGTACCTGGATGACTCCACGTCGGAGAACGGCTGCCTGCAATTCATTCCCGGCAGCCACACGTGGGGCTTGCTGGACGCTGCAACACTCTCGCGCGACGAGCCGCTGCCCGGCGCAACGGTGGTCGAGGCGCCGGCGCGGGCCGGGAGCGTCACGCTGTTCCACTGCATGATCCTGCACTACTCGGCACCGAACCTCTCGCCGCACCCGCGGCGCGGCCCGATTGTCCAATACATGCCGGGGCCGGAGGACGTGCGCGTGCCGCTGAAGGACAACTCCGGCAGAGTAGCCGGCCACGGCCATCGGTTCTAGGCACCGGCCCCCACCCCAACCCTCCCCCGTTGCGACAGGGGAGGGAGTATCTCGTCCCCCTGCTGCAGCGACTGCCCTTCCCCGTCCCCCCGTCGAAACGGGGGGCCATAGGGGGGCCAGTCCATGACCGCTACCCGTCGGTGGGCCAGCTGGTGATGAAGGCTTCGGTCTCGACGCTGGCGGGAAGCTCGTTGAAGTAGTAGTACATCGGCTGCGACTGGAAGGCCGGCTCGAACTGCTCGTGATCGGCCTGGAGATCGGCATCGAGCTGCTTGAACCGGCTCCAGAGAGTTTCGATCTCTTCGATGGAGAAGCGGTCGGCAAACTCGGGACCCCAGTTCAGACTGATCGGGTGTGAACCGTTGGCCCGCGACCGGGTGTCCTCAGTTACTTCGGTGCCGGGGATTTTCAGAACCCGCAGGTGGATCACTGCCTTGCACAGGTAGATCGTCAGCACCGTCTTGCCGCTGCTACCGGCGCCCGGCTGGAGCGCCTCCAAGCTGGCCCGGTAGGCGGGTGCGTCGCGAGTGATGACGGCGCGCAGGGCAGCCTCGGTGAGGTCTTGCAGGCCGGCACTGCGCTGATCCATGGTGTCGAACCGCTCCCGCGCCCAGGGCGCGAGGCTCTCAGCGAAGTCAAGCTCCGGGTAGAAACCGAAGATGGTGTGGCCGCCGTGGAGGGTGCGGCGCAGCTTGGTGGTGTAGTCACTGCCCCAGTGGATCAGGAAGTTGCTATAGATCACGCCGTCCCCGGCCCGCAGCTCGACCGGGACACCACCGGTTACCGCCTTCATTCTGTCCGCCGACAGCTCGGCGTTTTCCTGCGCGGTATTCAGGCGCCGGTGGCTGCCGGGGATCAACCACAGCACGTTGTCATCGTACAGGGGCACGTTCCACTGGGTATAGCGGGGGCCGTTCTCCAGAAAGTCGGCTTGGAGCGCTTCCAACGGAGCCATGTCTATCGGATGCACGTCGCGGTGCCAGCCGGTACCACCCGGATGATCGCGCACCGGGCTGCACATCATCATCATCTGCGTCACGTTCGGCACAGGGTTACAGAGGAGCTGGCTGGCAACGTCGAGAGTCCGGTCGGCAACCCAGAAGTCCTCGACGACGTTGGCGGTCTCCTTGTCAATCAGCCCCGGTCGCTCCATCATCACGCGGGGTTGGCGAGCCGTTTCCCACTGGCCGCCAGGTGGATCGCCGGGCTGTCGCTCGCGTGCCCAGACGACCTTTTGCCGCTCCAGGATGGTCTCGCAGCTGGCGCGCATGGCGTCGAGCTTGTCCGGCGGAATGATCCCGGGGATGACCAGATAGCCTTGATCCATGAACAGGTCTCGGTCTACGCGCATGTCCGTACCCTCCCTCGCGGCTCACTCACCGGAATAATCGGGCCTACTCGTAGTATCCCACTTCGCAACGCTTACCCCCAGCCGGGGTGTCCCAAGTCGGCTGCTCCGGGGCTGATAGCAAGGTGTGCAGCGGGTGATCGGAGCTTAAGGCCGCTGTGCGGGACTTGTCAATCGGCGCGGTCGGCGTGGGGGAGACGGGCGCTGGCGACGGCGGCCCTCCGCTGAGTACGGTCCCTGCCCTGGCTCCGTTCGCTGAAGGGGGCACGCTCTTGTATGCTGATGCCGGCGATGCGCCGGCCGGGCGAATGGAGAGTGAGTATGAAGACGATTCGGGACGTGCTGTGGCTGTGGGGTACTACGGTGAATGCGCTGGAATACTATGGCTTTCGTCCCTCCAAACTATCGGTCGGCGAGGGGCTGGACATCCTGGGGCTATCCGGAGCGATGATGTGTGGCCACTTGCCGCCGACGGAGGCGGAGTACGCTGGTGTCGCTGACTGCCGCGAGCTGCTGTGGGAGATGAGCTTCGACCCCGGGTTCTCGTTCGCGCGGCCACTGGCGCCCATCGTGAAGCTGCACCAAGACCACCCGAACGTCTCCGGCGTGCTGTTGGACGACTTCAGCACGGCGGAGATCAGCCGTGGCGCGACGCCCGACGTGCTCGCGCGGATGCGCCGCGCCATGCCGGCCTCGCTACAACTGTGGGCGGTCATCTACTCGATGAGTCTTGACATACCCAACCTGACCGAATACGTCCAGCACCTGGACGGAATCAGCTTCTGGGTGTGGCACGGCCGCGATCTCCCGGCCTTGGCCGAACAGGCCGAGCGATGTTATGCGCTGAGTGGTGGTAAGCCGATGATCGCGGGCCTCTACTTCTACAATTTTGGCGAGGGCCGGCCACTCACCAACGAGGAGATGCGCGGGCAACTGGAGGCCGGCCTGGAGCTGGTGCGCGCCGGTCACTGTCGCGGGCTTTGCTTCCTGGCCTCGTCGATCATGGACGTGGGCTTGGAGGCCGTCGAGTGGACCCGGCAGTGGATTGTCGAGCACGGCGACGATCCGCTGTAGAATGATGGGGGCGGCCGATGTTTGGATTCCCGCTTTCGCGGGAATGACGTGTAGGGGCGCGGGAATGACGTGTAGGGACGCGGGAATGACGAGTTTTGCAAAGGTCTCCTGCGAGGGGAATGACGACTTCTGCGTGATGGAGGTGTGGCGTGAGTGTTGAGCGTCTACGGGGACTGTGGCGTGAGGATCGGCCGGTCAGTGCGGCCTGGCTCTCTACGACCGATGGCCTGATCGCCGAGACGATGGCCCACAGCGGATTCGATGTGCTGGTGCTCGATATGCAGCACGGCATGACGATTGGGCCGGATCGGGCGGCGGCCTGGCTGCAAGCCGTCGGGAACGCCGAGGTGGCGGCCCTCGTGCGCGTGCCTTGGAATGAGCCGGTCCATATCCAATACATTCTCGACGCCGGGGCCGACGGCGTGATCGTGCCGTTGATCGCCTCGCCCGCCGACGCGGCCAAGGCTGCCGGGTCCTGTCGCTATCCACCGCTGGGGTTCCGTAGCTGGGGACCTAACCGCGCCCGTTTTCGCGCTACCGGCGACTACCGCCTCTGGGCGAACGAGCAAGTGGTGTGTATTGCGCTGGTCGAGCACATTGACGCGGTGAATCAAATCGAGGCGATTGTCGAGACGCCGGGACTCGATGGCGTGTTCATCGGGCCGAACGACCTGGGCTTCAGCATGGGGCAATTTCCAGGCGAGCACGACGAGCAACATGCGGCTGCCTGCCAGCGGGTCGCCGACGTCGCGCGGGCGGCGAACAAGGTAGCGGGTATCTACAGCGGTGCGGACCCGGAAGATGCGCTGCGCTACGTGGCGCAGGGGTTCAACTTCTGCCCCATTGCCAGCGACGTAGGACTGGTCCGGGACGGCGCCGTCGCGGCCATCGAGCGGTTCCGGCAGGGCTGAGGCTGGCGGCTGCGGCCCGGTCGTAGATGGCCGCTCTGGATTCCGGCTTGCGCCGGAATGACGGGGAATACGCGCCCGATTCAGAGCCTTCAGAGGCGCAGGCGTGCCCAGCGGACACCGACGGCAGTATCGTCGCCAGCGTAGAAGGCCACCAAGACATCACCGTCCGGCAGTTGTACGGCGCGGGGATGGCCAAAGCGCCAGGCGAGCATATCCTGCCATAGCTCGCGCTGATCGCGCGGCGCTCCCGTGCCGGGTTCGGTTCCGGCCGGGCTGGCGTACACCACCAGATCGCGTGTCCGGTCCCAGGTGCGGCCGAAATCGTGGCTGATGGCGGCACGGATGCCCGGTGGGTGACCCCGGTGGGTATAGACCGCCACCAGCCGGTCGCCGCCGACGGGCAGCGGTTGGCAATGCTGGCCGGGCAGACCGGTCCCGACGGGCGTTGTCCAAGCGCGGCCGTCGGGAGTACCCCAAGCGATGTGGATGTCTCGATCTTCGCCGACGGTCGCATCGTGGGTCCAGAACATCGCCACGAGTTGGCCGGCATCGGGGTGGCAACCGAGGCGTTGGTCCCAGTAGTAGAGGGCAGCATCGGGGTGCGTGGCCACGGTGACGAATTCCGGCCAGGTCGCACCGGCGTCGGCGGAGAGGCGCAGGCGGGCGCCTGGCCGGGGGGTAGTCCGGTCGTCGTAGGCTTTCCAGTGCTCATACGGTTGGGCCAGCACGCCGCCGGGCAGCGCCAGGACGGACGAGGAGCAGGGCGAGGCCGCGGCGTGTGGCGCGGTAGGTACCGCCTGCCGGTGACCCCACGTGCGGCCGCCATCGGTGGAGGTGGTATGGAACACGCGCATCGGCAGCAGCCCTTGGGTCTGCGGGTGGATCCACGGTAGCTCCGGGCGCGAACGATCCACCCACAAGCTCGTGCCGGTAAGCTCGCCGGGCGTCAATTCGGCAATCGCGAGGCACTTGACCTCGCCCGGCGTATCGTCCCACGTGCCGAGGCCAACGCCGTCGTGGCGTAGCTCCCAGGTCTCGCCCTGATCGGTGCTGGCGTACACGCAGACGTGTCCATCCAACGAATCGCGGGCACTGCCGCGCCGGAAAGCGACGAGCACAGTGCCGTCGTGGAGGCGGCTGATGGTCGTGTGGGCGCAGACGCGACCATGGAGCGGCCCCGCTGCCGCATCGTACACATAGCCCGATCCGATGACGCGCATCAGCAGTTCTCCTGCTACGAGTATAGCCGGCTCCCGGCGCACCGTCCCTTGTGGGGCGGGGGGATTGTCAGGATCAGGATTTGTGGGATGCTCCTCACCCCCCAGCCCCCTCTCCAACATTTGGAGAGGGGGTGTAGGGGCCACGAATAGCCCTGGATTCCGGCTTTCGCCGGAATGACGAGGGCCAGGGCGCGATTTATCGCGCCCCTACGGCGGCCGCCCGGTGTGCTGTAGGCTATCTTCTGCCGGACTGCGAGGAGATAGGACATGGCGACGATGGATGAGCTACGAGCGAGTGTGCGGCGGAGCTTTCCGGAGCTTGACGTAATCGAGGACGACGCGCTGCGCGACAAAGTGGTGGAGGCGTGGGCCTTTGCGCTCTCGCAAACGGAGTTTACCGCTATCGAGCAAATCCGCGGCTCTGGCAATCCGACGACGCCGCGCCTGAAGCAAGGTACGCAGACGGAGCATCTGCGCGGCGTCGCTCGCATCGCGCTGGCGATGGCGGATTCGCTGGAGCAGGTGGTCGGCCCGGTGGGGATTAATCGCGATCTGCTGGTGGCTTGTGCCCTGTGCCACGACGTGAGCAAACCGTTCGAGTTCAGCCCGCGCAACCAAGCGCGCTGGCAGGCCGACCCCGCTGCCGTGGGCTATCCGTCCATCCGCCACCCGCCTTACGGCGTCTACGTGGCGCTCACCGTCGGCTTGCCGGAAGCGGTCGCGCATACTGCCGGCGCTCACTCCGGCGAGGGCGAGCGCGTCGAGCGGAGCCTGGAGAACACCATCGTCCACCTCGCCGATCACGCCTTCTGGACAATCCTCGGCCGGGCCGGGGCCTTGACCGAAGCGGAGTAGCGGAGGGTGAGGCGTCTCGCCGCCAATCAGAGCAATGCAAGCCATCCGGTCGCGTCTCGCCCACACGTTCATCAACCGGGATTTTGCCCTGTTCATGGGGGGCAGCTTCATCTCGGCGATAGGCATGTGGTTCCGCATCGTCACCGTGAGTTGGGTGGCGTTCGAGCTGACCGGCTCGGCGTTCTACCTCGGCATGTTGACGTTCGCGCAGTTGGCGCCGATCCTCTTTTTCGGGCTGCTGGGCGGCGTGCTGGCCGACCGGGTGGACCGGCGGCGGCTGATGCTCACGGTCAGCACCGCCGTCACGCTCTTCAACACCCTCTTGGCGGTACTCGGTGCGGGCGGTTGGCTCAACCCGGTCGTCATTCTGGTGCTGATCGCCATTCTCGGCCTGTGCGACGCCGTGATGTTCCCGACCTGGCAAGCGGTCATCAAGGACCTGGTGCCGACCGAGCGATTGCGGACCGCGGTCGCCGTCAGCTCGGTGCGCTTCAATCTGTCGCGGGTGCTGGCGCCAGCATTGGCCGGTGGTCTGTTGAGCATCGCCGGACCGGCGGCGTGCCTGGCGGTCAGTGCCGGTAGCTCGCTCGGCATCATTGTCGTGACCCTAGCCATCCGGCCGCGCAAGCTCACGGAGAGCCGGCCGGTGTCGTGGTGGGCAGCCATCGGTCAGGGCCTCGACTACACCCGGCGCGAGGTGGACGTGCGGCGGCTGATGCTCGTGACCGCCGGGTTTGGCCTGCTGGTGCTACCCCATCAAGCCTTCTTGCCCGCTTATACCGAGCGGCAGCTCGGCTTGGGTCCCGACGGTCTCGGCACGCTGCTGACGGCCGTGGGCATCGGTGGCATCCTTGGCGCCCTGCTGACGGGTAGCAGGTTCACCAACAACCGGGAGTATCGGGCGATGGGCGCCTTTACCATTGTGACCGGGGTGGGGTTGCTGATCCTGGGATTCATCCCGACGTTGGCGGCCGCCCTGCTCGGATTGGCCATGGTCGGTGTCGGCTCTATCGGCTTCTGGACCGCCGCGCAGTCCACAATCCAACTGATCGTGCCCGACCGCCTGGTCGGCCGCGTGATGAGCGTGTACGTGGCCCTGTCTGCCGGGGCCATGCCGCTGGGGAGCCTGGCGCTCGGAAGCATTGCCGAGCAAGGCGATACCCGGATCATCATGGTCATCGGCGGCGCGAGCGCCCTGCTGCTCTGCCTGCCGCTGCTCCTCCGGCGGCCCCCACCGGAACGACGGTGAAAGCCACCCGGCCGGCTCCTACTTGACCGCAGCAGTAGCGCGGCCTAGACTAGGGCGTGTCTGCAAAGTGCCCGTCGGGGGAGGGTATAGGCCCTCACAGGGGGAGGGTTTTGTCTGCATCAGGATTTTCAGGATGCAAGGATGAGTAGGATGGATTCCCGCCTGCGCGGGAATGACGGGTTACGCAAAAGTCCCCAGGGAGAGAGGGAGGCTGGATTCCCGCTTTCGCGGGAATGACGACTTTTGCAAAGGTCTCGGATGGGGAGCAAGATAGCTATGACCGCAGACGAGCAAGCCTATGACGTGCAGGTGGAGTTCACGGTTCCCGAGTGGCACAATCGTTTCTGGGCCATTCCGGTCCTGGGTATCGTCGTCAAGCTCATTCTCGTGATTCCACACCTGATTATCCTGAGCATCCTCGGGCAGGTCGTCGCATTGCTCTTCCTCGTCACCTGGATACCGGTCTTGTTTGGCGGTCGTTATCCGTCGTGGGGGTATGAGCTGATCGGCGGTACGTTGCGGTGGAACACCAATCTCAACGCTTACCTCTTCGGCTTGACCGACCGGTACCCGCCGTTCCGTTTCGGGAAGGCGGCCGAGGGCGAAGAGCCGTATGAGGTTGACGTGGACTTCAACGTGCCTGAGGAGCACAACCTCTTCTGGGCCATTCCGGTCATCGGTATCCTCGTGAAGCTCATCATCCTCATCCCGCACATGATCCTGCTCTATGTGCTCGCCATCGTGGCAACAATACTCGGTCTTGTGACCTGGATACCGGTGCTGTTCAACGGCCACTATCCCGCTTGGGGCTACGAAATCATCGGCGGGTTCTTGCGCTACTACGCACGGGTGGGCGCCTATACTTATGGCCTGACCGACCAGTACCCGCCATTTCGGCTGGGTCGGTAGGGGGGCGTGGCCCCCACCCTCGCCCTCCCCCGTCCCGACGGGGGAGGGAAGCCGCTGTCCCCCCGCTGCGGCGGGGGGACCATTAGGGGGGCGAACTAAGGGAGGTAGCAGATGACACGACTGGCAGTAGGGATCGTCGGCTGTGGGGGCCGGGCGCGCGGGCACATGCAGGCGTTGCAGGAGTTCGATGACGTGGCGATGGTTGCCGTGTGCGACCCTATTGCCGCCGCACGCGACAGGGCCGGAGACGAGTTCGGCGTGGCGCACCGCTACGCCAGCGTGGCGGACCTGCTCGACGGAGAGAGCCTCGACGCTGCGTTCGTCGCTACGCCGCCGCACATCAACGCTCAGGCTGCCATGCCGCTTCTGGAACATGGCGTGAATACACTGGTCGAGAAGCCGCCGGGGATGAACGTGGCCGAGGCGCGAGCATTGCGCGCCGCTGCCGAGCGGTCGGGCGCCAAGGGCATCGTCGGATTCCAGCGCCGGTTCAACTGGGTGCTGGTCCAAGCGCGACGGATGATCGAGGCACGCGGGCCGATTGTGCAGCTGGTCGGCGAGTTCCACAAGAGCATGAGCCGGATCGAGGCCGGCGGCACGTTTCCGCCGGAAGTCTTGGAGAGCATTCTGCTCGAAACGCCCATCCACTCCATTGACCTGCTGTGTGCGCTCGCCGGCGCGGACGTGGCGGCGGTGCAGAGCGTCAGGCGCCGTGCCCTCCATCGCTACGTTGATGTCTACGCCGCGCAGATCGTGTTCGAGAGCGGCTGCGTGGCGCATCTCGTCGCCAACTACACCACCGATGCGCGGCTGCAACGCTATGAAATTCACGGCCGTGACATTTCGGCGTATTTGGAGGGCATCTCGGAGGGCGTTGTCTTCTGCGACGGCGAGCAGCACACGCTAACGCTTGAGGGGAAGAACGACACGGCGGACCAAGCCCGCTTCTTCCTGGACTGCATCAAGGATGATCGGCCCGTCACGCTGCCGGCCTGCACGCTCGATGAGGGCATCAAGACGATGGAGCTGGCGGAAGCGATCCTCGCCGGCCCGGAGCTGGCGGGCGGGGCGTCCTGAGAGGGGAGGCGCGCGGGCCTCTGCCACCGGGCTACGTCCGGCAGCTGGGGTAATCGGCGCGGGCCGGCACGGCGCGGGCCGGATAGGCCGGGCCAATCGTGAGCCGCGTGAAGAACGTGCCGTCCGCTGCCGTCACGTCACACCAGTAGTACCCCCGTGCCTGGAACGTGGCCAGGTCCGGCACGTGCCGCCACTGTTGCTGCGCGGCGTCGTAGGCCAAAATCCGGTCATCGCCGCCATCAAAACGCCGCACCAACTGGTTGGGCCACGGGTACTGCTCGTCCAGCGGGATCAGCACCAGCACCAGCAACGGCACCGTGTAGCGGGTGTTCACCTCGGGCCACGGGACCACATAGACCCACGGGCTGTCCGGTGGAATCCACCAGCGCACGATTAGCCCATCGGCGGCTCGTCGCAGCACGGCATAGGTCTGCCCCAAGCTCTCGTCGCGCACGAACCCGAGCGGAATCTGCTGCGTGCCGTCCTGGCTAATCCAGCCGACGGGCAAGTCGAACGAGGCTTCCGGCCGGTCGTGGCGCTGGAACACCAGGCTGCTCTGCCCCGGGCCGTCTTGCCGCTCGCTGATCGTCACGAGCTGATTACTGACGGGGAACTGGGGCACGGGGGTAGGCGCGGGCGCCTGCCGCGTGCTGCTACTGCTGCTCGACCTGCGCGGCGTGGCGGGCGTGGCGGGCGCGGGGGGCGGGTCCCCGCGGCAGCGCCCGGTCGTGACCACCTTGCCGGTCAGGCTGGACGGGAGGGAGGCGGGCAGGGTCAAGCCCGCGTTGCCCTGGAGATATACCTTCTCCAGCGTGGTGATCTGCCCCAGCATCGTCAGCACCGCCGCCGGGACCTCACCACTCAACTCGTTACAGGAGAGGCCCAGCTCCTTCAAACTCGTCAGGTTGCTCAGATCCAACGTTGCCGGGATCGCACCGCTCAACTCGTTCTTGTCCAGGTAGAGGTACTCCAACGCCGTCAGGCTGCCTAACCACGTCGGGATCGGACCGGTCAACTCGTTATGGTTCAGGGAGAGCCGCGTCAACGCTGTCAACTGGCCCAGTTCTGTAGGAATCCCACCGCTCAGCTGGTTCTCGTTCAGGTAAAGCCGCGTCAACGCCGTCAGGTCGCCCAGCTCTGTAGGAATCTCACCGCTCAGCTGGTTCCCCCACAGGTACAGCTGCGTCAACGCCGTCAGGCTGCCCAGCTCGGTCGGGATCGCACCGGTCAGCTGGTTTTCGTTCAGGTAGAGCCGCGTCAACGCTGTCAGCTTGCTCAGATCGGGGATCTCGCCGCTCAACCGGTTCTGGCTCAGGGAAAGCTCCTTCAACGCCGTCAGGTCGCCCAACCACGTAGGGATCGGACCGGTCAACCGGTTCCCCCACAGGTAGAGGTACTGCAACGCCGTCAGCTTGCTCAGATCGGGGATCGCACCGCTCAACCGGTTCTTGTTCAGGTAGAGCCGCGTCAACGCCGTCAGGTCGCCCAACTCCGCCGGGATTGTACCGGTCAGCTGGTTCCGGCTCAGGGAGAGTTGCGTCAACGCCCTCAGGTCGCCCAACCACGTAGGGATCGGACCGGTCAACCGGTTCCCCCACAGGTAGAGCCACTGCAACTTCGTCAGCTTGCTCAGATCGGGGATCGCACCGCTCAACCGGTTCTGGCTCAGGTTAAGATGCGTCAACTCTGTCAGGGTGCCCAGCTCTGGAGGGATCGGACCGGTCAGCTCGTTCTGCCAGAGGTAAATCTGATCCAACGCCGTCAGGTTGGCCAACTCTTTAGGGATCGTACCGGTCAACGGGGGAAGCGGTGGATCGAACCTGGTGGGGCGGGTTAAGAATTCTCGGGTTAAGAAGATAGTTCGCACGCGCTTAGGCCTGGGAGGACTATAGTCAAAAGCCCCAATACCGTCCCAGTACTCGTCAGTGAGCAGGAGGTCTTTGCTCCAGTTCAACTCCAGCGTCGCTGTGCCGACGAGTTCGGCTTGCAAATACAAAAGCCAGGCACAGTCACGAGTGAGATCGGTCACGGCGTCGGGGACAGCGATGCTGTCCGTGCAGGCCGCGAGCTGTGTGGGAGGCGGCGTCGGCGTAGGCGCTTGCGCGGCCACCGGCGCGGCCAGCACACACAGCGCGCCAAGGGCGACAACCACTGCAAGCAGCAACCGGCGGGATAGGGGCATTACCCCCCCCCGATCAAATGTTCTATGCCGACATCCACTACCGCGCGCGGCGCGGTATCCCAAGCCTGGCCACACGGGTTGCATTTGCTCCCTCCCAGCGAGTGGTTGCCTAGGTGGATGGCAACCACTTACAGTCCTGGCAAGTATATACCATTATGTACCATCAATAGGCCGATGGGACATCAAGTGCTGCATCGCCTGGCAGGCGGCGGGGCATCCTGACGGGGGTGAGGTGTGCGTGCCTCACCCCCCGGCCCCCTCTCCAACATTTGGAGAGGGGGTGGATTGCGGCCTGCGCCGCAATGACGAGTGGGACCGCGATGAACGACGATGCGGGGCTGGTTGCGCTGGCACAGAGCGGCGACCGCGCGGCGTTCAACCGGCTGGTCGTGCGGTACCAGGACCGCGTCTACGGCCTGTGCTGGCGCCTGACGGGCGACCCGGATACCGCCGATGACGCGGCGCAAGAGACGTTCATCGCGGCGTACCGGCACGTGCAGGACTTCCGCGGCGGCTCGTTTGCGGCGTGGCTGATGCGGATTGCGACGCGCCGGTGCTACGACGTGCATCGCCAGCGCCAACGCCGCCCGGCTGTCTCGCTGGATCGGCCGGGCCGCCCCAACGACGAGACGGCCGGGCCGGCCGCCACGCTGCCCGATCCGCAGCCCGGTCCCGAGGCGGCGGCCGAGGGGCGCGAGCTGGCGGCCGTGCTGCAAGCGGGGCTGCTCGCGCTGCCGCCGGACCAACGCACGGCGCTGACCATGTGCGACGTGCTTGGCTACGACTACCAAACCATTGCCGACAGTACCCAAGTGCCGCTGGGCACGGTGCGGTCGCGGATTAATCGTGGCCGGCGGCGGTTGCGCGCGTATCTGGCCGGGCAGCGGGAACTCTTGCCCGATCCGTACCGTCATGCCTTTAGCGAAACGGCTTCCCTGGAGTCGGCCGATGTGTAGGTTGGACCTAACCCCCGGCCCCTTCCCTTCAGGGAAGGGGAGTCATGGCGGTGGCAGTTGGCGTCTTCGCGGCAGGTATGTAGCGGCGGGGGGGCGGCCGTGAGTACCCGTCAGTCGCCGCCGGCTGCTGGGCACGACTGGGCTGCCGAGCTGCTGTCGGCGCTCTTGGATGGTGAGCTGGACGGGACGACCGCGGCCGCGGTCACGGTACACGTGCAGGAGTGTGCGGAGTGTAGCCGTGATTGGGACGAGCTACGGGCCACCAAGCAGCTACTCGCGGCGCTGCCGGCGGCTCAGGCGCCGCGCTCCTATGCCATCCTCGCAGACGATCTCGGCGCACCGGGCCGCGCCGGGGCAACTTTCTGGCCGCGCCTGCTGGGGCTGACCTGGCGGCTGTCGGGCGCGCTGGCCGTGGTGCTTATCCTGATCGGCACCGTGCAGCTGGCTGGCGTCAGTCCGGGCGAGGAGGAGGAACCCCAATACATCCAAGCGGAGCCGCAATCGGCACCGGCCGGGCCGCGCGGCGAGCGCGCCGCGGCCGACGCAGCGGGAGCCGCGGACGCAGCTAGTGCGGCCGTCGCCGTCGAGCGGGTTGTGGAAGAGCGAGTGGCAAAACGAGAGGTAGCGGGGCCGGCCGCCGCGGCAGATGAGTTCGCGCGCGCCCCCGCGCCGGCCGCCGGCCTACCGACCACAGCATCGGCCCCGGCGCCGGAGACGCTCACTGCGGCGCCACAACGGGAGCCGGCCGGCCCGATGTTCGCCCCGGGGGTGCTGTGGCTGATCGGCAGCGCCGTGGTGGTGGTCGTGGCCGCGGCGGCCTGGCTGGGAGAACGCTGGGTGCGGGGGCGCGGGGGGTGAGGGGACTTGCTCTAGCCCCCCTATGGTCCCCCCGCTGCGGCGGGGGGACGGCACGTTCCCTCCCCCGTCGGGACGGGGGAGGGTCAGGGTGGGGGCCACGACTACGCTGCTGCCGGCTGCTCGACCGGCGTGGGCGTGGACGGCACGATGGGGTGCTCGACGGCCCAACTGAGCTTGTCGTCCACGACATCCACGCGGACCCGATCACCGGCAGTGTACTCGCCGGCGAGCACGGCGCGGGCCATCGTGTTCTCGATCTCCCGCTGAATGAGCCGGCGCAACGGCCGGGCGCCGTAGGCCTCGTCGTAGCCGCGGTCCAGGAGCCAATCGCGGGCCGCCGCGGTCAGCGTCAGCTCGATATCGCGCTCGGTCAGCCGCTCGCGCAGGTCGGACAGCAGCTTGTCAACGACGGTACGGAGCTGCGGCCGCGTGAGGCGGTGGAAGACGATGGTTTCGTCAATCCGGTTCAGGAACTCGGGACGGAAGGTGCGCCGCAGCGAGTCCATGATCCGGTCACGCAGCTGCCGCTCGGCCTGATCGGCGGCGCCGTCGCCACCAAAGAAGCCCACCGGTCCGGCCCGCAGGGTGAGGCCGCTCGTGCCGACGTTCGAGGTCATAATGATGACCGTGTTGCGGAAGTCCACGACGTGGCCTTGACCATCGGTGAGCCGCCCGTCTTCGAGAATCTGGAGCAGCGCATTGAAGACCTCGGGATGCGCCTTCTCCACCTCGTCGAACAGAATGACCTGGTAGGGCCGCCGGCGGACGGCCTCAGTCAGTTGACCGCCCCGGTCGTAGCCCACGTAGCCCGGCGGCGCGCCAAACAGCCGGGAGACGTTGTGGCCTTCCCGGTACTCCGACATGTCGATTCGGAGCAGCGCGTCCTCGTCGTCGAAGAGATAGGCCGCGAGGCTTTTGGCCAGCTCCGTCTTGCCAACGCCGGTTGGTCCGAGGAAGAGGAAGGACCCAATCGGCCGGCGGGGGTCCGCTAACCCCGACCGCGAGCGCCGGATAGCATCGGCGACGGCCACGACGGCCTCCTCCTGCCCGACCAGGCGCTCGTGCAGCGCCGCCTCCAAGTGCAAGAGCTTCTCGGCGTCCTCGGTGTAGATGTTGGTGACGGGCACACCGGTCCACTTGGCGATCACTTCCGCCACGTCATTGGCCGCTACCGACACGTCTGCACGCTGCGGTTGCTTGTCAGCCAGCGCCTCTTCCAGCGCCAATCGCTCCTGCCGCAACTGCATTGCCCGCTCGTAGTCGCGCTCGACGGCCGCCCGCTCCTCTGCCTCGCCGATCTGCCGGGCGCGAGCGATCTGCTGCGCGACCGCCGGATTGCGTGTCGAGGCCCGCAGCCGCACTTTCGCAGCAGCCTCATCCATCACGTCAATGGCCTTGTCGGGGAGGTAGCGTTCGCTGATGTAGCGGTCAGCCAGCTTCACGGCCACCGCCAACGCTTCATCGGTGATACGGAGCCGATGGTGCTCCTCGTACTTGGGCCGCAGGCCCTCCAGAATCTTGATCGCCGTCTCCTGGTCGGGCGGTCCGACGTATACCGGCTGGAAGCGCCGTTCGAGCGCCGGGTCCTTTTCGATATGCTGCCGGTACTCGTCCGGGGTGGTGGCGCCAATCGCCCGCAGGTGTCCGCGAGCCAGCGCCGGCTTGAGCAGGTTCCCGGCGTCAATGGCGCCATCGCCCGCACCGGCGCCGACCAGGGTATGCACTTCGTCAATGAAGAGAATGATCGCGCCCTTGGCGTCCTGCACCTCTTGGATGACGCCTTTGATGCGCTCCTCGAACTCACCACGGAACTTCGAGCCGGCCAGCAGCGCCCCGATGTCCAGCGCCAACACCCGCTTGCCGAGCAGCGGCTCCGGGACGGTCTCCGCAGCAATGCGTTGCGCCAACCCCTCGGCGATAGCAGTCTTCCCGACACCGGGCGGGCCGATCAGGACAGGGTTGTTCTTGGTGCGGCGGCTGAGGACCTCCATCAGGCGCGTGACTTCCTCGTCACGACCGATCACCGGGTCGAGCTGATTGTCCTGTGCCAACTGAGTGAGGTCAACGGTGTACTGTGCGAGCAGCCGGGCCTGGTTTTCGGCCGTGGGGCTATCCATCGGGCGCGAGCCACGCACGTCCTTGAGCGCCTTGGCGATGCGGTCGGGGGTCAGACCGGCCGCGGCGACCAGCCGCGCCCCGGCGCCGCCCTCGGCTAACGCCGACACCAGCAGGTGCTCGGCGCCGACGAACGCATCGCCGCGCTGACCGGCGGCGGCCAGGGCGGCATCCATGACCCGCTTGGTCCGCGGACCGAGGTAGATCTGCGTGCCGCTCGACACGCGCGGCTGCTGGGACAGCACGCCGCGTACACGCTGGGCCAGCGCCCGCCCATCGAGGTCCAGCTCTTTCAGGGTTTCGGGGATGATGCCTTGCGGCGCTTCCAAGAGCGCCACCAACAGATGCTCCGGCTCGAACGTGGTGTGGCTGAACTCGGCCAGGAGGCCCTGACCACGCATCAGGGCTTCCTGGGCGGCATGGGTAAAGCGGTCGAGGGGTAACATGGCTCCAAAATCCTTTAGTGTGATTGTTACAACTTTAGTGTAGTGTATCGGCTCATTTCTGTCAAGATCGGGCATTGACAGCCCGGACAAGACGTGGGTAGAATGGCGCCGGAGCAACCTCCCCCCTCGGCGCGTTTTCCGCCCATCGGTAGCGGCGGGCGCGGTGCCGGGGCCTCGCGGGCACACTAGCTGACCCCCTACCACGCACTGGATGCTATGTATGCGTAGTGACGAGATTCGCCGGCGCTTTGTCACCTATTTCGAGCGTCAAGGACATCTGGCCCTGCCAAGCGCCTCGCTCATTCCCCACGACGATCCGAGCGTGCTGTTCACCTCGGCGGGGATGCAGCAGTTCGCGCCCTATTTCGTCGGCGCCGCCGCGCCGCCGGCGCCGCGGCTCGTGACGATCCAACGCTGCGTGCGGACGGACGACATCGAGGAGGTGGGTGACAATACGCACCACACCCTCTTCGAGATGCTGGGGCACTTCTCCTTCGGTGACTACTTCAAGCGGGAGGCCATCGCCTTCGCGTTCGAGTTTGTGACCAAGGAGCTAGGACTCCCGCCCGACCGTCTCTGGACAACGATCTTCGCCGGAGAGCCTGGTATCCCGCGCGATGACGAGGCGGAAGCCGCGTGGCTGGCAGTAGGTATTCCGGCCAGCCGTATCCGGTCGTTCGGGTTCGATGAGAACTGGTGGGGGCTGGAGACCGGTCCGTGTGGGCCGGACTCGGAGATTCATATTGATCTCGGCCCGGAGGCCGGCTGCGGCCTCCCCGACGACCGGTGCGGGCCAAACCACTGTGATCGTTTCTTCGAGTTCTGGAACGCGGTCTTCAACCAATACGACAGAGCCGCCGACGGTACGCTGACGCCGCTCGAACGGACCGGCATAGACACGGGCGTCGGCTTCGAGCGTGTTGTGGCCCTGCTGCAGGATAAACCGTCGGCTTACGAGACCGATCTCTTCGCGCCCCTGATCGCTGCGGCGGTGGCGCAGACCGGGGTGGCCTATGAGGGGACTCACCCCCCGGCCCCCTCTCCATCGCGGAGCGCTAGAGAGGGGGAGCAAGGCCGGCTGCGGTGGCAGGATCACTCGCTGCGGATTATTGCCGAGCATCTCCGTGCCGCAACCTTCATGGTGGCGGACGGGGCGCTGCCTTCCAGCGAGGGGCGCGGATACGTCGTGCGCCGGCTGATCCGCCGCGCGGTTCGGCACAGCCGCCTGCTCGGCAGCGAAGCGCCGATTACCGGCCCGGTTGTCGCGGCCACACTCGAACGCATGGCCGAGCACTACCCCCACCTGGCGCAGAGACGCGCTCTGATCGAGCGGGCAACCGCCGACGAGGAGGCGCAGTTCGGCCGCACGCTCGATGCCGGCACGCAGCTGTTGGAAGCCGAGGTGGCCGCGCTGAAGGCAAAGGGGAGCACCACGCTGCCGGGCGAGACGGCCTTTCGGCTCTACGACACGTTCGGCTTTCCGCTGCCGCTGACCGAGGAGATCGCCGCCGCGCAGGGCGTACAGGTGGATACGGACGGTTTCGAGCAGCGCATGGCGGCGCAGCGCGAGCGCAGCCGGGCAGCACAGCAGTTCGAGCAGTGGCGCGGCGTCACGCTGCCAGCAGTCGAGGTCACGTTCGAGGGCTATGCCGGGACCGAGGTGGACGGCGCCGAGGTGCTGTGGATCGGGCCGGTGGCGGCGCCAGGTAGCGCCGACTCGGCGCGTCAGGACGGCGAGCCGGTAGCCGTCGCCGAATCCGGCACTGCGGCGATGATCGTCCTGGACCGCACACCCTTCTACGCCGAGGGGGGTGGGCAGGTAGCCGATAGCGGAACCATCACCGGTCCGCACGGGCGCTTCATCGTGCAGGACGTGCAGCGACCGGCCGGCGAAGTTATCGTGCATATCGGGGAAGTTACCGCGGGCCGGCTGGCGGTCGGCGAGCGGGTCAGCGCCCACGTTGACCGCGAGAAGCGGGCGGCTACCGCGCGTCACCACAGCGCGACTCACCTGCTGCACGCCGCACTGCGGGCAGTGCTCGGTGAGCACGTCCAGCAGTCCGGCTCGCTGGTCGCGCCGGAGCGGCTGCGTTTCGACTTCTCCCACCGCGGACCACTCGACCCCGACGAGCAGCGGGAGATCGAGCGCCGGGTGAACGCAGCGATTCGCGCCAACCTGCCGGTGGAGCCGACGGTCATGCCGCTGCAAGCGGCGCTGGCGAGCGGTGCGCTGGCGCTTTTCGACGAGCGGTATGGCGAGGCGGCGCGGGTGGTCCGCATCGGCGATCTCAGCCGCGAGCTATGCGGCGGGACCCACGTGGCACGCACGGGTGACATCGGCTCCTTCATGCTGACGGCGGAAGGCAGCATCGGCTCCGGCCTGCGCCGCGTCGAGGCGGTGACGGGCGCGGCGGCCGAGGCGCTGGCGGCGGACACCCGCGCCACGCTGGAGACCCTGAGTCACACGCTGGGTGTCCCGGCGACCGAGGTGGTCGGGCGCGTGGAGCAGCTACAGGCGGAGTTAGCGGAAACGCGCCGCCAGTTGGCAGCGGCCAGTCGTCAATCGGGCCAAAGCACGCTGGAGAGCGTCCTGCAGCAGGCAGCTTTAATCAATGGTGCTCACGTCTTGGCAACCGAGGTCGCGGCAGCGGACATGCGGGCGCTGCGGGAAACGGGCGATTGGCTGCGCGACCATCTCCCTGGTCCGGCGGTGCTCATGCTCGGCACTACGCAGCCCAAACGACCGCAGCTCCTGGTGACTGTGCCGCGCGAGCTGGTGAACGACGGTCTCGATGCGGGCGCTTTGCTGCGCGAGGTGGCGGCGGCGATGGGCGCAAAGGGCGGTGGGCGGCCGGACATGGCGCAGGGCGGCGGCGGCGATCCCGCGCGCCTGGCGGCGGCGCTCGCCCACGGCCGCGAGCGGGCAATCGCAATGTTGCGGGGTGGTAATACGCCCAATCCGCAAAAGGCGCCGCAGTCCAAGCGGGCAGGATCAGGTAGCGCATCGTGAGCGGCCGGAGGCCAACCAGACCACCACCAACGCAGCGAGAACGGCCGCAGACGGCCGCAGAAGCGTTGGCGGCCGTCGCCGCCGGTTCGTCCGACCGCCTCCGCGGCGCCCGGACAGGGAAGCGATCACAGGAGACAACGCGGCCAGCGCGGCGGCGCACTGAAACCACCCGGACATTGCGGCGGCCGCCGGACACTACCCGCACAACACCCCGGCCGCGGGAAGCGCCGCGCGCTGTCCAGGATCGCGGCCGCGCCGCCGCTGGCGCGCCCCCTACGCCGGTCGAGCGCGATGCTCCTCGGCCGGCAGCGGCACCACGGATCACGTGGCTGCCCGTCTTGGTTGCCATCCTGGCAATCGTGCTGCTGGTCGTCCTGGTGATCTTTGTGCTACCCAGTGCTCGCGTGACGCTCCAAACGGTGCCGGTGGCCTTTACAAACGACATGACCCTGATTGCCGATGCGCGGGTGCGCGGGATAGGCGTTGCAGACGGCAAGCTGCCGGCGCAGGTGGTGTCCGTGGAGGCCTCGGAAAGCCTGGAAATCCCCACGACGGGCCAGGAGGCCGTGCCGGACCGGAAAGCCAGCGGCGAGGTATTCCTGACGAACAAGCTCAGTAGCCGGGTCGTCGTGCCACAAGGAACGGTCGTGCAGGCCGGCAACGTCAGTTTTGTGACGACCGATGAGGTGGTCATCCCCGGCAGTGTGACGACCGGATCGCAGCAGAGTATTGGGGTTGGCCGCGCCAAGATCGAGGCGGTGACCGGGGGGACGGCCGGGAACGTCGCGCCGGAAGCGATCAAGGCGGTGGCCGGGCCGTTGAGTGCGAGCCTGGTGGTGCGGAACGATGAACCGACGCAGGGCGGTACCGACCGCGAAATACGCTTCGTCACGGCCGGAGATCGCCAGCAGCTCTACAACACGCTGTTGGCTACGCTGCGGGAGCAGGTCGAAGCGCGTCTGAGCGAACGCGAGCGGACGGGCGAATCGCTCGTCGTGTGGCCCGAACCCAATCCGGCGATCACCGAGGAGGTCTACGAACCGGCGGAGGTCCGCGCCGAGGCCGACTCCGTGCGTCTCCGCATGAAAGTACGCTATAGCGCCACGCAGTTCCGCGGGGACGACGTGAACCGGCTGGTCAACGACAAACTCGCCGCGCACGTGGACAGCACTGCGCCCGGCTGGGTCGTAGTCAACGAGACGTTGGAGGTAGCGCCGCCGGTAGTCGAGCGCGTGGAGCTGGGTGGCGCGGTCCACATGCAGATTCAGGCACGAGGACACCGCGAGCCGCACGTGGACGTGGGGCAAATGCGTAGCGATCTGGCCGGACAAACGCGAGCCGCGGCGCAAGCCTACCTGGAGGCCCGGCCGGGCTTTGCGGCCCGCGAGCTGACCATCTGGCCCGGCTGGCTCAATAGTCTGCCACGGCTGCCGCTCCGCATCACCGTCGAGAAGCAACGGCTGGAAACGGACGGGGCCTAGGGGGTAGCCCCCCTATGGTCCCCCCGCTGCGGCGGGGGGACGGGGGGAGGCCTCACAGGGGTAGGTTTTTGTCTGCATCAGGATTTGCAGGATGCAAGGATGGTCAGGATGGATTCCCGCCCCGTATCGGGGTACGGGACATGCTGGCGCGGGAATGTCGGTTTTGCAACGCACTACTGATGGGAGAATGACGAGACCGGGAGCACGAGTAACCCTGGATTCCGGCTTTCGCCGGAATGACGAGCGCCTGAGCGCGATTCATCGCGCCCCTACACTGAAAAACCCACCTTTGCGAGGCTATGGGCCTAGTGCCATAAGAAATCCAGCCAGCGGGCGAGTTGGCGCCAGGGCCAGCGGCGCGGGGGTGGCTCTTCGCGGGCCAGCACGTCGGCGATGGCGAGAGTCTGCGGCTGCTCCAGCACTTCGCCGGCAGCAAGCGCCAGGGCCAAGGGGCGGAGCATCGTCTCCGGCGCGGTCCGAATAAGCGCATCGTCGCGCTGCGCGATGGCTTCCAGGAACGTATCGAGCGCCCGCATCGGATCGAACGGGGAGCAGCGGACGCCCGCCGCCGTCGCTACTTCCAGCATAGCGGGCGTGATCGTGACCGTGACCGCTGGCGTCTCCACGACCAGCTCCCAGGGCACCGTGAGGCTCATCGTCCCCGTGACCACGCCGGCAACCCCGCCCTGTAAGTGCAGCGCCGGATTGCGGCTGCGGGACGGCGCCGGCGCCACCGCACGCACTCGGCCAGCCAGCAGCTCCCAGGTATCGAGTAGCTCCGGTGGTGGAGGCGGCGGTGGAGCGGACGAACGGGCGCTGCGGGCCGGATTGATCTCACTGCTGGGGAGGCGATACCGCCCGGCCAGCTTGGTGATGGGACGCGCGGCGAGCAGCGTCCGGGCGGTCGGTAGGTCAGGCTCGTAGCGCACCGCATAGTCGAGGGCACAGGAGACGCCGGATTGCGCTACCTGCCGCACTAGGCGGCGGCCCCCGGGGATGGTCGCCGCCAACGGTGGCGCCAAGAAGACGTGCAGACCACGCTGCACGGCGTCGCCGACGATGAGAGGATGATAGCTGGCCGGCGACGCCACGATCAGCGCATCCAGGTCCTCGTGCAGCAAGACCAGCTCATAGCGCGTATAGACCCGCGCCCGGCTCATATGGCCGGCGGCGGCCGCGGCACGGTGGTTGACATCGCAGACTGCCCGCACGGCCACGTCGCCGCGTCTGAGCAGATGCGTAAGGTAGAGTTGGCCGCGCCGACCGGTGCCGACAATCGCCACGCGCAGGGTCATCGCTCTCGTCTCTCGGCGGCCGGGCATCGGGTGTGAGGGCCGGCTACAGCGCCTTGATGGCGATGTGACGGAAGGCCACTGGCGTACCGTGGTTTTGTAGCCCGATATAGCCGCGCGGCAGCCGCTCCCGCAGCTCCGGGTAGGCATCGAGGTCGGCATCCACCACCATCACGCCGTTGTGTAGGACGGCCACGCGGCGCCCGATACAGGTGATCTCCAGCGCGTTCCACTGGCCCAGCGGCTTGGACGTGTTCCGGGACGGGCCCACGGAGTCGTAGATCGCGGCGGTGGCCTTGACGCCGGTGGTGTGCTCGGGGTGGTCAATAATCTGAATCTCCATCCCCGCGAACGCCGGCCGGCCTTCTTCACTGGTTCGCAGGAAGACGCCGCTATTGCTGCCCCGCTCGATTTTGTATTCCAGGCGCAGAATAAAGTCCTCGTAGACGCCGGGGGGCCGAATCCAGCCTCGGCCCTGGCCGTTGCAGGCCAGTATGCCGTCCGCCGCGGACCAGGCGCCGGCCGTTGCGCCGACATGAATCCAGCCGGTGAGGTCGTGGCCGTTGAACAGCGGCTCGAAGCCGGCGTCGTCCGTGTCGTCTTGGGCGTGCAGCGCGTGTGTACGCCGGAGCGCCGCCAGCGCCGCCAGCGCCGCCATACCGAATAAAGCCAAGCGCATCATACTACCGTCCTCCTGTTCCTCCACGCAGCCGGCCTAACGGCGTTTGCGTTGCCTGCGTACATGTGCGCGCCGCTGCTGGCGGTTCTCGCGCGGCTGTCCGGGTGCTTGCTCCTCATCTCTGGGCTTTGCTTGTACGAGCACCTGCCGCTGCAGCCTGGCGTAGATGGCGCCGCGATGATTCTCCACAATCTTGACCGGGCCTGGACGGTTGAAAGTGAGATCAAGGGCATGGTAGATGCTGAGGACAGCATCTTGCAACCGATCATCGGCTTCTAGTAGTCGGACCCGCATTCCGCTCAGAGCTTGAAGGTCCTCGATGCGGATAGGCCGTGCATGCGTTCGGAAGCGATCATAGGCAAACGCGAAGTAGCGAGCGATTTCTCTGGTGGCCCGCCGGCGGCCAGCTTCTTCGATCTGCGTGTCCTCGTGGCCGAGCATGTATTGGGTGAGCCAACCGACGACTAGCTCCGCAGCCAGTGTGATAGCCTGTTCGCAGACTTCAAGGAGACCACCCTGGTATCCACGTAGGACTGGCAACCATGCGTTGATTGCACTAGCGTCCTGAGCAAGCTCCTGCTTGGCTCTTTCGAAGTCGCGCAGAATTGCGTGTGCCGGGACGGAGCGCACTCCTTCAGGGCCACGCACTACAATCTGTGGATCAATGGGGCCTAATTCGGAGTGATTCCCCATAACTATCTCATCGCACCCCAGGGCGATCATAGTTGCTGCCGATTTGGCTTGGAGCGGAACAATAGCGCGGATATAGTCAAATTGCGTCCGGAGATAGCGGACGATCTGTTCGGCGGCGCCGACTTCGCCTCCAGGGCTATGCAAGATCAGGTCAAGTTTCCGATCCTCGACATCCTTGCACATCTCCATGAGGGCATGCACGTCGGCGCCCTGAACGGAGAAGTCAGGGTGTGACTCCCCGGAGCTTTTGAGCCAACCGCTACCATACACAATGACTGCATGACCAGTGAGGTCGCGCAGTTGGCCAATGTACTTGCGACGTATGGCATCCGAGTCGGCGCCAAGTTGCGGACCTCGGCGCCGCTGGCTGTCATCGAACTCGCGGAGAATATCGCCCCAACTCGGCACGGGTCAGTCCTGTATATTGGCAGAGGCTCCCGAGTACATCCCAGGCGTCTCTGCATCCACCACTGCTCGGTAGTGCTGTTCGGCCTCCTCGTATCGATCCAGGAATACCCCGGTCACTTCAAGCAGGCGAGCCGCGGTGTCTCCGGCTCCCCCCGCAAGCTCCAGCAACACAGTGGCGAGGTCCTTCTCTTCCTCGACAGGCTCTTGCTCAAGCCGTTGCAGTTTGTCCAAGTCCACCTCCCTCCCTACTTCTTCCTGCCTCATTATGCCGCATAGCGGTGACAGTGCAACCAGGCGGCACACGCAAACCAAGCTTGTCATCCAGGCAGACGTTGCGGCCACGCCGGAGAGGTGCTGAGTCAGTCCAGGTACTCACGCAACTGTGAGGAATGCATCCCGGTCCGCAGCTTGTCCAGTGCTTCGACCGCGATTTGCCGCACGCGCTCCCGCGTCAGGCCTACCACATGCCCGATCTCTTGCAGCGTGAGTGGCGAGCGCCGTCCGACACCGAAGCGCAGCTCGATAATGCGTCGCTCCCGCGGCGAGAGCTTGGCCAGCAGGTGCTCCACTTCATCGCGCAACAGCGACTGCGCCGCGCCCTCGATTGGCTCGTCGCAATTCACGTCCTCGATCAGGTCCTTGAGGACACTGCTGCCGTCGTCTCCGACCGGCTTTTCGAGGGAGAGCGTCCGCCGGGAAGCGAGTAAGAGCTGCCGGACCTTGTCGCCGGGCAGGTCTACCGCGGCGCCGATTTCGTGCATCGTGGGCGGACGACCGAGTTCTTGCTCCAACCGGTGGGTCACCCGGCGCAGCTTGCTCACCTTGTCAACGACGTGGAGGGGCAGTCGGATGGACCGCGACTGGTCGGCGATGCCCCGCGTGACCGCTTGCCTGATCCACCATGTCGCATACGTGGAGAGCTTGAACCCGCGCCGGTGGTCGAACTTGGCGACGGCGCGCATCAGGCCCAGGTTGCCCTCCTCGATCAGGTCGGGGAGCGGCAAGCCCCGTCCCGTGTATTTCTTGGCTACCGACACCACGAGGCGGAGATTCGCGGCAATCATGTGCTGGCGGGCCGCTTCACCGTCCGCGACGAGCACCTGGAACGCAACGCCCTCATCCTGGTCCAGGTTAGCACGCTCTAGTGCTTGCTGGGCCAGCCGGCCGCGCTCCATGCGCTTGGCCAGTTCCACCTCCTGGTCGGCGGTGAGGAGCGCGTAGCGGCCGATCTCGTGGAGGTAGAGACGTACCGAATCATCAGTTTCGGGCACTTCCCGGAGCACGGGGCGGGAGGCTCGCCCGGCCGGTAGATCGTCGTACCTGACGTCCGGGCCGCTGGCGGTCATGCGTGATCTCCTCGGCACGACGTGCCGGGCGTGAGGACGCCGGGAGGACCACAATGCAGGAGCGGCGCACCGTGGCTACACGATGCAGCGACATGCCCGACCATGCATGGCCGGTGGGCACGACAACCTGGAGGCATGAAAACGCTCTTTCAGGCCTACGGGGTAAGCTGACGGGTTCGGGTAAGAGCAACCCTACACGGGCCGGGTACGATAGCCGGCGCCGCGATTCACCCCGGAAGTGCTTGCAATCCCCCGCTTCTCGTCCGGAGAACTCGGCCTACACCGGACAGATGTCCGTGTTCTCGAAAAGCGTACCATGCTGCCTCTAGGCTGACAAGGGGTGAGGTTAGTGATTGTCAAGAGTAGCGGCTAAGAAGTTGTCGGGATTCAGCGGCTCCCATATACCTGCTTTGCGCGAGGCCACACGTTGAAGAGCCTCACCTCCCGGCCCCCTCTCACAGGGATAGGTTTTTTGTCTGCATCAGGATTTTCGGGATGGAAGGATGGTCAGGATGGATTGCGGCCTGCACCGCAATGACGATCATCATTTTTCATGTTCCTCCACGGCCGCCGTGGCCGGGAGCGCAGCGCCCAGCGGACACTGGGCGCAGAAGAGGCTGTGGCTGTAGTGCTCGTAGAGTCGGATAAGACCCTGCTGCTCGCGGGCCGTTCTGGCGCGGAAGCCGGTGCGCTTGCTCATCGAGCGCGTGATCCAGTTCTCCGTCAGGAGCGGGTGTTCGAGAAAGACTCGCCGGGCGCGGTGTCCGGTGCCCGGCGGTCCGTCGCGCGCCACGGCCAGGGCGTAGGGCAGCAGGACGTTCACCACGATGTCGGCGGCCCGACTGGCGCCGATGAGGGCCGTGGGCGTCTCTGCATCCGACCGGACGCCGAGCCGCCGGAGATACCGCATGACCGCGGGCGGTGCTGCGGGCTGCCGTACCAGCGCGGCGAGGGCCGACCAAGGGCGGACACGCTGCCGGCCGGAGCGGGCGGGATCGTCGGCCGCGAGGCACCAGAGCACGGCCTGGCCCAGCCCGTGTGGGCGCCAGGAGACCGCCAGCGCCGCCAGCGCGACGATGCGCCGCACAGGCGCGTTGCCCGGCCGGGTGCGATTGGCCTGCCAAGGGAGACTGTGGGCGCGGCGCGGGGCTGCGACGGCGCTCGGTGACTCAGTGACATCGGCGAGCAGCGGAAGCTGCCGGGGTAGCCGGCTCGGTGCAGTGGGTAGTAGCTCGGCGGCCGTGAGCAGGGTCGCGGCGGCGCGGGACAGCGCATCCGGGTAGTCTGTGCTTGACGGGGCTGCGCGTGGCAAGGCAGCCAGCGGCACGCTCCGAGCGAGCTGGCGCATGGCGGTGCGGTTTTGGCTGAACCCCAGGGCGTCGGCGATGCCCTCATAGAGCACTTGCTCGACGATCTGTGCAGCCGGCAGTGCCGGCTCGCCGGGCGGTGTGGCGCGGGCCAAGTCGAGACGGAAGATGCGGGTCAGCCAGGCCAGCCGAATATCGCCAGCGATGCCGATGACGTGGGCGGCCTGCTGCCGGTCCCGGCCTACCGCGCCCGGTAGCCGGCAGCCGTAGCTCCATAGACCGGCGTTGCCGCGCTGGCGCCGGGCCGGTCGTACTGGTGGCGACTGGAGACGCGCCGGGTCAATGACGACGCGGGGAATACGGCGGCCGTTGGCGGCCAGCGTGGGAATGCCGGGGTGGTTCTCGACGAGGATGAGGTGCAGGGTGACGGTGTTGTAGCGCGGGTTCCGGTCGTGCCCGTGTGCCTGCCAGTCGCTCGCCCGATGGTGCAGCTCGATGACGGCGCCGCGCACCACTGCCCCCGGCGGTGTCTCCAGGACCGCTTCCACGAAATCCGGCCCGGCGTCGTGGTTGCCGCGGCCGGGGTGGCGCACCCGCCAGCGCGAACCGTCATCGGCGACGAGCCAGCCGGCGGTGGCGCCCTGTCCGGCACGCCACCACGCGGCCAACCGCGCTTCGGGACTGCTTGCGGCCCGCCGAGCTGTGTTGCGAATCACGATAGTAGATATGCATGATAGCGTGCCGGCAGCGATATGTCCACTGGCGATCACCCGCAGGCCCCGTCATTGCGGCGCAGGCCGCAATCCAGACAGGTTGGGGGCAACGAATAGTCCTGGATTCCGGCTTTCGCCGGAATGACGAGGGCCGGGGTGCGATTGGTCAGGAGAGAAGCTCGCGGGCGACGGCGCGGTCGTCCCAGGGGTGGGAGCGGCCGTTGATGATGATGGACTGCTCGTGGCCCTTGCCGGCGAGGAGCACCGTATCGCCGGCCGCTGCCCGCTCGAAGGCGCGGCGGATGGCCGTCCGGCGGTCCGGGCAGCAGAGGAAGTGCGTGCCTTGGCGGGCGCCGGCGGCCGCGGCGCCGGCGGCAATCTCGGCCAGGATTGCTGCGCGGTCTTCCCCGCGCGGGTCCTCGTCCGTGAGGACGAAGAAGTCGGCGTGGGTGGCAGCGATCCGGCCCATCATGGGGCGCTTGGCCCGGTCGCGCTCGCCGGCGCTTCCGAAGACGGCGATCAGCCGGCCGGGCGTCAAGGGCCGGAGCGCGCGCAGCACGAGTTCGAGGCTTGCAGGCGTGTGGGCGTAATCCACAATGACTGCAAACGGTTGGCCGGCCTCGATCAGCTCCATGCGCCCCGGTGCCCCGGCCTGCCGGCAAAGGGCGGGCACGGTGGCCTCAAGGGGGCAGCCCAACACCCCCAGGGTGGTCAGCGCCGCCAGCACGTTCGCCACGTTGAAGGGGCCGACGACCCGCGGGCGGAGCTGCGCGTTGCCCCAAGGGGTCCGCACCTGCACGGAGGGGCGCAAGCCGTCGTAGGTGGTGCTGACGGCATGTACGTCGGCCGGCCGGTGGAGGCCATACGTCGTGACCGGCACCTGCGCCAGCGAGCGCAAGTGGGCACAGTGCGCGTCGTCGGCGTTGAGCACGGCGCCCTTGGCGCGGGGGTGCAGCTTCGCCGGCACGCCCGGCAGCGGCGCTTGCAACGCCAGCAACCGCGCCTTGGCGGCCACGTACTCTTCGATAGAGCCGTGATAATCGAGATGCTCGTGCGTGATGTTCGTGTAGACCGCGACATCTACCTCCGTACCGTAGAGCCGATCTTGCGCCAGCCCGTGCGACGTGGCCTCGATCACCGCGTATTCGGCGCCATGATCCGTCGCCTGGGCGAGCAGATGCTGTATCTCCGGCGCCTCCGGGGTGCTCTGGCGGCTCTTATTGGGAAGCACCGCGGCGCCGGTGCCGAGGCTGGCCGTCGAGACGTGGGCGGCGGTGTGCCCCAATGCCTGGAGCGCGCCAGCGATGAGTGTCGTCGTGGTCGTTTTGCCGTCCGTGCCGGTCACGCCGACGATACCGAGCCGGGCGGCCGGCCAGCCGGCACGCGCGGCGCTCAGGAGCGCGAGGGCGCGCGGCGGGTCGCGGACCACCACCCGCGCCACATCGGCCGGAACGGCGACCGGCCGGCCGACGACCACGCCGACGGCGCCCCGGTCGAGCGCACCGGGGACGAAGTTGTGTCCATCGTGCTGGTAGCCCGGATGGGAGATGGCGACGAACAGGTCTCCCGGCTGCACCTGCCGCGAGTCGAACCGCACGTCGGCTACGGCGACACCGGTCGGTCCGGTGACCGCGACGTCCGGCAGAATGTCCAGCAGCGCCGCGAGGGTGGGGGCGCTGCCGCTCTCTGGCTGCTCGGTGTGTGGTAGCGCAGTATTCATTCGTGCTGTTGCCGGGGACCGGCGGGGTACCATCATACTACAAGCGGGTAGCTATCAGCCGTTAGCTGTTAGCTGTCAGCTGTCAGCCGTCAGCCGTCAGCAAGGGTTATCGTCATTGCGGCGAAAGCCGGAATCCAAACTCCCCTTCCCTGGCAGGGAAGGGGCCAGGGGTTAGGTCCACCCCCCATCCCGTCAATCCTGATGCCGACAAAAAGACCCCGTTGTTTCCCACCCCATCCCGCCAACATGTCCCCTTGAACGGAGGTTGACGGATGCGAGACATGTCTGGCGCACAGCGCGCACCGACTGGGAGCAGTCTTGGCATCACGCCGGCCAACAGCGGTGGCAACGCCACCCAGCAGAGGGCACCGGGTCATGAGCGACCCCTCACCGCGCTTTCACGCGCACCGAGGCATGGCCGCCTGAGTGCCGCTTCTACGGCACCGGGTTATGACGTACCCCGCGCCAGCACGGCGCGGGCGCCGGGTCATGACTGTCAGAGTGCCGCCCCGAGGGCACCGGGTCTCGACGCACCCCTCGCCACTCCGGCTAGGACCCCGCGTCACGACCGTCTGAGTGCCGCCCACCTGGTGCCGGAGCACCACCGCTCCGGCGCCACCCTTGCCGCCGCCGCGGTCCCCGACCGCTCCCTCGTCTCGCTCCCGCCGGCATCCGGTCACGACTGCTCCCGTCGTGATCTGGTCGCCGCCGGATCGCCGTCAGCTTCCGTCACCCACTCCACCGCCCAGGAGGAAACCGTGTACGACCGCTTGTTCACCATCGTCGCCATGTGCCATACCGTGGAGCCGTATCCGCTCCTTAATGCAGCGGCCCAGTACCTGGCGGCCCCGCCGCCACCCGCCCGGGGTAGGTACGGGGTAAACCGTAGGGGCGTCCCTTGTGGGCGCCCTGGCCGCTCCTCCATCCGCCCCCTCCCGGCCCCATACGACCCTGCCACCACCCATCGCTGACCACACCCCGCCCCGTCATTGCGGCGCAGGCCGCAAATCCACCCCCTCTCCAAATGTTGGAGAGGGGGCCGGGGGGTGAGGCCGGCCCATCCCCCGCCGCAGCGGGGGGCCACAAGGGGGCCAGGACCGTCATTGCGGCGCAAGCCGCAATCCAGCCCCTTCCCTTTAGGGAGAGGGTTGGGGGTAGGTCCGCCCCCGTCATTCCCGCGCAGGGAGACCTTTGCGTAACCCGTCATTCCCGCGAAGGCGGGAATCCAAAAACCGGTCCTTCCAGGTTAGCGAGGAGTAGCACATTGTCCCTCTCGCACTCCATCTGGGGGTTATGCAAAGGTCTCCGCAGGCGGGAATCCATCCTGCTCATCCTTGCATCCTGAACATCCTGATGCAGACCAAAAACCTACCCCCGTCAGCCCCCTTGCTCCCCGCCACCACCGCTGCAAGCCGAAAGCTGACGGCTGCTGGCTCGTTAGCGCCGCGTCACGGGTGCGGCTGAATCGGCGGCAACGTCGTCCGGTTGGCCGCGCAGGAAGTCGAAGTCACAGCCATCGGGCGCTTGCAGCACGTGATCGAGGAAGAGCTTGCCGTACCCGCGGCGGTAGGCGGGCGGTGGGCACTGCCATTCCTCGCGCAGGCGGCGCGCGATCTCCTCGGCCGGCACCAGCAACTCCAGACGGCGGTTCGGCACGTCCAGCTCGATGAGGTCGCCGTCGCGGACCGCCGCGAGCGGCCCGCCGACCGCCGACTCCGGGGCGACGTGGAGCACCACGGTCCCGAACGAGGTGCCGCTCATGCGGGCGTCGGAGATACGCACCATATCGCGCACTCCCTGAGCGAGGAGCTTCTGCGGGATGGGCAGGTTGCCGATTTCGGGCATCCCCGGCGCGCCGACCGGCCCGGCGTCCTGCATCACCAGGACATCATCTGCCGCTACATCCAGCTCAGGATCGTCAATACGGCGGTTGAGGTCGTCCGGTGACTTGAATACCACCGCCCGCCCGCGATGCGTCAGAAGCTCCGGCGAGGCCGCGGCGTGTTTGATGACGGCGCCCTCCGGCGCCAGGCTGCCGCGCACAATCGCCAAGCCGCCCTCTGCCGCCAGCGGCTCTGCCCGGCCGGCGATGGTATCGCGCCACCGCTCGTCCACGGTGACGGCCGCCAGGTTTTCGCCGACGGTGCGGCCGGTTACGGTGCGGGCATCGAGGTGTAGCAGCGGCTCCAGCTCTTTCATCACGACCGGGACGCCGCCGGCCTCGAAGAACCGCTCCATCTGGTACTGACCGGCCGGTCGGATGTTCGCCAGCCACGGCGTCTCTCGACTGAGCCGGTCGAAGAGGTCGAGGGGCGTGTCAATTCCGAGCCGGCCGGCGATAGCCGCCAGATGCACGACGGCATTGGTCGAGCCGCCCAGCGCATGGAGCACGCGGATGGCGTTCTCGAACGCGGCAGCCGTCATGATGTCGGACGGACGGACGCGCTCGGTGGCGAGGCGCACGACGTGCTGCCCCGATTGCTGGGCGAACAGGAGGCGCCGGCTGTCCGGGCCAGGAATGGCTGCGCCGCCCGGCAGCATCATCCCCAATGCCTCGGCCAGCGCGGCCATCGTGCTGGCCGTGCCCATGACCATACAGTGGCCGACGCTGCGCGCCAGAGCGCTTTCGAGGGCTTGCATCGTCTCCGCCGAGACGGTGCCGGCGCGATATTCGGTCCAGTACCGGCGGCAGTCCGTGCAAGCGCCGAGGGCCTGTCCGTCGAAACGGCCGTCGAGCATCGGACCGGTCGTCACCATGATCGCGGGCACGTCGGCGCTCGCCGCGCCCATCAACTGTGCTGGCGTGGTCTTGTCGCAGCCGCCGAGCAGGACTACCCCATCGAGCGGCTGGGCGCGGATCATCTCCTCCGTGTCCATCGCCGCGAGGTTCCGCAAGATCATGCTGGTGGGCGCAACAAAGAACTCACCGAGCGAGATCGTGGGGAACTCCAGGGGCAAGCCGCCGGCCAGCAGCACGCCGCGCTTGACGGCCTCGGCAATGTCGCGGAGGCCCCGATTGCAGTGATTAAGCTCGCTCCACGTGTTGCAAATGCCGATCACCGGGCGGCGCAGCTCGTCATCGCCGTAGCCCATGCCCTTCGCAAAGACGCGGTGGAGGAAACTGCCGAGATCGCCGCCGCCATACCAGGCGGCGCTACGCGCCGGTTGCGGGGGGCGTGGGCCTGTCATGGCTATGCTCCTTCAGTGACCGGATCGCGTGTAAGCGTAGCAGGCAAGGGCCGGCTCGCTGGCGATTGCCGTGCCGACGGCTATAATCGGACGCGCCAGCGGGCCGGCCGGCACGCGCTGGAGCGCAGATACCGATTACAGCCATACCTTCTGTTGAGCGGAGGCGCCGATATGACGACAGCCGGACAACCTACTTTCGCAGCGGCTCGGGACCTCGCCCGCCAAGTGCTGGATGCCGCGCTCGCGGCCGTCGAGCCGGGGGCGGCGGTGCGGGCCGTGCTACGCCGCGACGGGGACCGGCTCCTCGCCGGCGATCACGTCTATGACCTAGAGGCAGTACGGCGGGTGTTCGTCGTGGGCACGGGGAAGGCCGGCGAGCCGATGACGCAGGCGGTTGCCGATGCCTTGGGCGACCGCCTCACGGCCGGCGCCGTGAACGTCAAGGAGGACACGTTGACGCCGGTTGCCGGGACGCTTGATCGCGTGCGGTTCACCGAGGGCGGGCATCCCATCCCGACCCAGGCGGCCATGGACGGCGCCCGACGGATTGTAGAGCTGGCCCAGTCGGCGGATGAGCACGATCTGGTCATCTGTCTGATTTCCGGCGGCGGCTCGGCGCTGCTGCCGCTGCCGGTGGCGGGCGTGTCGCTGGCCGACAAACAGGCGATGAGTGACGTGCTCATCCGCTCCGGGGCAACCATCAATCAGATCAACACGGTCCGCAAGCACGTTTCGCAGGCCAAAGGCGGGCGGCTGGCCGAGTTTGCCGCGCCGGCGCAGGTGCTGACGCTGGTGCTGTCGGATGTCGTCGGCAATCCGCTCGACTTCATTGCCAGCGGGCCGACGGTTCCCGACTCGACCACGTTCGCCGACGCGCTGGACGTGCTGCGGCAGTTCGACGCCGAGCGCGCCGTGCCCGCATCAGTGTGGCAGCACATCGAGCGCGGCGCCGCCGGGCAGGTGGGCGAAACGCCGAAGGAAACGGATACGGCCATCTTCGAGCGGACGCGGGCGATCCTGGTCGGCAGTAACGAGATCGCTGCCGAGGCGGCCCGCGCAGCGGCGGAGCGGCTCGGTTTCCGGACCCTCGTCTGGACGACTTACCTGGAAGGAGAAGCCCGCGAGGTCGCCAAAGTGGCCGGCGCCATCGCCAAGGAGTTGGTGCAGCGTAACGCGCCGCTGCCAGCGCCGGCCTGTCTGATCGCGGGCGGCGAAACGACGGTCACGGTGCGCGGCGACGGGAAGGGCGGCCGCAATCAGGAAATGGCCGTAGCCGCCGCCGTTGCCATTCGCGGCCTCCCGCGCACCTTAGTCGTCGCCGCGGCCACGGACGGATCCGATGCCCACCCGGATGCCGCCGGAGGCCTGGTGGACGGCAGCACCGTTGATAGAGGTAACGGCCTGAATCTGGACGTGCAGGCAGCCCTCGCCAACAACGACTCGTATCACTACCTGAACGACGTTGGCGATCTGCTGGTGACTGGACCGACGAACACCAATGTCAACGACCTGCTGTTTGTCTACAGCTTCACCGCGTAGTGCCGGTGGCGCATCGTTCCGCGCGGGTACTCGACGCCAGTGCCCCAGGTAGCAACGCGCCGCGGCGGCTGCTCGTCCGTTAAACCACTGTCAGGACGGGACCAAGACCAAGACTGTGACCTACGATTATTCTTCGCGGCCGCCGCGCTGGCGCCCGCTGCACGACAAGCATTCGCTGCGCCGGCTGCGTGACCTGCGCGCCACTACCATCCTGGTGGCCTTGCGGGTCATCGCGGTCTGCTTTGTCGCGGCGCTGGTCTACGTCTTGGTGGGCGGCGCCCGGCCGTTCTTGGAGCGCGTGGCTGCCCCGGCCCCGGTGGTCACTCCCTTTACGCGCCTCGCGCCGGCCACTGTGCGCCAGGCGCCCAGCACACCCACGGCGACCGCCGTCCCGCAGCCAATCCTCGTCCCGACCATGGTACTCCCGACTGCCGTCCCGGTATTGCCTCCGCCGGTGAAACGTGCCCCTGTCGCGTTGCCTACGGCAACGGAAGGTGCAGCCGACGTGTCACCGACGGCGACGGAGAGCACTGCCGACGTGACACCCACAGCGACGGCCGGCGCCCCCGGCGCGTCGTCTACGGTGGTGGAAGGTACGCCCGGCGTGCTGCCTACCATCACGCCCTTGGTGATCGTCACACAGACGCCAACGCCAACGCCGGAGCCGCCGGCTGCGCCCGGTGGTAGGCTGGCCTACACGATACAGCCGGGCGACTCGCTCTGGTCTATCGCCCAGAAATTCCAGGTGCGGTATCCGGACCTGCTGGAAGCCAATCCGGAGATACAAGACCCGGCTGCGATCCAGGCCGGTATGCAGCTAGTCATCCCCGTCTTGGGCACCGCGCTACCCACGGAGTAGCAGTCACCGGCTGTTCCGACCTGTCCCGACCGGCGCTATCCGGGTGACGACTCCCGGAGCAGGAGACCGCGCGATGACTGTGGCGATCACCGGCCTGGGGTACTTCGGGTCACTGCTCGCGCAACGGCTCCTGGCTGCCGGCATCCCGGTCGTGGCCCTCGAAAACGGCTTTGCAACCGACGCAACGGCAGTAGCCCGCCTGGCGCAGCAGCCCGGCTGCCGCGTGATCGAGGGGTCGGTCTGCGATCCCGCTGCGGTTGACGCGCTGTTGGCGGACCGGGACGTTCGGTGCGTTGTGCATCTCGCCGCGCAGGCCAGCGCTCACCCGGCGGCTGCGTCGGCGGCGTATACGGAGGAGGTCAACCTGCGCGGGCCGCGCGTGGTGCTCGACGCGATGGTGCGCCACGCGGTACCACGCCTGGTCTATGCCAGCTCGTTCCGCTTGTATGGGCCGGACCTAACCGGGACGATCACGGAGGACACGCCGCCCGGCGAGCAAGCGGATTTGTCCCACCTCTCCAAGCTGTACGTCGAGCACCTGCTGGCTATGTACGCCGGAATGCACGATCTGAAGACCGTCTCGCTGCGGTTCGGCTTGGCCTACGGTCTCAGCCCGGTGATGAAGACGGCCCGGCCGTTTATGACGGCGCCCAATCTGTTCTGTCTGCAAGCGGCACGCGGCGAGCCGCTCCGGCTCCACGAGACGGCTCGCCGCGCGACAGCACTCCTGCACGTGGACGATGCCGCGCGTCTGTTGGCCGCTGCGGCCGACTGGCCCTTAGCGCGCGGGCATCACGTGTACAACGCCGCGGCGGAAGTGGCGAGCGTCGCCGCCGTGGCGCGGCTCGTGCAGCAGGCCGGCCGGCGGCACGGTCTGGACGTGCGGCTCACCGGCCCCGGCGCGGCCGGCGGCGAGGGGCCGGCACCGTTCACGCTCTCGTCGCGTCTCGCGCAGTGGGACTGGCGCTGGCGCAGGACGTTGGCGCAAGGGATTGCAGAGGTGCTGGGTTACTTTGCGGCAGCGGACGGTGGGGTGTAGGGAGGTTGGACCTAACCCCCGGCCCCTTCCCTGGCAGGGAAGGGGAGTGCTGGCGGCGCCGGCCCCTCGCTGCCGGCCAGGGAAAAGGCGCTACCTGGGCCCGATAGCCCCTTCCCTTGAGGGAGGGGGTTGGGGGTAGGTCCGCCGCTCCACAGAAGCTAGGGCAATGCCTTTCCCTGCCTACTTAGGCGCCAGTGCTTTGGACCGGGTTACTTAGCGTGCCGATGCCCTCGACGGTGCCCTCGACGACATCGCCGTCGCACAGGAATGTCTCGTCGGCACCGTCCGGGCCGAGTGCCACGCCGGAGGCGATCAGATCGCCGGGTTCGAGCGTGCAGTAGCGGGAGATGTAGGCGATCATCTGCGGCACGTTGAAGATCATGCGGCCGGTGTTCGACGAAATCCGCACCTCGCCGCTGACGACCGTTTGGAGGTCGAGGTTGCCAATATCGGGTAGGCCGTCCCGGTCTACGATCCAGGGGCCGACGGGGCAGAAGCCATCCAGCCACTTGCCGTTCAGCCAGTCGAAGAACTCATACCGCTCCTGCCCGGCGCGCTCCGGCGGGAAGCGTAGCTCACGTGCCGAGACGTCGTTGATGACGGTGTAGCCGAAGATGTGCTCCATGGCCTGCTCCACCGGGATGTCCTTGCCCGGCCGGCCGATCACCACGCCCAGCTCGATCTCTTCGACCAGCTGCGAGACGACGCCATGGTAGGGAATGGGATCGCCCGGCCCCAGCAGTGCGGTGCGCGGCTTGATGAACACTTTCGGGGTGTCAACGTCCAGGTCAACCGGCACACGGGCATCGGTAGGATGGTAGTTGGCGGCCAGAGCCAGTATTTTGCCCGGCTGTCCAACCGGCGCCAGCAGTTGCACGTCATCGGGATCGTGGTGGACGATGGCCGCCGCGGCCGCCTGTTCGAGGCCGCTGTGGTCCAGCAGGAGCAGCGGGCCGAGATCGCCCCCGGTCGCCGGAATCTCGGCGATCCGCCCGTCTTCCAGGATACCGACGGCCGGGCCGCGCCCGCCCGGTGCCAGATAGCGCACGATACGCATGGTATACCCCCTCACTCTTGGGCCGATACTCGGCCGCCTGTAATCCGCTTTCGCGCGACGCGCCAGCGGTGGCTCCATGATACCGTCGGCGCCGTCCGTCGGCCAAGAAAGGCGGTCGGGCTGCGCTGGCCGGGGGCGCTGGCGGTATCATTGCGTTGATCCGCTCGCTGCCGTGTGCCACGTGCGCCGCCGCGGCGTCATCCGTAACGGACTATGCAATCCACCACGCGGCCGGCCTTACTGCTGAAGGCCCGACCGACTGCGACGCAGCTTGCCGACCGTTTCCGCGACCCGGCGCCCGACGGGGTGGAGTTGTACCTCGACGTGCGCGACGTGAGCGGGGGGGACTGGCAGGAGCGGCTGGCACGTGCCTGGCGGCAGGCCGCGGTACCCGCGGAAACGGTCACACTGATCGAAGGCCCGATCCGGTCGCTCGATGGGGCGTATTTCGACCTCACTCGCGCTGCCGACGCCGACTACGAACTGATTGACCGGCTGCTCGTCGCCGCGCGGATGCTGGGGGCGCGGGCCATCAATATCCACTGCATTGCCCCATGCTCCGACCCGGAGCACCTTGCGGAAGCGGTGCGGGAGGAGACGCTAGAAGCGGCGCTCCCGTTCGCGCGCTGGTTTGCGGCGGCCTGCGCCGGAGAGCAGGTGTGGCCGCTCATCGAGAACATCCCGCCCGTAGGACGAATGCGGGAAGCGGCGTTCGTGTACACGCCTATTGGGGTGGAGCCGCGCGACCTGGCCTGGTTCACGGCCAACGTCGAGGGGCTAGGCATCACGCTGGACACCTCCCACGCGCAGCTGTATATCAATGCAGCTTGCGGACAGGTCGGCGCCGAGGCGGACCGGCCGGCCTTGCGGTCGGTCGTCGCTACCTATGCGGCACGCCCGCATCCGGCCAATCTGGACGATTATGTCGCGCAGGTGGCGCCGGACATCCGTAGCGCCCATGTCTCCAACGCCCGCGGGCTGCTGGGCGAGGGGTTACGGTACGGCGATGGTGACGCCGCGCTCGACTCGGTCGTGCGTCGTCTGGCGGCGGCGGCCGACTATCTGGTGACCGAGCCGCTGGAGCCGGACCCCAATTGCGCCGTGCAGATGCGCGAATGCTGGCAGCGGATGCGGGCCGCGCTGGCCGCCGGCCATGGTGCAGAGACATGAGCGGCCAGCCGCCGGACATTGACTGGGATGCCGTTGCGGGGCGGCCGGCGCCGCGCCTGGAAATGCAGCGGCTGACGGAGCGGTTTGCCGGGCGCCGCGTCCTCGTGACCGGCGCCGCCGGATCGCTCGGCGGGCCGCTGGCGCACGTCCTCGCCACGCTCCCGCTGGCCGAGCTGACCCTCGTAGATGTCCATGAGCCGTCCCTGTTCGGCCTGCGGCAAGCACTCGGCGAGCAGACGACGACCGACCGGCCAACCGGCGCTGCGAGCGTGCGGTACGTCCTGGCGGACATTCGCCGGTCGTCCCGGGTCGATTCCCTGCTGGATAGCTTGCGCCCACAGGTGATCTTTCACCTCGCCGCGTGCAAGCACGTGCCGTGGGCGGAGGACGACCCGGTGGAGTTCGTCGCCACGAACGTCCTCGGTACGTTCCACTTAGCTCGCGCCGCCGTCCGGCAACAGGTCGAGCGGATCGTGTACCCCTCCACGGACAAAGCGATTGCGCCGCCGAGCCTCTACGGAGTGACCAAGCGTATCGCCGAGGGAATACTGCGCGCCGCGGCGTCGGCCGGCGAGCCAAGCGTTACCATCTGCCGGTTTGTCAACGTCCTAGGCAGTCGGGGTGCTGCATCGGAGACGTTTGTCCGGCTCATCGGTGAGGAGCGGCCGCTGCCGATTACCGACGCGCGGATGCGGCGGTACTGGATATCGCCGCGGCACGCGCTGGCCCTGCTCTTGCACGCGGCGCTGCTCGCCGGCCCGTCACTGATGGCGGTACCCGACGTTACCGACGAGTTGACGCCCGTGGACATCGCTACGCGCCTCTGGCAGCAGCTACGCCCTGGCGAGACCGGCCCGCCGTTCGTTGCCGCCGGGGCGCGGCCGGGCGAGCGGCTCTCTGAGCCGTTATTGCAAACGGAGGAGCGGCTGGCGCCGCCGGAGGTGCCCGGTCTGCGGCGGGTGGGCCGGCCGCCGGCTGCCGGTAAGATCGTGCCCTTCAAGGCGTGGGAGCGGCGGTGTGCTAGGCTGTCGAGCCAACTGGACCGACTGCCGGTAGCCGAGCTACGCGCTACGGTGTTTGGCTGGCTCGATGAAGATACGCATGGAGCAGGCAGCGAACGGGCGTAAGGGCACGCCGGGAAGGCTGCGCCCGTGATCGTCGAGGCCCTGCTGCCGCTCGCTATCGTATTCGCCACCTCGCTGGCGCTGGGGTTGGTGCTCACGCCGCTCGCCGCCCGGCTGGGCGCCCGCTGGGGCCTCGTGGACCGGCCCCGGCCGGGCGAGGTGCAACGCACGGCGCTACCGCGCTCCGGCGGCTACGCGCTGACGGTGGCCTATCTCGCCGGGATCGGCGTGAGCTTTCTGTTTGTCGAGCGTTTTCCCGACGAGCAGCGCCGGGTGATCGGCTTGCTCTTGGGCAGCCTCGCCGTGCTGCCGATAGCGTTCATAGACGACCGTAAGCGTCTCTCGGCGGCGCCGCAGTTAGTGGCGCAGATCGGTCTCGCCCTCATCGCCGTGCTGTTCGGGAGCACCATTGCCACCGTATCGAACCCGCTCGGCCCGGAGCCGTTCGGCAGCCAGATCGTGCTGCCGGTGGTGCTCGTGCTGCCCGTCACCGTCTTCTGGCTGGTGGCCATCATCAATACGGTCAACTGGCTGGATACGATGGATGGCCTCGCCGCCGGGGTCGGTGCCATTGCGGCGGCCGTGTTTGTGGCCCTCAGCGTGCTGCTCGGACAGATCAGCATTGCGGTGCTGCCGGCGGCGCTCCTCGGCGCTTGTCTGGGCTTCATTCCGTACAACTTCAATCCGGCACGCATCATCCTGGGCACGTCCGGCTCGATGATGATTGGCTACGGACTGGGAGTCATCGCGATTATCGGCGGCGCGAAGATCGCTGCGACGATTCTGGTCCTGGGCATTCCCATCATTGACGTGGGGCTGGTCATCTGGCAGCGCAGTCGCGCCGGCCGCTCGCCGTGGCGCGGGGGAGATAGCGCGCACCTGCCGCACCGGCTGCACCACGGCGGCCTGTCGCAGCGGCGGATTGCCTTGCTGCTCTACGGGCTGTGTGCGCTCTTCGGCTCCTTCAGCCTGTGGCTGGTGCGAGTCGAGAAGCTGTTCGCTTTCGTGGGGCTGCTGCTTACGCTGGTGGTGCTGGTGGCGTTCGTCCGTTTGCGGAATCCCGGCGGCGTTGCCGGGCCATAGCGGCCGCCAGCACCAGCCGGCCGAACGCGACGAGCGCGAGCTGGCGACGCCAGCGCCATGGCTGCCGGACCAACCGAAACAGCCACTCCAGGCCGGCGTTCCGCACCGGTGGCGGCGCGCGGCGCACCCGCCCGGCCATGTAGTCGAGCACGCCGCCAACACCCATAGCGACCCCTACGTCGAGCGCGGCCACGTTGCGCTGCATCCACAGCTCCTGGCGCGGCGCTCCATAGGCGACGAGCAGGAGGTCCACACGCCCGGCAGCGGACACGGCGGCCCGCGTGTCGGTATCTCCCGGTGGATCGGCGTTGCCAGCGAACGTCCCGACGATGGACACGCCAGGGTAGCGCGACCGCAGACGCGCCGCGGCTGCCGGCGCAACTCCAGGACCGGCGCCCAGCAGGAACACGCGCCAGTCCTCCCGGTGGGCATGGTCAATCAGCCGGTAGGCCAAGTCGGTTCCGCGCACCTGCTCGCGCAGGCGGAGACCGAGCAGCCGGGCGGCCAGGAGTAGCCCGCCGCCGTCGGGGATGGCGAGGGACGATTGCCAGAGCGCCGCCCGAAACGCGGCATGGCGCTGGGCGATGACCACGAACTCCGGGTTCGGCGTGACAACGGCCGCCGGCTTGCCGGCCGCCATGAGCGTGCTGACGTAGGCGGCCGCCTCGGCATACGTCACGTCGTCAACGGGGGTGCCGAGCAGATCGAGGCGTTTCATGGCGTGAGCGGCACAGACGGTGCTACCGACGGGCCAATGTGCCGTTTAGGAATACGTCGTACCGAGTACGAGTATAATCATGCATACCGCCGGCGCGCTGGCGTCTCTGTACCGCTATCGGCCGGAAGATCGTTACTAGGCTGGTGGCTTGGCTACCAACAGCGGTTTACGTCGGTCAGCCCCGAGCTATTGGGTGAGGAAGTCGAGTGCCTAGAGAGCGCAGTCGCGAGCACGACGCCGGAGAGACCGTGCCCGCCTACCCGAGTTTGCGCCGCCGGCAGAACGGCAGCGCCAAGGGGCTTTGGCAACGGTATACCTCGGTGTTGATCGTGGCGCTGCTGATCGGCGTACCCCTCGGTGTGGCGGTCGGCACCGTACTGGTATTGAACCGGCAGCCCCTCACGCCGCCGCCGGCCACGCGGCTGGCGAGCGCGGCGGTGGTTGTGCCGGAGGAGACGGGAACGGCGCAGCCAGCGGTGCCGCGCTTGCCCCAGTGGACCGATAAGAACCGGGTCAACATCCTGGTCCTGGGAACGGATCAGCGCCCCGGGGAAGACTTCGCGCCGCGGACCGACAGTATCATTGTAGTCAGCCTCGATCCGGTGACGAAAACCGCCGGGATGATCTCCCTGCCGCGGGACTTGTGGGTCCAGATTCCGGGCGCGGGCGAAAACCGGATTAATGTCGCCTACACGATTGGCGGGACCAAACTCGCACGCCACACCGTCGCGCATTTCCTCGGCGTACCCATCCACTATCACGTGGTGGTGGGACTGGCCGGCTTCCGGGAGATTGTTGACCTGGTCGGCGGTATTGTCATTGACGTGGAGCGTCCCATCAAAGACGATCACTTTCCCGACAACCAATACGGGGTGCAGCGTATTTTCCTGCACCCGGGCTTGCAGCGGATGGATGGGGAGACGGCGCTGTGGTACGCACGGACGCGCCACGCGGACACCGACTACCATCGCGTTCGACGCCAGCAGCAGGTCGTCTTCGCGCTCAAGCAAGCCGGCCTCCAGCCGCAGCTCCTCCGCAGAGCGCCGGAGTTGCTCTCCATCGTCGGGAAGCACATCGAGACGGACATGGGACTGCCGCAGGCGCTAGCCTTGGCGCTGTTGGCGAAAGACATCGAGTTGTCCAAGACGACGCATCGGGTCATTGACGAGACGATGACGACAACGAGCATCGTCAATGCCGGTACGCAGGTGGAGATACCCAACCAGGCCGCGGTGCGGGCGGCGGTGCGCGAGGTCTTCGGCGACGGCCGCCTCATCAACGAGCAGGCCCGCATAGAGATACAGAACGCGACGCAAACCAACGGTCTGGCGGGCCGCACGTCGGCCTGGCTGCAAGCGCAAGGGATACCCGTCGCAGGCGTGGCTAATGCCCCGGTTGCCAAAGCCTTCACCGAGTTGGTGGACTACTCCGGCAAGGAATATACGCGCCGCACTATCGCCGAGCGTCTGGGTATCGGCCCGGAGCGCATCCGCATCGAGCCAGTCACCTCGACAGAGGTGGATATCCGCGTGATTCTCGGCAGTGATTTCACACTGCCGGGGTCGTAGTATCGTCCTCGGCCCCCACCCCAACCCTCCCCCGTTGCGACGGGGGAGGGAACAGGCCAGGCCCACTGCCGCCGCAGCGCCGGAAACACCGTCCCCCCGCCGCAGCGGGGGGACCACAGGGGGGCTGCCTCCCCCGGCCACGTGGCTCGCCAGGTGTCTTCCTAACGCTCGGCAAGCTGCGTGAGCAGCCCCATACTGATCGCCGGGTCCACATTGATGATGCGCCAGCCGGCGGGGCTATCTTCCGCTCCGTTGGTCGTGACGGTGAAACCGCGACCCGGCAGGCCACCGGCTACCTCGGCAAGCTCCTCATCCGTCCCGTAGGCCACGTGGTGCAGGCCGCCACCGGTGCGTTGCAGGAACTCCCAAAACGGCCCTTCCTCGCGGGTGGGCTTGATAAGCTCCAGGCCGCTGGAGCCGTCGCCCAGACGATAGACCACCAGCTCGATGCCCATCTGCTCCGTGGCGTCAACGTGCGCGGTCGGCTCCAGGCCCAGGCGCTCCCGATAGAATGCGACGTGTGGCTCCAGCTCACCAAAGACGTAGCCCACGTGATGAATGCCGGTTAGCATTCCGTACCTCCCTCTTCCCGCTTCCTGCTTGCAGTGCGCTGATAGTGCGCTGATATTGTAGGCCATTCCGCATTTGGACGCTGACCCGTCAGGCGCGCTCGTGGCCGACCACCAGCCCTACTACCCGGCGTGCGCCGGCAGCACGACACGCAGTCGCGCTGGCGCAGAGCGTAGCTCCCGTGGTCTTCACGTCGTCAACGAGCAGCACCGTCCGTCCCTGGAGCAGGGCGCTGTCCGGCCCGGGGCCGAACGCGCCCTGCACGTTCAACCAGCGGGCGCGGGCCGACAGCCCCACTTGTGGCGGCGTATCACGGACGCGGGACAGCGCCTGGTCCGCGCACGGGAGACCGGCCTGCGTAGCCAGCGCCCGCGCGAGGAGGGTGGTGGGCGTCGAGCCACGCTGGCGGGTGCGGGCCGGGTGCTGGGGCACCGGCACAACCATGTCGGCGGCGCCGCGACCGGCGACCCAGGTATCGGCGAGCAGCCGGGCCAGCGGCCGATCCAGGTCGGTCCGCCCGTAGTACTTGAACCGCTGGATGGCCATGCGTAGCTGGCCGGAATAGGCGCCGGCGCTCCACAGGGCCGCCAGGACCGGGCGCCGGCTGGGAAGCGGACGAGAGTCGTAGCGTGGCTGCACGGCGGCCCGGCACGCCGCGCAGAAGGTATCGGAGACGACACCACAGCCGGGGCAGCGTGGCGGGAAGAGGAGGTCGAGCAGTCCGCTCAGACCCGCCGACAGCGACTGAAGTGCCCGGTGGAGCTGTGAAAACCGGACGGGGGCAGCTTCGACGGACCGCCGATTGGCGACAGGACTCGATGCCATGTCGCTACTATACACATGATTATCCAGAATTGGCAAGCCTTGGGCCGCATCGGACGCTCGTCCGTTATAGCCACATAGAACCTTGTTTGCTGCGGCCAAGCTCTCGATGTTTGCCTCACTTGTGGCGGTGATTTGCCCGTGGATCGGGCCGCGCCGGCTATGTACCGGTGCCGGGGCCTTGGCGCTTTTGGGACTGCTGCTGCTGTCGCAGGCGGCAGTTGCGGCGGCTGCGGCACCGGATGACCTTGAAGTCGCTCTGCCCAACGGCCGGCACTTCCAGCAGGCAGCGGGCCATCCCGGTCTGGGCTTTGACATTGTAGACCTGCCGATCACGCCGGTCGGCGCGGCGCCGTTTTGGAGTGCGGTCCAGGCGCGGGGCGGCCCCACGTACCTCGGCTATCCCTTGAGTCGCGCGTTCGTCGGCCGGGACGGATGTGTCTACCAAATTCTCCAGCGCGTGATTCTGCAAGTCTGCGGCGACGGCCAGGTCCAGTTCGCCAATACTTTCGAGCTACTGGAGCAAGCCGGCAAGGACGAGTGGCTGGCCGCTTTTCACAGCATACCGCCACCGATCACCGGCGACGGCTCGACCTCGTTCGAGCAAGCGGTAGAGATACGGTTGGGGTGGCTCACCAACCCGGCCCTGCGCGAGGCTTACCTGCAACCGCCGAACGGCGCAGCTGGGGAGTGGTCCCAGGCCGATGCAATCAACCTCTATGGCTTGCCGATGTCGCGTCCGGTGGATCAGGGGCCATTCGTCAGCCAACGATTCCAGCGCATCGCCATGCAGTGGTGGAAAGTGGCGGGGCCGGCCGGTATTCAGCCGGGGGCAATCACGCCCGTCTTGGCCGGCCAACTGACCATCGAGGCCGATTTGGTAACCGGCGTGATCCGCCAGCCCCACGCGCCGGGGACCACCGTCGGCGCACCGCTACCCGTTGTCGAGAGCTGGCCACCGACCGCCTCCAGGGCACCGACGCCAACCGCGACCATGCGGTACGGGTTTCAGGTGGACATGACCCACCCATCCCACCACGCAGACGCTATCCGCTGGACCCGGGAGGCGCAGTTCGGCTGGATCAAGCAGCAGGTCCGCTGGAACGCCTTCGAGCCGGCACCCGGCCAATACAGCGCCGACCGGCTGCAGGCCCTCGATAACCTCGTCGCGGCCGCGGAGGGGGCGGGGCTGAAGGTACTGTTCTCGTTGGCGGCGACGCCCCACTTCTACGCCGCCCAGCTTGGGCAGCCGTTCTCGGTGCCCGACCGGCTGGCCGAGTTTCTGACCATGCTCGTGACGCGCTACCGCGGCCGTGTCCACGCCATCGAGCCGTGGAACGAGCCGAACCTGTTCGGGGAGGGCGGTGTAAGCCGGCTGTGGCCGGAAGGTCCGGGGGAGGTGGTAGCACTCCAGCGGGCGGCCTATCAGGCGATCAAGGCCGTGGACCCCGAGGTGGTTGTCGTCTTCCCGGCGCTGGCGCCGACCGGCGTCGGCGAGCAGCCGGGGTCGGACCGCAGCCACGCACTAGACGACCGGGTCTTTCTGGAGGCGATCTATCAGGTCAGCAATGGCGATGTCGGCAACTACTTCGACGCGCTGGGTGTTCACACCTACGGCTACAACAACCCGCCCGGCGACTGGGTTGACCGGCAGACCGTCCCCTCAGCCGGGTTCAAGGGGCACCCCAGCTTTTACTTCCTGCGGTTTACACAACTGCGCGAGGTATTGCTGGCCTACGGCGACGACAAGCCAATGTGGGCGACGGAGCTTGGCTGGACGAGCTGCAGACTGAAGGCGGCCGGTCACGAGTTCTGCTTGGACAACAGCGAGGAGCAGCGTGCGCGGTACCTGGTCGAGGCGCTAGAGATGCTGGAAACCCAGTACCCGTACTTCCAGGCGGTCTTCCTCTGGAATTTGAACTTCCGCTCAATCGTCCCGGAGACGGACCAGAAGTGGGGCTACGGCCTCATCAACCCCGACAACACCCCGACTCCTGCCTACAGCGCCGTCCGCGACTTCCGCGCGCGGGCAGCCTCCTCTCCGTAGGGCCTTGCTAAGAGCCTGTGTGAGAAGGCTGGTCAGGTCGGTTGGAGCCGCCGGAGCATGAGGTGGATCATCGCTAGGTACCATCGCTAGGTACAGCCACGCTTCCGCGCTGGCTGGCCCGGCTGCGTAGTCTTTGCTCAACCGCCGGGAACACCCCAACCAGCCAAAGGTGCGCTCCACGACCCAGCGCCGCGGCAGGACGGCAAAGGTCCGGCTGCCCCGTGGTCGCTTCACGATCTCCAGCCGCCACCCGGTCCGGGGTTGCACCCACGACACCAACCGCCCCGCCTACCCGGCATCCGCCCCGAGCACACGCAAGCGGGGCTGCCGGCCGCGTAGGGGCACGAGTACCAGTTGGACCCCGCCGCAGTCTTGGATATGGGCCGGATGCACGACGACGGCCAACAGCAAGCCCAGGGTATCCACGACGATATGGCGCTTGCGCCCGGTCACCTTCTTGCCCGCGTCATCGCCCGGGGCCTCCTTTTTCCGTCGTCTTGACTGTCTGGCTGTCGATGATCGCCGCGCTCGGGGTGGAGGTTTGACCTGCGCCTCGGCGAACTGGTGGCCGGAGCGCTTCATGGAGTTGTTCCCACGTGCCATCCCGTCGCCAAGTGCGGAAATATCACCAGACCGTGCCCCACGGCGGGAGGTCGTGTGGCAGCGCCCGCCACGTGCAACCGTTGCGAAGCACATACCGGATTCCGTTGAGCACCTCCCGCAGGTCCACGCGCCGCGGCCGCCCGCCCGGTCTGGCCGGAGGGAGCAACGGGGCCAGCACGGCCCACTGGGCATCAGTCAGATCGCTGGGGTAGTGTTTCCTATTCATGTTCCCTAGTGTACGCCAGATTACTACTTCTCACACAGGCTCTAAGTGACCTCGCGGATCCGAGGTCAGACCCGCATATAAGTCGGCACATGTAGGGGCGCGAGCCAGATCGTGTAAGAACAAGACCACCTTGCCCTCACAGTGGCCAAGATCGAATAGAGGCATACGGGCAGTTGTGATTCTTGGTTCCACCCGATGAGTTAGACATGGGGTCTATGTCTACTGGAACTTCTATGCCGTCGTCGTTAAGTAATTTCAGTACCTCATATTGTCGCTCCAGAACTTCCTGTTGCGAATAAGTATGAGCCAGCCTGAAAAGCTCTGCCAATGCTCGGCTGCTTGTGGTCGGTAGCTCGCGACGGCAGTTCTTCAAGAGAATGCTAGAGAACGGATGATGTAAATCGAAAAAGGTCTGAGGGGGGCTAGTTGGCGTAGTCCACGTCCACGCTATCCTCCATTCGCCAGTGAAAGCGCCTAGATCGAGAAATCGTCTCTCATTGCGATCAATACGAACCTTCTTAACTGCAACGCCGACTTCTCTTAAGTGACTGCTCAGTGGTTGAAGTTCTGCTCGTCCTAGCAGGACCATTTCCCAGTATTCACTAATCGGGCCGAAAGACCTTCTAGGCAGAATCAATATGCAGGAATCCTTTTCGATTCCATGCTGAATGTGCTTCAGATAGTGATGATGTTGGGGCTCAACATAGAAAATCACCCCATCCCATTTTGCAAGCTCAGTAAGCGATCTATCTCTAAATCCCTCACTCGTAAGCGTACAGAACCTTGCGTGTTTTCTTGCAGCTGCGCTCAAGGATCGAGGTAGCCGTTTCAGCCGAGCGGGATAATAGGATATGTGATGTTGCCACCATGCAGAAGGCGTTAAGTCCTCAATTTTCTCGTATATATCTTCTATAATGTCGCTGTACAGCTCTGCGACTTCCTTCCAGACCTCAGCTGCGTCTCCTGCAGCTCTTGTGCGATCAGCGGTTAGGTTGATACGGTACTTACCACTGAGGTTAAGCTCGCACCAACAGTGAGATGCGAATTCCGAGAAGGCTTCGTGAAAACTATCCACGGGGAATCCGTCCTGGCATACACGGCTTCCGCCAATTAGCCCGTTTCTGAAGTCACCCATACCATACAGGTCGTATGGGATTAGGTTGGTAAGTGGTGTTATGCCAAGCTGAATGTCGTGACTCTTCTGGCCTATAACTAGCTTACTAATACGTTCAGGACTCCAATCATGTGAATGCCAGCGTGTTTGTCTAGGATCATAAAGAATCTGCTTCAAATCGTCTGCTGTTGGTGCCAATCCCTGATCAACTACAGCCTCAGACTGCCCGTTCTGTGTAGTTACTTCTATGACGAATTCGAGATGCCTGGCAAAGTGACGCACCCGCTCCAGGACATCGTGCTCACCGACTTCCTTGGCCTTAAGGTGCAGACGAACAGTCGTCCCCGGCTCAGTGCGAGTCCCGGGGGTCGGGACGAATGGCTCCGTCAGGCTGGCGATTTCCAGATGGACCGCATTGGCACCCGCCCTCTTCGTCTCGACCTCGATGCGGTCGGCGAGCATGAAGCAGGATAGGATGCCGATACCAAACTCACTGATTGGCCGGAAGCTCCCCTCGAAATCGGCTGACTGATAGTAGCTGAATCCCACCTTCGAGAAATACTCGCGGACGATGTACTCGTCCATGCCCATGCCGTTATCGCGCACCTCCAGCACTTGGCCGTCGTCGCCCTCAGCGACTTCGATCTTCGGCTTCCATGACGCCGGTCGCAGTTCGCGCGCCTCGCGACAGGTGTCTATCGCATTCTGCAGTAACTCCCGGATACACGCTGTCTTGTCACCGTAGAGACGTTCGCCCATGATCAGCTTTGTGATCTGCTCGTCTTGCAATTCAAACTGGATTTCAATGGGTAGGTACCCGACGTGCTCGACGTTCAACTTCACGTCGTGGTAGGGCAGTGGGTCGGCAAACCGGACCCCATCACCAGTTTCATAGGGACGCCGCAACATACCACGTAGGGTCGTGAGCTTGGCCTTGATATCGCGCTCTAGCCTGTTCAACCGCAGATAGACTCCGTGGTCGTGGCAGCGGCCCCCAATTACGATCACACCCTGCTCGACTGCGACGCCGCTGATGGCGAGATGCTTTGCCCACTCGCTTATGCTCGCCTCGTCATAGAGTGTGACAACCTCGTACTCGGCCCAAGGTGTGCGGTGGGCAGTTGTGTCTAGCTCGTCGGCCAGGCGCAGGTAGGCCGCGAGCAGGTCGCGGCGGATGAGTTGATTCTGGCCAAACGGGACTTCCCCGAACTGTGTCCGGTCACTCAAGTCCACTTGGCGATGCCCCAGTGCAATACGTCCCACGATTGCCCCTTCGGCCGGTGTATCGGAAGCCCTCAGGCCCAAGTCCTTCCAGTGGTCTGTGATGTATCTCTCCGAGCGCTCGTGGTGGTGGTCACGGACGAAGTCCTGCTTGGCTCGCCTTGGCACGTCGGTGCCGGCCGGATGCTCGTTCTTCTGATACTCGGCAAGGAACTGTTCCCATTCGGAGCCTGAGGGTGGCCCCGGGCACTGCTCAACCATGCCAATATCGTGGAGGTAAGCAGCAGCGAGGAGAAAGTACAGTTCCCACTCGTTGAGTTTCTCCTTAATCTCGTCGGGCATGAGCCAATCGAGGATGGCGATAACACCTTCCGAATGGCGGAGTGCATGATCGGTGAAATGCGGAAACAGGTCACGGAAGTGGTCGAGCCTATTCTGCGCCTCTCTTCGCACGTCGCGTTCTAGCCTGTCAGCTAGCTCCTCGCCATGCGGCTTGACTCGCAGGGCCTCAATCACCTTCATCGTCGCTACCTCACAGTTGCCGCGCAGAACCTGACCAAAGAGACTCCACACCTACTATAGCATTGCTGACACGGGCGGCGTCTGTACAGACTGCTACGGGTAACTGTAATGACGGCACCCCATGCATAGGGCAACGAAGTCCGCTATGGCGACCACTGGGTCCCAATCTGGCGCAGACCGATACGAGCCGCGGGTACCCTCACCTCTGGGCCATGCCCTATACTATTCGTGGGCTGGCCGGCTTGCTTGGCTAGGAAGGTGGGCGCGATGGTTCGGGAGCAGGACAGCACTGCCCAGCGGCTACGGCGTTTTCAGCGGGACATTGATTACTATGAGGGCCACCGCGAAGAGCTACTCGACCGGTATCCGGAGCAGTGGGTGGCGATCTTCAATGAGCAGGTGGTGGACGCTGCGCCGACGGTGGAGCAAGTGTTGAGCGGTCTGCGAGCAAAAGGAGTCCCGCCCGGACAGGGCTTGGTGGAACATCTGACGCGCCATGACGAGCTACTGATCCTGGCGTCATGATCCGCAGCCCGGCGTCGCTGACAGAGGTCTCGCGTGTGGGCCATGCAATATACTAGCCATGGGCTGGCCGGCTTGCTTGGGTAGGGAGGTGGACACGATGATCCGGGAGCAGGACAGCTTTTCCCAGCGGCTACGGCGTTTCCAGCGGGATATTGATTACTATGAGGGCCACCGTGAAGAGCTACTCGACCGGTACCCGGAGCAGTGGGTGGCGATCTTCAACGAGCAGGTCGCTGGAACCGATCACGACGCCGAACGCCTCCTGAGGCGGCTGGAGGAGCAAGGTACTCCGCTCGAAAGGGCACTCATCAAGCGGCTGACGACCAAAGAAGAACTGTTCATTCTATGATTCGTGGCTACTATTCTGCAGCCGGAGGAAGACACCGCCCGTATGTGAAAGCGTCCTTCCGGTTTCCGTCTATCCGCGGTCAGGGCCTTGAAGTAGAACTTCTGGTGGATACGGGCGCTGACCGTACCATCCTTGCGCCGTTGGATGCGCTAAGGCTGTCGAGGCGGTTTCACGTTGACCTTACGACGCTACTTGCTGGTACTCGCAGCACAGGCATCGGCGGCACCACACCTACCCGCATCGTCGAAGCCATCCTGAACCTGGAAACCGTCGCGCTGCCGCTCACGCTGACCATCCTCGAACCGACTGCGCCTCTCGCGCCCATTCCCTCGCTCTTGGGTCGGGATATTCTTGCCCACTTCGCGCTCTTTCTCGAAGAGCGCACTGCCCGGGTGCTTCTGCTGGAGCCGGCCGAGGCCGATGCACTCGATCTCCCCTAGCCCGGTACGACGGGAGTGCTATCGCGCTGGCGTGTCGGCGTTGGCGCCGATTTGGTTACGGAGCCAGGCCTCGATGAAGGCATCGAGATCACCGTCGAGGACGGCCTGCGCGTTGCTGGTCTCCACGCTTGTCCGCAGGTCCTTGACCATGGTGTAAGGGTGCAGCACGTAGCTGCGGATTTGGTTGCCCCAGCCGGCCGACACCGGCTCGCCGCGCAGCTTCGCCTGGGCGGCTTCCTGCTCTTGCAGCTTGCGTTCCAACAGCTTGGCGCGCAGCAGGCGCATGGCAACGTCGCGGTTCTGGAACTGCGACCGCTCGTTCTGGCACGTGACGACGATGCCGGTCGGCTTGTGTCGCATCCGCACCGCCGAGGAAGTCTTGTTGACGTGCTGGCCGCCGGCGCCGCTGGCCCGGAAGGTGTCCACTTCGATGTCGTCCGGGTTAATCTCCACAGTGCGGTCGTTCGGTATTTCGGGAACGACCTCGACCAGCGCAAACGAGGTGTGCCGGCGCCGCGAGGCATCAAACGGGGAGATACGCACGAGGCGGTGGACGCCGCGCTCGGCTTTCAGATAGCCGTAAGCGTGGCGACCGGCGCAGGCCAGCGTGGCGCTCTTGATACCCGCCTCTTCGCCGTCGGAGCGTTCGAGGATATCGGCACGGTACCGGCGCTGCTCGGCCCAGCGCAGGTACATCCGCAAGAGTACCTCCGCCCAATCCTGGGACTCGGTGCCGCCGGCGCCGGCGTGGACGGATACGATAGCCGTGCGGGCATCGTAGGGGCCACTGAGCGCGAGCCGGGATTCGAGGGCGTCCAACTGCTCGTGCAGCCGTCCCACGTCCGCGGCGATCTCGGCGATGATCTGCTGATCTGATTCCGCTGCGGCCAGCTCATACAGCTCGGCCAGCTCGGAGTGCTCGCCGTCCAGCCGCTCCCACGTCTCTAGCTCGTCGCGCAGGCCGGAGAGCCGGCGCATGATCTCCTGGGCCGCTCCGACGTCGGACCAAAAGTTGGGCGCGGCGGCCCGCTTTTCGAGGCGCTGACGCTCGGTACGCTTGCTGGCGAGGTCAAAGACGCACCGCGAAGTGCTGGAGCCGGTCCGCGAGCGCGTGGAGCCGGGCGTCTACGTCGGTGGTGTTCACGGTCATCGCTCTGCCTCCGCAGTGTGGTTGTCGTTGGCTTGGCTGTCTTGAGTGCGGCGAGGGGAATGATCCGCCTCCTGCACACCTGGTCGGACCGGTTTTTGGATTCCCGCTTGCGCGGGAATGACGGGTTACGCACCAGTCTCCTTGCACGGGAATGACGGGTTACACACCGGTTTCCTTATGGGAGCGGGCGGTCAGCGGCCGTGGCAGCGCTTGTATTTCTTGCCGCTGCCGCAGGGGCACGGGGCGTTGCGGCCGATCTTCTTGCGCCGGCCGCTCCGCACGGTCGCCGGCGCCTGGGCGGCAACCTGCTCGACCGGGCTGTTGGTGAACATCTGTCGTGGCCGGCGATTGGCTTCGTCGAGCGCCGCCGCTCCGTTGGTGCCGCCCGTTGGGAGCGGCAGATGGAAGAGCGTCCGCACGATGCTGTGCTGCACGTTTTCCATGAGCGACTGGAACAGGCGGTACGCTTCGGATTTGTACTCGGTCAGCGGATCGCGCTGGCCATAGGCCCGCAGCCCGATGCCCTGCTTCATGTCCTCGATGGCCGTGAGGTGCTCCACCCACAGGCCGTCAATGACTTGGAGAGCCACTTGCCGCTGGACTTGCGCCATCAGCGTGGTGCCGACCACCTGCTCGCGGGCCGTAGCAAGCTCCAACGCCAGTTCATGCAGCGTTTCCTTGATCTCCTCGCTGTCCTTGAGGTCCTCTAGGGTCAGGTCACGCATGAGTGCGCCGACATCGTTGCCGTCGGCGGTCGTCAGACCGTCCAGCGTGGACGCGAGCAGGTTGGCGTCGGAGCCGGCGGGCGAATCAGTGGTCGGGAGGGCCAACAGCGTGCTGTAGGCGTTCCACACCCCCTCGCGATCCCATTCTTCCTGCCGGTCCGAGGTGCAGTAGGCCGCGACCAGCTTGTCCAACTCATTGCCGATCAGGTCGCCGATGACCTCGCTGATGGATTCCGCTGCGAGCAGCCGGCGGCGCTGGCCGTAGATCACCTCGCGCTGCCGGTTCATTACGTCGTCGTACTCGACGGTGTACTTACGAATGTCGAAGTTGTAGCCCTCGACCTTGGTCTGCGCCGTCTCGATGGATTTCGTCACCAAGCCGTGCTCGATGGGCTGATCGTCTTCCAGGCCGAGACGGTCAATGATTCCGGCGATCCGCTCGGAGCCGACAAAGCGACGCATCAAGTCGTCGTCGAGGGAGAGGTAGAACCGCGACGAGCCGGGGTCGCCTTGCCGGCCGGCGCGACCGCGGAGCTGGTTGTCAATGCGCCGCGCCTCGTGGCGCTCGGTGCCGATGATGTGGAGGCCGCCGGCGGCGCGGACCGCCTCGGTCGCCGCCGCGTCGGGAGGACTGCCGCCGAGGATGATGTCGGTGCCGCGGCCAGCCATGTTCGTAGCGATGGTGACGGCGGTCTTGCTACCCGCTTGCGCGACGACCAGGGCTTCACTCTCATGCTGCTTGGCATTCAGAACCTGATGGCTAATGCCGCGCCGGTTGAGCAGCAAGGCGAGCTGCTCCGACTTCTCCACCGAGGTCGTGCCGACGAGCACCGGCCGGCCGCGGTCCTGCATCAACTCGATGTCGCGGATGATGGCCTCGTATTTGGCCTGCTCGTGCTTGTAGACCTGATCGGCGAAATCCTGGCGGACCATCGGGCGGTGCGTCGGGATTTGGGTCACGTCGAGGTTGTAGATTTTGCGGAACTCTTCGGCCTCGGTCGCGGCGGTACCGGTCATGCCGGCGAGCTTGTCATAAAGCCGGAAGTAGTTCTGGAACGTAATGGTGGCCATCGTCAGGTTTTCGCGCTGGATGCGGACGCCTTCCTTGGCTTCGATGGCCTGGTGCAGCCCTTCCGAATAGCGGCGGCCATGCATCAGCCGGCCGGTGAACTCGTCCACGATCACGACGTCGGCATTGGCGTCGCGGCGGTTGCCGTCGAGCACGCGGCCGTCGCGACACAGGACGTACTCGCTATCGCGCTGGAACAGCACCTGGGCCTTCAATGCCTGCTCCAAGTAGTGGACCAGGTGGTAGTTCCCTTCGCCGTAGATATTGTCCACGCCGACCTGCCGCTCGACGCGATCAATGCCCTCGTCGGTGAGCGACACCGCCTTCAGCTTGAGATCAACGGTAAAATCGCGGTCCTCGACCAGCGTATTCACGATCCGGGCGAACTTGTAGTAGGTGTCGGGCGGCTCTTCGGCGGGACCGGAGATGATGAGCGGCGTGCGGGCCTCGTCAACGAGGATGTTGTCCACCTCGTCTACGATGGCGTAGTACAGCGGGCGCTGGACCATCTGCGACAGCGACAAGACCATGTTGTCGCGCAGATAGTCGAAGCCGAACTCGTGGTTGGTCCCGTAGGTCACGTCGGCGGCGTAGGCTTCCTGGCGCGAAACCTGGCGCCAATGGTCGAGGCGCGGATCGCCGTGCTGCTGGGGGTCCTGGTAATCCGGGTCGTAGCGGCCGCCGAACTCGTGGGCAATGACCCCGACGGAGACGCCGAGCGCGTGATAGATCGGTCCCATCCAGCCGCCACCAATGCGCGAGAGGTAATCGTTCGGCGTGACTAGGTGACAGCCCTTGCCGGTCAGTGCATTGAGGTAGAGAGGCAGGGTGGCGACAAGGGTTTTCCCTTCACCGGTCCGCATCTCGGCGATCTTGCCGCTGTGGAGGACCATGCCGGCCATCAACTGCACGTCGTACATGCGCTGACCGAGGGTGCGCTTGCCGGCCTCGCGCACGACGGCAAAAGCCTCCACGAGCAGGGCATCGAGCCGCTCGCCGGCGGCCAACCGGTCGCGGAACTCGTCCGTCTTGTCGCGCAAGGCGGCGTCGGACAAGGCTTCCATGTCCGGTTCCAGGGCGTTGATCTCCGCGGCGGTTGTCCGCAGGCGCTTGAGCTGCCGGTCGGTGCCGGCAACCCAGCGCGATACGCCCTGCCAGACCCGGTTGGCGCCGGTGACGGCTTTGGCGGTGGTGGGAGAAAACAGACTGACCATGATCGCCTACTGAACGGGGATTTGCCCCCCTATGGTCCCCCCGCTGCGGCGGGGGGACGGTGCATTACCTCCCCGGTGCGGCAACACGGAGGAGGCCTAGGGTGGGGGCAAAAACATTACCCAACTATGAGTCTACGAGCGGGCGGCGGGCAGTGTCAATAGGCGCCTGCGCCGGTGTGCTCCCACAGGGGCAGGTTTTTGTCTGCATCAGGATTTTCGGGATGCCGGGATGAGCAGGATGGATTGCGGCTTGCGCCGCAATGACGGGGGCGGGCGCAACATGTTGCGCCCCTACGGCTTGACTCGTACCTACCCCCAGTCCGGCCGGTGTGCGGGGAGAGCGTGCTACAATCGCCGCCAGTTGACTTGTCGATTCCGCCTATTGCCTCCGGTGGAGAGTGGTCGTGGCAGCCAAGAGTCGTACCAGTACGGGGGAGACGCCAGCGCGTCGGCAATATCTCTCGATCAAGGAGCAGCACCCGGAGGCGCTGCTGCTCTTCCAGATGGGCGATTTCTACGAGACATTCGATGAAGACGCGCGGGTGCTGGCACGCGCAGTTCACGTCACGCTGACTTCCCGCGAGTTCGGCCGTTCCGGGCGGGTGCCGATGGCCGGCGTGCCGGTCCACGCGCTCAAGCATTACGTGCGCCGGCTGCTGGCTCGCGGGCACCGGGTTGCCATCTGTGAGCAGGTGTCGGAAGCCGGGCACGGGCTGGTGGACCGCCAGGTGACGAAGGTGCTCTCGCCGGGGACGGTTGCCGAGCCGGAGCTACTGGCGGCAGCGCGGCCGAACTACCTGGCAGCGGTCATGGCAGCGCCCAAGCGGCGTCCGGGGTGGGGCATCGCGGCCGTGGAGGTCAGTACCGGGGCGCTACGTCTGGGCGAATGGCACGGGACCGGCAGCGAGGAGGCCGCCGCGGCGGCCCTCGCCAGACTGGCCCCGGCGGAGTGCTTGCTCCCGCCGCGCACCGACTTGCCCGGTCGTCACGGTCCATCCGGGCGGGCTACTGCACCGGGCGGGCAGCCCTCGCTCACCGTTGTGGATGCCGCGGCGTTCGACGCGGGTACCGGGCGAGCGGAGCTGTGCGAGCTACTGGACCTCCGGTCCCTTGCCGCGTTCGATTGCGACCGGCTGACGCTGGCGCTGGCGGCTACCGGCGGCCTCTTGAGCTACCTGCGAACGACCAACGCCGCGCTCGTAGCCGCGGTGCAAGCGCCGGTGCGGCTCGACCGGCCGGGGCACGTGCCGCTGGACGGAACCACGTTGCGCCACCTCGATGTGCTGCCGGCCTCGCGGCGGCGCGGTGTAGCCGACGGGCGTGGGGTGCGGTCCCTGCTGGAGGTGCTGGACGGCACCGTCACGCCGATGGGATCGCGTTTGCTGCGCGAACGGCTGCACACGCCGCTCGATGACCGCGCTGCGCTCAACCGACGCCTCGATGCGGTAGCGTGGCTCGTCGCGGCACCGGCGCTGCGGAGCGGGCTGCGGCTGATCCTGGAGCGTATCGGCGATCTGGAGCGCCTGATCGTCCGTGTGCAGCACGGCACGGCCTTGCCGCGCGAGCTACAGAGCCTACGGGCCGGTTTGCTGGCGGCGGCCGAGGTACAAGCCGCTCTGGCGCAACCGGACGCGCCAACCGACGCACAGGAGCCGGGCGAGGCTTCCGAATGGGCGGACGTGCGTGCCGGCCTCGATCCGTGCAGCGCAGTCACGGCGCTCATCGGCGAGGCGCTGCTCGATGCGCCCGGCGTCCCCGGCGAGGACAGCGGTGCGGCCGACGGGCTACCGCGCGTGTTTCGCCCGGCCTATAGCGCCGACCTCGACGCCGTGGTGGCCTCCATCGAGGCGGCGCGGACCTGGATTGCCGAGCTACAGGCGGTCGAGCGCGAGCGGACCGGTATCCGCTCGCTCAAGGTCGGATACAACCGCGTCTTCGGCTATTACGTCGAGCTGACTCGCGCGGCGCAGCGCACACACGGCGTCCCCAGCGACTACGAACGGCGCCAAACGCTGACGAACACCGAGCGATTCGTCACGCCGGCGCTCAAAGAGCGGGAGGCAGAGCTGGCGGCCGCGTCCGGGCGTATCGCGACGCTGGAGCGCCAGCTCTTCGACGATCTCCGGCGGCAGGTTGCCGGCTACGCCGCGATACTGCGCCGGACGGCGCGTGCCCTCGCCGTGCTCGACGTTTCGCAGGCACTGGCCCACGTGGCCGCGGCGCGCGGCTACTGCCGGCCGGACTTGGTAGCCGACAAGACGCTCGAAATCGAGTCCGGTCGGCATCCCATCGTCGAGGCGGCGCTGCCGCCGGGCGACTTTGTGCCCAACGATTGCACGCTGGCGGCGGAGGACCGGCAGATCATCCTCCTGACCGGCCCCAACATGGCCGGCAAGTCCACGTACCTCCGGCAAGTGGGCCTGATCGTGCTACTGGCGCAGATCGGGAGCTTCGTGCCGGCAACCAAAGCCCGGATCGGGCTGGTGGATCGCATCTTCACGCGCATCGGCGCGCACGATGATCTCGCCGGCGGCGCCAGCACCTTCCTGGTCGAGATGACCGAAACGGCGCGTATCTTGCAGCGTGCGACGGACCGCAGCCTGGTCATCGTGGACGAGATCGGGCGCGGTACCGGGTCGTATGACGGGCTGGCGCTGGCGCGGGCCGTAGTGGAGGGGTTGCACGAGGGCACGCGCTCGCGGACGCTTTTTGCCACCCACTTACGCGAGCTGACCGCGCTCGAACGGATGCTGCCGCGGGTGGTCAATCAGCGTTTCGACGTTGTCGAGGAAGCGGGCCGGCTGATCTTCCCGCACCGCGTCTTGCTCGGCGCTGCCGGTCGGAGCTACGGCATCGAGGTGGCGCGTCTCGCCGGGTTGCCCCTGGAGACGATTGCGCGGGCCACGCAACTGCTGGCCGAGCTGGAAGCGGTTTCCTTGCGTCCCACGAACGGGGCCGCGACGGGGGGCGGCCATGCTGCCGCGCCGCGCCTGTGGCAGCTGCCGCTGCATGGTGAGGAGGGCGGCGCCGATGCCTTGACCGGCCTGGTAGACGAGCTACTGGCGGTGGACGTGGGCGCACTTACGCCGCTGGCGGCACTCAACGTGCTCGCGGCGTGGCAGGAGCGCGCCCGGCGGTTGGCAGGGGCGGCGGCCGTGTCACCGGCTCCCGACTTGACATAGTGGCATGGTGGACGTTGCGCCGGCACGGATACAGACGCTGCCACCGGCCGTCGCCGCGCGTATTGCCGCCGGTGAAGTGATCGAGCGCCCGTTGTCCGTCGTGCGCGAGCTGCTGGACAACGCGCTCGATGCCGGTGCGCGACGCATTGCCGTCGAGGTGGAGGGCGGCGGACGCGCGCGCATCACGGTCGCCGACGACGGGTGCGGAATCCTCGGGCGCGACTTGCGGCTAGCCGTCGAGCGGTATAGCACGTCCAAGATTGGCGCCGCCGATGACCTGCTGGCGGTGCGGACGTTGGGCTTCCGGGGTGAGGCGCTGGCGAGCGTGGCGGTTGCCGCTGACCTGACCGTCATCAGCGCCCCCGCGTCCGGGCGGGCTACCGAGATCGTCGTCGCGCAGGGCCGTGTGCGTCGGCGCGGTCCGGCCGCACGGGCGCCCGGCACCACCGTCACGGCCCGGCACCTGTTTCGGGACTTGCCGGCGCGGCTATCCGCCCTGGTCGCGGCGCCCGCGGAAAATGCGGCCATCAGCCGCCTGGTCCGGCGCTACGCGCTGGGCTACCCGGCCATTGCCTTCACGCTGACTACGCACGGTCGGCCGACGCTGGCGACCAGCGGCAGCGGCGACCTGGCAGCTACGGCAACCGAGCTTTACGGCGCGGTGGCGGCGGGAGCGACGGTGCTGGCGCCGCGGCGGGACCAGGCCGGCCGGCGATGCAGCGGCTTGGCCGCCGGACCGCATTGCACCTATGCGACGCGGCGTGAGGTGACGCTGTTCGTCAACGGTCGCTTGGTCAACCATCCGCAGCTCCGCGCGGCTATCGAAGCGGGCTACCGCGACTTCTTGCCGCGCGGTCGTCACCCGCTCCTGTTTTTGCACCTCCAGGTACCGCCGGCCAACCTCGACGCGAACGTTCATCCAACCAAGGCTACGGTACGGCTGCACGACGGCGAGGGGGCCGCGGCACTCTTGCGGGAAGCCGCGCGTGCCGCCATCGAGCCGGCGGCCGGCCGGGCCGACGCGGGCGCCGCGCTGGCTAGTCACCTGCTCGGTCCGCACACGGAGCCGCTGGCCGGCCTGGGCCGCCGGCGCATCCGCGAGCGAGCACCCGACCACGGACAGCCGGGTTGGGTAACGGCGACGCCGGCCGCCGGGGACGTGGCCCAACCGGCCTGGCTGGAGACGGGCGCAGCGGGCGAGTGGGTCGTGCGGGGACGCGACCTCGGCGCGGCGCGGCTCGTAGGCCAAATCCACGACACGCTCCTGGTGGTGGAGGGGCCGGTGGGACTCTGGCTGGTGGATCAGCACCGCGCCCACGAGCAGGCAATCTTCACGCAGCTTGCCTCTGCCGACCAAGGGCAACAGGCGGCGCAAACCGTGTTGGAGCCGCTGGTGCTCCAGGTCGGTGCGGCACACGCGCCGGCCCTGCATACGCACCTAGAAGCACTGGCGAGGTTGGGTATCGTGTGCGAGCCGTTCGGTCCCGATGCCTTTGCCGTGCGCGCCGTCCCCACGCTGGCGGGCGTGCCGCGCCTCGGCCCGGCTATCCGCGACGCGCTGGCGGCGGCTACACCCACGTCGAACCGGGACACGTGGGAGCGCGCGCTATGCGTTGACATCGCCTGCCGCAGCGCCGTCCGCCGCGGCACGTCGCTCTCCGATGACGCGGCGCGTACCCTGTTGGACCGACTGGCCGCCTTGGCTGGCGACGATCCCGTCCAAGTCTGCCCGCATGGTCAGCCCCTTGTTCTCGCGCTGGCCGGCGATGACCTCGGGCGGCGCTTCGACTGGCGGTAGGTAGGACTGGCAGCCCCCCTATGGCCCCTCCGCTGCGGCGGGGGGACGGGGAGACTCCCTCGCAACCGTTGCTCTGCCGCCAGCGTTTCGATTCCGTGGGAAGCCTCGCCCGTATCCCCTCTGCACCAACGGACCTGCCTCTGGCCCACCGCCGCGCAACCCTAATGTAGACCATGCGTTCTAAGGTGAGAGGCGGCCGTAGCGGCGGCGGGGAACGCAGACAACGACGTTGGCTCACTGGGGCGGTGGCGGGGCAGCGTAGCCTGGCCTACCCGCCGGCCGCTATGACCGCGACCATACCGACGAGGGGGTAGGGAGCGCATTCAGGCGATGTGACAAGGAAGCCGGGACGGGAGTACGGCACGACACCACGATCTTACCGACGAGAGAAGGAGTATCGGCATGGCTAACGCTGTCGTTCACTGGGAGTTAAGCACGCACGACGCCGAGCGGTTGGAGCAGTTCTACCTCAGCCTGTTCGACTGGCGCATCGAGAAGCAGTCGTTCATGGATTACCGCGCTGTCCTGACCGGCGGCAAGAGGGGCATTGACGGTGGCATGATGGATGTCGAGGACAGTACGCCGCCATACGTCACGTTCTACGTGGTGGTGGAGGACCTGCAGGCATCCCTGCACGCGGCGGAAAGTATGGGCGCCAAGACCTGCGTCCCGCCCACGCCTATTCCGAACGTGGGTACCTTTGCCCAGATCACCGACCCGGAAGGTCATCTCGTCGGCCTCATTCAGCCGCCGCCGGACTGGGACGAGCAAGCCGGCAACCAGGTGCGGGAAGAGCGCGACGGCAACCCGGTCGTTCACTGGGAGATCGGCACGGCGAACGCCAAGCGGCTGCACGGCTTCTATACGACGCTCTTCGATTGGCAGATTGATACCAACAACCCGCATGGTTACGGCGTGGTGCATACCGGCGCCACGGACGGCATTGACGGCGGCATCTTCCAGACCGGAAACGGTACGCCCAACTACCTCACGTTCTACGTGCAGGTGGATGACGTGCGGGCGGCCCTGAGCAAGGCGCAGCGCCTCGGCGCCACGGCCGTCGGCGCGGTCACGCCCGTTCCCGGCATCGGCACCGTCGCCCACTTCGCCGACCCCGATGGTCACCTCATCAGTGTCATTCAGGACGAGGTGATCGAGGTCGAGCCGGCGTAGGGCTACCCGCCTCCCTATGGTCCCCCCGCTGCGGCGGGGGGACGGTATGTTTCCTCCCCCGTCGGGACGGGGGAGGGCTGGGGAGGGGGCGTTTAGCCCTTGGCGATGGGGGCGCGGATGAGATTGCCCCACTCGGTCCAGGAGCCGTCGTAGTTGCGAACCTTGTCGTAGCCCAGCAGTTCGCTGAGGACGAACCAGGAGTGCGAGGAACGCTCGCCGATCCGGCAGTAGACCACGATGTCGCGGTCGGCGGTCATCCCTTTGCCCTCATAGATCTCGCGTAGCTCGTCGGCCGACTTGAAGGTGCCGTCTTCCTCGTTGACTGCCGAGAGCCACGGGACGTTGGTGGCGCCGGGAATGCGTCCCGCGCGTTGGGCCGTCTCGGGGAGACCCGGCGGCGCGATGATCTCGCCGGTGAACTCGGCCGGGGAGCGCACGTCTACGAGCGCGGCGCCCGCCTGCCGAATGTGCTCGCGCACGTCGCCGTACATTGCCCGCCGGCTTTCGTCCAGGCTGCTCGCCTGATAGTCGGTGCGTTCCACTGCCGGCACGTCGGTCACGAGCGGACGACCTTCCAGCTCCCACTTCTTGCGTCCGCCGTTGACGAGCACGGCGTCCTCGTGGCCGAACATGCGTGCGAGCCAGTAGGCGAAGGTGGCAAACCAGTTGTTGTTATCGCCGTAGAGGACGATCTTGGTGTCGTTGCTGATGCCGGAGGCGCGCAACAGCTCTTCCCAGTCCTCGTGGGAGGGAATGTCGCGCTGCACCTGGGCTTCGAGCTGGGTGGTCCAGTTCCAGCCGACGGCGCCGGGGATGTGGCCGAAGCCGTAGGCTTCGGTATCCACGTCCACTTCCACGAAGCGCACGTTGGGATTATCCAGGTTTTCGGCAACCCACTCCGTACTCACCACAACGTCGGGATTGGCGTACTCGGCCATCTTCTTTCTCCTTACTATCGGACCCTAGTAGGGTACGCGATCAGTGTACGTGAACTGCAACGACCACGACTACTCCCACACGCGGATTTCCCCATCCGCCAGACAGGTGCCGCGGGCGAGTTGCGTAGTCAGATAGGCCCGGCTGACCGACGGCGTGTGTAGATGCGCGAGCCAGTGCTCACGCTCGCGCTCCGGGAGCTGGTCGCAGAGCGCGGCGATAGACAGGTGCAGCAACGTGTCGTCGGCAGCGATGCCGAAGTCAATTCGCCAATGGGGTCCTTGTAGCAAACCCATCGTATTGCTGCGATAGAGCTTATAGCCCGGTCGTGTGCGGTACGGAGCGAGCACCGCCGTATCGAACCACACTTGGGTCAGCTCCGGCCGATTGCCGGCCACTAACCGGCGGTAGAACACCAACCGCTGGGCTGCTACCGCGTCTCTCTTGGCCGCCACCGTCTCCTGCCCCCGAACACCCCGAAGCTGCCGCCCGCATTATGCCGCATCGCTCTTGCTCTCGGCGCACGGACGATAGCTACGAGCACCTGCCACTATAGTCGAGTAAGTATATTCGATTACTCAGTTATAGTGCCAGTCAGGGTAGCACTAGGGCGCGGCGCGTGTCAATGTGCGCTGTACGGACCCCGCTCCACCGCGGAGCGATAGCAAGGGGGTAGCCCCCCTATGGTCCCCCCGCTGCGGCGGGGGGACGGGCTGTAGCGGGCTGCGCCGCTACGGCTTGGCCGGTACTTACCCTTGTTCAGAGGTGTCCTCCTAGGAGGCACGCGCTGGAGGGCGGCCTTGCAGCGCGGCCGTGGCCAGCGACGTATAGACCGCGCCGCCGGGGCGTAGCTCGCTGCGAAATAGCTCAACCGCGTCGGCGACAAACTTGCCGTAGGACACCGACGGCGCGGCGCGCGCCCGCTGCAGGACGGCGAGCGGCGCGCCGCGGAGCGGCCGGCGGAACCGACCGATGGTGACGTGTGGGCGGTAGGCCCGGCTGTCGAGGCGCAGGCCCAAGCGGCCCAGCCGTCGGGACAGCCGTTGATGGAGGCGCTTCAACTGCTGTACGTCACCCTGGACGTTGGTGACGAGGACGCGCGGCCGGCGGGCAGACGGAAAGCAGCGCAGCCCTACGGCTCGGAGCCGGAGCGGCGGTACGCCGGCGGCCGCCGGCGCACACGCTGCCGCGATACGCTCAAGCGCGGTGACGGGCGTGTCTCCCAGGAAGTGCAGCGTCAGGTGCATCCCCGGCGGTCGTACCCAGGCGGAGGGCAGCCCCGCGTCCTGCAACCGCTCCTGTTCGTGCGTGAGGGCGGTGCGTAACGCCGCGGGCAGCCTCAAGGCGATGAAGAGCCGCCATTGCTGCGGTGTCGTCCGACCGAGGTTGGACATCGGTAGTCGGCTCCCAGCGCGGAGATCGGCAGAGTCTGAGGACAGCGAGCGGCCGGTCTTGCTCACCTGCGATAATACTGATCGTCGGGTAGGGAATCTTGGGCAGAGGTGAATCCGGCTATGAAGATGGAGCGGCGACGCGATCTTGACCGCATTATCCAGGACCCTGCGATCATGGTGGGCAAACCTGTCGTCAAGGGAACAAGAATCCCGGTGGAACGGGTTATCCAGCACCTCGCTGAGAACCCTGACCTCGACGATCTCTTCCAGGCGTTCCCTCACCTGACCCTTGATGATGTCAAGGCCTGCCTCGCGTACTGATTGCGCGTTGCTGCGTTGCTTATAATGCCTGCGATGTGCAGCCGAGATGAGCCGTTGGCCGCCGGCAGACTGCCGCGCCGGGTCAGTGCAGCATCCCGCCGATGGTGTGGGTCGGTCGGCTGGCCTACTCGCCAGGAGAGTAGCGCCCGATGAAGGTGCGCCGAGCAGTCTTTCCGGTCGCCGGCCGCGGCACGCGGATGCTCCCGGCCACCAAGGCCCTGCCCAAGGTCCTGCTCCCGGTCGTGGATCGTCCGCTCATTCAGGTCGGCATCGAAGAGGTGGTCGCCGCCGGTGTGAATGAGGTGGTCCTGGTGACGGCGAGCGGCCAGCAGGCCATCGAGGACCACTTTGACGCCGTACCGTTGCTGGAGGCTACCCTGGCCGCCGAGCGGAAGCAGGAGTTGCTGGCCGCCGTGCGCCAGGCGACGGAGCTGGCCACGGTCATGTCCGTCCGCCAGCATGAGCCACGCGGCCTGGCGGACGCCGTGTTGGCCGCGGCACCGCTCGTCGGCGACGAGCCGTTCGTGGTCGTGCTGCCCGACGACGTGATCTGCGGCGCGGTGCCGTGTACGCGGCAGCTACTCGACGTGGCGACGGCGCACAATGCCGGCGTGATCGCGCTCCAGCGGGTGCCGCGCGCGGACACCGGCCTCTATGGCATTGTAGTGACCGAGCCGCTGGGGAATGGCCTGCATCGGATCGTGGACCTCGTAGAGAAGCCGGACCCGGCGGTGGCGCCCTCGACCTTGGCGATCATCGGGCGCTACGTGCTGCCGCCGCGCATTTTCCCGTTGATCGAGCAGACACCACCGGGGTACGGCGGCGAAATACAACTCCCGGACGCGCTGCGGCTCTTGCTGGCAGAGCAACCGCTGTACGGGTACGAATTCACCGGGCGCCGCTTCGACTGTGGTCAATTGCTGGGCCATTTGCAAGCGAACGTCAGCATGGCGTTGGAGCGGCCGGACATCGGCCCAGCGTTCGCGGCCTTTTTGCGGGAGACGCTCGCCGACATGGCGGCGGTTAATGCCGCCGGTGCAAGCAAGGAGCCAGCGTGAGCGAGCCTAGCAGCGGCGCTGAGATCGGCGCGGTACCGAGCGGGCAGCAGCTCGCGCTGGAGGCGGCTATACGCGAGCTGGTGCCACTCATCGAGGACGCCATGCGCCGCGTGGTCGAATCGCGCCCGGCGCCGGCGGCGTACTACGGCATGATGCACTACCACTTGGGCTGGGCCGATGAGGAGATGCGCCCGGCGCAGGGGCCGACCGGCAAGCGCACGCGCCCGTTGGTCTGCCTGCTGGCGTGCGGGGCGGTGGGTGGCGAGATCGAGGCGGCGCTGCCGGCGGCGGCGGCGCTGGAGCTACTGCACAACTTCACGCTCATTCACGACGACATCGAGGACGCGGACGAGTACCGCCACCATCGGCCGACGGTGTGGTACCTCTGGGGCGCGCCGCAAGCCATCAACGCCGGCGACGGCATGCACGTGCTGGCCTACAGTGCGCTGCTGGACTTGACGCGCAGCCACGCGGACGCGCCTACGGTGCTGGAAATAGTCCAACTGCTCACCGAGACGAGCTTGCGGATTACCGAGGGTCAGCACCTGGACCTGGAGTACGAGGAGCGGACGAATATCACGACCGCCGATTACCTGGACATGATCGCCCGCAAGTCGGCTGCGATCATTCGTTGCGCTACCGGCATTGGCGCGCGCCTGGGCGGCGGGACGGGGCAGGAGGTCGTCAGTCTGGAGCGGTATGGCGAGGCGCTGGGGATCGCGTTCCAGATCTGCGACGATATACTGGGCCTGTGGGGCGCGCCGGAGCTTACCGGCAAGCCGGTAGGGGCGGACTTGGCGCGGCGCAAGAAGACGTACCCGGTGGTCTATGCACTCACCCAGGCGCGAGGGGTGGAGCGCAGGACCCTCCAACGCTTCTTCACGGCCGCCCAGCCTACCGCTACGCAACTCGATGATGCGCGCCGGGTCATCGAGCGGATGGGAGCGATAGAACAGGCGCAGCAGCTAGTGGACGACTACTCGGACCGGGCACGGGCGGCCCTCGCGCCGCTGCCCTTGAGCGCCGCACGGGAGGCCTTGCTGGAGCTGGTCGACCGCTTGGCGGTGCGCGAGTATTGAGTTCGGAGTGGAGATAGCCCCCCTATGGTCCTCCCGCTGCGGCGGGGGGACGGGCAGGCTCCCTGCTCTGGTTGCTCATCCGCGGCGATATGCTGGTTGCTCATCCGCAGCGATATGAAGGAGGTATAGCCATGGAGCGTCTGAGGGTAGCCATTGTGGGCTGTGGCCCCAAAGGGGGCCAGCACGCGGGTATTCTGGCGTCCTGCGCTGACGTGGAGCTTGTCGCGGTCTGCGACCCGGTACCGGCGGCCCGCGAGGCGTTGGGTGACAAGCACGGCATTGTCCGTCGCTATGCCGATGTCAACGCGCTGCTCGCCGCCGAGGCGCTCGACGCGGCCTGGGTGGCGCCGCCGCCGCACCTCAACGCGGCCGTGGCGCTGCCCTGCCTGGAGCACGGCGTCAACACGTTTCTGGAAAAACCGCCGGGCATGAGCGCCGCGGAAACGAGCGGCCTGCGTGACGCCGCGGCGCGGACGGGTGTACAGGGGATGGTCGGCTGGAACCGCCGGATGCATCCGCTGATCGTGCAGGCGCAGGAGCTGGTCCGGGCGCGTGGTCCCGTCGTGCAGTTGGTTGGCGAGTTCCACAAGAGCCTGACCGCTTTCGAGCGACGGGGCAAGTATTCCGATGCCTTCCTCGACAACATGATGTGGGAGTCGATCAACCACTCCGTAGACGTGGTGCGCGCCATGGCCCAAAGCGAGGTGGCGGAGGTGCATAGCGTGGTCCGCCGCGCCTTGCACAAGTACAAGGATGTCTTTGGTGCATTGGTGCTGTTCGAGAACGGCTGTCTGGCGAATCTGATCTTCAACTGGACCAGTGACGCGCGGCTGGAGCGGTACGAGATTCATGGACGGGACATCTCGGCGTATCTGGAGGGTGTGAACCAGGGCGTCGTGTTCTGTGACGGGGAACGCCGCGAGCTACCGCGCCCGCCGACAGGTGGTACCGAGGAGGAAGATCGCTACTTCCTGGACTGCGTCAAGAGCGGCGCGCGCGTGGAGCCGCCGGCCTGCAACTTGGACGAAGCGGTCAAGACGATGGAGTTGGCGGAGGCCATCCTGGCCGGGCTGCGGTCCTGATACGGAAGGCTGCTACTACCTCCCAGCACACTTAGCATTCCCGCCTCTCTATCAGTCCGTAGATAGGCAGGGCAATCGCGTTCTGATTTGCCCCTCGTCACTCCGGCGCAAGCCGGAGTCCAGAGACCATGGATTGGACGAATTAGGGGCCGCCACGGTGCTTGCTGGCCCTGGATTCCCGCTTTCGCGGGAATGACGGGAGCAATGGGGCCCAAAATGCGATTGCCCTGCGTAGATAGGCCGATATGTTGCGGCTACCATGCTCCAGGCGATACTATGTAGGGTGAGTTCGTTTAACTAACGTTGGGAACGATGCGATACATCGCTGAGTCGGTGTTGCGAGTAGGGCGTTGCCTGTCGCCGGGCGTTGGCGTGGTGGCCGGCGTGTGCTTGGCCGCGCTGATTGCCCTGACCGGGTGTGACATCGAGCTACCCGTGCTGCAGCAGCAAACCGAAGTCGTCCTGCCGCCCGATGAACCGGTGCAGCGCGAGGTGGAGGTCCAGCCCACTCCGCAGTCGGGGCTGAAGACGGTCAAGGTGGAACGCGGCCCGATCACGCAAATCTTGCGGTCGAGTGGTCGCGTGGCTCCCTCGCTGGAGCAGACGCTCTACTTCCTGTCGCGCGGGCAAATGACGACGATGTACGTGGACACCAGGGAGGAAGTCGAAGCCGGGACCTTGATGGCCGAGCTGGATACGGAGGGATTGCAGCACCAGCGGCTCAAGGTGCTGGAGGCCGTGGAGCGGGCACAGGTGCAGCTTGAGCAGGCTCGCGCCAAGAAGGTCAGCACGGACACCACCAGAGAAGCGGCCGATGCCGACGCCGTACGCATCAGGATGGAGTTGGCACGGTCGGAGTTGGATTCGTTGGAGCAGGGGCAAGACGCGGTGGCCCTGCGGTCAGCCGAGGCCGCCGTGGCGAAGGCGCAGGCCGACCTCGACCGGCTGGCCAACGATCTTGCCACGCGCCGGATTGCACTCAACGCCGCGTATGCGACGTTGGCTGCTGCGTTGGCCGGTCCGGACCCGCAAGTGGTGGCGGCCGCGGAGCGCCAACTGGAGGAAGCGCAGTTGCAGTTGGCCAAGGTCCAGGCCGGCACGAGCACGGAGGCCATCCGGTCGGCGGAGCTTGCGCTCGAAGTTCAGCGTACCAGGTTGAGCCAGCTCCAAGACGAGCCGCCGGTGGGCCAGGCGGATGTCAACGTGGCCCGCCTCGCCGTCGAGCAGGCCCAAGTCAATCTGGATCGGGCGATGGCCGAGCGCGGGGGCCGGACCGAGAAGGAGCGTATGCAGGGCGAGGCGAGCGTCCGGTTGGCGCAGCTGGCCTTGGCAGCGGCCCAGAATAGCCTGGCCAAAGTGCTTGCCGGTGGTCCGACCCCGTGGGCCATGCGGCTGCAGGAGCTCGCGGTGCTGAGTGCGGAGAATTCGCTGCAGAAGCTCCAGCAGGTGCAACCGCTGGACATCCGCGCGGCGGAGCTGATTGTCGAGCAAGCGCAGACCAACCTTGCTGCCGCGCAGGAGGGTTCCTCCGAAGACGCTATCCGGCGCTTGCGGCACCAGATCGCGCAGCGCCAGCGGGCGGTCGAGGCCGTCGAGGCCGCCTTTCCCAGCGCCGAGGCGGCCCTGGAGGCCGCCAAGCTCCGTCTCGCTCAACTAGAGCAAGGCGTGGCGGCCGACGCGGAGTACCAGCAAGCCCGCTACCGGTTGCAGGTAGCGGTGAGCGCCTATAACGCCGCCCTCATCCGTCTGGAGCAGGCGCAGCGCGCAGCGGAGCAAGCCCTGACAGCGAATGCCTTGGCCGTCCGTGAAGCGGAGCGGAATGCCGAGGTGGCGGCGATGGACCTCGCCTGGGTGGATGAGCAGATTGCGAAAGCGCAGATCTTTGCTCCTTTCGACGGGGTGATCGCCCGGATCGAGGTGCGTCCGGTCAAGAACGTCAACGCTTTCCAACCCATCATCAGGGTCTCCAACCAGGACGAACTGGTCATTCGCGCCGGGCTCTCGTCGAGCGATATTCCGAAGCTGGCGCTCGGACAGACGGCCAAGATCACCATTAACGATTTTCCGGGGGTGATCCTGGAGGGAGTGTTGGTTGGGCTGCCGGCCCAATACGCGACCGCCCAAGCCGATATTAGCGACAACAGCGCGATCTTCCAGGTGGAATGGCCCAAGGCGGGGGCCGAGGTAGACATGCGTGCCCGGCTGGAGATCGCTATTCAGCATCGGGAAAACACATTGGTCGTGCCGACCAGTGTGATCCATAGCACCGGGCGCCGCCGCTACGTTGAAACGTTGGAGGATGGCGTCAAGCGCACGCGCAACGTGGAGCTAGGGATCGTCGGCGACGATATTGTCGAAATCCTCGACGGCCTCGAAGAGGGCGTGGTCGTCATCGAGCGCAGCTAGTACACTGTGCCGCGTGCTGCGAGAGGATGCCTCAGTGAGTGCCACCGAGCAAACCCGGCTGTGGCAGCCGTGGGCCGCCAGCCCCCTGCGGCCGGGCCGCCGCATTGGCGCGTACCGGATCGAGGCACTCTTGGCCCGCGGGGGCATGGCCTACGTGTATCGGGCCGTCCACGTCATGCTGGGACGGGCGGTAGCGATCAAGATTCTGCCGGCCGTTGTCGCCGCCGATACGGTTGCACGCACGCGCCTGCGGCAAGAAGCGTGGTCGGTGGCGTCCCTCCGTCACCCGCACATTCTCGAAATCTTCGATGCCGGTGAAGTTGACGATCTGCCGTACCTTGTCACCGAGCTTGTGACCGGCGGCACGCTGGCAGACCAGTTAAGCGAGCATCGTGGGCCGGTAGAGCGGTTGCGCCTCGCGCTGACAACGGCGCAGGCCCTGGGGAGTGCGCTCGACCACGCGCATCGGCAGGGTGTGCTCCACCGTGATGTCAAGCCCAGCAATATCCTCATCACCGAGACGGGCCGCCTGATCTTGGCCGATTTCGGTCTGGCGCAGGTCCGCGAGGCCACCATCCGGGTCACGCAGCCGGGGGACTTCTGGGGTAGCCCCCACTACAGCTCACCAGAGCAGATCGAAGGTGGGACCGTAACCGGCTGCGCGGACCTCTACTCGCTCGCTATCGTCCTGTACGAGATTCTCGCCGGCCGGGTGCCGTTTGCTGCGGACACCCCGATGGCTACGGCGTTGGCGCACCTCCACCAGCCGCCGCCGTCAGTGCATGACTTATCCCCTGATTTGCCGCCGAGTGCCGCCGACGTGCTGGCGAAAGGCTTGGCGAAGTGCCCGGAGGATCGGTACCAGACGGGAGCGGCGCTGACGGAAGCCGTCGCTACCGTCGCCGCCGAGGGGGGCGTGACCGAGGCGCCGCCGGCGTGGTCGCTGCCGGAGGCGCCGCCCGCCGCGCTGGCGCCCGTTGCTGCAGACCTGGCCCCGACCGCCGGGCCGGCGATCACGCCGCCGAGCCATGCGGGTGCGCTGGCCAACGTGACGTTCGTTCCCGAAACGGCTCATCCGCAGCGGCCAAGTGAGTGGCCCGCCGCGGCGGCCGCCGCGCTGTTGCGGCTCGCTGCCACGCCGCTGCTGCGCCTGACGACCGCGGTGCTGAGTGTGGTCGCGGTCGTGCTCATGGCCGGGCAGTTGGCGAGCGCGTGGCTGATCGTCGGGGTGACTGATCCGGCGGCGCCCCGCGTGATCGAGGCCTCACCGCCCGACGGTGCTCAGGGGGTGACCGTCCAGCCGGAGCTGGAGCTGCGCTTCAGCGCCTCGATGGATGCGGCCTCCGTGGAGGCGGCGCTAGAGTTCGACCCGCCGGTACCGATGCGCTACGAGTGGCAGAACGACGTGACGCGATTGCTGATCGTGCCCACCCTGCCGCTGGCACCGGCCACCGAGTACGTGCTGCGCCTCGGTCGCGGCGCACGTGACTTGCGGGGAGCAGCCTTGTCCGGGGCGCCACTCGCGCGGCGGTTTAGCACGGACGCGCCGCGGACTATGCTCTTGAACGTCGCGGCTGGTGAGGACACGACGGTCGGTGGGTACGGTGGGCTGGCATATCCGCCGGTTATTCCCGTCATCGAGCAGGTGTCCAATATCGAGCAGGAAACATATCCGCCGGCAATAACGCCTTCACCGCCGCCATCGGGGAACATCGCCACCAACGATTCGAATCCCACGGCCTCCGGCACGCCCCCACCGGTGCCCCTCCCCCGCGCGCAATAGCGCCGGACAGCCGGCCGGCTGTCCGTTACAGGGGCAACGCTTCCTCCAGCACTCGCTTGCGGATATACCAGTGCAGGGCCTTCTCACTGACCACATCCACCTTGCAGTGCAGCAGGTCTTCCAGGTCCTGCCAGAGGGCTACATGGTCCAGCAGGCTGCGCCCGGGGGCCAATGAGATCAGGAGGTCCAGGTCGCTGCCGGGGCCGGCCTCGCCGCGGGCGACGGAGCCGAATACCCGCACGTTCGAGGCACCGTGTTGGGCGGCGAGACGGAGGATCGCTTTGCGGTGCTCCTTGAGCAGTGCAGTAGGCTCCATGGCTTGTCCTCTACCAAATCATAGCGCACGCGCTAGATTTCCGCGCCAGCGGAAATGGACGGATGCCGGGGGAGACACGCCCTAGCCTTGGTGCGTCGCTAGGGCGGCCGTCACCTCGGCCTGGATGGTCCGGTCGAGTGACTTGCTGACGGTAGCGGTGAGGGCGCGCCGGGCCGCACTGCCACCGAGGCGGCCGAGCGCCCAGGCGGCGTGGCCCCGGACGAGCGGGTGGCGGTCGTTGTCTGCCAGCACGCGGCCGAGGACCGGCACGGCCGCCGGATCGCCGGCGTTGCCCAAGGCCACGCACACGTTGCGCTGAAGGCCCCACAGTTTGGGGCGCGTGATCGGCGTGCCGCGGTAGCGGGCGCGGAAGCCGTCGGCGTCGAGGTCCAGCAGCGGCAGTAGCTCCGGGTAGGCGTCATCCACGGTGCGGGGCCGCAGCGCGGCGAGCCGAGCCGCTGGCGCCTTGCGATTGACCGGGCATACCTCCTGGCAATCGTCGCAGCCGAAAATCCAAGTACCCATCCGTGGCCGCAGGGCGCGGGGGATGGCCGCACGTAGCTCGATGGTCAGAAAAGAGATGCACTTGGGACCGTCGAGCACGTAGGCAGCGGGCAGCGCATGGGTGGGACAGGCCTGGAGGCAGAGCGTACACGCGCCGCAGGTCTTGCGTAACGGCTGGTCCGGCTCCAGGTCGAGGTCGAGGATGACGGCTGCCAGGAACGACCAGGACCCGGCGCCGGGCAGCAGAATGTTCGTGTTCTTCCCGAACCAACCCAGCCCGGCACGTTGGGCGACGGGCCGTTCGGCGAGCGGACTGCTATCCACGAAAATCCGACTCTGCACCGGCCGGCCGGCCACTGCGGGCAATCGCTCGACGAGCACGCGGGCCATGTCCCGCAGGACATCGTGGTAGTCGGCGCCCCAGGCGTAGCGCGCGATGCGGCCGCGCGGGCGCCCCGGCTCCGGCTCCGGTGGGGTCATCCGGGCCAGGTAGCTGGCACTGAGGACGAGGATGGACCGGGCGCCCGGCAGTAGCCCAGTGGGGTGGGTGGCGCGCTGCGCTCGCTCGGTCGTGAACCAATGCAAGCCGTCCAGATAGCCGGCGGCGATGCTGGCTTTGATGCGGCGCTCGGCTTCATGCAGCGGCTGCGCGTCGCTGATGGCGGCGCGGTCGAAACCGACCTCTTGCGCGAGGGCCTTGATGCGCTCCGTCAAACCGGCGCTCATGGTGTTTGTAGCTTTCAGCCGTTAGCTTTCAGCCGTCAGCGGTCAGCTTGCCGACCGGCGCTATGGTTCAGTCTAGCAGCGCGGTCGGCTGCTACGATTTATGGTGACGGGTAGGCACGATGGCTGAGACTACGGTGCGCGGCGAGAGCAGCGGCGCGTCCGGCACGTCAGACGTACAGACGCTGCTCTATGGGCACGATCCGCTGCCCGGCATTGTGGCCGTCGAGCCGGCTGGCCCCGGGTCCGTCACGCTCTACCGGCGGCCGGTCCGTGACGGGGCTGGCCGGTCCGCAGCGCCCATCACCCCTGAGTTGGACGAGTTCCGTCCCTGGGTGCTGGTCGCCGCCGCGACGCTGCCACTGCTGGCTACCGGCGAGCGGCAGGTTGAGGCGCTGCGCGGCGGGGGACTGGACCATTTGGTCACGTTCGCCCGCTGGGCCGACTTGACCCATGCGTTGGCCGAACTGCGGGCGCGGCAGGTGGACTACGTCAGTCCGCCGTCGCTGGTGAGCCAGTACCTGGTGCGGCGGGGGCGGACGCTCTTTGGCGGCATGACCTTCGATGACCTCCACCGCTTGCAGCTGGATATCGAGACCACGTCACTCCAGCCGGAGGCGCCCGAGGCGCGGGTTTTGATGGTGGCCCTGACCGACAACCGGGGCTGCGAGGAAGTGCTCACGGACCAACGCGGCTCGGAAGCGGCCTTGCTCCACGCCCTCACCGAGCGGATACGCGATCTGGACCCCGACGTTATCGAGGGACACAACTGCTTCGACTTCGATCTGCCCTATCTGGCGGCGCGCGCGAAACGCCTGCGGGTACCGCTCCGCTGGGGACGGGACCGCTCGGCCATCCGGGTCGGGCAACGCACGGATCGGTACAAGGTCGGCGCCCGGCTGCTGCCGACGACGCGGGTGCATATCCACGGCCGGCACATCATTGACACGTACCAGCAAGTGCAGCAGTACGATACCGCCGGGGCGTTGGAAAGCTACGGTCTCAAGGCAGTGATCCCGGGGCTAGGTCTCGAACGGCCGGGCCGGGTCTACGTGGATCGCGCCGATATTGCCGACCTGTGGCGGCGCGACCCGGAGCGGCTGCGGGCCTACGCGCTGGACGATACCCGCGACGTGCGCGACCTGAGCGCCGTCGTCACACCGACGCAGTTTTATCAGACGCAGCTCATCCCGCGGACCTTTCAGGATGTCGCCGGCGGCGGCACGGGCGAGAAGATCAACGCGCTGCTGATCCGCGCCTACCTCGCGGCCGGCTACGGCGTCCCGCGGCCGGAGCAGCCGCAATCCTACCCGGGGGGCTATACCGAGGTGCGGGCGACGGGCGTCTTTCGGCCGGTCGTCAAGTGCGACGTGGAAAGCCTGTATCCCGCCATCATGCTGCACTACCGCATCGCGCCGCGGTCGGATCATCTCGGCGTGTTCCTGCCGCTGCTGGCCGAGCTGACCCGCCGCCGCCTCGATGCAAAACAGCGGATGCGCGCCGCTCACGGGGCCGAGAAAACCTATTGGGACGCCATCCAGGGCAGCTTCAAAATCCTCATCAACTCGTTCTTCGGCTATCTCGGCTATGGCCGCGCCAACTTCAACGACTACGCGGCGTCGCGGCAGATTACCACGACCGGACAGCGGCTCATCAAACAGGTGCTCGGGTGGCTGGAAGAGCGCGATTGTCAGGTGATCGAAGTGGATACCGACGGCGTTTACTTCGTGCCGCCGCCGGAGGTGCGGGACGAGGCGGCGGAAGAAGCCTTGATCGAGGCGGTCGGTAGCCGGCTCCCGTCGGGAATACACTTGGCGCACGACGGCCGCTATCTGGGGATGCTCTCGCTGAAGCAGAAGACCTACGTGCTGGTCACCTACGACCGGGCCTTGGTGACGACGGGCAGCAGCCTGCGGAGTCGGCGCGATGAGCAGTACTTGCGCCGTTTCGCCGAGCGGGCGACGCTGGCCCTCATTGACGGCTCGCTCGACGACGTGAGCGAGCTGTACATCCGCACTGCCGAGACCATTCGGGGCGGGGAGTTGGGCGTGGAGGACTTCGCGCGGCGCGAGAGCATCACCAGACGGACCTTCGAGAACCCGAGCCTGCGACGGCTGGCCCAGGCCGCACGGGGGGCGAGTATCGGTCAGCAGATTACCGTCTACCAGCGGCGTGAAGGCTCACTGGCGCCGACCAGTGCTTATAGCGACGACGAGGACCGCGACTATCTGCTCCGCCGGCTGCACGATATGGCCCGGCGGTTTGCCGTGCTCTGCCCGGACAAGGCCGAGTTCGACCGGCTGTTTCCGCGCCTCAAGGCCGCCGAGGACCCGCGCAAGCGGCTGGTCCAGCCGAGCCTGTTCTAGGGGCGCTTGACCTCACCCACGGCCCCCTCCTGACAAAGGTAGGTATTTACATGGATGGACAGGATAGACAGGATGGGGGAGGCGGTGAGGGCGCCCACCAGGGACGCCCCTACGGCGTTGGTGGCGGCCTCCCGGGCTTGCCGCGGGCGGGGGCCGGGCGACGAAGCGGGGACGCGATAACTCATTGCATGCGCCGGCTCCCGGCAAACCCAAGCACCGAGGAATAGACCACACCGCCAAGGCAGCCGACTAGCGCCAGTACCGGCGGCCAGACATCAACGAGCGATCCCAGCGGAAGACCACCGGGCACGGTGTCGTTGGCCAATTCTATGAGCGCACCAACGAGCGCCCCGGCGGCCGTCCAGGTCAGGACCATCCTGACCGGACTGCGGAGGCGTCTCAGCCAGCTCTTCATGACACCCTCTCTTATGTACTTGGGTGAGCAGCGGGAAGCGACAACCGGACGATGTGCCCCTCGTGCCGCCGGTTGGGGGTTAGCCGTTGCCGGGCAAGTGGGCATATGGGCCGGCGATGAAGTCGTAGGGGCAGGTCAGGGCGCTGATGCCCTTGACGACGCAGGCGGGATTGCCGACCACGACCGTCTCCGGCGGCACGTCGCGCGTGACCACCGCGCCGGCGCCGACGACCGCGTTGCGTCCAATCGTGATTGCCGGCAGCACGGTCGCGTTGGCGCCAATCTTCGCTCCCGGCTCGATGGTTGGCCCCTTGATACAGCGGGAAATCTCCGGGCAGCGCGGATGGGGCGCGTTCGTCAGCACGACACGCGGACCAATCCAACAGCCGGCCTTGAGGATGGTGTATTCCGGCACGAAGGCTTGCGAGTGGATGCGGACGCCATCCTCGATGACCACGTGATGCTCGATCACGCTATGACTGCCGACGGAGACGGCATCGCCGATGATATTGCTCTCGCGGAGGAGGGCGCCGTGGCCGGTCTGGAAGCGACTGCCAATGGTGTTGCCAGCGTAGATGACGGTGTGGGAGCGGATTGTGGCGGCCGGACCGATGTACGTGGCGAGTGCCCCCGGAGCGGCGCCTTGCGGTGGCTCGCCGATGATGACGAAATCGCCAATGGTGCAGCCGGCACCTATGTGTACGGCCGGATAGAGCCGAAACGTCGTCTGCGAGGAATCAGCCACGTGATGATCCTTCTCAGTCCCAAACTCGTCACTCGCCACTCACCACTGACATCGGCTCGTCGCTCCAGTCGAGCGTGCTGACGGCGCCACCGGCGGCCATGCTGGCGGAAGCTGCTGCCAGCACCTTGACGACCTCCCAGCCATTGATGCCGTCGCTCAACGGTTGGGACCCCTGGTGAATGCAATCGAGGAAATGCGCCGTTTCCTCCCGCAGCGGCTCGGCCTGCCGGAGCCGCGGCACCACAAGATCGCCGCTACGCATCAATAGCTGATACTCGCCATAGCTCTCGAACTGATCCCAGCGGCCGGCCGGCCGGCCGTTTCCGTCCGGCCCGACCCACTCGACGCCTTTGTCGTAGACCTGCACTTGCTGGTCGAGGTTCACGTCGTCGAAGACCACCATCTTGCGAGTTCCGACCACGACGACCTCGCGCACCTTGCGCGGATCGAGCCAACTGACGTGGACCTGCGCTGCCGGTGGGCCAGCGGTCCCCGGTCCAGCTGCGAACTCGAAGTGCAAGAAGGCCACGTCCGCGATGGTGCTGCGGAGCAGGTGCAGACCTTGCGCGATGACTCGCGTGGGCCGCTGCCCGAGCAGGTGCAGAACGATGGCGATGTCGTGGGGCGCTAGATTCCACACGACGTTGACATCCTGACGCACCTGCCCCAGGTTCAGGCGCCGCGAGGTGACGTAGAGCACGTCGCCCAGCTCGCCGCTCGTAATCAGGTCACGAATATAGCGCAGACCGGGGTTATACAGAAAAGTGTGGCCGACCATCAGGGTCAGTCCTCGCCGATGGGCCAGTTCCACCAGCTCGGCACACTCGGCGGGCGACGTCGCCAGCGGCTTTTCCACCAGCACGTGCTTGCCGGCCAGCAGTGCTTGCCGTGCCAGGGCGTGGTGGGTTTCTGCCGGGGTAGCGATAGCCACCGCGTCAATACCGGGCGCGGCCAGCAATGCAGCGAGAGACGTGAACGGCCGTATCCACGGATAGCGCTGCTGCATGGCTTGCACGCGGTCCGCCCGCAGATCGCACACGGCGGCCAAGGGGCGGCCGGGTAGCTCGGCGAAGTTGCGGGTGAGATTAGGCCCCCAATAGCCGGAGCCGACGACGGCGACCTGTGGCACGCCGGATTTCGTAGTCATCGCACCTCTATGGCCCCTCTGTGCCAGGCTGGTAGGGGCCTGCCGACCGGGTGCCTGGATTCCGGCTTCCGCCGGAATGACGGTATGAGAGTATGGGAATGGTAGCACCACTCGCACGTGCCGACACGATTAGGCAGTACCGGCGGGCGGCGATCCGTCCCAGGGGAGCAGCCGCCCGCCCGGACGTTCTCCCGAGTATTGCCAAGTCGTGGCGGCCGAGTATAGTATTGAGTTGCCGGCGATAGGAACCATTGGTGAGCCATCCTCGTTCCCCGGCCCTCCACAAAAGGGATGAGTCCCATGTCTACGCTGACCGGCGGCGAGCGCCACACGCAGCGCGTGTTCGGCTACAAGCACCTACAAGCACCGCCGCGCCCACTTGACGCTTGACAGTGCTCGACCTCACTAACTTCGCAGTGAGCCGGAGCAGATGCCCATGACCGCCGCGCCGCGTATCGCCCATGTCGGCAATATCGCCAACAATGCCTATAGCAACGCCAAGTTCCAGCGTCGTCTTGGACTAGCAGCAGATTCCTACAACTACCCCTTCGAGTTCGCCTTCGGCCATCCCGAGTGGGAGGACGCCGACTTCGATGCCGGCCTGGGCCTCTTTCAGCCGCCCGCCAGTGGGGTGGTGCCGTTCACCAACGGCTATGTGCGTCCCCCCTGGGCCAAGTACATCAGCGGCCGCCGGTGCCCCTATAGCTATACGACCTATGAAGAGGCGAGTAGTCACACCGACCTTTCCGGTCAGCTCCTCGATACGGGTCGCGTGTGGACAGCGGTGCCGAGCAACGGTGGCGTTGCTGGCAGAGAGGTATCACTTGTGGTGCTCCTCCGGCGGCTGATACGGGCCGCTGGCCAGCGGTATGCGACCCTCAACCGTCAGGGTCAGCCAAATGCTCCGGAGCGGCTCCAGTTGTATATCCTGCGGTGGGCACGCCTAGCAATGAACTACCTGTGGGCGTGGCGGGTGCAGACGGGGCTGCTACTGAACGATCGGCTGCAGGAGATGCGCGCCGATATGCACGAGATCGGCCGGGATTCGCATCTCGCGCGGCTTGGCCGTCGCCTGCGGCCCCTGGACTACACCGATCTGGCTTGTCTGGCTTGCTGGCGCTCGTTTCGGCCGCTGTCCCAGGACTACGATCTCACCGTGCTCTACGGGCCGGAAGTGACCAAGGCCGGGTTGCTGCCACCGGATCGCCCCTACATTGCCTTCGAGCATGGGACCATGCGGACGTTACCTTTCGAGAATACATTGCAAGGACGGCTGCTGGCGCTCGGCTACCAACTGGCCGACGCCTGCATCATCACCAACCCCGACGTGCTTGGCTCCGCAAAGCGCCTGGGGCTGCAACACTATCGTTTCATTCCGCATCCGGTGGACGAGACGAAATACTGCCCTACCCCAAGCCCCGTCATTCCCGCGAAAGCGGGAATCCACACCCCTGGTTGGCCGGCACCCTTTCCTCCGCCTCACACTTTTCCCCTTGGGGACGAACTGCGCCGCGAGCTGCGGGTACCACTTATCTTTTTCTGCCCCAGCCGCCACGAGTGGAGCAACGGATCGGACAGCAAGCGCAGCGACCGCGCGATCCGCGCCTTTGGCCGCTACGTGCGCGAGGCCGAGCCGGCGGGATTGCCGGCGGCCGCGCTGGTGCTCACCGAGTGGGGTACCGACGTGCGGGCCAGTAAGCAGCTTTGTCGGGAGCTTGGCATCGAGGGACGGGTGGTGTGGCGCCACCCGATGCATAAAATGCGCCTGCTGGAGTACTACCGCGCCGCCGATATTGTGCTCGATCAGTTCCACGAGGCCGTCGGGAGCTTCGGCACGGTGACGGTGGAGGCGATGGCTTGCGCGCGGCCCGTCATCATGTACTTCAACCCGCTGGTCCACGAGTGGTGCTTGGAGGAGAATCCCCCCATTCAGTCCGCGCTCACCACGCCGGAGATCTATGGGCGGTTGGTGGCGCTCGCCGGGAGCGCCGCGCGACGCGCGGCCGTCGGCGCGCAGTCACGGGCGTGGGTCGAGCGGTGGCATGGCTGGCAGCGGGTCGCCGAGCTGCACCTGGAACTCTACCGCGAGGTCTTCGACCGCCGCGGCGACACGGCGGCGGTGCGGGCGCTGGAGGCTATCGCCGCCCAGCCGCCGGCCGGAACGTAGCGCGCCGCGGCCCGCAAGGAGAGACCTTTGCATAACCCCGCGGATGGAGTGCCGGGGTGGCCGTGTCCTCATAGGGGTAGTTTTTTGTCTGCATCAGGATTTTCGGGATGCAGGGATGAGCGGGATGGGACTCACCCCCCCGGCCCCTTCCCTGCATGAAAGTTGACAACTTAATCGGGTAGTGGGATGTAGCCCCCCTATGGTCCCCCCGCTGCGGCGGGGGGACTGGATTCCTGCTTTCGCGGGAATGACGGGTTACGCAATGGTCTCCAAGGACGGGAGCCAGTTCCTCGTCGTTGGGCCTCAGCCGTTCTCGACCTGATCGATCATCCGGTCGCTGTAGGTATGGAAGATGTCGCTGCGGCGTAGCATTCCCACGACACTATGCCGATCCGTGCGCTCGACGACCGGGAGCTGGGCCAAATCGAGGATGCCCATGCGGTGGATGGCCTGATTCAGATTCTCGTCCGGGTAGACGGTGAGCAGGTCGCGGGTTGCGATCTCGGCCAAGGTCAGCGCCCCTTTGCCATCACGCAGCGCATCGCGGATGTCATGCGCGGAGACCATGCCGAAGAGTGCTCCGGCCAGGTCAACCACGACGAGCACCGGTGAGCGACTGCGCGTGAGGTGGGTGGAGGCGGCCTGCACGGTGAGGTCGTGCTCGATGCGCGGCACCTCCGGCGTCATGGCGTCGCGGACCTGGATGGTCTTGAGCAGATCGACGTCCCGCCCGACGTCAAGGTTAATCCCCTGGCGGCGCAGCTTCAGCGTGTAAATGGTGTCCTTGCTCAACGCTTCCGAGACCTGCGTGCTAATCACCACCGCCGCCATCAAGGGCAGGATGATCGCGTAGGTGCCGGTCAGCTCGAACATGATGAGCACTGACGTGATGGGCGCGCGCACCGTGCCCGCGAACACGGCGCCCATGCCTACGAGGGCGTAGGCGCCGGGCGGCGCCGTCAGGCCGGGGAGGAGAGTCTGCGCGGCCAGTCCGAACGCCGTGCCCAAGAGACCACCGATGAACAGTGCCGGCGCGAAGATGCCCCCCGCGCCGCCGGAGCCGAGGGTGAGGGCCACCGCCAGCACCTTGGCGACGATGAGCACCGCCAGCAAGCGCAAGCCGAGGCCCTCACCGAGCGCCTGGTCAATGACCGGATACCCGATGCCGAGCACCTGGGGGAGAAAATACCCCAGTACCCCAAGCAGCAGCCCGCCCAGCGCCGGCCGGAGGTAGTCCGGTACCGGGACGGCAGCGAACAAGTCCTGGAAGCGGTAGATGATCCGCGTGAGGATGACGCCGATGACACCGCCAACAACGCCCAGCAGCGCATACAGAATGAACTCGCTGGGATGGACTAGCTCGTAGGGCGGCACCGTGAAGGCCGGTGCATCGCCGAAAATCCCCCGCCCAATCGCCGCCGCGGTGACGCTGGCGATGACGACCACGCCGAAAGAGCGCGTCGTGAACTCACCCAGGATCACCTCCAAGGCAAAGAACACGCCAGCGATGGGCGCATTGAAGGTCGCGGCGATGCCGCCGGCGGCGCCGCAGCCGACGAGCGTGCGGGTGTGCTCGTCGGACATCTTCAGGAGGCGTCCGCAGAGCGAGCCGATGAGCGCACCGCAGCGTGCCGTCGGCCCGTGGCGGCCGAGCGAGCCGCCGGAGCCGATGCTGACGGCGGCGCACAGCACCCGTGCTACGGTGGAGCGCACCGGCATCCGTCCGCCCCGGCGAGCCACCGCGACCATGACCTCCGGCACCCCCGGGCCGCGGGCACCACGTGCCCAGGCGAAGGTCAGTAGACCGACTACCAGACCGCCGAGGGCCGGCAGGAGCGCGAGACCGGGCGAGCCGAGGAACGAGCTGATCGCCGGCCCCAGCACCTCCGAGAAGAGGTAGGTGCAGCCATCGAGCAGCTCCCGGAAGCCAATACCGGCAAAGGCCGCACCGGCACCCACGGCCATGCCGCTGAACACGAGTGCCTGTGGCTCGCGGTGGGTTCTGAAGCGGCGAAACGGCATCGCGGCTCGCCGCGCGGCTCGGCCGAACAATCTTGTCCTCCTCGCGCGGCGCCAGGATACCATCCAGGTACTTGTCGTCGGGGCGTGCGGCCGGCCCCCAGCCTGATCCTGCCCGTTGCGACGGTGGAAGGGACCGTGGCGGGTGGTGTGCCATGCTATGATGGTGCCGAACGGCGGAACACGTGTCCGGCTCGGTCGTTCTGACCGGTCAAAACCGCAGCGCGGCGGTGACGATTATATTCTGCGGTTTTGACCAGTCATCCAGGCGAAAGAAGGGTTGCCGCGATGAGCACTACTGTCACACCTGTAGTACCGGAGACCGCTGCGGGGGCGAATGGGCCGCCGATGGGCGTCGGCGAGGCCATCCGCACGCGGCGCACGATTCGGAGCTGGCTGCCGGACCAGCCGGTGCCGGAAGCACTCATCAATGAGCTACTGGAAGCGGCCCTCTGGGCGCCGTCCGCGTGCAATATGCAGCTGTGGGACTTCGTGGTTGTCACCAATGAGGCGACCCGGCAACAGCTCGAAGATGCGGTGCCATTCGCCAATCAGGCGCCGGTGCTGATCTTCGTGTGCTACAACACCCGGTTCTCCGAGGGCAGCTTTGCCCATATTCAGGGCGCGTCGGCGTCCATCATGAACATGCTGCTGCAGGGCCATTCGCTCGGTCTCGGCGGCTTTTGGCAGGCCACCATCCACGACCGCGCCAAGCTGCACGCGGTTCTGCAACTGCCGGAGGACGTGGAGGTGTTGGCGACGGTGCTCTTCGGGTATCCGGCCGAGCAGCCGGGGGCACCGGCGCGGCGCGATCCCTCGCATATGACGCACTGGGAGCGGTATCATCCGCGCCCGCGTCTCCCGTCGTCACCCAATCCGCGCGACTGGACCTTGGCGCAGGTTGCCGACTATCAGCAAGCTCGCATTCGCGCCGGACCGAAATACAATAAGCCGATCCGCTCCGAGTTCGAGGTCGTCACTCGGTTCGGACAGGAGGCATTGGTGGCCGAACTGACCCGCACGGATGGTGCCAGGTGTGGTGCGGGTCAGTCCGACCAGCAGCAAGAGAAGCCGGGCGTGTGGCTCGATCTGCTGCCGTGTACCGGCCTGTACTTGGAGCAACTGCTGCCGGCCGCGCCCGACGCCGACGTTCACTTCGTCGAGCTGACCGAGCAGACCGCCCAATTTACACAGCGGCGGTTGCCGCGTCCGGCTCAATACCACCACTACGACGGACGGATTGACCTGCCGGATGCCAGTGTAGACGTGGCGACCTGCATCTTCCGCCTCGAAAACCTGCCACCGCCGGAGCGGCTGCGGCTGTTGAGCGAGGCCCATCGCGTGCTGCGGCCGGGCGGGGCCTTGATTCTCGCGCACATCAGTCGGCGCTCGTACTTCGCGTTGATGCAACCGATCCGCTGGCTCCTGGGCCGGCGCGACGTGCAATACGTTCTGGGGACCGATCCGTCGCTCGGTCCGTTTGTGCCGTTGTCGCCGCACGACGTGGTGCGGGGATTGGCCAACGTGGGCTTCCGCCGTGAGCGCGGCGCCAGCCACTTCCCGCTGCCGCCGGAGGACGAGGCCCGGCATCGGGTACGGGCGCTGCGGCCGCCGCTCGCCTACGCGCAGTATCCGGTCCAGACACTTTATAGTCTCACTCGCCCCCTACACCGGCTGCTCGAACCGTGGAGCAAGCTCCAATTGGCCGTGTATCGCAAGTGACCGCGCCAGCGTCCGACCGTACTGAACAGGGCATCCACAAGGGATACCCCTACGGGCCGCCGGAGTTGGCGTGCGTCTCCGACTACTGGGTGCAGCGGACGGCGCCTAGTGGCGAGACGCGCTGTGCCGTCCATGGGGTCGAGCACACGGCGCGTACCGCCACCTCCATCATCGTTGACCTCGCACTCCAGCGAGTTACCGGCCAGGACCGCTATTGGGAGCGGGCGCAGCAGCGTGCGCGGCGCGTGGTGGCACGCCTGGTGCGGGACCCGGAGCACGGCGCGTGGGTCTTCGCGCCGGGCCGCCTGGACCCCTATAACTGCTCCAACAACGTCATTGACAGCGGCGAGTGCGCCCGTTGCTTGGGGACCCTGCTGCTCTATGCCGGTGACAGGCTCGACGCCGCGCTGCGGGAGCAGGTGGCGGAGGCGCTGCAGCGCAACGCAACCACCTACCTCGCCGACGCGGCGGTGACGAAAGAGGTCACCAATCAACGGCTGTGGGGCGCGATGGGTCTAGCGACGGCGGCGCGTGTAATGGGTGAGCCGGCCTGGTTTGCGGCCGTCCGCATGAGTATCGAGCGGTCCCTCGCGGAGCAGAATGCGGATGGGTCATTTCCCTATCACCCGGAGCCGGAGCGCTTCGGTCTCCACACGGGCGCGGCGGACGTTTCGGTCTACTACCAGGCGCGGGTACTGACCTATCTGTGGCACGCCCTGGCGATGCTCGGTGAGGACGCGGGCACAGTCCGCGGGCCAGCGCTGGCGGCCCTGCGCCGCGGTCTGGATTTCCTGGTAGCGACATACACGCCAGCGGGGACGAAATGCGCGGCGCTGGAGGGCAAGCGCTGGTTCTGGGCCGGCCCGTATGAAGTTGGGAGTCACCCGCTCGACGTACATGCGCTGCTGCATGGCGCGGCACAGTTTGCCGATAGCTCCCTGAAGACGCTGGCGGAGCAGGCGTATGCCGTCTGGCGGCAGCACCTAACGGGGATGGTGCTGGCCTGTCGGGAGCCGGCCGGACGTGACGATTTCATCTGCTCGGACTTCCACGCCGCCGACGCCTCGTGGCTCGCCGCGCTGATCTTGGCGCCGCCCGGCTCTGACGGAGACGTTGGACCTAACCCCCGGCCCCTTCCCTTCAGGGAAGGGGAGTCGCGGCGGGTGCGATTGTTTGCGGAGGCTGGGCTGGTGCGTCTTCAGACTGCTGAGACGGTGGCGCTGCTGCGGACGCGCAAGCGGCCAGCCAACGTGCTGTATGGCGGTGGTATCGGCGGTGGGAGCTTGCTCTACGTCGGTCACAAGTCCGACGGCTGGAAGGACCTCATTACGGCGGCGCGAGAGGCGCCCATCAGCCCCGGTAATCTGACATGCTGGCCCCGACGGCGGCGGCGGCGGGCGGCCGTGCGGGCGTTCCTGGCGGCCAATCGGCCCGGCCGGGAGCTACGCCAGTGGCTCTTCGTTGCTCGCATTCGAGGGCGACAGAGAGCGTTTCGGGCGGCAGCCCACGTGCTCCGGTGCGGCTGGCTACGTCCGCTGTGGCACGCTTGGGAGGAGGTTTATGCAACCCATTGGGCGCTCGACGCCGCGCCGACATTGCTGCCGGACGGGATGCAAGGCACGGTCCGACCGGCACGGCGCGACGGCGAGCCGCTCGCGGGCGTGAGCGTGCGGCGCCAGGTCTCCGTCGAGAACGGCGCCGTGCGGGTGCGGGAGGCGATCTCAGTGACCGAGCCGCTGCGCCGCCTGCTCTACGCAGTGCCGTCAGGGGCGCGGGAACTGCACACCGAGCCGGCCGCGCTGGCAGACGCCCGGCCGGCGATGCACGGCAACGTGCGCCGCCTCGAATTCCCGCGGCGGATGCTCGCCGCTCCATTGGAAGCGCAGATCGAGTACGTACTGTGAGTAGTGCTATCCCGATGCGACCGGGTGTGCTGGCGGCCGGCGGCTTTGTGGGACTTGCCATCCTCACCTACGCGCCGCTATTGCTTCTTGACCGGCTCTCGGTCAATGCCGACGTGTTCCTGGCCTATCTGCCGGCCCACCTGTGGCTGGCAGAAGGGCTGCGGACGGGTGAGCTGTGGCTGTGGACGCCGCATTTGCTCACCGGCTTCCCGCTGGCCTTTACCGAGTACGGCTGGTTCTACCCGCCTACCTGGTTGGCGCTGCTGGCCGCGCCCGGTCCGCGCGGCTATTGGGTATCCGTCGCATTGCACGCGGCCGCCGCCGGTATGGCTACCTACGGGTTGGCGCGGTCGTGGGGCCGGTCGCCGGCGGCCGCCGGAGTGGCTGGCGCCGTCTACCAACTGAGTGGGACCGTGGCCGGCGGTGCCGCGCTCCTGAACTTCGGGACCGTGTTCTGGGCGCTGCCATTCCTCTGCTGGTGTGCGGATGGGCTACGCCGCGCAGCCGCAGGCTCGGACCGGGTTGCTTGGCAACCACTCCTCTTCCGGGGCCTGCTGGCGGCGGCTACGGTCGGTCTCATCACGCTCTCCGGGCACCCACAGCTAGTCGCGCTGGTGTGCGTTGGCGCTGGAGCCTATGCCATAGTCACGACGGCCGCGGCACAGTGGTCGGCGGGCGCGAGGATTCCCGCGAAAGCGGGAATGACGGCAGCGGAAGTGGGTGAGACGGGGACAGGAGGCTGGTCTGCGTGGCGCGTCTGGGTAGCACCGGTGGCCTTGCTGGCGGCGGGATTGGCGGCCCTGCCGCTGGCGGCGATCCGTATCGTGCCTACGCTCGAAGTGGCCGCTCTCTCGCCACGTGGGCAGGGGCTAGAGGTCGCAGCGGCGGCGGTCGGCTCTGCTGCGCCATGGGCGCTCGCCGCCGGGCTGGTGCTGCCGGGGCTGGGGGTGCTGCCGGTGCTCTCGCCGGCGTGGGTTGCCTACGTCGGCCTCGTGCCGCTGGCGCTCGCCGGCTATGCGGTGTGGCGCCGGCGAAAGAATCCACCTCTCTCGCCTCGTCATTTCCGCGAAAGCGGGAATCCACCTCCTAGCCGGACGATCCTGCTGCTGGTATTCGGCGGTGTCGGACTCATCCTGGCTTGCGGCAGCTTCACGCCGCTCTATCCACTGCTGCTCAAGGTGCCCGGCTTTGCACTCTTCCGCGATCCGACGCGCTGGCTCATCCTCTGGGTGTTCGCCGCCGCGCTACTCGCTGCGGACGGCTACGATGCGTGGCGTGTGTCCGGCGGGGCAGCACAGGCGGTTTCCTCCCGCGGCCGCGGCTGGTGGTTGCGGTTGGTACTGCTGGCGGTAGGGCTGATCGTGGCCGGGCATCTCATCGGCACCAGCGCGCTCGTATTCGGACGTGACCTCCTGCTGGAGCAGGTCGGACAGCCGCTCGTCCAACGCCTGGCCGACGATCCGACCCGCACCTTCAGCGCCGAGCGGTATGCGACCACGTTTGCTGCGTATCTGACATCGGCTCAACGCGCTCTCGATCCCCGCCGGCTGGCAGTGCTAGGGCCGCTGGCGAGTCTCGTGCTGGCCGCATGGTGGCTCCGGTCGCAGCGGACGTGGGCGCGGCGCGGACAGCCGGCCGTCATGCTGGCCGTCGTCATTGCGCCGCTGCTGCTGTTCATGTGGTCGCGTTTCCCGACGGTCCCGTCCGATGCCGGCGCCGATGAGCTGGCGCAGGTCGCTGCACTGCCCGGCCTCCGCGAGGGCACCGCCCGGGTGATGAGCTGGAAGCTGCGGGCCGCGGCGTATGAGTTGAATCTCGCCACGCTCGCGGCGCAGGGCAATGCGCCGGCCGCCACGTTTGCGTTGCAACGGACCGGTCTGACGCCGAACTGGGGGCTGGCTGCGCGTGTGCCTCAACTCGGTGGCTACGAGAACTTGCTGTCGGTGCGCCAGGCGGTGCTCTCCGCCGCGATACACTCGGAACGGACGGTGCCGGTACGGCTCCCGCAACCCCAGTTTGCGCCGGGGCAGCTGCCACAAGGGCTGCTGGAGGCGCTGGCCGTCCGGTACCTGGTGCTCTCCCGCGACGCAGTGCAGCAGCCGTACCTGGACATGCACCGTTGGCGCCCCCTAGATAGCGGCCCGAACGCCGGCTCGATGGAGGTATGGATCAATAGCCGCGCGCAGCCGCGCGCCTACCTTGTCCCGGCCGCACGCGCCGTCGGCTCGGCGGCGGCCTGGGAAGCGGTTGCTGCGCCGAGTTTCAACCCGCGCCGGACCGTGGTGGTGGAAGGGGTGGCAGCTGGCCCCTTCCCTAACCCTCCCCCGGAGCAAGCTCCAGGGGAGGGAACACGCTCCCGGCCAGCCAACAATCAAAGCACTCCTGGCTCGGCGCGGCTGACGAGCGACCGGCCGCAGCGGATAGCGATTGCGGTCGAGGCGGCAGCGGATGCTTGGCTGGTGCTCGCCGACGCCTGGTTTCCTGGCTGGACGGCGACACTCGATGGCGTTCCCACGCCCGTACTGCGTGCGAACTACCTTGTCCGGGCGGTGGCCGTGCCGGCCGGCCGGCATGAGGTCGTCTTCAGCTATGATCCACCCGGCTACGCCACCGGCCGGACCGTGAGCGGCATCGCGTGGGGCGTGCTTGGCGCGGCCCTCGTGCTGGCCGGGCTGCTCGGCCGGCGACGACGACACCCTTAGCGAGCGAATATGACTCCGACCAAGTACGTCGTGATCTACACCGACGGGGCCTGTTTCGATAATCCTGGGCCTGGGGGCTACGGGATCGTGCTTATCCATGGCAACCGCCGGAAAGAGTTGTCCGGCGGCTTTCGGCGGACCACGAACAACCGCATGGAGTTGCTGGCCGCGATAGAGGCGCTGGCGGCGCTGAAGCAGCCCTGTCGGGTCACACTCATCAGTGACTCGAAGTACGTGGTGGATGCCATGCGGCAGGGCTGGGCCGCGAAGTGGCGGGCGAACGGCTGGAAGCGTAACAAGCGAGACCGTGCCGAGAACCCCGATCTCTGGGCACGGCTGCTGACGCTCTGCGCGGAGCACGAGGTCACGTTCCGCTGGGTGAAGGGTCACGCCAACGACCCGGAGAACGAACGCTGCGATGCGCTGGCCAAGGCCGCCGCTGGGCAGCCGGACCTGCCGGCGGATGAAGGCTACGAGATGCGATCAACACCTAACCCCCGGCTCCCCTCACAGGGGTAGTTTTTTGTCTGCATCAGGATTTTCCGGATGCAAGGATGAGCAGGATGGATTGCGGCCTACGCCGCAATGACGGGGGCGATGGGGGAGCGGTCAGGGCACCCACAAGGGGTACCCCCACGACTTGGCCCATACCTACTCCAGTCAGTTGGCCCCGCTCCATCGGGGAGTCTGCCCGCACCCCGGCCCTCTCCCAGGGGGAGAGGGCGCGATGCCCGCTTGCGCGGGATGATGGTTTTGCGAGGGTCTCCTTTAGCGAGATGGTGGGGAGGTGGTGCCTTCCTCGTCCTCCGGTGCCGGACGCCCGGCTTGGCCGCGGAAGAGTAGCGCGAACGCGCTCGCCGCTAGCACGTAGAGGAGCGCCGTCCCGAGGAAGCCGGGCCGGTAGCCGAAGGCGCTAATCAGCTGGCCGCCGATATAGGTGCTCAGGGCCGCCATGAGGTTGTTGGTCACGAGGAGGGCTGCCGTCACTGTGGCGCGACTCGACCGGTCTACGATTGTCATGGCGAAGCTATCGCGCACCGGAAAGGCCATGTTCATCAGCGAGCTGCGCGTTACGTAAGCAGCGGCGGCGAAGCCTAGCGCCGGTGGAAACCCGATCAGGAGCAACAGCGGCACGGAGGCGAGTTGGGTGAGGGCAATGCTGAGGACCGGCCCGAGCCGCGCCGCGAGGACGGGGGCACCCAGCGTCGCCACCACGCGCAGTCCCAGCGAGGCGGCGCTCATCGTGCCAAAGAAGGCCGCAGAGGTGCCCAGCTCTTGCACGAAAAAGACGTTCAGGAAGGGGATCGTCAGCCCGGCGCCCAAGCGGATGAGGCCGTCGGTGGCGATGAGCTTGACCAGCGCCGTCGAGCTGCGGCGCGTCAAGGTCCAGCGCCGGGTTTCCGGCGGTTGATAGGTTTCGCGCAGCAGGAACAGGACGGGCAGTGTGGTGGCCGAGGCGGCGCCGGCGGCCAGTAGTGTGGCCCGGTAGGACCACACCTCCGAGAGCGCCAGCCGCGAGTCTTGCAGCCATTGCGGGACGTGCCCGCCGAGCAGATTGCCGACGATGGTGCTGACCAGAAAGAGCGCCGCCATCGTGCTGAAGAGGTAGGTCCGCTCGCGCCGGGAGCTATGGTGCGCCAAGAACGGCGCCTGCGCGGCCAGGGCGAGGGCGCCGCCGGCTCCGGCCAGGGCACCGCTGACGAGCAGCAGGGGCGGCGTCGTGAGCACCATCTGGCCGAAGGCACCGCAGCCGACGCCGACGCTGCCCCAGACGAGTGACCGCTTGGTACCCCAGCGGTCGGTGAGCAGGCCGGCGGGCAGCGCGGTAAGCCCGGCGGCGGCCGTTGTGACGGCGAGCAATTGGCCGAGGAACGCGGCGTCGAAGCCGAGTGCCTGGATGTAGAGGTTGAAGATAATCCGCGTGACGCCGACGGTGAAGCCACCGAGAAAGGCCACCCAGAGGTAGAGCCGAGCGTTGCGCGAAAAGCTGCCAAGGGCGTCAATATACGCCCGTAGCTCCCGCTCGGCCGTTGACCACAGCACACGGGGCGGTTCCATGTGATCGTGTGCTTCCGCCCGGTCGAGGATGCCCCCACCCTACTCCTCCCCCGTTGCGACGGGGGAGGGAACGGTATCGGCCCTAGCCGGCCACCTGCGGTAGCTCGGTGAGGGCGGCCTGGACCTTCTCCGCCGGGTACTCGTAGTCCTCCAGATCGCCGCCGAGGTAGGCATCGAACGCGCCCATGTCGAAGTGGCCGTGCCCGGACAGTCCGAAGAGGATCGCCCGCGAGCGGCCTTCCGCTTTCGCTTGCAGCGCCGAGTCTATCGCCGCCTTGACAGCATGAGCGGACTCCGGCGCCGGGATAATCCCTTCGCTCTGCGCGAACTGCACGGCAGCGGCGAAGACGGGATTCTGCGGGTAGGCCACCGCCTCCTTTCTGCGGCGTCTACCCATGCATGGGCGCTCTGCGACTCAACCCTTGCGCCGAGTATACGCCCTGAGCGCCCGACACACGAGCGATGCCGGGGGATGGGTTGGACCGCCCCCCTATGGTCCCCCCGCTGCGGCGGGGGGACGGGGATGGAGCAGGGTGTACACTGGGGGGACAGCCCTCACCCCGGCCCTCTCCCGCGGGGAGAGGGGATGGATTCCCGCTTTCGCGGGAATGACGGGTTACGCAAAGGTCTCAGAGGGGGGGAACGATGTATACGACGATTACGGTGACGGCGATCTCGCTGAAGCCTAAGAAGTGGGACAAGGACTACAACGCCGAGAAGCTGGAGACTTACTTCCGCAGGGCGGCGCGGGAGCAGGCCGATCTCATCGTCGCGCCGGAGGGCATCTTGGAAGGCTACGTGGCGATGGATGTCATTCGGAATCCGGAGCGCGGGCGCGCGATGGTGGAGATCGCGGAGCCGCTAGACGGCCCCTACGTCCGGCGCTTCCAGCAACTTGCCCAGGAGCTACGCACCTGTCTCTGTTTCGGCTTTGCCGAGCGGATCGGCGAGGAGGTCTACAACGCGGGCATCTTCATTGACCAGGGTGGCGATATCTGCGGGCACTACCACAAGACCCAGTTGGCTGAGGGCACGCACTCGAGTTGGTATTTCGACCGGGTGGGGCGGCAGATTCGAGCTTTCGATACGCCGCTGGGGCGGATGGGTATGGTCATCTGCAACGACCGGTCCAACCCGAAGATATCCCGGACTCTGGTGCTGGATGGGGCACGCTGTCTGCTGATTCCGTCCTATGGCACGAGGAAGAAGTCTCAGAATGCCATCGTTACGGCGCGGGCGCGGGAGAACGGCGTGCCGGTGGTGCAAGCAAACGTAGGCAACAACCTGATTATCAGCAAGGGCGAGGTGGTCGGGTACAAGTGGGGCTGCGACCAGATCACGACGGCAGCGGTGGAGCTACCGGTACTTCCTTCTAAGGCGGCGGCGCGCGAGGCGGAGCGCGAGTACATGGCAGAGCAGCCCGCCGCGATGGCGGAGCGGTATGCGCGCACGACGCAGCGCGTCAAAGAGGGCTTCTGGAAGGGGCGTGCCGGCCACACCCTGTCGGCTGCGGAGACCCGCTCCTTCCGTCAGTGGGAACGGCGGGCGGGTTTAGCCACAGAGCACACAGAGAGCACAGAGTAGGGGTTAGAGCCTGCGGTGGCTTGGGGCCCCCACCCTAGCCCTCCCCCGTTGCGACGGGGGAGGGAACCTACTCGTCCCCCCTCCGCAGCGGGGGGACCATAGGGGGGCCTGCACCTTGCCGATGTCTGCTACATCACCCTACGGGTACCATATCCCGGCGGTCCTTGACGATTTGGCCGTCTTTGATGACGACGGCGATGTTCTCGACTTGCTCCAGGGAACGGATGTCGGCCAATGGGTCGGTCTTGGTGATGACAATATCGGCGAGCTTGCCGGCTTCCAGCGTGCCGACGCTATCTTCCCAGCCCAGGCACTCGGCGGCGGTCTTGGTGGTGGCGACGATGGCCTCCATGGGCGTCATGCCAATGTCGCACATCAGGCCCAGCTCGCGGAGGTTGGTGCCGTGTCGGGCAATCGCGGTGTCGGTGCCCATCGCAATCCGCACACCGGCCCGATAGGCTTTGGCGATGTTCTCGCGGTGGATGTCGGTGATTTCGCGGCCCTTGCGGATGGCCCATTCGGCCGGCTTTTCGGCGCTCTCGGCCGCTTCCAGCGTAGCCAGGTGGACCGCCAGGGTCGGCACGAGGAACGTGCCGCGCGCCAGCATTAGCTCGAAAGCCTCGTCGTCAATGTAGGTGCCGTGCTCGATGGAGTGGAAGCCGGCGCGCACGGCGTTCTTGATGCCCTCGGCGCCGTGAGCGTGCGCCATGACCTTGGTGCCGTCGCAGAAGGCGGCCTCCTGGGCGATCACCGCCAGCTCTTCGGGCGCGAACTTCGTATGCGTCGGCTGGGTGGTGGGGCTGTACACACCGCCGGTGGTGGCGACTTTCACCACGTCGGCACCGGCGCGGAGGACTTCTCGCACCTTCGCGCGGACCTCCTCGGTCCCGTTACACCGGCCATGTGGCCGCCCGGGGTAGGGTGGCAGGCGCAACTCGATGCCGGACGGGAGCCAGCCATCACCGTGTCCGCCGGTGGGTGAGAGCATCGTAATGGCGATCTGGAGGCGCGGACCCACGACCAGTCCAGTCTCGACCGCCTGCTTGACGCCGAGATCGGCACCGGCCGCGTCGCGGACGCTGGTTACGCCGGCCTCAATGGTGCGGCGTAGGCGGCCCACCATCTGATAGAAGTGGAGGGAGAAGGGCGTACTCAACAGCTTTTCGACGCTGGCCCCTTCGGTTGTCAGGTGGACGTGCGCGTCAATGAAGCCGGGGAGAATGTAGCCGCCGGCGGCGTCAAGCTCGGTGATCGTGTCGTGCGGTATGGGGATGGAGTCGGGTGTACCGACGGCATGGATGCGGTTGTCGCGGAGCAGTACGGCGGCGTGCGCGGCCGGCGGCGCGCCGGTCCCGTCAATGAGGGTGCCGTTGCGGATGAGGGTGTAGGCCATACGGAGTGGTCTCCTTTGTCTGTGCGGCGGGTACGTGGGCGCATCCTACCACACTAACTGGGTTGTGTTACCTTTTCCTGTCATACCGGCTTTCGCCGGAATCCAGACGCCGGCCGGGAGGTCTCTGGCCGACGTGAGGCTGGATGCTACCGTGAGAAAGGCATCGGTTAGGAGATAAAGCATGAGAGGCGCAGGTTACTTTTTTGCCATTGCCGGTCTTGTTGTCGCTGCGTTGATATTCCTTGGCTTGTTTAGCGGCGCGGCGAGTGCGATCCAAGAGGCGGTCGTTGTAGCTTTGACGATCATGGTGATCGTCGGCTCTTATGTCCTTGCTCGGTTATTCGTCTGGGGCGCCGAGAGAAAAGAGCACGTGGAGATCATTAAGGCGCTCTCGTACATTCAGGAAGGTAACGCGATTCGCCATAAGGCATTAATGGAGGAACTCAGGAAGATCAGCGGTGCGAGTGAACACATTGATCCGCAAGATCGTGATGGGGATGGTACGGACAGTGGTACCGACTGAGCGGTCAACATGGATCAGGCCCGGCTAGAGGCGGAGTTGACGCACTGGATTGCGGCTTCCGCCGCAATGACGGGTGGACGAACACGCGCCACTACCCTCCAGTCTGGAGGTGGGGCATGACGACGCGCAGGAAGTTCTGAGCGAGCACCTTGTAGCCCTCGGCGTTGGGATGCAGGTCGTCGGGGAGCAGGTGCGCGTGCTGCGAGCCAAAGATTTCCAGGCCGTCCACGTAGTGGAGGTGGCGATCCCCGTGCGCTTGGAGGGCGGCGACGGCAGCGGCGACCTCCTCGCGCATGGCGGTGATGGTAAACCCGACCTCGTTCGGCTGGGTTTCGCGCCAAGCGGCGTAGATCGGTGACACAACGGCAAAGGGTACGTCCGGGTGGCGCTCGCGGACGATGCGGACAAACCCGATGATCGCCGGGCGAAAGGTGCGGGCGTTGAGGCTGCCGTGGTTGTGGACGTTGATGCCGACCTTCATGGAGAGGAGGTCGGCGGGCCGGTCGCGGATCATGCGGGCCACCATCGGCTCCAAGTGGCAGTTGCCGCCGTACCCCAGGCAGGTCAGATTCAGGTCGCTGGCCCTGGCGACCAGCGCGGGCCAGGTCTCGGTCGGACGGGCGGCCGTGCTGCAATGGGTAATAGAGCTGCCATACGTTACCCAGCGCGGCCGATGGTCGGCATAGGGCGTCACGCTCGCGCCGGCACTCAGCTCCAGTGACCGCAGCCGGAACTCGCCGTGCTGTGGCAGCCACAGCTCGATCAGCTTCTCGCCGGGCGGCAGGTCCGCAAAGCGAAACCGCTCTTGGCCCGCGAGCGCCACGGAGCCGCAGACCTGTCCATCGCAGGCGAGGTCGAGAGGACTTGATTCCGGCTGGGCCACGATCCGTCCGGCGACGACGGACGTATCGCTATGGAAGGCGAGGCGTACCCCGGCCGGCATCGCCGCGCGCGACTGCCGGTCGGAGGCGGCGAACGCAGCGGGCGGGAACAGCGCCTGCTCGCGGTAGGGAATGCGCCAGGGCAGCACCCAGTCGGCGGTGTGCTGCAAGGAGATATGCCCGTGCCAGCTCAACCGGGGATCGTCTGGGGCCACCCGCTGTAACGCCATACTCCACCTCCGTCGCGGCCGGTCGGTCAGGGAGGGACTGTAGCAGTTTGATGAGGTGGCGGTTTGGCCCCCCTATGGTCCCCCCGCTGCGGCGGGGGGACGAGGAGTTCCCTCCTCACGTCGGGACGGCTCACAGGGGTAGGTATTTACATGGATGGACAGGATAGACAGGATGGGGGGCCGCTGGTGCTGGTGGCCCGGCCACCGCTGGGCCGGAACCGGGCGCTTGCCAGGGCCATGTACGGGGGGCGGGGGGCACGAATCGCCCTGGATTCCGGCTTCCGCCGGAATGACGAGTACCTGGACGCGATAAATCGCGCCTCTACATCGAAAACCTACCTTTGTGAGGGGCCAGCCCCCCTATGGTCCCCCTTAATACACGACACTTTTCAGACCGGGGTAGGTGAGGAGTTGACTCATGGAAGCACCGTACTCCATCCTGAGGTTGAAGACACCGGGAAGGAGTGGGTCCATGAGCCAACGGCAGGCATTGTACCACTGGCACCACGAGGTCGAACGCCGCATGCCCCAGTTGAGCAAACCCCTGGTGAAGGTCTTGAGCGGGTTCAGCTTTGGGGTAGCCGCCGCGCGATGCTGCACGCTCAACGCCGTCGCCGAGGCGGTGCCGGCACTGGGCAAGCCGGATACCGTCGAGCGCCGGCTGCAACGGTTCCTGGCCAACCCGCGTCTCGACTGGGCCCAGGGCTGCCAGGCGTTGGCAGCGTGGGTGCTCAGTCACCTGTCCGGCCGTGGGCCAGTGGTGTTGCTGGTGGATGAGACCAGCCTGCAGGCGCGGCTCAAGGTGATGGCCGTCAGTCTGGCCTATCGGGGTCGTGCCATCCCCCTGGCCTGGTGGTGCTATTCCCCCACCCAGTGGCCGATGGGCCAGGTGGCGTTGATTACCACCTTGCTCACCTGGGTCGCCGCGGGCCTGGCGGACCGGCGCCCGGTGGTGGTCCAAGCCGACCGTGGGATTGGCACCTCGCCCGCGTTGCTCCGCGCCATCGAAGGGCTGGGCTGGTACTACCTGGTCCGAGTCACCAAGCAGGTGCGGGTGCGGGTGGACGGACAAACGCCCGTGCCCTTCGGGAGCCTGGTGTCGCAACCCGGCGATGCCTGGCGGGCCCCGGTGGCGGCCTTCAAGCAGGCGGGCTGGCTCCGGTGTTGGGCCCAAGGGCGCTGGCAGCCCGGGCACGCCGAGCCGTGGCTGCTCTTGACCAACCACCCGGCCGCGCAGAGCGACTGGTACAGTATGCGGATGTGGGAGGAGCTGGCCTTCCGGGACTTCAAGTCCTACGGGTGGCAGTGGCAACGCAGCCGGGTCTGGCGCGCCGAGCGGGCCAATGTCCTGTGGCTGGTGATGGCCCTGGCCTATGTGTGGATGCTCAACCTCGGGACCCAGGTGGCGCACACGGCGCGGCTCCGCCGGGAACTCACACGGGGCCGACAACCGCGCTTCAGCCTGTTCACCCTCGGGCTGCGCCTCCTGCGGCGCCGGCTGTCCCTGGGACACCGGCTGTCCGTGCGCCTCCGGCTCGTCGCCCGGCCACCCCCGCTCCCCAAAAGTGTCGTGTATTAAGCTATGGTCCCCCCGCTGCGGCGGGGGGATGGGCGCAACATGTTGCGCCCCTACGGCCCTTTCGCCGGCCTCTCTCCAGCGCAGAGTGTTGGAGAGAGGCTGGACTCCGGCTTTCGCCGGAGTGACGGGTATGGACTGCTGGCTCTTGCTTACGATCCGTCAGGGTTGTAGAATAACCGCGTCCCCGGCGAGGGGGCATAGATACCCGTGCATCCGCCGGCTCACGGGTGCGGCGCGGGAAGCTCGTTTTGTGAGCCAAATCCTCTCCCGGAGCGGGAGTTGACTGGTACGGAGGTAGGGCAGATGATCCGCAGGAGATACTTGGGTGGTTCAGTAGCGGTGCTCGGTGGGTTGTTGGCCGCGGCGTGTGGCGAGCCGACCGTGCGGTACGTGGGGCAGCCGCAAGCGGGGCCGGCCGGCCCGGCCGGCCCGGCCGGCGCGAAGGGTGAGACCGGTGCCCAAGGCCAGCAGGGTGCCCAGGGTGCGGCGGGGAAGGCGGCCGAGGCGCCAATCTTCCTCTTCTACCTGTCGAACCTGCCGGAGACGCACCCCGAAGGCGCGGCGCGGATTGCCAACCTGGAGGAGTTCAACAAGACGAACGAGCTGAACATCCGCGTGGACCTGGAGTCGGGCGGCCGGGCCAGCACCAGGCTGGACAAGTACAAGACGATGGCCGCGGGTGGGACACCGCCGGACGTGGCTTTCCTGAGCTACTTCGACTCGGTCAACATCTTCGCCAGCGGCGCGACGGCCGACTTGGATCAGCTGCTCAAGGCCAACAAGGATTGGGGGCCGCAGCGGGCGGACATCTTCCCACGGATGCTCGAAAGCAGCATGTGGGGCGGCAAGCTGGCCGGGATGCCGGTGTACACGAACAACGCCGGCATCATCTACAACAAGGGGCGGCTACAGCAGGCCGGGGTGCCTTTCCCGCAGTGGGACGGCAGCGGCCAGGGGCAATACGACTGGGACGGCTTCAAGGAAGACCTGGCGAGAATGCAGCAGCAAGACGGGATCGAGTTCGCGTTCGCGTTCCGCTGGACGCGCTGGTTCTGGTTCCTGGGCACGCTGGGCGCGCGGGTGATTACGGATGACGGGCGGAAGATCACGATTGACCGGCCGGAGTCGGTGGAGACGATTGACTTCCTGCAGAGCATTCTCAAGGGTGGGTTCAGCCCGCCGGACGGCGCCGGGGAGCTATACCGCGAGGCGAAGAACAACATCGCCTTCGAGCACCAGGGACCATTCCGCATCCCGACGCTGCGGCAGAACAATGCGCCCGATTTCGGTGTGCTGCATACGCCGGTGCATCCGGGCAAGCGGGAGGTGTTCGCGCAGAACGGCGGGCACAACATGGCCGTCTTCAAGGGTCCCGGCACCGATCCGAAGAAGCAGGAGGCCTCAGCGCAGGTGTGCATGTGGATGAACTCGCCGGAGCCGCAGGCACAAGCGTGCATTCGCGCCACCTCGATCCCGGTGAGCCGGGGCGCGCTGGAGTCCCAAACATTGCAGGACTACATGAAGACCGACGAGCAGATGAAGGGGTTCGTGGAGATGGCGCCGTATGGCTGGCGCTATCCCGGCATCCCCTCCGGCAACCAGATCAACCGCGTCGGGCGCGACATCTCCCCGATCATGAAGGGCGAGGTCGGCGTGAAGGCGTGGTTGACCGATACACAGGCTACGCTGCAAGCGATGGTGGACAAAGACTGGGCAACCCTCGGCGGGTAGCCAACTCAGCAGCAGCCCCCACCCTAGCCCTCCCCCGTTGCGACGGGGGAGGGTAGTTTTTTGTCTGCATCAGGATTTGCAGGATGCCGGGATGAGCAGGAGGGCTGGCCGCGGGCGGGGGCAGCCCTCACCCCCCGGCCCCCTCTCCACCATGTGGAGAGGGGGTGTAACACTCGGGGCGGGGGGCACGGATAGTCCTGGATTCCGGCTTCCGCCGGAATGACGAGGGCCAGGGCGCGATTCATCGCGCCGCTACACGAAAAACCTGTCCTTGTGAGCACGCCATCTCCCGCCGCAGCGGGGGGGACGGGCGCAACATATTGCGCCGCTACAGCGGCCGTTGCCCCTTGGTAACCGTTTGACACGCCCGGCGAGTGAGCAATAGAATAGCGGCACCGTTGGCAGTGCTGGTGGCCGGCGGGATATTGGGCGCGGCAAGCCGGCGCAACGTTGGCGGCCGACGCAAGGCACGGGTTAGGTACCCGTAGCACTTTTGGGAGGACGCGAGATGGCACGCATCAGTAGAAGGCAGTCGCTTGCCGGGGGTGCCGCCGTATTTGGCGGTTTGCTGGCCGCGGCGTGCGGTGAGCCGACGGTGCGGTACGTTGGTCAGCCACAGGCGGGGCCGGCGGGGCCGGCGGGACCGGCGGGCGCGAAGGGTGAGACCGGTGCCCAGGGCGCCACGGGTGCTCAGGGTGCTCAGGGTGCGGCAGCGAAAGAGCCGGTGACCGTTACGCTGTGGGGCACCTGGTTCGACTGGCGCGGTGAGGGCACGACCGGTGAGCGAATTATCGGTCTGAAGCAGTTGTTCGACCAGTGGAACCAGAGCGGCAGCCACGTCTATGCGGAGATCGGCGGGAAGGGCACGCCGGACAAGATCATCACCGCCTACGCGGCCAATCAGGGGCCGGACTTCTACGATCCGAACTACATGGATTCGGGCTTGTTTGGGCAGAACGGCATGCTGGTGGACCTGAACGACTTCATCAAGGCGGACAAGGAGTATGCCGACTCGCTGGCGGACTACTTCCCGTTCCTGTTGGAGACAAGCTCCTGGGCCGGGCAGTTTTGGAGTCTGCCCTGGTACACGAACGCCGACCTGCCGTACACCAACCTGGCCCACGTGAAGGAGTCCGGACTGGAACCGCTGAAGCTGGGCTACTCCTGGGACGACCTGGTGGAGTACCTCAAGAAGCTGCAGACGACGCATGGCGTCGGTATGGAGACCAACAAGTGGGCGATGGGGGGTATCACCCACCAGGTACAGTTCTGGAACTTGCTGCTTCAGAATGGTGGCGAGATCTACAACGCTGATGCCACCAAGGCCGTTTTCAACTCACCTGAAGGGGTCGAGGCCGGCCAATACATCCACGACTTGCTCTACAAGCATCAGGTCCACGTGCCGCACGGGGACGTGCTCAAAGAGCGCGGGATAGACAGCCCGAGTTTCCGCCAGGGCCAGATCAGCATGTTCTACGAGACGAGCGCCCTGCGGATCAAGACGTGGGCGGAGGACATTGGCGGCCTGCAGAACATGTACGTCACGCCGTCACCGACGAAGAAGCAGGCCTTTGCCGGCAACTTCGGGCGGAACTGGCTGATTTACAAGTCAACCCCGGAGCGCCAGGAGGCGGCTTGGGAGTTGACGCGCTGGCTGACCGCGACGGAGCAGAACGCGCACTACGTGGCGAGTATTGCGTTCCTGCCAGCGCGGCAGTCCATCTTCGAGACGATGAAGTGGAAGGCGCTCCAGGAGCAGGTGCCGCAGTTCCAGACGTTTGTGGATGCCGTGCTGAACTACGGGTACCGGCCCTGGCACCCGAATCTGGGCGCACACTACCGGGCGGTGGGTGCCGCCATGGGCACAACCTTCAAGACGCCGAACGTGTCCATCAAGGACACGCTCGACGAGGCAGCCAACGCCATCAACGTTGACATCGAGAAGTTCCAAGCCAGCTTCAAGGGCTAAACACTCGGCGGGCACTATCCGCAGCCGCCCCTCGTTGTCCACCGGGCAATGGGGGGCGGCTTTGTTGTGCCTTGGGTGCCGGCCAGCGGGTATGGGGTGGGGTTTTTGTCTGCATCAGGATTTGCAGGATGCAAGGATGAGCAGGATAGTTCTCACCCTCGCCGGGTAGAGATCGGGGGCTTTCCAGCGCCATGACGGGGGTGTAGGGGCCACGTAGGGGCCTGGATTCCGGCTTCCGCCGGAATGACGAGGGCCAGGGTGCGATTCATCGCGCCCCGACACGAAAACCCTCCCGTTGTGTGGGTGAGTAGCCCCCCTATGGTCCCCCCGTTGCGACGGGGGGACGGGGATTCCCGCGCAAGCGGGAATGACGGGTTACGCAAAGGTCTCCCTGCGCGGGAATGACGGGGCGGTGGGGTGGGGCCGGCTATTCGACGGGTCCCGCGCCGCGCTGCTCCCAGTTCTGCTCGGTTTCGCTCATCGGTGCCTGCGGGTTGGGCTGCCAGACCGCTTCTTCGCTGAACTTGCCCAGCGCCTTTGCCATCTCGCGGATGTGGCCGCCTATCGCGCCACAGCAGGCGCCGACGTAGTTCACGCCCATCGCTTGCGCTTTGGCGGCAAACTCGCCCATCTCGTAGCGGGTCAGTTGCAACGGATCAAGTTTGTCGGGGAAAGCGGGTGTGCCGGTGAAGTAGGGTACCTCCCAGGTGCAGCGGAAACCGACCGGCTGCGCGGCGAGGAAGCCGTCGCTGGCGTCGCGCATCTCCTCGATGATCGGATAGCTCCGCTCCGGGTCACGCATACAGTTCATGCCTACGATGTCGGCGCCGGCATCGCGCAAGCGGCGGGTAGCCTCGGCGGCAGTCACGCCGTCGTCGAGCACGTTCGAGCCGCGGAAAGAGAGGGTAATCATCGTCGGCACCGTGGACTTGGCCTTGAGGCGCTCCAGGCAGAGCAGGGCCTCGCCGAAGTGCCAGAAAGTCTCGCCGATGAAAAAGTCAACGCCGTCTTGGGCCTCGATCTGCTCGTCGAACATGTCGGCGACGAGCGCCTGGGCCGACGGGCTGTCCGGCTCCCACTTCCAGGTGGCACTGAGATCACCGGCGACCAGGGCGGTGTCGCCGGCGGCCTCCCGCGCGATGCGCGTCGAGGCCTGGTTGATCTCGAAGGTGCGGTCGGCTTGGCCGACGGTGCGGAGCTTCTCGCGGCTGCCATAGAAGGCCATGACCTGGATGACCTCGGAGCCTGAGTTGAGCATCTCTTCGTGCATGGAGCGGATGGCGTTGGGATGCTCGACGGCAAGCTCCGGTGTAAAGGCCCCGGCGACCACGTAGCCGCGCTGCTCTAGCGCCACGATATAGCCGCCGTCGCCGAGTACGACGCCCTCTTGTAGCTGTGTCAGGATCGGCTTGGCCATCACAATCCTCCTTCTTCTGCCGGCTTCCTGCGGCCGACTTCCGCCGATGGGACGAAGTACCCACCGGTGACTCACGCCCCGGGTTGCCCAACCGGGATCAGAGCGCCCGCGCGGCCCGTGTGCCTTCGAGCATGGCAGCATGGACACCGCGGGGCGCCATCGCATCGCCGATCAGGTGTAGCTCCGGGACGCGACCCTTGAGTGCATGATACAGGTCATCTACCGAGCGGTGCCCCATCGCCAGCACGACCGTATCCACGTCCTCGCGGTGCTCCTCGCGCTGTGAATAGACGTGTTGCAGCGTCACGCGGCGGCTGTCAATAGACAGCGGCCGGACGTGCGGCGTCGCGATTACGCCGGCTGAGAACAGCCGCTGGTACACCACCGGGAACGTGGTATCGCCCAGCCCTTCACCCACGTAGCGCAGCCGCGTGACCACCTCAACCTGCCGGCCGCGCTCCGCTAGGTAGTCCGCGACGCTCGGTCCGATCTCGGGGATGGCATCGTCGTCTACGATCAGCACCCGCTGCCCCGTCTCGACCGCACCGGACAGCACCTCCCAACCGGTGACGACGTGCGGCGCGTCGAATCCGGGGAGCGTGGGCCGGTGGGGACGGCTGCCCGTGGCGACGATGACCGCATCCGGCTGCGCGGCCAGGACGGTCTCGGCGCTGGCTGCGCGGCCGAGGCGGACCTCCACCTGCGCCTGCTCGACCTGGGCTACCAGCCAGCCGGTGATGTCCGCCAGGGCTTCGCGCTTGGGGGCTGCGGCACTGAGCGGGACCTGACCACCGAGCCGGTCGGTCCGCTCGTAGAGCACGACCGTATGCCCCCGCAACGCGGCCAGCCGCGCGGCCTCCAGGCCACCTGGGCCGCCGCCGATGATGAGGACCTTCTTTTTTGTGGCTGCGGGCTGCCACTCGGCCAGCTCCCGTTCGCGGCCGATGACGGGATTGTGGATACAGGTGATCGGTTTGCCAAAGTACATCCGGTCAATGCACGTATTCGCGCCGACGCAGGGGCGGATGTCGGTCAGCCGCCCGGCCTGGGCTTTGTGGGGCAGGTGCGGATCGGCGATCACCGCCCGTGTCATGCCTACCAGGTCTACCCAGCCGGCGGCGAGGACCTGCTCGGCCATGACGGGGTCGGTGATCTTGCCAGCATGGAGAATGGGGAGGTTGACCACCTCCTTGATCGCAGCGGCCAACTCGACATACGGCTGGGGTGGGAACATCATATTGGGGATGGCCGCGGCGACGTTGATCCAGTTCTCCGCCGAGCCGCCGATGATGCTGAAAAAGTCCACGAGGCCGGTCGCCGCCAACCGTTGGGCGATCTCTTTCATCTCGTCGAGCGCCAAGCCACGAGCACGCAGCTCATCGCCGGTGATACGCATACCGACCACGTAGTCGCGCCCGACGACCGTGCGGATTTCCGCGAGCACTTCCAGGCTGAAGCGCAGGCGGTTTTCGAGCGAGCCGCCCCACTGATCGGTGCGTCGGTTGGTTTGCGGGGACCAGAAACAGTCAATGAGATGGTTGTGTGCCGCCGAAAGCTCTACGCCGTCCAAGCCGCCCGCTTGGCAGCGTTGCACGGCCTGGCCGAAAGCGCGGATGATGTCCCGAATCTGATGCTCTTCCAGTGTATGGGGGATTTCGCGGTGGTATGGCTCCGGGAGCTGCGACGGGGCCACGAGCGGCAGCCATTGCTCCGCATCCGACGCGCCACGCCGGCCCAGATGGGTGAGCTGGGTCATAATCTTGGCGCCGTGCTCATGCACCGCAGCGGCCAAATCCTGGTAATAGGGGATGATGCGGTCGTCGTGGTTGGCGAGGATGGACCAGGCGGTTGCCGGCGAATTGGGCATGACGCTGGTGGAGCCACCAAAGATCGTCAGCCCGACGCCACCTTTGGCTTTCTCGACGTGATAGTCCCGGTAGCGTTGGCCAGGATACCCGGCCTCGGCGTAGGCCGGGATGTGGCCACTGCTATAAATGCGATTTTTCAGGCTGACGTGGCCGATGGTGATTGGCGTGAACAAATGCTCGAATGCAGCCATCTTCACGCTCCCGTGACCGGAAAGATGCCAAAGACGCTATACGGCAAGTGTACTGGATTGGATGGAAGTACGCACCGGTTAGATTTTTTGTCTGCATCAGGATTTGCGGGATGGAAGGATGAGCAGGATGGGTGATGGGGTGATGGACCTACCCCCAAACCCCCTCCCTAAAGGGAAGGGGCTGGATTGCGGCTTGTGCCGCAATGACGGGGCGGCGGGGGAGCGGCCAGGGCACCCACAAGGGTAGGTTTTTTGTCTGCATCAGGATTTGCAGGATGCAAGGATGGTCAAGATGTTCCTCACCCCCCGGCCCCCTCTCCATCGCGGAGCGATAGAGAGGGGGAGTGGATTCCGGCTTTCGCCGGAATGACGGAGGGGAGGCGGGGATGACGGGGGGCGCGGCCAGGACGCCCACAAGGGACGCCCCTACGGCGGCGGTGGCGGGACGCCAGGATTGCCGCGGGTGGGGGAGGCCGACGCCGGAGGTCAATTAATGAAAGGGGATTGGCACACGAATGGGGAGATGGGTATTATGGCCGCGGCGTCTATTCGCTCGCCGGGCGCCGGTGGATACGGGGAGGGCGAGCGGTAGCCTCCCGGAGGGGGAGAGTTGGTAGGAGGGAACACCGATGGCAAGCGTAATCCGCAGACGGTATTTGGGTGGCGCGGCAGCCGCATTGGGCGGTTTGCTGGCGGCGGCCTGCGGTGAGGTCGAGGTGCGCTATGTCCAAGGGCCGGCGGGTCCCGCGGGACCCGCCGGCGCGCAGGGTGAGCGCGGCGCGACCGGCGCGGCCGGCGTCAAGGGGGCGGCCGGCGCGGCCGGTCAGACGCAGACCATCGTGCAGGAGAAGGTGGTCACGGTCGAGAAGCCGGTCGTGGTGGAGAAGCCGGTCGTGGTGGAGCGGGTCGTCACCGTCGAGAAGGTGGTGCAGAAGCCGGCCGAGCGCATCGCGCCGAAGAAGCTGGAGTTTTGGGCCGTTGACTACGCTGACGGTAGCTCCTTGAGCTATGGCCGGAAGGCCATGCACGACAACGTCAGGCGGTGGAACGAACAGAGCGACGACACCTTTGTCAGCCTCAACCCGCGACCGAGCGGTCCTCACATGGAGAAGCTGATTGCCAGCTATGCCGCCGGCACGCAGCCGCAGCTGACCCTCTGGCCTTCCTGGCACGCCGGGCTGTTTGCCATCGCCGGCATCCTGGTGGACGTGCAGGATCGCTTCATCAAGGCGGACAGGAACTTCGCCGCGCAACTGGACGATTTCTACGAGCCGGTGTTGCAGTCCATGTACTTCCGGGGCAAGCTGTTCTCGCTGGAAATCGCCCCCAACGCGGACTTGCCCTACACCAACCTCAACCTGGTCCGGGAAGCGGGGCTGGAGCCGCTGGAGCTGGGCTACACCTGGGATGACCTGGCGGACTACTGCGTGACGATGCAGGGCGCCCTGGGACCGGGCAGAGAGTCCAACAAGTGGGCGATTGCCCACATGCGTAACGCGGCCGTGTTTGCCAACCTGTTCAAGCAGGCGGGTGGCGAGATGTACAACGGGGACTACACCAGGGTGGGCTACAACAGCCCGGAGGGGTTGGACGCGGCGCAGTTCATCCACGACCTCCATCACAAGTACCAGGTCCACCGGCCACACGGCGATTACTTCAAGGAGTCCGGCAAGCCGACCTCCGACTTCCGCAAGGGCGAGATCGGCATGTACTACGAGACCAGCCGCTACCGCATCCTGACCTTTGCGGAGGCCATTGGTGGCATGGAAAACATGTACGTGTCGCCACCGCCCTCACGGAAGGAGCCGTTCGTGATCTCGTTCGGTCGGGGCGTGCAGATGGTGAAGAACCCGCCGGACATCGAAGACGCCAGCTGGGAAGTCCACAAGTTCATGGTGGCTGCCGAACAGGCGGCGCACTACTCGGCCATCGAGTACTTCCTGCCGAACCGCCGCTCCTCGCGCGAGACTGCGGAGTACCAGGCGGCGCTGGAGAATGCGCCGCCGTTCAAGGTCTTCCTGGAGGCCCTGGACAACTACTCCTTCCGCCCGTCGCATCCCGCATACTTCGACCACTATCGCGCCACTGCAGCGCTGCTGAACGACATCGGCACGACGCCGAATCTCAACATCAAGGATGCCGTGGCGGAGACGGCGCGGCAGTTGGACCTGCTGCTGGAGACGTTCAACCGGGAGCAGGCCGACAAGCTGTAGGTGGAGTCGGTGCGTGTGTCTCAGTCCCGCCCCCCTATGGTCCCCCCGTTGCGACGGGGGGACGGGCGCTGCCCTCCCTTGGAGCGCACGCTGGTCTGCTATAAGGTCGAGCGAGGTACGGCACGGAAGTACCAGGACAACGCCGACCACCACGGCAACCGGGAGGTGATTGCTGATGAACCGCACGACACCGCCAGTGACGGATGTGCGTCACATCAAGCTGTGTTACAGCAAGGACCGGTATTGTGGGCATCCGCGCCAGTCGCCGGTCCGGAACTTCGGCAACGGCGAGATCGCGGTGGCGCATTTCCATGCACCGGCCACCTACGCGACCCGCGAGAATATCGGGCACGGCCACCACAACTACATGGGGCGGTCGCAGGTGCTGTTCCAGCGGTCGTTGGACCACGGCGAGACGTGGCTGCGGGAGAACGACGTGGTCATCTGGGATCACGCGCGGCCGTTGGACGAGCGGCGGGCGAGCCTGCATCGCGCCGACGAGCCGGGGGTGGCGCGGGAGGCGATAGACCTGACCAGCCCTGATGCGGTGGTGGCGTTTCCGCGCCATGCGACCGGCCCGGATGATCCCGAAGGGCGCCCGGCGCTAGAGTGCTTTGCCGTGCGCTCCGGCGACCGGGGACGCACTTGGGAGACGGTACCGACGCGCCTGACGCCGCCGCCGGGCTTCAACTTCGTCTCCGTAGACGGGGACAGGCCCATCCAGTTCCCGGACGGGACGCTCGTGGTGCCGGCGTGGCTGGACAACCGCAACAGCGGGAGTAACCCGCGGGACTACTACAAGGCCGTCACGGGGCTGTATGGATCCGACGACAACGGCCTCAGCTGGACGTACCTGGCGCAGATCGGTAACGAGCCACCGGCGCGAGGCCGGCATGGTTACGCCAACCTGATCCTGCTGCCCAGCGGGCGGCTGCAATGCTACTTCAATCGCATTGACAACGGTCTCCGGAACACGATCGAGCTGACCTTTTCGGATGATGGGGGGTATAGCTGGAGTGCGCCGCAGCCGATTGTCGCGTGGGGGCAATCCCCTTGGGTAGCACGCCGCCGGCCGGGCCAGAGCGGGGGCGGTTGGTTCTACCGCTCGCCTTGGCCGCTCCGTCTGCGAGACGGGCGGATCGTGGTGCTCTTTGCGCGGCGGAAGGCGCCGCCGGGGATTGGCTTGATGGTCAGCGAGGACGACGGGGCCACGTGGTCGGCAGAGGCCATTGTGCGCGACGACGGGAGCGGCGGGGACCTCGGCTACCCCGTGGCGACGGAGCTGGACGACGGGCGGATTTTCACCGCCTACTATTTCATGGAAGACGACGGCAACAGGTTTGGGGGGACGCGGCATATTGCGGGGAGTTTCTTTCGGCTGGGGTAGTGACGGGGGAGCGGACCTACCCCCTAACCCCCTCCCTGAAGGGAAGGGGAACTGTGGAGGCGCCGGGGTGAGGGCAGCCGCCTGGATTCCCGCTTTCGCGGGAATGACGGGGGCGATGCCGGGGCCTGGATTCCGGCCCCGTATCGGGGTACGGGACATGCTTGCGCCGGAATGACGGGGGCCTGGACGCGATAAATCGCGCCCCTACGGCGCTAGAGGGAAGGGGCCGGGGGTGAGGTGGGGAGAAGGGGGACATGGTGCAGGAGTTGAGGGTGTGCCGGTACGATGCGGGGGGCGGTGCCCGGCTGGGAAGTGTTGTTGGGGGCCGCGTTTATGATCTTGAGTGGTGCGGTGCTCTGGCCGGCGACGGGGGCCAGAGTACGGCTTTGGGGGAATTTCTCGCGGGTGGTGGTGCCGCTCTGGCGGCGGCGCGGCGGGCGCTGGCGGGGGCTTTGCAAGCGGGCGGGACGGAGGGGCCGGGCGGTGAGCCGCTGGGGTACCGGCTGGAGGGGGTGCGCCTGTGGGCGCCCATTGCGCCGAGTACGAAAGTGATCTGTATGGGCCGGACCTTCGAGAGTCACGTGGTCATCGGGGGGCTGGAGCCGCACCCCAAGCCGACGCCGTTCTACAAGCTCACGCAGATGGTGGTGGGGCCGGATGACTATGTTGTGTTGCCCAAGCACCACTATCCCGAGCCGGTGGTGTACGGGACCGAGCTGACGGTAGTGATCGGCAAGGAGGGCCGGAGCATCGCCGAGGACCGGGCGGCAGAGTACATCTGGGGATATACCGTGCTCAACGACGTCACGATGCGGGGCGCCTACCAGACGGTCGCCAAGTCGTTCGATACGAGCGCGCCGGTGGGGCCGTGGATCGTGCCGCAGGACCAGATCGGCGATCCGCACAACTTGCAGCTCACCTTTCGGCTGAACGGCGAGCAGGTGCAGGAGGGCAATACGCGGGACCTGCGATTCACCGTCCAGGCGATGGTGGCCGAGGCGTCGAAGTGGGTGACGCTCCAGCCAGGTGACATCATTGCGACCGGCGACGTGGGCGCTACGGTGCCGCTCTCGCCGGGTGACGTGATGGAGGCGGAGGTGGAGGGCATCGGGGTGTTACGCAATCCGGTGCGGTTGGAGGAATAATCGGCGTGACGCAGGGCCACGAATCCCATCGGCAACCTTGACGGCTTTGTTACACTAGGCACACCACCCGGCCATCATCTCGACTGCTCGTGCATCGAGTGATGAGCGGTTGTGGCCCGTACCGAGGAATCCGGCCTACCGCGAAACGACTGCCGGAATGGGAGGGGTGGTCCCTGACAAGGGTAGGTTTTTTGTCTGCATCAGGATTTGCGGGATGGCAGGATGAGCAGGATAGATTCCCGCTGGCGCGGGACCTAACCCCCGGCCCCTTCCCTGGTAGGGAAGGGAGTGGATTCCGGCTTTCGCCGGAATGACGGGAGAGGCGGACGCGATTCATCGCACCCCTACAGAGAAACCTACCCTTGTGAGAGGGGTGGTCTGCCTATGACTAAAGAGCTACAGCACCCTTGGACACCGGAGACATCCACCCAGGTTGAAGCAGTCTGGGAATTCCCTCGTGACAACACGCCGCCATCGGAAGCGAGCACGTGTCATACCGACTTTGTAGCGAAGATGCCTGATGGCTACGGCAATAGTGATTACGTGCAATCCCAACCGCTGACGCTGTATGCAGTCGAGGAAGGGGATTATGTGCTCGTGAGAGACTATGTATCCACACAGTACGGTGTTGGCGACACACTATCGGAGGCCGTATCGGACTACTGGAGCAACATAGTCTCCTGTTTGCGGATTTTGAGCGAAGATGCAGAGAATCTTGGTGACGCCCTGCGGTTGGAATTGGAGACGCTAGGTAAGTATTTTTCGGAAGCTACCGGTTGATGGGTGAGAATGACAAGCATTGACAGCAGGAGAGTGGTTTCATTCCTCAGAAAATTGCGCTTTCGTAGAGATAGCACCCATCACTACTTTTGGGTTTTCCGTTGTGGGGGCAAGAAGATAGCGATGACCTAGGCCCAATGACTGGCCGGCCGCGTGCGAGGTACCACGTGGGTTGACCCAAGGAGGTAGTTCGGTGGAACGTGCAGTTGTCGCGCTGACCGACGTGCAGCACAGTAAGCTGTGCTACAGCAAGGAGCGGATGTGCGCGCATCCGCGGCAGTGCCCGATCCATAACTACGGTGATGGGCACATCACGGTCATCCACCACCACGCGCCGAGCGCCTATCGGGTGCGCGGCGACATCATGCACGGGCAGTTCGGCTACAAGGGACGGGCCAAGATTCTGTTGCAGCGGTCGTTCGATCATGGCGAGACGTGGCCGACGGAAAACGAGGTGGTGATCTGGGACGACTCGCTGCCGCTGGAGGAGAAGCGCACCATTTTGCGGCAGGCCGACGATCCCACGCTGCCGCGGGAAGAGATTGACCTGAGTAGCCCGGATTCGTCGGTCTATTTCGCGCGTCCGGCGACCGGGCCGGAGCGAGAAGACGGCCGGCCGGCATTGGAGAGCTACGCCTTTCGGTCAGGCGACCGAGGGCACAGTTGGGAGACGGTGCCGACACGGATCAATCCGCCGACCGGGTTGAACTACGTGCATATAGATGGCGGCCCGTGGGTGCAGTACGGCGACGGCACGCAACTGGTCGTGGCGAGTATCGGGAGCGACGCGGGCAACACACTACTGGGCGTCTACGGCACGGACAACAACGGCCTGTCGTGGGACTACCTCGCGGAAGTGGCCAGCGATCCAACCGGGCGGGGCCGCCCTACTTACGCGGTGCTGCTGCCGCTGCCGAGCGGCCGGCTCCAGTGCTATATGCTCAACATCCAGGGTGTTCGCAACGCGATCCAGCTGAACTACTCCGACGACGGGGGCTACAGCTGGAGCGCGCCGCGGCCGATTGTTGCTTGGGGACAGTCGCCGTGGGCGGGGCTGACGCGCACGCACGTCTGGTCGGGGGCGCGGCGACAGGGGGTACACTACCGTTCGCCGTGGCCGCTGCGGCTGCGGGACGGTCGGATTGTGGTGATCTTCGGCCGGCGCCAGCCGCCGTTCGGGATGGGGCTGATCGTCAGTGAAGATGACGGGGCCACCTGGTCGGCGGAGGCGGTGATCCGGGCCGACGCCAGCGAATGGGACCTGGGCTATCCGGTGGCAACGGAGCTGGACGACGGGCGTATCTTCACTGCGTACTACTTCACGGAGGAGGACGGGAACAACTTTGGCGGTACACGCCATATCGCGGGGAGTCACTTCCGGGTGGGGTAGGGGCGTGGGGAAAGACCTACCCCCTGGCCCCCCTCCCTAAAGGGAAGGGGCTGGATTGCGGCTTGCGCCGCAATGACGGGGCGGCGGGGGAGCGGCGAGGGCGCCCACAAGGGACGCCCCTACCGGGTTGGCGGCTGCTGGCCTGGATTCCCGCTTTCGCGGGAATGACGGGTTACGCAAAGGTCTCGGTAAGTGGGAATCACGGAGCAGGGAGACAGCAACCGCGGTGGGAACACCGCAAATGGAATGGAGAGGGGAGTGTAGCGATGGGACAGCCTGAGTTTGCAGGGGTGTGGCCGATCATGCCGACGCCGCTGAACGCGGACGGGACGATTGACGAGGACGGAACGCGGCGGGTCGTCAACTTCCTTGTCGAGGGGGGCATGGACGGTCTGTGGATGTTCGGGACGCGGGGTGAGGGGCCGAACCTGCTGCCCAAGTATCATCAGCGCGAGCTGGAGGTAGCGATGGAGGCGTCGAACGGGCGCATTCCGATTGTGACGGGCTGCGGGGCACCCGGCACCGAGCACACCATCGAGAACATCCGCGTGGCCGAGGCGGTCGGGGTGGACATGGTGCATGTCACCGAGCCGTACTACTTCAAGATGAAAGAGCAAGAAATGGAGGCGCACTACCGGGCGGTGGCGGATGCGGTCAAGGTGCCGCTGGTGATCTATTTCCACGACACCAAGTATCCGAACGTGCGCCCCGGGGTGTGTCCGCCGATCATCAAAGAGTTGGCGGCGCGCGACAACGTGGTCGGGATCAAGGTGTCTACCGGGGACCAGCGGATTATGCAGTCCATTGCGTGGGAGACGCAGGAAGTGACCGACAACTTCGGTGTGATGGTGACGGACGGGCAGATGTTCGTGGCGGGGATGCTGGTCGGGTGCGCGGGAACCACGCCACCGGAGGCCGCCTTTGCGCCGAAAATGTATGCCGAGATGTATCGGCTGACGCAGCAGGGCGAATGGGACAAGGCGGTGGAGATTCAGAAGAAGATCATCCCGCTGTCGGACGCCATTACGGGGTATGGACCGCCGTCGGGCAAGGCGCTGTACGCGGCGATGGGGCTGTGCCAGGAGCACGTGAGTATGCCGTTGCAGCGGATGCCGGAGCCGGCGCGGCAGAAGCTGCTGGACTTGTTCGAGGCCGGGAACTACGAATAGGGGGGTGGGGGCCTCCTCGCAGGGGTAGGTTTTTTGTCTGCATCAGGATTTTCAGGATGCAAGGATGAGCAGGATGGATTCCCGCTGGCGCGGGAAGCACCGTGGCCTGAGCGCAAGGCCACCACCGGGCACTTTCCGGGACCTTGACGGGGGTGGGGGGCACAAATAGCTCTGGATTCCGGCTTTCGCCGGAATGACGAGCACCTGGGCGCGATAAATCGCGCCGCTATGGGCAATCCTGCCCTTGTTAGGGACTTGCCCCCCTGTGGTCCCCCCGTTGCGACGGGGGGACGGGCGCAACATGTTGTAGCCCTCTACGGAAAAACCTACCCCTGTGAACTATGGTCCCCCCGCTGTGGCGGGGGGACGGTGTATGCGGAGGGAGGGAGCGTGGAGTATCGTCGGTTTGGGCGGACGGGGTTGAGGGTTTCGGTGGCCGGGCTGGGTACCGGCGGGCCGAGCAATCTGGGTCAGAATACGGGGGTTGTGGAGGCTGACGCGATCCGGGTGGTGCATCGGGCGCTGGACCTGGGCATCAACCTGATAGATACGGCCGCCGGCTACAAGGATAGTGAGGCGATTCTCGGCCGGGCGCTGCGCGACGTGCCACGGGATAGCTATGTGCTGGCGAGCAAGTTCGCGGCGAACGATCAGGAGCGGGGCACGCTCTTCCCCTTGGAGGTGTTGGAGGAGTCGCTGCACGAGAGTCTGCGGCGGCTGGGCGTGGACTATCTGGACGTGTTTCAGTTTCATGGGGTGCAGACACGTCTCTACGACCAGGTGATGGAGCGCTTTCTGCCGGAGGCGCGGCGCTGGCAGGAGCAGGGCAAGTTCCGGTTCTTGGGGATTACCGAGAACTACCGGAGCGACGGCACGCACGAGATGCTGCAACGGGCGCTGACCGATGACCACTTCGACACGATGATGGTCGGCTACAACCTGCTGGCGCCGAATGCCGAGCAGGTCGTGCTCCCGCAGGCGCAGCTGCACGACGTCGGGGTGCTGGTGATGTTCGCGGTGCGGCGGGTGCTCTCGCAGCCGGCTTACCTGACGGAGACGATCCAGGGGCTGAAGGCGCGTGGGGTGGTGGATGAGGACGCGGTGTCGGACGACCGGCCGCTGGACTGGCTGCTGCGCGATCACGTCGATTCGGTGCCGAGCGCCGCCTACAAGTTCGTTGCCGAACACCCGGCCATTTCGACGGTGCTCACCGGGACGGGCAATATGGCGCACCTGGAGGCCAACGTGCGGTCACTGGTGGGGCCGCCGCTGCCGCCGGCCGACCGGAGCCGGCTGCTGCATATCTTCGGGCGGGTGGAAGAGAGCATCGGTAACTAGGGGTGGGGAACTAGCCAGTAGAAGAAGTGAAATGGCCGGACCTCTTGGGGAGAGGACCCGGCCGACTGGATTAGAGGGCGGTCCCGACCGGATTTGAACCGGCGATCTCCACCTTGACAGGGTGGCGTGTTAGTCCACTACACTACGGGACCCGGGTAGCCGCAAACGACGACTCTTAATGATGCCTGGTATTGGGTGCCGGCGTCAAGTGCATCCCTGTGGTCCCCTCACTGGGGTAGGTTTTTTTGTCTGCATCAGGATTTTCGGGATGGAAGGATGAACAGGATGGGTGGCCGCGGGAGTGGGCCGCCCCGGGCCAGGTGTCTCAGCCAACGCCGGGGAGGAACCGGGCGCTTGCCAGTGCCATGTACGAGCGCCGCGGGGCACGAATAGCCCTGGATTCCGGCTTTCGCCGGAATGACGGGTGACGGGGCGCGATGAACCGCGCCTCTACAGAAAAACCTACCCTTGTGAGCCTGTGGTCCCCCGCGGCGGTGGGGGGAGGGGGATGCAGGCGCAAGCACTCTCAGTCCGCGGCCGGAGAGGTGTATTGGGCCTCGATCTGGGTTATCTGCTCGACGCACGCTTGGTCTTCGGCGTCCTCGCCGGGTGGGGTGGCAAACCAGGCATCCAGCATCTCGCGGGCGATGACCGGCGGCGTGGCGCGGAGGCTCATGACCAGGACGTTGGCGTGGTTCCAGATGCGCGCACCGCGGGCGGTCTCGGCATCATGGCAGAGGGCGGCGCGGATACCGGGCACCTTGTTGGCGGCGATGGACACGCCGGTGCCGGTCCAGCAGAAGAGCACGCCCTGGTCGGCCGCGCCGGCGGCCACGGCGGCGCCAACGTCCTGGCCCACCTGCGGCCAGGGGGCGTTGCGCCCCTCCAGTGGGCCGAACAGCTTCACGTCGTGGCCGCGCTCGCGGAGGTCTTCGACAACGGCAGCGGTGAGCTGCGTAGCCTCGTCACTGCCAACGGCAATACGCATCGGATACTCCTCTCTCACTACTCTATCAGCCCTCTCTCACGGGAGACCCTTGCGTAACTACCCGGATGGAGTGCTAGGGCACGATGACTCGCCTGCCGCCAACCTGGGAGGACCGGTTTTTGGATTCCCGCCTGCGCGGGAATGACGATTTTGCAAGCGTCTCCACGGTGAGAGGGGGTAGCGCGCTAATCGCGCAGCCACCACCACAGGACGATAATCAGGACAATGACCACCAGGAGTATCGCCGCGCCACCGCCAATGCCTGGGCCGCCACCAACGCTGACCATGTTGCACTCCTCCCTTTGGGTTGCTGAGTTGTGAATGACGCCCCCCTATGGTCCCCCCGTTGCGGCGGGGGGACGGGGATGCAGCCCCCCTGTGGTCCCCCCGTTGCGACGGGGGGACGGGGATGCAGCCCCCCTGTGGTCCCCCCGTTGCGACGGGGGGACGGGGATTCCCGCGAAAGCGGGAATGACCGAGAAACCGGGGCGGTGGATTCAGTGTAGCATGGCCGCGGACCGGCGGGCGCTATACTAGCCGCCGGGAGATTGCGGCTGTGCTGTCGAGACGGCCGCGACGGCCCGCATAGTCCGAGCAGACCGTTAGGAGACGCACGATGTCCATGGGAGCCACAGGGTCCGGGATTGATCCGGGGACCATCACCGAGCCGCCGCTGGCCGAGATGGCGGCGGCGGCGCAGCGCATTCGGCGGGCAATCGTCGAGATGACGACGGCGGCCGGGTCGGGGCACCCCTCCAGCTCGCTCTCGGCGGTCGAGATCATGACGGCGCTCTACTGCGGGGGCTTGTTACGGCACGATGCGGCGCGGCCGGAGTGGCCGGAGCGGGACCGGTTCATTCTGAGCAAGGGTCACGCGGCGCCGATCCTGTACGCGATGTTGGCCGAACGGGGGTATTTCGGCGTGGACCAGCTCCCAAGCCTGCGGCGCATCGGCAGCCCGCTGGAAGGGCATCCGAACATGCGCCGGCTGCCGGGGGTGGAGGCCTCGACCGGATCACTGGGCCAGGGGTTGTCCATCGGGCTGGGCCATGCGCTGGCCGGGCGGGTGGACGGGCGAGACTACCGGGTGTACGTGCTGCTCGGCGATGGGGAGGTGCAGGAGGGGCAGGTGTGGGAGGCGGCGATGGCGGCGGCGCAGTACCGCGTGGCTTCACTCACGGCCATCGTGGACCACAACAAGGCGCAGCAGACCGACCTCGTCGAGCGCGTGCTGGACTACCGACCGCTGACCGCCAAGTGGGAGGCGTTCCAGTGGCACGTGCAAGAGGTGGACGGGCACGATCAAGCGGCGGTGTGGCAGGCGCTGGCCGCGGCGCGGGACGTGGCGGGGCGGCCGCAGGTGATTGTCGCGCACACGGTCAAGGGGAAGGGCATTCCCTGGGTGGAGCGCGACTTCAGCTATCACGGCAAGCCGCTGCCGGCAGACGAGGCGGCGCGGGCGCTGGCGCTGTTCGCGGCGGATGGTGACGAGGGGGCGTGATATTGCCCCCCTATGGTCCCCCCGTTGCGACGGGGGGACGGGGATTCCCGCTTGTGCGGGAATGACGAGTTATGCAGAGGTCTCCGCCGGAATGGCGAGCGCCAGGGCGCGGTGAATCACGCCCCTACACGCAAAACCTCCCGTTGGGTGGGTGCGTAGCCCCCCTATGGTCCCCCCGCTGCGGCGGGGGGACATGGATTCCCGCTTGTGCGGGAATGACGAGTTAGGCAAAAGTCTCCGCCGGAATGGCGAGCGCCAGGGCGCGGTGAATCACGCCCCTACACGCAAAACCTCCCGTTGGGTGGGTGCGTAGCCCCCCTATGGTCCCCCCGCTGCGGCGGGGGGACGGGGATTCCCGCTTGTGCGGGAATGACGAGTTAGGCAAAAGTCTCCGCCGGAATGGCGAGCGCCAGGGCGCGGTGAATCACGCCCCTACACGCAAAACCTCCCGTTGGGTGGGTGCGTAGCCCCCCTATGGTCCCCCTTAATACACGACACTTTTGGGGAGCGGGGGTGGCCGGGCGACGAGCCGGAGGCGCACGGACAGCCGGTGTCCCAGGGACAGCCGGCGCCGCAGGAGGCGCAGCCCGAGGGTGAACAGGCTGAAGCGCGGTTGTCGGCCCCGTGTGAGTTCCCGGCGGAGCCGCGCCGTGTGCGCCACCTGGGTCCCGAGGTTGAGCATCCACACATAGGCCAGGGCCATCACCAGCCACAGGACATTGGCCCGCTCGGCGCGCCAGACCCGGCTGCGTTGCCACTGCCACCCGTAGGACTTGAAGTCCCGGAAGGCCAGCTCCTCCCACATCCGCATACTGTACCAGTCGCTCTGCGCGGCCGGGTGGTTGGTCAAGAGCAGCCACGGCTCGGCGTGCCCGGGCTGCCAGCGCCCTTGGGCCCAACACCGGAGCCAGCCCGCCTGCTTGAAGGCCGCCACCGGGGCCCGCCAGGCATCGCCGGGTTGCGACACCAGGCTCCCGAAGGGCACGGGCGTTTGTCCGTCCACCCGCACCCGCACCTGCTTGGTGACTCGGACCAGGTAGTACCAGCCCAGCCCTTCGATGGCGCGGAGCAACGCGGGCGAGGTGCCAATCCCACGGTCGGCTTGGACCACCACCGGGCGCCGGTCCGCCAGGCCCGCGGCGACCCAGGTGAGCAAGGTGGTAATCAACGCCACCTGGCCCATCGGCCACTGGGTGGGGGAATAGCACCACCAGGCCAGGGGGATGGCACGACCCCGATAGGCCAGACTGACGGCCATCACCTTGAGCCGCGCCTGCAGGCTGGTCTCATCCACCAGCAACACCACTGGCCCACGGCCGGACAGGTGACTGAGCACCCACGCTGCCAACGCCTGGCAGCCCTGGGCCCAGTCGAGACGCGGGTTGGCCAGGAACCGTTGCAGCCGGCGCTCGACGGTATCCGGCTTGCCCAGTGCCGGCACCGCCTCGGCGACGGCGTTGAGCGTGCAGCATCGCGCGGCGGCTACCCCAAAGCTGAACCCGCTCAAGACCTTCACCAGGGGTTTGCTCAACTGGGGCATGCGGCGTTCGACCTCGTGGTGCCAGTGGTACAATGCCTGCCGTTGGCTCATGGACCCACTCCTTCCCGGTGTCTTCAACCTCAGGATGGAGTACGGTGCTTCCATGAGTCAACTCCTCACCTACCCCGGTCTGAAAAGTGTCGTGTATTAAGCTATGGTCCCCCCGCTGCGACGGGGGGACATGGATTCCCGCTTTCGCGGGAATGACGGGTTATGCAGAGGTCTCCGCAGCGGGGGGATGGCGGGGTGGCTAGGTGGGGAGCGAGCCTGGGACGTATTCCTCGATCACGAGGTCTTCGCCGGGCGGGTCGGGTTCAAGCGATGGGTCCTCCATGTACTTGGCCGCTTCATCAAGCATTTGATACAGCGCCGAGGGGGAGTCCTTGGCGAGGGTCTGCCGGGTCTTGAGCAGACGCTGGAGCACATCGGCGGTGCGGCCGATGGCGGCGATCTGTTGGAGCAGGACGGTGTGCTGCCGGCGCCGGACGGCGGCGCCGCGCCGGCGGTTATGGGGTCGCGCGAGGGCGGGGCCGCGGGCCAGGAGCCGGTAAATGAGCACCTGGAACAGCCGGACCTCGGCGTCAAGGACCGGGGCTTCGGCTGCCGGGGCGAGGGCCTGCACTTCAGCGGCGGTGAACAGTCGGTCGTACACGGTTTCCTCCTTTGTGGTGGTGAAGTGGGTGACGGAGGCTGACGGTGAACCGGCGGCGCGGGGTCCACGACGGGAGCAGTCGTGACCCGGCGCCAGCGGGAGCGAGACGGGGGAGCGGTCGGGGGCCGCCGCGGGGGGCAGCCCGGCGCCTCGACCATGACCCGGTGCCCTAGCCGCACTGGCGAGGGGTACGTCATGGCGCGGCGCCGTGAGGGTGGCGCGCGGACGGTCAGGCCGCGCCGCATCGAATGACGCGGCACGGGGTTTACCATGACCCGGCGCCGTTTGGTGCCGGGCGACGGACCGGTGGGGGTCCGGCGCGGCCGGCACGGCACGCGGACGGTACTGACCCGGCGCCCCGGCCGTGGTGGTCGGGGGTACGTCAGCACCCGGCGCCCTAGGGGTGGCGCGCGGACGGTCAGGCCGCGCCGCATCGAATGACGCGGTGCGGGGTCGGCCCTGACCCGGCGCCCTTTGCACCGGACGCGCCCGGTCAGGGACCGGTGCGTGCGGCACGGCGCGCAGACAGTGCGAACCCGGCGCCCCGGCCGTGGTGGTCGGGGGTACGTCAGCACCCGGCGCCCTGGGGGTGGCGCGCGGACGGCCATGCCGCACCACGCAGGAATGCGCGGTGCAAGGTCTCCCATGACCCGGCGCCCTCGGCAAGGTGGCTACGCCACCGCTGTTGGCCGGCGTAATGCCAAGACTGCTCCCTGTCCGTGCAGCGTGTGCGTTAGACATGTCTCGCATCCGTCAACCTCCGTTCAAGGGGACATGTTGACGGAGTGGGATGGGAAACAACGGGGGGATTTGTCAGCATCAGGATTTGCAGGATGAGGGGATGAGCAGGATGGGCCTCACCCCCCGGCCCCCTCCTCACAGAGGTCGGTTTTTTGTCTGCATCAGGATTTACGGGATGGAAGGATGGTCAGGATGGATTCCCGCGAAAGCGGGAATGACGGGGCCCGGAGGGTGGAATGACGGGGTGAGGCGGGAATGACGGGGGGGTGCCCCCCTATGGTCCCCCCGCTGCGGCGGGGGGACGGAGATTCCCGCTGGCGCGGGAATGACGGGAGGGGTGGGGATTTCAGGGGGTGGGGGCGAGGTCGCCGCGGCCGCGCTGGCTTTCGACGTTGTGGACGTGGACGTGGGCGCCGGCCGGGATATCGGCCGAGGCGACGCCGATGACCTCGCCGTACTTGTAGACCGGGGCGCCGGCGGCAAGGGGGGTCAGGGCGAGCTTATGGCCAAAGGCAATCGGTTCCTGGGCGTGGATGGTCACGGTGCCCGACTCACGGTCGGCAGTGACAGTCTGGCCCGCGTCCAGATCCACCAGGGCGGTGGCGACGTTATCGGTGGGATGCAGCACGAGCACACGCTGTCGCACGGCACTTGACCTCCGCCGGTAGGGGTTCGACAGCCATAGTGTAGCGGCTCTGGGTGGGTGGCCTCACCGCCCGGCCCCCTCCTCACAGAGGTAGGTTTTTTGTCTGCATCAGGATTTACAGGATGGAAGGATGGTCAGGATGGATTCCCGCTTTCGCGGGAATGACGGGGGCCGGGGGGTGGAATGACGGGGGTGAGGCGGGAATGACGGGGGGTGCCCCCCTATGGTCCCCCCGCTGCGGCGGGGGGACGGGCGCAACATGTTGCGCCCCTACGGCTTGGCCTGTACCTAGCCCAGTCAGCCGGCCCCCGCTCCATCGCGGGGCGATAGAGCGGGGGTTGGATTCCCGCTTTCGCGGGAATGACGGGGGCCGGGGGGTGGAATGACGGGGGTGAGGCGGGAATGATGGGGGGTGCCCCCCTATGGTCCCCCCGCTGCGGCGGGGGGACGGGCGCAACATGTTGCGCCCCTACGGCTTGGCCTGTACCTAGCCCAGTCAGGGGACGGGTGGGGCGTGTGCCGCTGACTAGGCGGTGGTGCGTTGGATGCGGGCCATGGTCTGCTCGTAGTGCTCGGCCATCTTCGGGCCTTGGAGCTGCATGTACTCTTGCTCTTGGGCCCGGGCTGCCGTGTGTGAGGGGGGAGTCGGTATCTCGACGACGGCGGTGGTGATCCGGTCTACGCCCCACTTGTAGGCGGCGACCTCGCCCTTGCTAATGAGCAAGTTCATACCGACGTTTGCTTCGACGATGGGCAGTCCGTTCTCGCGGGCGCGGGCCAAGACGGTCTCATTCTGGGCCTTGCGGCGCGAGCCATACGAGACGATGAGGAGCAACTGGGCGCCGTCGAGGGCGAGGGTGCGGGCGATCATCGGGTTCCAGCGGTCGGCGCAGATGAGCATGCCGGCGCGGCCAAGCGGAGTGTCGAAGGCTCTGATCTGCCGACCAATGCGGTTGAAGTCCCAGGAATCGTGGGTGCCTTCCGCGAACTGGGTCTTGTGATAGCGCCCGCGAATGGCGCCCTCCTGGTCAATGAAGATGGCGCTGTTGTACACGTCGTCGTCAATGCGCTCGGCAAAGCCGAAGCAGAGGCAGGTGCGTAGCTCTTGGGCCAACGCCTGGAAGCGGCGGATGTACGGTCCGTCGAGCGGCTCGGCGATGTCGAGCATGGCCGGGACCTTCTCCGGGTGCTCGATCACATCCATGACCACGTAGCCTTCGAGGACGCCCTCGGTGGCAACGATCAGATCGGGTTGTTCCTGGGCTGCCGCGCGGAAGAGCGATTCCAGTTTGTCGGCGTTGTAGGCCTTGTCCCACTTCTTAGGCTTGAGCGAGATTGCCGTGGCCTTGATGGGTGTGAACACCGCGGTCTCCTTTCTGCTGGTATGTCACGGTTGATTATACGCGCCTCACCCCCCTGATAAGGGTAGGTTTTTTGTCTGCATCAGGATTTGCAGGATGGAAGGATGAGCAGGATGGTCCTCACCCTCGCCGGGCAGGAATCGGGTGCTTTCCAGCGCCATGACGGGGACATAGGGGCCACGTATGGGTCTGGATTCCGGCTTCCGCCGGAATGACGGGGACCTGGGCGCGATTTATCGCGCCCCTACAGAAAAACCTACCCTTGTGAGTTCCCCCGCTGCGGCGGGGGGACATGGATTCCCGCTTTCGCGGGAATGACGATAGAGGGGTGGGTCTGGGTCTGGCCCCCCTATGGTCCCCCCGCTGCGGCGGGGGGACGGGCGCAACATGTTGCGCCCCTACGGCTTGGCAGGTACCTACGCCGGCCGGAGTCGGGGAGAACACGGTACCCGCTACAATCAGAGCCGGTGCGTGCGGATGCTGGGGGCGAGAGGGAGGCGGTATGGCGGATAAGGATACTGTGCTGACGGTGGAGGACTTGAACGAGATGGTGCGGATGCTGGACTTGATACCGATACCGGAGCGGGTGTTGCCGCAAGTGCTGGACGCGGTGCGGGAGCAGCGGGCTACGGTGCGGCGCTTTGCCGAGTCGGGGGTTGAGGTGGACGAGACACTGACGGCACAGCCGTACCGCCTGGAGGAGGGGACGCCGTGACTGCCAACGGCAACGACCTGGCGTGGCTGACCATCGGCGAAGCGCGGTCGCTGATCGAGCGCCGGCAGGTATCGCCGGTGGAGCTGATGGAGGCGGTACTGGGGCAGATCGAACGGCTGGAGCCGACGCTGAACTGCTTCATCACGCGGCGCGACGAGCAGGCGTTGGCCGCGGCACGGGCGGCAGAGGCGACGCTCGCCGCCGGGGGCGAGGTGGGGCCGCTGCATGGCATCCCCATCGCCGTGAAGGACAATATCGAGACGGCGGGAATACGCTCGACGGCCGGCTCGAAAATCCTGGCCGACTACGTGCCGCGCGAGGACGCGCCGGCCTGGGCGCGGCTACAGGCGGCCGGGGCGATCATGGTGGGCAAGGCCAACCTGCATGAGTTCGGATTCGGCACCACGACGATCAATCCGCACTACGGACCGACGCGCAATCCGTGGAACCCGGAGCACGTGCCGGGCGGATCGTCGGGTGGCTCGGCTGCGGCGGTGGCGGCTGGGATGGCGCTGGGGGCGCTCGGCACGGACGCGGGCGGCTCGGTGCGGATTCCTGGCGCCCTGTGCGGGATCGTGGGGTTGAAGCAGACGCATGGCCGGGTGCCGACGCGCGGGGCGATGCGCGGGGGCAACCCGACGCGGGATCACATCGGGCCGCTCGCGCGCGCGGTCGAGGATGCGGCGCTGCTGCTGGCAGTGATGTCCGGTCACGACCCGCGCGACCCCACATCAAGCGACATGGCGGCGCCGCCGGCGGCGCTGGGTGGCGGGACGGACCTGCGCGGGCTGCGGGTGGGCGTGCCGCGCGACTACTACTTTGCGCTCGTGGATGGGCCGGTCGAGGCGGTGGTGCGGGCGGCCATCGCGCAACTGGGGGCGCTGGGCGCGACGGTGCAGGAGGTGCGACTGCCGGACCACGACGCGCTGATGGACGGCGTGGACGCGATTCGGGCCGAGGCGCTGGTGGATCATGAGCATTGGCTGCGGACGCGGCCGGGGGATTACGGCGAGGAGACGCTGCTGCGGCTGCTACCGCTGCAATTCATCCTGGCCAACGATCACGCCAAGGCGCTGCGCGCGCGGCGACTGCTGCTGGAGCGGTATACGGCGGTGTGGCGGGAGGTGGACGTGCTGGCGGGGCCGACGGTGGCGGTGGCGGCGCCGAGCATTGCCGCCGCCCGCACCAACTCCATCATGGTCAACGGGCAGCCGCATGGCGCCGGGATGCTGTCGCAGATCACGCGGCCGTGCAACTACACGGGGCTGCCGGCCATCTCGGTGCCGTGCGGGTTTGTGGGTGGGCTGCCGGTGGGGCTGATGCTGGTGGGGCGGCCGTTCGACGAGCGGACCTTGCTGCGCGCGGCGCACGCTTACGAGCAGAGCACGTCCTGGCACGAACGGCGGCCGGCGGTGTAGGGGACCGCCCCCCTATGGTCCCCCCGTTGCGACGGGGGGACGGGGAGGGGCGCCGCTGCGACGGGGGGACGGGGATAGGCCTCACCCCCCGGCCCCCTCTCCACACATGTGGAGAGGGGGAGAAGGGCGGTCCTAACCCCCGGTCCCTTCCATGCCAGGGAAGGGGAGTGCGTGCGGCGGCCCTCACTCCCGGCCACTCTCCAGAGGAAGAACGTACCCTTGTGAGGTGCCGGCCCCCCTATGGCCCCCCCGCATCGCGGGGGGACGGGCGCAACATGTTGCGCCCCTACGGCTCTGGATTGCGGCGCAAGCCGCAATGACGGCAGGCGGGGAGGCAGCCGGTAGTAGGCGCTAGACTGTGGCCCGGTGCTGGTGTAGGAGGTGGTGATTATGGGGCGGCCGAGGGTTGTGGTGGTGTTTGGGCCGCGGTCGTTGGACCGGCATTGGAGTAGGGCGGCGGCCGAGGTGCTGGACTCGTTTGCCGAGCGGGTTGTCGTGCATCTCGGGGCCGACCTGACGCCGGACGAGCGGGCGGCGCGGGTGGATGCGGCGCTGGCCGATGCCGACGGGCTGGTGCTGTGCGGCTGGGGCAACCAGGGCATCGGCTACCTGTCTGCCGAGCGGCTGGCCAAGGCGCCGCGGCTGCGGTACATCGGGTCCACGTGCCACTATCGGCAGGCCGAGCTGTGCGACGTGAGGGCGGCGCTGGCGCGGGGGATCGCATTCAGCGAAACGGCGCCCGTCATGTCGCCGTGGGTGGCGGAGTACGAGTTGGCACTGGGGCTGGCGGCGCTCCGCAATCTCCCGCAGGAGCACGAGATTGTCGGCGCGAACGGCTGGGTCAATTGGGAGGATTTTCCGGAGGGGCCGGAAACACCGGACCGGCTGCACGGCCGGCGGGTGGGGCTGGCCGGGTTCGGCGAAATCCATCGCCATCTGGCGCGGATGCTGGCGCCGTTCGACACCGACTGGGAAGCGTTCGATCCGTATGTGCCGGCGGAGCGGATGGTGGCGGCGGGAGGTCGCAAGGCCACCGATCTCGTCGCGCTGGCGGCGCAGAGCGAGGTCTTCTTTGTCGCTATCCCGCCGACGCCGGAGACGCTAGAGATCATCAACCGGGAGGTGATCTATGCGCTGCCGCACGAGGCGGTGTTCGTGCTGGTATCACGGATGGCGGTGGTGGCGCAGGGGCCGCTACTGGAGCGGCTGACGGCCGGTGAGCTACGGGCCGCCATTGACGTGTATAGCCCGGAGCCGCCGCCACCGGACAGCCCGCTCCGCACGTTGCCGAACGTGGTGCATACGCCGCACCGGGGCGGTCACACGTATGGGGCGCACCGGGGCGTCTTCCTGGGGCAGTGCGAGGACGCACGCCGGCACTTCGCGGGAGAACCGCTGCGCTACCCGCTGCGACCGGAGCTGGTGGCTATCTTTGAGGGGTGAGGATGGTCCTCACCCCCTATGGTCCCTCACAAGGGTAGGTTTTTTGTCTGCATCAGGATTTGCAGGATGCAGAGATGAGCAGGATGGATTCCCGCTTTCGCGGGAATGACGAATGGGGCAAGCAGGAATGACGGGGCCGGGGGCACGAATAGTCCTGGATTCCGGCTTTCGCCGGAATGACGAGTACCCGGACGCGGTAAATCGCGCCGCTACACGAAAAACCTACCCTTGTGAGCTTATGGTCCCCCCGCTGCGGCGGGGGACGGGCGCAACATGTTGCGCCCCTACGGCTTAACCCGTATCTAGGGGAGAGGGGGTGGATTCCCGAAGGTGAATATTCTATGTTATGCTGGAGGAGTAGTAGTGGTATTTTTATTCACGATGGCCTCAAGGTGTTCAACACTGTGGCCCACTCCGCTGTGCTTCCCGCGGTCGAGCTTGGTGGCCGGCCCTTTCCGGTCGCAAAGCTCCTCCTGCTAACAGCCGTTTTGGCCTTGCTCTGTCTGCTGGTGGCCCCGGGCTATGCCCAAACACCGACCAACAACCAGCCCGCGTTCCCCTCCGACGAAAACGGAAACCGCAGGGTGAACGAGAATGTCCCCTCCGGCACTGACGTCGGTCTCCCGGTGGCAGCCACCGATGCCGATGGCGACAGCCTGACCTATTCCCTCTCCGGCAGCGATGCGGCGTCCTTCACTATCGTCGCCACCACCGGGCAACTGCGGACGAAGGCCTCCCTCGACTATGAAAGCGTCAGGAGCTATACCATGACGCTCTCTGTCCACGACGGCAAGGACGCTGCCGGCAACCCGGACACATCCATTGACGACCAAATCACCGTGAGCGTTACCGTCCGGAACGTGGACGACGCCGGGAGCATATCCCTGGCGCCCAGTCGGCCCCTGGTCGGCACCATCTTTCGGGCCAAGTTGGCGGATCCGGACGGACTCTCTGCCCAAAAGTACCAATGGTATAGCTCCCCGGACAAGAGCACCTGGACCTCCGTCAGGAAGCTGGCGTATGATGCCCACTATACGCCTGGTACCGCCGACCAGGGTAAGTACCTGCGGGTCAGGGCGGAATACACGGACGGCCACGGCACCGGCAAGACGGCGGAAGCCGTGACGAGCACCACCGTTGGCGCCGGGACGACGGGACCGACACTGACAGTTACCGAACTCGTCACCGGCCTGACCATCCCCTGGGACCTGGCGTTTGTCCCCGACGGGACCATGCTGTTCACCGAGCGCGGGGGCACGCTGAAAACCCGGCTCACCGACGGCACGGTCCGAGCCATCACCGCCGACCTCAGCGACCTGTTCGTCCAAGGCGAGGCCGGGTTGATGTCCATCGCCGTTGATCCCGCCTTTGCGACCAACCGCCGCTTCTACACTTGCCAGACGCACCAGAACACGGCAAAAACCGCCTTTGAGGTGCAGGTGATCGCCTGGACCATTGACACCGGCTATACGACGGCCACGCGGGCCACCGATCCCCTGGTCGGTGGCATTCCCGCGTCGAGTTTGGGCGGTCATGCCGGCTGTCGGCTGCGCTTCGGGCCGCAGGGCTACCTGTGGATTTCCACCGGGGACGCGCTGCAGATGAACGCTGCCCAGGGCCTCGCCAGCCTGGGTGGGAAGGTGCTGCGAGTACACGCTGCCACCGGGGCGGGGGCGCCGGGCAACCCCTTCTCCGCTCCCAATTCGCCGCTGATCTACACCTACGGCCACCGCAACCCGCAAGGGCTGGCGCACCGCCCCGGCACGAGCCAAATGTGGTCAGTCGAGCACGGCCCCAGCGTTGATGACGAGATTAACCTGTTGAGTAGCGGGGGCAATTACGGCTTTGACGGCGTGACCCGCGGCCCGGACTGGCCGCCCAACCAATACTGGGAAGATGCTCCCATGACCGACCTGGCTAGGTTCCCCAACGCCATAGCGGCCAAGTGGTCGTCCGGGCGGCCGACCATCGCTACCAGCGGCGCCGTCTTCCTCGCTGGCGCCTCGTGGGGTGCGTGGCAGGGACGGCTGGCAGTGGCCTCCCTCGTGAATAAGACGCTGCGTATCTTCAAGTTCACTTCGTCCGGCAGCCTGGTGAGCGAGATCAAGGTCAGCAAGCTGGACGGTACCTACGGACGGCTCCGCTCGCCGGTGCTCGGTCCGGACAACGCGCTGTACATTACCACCTCCAACGGCTCCGGGAAGGATAAAATCCTCAAAGTCACCGCCCAGTCAACCACACTGCTCCCCACGGCCACGCCGACCGCCACACCGACGGCGACCCCTACACCAACGGCCACGCCGACGGCGCCCCCTACACCAACGGCCACACCGCCCCCCACGCCGACGGGGCCGGTGATAGTGCCCCCAGCGCCAGGTCCCGGTGATGGCGGCAATGGCGGTGGTAGTGACGGTGGGGGGGCCGCGGTCCCGTTCGTCCCCCCTCGCTCCCCTATCGTCGGGCGCACCGCGGCGGCGACGGCCATCGAGCTGGCGGGCGATCTACTGGTGCTCCAACGCCACGATCTGCTGGGGGTGGAGATCGAGGTGGGTATCGGCTGGATCAGCCGGGACGGCCAGCGGGTCATCACCAGCGGGTTTGTGCGCGACGGCGATCTGGGGCAGACCTATGCCGTGGTGCGGCGCCAAGGTGATGGCCGGATCGTGCGCCGGTGGATCGCCCCCGACAGCCCCTTGGTCTATGCGGTGCCGTGGGCTATTGTGAACACGCTGTACACCTTCCCGGTGGGAGTGATCTTGGCGATCCCCTTGGACGACCAATACCCGCCAGCGAATATGCTGACGCGCCGCTTCGACGGCGGTGATGACCGCATCCTGGCCTACGATGCGGCGCTAGGGCAGTGGCGGCATGTCCCGGGCCTGGCAACGTTCCAGGCGCGCGGGTACTACTGGTGCAACGTGACGGCGGCGGACGCAGCGTTCTTCGCGCGGATCACGCTGGGGCCGCCGTATCCGGCGAGCAATGTGCCGGCGCGGGCGGACTACCCGGTGTGTCGGACGTAACCCCCTGACAAGGGTAGGTTTTTGTCTGCATCAGGATTTGCAGGATGGATGGATGAGCGGGATGGATTCCGGCTTGCGCCGGAATGACGGGGGCGTAGCCAGGGCGCCCACCAGGGACGCCCCTATGGCTTACCCCGTACACCTACCCCAGTCAGCCGGCCCCTGCTCCATCGCGGAGCGATAGAGAGGAGGTAGATTCCCGCCTTCGCGGGAATGACGGATAAGACAGCGGGAATGACGGGGAGCGGGCACGATGGTGTAGCTGGGGCCGGTGTCCACCATCGCCTCTAGCTCCAGCGACCGCTGGCCGTCCATGCTGTCCAGCCGGACGGGCCAGGTGAAAACGCCCAAGTCCTGCGCCTCCTTTGTGTGCCGGTCTTGACGGTACGCCTCTACACGATAACACTATACCATAGGTGATTATTGCCGGCGCGGGGTGATTAGCTTCCCAAGACTGTGGGGTTGACGCACCATTGGGGGCGCTGGCCGCGGAGGACGGCGAGCACGCCGGCGCTGACGTGCTCGGAGGTGCGGCGGAGGGCTTCTTCGGTCTGGGTGGCGGAGTGGGGGGTGAGGATGACGTTCTCCAGGGTGAGTAGGGGGTGGTCCGATGGTGGCGGCTCTTGCTCCAGCACGTCCAGCCCGGCGCCGGCGAGGTGTCCGGCACGGAGGGCGGCGGCGAGGGCCGGCTCGTCTATGACACCGCCGCGCGACGTGTTGATGAGGTAGGCACTCGGCTGCATCAGGGCCAACTCATCGGCGCCGAGCAAGCCGACCGTTGCCGGTGTGAGGGGAGTATGGACGCTGACCACGTCGGCTGGGCGCAGCAGCGCGGGCAAGTCGGCGACCAGCTCGATGCCGAGCGCGGCGGCGCGAGCAGCATCGAGGTATGGGTCGAAGGCGATGATCCGCATGTCGAAGACGGCGCGGGCCATCTGGGCGAGGCGGGCGCCGATCCGACCGCAGCCGACGATACCGAGGGTCCGGCCGGCAAGCTCGATGCCTCGTAGCGTGTGCCGGGTGCCGTAGTCGCCACGCCGGAGCAAGCGGTCGCCGGCCACAAGCTCTTTGGAGAGGGCAATCATCAGGCCAAAGGCGTGCTGGGCGACCGACTCGCTGTTGGCTTCCGGCGTATACACCACCGGGATGCCCCGCGCGGTGGCGGCTGCGATGTCCACGTTGTCATAGCCGACGCCGTGGCGTCCGACGACGCGCAGCCGGGGGGCGGCGGCGATCATGTCGGCGGTGAGGCGGGTGGCGCGTAGGACGATCACGGTGGCGGTGGCGAGCAGGGGCTGGACGGTTTGCGGACTGGGATCGGGCGCGACGACGACGGTGCCGGCGGCGCTCAAGAGCGCGACGCCGCGGTCGTGGATCGGCTCGACGACAAGGACTTGGTCTCGATCAGACACTTCGGATCACCTCGTATACGTATTTGGTGGCAGACAATGTACTCGCTACTGAGTGATGCCCCCCTATGGTCCCCCCGCTGCGGCGGGGGGACGGGCGGCGGGCGCCACGATGACGGGGCCATCAGGCAGTGGCCCATTGCCCCCCTATGGTCCCCCCGCTGCGGCGGGGGGACGGGCGGCGGGCGCCACGATGGCGGGGCTTTCAGGCAGTGGCCCATTGGATGAGCACGCCCAAGTGCTCTTGCGGGTGGGCGGCGAGGGCGGCGTGGATACCCAATGCCGCGTCGGCCGGCACGCGATGGCTAATCAGCCCCTCGGTGTGGAGCCGGCCCTGGCGGAGCAACTCGACCGAAAGGCGGTAGTTCTCCAGGGTGGTCCAGCGGTCGCTGTAGTTGCGGGCTTGGGTGACGGCGCTGGCGTGTGCGCCGATCACGACGACGGCCTTCTTGTGGATGTCGGTGTACGGGTCAATGTCCACCCGGCCGCGCGGACTGCCGACGAGCACCACGCGACCGCGCAGGGCGGCGGCCCGCAGCGAGTCGTTGATGACGGGTGGATGGCCGGTGGCTTCGATCACGACGTCGGCGCCCTCGCCGTCCGTGGCGTCGTAGATGGCTGCTATGGCGTCCTCGCGCTCGGCGTTGACGATATGCGTCGCGCCGTGCCGTTGGGCGACTGCCAGGCGGTGATCCCAGAGGTCCACGGCGATGAGCGTACCGGCGCCATTGGCAAGGGCGAGTTGTCCGGCGAGCTGCCCGATGAGGCCCTGACCGAACACCGCGACGCGCTCGCCAAGCCTGATCTCCGCGTGGCGGATACCGACCATGGGGATGGCAAAGAGGCGCCCGAGGGCGGCTTGCTCGAACGTCACGCCAGCGGGGATGTGGATGAGGCTGGGTTCGCGTTGGGGCTTGGCGGGGTCCTGGCCGGTTTCGCGCACGACGGCCCAGTCGGTGTGTCCGACCGCGCAGCCCACCCGGTCACCCGGCTTGACCGCGGTGACGGCGCTGCCGACGGCTTCGACCGTACCGGCGAAGGCATAGCCGGGGCGCGACGGCACGCCCGACATGGGCCGGGGCTGGCCGGGCTGGGAGGACGATAGGGAATAGGTGATGTGCGTGCCGCTATAGACGGCGATTTCGGTGCCCGCGCTCACCGCGCTCGCCACGGCGCGGAGTAGCACCTGGTCGGGCTGTAGCTCGGAGGGCCGGGGCAGGGAGAACCGCTCCCAGACCGCTTGGCGGACCTCCGGGAAGTAGAGGCGTCGTCCTTCGGCTGGTGGTGGTATGGCATTCACCTTTTTGCCTCACTCGCTGACTGGAGTCTGCCCCCCTATGGTCCCCCCGCTGCGGCGGGGGGACGGGGATTCCCGCTTTCGCGGGAATGACGGTTTTGCAACGGTCTCAAGTGGCGAGGGGGCATCCGGAGCACTATACCTGATGGCCCACCTCGAACGGCTTGCGCCGTAGCCAAGTCCCTATGTGCCGGCGCGAGCTACGGTATACTAGCGACTAGCCCGCTGCCTCGGTGAGCGCCCTCTCCCGCTGGGTGAGGACAGCCGGGGGTGATGGAGCGCACTATGACCGCAGAAACCGTCGTTGCCGAGCCACCCGCGATCACCAGTGACGGCCTGCAGGAGTCGGAAGACCGCTTACGCCATGAGATCCGGGATTCGGAGGACCGCCTCCACCGCGAGCTACAACACTATGCGACCAAGGCCGATCTGAAGGACACCGAGTTACGGCTTGGAACTGAGATCAAGGACACCGAGCTACGGCTCCAGGCCAACATTAAAGACACCGAGTTGCGGCTCCAGGCCAGCCTTCAAGATATTGAGCTACGGCTCCAGGCACAGATCAAGGACGGGCAGATGTGGCTGCTGCTCCGGCTGGGGGGCCTGATTGTCGCTGCGGTCACCATCGCGGTTGCGGTCCTCAAGCTCCTCGAAGGCGTGGGGTAACGGGTGCGGTATACTAGCGCCTAGCCCGCTGGGTGAGGACGGCCGAGGGTGAGGAGCACACTATGACTGCAGAAACCATCGTTGCCGAGCCACCCGCGATCACTAGGGCCGACCTGCGGGACCTGGAGACCCGTTTACAGCGTGAACTGCAGCACCATGCCACCAAAGCCGACCTCCAGGAGTTGGAGGACCGCATCCACCGCGAGCTACAACACTACGCGACCAAGGCCGATCTGAAGGACACCGAACTCCGGCTCGGGTCGGAGATCAGTGGCCTCCGAACCGACCTCAAGGATACCGAGTTGCGGCTCAAAACAGGGATTAGCGATCTGCGGACGGAGTTCGGTGATCTGCGGACGGAGTTCAGCGACCTCAGGACAGAGTTCAGCGACCTCAGGACGGAGCTTAAGGTTGAGATACGGGACGGGCAGATGTGGCTGCTGCTCCGGCTGGGCGGCCTGATTGTCGCTGCGGTCACCATCGCGGTTGCGGTCCTCAAGCTCCTCGAAGGCGTAGGGTAGGGGGCGGGCCTCACCCCCCGGCCCCCTCTCCAACATTTGGAGAGGGGGTGTATGGCCCAGGTGAAGCGTCTCCGTCGCTGTCATGTCAGCCAACCGTAGTATTGCGCTACAGCCTTGGCAGTAGTCATCGCTATACCGGACAAGGTGGCGTTCAGAGCACCTTCCGCCGTCTTCTTTCCTAGCCAGTCACGAACTCTTGGGCCAAGACCAGCGGACTCTTCCGCAGGACCGTCTTCCTCAACCGCTTCCTTCAACTCTTGCGCGTCTTCCTCAGACACACCAAGACTCTTCAGGTAATCCAAGAGTGAACCGAGGTCATTGCTACGCACCACCTGTCGAACATCCTGACTGATGTTGGTGCCAGTTGCGACAACATTCTGGTTGCCGTGGATATGCGTGTTGAATATATTCGTAGTCTGTTCCAGCGGTACTTCTCCAATCTTGTCATCCGACTTCGCTAGTTCCGGGAAGTTATCCCGAAGTTCAAGGATAAAATCAAGCAGCTTATTTCTTACTGCTTCCAATATGTCTGTGACATGATTAGAACTGATAGCCTTCCATGCATTAAGCAGATTCATATTTTCGTATATTTGGTATTGTGCTGCGAGCGCGACTATATCAGGTGGCCACGCGAATTTGACTGCTCCATACTTCGTCATGTCTGGGTTATTCATCATATCTTCAAGAGAACCCACGCCGCTATCAAGAATAACTTCTTGTGCAAATGATCTTATCTGATCAGGAAGATTGATCGTCGGAATCGGCGCATTCTGCATAAGTTTCCCAAAGGAGCCGAAGAAATCACCATAGCTGTGTGTTTCATATCTTCGATAACATGGGATACTGTCCGCATCAGGATAGCCATTCAACTCGTTATCCACCCATTTCTTGAATTCATCGTGCTTCAAGCCGTAGGCCAGTATTTTGGCTCGCCGCAAAATGGAAGCCAGGCTGACCTCCTCGTTGGCGATGTCATCTTGGAGTTGCTGGATGATGGTCATGATGTCCTTCCTGAACTGTCTTGTGTGGTGATGGGCTAGATGACCATTTTAGCATTGCGCGGCCGCTTCTTGCCGCCGTGGACGGATGGCTCGGCGCACCATTTGGCGGCGAGGCGGCGGACGGCTACGTAGGTGGGTTCGTCGAAGGCGAGGAGGTCGCAGATGACGCGGCGGTCGAGGAGGGCGCGGTTGGGGTCGGCGTCGGCGAGGTAGGCGGGCTGGAGCTGGAGGGTGCGGAACTCGTCGAAGATCGTCTCGGCGCGGCGGAGCTGGTCGGCGCTGAGGGTGTTGAAGTCGAGCACGGGGAGGGTTTCTATTCCAACTATGGTCATCCGACCGCGTCCGCCTTGCTGCCGGCTAGAGTACCACCAATACAGCAGCAAGCCCAGCGTGGAGTTGCACCACAAGGCGAATGCGTAGTCGAAACGGGCCTCAGAGAAAATTACGTTAGGCCACGCCGTTCCACCTATGGTCTTGTATTCCGTGATTGCGGATGCCAGTGGTTGGGAAGTGAAGCGAAAGTCAAGGGTCAGGTGAGCGCGGCTGGCGGTTTCCCATAGTTCCGCTGCTCTCTGCTCCATACCCGGTTTCACTCTCAACCCCAAGTCTGGACTGCATACCATGAATTTCTCAGCTTTGGCTGAGTGGTTATACAAGGATGGATAGGTGGCCGTAGGACTGGGAGGTGACTTTATGAATGGGCCTTTGTGAGCGGCGCTAACCAGCAACTGGTGGTCAACTCCCCGCTCGCCAACCTGGCTCAACTGCGCTATAGATAGTTCACGGGCTTGCGGTTCCGTGGGCAGCCAAAGCTCTCCGGCAGATAGCGCATGGGCAACTTGCGCTACGGAGGCGTCAAGGATGCGAGCGACGCCCCATCCGTTCTCGTGGCTGTCAACCGGAGCGTCTAGCACCTCACCGGCAAGCTCGTCGCCGCCATAGATCGGAATGCCGCCGTATGGTCCGTCTTCAAGGTGCCGGACTGTCGTGCCGGATAGTATGACGTTGGCAAGCTCCATTGCCTGGATAAAATCAGTTGGTTTGCGTCGTAGCGAAACAAATTGACCCCGGCCGCTGGGCTGCTCGTCTACTGCCAGCTTACGACCGAGTATCAGGCACTCACCGATATTGGTATCCGACGAGAAGGATAGCTCCGTGTCTACTCCCGCAATACTGACCACGGTGATGTCGGTATATCGCGTGGCAATCAATGCTCTGAACCTAGCCCAAGAAGAGCCATTGATGGCAGTAAAAGGTAAAACTAAGGCAACAATACCGTTGGGACGGATTTTCTTATCAGCAAGCGCCACAAACGCGGAAGCTAGTCCAGCGTGACCGTGATAACACGTATCCTTCGCCAGCTGCTTCAACCGATCTGCCATGTCAGCTTGGTCATCATCGGAAGCATCGAACGCGGCGAACGCGGCGTTCAGCACGCCCGCGTCGGCATCCCGGTGCTTGGTGTTGCTGGTGAACGGTGGATTCATAATTACTAGGTCAAAGCGCCTGTCTCGTATCTCGACGGTGACTTGGGCGGCCGTCTCCTCGCCGATGCTGCCGGTGCGGAGGGCCGGGTCGCTGGTGTTGAACAGCGTCAAGGCTTGCGAGGCGTGCAGCAATTCCAGCGAGCCGATCTTGACGCTGCCGTCCTCCTGCCGGCCGTAGGGAAAGGTGTAGAGGCGCGAATTGCCGAAATCCACGTCCGGCCGCACGCCGGAGAGGGTGGCGCCGGTGATGTGGATAGCCGACGGCATCACGTCGCAGCCGTACAGCACTTCTTCCATCATCGGGCGATGCAGGGCTGCCGGGTCGCCGCCGGCGCGTTCGTGCCGGGCGGCCAACCGCTCGTACACGGCTGAGAGCAGGGCACCGGTGCCGCAGGCAAAGTCGGCGACGCGCAGCCGGCCAATGGCGTCGGCGTCCGACCAATCCACGCCGTCCAGCTTGGCGACGGCCAGCCGCGCCAGCAGCGCCGCCGAGGCCGGTAGCGTGTAGAACGTCGCCAGGTACTTGCGGTCGGCAATGAGGCGCTGGAAGATGCGGCCGGTGAGGTCGTGGGCCTGGTCTACGCCGGTGGCGCTGATCGCCTGGGCGGTCTCGCGCAGGCGGTGGAGGATGGCGGCTGCGTCACCGGCCTGGAGCTGGGAGAGCAAGTCCTTGGCGATGGCAAATATGGGCCAGTAGTTGATCTTGAGGATGGCGGTCCAGGCGGCCAGCATCGCGCCTTTCGGGTTGGGGATCGTGTCACCGCACACCAAGTCCAGCGGCTCGACCTCGGCGTGCATCCCGGCGATGCGCTCGTGAAACACCAGCGCGTTGGCGATGATGGCGCAGGCCATGCGGCGGGTTTGGGGCACGTTCTCCATGCCGAGCAGCTGTGCCAGCGCCCGCGTGATGCCGGGGCGGCTGGCGTCTACCGCGTCGAGCAGCGTGGCCGCGGCGTCAATGCCGGCTTGCAGCGTGTCGGTCGCCGCGTCCACCGCCCGCTGCGGGACGGACACCAGGCGCACCAGGTCCGCCAGGTCCTCAACCGCCCCGGCCAGCCAGCCGGAGGCCGGGAACCGCTGCACGTCGGCGGCCTCGGCTACCGGGTCGTGGCCCGGCGCAAGGGTAAAGACGCAGTATTCGAGGCGGGCGGCCGTGAGCGCGGCGCGGAGGTCGGCAGCATCACCCACGTCGGCGGGATAGCGCAGGGCAATGGCCGCCTCGATGGGCCGGGGATGGATGGTCACGGGCAGGCCGAGGCGGTCCTGGGCCTCGGTTTCGACGTTGGTAGCGGGCAGGTATTCGGCTTCGATGACGACGGGCGCGCGGCCGGAGTCGGTGATGAGCAGGTCGGGCTGCAAGCCGGGGCGGTCCGCGATGACGCGGATGTGCTCGGAGCGTACCTCGCTGCCGGGCAGCATGGAGCGCAGCAGGCTGCCCAAGGCGTTATTGGCGCTCGGCTCGGTCTGGCGTGGCATCGGGGTGGCTCTCTCGTCACAGGCGCGGCATCAGGGCGGGAACATCCGTTCGAGGATAGCAGATGGGGGGCGGGCCTCACCCCCCGGCCCCCTGACCGGCCAAAGCCACACGGATAGGGCCAGGTGTGGTGTGGCTTTGGCTGGTCACCTCTCCAACATTTGGAGAGGGGGTGACGGACCTAACCCCCGGCCCCTTCCCTCCAGGGAAGGGGAGTATATGGCCCTCACAGGGGTAGGTGTTTTGTCTGCATCAGGATTTGCGTGATGGAGGGATGAGCCGGATGGGAGTGGCCGTGCTTGATGCACCCTCGACGGGACCGGAGCAGCCGGCGTCGGCCTGGGCTGCCCTTCTTCACTCGCACCAGCCGCCGTTAATGCCGGCGGCGGTTCGGGTGCAGTCTCAGGCATCGTGTCCACTTATCACGAGCCTATCCCAATCCGGGAATTTCCCGTCCGTGATGAACTTGATGATGGCCTGTCGGCAATGATCCTGCGCTTTTGCCAGGGTGTCTTGCGTGTCCGGGTTCTCGGCGATGACTCCGGTGTGGACGGCCTTCGACCTCAAGTCATAGATGGTTCGGAACTCGCGCACCAAGCGAAGCCGTTCCGATGAGCAGGTTCCCAAGTGCCAAGCGGCGTACAGACCCAACCTGAATCGCAACTCGGAAGTGTTGCCGTCCTTCAAGTAGAGAGATTCCAGGGCTATCCCCAAGTCGATGAACTTGTCAACTAAGAGCGTGTCCGTGTGGGACCTTATCCACCTGTCGATGGGCACGGCTAACTGGGCTTCGACCTTGGTGTCAAGGTCCTTTCGTGTCCGGTACAGGGACATGGCTTCTTGGATTGTCTCTTCAGTGAGATTGCCGGAAACGCCGTCAGGAAGGTGACGAACGAGTTCGGCCGGCCTCCACTCGAACCCCCCGTAGGATTTCCTTACCTTGCAAATGTGATCTTCATCAAGATGCGACCACCACACCGCAGGCCGAACTGGGCCTCCGGCGACCAAGGATAACGCTTCACAGAATTGCTTTGTGTCGAAGCCAAGGGGTTCGTCAGACGCATCCTCGTACTCGAAGACCTTGTTTATGTCCAGTATTTCATCGTCGTCGCCCAACGTCTCCGTCGGGTTGACGAACACCGGCGACACCGATGCGTCAACCACCAAAATGGTGTCGAGCACGAAATCTCCAGGACTCGGGTTCATCGGCCCATACAATTCTGGCAGGTAGTGTGGGAAAGCAGCAGGACTGTTCGGCAGAGGGAGGAGCCGTATACCGTTGCTGACCGTAATCTCGTGGTCCGTTCGCAGTCCTTTGAGCAGCGTCATTTTCTGGTACTGCAAGTTCCGGTTCTTGAGACCCTCGAGAAACGCATTGGCTGCATAATCAGAACCTCGCGCGATGGCGATGTCCAACCAATGCCCTACCAGGTCGTCTACCTTGAACCCGCCGGTGCCCCCACCAAAGATGGCAAACACCGCGGACTGGATTTGGTCGTCATGGATATATTTCTCCAAGTGCTCCTTGATAGTGTCCGTCAGTTGGCCTTTGATCTCGGCATCTTGAACGACCGGCTGGAGCAAATAGGCGTACATTCTTGCGGACGGATTGTAGGACTCGCGGCATGACCTCAATAACAACCGATAGGTATTCATATCGACCAACGATGGTGCAGCGCTATTCCGCCGGTCCATCACCTGCGTTGCGTCTATCGCCCGGTCAAGCAATGCTGCTAGCGTTTCGGTCGTCACCATATTCATCCTTCACTCTGCCGACTCCGTATGCGTATCCGTTCCTCACAAGGGTAGGTTTCTACGTAGGGGCACGATTCATCGCGCCCCGCCCCCCGTCATTCCCGCCAAAGCGAGCATGACGATCTCTGGCTGAGGGCTGTTCAGTTTGCGTTGAAGGGGAGGGTGACGCGGGCGCCGCGCTCGGCGGCGAGGTAGGCGGCGTAGATGACTTCGACACAATCGCGGCCTAGCTCGCCATCGGACAGCGGCGGGCGGTTGTCACGGGTGGCGGCGACGAAATCGGCTAACTCGTGCGGGAAGCCGCGCACCCAGTCCTCGTCGGGGCTGGGGTAGGTCCAGCCGGCGCTGGTCTGAATCTTCTCGGTGATGTACTCATCACCCCAGACGGTGCCGTCGGCAGCGTAGGCCTCGCACATATTGTTGGGGGTCATGTTGCACTTGATGCGGCCGTGCGCGAGGGTCAGCTCCAGGTAGTTGACGATGCCGCCGAGGATGTTGTCGGAGGCGATGAAGACGCCGCGCGAGCCGTCCTCGAAGTGGATGATAGTGGTGGACCAGTTCTCCACGTCTACCCAATCGGTGACGAGCCACGACCCCTCGCCACGCGGGACGCCGCCGATGTCGGTGAGGGTGGCGACCTCGGCCGTGACCGCGGCGGCGCGGATGGGCCGGCCCTGGCGGAGCTGGCCTTCCCAACGCTTGAGCTGGAGGGCGGCGCCAATCGGATGCACGCCGAGGCGCAAGAGCGCGCCGCCGCCGCTGGTGGCCCAGCGCTTGGCGTAGTCGGCGTGCGAGCCGTTGTGGCTCTCCTCGCCGCGTAGCTCCATGATGGGCGAGTTGCTGACCTGGACGAGCCGGCGGGCCTTTTCGAGCACGGGCGCGTAGACCCAATCTTCGCCGTAGCAGAGCTGGACGCCAGCGGTGGCACAGGCGGCGAGCATCTCATCGGAGTCGGCCAGCGTCTCGCGCAGCATGACCTCGCGGGGCGTCTTGGATACCTGCTCCGGGGCCTCGCCGCGGCCAAAGTAGCCGGTCAGCGGCTTCTCGCAGTAGACGTGCTTGCCGGCCTGGGCCGCTGCGACGGTCATCGGGTGGTGGAGGTGGTTGGGTACGCAGAGGTCAACGGCGTCCACGTCCGCGCGCTCCAACAGCTCGCGGTAGTCGGCGTAGGTGTCCCGAATGCCGAACTCGCGGGCGAACTGCTCGCGCGGCCCCTCGGTGCGCGCGGCGACGCCGACGATCTGGGCGGCGTCCGGTCCGAGGCTCCGCAGGGCGGTGGCGTGCAAGCGGGCGATGAATCCGGCGCCAATCATGCCAATACGAACGACCACGTGGCTCTCTCCTGAGGCGGGGTGTTGGGTAGGATGGGAAGAGTGTACCGTATTGGCCTCACCCCCCGGCCCCCTCTCCAACATTTGGAGAGGGGGAGTAGGTATTTACATGGATGGACAGGAGGGGGGTGGCGGACCTAACCCCCGGCCCCTTCCCTCCAGGGAAGGGGCGTCGTCAAAGCGACCGATAGCCCCTGCCCTGATGAAAGTTGACAACTTAATCGGGTAGTGGGATGTAGCCCCCCTATGGTCCCCCCGTTGCGACGGGGGGACGGGGACGGGTGCCCCCCTATGGTCCCCCCGTTGCGACGGGGGGACGGGGACGTTCCCTCCCCTGGTAGCTCAGTCCGGGGGAGAGTTAGGGTGGGGGCTAACACACTACCTAATCAAGTTCGCAACTTTCATAAGGGAAGGAGCTGGATTCCGGCTTCCGCCGGAATGACGGGGGGCTTGGCCGGTATCTCTCCCAGGCAGGCGGTATCATTTGCTGTGTAGGCTGAGGCCGATTAATTCGGGTCAGGAGGTGGGATTGTGAGCGCCGCTCAGAGGCTCACGTTTGTCGAGGCGGCCGACGTGGAGACGCAGCGTCTGCCGTGGGGGTATCTCAACTGGCTGTCGGAACCGCGTGTGACCGGCGCCGAGCAGTTCAGCACCGGCATTGCCACCGTGACACCGGGCCAGGGACACGCGCGACATAATCACCCCGGGACCGAGGAGATTCTCTACGTCATCAAGGGTACCGGCCAGCAGATGGTCGAGGTGGATGGCGAGCCGGTCACGCGGGAGGTCGGGCCGGGGACGCTCATTTACATCGCCGCGGGCGCCTATCACTCGACACTCAATACGGGGGACGGAGAAATGATCGTCTTGGCGGTGTATTCACCTCCTGGTCCCGAGGCCTTTCTGCGGGCGCTGCCCGAATGCACGGTCGAGCTGCCCCAGCGCGAACCGGTCGGGCCGTAGGCGCTCGCTCAGTCGGATTGCAGCCGGCGCAACTGCGCGCGGAGCCGCTCCACCAGCGCCTCGGCGGCGGCGCGGGCCTTAGCCTCGACATCTAGTTGGGCCTCGGCAATATCCCGCTGCACTTCCGCAATGGCACGGGCCGCCGCTTCTGCATCGCGCTGGGCTAGGGCCTCGGCCAAGTCGGGGAGGTAGTCACCTCCTGACAAGGCGTAGAACCGCAGCCGGCCGGTATTCCAGTGTAGCTCTAGGCCCAAGACCGGGCTGTGGCCGCGGATCACGCCGTCCGCGCCGGTGTCGAGCGGCAATGGCTCGTACCGGCCATTCACCAGGCGCTCGCCGGACAGGGGCCGGTCGTGGTACTGGCCGCCGGTGCGGTCAAAGCACCAGTATTCGGCGACGCCGTACTCGGCATAGAGCGCCCGCTTGCGGAGGTAGTCCTGCCGGCTCGTGCTCTCGGAGACCACTTCCAGCACGAACTCCGGCGGCTTGCCGACCTCGCTCATGATGTAGCCGTTGCGGGCGATAATGGCCTCCGGGTCGACTGCAAAGGCCACCACGCAGTCCATGCTGATCCAACGGGCGTGGTCACGGATGTCGGAGCACAGATAGCCTCTGCCCGCGACCAGCACGTCGGGACGGTTTCTGAAGTAGGCGGCGAGTATCTGGTATGCCCCGGCAAGGTGGGGGGCTTGTTGCATCGCATCGGGAGGCTTGGGTGGATCGGGCAGTGTCTCCAGGCGCGCGTACCCGTCGGCGGGTGGCGGCGTGAGCGTCGTGGTGGCAGTCATCGGCGGCCTCGCAACCGGCGGACCTGGGCACGGAGCCGCTCCACCAGCGCCACGGCGATATCGCGCTCGGCTTCCGCAACGGCACGGGCCGCCGCCTCGGCATCTCCCCGATCCTCGGCTTCTTGCAGATCGCGGAGGTAGCGTTGCGCTACCGGGTCATAGAACCGCAGCCGGCCGGTATCCCAGTGTGGCTCTAGGCCCAAGACCGGGCTGTAGCCGCGGATTACCCTATCCGCGCCGGTGTGTATCGGGATTGGCTCGTATCGGCCGTTGACCAGCCGGTCGCCGGACAGCGGGCGGTCGTGATACTGGCCGCCGGTGCGGTCAAAGCGCCAGTATTCGGCCACCCCGTACTCGGCGTAGATGTCGCGCTTGACGGTGTAGTCTTGCCGGCCCGTGCTCTCGGAGGCTACTTCCAGCACAAAGTCCGGCGGCTTGCCGACCTCGCTAATCACGTAGCCGTTGCGGGCGAAGATCGCGTCCGGGTCCACGCCGAACGCGACGAGGCAGTCGGGCTTGACCCAGCGGGAGGGATCGCGCGTGTCGTAGCAGAGATAGCCGTCGCCACCGACGAGCACGTCGGGGCGGGGGTGGAAGTATTTGGCGAGGACGGCGTAGGCCGTGGTGGTATAGGGATACTGTTGCATGGCGTCGGGAGCCTTGGGCGGGGTGGGCAGCGGCACAATATGCGCGTACCCGTCGGTGGGTGGCGGCTTGAGCGTCGTGGTGGCAGTCATTGGCGGCCTCGCAGTGGGCGCGGTCACAACACAAGGATACCCGGCGGGACACTATAGCACGGGCCGGCGGCGCTGCTGCGGTGAGGACCGGAACGCAGCCGCCGGCATGGCAGCCACGTCAATCCGCCTCGTCTCTCTTGGCAAGTCGTTTCAGACGACTCCACAGACGACTCCATGCCTCTGACACCCGGTATCTGCAACGAGATTGTAGGGGCAAGTCACGATAGAGTCTCTGCCTGGCTTGCGTGTATTCATAATCTCTCCTCTCTGCCACTTCCCTTTCCTTATAAGACTGCGGTAGATTCAGATCACCGTTACGATAGTATGTTTCTTCAATCTTTTTCTGCACTGCCTTCCGAGATTCTTCGATTGTCGGAGGTAGAGAATCTGGAGAAAAGTATGTGGTTTCTCCTTGCGGATCGCCGAACCACATGTCAACAACCACCTCTCCAACATGACAATATCTTAGACTTGCATCCATACCATGCTCGTTATCTGGTAATAGATTGACTGTTGGACCTTTTATTTTCAGACGAACATCGTGGCCAACCATGTTACTGATTCTATCAACATCAGCCTCATGTCTGTAAGATCGTAGCATACACCAAACACCGCAAGGGTTATCTCTGTTAAAGGCGGAGTCAGGAAACTCCCAGCCATCAACGATGCTAGGGGAATACCCCATAAAGTCGGGCTCGACCGCTCCAGGCTCTAGTCTATGCCGGCTTTCAGTGTCCCACTTCACAATCTCTACCCCATCCAGGAAATTCCCCCGGAAGTCACGTTTCTCGATACGCTTCCTTTTCTTTTCCATAAAGTGTTCTCCATCAGGAGTTAGATCATACTTCTCAACACCATTTTCCGCACTGATACGAGATAAGTACTCTCTATCCTTAAGGCTACGGCAATACTTGGTGTATACTGGAGACACAATCAGATTTTCTACCCCAAAGACCGGAGGGAAGGAGCGAGCATGGCTTTCCCCAAGCTCCCAGGCATGTAGCAACATATCTGTATTACTCCTTGCCAAAAGGTAGGCAGTTTTCAGATACTTATACAACACACGATGGAAAGAGTCATCGTCTAAACATACCACTGCGACTGAAGGATTGATTAAACGATACTTCTGCAAGGCTTTCAATATGTCCCATTCGCCATCACTCAGGCCGTACCGCTTGTCTCTGTATTGGAGATAGGCGAGAATTGCTGCAACGCCTGTGGCGGCTGCGCCCCATCCAGCTAGTCCTTGATCGAAGGACCATTTCAATATGGCGCCCACGACTGCTAATACCCAGTCTAGTGCGGCACCGGCGACTCCGACTAACCAGTCCATGCTGCATCTACTCCGTGACAGCGCTCGGCTGCGGTGATCGTTCGCTCCGTATCAGCCGGCGTATCGCTTGCCCGTCACCAGTGCCTAGGTCCCTAGCCACAGCCGGATCAGATAGAGCGAAATCGTGAAGCCGGCCAGCATCAGACCGCCTAGTGTGACGATGAGCCATAGTGCGGTGCGGTAGAGATCGGCTTTCGTTGCCAGGTGGTCCTCAACGGTTGTAGTACTCATCCTGCCTCACTCCCGTCGGGTGAGTTCATTTGTCTGCATCAGGATTTTCGGGATGCAAGGATGGTCAGGATAGCCCCCCTGTGGTCCCCCCGTTGCGACGGGGGGACGGGCGCAACATGTTGCGCCCCTACGGCCTGACCTGTATCTATCCCTGTCGGCCTCGCGTGAGGGGCTGCGCTCTTCGATGGTATCACAGGGAATCCCGTGTCAGCTCCCGTAGCGTTTGCCTGTGACGGATGGCTCGGCGGCGAGGTGGCGGCGGATGGTGGCGACGGTTTCGGGGTCGAGGGCGAGGGCGGTGCAGACGGCGTGGTCCAGTGCTTGGCGGGTAGGACATTCGTTCATTTGGGGTAATGGTAGCAGGATGTCGGTGGGGTGTGCAGCGTAGGCGGCGGCCAAGCGCGTGAGTTCATTTGTCTGCATCAGGATTTGCAGGATGCAAGGATGGTCAGGATGGTCCTCACCCCCTGGCCCCCTCTCCAACATTTGGAGAGGGGGTGTAGGGGCCACGAATAGCCCTGGATTCCGGCCCCGTATCGGGGTACGGGACATGCTTTCGCCGGAATGACGGGGGACTGGGCGCGATGAATGGCGCCGCTACAGAGAAACCTACCCCTGTCAGGGTGCCCCCCTGTGGTCCCCCCGTTGCGACGGGGGGACGGGCGCAACATGTTGCGCCCCTACGGCCTGACCCGTACCTATCCCGTGTCAGCTCCCGTAGCGTTTGCCTGTGACGGATGGCTCGGCGGCGAGGTGGCGGCGGATGGTGGCGATGGTTTCGGGGTCGAGGTCGAGGGCGGTACAGACGGCTTGGTCCAGTGCTTGGCGGGTAGGACATTCGTTCATTTGGGGTAATGGTAGCAGGATGTCCTCGGCATGTGCAGCGTAGGCGGCGGCTAGGTGGGTGAGCACGGCGTCGCCAAGGGAGGGGAAGTCGGGGACTGCCAACTTACGCAGATCGTCTAGGGAGAAATGCGGGTACGAGGGTATCTTGTTTGTGCGATTTCCTAGTAGTGCCAGTATGCCGATAGACGAGTTCAGGTACACACAGATCGCCTTTTCCAAAACCGTACTGCTCAGTTCGGGAATGGTAAATCGGCAAGGACACCATAGCGATCCTAATGCCGGAGTATCCAACCTGACACTAATCATCCGAACAGTGTTGAGGCGCATCCTTTGGGGCAACATCAGTGTGCCACGTTGCTGCCAGTATTTTTCTGCCAGGTGCGCTCTAGGCGGCTTGGCGGCGATGTGCGTATCCGGGCGAGCAGCCATCGTCTGAGTGACGGCGGTGTCGTGCTGCCACAGCGCCAGCCGGCCGTGCGTGTCCGGCATTGCCGACCGGATAAAGGCATCCCGAATCCGTTGTCCGGCGGGGCCTACGTCGGCGATGTCGCCCAACGGCGCGACGGCCAGAGCTTCACCGCGCCGGAGGGCAGCGAACCGGGCGCAGAGATACGGCGAAAGGAACTGCACCGCGCCCCAGTCACCGGCAGCGATCCGCTCTGCCGGCCATGCCTGCACCGTGCCGTAGCCCCGGCTTTCTCCCGTGCCGTCCGCAATGGCCCAGGCGAGACTCATCGCCTCGGCGGGAGTGGCCGGATTACGGGCCAGATTGACGACGCGTGTGGGCGGCTTGGAGCCTTGGCCCGCCCAGCGCCGGCAGATCACCAGCATCTCACCAATGTCCGTATTCTCGGAAAAGTAAATGCGTTCCGGGTCGTGGGAGGTGATAATCGTTTCAACATGGAATCTTGCTGCCAAACGGCGCCGCATACCCATCGTTGCGTAATTCGTTGCCCCCACCAGTGGCAACACCACTGCTACCGCGCCAACATCCTTCTTGGCCAGAAACTCGCCAAGGTACAGAAAAGGCCCGCCGTTGTTGGAGAGATGGACGGGAGTGGTGGCAAACAGTTCTTTCTCGCGGTCTTTGATGCGCTTTTCGTCGGCTTTGCTGAACTGGTCGTGGCGCAGACTGTCGCGGGTAAAGGGCGGATTCATAATCACCAGGTCGGCCGGCTCGGCCGTCAGCACTTCCTCGCCGGTGTCCACCTGCGAGACGGCGTGCTCCGCGCTGGGCCAGGGCAGCAGGTAGGGTTGGCGGTCCAGAAACTCCAGTGATCCGAGAAACGCTTTGCCCTGCCGGTCAACGCCGAGCAAGGCCCGCCCGATCTTCATGTTGCGGAACTGGGTAGTCGGCGAGAGCAGGCCGAGCGTGGTTGCTGCCATGTGGGTGGCGGTCAGGTTGATGTCGTAGCCGCTCAACACTTGCTCAATGAGCGCCCGTGCCGTGTCCTCGGGATTGCCGGCTTGCTGTGTTAGCTCGCGGATACGCTCGGCGGCAGCCATTAGCAGCGTGCCGGTGCCGCAGGCCGGGTCGGTAATGCGGAGGTCGGCGACGGCTGCGGGATCGCTCCAGTCGCAGGTGTCGGCGGTGATTGCCAGCGAGGCGAGCAGCGTCGCGGCGGGCGTCGTGGTGTAGAACGAGCCGTCGTAGCGGGCGCTGTCGAGGACGGTGTGAAAAATGCGGCCGAGCAGGTCGTGGCGCAGGCCGCTGATGTCGCGGGTGAGGGCGAGCGCCGCCGCGGCCGTCTCGCCCACGGCGGCGGTGAAGGCGTGGTCGTGCGGGCAGCCGTTCAGCGCGCTCTGGGCGGTCGCAAAGATCGGCTTGTAGTCCACCGCCAGCCACAAGTCCCAGGCTTGATCGAACGCGCCGATAGGGTCGCCGGCTTTGGCACATTGGTGGGCCATCGCCGGCGGCCAGGCGGCGGTGAAGGGCGTGCCGGGCGGCCTGCGGCTGTCGAATTTCGGTTTCAGCTCGTTCCGGTGACTGTCCAAGCGGGAGTGGAACATCATCGCCGTCGCAATGACCAGCATCGCTCGCTTGGCGGCCTGGTTCCAGCGACTGCTCCGGCCCTCGCCGAGCCGGGTGGCTTTGCCGGGCGGGAGGTCGAGTGCTCTGGCGATTTCCTGCTTCTGGTTTTCGCTCAACCGCTCGACGGCGGCGTCGAGGCTGGCGGAGAGGGCGGCGGCGGCGTGATCGGGGTTGCCGAGCTGCATCGGCGCGAGCTTGATGACCGATACCAGCTCGTCGAGGTCGGCGTCGGCCCAGCGGACCTGACCGACCGGCGCCCGGTGGTTGGGCGCGCGGATGGTCCACAGTAGCCGGCTCTGCTCCAGTTGGTAGGGCGCGGTAATACCGTCGGGGTAGCAGACGGCAATGGCGCAGTCGGCGTTGCCTTGGTGCAGCCGGCGGTCAGCGTCGGCAATGGCTTCTCGTTGCTTGGTGCTGCTCTGCCCCTGCTCGGCTTCCAGCGCGATCTTGACGTTGCCGACGTGGATTTCCACGTCAATGCGCCGCCGGTTGGCTTGCTTGCGCTCCTGGCGGGCGTTCAACCCACGGCGACGCAGCAGACCGGCCAGCCAGACGTTCAGGGTGTGCTCGTGCTCGACGTTCGCCATGGTGCGGCCTCCATACATTTTTGTAGGTGGATACTCGACAAGGATGATTGTAGCACGGCGGCTGCGGTCGGGGCGAGCCTCACCCCCCGGCCCCCGCTCCAACAATGAAGATTGCTAACTTAATCGGGTAGTGGGATGTAGCCCCCCTATGGTCCCCCCGCTGCGGCGGGGGGACGTGGATTCCCGCTTTCGCGGGAATGACCAGGCGCTACTCACGGCGGCTGCGGTCAGAGCACCTCCGGGCCGCGTCGCACCCGGTCGGCCAGTGTATTGGCGAGCCAGTCGGTAGTGGCTAGTCGGCTTGGGCCAAACCCTGACCAACAAGCCGGCGTATAAAGAGCGGGGCCGAAGCGCCCACGTGCAAGGCCAGCACGGGACTGAACTCCGATAGCTGCTGATGGTACAGATAGGCGAGTCCGCCGCCGAAAACCCACATGACGAGTCCCGTCACCCAGAAATACCAGGACTTTATCCAGGGTGGCCGTGCCTCATCCCAGCGGAAGCTGTACAGAGGGATGAAGTCGAAAGCGAGACCTCCGACCACTCCCAGCAAGAACGGTTGCCAGTCGGCCATATATCAGCCTAGTGACTAGCTGGGAGCGGCTCCCTAGCCATATACAGCAAGAAGATTTGCTGATATTGCTTGAGCTTCCGCAGTCGTCCTGGGTGGCGCAAGGCGTACAGGACGCCTCCCGTCCGGTTGGGTATGTCGAACATCTTGACGTGTTCGGACCGGTCCAGGACGGTTTGGACCGCCTCTTCCGTCAGTCCGGTTTGCCTGGCAATGCCGCGGGGGGAGCGAAAGACCCAGCGTTTGTCGGCGAGGGCATCGAGCACCTTGCGCTCGGCGGGACCGGTGTTTGCAACGCGGTAGTCCACCGGTGTTGCGACCATGGATCCTCTTTTGCGGCGCCGGTACTGGTAGCGCGGACGTGTGGGATCACACAATCCGAGTGTATCACGGCGGCTGTGGGTGGGGCAGCCAAGTCCCGTGGCAGTCCGGCTTGGTAGTATCTCAGACTATTGGGAAGCAGGTGCTCTGTTTTGCCGCGTCGAAAGTAGCTGGCAGTCGAGGCTACAACGGACGCAATGCCCCCTGACCGCGGCGGCTCAGGTACACAAGGCTATGTAACCATGTGGAGGTGGATCGAGATAGACCCGTGGGGCCATGCAATTCACTGTGCCGAGGCGGTATGGCTTCAGAAGGTTGAGGGGGAGAAGCGAGATGAACTCATTGCCCACGAGTCAGCCATTCTTGAAGTTATCCATGACCCTGATGAGGTCTACCACGAAGCCGTCGCTACGGAGCATACTCGGCTTTTGGGGAACCCGGATGCTGAGGTGGTGCATTTCGCCGGCTATGGACGTTGCCACGGGAAGTTTGTGGGGAAAGCCATCGTGATCGTCGTAAAATTGCTTCCGGAGCCTCGCCTGCAGGAAGTCGTGGGGTTTGTTCGGAGCATGTGGATCGCAGATAGCTTGCGGTTGAGCAAGCTACAATTGCAATGGAGGCGAGCATAATGGTACTGCAAGACCGGCGACCGAATTTCCAGGAGCGTGTCCTTGCGGGCCTCCCCTACGCCGAATGGCATTACGACGAGGAGGCGGATGAGTTGAATGTGTTGCTGCCCAGGAGTGAGCACCGGGAAGGAGTAGCCACACTGGTCAACGATGAGTTCTACATCCGGGTAGACGTGGACACGAACGAGCCACTCACCATCATCATCCCCACATTTACCGACTGGCTCGCGCAGAAGCTGGCCGACCAGGTACGACACAGCCGGGTGCGTCTCTCGGAAGATGGCACCATGCAGATCGAGACCGTGACCTCGGCAGCCAGTCTCTTTACGACGGATGGCACTTTCATGCCGGAAGCGCCTTCGGTGCCATGGGTGCTCCGCCTAGACCTGGGGCGGGCCTTGAGACGCGCCATGCAGGAGCACCGCACGGAGGCCAGAGCGGCGGCGTTGGCTTAAGCGGGAGCGAGAATGAAGACGGCACTGCTTATTCGGGATGTATCGCTGGTTGACGTGGTTCGGGGTCGCGTAGACGGCCCGCGGTCGGTGGTCATCGAGGATGGGCTGATACGGGATGTTCTGGATGTCGCGCCGGCGTGGTCCGGGACGGTGCTCGACGGGAGCGGACGCTACCTGGCGCCGGGGCTGATTGACGCGCACGTGCATTGCTTTCTCGATGCCAGCGGCACGCCGCGCTTGAACTATCTGGCGGCGAGCGATGAGCAGCTACTCGACGTGGGGCGGCACAACCTTGGCGTGGCAATCCGGGCCGGGATCACGACCGTGCGCGACGTGGGGGCGCCGGCGGCCCTGATGACGCAGCTGCAAGGCGAGGTCGCGGCGGGGCAGGTCGTCGGGCCACACGTCGTCAGCAGCGGGGCGTCGCTGTGCCGGCCGCGGGGACATGGCCACTTCTTCGGGGGTGAGGTGGCCTCGCCGGCCGAGCTGCGGGCGCGGATCGAGCAGCAGATCGCGGGGGGTGCCCAGTGGGTCAAGCTGATGGCCTCCGGCGGCGGGCTGACGCCGGGCACGCAGCCGCACCGCGCCGAGCTATCCGTGGCGATGATGCGGGCCGCCCGCGAGGTGGCACATGCCAACGGGATCAAGGTCACGGCGCACTGCCACGCCACGGCGGCTATCGAGCGGGTGGTTGAGGCCGGCTTGGACATGATCGAGCACGCGAGCTTCCTCGATCCGCACGGTCGCACGCGGGTAGACGTAGACGTGGCCTGTCGGGTACGCGATAGCGGGATCGCCGTCTGCCCGACGGTGTACGGTGGTTTTCTGACGGCGCAGCACTTCCGGCAGGTCGGAGAGGCCGCGAACCCGGACGACCCGACGGCCATCGAGCGGCTGGAGGCGCGGCTGACGAACGTCGGCCCCTTCCATCGGCTGGGCCTGAGCATCGTGGGTGGTACCGACTGCGGCGCGACGCACACGCCATTCGATACGCTGCTCGATGAGATCGTGGCGTTCACGACGCAGGGGCTGTCGAATGCGGAGGCGTTACGGACCGTGACCAGCGACGGCGCCGCGCAGCTGGGACTCTCCCGCCGCGGTCGGGTCGCGGCGGGGTACGAAGCCGATCTGGTGCTGCTGGCCGCCGACCCACTGGCCGACCTGGAGGCGCTGCGCCGGCCGCTCGCTGTGCTGAAAGCCGGCGCGGTTGTGTGCGAGGTGGGGGATCGGACCTACCCCCAACCCCCTCCCTAAAGGGAAGGGGCTATCGGTCGCCGGGTGGGGCGGGCCTCACTCCCCGTCAACAACCCTCTCTCTCGTGAAAGTTGTAGCCCCCCTATGGTCCCCCCGCTGCGACGGGGGGACGGGCGCAACATGTTGCGCCCCTACAGAAAAACCTACCCTTGTCAGCCCTATGGTCCCCCCGTTGCGACGGGGGGACGGGCGCAACATGTTGCGCCCCTACAGAAAAACCTACCCTTGTCAGCCCTATGGTCCCCCCGTTGCGACGGGGGGACGGGCGCAACATGTTGCGCCCCTACAGAAAAACCTACCCTTGTCAGCCCTGTGGTCCCCCCACTGCGGCGGGGGGACGGGGCCGGTATGGCAGGGGCGGCAGTGGAGGGAAGCACGTGAGGATCACGGAGGTCAGGACGCACACGCTCGCTATTCCGCACCACCATCCCTACGTCTGGTCGCCGGGCGCGCCGGAGGGCACGAACAACGTGCTGGTCGAGGTGCATACGGACGAGGGAATTGTCGGCTACGGCGATGCCTGCGGCTCGCGGTCGGCGGTGGCGACGGCGGCGGCGATCCATGGAGTCGAGCATCTACTCATCGGCGCAGACCCGTTCCGCATCGAGCATTTGCTGGAGCTGATGCTGCGGCGCGGGGCTTGGAGCAACCAGCGCCGGTTCGCGCACCAGGCTTTTGCCGGGGTCGAGATGGCGCTCTGGGACAGCTGCGGCAAGGCACTCAACCAGCCGGTCTACAACCTGCTAGGCGGGAAGGTGCGCGACGAGATTCCCTGGTTCGGCTTTCTGCAAGGCGATGAGCCGGACGCGCTCGCCGCCGACGCGCAACGGTACGTCGCGCGCGGCTTTGATGTCCTGTACATGAAGGTCGGGGTAGACGAGCAGCGCGACTATGCTGCCGTGCAGGCGGTGCGGGCGGCGGTTGGTGATGGACCGCGGCTGCGGATTGACGCGAACGAGGCGTGGGATCGGCATACCGCAGTGCGGATGATCCGGCTGCTGGCGCCGCTGGGACTCGATTGGGTGGAGCAACCGCTGGTGTTCTACGATCTCGACGGGGCGGTGTCACTGCGCCAACAAGTGGACGTGCCGATTGCACTCGACCAAGCGGTGTTCACCGACTACGACGTGCTGGAAGTGATCCGGCGGCAGGCGAGCGACGTGATCGTGCTGGGGTTCCACGAAACGGGCGGGCTGCTGCCGCTGAAGAAGGCGGCTGCCGTCGCTGCGGCGGGTGGGCTGGCGCTGAACCGCCATGGCGTGATCGGCGAATCGGGCATTTCCACGCTGGCAGCCTTGCAAGTCCTCGCCACGATTCCCAACCTGACCGACGGCCACCAGGTGATGCACGAGCTATTCGTCGAGGACGTGCTGGTGGAGGGGCTGATAGACATGGAGGGCGGCACGACGGCGGTGCCCGACCGTCCCGGCCTCGGTATCGAGATCAACTGGGACAACGTTGCCCGCTTTGCGCGGCTGTTCGAGCAAATCGGCCAGTACCCGCTGTGAGGGCCAGCGGTGCAGCACGCCGGCAGCGGCGTGGTAAGGGCACGGCTACCTTTCCGCTTGCCAGCGACGGAGCTGTTCTCGGAGCCGCTCGTTTTCCAACCGGGCAGCATCCCGCTCCGCCTCGGCAGCCAGCCGGGCGGTCTGCTCGGTAGCCACACGGGCTTCAGCCACCTCCCGACCGGCCTGTTCAACGGCGACACGCGCTTCGGCCGCCTCGCGTTCCGCCCGCTCCTGCCGCCAATTGGTCAGGTAGGTCTTGGTGGCCGGGTCGTACAACCGCGGCCAGTTCTCATCCCAGCACAGACTCAGCCCTAATATCTCACTGTAGCCCTTCAGGATGCCGTCCGGTGCCGTGGTCAGGGGGATCGGCTCATACACCCGGCCCACCAGCCGGTCCCCGGCGAGCAGCTGTCCGTGATACTTGCCATCTTTCGGATCGAAGCGCCAGTATTCCGGCACGCCAATGCGGGCATAGATGTCGCGCTTCCGGCCTACATCCTCCCGTGCGGTGCTGACCGAGGCCACCTCCAACACCCAATCCGGCGGCTTGCCCGCTTCCCAGGGCAGGTAGAGCTTGCGTGAGCGGATGGCTTGCGTATTCACGCCAAAGGCCAGATACACGTCCGGGGAGACGCGGACGTTGAGGTCGTCCGGGTCGTAGCAGAGGATCGTGTTGCTACTGAGGAAGGTATCGGGACGCTGGCCGAAGTCGGTGAACCGACTGGCGAGGAGACCGAGGAATTCCTGCATCGGTTGTTCTTGTTCCATCGCATCAGGCTTCAGCACCGGTTCATCGGGGTCATAGTCGAGGCGGGCGTAGTCAATGGCCCCCTGCTCATGGTAGGGCAGCATGGTGGGAGCGGTGGCTGCGGGTGCGGTGGTCGCCATCGGGAGCCTCTGGATCGCGCGTGGTTGCGGGGTGATTGTAGCACCTCGGACGGCGTGCGGTGGTGGCAGTGACTCCACCTCGCCAACCTGGACGGTCCGGCTTTTAGATTCCCGCTTTCGCGGGAATGACGGGTAACGCAAAGGTCTCCTGACGCGGGAATGACGGGGGGAGAGGGGCTGACTGGGGTAGGTTTTTTGTCTGCATCAGGATTTTCAGGATGCACGGATGAGCAGGATGGATTCCCGCTGGCGCGGCAATGACGAGGCCGGGGGTACGAGTAACCCTGGATTCCGGCCCCGTATCGGGATACGGGACATGCTTGCGCCGGAATGACGGGAGCACGGCCAGGGCGCCCACCAGGGACGCCCCTACGGTGGTGGTGGCGGGACGCCAGGATTGCCGCGGGCGGGGGGACGCTCATCAAGCAAGTCATGTGCCAGAAGGGATGCGGGGGACGGGCGCAACATGTTGCGCCCCTACGGCTTAACCCGTACCTACCCTTGTCAGGGGGGAGAGGAGGCTGGATTGCGGCTTTCGCCGCAATGACGAGCGCCTGGACGCGATAAATCGCGCCCCTACATCAAGAAACTTACTCCCCGTCGCTGGTCAAGCGATAGCCTTGGCGGGACACGGTCTGCACCCAGGAGCGGCGACCGCCGGCAGCGGCGAGCCTGCGGCGGAGGCGACTGACGGTGGACTCGATGCTGGCATCGCTGACGATACCCTCGTACTCCGGCCAAACCGCCTGGGCCAGGCACTCTTTCGAGCAGACGTGCCCGGCGCGTTGCCACAATACGCGGAGCAGTGCGTACTCCTTCGGGGCCAAGGCGACGCGGCCAGCGCCGACGTAGACCTCGGCGGCTGCGTCATCGAAACGGAGTTGGGCGGGTGGCGGGTGGGACCGGCCGGCTGGCCCGCTGAGGAAGCGAAACCGGAGATCGGCAAAGCGCAACTCGTCGCCGGGGTGTAGCCGGGTGGCGGTGTTAGCGAGCACGCGGCGGCCGTTGACGAACGTGCCGTTGAGGCTGCCCGCGTCGTACACGTGGTACTGCTGGCTATCGCCGGTGATGGTGGCGTGCTGCCGGGAGATGCGCGGTTCATCGAGGACGACATCGCACTCGGCCGCGCGGCCGATAGTCGTGTGCTCGGCACGGAGCGAGATAGCCGACTGCTTGTTGTCCGAGAGGGGCAGGAGGGAGGCGGCCTCACCGCCATCGCGCCGCGAAATTTCCGCGCGTGCTGCGCTCGTACTCATGCTCATCACCGGCAGAACCAACGGTGCTAGAGAGAAGATCGCTGACAGGGGTAGGGGGATGTAGCCCCCCTATGGTCCCCCCGTTGCGACGGGGGGACGGGTATGTTCCCTCCCTGGACGCGATGAATCGCACCTCTACGACGCGGCCTGCCCCTACCCCTCCCTAACCAGAGGGAGATTCCGCCGCGGCGGGGGGACGGGGTGTGGCACGGTCAGACGTAGGAGACGCCGTACCAGAGCGCGGGAAGCGGCAGTGCTTGGCGTAGCTGGGCTGCCAGCGCGGGTGAGCCGGCTGGCTCGATAGCATCGTCATCATTGTGCGAGCCGAAAAGGTATAGCACCAAGTCGCCGCGACCGCTCACCGTGACTCTTTCTGTGCCCTTGGCAATGGTGAAGCGGTCAGCTGCGGCGTGGAAGGTGAGCTGCCGGGCCGTTTCGGCACCGAGCCGCTCGGCGAGCAAGGGGCGCAGCCGCTCCATGAGCTGCACAAAGTTGATGACCAGCAGCGTGCCGGAGAAGGGCGCCGGCGCGGCGGGTACGGCCGCTCCGGCGAGCACGCTGGCGAGCACCGTATCGGCGCGGAGCACGTGAACTCGCAGGGCGATGTCTCGTTCAGCGGCCAACTGACCGAGCGCACAGACCAGCGCCGCGCGGTCGCCGGCGAACTCGGCGACAACCCTGGGATCGTCCTCGGCGGCGCCCGGCCGCGGATGCTGGATTAGCAGATAGGCCACCGGGGCGGCGCCGCGGTAGATCAGGTGGAACTCGGTAGGTCGGTTCATCACGTACTTGCAGTCGAAAGCCATCCGCCAGTCTTCTCGCCAGCGCACAAACCGGACTGCTTCGGTGGCGTAGAGGTCGCGGAGCAGCGGGAGATGCTCGCTCGTGACCGCTGCTATGCGGATGCCGGTGGTAGTGGCCTGTAAGCGCGGCGCGGCGGCCGGAGAGACGATGAACTCCTGGTCCTGGCCTACCCGACGGCTGCCGGCGCGGAGATAGAGGCCCCGGCCGCCGGAGATGAGCATGAGGTCTACGCCGTCGGCGCGCGCCTTGGCGACGGCATCGGCAAACGCGGCCGAGGCATAGCCGCGCTCCCGATACTCGGACAGGGTAGCGACGCCGCCGATGCAGCACACCTGGATAGAGCAGCCGAGCAGGGAGGCCGGGCGCTCGATCATGCCCACGTGCGAGACGACTTTGCCGTCCGCCGCGACCACGCGCAGATTCTCTCGGTTGGCCTCGTTGAACAATTGGGGATACTGCTCGAACATGCCGGGACGGAAGACCGTCTCGACAACGGTGTTGAGCTGCGCCCACTCGCTGCTGCGGAGGGATCGCGGACCGTCCATTGTCATCCTACTACCACGTTGTTCAGAGATTGCCGTGGGCAGGCCTCACCCCCCGGCCCCCTCTCCACCATGTGGAGAGGGGGAGTAGCGCCCGGACCGGGACCTATGCATGGCCCTGGATTGCGGCTTCCGCCGCAATGACGGGAGGTTAGGCGTCGTCCGCCGGCTTGGCCAGCGTCATGCCCATGACGCCTTGATCGCGTTCTTGCAACGGGCTGGCTGCAATGACCGTGCTGCCGTTGTTCTGCCCCAACCGCTCCTCGAACAGGCGGGTGCAATCGAGGGCGGTGGTGCGCTTGATGCAGCCGGCGATGTACTTGGCCCAGGCAATGAGGATCGTATCGCGGTACTTGGTGGCCGTCGTCAGCTCCCACTCCTCGATAGAGGTGGCCGCGTTGCGCTGCTGATGCGGGTCGTTCTGGAACTTGCTGGAGCAGATCGAAAGCGCCTCCATGAGCGGCCGGCGCTCGGACGTGCGCTCCAGGTACGAACGGGTGATCGCCTCGGCACGGGCGGCGTCCACGTCCTCCACGGCCGCGATCAGCCGGCCCAAGCATTCGCTGACGGTGAAGCCGTCGGCCCACCTCTTGTGCTCGCGCCAGTCGCCGAGGTAGACCTCGCTGGTGGGGTCCTGGGGGAACTGGTTGTTGACCTGGATGACATCGTTGATGAAGAGGCCCTGGAAGTACGGCGCCTTGGCCTGGTGGGGATGGTCGTAGTTGCGTAGCCAGAAGCTGACGACGTTGCTGTAGTCGTAGGCGTGGCCGGACTGGAAGAAGCTGCGCCGGCTCCAGATGTCGTCAACGACGTGCTTGGCAAAGGCGGCGGTGATCGTGTCCGAAATCTGAATCACCGCTTTGCCCTGGCGCAGCAGCGCGGTGATGTGCGCTGTGACCTCGCTGGCGCCGGCGTGCAGAATCAGGTCCACAAAGGCATCGCGCTCCGCGTCGGTCATGGGCTGGTCGTTCCGCTGCTTGAGCGTGTAGAGGTCCTGGCGGAAGTTCATGCCGAGCGTCTGCGTCGAGAGGTCGAAGAGCGTGTAGAGCCGCGGCATCGTGGCGATGTCCGGCACGACACAGTAGAGCAGCGCGGCAGCGTGCTCCCAGCCGATCACCGCGGCGAGATGGACGAGCGCCCGCGCCCGCAGCGCCTTGTGCCCGATGTTTTGCATCTTGCGCCCACCGAGTAGCGTCTCCTGGAGGTCAACGATCCCGCAGAAGAGCAACTGCGATTCGAGCTGGCGGCGCACGGCCGGGTCCGGCTCGGCGTGCAGCCCCAGGGAGAGCTGATAGGCGGTCTGCTTATCGCCTTCCATGATGCTGGCGGCGAACCGATTGAGCCGGTCGGGGACCGTGCCGTCCACGATGGGGGTGTGGTCGGTCTGGAACCACTGTTTGGGGGCGGTCCAGGTGGGACCGTCAAAGCGGTCGCGGCCGTCCGGCGTGCGCCCGCCAGGCTGGTCGCCGCAGTGCTTGTCATCGCGGGCGTAATGGCCGGGGAACTCGCAAAGCAGCTGGTCCCACACGTCGAGACCCTGGGGCATGTACCAGATGGCCTGCGCCATCGAGAGCATTTGGTGGTCGCGGGGGAGGTAGGGCACCATGCGATGGGAGGCCCGCAGTCCGAGCACGCAGTGGTCGTAGTTCACGCCCATGAACTCGCCCGCCGGGTTGACCATGATGTGGGAGGGGACGGTGAGGAAGGGCGCCGCGGCATCGAGGGCGTTGCGGACGAGAGCCGCTGGCCGCTCACCGTCTCGGAGGAGCCGCAGAAAGCGGTCGGTGGTCAAGGGATAGTTCGCCTCGACCAACGCCTCCTGAAACTGCCCGACTGCTCCCGCCTCTAATTCGCCAAGCATGATCCCGCACTCCTTACGCCGCCGGTCACTAGGCGCACACCGGCATCAGTCTACACACTGGGCGCGGGTAATGACAGGCGGGGCGGGCCCTAGCCCCCCTATGGTCCCCCCGTTGCGACGGGGGGACGGGGATTGCGTCAGGCGAGGAGGTCGTGGAGGGCCGCTTCGGCGGTGGGGAAGCGGAAGGTGAAGCCGTGGTCGAGCAGGCGCTGCGGTACCTGGCGCTGACCGTCGAGGAGCAGCGTGGATAGCTCACCCAAGACCAGCCGCAGCGCAAAACCGGGCGTCGGCATGAAGGCTGGCCGCCGCATGACGCGGCCCAGCACCCGCCCGAACTCGGCATTGGTCAGCGTTTCCGGCGCAGCGAGGTTGAACGGGCCGCTGGCGTCCTCGCGTTCGATCAGCCAGCGAATGGCTTGCACCTCGTCGGCGAGATGAATCCAGGGAAAGCCCTGGCGTCCGCTGCCGAGCGGTCCACCGGCGAACAGCCGGAAAGGCAGCATCATCTGCGGCAAGGCGCCGCCGTCACGGCTGAGGACGATGCCAGTGCGGATGATTGCCCGCCGCACGCCCAGCCGCTCGATCTCTTCCGTCGAGGTCTCCCAAGGCACGCATATCCGGGCGAGGAAATCCTCGCCCGCGGCCGTCTCCTCGGTAATCGTCTCGTCACCGCGCGGGCCGTAGTAGCCGACGGCGGACGCCTGGATAACAACCTGGGGCCTGGTCTCCGCGCTGGCGACGGCCCGCACCACGGCCGCGCCCGCCTGATGGCGGCTGTCGGCGATGCGCTGCTTCCGTGCTGCGGTCCACCGGCCGGCGGCGATGCTCTCGCCGGCCAGGTTGACGATGGCCGTGGCGCCGTCAGCGAGGTCCTGCCAGCCCTCGGCGGTGCGGCCGTCCCAGCCGACGGCGCGCACGCCCGCGGGCAGGCCGCCGACCTGTCCGGGCGCCCGGCTCAACAGAATGACCTCGTGCTCGGCAGCGGCCAACTCCGCCGCCAGCGCACGACCAATCAGGCCCGATCCGCCGGTAATGATCGTTCGCATGTTCTCGCTCCTTCCTTGTCCGGTCGTCGTATCGGCACAACGCCTAGCCCCCACCCTAACCCTCCCCCGTTGCGACAGGGGAGGGAACACATCGGCCCCCGGCGGCACAGCGGCCTACACCGCCGTCCCCCTGTCGCAACGGGGGGACCATAGGGGGGCTACCACCTCCTCGTGTGCTGGCTGACCACCATGCGCCGCAGCCGGTCGAGCAACCGACGGAGCGGTTTGCCAACCACGGCCGTCCGGACCGCTGCGGCGACCGGTCCGAGCCGGAGGGACTCGCCGCGATAGCGGACGGTGAAGCTGTCGTCCCGGCGCTCGAAATTCACCGCCTCGACCTGGGGCAGCCCTGCCAGGGCCACCATCGTTCGCTGCGCTCAGATCGTCTCGCACACCAAGCCGGAGACATGCACCCGGAGGGCACGCCGGTTATTGCCCAACGACCGGTCCTGCAAGGCCGTTGTCTGCGGGTTAGTGAGCGCCTTGCGCCAATGTGGCATCTCGCCTGCTCCTTTCTGTCCGCGCCTAGCACACCGTTCTCGTTCGTCAGTAGCACGGTCGGCGGCCTCAGCCCAAGAGATCGCTCAATGCCGCCTCGGCGGTGGGAAAGCGGAATGAGAAGCCCAACTCTTGCAACCGTGCCGGAACCGCGTGCTGCCCGTCCAGCAGAATAGTGGCCTCCTCGCCGAGGAGGAGACGTAGCACAAAAGCCGGGACGGTCACAACTGCGGGCCGGCCGAGCGCCCGACCGAGGGCGCGGCTCATGCTGGCATTGGTGGTGCGCTGCGGCGCTACCAAGTTGAAGGCGCCGCTCGCCACCTCGTGCTCGATCAGCCAGCGGACGGCTGCGACGTGATCGGCGATGTGAATCCACGGCTGCCCCTGGCGACCGTTACCCATTGGGCCGCCGAGCCACAGCCGGTAGGGCAGCGCGAGGTAAGGCAGCAGCCCGCCGGTGCGGCTCAAGACGTGCCCGGTGCGGATAATCACCCGCCGCACGCCGAGCTTGTCCAACGGCTCGGCGGTAGCCTCCCAGGCGATACAGACCTGCGCCAGGAAATCGTCGCCGGGGGCCGCGGATTCGTCAATGGATTCGTCGCCGCGGGGGCCGTAAAAGCCGACGCCCGACGCCTGCACGACAACGCGGGGGCGCTTGGTGGCACCCTTGACGGCCTGGGTTACGGCTGCGCCGGAATGCACGCGGCTGTCGAGAATCTGCCGCTTGCGCGCCGCCGTCCACGGCCAGGGGGCGATGCGGGTGCCCGTGAGATTGACGATAGCATCGCACTCCTCGACGTATTCTTGCCAGCCCTCCGGCGTGCGACCATCCCACCCGACGGCGCGGGCGCCGGGCGGCAAGCCGCGCGCCCGCGCCGGCCGGCGACTCAAGATAATGACCTCGTGCCCGTCCGCGGTCAGGTCCTCGGTCAGGGCGCGACCGATCAGGCCCGATCCACCGGCGATGATCGTGTACATGCCTCCGTCTCCCTTCTGATGCAGCACGCCGGCACGGCCGCTACGACGTGTCCTGGCGCAAGTCGGTGAGGAGACGCAGGACCCGCGTGCGTATCGGACGCAGCAGGGGCACGGCCGCCAGCCCAATGACTCGCGCGATCAGCTCGACCGTATGCTCGATGAGCCGGTAGGTTCGCACCCGCTGTGGCGAGCGGTCGTGGAGCCAGAACAAGATGATGCCCATGTGGTAGAGCCACAGTAGGTTGGGTAGCTCGGCTTGCAGGTCGTCGGGCACGCGGGTTTTGGAGCCGGTGAGTACCTCGGCAAACAGGGCCGTACTCGCCTGCCGGACGGGGTGCGATTCGGGACTGAAGGGACTGAGCGGACTGCTGGGATCGGCGGCGCTCTTGAACAGGAGGCCGGAGAAGCGATGATACGGCTCCGAGGTCTCGATCTTGGCGCGCATCACGCCCAGCAGCCGCGCCCGCAAGTCGGTTTCTTGGGCGAGCACCGGCCGAGAGGCGGCCACGTGCTCGTCGAGCGAGAGCGCATAGAACCCTTGGATCAGGTGCTCCTTGGAACGGAAGTAGTAGTAGATATTGCCGGGGGCAACGCCGGCCTCGTGGGCGATGAGGCGCATCGTGGTCTCTTCGTAGCCGCGCTCGCGGAAGAGATCGAGGGCCGTGCGGAGGATCAGTGCCCGCGTCTGCTCGCCCTTGGTCGTCCGGCCCGGCTCCGCTACGGTTGTCGGCATGGCTCCCTCTCCGGCACCAGTCAGCTGCCTTCATACCTTGCTCGGAAAATAGAACTCGTTCTAAAATCATTGGTCACGTTCAATATACGCTGCTGGAAGGCGCTTGTCAAGGGGTTTTTGGAACAAGTCCAAAATTTGGAGTGGGCGGGGAGCGGTAGCGAGAGGAAACGGTCAGTTCCCTTCCTCGTCGGGACGGGGGAGACCGGTACACGTGCTGGACCGGAGCCGCTGGATCGAGAGCGGGGAGACGACAACCTGCGCTGTGGAGCTTTACTTCGAGGATCGCTGGTACAACGTCTGGCACTTCCGCGATGACACTATTGATCCGCTGGGGTTTAAGGTGCTGTGGTACTGCAACGTGGCTATACCCGCCAGCTTTGATGGCAAGACGCTCCGCTGGGTTGACCTGGACATTGATATTCGCTGTTACCGGGACGGCGCGCCGGAAGTGCTCGATGAAGACGAGTTCGAGCAACATCGAATCGAGTTGGGCTACCCTGCTGAGGTTGTCGAACGGGCACTGGCCGCGCGTGACGAGGCGCTCCGGCTGGCCCACGCACGGGTCTTCCCGTTCGACTACGAGGCGCAGATCGGCACGCTCCGCTCCGGCGCTAACCGACGCATGGCCGACGGGCGTGCGTTTGCCGCGCAGCGGTAGCGGTCCGTCGGCAGTTGGATTAGATGCGATCATCATGTGATCGTCGTGTGACCAAATGGCCGATTTTCGCCCATACGAATAGCAAGAATTCATCTATACTTGGATGCAATTTATGTGGAGTAGTGGCTATATTCTCCCCGATAGCTACTTTACAAGAGCTTACCATTGCGGTATGATTGTGACAATTCTGCCGCCGCCAAGGAGGTTCCCCATGCAGAGCATCCGGTCGTGGTTCAGCGTAATGGTTGCCGCTGCCCTCGCCGGCAGCCTGCTTACCCCGGCGTTGACGGTGCAAGCATCCGGCGTGGTTGCTCCCGGCACGGTGGTCGCGCTCCAGGGCACTCCGCATCTCTGGGTCGCTGACGACCAAGGGGTCTTGCACTGGGCCGGTGACACGCGCGCCCTGGCCGGGCACCAGGCCAACTGGAATACCCGCGTCGAAGTGAGTGTGGAGCAGCTAGGTGCTCTGCAGCGCGGCGATCCCTGGCTGTCTACCGGATTGCTGAAGGACGGCGATCCGATCTACTTCCCCAAATGGGAGACCGAATGGTCCGCGCCGCGGCTGCTCCACATTCAGTCCATCCGCGATGTCGAGCTGTTCGGGATCAACGGCAGCAACTACGGCGCTTTGGTGCTGGAGCGGCCGGTGTGGGAAAGCCGCTCTGGGTTCTCGGCCGCCGATCTCCAGCGTTCTACACTGCCCGTGAGTGTGCCGCCGTCGCTCCCGGAGAGCCAGGCGGCCGTGTTTGCTCGCTCACCCGGCTATGTTGACAACGACGATGACGATAACGACGATGACGACGACACCGACACCAACACCGCGACGGCCACGGCGACGGCCACGGCGACCGGTGCTCAGACGGCCACGGCCACCGCCACGGCGACTGACGACGGCCTCTCGGTGACCAATACGGCGACCGATGACACCGACACCAACACCGCGACGGCCACGGCGACGGCCACAGCGACCGACGGTCAGACGGCGACCGCAACGGCCACGGCCACCGACGATGGTACCTCAGTGACGAATACCGCTACCGACGATACCGACGACACTCCGGATACTCCGGATACTGACGACTAAAAGCGGAGTGGGCGGCGGTTGTGACAGCGTGCAGCGGGAGTACCGTGTCGGACTTGCTCACTGCGCCGTCCCTGTTCCCACCGGTGGCCTTGCCGGAGGACCGGGGCTTGCCGGAGTTCTCCCGCCTCTTCGATGGTGAGTGGGTCTGGCGTGCCTACTGCTCCCGGTTTGGCCGGCCGGAGGCGCGGCCGCAACGCTTGCGTCTGCGCCAGCTCAGTTACAACCCCGGCCGGCGGGCCATCGTGACCGGCGTGGCCGAGTGGCCGTTGGATGAGTTCATCACGCAAGAGCCGTTCGCTATCGAGCTTGCGCGTGACCGGCCGGCGCGACTGTTCCGTTACCCGGAGGACCCCTACCTCCCGGGGCTGACCCACGCTGCCGCCGCAGTGGCGGCAGCCAGGCTGCTCGACAGGTACGTCTTCGCGGCGCCAGTGCAGCGTGTGCGCGTGCGCGTTGTGCGCTACAGACCTAGCGGGCACGCCGTATTGCGCTATCGGCTGGGCCGGGTGCGCTTCTACGTGCGGGTCATGCGGCCCGAACGGGTATCCCGTCTGCTGGCGGCGGCAGACTTGGTGGCACAGTCGGGGTTTGTGCTGCCCCGCCTGGCGGGCAGTTGGCCCGAAGGCGGCGTCGTCTGGTTATCCGAGATACCGGGCACGAATGTACGCAGACTCATCCGCACCGGTCATCCGCTGGACCCGGAGCCAATCCTGGAGCACTTGGCGCGGCTCTGGGACACACCCGCCGCGGCAAACAGGCACCGTCCCTTCAATCTCCTCGGAGCCTACCGCCGAGCCAGGCGCGTCTTCCGACAGGTACTCCGGGACCAGGACGGTCCGCGCCGTACCCTCAAGCAAGCCACCACTGCGCTGGACCCGTTCGTCACCTCGTGGCAGCCGTCAGGCGTTGCCCACAACGACTTCTATGACGACCAGCTGATCTGCCTCCCCGATGGCCGGTTGGCGCTGGTGGACTTCGAGGAGGCCGGGCTGGGCGATCCGTTGCTCGACGTGGGTAACTTCCTGGCTCATCTGCGCTGGTCGGCTCATTTCGGGCGCGAATCCGAAGCGCAGGCCAGTGGCGCCTACCATCGCCGCCTGCGTGCCGCCGCACTGGCGCGTTTCGGCTGGGAAGCGCGCGCGCTGAACCTGCGCGAGGCCGTCTGCATCTTCCGAGTATGCACCAATCCCATTCGCCATCTCGCGCCCGATTGGCCGCACCGACTTGAAATGGGCCTGTCGTTGGTCAACGACCTGCTGGCCTAGCCGGCCGGCCAGAGAACGTGCGCTGCCTGGGACTGGTAGCCCCTTCCCTGATGAAAGTTGACAACTTAATCGGGTAGTGGGATGTAGCCCCCCTATGGCCCCCCCGCTGCGGCGGGGGGACGGGTAGTTCCCTCCCCCGTCGCAACGGGGGAGAGTGAGGGTGGGGGCGAACACACTACCTCATCAAGTTCGCAACTTTCATTAGGGAGGGGGTTGGGGGTAGGTCCGAATTGGTACGCTGCTCCAAACGGAGGGAGCAAGCTATGGTGCAAGACCGTGCGGAGCGCCAGGCCGTAGATACCCACGTCCACGTGTGGCCGTTGGACGATGCGCCGGGCCACCAACCGGCAGCCGATGGCAAGGTGTCCCCGCCCGACGCCGCGGCGCCGGTGGAGTGGCTGCTCCAGGACATGGCCGAGTACCACCTCGCCCATTGCGTCTTGGTGCAGAGCAGCGCCTTTGGCTGGGACAATACCTATATGGTCGAGTGTCTGGAACGGTACCCTGGCCGGTTTCGGGCTATCGGCCTCGTGGACCCGGAAAGTCCCGTCAACGCGCGTGACCTGGAGCGGTGGATGGCTCAGGGACTGGCCGGCTTCCGTTTCCACCCACTCTACTACGACCGCGAGCCGCGCGGCGCCTGGTGGGTGGATGCGCCGGAGCACGACGATCTCTGGGCGGCGGCCGCCACCACCGGCGCGATCCTCCAGTTCCACATGCTGCCGCAGCACGCCCCGGCGTTGGCCCGCATGATCGAGCGCCATCCGCAGGTGCAGGTGATCGTGGACCACATCGGCAAGCCCGACGTGACCGAGGCGCCGCCCTACCCGAGTTTCGACCCGGTTCTGCGCCTCGCCGACTACCCCCACGTCTACGCCAAGATCGGGGACTATCAGATTGCCAGTGAGCAAGCCTTCCCGTGGGCGGACACGTGGCCGTTCGTGCGCTTGCTGGCCGACCGGTTCGGCGCGGCGCGGATGCTCTGGGGCACCGGCTACCCGCGCACCGCCCGGCTCGTCCCGCTGGCGCAGGCCCTCCGTTACGTCGAGCACGAGCTACCCTTGACGCCCGACGAGCACCGACAGATTCTCTGGGACACCCCGGCCCGCCTATTCGGCTTCGCCGCTGCCGAGCACTGATCGCTGATACCGCCGCCGCACCGCAAAGGAGTGAAACCGATGGCCGAGCATGGAGTACGAGGTGGGCTACCCGATCTGCGGATTACCGACGTCAAGGCGATCTGCACGGCGCCGGACGGTATCCGGCTGGTGGTCGTCAAGGTCGAAACGAATGAGCCGGGGCTGTACGGCCTGGGCTGTGCGACGTTCACCCAGCGCCCCCTCGCCGTCGTGGCGGCCGTGGATGATTATCTCCGGCCGTTTCTGCTGGGCCACAATCCCGCTGACATCGAGGACATCTATCAGACGAGCTACCTCAGTAGCTACTGGCGCAGCGGCCCCGTCCTGAACAATGCCCTCTCCGGAGTGGATCAGGCGCTCTGGGACATCAAAGGCAAGCGGGCCGGTATGCCGGTACACCAACTGCTCGGCGGTATGTGCCGCGACCGCGTGCCGCTCTACGCGCACGCCTCCGGCCGCGACTTTCAGGAGTTGGCGGACCAGGTGCGGGCGTATATGGCGCAGGGCTATCGTTACGTCCGCTGCCAGGCCGCCGTCCCCGGCCTCTCCACCTACGGCGCCGCCGGCGCTGCGGATGGCGCGTGGGAGCCGACGCCCTACTGCCAAATGGTGCCGAAGATGTTTGCGTATCTCCGCGAGCAGGTCGGCGATGAAGTCGAGCTGCTACACGACGTTCACGAGCGCATCCCGCCCATCCAGGCGGTCGGCTTGGCGAAGGACTTGGAGCAATACAAGCTCTTCTTCCTCGAAGACGCGCTGGCACCGGAGGACAACGAGTATTTCCGCATGATCCGCGCCCAGTGCAGCACGCCGATTGCCATGGGGGAGCTGTTTGTCAATCAGGCGGAGTACGTGCCGCTCATCCGTGACCGACTCATTGATTTCATCCGCGTTCACGTCTCGACGATTGGCGGTCTCTCCATGGCGCGCAAGCTGGCGGCGATGTGCGAGTTCTTTGGCGTGCGGACCGCCTGGCACGGGCCGGGCGACGTCTCCCCGGTGGGTCACGCCGCCAATCTCCAGTTGGACGTGGCGGTCTGGAACTTCGGTATCCAGGAGCAGCACCCCTTTGGCGCGAACACCCAGGAGGTGTTCCCCGGCTGTCCCGAAATCCGCGACGGCTGCATGTGGCCCAGCGACCGGCCGGGGCTGGGCGTGGACGTGGACGAGGCGCTGGCAGCGCGATTCCCGTTCCCGGACGATCCGCTGACCAGCCAGAGCCGCACGGATGGTGCCAGGTGTGGTGCGGCTCTGGCTGATCCGCTCAACGGCTCCTGGGCGCCCGTCCGGCGCGTTGACGGCACGGTGATCCGGCCTTGACCGGCCACGGATGTCCGGTGGATTGTGCCGCGTTGGCATCGTCATGCTGGCTGTCTGCGATTCTCGCCCGGCTTGCGTAGTCCCTGGCGCTGCGGCGATAATAGCCGGCACCCGTTTCCCTACCTGTCCACCTACTCCAGGGAGCGGCCGGGGCTGAGGCCAGCAGCCAGCAACGATGCGAATCCTGATTACCGGCGTCCGCGGCTTTGTCGGGCGGCAGTTGGCTGCGTATTGCCTCCAGGATGCGCGAAACGAGGTCTGGGGGCTGGACCGACCGCGCCCATCGCCCACCGGCCCGCCCTTGCCGGCCCCGGTGCGGCTGCTGACTGCCGACATCACGGAGCGGGCGATGGTCGTCGCGGCGGTGCGGGAAGTGCAGCCCGATGCGGTGTATCACCTCGCCGGGTGGAGCAATCCGGCCACCGCCCACGCCGATCCCACCGGTATCCTGGCGGCGAATGTTCACGGCCAACTCCACGTACTCGAAGGGGTCGTTGCTGCCGGCAATCGGGCCAGAGTCTTGGTTGTCGGCTCGTGCAAGGAGTACGGCGCCGGCCCGCCGGGTGGACAACGCACCGACGAGTCGGCCGCGTTGGCGCCGCTGGACCTCTATGGCGTGACGAAAGTGGCCCAGGACATGCTGGGCTACCATTTCGCGGTCAGCCGGCAGTGCCACGTCGTGCGCGTGCGGCCGTTCAACCACACCGGCCCGGGTCAATCGGACACGTTCGTCGCCTCGGCCTTTGCCCGCCAGCTGGCCGCGATCAAACTCGGCCAACGGCCGCCGCGGGTCATGGTCGGCAACCTCACGCCAGTAGTGGACTTTACCGACGGGCGCGATATGGTGCGGGCCTACGTCCTGGCCCTCCGGCACGGCGAGCGTGGCGCGGTCTACAATCTCGGCTCCGGCCAGGGGGTGCAGATCGAGACGTTGCTGGACATGCTCTTGTCGGTTAGTGAACTGACCGGTCAGGTAGAGGTATGCCCGGACCCGGCCCGCCAGCAGCCCGCCAGCGTGCCCCGTATCGTGTGCGACGCCAGCCGCTTCCGTGCCCTGACTGGCTGGCAACCCCGCTACACGCTGGCCGAGACGCTCCGCGACCTCTACCGCTACTGGCTGGACCGGCTCGCAGCCGCTCCCTAGCCCCCCGCGGAGCGAGCGGCCCATGCTTGCCGAGGACCGGATGGACGGACCAATGTGGTAGAGTTGGGTGTCGTTGCTCATGGCTCCGCCGTATCCTCGGCTATGAGCTGGCCTGGCCGCCCTGAGACTCACGATGGCTACCACGGTGCCCGTGCCCGCTCCCGTCACGATGCGGCCCTACCGTGAGCAGGGCACGATAGACTACGCCCGCCTCGACTTCGATCCGGACGAACGGGAGCTACCGCCCGACGCCATGGAGCAAGAACCGGCCGTCCAGGAACTCCTCGGCTTGCTCGCCAGTCGCTTTACCGACTTCGGGCAGCGCCCCGACACTTTCCTCAGCAGCAATACGATCCTCTGCTACGACCCCGATGACCTCAACGTGCGGGTGGCCCCGGACGTGTATCTGGCCTTTGGCGTAGAAGCCCCGGCGATCCGGCGGCGCCGGCTCTACCTCCCCTGGGAGGCCGGGAAGCCGCCGGACTTGGCGGTGGAAGTGGCATCGGCCAGCACGGCGCGGCAGGACGTGACGGCCAAGCGGCAAATCTACGCGCGGATTGGCGTGCGGGAATACTGGCGGTTCGACCCGACCGGCGGCAAGTATCACGGGCAACCACTCGCCGGAGAGCGGCTGTTCGAGGGCGCGTACCGGCCCATTGCGCTGACGCGGGAGCCGGACGGCGTGCTAAAGGGGTATAGCGCCGTGCTGGGGCTGTACCTATGCTGGGCACGGGAACTGCCGCGGCTGTACGACTCGGAGACCGAGACGTACTTGGAGAACTGGCCGGAAGTGGCGGCTGCCCGCGAGACCGCCGAGACCGAGCGGAATGCGGCTGAAGCCCAGGTCGCTGTCGAGCAGGCCGCCCGGCTGGCGGAGCGGACGGCCCGCCGGGCCGCCGAAACCCGTGCGGCGGCCGAGCGGGCCAGGCGGCGGGCCGCTGAGTCCGAGCTGGAGCGGCTGCGGGCACAACTGCGGCGCGCCGACGAGAGTGGCTAGGCTACGTATTCCTGCTCTAGCTCGCGCCAACCCGGCACGTCCACGATCTCGTTGAACGCGCCGAACGGGAGCAGCGTGCTGCCGGCGGTAGTACCGGTCGTCTTGAGGCGTTTGGCTACCTCCTGCACGGCTGCCGCGGCGGCGTAGAGCGGCGAGAGCGGGAAGACCACCATCTTGAAGCCAAGCTCTTCCAGCTCGGTGGCTGTCAGCACGGGGGTAACGCCGCCCTCGATCATGTTGGCGAACAGCGGCGCGTCGGGAATGGCCCGCGCGATAGTCTGCAATTCCTCCAGCGACTGCGGTGCCTCGACAAAGACAATATCGGCGCCGGCATCACGATACGCCTTCCCTCGCTCGATGGCGTCGTCCAAGCCGACGACGGCGCGGGCATCGGTGCGGCCGATGAGCACCAGCCCGGAGTCGCCGCGCGCCGCCACGGCCGCGCGTATCTTCTGGACGTGCTCCTCGCGGGGAATAACCCGCTTGCCTTCCATATGGCCACACTTCTTCGGCCACTCCTGGTCTTCCAAGATGATCCCGGCAACGCCGGCCGCGACGCATTCCCGCACCGTCCGCACGACGTTGAGCGGATTGCCGTAGCCCGTGTCCATGTCCGCAATGACCGGAATGGACACGGCGGTCGCGATATTGCGTACCCGGTCCAGCACTTCCGAAGCGGTCAGCAAACCGATGTCCGGCATCCCTAGCGTCGAGGCGGCCAGGCTATAGCCGGACGTAAACACGACCTCGAAGCCGGCGTGCTCCATCAGCCGCGCGGACACGGCGTCATATGACCCTGGCAAGACGATAATCCCCGGTGCCGCCAGTAGCTCGCGCACCCGTTGCGCTCCCGCGTTCATCCGTATCCCTCCTCCGGTATCGGTAGTGCGATGATGAGTGAGTTGACGTAGCGCGACACTCTACCATCCTGGCGCCGGCAGCCGGACGGTCAGCCACAGAGCGGAGCGCACAACCTCACCCCCGCCCCGGCCCCGTCATTGCGGCGCCGGCCGCCATCCAGGTCCCCGCTCCGTTCCTACTCTGTGCTCTCTGTGTGCTCTGTGGCTAAAAGAGCCTTCCGAGCGGGGGCCGGATGGCGGTGCGGCATTATCGCGTTGGCAGCGGCAGCCAGCCCTCGGCGCCGATGGTGGTCGTGCCGCCGTGGCCGGGGCAGACCTGCGTCGCCGCCGGAAGCTCGGCCAAGCGGGCAAGACTGTCCCTCAGCGCAGCAGGATCGCCGCCCGGCAGGTCGTAGCGACCATAGGACCCGGCAAAGAGCGTATCGCCACTTATCAGCAACGACCACGCGGCGCTGTAGAGGCAGGTACCCCCCGGCGTGTGACCGGGCGTGTGCAGCACGGTGAAGGTGATCGCGCCGACCTGCACAGTATCGCCCTCCGTGAGTAGGCGGTCGGCGTGGCTGGGCGGAATGTCCCATGGCAGCGATCCCAGCTCCCCGGCCGGTCGGGTCAGCCGCGCGGCGTCGGCCGTATGGATCGCGATTGGTGCGCCGGTAGCTTCAACCAGCGGCGCATTATCCGCCACGTGATCCCAGTGGCCGTGCGTATTGACGATCAAGACAATCTCGACCTCAAGATCACGGGCAGCTTCCAGGACCGGCGCGGTGGCGCCCAGCGCCGGATCAATCACCATGGCCACTCGCGCTGCGCGGTCCACCACCAGCAGGACGTTGTTCTCCAGCGGCCCCGCCACGATGGTCCGGATCAGTGGCGCGGTGTCGTCAGGTTGATCGGAGGCTGTCATACCAATTCATTGCTCCGAGTAGGGTTTCGGGTGGAGTTGGCCCCCCTATGGTCCCCCCGCTGCGGCAGGGGGACGGGCCGTTCCCTCCCCCGTCGCAGCGGGGGAGGGTGAGGGTGGGGGCAAGTCTGCTGCCCCGCCGGCTCAGTCGCGCTCGTCCATTGGCTGCCACGTGCGGTTATAGGGGCCGACGTACACCGAGAGTGGCCGCATCAACCGATTGCCGTCGAGCTGCTCGACCATGTGTGCGGTCCAGCCGGCGGTCCGGCCGATGGCGAACATCGGGGTGAAGATGTCGGATGGAATGCCTACGGTATGCAAGATCAATCCGGCGTATAGCTCCACGTTGGCGTAGAGGTCGCGGCCCGGTTTCACCTCGGCCAGCACCTTCACCGTGGTTTGCTCGACGGCTTGCGTCAATTCGAGCAGGGTGCGCTCGCCGGTGGCAGCGGCCATCCGCTCGACGGCGGTGGTGAGCACTGCGGCCCGCGGATCGCGCACCTTATAGACCCGGTGCCCAAACCCCATGATCCGGCGGCCCGCTGCCAGCTCGGCTCGTACCCACGGCTCGGCCTGATCGGGTGTACCGATTTCTTCGAGCATATGGAGCACGGGGCCGGGCACGCCGCCGTGTGCCGGTCCTTTCAGCGCGCAGATGGCCGCGGTCAAGGCGGACACCATATCCGAGTTCGTCGAGATGACCACCCGGCCGGTGAACGTGGAGGCGTTGAGGCCGTGCTCGGCGATCACACCCAAGTAGGCGTCGAAGGCATCAACACGCGCTTGGGACGGCTCTGCCCCTTCGAGCATGTACAGGAAGCCGGCAGCCAGTCCATGCTCCGGCTTGGCGGCCACCGGCTCCTGACCGTTCTTGAGGCGCCAGGTGTGGGCGATGAGCGTCGGGATTTGCGCCTGCAACCGCGCGGCGCGGCGCAGATTGGCGTTGATGTCCAGCTCGTCCACGTCCGGGTCGTCGAGCGACAGCATGGCGGCTGCCATCCGCAGCATGTGCATCCCGCCGGTGTGCGGGGCCAGCTCGCGCAGCGCGGCGATGGTCGCCGGTGGCAGGTCACGGGCGCGGTTCATGTCGGCGCGGAGCGCCGTGTATTCCTGGCGGTTGGGGAGCCGGCCATACCACAGCAAATACGCGACTTCTTCGAACGTAACCTGGCCGATCAGCTCGCGAATGTCGTAGCCCCGCAAGGTCAGCCGCCCGTTGGCGCCATCAACCTCAGCGATGTGTGTAGCTGCCGCGAACACACCTTCCAGCCCGCGGGCGATTTGCGCTGTGGCGTTGGCCTGCTCCGCAGTACGCATCCACTAACCTCTCAGTCTTGTTTGCTCGGTACGCTGCTAGTCCCATCGCACTGCTACGCGGCAGCAAGCCTACCTGCAGCCAGGTCCGGCGCTGGCTACAGGGATTATAGCGTGTACTAGCGGCGCTGCCCGCTGCGGCTCGTTACGCGGCGGTTCTGCTACCCTTGTAGCACTATCGGTATTGTTGCGTCTGAAGCCGGCTGCGCTCCGTTGCCTGTCGCCGGTCTTGGCGTGCATCAAGGTAAGTACTTATGTGGCAATACTGGGGAATGCGCTTGGCCCAGCGCCTCGCGGCTGTGCTGCCTTGTGCTATCGGCGAGCGTCTCGCCGTGCTGGGCGGGGAGCTGGTTTTCCACCTGTGGCGCGAGAAGAGCCGCGCGACGCTCGAAAACGCCGCCCAGGTGCTCGACCTGTCGCCGGACGACCGGCGGGTGCGGACCGTGGCACGGCGATGCTTTCATCACTATGCGAAGTATCTCGTGGAATTTTTCCGGTTGCCGTTTCGCACCTCCGCCGACTTGCGTGCCAAGGTCAGTCGGCGGGTTGGCTGGGAGCACGTCGAGGCGGCGCTGGCGCGTGGCCGGGGCGTTATCTACGTCACGATGCATTTCGGGAACTGGGATGTTGGTGGGTCGGTCGTCGCGGCGCGTCATCCGATGTCGGTCGTCGCGGAGACCTTTCAGCCCGCGCGCTTGGATGCATTGGTGCGGGGCAGTCGGGCCAAGCACGGCATGGACACCATCCCCCTGGAAAACGCTGCCCGCCAGGTGCTCCGCGCACTGCGGCGCAATGAGGTCGTGGCGCTCGTGATTGATCGGCCCGTCCACGAACAGGAGGGCGGGGTGCCGATACGGCTCTTCGGCCGTGATACGCGCTGGCCGGGCGGCGCTGCCGCGCTGGCGATGAAGACCGATGCTTTGGTCGTGCCTGGCGGCTGTTGGCGCAATCCCGACGACACCTACACGCTGATGGCAGCGCCACCCATCCGCTGTGAGACGACCGGGGACCGCGACGGCGATCTGCGGCGCAACATGCAGCGTATCGTCGAGCCGCTGGAGCAGATCATTCGCCGCCACCCGGATCAGTGGTATATGTTCCGCCGCATGTGGCCGGCGCCAGGGACGTGACGCGGGACAGGGCTACCGGTCTACAGCCGGCCGCGCCCCGACGGGTTGGCCGGTATCCGCCCCGGTCGGAGTGTCCCGCGAGGATGAATAGGCGGCCGTGATAGCGACGATGCTCTTCCGCCTGGGGATGACCGTTGCCCCGTGGCTGCCTAGATCGCTCGCCTATGCCGCTGCCCGGGCCTTTGCGACGCTCCTGGCCGGTTCCGGCGCCGGGAGCTTCCGCGTAGCTGCGGCAAATCAGGCGGTTGTCCACGGTCGTCCGGCTACTGACCCCGGCGTGCAAGCAGCGGCCCGCGCTGCCCTCACCCACCAGGCGTTGAACTACGTAGACCTCTTGCAGCTTGGGCGGCTGCCGGCGGCTGCCCTACTCCAACGTATCGAGGTGTCGGGCTACGAGCATCTCCGGCAGGCACACGCGGCCGGGCGCGGCGTGCTCATCGTCAGCGGTCATATCGGCAACCTCGACGTGGTCGGGCAAGTGCTGGCCTTGCGTGGGCACCGTGCCTTGGTCCCCGTCGAGCGCATCCGTCCACCGGGACTCTTTCGGTACGTCTCGGCCCTGCGCGCCCGCTATGGCCTGACCTTGGTCCCGGCCGAAGCGGCCTTGCGGCCGGCGCTCCGGACCTTGCGGCAGGGAGGCATCGTCGTCTTCATCAACGACTGGGATCGGCCGGGCAACGGCGTCCCGGTCCGCTTCTTCGACCACGAGACCCGGTTGCCGGCCGCGCCGGCGGTGCTCCAGCTACGCACGGGCGCACCGATTGTCCCCTGCTTTGTGCATCGCCGCCCGGGCGGCCGCTACGCTGCGTGGGCGGAGCCGCCCATCCACGGTGGGGCCACGGGCGGCGGCAAACGTGACATTCCTGCTATCATGCAGAGCGTCGCCGCGTCGCTTGAGGCTGCGATCCGACGCGATCCGACGCAGTGGGTGCTCTTTCATCCGGTCTGGCCCCGGCCAGCCAACGCGGAGAGTGGGCCTGAACCAGTTGGTCGCAGCCCAGCCGGCGCGTCCTGAGTGGATAGTGACCACTCAGGTACCAGGCGACGGCAGTTGTCGGTCGGCCGAGGGGGGCGGCCTGCCTGCCCGGTACACCCGGGGGCAGGACGCGGCGGCAGCCATCCCCACCTCGCCGTCCTCGAAACCTGGGGATAGCTCGTCAGGTCTCATCGAGCGAACGATGAAGATTGCGCTTGTGTCGCCGTATGACTACCCCTATCCGGGTGCAGTCACCGAGCACATCTCGTACCTGAACCGCCATTTCGAGCGGGCCGGGCATGAGGTGCGTATTTTGGCGCCCTCCTCCCATGACGACGTTGAGGAGCGGATGCAGCACGTATATCGCGTCGGCAAGCGGATCATCGGTGTGCCGGCGAACCAGTCTATTGCCCGCATCACCCTCTCGCTGAACCTGTCGCGTGCCGTCAAGCGTATCCTCGAATCCGAGAACTTCGACGTGATCCATCTGCACGAGCCGCTGGTGCCGGCCCTGTCTCCTACCGTGCTGCGGCGCTCGCGCGCGGTCAACGTCGGCACGTTCCACGCCAGTCGCCAGAAGTATTTCGGGTATTACTACGGGCGGCCCCTCCTGAAACGCTACATCCGGCGCATCCACGGCCGTATTTGCGTCTCCAATGCCGCGCGGGACTTCGTGAGCCACTACTTCCCCGGTGACTATCGGATTATTCCGAACGGCGTTGACGTAGAGGCCTTTCGCGTGCAGCGGCCGCTCTTCCCGGAGCTGAACGACGGCAAGCTCACGATGCTCTTTGTGGGCCGGCTGGAAAAACGGAAAGGATTGGTCTACCTGCTCCGTGCCTTGCCCTATGTGCAGCACCACTTCCCGCAGTTACGCCTGATCGTGGTGGGCGCCTTCGATGAAGAAGACATGCGGGAGTATCGGCAGATCGTCGCGGAGCTGGGCCTGCGCGACGTCGTCTTCAAGGGCTTTGTCTCGACGGAGGACAAGCTGCGCTACTACCAGACGTGCGATCTTTTCGTGTCTCCCGCGCTCGGTCGGGAAAGCCAGGGCATTGTCCTGCTGGAGGCTATGGCGGCCGGCAAGCCGGTGATTGCCTCCGACATTGACGGGTACCGAGCCGTCTTGCGCCACGGCTTTGAGGGCCTACTGGTGCCACCGCAGAGTCCGGCTGCCCTAGCCGTTGCCATTGTCCGCTTGTTCAGCGATCCGGCGTTGCGCGAGGAGATGGGCCGGCGAGCACTGGCGCGCGCGCAAGGATACGGCTGGCCCATCGTCGCGCGGCAACTGCTCGACTTCTATGCGGAAACCATCGAACGGCAGCAGCCGCGCCGCCTCCTGCCGCACACGGCCTTGCCGATCATGTCGAACGGTGCGTGACGGCGCCGGGGTAATGGGCGACATGACCGGGTGGCGGCAGACAATCCAACGGCGCACCCGCGCGGCGGCGGAGCAAGCCGTCGTCCCGCTCGCCCGCTGGGGTGTCTCGCCGAACCAGTTGACCGTCGCCGGCTTGCTGCTCAACGCCGCAGCCGGGGCCATCCTGGCGCTCGGCTGGCTGGTGCCCGGTGGTGTTGCCGTGCTCGTCGCCAGCGCCTTCGATCTCTTCGACGGTGCCTTGGCGCGGGTTGCCGGCCGGGAGACGCGCTTCGGTGCCTTCTTCGATTCGACGCTGGACCGCTATTCGGAGGCGCTGCTGTTCTGCGGCTTGCTGATATGGTTCACGCGCACGGGCGATTGGCTCGGCGCCCTGCTCTGCTACCTCGCACTGCTCGCCTCGCTGATGGTGAGCTATGCACGCGCGCGCGCCGAGGGGCTAGGTCTGGAGTGTGAGGTCGGCTGGTTCCAGCGGCCGGAGCGGATGGTTGTGCTCGGCGTGGGCCTCCTGCTGCCCAGTCCCGTCCCGATAATCAGCCTGATTATCCTCGTCGTGCTTTCCCAATACACCGTCATCCAGCGTATGATTCACGTGTACCGGCTGACGGCGGGCAAGGAACGGGGGCAGTAGTAGAGGGAACCGCCCCCCTATGGTCCCCCCGCTGCGGCGGGGGGACGGGCCGTTCCCTCCCCCGTCGGGACGGGGGAGGGCGAGGGTGGGGGCCAGATATCGCGCAGGCAAGAGCACCATGGACGATCAGGAAGCACGGACCGCAGCGGTCCACCGTACAACTGCCGAAACCGATGTCCGGATTACACTGTCCCTCGACGGGAGCGGCGCGGTGACGGCGGAGACGGGCTTACCGTTTCTCGATCACATGCTGGCGCAGCTTGGCCGCCACGGCCTGTTCGATCTGACCGTGCGGGCACGTGGCGATTTGGAAGTTGACGCCCACCACACCGTCGAGGACGTGGCCCTCACGCTCGGTCAAGCTCTGCACGAGGCGCTCGGAGCACACCTCGGTATCAGAAGGATGGCCGATGCGCTCGTCCCACTGGATGAGGCGCTGGCCCAGGTCGCCGTGGACCTCAGTGGCCGGGGCTATGGGGTGTGCGATCTGGGACTACGCGGTCCGGCCACCGGCACCATTGAATCCGACCTGTGGCGGCACTTCCTGGAGTCGCTGGCGCAAGCCGGGCGCTTCACCCTCCACGTGCGGGTGCTGGCCGGACGGAATGACCACCACCGGCTGGAGGCGGTCTTCAAGGCGCTGGCCCGTACCCTGGACATGGCCACCCAGCTCGATCCCCGCCGCGCGGCCCAAGTACCGAGCACCAAAGGCAGCCTCACGGCCTAGTGGGCCGCTGACTGGAGTAGCCCCCACCCTCGCCCTCCCCCGTCCCGACGGGGGAGGGAACGGCCCGTCCCCCTGCCGCTGCGACTCCCGCTCTGCGCGACTCGTTCTTGGCTTGCATTCACTCTGCGGTACATGGTGGTGCCCGGTGCTGCCGACGGCGCGGGCCAACACCAATGTCTCCGCCACATCCACCTCACAACGTCGCACGGGGAGACGCAATGGAGTTGCAGGCCGCGATTCGTTTGGTGATTGCCGCCGGTTGTGCCGGGGCGCTGATCTTGGCACGGTGGCGGCACGAGCGCGTGCGCTGGCTCGGTACGAGCGAGGGGCGGTCCCAGCCGGTAGGTTTACCACCGGGACGAGTGACCTGGAGTATCTACTGGCTTGGCCTCACGACCAGCGCCGCCCTCGCCGGTCAAGCCGTTGCCAGCCTCGTGGCGTTCTAGGCCTATCCTGCCCACCCGGCGCTGTCATTCTCGCCCAAGGAGACCTTTGCATAACACCCAGATGGAGTGCGAGATGGACATTGCTCCACGCCTCGCTCACCTGGGAGGACCGGTTTTTGGATTCCCGCTTTCGCGGGAATGACGGGTTACGCAAAGGTCTCCGAAAGCGGGAATCCACGTCCCCCTGCCGCAACGGGGGGACCATAGGGGGGCTATTCCCAGCCCCGTGTCTCGATCACGCTCACGATCCCGAACCGGTGTAGCGTCCCGTCTCCGGCCATCACCCGCTCTACCTGCACCGCCGTACACGATACGCAGATGATAGCCGTGGGCCGCGGGCGCTCCGTGGCGAGACGACCGGAGACGTTGCCGACCAGCACGTGCTCCAGCCGCGGACTGTCCCCGGCCTCGTCTTTGAGGAGCGCCCAGAAAGGATGCTCCCAGGCGTTCGCGCCCAAGACCAGTTCAACGTGGCGATGTGGCTGGGCGTTGAGATAGCCGATGGCAGCGCGATAGTCCGCGCCGAACGGCCTGGTGGCGAAGTATTGAGCCGCGCGTTCGGCAGTGAAGATGGAGCGAGGCCCGTAGAGTGGGCGGGTTTCGTTGTAGCCGATCAGCACCAACGCCGCGACCAGCAGCACCGCTGCCACGCCTTGCCCGATCCGGCGTGACCAGCCCGGCGACAGCGCGATGCTCGCGGCCGGCGCCCACAGCACGAAAAGCGGCAGATGTAGCCGGCTGTGCCACGGCTGCCACTTGAGCACCAGGCAGAAGAGCAGAAAACCGGCCACCAGCACCCCCGCGTAGACCAGTAGCGGTGCCCTTCTGAGCACGCCACTCGCGCAGATCGCGACGAGGGCGTACAGGATCAGGAGCAAGTGCAGCGGATTGCCGGCGATGTCCTCGTGCATGTGGAACGGTTCGACGCGAAATTGCCGACCCTCCGACGTCGTTCCCTGCTGCCAAGTAGTGTGCGGATCGCTCGCGTCCATCCCGATGAGCGCGTGTGCCTCGTCAATCCACTGCGCGAATTGTTGCCCGATCCGTGCGCGGACCTGCTCGGAGCCGGCGGGCAGGCTCGCGTGCAGGCTGGCGTTCCTGATGACGTTGGAGAGCAGCGTCGCCACACCGATGACCTCGTTGGTATAGGACGACGTGCTCGCTCCGTCCTGTTGGACCAGTGGTGTGCCGTAGAGATCGGTGTTCCGCAGCCAGTGACCGAGATTGAGCGCGAGGACGACGGCGGCGATCAGGAGGACGTGTCGGGAGCAGCGCCAGCGCAGGGTTCGTCCGTAGCCGATTAGCAGCCACACCAGCAGCGGCGCGGCGAAGAGGTAAGCCGTGGCCTTGGTCAAGAGCGCCAGGCCCAGGCTGGCGCCGACCGCTGCCGAGTAGCCCCAACCGGGCCTGTGGATTGCTGCCAGGACGAAATAGGCCAGGCACACCAGCCAAAACGTGACTACGTAGTCGTTTTGCGTGCTGGAGGCTTGCAGCAGCCCCATCGGCAGCGTCGCCGCGACCACGCTCGCCACCACCTGCCCCGCGCCCGCCGCGCCGAGCCGTTGCGCTACCAGCGACACGCCGATGACGCTCCCGACCATGCCGAGCCACTGCACCAGGTTGAGCAGCCGGTCATTGCCGGCCAGGAGGTAGAGGTGCGTGAGGATGAACTCAGCCCCCGGCGGAAAGTGGAGCTGGCGCGGAATGTGCGTCGGATAGTGCCCCACGCTCTGGTGTTGCATCCAGTGCATCACGCGCGGCAAGTGATAGGTCATCGAGTCATACGTGTTCGGCGGCGCGACAATGGCCGTAACGCCAGCGATCACCACAAGAGCCACCACGCCGCAGATCGCCAGCACCACCATACGCCCAGGAAGGCGTCCGGTCCTCATCCCCAACGCCGCGCGCCTCCCCCTCTCTACATGGTGGAGAGGGGGCCGGGAGGTGAGGCGCCACGCGAGCACCAACACCCCCACCGCCGCCACAGCCGCCGCCAAGCCCCAGAGCGCCACCAGCCACGGCCACGACAGCAGCCCAAACAGACTCAGCCCTTCCGTGAAGGCAACGACGAGCACGCCCCAGACGACCGCTCCGGCCAGCATTGCCTCCCGCCAGCGGCGCTCCCGGCCGCTCAAGCGCGCGGCCTGACTACAGCAGAGCACCAGGAGCACCAGGCATACGAGCGGGAGGACTGCGGCTGCGCTCATTATCACAAGCTATTAGCTATCAGCCTTCAGCTTTCGCCGCAAATGCTAGGGACTTGCCACGGTGACCGCGAGGCATGAAAAATGGGTATTGGCCCCCTATGGTCCCCCCGCACAGCAGGGGGACGTGGATTCCCGTCCTCTGGATTGCGGCGCAAGCCGCAATGACGGATCGGGGCTATTTTCGCTGATCGCTGACCGCTATGAAATTATCCGCTGATGCCCACGCCGTCGAGGCCGTCGTGCGGCGCTATTACGCTGCGTTAGAGGCCGGCACGCCGCTCGCGCCGTTCTTTGATCTGGATGGGCCTTCGCAGCCGGTGGTCAAAATCGGCACCGAGGCGGGCGAGTTCGACATTGGCCGCGCCGCCGTCGCTGCGGTCCTGGCAAAGGTCGGCCGCGAGCTACAAGACAATCGCTTGGAATCGCGGAGTCTGTACGTGCAGGTGGCCGGCGATACGGCCTGGTTTGCCGACGAGGTGTGGTGGGCCGGCACGGCCGGCGATGCACCGTTTGCGGGCTGCACCCGCTGGAGTGGCGTGCTCCGCCGCCGGGCAGCGCAGTGGCGCTTTGTCCTGATGCACGTGTCCGAGCCGGTCGAGTGAACAGCCGAGTATTCACATGGATGGACAGGATGGACAGGATAGGAACGCCAGCGCTGCATCCTGACCGCGAGACCATCGTGGTGCTGGATTTCGGCTCGCAATACAGCCGCTTGATCTGCCGGCGCGTGCGCGAGGCGCGGGTGTACGCCGAGTTGCTGCCGTGGAATGCCCCGGTGGAGGCCATCCGGGCGCTGCATCCCGTCGGCATCATCCTCTCTGGCGGCCCGGCCAGCGTGTACGAGGCCGACGCCCCGACCGTACCGCCGCCGGTATTCGACCTCGGCGTGCCCGTCCTGGGCATCTGCTATGGGATGCAGCTGCTGGCCCACCAACTCGGCGGCACGGTCGCCCCGGCGCCGCGGCGGGAGTACGGCGCCGCCACCATTCACGTGGAGGCGGCAGAGCAAGGCGGTGTCGACGTAGCGAGTCGGCTCTTCCGCGGGCTACCGGCCGAGCTACCGGTGTGGATGAGCCACGGCGACCACGTTGAAGAGCTACCCCCCGGCTTCCGCGTGCTGGCGCGGTCCGCCAACTCGCCCGCCGCGGCGATGGCCGACAGCCAGGGCCGCGTCGGATTGCAGTTCCACCCCGAGGTGGTCCATACGCCGCAAGGGCAGCAGTTGATCGAGAACTTCTGCTACGGCCTCTGTGGCGCTACAGGCGGTTGGACGACCGGCTCGTTCATCGCCGAGGCGACCGAGCAAATCCGCCGCCGTGTGGGGGCTGGCCGGGTCGTCTGCGGCCTCTCCGGGGGCGTGGACTCGGCGGTGACGGCGGCGCTCGTCCACCGCGCGATTGGCGATCAGCTGACCTGCATCTTCGTGGACAACGGCCTGCTGCGCCGGAACGAGGCCGCGGATGTCGTCGAGACCTTTCAGCAACACCTGGGATTCGAGCTAGTGGTGGCGAACGCGGCGGATGAGTTCCTGCGCCACTTGCACGGTGTCACCGACCCGGAGCGCAAGCGCCGGATTATCGGCGAGCGGTTCGTCCGCGTTTTCGAGCGAGTGGCCGGGAATCTGGGCACTGTCGAGTTCCTCGCCCAGGGCACCCTCTATCCCGACGTGATCGAGAGCGGCGGTGACGAAGCGAACACCGTCACGGCCCAGGGAGATCGAGGGGGTGGCGAGGCCGCCGCGAAGATCAAGACGCACCATAACGTCGGCGGGCTGCCGCCCAACTTGCAGTTCCAACTGATCGAGCCGCTGCGCTATCTCTTCAAGGATGAAGGGCGCGCCGTCGGCACGGAATTGGGACTGCCGGAGGAGCTAGTCTGGCGCCATCCGTTCCCTGGGCCGGGACTGGCCGTGCGCGTCGTCGGCGCCGTGACTGCCGAGCGGGTTGCCACGCTCCAGCAGGCGGATGCGATCTTCATCGAGGAAATCCGGGCGGCCGGCTGGTACCGGCGGCTCGGCCAGGCCTTCGCCGTACTGACCCCGCTGCAGAGCACCGGCGTCATGGGTGACTTCCGCACCTACGGGCATCTCATCGCTCTGCGGGCCATCCTGACCAGCGACTACATGACCGCCGACTGGGCACCGCTGCCGCACGACCTGCTCGGCCGGGTCGCCACGCGCATCGTCAACGAGGTCCCCGGCGTCAACCGCGTCGTCTACGACATCACCTCCAAGCCTCCCTCCACCATCGAGTGGGAATGAGCTATCGTGCTATCATGCGTTCGGAACGCATACGTTCTCCGGTGACGCGATGGACAAGCAGCTCACAATTCGGGGCGTAGACGCCTCACTCGATACTCACCTACGCGCTGAGGCTCAACGACGCCGGTTGAGCCTCAATCTCACCGTGCTTCAGCTTCTGCGTGAGGCAATTGGGTTGGACACAGTGCCCCCGTCCAATGGTGGCGCTGAGACACGAGACTCCTTTACCGACTTGGACCATCTTGCCGGTACGTGGCCGCCAGCGGAAGCCGACGCGCTGGACCAGGCCATTAGGTCCATGCGTCACCTCGACCCCGAGCTTTGGTCGTGAGAATCCTCCTGGACACCTCGGCATACTCAGCGTTCAAGCGTGGGCAGCCGCAGATCATCGCGGTATTACGCCAGGCGTCGTTCATCGGTCTCAATACCATTGTGCTCGGCGAGTTGTTAAGTGGGTTCGCCCGCGGCAATCGGGAGGAGCAAAATCGGCGAGAGTTACGCGAGTTCATCGCATCGCCGCGTGTGCGAATCCTCTCTATGGGTTTGGAGACGGCCGAACGTTTCGCGGTCATTTACCGTGCGTTATACGACGTGGGCCGGCCAGTACCTACCCACGACCTCTGGATTGCGGCATCGGCTATGGAGCATGGTCTGCGCGTCTTAACCACCGACTCACACTTCCGTCGCATTGAGATGATCGATACGGAATACGTGAATATCGCCGCGCCGGAGAGTCGCGCGGCCGACCCGTAGACCCGGATAGCATATGAATCGGCTTGGCCTCGTCATCAGGAGGACGAGTGCAGCGCGCTTTAGCCCTTCTATCCGGTGCTCTCTGTGGCTCAAGAAAACGTGGTGCCGTAGCTTGACATAGTGCCATGGTGACGGCATGGTAGGGCTGTGGTGGTGGCAGACCTTGATCGGTGCGGGAATGCTGCTTTGGCCGGGAGAGGGGGAGGTGATAAACGTGAGTACCGAGACGATACCGACAATAGAAGACTACACACGGGCCTTGCAGGAGGTGGAAATCCCAGCCTATGAGCAGCTACAAGGTCAGCTTGAGCAGGACCATCGCTATGAGTGGGCTGTTGTGTGCGGTGGCAAGCTGATCGGGACCTATGAGGAGTTTGAGGTTGCTGCTGACGAAGCGACGCGGCGCTTCGGACGTGGACCATATCTGATTAGGCAGATTGGGACGCCACCGCCGTCGTTGCCGGCATCAGTGCTTTACAGGCCGGTCTTTGGGCGTGATCTCCTGCGCTATCACATGCTTACCTACAATGGGGTGACGGGCGACGTGCTCCTGAGTCGTGAGTAGCTATCTTCCTTGCCCTCTAGCTCCAGTGGTGAGACTCCGCCTAGATACTGTCCCATGTCGCACTCCCCCGCCCCATCGGCTGATGGCTAATGGCTGACAGCTATCCTCAATACGGCCCCGTCTCGTCTTCGTACCAGGGCGTTGCCGGCAGGGTATAGGTGGTCGTGATCGGTGGCTCCAGGCCGGCCCCGGCGCACACCAGCAGCGCCAGCATCGTGACGAAATCGTCGTGGCCTTGGTGATCGGGGACAAAGAAGGTCAGCTGGCCGTTCGCGCGTGGCAACATGCGCGCTGCCCCGACCTGCCGCCATAGCTCCGCCTGCTCGGCCGAATGGTCGTCCTGCCAGACCAGCAGCCGCGCAGCGTTGACCGCAGCGAGCAGATCGTAACCGAGGCGCGATTTCGTCGCGGCCGTGAACACGAACGGCTCCACCACGGTCGTTCCGAGTGCCCGCTGCAGGCGCGTGGCGAGATCGGCGCCTAGCCCGGTGGCATCCACGACCACCCGCCGGCAGCACCATACCTCGCCCAACAGGTGCGCCAGCCGCGCATACTGCTCGTGGAGCGGACGGTTGGTCCACCAGTAGACCTCGACCAGCCGGAGCCGCACCTCGTCGTCGGTGCGAGTGACGGCGGCGACCCCGATGACCGTGCTGTCTCGCCTACCCGCTTCCTCGCCACTATCCCCGGTCGCGGCGCCAGCGACATCTATCGCGGCGACGTACTCTTCGCCGTCGTCCGGTTCGGTCCGGCGAGCGTGCGTTCCCTGCAAGAGTAGGCACTGCTCCGGGCTGAAGAGGGCGCTCCGGTCCGTGACCGTCTGTAGGAGGTACTGCGTGCGGATGATCGGGTGCTGGGCACCCAAGCGCTCGATCTCGTGCTCGACGAACTGGCGGTAGGCCGGCATGGCCTTAGCCCCAAACGTCCAGGGATACTCGAAATGCCGCTGCTCGCCGCCGGCCCGCTGGACAGCCAGATTGTGTTGGCGCGCCTGTTCGAGCAGCGTGTCGTCGGTCCAGGCCGTGCCGTACAGCACCACGACCGCATTGTGGGCCGCCGCCATCGGCAGGAACTCGCGCTGGAACTTCTCCTTGTCAACGTCCTGCGCCTCATCCACCTCCAGCAGCAGCGAGGCGGTCGCGCCGACCACGTGGGCGCTCGGTTGTGCCGAGTAGAAGGTAGCCCTAGCCCGGCCCAGGGTCAGCGCCTGGCGTTCCTGCCGGATGCTCTGGTCGTGATGCAAGGGATTGTCGAGCAGCTCGCGCAGCCGGGTGAAGCTCGTCACCCCCTGGGGCTGCCAGGTCGGCGCCGCTTTGATGATCGTCCCGCCGCGCTGGGCGTGGCGCGTCAGTAGGTAGGCCTCGATGACGGCGCTGACCTCGTTCTTGCCCATCTGCCGCGCCATCATCACCGTCCACCAGCCCCCGCTTTGGCTACCGTGGCGTTGGCGCGCCAGTACGTCGGCCACGATGGCGCGCACCACCGTCAACTGATACGGCCGGAGCGGCCGGCCGAGCACATGCCGGGCAAAGCGCCCCACGTCGGCAAGCAGCCAGTCCAGGGTAGGGGCGCATTGAGACGCGGACTTGATGAACATAGGAATGTGTGGACCTCCGGCAGGAGCAGCGTACCCCGCCGGCCTGTGGCGGCGGCGATCCGGCGGGACGGAGCGCGTAGTCGGGTGTGGTATCGGTCCATATTGGGAAAGCCGGTCCCGACCGCAACGGCAGGAGGTGGTTGGTCCGCTTGCCCCCCCTATGGTCCCCCCGCTGCGCGGGGGGACGGGCGCAACATGTTGCGCCCCTACAGCTTAACCGGTACCTACTCCGGTCAGGGGGTATACTTTTCGGTATGTCAGTAGCCAAGCTCGTCCGTGTGCAGGAGAAGGGCCAAGTCACCATCCCAGCCGCCGTGCGGCGCAACTTTGGCCTCAAGCGTGGCGACCTCGTGGCCGTCGTCGAGACCGCCGACGGGATATTCATTACCCCCCGGGAGACGATTGCAGCAGAGGCGCTGGATCAGATCGGCGAGGCGCTTAGACAGCAGGGCGTGTCGCTCGATGAGTGGATCGCGTCAGGACGAGCAGAGCGGAGCACACTCATCACGGAGCACTATGGAATCCCTGTCGAGGACCAGGGTGACTAAGGTCTTCCTGGACGCCAGTGTGCTCATCGCCGCCGCCATCTCGCCTAGAGGACATGCTAGGGATTTGGTGCTCCAGGGGCTAGGAGGCGAGTGGAGCCTCTGCCTCAGTTCACTCGTGTTGGAAGAGACAGAGCGGAATCTCGCGCGTAAGGCACCAGCGGCGCTTCCAGCCTTCGATGGCTTTCGCCGGACCCTCACTGCAAACTTGGTTGACCCACCGAAGGCTACTGTGCTGGCAGTCGCAGAGACGGTGGCTGTCAAGGATGCTCCCATCGTGGCCGCCGCCATGTGCGCCCGTGCTCAATGCTTGGCTACCTATGACCGCCGGCATCTCTTGAGCAAGGCAGCGGTCATTAGGACGCGATTTGGGATCGAGGTAGTCACTCCGGGTGATATTCTCGCCGACTAGCCCTCGCCGTTCGTGGTGCGGCGTCTGAACCGGCGCCTCAGGGACGCGGGGCTGGGGAGGCCCAGCGCGCCGCGCAAGCCCCAGAATACGGCGAGTAGACCGATGACCCCCCAGACGACGGCCCACACGACCGCCGGAATCGGCGTGAAGCTCGCTGCCAACTGGGCATCGTTGTGTGCGTCCGTCGCGGCGGTGAGGGCGAAGAGCGTCCGCAGATCGCCGAGTGCGGCCAGGCACAGTTGGAGCGCCAGCAGCGCGCAGACGACCTGGAGACTGCGCCGCCCTAGCCACTTCGCGGCGGCTGCCGCCAAGGCCGCCAGGCCGAGCAAGGCCAGCACCGCGTCAACATCGGTGCGCGACCACACGATAGCGACGACCGGCAGCAAGACGGCATGACCGACCAGCACGCCGCGCAGCAAGTCCGGCCGCCCTAGGCTGCGTAACCACAGCGCGCCGGTGACGGCACTGCCCAAGTAGCCTGCGGCGGCGATGGCGAGTGACCAGCCCCCGGCGATCAGCGCCACGCCGCCGCCAAAGCCGCCGGCCTCAAGCGCGATACCGGCGACCTGCCCGCCGGTCAGCAGGGCTACCAGCGCGTGCCAGACCTCGTGGACGACGGTGGCGTAGGGGCGTACCGGGAGCAGCACAATGCTGCCGAACGGCACCAGCCATAGCACGGCGCTCAGGCCGGTCCCCGTCCAGGCGGCCGCGCGACCCGACAGAGCTACTGACACCGGTCCCTCCTCACTAGCTGTGAACGCACAACCCCTTACTACCATAGACCGGCCGCAGCGAGCACGAGTTTCGGCGGACCTACTAGGGCAGGAAACATCCCCGTCCCCCCGCCGCAGCGGGGGACCATAGGGGGGCAGTGGCCCTACCGGCGCCGCAATGACGAGACGACGGGGCCGCCGCCGGGCGCTACTTCGGATCAATGGCGTGGCCAGCAGCGGCGACACGCTAATGCCGTTCAACGCTGACCGGCGAGGGTTGCGATTGCCACCATGGCCCGCTCCTGCGGGGATGCGGCGTTGAAGTCGATGATGGCTCTTTCCGCAGAATCAATCCAGGCAATAACCTGGTTTTGGACAAAGTTCGCGTTGGGGTTGTAGTCCGCATTCTCACGATCAGCCTTGATACCGGCGATTACGACGGCGAAATTTTGGACCGGCGGACTGAAGAGATGGGGCCAACCGTGCAGCGGGTTCTCGGCGCGGAAGTGCCGGAGCGACCGGTAGGTTCTGGTCCAATCGGATTGGTTCGCCGGCGTTCTGGCGCCCACGATCAGGTCGGCGTTGCTGGCCGCCAGCGCGTGGAACATCGCGTAGTAGGCTGTGCTGATGGCGCGGCGCAATGCTTCCTGGAAAGGTTGGTCGCTGGCCAGCAGGCGGCTGGCCCTGATGAGATCTACCCAATCCATGGCGTGCCCAGTTCGTCCACATCGCTCTCCGGAATATAGGAAATGCACGTGATAACATAGATGCCGACATCGCGCAGAAGTTTCATAAGGTAGGGGTCGTAGGAATTGATCCGGCCGATGTCGAGGATGTCCGGCTTGCCGTCGTAAATCACCCAGACGTCGAGGAACGGCACACCGTCGAAGTCCTCGGTGGGCTTGGTCCACACCTCCCGGTAGGGTAAGCGGCCCTGGTGATGATCGTCCAGGGTTTCGAGAATGATGCCTTTGGCCTGTTCGGCCTGCTCTGCTGTGATGGTGGTCATGCTGGCTGCGCCTCCCGGCCGCGGGCTTGCTTGCCTGGCGCGACAATGACCAGTATACCCGCCGCCCGATGCCCCGCCGCAGATCAGTTCTACCCAATCCATGGTCACCACCCAGCCATGATCCATTCTTGACCCAGCTCGGCGACGTCGCTCTCCGGGATGTAGGAAATGGACGGGAGGGCGCGAATGCCGGCGTCGAGCAGGGTCCGGTAAAGGTAGCTGCCATAGGAGTTGAGCCGGGCGATGTTGAGGTCGCCCGGCACGCCGTCGTAAATCACCCAGACCTTGAGGAATGGCACGCCGTCGAAGTCCTCGGTGGCCTTGGTCCACACCTGCCGGTAAGGCAAGCGGCCCTGGTGATGGCCATCCAGGGTTTCGAGGATGATGCCTTTGGCCTGTTCTGCCTGTTCTGCTGTGATGGTGGTCATGCTGGCTGCGCCTCCCGGCCGCGGGCTTGCTTGCCTGGCGCGACAATGACCAGTATACCCGCCGCCTGATGCCCCGCTCCCCCGTCGCCGCAGGGCAGGGAACCTCCCCGTCCCACCGCCGCAGCGGGGGGACCATAGGGGGGGGCAGTGGACCTACCGCCACCCCTCGCCCTAAAGAGAAGGGGCTGGATTGCGGCCGGCACCGCAATGACGAGACGACGGGGGAGGGCCAGGGTAGGGGTATCGCTCTCCACCATTCCGGTTACTGCCTATAGGGGACATGATACGCTTACCGGACAGTTATCGTAAGGATGTGCCGGACCCCGGCTACCCTCAACGCCGGTCCCTCTCCCACGAGGAGTGGGGAATCAGGCAGGTAGCAGCAAGTCCAAGGGCCGATTTTCGATGAAGAGGCAGCGGAGGCGTTCGGCCGCAATGACGCCCTGCCGGATAGCGTCCCGCTGGCCGTCGGGTGAGAGGTCAAAATCAACTCTGGGGACCTTTAGCCGAATGCTTGCTGATTTCCCGGCCTCCGCAATGGTCATATCGGAATCCAGGATACCGGCAACTGCATCTGCAAGTGTTGCGACCTGCGTATTGGAAAACTGGAGGTCAACATTTTCGTGGCCTGGCTTGTAGATAATCTTCACCCTACCCCGGGTTTCAGAGGAAGACACGCCGACGGCACTCTTGAAGTATATGAAGCCGGCTCGCGTGGGCTTGTTGCTAGGCTCCTCCATACGCAGCCGGGGAGTTTCGGAATTGATGCAATCCCAGATAGCGCGCCATACCCGGGTCGTCACCTCACTATGTTCCGGTGAATACCCCAATCTGTGGGATTCAATCCCATTTTTCAAGGTTTGGGCAAGGAATTGGGTTCTGGGGTCACCTGAACCGGATAGCGCCGCAATGACATCTTCGTAGCTGATCTGGCGGTCAAAGAGATCGCTGCCTTCATTCTCGGAGTATCCCCCGGGGGCAAGCAGAACAGTCTGGACTTCAGACTGGGAGGACAAAGAGGCCTGCCAGCGTTGGGCACGAGCACGGTATCTCCCAGGTTGGTCCGGTTGAAACTGGGCGTCTATCTTGTCTTCAATGAGTAGAATCAAGTCATTGGTACCAGCTTTGAAAGACACTACGATATCCGTCTCCCCGTCAACGTCGTGCCAAGACACCCATGCGCCATCGAACTTGGCAACACCATTATTCCAGTCTCCCAGGAACAGATCCCGGAGCGGGCCTGGCGAGTGAAGTTCGCTGCATATCAGCAGGTCAATATCCCGCTCACGTAGCCATTGCATAGGTGGGCGGTTCTTCAGGTGAACCAAGGGTGTCGAATTGGTCATTGCTGCCTCCGGGTACCTTGTATGGAGCTACAACCGGGAGAAGCCAGTATGATTATATCAGCCAGGTCAACGCCGCAACTGTCGGGGACAGAGGTATGCCAGCCATGACCGCAGACGAGCTGGAGCGCAAAGCCATCCGCATCCAGGCGGTGGTCGAGGAGCACACGCTCCAGGAGCACGGCATGGTGCCGATGTTCGTCCGCCCGACGGACTACCAGTTGCCCACCGCGGAGGACTACCATGGCATGGCTCCGCATCGCGCCCTGAAGGGGAAGACCGAAGCCGAGCTGGGCCTGCCGCCGATGCATGTCTGGCGCGCCTGGGAGAATACGTCCGCCAATACCGGTTATTACCTCGGGGCGATGTCGTACCGCTACCGCTGTACCAGCGATCCCGACGTGCTGGCAATCTGCCGCCGCACGTTGGCCGCTCTGAAACACATCTACGATATGGGCGCCGAGTTTGACGAGCCGGGGTTCCTGACCAATCCGTATGGTGGTGTCGCTACCACGCAGGCCTCCGGCGATCAACTCCAGTGCGTGACCGTGGGCTTGGCTGCCTACCGCCATATCGCGGGGCCGGAGGACACCCGCACCATTGACGAGATGTTCACCGGCTTCGCCGACTATGAGATTCGTCAGGGGTATTGGCCGAAGCCGGGCGGGTACTTCGCGCTCACGTTCGATCCGGGCGGCTGGGATTGGACCAAGGGCGACTGGGAGCACGGGCTGATCTACGCACCCGTGCTGTATCATGCCTGGCTCGCCACCGGTGAGCCGCGGTACCTCGACGAGATTCAACGCTGGTATCGCGCCTGCGAGAATGACACGAGATGGCTGGGTGGCGTCAGCGGCTCGGCGGGGAACGCTCCCGCGCGCATGTTGTACCTGCCGAGCCTGCTGATGGAACTCGATCCGTGGCACCGCGACCGGTGGCGCCGCTTCATGGCCAACGCTTTCGCGGTGACCAAAGATGCCGTGCTGCCCGACGGCACCGCCTACTCGGCCAGTAAACGCGACCTCCGGACGGGGAAGCTCTTTCCGGTGGATCGCGGCTGGGGTGGCGGCCCGACGCGCACGGGCCGCAGCGCCGCCTTTGGCTGGGGGTGTGTCAACGCGCAGCGCTGGTTGCCGGGTGAAGACTTGGTCGGGGTAGCGCGGACCATCCTGGAGCAGCTCGACCTCGATACTTTCCGCTTCATCATGCCCCTAGACCCGGCGCACGAACTCCCCCCGGACTGGAGGATCGAGGGCGAGCTGCTCGACCATGACTCGCTGGTCGGTTGGCTGTGGCTGTACTGGGAAGGGCGCTTTCGGGGCTACTGGTAGGTCGGCCGGGGGCTGGCCCCCCTATGGTCCCCCCGTTGCGACGGGGGGACATGGATTCCCACTTTCGCGGGAATGACGGGGTGAGGCGGATATGCAGACGTTGAAGATCGGGGACGGCGAGGGCTGGTGCTTCGTCGGGGGCCGCTGGCAGGACGGGCCAGCGGAGTATGCGGTGCCGCCCGACGTGTTCTCGCTGCGAATGGCTATCCATACGGCCGCCGCCTGTGGCGACGTTGCGGTCGAGTGCGACTTCCAGGCCGGCAGCGCCGCCACCGGCGCCGGTGACGCGGGCATCGTCCTCCGTGCCCAGAATGCACGTCACCACTACTGGGTGCATACGCCGTGGGTGGGGCAAACCACGCGGGCAAAGCACTTCTGGCTGGCGATCTCCAAAATGGATGCCTCCGGCTGGGCGCGGAACCTCGCGCTGCAAGTAGTGCCCGGCGTGCCGGCGGAGACACATCGTTGGTATCGCGTGCGCGTCGAGGCGCAGGGACCGCACATCCGCACCTGGGTTGACGGCGTGCCCGGGCCGGCTGTGACCGACGATACCTACCATATCGGCTGCGTCGGGATGGCCGGCTATGGGGAGTTTCGCGGTAAGGGGCTACGGGTGGTGGCGGACCAGGCGGCGCTGCCCCTGGACTGGTCGCCGGACCCGCCGCAGATCGCTTGGTTTGCGCTGCTGCCGAACTTCCGGGACGTCACGGACCGGCAGAAACCACACAGCTTGCGGCGGCTGCCTGACGGGACGCTGGTGCTGACATTCGATGACCGCGAGGTTCACTACACCACGCGGTCGCACGACGGCGGCGCGACTTGGGATGAGCCACTGGAACTGCCCGCGGACTGCGTCGGCGCTCTGCACGTCACGCGCGAGGGCCGGCTGTGGGCCTGCAATTTCGTCGGGGGCGCGTTTCGCCGGAGCGAATCGAGCGACAGCGGTCGCACGTGGGGGCCGGTGAACGAATACCCGTTGACCGAGCCGTGGCCCGATGATCCGCTGCTGGGGCCGAACTTCTACGGGCAAGGCATCTATGAAGCGCCCGATGGCACGCTGGTCGTGTTCCTGCACGGGGCCTTGGCCGAGAGGCACGAGCACGATCTCTTTACATGGGGGTCCTACAAGGCGCAGGTCTACTCGATCCGCTCCACCGACGGGGGCAAAACCTGGTCGGCGCCAGTGAACGTGGACGGGGTCCGCAAACAGGGCGGCGAGCGCGGCGTGCTGCCCGGCTGCCTGGACTTGATCGAGCCGGTGGCGTCGTTCACGGCGGACGGGCGGCTGCTGGCATATTGCCGGCCGATCTACAGCCCGACGATGTGGCAGGCAACCTCCACCGACGCCGCGCAGACGTGGGACGCTGTTGCCATCGGTCCGTTTCCCGGCTACTCGGCCGGGATGATCTGTACGTCCAGTGGGGCGCTGCTGGTCGCGCACCGCTTCCCGAACACCACCATCCATACCAGCCTGGACGGCGGGCGCTCCTGGGACGCGGGTACCGTCGTGGATTGGCCGGTATGGGCGAGCGGCAAGTTTGTCGAGGTGGCCCCGGACGTGGTGCTGTTCGTCTACCGGGACGATCATATTCGGCACATGCGCGGCCAGTTCATCCGCATCACGGAGCGCGGCCTGGAGCCGCTGCCGCGCGACTGGCAACAGCGGGAGGGTTGATTGACCTCACCCCCCGGCCCCCTCTCCACCAAGTGGAGAGGGGGTGTAGGGCAGCGTGGCGAGGCGGAGGTGGAAGCCTATGTGTGGCCGGTACATCATTACAGCCGATGGTCAACAGTTGGCCTTGCGCTTCGGTGCGGAGCCGCCGGCGGCCGGGGTGGCGGCCCGGTACAACGCTGCGCCGACGCAGCAGCTGCCCGTGATCGTCAACGCGGAGCCGAGCGCCATCCAGCTACTCAACTGGGGCTTGGTGCCGGCGTGGGCGCGGAACAAGACAGGTGGGGCACCACTCATCAATGCTCGCCTGGAAACGGCGGCCACGCGGCCGAGCTTCCGTGACGCTTGGCAGCGCCGCCGCTGCCTCGTCCTCGCCGACGGCTTCTACGAATGGCAGCGCCCCCCTCGCGGCAAGGTGCCGCTGCGGATTACGCTCAAAAGCAATGAGCCGTTTGCCTTTGCCGGCCTGTGGGAGGAATGGCGTGGCGCATCTGACGCGCCGGCCTTGCGTACTTTCACCATCCTCACCACCACGCCCAACGACCTCATGGCGCCCATCCATCAGCGGATGCCGGTGATCCTGCGCCCGGAGCAGGAGGCGGCCTGGCTCGATACGGAGTCGGACCAGAACTGGCAGCACGTCCTGGGGCCGTACCCGTCCGATGCGATGACCGCCTACCCGGTGTCGTCGCGGGTGAACTCACCGCGCTACGACGATCCCACCCTGATCGAGCCGCTGGCCGCTACCGAACGGCCGCTGCCGCTGGGGCTGTAGCGGCCGTTCGGTGGCGGCGGTCCGCTCAAGGTCATGGGTGGCACCGGGCGAGTGGTAAGATGGAGAGGGTTTTCTGCCCCCCTATGGTCCCCCCGTTGCGACGGGGGGACGGAGGATTCCCTGCCCTGTCGCAACGGGGGAGGATTTAGGGTGGGGGGCAGGCCAGGTGTGATAGTCAAGGTGTCCTATCTCGCCCTCGACGTGGGAGACCGACGCATCGGCGTGGCCGGCGCGGACCCGGAAGGGATCGTCGTTACGCCGCTGACCACCTTCACCCGGCGGTCGGACCGGCAGGTCGTGGCCGCCATCACCGCGCTGGCCGCCGACCGGGGCGCGGAGACGATTGTGGTGGGGCTGCCCTATACGCCGCAGGGCGAGATCGGGGAGCAAGCGCAGCGCGTGCAGGACTTCACGCGCCGCTTGGAGCAGGTGCCCGGCCTCACTGTCGTCTATTGGGACGAGCGGTACTCGACGCTGGCGGCCAGCGACCGGCTGCGCGAGAGCGGCGGGCGCCGCCGGCGGCGTGGTCGGTCGGCACGAATTGCCGCGCGCGAGCGGTTGGATGCGGCCGCGGCCGCCGTGATCCTGCAGGATTATTTGGATGCCTTGACCGCCACCACGCCCTACTAGCGACGTGCCATGCGTATCGCCGTCTTGTTTCTATTGCTGGTAGTCGGTACCGCCGTGGGCATCGTCCTGCTCTTCAACATGACCGGGGAGCCAGCGGCGCCGGCGGTTGAACCGGCGCCGGCCAGCCAACCGGACGATACGGCGGTCGTCCCGTTTCTGATTCACGAGGGCCAATCCACGGAGGAGATCGCGCAGGCGCTCGAACGCGCCGGACTGCTCAACAACCCGCTGCTCTTCCGGGTGACGGCCCGGCTGCGGGGCGTGGACGGCAAGCTCCAGGCCGGCGAGTACCAACTCCGGCGCAACATGAGCATTGATGAGCTGCTGGTCGTGCTGCAGCGTGCAACGGTGAAGGAGTTGAAGGTTGTCTTCATCGAAGGGTGGCGTATAGAAGAGTTCGCCGCGGCGCTCCGGCCCCTCCGGCTCATGGATGAATCGGCATTCCTGACGCTGGCCCAACGCGGGGCCGCTACCCACTCGTGGCTGCGCTCGCGCCCCGACGGCGCCTCGCTGGAGGGCTATCTCTTTCCGGCCACCTACCGGCTCACCCCGGAGACCACACCGCAAGAGCTACTCGATACGCTGCTGCGGAAGTTCGGGGAGGTGCTGACGCCGGCGATGCGGGCGCACATCCGCAGCCAGGGGCGCACGATCCACGAGGTCGTAACGCTCGCCTCGATAGTAGAACGTGAGGCGATGCTGGCCGGCGAGCGTCGGCGAATTGCCGGCGTTTACATGAACCGCCTGCGCCACGGCATCGGTCTGTATGCCGATCCTACCGTCCAATACGCACTCGGCTACCAGCAGAACGCCGGTACGTGGTGGAAGCGCCCCTTGCTCTTCCAAGACCTGGAGGTGGACTCACCGTACAATACGTATCGGTATGCCGGGCTGCCGCCGGGGCCGATCTGTAATCCTGGTCTCGCCTCGTTGCAGGCGGCCATGGACCCGGAAGCACACGAGTTCTATTACTTTGTGGCGAACGACGTAGCCGGCGACGGCTCGCACGTGTTCGCCCGCACCCTGGCCGAGCACGTACAAAACCAGCAGCGGTATCAGCGACTAGGTACGATAAACCGATGAGCCGCAACACCGAGGTAAGGAGAGCGCGTCGTGTCAACCGTTGACCGCGTGGGCCGACTCCGGGAGCAACTCCGTGCAGAAGGCTGCGAGGCGGTACTGATTACGCAAGCCGACAACCGCCGGTACGTGACCGGCTTCACGGGTACCGCTGGGGCCGTCCTCATCACCGCCGGCGAGGCGCGGCTGCTGACCGACTTCCGCTACATCGAGCAGGCCACCCGGCAAGCGCCGGAGTTCGAGGTGGTCAAGGTGCAGAAGCTGCACGAGGAGCTTGCGGAGCTGGTGGATGAGCTGGGGGTCGTAGCCCTGGCGTTCGAGGCCGAGGACATGACCGTCAAGCAGCACACGACGCTCTCGGAAGCTCTGGATGAGGCCGATAGCCAGGTAGAATTGCGGCCGGTGACGGACTGGGTAGAGGCCGCACGCGCCTCCAAAGACGACAACGAGATCGCCGCCCTGCGGCGGGTGGTGCTCATCGGCGACCGGACCATGGAGGACGTGGCGCTCACGATGCGGCCGGGGATGACGGAGCGGGAGGTTGCCTGGCAGCTCGAAGTGGGAATGCGGGAGCGGGGAGCGGACGGCCTGTCGTTCGACATCATCGTGGCAGCCGGACCGAACGGGGCGATGCCGCACCATCATCCCACCGACCGGCCACTCCAAGCGGGTGAGCCGATTGTCATTGACATGGGCGCTCGCCTGGACGGGTATTGCTCGGACCTGACGCGCACGTTCGTCCTGGGCGAGCCGGACGAGCGGTTCTGGGAGGTCTACACGACCGTCTTGCGGGCACAGCAGACGTGCGAGAGGGGCCTGAAAGCCGGGCTGAACGGCGTCGAGGCCGATGAGCTGGCCCGTGAGGTCATCGAGGCGGCGGGCTATGGCGATCAGTTCGGGCATGGCACCGGGCACGGCGTCGGGCTGGCGATCCATGAAGCGCCGCGGCTCTCGCCAATCGCGTCGGACGATCCGTTTCCGGAAGGCTGCGTCGTCACGGTGGAGCCGGGGATTTACCTGCCCGATTGGGGAGGAGTGCGGATCGAGGATATGGTTGTGGTGGGTGCGGACGGTATCGAAATACTCACCAGCGCCCACAAGCAGCCGACTGTGCCGCTGCCCCCACCCTAACCCTCCCCCGTTCCGACGGGGGAGGGAACATACCCGTCCCCCTGCCGCAGCGGGGGGGCCATAGGGGGGCTAAGGAAGGAGCAGCAAGACGTGATCACTGCCGGCGAGTTACGGCGCGGCGTTGCCATCGAGCTTGATGGTCGCCCGTTGGCTATTCTGGAATACCAGCACATCAAGATGGGCCGCGGTGGCGCACTGGTGCGGCTGCGGCTGCGGGACCTCCGCGAAGGACACATCACCGACCGGACGTTCCCGGCCAGCGAGCGCTTTGCGCGCATTCGTGTCGAGCTGCGGCCCGTGCAGTATCTCTACACGGACGGCGACCTGTTCCATTTCATGGACACGTCCACCTACGACCAGGTTGCGCTCTCGCCCGCGGCGGTGGGCGAGGCGACCAAGTACCTCAAAGAAGGGATGACGCTCGATCTGAACATGGCTGCCGACGAGGCTATCGGTATCGAGCTACCGCCCAACGTCGAGCTGCGGGTGACCGAATCGGAGCCGGGCCTGCGCGGTGACACGGCGAGCGGGGTGACAAAATCGGCCACGCTGGAGACGGGAGCCGTGGTGCAAGTGCCGCTCTTCATTGGGCCGGGCGAGCTGGTCCGCGTAGACACACGCACCGGCAACTACCTGGAGCGGGTGAGGGAGTAGCTTTGGCACGCCGCAACAGAGCTGCCAACGACGGCCGGCGGAGCGCGCGCCGGCGCCGCCGCTTGTCACGTGACGCGGGGCAACGCCTGGTCGCGGCGCTGCAGCGTGACCTCCCGGCGGTCGTAGATTTGCTGGAGGGCACGGCAGTCGAGGAGCTGCGAATCGAGCAGGACGAGACGGTCTTCGCCATCAAGCGGCCGCTGGGCGTTGCCGCGCCGCCGGAGGCAGTCATCGCCGACTCCGACGCAGAAATCGTCGAAGATGCCACCTCTGACGCCGCCACGGAGCAACAATCGCCACCGCCGGCCGCGGCACCGAGCGATGACGCGCCGCCGCCCGCTGAGAGCTGGACGATGATCGCACCGTGCGTCGGCATCTTTCGCGCCGGCAATCGCGCGGACGCGGCGCCACGGACCGAGGTCGGCGCTATCGTGCAAGCCGGAGAGGTGCTCGGCTACGTCGAAGCGATGGGCGTGCTGAACGACGTAGCGGCCAGCTGCGCCGGCCTTGTCAGCGAGGTTGCGGTCGAGGACGGTCAGCCGGTCGAGTACGGACAACCGCTGTTCGTGCTCGGAGCCGAGGATGAGCCGGAGCCGGCCCCGCCAGCCGAGTAAGTCCTGCGACAGGCATGATTGCGGCGCATAAAGTGACCGGCCAAAGCCGCACGGATAGTGCCAGGTGTGGTGCGGCTTTGACCCATCATCGAGTGCTCGTGGCCCGGCCCGGTGCCCTCGGCGACACGCTGCTCGTCGCTCCGGCGCTGGCACGGCTGCGCCAGGTATGCGCCCAGGCACGGCTGACGTACTGGGGCAACGAACCGGCCGGCCACCTCTTGCGCCAAATGGGTCTCGTGGATCGGGTCGTCTCGTTCGAGCACCTTGCGCTGGCGCCCCTCTTCATCGGCGCCGGTGGTGTGCGCGCCCCGGAGACGGCTAGTCGCAGCGGGCAGCTGCTCGACCACTCCGAGGCGGCGGTGCTGTGGCTGCGGCGGAGCGACGCCGTGCGGCAGGCGCTCGCTGCGCTCGATTGCACCACGGTCGTCAGCACTCCGTCGCTGCCGCCGGGCGCGCGCACGGACGGTACCACCGAGCCGGGTGCCAACCCGCCGCACGTGGCGGCCTACCTGGTGCGGACTCTCGACGCCTGGCTTGGACCGGGTCCGGGCAGCGCGTCGCCGCTGCCGCGGCTGGTACCGACGGCGGACGCGCAGGCGTGGGCAAGTGTCCTCTGGCGGCAACTGGGCCTCTCCGAGGACCAACCGGTCGTGGCGCTGCATCCGGGCAGCGGCAGTGCCCGCAAGAACTGGCCGGCGGAGCGTTTTGCATCCGTCGCCGCGCGGCTGGCCGCACGGGACGTAACCACGCTCTTGATTGCGGGGCCAGCGGACGCCACGGCCGCGGCCAAGGTGGCGGCGCTGGCCGGAGACTCCGTCCACCGGGCGCCACCGGCAACGCTCGACCGGCTTGCGGCGCTGCTCGGCCGCTGCCGCGCCTACCTGGGCAACGACTCCGGTATTACCCACCTGGCAGCGATCACCGGCACGCCGACCGTAGCCGTCTTCGGCCCGACCGACCCGACGGTATGGCGGCCGCTGGGGCCGCACGCCCGGGTGGTGCGCGCCGCCGGGCAGGAAGACGCCGCTTGGCCGGGGGTAGCGGAGATAGCGGAGGCGGTACTGCTGGCGTTGGCTGGCTGACCTACCCTCAACCCCCTCCCTGAAGGGAAGGGGCTAGAGGTCGCCGCGCGGACTCCCTTGTCCTAGTATGGGAGAGGCCAGAGGTTAGGTTCTACCCGTCGTCGCGGCTCATCTGCTCCGGGGCGGCGATCCCCATGAGCGCCAGAGTGTTGGCCAAAACAATGCGGGCGGCCTCGACGAGCAGCAGTCGCGCCCGCGTCAACTCCGGCTGGTCCTCGTCTACCACGCGGCACTGCTCGTAGAACGTGTGGAACTGGCGCGCAAAGTCGAGCGCAAAGTGTGCCAGATGATGCGGCTGGAGCTGCCCCGCCGCATCCTCGACCACCTCCGGATACCGCCACAGCCACCGCATCAATTGTTGCTCCGGCGCAGATGTCAGTAGTGCTAGATCGGCCCCGGCCGACGCCGGGCTGCCCGTAAACCCGAGTCGCTCTGCGTGCCGCCGAATGCCGGCCAGCCTGGCGTGCGAATACTGAATGTAATACACCGGGTTCTCCGCCGATTGCCGCGCGGCTAGCTCCAGGTCGAAGTCCATATGGCTGTCCGGCGAGCGAGCGAGGAAGAAGTAGCGGCAGGCATCCGCACCAACTTCCTCGATGACTTCCGACAGCGGCACAATGTCCCCGGTCCGTTTCTGCAAGCGCACAAGCTCGTCGCCGCGCTTCAGCGTCACCATCTGATGCACGATGATGACCAAGCGCGACGGCTCCACGCCCAACGCTTCGGCCGCTGCCTTCATCCGCGGCACGTGCCCCTGGTGATCCGCGCCCCAGATGTCAATGACCGTATCGAGGTGGCGCGTGAAGAACTTGTCGCGGTGGTAGGCAACATCGGAGATGAGATAGCCGGGTACTCCCGTGCTGCGGACCAGCACGTTGTCCTTGTCGTCGCCGAGTGCGGACGAGGTAAACCATACGGCGCCCTCGCGCTCGGCGACGTAGCCCCGCTGGCGGAGCAGGTCGAGGGTGCTCGCTACGTCGCCGCGGTCGAAGAGCGTCTGCTCGTGGAACCACACGTCGAACTCGATGCCCAGTGCATCCATGTCGGCACGGTGGCCGTCCGTCATGCGCTCCATCGCCAAGCGCCCTAGCTCGGCGGCGGCCGCCGCGCCGTCCTGCGCCAGCAGCGTATCGCCCAGCGAATCCGCCAGCGCGACAGCCTCGTCCCGCACGTAGTCGCCGTGGTAACCGTCGGCCGGCACCTCCGCGTCACCGCCGAAATGCTGCGCGTAGCGCGCGTAAACGCTCTGGCCAAAGGCTTCCATCCGGCTGCCGGCGTCGTTGACATAGTATTCGCGCTGGACCGCTGCGCCGGTAGCCGCCAGCAGGTTGGCCAAGGCGTCGCCAAGCGCCGCGGCGCGGCCGCTGCCGGCGTGCAGCGGGCCGGTGGGGTTGGCGCTGACGAACTCGATCTGAATACGCTGTCCCGCCCGCGCGTCGGTGTGGCCGAACCGGGCGCCGGCCGCGATGATGGCCGCTGTCTGGGCCGCGAGCCAGGATGGCTCTAGTCGGAAGTTGATAAATCCGGCGCCAGCAATGTCCACCCCGGCGATCATCTCGTCCGGCGGCAGCGTGTCCACGATAGCGGTGGCGATTTGGCGCGGTGCCATGCGTGCCGCACGTGCCAGCCGCATCGCCAGATTGGTCGCGTAGTCGCCGTGCTCCGGCCGCTGCGGCTGCTCGACGGTGAAGTCGGGCAGCGCAACCGCCGGCAGCTTTCCCGCCTCTTGGGCGGCTGCCGCGCCGCGACCAATGAGCTTGGCAAGGCGCTGGCGCAGCGGCGAGTTGGTGGCGGTCGCCATCGTGAGTCTCCTTCTGCTCCTTCACCCGTCATTCCCGCGCACGTGGGAATCCAGGCTTGGCGGATCAAAGCTGCGGGATGAGCACTTTACCATCGCGGGCGAGCGGCAGGCCGGCAAACGCGCAGCGGTTGCCCCAGCGGTCTATCGCGTCCTTGGTCTTGTACTCGTTGATGATCTTGTGTCTCGACCGGTTGGTGTAGTTGTGGCCGGCCGTGTGGAGCACCATCACGTGAATAAACAGCACGTCACCGGGCTTGGCAAGCATGGGCACCGCTTCATAGCCCTCGACCTGGTCCTCGGGCACCGTGCGCCCGTCGCGCGTGGGCCACTCACCCCGCTTGTGGCTGCCGGGCAGGACGGTCGTGGCTCCGGCGTCAACACCCGTCTCGTCGAGATAGATGATGGCAGCGGCCAGATCGGACGTACTGTGACGCTCATACGGCCAGTCCTGGTGCCAGCCCTGATGATTGGTGAAGCCCGGCGGGTTGTTCCGCACCTTGCCGTTGTGGAAGTCAATGTCCGGCCCGAAGAGATCAATGAACACGTTGACGATGCGGGGATCGGTGACGTTATTGAACCAGTACTCGTTGGCGAGCGGCTGATCCATAATGCCCCGCACGTTCTTCGGGTTGTAGGGATCAAGCGGATAGCCGGGCACCGGCTCCAAGAAGTCATACGACATGGCCTTGGGGCGGTGCTCGGTATTCGTGATGAGGTCGTGAAACTCACGGCGCATCTCATCCATCTCCGCCGACGTGTACATGCCCTCGATTGCCAGGTACCCGTTTTCAGCAAAGAACCGCTGCTGTTCCTCGGTGAGCACCTTCAACTGCCTGGAACTAGTCATCATACTCTCCCTATATGTGGACCTACCCCCCGGCCCCTTCCCTGATAAAGGTTGCCAACTTAATCGGGTAGTGGGATGTAGCCCCCCTATGGTCCCCCCGCTGCGGCGGGGGGACGGGCCGTTCCCTCCCCCGTCGGGACGGGGGAGGGTCAGGGTGGGGGCGAACACACTACCTAATCAAGTTCGCAACCTTCATCAGGGATGGGGTGGGGGTAGGTCTACCCGCCGTCCCGTTGGCGACGATACGTTGCATGATAGAGGCAGACCGAGGTCGCCACGGCCACGTTGAGCGACTCCACGTGCCCCAAGAGCGGCAGTCTTAACAGCATATCGCACTTGGCAAGCACGAGGCGACGCAGGCCCGGCCCCTCCGATCCTACGACCAGGGCCACCGGGCGCCGGTAATCGGCTACGTCGTAGGTCGTTGGCCCACGCGGATCGAGGCCATAAATCCAGAAACCGAGTCCTTTCAACTGGTCCAAGGCCGCGGCGATATTCGTAGCCTGCGCGATGGTGAGGTGCTCCAGCGCGCCCGCCGAGGCCCGGCTGACCGTCCCGCCGAGCGGTGCGCCGCGACGCTCCGGCACTACCACGCCGTCTACGGCAACGGCATCGGCCGTTCGCAGGATCGCACCGACGTTCTGCGGGTCCTGTACTTGGTCCAGTACGAGCAGCAGCGGATCGTGACCGGCCTGCTGCGCTGTCTGCGCGAGTTCGTCCACCGTGAGCGCGGGGAGCGGCGCCACACGCGCGACGGCGTTCTGGTGCCGCCGGCCCGGCACCAGCTGGCTCAACGCTTCCCGCGTCACCCACGTCACCGGCACGTCCGCTTGCGCCGCCTGTTGGCCGAGTGTGGCAAGGCGGCCGCGACCGGGCGGTTCGCCCGCCAGCCACACCCGGTTCGCGCGGCCGGCACGGACAGCTTCCTCGACGGGGTGGATGCCCCAACGCCAGTGCGGCTCCGAGGGCGCAGCCGGGGCCGCCTCCGGCCCCATCCTGCGGGCGCTGCGCTGCGGTCGTGGCGCGGTCAACGTCGTCGCCAGTGCGAGCCATCGGCACGATCCTCGATGGCGATGTCCAGCGTGGCGAGCCGGTCGCGGACCGCATCGGCCAGCGCAAATTGGCGCTCCGTGCGGAGCCGTTGCCGCACCTCTACCAAGAGACCGATCAAGGGAGATGCCGCCAACTCCGCCTGTTGGTCACTTTGGCGCCAGGAGGTACCGTCGGCCCGATCTTCGAGCGTGATTCCGTCCGCTGCCAGCCGATCACGGATCAGGTCGGCCAGCGCATAGAGGCGCTCGCCGCGCAGCGACCGGCGCACGTCGAGCAGCAGGTCCAGAAATGGCTCGGCCGTGCCAACCTGCCGGCTCTCCAGCCGTGCAGCCACCGCCGCCAGGTCCACACCGAGGACGCCGGCCAGCTCTTTCAGCGTCGCCGGTGCCTGACCCAGCGCGGCGGCCGGCGCCTCATCGGCCGCGCGGTTGATCTCCCGGGCCAGGTCGTAGAGCACGCCGAGCGCCGCGGCGGTGTTGAGGTCGTCGTCCATGGCGCCCATGAAGCGCCGCCGGCTCTGCGCCGCTAGTGCATCCAGCGGACTCTCGGTTCCCGCTTGCGCGGGAATGACGGAAGCAGCAGACTCCCCCTCGCGTTGAATCGCGTAGACGAGCCGATCCAGCCCCCGGCTCTGGGCGGCGATGTGCTCCGGCGCAAACGTCATCGGCGAGCGGTAGTGGACCGAGAGTAGATACAGCCGCAGCGCCTCGGCCGGGTATTGCTCCAAGAGGCTGGCTACGGTCGTGTAGTTGTTCAGCGAATGGGCCATCTTTTCGCTGCCGGCCATCAGCAGCCCGATATGCAGCCAGTGATGCGCGAACGGCGCCTGCCCGCTGTAGGCCTCGCTCTGCGCGATTTCGTTCTCGTGGTGCGGAAAGATCAGATCAGCGCCGCCGGCGTGCAGGTCAATCTGCGGGCCGAGCAGCTCGAACACCATGCTGGTGCATTCGATGTGCCACCCCGGCCGGCCCGGTCCCCACGGGCTGTCCCAGGCCGGCTCACCCGGCGCGGCCGCCTTCCACAGTGCAAAATCGCGCGGATTGCGTTTTTGCGCGTCCACCTCGACCCGCCGCCCGGCCTCGACGCCTTCCTCCACGCGGCCGGAGAACCGGCCATACGCCGGAAAGGCGTCTACGGCAAAGTAGACATCCCCGCCCACCACATAGGCGGCCCCGCGCTCCAGCAGGCCGGAGATAACGCGGATAATGGCCGCCATGTGCTCGGTCACGCGCGGATAGTGGTCCGCGGGCTGGACGTTCAGCGCCTCCATGACCTCGAAATACGCTGCGGTCATGCGCCGGGCATAGGCCAGCGGCTCCTCGCCACGCTCCTGGGCACGCTCGATGATTTTGTCGTCTACGTCGGTGAAGTTCTGGACGTAGGTCAGCGGCACGTCCCGCCAGGCAAGATAGCGCCGGAACACGTCGGCGACGACGAACAGCCGCGCGTGTCCGATGTGCGGTGGCGCCTTGGGCGTCATGCCGCACAGATACATCGTCGCCGGGGTGGACTGCGGCGCGAACAGCACCTTGCGCCGCTGCCGAGTGTCATACAGTGCCAGGTTCACGAGCGCCCTCCTGACGACGCCAGGCGTCGCGCCGCGTCCGCACAATTCGCTGGGTGCTCCGATGGTGTGGACTCGGTGGTCAGCTCGCCACCGCAGCCATTGGTGGCCTCCGCGCCGCCGGTTTCCGGCTCGTGGAGCGCCCCGAGGCCCGGCGCATCATCGGCTTGGGGTGGTTGAGCGGTCCTTTCGAGCCGCGCGAGGCGTGTCTCCAGCTCCTGCACCTTGCTGCCGAGCTGGCGAATGATCTCCAGCTCGGCAGTGGGCCGCTGGCCGCCGGGACTGTCCGATCCGCTGGCGGTCGAGCCGGTACGGTCCAGCACTCGCTCGGAGCTACCGCGTGCCGGGTCACGCACGGATACCACGCGAGCGGGAATACCGACCACGGTCGAATGCGCCGGCACGTCGCGCAGCACGACGGCTCCGGCACCGATGATCGCTCCGTCGCCCACATTCACGGCACCTAGTATCTTCGCACCGACCCCGACCGTGACGCCATTGCCCAACGTCGGGTGGCGCTTGCCGCGCTCGAATCCGGTCCCGCCCAATGTTACCCCCTGGTATAGCATCACGTCGTCGCCAACCTCCGTCGTCTCCCCGATCACCACGCCCATGCCGTGGTCCACGAAGAAGCCGGCGCCAATCGCGGCCGCCGGGTGGATTTCGATACCGGTCAAGAAACGGTTGAGGTGCGAGAGCAGCCGCGGAATTACCGGCACGCGCCGCCGACACAGCCAGTGCGCGGCGCGATGCAGCAGGATCGCGTGCAGGCCCGGATAGGACAACACGACTTCGGTAAATGAAGTCGCCGCCGGATCGCGGGCAAAGATCGCCGCGAGGTCGCGGCGCAGTGTCTCTACCGGACCGGGCCGCCGTGTACGGTCACGCTCGCTTGTGCTCACAGCTACTCACTTTACGACTACTCTGCTTGGTGGCCGGTGACAGCTTGCCCCGCGCCAGCGGACGCCGCCGCGTTCAAGCGCGTCAAGAGTGCTACCGCGTGGGCAGCAATGGCCTGGCCCCGGCCAACGGCGTCCAACCCTTCGTTACTGGTGGCCTTGACGTTGATCTGCGACGGACATAGCGTTAGCGCGGCCGCCAGCGCCTGGCACATCGCCGGCAGGTGCCCGGCGAGGCGCGGCGCTTCCGCCACCACCGTCGCATCGAGATTCTGAATGCGCCAGCCCTGTGTACGCACCTTGTCCACCACCGTCCGCAAAAGCTCCAGGCTCGATACACCCCGATAGGCCGGATCGGTATTCGGAAACAACTGCCCAATATCGGGCAGGCCCGCCGCGCCCAACAGTGCATCCATGACGGCGTGCGTCACCACGTCGGCGTCGGAGTGCCCGGCCAGCCCCTTGCCTTCCGGGTGCTTCAGGGCCACGCCACCGAGCACCAGCCGGCGCCCCGGCACCAAACGATGAATGTCGTAGCCCGTGCCCACGCGCGTAGCAAGTGGCCCGTCGTCAGTAGTCAATGCCCCGTGCTCAGTGGCGCGGTCTCTGCCGGTCAAGAGTGCCGCCGCAACATCCACGTCGGCCGGCACCGTCACCTTAATGTTAGCCGGATCGCCCGGAAAAAGGCGCACGGCAATGCCCTGACTTTCGAGCAGCGCCCCTTCATCCGTATAGTCATCGGCCGCCGCGCCGGCCTGCCGAAAGGCCGTGTCCAGGGTAGCCCGGTGGAATATCTGCGGTGTCTGCGCTGCCCAAAGCTGGCTGCGGTCAACCGTGTCCGCCACCGTATGGTCCGGACGGACCCGCTTGATCGTATCGCGGAGGGGGACCGCCGCGATGGCCGCAACCGCGCCGGCAGCGGCAGCCAGCCCGGAGGCCACCACCGCCGGTGTCAACAAGGGCCGCGCGGCGTCGTGGATGAGCACCCACTCGGCGCCTTTGACGGCGGCCAGGCCGGCCCGCACCGAGGCCGCGCGCGCCGCGCCGCCCGCGCAGATGGCCGAGACTTTCTGCCACCCCGCGGTCTGCACTACTTGGCGACAACGCTCTACCAGCGCCGCGCTCACGACCAGCGCAATCTCGCTCACCTGCGGGCAGGCCTCCAGCGCGTCCACGGCATAGGCCAGCAGCGGCCGCCCCAGCAACGGCAGGAACGCCTTATCCATCCCGCCCATCCGCTGCCCCTGGCCGGCGCCGACGACGATGGCCGCGACCGCCCCGTCGGTCCCGGCCGCGTCGGGTGCCTGTTTTGCCGCATCCATTGCTCATCTGCCCGGAATTTACGCGGCGAAGGCCGCCTCGAAAGCGTCGCGCAAGCCGGTCGCGCCGATGAGCTGCGGCCCGTGGCCGTGCTCCAAACGGCGGGCATCACTGACGGGTACGACGCACCGCTCGAACCCCATCCGCTGCGCTTCCGTCAGCCGGCGCTCGATCTGACTGACCGGTCGTAGCTCACCCTGCAAGCCGACTTCACCCAGGAAGGCGAGGTCGGCCGGCAGAATCTTGTCCCGATAGCTGGACGCGATGGCCGCCGCCAGCCCCAGATCGCACGCCGGCTCGGCCAGCTTCAAGCCGCCGACGGCATTGACGTACACGTCCTGATTGCCCAGCGCCAAGCCGAGCCGCTTGGTCAAGACGGCGATCAGGAGATGGAGACGATTGAGGTCCACCCCGACCACCGTGCGGCGGGGCATCCCGAAAGCCGTCGCGGCCACGAGCGCCTGCACCTCGACGAGCAGGGCACGACTGCCCTCCAGCGGCACGGCGACCGCCGAGCCGGAGGCCGAGGCAACTCGCTGCGCGAGAAAGGCCGCCGAGGGATTGGTCACTTCACGGAGACCGTTCGGGGCCATCTCGAATACGCCCACCTCATCGGTCGAGCCGAAACGGTTTTTCGTTGCCCGCAAGAGGCGATACGCATGAAAGCGCTCGCCCTCCAAGTAGAGGACGGCATCCACGATATGCTCCAGCACGCGCGGGCCGGCGATATTGCCGTCCTTGGTGACGTGCCCGACGAGAAATGTCGCAATCTCCGTCGCCTTGGCCAGGTCCATGAGCCGGAGCGTGCATTCGCGGAGCTGCGTAATGCTCCCCGGGCTGGCGGCAATCGAATCCAGATAGGCCGTCTGGATGGAGTCGACGATAATCACCCGCGGACGCAGCCGCTCGACCTCGCGGAGCACCGCCTGCAGATTCGTCTCGGTCAGGACGTAGAGCTGGGGAGCCGAGGCCTTGATCCGATCACTGCGGAGACGGAGTTGTCGCGCCGATTCCTCGCCGGAGACGTAGAGCACCGGCGCCTCGGCGGCTACCCGCGCGGCAAATTGCAGCAAGAGGGTGGACTTGCCAATCCCCGGGTCGCCACCCAGCAGGATAAGCTCGCCGGGGACGATGCCGCCGCCGAGTACGCGGTCGAACTCACCGAGACCGCTGCTGACGCGACTTTCCGCCTCGGTTTCGATCTCCGCCAGCAGGACGGGGCCGGACGAGCGCGACCGGAAGCGATCCGGGGCTTGGTCGGGGGCGGCTGACTCGGCGAGGCTGTTCCAAGCGCCACAGTCGGGGCAGCGCCCGTGCCACTTCGGCGTGGTGGCTCCGCACTCAGCGCAGGTGAAGTGGCTGCGTTGACGGGGCACACTCCACCTCCTCGGCAGCCGGCGGCGGGTCGGCGGCACCAAGCCGCGAGTGAGGTGTACGCCGTTCTGGGGAGGGGCCTTCGCTCGGCGTCATTGTGCTAGACGGTCGCTGCCGCCAGTTCTTCTTCCGGCTCCGGCTCCGGCTCTGACTCCGGCTCCGACGCGGCCGACTCGACGGTCATCAGGAGCTGGTCCTGCTCACCATCATGGTCAGCCAGGATGCGATCCCCGGCCTTGACGTTGCCGGCCAGTAGCTCCTCGGCCAGTTCGTCTTCGATGTTGTTCTGGATGACGCGCCGGAGAGGACGAGCACCGAAGTCGGGATCGAAGCCTTTGTCTGCCAGCCAGTCCTTCGCCGCGTTCGTCAGCTCAAGGACAATCTCCTGCTCGTGAAGCTGTGCCATCACGCGCTTCAGCTCGATGTCAATGATGGACTTGACGTTGCGGCGCGTGAGTGCCCGGAACACCACAATCGTATCCACCCGGTTGATGAACTCCGGTCGGAAGGTATTCTTGACCTCACCTAGCACCTTTTCGCGCATCCGGTCGTAGGCTTCCTGCTCATTGTGCTCGTCACCGGAAAGGGTGCGGAAGCCGACCTGCGACTCACGCTTGATCTGCTGCGCCCCGACGTTGCCGGACATAATCAGGATCGTGTTGCGGAAGTCCACGGTCCGGCCCCGGCCGTCGGTAAGCCGGCCGTCCTCCATGATCTGGAGCAGCATGTTGAAGACTTCGGGATGAGCCTTCTCGATCTCGTCCAGCAGGATCACGGCGTAGGAACGGCGCCGGATGGCCTCCGTCAGCTGCCCGCCCTCGTCGTAGCCGACGTAGCCCGGTGGGGCGCCGACCAAGCGGGCAACCGAGTGCCGCTCCATGTACTCGGACATGTCGAGGCGGATCATGGCCTCTTCACTGCCGAACATGAACGTTGCCAGCGCGCGCGCCAGCAAGGTCTTGCCGACGCCCGTGGGACCGAGGAAGATGAATGAGCCGATGGGCCGCCGCGGGTCCTTGAGGCCGGCACGCGCCCGGCGCACGGCGCGGGAGACGGCCTTGATGGCCTCATCCTGGCTCACGACCGTCTCGTGCAGAGCCTCCTCCATGTGGAGCAGGCGCTCGGACTCCTCTTCCTTGATGCGGGTCACGGGGATGCCGGTCCACATACTGACGACCTGCGAGATCACTTCGTCGTCAACTTTGGGGCGCTCGTCCTCGCCCTCGTCCTTCTGACTCTGCTCCAACCCCTGAATCTCCTCGCGCAGCGCGGCCTCTTCATCGCGCAGCGCACTCGCCCGCTCGTAGTCCTGCTTCTCGATGGAAGCGTTCTTCTCGCCAATCAGCTCGTCGAGGCGCTTCATCGACTCGCGCAGACCTTGGGGGGCCATGGATTGCTGAATACGCACGCGGGAGCCGGACTCGTCCACCAAGTCAATGGCTTTGTCGGGCAGAAAGCGGTCCGTCACGTAGCGCCCGGCCAACTCGGCCGCCGCCTTCACCGCGTCGTCGGTGATGACGACCCGGTGATGGTCCTCGTAGCGATCTTTCACGCCCCGGATGATCTCGATGGTCTCTTCGATACTCGGTTCCTTGACATGCACCGGCTGGAAACGCCGTTCGAGGGCGGCGTCGCGCTCGATGTATTTCCGGTACTCGTCCAGGGTGGTAGCGCCGATGCACTGTAGCTCGCCACGCGACAGAGACGGCTTGAGGATGTTCGCCGCGTCCACCGCCCCCTCGGCGGCACCAGCGCCGACAAGCGTGTGTAGCTCGTCAATAAAGAGCACGCACTCCTCCGACGAGCGGATTTCCTCGATGACCCGCTTCAGCCGCTCCTCGAACTCGCCGCGGTACTTCGTGCCGGCGACCAGGGCGCCCATGTCCAAGGTCAGCAGGCGCTTATTGAGCAAGGTCTCCGGCACGTCACCGGCGATGATCTGCTGCGCCAACCCTTCGGCAATGGCGGTCTTGCCGACGCCCGGATCGCCGATCAGGGCCGGGTTGTTCTTCGTCCGGCGGCTCAGAATCTGAATGACGCGCTGAATTTCCTCCGAGCGGCCGACCACGGGGTCGAGCTTGCCCTCCCTGGCGGCCGCGGTGAGGTCAATGCCCATCTGGTCAATGGTCGGGGTTTTGGTGCGCTTGCGACCTTCCGACCTGGAGCCGCTGCCGGTCTGGTTCACCACCTGGATGACCTGCGTGCGGACCTTCTCCAGGTTGACGCCGAGGCTCTCCAGGACGCCGGCGGCGATTCCCTCGCCCTCGCGGACCAAGCCGAGCAGGAGATGCTCGGTGCCGATATAGTTGTGGTTGAGGCGGCGTGCTTCCTCGACGGCCAGCTCGATGACCTTCTTGGCGCGCGGCGTGAGGTTGACGTCGCCGATGACCATGCGGTTGCCGCGGCCGATGATGAACTCGACGGCGCTGCGGACTTTATTCAGCTCCACGCCCAGGTTGCTGAGGACTTTCGCGGCGACACCCTCACCTTCTCGCACCAAACCGAGCAGTAAGTGCTCGGTGCCGATATAGTTATGGTTAAAACGCTGTGCTTCTTCTTGTGCGAGAACGAGCACCTTCTTGGCTCGCTCGGTGAACTTGTCAAAGCGATCACTCATAGTAAGGCCTCACTGGCTGCGAGGAGAGCCGTAGACTATCGGGAGTATAGCACAGGCCGGCACCGCCTCCTGCCGAAAACATACCCCTGGCCCCCTCCCTAGCCCTCCCCGGTGCGTCAGCACCGGGGAGGGGATATGCGCCCGGCTACTCCGCAGCGGCTTCCTCGGCTTCCTCGTCCGGCGGCGCATACGTGCCCTCGTAGCTCTCCGGGACGACCTCACCCTGCTCGTCGAGATGCTCGAAGGCCGGGAGCAGCCGCAAGCGCCGCCGCTCGTAGTCAACGTGCAGGACGCGAAATGGCAAGGTACGGCCCTCTTCGAGGTGGGCCGCGTCGGCAGGATCGGTGTCGGAAGGATGGAGATACCCCTCGACTCCCTCATCCACGTGGACGAAGACGCCATAGTTCGACTGCCGCAGCACCACGCCGGTCACGTCTTCACCGGGCGGGTATTGCTCTTCCACCGTCTCCCACGGGTCGTCCTCCACGCGCTTGAGGCTGAGGGCGATCCGGTGCTCCTCCCGGTCCACGGAGAGCACGTACACGGAGACGCGCTGGCCCGGCTGGAGCACGTCGGACGGATGGTTGACGTGATCCCAAGACAGTTCCGAGATATGCGCCAGACCGTCGGCGCCACCCAAGTCAATGAACGCACCGAAGCCCGCGAGATTGCTGACGGTGCCTTCCCTGATTTGGCCCGGTTCCAGCTCGCCAAACAGTTCGTCACGACGCTGCGCCCGCAGGGCACGGTTGGCCAGCCGCTCGGACAGAATTAGCCGATTGCGCCGCCGGTCAACCTCGACCACCTTGACGTGAATCTTCGCGCCGACAAGCTCGGTGAGCCGCTGGACCAGTCGTTCGCGGCTCTCGGTCCGATCACCATCACGCTTGAGGCTGGTCAGTTGCGAGATAGGCACGAACCCCCGCAGCCCCATGTCAACCACCACCCCACCGCGGTTGTGGTCAACGACGGGGACCTCGACGACTTCGCCGCTGCGGATCATGTCCTCCATCTGCCGCCAGCGCCGCTCGCGGCGTGCGCGGCGGTAGGAGAGCACGGCCGGCCCCTCGTCGTCCGGCTGAATGACCGACACGAGAATGCGGTCACCGATCTCCAACGGACGGCCGAGGTCTTCGGCCGGATTGCCTAGCTCACGTGAAGGGACAATCCCTTCCGACTTGAGGCCGATGTCTACCAGCACGTCATCGCTGTCTATGTAGACGACCTCACCTTCGACTACCGCCCCGCGACGTACTTGCGCGAACTCAACCGTCTGCGAGTCGAGGAGTTGGGCCATAGTCAGGCCTTCGTCCTCCTCGCGTTCCGATTGGCGCTCCCGCCGCGCCAGCGCCCGTCTCTCCCGCCGCCGTTCGTCACTCATGATCCCCAGCCGGTGCAAAGAAGGCTACTGCCTGGTGCAGCATAATTTGCGCCGTGGCTTCCGAGGTGCGGGCAAGCTACCCCGGATGGCCGCCGAACGCCACTCCTTCCCGGCACTGGCGCCCCGGTATTCTTGCGCTTAACTGGAGCTATCTGTCCAGGCGCGATTGCCGGTGCGCCGCCTCACGTGCCAGCAAGTATACGCTGGCCTTCGGTTGAAGGCCAGTGGATTAGGACACGGATTCAGTCCGTTACGGCGGCGGATCGGCTACGCGCGGCGCAATAGCCGACTGCAATTCCGCAGCCAGCCTACCCCATCCAGGCGCCGCCGTTCACGTACACGGTCTGCCCGGTGATGGCGGCCGCGGCCGCGTCGTCGGCCAGGAACACGACCGCCGCGGCGACTTCTTCCGGTTTACCGAACCGACCGAGCGGGATGCTCTGCGTCCGCTCGACCAGCTCCTCGGCACTCGCGCGGCCGAGCACCATCTCCGTGCCCACGGTCGTCGGCGCCACACAGTTCACCCGCACGCCCGGCCGCACCAGCTCGCGGGAGAGCGCCTTGGTGAGGCCATCGAGGCCGGCTTTTGACGCTGCGTAGGCTACTTGATGCGGCGTGCCGCCCGTGCGCCCGGCGTTGGAGCCGATATTGATGATGCTGCCGCCACCGGAGGCCAGGATTCTGGGTACCGCGGCGCGGCAGCAGAGGAACGCTCCCTTCAGGTTGACATCGAGGATCACGTCCCAATCGTCATCGTCGATCTCCGCCAGCAGCCCCGGCCCGGCCACACCGGCATTGTTGACGAGAACGTGTAGCCCGCCGAGCGTCGCGGCAACCTCAGCCATCATGGCCTCGACGGCCGCCGTATCGCGGACATCGGCGCAGACTGCTACGGCTTGCCGGCCCAACGCCCGGATTGCGGCGGCCACCGCCTCCGCCTCGGCGGCATGGGTCCGGTAGTTCACCGCCACGTCGGCCCCGGCTTGGCCCAAGGCCAGGGCGATGGACCGGCCGATACCGACGCTGCCCCCGGTGACCAGTGCTACTCGGTTGGCGATGCTCACCTGCCTATCTCCTGCACCACTGTTTAACCGGTACTCGCCCTGGCCTGCCGGTAGACCTCCAAGGTCATGGCGGCAGTGCGCTCCCAGGAGAAGGTAGCCGCTACGCTGCTGCCCCGCTTACGCAAATCGGCCCGGCGCCGCGGCGAGTCTAGCAGCGCCGCCAGCGCCCGTGTGAGCGCGGCCTGGTCGGTCGGGTCCACGAGGGCTGCGCCGCCGCCCACCACTTCCGGCAGCGACGAGCGGTTGGACGCCAGCACCGGCGCCCCGCAGGCCATCGCTTCGAGCGGGTCCAGCCCAAAACCCTCGTACAGGGAGGGAAAGACAAAGAGCGTCGCGGCGCTATAGAGCGCACGCTTTTCCTCTTCCGTCACACGACCTAGGAAGCGGACCCGGCCCCCCAAGTCGAGGGCATCGGCCAGCGGCCGGAGCGGCGGGAACAGGCGTGGGTTACGCGCTGAACGCCTCCCCGGTGCGGCGCCGGCAATGGCCAGCACGTGACGCTGGCGTAGCTCCGCCGGCAGGGCATGGAACGCCCGCAGCAGCGCCGGCACGTTCTTGCGCGAATCGAAGCCACCGATGTAGAAGATGAACGGCTGGTCCAGGCCGAACCGCCGCAGGGTTGCCTGCCGCTCCATGCCATCAGCCAGCGGTTGCATCCCGGGAGCGGCCGCCAGCGGTACGACGTGGACGCGGTTGGCGGCAATGCCGAGCCGCCGCACAATATCGTCCGCGGTGGCCTGCGAATCGGCGACAATCTGTGCTGCCCGCCGGGCGGCCAGTGAGATGAGCGCGTTGTAGAGGCGCACGTGCGGACGGGTGACGTACTCCGGCAAGATCAAAGGGATCAGGTCGTGGATCGTGACGACGAGCGGCCGCGGCGCCCAGAGCGGCGGCGCAAAGTACGGGACATGCGCCACGTCGGCCGCGCGGCCACGGCTCGCCCGCAGCCAGGCCACCTGCTCCCACCAGACCTTGCGGAGGTCGGCATGGGCCAACCAGCCCGGTAAGTCGACGTGGTGGGCGCGAGGTGCGGTCAGCGGCGCCGCGACCCGGCGCTCCGCCGGCGGCGGCAGCAACGGCACGAGGTCGAGCGTTGGCGCTATCTTGGTGAGGGCCGGCAGCAGGTGCCGGACGTACTGGCCGCTGCCCGTGTACGGTTGCTGTAGGAAAAAGGCGTTGACGGAAACGCGCATATTCAGCCTTCAGCCATTAGCTATCAGCTTGCAGCTTGGATCATGCACGAGCAGCGGCGCGGGAGGACTATGAGGACTATAAGGAAGTCAGTACCCCACTTGACGGCCCCCCTTGCCCATGTATGTTATGGGGTAGCAGTCACTGGTGGCTACCCAGGCCCGACGGATCCTATCCGGCATAACCGTGGGAGAGCGGCGGCCAGCCTCCGCGCGGCCCCCTTCCCTCACGGTGAGGAGGCCGGGAGTAGGTCCAATCCATAGGAGGTTGCGATGATTGACTTTCCGCGCTCGACGTTCACCTGGAAGGCACATCCCCGGCAGCCGGATGCCTATTTCCGGTATACGGGCGGATTTGTGGGTCGCCTGGGCCAGGTCTATCACGTCAGATTCAATATCGAGGCCGCATGCGTGGTGCGCGACGAGGCGAGCGGCCACACCGCGGACCTCTTTCTCGGAGCGCCGTGCCGCACCGAGTACACGATTGCCGCCCGCAACCTGTTTCAGGTCCCGAGTGCGGAGTGGCGCATGGCCTTCAGCCGGAGCACCCGGCTGCACGTTGCGCGGCGGCCGAGCAACGTGCAGGAGGCCAGCCCCACAAAGCTGCTCAGTGACGCTTTCCAAGGCCACGACATCACGCTCCGCTCCCATCGAGACGTCACCGAGTTGACGACGGCTCGTCAGGTTGTGGACGCTACCCTCGCCAACGACCTGCTGAACGCCCGGTCCACCTACCGTGATGCAGCGCGCGGCCTGACGATTGCAGTCGAGTATCCGATCAACCTGATCAATATCAACGCAGCGGACGGCGAGCTCCAGGTCTGCACCGGCCCCGTCCTGCTGCCGGACCTGGCAACCTGGGACGGGCGCGAGGTATCGCGGGTTTTCCTGGCGTATGCCGCGTTCAGCCACTTCGACCACGTGGAGTTCATTCTGCAACGGGAAGTGGCGGCGGCCGAGAGCGAGCGAAAATGGCTGGATCAGCCGCGCGGCCGCGACCGCGATGAACTCCTCGACCCCGAAAACCGCCCGCCCGTATACCCCAGCCCCCGGCCCCGCCCGACCGTGTTCAACGAAACGTGGGCGCTGGCCGCCACCAACGTCGTGCTGCGCGTCGAGAATAGCTGAGAAGTACGGGTAGGGGCGTGAGTAGCCCCCCTATGGTCCCCCGCCGTGCGGGGGGACGGGCGCAACATGTTGCGCCCCTACGGCTTAACCCGCACCCACGCCAGTCAGGAGGGGCCCGGGGGGTGCGGGCCGGGCTAGAGCGTCGCGAGCACGGCGGCGGCGGCTTGGGCCTGCTCCGAGTCGGGGTCGCGCTCAATCGCCCGGCGCAGGGCCAGGTGGGCGTGCTCGTCGCCCTGCTCGGCCAGTGTCAGCGCCTCAGCGAAGCCCTTTTCGGCGTAGCTCATGTCCCGCGGGACGGTCGGCATGTCCACGTCTTGCCAGTAGTACTGCAGGTCCGCCGATTGCCAGTCGGCGTAGACCTCTTCCCAGGTGAGCGCGTGGAAGATGTTCAAGTGCGGCTGGAGCATGTGCTCCGCGACGGGTAGGCCGTGCGCCTGATACCGATTGTCGAGCGAGACACGCAGCCGGTCGGCCGTTACGTTGGGCAGCGCCTGGTGCAGCAACAGACTGTGGAAGATCAAGCTGTCGCCGATTTCGTAGTTCGTGGTCGCCCACGGCCCCGCCTGCTGCTCAGTGTCAACCGCCAGGCTGCCGGCGCCCAACGAGAAGTGGTGCTCCAAGACGGCGTTCTGCTTGTGCGAGCCGGGCACGACGGCGAGACCGCCTAGCTCGATGGGACAGTCGCCAACGGGTGTCCAACAGGTGTAGGTGTCGTATGAGCCTTGAAAATGCACGAAATCCTGGTGAGCCGGAGTGGTGTGCTCCGTGTACTGCGGAAACCAGAGGCGCGCGATCTTTTGGGGGTGGGGCAGCACCGGCCCGCCGGTAATCTGCTCGATCTTCTCCAGTACCTCCGGCCAGTGCCCGGCCCGGTGGAACGACTCCAGCTTGTAGACCTCGTGGTACACGTCCGCGTAAGCGATGTCTCCCTCGGCGCAACGCTGCGAGAGATCGGCGATGCCGTCGGCCAAGTCGGTACCGGCTTGCAGCCAGCCGCCGTCCCGGATCACCGCCAGCATCTCCAGCCGCAGTTCGCGCAACTGGTCCGGGTCTTGCAGCTTTCGGAAAAAGAGGTACCCGTCATCAGCGATCCTGCGCCGCAACTCCTCGGCATCGTCACTGGCATCGTTCGACACCCTGAATTCGGTCAACTCTTCGGCCATGTGTCCTGCCTCCGGGGGCGAAATCGGAGCGTGTACTCACCAGAGTGCTGTGCAGCTACAAGTAATCGGAGGGCCTAACGATCCTCAAACACAAACTGGAATGAATAAGACTTCAGGACGACGTTAGGGACAGCACTAGCCGCCATAATCAACCTCGCATCAAAATCGTAGGCAACGAGGATGCCTCTGATAGATTTCTCTTGGGGATTTTCTATACTCCCCATATAGGATTGAAGCTGTCCGATGCTATCAAGCGTTGCTTTTCCAGCCTTCAATTCGATGACAACTAGGTTGCCATCTGTGTCTTCGGCAGTAATATCGATTCTACCAGCCTCAACCGTTCGTTCAATACCTCCATCGATGATTGTGAGACCGGGCTCCAACTGATCTATGTTGTCTCGCAGTGCTCTCTGCAGATCCCTCTCCAAGCTGAGTGAACGGAGTGAAGTGTTTCTTTCCTCTAAAGATTCCTCAGAGGAAGGAATACCTTCGAAGTATGGGTTAATATCTCTGTTTTGGTTCATAAATACGTTTCCTGGGTTCCTCAATTGGCTCACATTACCAGCTCTAATCCTATTGTGATCCTCGGATCTGGGATTGCTGAATTCACCGTTATCAGCAAGGTACCAATTCCGATCGTCTGCAACCAAGCGGGTAACATGATGTTCCCGCATGAGATCAAGTAGTGGGTCAACGCTTTGCTTTCGGAGCAAGTGCCTAACGCCGCTTCCTCGAAGTTCTATTCGAAGTACGCCACGCCTCGCCAAGTCCAGCAGATCGAATCTTCTCAGAAAATCTCTGATGTCAACTTCCAAAGCTGAATCCCCTTCCAACTCCCACATCCAAGTTCATTGACTGAACATCGTTTCAGGAGTCTTCGCCGGGCGCACTGACCGCTGAGGCCACATACTGCGTGGTCTCAGCGTCATTGGACAGTATACAACGGCCGACACGCTCCGTCTACTCAATCTGCTGAAGATGAAGGTAGCTCCCGGCCTACGCCTGAGTGACCGGTGCAACATGCTGCACCCCTACTCTGTGCTCTCTGTGTGCTCTGTGGCCCAAAACCCCGGCACCGGGCCAACTCACTCGCGCGTCGCCAGTTGGAAGGCGTAGAGGCGCGCGCGGTCGAGCGTGAAACGCAGCCGGATGAGCTGACCGCGCCAGCGGCTCAGGTCGGCGATTACCGCGTCCACGCTGTCGCCCTCGAACGTCACCGCCTCCCGCCCGAGCGGCTGTCCCGCCTCACTCATTAGCTCGATGCGAATGGAGCCGCCGCGCTCGGTCGCAGCATTGATCCGTAGCTCGTCGCCGTCCACTTTGATAGGCCGCGTGGTGAGTTCACCGCGCACGTCGCACGGCTCGGCATGGGCCACCCGATAGGGCTGGCAGCGGGCGATGGCCGGCAGATACTTGGTCTGCTTGCCGTCCGCCCAATGCCCTTCCCACGTCGTGAAATAGGGCGCATCGGCATGATTGGGGCGCTCGCGCCGGAGCTGCGCCAGGTCCTTCCACCGCGCCATAATCCCGTATCCGTTATGCCGCGTGTTGATGGCGGTGTAGTGGTACCACCACTCTCCGTCGAATTCGCTGTACATATAGCGGTCGCGGATCATGCCGCAGTTGTACGTGCCGGGACCGCTGGCCTCGATCAGGCTGTGCCGGTGCGTCGTGAACCGCTTGAAATGCACGAGGTCACGGGTCCAGATCAGCTCCGGCTCCTGCGTTTGCTCGATTCCCCAGTGAACGAGGACCGAGCCGAGGTAGAGGTTGCGCTGCGGAAACGCCTGATTGATCTTGTGCAAGCCCTTATCCAGGACCGGTCGTCCCGGCGCATCGCCCAGCGTGCCGAACCGTTGCAGCAGGCCCATCGCATAGAACTGCGTCCCTAAGCGGTCGTAGCCGTCGGGCGCCAGCACGAATTGGCGGTGGTACGTAATCCCGTCGTCCGTCCACATGACGGCCAAGTTCCGCAGACCGAGGTGCATGTTGTCACACGGAGCGCCGTGCGGCGGATAGGCCGGCGAGGCCGGTCGGAAATAGAAGTACAGCCGCGTGCGGTCCGAGTCGTTGCTAGGCCCTTCGACGTGGCAGCGGATCGTCTCGCTCGTGTGCATCAGGTCCATGCCGATACCGAGATACAGAATCGGCTCTCCGGTCAGCACGAGATAGAGGTCGCCGCGCTGCTCGAACGGCCAGAACTCGCCGCCCTGGGGGCGAAAAGCGTCATCGTCATCGCTATTGTCCTCGCGCTCGATACCCTTGCAGCGAAACGGAAAGTGCTGCTTGCCGGAGGCGACAAAGACGTTATCGAGGTTGACCGGGCCGTCGCGCTGCGGGTCGTAAAAGCGGAACTCGGCGTGCTCGATGTCGTGTGCTTTCTCCCGTTCCGCTGCGGAGGGATTCTCGCGGTCGTCGCGCAGGATGTTGTTGTCCGTCGAGTCGTCGTAGTCCACCAGGCTGAGGGTGGGCTTGTGCCACTGCTCGCCGTCCTCGCTGATGAGCAGCATCTTCAGGTGCTCACGCTCTCCGTGCGTCTCCTGGCGCTCGATCCGTCCGCCGCTGTTGCGGTAGGTGGCTTCATATCGTTCGGCGCTGTCGTTCCACGTCAGCGAGTCGATGGAGAGCATCTCCTCCTCGTGTGACTGCGTGGGCGAGACCAGCGGCCGGTCGGGGTGCTTGTCCAGCGCGTCGGGAACGAACTGGATGTCGTTGACCGCCTCGAAACAGTAGTCGTCCACGAGCACCTCGGGATGGCCGGCCAGCTCCAGCACCGCCGGTGGCTCCGGCGCGGCGGACACCTGCTTCCAGAACTTACGCACGCAGTAGGGGCCAGCCGGCTGGCCGTCCACCAGCGGGCGAATACGAATCCAATACTCGCCCGGCTCCCAGCCGGCAATCGAGAAGGATTGCTCCTGGAGTTCGTGGGTGAGGGTGTAGCGCCACGGCCCGGCCAGCGGCGCGGTACCGCCGCGGTGCGTGACATCTACCTCGACGTGGCACTTGGTGACACGCCGGCGGCGGATGCGAAAGACGAACGACACCGTGTCCTCGTCCTGGTACAGCGCCTGCCGCGGCGCGCACTCGATGATCTGTGGTCGCGCGTCAACCGAGATCACCATGCGGTCGGACGGGAAGAAGCTGTGCGGATCGAGGGTCAACGACTCGGCGGCAACCACCATCCCCTCAGCCGTAAGCTGTACGTCGAAGCCATATTCGCCCATCAGCCAGGCGCCTTCCCACATCCCCGGCTTCGCGTCGTACCGTCCCTCGTCTACCAGGGGGTACAGGATCGGGACGTGCGCCTTCCCGTCGTGCAGCTCCACGTCCTCCACGGTCAGCTCCTGGACGTACCCCTGCGGTTGGCGCACTTGCACTCGCGCACTGAGGTCCGTTGCCTCCGCCGGACAGTCCAGGATCAGGGTCTTCCACCAGTAGTCGTTCTCGATGAGCTGCACGTTGCCCTCACTCTCTCACCAACATGGGTGTCGGTGGTACCAGCCCGGCCGCTGGCAAGACGATTGTGGTTGGCACCAAGGACCGTGCCTCCAACCGCGTGGTGGCCGAGCCAATCCAGCGGACGGACCGCGAGACGCTGCACGGCTTTGTCCAGGACTACGCCGTGCCAGACGCCGCCGTCCATACCGACGATCACCCCAGCTACCGCGGGCTGCCGCGGCACAAGGCCGTCAAGCACTCCGTTGGCGAGTATGTCAAGGGCCAGGCCGCGACACAAGGAACTGACTCGTTCCGGAGCATGGTCAAGCGCAGCTATCACGGGACGTTTCACCAATTCAGCCCCAAGCACCTGCACCGCTACAGCAACGAGTTTTCCGAGTGGCACAACGTCCGGGACCGCGAGACGCTGCGCCAGATGGCGCTACTCACCGCCGGGCTAGACGGCGAGGGGCTGTAGCATCGGGGCCTGATTGCTGGACCGCCCGCTTACCCTTGACCAGCGGCCGGCTCACGGCGTAGTATCAGAGCGCAAAGGGGAAAGGGGGCTGGGATGCCTGAGACTGTGCCTCTGACGCATGAATCCGTCGTCGCTCGTGACAGTCGTCTTGATGCGACACGTGCCGCGTTGGGCACGAACTTGGATTTCCATGGCTCAAACGGCAACTATGGCCCTCATGCTTGGCACCCCTTTCCCGCGAAGTTCCCGCCGCAATTGCCGGAGTTCATGATCCGCCAGCTCTCGAACCCGGATGAACTCGTACTCGACCCGATGCTTGGTTCCGGGACCACGCTTGTCGAGGCCATGCGGCTCGGACGCCAAGCCGTTGGCTGCGACATCGACCCACTGGCACGAATGATTGCGGCAACCAAGTTACATACCCTAGACCCGGTAGCCGTCCTCCAAGAAGGAAACCGGGTCATAGCTGACGCGACTGATGACTACCGTCGATCCCGCTCGCGGTTGCAAAGGGACCTGCAACTGCGGTTCGACGCGAGGACAACACAGTTCATCCACTACTGGTTTCTGCCCCAGCAACAGCTTGAATTGCTTGCACTCGTGCAGTGTATAGAAGCATTGCCCAAAGGGGAAACGCGAGACTTCCTGCGGGTGGTATTCTCATCGACCATTATTGCCAAGTCAGGTGGGGTATCGTTGGCACGTGACCTCGCGCATACCCGTCCGCACCGAGACATACAGAAGACGCCCCGGTCGGCCTTCATCGAGTTTCGCAAGCGCCTGGAGCGCAATGTTGCGGCTCTCACCAGGCACGAGCCAACCAGTATCCTCCTACCCTCCTGTCTCAGCGGAGCCGATGGGGACGAGTCTCGCGCCACGGTCCGCTCCACGTCTATCCACGCGGCCAGTGCCGCCAATACCGGCCTGCCGACCGCGAGTGTGGACCTGATCGTGACGTCGCCGCCGTATGCCAACAATGCAATAGACTACATGCGCGCGCACAAGTTCTCGCTTGTGTGGTTTGGCTGGAAGATCGCTGACCTCACCCGGATTCGCGCTCAGTATGTGGGGCACGATGCGACAGCCGGCCTGCGCTGTGCCGGGCTACCCAATCAGTGCGAAGAGACGTTAGCCAAACTCGCGGAGCGCGACGACAGGAAGGCACTGGTCCTGCGCCGCTACTTCGAGGAGATGCAAGACGTAATCCGGGAGATGCGGCGGGTCTTGAAAGGAGGCCGGTCGGCGGTGATCGTCATCGGCTCGTCGCAGTTGCGGGGTCTCGATGTAGAGACACACAAGGCACTCGCCGCCATCGGCGAAAATGCAGGCCTCATCCTCGCCGGAATTGGTGCCCGCCGCCTGGATCGGGACAAGCGTATGCTGCCAACACGATGGAGGCAGCAACAACGGTCACAGATCGAAGCGCGTATCCACAAAGAATACGTGGTTGGATTGGTGAAGCCGTAATGCCCGGCAGAATCGAATCACTCCGACGGGCCTACCATCACCAGATTGCCCGCGAGGTTTTGCGGCAGAATGCGACTGGTATTCCGAATAACGCCGACATGGGAAGTGCGTCGAGTGTGCGGATTGCGCGGGGCATTGTCAAGCGCATTGGACTGAAGATCGGGTCCGAGCGGTTGGCTGGACAGACAGCGGGACGTCGGTTTGAGGCGGCGACAAGGAACTTCCTGCACGACGCATTTGGATTGCTTGCTCATCTGCGGCCGGGGGAGTGGGTATTTTCGCTGGGCGGAGACATCCGTGACTACGAGCAGTACTCGCATTTGTCCCAGCTGCGACAAGTAGTCGAACAGCACGAAGAACTACGGATTATTTTCGGCGACTATATCGTCACACCGGACATTGTTGTCTGCCGAGAGCCAGTTACAGATGCGAAGATCAACGAGCACGAAGCACTGCTGAATGACGATACGGTAGCGACCTATACGCCACTGCGACACGCAAATTCGCGCACGAGTATCCTACATGCGAGCGTGTCCTGCAAATGGACGATTCGCAGTGATCGTTCGCAAAACGCACGCACCGAGGGATTGAACCTTGTGCGTAACCGCAAGGGAAAAACGCCACATATCGTTGTGGTCATCGGGGAACCTCTGCCCGGGCGCATTGCATCGCTGGCCTATGGCACCGGTGATATCGACTGCATCTACCATTTTGCCTTGCGGGAATTGAAGGCCGCAGTTGCGGATAACGATTCGGATGCCGAGTTGTTGGAGACACTGGTGACCGGCAGGAGGCTACGCGACATCAGTGACTTGCCGTTTGACCTAGCGATCTGAGCGTTTCGATTGCCTACTACCCGGTGCAGGTCTGGGTTCTGGCCTCATCATCCACGGTCAAGTACCGGAGAGTAACGCTCGTATCCAGGAATCTCATACCTGGCTCAACTCCCGCGCGGTCTTTGCGGCTTTGGCGTCCTTGGCCGCGCGGGTAATTGCGTCGAAGTCCTCTGGCTCGCTGGAGGGCTGCACGGACCCGTAGGCCGACTCCAGGGTGAAGGGAGCCGACACCGGGCGCACCTCATCATTCGTCTTTCCGGCCGAGGCCGGGGGCCGGCGCAGCCTGGACCTGGATTGCGGCTTCTGCTGCAATGACGGACGACCGCGGGAAGGGCGGGGAACGTTCATAGAGCCTAGTACCGCCGCTCCATCATGCCGACGGGAACCTCGATAAGCGTCGGCGCCTCGATGGCTAACGACTCTCGCAGTGCCGCCGCCAGCTGGTCGGCGTCGTGCGCCCGCACGCCACGCGCCCCGTACACTTGCGCTAGTTGCACGAAGTCCGGATTATGCAGTTGCGTGCCAAGAATGTGTCCGTCGAACTGCTCGATCTGGGCACGTAGCACGTTGCCGTAGGCGTTGTCGTTGAAGACAATGACCACGGCGTTGATGCCGTATTGAACGGCCGTCGCCAACTCCTGCGCGTTGTAGAGGAAGCCGCCGTCTCCCGACAGCGCCACGACCGCCCGCTCCCGCGCCGCCACCTTTGCGCCGAGCGCCAGCGGATAGGCACTGCCCAGCGTGCCGTAGGACGACGCGGTGAGATACGTCCCCGGCGCATACACGGGATAGTAATTCCGGCTGTAGTAGCCCAACTGATTCATGCCCTGCACCAGAATCGCGTCATCGGGCAGCACCGACCGGATAGCGGTCATCAACGAGTGCTGTGGCTCAAGCTGATCCTCGGGGGCAAAACGGGCGGCGTTCAGCGCCCGCACCGTTGACGACACCGGCGCTGCGCCACTCGTTACGCCGGGCGTTGCCGCGACCAGGCTATACAGTGCCTCCAAGGTGCGCCGGGCGTCTCCCACGATGCCGAGCATGTGGTGGCGCTGCCGCCCGATCTCCGCTTCATCAATGTCAATGCGGATCACTTGCTGGCTAGGGAGACGGTCCGCAAAGCCGGTTCTGGTCCCGACGGCGAGGATCACGTCGCAGCCGGCGAGCCATTGCCGCAGCGGATCGTAGCGTAGCTCGGCCAGCCCCAGCGAAAGCGGATGGCGGTCCGAGATGGCCCCTTTGCCGTTCGGTGACGTGACCACCGGGGCCTGGAGATGCTCGGCCAGTCGTTGCAGGGCGGCCGAGGCTCTCGCCGAGATGGCTCCCCCGCCGGCCCAAAGCACCGGCTGCCGCGCCGCGGCCAGGATGCGAGCGGCGTCCTCGACCTGCTCACACGCGCCGCCGGGACGCTCGTGGCTCTCCGGCGCCACCAATTCGATCTCCGTCTCCGCGGCCAACACCTCCGGTGCAATCTCGATCACGGTCGGCCGCGCCCGGCCGGTATGCATGTGGCGGAAGGCCTCGTGGACAAGGGCCGGAATGTCGGCCGGATGGCCCACCCGCGCCGTCCATTTCGTGATCGGCCGCAAGAAGTGCCGCTGATCGTCTTCCGCGCCCTGCACGTCGGGCGCTATGGCGCCGCCCGCGCTGGCGGGCGATCCTATGGGGAGTGTGGCGCTGGCAGAGTCACCGGTCACGACCAACAGGGGCGAGGAAACCGCGTAGGCAGTGGCCATGCCCGCTGCGGCGTTGAGCAGCCCCGGCCCCGGCACGACCATCGCGGTGGCAACCTGGCCGCTGACGCGAGCGTAGCCGTCGGCCATGTAGGTGGTGGCTTGCTCGTGACGGGTCGAGATGTAGCGAATCCTCGGCTCCTGGTACACCGCGTCAACGGCGTGATACTGCTGCATCCCGGGCACACCGAAGATCACCCGCACGCCTGCCCGGTAGAGCGCCTGCACCAGCGCCTGGCCGCCGGTCATTTTCTCTGCCATATCTGCCGTATCCATACCTTTCCCGACCGGGATCGTCGTGCCTTCACTCGTGGGGTAGGTTGGACCTAACCCCCGGCCCCTTCCCTGATGAAAGTTGCGAACTTGATAAGGTAGTGTGTTCGCCCCCACCCTCACCCTCCCCCGTCCCGACGCTTAATACACGACACTTTTGGGGAGCGGGGGTGGCCGGGCGACGAGCCGGAGGCGCACGGACAGCCGGTGTCCCAGGGACAGCCGGCGCCGCAGGAGGCGCAGCCCGAGGGTGAACAGGCTGAAGCGCGGTTGTCGGCCCCGTGTGAGTTCCCGGCGGAGCCGCGCCGTGTGCGCCACCTGGGTCCCGAGGTTGAGCATCCACACATAGGCCAGGGCCATCACCAGCCACAGGACATTGGCCCGCTCGGCGCGCCAGACCCGGCTGCGTTGCCACTGCCACCCGTAGGACTTGAAGTCCCGGAAGGCCAGCTCCTCCCACATCCGCATACTGTACCAGTCGCTCTGCGCGGCCGGGTGGTTGGTCAAGAGCAGCCACGGCTCGGCGTGCCCGGGCTGCCAGCGCCCTTGGGCCCAACACCGGAGCCAGCCCGCCTGCTTGAAGGCCGCCACCGGGGCCCGCCAGGCATCGCCGGGTTGCGACACCAGGCTCCCGAAGGGCACGGGCGTTTGTCCGTCCACCCGCACCCGCACCTGCTTGGTGACTCGGACCAGGTAGTACCAGCCCAGCCCTTCGATGGCGCGGAGCAACGCGGGCGAGGTGCCAATCCCACGGTCGGCTTGGACCACCACCGGGCGCCGGTCCGCCAGGCCCGCGGCGACCCAGGTGAGCAAGGTGGTAATCAACGCCACCTGGCCCATCGGCCACTGGGTGGGGGAATAGCACCACCAGGCCAGGGGGATGGCACGACCCCGATAGGCCAGACTGACGGCCATCACCTTGAGCCGCGCCTGCAGGCTGGTCTCATCCACCAGCAACACCACTGGCCCACGGCCGGACAGGTGACTGAGCACCCACGCTGCCAACGCCTGGCAGCCCTGGGCCCAGTCGAGACGCGGGTTGGCCAGGAACCGTTGCAGCCGGCGCTCGACGGTATCCGGCTTGCCCAGTGCCGGCACCGCCTCGGCGACGGCGTTGAGCGTGCAGCATCGCGCGGCGGCTACCCCAAAGCTGAACCCGCTCAAGACCTTCACCAGGGGTTTGCTCAACTGGGGCATGCGGCGTTCGACCTCGTGGTGCCAGTGGTACAATGCCTGCCGTTGGCTCATGGACCCACTCCTTCCCGGTGTCTTCAACCTCAGGATGGAGTACGGTGCTTCCATGAGTCAACTCCTCACCTACCCCGGTCTGAAAAGTGTCGTGTATTAAGCCGTCCCGACGGGGGAGGGAACTACCCGTCCCCCCGCCGCAGCGGGCCGCAGCTTCCCGGACTAGCTAAGGCAGCAGCAGAACTACCCGTCCCCCCGCCGCAGCGGGGGGACCATAGGGGGGCTACATCCCACTACCCGATTAAGTTGTCAACTTTCATCAGGGAGGGGGTGGGGGTAGGTCCAACCCGCGCCTCACACCACCACCGTGCGCCCCTCGCGCATACTGCGATGGACGGCCTCGGTGAACGCCATGTACTGCACGCCCTCCTCGAACCTCGTCCGGGTGATGGTTCCCTCGCCGCGGATTGTCTTGACGAACTCCTCTTCCACGTGCCATCCAGGTGGAAGTGAGGCTGCCGGCTGCGGCCTAGGCGGCGGGAGGGTGATGGGCCGTAGCTCCGCGTCGTCGCGCGTGCCGCCGAGTAGCTGGCCGCCTTCGACCCGCAAGGTCGCCTCGGTGCCGTGAATGGTGATCTCCGACGTGCCGTGCCCGGTGACCGCCGAGAACTGCATGTGGAGCTGCGCGCCGCACGCCAGCTCCCCGATGATATCCACATGATCGGGAATGCTGATCGCCCGCGGCACTCCGTCCTCGTCGGTCCGCAGCTTCACATTCGTTTGGCCCAGCGCCGCCAGTCGGACCGCCGGTCCCACCCAGTACAGCACGTCCTCGTACAGGATGCCCATTCGCATGATGTTGAGGCCGGAATACTCTCGGTTGTGCCGCCAGTGGTATGGCGCCTCGCGGTCAATGTAGCCGTACAGCTGCCTGACCTCGACGGCTACGATGTCGCCGAGATAGCCCTCGGCGATCAGCCGCCGGATGGTGGTATCGGCTTGGAGCGCGGCACCGCCGGTGACGATTTGGGTCACGAGATGGGGCGCCTGGCGTGAAGCCGCCAGCATCATTTCCGCTTCCGCCAGGTTCATCGCCATGCGCGCTTCGGTCAGCACGTGCTTGCCGGTAGCGAGCGCCGCCAGCGTGACCGGGCAGTGCAGGTAGGGCCACGTGCCGATGACGATGGCGTCGAGGTCGTCCGCATCGACGACCTCGCGCCAGTGGTCACACACCCGCGCGATGCCGTAGTCTCTGGCTACCCGCTCCGATGATTCGCGCCGGCGATTGGCCACGGCGACCAGCTCCACCCCTTCCTGTGCCAGCAAGCCGGGGATGTGCTTGCGGCGCGTGTTGTCTCCGGCCCCGACGAGTCCGATCCTGAGCGGCTTCCGCTTCCCGGCCATGTTCCACCTCCACGCTTGCTCTGCTCTGTTCGCACTTCAGGCGAAGTGCGGAGTCACCTCGTCCATAGACAGGTCATGCCATCATTGTAAGGAACCCCCAAGATGCCAGATTGGCGCGCCCCGCACCCAGCGCGCCTCCCAGCAACTCCGCGCCACCGCCGGCGGTAGCCATCCATTCTACAGCGACGGGCGTGGTGCGTTCGCGCCACATCCCTCACCTTGTCGGCTCTGGCCCACTAGACGCACTGCCGCCAACATGCCCAGTGCCGTATAGTTTCGGCTAGTCCACCAATTGCCCTACCCGATAGCACGCGAGAAGTCCCCATGACCACCGACGAGACCAATCGAGCGGACCGCACCGGCCCGGAGTGCCACGACTGGCCCCGCGAGGCGCAGCCGCTGCTCGATCTGCTCAAGGAGTTCTGTGCCGCCCACTCCCCGTCCGGTGTCGAACGGGAGCTGGACGCGATCATCACGCGGCGTCTCGCGCCCCTCGCCGCACAGGTATGGCCGGACGCCGCCGGCAACACGGTGGCCCTGCTGCCGGGCCGTGCCCACGACCGGCCGCTCCAGCTCACGGCGCACAAGGATGAGATCGCCCTCATCGTCAAGCGCATTGATCCCACTGGCCGGCTCACTGTGGATCGCTTAGGCGGCCTCCATCCCTACAAGGTCGGTGAGGGACCGGTAGACATATTGGCGGACGATGGGAGTATTGTGCCGGCCGTCCTCGGCTTTGGGTCCGTACACACCTCGGCAGCCTCGTCCATCCAGGAGGTCAAGGCCGGTCGTCGCGCCGCACAGTGGTCCGATGCCGTGGTAGACGCCAAGCTCACCAAGGCAGAGCTGAATGCCCGCGGCGTCCACGTCGGCTCGCGCATTGTGTTGGAGCGGACGCGCAAGTCACCCCGCGTGCTGCAAGACTACGTCGGCGCCCACGCGCTGGACGATAAGGGCGGGATTGCCCTGTTGCTGCTGCTCGCCAAATCTCTCGCGGCGCAGCCGCCGCCACAGGATGTCTACCTCCTGCTGACCAGCGGCGAGGAAGTCGAGAGCGGCGCAGCGGTGTACGGCTCGCGCGAGCTACCGGGCGACACGCTCGTCGCCGTCGAGGTGGCCCCGGTCATGCCCGAATACGATCTCTGCAACGATGCCCGGCCGGTGGTCATCTGGGCCGATAGCCGCGGGCCATACGACGCGGCGCTGACGACCAACATCGTGGACGCCGCCCGCGGCCAAGGCATCGAAGTCCAAGCGACGGTGTTGGCATCCTTCGGGTCGGATGCCGCGCTGGCCCGCCGGATGGGAGCGGTAGCCCGCAGCGCCTGCGTAGGCTTTCCCACCGAGAACACCCACGGCTACGAGGTCGCGCACCTGGGCGGGATGCTCAACTGCGGCCGGCTCCTCGAAGCCCTGGTCCGCGCCTGGCCCCTCTGAACGTCTGGTACCCTAGGGCCGGCCGGCAACGTATCGGTCCCCCCTATGGTCCCCCCGTTGCGACGGGGGGACGGCGGATTCCCTCCCCTGTCGCAACGGGGGAGGGCGAGGGAGGGGGCCGGGGGATGAGGAGCATCATGGCGAACGATACTCAGGACGGCTACCGCTTCAAGATCGGGATGCGGCTGATGGAGCTGGGACTCGACTCGTTCGATGACATGCTCACCATCGCCCAAGAAGTCGGCGTGGACTCCGTCTGGTTCAATCGGCTGCCGGGCGTGGAGCGCATGGCCGCGCTGTCGGACGCCGAATGGGACCGGATCGCCGACCAAGTCGCGCGGTACGGGCTGCACATTTCCGTCATCAGCCCGGAGATTCCCTTCAAGCAGCTGCACCTGACCGAGTTGGCGCTGGACAATCCGCACGATCACCCCGTCTACCGGCAGCATCTCGACGACCTCGTGCGGACCATGCAGGTCGCGGCCCGGCTCGACATCGGGGCCGTCAACCTCCACTCCTTTGCCTGGCCCGGCGAGTACTCGGCGGGCAAACCCACCTGGCCGATGCGCTGGCTCACCGGCGGCGGTGTCATCGCCGACGTTGACATGGAGAAACTCGTCAACGCCCTAACGCCGGCAGTGGAAGCGGCGGAATACTACAAGGTGGACCTCGTGTTCTCGCAGGAACCGTGGATCTACACGAACACCACCACCAACTTCCGCCGCGTCGCCGAGGCCCTCGGTTCCCAGCGTGTCAAGTTGATGTGGACCCCTTCCGACAACTTCAACTCCGGCGAGCGCCACGTCGAGACTGCCGGATTCCACAACGCGCGGCCCTATCTCCATTCGTTCCACCTCAAGAACGTCCATGTCTTTGACGGCCCTAACCTGAAGTTCGAGTACCGCTCGCTGGCCACCGGGGACGTGGACTACGTGCCCATACTCCGCCAGCTACGAGACTACCGCTGCGACGCGGTGCTCGCCCTGGCGACGCACTTCACGCCCCCTGGCGGCACGCACGTAGACGCCATGCGAATTAACGCTGCCGAGCTACGGGCGATGATCGCGCAGGTCGAGGCCGAGTCGTAGGGGCGTCCCTGGTGGGCGCCCTGGATTCCCGCCTGCGCGGGAATGACGGAACAGGAGCAAGCGATGTCTCGCCTGCGAGTGGCGGTTGTCGGCTGTGGACCAAACGGGCGCCGGGGATACCTGGCGCACTTGCAGACCTTCGACGACGTGGAGCTGGTTGCCGTCTGCGATCCGGTGCCGGCCGCGCGTGATGCCGCCGGCGACGAGTTCGGCGTGTCCCGTCGCTATGCCGACGTGGATGAGTTGCTCGATAACGAGACCCTCGACGCCGTGTTTGTCATCACTCCGGCCCACCTCAACGCGCCCGTGGCGCTGCGCTGCCTGGAGCGCGGCGTCAATACCGAGGTGACGAAGCCGCCGGGCTTGCGCGTGGCCGAGACCAAAGCGTTACGCGCCGCCGCCACTCGGACCGGCGCCAAGGCGATGGTGAGCTGGAGCTATCGCTTCCATCCGCTCGTCAATCGGGCGCTGGCAATGGTCAAGGAGCGTGGCCCGGTCGTGCAAGTCGTCGGAGAGTTTCACAAGAGCATGAGCGGCTTTGCCGGTCGCGACGCCCTAGCCACCTCGCCGGGGCGCACGGCCTTTCCCGAAATCCTTCTCGACAACATGCTGATGGAGTCGCCGATCCACACGATTGATCTACTCCGCATCTTTGCCGGCTCCGAGCCGGCGGAGGTCCACAGCGTCGTGCGCCGCGCCTGCTCATCGTACAAGGACGTGCATGGCGCCCTGATCCTCTTCGAGAACGGCTGTCTCGGCCACCTGATCGCCAACTACACGACCGACTCGCGCTTACAACGCTACGAGATTCACGGGCGCGACATCTCCGCTTACCTCGAAGGCATCAGCCAGGGAACGGTATTCTGCGACGGCGAGCGGCACGAGCTACGCGAGTTAGGCACGGGCGGGCGGCGCGAGGACATCCGCTACTTCCTCGATTGCATCAAAGAGGACCGCCCCGTCTCGCTGCCCGCCGCCAACCTCGACGAGGCCATCAAGACGATGGAGCTGGCGGAAGCCATCATGTCAGGATTGCGCGCAGACTTGCCGCCGGCCTGAGTATCAATGAGACCTTTGCAAAAGCCGTCATTCCCGCGAAAGCGGGAATCCACCCCCTATCCCCGTGGGAGAGGGCCGGGGTGAGGGCTACCCAGGGTTGATGGGGTGGAGTCACCGCCACGATAGCACTCCGTCGGAGAGGTATACAAAGGTCTCACCTATGGAGAGCCGCCGGCCTAGACGGGGAGAATAATGCTCCGGCAATTGCGCGTAATCGCTCTCTGGGGCCTCGGGTTGGTGGCGGCGTTCTTTCTGGTCAGCCTCGTCCAGGGGCTTGGTACGGAAGACCAATCGCAGGCCGTGGTACCCGTCGGCAACGATACCGGCGTTGCCCCGGCGTTGCCGGTGGCGGCCGTGCCTGCACCGACCCGCGCCCAGGGGCTTGCCAGGCCGTCACCGACCCCGCCCCTGACCTACGACGAGGCCCGGCAGCGCCTGCGTAGCTTCGCAGCCATGCTCAAGCACGACAACGCGGTCAGCGGCTCCACGCCCGACCGCGAACGGACGGTCCTGCTGCTGGAAGGCATCGAGACCCTGAGCGTGGAGCTGGACGATATGCGCGCGGCCTTTGCCGACCGACCCAGCGCGAATGTGCAGTTCGCGCGGGTGCGGCGCGACATAACCATCATGGCCGGCGTGGTCGGCTCGTTCCCACCCCTTTACGAGGCCAGCCATGACCGCTATACGGCGCTCGTCGGCCACCTCCGGATGCTCTACGGCGCGATGACCGCCTTGCAGGGCGTACTACATTTCGAGCAGCAGCTCCAGCAGAGCACACCCCAAGCCTGAACCTCCCGGCCCGTCATTCCCGCGCACGCGGGAATCCATGTCCCCCTGCTTCGCAGGGGGACCATAGGGGGCCCGAAAGCCATCAACAACCCCTACCCCAGAATCTCGGCGAGGCGGTCCGCAATCACCACCTCCTCGCCCTCCATCAGCGTCTGGGGGTTGACGTAAATGCCATCGTCGCCCTCCGGCGACACTTCAATGGCCGGCTCGCCATGATTCAGCTGCTCCACGATTTGATCGCGGCTCTGTCCCAGCACGGCTGCGTCGAAGCGTAGGAGCGCCCGCGGCAGTGGTTGCCCCGCCTCGCTCGGCATCTCGACTCGTGCCGTGACTCCCGACCGCCCGGCCACACGCTGGACGACGGTGGCAGCCTGCGTCTCGAAACGGTCCGTCATGGCCGCATGATCCAGCCCCACGTACCACTCGACGGCGGCCAGGCAGCCGCATAGCTCTTCTTTCCCCACCTTCATCGGCCGGCCGATGGCCTGGTTGGGGTTGCCCTGCACGGCACACGCCTTAATCAGGTCCGACCGACCGAGCACCAGCCCCGTGGCCTGTGGTCCGCAGAGGCCCTTCCCCCCGCTGAAGATCACGAGGTCGGCGCCTTCTTGCGTGAAGCGCCACAGGTTCTCCACCGGCGGCAGTTGCGCCGCAGCGTCCAAGATGACCGGCACGCCCCGCGCGTGCGCCGCCGCAACCACCTCCGTCACCGGCAGCCCGCCGTGGTGGTCCTCGCCGCGGGCGAAGTACAGCACCGCCGCCGTGCGCTCCGACAGCGCCTGCTCCAGCTCTTGCCGCACCGCGGCGAAGTCCGCTGGCGAGGACTCCTCCGGACCAATCTCGATCATGTCCACGCCGACCTGGCGCACCGCATAATCGTAGCCGCTGCGCTGGCACCGCTGGAAAATGACCTCGCAGCGTGCGCCGGGTACCTTCTGCGGGTGCGGCAGGGCCGCAATCATCTCCGGGTCGGTGCCGGCGACGCAGGCGGCCGTTGCCAGCGTCAGGCCGGCGGCGGCGCCGCTGGAGACGTAGGCCGCCTCGTTGCGGGTCAACTCGGCAATGCGCCGGCCCACGGCGGCTTGCAGGTCTTCCAGGTCCACGAACTGTCGCGACGCCTCGATCATCGCCTCCACCACCGGCGGCGGCATGAGCGAGCCGCCGAGGCGCGTCACCGTCGCGTAGCCATTAATCACCGGGCGCAGGCCAAGGTCCTCGTAAATCCCCATGAGTCTTCCTCTCGTGTGCGTCGTATACGCAGCGGCCGCCCCTACGATACCAGCAGCCACAGCGCGCTTGGAGTTCCCCGGCGCTTGCTACTGCGGCAGCGACTCCTCATAGAACCGCTGCCAGTTGCGGAACATGATCCGCTCGATGTCTGCTTGCGAGTAGCCCCGCCGGTCCAGCACGTCGGCGAGCTTTTGATAGTCGGCTACAGTGTCTATCTCGTAGGGCGCACCGTCCCGGCCGCCCTGACCGTCCGTATCGCCGCCGATGGCGCTATGGCGAGCATTGCCGGCAAGCTGGCTGACGTGGTCAATGTGATCCACCAAGTCGTCCAAGGTCACCGCCTCGCGCGGGAACACCTCCCGCCGTGAAGGGATGTTAGCCCAATCAACCCCGCCCCGGTACAGCATCCACGTGTCCATCGAGTGCCCGATCACCCCATCACGCGCAATCACCTGCCGGAGAATGTCGTCGGGCTGCTGCCGCTCGCCCGGCGTAATCGCGCGGCAATTCTGGTGGCTGGCCATCACCGGGCCACCGAACAGGTCCAGCGCCTCGCGGACCGACCGGTCGGATACGTGCGTTATGTCCAGAACGATCCCCAGGGTCTCCATCTCGCGCAGCAGGTCTTTGGCCGGAGGGAATAGTCCTCCCTCCGTGCCCGTGCCGGTGCCGTGTGAGTAGGTGCTGATGCCGTAGTGGGAGAGATTGATGGCCCGCAGGCCCACCTCCCACCATTCGTGGACCTGCTCCGGCCACAGAATCGGGTCCGCGCCCTCCATGCCGATGACAAAGCCGACGGGCAGCCCTGACGTGTCATCCGCCGCCGCCCATTCCCGCACGTGGGCCGCGAGCTGACTGCCGGTCCTCAGAATACGCCCCTCGCCGACCGATTCGAGCACGCGATAGTACGCCAGCTGTGCCTGCGCGGCGGCGTAAGCGCCGTGGCCGGTGCGATAGCCCCAGATGGTGCCCTGCGGCCGGCGGATCCGCGCCACGATCTTGACCAGCGCCGCGGCAACCCGGCCCTTCCGCATCTCCGGGAGCGACGCCATCGTCTCTTCGTCGGGCCAGCCGTCAATCAGGCTCCGCCGTCCCGTCGCGCCGCGTACCTCCTCGATGGGCCGGGTCAAATCGCGGTCCAGGTCCACGGCCCCATAGGCCATCGGGTAGTCGCCATCAATAATCAGCATCGCTCTCCACCTGTCACGGCCGGTACCTTGCCCCCGGCCCCTTCCCTGATGAAAGTTGCCAACTTAATCGGGTAGTGGGAGATAGCCCCCCTATGGTCCCCCCGCTGCGGCGGGGGGACGGGTAGTTCCCTCCCCCGTCGCAACGGGGGAGGGTGAGGGTGGGGGCTGTCTCTCCTACCCAAGCGCCGGCAAGGCCAGCGGATCGGCCGTCTCGCGCTGCCACTGGCGTAGTCGGCGGTCCAGATCGCGGACGACCGCCTCGTTCTCGGCATCGGCGAAGGCATTGTGCCGCTCCGCCGGGTCCGCCCGGAGATCATACAGCTCATGCTCGCCGCTGGCGTGGACGTTCAGCTTCCACGAGCCGCGGCGGATGGTCCGTACCTCCGAGCGATCCGCGTCCACCGCTCCCGGCGCCAGCGGCGCGTGCCGGCCGGGCGTTGTCTGCACGGCATCGTCCTGGAGACTGCCGTTCCACTCGATGATCGTCTGGCCCTCCTCCGGGTCCGCATCACCGTCCCGGAGCAACGGCACCAGGCTGCTCCCTTGCAGGTGGTCGGGGAACGGCTGACCGAGCAATTCGAGCAGCGTCGGGACCAAGTCCACCTGTCCGACCGGCGTCGCCAGTTGCTGCGGCGGCAAGCCGGGCACGCGGATAATGAACGGGATTTGCGCCGACGGCTCGTAGAGCACGCTCTTGTTCAACAGCCCGTGCTCACCCATCATGTGACCGTGATCGGAGGTGTAGACGACAATCGTGTCGTCGGCGAGACCAAGCTCATCAAGGCGGTCGAGAATACGGCCGACGTATTTGTCCACCAGCGTACACAAGCCCCAGTACCGTGCCTTCAGCTCTTTCCACCCCCACTCGTTGTTCGACTTCATCCAGTCGGGATGACCAGCCATGTACTCTCCCGCATAGGCGGCGCGCAGGCGCCGATACCGCAGCGGCACGCTTTCCTCCATCTCGCCGTACCAACTGTCCGGCAGCGTCATGTCCTCGGCTTTGTACAGCCCATCGAAAGGCCCGTTGAAAGGCGCGTGCGGCTCCAGGTAGTTCACCGACAGGAAGAAGGGCTGGTCACGGTGAGACTCCAGAAAACGGAGCGCCGCGGCGGTCTGAAAGGCCGGTTTCCCGACCTCCTCTGGCAGCGCCGCGGCGGTGTTGCGAGCGAACGTCATGCCGTCCAGGTGTGGGTCGCTGGGCGTGTACCCACGCGCCTCCAGGAAATCGTGGTAGGAGCTATAGCCTTCCTCGGCGTGGCTGCGAGCATAGCCTTCCTCGGTACTCACCCACTGGTCGAAGCCGCGTTGCGCCTGGAGTTCGTTGCCCAGGTGCCACTTTCCGTTGTAGCCCGTCACGTAACCGGCCGGCCGCAGCAACTCGGTAATCATCGGGATGCCGGGATCGGGCACGATGTTGTTGTCCACGACCCCGTGCGTGTGCGGATATACGCCCGTCATCACCGTCGCACGCGCCGGGCTACAGACCGGCTGGGCGCAATAGGCGTGCCGAAAGTGCGCCGCGCCCTGTGCCAGTCGCTCCAGATTCGGCATCTGGAGCCGCGGGTCCTTGTCTGGCCCGACCGTGTCGGCCCGCTGCTGGTCCGTCCACAGCAACAGCACGTTCTTGGGGCGATCAGCCATCCCGTCCTCCCTGTACCCGCCTTGGCCCGGTACTGTACCTAACCCCTAGCCCCTTCCCTTCAGGGAGGGGGTTTGGGGTTAGGTCCAATCCCCGTCCCCCCGCCGCGCGGGGGGACCATAGGGGGGCGGTACCCACCCTACCCCACGTACAGCGCATACAGCCGGGCATCGTCGCGCCGCAGCCCGTTGAAGTTCACCCGCAGCCGAAACGGTCCGTCAATCGCGCCGACCGAGTCTCGGTCCTTCCACACCACCGGCTGTCGTATGCCCGGTTCCCGCAAAGGCACGCACGCCGCGCCGGAGTAGCCCGGCAGCGGCCGAAACTGCTCGTCCAGCACCTCCACCGTGATCTCGCTGTGCTCCCACAGCCCGGCCACGTTGACATACACCCGCGCCGGCGTGTTGCTGACCTGGATCGGACAGGTGATGCAGTGGCGCACACCGCGTTCCCAGCGCTCCGGCGGCCGCCGGTTCAGCTCTTCGGGCTGAAAGGCGCGGAAGCAGCCCAGCCGGTCGCGCTTCCAGCGGGCCACACGCACGCCGCCCGTAATCCACACGCTGTACCACAGCAGCGTCTCATCCCCCCAGTTACACATCCCCTGCCCATGACTGAGCGCCGGCCCGCCGATGATCGGCGGCAGTCCTTCCTGCGGGAACAGCGCGCCGGCGCCACCCTGCTCCTCGATGGCCGGAACAAGCCGGAAGTCCGGGAACGGCTCGTGGTAATGCAGCGCGTTGTGGCTGATGACCAACCCGAGGTCCATCGTCAACAGTCCACGGTCACCGGACGGGTGGCCGTGCCAACTGTCGTAAACGCCGAGAATCACGTTACCGCGGTCCCACAGGCCGGCCCCCAAATGCACCTGCTCGCCGGCGTTTCGGCCGGTCGTGATGCCGGCCATATCGAGCAACGGCAGCGGGTCGCGACGAAAACCGCGCGCGGTGGCCTCGGTCCAGTGCTCGAAGTCGTAGGAAGCGCAGGTCACAAGCTCGCGGGCCGTGCCGAAATGGAAGCCCCCGTGCCCGTTGATGTAGTAGCAGTCGTTGAACCGGATCACGCCGCTCATCTCCAGCATCGGCCCGACCGGATTGTGCGCCGACTCGGTCCAGCGCAGGCCGTCGGGACTAAAGGCCACGGACAGGAGCTTCTCGTACTCGCGGCACTCAAACGCGACCTTGTACCGCCGCTGCGGGTCCGGGTCGTCCGGGTCGTACAGCACCGGCACGGAGAGCAGATCGCAGGCGCCGTTCCGCAGGTCCACCAGGTTGTTCTGCGTGCTCCCGTTGTACTCCACCAAGCCGAGCGCCGGTTTCTCCCAATGTATCCCGTCGCGGCTCACGGCGTAACAGAGACGGTCCGCCCGGTACCCGTCCCGGCTGCCGGCGCCCATGTACCACATCCGTAGCTCGTCGCCGCTCGGAATCACCGCCCCATAGAACCGGACGCGCATGTCGTCGGGTGCCCCTTCCGGTCCTGGCAGCACCACCAGCGCCTCGCGCCCACTGGCTTTGGAGGTGACCATATGCAGCCGTAGACCCGACGTGAACGGGATGCTGGCCTCGTCGAACGGAAACAACACCGCCTCGCGGACGCGCGGATGGGGATACCCGTTCTGCACTTCGATCATCGCTACTCCCGATCCGGCCGATCAATCTCACTCCGGCCCTGCTGCCGCGCGGCGGGTTATGAAGAGTACGCCGCCCCGCCGCAGCCCTTCTATCCTAGCCGCTCCGCACGGCGCCGGGTCAAGCCGGTCACTGCCCGTTGATCGCCCCGGGTTAGCTACCGTAGAGCGCAAACAGCCTGGCGGCCCCGTAGAGCCAGCACCGCAGCTTGACACAGGAGCCGTTCAACTCGGCAAGCCGCCGCTCCTGCCACCGGACTGCTACCTGCACGCCGTCCCGGTCAATAGGCACACAATCCTCGCCGCCAAAGCCGGGCAGTGGCTCATTGCTCGCTGCGTCCAGCACTTCAACGGCGACCCAGCTGCGGCGCTGCTGTGTCGCGCTTACGTTGACACTGAGTGTCACTCCCCGCTCCGGGATAGCCATTGGAACGGTCGTCAGGTGTCCCGGTGTCTCCCGATCCGTCGTCTCCAGACCGACGAAACCGTCGCGGCGCAGCGTCGCCAGCCCCATCCGGGACAACCGCACAGCGCCGGCCGAGTCGTACTGAAGTGCCGCCGGCTCGTTCGAGGCCGGCCAGTCGGTCCATTCCTCACCCTGGCCGCAGTAGTAGAGATACATTGTGTCGTCCTTGACCACCAGCTTGTCCGCGACTACCAACATGCCGTCATCCCAGCTGCCCCGCGGGCCGCGGGGAATCACGATTTGGTGCGGCTGGAGGCGCGTGTAGTGCTCGCCATCGCGGCTCACCGCCAGCCGGATGTCGGCGCAATAGTTGCCGAAATTCCCGGTCCCGTTCGGCAGATACCACCCATACTCGTAGAGCATGACGTACCGGCCAGCATACGGTGCCAGCAACAGGAAGTGATTCTCGTGCTCAAGTCCGTCGTTGGGATGCAGGATGGGATTCGCCGGACTCGCAACCAAATGCTCGATGTCCGGCCCGTACCCCAGGCACTTTGTCCGCACCAACTCCGGACCGGGCTTGTTCGATGGATGCGTGGTCTGCCAGACTATCTTGTACCGGCGCTGCGGATCGGGGTCCTGGTCATCGCGCACCAAGACGACGATATCCGGTGTGCGTCCTTGCCATTCCGGTAAGGCGATCTCCGCGCCTTCCTGCCAGTGGATACCGTCCGCGGAATAGGCCGCTCGAATCGGGTAGTCCCGCGTTGGCCCCTTGAGGATCACCTTGTAACGCTGGGCCGGATCGCCGCCGGGCCGCTCCTTGATGACCGGCCCCCAGCCCTGGAAACAGATATTGTTGTCCGTACTGCCGTTGTACTCGTGCAGACCCAGACGCGGTTTCGTCCAGCGGATCCCATCCTCGCTGTACGCATATCCCGTCGCCCACCAACGCTCGGTGCTCAGGTCGGTCCCGTGATACCAACACTTGAAGAGCCGGTCTTCCTCGTCGTAGATGACGGAGCGCGACGCCCAGGGCGCCGCTTGCGCCGAATCCCACTCGTGAATATCACCCAAAGGCAGCAGCGGGTTGTCGGGATGCTTGGTTGCCGTCATCACTCGCGGGACGACGTTGTGGACCGTCTCGACCGCCTCCATGTCGAGGAATAAGAGCCGTGTCCCTGCGTCCAGGCGCAATCTGTCGGCGTTTGCCTGTCCCATGGCGTACCTCCCTCGGCGCTGCGGCGGTAGTATGTCCGTAGAAACATTGGCGAGCAAATCTGCGCTGGAAGGGAGCCGGAATATGGGCAGGCTGAGTCAGCGGGAGATCGAGACCATCTTGCAAGAGCCGCACATCTCGATTATCTCCACCTTGCGCCCGGACGGTACACCCCACATGACGCCGGTGTGGCACCTGGTGGACGGCGATCAGGTGGTTGTCGCAGTGGAAACGACCTCCGTCAAGGCGCGGAACGTGCGCCGCAACCCACACGTGGCGCTCTGTATTGCCCTCAACGAATCGCCGCAGCGCTGGCTCTTGGTGAACGGCACCGCAACGATTGAGCACGAGCGCATCCCGGAGCTAGTGCGGGCGCTGTCGCTACACTACCTCGGCGCAACCGAGGGCGCCACCTATGCCGCGGACGTGCTGCGGAAGCTGCAATTCGTGCTCCTACGGATCACCCCCACCAGCATGATCGGCTTCGACGGCCAGGAATAAGAGTAGCCCCCACCCTAGCCCTCCCCCGGAGCCAACTCCAGGGGAGGAGCGTTGTCGAAGAATGGGCCAACGGCTACAATGACATGGCACAGAGCGCAGGCTGAGGTTTCTCTGATGGGAACATTCAACTGGCCGATGCGGATTTCCAGCATGGACGGCCAGCAAGCGCGAGACATAGAAGCAACGGTGGATACCGGTGCCGCCTACACCACGCTCCCCTCCAGCCTGCTGCGAGAGTTGGGAGTAGCGCCGCTGGGCCAGCGCCGCTTTCTGCTGGCCGATGGACGACGGGTCTTTATGGACATCGGACGGGCGTGGGCCACGATAGACGGCGAGAGCGTGGTGACCCTGGTGGCGTTTGGTGAAGACAACGCCCCGCCTCTGTTGGGAGCCTATACCCTGGAAGGTCTCGCCCTGGCGGTGGACCCGGTGGAACAGCGATTGGTCCCCACTCACCTCATTCTCTACTAGGGCCACAAGAAAGCCCGCCACCTCTATCGCGGCGGCCTCCGCCGGAATGACGAGGGGCTGGGTGTGGTGAAATCACGCCCCTACAAAAAACCTCCCCCTAACAGGGCAACTCTAGGCGGACCGGTCCGTACAAGCCCTGGCTGACCGGAGGCGCACCGGCTATCCTGTCGTGTGTCAGTGGCGGAGCATCAACACCGGTCCTGCGGGAGGAGACGATGCGACTGATCCTGGTTGGGTGCGAGTACGTCGGCAAGACCACCCTCGCCGATGCGCTCCAGGCGTGGGGCTTGGAGCGCGGGCGCAACTTCCACATGGACGACCACTTCACCATTCCCGATGCCCAGCACGTCAGCGAGGAAGAGCAGGAGGCCATGCTCGCCCTCCCAGGGGCGATCAAGGAACGCTACCAGCGTTTTCAGGTCCACTATCACGTGCGCCTGCTACACCGCTACGACGACATCATCCTGGTCGGCTTTCACATCGAGGAGGCCATCTACGGCCCGCGCTACTACTACCCGGGCCTGGCGATGACCTACGAACGCCAGGTCGAGCCGGAATTCCCACGCGATGCCGTCCTGGCGCTGCTCACCGCGCGTCCCGAGGTGATCCGCGCCCGCATGGCCGCGGCGCCGCACCGCCATTCCGTCGTCCCACCGGCCGACGTCGAGGCTGTGCAGCAGCAGTTCGAGGCGGCCTATGGCGCCTCGTGGGTACCGCGCAAGGTGCGCCTCGATACCTCGGAGCTGCGGCCGGAGCAGATACTCGACCGCTTCTTGGAGGTCGTGCGCCCCCGCTTAAACGGCCGCGACCTGCTCCTCCTCGACAACCGCTAGTCCCAGCTGACGTGCCGCACCCGCCGCTGACCAGGGGACTAGAGCAGCCATAGGATCGCAGCACGCTGCGCCTGTCCTTCTGTGGAGCGTGAGGGAATGGCGGCTGGTGCCTCAGCTGTGTCTACATTTCGAATGGATTCAGCCACTCCACGCCGAGTTGGCTAAAGTCGCGCACGTTCCGCGTCACGACCGTCAACCCGTGAACCAGGGCTGTTGCCGCAATCATGGCATCCTGATTCAGGTTGGCCGACTTCCCGTGTTTGAGCCGTGCCCACATCCGGAAAGCGGGCACATCCATCGGTAAGACCTGGTAGGAGACGAGTATCTCGTCCAGCCAGGATTCGAGCACCGCCGCCTTTATCTCGTCTTGCTCGCGAGCTTTCTCAATGCCTGCTTGTATCTCCCCCACCGTCACGACAGATACAAAGAGGTGCTGGGGTGGTGCTTGCGCGATCCAAGCCAAGACAGCCTCGTGCGGCCACGGGCGCCGTAGCTCCGAAATGACGTTGGTGTCCAGGAGGTACATCGGCCTATGGCGTGTGGGTCTCGACACTGCGTCGGGACTCGGGCAGCGATGTTAGCTGCTCGGTCCGCGCTTCCGGCCTCAGCAGTAGCTCTTTCAAGCTGGGCCTAGCCGTGTCTTCCACCAACGGCTCGCTGGATGTGAGCGCGCAGCGAACAGTCGAGGCAAGGTGCTGCTCCAGTGCCTGCCGGAACGCCTCTCCGAGCTGTGGCGTAACCGGCGACAGCCGCTGGAACAATGCCTGCTGGAGCGCTTTCTCTCGCTCCGGAGCAGCCGCTGGTAGTTGCCGCTCTAGCATCTGCCGGAACGCCTCCCCAGGCATAGGAGTAGATTGTGACAACTGCCGCTCCAGCACTTTCTCCAGGGCCGGGATGGCTAGTGACAACTGGAGCCGCAGGGCCTGCCGCAGCGCCTGCTCCAGCTCCGCATTGCTCAGTGGAGCCTGCTTGGCAGCGATAGTAACCTGTGCCATCATTTCACCATCCTCACTCCACGATTCCATACGCGCCTTTGAGCGCCAGGATGCGTTCGACCGACTGATCGATGCGCTCCCTGGAAATCTCACCTTGCTCCACTGCTGCGATGATTGCGGCCTTGACGCGGTGGATGTGGTCGAGGTCATAGGCGTTCTGATTCGCGATCAGAATCACGTCAACCCCGGCCTTGATCGCTTCAACTGCCGCGGCCTCGATGCTGTACTCCGCAAGGATTGCGCCCATCTGCATGTCGTCCGAGACAATCACGCCTCCAAACCCCAGCTCTTCTCGCAGGAGTCTGGTCACAATCGGGTAGGACAGCGAGGCGGGCCTGGCGCTCGCGTCCAGATCGCGATTGACAATGTGTGCGGTCATGATCGCGTCGTCGTAGCCATCGTTGATTAGCTGCCGGTAGGGCGCCAGCTCGGCGTCATACACAAAGGAATCCGTCACGTCGGTCACACCGAGATGCGTATCTCCGACGGCGCTGCCGTGACCTGGAAAGTGCTTGAGGGTGGAGATGATGCCCGCCTCGCGGTGGGCGCGGACAAAGGCGGCGGCATGTGCGGTCACCTGCTCGGGGTCCGCGCTGAAGGAGCGTTCCCAGTGGCCAATCGCGGGACTGTCCGGGAAGATGTTGACATCGACGACCGGGGCCAGATTCCAGTTAATCCCAAGTTCCTGTAGCTGCGCCGCCGATGCGCCGGCCAGCGCCTCCGTCTCCGCAACTGTGCCGGCGCCGAGTGTCTGATGGCTGGGCAGTTGGGTCCTGAAGCCATAGCGCCGCTTGAGTCGATTGACGTATCCACCCTCGGCGTCGATGGCGATGAAGTAGGGGCGCTCGGCCTGCTGCTGCAGCGCACCGGTCAGTGCGCGCAGTTGCTGGGGCGATCTAACGTTGCGCGGCAGTTCGCCGCCGCTGGGGACATCATAGTCGGACAAGATCACGCCGCCCGGCTCGATCTCGGCCAGCAGCGATACCGTTTCCGTATCCAGCTCAAGGCCGCGAAAGCCGATCAGCAGCAGCTGCCCGACGGCGTCTTCGAGCGACAGCGAGCGGGCGTTGTCCTCTCTGTCACAGGCCGCCACCAATGCAACGAACAGCATCATCGCCACGGCGGCAACGTGCCAACGCCCGAAGGCGCGCACGGCGCGGCTCAGACGGGAGCGCACACGGGGCAGACAACCGCAGTTCAGCCGGTTCACCATCGGGCTGACCCTCCGGCGGCGGTTGTTCCTGGCACGCCGCCTGACCGTTCGCCTCCCACTCATTGCCCAGCCACCACCGCTCCCCAAGAGTGTCGTGGCTTAAGCCTGCCGGGAGGGGGTTGGGCGTAGGTCTAATCACAGGTAGTACTGGTGCCGGGGAAGGGATTCGAACCCCCACGCCCTCATCGGGCAACTGATTTTGAGTCAGCCGCGTCTGCCATTTCGCCACCCCGGCGCTGCACAGCGCAATTATAGCCATAGATTCAACCCCGGTAGCAACCTTCCGGGAAGATGCCAGGGCAATCGCATTTTGGGCTTCATCGCTCCCTTCATTCCTGCCCCCGGCCCGTCATTCCCGCACCAGCGGGAATCTACACCCCCTCTCTATCGGCTCCGCGATGGAGAGGTCCGGCCAAAGCCGCACGGATAGGACCAGGTGTGGTGCGGCTTTGGCTGGTCAGGGGGCCGGAGGGTGAGACCCGCCCCCTCACAAGGATAGGTTTTTGTCTGCATCAGGATTTGCAGGATGCAAGGATGGTCAGGATAGCGGCCGGCGCCGGAATGGCGAGCGCCTGGGCGCGACGAATCACGCCCCTAAGCCCCCCCGTTGTGCGGATGAGTAGCCTCCCTATGGTCCCCCGTTGCGGCGGGGGGACGGGGAGGTGGCCCCGCTGTGGGTCCCGCGTGGTGGCGGGGGGACGGGGGAGTAACGGGCGCTCAAGGATTCCAGCCCGCCCCTTCTTATTGTCCGCCACTGCCTCGGCGCGGTAGGATGGAGCATAGCTGAGACGCCCTCGGAAAGGACCGCCAATGGCGCACGCAAAGACTCCGGCCCGCCAGCGCAGACCCAAGGAAGAGACGGCCCGGCTCGGCAGGGAGATATACAAGCAGACCATTCTTCCCCTGGTGGAAGCAAATCACTTTGGGGAGTATGTGGCCATAGACGTTGAGACCGGGGACTGGGCCATGGCCGACTCTACCCGCGTCGCCGTCCAGCGTCTGCGGGCGCAGCATCCCGATGCGGTCGACGTTTTGTGTGAGCGCGTCGGCTTCAAGGCCCTGCTCAGCTTCGGAGGCGCACGGCTGGGGAGACCCGAGTGATCGAGGGGGCGGTGAATGCCGCCTATGAGGCGATTGTTCCCCTTCGCATCCAGGGGCCGGAAGGACAGACCCGAGACATCGATGCCGTGGTTGACACCGGGTTTACCGGCTTCTTGACCTTGCCGCTGGACGTGGTGGCCGAGCTAGGGCTGCCCTTCGCTTATGTCGGCCAAGCGTTCTTGGCCAACGACGAGGAAGTGCGCTTCTACGTTCACCACGCTACGGTGTTGTGGGCCGGCCAGCCAAGAGACATCGAGGCTGTCGCGACGGGGAGCACCCCTCTCGTGGGTATGCTGTTGCTCGACGGGCATGACCTGAACGTCCGGGTCCGGGACGGCGGGCGAGTGCTCATTCAGGCTACGGAGAGCTAGGATAGCGCGTACTACGCCCTTCCCCGCGCTCGCAGCGGGCAGCATCACCACGACGGCAACGCTCACGCTCGCCAGATACGGTGTTGATTGGTGGTACCAGGGCAGTCAGAGCAACGCTGCTTGCACCAAAGTCGCCGCCGGAACGAACACGGCCGTCGTAGCGGGGCGGGGATGGGGAGGAAGCGCCCTATGGTCCCCCCGTTGCGACGGGGGGACGGGGAGGTGGCCCCGCTGTGGTTCCCCGCAGAAAAACCTACCCTTGTGAGAGGCCCGCCCTCCATCCTGTCTATCCTGTCCATCCATGTAAATACCTACCCCACTCAGGATGCCGCCACCCCGGCGCTCGTGTACCATCCCTATGCACGATAACCGCACGCTCGCTGCCCAACGGCCTCCATGGGACCTCTACGCTGGGCGTATCTCGCCGCGATCTGCTCCTGCTGGGGCTGGGCCTCGCTCTACCCCGGCAGTGAGCTGGCCCTCACCGAGGTCGAGCCGTTCATCATCATCTGGTCGCGCGCCACCGTCGCCGGCCTGGCCCTCGCGGCGCTGACCTGTCTGCGTCTGGGCGGCGTCCGCGCGGGCCTGTCCCGGATGCGCGACGAGCTACAAGCGCAACCCGGCAAGCTGTTGCTCCTCGGCACCCTCGCCTTTGGCGTCACCTCGTTCCTCTCCGTGTCGTCGCAGGTGTTCCTCACCGGATCGGTTGCGGCACTGTTGACCAGTATCGGGCCACTGTGGATCGCGCTCGGCGCGGCCATGCTCGGTCACGCGGCGCGGTCGTTGTATCTCGTTGGTGGGTCACTGCTGGCCTGCATTGGCGTCGGTGTGGTGACACTGGGTCAAGACACCGGCCCAGCGGGCGGCGCGTGGTGGCAACTCCTCGCCATGGCCGACTGGCGCGGCGTCACTCTCGCTCTGTCTTGCAGCCTCGCCATCGCGGCGGCCATCCTCGTGGCGCGTCGCACGGTGGCCGGGCGTGACGCCGTGGCAATTACCGCCCTGTCGTGCTGCTTTGCCGCCCTGGCCCTGGTGCCGCTGGTGTTCCTGTTCGGCCCAGGCTTTCGACCCCTGTTCACTGCCAGCCGCTCCACCCAGCTCATCCTCGTCTACCTCGGCCTCGGCAGCACCGCGTTCAACTTTGCGCTCTGGTACTATGCGCTCAGTCGGCTACCCGCTACCCGTATTGCCCACTTCCAGTATCTTGTGGCGCCCCTGGGCGTGCTGTTGAGCGTGCTCATCTTGGGCGAGCCGCTCACGGCGAGCCTGGTAACTGGCGGTGTCGCCATCCTCGTGGGTATCATCGTAGCGCAGCGGGGAGCCGGACTAGCCGAACAGCCATCCCGATCACCCCCTCAGCGCAATCCGACGCACGCTGAGGCAATGCCGGCGACACACGCCGCCGGACCAGCCGCCGCTGTGTTGGGACGCAAAGCCCGGACGTTCGCTCGTTGGCTAGTGAGGTCCGATGACAGTTGACCTGGCGGTAGCGCCCTTCAACTCGCAGCAGATCGCGGCGTTTGCCCGCGATGGCTATGCCGTGGTGCCGGGACTATTCACTGCGGCCGAGCTGGAAGAGCTTATCGCTACCAGCAACGAGCTACACGCACAAGGCGAGATACCCGGCTGTTTTCACGCCCTGTCCCCGGCCGAGACCTCCGATCCGCTCTTGCTGTACCCCCGCATGATGCAACCCCACCGCGTCAACCGCACTGCGCTCCGCTACCTCCTCAGCCCCCGCTGGGAGCCGCATTTACGCGCCCTATTTGGCGAGGCGCCCATCGCCGCGCAGAGCATGTTCTACTGGAAGCCACCAGGGGCACGGGGGCAGGCCCTCCACCAGGACAACTTCTATCTGAAGGCGTATCCGGGCACCTGCTTGGCCGCGTGGCTCGCCGTTGACCCCGCCGACCGCGAGAACGGTGGCCTGTTCGTCGTTCCCGGCAGCCATGCCATGGACCTCTTCTGCCCGGAAGCGGCCGACCCGACCATCTCGTTCACCAAAGAACTGGTGCCCGTCCCGGAGGGGTTACAGCCCGTGCCCGTTGATCTCGACGCCGGCGATGTCCTCTTTTTCGGCGGCAACCTCATCCACGGCTCGGAGCCAAACCGCAGCCCAGATCGCTTCCGCCGCTCCTTCATCTGCCACTACGTCGGCGCCTCGTCCGAAGAGATCGCCCGCAGCTACAAACCCCTCTATCGCTTCGACACCACTCGTTTCGACATAGCGACAGCAACCGGCGGCGGCCCCTGCGGCACCCCCCACAACTGAGGCCTGCCATCACTCCCCTGCCCTGATGAAAGTTGACAACTTAATCAGGTAGTGGGGTGTAGCCCCCCTATGGCCCCCCCGCTGCGGCGGGGGGACGGGCCGTTCCCTCCCCCGTCCCGACGGGGGAGGGTCAGGGTGGGGGCGAACACACTACCTAATCAAGTTCGCAACCTTCATGAGAGAAGGGGCCGGGGTTAGGTCCAACTCCTACCCACCAACCACCGCCGGCGCCCCGGTCTCGGCCGCGCGCCACACCGCTGCGGAGAGTTGCACCACCCGCCGGCCGTCTTCTGCCGTCGCGCCCGCCAGCGCCGTCCGACCGCGAATCACGTCCACAAAATGGTGGTCCGGGCTAGTCGCTGGCGGTGGCGTGGGGAGCGTCAGCGGCTCAGGCTGATCGGCGCGCCGCCACTCCACCCACGGCTGCCGCGGCGCGTGCCCGACGGTCCGGTAGTGCAGCGTGCCCTCGCTCCCGGCGATGGTGAGCTCCGTCCCGCCGCCATGCACGTTGCCGCCGATGGCGATAGTCGCAATCACGCCGTCATCGAACTCGGCCATAATCGCGGAGTTCACGTCCACTTCCAGCGTGAAATACTGCTGCGCCGCGGCCACTCGCGTCGGCGCCCGATCAACGAGGTGGAGCACGAGGTCAACCAGATGGCTCCCGGAGTCGTTGAGTTGGCCGCCGCCCGCCAACTGCTGGATCACCCGCCACGATGCCCCGGTGCGCTGAATACGGCCCAGGTTGTTCGTGTACCACGACTGGTGGAGCTGCGCCGTTACGAACTCCACGTCCCCGATGCCGCCCGTGCTGATGACTTGCTTCATCTGTTGGATGCTCGGCTCGAACCGCCGCTGGTACGAGACCATCACGATCTTGCCCGTTTCGTCGCGCGTCGCGATGACCTCGGCCGCTTCCTCAGCGGTGTTGACCATCGGCTTCTCGACCAGCACGTGTACCCCGGCCCGCAGCGCGGCAATGATCTGCGGATGGTGCAGCGCGTGCGGTGAGGAGATCACCACACCGTCGGGCCGCACCGCGTCGAGCATCTCCTCGTGCTCGGTAAACGTGGCCGCGCTGGCGAGTGCCGGGTGCCGCTCCCGCAGCGCCTCCGTCGTCTCGCTGACCGGGTCCACCAACGCGACGATGCTGACTTCATCCTGGGCGAGCAGGCGCGGGAGGTGTGCGTTGGTCATGTTGCCCCCGCAGCCGATCAACGCAAGGCGAGTTGGCTCTGCCATGACGATTTATCTCCTTCCGCTAAACCCGGCGCGCTGCGCCATCACCTATGGCCTATGCTAGTCGAGTGCGGGAGCACCGGCAAGCTCCCGGCCCGACCTGCGCTACCATAGCGACACGGGAGGGATCATGGCTACGAGCATCGAATGGCGGCTCTTGTCCGATCAGCAGACCTGCCTCTTTACCGACTTTCGCCACGTTGACCCCGGTGACCTGGAATGGGTAGCGCCCGACGGCAAGCCGCTGCCCACCAAACCGGGCGCGGAGTCGCCGCCGGCAGCGGACGACCTCGCAACGCTGGCCAGCTACCGCTCGCAGCGCCAGCCGCACGGCATCCGCTTAGAGGCGCAGCCGGCGCAGAAGATCGGCCCGCTCGACCAAGACATCGGCATCAATGCGCTGCTCCATGAGGGTGGGCGGTATCGCCTCTGGTATTGGGTGGGCAAGCACGGACACTACGCCGAGTCGGACGACGGTTTCACGTGGCAACTCCCGACGTTCGGCCGCTATGAGCTCGCCGGCAGCACTCGGAACAACGCCTTCTTTGGCGTCCCCCCGGAGCGCGGCCAGCACAATTTCGACGGCTTCACGGTCTTCAAGGACCCCAGCGCCCCGGCCAGCGAACGTTACAAGCTGGTCTTCATGGCGCACGTGCCGCCGGACGAGTTCGAACGTCGCTGGGCCGAGTACCGGGCGCTTCACCCCCGCTATCAGGACGTGCGGCTGCGACCGGGCAAGTTCACCTGCGTCTACGGCGCCGTCTCGCCGGACGGACTAGACTGGACGCTGCTCCCGGAGCCGCTCTTCACGCATTTCACCGACACCATCACTACGGCCTACTACGACGCCTGGTTAGGGCGCTACGTGCTGTACACCCGCATGTACCTCCAGGGCCGGCGCTGGGTCGGGCGCACCGAGACGGCCGACTTTCGCCGTTGGCCGCCGGTCGAGCCGCTATTGTGGCCCCGCCTCGACGAGTCGCCCTCGAACGACATCTACACCAACGCCCGCACGTCCTATCCCGGCGAGCCGAGCATCCATCTGATGTTCCCGATGTTCTACGAGCGTTGGAATCAGATTTCGCGCATTCGGCTCTACGCCAGCGCCGATGGCATCGTGTGGAACGAGGTGCCGGGCGGCGCGGTCATCGAGCCGGGGACGCCGCAGCAGTGGGACTCGGAGTTTCTCGGTGCCGGCACCGGCCTGGTCCCGTTGGGTGACGAGCGCGTGGGGCTACTGTATTCCGGCACGTCCTATCCCCACAAGTACCCCCGCTGGCCCCACGTGATCGCCGCCGACCGTACCGGCTGGGCCTGGTGGCCCCGTGACCGCCTCGGCGCGGTCGTCGCCGACGAGGAAGGCGAGTTCTGGACGTTCCCGGTACAGCCCCGCGGGCGCGAATTGCGAGTGAACTTCCAGGCTAGGGGCGGCGGTGGTGTGTGGGTCGGTATCCACGGCCAGCCGGGGCGGGCAGTGACCGACTGCGACCCGCTCTCCGGCGACTCGCTCGCCCAGACCGTGTACTGGCACGGCCAATCGGACCTCGGCACCGCCGAAGATGCCCCGGTCGTGCTGCACTTCAAGCTCCGCGCCGCCAAGCTCTTCAGCTTTACCTGGCGCTAAGGTTTACCTGGCGCTAGGGAGCTGACAAGGGTACGTAGAGGCCAAGCCGTAGGGGCGCAAGATGTTGCGCCCGTCCCCCCGCTGCGCGGCGGGACCATAGGGGGGCAGTACGATTCACTGCGTCCGGTCCCCGTCATTCCCGCGAAAGCGGGAATCCACCCCTCTCCACATGGAGACCTTTGCATAAGGAGGCCGCGGGGTGGTAAGGAAGGCTACCACTAACCAGCCGCACGAGGGGGCACGATGCAACGCAAGATCGGGAACCACCTGCCGATCGAGGCCGATTTGCCACCGCAGATCGGGCGCAACCCGCGCTTGGAACGCTTGGCGCAACTCTTTGACTGGGACCGGTTGGGCGCGGTGGTGCAGGACATCTATGCCGCCCCCACGGGCCGGCCGAGCTATCCGCCCCTGATGTTGGTCAAGGTGCTGCTCCTCCAACAATGGTACGCCGCCTCGGATCCGGAGATGGCCGCCGCGCTGTGTGACCGCTTGTCCTTCCGCCGGTTCGTCGGGTTGGGGCTGGCGGACGAGGCGCCCCACTACGCCACGATCAGTCGCTTCCGCCAACAGTTGACCGCCCGCGGGCTGGCCGCGGCATTGTTCGCGGAAGTCAGTCGCCAGTTGGCGGCCCACGGCCTGGTGGTCAAGGCGGGCACATTGCTGGACGCGACGTTGGTGCAAGCCCAGGCGCGCCGGCCCACGGGGACGGCCCAGCCGGGCGCCAAGAGTCCGACCGATCCGGATGCCGCCTGGGCCGGCCGGGGGGCCCAGGCGCACTTTGGCTACAAGGTGCATCTCGGAGTGGATGCCGGCTCGGGGCTGATCCGCACCGCGTGCTTGACCGCAGCCCGGATCGCCGAGAGCACGGTGGCGGACACGCTGATCCTGGGGGATGAAGCGGCAGTGTACGCCGACCGGGCCTATGAGTCCAAACACCGGCGGCGCTGGCTGAAGCGCCGGGGGATCAAGGATCGGATCATGCATCGCTCCCACAAGTACCAGGCCCGCTTACCGTACTGGCAACGGCGACGCAATCGCTTGATCGCGCGGGTGCGGGCGCCAGTGGAGCAAGTGTTCGGGACGCTGAAGCGGCTGTATCGCTACCGGCGGGTGCGCTACCTGGGCTTGGCACGCAATACGACGGAACTGTGGTGCAAGTGTCTCGCGTACAACCTGCGCCGCGCCGAGCGCCTGCTGCCCCGACCGGAGCCGGGGGTGGTCATGCCGTAGGCGCGCCGGGGCCGGTGCCAGGCAGACGCGCTGGCGCCAGGGGGCGGCACGCCCGCGCCAGAGCACCACGCGCTCCAGGGCACGACCGACGCCAGCAACTCGGGTTATGCAAAGGTCTCACATGGTGGAGAGGGGGCCGGGGGGTGAGGCCCGCCCCAAACTCCCATCCTGTCTATCCTGTCCATCCATGTAAATACCTACCCCTACCAAGGCGAGGTGCGGAAGCCATCGAAATACCCTACACTCACCGCCGGAGCCGCTGCGATCCCTACTATCAGCGCGGCGAGAGCATTCCCAGGAGGGTGTGAGCGAGATGTTCAATTATTGGGTACTCTTCGTCTTCATTGCCTACTTTGCCGTGCTCATTGGCATCGCAGTGGTCCGCTCCCGTCAGATACGCGAGATGTCCGATTTCGTGTTGGGCAGCCGGCGGATGAGCGCCTTCACCATGGCCTTGAGCGCCGGCTCTTCCTCGGCCAGCGCCGGGACCATGCTGGTGATCCCGGCCCTCGTCTTCGCACACGGCATGATCGAGCTATGGACATTGGTGAGCCTGGGCTTGTGTGTCTGGCTCACCTGGATGGTGCTGGCAAAACGGCTGCGCCGCTATACCATCGCCGCCGAAGAGTCGCTCACCCTGCCGGAGTTCCTGGAAAAACGCTTTGGCGATAAAACGGGTGTCTTGCGGACCCTCGCCGGCGGCATCACGATCTTCTTCGTAATCTTCTACGTCAGCTCCGGCCTGATTGCCGGCGCCAAGCTGCTAGGGACGGTGTTCGGTCTTGGCGAGACGGCGGGTATCGTGATAACCCTGCTCGCCGTAGCCTCATACACCTTCATCGGCGGCTTTGTGGCCGTCTCCCGAACCGACGTGTTTCAAGCCCTGATTATGTTGGCCGGCTTTATCGTCCTGCCCCTCACGCTCATCTTTGCCACGGACGACCTCTTTGGTAGCACGAGTGGGGTAGCGCCCGGCTTTTGGAATCCACTGACCGATACCGCGGGAGAGACAATAAACTTTTTCTTCTTGCTCTCCGCTGTCGGCTGGGGTCTGGGCGCCTTCGGTGCCCAACGGGTATTGCAGCGTTTCATGGCCGTGGAGAGTGAAGCGAAGATACCGGCCAGCCGCGCCATTGGCACGGCCTGGGTGGCCGTCATGCTCATGGGCGGCCTGTTGCTGGGACTGTTTGCCTTGCCCGCTCTGGCGGAAGCGGGCCAGTTGGCGGCAGTGCTGGAGGACCCGGAGCAAGTCTACTTCGTGGCCACACAGGTATTCTTCCACCCTGTTTTCGTCGGCCTACTCCTGACCGGGGTAATTGCGGCGATCATGAGCACCGCAGACTCGCAGCTGCTGCTGGCCTCCGCCGTCGCCACCGACGACCTGCCGTTCATCAGGCGCTACGCCTATCGGCTGCGGTACCTCTATGCAGCCGGCGCCTATGGCCGGGTGTGGCTCGGTCGCTTGCTGCTGGTGATCGTCGGTCTTATCGCCGCCGCGCTCGCCATCGCCAACCCGGAATCGGTCCTCACACTGGTTTCCTACGCTTGGGGTGGCATGGGCGCGGCCTTCGGTCCCGTCACCATTCTGGCCTTGTATTGGCGTCGGTTCAATTTCTGGGGCGCCCTGGCCTCGGTCATCTCCGGGACGGCTACGGCCACGGTTTGGGGCTATTTCTCCGGCGGCCCCGGCGGGATCATGGACATTCAGCCGGCCGCACCCGGCTTCATCGTCGCCATACCGGTAGCCATCGCCGTGACCCTCCTCACGCCCGCGCCGTCCAAAGCCGTCGTGAGCCTGTTCGATCAGGTCAACGCCAAGTAAAGTAGCCGTCAGCCCTCAGCCCTCGGCCCGTCATTCCCGCGAAAGCGGGAATCTACACCCCCTCTCCACCATGGTGGAGAGGGGGCCGGGGGTGAGTCCCGCCGCCCCTACCCACCCAGCGTGACTTGTCATAACCGGCGTTTCTGCTCCGTATCCATAGCTTCTTGCCTCTGGCAGCCGCAAGGTTAAGGACTGTAGAGTCAACATGCCCGGTCCGGGAGTCTCTAACCTCTAACCGCCGACACTCCCGGCCGGGCATTCCCATGGAGGCAGCGGGGGTACCGTTGTCTCCAATCCCTAACCTACACGGATTGTTGGGTGATGTCAAATCATGCGGCATCTGTTCAGAGCAATCGCATTCTCAACTCCATCGCTCCCGTCATTCTCGCCGCCCCTACCCACCCAGCGCGCCGAGCAGCGCAACCACCCGATCCGCCCACTGCTCCAAACTGTGCCGCTGCACCACCAGCCGGCGCATGGTCGCCGCCGCTGCCGCCCGCTCACCCGCCGTCCAAGCCAGCACGTCCTGCACGCGCTCGGCGAGCCGGGCCGCGTCACCCGCCGGAAAGGACAGCCGCTCACCCCACGGCGCCAGCTCCTGCTGCACGGCCGGATTGCTACTTACGACCGGCACCCCGCAGGCCAGCGGCTCCAGCGCCGCTTTGTCGAGGCTGCCCGTGCGGCTGGTATGCAGGCATACCGCCGCCCGCCGGTACTCGGCTGGCATCGCCGCGTAAGGCACGTTCCCGGCAAATTGCACCGCCTGCTCAAGACCTAGCTCGCCCACGCGGCGCCGCAGACGCTCCGCATAAGCCTCGTCGGACGGATAGAGCGGCGCACCACAGATGCGGAGGATCGGCGGCGCAGCCGTGCCGGCCTGAGCGTGCAGCACGGCCAGCGCCTCGATGGTCGTCTCGTGGTCCTTGGCCGGTGAGAGGCGTCCAACACTGAGGAGCAAAGGGCTGTCATCGTGCCGACTCAGTGAAGACATCGGGACATAGCGGTCCGTGTCAATGCCGTGTCCCACGACAGCCAGCCGATCCGCGCCCAGCGGATAGCTCCGGCGCGACGCGCTCACGACGCGATCAACCAGCCGATGGGCAACGTGCAGCTCGCGGCTGACGCCACCTTGCGCGTACCACAGCACGAGCGGCACGCGCCGGAGCTTTGCCAGCGGCGCCGCGAGCGCCGCATACCGCGGCACCATATGGACAAAGATCGCCGTGGCCCGCTCGCCCGGTGGGGCGGTGAGTAGCGCCTGGCCCAACGTCGCCAGCAAGCGCCCAAGCTGACGCTGCCGCGAGTCTCCCCGTTCTTTGCCGAGCGAATGGACGGTCACGTTGGCCGGCGCATCAGGCGGCCGTCTCCCGGCCCGCTGGGCAAGCACCTGCACCGAGCTACAGCGCCGCGCCAGCGCATGAACCCAATCCGCCGTGACCCCGAGGATCGTGCTATCGGCATCGTAGCTCTGCGTGACAAAGAGGAGATTCATCTACTTTCCGCCCTATACGTCATTCCCGCTGGCGGAGACCTTTGCGTAATTCGTCATTCCCGCGAAGGCGGGAATCTACTCCCCCTCTCTATCGCTCTGCGATGGAGAGGGGGCCGGGGGGTGAGGCCCGAGGCGCCTCCTGTCGAAAACCTACTCTGCCCCCCTATGGTCCCCCCGCTGCGGCGGGGGGACGTGGATTCCGGCGTCAGCCGGAATGACGAGACGACGTTACCACGCTGGCCAAGGTGGCAATGGTCCGGTCCAGCAGCACGTCCCAACGATACGTCCGCACGTCTACCTGGGCCGCTGCGGCCAATTGCGCCCCCTCATTCGGATCATCGAGCAGGCGGCACAGCGTAGCCAGCGTTGTCGCCCGGTCGTCCAGCGGCACCAAGAGTCCGTTGCGACCGGACTCGATTACCTCGGTGTTCCCGCCAACGTCCGAGGCCACAATCGGCGTGCCGGCGTGCATCGCCTCCAGCATCACGTGGGACAGCCCCTCGTAGCGCGTGTGCAGCGTGAATACGTCGGCCGCCTGGAGATACTGCTGGACGGCGGCCTGCGAGACGCTGCCGGCAAAGCACACCCGCTCCGCCACCCCGGCGGCGACGGCCTCCCGCTCCAGCCGCTCGCGCTCCGGCCCGTCACCGACAATCACCAGGGTCACGTCGGCCGGCAGGTCCGGCACCAGGCGAATGAGAAACTCCAAATTCTTCCACGGATACAGGCGCGCACAGGTCATCACCACCCGGCCCGTACCGAGCGCCAAGCGAGCGCGGGCCGCGCGTTTGCCCTCGCTTCCAGCCTCGCTCCCGTGGGGAGCAGGGAGATCGTCAACCGCCAGCGCGTTTCTGATGACGACCACGTTGTCCGGCGAGACCCCCCAGCCAACCACCAGGCGTTTCAGGTAGTCGCTGGGCACGATCAGTTTGGTCACCAGCCGCGCGAATCGCCGCACCAAACCGCGGACAAGGCGCACGTGTAGAACAACCCGCAAGCGTTGGAACTCGTCAATGCCGGCTGTCGTCCAGCCGCGCCGCAGCGCCAGCTCCCAGGCGTTGTCTCCGACGATCTTCAGGACCACCGGCCGGCCGAGCAGCCGTCCCGCCACAATGGCCGCCATTTCCGGACCGGCCAGCCCGTTCACGTACAGCACGTCGGCCGACCTGACCACCCGCAGCACGGCGACGAGAAAACGCGCCATGCGCTGGGGCAGCGGGAGGCCGCGCGATACCCTGGTGGTCAGCGCCGACCACTCGTCGCTGGCCTCGGGCCGATACTCCGGCGGCGCGCCGGCCACAATACGTACCCGATGGCCGCGCTCGCGTAGACTGGCCGCCAGCTTGGGCACGTAGGTTGCCGGGCCGCCGATGTCCGGGGGGAAGAGGTTGGAAACGAGGCAGACCTTCAGTGGTTCGTTCCTTCAGCTAGGCGTTGTTGCCATTCGAGCCTGACGACGGCTTCACCGGCTCGCGCGGCGCCAGCGTGTCACCGTTGAGGCTCGGCATCGGCTCGGAGAACGGCGCCTCGTTCGGCGTGATCGTGCGTTCGGCACTGACCACCGCCGGGCTGGGCGGCACCGTCTTGCGGCGCCAGGCGGCCTCGCTGGGCACAATCCGGTCCGCGGCCGCGCCAATCCCGTCGAAGACCTTCCAGGAGGCCGAGTCCTGTTGCCACAGAGCGTCGCAGCCGGAGCACAGCGAGGCCTCCTGGTAGCGGCCCTCCACCTGCAAGCGGCGCAGCTTGACCAGCTCCGGACCGTTCCACACCTCCATCAGCGACTGCTCCATTAGGTTGCCGACCACCTGCTCACCGGCAAAATCGGCGCAGCACGACACCACCTCGCCGTTCCAGTAGATCGCCATGGACTTCCACAGCCAGTTACAGGGATGGTAGTTGGGACCGTACTGCTCCGGTTGGGCCACCGGGTTCTCCATCATCGTCCCGGCCCAACCGTGTGCCCAGCGCGTGTCGTACTCGTCCACCGGCAAGCCGGCGAACAACTCCCGCATCCCCGCCGGTGTCTCCGGGCGCGCGGCTGTGGGATCATAGGGCAGGATCACCTGCATGACCGTATAGGGGTGGCGCACCTTGCGCCGCTGCTTCTCCAGCAGGAACTCGCGGACGTTCTTCAGCGTCAGCTCGAACTTGGCGCCCAAGCGCATCCGCTCGTAGGTTTCTTTGTCCGCGCCATCGAAGCTCACCGTCAGCTTGTCCAGCTTGGAATCGAGCAGCATGGCCGTCTGCTTGGCCCGCAGCGTCGTCGCGTTCGTGTTGACGTGAACCGCAATCCCGGCCTCGTGCGCCAGCGTGGTCATCTCGCCGAGATTCTTGTGCATCATCGGCTCGCCGCGGAAGAAGAGGTTGACCTCCAGCACGTGCCCGCGCACCTGCTCCAGAATATGCCGGTACACGTCCATGTCCATGAACCCGTTGTCCTTGTTCGCCCCGATGGACTGCGGGCACATCGGACACTTCAGGTTGCACAGACTGGTCGGCTCCAGGTGGAGCTTGAGCGGCGGATAGGGCAAGTGCGTCGAGCCGCGTAGCCAATGCCAGAGAAAGCGCACGGTGCGCGGATGCAGCACGGCCTCATAGCGGCGCCAGTTGCGGATCAGTTTGAAGGCCGCCGCGACGTCGTTCATGGTCTCTCCTGGCCACTCGGCGCACTCTCAGGCGCCTCGGCCGCTGCACTGAGCATCACCGGAATTCCGTCCTCAATCGGATAGCGCCGGCCACACTGCACGTTCCGACAGGTAAGCCACTCCCCCACCTGCGCCACCTCTGCGCCACAATGCAGGCAAGCCAGGATGGCGACGAACGCCGGATCGAGCTGCGTGGCCGCCATTGCCGTTCACCTCGCCGCTCGCACCGGAGGCCACCTACCCACACCCGTAACGACCGGGCCGAGCGAATGGCAACGCTCCCCTGTAGCGTAGCCAAGCGCAGCCACCCCCGTCAACCACCGGCACCGTCCCGCCGTCGAGCGCCGCACCAATCAGCGCCAGCGACGATGCACGCCCGATGGTCATTACTCGTTCCTGGGATAGGTGGCAAAGGCTTCGGGCGAGGGCAACGGGCCTTGATGGCTTTGCAGCACTTGCTGCATAAGTTGAGCACGCGGCTGGGGCTGTCCCTGTTCGTGCCGAGCACGCTCAAGAGCATCAGGATCGTCAGCCTCCAATGGCCCATCTCCGTCCCTCTCGCCTGGTGGTGGAGACTCAAGTTCTGATGCCATCTTGGAACACTGCTACAGCCGCTCGATCACATCCTGCGACCAGCATGATCCGCTGCCCCGACAATCTTCTCCCAATCGGAGGCCAGTGCGGTTCCGTCTACAATGTGAGGGGGTAGCATATGCCCTACCCGCCGCCTCGGGATAAATTGTCGGTGCAGGGTGTTGCCAAAGTCGAAGAGGTGCGCTGCTCCCATACAGAACGCTTGCAATGCATTCGGCCTGGGGCGATTCAGCCGCCCTATCGGCCGGCGCAGTGCAGTGGATGCCCTGTGTATCACAATTGGCATGGAGTCTCCCCCTCGGTGGCGCTCTGATTATTAAGTATATGCCCGTAGCTGTCAACGGCGGTCTCGCGGGCGCGGCCCATTCCTGCTGCTCATTCCCCGTTCCCGCCCCAACCTCGCCTGGAGTCTAGCTCATTGCAGCGGCGATTCGGCCGGAATCAGCGTTGCTACCGCTACCACTAGGCCGGGCAAGACCGTCGAAGTAACCTCATCACCCGGCCCAAACTGCCGGCGCGACGTGTACCCCTCCGGCCCAGCGCCGGTCAGCACCTCGATAGCGCGTCCCTCAGGATCAACGATCCAATACTCCGTCACGCCGGCCTCGGCATACTCGGCAGCTTTCTCCTCCCGGTCAATGCGCCGTGTACTCGGTGAGAGCACCTCAACCGCCAGATCGGGCGGGTCGGCGTACTGCACGTGGTAGCGGTCCTCGCTCCCGGCGGCATAGAACGTAATGTCCGGCTCGCGTATCTTGCCCTCCCACAGCCGGATGGACATTGGCGCATGAAACACCTCGCCATCCCCTCTGGCGCGCGTCCACTTACCGAGCGCGAAGACGAGATCGCCTACGACCCGCTGGTGCTCCAAGCCGGGCATCTCATGCACCAATAGCCGCCCCTCGGACAACTCCACGATGTAGTTCGTCTCCGGGAGCGCAAAATAGGCCGCTTCCGTCCAAGCGCCGGCAGCGAGCCAGGCGAGCGCGGTACTGGCTGCCGTCCGGGGTTGTGCCAGAGGTGGTGCGGCGGGAGGCGCCGCTGTCGTGACCATGATCGTTTGCCCTCTGCGGAGCGTATGCCCCAAGTGTAGCGCACATCAGCGGCGCTTGGTGCCCGTGTCGGGTACCGCGCCGCCGCCGGCCGATTCTGCCGAACGCCGGGAGAGCGGCCACAGTGCCACGAGCACCCCCACTGCCAGTATCCCTAGCACCAGCACGAGTGCGTAAAGCACGGCAGCCGGCTCCCGGCCGGGCCGCGCATGGATCAGCAGGTTGTCCCGCATCACCCAGAGCCGGTCCCGGTTCGTGCCGCTGAAGGCCAGGCGGAACAAGGCATTGCCGTTGATAAACGCTCCGTTCAGGTAGAGCGCGCCATCGCGGTAGCCGTTGTTGAAGTGGGTCAGGAGCTGGAGCCGCCCACCCGCCGGGCCGGGCACGTATTCGAGCAGCCAGACGTAGCGCCGCAAGCGTGAATCGGGGATAGGCGCAAACCGCAGCGCAGTCCACTGCTCGGCCGGCTGCCCCGGCCGCAGGTCCAGCACTGGCCGGCGCGGCAGCCCCAGTTCGCGCACCGGAAGCTCGACCGTCCGAATATCGTCGCTGGCGCGCACGTCCACGCCGGGCATATCGGGGCGCAGATGCAAGATCAGCCGCCCGTCAGGAGACGGCCGCTCCGGGTCGGCGGCCAAGATCACGTCCAGGCGTGACAGGTTATTCTGCCGTGCCTCGAACGACTGCCCGACGAGCGTCGGGTGTGCAAACCGCAGCTCGAAGGTCGCCACGAACGGCGCCGCATGGTCGGGAACCTCGGCCGGCTCTCGGCTCCAGCGCACCCCGGCGACGGCCAACAAAGCGGCAAGACCGAGTGCCATCACGGCCAGCGCAAGCAGGGCCAGCCCCCGCCCCGCCCCACCATTCCCGCGCATGCGGGAATCCCCGTCCCTCCGCCGCAGCGGGGGGACCATAGGGGGGCGAGGGCTACTCATAGCTGCCTACTCATCCTGCGCCACATGACGCCGGTGCGAGCGTCGGATCGTGCGAAACGCGCTGCCACCAGCACAACTCCGCACGCAAACAGAGCCGCCAGCGATAGCCAGCGCCCCAACTGTCGCGCCGGTGTAGGCTCCAAGAACACCCGTAGCTCATGTGTGCCGGCCGGCACGTCGAACACGATAATTCCCCACTCCTCCAACGCCCGCACGGCGACCGGCTGACCGTCCACGGTCACACGCCACCCGGCATACAGGAGCCGGTGTGCCCACAACACCGTGTCGGTGGTCGCCGACACGTCGGCACGAATGTCGCGCGGCCGATCCGCCTGCACCACTATCCGCGCCTCGCCGCGCGCCACCCGCAGCGGCCGCCCGGACCACAGGCCCTCATGGTACGGATGGCCGGGCGGCGGCCGGAAGCGCGGCACCCATCGCTCCAGGCTGATCGGATTGTATTCGGCGAAAGGCGGAATTTCACCGCGCCGCTCGACCATCGGCGTCGGGTCTCGCTGCGTCCCCCAGCCCCAGCGCCACAGCTCCCACGTGCTGCCTATCGTCACGGCAGCGAGCACCACGACAATCAGCCACGCCGCCGGAGGACGAAACTGCGCCGCCCACGTGCCGGCGGCACCGGCCACCAGCAGCGAAAACGGTCCGAGCAAGCGCCAGGGCAACTGCACGAATGGCAGCAGCGGAATGTGGGGCCAGAGCGGAGCGGAGACATCGAGCAGCAGTCCGCAGACTACCAACGCAAAGAGCAGCCACAAGGCCACGGCGCCGCGGCTGCGCGGCCCCGTCACCAGCCAGGCCAGCGCCCCGGCCAGCAGGATAATCTGCCACGCGGACGGGCGGTAGCCCAGGTAGAACTTGTAGGTGAAGTTGCCGTTCAAGGCGTCCTGGAGGGCAACGAACTGTGTCCGGTAATCCACCGCCAGCGCCACGTGGGTCGTCGCCGCGCCGCGATCAGCCAGCGCCGGCAGCCACACCGCGCTGCCGAGTGCGAGGCCCAACGCCAGGCCACCCGCCAGCGGCAGCAGCCGGCGAGGGCTGCGACCGGTCAAGGCCAAGCCAACGCCATACGCGCCGGCCAGCGGCAGGGCAAACAACGCACTGATGTTGTGGGTGGCCAGAATCGCAGCCGCGGCCACCGCCGTCGCCACCAGCCGCACCCCCGTCGGTCGGCACACCAGCCCGTGAACTCCCCAGAGCAGCCAGGGTAGAGCCGCCAGGGCGACGTGCTCCGGCAAGGCCGCCCGCTGGTAGATCGTGATGTAGCGGTACGGGGCGTAGACGTATACGATGGCGGCCAGCACGCCGGCCGCCGGCGAGCGTAGCGCAGCGTTGACGAAACCGTAAGTGCCGATAGCCGCCACCATACCGGCCAAGGCCAAGGTCAGCTGCAACCCCGCTGCCGCGTCAACGCCGGGGAGGAACGTCATGGCGGCGGCGAGGGCGTAGGTCAGGGGTGGGTAATACGCCAGCGTAGGCAGTCCAAAACCAAGAAAGGCTTTGGCGCTCCACCAGGGCAGCAGGTCCCCGGCGAGCCAGCCGTCGCGCAGATCGAGCGTGTTGACGAGGTGGAAGGAAGCGTCCGGTGTCCACAGGTAGCCGGGCGCCAGGTGGGGGATAACGGGACCCAGTCCAAGCAGGCCCACCACGACGACCGGCCACCAGACCCACCGGCTACCGGCTGCTACCCCGGTGCCGGTACCCCCGCCGGAGTGTGCCCGGAGCAGCACGTAGACCTGCGCCAGCAACGTAGGCGCGGCCAGCAAGAAGATGAAGCGGCGTTGGATGGTCGTGCTGTGGATCAGGTTGTGGTGCAGCTCCGGGGAGTTCAGCGCAACCAGCGCGACCAGCCAACCGGCCGCGAGCGGTGCAAACGTCCAGGCGGCCAGGCGGCTGGCGCCAGCGGACGACCACTGCCGGCTTGCTCCACGCAATCCAAAGGACTGCAAGCTGGTAGGAGCCGCTTCGGGCGCCCGGCTCAGGCGTGCCAACAGCGTACTGAGTATCCACCACCAGGCCAGCATGACTAACCCGGCGCCGAGTGCTACACCGACCCAGCCGAGCAGCGCCGCGCGCGATGGCCAGCCGAGCAGGCTGAGACCGAGGAGCAAGGCCACCGCACTCCAGCTCGCCAGGCCCACGACGACTGCGCCGCGATCCACGTCGTTCATAATGCGCCGACGGCAGTGTAGGCAATATAGGGGCGATCCTGCCCCACGCGCGTCTATCCTATAATCTAGTTGGTACGTGCTCTAGTTGGCATGGTTGACCGTAGCCAGCGAGCAGCGAGAAGGAGTCGAGGATGACCACCACGGATGACGCGCCGGAGGCCGAGGTTAGCGCCGCCGGGTCCTACGCCCCACAAGACTTCGAGGCCGCCTGGCAGCAGCGGTGGGAAGAAGAAGGTCTCTACCGCTCGCGCGAAGACCCCGACAAGCCCAAGTTCTACGCCCTCGACTTTTTCCCCTATCCCTCCGGCGACGGTCTCTCCGTCGGTCACTGCCGCAACTACATCCCCACCGACACCTACAGCCGCTTCATGCGGATGCGCGGCTATACGGTCCTGCACCCGATGGGCTGGGATGCGTTCGGTGAGCCGACCGAGAACAAGGCCATCGAAGTGCGCGAGTCGCCGCGGGCGCTGACCGACCGCTACACCGCCAACTATAAACGCCAGATGCGCCTGGTCGGTATCTCGTTCGACTGGGACCGCGAGATTGACAGCAGTCTCCCCGACTATTACCGCTGGACCCAGTGGTTCTTTCTCCTGCTCTACAAGCGCGGCCTCGCCTACCGCGATACCAACTGGCAGTGGTGGTGCCCCGTCTGCCAGACCACCATGTCCAATCAGGAAGTCCAGACCGGCGACGATGGCGAGTTGTATTGCTGGCGGGACCACCCCGGTGTCACCAAGAAGCAGATTCCCGCCTGGTTCTTCAAGATCACTGCCTACGCCGATCAACTGCTCGCGGACCTGAGCGAGATTGACTGGCCGCCCCGCATCAAGCTGATGCAGGAAAACTGGATCGGCCGCAGCACCGGCACCGACATCGTCTTCACCGTCGACGCGCCGACGGCCGACGGCGGCAGCGAGCGCGTCGAAATGCCCGTGTTCACGACCCGCCCGGACACGGTCTTCGGCGTGACCTTTATGGTGCTCGCTCCCGAGCACGAGCTGGTCCAACGCCTCACCACGCCGGAGCGCCGCGCCGCGGTCGAGGCCTATGTCGAGCAGGCCAAGCGGCAGTCCGAGATCGAGCGCACCGCTACCGAACGGGAGAAGAGCGGTATCTTCACCGGCGCCTACGCAATCAATCCCCTGAACGGCGAACAGGTACCGATCTGGGTGGCCGACTACGTGCTCGCCACCTACGGCACCGGCATGGTCATGGGCGTGCCGGCCCACGACCAGCGGGACTTCGAGTTCGCGCAGGAGTTCGGGCTGGACATCAAAGTGGTGATCGCGCCGCCCGGCTGGGACGGCCAGCCGCTGGCGAAAGCGTATGTCGGCCCCGGCGAGATGGTCAATTCCGGCTCGTTCGACGGCACCTTCACCCGCGCCAACTGGCCCAAGCTGCCGCCAGCGGAACGGGCGGAGCTGGCCGCCGAGTGGGGCTTCTCCGTCGATACTATCGAGGAACGGCTGGCTGCCCCCCCCTCCCGTCATTCCCGCGAAAGCGGGAATCCACGTGACGGCATCGAATCCATATCCGATGCCGTCGAGGAGCGCGGCTGGGGCCAGCGCGCCGTCAACTACCGGATGCGCGACTGGCTGATCTCGCGCCAGAAGTATTGGGGTGGCCCCATCCCGATTATCCACTGCCCCGCTTGCGGTGAAGTGCCCGTGCCGGAGGACGAGTTACCGGTGCTGCTGCCCGACCTTGACGACATTGCCCCCGGCGGTGACGGGCGCTCACCACTGGAGCGCGCCACCGACTGGATCAACGTGAGCTGCCCGCAGTGCGGCACCGCGGCCCGGCGCGAGACCGACACGATGGGCGGGTTTGCCTGCTCATCGTGGTATCAGTTGCGCTTCACCGGCCCGGACTACCACGAGGGGCCGTTCGACCCCACGCGGGCACGATTTTGGATGCCCGTGGACCTCTACGTCGGCGGCGCCGAGCACGCCGTCATGCACTTGCTCTACGCGCGCTTCTGGTACAAGGTCATGCGCGATGCCAACCTGGGCGTGCCGGGCAATGAGCCGTTCTACAAGCTCCTGAACCAGGGTCAGGTCCACGCCCCGGACGGACGGCGCATGTCCAAGTCGCGCGGCAACGTCATCACCCCCGACGAAATGGTCGAGCGGTACGGCGCCGATAGCCTGCGCCTGTACGAGCTATTCATGGCGCCATTCGAGCAGGACGTGGACTGGAGTGAGCAGGGAATCAATGGCCAGCGGCGCTTCCTGGCGCGCATCTGGGACATGATCCTGCACACCGCCACTCCCGCCGCCAACGGCGATGGCACGGCCGTCGCCCGCCGCCCCGCCGACCTGGAGCTAACCCGGCAGCTACACAAGACCATCCGCCGCGTGACCGAGGACATCGAGGCCTTCAAGTTCAACACGATGGTCGCCGCCCTCATGGAGTTCGCCAACGAGTTGGGCGAACGCTATCGCGCCGGTACCTGGCAAACCCGCACCTGGGACGAAGCAATCCGCACGCTCTTGGTCTTGCTGGCGCCGGCAGCGCCGCACGTCACCGCCGAGCTGTGGGCGCGCATTGGCCAGCCGGGCAGCGTCCACGAGCAGCCCTGGCCGACCTGGGACGAGGCGCTGGTCCGCGACGAACAGGTAACTGTCGTCGTCCAGGTTGACGGCAAGGTCCGCGACCGCCTGGAGCTACCGGCCGCTGCCGCCGAAGCGGACGTGCGAGCGGCCGCGCAGTCGAGCGAGCGCGTCCAACGCTGGGTGCCGGACTGGAACTCCGTGCAGTGGCGCTACATCCCCGGCCGCATCCTCAGCCTCAACACGCGGCGGCGCTGACGACTACACACATAACTGGTACGATCCGTGCATCGCTGTCAAACGAGAACGACTGAGGTGCTATGGGGAATGGCCGATGCCATTATTGCGGAAGTCCAAGGGAAGTTTGCCGGGACTGGCCAGGGAGTCGTCATTGAGAGGGTTGCTGCTGCTATTGACGATCCAACCGCCAGGGAGTTCTTGGCGGCCCTTGCTGAATCCATCCAAGATACGGAAGACAACATGGAGCTAGGAAGGAGGTTCGCAGATGCCGCAGAGCGATACATCTGCCAGGGTAGTGACGGCTCCCCAGGCTCCAACCTTGTGCATGTAGTCGGAGCGATGGCCTTCCTCTCGAACTACTCGAGAAAGTTTATAGATGTCGAGACATACACGGTCCGCAGCCTCATCTCCATGGAGCTTCGCAAGATTACGGCCATACTTGACACATTAAGCACAGAAAACCTACCTGCTTTCCTGGACGACGTGCTCAATCTCAATGGTCGCTTACGCCGGCGTGGGTATCCTCTGTGGTTTTCGACAACGCGCGATGTGAACGAGTGCTCAACCTTTGCCGACTATGCCCGGAGGCTGGCATTGGGAGATGCACACAGTGGGCCTGGATTCCGCTTTGATATCGGACTCGGCCACCTAGGTTCGACTCCCAACGTGCGTGCTGGCGAACCCGATCACGATCCATGCAAGGCTATGACCATCCATGACCCGACTGCCGTGGATGGAATGTACTACGAAACCTTCATCCCGGGCGTCCTTACTGCGGGCGGGGCGAGACAGTACGTCTCAAGTCTCGACAACACCGATTCTATCGACCGCATGGAGATTATCGAATGACACCCGATACGGCCCAAGCGTGGATCGAAAAGCATATCGCTATGGGCACAGTGGACGCTCGCACTCACGAGCGTTCGTGCCGCGAGGTCGTGCTTTACTGCCAGGAACATCCAGCAGCCCGGCAGATCATCGAAGAAGCGTTGGTGGCAGTTATCGGAGAATCCAAGTGGGCTACTGCCGAGCAGCTTGAGAACGCTGCCTATCTTGCCGTCAACCTGGCGAGTGTCGGGGCCCTCCAGCAGCTTGTAACCGGCATTGCCCAAAGGGATGATCCATCGGGAGATTTCGCAACCGTAGGGATCGCGGCTATCCGTAGCTTCCCCGGCGATGATGCAACGCATGACCGCTTCCTTCTGGCACTCTTCCGTTGGCTCAAGGTAGCGCCGGTCGCGCATCTTGCTTACGAGGCCCTCTGCGATCTCACGCCGGAGGATGTCGGTGCCCACTTCGCTGCCCTCGCACACTACCACCACGACAACTCGTCGATACTTCACAAGGCACTGACACATCTCTATTTCCGTAATGGTGACACCAACGCAGGTGCGTCCGCAGTCCGGTCCGTAACGGAAGGCTCGCCCATGTTGGTCGAGGTGATCAAAACACATCCATTCTTACCCGATACTTTCAAGGCCAAGGTAGCCGACAGTACCCACGCTGAGGTTGCGGGTCCCCGGCACAAAGAGTCCCTTACCACAATCTTCGACCTACTTCCACTAGAGAAACTACAGAGATGTCGTCGGACACAGGACATGATTTCAGGACATGGCTCATTGTGGCCACCCGTAGGAATTGCGGCATGAGAACCATTACTTTCTACTCTTACAAGGGAGGCGTTGGCCGCACGCTTGCTGCGGCCAACTTCGCCATTTACCTTGCAAAGCTTGGACAGCGAACGGTGATGGTGGACTTTGACCTTGAAGCACCCGGTTTGGACTCCAAGTTCCATTCCACAGGGCTGCCTCAGCCGAGGAAAGGTTTGCTCGACTACATCCTGGAGTATCAGGTTACCGGTGCTGACCCGGGAAGCGCGCGAAAGATCAGTGTTGAGATTCCTGTCGAGTCCTCCGGTAGAGTTGCCCCACTCTGGCTTATTCCGGCAGGTGACTATCTCTCAGAAGATTATTCGAGGAAGCTAGATCGCCTTGATTGGAGCCGGATATTCTCCAGGGAGCTAGAAGGCGTTGCCTTCTTCCAGCAGTTTCTCACCCGGATTGAGCAGGAGCTACAACCGGATTTCGTCATCGTCGATTCACGAACGGGCATTTCCGAGATTGCCGGCCTTTGCACGCAGCAGCTCGCGGACGAGGTAGTAATGCTCTCCTCCCTCAGTTCGGAGAGCATCAAGGTCACACACCACATCAAACGGCTTATCGAGCAAAGCGAGGTGGCCAAGACACTCGGCAAGTCGGTAGACGTAAAAGTGGTCGTATCGCGCCTGCCAAAGCCTGATGACCTACCAACTCTTCAGACAACATGTGCCAATTTATTCGAAGTGGAAAACGAAAAGATGTTCTTTTTGTTCTCTTGCCCAGTTCTGGAGCAGGAAGAATTCATTGCAATTGATGATCTTGAGAAGGATGAGGAGCTAGTTACTGACTATGTACGGCTTTTCCATGGCCTCGATATTGAGCTAGCAAGTGTGGTTATCCAGAATGTAATTGACGACGCTGTGACTAAACTGCTCGTTGACCCGGAGGAGGATTCGCAGAGTCGCATTCTCGAACTCGCTACACTCTATCCCCATCCGGACGCCTATCGTACGGCGATGCGCTTCTTTGGCCTGGTGAAGCAGAAGGAGCAGATGAGAAAGTATGGCTGGAAGCTGCTCAACTTGGTTCCAGACGATATCGAGTCTCAACGCCTGATTGCAAGAAGCTATTTGAGTGAGTACGGATACTTCAGGCAACGATCCTCCAGGGATCAGATGGACAAAGACCGCATCCTGTCTGTGATAGGCAGCCTATGGGAGCGGGAAGAGCTCGACCCAGGAGAACAGCTGAGATTCGCCGATATGCTGGAAGATGCGGGAGATACCCTGAAGAGTCTTGAAATCGCGCTGCCGCTGGTAGCTGACGAGGATTTAGACAACAATGCACGAGAGGAAGCACTTGGGATTAGCGCGAGAACGGCGCAAGAGCTTGGTCGTACTGACGTTCTCAGGAAACTTGTGAATAGTATTCCTACTGAAGACTGGCCTCCCCCTGTGCTCGCTGCTGCTGTAGAGTTGCGAGAAGAGGTCGGGGATTCGGCTTCAGCCTTTGAACTCGCCAAGAGATACCTGGAGCAGGGGCGAGATGTCACAGTTGAGGTGCTTGAGCAAGCGGCCCATTTGGCCCACCAACTCGATCGGGTCGAAGAACTCGAGGGAGTTTTGCGTTCCTCTGTGGACTATCATCTCCTATGGGGTATGGGCCGCCGGCTTCGCGAATTGGGTCTTCCTAACATAGCCTCCGAAGTAGAGTCCTCAGAAGGCGAGCCACGGTCCTTACGTAGTCGAACGGCACCACGCCTCAGGGCAACCACCCGGCGGCTGCCATTCTGAATCTGGCCGCCTACCCCTCGTCAATCTCGATCCGCGAGCGCCGGCGGTCGGCGCGGCCCTCCGCCTGCGCCTCGGTGCGCTCGATAGCCGTGTCCACCAGGCTGCGGAGCGCCAGTAGCACCTCTCGTTTCGCGTTCAACAAGTGCTGGCGCGTCTCGCTCGGCAGCGGCAACGGGCGCGGCGCTTCGATCTTGACCTGCACCCAAGGCTCGCGCCCACCGGCCGGGGCCTGCTCTTGCGTGCCATTCTCGTCAGCAGCCATAGTCATCTCCTCCCCGGATGCCGGCGCCCTACCGCCCTCTCCCTGCATTATAGACGACAGCCGGGAGGTCACGAATGGGGCTACCCTTCTCTGGCCGCCCCTGACAGGGGGTATGTAGGGGCGCGATTCATCGCGCCCGGTCCTCCGTCATTCCCGCGAAAGCGGGAATCTACACCCCCTCTCTATCGCTCCGCGATGGAGAGGGGGCCGGGGGGTGAGGCTACCCAACCTCCCCGGTAGCCAGCGAGATACCCCCGACCCGCTCCAGCCCCTCGTAGGCCACGGCCAGCAAGCGGACCGCCTGGCTCTCGCCAGGTGCCAGCTCATACGCCGTGCCTTGCTCGACCGCCGTCGCCAGCCCCGATCCCGGAATCGTAGTCCACGGCTCGATCCCGACGTTGTAGGTGTCGGCAAACCAGGGATGCCCGGAGTTACCGCCGAACGCCTGCCAGTACCAGATGTGCCGGAACACCGCCGGGTCCCAGGCCATGCCAAACCCCACCCGCTTGCTCGTATTCGTGACGGCGTACCACCCGTCCGTGAGGTCCGTCAGGTAGGCGAGGTCGGTGTGCCCCAGCGACTTCGGCGGAAAAGTGCTCAGGTCCACGGCGCGACCATCGGAATCCTCGACGTGCGGCCACGCAAACCGGCCGCCAGCCGGCAGCCGCGGCGTCGGCGTGAGTGCCGGCTCGTGGACGATCACTGTCTGGGCCGCGCAATCCAGGCGGCACGTCTCGTCCAAAAACGGCTCGCCCAGCGCCGGATGATGCCCCCACATGTAGGGCCAGGTCTCTGCGCCGTAGTTGGTCAGGCGCTCGTCAATGAACAGTACCGCCTTGCCGCTGACCAGCCGCAGCGTCTTCTCCAGCAGGAACGGCGAGCGCACCGTCTGCACCGAGCAGCGGATGGCCACCGAATCGGGCCCATCCTCGACCACGGTCGCGTCCCAGTTGAGCTGCGGCGTTTCGTCGTGCTGCCCGAACTCCGAGCCGCCCCAGCTACACGGCGGCCCCCCGCTCGGCATGATCTCCTGCCACGCCCCCTCGTAATACTCCAGAAAGCCCCCGTCCGCGCGGGTCGTCGGCACGCTCGGCGGCCGGCGCAAGCCCTGCGGCGTGCGCCACATGAAGTCCACGTCCCGCGGCTTGTAGAGAAACTCGTAGATGTTGCTGCCCTTGTCCAGCAGCACCGTGACCCGGAGGAGTTCGTTTTCCAACACGGCCGCGCGCCAACCCCGGAGCACCAGGTCCGTCTCCAGGCGACACCCCCAATTCCGCACGCTTCCCAGTGCCATGATTTCCCCCTCGCCGCTCGCTATCGGCCCTCATCACTACTGCGTAAGGAGACCTTTGCGTAACCCGTCATTCCCGCTTGCGCGGGAATCCATCCGGCCTATCATTGCATCCTGCAAATCCTGATGCAGACAAAAACCTACCCTTCAGCCCTCGCCCGGCCCAAAATACAGTGTGGGGGACGACCACGCGGTCATCCCCCACACGCTCACTCCTCGGCTGCAAACCGGATACGCCGAAGCTACAGGTAGGCCTCCTGGCTGTGACGGTCGAAGATGTGCATCTTGTTCATGTCCATCATCATCGTCACGTCGTCCCCGGTCTTGAACTCCGTCCGCGGGTCTACGACCGCAACCAACTGCTGGTCGCCGATCAGCAGGTAGAGGTAGATCAGCGAGCCGAGTAGCTCCGTCACGTCTACCTGGGACTTGATCGTGCTGTTCTCGGTGATGTCGGGCGGGGAATACTTCGGGTCGAACAGGTCTTCTGGACGAATGCCGAAGAAGACTTCTTTGTCCAGGTGCGGCACGAGCACCTTGCGGTGCTGCGGCGGGACCTGCACCTTGAAGCTGCCCGCGTCCACCCAGATGTCGTCCGGGTCGCCCGTCAGCCGCGCCTCGACGAAGTTCATCGAAGGGCTGCCGATAAATCCGGCCACGAACATGTTCGACGGGTGATCGTACACCTGCTGCGGCGTATCAAGCTGTTGCAGCAGCCCGTCCCGCAGCACGGCAATCCGCGTGCCCATCGTCATCGCTTCCGTCTGGTCGTGGGTCACGTAGATCATCGTGGTCTGCAGCCGCTGGTGGAGCTTAATCAACTCCGCCCGCATGGACACCCGCAGCTTGGCGTCCAGGTTGGACAGCGGCTCGTCCATCAAGAAGACCTTCGGCTCACGCACGATGGCCCGTCCCAGCGCCACGCGCTGCCGCTGACCACCGGAGAGCTGCTTCGGCTTCCGCGTGAGCAGCTGGCCAATACCCAGCAGCTCGGCTGCGTCCTGCACGCGCCGGTCAATCTCCCGCTTCGGCGTCCGCCGCAGCTTCAGGCCGAACGCGAGGTTGTCGTACACGCTCATGTGCGGATACAGCGCGTAGCTCTGGAACACCATCGCGATGTCGCGGTCCTTCGGCGCCACGTCGTTCACCAGGCGCTCACCGATGAAGACGTTGCCGTCCGTCACCTCTTCCAGGCCCGCAATCAGCCGCAACGTGGTGGACTTGCCACAACCCGAAGGGCCGACCAGCACGAGGAACTCGCGGTCGCGCACCTCCAACGTGACATTGTTGACCGCCACAATCTGACCAAACCGCTTCGTCAGGCGGTCAAGCGTTACACTAGCCATGTATCTCTCTCCTTCACAGGTTGTCGTCGCGCAAAGACAGAACTTTTCGGCAAAAGCCGCTCTTTACCCACTACCGCCGGCGCGCGCGGGCAGCAGTGGACGACGCTCGCTCGTCACACGAGCCACAGCCCCCTGAGCTGCTCGATAGTCTCCCCTCGCCACCTCCTCACCCTGCGTACTCTCCGAGCAGTATACGCGGTCCCCGCCCGCCAGTCCAGCCGGAGGGGAATGTTTGCCAGCTGCACCTCACCTCCGGCCCCCTCCTGACTGGGGTACGTATAGGCCGCGCCGTAGGGTCGTCCCTTGTGGGTGCCCTGGCCGCCCCCCACCAACGTCGTAGGGGCGCAACATGTTGCGCCCGTCCCTCCGCCGCGTCATTGCGGCGCAAGCCGCAATCCAGCCGCACAATTAAATAGCGTAGACTACTTCACCATCTGCGCGAGAATCTCTCCCTCTCCCCGCGGGGGAGGGCCAGGGTGGGGGGCACACCAGGGAACAGCAGGATGAAGACGCGGCGCCAGCTCCTACGCGACGCCGGCGCTGGCATAGCCGCGACCGCATTTCACGTGTGGAGCGGCTCGCGCCCGGCCGTCGCCCAGTCCGAGGCGGACAGCGGCACCATCCGCGGTCAGGTGACGCATGGCGTCAGCGGCGCGGCGCAGGGGGCCATCGAGGTGCAGCTGTGGTACCTCGATGCCACGACCCGCAGCCGCCGCCTCGACCAGACGGTCGTGACCGACTCCGCCGGGCGCTTCGAGTTTGCCGGGTTGGGCGTTGCGCCGGCCGACCTCTATCAGCCGGCGGTGACGTTCGGCGGGGTCGAGTACGTCGGTCCAGTGGTGCTTGCCGCCGGGAACGTCAACGCCGCGGCGGCAGCCGGTCAGATCGCCGTCGGCGCTGCCGATATCCAAATCTTCGACGTGACCCATGACCCCGTGCGCGTGCGGTTGGTCCGGAGCAATCTCATCCTGGCCCAGGTCAACGTGGCTACCGGCGAGGTGTCGCTGATCCAGACCGTCATCGTCAGCAATGATGGGCCGCAGACATACGTTGCTCAACCCGTGACGGCCAGTCCCGTGCGGATCGCGCCGCCCGTCGGCGCCGTCGGTGTGGCGCCGCTGACCGGAGTACGGCGCGAGGATATGGTTGTGACCGGCGATGGCGGCTTGGTACCGGCCACCCCGTTCCCGCCGGGCGAGACGCCGCTGACGATGGGCTACACCCTCCCCTATGCCGGACCACGGCTCGCCGTTACCCTCCCCATCCTGCAGCCCATCGGTCAGCTCCGCGTGCTCGTACCGGCGCAGGGGGTGCGGGTAGAAAGTGACGACTTGCGCCCGTTCGGTGCGACCACTCTCAGTGGCAACAGCTTTACCGCCGTCGGCGCGACCGACCTGCTCCCCGGTACGCCGGTGCGCTTCACGTTGCTGGGATTGCCGCACGTCGAGCAGCCGGCGCTGTGGGGCGACCGCCGGCCGCTGCAATTTGGCGTTGCCGCAGCCGCCGCGGCCGTCCTGGCGACGCTTGGCGTGCTGGCCTGGGCCGATCCTCGCGGCCGGCGCGCCCCGGCCCCAACCCCCCAGCCGCCGGAGCTACAGCGCCTAGTCGCCGACATTCGGGCGCTGGAAGACAAAGACGACCCGGCCGCGCAACTCCAGCGCCGCGCCCTCAAGGCCCGCCTCCTGGAACTGGCCCCGCACGGCGCCGCCAACGACGAGGCGCAGCCGCGTACCGCCACTGCGAATGGTGCAGCTGATGACCAAGAATCGCGGCGCTGAACTTCCCGTCCCCCCGCGCAGCGGCAGGAGCGGCAATATCCCGTCCCCCCGCCGCGCGGGGGGACCATAGGGGGGCTAGAATACACGAGCATGGACGGTAGCGATCTGTGGCGCATCCTGCTCCAGTGGGTGCATCTGCTCGCCGCCGTGGCGTGGGTTGGCGGCAGCCTGTTCTTTTGGCTCGTATGGCGGCCGGCGGCCCGCCGTGCCGCTGAAAAAGCCGCAGCGCAACCGGAATCCTCGTCGGAGGCCAGCCAGCCGTCCTGGCGCGCATTCGAGGCGGCGGTGCGGCGCGAGTTCCGCGATGTCGTCAAGATCGCCGTTGGCGCCCTCGTGCTGACCGGCGCCATCCTGACGTTCGACCGCCTGGCCGGCGCGGAGGCCAGCTTGCTCTACGGCATCGTGCTGGGCCTCAAGGTGGCCGCGGCGCTGGCGATGATCTGGCTGGTGGGGCTGCTCCGTCCGCGCCGGGCGGGGCGGCCGCCGGATGGCGGCGTCATCCGCCGCGCTCCTGAGTTGGTGCTCATCCTGGGCGGCCTGACGTTCTTGCTTGCCATTGTGCTCCGCGTCATACGCACGACCGGCAGTGGATGATGTCACGCCCAGCCGCCGACCGCACAGTGTCCGCCCGGCTCGCCGGCAGGCTGCGGCGGCTGGCCTGGACTGTCTTGCGTCGCGTGTACCGCACGGTCCGCGTGCTGCCCTTTGGTCACCTGGCCGTCGCCCTTGCTCAGGCGGTCCGGCACCGTCAGGAGCACATCCAAACGCGGCGCTGGTCACTGCGCGCCGTCCGGGAGGACGTGATTTTCAACCGCCGATTCGCCGCCGAGATCGCTACGGCGATTCAGCGGCGCGACCGCCTGCCCAAGCGCCGCTTTCGCACCGCAACCTTTCACTATTTCTGCCAAGACACGGCCGGCCCGGTAGCCCGGCAAGCGGCGCTTCAGCCACGGGTAGTCACGCTGCACCGGGAGTTGGACGAGTTGAATGGCTACCTCGAAGCCATCACCATCGTGGAGGCCGGCTCGCCTATCGCCGCGGGCCTCCGGGCCTTCCTCGCGCGGCGGCTGCGCCGATTGCTGCCCCGGCTGGAGCAAGCCGCAGCGGCGTTCCGCGCACCGTCAGGCGATGATGCGAAAGGCCGTCACCACAAAGAGCGCCGGCACCAGCACGCCGGCTCCGACCAGCAGCCGGGCTAGGGTACGGTCGAGCCGGGCCGCCGGGATAGCCAACGCCACGTTGACCGCCCATACCAGCGTGCCGACAATTGGCAGGCGGAGGATGGCACGCTTGGCCTCGATCAGGTCCGGTTCGCCGAAAGCGTTGAAGTGGAAGGGCAGCAGATCGGGGAGTTCGGGCAGACGGGCGAGCAAGCCGATCAGCAGCGCCAGATTGATCGTCAAGCCGAGTACCGCCAGCCCTAGCGCCCAGGGGTCTCTCCGGAGTGGCATGGTGGCTTTGCAAACGCCGTTGCTGCCGCCTAGGCCGGCGGCGCACCGTTTTGGTACACGGGAACGGACCAGGAGGCGTACTTCGGGTTATTGCCGCGCACCGCATCGAAGTAGATGCGCTGGAGTTGCGCCGTGACGGGTCCGATGCTGCCGGAGCCGACGGGCCGGCGGTCAATCTCGATCACCGGCGAGATTTGGGCGCCGGTCCCGGTCAAGATCACTTCATCCGCGACGTATAGCTCGCTACGGCCAACCTGGCGCTCGACCGTTTCGATCCCTAGCTCTTCGCGGGTCAGCTCCATCACGGCATCGCGGGTAATGCCCATGAGGATGTTCTCCGATGCCGCTGGCGTCACCCACTCCCCATTGATGAGCAGGAAGATGTTCTCCGCACTGCCCTCGGAGACGTAGCCGGCCTGCGTCAGCATGATCGCCTCGTCAAAGCCGTTCTCCAGCGCCTCCGTCTTGGCGAGCGCCGAGTTGACGTACAGCCCGGTGACTTTCGCACGCGGCGGGATCATGTTGTCGTCCATGCGCCGCCACGACGACACCGCTACCCGCACGCCGGCCTCGACATCAATGTACGCGCCCATCGGGTTGGTGTAGATGGTGAGCGCATCCGAGACATCGTGCAGCCGCGGCGTGATCGTCTCCTCATCCTGGAAGGCCAGCGGCCGGATATACACATCCTCGCGGTAGCCGTTCATCTCCACCAGCTGCCGGGTAATCTCGCACAGCTCGTCCACGTTATGCTCCAGCTTGATCCGCATCATGCGGCACGAGCGGTGCAGCCGATCATAATGCTCCTGCATCTTGAGCAGGTAGAGCTGCTCCCGGTCCGCGTTCCAGTAGGCGCGGATGCCCTCGAAGACACCGGTGCCGTAGTTGAGCGCGTGCGTCATCACGCCAACTTTCGCCTCCGCAAAGGGCATGAACTTGCCGCGGAAGTAACATTGCACGGTGTCAGCAGGCATCGGCGGGGCCTCCTTACTGTCGGATCGGGATGGCGGAACGGGATTGTAATAACTGGACGCGGCGGACATTTCCCGGTCGTTCCCACGCCATTGACCCGTCATTCCCGCGCACACGGGAAGCCAGAACCGCTGCGCTGGCTACGCCCCAAGTGCCTGGATTCCGGCTTCCGCCGGAATGACGAGCAAGCCATTATAGCAATCGCTGCGACCGAGCGTGGCGTCGGAATCTGCCAGCGCGTGTGGTAGCATCTCCTCTGTGAGATTCGATGATCTGCGCTCCTTCCTCGACTTCCTAGACGACCACGGCGAGCTACAGCGGATTACCGCGCCGGTTGACCCGATCCTAGAGATCGCCGAGATCACCGACCGCGTGTGCAAGCAGCACGGTCCGGCCCTGCTGTTCGACAACGTGCAGGGTAGCTCCATGCCGGTCGTGATGAATACGTTCGGCTCCTATCGGCGCACGGCGTGGGCCTTGGGCGTTGACCGCTTTGAAGACCTCGGTACGCAGATCGACGACCTGCTGGCCTTGGCGCTGGCCGGGCCGCCGCAGGGTTTCCGCGGCAAGCTCCAGGCGCTGAACAAACTCCGCAGCGTTGCCGGCGCCGGGCCGCGCCTCGTCACGTCCGCGCCATGCCAGGAGGTGGACCGCGGCGAGGATTTCAAGCTCTCGGAGCTACCCATCCTGAAGTGCTGGCCCGACGATGGCGGCCGCTACATCACCTTGCCGCTGGTGTTCACGCACGATCCGAAAACCGGCAAGCGCAACGTCGGCATGTATCGCCTTCAGGTCTTCGACGATAAGACGCTCGGTATGCACTGGCACCTGCACAAGGGCGGTGCCGAGCACTTTCGGCACGCCGAGGTCGAGCAGCAACGGCTAGAGGTGGCGGTGGTACTCGGCGCCGCGCCGGCGGCAATCTACGCAGCGACCGCGCCGTTGCCGCCCGGCATAGACGAGATGGTGTTCGCCGGCTTTCTGCGCGGCAAGCCCGTGGACATGGTGCGGTGCAAAACCGTGGACCATAGCGTGCCGGCCCACGCCGAGATCGTGCTGGAGGGCTACGTTGATCCGGCCGAGCGGCGCGTAGAAGGCCCATTCGGCGACCACACCGGCTACTACTCGCTCGCCGACGAATATCCGGTGCTACACCTGACCCGCATGACGCACCGGCGCGATCCCATCTACCCCTCGATCATCGTCGGCCGCCCGCCGATGGAAGACGATTATCTGGGCAAGGCCACCGAGCGCCTATTCCTGCCCCTGATTAAGATGGTCGTCCCGGAAGTCGTGGACATGAATCTGCCGTTCGAGGGCGTCTTCCACAATCTGGTCATCGTCTCTATCGAGAAACGCTATCCCGGTCACGCGCGGAAAGTGTGCTACGCGCTGTGGGGCATGGGCCAGATGATGTTCGCCAAGCACATCATCGTCGTGGACGCCGACGTGAACGTGCAGGACCTCTCGGAAGTGACCTGGCGCGTGACGAACAACATTGACCCGCGCCGCGATACCTTCCTGGTAGATGGCCCGCTCGACGCGCTCGATCACGCAGCACCACTGCCGCACTACGGCAGCAAGATGGGCATTGACGCCACGCGCAAAGGGCCGGCCGACGGGTTCACGCGCCCCTGGCCCGACGACATCGTGATGTCGCCGGAAGTCCGCCAGCGCGTCGAGCAGCGGTGGGAGGAGCTTTTCCCCAATGGCCTGCTTACCGGATCGGAGTCCGGCACAGGCGGCGCTAGGTAGCTAGGGCCTCTCACGGAGAAGGGAAAACGCGCCGCACCCCCGGCCCCTTCTCCACCGGTGGAGAGGAGAGGAGTCCGCCGGAGGTGGACCGGCGTAGGGGCCGGCCAAAGAGGAGCAGGATATGGCAACGACGATGACCAAGCTGCTCACGTCCGATGACCTGCTCCGGCTGTATGGCCAAGGCGTCCGCGGCGAGCTGATCCAGGGGGTACTACACGAGACCATGCCAGCAGGATATGCACACGGCAAGATCGTCACGAAGCTGGTCTTCTTGTTGAACGCCTTCATCATACCCCGGAAGCTGGGGAGCTTGACGGCCTCGGACTCGGGTGTCTGGCTGGAGCGCGACCCGGATACGGTGCGTGAGCCGGACATCGCCTACTTCTCGGCGGCGAAAATCCCGCTGGACGCGCTGGATACCGGCTACGCCGAGGTGCCCCCTGACTTGGTGGTAGAAATTGTCTCTCCCAGCAACAGCCGGCGGGAGGTCTACGACAAGGCGCGGATGTGGCTGCGCTACGGCGTGCGTCTGGTGTGGGTCGTGCAGCCGGACACCCGCACCGTAGATGTCCATCGGTTAGGGCAGGCAGTCGCAACACGCACCGAAAATGACACGCTCGATGGCCGCGACGTGCTGCCTGGTTTCACCTGTGCGGTCAGTGACATCTTCAACATGTAGTGTAGGGATGCGGTGAAAAGCGCGTGCTGTAGGAGTCCGGTGTGAGCAAGCTGCGCCTGTTCCTGGAAGCGATCAAGTTCGAGCACACCATCTTTGCCCTGCCCTTTGCCTATCTCGGCATGTTGCTGGCGGCGCAAGGCTGGCCGACTTGGCATCAGTTCATCTGGATCACCGTGGCGATGGGCGCCGCGCGCACCCTGGCCATGGCGCTCAATCGCGTGATTGACCGCGAGCAAGACGCGGCCAATCCGCGCACTGCCGCCCGTGCCGTGCCGCGCGGACTGCTCCGGGCACGCGATATGTGGCTGGCGAGCGGCCTCTCGCTGGTCGTACTCACCATCGCCGCCTGGCAGCTTAATCCGCTCTGTTTGGCACTGCTGCCGGGGGCGGTCATCGTGCTCGGCGTCTACTCCTACACCAAGCGTTTTACCTGGCTCTCGCACGCCGTCCTCGGCGTCGCGGACGGGCTGGCGCCTATTGGCGCGTGGGTCGGCGTAACCGGCGAGTTGTCGTGGCCGCCGCTGGTGCTCGGCTTGGCCGTTGCGGTCTGGATCGCCGGGTTCGACCTGCTGTATGCCTGTCAGGATATCGCCTTCGATCAGTCGGCGGGCCTGTATTCGTTCCCGGCCCGGTTCGGGGTGCGTGCGACGCTCTGGACTTCCGGCGTCTTGCACGTCGCCACCGTTGCGCTACTGGTGCTCGTGGGTGTGGTGCTCGGCCTGGGCCTCCCGTACTGGCTGGGTGTGCTCGGCGCCGCCGGACTGCTAGTCTACGAGCACTCCTTGTTGCGCCCCAACGATCTGAGTCGGCTCGATCTGGCCTTCTTCAATGTCAACGGCTACATTGCCGTGCTCTTGTTTGTAGCGACCGGCGCCGATCTCGCCTTCCGCGCGTGGTGGAGTAGTGCATGAACAGTGACAAGCTGCCCGTCGTCGTGGGCATCACCGGCGGCAGCGGCGCGCTGATCGCCCGCGATGTAATTGCGTTGCTGCTCGATCTGGGCTACCCGGTCATCGGCACGGCAACCAAAGCCGGCCGCCGAGTCTGGGTCGAGGAGCTTGGCTCCGACCTCTCGGCTGCCCTCCGGCAATGGGAAACGCCGGGGACCGACCGGGGCAGCCTGGCGTGGCACAGCATCAACGACGTGGGTGCGCCGATAGCCAGCGGGAGCGTCGAGACCCAGGGAATGATCGTGGTTCCGGCGAGCATGGGCACGGTCGCCGGCATCGCGGCCGGCATCGAGGATAATCTCGTCCTGCGCGCCGCCGGCGTGACGCTGAAAGAGTGGCGCCCGCTCGTGCTGGTGCCACGCGAGAGTCCCCTCTCGGCCATCCACCTGGAGAACTTGCTCAAGCTGGCCCGGCTCGGCGTGCGGATCATCCCGCCGCTGCCGGCTTTCTATCTGCGGCCCGTGACCGTGGCCGACGTGGTGGACCAACTCGTCCCGCGGCTACTCCTGGCCTTGGGTATCACGGAAGCAGGCTCGCGGCTCGTATCCTACGAGCCTGAGCCACCTCGCTCTGGCCGAGCGTAGGGGCAAAGCACACTGGTCCCGTCCCCCCGCCGCAGCGGGGGGACCATAGGGGGGCCGGCAACCTGACTACTGGGCACTACTCTGCCGCTCCGCCCATTCGATCAGGCGCTCATCCAGGCGGCGCTCGATCTGCACGGTGGCGATCTGCTCGTCGAGCCAGCGGTTGATAGCGTTGGCCTTGATCTGTTGCAGTTGGTGGTCGGGTATCTCGCGCTGTGCCTCGCGTTCCTCGACGCGGATGACGTGATAGCCGAACTGCGTCTGAACGGGCGGGCTGGTTGCCCCGACGGCGAGCGAAAACGCCGTCGCCTCGAACTCCGGCACCATCACGCCGCGCGGAAAAAAGCCGAGATCGCCGCCCGCCTCTTTCGTGCTGTTGTCCGTGGATAGCTCGGTAGCGAGCGCGGCAAAGTCATCACCGGCTTCCAGCCGCTCCACGACCGTCTGCGCCGCCGCTTCATCGGCCACGAGAATGTGCCGGGCACGCACCTGCTCCTGCGTGGTCGGCGCCTCGCCAAGTGCCTCGTTGAGCTTCTGGCGCAGCACTCTGGCCCTAGCAACCGCCCGGATCAGTGCAGTGTCAGAGCCTATGACCTCCTGATAGCGGGCAAAATAAGTGGGAAACGGGACTGGCGTGGCGGTCGGGGCCGGCGTGGGCGTCGGCCCGGAGGGTGTCGCCGTGGGGCTGGGAACATCCGTCGTGCCGGTCGCCGTCGGCGCGGCGGCGCCGGTTGCGGCAGCGGCGGCGGCCGTGGTCTCCGGAGTTGCCGTGGCGGCCGGTGTGCTCGCCGCCGTCGGTGTCTGCACAACGGTCGGGGTTGCCTCGCCCGGGCTGCCGGCGGCGGCCGTGCCCGTCGCGCCCGCATGTGCCGTCGCGGTTGCGTTCGGTGTCGCGGTTGGTCCCGGCGTCGGCGTGGGCAGCGGATAGCCGGTCATCCGCTTGAGCTGGGTGTCTATTTCCGTCTCGGTCACTATCAGCCCGCGGCGTCGCGCCTCCGCGCCGATCAGCAGCTCATGCACGAGATCATCTTGCAGTTGCTGCGGCAGACCGATCACCCGCTCCAGCAAAAAGTTGTACTGCTGCTGGAGCAGATTGACGATGGCCTCTTGCCCTTCCCCGTCCGCCCTCGCCCGCTGCCGCTCGATCTGAGCACGCACGTTCTGGGCTTGGAGGAGTAGTCCGCTGCGCTCGAACGCCAGCCGCTGGGCGTAGTCCGTCAGCGAAACCGTGTCGGTGCCGACGCGCACAACCGACAGACGCGGCAGATACACGTTTTCATAGAGAATGCCCCCACCCAGCATTCCGACAACGGCAACGACTGCTATCGTCAGCAGGACGAGCGCGATGCCGGACCGGAGCCGATCCTTCTGCGCTCGCGTGAGGTGAGCGCCCCAGCCCAAGATGAACGGGCGGCCGTCGCGGTGGGCGGACCAGCCGATGGCCGTCTGACGCCCCCGGCGCCGGCGGCCTTGCCTCTCGGATGGCTGGCGAGACGAGGAAGAGGCCACGACCGCATTACTCCTGCCGCTCTGAGGTCAATTCGTTCCCGGCTCTCGCGCCGGAGTGAGCATAGGCTCCGGGGTATGCACAACCCGGCAGCACCCGCTCCGCTGCCATGAGGATAGGGAGAGAGCGGTAGCCCGAGCCATCAGCGCGTAGGCACGTCCCGCAGACCATACTGCATAGCCACCCGGATGTGCTCGCTCGTGGATGGTAGCAAAGCGAGAAACCGGGCCCGCTTGATGGCCGTTGACAGGCGCCGTTGGTGCTTCGAGCACGTGCCGGTCTTGCGTCGCGCCTGGATCGTCGCGCGATCCGTGAGGTAGTTGCGTAGTCGGCCTATATCCCGGCAGTTGATCTTATCCACCTTGTCCACGCAAAAGGAGCAGACCTTACGACTCTGCCGGCCGAACCGGCGCGGGCGTGGGCGCCGCTCGCCGCCGCGCATCGGAGGCCGTGACCGCGCTCCTCGTGGGCCGCCGCGCGCCGGCGGACCACCCGCTGGCCGGCGCGGCGCCGGGGTTGCCTCAGCTTCTCGTGTGGTCGTATCCACCTCTTGGCTCACACTGCTCTCCTATCTCCGTAGCCGGCGCTCTGCACTACCGAGCACCGCTTTCCAAATCCATTCCTCAACCAGAGCTGTCAGCGCCGCTGCATACCGCTCCTCGTTGCCGCGTGGAGTAGATCAGCCGAACAGCTTGAGAAACGCGGCGAGGGCCGTGAAGCCGGCCAGCATCACACCGGCAAGAGTCCACGTCATCAGCCGGAGCTGGCGCTCGAATTCGGCCCGCTGCTGGGCCATCTCGACCCGCACTTCCGCAAAGCCCGTCTGCATCTTCGCCCGCAGTTCGGCGAACTCGGCGCGCAACTCGGCGAACTCGGCACGTAGCCGCTCGCCGTCAGTCCGCACTTCCGCAATGTCGGTCTGCATATCGGCGTGTAGCTGCTTGTTATCCGCCCGTAGCTCGGCCATGTCGGTCTGCATATCGGCGCGTAGCTGCTTGTTATCCGCCCGTAGCTCGGCCATGTCGGTCTGCATATCGGCGCGTAGCTGCTTGTTATCCGCCCGCACCTCAGCCAGGCCGGTCTGCATCTCCGCCCGTACCTCGGCAAAGCCGGTCTGCATCTCCGCTCGCAGCTCGACGAACTCGCCACGTAGCTCGGTGAACTCACCCCGCAGCTCCACGAACTCGCCGCGCAGTCCAGCGAACTCGGACCTGGTGGCGAAATGCGGCAGCCGCCCCTCGATGTGCCCCAGCCGGTCATGGATACCGACCAGCATCTCGGCATCTACTGCCAGCGTCTCCGGTGCCAGCGCCGTCTCCGTAGCCATGGCCTCGCCTCACCCTAGCCTAGAAGGGCATATCGTCCGGGTCAATCGGCTCGCCGCCGAGGTCATCGCCGCCATCGCTACCACCGCCGCCATCGGACCGTGTGCGGCTGCCGAGCATCTGCATTTCCAGAGCGACGATTTCCGTGGTGCGCCTCGTGATGCCTTCGCGGTCATCGTACTGTCGCGTCTGGAGACGGCCTTCAATGTAGACCGAGCTGCCCTTGCTCAAGTATTCGTTGCATATCTCGGCCAGCTTGCCCCAAGCGACGATGTTGTGCCACTCCGTCGCTTCCCCCGGCTCGCCGTCCCGTCCCGTCCATCGGCGGTTTGTCGCCACCGAGAAGTTCGTGACTGGATTGCCGCCTTGGGTGTAGCGCATCTCCGGGTCGCGGCCCAGGTTGCCGATAATCATCGCCTTGTTGAGGTAGCCGGCCATCGTTCTCCCCCTTGCTGTCTTACCTGTCCGCGCGGACGATGAGCGACCGGATCACCGCGTCGTCGAGCCGTAGGTTGCCCTCCACGTCGTGGACCATGGCCGGATCAGCGGTGAAGTCAATCAGCACGTAGTTGCCATCACGATGCCCCTTGATGGCGTGGTACATGCGCCGTCGTCCCCACGTATCCGTGCTGGTGATCTCGCCACCACGGCTCGTGATATACGTTTTCACCTGCTCAATCGCGGTGTCCAATTCGTCCTCTGCGAGGGTAGGGGCCAAGATGAAGGTCCCCTCATAAGGGCTTGCGGCCACAGTCACTATCCTTACCTCATACGCTCGGCGCCCGCTGGTGTGTAGCGGGCTGCGCTACGCGCCTGCCGGCAGTCCACACACGCCGCGCTCGACGAACATCCGTCGAGCACCGGGGAGAGTATACCAGTCCTGCCACCTGTATAGCCGAGAACATCGGAGCGGGCAGCAGGCGGAGGTAGCAGGGAGAGCCGGGAGTGCCGGGACCGCCCCTGCTATACTGGCCTGGCCCATCGCGGCGTGGTGGTCCCGAGGATCAGTCGTCGAGGCCAGCATCGAGACCGGCGTCGGTGTCTGCCGGCCCCCCGGCCAGATCATCCGGCATCTCGCCACTTTCGATCTGGTCCACCATCTCGTCGTAGTCGGCCGGGAGGTCGTCGCCGAGTTGGCTGCCGAGTTTGCGTGCCCACTGTGCCACGCTGCGCGGATCGTTCTCGTCCACGCCAGCGAACATGCTGGGATCGCTCAGGGATTCCAAGCGCGCCTCTTCGCTTTTCATCACGGCGAAGCGCGATACCAAGCGGCGCATCTCGGCTGAGTCGCAGTGCGGACAGTTAGGCTCCTTGACGGACGCAAAGCTCAAGAACAGGTGGCTGGACCGCCGCCCACACTGCATGCACCGATACTCGTACTCCGGCATAGACGGCCCTCTCGCCAACGCAGTATAACAGGGAGGCGGCTAGAGACGGAGGAGCGCGAATTGCCCGTCCCCCTGCCGCAGCGGGGGGACCATAGGGGGGCACCAGTGACAACACCGCAGCAGCCCAATCGAACGGACGGCGGTGACGCCCGACGGCGGGTAGTCCACGTTGCCTTGGGCAGCAACCTGGGAGATCGCCCCTCCTACCTGGCGGCTGCCCGCGAGCGACTAGCGGCCGTCGGGGAGGTCGTAGCCGTCTCGCCGATCTATGACACGGAGGCAGTGACCCCGGAGGCACAGCCGCGCTATTTCAACCAAGTGGTTGCCTTGCGGACGGACCGTGACCTCCATGATCTGCTCTTAGCCTTGCAAGGCATCGAGGACGCGCTCGGCCGCCGGCGGGGAGCGCGTTGGGCGCCCCGGACGATGGACCTCGACATCCTCCTCGACGGCTCGACGGTCGTGTCGGAGCCGGACCTGATCGTTCCGCATCCCCGGCTGGCGGAACGCGCCTTTGTGCTCATCCCTCTCGCCGAGTTGGCGCCGGACCTGGTGCATCCTACCGCCGGACGCACGATTTCGGAGTTGGCGGCCGTGGCGCCGGGCCGCGATACCGTGTTCCGGCGTGATTAGGCGGCCGGCACCGGGGCGGTGGGGCCGCGCACGTAGGTATCGCGCAGGATCGTGTTGGAGAAGCTGACCAGCATCACGAGCAGGAACGCAGCGCCACTGATGGTCAGGACCAGCGTGCTGCTGATTACGTCGGCCAAGGCACCGTTGAGCAGATTGGCGAGTGCCATCACCCCGCCGGCGTGGAAGGCATAGATGCTCGTCACGCGGCCCCGAATGGCGTCCGGCACGAGCGCCTGCATCATCGCCATCGTGATCGCCATGAACGCCGCCTGCGAGGCCCCGATACCGGCCGCCGCGAGCAGCGCCAGCTCCAGCGTGGGCGCGACTGCTAACGCCAGGAGCGTCAGGCTGCTGGCAAAGCCGGCCCATAGCAGCAGCTGGCCGCGTGCCCGCTGATTGGATACTCCGGCCAGGGCCAGCACGCTCACCAGGGCGCCACCGCCGACCGCCATCATCAACGATCCGAACACCGACCCGCCGGCCGCGAACTGCTGCCGGGAGAGCACCGGCAGTACCGCCTCGAACGACATGGTGAGCGCACAGTGCAGCGCCACCAGGACCAGCAGCGCCAATAGCACCCGGTCGCGGTAGACATGGGTCAACCCGGCGAGCAAGTTGTGGAGGGCGCTTTTCGCCGGATCGAGGCGGCCCGTGGAGGCGGTCCGAATGCGGAGGACCTGCACCAGGCCCAGCGCGTAGAAGCCGGTGCAGGCGAGGAACGCGCTGCCCGGCCCGGCGATGGTCAGCAAGAGCGCCACGATCCCGGGACCGACCAGCTTCGAGCCGTGGATCGTCGCGGAGTTCAGTGCCACCGCATTGAGGATTAGCCTCCGCGGCACCAGATTGGGCACCAGGGCCTGCATCGTGGGCATCAGCGCCGCGCGAGCAATGCCGTTGACCAGCGACAAGACGACGAGGTGCCAGACCTGCATGGTGCCGGTGAGCGCCAGGATGGCCAAGAGCAGGTTGTGGCCGAGGTTCAGCGCAAATGTTCCGGCCAACAGCGTGCGCCGGTCGAGCTTGTCCGCCAGCAAACCGACAAACGGCGGCACGACCAGCAGCGGAATCATCGCGGCAAAAGTGGTCACGCCGACCAGCATCGAGGAGTCCGAGAGCGTGAAGACCATCCAGCCGCGTGCGACAATCAGCCCGGACGCGGCCGCCCCACTGAGCAGGCTGGCGAACCAGAGAATGCGATAGTCGCGGTAGCCGAGCGCCGGCAGGAACCGTGTCGCAACCGCGCGGCGCAGCGCAGCGAGGTGGCCAGCGTCACTGCGGGCGTTTGCCATGCGCTTTGCCATTTATTGGGGAGCAAAGAAAGAGCGCCTCCACAACTCGGCAGAGGCGCTCCGGCTGGCTGTGGTACCCCGGGCGCGATTCGAACGCGCGACTTTTGGCTCCGGAGGCCAACGCTCTGTCCACTGAGCTACCGGGGTATCTCCTCCCGATAGTACCGCACCACACCGGGGCTGTCAAAAACATCCGCTCGGCTCGTCCGGCTGATATGATGTACGCCGGGCGTGTTCGCGGCGCAAAGCCGTGGTCACGGAGCAGAGCGGAGATGGCGTCGGGGTCCGTCGCGCTAGGGTTGGAGCAGCAGGTTGTGTTGCTGGCCGGCGTAGAGGGCAGCACTGGTGCAGCCATAGCCCAGGCATTTGCCGCCTCCGGCGCTTGGGTCGTAGTCCATAGTTGCCAGGACCTCGAAGGCACCAAGCGCATTGTGGACCGCGTCCGCTCCGACGGCGGCCGGGCCATGCCCGCCATCGGCGTGACCGACGATGCGGCGGCGGCGTGGGCGTTGATCGAACGAGTTGTGGTCGAATGGGCGCAGTTGGACGTGCTGGTCTGCGACGTAGCCGGTCTAGCCACACAAGGCGGTCGGACCGCTGCCGACGACTCGTCCGTGCCGCCGGAGGTGGGCTACCTGACTGCCGAGGCGATCAATCGGATGCGTACATCGGGCGGCGGGCGGATCATCGTGCTCTTGCCGCCCACCGCGGACCCGCAGTCGGACTGCGACGTGTCGCCGGCGCCGAGCGCCGCGTGGATACGGAGCCTGGCCGCGGCGGTGTTCGCAGATCGGGTGCTGGTCAATGCCGTGCAGTGTGCCGAGGGTGTGGCGGCGGCCGATCTGGCCCGTGTGCTGCTGTTCCTCGGCAGTGCCTGGAACCCGGCCGTTTCCGGCTCCTGCCTGACACTGTACTCTTGCAGTGCGGTAAGGTCGCCGTCGGACGACCGGCCCCCCTATGGTCCCCCCGCTGCGGCAGGGGGACGCGCAGTTCCCTCCCCCGTCGCAACGGGGGAGGGTTAGGGTGGGGGCTGGTAGGGGCCGGGGCGTGCAGAAACACCATCTCTTGACATAAGGAGTTGCAGCATGGCCGAGACGCTGGCCGCGAAAATCCTGCGGGACCATGTGGTAGGTGGCGAATACGCGCCGGGCAAGGAGCTGGCGCTGCGGGTGGACCAAGTGCTGCTGCAAGATGCGACCGGCACCATGGCCTGCTTGCAGTTCGAGGAGCTGGGACTTGACCGCGTGCAGGTACCGCTGGCCGTGCAGTACGTGGACCACAACCTCATTCAGCTGGACTTCAAGAACCCGGACGATCACCGCTTCTTGCAGCGTTTCGCCGCGCGATACGGCATGTATCTCTCGCGCCCTGGCAACGGCATCTGCCACTACCTGCATGTCGAGCGATTTGCGCGGCCGGGACAGGTGCTTGTCGGCGCCGACTCGCACACCACGATGTCCGGATCGCTCGGCATGATCGCCATTGGCGCCGGCGGACTGGAAGTCGCCGTCTGCATGGCCGGGCACCCTTTCGAGATTCCCTCCCCCAAAGTGCTCGGTGTCGAGCTACGCGGCGTGCTGTCGCCCTGGGTCCAGGCCAAGGACATCATCCTGGAGCTACTCCGCCGCCGCGGCGTCAGCGGCGGGCTGGGCTTCATCTGCGAGTTCTACGGCGACGGCGTGCAGACGCTCAACGTCACCCAGCGCGGCACGATCTGCAACATGATCGCCGAGCTAGGTGCGACCGGGGGCATCTTCCCCTCCGACGAGCGCACCCATGAATGGCTGGTCTACCAGGGGCGCGAGGAGCACTGGCAACCGCTCGCCGCCGACCCCGACGCAACCTACGACGAGACGGAGGTTATCGAGCTAGGCGAGTTAGAACCACTCATTGCCAAGCCGTCCAGCCCTGGCAACGTCGTGCCGGTGCGCGAGGTGGTCGGGACGCCGGCGGCCCAAGTCTGCATCGGTAGCTCGGTGAACTCCGGCTACGAGGACCTCGCCATTGCCGCGGCGGTCCTGGAAGATGACGTGGTGTCCCCGGACTTGGTGATGACCGTCACGCCCGGATCGCGCCAAATCCTCGATACGCTCTCCCGCAGCGGCGTGTATCGGGACTTGGTCCTGGCCGGGGCGCGGATGCTGGAGCCGGCCTGCGGACCGTGCGTGGGCATGGGGCAGGCGCCACCATCCGGGGCCGTGTCGGTGCGGAGCTTTGTCCGCAACTTCCCCGGCCGCAGCGGTACGCAAGACGATCAGGTCTACTTGTGCAGCCCCGCCACCGCGGCCGCGACGGCCCTACGCGGCGTCATCACGGACCCCCGCGATCTCGGTGCCGAGCCACTCATCACGCTGGCCGACGGCAATCCCGCCGCGAACGACCGGCAGATCATCCCGCCGCTGCCGCCGGACCAGGCGGCTAACGTGGAGTTGGTGCGCGGTCCGAATATCAAGGCGGCCCCGGCGCAGACGCCGTTACCCGATCCGCTCTCCGGCGAGGTGCTCATCAAGGTCGGCGACGAAATCTCGACCGGCGACATGGCGCCCGACGGCGCCGTCGTGATGGCGCTGCGGTCGAACGTCGAGGCAATGAGCGCGTTTGTCTTCCGGCGGCTCGACCCCACCTTCCCCAAGCGGGCGCGGCAGACCGGCGGCGGATTTGTCGTCGGCGGACACACCTACGGCCAAGGGTCGTCCCGCGAGCACGCCGTCCTCGCGCCCAAGGCGCTCGGTATGCGGGCCGTCTTTGCCAAGTCGTTCGCGCGCATCCACCGCCGCAACTTGATCTCGCAGGGTATTCCGCCGTTCACTTTCGCCGACGAGTCCGATTACGACAGCGCCGCCCAAGGCGAGACCTGGGAGCTACCCGACCTGCACGCGGCGCTCCGCGTCGGGCGGGACGAGGTACAGGTCCACGTCAAGGACACGGGCCGCACGTTCACCGTGCGCGCGGACTTTTCCGCGCGGGAGCGGAATATCATGCTGGCCGGTGGGTTGTTGGCCTACATCCGCGATCAAGGACGCAACGGGACGGCCTAGCGCGAGCCAACGCCACCCCCGCCATTCCCGCACCAGCCGGAATCCACGTCCCCCCGCTCGCGGGGGGGCCATAGGGGGGCCGGGGGTGAGGACCATCCTGCCCCTCCTCCCATCCCGATAATCCCGATGCCGACGGAAGCGCGCAGCCGGCCGGAAGCCTCGTCCCGCAATCGGTATAATGCGCTGGTTTCTCCCCACACTCCGCCGAGAGGGTGAGTAGCGTGTACGACTTGCGGATCACCGGTGGAACCGTATTCGATGCCAGCCAGGACCTCGCGGCTCCGGCCGACGTGCTAGTGCGCGATGGACGGATCACGGAGGTTGGCGACGACCTACCCGGCGAGGCGCGTCAGACGCTCGACGCCACCGGGCGCTACGTAACGCCCGGTCTCGTTGACCTCCATACCCACGTGTACTGGGGTGTTTCCCATTACGGCATTGTTGCCGACGAGACGTGTTTGCCGCGGGGCGTCACGACTGCCGTTGACGCCGGCTCCTCCGGCGCCGGTACGTTTCCCGGCCTGCGTCGCTACGTCATCGAGCAGCAGCGCACCCGGATTTACGCCTTCCTCCATGTCGCCTTGGCCGGCATGTTCGCGCAGGAGGTTGGCGAGTCCGCCGACGAACGCCTGCTCGACGTTGACCGCGCCATCAAGACCGTCGAGGCCAACCGCGATGTCATCGTCGGCGTCAAAGTTCGCCAGACCGACCGCCTCGTTGGCTCCCTCGGCGACCGCCCGCTACGCGACGCCATTCGCGTGGCTGCGGCGACCGATCTGCCCGTCATGCTCCACATCGGGAACACGCCGGTGCCGCTGGAAGACCTGCTGGTGCTGCTCCGCCCCGGCGACATCGTGACGCACTCGTTCCGAGGGGAGGTCCGCGACGGTTTGCTCGGCCCGGATGGGCGCGTGCGGCCGGGGGTGCTCGAAGCGCGCGAACGGGGCATCAAGTTCGATATCGGCCACGGCAGCGGCAGCTTCTCCTTCGATTCGGCCGAGCGGCTACTGGCGCAGGACTTTCTGCCGGATACAATCTCCAGCGACCTGCACCACTACTCCGTGACCGGGCCGGTCTATGATCTGGCAAACGTGCTGTCCAAGTTCCTGTTCCTCGGCCTGAGCTTGGAGCAGGTGTTCGCACGGGCCACACTGGCCCCGACGCAAGCAGTCACGTTGGCCGACGGGCTGGGCACGCTCGGCACCGGCGCGCCGGCCGACGTAGTGATCTGGGAGCTACGCGATGAGGCCGTGACCTTCATGGACTGTCTCGGACACACGCGCGAGGCCACGCGCCAGCTAGAACCGGTTGCGGTAGTTCAAGGCGGTCAAGTCTTGCGCTCGGAGCTTGAGTAAGTTGTGTTGACATTTGGGATAGAGAGGGAGCCGCCAATCCCATCCGTCATTCCGGCGGAAGCCGGAATCCAGCGCCGTAGGGGCGTCTCTTGTGGGCGCCCTGGATTCCCGCTTTCGCGGGAATGACCGGGAAATTTCAACAACGCCTAGTACGGGACCCGTCAGTCCTGGCGGTCGAGGAGAAGGGGTAAATGAGCATGGTGGCACGATTCTTACCGCCGGGCGGACCGAGGGAGCAGTTGCAATTCGTCCTGGAGCGGGTGCGGGCGTTCCTCTCGCCGCCGACGGAGGGCTGGGGCGTGTGGAGTCCCGTGCTGGCAGAGTGGTTCAACCCCGGTAGTGACCGCCCCTACCACTATGCGCGTGCCGACGCCGAGCAATTCCTGGGACGAGCGCACATGAGCTACCCCACCGGCGACTGGCGCCTCATGCGCGTGCCGCTCGACGAGAGCGGCGAGCAAGCCGGACCGCCCGAGGAGGTCACGTCGTCCGAGCCGCCGGACAAGCCGTAGGGGTTCAGCCTGCTGCACCTCGTCCCCCCGCCGCAGCGGGGGGACCATAGGGGGGCTAAGTCCAGACCGTCCGTGGATAAGGGAGTTGCCGATGCCGCTGGGCTAAGATGAAGGGTGGACGATCCCGGCCGATGCTCCCTTCTACCCGCCGCTGCCGGCCTACTACCGTCAGGTGCGCTTTCAGTTCGTCTTCTTCCGCGCGGACCCCGCAGCCGTCGCAGCCTTCCTGCCGGCGCCGCTGGAGCCGGACCCGGACGGCCTGTGCGTCGCCGGCGGCCTCACGGTACCGTTCTGCACCCACTACGGCCCTTTCGATGAAGCCTTTGTGCAGCAGCGGTGCTCCTTCCGCGGCGAGCAGGGCTGGTACTGCTCCCATGTACCCCACACCGGGCCGGCGGGTATTGCGGCCGGTCGTGAGGTCTACGGCACGCCCAAGGTCTTTGCCGACATCACCGTGGAGCAGACCGAGCGCGTGATGAGCACCGCGGTTGCCATGGGCGGCCAGCCCGTCATGACGATAGCGTCTACGATGGAGGTGCCCTGTAGCCCGGACGAGATGGAGCGTCCGGCGCCGTCCTGGCGCCTGAAGCTCATCCCCCGTGCCGACGGTCCCGGGCCGGCCATCAAGCAGTTGATTGACGGCGCCTCGGCTCAACGGGACGTGCAGGTCCACGCCACCTTCCGGGGAACCGGAACCGTCGAGTTCGCGCCGAATCCGCTATGTGACCTGACCCCGCTCGCGCCCCAAGCCTACGAAAGCGCGTACTATCTGGAGACGAGCTTTGCCGAGGGCTATGCCAACATCGTCCATGACTACTTGACGGAAGCGTAGCACTGTCGCTACTCGCGGGTCACTGCTCCGGGCGCATAGTGGCGAGACTGAAGTCCGGATTCCGGTCCGGCCGCCACCCTCGCCGTCCCCCCGCCGCAGCGGGGGGACCATAGGGGGGCCGGAATGACATGAAGGGAACGAGCAATGCTGCAATCTGACGTGCGGGTGCTGGAAGTCGAGCCGTACTTCCTGGCCGGCAAAGCCAGAACACCCCTCAAGTTCGGCAGCGTGATCGTCGAGGAGAGCACCTTTCTCCACGTGCGGGCGCAGGTGGAGACGCGCAGCGGTCGGGTAGCCGACGGCTGGGGCGCCATTTTCCTGTCCGATATGTGGAGCTGGCCCAGCCAGGTCGTTCAGCACGAGCAGCGCGACGCGGCGATGCGAGCAGTTGCCACCGACTTCTGCGCCCTGGTCTCCGACACGCCAGGCTATCACCATCCGATTGACCTGTGGATGAGCCTGGAGGAGGACTTACACCGCGCGATCCACGCCGTCGGCGAGCGGATGAGCTTGGCCGAGCCAATGCCGCGTCTGTGCGGCCTCAATGCGGTCTCGTCCATTGACGCCGCCCTCCACGATGCGTTTGCTATCGCCAACGGCATTGGCGTCTACGACGGGTATAGCGCCGACTTCATGCCCTACGACCTGAGCGACCATCTGGGGCTGGCCTTCGCCGGGTGTTACCCGGCCGACTTCTTGCTGCCCCGGTACCGGCCGGAAGTGCCCGTGTTTCACCTCGTCGGCGGGCTGGACAAGCTCCGCCGCAGCGAGATCGAGGCCAGCGATCCCCAGGACGGCATCCCCGTATCACTCGACGACTGGGTGGAGCGCGACGGCCTGACGTGCCTCAAGATCAAGCTCCTCGGCACCGACTTGGCCTGGGACATCGAGCGCACTATCGAGGTGGTGCGCGTGGCGCAAGAAGTCCACCGGCGGCTCGGCACGGGGAAAGCCAGCGATTTGCAAGTCTCGATGGACACCAACGAGCAATGCCCCGATCCGCAGTACGTCCTGGACTATCTGCACACGTTGCGGGAGCGCGACCCTGAGGCGTATCGGGTGTTGCTGTACGTCGAGCAGCCGACCGAGCGCGACTTGCAGGCGCACCGCTGGGACATGCGCGCGGTGGCGGCGCTCAAGCCGGCCATCATTGACGAGAGCTTGACCGGCCCCGCCGACTACGATCTCGCGCGGGAGCTGGGCTGGAGCGGTGTCGGCCTGAAGACCTGCAAGGGCCAGAGCGGCGCGCTGCTCGTGCTCTGCCGCGCCATCGCCGAAGGGGTGCCGTACACCATCCAAGACCTGACCAACCCGGGATTGTCACTGATCCACGCCCTCGGGTTCGCGGCCCGCTGCAACGCGCTGAACGGTGTCGAGGCGAATGTCCACCAGTTCTTCCCGGCGCTCTCCGTGCCGGAAGAGGCCGTGCATCCACGCATCTTCCAGCGCCGCGACGGCGTGCTCAAGACCGACACGCTCGGCGACACCGGCTTCGGCTACCGCGTCAACGAGATCGACCGCCCCATCTTCCGCCCCAACCGTTCGTAGCGCCGGGACTCTTGCCACAGAGCACACGGAGTTCACCGAGAAGTGAAAAGGAGCGGGTCACACCATCGGCAAGGCCGGATAGCTTGCCAGGGAGAATAGCAGGTCCGGGCGGTTTCCGATGGTACGCAGCAGACGCTCATCGGCCGTCACAAGCGGCGCCTGAGTCTGTGCAGCGCAGGCAATGTACAGGCCATCGAACAAGGTGCAGCCATGGTGGATCCACAATCGCGTAGCCTGGCGCAGCAGAGGCTCATTATCTATGAGGGTGATGTGTGTTTCAAGCCAATCAACGATCAAGCGGTCCACTTCCGACACGCTGATTCGACCACGCAATGCTGCCCGGCGGAAGCTACTTGCAACCTCGACACGTATCTGGCGCGGTGCTACAAGTTCGATTAGCTCCTCTTCTTGGTGATCGAGTAGTAGATCGGCCTCCCAGAGATGCTCCTCATCTCGGAGATACCACTTCACCGCAACGGATGCGTCGACCACCAGTAACTGCTGGTCACTAGAGAGTTGCTCCACTAGCTCGCCTCATCGCGGATGGCGCGAATATACTCGCTGGATGTATCCGGCGCAATGCTCGGCAGCCGAGCACGGTTTGCGCGGATGCGGGCTATGTGTGCTCGGCGGCGCGCCCGCTCCTCCTCCGACACCGGCTCGCGCAGCCGTCGTTCGAGGTCCTGAACCCAACGCGGTTTCGTCTGCTGCTCAGTGGTCATCGGTCCTGTCCTTTACCTCACTGTATCAGAAGGGGAGCGGCGTACCGAGACCGCGCTCCACGGCGCGGCGATACACCACGGCGGCGGCGGTCACGTCTTCCAGCGCCACGCCCTGCGACTCGAACAGCGTAATCTCGTCGGGGGTGGTCCGGCCGATGACGTTGCCGGCTACAATGTCGGCCAGCTCGCGGACCTGCTCCCATGTGATGACCCCCCGGACAACCGCCGGCAGCAAGTCTCCGGCCTCACGGCGCGCTTGCTCGACCGAATCGGCCACCACCAAGTCGGCACGCCGGACCGTCTCGACATCAATCTCGCGGTGCGAGATCACGTTGCAGCCGGCGGCGTTGATATGCGTGCCCGGTGCCAGCCATTCGCCGCGCAGCACCGGCGTCGCGCTATTGGTGATGACATTCACGATGTCCGCACCGGTGACGGCGGCCTCCGCAGTGTCCACGGGCCGCACCGTTAGCCCCAACTGTGCCCCCATCTCGGCCGCAAACCGTTCCCGGCGCTCGGCATTCCGGCTGAAGACGCGCACTTCTCGTATCTCCCGGACCGTTGCGACGGCCGCAAGCTGCGTGACACCCTGATAGCCGGTCCCCAACTGCCCCACGACCGCTGGTCCAACCCGCGCCAACTGCCGCGTCGCCACGCCGCTGGCTGCGCCGGTGCGGATTTGGCCCAGCCGATTCGCCGCTATCATCGCTAGTACGCGCCCGTTCTCGGTGCTGTAAAGCGTGACCATCATGCCGGCCCAGTGCCCGCGGAAGCCGCCGTAGGCTTTGTAGCCCAGGTAGCCCTGTGTCTGGTCCGCCCCGGCCATGAAGTGGAAGAGACCGCCTCGGAACGCAATCCGATCACGAGGCCGGTTGACCGCGCCGCCACCGCCCAAGTGGCGAAACGCCAGCTCCACGGCCTCGATAGCATCGGTCATCGGCAGCAGCCGGACGACATCCTCCTCGGTGAGATAGATAGCCCCTGGTGCTCGCTCTTCGCTCACTTGACACTCCCCTCATCTAATAACATGGCGAATCGGTCAAACCGTCCCCGTCCCCCGCCGCAGTTGCCCCGCTCCCTCGTCCCCCCGCCGCAGCGGGGGGACCATAGGGGGGCTACCCCGGTCAGTATACTTACCAGTCGAGAGGACCATGACCTCATGGTGACAGTTGCCACCGCCCGCCCGCCGCCGGCCGCAGCGACACGCTCCCCCTGGGAGCAGTTCGACGCGCTCCCGGACGACACCAAAGCCGAGCTGATAGACGGTGAGTTGGTCTACGCTATGCCGGTAAACGAGCGCCACAATGCCGCCCAACTGTTCATCCAGACGGTGCTCTCGCTCTACGTGGTGAAGCAGGGCCGCGGCCGCGTGTTCACCGATCAGTTCGAGATGCGGCTAGGACTACAGCGTTTCGTGCCTGACGCCTCTTTCGTGCGGACCGAGCATCTGGACCGCGTCCTGCCGACTCGTATCGAGGGACCAGCGGACCTTGTAGTAGAGGTCCTGTCGCCGGACAGCGCAGCGCGTGACCGCGGCGTCAAGCTGCGCGACTACGCGGCGGCCGGCGTGCAGGAATACTGGCTACTGGACCCCGAGTCCGAGCGGATCGAGGTCTACGACCGGCAGCCGGACGGCACGTTCGCACCCCTGTCGCCGGACCGCACCGGCGCGTTGGCATCACAGGTCCTACCGGGCCTGCGGCTGCGCCCGGAATGGCTATGGCCCGGCGCCGGCCACCCACCCGACATACTGGCGGCCCTCCGAGCACACGGCATCGGCTAACCGCACCACCCTCGTCCCCCCGCCGCAGCGGGGGGACCATAGGGGGGCTACCCCGGTCAGTATACTTACCAGTCGAGAGGACCATGACCTCATGGTGACAGTTGCCACCGCCCGCCCGCCGCCGGCCGCAGCGACACGCTCCCCTTGGGAGCAGTTCGACGCGCTCCCGGACGACATCAAGGCCGAGCTGATAGACGGTGAGTTGGTCTACGTGATGCCTGCAAGCAGCGCGCACAATCGTGTTGTTGGGACGGTGTACGCGCTGATGCTTGCCGTGGCGGCCAAGCAGGGGAGTGGGGAGGCTTTCACCGATCAGCTCGAGATGCGGCTGGGAGCACAGCGTTTCGTCCCCGACGTTTCGTTCGTGCGGACCGAGCATCTGGACCGCGTGCTGCCGACCCGTATCGAGGGACCGGCGGACCTTGTAGTGGAGGTCCTGTCGCTGGACAGTGCAGCGCGCGACCGTGGCGTCAAGCTCCGCGACTACGCAGCAGCCGGCGTGCAGGAATACTGGCTGCTGGACCCCGAGGCCGAGCGGATCGAGGTCTACGACCGGCAGCCGGACGGCACGTTCGCACTCCTGTCGCCGGACCGCACCGGCGCGTTGGCATCACGGGTCCTGCCCGGCCTACGGCTACGCTCGGAATGGCTATGGCCCGGCGCCAGCCGCCCACCCGACATACTGGCGGCCCTCCGAGCACACGGAATCGGCTAACCGCACAGCCCGACTCGCTCCTAGCACTGACCCACGACCAGCGTTGAGCCGACATGGGGGTAGAGGGCGCAGCAAGCACATCGGCAAGAGCGCCCTGCCCAGCGGGCTACGATGGGAGGCCCCCTTTCAGCACAACACGGAGGATGTCTCTGCCAGTCACTCTGGCGAAAGGCCGGAGCCTGATCCCTTGGCTGGCTGCATGAGCGGCTGGGGTAGTCCGACGCTGGCAGTTCCCAAGTCGAGCGGCTGGGGTAGCATGACTTCTGCAGGCTCCGTCTCTTCTGCATTAGGTGGTGGATCGGATGGGGGTGAGGGTCGTGCCGGGGTATGTGGCGGTTTTGCACCGGTTTGGTGGACCATTTCCCGGAGGAAATGTTCAACAGTGTCCCGGCCAGGCCTGTATCCATACAAATACTCAACGCAGTCGGCGATCACCTCAAGGTGATACTCGCCCTCGTCTGGAACCAGCTTGGCCCAGGCCTTTTGAGATGGATCGTGAATTTCCCGCTCACGCGCGACATCCCGGTAGTCGTCTTGGGCAGCCGTAAAAGCCGCTCCGGAACGTACTGCCTTGTGGCTCAAATAACGCTCGAACTTCCGGGCAGAATCAGTGACTTCATGCTCGAGGAGATTGAGCTTGTATATGCGCCGTTCGTCGTAGCTGCCTGCTCCAGCGGGTAGGAAGAAGCTCCACTCGCGCCCGTCAGTCAGGACCGCCAGTGGAACGCCCTGGTGGAAAGCGTACTCGAAGAGTTGTCGTTCCGCTCCATCGCTCTGGCCCACTTGCTTGACCTCGATGAAGACCCGAGGTTTGCTCGCCGGATGACAGAGCGCGTAGTCCACGCGGCCGCCTTCAAGTGTGTACTCGGGATAGACAACTTGAGGCTTATCGACCGGCCAGCCCAATGTGCGAAGCAAGCGCAGGACGATACCTTGCGAAACGGCCGCTTCGTTCGGATAGCTCCCCCTCCGCAGGTTCTCGCGGATATCGCTGATGTCTTGCTCCAGCATAGCCACCACCCTCCACGTCCCACAAACTGTACAACACTTGCCGATACATTTCCAATGCCGCTTGTCGGACTTTGGTAAGAACACGCCGCACTTGCTCGACTGCGCTGGATTCCGGCTTTCGCCGGAATGACGGATGGCAGACTCCCCCTCTCTATCGCTCGGCGATGGAGAGGGGGCGGGGGGTGAGGCGCGGCCGCTGCCGGTGCTACGTGTCGAAGATGTCCCTCACCGCACAGGTGAAGCCGGGCAGCACGGCGAGTCCGTCGAGTGTATCGTGCTCGTCGAGCGGCACGACCGCGCGGCCCGGCTCATACACGTCAACGGTGCGCGTGTCCGGCCGCACCACCCACACCAGGTCCACGCCGTACCGCAGCCACATCCGCGCCTTGTCGGACACCTCGCGCCGGCTGTCGCTGGGGGAGACGATCTCCACGACCAGGTCGGGCGGTACCTCGGCATAGCCGCTATCCATCGCGTCCAGCGGGATTCTCGCTGCCGAGAAGTAGGCGATGTCCGGCTCGCGCACCGTGTCCGGGTCCCGCTCCAGCCAGACGCCCAAGTCCGAGGTTGCCAAGCTGCCCAGCCTGCGCGGCTTGATGAAGCCTCCCAAGAGGATGGTCAGATTTGCTGCGATCTTGCTATGTGCATATCCCGTTGGCATGGCCTCGTAGAGTACCCCCTGGATGAGTTCGCCACGTACCCCCTCGCCCGACAGGCGCAGCAGGTCATCAGCGGTCAGCAGCTTGGCCATGGTCGTCGCCACGTTCATCTCCTTCTCGGCTACGCTGGAACGACGGAAGGCGAGAGCGGTAGTGTAATACCGGCGCTGGTGCTACGTGTCGAAGAGGTCCCTCACCGCACAGGTGAAGCCGGGCAGCACGGCAAGGCCGTCGAGTACGTCGTCCTCAGCGAGCGTCACGACCGCGCGGCCCGGCTCATACACGTCAACGGTGCGCGTGTCCGGCCGCACCACCCACACCAGGTCCACGCCGTAGCGCAGCCACATCCGCGCCTTGTCGGCCACCTCGCGCCGGCTGTCGCTGGGTGAGACGATCTCTACAACCAGATCGGGCGGTACCTCGGCGTAGCCGCTATCCATCGCGTTGAGTGGGATTCTCGCTGCCGAGAAGTAGGCAATGTCCGGCTCGCGCACGGTGTCCGGGTCCCGCTCCAGCCAGACTCCCGCGTCCGAGCCGGTCACGCTACCCAGTTTCCGGGGGATGATGAAGGCGTTCAAGAAAAAGCCGAGCTTCATGGCAATCTTGCCGTGTGCGTATCCCGATGGCATGGTCTCGTAGAGCACCCCCTGGATGAGCTCGCCGCGCACCCCCTCGCCCGACAGGCGCAGCAGGTCATCGGCCGTCAGCAGCTTGGTCATGGTCGTCGCCATGTGCATCTCCTTCCCGGCCGCTCACTGCCACACGCGCACTTCGCTGCCACCCGCTCGTGCCGAGGCATAGACGGCCTCCAGGATTGCGACCGACTTGCGCCCTTCTTCAATCGGGCAGGCGAGCGGCGCCCCGTCGCGCAAGGCACCAACCACGTCCTCGATGATGTTCATGGGCCGGCCGGCGGGCAAGTCCGGCTGCCAGGTCTCGCTCCCCTCGTCCGCCTCGTCCTGGAAGTGCCATTCCTGCACCTGCCAGTCGGTCAGGCGGATTGATCCATTGGTCCCCTGGGCCTCAATCGTCCGGTCGCTCTGTCCGTAGGAGATCGTCGTCGTTTCGATGGTGCCCCACGCCCCCGATGCAAAGTTCAGCCAGGCGTGGCACGTGTCCTCGGTCTCGATGGGCTGCTTGAAGATGTTCGTCCGCGCCCGTACCGAGTCCACCGGCCCCATGAACCACTGGAGCAGGTCCAGCTCATGGATGCTCTGATTGGCCAGCGAGCCGCCGCCATCGTACCGCCAGGTCCCGCGCCAGCCGGGCGGCGAGCCGCCGGTGAAGTACGTCTCAGTGCGGTACGCTTTGACCCGTAGCTGTGCCAGCAGCGGACGCCCTAGCCGCCCGGTGTCGAGCGCCTGCTTGACCCGCCGCATGTCGTCCATGTAGCGCGACTGATAGTCCACGGCGAGCAGCACGCCGGCCTTGCGGGCGGCCGCTGCCATCGCATTGACCCGCGCCACCGTCACCTCCGGCGGTTTGGTCGTGATGACGTGCTTGCCGGCCTCCGCGGCAGCAATAGCCAAGTCTCCGTGCGTGCCGCTGGGTGTAAAGACACCGACCACGTCCACGTCGTCGCGGGCCATCAACTCCGCGGGCGAGGTGGTCCACGCGCAGTCCCACTCTGCACCGCGCGCTTGCGCCGTCTCCGCGCGCAGATCGCAGACGGCTCGCAAGGCCGCCCCTTCCGTTGCCAGGGTCATCCTGGCGCGATTGCCGCCCATCCCCGTACCGATAATCCCAAAGCCGATTGTGCCTGCTGCCGCGTTTGCCGTACTCATGGCCTGCTCGGTCTCCTTTCGTCGTGTAAGGGGGCTACAACATATTGCGCCCATCCTCCGGTCGCCGCGCGGACTCCCCTTCCCTGCTAGGGAAGGGGCCGGGGGTTAGGTCTGCCCACCTCCACTACACCGGGCGCAATTCCAGCCACTGGTAGTGCTGCCAGAGAAACGGCAGCAGCGAAGCCGCGTCCATTGCCAGCATAACCACGAGCACCAACACCGGCAACCAGTGACGCCGGGCCACAGGCAGCAGCCCGGCCCAGCCGACAACCAGCAGGATCGCAATGGCCGGCAGCGCCGGGAGTATGAACTTGGCTTGCACCGCGCCGCCAAGCAGAATCTCTTTCTCTACCCCCATGCTATAGCGATAGCCGATGAGCAGCAGTTGGATCAGCACGGAGCCGATCAGCACCAGGGCCGGCGCCCGCCGCAGCGGGCTGACCCCGCGCGTAATTGCCAGCCGTAGGCCGCCCACGACCGCCGCGAGCACCAACAGCCCGGCAGCGATGGTCACAGCCGGCAGCGCCGGGACCGCATAGTCCGGCTGCACCCAAAACGTGCGAAACGTCTCGCTCAGACCGCCCGGTGCGAGCAGGTAATTCGCTGGCAAGCGCCAGGCAGCCGGCAGCAGAAACGGCAGTTGGTGCTCGACGAAAAAGTTCTTCGGTGCCAGGCGGGCGACCACTTGCAGGCCAACGAGACCGACGAGCACGCTTGCCACGCCGGCGCCGACCAGCCAACGGTCGGAGATGGACCACCGCCGGCCAGGTATGCGCTGTCCGGTCCCGTCGTCGGTCGCGGCACTGCCGTCTTGCCGTGGTCGCCGCAGGGCCGCGACCGTTAGCACGCCGGCCACGATGACCGCTCCCCAGCCGGTTGACTTGGTTGCGACGGCCGCCAGCGCAGCGCCAACCAGCACCAGGGCACGGGAACCTGACCAGCCGTGGCCGACGATCACGACGGCTGCCGCCGTGCTCGCCGCCGCCAGCGCAATCGCCAGCGGGTCATTCGCCGCGCTGGCCATGGTGAACTGGTGGACCGGCGCCAGCCCGGCAACGAGCGCGGCGGCCAGCGCAAGCGTCGGTGCCGCGGCCGGGTCGCTACGCAAGGCATAGCGCGCCGTGACGTAGGTGGCGGCGGTGGTCAGTAAGCCCAGCAGGACCGAGACGAGGCGCAGTGGAAGCAGCGCCTGCCAGTCGAGGTGCTCCGGACCTACGGGGATGCCCAACAGGCCGATGAAGAGCGCTGCTGCGATGTAGTAGCTGGCCGGTTGGTGTTGGGAGACGCGGTCCTCACCGGGCACATCCAGGTTGAGGAACGTCGCTACTTCGAGGAAATGACCCCATTCGTCCGGGCCGTTGAACGGGGGATTGACGAGTGCGCCGAGCAGGCCGCGCGTCGCCACGAACGCCAGGACCAGTCCCAGCGCCACCCAATGTCTGCTCGGCCGCCACGATCCTCTGCCGGTGAAGATGCTGCGAACCGGCCGGTCAGTCGGATTGCTGGCCGATGTAGCCGAGGAGTATCTGGTCAATCACCTGCTCCACGGGCGCCAGATCGTCCGTAAAGACCGGCGTTCCCTTTGGTCGCTCGTTGTACTCCCGCACGTTCGCCCGCGCGATATCGGCGACCTGGCCTAGGACCGGATGCTCGATCCGGGCCAGATTGTCCTGGAACGCTTGCAGGCTGCCGCGCTCGTCGGTGCCGACTACGATGCTGTTGATCGCGGACGGGATGTCTATGACAAAGACGTGTGGATGCACGAGCTTCATCGTCGAGGCGAGCGCATCCACCAGTCGCAGGTCCGTTCTCGTGCGGCCGACGTTGATCGCGGTCACGCCGCCGGGGTTGAGCAGATCGCGGATTTCGAGGAAGAACTCGCGCGTCGTCATGTGGAACGGGATGTAGGGCTGCCGGTATGCATCAATCCCGACCACGTCGTAGGTCTTGTCGGCGGTACGGAGGTAGTAGCGTCCATCCTGGGCGATGACCCGCGCGTTCGGCATCGTCATGTGGAAGAAGCGTCGTCCCACGTCAATGATCCGCGGATCAATCTCAACACCCTCCAGCGCGATTGGCCCGTAGACGGCCGTGTATTGGCGCAGGGTCGTGCCGGCCGCCGAGCCGAGCATGAGCATACTCTGTACGTCCGCGGGCTGCTTGTCCGGCATGAAATACGGCGCGACGAGGAAATAGTCCCATGGGCCGCCGGTGAGCAGCTGCTCAGGATGGTAGATCGAATGAACCGCGTGTCCCTCGTTGAGCGCCAAGTCCACGCGGTCTCCATTCTGCACCACCTGGATGTAGTTGTACGCCGACTCCGTCTCGTAGATCAGCTCCCCATACGCTGCCGCCCGAATGACCCCCGGCCGCCAGACGGTCAAAGCCACCAGCGCAATGAGCATCAGGAAGTAGAGCCACAGCCGCGGCGACAGCCAACTCGGCCCGCCCCCGGCGGCCCGCCACTCGATGAACAGGCCGATGAGTGAGCAAACGAACAGGGTCAACGAGAAGAGCATGAAGGTGCGCGTGGTGCCGATGTTCGGGATCAGTACCAGCACGGGCAGAAACGCGCCGGCCAGACTGCCGATAGTCGAGAGCGCATAAAGACTGCCGGCCGTGCTCCCGCTCGACTGCACCCCTTCCACCCGCACGCGAATGGCGAACGGCGCCACGCACCCCAGCAGCGTAATCGGCACCAGGAACAGCAATACGACTCCGACCAGCGATCCCCAGAAGATACCGAGCGAATAGCTCGCAAACCCCTCGGCGGAGATTCTGAGTATAGGGCGCGACAGCAACGGAATCAGGCCGCAGAAGAAGGCGGCCCAAGCGGTAATCTGGTACAGCACCGTGCGGCGCGGATAGCGGTCGGCCAGCCGCCCACCCAGCCAGTTCCCCACGGCGAGGTAGAGCAGCACAAAGCCGATCAGGTTGGCCCAGATAAAGAGCGACGTGCCGAAATAGGGCGCGATCAGCCGCGAGCCGGCCAACTCGACTCCCAGCACCGTCATCCCGCCGACGAAAACAATCAGGTAGAGCACAGTGGTCGTCTCCCAGTGCGGTATCCGCGCGGACCTGTCATAATCACTGGCGCCCTCGTGCCGGCGTGGTAGATAGGATAGTAGTCTACCCTATCACTGGCCGCTCGTACCGGCCGGTGCCGAGCCGGGGACAGCAGCCTTCATTCCCCTTTGTAGGTAAACACATGAGCCGTATTGCGCCAGCGTTCGAGCGGAGTCGCCGCGAAGGTCGTGTCTCGCTCGTGGGCTATCTCACCGTGGGCTATCCGACGCTCGCGGCCACCATGGAGCTAGTGCCAGCCCTCCTGGAGGGCGGATTCGACGCGGTAGAGCTGGGTGTTCCCTTCTCCGATCCCATCGGTGAAGGACCGACAATCCAGCGCTCATCCCAATGGGCGCTGGAGCGTGGCGTCACGCTCACCACCTGCCTCGACATAACCCGTCGTCTGCGCCAGGACACCGGCGTGCAGGCGCCGCTGCTTCTGATGGGCTACTACAACCCCTTTCTGGCCTACGGACTGGACCGCCTCGCCGCCGCCGCGGCAGCTGCGGGGGTGGACGGCTTTACCGTGCCGGACCTGCCGCCGGAAGAAGGCCCGGTGATGAGCCAGGCGTGTCAACCCCACGATCTTGATGTCACGTACTTGGCCGCGGCCACCAGCACGCCGGAGCGGTTGGCAATGATCGCCGCGGCGGCAAGCGGCTACATCTATTGCGTGTCGCTGCTTGGCGTAACCGGCGCTCGCAGCCGCCTCTCGGACGAGCTACCGGAGTTCATCGCCCGCGTCCGGGCACTTTCTGACCTGCCCCTGGCCGTAGGATTCGGTATTTCTCGCCCGGAGCACGTCGCCGCCGTCGCCCGCCTCGCGGACGGCGCGATCATCGGCAGCGCCCTAATTGACCTCCTGGATCGCACGCCGCCACCGCGGCAGGCCGCTGCCCTCCGCACCTACGCCGCCGAAATGCGTGCCGCCGCCGGGGGCTAGGCCCCCAGCCTCCGTCATTCCGGCGAAAGCCGGAATCCACGTCCCCCCGCCGCAGCGAGGGGAACACAACTGACTGGGGTAGGTACAGGTTAAGCCGTAGGGGCGCAACATGTTGCGCCCACCCCCCGCCATTTCCGAGCAAGCGGGAATCTGTACCCCCTCTCTATCGCTCGGCGATGGAGAGGGGCCCGGGGGGTGAGGCGGCCATGCCCTACAGCGCCTGCTCGTACAGCGCGACGATCTCGCTGGCCGCGGGCACCCGCGGATTGTTGGCCGGGCTGCCGCTGTCCAGCGCATCGTTCGCCATCGCCTCGACGACGGGCATCAGTTGGTCGCGCCCGACGCCGAGCGCCGTCAGCCCCGGCACTTCCACGTCGCTGCACAAGCTCTGCACGGACGCGATAGCGCGGTCAGCCGCCGCGGCCGCCGACAGACCCGCTACCTCCTCACCCAGCGCCCGCGCAATCTCCGCGTATTGCCCGGTCGCCTCCGGCGCGGTGTAGGCCATCACGTGCGGCAGGAGCACGGCGTTGGATAGCCCGTGCGGCACACCGAAATAGGCTCCGAGCGGTCGCGCCATCCCGTGGACGAGTGCGACCGAGGCGTTCGTGAAGGACATTCCGGCGACGAGTGCCCCGTCCATCATCGCCCGCCGCGCGGCCAGGTCCTGACCGTTGGCCCACGCCTGCCGCAGGTTGGCACCGATCATGCTGATCGCCGACAGCGCCAGCGAGCTGGAAAGCGGCTGGGCGCGCCGCGAGATGTACGATTCGATGGCGTGCGTGAGCGCGTCAATGCCGGCTGAAGCCGTCACCGGCGGCGGCGCGGTCAATGTGAGGTTCGGGTCGGCGACCGCCACGTCCGGAATGACCGTTGCGCTGCCGATAAGCATCTTCACGTCACGCACCCGGTCGGTGAGAATCGTAAAGCGCGTCACTTCACTGCCGGTGCCGGCGGTCGTCGGGATAGCCACCAGCGGCGCGCGACCCGGCGGAATCTGGTCCTGCCCTTGATAGAGCGACAACGGCCCCGGATGCACGGCCCGCACCGCAACCGCCTTCGCCGTGTCGAGCGCGCTACCGCCGCCGAGTCCCACCACCCCATTGGCCCCGGCGGCCTCGTAGGTTGCTACGGCCGCCTCCACGTCGTCGGTCGTCGGCTCGGCGTTGATCTCGTCGAAGATGGTCGTCGCCACCCCGGCGGCGTTGAGCACGGCCGTCGCCTCGTCAACCGCCCCGCTCTCGCGCAACGGAGTCGCGGTCACTACCAGTGCGTGATTGACGCCTAGCTCCGCCGTCGCCGCGCCCGTCTGACCGAGACAGCCCGGTCCGGTCAGGATGAGTCCCGGCAGCCTGAATTCTCGTCCTCCATTCGCACTCGTCATCGCCCTCTCTCCTTATGTACGAGTTGTCCGTAGTCAGTGACCGGTGGCCGGTTTGCTCACTCCTTATACCAGGTGGCACTAGCGCCGTCATGGATAACCAGTATGCTACTTGGCACGCTCCCTGGCCCTCCCCCGGAGCCGACTCCAGAGGAGGGAAGTGATCGTCCCCCCGTCGCAACGGGGGGACCATAGGGGGGCTAGACCTCCGTCATTCCCGCGCAAGCGGGAATCCACCCGAACCATCCTTCCATCCCGTAAATCCTGATGCAGATCAGCGTCGCCGCGCAGACTCCCCTTCCCTGCCAGGGAAGGGGCCGGGGGTTAGGTCCGCCACTCCACACGAAAAACCTACCCTCGCGCCAACGCCCTGCCCGGCAGCGCCTCAGTCATCCGGCCTTGCCGCAGGACAAACTCGCCGCCAACCAGCACGGAATCGACGCCGCTGGCGTACTGGAGCGGATTGTCGAACGTCGCATGGTCGGTGACGGCCTCCGGGTCGAACACCGTGATGTCCGCCACGCGGCCCACTTCCACCAAGCCGCGATCTCGCAAGCCGAGCCGTTGCGCGGGCGCCGAGGTGATCTTGCGGATGGCCTCCGGTAGCGGCAGCAGCCCCTCGTCGCGCACAAACGTCCCGAGGTAGCGCGGGAAGGTGCCGAAGTAGCGGGGGTGCGGCCGGCCGCGCAAGGAGGGCGCGCCGATGGTGACGGCGTTGCCGTCCGAGCCGATCATGCCGAGCGGATGCTGCATCAGCAGGCGGGTGTTGTCCATATTTTGCAGGTGGAACGTCGCCGCCGCCCGGCACTCGGTCAGCACCAGCAACGCCTCAAGTGGCTCTACGCCCATCATCCCGGCCACTTCACCGACCGTTTTACCCGACCATGCCGGGTCGCCGGGTGCCTCCAGGTCGGTCACGCGGATTCCCTCCCAGTCCCACGGCTCCGGGCCGCGGCCCCGACCCTCGCGCAGTTCGTCGCGGATCACTCGGCGCGTGTCCGGGTCGCGCAGCCGTTCCAGGAGCGCCGCAGCGCCGCCTTCCTGTGCCCACGCCGGCATCACCTGGTCAGTCGTGCTCATGCCGGCGTCGTAGGGATACACGTCGAAGGTCACGTCAACGCCGCGGGCGGTCTCGCCGTCCAACAGTTCGAGGATTTCCGGGAGCAGATGCCAAAAGTGCTTGCCCCCGACGTTGTTGTGGGACATCTGCGCCGGCAGTCCGGCGCGGCGGACAATCTCCAGCGTCTCCAGCCTGGCCTCGTACTGCGTCTCCATCTCCACTCGTTGATGGGCCGCATAGAACCCACCGTACCGCCCCACGACCTCGGCCAAGCTGACCAGCTCTTCGGTATCCGCGTACCCGCTGGGCGCGTAGGTCAACCCGACCGACATGCCGACCGCGCCTTGCTCCATCGCCTCCGCGACCAGCCGGCGCATGTCCGCCAGCTCGTCTGCCGTCGGTGCCCGCTGGTCGTAGCCCATCGCGGCCGTGCGAATTGCGGTGTGTCCCACCAAAGAGGCCACGTTCAGCGCGGCCCCTTGGGAGTTGAAGCGCCGGCGGTAGCCCTCCAAGTCCGTCCAGTCCCACTCCACGTCCGCCGCCGACAGCCACGTCAGCGTCTCCTGCAACGCCTCGCGGCCGTCCGCACGCACCGGATAGCAGCCGAGCGAGCAGTTGCCGATCACGTTGGTCGTCACACCCTGGCGCACCATCCCCTCGCCGTGCGGATCGAGCAGCAGCGTGAAGTCGGAGTGCGTATGAATGTCAATGAAGCCGGGCGAGACCACCTTGCCGGCTGCGTCCAGCGTCTGCGCCGCCGTCGCCGCGGCGAGATCGCCCACCGCGGCAATGCGGTCACCGCGAATACCCACGTCGGCCGCGACACCGGGCTGCCCGGAGCCGTCTATCACCGTGCCGTTACGGACGATCAGATCGAATTCCATCGTGGTGGCTATCTCCTTGCTTGCGTCGTTCCCGCGAACGGAGACCGTTGCCTAAATCTTCATTGCTACGAAAATGCCCCGAGGCCGTCATTCCCGCGAAAGCGGGAATCTAGCTGCCGTAGGGGCGCAACATGTTGCGCCCGTCATTGCGGCGGAAGCCGCAATCCAGACCCATCCCATCCGTCGCTGGCCGGAAGCAAGCATACCGGTTCCGCCGCCCTATCCGTGCGGGTATTCCTGCTGGTCGCGCCGCACACCGGCCAGATGGTGCTCGATCTCGTCCGTGGACCAGCGGAACACGGCCACGTGGTAGTTCTGATGATGCACCGCACCGATGGCGTAGTAGGCAGTAACCAGCGTGCCGTCGGCCAACTGCACGGTTGAGGGGTAGCCCAAGTCGGCGCGTCCGACGTGGGACAGATCGCCGACCAAGGCGAGCGGCGGCGCCCACGTTGCCCCCTGATCCTCGCTCACCCGCACGAACACGCCGTAGGAACCACGTACCCGGTTGCCGCAGGTGAAGAGTATCCGCCCGTCCTGAAGCTGGAGCAGGTTGCCGGGGTGTTGCCATGGCAGCGTCAGCGGATTTTGCTGCTCCCAGGTCGTCGCGCTCCGGTCACCGCGCCAAAGCGTCACCCAAGCGTTGCTGTGTGGACTGCTGGGATTCCCGTAGTCGTTCAGCGTGCGTGCCGCGGCCAGCCAGTGCCCGTCCGGCGCCTGCAAAATGTCCGTTTCCGTGAACCCGTCGCGCCCAATCAGCTGCGCCGCCCCCCAGGTGCGCCCGTTGTCGGTGCTGCGGAAGATGTAGACCGAGCTGAGGCGCGACGCCATCTCCGTACTATTCATCCGGCAGTCATAGGCGGCGACGTAGAGGCTGCCGTCCTGCCCCACCCGCACGTTGCCGAACGGGATGAGCTTGCCTGCGCCGGGTGGCGTGACCATCGCTCCCGCCACTTCCCACGTATGGCCGGCGTCGGTAGACCGGCACACCAGCGGATCGAGCAGATTGTCGGTGCGGATCGGCAGCCGCTGCGGCCGCAGCCAACCACCGACCAGCGCAATCAGCGTGCCGTCGTGGCCCATCCCGCCGGCCACGTTGAACCGGGATTCGCCCGGCGGATGCTGTGTGACCATGCTCCGCTGCGTCCAGGGCGGCCGACCGTCGCGGCTCACCCAAAGCTCGATGTCGCCCTCGACTCGGCCGTGACTCCCTTGGTTGAAGACGAGCGCGCCGATGTAGCCGTCATCGAGAATGGTCAGATTGGGCCAGGCGCAATACCCGTCAACTGCGATGTAGTGCTCGAACTCCCGCAGCTCACTCAACATAATGCTCCCTCCGGCTAGGGTAGATATAGGCCAAGAGTAGGGGCGCAACATGTTGCGCCCGTCCCCCCGCCGCAGCGGGGGGAGCATAGGCTGACAAGGGTGGGTTTTCTATGTAGGGGCCGCGATTCACCGCGCCCCCGTCATTCCCGCGAAAGCGGGAATCCACCCCCTCTCTATCGCTCCGCGATGGAGAGGGGGCCGGCCACAGCCGCACCACACCTGGCCCTATCCGTGCGGCTGTGGCCGGTCAGGGGGCCGGGGGGTGAGGACCATCCTGACCATCCCGGCATCCTGAAAAACCCTGATGCAGACAATATCCTACCCCTGTTGGTCTGTCGTCTCCCCGCTCCGCAGGGGGACATGGATTCCGGCGAAAGCCGGAATGACGGATAGGTATTATTCTTGACCGCGTAGTTGAAGAGCGGCCCGCTCGTGGGCACGAGCAAACGCCTCCGACCCGTCGTCCTCCCACAGCTCCATGCTGACGCCCCGAATACTGCCCTCTTCCTGCCCAGTCAGTTGGCTGAACCACCTGCCCGCCTCGGGATGGCTAACCCAGTGCGAGAACGACGGGGTGTGCAGCTCACGGCCGTTCGGCAGCCGAATGACGCCGATGTGCTTGGGCGGCACAGTAGGCTCGTTCGCGGCCACCCGCGCCAGCGCCGCCTCGTCCACCTCCACGCCCAGCCCCGGCCCTTCCGGCACCGGCGAAAAGCCTTCGATCACCGGAATGCGCTCGGTGGCGATGTCCTCCGCGTATTGATCGTCCAAGTTGACCGAGTGGCCGGTGGCCGTAGGCAGCACCGCCATCACGTGCAGCGTCAGCGCCTTGGCCAGCGTCCCTCCACCCCCAAACTGCACGGTGACCTGTGTGTTGGCCCGACCGTATGCGGCCCCCAGGATGAGCGCCTCTCCGATGCTGCCCCCGAGCATATAGCAATCTGCTACGCCAAAGAGTAGCTCCTGCAAATGCCCCACTGGTGTCTTATGCATGATGATCGGCAGCCGCGTCTGTTCCCGTAGGCGCCGCCAGCCGTCGAGGTCATGTGCCGTCAGCGGGTCCTCGATGTAGCCGACCACCGGGTACTGCTCTAGCTCGCCGATGACCGGCAGTGCCGCGGCGAGCGTGCGGTTGGAGTTGAAGTCGTAGTGAATCTCGAACCCCGGCGGAGCGACCTCCTGCACCGCTTGGGTCTGTTCGATCACGTCGTAGTAGGCGCAGGTGTGCATCTTGAAGGTCGTGTACCCCTCCGCTGCCGCGCGTTGCACCTCGGCCGCGAATAGCTCCGGCGAAGCGGTCCGCGTCCAGGCCGCGACCGAGATGCCGTCCCGGACTTTCTGCCCCATCAGCTTGTAGGCCGGTACATCGAGATACTTCCCCATCGCGTCGTAGAGCGCGCCGCCCAAGCCGGGGTTGAAGGTGTTGTTGATGAAGTCGAACGGACTACGACCGATCAGCGGCTCGACATACGACCGCGGCGGCGGTGTGCAGCGAAACTCGCCGTACCCCACCACCCCCGCATCCGTCTGCACCTTGAACACCGTCAGGTGGTTCATGTCGTGAAAGCGAGCCGTATAGGCGGCGTTACGCGCAGCAATACGGGGATAGATCGGAATGATCTCGATGTCCGTGATCTTCATAGCTACTACTCCATTGAAGGCGCGCACCTACCCTGACTAGGATAGGTGCGGTTAAAGCCGTAGGGGCGCAACATGTTGCGCCCAGTTGCTCGTCATTGCGGCGGAAGCCGCAATCCACCTCTCTCCCTGTCATTCCCGCGAAAGCGGGAATCCATCCTGCTTATCCTTGCATCCCGAAAATCCTGATGCAGACAAAAACTACCCCCGGCCCCTCACCCCACCGGCGCATACGAGTCGATACTATGCGCCCGCAGCGCATCGTCGTCGAACGCAATCCCCAGTCCCGGCCCTGCCGGCACGTGCAAGTGCCCCGCCTCGTAGTGGATTGGCTCTTGCAAAAGCACGTCGCCGAGCGGGTTCGGCCGCTCCGCCCCACGATACTCGCAAATCAGGAAGTTCGGCGATGCCGCGGCCAAGTGCAGCGCAGCCGCCACGTGAATAGACGATCCCATGCTCACGTGCGCGCACCACGGCACGTTGAACAGATCGGCCACCAGCGCGATCTTGCGTCCCTCCGAAATACCTCCGGCGCGGCAGATGTCCGGCAGGATCACATCGGCCGCGCGCCGGCGCAGCTTCTCGTGGAACTGCCAGCGCGTGCATTCCGTCTCACCGCTGGCGATGGGCAGGTCCAGCGCGGCGCACAGCGCAGCATAGCCGTCGAGGTCTTCCGGCGGCAGCGGGTCTTCCAGCCACCCCACGCCCATCCGCTCCAGCGCGCGGCCGATCTGCGTCGCCGTGCGCGTATCGTAAGCGCCGTGTGCGTCCACCATCACCGTGGCCCGCTCGCCGACGGACTCGGCGACCGCTTCAATCGTCGCCAGGTCGCCGCGCCAGTCGTTGCGGCCGAGATGCAGCTTCAGCGCCGTGAACCCCTGCTCCACGTACTGCTCGGCCGCTGAAATCCGCTCCTCCAGCGTGTCGCCGGGCAGCCCGCTATAGCAGGGAATCGCGGTGTTGAACGGCCCACCAAGCAGTTGGTACACCGGCTGATCGAGCGCCTTGCCCGCGAGGTCCCATAGCGCAATGTCAATCGCGGCTAGCGACTCGAGCATGAACCCCGACCCGTGCCCGCGCAGCCGCATCGAGGCGTAGAGATGGTCCCACAGCACCTCGATAGCCAGCGGATTCTGCCCCAGTAGCAGCGGCGCGAACAGGTCCGCGATGACCGCCTTGGCGACGCCGGGCACCGGCGGCGAGTGCGCCTCTCCCCACCCGACGAGACCGGTATCGGAAGTCACCCGCACCAGCAGCGTTTGCTCCTGTGCCGGGTAAGCACAGAGATGGCGCCCCTCATTACGGTCCAGCGCCCCGACCGCGCCGCCCATCGTGTGCCGGTCCCGGGCCAACGCCCGCGTCGGTCGCAGCCCCATCTCCGCCATGTAGTCGCGGTCCGCCACGATGTGAAACGTCTCCACGTTCGCAATCTTCATCCGCTCATCCTTCCACCACCCCGTCCCCCCGCCCTGCGGGAGGACCACGCGCTACCCCGTCCCCCCGCCGCAGCGGGGGGACCATAGGGGGGCAGCCCTCACCCCACCGGCGCATAAGCGTCGATGCTACGGGCCGCCAGCGCATCATCGTCAAACGTAATTCCCAGCCCCGGCCCCGGCGGCACCTCCAAGTGCCCGTCAGCGTACTGGATCGGTTCCTGCAAGAGCACGTCACCGAGCGGGTTGGGCCGCAGCGGCCCGCGGTATTCGCAGATCAGGAAGTTCGGCGTGGCCGCCGCCAGATGCAGAGCGGCCGCCACATGGATAGACGATCCCATGCTGACGTGCGCGCACCACGGCACGTTGAACAGGTCGGCCACCTGCGCGATCTTGCGCCCCTCCGAAATGCCCCCAGCACGACAAATGTCGGGCAGGATAATATCGGCGCCACCGCGACGCAGCTTCTCGTTGAACTGCCAGCGCGTGCATTCCGTCTCGCCGCTGGCAATGGGCATGTCCAGCGCGTCGCACAGCGCGGCGTAGCCGTCGAGGTCTTCCGGCGGGAGCGGGTCTTCCAGCCAGCCCACGCCCATCCGCTCCAGCTCCCGGCCGGCCGGGATGGCCGTGCGGGCATCGTAGGCGCCGTGGGCGTCCACGAGCACGGTGGCTTGTCCCCTGACGGCCTCGACGACTGCCCCAACCTCCGCCAGGGCGCCGCTCGTATCGCCCAGAGCCGTGCCGGTCTTCATCGCGGTGAAGCCCATGTCCACGTAGTTCTTGGCATAGGCGATCCGCTCCTCGACCGTCTCACCCGGCAGCCCGGTATAGCACGGAATCCGCGTGCGAAACGGGCCGCCGAGCAGTTGATACACCGGCTGATCGAGCGCCTTGCCGACCAGGTCCCACAGCGCAATGTCTATCGCCGCGAGCGCCTCAAGCATAAACCCGGAGCCGTGCCCGCGCAGCCGCATCGAAGCGTAGAGATGGTCCCACAGCACCTCGATAGCCAGCGGATTCTGTCCCAGCAGCAGCGGTGCGAACAGGTCCGCAATCACGGCCTTAGCCACGCCGGGCACCGGCGGCGAGTGGGCCTCGCCCCACCCCACCAAGCCGTCATCGGACGTCAGACGCACCAAAAGTGTCTGATCTATCGAAGGATAGGCGCAGAGATGCCGGCCCGTGTTGTAATCCAGCGCCCTGACCCCGGGCTCGGGCCCTGCCTGCCGCCGCCCCACGGTCCCGGCCGCCGCGTGTGCTTCCCGGTCGGCAACAATATGAAACGACTCCACCTTGGCAATCTTCATGCTCATGTCCTTCCGCCAGCCACCGTCCCTACCCCTACAAGGGTAAGTTTTTCGTGTGGAGCGGGCGGACCTACCCCCTCCCTGGCTGATGCAGGTACCGGTTGAGCCGTAGGGGCGCAACATGTTGCGCCCGTCCCCCCGCCGCAGCGGGGGGACCATAGGGGGGCTAACCCTTACCCCACCTGGCCCTATCCGTGCGGCTTTGGCCGGTCAGGTGGCCGGGGGGTGAGGACCATCCTGCTCATCCTTGTATCCTGCAAATCCTGATGCAGACAAAATACCTACCCTTGTCAGGATAGGGGCCGGCGGTAAGCTCGCCTACCGGCCCTCGAATGAGCGCTCTCGCGCCAGAGTCTGCAAGCCGAAGATCGCGCGACCGGCTTGGAAGTCGTCCTCAAGCGGGGGCTTGGGCCACGGCATCCGCACGTCGTGGGCTATCACCCGCGGCGTCACCGTCGGCTCGCCCCGCACCATGAAGTCGTTCCACTGGTCGAGGTCCACAAACCGCGCGTCACCTGCCAGCAGCCAAGCGTCGGCTGCCGCATAGGTATAGATCAGCAGTCGCCTCGACTTGCCGGAGCGGTTGGGCGCGGAGGCGTGCAGCATCCGCGTATGGTGGATGGTGATGCCCCCCGCGCCGACCTCGACCGGCACGGCCGTGCTGAGGTCCGTTTCCCCGCGGCTGGGCGTGACCGCCCCGATGAAGTAGCCGTCCTGATGGTGGTCCAGCACCGGCCCCTGGTGCGAGCCGGGGATCATCAACATGCAGCCGTTCTCCAGCGTATGGTCATCGAGGCAAACGCCGACGGCCAGCACGTCATCGTTCGTGTAGGGATAGAAGGCAATGTCTTGATGCCACTCGACGGCGCTGCCGCCCCCGGCCGTCTTCATGTTCAGCTTCTCACCTTGATGCCGAATGTCCGGGCCGAGCAGCGGCTCGATGGCATCCAAGATGGCATCCGAGCGATACAACTCCCCGAAGAACGGATGGCGCTTGCTCGGCGCGTTGATCCGCGCCAGCCGCGGCGTCTCGGCGCTATGCCCCTCCTCCAACGCAAACGCCTCGGTGTTGGCCGTCACGCCGCGGGATTGCTCGACCAGCTCGTCCACGATCCTCTGCGCCGTGGACAACTGCTCCGCACTGAGCACGTTCTCGACGGTGAGGTACCCATTGTTGCGGTAGAACTCCACCTGCACCGGACTGAGCCGGGCACGCTCAACAGTTACCATCGGTCACTCCTCCCTGCGGTCCGCCGCCGGTCACGACATAACAAGAAGCGGCCGGGTGGATGAGCCACCCGACCGCCCGCAGATCATCTCGCCGGAATGCGCGTTTAGCTGCCTTCGGCTAGGGCAAACGCCTCGTCCACTTCCACCTGTGCCGCTCTGGCCGCTTCGTCGATTACTGACTTGACGCTGGCCTCACCCCGGAGCACCTTGCCGTGCATGTCCGCGCCGTTGATCCCCCGGATCAGCGCGGCCAAGCCCAGCGAGGCCGGTGCCGGCGTCGCGGCGTTGATGGTCTCCAGCACGGTGTCCCAGCCCGGATTGGCCTTGTAGTACACCGGGTCCTCGGCCACCGGCCGATACATCGTGCCCCGACCCATCGAAGTCATCAGATGCCGGTGTCCGCCGTCCTGCGACATCCACCGCTCCAGCAGCCAGGCCTCATCGGGATTCTTCAGCCCGGCACCCATCGCCCACGTCCAGGTGTACTGGGCCAGGGTGGTCTGCTTCGAGTTCGCGTTGTTGGCGTTGCGCGGCATCCGCGACGCACCCATCTTCAGATTCGGCGCAGCATCGGGAGCGTTGATCCACTGCCAAGGACCGCTCATCAAGATGCCCATCTTGCCGTTATAGAAGATCGGATCGAGGCCCGGTTGCCCTTCCTTCTGCTGGGACTTCATGAAGGCGTCGAACTTGTTCCACTCGCCGTAGGCCTGGTTGACGGCATCAGTCGGATAGGTGAGTGCCTCGATCCCCAACTCGTCGTTGAAGGCGACCGTCTTGCCGTCGCCCTCGAACAGACGGCCTGCATTCACGGTATGCCAGACGTAGAAGGCGGTGCCCGGATAGTTGAAGCCCACCTGCTTGAACGAGTCCCCGTCCGGCTCGGTCAGAATCTTCGCCGATTCGAGCAGCCCTTGCCAGGTCTTCAACTCGTTCGGGTCAATGCCCTTCGCTGCCAGCATGTCCTCGTTGTAGAAGACGTAGGGGTTATCGCCCGACGCCGTCTGCGGCAGCGCGTAGGTCCGGCCGTCGAGTTGGATGAACGGAATGATCGCGGGGAAGTACAACTCCTCCAGACTCCGCTTGTCGCGCGTCAGGTAGTCGTCAATAAAGGTCAGGGCGTTGCGCCGCGCCAGGTCCACGGTGGCCCGCCCATGGATCATGAACACGTCCGGCGGAGAGCCGGCGGCGATAGCGGCGATGATCTTCCCAATCGGCACGCCGCCGTCTACACCAGGTCCACCCGGTGTCAAGTTCATCGTCAAGTCCACGGTGATGTTGTCGTATTCCTCCTCGAACATCTCGATGGCCTGGTCAACCAGCGGCTCACGCGCCGGCCCGTTCCAGCGGTGCTGGAAGTCGAGCGTTACGGGCGCCTTTGCAGCAGCGCCCTGCGCGCCCTGTGCGCCCTGCTGGCCCTGTGCGCCGGTCTCACCCTTCGCCCCCGCTGGCCCCGCCGGACCGGCCGGCCCGGCCTGTGGCTGGCCGACATACCGTACCGTCGGCTCGCCGCACGCCGCGGCAACTAGACCGCCCAATGCGGCAGCAGCGCCTCCCAAGTAACGTCTCCGCACGATACCTGCCATTCCCGGTGCCTCCTCTTTCTCCTCATGGACGTGTTCACCCACGCCCACTCCAGACTATGGCTGCGGCGCCAATAATACCACCTGTGGCTCGGGGCCAGCAACAGCCCTCAATCCTAGCGGCCGTCGTGCCGTACCCCTCATGCCAACTACCGCGCCCCGCCCTACTCGCAGCTCCATGCCTACGTCCCTCCGCCGGTGCATTGTCATCAGGAAAAGCACGCGGCCGGGGCACGTGCCCCGGCCGCGGACGATCCTGTGCGAGTGCTCGCTAGCCCTGTGCGGCCTCATGGGCCTTGTCTAGCTCGAACTGGGCCTTTTCGGCAGCCTGTTCCAGGGCGGCGGCAACACCGAGTTCGCCTTGGACTACCTGCTCGGTGACCGCGTTGATGTGACCCATGGCAGGTCCCGCTCCCTTCGCGATGGGCAGGGGAGTCGCCGCGTTGATCGTTTCGAGGACCAGGTCCCAGCCAGGATTTGCGTCATAGTACAGCTGGTCCATGACCACTGGCTTGTACATAGTGGCGCGGCCCATCCCGGTCATCAGCCGCCGGTGGCCTTCGTCCTGCGACATCCAGCGCTCCAGCAGCCAGGCCTCGTCGGGATTCTTGGGGCCGGCGCCCGTAGCCCAGGTCCACACACTGCCCGCCAACGTGGTCTGCTTGGACTGCGGATTCTCGGCGTTGCGGGGCATGCGTTCCGTGCCCCAGTTGAGGTTGGGTGCCGCTTTCGGCACGCTCACCCAATACCACGGACCGCTCGTCGAGATGGCCAGCTTGCCGTTGGCAAACAATGAATCCACCGGAGCTGACATCTCGACCGTATGCTCCTTGATGTAGGTGTCGAGCTTTGGCCACGAGCCGTAGACTTGCTTGACTGCCTCGGTAGAGTGGGTGAGTGACTCGCGGCCAATCGCATCATTGAACAGCACTTTGCGACCGTCGGCATCCCAGAACTGGCCGCCATTGAGTGTGTGCCACGTGGAGAAGCTGCCAGGATAGCGGTAGCCTATCTCTTTGAAACTGTCTCCCTGCGACACCGTGAGAGTCCTGGCCGCCTGTAGCAATCCTTGCCAGGTCTTGAGGTCGTCCGGGTTGACTCCCTTGGCGGCCAGCATGTCTTTGTTGTAGTGGTTGTAGGGGTTGTCACCCGATGCCGTCTGCGACAGGGCATACGTCTTCCCGTCCAGTTGGATATAGGGCAGGACCGCCGGGAAGTACAGCTCGCCGAGACTGCGTCCGTCTCTCTTCAGGTAGTTGTCCAGCCAGGCGAGCGCGCCGCGTTGAGCGAACTCACGTGCGGGATTGGCGTGGATCATGAAGCAGTCGGGTGGCTGTCCCGCTGCAATCGACGCCAGGATCTTGGCAATCGGCACGCCGCCGGAGGTGCCTTCTCCACGTGCCAGGTTCATCGTGGTTTCAACGAAAATGCCGTTGTTCGCTTCCTCGAACAGCTCGATCACCTCGTTCACAATCGGCTCACGGGCTGGGCCGTTCCAACGGTGCTGGAAGTCGAGCGTTACCGGCGCCTTTGCAGCGGCGCCCTGTGCGCCCTGTGCGCCCTGCTGGCCCTGTGCGCCGGTCTCACCCTTCGCTCCCGCCGGGCCGGCTGGGCCGGCCGGCCCGGCCTGTGGCTGGCCGACGTAGCGGACGGTCGGCTCGCCGCACGCGGCGGCAACCAGACCACCCAGAGCGGCGGCTGCGCCTCCCAGATAGCGTCTCCGCACGATACCTGCCATCCCGGTACCTCCTTCTACCTTTCATGGACGCGCAAACACGCCCACTCAACCGACATCCGACCGCGCCCATCGTACCACCGTAGTTGAAGGCCGGCAAGAACACACGGTCCTGCTGGACGGTGTGTCGTACTCCCGATTCCGCCTGCCGCGGCCGATCTAGCGCACCCGACCACGGGCCGCGACCGGCCACACCACCTGGACCCGACCGTTCCGCGCCCCGACGAGCCAGTCGTACATGTTGACCGTCGTGCAGATGTGGTTGGGAACTACGCCAAGCACGTCCCCCACCCGCGGGCGCTCGGACTCCGGGTAGGCCGAGAAGTCCGCGTACCCGTGCTCCTCCGAGAGCCGATACAAGCGCGCCTCCGGGTATTCCACGATATGACCGAGCAGCCCGTCGAGGCCCATCGTCTCCGGCGTGATCGCTTTCGATCCGGCATCGAGGATGCCGCGCTCCACCGTCGGCCGGCTGACCACCGTGGTCCGCACGGTGCCGGCACAATCGTCGAACGACCAGCCGCCCTGCAGCACGGTCTGGCGGTCGTGAAAGACGTAAGTGCCGGGCCGATGCTCGGTCACGCCCGGGACCTGCTGCACCCAGCGCAGTTGCCGCGTGCCCCCCATCGTCACTTCCGGCGCCGGTCGACCGGCGCTGCGGAACACGGCGAGGGTCGCCGCCATGAATGCGACGCTCGGCTCGGCGTCGGCGGTGAACGACATCAGGCCGCCGAACGTCAGGCCGGGAAGCTGCTCGATGGCGCGAGCCAAGTCGAGTGCTTGCTGGGGCTGCGTGACGCCGGCGCGGCCCAGCCCGGCGTCGCACTCGACCCACACCTTGAGACGACGGCCGGATTCTCTCGCCACCGCGCTCAGTCCCTCGGCAACGACCGTGCTGTCGCAGGTGAGGCTCAACGCTATCCCTGGGTAGCGTTCGAGGAACGCGCGTAGCCGCCGGAGTTTGGCGGCGCCGAGCAAGTTGTAGGGCAGGAAAATGTCGTCAAAACCGAGACCGGACGCGGCGAACACCTCCGCCTCGCCGAGCTTCTGGACCGTGATTCCCGCCGCCCCGGCCGCCACTTGGAGCGCCGCAATCTGCGGTATTTTGTGCGTCTTGATGTGGATTCGGTTGCGTACCCCCAATCGCTCGCAGAACGCCTGCACGAACCGGATGTTGGCCTCCATCCGGTCGAGGTCCACCACCAGGACCGGCGTCTCCAAATCATCTACGGCCTCGCCCGACGCCGGCCAAGTCTCCGGCTCCACCGGGATGCTTGGCCACTGATGCGCTGGAAGTACACCACACCTGGCGCTATCGTGTGCTTCCGATGTCTTCAACATGTCATTGCCCGCGGCTGTCACGGTCGCCTGCCCGGCGTGTGCAGTTGCTGCTGCCATGTCGCTCTCTCCGGATTGATCGCCACGCCCGGACTCCGATTACATCCGGCCCACGCATCTACAATCGAATCGTTGCGCTCGGTAGCCCGCTGGCAATGGTAGCACGCGACTCACCGGCGCCGATCACCCACGGGCAACGCGCTGGGCGGTCCGTCGCATGAGGCCAACTGGCAGCAGCAATAGGACCATAGCGAGGGCAACGGCCGCGGCGATGGCTGGTAGCCACGGAAACCAGCGCGGCTCAAAGCGGAAGGTTACTTGGGTCTCACCCGGCTCCAGCAGCACGCCGCGAAACACGCCGTTCACGCGCAGCACCGGGCGGCGTTCTCCGTCCACAAGGGCCTGCCAGTCCGGGTGGTAGCTATCCAGCAGCACCATGAGGACCGGCGTCTGGCTCGGCGCTGCCAGCGCGACCTGCACCTCCTCGGCACTGGGGCGCACGACCCGTGCCGGCAGCGGGTCCTCACCGGGACTGGCGACGGAGATGACACCGTCAACATAGTCGGTATGACTGTTGAAAGCGCCCTGCTCGGCACTCGCTATCCGTGCAATCGCCGCGTCAGGGTCGGCACTCTCCCAGCGCCGCGACCCGTAGGCTATGGGGAAGGCCTGGGGATTGCGGTACACCCGGAGAATACCTTGTTCACCGATCAGGGACCATCCCAGTTGCTCTGCCTCGGCACTGCGGTCGGATGATCCTAGCACCCGCGTAATGCCCGCCGCATTGACGAGGTTGGCGTTGGGCGTGGGGTCCTGGAGCGTATGCATGTACCACAGGCTCCCCAGACCCTCCCGGCGCTGGTCGTACTGCGTGGAGCCGGTGAGCGTGCGCCAGTAGGTGAAGAACTCCGGTGGACGAAAGCTCTCATAGGTGTCCAGCCACCGCCCTGGCACCTCCAGGAACACGTTGGGCATATAACTCTCGTGCATGTGGATGCTGAAGGACATCCACCGCCCAGCGGGATCGTCGTGGCGTGCCACCAGCGCCAGCGTGTCTACGAACTCAGGCAACGGCTCATCCGGTACCGGCTGCCACCTGAGTTGGCGCTCCACTTCCAGCGCCAGCAGACTGCCGCCAAAGACGAGGGCGAGGATGAGGCGGGAGGCGCGCGAGCCGTCAGCGGCGTGGCGTGGAGTTCGCTTGTACAACAGGAAAGCGATGGGTGCCGTCGCGACGATGAGTGCCATCGCAACGAGGCCTAACCACAGAACCGGACTCAGTCCTTGCTCCAGCCCTAGCTCGGCCATGCGGAGCCACCATACCATCAGGCCGGCGCCCACGAGCACGCCCAGGAGCACAAGGATTGGGAGGGAAGTGGGCGTGTCGTCAGCGCGGCGGCGGCGGGAGGTCTTGCGGAGCAGGAAGGCGATGGGTGCCGTCGTGATGGCGCCTAGCCACAGCACCGGTATGAGGCCCAGCCGTCCCCAAGTCGGTGGACATGTCCCTGGCACCGCCCCCAGCCACAGCGCGGGAATGAAAGCCAGCCGGCCCAGTTCGGTCACGCGGAGCCAGCAGAACGCAACACTGGCGCCCACGAGCGCCCCCAGCACCGCAAGGGTTGGGAGGGAGGTACTGATGCCTTCAGCAAGGCGATGCAGAGAGCTCCTGTACAACAGATAGACGCTGAGGGTGATCGCGACCAGCCCTAACCCCAGCACCGGGATGAGCGCCGGCCGCTCCAGCCCGGCCATGCGGAGCCACCAGCCCAGCCAGACCATCAGACTGATGCCGACGAGCGTGCCGATGATCGCAAAGGTTGAGCGATAAGCGCGCGTGTCGTCTGTGCCGGACGCCGATCCGGTGGCAGCGGTGCGATGCAAGGATGTGTGCAACAGGAAGGCGATCAGTGCCGTCGCGATCAAGCCTAGCCACAGAGCCGGACTCAGCCACAGGCCCCACTCGGCCATGTGCAGCCACCAGAACATCAGGCTGGTGCCGAGAAGCGTGCCCACGATGGCAATGATCTGCCCCTTCCGCCGGCTGGTACGCAACCAGTCCAGACCCAGCCCGGCCATTAGCGCCAGTGGGAGGACCATCACGAACGACAACCGCCGCACGTTGGATACCGCGCTCCAGCCGGGCACCATTTGCTGGAGCAGATCCAGCAGCGGCGTCTTGAACCCGATCAGCAACCCCAGGCCGACCAAAATCGGCAGTAGCGCGAGGCGCCGCCGGCGCAGACTCACGAGCAAGCCGACCAGCATGAGCGCTGGCGCCAGCGGCCCCATGTAGACATCGTCACCGATATACAGCGAGTGCGGATCAACGTATGCAGCCAGCGAGTAGGGACTCATCCCGGAAGCGCCGGCTTCCGCGACTGCGTCCCGCGTCGTGCCGCGCTGTTCCCAGACGAACGGCACGAGCACCGGCGCTGCTATCGCGATCCCCAGCAACACGGCAGCCACCGACAGCCCGAGGCGTTGCAGACGGACCCGGCGGGATACGGAGGTTGTCAGGAGCCGATACAACACGATGATGCCCACAACGTGCAAGGCCATATGGGTATATTGCAGGTGTGCTCCCAGCCCGGAGATACCGAGGCTGAGTGCCAGCAGACCGAGGCCGTGCCGCGCCCGGCCGGACCAGATCAGCTCGGTCCCCAGCACGGCCAGTGGATAGGTGGCAAAGTGCGTTGGTGTGTGTGAGAACGGTGCCCAGCGCATCGGGAGATGCCCCAGGGCGAAGCAGAGGCCGGCGAAGGCCGCCGCCCAACGACTCATCCCGTAGTGGCGGGCTAACGCCATCGTGGTGAGACCCGCGACGAGCATCTGGCTCCAGATCAGCCAATCCGCCGCTTCTTCGGCTCGCGGTGCGAGCCGGAGCGCCAGCCAGCGCAGCGGGTAGAAGCTCCCATGATACGAGCCGACAAAGGCAGATTGTCCGAGGCCGCGCCGATCAATCCAGAACGGTAGATAGCCGTGCTCCTGGACGTAGGCAAACTGCTCGATAGTATCGGTTCGGAACTGCCAGACGACATCGTCGTCCGTGTGCATCGCGTGCAGCGTCAGCGGCGAGCCGAGCGCGGCGCCATAGAAGAGCGTGATCGCCGCGATCACTACCAGGATTGGCCCGAACCGCACCAGTGCCGGCTGTATCGAAAGCAACATTGTGCTTGGCCGTAGAGCCTACTTACCTGACATTCCGGGCTGCAACTGTCCTCGGCGGGACCCAGCCCTAGTGTTGCACGGAGTCGATAGGTCAGAATCGTGCGTCTCCCCCAGTGGGAGACCTTTGCGTAACCCGTCATTCCCGCGCAAGCGGGAATCCAAAACCTGGACGGTCCAGGTTAGCGAAGGCTGGATTACTGCTCTCATAGCACTCCATCCGGGGGTTATGCAAAGGTCTCAGTGGTGGGAGCAGTGCTACCCGTGGCGCCGTTAGCCCGATTGCCACGTGAACAGCGTTTCCAGGTGCGGCCACAAGGCATCCAGCTCCTTGTAGTCGTAGGTGTCGAGCTGCGTGCCGGCGCCGCAGTTGTGCGCGCTGCGGATCACCCCTCGTCGGACGAGCACTTCCTTGTCGAACGGAGGGATTTACCCGGCCAACCGGTACTTTGCAAACACGCCCTGGGCGGCCCGTCGCATCCAGCCAATTGGTAGGAGCAATAGGACCGTGGCCACAGCGACGGCCGCGGCGCTGGCCGGTAACCACGGAAACCAGCGCGGCGCAAAGCGGAAGGTCACTTGCGTTTCCCCCGGCTCTAGGAGCACACCGCGAAACACGCCGTTCACGCGCAGCACCGGGCGGCGTTCTCCGTCCACAAGGGCGTGCCAGTCCGGGTGGTAGCTATCCAGCAGCACCATGAGGACCGGCGTCTGGCTCGGCGCTGCCAGCGCGACCTGCACCTCCTCGGCACTGGGGCGCACGACCCGCGCCGGCAGCGGGTCCTCACCGGGACTGGCGACGGAGATGACACCGTCAACGTAGTCGGTATGGGTGTTGAAGGCGCCCTGCTCGGTCGTGGCTATCCGTGCAATCGCCGCGTCGGGGTCGGCAGTCCCCCAGCGCCGCGACCCATAGGTCATGGGGAAGGCCTGGGGATTGTGGTAGGCGCGGAGAATGCCTTGTTCACCGAGCAACGACCATCCCAGTTGCTCTGCCTCGGCACTGCGGTCGGATGATCCTAGCACCCGCGTAATGCCCGCCGCATTGACGAGATTCGCGTTGGGGGTGGGGTCCTGGAGCGTATGCATATACCACAGGCTCCCCAGGCCCTCCCGGCGCTGGTCGTACTGCGTGGAGCCGGTGAGCGTGCGCCAGTAGGTGAAGAACTCCGGTGGACGAAAGCTCTCATAGGTGTCCAGCCACCGCCCTGGCACCTCCAGGAACACGTTGGGCATATAACTCTCGTGCATGTGGATGCTGAAGGACATCCACCGCCCAGCGGGATCGTCGTGGCGTGCCACCAGCGCCAGCGTGTCTACGAACTCAGGCAGTGGATTATCCGGTACCGGCTGCCACCGGAGCTGGCGCTCCACTCCCAGGGCCAGCAGACTGCCGCCAAAGACGAGGGCGAGGATGAGGCGGGGGACGCTAGTGTTGGCAGCGACGCGGCGGAGGGGGAGCTTATACAACAGGAACGCGTTAAGTGCTGTCGCGACGATGAGGGCCGTCGCGACAATGCCTAGCCACGGCATGGGAACCGGCACTAACCACCCCAGCCCGGCCATGCCTAGCCCCCAGAGCATCAGGCTGGCGCCAACCAGCGCGCCAACGATGGCAGTGGCCTGCCCCTTCCGCCGGCTGTTCCTCAACCAGTCCAGCCCCAGCCCGGCCATTAGCGCCAGTGGGAGGACCATCACGAACGACAACCGCCGCACGTTGGAGACCGCACTCCAGCCGGGCACCATTTGCTGGAGCAGATCCAGCAGCGGCGTCTTGAACCCGATCAATAATGCGAGTACGACCAAAATCGGCAATAGCGCGAGGCGCCGCCGGCGCAGACTCACGAGCAAGCCGACCAGCATGAGCGCTGGCGCCAGTGGTCCCATGTAGACATCGTCGTTGATCTGCGGCGAGTACGGATAAACGTGCCCAATCAGCGACACAAGGTTCATCCCGGAAGCGCCGGCTTCCGCCACTGCTTCCCGCGTCGTGCCGCGCTGTTCCCAGACGAACGGCACGAGTACCGGCGCCGCTATCGAGATCCCCAGCAACACGGCGGCCGCCGACAGCCCGAGGCGTTGGAGGCGGACCCGGCGGGGTAAAGAGGTCGTCAGGAGCCGATACAACACGATGATGCCCACAACGTGGTAAACCATGTGGGGGTGATACAAGATAGTTCCTAGGCCGGAGATACCCAGGCTGAGTGCGAGCAGACCGAGGCCGTGCCGCCCCCGGCCGGACCAGATCAGCTCGGTCCCCAGCACGGCCAGTGGATAGGTGGCGAAGTGCGCTGGTGCGTGTGAGAACGGTGCCCAGCGCATCGGGAGATGCCCCAGGGCGAAGCAGAGGCCGGCGAAGGCCGCCGCCCAACGACTCATCCCGTAGTGGCGGGCTAACGCCATTGTGGCCAGGCCCGCGACGAGCATCTGGCTCCAGATCAGCCAATCCGCCGCTTCTTCGGCTCGCGGTGCGAGCCGGAGCGCCAGCCAGCGCAGCGGATAGAAGTTCCCGTGATACGAGCCGACAAAGGCAGATTGTCCGAGACCGCGCCGATCAATCCAGAACGGTAGATAGCCGTGCTCCTGGACGTAGGCAAACTGCTCGAGGGTGTCGGTTCGGAACTGCCAGACGACATCGTCGTCCGTATGCATCGCGTACAGCGTCAGCGGCGAGCCGAGCGCGGCGCCATAGAAGAGCGTGATCGCCGCGATCACTACCAGGATCGGCCCGAACCGCACCAGCGCCGGCCGCATCGAAAGCAACATTGCGCTTGATCGTAGAGCTTACTCACCTGATATTCCGAGCTTCAGCTATCATCGGCGAGACCTGGCCCTGGATTTACATGGAGCCGCTCCGTGGTGGGAGCAGTGCTGCCCGTGGCGCCGTTAGCCCGATTGCCACGTGAACAGCGTTTCCAGGTGTGGCCACAGCGCATCCAGCTCCTTGTAGTCGTAAGCGTCGAGCTGCGTGCCGGCGCCGCGGTTGCGTGCGCTGCGGATCACCCCGCGCCTGACCAGCACTTCCTTGTCGAACGGCACGCCGCTCAACCGCTCTCGTTGCAGTCCTGGCATCAGCCGCATATGGAGCGTGCGGGCAGCAGCCTGCTCACCGGCAGCGTACAGATCGTAAATCTGCCTCAGCACGTCCGTGAAGTGCGGCGCCGGCATCGTGCCGCTCGCACCGCGCTCCAGTTCGTCAATGAAGTTCTGCCCACCGGCACCGCCGAATACGCCCCAGACCTTCGCGTCACCGACTTCGAGCCGCCGCCGGATATTATGGTGCGCCGGCTCAACCTCCTCTTTGACGTAATGCACGTATTCGACTTCACGCACCAACCGACTGACCAGATCGGGATTGATCGGCGCCGCCGGAGCGTTTTGGATACATACGGGCAGTTGCGCCGTATCGGAGATCGTCTCGTAGTAGCGCAGGAGTTCTACCGGTGGCAGCTTGGCCAGCACCGGCGGCATCGCGATTACGGCGGCGGCGCCCGCATCCCGCGCCGCGGCGGCGAAGTACCGAGCGGCCGACACGCTCACCCCGGAGACACCGGCCACGAACGGCACCCGACCGGCGATGTGTCCCGCCACCAGCGGGAGCAGCCGCAGGCGCTCTTGGTCGGTCAGCGTGAACCACTCGGAGGCCATGACCGGGTGGACGATGCCGTGCGCGCCGGCTTCCAGGCAGAAGTCCAACTGGCGTCGGAGCGAGTCCAGGTCCAGCTCCCCCTCGTCATCGAACGGCGTGACCGGGATGGTGAAAATTCCCAGCCAGCGGGACGGGTTGTGTGCGGATGTCTGTGTTGCAGCCACGGCGACCGGCCTCCCGGCGAAATGTGTGCCCAAGCATAGCAGGTGCTCCTCCGCACCCACCGCCGTAGGGACGCAATTCATCGCGCCCAGCCCCCGTCATTCCGGCGGAAGCCGGAATCCAGTGGGGCAAGTGGCTCTGAATTCCCGCTTGTGGAGACCTTTACAAACCCGTCATTCCCGCGTTCGCGGGAATCCATGTCCCCCGCCGCAGCGGGGGGACCACAGGGGGGCTAGTCCGCCTCTCACAAGGGTAGTCTTCTGCGTAGGGGCGCGATGAATCGCGTCCGCACTGCTACAGTGTGTCCGACAAAAGGAGGCCAGGATAGATGCGTATCACGATTACCGGCGGCGCCGGGCGGCTGGGGCAGGCGCTCGCCGCCCGCTGGCAAGACACCCACCAGGTCCGCACCGTAGATGCCATGCCCCTCCCGGCCGGCGCCCCGCCCCAAGATCACCTCGTCGGCGACCTGCGCGACCCCGCCTTTTCCGAGCAAGCCGTCGCTGACGCCGCCGCTGTCGTCCACCTCGCCCCCATCGCTCCCGCCGACTCGACCAGCGACCTCGACCGCCTCGATGACGCCACCCGCGGCACCTATCATCTCCTACTGGCCGCGGCCGCGGCCGGCGTGCAGACCGTCGTGCTCGGCAGCACCCTGGACCTCCTCGCGGCCTACCCCGGCGCTTGGCACGTCACCGAGCAGTGGGCGCCCCGACCGGCCCCCACGCTGGAGCACCTCGCGCCCTACCTGGCCGAGTGCAGCGCCCGCGAGCTGGCCCGCGTGCTGCCGCTGCGGATCATCGGTCTGCGCCTCGGCGAGGTTGTAGACGAGTCCGACGTCGCGGGACAGCCGTTCGATGGGCGCTGGCTGCACCTGGAAGACGCCGTGCAAGCCGTCGAGCGCGCCGTGACCGGCGGGAGCCACACCACGCCCGCTCCCGACCGCGCACCGGTCGTTCGCCAGGCGGTCCCGGTCACCGAGAAGGGCGACCCGGCCACCGGCTGGTGGGTCTACCACATCCCCGCAGCCGGCCCCCGCACCCGCGTCCCGCTGGTCGCAGCCAGCGAGGTGCCGTTGGGCTATGCGCCGCTGGGCTACGTGCCGCAGCACGACTTCCGCGACCACTGGACGGACGACTGGCAGCACCCGCCGGCGGCCCCGCCGCTCCCCGCCGTGCCGTCGCGGCCGATCCGCAAGGTGGTGGTGTTCGGCGCCGGCGGACCGCTGGCCGCCGCCACGGCGCCGCTGCTGGCCGAGACCCACACGGTCCGGCTGACGGACTTGCGCCCGCTGGCCGACATCATCGCGGCGAACGAGCCGCAGTCGCCGGGAGCGCCGCTCCCGACCATCTTGGACCCACCACACGAGACCCGCCAGGTGGACGTGACTGACTACGAGCAAGTGCTGGCGGCGTGCGACGGGATGGATGCCATTGTCAACTGCACCGTGTTCCGCCCCGAATCGGAACGGGCCTTCAAGGTGAACTGCCTCGGCGCCTACAACGTGATGCGCGCAGCGGTGGCGCAGCGTATCCGGCGCGTGGTCCATACCGGCCCGCAGATGGTGATGCAGGAGCCGCTCGTCGGCTACCGTTGGAACTCCGACGTGCCGTCCGATGTGCCGATGCGACCGGGCGCCATGGTCTATCTCCACAGCAAGTACCTGGGTGAAGAAGTGGTCCGCACGTTTGCCGAGGCCTATGGGCTGGAAGTGCCGACCTTCTACTTCAACCACTTCGCCAACCCGACGACTATCCAGGCCAGTAGCGAGGGCGTCGATGCGTTCACGGTGTCCTGGAACGATGCGGCCCTCGCCTTGCGCCGGGGCCTGGAAGTGCCGGCACTGCCGCGGCCGTTCGAGATATTCCTCATCAACGCCGATCTGCCCCACGGGTACGCCTCGAACGAGAAGGCCAAGCGCCTACTCGGCTGGCAGCCCCGTGACCGCTTCGAGCACTGTTGGGTACGCCTGGATTAGGCCCTCCCTGATACGCCCCCACTGTGCAGGGGGACCGCACATCCCCCTGGGCGTCGGCGCGGGGGAGGGCGAGGCTGACTGGCGTAGGTGCAGGTGAAGCCGTAGGGGCGCAACATGTTGCGCCCGTCCCCCCGCCGCAGCGGGGGGACCATAGGGCTGACAGGGGTAGGTTTTTTGTAGAGGCGTGATTCATCGCGCCCAATTCCCCGTCATTCCCGCGCAGGCGGGAATCCACCCCCTCTCTACATGGTGGAGAGGGGGCCGGGGGGTGAGGTCTGCCCCGCCGAAAAACCTACCCCGTGAGGGAGGGCGAGAGTGGGAGCTAAACTGAAGGGTGTCCCATGACCACAAGTGCTGACGTAACGACCGGCCTGCGTGCCCTCGGCATCACCACCGGCGAGACCGTCTTTTTCCATAGCTCGCTCAAGAGCATGGGCCAGGTCACCGGCGGTCCGGAAGCCGTGATCGGCGGGTTTCTGGATGCAGTCGGTCCGACCGGAACGGTCATCGTACCAACCTTTACCCTCACCGAGCGGCTCGGTCCGTTCGGCTCCTGGTATGACCACGAGACGACTCCCTCGACGGTCGGCCTGATTACCGAGACCCTGCGCCGCCGACCCGATGCCCTGCGGAGCTTCCACCCCGTTCACTCGGTCGCCGCCGTGGGGCGGCTGGCCCGCATGGTCACTGCCCAACAGCGCACCGCCTTCGGCCGCCGCAGTCCGTGGTGCGATGCCGGCTTTGCACAGGGCAGCCCCTTCGATCTGCTGACCCGCTGGAACGCCTGGTACGTGCTGCTCGGCGTGGACTTCCAAGTCCAGACCATCATGCACTACCTGGAGACGATCTTGGTGGATGCGGTGCTCCGCCGCGCCGGCGCGGCCGAACGCGAGGCGTTGCGTAGCCAGGTCCGCCGCTGGGGTTCCCCCGGCATCTGGCCGGCGCCGGAGCGGATGCCCTTGGGCGCGGCGCTGGCCACCGACGGCACCTACCGGCACGCTACCATCGGCCCGGCGGACGTGTACGGCGGTCGTTTCCAAGCCGTTCTGGGTCGCGCCTTGGAGATCGTCCTGGGAGCACCCGCAACGTGGCTCAGTCAGGAGTTTCGGGCCTGGATGGGCGCCCCGCTCGATCCGGCAACCGTCCTGACGGAGTACGTGGCGCCGGGCGGTGGACCACCACTGGCCGCCCCGGCCCAGGCGCTCTCCTGCCTCGGACTGGCCCGGAGTTGAGAGTCGCTCTAGTTTGGATATGATATACTTGCATCATGGAAGATGACGTGCTAAATTATATGGAGACATCGCTGCACGGAGCGGCGGCCGGCCAGGGAGGGCAAATGGAGGCATTAGCGCATGACGAGCAGCAGCGCGTGACCGGCGAGCAGCGCGAGTCCATCTGGAGTGTGAGCAAGGGCGTCAAGCACGTCTACTTTGCGCTCTTCATCCTGCAGTTCACTGCCGGTACAATAGGAACTGTGGCGCAGGGTGTGGCAAGCCTGGCGGCCCTCTGGCATGACTTGTCGGCACTCGCAATTACGGTGGCGGCTGTGTCCATGGTGCTCACCGAGACAGGGAGGTATGTGATGGTGTTGGCAGCAGCGTTCGAGGAATGGCGCGAGAAGCGGCGGCTGGAGCAGATCGCGCGAGCGGTCGCGGCAGCGAAAGCGGAGGTGGCAGCGGAGACGCGGCGTGGAACTGATGCTGAGTGGGAAGCGTGGCTCCAACGGCGGATGCAGGCCGAGCAGCGCGGCGAGCCGTTCGAGGAGCCGTCGCCCTCGGCACGCCGCCGTGCCTCCGAGGCACCCCAGCAGTAAGCATGACCCGGTTCGACAGTGGCGCAGGTCGGAGATAGCCAATGGTCCTGGCAGAAGCGTTCGAGGAATGGCGGGAGAAACGGCGGCGGGAGCAGATCGCGCGGGCGGTCGCGGAGGCGTTAGCAAAAGAGCGGCGCGGAATTGATGCCGAGTTGGAAGCGTGGAACCAACGACGGCTACAGGCCGAGCAGCGCGGCGAGCCGTTCGAAGAGCCGTCTCCCTCAGCACGCCGCCGTGCGACCAAGGCGCCCCAGCAGCAATGATGGCCTCCAGCCGGCCTCAGCCGCCCGCCCCGGTTTCACTGACCGCCAGCCGCTCGAAAACGGCCATTTCGATCTGGTTGCCCGTCGCGAGGTCCCGGTCCAGCCCCGAGCTGATGGCCTCCTTGGCGCCGGCAATAGCTCCGGGGGGCAACGCAGCCAGTTGCCGGGCCAGTGCCAGCGCGGCGGCCGGTAGTTCCGGACCGGGGTAAATGGCGTTCACCAGGCCGCGCTGCAGCGCCTCCTCGGCGCCGACGAGTCGACCGGTATAGATCAGCTCCCTCGCAATACCCGGCCCGACGAGGCGCGCCAATCGTTGGGTGCCGCCCCAAGCCGGGATCATCCCCTGCCGCACTTGCGGCAGACCAACCTGGGCCTCGCGGGCCAGCAAGCGCAGGTCGGTAGCCAACGCCAGCTCGCAGCCCGCGCCGCTGGCCGGACCGTTGATGGCAGCGAGCGTGGGCTGCGGCAGCGCGGCGAGAGCGTCCGTCAGCCGCTGCCCCCACCGCAGCCACGTCCCGACCGCCTCGGCGGCTCCGTTCTCCAGGGCGCTGAGGTCGGCGCCGGCCGAAAATGTCTCCCCGGCGCCAGTGAGGACGACCACGCGGACACCATGATCGGCCGCCACCATTTCGACGTGCGCCAGCAGCGCGCGTATTGTAGCGTTGTCCAAGCGGTTGTCCGCCTGCGGTCGGTTGATAATGAGCCGCACCACCGGCCCGTCGCGTTGCAGCAGCACCGGCGGCTGGTCACTTGCTGACTGCATCCCGTGTGCCTCCGGCAGCTTCCTTTGTGGATACGGACGCACCGGCGCTGCCCTGCCGTGTTATGATGCCGAGCAGATCATACCCTGGCTGACCCAAGGAGCGCACTGTTGATCCAAGCACTCGTCCCCCGTTCGGACTTTGTTGGCCTGGAAGGTGTGACTCACCTCGCCGCCGGCGGCGAGGCGCCCTGGCTGGCCGCCCACACCGAGGCCCTAGCGCTGCTTGCCCGCGATCAGAGCGGGGGGATGCCGGGCCGCGCGAACAAAGACGCCGCCGTCGAGCGTGCGCGTGCGCGGGCCGCCCGCCTGCTCGGCGTAGACGCCGCCGCCGTGGCCCTCCTGTCCAGCACGACCGAGGGAGTCAACGTCCTCGCGCTCGCCCTCGACTGGCAACCGGGCGATACCGTCGTGGTCGAGGCCATCGAGTTCCCGTCCTTGGTCTTCCCGTGGACCAAGCTCCAGGAGCAAGGCGTCGAGCTACGCCTTGTCCGCCCCAGCGACGGCTCACAATGGAGCTACACCCTAGACGACCTGGCGGCGGCCGTTGACTCCCGCACCCGGCTCATCGCCACCAGCCAAGTGAGCTACCTCACCGGCCGGCGCCACGACCTGGCCCAGCTACGGGACATCGCGGACCGCGCCGGGGCGCTCCTGCTCGTAGACGCAACGCACGGCGCCGGCGTTGTCCCGGTCGAGGCCGGACTCGCTGATGTCGTCGTCTCCAGTTGCTACAAGTGGCTGTTGGGTACCCAAGGCATTGCCCTGTTCTACCGCGACCCCCAGCGCCTCGGTGGGCTGGAGCCGCCCATCGTCGGTTGGCATTCGAGGGCCAGCGCCATGTCCCTCGATCATCCCGATGAATGGGCCACCCCGGACCATGCCGGCCGCTTCGAGGCGGCCAACGTGAGCTACCTGAGCGCCTACCTACTGGACAGCGCGCTCGCCTATCTCGGCCGCTTTCCGGCCGCGCAGCTGGAGTCCCACAGCGTCCGGCTCACCGGGTTGGTCTTGGCCGGATTCGAGCGCCTGGGGCTGGAGGTCACCACCCCGGAGCAGCCGGAGCACCGCGCCGGCAATGCGACCTGCGTCGTGCCGGCCGGCGTCGACTCCGGTGCGCTGGCCGCCCGGCTCGCGGAGGAGGGAGTGTTGGTGTGGGGCGGTGACGGCCGCCTGCGCGTGTCGTGTCACCTGTACAACGATGAAGCCGATGTCGAGCGCCTGCTGGCAGTCTTACCCGCCGCCCTCGCGGCGGCCTGACCACCATGAGACCTGTGCAAAACCCGTCCCCCCGTCGCAACGGGGGGACCATAGGGGGGCACCATACTGCCTCCGAACCAGAGAGAGGAGCGAAACCCATGACCTATCGAGTAGGAATTATCGGTTGCGGACGGATGGCCTGCACCATTGACGACGAGGTGGTTGGCAAGCTGGACAAGAGCGGCATGACCTTGCCCTATTGCCATGCCGGTGGGTACCTGGACTACCCCGGCACGGACATGGTCGCCGCCTGCGACATTGACGAGGAGCGCCTGAACAACGCCCTCGCGCGCTGGCACATTCCGCGTGGCTACACCGACTTCCGCGAGTTGATTGACAAGGAGCAGCCCGACATCATCAGCGTCACCACCCGGCCCGAAAACCACGCCGAGATCATCGTCTACGCTGCCGAGCACGGCGTCAAGGGCATGTTTGTCGAAAAGCCGCTCTGCTGCTCCCTGACCGAGACCGACGCCATCCGCGAGGCCTGCGAGCGCCACGATGTCAAGCTCGCGTTCGGGCCGATGCGCCGCAACTGGGCCGCCTACCAGCAGGCGCGCGCCCTCCTCGACAGCGGCGAGTTGGGCGAAGTGAAGGCCGCCATCGCCTTCAGCGGCAACCCCTGCGGCGGCCACACCCTCGACAACCTGCTCTACCTGTTGAGCGACCCGGACCCCGTCAGCGTCCGCTCCACCCTCGGTACGTTGTCACCGTTCGAGGGGGACACGGCCAACATGCGCTTCAAGCCCGACGCCCAAATCCAGTCGGCGCATGTGGAGTTCGAGAACGGCACCGCCATCCACATCAACGGCGTCGGCGCCAGCGGGGAGTACGAAGTGATCTGCGAAGGCGGCATCCTCCGCATCCCCAACGACGGCTACACCTTCTATGCCCGCCGCGCCGACCCGCACGCCCGCGGTTACGACGAAATGGACCCGCCCTCCGTCGAGCGCTGGAGCAGCGGCGTCGCCAAAGTGCAAGACCTCGCCGAGTCCGTCCGCACCGGCCAGCCCGGCGTCAGCAACCTGCGTGCCACGCTCATCAGCCAGGAGATCGGCTACGCCATGTACGAGTCGCACCTACGCGGCGGCATCGCCGTAGACATCCCCATCACCGAAAACCGCGACCGCTGGGTCTCCTCCTGGTAGCCATCCTACTCGCACGTCGTCATTGCGGCGCAAGCCGCAATCCAGTCCCGTAGGCGTGCTCCCCACTGCCATCCGCCGAAAAACCTACCCTTGTCAGTCCTCTGACCCTCCCTTCCCTTGCCTGTACGCACTTGAGGAATGGCCAGACCTACTGCCACTGCCTGATAAAATAAGGCATGTCGCCATATGGTGGTGTGGAGCGTGAGTTCACGATGACGGGATCCGGGATCACGGCAAAGGGGCAGACAACCTTGCCCAAGGCGGTACGGGAGGCCCTCGATGTGCAGGCCGGGGGCCGGGTGCGCTACATCATCCAGGATGGGGAAGTACAGATCAGGCCGGTCCGTCCCATTAGTCGGCTCTTTGGTATAGTGAAGTGTGATGGCCCGGCAGTGAGCCTGGAGGACATGGATCGCCCTATCGCAGCCGGGGCCTGTAAAGCATGACAGGAGACAGGTCGTCGTGAAGGATGCCCAAAAACCCGATCATGTGAGCCTCACGAACATGGTCAACTGGTTGCAGGGGGGCCGGTACGTGATACCCGACTTCCAGCGTGAGTTCGAGTGGGAGCCGGGGGACATCCTGGAGCTTATGCGTTCCATCTTCCTCGACTATCACATCGGCAGCCTGCTCCTCTGGAGGGGCAAATCCGAGAACTTCGACGCGCTTGCCTGCGAACCGATTTACGGTTTCAACGGGAACGGTGACCCGACCCACATTGTTCTCGACGGGCAACAGCGGCTTACCGCCATGTATTACGCTTTCATGGCACCGGATATCCGGGCACCCAGCCGTCGGAACCGCTACCTTTACTTCATTCGCGTAGACCGTTTCATGGAGGAGGCCTATGACGATGCCTTCATGTATGACTGGACACGCCGCGGTGTAAATCTCCTGGCGGATCAGTCACGACAGTTCGAGGAGCACATGTTCCCGCTCTCGGTGGTTGGAGCAGGTGGTTGGGAGTTACCAAATTGGGTGCAAGGCTACGAGAGATATTGGCGCGGAGTGGTGGAGGCCAGAGACGGGGCCGAGGCTCAGACGGCTCGACGCCATGCCGAGAACGCTAGAGCATTCGGCGAGCACCTGAGAGGCATCACCGAGCAGTACCAGATTTCCTATATTGAGCTGGACCGTGACCTTGAAATCGACAAAGTCTGCGACATTTTCACCAAGATCAATAGTCGTGGCAGACGACTCGATGTCTTTGACCTAATCAATGCTCTGATAAAGCCCAAAGGAGTGCAACTCAAGCGACTTTGGCGTGACGCGGCTCCGCGGCTCGAATTCGTCGAGACCGAGCGTATGGATGTCTATGTCCTGCAGGTGATGTCCATACTTCGTCAGGCGTATTGCTCGCCAAAGTACTTATACTACTTGCTACCCGGCCAGGAAAGGAAAGTGCGACAATCGGACGGCTCGCTCCGTGCGGATGTGTTGGTTCAAGACGCGGCTGAATTCAGGGAGCGCTGGGAGAGTTCTGTCGCCGCATTGGAGCGGGCGATTGTCCTCTTGCGCCACCCCCAGGAGTTCGGTGCGATCTCCTCCCAATATCTGCCTTATGTAGCGATTTTGCCCGTCTTTGCTGCAATACAGGCCACCGCACGCACGCTCCCGGCGGATCAGCGGCTTGGAGCACAACTCAAGATTCGCTCCTGGTATTGGGCCAGCGTCTTTACCAACCGCTACTCAGGCTCAGTCGAATCCACAAGTGCGCGCGACTACCAGGACGTTTATGCCTGGTTCACTGACGCCGCCGCTGAACCAGGACTTATTGGCGAATTCCAAAGAGGATTCAGAGACCTCGATCTCAGGCGCGAGATTAGGCGAGGCACATCTATCTACAACGGAATCTTCAACCTCCTTGTGCTTCGCGGCGCACGCGATTGGATCACGGGGAATGTCCCGCAGCATGACGGGTTGGACGACCACCACATCGTACCCAAGAGTTGGGGCAACGAACACGCTCTTGGTGCCCGGATAGATACCATCCTAAACCGGACGCCGCTAACACAGGAGACGAACCGTGATGTTATTGGGGGGCACCTACCCAACGCCTACCTGCGAGAGCTTATTACCCAGAACGACGAGTCCCACATCCGCGGCATCCTGGAGTCACACTGCATTTCGCCTAAGGCCTTCGACATCCTCCTGCGCGACCCCTTCACGCCCGACGACTTCGAGGCATTTATCACCGAACGACACCGCACATTCGTAGCTGCTATCGAGGACTTGTTGGTGAAGGAGCGTCTCGACCTCGCACCGCGGATCCGCAAGATTGATGCCGAAATAGAATCCATTGAGTTGGAGCTACGCCGTACCATTGCAGAGTGTTTGGATAATGATGTGAGGAAGCTGCCGAGCCATGTAGTCCAGAAGATCGGTGAACGGATCCAACCCACTGCGAGAAGGAACCCGGCGCTGGGCTCAGATTATTTTGGGACGTTGCCTGGCAAGCTAGAGTACGCAGACCTGAGAGAGCTTCAGGACACGATTACGAACCGGGCGCTCTGGTCGCTCTTTCAGGACAGATTCCGAAACAAGGAGTTGCTTGGCTCGCGTTTCCAGCAACTCGCCGACTTAAGGAACAGCATCCGCCACAGCCGCACCGTGGATGAGATCACGCGCAAAGACGGTGAAGCCGCCATCCTCTGGTTTCGGCAGATACTCGAAAGGCCGGAGCGTAACCACTTGGAGAGCTAATCGGTGGAGGGCCGGTATCCTGCGTGGTTCCGGCCCTCACCTCTTCCCACCTTGCCCCCCGCCTCGTTGTCCTTGCCTCGTCATTGCGGCACAAGCCGCAATCCAGGTCCCCCCGCCACGCGGGGTGACCATAGAGGGGCTACCCTCCACTCTGTGCGCTCTGTGTGCTCTGTGGCAAAAACCCGCCCTCCAGGCCGTTGTCTTTCCCCCACCCCCGCCAATGTGTACTCAGTGACGGGGATTGGCAGTCGCAAGCCCCTCCTGGAGCACCGGGCACCGCCCGGCAGGGGAAACACTCGCATCATCATGCTAGTCAACCACGGTGGCAAAGCCACCCAGCCGAGGGCACCGGGTCATGACCGACCCTTCGCCGCGTCATTAGGCGCGGCGGAGCATGGCCGCCTGAGTGCCGCTACGAGGGCACCGGGTGCTGACGTACCCCGCGCTACCACAGCGCGGGCGCCGGGTCAGTACTGTCAGAGTGCCGCCCCGAGGGCACCGGGTCATGGCCGGACTCTCGCCATTGCGGCGGGGCTGCTATGTCATGACCGTCTGAGTGCCGCACCCATCGCCACCGTACCCTCGCCGGCCGGCCTGCGTCGGCTGCGCCAGGAAGGCTTGCCCCACACCCCTGCCAATCCCCGCATCCTGACTTACCTACACACCCACCCGAACACCGCCCACACCCGCACCACGCACGCCCACCATCCCAACCGTCATTCCCGCGCAAGCGGGAATCCACGCCCTCTCTCTATCGCTCCGCGATGGAGAGGGGGCCGGGGGGTGAGGTCTACATCCCACCAAGCGCATCCTGCCAACCAAGGACCGCCCCACGCGCGGTCGTGCTCCACCGCGCACACGGGCTTTCTGCGTAACCACCCCTCCCGCGCCCCGCCGCCGCGTCATTGCGGCGCAGGCCGCAATCCGCGTCCCCCTCCACAGCGGGGGGACCATAGGGGGGCCAGCCCTCTCTCCCCTCTCCATATGTTGGAGAGGGGCCGGGGGTGAGGCCAACTACCGCCGCCACTTACGCCTGGTAGCGCGGCTGCCGCGGCGTGCGCGTGTGCCGAATGAGTCGAATCCCCGGATCGGCCAGCGGCAACGACACCCGCGCCCCGCCGCGCCGGTGTGACTCGACAAAACCGAAGATCAGTTCCATGTTCGCGCGAGCCACGCGCACGCCGCCGCGCGTCGCCGGGTCGCCGCGGTCCAGCGCCGCGACCAGGTCCTCGATCAGGCGCTGCGTGCTGCTCGCCTGCTCGTACTCCGGAAACGTGCCGTCGCCGAGGTCGCGGATCGTCCGCGACGCCACATCGTATTCATGCACTTGCCGCTGCCGGAACTGCACGCCGTTGTTCTGCGCGGTCAGCACCCCACGCTCGCAGATGGCCTCGTACTCGCTGGAGCGCGGGCTGTTCATCGCGTAGACGGTCACGCCGTTCTCGAAACCGAACATCCCCTCCGCTGTCGGGTCCTCCAGCAGTTCGTCCCCGGCAATCAGCTCATCACCCTGCGGCAGATGCCCTTGCACCCACGTCGCCCGCGCGTCCCCGTTCAGCCGCTGCATCAGGTCGAACGTGTGGCTGGAGGTGTTGAACAGCGTGCCGTTGCTGTAGACGATGAGCGTCTTCAGGGCACCCAGCTCTCCCGAGGCGATTACCTCCCGCATCTTGTCGAAGCCGGGATGCCAGCGCCGGTTCGTGCCCATGTTGAGTGCCACGCCGTTGCGCTCGCACGCCTCCACTATCGCATCGGCTTCCGGCAGCGAAGCGCACAGCGCCTTCTCGCAGTAGAGCGCCTTGACCCCGTGCTCGGCCGCGTAAATCGAGATCTCGGCCCGCTGCTCCGGCTGGGTCGCCACGCTCAGAATGTCCGGTTGCTCCTTGGCGATCAGCTCCTTGTAGTCGGTGTAGAGGTGGTCGCTACCTACCCCATACCGCTTACCGAACTCCTCCAAGACGTCCGGCCGCAGATCAACGCCGGCCACTAGATCGGTCCGGTCGCAGGCCTCGTAGCCGGCGGCGTGCGAATAGGGCGGCACATGATGTGGCGTCCCCACCACCTCGTTGTCAATGAACGCCCCCATCCGACTACAACCGACCAGCGCCGCCCGATATGTCTTACTCACGTTGCCCTCTCCTTCCGAATGAATGGGATAGTAACACGCCGTCCCACCGCCAAGCGGGGCTACCTCCCCGTCCCCCCGTCGCAACGGGGGGGCCACAGGGGGGCGAGTCACCCTACAACCCCAGCACCCGCTCCGCGTTCCGATACGTGATGTCGGCGAAGTGGTCCTCCGACTCGCAGTAGTCCCGCAGCAGCGGCAGACTCTGCGCGGCGAAGCACTCGCGCTGCCGGCCCTCGCCCCAGTTGCCCTCGCCATCGCGGCAAGGGCAGTCGGTCGCCCACAACAGCTTGGTCCGGTGCCGGCGCACGAAGTCGCGGCCGAACTCCCGGTCCCGCGAGAGCGCCCCGAACCCCGAGCCGGCCGAGATGTCCCCGTAAATGTTGGGGTACTCCTCCAGCAGCCGGTCCGTCAGCCCCACGCGCACCACCGGGCCGGTGGGATAGCTCACATAGTCCGGCGCGCGATAGTCGCTCGGCGCGTCCGCGCTGACGTTGGCCCACCATGACGTCGCGTGCCCAATGAAGATCGTCTCCGGGCACGCCTTCAGCACCGCCTCGAAATCCTCGAAGTTGTAGTTGTACTCGCGGTACTGCAAGTGGAGTAGCACCGGCCAGCCGTATTCGCCGCACAGCCGATAGATGTCCATGGATATGGGGTGGTCCACGGCCAGCCGTACCTTGTGCTCGCCGAACCCGCGCACCTTCCCGGTCGCGTGGTACCGGCGAATCTGGTCCAGCGCATCCAACGCCAGCGGGTTGACGTGACAGAACGGGATGATCTCGTCGCCGTACTCGTCGTAGGCGGCCAGCGCGTGCTCCGTCGCCCAGCTGTCGTCCAGCACGTCCGTTGCCGTCGAATCGCCCGGCTCGATGGGCAAGACCACCGACTTCCCGCCACCGTAGTAACGATGGTGCTCGATGACGTGCTCCGCCGACCGTCCGAATTGACCGATGTGGGTGTGGAAGTCAATAATCATCGCTCTCCTACCGCCGCGTAGTCTCGCGCTCCCGCCCGCTGCCCGAACAATACACGAGTTGCCGTCCAGTGGCTAGTGGAACGCCGAGGCCGCTGGCGATGGGCGGGTAGTCTTGAGCACACCTGTCCCCGACGCCGTAGGGGCGCAACATGTTGCGCCCGTCCCCCCGTCGCAACGGGGGGACCATAGGGGGGCAGTACCGCCATTGCGGCGCAAGCCGCAATCCAGCCCCTTCCCTTTAGGGAGGGGGTTGGGGTAGGTCCGCCCCCGCCCAGCGTTGCCTTCCCGCCGCGTTTCGCGTAGGCTCACCACAGTCAACGCATACCTACGCACACAAGGAGACACTATGAGCGAGCGCGTCTATCGAGCCGGAATCATTGGCACTGCCCGCGTCGGCAGTTGGTACGACGACCTGACCGGGCCCCGCGCCCCCGAGCTATTGCCCTATAGCCATGCCAGTTGCTACGCCACCTGCCCCCGCACCGAGCTAGTCGCCGGCTCCGACCTCGACCCGGAGCGCCTGCAGCAGTTCGGCGAGAAGTGGGGCGTCCAGGCACTCTACGCCGACTACCAGGAGATGCTGGAAAAGGAAGACCTCGACATCGTCAGCATCACCACCTCCTGGGGCCACGATCACGCTGCCATTGCGCCCGTCGTCGCGGCGAGCGGGGTAAAAGGCATCTTCTGCGAAAAGCCCATCGCCACCTCGATGAACGAAGCCGACCTCATCGTCAAGACGGTGCAGGACAACGACGTGGTGTTCGCCTGTGCCTACCTGCGGCGCTGGCGACCCTACTATCACGCCATCCGCGACGCCATCGCCGACGGCACCATCGGCGATCTGCTCACGATTACCGCCCACGGAGTTGGCACCTTGATGCACGGCGGCACGCACTACACCGACCTCATGTCCTTCCTGGCCGGCGAACCTGACCCGGCGTGGGCATTCGGCCGCATCGAGGCGCCGCCGAAGGGCGCGACCGGCTGGTCGGCCGAGGTGGACCCGCCCGGCAGTGGCTACATCGAGATGCAGAACGGTGTGCGCTTCTTCCTCGACGGCGTCAGCAAGGGCCCGATCAGCTTCGTCATTGCCGGCACCGGCGGGCAGCTCGTCGTCCACAACGACGGCACCGACGCGACGCTCTGGCGCCCGTCGGACGATGGCGGCCGGGGCTGGGACTCAGCGCCGTTCCCGCTCCCGCCCCAGGACCGCAGCCCGGTGCTCAAGATCGTCGAGGACATCGTCAACTGCATGGATAACGGCGGCAAGCCCCTCAACAACGAGGAGCACTCGGCGCGCACCATGGAGCTATGCATCGCGCTCCATGCCTCCCACAACGCCGGTGGCGTCCGCGTGGACTTCCCCCTCGCCGACCGCGACCTCAGCGTAGACACCTGGTAGGAATCGATTCGGTGCAGAAATACTGTAGGGGCGCAACATGTTGCACCCGCCATTGCGGCGCAAGCCGCAATCCAGCCCCTTCCCTTTAGGGAGCGGGTTGGGGGTAGGTCCGCCCACCGTCATTCCCGCTCAAACATGTCCCGTACCGCGATACGGGGCGGGAATCCATCCCCTCCCCTGGAGCTTGCTCCGGGGGAGGGCTAGGGAGGGGGCGTGGCGAGAGGCCCGTCAAGCCGCCCGCGCCGCCCGCCGCGCCTCGCCACGCAGCGCCCGCACCCGCTCGGCCAGCCGGCGGATAGATGCCCGTAGCTCGTCAATCGAGCCGGCCAGGTCAACCGCAACGACCTCCAGCCGCGTGCCGGCGTAGCGAACTCGATACGTCGCCGGGTCCGCCTCGCCCCGCGCGTAGACCAGCAGCCCGCCCGGCAGATCGAGCGCGGTAGCGTAGGCCAGCAGTTGGTACAGGTCGGCGTTGGGAACACTTCTGTCATCGGTGCGCTTGTACTTGGCGTCACCGACGAACGTGCAGTTTGGCCCATCCCACCACGTCAGGTCCGGCTCAAGTCCCACGCGGCTTTCGTCATCGAGGTAAATCCGGCGCCGGCCGCTCAACTCCTTGTCGGAGCAGAGCGTGTGCTTCGAGAGCCGCAACTCATCCCGCAGCGCCTCGGTCACGAATTCCTGGAACACCGTATTCATGTCCATCAGGAAGCCGGCCGCTCGGACGCCGCCGCGCTCCGCCTCGAAGGCCCAGTGCCGCAAGATCAGCCGCGCCAGCGCCACGACCTCGCGGTAATGTGCGTTCAGCCGGTCGAACGTCACTTCCGGCACCTCGCTCGGCGCAAACCGCACTGGCGTCACGTTGCCCAGCATCGCGCCGATCCACCGCAGGCCGTTACGGGCCCGCGAGGAGCGAATCCGCATCCGGCCCAGCAGCCCGGCCGCCGCCTTCACCAGCCGGTTGGCCAGGATGTCCTCCGTGAACTCGTCGTACCGCACTTCTATCGGCACGGGCACCCCGAACCGCCGCCTGATCTGCTCTGCAACCAGTATCCGCCCGCGGACCGTATGCAGTGCCTCCTCTTCCGTCCGGTACCCGTGCAGCAGGCCGCGGGCAAATGCCCGCCGCGCAGCCGCCTCCAGCGCGAGCGCCAGCGCCTCAACCAGCGTATGTTCTTCCTTGAAGTCGAACCGCTTTTCCTGTCGCTCGAAGGCCCCCGGCGCATAGGACGCCAGGAAAAGCACCCGCGAGATGTCCAGCTTGGGCCGAATGGCTACCGACAAGTCAGCGATCTCCAACGCACCGACCGTTGAGCCGGGCGTCACGCGATAGACATTCGCCTCGCCGGATACTAGCTCGATAGTGAGCGACGGTACATGCTCTTTCAGCGCATCTCGCTCACCCACGCGGAGGTGCAACGGCTTGCTCTCGGCGTACTCCTGCAAGTTAATCGGCCGCATTGCCTCTATCCGCCTCTCCCTCCTAAGACCCTTGCGTAACCCGTCATTCCCACTGTCTCATTCGTCATTCCGGCGGAAGCCGGAATCCAGCCCCTTCCCTTCAGGGAGGGGGTTTGGGGGTAGGTCCGCCACCCCGTCATTCCCGTCTCCTCAACCGTCATTCCCGCGAAAGCGGGAATCTACTCCCCCTCTCTATCGCTCCGAGATGGAGAGGGGGCCGGGGGGTGAGGCCGCCGCCCCGTCATGCCTATCCCCGCGGCTATCCAGCCTGCTCGCCGCCAGCATCACCCGACTCGTCGTCATCGCCGCCCTCGCCCCGCAGCCTATCCAAATCAAACTCAGCCAGGCGGTCAGGCTCCCCGTACAGTTGCTCCTGGACGTAAGGGAGGACGTTGTGCTCCCAGATCAAGCTAACTTGCTCGTCGTCGAGGCCGGGTCGCATGAAGTAGCTCGGCCCGATGGCCGCCTCGCTCTTGTCCTCGCCGAGCTGCTCGTTCGCGCGGTCAACCATGTCGGCGACCCACGCCATACCGGGCGCGTTCCGGTCCAGCCAGCGCCGGAGTAACCCCTCCACTGGCCCCTTACCAGGATGGAACTCCACAAAGTGAAACCGCCGGCGCAGCGCCAGGTCCACCAAGGCAATGGAGCGGTCCGCGGTGTTCATCGTACCGATGATGTAGAGGTTGTCGGGCAGGGAGAACTCTGCATTGGAGTATTGAAGCTGCATCGGCGCGTCGCGGTACTCCAGCAGAAAGTACAACTCGCCGAACACCTTGGCGATGTTCCCCCGGTTGATCTCATCAATCACGAGAAAGTGCTTCGCGTTCGGCCTGTTCCTGGCACGCTTCGCCATAGCGAGTAGCGGCCCGTCCCTGAGCGTGAAGCGGGCGCTTCCACCATCGAGCGCCGGCCGGAAACCCTGTACAAAGTCCTCGTAGGCATACGACGGATGAAACTGCACCAGCCGCACCCGCTCCGGCGACCCCGCAAGGCACGCTGCCAGCTTCCGCGCCACGAACGTCTTCCCCGTCCCCGGCGGCCCTTGGAAGATAACCTGGCGCTTGTCCTCCAGCAGTGCCTCGATGCGCCGCAGGAAGTCAAGGTCGAGCAGTAGTTCTTCCGCGAGTGTCCGCAACGATGTCGACTCGGGGCTGGCAGGGGCGCCTCTAGCGGTTTCCTCGCTAGTGGCGTTGGGTGGATGATCGGGTCTAGTCTCGTTCTTCCACACCACCGACTGCGCTTCGAGGCGATTACACGGCCTGTCGAGTCCCAGACCAGGTGCTCGCTCGACGAGCTTATCGAGGAATGTCAGGGCATGTTCGTATAGCCCCGCCTCGTCCGAGCCATGAGGTGGTTCGGAATACCCTGTAGCTTCATATGCCTTGTCAAACTCAGTTCTCTTGAAAGGCGGGTACTTCTTAGCATCCAACGCCATCAGGAGGACTGAGACCAACCGTAGCCTCGTTCCGGCACCCTTGAAATTCTTGGGATTCTCCGGGTCCTCAGGAACCTGGTCCACGAACGTCCCGATGCGCTTACCTGGCGGTGAATCGTCATCCGCCCAGAGTGCTTGCAGAGCTTTCCGGGCGTCGTCCGGTTGAGACTCGAACCACTTGAAGAGGACCCCCCTTTCACGCCAGGTAGTGAGGTTGTCGTTGGGCTTGTTGGTGAGTCCTTGCTTCACCAATTCGGGCCACTCACTATCGCCGTCGAGCACCGCGGCGCGTGCGCGGGCAAGCTCCTCTCCTGTCTGGAGCTTATACTCCACTTCCTCTGCATCGAGTCGTCCGTCAACGATGAACGCTCGCGCGTCGTTGATGTAGTCATCGAACAGTTCGTCGTTAGCCAGGGAGGACTGCGTTACCTCCCCACCGCGCGGGCTATCATCTTCCACTGAGCTTCCGTCAAAATCCGGCATGACTACCTCCCCACTGTGCCCTCCCCACTGTGCTGGCTGAACAGCGTTGACCTTTGTGCGCTAGTAGCTCCGTTCGCGGTCCCCCACCTCGCGCCGCAGCCTATCGAGATCGAACTCGGCGAGACGCTCCTGCTCCCCGTACAACTGCTCCTCGATGTAGGGGCGGACGTTCTGCTCCCAAATCCGGCGCACTTGGTCGTCGTCCAGGCCCTCGCGCATGAAGTAGTTGGGGCCGATGGCCGCCTGGCTGTCATCCAGCTTCTCGTTCGCCCGCTCGACGACCCCGGCCACCCACTGCATCTCAGGAGCATTCCGCTCCAGCCAGCGCCGGAGCAGCCCGGCCACCGGCGGTCGGGCCGGGTGGAACTCCACGAACTGGAACCGGCGGCGGAGGGCAAAATCTGCCAGGACCACGGAGTAATCGGCGGTGTTCATCGTGCCGATGAAGTAGAGATTCGGCGGTAGGGAGAACGGCGCGGCCGAGTATTGGAGATGCATGTCCTCGTCGCGGTACTCCAGCAGAAAGTACAACTCGCCGAACACCTTGGCGAGGTCCCCCCGGTTGATCTCATCCATGACGAGGAAGTGCTTCACGTCCGGCTTGCTCCGGGCCTGCTCTGCCATGTCGAGCAGTGGCCCGTTCCGCAGCGCAATGCCGGCATGACCGCCGCTGCCGCTGGGGCGGTAGCCCTGCACGAAATCCTCATAGGCATACGCCGGGTCGAGCTGAACCAGCCGTACCCACTCCGATGCCCCGGCGAGGCACGCCGCCAGCTTCCGGGCGGCATGAGTCTTGCCCGTGCCGGGCGGTCCCCGGAAGATCACCTGCCCCTTGTCGTCGAGGAGCTTCTCGATTTCGCGCAGGAAGCCAACGTCGAACATCAGCTCGTCCGCGAGTGCTTCCAGCGACACTGGCGGCGGCTCGACGGCCGGCTCCTCGCTGGCGACCTCCGGCGCTGCCGGTGCCGCGTCCGCGGCTGCCTCGTCCTGATCTGCCGTCTCCCGCCGCATCAGCCACACGAGCGACTGCGCTTCGAGCCGGTTGCTGGGCCGGCCGGCGCTGCGCTCGACCAGTTGATCCAGGAAGGCCAGCGCGTGCTCGTACAGCTCCCCCTCATCGGCGTCCCGGGGCGGCCGGGGATACCCGGTGCGGTCATAAGCCCGGTTGAGCGGCGTCACCCGAAAAGGCGGGTACTCCGTGCCCAGTGCCATCAGCAGCACCGAGACCGGCGTCAGCCTCGTTCCGAAGCCCCGGCGCTGTTGATGCCCTGGTACCTGGGTGATGAAGGCGCGAATACGCTCACCGGGCGGTGTGTTGTCCTCCGCCCAGAGCGCGCGCAGCGCACGGAGCGCGTCCTCCGGCTGGGACTCGAACCACTCCGCGAACGGGTATCCGTAACTCCAGTGCGAGAGGTTATTGTTGATGAGGCCCTTCCGCACCAGTGCCGGCCACTCGCTGTCGCCGCTGAGTACCGCGTCGCGTGCCCGCCCCAAGTCCGCCACTATCTCCAGCTTGTACTTCATCTCCTCCGCATCGATCTGCCCGGAGTCGATGAAACCTTGCGCGTGCCGGAGATAGTCGTCGAACGGATCGCCTTTAACCATCGTAGGCTACGTTGCCTCCCCACTGTGCGGGGTAATGTTGGCGTGCATAGTACCAATTCGCCCCATACCGCTGCCCCCGACCATCCCGGCCGACCTCCCGCCCTCTCACAAGGGTAGGTTTTTGATGTAGGGGCGCGATTGATCGTGCCCCGGCCCTCGTCATTCCGGCGCAAGCCGGAATCCAGGGCTATTCGTGCCCCTCGGCTCTCGTACATGGCACTGGCAAGCGCCCGGGGCAGCCCACTCCCGCGGCCACCCATCCCGCCCATCCATGCATCCTGCAAATCCTGATGCAGACAAAATACCCACCTCTGTGCGCCACCTCCCGTCCCCCCGTCGCAACGGGGGGACCATAGGGGGGCTAACCACACCCCCGTCCCATCCCGCCCATCCATGCATCCTGCAAATCCTGATACTGACAAAATACCCACCTCTGTGAGCCACCTCCCGTCCCCCCGTCGCAACGGGGGGACCATAGGGGGGCTAACCACACCCCCGTCCCATCCCGCCCATCCATGCATCCTGCAAATCCTGATACTGACAAAAAGGGCCGGGCGGTGAGGCCGCTGCACGTCTCCCGCCGCCCTGCTATACTCACCACCTGCGAACGGATGTCCTAGTCCGGTTCCCACTGTCATCACTGACCACAGGCCACTGACCACTGACCACTGACCACTGACTACTGACTACTGACTACTGACCATGCTGCTCGTTGTGACAGCCGACAATCATCTCGGCCAATACGCGGCGCGGATGCCGTTCGCGCGGCTCGAAGTGCGCCGCCGCCGGCTGCGGGAAGGCTTTCGGCGTGCCGTCAGCTACGCCGTCCAGCGCCGGGCCGCAGCCTTCCTCCACGCCGGCGATCTGTTCGACACGGTTGATCCGCGCAACCTGGAGCGCGTGATGGTCAGCCAAGAATTAGCCCGCTTGCAGGCTGCCGGCATCGCGGTCGTCGGCATTGGCGGCAACCACGATACGCCCCGCCACACCGGCCAGCACGGGGGCTATCACGCCGCCGACATTTACGCCTCCCTCGGCGGCCTCCACTTCTGCGCCGAATCGGGCGAGGTCACGTCGGTCGTCATCGAGCGCGACGGCCTGACCGTCCAGCTCGGCGGCGTCTCCTGGAACCCGACGCTTGGCCCGGACGATGACCCTCTGGATGGCCTGAACTACCCTGACCCGGAGGCCGGCCGCGCCGACTGGAAGGTACTACTCGCCCACGCCAGCCCGGAAGGGCACCGCCACCCCGAAGCGCAGGACCCGTATGTCCGGCGGCAAACTATCGCCGGGCTAGATACGGACGTACTGATCCTCGGCCACGAGCACCGGCGCACCTTCATGGAGATCGAGGGACGCAAGGTGCTCGTGCCCGGCGCTACCGAGCGGATGCGCTACGGCGAGTTCGGGCACGCGCCGGGCTTTGCCTCCATCGAGCTAGGGCATCAGGGGACGTTTCGCCATCGCTGGCACACCTTCCCGGCGCAGCCGCGCTTGCGCCTGACCGTGCGGGCCAACGAGCTAATTCCCGCGCCGACCGGGCTACGCGACCCGGACGAATCGGTCACGGAGGTTGTCGTTCGCCGCGTGCGGGAAGCCTCGCATCCCGAGCAGTTGACGACCCTCCTGCTGGAGGGCGAGCTACCCCGGGACCGCTACATGGAGCTTGATTTTGCCCGCGTCCAGGACGTTGGCGCCGGCAGCAACTTCTTCTTCAGCATCAACACCGACGACCTGCACCTCGCCAACGAGTTCGGCGTAGCGACCGGCAGTACGGTGCGCCTATCCCAGCGGCAGGAAGTCGCAGCCGCGCTCCGCGATCTCCAACCCACCACCGACGAGGAGCGCGCCGCCGTCGACCGCTGCCGCGAGCGCATCCTCGCCTACTACGGCGGGACTGACGACGACTGATGCACACCACACCTGACACTATCGAAACGTGTGCATCAGGCGCGTCACAGGAGGACGAGTAATGAGTTGGAACAGGTACCGGAGAGCCGCCAGCCCCCCTATGGTCCCCCCGCTGCGGCAGGGGGACGATATGTTCCCTCCCCCGTCGCAACGGGGGAGGGCTAGGGTGGGGGCTATCCCTCCCGAGGCGCCCGCATGATCCGACTGCGCCGCCTCCGGTTGAGCCAGTACAAGGGCCTGGCTCAGGTGGACCTCGCCTTCCCGTCCCAAGGCAGTGTGCTCATCGAAGGGCTGAACGAGGCCGGCAAGTCCACGCTCTTCGACGGTCTCCATTTCGCCCTCTACGGCCAGCCGCTCGTTGGCGACTTGGCCGAAGCGTTGACCTACAACGCCGAGACGACCATTGCGCGTGCCGAGCTTGACGTTGACGTAGATCGCACCCTGCTCATCGTCGAGCGTCGCCTCCGGCGCACGGCACGCACGCTCCGCCACGAGGTTGAGCTGTGGGTACAGAAAGCCGAGAGCGGCGACATTGAGTACGTCCGCAACGTGCGCCCGGTGCGCCAACGACTCATCGCCGAGCTAGGCGGCCTCACCGCCGAGGCGCTCCAAAACTCCTGCCTCGTGGTGCAAAAGGCGCTTGGTCGCCTGGAAACCTTGAGCCGCGGCGAGCGAGAAAGAGCACTCTCCGTGCTCCTCAATCTCGGCCGCTTGAGCGAGATCGAGAACACCCTCCGCCCCTCCCGCGATCACGAGGCCGCAGTGCGCCGCGCCGAGGGCATCGCGGGCATGGCAGCGGTGGCGGCAGAGCGGGCCACCCTCCAAACGCAGTTGGAGGAGCAGCAGCACCTCGCAGCTCTGGCCGGCCTCCGCGACGACCTCGCCGCCCTCGATGCGGCAGCGGCAGCAGCAGACCACGCTGCCGCCGCCCGCAAGGCGGCCGACCGCGATCTGGCCGCCGCCACCGCCCGCCTCAAGGCTATCGCGCACGCCGAGGCGCAGCGCCAGTCCTGGCGCGACCTCCGCGGCATCGTCCAGCGGTTGAGCGAGGCGGAACAGCAGCTTACGACCGCCGCCGCAACACTCACTGCGACGGAGCAGGCGGCCGCGAAACTCGCTGCCGCCAAGGCCCGTGCCGCCGCCGCACATGACCTGTCCACCAAGGTCGAGGCCATCCGCGTGGCCGAGGAAACGTGTGTACGGCGCGCTGCCGCGCACCAGGAGTCCCAGCGCCGCGTCGCGGAGTGCGCTGTTTGGCGTGCCGAGCAAGGCCAGGTAGCCCGGCGGCTAGGAGAGCTAGAGCAAACCATCGCGGTAGCCGAGGCGCGCCGGCAGTTGCACGACGCGCAGCAAGAGTTCAACCGACGTGAAGGTGAGCACCAGGAGGCACAGGAGCGTGTAGACCAATGCGCCACCTGGCGAGCCGAGCAGGGCAACGTGACTCAGCAGTTGGCCGCGCTAGAGCAGACCATCGCCATCGCCGAAGCCCGCCGGCAGCTGCACGCTGTGGAGCAAGAGTACGCGCGGCTGGATGGTGAGTACGAGGAAGCGCAGCGGCGAGTAGCGCAATGTGCCACGTGGCGGGCAGAGCAGGACGCAGTGGCAGAGCAGTTGGCGGCGCTGGAGCAGGCCATCACCCAAGCCGACGAGCAACGGCGCAACCGCGAGGAGCGCGAGCGCCTGATCGCGCTCCGCAACGGCCTCCAGGACTGGGCAACGATTCGGACGGCGATCACAGCCCAGCACGCTGCCATCCGCACGGCCCGCCGTCGGTGCGGTGTCGCCGGGGGCGCCGCCGGTATGCTGGCCGTTGCCGGCGGGTTGTTCCTCGTGACGAGTGCCCCTATAGCCCTGCTCGCAGTCTGTGGGATCGGATTGGTGGGCGCGCTCCTGGTGGCTGCGGTGTTCGCGGCGGGCGCCGGGTGGCTGCCGGGGGCGAGCCAGCTCAATGCCAGCGAACTCGATGCGCGATTGCAAGCCGCGGCCACGGCCCTACACGACCAAGGCGAGACAACGCCGCTCACCGCCGCGGACGTACAGCAGCGTCTTGCCAGCGTAGATGCTGCCCTCGCTGCCCTTGCTGAAGACGAGCACAGCGAGGTAGACGAAGCGGGCTATCGAGACCTACTCGGCCGGCGCGGGCAGTTGCAGCGGCAACAGGAGGAATTGGCTGCGAACCTGGCGCAGGAACCGGCGCTCCAAGCCGCCGCGACGCAGGCTGGTGAGAGGTTGGCGGCGTGTGCGGCCGAGCTGGCCGCCCAAAATCAGGCGCTCGTAGCGCAACTGGGAGATAGCGACGACGGACGCGGCGCCGTAGACGACACCGGGTATCGCGGGCTACTGGAGCAACGCGGACAGTTGCAGCAACGGCAAGAGGAGTTGACCACCAATCTAGCGCAGGAACCGGCGTTCCAGTCCGCCGCGGCGCAGGCTAGTGAGAAGCTGGCGGCGTGCCGGACCGAGTTGGCTGCGAAGCAGCACGTGCTGGCAACGCGGCTGGGTAGCGACGGCGACGACGGCCGTGGCGATGTAGACGAGGCCGGGTATCACGGGCTACTGGAGCAGCGCGGGCAGTTGCAGCGGCAACAAGAGGAGTTGGCGAGCAACCTGGCGCAAGAACCGGCGCTCCAAGCCGCCGCAGTGCAAGCCGGCGAAGCCTTAACGGCGTGCCGAGCCGGCCTCGACGATCGATGGCAGACGTTGACGGCGCGGCTGGGCCACGACTATGCGCCGAATCACCAGGCGGCCGCGCAGGCCATCCGCGCCCAGGTGCGGCAGGCAGACCAGGAAGTGGCCACCGCAACTGCTGCCGATGAACGGCTCCCCCGCGAGCGGGCGCACGCGGCGCAGTGGCAGTCCAACTGCACGAAGCTGCGGGAAACGGTCGAACGGCAGCTTGCCGCTCTTGATGCTGCCATGCCAGCGGAAACGGACGCTATCGGAGCACTCGCCCAGCAGGAGCTTCGCAAGATCGCGGCGGAAATCGCCCGGCTCGATCCTGTGCAGGCGGAAGCGGAGCGACAAGACGCCCTGCAGCGCCGCGGCGCGGCGGTCACGCGCCAGGAGCAAGCCCTAGCAGACGGACACCGGCTGGCCGCCTCGGCGGTTGACCGGGCCAGCGACTTAGGCGCCACGCTGGCGGACGTAGCGGAGGTATGGCAGCGCGCCGCCCAAATACGGGAGGCACTGCCGGCCGTCACCGAGCCGCTACCGCCGACGGATGGTATCGAAGCGCAGGTAAGCGAGTTGCGCGTGCGGCTGGATCGGTGCGACCAAGACATTCGGCGCATCCATGAGGACCTGGCCCTTCCCGCCGACTATGTAGTGCCGGGCGTTGCGGAGGCGAACGAGGCGGCGCGCGAGGCCCGTCTGGAGCTACAAAGCCGTCGCTACGCCGTTCAAGTGCTCACGCAGACGCGGCGGAAGATGATCGCCAATGTCCTGCCCAGCACCGAGCAAAACATGTGCCTGCTCCTGCCGGAGCTAACCGCCGGCCGCTATCGGCACGCCCGGCTGGACCAAGACTATCGGTTCCAGGTCTGGGACGAGCGCAAGCGGGGTGAGACCGAGAAGAAGCTCCTCAGCGGCGGTACGCAGGACCAGTTCTCGCTGGCGCTACGCCTCGGATTTGCCATTGCGGCGCTCCCCCAGGAAGTCGGCACTCGTCCCGGCTTCCTCTTCCTCGACGAGCCGCTGTCCAGCTTCGACCGTGACCGCACGCAGGCGCTGGTCAGCCTCCTCACCCGCGGCACGATTACCTCCCATTTCCCGCAAGTATTCCTGATTAGTCACTCGACATTGTTCGACCCGCATATGTTCACCGATCACGTCGTCATGGAGGCCGGCGGCGTGGCCTCGTCAACGCTCCCACCACCACAGCCGGAGGCCCTGCTCCCCGGCCGGCCATAGTCCCGGCCCGGGCATTGCTATGAAAATAACGCCTATCCGTCATTCCCGCGAAAGCGGGAATCCAGGGTCATTCGTCGCCCCCGGTTGCTGCGCTACCCCCCTTCCCTGAAGGGAAGGGGCCGGGGGTTAGGTCCAACGAGGAGGTCTACCATGCTGCTCGACCGGTTTGTGGCGCTGTGTCGGGAGAAGGGTCCGGACCTGGCCAAGCGTTTGGCCCCGGAGACCCAGAGCGACGCGGAGGATCAATGGGCCACCGCGGCGCGCGAACGCTGGTATCAACTGCCGGCGCAGGCGCAGGACCGCTCGCTGCTCTACGCCGTAGACGGCTCCGGCCACGTGGCGGCCCTGAATAGCGGGTTCTACATCGTCGTAGCGCAAGCCTTCCTGGCCGGCCCGACCGAGGCCGATACCGTTGCCGAGGTGGACCTGGAGATTTACGATGCCCGCCGGAGCGCGACCGATGTCTCCTCCCTGCGTGACCTGATGATGCGGCGGCTGGAGTCGCAGGTGGCGCTGGAGACGGCGCAGAAGATCGAGCGTCCGCAGGAAAGCGTGCTCCTGCTCGACGGCTCACTCCATGCCGAGCTGACCCACCTCAGCCCCTCCTATGGTTGGGGAGTCACGTTCGGCCTCGGCCTCGATGGCGAGCGGACGGCGGCCACGCAGCCCGGTCGTGTCGAGCAAACCCTGGAGGACTACGTGCGGTTGAGCCGCTGGTCAGCCGAGCAGGACCTGCTCGTGATGGGTGTCGCTAAGACTACTCGCGCCCAGTTCATGGCCAGCCTCCTGGAGCAGGAGGGCTTGTCCACGGACGAAGGCCGGCCCAGCGACCCGGAGCTGCTGTACCGCTGGCTCAAAGGTCCTGGCTATACGCACCCTATTCTGCTCGGAGTGACCGAGTTGGCCGGCTTTCCACTCCAACCGGAAGCGGAGCAGCTGCTAGAGCAATGCCCGGCGATGGTGAGCTGCTACGTCCGGCCCGCTCCCAACGACGATCCGCTCCGCATTGACGTTCCGGCCAGCGCGGTAGGGCGCAGGGATTCCTTCCAGGACCTAGAGCAAGCGTGGGTGCCTGATCCGCGCACTATCGAGCCGATAGTGGCGCTCGTGCTGGCCCTCTACGGCGGCCATACCGTCCACAACGCCCCGCTGTACAAGGTGGATCGCAAGGTCCGGCTGTCGCGCCGCACCGTCGAGCAGGTGTATCTGCCGGTCTTGGAGCGTATTGCCAACGTCCCCATCTCCGTTGACCGCAGCCGCCGGCGCTTCCCGGTGAGCTAGTCGTGCCGGCTCGGTCAATGCCACCTTAGCCCCCAGCGGATGAGGCAAGCTGGCAGTGAGAACTTGCTGGTCTGGGGAGATATGGGCACTGTGATATGACGCGATGGGAGCGGCTACAGCGCTTGCAGAAACTGCTTCATGGGTGCAAAGGTTGGGTCATCCCAGGGCCAACAGCCACCATGCGCCGCTTCTCCTAACCGCAACCCCGGTCGTTCCCGTGAAGCGAGGAATGCCTGGGCCTTAGAGCCTGTGTGAGAAGTGGAATTTAGCATACACTATGAGACATGACGAGGAAACCCTACCCCAGCGATCTGACGGCGGACCAGTGGGCGGTGCTCGCCCCGTTGCTGCCACCCGCCAAGCCCGGGGGCCGGCCCCGGAGCGTGGACCTGCGGGAAGTGCTCAACGGCATCCTGTATGTGCTCCGCAACGGCTGCACGTGGCGGGCGCTGCCTCATGACCTCCCGCCGTGGGGGACCGTCTGGTGGTATTTTCGCACCTGGCGACAGGACGGCACTTGGCAACGGATCCACGACGCGCTGCGCCCCCTGGTGCGGCAGCGCAGCAACCATGCGCCCACTCCCAGCGCGGCGATCATCGATAGCCAATCGGTCAAGACCACGGAAAAAGGGGGCCCCGGGGCTACGACGCCGGCAAGAAGGTGATGGGCCGCAAGCGCCATATCGTCGTGGATACCCTGGGCTTGCTGTTGGCGGTGGTGGTGCATCCGGCGGATATCCAAGACCGCGACGGGGCCAAACTGGTGCTGGCCCAGCTGCGGGGGCCGCTGCCCCGCTTGCGCCTGATCTGGGCCGATGCCGGGTACGCGGGCCGGTTGGTGGCGTGGGTGCAAGCCCGGACAGGCTGGGAACTGGCGATTGTCCGGCGACCGCGCGGTTGCCAGCGGTTTGTGGTACTACCCCGCCGCTGGGTAGTGGAGCGTACCTTTGGGTGGTTGGGGCGCGCCCGGCGGTTGAGCAAAGACTACGAAGCCGGGCCGGCCAGCGCGGAAGCGTGGATTTACCTGGCGATGATTCACCTCATGCTCAAGCGGCTCCAACCGACCTGACTAGCCTTTTCACACACCCTCTTAGCCTTTGGGAGGTTTTGGGGTGGTGCGGCCGCGTGCTGCTGGACGCACTTCAGGTAGGTTTCGATGCATGGCATAACGGGATCGTCAGCAACGGCAGCGAGGCAAAGCGTCTCCAGCATTCCCGGCTCTTTGTTATCGGGCAGAATGAAGACGCTCACCCGTGGATTCTTGCCGGCTGGCTGATTGGGCACTGATGGAACGGGCAGCCGTGCGGCAGTTAGGTCCCTCTGAACTCTCCGGAAAGCATCTGCTGCATTGTCCTCCGCGTCGCGGACAATCCCAAGAGACGTTACCGTGTTCTGCTGGAATGCTGCTGTGCCTGTCAGTGCTCTGAGGAAATGGCGCAGGTCACCAATGCCGCCAAAGTCCTGGATCTGAATATCGCTTGTAGTAGCATGTGCCAGCAAGGTGTCGCAGACACTTCGGCACGCAGCTAACTGGCTACTTTCTATATCCGGTGGAGTCTGTAGAGTATCCAACCACGCTAACAGGTTTGGAAGACCTCGCAGGGCGTCTGCGAGCCGGCTTGCCTCTTCTTTCACCAACCCTTGAACTTGGATACCGGCAAGGCCCATCGTCTGTAGCAATGCGCTCAAGAAGACCTCAGCATCCCTTCCTTCGACCACGAGCAGCTTGGGTGCCGTGATCTCCTTGGGCGGCGGCATCAACGCACCTCCAGATCGGCTTTGACTGATGAGGCAAGAGTTTCTTGGTCATAGGTGAATGCCCTGATCTTGTCGTCCACGCGGTCGAGCCGGTGCAGATGGAAGTCGTAGTGCCCATTGGCGGCGAACACCTCGTGGGCAGCCCAGATACATTCGTAGCTGTGCGTGGTCGCAATGACCTGGGTATTGAACTGCCGGGCCGCCGCGCCGATGGCCCGCCAAACCTTGTGCATGATCGAATGGTGCAGACCGTTCTCGATCTCGTCTATGAGCACTATGCCGCCCGCTGCACTCGCAATGTGCAGCAGGATAGAAGTCAGATGCACCAAGCCATCACCCATGAGACGTAGGTCGAGCATCTCGCCAAGGCCGATATCGGCATAGATGAACGAGCCTTCAGCCGTCGGCACCGGTGCCAGCCTCCGCAAGCGCGGTTCGATTATCCGCAAGCCGTCGAGGATATCGTATGGTCGTTTCGACACCACCAGCTCTCCCAGTTGCTGGGCGTCTTCTTCAGGAGAGCTACGATCATTGGCGGGCAGAAAGAAGCTGCGGACTGCCGCCGGCCTAACACGCAGGCGCCCTGGTCTGTCGATCCCTACTCTGGTAGTACGAGCTTCACCAAATGGATCAACGTATACAAGCTCGATTGCCAGTTCGAGGAAGTCGTCCATCGTGAAGTTCTGGTGCGGAGTAGTCTCCTGCTCCTGAAACAGAGGCAGTTGCGCTGAGTCTTCATCCAGCACTCGTAGCTGTACACGGTGTTGTAGTGCTTGTAGTGCATGGGCCTGCCCCGCACTGATCAGAATAGTCTGGGTACTGTCGAGGTTGCGAAAGAAATGCCGCCAAAACGGGAAGCCAGCCGATGCGGGATCGCTTCCGTACAGGCGTCCGGTCGAGGCAGGTACCGCCCGCCGTGGAGATGCCATACCTCTATCGGAATTGGTTTGCTCCCACCGGCTGAGGTTGTTGCCTCCAGACACGAGGAAGACTGCTTCGAGCAGCGCCGTCTTGCCGCTGTTGTTCTCGCCAGCGATAAGATTGACCCGTTCTAGCGGCTCAATGGTGAAGTCGCTGAAGCAGCGAAAGTTCTTGATGGATAGCGAGGTGAACACCACAGCGTCTCCCGGCCGCGTGGGCGCCGCCTAACGGTCCTGATGGGATATTGGTTGGGTCAGTGAGCCGTATGATAGCAAGGCAGATATGGGAGCGGCGCTACGTGGGGCGCTCCGGGGTGGCGGCGGGGTCGTCCGGCTCGGAGTCCGGCCACGGCTCGTCGGGGGGCTGGTCGGACGGTCTATCGGCCTCCGAGGGCGGGCGCCGGAGCAGGTCGGCGAGGGTATCGAGGGTGTCCACCCCGAGTTGCGAATCGCGCTCGTTCGCGTACTCGGTCAGCAGACGAAACACTTTCAGCAGCAGGTTGCGGCCGACCGGCTTGTCGTTTAAGGTGACGTCGCAGCGTATCTGATGGTCAACGGCCCAGCACTCGGCCTCGGTCAGCGCGAGCGGAAGCTCCTGGCTGGCATAAGGCTGCGCCCGCCGCTCCTCGAACTCCAGGACAATGTTCATGGCCTTGAGCAGCAAGTCTTTGCCGATGTTTTGCTGCCCGTCCTGGTAGGTATGGCGGATGGTGTGGTCAATGGCCCACGCCTCGTCCTCACTGATGTCAATATACTTCGGCATCCGGCCCTCCCCTGCACCAGCCATGTGGACCGCCCCCGCCAAACGTCAGACAGGGAAGCAAACCCCATTATAGGGGTGATGGATACGGACGGCAACGGCATCCGGTGCAGCCGCCCTAGCCCGTCCCTCTGCGGATCGCTGACTTGAGTAGGTACGGGGTAAGCCGTAGGGGCGCAACATGTTGCGCCCGTCCCCCCGCTGTGCGGGGGGACCATAGGGGGGCGTCCCCCTAGCCGCCGCCGCCGCTCCACTGGTTGAGGTACTGCTGCTGGGCCGCTTCAAGCCCGTCCGTGTACTGACCGCCCAGCCGCAGCACCACCTCGCGGACAAATCGGCGGTCCGTCGCGCTCAGGGCTTGTCCGTCCAGCTCGCGCTCCAGGAGTTGCCCGGCTGCGAACGCATCGGCCATGTCGCGCAGGGTCCGCTCTTGGGCCGGCGTAAGCGGGGGTAAGTTACGTCGCACCAGGTCAACCCAGTCCAGCTTGTGCGCGATTTCGAAAGCCAGGTCTTCGACCAGCTCGACAATCTCGTCGAGCGGCGACAGTTCTTCTGAGGTCATATGGCTCTGCTTCCTCCTCGGAATGAGATCGCGGTGTTGACGTTTCGCTGGTTCTCTACTCTACCGCAGCAAGACTACTCGGTCCTCGGCAGCATTGTACCCGCTGGCGAGCCACAGGATGCCTTAAGTTCCCCAAGTGGCTGCCTGGACGCCGACCGGCGCGTGCAGCCAGCGGCTGGAGCGGAGACATGAGGGCGCTACGACAGGACCAGGATTGCCGTTCCGGACACGCTCTCCAGGTCGAAAGCGGGCAGGACTTGAGTCCCGATAGCCGTGCGGCTCTGCGCCGCTAGGTCGTCCGTAGCCAGGCGGACGACTTGCTTGGCGGCGTTGATGATGATGTGCGACCCTGGCGCTGCCACCGCCACCCCCGCCGCTGCATGACCGGGGGGAAGTTTCACGCCCATGAGGCCGCCGGTAGCGCGGCCCTTCCGTGGGAAGCTGCGGAGTGACACCTTTTTCGCAATGCCGGCGCTCGTCAGCAGCACGACGGCGTTGTTGGCACGTGCGGGGCTAATGGTCGCGCCAACGATCTGGGTGTCCGACCGCAAGGCCATGCCCGCGACGCCGCGCGTGCCGCGGCCCGTGGCGCGGACCGACGCCAGCGGGAAGCGGAGCACCTTGCCCGCCGACGAAAGCAGCACGCAGTCGTCGTCCTCGCCGGCCAGTGCGGCGGCAATGACCGCGTCACCCGGTGCAAGTCTGAAGTCTACGGCGCCACGGCTGTCGGCGTTCTGATATTCCGTCAGGAGCGAGCGTTTCACCTTGCCCTGCCGGCTGAACAGCACCAGATAGCGACGTGGCGGATTCCCGTTTGCGCGGGGATGAGCGGCGGAGTGGAGGTCACGTGCCTCCAGCGAGGCCATCCCGACCAACTCCTCGCCCGGCTCCAACTGGACCAGTCGCCGGCCAGGCTCGCCCTTGGTCACGCGCGTCCCGACCGGAATCTGATGTGCCCGCAGCCCATAGACCTTGCCGGAGCTAGAGACGAGCAGCACGTCGTCGGTCGTGGTAGATGGCACCAAGGCGGCGAGGGCCTCGTCACCACGGGCCGCTGCCGGCGTCCGCCCGCGCACCGGCACGCGGTAGACCGTTGGCGCGAATGCCTTTAGCCGGCCGTCGTGAGTGAGGGCGAGATGCAACGGCTCGGATTCCACAACCGGAGCCACTTCCGCCACCTCGACCGGACCGGCCGCATCAATTGCCGTCCGTCGGTCGTCGCCATGCTCCGCAATGATCGCCTGCATCTCCTCCTTGAGCAGGGCAATCAGTTTGGACTCGTCGGCCAGCAGCGCCTCTAGCTCCGCAATGCGTTCGCGGAGCTGCCGCTGCTCTTCCTCGTACTTGGCCGCGTCGAGCCGTGTCACCTGGGAGAGCGTCATGTCGGCAATGACGTTCACCTGCCGCTCGGATAGCTCGAAGCGCCGCCTGATCTGCCCTTTGGCCGCCGCGCGATCTCGCGCCCGTTGGAAGATTTCTACGATCTCTCGCGCATGGGCCGCGCCGATAATCAGCCCTTCGACGACGTGCAGCCGCGCCTGGGCTTGTTCGAGGTCGTGCCGTGCGCGCCGCGTGAGCACGTCACGCTGATGGGCATTCCAGTAGTTCAGCAGCTCCACCATGCCGATCTGCTTGGGCTGGCGGGCCGCCTCCCACGACTCTCCTAGCAGGAACACCATCTGGAGCGTTTGGCTGATCTGGAGGTCGGTGCGCTTGTAAAGCTGGTTGACCACTTGCGCCGGGTCGGCGTCGCGCCGCAGATCGAGGACGATCCGAATGCCCTTCTCCGTGTCCGACTCGTCGCGCACGTCGGGCACCAGTCCCTCCAGCTTGCGGGCGTTGATCGCGTTGACAATCGTGGTCTTCAGCCGATCCTTCCCGATGGGAGGTAGCTCGGTGATGACCAAGGACCGCTGCCGCGGCGAGTCCTCCAGGCGCACCGTCCCGCGCACGATGACGCGCCCCTTGCCCGTCGCCAGGTACTCGCGGATACCATCTTCCCCCACAACCGTCCCCCCGCTCGGATAATCGGGGCCTTTGACGTAGCGCATGAGCTGGTGGACGCTCATCTCCGGGTCGTCGAGCAGCGCGATACAGGCGGTCAGCACCTCCCGCAGGTTGTGCGGCGGGATGTTTGTCGAAAGACCGACGGCGATACCGGCAGTGGGGTTGATGACAGGCGGTAAGCGGCCCGGCAGATAGTCCGGCTCCAGCACGCGCGGGTCCTGCTTGTACGTCGGGTGCAGCGGCACCGTCTCCTTCTCGATGTCGCGCAGCAGCGCCTCGGCGAGGGGCGTGAGGCGCATTTCGGTGTAGCGGTACGCCGCGGCCGCGTCGCCGTCAATCGAGCCGAAGTTGCCCTGCCCCTCGATCAGCGGGTAGCGCATAGTGAAGTCCTGCGCCAGCCGCACGGCGGCGTCGTAGACCGAGCTATCACCGTGGGGGTGGTAATCACCGAGGATATTCCCGACGACCTCGGCCGACTTCACCGTTGGGCGGCTGGACAGGTAGCGCCGGAAGTACATGCCGTAGAGGATGCGCCGCTGCACCGGCTTGAGACCGTCGCGGGCGTCGGGCAGCGCCCGGTCGGTGACGACCGAGAGTCCGTACAGCGCAAAGGCATGACTCAGCAGCGCCCCGAACTCCTCTTGGCGGATGTTCTCCCGTAGCTCTGTCGTTGCGGCCATGTTCTCTGCCCTCTTTGCGCCTCACTCCACATCGCTATGGAGACCTTTGCGTAACCCGTCATTCCCGCGAAAGCGGGAATCCAAAAACCGGCCCTCCCAGGTTAGCGAGGACTGGAGCAGTGTCCCTCGCGCACTCCATCTGGAGGTTATGCAAAGGTCTCCTATGCGACGACACCCTGTTTCCGCAGCGTCCGCAGGGCACGCTTCACGATGTACGCTGTCTCTTTGGTTGGTGATTCGTCCCGCCAGCGCCCACACACCGCCTGTACCCAGTCCGGCTGCGACTTGCTCGCGTCGTTGAGCCAGTTGGCGACCGAGTTCTGGACGTAGCGGCTAGAGTCCGACTTCAGCGGCTCCAGGAGAGCGAGTGCCTCGAAGATCGCCGCGCGGTCCGGGCGCCCGTCCAGCACACGGAACAGCGCGGCGCCGATACCCTTCTCGCGCTTCACGATGCCCAGTCCCGCCAGGGCGTCGGCCGCGGCGCCGAGCGCCGCCGCTTCATCGGCCAGCCCAACCTCCGGCGCCACGTTGCGTAACAAGGTGGGCATATCAATCGCCAGCCATTCGACCAGGTTGACGCTCTCCAGCTCGCCGGCGTTCAGGCCGGCCAGCACCGCCGGGGGAATTTCGGAGCGCCGTTGCGCCCCGGTGCGCTTTGCCAGGTCCATCAGTCGGATTTCCTCACCCCCCGCCCCCCTCTCCATCCATGACGGATGGAGAGGGGGAGCAGGCAGCGGTGCGAATGGTCCTGAGGACGGCAGTGAGGTTGTCCAGCACCGCGTCGTTCGTGACGTGCAGGACCCGGTGACCGGTAGCTTGCAACAGAGTGTCGCGGGCTGCGTCAGCCTCACGCTGCCTCTCGTGGATCGGCCCATCCACCTCTACGACGAGTCTCTTCTCCGGGCAGAAAAAGTCTACGATGAAGCCGGCAACCTTGTGCTGCCGCCGGAAACGCAGTCCAGCGAGGCGGCGGTGACGCAGCGCCTCCCACAGTGCGGCTTCCGCTGGTGTCGCTCGCTGGCGCAGGAAGCGGGCCATTGCCACCTGTCGCGGCGTCACTGCGCGTCCCGCTGCTGTAGTCCTCCGCACGATGCTACTCATGCCGGCGTATGTTCCCCCTCTCTATCGCTCCGCGATGGAGAGGGGGCTAGGGGGTGAGGCCGCCACCTACACGTCGAGGTCGGCCAGCTTGTGCGAGTTCTGGGCTAGGAACGAGCGGCGCCCCTCGGCGTTGCTCTCTTCCATCAGGACGTGGACCAGCTTGGCGGCGACCGCGGCATCGTCCATCGTGACGCGCTTGAGCATCCGGCGCTCCGGGTCCAGCGTCGTCGCGCGTAGCTGCTTTGCCGTCATCTCGCCCAGCCCCTTGTAGCGACGAAACTCCAAGCCCTCCGCCTTGCGGTTGTTCCGCAGAAACCGGCGCCGCTCTTCGTCGTCGAGCAGCCAGCGGACTTGCCCACGGTACTGCACCGAGTAGAGCGGGGGACAGCCGATGAAGACGTGTCCACGGTCAATCAACCCTGGGAACTCGCGGAAGAAGAGCGTCATAAGCAGGCATTGGATGTGGAGGCCATCAACGTCCGCATCGGTGAGGATCACGATACGATGAAACTTCAGTTTCGAGACGTCGAACGCTTGGCGTGTACCGCAGCCGAGCACGTTGATGATCGTGCGGATTTCCTCGTTGGCGACGATCCGCTTGAGGTCGGCTTTGGCGACGTTGAGCGGCCGGCCCTTGAGCTTGAGCACGGCCTGGAAGTCGGAGAACCGCCCCTGCGAGGCCGACCCGCCGGCCGAGTCACCCTCGACGATGAATAGCTCGGCACGCTCCGGGTCGTTGGTATTACAGCGCAGGAACTTCTTGGATACGCTCGTATCCACCAACTCGCCGTTGCGGCGCATACCGGTGCGGGCCAACTCCTCGGCCAGCACCGCTTCGTTGCGGGCCTTCTGCATCACCTGGATGCGGCGTGCCCACTCCCGCGCCCGGTCGGAGGAAGCATCAATCCATTCCTTCAAGCCCTCATCCACGATGGAGCGGGCCAGCCCCTCGACTGGCGCATTATTCAGACGGTCCTTGGTCTGCCCCTGAAACTGTGGGTCCTCCAGCTTGACCGAGATGATGGCGACTAGTCCCTGCTGAATCACCTCGGCCTTGAAGCTCTCCTTCTCGCGGCGCTTGATGACCCCGGACTTGAGCGCAAAGTTGTTCATCACCCGCGTGAGGGCGGCCTTGAAGCCGGTCTCGTGGACCCCGCCATCGCGGGTCCGCACGCTATTGGCAAAGGAGAGGATCGAGGTCGTGTAGCCGGTATTGGGCTGGAGGGCAGCCTCCACCTGCACACCATCACGCTCTTTGCGAATGGAGATCGGCTTGGCGAAGAGCGGCGTCGTGTCGGCCGGAAGCAATTCCTTGACATAATCGGCGAGGCCCTCTTTCGACGCGAAGACCTCCTTGACCATCTCGCCGCGATCCGAATCCCAGCTCTCGAACTCGATCTCCAACCCCCGATTCAGGTAAGCCGCGGCCTGGAGCCGGCTGGCGATCAGTTCGCGTGGGTAGGATACGTCGGCGTCGAAAATCTCCGGGTCGTGTCGCCAGGTGAGCTGCGTGCCGGTCTTGCGGGCCGGTGCCTTGGTAATCCGGTGCTTCTCCGGCACGCCTTGCAGAAAGCGCTGCTTGAATTCCTTCCCGTCGCGCCAGATCGTCACCTCCAGCTCGCCGGAGAGTGCGCTGATGACCGTGGCGCCGACGCCGTGTAGCCCTCCGGCCGCCTTGTAGACCCCCTCCTCGAACTTGCCCCCGGAGTGCGGTACCGTGAAGAGCACCGTCGCTGCCGGCAGCCGCGTCCCATTCACTTGCATCAGGTCGAACGGCATGCCGCGCGCGTTATCACGCACCGTGACACGCTCGTCTCGGTCAATTGTGACGCTGACCCGCTTGCCGAAACCGGCGCTGTACTCGTCGCAGGCGTTGTCTAACGCCTCCCAGAGCAGATGTAGGAGACCGGAGGTGGAGGTGGAGCCGATGTACATGCCCGGCCGCCGGCGAATGGCCTGCACGCCTTCGAGCACCTGAATGTCGGCCGCCGTGTACGTCGGCTCCCCGGCGCGGCGCCGCGCCTTCCGCGCAACGCCGTTTCGGCTCGACTTCCGGGTTGCAGTCGCCACGGCCACGGTCATCTACTCCTCGAACCGGCTACCGGCTGCGCTCGCCGCGCGGTCCGTAGCTCGTTGCGGCATGAATAGTGCCCACCATTATAGAACACATGACCTATACCCGCCTCTATTGGTACCAACGGGCAATGACCGGCCGGAGTTGCGATCCTATCCCTGCATCATAACGCGAAACGTCAGCGTGCTGCCTGGTGTGGGAGCGCCGGCGTAGCGTCGAACAGCGGTTGTGGGCGCAGCGTCGGTGGCGGTGCGGCGTCCTCGGCAGCGTCGCCCCGCAGAGACGAGCGCCAGCCGGCTACCACCTCATCTATGCGCTCTAGCCATTCCTCGCCGGTGTCCGCCGCGAGACAAGCAGCGATGAACTCCTCGCAGAGCGCGCGCAGGGAGGTAGCAGGGTCAGGTGGTGCCGCTGAATCCGCCGACGCAAACGGCTGCATGATCTTGATGAACTGGGCAATTCGCAACGGGATGACCGAAATCTGCTCGCGCTCGATCACACGATACTTGAGGGCCACGAAGAAGTCGGTCGCCGTATCGCTGTGGATGCTGGGCGCGAGAAAGAGCGCCAGGACGGGCCGCGGCTGCGCGCTCCGCTGGATGTCCAGCACGTGCCGCGTCACCGGGCGGCTCTCGTGCTGCCGCTGGTCCGCGCCGCGCCGCAGGGTCACTTCCACGACCAGCAGGTAATCGTCGAACGTGACGACCAGATCGGGGCCGTTGCCCGGGGCCGGGCCGAGCGGTTGCAAGTCGCTGTCGAGCTGCAAGTACGGTCTGATCTCGCGGGCGTGGTTGAACGAGACGAACACCCGCCACGTATTCCACTCCAGGAAGGTCGGCGGATCAATCACGCGCCGCGCCACAATCGGCTCGTACTGCCGCAGCGCGGCCGCGAGGCGCTCCGGCGTGCGTGCCTCCACCGCGTCAATCGCCACTTCGAGGCGTGCTGCCTCACCCTGGAGCGCGTCAATCTCGCGCCAAAGCGCATCCACCTCCGTATCCGGCGCTGCGTCGCCGCAATCAATCAACAGCGGTTGCAGCGGCAGCGCCGGCACCGGAAGATCATCCCGGCTGCCGGTCGGTTCGCCGAAACGTGGCGCTTGGCCGGTACGGAGCAAGAACTCGCGCCGTTGCAGCGTGGCAATTCGCTCCTCCAAGCGGTGGACGGTCCGTTGGAGTTGCTGCGGGTGCTCCCACGGCAGCCGCGGCGTACCCGCAGCGCCATAGTGGATATAGAAGGCCTCGCGGTCGTTGTAGTCGGCGAACGGCACTTGCGGGTTGGCCAGCAGCGCGTCTACGTCGTCCTCGCGTCCGCTGGCCACGACGAGGCGCGCGCCGCGGACGGAGTAGAGCCGCGTGTAGCGCAGGTATCGGGCCAGCGCGTCGGCGTAGTCATCCATGCTGGCCGCGACGCGCAAGCCTACGGCGGCAAGCTCGCGGCGCTGCGCCGACAAAAGCTGTTGCGCGAGTTGCCGGCGCTTCACGCGGCCACGGACCCGTCCCCAGGTTTGCCGAAAGTGCATGATGGCTTCCGCGACGGCCGGCACCTCCTCCATGCGCCGCATGGTGAAGCAGTAGAGGCCCATCTCTTCCTTGGTCAGGCCATCCAGCTCGCGGATAAGCTCTGCGACCGCCCGGAATGGGAACAGCGCGAACCGGTCGGGCGGGTAACGCTGCCCGCGATGCTGGTGATCGGGATACTGCCACTTCAACAGTTGGCGCAAAAAGACCTCATGCGGCCGCGGACCGTGAATCAGACGCTCGCCAGCGGGGGTGAAGCGGGCAATCCGACCGGTATCCAGCGCCACGAACCCGAAGAACTTATAGGTGCCGAACCGGGCGCGTGCCGTCCAGCGCAGGTTGTCATCGGTCAACTGCTCGGCTTGCCGCTGGAAGGGCAGACTTGGCGCCTCTTTGATCGCGGATGGGCGCACTTGGCCCAGGTGATCGCGTTCTGCGAGGGCGCCGCCCTGTGACTCGACTTGGCTCGGCATCTCCCGCAGCGCCCGCCCGAACTCCAGTTGGGTGCCCGTGCTGGGTGCCCAGGCCATGCCACGCAGTTGCCAGCTCGGTAGCAGCGCCGCCAGCACGCGCAGCTCCTCCCGTATCTTGGCCGGATTGCGTGGAGACGTAGGGACGGACCAATTCCCGCTAGGCATGACTACTCCCTGGCAGTATACTGAAGCGTAGAGGGAGCCGGCCGGAGGCATGAAGGGAACCGCTATGAACGAGGAGGAGAAGGAGCACGGCTACCGCACCAGAGAGCGCAACCTGATCTATGCCGGCGGCAACGTGCTCATCTGTCTCATCTACATGTTTCTGTGGGAAACTTGGGAGTTCCTTATCTACCTCCATTTGGTTATGGCTGTGCTCAGTCTGCTGATCGCGACCTTGCCGACCAAGGTGCTCGGACTTGGTCATCGGTACCGCAAACGTCGAGAGTAGAACGAACTCGATCCCCTAGCGCAGTAGATGGCCTACGCCGGAGTGGTGGGTGGCGGCCGGCGGCGGGGTGAGTTGCGCCGCGGCGGCTTCTGAAACGTCACGATATGCTGATGGGCGATGTTGGGCACGTAGCTGAACGGGTAGCCGTAGGGGCGTAGGCGCGTGCCGGCCTGATACCAGACGTGCTCCCCCTTGGTGACGAACCCGACTGCTTCAGCGCGTTGCGCGACCTCGGCGTGCGTAAACGTGTAGCGCCCATCCTGATAGGCGTTGCGGATGATGAGCGTCAGATAGCGCCCGGACCGCAGCACGCGATAGCACAATCCCAGCACCTCTTGCATCGCCGCGAGGTAATCCGCGTAGCTGCCGAGATTCGCCAGGTCTCCGGCTGCATCGGAGCGCATGTTGTAGTCCGTGCGTCGGTTGGTGTGCCGTTCGCGGTAGCGCGGGTCGTTGGACATCGTTTGGGGCAGGTGGACGTTGTACGGCGGGTCGGTGAGCACGTAGTCCACCGATTCATCGGCAAACCGTGCTCCGTCGCGCAAGACCTCCCGGCAGTCGCCGACCAGCAAGGGCTGTTCCGTGAGTTCGCCGGCAGAGTCGGCAAGGACCTCCCCGTAAGTCTCCGCCCAGCGGGGATTGATCTCGATGCCGATGGCCCGGCGCGGCGGCGCGGCAATGCTGGCGCCGATCAGCGTGCCACCGACGCCGGCGAACGGATCGAGCACTACCTCGTCGGCCCGCGTGAAGAACTCGATGAACTCCTTCATCAGCTCCGGCGGCTTGTTGGCGCCGTGTACCTTGCGGAGCTGATGCCCGTGGGCAGAAGCGTAGGTCGTGGTGAGGACGCTGCGGGTGAAGTAGACCCACTCCTGCCCGGTCAGCTCGTTGAGCTGGTTGCGGGGATGTTTCTCCCCTGATGCCTCCCGGCGTGGCGCCTGGCTATCGTGCGTGCCGGAAGCGGGAGCCGGCGCCGGATTACCCAGGTCGAGCAAGGCGGGCTGCGAGGCTTTCTCTGTCGGGAACATAGCGGCAACGCATCCAGGCAGCAATGACTCCGACTCGGCCGGACCACGACGCCTACGCCGCGCCCCCCTTCAGGGCCGGGGCCAACGGTCGCCGTGCGGACTACGGAGACGCCTGCTCCTCGTCGCTGGCAGCCGGCTCCGCGGGCGCCGCGTCGGCGGTCGTTTCGGCCTCGGGAACGGGAATCTGCTCGCGCAGGAACGCGAGTACCTCGTCGCTGCGCTCAAGCAGTTCATGCACGCTTGCTGCCTCAAGCTGCGGGGGGCTGCCGGCCGGCGGCTGCCCGTAGCTGGCTACACTGCGCGGGATCACCGCCAATCCCTCGCAGCGCACGCTCCCGGCCCCACGCGATCCGCCGCCGCCCAGGTAGTCGTCTTCCAGCAGCGCCAGCGCCCGAACCAGCGTGCCGAAGTCCGTCAGGTCCTGGTGCTCGTAGACGTTCAACACCAGCTCCATGTCGGAGAACACGGCGCTGGCCGGTACCAGCTCGATTTCGCGGGACGCGACGGCGGCCGAGCGGCGGTCAACCGCGGCCTCGACGCGCACTTCCGTGAAGGGCAGGTCGGTCCGCAGCGCCGCCAGGCGTTGGGCGCTGTCTTCACTCAGGTAGACGTCGCGCACGATCAGCCGCGCTGGTCGTGCCGTCTCCAGTTGGCTCGGTACGCCGAAGAGCCGACATACCGCGCAAGCCGGCGGCCGCGTGCAGAGGTGGATGTGGACGCCGCCGCTCTCCCAGTTCGGCGCCTGCCCTTCGGCCTGCTCGCTGAGACTGCGTAACTTCCCGCGCAGTGCGGAGCCGGGGATGTAGGGGCGCAGCGTCAGCGGATCGCGCAGCACCGCTTCGTCAATGCCGCCGACGGCCGGATCGTCATTCCTGGCGCCGATGTGCAGCCCGGTCAGGCAGCGAATACTGCCGCGCAGCAGTACGCGCCCGTAGAGTTGACGCGCCCGGCGCGCACCACCTCCCCCACCATCCTGTGCGTCCGGCGTGGTCGTTTGTCCGGCTGATCGTCCAGTGTCTGTTGCCATTACCGCGTATCCTCGCTAGAGCGTTGCGTCCCGCTCGGTACTGAATCTCCCTCCGTTAGGAGGACGTTGTTTTCACCTCACCGCCAGCCGCCCGGTGGTACGCCAGAATGGCCGTAACAAAGTCCACCAAGCGGACGAGACGTGCGCCGTCGCTTTCGACGCGACCAATGCTCATCTCCAACACGGGGCGCAGCGGCCCGATGCTGGTGCGATGCTTGGCCGCCAGGTAGGCGATCCGGGGCCGGAGGTGCGTGAGGCGCTGACTCACATCCAGGCGCTCTGCCGCGGCGCTCTGCCATTCGGTCTCGATCAAGCGCAGCGTGGCGTAGATCGAACGCAGTTGTGCGGCCCGCAACGGCTCCCGCAGCCGGCGCCCGATTTCTTCCGCCTTCCGCACCATTCGCTGTGCATCGCCGTCCACGATGATCGCCTCGATGTCGCGCGGCGTCGCCAGCGGCGGCGCGGGCGGCCGCGGGCCGCGGCCGGGCCGCTGGCCACGCCCTGGCCGGCGTTGGGGTTGGGTGGCCGTCGGAGCCGCACTATCACCGGCCTGTGCCGGACTCCGATCCGCTGATTGCGCTACCATGACACCTCCTGCAACCGGGCGTCTACCCCGGAGAGCAGCGCCGCCCACGCCGTTGCTACCATCAGCGCCGGCAGGCCCACCTCTTGGGGATTACGCAGCAACTCCGTGAGCACCAGCATCCGCCGGGCCTCATCGGCGGGTAGCTCCCGCGCGGCGGTCTGAAGCTCGTTGGCGGCATACCACGTCCAAGGGCCGATAGGCAACCGGCCCTGCTGTGGGGGATCGCCCTGCTCCCCGGTACCGTTGCTACCAGCCACCTCGCCAGCAACCGGCCAGTCCGTTGCGGCAGCCCGCAGCTGGGCGAACGCCGTCAGCAAGGCCGGTACGACGGCCGTGCCGTTGCCGGCGCCGCGCTGGGATTGCATCAGCGTGCGGCGATAGCGCGCGGCGACGTTGAGGGCCGGCCACCCAAGCGTCTGCCCCAGGAAGCAAACGCCGTCTTTGGCCTGAGCGCCGGCATCGGCCAGGGCCGGCGGCCGCCGACCTTTGGCTTGGCCTAACGCGGCCAGGGCTGCCTCATCACCCATCAACACGGACATCCGCGGCTGGGCAGTCACAATGCCGGCCGAAAGGTGTAGGGCCGCATTGCGGCAGCCGTACTGCACGAGGTCGCGGGCAAGCTGCTGTGCCAGCTCGACAACGGTGTTCCAGGCGCCAACCGCACCAAAGCCGCCACTGCCCGCCATGATCCCACAGACCCGCGAGCGGCGGCGCTCGGCGGCGGTATCGCTCACGCCCGCGCCGGTCAGCATGGCCGGTACCCAAAGCTCGGTGAAAACCTGCAACAGCGCGCTCACTGTCAGTACTCGCCCCGGTGCCGCCGCCCGGCCTAATCCTGCAGCGAGGTGGTGCAGCACATCGTCCACGTCGCTGCGTAAGAATGCAGCGGTCCGCACGCCTCGCGCGCGCCGGCCCAGGGAACGGAGGTCAATCCGACCGGTGGGTAGCTCGTGACCGTCCGTGAGTAGCTGCCAGCCGATGACCAGCGGCCGGTCGGTGCGGGCCAGCTGCTGTAGCTCGGCCCAGCCACCGGTAATGTCGTTCAGACGCAGGACGGTCGCCGAGCCGCGCGGCGGGAGGGCATGAAGTAGCCGTTCCGCCTGGTGGTCGGGCGGCGCGTCGGTGGCCGGCAGCAACGCTGCTCGCAGTCCCAAGGCGCCCAGGGCTGCTTGCCAACCGGGGGTGCCCGGCTGCTCGGTATCGTTGGGCGCCGGCGCATCGGCCACAGCCGCCGCCGGTTCCGTATCCGGTGGTGGCGGCGCCACCAGCCCTGGTGAAAGGGCCGGCGCGGCCAGGTCTACCGACGGCTGGGCGTGCGATAGCACCAGGAAGCCCGGATTCCGCAGCAAGCGTCCAAGCTCGCGGAGACTGCGGCAGTGGTCGCAGGTCTCCTCCGCTCCGGCGACCTGGTCCGCCGGAGCAAGCTCGATGGAGCACAGTCGGCACGTTGTCGCGTTGCCGCCACGCCCGTGCGCCGTGAAAAGCTCCGTGGCGAGCTGCTCCGTCTCGACCACTGCACCGAGCCGCGAGCTGCGCCAGGCGAGTGCCTCACCCACGTCGCGCCAGATCGTCCCCAGGTGGCCGCTCCGCTCTTCCGGGTCATCCAAGCGTTGTTCTTCCGCCTCATTCCCGCGTTGCTCGCCCCCGTCATTCCCAGGCTGTACTTCCTCGTCATTCTCGCGTTGCTCACCCTCGTCATTCCCCCGCTGTTCTTCCGCGTCATTCCCGCGTTGCTCACCCTCGTCATTCCCCCGCTGTTCTTCCCCGTCATTCCCGCGAAAGCGGGAATCTACAGCCATCGGGCAAAGATCAGCAACGGTCAAAGGCTGGGCGGCGAGTGTGACCTGGCCGCGCCAACGGCCTTCCTGCCACAGGCGCCGTGCCAGCTCCGTCTGGGTGCCGTCCACGTCGGCCGACACGTGTGCTGGCGCGAGCAGATAGGCAGTGCCGCCACCCTCGAACAGGACGTTCGTCTGGGGCAGTGACCATCGCTCGCGCAGCCACGCCACGACTCCGCGGCGTAGCAGGGTGCGCGAGAACGACGCAGCGCGAGCGATGTCAACGCTCGTGTTGTGGGGCTGACCGGCCGGCCAACCCCGCTCGGACACCTGGAGTGCGACCAGGGTGAATCCGGGTGTGTCCTCCGCCGGAGGTAGCTGCGGCGCTCCCTGGGAGCGGTCCGCGGTCAACACGGCCAGCAGACCGGCGATATCGTCGTCGGACGTACCGTTCAGGACCAGGCCGACGGCCAGAGCCGCCGTCAAGCGCAAGTGGTCGAACAGCGAGCTGTCGCGGCTCGGCCCCGCCGCAAGGCTCGGCATACACCAGGCGTACTTTCGCAGCAGCCACCAGAGAGAGTCGGCGTAGGCCAGGTCGTTGGTCATCGGAATGAGGGCGTGCTCTTCCAGTAGTCCGTGCCACAAGCGCGTATACGCAGCCGCCGCGTCGCGCGCGGAGAGACGCACGTTGGTCGGGAAGAGCGCCGCCCGGTTCGGCGCGAGTGGATGCAATGGCATATAGAAGCGGCGCGGCCGTTCTCGCTTCGCGGCCGTCTCGCTCGCCTCAACGGTCCCTTCGGCGCGGTGGAGCGCGGCCAGCGCCGACTGAAGCTGGACGTTCCCGCCGTCCGGCGATGGCCGTACACCACCTGCCGCCAGGAGCGCGGCCAGCGCCACGAGGTTGCCGAGGCGGTCTTGCGGCCGGTGATGGTCACGGACGGCCGTCACCACCTCGTCCTGGCACCCGACGAGCACGTGGCGGGCCACGAAGGCTGCGGACCAATGCGCGTGGATAGTAACCGGCGTGCTGCTACGTCCGGCCGATACGACCTCCGGCGGGACGTGCTCGCCGGTGCGGTACCAGAACGCGCCGATGTCGTGGAGCAAACCGGCCAGCGCGGCGGCGGCCACGTCGCCTTGGTGGTGCTGTGCCGTGCCTGCGCTGCTGACCTCGGTTGTCATGTCTTTCTGCCTGCCCACCTGTCGAGTTACCGCCGCAGTATACCACCCGCCCCCCGTCCGCCGTCTTTCCCGCGTTCGGAGACCTTTGCGTAACCCGTCATTCCCGCGAAAGCGGGAATCCACCTCCCGCTCGCCACCTCTTCATTAGCGGGGCTGCTTGGTAGCCTCCGCCGTGGCGACCGCGCCGGGCGTCGTTGGCGTAGAAACGAGGCGGTAGTAGGGACGCTCCACCGGTCGTAGGTCAATCACCTCCACCGGTTCCGGCTGCCGGCGCTGCAGGTCGAGGATGGCCGCCAGGTTCTCCAGCTTGGCGTTGAGCTGCTCCAGCTCGCCGAAGATGATCCGCCAGCCGTTGCTCCCCACTACCGTCAGTCCGTGGATACCGTACTCGATATCTTGCGGTTCGATCCCCAATTGCGGCAGTACGCGCCGCAGCTCGCGGGCCGCCAGCAGTATCCGGCGCTCGATGCGCTGCCCCGGGACCCGTTCGACACCACTGGTCTCGTGAATGACCATGGCCGGCTGTTCCGGCGCATCGTCCGCCGCCGGGCCGATGATCTGGCCTTCGCGGTCAACGAAGAAGGGGCCGTTGACCGCTTGCCATACGGCGACCGGTTCGCGCCTGGCGATCTCGACGATGACCTGATCGGGTAGCCGCACCCGGACCTGCGCCGCGCGCACGCTGGGCAGTGCCTCGATCTCCCGCGCCAGCCGCCCCGTATGCAACAGGAAGATGCTCTTCCCGACGACGCTTGATAGCTCGTGCGCCTGGGCCAGTGTGGCCCTCGACTCCGCCTCGCGGGCGATGATGACCTGCGTGACCTGAAACTGCGGCGAGGTCAGCAGCAGCGCGATAATCCCACAGAGCGCCAGCAGGTTGGCGACCGACAGCCAGTTCCAGCCTAGCCAGTGGGCAACCACACGCCACCCTGAGCCGCCCGCCGGTCTCATTAGCCGCAGTCTCCCACCTGGCGTGGGTCGTGCTCCCACCTGCCCAGCGGTATGATTTCGAGTTCCAGCGTGATCCCGAACCGCTCCTGGACGGTCCGGCGGGCCAACCGTATCAAGGCCACAATGTCGGCCGCCGTCACGCCTGCCTGCGTCACGAAGAAGTTGGCGTGGCGCGTCGAGATTTGGGCGCCACCGTGCCGTGCTCCCTTCAAGCCGGCGGCGTCAATGAGCCGGCCCGCCGCCTCGCCCGGTGGGTTCTTGAACATCGAGCCGGCGGAATGCTCGCGCGGCTGATGTGTACGCCGCCAGCGTTCGTACTCGGCAATTTTCCCCAAACACTCGTCTATCGCTGCCCGGTGCAACCGAAATTCCGCTTCCAATACGGGCAGCGGCGCCGGGGACCGCGCGAGCGCGCTGGTCCGGTAGCCATACCCTAGCTCGGTAACGGCAACGGAGCGTTCGCTGCCGTTGTCCAACAGGGTGGCACTCACCAGCGCGTCCTTGATCTCGCCGCCGTGCGCGCCGGCATTGCCGACAACGGCGCCGCCGACGGTGCCCGGAATGCCGCAGCCCCACTCCAGCCCGGACCATCCCGCGCGGGCCAGCCGCCGGGCCAACCCGGCCAGCGGTGCTCCACTTTCTACCCGTACTCGTAGCTCATCGCCGCAGACCGTCTGTTTCAGCACACCACGCGCGGCGTTGTGGATCACGACTCCGCCGAGGCCGGCATCGCTCACCAGGACGTTGCTGCCGCCGCCGAGGATGCGCCACGGCAGGTCACGCTCGGTAGCGGCCGTCACCGCCCGCGCCAGCTCGGCACTGCTCCGCGCTTGCACTGACCACTCGGCCGGGCCTCCCACCCGCAGGGTGCTCCACCGGGCGAGGGGCCGGTCGCGCTCGAAAGCCAGGCCACTCGTGTCAGTGGTCAGTGGCTGGCGGCCGGTGGCCGGTAATGGTGCCATCTGTTTGCCTACGTGCCGGGTGTCACAATGCCGTTTAGCCGGTCCACGAGCCGATAGGCGAGACGATGGATAGGACCGGCGCCCATCACGACGACGCAATCGCCGGGCAGCAGGCGGTCTACAAGGTAGGCCAAGGCGTCGTCGTGGGTGGCGGCGTGCCGCACGGCCGGATGGCTCGCCGCCGCGGCGAGCGCCGCAGAATCCCGCTCCCTACTGCCGCGCTCGCGGCCCGCTGGTGAATACACGTCGGTGAGTACCACGCGGTCGGCGCCTCCGAACGCCTGCGCGAAATCGTCGAAGAGCGCCTCGGTCCGACTGTAGGTGTGCGGCTCGAAGATCGCCCAAATCCGGCCCAAGCTGACCGGATGGACCTGTCGCGCCGCCGCCAGGATGGCCCGTATCTCGCTGGGATGATGAGCATAGTCCTCGTAGACGATGACGCCGCCGGCTGCTCCTACGCGCTGAAAGCGCCGCGCCGCGCCGTTGAACGTCGCCAGCGCCGGTGCGGCGGCGGCGAGCGGGACACCGGCGTAGGCAGCGCACGCCAGCGCCGCCAGGGCGTTGCGGACGTTGTGCCGGCCGGGCACCCGCAGCCGGCACTGCACGACCTCCCCATCCGGCGCGTGGATGCTGCACTCCGTCCCATCCTGTCTGAGCGCCAGCTGCGTGACCCGCCAGTCGCAGTCGTGTCCAAAGCCGACCGCTTGCACCGTGCCGGGTGCCCGCTCTGCGATCCGCTGCGCCGCGGCGTCCTCGCCAATCACCAGCAGACCGTCGGCCGGCAGCCGGTTCGCAAAGGCGGCAAAGGCTTGATAGATGGCGACGGGGTGGCCATAGTAGTCGAGGTGATCGGTTTCGATATTGTTGATGACCGCCACTTGCGGATGCAGCGTCAGGAACGAGCGGTCGAACTCGTCCGCTTCGACGGCGAACCACGGCCCGGCTCCCCACCGGGCACTGCAGCCGAGATCGGGCACCTCGCCGCCGACGGCCCAGCCGGGCTGGCGTCCGGCCTGTTTCAGAATCCAGGCAAGCATGGCCGTCGTCGTGGTCTTGCCGTGCGTACCGGCCACTGCGATGGTGTTTTTCCGGCGACTCAGTTGCCCCAGCATGGCCGCCCGCTTGATCTCAGGCAGGCCCCTGGCTTTGGCAGCCTGCCGCTCGACGTTGCGCTCCGGGATCGCGGACGAGTACACGACCAGCTCAGGATCACCGAGATGCCGCGCGTCGTGCGGTACGCCGACGGACACGCCGCGCTGGCGGAGATCACGTACCGCTGCGCTTGCTTCCAGGTCGGACCCCGTGACCTCGCAGCCAAGCTCCAAGAGCAGTACGGCCAACCCGGCCATCCCGGTGCCACCGATGCCGATGAGATGCACGCGAGACGGGAGGCGCTCGTCCGCGCCGGGCTGCCGAGGCGGCTGACGTTGCACCATAGCTCAGACCCTCGCTACCCCCAGCGTAGCACTATCAATCGGTTGTATCGCGCCGGGCAGTTGCGCGCAATACGGCAGCGATCCGCTCGGCCGCCTGTGGTTTGGCCAAGCTCCGCATGGCCGCCGCCATCCGGCCTCTGCGGTCCGGGTCATCGAGCAGGGCAGTCACCTCTGCCAGCAGCCGCTCGGCGGTAAGCTCCGTATCCGCCACAACGACCGCCGCGCCGTGGCGGGCCAGCAAGGCTGCGTTCGGCTGCTGGTGCCCCCCGGCGTAATCCCCGGGTACCAGCACGGCCGGCACCCCGGCGGCGGGTAGCTCGGCCAACGTGGCGGCACCGGCGCGGCAGACAACGAGGTCCGCGGCGGCCATGCTGTCCGCGATACCGGTATGGAGGTGTGCTCTGACTACGTAGCGGCGCTGGAGCTGCGGTGCGAGTGCCGCGCGCGCAGCCCGTACCTCGGCCTCGTCCAGCAGACCGCAGAGGTGGACGACCTGCGTGCGCGCCAGGAGCGCCGCCAGTTGGCCGCACACGGCCCGATTGAGGCGCCGGGCGCCTTGGCTGCCGCCCATCACGAGCACCAGCGGCTCCTGCGGCTCCAGGTCGAGCTGCGCGCGCCCCCGCTCGGCGGAGGGCTGCTCGAACTCCGGGCGCAGGGGGTAACCGGTGACGGTTGTGGGTGCTCCGGTACGTAGCGGGCCGCCGAGATCGAAGGCCAGCGTGACGTGCGCGGCCAGCAACGCGATCCAGCGTGCCGCCCAGCCGGGCGTCGTATCGGGCAGGTGCAGGACAACGGGGATGCCCGCTAGTCGCGCTGCGAGTACGACCGGCACACTCGCGTAGCCGCCCGTGACCAGTACAGCGTGTACCCGGAACGCACGGAGCCTGCGGTGACACGTGACGACCGCGCGCAGCAGACGCAGCGCGTTCCACACCAGGCGGCCCGGATTGACGCCGCGGAGCGGCCCAACGTCGAGCCGGATCACCGGCCAACGTGCCCCGCTCAATACGGCCCGGTCGGTGGGCGTCCGGCCGGCGAAGATGAGCACGTCCGGCGTGTCGTCGGGAGCAACCGGGGTCCGCTGCTCCGATCCGTCAGCGGCGCGGCGCGGTTGGGACGGCGGGGGCGGAGCCTCAGGTCGAGCCTGGGAGAGGGCCGTCGCCACTGCCAGCACCGGATAAAGGTGTCCCCCGCTGCCCCCGCCACACACCGCCACGCGCCAGCGTGTCGTGTTCATGTGAGACCGTATACCGCGAGATGTTGAGCAGCAGGCCCGCGCTCGCCAGCGTGACCAGCAAGGATGAGCCGCCGAAGGAGATGAAGGGGAGCGTCAGCCCGGTATACGGGAGCGAGCTGGTGGTTACGCCGATGCTGACGAGCGCTTGAAAGACGATGTTGCACGTGATACCGGTGGCTAAAAGCCGGCTGAAGGTATCGGGCGAATCCCAGGCAATCTGCAGCCCACGGTACGCCAAGAGGCCAAACGCCAGCAGCACGCAGCACGTGCCGATGAGTCCTAACTCCTCACCGATGACGGCCAAGATGCTGTCCGTATGTGGGAACGGCAAGTAGTTGAACTTCCCGCGTCCTACTCCCAGGCCCGTGCCGGTGACGCCACCCGCGCCGAGGGACTTGAGCACCTGGCCGATATGATAGCTGGAGTCGCTGGGATCGCCCCACGGATCGAGAAAGGTAACGAAGCGCTCCATCCGGTAGGGTGACATGCTGATCGCTGCGTACAGGCCCACAATGCCGGAGACGAAGAAGAGCAGTAGCTGCCCCAAGTGCATTCCTGCAGCAAAGAATATCGCCACCGCCGTCACCACAATCACGAACGCGGAGCCGAGGTCCGGCTGCCTGAGCAGCAGCATCACGATTGTGGCCGTGATGATGACAAACGGCACGAACTGATACGCCAGACTCTTCACCTGATCCTCTTTGCTGGCCAACCAGTAGGCCATATAGAGGGTAATCCCCAGCTTGGTCAGCTCGGATGGCTGGATGCTGAAGGGACCGACGGTCAGCCACCGCTTCGCCCCGTTGATTTCCTCCGCAAAGAGCAGGACGGCAACGAGCACGACGATGCACCCCAGCAGCAGCCACAGTGCCAAAGGGCCGAGGCGGCGATGATCCAAGCGCCACGCGACTACCATCGCCACCAGTCCCAGCACGGTCCATAGCCCCTGACGACCCAGGTAGTAGAACTCGGTACCGTGGTTGTTGTACGCGGTCACCATGCTGCTCGTGAGCACCATGACCAGGCCGAAAGCGAGGAGCGCGATCACAACACCCAGCAACACATAGTCCGGGCGATGGGGTGTTGTGCCGGAAGGCGCCAAGTCCTGACCCATCGAAATTGTTCCGCTATCCGTCGTTGCGCGCGCTTTCGTCGGTTGGTACGGGGGTTGGTGTCTCTTGGCGCTTCAGGGCCGCTGCCCGCTGCGCGGCTTGGCGGCCGGCGGGGTCGGTTGGCGCGATGCGATAGTACACCATCAGCGCCTCGGCGACGTTGCGGAAGGCCGGCGCCGCCACGACCGATCCCCAGGGCACCCCTTTGGGGCGGTCAATTTTGACGAAAATAGCGAACCGGGGCGTCTCGATTGGCACCACTCCCACATACGAGGCGATGGTTAGCTCCGGGTCATAGCCGGTGCTGGTCGGGATAGACGCCGTGCCGGTCTTGCCACCGACGCGGTACCCGGGTACGCGCGCATAGTTCGTCTCTCCCTGGTTGGCAACCGCCTCCATCAGCTGCAGCATGGTTCTGGTGGTACTCGGTTTGACGACCTGCTGGACGACGACCGGAGCGGTCCTGGTAGCGACCTCACCGGTCTTGGGGTTCACTCGTGCCTGGACTACATATGGGCGCATCCGCTGGCCGTGGTTCGCCAGCCCGGCAATGGCCGAAACGAGCTGCAACGGCGTAGCGGTAATGCCTTGACCGAACGAGTTCGTCGCCAGATCGGACGGAGTCCAACCCGGCGCGGCAAGATTTCTGAACTGCCCTGGTGCTTCACCTTGCAGGTCTACGCCGGTATGACTGCCGAAGCCGAAGGCGGTGACGTAGCGGTAAAATCGCTGCGCTCCGAGCAGCTGCGCGACCCAAATCGCGCCGGTGTTCAGCGACTTTTGCAGCAGCCCCGTGACCGTCATGTGGCCATACGAGCGCCCATCCCAGTTGTGGATTGTGTGTGGCCCGATGGCCACTACCCCGGTATCGGTGTACGTCGAGTGGGGGGTGATAAGTCCTAAGTCAATTGCCGCGGCGACCGTCACCAGCTTGAAGGTCGAACCAGGCTCGAAGGGCATCGAGATCGCCGGATTGCGGAACAACTCCGCCTCGAAACGGTCGTAATGATTGGGGTCGAAGGTCGGCTGGCTGGCCATGGCAATGATGGCGCCGGTGGCGACCTCCAGCACGATGATGGTGCCGCTCTCGGCCTCGTGCCGCTCCAGGGTCTCCTGTAGCTCGCGCTCTGCAAAGTGCTGGATCGTTCGATCAATGGTCAAGACGAGGTCATAGCCGTCGAGCGGCGCAGCGCGTTCGCGGAAGCCGAAGCCTATTTCCGTGCCGGCGTTGTCCATCTCGGCGCGGATACGGCCGGGGTGTCCGGTGATCGTTTTGCTGTAGTAGTCCTCCAGGCCGTACCAGGCTTGTCCCTCGCCATCGGCAAACCCCAGCAGGTGTGCGGCGAGGATTCCCTCCGGATACACCCGCTTGGCGGTTGGCTCCAGTTGGATGCCGGGGAGCTGTAACTGAGCTACTTGGCGACGCACGTCGTCGTCAACCTTGCTGGAGAGCCGCACGTAGGACCCCGCGGCTTCCGTCAGCTTGGCACGCAATTCCGCCGCCGGTACACCGAGGACTGGGCTGAGACGCTCGGCCGTCAGCCCCGGATCGGCAACTGCGGACAGGTCGGCCGACACGAAATCGGCGGCTACGCTGACGGCGAGGATATGCCCGCGCGAGTCGTAGATCATGCCCGACTGAGGGGGCAGGACCTGCTCACGCAGTTGTTCGCTGCTGGCCTGCGCTTGGAGTTGTTCGCGCTGCAGCACCTGCCAGTAGAAGAGCCGCCAAGCGAGCAGCACCACACAGATCATGATGAAGGCCAACAGCACGGCCAGCCGAAGAGGCGGGCCGGCTGCCGGCAGCGCCTCCGGCAGAGTGGATTCCTCGCCCGGCGACGGGTCTACCGGTGCCATGGGCGCCGGCAGACCCGGAGCGGATCGTTCCCGGTCCTGTGACTGAGGTGGAGCAGCCGTGACCATACGCTAACTCTGTGTACGCGCCGGACCGGCCGACAGCCCGGCGCTGTCGGTCCCGGAGCGCCGGTGGTCTGCCAGGGTAGTGCTCCCGCCGTCCCCGGCGGACGGTACCGTGCTGGCGCTTCTGTCGAGCTTGCTCTGCACGAGAGCGAGGAAGGCGCCGAGTCGTTGGCGCCACGTGGCGGGGGGCGGGTCCGTTTCCTGTTCCGCCGCTTGGATCGCGGCCTCGATGTCGAGCGTCGCCGGCAGCGCCGCGGCGGGCAGGAAGGTCTCCGTGTGGGCCTGGACCATGCCTAGCTCACTCGCCGCAATCCGATCAACTTGGCTGATGCTCCGGGCACTCGCCAACGCAACGAGGAGCTGTTGTTGCTCCCGCTTCAACTCCTCCCGGCGGTGTTCGAGATTAGCAAGGTCGTATCCCGATGTAGCAACCCGCCCCACTTGCGTCAGGTACAGGAGCGCCGCGACCGCAATGCACATGATCGAGGCGAATACCAGCCCGATTGGTGGGAGATCGAGCGGCCAAGGCAGACGCCCTGCCGCTTGTCCACCGCTGGGGAAGAGTCTGCTCGTTGCTGCCACGATGACTACCTACTACGTGCCGGCCGTGGGCGCTCCATGGCCCTTGACTGTGGTCACGACCGGTAACCGCTCGACCACGCGCAGACGAGCGGAGCGGCTCCGCGCATTCTCCCGAATCTCGGCTGCCGTCGGCCGCACGACGCGGCGGGTTACGAGTCGCACCTTGGCGCAGGCCCCGCAGCTACACACCGGTACCTCCGGGGGGCACTGGCAGGCACCCGCGGCGACCCGAAAGGCTTGCTTCACCAGCCGATCCTCAAGCGAGTGATAGCTGATGACGGCCAGCCGGCCACCGGTATCCAGCAGTTGGAGCGCTTGCGGCAACACCGCCTTCAGAGCGTCCAACTCCCCATTGACGGCAATCCGTAATGCTTGAAACGTGCGAGTGGCCGGATGGCGCCGCCGCTGGCCGCCATGCCGCGGCACCGCCGCGGCGGCCACCCGCGCGAAGTCCCGGGCGCGCCAAGCGCCAGCAGGCGGGCGGGCGGCGGTGATCGCACGGGCAATGCGGCGCGACCAGCGCTCCTCGCCATACTCCCAGATGACCCGCGCCAGCTCGTCGGTGTTCCACTTGCCCACCAGCTCAGTCGCCGTGGGGCGGTCGCCCGTCGGATCGAAGCGCAGATCGAGTGGTCCGCTGCTGTGGAACGAAAACCCGCGCGTGTCGTCGGCCAACTGCCGGGAGGACAGCCCCAAGTCCAGCAGGATACCGTCGGCCCGCTCCCAGCCATGGGCGCGAGCAATGGTCGCCAGGTCCGAGAAGTTCCCTTGCGCCAAGCGGACGCGCTGCCCATAGGTAGCTAGCCGCTGCTCTGCTGCGGCCAAGGCTTGCGGATCGGCGTCGAGGCCGAGCAGCCGGGCGTCCGGCGCGGCGGCCAAGAGCGCCGCCGCGTGGCCGCCGGCGCCGACGGTCGCATCTATCAAGCGCCTGCCACCAGTTGTGAGCAGATCAACGACCTCGGCCCGGAGCACCGGCACGTGCTCTTGCGCCGCCGGCGGGGCGGCGGCCGCGACGGATGACCGGGTAGTGCCGGCTTGCGTGCGTGGTTGCAGCATGAATCGTCTACTCGTCCGAGCACGATGATAACGGCGCCGAGCGCGCCTCGTGATAATGGCGCGGACAGCTTCCCGGTCGCCGGAGTGCGTTGTGTGAGGAGGTGTGGCGAGGGTGCCGTGGGGTCAAACTCGTCTGTTAGCCGCTCGTCGAGATTATACGCGGCACAGCGCCCGCTACGGCAACCATTCCGGGGTGTGCAACTCTATGGCGAACATTGGTCTGCGCTATGACACTCACAGCGCAACGTACAGCACGCGCCGGCAGGTGGGGCATTGCTGGAGACGGTCGGCTTGCCGGGCCTGCTGGATGGTGTACGACGGAAGGGTCAGCCGACAGCCCTGGCAGCGGCCCTGGGCAACCTCCGCCACGGCGATGCCGCCGGCTTGCTGGCGGAGGCGATCATAGAGCGCGAGTGAGGCCGGCGCCAGTTGTGCCGTAATGGCGGCGCGGTCTTGCTGTAACTGTCGGAGCCGCGCCTCGACTTCTGCCTTGTCCTGCCCCAGCGCCGCGCGATTTTGCTCCCCGGTCGCCTGGGCGGCGGCCGCGCGTTGTGCCGCGGCCGCGGCGGCGGCCTCTGCTTCCTCCACCGCCTCCATCGCCACCAAGACCGCATCCTCTAGCTCGGTGACGCGCCCCTGGAGACTCTCGACCTCCTGGTGGAGCGACTCAAGCTGACTACGCGGAGCGCCGCGCCCAGCGTAGAGACGCCGTTCTTCGGTGGTGAGCTTTTCCTGCACGCTGCCCAGTTGTAGCTCCAGATCGCGTAGCTCGCGCTGTTGGTTGTGCAGTGCTTCCTGGTGCGTTTGCGCGTCGCGGTCGGCGGCCGCCTCTGCGGCGCGGTCTGCAAGCCTCGCGTCCAGCTCCTGGATGCGCTGGAGCGCACCATCGCCTTGCGAATCGATCTGCTGGAGCTGAAACAGCAAGTAGGACTGGCCGACGGGAGTCATGCCGCGAGTATAGCAATCCGCCGCCATCGCTTGGGCTGCCCCGGAAGTGAGCCGCCGGTCACTGGGCACTAGTCACTGACTACTGACCACTGGCCGTCACCGGTCGCGTTGGCGGGCCGTGAGGCGGATAGCCGTACCGTGGAAGGGGTACGCGCGACGGATGGAGTTCTCCAGATACCGCCGATAGCCGTAATGCAGCAGGCTGGGATCGTTGACGAAGAAGACAAACCGGGGCGGCCGCGTTCCTACCTGGGTAGCGTAGTAGACCTTCAGGCGCTGACCGCGGATGGAAGGCGGCGCGTGCGCGGCCGTGGCTCTGCCGATCAGCTCATTGAGCTGACCCGTCGGAATGCGTAGCTCTCGCTCACGGGCCACCGCCAGGACCGTGTCGAGGATGCGGTTCACCCGCTGGCCCGTGAGGGCGGAGACGAACAGCGTGGACATCCAGGGCATGAAACGAAAAGCCCGCTGCGCCTCCGGCTGGAAGCGGCGCATCACGTGCGGGTCTTTGGCGATGAGGTCCCACTTGTTGACGAGCAGTACCGCGCCTTTCGTTTCGTCGGCGATGATGCCGCCGATGTGAGTGTCCTGGGATGTGAATGGTTCGGTGGCATCCGTGAGCAGCAGAGCTATATCGGCCCGCCGAATGGCTCGGAGTGAGCGCAGCACGCTGTAGTGCTCGACGCCGGGCGCGACCTTGGCCTTGCTCCTGATTCCGGCCGTGTCCACGAGCACCAGCTCTGTGCCCTCGTAGTGAACCACGCTGTCAATGCTATCGCGGGTGGTACCCGGGACGGTGCTGACGACCGTGCGCTCTTCGCCGAGCAATCGGTTGAGGAGCAGCGACTTGCCGACGTTCGGCCGGCCGACGAGGGCGACGTGTAGGCGCGTATCGTCTGCCTCGGCGGGTGGCTCAACCGCCGGCAGTGCCTTGATGACCGCATCGAGTAGATCACCGGTTCCTACCCCGTGGTAAGCGGATACGGGATGCGGCTCTCCCATACCCAAGGCATAGAACTCGCTGGCTCCTTCACTCCGCCCCACACTGTCCGCCTTGTTCGCCGCGAGGATGACCGGTTTGCCGGTCCGGCGCAGTAGTGCAGCGACATCCAGGTCGAGCGGCGTCGGACCGGCGACGACATCAACGACGAAGATGATGGCGTCCGCTTCGGCGATGGCGACCTGTGCCTGCTTGGCGGTCTGCTCTTGCAGCGTGTCGTGTGGCTCGGACGCCGCCAGGTCTGCACCACCGATCTTCATTTGACTGTGCAGGCCAGGCGTGTCAAAGGCCAGGCCGCCGGTATCTACGACCAGAAACCGGCCGCCGCCCCAGTCGGCTTCTGCATAGAGCCGGTCGCGGGTGGTACCCGGTGCCGCTTCTACCACTGCCTGCGGCGCCTCGGTGAGCCGGTTGAAGAGGCTCGACTTGCCGACGTTCGGCCGGCCGACGAGCGCAACAATGGGGAGGTCTCCTGCTGGAAGGGTCATACCTGGTGCTCCGGAAGCTGCGATGTGAGATGCACGTGCTCCGGCGAGGGAAGATCGGCCACCTTGGGCGTCAATCCGAGTCCCTTCACTCCCACCGAGGCATCCGTGATTGTAGCGCAGCACCGCCGGCCGCCGGCCGCTATTGCCTCGTCTCGTCGGAGCCGCTATTATGTACCGCTGTGTTACAACGTTACGCCGGGTGGTTTTTAGCCGCCGCCGCGATCTTCGCCGCGCTCCTGCTCGCCGGGTTGATACACGACTTCGGCCAGCCGGAGACGGGCTGGCTGACGACGAACCCTACGCTGGCCGGGATATTGGTGGCCCTCGCCTATATCTCCATGGTCCTGTACCAGTTTGGGCAACGTGGTCGGTCCAGCTCCGAAGAAGAAGAATAAGCCTCCCCACCAGCTAAGGCTGCCCTCAGTGTCTCCCGGGCAGTCCTTGCGACGGTAGGTTGGTGGCTGTCCTCATCGTCTCTCCATACCTCGCGCTATCCGTAACACGGTTGTAACGTCCTTGTAATCGGGAGTTAACACTCGTCCCGTACAGTAGTGCTCTACTGGAGTGTTGCCGCGTGACGGTGGCGCGTGAAACATCCGCAGGATCGTACCGGTCGTATATCTCGATACGGGGTGTGCGGCGGCGAGCCTGATGCGGCTGCCAATGTGACCACCATCACGGACGGCGAGGCGATTCGTCGCTACACTCCGCTACACCTGGAGGCTGTCTACGCGCCGGCAATGCGGTCGAGCGTGTAGTGCATCCGAGGGTGAGTAACCATGGCGGATCGTGCGGCAGCGTTGATGCTGCCGCTGCGGTCAACCAACGCTGGTGGCACGATGCCGGAACGCGGAGCCAACGGTTGGCACCGTGTGCAAATGGGACCGGCATCGTCGCAGACTTCAACAAGGAGGGTAATCCCATGGCACCCACATTCAAGCCAGCAGAGTCGCTGGATACGCGGAAGGCGGAGTTGATCTCCCTGGTCGACCGCCTGCGCGGCGATGACGCCTCGGAAGCTCCGGTCGTGGACCGCGGTGACTTCGATGGGCTGGTATCTGCCGCTCAGGAGGCCACGGAGCGCGGGACCCGCGTCGAGCTGCGGCACCTCGTCGAGCAGCGGCTGATCGAGTTGGACGACGCGCGGCGGCGCCTGGAGCAGGGCCGTTACGGCGTCTGCCAGCTTTGCGGTGAAGAGATTCCGGCGCGGCGGCTGCGGGCCGTTCCGCAGGCTACCCACTGCATTGACTGCCAGCGCAAGCTGGAGCACCGCTTCGAACGGGCGCAGGCTGCCTGATCGGACCCGCTGCGGCTGTGCCGGTTCGTGCTCTGCCGGCGTTCGTCATTCCGGCGGAAGCCGGAATCCAGGACTCTGCGCGGTGCCCGGCGATGGCCTGGCCCACAACCCCCGTCATTCCCGCTCAGGCGGGAATCTACACCCCCTCTCTATCGCTCGGCGATGGAGAGGGGGCCGGGGGGTGAGGACCATCCTTTCAGGTAGGTCCGCGATTCATCGCGCCTTGGATTCCTGCTTGCGCGGGAGTAGCCGGGGAACGTCAATGGCTAGATATTCAGCGCAAGCTGCTGCGGTACCTGTGGTACGACCGTTACGCGCGGTCGGACCTCCGGGCGCGGTAGGCCGCAGTCGGCACCCACGGCACTGACCAGCCGCTCGATGCGTTCGTCCATGGAGCGAGGCGAGTAGCGCGCGCGCGCCGGCCCGCCGGGCGCACCGAACCAGCGGCGGTAGCTCACCATCACCTCCGGAAAGGTCGGTGAGAGAGTTTCCAGGAGCCAGTCTCGCACTGCCGGCTCCAGATGTACCGTCCCGGCCCACACGAACGCGGCGCCGTGATCGGCCGCCGCCCGCACGAGATCGGTCAGCGCCGCCGGCGAGTCAGTGATGCCGGGTAGAATCGGCGCGAGCGCCAAGCCCACGCGAATACCGTTGTTAGCCAGCCGCCGCATCGCGTTCAGCCGTTGACGCGGTGACGCAACGCCCGGCTCCAGCTTCCGGAGCAGTGCTGCGTCGAGGCTCGTCAGACTCATGTTGACGCTGCACGAGCCGGCGCGGTCACGGACCTCCTGCAGCAGGTCAATGTCGCGCATGATGAGGCTGCCCTTGGTCGTGATCCGGGCCGGTGTACGCGCCTCAGCTAACGCTGCCAGGCACGCCTGGGTCACTTTGTAGCGTCCCTCGGCTGGCTGGTAGGGGTCCGTGGCGGTCCCGATGGCGACGTTTTCGCGCCGCCACGACCGTCGTGCTAGCTCGCGGCGCAGCACGTCGGCCAAGTTGGTCTTCACAAAGATGTGGCGGGCAAAGTCCTTGCCCGGATGCAAGTCGAAGAAGGCGTGCGTCGTCCGGGCGTAACAGTAGTGGCAAGCGTGGCGGCACCCCCGGTAGGGGTTGAGGCTCCAGGCGAACGGCCCGCCCCGGGAGCGGTTGAGGGCGCTCTTTGCCTCGATCTCGTGGTAGGTGGGCGCACCGAGGGACCCCGTTCCTCTTACTTCCATCAGCTTCCTCCCACTGTCTACTGCGGCTCTTGGAACGCAGTATAGAACTTCTGTTCTAATCCGTCAAGTTAAGCAGCGGAGAGCCGGCCGCAACTGTGCCGGCACGACTAGAAGGAGTCCGTTCGGTCAGGCTGGTGCCGCGTTGGGGCGCAGTTGTACCCCGGGTTGCCCGAAGGGAAGGCCGGGTCACGGTGGGTATGCCGCGGCGGCAAGCGAGCAGGAACTGCGCTGCGGAGAGCTACGGAGATTAGGCCGGTTTAGCTGAAGGGGATGGGCGGCAGGATGCCGGCGCGTACCAGGTCGCGGTAGAGGATGTCGGCGATGACGCCGGCTGCTCCGCCACCTAGCACAAAGGCCAGGACAATTCCGATCCAGAAGCCCATGAACCGCGGACGATACGGATCGTTGCGCGTGGTATCACTGTCCTGACCGGCGGCAGGTGAAGTCTGGCTCATGTTTTCCCCATGTATCCGTGAGGTTTAGCGGCCGGCGCCACCCTCAGCCGGAGCGGCACTACCGGCGCGTCAATGGTATCACAATGGGCTGCCATCAATCTGTCCTACGAATCCGCCACGAGTTGGTCGAGGCGGACGAGCGCATCGTCCAGCCGAGACAGCACCCGGTCGCGGCCGATCACCAGCATCGTGTCGAACAGCGGCGGGGTCCTGGTCCGCCCGGTGATCGCGCCGCGGATAATCATGAAGAGATGGCCGTGCCGCCAGCCCAGATCGTCGGCGGCAGCGCGGATAGTCTCTTCCAGAGCCGCCTCGTCCCACTCAGCCGCGGCGGCGGTTGCCGCTCTGGCGCTGGCGAGCGCGTCCCGCGACTCGGCGGCGGTGCGGCGCCGGGCCAGCAGAATCTTCGAATCGTAGTCCTCCAGCTCGTCGCGCAGGAAGAACGACGTTGCGTCGGGTAGCTCACTCAGGCGCCGCACACGCTCCTGCTCCAGGCCCACGGCCGCCTTGACGCGCTCCGCCGGTGCGGACTCGATGGGCAGCCCGGCATCGCGGAGGAACGGCGTGGCACGCTGCACCAGGTCGTCCAGCGCAAGTGACCGCATCCAGACGCCGTTGAGCCACTCCAATTTTGTCTCGTCAAAAACTGCTGGAGACTTGCTCACGCGGTCGAGTGAGAAGGACTCTTTTAGCTCGGTCAGCGTGAACACTTCCTTGTCGTTGGCCGGATGCCAGCCGAGCAGCGCGAGGAAGTTCACCATCGCTTCCGGCAGGTAGCCTTGATCTCGGAACTCTCCGATATAGACGGCGCCCTTGCGCTTGCTGATCTTGGAGCGGTCGGGGTTGAGCAAGAGCGGCACGTGACCGAACGCCGGCGGCTCCCACCCGAGGGCCTCGTAGAGCAGCACCTGCTTGGGCGTATTGGGCACGTGCTCCGGGCCGCGCAGGACGTGGCTGATCGCCATGTGGTGGTCGTCCACCATGACGGCGAAGTTGAACAGCGGCCAGCCGGTCGAGCGCATGATCGGGATATCGCCGTAGAGGTCGCTATTCTCCTCGATGTGGCCCAGCACGAGATCGTCGTAGGCGACCGGCCCGCCACGCACCTTGAACATGATCCGCGCTGCGTGCCCGGCGGCTTCCCGCGCCCGGTGCTCGGCCGCCGTCAGGTTGCGGCAGCGGCCGCTGTACTTGGGCGGGCGCCGCGCCTTCTGGGCGGCGCGCTGCTCGGCCTTCAGCTCCTCGGGCGTGCAGTAGCAGTGATAAGCCAGGTCCCGTGCCAGCAGGCTGTCCGCTACTTCCCGATACAGAGACAGGCGCTCGCTCGACCGATACGGGCCGTACGGACCGCCGCAGTCCGGCCCTTCGTCCCAGGTCAGGCCGAGCCACCGCAAGCCTTCGAGCACGCCCCGCTCCGACTCGGCGGTCGAGCGCTGCGCGTCCGTGTCTTCGATCCGCAGTACGAACGTCCCTTCTTGCTGCCGGGTGTAGAGCACGTTGAACAGTGCCGCCCGGGCCGTGCCGACGTGACAGTTCCCGGTCGGTGAGGGGGCGATGCGGGTCCGTAAGGGCCGGTTGCTGCGGTCTACACTCATCTGATCTGGCTACTCCTTGTCGCTGCTAGGGGGGCACTGGGTATGGGTATACCTGAGGCCACCAAGGTACCCAATTCTCCGCTAGGCATCGGCCGCTGCCTCGTGCGTGAGCAGGTACGAGAGATACTCGATCTCGATGGAGAGGTCAACGTTTTGCAGGTGAATGTGCTCCGGGACCGCCAGCTTGGTCGGGGCGAAGTTGAGAATGCCGGTGATACCGGCGGCCACAACGGCAGCGGCCACTTCTTGCGCCGATTCGGCCGGCACGGCGATCACGGCCATCTGCAAGTTCAAGGAGCGGACCGCCGCCGGTAGGGCACTCATCGGGCGAATGAGTACCCGCCGCACTTTCTGCCCGATCTTGCCCGGGTCCCGGTCAAAGGCGGCCACAACGTGAAACCCCTGGCGCGGGAAGCCGCGGTAACTCAACAACGCCTGGCCCAAGTTCCCGACGCCGACCAGTGCAATACGCCAGCCGCGGTCAATGCCGAGGATCGTCGCCAGGCTGCGCTGCAACTCCCGGTTCTCGTAGCCGACGCCGCGGCGGCCGAAAGTGCCGAAGTAGGCGAGGTCGCGCCGCACTTGCGCGGCCGTGAACCCGGTGAGTGCAGCGATCTTCCCGGAAGACACTTGCTCACCCCCGCTCTGTGCAGCCAACGTCTGCAAGAGGCGGTAATAAGTGGAAAGACGACGGACCGTGCTCTCCGGCACATGCTCGGAGCGCGCGGCCGGGGCGTCATTCATGGCGCTCCTCGGAGTCCATGTCCCCCCGCTCCGCAGGGGGACCATAGGGCTGACAAGGGTAGGTTTTTCTGTAGGGGCGCGATTCATGGCGCCCACGCCCCCCGTCATTCCCGCGAAAGCCGGAATCCAGGGCCAGTCGTGGCCTCCCGGTCCCCGCCATTCCCGCGAAAGCGGGAATCCACTCCCCCTCTCTATCACTCGGCGATGGAGAGGGGGCCGGGGGGTGAGGCTCGCCCGCCGAAAAACCTACCCCTGTGAGGGACCATAGGGGGGCGGTACCCGTCTCGGCCCCCTCTCTCGCCCTCCTCTTTATATTGAAGCACAGGGGAGGAAACTTACCTCCTGCCGACTGGTACTTTGCAGCCACGCCCTAGCCTCCACACGGATTATGTACGGATTGCTGACGTACCTAGTCTCAGCGCAGTATCTTTCCCGGTTCTAGCTCCAGGACCTCAATACCCGCTTGGTCGCCGAGGTGCTCGCGGAGGGCCGCTGGCGTGCCGGTCAGTATCGGAAACGTACCGAAGTGCATCGGGATTACCCGCGGTACCTCCAGCAAGCGGCACGCGAGAGCGGCTTCGCGCGGCCCCATCGTGAAGTGATCGCCAATCGGCAGGCAGGCGATGTCCGGCCGGTAGAGCTGGCCAATGAGCCGCATGTCGCCGAAGACGTTGGTGTCCCCGGCGTGGTACAGGGTAAAGCCGTTCTCGAACTCGATGACGTACCCGCAAGGCTCACCGCCGGACACAACCGTACCGTCGCGGTTCAGGCCGCTGGAATGATCGGCGTGGACCTGCGTGATGCGGATGCCCGCGAAATTCTGCGTTCCACCTTTGTTCATGCCGCTGCAGCCGTCAACGCCCTGTCCCTCCAGATAGAGGCAGATTTCATGCATCGCCACGACTAGCGCCGGCTGGGCCGCGCGGGCAATGGGCACCGCATCGCCCATGTGGTCATCGTGGGCGTGGGTAATGAGCAGGACATCTACGTTGTCAAGCTGCTTGTATGCGTCGGGGCACGCGGGATTGCCCGCCGTCCACGGATCAATGAGCAGCACCTTGCCCGTGGGGCTGACGAGCCTGAAAGTGCTGTGCCCCAGCCAGGTAATCTCCACGTCTCGTCCTAGTTGCATCCGTCTCCTCCCTGCCGCCGCTTCAGCAGTCTCCCTGCACAAACCGGCCAGCAACACCCGGCTTCTCGCGTCGGCTCATGGTGGCTCTAGCACAGTCTACCGCATAGCGGTGCCGGCACCGTTGGGAAGCTGACTGTATACTTATCGTACACGGAGAGGGAGGGACTACCGGATGACACCGGAGTTGGTAGGCATCTTGAGCGTCGGCGTCGCAATCGTGGCCGTCTTGTTGGTGTCCATGCAGCGCACCGATAAACGGTTCGAGCGTTTGGAGGCCCGCTTTGACCGCCTGGAGGCCCGCATGTCCGACCTCGAGCAGCGCCAAGCGCGGCTGGAGGGGTTGCTGGACGGTCTCCGCGAGGCGTTGTTCGAGCGCGCCGCTCGCTTGAGTTAGGGCACCATGCAGCGTGGCTCTGTAACCGGCGGCCTCGCGTCACCACATTCGAGGCGATCCAAGTATGTAGACCCGCTCCTACCGTGACTCACCCTTGATTGACGTGACCCACTGACCTTCGCTAGAATCCATATCTGACGACGGGGCGTAGCGCAGCCTGGTAGCGCGCAGCGTTCGGGACGCTGAGGTCGGAGGTTCAAATCCTCTCGCCCCGACCAAGTGGATACCAAGTCCGGAGGCCGGCATAGCCCACCAACCGGCAGTTTTCCCCGTACCGGGTCGCAGTCCGGGCAAGCAGGTGCCTAGGGGAGTCGTCGGCCCCCGCCGCACCACACCTGGCACCATCCGTGCGGTGGGGGAGGCGAGTGTGGCACGGCGAATACGAGCTTCCCGCGGTCGTTTGGCACGCCTCGCTCACCGCGCGATGGATCGGCTGCCGCCAGCGATCCGGCAGCACCTCGACAATGTGACGATCTCCATTGAGGAGTTGCCGCGGCCCGATGACATTGACTCAGATCGTCACGGCCAGCGGACCAAAGTCTTCGGAGTCTATCGAGGGTGGCCACTGGCGTCGCGCGGCGGGATTTACCACCTTGCCGTGCCCGATCAAATCGCTATCTTCCGGCGTCCGCTCCTCGCACACTGTCGTTCGCAACGTCAGTTGGCCGAGGAAGTCTGGCGTACACTGCTACACGAAGTGGGCCATCACCTAGGATTGGACGACGACCAGTTGGCACGGCTGGAGCGTCGTGGGTGAGGGCCAACCGCTGCTGGAATTACTGCTATAGAGAGGCGCAGTGTCATGAATAGAAGAGCCGTCATGTTCGCCGTCGCGGCCCTGGTTGCCCTGCTCGTTGGCGGCGCCGGGACGCTCGTCGGACTGTACATAGACTGGCTGTGGTTCGACAGCGTGGGCTATCTCTTCGTCTTCCAAACGATGCTCACCGCGCGGGCACTGCTCTTCATGTCCGGCACGCTACTCTTCTGGATCATTTTGCTGCCCAACGTCCTCGTGGCGCTGCGCCTGGCGCTCCGCTCCGTCGAACGGCTCCCGATCCGCGTGCTGCAAAATGAAGCCATCGAGCAGCTGCTGGGTGGTCCGGCGCAGGTACAACCCTTGGTGCGGCTGGCCGGGCAGTTGGTACTCCTCGGTGGTCTGGTCGTCGGGGTGGTGCTCGGACTTGGTGCGGCGGCGCAATGGCCGGCGGTCCTGCGCTTTCTCAATGCGACCTCGTTCGGGACGCCCGACCCGATCTTTGGCCAGGACTTGAGCTTTTACGTCTTCGAGCTACCGGTGATCCGCTCGGCGATGAACTGGCTCCTTGCCGCGGTAGCCTTGGTCGGCGCCGGGGTGCTCGCCATCTACGCCATCGCCTTCTATCTCGCCGACCCGAGCTTGCAGCACCTCCGCTTTATGCTCCTGGGGCGCGGCCGGCCGGCCCGTGCCCACGTCTTGATCCTGCTCGCCATCCTGGCGCTCATCCTGGCGGCCATTGTGTGGTTTCAGGGCTACGACGTGCTCTATCGGACGCGCGACCAGTTCTTCGGCGCCGGCTATACCGACGTTTTCTTCCGCTTGCCGGCCTTACGTGTCCTGGCCGGGTCCTTCGTCCTGCTGGCGCTGCTGATCCTGGCGTCCATTCCCCGCGTGGACTACGTGCTCCCGCTGGGAGGGCTGGGCCTTACGGCGCTGGTGCTCGTCATCGGGCTGGTGGTGCTCCCGGCCGTGATCCAGCGGGTGCGGGTTGACCCGGCCGAGCTGGCGCGCGAAGCCCCCTTCATCGCCAACTCGATCCAACTGACGCGGCTGGGATTCGCCCTCGACCGGATCGAGGAGCACACGTTTACGGCGGACGAGATGGTGCAGTCCAGTGAGATTGGGGCCGCCCAGCAAACGGTGGCGAACGTGCGGCTCTGGGACCCGCGCCCGTTGCGCGACACCTACAACCAGATTCAGTCCATTCGCCTGTACTACAGCTTCGACGACGTGGACGTGGACCGCTACGAGATTGACGGGAAGGTCCGGCAGGTGATGATCGGCGCCAGGGAGCTTGATCCCGACCGGCTCCCGGCCCAGGCCGCCACCTGGCAGAACCGGCACCTGCAATTCACGCACGGTTACGGCGCCGTAATGAGTCCGGTGAATGAAGTCTCGCCGGAGGGCCTGCCGCAGTTGCTACTCAAGGACATCCCGCCGGAGGGCGTCCTCCCCCTGAGCCGCCCGGAGATCTACTATGGGATGCAGACCCACTGGTACGTTGCGGTACGGACGGGAGAGCAAGAGTTCGACTATCCGCGCGGCGACGACAATGTGTACACCACCTATGAGGGTGAGAACGGGATACGGATCGGCTCCGTGTTCCGCCGCATCCTGCTCGCCTGGCACTTGCGCGAGTTGAATATGCTCACCAGTCCGCATCTGCGGAACGATAGCCTGTTGCTCCTGCGACGCAACGTGCCGGAGCGGGTGCGGCGCATCGCTCCTTTCCTCCAGTTGGACCGCGACCCGTACCTCGTCGTCGCCGACGGGCGCTTGGTCTGGATCGTAGATGCCTATACGACCACCGACCGGATACCGTATGCCCAACCGGTCACTGAGATCATCGCCGAGCACATGGCGTTGCAACCCACCGATCTCCAGGTAGAGGGGACATCGCAGGAGGCGCAGCCCGCGGCTCCCCCGGCAGTTCGAATGCCGCGCAGGGGTAGATCGTTCAACTACATTCGCAACAGCGTCAAGGTCGTGGTTGACGCCTACGACGGCACGGTCACGCTCTACGCCGCCGAGCCGGACGAGCCGCTCCTGCGGACGCAGCAGCGCATCTATCCAGGCCTGGTGCGGCCGCTCGCGGAGATGCCCGAATCGCTCCGCAAGCACATTCGCTATCCCGAGGACCTTTTCCGGGTTCAGGCCGAAGTGTTCCTGACCTACCACATGCGCGATTCGCAGGTCTTCTACAACCGCGAGGACCAGTGGCAGGTGGCAACGGAATCCTTCGCCGACCAGCGGGTGTTCGTTGAGCCGTACTACGTCATCATGCGGCTGCCCGACGAGCCGGAAGAGGAGTTCTTGCTCATGCTGCCGTTCACCCCGGCGGCCAAAGACAACATGATCGCCTGGCTGGCGGCGCGATCCGACGGTGAGAACTACGGCACCCTGCTGCTCTACAAGTTCCCCAAGGAGCGCCTGATTTTCGGTCCCATGCAGATCGAGGCACGGATTGACCAGAACCCGGAAATCTCGGCGCAGCTCACCCTGTGGAACCAAGGCGGCTCCCGGGTCATTCGCGGCAATCTGCTCGTCATTCCGGTCGGCAACTCCACGCTCTACGTCGAGCCGGTCTACTTGCAAGCCGAGCAAGGCCGCCTCCCGGAGCTGAAGCGCGTCGTCGTTGCCACCGGCAATCGGCTCGTGATGGAGCCGACGCTCGATGCCGCGCTCGCCAGCATCTTCGGTGAAGCGGTGGTGGCCGGCCTCCGTCCGAGTGTCGGAGCGGCCGCCACGCCGGCCGCGGGCCAAGCCCTGGAGGGTGCCGCCGTCTCCGAGTTGGCCGCCCAGGCCCGGCAGCATTACGAGCAAGCCCAGCAAGCCTTGCGCGACGGTCAGTGGGCCGAGTTTGGCCAGCAGCTTGAGGCGCTCGGCCGCGTACTGTCCGCTATGGACCAGTCACAGTAGCGCGCCGAGGCTCTACCTCACCTCATCCCCCGCGGCTGATTGGGGTGGGTATAGACCAAGCCGTAGGGGCGCAACATGTTGCGCCCGTCCCCCCGCCGCAGCGGGGGGACCATAGGGGGGCTATCTCCCACTACCTGATTAAGTTCGCAGCCTTCATCATCGCGCCCAGGCGCTCGTCATTGCGGCGTAGGCCGCAATCCAGGTTTATTCATGCCCCCGGCCCGCGTCATTCCCGCGCAAGGAGACCTTTGCGTAACCCGTCATTCCCGCGCAAGCGGGAATCTAAAAAACCGGGCCGCCCAGGTTGGTGGGAGACGATCACTGCCACCCCAGTACTCCATCCGGGGAGTTACGCAAAGGTCTCCGCAAGCGGGAATCTAACCCCCCTCTCTATCGCTCTGCGATGGAGAGGGGGCCGGGGGGTGAGGCCTGCCCCCGGCCCGCAAATCCTGATGCAGACAAGAAACCTATTATCAAATTCTCGCGTCATTTCTTGACAAATCTTCAGACTAGAATTAAGATATAACAAGTATCACCGAATGTTCTTGGGTGATGAGCGGCAAGCCGGCAACGAAGGAGTTGAACGATGGCGACCGAGCGGATGCGGGTGCTGGAGTTGATTCGGGAAGGGAAAGTCTCCGTAGACGAGGGCGTGCGTTTGCTGGAGGCGCTCGGAGACGAACGGGAACCAGGGCCAGCGCCGCCGGCGGGAGAGCGCCCGCTTGGAGAAGGCTTTGTGGCAGAGATCAAGGCCAACGTTGACCGGGTCCTCTCTGAAGAGACGGTGGAAGACCTCAACAAGACGGTCAGTAAGGTCGTGTCCGCCGTGACCAAGACGGTCGGTCCTCGTGTTCGGCGGGATGCGGCATCAGGCCGTCGTCGTCGTGAGGAGCGCCTGGCGTCGGGCTGGCAACCGTTGACTGCCGAGGACGGACAGGTACCGATCTCTCTGGCCGGTCGGCTGCTGGTGGAGAGCACCGGCGGCGGCCTGGTGATCGTGGCTCAACCGGCTGAAGCAGCTCCCGCAGCCAGCGACAGCGCCGATGAACCCGACGAGCCGGCTGCCCCGGACAGTGCGGACGAGGACGTACCGGCGGTCGAAACCCCCGAGGCCGCAGCCTGGGCGGAGGCCGGCGAGTCGGCCCCGGAAGCGAGCGCCTGGGCCGCTGCTACCGCGGAGCAATCGAACAGCGAGTCCGACGGACAGCCGGGAGCTATCGCCACGGTCGAGCCGTTGTCCGAAGGGCGCAATTGGACCTGGTATGCCCTGCGCCGCGGCGCCGACGCCATCATTGCGGCCTACCCGACCGAGGCGGAGGACCGCCACGTGCCGACGTTGAAAGTCACGGTGCCGGCCCGGCTAGTGGAGATCGCCGCGCGGACCGTCGGTGGCGACATTGAGACCGAGCGCCTGGATAGTCCGCTCGACGCGCAGACGCGCGGCGGCAACATTGAAATCAGCGAGCACGGCCTTCAGCCCATCGTCGCCCGCACGGTCGGCGGCAACGTCTCGGCCAGTGGCAACCCGACGCAGGTGAAACTCCGCACCGGCGGTGGTAACGTCCACTTTACCGGCAACGCGCAGGAGCTGGATGGCAAGACCGCGGGCGGCAACCTGCGGCTCACGGGGCGGGTCGAGCGCTTCAACGCGCGCACGGCGGGCGGCAACATCGCTATCGAAGGCGCCCGCCTCAGTGAGGGCACGCACCGCGCACGAGCCGCCGGAGGGCGAATCAAGGTCTTGCTGACCGAGGATTCGTCGGTACGTATCCGGGCCGGCGCATTGGGCGGCGGCATCCATGTGGACTTGCCGACTGCTGAGGGCAAGACCACCAAGCGAGGTCCGAACCGGCGGTATCGCGGCACGCTAGGAGAGGGAACCGCCGAACTGGATGTGAGGTCCGTAGGCGGCTCCATCGAGATCGGGACGCTGCCCACTGCGGCGACGGCAGACTGACCGGTTGGCGTGGCCGGACGGTATAATCCGTGAGCGTCGGCAGCCGAGGGCGGGTACATCCGGTAACACCAGTGCCTGCCGCTGGCGCGAGAGGATGACAGGATGGCTGTAGTAACGATTGCTCGTCAGGAAGGTGCCTGGGGTGAAGAGGTGGCAGCAAAGTTGGCTGTTCGCCTCTCCGCACAGCTCGTAGATCAGCAGCTCCTCGACCTTGCTGCGGCGCATTCCGGTGTTCCCGTTGAGGCTCTTGCGGCGATGGATGAGCGCGGACGGAGCCTCTGGCGGCATCCGTCGGACCTCTGGCGCACGGTGCCGGTACCGTTGCCGGATGCCGAGCACGCAGAGCATCACGGGCCGCCGGAGACGCGCTATCCTCCGACGGGGCCGGTAGCAACGCACGCGCTCGATGTGCGCCCGACCGCGTACTGGGCCGCCGAGCACTACCAGCAGTTGCTCGGCGAGACGATCAGAACGGTCGCCGACAAGGCGAGCCAAGGCCACGTGGTCATTGTCGGACGGGGCGGTCAATGCGCGCTCGGCCCGGCTGCCGGTACCGTTCACGCGCTCCTCGTGGCGCCGTTCGATCTCCGCGTTGATCGCGTGTGCCAGGCCACTGGCGCCGACCCGCGTAGCGCCGCGGCGCAGGTGAAACGCAGCGACCGCGACCGCAAAGCGTTTCACCGGCAAGCGGGAGACGTGAGCTGGCTCGACGCGACGCTGTACGACTACGTTATCAACACGGAGCGAGTGAGCGCGGACCTGGCGGCCGACCTGTTGAGTGCCGCTGCCCATGCCGCGCCACCCTACCAACCGGACGCCGCGCTCATGGCCGCCGCGGTTCCGGCGGCGCACTAACGCTCCGATGACATGGCCCGGTCATTCCCGCGAAGGCGGGAATCTAGGGGCGATGCGTTGTCCGCTGTCCCGGATGCCTGGATTCCCGTATCCGCCGTGTCGCAACCGACCCCGGCCCGGTGCGTTCCCCTCGATAGACCACAGCCAGTCCTGGGTGTCGGTCCGTGCGACCCATGCTGCGGCGAGGGCCGCCGCGGCGGTTATCGAACCTTGACAATTGACCAAATGTTCTATAGAATAGAACAACAGTCGGCGGCCGCTGGTTGCGAGGAAGAAAGGACGACGGCGATGGCAAAGAGCACGACGACCAAGCTGCGCCCCGGTCAGTTGAACGGGAAGCAGGCGAAAGAGAAACGGAGCGAGCGGGATCAGGCCGTGGACCAGGCGATCAGCCAGATCGAGCGCCAGTTCGGTAAAGGCTCGATCATGTGGATGGGAGACGCCGGTGCCCGGTTGAACACCGGTGTCATCCCGACGGGCGTTATCTCGCTCGATATCGCCTTGGGGATTGGCGGTCTGCCCCGCGGTCGAGTGATCGAGATTTACGGCCCGGAGGGTGGTGGGAAGACGACCCTCGCGTTGAATGCAGTCGCCTCGGCGCAACAGGCTGGCGGGGTTGCCGCCTTTGTTGATGCGGAGCACGCGCTCGACCCGGTGTGGGCCGGTACCTGTGGCGTGGACGTTGAGCACCTGCTGGTCTCGCAGCCGGATACCGGCGAGCAGGCGCTGGAAATCACCGAGATGCTGGTGCGTAGTGGTGCCGTGGACCTGGTCGTCGTTGACTCCGTGGCGGCGCTCGTGCCACGGGCAGAGATCGAGGGCGACATGGGTGACTCGCTGCCGGGTATGCAAGCCCGGCTCATGTCCCAGGCTTTGCGTAAGCTCACGGCTGCAATCTCCAAGGGCCATGCAGTCGTCATCTTCATCAACCAGATCAGGGAAAAGATCGGCGTACTCTTCGGCAATCCGGAGACCACGCCCGGTGGCCGCGCGCTGAAGTTCTATTCGAGCATGAGGCTGGAAATCCGCCGTGCCGAGACGTTGAAGTCCGGGTCGGACAGCATCGGCATGAGGGCCAAAGTCACCGTCCGCAAGAACAAGCTGGCGCCGCCGTTCCGCGTCTGCGAGTTCGACATCATGTTCTCGGAGGGCGTATCGCGGTTCGGCGGGCTGCTCGACGTGGGGGTGGATATGGAGATCGTGCGGAAGGCCGGCGCGCACTACTCCTTTGGCGAGACGCGCCTCGGCATGGGGCGCGAGAACGCGAAGAACTTCCTCAAGGAGCATGAGGAGGTGGCTACCGAGCTGGAACGCCAAGTGCGTGCTCGCGCCGCCGACTTCCGCGGCATTACCGTCGCCACCGGCCGGCAATCCTAGCGGCAGCGCCAAGCTGTAGGGACGCAGCACGCTGCGCCCGTCCCCCTGCGAAGGAGACCTTTGCATAACTCGTCATTCCCGCGAAAGCGGGAATCCAAAAACCGGTCCTCCCAGGTTAGCGAGGAGTGGAGCATTGTCCCTCTCGCACTCCATCCGGGGGTTATGCAAAGGTCTCCGCAGCGGGGGGGCCATAGGCTGACAGGGGTAGGCTTTTCGTAGCGGCGTGATTCATCGCGCCCGGTCCCCCGTCATTCCCGCGAAAGCCGGAATCCAGAGCCAGTTGTGGCCTCCCGGTCCCCGTCATTCCCGCGCAAGCGGGAATCCACACCCCCTCTCTATCGCTCCGCGATGGAGAGGGGACCGGCTGACTGGGGTAGGTATGGGTTCAGCCGTAGGGGCGCAACATGTTGCGCCCGTCCCGCCGCCGCCGGGGGGCCAGAGGGGGGCTGGTCCCGCACAAGGGTAGGTACTCGTCATTCCGGCGAAAGCCGGAATCCAGCCGAGTAGCTGCCCACCCGGTAGGGGCGTCCCTTGTGGGCGCCCTGGCCGCGCTCCCGTCATTGCGGCGCCAGCATGTCTCGTCCCTCGATACGGGGCCGCAACCCATCCTGCTCATCCTTGCATCCTGCAAATCCTGATGCAGACAAAACCTACCCTTGTCAGGAGGGGGCCGGGGGGTGAGGCCGGCCCCCCGCGTCCCCCCATCCTGTCCATCCCTGTAAAATACCTGCCCCTGTGAGCCTCACCAGGGCAGTTTTCCAAGCGCCGGGAAACTCGTCCCCCAGACCGTTGTCATGCCCCACCCCCCGCCGATATGTCTCCCTGACGGGAGTGGCAAAATGCAAGACCATCCGAGCACACCGGGCATTGCCCGGCAGGGAACCCTTGGCACCGACGGGCCGGCTGCGTGCGGTGGCGCGGCCGCGTTCTCGCTGGCGCCGGGTCCGTCTCGACCCCGCGCCACGCCCTTGCCCTTGCCCTTGGCGTCGGACCACACTCGGTCCGGTGCCGCGTCCTTGCCCTTGGCGCCGGACCACGCGCGGTCCGGTGCCGCGTCCTTGCCCTTGCCGAACGTGCCGAGTCACGTAGACCGTGACCCGGCATGGGCCGGCCCGCGCGTGCCGCTCTCCACTATTCCCTGGCCGGCCGGGGTGCGCCGGCTGCGCTCGGTGGTCTTGCCCCGCGTCGTTGCCACTCCCGGCACCCGCCTTTCCCACCCGTCCACCACCCGGTTCGCGCCCACCGCCGCCGATCCGGGAGCGCCCGCCCAGCCGGTGCCGCCCCGCCCATCGCCCACCACCGCGGGTACGGGCTACCTCCGGCACCACCACTCGCGCGCCCCTCCCAGCGCCGCCCGCCGAAAACCTACCCTTTTCACGGCACCATAGGGGAGCCGGTACTCTCCTCGGCCCCCGTGCGCTTTATCCCCTCTCGTTCATGGTGACCCGTTATCCCGTATACTCCTAGAGGCCAGCCTTGCCGGCGCTATAGCCGGCCGGCTGCGCTCGCAAAAAATCGGAAAACCGTCAGCAAGGGGAGTGCCACCGTGTTCGACGTCGGCCCCATGGAGTTTGCCGTCATCATAGTCGTGGCCCTGCTGGTCGTTGGCCCGGAGCGTATTCCGGAGATCGCGCGGACGCTCGGACGGTTCATCGGTCAGCTGCGCCAGCTCGGCGGTGACATTGGCGATCCCATCCAGCAGGTGCGGGAAGCGCTGCATGAAGGAATCCAAGAGGGTGAGGCGATTGCACACCAGATTCAAGCCGACGTTGAGGGCGTACAGGAGGACATCCAGTCGGCTGCCGACTTGGCTAACGACCCGGTGGTAGCCGAACAGCCGACCGCAGCGCAGCCAGCCACGGTGCAGCCAACCGCGGCGACGGGCGTTGCTGCACCCGCGCCGGACCCGGCGGCTGCCGCGCTTCAGGATACGGCGCGCGAAGCGGCTGCGGTCATCGCCGCGAGTAGCGCGGATACACCCCCACACGACGACGACCTCGGGAACGTTGATCTCCCGGATGCCGCTGTCCCCACTGACACTCCTGCCGTTGACGAGCTTGACCCGGTGCAGCAAGCTATCGCGTCCATCGAGGCGAACGAGGAGTACACACCTGTCGAGCCGGAGGCAGCGGCGGAAGAGACGAGCGATGGCGCTGCCGACGACGGGGCCGACGCTGCTGACGAGGTTGACCCGGTACAGCAGGCCATCGCGGCTATCGAAGCGAACGAGGAGTACACGCCCGTCGAGCCGGAGGCAACGGAACCGGAGGCAGCGGAAGAGGCAACGAGCGACGCTGCCACCGACACCGATGACGAGGACTCCTATGATCCGGTGCTAGACACTTTGGCGAGCAAAGTTGGCGATCTGCCTCAAGACACTGATGATGCGGCCGTGTCCGTCGGTCCTAGCGAGGTGCCGGACCTACCGGCAGAGGAGTCCACGAGTCAGGACGACGATACGCTCGCTGTGGCGGCCTCTTCCCAGGAGGCACCGACTGCCGCGGACACCGACGCGCCCCCGACGCCTGATACCGGAGACGAAAGTACCGAGACATCGGCAACTCCCAAAGCCGCGCTGGCGTCTCAGGCCGATGGTGTGGCTACTGCGCCGGCCGATGGCCTGGCCGATTCCGGGGCTACCGCGAGCGCACCGGACGGTCTACCGGCGGAGGCTATACGAGCCGCCACTCCAACGAGCGGCCTGATTGCAGCCGGTGAGGCGGTCGCTGGCGTGGACTCGAATGCCGTGGCGGTTGCGGTCGCGGAGGAAGACGCGGTGCGCGTCGCGCTGGAGCCGTCGTTGTACGAGGCGTTGCAAGGCATGGACATTGCACCTGAAGAGCGTGCCCGTGAGTTGATCGTGCTGGGCTTGTTCCGTGAGGGCCGGATGACCGCTGAACGTGCAGCCTGGCACTTGGGCCTGTCCGAGCAGGAATTCGCCGATCTGCTGGTCTATAAGGGAATCAGTCTGGGCTAGCTCTTGCCTGGCCATCACCTCACGGCACTACGCTCTGGCAAGTCGCCGTCGAGATAATCCTGGTGCTGCCGCTATCCTGTGCGTTACGACACCGGCGACCATCGCGTCGAGCAAGCGCCGGTGTAACCCTGACAATAGTATGACGGCTCGCATTGCGTTGACTCTTGCTCCCTGGGACGCCGAGTTGCTGCCGCTGGTCCTCGATGTCGTTGCCGGCGCCGGGTACGACGGCGCGTTCGTCGAGGAGGGCCACCTGCTCCCCTGGACCGACGAGTTGGGTCGCTATCGGGACTGGTGGGATGAGCGCGAGGTCCGGATTGCTGCCTGCCACCTCCCGGGGCTGTGGCAGGAGCCAACGCAGTTGAAAGACGAGCTGGAGCGTCTCCGGCGTACAGCGGAGCTGCTCGCCGAGCTGGAGTGCGAGCAAGCGGTGTTGTCGCTGCCAATTCGGCGCGAGTTGGTGCTTGTCGCGGGCTACCAAAACCTCCGCCAGCCCTTTGCCTTGACCGAGGGCAAGCTGCAATATCTCGGCGAGGCGCTCAACGTCGTTGCCGAGGTGTTGTTGGACTTTGGTCTCACGCCCTCCATCCGCAACCGTCTCGGCACGCAGCTGGAGACGGCTGAAGAGTTACACATCCTGATGGATGCCACCGAGCCGGAGCTGGTCTCCCTCACGCTGGACGTTGGTCAGGCGATGGTGGCGGGCACGCGCCCCGAAGTCCTGGTGCGGCAGTACGCCTCGCGGATCGCCTTGCTGCTCTGCAAGGACGTGGACCTGACTATCCTCAAGGAGACGCGCGACGAGCTTTACGACTACGATGAGTTCCTGCGCCGCGGCGGTATCGTACCGCTCGGCCAGGGCCACCTCGACTTGACCCAGGTCTTGCTGCCCCTGATGAGCAGGCTGATGGATGGCGGCTGGCTCGTCGTTGATCCCCAAGGGCCGGAGCGAGCGCCGGTCGAGAGCGCCGAAACGAGCCGCGAGTACCTGCACGAGCACTTTGAGCTATGATGGACAAGCCTTGCCCAGGGCAGATTGACGCAGTAGAACTGATATTCTATACTGTGTTCGGGTGAGTTATGGCCGACCAATCCGCTATCGAGTGGACGGATGCGACCTGGAACCCGGTCACGGGCTGTAGCAAGGTCTCGCCGGGCTGCGCCCACTGCTACGCGGAGCGCTTTGCCGAACGCTGGCGCGGCATCCCCGGTCATCACTATGAGCAGGGGTTTGACGTGCGCCTGTGGGCGGAGCGGCTTGACCTCCCGCTGCGGTGGCGGCGGCCGCGACGCATCTTTGTCAACTCGATGTCGGACCTCTTCCACGAGGCGGTGCCGGAGTCGTTTATCCGGCGCGTCTTCACGACGATGGCGCAGGCGGATTGGCACATCTTCCAGGTGCTCACCAAGCGTAGTCACCGCCTCGCAGCCCTGGCGTCCCGGCTCCCCTGGCCGGATCACGTCTGGGCCGGGGTCTCCGTCGAAAACCGGCGGTGGGTGGGGCGCGCCGACGATCTGCGCCGCGTCCCGGCCGCGGTGCGGTTTATCAGCGCCGAGCCGCTGCTTGGCCCGCTCGACGACCTCGACCTGAACGGCATCCACTGGGTCATCACCGGGGGGGAGAGCGGCCCCCACCATCGTCCGCCGGACCCCAACTGGGTCCGGGCGTTACGTGACCGCTGTGTGACCGCAGGTGTGGCCTACTTCCATAAGCAGTGGGGGGGCCGCACCCCCAAAGCCGGCGGGCGGCTGCTCGACGGGCGCACCTGGGACGAGTTGCCTAAGCCGCTGCCCTCCATGCGTCCCGCGGCCGCGGAAGTAACTCCGCTGGCTCACCGACTGGATTCGCTTGTTCTATAGGAGGCGCTGGGGAAAGGTCTCCAAGAAGGTAATGCTCGTGCTGTCCTTGATGCCACCTCTCGGCCCAGTGCCGGTCATTTCGACTTTCTCCTCGTCTCGCATTTCCACAACGGCTTTCCGGAATTCAGGCTCAGTGAAGTAGTAGCAGGCCGGATCGGGATATAGAGCGTCGCATAGTTTGCCGAACGTGATCTCCTGCCCAATGAATTTCTCTAGCATGAACTGCTTGAGCGTTTCTATGTCGGGGCCAAAGAGTAGAGGCTGCGCGCGGCGGGCGAAGTCGTCCTTGCCGTAGAAGGTGAACTCGCCTTGTGCTCCCTGTCTTTTGGTTATATCCTTCATTAGCCTAAAGGCACGAATATGTTGTGAAGCATGGATCATATAGTAAATGGTTGGCCCTCCATCACCGGGAAACACTCGGAACGGCCAGACGAACCGCGCGCCGGCGCCAGCCTTCAGTTGGTTGATGTACAGATCGCGGAGTTGGGCCTCGCGATCTGGGGCAGTTGTGATTCGTTCGCGGAAGGATGCCAACTCATCAATGCCTAAGCCGAAGAGAGCGGTGTAGGCCTGGTCGCGGTCGGTGGTTGTGAAGAAGCGGTTCACTTCACGGACCATGAACGTGATGAAGACCTCGGTGCGCTGTACCGCCAGGATAGCCTTCATTGCGCTCAGTGGAATGCCCGCGAATCCAAAAGGATCGGCAAACACGAACATTGGCGTCTGTTCCCGCCGGGCTTCATCCAGCAGCGGACGAATCGCGGTGGTGAATTCCTCGCGAGTTGGCGGGCGGAGAATCATATCAGGGCGCTTGTCCTGATCTGCTTGTGCAGTATTAATCTCCTCAACAAGGGCCTTGTAGTTGGATTGATCGTGCTCGATGAAGGCGAGGTGTATTTCGGTGTCGAGCGGATTAGGCTGCCGAAGGCGCCACTTTACAAACTCATTCGCCACACGCACGAGAATAAGCGGCGATCCAGGCTCACCTCCGACGTAGCGGCCTCTACCGGCAAATCCGTCAACAAGCAGAAGACGGTGCGTGCGACGCCCAAGAATGGCAAGCCAGCCCTTGAGGTATTCTTCGAGAAGGCGGTGCTTGGCTCCAGTATGGAGTTGGTAGACCCATTTATCCGGGGCGCTGTCCGAGAGACGATCTCGCATACGCCAATCCTACACCGCACATGGCAAGCCGTCAACATGTGCCGCAATCTGTGGGCTATACCCTGGGTGCTGGCGCGGGCACATCCTGGTCCGGCGGCACGGCAGAGCGGCGGCAAACAAGCGCTCTATCGCTCCCCAGCCACCAGGCGCACGCGCTAGGCTGCGAGCTGCGGGCTGGGAGCCGGTCGCGCGTCGCGGATGCGGTGCGTGAGAGACAGGCCGCCGATGGCCAACAGCAAGCCGACGCCAACAAGCCACAGCGGGAGCAGTTCCGGCGAATCCGGCGGACCAACGATGTTGCTCACCGGCTCCCAGTCGCCGAATTTGAACAAGAGTACGGCGAGCAGGTTATTGAAGGCATGACCGAAGATGCAGAGAGTCAGTGAGCGCGTGCGGACATACCACCAACCAAACAGCGCACCGAGCGCCACTGCCCCGACGGCCTGCCAAGGGTTGAGGTGTACCAGGCCGAACATCAGTGATGAAGCGATGATTGCCTTCGGTGCCGAGTAGTGCATTAGCAAGCCGCGCAAGATCACGCCGCGGAACAGTAACTCCTCCGTGAGCGGCGCGACGACGACGGCAGCCAACAAGGAACCCCAGAGCGGCCCCCCTACGAGATTTTCGATAAGCTCCTGGAACCAAGTGGGCGGTGGGAGTGCCATACTCAGGAGACTGTCTGCCTCGGCCACGACGATCATCGCGCCGAGCAGCGTCAGGACAACCGGCGGCCAGAAGGCCAGGCGCACCGGGCGCAGGGGAAATAGCTCCTTGAATGGGACGCCGGCCTTTTCACGGATGTACAGCATGATTGCCCAGCAGAAGATGATGGTTAATCCCGCGAGGGTTGCCGGATGGTTGAGTAGCCCGGCGATGTCCTCTGCGGTCCGCTCCGCCGCATCAGCCGGCCCACTCAGCACGACGAGCGTAGCCCAGACGAACAGGGGGATGACCAAGAGGCTACCGATGGCAAACTGTACGACTGGAATAAAGACGGTGAGCCAAATGGCCTCGGCGAGCCGCGGGTATGGCGGCCGCGGTGCCTTGCCGCTCTGCGCTGGTGCTGGAGTTGTGTCCACCTTGATTATGTGCCTCTCGTCATTGGGGTAATTTTAGCGCACTGCGCGTCGCAGCCGGCTTATCCAGCGCGTGGAGCGGGTGCTAGAGGCTGAGGCCGGCGCAGGTACCGCACCGAGCACCGGTAGGCTCAGGAGGGCAGTGACCTCGCCTGGCGTGTCGAGCGTGCGCCGCAGTCCAGCCGCGACCCGGAGCAGCACGAGGAGCGCGGCGACGATGGCTAGGGCGCGCAGGATGGCTACCAACAGTCCGCGCCAGGGGATCAGGCGTTGCGGTGGGGCCGGGTCGGTGATGACGGCTACCTCGATCCGGGGCTGCCCTGCCTCGTCGGACACAAAGGCCGCGCCGTGCTGCTCCAGCGCGGCGGCCGTCGCTACGGCGATCCGGTACGTGCTCTCGGCGGCGCCGGTAACGACGCCGATCCGCAGCGTGCGATGCACCTGCTGCGCCGAAAGCGTACCCGCAATGGCGCCCGGCGGTGGTCGTGTCCCGAACCGTTCCTCGTGGCTTGCGGCTACGCCCGCCGCGAAGCTGCCACTCTCGACATAATCGCTGAGGTCCAGCAACACCTGCTGCACAAACTGCACCCGCCGGTATTCCTGGGGGTAGCGGGAGCGCAAGAGCAAGGCTTCGGCCGGCAGGATCGGCTGTACGAGCGCCCGTACCTCGGTACCGTAGAGGGGCTGCCGCAGTGCGAGCGTGAGATTGCTGCCCAGGGCCAGAACCGCAACGACCAGCACCAACCGGCGCCACTGCCACGCGACTCTGACGACGCTCGTTCGCACGGTCATATGTCGCTCACGGTGTCAACGGAGCTACATCATCGCCGCCCTGTGGTATGCAGTGACGCGCCAGGTCTGGACCACCGGTTTTCTCCGGGCAATGACCCGCTTGGTGAGACCTTTGCGTAACCCGTCATTCCCGCCTCCCCCTCCGTCATTCCCGCGAAAGCGGGAATCCAAAAACCGGTCCTCCCAGGTTAGCGGCAGGCAAGTCACCGCGCCCTAGCACTCCATCTGGGAGTTATGCAAAGGTCTCCTTGGTCGGCTACTCGTGGATCAGGATGGGCGTACCGATCCCGGCCCATGTCCAGAAGAACCGCGCCGTTGACAAGCGCATATTGACGCAGCCAAAGCTCATGGGCGCACCGAAGTTATCGTGCCACCAGGCGTAGTGGATGGCATGACCCTCATACGTGAAATACTGCGTGTATAGCACATTATCCAGGCGATAGTACAACGGGTGGCCTTGGGGCAGGCCGAGGGTGGCGCTATCCATCACCTCGTTGTAGACGCGATAGTTGATCTCATAGAGACCGGGCGGCGTGAGGCCCTTTCCCTCCAGGCCGGTAGACACCAGGTCGGTGAAAACCGGCTGGTCTCCGACAAACGCCGTGGCGCGCTGGTGGCCGATGCTCACTGCCAGCCACTCTAGCTGTTCCCAGCCGTTCGCCGCATCGAAGTCCGTAGCGCGTTCCTGCATGTCGAAGATCGCGTCGCCATGTGCAGACAGGGAACTGTCCAGGTCGGGCTGTTGGTCGGCGTCTATGACCTGCTGCCAGCTCACTGCGCTAGGCGGTTGCGGCAACGGCGCCAACTGCCACCCCCGGAGCTGCGCTAATGCGATCCCGAGCCGCGCGAGACGGATTCCATCTTGGTGTAGCTCCAGGCGAGCGCGCTGAAAATACTGCGCCGGCACACTACCGACGAGGTGTTGCTCGCTGGTTGGATAGCCGAAGATAGCGATGCCACCGTGCTGGCGGAAGAAGCTCAGAAACGGCTCGCGTACCGTAAACCCGGTTTCGGGAAAATACTGCCCGGGGTTGGTGACGGCAGGGTCGGTGACGGCAGGGCCCGGTTGTATGGTCGGCGGCGTGCCCGTCGCTGCCAGGTACTCATCGGCAAGCAGGGGCAGCACGACACCGCGTTGGTTCGGCCACTGCTCGAACCGTGCTCGCTCGAACCACTGCATCCTGACACCATCATGGTCGTATTCCGGTGTGATCGGTAGCCCGAACAGGGCTTGCCCCCCGCTGTCGAGCCAGAACTGGGCAAAGTCCAGCGCGACCGTCTGCCCGGTCTCGGGGAAATGGACCCCCGGTTGGCCTGCGGCGGCGGCCCCCACGAGTTGTGTCCCCGCGGCTATTGCGACACCTGAAGCGAGGGTCGCGCCGGCTACCTGGAGCGCCCTCCGGCGCGAATGTCCCGCCGGTTTGGCACTACCGATAGGCCCATTGGCTTGCGACTCGGCGGGGGACCATCCACCCTGCATCTACAGGACTCCCTTCAGTCTCGTTGGGACGGCTGCTGCGCTAACCGCCGTGAGCCAGCCGCGACCGTGCGGCGCATGATTGCCGAGAGCATAGCATTGACACCGTGGCACGACCGCGCTAGAGTGCCCCAGCGGTGTCCTCCCTGGAGGCAATCTCGCCAACATTCACCCCTATCAACGACGGAGACATAGGCGGCAACACGCCAGCGGCCCATAGGCCTACCGCCGACCCGGTGCATCCTGCCGCGTAGCTCCCTACGCTGGCCGCAAATGGCAATAGTAATAACGCACGAGGAGAGAGTCATGGCACGAACCTACCGTGTGGGTGTGGCCGGCATGGTACACGATCACGTCTGGGGGTTGCTCCGATCCTGGGATCAGCTACCTAACGTGACTATCGTTGCTGCTGCCGACCCTCACGAGGAGCTACGCGCTCGGATCGAGGCCGAGTACGGTGTGAGCGCACTGTATGAGACCTATGATGAGATGTTCGAGTGCGAGGACCTGGACATCGTGAGCTGCACTACCGAGAACGCCCGCCACGCCGAGGTCGTCGAAGCGGCGGCGGCGCGGGGTCTGCACGTCCTCGTCGAGAAACCGATGGCTGCTACTCTCGCGCAGGCCGAGCGGATGGTCGCCGCGGCCAGCTTTGCGGGGGTCAAGCTCTTCCTCAACTGGCCGTCGAGCTGGCAGCCACCGCTGCAGCACGCGATCAAGCTGGCGCGCGAGGGGTTTATCGGTCAGGTCTACGAGGCGCGGTACCGCGGTGGACACACCGGCCCGCGCGATCTTGGCTGCTCACCGTATTTCTATTCCTGGCTCTACGACGCCGAGCTAAACGGCGGCGGCGCCTCGGCAGACTACCTCGGCTATGGCACCGGCTTCGTCTACGACGTGCTGGGTATGCCGTCGGCAGTCGTGGGGCTGGCCGGGCGCTTGGTCCAGGATTTCATTACCGTGGACGATAACGCCCGCCTGCTGCTGGAATACCACCGGGCGATGGCTCTGGTGGAGGGATCGTGGACGCAGGCTCGACCGCTGCCCGGCGCCGCTGCCATTTGCGGGACCGAAGGCAACCTCGTGGTCGAATACGGCGGTGACTTGACGTTATATCGCCGCGGCGCGCACGAGCCGGAGCCGCTTGCCGCGCCGTCGCTGCCGGCCGGCGCCCGCTCCGGCCCCGAGGCGTTCCTCGGCGCCATCATGCGCGACGAGCCGATCACCGGCCCGTCCAGTCCGCTGCGGGGACGCAATATCCAAGAGGTAGTAGAGGCCGGCTTCCAGGCCATTCGCACCGGGCGGAAAGTCTCGTTGCCGCTGCCACCCACTGCCGGCAGTGACGCCTAACACCAGGAAGGACTGCCGGCATGACGTGGAGTGTTCGCGGGGGAGCACCTGCTCCCCTGCCGGCCAGCGGGGCGCCACCCCGCCGCCTCGTACACGTCGGCTTTGGCAACTCGGTCGCCGCGGACCGCATCGTCGTGGTGGCGGCGAGCGACTCGGCCCCCATCAAGCGGCTCGTGCAGACGGCGCGGGAGCGCGGCCAGGTGATTGACGTGACCTTCGGCCACCGGACCAGGTGCGTGCTCGTCCTGGACACCGGGCAGGTCGTGCTGGCTGCCCTGAGCGCCCGCGCGATAGCGCGGCGTGTCGGCTTGAGCCGTGAAGAGGATGCCACTTGATCGCCCGGTGCGAGCAGGGCCGCGGTGCTTGCGGGCAGTTGACCCGGACTAGGTTGTTGCCCTAGTAGGATACAGATAATGACTGCGGAGCAGGACCCGCGTGACTACCCCTGGCCGGCAGCCGAGCTTATTCTGGCCGAGATCAAGGATCGTCTCGCCGCCCAAACAGCGCAGAAGAACGCGCTCGACACGAAAGCCGGCCTCGTGGTGACGGGCGGAGCGGTTTTCCTGGCGGCCGTACTACGAGCGCTCCTCTTCCCGGCTGAGACGGTGCATTGGACTGTCAATGCACTTGCGTTAGCTGCGGTGGTAGCGCTTGCCGTGGCCATCGGCCTGGGCCTCTGGGCGTACTGGCTGGTCCGCATGGAACGACCACCCGAACCCCGTGTCCTGCGTTTCAGATACCTCGCACGCACAGAAGAACGCACCAGACTGGATATCATCGATTCGTACATCGAGGCCTTCGAGCGAAACGAGTCAGATCTGCGTCACCGGAGCATGCTCCTGCGCCTGGCGTTCGCTACGCTTGGCATCGCTGTGCTGGTATTGGTTGCTGCGGTTGTCGTCACCTTGTCCTTGACGCTATTCACGTCCTGAACCGGCATGTAGAGACATGGTAGACTCGGCTTGTAGCAGCCGCAGATGAGGCACGGAGCATCAGGATGACGGATACATGGCCAAGCAAGACATCGGCACCGGCCGAGGGGAATACCCAGGCGATGCCACAGGTACCACCGATAGAGCCGAACCCCGAGTTGCGGTCGGACCTAGTCGAGAGTGACAAGTCGATCCGCGAATTTGTGCGGGAGTTGCGCGAGCTTGATCGAAAAGATGGGACCGCAGCCTGAATCGCTACTTTCGTCATCACCCCGGTCGAGCCTAATTCCGACCTGCAAAGCGTAAAAACCTAGCGCCTGCCGGGCACGAAAATGGGAGACGTCGATCCGCCGCCCGGCTAACTTGCCCCGTGCCGCTGTGGCAGGAGCCGTAGTGTGGCGCGGGACTCGCGCTCGATGGCGGCGCGCTCCAACAGGAGCGGATGGCCGGGGTCAACGCGCCGCCACGCGCCGATCTGGTTGGCATACTCCCGGCTGAGGGGATGGCCCGACTGACCACCGGCGAGGGCGGCGGTCGTCTCGCCGCCGGGGGCGAAATCCACGATGAGCCGGTAGGACGGAATCGCTGCGGCCCGGTCGTACAGCGCGGCCGGCTCCGGCGGCGAGGCGAACACGGTGTCGTTGTCGCCGGGCACCGGTAGCGGGCCACGGTTGAATAGCCGGCCGATGATCCGCTGCGTGCCGAAGGGATGCGAAAAGGTGACCCGGTGAACGGCCGCCAACTGCCAGCGGTGCGGTTCCTCGCCGGCGCGTTGCCGCAGCTCGGTCACGGCTGCGGAAAAGCTCCGTTGTAAGGCTTGACGCAGTTCCGTATCCGGTGCGTCACTGGCCGACCGTTCCTGGGCCGCGGCCTGCTCTAGGCGCTCGATCATGCGGCGGGAGTGGCGGAAGGCAAAGGTGTTGGCGCTGGCTACGACGGGATGCGGCCCGCGTCCCAGATAGTCGGTTGCTAGATCGCCTACCTGTGCGACGTACAGTTCCCGCAGGAGGGCACGCCGCCAGAGCATGTAGACCGCTGCGCCGCCGCTCTCCGGGACCATCGTGCTATCCCACTGCGCCAGCAATTCCAGGGCCTGGACCTCGTGCTGGCCCTGCGGCTCCAGCCAGCCACGGTCACGCAGGGCGAGTACGGCGTCTACCCAGGCGCGACCGGCCAGCGAGACGGTATCGGCTTGCATAGCGCGGCAGTATTCGCGGTCGAGCGCCTCACCGTCCGCGATGAGTTGGGTGATGCGGCGTGCCCGATAGGGGTCCAGCCACTCGTGTCCCAGGTTGTACTCGTGGCGACGCCCGCTGGCACTACCGGAGCCGGCATCGGATTGTGTCGGCCGGCGCGATAGGTCCTGATTTGCGGCTACTGTGAAGCCACGTGGCGGGTCGAACTCCGACGGGAGGTCATCGAACGGCACGAACCCGCGCCAGGCATAGGAATCATCCCATCCGGGCAGTGGCAGTAGTCCGTCACCCGTCGCGCGCACGGGAATAGAGCCGGCTGCTTGGCGACCGATATGTCCGTCCACGTCGGCGTAGACGAAGTTCAGTGGTGGTGCCGGCCACTGGGCGAGTGCTGCGCGGAACTCATCCCACGAACCGGCCCGGTTGAGGGCCAATAGGCTCGTTACCAGGCCGGGCCGTTCCAGTACCGTGCTCCGCAAGGCAAGCTGGAGGTGACATGCCGGAGTTCCCTGGCCAGCACCGGCTGGCGGCGGATTGATGATTGGCCCATGTCGCGTTACGCGGACCTGCTCGACGACCGGCTCTGACAACCCCTTGACCGCGATAGGCTCATCAATGGTCTCCGCCTGCCGGTGCTGGCCGGTGTCGGCTAGATAGGTAGACGGATCGTTGGGGGCTAATCGCTCGACGTAGAGGTCGTTCGCATCCAGGATTGCCGCCGTCATTCCCCAGGCAATCCGGCGGTTCCGGCCGATGAGCACGCCCAGCGCCGGAGGGAGCGAGCCGCCAATCACGTCGTATCCGGCACCGCATAAATGCACCTCATACCACGATACCGGCAGGTGGGGAGCTAGGTGTGGGTCGTTTGCCAATATCGCGCCGTCTCCGGCGGCTCGCTCGGCGCTGACGGCCCAGCCATTGCTGGCCGCTGGTGGTGCTCCTTGTGCTAGTGGCGGCTGGTGTGGCCCCCCGAGGCTGTAGTCAACAGCGCCATAGTCGAGGCCGGCCGGGACATGGATGGACTGCGGCGGCCGCTCGCCGGCAAACGGCTCGGCGGCCAACGCTCGCTCCGCTCCGACTCGCGCCACGGCCTGACCGCGGAGCCATTTGCCCTGCCAGTCCGCTGCTTGCCCGAACGCCATGTACTTCGCAAAGGCCAGGCAGTCAATGGGCGTCCACGGGGCCGGGCGGGTACGCAGCATCGTGAATTCCAGCGGCAACCGCCCGGCGGCACCGCTGGCCGCAATCCAGGCGTTGACGCCAGCGCAGTAGGCTTCGAGAGCCTGCCGTCCCTCGGCCGCGAAGTCGTGCCACTCGGCCACTGCCGCGCGGCGAAATCCCAGCCGCCGCAGCAGGCGGTCCGTGTCGAGCACCGGCGGGCCGACCAGCTCCGCCAGCGTACCGGAGGCTATTCTCCGTCCGGTCTCCATCTGCCAAAGGCGATCCTGGGCGGTGGCGTAGCCTTGGCCGAAGAAAAGATCACTCGTGCTGGCGGCAAAGATATGGGGGATGGACCAGCGATCACGGACAATCTCGATCTCGCCGTCAATGCCGCCCAGCCGCACCGTACCCTGGTGACGCGGCAGCGACCGCCGTAGCCAATACCCGGCTGCGCCAGCCACCGCAGCACCACCGAGGAGCGCACCGATGAGCCGCTTCATCGTCTTTCCTTGGGCATGACGCAGAGATCATAGCGCGAGGATGGGGGAGGCCGGAGTTACTGCGCCTGCAAGAAGGCGTTAGGGTGAAGCAGTGCCGGAGATGACGTTGGTGGACCTGGCCGGACTCGAACCGGCGACCCCCGCGATGCGAACGCGATGCTCTCCCAACTGAGCTACAGGCCCAGAACTGCCGTGCGCTGGCGCGCTGGGTACAAGAGTAAGTATACGGCAAGCCGCTGAGCCGCTACAACCGGCCTGCCCAGGGCTGGCATGACCGGCCTATGGTCCGGCCCGAATAGCTAGGTAACAGGCCGTGCAGTTGGTAGACTACCACGCAGATCGGATGGTTACGTGCGCTTTCTGCCGCTTCGATAATCGCGCAGACGCCAACTTCTGCGGCAGTTGTGGGCGTGCCATGGCGTCTGCAGTGCAGTGCAACGCTTGTGGCACTGTCAATCCTGCTGCTCACCAATTCTGCGACGGTTGCGGGAGTCCGACTAGTGGCAGCCAGTCCACCGATTCGTCAACAGTGGCGCGCATCCGTGCGGCGGCGCGCTCGTTGGCGGAGAACGTTCACGCAAGACTGGGATCATACTCCCTCGATCTCCTCGTGGTCGGCGTCCTACTGGCCGTGATGGCTCAGAGGTCGTTCGCCAGTCAGAACCCAGCCCCCTTCCCGCCACTGAGCGGCGTGATCGTCCTGTCGCTCGGCGTAGTTATATTTGCACTCGGATCGTTCGCCCACGGCCGCGGCGACTCTGCTTCCACGGTGTGGCGATTTGCGGCACGATCTGCCACCATTTCGCTCTCTCGCAACACCATTCGGCTCTTCGGTATCGGCACCGTGGCTATGGCCTCCATGGTGCTGCGGATTAGCCGAGAGTCCACCTCCGGCTGGGATCTGCTCCTGTGGGCGCTGACGGTGCTGGTATTTGTCATTCCTCTACTCCAGCTGGCCCGGCCCCGGCTTCCGGCGATAGAGCGTGGCCGGTACATCGATATCTTGATCGTAGCGGTCCTCGTTGCATCGTTCGTCGTACTCAACGCCCATGACTTGGAGGATCGGTACTACTCGGCAATTGGGGACGAGTATGCGTTCTACTTGAGCGCCAAGGACATAATAGAAGACGGCGTCTGGCGTCCATTCCGCCAGGACGGCGTCTATGGGAATCACCCGGTCATGTCCAACGTATACCAATCCGTCGTGATGCGGCTCTTTGGCACGGACTACTTCGGTTGGACTTTCAGCTCAATACTGAGCGCTGCGCTAACGATTCCTGGTATATTCGTCCTAGGCTACATGGCCGGCGGACGCAAGGTCGCCGTCGCTTCCGCCGTGGTGTTTACCTTCAGCCACTATCTGTTTGCCTTCGCGCACATCGGATACAACCAGCTCGACAGTTTTCCAATAACCGTTTGGGCGATTGTTCTATATCTGCTCGGAACACACCGGGGCAGTCTCCTACTACTTCTTTTCGCGGGTTTGGTGACTGGGTTGAGTCTCTACTTCCACTTTACCGCCCGCCTCGTCATTCCCATACTGTTCCTTTTCACCATCACTGTCGAACGGCGTAAATGGTACCTTCTTCTGCTGGGACCGTTCGGAATCGGCTTCGCGCTCGCGGCTCTGCCGGCCGTAGTGGAGAATCGAGGTGACCTCTTCTTGGGGATGCTGCCGGCGTTCGTAGACAGCTATGCGGGAGCGGACATTTTCGAACGGCTGCAGCGGTTGGGAGAACCTTTCGAGCACCTGAGGCGAAACCTGCTCAGGAGCCTACTGGCGTTCAATTACAACGCCAATGTCTCCCACTATGTGTCCGGTCCTCTGTTGGACCCGGTCTCGGCCATTCTTGCGGCCTTGGGCATCGGACTCGCCATGTCCCGCCTCAGGCAACCCCTCACTCGGCTGATACTAATCTGGTTTCTTGTTACGGTAACATTGCTTGGCGTGCTGTCTCCGTACCCCGGCGTGAGCATCACGCGCATGTACTTTGTGGTTCCCCCGACGGCCCTGCTGGCAGGAATGTCGGCTGGCATCATAATTGACGCGCTATCGAAATTGCGATTCTACGAGAAGATTAAGCCCTTCCCCACAATCGTGATTCTGGCGACCATGGCAGCCTTGGTGATCGCCTGGAACGTGCGACAGTTCTGGTTCGTGACTCCGAGCGTGTTCGGAATCTCCCCGGTGGCGGTGGCTATGGACGCCTTGCAGTCGGACGTGTGTGATGGTGGTACTCGGCGGGCGGTAATCGTTTCCAGGGATACGGCCTTTCCCCTGCTCGTGCTAGAGTCGTACTACCCGGATGGCCCGCTCCCCAAGCTCGTGAACTACGACCAGTTGGCTGAGTGGCGTTTGCCCCCAGAGACCGACATGCGGTGTGTGATCTTTCTGAATCCAAACGACGATCGGGAGAAGGCGGCCATACAACGTCTGGAGCTGGGCCATGTGCGTGGAAGGGTCGTCAACTTTACCGATAGGTCGCAGAGGTCCTCGGTCGCCGTCTTCTCGCTCGCACCAGCGGACACAGCAGCAAGCCTTCAGAACCAGGGCTGACTCGCACCCGTGGTCAGCTATTCGCCACAGAGCTTGTCGCGGCAGAACCGCCCCTCTCAAAGCTCAATGCATACGCGCACCAGCACGGTCCCGCATCGCGAATGCGTGCTGGGATATTGGGGGCAGTTGTACGGCAAGCCGCTGAAGCTCTACAACCGGCCTAGGGCGCGGCGATTCAGGCCCAGAGCCAGTCGAGGTCGGAGAAGGCGAGCTTCCCCTCGAAGTTCACGATATTGTCCTCGACATTGAGGATCAGACAGCGGTCATTGCCCCCGTTTTTCTCACCCCGCAGCCCCCGCCCGATCATCTGGAAGTACAGGTTGGGGCTGTAGACCGGACGGGCAACGATGATGGCACGAGTTTTCGGCGCGTCAAAGCCTTCACGGAATACGGCGTAGTTCACGAGCGCCTGTATCTCCCCGGCCCGAAACGCCTCGACAATGCTGCGGCGAGAGGATGGATCAGTCTTGCCGCTGACGGCCCGTGCTCTAACCCCTATACGGTTGAGCAACGCCGAGACGGTCTGGGCGTGCTCGACCGAGGTGGCAAAGATGAGTGTTGGCCAGTTCGGATCAACGCTGAGGATGTGTTCCTCGTAAGCCGCGATAATGCGTTGGGTGCGGCCGGGATCGCGCGCGATACGCTCTCACAGCGCTCTGGCATCGCCCAAGGTGTCAAGTTCCTGTCGTATGTGCCGGGGGGCAATCGCTTAAAGCCGTTTTCTGGCGCTTCTTCGTCGCCCAGGAACAAGAGCGACGCACGAGGAGTCGGAAATACATTTTCCCGGAGAGCTATTCCTTTGACTTGATTCGGACAGCCGCCGCGTGGATGTCGCTCAGGTTCCTAGTGCCGGTCGCGTCAGACAGGAAGGTTCGGAACACGTGGGTCAAGGTGCCGGTTGACCCCCCATCGCCAGAGAGCGTCACCACCCCGAACCCGGGGCAACTGCCCAAGGCGGCGTGTTTCACGGTGATCGGAGTTGACCCCCGGAAGGCGACGACGATCATTCGGCCATTGGGGGTAATATCCACGAGGTCAGGGGCAGGATCGTCGTTGAATTCATACCCTTCATCATTCATGTCGACGAAGGGCGCCCCTTCGCCGACGCAATATCCTGAGCCGGTGAGGTCCACAGTGCCTACGTGCGCCACTGCCTGCTCTTCCAGCGTTGCGCCGGGATCGTTGATGACCTTGCCAATATCGAAAACTTCCGCGTTGTTCTGGATTCGGTCGAACTGATACAGATACCGTCCGTTGGCCGAGATAGTCATTCCGTGTGCATCCCGGCGTGCCGCCAGCGCCGCCTCACCGGTGATGCCCAGCGTCTTCTCTTCGTAGAACTTCACCACCGGCGGCATGTTGGGCGTCGTGTGCGGGTTCGCGCCATCGGGATAGTCCAGAGGCAGACGATACATGATGAACGTCGAATCATCTGCGCCCGCGCCGCTGGCCGAGACGCCCGCATTCAGGTGCATGAAGCCGCCCCCCTCCACACCTCCGCACCCGGCAACGCTGATGACGTCATTGGTATATTCCGCCACAATGGACATCGGCTCCGTAGTAATGTCCACTACGAACAATCCGCCACCGCCGAAGGTCACATAGGCGTGCTGGTTGTTGCTGCTGGGTATGGGACACACCACGACGTTATTGGCCCGCCCCGGCCCTTCCTTGAGCGCCCCGCTTGGCGTGGTTGTCGGCTGGAAGTTGGCATACTCGCCGCTCACCCGGCCGCCTGGCAAGGTCGAATCGGCCTCCGCTTCCATGGCAGTCAGGTCCCGTCCACCGACCAAGTCCAGCGTGGCGGCTTTGTTGAAAGTGAAGGTGTCGGTCTCCGCATCGTAATCTATGCGTTCCAGCAGCTTTGCGCCAAGATTGGCCACAATCAGCCTGGCGCCGTCGGCAGTAAAGAAGGACATGTGATTCGAGGGAGGGGAGCCTTCCGGGCCAGTGGTGCGGAAGAGAGCCTTGCCCAGCTTTGCAGCCTCTTCTGGATCGCCTTGAATCGGTCGGCATTCTCGCCGACCGTTGTCTAACTGCTCGCATTGTCCTTTGGCGTCAATAATGCCCACCAACCCCGCCCCCGGGCCGAAAAAGCTGGCACTCACATAGCGATGCGTCGGGGGGTGCATTAACATACCGTGCAGACGCCTTAGGTTCACTCCCAATTCTGCAAGGGCAGAAGGGAAAACATCGGTTGCTTCGATTACGGTCGGCCCGTATTCCGGGTCGTCTTCGGCATACCAGCCAGGAGGAGCGGCGAGAATGTCGCTGCCTTCATAAATGATGATCCGACTGCCATAGCTCCCAGAGGGATTGTCAGTGCCAATGTCGGCGCTGTCGGACTGGTCCGAGAGCCATACTTCCCACCCTCCGGTTGTCGTTTCGACTTCCCTGATGACTTCAACGGGGACTTCCTTTTCGACTACGACAATCTTCTCTACCACCTGCGGTTCTGGTGTTTCTAAGCGACAAGCCACTATGACTGCCCCTAGAACGAACATTATTACCAAGAAAAACCCCGACCTTCTCATTACTCCCCCTTGTCGCCAAAAAACGCGCTACCGTTAGTCAAAGACTGACCACCAAGGCCAACCACTCCATGGTGGACCTGGCCGGACTCGAACCGGCGATCCCCGTGATGCGAACGCGATGCTCTCCCAACTGAGCTACAGGCCCAAGGCCGCCGTGGGCCGGCTGGCCTACAGGGGAAAGTATACTGCAAGCGGCCAGTGTCCTACAACTGGCCTGCCCAGGACCGGTGCGGCCGGCAGGCGGAGGCGGCCGCACCGGCTGCGGGAGCGGCGGCTATAGGGTTGGGCGGGCGGCGACGCGGTGCAATGGGAATGATGGGTCAGGCCCAGAGCCAGTCGAGGTCGGAGAAAGCGAGCTTCCCCTCGAAGTTCACGATATTGTCCTCGACATTGAGAATGAGACAGCGGTCATTGCCCCCGTTTTTCTCACCCCGCAGTCCCCGCCCGATCATCTGGAAGTACAGGTTGGGGCTGTAGACCGGACGGGCAACGATGATGGCACGAGTTTTCGGCGCGTCAAAGCCTTCACGGAATACGGCGTAGTTCACGAGTGCCTGTATCTTCCCGGCCCGAAACGCCTCGACAATGCTGCGGCGAGAGGATGAGTCAGTCTCGCCGCTGACGGCCCGCGCTCTAACCCCTATGCGGTTGAGCAACGCCGAGACGGTCTGGGCGTGCTCGACCGAGGTGGCAAAGATGAGCGTGGGCCAGTTCGGGTCAACGCTGAGGATGTATTCCTCGTAAGCCGCGATAATGCGTTGGGTACGGTCGGGATCGCGCGCGATACGCTCTTCTGCGCTTTGGGGTAGCCAAGGGGCTTGCCTCACCTGCCGTAGCTCATCAGGGTACAAGGAAATATGGCCGCCCTCGATAGTGTCGTGATCGGCTTGGGCCAGCACCTTCATGTCCTGAAGATCGCGGATCACGTCTTCAGGGTCGTCACTCGCAAACGCGCCCGCATCCAGCCGATTCCTGCTGTATCGATTCACGAGCCACCTGGTTTCTTCCGGGTTGTAGCCGCGGTAGGGCGTGGCCGTGAGGCCGATCAGGCGCGGTTCCGTGACTCGCCGCCGGCGCGTGAAACCCAGTTCCGCCATGACAGACGTATAAGTCGGTGCAATCGACCGGTGCGCTTCATCGAACACAATCAGCCCGAAGTCTGCCAAGAACTCGTATGGCTTGGTCATAATCTTGGCATTCAGGGTTTGGACGGTTGCGACGATGACGTGTCGGTCGCTGATCGGCAGCGGTTGCAGTTGGCCCCCCCACATTCTCGATATCCGCAGCGGTGCTGCCTCGACACCAATGCTCGACCACACTTGCCGCCACGATTCGACGGCCTGCTCGCACAACTCATCGCGGTCGGCGACCCACAGCACTCCGCCGTTATACCCATCGTCCCGCATGGACTCGACGATAGCTTGAACGGCAACGCGCGTTTTCCCGGAGCCGGTGGGCATGCTAATCATGCCGCGCCTTGCGTTGCCCGCGCCGTCCGCACGCAGCATGAGTCGCAGCTTTTCGACAACTGTGCGCTGATAGTCGTGCAGCGGGGGCAGTGAGTACGGCCCTTCCACCTCGACATACGGATCGCGCTTCCGGTTCCGATCCCCGGCCCACTCCGCCCCGAACCCCAGCGATTGCACGAACTCGACTGCTCGCAGCCCCCCGGCCCACTGCTGCGGCGGATCCAAGTGCCCCAGATCATGGCGGTATTCTTTGAGTGCTCCAGTGTGATAGGTCGCGATTGCTGCCTCGGCCAACGGAATGCCGGTCAGCGGATCGAGTATTGCCAGCAGGCTGTCCGGCAACCGGGCGCGCAGTGCAGTCTCGCCGACGGCGGCCAGGAGGCGGGCCGCGTCCGTCGGTTGGCGGCGGACATCGGCCCGCGCTTGGGCGATCTCGCTAGGGGGCCGGTCTTGGAGAATCGCTTCGACGCTGACGTTCTCAAGTCCCAACTCCCGCAAGACGGCTTGCAACTCTGCGCGTTCATCATCCTCCTTGCGTTCGAGGTAGACGGTCCCGTCGCGGACCATGCAGTCCGTTCTGAGGGCAACGCTATCCGGCCCAGCAATCCGGTCACAGCGAATGAGCTTCAGCGGCTGCTGTTGTGGTGACAGAAAAAGCTTCAAACCCGGCCACACGTCGAGCAGCGGCACGGGATCATCTTCTCCAATAGGGTCTATCACAGCGTCGCTTGGCGCCTGAATGTCGAAAGCCTGGCAGATGAGCTTGGCTTGTGGGTGATCCAGCAGCCAGCGCAAGACGAGCGGGTTCGGTTTCGATCCCAGCCCGGCGGCAAGCTCCCGAATGCCGGCGTCCGTTCTAATCCGACCGTACTCACGTAATGCTGCTACGACGGGTGACATGAACGGTACTTTCGGGTAGATATCCCGTGTATCGTGGCGCATCGTCCATTCGTTGTAGGTGGCCGGCAAGTCCAGCAAGGCTTCCGTATAGCGTGCCTTGCCCTCCTCGGAGAGCAGCTTCAACACTGCCAACGGACCGCTTGTTTTGACGGAATCAAAGTTCAAGTACGGTTGTTGTGGATTCTGACCCTGCGGCAGACGCCAATAATACTCCTTTCGGCATTCGCCGAGGAAATCAGAATAAATGTCCAACGATTCTCTATCCATAGTGTGCGGCTTGGTGACCGCTCCGAGTACTTCGAGCAGCGCCCGCTCCGCTTGGTGGAACTCCATGTCAAGGGCAATGTCCGCGTCTCGGCTACCGTCGGCCGGGACAACCGGTCCCGGCAGCAAGGCGTGGGCAAGCAACTGCCAGTTTCCGGCAAGGGTACGGACGCGCAGGTAGTTACGCCAGTCGTGCTCTTGGATGATATTCACCGCTGCAGCCTGCTCAATGTCGCGGGCAAGCTCCCAGAACTTGCGCCAAACCCGTTCAACATCTTCAAGGCTCATTGATGAGCTTTGATCCATCACCTGGAACAGAAGCGACGCATATTCCCTAAACACGTCCTCTGGTGATGCCGGTCTGATGCCCAGTTCTCTCAGCGCCTCTAGCGTCTCAGCGTCTGCCTCCAACTGAGGATGCACGAGATTGTTTGTGTCAGAAGTGTCGCCACCATCCAGATACACGCTTTCCGGGTCGGGCGCCCTCCAGCCGCCATTGGCGGTGAACACGATGGCGCCAAGCCCATCGCCCAACATGATGTCGCCAAGCCGTTGTTGTTGGCCTTCCCGAATGTCCGACGGTATCAGCGCTGCCGTTTGGATTGCTGCCATAGAAGACTGAACTGCGTCGTGCTCCGAGGTGTCCTTGACTAGCAGGGCCTGCAACCACTTGGCGATGGTTGCCCTGGGCACCGAGGGCTGATAAGGGCCTGGTTGGGGACTGAACAGCCGGTCGAGTGTCGCCAGCCGCCTAGTGGTTATGGCGCTGTGGTGGAGCCAGCCGGACGGTCGCTTGTCGTAGGCCACCCATCGTTCGAATGGCGCCAAATCTATCTGCCTGTCGGTGGTCAGTTCGCGCGGGGGATAAGAGATTTCCCGGACCTTTCGCAGCTTGCCGTCCTGGTCAGGAACTACCGCGCGGCCGGCCAACTCCGCAAACAACTGCTCACGGAGCCGGTCGCTGTGCTCGTTATCGCCTCCTTCTTGCCGGCGGGGTAGGGTGTCCAGATGGCGGGCTGGGTCCTCTTGCGTCGAGAGTCGCGGCAAGTTTTCTGCGACCATAGCCGCGGCTGCATCTATCAATTCCTCGTTGCGGACACCGGGCAGTAGGTTTTGACGGTCCTCGTTGGTCTTCCAGGGTGCATTCAGGATTCCGGCCAAGAGGCTGGCGATCTGCGTGGGAAAGAATGCCCAGAAGTGCCCCGGTAGGCTTAAGCTGTCGAGCGGCGCTGCCCACGTAATCGGCACCTGGTCCGCATCGTCCAAGGTCTGGCGGTCGCTGCGAGCGTCAGGCGAGAGCGTATGAGTGCGCTTGAAGATCATCCAGCGCGTCTTGCGCTGGCCGTCATGAAGCAGGTACATGCCGTTTTGATGATTCAGCTTGATGATACGGGTATCGTCCTTGTCTTTCTCCCGTTCACCAGTTTGCAGTTCCAGGTGCTGGACATGCTCGACGAAGAGCAAGAACTCCGGTTGGAACTTGCTGATCTGCTCGTCCAGGTCCGCGTGCGCGCCAGGCTTCAGGGGCAGGCGCACGATATTCACCGCCCAGTCCATCAACTCACGCCGGATGGGATCGGCTTCCATCTCCGGCCAAGGGTCAATGGCCTCGGGTAGACGCAGCACCGGGTAACGCTCTGCATCCGGTACGAGGGGTCGAATAGCATCGGCAGCCCTGGTGCGGTCAAAGCGGAATGACCCGGAGCGGCTAAAGAATTCGGGCGTGTCGGTGACGCCCAAGACCGACTTGAATCCCAGACCGAACCGGCCGATCTCGCTGGTTCCCCGCTTGCTCGACAGGTGAGAGAACATGAGTGCCCGCACCCCGTCTTTGTCAATCGGACTTCCGTCATCGGCACAGTAGAGATGCTCTGTGGTCAACCGGATCACGATGCGCCCGCCACCGGCAAGCGAGAGCGCGTCGGCGCTGTTCTGTACCAGTTCCAACAGTTGGCGGTGGGCGTAGCCGCCGTGTGCCGTGTCCTCCTCGTGGTTAGCGTGCTCGCGGACTAGATTCGGCTGCCTTTCATAGGCCGCGAGTGTCTTATCCGACTCTGATCTGATGTAGGCACCGATGGGTCCCCGCGGCCCGGCCCAATCGGCTCGCGCCGGGGCTGGAAGCGGAGCTTGGATGGGAGATTGCGATTGAGGGGTGGTAGGTAGCTTGCGTCGAGCGGCGCGTTCTTGAGCCCGGGCAGCTTTGCGTTGAGCGGTGCGTTCTTGCAGCCGGGCGGCATTGCGTTTTCGGCGATGCTGGCGCTTCTTTCGTCTAGCCATCTCCACGTACCTATACTGCCGCGCCTGCGATCAACTTCTCGGTTCCGCTTTGTACCAACCTCTGTAGACGGTGATGGTACTTGGTTCTTACCAGAAGTTGATCTTACCATATTGGCTTTTGGCATCGCCAGACAGACGCGGCCGCTCAGCTGTGGGAGTGGGTGGCTACAGGGTTGGGCGGGCGGCGACGCGGTTGGTCAGCCAGCGGCCGACGGGGGTATCGCCAGCGTAGCGGATGGTGTCGGCGAGGAGGTCGGCGAGGGAGGGATCATCCAGCAGACGCTTGGCCAGCAGCGTGGCGGCCTGTGATCGGACGGCGAGGGGCACGCGCGGCTCGCCTGGCTCGGGGGCGGCAGCGGAGGGCTGACGCCGGTCGGAATCGCCGGTCTCCAACTCTTCCTCGCCCTCGTCGGGTATCCCACCGGCGGCCGGGGGGTGATAGGTCAGGTCGTCCATCAGCGCCTCGGCAATCTCGCGCGACCAGCATTCGTCATCGTCGGCCAGCTCCAACATCGCCAGTTGGAGTGCCGCGCCGCCCTGGCCGAGGAGGTTGGGGCCGACAAACCCGGCATTGAAATAGAGATACAGCCAGACTTGCTCGCGGGCCGGCGGCTCTAGCTGGCTGAGACCTTGGGCGAGGTCTTCCGGCTCGAATTCGCGCCCATCGTTCGCCAGTCCGTGCATGAACGAGGTCACGGCCGGGCCGCGCATCACCCGGTCCGGGTGGGGCTGGATGAGGCTCTCGAAATCCACGTAGCGGCCGGTCAAGACGACATCGCGCCACCGCTGCTGCTCATCGGCAAACCGGGCGAGCAGGGGGAAGGGGCAAGAGGGCACTCGGCGCAGCAGGGCCACCAACGCCAGTCCTTCTTGCAAGGGCCGCTCTAGCAGCGTGCCGGCGAATTCGTGGCTCCAGCCAAACCATAAGGGCGCGCCTTGCAGGGCGGCCAGCGTGCCGGCGAGCAGGCGGTCGAGTGCATCATCGGGGGCGTTCTTCCGCAGGAGCCGCCGTGCCTCCGCGTAGAGTAGATTGCTCCGGCTCTCCTCCCGACCACCGGTGGCCGCGTCCGACCGTTCGGTCCGCCCTAGCTGCTGGGCGCGTAGGTGACGCGGACCGAGTAGGTCGTTCGGTCCGTCGGTAGGCAGCGGCTGTGTGGTGTGCATCCAGGTGGCCAACAGCAGATGGGCGTGGAGCACCGCGGTGACGACCGGATGGTCTTGCTGCATGTCTCCCAGCACTTGCTCCAGGAGCATCAAGATGTCGGGGCCAAGCGCATCCAGGGCCGGGGTCGGCGCCTTGGTGACTGCCGCACCGGCCGCTACCAGCGCCCGGTAGACGGCCGGTAGGGCCTCGGGACCGGGTGGCGTCGGCTCGGCAAAGTACCAGTCGAGGTAGTCCAGCACGGCGGCCTGCATGGCCGTCTGGGCGATCACTTCGCCCACCTCCGCCGGTCCCACGCCCTCCCAGCCGGGGTTCAGCACGTGCTCCAGCATCTCGCGGAGGTCGTCGTTGGCGCCGATCTCGTTGAGCCGCGACCAGGTAATCGTGAGCTTTCGGCCGGTATCGCCGGGATTGCGCTCACTGGCAAGCGACACCCACGGCCGCTGTGCCGCGGCCTCGGGAGGCTTTGCCGGAGGCGGTGTGGATGATTCGGCGCGGTTGCGGGGGGAATCGGACGAGCGACTCGCGCGTGTCATGCCTGTCCACCACGGTAGAAGTCATACCGTCGAGCCACCGGGCTGCCCTGCCGGTACGATAACCATAGCTTACCACTCGGTACATCGTAGCGCCAACGGCCCGCCTCGCGGGGCGGCTGCCAGGTAGTGCTCCGGATGGCCGGTATACTTCGGCCGGTACACGGTTTCGCCGGGTGTGAGAGGCATTATGCTCCAACTGGGTATTGTCGGGTTCCCGCAGAGCGGCAAGTCCACGCTGCTCGCGGGCCTCATCGGCGGCCGGCAGCCGACGCGCCTGGGCCGGGGTAGCGCGGCGATGCACGCTGCCGTCGTCAAGGTGCCGGACCCGCGGCTCGATCACCTCGGCGCGTTGTACCCTGACCGCAAGCGGGTCTACGCCGAGGTGGAGTACGTGGACTTTCCCTATGCCAGCCTCGGTCAGCGCGACCGGAGCGCCGAGGCCGCCTGGATCGGCAGCCTCCGCACCGTTGACGCGCTGGTGGCGGTGGTACGGGCGTTCGATGACCAGTCGGATGCCCCGCAGCCGGCCGCGGACTACCTCGCCGGCCCGCTCACCAACGTCGCTGATCTTCAGCTTGAGCTGGTACTTGCCGACTTGCCGCTGGTGGAGCGCCGGCTGGGGCGGCTCAAGGCGGACCTGGGTCGTGCGACGCGCGATGAGCGCCGCAGCCTGCTGCAAGAGCAGAGCGTGCTGCTCCAACTCCAGACGCAGCTCGAAGCCGAGGTGCCGTTGCGGACGCTGGACCTGGATGACGAGAGCTGGCGCCGGCTGCGCGGATTCCAGTTTCTCAGCGCCAAACCGCTGCTCTACGTCCTCAACATCGGCGAGCAGCACTTGGGAGCGAATGCCGGCCTCGAAGCGGAGTTTGCCCGGCGTGTTGCCGGCCCCGGCACTGCCGGCTTGGCGCTCTGCGCGCAAATGGAGCTGGAACTGGCGGCGCTGGCCGAGCCTGATCGGCAGCCGTTCATGGAAGACCTGGGCCTCAGTGAGCTTGCCGCCGGGCGCGTGATCCGGGCGAGTTACCAGGTCTGTGGCTTGAGTACCTTCTTCACCATCGGTGACGACGAGGTACGGGCCTGGAGCGTGCCTACCGGTACGCTCGCGCCGCATGCTGCCGGAATGGTGCATACCGACATGGAGCGGGGTTTTATCCGGGCGGAGACGATCTCTTTCGAGGCGCTGGCCGCAGCGGGTGATATGGCCGCGGCGCGCCGGCAGGGACTACTCCGACAGGAAGGGCGAGAATACGGTGTCAACGACGGTGACGTGCTGCACTTCTTGTTCAGTCGCTGATGCCGGGCACTGACCTCGTCGCTAGGAGCAGCGGGCTTGGCACATGGTTGGCAGCCTCGCGCCTGCACCAGCGCGGTTCCCTGTGCTGGCGGCAAACTGGTATCGTTTCAGGACGTGCCGGTGTGAAGTCCGGGAGGAGCGAAGGTGGGAGTATTAGAAGCCATCCGCGATGTCGTTGTCATCCTCGTAGCACTCGCTGCCTTGGCGGCGAACATCGCCCTGATCGTGCTGGTCCTCAAGCTGTGGGGCATGGTCAAGGCACTGCGGGAAGAAGTCAGTCCCGTGCTCGGCTCGCTGACCCACACCTCCAATACGGTGCGGGAGACGACCTCACTCATCGGTGAGCTGGTGATCGGGCCGCTGGCGCGGGCGGCGGGGCTGGCCAACGCCTTTCTGACCCTCGTGCGGGCGCTGACCACCATCGGGCGGGGTGGGCGGCGTCAGGGAGGGGACCGTGTACGTTAGTGGGGCCTTCTGGCGCGGGCTGTTGCTCGGCGCCCTGATTGGTGCAGTGCTTGGCCTGTTGCTGGCACCGCGACGTGGCGCGGAGACCAAGGCGGCGGTCCGTGCCCATCTCGCCAATGCGCGGCGCGAAGCTGCGGTGGCCCGCGTCGCGGCGGAGCAGGAAGTGTTGCGGCGCTACGCGGCGATTGTGGGTCCGCCGCTGGCGAGCGAGCGAGCCGAGACGTAGGACGGGAGAGAACGGGTCATGGAAATCCTGCGCGTCGCGTATGACATAGCGGTCATCGTCTTGGCGCTCATGGTGCTGATCGGCTCGCTCATCGTGGCTGTCATCTTCGGCGGCCTCGCCTTCATCATCCATCGCTGGGGCAACATTGCGATTATCGGCGCTCGCATCGTGCGGCTGAGGGTGGCGATGGCCGAGTTGCAGGCCTACAGTTGGATACAGCGCGGGGTTATCGGGCCGGTAGCGAAGGCGCAGGGCTGGGCGCAGTGGCTGAGTACGTTCGGCAGACGCGCCTTGGACGAGCCGTAGGACGACGGGGTGACGGGTGGCGGCGGTGGCTACACGGTAGTCACAATATCATGTCTGATCGAGATTCCGGTGATGGTCCGGAAGCAAGAGCCTGTACGCCGCATCCTGTGGTGTCACAGGGTTTCGATGACAGCGTGGAGTTGCCTTACGGCCTCAAAATCGAGCACATTCGACTTGCAATGCAGGAGTTTATCGAGTTTCTCGGTTTTATCAACGGACAACTCAACTCGCGCGACTATCCACGCCTTGAGGCACTGCTTATGCCGGCCAATTTCAGTAGTCTTGTTGGCGAACTGATGGTAGCAACTATTCCACGGTACTGCGGCGGGATAGTGAAGAATCGGTACCATAACGGCTATCCTGACCTGTTACCGGCCAACGTGTTTGCCAACGACGCGGTGCAGCATAGCGATCAGGGAATTGAGGTGAAGGCCTCACGCTATCTGAGGGGTTGGCAAGGGCACAATCCTGAGGAGGGGTGGCTGTTGGTATTTGTCTTCGACAGCAATCGTCCTAGCGACGCCGGCAAAGGACAAGCGCCGTACCCGTTCCGGTTCGTGCAAGTTCTGGGGGCCAATCTCACCCGCGACGACTGGAGCTTCTCCGGTCGGACAGGCGCCAGTCGCCGCACCATCACCGCCAGTGTGCGGGCATCGGGATATGCCAAGATGGCGGCCAATCCGATTTATCGGGCGCCCGATTCATAAGAGAGAAAGTTGACTGTCTTCTACCGTCAAGGCGGCTAGTCTAGGGATCGCGGTGCGGCTCATCTCGTAATACTCTGCGTGGCGCTCGATGCCGATACTTTCCAGACCGACCGCCTCCGCTGCCGCTATGGTTGATCCCGCCCCCATGAATGGATCAACGATGACACCGATGCCAAGTGGCAGGGAGGCATAGACTACTTGGCGGAGGAATGACTGAGGTTTCAAGCTGGGATGGGGTGCAATCTTTCGCTCGCGCTGGGGTGTCCTCTGACTAGGGAGCACGTCGCAGAAGGGATTCCCGTTGGGCTGTCGCCTCAAGCCGCCGGTCTGAAACTCGCGTAGACAGTCACTCACAGTCATCCGGTCGGGGAGCGGTCTACGCAGCACACCCCACGGCTCATAGCATCCTCGCAGCATCGTTGCGACGTGAGGGAACTCAGTCTCGCCATTTTTTGGCCGGTTGCCGCCGCGTAGGGTGCGAACGAGCCGGATCAGTACACCGCGGAATTCCAGGCCCCCAGTTACGAGGGCCGAGAACACCAGTTGCGAGAGGAACGAGTTGCTGGCAATAAACACATGCCCTCCCGGACGCAGTACCCTTGCCGCCAGTTGCGACCACTCCAGAAAGAAGCCGCGCAGCGCATGGCGTTCCTGCTCATTAAGCGCTGTGAATCTCGGAAGCGGCGCACGCACATTGCCGTCAAATGATGGGGGAATACGCCAGATGCCGCCGTTTCCGGAGGCACGCTTCGCTAGTTGGCCGTGCTCATATTCCTTGACCCCATATGGAGGGTCGGTGACGATGGCGTGAATACTGTCGCGCGGCTGTCTAGCAAGCCAATCAAAGCAATCGGCCTGGATGATTCTGGCCCTGCCGATGACCTCGGCCGTGTGGGCAACGGCAACCTGTGCAGTGCTCATCGGGTGCTCTCTTGCCTTTGCTTTGCCCATCGCGCTACTGTGGCGCCCGCGAGCATCCTGCGGACCTGTGCTCACCGTTCCTTGCTTGATCGCGCAGGTATCACCATACGATAGCACGTGCCGCTCAGTCGACTCCATCATACCCCGTTTGTCTGCCCCTAAATCCGGGGACTCACAGGGGTAGGTATTTACATGGATGGACAGGATAGACAGGATGGGTAGGAGGTGTTGCCCTCACCCCAGCCCTCTCCCACGGTGTACAGACCGGGGAGAGGGGGTGGAGATTCCCGCGCGAGCGGGAATGACGGGGGCGTAGGGGGCCACGAATAGCCCTGGATTCCGGCTTCCGCCGGAATGACGAGGGCCGGGGCGCGATGAATCGCGCCCCTACAGAAAAACCTACCCTTGTCAGCCTATGGTCCCCCCGCTGCGGCGGGGGGAGGGGCGCAACATGTTGCGCCCCTACGGCTTCACCCGTACCTACCCCAGTCAGAAATCCGGGGCGGGATGCTCACGGCACGTACATCAGTGTGGCGGCGAGGAGGCCACAGGCGACACCGACGGCTGCGCGGCCGTGCAGCGGCTCTTTCCAGATCAGCCATCCGGCACCAGCGGTGAGTATTTGCGTGGCTGCCCCGGTGAGAGGGAAGGCGATGGTGCCGCTGACCTGCACGAGCGCCCGCAAAAGCAGCTCGATCTGGGCGATATTCGTGATGCCGATAGCGACGCCGAGCGCGAGGGCGGACCTGGCGGCGTGCGGGCGTTGGCCTTGGTATTGGCCGTGCTGGCTGAGAGGCTTGGTGAAGCGGTGCCGCAGTGGCCAGCTGAGTGCGGAGAGCACCGTCGCCGTTGCAAACGTGCCAAAGTTGTAGGCCGGCCGTTGCTCCTCCTGACGTAGCTCCGCGAACGACTTGGCGGCGAGCAGTCCCGCGCCGCCAAGCAGCAGCACGAGGGCGAGAAATCCGACCGTCCCGGCACGCCTGATGAGTGGGTGTCGCGGCGCGTGTTCCGACCGGTGAGGCTCCTCCCGGACACCGGCCGCGCGCGGCCGGCGTGCGCTGCCGAGCAAGGGGACGGCTATGGCAGCCAGGATCAGCCCCAGCGTCTGCCAGATATTGGGATATTCCTGCCAGATCACGATGGATGCTACCGTCGGGATGGCGACCGACAGGCGGAGTAGCGATACCACGACGGCGACGCCGCTGCGGCTCAACATCACGAAGAGCAGCAGGAACATCGTCTGGTACTGGAAGCCTTGGACGGCGCCGAACGCGAGCGCCGGCCAGGTCGGTGTTATGCCGGACTGGACCAGGGCAATCGTCGCGATTACGCACGCGGTAGCGTAGTTGGTGGCGCCGATCAGCAGGTACTGCCGTTGGCGCTGGCGGGCTACGCGGACGGACAGGAGGAACGCCGTATTGCCCAGGATGTGGAGGAGAAGGTAAATCACAGGCGGTAGTTTACAGTTCGGCTCGCGTCGATTCCTTCTGGGCAAGGGCGTCGGCACGGGGACAATGGTAGTGAGCGATTGTCCCCGTGCCGCAGCCGCGCCGTCACATGGCCGCCCTACAGTAGGAAGTGCCTCGTCAGTCGGAAGGCCGACTGACGCCCATCCTCCTTTATAGTGCCGGGCGTCCGGTCCCCCAGTCAACCGGACGCTCGGTCTTCTCCTCCCCCTCACACTCGCGGAACCGTGCAGCGCACCACGCCATCGGTAGGAGACGGAGCGTTATAATCGGCTGACCAACCTGCGAGTAACCGACGAGCGAGAGGAGCAAGGCACATGAGCAGGACAGATGACACCGTCCGCGTAGGGATTGTCGGGGCCGGGGGGATTGTACGGCAGCGCCACTACCCCGGTCTGAGCAAGATCGCCGGCGTTGAGTTGGTGTCGGTGGCGAACAGCACACCGGAGAGTACGCAGCGGGCGGCCGCCGAGTTCGGTATTCAGACGACCTACGGCAGTTGGCAGGACCTGGTTGCGGCCGACGACACCGACGCTATTGTGATCGGTACCCAGCCGTACTTGCACCGCGAGATTACGGTCGCCGCGCTCGATGCCGGCAAGCACGTCTTCTGCCAGGCGCGGATGGCGATGGACTACCAGGACGCGAAAGTTATGTACGACCGTGCGCTGGCCTCCGAATGCACGACCATGCTCTGTCCGCCACCGCACTACATGGAGGGGGACACGACCATTCGCCGGCTGCTGCGCCAGGGCTACGTCGGCCCGGTCTACAACGTGAACATGCGCTCCTACAGCGACAACTATCTCGACCCGGACACGCCCATCCACTGGCGACAGATCGGCCACATCTCCGGCTTCAATACGCTAGAGGTCGGGATGCTCTCCGAGGTGCTGCACCGCTGGCTCGGCTATGCCAAGCGGGTAACGGCCCAGACGTTGACCGCCATCCCGGAGCGACCGGCGGCGTCCGGTGACGGTCGTAGCGTCGTGGATCGGCCCGACGCGCTGACGGTGGTAGCGGAGCTGGAGAATGGCGGCGTGGCGACTTTCCTGTTCAGCGGTGTTGCTCGTGGCGGCGCTGATCGCAACAGCGTCGAAATCTACGGCGCCGACGGCGCTCTGCGCTACAACTTCGGCGCCGACCATCTCTCCGGGGTACATGGCGACGAGACCGACTGGAGCACGATCCCGATTGACCAGTCCGAGACGCGCGAGTGGACGGCCGAGGCGGACTGGATCGAGGCGATCCGCGCCGGTCAGTGGGGTTCGCCGAGCTTCTGGGACGGCCTGAAGTATATGGAGATGACCGAGGCCATCTTCCGCGCGGCTGAAACGGGCCAAGCACAGGTGATGCCGTTCGAGGCGCTAGAGCAGCCGGCCCGTGCCCGTGCCGCCATCGGCATGTAGGGCGAGGGCGGCCTCACCCCCCGGCCCCCTCTCCAGCGCGGAGCGATAGAGAGGGGGAGTGCGGCGGAGGTGGGAGGCACATAGTTTGCTTTGTGTCGGCAGCAAGATGTATCAAGCTGGAAGCTGGGCAGCATGACCGGCCTGCCAGTTGGGCTACCCACTCATCCTGCTCATCCTGATGCTGGCCCGGAAGGAGCCGGAGATGGCGACAACGATGACCCAGCCGCGGACGGCCAAGCTACTAATGGCTACCGATCTGCTGCGGCTACACGGCCAGGGGATACGCGGTGAGTTGATACGGGGAGTGTTGCGCGAGACCATGATTATGGGACAGGAGCACGGCAAGATCATCATGAAGCTAGGCTTTTTGTTGAATGCCTTCATCCTACCCCGGAAACTGGGAGTCTTGACCGGCTCGGATGCCGGTGTCTTGCTGGAGCGGGACCCGGACACCGTGCGCGCGCCGGACATTGCCTACTTCACGGTAGCCAAAATGCCGCTGGAGGCGCGAATTCCGGGCTACGCCGAGATGCCCCCGGACCTTGCAGTGGAGGTCGTGTCACCAAGCGATAACCGGCACGCGGTTCACGACAAGGCGCGGATGTGGCTCCGGTATGGCGTTGCCTTGGTGTGGGTCATACAGCCGGATACCCGCACCGTGGACGTGTACGAGGCCGGCCGCGCGGTCGTAACGCTCGATGAGCTTGACACGCTCGATGGCCAGGACGTGCTGCCCGGGTTCACGTGCGCGGTCAAGGACATCTTTGCTTCGTAAGACACACGCCGACGATGAGCGCGGACCGGGGAGCGGTGCGATCATATCCATGTCTCAGGTGAACAATTACCCTCCGGAAAGGCAGCAGGTATGGCAGCAGCAGCGGGGAAGTTTCAGACTATTCACCCGGAGGCGGGCAAGCAGGGCACAAACATAGACGCCGTCATGTACGAGGCGATGAAGGCTGCTTTGCTGGCCGTCGTGCCGGCGGACGATGCCGGTTTACCGTTCCAGGACCTCGGGGAGGCGGTGGAGCCACACTTGCCGGATGAACTGTTTGCCAACGCCTCGGTAAGCTGGTACGTCGTCACGGTCAAGCTCGACCTGGAGGCGCGTGGTCTGATCGAGCGGGTTCCTGGTGCGCGGCCGCAGCGTGTGCGGCGCGTGTCGTGACCGCTGGGGCTAGTGGGCCGGGCGGAGCACCTGGCCGCTGCGTGCCCCGGTGTGCTCGCCCTGCTCGACGGTCAGCGTGCCGTTGACGAACACATGGGAGATACCGGACGGATACTGCGCGGGCTGGGCGAGGGTGCCGTTGTCCTGGATCGTGGCTGGATCGAACACGACGACATCGGCGGCGAGGCCCGGGCGCAGCACGCCGCGGTCGGTGAAGCCGAACTTGGTGGCGGGGACGGCGGTCATTTTGTGGACGGCTGATTCCAGGGGCATCCAGCCCCGCTCCCGCACGTAATCGCCGAGAATACGGGCCGTCCAGCCGAAGTTGGCGGGATGGTTAACGAGAGGTGCGAGCGGCCCGGTGGCGCTGGCGGTCCACGAGTCGGCCTCGAACGCATAGAGCGGGTGGGTCATCATCTCGTGCAGGTGAGGCTCGCTGTTCTCCACGCCGACGAGGATGGCATCGTTGATGGCGGCGCCCTCGTTGTGGAGGATGTCCAGGTAGGAATCCATGGGGTCTTGGCGCAGGAGATCGCCGATCTCGACAAAGGACTTGCCAAAGAGGTGGTTGCTGTTGGCGGTGCGGGCGAGCCAGAGCTTGTCCCACTGGCGCTCGGCGATGAGGAGCCAATAGCGGCTGCAATCGTTCTTCACGCGCTCGCGGACGGCTGGGACGGCGAGCCGCTCGGCAGCGACGGCCGGACCCTCGTCGAATAGCCAGGGCGGGAGGACGGCCGCCATCAAGCCGAGGCCGGTCGCGTAGCTGGTCGTGTCGCAGGATACGTCGAGACCGTGCCGCCGCGCGGCGTCAATCTGGTCCATCACGCGCCCCCAGGCACCCGGCGGCGAGCCGCGGCGCGCGAAGTTGTGGGACAGCTGGAGGCGAGCACTGGCTTGCTCGCAGATGCCGATGATCTCGGCGATGGACTGCTCGAACTCTTCGTTGCGGGTGCGCTGATGGCAGGCATGGACGCGCCCGGTGCGGGCGACGACGCGGCTCATCGCCGTCAGCTCCTCGGCCGAGGCGGCGCGGCCGGGGACGTACTCCAGGCCGGTGGACAGTCCGAGCGCACCCTCGTCGAGCGCCTGCGCGACCAGACGCTCCATGTGGGTGATGGCGTCGGGCGTGGCCGGTATCTCGTCGTAGCCCATCACGGCGCTGCGGACGGCGCCATGCCCAACGAGCACGGAGACGTTCCCGCCCAAGCCGCCGGAATCGAGGGTGTCGAGATACTCGCCGAACGTGGTCCAGGTGACGGTGGCGCCGGGGGCCGAGCTGGCGAGGTCGGTGCTGATGCGCTCGCGGTTGTGGGGGCTGAGGGGGGCGTGGCTGAAGCCGCAGTTGCCCAGGATTTCGGTGGTCACGCCCAGGCGGACGGTGCTGTCGCAAGCGCGATTGACCAGGATGCTCCAGTCGCTGTGCGTGTGGCAGTCAATGAAGCCGGGGGCGATGACCTGCCCCGCCACGTCAATGGTGCGCCGGGCGGTGGCGCCGGGGAGGTTGCCCACGGCGACAATGCGGTCGTTTTGGATGGCCACATCGCCGGGCACCCAGGGCACGCCGCTGCCATCCACCACCCGGCCACCGCGCAACAACACGTCGAGCATGGTGTGTTCTCCCTTGTGAGCTTGTGCCTCACCACCAATCGGCAACCCTAGTCTACTGGACGGGCTGGGGAGGGTAAGGAGGGAGCCGTATCCCCACCATGATGCTCAGAATAAACCGCTCAACGCCTCTTGAGGAGTGATCGCGGGGATCGGTGATCGTCCGTAGTCCTTGACGTTCCTCGTGACGATATGTTGAGCGCCGCACGCGCGGGCGGCGGCGACTTGTAGCGCGTCCTCGAAGTCGGCCATGGGTAGCGCGGCAGCGTAACGGACCGCTTCGGTATCCGTTACTGCCACGGCTACAAAGCGCGTCAGCTCGACGATGAAGTCGCGGGTGCTCAGTCCGCCGCGCGACGACGCGACGAGGTAGTAGAAGTTCGAGACGGTGTGCCAAGCGATGAACGCTTGCGTTGGGCCGTGCTCGATCCGATCAAGTAGCTCGACGGCCGGATCGGCGTGGGGGGACCGGTCGAGTGCCACATCAATGAGCACGTCCGTGTCGAGCAGCATCAGAGGTACTTCCGAGCCAACTCGTCGTAACGTGGGTCGTCACGGCGCGCCGCTTGGAACTGACCACGCCACCGCGCGGCGAAGGAGGGCGTCTGCGCCTCAGCCAACTCGGCGAGTAGGAAACGCGCAAAGGTATCCTGCTGAGGCTGTGGGAGTTTGGCGGCTTGCTCAAAGGCTTGCTGCAGAAGCTCGGTCATCAGTGTCGCTCCTGGTCTGAGGGCACGTGCATTGGCTCCCGCGGAGGAAGTTCCAACTCCACACCGCCGAAAGGCTTGAATAGCTCGTGGATCGCCGTGCCGAGGCCGGTTGCCGGGGCTGTCTCTTGCTCTAGCGCCGGCTCGCGCGGTGGGAGGTCAAGCTCTACGCCGCCCAGGGGCGCAAAGCGTTTGCGAATGGCAGTGGCCAGGTTCTCCGGGGCCGGCGGCTCCGGCCCGAGTGCGGCGCGTAAGATGTCGCGGACTTCCTCCTCCGGCGAGCGGCCATGCTGGGCCGCCCGGTGTTGTAGTCGTTGCTGAAGCTCGGCGTCGAGGTTACGGATCGTGATACTGGCCATGCTGGCACCTCCGTCCACCAGGGTATTCCATCGTACCATGCCGGTACTGCGAGCACGTGTGCTGCCGTAGTCTGCATCAGGATTTGCGGGATGTACGGATGAGCAGGATGGATTGCCGCGGGCATGGGAATCTCACGGGCGGTCAGGATGGCGCTCACTGGGCAGTTGACAATGCGGCGCGGATTGTCTGGGGTCCCCCGATCCCGTTCAGCGGGTGAGCGGCCAGTTCATCCCCGCGCTGTGTTGTTTTCCCAGGGATTCACTACCTTGATCCCACAGCCGGCAAAGTCGGCTACGTTCCTGGTGGCAACCGGTATTCCTCGGGAGCGGGCAATCGCCGCGATCTGACAGTCGGATTGGCCAATCGGCCGGCCAGCGGCGCGGCGGGCCGCCGCTATCGCGGCATATGCGTGGGCGGCTGCACTATTGAAGGGGAGAATGCGCCCGGCAAAGTCCTCCCGGAGCGTACTCTCAATCCCGGCGGCGAGCCGCTCGCGACGGCGACCGGCTGGCAAGATCGCAACGCCGTAGCGCAACTCGGCCTCGGTAATGGCGGTAGTGAACAAGGCGCTCACGGGCTGCCTATCCAGCCACGCGAGCACCGCCGGCTGTGGGCGGTCCCGCGTCAACTCCGAGACGACGTTGGTATCCAGGACGATCATCGCCGAACGCCTAGTCAAACGTTGGTGGGTCGCGCATTGGCTCCCGCGGAGGGAGTTCCAGCTCCACGCCACCGAGGGCCTTGAAACGCGCATGGATCGCCGTGCCGAGGCCCGTTGCCGGGGCTGGCTCTTGCTCTAGTGCTGCCTCCGGCCCGAGTGCTGCGCGTAAGATGTCGCAGACTTCCTCCTCCGGCGAGCGGCCATGCCGGGCCGCCCGGTGTTGTAGTCGTTGCTGAAGCTCGGCGTCGAGGTTACGGATCGTGATACTGGCCATGCTTGCACCTCCGCCCGTCAGGTCATTCCATCGTACCATGCCGGCACTGCAAGCACGTGTGCTGCCGTAGTCTGCATCAGGATTTGCAGGATGCACGGATGGGCAGGATGGATGCCCGCAGGCATGGGAATCTCACGGGCGGTCAGGATGGCGCTCACTGGGCAGTTGACAATACGACCGCTAGCGTTTACAATAGGCAACAGCGCGGATTGTCTGGGGTCCCCCGATCCCGTTCAGCGGGTGAGAGGCCAGTTCATCCCCGCGCTATTTCATTTTCCCTAGGACTGCCCTTCTCCAGCCCACACGGTGAAGCGGGACGGATGCTGCCACCCGCGCCAGCGGGCGCTTTAGATGCCGGAGTTACCGGAGGAACGCATAGAGGATGAGGCCGAAAAATAGCAGGGCAAAGATAATGGGCAATCCTTGCTCGACCTCAGTCAGCCTCCAGTAGACACTACTGCGGTTCCTACCTGCTTCCAATCGCTCCCATTCGCGGTCGTAGAAAGCGTAGACCAACTGTTTTTCCAGATCACGCAACGTGTTAATTTTCCCCGTATTGAGCTGGCGGTAGGAACGGATGACGAAAAACCACGAGACCGAGAGCAATACTCCGAGCACTCCGAGTCCACCGAGCACGAGCTGCTCCGGCGCCTCGCCCATGCCGAATCTGAGCAGCGCGGCGAGAAACACCACCAAGCCGACGAGCAGACTGACGTACAGCCGATTGGCGCCTTCCCGTCGTTGGCTCACCCGGTCGGCCGCTTCGGCGTGGAGCTTGTAAATCTCTAGGCGTTCGTGCTGCTCTGTGTCAGACATCATGCAACCTCCCGGATCGCGCTGACGACGCTCTCCGTGTTCCATCCAACCTCTCTATCGGCAGCCTCTCTTACCGGTACGGAGGTTCTCTCGCTACCCCAAGGTATGATAGCAATGATCGGCTTCGGCTCAGTGAAGCCATTCTTTGCCAAGTCAATCTCTATGTTGATCCACTTGCTGTAGGTAGCGTAGACGCCGGCCAGAATGAGAACTGCACTGCACGGCTGCATTTGTTGCTTAATGGCCCGGCGTAGCTGTGCATCGGTGCGCGTGCCTTGAATCGGATCATCCGGGGGAACCGAGTAGTCCTTGAATCGGAAGTACCCCCTCTCCCGCAGTAGTTTGGTGAGTCGGTTGTAGTGATCTGAGTATCGCCACGAGTGGCTGATAAACAAGTTGCGCGTTTTCATGGTTCCTCCTAGCTTGGCTGACGGTGAATAGAACATTTTACCACCTGGCCTCGAATCCTGTCCAGCCTGTGTATCTGTGTCGGGGCTGGCCCTCACCCCGGCGCTCTCCCACGGGAGACCTTTGCATAACTCCCAGATGGAGTGCTAGGGCGCGGTGACTTGCCTGCCGCTAACCTGGGAGGACCGGTTTTTGGATTCCCGCTTTCGCGGGAATGACGGGGGAGAGTGGTGAGGAGGTGCCCCCTAGGGTCCCCCTGACAAGGGTAGGTTTTTTGTCTGCATCAGGATTTGCGGGATGCACGGATGAGCAGGATGGTCCTCACCCCCCGGCCCCCTCTCCAACATTTGGAGAGGGGGTGTAGGGGCCACGTAGGGGCCTGGATTCCGGCTTTCGCTGGAATGACGAGTACCTACCCTTGTGAGGGACTAGCCCCCCTATGGTCCCCCCGCTGCGGCGGGGGGACGGGCGCAACATGTTGCGCCCCTACGGTTTGGCCCATACTTACCCCAGTCAGGGCCCTGTCCCACGGGGAGAGGTGGTGTGGATTCCGGCTTTCGCCGGAATGACGGAGGCGCGCCGTTACACTGCCACGTCCGTTTCGGTGTCGCCGGCGGTTAGGGCGTTCATGTAGGCGAGGATGAGGTCGTGGGTGCGGTAGCGGGCGTATTGGGACTTGTCTTCGCGGCGGACGATGGGGAAGGTGCTGAGGACGTAGGCGGCGTCCTCGCGGTTGAGGCCGTAGAGGTGGAAGTAGAGGGCGTCGAGGCGGGCGCGGAGGTGGCGGCGCTGCTCCTCGTCCCAGCGGAAGGGCGGGCCGGCGTAGCCGAGGTCGCGGGCGAACGGGGCGAGGTCGTGGGCGGTGTAGGTGAGGCGCAGCACGTGGTCGCGGACCAGCTCGCGGGCGGTGGTGCTGCCGAACGGTCGGTCGTAGTCGGCGGGCGCGATGACGGGTAGTTGCTCGACGATATACAGACTCATGTTCGTGCTTGGCATTTTCTGCCGAACGACGAAATCAAATGCTAGGCAGTTGATGTTGGCGAGGAACAAGGACGCTGCTGTTGCATCGAAGCTGTCTTTGGCGGGTAGTAATACAGGTAGCTTGTGCCCGGCCCCAACGTGCGGAATCACCGCAGAGATCATGGTTCTCATATCCGTGGATCGGGCAATGTCACGGAATGCCAATGCATAGCGGCGGTTCTGACCCAACCTGGCCCCAACCAGTTCGGCCGGTACCCAAAACTGCGTCTGTGGTAAGAAGGCCGGATCGGCGTGCTGAGTTTCGCTGACCTCCTCGCTCAAGTACGGATTGAATGTGCTGTCAGGATTCAACCGAATCGAATTGGCGCGATGGTCGAACTGATTAATCATCCGACCTTGGTACAGCGGCAGATATAACTCATCTCCGTGCTTCCAACGATTGCCCTGAACCGGGTAGAAGCCGGCAGCCTCAAGCTGGGCCGCGGTGCGGAAGAGGTGGGACGAGTTAGCCATGTGGAACATGGTGTGGTAGCGGACGGGCCACGTCTTGCGCTCTTGGCCGGCGGAGCGGTCTACGAGGACGGGGTGGCGTTCGTAGATGCCGCGGGTGATCTCGGCATCGCGGCGGGTACGGAAGACGGGCGCGGTGCCGGTGTTGGGGTTGACGCGGGTGAAGTCGTCTGCCGTGAGCGCGAAACAGCGGTCGGGATCATTGTCGATGGTGGCGGTGTCGTGGAGGAAGAAGGCACACTTGGTTTCATCGAACCGCCGCTGCTCGCCGCCGAAAATCAGGGCGACGAACTTGAACGAGGCGTGAATGTCCTTGAAGAATATCTTCTTGTTCTCGAAGTCGTATAGGCCGGACACGCGGCCGTTGGTGGAGACGGTTTGGAAGAAGCGGGCGGCGGTCTTGTCGGCGTAGATGCCCGACGGCGTGAGCAGGCCGACGAGTCCGTCGGGCTTAATCAGGCTCATGGCCCGCTCGACAAACAGCGAGTAGAGGTTGATGTCGCCGCCGCCGAGCAGAGGGTAGTGACCGGAGCCGCGTACCAGCTTGCCGAGCGTATCGGCGCGCGCTTTGGCGGCATCGAACGCGGCGGCGAGCGGGCTGCCCTGTGTGCGTAGCTGCGCGATCCCGCGCCGCCGGGCCGCGGCGGTCGGCGCCTTTGCCAACGCCAGCGAGCGCGTCGCAAACCACTCCACTTCCTGGAGCTTGATGCGGTCCCAGGGCGGATTGCCGATCACGGCATCGAAGCCGCCCTGTGGCCGGGTGTCCTGCCAGCCGTGCCAGACGCCGGGGAAGGCGACTTCCCAGTGGAGGAAGTGCTCGCGGTCGGCGGTGGATTTGGCGGCGTGCCAGAGGCGGGCGAATGACGGGGATGGAGGGCGGGCCTCACCCCCTGGCCCCCTCTCCAACATTTGGAGAGGGGGTGTAGATTGCGGCCTGCGCCGCAATGACGGGGAGGGGCGGGCCTCACCCCCTGGCCCCCTCTCCAACATTTGGAGAGGGGGTATAGATTGCGGCCTGCGCCGCAATGACGGGGAGGAGCGGGCCTCACCCTGTAGGGGCGTCCCTTGTGGGCGCCCTGGATTCCCGCTTTCGCGGGAATGACGAGCGGCAGACTCCCCCTCTCTATCGCTCTGCGATGGAGAGGGGGCCGGGGGGTGAGGCGTCCCATCCCCCGGTCCCCGCGCAAGGAGCGTGTAGGCGTCGTCTGCGTTCCCCAACGCCTCGCCGAGCGGTGCTTGGAAGGCAGCCTGCTCCCGCTTCTTCATGCCGGCGGTGAGCCAGGAGAGGCCGGACAGGAAATCGAGCAGGCCGCGCAGGTCCTCGGTCGTGTCCTCGACGCCGCGGAACAGGAGGGCCGATTCGCGGACCTCGGCAATGTCGGCGTCGGAGAGCGCCTCGATCTCTTGCATTGTATCGGTGGCGGATTCGGCTCCGGCGATGGCCGAACCGGCGAACACCCCGCCCAGACGGTTCAGCTCACCGACGGCGTCCCACACGCGCAAGCCGAGCAGGGAGTCGCCGCAGCGCAGGTGGTGATCCAGGAAGGATAGCGGGGCGCCGACGGTGAAGCTGTGCAGCCAGAGCGACACTTTCGCCAGCTCGACGGCCAGCGGGTTCTTGTCCACGCCGTAGATGCAGCGTTTGAGCACCATGCGCCGGATGATGGCCTGGTCGGTGAGCTGGTTCTCATCGAGCACCCAGTCCGCTGCCTCGGCACGTTGGAGGATGTCGTTGCGGATGGACTCTATCCGCCGCACCAGCGGCGAGACATACGGCTCGCGCAGCCACGCCGGCACCGCCGGCACGTACTCGACCAGCTCGGCAACGTAGTCCGAGAGATAGTCCACGGCGGTCACGAGGAAGTGCCCGCTGCCCATCGCCGGGTCGAGTAGCTTCAGATCGAGGACCGCTGCGGCCGGGTCCAGCTTCCGTAGCTCGGCGAGGCGCTCGGCTTGGGGCCGGCGGTCGCTTTGTAGGGAGGCAGCCTTGTCTTCGAACGCCTGCTTGCGCTCCTTTACAAGCGGCTTCAAGGTGCGCTCCACGATCAGGTCAACCAGCTCCTGGGGCGTGTAGAAGCTGCCGCTGTCCTTGCGGGCGTAGGGGTTGGGCCGGACGGTGATGCGGCCGTCCTCGTTACGAATCGGCTCGCGCTCCAACAGCCGCTCGTAGATCGAGCCGAGTTGCTGCACGGACATATCGCGGTAGTTGATGAACCGGCGGTGGCCGTCCGTCTCGGTGTGGCTCAGGTCGTAGATGATCGGCGCCAGTTGCGCGTCGGGCAGGCGGACTGTCTCCAGCAGGGGCGCGGTGTCCGTAGCGAACAGCCCACCGTTATACGGCGGCAGGCCGATATCCGGGTCGCCCTCGTCAATCATGCGCCACAGGTTCAGCAGCTTGTCGTAGTAGCCGGTGGCGCGGCTCGAAAAGACGGCGTTTTGCTGCATCCGGCGGGCAATGTCCTCGCGGACCGGTTGCCGCAAGCCGTAGTCGGCGTACCGCGTGTCGTTGACCGGCAGCAGCCCGCGGTCCTCGGCGTAGAGTACGAACAGCAGCCGGTAGAGGCAGATCAGGGCTGCCTCGCGCACTTGCTCCAGGCCGGCCTCCGGCCCCGCGGCGTCGGCCAGCGCCTGGACCAGGCTGGGAAAGACGCGCTCGAACACCACGCCGGAGAGGTCCTGGGCCACCCGCTCCTCGTAGCGGCGTCCCTCAAGCAGGGCAACTTCCAGAAAGGTGCCGGTCGCGCCCGCTTGGCGGATGAACGAGGCGCGCCGGAATAAGAGGTAGAAGAGGCGGAGCGCGTTGTCATCACCGGAATGGATGATTTCTTGCAGGTTGGCCTCGTAGTAGCCGGTGGCACGCGGTCGGGCGCGGTAGTCGTAGAGCCGCCACACGGCGCCGTTGGTCAAGATGCCCCAGCGGATGGCGCTCTCCGAGGCGATGTCCGCAGTCGCCAGGTAGCGCAGAATCTGCCCGTGTGGAGTTCTGGTTTGCGCCCGGTCGTCTTTATCGCGGGAATCAAGGGCCAGCCCAAAGCGTTTGCTCTCCTCGACGACCGCAGCATCTTGGTAGCGATCTTCAGCGCGGGACCGGGCGGCAGCACGGTCCTTGGCTGCGTCGTCGGTGAAGAGGAGGTAATCGGGGATGTCCTCGTTGCGGCCGGCGCCTTGCTGCGGGAGATAGTCGGTCCAGCCCAGAAGCTCTAGGATGGGCCGGATCAGCTCTTGCTCCGTCACGGCCTCGTTGGGTGGCTGCCGGGTGTCGGTGAAGGGCGCATACGCCGGGGCAACGGCCCTGCGGAAGGCGGCCACCGCCGCGTCCGCCGACCGCCATTCCGGGGTGGACTGGATGCCGGTAGTCAGGAAGTAGTGGGTGAAAAGCTGGCCGGGCATGGCACGTCCTAATATGTGGGCGGCGGCACTAGGGAATTCGGTTAGACGTTTGGTACACGGTACACGATTTGGGCCTCACCCCCTGGCCCTGACAAGGGGTAGGTTTTTTGTCTGCATCAGGATTTGCGGGATGGAAGGATGAGCAGGATGGTCCTCACCCCCCGGCCCCCTCTCCACCATGTGGAGAGGGGGAGTAGATTCCCGCTTTCGCGGGAATGACGGGGTGGAGGACCTACCCCCAAACCCCCTCCCTAAAGGGAAGGGGCTGGATTCCGGCTTGCGCGGGAATGACGAGTACCTACCCTTGTGAGGGTTGCGCCGTTGCCCTGGGCGTAGCCGGCCGCTACTATCAGGGCGGATAGTACGGGCGGCGTCACATCGTGAAGGAGTAGCAGATGCGTATTGCGATTAACGGCTTTGGCCGCATCGGTCGGCAGGCGTTCAAGGCGCTGGGCGAGCGGCACCCGGAATTGGACGTTGTTGCCATCAACGACCTGTTCGACAGCGCCACCAACGCCCACCTGCTCAAGTACGACAGCAACTACGGCACGTTCGACGGGACGATTGAGGCGACCGAGGCGGGCCTGGTGGTGAACGGGCGGGAGATCACGGTCTTCTCGGAGCGGGAGTGGACCGATCTGCCGTGGGGTGAGCTGGACATTGATCTGGTCATCGAGGCGACGGGGGTAGGGACGGCGCGGGAGATGGCGGCAAAGCACCTGACGGCGGGGGCCGGGCGGGTGCTCATCTCCGCTCCGGCAACGGACGAGGACATTACGGTGGTGCTGGGCGTGAACGACGAGCAGTACGATCCTGAGCAGCATCGGATCATCTCGAATGCGTCCTGCACGACGAACGGGCTGGCGCCGGTCGTGAAGGTGCTCTGGGACAGCTTTGGGATCAGCAAGGGCGTGATGACGACGATTCATGCCTACACCAACTCGCAGCAGGTGCTCGACGTGGCGGGACCGAAAGGCGCAGCGGACCGCGAGCTACGCGCTGGCGCCATGAACATCATCCCGACGAGCACCGGCGCTGCGCGGGCGGTGGCGCTGGTGCTGCCGGAGGTGAAGGGCATTGTGGATGGCCTGGCCTACCGGGTGCCGACGCCGACGGTGAGCATCGTCGAGTTCATTGCGACGGTGGAGCGGCCGACGGCGACGGATGAGGTCAACGGGGCGCTGCGGGCTGCGGCGGCCGGTCGGATGGATGGAGTGCTCGATGTAACCGACGCGCCGCTGGTTTCGATGGACCTGAAGGGCAACACGCACTCGTCCATCGTGGACTCGCAGTTGACGATGGTGATGGGCGACGATCTGGTGAAGGTGGCGGCCTGGTACGACAACGAGTGGGGCTATGCCTGCCGGGTGGCCGACGTGACGAACCTGATCGCCACCCGCATGTAGAGACTTTTGCATACCCCCCAGATGGAGTGCGAGAGGGACAATGCATCACGCCTCGCTCACCTGGGAGGGCCGGTTTTTGGATTCCCGCTTTCGCGGGAATGACGGGTTACGCAAAGGTCTCCATGTAAGCGGCGTAATGATGATCGGTTAAGCCGCCGAACCCGAATGTGCTTGCCGGCGGCGCGTGAGTATTGAAGGTTTGGCCGTCAGAGGCGTCCGGTGAACAAGCGAACTATCCGTGACGTGGCCGTCGCCGGGCAGCGGGCGCTCGTGCGCGTGGACTTCAATGTGCCACTCGACGGCACGCGGATTACGGACGACACGCGCATTCGCGCCGCGCTGCCGACGATCAACGCACTGCGGGCTGCCGGGGCGCGGGTCGTGCTGCTTTCCCATCTGGGCCGGCCCAAGGGTAAGGTGGTCGCGGCGCTGCGATTGGCCCCGGTAGCGGAGCGCCTGAGCGAGCTACTGGATGCTGCGGTTGCTACCGGCGGCGCGTGCATCGGTCCGGCGGCTGAGGCGGTCGTGGCCGGCTTGCGGCCGGGCGAGGTGGCGCTGCTGGAGAACGTGCGCTTCCATCCTGAGGAAGAGCGCAACGATCCGGCCTTTGCCCGTGCGCTGGCCGCGCTGGGGGACCTCTATGTCAATGACGCTTTTGGCGCAGCGCACCGCGCTCATGCCTCGACGGAGGGGATAGCTCACGTGCTGCCGGCGGTTGCGGGCCTGCTGCTGGAGCGCGAGCTAGAGGTGTTGGGTAGCGCCTTGGAGCAGCCGGAGCGGCCGTTCGCAGCGATTATCGGCGGCGTCAAGGTCTCGGACAAGATCGAGGTGATTGACCATCTGCTGACACGGGCGGACGAGCTGCTGATCGGCGGCGGCGTGGCCAATACGTTTCTCCGCGCTCAGGGCTATGAAATCGGGCGCTCGCGGCACGAGCCGGACAAGGTGGCGCTGGCCGCCGAGCTATTGGAGCGGGCCGGGCAGAGCGATTGCGAGCTACTGCTGCCGACGGACGTGGTAGTGGCGCCGGCGGCGGCGGCCGACGCGCCGCATCAGGTCTTTGCGGTGGATCAAGTGCCGGCGAACGGGATGATCCTGGACATCGGACCGCAGACGACCCAGCACTACGTCCAAGCGGTGGAGTCGGCGCACACCGTCATCTGGAACGGGCCGCTGGGGCTGTTCGAGATCGAGCCGTTCTCCGCCGGCACCCGTGCGCTGGCGGCTGCGGTGGGCCACTGCCCAGGTACGACGATTGTGGGCGGCGGCGACTCGATTGCGGCTATCGAGCAAGCCGGGTTGAGCGACCGGATCACCCACGTCTCGACCGGCGGGGGCGCCTCGCTGGAGTTCTTGAGCGGGCGCACGCTGCCCGGCGTCGCGGCGCTGGCTGGCCGGTAGCTCCGGATAGAGAGTCACGCACAGAGAATGAACGCCCGTGAAGCTTGACCCGGCTGCGATCATCGCGGATGAGAAGATCACCCACTATCTTCTTGTCCCGCGGATCAGAGACGATAAATCGTCCTTCTTTCGCATGGGTGGATATACCCTGGAAAATTGGAGGCGTCTGGCGGCTGACTTGCTTAGTCAAGTATTATCACATGAGGCCGAATACTCGCGCCGCAATATGCAGGGAGACTTGTACACGATCCGAGCGCCGCTGCGTGGACCCAACGGGGTTACACTACACATCGTGAGTGTCTGGATTGTGGAGCGGGAAACGGGTGTGACCAGATTTGTCACAGCCTATCCAGCATCGTAGCCATGCAAAGGGAGGTGCCTGGCAATGACTTTTGATCTTTATCGTGAAGTGGCGCTGGCTTGCGACTTACCAGGGGAGGGACTGCGCCGCGGCGACGTGGCGACGGTCGTGGAACATCTGCCGACGGCAGCGGGTGAAGACGGCTACATCCTGGAAGTCTTCAATGCCGTTGGCAAGACCATCAAGGTGATTCCGGTGCCGGCTTCGGCTCTTGCGCCGCTGACGGCCGACCAGGTGTGGTCGGTGCGACCGCTGACGACCGCTAGTCGCTGACGGCCGTGAGGACGCTAGTGATGCAAGTGACGATACCGGATGAATTGCGCCGATTTCTGGATGGCGGCGATCAGACAGCGGACGCTGTCCTGACCTACTATGCCGTGCTGGGTCTCTACCAAGCGGGACGCATTTCCGGCGGTAAGGCAGCCGAGCTGCTAGGTCTGCCGAAGTGGGAATTCCTGGAGCAAGCGGCCGCTGCCGGCGTCCCATACTTCCGGTATGCACCCGGCGAACTAGCCCGCGAGCTTGAATCGCTCCGCAAGTTAGACGAGAGTGTTGGCTGAACCCGGACCAGTCGTTGCGGACTCTGCTCCCCTAATTGCCTTGGCAGCTATCGGTGAGTTCTGGCTGCTCCGTCGGCTATGGGGACATCTTCTCATTCCTCCAACAGTCTATGATGAGGTAGTTACCCACGGTGTCGGTAGACCTGGTGCAGCGCAGGTCAGAGATGCACACTGGGTTGAGCAGCGAGTCCCAAGAGACCGTGTGCTGGTGCGAGCCTTACTCAGAGACCTTGATAGGGGAGAGAGCGAGGCGCTTGCTCTTGCCCGTGAGGTAGACGCTCGCTTCGTATTCGTGGATGAACGCGCTGCACGGCGCCTCTGCCTAGAACTTGGGCTGATTCCCGTCGGTACCCTTGGGATATTGCTGCGAGCTAAGGAACGCGACCTCATTCCTTCCATCCGAGACAGGATCAACAAACTCTTGGAGGCCGGTTTTTACTTGAGCGAGGGCGTCAAGCGGGACGTTCTGAATCTCGCCAGCGAGACTGATAGCACGGTCCAGTAGTGCAGCCAACGGGCAGGGGCGCTACAATCCTGACAGGCCGGCTCTTTACCGAGGGAGTCGTGCCGGCCGTGTGGGGACTGAGGGATGCCTGCCAATCTGACGCCGGCCTACTACGAGGCGGAAGCCGAATACCGCCAGGCCGATACCATCGCCGAAAAGCAGAAGGCGCTGCGCCGGATGCTGGCGGTGATGCCCAAGCACAAGGGCACCGACCACCTGCGGGCGGACCTCCGCACGCGGATGGCCAAGCTGCGGGACCAGGCCGAGACGCAATCGCGCTCCGGGAGCCGCTGGAATCCCTATACGGTCCGCAAGGAGGGCGCGGGGCAGGTTGCTCTGGTCGGGCTGGCCAACGCGGGCAAGTCGCACCTCATGGCCGCGCTGACCGGGGCAAAGCCGCGCGTCGCCGACTATCCGTATAGCACGCTGGAACCGCAGCCGGCGATGCTGCGCTACGAAAACGTCCTCGTCCAGTTGGTGGACCTGCCGCCGATTGACATGCACCACACCAACGGCTGGATACGGTCGCTGGTGCGGCAGGCGGACGTGCTGCTCGTTGTCCTCGATCTTGCGTCGGACCCGGTGGAGTCGCTGGAGCTGGTGCTGGAGGAGCTGACCGGCATCGGCTTGGAGCCGGTCGTGCGGCTATCGGCCGACACTGACGATGAGGCGGCGCAGTCAGCCGAGCCGAAGCGAGTGCGGGTCATCGGTACGCACCTGGACCTCCCTGGTGCCGAGGAGGCCAGCGCCGCCTTGCAGGCGCAGTACGGTCAGCGGTTCCCTACGCTGTCGGTCAGCGTGACCGCGGGTGACGGGCTGGATGCGCTGGGCCGTTGGCTCTTCGCGGCGCTGGACATGGTGCGCGTCCACACGCGGGCGAAGGGTCAGAAACCCGACTACAACCGGCCGGTCGTGCTCCGTCGGGGCGCGACGCTCGAAACGCTGGCGTCGGCCCTGCATATCGAGTGGATGGGCACGGTGAAGTACGCGCAGGTCTGGGGTAACGGCAAGTTCGACGGCCAGCACGTCAGCCGGACCTACGTGCTGGAAGACGGCGATACCATCGAGCTACGCATGTAGGCTCGGCTTCCAATGCGCTGCCCTTGCTAGGGAATCATGGGAGCGCTGGGCTGATCCGATTGCTCTGCGCCGCTTGGCTTTGTGCTGCGGGGGGCTTTATTCCGGTGGAAGTGCTGTACCAGCAACAAGCCGATGGTCGTGATGGACACAATGACGATCCCGCCGTGGATGAAACGGAGCGCCCCGGGCGGGAACGTGTCCCATAACGACCACACGGCGATGGTGAAGCCGGTCAGCCCCAGCACCAAGTAGGTGACAAGGACGGCGATGCGCTGTTTCCTGGCTTTTACTTGAGCCGTGAAGACAGCGATGATGGCGTAGACAACTACGCAGGTGGCTGCGGTTGAGCCGGCTCGTATGAAATGCACCCCGATTTCTCTTCCGGAGAGGTCCCCGGCCGCCCACCAGAGCGCATCCAGAATCTCTACGGCGATGATTGCCGTGAGCACGTATATCACCCAGCGCACCACGTGATAGATTCGGTCCGGTCCGACGACGACAAGGGACAAGTACCCGGCATACGTTCCGCACAGCCCGACGCCGATCAGAGAGAACATCGCCCGCCGCAGCTCGTTGGGGCCGCCGGCAAAATCGGTCCAGACTTGCCAAATCATTAGGACCAGCCCCACGGTGAGCAGGACCGCCCATATCACCGGGAGGTACGACAGCACCGGCCAGAGCGCCCCGTCTCGGCCGCGATAGCTGTAAATGAGGTAGGAGTTGGCGGCAACACTCAACATAATCCCAACAATGATGAGCATACTGAACAGCAGGTCCGGGAGGTTGATAAAGCCGAGATCGAACCGGAGCGAAAGCAGACCGATGATGGTCCACGTCAGGACACCTACTGCGGCGGACCAAATCAAGATCGGCGTCACGACTGCCAAGAAACCACCGGATGTATCTATTCTCAGAAAGCGCCGGTAGCTGCCTCGGCCCTCGCCTGACGCCGCGGGAGCGTCATTCTGTGAGGCTGGGGCGCCGCATTGCGGGCAGAACTTCGCGTCCTGGGCCATTTCGCTGCCGCAATTCGGGCAGTGTCCGTCCATTCGACTGCCTCTCTCCCCTCCGGTGAACTGGAGTTGCCGGTTCTCCCGGCAGGGGACGCTGTTAGGCCGTAGAGTACCGGAGTGGACGCTGCCGGACAAGGTATCCGGTGTGTAACCGGCCCCTTGTGCAACTTGCACAAACGGCGGTCAGTAGGTTCGGATACATCACACGTCGTCCGGCCACAGCCGCTCGCGTATCTTATGGCTCAGAAGCGTTGCTCACCGGTACTCGCCGAGCAGAGCAGCAAACCAACCAGCCGGAGGGAAGCAGAGATGCCAGCAGAAGCCATCGTCGGAGTAGCAGCTTTCGCCGGACTCTTCACCCTCTGGACGATTGCACCGACCATTATTCGCAGGCGCGGCAAGTAGTAGCCGCAGTACCGGCCCACGCCGCACTCGCCGCCACGGGTTCTCGTTAGCCCACAGCCTCAGCAGCGTTCTCACCTGATAAGTCCATACGCCCTCGCCGCTGCTTGCCTTTTGCAGCGGCGTGCAGTGCGAAGCGGTGGACTCACCAGATGCCGAGACAAGGAGAGAGAAGACGGATGAACGACCACAGGGACTATCGGAAAGCTCAAGCGCGGAGCCGCCCGGCAGCGCGACGCTGGTCGCGGGCCGGTTTGCTCCTGGGCACGCTCGGACTGGCGTTTGTGCCGACTGCTGCACTGGCGGCCGGCGATCCGACGGGCGGTGATCCGGGCAGCCAGGACGCGCTGCGGGCGGCGAACTTCTCGTGGGTGCTCGTGGCGGCTTTCCTGGTGTTCTTCATGCAGGCCGGCTTCGCCTTCCTGGGCGCCGGTTTCATTCGGGCCAAGAACACGGTCAACTACTTGACCAAGAGCTTCCTCGATTTCTGCATGGCCTCGCTCTCGTATTGGGCATTCGGCTTTGCGCTGATGTGGGGCGGCTCCAAGGCGGCCTCCGGTCTTGATGAAGGCAACGCGATCATCGGCTATTCCGGCTTTTTCCTGACCGGCGATGCCTACGACGTGGACACGATCCTGAGCTGGTTCTTCCAGATGGTGTTCGCTGCGACGGCTGCGACCATCGTCGCCGGCGCCGTTGCCGAGCGCACCAAGGTCAACGCCTACCTCGCCTACAGCTTCATTGTCGGCGCGCTCATCTACCCGATCTACGGCCACTGGGTCTGGGGCGGCGGCTGGCTCGGCAGCTTGGAACTGGGGACCGGCGTGAAGGACTTTGCCGGCAGCGGCGTCGTTCATGCCGTCGGTGGACTGGTCGGACTGGCTGGTGCCTGGATGGTCGGACCGCGGATTGGCAAGTTCAACGCGGACGGCACGCCCAACAAGATTCGCGGCCACAACATGATGTACGTCTTGATCGGTACGTTCATCCTGTTCTTCGGCTGGTTCGGATTCAACCCCGGTAGCACGCTCGCTGCCGGCGACCTGCGGATCGCCGTGATCGCTACGAACACCTTCCTGGCCGGCGCGGTCGGCGCCGTCGCGGCCATGTACATCACGATGGTCCGCAGCGGTGGCAAGGTGGACTTGGAGATGTCCTGCAATGGCGCCCTGGCCGGACTGGTCGGCATCACGGCGCCGTGTGCCTACGTCGCGCCGTGGGCAGCGGTCGTGATCGGCGCGATTGCGGCCGTGGTGCTGATCGTCAGCCTGTGGTTCGTCGAGAGCGTGCTGAAGGTGGACGATCCGGTGGGAGCCGTCTCGGTGCATGGCGCCAACGGGCTGTGGGGGCTGCTGGCGGTCGGTATCTTCGCTGATGGCAGCTACGGTGACGTGAAGGGCCTGATCGTCGGCGAGGTCGGGCAGTTGCTTGCACAGCTCGTAGACGTTGGCGTGGTGCTCGTCTGGGGCCTGGGTACCGGCTTTATCCTGTTCGGCATTCTCAAGGTCACGATGGGGCTGCGAGTCTCGGAGGAAGAGGAGCTTGCAGGTCTCGACGTACCGGAGCATGGGACCGAGGCCTACCCGGCCGACACGACGGCAACGGCGTCGTAGCCTGGGCAAGCGCGGCGTCTTGAGCGCCGTTCTGCGGTGGCCGGCTGCTCCGAGAGCAGCCGGCCACTCGACTCACTTAATGGAGTGCTAACTCATGTCCTCTCCTCGCCCGCTCCCCGGCCGGTCAGCACATCCATACGTCAGGTCAGCGTACCCGCATCAACTGGAGATGATACGTCCAACAACAAACCGGGTGGTGGTACCCCCCTTGCCGTGCGGCTACAAGCTCCGACACTTTCGGCCCAACGACACAAATGCCTACGAGGAACTCTTTCGCCTTGCCTGGGAGGAAGAGGGTGTGCTGTCAGGAACGCTGGCGGCAGCGCTGGACGACGGCTTCTTTGTCGTCGAGGACCTAGCTTCGGGTGCTTTGGTGGCTTCCTGCGTAGCCGAGCATATCACCCACCACCGTCGTCACTCTGAGAGTGGGCGGCTCGGATGGCTCGTCACCGATCCGTCTCACACCGGGAAGGGCCTTGGCACCATTACGGCTGCGTCCGTAACTAACCGCCTGGTGGCCGCCGGCTACCGACGACCATTCCTCGGTACAGAAGATCTCCGGCTCGTCGCTATCTCGATCTACCTCAAGTTGGGCTGGCAGCCACACATCTACCGGGTCGGCATGGAAGCCCGCTGGCAGCATGTCTTCCGCCGCCTCGGTCTCGTGTTCGAGCAAGGTGTGGGGTAAATGCGGACCCTGACTGCACATATGTGCTTCTTCGGTTTCGCTCCACTGCTCCCAATAGCGCCGCGCACTCACAACGCTAGCCCTGCACTGTCCGGCTGCTGTACCCTGGCACAAGCCAGCGTGACGAGAGAGTCGCCCGGACCTCATCGCCGGTCGCCTCGCCCGGTTGACAGAATGACCTGTGGTGGGCTACTTTTTGCAGCGACATTCTGCTTTGGCGACGACTGCACCCACACACGGCCCTCTATCAGGGATGGGAGTGGTTGTCGCAAGAGGGGATACAACTCAGAAGGAGGCATCTAAGCGAGCATAGAGCTACGGCAGTTGTGCGCGGGTCAAGCAGTTGAGGGTACGGACAGCACCCTCGTAAGCAGTTTCCATGAAGGAGGAGGAGCCAGATGGCAGGTGTAATTCGCAGAAGGTATCTCGGTGGTGCCGCGGCGACGTTGGGTGGTCTGTTGGCTGCCGCGTGCGGTGAGCCAACGGTGCGCTACGTCGGGCAGCCGCAGGCTGGGCCTGCTGGGCCGGCCGGCCCAGCCGGGCCGAAGGGTGCCACGGGCGCGCAAGGCGCCCAGGGCGCTGCGGGCGCTACCGGCAAGGCGCCGGTCCAGCTCCGCATCGGGATGAACGCCCGTTTCCACTGGGGCGAGGACGTTGGCCAGGAGATCACCACCCCGCTGCTGGAAGCCAATCCCTGGTTGAGCTTTGACCTCATTCCGGCCTACAACCTGAACAAGTTCCGGACCGAGGCGGCCGGCGGCGCGCCGCCCGATGTCTACTCCAGCGGTAGCTACTGGGCACAGGAAGACTACGTGCTCGGCTTGACTATCCTGCTGGAGGACTACATCAAGACCAGTAAGGTCCTGGAAAAGTCCGACGTGTGGGAATCGTTGCGTCTCGACGTGGAGTTCAAGGGCGCGATGACGGCCATGCTGTACGCGCCGGATACGCGCATCATGTACACGCATGATGACAACGCGCGTAAGGCTGGCATTGATCCGGACAGCCCGCCGAAGAACTGGTCGGAGCTGGAGGAGAATGCCTTCCAGGCATTCAAGAAGGCGGACGACGGCAAGGTCGAGCACGCCGGCTGGTACCCCTTCTGGGGCAGCGGCGGCCCGTACCTGTGGATGGTGCCGTATTGGCAGCTGGGTGGCGAGCTGCTGAACAAGGAGCAGACCGAGGCCATCTTCAACAACGACGAGGCCATCACGGCGCTGACCTGGCTGAAGAAGATCGTGGACGGGCAGGGCGGCTTTGCGGCGCTCGATGAGTTCCGGGCCAAGCGCCGAGGCCATGCGATCCTGGTCCAGGGCGACCTGACCTACCTGCACGCCACGCTGTCGGAGCGCGGTGAGACGATTCGCCCCGCCGACCCGAACTTGGAGTTCCACGTCAGCTCCTACCCGTTGCCCGATGCGGGCGGCGTGGTGGCGAACTACGGTGGCTGCCACTCGCTGCCGATTGCCAAGCTCAGTCAGAATCCGGAAGAAGCCTGGATGTTCATCGAGTGGGTGACGCGCGAGGACAACAACATCAAGTTCGCCAACCGCTTCGACCGCGTGCCGGTGCGGGTGAGCAGCACGAACTCCGAGGCGTACATCCAGGGCGATGCGGCCAAGAAGCTCCAAGCGCAGGAGATGACCAAGCGCCGGTTCGTCATCGCCGCGCCGGGCGGCCGTGAAGTCCTGAAGCACCAGAACGTCAGCACCCCGGTCATCAAGGGCGAGAAGTCCGTCAAGGACGCGCTCGACGAGGGTGTGCGTCTGACGAACGAGGGGCTGGCCAAGTTCCGTAAGCAGGCCGAAGAGCGCGGGCTGTAGTTCGGATCTGCGGGACGAGTTTGCCCCCACCCTGACCCTCCCCCGTTGCGACGGGGGAGGGAACTGTCCGTCCTCACAGGGGTAGGTTTTTTGTCTGCATCAGGATTTGCGGGATGGTGGGATGAGCAGGATGGATTCTCGCGCAAGCGGGAAGCACCGTGTCCTGGGCACAAGGCCACTGCCGGACCGGAACCGGACACTTTCCGGGGCCTTGACGAGGGCCGGGGGCACGAATAGTCCTGGATTCCGGCTTCCGCCGGAATGACGAGGGCCAGGGCGCGATGAATCGCGCCGCTACACGAAAAACCTACCCTTGTGAGAACTGGCCGTCCCCCTGTGGAGCGGGGGAACCATAGGGGGTCAGGATCGTCATTGCGGCGCAAGCCGCAATCCAGCATAGAGAGGCCCGATGACACTGACACCGGAGCAAACGTGGCTCTTCAGGACCAACGGCTACGTCAAGCTGCCGGGTGTCTTGCCGCCGGGGTTGGTGGCTGCCCTGAAGGCGGCCGTGCAGCACGACATTGACCATGCGGTCGAGCCGGTCGTCCGCAATCACGACGGCAAGATCGTCCGTATCTCGAACATCCTCGACCGGGCGCCGATTTTTCGGGACCTCGCCGCTCATCCGTTCATCCTCGATCCGCTGGAGCGGCTGCTCGGCCCCAACATCGAGGTGCTGCGGAACCGCCACAATCACGCCACGATCCGGCTGGCGGAGCGGCGGGACCTGCCGCTGCACCGCGACGTGTCGCAGTGGAGCCGCCCTATCGTCTCGGTGATCGTCTTCCTCGAAGAGTCGCGCTGCGAGAACGGCGCGACGCAGATTGTGCCCGGCACACATCTACTGCCCTGGGTACCGAATGTCGAGACGGCCGCGCAGCAGATGGGCCTGCGCGACCAAGTTGTGCGCGTAGAGATGCCCGCCGGTGGGGTGCTCGCCACGCATAGCCTCGTATTTCACACGGTTGGCCTCAACCGCACGACGGGGACGCGCACGAGCATTACGCTGGGCTATCACAGCGCCGACGAGCTGGCCGCCGGCGAGGATGCACAGCGGCTGTTGGTGCGTGGCGAGCGCGTGTACGCCGGCCACAGCTACTAGGAGAGCGGTGCATCATGGGTGCGGCGCAGCCCCCTGACGAGCAGTTCCTGCGGGAAAATCTGACCACCGAGGAGTGGTTCGATTATCTGGGACAACGCGGGATACTGAGCGGGTCGGGAGAGGGATGGCAGCCGCCTGAGGGCGTGGAGCCTAGTCCGGGCGCACTCGAACGTTTCCTCGCCGAGCGAGGCTAGTGAGCGTGAGCCGTGCCTACGTTGGTACGTCCGTTCGTCACTGCGGCGGAAGCCGGAGTCCAGTCATCCGCGGCATCTGGATTGCGGCGGAAGCCGCAATGACGAGCACCTAGTCCCCCTATGGTTCCCTCCACTGCGGCGGGCTGGCAGGGGTAGGTTTTTTTGTCTGCATCAGGATTTGCAGGATGCAAGGATGAGCAGGATGGCCCTCACCCTTGCCGGGCAGGAATCGGGTGCTCTCCAGCGCCATGACGGGGGCGTAGGGGCCATGTAGGGGCCTGGATTCCGGCTTTCGCCGGAATGACGAGTAGCTGGGCGCGGTGAATCGCGCCTCTACACGGAAAACCTACCCTTGTGAGACTGCGGCGGGGGATGGAGATTCCGGCTTGCGCGGAATCCAATAACAACGTTGACAGACTGTTAAGCCCCAAGGAGTTCATTATGTCCGCATCTAGTCCTGCTCTGGACACGCCCCCCGTGCGGAGGATCGAGGGGATTGTGCCGATCATCCCCACGCCATTTGATCCGCAAACTGAGGCGGTGGACTATGCGGCGCTCGGTCGCCTCGTCGAGTTCGCTGCCGGCCGAGATTTCGGGGCGATCTGTCTGCCGGCGTATGCGAGCGAGTTCTACAAGCTGGATGAGGATGAGCGGTATCGGGTCGTGGAGACGGCCATCGCAGCCGCGGCGGGGCGCGTGCCGGTCGTGGCTCAGTCCAATCATCCAGCGGCCCGCGTTGCTGCGGAGATAGCCCGGCGCAACGCCGACTGCGGTGCGGACTTGATCTCCTTTGCCATTCCGCGGCAGTTTGCGCTTACCGACGACGATCTCTTCGACTATTGCGGCACGATTATGGGTGCCGTGCCGGTGCCGGTACTGATTCAGGACTTCAATCCGGGCGGGCCGAGCATGAGTCCGGCGTTATGCGCGCGGCTACACGAGGCGTATGAGAATTTCCACTACGTCAAGCTCGAAGAGCCGCTGTTGGGGCACAAGATCGCTGCGATGCGGGAGGCGACTGAGGACCGGGTTGGCGTGCTGATCGGCTGGGGCGGCATGTATCTCATGGAGCTGCTGGGAGAGGGAATCTGCGGCCTCATGCCCGGACTGTCCAAGGCGGACCTCCAGGCGCGAATCTGGCGTCTCGCGCAGGCCGGCCAACCGGATCAGGCGCAGGACATCTACGAGGTCATCCTGCCGCTAGTGGTCCTCAGTCTCCAGAACCTAGAACTCTCCCACCAGCTAGAGAAGCGCCTACTGGTGGCGCGTGGTGTGCTCGATCATGCCACCGTCCGGCAGCCCACCTATACGCCGCGGCCGGCGGTGCGCCAGTACGCCGACCGGCTCAACCGGCGCGTGCTGGCGCTGCTGGATACGCTCGGCCTGCCCGCGGCCTAGTAGCGGGGGACGGGACATGCTTGCGCGGGAATGACGAGCGCCAGGGCGCGATGAATCGTGCCCCTGTCAGCCCCCCTATGGTCCCCCCGTTGCGACAGGGGGACGGGCCGGCCTCACCCCCGGCCCCTCTCCAACATTTGGAGAGGGGGTGGATTGCGGCCTGCGCCGCAATGACGGGGCGGGGAGGGGGCGGATGGGGGAGCGGCCAGGGCGCCCACAAGGGACGCCCCTACGGCATAACCCGTATCTGCCCCGGGCGGGTGGCGGCGGGGCTGCCAGGTACTGGGCTGCTGTAGCGAGTAACCGATACGGCTCCACGGCATGGCACAGGGCGACGATGGTGAACAGGCGGTCGTACACGGTTTCCTCCTGGGTGGTGGAGTGGGTGACGGAGGCTGACGGCGATCCGGCGGCGATGGGCACACGACGGGAGCAGTCGTGAGCCGCTGCCGGCGGGGGCGAGACAGGGGAGCGGTCGGGGACCGACACGGCGGCGTAGCTGGCACCGGGGCGGTCAGGCTCCGGTACCGTGGGCAAGGGCGTGGCATCGGGGCGGTTGTGCTCCGATACCGTGGGCAAGGGCGTGGCATCGGGGCGGTGGTGCGCCGACACCGTGAGCAAGGGCGTGGCATCGGGGCGGTGGTGCTCCGATACCGTGAGCGAGGGCGTGGTATCGGGGCGGTTGTGCTCCGATACCGTGGGCAAGGGCATGGTATCGGGGCGGTGGTGCTCCGATACCGTGGGCAAGGGCGTGGCATCGGGGCAGTGCTGCCCCAACGCCGGTGGCTGTGCGGCTAGGCTGCCGCTAGCGGCCAACATGATGCTGCGACTGCTCCCAGCCGGTACACGCTGTGCGCCAGACTTGTCTCGCATCCGTCAACCTCCGTTCAAGGGGACATGTTGACGGGGTGGGGTGGGAAACAACGGGGGGATTTGTCTGCATCAGGATTTGCAGGATGAGGGGATGAGCAGGATGGGGGGCGGACTTACCCCCTGGCCCCCTCCCTGAAGGGAAGGGGAATAGTGGGCCTCACCCCCCGGCCCCCTCTCCATCGCGGAGCGATAGAGAGGGGGAGTGGATTCCGGCTTTCGCCGGAATGACGGGAGGGGCGGGCGCGATTCATCGCGCCCCTACACGCAAAACCTCTCGTTGTGAGGACGAGTAGCCCCCCTATGGTCCCCCCGCTGCGGCGGGGGGACGGGGATTCCCGCTGGCGCGGGAATGACGGTTTGGGCAAAGGTCTCCATGCGCCGGAATGACGAGGGCCAGGGCGCGATTCATCGCGCCGCTACAGAAAAACCTACCCTTATGAGGGACCATAGGGGGGCCGGAAGGAGAACCGCCGATGATAACCGTCTCCAGCCTACCGGAGGCCCCGGTAGCCACACCGACAGTCGAGGACGGCGAGGTGCCGGCCGGGGATGCTCTGCCGCTCGGTCGAGTTCAACCGTGGATCTGCCGGGAGAGTATTGCGCCGCGTATCTGGCAAGAGGATGACCGGACGGCGCTGTGGATGGAGTCCAATGGCAGTGCGGGCTGCTATGGCGGCTGGGAGTTGCTCTTTCCGGTCGATGCCCGGCAGGACGACATGCTGTTGCTGGAATTGGCAGCGGAGGCGACCGGGCTGGAGCGTGGGACCGACGAACTCGTAGTCGAGGCGTTCTGGTACGACGATAGCGGCGCGGAAGTGAACTGGGACCCGGTGTTGCTGGACCGCGCCACTGTGGATGAGGCCGGTCGCTTGTTCCTACACTACGCCAAGGCGCTGCGGTATCCGGCCGGCGCGACGCGGCTCGGTGTTCGCTGCGGCCTGCGCTGGTCGCCGCGGGGGCGGGTGCGTTGGTATGGCTGGCGCGTGCAACGGACGGTGCCGCGACCACCGCGGACGCTGCGCTTGGGTGTCGCCTCCGGGCGTCCGGGCAAATGGGTGAGCGCGGCGGCGAGCGTTGCCCACTACGTCGAGCAGTGTCGCCGGGCCGGCGCGGCGGGCGTTGATCTGGTCTGCCTGCCGGAGACGATCCTGAGCTACGGCAGCCCGGACCGCAGCCCGGAGGCCATCCACGCACAGGCCGTCCCGGTACCGGGGCCGTGGCTGGAGCCGTTTCGGGAAGTGGCCCGTGCGTACCGGATGGGTATCTGCTTCTCGGTACTCGAACGCGCTGGCGCACGCGATGAACTGGTCTACAACACGGCCCTGCTCCTCGGCCGCGAGGGGGAGCTAATCGGCACCTACCGCAAGGTACATCTGGCCCTGATGGAGGCGCGTCAGGGCGTGGCGGCGGGCCACGAGTTTCCGGTCTATACGTTCGACGGCGTGACCGTGGGGATGGGTATCTGCATGGATTCGTCGGCTGCCGAGACCTGCCGCATTCTCGCCCAACGCGGCGCGGAGATCATGCTCATGCCGATCATGGGCGATTTTCGCGCCACTCGTTGGGTACACGGTGCCAGCGAGTTCGATACGGAGCGTTGGAAGCTGGTCCAGCGCGCCCACGTCTTCGACAACCACCTCTATGTCGTCGCCTGCCGCAACGCGAACTTCGGGAGCGCCATCACGGCGCCGTGGGGCGAGATCATCGCCTACAACGACGGCGACCGCGATCTCATCTGGGCCGACGTAGAACTGGACCGGTTGCGGTCGCATCCGCTAGGCTCATCAATCCAGGCGGTGCTGTCATCCATGCGGCGGCCACACATCTACGGCTCGCTGGCCGACACGAGGCATCCGGTTGGCTCGCCTAGCCAGCGGGGCCGCCTGGGCTGAGGTGCTCCAGTCCCATGGCCCCTTTTTCGGCATCAGAATTTGCAGGATGAAGGGATTAGCAGGATGGGGGCTTGACCGGCTAGATTCGATTCCTGCTAACTTGGTCATTTCGCAGTGACCAACTGCAACTGCCCTTGATCTAATCCTTGTTTGCCCGGGTTGTTGAAGGCAAGACGCGACCTGATAACCGCAATCTCTTCTTCGTAGAGGAGGAAATCCTTGATTTGCAGTGGCTCAACGTGCTGCAGGGTTTGGGGAGCCTCCCACTTTACGCGCTCGCGAAGTTCCACTAGCAGTCGGCCCAAGGTGTTCAAGCCGAAGAGGATTTCATCATCGATTGGCTTGGCACCCCAGAAATCGTCGCGGCGGGAGTACTCAACTATTGGACGGTCACCGGTTTCCAGCAGCAACCTGCTGAACTTGTCCCAATTCTGGGCGAGCTTCACCTGCAGACACCAGCGCATAACCTTGACCTGGATAGAGTTCCAATCGCGGCGGCAAAAGTCGCGGCGGTAGGGTTTGCTTTTCATTTTCGCTGTCATTGGGCTTTTCGCCTCGATAATCTTGTTTTGGATTTCCGGGTGGTGCGGGAACCGGCAAGCTTGGTACAAAGCCTCGGACGTGCGAATCCGGATATCATTCACTACTATGGGAAATCCACCGGCCATGTTGGAGAGTCCACCGTGTTCGTCCTTGGTTTTGTGGAAAACGGCCGATTCGGCGCGCCCATACTCCCGCTTCTGCATCCGAGGATCGTGGTGGAGAGTGGTTGTGGTATTCAAGGTTATCCTCCGTATGTCTTGCGTGGGAGCAACGGGTACCATTTGCTGAACGGATGGCTGGGATGGGCAGCTGGGTCGCCCCACCATAGAGCAAGTGGGCATGTGTTGGGGCAATTTCGGTAGGTTACGAACAAGGATCCAAAGCCAGGGGTACCCCTGAAAGATGCGGACGTGTATCCCAGCGGTTTGAGTTGAGGGGCAGGATCTCTGGCCAGTCCTCGAATTCTGATCCCGGCGTTCAGGAACTCACTTTCCAGTAGTTGCCGGCCTTGTCCGCCGCTGAAAAATGTGCTCGTTCTCTCACCGGGTTGGCGTGGGAGAAAATCGTCATCAGAATAGGTCTCCTCTGTTGGCCAAAGCACATCGGATCTGTTGCGATAAGACTGACGATTTTCCAACTCGTAGCCTTTGAAGGATACATCGATTTCCCTACCAGCTTTGATCCGCTCTAGGTTTTGTTCAATCCAGTATCTACCTAATCTGTGCAATACGATAACCACTATGCGTAGTGTTGCTTTTTCCGGGTCTTGCTCGACCATCCAATCGGAAAGGTCGGTTATAATGCGATTCCCAGTGAAGATAGCGTCATCGAGATAGACAAAGTTTCCTCCACCGAGTCCTGTACACCCGATACCATATCCACACTGACGACGCAGGATTGGGTCAAGCATGTCGATCATTTCGCTTTGGCTAGAGCCCTCCTTTTGAATGTTGAGCAAATGGGCGGTTTTCCAGAATTCACAAGTGAAATCGGCTATTATTCTCTCAAGAGAGCGTTGCATTCTGGCCTTGGAAACATAGGTACGCTTGAATACATAGTCCAGTTCACGGAGCACCGGAACTTGGGCATCGCTGCTGAACTGGCTGATCCAACGGGCGACGTGCTCGGGTGTCGGTTCGGCGATTTCGCCAGCCCGGTAATCCTTGATGGTGCCGGCTACGGAAACCAGCAGGTCATCGCGTTCCGACATTTTGGACGCCCCCCGTCACGATAGTCGCAGTGACAAGCTACCATCCGCAGTCTACACATCAGCAAGCGGTTCCGGCAATCCAGCGGCAAGCGTGCATTCCTGGTCAAGCTGGAATGGCTGGACGCAGCATACTGCATCCCAACTCTGTGCTCTCTATAGTGCTCTGTGGCTAAAAATCCTTCAGCGCGCGACGGGGCGGTCGAAGCCGTCGCGGGCCTGCGGGGTGGCGCCGCCGTGGTTCCAGACGGTTTGCTCGGTGGTCAGCAGCCGGTCCAACAATAGCTCGGCATGCCGCTGGACTTCGTCCTGATAGACTGGGTCGCCAGCTACGTTGACTAGCTCCTGCGGGTCCCGCTCCAGGTCGTAGAACTCCACGGGGTTGTCGCGGCCGGAGTAGACGTACTTGTAACGCTCGGTACGCAGGCACTTGCTCCGATGGCGGCGGTCGTTGCTCACGTATTCGCACAGGATGGCGTCCTTGGTCGGTGGCCGGGTGGTGGGCGTGGGGGAATCCAGAATGGGGCGCAGGCTGATGCCCGGAAGCTCGCCTGGCTGCGAAATGCCGGCGTAGTCGAGAATGGTCGGGGCGAGGTCAATGTGCTCCACGAGGCTGTCCACCGGGCGTGGTCCGGCTCCCGCCGAACTACCCGGCGGCACGACGATATAGGGAGCGCGGATGACCTGCTCGGTAAAGTTGCCCTTCCCCAGCATACCGAAATCACCCAGCATCTCACCGTGGTCGGTGGTGAAGATGATGAGGGTGTTGTCCAGCAGGCCCCGGCGCGTGAGGGTGTCTATGATGCGGCCCATCATGGTGTCAATAAAGGACACCATCCCCCAGTAATAGGCGATGATCTTGCGGATCAGGTCTTCGCCGCCTGGCCGGTCGAAGCGGCTCGGCCGGTCATTGCCGGGGGCGTTAAGCTGGCGGGCGTACAGCAGGGGCGGAATCGCAATGGCATCCTGCTCGTACATGCTGGCGTATGGCTCCGGCGGATCGAACGGTCCATGCGGGCCGCAGAAGCCGCACCAGAGGAAGAAGGGCCGCTCCGGGGTGCCGGTGTCCGGCCGCTCCAGGTAGCGCCAGGTGTTCTCCCCTATCCAGTAGTCCACGTATTCGTCGGCGGCGAGCGTGTTCACGATGGCGGTGGATTGCTGGCGATATTCGGGCCGGCGGCGTTGCTCGTAGATGGATTCGTAAGCGCCGGGACGCTTGCGTTCGAGCCATTCGGCGTAGACGGGGCCGAGCTGCGAGGGGCCGAACGGCGATCCTTCGACGACAGTCCATCGCGCGCCCTTGCCCATCGTCAGTGCCGTTTCGTCGAAGCCCTTGGGCGGGAGCATGTGGATTTTGCCGAAGGCCGCCGTTGCGTAGCCGGACGCCTGCAACCGCTCCATGAACGTCGTCTCCCAGGGCGGGAGGCCCGGCGTGGTGCCGATGACCGACTCCATATGCTCCATGCCGTGCTGGTGTGCGTAGCGGCCGGTCTGCATACAAGCGCGGCTCGGCATACACACCGGATTCTGAATGTAGCCGTGCCGAAAGAGAGTGCCGCGCGCGGCCAGTTGATCCAGGTGTGGGGTTCGCACGTGGGGGTTGCCGGTGACGCCCAGGGTGTCGTAGCGTTGCTGATCGGTCGTAACCAACAGGATATTGGGGCGCCGTGGTGTAGCTGCCATGGTGTGACCGTCCCTTTCTCGTGCAGTGAGGATACGCGGCGCATTGGGGAAGCGCAATCGTATTACTCCACATCCACCGGGCGGCTATAATGCTGCTGTTGGGCCTGCCCACATCGCTACCGCGTGAACCGGCTGCCCCTCATGAGGTCTCCGATGACCACCAGAACCGTCCTCCGTCCCCCACCACCCGGCGAGTACGCTCACCTGGAGCCGCTCCCCGATCCGCCGCGGACGCCCGATATGCAGCAACACATCAGCATCACGGCCTTTGACAGCTACTTACGTGCCTACTTCGCCGACCGTGCCGACGTGCTGGTGTGTGGTGGGGGTTACCTCCGTCACGAGGCCAGCAATGCCGCGGAGCGGCTGGCGCCGGACTGCCTGGTGGCGTTTGGCGTCGACCCCGCCGCCATCGTGGCGCGCAACGGCTATGTGATTAGCGAAGTGGGCAAACCGCCGGACTTTGTGCTGGAAGTGGCTTCGCGTAGCACCGGGCGGCGCGATTACACCGTCAAACGCGCCGGCTACGCCGGTTATGGCGTGGGGGAATACTGGCGGTTCGACCATACCGGGGGACGCTATCACGACGCGCCGTTGGCCGGGGATCGGCTGGTCAACGGGGTATACGCGCCGATGCGGATCACTGAAGAGCCGGATGGCGTGCGGTGGGGGCACAGTCCGGTGTTGGGGCTGGACCTGTGCTGGGAGGCGGGCAACCTACGGTTCTATGATCCGTCCGCTGGCGCGTATTTGCCGTCACCGGTGGAGCTGCAAGCGGAACGCGCGGCCGCGCGCACCGCCCGCCAGGCGGCCGAGACCCGCGCCACGCTGGCGGAGACCCGCGCCACGCTGGCGGAGACCCGCGCCACGCTGGCGGAGACCCGTGCCACGGCCGAGCGCACTGCCCGCCGGGCGGCTGAAGCCGCACTGCGGCGGCTGCGGGAGCAACTGCGGCGGCGGCAAGCGGAGTAGCCCTCGGTGGTGCAATGCTCAAGCGGGCCGGGCGTGGGATTGTGGCGGAGCGAGGAGGGAGCGCATGGCACGGTATACGCAGGTGGCAACGGTTTCTTGGCGTGGTGGGACCGCCGGCGAGACGCCGGAGGAGAAGATCGCGGCCAATCGTGCCGGCCAGCTAGAACTGGTCGAGCGCGCTTGTCTCGACCGGCCCGATTTCGTCTGCATGACCGAGGTCATCACCTGGTACGGGCTGGGCAAGGAGCACTTATCACTCATCGCCGAGCCGCTCGATGGCCCCACGGTCCGGACCTTTGCGGAGGTAGCGCAGCGGCACGCTTGCTACGTCGTCGTCCCGATCTACACCCAAGAAGATGGCCGTATCTTCAACTCCCAAGTGCTGCTCGACCGTCGCGGGGAGATCGCGGCCGTGTATCACAAGATTCACCCGACGATTGGCGAGATCGAGATGGGGGTCACGCCGGGGACCGAGCCGGTGGTCGCGGACACCGACCAGGGCCGGGTGGGCTTTGCGATCTGCTTCGATCTCAACTTCCGGGACGTGGCGGAAGGGAACGCGGCGGGTGGCGCGGAACTGGTGTTTTTCTCCTCGATGTACCCCGGCGGACTACAGCTGCAAATCTGGGCGCACGACTTCGGAGTCTTCATCGCCTCGGCTACGCCCGGCGACCGGGCGCGGATCGTGGACCCGCTGGGGCGCGTGCTGACCGAGTCGGATGCGAACTACAACCCGATCCTGTCCAAGCGGCTGAACCTGGACTATGCCGTCATGCACCTCTCGGAGAACTGCGAGCAGTTCGAGGCGATCAAGCGGAAGTACGGTGCGGGGATCGAGCTGGATGTGACGCGGCCGGAGGCGATTTTCTGCATGTACTCGCACCTGCCCGACGTGACATGCGAGGATGTCATCCGCGAGTTCGAGCTGGAGCTGCGGACGCTTTACTATCGCCGCGCCAACCACATCCGGGCCGCCGCCCTCCCGCGCCGCAAGTAAGGCCACGCCTCACCCCCCGGCCCCCTCTCCCTCACAGGGGTAGGTATTTTACATGGATGGACAGGATGGGAGTTTGGGGTGGGTTAGTAGCCCCCCTATGGTCCCCCCGCTGCGGCGGGGGGACGTGGATTCCGGCTTTCGCCGGAATGACGGGGGTCTGGGTGCGATTCATCGCACCGCTACGCGAAAAACCTACCCTTGTCAGGCCCCCTCTCCACCATGAGACCTTTGCATAACTCCCAGATGGAGTGCCAGAGGGACACTGCTCCAGTCCTCGCTCACCTGAGAGGACCGATTTTTGGATTCCCGCTTTCGCGGGAATGACGGGTTACGCAAAGGTCTCCTTTCGCGGGAATGACGGGTTATGCAAAGGTCTCCATGTGGAGAGGGGGAGTCTGCTGCCCGTCGTTCTTGCCCTCTCGCCTTTCAATCCTGCGCCGGCAGGAGGGCGGTATACTGTCACCCTTCACCCTTGCCTGGCGACTGGCCGGCACCTACGAGGGGATTGTCATGGGCGAGTTTGCTGACCTCAACCAGGCAGTCCGGGACATCTGGGACCGGAATGCCGCGTTCTGGGATGAGCGGATGGGCGAGGGCAACGACTGGCACCGGCTGCTGATCGCGCCGGCACAGGAGCGCCTGCTGGCGTTGCAAGCGGGCGAGCTTGTGCTGGATGTTGCCTGTGGTAATGGGCAGTTTGCGCGTCATATGGCTCGTCTTGGCGCACGGGTCCTAGCCTGCGACGTGGCCCCGCAGATGATCGAGCGGGCGCGGACACGTACCACCGAGCACGCCGACCGCATCGAGTATCGCGTGCTCGACGCGACGAGCCGCGAGCAGTTGCTCGCCCTGGGGGAACGACGATTCGACGCGGCGGTGTGTACGATGGCGCTGATGGACATGGCCGCTATTGGGCCGCTGCTGGCGGGGTTGAGCCGGCTGCTGAAGGTAGGTGGGCGGTTCGTCTTCTCGGTGCCGCATCCCTGCTTCAATGCCGTTGCCCCGCGCATGAAGAAGGTGGTGGAGATCGAGGAGCGGGACGGAGAGCTTGTCGCGGAGTATGCGATCAAGGTCTCGTCGTACATCCGACCGACCGTGGCCAAGGGCGTAGCAATGTTCGGCCAACCGGCGCTGCAATACTACTTCGAGCGGCCGCTCAGTCTCTTGTTCGAGACCTGCTTTCGGGCCGGCTTTGCCCTCGACGGACTCATAGAGCCGGTCTTCGAGCTGCCGCCGCGGCCGGAGCGACCCGGTAGCTGGGAAAACTACCCGGATATCCCGCCGGTGCTCGTGGCCCGGATGCGGCTCCTGTCGGAAGCATAGGGGGAGCGGGCGTTACGCCCAGCCCTTGCCCTCCAGGGAAAGGGCAACGGGGGCGACCGACCGCCGCACGGGGGGCGGCCGCCTGGATTCCGGCTTGCGCCGGAATGACGACGTTGACAAGGGTCTCCGGCGGGAGAGAAGGCGGCACGGCCGGTGTAGCCATGTCTCGCCGGCCTCTGCTACAATGCGGTGCAGACGAACATCTGTTCAATCACCGCCGTCGCACGAGCACCCCTCGCCACTTGTGCGGAGCGGGTGCGGCGCATTGACAGCAACCGATGAACCTCGATCAGCTACTCAACCGGTTACGGGAGACGCCCTCCTTCCGCGACAACCTGACGGCCTGGCGCTTGGAGCCGCCGCGGGAGGGGGAGTATGCCGCGTGGCCGGCGGGCCTCGATCCACGGTTGACGACGGCGCTGGAACGACGGGGCATCGGCCGTCCCTATACGCATCAGGCATCGGCCATCGAGGCGATCCTGGATGGCCGCGATGTTGTCGTGGTGACGGCCACGGCCTCCGGCAAGACGCTCTGCTACAACGTGCCGGTGCTCCAGTCCATCCTGGACGACGACGCCAGCCGGTCGCTCTACCTCTTCCCGACCAAGGCGCTGAGTCAGGACCAATATAGCGAGCTACACGGTCTCATCGAGACGCTGGGGCGGGATATCAAGACGTACACCTACGACGGCGATACGCCCAGCAGCGCCCGGCGAGCGGTGCGGCTGGCCGGGCACATCGTCATCAGCAACCCGGATATGCTCCACACCGGTATTCTGCCGCAGCACACAAAATGGCACCGCCTCTTCGAGAACCTGCGCTACATCGTCATTGACGAGCTACATCACTATCGCGGCATCTTCGGCAGCCACGTCGCCAACGTCCTGCGCCGGCTGCTGCGGGTGTGCGACTTCTATGGATCCAACCCCCGGATCATCTGCTGCTCGGCAACTATCGCCAATCCGGCGGAGCTGGCCGAGGCGCTGACCGGCCGCCCGTTCGAGACCATTGACAACGATGGCGCACCGCGTGGGGGGCGCCATTTTATCTTCTACAATCCGCCCGTCGTCAATCGGCAGCTGGGTATTCGCAAGAGCGCCGTCACCGAAGCGGCAAACCTGGCCGGCCAACTGCTACGCAACGACGTGCAGACCATCGTCTTTGCCCGCTCGCGTGTCCGTACCGAGGTCCTGCTGACGGCGATCCGCCGCCGCTCCAAGCTGCCGGACGACCAGGTGCGGGGCTATCGCGGCGGCTATCGGCCCTTGCAGCGCCGCGAGATCGAGCGCGGCTTGCGCTCCGGGCAGGTCCGCGGTGTCGTAGCGACGAATGCACTGGAGCTAGGCATTGACATCGGCCACCTCGACGCGGCCATCCTGTGCGGGTATCCGGGCACGATTGCGAGCACGCGGCAGCAGTCCGGCCGCGCGGGACGGCGGGCAACGACCAGCGTCGCCATCTTTGTTGCTTCGTCCGCGCCGCTGGCGCAGTTCGTTGTCACGCATCCCGACTATTTCTTTGCGCGCTCGCCGGAGCACGGGCTGGTCAATGCCGACAACCACTACCTCCGCATGGATCACCTCGCCTGCGCCGCCTTTGAGCTGCCGTTCGAGGACGATGAGCAGTTCGGCGCCGAGGAGACCGGGCGGGCACTCGCGCAGCTGGAAGACGCGGGCAAGCTCCTGCATGAAGGCGATACCTGGCACTGGACCGGCGATGACTACCCGGCCGAGGCGGTCAGTCTACGCTCGGCGCAACGCGAGAACGTCGTGATCGTGGATGTCACCGCGCCACAGCCGCAGGTGCTCGGCGAATGCGATCCCTTCAGTGCGCCGATGCTGGTGCATGAGGACGCGATTTACCTGCATGAAGGGCAGCAATACCACATTGGCACGTTCGACTGGGAGCAGAAACGCGCCGAAGCCAAGCGGGTGAACGTGGACTACTACACCGATGCCAGCATGCGCTTCAACGTGGACGTGCTCCAGGACGAGGGGCGGGACCGCGGCGCGCCGCTGGAGCAGGGCTACGGCGAGGTGTACTTGGGCTTCACCCCCACTATCTACAAGAAGATCAGGATGCTGACCGGCGAGAACGTCGGCTGGGGGAAGATTGATCTGCCGACCCAGGAGATGCACACCACCGCCTACTGGACGGCTGTACCCGAGCATCTCGCCGCGCAGCTTGGCAGCCAGCGGTTGCAAGGGGGACTGCTCGGACTCTGCAATCTGCTGGTGAACGTCGCGCCGCTGTTCCTGATGTGCGATCCGCGCGACTTGATCGCCGTGCCTCAGATCAAGAACCCGTTTACCCGCCGGGCAACGATCTTCCTCGCCGACAACTATCCCGGCGGCGTGGGCTTTGCACGCCAGCTTTTCCTAACCCATCAGCCGGTCTACGCGGCGGCCCGACAGTTGGCGCAGAACTGCGGCTGCGAGGACGGCTGTCCATCTTGCACCGGACCGCGCGACGAGATCGGTCCGCAAGGCAAAGACGGTGCGCTCCAACTGCTGGCGGCAGCGTTGGAAGACGCGCCTCACCCCCCGGCCCCCTGACCGGCCAAAGCCGCACGGATAGGGCCAGGTGTGGTGCGGCTTTGGCCGGTCACCTCTCCATCGCGGAGCGATAGAGAGGGGGAGTCGGACAGTGGGTGGTAGCCCCCTCCCTAACCCCTCACAGGGGTAGGTATTTTGTCTGCATCAGGATTTTCGGGATGGAGGGATGAGCAGGATGGCTTCCGGCTAGTGCGGGAAGCATCAGGGTCTGGGGTCCCGGCCACCGCTGGGCAGGAACCGGGCGCTTTGCAGGGCCATGTAAGGGGGCCGAGGGGCACGAATAGCCCTGGATTCCGGCTTGCGCCGGAATGACGAGCGCCAGGGCGCGATCAATCGCGCCCCGACACGAAAAACCTACCCCTGTCAGGGGACCATAGGGGGGCGAGCTAGGGCACCGGGGTGACGATGAAGCCGATAGTCCTCATAAAGCCGGCGCAATGCAGATCACAAACCTGGAGTGGCGCGGTAGTCTTTGCCATACCGGCTACTTACCGACACGGTATTGCCGCTACCCTAGTTCCTGCCATGAAGGATGAATCGCGGGCGGCGCCGCGCACGCCCAGCCGCCGCCGGCGCCGGCTCCAGACGATGCTGCGCTGGCAGGCGCTCGGCACCCGGCTGCTTGCACTACTGGCAGTGCTCGTGCTGCTTGGTGGTGGGGTGGCTTGGCTGATACGGGGAACGGGCGATACGTTCATTGGGATCATGTTCTTAGTCTTGGGAATCGTCCTCGTGGGTACGGTGGTGCTGTTCCTGCAAGTGCTGCGGGTGATCGGCGGGCAGGAGCGGTGAGAATGGTCGGTGGCGCTTAGGTTTCGGAGAGCCAGGTGCCGGCGCAGATCTGGGCGGCGGTGCGGATGGCTTCGATGGTGCTCGTCGGGTCGGCAATCCCCTGGCCGGCGATGTCGAAGGCGGTGCCGTGATCTACGGACGTGCGGACAATCGGTAGGCCCAACGCGACGCTGACGCTCTCCTCGAAGCCGTGAACCTTTACCGGAATGTGGCCTTGGTCGTGGAACATGGCGATCACGGCGTCGAACTCACCGCGCATGGCGCGCACGAACACCGAATCGGCCGGGAGTGGACCCGTCGCCGCGATCCCGGCGGCACAGGCCGCTTCTACCGCTGGGCCGATCTCCTCGATTTCCTCGCGTCCCAAGTGGCCGCCCTCGCCGCCATGGGGGTTGATGGCCGAGACGGCGATACGCGGCTGCGCCAGGCCCCAGGAACGGAAGTGGTGATCGGTCAGTTGGATGCGGCTCAGAATGCGCTCGTGTGTGATGCGGTCGAGGGCCTCGCGCAGGGAGTAGTGCGTGGAGAGATGGACGGTGCGGAGCTGGCCGCTGACGAGCATGGTGGCCTGCTCCGGTGCATCGAGCACGCGGCCGAACAGCTCCATGTGCCCCATATCCTTGTAGCCAGCGAGCTGGGTGGCCTCTTTGTTGATCGGTGCTGTCACAATCCCTGCCGCCTGGCCGGCGCGCGCCAAGTCCAGCGCCCGCAGGACGTAGGCCATCGCCGCCGCGCCGGCCTCGGTGGATAGCTCACCGGCGCGGACGTTCGAGGGAACGTTAGCCAGATCGAGTACGTCGAGGACGCCGGGACCGTAGACGCCATCGTCCGCCTCATTCACCGAGCGCACCACCAGCGTACTAGCGGCATCCAGACTATGGACGACCTGCTCCAGGCAGTGAGCATCGCCGACCACCAGTGGACGGCACCACTCGTGGAGCGGCGCGGACGCGAACGCTTTGACAAGCACCTCCGGCCCGATGCCGGCCGGATCGCCCATCGTACACGCCAACAGCGGCCGGTTGCTGGTTCCCATGGTGCCGGGGTCTCCTCTGACTGCTTGTTCTGCACCGCATTGGATTCTATCGGATGGTGCCGAGGGAGCGCGTTTGCCAATGCCTGTGATGGCTATCTGCGCCGACCGATGGAGCTATGTTGGCGAGGGACGCGCGACGAGGCCTTGGATCAGGTCCAGGGTACGCCACGTGGCGTCCGGCGCCCCCAGACGGGCTGCGCGTTGCCCCATTTCCCAGCAGAGGTCCGGCCGTTGGAGTAGGAGAGCGACGGCGTCGGCTGCCTCCTGGGGGCTGGGGGCATAGAATCCGGCCTGCCCTTGCACCACGTAGGGGATATTGCCGGCCTCCTGTCCTCCGGCCGGGCGGCTCAATATCAAGGACCGCCCCACGGCGAGGGCCTCGCTGACCGTGACCGAGCCTGGTTTGGTGGCGATGATGTCCGCGGCGTTCATCAGGTCGGCCGTAGACGGCACGTACCCGTAGACATGCACCGGGAGCGGCCAGGCGATCCCTTCCAGGGCGTTGCGAGAGCGCACATTGCTGCCGGTGATGACCGCGATCTGAAACTCGCGCCCTTGTCGCGCCAGCGCGGCTACTGCCCGCACCCGCTTGACCAGGCTGCCGGCCCCGGCGCCGCCGCCCATGAATAGGACGAGCGGTAGCTCCGGATCGAGGTCGAGCCGCCGGCGCATCTCCGTCTGGCTGGCCGGTTCGGCCGCGTCGCTTTCCGCAGGATCGTCCGTGTCCGTCGTCGTCGGTACATGGCGGCGGCCGTATTCGGGACGGAGGGGGATGCCGAGGCGAGCGATCCGCTGCGGTGCAGCGCCATAGCGCATGAGCGTGGCCGCGGCGGCCTCCGAGCCGGCGACGTAGTGATCCACACCGCCAGCTACCCAGACGCGATGCACGTCAACGAGGTCCGTCACGACGGTCACGATGGGCTTGTCGGCGAGGAACGATGACTGCCGCCGGGCCGCAACGGCCGCGCGGACCATGAGGGGATGGACCGAAACCACCACGTCCGGCGGCTGCGTTTCCGCGGCGGCCATGACCCGGCGAACCAGGGATTGACCGGCCAACGCGCGGTAGACCAATAGACCTAGCGGGGTGTTGGTGGCAGCATAGATGGCCGACCACAGCCAGGGAACATGGACGATGGTCGGCTCGTAGAGATGGGCGAAATGGTCGCTCCACCGCGGCTTGGCCGGAGCGAGCACGTCGAGCACGTCCACGACGAACCGCCCCGGCCTGGCTTTGACCGCCGCGGCGAGGGCCTCGCCCACTACGACATGCCCGGCTCCGGTACGGGCGGCCGTCAGGAGCAGCACACGTGTCACCATCGTTACCCTCAGTCCTCGCTACCGCCGGCAGCGATCCGTACACAGTGTATCGCAGCCGCATCCCGCGCTCCGGCCGTTGCGCCGCACCGGTGCTGCCCAGTGAGGCTCCATCTCCTGGCGCACACGCAATGGAGCACTGGGCAGCATGACGTTACCTCAGACCCTGTGTTATGGTCCTCTCGTCAGGTATCACTCGGCCCTGTCCAATCGTGCAGCACCGAAACGCCCGACCTACGCAGTGAAGGTAGACACCTGTGGCCGTACCACACTTTATCCCCATTCAGACTGTGCGGCGGCCGGCACAGTCTCCGACACCCACCGCACCGCCCGGCCTCGCGCCAGAGCACAATGGCGCCGTAGAGGCGGCGCTGCCAGCGGATGCCGCTATTGCCGTGCGACGCGCTCGACTCGGTGACGTGCCGGAGATCAAGGCCCTGATTGATTTCTACGCGGCGCAGAACCGGATGCTCTTCCGCGCTCAGGCGGAGCTATACGAGACGATCCGCGAATACCACGTGGCCGTCTACGAGGCGGCCGATGGTGCTGCACGGGTCGTAGGCGCCGGCGGGCTGCACGTCACGTGGGAAGACTTGGCCGAGATCAGGGGACTGGCGGTGGCCCCGGCCGCAGCCGGGCGCGGCGTCGGCACCAAGCTGGTCCGCGCGTGTCTGGCGGAGGCCGTCGAGCTGGGATTGCGCCAAGTCTACACGCTCACGCTCGTCCCGGAGTTCTTCGAGCGGCTGGGCTTCGAGCGCGCCGAGCGCGACTCGTTGCACATCAAGGTGTGGTACGAGTGCTATAAGTGCCCGAAGTTCGCCAACTGCGACGAGATCGCGATGATCCGCCCGGTGGGGCCGGACCGGCCGTAGCGCGCCGGGCGCACTATCGGTGCTCATCCCCGGCTATCTATCTGAAAATGACAAGGCCGCGCGTGTAGTTCCACAAATCAGCCTTCCCCGGTCAGCCCCCAGGAAGCCCGTTGCCGGATAGGGTATTGACGCGCAACGAGCGGCGCCGGGTCGCGTTGCGCCGACATCCCCTTGACTCCTGGCCATATTATTGATATACATATGTGTCAGATGGGTGCATCCGGCTATGTTGCGGCCGCTCCGGCGCCCTTGCGGACACCGGAGGGAGGAAGCACCTCAAGTAACGGGGTCATCGCATGAATAAAGAATCCAGAGAGTCCATCTGGAGCGTACCGGCGAGATGGCAAACGATCTACTTCACCATGTTCAACGCCTGTTTCATCGCCGGTACAGCTCTGACGATCTCGCATGAGTGCTGCGTGGAGCGCTCGTCGGACGGAGTAGTCAAGTCGCTATTGGATATAATCCAGGGAGGGGCAACGGCGGCGATTTTTTCGGCGGCGATTGCTCTCATGGTCACGGAGGGTTGGACGATGCTTTCGACGATTCTCACGCGGAAGACGGAAGAGTATCTTGCCAAGCGGTATGAGCAGGGCCGGGCCGCGGGCCGGGCCGAGGCTCGGGCGGAGACATTGGTGGCAGTGGAAGAGTGGAACCGCCGGCGCCTGGCAGCGGAGGCGAAAGGCGAGCCGTTCGATGAGCCATTGCCGGCGGCGACCGAACGTTCCGCGGGGTGACTCCGCCGCCGTCTCTCTACGCCCCTAGCTCATTCTCCTCGCGTAGGTGCGGCCGCTGCCCCGGACCGTCCGTTTCCCGTTATGCTGCGGTCCAGCCGCCGTCTACATAGAGCACCTGGCCGGTGATGAACGCGCTCGCCTCCGAGGCGAGGAAGACGGCCATCCCGACGAGGTCCTCCGGTTGTCCCGGTCGTCCGAGCGGCGTCCGGCTGATGACCCACTCCTTGAACGCCGGGTCCCTGAGCAGCGGCGCCGTGAGCGGCGTTTCGATCCAGCCGGGGGCGATGGCGTTGACCCGGATCGCATGCTGCCCCCACTCCACCGCGAGCGCCATCGTCAGTTGCCCGACGGCGCCTTTCGTTGCACCGTAGACGGCCCGCTGCGGCATACCTTGCCGGGTGGTCAGTGAGGCGATGTTGATGATCGAGCCGCCGCGTCCGGCCGCAATCATCGCGCGACCGGCGGCCTGACAGGCGACCAGCGTGCCGCGCAGGTTGACGTTGACGATCTGCTCGAAGTGTGCGGTCGGCACGTCTACAGTTGGTTCCCGGATATTCATGCCGGCGACGTTTGCCACAATGTCCAGCCGGCCAAGCTCCTGCACGGCCCGGTCTACCAGGGCTGCGACGGCTGCTGAGTCGGCAATGTCCGTCGGGACGGCGAGCGCCCGCCGGCCCTGCGCCGCGGCGCTCGCCGCCACGTCTGCGAGGGCGCTAGAGGTGCGGCTGGCCAGCACCACGTCCGCGCCCGCCGCAGCGAAGCCCAGCGCCAGCGCCTTGCCGATACCCCGACTCGCGCCGGTCACGAGCGCAACTTTGCCATCCAACTCGAACATCTCCGTGCTCCTGACGCGCCGTCATCTGCCATATCCGTCCGGCGACGGCCTGGCAGTATACCCTGGCCGCAGCCGGGTATGATGTAGGTGGGCGATACCGACATGGCTTACGGCCAGTTGGCCGGCACGGGAGATGCATTGATGGCTGTGCAATACGAAGACCCGGACTGGTGCGAGCAACATCGCCTGCGCCTTGATTACAGCTATGTGATGGAGGACACGATTGGCACGCCCGTGGGCGTGAGTCGGCGCGAGCTTGCCGACGCAGCCACGCGGCTGGCGGCGATTGATGCGCGGGTGCGTGCCGAGCACCAGGCCGGAGTCTTCGGCTTCATGGACCTGCCCACCACCATGATGGCCGACGTGCCGCGCTTGGTCGAGACGGCGGACCGGCTCGCGGCGACTAGTGATGCACACGTAGTCCTGGGAATCGGCGGCTCGTATTTGGGCGCTCGCGCGCTCTTCGAGGCGCTGGCGCATCCCCACCACAACGAGCTGCCGCGCGAGGAGCGCCGGGGTCGTCCGCGCCTCTACTTTGCCGGCAACGGGATGGACACCGATTCGCTCCGGGGCCTACTGGACCGCCTGCCGGCCCGGCCCGGCGCCGCTCCGCGCGGTCGCTTTACGCTCAACGTGATTTCCAAGTCGGGAGAAACGTTGGAAACGGCGCTCGCGTTTCGGCTCCTGCGACAGCGAGTAGAGCGGGTCTGGGGGGCTGACGCCCGGCGGGCTATCGTTGCCACGACGGATGCCGCCCGCGGACGGCTGCGCGACTTGGCGACGGCTGCCGGCTATGACTCCTTCGAGATACCCGACAACGTTGGGGGGCGCTACTCGGTACTGACCGCCGTGGGCCTGCTGCCGGCGGCGGTCGTGGGCATTGACATCGCAGAATTGCTGGCCGGGGCGCACTATATGGCCGGTTTGTGCGCGGTGAGCGATCCCTACCTTAATCCGGCCTACCTCCTCGCCATCCTCCATACGCTCATGTACCGGCAGAAGGGGCGCACGATCTCGGTATTCGCGGCGTGGAGTCCCGCCCTGGAGTCCATGGGGCTGTGGTACGACCAGTTGCTGGCCGAGAGCCTGGGCAAGGATGGCATCGGACCGACGCCACTGACGGTCGTCAACTCGCGGGAGCTACACTCGCGCGGGCAACAGCACCAGGAGGGCGCCCACGACAAGCTGATTACCAACGTGGTCGTTGCCGAGCCGGACCGGGAACACGTCGTGCTGCCGGAAGTGCCCGGCGATGCGGACGGCCTGAACTACTTGGCCGGGCGGACGTTGCACGACGGTCAGCAGGCGGCCATCGAGGCGACTGCGTTTGCCTATCGCCGCGCCGGTCGACCGACGCTCGACATTACGCTCCCTACCGTGCGCCCGTTCACGGTGGGCCAGCTGATCTATCTGCTGGAGCTGACGACCGTGGTCGAGGGCTGGCTGCTGGGCGTCAATCCGCTCGACCAACCGGGCGTGGAGGCTTACAAGAACTTCATGTTCGGCTTGCTGGAACGGCCAGATGCGCCGCAGTTCGCCCGCTACCGCGCGGCGCTGACTGCCGCCGGTCCCCGTCCGGGTGAGTTCCGCTGGTGATCTTGGTCGTCCTCACCCCCCGGCCCCCTCTCCACCATGTGGAGAGGGGGAGAGCGGCGGAGCGGAGTAGGGAGTGAGGCCAAGCCGCCGGGCAATTTTGACTGCTGCCTGCGCCGGTGGTAGGTGCGTGTTGTCAATCGTCAGGGGGTCTCTGTCGAGCCGCGGGAGCTTGGCCTCATAGGTCTTCATCCACTCGCGCAGGTACTCTGCTGATTGCAGCTTGTTGGAGCGGGATGGCTCCTGAACCCGCCTGAGTAGCTCTTCAAGATCGCAGTTGAGGTGGACCGGATAAGCCGCGCCGCCGGCGCGCTCGACGCGATTGATGACATCCTGGATAAAGTCCTCTCGCACCGTTCGGAAGGAGGCGAACGTAAAGATCATGCCCTCGACGCCTGCTTCGATAGCGCGGTCGAATACCAGGAGCCAAATGCGGTCTCGGAGGTCAATGAAGGGCCGGGTCTTGAAGTCGAACACCGCAGCAGCCAGATCAACTGTCAGGTGGTTATGGAACAGCTTGAAGCCGGTCCGCGCGGCCAGCTCACGGCCCACGGTCAGCTTGCCAACTCCGGGCGGTCCGTAGAGGATAACCAACTTCATGCTTGTCTCACGCGCGGTCCTGTGGGTCCATTCCCCGACACTCCTAAGGGAGAGGTGTCAGGTGTGTAGGCCGAGTGGCGACTCACTCCATTGAGGGCCAGTCCAGCATGAGGACCTGCACTGATTCGCCCTGTTCGATGCGTGTCGTCTGCCGTGGCACGACGATGAGGCCGTTGGCGCGGTGCATGGAGGTGAGAATGCCCGATCCCTGTTCGCCGGTCAGGTGCGCGACCCACCCATCGCCGTCACGGGTGACGATGGCACGCATGTAGTTTTCGCGACCGCTGCGGTTGGAGATGCGGTGCGCTGCGCGGGCGCGGATGCCCGTCTTGGCCAGGCGCGAGTGGCCGGCCAGCGTGAGGAGGGCCGGGCGCACCAGAATCTCGAAGCCGACCATCGTCGAGACCGGGTTGCCCGGCAGCCCGATGAATGGCACGTCAAGCAGAGTCCCGAAGGCGACCGGCTTGCCGGGGCGCATGTCAATGGACCAGAATGAGACGTCGCCGTCATGCGCCAGGATGTTCTTGACCACGTCGTAGTCACCCATTGAAACGCCACCAGTGGCCACGATCATGTCTGCTCGCTGGCCGCGCCACAGGAGTTCACGCAGGGATTCAACCGTGTCGGCAGCAATACCGAGCATCAGTGGCTCGCCGCCGTACCAACGCACTAGCGCCGCCAGTGAGTAGCTATTGGCATTGCGAATGAGGCCGGGTGCGAGCGGGCGGTCAATCTCGACCACCTCGTCGCCGGTGGAGAGAATAGCCACACGCGGTCGCTGCACCACTGCGACGCTGGACCGCCCTAGTGAACCGAGTACGCCCACCTCGGCCGGGCGGATCACCGTTCCCCGCGCGAGGATCGTATCTCCTTGCCGCTGGTCCTCGCCGGCGTGCCGGACATTGTCGTCGTACTTGACCGCCTTGAAGACGCGCACCGCACGCTGCGCGGCAATGGCGGTAGCGGCTTCCGCTGCGCCGTGCCAGCCGCCGAACGCCACGCCGTCGGTTAGCTCGTAGGGGACGATGCTATCGGCGCCGGGCGGTAGCGGTGCGCCGGTCAGGATGCGATAGCATGTGTTGGCCGCTACCGGCTGCTCGGTGGTGGCGCCGGCCGGTAGCTCGCCCAGCACGGCCAGCATCACCGGACGGTCATCGCGGGCCGCTTCGACATCGGCGGCCTGTACCGCGTAGCCGTCCATCGCCGAGTTGTCGAAGGGCGGTACGTCGTTGGGTGCTATCACGTCCTCGGCGAGCACCCGGCCCAAGGCGTCGAGGATAGGCACGTGCTCTGACGGGAGGGGCGAGAAGTGGGCCAGAATACGCTCGCGCGCCTCGTTGACGGTCAGCATCAGGTCGGTTGCCGGGCCGGACGGTGCTGCCGGCGGCGGCGCGTTGCCAGTGGTGCTAATCATCGCTCTTCCTCGGTTATGCGCCTCACCATGTGGAGAGGGGAGACTGCTATCTCGTCACTCTGGGGGCAGCCGCAACGGCGCGTCCGGCTGATGGCTGATAGCTGCCGGCTGAAAGCTGTCGGCTCCCGTGCGGAGCTTCCGCAGGATGTCCCAGTAGGCGCCGCGCGCGCCCTGCCTGATTTCCTGGACTAGCTCGCTATTGTCATTGTAGTTGTAGTTGGCGCCGGTTTCCCCTTTGCGCCCACCCACGAAGAAGCGTGCATCGTCACCCACTAGCTCTCGCAAGTAGTCCACCGCGGCTACGGCGGTCTCTCCGGCTACGCGGCGCCCCTCGGCCTCGCTCGCGGTGCGTTGCTCGTCCGGGCTAACCGCATGGTCGCCGAGCGCAGCCGAGAGATAGAAGACCGGCTCAACGAGGTCATCGTTATCGGTCAGCACGCCATGCAGGTGTGGGTTGGCCGGGTCCAGCCGGCCTTGCCCGGCAGTGAGCGAATCTTGACTGATGGCAGTGCCAGGGTAGAGGCGCACGCCCATCGCTGCGCCAACACAATCCGGCTCCAGGCGCTTCATCAGCTCGATGCTCTCGCGTAACGTCTCGCGTGTTTCGCCGGGGCCGCCGAGCAGGAGATCGTACATGAAGGTGAGGCCGGCGCGGCGACAGGCATCGGCCGTGGCGACGAGCGTATGGACGCCGAAGACTCGACCGAGCGATTGCAGCATGGTCGGATTGCCGGCATCACCGCCGAAGTTGATCCCCACACAGCCGGCCCGGCGGAGCAGGACCGCCAGATCGTAGTCGAAGGGGATCGGTGATGCATAGGTGTACCAACGCACGCGCTCGTGTAGGCCATGCTCGATGAGTGCCGTGCATACGGCCCGCGCGTGGCGCCGTGGCAAGTTGAACTCGGCGTCGCAGAGGTGGAACGTATCAACGCCGTTGGATAGCAGGGACTCGATCTCGATCAGCAACGCATCTACCGGCCGCAGACGGTAACGGCGGCCCTTGGCAATCGGGTCCACGCAGTAGGTACAGCGCATCGCGCAGCCCCGCTTGGTCTCGATCCCGGCCTGACCACCTTCGCGGAAGTAGCGGTCATGGTCTATCCAGCGCCGCTCCATCACCTGCAGGTCGTCAAGCGGTGCAAAGGCCGGGGCATTGCGCTGTAACCGCATGGTCCGGCCGGGATCAGTGGCCGCCAGTTCTGGCCACGGCAGCGCCCGGCCGCGCTCGTCAACGGCATAGATCAGTCCGGGTACCTCGTCCGGTGCCTGCCCGTGCTCCAAGACGTTGGCCAGGGCAACTGCCGCCGTTTCGCCATCACCGGCGATGCCCAGCCGCACTCCCAAGCGTCGCATTACGCCCTCGGGCATGACCGAGAAGCCCACGCCGCCCAGCACGAGCGGCGCCGAGGTGTGCCGGCGTAGCGTGCCGATGACCTCATGGTAGAGAGGGAGAAAGGACTCTTGGCTGGCAAAGTAGCAGTCATCGGTGTTGCGGACGGTCAGTCCGACGAGATCGGGGCCGGGGCCGCCGGCTGCAAAACGCTCACCAATCGTGCTGACGGCATCGGGCACAAAGCACAGGTCTAGCAGCTCGACGTGATGGCCGGCGGCATCGAGCGCCTGCGCGACATAATCGAGGCCGATAGGCGCCACGGCCGGCTTCATGCGGTTGGCGTTGACCAGCAAGACGTTTAAGCCCATGGCTAGCCTCCTTGCTGACAGGGAAACGCGCTCGTCTGAGAAATCTGTGGTGCAGACCTGGACGTTGCCATTGAGTTGGATCATGCCCAACTCAAGATGCGGTTGAGACCAACTCCGCTGGATACCGGTCACTCAGTTTCGAGGTCCGCGGGAAGGGCTGGGTCATCATCGCGCATCTGTCGGATCAATTCAGTGAGGGAAGGCCCGGACCGGCGCAAGCCCCGCTGTGCTCCAGCCGCGAGGATGGCATCAACGACTTGCCGCCGCTCCGCCAGTTCTTCCGGCGTCGGTGCCGGGAAGCCGTCGTACTTGACCTCTGCAATAGAATACACACGAGCCGTGGTTGACAGACTCCGGCCTTTTGCCCTCATGGCAGCCGTCTCCTTTAGCTGCATCCTACCAAAAGCGCCCCTTTTCCTCTGGCCAGCGTCGCACCTCTCGGCGCAGCTGTGCCCCCGCTCCTGGGGCTTGATGGTACAGTGAGGATAGCAGCCTGTGACTACTGGAAGGCCGGGCCAGCGACGAAAGGCATGTCTACTGGGAGGCAAGCAGTGAGCAAGAGCGAGCTACTGGATCGCATTTCCATTGATCCGCGCATCTGTCATGGCAAGCCCTGTATTCGCGGCACGCGCATCTTTGTCTCTATCATTCTGGACAATCTTGCCGCTGGGGTTGCTGAGGCCGAGTTGCTGGCTGCCTACCCATCACTTACTGCCCAAGACATACAGGCTGCATCGGTGTACCAGGAGTAGCCATGACGAACGCATCATCGGAGCGACCGCGCGAGGTGTTCCTGTTCAGTTACCTGTGGGATATTGTGGATGAGGGGCCGGATCGGTTTGCTCAACGGCTGGTGGAAGAGCTTGGCGTGACCGGGGTGGCGCTCGCCGTCGCGTATCACGATGGCCGGTTCCTGCTGCCGCATCACTCGCGGCGGCGGATGTACATACTGGAGCCGCACGTCACCTACTTCCCCAATGACTTGTCGCTCTACGGCGACACACCGCTCAAGCCGACCCAATGGTCCGAGCTTGGCGACGGTCCCGACAACGCTTTCGCGCAGACCAAAGCTGCCCTGGATCGCGCCGGGCTGGAGCTACAGAGCTGGACCGTCTACTGCTACAACGAGCGTTTGGGTACCGCTCATCCCGAATACGCCGTGGAGAACGCCTGGGGTAGCCGGTATACGTTCGGGTTGTGCCCGGCGCAGGAAGCGGTGCGGGCCTATGCGCGGGCCTTGACTGAGGACGTTTGCCGTGCGACGGGGGCCGGTTCGCTCTGGCTGGAGTCGCTGGACTATCGGGACTTCGACTACTGCGGCTCCGAGTCAATCGTGAAGATCACGGCCGACCTCGATCCGCTGCAACGACAGCTGGCCTCGCTCTGCTTCTGTCCGGCCTGCCTCCAGGTCGCGGCGCGAGCCGGCGTAGACGGCGAGGACGTTCGTGCGACCACGCGGGAGACCTTTGACCGGTTCTTGCGCTCGCCGGAGCCGTCCGATGCGCCGGTTGCCGAGCGGCTCGCCGACTGGCCCGACGTGGCGGCGTACATCGCTGCCCGTGACGCGCAGGTCGCGGCGCTCCATCAGGAAGTAACCGCTATCGCCGCCCGGCATGGCGCACGCTGTTTTCCGGACGTGGCGGGCATGTTGTCGCAGAATCCACCCTCGGCCGCGGCCGTAAGCTCTGAGGCGGCAGCACTGCGCGCGGCGCACCCCGACTTACTGCCCTGCGCGATGCTGCGGCCCGAATCGAAGGACGGACGCACGCCGGGCTACTGGTCGGACGTGACTCGTCATTACGTCGAGGCCAACGTGCCGCTGTACTTCATCTACAACTACGGCTTGGTTGAAGACCCCATCCTCGACGCCATCGGCTCCGTCCTCACCGGCCGGGCTTGACTCATCCGGCCGGCTTGGACCCAGCCAAGGCGCGGCGGCGCGTGAGTAGCGCAGTTCAGAGCGTCGTCGGGACTTCTTCCCAGCGGCCGGATTTGGCGGCGAGGCCAGCCGTCTCGACGAGCGCCTGGACCCGCCAGCCGTCGCGGATGGTCGGGTGGCAGTCGCGGCCGGAGCGGATCGCCGCGACAAACTCGGTGAACACGCGCCGGGCCATCGCCGCCAGCAGGCCGGCGTGCTCGTCTACACCGGGGCCGAGGTCCGGTTCGATGGCCTCGGTCGGATGGCCGTAGCGGTAGACCTCGGCATGTTCCAGCCCATCGGTGACGACGGCTGCCTTCGTCCCGTTGATCTGGATCATTGAGCGGCCCAATGGCTTGTCGGAGTCGACGTGGCCGACGCGGCTGGTCGCAATCGTCCCGTGGACGCCGGAGGCAAAGCGCAGCGCCAGCACTACGTCGTCGTCCAATGAGAGCGGCATCGTTCCCCCGGTGGCCGGGTCGGGTACCTCCTTAACCACGGTCCGCAGGCTGGCGGCGATATGGGTGATCGGACCGCCGATGAGCACCGAGAAGTTGAGCATGTGCGAGCCGAGATCGCTCAACACACCGGCCGAGCTACGCGCAGCGTCGTAGCGCCACTGCGCCGTCAGCGCCGCTCCGAGCAGGCGCGGGTTGTAGCGTTGGGTGTGAATGCTAATCAACTCGCCGAATTGACCGTCCCGTACCCGCCGCACCAACTCCTGGGCGATGGGCGCGTAGGGCAGCAGAAAGCCGGTCATCGTCCGCACGTTGGCCTGCTCGCATGCCGCGACCATCTCGCTGGCCTGCGCGAGGTCCATGGCGACCGGCTTCTCGCAGAAGAGGTGCTTGCCCGCAGCCGCAGCGGCCAATACCTGTTCGTGGTGGGCGTCGTCGGGGGTACAGATCACCACGGCGTCAATATCTGCGGCGAGCATCTCCTGGGGGTCCTGCGTGACTAACTCCACCCCAAATCGCTCGGCAAACTCGTGCGCGGGCGCCGGTCGTGGGCCGCACACGGCGGTCACCTCGGCGCCGGGCACGTCGGCTAAAGCCTGCGCGTGGGCGCCGGCGATAAAGCCGTAGCCAAAGAAGCCGAACCGGACCGTCTGTTCACCTGAATTGCTTGCCATCACTCCACCTCGTCGTCTTGATGCCGTTATGATACCGTGATGATTGGCAGCGAGGCCCCCTCCCTAGCCCTCCCCCGGAGCCAACTCCAGGGGAGGGAATAGATCGTCCTCCTGTGGAGCGAGGGGACCATAGGGGGGCTGAGAGAGGAACGATGATCCGCACGCGGTCCTTCGGCTATGATCGCCAACCGGTCCCCGAGATCGGGATGGGCTGCTACCGCATCACTACCGATATGGGCGTAGACCGCCCGACGGCCCTGGCCACGCTGCACCAGGCGTATGAGCGAGGCGTGCGCTTATTCGACACGGCGCCGCTATACGGCCATGGCGAGGCCGACGCGCTGCTGGGCGAAGCCTTTGCCCACGTCCCCGACGACGAGATCATCATCGGAGCCAAGCTGAGTGGTCCCACCGGCAATCTCTGGGACTACACCTACGACAACTGCATGAGAGGCTTCGAGCAGACCTTGCGGCACCTGAAGCGGGACTCGGTGCAAGTCCTGCAGATCCATGGCAACCCCGGCTGGCGGGACCTGGCAGCGGACCACCGTCGGGAATGGCACGACGTGTTCGGGAAGGACATGGCCTACGAGGCGCTGCTCAAAATCCGCGAGCAGGGCGGGTGCAAGTACATTGGCGTGACGAGCCACTGGTCGCCGCATCTGCAGCACTGCCTGGAGCACGCCGAGTTCGATAGCGTGGAGATCGCCAGCCACTACAACCTGCTGATGAATGCAGCCCGGCGGACGGTGCTCCCCGTGGCCGAGCACACGAACACGGCGGTCGTCGTGGCTACGCCCTTGTTCGCCGGCCGCTTGGTTTCGTTGGCGGCGCTGGCTGCCCAAGGCGTGCGCCGTAAAGGTGACTCCGCGCCGGCAGCGGCCGTGCTGCGGGAGGTGCTGGCCGAGACGGGCTACACGCTGCCGCAGTTGGCGCTGCTGTACCTCCTGGACGATCCGCGGGTCACGTGCATCATTCCCGGATCGGCGAACGTCGCCGAACTGGAGGACAACCTGGCGGTGGCCACGCTGCCGCGGCTGTCTGCGGACATCATCGAGCGGCTCCGCACCGTCGGCCTGCCGTACCCGTTCCTCAAGGACAAGGCCATGACGCTCGTGCCGGTGTAGCACCGACGGTGAATTCCTGATCCGGTACGGTGGCTTGGTGGTGGCTAGAGTGTGAGTGACTGTCATGGGTCAATTCAGCAGAATCCGTCTGCCGCGAGGCCAGGCGTGGCGGGGAGCGGTGATCGTCAGTGTCGTCCTAGTATTACTGGTCGGAACCCTTGTCGCGCTGAATCTCACCTTGACCGGCACGGGCAAGCTCAAGGACCTGGCCGGCGTGATCCAATCGGTCGTCACCGCGTTTGCGATCATAGCCGGCGGTATCTTCGCCGCGTATAAATGGCAGGTGTTCAGGGAATCCGAGCCGCATCTCACGATTACCAACAAGGTCTCACACCGCCCTATCGGCGACAGCTACGTTCACATCGCCGTGACCGCAATTTTGCACAACAGCTCAAAGGTGAAGATGGAGTTTCGTGAGGCATTCTTCCTTCTGCAGAAAATATCCCCCGTATCGGAGGAGGAAGTCGAGGCCTTGTATGCTCAGGTGTTCAGAGACAGGGAGTACGATAATCTCCAATGGCCGACCCTCGACGAAGCCCCACGCAATTGGGAAAAGGAGGTGTTAATCGTAGAGCCCGGTGAATCACATCAAGAAACTTGCGAATTTGTGATATTAGCGGATATCGAGTCGGTTATGATCTACACATACTTCCACAACTCGCAGTTCTCACAATCGTCTTCAAATCCTGAAGGCTGGAGTGCAACCACGGTCTACGATATAATGGATCGTGGCTGACGCGACGGTCCAAGGAGGAGATATGCCAGCCAACGATGCTCGCAATAAGGGTGGTGGGTCAACGATGGCGCCGAAAGTGAGGCCGCCGAAAGCCTGGGACTCGAGTAAACCGCCGGGCGGGAAGTTGCCGCCGCAGAAACCCAAGCAGACTACTTGAACCGCACGTACATCAGTGTCGCCCCCTATGGCCCCCCGCTACGGGAGACCTTTGCTTAACTCGTCATTCCCGCGAAAGCAGGAATCCAGTGCCAGCAAGCACCGTGGCGGCCCTCAATTCGTCCAATTCATGGTCTCTGGACTCCGGCTTGCGCCGGAGTGACGAGGGGCAGTTCAGAATGCGATTGCCCTGACTATGGCCGGGCGAGAACCTCTCCTGGCAGCGTGCCGAGGTGGTTGCCACCGCTCACGACAAGCTCTCCGTTCACCAGTACGTGCTCGATGCCGTCCGGGTATTGGTGTGGCTCGTCGAAGGTGGCGCGGTCGTTGACCGTCGCCGGGTCGAAGACGACCAGATCGGCGTCCAGTCCGGGCCGGATGATCCCCTTGGCGGCGAGGCCGAGGCGTTGGGCCGGGGCGCTGGTCATCTTGCGGATCGCCTCCTCCCAGGTGAGCAAACCAAGGTCGCGCACGTAGCGGCCCAAGACGCGGGGATGCGTGCCGTAGGAGCGGGGATGCGGCTTGCCCTCGGACAGTGGCCCGTAGGGCGCTGCGACGCTGCCGTCGGAGCCGATCATGCCCAAAGGATGGGCAAGCACTCGGCATACATCGGCCTCGTCGAGCTGAAAGTAGACCATATGCGCTGCACCGCCCAGCGTGTCGAGCACGTGGGCCACCGTCTCCTCGCCGCCGAGGCCCAGCGATGCGCCGATCTGTTCGATGGTTTGCCCCTCCCAGGACTTGTGCGCTGCCGTTGGCACCCAGGAGACGATGATTGTGTGCCAGCCCTCTATCCCGGCGGCGCGCTCGCGGATGCCGGCGACGACGCGCTCGCGCTCGACCGGGCTGCGGAGGCGGGCGAGCAGCGCCGGGGCGCCGCCCTCGTGCGCCCAGTCGGGCAGCAGCGAGCCAAGCCCCGAGCTGCTGGCGGTGTAGGGATATGAGTCGTAGGCCACGTCCACGCCGTTGGCGCGGGCGGCCTGCATCATCTCCAGCGTTTGGGTCGTCTTGCCCCAGTTCGGCGGGCGGGCCGCCTTGTGGTGGGCGATCTGGACCGGTAGATCGGCACGACGGCCGATCTCAATAGCCTCGTCTACGGCGTCGAGGAGGGTATCGCCCTCGCCCCGGATATGGCTGAAGTACAGGCCGCCGCGCCGCGCGGCGATCTCGGCCAAGGCGACGATCTCGTCCGTGTCGGCATACGAGCTAGGCGGGTAGATCAGCCCGGTGGAGACACCGAAAACGCCATCGTCCAGCGCCTCATCCAGCAGACGGCACATCGCCGCCAACTCGTCGGCGGTAGGCGGGCGGCGCTCCATCCCCATGACTTCACCCCGCAGGGTGGCGTGGCCAGCCAGGGGCGCCACGTTGACGGCTGCACCTTGGCGGCGCAGCCGGTCGAGGTACTCGCCGAACGTCCGCCAGTCGCGGCGCAGACCTTGCCCGGCGGCCCGTTCGCCAATCCGGCGATTGAGGAAGGCGCCATCGAGCGGTCCCACCGGCGCCGGGGCGCTGCCGCAGTTGCCGATGACGACCGTGGTCACACCCTGGCGCACCTGACTCTCCGCCGGTGGATTGACCAAGAGGGGCAGGTCGGAGTGGGTATGCGGATCAACGAACCCGGGAGTGACGAAACAGCCAGTGGCATCAAGCACGGTCGCGGCCGCGGCTCCCTCCGGCGGACCATTCTGAGCGGTCAGCGGCCGGCGTTCGACGGCGGCGATCTTGCCGTCTTGGACGGCGACATCGGCCCGAAACCAGGGTGCTCCCGTTCCGTCAATCACCTTCCCGCCCCGAATCAGCACGTCTATCATGGTTTACTCCTGTTAGCTATCAGCTATCAGCTATCAGCCGTCAGCCGTCAGCCGTCAGCTATCGTGTTACCTGCTCACGTGAGGGATACGTTACGCTTACCGGCACGGCGGCCGCGCCCAGCATACGTCTTGCGCGGTATCAGCATCTATTGTAACATCATCCATTGTACGGGCAAAGACCATGACTAACAGACCAACTGACCGCAATCGGACGCCGCTGCCGCCGGGCGCCTCCACGCTATTTGCCGCGCACGGCCAGCCGCTCACCCCGGCGTTGCTCGACCTCATGCAGCAGTTGGGCTTGGTGGCTATCGAGATTGCGGACTACCACCCCAACTTTGACTACACCGATGGCAAGCTGCTCGACCGGATGCGGGGCTGGATGGAGAGCCGCCGCTTGGCGCTCAATTCGATCCATGCCCATTTCGAGCAGCGTCAGCCGGGGAGCGATTTGGCCGACCCGGACGAGGCCCAACGGCGGGAATCGGTAGCACTGTACCGCAGCGGGTTGGCTGCGCTGGCGCGGCTCGGCGGCGACATCCTCGTGACCCATCACATCGCTATCCCGGAGCCGGATGAAGAGCCGGAAGCGTATGCACGGCGCCGCGGCGCCTTTGTGACCAGCCTGCGTGAGCTGGCGGCTGCCGCGACGGACCTGGGCGTGCGGCTGGCTATCGAGAATCTCCCCTCCGGGTGGCGAGCCGACGTGCGGAACCATATGGCGCTGATCGAGGACGCGGATGCCAGCCCGGCGGTGGGTGTCTGCCTGGACACGGGACACCGCCACCTCGGGGGCGATAACCCGACGGCGATTCGGACCCTCGGCTCGCACTTGATTACCCTACACATCCACGATAATCATGGCGAGCGGGACGAGCACATCATGCCGTTGGACGGTACGATCAACTGGGCCCCGGTGGTCGGGGCGCTGCGGGAGATCGGGTACCCCGGCGTGTTCATGTATGAGATTGGCTCGATGGCCAACCCGCAGGACATCCCCGCGAACTATCGCACGTTGATGGCTGGGGGATAGCAGCGGCGGTGCAAGCGAGTGCGTCACCACCAGGGCCGGCAGACTACTGTGCGGATTCGGCATAGTGGAGAGGTAGGAGATGACCGTCATGGGAGCACCATTTCGATTAGGACTGATCGGCGCCGGCCGGCAGGGACGCCACCTGTCTTCAGCGGCCCGCGCCCTCGGCGACTGCGAGCTGGTGGCCTGCGCGGACCCGGATACCGCCGTCGCCGGCCAGACGCAGCGCGACTTCGGCTATCAGCGCATCTATCGAGACCATGAGACGCTCCTCGCGGAGGCGGCGGTAGACGGTGTGCTCGTGGCTACGCCGCACAACCTCCTGGCAGCGGTGTCGCACGCGGTGATTGCGGCCGGTCGACACGTCTTTATCGAGAAGCCGGTCGGCGTCAATGCCGGCGAGGTGCGGGCGGTCGTGGCCGCTGCGGAGGCTGCCGGCGTGACCTTGATGGCCGGGTACTGCCTGCGCTACACGCCGGTACGGCTGCTGATGAAGGAATTGATTGACGACGGCGCTATCGGCGACATCGTGTTCATCAGCGCGGGGAAAGGTGGCGCGCCATTGAGCGGCTGGCTGGCCGATCCGCAGGCCGGCGGCGGGCAGCTACTCTTCTTGGGCAGTCACGTAAGCGATCAGTTGCTGTGGATCGTCGGGCAGCCGGCGGTGCAGTTGTATAGCACGATGCGCTACCGGTCGGGGACGGACGTTGATGTCACCTCGGCCTTCATGCTCACCTTCGCCAACGGCGTGACGGCCCAAGTGACGTGCTCGCATGAAGTGAGCCAGCCCTATGACTTCGTGGAGGTACACGGCACTCGCGGTCGGGTGCGCGCCGACTGGCCGTCGAACACGGTGATCGTGCAGTCGGACGTGGTTGCGGCCTACCGAGAGCCGACGACGATTCAACACACCGGCGATCCGTTCGATCCCATGTACATCGCCGAGGTGCGGGAGTTCGTCGCGGCTACGCGGGAGGGACGACCGGCCGCGATTCCCGGCGAGGCGGCGGTTGCCGTGTCAGCGATCCTCGATGCCGTCAAGGAGTCGCATCGGCGCGGCGCGGCGGTGGCTTTACCGTAGGAGATAGGCGGGCCTCACCCCTGGCCTCTCGACCGGCCAAAGCCGCACGGATAGGGCCAGGTGTGGTGCGGCTTTGGCCGGTCCCCTCTCCATCGCGGAGCGATAGAGGGGGGGATTCCCGCGCAAGGAGACCTTTGCATAACCCCCAGATGGAGTGCGAGAGGGACAATGTGCTACTCCTCGCTCACCTGGGAGGGCCGGTTTTTGGATTCCCGCTTGCGCGGGAATGACGGGTTACGCAAAGGTCTCCGCAAGCGGGAATGACGGAGAGGAAAGAGGCCAGGGCGCCCACAAGGGGCGCCCCTACGGGCAGACTGGCCCCGAGGTAACGATGCCAGGAGCGTTGCAGCACCCGGTTGTCGGTTATGGCCGCGAGGCGGATGTCTACCGTTGGTCCGCTACCGAAGTCTTGAAGCTCTTCCACCCGGACCAGCCGCCCGACTTGGCGGATCAGGAATGGCGCTGCGCCCGACGGGTCCAGGCGTTCGATCTGCCGGTACCGGCCGTCCTCGGGCTGCGCCGGGTAGCTGGGCGGCACGGTCTCGTTTTCCAGTACATTGCGGGGCCAACGATGCTGCAGCAATTCGACAAAACGCCCTGGCGGCTGTTTGGGTTGATACGCCTCTTTGCCGATCTACACGCGGCTATCCATCAGTATACGGTCACGGACTTGCCTTCCCAGCGCGAGCACTACGCTGATCTGATCCGGCAGGCAACGCTCGTACCCCTAGCAACGAGAGAGGTGGCCTTGGCGGCAATGGACACGCTACCGGACGGCAATCACCTGTGTCACGGCGATTTCCACCCGGACCAGATAATCCTCAATCCTCAGGGACCGGTGATTATTGACTGGCTGACGGCGTGCCGCGGCAATCCGCTCGCCGACGTGGCCCTGACGGCATTGATCCTGGAGGTCGGGAATCCACCGGCCGGCCGGATCAACGACCTCCTCGTGAAACCGGCCCGCAGGATCGCCCGGTCGCGGTATCTGCACCGGTATGTCACCATTACGGGGGCAGATCGGGAACAGCTTGCGGCCTGGCAGCTACCCATGGCTGTGGCTCGCGTCAGTGGAGACTTTGCGGGCGAGGCACCCCGCTTGCTGCCCCTGATCGGCAATCTGGCAGCGCAGCATACCGTCCACACGAGGAGGAAGAGCAGATGAGCAACGTGCCGATGACCCGGCCGGAGGAGCTATTGGCGCTCCACGAAACGCCATATTTTCATTCCTCGACCTTTACCGAGCTTGACGACGGCCGCATTCTCCATGCGGCGGGCACGACTTTCACCGCGTCCGACGATGGGGGCATCACCTGGTCGGAGCCGTTCGAGCGTCGGGATACGGACGGTGCTCCCGTCGGCGGTAGCGGGACCTCGCTCGTGCGTTTGTCGGGCCGCGGCGTGGGTCTGTTGTCGCTGCGGCAGAACGCGGAGGAGTCGCGGCGCGGCATTCACCGCCTGGTCTTCTGGCGCTCGCCGGACGGCGGCGAGACGTGGGAGCCGCCGGTGCAGGTGACGCCGCCCGGCCTCTCGGCGCAAGCCTACCAGGACGCGCTGCTCCGCACGTCGTCGGGCCGGATCATCGTGCCGGTCTACGGCATGTTGGGTCAGCGGCCCGGGCCGAGCGACGTGCGGCCGCCCTTCTCCGGCAAGCTAATCAATGGACAGTGGGTTTCCACCGCGGCCCACTTTTTCGATCCGCTTTTCTCGTTCGTCTACGTGTGCTACTCCGACGACGACGGCCGCACGTGGCAGCGAAACGCCGACGGCGAGCTGGTCATCCTGCACGACTGGAACGCGACGTACAGCTACGTGAACGAGCCGACCGTGGCCGAGGTCAGCCCGGGGCGGCTGCTGATGGTGATGCGGACCGGGCTGGGGCGGCTGTTCCAGTCGTGGTCGCAGGACAACGGCGAGACGTGGTCACGGCCGGCCCCCACCTCGCTCGCCGCGACCACTACGCCAGCGCAAATTCGTTCCATCCCCACCACCGGGCACCTGCTCATCGTCTGGAACCAGGAGACGGAGGAGGAGGTCAAGCGCGGCTACAACCGGACGCGCATCTCGGCGGCGATCAGTCGCAACGGGGGCAGCGTGTGGGAGTTCTTTCAGAATGTAGAGTCCATCCACGAGACGACGCGCGTCGAGCCGGGACCGATCCGACCGGTGCGGCCGGCCGAGTACTCCTTCATGCCCGGCGTAGCGGCGCCGGAGCGGGAGGTCGAATACATCACCGCAGACGCCACCCACGGACGCTGGTCGTATCCGTCGGTGTTCGTCGGACAGGATCGGGTGCTTATCGCGCACACCTACACCACGATGGACGAGCACCCGACGCGGGCGGAGATGATTGACAGCAAGAGAAAGCCGGGCGGCTTCAGCCAGAAGCTCAAGGTGCTCCCGTTGACTTGGTTCTACGGAGGCAAGGAGCCGGCCGACAATCCGTTCCTGCCGCGCTCCGAGGAGCCGGCGACGCCGTAGCCGGTCTGATCTAGCCGGACGGAGTAGATGAGCCATGGTGAAAATGAGTGGAGGCGAGGCCCTGGTGAAGTCCCTCGTCAGGGAAGGCGTTGAGGTCGTATTTGGGATTCCAGGCGTACAGATTTACGGGATCATCGCCGCGCTACGGGATGAGCCGGGCATCCGTATGATCACGACCCGCCACGAACAAGCCACGACGTACATGGCCGACGGCTACGCTCGCACGTCAGGAAAACCGGGGGTAGCCCTGGTGGTTCCGGGCACGGGGCTTTACAATGCCGCCGCCGGCCTCGCCACGGCATACGCCCGCTCCTCGCCCGTGCTGGTTATTGCCGGCCAGGTCCCGCGCGACCGGATCGGCAAGAACCTCGGGTCCGTTCACGAGATTGTGGATCAGCCGGACGTGGTGCGCCCCGTGACCAAGTGGCAGCGGCGGGTGCTCAGGCCGCGGGAGATACCGGAAGCGGTGTTCGAGGCGTTCAGACAGCTGCGTACCGGCCGGCCGCGTCCCGTTTTGATCGAGGCCCCGCCCGAGGTTGGGGTGGAGCGGGAGGCAGTCGTGCTGCGGAACCCAGCCCCGGTCTCGCGCATTGTACCTAGCCCGGAGCAGCTACGGGAGGTCGCTCGTCTCATTGCCCAAGCTCGCCTGCCCCTGATTTACGCCGGCGGCGGAGTGGCGCGATCAGACGCGGAACAAGCCCTCGTCAAACTGGCCGAGACGACAAACATCCCGGTGGTCACGTCCAGCGGCGGCAAGGGAGCTATGCCGGACGACCATCCGCTATCGTATGGCTCCTGTTTCAGCCCGCGGGGCGAGCGACAGGAGATGAACCAGCTTTACGAGGTGATGGAGGCCGCCGACGTTGTGATCGGAATTGGTGCCCGTTTTTCGCTGGGCAATCCGGCCGGCGAGGCCTCCACGTTGGTAAACATCAACATAGACGACACCGAGCTGACACGAGTTCAGTCCAACACCATCCCCTTGCATGGCGACGCCAAAGCGACCATTGAGGCCCTGCTGCCCTACCTTATCGAGGCCGGGGTGGGCAAGCGCCCGTCGCCCGTCGAAGCGGTCAGCGCGGCGCGGCGTCTGATCGCCTACTATGACATCCGACTCAAGGAGCCGCAGTACCCGATTTTGGAGATAATGCAGAACAGCATCCCGGAGGATGCCTTCATCGCCTGGGATATCACGCAGTTCGGCTACTACGCTCGCACTCACTACCAGGTGAAGCACCCCAAGACGTACATAGATTCCGGCTACTCATTCAATCTCGGCTATTCGTTCCCGACGGCGCTGGGCGCGAAAGTGGCCCACCCGGACCGCCCCGTAGTATGTATCGTCGGAGACGGCGGGTTCATGTTCAACGCAGTTGAGCTTTCCACGGCGGTCAAGTACGGAATCAATGTCATGACTATCGTCTTCAGAAACGACGCCTACGGCAACGTTGCCAATGACCTGAACGAGGCGTTTGACGGAGCTTACGAAACCGACCTGCACAACCCGGACATCGTCAAGTTCGCGGAGTCATTCGGCGCCGTCGGCATGAGAGCAGACGACCCCATGGACCTGGAAACGCTGCTTCCGCTCGCGCTGGAACGCCAGGCGCCGGTAATCATTGACGTACCCTTCGGAGATATGCCCATCCCACGTGCCCCGCAGATGGCGCCTTACTATGCGCTGCCCTGGACCATGCCCCAGGAGGGGCTGATCGAGGCTTGAGACGCCATTTTCGGGCGCCGGCCTCTCACAGGGGGAGGCGTGGAGTCGGGGTGAGGTCGGCGGTTATCTCTTCTAGCTGCTCTAGGGCCGTGCGGAGGTCTTCGACGATCTCTTCGGCGATGAGGTCGGGCGGCGGGAGGCTGGCGGAGTCTTCCATGCTCTCGTCGCGCAGCCAGAAGATGTCGAGATTCACTTTGTCCCGCTGGAGCAGATCGTCGTAGCTGAAGCGGTGAAAGTGGTCGGTTTCCTGGCGCTCGTGGCGGTTGGCCGGGTTGTAGCAGGCGACAAAGTCGTCCAGGTGGGAGCGGTTCAGCGGATTGGCCTTGAGCGTGAAGTGTTGATTGGTGCGGAGGTCGTAAATCCAGAGGTCCTGGGTCCAGGGAGACTCGCGGGCCGGCTTGCGGTCGAAAAAGAGCACGTTGGCCTTGACGCCCTGGGAGTAGAACATACCCGTGGGCAGCCGCAGGAGGGTATGTACTTCGCACACATCGAGCAGGCGCTGGCGTACCGTCTCTCCCGCACCACCCTCGAATAGGACGTTGTCCGGCACCACGATGGCTGCCCGGCCGTGGATGGTCAGCAGGGTATGCACGTGCTGCAGGAAATTGAGTTGCTTGTTGCTGGTGGTGGCCCAGAAGTCGGGGCGCTCCACTACCAGGCTCTCTCGCTCTGATTCGCCCTCTGTGTTGATAAAGGTGAGGCTGGACTTTTTGCCGAAGGGCGGATTGGTCAGCACCATGTCGTAATGCCGGCCAGGATGGGAACGCAGGCTGTCATCAACTATTATGTTGGTCTCGTCTCCGCCGATGCCGTGGAGATAGAGGTTCATGGCGCCCAGCCGAGCTGTCTTAGCCACGTTGTCCCAGCCGTGCAGGGCCTCGCGTTGCAGATGCTCTTTCTGGCCCCGGTCCAGGTTCTCGTTGTGATGCATGATGTAATCGTGGGCGGCGAGGAGAAAGCCGCCGGTGCCACAGGCCGGGTCGCAGATGGTGGTATCGGGTTGGGGGCGCATCACGTCTACGATGGCCTGGATGGCGGGGCGGGGGGTGAAGTACTGGCCAGCGCCGCTCCTCACATCCTGGGCGTTCCGTTCCAGCAGTGACTCGTAGGCGTCGCCCTTGACGTCGGCGCTGAGGGCCGACCAATTCTCGCTGTTGATGAGGTCCTTGATGAGCAGGGTCAGCATGGCGGGTTCCTGGATTTCGTTCCTGGCTCTGCGGAAGATGACGCCAAGCGTGCCAGGCTGCCGGGCTAGGACTTCCAGCGTGCGCCGGTAGTGGGACTCCAACTCATCGCCATCCCGTGCGAGCAGGCTGGACCAGTCGTAGCCCGGCGGAATGGGCGGCGGTTGGTAGTCGGGCAAGAGGGTAAAGGGCGGCTGGCTGCGCTCGTGCATCATCTTGAGGAAGATGAGGTAGGTCAACTGCTCCAGGTAGTCGCCGTAGGAGAGGCCGGCGTCGCGCAGGACGTCGCAATAGTTCCAGAGCTTCTGGCCGATGGTGGAGGCGGTCGTCATGGGGTCTCCTCCGCGAGGCTCAATTGCCTGGCCGCTGCCGGTCTGCGCTTGCGGCGGCGGCGTGGCTTGCGGCGCGCTTTGGCGGCAGCCTCGGCCGCGGCGCGCTCCGCCTGGATGCGCGCCAACAGCACCGTGGCCGGCTCGTCGTTGGGGTCCTGGGGCACCAACTGCCCGGAGAACGCCTGCTTGAGAATACTCTGGCGCAGGCGCTCGGCGCGCTGCAAGCTGGCCTCCACCGCGGTCTCGGCTTGCCCGATAGCCGACAGGTGCCGCTCGACCTCGGCGATGATGCGGCGCTGTTCGGCGAGGGGGGGGAGCGGGAAAGGAATCTCCTGGACACGCGATTTGTTTAGCGCAGGTTGATTGTTTCCCGATCCAATTCGTCGCGTCGCATCGTACTGCCCCCATAGAAAGTAGAAAACATACTCGGGAGGCAGTCCCGACTGCGAAACCCTGATCGCTGCGGAGTTCTGACTGTTACAGGCCGGAACATCCAGAATTGAGACTTGGCCTCGGGTTTTCCCTTCACCTATCATCCCCAGTAGGACAGTCCCCCGAGGGTGAATGTCAACACTGCTGTTCTTGAAACCCTCCTCAGTTATGCGTTCGCGCGTCTCCCTTATCCTGTTGAATGACACCTCACCACTACTGACCCAGCATATATCTCCATCCCAATAGTCTGCTCGGGACCTTCGAGGCGTGGCTCCAACGTAGACCTCGAAACTACCACCCATATCGCTCCACACCCACCCTTCCGGTAGCTCAGGCAAGGTGGACGTGTCGGGTGGGGGCGTCTCTTTGTACCGGCCGCGGCGCTTGGGCTGGGCCTTCCAGCGGGCGCGGCGTTCGGCCAGGGTACGCTCTAGGAGTTTGCTGGCGTGCTCGTAGTCGCGGCCCTCGGCGCGGGCCAGGGCGGCCTCGGTGGGAACTAGCTGGCCGGCGCAGGCGGTCTTGAGGACGCTGGCGCGGTAGCGTTGCAGGTTGGCCTGGGCGCGCTGCAGGGCGGTGACGGCGTTGTCGAGCCGGGTGAGGTGCTGCTCGATGGCGGTGACGATGCGGTGCTGCTCGGCGAGGGGCGGCAGCGGGAACACGGCCTCGCTTAGGAATTCAGCAGGAACGCGCACCTGCCCTGCTGTTCCTCCCATGTGTCTCCGAGCTTCACTCCGAAAGTCCTCCTGGAGCAAAAAATTCGCCAAGTAGGACCGTGATAGGCCGTCCACTGGGCGCAGAACGTGGAACTCGGTTGATCCGCAGCCCGCACCGTTAGTCAGCCCCCTGGCAATGGCGATCTTTCCGTTCTCCATACAAGGAGTGATCTTGGCGAAAAGCACATCTCCATCAGAGAAGCGCTTGTATCCTTTCTTGACTTCTCTATAAGCCCTTGTTTGGCTCAAGTCTATATGCCCCGTTATGGCTTCGACGGCTGCCATGGGTACGAACGAGATTGATGTGTTTTCCTCAACAGAATCGACGAAGGAACGCGGATTCAACAGACATGCTTCGCCGAGGGTGGTAGTGGTCCAGCCGGCGGGGAGTTCCTGGTCGTTCATGGTGAGGTTACGCTGCCAATTCGAGGTTTAGCTCTTCGAGGAGCTGGGGTAGCTCATTGCCGAACAGAGTATACGCCTGGTGCAGGCCACCGCGCTGGATGAAGGGGGGATACTGGAAGTCTTCCAGGTCCATGCTGACGCTGCCCACGATGTGTTCGCGGATGGCCTCCAACCACTGCACTTGCTCCGGGGTGAAATCCCGCCCGGCGATCTCCTGCATCGCCAGCCAGCCGCGGAAGCGGTCACGGACCTGGTTGGCGAAGGGCAGCAACTCATCCGTCTGGCCGATGGCAAAGCGCACCAGGGACACAACGTCCGCCAGTCGCCGCTGGCCGGAGCCGCGGACGCGGGACTGATCTAGCCGCTGATACGCCTGCCAGAGCCGGTCGGTCGTCCAGGAGCGCGGCGGCGCTTGCAGGGCGTCGGTCAACTGCTTGATGTCAGCGTAGCGCAACCGATGTCGGTAGGGTCGTGCGTAGAGCACCTGGAGGGCGGTGATCTCGTCGCGGTGCTCGGCAATGTAGTCCTGGAAGGATTGCACCAGGCTGGCGGCCTCCTCCGTCGAGAAACCGGCGTCGAGCACTTGGTCGGTGCTGACCGTATCAATGGTCTGCTCGTAGGACCGATGGATTTCCACGAGGCGCTGACGTAGCTCCGGTTTCTCGGCAAACGGCCGGGCGGCGGCCTCGCACAGCTGCTGTTCGGCGTGGGCGATGGCCGCTTGTGGTGGGTCATCTTGGCCGGTCGCCTGCTGGGCGGCCGCTAGGGCTGCATCGGGGTCGGTGGCCTGGACCAGGCCATCAATCAGGTCGGGGAGCGATGCGGGCTGGGCGACGGCATTGATGGAATCTTGCTCGTTGGTGGATAGCTTCCGGTTGAGGCGAGCGAGGCGGCTGGCGAGCGAGGAGAGCACGTCCGGCTCGCGGTTGCCCATGCTAATCAGGTCGAGCAGCTTGTCAAAGGGAACGGTCCGCTGTCGCTCCAGAGTGAATGAATCGGATTGCTGGTGCTCGGTCACGCCCACCGCGTCAACGATGACGAAGCGGTCTTTGTTGGGGGCATCGGGGGTGACGGCCTTGAACTCGGTGGGGGAGATGGTCCGCACGCCGCGGCCTTTCATCTGTTCGAAAAAGCTGCGGCTCTGCACGTCGCGCATGAAGAAGACGATTTCGACCGGCTTGATGTCGGTGCCGGTAGCGATCATATCCACGGTGACGACGATGCGCGGGTTGTAGCTATTGCGGAACGCGGTGAGCAGGTCTTCCGGCTTGGCGCCCGTCGTCTTGTAGGTGATTTTCTGGCAGAAGTCGTTGCCTTTGTCGAATTCCTGGCGCACGATCTGCACAATGTCATCGGCGTGGCTGTCGTCTTTGGCAAAGATGATAGTTTTGGGCACATCCTGGCGGCCTGGAAATATCTCCGTGAACAGGTGGTCCCGGAAGGTGCGGACGACCGTCCGAATCTGGTCCTCGGCGACAACATCCCGATCCAACTGGTTGGGCGTGTAGGTGAAGTCCTCGTCAAGCTGCTCCCAGCGGACTTTGCGGGTGGAGCGGTCCCGTCGATCTACGTAGTACCCGGCCTCGACCGAGGCGCCTTGCTGCGTAATCTCGGTGCGGATACGGTAGGTATCGGAATCGACATTTACACCGTCGGCTACTGCCTGCTGGTGGTTGTATTCCATCACCAAGTTCTGTTGGAAGAATCCGAACGTCTGCTTGGAGGGGGTGGCGGTCAGGCCGATGAGGAAGGCGTCGAAGTAATCCAATACCTGCCGCCACAGGTTGTAGATGGAGCGGTGACACTCGTCGGTGATGATGAAGTCGAACTCCTCGATGGGAATGTCCGGGTTGTACTCCACCGGCGCCGGCTCACGGCGCATGACATCTGGGTCAAAGCCGGATAGCTCCTCCAGCTCCGGGTCTAGCTCCTCCCCCTTGAGCAGCGAATACATCCGCTGAATGGTGGCGATGCAGACGCGGCTCACTGGAGCGATGTGCCCGGACTGCAGGAGTTGGACGTTGTAAAGCTCGGTGAACTTGCGTCCGTCGTCGGGGATGGTGAAGCCCTGAAACTCGCGTAGGGCCTGGCGGCCCAGGTTGGCGCGGTCCACCAGAAAGAGCACCCGGCGTGCGCTGGCGTATTTGATGAGCCGGTACACCTGGTTACAGGCCATGAAGGTCTTGCCGCTGCCGGTAGCCATCTGCACCAGCGCCCGCGTCCGGCCGACAGCCAAGGACTTTTCCAGATTCTTGATGGCCCGCACTTGCACCGGCCATAGTCCCGTGGTGTTCAGGGGCGGCAGGTCCTGCAGTCTTTCGCGGAGAGTAGATGGCGCGGTGTAGTCGCCGCGCAGCTCTGCCGCCGCGTGCTGGCCAAAATCGGGAGAATTGGGGGCGCCGATCCACGCGGCCAACGTCGCGGGGGTGTGGAAGGAGAAGACCCAACGGCTACGTGGTACCGGGTCAAGCCCATTGGTGAACTGCGTCTTGATGCCGGTGCTTTCGTAGAGGAACGGGAGCGGCTGCCGGTAGGCCGGCAGCGAGTCCGGCAAGCCGGTGCTGTATTTCTCGGACTGAACTTCGACGCCAGTCAAGGTGGAACCTTCAGGCTTGGCCTCGATGACGCCTGTCGCCTGCTGGTTTACGTACAGCAGATAGTCGGCGGTACCGTGGTCGGATTTCAAGGGAAACTCGCGCACCGCCACACCGGTGCCGGCATATGGGTTGAGCGACTTGGCGTCCTGGACCGCCCATCCCGCCTGCGCCAGCAGGTTGTCAATGTTGACCCGCGCTTGTTGCTCAGGAGTCATGTGTTCTGATACCCACATCCGCGGCGGGACGTGGTTGTGCGCGGGTTAGGATGTGGTCGCGTCGCCGGCGCGGACGGCGCGGAGGGCGGTGGCGATGCCATCCGTGTCCAGGACCATTTCGGAGATGCCGACCTCCTGGGCATACACCGCCGGCGGGACTTGCGCGGCGATCTCCGGCTCGGTGATGTGATACACCGGCAGACCCAGGGCCGTGCCGGCGAGTGCGCCGGCCCAGGCTGGGTCGCCTTCGGTTACGGTCAGGCCGTAGACCTGACTGCTTTCCGCGTTCGGGGTGCCGAGGAGGACTACTACCTCGTCGCGGCCCACATCGTCAACGACCCGCTTGATGTTCTGTTGACCATCCAGGTCAAGCGCTCCGGCGGACGTTCAGACGAAACAGTAGGTGTCTTCGAGCACCACGTCCGCTCCGGCGCCGCGGGCGCACGCGGCGATGGCCGGGCCGGGCACACCGTCGCGCTCGCCGAGTGCCACCACTTTCTTCCCCGTCAACGCAACTTCGCTTGCTGCCATGTTACCTCACTCCTGGGGCGTATTGTGCATCAGACTAGGCTCTGCCCTCAAGGACGAAAGAGAGGCCGTCGGCCATCTGGGTCATGCGGCCGAGGAACAGGCTACCTTTGGCCAGGAACATCACCCGCTCTAGCGATCCCTCGTTCAGGCCGGCGATGGCGTGACCGAAATACGGCACGGCGGAGGCGATGTGGCCTTGAGTTGGCGCGAAGCCCGGCATTCCGTGGGCGGTCACGAAGTCGGGGATGGCCTCCCGCTTCAGTTCGCCGTTGATCGTCGCCAAGGCGCCGATGAGCCGGTAGTTGAGCAGGGGCACGTTCCCGCTCCCGGCCGGCTCGGTGATCTCCGGGTCGTGTAGCTCGGTCGCATAGCGGTCAATCGCATCGAAGCGCCAGCCGAGCCGCTGCAACGGTTCGGCGACCAGGGCTTGAAAAATGGCCTGCTGGGCCGCGCCGGCGCTCACGGGATGCTTGCCGACGCTGTCGAGACGTAAGACCGGACTATGCCCGTCGTCGGCGCCAACGAGGATAGCGACGCCGGCGAGCACGTCCTCCAACACCGGCTGATCGTGCTTCAGATGCCCTAGGAACTTCATGCCGAGCTTGGCGAGCGAGCAGCCGCCAACCACCGCTACCTCGCGGAACAGGCCGGACGCGACTAGGCCGGCCGCGATGACGAGCGCGTGGACCGGACCACAGCAGAACGCCTTCACGTCGGCGCCGGTGGCTTGCACGCAGCCGGATAGCTCGCCGACGGCCTTGGCCAAGTTGCCGCCGCCGCGCTGATAGCGGTCCCCGACCGCCTCCTCGCCGCAGTTGATGAGGTATTCCACCTGCTCGGCCGGCACGGGACCGTCATGCAGGAGCGCGCGCAGTGCCAGCACGGCCGTTGCCTTGCACGTGAGGTTCTCCAGCAGCACGTCGGCCGAGAGTGAGGTGTCCTGACCGTGGTCGCTGCGGATGCAGCCCACCAGGCGGCCGTCACCCAAGATCAGCGGCAGCGCCGCCTCGGACTGCTCGATCCGCGCCAACGGCTGTCCGGTGCCTAAGCGGGCGAGGTCGTCCGGCGTGATGAGCGGGTGCTGCGCGAGGATGGGCCGGGACTCCTCCGTGAACTCCTCGGAGAGGGTCACGAGGTTGAAGTCGTCGGCGATCTTGAGGAAGCCGTAGAACGGCACTTCCGAAAGTAGCTCGCCGAACGGGCCGCGGAAGGAGCGGTCGGGGCCAACGGGCGGCGCATCGCCTTGTGAACGCCACCACGGCCGTTCCAGCGCCCACAAGTCCTCGGGCGGACGGGCGCCGAGAAACACTTGATGCGGTGGATAGGCCGCGGCCTCGTCGAACGAGCGCAGCCGCGCCCCCAACTGCTCTCGCAGCGCCGCGTCTCCCGGTAGCTCGCGCACGGGCTTGGAGCCGTACTGCACCAGGCCGGGCACGTGCGCCAGCATATAGCGCACGTCTTTGACGACTACTCGGTTCGTGGTCAACTGTGACATCGTGGTGATTCAGTGGCTAGGAAGCGCCGGGGACAGGTTGTTCAGGCACCGCTCGCCGCTCACGCCTCCAGGCCACTGTAGCGGTTGAAGCCGTAATGGTCGTCGTAGCGGCGGGGTGGCTCCAAGGGGCCGGCGGTGGGGACCTGCTGATCGCGCAAGCGGCCGATAACCCGCTGGTCCGAGCCGATGACACGCTCCACGGGTGGCAGGGACTTGAGGTCGGTGAGGTCGTTGTAGATGAAGCCGGTGCTGACGATGGCATCGGCCTCCGGGAGCGGCTCCAGCAAGGTCGGCACACCACCGGCGGAGGAGTCTTCGCCGGTCATAAACACCGTCTTGATTCCCAACTGCTCGCAGGCTTGGACGGTGCGAATCACCTCGATGAACTCGTTGCCGCCAGCGTCCCACGTGACCAGGGCGCCCTGCGCGTCCAGCATACGGGCCATCTTGGCGGCTTGGTTAGCCATCAGCTGCTTCTCGTGCTGGGTCGTCCACTCGGTCCGGAAGGCGATCACGCCGAGGAAATTCAAGTCTACGCCGTGACGCCGGTACAACTCGCCGAGCACCGGATTGTTCATCACGGTCCAGGACATGGCAAACGGCGACCGGTAGGGGCCGGTGACTGCCCCGTCGAGCACTTCATTCGGATGCAGCAGCCAGGGCGGCGTCAGGTGCGTCAGGCCGTAGGTGGATGTACACCAGGTCGTGGGTGAGCCGGACATTGCCTGCGGTGAGTGCAAGCACCAGATGTAGACCACGCGGGGCAGTGCCGGGTCCACCGGCGGTAGCTCATACACCTCCTGCTCCGGCGGCTCCAAGTCTTTGGTGGTCGCCGCCAGCCGATCCGCGACGGTTAACACCGCGGCGTGGACCACTTCGTTCTTGGCGTCGTTGCCGAGTGCCGCGTCCGGCTCGACGACCACGCAGAGGTTGAGCAGGGAGGCCAGCGGCAGGCGGTCGGCCCAGGGGCCGGACATGTCTATGAATACCTCGACGAAATCGCCACCGGCCTCGTGCCAGTTCACGTTCGACACTTCGGCAACGCCCATGCCGGCGAGTCGGTGCGTGCGTCCCTCGCCGACGGTCTCGATGGGCCGGCCGCAGACGCCGGGGTAGGCCACGCCGGCGCCCTCCACCTTGACGCGCGGCTCGACAACGTCGCGCAGCGGCCAGATGCGGACCGATTCGCCCGGCCGCGCCAACTCCAGGTCTACCGTGGCGATGCGTGGGTCGGCACGCACCGCGGCGAGCAGATCGTCGCGATTCACTTCCAAGAGGCCGTCGGACCAGCGCGTGTGAGCGCCGAACGCGATGTCGTGGACCGGGAAGGTGCCTAGCTCAAGACGCATGGATTGCCTCTCCTTCCGCTGCGACTTCATCCAGGTCATCCGGGTCGAATAGGGTCGGTCCGCTCACGTCGGTCTGCAACGCGCGGAGCGCCGTCTGCACGATGCGTAGCCCGTAGGCGAAGTCCTTCTCCGGACCGAGGTTGGGATCGCCGCAGACGTGCTCGATGCGGGCGCCGCGGATGACCCGGTTGGCGCCGGTCGTGAGCGGGAGGCCGTGAATGGCGGAGATCATCGCTACCGGGATACCGTGCCGTTCGATTTCCTTTGCCATCGTTGCGCCGCAACGATTACAAGTCCCTCAGGTGGCGACTAAGAAGCAGCCGTCGGCACCGCCTTCGCGTAGCTCGGTGCCGAGTTGGTCGCCGAACGCCTGGGATTTGTCAACGGGTGTGGCAACGCCGGGCATGGTGAATATATCCGGGAACACCCCGCCGATCACGCCCTCTGCCTCCAGGTGGCGGAGATGGCGTAGGGGACAGATGTAGTTCGGGTTTTCGCTCGAAGTCCCATTGAAGTAGCCGCCATGGAAGGCTTCCCAATCGTGGGGCGTCAACGTGGACCGGTCCACGACGGAGTAGCGATAGTAGCGGTGTGGGTTGCCGTTGAGCTGTCGTTCGGGGTTGCCCTTAGGGATCAGCCCGCCGGTGCTCACCAGCGCGATCCGCGCGTTCCGCAGGTCGGCGATGGGCGCGGCCGGCTCGACACGCTCCGGCACTTGGATCGGCACTTCGGTTTGGAAGGGCTGGCCGTTCAGCTTGGCTACGAGCATGTCGAGCGCACGCTGGTAGCCGGGCGCTTCTCGCTGACTGAACACCCGCAATCCGCGCGGCAGATAGCCCTCCGCCGCGGCCGGTCCCAAGTCCTCGCCGCGACCGAGCTTCAGCGCGAGGCGCGCCATGGCCGCCAGTGCCGCTTGCATGTCCAGCGGCCTATCGCTGGTGGGTACTGCCACCATATGCAGGCGCTCACCGATCAGTCCGGGGTTTTCCGGATACATGCCGGTCACGGCGGGTATGCCCAACTCGTGCGCTATCCGGCATACCAGGCTGCACGCGAGGCCGTAACGTCCGGCATTAAACGCCGGCCCGGCGATCAGCACGTCCGGCTGCCACTCGGTCAGTGCCGCCCGAAGGGCCGGTTCCGCATTCGCGGGTTGCTCGCTGACGTAGCTATCGCCGCCGATCAGCGTAGTTACGACATCACCTTGGCCGGCGAGTTGGGCCTGCAGGGCGCGGCCGGGGCCAGCCGCGCCCGCTCGCGCCTCGACCGGATGACCGGCCTGCTCCTCGCCGCCGATCCCGGCAAAGAACTGGTTCAGATAATGGACGACGCGCACCTTGTTATCGGACATGTATGCACTCCCTTGCCCGTGATTCACCATTGGGCCCCGGTGGGTGTGACTCAACTACCGGTGGATTGTTGCTGGATATTCTACTGGAATCGGTGCCCGGTACACAGCGTAAGGGACATGCCCGCCGTAGAATCCGGGCAGCAACACGACGCTACGGGGCTTGCGATGACTGACGGCACTAGGAGCCGCGCCGCGCTCACGCTGCCTGCGGCCGCTGCCCCTTGAGCCGTACCGACGGCAGTCTCCGGAGGGTCTGATTGCGCGGGTCCACTTCGATGCCCACCGATTCGAGGGCGGTGACGCCGAGCAACGGCTCACTCTCCGCTGGTCCCATGACAATCGTGCCGCCGACGATTTCGCCCATGAACTCGATGTCGCCGGTGGTGATATCCATTCTGATTTCCCGGCCGTCGGCTAGGCCGTAGATGCGCTGACCTTTGGGCGCCAGACCGATAGATTCCAAGTGTGGTCGCGGCACGAGGCAATCCACCGCGCCGGTATCAACCAGGAAAAGACTTTCCCATGTCCGGTCCGGCGCGGCCGGATTCCGAATGGTCACGGTGACGTAGGTAACACCCATCTTCATCTCCTGGCCGGATTGCGCTCCCAATGCCAGGTTCGGCTCCTCCAGGTTTTGGGGTAGCTTGCCACCGAATGGATCGGGGCAGCGGCGCTAGACTTCCACCAACTGGACCGACGAGCGCGGTTCCGGGATTGGGATGCCTTCCTCAGCCAGCACTTCGAGATGCGAAACGATGGCCTCGCGGATCAGCGCAGCGACTTCCTCCAACGTTTCGGCCACGGCTACGCACCCCGGTAGATCGGGGACATAGGCGCCGTAGCTGGTCGGCCCCGCTTCGATGACCACGGTGTACTTCATGATCCCGATCCTCTGACAAGCCCGGCTTGCTTCATGATTCTGGCCCATGTTCCAGGTGGTACGTCAACGTTCCGTTTCCCGGCAATCGTCACGAGTCCGGGCTTCTCAGGGTGCTTGTAATGCCGGTGGCTGCCCCTCGTCCGCACCAATATCCAGCCATCCCGCTCTACAAGACGCATGGCATCCCGTACTTTAGGCATATCTAAACATTACCAGTTGACCGCCGATTCCCGCAACCTCCTGATGGAAGACGAATGATGTGGTCGTTGCCAGGTGGGTTGAACGTGGCAATTGGTGCGAGTCGTTCCCCCTACCTCGGCATCAACCTCGACTATCCTGCGCTTGAATGCCGGCGCAACTGTCTATCGGATATTCTACTGGAATCGGCGCCCGGTACATAGCGAGGGGGCTGTATCCGCTGTAGAATCCGGGTAGCAACACGACGCTACGGGGAAAGCAATGACTGATAGCACCGGCAAACGAGCCGCGTACACTCCGCACGCCGCGCCGCTGGCGCAGGACTATACGGTGGTGCGGCACGTTGCCGATCCCGATGTGTTCACGGCGACGCCAGCATTGCTCCGGCTACCCAGCGGGCGGCTGCTGTGCAGCTTTTCGCTGGTGACGCGGATTGGGCGGGCGCCGGGCCACCCGGAGCGGGCGCTGGGCACATTTTTCTATACGAGCGACGACGGCGGGCGGACGTGGCAAGAAACCGGGTCGGTGGACCTTGACGACGGGTTGGTTTTCGTTCATCGGGACCGGTTGTATCTGCTGTGCAACCGGCCGGGCCGTGGGGACATCGTGGTGACGGCCAGTGATGATGAGGGAGCGAGCTGGCGCGAGCCGGTGACGCTGTTTGCGGGGCGTTTCTGGAACACCTTTACGCCACACGCCGTTCGCGGCGACACCTTGTACTGGGCGTTGGGGGCGCCCAATGCCGGCGGCAACTTCAATCGCACGGGGTCACGGATCGCCGTCGTGGCCGGTGACCTGGCGGCCGATGACTTGCTGGACCGGTCCCGCTGGCGTATTTCGCCGTATCTGGCGTATCCCGGCACGCCGGCCGGCCTCAGCGCCGGGTTGCGCGATGACGTAGCGCAGGGCGAGGTGTATCCGGCCGACGGCGACGATCTGACGGCGTCGTTTCCGGGCCGGCCGCCGGACCACGGCGATCACTGGCTAGAGCCGAACGTCGTCAACGTCAACGGCCGCATCCGCGTCTTCGTCCGGCTCCGCATTGATCGGCAGACGACCGCGCATCTCTGCGCCGTGTGCGATGTGGAGGACGACGGCGAGGAGATCGAGCTGCGGTTTACGCAATTCCATCCGCTGCCCGGCAACTGCTACTTCCACATCATCCGGGACGAGCCGGTGACCGCCCAAAGCCGCACGGATGATGCCAGGTGTGGTGCGGCTTTGGGCGGCCAGCATGGCTACTTCTGGGCGGCGACCAGCCTCCCGACGCGGACGCAGGACCTGGAGTGGGGACGGGAGATGGCGGCGCGAGGACTGCTCAAGGGGCGTGCCGGCAATGAGCGCCGGTTTCTGATGCTGATGTACAGCCTGGACGCGCTGAACTGGTTTCCGGCGGGCTGTATTGCCAGGTGGCCCAGCCCAGGACAGGGCTTTCAATACAATGCGCTCCTCGTTGACGGCGATGACCTGCTTGTCTCGTCGCGCACCGCCAAGAACGCGGCCAATCAGCACGACAACGACCTCGTGACCATTCACCGCGTCCGCGATTTCCGCTCGCTGGCGCTGAACCTCCATCCGGTATTCTGATTGGGAAGAGGGGTCGGAATTGGCTTTGTGTTTTCGGGAATCAGGCGGCTAAACGATCGGGAGAGTTAGATGACTGAATGTAGGTGTGGCGAGCTTCGGCGCATTGATGTACGGGCTGATGAGTATGCGTATGGTCATTTGCGTGAGTTGGTAAAGGACGGCAAGCGGTGGGAAACTCTCTACGGGTGTCCAGCGGCGGGGCGACTGTGGAGAAGGTACTACCCCCACCCGGAGTATCATGCTAGCGGGTGGCCGGAGTTGTTACAGATTTCACCAGAGGAAGCGGCAGCGACGTTTGGTTGGGCTCCCGCGCCGGGCGAGCGGCTCGCGACTATCCGGGCCGCGCCGGATAGCGGCAAGGCCTATATCGCCAGAGTGCTGCATAAGCTGAAGGCGTATGGCGAGGAGGTTAACGGACGCGACGACCGACTGTGGCGCACTCTGCGGGCCAGGGGTATTAGGATCACCGATGAAGATATAGATACCTGGTTGGATTGGCTATCAAGATTGAATGTCGAGCAACGCACTAATGGCGACCGGGAGAACTACACGATTAGGGTTGTGTACTAGATGAGCAACTGCCGTTGTACCGAGATTCACTCCATTGACTCGTCGGAGGAGGGTGGGCCATCGGACCTTGAGGTCTATCGCTATATCTATGGTCATCTCCGTCGGCTGGCGGACCATTCGGAGGGGTGGGAAAGCCTCTACGGGTGTCCAGAGACGGGGTTCCTGTGGAAAGAGTATTCCTCCCACCCGGAGTATCATCTTGGCGGATGGCCGATAGTGGAACAGATCTCGCCGGCGGCAGCCGCGGCCACGTTTGGTTGGGTGCCCCCGCCCGACGAACGGCTCGCCGCCATCCGGGCCGCACCGGCCAGCGCGCAGGCATTTGTCGACCAGTTTCGGCGCAAAGCAGCGGAAGACGGCCTTGAGATCGACTGGAACGACAGCAAGTGGTGGGATGCGCTGCGGAGGAGAGGCATCAAGCGGGAAGAGATCGAGATCTGAGGCGTATGTTACACTGACCGGTTAAGTGAATACGGCAGGCGATGACGAGGACACGTCCCGGTTCCGATGGCGTGGCAGAGAGGGGAGGCCACCGGTTGCAAGCCTCCCTGGTGCCTGAGGCCGGGATACCACCTCCGAGCCGGTCGGCTGAAGGCGCGCGGTCCGCGCTAGAGCGGAACGGCGCTGCTGCGTAGACCGACCCCGGTGGCTCCGGATAGCAGCCGGCGAGTGCGCCACGCTTGTCCGTTTAGGTAGCGCGGCGAATTCGGGTGGAACCGCGAGAGGCAATGCCTCCCGTCCCGAGAGGGTGGGGGGCGTTTTGTTTGGTTGCCGTTCTGTTCGGCGTAGGGGCGAGGAATACGGCAGGGCGGTGTGATGATTGCTGCGGTTGCCGAGCAACGGGCAATAGAGGTGGCTTCCGCGGCCGGGGGCGACCGGGTGTTGGGTGCGACTCGCCCCCCTATGGTCCCCCCGCTTCGGCAGGGGGACGTGGATTCCCGCCTGCGGGGGAATGACCTGGGCGCAAGCCGTCGGCGGCAACCGGGGGGACGTGGATTCCCGCCTGCGGGGGAATGACCTGGGCGCAAGCCGTCGGCGGCAACCGGGGGGACGTGGATTCCCGCCTGCGCGGGAATGACGGGTGGTAAGACCACCCTATATCTTGAAATCTGAGATAGGAGTACGTGATGAGCAAGAACGAGGCTGCGGAGAGCGTCGCGGCGCCGGACGACGGGCCGATGGCGACGCCAGAGCCGCACCACAGATTTCCAGAGGATAGTGCGGCTCTGGCACGCCACGCGCTGGATACGCTGCGGCATTCGGCTGCACACGTGATGGCCGAGGCGGTGCAGCAAATCTGGCCGAATGCGAAGTTCGGTATCGGGCCGCCGATTGCCGACGGCTTCTACTACGACTTCGACTTACCCCGGCCGCTGACGCCGGATGACTTGGCGCAAATCGAGCGGCGGATGCGGCGGATCATCAAGGCCAATCTGCCCTTTTCGACCGAGGAGATCGAGGGCGAGGCGGCCAAGCAGCTTTTCCAAGAACGCGGGCAGCCCTACAAGTTGGAGCTGATCGAGGCGCTGACGGCCGGTGAGGCGAGCGGCGAGGTCGCCGACTCGCCGGATGCTGCCGGGGTCGGCGCGGGCGGCGTGCGGCTGTACCAGCAGGGCAAGTTTCTCGATCTTTGCGGTGGCCCGCACGTCGCACGCACGGGGCAGATCGGGCCGTTCAAGCTGCTGCGCGTTGCGGGCGCCTACTGGCGGGGCGACGAAAACCGGCCGCAGCTTCAGCGTATCTACGGGACGGCCTGGCACACGCAGCAGGAGCTTGACGACTACCTGTGGAAGCTCGAAGAGGCACGCCGGCGCGATCACCGGCGTCTCGGCACGGACCTAGGGCTGTTCTTCTTCAACGAGCAGGTCGGCGGCGGCCTGCCGCTCTGGGAGCCGGACGGCGCGGTTCTGCGGAGCGTGTCCGAGGACTTCTGGAAGGAAGAGCATCGTAAGTGGGGCTATGAGTACGTCTATTCGCCGCACATCGGCACTGCCGATCTGTGGTCAAGCTCCGGCCACTTGGAGTTCTTCCGGGACGCAATGTACGCGCCGATTGACGTTGACCAGCAGCAGTTCCTACTCAAGCCGATGAACTGCCCCTTCCACGTGCAGGTCTACCGACGGCGGCTGCGCTCGTACCGCGAGTTGCCGGTGCGGTACTGCGAGTTGGGCACGGTCTATCGCTACGAGCGGGCCGGCGTGCTGCACGGTCTCCTGCGCGTGCGCGGCTTTACGCAGGACGACTCGCATATCTTCTGCCGGCCCGATCAACTAGAAGACGAAATCAACGGCGTGCTCGATCTTGGCCTGCACCTGCTGCGCTCGTTCGGTTTCCACGAGTACGAGATCGAGCTTTCCGTGCGCGATCCGAACAACCTGGATCAGTACATGGGTGGCGACAAGGAATGGGAGCAGGCCGAGGGCGCGCTGCGGCGTGCCCTCGAAGGGCACGATCTCGACTTCCACGTTGCCGAGGGCGAGGCGGTCTTCTACGCGCCGAAGATTGATATTCACTTGCTCGACTCGCTCGGCCGCACGTGGCAGTGTACGACCATCCAGGTGGACTTCAACCTCCCGGAGCGTTTTGACCTGGGGTACATCGGTGAGGATGGCGCCGAGCACCGGCCCTTCATGGTCCATCGCGCCCTGCTTGGCTCGCTGGAGCGATTTCTGGGCACGCTGATCGAGCACTACGGGGGCGCCTTCCCGCTCTGGCTGGCGCCGGCGCAGGCCATCGTGCTGCCCATCGCCGACCGCCACAACGTCTACGCGGCGGAAGTGGCGGCGGAGTTGGAGCAGGCCGGTCTGCGCGCGCGAGTAGATAACCGCTCGCAGCGCATCGGGGCGAAGATACGGGAAGCGCAGCTCCAGAAGATTCCGTACATGCTCGTCGTCGGTGACCGCGAGGCAGCGGCGCAGCAGGTGGCGGTGCGCCAGCGCAGCGGGCAGGATCGCGGGACGGTCGCGGTGCCGGAGGTCATTGCCGCCATGCAGCGCGAAGTCGCAGAAAAAGCGAGCGAGCCGCTGCTGTAGTAAAATGGAAGTAGAGCACACCAAAACCGAGGAGATGGCTTGTGGAAAAGATACCGGTAGGCGTTCTGGCTGCTACGGGCATCGTGGGGCAGCGATTTGTCCAGTTGCTTGCCGACCATCTGTGGTTCGAGATCGCGGCGGTCGCCGCCTCGGAGCGCAGCGCCGGGAAGCGTTACGCCGACGCGGTGAACTGGCTGCTGCCGACACCGATCCCGGAGCGGATCGCCGACATGACGGTGGTCGAGAGCCGGCCGCCGCTCGACTGCGCCCTCGTCTTCTCCGCGCTGCCGTCGGACGTGGCGCGGGAGGTCGAGCCGGCGTTTGCCGAGGCCGGCTACGTCGTCAGCAGCAACGCGAGCGCCTACCGTCGGGAGCCGGATGTGCCACTGTTGATCCCGGAGGTCAACCCGGACCATCTCGGCTTGCTGCCGTCGCAGCAGAAGAGCCGCGGCTGGGATCACGGCTGCCTGGTGACGAATCCCAACTGCTCGACGATTACGCTCGTGATGGCGCTCAAGCCGCTGGTTGACGCCTTCGGGGTCGAGCAGGTCATTGTCACCACGATGCAAGCGACCTCCGGCGCCGGTTATCCGGGTGTGCCGTCGCTCGACGTGATTGACAACGTACTCCCGCACACCGACGGCGAGGAGCCGAAGATGGAATGGGAGCCGCTGAAGCTGCTCGGCTCGCTAAACGGGGCGGAGATCACGCTGGCGGACCTGCCGATCAGCGCCCATTGCCATCGGGTAGCGGTATGGGACGGACACACGGAGGCCGTCTCGGTCAAGCTGGGTCGCCCGGCGACGGCCGACGAGCTACGGCAAGTGTTGCACGACTTCCGGGGTTTGCCGCAAGAATTGGGGCTGCCGAGTGCGCCGGAGCGGCCGTTGTCCGTGCCGGCACAGGAAAATCGTCCGCAGCCGCGCCTCGACCGCGACGCCGCCGGTGGCATGGCGACGGCGGTGGGCCGGATTCGGCCGTGTCCCATCCTCGACTGGAAGCTGCTCGTGGTGGGCCACAACACCGTCCGCGGCGCTGCGGGGGCCGCCATCCTCAACGCCGAGCTGATGAAGGCGCAGGGCTACCTGTCCTAGTCGGCTGCTCGTTCGTACTTCAAGCTCTGGCCTGATGTCGGAGAAACGTGCTATAGTTACGCTCGCTACGTTGCCGGCTGGTGAGGACTTACGGCCGGACGATTTCCCCCTGAGGATGGCACCTATGCCCAAGATGAAGACGCACAAGGCGTCGGCCAAGCGGTTTCGGATTACGCGCAACGGCAAGGTGATGCGGGCGAAAGGGTCGGTCAGCCACCATCGCATGAAGAAGCGCGGGCGCACCAAGCGCATGATTGCCGAGACGCACGCGGCAGCGCCGAGCGATGCCAAGCGGATCAAGCGGATACTGGTAGGCAGTTAGCACCGGGCCGGGAGAGGCAGAGCAGGATACGGACATGGTACGGGTCAAGCGCGGCGTCACCAATCACCGCCGGCACAAGAAGGTGCTCAAGCGGACAAAAGGCCAGTACGGGGCGCGGAGCCGCCGCTACAAGGTGGCGCATGAGGCCATGATTCACAGCCTCGACTACGCCTATCGTGGCCGCCGGCAGCGCAGACGCGACCTGCGCCGGCTGTGGATTCTGCGGATCAACGCCGCGTCGAGACAGCACGGGCTGACCTATAGCACCTTCATGCACGGCCTCCGCAAAGCCGGCATCTCCATAGACCGCAAGATGCTGGCCGACCTCGCCGTGCGCGATGCCGAGGCGTTCGGACAGATTGCGGCGCAGGCGGCAGCCGCCTAATCCGGCTTGATTACCAGTCTCGCCAATCCACGCATCCGCCTGGCCCTCAGCCTCCACACGCGCCGGGGGCGTCAGCGTGCCGGCGCCTTCTTGGTGGAAGGCACACGGCTCGTCACCGAGGCACTCCGTGCCACCACGCCGCAGCTTGTGCTCCACAGCGCCGATTTTGCCCAACGGCAGCGTCGCCACCGTCACCTGCTCGACACCCTCCGCCGCGCCGGCGCCGAGGTCCGCGAGGTATCGCCGGCCGTGCTGAGTGCCATCAGCGATACGGTCACGCCGCCGGGCATCGTCGCGGTCGTGCCGGAAGGACGGCTTGACCCTGACGAGAACGCCGTGCCGCTCGTGTTACTACTGGACGGTATCGGCGACCCCGGCAACGCCGGCGCGATCCTGCGCGTGGCCGCGGCCAGCGGTGTGACGGAAGTGCTGGCTGCACGCGGCTGCGTTGATCTGTGGAGTTCCAAGGTCGTGCGAGCCGCGGCCGGGGCGCATTTCCAGGTCCCCATCCGGCAGGGTATAGAGTGGCCGGCGCTGGGTGAGATGCTTGCTGCGGTGCCGGCGCGGTGGCTTGCCGACCCGCGCGGCGGTGTTGCCTACTGGGCGCCGGACTGGAAGCAGCCGGCGGTGCTCGTCGTCTCCAGCGAGGCGCAGGGTGCGAGCGCCGAGGCCGTGCAGCTCACGGGCGGGCAAGCAGTGACGGTGCCGATGGCGAGCGGCCGGCAACTGGACTCGTTGAACGTCGGAGTTGCAGCCGGTATCATTTTGTTCGAGGCGTTACGCCAGCGCACGGCGAGTGGTGAGGCAGAGGCTTCATCTGCCGGCGTGCGAGCGGAAGTGAATAGCGAACGGCGAGGACGAAGCGAGTAGGACGACCTGACTGTCCGCAGAGAGCCGGTGTCAGCGGCTGCGAGCACCGGCGGCAACGGTCGTACCGAAATTCCCTTCTGAGCCGGCGGAGGAAAGGCCAGCGGGCCTGATGCCACCTAGGAACCTGGGTGGCCGGGCGCGGTGGCTGAGTAATGCCGACCCGGAGGCCCACCGATAGCGGGGCAATGGCTTTGGGACCGGTGTGTCCCGGAGCCAGTGAGAGTGGGCTTGCTGCTGCCGTAGTTATTATGTCGGTGCGGCCAGCAAGCTAACGCGGGTGGTACCGCGGAGATGACGGGTCACGGCCGTCGCTTCGTCCCGGACGAGGCGACGGTTTTCGTTTTTGTGTGAGGGCCTCACCCCCCGGCCCCCTCTCCATCGCGGAGCGATAGAGAGGGGGAGTCTGCCGGAGCGGGCGAGAGTGAGGTATGAAGGAGTGGATGATGCAGGATACGTGGGAAGTGCTGCAACGGGTGGCCGAGCGGGAGTTGGCCGAGGCGGCGGACGCGCCGGCGTTGGAGGCTTGGCGTATCGAGTATTTGGGGCGGCGGGGGCGGCTGGCCCAGGCGATGCGCGGGCTGGGGCAGTTGCCGCCGGGGGACCGGCCGGCCGCCGGGGCGGCGGGCAACGCGGTCAAGGCCGCCTTGACCGGGGCGTATGACGCTCGGAAGCAGGCCCTGGCCGAGGCGGCGCAGGCGCCGGTTGAGGAGACGGCGGCGTTCGACGTGACGCTGCCCGGTATTCGGCCGCGCATGGGCCAGGCGCACGTCATCAACCAGGTCAAGGCGAGGGTTATGGCGGCTTTCGGTCAGTTGGGTTTCCGCGCCACTGACGGACCGGAGGTGGAGTGGGATCGCAACAACTTCACCTTGCTCAACCTGCCTGAAGAGCATCCGGCCCGCGATATGTGGGACACCTTCTACGTCGGGAACGTAGGCAAGCCGGGTGAAGTGCTGCTCCGCACGCACACCTCGCCGATGCAGATTCGGGTGATGGAGCAGACCGAGCCGCCGGTGCGGGTCATTGTGCCTGGCAAGGTGTATCGCTACGAGGCCACGGACGCCACGCACGGCTGGATGCTGTATCAGGTAGAAGGATTTGCGGTGGATCGCCGGGTCACGATGGCCGATCTGAAAGGCACGCTGACGCAGGCCATCCAGCTTATCTTCGGCCGGGAACGGCGTACTCGGTTCCGCTGCGACTACTTCCCGTTCGTGGAGCCGGGGGTGGACATGGCGATGGAATGCCACGTCTGCGACGGGAGTGGATGTGGCGTGTGCAGCAATACGGGCTGGATCGAGATTCTGGGTGCCGGGATGATCCATCCGCAGGTGCTACGCAACGTCGGCTACGACCCGGAGGAGTACAGCGGTTTTGCCTTTGGCATGGGTCTCGACCGTATTGCCATGCTGCTCTACGGCATTGACGACCTGCGCTTGTTCTACGAAAACGATCTGCGGTTCCTACGCCAGTTCCGCTAGGCCGTGTCTCGTCAATGAGGTGCTTTCACCAGCGCCAGTACGTCATTCCGGCGGAAGCCGGAATCCAGGTGCCTGGGGCCGCGGCCAACGCTCCCGCCCTGGATTCCCGCCTTCGCGGGAATGACGGAGAGGGATGAGCTGCCACTGGCGGGGGAATGAATGAGAAGCGTTAGCAGCGTCTATCGGGAGGATATAGCATGTTAGTGTCGCTGAAGTGGTTGCGATCATATGTGGCGACCGATCTGCCGGCGAGCGAGGTGGCGCACCGGCTCACGATGGCCGGTCTGGAGGTGACGGCGCAGCACGCCGTCGGTGGTGCCTGGGAGGGCATCTACACGAGCGAGGTGCGCCGACTGGAGCAGCATCCGAACGCGGACCGCTTGCTGCTCGCTACCGTGGACTACGGTGAGGGGCGCTCGCTCCAAATCGTGACGGGAGCGCCAAACCTGCATGAGGGCGCCAAGGTGCCGCTCGCGCTCGTGGGAGCACAGCTCTGGGACAACTACGCCGATCCGCCGAAGCAGTTTCGGCTCAAGGCCTCGCGCATCCGGGGCGTCCGGTCCGAGGGGATGGTCTGCTCGGCACGCGAGCTAGGGACTGGCGATGATGCCAGCGGCATCCTGATCCTCCCGCCCGATACGCCCGTAGGCCTGTCGTTGGAGGAAGTGCTCGGCGACGTAGTGCTGGAGCTGGACATCAAGGGGCCGCGTGCCGATTGTCTCTCGATGCTCGGTGTTGCGCGGGAGCTGGCTGCCATCACGGGCGCTGCTACCGGATCGGGGTCCGGCACAGGCTTGCAGGTGCCCGCGGCGGAGATCGCCCGGCGGGAAGACGCTGCACAGCCGCCGGCGACCGTGGAGATCGCCGACCCGGACCTGTGTAGTCGCTACGTGGCGATTGTGGTGCGCGGCGTCACGGTCGGCGAGTCGCCCGGTTGGATGCAGGAGCGCCTGAACGCGGCAGGGCTGCGGCCCATCAACAACATCGTAGACATCACCAACTACGTCATGATCGAATGGGGACAGCCGCTCCATGCCTTCGATCTGGACACGCTGCGCGGGCAGGCAATTATCGTGCGGCGCGCCGCAGCCGGCGAGCAGCTGATTACGCTCGATGGAGAGGGTCGCATCCTCACGCCGGAGATGCTCGTGATCGCCGATGCCGCGCGGCCGGTGGCGCTGGCCGGGGTGATGGGTGGGGCATCTACGGAGGTGAGCGCCGGCACGACGGCGGTGCTGATCGAGAGCGCGAACTTCGACCCGGTGAGTATCCGCCGCACGCGCCGCGCGCTCACGCTACCGACCGAGGCCTCGCGGCGCTTCGAGAAGGGGCTGCCGCCGGAGCTACCGTTGCCGGCGGCGCTGCGGGCCGCGGCGCTGATGGTCGATCTGGCCGGTGGCACGATGGTCGGTGAGCCGGTTGACGCCTTTCCCCGGCCGCGCCAACGTGCGGCTATCGAGCTACGCCCGAACGACTTGGAGCGCCTGCTCGGCATGACCTATGCGCCGGAGCAGGTGACGCAAACGCTGCGTGCGCTCGGGTTCGAGGTGGCGGCGCTGCCTGGCAGGGAGGACGGCTGGCTGGTGACGCCGCCCATCCATCGGACCGACGTGGCTATTCCGGAGGACTTGGTAGAGGAAGTGGCGCGGATCGTGGGGTACGACGCGATTCCCAGCACGCTGCTCACGGGCGGTACCCCGCGGCCGGACCGTGATGCACCGCTGTATTGGGAGGAGGCGGCGCGTCAGGTATTCGCGGCGGCCGGCTACGACGAAATCATCGCGTTCACGCTGACTAACCGGGACCAGCTTGCCCGCCTGCCGTTGATAGACGCAGCGCCAGCGCGGCAGGAGCCACGCTCGCGGCGCGGCCGGCGGCCGGCGGCCGGTGATGACCTCGCCCGGTGGGTGCAGGAGCGGGTTTTCCCGGCCGTTGACGCGCCGGTCATGCTGGCCAATCCGTTGAGCAGCGACCGAGACGTGCTCCGCACGTCGGCTATTCCCGATCTCATCGAGACGGCTCGTCGGAACCTGCGGCAGGCCGACGAGGACGTGTGCCTGTTCGAGCTTGGCCGGCTGTATCTGCCTACCGGCGCCGGTCTGCCGGAGGAGCGGCGCGTGCTGACGGCGGTCGTGGCGCAGCATCCGAACAGCGATTGGTCGTCCGCAGCCGGCTGGGGCAGTCCGGCCGGGGCCGGCTTCTTCCACCTGAAAGGCGCGACCGAAGAGGTGCTGGAACGCTTAGGCGCTCCGCGCTCCGGTTTCATACCGCTGACCCACCCGGCGTTCGCGGCTGGGCCGACGGCGGCGATCATCAGTGACCATCACCCGGAGTCGATGGGCAAGCGTCCCGTCCGCGAGGGCCAAGTGCTGGGCGTGCTGGCGGCGCTGCACCGCGATACGGCGCGCGCGTTCGGTCTCGGTGGGCAGGGCGTGGTTTTGGCGCTCGACTTCGACCGGATCATTGCGCTGGCCGGGGACCACCGGCAGTTCGACGGCGTGGCACGCTACCCGGCAGTCGTGCAGGACCTCGCGGTGGTGCTCGATGAGGCGGTGCCCGCCGAGCACGTCGAGGCGGTCATGCGCCGCGCGAGCCGCCAGTTGCTGACGCGCGTGCGGCTGTTCGATGTCTATCAGGGCGATCAGGTGCCGGCCGGCCAGCGCAGCCTCGCGTTCGCCTTGACCTTCCAGGCGCCGGATCGCACGTTGACCGATGCCGAGGTCGAGCCGACGCGCCAGCGCATCATCGGCACGCTGAAGCGGCAGCTTGGCGCAACCTTGCGCGGCGGATCGTAGGATCGACGGGAGGGGGTGTGACGATGGCGTGGGAGCGGCAGGAGGCGATGGACTGGCTGCACGGTCCCAATCGTCGCAGCAACAGGCTCTCCGGGCTGGACTCCGCCGCGGCTTCGAGCCTGTTCCTTGCCCTGGAGCGAGAGGGCTGCACCGTGGAAGTCCTCGCCGAGGATGTCGTGGACGGAGAGGCGGCAGCCGTAGTGCTCACGGTGCCGGACTCGGCGCGGACGAGCGCCGTGTGGCAGACCGTGCGGGAAAGCGGCGCCGTGCTCGTGATGGCGCTGCGCCCGGGGTCGTTTCGGATACGCTGGTAGCGGTAGCCCGGGTGTCCTGCCCCGGACTGATCCCTGTCAGGGGTGGGTTTTTTGTCTGCATCAGGATTTTCAGGATGGAGGGATGGTCAGGATGGATTGCGGCTTGCGCCGCAATGACGGGAGAGCGGCCAGGGCACCCCTACAGAAAAACCTCCTGTTGTGCGGGTGCCCCCCTATGGTCCCCCCGCTGCGGCGGGGGGACGGGTGTGTTCCCTCCCCTGTCGGGACGGGGGAGGGTCAGGGTGGGGGCAACACACTACCTAATCAAGTTGCCAACTTTCATAAGGGACGGGGCTAAAGGCCCTCACCCCGGCCCTCTCCCACGGGGAGAGGGCTGGATTCCCGCTTTCGCGGGAATGACGGGTTACGCAAAGGTCTCTTATGCGGGTGCCCCCCTATGGCCCCCCTTAATACACGACACTTTTCAGACCGGGGTAGGTGAGGAGTTGACTCATGGAAGCACCGTACTCCATCCTGAGGTTGAAGACACCGGGAAGGAGTGGGTCCATGAGCCAACGGCAGGCATTGTACCACTGGCACCACGAGGTCGAACGCCGCATGCCCCAGTTGAGCAAACCCCTGGTGAAGGTCTTGAGCGGGTTCAGCTTTGGGGTAGCCGCCGCGCGATGCTGCACGCTCAACGCCGTCGCCGAGGCGGTGCCGGCACTGGGCAAGCCGGATACCGTCGAGCGCCGGCTGCAACGGTTCCTGGCCAACCCGCGTCTCGACTGGGCCCAGGGCTGCCAGGCGTTGGCAGCGTGGGTGCTCAGTCACCTGTCCGGCCGTGGGCCAGTGGTGTTGCTGGTGGATGAGACCAGCCTGCAGGCGCGGCTCAAGGTGATGGCCGTCAGTCTGGCCTATCGGGGTCGTGCCATCCCCCTGGCCTGGTGGTGCTATTCCCCCACCCAGTGGCCGATGGGCCAGGTGGCGTTGATTACCACCTTGCTCACCTGGGTCGCCGCGGGCCTGGCGGACCGGCGCCCGGTGGTGGTCCAAGCCGACCGTGGGATTGGCACCTCGCCCGCGTTGCTCCGCGCCATCGAAGGGCTGGGCTGGTACTACCTGGTCCGAGTCACCAAGCAGGTGCGGGTGCGGGTGGACGGACAAACGCCCGTGCCCTTCGGGAGCCTGGTGTCGCAACCCGGCGATGCCTGGCGGGCCCCGGTGGCGGCCTTCAAGCAGGCGGGCTGGCTCCGGTGTTGGGCCCAAGGGCGCTGGCAGCCCGGGCACGCCGAGCCGTGGCTGCTCTTGACCAACCACCCGGCCGCGCAGAGCGACTGGTACAGTATGCGGATGTGGGAGGAGCTGGCCTTCCGGGACTTCAAGTCCTACGGGTGGCAGTGGCAACGCAGCCGGGTCTGGCGCGCCGAGCGGGCCAATGTCCTGTGGCTGGTGATGGCCCTGGCCTATGTGTGGATGCTCAACCTCGGGACCCAGGTGGCGCACACGGCGCGGCTCCGCCGGGAACTCACACGGGGCCGACAACCGCGCTTCAGCCTGTTCACCCTCGGGCTGCGCCTCCTGCGGCGCCGGCTGTCCCTGGGACACCGGCTGTCCGTGCGCCTCCGGCTCGTCGCCCGGCCACCCCCGCTCCCCAAAAGTGTCGTGTATTAAGCTATGGCCCCCCCGCACTGCGGGGGGACGGGCGCAACATGTTGCGCCCCTACGGCTTAACCCGTGCCTGTCCCAGTCAGAGGGGGAGAAGGGCTGGATTCCCGCCTGCGCGGGAATGACGAGTTATGCAAAGGTCTCTGCAAGCGGGAATCCCAGTCCCCCCGCCGCAGCGGGGGGACCGCAGGGGGCGGGGGGCCGCCCCTATGGCTAGTCGATGTACGTTTCGAGCTTGCGGACCAGCGGATTGCAGCGTAGCTTGGCGAGTGCTTCCGCCTCGATCTGACGCACCCGCTCGCGGCTCATGCCTAGCGTGTCGCCGATCTCGGCCAACGTCGCGGCCGGGCCAAGCTCGCGGTCGGCAGCGTTACTGCCCAATCCGAAACGCAGTCTCAGGACTATCCGCTCGCGCTCCGTGAGCGAGTGCAGGGCACGCTCCAACTCATCCACCAGCAGCGAACGCATAGCAGCCGAGTCCGGCGTTGGGCTGGCGTCGTCGGCGATGAGGTCGCCCAAGCCAAGCTCGCCGTCGTCGGCGATGCCGAGCGGACGCTCCAGCGAAAGCGTGGCGCGCGATGCTCGCAGTGCTTCCCGTACCTGTAGCTCCGGGAGCTTCAGGCGCGCGGCGATCTCCGGGGCGGTCGCCGGGCGTCCAAGCTGCTGCTCCAGCTCCCGCTGGGCCTTGCCGATGGCACTCAGCCGCTCAACCACGTGGACCGGCAGGCGGATTACCCGGCCTTGATCGGCCAGAGCGCGGCTCACGGCCTGGCGGATCCACCAGTAGGCGTAGGTGGAGAAGCGATAGCCGGTGTGGGGGTTGTACTTGGTCACGGCGCGCTCCAGGCCCAAGTTCCCTTCCTGGATCAGATCGAGGAGGGGTAGTCCGCGGCCGGTGTACTTGCGGGCCACGGTGACGACAAGGCGGAGGTTGGACTCCACCATGCGCCGCCGCGCCGCCGCGCCGGCCAAGACGACCTGCTCGATCTCAAGCTGCAACTGCCGCTCGAACGTGCTTTCCTCAAGCTGGCGCTGCGCTTCAAGCCCTGCGTCGCGGGCGAGCGCCAAGTCAATCTCCTCTTGGGGGGTGAGCAGCGGGTACCGGCGGATGTCGCGCAGGTACAGCGCCTCGGTAGTCTCAGGCAGGTCCTCCGAGGCCGGGGCACTCGGCGTCCCCTCGCCCCAAGCCCACCGCTTTCGCGGTGTGCTCAACGCTGCACTAGCCGGGTCTTGCAGCAACTCCTCCTCGGCGGCGCTGGGCCGCGCCAGCCGTGCGAGGGTTTCTTCAGTTAGCCCCGTACCGATAAGCCGGTCGGCCGTCAAGTCAGCCGGGGCGTTTCCGTCTCGAATCTCAAGCTCCTCAAGTGTGTTCGCCATACGACCGTCTCGTCCTTTCCACCTTGGCAGAATCTTCCATTAGACCTCTCCGTAGCTGCCCCTTGCTCGTATCCGGCGTGTATCCGCCAAGGCACAGATTCACCCTGCCTCCCAGTGTTCATTGGAACGGCTTAAGCTACTTGCGGTGGCGAGCGGCAGAGATCAGCCAGCCGCTACCACGTGGGGCACACAACAATCGCTACGTTTCTTGCCGGTATCGGAGCGCCACTCGCCGCGCGTATCTTGTGTCTGCCGGTCGGTCTAATCATCCACACAGAGTATAGCGCAGTTTCCACAGACTCAAGACTTGGGCGGCAGCAGCGGCGCTGCAGAGGGATAAAACTCTCCACTACGCAGGCCATAGCCACCGGAACAACCTGCCTTGGCTAGTGTACGCCGCTTTGCACCGAAAGTCAATAGGGTAAATGGCCGAATCCAGGGCAATCGCATTCTGACTTGCCCCTCGCCACTCCAGAGACCATGGATTGGACGAATTAGGGGCCGCCACGGTGCTTGCTGGCACTGGATTCCCGCTTTCGCGGGAATGACGGGAGCGATGGAACTGAGAATGCGATTGCCCTGTCGGTCGAATCCGGCCTTTTTCGTGAGACAGTTGGCTCAACCGGCATCAGCGGCGGCGGAAGTGGCCTGTTCGGGAGCCGTTTTCACCTGGTCGGGAAGGGAATACCCACGCGCGAAGATGAGCAAGCCGAGCGCCACGGCCACTCCGGCGACCGGCCCGATGAGCCGGATACCGAGCGGATTGGCGGTGGTATTCCCGAAGGCGCCCAATATGAGGCCGAAGATGAGTGAAGAGAGGGCCAGGGCGAGCTTGTTGATTGTTGATAGCACGCCGAAATACATCCCTTCGCGGCGCTGCCCCGTCAGTTGCGCGTCATAGTCAATCACGTCGGCCAGCAGCGCATTCGGGAAGACGAACAGGCCGGCGATGGGCACGCCGGCCAGGGCAATGTACACCAGTCCTTGGGCCACGGTCGGAATGCCAGGGACATAGCCAGCGAAGAACTGCAACGGAAAGTAGAGCGCCAGCACCCCCATGCACGTCATGTAAGCGCGGCGCTTGGTCCACCGCTGCCCAAACCTGACCGTTCCCGGTAGGCTGACCAACATGGCGAGCAGGAAGAGGCCAATGTACAGGCTGACCTGCTCGGTGCCTTGCCCCATGATGGAGACGACAAAGTACGGCATCATCTGCGTCAGCATGTTGAGGGCGAGGTTGAAGAGGACGAGACTGGCGGCAAAGATGAGGAAGGGCCGATTGGCCAACGTGGCACGAAGGGCAACCCACAAATCCAGGTTCGAGTGCTCGCCGCGCGCGCGGCGGCCCGCTGCACCCAGCACGGCCAGGTAGTAACTCACCATGGTCGCGGCACCGAGGACGATTGCCATGCCGGCAAAGCCGAGCCAGTCTTTCAGTTGGGGACTGGCTACGAGCGCCAGGGCCGCCCCGATCACCCCGAACAGCGATTTCCACGCCGAGAGGCTGATACGGTCGTCGGAAGTGACGGCTATTTCCGGGAGCCAGGCCTCGTAGGGCGCGTTGGTAACGGTGGTGGCGAAAAACAGCACTTGGAGGACAATGAACAGCAGCACCGCGTTCAGGTAGGAGGCCTCGGCGTCGGGCGGAAGCCAAAGCAGCACGAAGGCAATTGACATAACCGGGGTGCCGGTCAGAATGAAGGGGGCACGGCGTCCCCAGCGAGAGCGGAAATTGTCGCTCCAGTGCCCGATCAAGGGATCGTCGAAGATTTCCACTAGCCGCCCGACGCCCAAGATCACGCCGGCCAGCGCCACCGGCGCCAGCGTGCCTAGCAAGGGCAAGGTGAGCGCGGGCAGCCGGGTCGGTAGCCCGGCCTCCGGTGACGGGGCATAGAAGAAGATCAACCATAGCGCAAGGGTCTGAAAGTTGATGGTCGCACCTAGACTGCCGTTGGCGTAGAGCAGTCGTCGCCACTGCGGCAGGCCCCGCTCCGGGGGCGCCGGGGATTCGGCCGCGGCGGCCACTGGCGCTGAATGTTCACTGCCCATAGTCCGGCCAGCATACGTTCCCTGCGGACGGGAATACAAGCGTGGGGGTGCGGACTTGCCCTTTTATGGTCTCCTGACAAGGGTAGGTATTTGTCAGCATCAGGATTTTCGGGATGGAAGGATGAGCAGGATGGTCCTCACCCCCCGGCCCCCTCTCCACATGGTGGAGAGGGGGTGTAGCGTGGACCTAACCACTGACCGGCCACAGCCGCACGGATAGCGCCAGGTGTGGTGCGGCTTTGACCGGTCACCCGGCCCCTTCCCTGCCAGGGAAGGGGCGTTTGGATTCCGGCTTCCGCCGGAATGACGGGAGGGGCGGGCGCGATTTATCGCGCCCCTACAGAAAAACCTACCCTTGTAAGCCCGCTGCGGCGGGGGGACGGGGATTCCCGCTTTCGCGGGAATGACGAGCCGGGGGGCCGGGATGCCTGTATGCCCGACAGCGCTGTTGCAATAGATTGTCGGAGGCTATATGATAGCGTTAGGTTATAGGATAGCGAGACGGTATGAGACCAGACGACCGGATCGGCCGGATCATCGAGTTGAAGCGGCAGGTCAGTCGCGCCCTGCACGGTGCGACGCCGGAGCCGCTGAATCGGCTCGACCTGACTGTGGCGCAAATGCGTATTCTGTATCTCCTGGGGCGGGAAGGCGAGGCGGCGGTAGGACAGATTGCCGAGCGGCTCGGCGTGGCCCAGCCGAGCGCCACTCGCACGCTCGACCGGCTCGTGCGCCAGGAGCTGGTCGAGTGCTTCAGACACCCGGCCGACCGGCGTGTGTCACTCCACCGGCTGGCGCCGGCCGGGCAGGGTCTCCTTGATCAGTTGCAGCAAGGGCGGCGGGCGCGGCTGGAGGCGGCGCTGCGCCGGCTCGACCCGGCGGTCCTCGATCAGATCGAGGAGTCGTTCCGGCTCTTGCGAGACGCGCTCGATGAGGTTGCGGCCGATACGAGTAGGGAGGCCGCCGCGCCCGGCGAGGACCGCGAGCGGCACGCGCTGCAATCCGCGCCGACCGACGCTAACGGGGCTGCGGCGCCGACTGCCATAGGATTGCCCGGCGCCGGTGCTGCGCCGGCTTTGGCGACTGCACCGGGAGCAGCCACGGAGGGGCAGACGTGAACACGCTGGTTCGGCTCTTACGCTTTGTGCGGCCGTATTGGCTGGCGACCGCCGTCGTCATCGTGATGATCCTGGCCATGACCGGCCTACGCATGGTTCCGGCGTGGATGACCAAGCTCGTCATTGACGATGGCATCGGTCAGGGCGATATGAGCCTCGTATTCCGGTACGTCCTGCTGCTCGTCGCGGCCTCCGTCCTCACCAACGGCATTACCGCGGTGCAGACCTATCTGGAGCAGTTTGTCGGACAGCGAGTGATCTACGATCTGCGGAATGCCCTGTATACGCACGTACAGTCGCAGAGCATGAGCTTTTTCGACTCCAACCAGAGCGGCCAGCTCATGTCGCGCGTGACGAACGATGTGAACCAGGTCCAGTTCTTTCTCACGCAAGGGCTGTCGCGGCTGACGACGACCGGGGTGATGGTCGCGTTTCATCTCGTCGCACTGGCCGCTATTGATCTGCCGCTCACCATTGTCGCTCTGCTCGTCACGCCGGTGGTCGTCTACTACCAGCGGCGCATGCACGGGTTGATGCCGATGTACCGTGCCATGATGGAGCGGATGGCCGACCTGAACGTCGTGATCCAGGAGAACGTCTCCGGCATCAAGCTGGTCAAGGCCTACACCCGAGAGGCATACGAGGCGGAGCGCTTCAACACCATCAATCGGGAAATCAGGGACCGTCGCATCACTATCTCGCGGATGATGGCGTTTGTGATGCCGGGCCAGGAATTCGCGGGGCAGTTGAGTACGATCATCGTCCTGGTCGTCGGCGCGAGCCGCGTGATGACCGGCAACATGACGATTGGTGATCTGGTGGCTTTCAACAGCCTGCTACTCATGTTGTGGATGCCGATGCGGTTTATCGGGTTCATCAACCAGATGGCGCAACAGGCTGTCGCCGCCGGCGAGCGCGTGTTCGAAATCCTGGATACTCAACTGGAAGTGACCGAGAAGCCGGACGCCATCGAGCTGACGCAATTCGCCGGCCGCGTCGAGTTCCGCGATGTCTCGTTTGCCTACGGCAAGAATCCGCCACTGCTGCGCGACATCGGCTTCACCATCGAACCCGGCGGGACGTTGGCGCTGGTCGGTGCGAGCGGCTCCGGCAAGTCAACGCTGATTAACCTGATCCCGCGCTTCTACGACGTGACCGCGGGCGCCGTGCTGACCGACGGCCACGACGTGCGCGACGTGCAGCTCAAGAGCCTGCGCTCGCAGGTGGGGATGGTGATGCAGGAGACGTTCCTGTTCAACGCGACGATCCGCGAGAACGTCTGCTACGGCCGCGAGGACGCCACCTCCGAGGAGATGGAGCAAGCCGCCCGTGCTGCCAACGCGCATGACTTCATCATGGAGCAGCCCGACGGCTACGACACGCTGGTCGGCGAGCACGGTGTCCGCTTGTCGGGTGGTCAGCGCCAGCGCCTCGCTATCGCACGGGCGCTGCTGGTGGACCCGCGCATCCTGATTCTCGATGAGGCCACCTCCAGCGTGGACACGCAAACGGACTTCATGATCCAGCGTGCCCTCGACGACTTGATGGAGGGGCGCACGACTATCGTCATCGCACACCGGCTCTCGACGGTGCAGCGGGCCGACATGATCTTGGTGCTGGAGGACGGTCGGATTGTGAGTCGTGGGACTCACCGCGAGCTACTCGAAAGCAGCCCGCAGTACCGCCGCATCCACGACTTGCAGTTCCGCCTCCAGTACGAGGGGGCCGCGACCGCGAACGGCGACCCGCCGGCGTTGGCCGGGGCGCGGTCGAACGGCGGCGAGGCCACCAACGGACGCCGCGCGGGCCAGGACGCGAGCGAGGAGGTGCCACGATGATGATGCGTGGCGTTGGCGGCGGCGGCATGGGCATGGGTTCCTCTATGACGGGGCGCCGCCGCACGTCCATGATGGAGAAGCCGGAGTTTCAGACTAGCCCCTGGCAGGTGCTCAAGCGGCTCGCGCCGATTGTGGCCGATTATCGTCGCCAGGTCATCATCGCCCTGGTCTCGGTGTTCGCGGCGTCGAGCCTGCAAATGCTCGTGCCGTTGAGCTTCAAGTACACGATTGACGAGGTAATTCCCAGCGGCGATCTGACCATGCTGTGGGTCATCGGCGGCGGGCTGCTGGTACTGGAGGTAGTCCGCTACTTCCTCGGCTACGCCCAGCGGGTGGCGCTGGCGATAGCCGCGCAGCAGTTGGTCTTCGAGATGGCGAAGCGGCTCTTCGAGCACGTGCAGCGGCTGTCGCTGCGCTTCTACGAGCGGCAGGGAACGGGCGAGATCATCTCGCGGGCCACCAACGACGTGGGTGTCTTGCAGCAGTCCATTAGCGGGGGTACCGTCGCCTCAGCCATCCGCCTGTTTACCATGCTGGCCTACGCCGTGCTGATGCTACTGCTCCACTGGCAGTTGGCACTCATCGTGTACGCCACGGTGCCGCTGCTGCTACTGGCCGGACTGGTCTCGGCCAACATGCTCCGCTCGCGCTACCGACTGGTGCAGGAGAAGATCGCCGACGTGAACTCGGCCTTGGCCGAGGACATCTCCGGGGTGCGGGTCAGCAAGGCGTTCGCGCGGGAGGATGCTCAACGGCGGCGCTTTCAGAGCGAGAACCGCGAGAACTTGCAGGCCAACATGAGCACGGCGCAGGTCCAGGCCGTCGCTACGCCGGCCATTCAGCTGATTGCCATGCTCGGCATGGGCATCGTCCTGCTGGCCGGTTCCTGGTTTGTCATCGGCGGCACGATGACGCTCGGTACGCTGGCGACGTTCGTGACGTATCTGATCGCCTTCTATCAGCCGATAGAGCAGCTTAGTATGGTCAATCGGAGCATCCAGCAGGCGCTCGCGGCCAGCGAGCGCATCTTCCAGTTCCTCGATGAGCCGACCGAGGTGCTGGAGAAATCTGACGCTCACGACCTGACTGCGGTGCAAGGCGCGGTCACGTTCGAGCAGGTGGGTTTCTCCTACAACCCCGGCGTGCCCGTGCTCAAGGACATCACTATCGCCGCGCAGCCTGGCGAGACGATTGCGCTGGTGGGGCATACCGGGTCGGGCAAGACAACGATTGCCAACCTGATCCCGCGCTTTTTCGACCCGCAAGACGGCCGGGTGGCGCTCGACGGACAAGATGTCCGCGACCTGACGCTCGACAGCGTGCGCCGGTCGTTGGCGATGGTGATCCAGGAGACTTTTCTCTTCGGCACGACCGTCCGCGAGAACATCCGCTACGGCAAGCTCGACGCGACCCAAGCGGAGATCGAGGCTGCGGCCGAGCAGGCCCACGCGCACGAGTTCATCGCGAAACTGCCGCAGGGCTACGATTCGCCCGTAGGCGAGGGGGGCGTGATGCTCTCGCGCGGTCAGCGGCAGCGCATTGCTTTGGCCCGTGCGATCATCAAGGACCCGGCCGTGCTGATCCTCGATGAGGCCACCTCGGACGTTGATACCGAGACGGAGGCGCTGATTCAGGACGCGCTGTCTCGCGTGATGGAAGGGCGCACGACCTTTGTGATTGCCCACCGCCTGTCGACCATTCGCAGCGCGGACCAGATCATCGTGCTGGACCAAGGCGAGATTGTGGAGCGCGGTCGGCATGAAGAGCTGCTGGCCCGCAACGGCACCTATCGTGGGCTGTACGACATCCAGTTTGCCCATCAGGAAGAGACGGCAGAAGCAACGCCACCGTCTCTCGCACCGGCCGGCGGCGGTTAATCAATAGCCACACGGGCGCGATTCCGCGGCAGAAGCAGCACCCAGGGAAGGGGCTGGATTCCGGCGCTAGCCGGAATGGCGGGGGAGCAGCCAGGGCACCCACAAGGGGTGCCCCTACGGCTTGGCGCGGACCTCCCCCAGTCAGCCTGGGAGAGGGGTAGATTCCCGCTTTCGGAGACCTTTGCATAACCTCCAGATGGAGTGCGAGAGGGACACTGCTCCACTCCTCGCTAATCTGGGATGATCGGTTTTTGGATTCCCGCTTTCGCGGGAATGACGGGTTATGCAAAGGTCTCCTTTCGCGGGAATGACGGGGGTTGGGGGCCAGGCCACTACCGGGCAGGAACCGGGCACTTTCCGGTGCCTTGATGGGGCCGGGGGGCCACGAATAGCCCTGGATTGCGGCGTAGGCCGCAATGACGAGCGCCGGGGCGCGGTGAATCGTGCCCCGACATGAAAAAACCTACCCTTGTGAGGGGGTAGCCCCCCTGTGGTCCCCCCGTTGCGACGGGGGGACGGGGATTCCCGCGCAAGCGGGAATGACGGGCCGGGGGCAGGAATGCTCACAGGGAAAGGCGGCACTAGCCGGCGCTACCGGGGGTTGCGCTCCCCGGTAGCGCCGGCCAGGCGCCGCCGCTATGCCGTGCCGACTGTCGGGTGCCTACTCGCTGAAGTAGTAGCCGGCCACGAAGATGATCCCGTCATGCACAACGGCCCACTCTTGCCTAAGGTTCTTCTCAGGCGCCAGGGGGTTGTCCACTTTAAAGGGTGGGAACCACTGCCCTTCCTCGATAAGGTCTAGTTGGGCGACACCGGGGATGATCGTACCCACACGCTGTGGGAAGACGGCATTGGCAAGGATCATACCGTCCTCCTCATTCACCATCGACAGGTCCCACTGCCCGTCGATGCTCGCCGGGCTGTTGTAGTACGCGATGGTCGCTTCCCGTCCGTCGCGCTTGTAGCGGGCGACGGCGTCGGCGACGAATTGCTGGGTGTATGCCCGCGGGTCTTCGGCTTCCGGGTAGTACCCGGAAGCGAAGAGTAGCCCTTTGTGCCGCACGACATACGCGACCTTGGGCACCTCTTGCAAGGTGAAGGGATGCGGCCAGAGGTATTCCACCCAGTGGCCCGCCTCGGTCGCCTTGGCGATCTCCTTACCCAACTCGAAACCGCTGGAATCGGTGACGTTCTTGATGTCGGTCCCGATCAGGTTGGAGAACAGCGGATGCAGGACATAGATGTCGTTGGCGTCGGTGGCAAACAGGTACCACTGCCCTTCAAAGCTGCCGACACTGTTGTAGTAACGCTGCAGTGCTTCGAGGCCATCCTGGTCGTAGCGCGCGATGGCCTTTTCGACATAGGTGACGGTGTATTCGGCCGGGTCGGCAGCTTTCCACGCCGGCGGCGCGGCCTGCGGATCGGGCGTGTAGTAGCCCGTGGCAAAGATCAAGCCATCGTGCCGCACCACCCACGTGCTCTTTGGCTCTTCGATCTTGGTGACGGGGTTGGGCCACAGGTAGTCCACCCAGTGGCCTTCCGCGGTGGCTTTGGCAATTTCCACGCCCAGGGCGTAGCCGCTGGAATCGATCACGGCCTTGATGTCGGTGCCTTTGAGGTGCGGGAGAATCGGATGGGCGAGGTAGAGATCGTCCGCGCCAATCAGGAACAGGTAGAACTCTCCATCTAAGCTGGCCGGGCTGTCGTAGAAGGCGATGGTCGCATCGAGGCCTTCACGCTCGTAGAGAGCAATGGCCTGCCGCACGTAGTCTTTCGCGTAGTCCTTGCGGACGATGAAGTGCGGGGCGCCGAAAATCAGGTCATCGTGCCGGACAACCAAGAACCTGGTACGTGCCTGCTCCCCCGTGGCGGGATTGGCCAGGATGATACCGCTGATCCAGTATCCATCCGCAGTTGCTTTCGAGATGTGCGTTCCCAGGGGGGTACCGGGGCCGGTAAACGAGTTGCTCCCCACCAGTTGGCCATAGATAGCGGAGGCGAGGACGGTCTGATCGTCCCCACGCAGGATAATCAACGCCCGCTCGCCGGCGACGCTCTTTATATCGTTGTAGTAGGCGACCGTCGTTTCCAGGCCGTCCCGCTCATAGCGGTCTATCCCAGCCTGCACGAACGCCCTGGTCAGCGCATCGTTGTCCGTCGCTGGCGCGGGCGCCGCCGGCTCCCAGTCGAACCGTTCGGTATTGAGCCGCTGCTGGAGACCGGCGGGGCCGACAACCCAGGTGTGGTAGCCGTCGGTGAAGGATGTATGGTTGGTCGCTTTCTGCCAGACGAGCAGGCCGTTGGTCGTCCGCTGGTGGGTGGCACCCTCACCCGGATGATGCTGCTCGTTCTCGACGCAGTCTCCCACCGTGTCGGGGAGCATGGCGTGCAGGGCCTGGAAGCCCAGCACGAACTGACAGTCTGCCGCGGCCGCCACCCGCCCGGCGCCGCCGAGCGCGAAGAGCAGCGCGGCCAAGACAACCAGGGGCCAAACGACCTTCCGTGGACCGATCCGTGTGTGCAGTGGCATCGCTTCCTCCTTTGCCGCCGCAGGTCAATGGAAAGACACGCCTGCGGCAGAGTTCGTGGGAAAAATACACCGTTGATAGGGGGTAATGCAAACGAGGGTGTGTGGGGTGCTGTCAAGGGTAGTTTTTTGTCTGCATCAGGATTTTCGGGATGGAAGGATGAGCAGGATGGGGCAGCCCCCCTGTGGTCCCCCCGTTGCGACGGGGGGACGGGGATTCCCGCTTTCGCGGGAATGACGGAGGGGGAGGCGGGAATGACGGAGGGGGAGGCGGGAATGATGGGTTATGCAAAAGGTCTCGTTACGCGGGAATGACGGGTTATGCAAAGGTCTCGTTACGCGGGAATGACAGGCTAGGGGTAGGAATGATGGGCGGGACGGAGCTAAAAATGCGATTGCCCGGAAGCAGCGCCGGCCGCCGGTGGCTCATCAATAGCCACTCAGGCGCGATTCTCCTGCTACCTGGTAATATGACCTGGTGAGGCTGGCATAGAGGCCGGGGGTGGCCTCCGATCCGTTGAGCGGCAGGGGGCGAGAGAGACTATGCGCGAGGACATGGCGGAAGACTGGGCCGATCCGAACGAGACTGCCGACGAGGCGGATGAGGAGCGTGTCGGCCGTATCGTGCAGCACCTCCTCAGCTTGGCCGGCGATGAGGAAGCGCGGCGGCTGCTGGGGCTGGACGGCACGCTGGAAGACAACCTCGATATGATGTTCGTTGCCGATCCGCTGACCTGGATCGCCAACGATATTGCCCAGGCTATCCGGCTCGAGGACGACGAGACCGACACAGTGAGCCTGTCCTCCGTGGTTGCTGTGCTGCGCCTGTATCAGATCACCCACGGCGCACCCGACCCGGCCGAACTCGGCGAGGCCGTACTCGACTACCTCGACGACTCCGAGGACGACCTGTAGCCCCCCTGTAGCCCCCCTGTGGTCCCCCCGTTGCGACGGGGGGACGAGGATGTCGCCCCCCTATGGTCCCCCCGCTGCGGCGGGGGGACGAGGATGTCGCCCCCCTATGGTCCCCCCGTTGCGACGGGGGGACGGTGCGTTCTTGACCTGTCGCAGGTGTTATTTTTCGTGCTAATGCCGTAGGGGTGTTGTATGGCTGTTGATAATGCCGCCGCTGCGCCGCCCTCAGCCGGCCCGGCGGAACCGCCGGAGCATCCGTTGGCTGTGCGGGTGCCGTTCGTTCCGCGGCGCATTGGGGTGTACCTGTTCAAGGACGGAGCCGGGCAGGTCCTCTATGTCGGCAAGGCGGCCGTGCTGCGTAGTCGGCTGGCTTCGTATTTCGGGCAGCAGGCCGGGCTAGGGCCGCGCCAGCGGCAGTTGGTGGCGCGGACAACCGACTTCGAGCTGGTCGTGACCGATTCCGAGAAAGAGGCGCTGCTACTCGAAGCGAGTCTGATCAAGGAGCATCGGCCGCGCTACAACATCGCGCTGCGCGACGACAAGAGCTACCTGTACCTCAAGATCACGTTCGGCGAGCCGTATCCGCGCATCTATACGGTGCGCCAGGTGCGGGAGGACGGCGCGCGCTACTTCGGTCCATACACCGATGCCAAGGGGCTGCGCGCCACGATGGCGCACCTCCAGCGGGTGTTTCAGTTCCGTACCTGCGACGTGGACATGGAGAAGGGGCTGGACCGGCCCTGTCTGCTCTATCACATCAAACGCTGTCTGGCGCCCTGCATTGGCGTCACTACGCCTGAGGAGTACGGCCGGGCGCTCGATGAGCTGGTGCTCTTTCTGGACGGCAAGCAGGACGACGTGATGCGCCAGCTGCGGGCGGCGATGGCTGCGGCGGCGCAGGCGCTGGCCTTCGAGCGGGCTGCGGCCATCCGTGATCGCCTCGGCGCCGCCGAGCGCGTGCTGGAGCGGCAGCGGATTACGGCGCCGGGCCGCGGCGATCTCGACGCTATTGCCTTTGCGCTGGACGCGCCGGATGCCTGTGTGCAGGTGTTCCAGGTGCGCGGCGATAAGGTGGTCAGCCGGGAGAACTTCGTGCTCCAGCGCGTCGAGGAGACGGCCGAGACGGCGCTACTCACGCACTTTCTCCAGCAGTATTACCTCCGCGCTACGACCGTCCCGCCGGTGATCTTGCTGCCGCTCCGGTGTGCTGACCAGGAGGCGGTCGCTGCGGGGCTGAGTGACCGCCGCGGGAGGCGCGTGCGGCTGGAGGTGCCACAGCGCGGCGGGAAGCGCCAACTGGTGGCGCTCGTTGCCGAGAATGCGGCGGCGGCGCTGGAAGAGCTGAAGGTGAAGTGGCTGGCGGACGAGCGCCGGACATGGGGAGCGGTCCGCGAGCTGGCGGCGGCGCTCGAACTGCCGGAGCCGCCGCGGCGGATCGAGTGCTACGACATCTCCAACATTCAGGGAGCTGCGGCCGTCGGCTCGATGGTCGTCTTCGAGCAAGGCCGGCCGCGTCCCGATGCCTACCGCCGCTTCCGCATCAAGACGGTCCACCAGCCGGACGACTTTGCGATGATGGCCGAGGTGATCGGCCGTCGCTTCCGCCGCGCGGCGACCGCCGGGAAAGAGCGGGCACCGGGGACTGCCGTGACGCTGGAAGCGCCGCGTCCGCCAGCGTCCGACAACGAGCCGCCGGAGTTTGCTATCGGCACGGCGGAAGACGGAGACGGTCAGGTGGCCGCCGATGGCTGGGAACTGCCGGAGCTGGTCATCGTGGACGGGGGCAAAGGCCAACTGAGTGCGGCGCTCGCCGCGATAGACGCTGCCGGCGCGCCGCCGTTGCCGATCATCGGGCTGGCGAAAGAGCAGGAGGAAATCTTTCGACCCGACCGGTCCGAATCGTTAGTGCTGCCGCGGACCTCGCAGGCGCTCTACCTGATCCAGCGCATCCGCGATGAGGCGCATCGCTTTGCGATTACGTATCACCGCCACGTGCGCCGGCGGCGGACCATTGTCTCGGCGCTGGATCGCGTGCCCGGCATAGGTCCCAAGCGGAAGCGTGCCCTGCTGCGGCAGTTCGGTTCCGTGCCGCACATTCGGGAAGCCAGCGACGATGATCTCTTGGCGGTGGGCGGCATGACGAAACGGTCCGTCGCGGCGCTGCGCGAGCATCTGTAATCTTGGCCAGGCGGTGGCCCGGCGGTATGCTGAAGAGACGGCGGTGGGGACACTGCCGGCATACTGCTCCCGGAGGTGGGGCGTGTCGCACGGTTGGAGCGCAACCGCTTGGCGCGGGAATCGCGGGCCACTGACAGTCCGGCTGGCTTGTGTCGTGGCGCTGCTGGCGCTTTGGGCGGTGATTGGGACTACCGTGCCGGTTGCCGCTGCGGCGCCGCCCGATAGTCCGGTCTGCACCATTTTGACGCCCATCGGATCGTGCCGACCGACTGCTTCACCGCGGGTCGGCGGTCCGGCGACCGACCGTGGTACGCAACGCTGGATTGCGTTCGACCGGCGCTCCGGCGTGACGCAGCTAATGCTCGGTACGTGGGTTGTGGCCGAGATGCAGAGTGCTTGGGGCCGCGGCGTTCCCGGCAGCGCCAGCGATTTCTACGCCACGGCGCCCGGTATCTATCGGGTCTACTTCAAGCGCGGTCCGCTGAAATACAACGCTTGGTTCGATACCTATATGGAAGCCTGGGTGGCCTTTGATCCGGTCCGCTTCAACGGCTTCCACTCGCTGCTGATGGACGACCGGGGCCGCATCACGGACGCTCGCACCGGGCCGATCTCGGCCGGCTGCATCCGCAATATGTACGCCTGGGAGGTCTACGACTTTGCGGAGATCGGGATGCCGGTGGTGGTCCATGAAGGCAATCTGCCGGCGGCCGCTGCGGCGCTCGGCTACACCACGCCCGGCCCGGCGCCGGGACACGCTGACCTATTCGGCGGCGCCTGGACGTTCTGTGCTCGGGATCCGTCGGAGCCGGTGTGCTTTGGGGGGCGATCCTGGGTGCGATGACGAGGCCACAAGGGCCACTGCTTGTAACCCCCCACCTTCGCTGTTATAAACACCTGACATCCCGATCCTGCAACGGGCAGGGGAACGCCAGGGAAGATTGTAGTTCCATTCTACACCCACTGCGGCAAGTTTGCAAGGGCCGTGGGCTGACGGATCAGGGCATTCGCATTCTTAATTGCCCCTCGTCACTCCGGCGCAAGCCGGAGTCCAGAGCGCGTGCAGTGGACGAATGAGGGGCCGCCACGGTGCTTGCTGGCACTAGATTCCCGCTTTCGCGGGAATGACGGGGGTGGGGGCCAGGCCACTGCCGGGCAGTAATCGGGCGCTTTCCAGCACCATGACGGGGACATGGGAGCCATGAATAACCCTGGATTCCGGCCCCGTATCGGGGTACGGGACATGCTTTCGCCGGAATGACGAGTACCTGGACGCGATAAATCGCGCCCCTACATCGAAAACCTACCCTTGTGGGCTATGGTCCCCCGCACAGCGGGGGGACGGGCGCAACATGTTGCGCCCCTACGGCTTAACTCGTACCTACCGCTGTCAGGGGTGGTCAGGAGGGGGTGGACTGGGGGGCCATCAACTCCACCGGTTGTTCTAGGGGTAGCTCTTGCTGGGTGCCGTCGAGGGGCTGCTGCCGGCAGGCCCGCACGAATTCGCGGAAGAGTGGGTGTGGGTGGTTGGGGCGGGAGGCAAACTCCGGGTGGAACTGGGTGGCGACGAACCACGGGTGATCGCGTAGCTCGATCATCTCGACCAGCTCACCATCCGGCGAGAGGCCGCTGCCGATCAGGCCGTGCGCTGCGAGCCGCTCGCGGTAGCGGTTCTTCACCTCGAAGCGGTGGCGGTGGCGTTCATGCACCAGTGCTTGCCCGTAGGCGGCGGCAGCGCGGGTGTCGGGCGTCAGCTCGCAGGGGTAGTTGCCCAGGCGCATGGTCCCGCCTTTGGCGCCGTCGGCTTCCTGTCCGGGCAGATAATCTATGACGGGATCGGGCGTATCGGGATCGAACTCGGTGCTGTCGGCCTGGGCCAAGCCGAGCACGTTGCGGGCGAACTCGATGACGGCGCACTGGAGGCCCAGACAGAGGCCCAAGTACGGGATGCGGTTGGTGCGGGCGAACTGGGCGGCCAGGCACTTGCCCTGCACGCCGCGCGGCCCGAAGCCGCCCGGTACTACGATGCCCTGAATGTCACCGAGCAGCCGCGCCGGCCGCCCGGTTTCGAGGTCTTCCGAGTTCACCCACTTGAGGTCGAGATCGAGCCGGTGGAAAGCGCAGGCGTGGCGCAGGGCCTCCGTCACGCTGAGGTAGGCATCGTGTAGCTGCACGTACTTGCCCACCAAGGCGATGCGTACCGGCCGATGCGCTTGCTTCAGGCGCTGGACGATCATGCTCCAGTCGGAGAGCAGCGGCTCGGAGGACGGTAAGGCCAACTCGTCAACGAGGAGGCGGCCGAGACCGGTGCGCTCCAGGATGAGGGGGACTTCGTAAATCTCGTTCACCGTCGGTAGGGGGATGATCGCGTTGGCCGGAACACCGCTATAGAGCGCGATCTTCTCGCGGATGTCGTCCGGTAGCTCGTGGTCGGAGCGGCAGACGATGATGTCGGGGGTAATGCCGATCCGGCGTAGCTCTTGGACGGAGTGCTGGGTTGGCTTGGTCTTCAGCTCATCCGTCGCGGAGAGGTGCGGCACGAGGGTCAGGTGGACGTAATGGACGTGCTGGCGTCCGAGATCGTTCCGCATCTGGCGAATGGCTTCCAGGAAGGGCAGCCCTTCCATGTCACCTACCGTGCCGCCCACCTCGACGATCACCACGTCGGCGCCGCTCTGCTCGCCGACCGACCGAATGCGGGCCTTCAGCTCGTCGGTGATGTGGGGGATGACCTGGATGGTGCCGCCGAGATAATCGCCGCGGCGCTCGCGCTCGATGACGGACCAATAAATCTGTCCGGTGGTCACGTTATTCAACTGGCCGAGCGCCTCATTCGTAAAGCGCTCGTAGTGGCCGAGGTCCAGGTCCGTCTCCGCGCCGTCCTGGGTTACGAACACCTCGCCGTGTTGGTAGGGACTCATGGTGCCCGGATCGACGTTGATGTATGGGTCCAGTTTTTGGATCGACACGGACACGCCCCGGGACTTCAGCAAGCGCCCGATGGAGGCGACGGTGATGCCCTTACCGAGGGAGGACACCACGCCGCCCGTCACGAAGATGTACTTGGTTGCCATCCCGTCTCCTCTCGCTGCCGGCGGTGTGTTGCGGTTCCGCGCACAGGCGGGAGGGTGCAGCTTTGGCCCGCGAGCGGCCGCCACCGCCGGAGCAGCGGCTCTGTTGTGAGAACGAGCGTTCTACGGCTGTGCCTCGCTTCCGTTGCGCTCGTCGTGTCGTGCCGGTCGCAGTGAGCACCTGGGGGGAGGATAGTCCGATCTGAGGGGAGAGGGCACGGGCGGAGGGAATCGAACCCCCGTTTTCGGTTTTGGAGACCGATGCGTTACCACTACACCACGCCCGCACGGCAACGACAAGTAGATTCTACCGTATGTGGTGGCCGGTGGCCAGTGGGGAGTAGCGAGTGACGATGCTGGCCCCCGTCCCACTGCGAAAGCGGGGGGACCATAGGCTCAAAGGGGTAGATATTTTGTCTGCATCAGGATTTTCGGGATGGAGGGATGGTCAGGATGGGCCTTACTCCACCGGCCCCCGTCATGGCGACGCCGGCCGCTATCCAGGCCAGCCAGAGGGGCCACCAAGGACCCTGGATTCCGGCTTCCGCCGGAATGACGAGCGCCTGGGCGCGATTCATCGCGCCCCTACACAAAAAACCTACCCTTGTGAGGGAGGCCATAGGGGGGCCGGGGGTGAGGCACACTGATATCCTGTTGTATCGCTGCGCCGGCACAAGCGGCAGCAGCCGCGGCGGTGAGGGCCTGTGGGCCGGTACGGTGGAGGTGCGTTAGACTCCGGCTTTCGCCGGAGTGACGATCCACACCACCCCGTCATTCCGGCGGAGGCCGGAATCCAGGATATGGCTGAACAGTGAAACAGCCGTGCGTGTACATGCTGGCCAGCAAGCGCAACGGTACGCTGTATGTAGGAGTGACCTCGGACCTAGTGCAACGGGTCTGGCAGCACAAGAACGACCTGACAAGAGGATTCACCGAGCGTCATGGCGTGCATACGCTAGTCTGGTATGAGCGCCATGAAACGATGGAGAGTGCCATTACACAGGAGAAACGGATCAAATGGTGGCAGCGGGCGTGGAAGATCGCGTTGATCGAGCGGGACAATCCGGCGTGGCGTGACTTGTACGAGGATATCGTCTGATGTTGATTGGACTGCCCTGGACTCCGGCCTCCGCCGGAGTGACGGGCCGCAGCCATCCGTCATTGCGGCGGAGGCCGGAAGCCGCGCTGCTTTGCCCATTGAAGGCGAGGGAGCTTATCCAAAGAGGGGGGCGTCGAGTATCCAGGCCCTAGCGACTGCGGCTGCGAGGGCTGCTACTGCTGCACCGATAAGCCATTTGATCCACTTGAGGTCGGCACGCAGGCCGCTCAGGTCGTCCTTGGACGCATAATGGCTGTGAATGTTGTCCATGCTGACCTGCAACTTGCCAACATTCACGCGCAGGTCGTTCACTTTCTCGATAAGCGTATCCAGCTTAGTCTCTATACGCTCCGAGCGATCCATAGCGGCCATATCCCACTCGCTTTCCGTGCCCTGACGACAGCAGCAATTGATGCTACAGCACATCCGAGGCAAGCGGCAGGGCTGACCACTCTCCTCTCGTCATTCCAGTGCAGGCCAGAGTTCAGCCTCCCGGCTTCTGGATTGCGGCAGGCGCCGCAATGACGGTGCTCAATCCCTGTTCCTGCTTGTCACCGCACACCGGCTTGCGGCGCGATCCGCCGGCTAGTTGAAAAAGGGTAGGGCGGCGCTTGGTATAAGTAGGGGGTGAGGGAGGTGGAGCGTGGGAGTTGCTGGGCGCGGCAGTATGGGGCGGGGGGCGGGGCCGACGCGGGCTGGGGCTGTGGAGGCGGGGAGCGAGAGGGACGGTCGGGCCGCTGGGACGGTCCGCAAGGGTGCGGTGGCGGTCGGGACGGCGGCGCGGCGGTATGGGCTGGCTGCGCGTAATGCTGCGCGGCAGCGGCGCAAGGCGCGGCTCGATTACGTGCTGGTGCCGATTGAGGGGCCGCTGGCGGAGCGCGATGCGCGGCCGCGGCCGTTTCCGCTCAATCGGCTGCCGTTCTTGGCGCGGCGGCCGGTGAGCTTGGCCGAGCTGCGCCGGCGAGTGGATACGCTGGCTGCCGATCCGCGTGTGCGGGGCGTCGTGTTCGACCTGCGGCAGCCGCCGCCCGGACTTGCCGGCGCGGAGGCGCTGCGGGGCATCTTTGCGCGGGCCAAGCGGCGGGGCTTGGAGACGGTTGCCTACCTTACCGAGGTCAGTCTGGCGAGCTATTTCGCGGCTACCGCTTGTGATCGCGTGGTGGCGCTGCCGGCGGGCGAGTTCAACGCTTTGGGTCTGCATCTCTCTGCGACGTTTTTGCGCGATACGTTTGCCCGCGCGGGGCTGCGCTTCGAGGTGATTGCCGTCTCGCCGTACAAGGCGGCCGGGGACTCGTTGACGCGCCGCGATATGTCGCCGGAGCAGCGCCAAAATCTGGATTGGCTGCTCGACGATCTCTACGGGCACGTGGTTGGGACGCTGGCGGCGGACCGAGGCCTGACGCCGGATCGGGTGCGGGCGTTGCTGAACGGGGCGCCGTTCGACTTGCAGCACGCCGTCGAGGTGGGGCTGCTCGATGCGACTTTGTTCGAGGATGGGCTAGGCGACTATCTGGGTAGCGACGGTGAGCCGGCGGCGGTCGTTACGTGGGAGCGCGCCGCTGCGCGGCTGGTCGTGCCTTTTCGGCCGCGCCCGGAGCGGGTGATTGCCGTGCTCACCGTCGCGGGGATGATTGTCGAGGGCGCCGGCCGCCGGCCACCCCCGCTGCCGCTCCCGGCGCCAGCGCTGGCCGGCAGCCGCGCGGTCGTGCAGGCGCTACGGCAGGCGGCCGGCGACAAGCGAGTGGCGGCTATCGTGCTGGCGATAGATTCGCCGGGTGGCTCGGAGCGGGCCTGTGCGGCGATTGCCCACGAGGTGCGGCGGGTGCGGGCGCTGAAACCGGTCGTGGCGTATCTCGGCGCGACGGCCGCGTCGGGTGGGTACTACGTGGCCGCACCGTGCAACGCGATCATCACGCAAGCGACGACGATCACCGGCTCAATCGGGGTGCTGCTGGTGCGGGCGGTACTCGGCGGCGTGTACGACTGGCTCGACGCGGCGACCGTCGAGCTGAGTCGTGGTCAGAGTGCGGGGCTGTACCAAACGGTACAGCCGTGGAATGAGCGCCAGCGCGAGCAAGTCGGGCGGATGTTGGGGACGGCTTACGACCGCTTCAAGGCAGTCGTCGGCGCCGGCCGGCGCTTCGATAGCGGCCAGCTCGATGACCTCGCGCAAGGCCGGGTGTGGACGGGCCGGCAGGCCGTCGCACAGGGCTTGGCGGACTGTCTGGGCGATCTCACGATTGCCGTCGAGTACGCGCGTACCTTGGCCGGCTTGCCGGATGACCTCGACCCAGAAGTGGTGGACGTGCGCGCCCGCGCCCCGGAGCTGCTGCCGGAGACGGCCGACGAGGCGAGCGCGCTGCACCGCCTCGGACTGGGGTGGCTGAGGCCGGCCGAGCGGTCGGAGACGGCGGCGTGGCTGGCGGCGCTGGCTGCTCCCGTCACCGGCACGGGCCAGGCGCTGACGGTTGCGCCTTGGCTGATTAGGATTCGCTGTTGAGCCGCGCGGGTTATCGCACCGGGTACGCTATTATGACCGGCACGAGGAGGCGAGGTACCATGCTGCGACTCCGAGGCTTGCCGTCCGTTGGCCGGGCGCGGTACACCAGGAGGCCCGTCACCATGCTGCTCGGCGGCCTGCTGCTGCTCGCCTGTCGGCCGTTCGCCGGAGATACCGGAGATACCGACGATGGAGACGGGGCGGAGCGGCCCAGGGACATGCATGGACAGATCACGGCCGTTACTTCGTTGGAGGGTGGGCAGGGTGCCCCCGGCGTGCTGGGTACGATCCTCGTGGAAGGGCCACCTGAAGGTAATCCGATCTCCGACAAGGCACGGGTCGCGGTCCTGACGCGGACCAGCATCGTCAGCGGCAGCGGCGCGAGCGGCACATTTGCCGATCTCAGCGTCGGCAGCGCCGTGGAGGTGTGGTTCGATGGGCCGATTCTTGAGTCCTATCCGGTGCAAGGCGATGCGGGCAAGATCGTCGTGGTGGCGTCCGGGAGCCGCGCGGATACGCCCGGCCAAGCCGGTTCGGCCAGCGACCGGCCGGCGGCCGGCGGCGCGAGCCAAAGCCGGATGGACATGCATGGCAGTATCACCACCGTCGAGCTGGCGGAGAGTCGGCAGACGGGTAGCGACTGGCTGGGTGAGGTGATCGTAGAAGGCCCGCGCGAGAGTAATCCGTTGGCCCACAAGGCGCGAGTGGCGATTACAACGAAGACGCGCATCACGGTCCGCAAGGGGGCCGACCACACCGGCGGCACCGTTGCCGATCTGCGGGTTGGCAGCGCCGTGGAGGTGGTATTCGATGGGCCGATCCGGCAATCCGATCCGATTCAAGTTGATGCCGCCGAGATAGTCGTCGTGGCATCGTGACACCCAACGTTTACTGCTGCGACTGCATGGCATCGGTGAGGGTGCTGCCCGGCGACGTATGAATCCGATAGTGCGCCCGAATCGCTGGCTACCCGATGCGCTGGCCGTGCTCTTCTTGGGTGGCTTCATCGCGGTTCTCTTTCGGCATACCCTCGTTGGCCCCGGCGTGCTGGCCGGGTTTGATCTCGTCAACTACTTCTATCCGCTGAAGACCTACGCGGCGCGGCGCTTGGCCGCCGGGGATATCCCGCTCTGGAATCCCGATCTCTTCTTCGGCAGCCCGTTCTTGGCCAACATCCAGAACGGGGTGCTCTATCCGCCCAATTTGCTCTTCTCTTGGATGAGCTTTCCGGATGCTCTGCTGGCCAACACCATCGGTCACTTCTGGTGGGGGGCGCTCGGCATGTACCTGCTGGTGCGGCTGGGCTGGGGCTGCTCGCGGTTTGCTGCGCTGCTGGCCGGCGGCGTGTTCGCCGGCAGCGGGTTTCTCGGGGCGCACGTGGGCCATCTCAATCAGGTGCAGACGGCGGTGTGGCTGCCCTGGCTGCTGCTGGCGCTGGAGCGCGCCGCGGGTGGCTCGGTGGGGTGGCTCGTGCTCGGTGGCTGGCTGCTCGCGCTCCAGCTTTTGGCCGGCCACACGCAGGAGGCGTACTACTCGCTGCTCACGGTAGGTGTCTGGGCTGCCGCGCTGGTCGTGCTCCGGCGGCCGAATGGGTGGCGCGTGGCGCGTGGCGCGTGGCGAGCAGGTGAGGCCGCAGAGCGGCATTTTTGGCGTCGTCAGTGGTACACGTTGGCGCGGCCGCTGCCCCGGATCGGCGTGTGGCTGGCGCCGCTCGTCGTGCTGGCGGTGGTGGTGGTCAACGCCGTCGGACTGGCTGCGGCCCAGCTGCTCCCCACTATTGAACTGCGGGGCCTCTCCCACCGGGCGGGTGGTCTGACGATCCATGAGGCCACGGCGCTCTCGGTAGATCGGACGCACATTCTCGAATCGCTGCTACCCACGTTCTGGGAGCTGCCTAACCAGGAGGTCATCGGCTACGTGGGCCTCGCCGCGCTGGTGGTTGCGCTGGCCGGGCTGACGCACCCGCTGCGTCTGGGCCGGGCCGTCGTGCTGGCCGGCATCGCGGCGCTGGCCGTCACGCTCGCGCTGGGCCTCTATACCTCCCTGTATCTGCTGCTCCACGACTGGCTGCCGGCCTTTGACGCCTTCCGTGCGCCCGGCCGCTGGCTCTTCATCACGACGGTCGCGCTGGCCGGGCTGACCGGGCTGGGCGCCGACGCGGTGCTGCGCCGGTGGTCGGGGAGCGGGGGCCGGGTTGCCGGCCGCCACCGGGCGTCGCTATTCACGCTGGCACTCGTGGCCGTGGTCGGTGGGCTGGCTCTCTACGCCTGGCGATCACTGGTCGTCGTCGCTATTCCTTGGCTGCCGCATGGGCGCGTCGTCGTGCTTTGGAGCCTGGTGGCGCTGCTGGCCGTGGGCCTCGTGCTGCACGCCCTCACCGCCGGGCCGCGCTGGTGGCATCGGCTGCTGCTGGTCGGCCTAGTGGCCGGGGAACTGGTGTTCGCGGCGCGGCCGATGGAGTATCAGCACAGCCGGCCGGCCGAGGTCTATGCTTGGACCCCGGCAGTGGCACAGCAGCTTGGGGCGCCCGTGACTGACCGGAACGGACTCGCGCCGCGGCTTTTGTCCGTCGCGGACAAGGACCGGGTGCTTGATCTGCACCGGCCGGAGCTGGCGAGGGCCGGCGTCGCCGCGGAAGCAGCGGCATATACCCGGTACCACGAGCAGCTCCAGCCGAACTTGCATTTGCGCTTTGGCTTGAGCAGTGCCGATGGGTACGACGGCGGCTTGCTCCCGCTCCGCGCCTACGGCCCCTTGCAGCGGGCGCTGGCAAGCGCGGATGGTCCCGTGACGACGCACCACACTCTCGCTATCCTGGCGCGGCGCGGCTGTACCATCCTGACACCACCCGGTCTATGCAGCGCCGACGAGGTGCCAGCACGGAATGGCGACGCGCTCGCCGTGCTAGGGCAGCACGGTATCGGGTACGTCGTCATGGAGGGGGACGTCCGGCCGCCCGGCGACTGGGAGCGCGTAGCGGACACCGGGGAGGCAGTGGCGTTGTACCGCCATCCGGCACCGGCGCCGCGCATCGGCGTGCGGGCAGACGGCGAGGCGGAACAGCCGGTACACGTTGTCCGTTTTAGCCCTGAGACCGTAGAAGTTGACGTGTCGGAGCAGGGCGCTGCGACGCTGATTCTGCGCCAGACGCCCTATCCCGGCTGGCACGTCACTATTGACGACCACCCGGCGGCCCTGCGCGTCGGTGACGATAGGCTCTCACTGACGGTCGCACTGCCGGCCACGGCGTCACGAGTGCGAATTCGGTATGACCCCTGGACGTGGAAAGCCGGCCTCGCTATCAGTGGTGTGACGATACTCCTCAACGTCGGGTTGTCGTGGGTATGGATGATGGCTCGTCGTCGTCGGAGACTGCGCCCAGGCCAGGGGGGTGTGGCGAGTGCTGAGTGAGCAGTGCGCTACCCCACTCCCGACGCCGCACAGGGGTAGGTATTTGTCTGCATCAGGATTTGCAGGATGCAAGGATGAGCAGGATGGATTCCCACTGGTGCGGAAAGCACCAGGGTCTGGGGTCCCGGCCACCGCTCGGCCAGAACCGGGCGCTTTCCAGGGCCATGACAGGCGCGGGGGGCACGGATAGTCCTGGATTCCGGCTTCCGCCGGAATGACGAGGGCCAGGGCGCGATGAATCGCGCTGCTACACGAAAAACCTACCCTTGTATAACTCTCCAGACGGAGTGCTATGGTGTCGGTGAATCCACCCCGCCAACCTGTGCGCGGGAATCTGCCGGCGGAGACACAGCCCTCGGCTCACGCCGGAGGCGGGCGCTCGCGGTCGGAGCGGCGGGCTGACCGGCGGTGCGCGTGGCGCCTGGCGGTCGTCTTGATCGTGCTCTACCTGCTGACCGCAGCGGGCCACCTCACTTCCGGCGACGGCGCGGCCATGTATCGGACGGCCCAGCAGATTGTGGTCGCTGGCCAGGTGGCGGTGCCGCCAGCGCCGGAGGCGCCGGCCGGACGCGATGGGCGCCACTATGCCAAGTACGGGCTGGGTCAGAGCCTCGTAGAGCTGCCGCTGGTGCTGTTCGGTCACACGCTGGCAACGCTGACCAACCAGCCCGATGACCGCCTGACCCAGTTCTGGGCCAGCCTGACGAATACGTTCGTCTGCGCGGGGATCGTGCTCGTCTGGTGGCGCTTGGCCCGCGACTGGGGCTATACCCGGCCGGTGGCGACGGCCGGGGCGGTGACGTTGGCAAGCGCCTCGCTCGTGTGGCCCTATGCGCGCACCGACTTCAGCGAGCCGCTGCTGGCCCTCACGTTGCTCTTGACGGCGTGGTGCTTGTATCGCTGGCACGGCGCTCCGCCGCGCCCGTGGGTGTGGGCGCTGGCGGCGGGCGCCTGTGGTGGTTTTGCGTTCGTGACCAAGCCGACGGCGGCTATCCTGTGCCCGGCGTTTGGGCTGTATGCGCTCTGGCTTCTCCGGTCCGGTGGCTGGTCATGGGGCAGCGGCCTGCGGTCACTGGCCGCGAGCTTGGGGCCGCTCGTCGTCGCGGGCGGCTTTGTGCTGGCCTTCAACTACTACCGCTTCGGCTCGGTGCTGGACCTCGGCTACGGTGATGAGCCGGTCGTAGGATTTACCACGCCGCTGCCGACCGGGATTGCGCTGCTGTTAGCAAGCTCCGGGAAGGGGCTGCTGTGGTTCTGTCCGGCGGTGGTGGCGGGCCTGTGGGGCTGGCGTGCGTTTGCGCGCGCGCATCCAGCGCAAGCGGCGCTCGCAGCCTTGCTCTTGGTGTCACAGCTGGCCTTTTTCGGCCGCTGGTGGGCCTGGCATGGTGACTGGTCTTGGGGGCCGCGCTATCTGGTAGCGATTATCCCGTTCCTCATGTGGGGCTGGCTACCGCTCTGGCAGCACGTGCTCGGCCTTTTTCAAGCCACAGAGGGCACAGAGGGCACAGAGTTCGAGGAGGAAAGAGCGTATCCACCAGGGGCACCGGCACACGCGGTGAACTCTGTACTCGCTGTAGCCAAGCGAAAGCTACGCTCCTACTTGGCGGTGCTTTTCGTCGCCGTGGGCGTGGCGACCGGCGTTGGCGTGAATGCGCTCGGCATCCTTGTAGACTTCGGCACGTACTACAGCGTCGTCGGTCATCAGCTGGGGCAAGGTGCGGACGTTGCCGCTGCCCGCACCGAGCCGGCGTTCTCGCCGCTGGCCGGGCACTGGTGGCTGCTCCGCGCCGCGTTGTACGACGCGCTGGGTGATGATGACCGTGATCCGCTGGCTAACCCGTTCCTGCACGCCTATCCGTGGGCAGAAGCATTCCCGGATCGCGTGCCGCCGCATCCTGAGTATGCCGTCAAGCTGGACCTCTGGTTTGCGGGACCGGATGACCGCCCGGAGTGGGTCGAGTTCGTGAGTGCGTTGGTGGCCTGGTGGCTGCTGGTGGCGCTGATTCCGGCTGGTCGGGCGCTGTGGGCGGCGGCGCGGGCAGGTCCCTCGCCGCAGCGGAGGCCGCGATGAGAGTTGTGGCTCTCGCCCCCCTATGGTCCCCCCGCTGCGGCGGGGGGACGGGGAGGTGCCCCCCTATGGTCCCCCCGCTGCGGCGGGGGGACGGGGAGGTGCCCCCCTATGGTCCCCCCGCTGCGGCGGGGGGACGGGGAGGTGCCCCCCTATGGTCCCCCCGCTGCGGCGGGGGGACGGGGAGGCTGACAGGGGTAGGTTTTTGTCTGCATCAGGATTTTCAGGATGCAAGGATGAGCGGGATGGCTGACAGGGGTAGGTATTTTACATGGATGGACAGGATGGACAGGATGGGAGTTTGGGTCGGGGTGGAGGTGGGTAGCTCCGTACCGAAAAACCGCCCGTTGTGCGGGTGAGTGCTCCCCCTAGGGTCCCGCCGCGGGGCGGGGGGCCAGGACCCGCCCTGGATTCCGGCTTTCGCCGGAATGACGGGGGACTGGGGGGGTGGATAGCGGCTGGCGCCGGGGTGGCGAGTGCCTGGGCGCGGTAGATCGCGCCCCGATACGAAAAACCTACTCTTTGAGGGAAGCCCCCTGTGGTCTCCCCGCTGTGCAGGGGACGTGGATTCCCGCTTTCGGAGACCTTTGCATAACCCCCAAATGGAGTGCGAGAGGGACAATGCACCACTCCTCGCTAACCTGGAAGGACCGGTTTTTGGATTCCCGCCTTCGCGGGAATGACGGGTTACGCAAAGGTCTCCATGTGGAGAGGGGGAGTGGATTCCGGCGAAAGCCGGAATGACGGAGGGGAGGCGGGAATGACGGGTTACGCAAAGGTCTCCTTGCGTGGGAATGACGAAAGAAGGGACGGGAGCGAGGGACCCTCCTATTGCAATGGGCCGGAGTAGATGAACTGATGACTGCCATTTGGTCAGGGGCCTCTTCCTTGGTCCGCTCCGTGGCTCGAAAAAGGGCGCTTCCGGTCGCCTTGGCTATCGCTGCTCTCTTCATTGCGACCCGTCTGTATGATCTCGGCTTGCTCCCGTTAGCGGGCGGCGAGGCCACGCCGATTACTTGGGCGCTTCAGGCGCAACAGGCCCGCGACTGGGGGGATTGGCTCGCGGCGGTGCGGGCGGCAGGCCAGCCCCTGCATAGCTGGCTGCTCACCCCGTTCATCAGCCTTGCACCGGATCGCGTGCTGGCAGCTAGGTTGCTGTCCGTGGCGAGCGGTGCGGTGACGCTGGCGCTCGTTGTTGTGCTGACGCGGCGGCTCTTTGGCCGGGCGGCGGCGTGCGCGGCGGCGCTGGTCTACGTTTGCGCGCCGCTGACGCTGCTACACGACCGGCTGGCGCTGCCGGCGGCGCTGCTGGCCGCGCTGTCGCTCCTGGTGCTGTGGCGCCTGCTGGCCTGGTGCGGGCAGCCTGGCACGTGGCGGGTAGGGGCGCTCGGTGTAGCTCTGGGGTTGGCGCTGCTCACCTCGTTGCAGGCGCTGGCGCTGCTCTTTGTGGCCCTGGGCGTGGTGGCGCTGTGGCGACCGGCGGCGCTGCGGCACTGGTGGGCGTTGGCGAACGCCTACTTGTTGGCGGGACTGCTGTTTTCCGTCGTCTTCACCGATCCGTCTGCCGGCGGCGGCGTTGCCGCTCCTGCTCCGGCACAGCTGGCGGCCACGGGGGGCGCTCCCGACCGGATCGCCAATGTCCGGTTCCTGGCCGCGGCGGCATGGACTTACCTGACTTGGCCGTTCATCGTGCTGTTCGGCGGGACGCTCGTTGCGGTCGGGGCTGCGGGGCTGCGGGGTCGCCGCGCCACAGCGCGCACCGAGCGGTCGGGTGCGGGGAGCCGGGTGGCCGGCACTAACGCCGGCATCTCTACGTGGCGCGGCGTGGGGGTGTGCCTGCTCTGGTCGGCCGGGTCCGCCGTTGGCGTGCTGAGTAACGAGTCGGTCCCGACTACTGCCGATCTGGTGTTCATTGTGGTGCCGGCTTTCCCACTCGTAGGATGGGGATTGGCTCAGTTGATCGCCGCCGCGCGACGGCTCCCGGCGCTCGTCGGCAGGGCGGGACCGTTCGCTGTGAGCGCGGTGGCGAAAAATACGGTAGCCGGGATCGTGCTGGGCGTGTGTATCGTGCCGGCGGTGGTCTGGGACTGGTCGCTGCTCACCGCTCCGGCGAGCGCAGCCTGGTACGACGGTCCCGGAGCCTCGGACCGTGCCCGGTACGTCGAGGGGCGGCAGTCGGGCTACGGCCTTGGCGAGATCGTGGAGCGGCTGCGGGGGGCGGCCGCGCGCGAGCGGGTTGTTGTCTTCACTGCGGACACTGCCGGGCTGCCGCGCGACGGTGTGCGGGTCCTGCTGGGCGACGGACCGAATCCGGTGCTGGCTCCGGTGCCGCCGGGGGTGCCGGTTGCCGAGTGGCTCGCGCAACGGGTGGGGGGTGCGTATCGAGCCGCGAGCACCGGAGCGACGTTGTTCTATCTGCTCGACGACGACCATGGCGGCGCCGGCGCCCGGGATTTTCGCCGGGCCAATCCCGGTGCGCGGGTGGTGCAGCAGGTCGTGAAGCCGGGCCAGGCGAGTCACCGGCTCGTCCTTTACGAACTACCCTGGCAGCCGCCGGGCGATGATCGCTGGCTCGATCCGGCGCCGCGTTTTGGGGCGCGCATTGCCCTGGCCGGGTACGCGCTGCCGGCGATGACCTACCGGGCCGGAGAAGCGGTGCGGTTCACGCTGTTCTGGGAGGCGCTGGCAACGCCGGCAAGCAGCTATACCGTCTTCACGCACGTCGTGGCCGACGATCCGGGACAGAAGATCGGCCAGCAGGACCAAATCCCGGGCGGTGGCACGCAGCCCACCTCGACGTGGCGACGCGATGACTTCATCACCGACTCCTACGCGGTGCCGCTAGACACGAGCACCCGGCCGGGCCGCTATCGCGTGATCGTGGGCTTGTATCGGCTGGAGACGCTGGCGCGGCTGCCGATAACGCTCGGTGGCGAGCCGGTCGGCGGGGACTTCTACGTGCTGGGGGAGATTGTGGTGGATGGGGGGTAGGGAGGCTGGCAAGGGTAGGTTTTTTTGTCTGCATCAGGATTTGCGGGATGGAAGGATGAGCAGGATGGATTCCGGCTTCCGCCGGAATGACGGGAGTCTGGGCGCGATTCATCGCGCCGCTACACGAAATACATCCCATTGGGCGGGTGAGTAGCCCCCCTGTGGTCCCCCCGTTGCGACGGGGGGACGGGGATTCCCGCTTGCGCGGGACCTAACCCCCGGCCCCTTCCCTGCAGGGAAGGGGAGTTTGGATTCCGGCTTCCGCCGGAATGACGGGAGTCTGGGCGCGATTCATCGCGCCGCTACACGAAATACATCCCATTGGGCGGGTGAGCAGCCCCCCTGTGGTCCCCCCGTTGCGGCGGGGGGACGGGGTGGTAGGCGGCTAGCCGGCTTGGGCGATGAGTGCTTGGATGCGCTTGGCGCTGTAGCCGACACTTAGCTCGTTGCCGATGGTGATGACCGGGCGGCGCCAGAGGCCCGGCTCGGCGGCCAGCAGCTTAATCAGGGTTTCGTCGTCGGGGAGCTGCTCGCGGAAGTTCAGTTCGCGTGCCTTGGCGCTGCGGAGGGAGACGACCTCGCGGGGAGACCGCTCACCGAGGAGCGCCCGCACCTCGGCTTCGGTCAATGGCTCGCGGAATAGCTCGCGGCTTTGGAACGAGACACCGGCTTGCGAAAGCGCCGCTTTCGCCTTTGTGCAGCTTGTTCAGCCCTGCCGGTGGTAGAAGTTGATCTCGTTACTCACTATTGCCTCCAATGCGCTATCTAGGTGTGTTACCTAACGGTGACGGACTTGGCGAGGTTGCGGGGCTTATCCGGGTTCAGCCCGCGCTCGACTGCGAGGTGGTAGGCCAACAGCTGCGCCGGGACAACGCTCACAATCGGCGAGGCGTAGCCAACGTCGGGGACATGCAGGTACTCGTCGAACGTGTCCTCTCGCTCCGGACCGACGCCGATGATCGTCGCGCCGCGGCTCCGCATCTCGATGGCGTTGGAGAGCACCGCGGCGCGGCTGCGGTCCTTGGCGGCAAACACGATACAGGGAGTGCCGTCCTCGATCAGGGCGATGACTCCGTGCTTCAACTCGCCGCCGGCAAAGCCCTCGGCGTGGATGTATGAGGTTTCCTTGATTTTCAGCGCGGCTTCGAGGGCGGTGGGATAGTTGACATCGCGGCCGATGGTAAAGAGGTGGTCGTGAGCGGCAAGCTCTCGCGCCAGTCGGCGGAGCTGCGTGTCCAAACCGTTGGAGAACAGGTCCGAAAGGGCCGCGCTGGCCTGCTGCAAGACGGCCCGGCCCTGGGCCTGCTCGCCGGCGACCGTATACGCGAGGAGCAAGAAGACACCCAGCTTGGCGGTGTACGCCTTGGTGCTCACGACGGCCTTTTCCGGCCCGGCGCAGAGGTCCAGCGAGTAGTCGGCGAGCCGGGTGAGCGAGGACCCGGGCACGTTGACCAGGGCCATCACTTGGCTGTCGTGGCGCTGGGCCGCGCGCACGGCCTCGATGGTGTCCATCGTCTCGCCGGACTGCGAGGCGGCGACCAGGAGTGATTCCGGGACCAGGAAGTCTTCCAGAAAGTAGAACTCGGAGCCGACGGCGAAGTTCACGTGCTTGCGGGCGAGGTGTGAGAAGAGATAGGTCGCTTCCAGTGCGGCGTAGGAGGCGGTGCCGCAGGCGGTGAAGTAGGTGCCAAAGGCACGCTCGATCATGGCGGCGGCAGTGGCGATGGGCGCCGCGGGGTAGGCGGCAATTCGCGCGAGGACTTCCGCCTGCTCGTGAATCTCCTTGAGCATGAAGTGGGGATACGCGCCCTTGTCTGCGACGGGTGGTGGTGGCGTGGGTGCCGAGTGTATGCGGGGCGTACCGGATTGCCGTGATGGCCCATGGTACCCATTCCTCCGGGGGCTGAAGTGCTGCTGCGTGAGCGTGTCGCCGCTGGTGTCGAGGTGCATCGGCGGCTGATCGAGGGTGAGCAGGGCGCCTTCGCCATCATCGAGGTGCAGCACGCGATCCGTGTAGGCGCTCAAGGCTGGCAGGTCGGACGACACGAGCGAGGCGACGCCGTTCAGCCCTACCGCGAGCGGCGAGCCGAGGCGGAAGAGTGCCAAGCTCAGTGCTTCGGTTGATCCGACGACGATGGCGTTCAGGCCGTGGAGCTGTCGGAAGGCGCGATACACGGCGGCGGCAAAGTCGTGCGGAACGAGCCGGCCATTGGCGCTCGCTAACTCTTCCTCGACGAGGTGCGCGACGACCTCGGTGTCGGTGTCGGAGGTGAAGTGATGGCCGCGGTCCAGGAGGCGCTGCTTGAGCGGCTGGTAGTTCTCGATGATGCCGTTGTGGACGACGACGATGGAGCCGGTGCAATCGAGGTGGGGGTGCGCGTTGGCGACGGTCACGCCGCCGTGCGTGGCCCAGCGGGTGTGACCGATTCCGATGCCGCCGGCAAGCCGATTATCCCCGACCTTGGCAGTGAGTTGATCGACCGGGCCGACTTCCTTGAACAGCGGGAGGTCGTTGGATGGTCCGTTGGTGTGGCGATAGTGGTCGAGGACGGCGAAGCCCGCGGAGTCATAGCCGCGGTACTCCAGGCGCTCCAACCCTTCGAGGAAGAAGGACGCGAGGTTGTCTTGTCGCTCGCCAACGTAGCCGAGAATGCCACACATTGCCCGTCGTCCCGGTAATCCGCAGCCGAGCAAATCTGCCGGGCCAAGGCGGCCCCAGCGGAGCCGGCAGCGTATGGATTCAACGGGCAGGGGGAGGGTGTGGCCTCAGAGGTCGTGGATGGCGCCGGGCAGAATCCACTCGGCCGGGGCAACGGTCACGCCGCCGACGCGCACTTCCCAGTGCAGGTGCGGGCCGTTGGCAAAGCCGGTCGCACCGACCAGCCCGAGGATGTGGCCGCGCTCGACCGGATCGCCGACCCGGACGTGGAGCTGTGCGAGGTGGGCATAGCCGGAGTAGACGCCCAGGCCGTGGTCGAGATAGACCGCGTTGCCGCGGATGGTCAGGTTATCCGCCAACGCGACCCGTCCATTCGCGCAGGCCGGCACCGGCGTCCCGGCGGCCGCGCCGTAGTCCACGCCGCTATGGGTGGTTTCGAGCAGGCCGCCGTTGATCGAGCGCCGGGCGCCGAACGGTGAGATGACGCGGGCGTTCACGGGGCGTTGGAAGGGGCCGGACCAGAAGCGTTGCGGCGTCAAGCGGGTCGTCACCTCCGCGAGGAGCGCGTTCTCGTGGGCTACCGTCTCCGGCGTGCGGAGGGCGAGTTGGGCCGGGCCGATCCAGAATCGCTCCAGCGGATAGTTCCCGGAGGACACTGTGACGTGCTCGACCAGCTCCGGGCCGGCGTGCAGGGTGCCGTGCTGGTCCTCGGCTACCAAGCGGAGTGGGAGCGGCCGCACGGCCGCCAGCGGCGCCACGCCACCGATGCCGACCCACCAGTTGCCGCGCTGCGTCAGGAGCAGGGGGTTGTCGCCGATGGTGCCGGCGATGCGGCGGGCCAGTGGCGCCCACAGGCGCACCACGACGGTCCGGCCCTGCGGGATCGAGGAGCGGGAGAGGGCGACGTGCCCGATGATGGCCGGTGGAGTAGGGGCAGCGGCGGTCGCCGAGTCCGGGAAGATACCGGCTTGGCGGGCCAGATCGCCGGCGAGTGCGCCGACGACCGTGCCTTGGAGCGGCAGACCGGGGATCGCGTCGGTCCAATACTGGAGGACGCCGCGTTGGAAGCGTTGGGCGATAAAGGGGCCGTGTTGCTCCGGCAGCGAGGTTGGCAGTCCGTAGACGGCGATACCGCGCTCCGTGCTGTCGATAGGGCTGGGCTGGGCGGCGCCGGCCTGCATGAAATAGCGCTTGATCGGCGCGTTGGTCAGCCAGCTTAACCGCGCGGCTTTGATCTGGGCGAAGTCGGTGAGCGCGCCGTCGTCGTGGCGCTGCCGCGGCACACCGAGCGAGAGCAGCCAGTCGTCGTGACCGGCGGCGTGCAGCCAGTCCATGACGTTGGCCAGCCAGGTCTCGCCGCTGTCCGGGCGCCATTGCAGGACGCCGCGCTGAAACGCCTGGTATTGGAGGCCGTCCGGGGCTAGGTAGGGCCGGGAAATCGGGTAGCCGAGGACCTGGATGCCACCGAGATGGCGCATACCGGTCCAGAACTGCGGGCCGCCGGCGGCATCTACCACCGCGAACCCGGTCTGGCCGAAGAAGTGTCCGCCGGGCGTGCGGTACTCCAGGGGGTCATCGGCTGCCGGCAGGGAGGCGGGCCAGGGGCGCGCGGCATCTGCGGCCGCCGGAGCCGCCACCAGGGTGCGTGCGCCGAGCGCCGTCGCGCCGGCGGCGGCCAACGTTGCGTGGAGCGCAGTGCGGCGGCGAATGCCGCTGTTCATCATCAGGCCCTACCGACCGCTCAATCTACACGACGGGCGTCGCCCCCCTATGGTCCCCCCGTTGCGACGGGGGGACGGGGATTCCCGCTTTCGCGGGAATGACGGGAGGACGGACCTACCCCCTAGCCCCCTCCCTAAAGGGAAGGGGAATAGTGCGCGGCGGTGGGGCGCGGGAGGGGTGGTTGGGCGGGAAGCCCGTACCCGCGGTGGAGCACGACCGCGGGTGGGGCGGGACTTGGAGGGCAGGATGCGCTGGGTCGCCCCCCTGTGGTCCCCCCGTTGCGACGGGGGGACGGGGATTCCCGCTTTCGCGGGAATGACGAGGGGGGACGCGGGAATGACGATCGAGACGGTGAGGATGACGGTTGAGACGGTGAGGATGACGGTCGAGATGGCGAGGATGACGGTTGGGACGGTGGGTGTGTGCGTAAGTCAGGGTGTTGGGAGTGGCAGGGGTGTGGGGCAAGCTCTCCTGGCGCAGCCGGTGCTGGCCGGCCAGCCGGGGCGCGGTGGCGATAGGTGCGGCACTCAGACGATCATGGCGCGGCGCCCGGACCGTGGTGGTCAGGGGTACGTCATTATCCGGTGCGCGCAAGGCGGCACTCAGACGGTCACGGCACGGCGCTCCCGCCGCAATGGCGAGAGGGCGGCCATGACCCGGTGCCCTCGGGGCGGCACTCTGACAGTACTGACCCGGCGCCCGCGCTGAAGTAGCGCGGGGTATGTCAGCACCCGGTGCCCTCGTAGCGGCACTCAGGCGGCCATGCTCCGCCGCGCCTAATGACGCGGCGGAGGGTCGCTCATGACCCGGTGCCCTCGGCTGGGTGGCGATGCCACCGCTGTTGACTAGCATGATGATGCGAGTGGGTTCCCCTGCCGGGCGGTGCCCGGTGCTCCAGGAGGGGCTTGCAACTGCCACTTCCCAACGATGACACATATAGGCGGGGGTGGGGGAAAGACAACGGCCTGGGGGGCGGAGTTTTTTTAGCCACAGAGAACACAGAGCGCACAGAGTGGGGAGTTGCCCCCCTATGGTCCCCCCGTTGCGACGGGGGGACATGGATTCCCGCTTTCGCGGGAATGACGGGTGAGACAGCGGGAATGACGGGGGGCTGGGCGCGATGGATCGTGCCCCTAGACGAAAAACCTGTCCTTGTGGTGGGTGCTGCCCCCCTGTGGTCCCCCCGTTGCGACGGGGGGACGGGCGCAACATGTTGCGCCCCTACGGCGGTGGGAGCGGCATGGCGGGGGGACGGGGATTCCCGCTTGCGCGGGAATGACGAGTTACGCAAAGGTCTCCTTGCGCGGGGGGACATGGATTCCGGCTTTCGCCGGAATGACGGGGGAGACGGCGGGAATGACGGGGGAGACAATGGGAATGGTGGGGGTGGGCTAGGCGAAGGGGTTGCGGGCCTGCTCGTTGGCTATTGTGGTGGCGGGGCCGTGGGCAGGGAATACGGGTGTTTCCGGCGGGAGCTGTAGCAGCCGTTCGCGGACGGACCGGAGGATGTCCTGGTAGGCCGCCGGAGAGCGCGTGCCGCCGGCCGAGCCGGCAAACATGGTGTCACCGACGAACGCTGCGCCGCCGATCAGGTAGGAGATGCTGCCGGGCGTGTGGCCGGGGGTGGGAACGGCTTGTGCCGCTAGTGGCTGACCAGAGCCGCACATCATATGGGAATCGGTGGTGCGGCTCTGGCCAGCCACTGCCCCCCAGGCGAGCTGCCGGTCGGTGTCTAGGTGGTGGACGGCGTCCGAGGGGACGTGCGCGGCGGCGCTGGCGTCCGCTGCGCCGATATAGACCGGCGCACCGGTGGCCCGCTGGACCGCGGTCAGGCCGCCGGTGTGATCTCCGTGTCCGTGGGTGATGAGGATGGCCGCCACTTGCCAGCCCGTCTCGCGTATTTTGGCGAGCAACGGGCCGGCCTCGGTGCCGGTGTCTATGACGAGGCAGGAGTCGTCCGCTGCCGCCACCAGGAAGCAATGCACCGGATACGGCAGCGTGACGCACTCGATACGGAGCGAGGCGGGTGGGCCGGTGGTCAGTGGTACCGGCGGGGCGTCCCACGCCTCGGTGGCGATGTCCCAGAGGCGGGCGGCGGGCAGCGAGAAGAGTCGCGCGAACTGCCCGACTTCGTCGCGGGTCGGTAGCCGTTCGTAGCTTTCCATGGCGGCTAGGGCGTCTTCGGTCACGCCGACGGCGGATGCGACGGCGGCCGGGCTGAGGCCGTGTCCGCGACGGGCCTTCCCGATCACGTCTCCGAACTCGTCTTCTAGTGGCATGGTGTGCTCCTTTTTTGGGGAGGTGGGTTGGGCCTCACCCCCCGGCCCCCTCTCCATCGCAGAGCGATAGAGAGGGGGTGTGGATTCCCGCTTTCGCGGGAATGACGGATATGGACAATGGGCATCTACTTGCGCGTAGCGTGGATTCCCGCGAAAGCGGGAATGACGGGTTACGCAAAACGCAAAGGTCTCCTTTCGCGGGAATGACGGTCCTAGGTGCCGACAGGTGACGACGGCTGACGGCTGGTAGCCGGTCGGAGTTGGCCTATAATCCCTTTCAGGGTAGGAGACTTGCCCCCCGGCGGCAAGGGTGGGCTGCATCCGTTACGCACTCGACTACTATGACACCATCATCAGCTGCTGCGTACACCATCGGTACGGCCGGGCACGTTGACCACGGCAAGTCAACGTTGATTAGTGCGCTGACGGGCATTGACCCGGACCGGCTGCGCGAGGAAAAAGAGCGCGGCATGACGATTGATCTCGGCTTTGCCTGGTTGCAACTGCCGAGCGGCCGCGAGGTCAGCATTGTTGACGTGCCTGGGCACGAGCGGTTTGTACATAACATGCTGGCGGGTGTTGGTGGGATTGACGCTGCGCTGGTTGTCATTGCTGCGGACGAGGGGGTGATGCCGCAGACGCGCGAGCACGTGGCCATCCTCGACCTGCTCGGCATCGGCCGGGCCGTCGTGGCCCTGACCAAATGTGACCTGGTGGACGACGAGTGGCGCGAACTGGTCCGCGAGGATATTGCCGAAACCTTGGCGGGAACGGTGGTCGGCACGGCGCCGGTGGTCGAAGTCTCGGCGACGCAGGGGCAGGGTCTCGATGCGCTGGTGGCACAGCTGGAGCAGCTGCTCGCCGACACGCCGCCGAAGCGCGACTTGGGGCATCCGCGCCTGCCCGTGGACCGGGTGTTTACGCTGGGCGGCTTCGGTACGGTCGTGACGGGGACGCTGCTGGATGGCGCCATTGATCTGGGGCAGGAGCTAGAGATTCAGCCCGGCGGTCTGCGGACACGGGCGCGCGGCGTGCAATCGCATCGGTCGAAGGTTGAGCGTGCCGATCCGGGCCGGCGCGTGGCGATCAATCTGGCCGGATTGGCGGTTGACGACCTGGAGCGCGGCGCCGTCGTGGCGTCGCCGGGCTGGCTCCAGCCGACCCAGCGTCTGGATGCTCGGTTGCAGCTGGTGGCCGATGCGCCGCGTCCGCTCAAGGGCGGCACCGCCGTTGCGCTGCACATTGGCACTGCGGAGGTGGTCGGCAAGGTCCGCCTGCTCGACGCGCCGGTATTGGCGCCGGGCGCTCAGGGCTGGGTGCAACTCACGCTCCAGGCGCCGGTGGCGGCGCTGAAGGGGGACCTGTTCATTATCCGGCAGCTTTCACCTGCGGTCACCTGGGGCGGGGGCGAGATCGTGGACGTGCGGCCGACACAGCGGCATCGGCGGGGGCGCCCGGAGGTGCTGACGGCGCTGGAAATCTTGGCTACCGGCGAGCCGGACGAGATCGTCTGGCAGACGCTGGCGCTCCGCGAGCCGCTCACGCCGCCGGCGCTTGCGCGTGCGAGCGGCTTGGCAACGAGTGTCGCGCAGGAGGCGCTGGCCCGCCTGCAACAAGCGGGGCGGGTCGCGTCGCTCGGTGCGCTGCTGATGACGACGGACGGCTGGGAGCGGGTGCGCGAGCAGCTGTTGTGTACGGTGCGGGACTATCATCGGCAGTACCCGTTGCGGCGGGGGATGCCCCGCGAGGAGTTGCGGAGTCGCCGGCGGTTGCGGCCGCGCCAGTTTGCGGCCAGCTTGGAGCGCCTGCTGGCGGCCGGTGAACTGGTGGAAGAGGGGGCGCTGGTCCGGATGGACGACCATGCGGTGCGGCTCTCCCCGGCCGATGAAGCGACGGCCGCAGAGCTGCTCCGGCACTTGGCCGCCGCGCCGCGCGCGCCACCAAGTCTGACCGAGCTACGCGGTGCGTTGACCGGCCTCTCCGATGACCTGCTCGACGCTTTGGCCGCACAGGAGCGCGTTATTCGTGTGAGCCAAGACGTATGCTTCACGCCGGCAGCCTTTGAGGATATGACCGCGATGGTGGTGGCCCACCTGCGGGAGCACGGCAGCATCACGGTCGCGGCGGCGCGCGATCTGTTCGGCACGAGCCGCCGCTACGTGCTTGCCTTGCTGGAGCAGCTGGACCACCGGCGGGTCACGCGGCGGGTTGGCGATGAGCGTGTGCTGCTCCAGCGCACGGAGGGGTAGCGGCACGGGACCGCGCCATGTCCAATGGCTAAACCTACGCGCCGGCAGCAGCGTCGCCGTCCCTCGCTCGGACGGCGGGGCGATGGTCGCACCAAGGGGCGCGGCAGTACGGCAGTGCCCGGTGCTGGCCTGCGGCTGCCGCTCCGTATTGCGGATCGCTTCGGGCCGCGAGTGCAGCTCGGCGCGGCGCTTGTCGTCTGGGCAGCAGTCGGCATCCTGATGTACGCCGTGGAGCCGGCCTCGACGCTTGCCATCGCCGTTTTCTTGGTCTTGCTCTTTCTGGCGCTGGCGCTGACCTGCGCGCCGATCATCTACGGTCTCTCGCTGCGCTTTGCAACCTCGCCGCGGTCCCGCGAGGACACGCTGCGCCGGTCGCTCCGGCAGGGGGTGCTCGCCGCCGGCTTTGTCGTGGCCAACGGCATCCTGCTGCTGATCCATGCTCTGAGCTTCCTGACGGCACTGTTGACCTTCGGGGCATTTGCGACGTTCGAGCTGATGCTGTTCATGCGGGGGCGGACTTGACGGAGGGCGACGGTCCGGGATTGGGGCGGGGGGATTTTGTCTGCATCAGGATTTTCGGGATGGAGGGATGAGCAGGATGGTCCTCACCCCCCGGCCCCCTCTCCATCGCGGAGCGATAGAGAGGGGGAGTGGATTCCGGCGGAAGCCGGAATGACGAGGGCCTGTCCTGGTGAGGGGTACCGCCCCCCTATGGTCCCCCCGTTGCGACGGGGGGACGGGGATTCCCGCTTTCGCGGGAATGACGAGGGGGGAGGCGGGGATGATGGTGGTGCAAGCTGAAGATTTGACGGATTTCGACCGCTTGGCGGTCTACTACGACCTTGAGCACCATGACAGCACCGACGATCTGCCGGTGCTGACGGAGTTCGCGCGGGCATCGCCGGGGCCGATTCTGGAGTTGGCCTGCGGCACTGGGCGCGTGCTGCCGGCGCTGGCGGCGGCCGGGCAGCCGGTTGTGGGTTTGGACTACTCGAAGGCGATGCTGCGGCGGGCACAGCGCCGCCTGACCGCAGCGGCGGTACCGGGCGCCGTGTGGCTGCTGCGTGGCGATATGCGTGCGTTCCAACTACGCACGCGGTTCGGTCTCGTCGTGGTGGCGTTCAACTCCTTCATGCACCTGAACACGCAGCACGCTCAGGAGCAGGCGTTGCGGGTCATCGCGCGGCAGCTGCGGCCCGACGGTCGGGTGATCGTGGACCTGTTCAATCCGGCCAGCACGCTCGACGATGGTAGCGAGGGCGCGCTGTTGCTGCACTGTCTGCACTATCTGCCGGAGCGGTCGGCCTACGTGCTGCATTTTCATACGCTGCGGACGGACCGCGCGGCGCAGCTCGTGAGCGTGGACAGCTACTATGACGAGACTGCCAGCGATGGTACGATCAAGCGACACGTGGCGCCGTACCGACTGCGCTACCTGCATCGCGCGGAGATCGAGCTGCTGTGGCGGCGGGCCGGCCTGCATATCGAGGCGATCTACGGCGATTACGACTTGGGACCGGCGGCAGACGATAGCCCGCGCCTCGTGGTTGTCGCGCGCAAAGAGCGCGGCTGATGGTCAGGCCGGAGGGGAGGTCCGCGATGGCAGCTGTGCCGGTGACGGGCATTATTCTCGCCGGGGGGAAGAGCCGCCGCTTGGGCCGGGACAAGACGCGGCTGCCCTGGCCGCCGCCGGCACCGGGGCAGTCAGCGGCACCGGGTACGCCTACACTCCTTGCCGTTACGGCCGGGCGATTGGCAACCGTGTGTGCCGAGGTCGTGCTGGTCGGCTACCGTGCCGATGGCGACGCCAGGTCTGCACAATCAGATGGAAATAGGAGGTGCAGACCTGGCACGCCAAACTATCCTTTGCCTTACCGGACGGTGCCGGATGTCTACCCGGACTCCGGGAGCTTGGGTGGTATCTACTCCGGGCTGGCCGCTGCGGGCCGGTGGTCCTTCGCTATTGCGGCGGACATGCCCTTCCTGAACCTGGCGCTGGTGCGCCATATGCTCTCGCTCCCGCGCGAGTGGGACGCGCTGGTGCCGGTCATTGCGGGGCGGCCGGAGCCGCTGCACGCGCTATATGGGCCGGCGTGTCTGCCGGCGATGCGGGAGCGGATCGAGGCACGGCGGCTCAAGATCGCCGGGTTCTTCGATGCGGTGCGGGTGTGTTATCTCGACGAGGCTACCGTGCGCGGCTTCGACCCTGAGCTGCGCTCCTTCTTCAACATCAACACACCGGCGGACCTCGCGCGGGCGCGGGCCATGGAGCAAGATACATAGCTAACAGAAGGGATGGGCCGGACATTAGATTCCACCCTCCTCCCAATTGCGTAGTGTCTCGCGGTGTCCCTGGAAGGCGATGTTCTGCGGAAGTGCGCCGCGTTGGAAGTAGGCTGCTGCCTGGGCATCGTCACCGGGTTGCAGTTCCCCGCCAGTGATTGCTGCCCTATAGACGAGGAGGATGGAGACGTTACGGGGATCGTCGTCGCCAAAGTAGCAGCCAAGCAGGCCGGTGAGCTCCACGGTCAGGCCTACTTCCTCCTGAGCTTCGCGGACGGCAGTTTCGTCGGGTTGTTCGCCGTACTCGACAAATCCGGCCGGGAGCATCCAGTAGCCTTGATATGGCTCGCCTTTCCGCTGAACGAGCAGCACCCCGTTGGCCGACTCGATCAGCACCGCAGCGCCGACGGCGTTCTTGGCGAAATACACCCAGCCGCAGATCGCACAGGACGGTCGGATGACGCCGCCACGCTCCTGCTCGCCCAGAGGGGCGGCGCAGCGGGCGCAATACAGGGGCCGGCCAGGATCGGGATACTGGGACATTGAGGACCTCCCGTTGATGATCGGTTGAGCGGGCTGTCCGGCTAGAAGCCGGCTGCTTTGTCTACGACGTTGCGGAGCGGTGCGCCGGTGACATAGCGCCGCAGGTTGTCGGCGAGCACGTCGATATGGCGGTCCTCGTCGTTGTCGTCAACGCCCGCGACGTGCGGGGTCATCACCACGTTATCGAAGCCCCAGAGCGGGTGGTCGGCGGGCAGCGGCTCTTGCTCGTATACGTCGAGGGCAGCGCCAGCGAGATGCCCGGAGCACAGGGCCGCAACGAGTGCATCCAACTGCACCACTTTGCCGCGCCCGATGTTGATGAAGTAGGCGCCGGGGCGCATTTGGGCAAAGCGTGCGGCGTCAAAAAGGCCGCGAGTGCCCGGTGTTTCCGGCACGCAGACGGCTACGATGTCGGCTTGCCCTAGGAGGTCGGCCAGTCGGTCGGGTTTCCAGAGGGCGTCGACCTCCAGCGGGCACTCTTCGCGCCGGGCGTCTACGGCGATAATGCGTAGCCCGAATCCGGCGGCGCGTTTGGCCACGCCGTAGCCGATGCCGCCCAGGCCCACGATGCCGAGGGTGCGGGCGGCGAGCTGGAACGCGGTGGTGCCGGCGCGGTGGCGCCAGGTGCGTTGCTGCTGCGCTGCCCAATAGCGGGGCATGTCTCGCGCAAAGCAGAGGATGAAGCACAGCACGTGGTCCGGGATCGTGTCGTAGAAGATGCCGCGCATGTTGGTCACGACGACGGGATGGGCGATCAACTCGGTGAAGAAGTAGCTTTCCAGGCCGGCCATCGGGGTCTGAATCCAGCGCAGCCGTTGCGCGGCGTGCAGCATCGGCGGGGTAATTTGGCCGTAGAAGGCCTCGGCGTCCGCAATCTCGCGCACGGCAGCGTCGGCGTCGCTCGTCACGGCGATGTCCGTCTCGGGTGCGACTTGCTTCAGTGTTTCCGGCCAGGAGGCCGGGATATCGCCATGTAACAGCAGCTTCATGTCAATCCTTTCTCCGGCACTTGAGCCCTTGGCATACCCCCGGATGGAGTGGCAGTGTCCACCTCCCGCTAAACCTGGTCGGTTCGGTTTTTGGATTCCCGCCCCGTATCGGGGTACGGGACATGCTTTCGCGGGAATGACGGGTTACGCAAAGGTCTCCTTTCGCGGGAATGACAGGTTATGCAAAGGTCTCCGCGCCGGGCGCAGCCGTGGTGCCCTGGACGAGGTCGCTGTCTTGTAGCAGCGCGAGCGCCTGGGTGAGCAGCGTCCGGTGACGAGGCTGATTCAGCCAGGTGCTGGCGCCCGATGGGTGCGGTAGCGGGAGCCAGCGCCGCTCGTCTCGCTCGAAGCACCGGCCAACCGCGTCTGCCAGCCGCACCTGGCCCAGAAAGGTCTCGATGGCGAGCCGGCCGACGAGCAGGACCAGGCGCGGGTTGACGAGCCGCACCTGCCGATCCAGAAAGGGCCGACATAGCGCCCGCTCGGCGGCCGACGGGAGACGATCACCGTGGCCGCCGGCGCTGGAGCCAGGGTAACACTTGGTCACGGCGGTCATGTAGACCTGCTGGCGGAAAGCGCGTTCGTCTATCCCGATGCGCTCCAGCCAGGCAAACAGCCGGCGGCCGGCCGGCCCCATGAACGGCTGGCCGCCGGCGGCTTCTTGGCGTCCCGGTGCTTGACCGATAAGCATGACGTGCCAGGGCCGGTCCGTGCGGCTCGCTGGCACCGCCGGAGCCGGCAGTGGATCAATGCTGCAGAGGATTGGCTGGCCCTGAATGGAGTGGCCGGCCGTCGCACAGCGCCGGCACGAGGCGATCTCGCTATGTAGCGCGGCGAGCGCGTCGTCGTGGGCAGCTACGGAGGCCATACTCCGACGTTTGTCCGTGGTCGCGTCCGGTACTACGCGGGACGGCGGTGTGCCGAGAAGGTGGAGGGGCGTGCCAGTTCAGTGGTTTTCGCGCAGATAGCGCACGATTTCCATCATCACCTTGCAATCCACCTCGTTATAGCAAACGATGTCCTGCATCAGATCAATCCGGCTCATCGGTACTCCGGTGCGGCGGGACTCCTCGGCACACCACCACGCTCCCACCATCGCACCCAACCCATCAACCGGCCCATCGCCCCAAAGCGTCTCGATCAGACCATTTGCGTGCATGGCCTTTGCTACTTCCTTCAGCCCGAAGGCCAGGGCGCCGCGCACCACAACCGGCTCCGCACGGACTACCTGCCGCAGGAAATCGAACCAGTTGAGTGCCGGCCAATCGGACCGGCGCTGGCGTGCTTTGGCGGAGTCGAACGCCTGCTCGAAAAAGCTGACCTCAGCGGGTGACCAGTGGATGAGCCGCGGGGTCTCTATCTGGGGCGCCAGGCGTTGTCGCACCTGCGCCATGTGTGCCAGCCATTCCTCGATGATGCGCGCCTCTTCAGGCTCGGCGAGTTCGTCAACGACAAAGGACTCGAAGCGCCATGTGCCCGCCTCGACGTGCCCGCAGCCGATCATGAAGATGAGCGGCTGGCCGCCGCGCTCCGGGAGGCGTGAGCAATCGTCGGCGATGTCGCTGACGCTCTCGAAGTCCACGTAGAACTCCAGCGGGGGCATGGGGTGCCATGCATCGCGGCACGCACCGATCTGCGGCGGCTGAACGACGGGAGCATCGCCATCCCGGTTGACACTGAGAATCCGGTCCAGCATGGATGCTGTGCCGGAACGTGTAATGCCTACACGCTCCGGCATCACACGCGGATCGGTCCACCTGAAGATGCCGGCCTCGTGTGCCAGTCGGCGTCCCCGCGGCGAAACCCACCACAACTGCGTTAGCTCGTCAAGCTCACTGGCAATCCGGCGCTTGGCGTTGTGCCAAGGGGCGTCCATAGCATTGCCGCCATTGGGATACAGCTCCGGTACGGACGGCTTAGGCAGCACCGCCCACGCCGCGCCTGCGGCCCGGACTCGTCTCACCCATTGCACGGCGGCGGCGGTAATCTCCGCGATGGGCGTCCTGTTGGTCACGGTGCCGGCTTGCGGCACTGGAGCGAGCCGGTCGAGAGCACTGGAGCCGCGATCCTGGCCTTGCCGCCAGCCGCGTCCCAGGAGGTAGGACACCGGTGGCTCGTAGCCTTGGAGGCGCCCCAAGGCCCGGTTGTAAATGAAGAGTTGGACCTTGTACGCCGGGCCGGAACCAGAGTTACCCAACTCACCGCGCGACGTGAACTGGAGCGTCGTGAACTTGATGTCCACGATGCGATAGTGCCAAGTCGCGCCGGGCAGGTCCGGAGCGGCCTGACCGGCCTCCGATGGTGGAATTGCGGCCGGAAAAAGCTCCCGGAGCACGTCATTGCGGACCAGCAGGTCCGGTATGCCATACGTCCGGTGCTCCGCGTCCCACAGCACACCCTGATAGATGATCGGTACTGCCCGCGCCATGGCAGCGAAGGTGGCCTCCGCCTTTTCTAGGGAACGGGCATCCACGCGCGGCGCGTTCGCAATCGTTTCGACCCGGTGGTCTCGTCCAAGCAGCGCGACGATGGCCGCCTCGAACTTGTGGCCTTGCTCGAAGAGGAATTCGGTGAAGTCCGTGCGGGGATCGTATTGCGGAGACGAAGAATCGCGCTCGAATCCCTGCGCCTCGCCGTAGAGGTCGAGCCAATCGAGCAGAGGATCATCGAGGACGTAGTTGCGCGTCCGCGTGGGACTTACCCAGCCGTTCCAGTCGGAGGGGGATTGGGGAGGCTGTGCGGTACCGTCGTCACGGTGAGTGAGTGCCGCAATTCCCATGCTATCGTTCGCCGTCCTCGCCTGGCTCGCTGGCGCCGCAGTTTAGCGGCGCAGACGGCGATAGAGGTGCAGGAGTAGCGAAGAGCCGGTGAGCATGGTGCCTGGGATCACGCCAGAGAGGTGCCAGGCAAGGTGGACGGGAAACGGCAGCCACGGGTCCAGACCGATCAGGAGGAAGCCGAAGTATGGTATCCAGGCCAGCCCGCCCCAGACAATCAGTGCGACACCCAAACGATAGCGCGTAATCATCCTGCTTTGTCCATGCTCCCAGAGTCTCGCCGCAGAGCGGCTTAGGTCAGATGCCCAGAGCATTCTACCCGATGGGGGTAGGTATTTACATGGATGGACAGGATAGACAGGATAGGGATGGGACTGGCCTCACCCCCCGCCCCCTCTCCACCATGTGAGACCTTTGCGTAACCCGTCATTCCCGCGAAGGCGGGAATCCAAAAACCGGTCCTTCCAGGTTAGCGAGGAGTGGTGCATTGTCCCTCTCGCACTCCATTTGGGGGTTATGCAAAGGTCTCCATGTGGAGAGGGGGTATAAAGCTCGGACCGGGGCCGATGCATAGCCCTGGATTCCGGCTTCTGCCGGAATGACGAGGGCCAGGGCGCCCACAAGGGACGCCCCTACGGCAAAAACCTGCCCTTGTGGAGGTGAGGACTAGCCCCCCTATGGTCCCCCCGCTGCGGCGGGGGGACGTGGGCAACCATAAGGGACGCTCCTACAGGGTGGGCAGCTACTCGGCTGGATTCCGGCTTCCGCCGGAATGACGGACTACGGGGGCCTGGATTGCGGCCTCCGCCGGAATGACGGGGGGCGGGCGCGATTCACCGCGCCGCTACACGGAAAACCTGCCCTTGTGGGGGTGAGGACTAGCCCCCCTATGGTCCCCCCGCTGCGGCGGGGGGACGGGCAGCGGTCAACTTCTGCACGTACCGTTCCACATGCACCTCCGTAGTGCGGGGGGACGGGCGCAACATGTTGCGCCCCTACGGCTTAACGGGTACCTACCCCAGTCAGTGGGTGGGATGGGTCTATTCTACGGTGAGCGTGCCGCGCATACCGGCCGCCGCGTGGCCGGGTAGGGTGGATACGAAATCGTAGGTACCTGGGGTCGAGACCTGCACGGTGAGCGCGATGCGCTGTCCCCGCTCCGCGTGCATGTAGATGTGGCCCGTGACCCACTCGCCAGGGTGCTGGCGAACCTGGACTTCCAGCTTCTCGACACTGATGTCGTGCGCCAAGATGCCGTCGTTCTGCAAGACGATCCGGACCGGCTGATCGCGCGGGATGGTGACATGCTGCGGCTCGTAGCGGAGGTCGAGGGCACGGATTGTCACCGTCGGTATTGTCGGCGCGGTGTCCGCGCAGCCGGCGAGTAGCGCGAGTAGCAGTGTCACCGCCGCCAGCAACCGTGCCCCGGTAGGTCTTGATCGGTCTAATCGCCGCCGGAAGGAGAGGGATGGCATGAGTGAGCCTGACATCAGCCAAGACGCTTCAGGAGCAGCGCATGGGCCGCAACGTCCTGTCGGAGCAGCGGCCGCCGCCGCTCGATGTGCTCGCGGAGGCGCGTTTCGATGGCGAAGAGGAGTGCTTGGTCCGGATCGGTACACCGGGCGGGGAGACTCTCCAGCGTTGACTTGAGCTGCGTTGGTCCGGCGTCGAGCTTATCGGCTACAAAGATGAGCTTCGTGAGCACGCTGGCGTCCGGCTGCGGCACCGAGTGGTATTTGATGGCATCCAGGACGCTGCGGTCCGTTTCTCCGAAGCATTGCCAGGATACCACAGCGCCAGCGGGGCCGTGCCAGCCAAGCGTGGCGGCCTCCTCCCACCGAGAGGGCAGGATCAGGGCACGTTGCTCGGCGCGACTTAGCTCGCGGGCGCAGTCGTGGAGCCAGGCCGCGCGCAGTATCGGCTCAGGGTCGAGATTCCACAGGTCTGCCAGACGGCCGGCGAGAGCGGCGACGCGCTCGACGTGCGCGAACCGCCGGCGACTGAGCCGGGCCGCCAACGCCGCTTGCACGTCCGCCGTCTCGCTGGTGTCGAGCGCATCGTTCATGTCGATGTGGGAGTCTACCTGCCGCGGGGCGTGGGGGGTAGTGAGAGGGTCTCCCTGTGGTCTCGCAGGGGCAGTCCTCACCCCCTGGCCCCCTCTCCACCATGTGAGACCTTTGCATAACCCCCAAATGGAGTGCGAGAGGGACAATGCACCACTCCTCGCTAACCTGGAAGGACCGGTTTTTGGATTCCCGCCTGCGCGGGAATGACGGGTTACGCAAAGGTCTCCATGTGGAGAGGGGGTGCAACACTCGGACCGGGGGCATGAATAGCCCTGGATTGCGGCCTACGCCGCAATGACGGACTACGGGGACCTGGATTCCGGCTTTCGCCGGAATGACGGGAGGGGCGGGCGCGATTCATCGCGCCCCGACGGGAAAAACCTCCCGTTGGGTGGGTGGGTAGCCCCCCTGTGGTCCCCCCGCTGCGGCGGGGGGACGGGGATTCGCGCTGGTGTGGGTCATCAGGTGTGGCGGACGGAGACGGCGGCGTAGTCGAAGCGGCGGGTATGGCCCGACGGCTGGCGGACGGTTAGCGCGCCGTCCGCTTCTAGCCGGATGGCCTGTCCGGAGGCGATCTGCTGGCCCGAATGGGCGTCGTGGACGGAGACGGTGCGACCGACCGTTGCACAGCGGGCGGCCCAGGCGCTCAGGACGGCCGGCTGGGGGTGGGTTGCTGCGATCCAACGGTCAAGCTCGCGCAGGAGTCGGATAAGTAGGGCGCTGCGGTCGGCCGGCTGGCCGGTAAACAGCCGGATGCTGGTTGCCGACGCGCGTAGCTCCGGTTGGTCGCGGAAGTCGTCGTTGACGTTGAGGCCGACGCCGACGATGGCGTGCTGTACTGCCGTTCCTTGGAGGGACGACTCGCAGAGCACGCCGCCTAGCTTCCGCTCGCCGACTACGATGTCGTTCGGCCACTTGACTTGCGCCGGCACGTCGGCGGCACGGCTGGCTTCTACCGCCGCGATGGCGGCTGCCATGCCGAGTGCGGTCAACTCGGATGGCGCTAGGGTCGGGCGGAGGATCACCGAGCAGACGATGCTGGCGCGCTCGCGCATGTGCCAGGTGCGGCCGAAACGGCCGCGGCCGCCAACCTGGGCGTCGGTCGTGACGACGGTCCCGGACGGGTAGCCCTGCTGCGCCAGGCGGTGTGCGGTGCCGTTGGTAGAGGCCATTCGTGGCTCGTAGACGACGCGACGGCCGACGAGCCGGCCGGCACAGGCGGACTCGATCACCGCGGCATCAAGGGGCGGCGCCGGCTCGGTGTGTGGCGGGCCGGGCGGCGCGGTCATTGCCCCGGCACCTTGCTGCGGCACCTAGCTGGTGACGATGAGGACGACCACTGAGAGCAGGATGAACAGGGCGCCGAGGACGATGGTGAAGTTGAAGAGCACTTTGTCGAAGCCGCGCCGCGTGGAGAAGACGGAGGCATCGCTGGAGCCGAAGGCGCTGCCGAGCGTGGCGCTCTTGACTTGGAGCAATACGACCACCACCATCGTTACCGAGAGTACGATCATTGCAATGTGCAAGACGCTCGCCATTATGCTTTCCTTGAGGTGCTACTTCCGCTTCAGTAGAAGTATAGCACTATGGCAGTGCGGCCTCGGCAGCAGCGATGATCGCGGCGAACTCGTCGGCCTGGAGGCTCGCGCCACCTACCAAAGCTCCGTCAATCTCCGGCTCGGCCAGGAGCGTCGCGGCATTTGCCGGCGCCACGCTGCCGCCGTACTGGATGCGGACCTGCTCGGCGGCCGCAGCGCCCCAGGTGTCGGCGACGGTGGCGCGGATGGTGCCGATCATCGTATTGGCATCCTCGGCCGTCGCGGCGTGGCCGGTGCCAATCGCCCAGATGGGTTCGTAGGCGATCACGAGTGAGCTAACCGCCTCGGCGGACAGGTCGTGCAGGCTGGCGGTAATCTGCGCCGTGACGAACGCCGCACCGGTACCGGCTTCGTAGTGCTCCAGGCTTTCGCCGACGCAGACGATGGGCGTCAGTCCGTGGGCGAGCGCGTGGGCAGCCTTGGCCTGCACGAAAGCGTTGTCCTCGCCGAAATAGCCGCGGCGCTCGGAGTGGCCGACGATGACGTATTGGCACAGGGCCGCCAGCATGGCTGCCGACACTTCGCCGGTATACGCGCCGGAGTCGGCCGGGTAGCAGTTCTGGGCGCCGACGCCGATGGCAGTGCCTTCTACGGCCGCGGCCACCGCGGCGAGCGAAACGGACGGTGGGCACAGCACGACCTCGGTGCGGTAGTCGGGGTGGCTGGCTACGGCTGCGCGGACCTGCGTAGCGAGGTCTGTTGCCTCGGTGACCGTGGTGTTCATCTTCCAGTTGCCGGCGATGATGGGCCGGCGTGCTGCGCTGACCATAGTTGAAGTCTCCATATGCCTGGATTCCGGCTTTCACCGGAATGACGGGGGGACGGGTACTCGCCCCCCTATGGTCCCCCCGCTGCGGCGGGGGGACGTGGATTCCCGCGAAAGCGGGAATGACGGAGGGATGTGGTCTCAGTGATGGAATAGCCGCACGCCCGTCAGTGCCATCACCATACCGTATTCGTCGCAGGCGGCGATGACCGGCTCGTCGCGGAGGGAGCCGCCCGGTTGGGCTACGTACTGCACGCCGCTCGCGCTGGCGCGGTCAATGTTGTCGCGGAAGGGGATAAAGCCGTCGGAGCCGAGGGCTACATTGGTGAGTCCCTGGAGCCAGGCTTGCTTCTCTTCATGGCTCAGGCGCTGGGGTACTTGACGAAAGGACTCGCGCCAGACGTGCTCTTCGGCCGGGGTCAGCGTGTCGAGGAGATATTGGTCTATGGCGTTATCACGGTCCGGGCGGCGCAGGCGGCGGCGGAAACGGAGGTCTAGGACGGCCGGATGCTGGCGCAGGTACCAGGTATCGGCTTTGGTCGCTGCCAGCCGCGTGCAGTGGATACGCGACTGCTGGCCGGCGCCCATGCCGATCACTTGCCCGTCAACGGCCAGGCAGACGGAATTGGACTGGGTGTACTTCAGCGCAATCAGCGCCACGAGCAGATCGCGCGTCGCCGTTGCCGGGAGATCGCGTCGTTGCGTGACGACGTTCGCTAGGTCCTGGGCGCTCGCCAGGTGTGTATTGCGCTGCTGTTCCAGGGTGATGCCGAACACGTGGCGGCTCTCGGTGTCCGCTGGCGTGTAGCTCGTGTCCACCTCGACCACGTTGTATTTGCCACCCTTTTTGCGGGCGAGGATGGCGAGGGCGGCCGGCGCGTAACCCGGCGCAATCACCCCATCGGACACCTCGCGCCCGATCAGGCGTGCGGTTGGCTCGTCCACCGGGTCGCTCAGGGCGATCCAATCGCCATACGACGACACGCGGTCGGCGCCGCGGGCGCGGGCGTAGGCCGTTGCCAGCGGCGAAAGCTCCAGGTCGGCGACGAAATAGGCGCGGGCGAGCGTCGGGCTGAGGGGTTCGGCCACGGCGGCGCCGGCCGGACTGACGTGCTTGAACGAGGCGGCGGCTGGGAGGTCTAACGCGGCGCGTAGCTCTTGGACAAGCTGCCAGGAGTTGAAGGCGTCGAGCAGATTGATGTAGCCGGGGCTGCCGGCCAGCACTTTGATCGGCAGACGGCCTGAAGGGGCGGCGGCGCAGGCCGGTGTTTGATGGGGATTGCAGCCGTAGCGGAGGGTTAGCTCGTGGGGATTTGGGTTGGTGTTCATCTGGACTCGGTGCGCCTTTCGTGAGGGGGACCTAACCCCCGGCCCCTTCCCTCCAGGGAAGGGGAGTTATGGCGGCGGCCGCTATGCGGTGGCCGTTTGCCCTCGCCCCATCCCTCTCCTAGTGGGAGAGGGAGCCTGGATTCCGGCTTTCGCCGGAATGACGGGAGGAGGGGTACTTGCCCCCCTATGGTCCCCCCGCGGCGGCGGGGGGACGGGGCTTCCGGCTTTCGCGGGAATGACGAGTTATGCAAAGGTCTCCTTTTGCGGAAATGACGGGGGGACGGGCGCAACATGTTGCGCCCCTACTACTCTTGTGAGGGTGAGGTGCTTCCGCCGCGCCGCTGGGCTAGGATGGTCGTTACGTCGGTTGGGGTCATGCCTTGCTCGGCTAGTAGCACGAGGGTATGAAACCAGAGGTCGGCAACTTCATGGGCCACTTGCGCTTGGTCGCAGTTCTTGGCGGCGATGATGACCTCGGCGGCCTCTTCACCGACCTTCTTGGCGATGCGGTCGAGACCTTGATCGAGCAGGGTCGCTACGTAGGAGCCGGCGGGCTTGGTGCGCTGGCGCTCCAGAATGACCGCGAAGACGCTATCGAACACCTCCGTAGGCGCTGCCGCGGTCGCTTGCTGCTCCACAGATAGGGATAGTAGCTCGGTGCCGGCGAGGTCGCGGAAGAAGCACCCCGGCCGCCCCGTGTGGCAGGCCGGTCCGAGCGGGTCCACCTCGTACAGGAGCGAGCTGTCCTCGCAGTTGCGGCGGATGCGCCGCAGGCGCAGAAAGTGTCCGGAGGTGGCACCCTTGTGCCATAGCTCCTGCCGACTGCGGCTCCAGAACCAGGCGTCGCCGGTGTCGAGCGAACGTTGTACCGCCTCCCGGTTGGCAGACCCCAGGATCAGGATATCGCGCGTGCGGGCATCCTGTGCAACGACCGGCACGAGGCCCTGGGCATCGAAATGCAGGCCCCAGTCCGGCGCGTCGAGCAGTGCTGCTGCCCGGTGGTTTTGTTGGCTCATTGGCGTACCGGTACTCCCTTCGAGGCGAGGTGGTCCTTGACTTGGCCGATGGTGAAGGTGCCGTAGTGAAACACGGAGGCGGCCAGGACCGCGTGGGCGTGGCCGTCGTGGAGCGCCTGGGAGAAGTGCTCCAGCTTGCCGGCGCCGCCGGAGGCAACCACGGGCACTTCGACTGCGTCGCTGATCGTGCGGAGTAGCGGCAGATCGTAGCCGTCGAGCGTGCCGTCACCATCAATGCTGTTGACGACGATCTCGCCGGCGCCTAGCTCGACGCCGCGCTGCGCCCATTCCAGCGCGTCAACGTCGGTAGCGAGGCGACCGCCGCGCAGATAGCACTTCCAGTGCGGGGGCGCAACATGTTGCGCCCCTACGTTTCGGTGGTGTGAAGGGTCGCAGTCATCCACCCGCTTGACGTCCATGGAGAGCACAATGCACTGGCTCCCAAAGCGGTCGGCGCCTTCGGCGATTAGCTGTGGGTTGGTCAGCGCCGACGAGTTGATCGAGACTTTGTCGGCGCCGGCGCGGAGCATCCGGTGCATGTCGTCAACCGTCCGCAGGCCGCCGCCGACGGTGAGCGGGATGAACACCTGCTCGGCGGTGCGGCGCACGGCATCCAGCATGATGTCCCGCTCTTCGTGGGACGCGGTGATGTCGTAGAACACCAACTCGTCGGCGCCTTGCTCGTTGTAGTAGGCCGACAACTCGGCGGGATCGCCAACGTCGCGCCGGTTGATGAACTGCACGCACTTGGTGACGCGCCCGTGATGCACGTCGAGGCAGGGGATGATCCTTTTTGTGAGCATTGTTCGGTGTCCTATCGTCAGTAGTCGGTGTCCGGCGGTCAGCGGTCAGTGCCGGTTGCCGCTGCGGTAGCCGCCGCTTGCGCGTCCTGCAGCGTCATATGGCCCTCGTAGAGCGCCGTCCCGACGATAGCACCTTCGCAGCCGGCGGCGGCCAGCGCCCGCACGTGCTCGGTGGTCGTCACGCCGCCCGCGGCGATCACGGCGGCGCCGGTCGCTTCCACCAAGGCGCGGGTCGCCGCGGTGTTGGGCGCCGTCAGCGTGCCGTCGTGGGTGATGTCGGTGTACACAAAGCGCCGCACGCCACGATCCACTAACTCGGCGGCCAACTCCAGCACCGAGTAGTGACTCTGCACGCGCCAGGCATGGGTTGCCACGACACCGTCCTTGGCATCGAGCGAGGCGATAATCCGCTCGGCGCCAAAGCGCCGTACCATCGCCGCCGCGAGGTCGGGTGATTGGGCTGCCGCGGTGCCGACCACGACGCGGCTGACGCCGGCGGCCAGCGCCGCCGCCACGTCGGCGGTGGTCCGCAGGCCCCCGCCGAGCTGCACCGGCACACTGGACTTGGCGGCTGCGGCGACGATGGTCGTCACGGCAGCGCCGTTGACCGGGTGCCCGGCAGCCGCGGCGTCGAGGTCAACGATATGGAGGTACTGGGCGCCGGCCGCCAGCCAGCGGCTCACTGCCGCCGCCGGATCGCCATACTGCCGGGCCTGATCGAAGTCGCCTTGCCGTAGCTGCACGGCCTGGCCACCTTTCAGGTCAATTGCCGGTAAGACGAGCATTGGTTGTGTTTCCTTGTGAGCCACGGAGTTTACCGGGAGGACGCGGCGGCGGGGTGCTCGTACTCCAGAGTGGTCAAAGTAGGGGCAGTGACCGCTTCCGGCAGGCCATCGCGGACGATGCGGCTGAAGTTTTGGTACAGCCGCAGGCCGTCTTGGGCACTCTTCTCCGGGTGGAACTGCGTGGCCATCACGTTGTCCCGGATCAGCACGCTGGCAAACGGGTGGCCGTAGTCGGTCTCGCCGGCCACGATGGACCGGTCCTCGGGAGCGGCGTAGTAGGAGTGGACAAAGTAGAAGTGGGCGTTGTCCGGGATGCCGGCAAAGAGCGGGTGGTCGTGGACAAAGCGGACCTGATTCCAGCCCATGTGCGGCACCTTCAGGCCCAGGCCAAAGCGGCGTACCGTGCCGGGGAAGACATCCAAGCAGGCTTGCCCGTTGTCCTCGTCGCTGCTGGTCAGGAGCACTTGCAGGCCCATGCAGACGCCGAGGAACGGCGTGCCCCGCTCGATGACCTCGTGGATGACCCGGTGGAGGTCGAGCCGTTTCAGGCTCCGCATGATGTCTCCGGCGGCGCCGACGCCGGGGACAATGACTCCGTCTGCTGCGAGGATGGTGGGAATATCCGCGGTGACGACCGGTTTCACGCCGACGTGCTCGATGGCCTTGGCCACGCTGCGGATATTCCCGGCGTCATAGTCAACGACTACTAGCTCCATGTGCTTGTTCCTCAGCCCCCCTGTGGTCCCCCCGTTCCGACGGGGGGACGGGATACCTACCCCCAGCCCCCTCCCTAAAGGGAAGGGGCTACGGATTCTAAGCAATGCCTGTTCCCTGGCCGGCGGCGACGGGGCGGGGGCCAGGAATAGCCCTGGATTCCGGCCCCGTATCGGGGTACGGGACATGCTTGCGCCGGAATGACGAGTGCCTGGGCGCAACATGTTGCGCCCCTACACCAACAATCTACCCTTATGAGGCTATGGCCCCCGCACCGTCGTCCGTTTGGCACGCGGTTGCAGGCGGGCGGCGCCGTGCTGCTCGACCAACAGCTGCTTGGTGGCGGTGTTAACTATGATACCGTGCTGGCTAGCCGGCACCAAGGGCACTCACGACAATACTGCGGACCACCTGGAGCAGGATGATCGCGATAAACGGCGAGAGGTCGAGCATTCCGATGGACGGAATGACCCGCCGTAAGGGCACGATCAGCGGGTCCGTCACATCGCGGAGAATACGCACGACCGGATGATCGCCCTGGGGGACAAACCACGAGAGGATGGCGCGTAGGACAATGGCGATGACGAGCGCTTGGGTCAAGAGATTGACGAAAGTGACCACGAGTTCCATGTAGGACTGCTCCTCTCTCGCACTTACTGCTATGCGGCCGCTGGGCGGTACGGGCGTTCAGCCTGGTACCGCCGGCCGTCTACGAGAGCGACTACGGTGATTAGCAGTCTGAGTCTGCCAGTTTTGGCGGGTGGCTGGGAGCGAGCGGCCGCCGGTCACGCCGGTCGCTCGCCGAACAGCGCCCGGCCGACGCGCACGAGCGTCGCACCTTCTTCAATCGCGATGGGATAGTCCTCCGTCATGCCCATCGAGAGATGACGCCAGGGATGCCCGGCGGCCGCCGTGGCAAGGTCACGGTGGAGGGCGGCCAGCTGACGAAACCAGGGGCGAGCGGCCTCCGGGTCGGTCACTTGCGGCGCAATGGTCATCAGGCCGGCGAGTGCCACCCCGGGTTCTCCCGCCAGCGCCGCGACGGCTGCGCCGACTTCCTCCGGTGCAAAGCCGGACTGTGACGCTTTTCCGGTCAGGTTGACCTGGAGGAGCATCCGTATGGCTTGGCCGGCGGCGGCCCGCGCCGCGAGACGCTTGCCGAGCCGCACGGAATCGACGCTGTGGATCGTGTCGAACAGGCTGGCGGCGGCGCGGGCTTTATTCGATTGCAAATGGCCGATGAAGTGCCACTCGATGTCCGCCGGTAGCGCGCCGATCTTGGGCTGGGCTTCCTGGACGCGATTCTCGCCGAAAACGCGCAGTCCGGCGCTATACGCCTGCGCGATGATGTCGGTGGGCACGGTCTTGGTCACGGCGATCAGTTGGACGTCGGCCGGCGAGCGATTGGCGCGCTGGCACGCGGCCGCAATCGTGTCGTTGACGTGAGCAATGCGGTCGAGTAAGGCGGACATAGGCACTTTCCGGGAGAGACTATGGGATAGCTCTTGATTCTAGCATATCCTTTGCGCCTCACTCGCTCCGGCCCGCTCCCAGGGCTGACAAGGGGAGGTATTTGTCTGCATCAGGATTTTCGGGATGGAAGGATGAGCAGGATGCCCCCCTATGGTCCCCCCGCTGCGGCGGGGGGACGGGCGCAACATGTTGCGCCCCTACGGCTTGGCCGATACCTACCCCAGTCAGCCGGCCCCCTCTCCATCGTGGAGCGATAGAGAGGGGGTTGGATTCCCGCTTTCGCGGGAATGACGAGGGGGAGGGGTTGAGGGAGGTGGGGAGGCGGACAACGCGGGGTGGTTGACTTGCGGGCAGCCATCGCCTACGCTATGCGTAGTGTTGCCGCCGGAAGACTGCCGGAGTAGGGGGGAGAGTGATGGGTACGGTACGAATTGTTACCGATAGCTTGGCGATGCTGCCGCCGGAGGTGGTCGAGGAGCACGGTATTACGGTGGTGCCCGCGCATGTCGCCTTTGGTGAGGACCGCTACACGGAGAACGTGAACCTCACGAACGAGGAGTTCTATGCCCGGCTGCGTACCGATGACACCCATCCGACGACCTCGCAGCCGTCGCCGGGCGATTTCCAGCAGGTGTACGAGGCCTTGGTTGCTGAAGGGGACACCGACAGTATCGTAAGCATTACCGTATCGGCAAAGCTCAGTGGCACGTACAACTCGGCGCGAGCAGCAGCCCAGACGATGACGGGCCAGCGAATCGAGGTCGTCGACACCGAGTTAGCGGCGCTGGCCGAGGGCGCCTTGGTGATCGAGGCCGCACGGATGGCGGCAGACGGCGCCGATGCCGACGCGGTGCTGGCGCGTGTGAGCGAGCTACAACCGCACTGCGGCGTGGCGCTGACGCTCGATACGCTGGATTATCTGCATAAGGGCGGACGCATTGGCCGGGCGTCACATATGATCGGGAGCCTGCTCCGCTTCCGGCCGGTGCTGCACTTGAATGATGGCGAACTGGCGCCGCTGGCGCGGCCCCGCACCCGGCGGAAGGCGGTGGCCCAGCTGCTGGAGTATACCGCCGAGCGTGCCGGGGGCAATGAGCTGGCGATGGCCGGCATCCTCCACGCCGACGCACCGGACGACGGCGCGGAGTTGCGCCGGCAAGTTGAGGCGCGGTTTCGGATCGGCGAGATTTACGACGGTGAGATCGGGCCGGCCATCGGCTCGCACGTGGGGCCGGGCACAATCGGCATCTGCTTCCGTACCCAGTGATGCTCACTAGCCCCCCTATGGTCCCCCCGTTGCGACGGGGGGACGGGGAGGGCGCCCTCCTGTGGTCCCTCACAAGGGTAGGTATTTTGTCTGCATCAGGATTTGCAGGATGCAAGGATAAGCAGGATGGATTGCGGCTGGCGACGCAATGACGGGAGCGCGGCCAGGGCGCCACAAGGGACGCCCCTACGGCGGTGGTGGCGGGACGCCAGGATTGCCGCGGGTGGGGGTACGGGGACCACGAGTAGTCCTAGATTCCGGCTTTCGCCGGAATGACGAACGCCTGGGCGCGATGAATCGCGCCTCTACGCAAAAAACCTACCCTTGTCAGTCCGCGAGCGGGGGGACGGGCGCAACATGTTGCGCCCCTACAGCCTATCCCAGTCAGAGGTGGTGCTGCTCGGCCGTTAGTGTGGCGAGGTCTACGAGCGCCCAGCTTGGCGCGCCGAGGCGGCCCATGACCTCGCCGGGGTTGACCAGGAGCGTCGGCCGCGGGCCGACGTGGGCCGTTTCGTAGACGTGGGTGTGTCCGCAGAACACCACGTCGTAGCGGCCGCTGGCGGCCAATTCGTGGCCCAGGTCGGTGTAGTGGACGATGGCGGCTTGGCGACCACCTAGCTCCAGGCGGCCGACTTCTCCATGAAGATGCACGTGGGAGTGCTGGCCGGCGATGGTGAGCAGCATCATCCGGTCACCGTCGTTGTTGCCGAAGACGGCGTGGATCGGGCCGGCGTAGCCCTCGGCGAGGGCCGCGAGCGTGAACGGCGCGCAGAAGTCGCCGCAGAACACCAGGGCTTCTGCGCCACTGCCGCGGATGGCGGCCAGGGCCTTGGCGAGCTGATCCAGGTGGTCGTGCGTATCGGACAGGACGGCAACCTTCATCGCGGTATGCTCCCTTCAGTATCATAGTAACGGTCTGCCGGCCAAGCCGGTAGGTGAGGGGGAGGCCATGCGCGAAGCGTGGGTCAGCATTCTGGCGAATCTCGTCGCTGTCGTTGCTCTCTACAGCGCCTTTTCCGTCGCTATCGCCGTTGCACAGGCGCTCGGACCGGCCACGCCGATCAATCAGGTGCTCACGCTGGCCGGCGCCGTCGTGCTGGGGCTGGTGGGCGTATCCGGCGCCTTGTTCAAGCTCAGTGACTGGTTTGCACGGCACATCGAGATCGGCGAGGAGGAGCCGTCTTCCGAGGAGGCAGCGCAATCGGCTCGCAGGGACCCGCAACGCGCTGCCCTGGACGCGAGCACGGTGTATATGGGGATTGGCGGCGTGCGGTTTCGCCTGGAGTCGCAGGCGTTGATGCGGCAGCACCTCTTCGGACTGGGCGGCACGCCCTGGTACGAGCCGTTGTGGGCGCTGGTCGTGCGCGTCGCCGCGACCGGCTTGTGGGTTTACGTGGCGCTTTTTGTCGGTGTCTGGGCGCTTGGTCAGGCGACCTTGTGGTTCTCGGAGCTGGCCGTCTCGCCGGGAGTGCTCAACGCGGTGCTTGCAGTCGTGCTCTGCGTGGTCACGGCGGTCGTGCTGCTCGTGCCGGCGTGCTTCGCCGGCTGCGCGGCCTACTGGTCCTGGTTTGTCTGGCGCGGCGACTGGCCGGCGTGGCGCAAGCTGGGGATGACTTTGGCGCTCCTGGTCAGCGGCTACTTGGTGAGCGGCGCTCTCGGCTCGCTGATTCAGGCGGTAAATAGCACGCTGACGACGCTGCGGCATACGCTGCTGATGTAGTGGGTTGCCCCCCTATGGTCCCCCCGCTGCGGCGGGGGGACGGGGAGGGTGCCTCACAAGGGTAGGTTTTTGTCAGCATCAGGATTTTCGGGATGCAAGGATGAGCAGGATGGATTCCCGCCTGCGCGGGAATGACGGGACGGGGGCCGGATTGCGGCGCAAGCTGCAATGACGGGAGCGCGGCCAGGGCGCCCGCAAGGGACACCCCTACGGCGTTAGTGGCGGCACGCCGGGATTGCCGCGCGGGGGGACGGGCGCAACATGTTGCGCCCCTACGGTTTGGCCCGTACCTACCCCGAATTCCTAGGCCAGGCGGGCTTTGACGGCGCGGCGGCGCGTGGGTGAGTCGGCGAATATGGCGTCGCCGCCGTCCACGTTGACGGCTAGGCCAGTGACCCAGGCCGCTTCGTCGGAGGCCAGCCAGAGCGCCGCGTAGGCTACGTCGGCGGCGTTGCCGAGGCGGTCGAGTTGGCGTGCGGCCGGGCTGACGCGCCCATCGTCGCTCTCGGCCAACTGCTCCCACATGATGCCGGGGCACATGGCGTGGACGCGGATGTTCTTCGGGAATAGCTCGCGGGCCAGGTTACGGGCAGCGCCGATCAGCCCGGCTTTCGCGGCGGCGTAGGCGCTATTCGCATCCTGCACGACCAGATCGGCGGCCGACACGGTGATGATGCAGCCCCCGCCGGCCGCTTCGAGGTGCGGCACGGCCTGGCGGGTCAGCCAGTAGAGCGAGCGCAGGTTGTTGGCGAGTGCTCCTTCCCAGAAGTCCGCCGGGAGCGATTCGACGGCGTGGTTCGGCGTGAAAAAGCCGCCGGCGTTGTGGTACACGATGTCGAGCTGCCCGTAGGCCGCCACCGCGGCCTGGATGGCACTCTGGGCGCCGGCCTCGGTGCTCACGTCGGCTTGCACCGCTTGCGCCGCGCCGCCAAAGCGGGCGATCCGCTCGACGGTTCCGGCGGTGCTCTCGTTGCTGCGGGCTACGACGACTACTTTGGCGCCCTCTTGGGCAAAGAGCGTCGCTACTGCCCGGCCCATGTTCGGCCCTGCTCCGGCCACCAGCGCCACTTTGCCCGCTAATCGTCCCGCCATGGTTGTTCCCTCCGTTGCGTGTGTGGGCGCGGCGGTCAGCCGTTCGCCGCTACGGTTTCTCGGCAATCAGGATGATATGCCGGCTCTCGCGTGTCAACTCGGCGCCGGTCCAATCGCCGTAGTAGGCTATCGGCCGCAGCCCGGCGGCTGTGACCATTTGTGTCAGCTCCGTTGCCGTGTAGAGACGCACCGCAAACTGAACTTGGCGGCGCTGCCCGTCCTCGTGCCAGGTCAGGTCCGTGCGGTTGAGGCCGCGCACCGAATCGAAGGAGCGTTCTTGCAGCAGCGCCAGCCCATCGCGCTCGTCCCAGTCACGAGCGCGATACGTGCTCACTACGCGGTCGCGGTTGGACACGTCAATGAGCAGGCGGCCGCCTGCTTTGAGCGCTTGGGCTGCGCTGGCAAGCACGCGCTGATTCTCGTGGTCGTCGGTGAAGTAGCCAAAGGAGTTCCAGATGCTGATGACCGCATCGAACCGCCCGGACCATTCCGACAGGATGTCGCGCATGTCGGCGCGGCGCCACTCGACAGCCACACCGGCTTGGGTAGCCCGCTCGCGTCCGACGGCCAGCAGCGGCTCGCTCAAGTCTAGGCCAGTTACCTGGAAACCGCGCCGCGCGAGCGGTACGGCAATGCGGCCGTAGCCGCAGGCGAGGTCGAGGATACGCGCCTCCGGCGGCAGCTCCAGGTACGACACCAGCCCTGCGACCTCCGCTGGCTCTCGGTCCGGTGTGGAGCTGGACGGCCAGAGGTGCAGAAAGGTCTCTTCGAAAAACGCCTCCCACCACGGCGGCTCGGCCGGACGATCAACTTCCGGTGGTCGCGGCTGCTCGCGCGGCTTCTCTGCGACGAGCGCCAGGCGCCAGCTTTCGTGCGTCAGCTCCCCGCCGGCGAGACCGCCATAGGTGGCAACCGGCTCCAGCCCCGCGGCGCGGAGCATCGTCGCAAGCTCGGTCGGCGTGTACAGCCGCACGGTATGGTGCAACGACTGGCGCTCGCCGTCTTCATCCCACCGGTCTACGGTGCTGGCTAGGCCACGGATCGGGTCAAAGCGCACCTCCGTACAGACCAGTAGCCCGTCCGCTTCGTACCAACCACGCTCTTGGAAGCGACCCATGACGCCATCGCGATTCATTGACTCGATCAGGAACCGGCCGCCAGGCTTGAGCGCCCGCGCGACACCGGCCAGCACGCGCTGATTCTCGGCCTCGTCCTCGAAGTAGCCGAACGCCGTGAAGATGTTGATGACGTAATCGAAGCGGCCCGCCCACTCGGCCGGAATATCGCGCATGTCGGCGCGGTGCCACTCCACGCTGACGCCGGCCGCGTCGGCCGCCGCGCGGGCCACGTCGAGCAACTGCTTGCTGAGGTCCAGGCCGGTGACCTGGTAGCCGCGCTGGGCCAGCGGCACGGCGATGCGTCCCTGCCCACAGGCTAGATCGAGGATTGCCGCGCCGGGTGTCGGTTGGAGGATGTCCAGCACGCCTGCGACCTCGCGCTCAGTCCGCTCCGGTGTCAGGTGGGAGGACCACAGCCGGAGGTAGGTTCCGTCGGCGAAGATGCGTTGCCACCACGGGGCAGCGGTCGGGTGGGAATCTTGGGTGGTCATTGGGCCTTCAGCCCCCCTATGGTCCCCCCGCGGCGGCGGGGGGACGTGGATTCCCGCTTTCGCGGGAATGACGGGTTATGCAAAGGTCTCCTTTCGCGGGAATGACGAACTCCTGGGCGCGATGAATCGCGCCTCTACACAAAAACCTACCCTTGTGAGCTATGGTCCCCCCGCTGCGGCGGGGGGACGGGCGCAACATGTTGCGCCCCTACGGCTTAACCGGTACCTACCCCTGTGAGCCGGCCCCCGCTCTGGGCAGCGGCGACGAGGGCGGCGACGTTGACCGTTGCGGACCGTGCCGAGGCCTCGATAGCTCCGAACAGCATGGCGGTGCTTTGGAGGTTGTCGTCGAGGTGGGTGGGTGGCGCTGGGCCGCCGGCGAGCCAGTCGAGGAACTGCCCGATCACGGCCGTATGCCCGCCATGCTCGACCGGTACTGGCGGCACTTCCTCGACGCGCAGGCCGCGGCCACGCTCATGCTCGTAGATGCGGACTACTTGGTCCCGGTCTACGACTACCGCGCCGCCCTCGCATTCGACGCGGTAGTACTCGTTGTGCCAGTTGTTCTGCCAGCCGCCGGCCAGGCCGGTGCCCTCGTATTGAGCAAAGGTGCCGTTGGTCATTTGCATTGTGTACAGCGTGAGGCACTCGCCGTCGAAGCTCGGAGCGCCGGGGTTCCACTCCCAACCGGCAATCGTCGCACAGTCGGCGCCGCTCAGGTTACGTATCTGGTCAAAGTGGTGGATGCTGCCCTCGACCAGGATAGCGTGGCGCATCTCGTGGCGGAAGGTGGCGCCCCAGGCGTTGCGGCGGCGATAGTCGGCGGCAAAGCGCGAGACAATGTAGTAGCTCCGGCCCAGCCGGCCGGATTCGAGGACTTGCTTGAGGGTAAGGATGGGAGCGTTGGCACGGTAGTTCTGCATGACCTGCATCTTGATTCCGGCCGCTTTCACAGCACGGTAGATGGCGACGGAGTCCTCCCAGCTATCCGCCAGCGGCTTTTCGCTCAGGATGTCGAGGCCGCGCGCCGCTGCCAACTCGACGGCGCGGCGATGCGCTGCCGGAGGGATGACGATGGCGCAGCAGTCCGCATCCACCGCCTCGAAAGCGTCTTCCATCCGCGCGAAACGGCGGTTGGCCGGCAAGCCTAGGAAGTCGCCTTGCTGGGCAAGCGGCTCCGGGGCGATATCCACAAGGGCGACGATCTCTACCCGGTCGGCATGGACGGGCAGAAAGCGCCGAATCCAGGATCGCGCCATGCCGCCGGCGCCGATCATGATGAGGCGCTGGCGGTCGTGCTCAGGTTGGGTCATCGGCGTTGCCCGCCGGTCCGCGCAGCGGCCAGCCCAGAGAGCGCAGGGCGGTCATGCCCGATGGCAGCACGGCCGCGGCTACGGCGACTTTGATCAGATCGCCGGGGATGAAGGGCAACATGCCCTTGGTGATGGCCGTGAGCAGGTCCATGCCCGCACTCACCGCCAGCCACGGCACGCCGATGAGGTAGATGACGATGGTGCCAATGAGCAGGCCGGGGATTGCCCGCCAGCCGGACAACACGCCGCGCAACGGCTGAACCAGGAGGCCTACGATAGCGGCAGCCACCGGGAACGCGATGAGGTAGCCGCCGGTTGGCCCGACGATTCGCGCCCAACCGACGGGTCCTTGCGGTGAGAACACCGGCAGGCCGGCGGCTCCTTCAGCTAGATAGATGAGTAAGCAGAGCGCACCGCGCCAGGGTCCAAACAAGGCGCCAATCAGGAGCACGCCGAGCGTCTGGCCGGTAATGGGTACCGGCGTGAACGGGAGCAGCGGAATGGATACTTGAGCCAGCAACGCCAGGAAGGCAGTACCGAGGAGGAGTACCACTAGCTCGCGCACCAAGCGCATGATCTGACTCTGGCGCTGGGCCGCTGTGGCCGGAAGCCGGCTTTCTTCTACACTCATACCGTCAGGACTCCGTTCTACTGTGATGGGGAGACGGATGCCTTGATGGTAGCAGCCGGGTCAAGCGGCCGCCGATGGCCCGCCGGGGGGCGAGGGTGGTTGCGGCCTCACCCCCCGGCCCCCTCCATCACAGGGGTAGGTATTTTTGTCTGCATCAGGATTTGCAGGATGCAAGGATGAACGGGATGGATTCCCGCTTTCGCGGGAATGACGGGTTACGCAAAGATATCCAGGGGGAGAGGGCGATTGTGGCTAATCGGACGATGAAGCGACGCACGCTGTTGCTGGCTACTGCCGGGCTGGCGCTTGCGGCCACGCGCTGCGCGCCGCGTGGTCGGTCGCTGGAGCCGCTGCATCCGGCCGAGGCCCGGTTCCACGATCCGCTGGCGAGTGGTGTTATTGATCGGGAGCGGTGGATCGTAGACAGTCTGCCTGGGGCGGAAGTCTACGCTACTAATGAGTCCATGCGGCTCGACATCACCGACGGTCTGACGGCGACGGCGCGGCCGCGGCTCCCGACGCTGGACGCGCGGCTCTTGGAGGCGGAGGAGATCGCTCCCATCCGCGAGGACTTGCAGTGGGAGGCGCTGGTCCACCGGCGGCTCCCATACCTGGCGACGGTGACGGTTGAGCTGGCGCCGGTTGACCGGCCGTGGCGCATCCAACTCACCGAATGGGGCGTGCAGGTTGTCGAGCAGTTGGCGGAGGGTGTCCGCAATCACGACATCCCCTACTTCCCGGCCAATGACGGGCGGTATCACACTTGGCGGATCAGCATTCGGCCGGAGTCCTGGCACCTGTTTCTCGACGGCCAGGTGCGCTGGTCGTATCCGGGTACCTTTGCGCTGCTGCGGGCACGCTTTGGCGTCACGCGCGGCGACCCGCTGCACGGCGGCACGATTGACCTGCGCGACGTCGTCTACGTGCGCCGCCCGGCCTGACGATGCATCTCACCCGGCGACCGTGGCATAGATATCGAGCAGGCTTTGGACGTACTGCTCCGGGCTGTAGCGTGCCAATACTCGCTCGCGGGCGCGGCGCCCGGCTTCCTGGCAGCGCGGCGGATCGGTGAGTAGGCCGACAACACCCCTGGCAACGTCACGAGGCGTAGGTGGTACTCGCTCGCCGATAGTCTCATCCACGATCTCTCGCGTATGGCCGACGTCGGTGGCAACGATGGCGTTCTCACAGGCCATCGCCTCCAATAGACTGGAGCTACCTAAGTTCTCGAAACGCTGACAGGAGACGAAGACCGCGGAGCGAGCCAACTCGCCGGAGATGTCCGCAGTATGGGCGAGGCGTAGGACCGAGTCGAGGCGGTGGTGAGCAATCAGGGACCGCACTTGGGGCGCCAACTCACCTTGACCATAGAGGGCAAACCGGGCACCGGGGCAGTATTGGTGGATCAAGGCCGCCGCTGCGACGAACAGCTCGGGATTTTTCTCGTAGTGCAGGCGTCCGGCCCAAGTGACGAGCGGCTCCTTTGCGGCATTGCTCTCCGGCCACCTGCTCGCTGCCGGGAGCGGACGGAAGCGTTCCGGGTCGGTGAAGTTGTCGAGCGTCACCACGTGCGCGCCGCGGTCCCAGCCCATGCGGCGCAAGGCGAGCCGTTCGTCGTTGCTGCACGCAATGATCGCGTCGGCGTGCCAGGTGGCGTGGCGCAAGATGGCGCGCCGCACGCGGGAATAGAACCGGAGCCGCGCGTAGCGTAGCTCCCCGGCCATCGTGACGACCGTTGGGAAACCAAGGTTGTAGAAGAGAGGAGCATAGAGCCAGAACGTCGGGAGCAGGAGGAGATGCACCACTTGCGGCTGCGTGTCCTGCAAGTAACGGAGCGTCCGGCTTTGGAGCCGGGTGTACGCCAGCAGGCGGCGGTGCAATGGTAGCGGTGCGAATGCCGGTCCGAGGGAAACGAGGCGCACGTTGGCGAGGGACCGGCGCAGCCAGCGTTCGCGTCGAATGACGGCGGCGGTTTCGTCAGCGACCAGGAGCGAGACGCGGCAGCGCCGGCTGAGATGCTGCGCGAGGGCCAGGGTTTGATGCTCGGCGCCGGAAAGATAGGGCGCCAAGAAGAGCAGGGCTACGTGATCTACGGGGGCGCCGGGTTGCATACTCAGGTCGCCTGCTTCCGATGGTACCTGCCCCCCTATGGTCCCCCCGCTGCGGCGGGGGGACGAGGGTTTTGGCGCCGCTGGGGCGAGGGGCCGGCCCTATGTTGCCTAGTTTTCTGCGGCGACGAGCTCCGGGTCGGGATTGATGCTCCGCGAAATGCGTACCTGGCGTACTTCCATCTCGCCGCCATGCAGATCATCCGAGCGTGTCTCGCCGAATCGTAACCGCTTCAAGAACTCCAGTGGAATGCCACTCCACACTTCGCGGCCGTCTATTGCCAGCGAGGTACCGCTCGGTCCGAACTTCAGCGTGAGCTGGTGCCACTCGGAGGGGGTAGGGGCCGGATCACGGATCTCAGTGCCTACGGCCGGCCCATCGGTCATTGGGTGTGTGAGGTGCCAGTCTCCTGGGCGAGCTTGCAGTAGCAACAGACGACCATCGCGGCTGAGAGCTTCAACGAGGATATAGAACTGGCCAGCGAGCCGAAAGCGTGTTTCCCAGGCAATCGTGTAGTCGGGCTGCCGCTCCCGCAATGCGGCCGGATGCCAAGGACGTGGCGTCGGTCGTTCCAACTCGAAGAGCGGCTCCAGCCAGCCGATGGAGCCGGCCGGTGTCACCACCCGAACCGTCCCATCGGCAACCGCGATGGTAGCGCCGGAGTCTAACTCGCTCCCCCAGCGCGCCTGGTCGAGCGTCGTGCCCGCGAAGGTGCTCTCGAAGACAACTTCCTCTTGGGCAAACTGCGCGGTGTTCCAGAGGCGGGCGTAGTGCCAGGCGTCACCGGGTAGCAGGGTGAGGATCAGGCCGGCGGCGGCCCAGATGTAGGCCGGGGTGAACTGCCAGGCCAAGAGCACCGCCACGATGATGGCGCTGACGGCGGCGATAGCGACCGACCGCAGGTAGGAATCGTAGGGGCCATCGGCGACCACGTCGTGCGTCATGAGCCGCGCTGCCACGGATAAGAGCAAGAGGAGTCCGACTCCGCCAGTTCCCGCGAGAAAAGCTCCCAGGTCTACACCTGCGGATGTTGGCTCTGCCGGCTCTGTCTGTGCTGAAGAAACTGCCATTATCACACCTCACGTAGACGTTCTAGCCACCGCGCCAACTTGAGTCGCCGAAAGCCGATCAGGCTCATGCGCGCCAGCAGGAGTCCGTGCGACAACACACGCACCTTGGAGGCGCCATAGGAGCGGCGGCGGTAGCGAATGGGGACCTCGATGAGGCTCAACTCCAAGCGGGCGGCCCCGAACAGGAGGTCGAAATCTCCGAATGGGTCGAAATCTCCGAAATAGGCGCGTCCGGCCGCCAGCCGTTCGTAGGCCACCTTGGGCAGGACCTTGGTGCCGCAGAGCGTATCCTTGATGCGCTGGCCGAGCAGCCAAGTGAAGATCACGCTGAAGGCCTTATTGCCTACGAGGTTGGCGAAGCGCATGGCCTCGTCTTCCAGAGGATAGACGAGGCGACTGCCATTAATGAATTCGGCGACGCCCTCGGCGATACCGAGGTAGAACTTGGGTAGCTCCTCCGGCGGCACGGTCAGGTCCGCGTCGAGGATCATCAGGACATCACCCTTCGCGGCCGCGAATCCTTTCCGCACGGCGTCTCCCTTGCCCAGCGCAAGCATGAGGTCGGGCGGAGTCTGCTCGGACGCGGATGGTGACACCCCCTCTGTATCGTCGGGCGCAGTGGCGTCGTTTCGGGGGACCTGATCGATGAGCACGATGTCCTTATGCCCGCGATGCCGGGCCAGCTGCTCGTGGATACGCTCGCGTGTGCCGTCGGTTGAGGCGCCATCCACAAAGACCAGCTCGGTGTGGGTACCCATCGCCGGGACGCGCTCGACACATGCTTCGATGTTGCCGGCTTCATTGCGGCAGGGGACGATGACCGAGCACGAGAGCGGCCTTGGTTGTGGTCGTGGTCGCGGCCGTAGGACCCAGTAGAGCACCAGGGCCAGATGGCGTAGCGGTGACCGGTCGGCCGCCTGGTCCAACCGTGCGCCCAGCAGTGGCAAGCGGACGGGTGATAGCATGGCCTGACCATGCTCCGCCACATCGAAGTGTGTCAAGCGCAAGAGGTTCTCGATATCGGGGGTACCGAGCCAGTTCTCAAGACCGACCGGCATCTTCAGGCCGACGTTTTCGGCGAGTGTCAAGGCCGGCCGCCATACGAAATTGTGGCTGATGATAATTACCTGCGTGTCGGGCGTAGTTGCCGCATGGACCGAGCGTAAAGTCTGCCATACGTCGTCAACGTATCCCAGTGTGTCGGCCAGGATAATGGTGTCCCAGGGGGCATCGAACGGGACCGCTTGCGCGTCGCCCTCGACGAAATGCAGCTGTGGATAACGCGCACGCGCGACGGCGAGGCTGTGCCGACTGATATCCAAGCCGACACCCAGGGCTGGCTCCAAGCTGGCCAGCAGATCGCCGGTATTGCAGCCCAACTCCAGCACGCGACCCTGCGGCGGCGCGTAGCGGCGGCAAATCGCACTCAACGTCGCATGGTAATGGGCAGCGCGGCGTTTCCAGGTAGCGCGCTGCCCGGCGTGACGGTCGAAGGCCGCGGCAACCGCCCGCCGCCGTTGCTGTGCAGCCTCCCAATAGGGAGCGGCATTGGCATCCATCACCACGTCAGCCGTCCCAGGCGAGTCTATGCTCCAGGCACTCATGAGTTCTCATCATCCGTGCTCGTGCGAGCAAAGCCGCGCTGCGCCATGGTCGGAGGCAGGGTCGCGCCGCGCTGGCGCCGGAGCAGGTCCGCTATCAATCCTAGCCCGAACAGGGGAAGCACGGCTGCCAATTGCAGCGCGCCGATTGTCCAGAGCACTGCCGCGCCTAATGCCCAGCCCACGCCCACGGCAATTACTCCCGCCAGGGCGCTGAGTGCAGCCAAGACGAGGAAGAGCTTGATGGGGTTGTAGCGTGTGATGGCCTGCACGAGTATCTGGGAGGCACGCAGTGTATCACGCACGTAGCGCACTTTGCTGCTGCCGATGCGCTGGTGGTAGCTAATCGGTACGAACTTGACGAAGTAGCCATTGCTCAACAGTGCCAGTGTTATGGTCGTGGTGAACGACATGCCGCGACTCAATGGGTTCGAGAAGGCCAGCACCAAGTCCCGCCGCATCACCCGCAGCCCCGAGTTGACATCGGGAATCGCGGTGCCGGTCACGAACGAGCAGAGGGCGCCAAAGGCCAGCCGGGCCGGGAACTTGAAGAGTGATCCTCGATAGGCCCGCCCGGTGCGCGCGCCGACGACCATATCATAGTCTCCGGCCCAGTGCAGCAGTTCGGGGAGTGCTTCAATCGGGTACGTGCCGTCGGCATCGGTGATGACGATACGCTCATGGCGGGCGGCGAGCACGCCGTCATACACGGATGCGCCATAACCGGCGTTCTGGGGGTGCCGGATGACCCGCACGCCGTCTCTTTGCCGCGCGATTTCGCCCGTTCCATCGTCGGAGCCATCGTCCACAACGATGATTTCGTGCGGAGCGCCAAGCTCGCCAAGTACGGTCAGGAGTCGGTCGAGCACCGGACCGATGCCGGCCGCCTCATCGAGCGCTGGCACCACGACCGAGAGGGCGTACTCGGTCCCAAGCTGCTCTTCACCGTCACTCATCGCGGCCATCCGTTGGCGACTTGGCACCAGGAGTGCCGCGCCACCGCTGCCACAGAATCTCAGCTGCCACTAGGATGAGGATAAAAGGCAGGCCCAAACCGATAATGACATCCAGCCGGGTCTCCACGGAAGCCGTGCCGGGCGCAGCATACGGCTCTGCCCAGGTAGCCAAGAGTACCGCGACGGCCAGGCCCAAGCCAGTGGGATCAAACCGGCGCCCAACGTGCTGCAACATCCCGACCAATCCTGTCCCTTTGGTCTCCGCCATCGCTTCTCTCGCCAAACTGGTGCCTGCCGCTGTCCCCATCAGTACCAGGTCATAACGACCCTATCGTACCGATCAAACAGCCACAACTCCACTATGTATCTTCCAGTCTGTATGCCAGGTGTAGCTGGCGCTAGGTCTCCCTCGTGCCAACGCTCGCCATCAAAATAGCGGCTGGCCGTTTTTCCGGCCGTTGGCCGGTAGCTATATCCCAAGATTACTTTGCCGGCAGTGAGATTCCCCAGCTCGCGTTGGAACTCAACGGTTGTTATCGGCGAGGATTCGAGTTGTTTACGAGTCACCGGCGTGCGAAACCACGTACCTTCCCCCTCCCGGTCTAATGCCGGCAGTTGCATGCCGTTGAGCACAACCTTCACACCGGCCGTCTGTGTTCTGTCCGGAACCTTCAGACGCACGCGGACGACGGCAAGCTCGGTCCGCTTCCAGGCTGACTGCCACGCTGATGATCGGAGTGGTAAGCGCCAGCGATGCTGAACGAGCGCGGAGTCGGAGGTCCACGCTGCTGCTCTACCGAGCGGGCTGACGTGTGTCGTAGGGACAGGACCTACGGCAAGCCAACCGGTCAGGGCCACAATTGCTATACCTAGAATGAGCGCCGTCCTCCCACCAAACACGCGGTCAACGGTCAAGATAGTTACCGGGACAAGCAGCACCAAAAAGAAGGCATGGGCGGCCCATTGAGACCAGGATGGTGTAGAGAGCGCAAGCACCGCGGCGGCTACCAATGGTGGCCCGATACTACGCGCGAGCACCAACGACCAGGTAGCCGGCGTGGTTTGTACGGCTTTACGGCCCATTAGCATTAGCCACCGGCCTCCAACACCCATGAAGGCGTCCAGTAGTGGAAGGTGGCATCAACTCCCCCAAATCCGACCAGCGCTGCTACGCTCGGCGCAACTAGCAGCAGCAGCCCGAGCATGATAATGGCTGCCGACAACGCGCCGCGCACCCGTGCTGAACCACGACCTAACAGACGCCAACTCGCCGTGGCCTGGATCACTTGGTGCAGACCGGCGGCCGCCAGCAGGTAGATCGCCGGATAGGCAAAGAAGGCGGTGCGGGGAATAGCGAATGTGATGGTGAATACGACTGAGGCCAGGAATGTGGCGAGGCACAAGGCGAGCGCCCATCGGCGCACCCGCGGTCCGGCCACGACGTAGCCATACGCAGCGACCAAGAGCATCGCGCCGGGAAACGCGGCGTAGATGGTGCCGGCACTCGGAACCGTGCGTAACGTGTTGAGAAAAACACTCAGTCCGTGAGACAATGCCGACCACCAACGGTGCAGTGCCTCCGTGAACAACGCACTGTTGGTCGTGTCAAAGTCCAGCCCCACGACCGTCGTGCCAATGAGCGGCCAAACTTGGGCCAAGCCCAGCACTAGCGCAGAAAGGCCCAGCAAGCGCGTGAACGGCGCACGGCGCAGTCCATACAGCCAGACGAAAGCGAGCAGTGCGAGATAGACCGGATAGATCAGCGAGACGGCCGCGATGAGCCAGCCGGTGTGCAACCAGTCACGCCAGCGGAACGGTGGCCGCAGGAGGCCTACCCACTCCACAAACGCCAGGAGCAGCGCCACGCTGGCAAAGCCCCAGAGCGTTGAGACCGGGGTGCCGACCATGAAGCTGAAGCCCTGCCCCGTCGCCGTCAGCGTCCCCGCTGTCCAGGCGGCCAGACGATTGCCGGTTAGCCGTCCACCGAGCCAGTACATGGCGAGGGCAGCGCCCAGCCACGCGAGGGCATTGAGCGCGACAAACGAGTGGTAGTGTCCCGCGAGCAGGGAGGCCAGCGCCCCGAGGTACGAGTAGCCAGCGCGGCGATCATAGATGCCAGTACCTCTGGGGCCTTCTTGGCCCTGCATGAACCTCGTCAAGGCAAGGAAGGGCGTGGCATCGCCATTGACCGGTATGCCGTCCCAGAAGATGACGAAGCCATCTGCTGTGGTAAAGGCCTGGAAAGTAAAGCGGGCCGGCTTGGTACTGTCGACGAAGCCGCCGAAATCGCCGGTACGAGCGACGGTCTGCGTGCCAATCAACACGGCAAAGAGGAGCAGCGGGAGCCAGTGCCGTAGCCGGCTGCGAGCCGCCTGACGAAACCGCTGCACAGCGGCGGCCGCACCAGCCACAACCGGTTCCCGCGAAATCGCCGTTTCCATTACCACCGAATCACCGTGCTGCTGTGATTGCCTTCGCAGCGGCGATCCAGCCGGGCAGGCGCTGACGTTCTGCGTTGGGCGGGAAGTCTAGGTTAGTCAGGCAGCAGTGGCTTGACAGCCTCCAGTACCTCACTCAACTCGGGAAAGCGTCTGGTCTGATGCTTCGAGTACACCAGGTTGCCGTCTACCGAGACCTCGAAGGCGCCACCGGCGCCGGGTACCAACGCCAAACTGGCGACCTGCTGCGAGAATGTATCGAGTAGCTCTTGCGCCGTCCACGCGGCGCGCGGGAGATAGTTTCAAGACACGCAGTATTCGATCCGGACGTTTGCGCCTGGGGCATCCATCGCCATGTTACTTCCTCCTCGCGAAATTCGGACGGACCATATCGTACCATGAACGGATTGGAGTTGCGACCGGCATCATTGTGGCGCACAACGACGAGCCGTGCAACCAAGGCGACACCGGAGCCGCTGGCGGTAGCGACACCGCATGTCTTCCCGGTTCCGATCCACAGCGTTTCTCCCTGCCTCTCGTGTCACGGATTTGGTAGAATCAGAGTGTTCAGCCGGAGATGAGGGGCGCGTAATTTGGGGGTCATTGACACGCTGTCGGCCGGTTACGCTGCGGTGAATCGCCGCCTCTGGCTCCTCGGCATTCCCATCGCGCTGGACTTGGTGTTCTGGGCCGGTCCACGCCTTGGGCTGGACCGTTTTACGACTACGGTCACTCTGCCGCTCGCCACGTCAGGCCAAGCGGAAGGCGTTCAGACTGTGCCGGCGCTGTTCAACCTGCTGATACTGCTGGCCATCCACGTGCCTACTTCCGTGGGCCAAGCACTGACCATGGGGGAAGCGGCCGAGGTCACCGCCGGGGTAGCCGGACCGGGTACTGCGCTGCTGCTCTCCCTGGTGCTCATCTCGTTGGGACTGCTGGTCGCAAGTGTCTATCTCACCGCCATCGCGCAGCTCATTCGGAAACAGCCGTCCAGCCTGGCGGCGCTGCAGCAGTCGGCCGTCTCAGTATGGGGCCGGGCATTGAAGCTGCACGGGTTGCTGCTGGCGGCTGGCGTGGTCGTCGGGGTGCCGGTGGGAATACTGCTCTTCCTCGCAACGGTCATCCATGCCGCGCTGGCGATGCTGGTGTTTATCGTGTTGCAGCTGGCAATCATATGGGTAGCGATCCACCTCTACTTTGCGCTGCCGGCGGTGGTGGTCGGGGAGCACGGTCCCGTCGCTGCGATCAGGTCAAGCGTGCGGGTAGTGCGGCAGAGCTTGTGGTCGGCACTCGGTCTCATCGCCATCATCCTGGTCATTAGTTTCGGTATCTCGATAGTCTGGCAGGCACTCGGCTCGCAACCGCTGGGCACGTTGGTCGGCATCATCGCTAACGCCTATGTGATGACCGGCCTCTCGGCGGCAACCCTGCTGTTCTACTACGACCGCACGCGCGAACCTGCCGACGGCGTTTCCCAGGATGCATTACCGCCGGCCCCGTCACCGTCGGAGTGACACCGAGACGAGATCGTCAAGCAGCGAGACACCGAGAGATCGCTTGAAGCCATGAGCAACAGTAGTCCTGCGCCAAACGAGTATGGAGCCGAGCAGATCCAGGTGCTGGAGGGGCTGGAGCCGGTGCGCCGCCGGCCCGGCATGTACATCGGCAGCACCGATCATCACGGTCTGCATCAGCTTGTCTACGAGGTCGTAGACAACAGCGTGGATGAGGCGTTGGCGGGGTCGTGTGATCGTATCCGCGTCATAGTCCACCAAGACAATAGCGTGACCGTCGTGGACGACGGACGTGGCATCCCGGTGGACGTACACCCGGAAACCGGCCGACCGGCGCTGGAAGTCGTGATGACCAAGCTGCACGCCGGCGGGAAGTTCGGCAGCGGCGGCTACAAAGTATCGGGGGGACTGCACGGCGTCGGGGTATCGGTGGTGAACGCCCTATCAGCGTGGCTGCGCGTGGAAGTGCGGCGCGACGGGCAGCTCTACGCGCAGGACTTCGTGCGCGGCGAACCGCAGTCCGAGATGCAAGTGCAGCATGGCTACCCCGGCCAGGGCACAAAGATCAGCTTTCTGGCAGATGACACGATCTTCGAGACCGCCGACTACGAGTACCGGACCTTGGTGCGGCGGTTGCGCGAGCTGGCGTATCTCGCTGCGGGACTCTCCATTACCCTGGTGGACGAGCGCAGCGACCGTGAAGTGAGCTTCTGCTTCGACGGCGGAATCACTTCGTTCGTGGGCTATCTGAACGAGCACAAGCGCGCTATCCACTCGACGCCGATTACCTTTGCCCGCGAGGTCGGATTCGATGGCCAATCCACGAACATCGAGATTGCGCTGCAATACAACGACTCGTTCGATGAGCGAGTGCTGACGTTCGCCAATACGGTGAACACCGTTGACGGCGGCACGCACCTGACCGGGTTCCGGGCGGCGCTGACCCGGCAGGTCAACGACTACGCCCGCAAGAATGGGCTTCTCAAGCCGCAAGACGCGAGTCTGACCGGGGATGATGTCCGCGAGGGGCTGACGGCCATCGTCAGCGTCATGCTCAGTGAGCCGCAATTCGAGGGCCAAACCAAGCGCAAGCTCGGCAATGCCGAAGTGCGCTCGCACGTCGAGACCGTCGTCAACGACGAGCTGGGCAACTGGCTGCACGAGCATCCGGACCAGGCCAAGCGCATCATCGAAAAGGCACTCACCGCGGCGCGCGCGCGGGAAGCGGCTCGGAAAGCCCGTGACTTGGTGATCCGCAAGAGCGCTTTCGAGGGGATGGCGCTCCCGGGCAAGCTGGCCGACTGTATCGAGCGCGACCCCAGCCGCAGTGAGCTGTTCATCGTCGAGGGAGACTCGGCCGGCGGTACCGCCAAGCAGGGACGGCATCGGCAGTTCCAGGCCATCCTGCCGCTGCGGGGTAAGATACTCAACGTGGAGAAGGCGCGGCTGGACCGGATGCTCTCCAGCGCCGAAATCCGCGCCTTGATTACGGCGCTGGGCGCCGGCATCGGCGACCAGTTGGACGAGAGCAAGCTCCGCTACGACCGCGTCATTTGCATGACCGATGCCGATATTGACGGTCAGCACATCCGCACGCTGCTGCTGACGTTCTTTTTTCGCCACATGGCGCCCATCGTCGAGGGCGGGCACCTCTATATCGCCCAACCGCCGCTCTACCGCATTCCGTACCGCCAGCGGTACGTGTATGCGTACAATGACGAGGAGCGCGAGCAAATCATTGCCCAGCGGGGCCGGCCGACCGGCCAAATCCAGCGCTACAAGGGGCTGGGGGAGATGACGGCGGAGCAGCTCTGGGATACGACCATGAACCCGGAGACTCGCCAGCTACTCCGGGTAGCCGTTGACGATAGCCTGGCCGCCGCCCAGACGATTGACACGCTCCTCGGCCCGGACGTGGCACCGCGCCGACGCTTCATCCTGACGCACGCGAAAGACGTGCGGAACCTCGATACCATCGGGTGAGCGAGGCACCCGCAAGGACGCACATGCTGCCTCTATGGATTGGTTGCAGAACGGAGTAGAGCCGTGCCTGATAGTGACGAGGCCGACAAGCACAAGACACTTCGTGAAGATCTGAGTAGGTCGTTTACTCATAAGCGCCCGCCTCCAAAGGGTAAGGCTCCTAGCCGCCGGCCAGCCGCTCGGAGCGGTGACTCCCCGAAATGCGGCTAGCGGCATCGTGCTTCGTCAATGCTGCGGCAATGAGTCGTCTGCCTAGCACCATCCTGTTGTCCTGCACTCCCCCTCCACCAATCTGCCTGGAGCGAGCGCGGGTGGATGCGGCCTTGGCGGAATACGGGCGCGTGCCGCAACCTTGAAAGTGGACGGATGAAAGTCATCATCGGACTGGGCAACCCCGGGGCGGCCTACCAAAGCACGCGACATAACGTGGGCTGGTGGGTGATCGAGCGGCTGGCGCGGCGCTGGCACGCCGGTCCGCCGCGTGCTCGGCACCGTGCGGCCGTGGCCGTGGCCGCCTGCCACGGCGCCGCAGTGCTGCTCGTCCGGCCGCTGACCTACATGAACGAAAGCGGCGCTGCCGTGCGGGCCTTGGTGGCAGCCGAGAGCTTGGTCGGCAGTGACTTACTGGTGGTGTATGACGAGCTGGCGCTGCCGCTGGGACAGCTCCGCGTGCGGCCGCGGGGCGGCGCCGGTGGGCACAAGGGGCTTGAGTCGGTGCTGGCCGCGCTGGGTACGCAGGACGTGCCGCGGCTACGGATCGGTATTGGGCCGCCGCCCCCTGGGGTTGATCGCGTTTCCTATGTCCTGGGAGACTTTGCGGCCGACGAGCGGCCCGTGGCTGAAGAGGCTGCCGACCGTGCGGTGGAAGCAGTCGAGTGCGTCCTGCGCGACGGGCTGATCGCGGCAATGGATCGGTACAATGCTGCGCCTCGTGCGGCGGCCGCCGCGCCGGCGCCGCAGCCCGTTCAGGCGGCGCCGTCCGACGCCCCCAACAGGAATTGATGGCGCAGACCTGGCAGCTACCCACCATCCTCAGCACCATTTGGAGCCGGTCAACGATCCGATGAAATCCGAGGTGATGCAGACCCAGCGGTCGGGCGCACTCTCCCCGCTGCTTGCACTGTGGGAGTCCCTGCCCGTCTATCGCGATCTCGTCACGGCGCTCGCAGCCGGCGAGTCCGGGCACCGGGCGCGGGTCGTCGTGCGCGAATCGGCCAAGGCCGCCGTCGTTGCCGGGTTGCACAGCCAGGGAGGGCGGCCCGTCCTGGTCGTCGCGGCCGACGCTACCCGCGCACAGGAGCGTTACGAGGACCTGCTCGCGTGGAGCGCCGCGTCGTCGCAAGTGCTGCTTTTCCCGGCATTCGACGCCCTGCCCTACGAGCAGTTGCCGGTGCCCGCCGACGTGCTCACGCGCCGCGTCGAAGTGCTGATCGCCCTCAGCGCCGCCGGTAGCCAGCCACCGCCGCTCATTGTGACCTCCCCGACGGCGCTGGCGAGCTTGTTGCCGCCACCGTCCGAGTTCGGTAGTCGGGTTGTCGTGCTGCGGCTGGGTGAGGAGCTGGCGCCGAGCACACTGCTGGCGGCGTTGGAGGCAGGCGGGTTTACGCGCAGTCCGCTCGTCGAGGTCCCGGGCCAATACAGTCAGCGCGGCGGCATTGTGGACTTCTTCCCGCCGTCGGCCGACGAGCCGGTAAGAGTCGAATACTTCGGTGACGAGATCGATTCGCTGCGGTCGTTCGACCCGGCCACGCAACGCTCGACCGACGCGCGAGACGAGGTGGTGCTGGCGCCGGCGAGTGAGCTGACGGCTCTGCCGGTGCGCGGGCGCCAAGCTGCGGCCGCGGTGCGTGCGCTCGACTGGTCCGGACTGCGGCCGGAGGTCAGGGAGGAATGGCAGCGGCAGTTGGCGCTGTTGGAGCAGGGGCAGAGCTTTGCCGAGGCGTCATTCTTCGCTGCCTACCTGCTGGAGCAGCGGGCCACCTTGCTCGACTATCTGCGGAATGCCGTGGTAATTCTGGATGAGCCGGAGGCCGTCGTTCAGACGGTGGAAGAACTGGGGGAACGGGCGCAGGAGCTACAAGAGAAGCAAGCCGCTAGCGGCTCGTTGCCCCCGTCGTTCCGGGCGGCGCTGGTCGAGCCGGAAACGCTGTGGGTGGACCTGACCGACCGGCCGCACGTGGAACTGGCCTATCGTGCTCCGGTACCGGCCACCGACTCCGGTGGGCCTGTTCACAACTTGGATGCCTTTGCGCCGCCGCCGAGTTTTGGTGGCAAGGTGCAGCAGGCCGTCAAGCAGGTGCGGCGCCTGCTCCGCGGCGACGGGCGGGTGGTCCTCGTCTCGCAGCAAGCGGCCCGGCTGGCCGAGCTACTGCATGAGACGGGCCTGGTCGTGTCGCCGACGGACCGGCTGGCCGAGGTGCCGGCGGCGGGTACGCTGGCCCTCGTCGCCGGCACGCTGCCGGAAGGCTGGCAATGCCCGGCGCTCAAGCTGTCGGTGTTGAGCGATGCGGAGGTGTTCGGCTGGCTGCGTCCGCGCCGCCTGTTCCAGCGTCGCCGGGCTACGGGGGAAGTCCTGCTGACCGAGCTACAGCCGGGCGACCACGTGGTGCATATTGACCACGGCATCGGACGCTATATCCAGCTCGTCACGCTGTCCCGACAGGGCGGCGAGCGCGAGTACCTGCTGCTGCAATACGCCGGCAACGACCGCCTCTACGTCCCGACGGATCAGCTCGACCGGGTGGACAAGTACGTCGGCGCTGCGGATCAAGAGCCGACGCTGCACCGGCTCGGCGGCGCCGACTGGGAGCGAGCTAAGAGTCGAGTGCGTGGCTCCGTGCGCGACATCGCCAAAGGGCTATTGGAACTGTATTCGGCGCGCGAGATCGCTACCGGCCATGCGTACCCGCCGGACAGTGTGTGGCAGCGGGAGTTGGAAGAATCGTTCCCGTACATCGAAACGCCGGATCAGATCGCAGCGATCCAAGCGGTCAAAGAGGACCTGGAGCGAGACAAGCCGATGGACCGGCTGGTCTGTGGCGACGTCGGCTTCGGCAAAACCGAGGTGGCGGTGCGGGCCGTCTTCAAGGTGCTGATGGACGGCAAGCAGGCGGCGGTCCTGGCCTCGACGACGGTGCTGGCGCTCCAGCACTTTCAGACCTTCCGCGAGCGGATGCAGGCGTTTCCGGTCAAGGTCGAGCTATTGAGCCGCTTTCGCACGCCAAAGGAGCAAGCCGCGGTCCTCGACGGCCTGCGGCAGGGCACGGTGGACGTGGTAGTCGGCACGCACCGTCTGATCCAACGCGACGTGCAGTTCAAGGACCTGGGCTTGATCGTCATTGACGAGGAGCAGCGGTTCGGTGTCGAGCAGAAGGAGCGCCTGAAGCGGCTGCGCCACCACGTAGACATGCTGACCCTGACGGCCACGCCGATTCCGCGCACGCTGCACATGTCACTGGCCGGGATGCGGCCGATGAGTGTCATCGAGACGCCGCCGGCGGCGCGGCTGCCGATCAAGACCTACGTGACGCAGACCAATGACGACGCGGTGCGGCACGCCATCCTGCGGGAGCTGGACCGGGGCGGGCAATGCTACTTCGTCCATAACCGCGTCCAGACGATCTACATGGCGGCGCGGCGCTTGGCGCAGCTTGTGCCGGAAGCCGACCTGGTGGTCGGTCACGGTCAGATGCCTGAAGACGATCTGGAACAGGTGATGGTGGAGTTCGCCAACGGGCAGCACGACGTACTTGTATGCAGCACGATCATCGAGAACGGGCTGGACATCCCGAACGTGAACACGATCATCGTCAACGACGCGGCGCGATTCGGACTGGCGCAGCTCTACCAACTTCGGGGGCGGGTCGGGCGCGGCGCGGCGCAAGCCTATGCCTATTTCCTGTACCGGCAGCAACAGCCCTTGACGGCGCAGGCGGAAGCACGGCTTCGCACGATCTACGAGACGACCGATTTGGGCGCCGGCTTCCGTATCGCGTTGAAAGACTTGGAGATCAGAGGCGCCGGCAACTTACTCGGCGCCGAGCAGAGCGGCTTTATGAATGCGGTCGGCTTCGATCTCTACGTGCGCCTGCTGGCCGAGGCGGTTGAGGAACTGCGCGGCAAGCGTAGCCTGCCGGAGCAAGAGCTAGTGATAGACTTGCCACTCGGATCGCGGCTGCCGGACGACTACATCGGCGACCCCGATCTCAAGATACGCCTGTACCGGCGGCTGGCATCCGTGACGGACCTCGATGAGGTTGAGGCGATGGAGCAGGAGTTCGCCGATAGGTTCGGCCCGCCGCCGCCGCCGGTCGTAGACCTGCTCTTCGGCCTGCGAATCCGGGCCTTGGCTCGCTCACGGATGCTGCGGGCAGTAGAGGCTACCGACCGCGAGCTGATCGTCCGTACCAGCCCGTTCGTCGTGACGGATCGGCTGGCGCTCTATCGAGCTTTCGGGCGCCAAGCGCAGGTCCGGCGGGGAGTGATTACGATTCCTCGCCGGCCGGCCGCGGCGGAGTGGCAGGCTGATCTCCTCCAGCTGCTCCAACTGCTGCGAGCCGCCGGACGCCGGGGTGATGATGGCACGGCAAAAGAGACTACAACCGTGGACGCGCGTTCATTAACCACTGAGCGGTCGAGTCTCTTCTCGGGGCTACGCGCTGGCACTCGGCGGGGAGGCACTTAGAAGTAGAGTAGTGTTTTTGCCCCCACCCTAGCCCTCCCCCGTTGCGACGGGGGAGGGAACAGTCCGTCCCCCTGCCGCAGCGGGGGGACCATAGGGGGGTGTGCAGCGGGTGACCTTTCCAAAACGGGCGCGGACACGATAGGGTAGGAACAGAGGTAACCATGGCAGGGGCAACCAAGCGATCAACCAAGCGGCCGGCGAAACGGTCGACAAAGCGCACAGCAAAGCGGCTGGTGATTGTCGAATCACCGGCGAAGGCCCGCACGCTCGAACGGTATCTGGGCAAGCGCCACTACAGCGTGCAGGCGTCATTGGGGCACATCCGGGACTTGCCCAAGAGCGATCTGGGCGTAGATGTCGAGCACGACTTTGCGCCCAAGTACGTGATTCCCAGGGACAAGAGCAAGACCGTGACCGAACTGGCGCGGGCCGCGCGTGAGGCTACCGGCGTGTACCTCGCCACCGACCCGGACCGCGAGGGTGAAGCCATTGCGTGGCACCTGTTGGAGGCCATCAACAAGCGCGGCGGAGCAAAGGCTCGCGCCGCCGGGCCGGTCGAGGCCCACCGGATCGTCTTCCACGAGGTCACCAAGAGCGCGGTGCAAGAGGCCTTTCAGCACGCGCGGGAGATAGACGACGATCTCGTGCAAGCCCAGCAGGCGCGGCGCGTGATGGATCGGCTGATCGGCTACAAGCTGAGTCCGCTGCTGGGGGCCAAGGTGCGGCGCGGCCTATCGGCGGGCCGCGTGCAATCGCCCGCCCTGCGAATGGTGGTCGAGCGGGAGCGCGAGATCGAGCAGTTCGTGAGCGAGGAATACTGGACGATTGAGGCGCTCCTAGCGCCGGCCAGCTCAAACGGCACGTCGGATACTGCGTTCTGGGCGGAGGTGATCCAACATCGCGGCGAGAAGCTGTCCATTGCGACGGAGGACCACGCGCAGGCGACGGTCAAGGCCCTGCGCGGGATGAGCTTTGCCGTCCAGGAGGTACGCAAGCGCGAACGGCGGCGCCAGCCAGCGGCTCCCTTCACCACCAGCACGTTGCAGCAAGAGGCTGGGCGACGGCTCCGTTTCGCGCCGCGCCGCACCATGCGCGTGGCGCAGCAACTCTATGAAGGGCTGGTGGTAGGCAAGGAAGGGCCGGTGGGACTCATCACCTACATGCGGACCGACTCGACCAACGTCGCTGCCGAGGCACTGGCGGAGGCGCGGCAGGTCATCGGGGAGCAGTTCGGGAAAGAGTTCGTACCCGACAAGCCGCGGCGCTTCCGCACCAAAGCCAAGGCCGCACAGGAAGCCCACGAGGCCATCCGGCCGACTTCGGCCGCACGCCGGCCGGAAGCGGTGCGTACCCATCTCACCCAAGACCAGTATCGGCTCTACACGCTCATCTGGAAGCGCTTTGTGGCCAGCCAGATGGCTGCCGCGATCCTCGATACGACGCGCATTGACATCCGCGCGACGCCGCTGGAACCGGCCAGCGCGAACGGCAGCGCGGCCGGGGGGCGCCTCTACCCCGTCCAGGCTGCGCCGCAAAGCGACGGTCGCGACCGTCCCGACGACTATCTGCTGCGTGCCCGCGGGAGTATCGTGCGCTTTCCGGGCTTTCTGCGGCTCTATGAAGAGGGCCGGGACGAGAACGGCAAGGCCAGCGCGGCCCAGACCACCGGCGCGGCCGGGCGACGCAATGCGACGCGGTCCAAGGCGGCGCCGGCCAAGCAGCCAATCCTGCCGCCTCTCGCGGCCGGCGATCCGCTCACGCTGCACGATCTCAAGCCGGAGCAGCATTTCACGCAGCCGCCGCCGCGCTACAGCGAGGCGAGCCTGATCCGGGCGATGGAAGACGCCGGGATCGGCCGGCCGAGCACCTACGCTCCGACCGTCTCCACCATCCAGGAGCGCGGCTACGTCGAGCGACGCGAGCGGCGCCTGCATCCCACCGACTTGGGCAACATCGTCAACGACTTGCTCGTGGAGCAGTTCCCGGACGTGGTGGACGCCAGCTTTACGGCCCAGATGGAAGACGACCTCGACCGGGTAGCGGAGGGCAACACGACATGGGTGCCGGTCGTCCGCGAGTTCTGGGAGCCGTTCGCAAAGGCGGTCGCAGCAGCCGAAGCGACGCTGGAAAAGGTGCAGATCGAGGACGAGCCGACCGATGAGGTCTGCCCGGAGTGTGGCAAACCCATGGTCATCAAGCACGGGCGCTTTGGGAAGTTCCTGGCCTGCACCGGTTTTCCGGAATGCCGGCATACGCAGCCGCTACTCACCAAGCTGGGCGTGCCTTGCCCCACGTGCGGCAAGGACCTTGTCGTCCGCCGCAGCCGGCGCGGGCGCACCTTCTACGGATGCAGCGGGTATCCCGACTGCGATTTCGTGAGTTGGCAACGGCCCGTCGCCGCGCCCTGCCCGCAGTGCGGCGGCCTCCAGACGCAATCGGCCCGCGACAAGCTGACCTGTACCGTGTGCGGGCACACGCACGCGCCGACCGCGGCCGAGGCAGAAACCGAGACGAGAGTCGCCGTGCCGGCCTAGGGGCGAGGCATGACCCTACGGGGACCGTAGCTCGCGCCATATGGCTTGCAGCAGGAAGAGCGCGCGTAGGTGCAGGCCGGTCGTGGGATCGAGTTGTAGCGGGTACGTCTCGCACAGCACGGTCAGCGACGCGCGAGCGATCTCCTCGAACGGACGATCCGGTGCCGCTGCGGCTGCGGCGGCGACTACCTCGGCCACGTGCTCGGCGATCTCCAGGCTCTCCCGCAAGAAGTGCGTCGCGGCCGGCCCGCGCCGCACCGCCGCCTGCCGACCCTCGCGGTCGAGGAAGTTGTGTCCCATGCAGAGGGCGGCCGGCGCCAGCTCGATGATGCGGGCGAGGCTGGCGCGGTAGTCGGCGGCGCTGGCGAAAACGAGTGGGAAGCTCCCGACCTGGCTGCCGAGTCCTTGGACGCCATCGCCGGTGAACAGCAGCCGGCGCTCCGGCCACCAGTAGCCCACGAGGCCGCGGGCATGGCCGGGCAGGTGGATGGCCTGCAAGAAGATGCCGCCGCCGAGATCAATCTCCTGTCCGGCCGTAAGCCAGACGTCAACGTGTGCCGGGAGGGTGATATTGGCGGCGAACTGCCCGGTGTAGGCCGCCGCCAACTCGGCAAAGGCCGGGACCTCGGCTACTAGGTCCCGGTAGCTGCGCGTGTGGGCGGCGATGTCGTGGAAGAAGCGCTCCTCCGCCGGGTGCGCCACCACCTGCGCGGCGCTGGCTACACCACGCAGCGCCTCGTTGCCGCCCATGTGGTCCCAGTGGCCGTGCGTGTTGAGGATGAACCGCGTGTCGGCTAGGTCCAGGCCGACCGCCGCCAGCGCCGGGCCGATCACCGCGCTGGGCGAAGAGCTTACGCCGGTATCAATGATCGCCGGCTGCGGCGCCGCGATAAAGTACGCCATGACCTGACTACCTGCCGCGAACGGGCAGGTAATCCGCCACACACCGTCGAACTCCTGTACGGCTGCGTTTTCCGCCATAGCACCTCCCTGGGACGCCAGCGCGTCACGGTAGCAACCGGCTGGGGCCGCGTCAACGGGCCGTTCGGCGCGGGTCGTCCGGTGGTCGCCGGAAGTCGAGCAGGTACTCGAACGTCGTGCCCATCGTGATGTAGTTGCTCGGCCAGCCGAAGATGCCAACCCGGTTCACGATATTGGTCCGATCCCAGATGATCGTGTTGCGTAGCTCGTAACCCACCTGTCGCAGCGCCTCGACCACCGCGATGTGAATGGTGATGCGCTGGTTCTCCCACCACATGTCGGGCACGTTGATAACGCAGTGACCACCGGGGCGCAACACCGGGAGCAGCGAGGCAAAGATTGCGCCCATTTCCTCGGTATAGCGGTCGAGGGGCAAGGTACCGAGGTCCCGGGGGTCCTGGGAGTATTGCTCTACCTTCAGATATTGGTCGTTCCGGCGGAGGTCGCCGCGCCTGCTCTTGTTTTTCCGCCGCCGGTTGAGCAGGTTGGCATAGGGCGGCGAGGTGAAGACGAGCGCCACGGACTCCGGCCGGAGTTGCTGACGAATAGCCCGCGCATCGGCAACGAGCGCCAACTGGCGGGTGCCGTCACGCCGCGCGGCCGCGGCCGCCAGCCGTTCTTGAGCCGCTGCCACGTAGCCGGGCTGGAGATCGTAGCCGACGGCATTGCGCTCCAAGTCTTGCGCTGCGAGCAGGGTGGTGCCGCTGCCGACAAACGGATCGAGCACCAACTCCCCGCGATGGGTGAATAGCTCGATGACCGCTTTGGCTAGGGCGATGGGGAAGGTGGCCGGGTGGATGCTCTTGTCTCGCACGTCGCGCGATTCATACGCGAACCGCCAGACTCCGATCTGGCGCTTGATCCACTCCTTGGCCGTCAGGCAGTTGAGGTGCTTGGGCGGGCAGTCGCAGCTGCGGGCCGTACCGAGGTCGCTCGGCAACGGTTCGGAGGTGGGAGGCGCGGCGGCCGTGATAGACATAAGTAACAGTCTCTTGAAACGGGAGTGCTGGGTAGGTCCTTGCTTTAGATGGCTGCGCTCACTCCGGTCCGCTCCCAGCGGCAGGAGGACGTGGATTCCCGCTTTCGCGGGAATGACGGGGGACTGCACCCTCCGCAGCTCCCAGACACGTTCTAGTTTAGGATTAAAGTTCTAATCGCGCAAACTGTGCAGCCGGGGCGCAACACCGCGCCGACTTAGAACTTCTCGGTTTCGACCACTTTCTGCCACATGAACTGCACGATGAGGCGCAGGATGGCTGCGATGGGGACCGCGAGTAACATGCCCATGATGCCGCCGAGGACGGCGCCGCAGAAGATGGCGAACATGGTGAGTACCGGATGCAGCTTCACCACCCGGCCGACGACGTTGGGGATCACGAAATAGTCCTCGGCATGGCGCAGCACGAAGTACACGAACGCGATGACGGCTGCATACACAACCGGCGTCCAGCCAAAGGGCGGGGTCTGCCCGAAAGAGACGAGCACGGCCAACCCGCCGGCCGTGATGGGACCGACGTAGGGGATCAACTCGAGGAAACCGGTCGCAATGGCCAGCACGAGGGCGAAGCGCACTTCGAGGATGGTGAGGGCAATGTAGGTGACGGTGCTCATAATGGCAACGAGCGCCAACTGACCGTAGATAAAGCGCACGACGATCCGGTCAATCCGCTGCGCGAGTGGGCCGAACTCGGTGCGAAAGCGGACCGGGATGTGGCGGCGGGCGAAGTCTCCCAGGCGGTTCATGTCGATGAGGAGGTAGAACGTAGCGACCACCGTCAGGAGGAAGTGCAGGATGACCTCAACCGCCTCAACCGCCGTTTCCAGGAGCCGGCGAGTCGCCTCAGTCACGAGGTCATTGACCGCGGGGCCGATGTCGGCGACCAGCGGCTGGATGTCCACCTCAAAGCCGAGCAACACAATGGAATCAGTCGAAGCCAAAAGCGCGACAGTCTCATCCACCAAGCCCGGCAAGGCCTCGCCAAGGTCTTGGATTTGACCGAGCAAGAGCGGCGAGGTCGTTACCCACAGCCAGGCGATGGCCGAGCCAAGCGCCACGTAGATGATGGTGACGGCCACGATGCGCGGCACACGCAAGTACCGGCAGACCAGCTTGACAACCGGATTGAGCAGATAGGCCAGGATCAACGCCCAGATGAAGGGCGCGACGATCCCGCGGACCGCATAGAGGAAGACCAGCGCGGCCGCGACTAGGGACCAGAAGACGGCAATCCGTCCGCGCGGCCCAAGTGTCCAGCCCTCGGGTGGCCGTGGTGGCGGGGTCGGCTCCGCCGGTGCGCCATCACGGCGCGGGCGGGCCGGCGGCGGCCGCCGCGAGCCAACTGCCCTTGACGACCGGACCGGAGCACTGCGACTGGTGCTCCGTAGCTCTGGGGAAGACGATGCGGTCACTTCGCGCTACCACCTGGGCATTACGTGTGCGAGGCGATGAAACGGGGAGATCGGATGAAACTCCATCCTAGGGAGGTACTACTAGGAGGATAACACGCGCACGGCACTACCATCAACCGTTCTCGGCCGGCGCCGGCCGCAACCAGGCACACCGCCTCGGTGCCCTCTCTGACTAAACGAATCCGGGGGGGGTGAAGGTTGTGTAGCGCCGGGTTAGCCGGACGCATTGCCGTCGGTCGCCGTTGCTGCCGGCTGCTCGGTCGGTGAGGTGGTGGGAGCGGTGCGGCCACCGCGGCGCGAGCGGCGGTTGCGTTTGCGCGTGCTCTTCCCTTTCGCCGGCCGGCCCGGTGCTGCCTTGCGACCGGGAGGTTGGATGGCGTAGACCCCGGTCACGACGTGCGCCCGCACGTCCGGCAAGAAGTCGAGCGCAATACGGCCCTCGCGCAGCAGTTGGCGGAGAAATTGCGCGTCGCGATTGGGTAGGCCGATGTATACGACACCATGTCCGGTCCGCAGTGGGATGGCCGCCTCGCTCTCCAGACTGAACTGGCGGCGAATATCCGCCACGCTGGCGTAGGGGCGGCTCTGGATATACCCCCACAGATTGCCCTTGGTCACGTTCTTGGCCATCACAGGGAGTATACGCGGCTGTGCCGGTCGTTGGCAGCCGGCGCACAGGCCTCTTCCCTCAGTCATTCCGGCGAAAGCCGGAATCCAGGGCCAGGCGTAGCCCCCGGTCCCCGTCATTCCCGCGAAAGGAGACCTTTGCGTAACCCGTCATTCCCGCGAAAGCGGGAATCTAAAAGCCGGACCGTCCAGGTTGGCGGGAGGCGCGTCACCACCTCCTCGCACTCCATCCGGGTAGTTATGCAAAGGTCTCCGAAAGCGGGAATCCACACCCCCTCTCTATCGCTCCGCGATGGAGAGGTGACCGGCCAAAGCCACACCACACCTAGCCCTATCCGTGTGGCTTTGGCCGGTCAGGGGGCCGGGGGGTGAGGCCGGCCCCCCGGCCCCTGTGCATCTCACCAGGACAGTTTTTCCAAGCGCCGGGAAACTCGTCCCCCAGACCGTTGTCATTCCCCTCCCCCCTACCAATATGTCCCCCTGACAGGAGTGGCCAATGCAAGACCATCCGAGAGCACCGGGCAGCGCCCGGCAGGGAACCCTTGGCACCGACGGGCCGGCTGCGTGCGGTGGCGCGGCCGCGTTCTCGCCGGCGCCGGGTCCGTCTCGACCCCGCGCCGCGTCCTTGCCCTTGCCCCTGGCGTCGGACCATGATCGGTCCGGTGCCGCGTCCTTGCCCTTGCCGAACCTGCCGAGTCACGGTCTGCGTGACCCGGCGTGGGCCGGCCCGCGTGTGCCACTATCCACTCTCCTCTGGCCGGCCGGGGTGCGCCGGCTGCGCTCGGTGGTCTTGCACCGCGTCATTGCCACTCCCGGCACCCACCTTTCCCACCTGTCCACCACCCGGTTCGCGCCCACCCGGCCGGTGTCACCCCACCTCGTGCCCACCACCGCGGGCACGGGCGACCCTCGGCACCACCACTCGCGCGCCCCGCCCAGCGCCACCCACCGAAAACCTACCCTGGTCAGTCCTATGGTCCTCCCGTTGCGACGGGGGGACGGGCGCAACATGTTGCGCCCCTACGGCTTGGCGTGTACCTACCCCAGTCAGAGGGCGCGGACGGGGGCCAACACACTCCCCCATCAAGCTCGCAACCCTCATCAGTGGCCGTGCCGCGCCTGTGAAGCCCCGGCCGCACTACCCGGACGTGAGAATCGAGGCGAGGCGCTCGTACATGCCGGTGAGGAGGGTGGCTATCTGATCGCCCAGGACCAGCAGCAGGACGACCACGGTGACGGCACAGAGGCAGATGACGAGCGTGTACTCGACGACGCCTTGGCCATGCTGCGGCCCCGGCGTGCTAGTTGAACGCATCGGTACAGGTACGCGGCGAGGCACTACGAGGGGTGCTCCGGGGGACGCCGCCGCACCGCTGGCGAGCGGCCGTCAACCGGCCGTGGCGTGACCGCCGTGCTACCTGGCGCCGAGCCATTTTGCTCGCGCGTCTTGGCTTTGGCGGCCAGGTTGCGCTCCTCTTGCTCCAGGGCGGCGAGCTTGTCGAACTGCCGGGTGCGGCGGTAGTAGGCCCAGCGCTTATACCGCCCGATCTGATCCGAATACTCGCGCCAGTCGTGCGTGTATTCATCGCGCGGGGCCACCGGGGCATTCGGGTCGTCCGGGGCGATCAGGAGGTTATCGGCGTACTTCAGGAGCATCCTGGCCGCTTGCACACAGATGATAAAGGTGCCCAGCGCCGCCCAAAACGCATAGCCGCCGAACCGAAAGCTCCAAAACTGGGACAGGAGGAAGAAGCAGACGATCAGTGCTAGGGGCGCAAAGGTCAGTGCGGCGAACGTGAGCAGGAAGGCGATCATGGGGCGTGCGACGTCGCGCATCGGCAGAACGCCTCCTCCCCCGGCGCCAAAACTCACCAGCCGGCCGGCGGGATACCGCTGCCATTGTAAGCGGCCGGCGCAAGCCGGTCAACACACGACGCTACTGATGCCGGGCAATTGCATTCTGACTTGCCCCTCGTCACTCCGGCTTACGCCGGAGGGTGGATTCACATTTGAAGTGCAACACGTCGTTCCAGAACACTTCCGCCGGGGTCCGGTAATCCAAGCACTTGCGGGGCGTATTATTGTACAACTGCACCAACTCCGTAAACCGGGTGTCGGTCAGGGTCGCCAAGTCGGTCTTGCGGGGCAGCCCGCGGCGCAGGCGCCCGATGGCGTTCTCCACCCCGCCTTTCTGCCAGGGCGCATGAGTGTCGCAGAAGAACGTCTCAATGCCGAGGGCGTGGAGCCGGTGATGGCGCGCGAACTCCGTGCCGTTGTCGAAAGTGACCGTCTGGCGCCAGGCCGCGGGCAAGGGGCCCAGCAGCCGGGCGAGGGCCTGGGCAATGGGGGTGGCGGCTTTGCCTGGGGGCCGCACGGCGAGCAGCAGGCGGGAGTGGCGTTCATGCACGGTGAGCACGGCTTGGCCGTAGGTGCGGAACAGCATCAGATCGGCTTCCCAATGTCCCGGGGTCTGGCGGTCCGTGACGGTCGCGGGGCGTTCACTCAGGGGGCGCCGGCCCGGGATCAGGGCGGCCGGACTGCGGCGCCGGCGGCGGCGGCCCCGTTTGGTCTTGGCCTGGGGCAGGTAGTGGCGCCAGGTGGCGCCGGTCTTCGTGCGCGTGGTTTGGGCGTAGATGAAGCGGTAGATCGTCTCGTGGGAGATGACCGGCTGGCCGGCTTCCTTGGCCAGCCGCCCCGCGACCTGCTCGGGCGCCTGGCCGCGTTTGAGGCGGGCGAGCACCTGCGCGCGGAGGGCGGCGTCGCGGTCGAGGCGGGTGCCTCGCCAGCGCCGGGCGCGGGCCTGCTCGTGGGCATAGGTCGGCCGGTAGCCCTGCTGGCGGGAGGCGTTGCGCTTCAGCTCGCGCGCCATGGTCGATGGCGCGCGATCCAGAGTTGCAGCGATTTGCCGGAGCGAGGCCCCCTGGGCGTGTAGTCGGGCCAGTTCACAGCGTTCTTCAATACCAAGCTGGGTGTAGTAGCGTCCCATGGCAACACCTTACCCTGGTGTTGCACTTCGTTTGTGAATCCAGGGAATCCAGAGACCATGGATTGGACGAATTAGGGACCGCCACGGTGCTTGTTGGCACGGGATTCCCGCTTTCGCGGGAATGACGGGCGCAATGGAGCCAGAAATGCGATTGCCCTGGCTACTGACGGGGCCGTAGGGGCAGGCTTCTATCAGCGGCCGCCCTCTTCACGCGGCAGTTGCGGGAGTAGCGGCGCACGCTCGCTCTCGATGGGCGGCAGCTGCGGCTGGACCTGCGCTCTAGGGACCACGTTGATCGAGATTTGATCCCAGCCGTCCGCGCCGTCGGGCAGCGACGCCGTTTGCGTGGACGGTTGTACGTTGCCCTCGCCGTCGGTAGCCCGCACGAGCAGGCGGTACGATCCGGCCTTCGGCCGCCACGGCACCGTCCACAGTGACCACGCAAACTCGGAGAGCGGCGGACGAATGTCGGCGGTCATCCACGTCCGCGCTTCGTCGGCGCTCACTTCGACTTTGGTAATGCCACGCGGCCCGGCGAAGGCCACACCGCCAATGATGTGCTCCGTGTCGGCTTCGATGCGTGAGGCGTTCTCCGGCACGTCAATGCGCGACATGGTTTTGACGGTCGCAATGTCGCTCCAGCCGCGTTTTTGCCAGAAGCCGATGTAGTCGTGGTCCACCAGTTCGATCTTGGTGATCCACTTGACGTTCTTCATGCCGTAAATCTCCGGTATCAGCAGGCGGATAGGGAAGCCGTGCTGCGTGGGGAGCGGCTGGCCGTTCATTTTCCAGACGAGCATCGTGCCCGGGTCCAGGACCTTCTCGAAGGGAAAGCTGTCGGCGTAGTTATCGGCGCCGTGAATCACGACGTCCTGGACACCCGTACCGATCCCGGCGGTGTCCAGGAAAGTCTTCAACGGCAAGCCTTCCCACCGGGCATTGCCGATGTACTCGCCCCCGACCGGGTTGCTGATGCAGATGAGCGTATGGATTTGCTCGCGGGTGGGCATCGCCAATATGTCGTCGTATCTGAGCGTATAGGGCCGATCAACCAGCCCGGCGATCTCCAGCTTCCAGTCCGCGGCGTCAACGGTCGGGTCCCGGAAGTTCTTGGAGACGGTGTAGTGATCGTCAATGGGCGTGATTTCGGACTGCATCCCCGGGGCGCGGGCGTCGCGGGCGCCGCCTCCGCCGCCCATGGTCAGCGTGTTGCCACCGAAAGAGCGGGTGAGGAACTGCCAGAGACCGATGCCGGCGACAATGAGCACACCACTCCAGGCGACTTGGACAAACGTGGGCCGGCGGGCTTGACGCGGACCTGGCGGCGCTGCCGGCGCGGTTGCAGGTGTCAGCGCCGGGATTCCGAGTGTTGTCTGCAACGCCACCAGTGTCATGCTGAAGGTGGCTACACCGACGAGGCCGGTGAAGAACTCCAACCCGCGATTTTGGACGGCGGGCAGGAGCAGCCACAACACGAGCCAAAAGACGGTCGGCAGGCCACCGGCGAGGAACCACGTCTCATGCGCCCGCGTCGTGAGCCGGCGGCGCTGGCGCCGGATCGTCACTCCGAGGCCCCAGAGCGCGCCCAGGAAGAGCTGCCCGCCGAGCAGCAGCGTGTAGCCGAGCGGTTTGAGGGCCTCGCCGAACGTGGCGATACCGTCGGCTTGGGCACTGACCGGCGTAACCGTCGGTACCCACTCCGCGATCAGCTCAATCGGCATGAAGGCCTGAAATGCAAAGCGCAAGAAGAGCATCACGGCCGTCGCGCTGAGGATGGCCAGCAATCCGACCGCCAAGCCTTGCCAGACCAGCTTGGATGTCAACCGAGCGGCAGCACTATTTTCATGTCCCGTACCACTCTCCATCACAGTGGCTCCTCCCTTTCATGCTGGCGTCGGCCCACTGCCGGCGCCAATGGAGCACGGTGCGATCAGCCTCCTAAGAGCCTGAGAAACACTCCCAAGGCAGTCAGCCCAGCCAACAGCACTCCGGCCATCGTCCACGTCATCACCCGTAGCCCGTGCTCGATGTCGGCACGCAACCGCTCGACATCGGCCCTGGTGGCAAAATGCGGTATTTGGGCCTTGAATACAGCCATATCGGTGTGCAGCGTGGTCATGCCGGCTTGCAGCGTAGCCACGTCGGTTTGTAGCCCAGTCACGTCGGTGCGGAGGGCATCCATGCCGGCTTGCAGTGTGGCCACGTCGGTTTGCAGCGTAGCCACGTCGGCTTGCAGCGTAGCCACATTGTTTTGCAGCCCAGTCACGTCGGTGCGGAGGGCATCCATGTTGGTTTGGAGCATAGCCGGAGTCACGGCATCCATCACTGCGGTCGTCATCGCTCGTCCCCTTCTTACGCCGTAGCGCCAGCCTCGAACCGGTGCCCCGGTCTTCGGTATTATGGCTACCTGGTCTCTAATCAGTATACACAAGGCAGCGGCGGGTAGTTTGTACGCGACCTAACGGCCGTCGGTGGCTGCTACCGGGCGGCAGCCGTGCTCCTCTCGACGGCGCGGCGGGCCGCCTCGGCCCATCGCAGCACCTCGTCGCTCACGCCCAGGCGGCGACAGGCCGCGCGGTCATACCAGCCGAGACCTTGCCCAGCGCTCTCGCCGCCCAGGCGCGGCGGTACCGGATCGCGGGGAACGGCGGCGTAAATCAGGTCAATGTGCTGGTGGTGAGGGGTTGGTGGGATGTCTTCGAGCTGGATGCCCAGCGGGCGGCACAGCCGCTGCGGACCGGGCGGCGCGGGCTGCGGATCATCGGACGTGTCCACCAGCACAATGTCGAGGCCCGCTTCTTCTTTCGTTTCGCGGATCGCGGCTTGGTCGGGTAGCTCGCCCGGCTCGACGTGTCCGCCCGGCGGCAGCCACATATCCAGCTTCTTGTGCCGATGCAGGAGCACCGCGCCCTCGTGGATGACGAACACCGCCACGGTGAACTCGCGCTCCGGGCAGGGGTTGGCCTCGGTCTCGACCGGGTGTAGGGTGCTCATGCTCACCATCAGGGCCGGAGTACGGGCCTAAGCCGGCGCGGCCAGGATAGCGGCCGCGTAGTCCTCGGCATTGTCATTGGGGTCGTAGCCCAGCTCGCGTTGGGCGCTAGTGATGTCCCAGTAGCGCCGCGTATTGCCGGAAATGGCGTTATACACGCCAAAGGGAATACGCGATTCGATGGATCGCCAGGTGAGCTGGGCCATGTCCCGCGAGCTTAACCAGGTGGCCAAGGTGCGCGGCGCCGTAGGCTCCGGTACGAACGAGCCGATGCGGAGACAGATCACGCGCAGCCCGAAAGCGTCGGCATAGTAGCGTCCGAGCGCCTCGCCGAACGCCTTGGACGCGCCGTAATACCCGTCGGGGCGCACGGGCAGTAGCTCCGGCCGCTGCGGGACGCCATCCTGCTCGTACATGCCCATGACGTGGTTGGTGCTGGCAAATACCACGCAGTCCACCCCGCAGCGATGGGCCGCCTCGTAGATGTTGTAGGCGCCGACGATGTTCTTGGGCAGAGTGGATGACCACGGTGCCCCGGTGTTGGGGTCCGCAGCCAGGTGGACGACCGCATCCATGCCCTCACACGCAGCCTCCATCTGCGCCAGGTCCGTGATGTCGGCAACGATCACCTCGTCCCGGCCCTGCTGTGGGAGGACGGTACGGTGGTACATCAGCCGGAGTCGATACCGCTGATGCAACTCGTCGCGCAGCGCCCGCCCGATGACCCCCGCGGCGCCGGTGACGAGCACGCGCTTGGGCGCATCCGGTGTCGTGCTCATCGTGGACGCTCCTTTTTCGGCGTGGTTGGGTTGGGTTGGGTTGACATTTCTTGGTCATACCCGCATTCGCGGGAATCTAGGCGTTAGCCCCCCTGTGGTCCCCCCGCGAGCGGGGGGACATGGATTCCCGCTTGCGCGGGAATGACGGAGAAGTATCAGCGGGCATCATAGCAAAGGGCCGCGAGCCATAGCCCACTTCTACCGAGCAGCGGACACCGCGCTACCTGTTATAGTGGACGGCACCGATAGTCGAGAAAGGACCGCCCCATGTCCGCGCAAGCACCGCAGACTACCGACCGTTTCTTTGCCGAGCAGTACGGCCTCGGCACTACCGAGTTGGGCCGCCTGCTCGATCTGGCGTTGGCGGGCGGTGGCGACTATGCCGACGTGTTCGTGGAGTACTCGCTGCACCGCAACATCAACTTCGAGGAAGAGACTATCAAGTCGGCGAGCGCCAGCACGGGGCAGGGGGTAGGCGTGCGGGTCGTCAGCGGCGACGCCATCGGCTATGCCTACAGTGAGGACTTTGCCTGGCCGAGCCTGCAACGGGCCGCGCAGACTGCCGGTAATATCGCGCAGGCGGGCGGGCAACATGCGCCGATTGCCGTCGCAACGGTGCCGCTCCCGGACTACTACGCGGTGGAAAACCCCGCCGTCAACGAGCCGGCCGAGGCCAAGCTGGACCTGATCCGGCGCGCCGATAGCACCGCGCGGGCCTACGCGCCGACGATTACGCACGTCATGGTGATGTTTGCCGAGGAAGAGCGCCGCACCATGGTCGCCACGAGCGAGGGGGTGCTGGCGGCGGACGTGCAGCCGCGGGTGACACTGGCGTTGCAGGTCGTATCCGAGCTAAACGGCGACCGGCAGAGCGCGTTTCAAGGGAGTGCGGCGCGAGAAGGGCTGGCGTACTTCACCGACGAATACTCCCCCGAGGAGACGGCCCGCGAGGCCGCGCGGATGGCGACGACGCTGCACGACGCCGTGGACGCGCCGGCCGGCGCGATGCCGGTCGTGCTGGGGAACGGCTGGTCCGGTGTCCTGCTGCATGAGGCCGTCGGCCACGGCTTGGAGGCCGATTTCAACCGCAAGCGGACCAGTCTCTATACCGACCGCGTCGGTGAGCAGGTCGCTGCCCCCGGCGTGACCCTGATTGACGATGCCACGCTGCCCGGCTATATCGGATCCCTGAACATGGATGACGAGGGCACACCGGGTCAGCGGACGGTGCTTATTGAGGACGGCGTACTCGTGGGCTACATGCACGATTGGATCAGTGCCCGGCACTTCAAGACCGCCCGGACAGGGAACGGCCGGCGCCAGAACTATCACCACTACCCGGTCCCGCGCATGACCAACACCTTCCTGCTCGGTGGCGAGGCGGACCCGGAGGAGATCATCCGTTCGGTGGACAAGGGTGTGTACTGCGTCAACTACTCCGGCGGGCAGGTCAACATCAGCAACGGTGACTTTGTGTTCAGCACGGTTGAGGCCTATCTCATCGAGGGGGGCAAGCAGACGGCGCCGCTCAAGCACACCAGCTTGATCGGGAACGGTCCGACGCTGCTCCAAAACGTCACCATGATCGGCAGCGATCCCGACATCCCGAAGCGCACCGGGACGTGCGGCAAGGAGGGCCAGGGCGTGCCCGTCGGCGCCGGCTGCCCGACGCTGCTCGTTTCGGAGCTGAACATCGGTGGCACGCAGCAATAGGGCAGACGAAATGAGTGCTTGGAGGGGCCGGGTGGGGTAACAGCCCCCCTATGGTCCCCCCGCTGCGGCGGGGGGACGGCGTATCCCCTCCCCCGTCGGGACGGGGGAGGGTTAGGGTGGGGGCCATCCTAGTAGTCAGGAGTACGTGCGATGTCCGTCAATGGCGCCGATCTCACCGAACGGGACTACCTCGACGTGGCAGAAGCGGCCGTGGCCGCCGCGCGGCAGGCCGGGGCCGAGGAAGCGGAGGCCGCAGTTAGTGCCGGCAACGACTTCTCGGCGACGGTCCGGCAGGGCAAGACGGAAAAGCTGCTCGAATCCGGCTCCAAGGGATTGTCGCTGCGGGTATTCGTCGGGGGGCGGGCGGCCTCGGTCTCCACGAGCGACTTTGCCGCTGCCGCCATCCGCCGCGCGGCGAGCGACGCAGTGGACCTGGCCAAGATCAGCGACCCCGACGAGTGCGGTGGCCTGCCGGACGCCGGCTTTGGCCTAGCAGCCGATCCCGACGATCTGGAGACGTATGATCCCGCGACCGCCACGCTGACCCCGGAGCGCCTGATTGACTGGGCCGGGCGCGCCGAGCAGGCCGCGTTCGATGCCCACGCCCGCGTAACGAACTCGGACGGCGGCACGGCGGGACGCACCACGCTGCGGGTGACTCTAGCCAACAGCAACGGCTTTGCCGCGTCCTATCGGCGCAGCTCCTGCGGCATCGGGATCGAGGCCATCGCCGACGACGCGGACGGCAGGAAACGCAACGGCTGGTGGTGGAGCAGTCACCGGAGCATCAGCCAACTCGAATCGCCGGAGGCCGTGGGGCGCACGGCGGCCGAGCGCACGGTCCGGCAACTGGGCGCTCGCCAAGCACCGACCGGCGCCGTCCCGGTCGTCTGGGACGTGACCGTGGGGCCGGCGCTGCTGGGAATTTATGCCCGCGCCGCCGATGGACACGCGGCCTACCGACGGTCAACGTTTCTGCTCGGACGTGAGGGCGAGTCTATCGGCTCGGCGAGCGCGGTCATCGTGGATGACCCGACGCGCCCCGGGCTGCCCGCCAGCCGGCCCTTCGACGGCGAGGGGCTGCCCACCCAACGCAACGTGCTCTTCGATGCCGGCCGGTTCACCGACTTTCTGCTGGACACGTACAGCGCCCGCAAGCTGGGCAAGACCAGCACCCACAGCGCCGGACGCGGCGGCGCACTCACGACCGTGACGACCTCCAACTTCTATCTGGAGCCGGGCACCCATACCCCGGATGAGCTTATCGCCTCGGTAGATCAGGGCCTCTTTCTCACCGATCTGATCGGGTTTGCCGAGAACATCACCACGGGTGATTTCTCGCGCGGCGCGGGCGGTATCTGGATCGAGGGCGGGCGGCTGACCTACCCGGTGAGCGAGATCAACGTCTCCGGCCACCTCGCCGAGATGCTGGCCAACCTGGACCTGGTGGCGCACGACCTCCGGTTCCGCAGCGGCACCGCCGCGCCAACCTTTCGCATCGGCACGATGATGGTCAGCGGCCAGTAGGCACCGTCAATGCGGCGCGGCCGCCCGGTTGCACGAACGAGGGGAGTAACGATCATGGCTTCCGCGAGCAGCGCCGAACCGGTCATCGAGGTGGAGGGTCTCACCAAACACTACGGATCGGTGGTTGGCGCGCAGGACCTCTCGTTTACCGTGCAGCGCGGTGAGGTCTTCGGCTTCCTCGGCCCTAACGGTGCCGGGAAGACGACCACCATCAGGATGCTGATGGATGAGATCAGGCCGACCGCGGGCCGGGCCGCGATCCTGGGACTCGATACGCACGACAAATCGGTGGAGATACGCCGGCGACTCGGCTACCTGCCCGGCGATCTGGCGCTGTACCCCAACCTGACCGGTCGGGACACCATCACGTACTTTGCGAACTTGCGCGGCGGTGTGGACTGGTCATACGTCGACGAGCTGGCCGAGCGGCTCAACTCCGACCTCTCCAAGAAGGTGGGTAACCTCTCCACTGGCAACCGTCAGAAGGTCGGAGTGATCCAGGCTTTTATGAACCGGCCGGACGTGCTCATCATGGATGAGCCAAGCTCCGGTCTGGACCCGCTGATTCAGCGCGAATTCCAGAACATGGTGCGGGAAGTGGCTGCCGACGGGCGGACCGTGTTCCTGTCCAGCCATACACTGTCGGAGGTGCAGCGAGTGGCCGGGCGGGTCGGCATCATCCGCCAAGGTCGCCTCGTCACCGTCGAGTCCGTCGCCGATCTGCGGTCGAAGGCGATGCGGCAAGTCGAGTTGGAGCTGGACTCGCCAGCGGAGGCGGCCCGGTTCGCGGCCGTGCCGGGGGCACGTGAAGTGACGGTCGAGCACAGCCAGGTGCGACTGTCCTTTGATGGTGACATGGGCACACTCCTGCAAGCTGCGAGTGAGCAGCACACCATCGTTGACATCACCACCAACGAGGCCGACCTCGAAGAAATTTTCCTCACGTACTACCACGATGAGGAGGTGACGGACTGATGTTAGCGACCGTTTTCACCAAAACGATCCGGGATCGCTGGCTAGGCTGGACCATTGCGGTCGTCAGTCTCATGCTACTCACCCTGTATGGGATGGCGGTCTATCGCCAGATTGATCTATCCATGTTCGCCTCGCTACCGGAGGCCTACGTCTCGCTCATCGGCATCCGCGAGGACGTTGACGCGGGTGGCCTCGCCGTCGGCGCGATCCAAGGTCTCTACGGCGCTATCACGCTGGCGGCGATGGCCCTGGCGATGGGCGCTGCCTCTGTCGCTGGCGAGGAGCGCGACGGGACCATGGGCATCCTGCTCGGCAACCCCAAGGGCCGGACCCACGTGCTCATTTCCAAGCTAGGAGCGATGGTCGTGCTCGCGGCATCGAGCGTGCTCATCTTGTGGGGCGCGGTCTACGGCATCGCGGCCATGCTGGGCGTTGAGATCGGCGGCCTGGACGTGGAGGCGCTCTCCCTCCACATGTTCGTCAACGTCCTCTTCTACGGGTTTCTGGCGACGGCTGTCAGTGCCTGGACCGGCAACCGGGGCGCGGCCGCCGGTGTGACAACCGCGGTGATCGTTCTCTCTTTCTTTGCGGTCGGCTTGCTGCCACTGATCGAGGACCTGAAAGACCTGGTCAAAGCGTTTCCGTGGTACTACTTCGACGGCAGCGATCCAGTCTACAACGGTATCAACTGGGGCCATCTTGGCGTGCTGCTGACTGGCGCCGTGGTGTTCGGCGTCATCGCCGTGATCGGAGTCAATCGCCGCGACCTGAAGGGGCAATCCGTCGGCGTTACGCTGATAGATCGGCTACGCGGCAACCCGCTGACCAGGAAGGTCATCGGCCAACTGGCCGGCTCGGCCCGTGTCTCCTCGATCTGGCTCAAGGCGGCCTCGGAGTATCAGGGGCTACTGCTGGTGACGGCGGCGGTGATGTTCCTCATGATGGGCCTGATGATGGGGCCTTTCTACAAAGCCATCCCCGAGGAAACCCTGTCGGCCTTCGAGAGCCTCCCGGAAGCCCTGATCGCGCTGGCCGGCGGTGGCAACATCAGCACCCCGGAGGGCTGGTACCAGATCGAGACGTTCGGCCTGATGGCGCCGATCTCGGTCATGGTGGTCACGGTTGCCATCGGGTCCGGCGCGTTGGCCGGCGAGGAATCGCGCCGGACCATCGGCTTGCTGCTTGCCAACCCGGTCCGGCGCTCGCGGATTGTGCTGGAGAAGAGCTGGGCAATGACGCTCTACGCTTTCGCCGTCGGATTCGCCACCTTTGCCGGAGTGGCGCTCGGCTCCCTGCTCGCGGACCTCGGCATGGACATCGGCAACATCGCCGCCACCTGCCTGCTGCAAACGCTGCTCGGTCTGGCTTTCGGCACGCTGGCGCTGATCCTGAGCGCCGGCACGGGGCGGACGCGGATCGCCGCGTTCGTGACCATCGGCGCGGCGCTCGTGCTTCACCTCGTCAATGGGTTCGCCGCGCTCAACGAGAGCATGGCGGAGGTGGCCCAATGGTTGCCCTTCTACTACTACCTGGGCAACGATCCGCTGAACAACGGCCTGGACTGGAGTCACGCGGCGATTCTCGCCGGACTGGCGGTGGTCTTGATTGCGCTGTCGGTTCTGCTGTTCGAGCGCCGGGACCTGCGGCAGACGGGCTAGGGAGTGTGGATGGGGGCAACACAGGTAACGGTCACGATTCGCAACCCGGCGGAGCCGGAGCGGACGTGGGAAGGGCTGTTCCTGGTCGATACCGGGGCGACGGACTCCTTGGTTCCCAGGCCGCACTTGGAAGCTATCGGTCTGGCGCCTAGGGGTCAGCGGCGCTACGAGTTGGCGGACGGGAGCGAACTCCGGTTAGACGTTACCGTCGCCGAGGTCGAGTTCATGGGCGAGATCGTCGGCGGCACGGTTATCTATGGGGAGGCTGGCGTGGAGCCGCTGTTGGGGGTGACGGCCCTGGAGTCCGTGGGCATCGAGGTGGACCCGGTGAGTCAGCGGTTGAGGCGGCTGCCGGCCGTGCGGCTCAAGCGCCTGGCGTCCGAGATTGGGGGGATAGGTAGTGTGTTGGCCCCCACCCTAGCCCTCCCCCGGAGCAAGCTCCAGGGGAGGGAACGTCCCCGTCCCCCCGTCGCAACGGGGGGACCATAGGGGGGCTATCTCCTCACTACCCGATTAAAGCAAGCAACTTTCATTAAGGGAGGGGCCGGGAGTTAGGTCCATCCCTCCCAGTCGAGGATGACGCCTAGCCACTCCCCCGGCCCCTGCGCCAGCCGCGCAAAAACAGCCGGCGCCTCCACAGCCGGTGCAACATCGGTGATGAGGTTGTCCACCTGGAGGCGACCGGCAGCGATCAGCTCAAGGATGCCCAAGCGGTTGCGCGATTGCGTCCACGGGAACGTGTGATGCGGCAGTAGGGGGGCGCTGGGTTGAAAGGCGCCGATGATGGTCAACTCCTTGCGCTGGAGGTCATCGAACAGGGAGATTTCGACCGTGCCGGGCAGGCTGCCCACGATCACGATGCGGCCGCCGACACCGGCTAGCCGCAGCAGCGTGGGGAAGGTGCGTGGCGTGTTCGTGCATTCGCAGCCGACGTCCACGCCGCGCCCGGCGGTGATTCGCTCCAGTGCCGCGGTGACATCCTCGGTCGCCGCGTTGATTACGGCGTCGGCGCCGTTCGCACGCACCGTCGTCAATCGCTCCTCTACGAGGTCAACGCCGATGACCGGCCGGCCGCCAGCGAGCCGCGCAAGCTGTAGGGTCAACTGACCGACGACGCCCTGACCCATCACCGCGACCGACTCATCGAGGGCAATAGCAGCCTTACGGACACCGTGCATCGCCACGCTGCCGAGCACGGCGAACGTCGCTTGCTCATCGGTCAGGCCGGCGGGGACCACTTGTAGATACTCCGGCGCGCGATGGCCGGTCTTGCCGGACGGTTGGTCGCTCAAGTCAACGAGGGCATGACTGGCATGGCCCTTCTGGGTGGCCACCCGGTCGCCGGGCCGGACCGCAGTGACCGCTGCGCCGACCTGCTCGACGACGCCGACGAACGAGTAGCCGGGGCGCACCGGAAAGCGGTGCGGGCCGCTCGGGGCGATACCCTGGAAACCTTTGACCTCGGTGCCGGCGCTGACCAGGGTGCGGGTCGCGCGGACCAATACTTGGTGCGGCGCCGGCGCCGGGAGGTCAAATCGCTCCACTTCCCCGCGGCCGGGACCGGTGAAGACCAGCCGGCGTGCCCCACGCACTCCGCTTGGTCGCGCACTCATACCCCTAGCTCCCGGCGTTGGTGGGCGGGAACGCGCCCGTCCGCGGTCCAGCCGCGCGCTGCGTAGTAGCCGGCGATCATCGAATCCAACTCCGCTTGGGTGAGCGCGGTGCCGCTGGCCGGACCGTCCGGCAGTGGCTCGGCCAGTAGGCGCGGCGGCAACGTGTCGTCCGCGCGACGCCACCCCTCGCGCTCGTTGTAGACTTTCTTCAGCGTACTAATCCGTGCGCCGACCTGCCGCACCTCGGCGGCGTCCACGTCCCAGCCGGTGACGAGCCGCCAGAAGTGCGCGGCATCTTCCTCGAAGTTGTCGAGGCACTTGCGGATGAACTTGCAGAGGATCAGCGAGTCCATCACCGCTTCCCGGTCCTCGGCCGCCGCGGCAAGCTGCCCGCGCGAGGCGTCGGCCGCGAGGCGATCTACTTGCGTGGAAAAGTCGGCTTCATAGGTAGGCACGCGGTTGTGGCAGGCGCCGCGTGAGCCTATTGCCAGGCCCAGCGCCATCGTTTTCAGGCTGCGCGGCTCGTAGCCGGGTAGCTCCAGCCCTTTCACGTGCATGGCCCAGTCTGCCGAGCCGTGACCGACGTGGGCAGCCGCGCGGCGCGATCCTTCACCGAGGAGGTGTCCAAGCCCTGCGCGGCTGCCGATGCGCTCGACCAACGTGGCTACCGCTTTCTTGCCCCCAAAGCGCAGGTCCAGACCGTCAAGCGCGCCACGATCCAGCACCCCGCGCTCGGCGCCCTCCATCGCCCATGCAATTGTGCCGCCGGTCGAGATCGTGTCCATGCCCAGTTCATCACAGCGGGCCGCGAGATGGAGCACAAAATCGGGATCGTCAATGCCGAGCAGCGGCCCCAAGGCAAAGAGCGTCTCGTATTCCAGGCGCCGGGTCCGGTGACTCTCCTGGCCACCGCCATTCCCATTCGAGACGCGGAAAAGCTGCTCGCAGCCGATGGTGCAGTTCGCGCAGGCCGTGCGGCGCACGTAACGGTCCGTATGTAGGCGCTCGCCGCTCAAGCGTTCGGCGCCCTCGAACGTGGCCTGCTGAAAGTTGCGCGTAGGCAAGGTGCCAAGTCGGTCGAACGTCAGCAGATTGGCAACGGTGCCTAGCTCGCGGTACTTGGCCGTGTCCGGCCCCAAGCTGCGTTCCCGCAGCCGCTCCGCCGTCACCGCGAGCGCCTCGGGATGGGCAACGGGCACGGACCAACCGCCGCACAGCGCCAGCGCCTTGAGGCGCTTGCTGCCCATGACCGCGCCGGTCCCGGTGCGCCCGGCGTGGCGCCCGTCGTTGCTGATCGTAGCGTAGCGCACTAGCGCCTCACCGGCTGGCCCTATTGACGCGACCCGCCATTTACTACCCAGCCGGGCCCGCACGGCATCTGCTGTAGCAGCGGTGTCATAGCCCAAGAGTTCAGTCGCGTCGAGAAACCGAACGGTCGGCTGCGCTTCCTCCGGCCCCGGCCACGAGATCGCGACCGTGGACCAGCGGGCTGCTGCACCCAGCAATGCCACTGCATCGAAGCCGCAGCGTTTCAACTCCAGCGCCAGATGGCTCGATGAGAGCGAGTCGCCGATAAAGCCGGTCAGCGGTGACCGGGCCGCGACGGTGAACTTGCTCGTGGTGGTCAGTGGTGTACCGACGAGGGGGCTGCCGACGAACAGGAGGGCGTTGTCGGGGCCGAGTGGATCGGCGTGCGGCGGCGTCAGGTCATAGAGCAGCCGCGTCGCCAGGCCGGTGCCGCCGAGCACCGACCGCAGCGTATCGGCCGGCAGCGGCTCCAGCCGCCATGCCTGCCGGGTCAGGTCCACGACAAGAATCCGACCGTGATAGCCGCAAAGACGGTCACTCATGACACAGTTTTTCTCGTCGCCGCTACTAACCGGCTACCGCCGGCCGCGCTGGAGATGAGCAGGAGGCGGTCGCCGTCCGCCAGCGGCGTGTCTGCCCGATCAACGAACTCGCGGCCGTTGCGGTTGAGCAGGTAGCCGGTGCAGAGCGAATGACCATCCGGCGTGAGCACCGGCCCCACCAGCGCCGGGCAGGCCGCGGCGAGCGCGGTCAGTGCGTCCGCAACGGTCGCCGCGCTACCTCCCCCATGGGGACCGCATTGCTCGCCCAGCCGCACCTCGACGGCGCGCCGCGCCGCCCGCAGCCGCGCCACCCCCAACAACTCAACCGTGCAGCGCATCGTCATCGTGCGTACTCTTGCTCACGCTCGGACGAGACCTCGATTACCGTAGACAAACATTCGAGGATAGTCTACTCATCGGCCCAAGATTTGAGTGAGTGGAGAACCACAATCACGCACCTTTACATAATAGTATGCCTTACGAAAGAACACTCGCGAATCTTTCTTTCTAAGAACCTTGAGTTCTGCCGAGTTACGCCCGCCACAAAGTAAGAGTGGCGTGAAGTCACGGAAAGGCCTCGTTCCCAACAACGACCCTGCGACTCGCGCTCCGCTTCGCAACTGTTCAACGACTTGCCTTGCATCGTAGCCGCCGCCCTTGAGTTCCACTGGGATAACCCTAAGTCCGCCGCAGTCCCAGAAGACTATGCAGTCACAGCGATTCTCCTCACTATCACCGAGCACTTGTTCAGGACTGAAAATTATATGATCTTCCGCTGATAAATCCCTGAGATTAAGAGCACATCTGCGCTCCGCACATCTAGGGATACACGCCTGACGGTTCTCCCGACGCAACCTCTCGATAACCTCACTCATGGCGCATCGCCGCTCGGTCAAGCTCAACCATCTCATCGTACAGTGATTCCGCAACGCGCGTGAATTCGTCTTCGGGTATGCCTTCTCTGTCCGTCACAGGTAACTCCCTGATTACACTCCCGGACTCTTCATCCGTTGTCTCGAACAGGTACGCTCCGACAGATGATGCAGGGATACTCTCGTCATCAGAATAGTCGAATCTGTCTCGCTTCTCGGCTGTTAGTGGCTCTACACGGACGAGGTTTGTCAATTGCTGGAGAAGATAATCGCTGTGCGTCGTGAGCAGTAAGCCAACATCTTGACTCAACAACCGTGCAAATGCACGGGCGAGCGGCCGCTGTGCCGCCGGGTGTAGATGCGACTCCGGCTCTTCGACGATGAGCAGATTATTGGGCCATATAAGATGTCGGATAAAGAGGATGATGGGAGCAAGCTCCGATACCATAGAAGCGGTCCTATGTAATTCAAAATCCTTTCCATCGCGAGTGTATTGGATTTCGGGATAGACTATCCTGCTACTTCCCTTCAAAGAAACACTGCCGCTGATGATCTCTGACTGTAGAAAACCTGCGATATTACTGATTTTTCCATCAGTCTCCCGTTCCGCATCAAGCGAGAGTGTGTTACTTACGAAGTCAGCGACAGCACCCGTTAGGCGTGGTAGGCGTAGGTCGTCAACACCAGCAAGTGGTGAGCGGCTCATGAATAAGCTGGCTAGGGCCTTATAGCTCTGAAGGATTCCTGATCGAGAAGCCGGTAGATAGTAGGTCCTTGAGATCGTTTGCCGCATGATTTGCCCCGCACTTTCGGAAAGGAATTCGAGTAGCGGCCACGAGGGCCAAGAATCATCTGCATCTATATCAAAGTAATAGAGAGGGCACCGAGCAGATGTTAAGTTCACACTCGTCGCAGTATTTTGGCCAGAAGATTCGAGTCTTAGCTCAAATTCTGGTTGTGTGCTACCGATAGAGATTGCGGAGGGTTTTCCCGATGTGAAGTTGGAAGGAAGATCACTGATTTTAGCACCGAAGCACCGCTCGATCTCACCTCTGAGTTGCCATGCCAGAGTATCCAGATATTCTTCTACGGTAATCTGAAGTGCCTGTCGAAGCGGCGGCGGTAAATCAGTGTAGTCAATTTCCAGTGCTTCGGGTCGAACAGGTGACCTCCTATCTTGGGCTAAACAGCCCGTGATCCATGCGCGTATCTGTTCACGCGCTTCAGCAGGCTTCAATGCAGCCTGTGCTCTATCGGGTATATCAAGATCGGATATACCAAAGAGTGGAGCGGTGCTATAGTGTCTAAGCGCCGGCCGGCGGATCCATCGTGGGTTCCACACAAAATCGGCAGCCAGCGTGCGCGAGATTGCATAGATCAGCGTGGCTAGATACGACTTGCCGGAGTTGTTGGCGCCGACGAAGACCGTCAGCGGACGCAACTCGACTGTGCCCTCGCGGATGGGACCGAAGTTCTCGACGGAGACGGTGAGCATCGTGTTGGCCTCGCTACCAGGGTAGCATAGCCGGGCGGCCGGTGGGGGGAATAGCGTGCCGCGGCGTGCGGGCGAGCCAGCCTGCGTGAAAGTTGACAACTTAATCGGGTAGTGGGATGTAGCCCCCCTATGGGCTGACAGGGGTAGGTATTTTGTCTGCATCAGGATTTGCAGGATGCAAGGATGAGCAGGATGGATTGCGGCCCCGTATCGGGGGACGAGACATGCTGGCACCGCAATGACGGAGCGTGGCCAGGGCGCCCACAAGGGACGCCCCTACCGGGTAGGCAGCTACTCGGCTGGATTCCGGCTTTCGCCGGAATGACGGGAGGCTGGGCGCGATTTATCGCGCCTCTACACGAAAAACCTACCCTTGTAAGCCCTATGGTCCCCCTGCCTATGGTCCCCCTGCCTATGGTCCCCCTGCTGCGGCGGGGGGATGGGGATGTTCCCTTTCATCTAGGCTGGTCAGTACGGCTTGCGGAAGGTCAGGCAGTAGTGGTGGACGGTGTTGCTGACCCAGGCGTTGCCGTAGCCATACGGCGCCAGCCGCACGTCGTCTTGGCACCAGAACCGCTCCGGGCACACTTGGAGAAACTCGGCCAGAGCGGCGGCGAGGTCCCAGGCGAGCGGGTAGATCGTGCCTTGCTTCTTGACATTCTTGACGACGACCGTGAGGTAGCCGCCGGGACGCAGCCGCGCGGCTACCTGCCGATAGACCTGTACGAGGGAGTCCACAAACTGCCCGTACTCAGCGACGTTGCCCACGTCGCGCGGATCGTCGCCGTAGCTGACGTGCAGGCCACGCTGGCGGCGTCCGCGCTGCGTCATCGCCCCGCGCATGTTGAGCATGTCCCAGTACGGCGGGCTGGTGATGCAGTAGTCCACCTGCGGCGGCACGCCCTCGACGGCCGCGAGCCGCAGTGCATCGCCCTCGACCACGCGGGCCATCCCCGGTGTGCATCCGGCCGCGGCGAGACGCCGCCGGGCGATGGCCGCGTACTCCGAGTTAAGCTCGACTCCGAACCCGCGCCGGTCCATCCGCTGGCAGGCCAAGAGCGTGCTGCCGGTCCCGACCATCGGATCGAGCACCAGGTCGCCCGGCTGCGTACACCGCGCGACGAATTCCGTGACAAGCGTTTCGGGATAGGTGGCGGGATGCGTGACCTTGCCCGGCTCCCGCGGCGGCGGCCGGGGCACAAACCATGAGCGTAAGCGCGGCCCGGTCAGTGGTTGGTGGTCGGTGGTCGGTGGTTCGTGCTGCTCGACATCCGGCCACCGGTGATCGGTGACGGAATCCTGGAGTGGGGGCGGTTCGCGGCGGAAGTTCAAGGCGTAGTAAACCTGCCCGTCGGTCTCGAAGTGCGGCGTCTGCCCAGGTTCGGCGGGCGGCCGGCAGCCAATCTTTTCGTCCTTCAGGGTGAGCCGGCCGGCGAGATACCGCGCCAACTCCCAGGCCACGGGCACCAGCACGCCGTCCTGCTGCCGATTGTCAATGAGGACGGTCGCATAGCCGCGCTCGCGCAGGGCGTCCGACTGGCCCAAGGCGGACCAAAACGGCGCCGTCCGGTGCAGGAACGCCCGCAATGCCGGCAGGGTCGGGAACTGGCCCCGGAGATCAACGAGTACATAGTCGGCCGGCGGTACAGCGTTGGCCGGCCACACGACCGCGCGGCGGCCGGCTGCCATGGCCGCCGCAGCGACGGCACGCGCGGCGGGGGTGCCGGCCAACGTCAGCACTACGGACGGCGAGCCGTCGGGTCGCCGCCGCTTGGTGAAGAAGCGGATGCACTTCTCGTACACATCCGGGTGATCGCGAAACCAGCTCTTCTGAAAGGGCAGCCATTGCTTGCCGTCGAGGTCGTTCAAGCGGTTGACAACGCGCCGCGGCGTGGTCCGGGCGGTCCGCACCACCTCGTCGCCGGGGGCCACAGTTGGTCTCATGCCTTTGGTCTGCCAGCGGCTCAGTATAGCGGCAGCCCGGCCGGCGACTTGGCGAGCCGGACGGGGTCATGCTAAGGTCCGCTGCCGGTTGAGCGCGACCCGGCTCGGCTGCATCATCGGCCGGAGTTCGAGGGAGTGCGGCCGAGCCGATCAAGAGGGCAACGTCGTGGGTGCAATCGCTACGGAAGTTGTCTCTGGCCTCGCCGTCGTTCAGGATACCCGTATAGTCCTGGTAGTCATTGACGGTCTGGGAGGGCTGCCGCATCCCGAGACGGGCCAGAGCGAGCTGGAGACCGCTCGGACTCCGCACCTCGACAAGCTGGCAGCCGGCTCCGTGCTCGGCTTGACCGACCCGGTGGGTGCAGGCATTACTCCTGGCAGCGGGCCTGGTCATCTCGCGCTGTTCGGCTACGATCCGGTAAGGCATCAGGTCGGACGCGGCGCTCTGTCGGCGCTGGGACTCAACTTTCCCTTGCAACCGGGCGACGTTGCCGCCCGCGGGAACTTCGCAGCGGTGGATGCCCAGGGATGCATCACCGACCGGCGCGCCGGCCGCATCCCGACGGAGTTGAGCGCCAAGCTGTGCGAGCGGCTGCGTGCCATTGCCATCCCCGGCGCGGAATTCTTCGTACAGCCGGAAGAGGGCTACCGTTTTCTGCTGGTGGTGCGCGGCGCGGGGCTGTCGGCGGCCCTGAACGACAGCGATCCGCAGACTACCGGGCAGCCGCCTCGGCCGGTGCGGCCGCGACAACCGGAGGCTGCCCATACGGCGGAGTTGGTCAATCGGTTCATCGCGCGGGCGCACCGGATTCTCGCAGACGAACAACCGGCCAACGCCATTTTGCTTCGTGGTTTTGCCGAGCGCCCCTCGCTCCCGTCGCTCCCGGAGTTGTACGGCTTGCGCCCGGCGGCCATCGCCGTCTATCCGGTGTATCACGGACTAGCACGCCTCGCTGGCATGACGGTACTGGACACGGGCACCGACTTCACCGCCGAAGTCGAGACGCTACGGGAGCACCGCGCCGAGTACGACTTCTTCTACGTCCACTACAAATGGACCGACAGCGCCGGCGAGGATGGTGATTTCGACTACAAGGTCGCGCTACTCGAAGCGTTCGACGCGCACGTCCCGGCACTGCTCGACATGGCGCCGGACGTGCTCGTGATCGCCGGCGATCATTCCACGCCGGCGGTTATGGCAGCGCACTCCTGGCATCCGGTGCCCTTCCTGCTCCACGCCACGACGGCGTTTCCCGACTACACAACGACGTTTTCTGAGCGTGCCTGTATGCAAGGTGGCCTGGGTCGCTTCCCGGCAACCGATGCGATGCCCCTGATGCTGGCTCACGCCAACAAGCTCGCCAAGTTCGGGTCTTGAGGTATGGCCACAGAGCACACAGAGAGCACAGAGTAAGGGCTACGGCTCGTTGTAGCCCTGTCCCCCTGCGAAGCGGGGGGGCCGGATGGGCAGGATGGGGGGTGCCCCCCTGTGGCCCCCCCGTTGCGACGGGGGGACGGGTGCCTGGGCGCGCTTCATCGTGCCCCTACACGAAAAACCTACCTTTGTCAGGGGACCGCGGGGGGCCAGTATTGCACTGCTCTGCACAATCCAATGTAAGCTACGGTAGTGCGGACCGAGCGTGTCACCATGAGCAGCGTGCGTACATCCGATACTGGCGGCAACTTCGATGCGCGGCGCCGGCTGCCCAGCGTGGACCGGCTGCTCAACGCGCCACCGGTCGCGGCGCTCGCCGAGCACGTGTCCCACGATGTGCTGGTGGACGTTGCCCGCGCAGAGCTGGCGGCAGCCCGCCAGGCGGCGGCCGACGCGCCGCCGGCGCCGGAGCACCTCGCCAGCCGCATCGTCGCGCAGGTCGAGCGCATCTTGGCGCCATCGCTGCGGCGGGTAATCAATGCGACCGGTATTGTCCTTCACACCAACCTCGGCCGCGCGCCGCTGAGTGCCGCAACACAGCGGGCGATGGCGGCAGCGGCTACCGGCTACTCCAACCTGGAATACGACCTCGGCGCTGGCGAGCGTGGCAGCCGGCACGTGCATGTCGAGACACTGCTGACCCGGCTGACCGGCGCTGAGGCGGCGCTGGTCGTCAACAACAACGCGGCCGCGCTGCTGCTGGTGCTCTCGGCGCTCGCGGCCGGCCGGGAAGTGATCGTCTCGCGCGGCCAAGCGGTCGAGATCGGTGGCGGGTTTCGCATTCCCGACGTGCTGCGCCAGAGTGGCGCCCGGTTGGTGGACGTGGGCACGACCAACCGCACTCGGCTCGCCGACTATGCCGATGCAATCACCGCCGACACGGCGCTGCTGCTGCGGGTCCACACCAGCAACTTTCGCGTCGTCGGTTTTACGGAGAGCGTGCCACTCCCGGCGCTCGTCCGGCTGGGGCATGAGCGCGCGGTAGCGGTGGCCGACGATCTCGGGAGCGGCTGTCTGCTCGACACTGCGCGCTTTGGCCTCGGCGGCGAGCTTCAGGAGCCGCGGCCGCAGGACAGCGTGGCCGCGGGCGCCGACGTGATCTGCTTCTCCGGCGACAAGCTGCTCGGCGGGCCGCAGGCCGGGCTGATCGTCGGGCGGCGCGAGCCGCTGGCGGCGCTGCGGCGCCATCCGCTGGTGCGGGCGCTGCGCCCGGACAAAGTGACCATCGCCGGGCTGGTCGCTACCCTCCAGCACTACCAGCGCGACGAGGCCGAGCGCGAGATTCCGGTGTGGCAGCTGATCGGTGCCAGCCAGGAGGTGCTGGCACAACGAGCGCAGCGGTGGGCGGCGGCCATCGCGCGGCAGTCGCGCACCCTGGAGGTGAGTGTGCGCGCTGCAGAGTCGGCCATCGGTGGCGGCTCGCTGCCGGGCGTCACGCTGCCGACGACCGTTGTCGCGCTACGACCCCGGCAGCACACTGTCGAGGCCATCGCGGCGGCCCTACGGCAGGCGACGCCTCCCATCATCGGACGGATCGAACGGAACGCGCTCTTGCTCGATCCCCGCACCGTCCTCCCGGACGACGAGCCGGCTCTCATTGCCGCGATCACGGCGCTGTAGCGCTGCGCCGACTGACAACCAAGGGCTACCGGTACGCTTTATCTCTCGGCCCGATGTAGATAATGGGTAGTGAGTCCGACTCAGAATGGCGGTTCGTGGCGGTGCCTCGGCTTGACACCCCCTCGCTGCATACGTAGCATGACGACACTGGTCGGGAAGTGGGCGGAATCGGCAGAAATCAGCGATTCCCCAGTTCCTACACCCGCCGCGTGAGGCGCATGGTGGACGGTCACAACGGCGTTTGGTGCCGGAGCGCCAGCGAACCACCCAGTGCAGACATCCCGGCCCCCTGATAGGAGACCCTTCCATGAAAAAAGGAACCCTACAGCCAGAGCAACTGCGCCTCTACATGGAGCCGGTGGCAGCGACTTTACGCTACGTTGATATGGACAAGGACCCCTTCCCAACACCGCAGGAGGCACAAGTATGGTTCAAGTTGGGCGAGGGCCGAAAAACCGCCTTCGTTCCCCTGTATATCGTTGATGAGGAGCGGCAGACGGTTATTGCCACGCTCCTTGGCGAGCGTGGGGACAAAATCGTCGTGTCGTTCCCGCCGACCACCTTCGGACAGACCCGCTTCTCCGCTTATGAAGCCGATTTGGATAAGATCGCCATAGATACTCAACCTGCCGGAGAGTAGCATGGTTCTGTCTGACATCGACATCCGGGCAGAAATTGCAGCACGCCGGCTCAAATTCGACCCGCCCATCGAGGACCCAGATGAGCGAAGCGACAGTTCAGCCGTTGACCTCCTGCTCCACGAGGAACTCTTAGTGCTCCCTGCAAAGCGGATACCGGGCGTAACCTTCGTGCCGAGTGATGAAGCAGTAGAGGTCATGAGCCTCCTGGAAAGCCACGGCAAGCGCAAGTCCCTCGCCACAGCACCCTATCGTCTTGGACCGCATCAGTTGGTGCTGGGCAAAACCCTCGAATATGTGACCCTGCCCAGCCATCTGGCCGCCCGCATCGAGGGCAAAAGCTCGCTGGCTCGTTTCGGGCTGTCCGTACACATGACGGCGCCGACCGTCATGGCCGGCTTCCAAGGCCAGTTAGTTCTTGAGATGTATAACTCAGGTCCCTTCTATATCCAACTCTCCCACAGAATGAAAATCGCACAACTCATCCTGGAGCCGGTAAGCCTCCCTCCACTCCGAGACTACAGCGGGCAATTCCAGCGCCAACACTGAATACCCAGGAATCGCCGGTCAGCCGACTACCCTACGGTTGGGATAGTCGTCACAGGCCAGCACTGGACGCTACCGCATATCCGGGGTCGCCGCAAGCGGATCACTCGACATGAGATGCCGGATTGCTGCGGACGGCAGCCGTCCGCTATACTCTGCGGGACCGATTGCGGTTGCGATAGCTTGATAGGACAGGCACTCAGCGTGTAGTTGCACGGAGGAGCACGGTTTACATGGCTAACGTCTCGATGAAGACTCTCTTGGAGGCCGGCGTACATTTCGGCCACCATACGCGGCGATGGAACCCCAAGATGCGGCGGTTCATCTTCGCCGAACGGAACGGTATTCACATTCTTGATCTGCAGCAGACGGTCCGTCGTTTGCAATCGGCGTGCGAGTTTCTGCGCGATCTCGTCATCACCGGTGAAGAAGTGCTGTTCGTCGGCACGAAGAAACAGGCGCAGGAGACCATCGAAGAGGAAGCCAAGCGCGCCGGCCAGCCCTATATCAATCAGCGTTGGCTTGGTGGGCAGCTTACGAACTGGCAGACGATCCAGTTGCGTATTCAGTATTTGCAGAACCTGAAGTACCAAAAGGAGCGCGGCGAGTTCGAGCTACTGCCGAAGAAGGAAGCGATCAAGCTGCAAGAGCAGTTGAACCGCCTGCAGCGGATTTTCGGCGGCATCGAGACGATGCGCGACCTGCCGGGCGCCGTGTACATCGTGGATACCAAGCACGAGCATATCGCCGTGGCCGAGGCGCGGCGCTTGGGTATTCCCATCGTGGCGCTGGTCGACTCCAACTGCGACCCGACGGAAATAGACTGGCCCATCCCGGCGAACGACGATGCCATCCGCGCCATCCGACTGATTACCAGTCATATTGCCGACGCTTGCTCGGAAGGATTCCAGGTCCGTGGTGCGGTGAGTGAGGACGAGGCTGCGGCCGAGCCAGGTGCGGAAGAGGACACCGGCATCGGACTGTCCGATCTGGAGGAAGAGTACGTGCCGGAAGCGGATCAAGAGACCGGCAGCGAACTGTAGGCGACTACTGCGGTAGCGCCGGAGACGCTGCCGGCACACGTCGCTCGTGCCGCCGTCAGCACCAACACCGCCTGGCCGTCCTTGCTACGCGGATCGAACGGAGCATCCCAACCCGGAATCCGAGACGAGGTCCCGGCGGTAGGAGCGGGGTTTGGCGCGTGATTGTGGGCTGCGCCGGCCGCGTCGCTGAGAACGGCTGCGGGCACGCACCCCACGACCAGCCGTGCGCTATTCAGTATGGTATGCACCAACGCGAGGCGATAACCACGACCTCGGCGGCCGCCGCCGAGTCAATAACGAGGGATAAACAACGATGGCAGTAACAGTCGAGATGGTCCGCCAGCTCCGGGAGGAAACCGGCGCCGGCGTGATGGCGTGCAAGCAGGCACTGACCGAAACCGATGGGGATATGGCGGGCGCCAAGCAGCTGCTGGAAGCAGAGGGCTTGGCTGCCGCCAGCAAACTCGCCGAACGCGCTACCAGCGAAGGGCGGGTTGCCGCCTACGTACACCCGGGTGATCGGATCGGTGTGCTCGTGGAGCTGAACTGCGAGACCGACTTTGTGGCGCGCACGAGCGAGTTTGCCGATCTGGCGCATGAAGTCGCGTTGCAGGTGGCGGCCATGCAGCCGGTCTACGTCAGTGAGGCTGACCTGCCGGCGGACTCTCCCGACCGGGAGGACCTGACCCCGGAACGGCGGGCCACTCTGTTCCTGACCGAGCAGCCCTATATCCGCGATGCGAGCAAGACCATCGGCCAACTGGTGACGGAGACCAGCGCACAGACGGGAGAGAATATCCAAGTGCGCCGCTTTGTGCGCTACGAGTTGTCGCAGGTTGATGACCAGGCGGAGCAGGCGGAGTGAAGTACCGGCGCATCCTGCTGAAACTGGGCGGCGAAGCTCTGGCGGAGGCCGGCGAGTACGGGATTCATCCACCCACCGCCGAGCGGCTGGCGCGTATGATCGCCACCACGGTCCGGGAGACGGGCGTGGAAATGGCTATCGTACTCGGTGGTGGCAACATCTGGCGCGGTGCAACCGGCAGCGCGCAGGGGATGGACCGGCCCACCGCCGACTATATCGGCATGTTGGGGACGGTGCTCAACGCGCTGGCCTTGCAGGAAGCATTGGAGCGGGTTGAGAACATGGTGGTCCGGGTGCAGACGGCCATTGAGATGCGCGCGGTGGCCGAGCCGTACATCCGGCGGCGGGCGGCCAACCACCTTGAGGACGGCAAGCTGGTGATCTTTGCCGCCGGCAGTGGCAACCCCTTCTTCACCACCGACACCGCCGGGGCGCTGCGGGCGATGGAGATTGGTGCCCAGGCGCTGTTCAAGGGCACGAACGTTGATGGGGTCTACGACCGTGATCCATCCAGGTACCCGGATGCGCGGCGCTTCGAGCGCCTGAGCTACATCGAGGCCGTGAATAGGCGCGTCGGCGTCATGGACAGCACGGCCATTACGCTCTGCATGGAGCACAACCTGCCCATCCTGGTCTTCAAGCTGGACGAGCCGGGGAGCTTGCGGCGGGCAATCCTCGGGGAGCAGATCGGCACATTGATTGCCAGTCCGGACTGGTCCCCCGGCGCTGCGGCGCAGACGTGGCAAGACGGTGATACGCCGGGTGTGCATCAGCCGCTAGAGTCCAATAAGGTGCAGTCCACGCAGTCAGTGGGGGTGGGGTGATGGAGCAAGAGTTAGCGACGGAAGTATTGAGCGATGCGGACCAGAAGATGCAGACAGCCGTCTCCGTGCTCGGGTCCGACCTCCAGACCATGCGGACCTCGCGTGCTTCACCGTCGCTCGTCGAGCGCCTGCCGGTAGACTACTATGGCTCGCCGGTTCCGCTGCAGCAGTTGGCCGGGATCAGTGTGCCGGAGCCGCGCCTCATTGCGATCCAGCCGTGGGACCGCACGACCCACGACGCTATCGAGACGGCTATCCAGCAATCCGACTTGGGACTCACGCCCTCGAACGACGGAACTATCATCAGGATTGTCTTGCCGCCGCTCACGGAAGAGCGCCGCCGCGACTTGGTGCGGGCGGTGCAGCGGCGCGTCGAGGACGGACGGGTGGCTATCCGCAACGTCCGGCGACAAGCGTTGGCCGACCTGCGGGAGCTACAACGCGAACGGCTGATGACCGAAGACGACCTGCGCTGGTCCGAGAACCGGCTGCAAGAGCTGACGGATCGCTCGGTGGAGCGGGCCGGCCTGCTGGGTGAAGACAAAGTGAAGGAGCTAATGGAGGAGTGATCCGGTCCCCGGTCGTTAGAGGGTAACAAGCAGCGGGGGGTAACAGGGGACGTATGACAGCTTCCGTGGAGAGCACGCCTGGTCTGCATAATCAAAAGGGAATGGGTAGTGCTGGCCTGGCAACGCCGGAAATGATGACCGGCAATGGGACAGGCGCGTCGGCAGCCGGCGCCGCGTGGCCCGCAGAATTTCCGCGCTTGCCCCGCGTGCCGACGCACGTCGCCATCAAGATGGATGGGAACGGACGTTGGGCGCGGGCACGCCGTCTGCCCCGGGTAGCAGGCCACCGGCGCGGCACCAAGAACCTCCGTCCGATCCTGGAAGCCTCCGTGCAGTTCGGCATCCGCATTGTCACCGTCTATGCCTTTTCGACCGAGAATTGGAACCGGCCACAATCCGAAGTGGACGCGATCCTGACGATCCTCGGCGAGGCGATCAAGCGAGAAACGCCGGAGTTGCACGCCAACGGCGTCCGGATTCGGCACCTCGGCTCGCTGGAGGGGGTGCCCACGCACCTCGCTGACCGGATCCAAGAGGCCCTCGCACTGACGCGCCACAATGAACGCTTGATCTTGAACGTCGCGTTCAACTACGGTGGGCGAGCGGAGATCGTGCGGGCACTGCAGGGGATCATGCGTGCCGGTCTCCCGGCGGAATCGATCACGGAAGACACGGTTGGCCGGTATCTCTACACGGCGGGGCAGCCGGACCCCGATCTGATTATTCTGCCCGGCGGTGAGATGCGCTCGTCCAACTTCCTCACGTGGCAATCAATCTATAGCGAGGTCTACGTGACGCCGGTGCTCTGGCCGGCCTTCGGCGTACAGGAGTATTATCAAGCGTTGGCGGCCTATAGCCAGCGCGTGCGGCGCTTCGGGCGTGTCTTGCCGGAGACCACCGGCAAGCACCACACGCCGGACGCTCCCGTTGCAGTCAAACCCAATGGGGCTGCCGATCTCGGACCTGACTAGCTGCCGTGAATGATTGGGTGCCTATAACGGCTGGCCTGACGACACCCGCGATGGGTGCGGCACCTGATGTGCCATCCGGACCATGAGTATGCAGCAGGCACAGCCCACGGTCCCGATCCGCCGGCTTCCGGCACGGTGGCTGCTCGCTCTGCGGCGACGCCTCGCATCGGCGCTCGTCATGGCCCCGACTATTCTCGTCGCGGCCTACTTCGGCGGCCCGCTGTACCTGCTGGGGACGGTACTCGTCACCTACCTGGCGTTGCGCGAAGTCTATGCGCTGGCGCAGCACGCGGGCTGGCAGCCTCGCCGCGTGCTCGGCTATCCCCTGGCGCTGTTGCTCCTGGCCGTGCTCGGCGGCGACCGACTGGTCGGATTCGAGTTGTTCGGCGCGTGGCGTGGGTCGGCGAGCCAGTTGCTCATCACCGCCTGTATTGTGGTGCCGCTCGGTTGCGAGATATTCCGACGCTCGCCGGACCGCCAGGGCGCCACCAGCGCGATTGCCACGATGAGCGGCTGTCTGTACGTCGCCTGGCTGCTGGGGCACTTCATCCCGCTGCGTCTGGTCGAACCCGCTGAGGGCGGGCGCGGCTGGGTGTTCTACGCACTGGCGGCCACCTGGGCCTACGACACGGGAGCCTACTTCACCGGGTCATTCCTGGGTCGGCACCGCTTCCTGCCCCGAATTAGCCCCAACAAGACCTGGGAGGGCGTTGCCGGGGGCACCATCGCCGTCGCGCTCGTGACGGTTGCCAGCGGCTTGCCATTGACGTTCTGGGGCTGGCAGGCACTCCCGCTTTGGAACTGGCACGCCATCCCGCTGGCGCTCGGCGTCGCTGCCGCAGCGCAGCTCGGCGACCTGGCCGAATCCCTCATCAAGCGCCAGGCCGGCGCCAAGGACGCCGGCGGCCTCATCCCCGGTCACGGCGGGATGCTCGACCGGATAGATAGTCTGCTTTTCTCCGTGCTTGTCGTATATTACTATGTGGCGTTCGTGGTTGTTCCGGCCGGGTGACCGGGCCCGGCACATCCACCCGGCCGCTGCAAGCCCAATCCGGCGCAATCCAACGAGTACACACGGCAGAGCGACGATGAAACGTGTTGCTATTCTCGGTTCAACCGGCTCGGTTGGTCATCAGGCGCTGAACGTCATTCGCGCCCAGCCCGCAGCGTTCACGGTCGTCGGGCTGGCAGCGGGGCGGAATCTGGCGCTCTTGCGCGATCAGGCGCGGGAGTTCCGGCCGGAAGCTCTGGCCCTCACCCACGCGCCGCCGCCGACCGCGCAGACGGACGGCCAGAACGGCAGCACCTGGGCCGACCTCCAATCGTGCAGCTCCGATGGGACACGGGTGTATGCAGGCGCGGACAGCTTGCGAGACCTCACCCTGTCCACCAAGCCGGACATTGTGGTTGCGGCGACGACCGGTTTGGTCGGCTTGTCGGCGATTCTGGCCGCCTTGGAGGCCGGCATTGACGTGGCGCTGGCCAACAAGGAGTCCCTCATCGCAGCCAGTGACTTGCTCTTTGCGGCGGCGGATCGGAGCGGCGCAGCGATCCTGCCCGTTGACAGCGAGCACAGCGCCATCTTCCAATGTCTCGTCGGCGAGGATCGCGCGCGCATTACCCGCGTCATCCTGACGGCCTCCGGCGGCCCGTTCCGCACGCTGCCGGCCGCAGCGATGACTAAGATCACCCCGGAGCAAGCACTGGCCCATCCGACGTGGCAGATGGGGCCGAAAATCACTATCGATTCGGCGACGCTGATGAACAAGGGGATGGAGGTCCTGGAAGCGGGCATCCTATTCGGTCGCTCGCTCGACTACGTGGACGTGGTGATCCATCCCCAGAGTATTGTCCACTCGCTCGTCGAGTTCAGCGACGGGTCGGTCAAGGCGCAGCTCGGCTATCCCGACATGGAGCTACCGATTCAGTACGCGCTGGGGTATCCGCAGCGGCTCGCCAGCAGCTTCCGGCCGCTCGATCTGGCCGCGCTGGGGCAGCTTACCTTCGAGGCGCCCGATCCAGTGCGGTTCCCGTGCCTGTCGCTGGCCCGCGAGGCGGGGCGACTGGGTGGGACGGCTCCCGCCGTGCTCTGCGCTGCCGATGAGGTGGCGGTGCGGTGGTTCCTCGACGGCCGGCTGCCATTCACGGCCATCGCTACGGTGATCGAAGCGGTACTGCACGAGCACCCGCCGCAGGCGGTGGAGAGCGTCGAGCAGTTGCTCGACGTTGAAGGCTGGGCGCTCCGGCAGGCCGAGCAGTGCGCTCGACGGACGGCCCAACGTACCGGCCACGTGCCGGTCGGCGCCCGGACGCGGTAACATCCTAGGTATGTTCCTCACGATCCTCTGGTTTCTCGTCGTCCTCAGTGTGCTCGTGCTCGCACACGAAATCGGCCATTTCGTCGCGGCGCGGCGGGCTGGTATCCGCGTGCAGGAATTCGGTCTCGGCATTCCGCCCCGCCTTTTCGGCATCCGGCGCAACGATACGTTGTTCTCGATCAATCTCTTGCCCTTGGGTGGGTTTGTGAAGATGAAGGGCGAGAATGGCGCCCCGACGGCACGGGAAGACACCTGGACGGAGTCGGAGTGGCAACGGTTCGCTTCGTTGTGGAAGATGGCAAAGCGGCTACCAGAGCCGGAGGCCAGACGGAGGCAGATAGCACTCATTAAGGCCTATGACCCCCCGGTTGGGGATGATGACGGCGACAGCTTCGCCAGCAAGAGCCGCTCCCAGCGCGCGCTCGTCCTGGTGGCCGGGGTCGGTATGAACCTGCTGATTGCCCCGTTGCTCTTCGCGGCCGCCTACATGATCGGCGCTCCTTGCAGCAATTGCCGAGAAGTCCTAGTCCACGAGGTGCGGGCGGACTCTCCGGCCGAACAAGCGGGCCTGCAACCGGGCGATGTCTTGCTACGGGTGGACGGTGAAGCGGTCGAGCAGCTGGGAACGCTGCGGGCCATCGTCCAGCGGTCACTGGGTAAGTCGCTCGCCATCACGGTCCTGCGCGACGGTGCCGAGCTGACGACCTCCGCCGTCCCGCGGGCCAACCCGCCAGCGCAGCAGGGGGCGCTTGGCGTTGCGCTTGGGCCACCAATCGTCCGGTACCCGCCGTGGGAGGCGCTCCCGCTGGGGGTCCAGCGGACCGGCGAGCTGATGGGCCTGCTCATCCATGGCCTCTTTATGATCGTGACCGGGCAGCTTGCGGCCGACGTGGCCGGGCCGGTGGGGATCGCGCGACTCACCGGCGAGGCCGCCCAAGACGGCTTGGCGCAACTACTCAACTTCACCGGATTCCTCTCGCTCAACCTCGCCATCCTGAACCTCCTGCCGGTCCCTGGCCTGGACGGGGCGCGGCTCGTGTTCGTCGGACTAGAGGCGCTGCGCGGCGGGCGGCGGGTCAACCCGGCCACTGAAGGCGTCATCCACATGGTTGGCTTGCTGCTGCTCATCATGCTGATGGTGTACGTCTCGTATCGGGACATCGTCCAGATCATAGGGTAGGCCGGTCCGACCGTAGTCCAACCGGTCCTGCGCGGTAGTTCGGCGCTATGGATATGCGCGGCAGCGCCCTCGATCTGCCCGAGACCGCCGTTAGCCTGGCGCCTGGGCCGGATGCGGCGATCATCTACTGCATCGCGGGTATCTGGACCGATGCCTGGTGGGACAATCCGGTTGCTTGGAAAAGCTGGGCGTGTGCTTTTCACGGTTGGTCCGAGGCGGAGTGGCAGCAACTCGCCGCGCTCTGGGCACGGACGCAGCGGCTGGCACCACCCGCTGCCGATCAGGCGCGGACGGCGCTGATGGCTGCGTATCGCGTGTATTTCTATAACTGGCAGCGTACCCCTGGCGGCTCGACACACGGAGACGTGCGCCACGCCGCCCGGCAAGTCCACTCGGACTTACGGACGCTCCGCAACGTGGTGCTCGTGGGACACAGCAAGGGTGGTGCGGTTATCAAGTACCTCCTCGGCGCCGACTGGCCGTGGGCCGCCGGTACGCGCCCGCTCGGCGCGATATTCGTAGACGCACCGCTCGATCCGCTGCGTGAGCTGGTCGGAGCGGCCTTCCGGTGGGGCCTGCGCCCGATCCTGCGCTGGCAAGCCCCGGCCGACGTGCCTTGTCTCACCATCAACAACTGGCTCGATACCTCCGGCGGGCGGCTCCGCGGCGTGGACAACCTCCAGGTGTGGCTCTGGAATGACAATTTGCAGCCGTATCCCCCTCACGGCATGAAGAGCCGGCAGGCTCCGGAAGCACTCCGGCGCCTGGGCGCGCTGATACACGCGCAGCGCAGCCGCTCGGCGCCGCATTCCCCGGCTGCTTCTCCATCGTTGAACGATGGGGAGGGAGGGAGCGATGGATGACCGGGCACCGGCATCCGTTAGAGCGCAGGCAGCAGCATCGCCGGGAGACAATTCTCGGCACGGTCGTCTACCCAATGCGCGGCGTTGGGCAATCCTCTTGTTGATCGAGGTACTGAGTGCCGGCGCTACCGTGGCAACGCTGACGACGGGCCAGCCACCGAGTCTGCTTGCCGACCGCTACTGGGCCGGAGTCTTCACGCTCACCACTCTCGGCAGTGCGAGCCTCGCGGTGCTGTACGTCGTCTGCCTGCACGTCCTCGGCAAGCACCCGCGCGCTATTGCGCTCCGGCGCGCGGCCCTGACGCTCTCACCGGCGCTCCTCGGTGGTCTCGTCACTGCTTTTGCCGCTCTTGATCCTGATGTTGCCGAGGCGCTACGAGTCACGCCGCGGCTGCGCTTGCTCATCGGTGTTGCGCTCGGCAGCATCGCTGCCGGCACTATCTGGGCGACGCTGCTATGGACTGCCGACGAGGGGCGCGGCTGGCTGCGTATACTCCGGCTCTGGAAGGCGCCTGCTTTCTATACGGGCCTCGCCGGATTTCTGGTCTTCGTGGCCTCCGGTGGCGGCCACCTCTATAGCGCCGACGGGTGGGCGGCCTATGCCGTCGCGCATTCGCTGGCGAACCGCGCGAGCATCCTCGTGCGGGACAACGACCCCTATCCGCTGCACCACATCGGCGTCCGGGCCGTCACTCCACCCGGAGAGCAGCCGGCCGCCGGCTACACCAAGTGGCCGCTCGTACCAGCGGTTGTTGCCGCGCCGGTCTATGCGCTGGCGCAGGCCGTTGGCTCAGAGCCGGATCGTGACTCCGAGCTATACGCCAACGAGAAGCGCGGCCGGCCACTCGTGTCGCTGCTCGTCGGCCCGGCCTGGGCAGCCGCCACTCTCGCTATGGTGGTCTGGTTGCTGCGCGGTGCCGGCTACGGCCTCGGTACGGCGCTCATCGTGGCCGGGCTGTTAGCCGTCGCTACGCCTTGGTGGCCATACTCGAAAACACTGCTCAACGTCGTGCCCGCGGGGTTCTTGCTCGTCATGGGGCTTGGCGCCGCCGCACGCAGTCGGCCTGGCCGCTGGCAGTGGCCGGTCGTAGCCGGGGTGGCTGCCGGGCTGGCCTGCGCCACCCGCTACGAACTGTTGTTGCTGGTCGTGCCCATCGGAACTCTTGTCGCCGCGCAGTCCTGGTCCAAATCCCGGGCCACCCCACTGCGCGGCGCCATCGTGCCTGTGGTTGCCTATGCCGGCGCGTGGGCTGCCGTCGTCGCCGTCGGTGTCCTGCTCCCGAATATGGTGACAAGCGGACATCCGCTGGACTTCGGCTATGGGAGCCAGCAGACGCTCGCCGGCTGGAGCGACAAGCCCCATATCGGCATCTACGGCACGCTGATGAGTCCGGGTTTTGGCCTCTTTGTCCATGCGCCGGTGCTCGCGTTAGCAACCCTGGCGTTGGTCTGGCTCCGAGAAGATGCCCCACAACTGGCAACCGTGATTGCCGCCATTGCCGTAGGCTGCATCCTGTTTTACGGCGGCTTTGGGGACTGGCGAGCCGGCGTGAGCTGGGGACCGCGCTACCTGGTCACTATGACACCCATGCTCTGCCTGCCGTTGGCGGCGTTTATCAAACGCAACGCCCGCAACTACGTCGCAATGGGCGCACTCGCCGGACTGGGGCTATGGGGCGCCGTCGTGAACGGGCTGGCCGTGCTGATGGACTTCAATCGTGGCTGGCAGAACCTCTGGGCAATGGATGCTTCGCTGTGGAGCATCACCTGGACACCCAATTTCTCGGTGATTGGCGCACAACTGCGGCTACTCCGCTTCTGGTACGGGCAGCAGCAGGGCAGTTTCGACCTCTACTTGGTCGCTCACGCCGGCTGGATCGTGGTAGCTCTGCTCGCGGCCGCGGCGCTGGTGCTGGTGGTAGGCTTGGTGCGTACCGGTGACGACTCGCTTGCGTTCGGCAAGCCAAAGCTGCACCGCCGCTGAAAAGATTAGATCGTGCAGCTTTGGCCGGCCACCACCGCCGACGCGGCAATAGGATTGTGCCAACCGGTGTCGTTAGCCCTTGGATAGCCTTGATCTCGCCCGGATACGCTGCATAGCGCCATGACTCCACTACGTCGCCAATACCTGCGGATCAAACGCCAGCACCCGGACACCATCCTGTTCTTCCGGCTGGGTGACTTCTACGAGACCTTCGACGACGACGCGGAGCGAGCGGCGCGGCTCTTGCAGATCACCCTCACGTCCCGCGAAATGGGCCGCGGCAATCGCGTGCCCATGGCCGGCGTGCCCGCGCACGCCGCCGATACGTATATCGCCCGTCTGATTGCCGCCGGCGAGCGGGTGGCCGTCTGCGAGCAGGTCGCACCGCAGTCGGGGGCGCCAGCGCCGCGGGGCCAGGACACGCGCCGCGGCGCCAGGCGTGCCAGCGCCTCCATGATGGACCGCAAAGTCGTCCGCGTGGTCACGCCGGGCACCGTCGCCGAACCGGACATGCTCACGGCGGCCCGGAATAACTACCTCTGCGCCGTCGCTGTCCAGGGACCCCAAGCGGGTCTGGCGTATGCAGACGTGTCTACCGGAGAGTTTGCAGCCACGCAGTTCGGCGGCGAGCAATGGGCCACCGAACTGCGTCAGGAGTTGGACCGCCTCCAGCCGGCCGAGGTGCTGATCCCGAAGGGCGCGGATGGCGGGAACGGGCTACCCGGTTGGTGGCCGCGGATCGAGTCCGGCGGCGGACTGCTGACCGGCCTAGTGACCCCTTACGATGGCTGGCGCTTCGATCCGACGACGGCCGAGGAGGGACTGCTGGCCCGCTACGAGGTGGCCTCCCTGGAGGGATTCGGCCTCGACCGCCAGCCGGCGGCCATCGCGGTTGCCGGGGCACTCGTCGCCTACCTGGAGCAGACGCACGCGCGGCTGCTGGCATCGCTTGCCGAGGTACGCTCGTACAATCCGGGCCGCTACGTCACGCTCGACACGTTCACGCGACATAACTTGGAAATCCTGGAGCCGGCACAGCGGGCCGGTAGCCAGGCGGCGCGTCCGCTGTCCCCATCCGATACCCCTCGCACAGGCGGTTCTAGCGGTCGTCGTCAGGAGGCCGCAGCAACCCTCGTCTCCGTCGTTGACCGGACCCGGACCCCGCTCGGCGCCCGCCTGCTGCGGCGCTGGCTGAATCTCCCGCTCCGCGACCTCGCCGCACTGGAGCGCCGCCACAACATCGTGGCCGCGCTGGTCGGCAACGGCCAGTTGCGGGCCGACCTGAGCGCAGACTTGCGCCGCGTCGGTGACCTGGAACGTCTGACCAACCGGGTCGTCCAGGGATCGGCGCCACCGAATGCGCTGATCGCCATCCGCGAGAGCCTCCTGGCGAGCGAGCGCCTGCGGCAGCAGCTCCCTCTCCCCCTAGAAGAGGACCGGGGTGAGGGCAGCGAGAGCGAAATAGCGGCCGACTCAGCCTCGCCACAGGTGGAGAGGGGGCCGGGTGGTGAGGTCAGCCCGCTGGCGCAGCTATTGACGGCGATTGATCCGTGTCCGGAAGTCGCCGCGCTGATCGAGCGGGCGCTGGTGGCAGCCGACGACGAGGCGGGAGGCACCGACGCGGTTGGACCGGCCGGTGAAGGGCGTCTGATTCGGCCGGGGTTTAGCGCGGAGCTAGACGAGCTTGTTACTGGTACCGCCGCGGCGCGGAAGTGGATAGCATCGCTCGAAGGCGCGGAGCGGCGACGGACCGGTATCAAGTCGCTGCGCGTAGGTTACAACAAGGTCTTCGGCTACTACATTCAGGTCAGCAATGCCTACCGCGGCGAGGTGCCGGCGGAGTACGTCCGTCGCCAGACGCTTACCGAGGGCGAACGGTACATCACGCCCGAGTTGAAGGAATACGAGACGCGCGTCCTCACGGCCCAAGAACGCATTGCCGAGCTAGAGCGCGACCTGTACGCCCGCGTGCTCAAAGAGATTGCCAGCTACCATCGGCGGCTTCAACGCAGCGCGGAGGCCCTGGCGCGGCTCGACGTGCTGCTCGGCTTTGCCGACCTCGCCGTAGAGCGCCGCTATGTGCGACCCACGCTCGACGCGAGTGGCGAGCTGGAGATTGCCGCTGGCCGGCATCCGGTGGTGGAAGCAGCGTTGGAGCGGGCGTTGGCTGAGGATCGCCCCGGTCTCGCCGCTACGTCCGGCTTTGTCGCCAACGACTGCCGGCTGGATACCGCCGACCGCCAGATCGTACTGCTGACCGGCCCGAATATGGCCGGCAAGTCTACGTATCTGCGGATGGTGGCGCTGATTGCGCTGCTGGCACAGGTCGGCTGTTTCGTGCCCGCGGACCGCGCGCGGATCGGTCTCGTTGACCGCATCTTCACGCGCGTCGGCGCCCAAGACGACCTGGCCACCGGGCGCAGTACGTTCATGGTCGAGATGCTCGAAACGGCGACCATCCTCCGGCACGCCACGCCGCAGAGCCTCGTCCTCCTCGACGAGATCGGCCGGGGAACGAGCACGTATGACGGGCTGGCGATTGCCCAAGCCGTGGTCGAGTACCTGCACAACCATCCCGATACACGCGCCAGGACGCTCTTTGCGACGCACTACCACGAGCTGACGGACCTGGAGCGGGCGCTGCCGCGGGTGCATACGGCCCGGATGGATGTCCGTGAGGAAGGCGATCAGGTCATCTTCCTGCATCGCGTGGTGCCCGGCAGCGCCGACCGCAGCTACGGAATCCACGTCGCGCGGCTGGCCGGCGTGCCGCGGGCCGTCATCCGGCGGGCTGAGGAAGTGCTACACGCCCTGGAAGACGGCGCTCGTACCGAGCTACCGACCGAGCGAGCGACCGAGCCGGCGCCCGGCGCCCAGCAGCCGGCCGCCAGCCCGGAGCTTGGCGCCATGCAGCTTTCGTTGTTCGCGCCGCCACACGCCGTCGTGGAGCAGTTGAAACAGCTCGATGTTCTGGCGATGACGCCGCTGGAAGCCTTGACCAAGCTCCACGAGCTACAGCAGAGCGTCCAGGACGAGTAGGACAACCGGCCGGCCCTCCGGCGCCGCGCCCGGTTGCGAGGCTGTAATCCGCCTGCAACCGCCCGGCAACCACCATGACCTACACTGTCCACATCTCAGCTACCCCAGTCGTGGCGGAGAGACAGCGCCGTCTCCCCACCATGGCTCTGACTGGGGGGGTACAGACCTAGCCGTAGGGGCGCAACATGTTGCCCGTCCCCCTGCGGAGCGCTTAATACACGACACTTTTGGGGAGCGGGGGTGGCCGGGCGACGAGCCGGAGGCGCACGGACAGCCGGTGTCCCAGGGACAGCCGGCGCCGCAGGAGGCGCAGCCCGAGGGTGAACAGGCTGAAGCGCGGTTGTCGGCCCCGTGTGAGTTCCCGGCGGAGCCGCGCCGTGTGCGCCACCTGGGTCCCGAGGTTGAGCATCCACACATAGGCCAGGGCCATCACCAGCCACAGGACATTGGCCCGCTCGGCGCGCCAGACCCGGCTGCGTTGCCACTGCCACCCGTAGGACTTGAAGTCCCGGAAGGCCAGCTCCTCCCACATCCGCATACTGTACCAGTCGCTCTGCGCGGCCGGGTGGTTGGTCAAGAGCAGCCACGGCTCGGCGTGCCCGGGCTGCCAGCGCCCTTGGGCCCAACACCGGAGCCAGCCCGCCTGCTTGAAGGCCGCCACCGGGGCCCGCCAGGCATCGCCGGGTTGCGACACCAGGCTCCCGAAGGGCACGGGCGTTTGTCCGTCCACCCGCACCCGCACCTGCTTGGTGACTCGGACCAGGTAGTACCAGCCCAGCCCTTCGATGGCGCGGAGCAACGCGGGCGAGGTGCCAATCCCACGGTCGGCTTGGACCACCACCGGGCGCCGGTCCGCCAGGCCCGCGGCGACCCAGGTGAGCAAGGTGGTAATCAACGCCACCTGGCCCATCGGCCACTGGGTGGGGGAATAGCACCACCAGGCCAGGGGGATGGCACGACCCCGATAGGCCAGACTGACGGCCATCACCTTGAGCCGCGCCTGCAGGCTGGTCTCATCCACCAGCAACACCACTGGCCCACGGCCGGACAGGTGACTGAGCACCCACGCTGCCAACGCCTGGCAGCCCTGGGCCCAGTCGAGACGCGGGTTGGCCAGGAACCGTTGCAGCCGGCGCTCGACGGTATCCGGCTTGCCCAGTGCCGGCACCGCCTCGGCGACGGCGTTGAGCGTGCAGCATCGCGCGGCGGCTACCCCAAAGCTGAACCCGCTCAAGACCTTCACCAGGGGTTTGCTCAACTGGGGCATGCGGCGTTCGACCTCGTGGTGCCAGTGGTACAATGCCTGCCGTTGGCTCATGGACCCACTCCTTCCCGGTGTCTTCAACCTCAGGATGGAGTACGGTGCTTCCATGAGTCAACTCCTCACCTACCCCGGTCTGAAAAGTGTCGTGTATTAAGCCTGCGTAGCGGGGGGACCATAGGGACCTATCTGTGGCAGACTGTCTCTATGCGAGAATAAGGGGCGGAGAGTGATGGTGACAGGCCAATGAACCGCTTGTGCAGACGCCGGCTCTTGAAACGCAGTGCCGATGCATTGCTGGTGGGCACAGCGGGCGCGGTAGCCCTGTCGTGCGTGCCCGGCGAGCCGCCCGCCCCGGCCCCGGCCGCTCCACGCGAGCCGGTGCGACTCCGCGTGCTCGTGCCGCGCTTGGAGGATGCGCTCGTAGACCCGCTTCCCGATTGGATGGACGCGGCCGTCAAGGAGGTGAACGCCACCGAGCCGGCGGCCTACCGGCTCACGGTGCAGGCATTGGACACACCGGCTGCGGAGTGGGCAGAGACCATCAACACGCTGCGGAGCGCCGGAGCGCCGGAGCCGGACCTGCTCGCCGTCCACCTCGGCGACGTGCCGGCGATGCATTCGCGCCAGGCGCTGCGCTCCCTGGAGAGCCAACGCAAACGCGAGCGGTCACTGGACTTGAACGACTACTACCGACCGGCGTTGGCGGCCCACTCGTGGCAAGACCAACTCTATGCACTGCCCGTCGTTGCCTCGCCCCAGATCGTCTACTACTCCCAGGACCTGTTCTCGGCCTTCAACCTGTCGCCGCCCCGCGCAGACTGGCGTTGGGACGATCTCTTGGTCACGGCGACGAAAATGAAGCGCGACCTCGATGGTGACGGCCGCGCCGACCGGTGGGGCTACTTTCAGCTGCCCGGGGTCCTGCTCACCGTCCCGTACATCTGGCAGAACGGTGGTGCGGTGCTCGACTCCCAGGGGAACGTGCAGTTGGATCAGCCGGCAGCGGTGGAAGCCATCGAGTTCATTGCCCGCTTGCTGCAAGCGGCGGGTCCAAATGTCATCGAGCTGTTCCGTCCCACTCCCGCCGCCAGCACCGGCAATACTTCAGTGACCCGAATTCAACTGGATGCGTCTAGCCTGACCGAGTCCATTCTGGGGCAGGTGCGGCTGGAGCAGGTGGGCCTGTTGCCGTTCCATCTGTCCACCGGCCTCTTCTGGCGCTCCCCACCGTTCAACTTCAACCTGGCCGAGCCACCGCGCCAACGGCAGCCGGCCACCATGCTGACGACCTCCGGCCTCGCCATTGGCGCCGAGACCGCGCACCCGGACGAATCGTGGGCCGCGCTCCGTGTACTGGCGGCCGCTGTGGAGCGCCGCGGCATGCTGCCACCGCGGAAATCGCTCGCCGGCAGCTTGCGGCAGATCGAGCCGCGGCTGACGGATGGTGACATAGCGGTGATGCAGTCGGCGCTTGACTACGCGCGGGCGCCAACCTGGCCGCACTTCCACCAGGTGCGGGACATCCTGACCAGGCATTTGGACCTGCCCCTCCTCTTGGGTGCATTGGGTGCAGAATCCCCGGAGACGGCGGTCCGCGACGCCAGCGATGCTCTGCGCCGGCTGCTCGCGACTACCTGACCGTAGATCACACCGCGACCGGCGCTGCTACCGCGGCCTGCTCCTGAGCAATGGCGGTGCGGCAGGCCCGGATGAACACGTCCGACGTTGTGGTGAACGTGCCGCCGAACTCCAACTCCCGAATAGCCTGCGCGGTGCCACGCTGCACATCCACCGTGTCGTGCCCCTCAACTGCTGTCGTACAGTCGCGGAGCAGCGTCAGGTGGTAGCCGCGGCTGGCGAACTCCTTCATGCCGTAGGGCTTATTAGGAACGCACATGTTCGTCGCAAATCCGCAATAGAAGAGATACATGATCCGGCGATCTCGACAGAGCCGCTGCAATTGATGGCCGGTGGCAATCACGAAGTCGTCAGGCTTCGGAGCCACCGTTGCGTCAATCATGCGCTCGGCTCTCTGTTGGTGGGTAGCCTCGATGGCCGGACTATCCGGCTGGGCCAGCGCAGCGTAGCGCCCATCGCGGCGCCGAAACTCGCGTGGCGGCCAATCCGGTTCCTCCTGCGCGGGTGCGCTGAACTCCGTCTCACCAGCGTAGCGCACCCATTGGGGAAAGCGCCGGGCCACGTCGTCACCCGGCGCGTGTACGACGGTCACTCCCGCCCGCCGCGCCGCAGCCAGCACCGGGGCGATCTTCTCGCGGCAAATCTCCGAGGTCCGCGCAAAGTGACTCTGGAGATAGTGGAAATCCCAGGCATCTACCACAACGACGGCGGCCTGTGTGGTGGGGATGGAAAATGCCTTTTCATGGTGAGCGAAATTGTGCTCGTCGCCTGGTACGTCGGCCGGCGTCGGCAGCCAGTAGTAGCGTAAAGGTAGATCAAGAGTGGTCATTGTGCGCTCCTCAATCCGCTCACGGCGTCCACGCCCGGCGATGCTCACCATACCACGCCGCAATGGAACGGGTGCCGGGGCAACGGGCGGCTGCATCGGAGTGCTGGCCAACACCGTTGACACGCTGGAGGCGGTGGATTATGCGGCTCCGGCGCGTCAGTGGCCGGAGCCGATGCGCGGCGCGTAGACTGGACAACGACAGCACCCTTGGGAGGACGTGTGACGACGGATGACCAGGTTGACCGGCCGCGCGGCGTCTACTTGACGGCGGTCGTGATTACCCAGGATGCGTTCCGCGACGAGCGCGGCCGCACCCATCTCATCGGCATTTTCGACCGACTCTCGGCGCAGAGCTTCCCGCTCACTGCCGAGTTCATGGTCTGGTGCAATATCAAGGGGCACGGCGCGGCGACTATCCGCTTGCGCCTGATTGACGCCGAGAGCGCCGCGCTGCTCACGACCGACCCGCTGGTCGTCGAGGTGACACCCTTCAAGGGACACGAGTGGTTCCTGACGGTGCGGACGACGTTTCCGAGCGCCGGTCTCTATAAGCTCGTGGCGCTCGTAGACAACGAGCCGCAGTTGGAGGTGCCCCTGATGGTCTGGCAGGCTGACGAGACAGTGCCCGCGAGCGAGCCGGCGCCGGAAGGGGCGCCCGATGAGTAAGCGGTGGCAGCGGCGCTCGGTGTTGCCGCTGCCGCACCGCAGACGAGGGCAGCCATGACGAGTCCCGCAGCCATCCGCGAGCTGCAAGTATTCTGTGATCTGCCGGCCGAGGCGGCCATCCGCGAGGCGGCAGCGTTTTTTATGGAGCGCGGCCTGACGATTACGCGGCAGGATGCACATTCGCTCGGCCTGCTCGGTCCGACAGCGGCCGCTTCACCCTCGACGGACCGCCAGTCCCGCCCGCTCGCCGCGCCGCCGCAGCCCTCCTGGCGAACGGCGAGCTGGGCGCCGCTGATGCAGCGGGACAATCGGGGCACGGTGCGCGATGCCGGCGCAGTGGCGGCAGTCACGGCCCAGGTGGATTCCGGCAAGTGCCGCGTCTGGCTGACGGTGGAGGGGCAAGGTGTGGTCGCGGCCGCCGCGGCGGCGCTGGTCGCGCACTGGCGGCCGCGCAGTGCCGCGGCGGCGGCCGCGGTCACGGCTAAAGAGCGCAACATCTTCACGGAGCGTGGCTGGGCCGAGCGCGAGGCTGTGGTGCGCGCCAACTGGCGTCAGAGCGGCGTGCCGCCGGCCGAGGTCGAGCAGCGCCTTGCAAAGCTCCGGCAACGCTGGGCGCACATCGCCCACAAAACCGAGCCGGAAGACGAATAAGCGGGCCGGCGCCCGCGCTGAGGAGTGCCGGCTACTGGCCGTTCAGGCTGCGGTCTACTGAAGTTGGCGGTGGCTCATCGAAGCCACCACCGTTCTGCTCGGACTCCACGCGGCGAGCGTTCCAGTCTTCCCACCGCTTGAGGCTGCTGCGGGTTTCCTCCAGGCTACTGCGGGTTTCCTCCAGGCTACTGTGGGTTTCCTCCAGGCTGCTGCGAAGCTCCCTCAACTCCCGGCGCTCTCGCACTCTGCGCGTCCGGGCGGCCCTGCGCGCCCGCGCGTGCTCCTGGCGCTCCTGTTCTCGCTGCATTTCACGCTTGCGCCGCCGCTCCAGCACCCAGTCTGTTAAAGCCATCATGCCTCCTAGCACTACGTCCGCCATCACAACGGATAGACCAGCCGATACAAGAATCAGCGGTGCGACAAGCTGCCAAAACTCAACAACGTTCTTGACCCCGTGCCATACGAGAACATAGACAGCACCGGCAACGAGCGAGAGCGAGAACAGGAAGGTGTAGAAATGCCGCACGCGCTTGTCTACACTCCAGATGGATGCTCGCTTCTCATCCCTTTGCCCATCCTGCTGTGTAGAATCCGATGGCATACCACCACGATACTACGCCATCGGCGCTACGACAAGGGTCCCGCATAGCGGACCATCACTGGAGGTTGGCGGTGGGGGTGGATTCCCGCTTTCGCGGGAATGACGGGTTACGCAAAGGTCTCCTTTCGCGGGAATGACGTTCATGGGTCCGAGAGCCGGGGGCAGTGCTCAGTCCCGCCAGCGGGTGATCTCGACGGCGGCGGCGGCGAGGATGCTGCCCTTGATCGGCACTTCCGGCTTGCGTAGGCGCACTCGCACCGCCGCGACCGGCGTCTGATCGAGCACGGCCGCCGCGATGCGCGCCGCGACAGCTTCCAGCAGCTGACAGCTTGGCCCTTCTACGATGTCGCGCGTCAGGCGATACAACTGGGCATAGCTGACGGTATCTTCAAGATCGTCGGTCTCGCCGGCGCGGCGCAGGTCGTAGGCTACCGAGAGGTCCACGATGAACCGCTGGCCAAGCTGCTGCTCGGCCGGATCAACGCCGTGATAGCCGTAGAAGGCCATCCCTTCGAGGTGAATCCAGTCGGTAGGTGTCGTCTGGGTTAGCGAGATAGTCATGTGTCTACACAGTCCATACCGCCGGTCGTGTGGCGGCGGCTACGGCAAACGGTCAAGCGAGCGTGGCATACTTTAACCATTCAGTGGGGCATAACGTGCCACGTCCCTATGCATGGAGGAACCGCGCTGTGAACACAATGGACTACGACCTGCTTGTCGTCGGCGCCGGGCCGGCCGGTCTCTGCGCCGGCATGTACGGCGGACGAGCGAAGCTGAAGACGGGTATCTTGGAAAAGGGCGTCCCCGGCGGCGAAATCCTCAACACCGATATCGTCGAGGATTACCCCGGCTTCTTGCATATCACCGGCCCGGACTTGGCCGCCAAGTTCGAGGAGCACGCTCGCAAGTTCGGCGCCGAGATTATTCCCGACCTCGCGCTCGAAATCTACGCGGAAGGCGATCAGCACGTCGTTGTCGGCGAGGAAGCTACCTACCGCGCGCCAGCGGTGATCGTGACCGCCGGGGGTAATCCCCGCAAGCTGGACGTACCGGGCGAGGAGCGCCTGAGCGCCCGCGGTGTCTCGTACTGCGCCGTGTGCGACGGTCCGTTCTTCGAGGGCCAGGACATTGCCGTCGTTGGCGGTGGCGACGCCGCCGTCGAGGAAGGCACCTACCTGACAAAGTATGCTCGCAAGCTGTACGTCATCCACCGGCGCGACGAGCTACGGGCGCAGAAGATCATTCAGGAGCGGCTCTTTGCCCAGCCGAACGCCGAGGTGATCTGGGATACGGTCGTAGACGAGATCGGTGGCGATCAGCGGGTCGAGCACGTTACGCTACGCAACGTGAAGGACGGGAGCACCCGGCGCCTCGACGTGGGCGCGGTGTTCATTTTTATCGGCTTCACGCCGAACAGCAACATCTTCCGCGACCACATCGAGCACACCGAGGCCGGCTACCTCATCACGAACAGCCTCATGGAAAGTTCTATCGCCGGCATCTATGCCGCCGGAGACATCCGCGAGCAGCTTGCCAAGCAGGTCACGACGGCCGTCGGGGACGCGACCACGGCCGCGCTGGCGGCAGAGAAGTACATCGAGGCGCTACGCCACGAGGCAGCGCAGGCTGCGCCGGCCGCCGCCGGCTAACGGCGGCGTGTCGGTATTGGACCTAACCCCCGGCCCCTTCCCTCACAGGGGTAGGTATTTTGTCTGCATCAGGATTTGCAGGATGCAAGGATAAGTAGGATGGATTGCGGCTGGCGCCGCAATGACGGGGGCGCGGCCTGGGCGCCCACAAGGGACGCCCCTAGGGCGTTGGGAGCGGTACGCCGGGGTTGCCGCGGGTGGGGGTACGGGGGCCACGAGTCGTCCTGGATTCCGGCCCCGTATCGGGGTACGGGACATGCTTTCGCCGGAATGACGAACGCCTGGGCGCGATGAATCGCGCCTCTACGCAAAAAACCTACCCTTGCGAGCGGCCCCTTTCCTCCAGGGAAGGGGAATAAGCCAATTCGCACTCTGGCAGGAGCATAGTGGTCTATCTCGATGAGGACCCCTGGGATGAGCCGGATGTAGGTGATGACGACGAAGAGCCTTCCGGCCGGCGGCGGCTCTTGCAGTGGGTGCTCACGGTCGTCGGGATCGTGTTGTTGGGCCTGGGCCTTATCCTCGTCTTGCCCGGCTTGCCATTGCCGGGGCCGCGCCCCATCCTGGCCATCGTGCTGCTCATCTCGGTAGGAGCGTGGCTGCTGCGTCTGGCGTGGCAGCGGTAAGGGAACGTGCCGCGGTGTCCTCTCAGCCGTCGGGCCGGAACAGCAAGAGCAGGATCAGGGCAGTCACGCCGACGGTGATGGCGCTGTCGGCCAGGTTGAAGACGCTGAATCCGGGCACCGCGATGAAGTCCACGACGTAACCGAGCCGCACGCGGTCGAGCAGGTTGCCGAGGGCGCCGCCCATCTGGAGCGCCAAGGCAGTGCGGAGCAGGAACGCGCGACCACGCAGCGCCCGGTAGTAGAACACCACCGCGGTCATAATGGCGAGGGCTATCGGGATAAAAAAGTTCCCAAGCTCGCGGAACAGGCCAAAGGCCATCCCGGTGTTCTCTATGTAGCGGAGAAATATGAACCCCGGCACGATGACGATCTCTCGGCCGGGGTCGGCGCCGGCCGGGCCAATCGTGACGGTGATGATGTATTTGGTCAGTTGATCCAGCAGGCACAGAGTCACGGCGCCGCCGACCAGAAACCCGTAGCGCCTGGTCGCCGAGTCCCACGCCGGCGCTGCGACCGACGCGCCAGCCTCGCTGGCCGCCGGCTGCTGGGTAGAGGGCACCGTATCGCTCATCATGCTACCGAGCCGGCGGTGCTCTCGACGGGGAAGCCCTCGTCATCGAGCAGCGCCTCGATGCGCGTCAGGGCCAGCAGGCGCTCGTCATACTCCACGGTGACGCGCTTGCCGGCAACGTCCACCTGCACGGCGGCGATGCCCGGTTGCGGCGTCAGCGCCTGCGTAATCGCGTGGGCGCAGTGGTCGCACGAAATCTCCGGTACGTTGAGTTCAGTTGTGGTCATTGGTCTTTGTCCTCTCCGTTGGCGTGCTGCCGCCACTTCACCTGCTGTTGCCCGACAACTCGACCCAGCGGCGCTCCCGAGACGAAACCTGCACCGCCTCGGCGGCCTCTTGCGCCCAGAGGCCGTCGGCAAAGGTCGGAAAGTCGGTAGGCTCACCTTGTAGTGTACGCACGATCCGCGCGAGATGGAAAGCGGGATACTCGTCAAAGCTGACCTCCAGGGCAGGCGGCGGCGGGAGCACCGTGAAGCTGCCGCCCGGCGCGGCAATCCGCACCTCGGACGTGCCTTGGCGCTCGTCAATCGCTACGACGCTGCCGGCGCTGCCGTAGAGCGCAATATGCCGGTACGTCTGCCGACCGTGGGCTACTTGGCTCAACTGCATCACCCCGGTCACGCCATTCCGCAAGCGCACGAGGCAGGAGGCCGTGTCGTCGGCGGTGACTCGTGCGCGGCCGCCCTCCGGCAGGTTTCGCTCGCCCACCACGATCTCGGTCTGGGCACACACGGCGGCAATGTCACCGAACCACCACCGCAAAAGGTCCAGCATATGCGTGCCGATGTCCAGCACCGTGCCGCCGCCGCGCTCTGCCTGCATCCGCCAGGCGATTGGGAGCGCCGGGTCGGCTCTCACGCCCTGGAGAAACAGAATGCTGAAGTGATAAATCGAGCCTAGCTCCCCGGAAGCGAGAAGTTGGACTATCTGCCGGTAGGTGGTGGTCGAACGGTAGGAGAAGTTGACCGCCGTCGGCACGCCGCGTTGGGCGGCGGCCGCGTGCATCTCGCGTGCTTGGGCTACCGTCGGCGCCAGCGGCTTCTCGCAGGCCACCGCCAGGCCACGCTCCAGCGCCGCCATGACCAGCGGGTGATGGGCGTCGTTGGGGGTGGCGACGAACACCGCGTCGAGCGGTGTTTGCACCAATAGCTCGACATAATCGTCGTAGACGGCGCGTATCCCGTACTGCGCGGCGATACGCTCGGTTTTGTCGCGGGTTGGCCCGAAAAGTGCCACCACCTCGGCGTCCGCACATGCCGCCAAGCCGGGCAGGATGACGCGCTGGGTGAACGAGCCAACGCCGGCGACGGCAATGCGGAGCGGGCGAGTCGTGCCGGTCATCAGTCGCTCAACGGCGGCCCGACGGCGGCCGCGGCGGCCAGTGCCGCATCGCACTGCGCTCGTAGCTCGGTCCGCGCGGCCGCCGGGGTTTCGTCGAGCGGCACCAGCCACGTCCCGTCTTCGGCGCGGCGCTTGAACTCGACGGCCTGCTGCTTCAGGTTGCGGGGGCTGACCGTCAGACGGAGGGGCATCCCGAGCAGGTCGGCGTCATTGAACTTGACCCCCGGACTTTCGGCGCGATCATCGTAGAGTACGGAGAGGCCGGCGGCCTGCAAGTCGGCGTAGAGCTGCTCGGCCGCGGCGACTACCGGCTTGCGATTCAGGTTCAGGCCGACCAGATGCACGTCGTAGGGCGCAATCGGCGCCGGCCAGATGATTCCCTGACCGTCATGGCTCTGCTCGATGGCCGAGGCGATCATCCGCGAGTGGCCAATGCCGTAGCAGCCCATATGGATCGGCTGCTCCACGCCGTCCGCACCCAGGTACCGCGCACCCATCCGCTCGCTGTAGACCAGTCCGAGCTTGAAGACGTGGCCCACCTCGATGCCGCGCGCCAAACTCAGCGTGCCGTCGCAATGTACGCAGCGGTCACCGGGACGCGCGGAGCCGATGTCTACCGTGCTGTCGGCCGTGTAGTCGCGGCCGTAGTACACGTTGCGGAGGTGCATGTCCGGGCGATTGGCGCCCGCCACCAGATTGCCGGCCTCGGGGACCGAACTGTCCACGACTACCTGCACGCCCTCCAAGCCGACCGGCGACGCCGACCCGGCTACCAGTCCGGCCTGCTGCACTTCCTCATCGGTCGCCAGCCACAGGTCCACGCACTTGAGCGCGTTGGTGAGCTTGATCTCGTTGACCGGGATGTCGCCGCGGATCGCCACGAACACCAACTCCGGCTCGGTCACGCCGGTACCGTCTGCACGGGCACGGGTGCAGCTATAGAACACCGCCTTCAGCGTGCGGTTGGTGGGAATGTCGAGGTAGGTAGCCAGGTCTTCAATCGTCTTGACGCCGGGGGTTGCGACCTCCTCAAGTGGCTGCGGCGGCTCGTCAACCGCCTCACGGACAAACTCTGCCCGCTCCAAGTTGGCAGCGTAGCTACAGCCGGCGCAGCGCACGATCTGATCTTCGCCGCTATCAGCGAGCATGATGAACTCGACGCTCTCCTTGCCGCCGATAGCACCACTGTCGGCTTCCACCGGGATCGTGGAGAGGCCGCAGCGGGCAAAGATGCGCTGGTAGGCGCGGTACATGGCCCGGTAGGAGCAGTCCATCGCCGCATCGTCGGTATCGAACGAGTACAAGTCCTTCATGGAGAACTCGCGCCCCCGGATCAGGCCGGCGCGGGCGCGCGGCTCGTCGCGGAACTTGGTCTGAATCTGATAGAGCCGCAACGGCAAGTCCCGATAGCTCCGTACCGTGCGGCGCACCAGATCGGTAATCACCTCTTCATGCGTCGGTCCGAGGCACAGCAGCCGCTCGCGGCGATCCCGCAGGCGAAACAGGACCTCGCCCATGACCGTATCGCGTCCGCTTTCGCGCCACAGCTCGATAGGCTGTACCACCGGCATTAGCAGCTCCTGGCCGCCGGCGGCATTCATCTCTTCGCGGATGATCTGCCCGATCTTCTGCTCCACCCGGAGCGCCAACGGCAGCAGGCTATAGACACCGGCGGCCAACTGTTGAATGAGGCCGGCGCGGAGCATCAACTGGTGGCTGACGGTATCGGTATCGGCCGGGACTTCTCGCTGGGTACGGCCAAAAAGACGAGAGAGACGCACTGCTTTCCCCCTGGAGGATCGTTAGGATCGGGCCAAGGCTCCCGCACACCACACGGGGCCGTGCCGGCCTCGGTACAAGTTCATCATAGCTCAAGCCGGCCTTCATTCACCACTACCCCGCCCGCCGCGCACACCCACGCCAGCGCCGGCCAGTGCAATCTGCGGAGCGGTACACTGTAGTCAGCACAAAGAACCGAGGGAGGAATCGTGCCTATCCCGCTCCTACTCGATACCGACATCGGCGACGACGTAGACGATGCGTTCGCCTTGCTGCTCGCTGCTCGCCAGCCGGCAGTAGAGCTGCTGGGCGTGACGACCGTGTACGGTCCGGTCCAGGAGCGTGCTTTGATCGCTCGTAAGCTACTCGACACCGCGGGCCGGAGCGACGTGCCGGTCGCAGTCGGGGAGGGGATCACACTCGCCGGCCGGGACCCCGGCCGCGTGCTCACCTCCGGTCAGGGCTACGTGGACCTCCGCGAATGGGAGCGGCTGGCGGCCGCGCTGCACCCGCAGCCCGGCGTGGACTTCCTGATCGAGACGGTGCTGGCAGCCCCGGAGCCGCCGGTGCTCGTGGCCATCGGCCAGTTGACCAACGTTGCCGCTGCGCTGCGCCGCGAACCGCGCCTGGCCGGGCGCCTGCGGTCGTTGATCCTCATGGGCGGACGCCTCGGTGTGTACGCGGACCTGGGTGAGCACAACTTCAACAGCGACGCGGCGGCAACCCAGGTGGTCATCGAGAGCGGCTGCCCATTGCAGATCGGCACGTATGAGGTCACGCGGCAGGCCCGCATCGGCGAGACGGAGCGCGCCGCGCTCCACGCCACCGACGACCCGGCGTGTATGGCGGTAGCGGCCATGCTCGACGTGTACCTGCGGGAGCAGCGGCGCCAGGCGACCTCGATGTACGACCCGGCCACGCTGACTCTCGCCTACACCGACGAGTTCATCACCCTCCAGCGCGGGCGCTTTGCCCTGACCCGCACCGGTGATGATCTCACCCGGCTCCACTTCGATCCCCAGGCTGCACCGAACGGCGCAGCCTCGGCGGCGATCCGTCCCGCAGCCTTGGTTGACCATCTCCTGACGGTTATCACGTCAGGGTAACGCCGGAGCCGGCCGGCGAGCGGCGAGGCAGGACGACACCGGGCACGCGCTGGATTCCCGCTTTCGCGGGAATGACCGGTCTGCGAGGATGACCGGGAAACGGCAACAGCGCCTAGCCGCTGGGCGGTGTGGGGACGATGACCACGCTCTCGTACACGGATGAGAAGACAGCCGCGAGCTGCGGGCCGATCATCCAGATAATCCCGATGACCACCAACGCGACCACGGCAATAACGAGCGCGTATTCGAGGATGGATTGTCCAAGCTCACTGCGGTCCAGCGCCGGCAACGGCTGGGGAACAGTAGCAGAGCGCGCAGACCTTTCATGCTCACGGTTGGACCCGGCCTCGTGCCAGCCTCCCGTACCTTCACTGGGCATTGTCTTCCTGCCGCTCCCTTCCCAGTTGTTTCTTTGGCAAACCTATCCGCAGTAGCCCTGACTAGGATACTTGGCGGCGCGTCACTTTGCCAATAGCCGGACCTTGGCGAGACGGACGCCAGCCATGTGCCGGCAGCCGCCCGGTGTACTCCTACTCGTGCAAGGGCAAAACGCGCCCCGCGAGACGCGCGTTACGTCGCCACCATCAGCGGTCGGCCTGGGTGAGCATTTCGATGGACACGACATCCAGCATCCGCAGGAACTCCCACTCATCGAGCGGCTTGCGGAATATCGCGGCGAGCAAGCCCACAACGGTGTGGTCAACCCGCGACGGATACGTCGAGGCGACGATAAACTTGGTCTTCTTCGTATCCCAATGGGTACCCATCTCGCGGAGCACCTCGATGCCGTCGGCATCCGGTAGCACCACGTCCATGATGACCATATGGGGTTTCTCTTCCTTGACCAGATCAAACGCCCCTTCACCACGTCGCACCGCGATGGGTTGATACCCACGCATCCGCAACTCGTAACCCAGATCATCTTGCATGTCCGGGTCGCCGTCAATGACCACGATCTTGTTACTCAGCTCCTCGTTCATCACCACGTCTCCCTATGCCTAACGTCAAGGATGTATAAGAGTAGTGCGGCGGCCGCAGGCACCAACTCCGCACGCGGCAACGGTCCGTTGCCCGACAGCCTCCCATTATACCGCTATACCGCCATTGACCTCACACTCGGCACGCTCGACACGCGACTAGCGGTCCGCTTGCCGACGGCGTAGCTCCGCCTCCAACTGCCGGATGCGCGCCTCGGCGGACTCACGGGCAGCCTGCTCGGTGGCAGCACGGCGTTCGGCAGCCTGGCGGGCCGCACGCTCCGCCAGCCGCTCGGCCTGCTCGACGGCAGCTTGGGTTTCATAGGCGTCGCGCTCCGCCTGGTGAGCCGCCCGTTCCTGCGGCCAGTTGGTCAGGTAGGTCTTGGTGGCCGGGTCGTAGAACCGCGGCCAGTTATCATCCCAGCACAGATACAGCCTCAACATGGGGCTGTACCCCTTCAGAATACCGTCCGGCGCCGTGGTCAGCTCAATAGGCTCATACCCCCCGGCTGTCAGCCGGTCCCCGGCCAGCCTCACCCCATGGTATTCGCCATCCTTCGGATCAAAGCGCCAGTATTCCGGCACGCCGATGTGCGCGTAGATGTCGCGCTTGTGCCCCACGTCTTCCCGGCCGGTGCTGGAGGAGCCGATCTCCAACACCCAATCCGGCGGCTTGCCCACCTCCCAGGGTAAGTAGAGCTTGCGTGGCCGGATCGCCTGTGCTTCCACCCCAAAGGCCAAGTACACGTCCGGGGAGACGCGCACGTTGAGGTCACGCCGGTCGTAGCAGAGGATCGTGTTGCTGCTGAGGAAGGTATCGGGGCGCTGGCCGAAGTCGGTGAACCGACTGGCGAGCAGGCCGATGATCTCCTGCATGGGCTGTTCTTGTTCCATCGCTTCGGGCTTCAGGACCGGTTCGTCGGGGTTGTAGTCGAGGCGAGCGTAGTCAATCTCGCCCTGTCGGTGGTAGGGCAAGATGGCAGGAGCGAGCGCAGGAGCCGTGGTCGTCATGGTAGGTCTCGGAGCTGGGTGTTAGGTGTCAGGCGATTATAGCGTACACGCCGCGCGCCGCGGCTTGGCGCGTACCTGCCCTTCTCACCTCACCCTGACAGGGGTAGGTTTTTTGTCTGCATCAGGATTTGCAGGATGCAAGGATAGTCAGGATAGCTTCCCACTGGTGCGGAAAGCACCAGGGTCTGGGGTCCCGGCCACCGCTCGGCCAGAACCGGGCGCTGTCCAGCACCATGACCGGAGCGGGGGGCACGAATAGTCCTGGATTCCGGCTTCCGCCGGAATGACGAGGGCCAGGGCGCGATGAATCGCGCCGCTACACGAAAAACCTACCCTTGTGCGCTCCCCTCACCCCTAGGCCAGCAACTCCCCATCGCTATCGAACAAGAACGCTCGCCGGGGTGAGCACTGAAGTCCCACGGTCTCGCGTGGCCGCCGAGCGACGCCCAACGGCTCGCGGACCGTTAGCTCCATGGCGCCCAGGCTCACGGTCACAAGCTGCTGTCGTTCTTCGTGTCGTGGCTGCACCACCTCGACGGTTGCCGTAGCCAGACGACCCGGATCGTCGGGCGGGAGCAAGGTCAGGTCATCGGCCCGTAGACCGACGGTGACAGGCTGGCCTACCCGGGCCGCGAGCGCCCGCTCGTGCCCTGGCAGCGCGAACGGCGTCGCGCCGACCTGCACACCGCCGCGGCCGGCTACACCGTCGAGCAAGTTCATCGGCGGCACACCGAAGAAGCCGGCCACGAAGCGATTGACCGGCGCCGCCATGATTTCTGCCGTTGTACCGACCTGCTCCACGCGGCCGGCACGCATGATCGCGATGCGGTCGCCGAGTGCCATCGCCTCGATCTGGTCGTGCGTGACGTACACGGCGGTTATGCCAAAGCGGCGCAGCAACCGCTTGATCTCGACTCGCGTGCGCTGGCGTAGCTGTGCATCCAGATTCGAGAGCGGCTCGTCAAAGAGGAAGACCCGCGGATCGCGGATAATGCACCGCCCGACTGCTACACGTTGCTGCTCGCCGCCGGAGAGCTGGCGGGGCATCCGGCCCAGCAGGTGCCGGAACTCGACGCCGAGCACCTGCGCCACGCGCTGCACCCGCTCGTCAACCTCGACCTCGCGCCCGCGCAGCTTGAAGAAAAAGCCCACGTTGTCATAGGCCCGCAGGTGGGGGTAGAGAGCATAGTTCTGGAAGACCACGCCCACGCGCCGCTGCGCCGGCGCCAGGTGGTCAACAGGCTCGCCGTCGAATAGCACGCTGCCGGAAGTCGGCGCCTCCAGGCCGGCAATGACCCGTAGCAAGGTCGTCTTGCCACAGCCCGACGGCCCCAGCACGGCGAGCGTCTCGCCGTCCGCCAGCGTGAGCTGCACGTCGTCCAACGCGAGCGTAGCCGCGATATCGTCCGGCGGCACCGCTGCCGGCTGCGACCGACGCCAGGGCCATGAAAAAAGAGCGCGCGTCGGGGGAGCGGGTGTGGGGTCGGCTAATGTCGTCGGATCGCTGGCGAACCGCTTGGAGACACCGACGAGGCGGATGGCAGCCATACACCGCCGCTCAGGAGAAAACTCGCCCGGCCTCGCGGTAGCGGTCAATCGCCTCGGTGACGGCGCGGTTGTCAATCTGAGCCAGCAGAACGGCGAGGAACAGCGGCACGACGATGATGAAGAGCACGCCGGCAACCATCAGGACGATGCCCCGCACGATGAGTAGGCCGAGGGTCAGTCCGAGGTTGTCCATGACCAGGAAGAAGGCGTTGCGCCAGATGCGCCGTACCGGCTGGTCGAACTCTACGAGCAACGGGAACAGGTAGGGCTGGAGCGCGAACCAGACAATCAGCAGGTAGAAGAACACAATGGATAGCAAGCCCACGCCCGGGATGCCGATGGTCAGGTAGAACCAGGCATTGAGCAGCAGCAAGGTGCCGGCGGCCACGTTGGTCGCGGCGAGGCGCGCTCCCGACCAGAAGTAGCGCCGAAAGGCGGCGCGGAAACGAGTCGGCTCCAGCAACTCGCCGCGGACAAACTCATGCGTCACGCTGTAGAGCGCCGCGGTGGCCGGACCTGCCAGGATCATCAGCGCGAGCAGGATTGGGAACGCAAGCACCGCCGGCGTGAGCAGCGCGGCCGTACCTTCCGAGGCCTCCAAGAGCGTCGCATCCGTTGTGCTGGCCGTCTGCACCGGCGAAAGCAGGATGAGCAGGATGAGCAACGCCGGCAACGTGGGCACGAACCACCGCACGTTGATGAGGATCGTGCGGAAAGGATCGTAATACACTTCCGCCACTGCGCTGCGAAAATAGCGAAACGCCAGTCCCATGCTACTCGATCCGGTTCTTGCTCAGAGTTGCGCCACCATAGCCGGTGAGGGCACGGCGGCATTCATCACGGCGTCGTCACCGGACGACTCGATCCGCACGCCGGGGACGGGGCGTGGCCACAGGATGCGCCGCACATTGGCAGCCCGCAGCGCGTCTACCAACTCTTCCGGTCTGGGGTGCAGCGCGATGATCGTGCCACCTTGACCGGCCCCGGCCAGCTTGGCGCCCAGCGCCCCGGCATCCAGCGCAGCGGCAATCAGCCGCTCGTTCTCCGGTCCCGAGCCGCCGAGATCGCGCTGTATCTCGTGATTGTCGTTCATCAGCCGCCCCAGCCACTCCCAGTCGCGGGTGAGGAAGGCGCGTTTGCCCTCGCGCGCCAGCTTGGCGATCTGCTCGTAGCCCTCGACAACGGCCCGGTCCCCTTCCAGCCAGCGGTCACGAATGGGCTTGTGGACCGCGTGCGAGGAGTGCTGGATGCCGGTGTTCGCCAGGATGAAGGGCAGCGCCTCGCCGTTCCAGGCCAGCGGCTCGACCGTGGCGTATGGCTCGGTGCCGACGGGACGGTAGAACTCCTTGTCGCGGAAGTCCAGGTAGTTGAGGTGGCCGAACGTCGCCATATACTGATCCTGGTAGCCACAGACCACGCCCAGGTAGTTCAACTCGATGGAGCGGGCCACCTCCGCGAAATAGTGCGGCTCGTAGTGGATGTCCTGATAGGCGGCCAACGTCCAGAGCGCCGCGGCGACCATCGCCGTCGAGGACGACAGGCCCGACGCGAACGGCACGTCACTCCAGCACCGCACGCTCGCCCGTAGTCCGTACCAACGCTGGTGGGCAATCACCGCTCGCAGAATGTCGCAGTGGTCGCCGGCAAGCTGCAAGTCGGCGCGGTGGCGCACGAACACCCGCTCCCGATCCGACTCCAACGATAGCTCGTCCGCCGGCGCCACGCTGACGTAGGCACGCTCGCCGAGCGAGCAGGAGATGACGCTCCCGCCGTACATATCGGTGGGATTGCCGATGATCCCGCAGCGTCCCGGCGCCGAGCCTACGTGTACTGCTTGCCCCACTGCCCCATCCTTCTCCCCGGATTGTGCCTAACCTCCGGCCCCTTCCCTGATGAAAGTTGCGAACTTGATTAGGTAGTGTGTTAGCCCCCACCCTGACCCTCCCCCGCCCCGACGGGGGAGGGAACACATCCGTCCCCCCGCCGCAGCGGGGGGACCATAGGGGGGCTATCTCCCACTACCTGATTAAGGTAGCAATCTTCATCAGGGAAGGGGAGTCATAGCAGTAACCTCCGCTCGCCCCGCCGGTACCTAGAGCTGCTCGCTCAGGCCCACAAGGTATTGGCGGATCATGTAGCCGTACCGCTCGTCGGCGAGCGCAAAGTCAATGAACGCCTTGAAGTAGGTCTCGAAATTGCCAATGTCGTAGCGTTTCTCGCCGGCGCCGAGCGGCAAGCACCGCACCCCGCTGCCCTGTCGGAGCAGGATAGCAATTGAGTCGGTGAGCCATAGCTCGCCGCCGCGGCCCGGCAGCGTGCGGTTGATCGCGTCGAAGATCGCACGGTCAAAAATGTAGCGCGGCGTGATGGCCAGCGTGCTGGGCGCCGTGGCTACTTCCGGCTTCTCGATGAGGTCGTCAATCTCAAAGGCTGCGGTCGGCTGCGGTGGCGTGCCAGCCGTCGGCTGCACGATGCCGTACCGCTGCACGTCTTCGCGCCGCACCGTCTCCACGGCCAGCGTGGCGCGTGCGCCGCTATCGAGATGGTCTTTCAACATGCGCTGGATCAGGCTCGGTCGCTGCTGGCTGGTGATGATCGTATCGCCATACGCGACAAGAAACGGCTCATCGCCGACAAAATCGGCCGCCAGCCGGATGGCATCGGCCGGCCCGCTCTGCACGCTCTGGCGCGTATAGAAGAGCGCAACGTCCTCCTCGAAGAAGTTCAGCTCCTCGGCCAGATCGTAGGCGCCGGTGCGTACCAAGCGGCGCTCCAGCTCCGTCTCACGATCAAAGTGATCCTCAATCGAGGACTTCTGCCGCCCGGTGATGAGGAGAATCTGGGTGATGCCAGCCTCGACCATCTCCTCGACCACGTACTGGACGGCCGGCTTGCGGCCCACCGGCAGCATCTCCTTGGGCTGTGACTTGGTTGCCGGGAGCAGCCGCGTTCCCAGCCCGGCTACCGGGATGACCGCCTTGCGGATGGGCGCCGCGCGTTCTCCGGCCATGGGTCTCCACCTCTGTGGGTAGCGATGATGGCGCTCGACGCTACCGCTCCATTGGTCAGGCACGATAGCACAGCCGCTGCCCCAGGGCAACGCTCACAGGGGGAGGTTTTTTGTCTGCACCAGGATTTGCAGGATGCCGGGATGAGCAGGATGGTCCTCACCCCCGGCCCCCTCTCCATCGCGGAGCGATAGAGAGGGGGTGTGGATTCCCGCTTTCGCGGGAATGACGGGGGCCGGGAGGCCACGCTGACCCTGGATTCCGGCCCCGTATCGGGGTACGGGACATGCTTCCGCCGGAATGACGAGGGCCTGGGCGCGATTCATCGCGCCCCTACGGAAAAACCTTTCTGTGGGTGGCGCTGGGAGGGGCGCGCGAGCGGCGGTGCCGCGGGTCGCCCGTGCCCGCGGTGGTGGGCGGCGGGCGGGGCGGCACCGGCTGGGTGGGCGCTCCCGGCTCGGCGGCGGTGGGCGCGAACCGGGCGGTGAGCGGGTGGGAAAGGCGGGTGCCGGGAGTGGCAATGACGCGGGGCAAGACCACCGAGCGCAGCCGGCGCACCCCGGCCGGCCAGGGAATAGTGGAGAGCGGCACGCGCGGGCCGGCCCATGCCGGGTCACGCAGCTCGTGACTCGGCAGGTTCGGCAAGGGCAAGGACGCGGCACCGGACCGCGCGTGGTCCGGCGCCAAGGGCAAGGACGCGGCGCGGGACCGAGTGTGGTCCAGCGCTATGGGCAAGGGCAAGGGCGTGGCGCGGGGTCGAGACGGACCCGGCGCCGGCGAGAACGCGGCCGCGCCACCGCACGCAGCCGGCCCGTCGGTGCCAAGGGTTCCCTGCCGGGCAATGCCCGGTGTGCTCGGATGGTCTTGCATTAGCCACTCCCGTCAGGGAGACATATCGGCGGAGGGTGGGGAATGACAACGGTCTGGGGGACGAGTTTTCCGGCGCTTGGAAAAACTGTCCTTGGGGAGGGGGTAGCCCCCCTATGGTCCCCCCGCTGCGGCGGGGGGACGGGGGACCGGCCTCACCCCCCGGCCCCCTCTCCACCATGTGGAGAGGGGGGGGATTCCCGCTTGCGCGGGAATGACGGGGGCCGGGAGGCCACGACTGACCCTGGATTCCGGCTTTCGCCGGAATGACGGGGGACTGGGCGCGATGAATCACGCCGCTACGAAAAGCCTACCCCTGTCAGCCTATGGCCCCCCGCTTCGGAGACCTTTGCATAACCCCCGGATGGAGTGCGAGAGGGACAATGCACCACTCCTCGCTAACCTGGAAGGACCGGTTTTTGGATTCCCGCCTTCGCGGGAATGACGGGTTACGCAAAGGTCTCCTTGCGCGGGAATGACGGGGCCCGGGAGGCCACGACTGACCCTGGATTCCGGCTTTCGCCGGAATGACGGGGGACTGGGCGCGATTCATCGCGCCGCTACACGAAAAACCTACCCTTGTAAGCTAGGGCAACGCCGGCGGCGCGACGCCTTTGCTACACTCGCTATCGGCCCGTGGGTCGGTTGGATGCAGTGCGGATAGAGCAGGGATGGCCGAACGTCGCCGGCGCCGCGAGCAGCCGCCGCCGTCTGCCGCTCATCGCCGGGAACGCTTGCAGCGTTACCTGGCGCGGGCCGGCATTGCCTCGCGCCGCCGGGCCGAGGCGCTGATCCTGGCCGGTCGCGTGCAAATCAATGGGCAGCCGGCAACCGAGCTAGGGACCACCGTTGACCAGGACCGGGACCGCGTGCTGGTGGACGGCCGCCCGGTGGCGGCACAATCCGCAGTGGTACACCTGGCGCTGCACAAGCCGGTGGGGGTCATCACCACGCATAGCGATCCCCACGGCCGACCGACGGTGATGGAGCTGCTGCCGGCGTTTCCGGGGCTACTCTTTGTCGGTCGTCTCGATGCCGAGAGTGAGGGCTTGCTGCTCGCCACGACCGACGGGCGCTGGAGTCAGCGTATTCAGCATCCCCGGTACGGCTGCGAGAAGGAATATGTTGTCCACGTCACCGGCCGGCTCACCCCGCAGACGCTCCGCCGCCTCCGGCGCCCCCTCGACTTGGGCGATGGCGACCGGTCGAGCGGCGCGCAAGTCACCGTGGTCGAGCGCCCCGGCGGGGATATGACCTTGACGACGCCTACCGTCCATCACTTGCGGATCGTGCTCCATGAAGGGCGCAAGCGCCAGATCAGGCGGATGTGTGCGGCCGTCGGTCTGACGGTGCGGCGGCTCGTGCGCGTGCGGGTAGGCGGCGTGGAGCTAGGCGATCTCGCACCCGGCGGCTGGCGGCATCTTACGCCCGCTGAGGTAGCGACGGCGGCTGCCGCTCCGGCTGAGGTCGGAGTCTAGTCCGGCCAGGGATAGGTCTTTTGTGTAGGAGCGCGATTATGAAAGAGGTAGCCCCCCTATGGTCCCCCCGCTGCGGCGGGGGGACGGGTAGTTCCCTCCCCTGTCGGGACGGGGGAGGGTTAGGGTGGGGGCCTGGCGGGGGCCACGGCTTGCGGCGCAAGCCGCAATGACGGGGGGGTGTTATTTTCGTGTCCATGATGGGAGCCGCCGCTGCACCGCCGCCTGAGGCCGAATCCATGACCGGCTTGGTTATCGCGCTCGACGGACCGGCTGCCTCCGGCAAGAGTACGGTCGGTCTGCTAGTGGCGCAGCGGCTAGGTTATACGTACTTCGACACTGGCTCGCTGTATCGCGCCGTCACGCTGCTCGCCATCCGGCAGCAGATTAGCCCCGACGATGAGCCGCGCTTGGCCGCGCTGGCGGCGGACATGGCATTCGCGGTGCAAGATACGACGGTGCTGCTCGATGGTGAGGATGTGACGGCGGCCTTGCGGCATCCGGCGGTGAATCGGCACGTCTCGGCCGTCTCCGCGCTGCCACAGGTGCGTGCTGCGCTTTTGGAACAGCAGCGCCGGCTCGCCGCGCCGGGTGGCGTCGTCATGGCCGGACGCGACATCGGCACCGTGGTCCTACCGGACGCGCCCCTGAAGCTCTTTCTCACGGCCAGTGCCGAGGCACGCGCCCAACGACGCTATCGGGAGCAGCGGAACAGAGGCGAGGACACGACTTACGCGGCAGCGTTGGCGGCGCTGCAACGGCGCGACCGGCTCGACAGCGGCCGGAGCACGGCACCGCTGAAGCCGGCGGCTGATGCTATGATGCTAGACACGACGCGCCTCTCGATACCGGCGGTCGTCGAGCGGGTGCTCGCGGCCGTGCGCCGTGTCGCGGCGGAGCACACCGGGGCCGGCGCAGGATGAAAAGGGCAGCCGGCCTCCTGTCCCCTCATAGGGATAAGTTTTTTGTCTGCATCAGGATTTTCGGGATGGAAGGATGAACAGGATGGGTGGCCGCGGGAGTGGACAGCCCCTGGCTAGGAGGTGTCCCGGCCAACGTCGGGGAGGCACCGGGCGCTTGCCAGTGCCAGGTACGAGCGCCGAGGGGCACGACTAGCCCTGGATTCCGGCTTCCGCCGGAATGACGGGGGCCTGGACGCGATAAATCGCGCCCCTACAGAAAAACCTACCCTTGTCAGCCTATGGTCCCCCCGCGAGCGGGGGACGTGGATTCCCGCCTGCGCGGGAATGACGGCTCCAGGCTATTTTCAGATTTCAGAGCAATAACGAGCATGACTGCATCGAGCGCCGTGCGCGCCAGGTCGTATCCGCGCTTCCTGTACATCGTGTACTACATCATCATTGGCTTCGTGCGGCTCGTAACCCGGCTGCTGCTGGCGGTGCGAGTCACCGGCGGCGCCGACTTCCCACACACCGGGCCGGTGCTCGTCGCCGCTAACCACCTCAGCTACTTCGACATTCCCTTCCTGCTCATCTTCCTGCCCCGTCCGCCCATCTTCGTCGCCAAGCAGGAGGTCATGGCCTTCCCACTCGTAGGACGGCTTGTGAATCGGCTTGGCACCGTTTCGATCCGGCGCGGGGAGTCGGATCGCCGGGCCATCCGCCACAGCCTGGCAGTGCTGGAGAATGACGACGTGCTCTTGATCTTCCCGGAGGGCACGCGCAGTCGCCGCCCCGGGCTGTTGGCCGGCCTGCCGGGTGTAGGATTACTGGCACGTCGCTCCGGGGTTCCGCTGGTGAGTGCGGCGATCACCGGGACGGAGGAGCTTACCCTGCGGTCGTTCTTCCGTTGCGGCCTCACGCTGACCATCGGCTCGCCGGTAACGTTGGAGTCGCTAACCCCGAACGGCCGGCGGACAACCGCCGCCGAGGTTACGGAGGCGCTGATGCAGCAGCTTGCAGCACTCCTGCCGCCGGCGTATCGCGGCCACTACGCAGACGTGGAGCGCGCCGAGGCTGGCGCTGGCGTGCTCGCAAGGCAGGTACAGGATTAATCATGCCTATCGTGCCTAACCCCCTCGGTTGGCCGGTCCTCATCATCGTGGTCGTCGTCATCATCGTCGGCACCGCCTACGTCATGTGGGATGAAAGCCAGCATCCCGCCGAGGACAATGGCGAGCGCAGCGACTCCGATTGACCGGGATGGGGCGGGGGGACGGTCTCTCCGATAAGAGTAGGTTTTCGTATGCAGAGGCGGACCTCCACCCCAACCCCCTCCCTGATGAAAGTTGCGAACTTGATTAGGTAGTGTGTTCGCCCCCACCCCAGCCCTCCCCCGTCCCGACGGGGGAGGGAGCAGACCGTCGTCCCCCCGCCGCAGCGGGGGGGCCAATAGGGGGGCTACATCCCACTACCCGATTAAGTTGTCTTCATAAGGGAAGGGGCTAACGGTTGCTCTGCTGACTCCACTTCCCTCCAGGGAAGGGGCGGGGGGTTAGGTCCGAGCTGGCGGCGATTAGCTCATCAAGTCTGCGAGCACCGGGATCAGGGCCTTGAACTGCGCTTCACGGTCTGCCAGCGTTGCCGACAGTACCCGCACCTGCGGTGGATTGAACCGTCCCGGATGACCGTAATCGGTCTGTTCGAGCGCAGCCCGACTCGCTCCCACCTCGACCGTCATCCGGCGTCGCACCACGGGGTCCGGGGTCCCGTGCAAGCGATGGTGCGCCGGCAACACCTCCTGAACGAGTGATACGTTTACCAACACGCTCTCAATGTTGGCTACGCTGTCAGTTGCTGGCACGGGTGAGCTCCTCATGGTTCATCTTCAGTGCCTCGATGTCGTGTCGCTGTTAGGATACCAGAAGACCCGTGAGAGAATGCGATGCGGCAACAGCTTGAGCGTGTACGCGGCACGAACGACTGGTCACCCCCAGACGCCCGGCAGCTACACGACCTCGTGCGGGCGCTCGGCGATAGCTTTGCCAGCTACGGCTACGAGCAGATCGAAGTCCCGATCCTGGAGTATACCGATCTTTTTCGTCTCAAGTCGGGTGAGGATATCCTGACCAAGCTCTATGCGTTCCCCTATCGTGGCCGCGATCTGTGTCTGCGCCCGGAACTGACGGCCTCGGTCGGTCGCTACTACGTAGATCATTGCCAAGCCGCGGCGCTGCCCCAACGCTTTGCCTACGCCGGTCCGGTGTTCCGCTATGAGCGGCCGCGCCGGGGACGCTACCGCCAGTTTACACAGGCCGGCGTCGAGCTGATCGGCCCAGAGGGGCCGGCAGCCGACGCCGAGCTGGCCGCGTTGGCCTGGCAATCGCTGGGCCGCCTCGGCTTGGCCGATCACCGCCTGGAGATCGGTCACTTCGGGGTGATGGCCGCCCTGCTGCGGACGCTGGGGCTGGATGACCGTGCTCGCAGCTTCGTCATCGCCAGTATGCAGGACCTCAGGAAGGCCGAGCGGGGACGTGCCCAGGTGGATGCGCGGCTCGATGAGCTATTCGGCTCCGGCGCGGAGGAGCAGCCGCCGGGGAGCGCGGACGCGATGAACGCTGCGGACCATCGGCCGGGAAACGACACGCTGGCCACCTTGCGTCGCCTGGTGGCCGGGCTGGAAGAGCAGCACGCCCGCGAGCTGATCCTGGGGCTGCTACAAGCCAGCAACGTCAGCGTCGGACGTACCCGGTCGGCTGAAGACGTGGCTGATGGCCTGCTCCGCAAGCTGCGCTGGCAGGACCAGGCGCCCGGTATTCGCCGCGCCTTGGAGCTGGCGGAGCGGCTCCGTGCCGTGCGCGGCTGTCCTCCGACGGCCTTCGACCGTATCCGGCACGTGCTCACCGACTACCGGCTCGACCATGCACCGCTGCACCGGCTGGAGGCGGTCAGTACGCAACTCGGCGCCTACGGTGTGCCGCCGGAGGCCGTGACCGTCAACCTCGGCTTGGGGCGCGGCCTCCCGTACTACACCGGGCTGGTCTTCGAAATCTACGCCGCTGGCCTTGGCCCGGCTCAACAGTTGTGTGGGGGTGGCCGCTACGACGGCCTGCTGCGGCTGCTTGGGGCGAACACCGATGTACCCGCGGCCGGCTTTGCCTTTGGCGTCGAGCGGGTCAAGCTGGCCTTGGATAGCCACGCCCGGCCGGCGGCCGGTCCGACGGCGCAGGTGCAGGTCATCCCACTCGGCGCCGACGATTACGCCTACGCCGTGTCTGCGGCAGAGCAGCTGCGTCAGGCGGGCTTGCGCGTCGAGCTAGAGCTGATGGGGCGCGGGGTCAAAGGTACGCTGCGCCAGGCTGCGCGGCGGGGTATTCCCTTTTGCGGCATTGTCGGGTCGGAGGAGCGTCTCAGCGGGACTATCACTGTCCGCAACATGGCCGCCCGCCAAGAGCAGCGCGTGGCGCTCGCCGAGGCCGCGCAATACTGTCAGGTGGGCTGGGAGCCGGCTCACGCTGACCGGCAAGCCGGCGGTGAACCGGCGGCAGGTGTGCGATGACCGACCAATCTCGCGGCAGCGGCCGGGCGACCGGTCAGGTGCGCTTGGCGCTACCGAGCAAAGGGGCGCTGGAGGAGCCGGTCCTCACGCTACTCGCCGACTGCGGGCTGACCGTCCGGCGCGTTAGCTCCCGGCACTACAGCGCGACCATCGCTGCGCTCCCCGCGGTCACGGTGCATTTCCAGCGTGTGCCCGACATCGTGAGCATGGTCGAGGCCGGGGAGGCGGACCTGGGCATCACCGGCTACGACCTCGTGGCGGAGGCCCGGGACGAGAGCACTAATCTGCTCGTGCTGCATCCCGAGCTGCGGATTGCCGAGTGCGACTTGGCACTCGCGGTACCGGACGACTGGCTCGACGTAGTGACGGTCCGGGACCTCGCCGACCTCGCCGCGACGATGCACGCCGCGGGACGGGTGCTGCGGGTAGCGACGAAGTTCTCCAACCTGACGCGCGATTTCCTGTACGACAAGGGTATTACGCACTTCACGCTGGTCCCCGGACACGGTGCGCTGGAGGCGGCGCCGACGACGGGCGCCGCGGATATCATCGCCGACTTGGTAACTACCGGGACAACACTCCGTGAAAATCGGCTCAAGCAGATCGGTGGCGGCACGATCCTGCATTGCCAAGCCTGTGTGATCGGCAATATCCGGCGGCTACGCGCGGACCCGGCCGTTCGGGACGCAGCACGCACGTTGCTAGAGTTGATCGAGGCGCACATGCGGGCTGCCGGCTACTTTGCGGTCACGGCCAACGTCAGCGCGGAGTCGGCAGAGGCCATCGGCCGCCATCTCCTGCGGCGGCCGGAACTGGCCGGGTTGCAGGGACCGACGGTGAGCAAGGTCGTCTCCAAGACGCCGGGGCAGCACGGCTGGTACGCCGTCCGCGTGGTCGTGCGCCAGGAGGCGCTCTTATCGCTCGTGGACTACCTCCGCCGGGCCGGCGGTACGGACGTTACGGTGAGCCGGCTCGACTACGTGTTCGGCGACCGCAGCCGGTATTACCAGGCCCTCACCGAGCAGTTGAAGCGGCGGTAGCATACCCGGCGGTGGGGGCGTGGACTATACTTGTCCTGTACCTATGCCCGGCCCCGGGACTAACCATGACCGCTACGGCAGCCGCACCCACAACTACCATGCGGCCCTACCACAAACAGGGCGAGATTGACTACGCCCGCCTCGACTACAATCCCCACAAACTGGTCCTCAAACCTGAAGCAATGGATCAAGAACGGCCCATCCACGCCATCCTCGGCCTGCTCGCCAGTCGGTTTACCGACTTCGAGCAACGTCCCGATACCTTCCTCAGTAGCAACACGATCCTCTGCTACGACCGGCGCGATCTCAATGTCCGCGTCTCCCCGGACGTGTACCTGGCCTTCGGGGTGGAAGCGGACGCCATCCGGGAACGCAAGCTCTATCTGCCCTGGGAGGTAGGCAAGCCGCCGGATTGGGTGCTGGAGATCGGCTCGTCGAGTACCGGGCCGGAGGACGTGGGGCGCAAGCGGGCGATCTATGCGCGTATTGGCGTACCGGAATACTGGCGGTTCGATCCGAAAGATGGCGAGTATCACGGGGCCAAGCTGGCCGGGGACCGGCTGGTGGCCGGCAGGTATGAGCCAATCGCGCTGACCACGGCGCCGGACGGTATTCTGAAGGGCTACAGCGCGGTGTTGAGGTTGAGCCTGTGCTGGGATGACAACTGGCCACGGCTCTACGACCGGGCCACGGGCACCTACTCGGAGAGTTGGCCGGAGGTGTGGGCGGCACGGGAGGTTGCCGAGGTCCGTGCGACCGAGGCCGAGGCCCAGATTGCCGTCGAGCAAGCCGAGCGGCTGGCGGAGCGGGCGGCCCGGCGGTCGGCTGAGGCGCGCATCCGGCAGCTTGAAGCGGAGCTACGTCGTCGGCAAGCGGACCGGTAGTCTGGCGCCAAGCGGGCGCGAGCAGGGCGGGAGCTAGGTGTGCCTCCTCATAAGGGTAGGTTTTTTGTCTGCATCAGGATTTTCGGGATGGAAGGATACTCAGGATGGCTTCCCGGGCACGCGGGAAGCTCCAGGACCTGGGGGCAAGGCCACCGCCGGGCAGGAACCGGGCACTTTCCAGTGCTTGACGGAGGCCGGGGGGCCACGAATAGCCCTGGATTCCGGCTTCCGCCGGAATGACGAGGGCCTGGACGCGATAAATCGCGCCCCTACATCGAAAACCTACCCTTGTGAGGGTATGCCTCCCCGCTTAGGCGTCGGTCAGCCTCGCTTGTAGGAACGTTGCGATCTCGGTCTGCGGGAGCGTGGTCTGGTCGCCGGAGCGCATGTCGCGGATTGTGGCTTGCCCAGCAGCGACCTCATCCGGCCCGAGGAACACCGCCCACGGGATGCCCCGCTGGTTTGCCTGGCGTAGCTGGGCACCGAGCCGCCGTGTGCTCAGAGGCAATTCGGTATTGATTCCCGCACGCCGCAGCGAGGCGGCGAGGGCCAGGCTGTCTTTGAGGTGATCGCGGTCGAAGACGGTCACGAGTACGTCGGTGATCGTGCGAGTCGCACCGGCATCGCCGCCGCCTAGCTCTTCGAGCACGTCAATGAGCCGCTCGATTCCGAGCGTCGTACCGGTCGCCGGCTGCCCCCGGCTGGTGAACATGCCCAATAGCTCATCGTAGCGCCCGCCGCCGGTCACGCTGCCGATGGGACGGCCGTTGACGAGCTGGCCGACCTCCGTCTCGAAGATCGGCCCGGTGTAGTAGTCCAGGCCACGCGCCAGCGATAGGTCCACTTGATAGCAGTGCGCCGGCACGTCCAACGCTTCGAGATAGTCGATGATCTCCGTCAGCTCGGTGATTCCGGTCGCTGCCAAGGGAATCTCACCGAGCGTGTCCCGCAGGTCGGCCAGTATTTCATCGGCGGGACCACGCAGCGCGACAAGATCGAGCAGGCGCGTGGCGGTGTCCTCGGAGAGGAACGGCTCCCGCGGCCCGCGGCCCGGCGTCTCGGAATCGTCGTCATCGGCGGCCGCAAAGCGGGAGCCACCGACTTCCCGCGTGAGCAGCTCCTGCATCACGCCGTCGCGGCCGATCTTATCGAGCTTGTCTATCGCCCGAAAGATGTCCGGCGCGTCGGCGTCCGGCACGCCGGCGTATTGCGCCAGCCCGGTGAGCAGCTTGCGGTTGTTCAGGCGCACCGTGAACTCGCGCAGGCCCAGCGCCGGCAGGACCGTCGTGATGAGGCTGATGATCTCGGCATCGGCTAACATGCTGGCGCTACCCACGATGTCGCAGTCGCACTGCCAGAACTCGCGGTAGCGGCCTTTGCGCGGCTTGTCCGCCCGCCAGACCGGCTGCATCTGGTAACGCTTGAAAGGCTTCGGCAGCGTCGGATACATCGCCACCACCCGGCAGAGCGGCACGGTGAGGTCGTAGCGCAAGCCGACGCGCCGGCTGCCCCGATCACGGAACCGGTAGACGAGCTGGTCGCCTTCCGGGCCGTACTTGCCTTCGAGCGTCTCGGCTAGCTCGATGGCTGGCGTCTCCAGCGGCTCGAAGCCAAACCGCTCGAAAGCGGTCCGAATGACCCCGGTGACGTGCTGGCGCAAGAGCATCGTCCGGGGGAGAAAATCGCGCGTGCCGCGTAGAATGCGTGGCTCGATCTTTGCGCTCATGGCGTCTCCAATATGTAACGACTCTCAGCCGGTAGGACATCCGATTGCACGCGGTCACACGCTGGCCCTATCGCGGTGCGCTTGCTGCTCAGGCGGCGGCAGTGCGGACAGCGAGGATTCTACGAGAGCGAGGCCGATGGGAGGGGAACGCTACGGGTGGAGTCTGCGTGTGGGGGAGGTGACGGGAGTCGAACCCGTGCCGCTGGTTCCACAGACCAGAGTCCTAACCGCTGGACCACACCTCCCACGCCGCTGCGTCTCGCAGCCATCGCGGGCGCTCTTGAATTCTACCAGGGAAGGCGCCGGGGCGACAACACGCACGCACCGGCGGTCACCAAGGGGACTCCCCTTCCCGGCATGAACAGTGTTTGCCCCCACCCTAGCCCTCCCCCGTTGCGACGGGGGAGGGAAGGGCCCGTCCCCCCGTCGCAACGGGGGGACCATAGGGGGGCGCTACTCGGCTGGTACCGCCGCTTCCTCGGCGCTGGGCTGGCCGAATAGTACTGGCGCAGCCTCGCCGTCCTCCAACGCCGCGGGAGCATCTTCACCGTCCTCGCCGCTCTCCGCCAGGCCCGCTTCGAGTAGCTCCTTTTGACGTTGGCGCTCCAGGAGCGCCTGCAACCCCCTCCCGGCCGGGATCAGCTTGCCGATGATGACGTTCTCCTTCAGGCCGAGGAGTTGGTCGGTGCGACCTCCGACTGCTGCCTCGGTGAGCACGCGCGTCGTCTCCTGGAAGGAGGCCGCCGCCAGGAGACTGTCGGTAGCCAGTGACGCCTTGGTGATGCCGAGCAACACCGGCTGCGCGGTGCTCGGCTGGCCGCCCTCGGCGAGGGTCTTTGCATTCTGCTCTTCGTACTTGAAGCGGTCCACCAACTCGCCGGGCAGTAGCTCCGTGTCGCCCGCCTCGTCAATGCTCACCTTGCGGAGCATCTGCCGGACGATCACCTCGATGTGCTTGTTGTTGATGGACACCGCCTGGCTGGAGTAGACCTTCTGCACTTCCGTAGCCAGGTACTCCTGCACTGCGCGCTCGCCCTTGACCGCCAGCAAGTCTTGCGGGCTGACCGGCCCTTCCGTCAGCGGATCGCCGGCCTCCACCTGCTGGCCATCCTCAATGGAGATTCGAGCCGTCGCCGGCACCGAGTATTCGGCATCGCTCGGCTCTTCCCAGCGCACGATGACCCGCTGGTCTTCCCGCACGATCTGGCCCTGCGTGGTGGCCCGTAGCTGCTCCGTCTCGACGGGCACGAGGCTGTCCGCTCCGTCGGCGCCGTCGGCGGCATCCGACTGGGCCGGAACAACCCGCTGGGCCACAACGTCGCCCGGATCAACTTCATCGCCGTCTTGAACCACGATCTCGTAGCCCTCGGGAACGTCCAGGGTATCGGTGAGCACCTGGACGTTGGTCACGCGGATCTTCCGCGGCTCGTCTTCGATGATCTCCGCTTTGCCGTCAATCTCGCTGATGAGCGCCATCCCCTTGGGCACCCGCGCCTCGAACAGTTCCTCGACGCGCGGCAACCCGCTGGTGATGTCCTCACCGACGACAATGACCTCGGAGCGGATGGTCCGCGTGGTCAACTGCGACCGCACGGTGACACTCTCTACGCCGGCCGCCGTGATGATCGCAACGGCCGCCTCGTCTATCCGCGTGTTCGCTTCCACCAGCACCTCGCCGGTCTTGGGATGGACAATCCGCCCCTCAGCGAACCGGCCGAGAACCTGCTTGCTGAGATCGTCCTGCACTGTGACGCTTGTGACCCCGGCCGCCGTGGTGATCGCAACGGCCGCCTCGTCTATCCGCGTGTTCGCTTCCACCAGCACCTCGCCGGTCTTGGGATGGACAATCCGCTCCGCAGCGAACTGGCCGAGCACCTGTTTGTGGGTCTTGGGGGTCAACTCCAGCGTGTTCCGTTCACCCAACACCTTGATGTTCTGGGGAGGGGCAGTCCGCTCCAAAGTGCCCCCGGTGTGGAAGGTCCGCATGGTCAGTTGGGTGCCCGGCTCACCGACGGACTGCGCGGCGATGATGCCGACCGCCGTCCCGATAGTGACTTCCTGACCGTCGGCCAGATTGCGCCCGTAGCACTTGACGCAGAGACCGTGCCGTGCTGCACAGGTCAGCGGCGACCGCACGGTGATGCTCGTTACCCCGGCCGCCTTGATGGTCTCCACGGCCGCCTCGTCAATCATCGTGTTCGCTTCGACCAGCACCTCACCGGTCTCGGGATGGGCAACCGGCTCCGCAGCAAACCGACCGAGAGCCTGCTCGCCGAGGTCATCCAGTATGGCCTGATCGGTCGGCGCCTTGAGGGTGGTGCCCAGGGTGGTGCCGCAGTCTTCCTCGCGGACGATGACATCCTGCGACACGTCCACCAGCCGCCGGGTGAGGTAGCCGGAGTCGGCCGTGCGGAGGGCGGTGTCGGCGAGGCCCTTGCGTGCGCCGTGCGTGGAGATGAAGTATTCCAGCACGGACAACCCCTCGCGCATGTTGGACTTGACGGGGATCGGAATGATCCGGCCGTTGGATGCGGCCATGAGACCGCGCATCCCCGCCAACTGCCGAATCTGGTTGAAACTGCCCTTGGACGCGCCGGACTCGGCCATCATATGCACCGAGCCGAACGGATCAAGCTCCTGCTGCACCGCGTCCGTCACGCGGGACGTCGCCTCTGCCCACGCCTCAACGGTCTTCTCGTACTGCTCCCGCTCGGTCATCAGCCCGTCGTTGTACTCGGCGTCAATCTCCTCGATGAGTGCCTCGGTTTCTTCCATGATGCCCTGCTTGGCCACTGGAATCTTGATATCGTCAATGCCCACCGTGATCCCGGAAAGCGTGGCGTAGTGGAAGCCGACGTCTTTCACCCGGTCTACGATCTCGGCGGTAGGCTCACGGCCGACGAGCAGGAAGGTGCGGGCCACTAGCTCCTTCAGCTTGCCCTTGTCCATGACGCGGTTCTCGAAGCGCAGCTCCGCGGGGAGGACGCGGTTGAAGAGCACGCGGCCGACGGTCGTCGTGAAGATGCCGCCGACCGGCACGGTCTCGATGGATGTCCCGCGCCCCTGCGGCCCGTCACTGAGGATCATGGCCGCTTCGCTCTCGAAATCGCTCGCGCTGACCTGCACCTTGATCGGTGTCTGGAGGTCGATCTCGCCGAGGTCATGGGCCAGCACGACTTCATCGAAGTCCATGAACACGCGACCGTTGGCTGCCGTCGTAGTTTCTTGGAGCGTCAGGTAGTAACAACCCAACACCATGTCCTTTGTCGGGGCAACCAACGGCGAGCCGTCGGCCGGCGACAGCAGGTTGTGGGTGGAGAGCATCAGTTCGCGCGCCTCGCGCTGGGCTTCATCCGAGAGCGGCACGTGAACCGACATCGTATCGCCGTCGAAGTCCGCGTTGTACGCCGTGCATACGAGCGGGTGAATCTGAATGGCACTGCCCTCGACCAAGACGACCTCGAAGGCTTGGATGCCCAGTCTATGGAGCGTGGGCGCTCGGTTCAGGAGCACCGGATGGCCCTTGGTGACATCTTCGAGGACATCCCAGACGACCGGCCGCGCCCGCTCCACGATCCGCTTGGCGCTCTTGATATTGGGCGCATGGCCCAGATCCACCAGCTCGCGCATGACGAACGGCTTGAACAACTCCAGCGCCATCCGCTTCGGCAGCCCGCACTGGTTGATCTTCAGCGTCGGCCCGACCACGATCACCGACCGGCCGGAGTAGTCAACACGCTTGCCCAAGAGGTTCTGCCGAAACCGGCCCTGCTTGCCCTTGAGCATGTCGGAGAGGCTCTTCAGCTTGTGGTTGGCCGATCCGGACACCGCCCGGCCGCGCCGGCCGTTGTCAATCAGCGCGTCCACGGCCTCTTGCAGCATTCGCTTCTCATTGCGAATGATGATCTCCGGCGCGCCGAGGTCGAGCAGCCGCTTGAGCCGGTTGTTGCGGTTGATGACCCGGCGGTAGAGATCGTTCAGGTCGCTGGTCGCAAAGCGGCCACCATCCAACTGCACCATGGGCCGGAGGTCGGGGGGGAGGACGGGCAAGACGACGAGGATCATCCACGTCGGCTCGGCGCCGGACTTGCGAAAGGCTTCCACCACGCGCAACCGCTTGGTTGCCCGCTTGCGCCGCTGCATCGAAGAGGCATGAACGTCTTCCCGGAGCTGCTTTGCCAGCGCGTCCAGGTCCAGACGTCGGATGATCTCCAGCAGCGCCTCGGCGCCCATGTCCGCCTCGAAGATCGGCCCGCAGGCGTCCTGCACCTCACGATGCTGGGCGTCGGTGAGCAGCGTCATCGGCTGGAGCTTCTCGACCTCCTGCCGGCGGGCCTGGACCGCGCCGTCAATCGCCTCGATCTCCTCGTTCATCTTGCGTGCCAACTCGTCAATCTCGATGTTGGCCGCATCGCTCAACTTCTGGGCATCCTCTTGCAGTTGCCCGTCTAGCTGGCGCTCTTCGAGGCTCGCCTGCCGCTCTACGTCCTCCACGTACTGCTGCGCCGCCTCTCGCGCCGCGCTCACGTGGTCGGCGGTCACTTCATCACCGGCGCTCACGATCACGACGCCGGACGGCTCGAACACCACCGTCTCGTCGGCCGTTTTGCCGCTCAGGTCGGCGAGGGTCGCTTCCAGCGCCGGCAGGGCTGCTTCCGCCGCCTCACGGGCGCTCCCGCGGCGCTCCTGCAGTGCCGCCAGCTTGTCACGTAGCTCGGTCTCCAGGCGAACCAACTCCTGGTCCACCTGCATCTCGATCACCTGCTGCTCTTCGGTCGTGGCGCGCTCCAAGGCCGCCGCGTGCTCGACGAGCTCATCGTCCAGGGCAACCAACCGCTGCCGCCGCTTTTCCTCGTCCACGCTCGTCACGATGTAGGACGCGAAATACAACACCTTCTCCAGGTTGCGCGGCGACAGGTCGAGGAGCAGACCCAACTGGCTGGGGATGCCCTTGAAGTACCAGATGTGCGAGACGGGAGAGGCCAGCTCGATGTGGCCCATCCGCTCGCGGCGCACGTTGGCCCGCGCGACCTCGACACCGCACTTGTCGCAGGTGATGCCGCGGAAGCGCACGCGCTTGTACTTGCCGCAGGCGCATTCCCAGTCCTTCTGCGGACCGAAGATGCGCTCGCAGAACAGGCCGTCCTTCTCCGGTTTCAGGGTGCGGTAGTTGATCGTCTCCGGCTTGACCACTTCCCCGTAAGACCAGCGCCTAACCTGGTCCGGCGAGGCGATCATGAGGCGAATGGCATTGAAGTCGTTAACTTCCAACATAGCTTGCTCCCTTGCCTCCCTATTCCCGATCCTCTAGGCCTTCGAGGTTGATGCCTAGCTCGGGAAGTATATCTGCGCCAGATTCGTCAACGAACTGGATCTGCTCGTTCTTCTCGTTGAGGATGTCCACGTTCAGGCCCAGGCTCTGCAGCTCTTTCACGAGCACCTTGAAGGATTCCGGTACGCCCGGCTCCAAGTTCAGATCACCCTTCACAATGGCCTCGTAGGTCTTGACCCGACCGACCACGTCGTCCGACTTGACCGTCAGTAGCTCCTGGAGGGTGTAGGAAGCACCGTAGGCTTCCAAGGCCCACACCTCCATCTCGCCGAACCGCTGTCCACCCATCTGCGCTTTCCCGCCGAGCGGTTGCTGGGTGATGAGCGAGTACGGTCCGGTAGAGCGAGCGTGAATCTTGTCTTCTACCAAGTGGTCGAGCTTCATCATGTAGAGATGGCCCACGCACACGTCTTGGTGGAACTGCTCGCCGCTGCGCCCATCGTACAGCTTCACCTTGCCGCTCGCTGGCAGGCCGGCCTGTTCAAGCTCGGCTTTGATCCGCGCTTCGCTTGCGCTATCGAATACCGGCGAGGCCACCTTCATGCCCAAGGCGTCCGCGGCCCAGCCGAGATGGGTTTCGAGCACCTGCCCGATGTTCATGCGGGAGGGGCCGCCGAGCGGGCTGAGAATGATGTCCACCGGACGGCCATCCTCCAGATAGGGCATGTCCTCGACCGGCATCAACTGGGCAATTACCCCTTTGTTGCCGTGCCGACCGGCCATCTTGTCACCCTGCGACAGCTTGCGCTTGATGGCGACGCTCACGCGCACCATCGTATTGACACCGGGCGATAGCTCATCACCCGCGTCGCGCGAGAACTTCTTGACATCAACGACCTTGCCCTGCTCCCCGGTGGGCACGCGCAGGGACGTGTCCTTCACTTCACGTGCCTTCTCGCCGAAGATCGCCCGCAGCAACCGCTCCTCGGCGGTCAGCTCGGTCTCGCCCTTGGGGGTGATCTTGCCGACCAAGATGTCACCCTGACCGACTTCGGCGCCGATATACACGATGCCGTCCTCGTCGAGGTCCTTCAGGGCGTCGTCACCGACGTTGGGAATATCGCGGGTGATCTCCTCCGGCCCGAGCTTAGTGTCGCGGGCTTCGACCTCGTGCTTTTCGATGTGGATGGAGGTGAACTTGTCCTCTTGCACCAGGCGCTCACTGATGAGAATGGCGTCCTCGTAGTTCCCGCCTTCCCAGAACATGAACGCGCACAAGAGATTCTGACCGAGCGCCAGCTCGCCTTGATCCGTCGCCGAGCTATCGGCAAGCACCTGCCCTTGGACGACGCGCTCACCGCGCTCGACCGTGGGGCGCTGGTTGATCGTCGTGCCCTGGTTCGAGCGCACGAACTTCTGCAGCGTGTAGGTCCGCTCCTCGCCGGTAGCCGCCTCCAGCACGATAATCTCGTTGGAGGTGACCCGCGCGACCTCACCGTCCTGCTGGGCCACGACGACCTGCCCGGAGTCACGCGCTACCTGGGCCTCGACGCCGGTGGCGACGAGCGGCGCCTCCGGCTGCACCAGCGGTACCGCCTGCCGCTGCATGTTCGCACCCATCAGCGCGCGATTGGCGTCGTCGTGCTCCAAGAACGGGATCAGCGACGTACCGATGGACACAATCTGCTTGGGCGATACGTCCATCAGGTCTACGCGCCGCCGCGCAACCGCCTGGAACTCACCGCGGTAGCGCACGGCTACGCGGGAGTCGGTGAACTGGCCATGCTCGTCGAGCACGGCGTTCGCCTGGGCGATCATATAGGACTCTTCCTCGTCCGCCGGCATATATTCGATCTTGTCGGTGACGTAAGGTCGCACCGCCAGCTCGAAACCCTCACCGTCCGTTGCAGCCGCCACGAGCGCCGCGGCGTGCTCCTGCGTCAGCGTATCGCCGCTGGCGAGTGCCGCCAGCGCGCTATCGCCGTTGGCCGGCGCCGGCAACTGCAACTGCGTGGTTTCCGGGAGCATACGCCCCACCAGCGTTGCCGGGTCCGTCTCCGGCGTGATCTGCACCGTGCGCGCTACGCGCCGATACGGGGTCTCGATGAACCCGTAAGGGTTGATCCGCCCAAAGGTGGCGAGGTTGCCGATGAGGCCGATGTTGGGCCCTTCCGGCGTCTCGATGGGGCAGATGCGGCCGTAGTGCGAATGGTGTACGTCGCGCACCTCGAAACCGGCCCGCTCGCGCGAGAGGCCGCCCGGCCCCAGCGCCGACAGCCGCCGCTTGTGGGTGATCTCCGCCAGCGGATTGGCCTGATCCATGAACTGCGACAGTTGGCTCCCGCCAAAGAACTCCTTCATTGCCGCCGCGACCGGCCGGATATTCACCAGGCCGGCCGGCGTGGCCGTGGCCGCGTCCTGGATGGTCATACGCTCCTTGATGACGCGCTCCATGCGCGACAGGCCGACGCGGAACTGGTTCTGGATCAACTCGCCGACGGGACGGATACGGCGGTTGCCGAGATGGTCAATGTCGTCCGGCGAGGACTGTGGATCGTTATTGAGCTTGATTAGCTCTTCGACGATCTTGACGAGGTCGTCCGGCGTCATCGTGCGCTCCGTGGTGGAGAGACCCAGCCGGCGGTTCAGCTTGTAGCGGCCCACCTCGCCGATGTCGTAGCGGCGCGGATCGAACAGCAACGATTCCACGAGGTTACGGGCGTTCTCCTCAGTGGCCGGATCACCGGGGCGCAGCCGGCGGTACAACTCCATCAGCCCTTCTTCATGGTTGCGCGCCGGATCGCGGCGGGTGCTCTCGCCGATGGTCGAGGCTACGAACGGATGATCCGGGTCGGTATCCACGTGCTCGAAGAGCCTGAAGAGCGCTTCATCCGTTCCGAACAGCTGATGGGACGCTCGCAACAGCGTTGTTACCGGGATTTTGCGGCGCCGGTCAATCTTGACGGTAATGAGGTTGCGGTTCGACGTCTCGAATTCGAGCCACGCGCCCCGACTCGGGATCAGCTTGGCGCCGTAGAGCCGGCGACCCGACGTGGCGTCTTCGGTGGCCGTGAAGTAGACCCCTGGCGAGCGCACCAACTGACTGACGACTACTCGCTCGGCACCGTTGATGATGAACGTCCCGCGCTCCGTCATGATCGGGAAGTCGCCCATGAAGATGCGCGATTCCTTAATCTCGCCCGTTTGCAGATTGTGCAGCCGCGCATCAACGTAGAGTGGCGCAGCATAGGTCATGTCGCGGTCGCGGCACTGCTCTTGCGTGTATTTCGGCTCCTCGAACGGGTCCTTCGGAACCGTCAGCTCCAGCGACAGGTTTTTCTTGGTAAAGTCCTCAATCGGCGAAATCTCGGCAAAGACATCCTGCATCCCGCGCTCTCGGAACGAGGCAAACGACCGGAGCTGCACCTCGATCAGGTTGGGCATGGGCAGCACTTCCGGCGCCTGCCCGTACCAGCGGCGCCCGACGCCGTTCGGCGAGGTGACGCGCCACTCGGCAGCGGCGCCATTCCCTGGTGCGGTGGTTTCGGCGGGAAGAGTCCGAGTCATAGCTTGCTCCTCACAACTGAGAAATCGCGCTCACCGTCGGCGTATCCGGGTGACTCTGCTGACGAGCGGCGGGATAGTCACGTAGGCGGGCAGAGCGAGGAAAAACGACAAAAGTCAGGCGGCCGGGGGCCGCTCGGCCCTGCCGGAGAGCGCAAAATACCGAGGTTATCACTGGACGTGATGAAAAGTATAGGGGCAAGCCAACGCTCCTGTCAAGCCGATGCGCCACCGGCTTGCCCGTGCTACACTGCCGGCGGGCAACCCAACGGGTGCGACGATGCGGGAGAGCCAAGATGGTAACGCCAACACACTCGCCAGCGGCAACGGCAGTCTTCTATCCCGAATCGGACGGCCAGCCCATGGCTGAGACCGATGTCCACCGCGACCTGATGATCGATCTGATTGCCATGCTGCGGGAGTATTTCCGCGATGATCCACACGTCTATATCAGTGGCGATCTCTTCCTCTACTACGAGGAAGGCAACCCCCGGCGAGTGGTGGCGCCCGATGTCTTTGTGGTCAAGGGCGTCTCCGGCGGGCGGCGGCGCATCTACAAGCTGTGGGAAGAAGGGCAGCCGCCGGATGTCGTCTTCGAGGTGACCTCGCCTAGCACCCGTGGTGAGGACCGCCGCACCAAACACGATCTCTATGAGCGGTTGGGCGTGACCGAGTATTTCCTGTTCGATCCGCTCGACGAGTATCTGCGGCCGCCGCTCCAGGGCCATCGGCTGACACACGGCCACTACCGACCGCTGTCGCCGGCTGAAGATGGCTCCCTGTGGAGCGCGGTACTGGGGCTGGAGTTGCACCCGCGCGGCGAGTCCTTGCGGCTGTTCGACCCGGAGAGCCAGCGGTGGCTGCCGACTACCCGAGAAGAGACGGTGGCGCGCCGCGCCGCGGAGCTGCGGGCCGCAACGGCTGAAGCGCGGATGGTAGTGGAAGTCGACGCGCGGCAGGTAGCCGAGGCGCAGGCCGCCGCCGAGGCCGACGCGCGGCAGGTAGCCGAGGCGCGGGCAACCGATGCCGAAGCGGAACTGGCCCGGCTCCGGGCGCAACTCGACAAACTCACCTCCTAACTGGGATTAGGCACAGACCAAGCCGTAGGGGCGCAACATGTTGCGCCCGTCCTCCCCGCTGTGTGGGGGTACCATAGGGGGGCCGGTATCGGACCTATCCCCCGGCGTCAGGCCCCTCGCCATCGCTCTCCGCGGCAAGCTGACTGACGCGCAGCTCCGCCGCTGCGAGCAGCGTGCGGCAGCGGTTGGCGAGCGCGGCCCCACGTTCGTATAGCCCCAACGCCTCTTCCAACTCCAAATCGGGCTGTGCTTCCAGCCGACTCACGATGGCCTCTAGCTCTTGCAGCGCCGCGCCAAAGTGCGGACTATCCTGCCGTGCCTCGGTGTTGCTCTCCATACGTCTACCCGTCACTTACTCGTCATCCGCTCGCGCCGGCTGCACCTCGGTCACGTCGGCAACGACGGTGCCGTCGGCCAATACGATATGCAGCAGATCGCCGGCGCTGACCTCGGCCGCTCGCGCCCGCACGCGCCCGCTGCCGGCATCGCGGACGATGGCGTAGCCGCGGCCCAGCACGGCGAGCGGGTTGAGCGCCGCCAGCCGGCCCTCGGCGGCCGACAGCGCCGCGCCAGCGCGATCCAACCGCGCCGCCATGACCTGACTCAAACGCTCCCCGGCGCCCTCCAGCCGGGCCGCAGCCGCGTGTACCTGCCCGTGCCCGGCCCGGTGCAGCCGGCTGCTCAGATCGTCGAGTTGCCGCGCCAGGGCTGCACCGTCCGGCACGACCATCTCACCGGCGGCCGACGGCGTGGGCGCCCGCACGTCGGCGACGCCATCGGTGATCGTAAAATCCACCTCGTGACCAACGGCGCTGACGACCGGCAGGCGGGAGGCCGCAATTGCACGGGCCACCCGCTCGTCGTTGAAGGCCCACAAGTCCTCGGCATAGCCACCGCCGCGCGTGACGATGACGAAATCCAGGTCCGGCTGGGCGTTGAGCTTATCGAGCGCACGCACCACTGCCGCCGGCGCCGCCGCGCCCTGTACGAGGCTGGGAGCCACTACTAGCTCCACCAGCGGATAACGGCGACCGATAACTTTACATAAGTCTTGTAGCGCCGCGCCCTGCGCCGAGGTCACGACACCGATGCGCGTCGGCCACGCCGGCAGCGTCCGCTTGCGCTCGGCGGCGAACAGCCCTTCGGACTCCAGCCGTGCTTTGAGGCGCTCGAACTGCATGAAGAGGTCGCCGAGGCCGGCGGGCCGGTGGTCCGATACGACGAGTTGGTACTGGCCCCGGGGTTCGTAGACGGTGAGGCCGCCTCTAACAACGTACAGCCGTCCTTGCTCCGGCGCCTCCAGGCGTAGTCCCCGCCGCCGGAAGAGGACGCAGGCTAACTGGCTGGAGCCGTCTTGCAGCGTGAAGTACGTGTGCCCCGCGGCGGACGTGTAACTACTCGATACCTCGCCCTGCACCCACAGGTCGGCAAAGACCGGGTTGCCTTCGAGCGTCTCGCGCACCTGCGCCGTCAACTCGCTGACCGGCCAGATCGGAGCGGTCACCGGCTCGGCCAGCAGATCAAGCAGCGGTTCGTCATTCATGGCATCCGGGCAGCCGTCATGCCGGCGCCAGGCTAGCGGTCCGCCTGCCGACGACGTACCTCCGCCTCCAACTGCCGTATCCGCGCCTCGGCCGCCTCCCGCGCCGCTCGCTCCGCCAACCGATCAGCCTGCTCGCTGGCAACCTGCGCCTCGGCTGCCTCGCGGGCCGCCCGCTCGACAGCAGTACGGTTTTCGGCCGACCGCCGGGCCGCTTGCTCCGCCAGTCGCGTGGCCTGCTCGACGGCGACCTGGGTCTCGGCGGCCTCGCGCGCCGCCTGCTCGCTGGCCGCCCGGGACTCGGCCACCCGGCGCGCCGCTCGGTCCTGCTGCCAGGTCTCCAGATAGGTGTGCGTCACCGGGTCGTACAGCCGCGGCCAGTTCTCATCCCAGCACAGGCTCAACCTCAACACCGCGCTGTAGCCCTTCAGAATGCCATCCGGCGCCGTGGTCAGGGGGATTGGCTCATATGCCCCATCTACCAGCCGGTCCCCGGCCAGCCGTTGCCCGTGATACTCGCCATCTTTCGGATCGAAGCGCCAGTATTCCGGCACGCCGATGTGGGCATAGATGGCCCGCTTGCGGCCCACGTCCGCCCGTGCGGTGCTGACCGAGGCCACCTCCAACACCCAATCCGGCGGCTTGCCGGCTTCCCACGGCAGGTAGAGCCGGCGTTCCCGGATGGCGTGCGTATTCACGCCAAAGGCCAGATACACGTCCGGGGAGACACGCACATTGAGATCGTCCGGGTCGTAGCAGAGGATCGTGTTGCTGCTGAGGAAGGTATCGGGGCGCTGGCCGAAATCCGTGAACCGACTGGCGAGCAGACCCAGGAATTCCTGCATCGGCCGTTCTTGTTCCATCGCCTCAGGCTTCAGGACCGGTTCATCGGGATTGTAGTCGAGGCGGGCGTAGTCAATCTCACCCTGTTGGTGGTAGGGCCGCATGGTGGTCGTGGGCGCGGCTGCTGTAGCGATCATGGTCAGGCTCGGGGCGAGACGGCGGTATGAGGGGAGTATACCGCAGGCGGCGGCGGTGGGGGGTGGGCCTCACCCCCTGGCCCCCTCCCTGAAGGGAAGGGGTGGATTCCCGCTTTCGTGGGAATGAGGGGGGGCAGAGGAGGGGGCCTCACAGGGGTAGGTTTTTGTCTGCATCAGGATTTACGGGATGGAAGGATGGTCAGGATGGATTCCGGCTTTCGCGGGAATGACGGGGTGGTGGGGGAGGGGCCAGGGCGCCCACAAGGGACGCCCCTACAGGATTGCCACGGGCGGGGGAATGACGGGGGGCGGAGCGCGATGACGGGGGGCGGGGCGCGATGAATCGTGCCCCTACACGGAAGCCCTACCCTTGTGAGGGAGGTAGCCCCCCTATGGTCTCTCCGCTGCGGCGGGGGGACGGGCGCAACATGTTGCGCCCCTACGGTTTAGCGCGTAGCTACCTCAGTCAGCGGGAATGACGGAGGGGAGGCGGGAATGAGGGGTTATGCAAAGGTCGCCTCCAGGGAAGGGGGTGGATTCCCGCCTTCGCGGGAATGACGGGTTATGCAAAGGTCGCCTCCAGGGAAGGAGCTGGATTCCGGCTTTCGCCGGAATGACGAGGGCCGAGGCGCGATGAATCGTGCCCCTACACGGAAGCCCTACCCTTGTGAGGGAGGTAGCCCCCCTATGGTCCCCCCGCTGCGGCGGGGGGACGGGCGCAACATGTTGCGCCCCTACGGCTGAACCCGTAGCTACCTCAGTCAGCGGGAATGACGGGTTATGCAACGGTCTCCGCTGGTCAATTACGAAGATGGAAGGTGGTCGACTCGAACGCGGTGCCCTGGCAATTCCGGCCGATATACCCGGACACGGTATAGATCGTGTTTGCGATCAGACTTCCTTTGGCGGGGTCCGGGTTGCTTACGGTGGCGTCTGTACACACGTTAACGTTCAAATTCTGGTTACTCCCGACAATCCTGAACGACCACACGTCGCCGTCAACGATTGTGTTCCATGCGGTCGTGTCGGAGAGCCGCACGTACAGGCTGTGGTTGTCTTTTTTTGTGACCGATATGTCCATGTTGACGGTCGTGGCCGCGGCTGCCGCTACAATCGCCGTGCTGCAGCTGCTGTCGCTGTACGCGGTGAAGGTGTAGCTCGTGTTCTCGGACAGGCCGGTGGCCGTGGCGTTGTCCCCGGTTACGACAGTGGAGCAGGTGGCGCTGGCGCCGTCGTGCTGGTAGTACCAGTTGCCGGTCCAGCCGCTGAACGTGAGCTTCGCGGAGAGGATGCCAGCGGTCACTGCCAGGCTGTAGGTGGAGGTGGTGGTGAACGGGGCTGCCGCGACAATCACCGTGTTGCACGTGTTGTCGCTGTACGCCGTGTAGGTGTAGGTCGTGCTCGCGGTCAGGCCGGTGAGGCTGACGTCGCTCGTGCCCGCCGAGACCACGGTGCTGCAGGTGTTGTGCGGCGCCTGGTCGGCCTTGTAGTACCAGTCGCCGGTGTGGAGGCTCAGGGTCAGATCGGCGGAGGTGGTGCCAATGTTGCTGGCGGCAAGCGTTGCCACCGGGGTCAAGCCCGGCGCCGCCGCAATCGCCTTCAGACTGTCGCAGCCGCTGTCGTTGTAGGCAGTGAACACGTAGGTGAGGCTCGCGTCGGTCAGCACGTTCGTTGCCGTGGTGGTGGACGTGGTGCCGCTGGTGGGGGCGCTGACGTCGCTGGAGCAGTTGTTATTTTGGTCGTCCTGGTAGTACCAGTTGCCGTCCGCGGTGGCCCAGTTGGTGAGCGTCAGCGTCACGTCAGCGCCGCTCTGGGCCGCCGCCAGGGCCGGGGTGAGGGTGGTGAACGCGCTGGCCGTCGCAATCGCCGTGGTGCAATTGCTGTCGCTGTACGCCGTGTAGGTATACCGTGTGTTCACGCTCAGGCCGGTGAGGCTGGTCGTGGTTGCCGACTCTTGGTGGCAGGTGGTATCCCCGCTGGGGCTGGTGCGCTGGTAGTACCATTCGCCGTCCTTTTGAGTATCTACGTCCCAGTTGGAAATCGTCAGGGTGGCGGTCGTGGCGCCGACGTTGGACGCTGCCAGGGATGGGGTGAGGGTGGCGAACGACAACTCCGCCGTAATCGCGGTGGTGCAGTTGCTGTCGCCGTACCCCCTGTATTTGTAGGTCGTGTTCGCGGTCAGGTTGGTGAGGCTGGTCGTGGTTTCCGACATTTCGTGGCAGGTGGTATCCCCGCTGGGGCTGGTGCGCTGGTAGTACCAGTAGCCGTCATTGCCCACGTCCCAGTTGGAAATTGTCAGGGTCGCGGTAGTTGCGGTTTGAGCGGACGCCGTCAGGGCCGGGTTCTTGGTGGTGAACGGCTTGGACGTCGCAATCGCCGTGGTGCAATTGCTGTCGGTGTACGCCGTGTAGGTGTACCGCGTGTTCATGGTCAATCCGGTGAGGGAGGTGGGGGAGAAAGCATTCTGGGCGTTGGAGCAGGAGGTGTGCGGCGCTTTGTTGGCCTGGTAGTACCAGTCGCCGGTGTGGGGGGCCAGGGTCAGATCGGCGAAGGTGGCGCCAACGTTGCTGGCTACAAGCATTGTCACCGGGGTCAAGCCCGGCGCCGCCGCAATCGCCTCCGTGCTGTCGCAGTTGCTGTCGCTGTAGGCGGTGAACACGTAGGTTTTGCTCACGTCGTCCAGCACGTTCGTTGCCGTGGTGGTGGACGTGGTGCCGCTGGTGGGGGCGGTGACGGGGCCGGAGCAGCTTTGATTTTGGTCGTCCTGGTAGAACCAGTTGCCGTCCGCGGTGGCCCAGTTGGTGAGCGTCAGCGTCACGTCAACTGCGCCGCTCTGGGCCGCCGCCAGGGCCGGGGTGAGGGTGGTGAACGCGCTGGCCGTCGCCAGTTGATTCGCGGTGTCGCAGTTGCCGTCGCTGTAGGCCGTGTAGGTGTACCGTGTGCTCTTGGTCAGGCCGGGGGCGGCCGTGGTTGTCGACACTTCGTGGCAGGTGGTATCCCCGCTGGGGCTGGTGCGCTGGTAGTACCAGTAGCCGTCCTTTTGAGTATCTACGTCCCAGTTGGAAATCGTCAGCGTCGCGGTGGTTGCGCCGACGTTGGAAACCGCCAGGGATGGGTTGCGGGTGGTGAACGGCTGTGCCGCGACAATCGCCGTGGTGCAATTGCTGTCGGTGTAGGCCGTGTAGGTGTACCGCGTGTTCACGCTCAGGCCAGAGAGGCTGACGGAGTTAGAACTCTCGGGGCCGGTGCAGGTGGCGTTGTGCGGCGCTTTGTCGGCCTGGTAGTACCAGTTACCATCCGCGCTCGTGGACCAGGCGTGAAGCGTCAGGACCGCGGTGGTGGCGGTTTGAAGGGACGCCGCCAGCCGCGGGTTGTAGGTCTTGAATCGCTCCGTCGCCGCAATTACCGTGCTGCACGTGGCGTCGCTGTAGGCCGTGTAGGTGTAGGCCGTGTTCGTGGTCAGGCCGGTGAGGCTGACGGCGTTGTTGCCCGCCGTGACCACGTTGCTACAGTTGGTGTGCGGCGCCTGGTCCGCCTGGTAGTACCAGCCGCCGGAGTGGCCGGCGATGGTCAGGGTGACCGCGGTGGCCGTGATGCTGACCCAGGTGAGCGATTTTTCCGGGGTGGTGAAGCTGCTGGCGGTGGCGATCACCGTCGAGCAGCTGCTGTCGCTGTACGCCTGGAAGGTGTAGGTGGTGGTGGGGTCCAGGCTGGTGACGCTGGCGACGGAGCCTTGCACCGGAGAGGAGGAGCACGTCCCGCCAGCGGGCGCGGTGTACTGGTAGTACCAACTGCCGGGGTAGTTCCACAGGATCAGCGTGGCCGTATTTCTGCCGATATTGGACACGGTGAGTCTGGTCCCGCCGGAGGTGGGGGCTGGGGGTGCGGCAGTGGAGCCGCCAGTGGAGCCGGCCTTCGGCGTGGCCGTCGGGGTGGGCGTGGGCGTGGGCGGTGGCGCACACACGGGCACCATGACGCCCCGCTCCAGCGCCGCGACGGAGAATCCGTAGCGTGCCTCCCAGGTCGGCACGTCGTACACGAGGTCCCCGTAGTTGCGTTCGTTGATCCCGAGCGCCTCCACGTCGCGGAGCGACCGGATGTGCAGCAGCTGCGGCTGCGCCCAGTCGGTCTCCCACTTGACCAGATAAATGGGATCGCCCTGTTTGAGCAGGCCCGCCGATAGCCAGGGATTGCCCAGCCGGTCGGCCGGCAGCGCGCACAGCTCGCTCCGGCTCACTTCGATCCGGTTACTCCAGGGAATTTCGCGGCCGGCGAGGGCGCGGGTATCGCCGGCCCAATGCAGCTGGCCGGCGTGGTCGCTGAACCAGAGATGCGGCGAGCCGGCGAGGCTCACGACCGCCGGGTGGCCGCCCGGTGGCTGAGGTAAGGCGGCGACCCCGGCCAGCGCGACCGACGCCAGTGCCAGTGTCAACAGGATGCCCAGGCGGTTGCGGAGCACGGATAGAACAGCCATCGTCCCTCCTCGCCGGAATAAAGGGTCACGAATGAAAACGCGCGCCAGTGACCGTAAACAAACGTAAATATATCACATTTGGCCGGGGAGGGGGAGGGAGGGGGTTCTCACAAGGGTAGGTTTTTTGTCTGCATCAGGATTTGCGGGATGAAAGGATGAGCAGGATGGTCCTCACCCCCCGGCCCCCTCTCCACCATGTGGAGAGGGGGTGTAACGCGCGGACCGGGGCCGATGCATAGCCCTGGATTCCGGCTTCCGCCGGAATGACGAGCGCCTGGGCGCGATTCATCGCACCCCTACAGAAAAACCTACCCTTGTCAGGGGATGGGGTTAGGGGTAGGTCCGGCGACCAGTTGGGTTCGACGTGACGATAAATAGCCGGGTATGCTACTTGCGCTCGGCATCACACGGATAAGGAGAACGCACGATGAGCGATCCGGCAATCAAGCTGACGGCGCTCGCTGCCTGCGCGGGGTGAGCGTCCAAGATGGGTCCGGAGGACCTGGCGCACGTGCTGCAGCCACTCAAACGCCCGTCCCATCCCGATCTGCTGATCGGTCTCGACACCGCCGACGACGGCGCCGTCTACCGTCTCGGCACCGATACGGCACTCATTCAGACCGTGGACTTCTTTCCGCCCATTGTTGACGATCCGTACACGTTCGGTGCGATTGCGGCCGCCAACGCCCTGAGCGATGTCTACGCGATGGGCGGCGAGCCGTTTTTGGCGCTTGCCATCGCCGGCTTCCCGCGCGACCTGCCGCACGAGATCATCCGGCAAATCTTCCGCGGCGGCGCCGACAAAGCCGACGAGGCTGGCGTCATTGTCGCTGGCGGGCATACGGTCGTGGACGAAGAGCCGAAGTATGGCCTCGTCGTCACCGGGCGCACCCACCCGGATAGTCTCCTGCGGAAAGACGGCGCCCGGCCCGGCGACGTGCTCTATCTGACCAAGCCAATCGGCACCGGCGTCATTACCACCGCGCACAAGAACGACGCGGGGCAAGCCGCGCATCTCGACGCAGCGGTCACGTGGATGCTGCGGCTCAACGGCGCGGCCGCGCGTCTCTTGCGAATGATGTCGGTGCAGGCAGCGACCGACGTCACCGGCTTCGGCTTGCTCGGTCACGCGCACGAGATGGCCGCCGCCGCCGGCGTCCGTTTCGAGGTGGTCGCTGCGGACGTGCCGCTACTGGCCGGCGCCTACGACTACGCCGCCGCGGACTTGCTGCCCGGTGGACAGGAACGCAACCGCGACTATCTGACCGCGCCGGCAGACGGTGGTGATGCCCGCGTGACGATAGGCGCGGACGTGGATCCACTGCAAGCAGAGCTGCTGTTCGACCCGCAGACCTCCGGCGGCCTGCTCTTTGCCGCGCCCGCCACCGCGGCCGCGCGGGTAGAGTCCACGTTCGCTGCCGCAGACCAGCCCGTGTGGCGCATCGGCCGCGTGCAGCCCGGCACCGGCCTCCACGTCAGTTGACCGCCGCCGATAAAGGCCTCCAGCGCCGCCTCTTGGTACTCTTTCGACTCCATCGCCCCGCATCCTTACCTCGTCCTGGGACTCCGCACGCAGATTGGCCGCAGGGAATTGGAGTACCATGCCGAGTTGGAGCACACTGCCGAGTTGGAGTACACTTGGAGCACTCACCTGTCATAAGCACACGACTCGGTGGCAGCGGCCGGCAGGTATCCGGCAATGGGCGGCGGCGCGGGGAGGGAAACTATGGCCGACGTAGAGCTTGCGACACCGGACACGAGTAGTCCGCCGCGCAGTGCTCTTGACCGTCCCGCTACGACAGCGGATGTCGAGCAAGTCCAGTCCACGTTGCAAGCGGAGATGCAGGAGGTTCGTACCGAACTCCGGTACACTGCTTCCAAAGCTGACTTGGCGCGGGTCGAAACCGCTCTCCAGCACACCGTCTCCAAAGCTGACCTGGCGCGGGTCGAAACGGCCCTCCAGCATACCGCCTCCAAAGCTGATCTGGAACGGGTCGAAACGGCCCGCCAAGATACTGCCTCCAAAGCCGACTTGGCACGAGTCGAAACGGTCCTCCAGCACACCGCATCCAAAGCTGATCTAGCGCAGGTCACCAAGGACTTACACACCCAACTTCTGATCTTCGGCGTGGGTCTCGCTGCCTTGCTGGTGGCGTGTACAGGTGTCATTGTAGCGGCGATAGCCTTGTGGGGATAGCAGCACCGGCAGGGGGTGAGGCCCGATCTACTCGCCGGCCGGTCGAAAATGCACCGTCGGCTCGGCATCCCCAACCGGCAGCGTATCCAGTCGCGCAAGGCCGGCCCGCAGTGCGGCCAGCGGCGCAGCCAAGATCGTTAGGCGCTCTGCCGCGAGCGTGACGCCCTGCTCGGCGGCCATTCCTTGGAGCAGCTTTAGCGCCGCCGCTGCCTCGTCCGGTGTTGCCATCGCCGGTGCTCCTGCCCGATTGTAGCGTCCTGGTCATTCCCGCTTGCGGAGACCTTTGCATAACCCCCAGATGGAGTGCGAGAGGGACATTGCTCTAGTCCTCGCTCACCTGGGAGGACAGATTTTTGGATTCCCGCTTTCGCGGGAATGACGGGTTACGCAAAGGTCTCCTTACGCGGCAATCCCCGTCCCCCCGTCGCAACGGGGGGACCATAGGGGGGCAATTGCCACCACTGCTCGCTAGATTCCGAGGTGCCTGTTGATCTCGGCCTGGTAGCGCTCGGCTTGTCGCTCTTCGACCTCGGTTAGGCTCAACAAACGGCCCTCTACCGACGACTCGATCACCGCATAGGCTACGGCCAGATCGAGTCTGCCTTCCCAGCCGCTGACTTCCGTACTGCCGCCGCGGCGGACCGCCTGGTAGAAATCGTACTGCTCCAGTGCAATCGGATCGGTCAGGCCGTGTGGCGTATGGCGCTCGCGCTCGGCGGCCGGCGCATCATTGCGGTACGCCTCGACCGCGTCGGCGCGAGTTCCGTCATCCAGATTCAGCCGTCCGTCATGGTACGAGCCTCGGGTCCCCCAGATGCTCCAGCCGCCGGGGACGTGGAATTGATCGCCGTGTCCGGCCCACGAGACGACAAACTGCCCAACCGTCCCACTGCCAAAGTGCAGCGTGGCGAACGCCGTGTCCTCGACGGTAGCCCGCACCCGCTCGACGATCTCGCCGGACGAGTCGCGGTGGACGCGCTCGCGCTCGAACGTGCGGACCAGGCCGGAAACACCGTCTACGTCGCCGAGCCAATAGCGGATTACGTTGAATCGGTGGACTCCTAGGTCAATGATCGGTCCACCACCGGCCCGCAGCTTGTCGTGGCGCCAGGCCGTCTCGGCCACGATCCGATTCGGCGACCAATCGCCCGCCCCGATACCACCACCCAAGGTCATCTGAATCTGACCCAAGTAGCCCTCGTCCAGGAGCCAGGCCACTGCACGGGTGCGCTCGCTATAGCGGGCATTCTCAGCAGTCGCCAGGACCAGGCCGCGCGTGTCGGCCAGTCTCAGCATCCGGTTTGCCGCCTTGATGGTGATTGCCAATGGCTTCTCCACCAGGACGTGCTTGTTCGCATCCATCGCTGCCAGCGCGATGGTGTGGTGCGTATCGAGAGCGGTGAGGCAGAGCACCGCGTCTACGTCATCTGCCGCCAGCAGGTCGCGGTAGTCGGTGTAGATCGCCGGCAGCGGGTCCGGCTGAAAGTCCGACACGTACAGGTGCGGCGCCGCCAGCGGGTCCCCGGCCATATCCGTCACCGGCGGCCGCGGCGGCGGACCTTCGCCGCGCTTGCGGAACATCTCCGCGTCCTCGCGCCGACGGGCACAGAGCGCCGTGACCACGATATGCGCGGCCCCGCTCTCCGCCAACGCCTTCAGGCCGTGCAGATGCGCCGGCAGAATGCGCCCACAGCCGACTATTCCCAGGCGCAGCGGACTGGTGGACGAGAGATCGGCACCGCGCCACGGACCGAGCGTGCGAACTGCTGACTGTGCTTCAGGCTCGTCAGAGTAACCAGCATCAACCATTGCTTCCCTCGCGTCAGAGTGTGTAGCCGTTCAATATAGCAGGTGGCGCCGGAGGTTTTCCCATCCACGCTCACTCGTCGGCCGCTCCGGTCCGCGCCTCGGCGGTCCGGTGCTCCAGCGCCGCGTCCAGTTGGCGCCGATGATAGGTCGGCCGGATCGGCGGCAGCTCACCAACGGGGAAGGCCCACACGTCAGCCGCATCATCACCGGCTTGTAACGCCCCGCCGGTGACTCGACCGACGTAGGCCGGGACCAGGAGCAGGGCGCGCGGATCGTCGCGGACGAGCGTGGCGGCGACCAGCGCCTCGACGACAATCTCCAGTCCGGTCTCCTCGCGCACCTCCCGCACGGCGGCTACCGTCGGTTCCTCGCCATAGGTGACAAAGCCACCGGGCAGTGCCCAGCACCCCTTGAACGGCTCGATCCCGCGCCGGATCAACACGACCCGGCTCTCCAAAAACACGACAACGTTCACGCCAAGCTCGGGATGAGGATAAAACGTCCACCCGCAGGAGCCGCAGCGCAGCGGTGGCGCAGCCACACCGGCCAATCGAACGCCGCACTGCGGACAGTAGCGAAATTGGGTCAGTGGGTTGGGCGGCAACATGCTCATCGGTGCTGGTGAATGCCTAGCCGCTAAGGAAGCCGGGAATCTCGATCTGCCGCGGCGTCTTGGAAGCGAAGGACGATGCCACAAAATCCTCGAAGAGAATCATGGACCATGGATCAAATCGCTTATGGAATTCGGACAAGGCCTGTGCGGTATACCGCACACCATTGCTCTTCGACCGGCGGAGTGAATACTCCTCCGGTGCTTGTGCCCTAACTTCCCCGACAACCACTGCCTCGTAGACAAAGGCCACGTGCCGAGAGGCGGCAACCGAGGTGTGGTCAATCACCAGACCGACCGGTGCTATCTCCGATTCCGCCATACCTCGGATACCAAGCTCTTCATCAAGCTCGCGCCTGAGTGTCGCCAGCAGCAGCGACGAGATCGATTCGGCTACCGCAGAGTGTTCACCTCCGGCCGGACGATCAACATGCCCCCCGGAGATAAGGCTGATTCGCTTACTCAGGTCGGAACGAGTCTCGCCAACCCGTCGCAATACTAGGTATTCAGAGGAATTGTTGCGGATTAGGGCACACGGAATCGGCTGCATGACCTCTCCCGACCTCTCTGCCACCTCACGAGGCATCCATGAGAAGTGCTTCTGTATACACTCGACAATCCGGCGCATTCTAGGCTCCGGGACAAAACGATCAGAGGTACTGATGCACCGCCTAGGGAAGACAAGAATCTCCTGGCCCGACTTACCCATGATCTACCCCGTCAAAGAGGTCAAGGATCATATTCGCTACTCGCAAAGCCGTTGCGAATGGGGTAGTTCTCTGCTGGCTTCCCGTATCAATTACCTCAAACCGGGGAAAGCAGGACGAATATCTCTCCCGAACAGAACTGTATGCCTTGTTCGAATCCGCAAGGAAATCCGGATTCATGGCTCTACCCGTATCCTCGACGAGCTTGTCTTTGTTCTCGCGGTCCATCGAGGTGGCCGGATCAGCCTGGAAAAGAAAAACGGCATCAATGACCGTCCTCCAATCCTCGATAAGCAGATAATCATGTATCTTCTCAGCTACATCTTTGGGAATATCGCCTTGAGTTGACAGCCGTTCGAACCAAACGAGCGCGTCGAACAGCCCGCGGTCAAGGATTGAGATGTCATAACGGTCTGCGGAATATAGACCGTCAAAAATATGGTTGAGAGCGTAGGATGCTGACCAGGTATTGAAAGCGACAAGGTTTTCCTTCAGATAGTACGGCGTTCGCTTGGAGGCGCCTTCAGTGGGAGCCAGAATCCGAAAGCCCTGGCGGCGAAAGAAGTGCCCAACGATGTCAATACAGGTGCTCTTGCCGCTCTTCGGTGTCCCGGAGAACTCTACGAACACCGGGCGGCCACGGGGTTGGGCCCTGAGTCTTTTAAGCACCGCCTCCGCTCGCTCGCGCAAATCTTGCCGTTCATCCATGGGAACCGGTCATCTCCCTGTTTCTCTGTAGGACGGTCTACGGCGGCATGAGGTTGCACGCTGGCCCGGAGTCGGCAGTCACTATAACAACGGCGAGTATTGCATCGCCTCGCCGACGGCCAAGACGCGCGTCCCGGCCGCCAGTCCCGCGGCCTGAGCCGCGTCAACGAAGAGCTGCGGGTCAATGGTGTTGTGTGGCATCACCGCGAAGTGCATGGGGATGACCACGCGCGGCGCCAGGCGGCGCGTCAGCTCCACCGCCTCGTCATAGGTCATGTTCCCGCCGCGGCCATTGATGCACACGCACAGCACGTCAACATCTTGGGTGGCCGGCGAAAACAGCCGCTCGTTGAAGAGCGTATCGCCGGTGACGTAGATGCGAACGGTCCGGCCGCCGCGCCCCACCGTGAACACAAACCCCACTGGGTCACCGGTATGCTCCGCAAAGACGATGGCCGCCCGTACATCCGAACGCGCCGGATCGCCCAAGGTTAGCTCGTCACCGACCGCGACGGTATGCACCCGTCCAGCGTCCACCCCTAGCTCGCCCAACATGCGAGCGCCTTCCGCCGCCGTATAGAACTCGGCGCTCGTGTGGGCGGCGACGGCCGCCAGCGTCTCCGGATCGAGGTGGTCGGAGTGGTTATGACTGCCGAGCACGGCATCCACGCGCAAGTCCGCCGGTGCTACGGGTGGTGGGTTGAGCCGCTGCACGCGGTTGGGCCCCGAGCTGTAATTCGTCAAATACGGATCAACGGCCCAGGTCACGTCACCCGGACTGCGAAAGAGAAACCCACCTTGCCCCAGCCAACGTAGCGTCACAGCACTGTCCGGCGGCCGCGCCAGTAGTTCAGTCACTTCAGGTCTCCATTTCTAGCCCCCCTGTGGTCCCCGCGCTGCGGCGGGGGGACGGCGTGGGCCGGGGGTATGGTACCCTACCGTCGGCCTTACGGAACCGGCCGGGTAGTCACAGCACGCACTTGCCGAGGAGCAGATGGAGCCTCAAGCAGCAGAAAGCGGCGGCGGCATTACCGATCAGTTTCGGCTCGACGGTCGAGTGGCCTTAGTCACCGGCGCCAGTACCGGCATCGGCGCGGGAATCGCCCAGGCCTTTGCCGAGGCCGGCGCCGACGTGGCCCTCGCCGCCCGCACCAAAGCCGACCTGGAGCAAGTGGCCGAGACGATCCGCGGCCGCGGCCGCCAGGCGCTCGTCGTCCCGACGGACATCCGCGACCTGGAGGCTATCGAGCGGATGGTTGCTCGCACGGTCGAGACGTATGGCCGCCTCGACATCATGCTCAATGCAGCCGGCGTGCAGCGACGGAAGCCGATTCTGGAGGCCACGGCCGACGACTGGCACTACGTGATGGACGTAAATGGCCGCGGCGCCTTCTTCACGGCTCAGGCGGCCGCCCGCGCCATGGTTCCGCAGCAGGCCGGCAAGATCATCCATATCGCCTCGATGACGAGCTTCCGCGGCTTCTCGGACATCGCGCTGTACGGCTTCTCCAAGGCCGGCATTGTCCAGACAACCAAGGCGATGGCCGTGGAGTGGGCACGCTACAACATCCAGGTCAACGCGATAGCGCCAGGTTGGATCACCACCCCCATGACCATCACGATGAACCAGGCCCGCAAGGATTGGGTCAACGCCCACAAGCCCCAGGGCCATTTCGGGATACCGGCCGATCTCGCCGGAGCAGCGGTCTATCTCGCCAGCCCGGCCTCGAACTTCGTTACGGGCCAGACGTTCGCCGTAGACGGCGGCTTCACCGCCGGCCATCCCTGGCCGAGCCTCGACGACGAGTAGCCGCGGACCGCATCCACGGACGGCTTTTCTCCTCGTCACTCTCGCGAAAGGAGACCTTTGCATAACCCCCAAATGGAGTGCCATAGGGGCGATGCTTCACTCCTCGCTCACCTGGGAGGACCGGTTTTTGGATTCCCGCTTTCGCGGGAATGACGGGTTACGCAAAAGTCTCCCTTCGCGGGAATGACGGGTTACGCAAAGGTCTCCCTTCGCGGGAATGACGGGTTACGCAAAGGTCTCCGAAAGCGGGAGTCTACGATGACACGGCGGCTAGATTCCCGCGCACGCGGGAATGACGGAGGGGAGCTATTTTTCGGAGCAATCAGGCGGACGGAGCGCCCCAGGCCGCCGCTTGGTCCGACGATAGCGCCTGCTTCAGCTCGATGCCGTGCCCGTCCAGGTCCTCGATATAGATCGAGCAGGTGCGGCGCGCGGCGCTGCCCCGCCACGCCAGCTTGCTCCGCAGCGCCACCCCGCGGTCGCGGAGCGCGTCGAGCAGCGCAGCCGGCTCCGACGGCCGGATCATCAGGCAGACGTGGTTGAGTCCCCGGCTGCGCCGTTGCGCCGGCGGCGCGTAGTCGGGCGTCCGCATGAGGAAGACGTTGTGCGGCCCGGCATCCAGTACTACGAACGTCGCGCGGCCGGCATCATCGCGGTCTACCCAGTCAATGGTTAGCCCCAGGACCTCGGTATAAAATCGCAGGGCGGCGTCCGCGTCGCGCACGTGCAGGTTGACGTGATCGAGGCCCGTCGGCGCGGTGAGCGGCGCTGTCTGCTCGCCTGGCGGCGGCGAATCGATTGCCTTGGTCATCACGACGATCTCCTCTCTCATCCACTGCCCGTAGGGAGCACAACCGGCCGCCTCTCAGTCTAGCAGGAGCCGGGTGTCTCCCATAGCCCAGACGGTGCTCGGCAATTCCCGGTGTGCGAATGGGCGCTCGTGCCGTATAATCGCTAATCGTCGAGCCGGATTACCGAGCGACGTATTGGAGCGAGCCTTGGTGAGCAGCGCGTCCGTCGAAGAGTCTATCCCCAGCAGCGCGGAGTGGAGCGTCTATACGCTGGCGCCCAAGAGCGCCTTCAACTTTGGGCCGCGAGGGTATGGAGCGCAACGTCGGCTGGGACTCTTTCCCTCCGATAGCCTCTTTTCGGCGCTGTGTACCCAGTTGCGCGAATTGCGTGGCCGGTCTGCGCTGGAGCGGCTCCTCGACGAGTTCATCGCCGGCGATCCGCCATTCCTGGTGAGCGGGCTATTCCCGCGGCTGGGGCCGGTCCAGCTCTTGCCCCGCCCGGCCACGCCACCGGCGGCCCACGGCGCGGCGGCCAACGGCCAGCTCGACTACCGCACCTTCACGCAGTTGGATTGGCTCTCCTGGTCGGTATTCGAGCGTTGGGTTGGTGGCGCGACGGAGCCGGACGGCGCTGCCCCGCCAGCGGCGGCCCAAGGGGGCACGATCCGGCTAGCCGCTGACGAGCATCGCCAGGCGGCAGAGACACGAGCACTGATCCGCCAGGGGCCGGCGGGCGGCGCCATTGCCTGGCAGCATGGACAGCGCGCCCGGACCGTCACCGGCCGCGACGGCCGCGGCGTGCGCGCCTACACCCGACCGACTACCAGCTTTGCGCCCGGCACGCGGCTGGCGCTGTTTATCGCCTGGCGCCGTGACGACTGGCGCGAGACGCTCGAACAGACGCTGGCGGCGCTCGGCGATAGCGGCCTCGGCACCGACCGCGGCGTCGGCCATGGGCACTTCGCACTCGAAAGCGTAGAGACTCGGTCGGTGCCGCAGTTGCCGGATGCCAATGGCCTCGTCACCTTTGCTCTGCTGTGCCCGACGCGCCCGGAACTGGCGGCCGGCCTGCTTGCCCACCCCGACGCCGCCTGGACACTCGTGGAGCGGGGCGGCCGCGCCGGATCACCCGAAGCCGCCGGTCAGCGACGCCGGCACGTGACGATGCTGACAGCCGGAGCGGTCGTCGCGTCACCGGCAGATTCCGGTGCGGGCTGGCTAGGGCAGTTGGTAGACGTAACACCGGACCCGGCGCCCGGCCACCGTGTATGGCGCTACGGACTTGCCTTCGGCTGGCCTCTCCGACTGCCAACTCCGGCCGGCCCGCCGCAAGCAGAATGAAAGCGGTCAAGGTATGAGCGAAACGGACCGGCCCCAGAAAGAGCGCTTTCAGGCGACGATCAGCGTTTTGACGCCCCTGCACACGGGGCAAGGGGAGCAGCTCCACCGCAACGTGGACTACCTCATCCACCAGGGGCACTTGCTGGTCTTTCGGTTGAGCGGTTTGGAGCAAGAGTTTGGCGCGGCGGCCCTGGCCGATCAGCCGGCCTTCCGCTTGGCGGCGCTCGGCTCCGGTGAGAAGCTGGCCGGACTGGCCGCGTACCGCCTCGCCTTACCCCCTCGAACGCAAATGCCTGCGGAGGTGCGCGCATATCTCCGTGACGCTTTCGAGCAGCCCTACGTCCCCAGTAGCCTCCTGCGGTCGGCGTTCGCCGTCGCGGTGCGCCGGCAGCAGCAGGTGGAGCAGGATGCCCGTTCTCCCGTAGGGGCGCAGCATGATGTGCCCGAGAGCGAACCGAAACCGGCAGAAGCAGAGGAAGGAACAACCGGCGAGAGCACGCCACCGGCGCAGCCGTCCTCCGGCGGTGGGCAGCAACGCACCCGGCGCCGGCCACGCGCCGCCCAGCTCCGGGCGCTCGCCGTGACCGACTGCTATCCCTCCGCTGACGACTTGGCCGACGGGCTACTACGACTGCTCGAAACGGGCGTTCGCGGCCAGAGCGACACGCCTGAGCGGCCCAATCCGCCGGGCGCCGGCGAGGCACAGGCCAGGCGCCCGGGCGCCGCACAGCAGCAGCCGGAGCGCGTCTGGCTGGAATGTCTGCCCCCGCAAGCAACACTCACCGGCTCCGTAACCCTCGATCCGCGGCGGCTGCCCGCGCGTCGAGGACGCGGGTCGGCGGCCGGTCCAAAAGGCGTTGCCGCGATCATCGCCGCCTGTCAGTCGTGGAGCGAGCAGGTGATGAATGCCGAGCACGAATGGTGGCGCCAGCAGCCGGCCGCGCAGTCGGTCGTAGCGGTGTACGACACGCTCCAGGCCCACCGCGCCCACGCCGCCCGCGACGAGTTGAGTACGCTGCTGTGGCTCGGCTGGGGGACGCGCTGGCACGCAGCCCCGGCCGCGGCGGCACCGGAATCGCAAGGGAGCGCCGGGCCGCGATCAGCCGGCGAACGTGCCCGGCGGCCGGTCATCCTGTCCGGCGGCAGCCGCCCGGCCGGGCCGCTGGGGTGGGTCCGCCTCACGCTGCGCCCTTGACGCGCCAGCCTGGCACTAGCAGGGGGCTTCTTCCCTCGCGTCATTCCCGCGCACGCGGGAATCCACGTCCCCCTGCGAAGCGGGGGGACCTATAGGGGGGCGAAAAATCCGGCAGCGAGCTTAACTTCCCGCTTGGGTGGAAATGACGGTTGGGCGCTAGTTCTATGGCAACAACCGGGAGACGTAGGATACGAGCCGGACTACAGCTGTGGGGAGCCAAGCGATTCAGCGGGTCGCTGCTGTGGTGGGCTACCGGCCTCGCCGCGCTCACGCTCATCACGCGGGTACCTTTGCGCTCGACCCACCTCTTTGCCTGGGACTCCGCCAACTTTGCCCTCGCCCTCCAGCATTACAACGTCGCGTGGCACCAGCCCCAGCCACCCGGCTACATCCTCTACGTCGCCGCGGCCCGGCTCCTCCACGTTGTCGTCCCTGATGCCAACGCCGCCTACGTGTGGCTGTCAGTTGTGGCCAGCGTCGGCGCCGTCTGGTACACGGTGCTCGTGGGCGGCCGGCTGTTCGGCGCACCCACCGGCGTCCTCGGCGGGCTGGTCCTGACGACAAGCTCACTCTTCTGGGGACAAGGCGAGGTAGCCTACCCCTACGCCTTCCTCGCGCTCTTCTCGTCGCTAGTCGTGCTGCTCGCGCTCAAGAACCGCAACGGTGACGCGCCCGGCGGCCGCGACACCACGCTCGTCAGCGCCGCGCTGCTCGCCATCGCCGGCGGCTTCCGACCGGAGCTGGTGCCATTTCTGTTGCCGCTCTGGCTCTGGGGCGCGTGGCGGCGGCCAAGATGGCGCTGGCTCGCCGGCCTGGGGCTACTGGCGGCGCTGATCGCCGCGTGGTACGTGCCGATGATCTGGCTCAGTGGCGGCTGGCAGACCTATCAAGCGGCCTCCGGCGGCTACTTCCTCTTCTTCCTGCGCGCCACCTCCGGCTTCGGGAAGCTCCTACTGGCCGTGCTGGAGAACACCCGCACGCTGGTCGGCTACGCCTACAACGGCCTGGGGTTGGCGCTACTGCCCCTGCTCTATATCGCCGGACGTTTCTTTGCGCCGCCACGCCTGGTGAGCGATACGCGCGCGCAGGTGCTGGGCCTGTGGCTGGCGCCGCCGCTCGCCTTCTACCTGCTCATCCATATCGGCAATCCCGGCTATCTGCTGTCCCTCCTGCCCGCGCTCTGCCTGCTCACGGCACACGGCACGCTCGTCCTCGCCCAAGACACCGCCCAAGCCGTGCGGCTTGCCCGTCCGAGAGACCAGTCGGTCAGACGGAAAGAAGCCCGGCCGGCCCCGCAGTGGCCGCTCTACGCGGCCACCGGCTTGATTGCGCTTATCGCCTTGAGCAACGCGGCGCTATTTCTGGTCGCCGACGGCGAGGGGCGGCTGCGCGAAATCCGCGCGATTGACCGCATCCTCAGCAAGCAAGTGGCGGCCATCGAGGCGCAGTTCCCGGCGGCGAGCACGCTGATCCTAGCCTACGACCGCTCGCGCCAGTTGCGCTACTACCTCCCGGATCATCGCATCGAACTGCTCTTTACCGAAGCGGTCGCCGTCGCAGCCAGCGGCTATGATCCCAGCCGCTACTGGGAACGCCGCAGCACGCTGACCGTGCCGCCGGGCCTCACGCACATCGTGTTACCCGATCTCGGCGAGAACACGAGTGAGCAGCCGGGCGCGGTGCGCCGTCTGGACCTCGGCGACGGCGTAGACCTGCTCGTAGCCGAGGTCGCAAGCGGAGACACCGTGCGCTACGGCTACCGCTACGTCTCGGTCGAGCCGGCAGACAAGGACTAGCGCGCTGCGGCGTATCGGACCTAACCCCCGGCCCCTTCCCTCCAGGGAAGGGGAGTCCGTGCAGCAACCTCTAGTCCCTTTCCTAATGAAAGTTGACAACTTAATCGGGTAGTGGGATGAAGCCCCCCTATGGTCCCCCCGCTGCGGCGGGGGGACGGTGGGTTCCCTCCCCTGTGCCTCAGCACGGGGGAGGGGGAGGGAGGGGGAGGGAGGGGGTTGGGGGTAGGTCCGCCTACAGCGTCGATGGCAGCAGGCGCATGTCGGGGACGTAGGCCCGTGGCGGTAGGGCGGCAATGAACAGGCACGCCGCCGCCACGTCTTCCGATTGCAGCGCCTGCGCGACCACCTCCGGCGGCGTCGGCACCGGCCGCTTGTCCAGGAGCGGCGTGTCGGTCAGGCCGGGGAATAGCACGGTACAGCGGATGCCGTTGGCTTTTTCCTCCGCCATGGTGCCGTGCGTGAGGCCGACCATGCCGTGCTTGGTGGCCTGATACGCCACGCCCGACACATCGGGCGCCTGCACCGCGCCGGACGACACGTGGATGATGATCCCGTCGCGCTGCGCCCGCATCGCCGGCAGCACCGCGCGCGTGACGTTGTAGGCGCCGGTCAGGTTGATGTCCACCATGCCGTCCCACTCGGCCGGATCGAGCACCGTGAGCGCCCGCCGCTTGATGTTGGTGCCGGCCGGGTTGCAGAGGATGTGCAACGCACCGAACCGGTCCAGCGTCGCGGCAACCAGGGCGTCCACGGCCGCGCGGTCGGTCAAGTCGGTCGGGCAACTGAGGACGCGGCCGCCGCTGTCATTGATCTCGTCGGCCAACGCTTGCAGCAGATCGCCGCGCCGCGCCGCCAGCACGACCGTCGCCCCTTCCTGGGCAAACAGCCGCGCCGTCGCCTGGCCCATCCCGCTGCTTGCGCCCGTCACCAGCGCCACCCGCCCATCCAACACACCCATCGAGCCGTCTCCTCTCACCGGAGCAAAGATTTCGGGACTATGGTAATCCATGCACCGCCAGATGCTATCGCCTACGCCGCCCGGTCCTCGACGACCAAGGTGCGTCCGACGGCGCGCAGTGCCCGTTCGACCGAACTGATGTGGGAGCGATGATCCGGGTTGACCAGCTTGCGGACGGCGGACTCGCTCAGTCCCAGGCGTGCCGCGAGGGCAACCTTGGTGATGCCCTGGGTACGCATGGCCGTGTAGAGGGCCAGCTTGGCCGCGACAATTGGCGGTACGGCGACAAGCACCTGTCCGGCGGCGGCCGGACTAGGGGCAGGGATGTCTTGGCGGCACTGCACGTAGGCGCCCAAGGCAGCGACAAGAGCATCCTCAGCCAGGAAGAGGGACTCCGCTTTAGTCTTCGCGCCGGTGATAGCCCCGCGCACGTCGGGGAAAGTTACGACAAACCCTTCCCCGGCTTCCCCGTCCGGGCAGAGATCGCAGGGGTAGATGTAACGCATGTCTCAGAAATCCTTCAGACTTTGGTAGCAGATCGTACCCTGCCTACTAGATGATTGACGAACGCCAGCAAACAGAGCGCCATGCCTTTCGTATCCGTCCACTCGTGCTCGTGCGCTCGCGGATTGCGGACACCGGTCATGACACCTGCGAATAGCTGCATGTATCCTACCTGCTCATCCCTCTCGGATTGTGTCGTACCTGAGTTCAGGGCAAGTATCGGTTGATTCAGTGAGAATACCTTTTGCATTAGCTTGGGGCCCGTTAGATCGCTGCGTCCTGATCTGCGCTTCACTAGGTTATCGAGAAACTTGCACGCCTCTTCCACGGCCTGGGCGTAGTGCCCGTCAGCATAGAGCGGTGCCACGAAACTCAGAAGCTCCTGGTCCGAAACCATGCGCTCTAATCGCGTGTCTCCCTCAGTCTCCGAGGGACGAGAAATCCCCGGCAACTGTGAGAGGTGAGCGCTAAGGGATCGCAAGCGCTCGGCTAAGTCCTGTCTCCCGCTCATCGGTCATACAGATGCTTCGCCATACTCGCGAATATCTGGTCTATCTGTTCCGGCCCAGCCTCGGGCGAGATGTGAATCTGCAGGTCGATATGCAGCGTTGGCTGACTCCTGGATACTCTGTCCTCGGCCTCTGGTTGAGCAACCGGCTTGGGGTCTTCCGGCTGGGATCTGTCTATCTCTCCCTGCGAAGGATCGTCGGCCTGGCTGAAATCAGCCAGCGAGCACAGTGTCTCGAAGGTTCTAACCATGCGACGCAGTGTTTCATCGCCTACCTGCGTATTGGATGCGAAGAAGCTCTTAAGATCATCCTCCGACCGCTGGTATGCGTCTGAATACGTTTCGAATAGGTCTGGGTATCCATCACGTATCGCTTCCGCCAAGACTCCCCGAGCAGCCTGCTTGTCTCGATAGCCTTGCCAGCGCTGTGAAGGAACATGAGAACTGTCAATGAAACCGATATGCCTGAGAACCGGGATGAGAGAACGATATGTGCTCTTTGTAAACCCGATCCTAGCAAGCCAGTCCGAATCAACCTTGCCAGGCTGACCAGTTTCCTGAATCTTCTGCAGAAGAGGCTCGATTTGACTAGCCACATTTGCCGCAGGGTAAGTTGCCATTTTCGTCAACCTCCTTTTTCTCCCCTACGTCTTGCGTAACAGCAGGAATTGCAAGACTGGGCAGAGTCATCCGCACAACGCTCCGAGTGAGCTTGCGTTTTCACGTGGTTGCAGGAAACTATAGCAGATGTTCTATTCTCGTGCTAGGCGCGGCGCGAGGGGCACGCGCATAGGTCGCGCTCGTACCGCGTGGGTACTGAATCCCCCGACCGTCGAATAGATCGGCTACAGTCAGGATTTGCAGTTTCGGGTAATCCTGATCCCAACCAGGTGAATGATAGAAGCCGGCATCGGCAGCTTCGGTTATCATCGGCTGTGTCGGGTCTCGTAGGGTGATAAGCACACCAATCTCCGCATCCTCGCGCTCCACTACTCCCCGTAAGTCCCGCATGTCGGTAACACTGACCCGCCCGGATTTTACAGAGATGATGACTTGCTTCGTGGGACCATTTCCCGCCTCGTCGTGGAAATAGAGGCGGCCATCAATTCCCTGGTCGGCACCACGCTTACGCTCTGCCGGGACCGGCCGCGCTCCCACTCGTCCCAAGGCCCACCACTGAAACTGGAAGCGGTCATCCTGCGCTAAGGCGTTCGCTCCTGCCATGTCCTCAGGTTCACCCACGACCGTAAAGGTATCTTCGATATCCTCGCCAAAAGCGTCTTGTAGACGATGGCGAATAAGGTTTATCGCGAGATGCGTGATGTCAATACCTATCCATTGGCGTCCCAGGTTTTGCGCGACACTGATAGTTGTCCCGCAACCACAGAACGGATCAAGTATCGTGTCACCTTCCCGGCTACTGGATAGCACGATGCGCTCCAACAGTGGCTCCGGTTTCTGTGTGGGATAGCCAAGACGTGCCTTGGCCGATGGAGCAACTATGCGGATAGGCCACACATCGTCAGGATGCTTGCCCTTTGGGTTGAGACTTTGCTCGCCGTAGTCACGGTCCCCGCGAACATTACCAATGTAACTCGCAAACCTGCGCTTGGTGCTCTCAGCGTACTCATCCCGCACAGGATCAGGATTGAAGTAGTGTTTACCAGTCTTGCTGTACCAGAGGATGATGTCATGGCGTCTCGCCCAACGCACCGGGGAAATACCTGCACCCCTGTAGTACCAGACAATCTCGTTCTGGAAGCGGTTTGGTCCAAAGACGGCGTCCATGAGCATCTTCAGATAGTGACTTGCCGTAGGGTCACAGTGTAGGTAGAGGCTACCCGTTGGTTTCAAGACACGATGCAATTCCAGGAGACGCGGCGCCATCATGCTCAAGTACGCCAGCATGTCTGACGGGCCAAGGAAAGTGCGGAATGCTTGCATAGCCGGGGAGACCCGACTCCCGCCTTCTACGACTTCCCGGTAGGCTGCTGCTGCTGCTCGATCCCACTGCCACGTGTCCCGGAATGCTTTGATTTGGGCTACTGAGCGAGAATCGTCCTGCTCACGGAACAGCACGTTATAGTCCTGGTTGCTCTTGAAGGGCGGATCAAGGTAGATGAGGTCTACCGACTCATCGCGGATATGCTCGCGGAGAACTTCAAGGTTGTCGCCGTAGTATAGTGTGTTGCCTGACATGGCTGCCTCCCGGCTACAAGAGTATAGTCCTAGATGATCGTAATGGCATCCTCGCCGTCTGCACCAAAAGCGTCTCGGAGGCGATGGTGGGTGAGGTTGATGGCGAGATGGGTGGTGTCAATGCCGATCCACCGCCTACCGAGTTTTTGCGCCGCCGCCATCGCGGTACCGCAGCCGCAGAACGGGTCGAGCACCACGTCTCCTTCCCGACTGCTCGCCTCGATGATGCGCGCCAGCAAGGCTTCCGGCTTCTGCGTGGGGTAGCCGAGCCGCTCACGCGACACATTGATGATCGGCTTGATGTCGTCCCACACGTCACGGATGTACACGTCGGCAAAATGCCGACCCTGTTCGTCAACCTGCGTGGTGAAGAACTCACGCTCGTAAAAGATGCGTTCTTGCGGTGGTTGGTGCCGGTAGCGATCTGACGCTACATAGAACAAGAGCACGTCATGCTTGCGGGGCCAATAGCGTTTACTCACACCGCCGGTCCGATAGGCCCAAATGATCTCGTTGCGGAAGCTGGTGGGGCCAAAGATGGCATCCAGCAACAGCTTGAGATAGTGGCTGGCAGTCGGATCGCAGTGGAGGTAGAGGCTTCCCGTTGGCTTCAGGACCCGGCGCAACTCCACCAGACGCGGCGCCATCATACTCAAGTAGGCCAGCATGTCTGAAGGCCCAAGGAAGGTGCGAAAGGCTTGCATAACCGGAGAGACCCGGCCTCCAGCTTCTACGACCTCCCGATAGGCAGCGGCAGCTGCTCGATCCCACTGCCACGTGTCCCGGAACGCTTTGATCCGGGCTACCGAGCGGGAATCGTCCTGCTCGCGGAACAGCACGTTATAGTCCTGGTTGCTCTTGAAGGGCGGATCGAGGTAGATGAGGTCTACCGACTCAGCGGGGATATGCTCGCGGAGCACTGCGAGGTTATCGCTGCAATACAGCGTGTTTCCCAGCACGACCATCCCTCTGCTACAAGCAACGGATACCCCCTCTCTATCGCTTGGCGATGGAGAGGGGGCCGGGGGGTGAGGACCACGGCGCAACCGTCAGCACTCCGAGTAGCCGCAGGAGTAGCACTTCTGGCAGCCCTCTTCGTGGATCAGCGCAGCCACGCCGCACTGCGGGCAGAGATCACCGGGGCGCGCAAAGGCGTCGGCCGAGTGACCGTTGGTAGCCGTCGCCGGCTCGCCCATCGCTCCGTTCGTCGCCACCACGGCCTCACCGTCGGCTGGCCGGTGCTCCTCCAGGTATTCGGCCAGCACCTGCGCGATACCGTCGGGCAGCGAGCGCACTCGCTGCGGGCCGAGGCCCATCGAGCGGCCGCCGCCAATCCCCGAAAGCTGGTCCACTACCTGCCGTAGGCGCTCGACGGAGTTGAGCGGCGATGGCAAGCGCAGGATGAGCGAGATCAGCCGGCCCATCGCCTCGGCGTCGGCCGCCGTGTCGGAGCCGGCCTTACCGACCTGGGTGAACACCTCGAAGGGCCGCTCGTCGCCATTGTGATTGACCGTCACGAACGCCGTTCCCAATGGCGTCGGCTTCCGGTAGGTGACGCCGTGCATCGCCTGCGGCCGCGGCTTGACCTGCGAGCCTGTCTCCAGGCCGTTCAGCCCCAGCTGCACCGCCTCGGCCTCGCTCTCCTGCTCCTCTGCCGACGTGTCCGGTTCCTCGATGTGGGAGAGCACCCCCTCGCGGCAGCCGTCGCGGAAGTAGGTGATGCCCTTGCACCCCAAGTCGTAGGCCAACGTGTACAGCGTCTTCACGTCGTCAATCGTGTGCGCGTTCGGCGCGTTGACCGTCTTGCTGATGCTGGAGTCCGTGTATTGCTGCACCAGCGCCTGCACACGGACGTGGTCCTCCGGCGTCAGATCGTTCGCACTCACAAACCACGGCGGAGACTCCGCGTCGGGATGCGCCTCCTTCCACTCCTGGAGCAGCGGATGGTAGATGACGTGCTCGCCGATCCGATCCCGGCGGACGAACGCGAAGTCGTAGACCGGCTCGATCCCGGAGCTGACGCCGGAGAGCAGGCTGGTGCTGCCCGTCGGCGCCTGCGTCAGCAGCACGGCGTTGCGCGTGCCGGTCGCGGCAATCTGCTCTTGCAACGCCGCCGGTAGCTGCTCGATGAACACACCCTGCGCGTACTTCTCCCGGTCCCAGGAGGGGAACGGTCCTTTCTCGACGGCCAGGTCCGCCGAGCACTCGTAGGCAGCATCGCGGATGGTCCGGTAGACCCGTTCGATTACCGGCAGCGATTCCTCGTGCCCGTAGCGCAGCTCCATCTTGATGAGGGCGTCGGCCAGCCCCATCGTGCCCAGGCCCGTGCGCCGGGTGCCCAGTTGGGCCGTGGCGTTCTCCGGGATGAAGTACTCGTTGGCGTCCACGACATCATCGAGGAAGCGGATGGCGACCTTGGCGTGCTCCGCGAGCGCGTCGTAGTCCATCTCGCCGTCACGCACAAACGCCGCGACGTTGAGCGCCCCCAGATTGCACACGCCCCAGGCCGGGAGGCCCTGTTCACCGCATGGATTGACGCAGATAATGTCCTCGTAGTACCAGGTGTTCGAGACCTTGTTGTAGCGGTCAATGAACACCATGCCCGGCTCGCCCGAAGCCCACGCCGCCTCGCAGATCAACTCCCATAGCTCGCGGGCAGGTAGCTCCTTCTTGATCTCGCCTTGCCACTTCAACTGCCAGGGCTGGTCCTGCTTGACCGCCGCCATGAAGTCGTCCGAGACACAGACCGACAGGTTGGCCCCGTTGATGCGTTGGAGGTCCTTCTTGACGGTGATGAACTCCTCGATGTCGGGGTGATCGTCGTTCAGCATCAGCATGAGCGCCCCGCGCCGCGAGCCGCCTTGCTGGATCACGTCCTTCGTCGCCACCGAATACAGCTCGGCCCACGAGATCGGCCCCGACGAGGTGCCGTTGACCGTCTTGATGTAGGAGCCGCGCGGCCGCAGCGAGGAAAGGTTGATCCCGACCCCGCCACCGCGCGCCATGATGTCTACCATCACCTTCAGGTTGTCGAGAATGCCGCCCCGACTGTCCTCCGGCGATGGGATGACGTAACAGTTGTAGAAGGTGACGGCGGTGCCCGTGCCGGCGCCGGCCAGGATGCGGCCCCCCGGCACGAACTTGAAGTCGCTCAGGGCCTCGTAGAACCGCTCGCTCCAGTACGCCTGCTTCTCCGGGGTCGGCTCGACCGCGGCAATGCCCTCGGCAACGCGCCGCCACATCTCCTCCGGCGTGTTCTCGGTCGGTGTACCGTCGCGGCCCTTCAGGGCGTAGCGGTCAAGGAAGACCTTCTCGCGCACCCCTTCAAGCCGTGTCGCCTCACTCCGAACTGCTGGGCTGCTTCCGTTCGTCTGCTGTCCCGTCCGGACCAAATCGGCAATGACCACGATGACGCCTCCTATGATGTTTGCTGCGATGTGGACTACGATGTTGGCCGACTACCCGCCGCCCTCTGCACGGCTCCATCCCCCAGTGGATGAAACTGCCGCAGACGACCCGTCGGTGCCTCGTGGCACACTATATGTTGTGCCATCCGTAAAGATCAACCCAATATATGGCACTGTGGGGCCATTGTCAAAGATGCGGCGGCCACCCGACGCCCAAGACCTCTAGGCGCCTAGATACACCTTCAGAACGGTCGAGCCGCAATGAAAGCGCAGCGGCCACTCACCGGCCGGCATTGCGCGACTGGTGAACATTAGTTCTAATAATGCACTGATCGAAAGCGCCTGTCAAGCCGAGGTGAGTCCCCTGTCAGGGGACGGTCTATTCCCTCCCCTGGTAGGCTCAGTCCGGGGGAGGGCTAGGTCTCACAGGGGTAGGTTTCTTGTCTGCATCAGGATTTTCAGGATGCAAGGATGAGCAGGATGGATTCCCGCTGGCGCGGGAATGACGAGGCCGGGGGCACGAATAATCCTGGATTCCGGCGGAAGCCGGAATGACGAACGCCAGGGCGTGATGAATCACGCCCCTACAAAAAACCTACCCCTGTCAGGAGGGTTAGGTGGGGGCAGGCGGCTGAACAAGCCATTCGGGTCGGCGGCGGCGCGGAAGCGGTCGAAGAGGCGTTGCCGCGCCGCCGGGGGATCGGCGCCGGCCTGCGACCACACTGCGGCCGGTGCCAGCTCCGTCCGCCAGGAGCCACCCAAGGCCGCCGCCGCGGCGCGCAGCGCGGTGACGCAGCGCCCGGCCGCCGGCACGAACGCCTGCCCGTCATGCCCGTCGCGCGGCTGCAAGACGACGTGCAATATCCCGTCGCCGGCGTGGCCGCTCACCCGCCACTCGGCGAGATCGTGCGCCGGGAGCACCTGCGGCAACATGGTCAGCGCCGCGGCCAGGCCGCCGGGTGGGATGGTCCACGTGCCGCGGACCACGTCGGTCCCGGGCGGCCGCCACGCCTCGCGCCGCGCTCGCCAAACCAGGGCGGCAGCGGCCTCGTCGAGAACACGGCTGTTACCGCTATACCGCCGGGCGATCTTGCCGGCCGCCTGCTCCAGCCCGGCGACACGCTCCTCATGGCCTTCGGCACGCACCAACAGCGCCCACGCCGGCAAATCATCCTCCGTAGGGAGGGGGAGCACCGGGGCGCATTGGGCCAGCGTAGCGGCATCGAGCAACTCGACCGCGGCGGCGCCGAGCGGGTGGTCCGCGAGCGCCGCGGCGGCCCCGGCAACGGCGGACGGCCCGGCAAACGTCAGTAGCAGGGAGCGGATCAGCGCCGGGCGCGCCGCCAGGCGCAGCGTGACGGCGGTGAGCAGGCCCAGCGTTCCCCACGATCCGACCAACATGCGGGTGAGGTCGTAGCCGGCGACGTTCTTGACCGTTTGGCCGCCGGCATGAACGACCTCACCCGGCGCGGTAACGACCTCGGCGCCGAGCACCCACCGCGCGGTCGGTCCGATGGCGCGCCGCGAAGGTCCCGCCGCCGCGGTAGCCACCGTCCCACCGACCGTTGCCATGCTCCCGTCCAGGCGCTCTACGGGCCAGCAGAGACCATCCGCGGCCAACAGCGTATCGAGATCGGCCAGTGACAGGCCCGCTCCGACCGTGGCCGTGAGGTTGTCAGCGTGTACGTCCTGCGGCTGGGTTAGGCGACGGAGATCAATGACGCAAGGCGGTTGTGCCGCCGGGTGTGGCGGCCCCCAGTCCTGCCGCGAGCCGCTGCCCCAGGCGACGACGGGTACTCGTTCGCCGGCAGCGTGTCGGACAAGCGCCTGCACCGCTTCAACGCTCGCCGGCCGGGCTACCAGCAGCGGTGCTCTCTGGCCGCCGGCGCTGTACTCGCTCGCGGCGGCCGCACCATCCAGCACGTGTGCGTCGCCGCAGCTGGCGGCGGCCGCTGCCAGCACGGCTCACTCCCCGGCCAGCGCCGCCTGGATCACCCGACCGAGCCGCTGAATCCCGGCGGTGAGCTGATCCGGCGGCAGGAAGCTGAAGGTGAGGCGCAGGTAGCGCGATCCGTCGCCGTGCGTGAAGTTCGCCGTGCCGGGGATAAACGAGACTCCGGCCTGCTCGGCGCGCGGCAGTAGCTCGCCGGCATCGAGACCCTCCGGCAAACGCAGCCACACGAAAAACCCGCCCTCCGGCCGCGTCCAGGTGGTCGGCGGTGGCGCGTATTCGTCCAGCGCCGCGAGCATGGCATCGCGCCGCTCGCGATAGATACCCCGCAGCCGCTCGATGTGGGCCGCGAGGCGGCCGTCGGCGGCGAACTCGACGGCCAGCCGCGCTATCAAAGGGCTGGTCCCCACGTCAACCTTGAGCGGCAAGAGCCGGGGGATCAACACTTTAGGCGCCACGAGATAGCCTAGCCGCAAGCCGGCCGCGAGAATCTTGGAGTACGTCCGCACCTGAATGACCAGCCCCTCCGGCTCCAGCTCGTAGAGGAATGGCGCACGCGCTCCCTCGAAGCGCAGCTCGCTATACGCATCGTCCTCCACAACCAGCACGCCATACCGGCGGGCCAGCTCAATCAGCTCGTGACGACGCGCCAGGGGCATCGAGACGCCGGCCGGGTTGTGGAACGTCGGGATCGTGTAAATCAGCTTCGGCTGCTTGCCGGCCGCGGCGAGCGCGGCAAGCACCTCCGCCAGCTTGTCGGTCCGCATCCCGTGGTCGTCGAGCGGCACCTCATGGAGATCGGCCTCGGCGTTGCGGAACGTCTGGAGCGCACCGACAAAGGTCGGCGCCTCGACAATGACGGCATCGCCGGGGTCCACGACCATCTCGGTGACGAGGTGGATACTTTGCGACCCCCCATTGGTCACGATGATGTTGTCGGCCGAGACGGCCAGGCCGTCGCCCCGCAGCCGCTCGACTACGTGGTCACGAAAGCGCTCATCGCCGGCGATTGGCCCATATTGCAGGGCCGTATCGCCCCCGTCGGCGAGCACCCGTCCGGCTGCCGCCGCCAAGTCAGCAATCGGGAAAGAGCCAGGGTCCGGGAAGCCGTAGGTCAGCGGGATGACCTCTTGGGGTGAGGCGGCTCCGGCCCGAAACAGCGCCTCAACCGGCGTTGCAGCCCGGCGGGCAAAGAGCGCGGAGTATCGTGCAGCCGGATCAGTCATGGCCACTATTCTAGGCGCTGTGGACGTTCCCTGTCATTCCCGCTGCCGACCGAGCTAGGCACGGGTTAACCCGTAGGGGGGCCGGGGATGCTCACAAGGGTAGGTTTTTGTCTGCATCAGGATTTTCGGGATGGAGGGATGAGCAGGATAGCTTCCCACTGGTGCGGAAAGCACCAGGGGCTGGGGTCCCGGCCACCGGCCAAAACCGGGTGCTTTCCAGCGCCATGACCGGAGCGGGGGGCACGAATAGTCCTGGATTCCGGCCCCGTATCGGGGTACGGGACATGCTTTCGCCGGAATGACGGGGGCCTGGACGCGATAAATCGCGCCCCTACACGAAAAACCTACCCCTGTGAGGGCCGGGGGTTAGGTCAAGGCCCATCCCGCCCATCCTCCCAAAAGCAACAACCGGGTAGCAAGTCAGCCACCCGGTCGAGGTTGTGCGGATCGCGGTTCGTGCCGGTACCGCAGGTGCATCACGTTGCCGCTGTGGCGCCGCCGCTAGGCGTTGTCGAGGTTCTCCTGCACCTTGTCCCAGTTCACGTTGTCGAAGAAGGCCTGGATATAGGCCGGTCGGTCAGAGCCGTAGTCCATGAAGTAGGCGTGCTCGTAGGTATCCAGGGCCATCAGCGGCACCGTGCCCCACACGCCGCCCTGATTGTGTACGTCGCACAGGAAGTTGTGCAGCTTGCCGTCGGAGGGGTCGTAGGCTGTCACCGCCCAGCCCCGCGCCGCCATGCCGCACGCCGTCAGGTCCTCGACAAACGCCTCGAACGAGCCGAAGTCCGCATTGATCTTGTCGGCCAGCGATCCCGTCGGCGCACCGCCCGGACCGCCGAGAATGTCGAAATACAACTCGTGCAGGATGGCGCCGTCGGCGCTGAACGTCTCTTCCAGCTTCAGCGCGCGGTAGGCGCTATACGCCTGGTTGGCCGCCGAACGATCCACGCCCGGGAGCAGAGACTCGATCTCGTTGCGCTTGTTGACGTAACCGGCGTAGAGCTTGTCGTGGTGGGTCTCAATGGTCTTCTCCGAGATACCACGCAGTGCATCCTTCGCCCACAGCAGGTCCTTCACCTCGAATGCCATCGTCATCGCTCCTTCCAAAGAGAGTGTACACAGAATCTATCTGAAGCCACCCAGACTCTAACGCCCACTCCACCGGCGCGTCAAGGAGACCTCGTGCCGCGCTGCTCCCACAGCGAGCGGTAGAAGTCGAAAATGTCCGGCTGATCCAGTGCTATCGCCAGCTCCCGCACGATAGGAGTGAGGTAGTCGCGGTCCAACCGGCTACGCCGCCGCTGCACAATGCCCCGGATGTCCTCGCGGTCACGTGGGCGCGAGGAGATGATCTTATGCACGATCAGGTCCTCGGCGGTACAGATTCGCACGCTATACCCGGCAACCTCCACGGGCACCGCCCGCTCGATAGCTGCTACCTCGTAGGGCAGACCCGCGAACACGATGTCTACCGCCGTGCCGTCCGCCGTTCGCGCCGGTAGCACTCGCCGCTCTCGCACGAACCGCACCGGGTCCGCTACGAGCGGTGTCAGTGAGTCGAGCAGCCGCTCGATGAGGCTTTGCTCCGGCACTGGACAGTGGATCGTCAGGTCGAGATCCGCGGTAAAGCGCGGCTGTCCCCAGACAGTGACGGCGTACCCGCCGATCACCATGTAGGGTACCCGCAGCCCGTCGAGCAGCCGCGCTACTCCGGCGAGCGCCGCTTTCAGACACTCAGATTGCGCCATGCCTTGCGTGAAACCTGTACCCACTCGATCAGATGGCGCCGGTGCTCCTCCGACGCGGCTGCCAAGTCACCGTACCGCGCCGCGAACTCATACGCGGCTTCATACCACGCGATTCGGTCTTCAACGGTGGCCAAGAGGTCGGCCTTCGCTGACGATTCGGCCTCCCAAGCGTTGAACGACTCCCACTGCCGCCGCCGCTGGGCGAGCGCCTGCGCCAATTCCTCACGCGATAGCTCTGTCATGTGCCTGCTCGATCTACTCGGCCCCGGTCAGGCCGCATAGCCTACCGCAACGAACCGCAAGAGCGAGAATGCCAGCCGCGGCTCGACCGCGATGCCGAACGTGCGGACGGCCTCCGGCGATGCCGACAACAGCATCTCCCGTAGCCGTTGCACCGCGTCCGGCGGCGTCTGCGAGCGGCGCACCCAATCAGCAAAGTCGAGCCGGATACAGTCGAGCGCCTTGATCTCGACGCGCAGCCCGGCCGCCGCCATGAAACCTTGCCACTGCGTCAACGTGTACTCGCGCACGTGCGACGGATCGCGTAGCACCTCCAGCCGGTTGATGAACTCGTCTAGCTCCGGCCGCTCCGGCGCGTAGTTATCCACGAGCACCAGCCGGCCATTCGGCCGCAACGCACGCGCCATTTCCGCGATGGCCTGGTCGGCAGCGCGAAAATGATGCGCCGCGACGCGGCAGGTCACGATGTCGCAGCTACGCGGCCGCACCGGCAGCGCCTCCGCCTTTCCTTCAACCAGCCGCAGATTGGCAATGCCGCTGGCAGCACCCAAGCGCCGCGCCTCGGCCAGCATCTCCGGCGTAATATCGAGCGCCAGCACGAGCCGGACGTGCGGCGCCAGCGCCAGCGCCGTATGGCCCGCGCCCGTCCCCACGTCCAGCGCCGTCGCGCCAGGCGCCGGTGCGGCCGCATCCACCAATAGGCGCAGGTCCATGCCCGTGGCATGGACCGTGCTCGTGGCGTAGTCCGCCGACGTGCGGCCGAACTGTGTTCGCGCTGACCCTTGCACCGTTGCGCTGCGCCTCCTGCCTGCCGCTTCCCGCCGACCGCACCGGTCAAGCCGGGGATGACGGCCGGCAGCCGCGGCATAGTAATAGTAGTATAGGCGCCTGGAGAGGCTGACGGACCGGCAGGCAGAGGTGACGAGCAGTGAGCAAATCAACCGCGATCAAGAGCGTCCATGCCCGCGAAATCTTGGATTCCCGCGGCAACCCGACCGTCGAGGCCGAGGTGACGCTGGGGGACGGTTCGCGCGGCCGCGCGGCCGCGCCCTCCGGCGCCTCGACCGGCCAACACGAGGCCGTCGAGCTACGCGACGGTGATCCCACGCGCTACGGCGGCCGCGGTGTGCAGCGAGCCGTGGCGCACGTCCGCACAGAAATAGCCGCCCACCTTCGCGGCCAGGATGCGTTAGCGCAGACCGCCATTGACGCGGCCCTGATCGCGCTCGACGGCACACCGAACAAGCGGCGACTCGGCGCCAATGCTATCTTGGCGGTGTCGTTGGCCGTCGCGAAAGCCGCCGCCGCCTCCCGCCAGCAGCCGCTCTATCGGTACCTGGGTGATCTTTGGCGTCTTACTTCCCGGCATCCTGACGGGCCGGAACCGCTGGATTCCCGCTTTCGCGGGAATGACGAAGAAGGAACGGATGGTGGGAGAGGGATGACTACTCGCCACTCCTTGCCCGTGCCGATGTGCAACATCCTCAACGGCGGGCAGCACGCGGCCGACAGTACCGACTTCCAGGAGTTCATGGTCATGCCCGTTGGCGCCCCCACCTTCAGCGAGGGGCTACGTTGGGCAGCCGAGGTCTATCACGCCCTGCGGTCCGTCCTGCATGAGCGCGGCGACAACACCAACGTCGGCGATGAAGGCGGCTTTGCGCCCAGCCTCCCGACGAACGAGACGGCCATCGAGGTCATTCTGGCGGCCATCCACCGCGCCGGATTCGCAGTCGGCCGCGACGTTGTGCTGGCACTGGACCCGGCGGCGACCGAGCTATACCACGACGGCCGCTATCACCTCACGCGCGAGGGCCGCGTGCTGTCGAGCGCCGAGATGGTGGAGTTCTGGGCCGATTGGACCGCCCGGTATCCCATCATGTCCATCGAGGACGGTCTCGCCGAGGACGATTGGGACGGCTGGGTGCTCCTGCAACGGCGGCTCGGCGACCGCGTGCAGCTCGTCGGCGATGACTTGCTGGTAACGAATCCCGAGCGGCTAGGCCGCGCCATCGAGCGCCGGGCCGCCAACTCCATCCTGATTAAGCTCAACCAGATCGGCACGCTCACCGAGACGCTCCAGACGATTACTCTCGCCCGGCGGTCCGCCTGGACGACGGTGATCTCCCATCGCAGCGGCGAGACGGAAGACGTGACCATCGCCGACCTCGCCATCGCCACCGCCGCCGGCCAGATCAAGACCGGCGCTCCCGCCCGCACCGACCGGGTAGCCAAGTTCAACCGGCTCCTGCGGATCGAGGAAGCACTAGGTAATCAGGCTAAGTATCCGGGCTGGGGTATCTTCAGCCACCTCACACCCAACGACGCACCCTGAATAGGTGAGATACAGGCCCATTCGGCTGGGCCTGTCCCCCTGCCGCAGCGGGGGGACCATAGGGGGGCTGCGCGCCCCCCGCCGCTCGCTCCGGCAGAACCCGCCCGGCGCTAACCCGTTTTCACTAACCGAGCCGGTTAGCGTGATCCATGCGCCAAAGGCCACCGGTCCCCACATCTTCCCCACAATCATGACTACCGAACTGAACTACTCAGACCCGCCCTCACCCACCGAGCACCGCACAGACTCCCCCTCCCTGCAGGGAGGGGGCAGGGGGGTAGGTCCAGCCCGCCCCTCCACCTATGCGGCGGCCGGTGTGGACATTGCGGCCTGGGAAGAGACCTACGGCCGCATCAAGGGCGCTATCCGCTCCACGTTCGGCCCGCAAGTCGTCGGCGATATTGGCGGCTTTGGTGGCCTCTACGCTGCCCCGCGCGGCGACCGGCCGGTCCTGGTGAGCAGCGTTGATAGCGTTGGCACCAAGGTCCGCGTTGCCATCGGCCTCGGACGGCACGATACCGTCGGCCACGACATCGTGAACCACTGCGTCAACGACATCCTCTGCGGAGGCGCGCGGCCGCTCTTCTTCCTCGACTACATCGGCACGAGCCATCTCGATCCCCCGACGGTCGAAGCCATCGTCACCGGTTTGGCCGCGGCCTGCCGCGCCAACCGCGTAGCCCTGATCGGCGGCGAAACGGCCGAACTGCCGGGGATGTACGCCGAGGGTGACTACGACCTTGTTGGCTGTATCGTCGGCGTTGTCGAGCACGACCGCATCGTTGACGGCGCGGCCATTGCCCCCGGCGATGTCCTCCTGGGCCTGCCGTCCACCGGCCTGCACACCAACGGCTACTCCCTAGCCCGGCGTCTGCTGCCGCCGGAAAGATGGTCAGAACCCTCTCCCACCCTGGAGCTTGCTCCGGGGGGGGGCCAAGGGGGGGGACACGCGCCCCCGGGTCGGACCATCGGCGACGCGCTCCTTGAGCCGCACCGCAGCTATCTCGACGACATCGAGCGGCTCGATCAGGTCATCGCCATCAAAGGCATGGCCCACATCACCGGCGGCGGCCTGCGCGACAATATCGTCCGGGTGCTACCTCCGCACACCCGGGCGGACCTGCATTTCGGCTCGTGGCAGGTCCCGCCCATCTTTCCCCTCATCCAACAGGCCGGTGACGTGTCGCTCGCGGAGATGTGCCACGTCTTCAACATGGGCGTCGGCTACGTGGTCGTGTGCCCCGCAGATGACGTGGCCGCGGCACAGGCGGCGGTACCCGCTGCCGTGCCCATCGGCGAGGTACATGCCAGCGCGGGACCGGCGGTGGTGCGCGTGGTAGACGCTGACGGCGGTATCATCTGCACGAGTGAGTGAGAGCAATGCCGGCTGAACGCGATGCTCGAACGGCCATCGGGGCGCACCACCCGCCGCTCGCAGTGGGTGTGCTGGTGAGCGGCCGCGGCTCGAACTTGCAGGCCATCCTCGATGCGATTGAGCGCGGTACGCTCGCGGCCCAGGTAGCCGTCGTCGTCAGCAACCGGCCGGGTGTCTTGGCACTCGCTCGCGCCGAGCAGCACGGTATCCCGACGGCGGTCCACGAGCGCCGGGATTTCCCGTCGCGCCGCGCCCGCGACCAGGCCATTCTGCATACCCTCCGAGCACACCACGTAGAGCTGGTAGTAAACGCCGGTTACAGCGCGATTCTTCACCGGTCCGTGGTAGCGGCCTACCGGGATCGCATCATCAACATCCATCCCTCGCTGCTCCCCGCCTTTGCAGGTGGAATGGCCCCCAAGCCACAGGCCGACGCGCTCGCCGCCGGGGTCAAAATCGCCGGCTGCACCGTCCATATCGTCACCGAAGACGTGGACGCTGGCCCCATCATCGCCCAAGCGGCCGTCCCGGTACTCGACGACGACACGACCGACACCCTCGCCGCCCGCATCCTCGCCGCGGAGCACCGCTTGCTGCCTGCCGTGATCGGCTGGTTCGCGGCCGGGCGTTTGCAGGTGGCGGCCGGCCGCGTACTCGGCGCCCCACCCGCCACTGGCCACCCCTAGGCAGTTGCACGCCGCCCCGTCATTGCGGCGCAGGCCGCAATCCACGTCCCCTCGCCGCGCGGCAGGACCATAGGTAGACACCACACGCCATGTCGTAATATTCTGCGCTGTTGGGTGGACACAGCGTAGGCCATGACGCTATAATGGTGCCGTCATGGCCCGCGAGCAGTTGCTCTGCGTCATTTGCGGGACGCCGCTCAAGACCCGCTATCAGCGGCGCGACCGCCCGCTGCGCTACTGCGCCGCGCACCGCACCGCGGCGGCGGCCAAGCGCGGCGGCCCCGCCGCGGCGCGCGCACGGCAACAGCGCATTCAGCAGTTGCAACAGCGCGTCCATGAATTAGAACGACAACAAGGAGAACCCAGCATGGCTCAACGTAGCAACGGCAAGGTACGAGTGGCGCTCGTCGGCGTCGGCAATTGCGCCTCGTCGCTCATTCAAGGTGTCCAGTACTACCGCGACGCTCCCGATGACAGCTTTGTCCCCGGCCTGATGCACGTCAATCTCGGCGGTTACCACATCCGCGACATCGAGTTTTCCGCCGCTTTCGACATTGATAGCCGGAAGGTCGGCTTGGACCTCAGCGAGGCGATCAACACCGAGCCGAACAACACGATCAAGCTGGCCGAGGTGCCCCCACTCGGAGTCAAGGTGCAGCGCGGCATGACCCACGACGGGATCGGCCAATACGGCGCCCAGAAGATCACGAAAGCCGCCGGACCGACCGACGACGTGGTCCGCATCCTCAAGGACAGCGGCACCGACGTGGTGGTGAGCTACCTGCCCGTCGGCAGCGAGCAGGCCACGAAATGGTACGTCGAGCAGGTGCTCAACGCCGGCTGCGGTTTCGTGAACTGCGTGCCACAATTCATCGCCCGCGAGGACTATTGGCAGGAGCGTTTCCGCCAACGCGGCCTGCCGGTCATCGGTGACGACATCAAGAGCCAGGTCGGCGCAACCATCGTTCACCGCGCCCTCGCCCGGCTGTTCCGCGAGCGGGGCGTGCGCCTGGAACGCACCTCGCAGCTCAACGTCGGCGGCAACATGGACTTCTACAACATGCTGGAACGCTCGCGCCTGGACGCCAAGAAAATCTCCAAGACGAACTCCGTCACCTCCCAGCTCGATTACGACATCGGCGACGACAACGTCTACATCGGACCGAGCGACTACGTACCCTGGCTCACCGACCGCAAGTGGGCCTACGTGCGCTTGGAGGGCCGCGCGTTCGGCGACGTGCCGCTCAACATCGAGCTGAAGCTGGAAGTCTGGGACTCGCCCAACTCGGCCGGCGTGGTCATTGACGCGGTGCGCTGCTGCAAGCTGGGGCTGGACCGCGGCCTGTCCGGTGCCCTCGAAGGCCCCTCGTCCTACTTCATGAAGTCTCCACCGGTCCAGCACAGCGATGACGAAGCGCGGCGCATGGTCGAGGAATTCGCTGCCCAGGACGCAGAGCAAGCCGCCGCCACGAGCTAGGCACGAGGCAGCCGCCGAGTCCGCCCGCCGCAGCGCCGTCATCCAACCACCAACGCCGTAGGGGCGCAACATGTTGCGCCCGTCCCCCCGTCGCAACGGGGGGACCATAGGGGGGCTACCCGTTTTCCCGTAGCGGCGCGATTTATCGCGCCCCCGCCCCCGTCATTCCCGCGCAAGCGGGAATCCCCGTCCCCCCGCCGCAGCGGGGGGACCATAGGGGGGCTGCTCACCCGCACCGCGGGCGGTGTCTAGGTTGCCGGCAGCTTTCTACCCTCCGTACAATGGCGAGGTTAGGCCTCGGCCGCTGTAGATGATCGTCGCGCAGGACAGGTATCGCGGTTGCTGGCAGGCCCACTTTCCGGTGTAAGCATGGCTCCGACGCATTACGACGTACTCAACGTCAAACGCAACGCCTCCAAGTCCGCCGTGCGGGCCGCGTTCCGACTCCGTTCCCACATCTTCCACCCGGACAAGTACGAGAACTACGATGAGCCGCTCCGCTCGCAGCTAATGGAGGAAGCGGGAGCGGAGTTCAAGCGCCTGCGACGCGCCTACGAGGTGCTTTCCAATACCGAGAGCCGCCGCGAATACGACCGCTCGCTGCGCTCCCGCACTACCGGCACAACCAAGCGCAGCACGCGCCGCCAGCGGGCCAAGTCATCAGCGCCAGGCACACGCTCGGCAGCGCAGCCGCCGCCGAGTGACGGTGACGCGGCGGCGGACAACGGCTCAAGCACCGGCCGGCACCGGGCCGACCCGCTGCTCGTCGTGTCTCCTAGCTCACTCGATTTCGGGCTGATGTCTGCGGGCAAGCGCCGCCAGCTGGCGCTGCGGATCAGCAACGCCGGCGGTCGAACGCTATTCGGAGAGATCACCAGCAACCGCGCCTGGCTCACCACCAACCGCCATTCGTTCATCAGCAGCTCGACGCTGGTGCTCGTCTCCGTGGATACGACGCACCTCCAGGCCGGCAACGACTATTGGGGCAACCTCGTCGTCTCGACGCTCAACGGCGGCGACCGCGTGGTGCGGGTTTCCGTCGGTGTAGCCGAGCCGGTGCAGCCCGTCATCGCCGGCATCCCCGAGACCATAGATTTCGGCACCGCCACGCCGGGCCAGGTCAAGTCACGGACCATCCGGCCGCGCAACGCCGGCTCCGGCCGCCTCAACGGCAGCATCGCCATTACGGGACGTTGGCTCTCGGCCAGTGACCGCCGCTTCGACGGCGATGATGCCTCGTTCGAGCTAATCGCCAACGCGGCGGGGCTACACGTCGGCGAGCGATACGCCGGCGAGGTTCACATCTACTCCAACGGCGGCACCGCCGCCATCGCCACCACCATGATGGTCGACGCGCCGGCCCACGCCCCCACGTCCGAGCCGTTCGGCGACTAGGCGTGACGACGGGCCGGCTGACTGAGGTAGGTACGGGTTAAGCCGTAGGGGCGCAGGGGGGCGAGTCCCTCGTCCCGTCATTCCCGCGCAAGGAGACCTTTGCATAACCTCCAGATGGAGTGCGCGAGGGACACTGCTCCAGTCCTCGCTAACCTGGGAGGGCCGGTTTTTGGATTCCCGCTTTCGCGGGAATGACGGGTTACGCAAAGGTCTCCGCAAGCGGGAATCCACCCCCTCTCCACATGGTGGAGAGGGGGCCGGGGGGTGAGGCCCGGGGGGTGAGGCCCGACCCATCGCTCACAGATACCAGTCGGGATCGGTCAGCGCCTCTGCGACCACACCGCCCTCGGCGTCGCGCGGCCGCGGCAATCCCGTCACGTAGGCTAGGGTCGGCGCCACGTCCACCTGGCGCACCTGCTGTTGCAAGTGGACACCCTCTTTGATCCCGGCGCCGGTCATCACGAAGCACGTATGCTGCGACCCCCAGCCGAGCCGGGCGCTCGGTAGCTGCGGTCCGTGAGCGCCGTTGAACTCCGGCAGCGTCGCGTACACCACGTCGCCCACCAGCTCGCCCCACAGGTTCGCTACCTCGGCGTCCTCGCGCCGCAGCGCGAACACGAACGGGCAATAGCCGGCCCCCGGCTCGCGGTAGCCGTTGAGCGCGTGAATAATATCGCGCCGTACCTGCTCATAGTCCGCCGGCTCCACGATGCCGGTCGGCTCTCGGCCCTTGAGATTGACATAAATGTTCACGTTGCCAACCGGCGCCGCCGTCGTGCGCGTCCAGTCCACGACCCGCCCGCCGTTGCCGTCCTCCGTGTAGACCAGAAAGCCCGTCTGCTCCAGCACGTCGGCCACCTCCACCAACGGATAGCTGGTCGGCGTGCCCCCGTGATCCGCGACAATGCAGATGACGGTGTGGTCATTGAGCAGCGCCTCGCACAGCCGCCCAATCCAGCGGTCGCAGGCGGCGTAGGAGCGCGCCATTCCCTGAAAGCACCGTTCTACCCGCTCCGGCGGCTGCCCGCTGACGGCATCGGCGTCGGCCATGAAGAAGTGGTTGGCATAGTCGGGCACGTGCGTTTGGGTAAAGAGGCCCCCCCAATCGGGTCGCGTCGAGCAGAGGTGGATGGCCGTGTCGGCGAGCTTGCCCAGGTGGTGCTCGACTAGCTCGAAGTAGGTATCGTCGTCAATCACACCCAGGGCATCACGACCGGGGTTCTGGAGAAACGGCCCCACGTTTTCCAGCAGCTCTGCCGCCACGGCGTTCGGGTAGGTGAAACCGTCCAGCGGCCAGATTTGCGGCACAAACAGCTCGAATCGCTCGGCGTCCGGCGTCAGCTCGATGCACTTCATCCGCACGTGGCCGGCGATGTCGCTGTCACCGATGCGGAAGTTGTCGCGGACGTATCCCGTCCATTCGCCGGCCCGCAGGTCCTGCTCGAACAGACAGTCCGCGCCATCGCGGCTGCGCGTAATCCGCACCCGGTCATAGCCGGACCCCGATCCGGTAGCGTAGATCAACGCATAGTAGCTCTTGGGAACCCCGGTACCGGAACGGCTCATGGAATGGTGGCTGCGGTGCAGCGGCCGGATGACTAGCTCCGCTTCCAAAGGCTCACGCGCACTCTCCGGCAAGTTGCTCCATCCCGCGCCGGAAACGCCGCGCAGGCTGATCGGCTCGAAGCGTTGCTCTTCCCGCAAGGCGCTCGGATCAACCGCTGCGCTGTCCGTCGAGGCTGCCGTTTGCTCTGCCTCCCGGCCCACTGCGAACAGGTGGTAGCCGGCGAGCTGCGCGTGATTGCTAATGCCTGGCCCTGTGCCCTCGACTTGGGCGCCGCGACTGATCGTCGGCGGCCACGACATCTCGTACTTCACCAGCACCGGCTCGCGGCCCCCGCGCTCGACGGTGTTCCAGAGGTACTCCGCTTTGCACAGCCGGGTGTTGATGCCCCATACCGTCTGATCGAGCGGCTTTCCCAACGCGCGGATATTGAAGTCCATCACCTGATGCGTACCGGGCCAGGCGCCGGTGGCCAGGGTAGTCCAGCCCGGCGGCGTCAGCGTGGGCAGCACCCCCCACATCTCCCGATGCACCCCCCGCTCGATGAGCCGGCCAACGTTGGGCATGTAACCGGCCTCAACCATGTGCAGCATACTCTCCATGCCCACACCGTCGAGACCGACCAAGATGAACCGTTTCGCTGGACTTTCGCCGGCCATAATGCGAATCCTCCCAAACCACGTGGATTGCACCGTCCCTTGCCGGGCAGCGGCACCCCTAACTATAGACGACGTGCCGGAAGGCGAAACGTCACCGGGGGCCGACGAGAGCCACGCGCAGCGGCGATCCGCTCCTTCAGCGCCTCGCCGTCTACGAGGCCCCGCCATCCACCGGCGGCCGCGAGGGACGCTCTGAGATCAGCAGCATCTTGCTCCATAGCCACCTTCTTTCCTCGTTCTCTAGCCGCTGGCAAGCACACGAGCGCGGGCATACTGCGTGCAGGCGTAGTACGCCTCGATGGACTCGCCGGCATCGCCCCAGAAACCGGACAGGACATCGTGCTCGACCTGACCTCGTTCGAGAAAGGCCTTATTGACATCGGTAATCTCCAGCTCGCCACGCCCCGACGGCTTGAGAGTCTGCACAATGTCGAATACTTCGGCCGGGTAGAAGTAGACGCCGGTGACGGCATAGGCAGATCGCGGATGCGCCGGCTTTTCCTCGATGTCCACCAGCCGCTCCGGCTCATCACCATCGAAAACGGCCACACCGAGATGCCGCAGGTGCGCCGGGTCCGCGATCTCCTTCAGCAGCAGTCGCGCGCCCCGTTGCTGGCGCTCGAAACGCCGGACGATAGGGGCCAGATCGTCTTCGACGATATTATCTCCGAGCATCACGACGACCTTATCGCCGGCCGCAAAGTGCTCGGTCAACCCCAGCGCCTGGGCAATCCCGCCCGGTCGCTCCTGATAGGCGTACTGCAAGCTCCGTAGCCCTACGGGGCCGCCGCTGCCCAGCAGGCGCAGGAACTCGCCCGCGTGATTACCACCGGTCACGACCATGATCTCGTCCAGCCCGGCGCGCACGAGCGCCTCCAGCGCAAAGTAGATCATGGGTCGGTCGTAGATCGGCAGCAGGTGCTTGTTGGTGATGTTGGTCAGTGGGGCCAGGCGTGACCCGGTCCCCCCGGCGAGAACAATGCCTTTCATCATGCACGCTTGCCCGTTCGGGCAGTCTCCTTCACTCGATTGGCTTGCCGACGCACCACGTCTGCGCCACCCCGGCCCACCATTGTACCGGCAATACTCGGACGAGTGGCCGGACCAAAAGGAGGACGGCCTCTGATATGCCCCCACCCTCACCCTCCCCCGCCGCAGCGGGGGGACCACAGGGGGGCACCAGCCCAACCGTTGCCAAGCAGCGTGCTTGGCCGTTACAATCATAGGCAGGGCGTCACGCTTGGACCTGGCGGTCAGGTCAACGGCGGCGTGGCACCCGTAAGTGCTTCAATGAGGAGGTACTGTCAATGGCAGACGTGCGTCGCAGCGCAGCGGTTTCCCCATACCCATCGCCCAGCTACCTGGTCACACCCACGACGGTCCCCGGCGGATGGGACATCCCCAACGGCGTCCCACCCCCACCCACTGCCCCTCCGGGCGAGGGGCTGAACGCCTGGGACATCGCCCGGCAGCAATTCGATCTCGCCGCCGACCGTCTGGGCCTCGGCTCCGACGAGCGGGCGGTGCTACGCAATTGCAAGCGCGAGTTCACCGTACATTTCCCGGTGCAGCTGGATGACGGCTCGGTCCGCTCCTTCACCGGCTACCGCGTCCAGCACAACCTGGCCCGCGGTCCCGGCAAGGGCGGCATCCGCTATCACCCCCAAGCCGACCTCGATGAAGTCCGCGCGCTCGCCATGTGGATGACGTGGAAGTGCGCCGTGGTGAACATTCCGTTCGGCGGTGCCAAAGGCGGCGTGGCCGTGGACCCGAGGGAGCTATCGCCAACGGAGCTTGAGAAGCTGACCCGGCGCTACACCCTGGAAATCGAGCCGTTGATCGGTCCGCACAGCGACATCCCGGCGCCCGACGTGAACACGGACCCGCAGGTCATGGCCTGGATGATGGACACCTACAGTATGCACAAGGGCTATACCGCCACCGCGGTCGTGACGGGCAAGCCCGTGAGTATTGGCGGCTCGGAAGGTCGCAATGAAGCGACCGGCCGCGGGTGTGTGTTTACCATCCAACAGGCTGCCAAGCGTCTCGGTCTCGACCTCGCCGGGAGTACGGTGGCAGTGCAGGGATTCGGCAACGTCGGCGCCACCGCTGCCTGCCTACTCCATGATCTCGGCTGTCGCATCGTCGCGGTGAGCGACGCCGAGGGCGGCATCGCCGATAGGCGCGGCCTCGATCCGCACCGGCTCTTGCGTCATCGGGAGGAAACCGGGTCCGTCGTCGGCTTTGGCGATACAACCGCAATCACCAGTACCGATCCGCTGACGTTCGAGTGCGACATCCTCGTTCCGGCGGCACTGGAAAACCAGATCACGGCCGCGGTGGCCGAGCAGGTCCGGGCCAAAATCGTCGCCGAGGCGGCCAACGGGCCGACGACCCCGGAGGCCGACGCTATCCTGCGCGACCGGGGGGTATTCGTAATCCCGGATATCCTCTGCAATGCCGGTGGCGTCACGGTGTCGTACTTCGAGTGGGTCCAGGACCTCCAGCACTTCTTCTGGGACGAAGCGGAGATCAACCGGCAGCTGCACCGCATTATGGTCCGCAGCTTCGATCAGGTGTATCGGATGGCCCAAGAGCACGACGTTGACCTCCGCCAGGGCGCGCAGATGCTCGCCATCTCGCGGGTTGCGGAGGCTACCCGCCTGCGCGGACTGTATCCTTAGTCCCGCACCGGCTCCCGGAGCAGCGCCACACGGAGCGACTAGCCGGCCGCTCTGCTCATGCTGACTATCTTGCGTCATCAGCGAGCGTGAGCGGCCCCTATTTTCGTCATTCCGGCTTCCGCCGGAATCCCTGTCCCCCTGCAGAGCGGGGGGACCATAGGGGGGCGTCGTTCCTGCTTGCACGGCAATGACCGGGCAACGCCAACAGAGCCTAGGAAGCCCAGGATTAGGAAACGAGGGAGGTCCGAGCGTGATAAAGGTCTGCTATGCCTACCGTCGCAGCGTCTTCTATCCCTACCAGGGCGGGGAATTCCCGCCAGCGAGCGAGGCGGCTCTGACCCGAGCCTACCTAGCCAAGGTCAAAGCCATCGGCTTTGATGGCATTGAGCTGCCGGCGGCGCTTGCCGAGAGCTACACCATTGCCCAGCGCGAGGACTTACGGCGGGTGCTGCGTGCCCTGGACCTGCCCTGCGCGGCGGTGCGCGGCGGCGGCGGTCTGCACGATCCTCGCGTCGCGGCGGCGAACCGGGCGCGGCTGGAGAACGCCGTGCGCTTTGCCGCCGAGATCGGGGCCGACGTGCTCAATGCCACGGTCACGACGCCGCCACGTGATCCGGGCGGGCCGGGCAGTTTCGTCGGCGATCCGGTCTCGCAAGGCTCCAGCCGCCTGGCCAGCACCAGCGATTTCGAGCGGACGGCCGACGGCTTCCGCGAGGTTGCCGACCTCGCCGCCGACGAGGGCCTACGCATCTCTATCGAAGTCCACCAGCACTCGATAGCCGACTGTAGCTGGGCGGCGCTCCACCTCCTGGACCTGATTGACCGTCCCAACGTCGGGGCCAACCCCGACCTAGGTAACATCCATTGGGTCTATGACACCCCGCAGGAGAGCATCGAGGCGGCTATCGTCGCGCTGGCCCCGCGGGCCATGTACATGCACTGCAAGAACCTGGTCCGCGTCCACATCCCGGAGCTGCGGCACAGCATCTTCCTGCGGGTGCCTCTGCCCGACGGCGATATTGACTACCGCTTCGCCTTCACGGCCATGCACGATGCCGGCTTTGACGGGTATTTGGCCGTCGAAGGCGCACGAGACGGCGACCAGCTCACTAGCGACGCCCGCAGCCTGGCCTACGTGCGCGAGCTACTGGCCGAGCTAGGGTAGCCCCCACCCTAGCCCTCCCCCGTTGCGACGGGGGAGGGAATACGCCCCGTCCCCCTGCCGCAGCGGGGGGACCATAGGGGGGCAGAGTCCACCGGGCCACGTTCGGGTACAATGCCGAGCAGCCGCCCGCAGAGCCAGTGCAGCCACACCGCACCGGAGGTACCGCCGTGAACACCGCACCCGTGCCGGACCACGATCCGGTAAGCAATCAGCACGAGCCGTTCGCGCTAGGCATCATCACCCGCCTGCAAGACAGCGCAGACGAAGCCCTCCGGCGTGTGGCCGCATTCGACTTGCCCACCTGCCAGCTCACCACCGACGACCCGGCGCTGTATACGCCAGCCAAAGCCGATGAGGTGCGTACCGCCGCCGAGCAGCACCAAGTCACCGTCACCACCCATTGGGCACACGCGCCCGGGCGGCGGGTGTGGAACTTCTACGAAGGGCCGCTGACGCTGGGGCTGGTGCCGCCGGAGACCCGCGCGGATCGTCTGGCCGCGCTCCAGCAGGCGGCGGCCTTTGCCGAATGGATCGGCGCACCGTCGCTCACCGGGCACATGGGCTTCATCCCGGAGGACCCGAACGATCCGCGCTATCCGGGTACCGTAGACGCGCTCACGCGGCTCGCGCACACCTGCGCGGAGCACGGTATCGAGTTGTGGTTCGAGACCGGTCAGGAAACCCCGACGACGCTGCTCCGCACGTTCGATGACATCGGCACCGACAACCTCGGCATCAATCTCGACCCGGCCAATCTGCTCCTGTACGGCAGGGCAAATCCGCTCGACGCGGTAGACCAACTCGGCACGCTCATCAAGGGCGTCCACGCCAAAGACGGCGAATATCCCACGACGGGCCGGGCACTGGGCCACGAGCAGCCGCTGGGCAAAGGCCGCGTCAACTTCCCGGTGCTGATCGCCAAGCTCAAGGCACTCGACTACCGGGGCGCCGTCACCATCGAGCGCGAAATCAGCGGGCCGCAACAGGCGGCCGACATCCGCGCGGCCATCGCGCTCCTGAATTCGCTGATCGGTGAACGGTAGCTATCAGCTAAGGGTTGTCGCGCGTGACCATCACCGCCGCCCAGGTAGACCTCATTATCTTCATCGGCCGGCCAGGCCCTTCCCCGGTCGAGCGGGCCGTCGCCAGCATCCGCCAGGCCGCGGCGCTGGACCTGGTAGCCCTGGCGCAAGCCTGTGACCGTATCGGACGGATCGTGGCGGTGGTAGCCGACGACACCGTCGCCGACCGCCTGCGCTGCACGAGCCGCGAGTCACCGACCACAACTCCGGTGCTTGTTGACCTCGACGCGGCGGCCGAGCCGTTTCACTTCGGCCGGCGATTAGCCAGCGTCATCGAGCGTTTCTCTATCCGGCACGCCCTCTACTTTGGCGCTGGCGCCGCGCCGCTGCTCGCCCCGCAAACGCTGATGCGCCTGTGCGACACGCTGCTCGCGCAGCCGGCCGCCGGATCGGGAACCGGCGCCGGCGTGGTGAGCGCCAACAACTTCTGGTCCGCCGACTTCCTCGGCTGGACCCCGGCCTCGGCCATCCGACACATTGACCTGCCGCCCCGCCGCGACAATCTACTGGCCGTGCTGTTGCAGCGGCAGGCCGGCCTGACCCGCGAAGACCTCCCGCCGTCCGTCGGCTCGCTCTTCGATATTGACACCCCCACGGACGTTGCCATTCTGAACCTGCATCACGGTACGCACCCCCACGCGCGAACTGCCCTGCAAGCGATCTCCTGGGGAGAAGACGGTTGGCCGGACCAACACCTCGCCGCATTCATGCCACCACTGGTCAGCCCCGGCGCCGAGGTGTGTTTGGCCGGCCGTGTGAGTAACAGCGTCTTTGGCGGCCTGCGGCAGGACCTCGCCTGTCGGCTCCGCATCTATGCCGAGGAGCGCGGGATGCAGGCATCCGGGCGCGACCACCGGGGAGAGGTCCGCTCCTTGCTCGGCACGTTGCTGGAGCTGACCGGCGCCGAGCGATTCTTCGCGGCACTCGCGGGCCTGGGATCGGACGCGGTGCTCCTGGACACGCGCCCCATCTTCCGACACATGGACTGGGACGTAGCCACTGCCGACCGCTTCTACTCCGACTCGGGCTGCGTCGAGCGGATCCGTCACGCGGAGGTGCGCTCATTCACCGCCGCCGCACGCGCCGCACGAGTACCGGTAGCCCTCGGCGGTCAGTCACTCGTCGGCGGCGGGCTGTGGGCGCTCACGGAGGCGGCCTGGGAACGCGCGGACGCCGGGCTACTGCCGCCGCTCGGCTGACGGCTCACTGGCCTCCGGCTCCGCGTCTGCGGCTTGCGACTCCTTAGCGCGCTCGGCCTCCTCGGCTTCCAGGGCGGCCAGCTTATCGAACTGCCGCGTGCGGCGCAGATACGCCCAGCGCTTGTTCCGCGCCACTTGGGCCTGCGTCGCCACGTGGTCCTCTTCCGTAGGCGGCGGCTTCATGCGGTCGAGCAGCGCCTGAGCATCGTCCTCCCCGGACAGCAGCCGGTCCGACCACTGCATCACGCGCCGGGTAATCAAGATGGCGATGCCAAAGGCCACGAACGCCGCGATGACCGAGCCGCGCCCGCCCAACAACTCATCCAGGACGCCCGGACCCAGCAGGAAGATGACAATAATCGCGCCGTACATAATGAGAAAGGCGACAAAAACCAGCCCCAGCGCGAACATAGTACGTAACATGCCCCGTTACTCCTCGCGGCAGACAACGACACTGCCGTCTACTCTCAAGTATAGACCCTACACCGGCCGCCCCGGCGCCATCATTCCTGCGAGCACCGGAATCCACGTCCCCCCGCCGTGCGGGGGGACCATAGGGCTGACTGGGGTAGGTTTTTTGTCTGCATCAGGATTTGCGGGATGCAAGGATGAGCAGGATGGATTCTCGCGCCAGCGGGAATGACGGTTTTGCAACGCACTCCTGATGGGGAATGGCAAGACCGGAACCCTGGATTCCGGCTTTCGCCGGAATGACGGGGGACTGGGCACGATTCATCGCGCCGCTACACGAAAAACCTACCCTTGTCAGGGGACCATAGGGGGCAAGTGCGCCGCTGGCGTGTGGTATGGTGCAGCGATGGCGAGTACGTTTGGCGTGCTGTTTCGGGTGACGACCTGGGGAGAGTCGCACGGCGGCGGCGTGGGCGTCGTCGTGGACGGCTGCCCGCCTCGGATCGCGCTCGATACCGCCACCATCCAGCGCGAGCTTGACCGGCGCCGCCCCGGACAGAGCCGCATCACCACCCAGCGCAAAGAAGAAGATCGAGTCGAAATCCTCTCCGGCGTGTTCGACGGCCACACCCTCGGCACACCCATCTCCCTCATGGTCAAGAACAAGGACGCCCGGCCGAAAGACTACGCGGAAGTCCGCGTCAAGTACCGCCCCTCGCACGCCGACTACACCTACCAGGCCAAGTACGGCATCCGTGACTGGATGGGTGGTGGCCGGGCGTCGGCGCGAGAGACCGTCGGCCGGGTGGCGGCCGGCGCGATTGCGAAACGCATTCTGCGCGAGGCCGGCGGCATAGAGATCGTTGCCTACGTCAAGCAGGTCCATGACCTCGTTGCCGACGTAGACGCGAGTACGGTAACGCTCGATGCCGTGGAGGCTAACATCGCCCGCTGCCCGGACGCCGCCTGCGCCGAACGCATGATCGCGCGAATAGACGCAGCCCGCAAGGACGGCGACTCGCTGGGCGGAGTGGTCGAGTGTGTCGCCCGGAACGTGCCAGTCGGCTTGGGCGAGCCGGTGTTCGACAAGCTCGAAGCCGATCTCGCCAAGGCAATGCTGTCGCTACCGGCCGCGAAAGGCTTCGAGATCGGCTCCGGGTTCGCCGGCGTACACATGACCGGCTCCACCCACAACGACCCCTTCTACAGCGATGCCGGCGCCATCCGCACCCGCACGAACTACTCCGGCGGCATCCAGGGCGGCATCTCGAACGGGGAGCCGATCATCTTCCGCGTGGCCTTCAAGCCGACGGCCACCATCCTCAAAGAGCAGGAAACGGTGGACGTGGACGGAAACCCCACCACGCTGCGCGGACGCGGGCGGCACGACCCCTGCGTCTTGCCGCGTGCCGTGCCGATGGTCGAGGCCATGGCCGCGCTCACCCTCGCCGACCACTGGCTCCGCCAGCAGGCCACGCGGAGCTATCCCGCGTCGTCCCCCTGCGCTGCGGGGGGACCATAGGGGGGCCGAGCGATGATCGTTGACGTCCACACCCACGCGCCGCGCCGGCGAACGGCGTCGGCTACGGCAGCCGTACCGAGTTCCGACCGCGCGCCGATGCGGCCGGACCGGCCGGACCCGGCCGGCGCGACCTGGGATGACTACATGGCGGCGATGGCCGTCGTGGACCGGGCCATCGTCTTCAACATCGCGTCGCCGCCGCCCGGCGATCCGGACCCGTTGAGCGCCCACCTGACCGGCTCCGTGTTCGAGGCGCCGGCCCGTGCGGTGAACGACAACACCGCCGCGCTCGTGCGGGCCTACCCCGACAAGCTGATCGGTTTCCTGTCGGTGCATCCGCGCGACCCGGCCATGGACGACGAGCTGGGCCGCGCGACCGGCGACCTCGGGCTGCGCGGCATCAAGCTCGGACCGAACTACCAGAACTTCGATCCCCTCAGCGACGAAGCGTTCCGGCTCTACGCCCGCGCCCAGGAGTTACGGTTGCCGATCCTGTTCCACCAGGGCACGTCGCCGGTGCGTTTTGCCGACCTCGACTACGCCCATCCGCGGCACATTGATCGCGTCGCTATGCACTTCCCGGAGCTACGGATCATCATGGCGCACATGGGGCATCCCTGGCAGACCGACTGCATCACGGTGATCCGCAAGCATCCGCACGTCTATGCCGACATCTCGGCACAGCACTACCGGCCTTGGTCGTACTACAACTGCCTGCGGCTGGCGACCGAATGGGCCGTCCTACCCAAGCTGCTGTTCGGCTCGGACTTCCCGGTGGCAACACCGCAGGAGACGATTGACGCCATCCCCCACGTCAACGACATCCTCGAAGGCACGGCACTCCCCCGCGTGCCCATTGACGAGCTACGCGCAGTCGTCGAACGCGACTCGCTGGCCCTCCTCGGCCTCGACTAAGGCACCCTGGCCGCTCTCCCGCCGTCCCGTCATTCCGGCTTCCGCCGCAATCCACCCGAGCGGCGACCAACCCGGTAGGGGCGTCCCTTATGGGCGCCCTGGACTTCCCCTCCCTATCGCTCCGCGATGGAGATGAGACCGGCTGAATGGGGTAGGTACGGGTGAAGCCGTAGGGGCGCAACATGTTGCGCCCGTCCCCCCGCCGCAGCGGGGGGACCTATAGGGGGGATACCCAATGACCACTGCTATACTGGTTCCCGCTCGCTAATACCCCTACGGACAGTCTTTCCCGCGCAAGGAAACCCTTGTGTAACCCGTCATTCCCGCGAAAGCGGGAATCTGAAGCGCCGAGCAGGAGCGTCGTCGTGAGCAAGACGATTAACGAGCACATCACGCGCGAGCTATTCGATCTCTCCGGTCGGTCCGCCATCGTGACGGGGGCGGCCTCGGGGTTAGGCGAAGCGATTGCCGGCGGGCTGGCCGTGTTCGGCGCCGACGTGGCACTCGCCGATGTCAATGAGCCGGCGCTGGCGGAGGTCGCCGCGGCTATCCGCGGCACCGGACGGCAAGCGGCGCCGATCACCTGCGACGTGCGTGTCCGCGATCAAGTGCAGGCGCTCGTTGACCGGACATTGGATACGTTCGGTCGCGTGGATATTCTCGTCAATGCGGCCGGGATCGCCCGCCGCGCGCGGGCCGTCGAGCTGACCGACGCGGAGTGGGACGAGGTGGTAGCGATAGACCTGACCGGCGCCTTTCTCTGCGCCCAGATCGTCGGGCGCGCCATGATCGCCCAGGGACAGGGCGGGCGCATCATCAACATCGCCTCCATCGGCGCACACGTCGGCGTGACCAGCGGTAACGCCAACTACTCGGCCGCCAAAGGCGGCTTGGTGGCGATGTCCAAGTGCCTCGCGCTCGAATGGGCACCGCACAACATCCTGGTCAACTGCATCTCACCCACGCACTTCAACACGCCGCTCATCCAGCGCAACATGGAGAATCCCGAGGTCCGGTCCTACTACCTGTCGAACATCCCGCTCGGCCGGCTCGGCGAGCCGCCGGAGATCGTCGGTCCGGTCGTGTTCCTGGCCTCCGACGCCGCCAGCATGGTCACTGGCGCCACCCTCGTCGTTGACGGCGGACACATGGCTAAGTAACTCGCCCCCACCCTGGCCCTCCCCCGTCGCGACGGGGGAGGGAACACGCCGTCCCCCTGCCGGAGCGGGGGGACCATAGGGGGGCGCGGAAGTAACAAGAAAAGGACACGAGTATGGTTATCGCAACCGCACCGCAGACCCGCTCGGAAACTGACTTGAGTACGGACCTGAGCACGGACCAGCTCCGCGAGATGTACGCGCTGATGTGGCGCATCCGCTATTTCGAGGAGACGGTGCTGGACCTCTTCAACAAGGGGCATATCCGTGGCACCGCCCACCTCTATATCGGCATGGAGGCGGTCGCCGCTGGCACGCGGGCCGCGATGGGTCCCGATGACTTCCTCGCCAGCACGCACCGTGGTCACGGGCATAGCCTGGCGATGGGCCTCGATCCCAAGCCGATGATGGCCGAGCTACTTGGTCGCGGCGACGGCTACTGCAAGGGCAAGGGCGGCTCCATGCATGTGGCCTGCCTGGCCCTCGGGATGCTGGGCGCCGATGCCGTAGTCGGCGCGAACGCTCCGATCACCACCGGCGCGGCGCTGGCAGCCCGCCTGAAAGGCGAGGACCGCGTCGGGATCAGCTTTTTCGGTGATGGCGCCGCCAGTCAAGGGGTCGTGCTGGAGGCGCTCAACATCGCCGCCGTGTCCAAGCTGCCGGTCGTCTTCATCTGCGAGAACAACCAGTGGGCCTTATCCACCTCGATCCAGTCAACGCTCTCCGTACCCGACGTGGCCACCCGCGCCCAGGGCTTTGGGCTGCCGAGCGTCATTGTGGACGGTCAGGATGGCCTCGCTATGCATGAGGCGGCCCAGGAGGCAATTGACCGCGCCCGATCCGGCGGCGGCCCGACGCTGATCGAGGCCAAGACCTATCGCTTCCACACCCACTCCGCCTTTGCGACGAAAGACCCCCGCGCGGCCGACGAAGTGGCCTTCTGGAAGAGCCGCGACCCGATTGAGATTCTCGGCGCGAAGCTGCTCGACGCCGGCGTATTCGCTACGGCCGAGCTGGATACGCTACGCGCTCACGAAGCCGACCTGGCCCAGGAAGCGGCCGATTTTGCCGTCGCCAGCCCGTATCCGGCGCCGGAAGAGGCTCTGACGGACGTGTTCCTGCCGTCCGAGACGGAGAGCTATAGCGAGCCGGGCCATCCAGCACCCGATACCGGCGGCCGGCAGCTCAACATGGTCGAGGCACTCAACGAGGCCCTGCACGAGGAGATGGCGCGCGACCCGACCGTGTTCGTCATGGGCGAGGACATCGGCAACATCGGCGGCTTGTTCGGTGTTACCGGCGGCCTGCTGGAGCGGTTCGGCGAAGAGCGTATCCGCGAGATGCCGATTGCCGAGCCGGGCTACACCGGCGTCGGCGTCGGCGCGGCCATCGCCGGCGCGCACCCGGTCGTCGAGATTCAGGTGATGGACTTCCTTTCCTTGACCATGGATCAGCTCGCCAACCACGCCGCCAAGCTCCGCTACATGACCGGCGGCCAGGCATCCGTACCCATGGTGCTACGCGGCGTCGTGATGACCGGTATCGGCCTGGCAGCGCAGCACTCGCAGAGCCTCGAAGCCTGGGTCGCGCACATTCCGGGTCTCAAGGTCATCATGCCCAGCACGCCCTACGACGCCAAGGGCCTGATGAAGAGCGCCATCCGCGACGGCAACCCGGTGGTGTGTTTCGAGAAGCGCCTGCTCTACGCCGCGACCGGCCCGGTGCCGGAGGAAGAGTACCTCGTGCCCTTCGGTCAGGCCGCCGTCCGCCGCACCGGCGATGACCTGACGATTGTCGCCAGCGGCCTGTCGGCGCAGATGGCCATCGAGGCCGCCGAGAAGCTGGCCGCCGAGGGCATCGAAGCCGAGGTCATTGACCTACGCACCTTGGTCCCGCTCGACATGGACACGATCATCGAGTCTGTAGCGAAGACCCATCACGTGATTGTCGCCAACGACGGCTATCGCAACTGCGGCTTTGCCGCCGAGGTGATGGCGCGGATCATGGAGCAGGGGTTCGACTACCTCGACGCGCCGGTCATGCGCGTGACCTCGGAGGACGTGCCCATTCCCTGCTCCGAGGCGCTGGAGCAGGTCGCGCTGATTAGCGCCGAGAAGATCGCCACGACCGCCCGTGAGCTACTGGAAGCCTAGCTGCGACTTGGCCCCCTACGGTCCCTTGTGGGATGTAGCCCCCCTATGGTCCCCCCGCTGCGGCGGGGGGACGGCCAGTTCCCTCCCCTGTCGCAACGGGGGAGGGCGAGGGTGGGGGAAGGGGCCGGGGGGTAGGTTTAATCCGTCTCCCGGCTCAGGCCTGTTCCTCCCCCGCCATCGTGCGGTCAAACAGCTCTACGACCTCCTCGGACGGCTTGGCCGTCAGGAGCGTGACCACGATAGCCACCGGCAGTGCCAGCAGGAATCCGGGCGTGGCGGGTTGAATGTCCCATAGTCCGCCGGGACCGCCGGAGAGGTAGCCCCAGATGGAGGAAAAGATCGTGCCGGTGATGATGGACGCCAGCGCGCCCCAGAAGTTGAACCGGCGCCAATAGAGGGCCAGCAAAGTGACCGGCCCAAACGCCGCGCCCATGCCGCCCCAAGCGTAGGCCACCAAAGTGGATACCGATTCCGGGTTGAATATCGAAAGCAGTGCGGCGATGACACCGACGACCACGAGTGATGCGCGGCCCGCCCACACGCGAACAAACGCGCCGAGCACGAACACGTATCGCTTCGCATAGATCAGCCGCTTGATGAAGGGCAGGTCGTCGGTAGCGACCGCAGAGGCCAAGAGCAACTGGGAGTCCGCAGTGCTCATCACCGCCGCAACCACCGCCGTCAACAGCAGACCGGTCACTACGGGGATGAAGAACGTTTCCGAGGCCACGAGGAAGACCCGCTCCGGGTCAGCCGTAACATCGGACAGCAGGTTTGCCTGCGACAGGGCCGGCAGCGCCACCAGCCCCAGGAGCAGCCCGAACGAGAACATCAGCAAAATCCACGCCGTACTGAGATCACGAGTCGGTGCAATCTGCTCCTCGCTCTCCACCGCCATGAACCGCTGCAAGAACCGCTGCGAGCCGAAATACCCCGCGCCCCAGCCGGCGGCCGAGAGCAGGAAGAAGAAGGTGATTGGTTCGCCTTCAGCGTCGGTGAGCGGGTTCCAGAAGCCGGCCGGTACCGTGCCCACGCCCTGGAACGGATTGCCCACCATGACGATCAACGTCACGGGCAAGATGATGAAGCCGCCCAGCATGATGAGCGCTTGAAATACGTCCGTCCGGGAGACAGCGAGAAACCCGCCGATGAACGTATAGGAGGCCACCGCGATCAGGGTCACGATGATGCCGGAGTTGTAGTCCAGCCCGAATACCGTCTCCAGGAGCTTGGCGCCAGCGATCAGACCGGAGCTAATGTAGAAGATCACGAAGAACACGGTGATGAAGCCCGAGAGCGTTCGCAATACTCCCGTCCGATCCCGAAAGCGCCGCTCGTAGAACTCCGGCAGGGTCAGTGAGTCTTCCGCGGCAATGGTAAAGCGGCGCAGCCGTTTGGCCAGCACTATCCACGTGAGCCAGCTACCGAGCACAAGACCCAGCAGCGTCCACAGCTGAATCAGCCCGTGCTGGAATGCCAGGGCGGGGAACACCAACATGGTCCAGCCGCTCGCCACAGACGAACCGGCACTCAATGCTGAGGTAATGCGGCCCACGCGCCGGCCGCCGAGCACGTAGTCCGACATCTCCTGCATCCCGCGAGCGCGGACTACCGCTATGCCGATCAGCACCGCAAAGTAGGCGATGAAGACGACAAGTATCCAGGGACTGAACTCCATCCCGGTACCTCCCAATATCAACTGAGCTTAAGTATATCCGCTCGGAGACGCGACGGCTGCGCCGATGCGGCCGCCGGGTCAGCTCGGCGTTCCGTCGGCGCCGGTAGCCGATGGCTGGGGCGGCGGCTCGGCTTCCGGCTGCTCCCGCGGTGGCAAAAGCAGTGATGCCGCGACCGCCACGACGAGCACCAATGCGATCACCGCCAATGAGATGAGCGTCGGCAATTCGTAATGGAACCACATCTCCAGCGGTTCCTTACTGAGCATCTTCAAGCCGACCAGCGCCAGGATGATCCCCAGGCCCATGCTGAGGTAGTCGAGCGAGCGGATCATGCCGGCCAGCAGGAAGTACAGCGCCCGGAGTCCCAGAATGGCAAACACGTTCGAGGTGAAGACGATAAACGGATCAGTTGTAATGCCCAAAATGGCCGGCACGGAGTCAACAGCGAAGACCACGTCCGTCGTCTCGACGACCACGAGCACCGCCAGCATCGGGGTCGCCATCAGCTTGCCGGCATGACGCACAAAGAAGCGCTGACCGTGATACTCATCGGTGAGCGGCACCAGGCGACGTAGCAACCGCAGCACTGGGTTCTCACCCGGCTCGACCTCGACTCCGCTGTTCCGCGCCAGCTTGATTCCGGTGTAGACCAGGAACGCGCCCAGAACATAGAACATCCACTCAAAGTTCTGCAGGAGCGCCACGCCGGCGAAAATGAAGATGCCCCGGAAGAACATCGCGCCCAGAATGCCCCAGAACAAGACGCGGTGCTGGTACTCCGGCGCCACGGCGAAGTAGGTGAAGATCAGCGCGAAGACGAATACGTTGTCTACGGAGAGGCTGTATTCGACGAGGTAGCCGGTGATGTACGCCAGACTCGGCTCCGATCCTTGCCAGAACCACAGCAGCACCGCAAAGGAAAGGCCAAGTGTGACCCAGCCCGCCGTCCAGAAGCCGGCCTCGCGGGTCGAAACCACGTGCGCCTTGCGGTTGAGGACCAGGAGATCGAAGCACAATAACGACAGGATCACGGCGATGAAGACAACCCAGACCCACCACTCGACCTCTACCATGCGGCTTCACTCCTGATGGCGCAACAAGAGTCCCACGGCCGTTTCATCTCTGCCGCCAGCGGCACCGTCGGCTCCTCGCGCACATGATTGTGGTAGTGTAGCCCAAGTGTACCCGCCACGATGCCGTCGACCGTAGCGGCGGAGGTATCGGTCCGGGCAGCAAGGAGTTGACCATGCCCTACTTGGACCCGCAAGACGCCAACAACGAGATCAGCACGATAATCGAGGCGATCAAGGCCAGGCGCGGCCCGCCACCGTGGCGGGAGCCGCTCGTTGCCACGCCGGCCTTTCGCCAAGTGCTGCTCTACTGGACACCGGGCGAGCAGCTTACGCCCCACTGGCACCCTCGCGCCAGCGAATCGTTCCTCGTATTGGAAGGGAGCGGCACGTTCAAGATCGGCGAGGCGCCACCGGTCGAGGTGCAGCCGGGCAACTGTCTGCTCGCGCTACCCGGCGTTCCCCATGAGATAGCGGTCAGCCCGACCAAACCCTTGCTCATCCTCGCCACCGTAGCCCCCAACGAGCCGAACGACACTTACGAGTAGCCGGCATCACAAGCGGTACTCACTACGCGACATCAAGCACCGGATAAGCCACTCGAACTCTTCCGCGTTCAGCCGTGTGGCTCGCCGGATGCTGGCGAGCGTGCGCCTGGGACAGATTGACAGGTCTTTGGGGCTGTGCTACGCTCGCAGTTAGCGCGGGCGTAGCAGGTAAACAGTGTCTAGCGATAGGGGCAGCCGCGACTCTGATCGTGAATCCATATGGAGTGTCGACAAAAGGTTTAAGAACCTCTACTTCTGGTCTTTCAGGTGTTTGCTTGTTGTCGGAGCGATAATCGTACTTGTATACGTCCGCATAGACGGTTTTCGTGAGTTCCTTGAGATAGTAGTAACGCTGGGCGCAGCATCGGCGATACTGTCCCTAGGAGCGGCGGAGATAGCGAGTGTGACAGTGGCACTGACAGAATGGCTGTTGGCCAAGAGGGACGAGGCACGCGCCAGAGTAACCAAGCTTCAGGAAGAGGCAAGAAGGGTGGGCCAAGCGGAAGGCCGAGCGGAAGGCCGAGCGGAAGGCCGAGTAGAAGGCCGAGCGGAAGGCCGGGCAGAAGGCCGGGCAGAAGGCTATGGGCAGGCTTCCGCCGAATGGTCGGCCTGGAACGACCGCCGGGAAGAGGCAGAGCAAAACGGCGGAGGTTTCGAGGAGCCGCCGCCGGGCGTAGGCCACGGATAGCTTCTTGACAGCCGGCGTGCGGCAGTGTCAGCACCCGGAGCGAGACGCTAGCTCCGCCGCTGGCCATCCGGGGAATCCCGGCGCGGTGGCCAGCCAAAGCTGCACGGATGGTGCCAGGTGTGGTGCAGCTTTGGCTAACCAGACGCCCGCTCGGCGAGGAAGTCGTCGCTGTAGAAGCCGGTCTCCTGGCCCCGATACACCGTCACCAAGAAATCATGGCGGGCCACCTCGGCCGAGAGCACGAGCGCATCGTCAATCCGCTCGATGAGGTCCAGTAGTGCCCCCTCGGTCATATCCACTTCCAGGATCAGCGAGGCGTACACGTCGCGCTGCGTATAGTGCAAGTCAACGTGCCCGATCCGCTGCTCCCCATCGAGCAGATGATAGCCCTCCGAGGCGGCGGTGCGATACTGTCGCTCAAACCGCACGCTATCGCTCATAGTGGTCACTTTGCGCCAACCCGGCGGTCAGGTGGTCGCTCACTCGCGGCTACGTCCCTAGCTCCGCAAAGTCTAACCCTAAATCGAGGGCTGGCGCAGAGTGGGTCAACGCGCCGACCGAGATGATATCCACCCCGGCCGCGGCGTAGGCCCGCACCGTTTCCAGCGTCACCTGCCCCGAGGCCTCCGTGATTGCGCGGCCGGCCACCAGTCCGACTGCGGTTGCCGCCTGCTCCGGCGACATGTTGTCGAACGTTATCGCATCGGCGCCGGCGGCGAGCGCCTCCTCGACTTGCGCCAGTGTGTCCACCTCGACCTGCACCCGCATCGTGTGCGGCGCGTGTGCCTGTGCCCGCTCAATAGCAGTGCCGACCGAACCGGCCACCAGCAGGTGATTGTCCTTGATGAGAATGCCGTCGTAGAGCGCCTGGCGATGGTTACGCCCCCCACCGGCCCGCACGGCGTACTTCTCCAGCACGCGCAGGCCCGGCGTCGTCTTGCGGGTCTCGACGATGGTTGCGCGGGTGCCCTCGATGGCAGCGACGTACCGGGCCGTCAGCGTTGCAACTCCCGATAGGCGCTGGACGAAGTTGAGCGCGACCCGCTCCGCGGTCAGGATGCCGCGCGCCGGCCCCTGCACCGTCAACACGCGCTGACCGGGCGCCAGCCGCGCGCCGTCCTGCCGGTGGCACTCGACCGTTACCTGCGGCTCTACGAGCGCAAAGGCGAGGGCGGCCACCTCGGCCCCCGCCAGCACACCAGGCGTCCGCGCGACCAGATGTGCCACGGCGCGGGCGGCCCGCGGCACCACTGCCGTTGCCGTGATGTCGCCCGGCCCTACGTCCTCCGTCAAAGCCTGCCGCACCATCATCCGCACGACGGTCGGATCGGGCGGCTCCAGGGGGAGCGCATCACGTTGCGTCCCTCCTGGGGATGGTGCGTGCTCCAACACCTCATGCTCCTATCGGATCGTGCAGCCCTGACAGTCAGAGGCTCACCGGGATGATGGATTGCATCGGCGAGAGGGCCGCCAGCTCCGCGAGTAGCTCCGGCGGCACCTGCTCATCCACGTTCATCACCATGATCGATTCGCCGCGCGGCACGTGCCGGCCGACCTGCATCCGCGAGATATTGATGTCCCCGGTGCCCAGCAGGGTCCCGACGCGGCCGATCACGCCGGGGCGGTCCCGATGGGTCGTTATCAATAGATGGCCGAACGGGTGGATATCAATGTCGAAGTCGTCAATACGCACAATGCGCGGCACGTCACTGATGATCGTGCCGGCGACGAGACGGGTCGTCGCACCGGAATGCACCCGTAGCTCGATCAGGTTGGCATAGTCGCTTGCTCGGTTTGCACCACCTACGTCGGCAGATCGTGCGGAGCGAGCGAGCGAGCCGGAGGCAATCGCACTCTCTTTCCGCTCGCGCACGCGCAAGCCACGGCCGCGCGCCACGTGCCGCGCGTTCACGATGTTGACCCGCTCGTCGGTGATCGGGTCAATCAAGCCCTTGAGCGCCGCCGCCGTGAGCGGTGCGCTGTCGTGCTCGGCGAGCAGGCCGGACAAGGCCACCTCCACCTCATCAATACGGCCACCCGGCACGGCACCGGCCACCTGCCGCAAGAACGAGCCGAGTCTCTCCGCCAGGTCCAGGTACGGCTGGAGTAGTGACAATGCGCTCGGCAAGATGAAAGGCGCGTTCACCGCACCGGCGACGTACTCACCACGGAGCGCCGCGAGTGTCTGCTCGGCAACGTCCAACGCCACTCCCCGCTGGGCTTCCTGGGTCGAGGCGCCCAGATGCGGCGTGAGCACCACGTTGGGCGCGGTCAGCAACGGGCTACAGTGCGGTGGCTCCGTCTCGAATACGTCCACCGCCGCCCCGGCCAACCGGCCGGCCGTGAGGGCTGTAGCCAAGGCACGTTCGTCCACGATCCCGCCGCGCGCGCAGTTGATGAGGCGTGCGGTGGGCTTGAGCAGGGCCAGCTTGTCGGCTTCCAGGAGGCCGGCGGTGCTACTGGTCAGCGGGGCATGGACCGAGACGAAATCGGCGCGCCGCAGCAGGTCCTCCAGGCCGGACAGTTGCACACCGACCTGTTGAGCGCGATCCTCGGACACAAACGGATCGTGCGCGATCACGGTCATCTCGAACGCCTGTGCCCGCCGCGCGACCAGACTGCCAATCCGGCCCAGACCGATGATGCCGAGGACTTTGCCGCGCAGCTCGACACCGACAAACTCACCCCGCTCCCATTGCGTCTGCAGCACAGCGGCGTGCGCTGCCGGTACGTGCCGGGCCAGCGACAGGATCAAGGCCAGCGTATGCTCCACCGCCGCGTGCGTGTTGGCGGTCGCGGCGTTGACCACAATGACGCCGCGGCGCGTGGCTTCCGCAAGGTCAATGTTGTCCACACCCGTTCCGGCGCGTCCGACGATGCGGAGCCGCTGGCCGGCGGCGAGCACCTTGGCCGTCACGCGGGCCTGGCTCCGCACGATCAGGGCATCGAAGCGGGGGATGCGAGCGATCAACTGTTGCTCGGTCAGGCCGTTGGCAACGACCACCTCGGCCTGCTCGTGTAGCAGCGCCAGGCCCTCACCCGCCAGCCCGTCGGCCACGAGCACGGTCGGACAGGGCTGCGGGCGCGAGCCGGAACGGTAGAGCGGTGTCGTATCAGCCATTACCCAACTCATCGGCCAGCGCCTGCAAGACACGCCGGATCGCCGCCCGGTTGACCCGGCCCAAGTGCCCGACGCGGATGATCTCGTCGGTCCACTTGCCTTGACCGCGAGCGAGGACAATCCCGTGGTGCTCGCGGACGCGCCGCAGTAGGTCCGCGGGCGCTACATCCGGCGGGGGACGGGCCGCGGTGACGGTGTTCGAGGCGTGTGCCGGGTCCGCCGCCAGCGCAAACCCTAGGCGAGCGAGGCCGCGGCGCGTATAGCCGCCGACTTGCCGATGGCGCTCATACACCGCCGCCAGTCCCTCGGCTTCGATGATCTCAAGCGCGGCGCACAGCGCGAACATTTGCGACAGCGGCGGCGTGTATGGCGTCACGCTCCGTGCCTGCGCCGCTCGCTGCGCCTGAAAATCCCAGTAGTAGCGCGGCAGCCGCGCGGTGTCCGCCGCCGCCCAGGCTCGCGGGCCAACACCTACCAGCAACAGGCTCGGCGGCACCATCCAGGCTTTCTGCGATCCGGTTACAACCACGTCAACGCCCAGTTCGTCCATTGCAAACGGCAACGCCGCCAGCGAGCTAACTCCATCCACGAGCAGCAGCGCGTCGCTGTGCTCATGCACCGCAGCCGCGACGGCCGTGAGGTCGTTCGTCACGCCGGTACTCGTCTCGTTGTGCGTAATCAAGACCGCTCGCGTCGCGGGCGCCGCCTGCAATCGGCGCCGCACCGCGTCCGGGTCGGCCGCCTGCCCCCACTCGACCTCATACCGCTCGACCGTGAGGCCGAAGCTGTCGGCGATGTCCGCGTAGCGGTCGCCGAACGCGCCGATGGTGATGGCGAGGACACGATCATCGGGCGAGAGCGTGTTGACGAGCGAGGCCTCCAGCCCGCCAGTACCCGATCCGGGGAAGAAGAGCACGTCATGCTCGGTTTGCAAGACGCGCCGCACTCCAGCCGTGAGGTCCGCCAGCAGCGCCGCGAACTCCGGCCCCCGGTGGTTAATCATCGGCGACGCCAGGGCACGGCGCACGGCCGCCGGCAGCGGAGTCGGGCCGGGGATACGCAAATCGCGGTCCGTGCGCCGGACCGCGCTAGGATCAGTTGCAGTCATAGTACGCAAACTATAACTGCCGCGATTCCCCATCAGCAAGGCGCCGAGGGAGGCCGCGCTCCGAATTCCCGTGTCAGCGGGAGTGAACAGGAACTGTCAACGGAGCGAGGATCAACCAAGCTGCCGGGGTACCGGCAGGCCGTCGGCTATGGCAGTAGACCAGTCCGTTGCGAGAGTGGTGCTTGTGCGGAGCGCGCGCTCGACGTGGCGCCGCGCCGCAGCGTAGTCAATCGGAGCCTCCGGCGGTGACAAGGGCAGCCCTTCCTGTTCAGCCAGCCACACGTCAAACGGGTAGATGACGAGACTCAAGGGCCGCCCGGTGGCCGCATCCATCCGCACATAGAAGTCCCATTCCTCATCTACGTGCAGCCAGGGGATATGCGCTGAACGCCCCTCGCCCCTGGGTAGTACGACGTTCATCTCACCAATGTCAGCATTGTAGTGCCATGTGGCCATAGGCAAGGCCGCAATAACCTCTACCGCCACATTGCTGACGGCTGTCTCTATGCTCATGAGTTTTGTCTCCATCGCAATTGTAACCGACCCCTCAGCCGAGGCACAAAAAACGCCGTTTGCACGTACCCTACGACAGCGCCACCGGGACCATCGGGCAACCACTTCACGGAGACCTTCAGCAGGAGACCGGCAAAGCGGGTGCCCTGTGGTGCGCTGATGATGTAGTCGAGGACCCTGCCTCTAGGATTGACAAGTCTTTCAGTGGCAGCCAGATCATCGTAGATCAGTTCCGGCTGGCGGAGAGTGGTACGCACCGCGTTCTCATATGGCGCCACCTCATCATGCTGGATAAGGATATGCCGCCACTCGGCCTCGCCGCAATGGATGGGATGTCCGAGCGGATCGGTTTCGGTCCAGCGGTAGGATGGTGCCTTCATGCTGGCGAGAGCATAGCGCACCGGCCATGGCGCGGGCGGTTACCGCATTCAGTTCACGCCCGACCTGCCGCCCAACGATGTCGTCGGCATCTCGGTCTTCAATCAGCAGATGTTCGAATTCGAGTTTCGCCCCGGTCCGGCGTTCTCGCGCATCCTGCTCACCGAGATTCCCGCGAACTGGAATCACCGGGAATCATCAACAGCGTCAAGATCAACCAAGCTGCCGGGGTACCGGCAGGCCGTCGGCTATGGCATTGGACCAGTCCGTTGCGAGAGTGGTGCTCGTGCGGAGCGCACGCTCGACGTGCCGCCGCGCCGCAGCGTAGTCAATCGGAGCCTCCGGCGGTGACAAGGGCAGCCCTTCCTGTTCAGCCAGCCACACTCGGAACGGGTAGATGACGAGACTCAAGGGCCGCCCGGTGGCCGCATCCATCCGCACATAGAAGTCCCAATAATCGTCCACTTGGAGCCATGGTATGTGTGCGTCGCGTCCACTTCCACCAGGAAATACCACGTTCATCTCGCCAATGTCAGCATTGTAGCGCCACTCCGCAGCCGGCAAGGCCGCAACAAGCCGATCTACAAGGCCCGTGGCCGTAGCCGGCGCCTGGACAGTGATACTCATTGCCGCCATCTACTCCACTCCAATTCTAGCGCACGGCTCTGTGAGACGTACCGGCCAAGCAGCGGGCGGTTGTGATAGAATTAAACCAATCAATCGCTGCGGCGGACATCCATCGCCGCAGCGGTACAACGCACCTGTTACCATTGGTCATCCGGCCGGATCACGCCGCACGAGGCGCTACGCATGGTGGATATACGGGAAATCCGCGACTTCAGCGAGACCGTCACCGACAACATCGAAAAGGTCATCGTCGGCAAGCGCGACGTGATCGAGCTGGTGATGGTCGCGCTGCTGTGTGAAGGCCATCTGCTCTTCGAGGATATGCCCGGCACCGGCAAGACTATGCTCGCACGCGCCGTCGCGGTTTCCCTCGGTCTCGACTTTCACCGCATTCAGTTCACGCCCGACCTCCTGCCCAACGACGTGGTCGGTGTCTCGGTCTTCAATCAGCAGACGCTCGAATTCGAGTTCCGCCCCGGCCCGGCGTTCTCGCACGTCCTGCTCACCGACGAGATCAACCGCGCCACCCCGCGCACCCAGTCCGCCCTGTTGGAGGCGATGGGCGAGCAGCAAATCTCGGTGGACGGCGTGTCGCGGACGCTGCCGCGCCCCTTCCTCGTCATGGCCACCCAGAATCCCATCGAGTACGAGGGCACTTTCCCGCTCCCGGAAGCGCAGCTTGACCGCTTCTTCATGCGACTGTCGCTCGGCTACGCCTCCGCGGACGACGAGCGCACGATCTTGCACAACCTGGAGCGCGAGCACCCCATCGAATCCCTGGAGCAGGTCGTAGACGGCCGCCGCCTGCTTCAGCTCCAGCAGGCGGTCTGGGACATTCACGTGGACGACACGGTACGCGACTACCTCATCGGCCTGGTGCAGGCCACACGGGAGCACGATGAGCTAATTCTCGGCGCGAGTACGCGCGGCACCATCGGGCTGTTCAAGGCCGTGCAGGCGTATGCGGCGCTGCAAAACCGTGACTACGTGATCCCGGACGACGTGAAGCGGCTGGCCGTCTGCTCGCTGGCCCACCGCCTGATTGTCAAGCCGGAGAGCGCCCTGCGCGGCCGCACGGCGGACAGCATTGTCAACAACATTCTGGAGCGCGAGACGGTCACACTGAGCCAGTAGCGGTCAGCACTTGGAGGGCGAACCGGTGCAAGGACTATTCCTCTTTCTGATCGGCCTTGTCGTTATCGCCTCCATGTTCCGTATCTCCTTCTACTATTTCATCGCCTACTTTCTCGGCTTTGTCGTGCTACTCGCCTGGCTGTGGGTGCGACACACGAGTCGGCGCATCGCCCTGCGCCGCGAATTCGGCAGCCATGCGTTTCAAGGCGAGAAGGTCACGGTCAAGCTCCAACTGGCCAACCGCAGCCGGCTGCCGCTGCCCTGGCTCAAAGTCGAGGACCGGCTGCCGCAGCCGTTGACCACCATGGATGCGTTCCGGGCCGTCGTGACGCTGGGGCCGCGCCTCTCCCGCACCGTGACCTACGAACTGGTTGCGAAAACCCGCGGCTATTTCCCGGTCGGCCCGGCACAACTGCACTTCGGTGATGTCTTCGGCTTCTTCGAGCGGATGCTGTCCACGCAGACACCGCACTACCTGACCGTCTATCCGAAGATCATCCCGCTCGCCGACCTGAACCTGCCCTCGCGCGCGCCGTTCGGCCAGTTTCGCACCAATGAGATCATCTACGAGGACCCCTCGCGCGTGGCCGGCGTGCGCGACTACTTGCGCGGGGACTCGTGGCGCCGCATCAACTGGCGGGCGACGGCAACGCTGGGCCGCTTGCAAGTCAAGAAGTACGAGCCGGCCATCACCCTCGACACGATGCTATTCCTCAACCTCAACCCCGCCGAGTTCGAGGAGCACTATCTGGACCCGGCCTCCGAGCTGGCGATCAGCCTCGCCGCCTCGCTGGCGCACCACCTCGCCAATCGGCGCCAGTCGGTTGGGCTGGTGCTCAACGGCCGGGATCGCTCCGTGCCGCTCCCACCGCCGCAGCGGACGCCGTTCGACTTCACGTTCTCGACCGAGGACGATGAAGAAACGGACGACGAGGAGACCACCGTAGAGGGCCGGGGCCCTGATGATCGCACCGACTTCCATCCACTGCTCGACGAAGAGCTACCCCCAGTGGTAGTACCACCTGGGAAGACCCGCGCCCACCTGATGCGGATACTGGAGGTGCTGGCGCGTGCCGAGGCGCGCGGTGTCGAGCCGTTTGCCCAGGTGTTGCGTCGCTACACCGCGGACCTGCCCTGGGGCTGCACCATTGTCGCCATCGCCTGGGGAAGATCGCCCGGCCTGCAAGAAACCCTCGTCGCGCTGCGCCGGGCCAACTTCCACGTCGTCCTCCTGCTCGTGCGGTTTGGCCCGCCCGACGACTTCCTGGGCGCGATGCGCGCGCAGGGGATTGCCTGCCAGGAGATTCGGGGAGAGGAAGATGTCCGTCGGATCCATGCTCGGGTCGCAATGGCTTGGTAATCGCGGCCTCCAGCGCGTCCTCGTGTGCGGCATGTACGCCTGCGTGGCCGCGGCACTGTGGCAGCTGCTGCTCCGCGCTGGCGCCAGCGAAGCGCAAGCCGTCGCCACCACTCTGGCCTCGTTCGTGACGTTCGTCGCCGGCATCCTGCTCGGCGGCCGCAGCACCTCGCAGCCTTACCGCCCGGCCGGCAGCCTCGGGCCGCGGGACTGGCTGTTGATGCTCGTGCCCATCATGCTCTTACTGCGCTTTCTCCCCTACGTCGGCCTGGGCGGCGAGCAGCTCGCGTCCGACATGACCCAGTGGCGCAGCAACCCGACCAGCTTTTTCGACTTCAGCCTCGTCGGGTCGGCGCTCGTGCTCGTGGGCGTCTGGATGTACGCCCTGGCCGTGGCCCGCAACCTGGAGCTGCTTTCGCTCCAGCCGGGCGAGCTGCCACCGACCGCCGGCACCGTCGAATACCACGACTGGCTCGACAGTCCCTACCGCTACGTGGACCATGCCGGCGCCTGGCAAGGACTGATGGGCCGCTTTCTCGGTGGCGGGGTGATTCTCATGCTCATTCTGGGTATCGCCGAGCTAGGACCGAATCTCCTCGTTCCGGACCGCCCACTCCGGACCGACCCCATGCTGCTACTGCTGCTTTACTTCCTCCTCGGCCTGGTCCTCGCGGCCCAGACCGGACTGGACCGACTCCGCGCCGACTGGATTCGCAGCGGCGCGGCGGTGCAGCCGGGGATGATCCCGCGCTGGCTGGTCGCTGGCACCCTGTTGATGCTGTTCGGTTTGGCCCTCGCCCTGCTCCTACCTACAACGCTGGCGGAGGATGCGGTAGGGTCGCTGCCGCTGCTCGGTCAGTTACTCTCACCCATCTTTGCTTTGGTGAAGCTGGTCATCAGCGGGCTGGCGTGGCTTTTCAGCAATCTCTTGGCGCTGCTGCTCGCACCGCTGACGTGGTTCTTGCCCGATGCCCAGCTACCCATCCCGGAGCCGGAACTGGCCTCGCAGGAGACCATCGAACAGGGGCAGGGCGAGGCTATCGAGGCTGGGTCGCTGGAGCAAGAGCAGACCTGGCTGAACATCATCTGGCGCCTGCTCACCTTTGGCATCCCCGGCGCCATTGCCGCGGTCATCGCGCTCTATGCGCTCTGGAATGCGTGGCGCAAGCGGGGCGAAATCCGGGGGTTACTGGCGAGTGCCTGGAGCGAGGCCGTCGACTCCCTGCGCGATGTCCTCACCATCCTCATTGCCTGGGTGTGGCGCGCCGCCGCCGCGCAGCGGCCGCGGCGACGACGACGTACACGGGCCAAGCGCCGCGAGCAGCAGCAGGGGATAGCAGACCTCGATTTTCCTGAGCTAGGGCGGCGCGCGCTCAACCGCCTCGCGCCACGCCAGCTACTCATCTACTTCTACCTCTCGATGCTCGCCTGGGCCGCCAAGCTGGGGTGGGGACGGCAGGAAAGTGACACCGCCTACGAGGCCAGCACGCAGCTCGCCCGCCACCTGCCGCAGCAGCGCCAGCCTATCGCGTCGCTGACCGAGGCCTTTGTCCGGGCGCGGTACAGCCCAGCAGCGGTCAGTAGCGACGAGGCCGCGCAGCAGCGCCAGCCATGGGATCGGATGCGGGGCATTCTCCAGCAGAAACGGCGCTTTCAATGGCTGGCCTTCTGGCGGCGCTGACACAGCGGCAGCAGGTGACCGACGTGCGCCAGAGCGGCCCAAACCGGTGGGGCTTGAGGTGGTGGAAATCCGGCGTGTACTGGCCGCTGGTCGTGATGCTCCTAGCACTCGTGCTTTACGGCACCACGCTGGCGCCGACAGTCCTTTGGGGAGACGACGCGGAGCTGCAACGCATCGTAGTCACCGGCGAGCAACGCACCATTGGGCAGTCCTCTCCGGCCAGTCATCTCCTGTGGCTGACGCTGGCATCCTGGTTTGTGCGTGTGTCCACCGTGCCGGGCGACCTCGCCGGGCGCGTGAATTTCGTCTCGGCGCTCTGTGCCGCGCTGACGGTCCTGTTCATGTACCTGGCAACTGCCAAAATTGCTCGCCAGGCATCGAGCCGACAAAGGCAACCCAGCACACAAGCCGACAGGCTTGCCCGGATTAGGCCGACCTGGTCATCAGTTGCCGGAATCGCCGCGGCGGCCGCCCTCGCCTTGTCCCATACCTTCTGGCTGCTGGCCGTGCGGCCGAACGTCTACACACTCCAGACGGCGCTGATCGCCGCGGCGCTATGGCTCGTCGTGCGCTGGCGCGTCCCTCCGCATCGGCCGTGGCTGCCGGCGGCAGCGGCCAGCCTGCTCGGATTGGCCCTCTTCAATCACGCGCTGGTGTTGGCCTCCGTGCCGGCTTTTGTGTGGCTCGTAACGGTAATTCCCCGCTCTGCCCGGCGCCAGCTGGTAGCGGCTGTGCTACTGACGGCTGCACTGGCACTGGTCGCCCTGGCAGTGGCAACGTTGCGCGGCTTGCCAGTGATGGACTTGCTCGGCGCCATGGCCAGCTACCGCGTTCAGCTTCCGTTGCTGCGAGACGCGCTCCTCCTACCGGCCTACTTGTCCTACCAGTTCCCGCTTTCGCTACCGCTGGCGCTCGTCGGCGCGGGGTGGTTGTGGTACCGGGACCGGGCAGTGCTCATCGGCCTGCTCGCCTTGTACTTAGGTAACGCGCTCCTGATGCTCACACGCCACCACCCTGACATGTACGTGCGCGACCAATTCCTCTTCTATCTCCCGTCATACCTGCCCGTAGCACTGTTGATCGGTCTCGGCGCAGCCGCACTCACGGTCATGGCGGCGTCTTGGCCAGCCACTTGGGGGCAAAGGCCGCGGCACCTAGCTGCGGCGCTCGGTGTAGCAGTTCTGATCGCTGCCCCGGTAGTCACCTATCCGCTGGCAGCCCGCTTCGCCGGTGAGGTCAGCCTCAGACTAGCCCCGGCGCGCCAACTGCCGGGCCGCGACCCGGTGAGCTTCTACCTCTTACCCTGGAAAACGGGCTACCACGGGGCACGAGAATTCGGCCACGCGGCACTCACCGGCTTGCCACGCGACGCGGTGGTTGTCGCCGACTGGCTGCCGTTCCACACGCTCCGCTATCTCCAGGTGATCGAGGGGATGCGGACCGACGTGACGACAGCGCAGATCAATGCCGGCGATGGTGTGCAATTGCGTTACCTGCTGGACCAGGAGCACGGTCGCCCACTCTACCTCGCCGACGACAGCCCGTTTCCCTACTACGAACGCGCTGCGATAGAGCGCTGCTTTCGTATTGAGCCGGACGGCGTGCTCTATCGCCTCGAACGGCGCCGGAATACACCCTGCCCCTCACATTGACATCACCATTAGCGCAAGGGCAGACCGGCAGGCAGTCGGATGAGTAGTGCCGGGGAAACCTGTTGAACGTGCCCCCACTCGAATCCCCACCGCTGGAAGGTAGCGAGATCGGGAATCCAGTGACGCACGCCTTCCCTGACCAAGAACACGTGCTCCGTAGCCCCTTTGACCAGCGTACCGTCCGGTAAGAGTGACCGGGCCGGCACTACCGGCTCCCGAAACATCCCTGCTGGGAATACAACGGTCTGCAATATCGCCCGGGGATGTACGCGGTGGACGGCTCCGTCCTCGGTTGTAGTCAGGAACAGCGGCCGACGTAGCCATTGATCATGACCACGCCCCAGCCTGAAGAAGAGCCATGCCTGCTGCTTCTTGTCGGAGGACGGCCACGTTGGCTCATATGGCACGATCCGTGGCCGCTCATTGACCTCCTGCCGCACTGGCTGGCCGGTTGCATCCAAGTACCACGACCAGCGCTGGAACGGCGCGCGCACGTCCATCTCGCCCGGCCACCACACGCCACCACCGGACGACCGCGGCGAGCTGCCCAGGCTGGCACGGATCGGGCGGGGACCGCGCGGCTCGAACCCACGCGGATTGACGTACCAGAAGTCCAGCTTTAGCTGGCTGCCATCCGGTACCGCTACCCCGTGTAGAACCGGTTTGGTCCCGGTTTCGAGCCGATCATCCAGCGGAGCACCCGAAGATCGCGTCGCTGAGTCCGCAGCAAGCAATTCGGCAGCGACAAGCCGCAACGGGAGGCCCGGTTCAGCGGAGATGGTGATCGTCCGGGGGAGCCGGAGCACCTCGGTCGTATACCAGGACAACCCCAAGGTGACATAAATCCGCCTCGATGGCTCGTGGTTCGTCCCGGCCTCCGTACCGGTCGGCAAGCCGTCGAGCCGCACCACACCCTCACCGCCGGCCAGCAGCCCCAAGCGCAGCCGGCCGATACAACCACCCGCACCGCCCGGCCCGGCCCAACCGTCAGCCAGAGCGGGCGCCGCGGAAAGCGAGTCACAGCTCGCGGTGAGTGACGCGCCGGATGCACACAGGCCTATGCAAATCGGTGCTGCGGCTCCGGCGTTGTCAACACGACCCACTTCTTCACGACTAGAGGATGCGGCAATCAGGGCTAGCTCGGACACCTCCACTCGCGGACGCTCCGGGCGGCGATACACGTACCAGTGCTCACCACGCACCACAAGATCGGCGGAGTCGGCACCCCACAGCCGCGGCTCCTCCTCAGCGCCGAGCACCAGCCAACGATAACGACCGTCCTCGCGCCAGCGGGCATATGAGGCATCGGTCCCTCCGACCAGACCGTACACATCTCGGCCAGCCCCACGGAACGCAAGGAACAACATGCCGAGTATCCTGGATCGCAGGAATCTCCGCTGGTGCCAGGGCGAGTGCAGGCCGACGGTATGCTCGCGCACGACAACCTCGCTCGCCGGCACCGGCCACGGGTAAGCATGGGAGATCCATACTGGCTCGTCCGGCGGTACCGCCTGGACGACGGTCTCGATCTCCCGCAGCAGCGCCGGACGCACGTTCCAGCCCCACCCGTCCCAGGAGAAACGCACGCTCGCAAAGGTGCTCCAGCCCAGAGTTACACCGTAGATCACCACCACGCCGACACTGATGAGAACCAACGCGCCGGGACGACACGACGTGAGCCAACGACGGACGGCACCGGCCTGAGCATCAACCGCCCCGGAGGTTCTTCCCAGGACATCGAACAAGGCCACGAGACCCACGATGACCAGTACAGGTGCGAGAAAGTAGCCGACCGAGAAGACCTTGAACTCGGCATAGGGAAACGCTTTGATGAAGCGCGCATAGCACCAATAGGTGCCATAGGCGGCTACTACGGCACCTATGTAGATGTCGCGCCGCCCCGTGCGCCAGAGACCGTAGACAGCAACCAGCACGACCAAGACGGTTGCGAGGCCGCTGAGTATGGTCGGAATGGCTGGGGTAGTCGGCAGCTTGATAAAGTCCCACAGCTCCGTTCCCAAGGCCAACTGCCACGGCGGCACGACGGTCAACCCCCAGCCCGTGCCATGCGTTAGCTCGTCTCCCCAGAGCAGCGGTCCCAGGCTTTGCCAGGCAAACATCACTGCCGGGTAGTGTGTCAGCCAGCCCAAGCCGAGCATGAGTCCCGCCAGACCGGCGAGCCGTCCGACGAGACGCCGGCGGTCCTGCCTCGTGGCGGAGAGCAGCACCGCCACTGCCACCAAGATTCCCACTTGCGCCGCCAGGAGGGCCGTGACGCGATAAAAGGACACCGTTGCCAGCGTGACGCCCAAGCCGCCTAACAGCACCGCGCGTCTATGGCGCGAGCGGAGCGCGTAGTGGAGGAGGGTGAGGCCGAACGGCACGGCGGCCGTTGCGGCAGCATTTGGCCCAGAGCCGTAGGATGCGACCCACAGGGGCAACCCGTGCGCGGCGGCGAGGGCCGCTGCGACCAAGGCCCACCACGGCCGCAGGCCACCCACTTGGACCGCAAACAGATAGACCGCCGGCACGGAAAGAGCCAGCGCCACATAGCCAGCAAGGATGACGGCGTGATAGGGATGTGCGTTTGCGACGACGGTAAGCAGCCCCATCAGGAGGTGATAGGCCCACCCCATCGTCTCGTGCTGCGAGCCTGATGTAACCCGCCAGCCAACGGGCGCGGACAGCCGTCCCAACTGGCGGTCGACAAAGTACTCCTCGTCACCGTTGGGAACAAGCAAGAGCGGCGAGCCTTGGTGGATATGCGGCGCCAGCGCCAGCAGATAGAGCGCCACAGCGAGCACTGCCACTGCCACCGTCGCGAGGTCCGGTCGCGGTATACCGGCAACCGTCGCGGCTACGCTATCGGCCGGCTGGCCCTCGCGCCGGCTCGTCCACCACCGCGCCATTCGCCAAAGCATCCAAGCAAGGGTTGTGAAAACTCCGGCGCCAGTGATAATCAGCAGGGTCAGTCTCAGATTGAGGGCCGGGAGTAGCATGTAGGCAGCGGCCACCAGGACCGCCCAGCCAACCAGCGGCACCACCAGCCAGAACGCTCGGCGCAGCGCCCCGCGCAGGAGCAAGTGCGTCGGGACAATACCCAGTGCCATCAGCACGGCGAGGATCGTCAGTCCGTGCGATAGACCATGGAGGGCAACATAGTAGGCATCACTCACGGTAACCTCGGCCTCTCGTGGGTGCGGCGGCTATTATGCCAAGCGCCGCCGGGAGGCTTTCCGTGAGATCGAGCATGATAGACAAGTGTTGCGGACAGCCTTACCGGGATTTATCCTGCGGTTAATACTCGGCTGCTATACCTTGACGTGAGGCATTCCTGCGGCGCATGGGTGCAAAGGCAAGCGCAAGCCAGCCGGCGGTGCTTCCTAGTCGTGGATGAGCGCAACCCTCTATGCCGTTAAGCGGCGTTCATGGTACCTTCATAGCGGCAGCGATGCTGCCGATGTCGGTCAACGAGAGGGCACCATGAGAACGCCAGCCAAAACCCGGCGGCGCTGGCTGCTGCTTGTCCTCGCGGCGCTCGGTGCGGGTTGCACTCTCGGAGAGACGCGCGGCCACCGCGAACGCAGCCACGCCAAACGAATGTAGCCACGCCGCCGCGTGCTCCGAGCAGGTACGCCAGGATCGAGCACAGCGCGAGGCCGAGGAGGAAGTTCCGGTGCCAACAGCAACCAACCCTCACGACAATCGTGCAGCCGCCCCGGTGAGCAACGGCCGACTACGCAGACTGCTCCTGGATCGTCGGCGCTCGTTGGCTGCGCTGGTGGCGTTGGTAGCCGTGAGCTGCGGTCCGGAAGAGAGTGACGACGGCCAGGCTGCCCCGGCGGCGCCACAGCCAGCGACAGCACCGGCCCCGACAACTGCACCGGCCCCGACCGCTGCGGCCCCGGCGGCTCCCACCGCTCCGGCAACGGCAGCCGGCATCAGACACTTCCAAGTCGCGGGGGATAGCTCGCTGGCCAGCTACACCACCCGCGAGAAGTTCTTCGATCAACCCTCACCTATCTTCGTCACCGGAACCACTTCCGCTATCGCCGGCGACCTCCACCTCGACCGCACCACCTGGCAGCCGGCCGCCGATCCACCATCCGTCATCACCGTAGACCTGCGGACCCTCCAGACCGATAGCTCGCGCCGCGACAACGCCATCCGGGGGCGGTTCCTGGAATCCAACACGTATCCGATGGCCACGTTCGTGCTCAAGCAGGTGGCAGGTGTGCCGCAGTCGTACCAGGAGGGAACCGAGGTGACGGTGGTGCTGGAAGGGGACCTGACGGTACGGGAGATCACCAAGCCGGTATCGTGGCAAGGCACGGCCAAGTTGGAAGGCAACACGCTGACGGGCAAGGTAGGGACGAGCGAGCTGAAGTACGCGGACTTCGGTATTCCGCAGATCACGATTCGGATTTTGGCGGTCGAGGACTGGTTCAAGCTGGACATGGAGCTGACCGCCGTAGCGCAGTAGCCGGCATGGGCCGGCACGGTGCCGGCAGCAACCGGCCCGCTCTCTAAACGGATGTGCTCCAGGGGCAACCGCTGCCGGCGTGCTACTATGGTGGGCCAAAGGGCAAGGTCGTTAGCCAGTTGCGCGATGAGGGGGACGAGGGCATGATTGAGGTCGTCGGCTTGATGCACCACGCAATACCCATCGGGAAAGGCGATGCCGATGCGCTGGCGCAGGCCAAAGAGTTCTATGGTGAGCTGCTCGGCTTGCCCCTCGATACGGGGCGCCCGGACATCCCGGGAACGCCGGGCTACTGGTACAACGTTCCGAGCGGCCAGCGCCCACCCTCTGCGGGGAAGGAAGACCGCCGCGCGGTTGGCCCTCCGCCGGCGCACCTGCGGCAGATCCATCTCATCGGACGACCGAACGGGGCACCAACAGACGACGCCGACGGGCGAGAACCCATGAGCCGCAAGGTGGCCCACCTGGCGCTGGCCGTCACCAGTTTGGCTGCCGCCAAGCACGCCCTGGACCAGCGCGACATCCCCTACCTCGTCCAGACGGCCGCCGTCGGCGCGGAGCAGGTCTTTTTCTTCGACCCCTTTGGCAATCAGATCGAGCTGCAAGAAGCCCGTGCGGATTGAGTGTTGCTGCCAACGCAGTCGCTGACATGCTATGGTGATGTTGAGGTAAAGCACGCGATCACTGCACGCTGCCGGCCTAGGACCGGCAGACGCTGAAACACTCCGTTCGACACATTGGGAAACCATGGAGGCAAACGATGGCACGTCGGCCAGGCGATCCCCCCCCGCCCCCTGAAGAAAACGGTGACGACCAACCACGCGAGCGCCGCGTCTACGGCGGGCCGCCGGAGGAGCCACCGCGCCGCCGCTTCGGTGGCGGCCGTGGCGGTGGTCGCGGCGGTGGAGACGGCGAGGACTTCGAAGACTACGTGCGGGACGTCATCCGCAGCGGCCGCTGGCAGGGCCTCCTGCGGCGCGGCGCAGGATTATGGGTTGTCGCTGTAGTCGTCATCATTGGCGGCTGGCTTGCCACCGGGTTCTATCAGGTTGGCCCCGGCGAGCAGGGAGTCGTGCGTCAGTTCGGCAAGCTCTCCAACCAGACCGACCCCGGCCTGCGCTATCACCTCCCCTGGCCCATCGAGCGCGTAGACGTGGTGAACATGTTGGCCGTGCGGCGGCTAGAGCTTGGCTTCCGCTCCGCCGCCGGTGACCGTGCCCAGCGCGTCCCCGAGGAAGCGTTGATGCTCACCGGCGACCAGAATATCGTCGAAGCACAGGTGATCGTGCAGTACCGGGTGCGTGATGCTGCCCGCTACCTCTTCCACGTCCGGGAGCCGGAGAGTGTCCTGAAGGACGCTGCGGAGGTGGCCTTGCGGAGCATCGCCGGGAGTACGACGATTGACGATCTCCTGACCATCGGGCGCGCCGAGGCCGAAGAGCAGACGCTGGCCTTCATGCAGCGCCAGCTCGACGACTACCAGGCCGGCTTGCTCATCCAGAACGTCAAGCTCCAAGTCGTAGACGCGCCGGAACAGGTCCGGGACGCTTTCCACGACGTAGTACGCGCCTTGGAGGACCGCGAACGCCTCATCAACGAGGCGCGCGGCTACGCGGAAGATGTCATTCCGAAGGCTCGCGGTGAGGGCGAGCGGTTGGTGTTCGAGGCCGAGGGCTATAAACAAGAGCGGATCATCCGTGCCCAGGGCGATGTCTCCAAGTTCATTCAGGTGCTGGAGGAGTACGAGAAGGCGCCGGAAGTGACGCGCGCGCGGCTCTACTTGGAAACGATGAACCAAGTCCTACCCAGCGTCGAAAAGGTCATCACCGACGGACCGATGAGTGACAACATCTTGCCGTTCCTGCCGCTCCGGGACAGCGCCACCTCTGCCCAAGGCGGGGCGGCCGCATCGGGATTTGGCGGCTGACGTGCTCACGCCTACGGGCAAGGAAGAGACAAGGATCACACGATGAAACTACTGGGAATCGCCGTGCTGGCGGTAGTCATTCTGGCTGCGCTGGCTATGCCACAGATCTTCTACTTCGTTGACGAGACCGATCAGGTGGTCATCACACAGTTCCGGCGGCCTATCCGCACAGTGACGGCGCCGGGTTTGCACATCAAGATACCGTTCATCCAGGCCGTCAACCGCTTCGAGAAGCGTATTCTGCGCTCCGACCCGGAGCCAACGGAATACCTGACCCTCGACAAGAAGCGCGTGATCGTGAACCACGTGTCGCGTTGGCGGATCGTCCAGCCGCTGGCGTTCCTCGAACGCATCCGGACCGAAGGGGCGGCCCTGTCGCGGCTCGATGACATCATCTTCTCGCAACTGCGGGCAGAGCTTGCCAAGCATGAGCTGGAGGAGATCATTGACGAGCGGCGCGAGTCGATCATGGAGGACGTGACAGTGGCTACTCAGGAACGCCTGAGCCCCTTCGGCATTGAGATCGTGGACGTGCGGATCAAGCGCGCCGACCTGCCGGAGGAAGTCCACGCCAGTGTCTTCAACCGCATGGTCGCCGAGCGTCAGCGGATCGCCAAGCGGTACCGCTCCCAGGGCGAAGAAGAGGCGCGGAAGATCCGCGGTGATACCGACCGCGAGCAGCAGATCATTCTGGCCGAGGCCTACGAGAAAGCCCAGGACTTGCAAGGCCAGGGCGACGCGCGGGCCGCAGCGATCTATGCGGACGCCTTTGGGCGCGATCCGGAGTTCTACAACTACGTGCGTTCCCTGGAGGCCTACCGGGCGGTGATTGACGACAACACACTGCTCATCCTGCCCTCCGACACGGCGTTGCTCCAGTACCTGCGTAGCCCGGATGTACCGCAGGTGCCAAGCCAGCCGGCCAGCGCCCCCCCGGCAACGTCGTCCCGGCCGGTGACTGCCACCCCGACACCGGTACCGGCCACCGCAACGCCGGCACCAACTGCGACCCCAGCCACAGCGGCCACCGCCACACCCACAAGCTAGGAACAGATGAAGTTGCCCGGCTATTCGGGCGCCTGTAGGGGTGCAGTCAGGCTGTAGCCCCGCCCCCTGCGGAGCGGGGGAGACCATAGGGGGGCGCGGTGCCCTCACAAGGATAGGTTTTTCTGCGGGGAGCCGTGGGCGAGGCAGACCTCACCCCCGGCCCCCTCTCCACATGATGGAGAGGGGGTATAACACTCGGACCGGGGCCACGACTAGCCCTGGATTCCGGCTTCCGCCGGAATGACGGGTGCCTGGGCGCGATCTTCATTAGGCAGGCGGCCGGGGTAGGCCCGACGACTACCCGTCGTGGCCGTGCCGCAGCGCCTGGCCCGGCAGATTGCCCGTATGGCGGTCGCGGTCCTTGACGAGCACCCCGTTCACAAGCACGTAAGGAATGCCCTCCGGGTACGAGCGCGGCTGCTCGTAGGTGGCGGTGTCGCGTACTCGCTGCGGATCGAAGCACACCACGTCGGCGGCCTGACCCGGCCGGAGCGAGCCGCGATCCCGGAAGCCGAGGATGCCGGCCGGAACCGCCGTCATCTTGCGGACGACCTGTTCCCAGGTGAACAGCCCTAGTTCGCGCGTGTAATGTCCGAGATACCGCGCAAACGTGCCCCAGGCGCGCGGATGCGGCTGCTCGCCAACCATCACCCCGTCGCTGCCGGCGGTATGGGTCGGGTGTTGCATGATGGCCTGCACGTTGTCCTCGTTCCCCTGGTGCCAGACCATGGTGCTGCTCAACCGCTCCTGAATCAGCAGGTCGCACACCCAGTCGAACGGCCGGCGGCCCAGCTCGGCTGCCACCTCGCTGACGCGCATCCCGGTGAAGCGCCGGTTGGCCGGCACCGTCATGGCGCCAAGCTGGATGATGGACCAATCTACCGGCACCCCCTGCGCCCCGTCCGTCCCGACCTCCTCGACCTCGTGCCGCAGCCGCTCGCGCGTCGCCGGGTCGCGCAGCCGCGCCAGCAGCGCCTCGTCACCGCCGCGGTAGGCCCACGACGGCAGGATGGCCCACAGGTAGGTGCTCGCCGCGACATAGGGGTAGCTGTCCATGCTCACCGCCACGCCCCCGGCCCGCGCGCGGTCAATCATGCTGAGGAGCGCGCCACTGCGGCCCTTGTTCAGGGGAAAGGCCAGCTGGGCGTGTGCCAGATGCACCGGCACTCCGGCCCGGCGGCCAATCTTGATGCTGTCGTGATAGGCTGCCAGCGCCCCGGCGCCGTAGCTGCGGTGATGCGTGCAGTAGAACCCGCCGTGCGGCGCGATGGCGGCGCAGAGCGCCACAATCTCGTCGTCGCTGGCGAACATCCCTGGGGGATAGGTCAGCCCGGTCGAGAGACCGACGGCGCCCTCCGCCATCCCTTGATGGATCGAGTTCTGCATCGCCGCCAGCTCGCCGTCGGTGGGTGGGCGGTCGGCAAACCCCATGACGTTCATGCGGATAGTGCCTTGCCCGATCAACGTCGCAACGTTCGGCGCCACCCGGCCGTCGAGCGCGTCGAGATAGTCACCGAGGCTCCGCCAGCGCCAGTTCACGCTCGGCGGATCGCCGGTAAGCGCCCGCACCTGGCTCCGCACCATCTCCACCCGCTCATCGGTGAGCGGCGCGACACCCAGCCCGTCTTGCCCCAGCACCTCCAGCGTCACGCCCTGCATGATCTTGGCTTCATGCGCCGGTGACGCGAACAGTTGGATGTCGGAGTGCGTGTGCATGTCCACAAATCCGGGACATACCAGCAGCCCGGCGGCGTCAATCCGGCGGCGCGCCGGCTGACGGTGCAACCCCGGCGCCACGGCGCCAATGCGCCCGGCCCGGATAGCCACGTCGGCGCGGAAGCGCGGCCGGCCGGTGCCGTCAACAACCTCACCACCGGCGATCACCACATCCCACGCCATGTCATCCGCTCTCCACTCGTTCGGCTATTGCGTTGGTTGCGACATCGCTGGAGCCGCCCGGACGATGCCGGGGCGTAGCTGGCTCCGGCCGGTCACTCCGGCGCGTCAGGGGCGCAGCGCCGTGAGCACGATGCCGGTATCGTCGGCCGCGTCCACTGTACCCGACGGCCGCGCCTCATGCCGCTGCACCGCGACAAAGCCGACCTCGGTCAGCAGATCGAGCCAGGTGCGTAGCGTGAAGAGACCGCACGTATGGCGGTCGGCTTCGATGGCGAGGTCCCCGTCCCGACGGATGAGATACAGAAAAGTCACCTCATACGTCGTGTCGGTGCGGTCCGGATCGTAGACGTTCTCGACCATGACGACCTCCGTATCGCCGGCGGTATGCACGGAGGTCCAGGCCCGATTTTGCCGAAACCGCTCCGGTGTGGCCTCGACGACGGTGAGGAAGACCCCGCCGGGCCGCAGGTGGACAAAGGCCGTCTCGAACGCTGCCCGTAAATCGTCCGGCGAGAGCATATACGCCACGGCGTCGAAAAGCACTACCGCGTCAAACGCCTCGCCTAAGCGCACCTCGCGCAGATCGCCGACGCAATAGCTAACGCCGGGATTGAGCCGACGCGCCAAGGCCAGCATCGCCGGGCTGCGATCCACACCCGTAACCGCAAAGCACCGCTGCAAATGGTAGTCGTGGTGTCCGCCGCCACAACCCAAGTGCAGTAGTGACCGTACCGGGCGTCGGCTGCGCTGCTCGATCAACCGGCGATATTCCGCGCACTCCTCGCGGTAGTCCTCCGGCGGGCTGACGATAGGCCACAGCCAAGCCAGGTCCTCATACAGGCGCGGTCCGCTGTCCTGCGGGCGCGGCTGGGCCATGGGTAGACCTTGCTCGGCCACCCTATGGTCCCCCCGCTGCGGCGGGGGGACGGCGAGGGTGGGGGCACTAGCCCCCCGCAGCATAGACGACCTCGCCGGCGATGATTGTGTGACTTACCTGCGACGCCAATATGGCGCGCGGCGGCCGGTTGAAGATGTCCGGCGCGATGATCGTGACGTCGGCCACGGCGCGCGGCCGGAGCGTCCCGTACTCGTGCTCCAGCCCGGCCGCGTAGGCCGCGCCGACCGTATAGGCCCGCACCGCCGCCGCGAGCGAGATACGCTCTTGCGGGTACCAGCCGCCGGGCGGCGTGCCGTCGGGCCGCTGTCGTGTGATCGCCGCAAAGAGACCGGCCAGCGGGTCCGGCGTCTCCACGGGCGCATCGGACCCAAAGGCCAGGACCGTCCCGGCCCGCAGCAAGCTGCCGAACGCATAGGCGCCACGGCTACGCGCGCCCCAGAAACGGTCGGCGTTGTCCATGTCCTGCGTCGTGTGGATCGGCTGCATGGACGCGACGACGCCTAGCGCAGCCAGGCGCGGAATGTCGTCGGGATGCAGCACCTGGACGTGCTCGATGCGCGGCCGACACAACGGATCGTCTGCCGGCAAGTGCGCGCTGGCAATCGTGTCGAGCGCCTGCCGATTGGCCCGGTCGCCGATAGCGTGCATCGCCACGCCGAATCCGCTGTCGGCAGCGCGGCGGAGCAGGTCGGCCAGCGCCTCCGGCGGGGTAATCACCACGCCCGTATTGCCCGGCTCGTCCTCGAACGGCGCCAGCATCGCGGCCGTGTGGGAGCCGAGCGACCCGTCGAGAAAGCACTTCAGATGTCCGATACGCAGGCGTCCGTTGCCCCAACCGGCTACCATCCGGCGAGCGATAAGCTGCTCCAACGTAGCGGCCGGCGGCATGTAGACGACCCGCAGCCGCAGTTCCCCGGCAGCCGCTAGGTCTTGCAGCGCGGCAAAAGTGGCTGGCGTGTCCGGCGCATGAACGCAGGTGATTCCCAGCTTGAGCAGCGCCGTCTGTGCGCGCCGCAGCGCGTCCCACAGCACCTCCGGCGGCGGATCGCCAATCGCTGTCTCGACGAGCCGCTGGGCCGACTCGCGCACAATGCCGCTCGGCTCGCCGTCGGCTTCCCGGTCAATCACCCCGCCGGCCGGCTGCGGCGTACCCCGACCGATCCCGGCGCGGCGCAAAGCCGCCGAGCTGACCCAGGTGATGTGCCGATCCTTGCGGGCCAGGGCAATGGGCCGCCCTCCGGCGACGGTATCGAGCGCGTGCCGGTCCGGCAAGTGGGGTTCGGGCCAGAGCGTATGATCCCAACCGCCACCGAGCAGCCAAGCGTCGCGCGGCAAGGCATCGGCCCGTGCCGCCACCAGCGCCACCACCTCGGCCAGCGACCCGGCGCCCGTCAGGTCGAGCTGCTCTAGCTGCAAGCCGTAGGCACCGAGATGCAAATGGGCATCGGTCAGCCCCGGCAGCACACAGGCGTCCGGCACGTGCAGCTCTTCCACCTGGCGCTGCCCCAACGCCCGCGCAGCCGCCCGCACCTCGGCCGCCGAGCCAACGGTATGCACCCGCCCGCCGACCAGCAACAGCGCGTCAGCCTCCGGCTGCGCCGGATGCATCGTCACCACGCGACCACCGTAGATCGCCAGTGGCCGCACCGCCTCGGTCATGGTCATAGCTTCCGCTACTCACTCAGCGGCCTACTCACCTGCACGACCTACGGCGACGCGAGGCTGGCAATGGGGTGCGGGCCGATGAGACCCCGCTGCTTGTACCACGCTTCCGGGCCGCTCGCCGCCAATGAGCCGTCGGCCAGGATATGGTGCAGCGTTAGGCCGTCGTTTTGCAGCGTGCGGCCGATGAGGTTATGCCGGTGGCACTGGCGATAGTTCCCCTCGCTGCACATGATGCAAGCACGTTCCTGCCGCATCAGTTGCTTGAGCCGTGCTATCGCTTGGCGGTACGCGGGTAGCTCGGTTATCCGCGCGTAGTCCACGTGTCCCGCCGCGTCATACGCTTCTCCCGTATCGGGACGCCCGCCCAACTCCTGGCCGGCGAAACAATACTCGATCCCGTGCTGCTGGAGCGGCTGCTTGTTGAACCAGGGCGCAATGCCGCTGTACGGAGCGGACCGCACGTCCACCACCAGGGTAATGTCGTGCTGCCGCAGTAACTCGATGAATCGTTCCGGGGCCAGCCGGCTATGACCAATCGTGTACAAGGCAGCCCCCTCGGCTAGCCGCTCACCCATCACCCCACCTCATCACGTCCCTAATGCTACCCAATCCGGCCCCCTGTGGTCCCCTGACAGGGTAGGTATTTTGTCTGCATCAGGATTTGCAGGATGCAAGGATGAGCAGGATAGATTGCGGCCCCGTATCGGGGGACGAGACATGCTGGCGCCGCAATGACGGGAGCGCGGCCAGGGCACCCACAAGGGACGCCCCTACAAAGGTGGGCAGCTACTCGGCTGGATTCCGGCTTGCGCCGGAATGACGGGTTACGCAAAGGTCTCCAATGACGGGAAGCGATGATGTATCACGGCCGGCGATTGAGACGGTAGCCCACGTCGCGCACAGTGAGGACAAACCGCGGCCGGCGCGGATCGGGTTCGATCTTGCCCCGTAGATGCAGGATGTGGCTGTCGAGCAGGCGCGTGCCGCCTTCCGAATCGTAGCCCCACACCGTTGCCACCAGCTCGTCGCGCGTCAGCACGCGGCCCTGCGCCTGGGCCAGCGCCAGCAGCAGATCGAACTCGGTGCGCGTCAGCGCGACTTCCTTGCCGCCGACCAGCACTTGGCGCTCGGCCGGGTGTACCTCCAAGGCACCGAACACCAGGCGGGCCGCCGCCTCGTCCGCGTCGGTAGCGGCTGTGGCATCGCGCCCGGCGTCCGGCGCCGCTCTGCGCTCGGACTCCTCCGCAGCGGCTCGGCGCAGCCCCGCACGCACCCGTGCCACCAGCTCACGCACGCTGAACGGCTTGGTCACGTAGTCGTCGGCGCCCAACTCCAACCCGACGATCTTATCCACCTCGTCACCGCGAGCACTGACCATAATGATCGGCAGCAGCCGGTCTTCCAGCCGAATCTGCCGGCACACGTCGAGGCCGCTCATGTCCGGGAGCATGATGTCCAGCAAGATGAGATCGGGGCGCTGCCGGCCGACGGCCGCCAAGGCTTGCTCGCCGGTCGTCGCCTCGACCGTCTGCCAGCCCTCGCGCTCGCTGGCCACGCGCAGACTGAAACGCACCGCCGGCTCGTCCTCGACGATGAGAATACGCGGCACCGCATTGCCACCACGCTGGCCGTCATTCCGTCGCCCCGGCGCGGTCATGCTTCCGGTCCATGCGCCGCCAGAGTGGGGGTGTCCTGGCGCTGCACGTGGTCGGCAGCGACCGGCATGGTAAACCGGAACGTCGCGCCCCGGCCTAGCTCGCTGTCGACGCGGAGCGTCCCGCCCATCAGCTCTACCAGATTGCGGGCAATGTAGAGGCCGAGACCGGTTCCGGCCCGACGGAGCCGTTGCTGGCCCTCGACCTGGTAGAACTTGTCGAAGATATAGGGCAGGTGCTCGGCCGCGATCCCGGGACCTTCGTCAGCCACGCTGATCTCGACGAACGGTCGGCCTGACGACGCCAGCGGCATACCATCGGTTTCCACCAGAGCCGCCTGCACACGCACACCAGCGCCGTCCGGGACGTAGCGCAGCGCGTTGCCGAGCAGATTGTCGAGCACGCGGCCGAGGTGGTCACGATCAGCCCAGACCGGGGGGAGCAGCGGCAGCGGTTCCAGCACGAAATGGGGCCCGCCCTCGCGCGCTTGCCCTTGCACCACGGCGACGGCTTCCCGCAGCAACGCTTCCAGGTCGAGCCGCTGCGGCTCGGATGTGAGGCCGCCGGCCTCGATCCGCGTCACGTCGAGGATATTGTCCACCAACCGGCTCAAGCGCACTGCTTCCGCATTGATGTGCCCGGCCAGCTCCCGCGATTGGTCCGGTGCGAGCACGTGCTCCAGTAGTAGCTCGCTCAACGCCCGCAGCGACGTGAGCGGTGTGCGTAGCTCGTGGGACACGGTGGCGATCAGCGATGACTTCAGCTCGTCCATCTCTTTCGCCACGGTAATGTCACGCAGCACCAGGACAATCCGCGGCGTGCCGCGCCGCCGGCTCGCCACCTCGGCGAGACTGGCTCCCACCCACCGTTCGTCCCCATGGCGGGCGCGAATACGCAGCTCCAGATGGTGTGGTTTGGGTAGGGAGGGTACGTCCGTACCGGCGTCCGCTTGGCCCTCCGGCCGCTCGTCCGCCCATGGCGCAGCCGGCTCGTCGGCGGTGTCGAGGGCACCGGCAAGGGTATCGGCATTGAAAGGGCTACCATTCGAGAGTTCGGCTGGCAGGACCTCGAACACCACGCGCCCCACGACCTCGGCTTCCTGCCAGCCCGTGAGTCGTTCGCAGCCGGGGCTGAACAGCAAGACCCGCCACTTGCTATCCAGGGCGAGAATGCCGTCCTCGGCGTGGAAGATGACGTTCTGCAGGAGCTCCCGCTGGCGACTCGCCGCCGCCTCCGCCCGCCCGGTCCGCGCGTACAGCACGGCATTCTCGATGGCCGTGGCGGCGTGGGCAGAGAAACTGACAAGCAGTGCGATTTCAGCCGGCGTGAACTCGTGAACGTCGCGCCGATAGATGCTCAAGACGCCCACCGGCTGGCCCCGGCGGAGCAGCGGCGCCGCCAAGAAGGAGCGGATGCCTTCCTGCTCCCAGAGCGGGCGCGGGACGCGCGAGTCGCTGGCTACGTCGGCGACGGCGAGCGGATGGGCGGACAGGGCCACCAAGCCGGTGACTCCTTCACCGACTTCGAGGTTGGCCACCGCCGCCACGTACTCACGCGACAGGCCCTCGGAGGAGAGCCGCTGGAGCGTGCCCTGCTCATCAATGCGCCATACCGCCGCCGCCGAGGCGCCCAGCAGGTTGGTCGCACTGGCCATGATTTTGCGGAGTAGCTCGGCCAGCGTGAGGTTGGCGGTGCTCGCTTGACCGATCTCCAAGAGTGCCCGCAGTTGTGCATGTACCACCCGCTGCGAGGCGCGCAACCGCACCTGGACCCGGCGCAGATATTGGATTTCGGCGCTCAGAAGGGCCGTCTTGGGCGCAGCAGGCGGCATGGTAGTGCGCTGGGCACCATCAGGTTGGCGGGGCTGGTTCGTGGCCGGAGACTTGCGAGCTGTGTCCATGATGCCCGTTCACCATCGGGACGCGAGCACCGGCCGCGGCGCCGAGCAGCGACATGAGACATGGCCCGGGCCACCGGCCGCTAGGCCCGCTCAACAGGCCGGAAGCTGCCGACGGCGCGGCCACACTCCACCAACGGGAGCAGGCGAATCGCCCACGTCGTTGCCGCGACGCCGGGTGTACTACTGGAAGAAAAAGTCGGCGTTGATGTCAATGAAATGCACCCACTCTTCGGGCACCGCGTCCTCGGGGTAGATGGCGCTCACCGGGCAGACCGGCTCGCAAGCGCCACAGTCAATGCACTCATCGGGATCAATGTAGTACATCTCCTCATCGTCCGTCGTGTGAATACAATCCACCGGGCACACGTCCACGCACGAGGCATCCTTGGTGCCAATGCACGGCTGCGCGATCACATAGGTCATAGCGAACCTCCTCGGGGATGAGCTGCGACTCCCGCTCCGAATATCTCGTTCAGCAACCACTCAGCGCCGCTGCCGAAGCGGTGAGACCGCTCCACATGGATCAATATAGTATATCCGCGCGTCAACTGTAGAGTAGGGGGCATCCACTCAACGGATATCTCCATCTCCGGACCAGACGGACTCCACACCGCTACACGGGATCGAGCGACCGGCGAGGTCACGAGCAGCACCCGGCAGCGAGGCGCGGATTACCGTAGCATAGTCCGGCCTGTTGTACCACATCCTAGCCCCGGAGACCCGGTGAGCGGCCGCCCGGCGGAGATGGCCCCCGTGGTCCCTGACCAGGGTAGGTGCGGGGTAAGCCGTAGGGGCGCAACATGTTGCGCCCGTCCCCCCGCCACGCGGGGGGACCATAGGGGGGCAGTAGCCACTGACCGGGAATCAACACAATCCAGCAGTCTCACGCCCGTTCATCGAACGCTGCCCAGGCGAGGTCAAGCTCCCGTTGTACGCGATTCTGCGCGTCTCGCAGGGCGCGTAGCTCCGTCACCTCACCGACCGCTGCCCGCCGAAAGGCCGTGCGAAGACTGTCCGCGACAATCCGCGGCACCGGATTGCGCTCCGGCGAGTGGGCATACCGGGCTTGTTCCAAGGCATGGAGGTTGAACTCGTCGAGCGTCGCGTGGCCGGAAGGCCGCTCGGCCAGGCGGAGACGATCAAGCGGCAGTTGCCCACTGTACGTCGGTACCCACTGCCAGCCGTGGCGCGCGGCCTCGGCCGCCGCGGCCCGATCACGAGGGCCGGCCGTCGGGTGTGCCACCAGGAATTGAACCACCTCCCAAGCAGCCTCGACGTGCTGCCCCGGCACCAGTGCGAGCGCCTGTACCGCCGCTTGGGTGATTGGTGTCTCGCCGTCACGGCGCACTGGCAGCTGCACAAAACTCAACGGCAGGTGCGGCCCATAGCGCACGATGCGATCCAGGAAGCGATTGTTGGCATGGGCAGCGAAAAGCTGACCGGTGAGCAGGGGCGATTCGTCGTTGAAACCCCAGGTCTGCTGCTGCTTCACCAATTCCGCCGGTCCGCCCTGGTCCCGCACCCAGGAGGTCAGCCATTCGAGCGCATCGAGGTTCGCCGGATGCGTCAGGCTGGCGACGCGCCCGTCGTCGCTCACAACACGCCCGCCGTTCTGCCAGCACCAGACCAGCGGCTTGGAGAACCGCTCACTGGGATCGAAGCCCCAGCGGCCGCCGCCGGCCGGGCGTGTCAAGTTTCCGGCCAACTCGCGGAAACGCTCCCACGTACTCTCCGGCTGCGTAAAGTCCAGCCCGGCTTGGCGGTAGTCTACGCCGGCTTCCTCCAAGAACCGGCGATTGAAAAAGAGCAGCGTAATAGCCAACTCCTCCGGTAGCGCGTAGAGCCGGTCGTCCAATCCGTAGCAAGGCTGCAAGGCCGGTGGCATAAAGGCTTTGAGATCGTAGCGGCTCGCCCGGACCAAGCTATCGAGCGGCTGCACCACGTTGGCCAGCGCGAGCGGGGTGAGGTCATCGGCCGCCAGCGCGAGCAGTGCCGGTGGCCGGCCGGCCGCGATGGTCGCCGCAAGCTCGTGTGCAGCCCGGGCCTCCGCTCGCTCGCTCACTTCCAGCCGCAGCGAGTCATGGCTTTCGTTCCAGGCGGCCGCCGCGCCTTGCTGGGCCGGCGTCCGGTGAGCGGCCCACCATTCCAGCCGCGGCGTCTCGCCGCCGGCCGGAGTCCGGGGCGTAGCAGCCGGCGTGGTCACTGCACAGGCCGGCAACAGGCCGGCGAGGAGCAGCCCGCTGGCCATGGCGTAGGAGCGGCGGCGCGTCAGCCGCCTACCAGGCGCTGGCGAGGGGCTTGCCGGCCACCGCAGCTTACGAGCGGACATGGGGAGCACAGTCAGAGCCTAGGACCTGGAATAGGAGCGTAGCATACGTCCTGCACGCGCCACATACGCACCCTCTTTAACGGTCGAATCGGTATGCTAACGCCACAGTCACGGCCATGCAGCGACAGCGGGCGGGGGGATACCACGTATGGGTGGCGAAGCGCCAGCGCAAATCCTGGTAGCGCACCTGCGGCGTCAGGGTATCCGCGACGAGGCCGTGCTACAGGCGCTGATCCGCGTGCCGCGGGAGCTGTTCATCGCCCAAGAGCTGCGCCATCTGGCTTACGCAGACGAAGCGTTGCCGCTGGCGGAAGGGCAGACGATCTCGCAGCCGATTGTCGTTGCGACGATGACGGAGGCGCTCAGAGTCACGCCGGGGCAGCGCGTGCTCGAAATCGGCACCGGCAGCGGTTATCAGGCCGCAGTGCTGGCCGAGATGGGCGCCGAGGTCGTCACCGTCGAGCGCCTGCCGCGCCTGGCCGATCAGGCGCGGGTGCTACTGCGCCATCTCGGCTACCACAACGTCACCGCCCATACCGGCGATGGCACGTTAGGGTGGCCCGAGGCCGCGCCGTATGATCGGATCATCGTCACGGCAGCCGCACCTGCGGTCCCACCGGCGCTGTCGGACCAGCTCCGCGAGGGAGGGCGGCTCGTCGCACCGGTCGGCCGGCGCCGCGGTCAGCGGCTGCTCGTCGTGCGAAAGGACGCTACCGGCCCGGTCGAGGCGGCGGCGCTCGGCCCGGTGCGTTTCGTGCCGCTCATCGGCGCGGCCGGCTGGTCCGAGGCACCGGCCCCGCGGCGCCGCCGGTCCGGGCCGGATGATGATGGCTCCGCCGATGCCACGGCCGCGCCCAAGTGATGAGGACTATCCGAGTCGCGCCCCCCTATGGTCCCCCCGCTGCGGCGGGGAGACGGGTGGTTCCCGCTGGCACGGGAATGCCGGCCCCATGTACTACTGCCGCAGCGCCTGTAATAGCTCTTCGGCCTGCTCGGCGCTGATCTTGCCTTCCTGCAGCATGGTCAAGACGGCCCGGCGCTCCTCGGCGGTGGTCACAGCCGCATCAGCGGCCTCTTCCACAGCGGCCGCCGGCCCGGAGTCGGCTTTGGCCTCTCCCGCCGCACGCGGGCGGCGCTCCCCGGCGCGTTGCTTTGCTTGCCGCATCCGCTCCTCGGTGCGCTGGGCAAACCGCTCGGCGCGCTCCTCGGCAGCACGCGCAAATCGCTCGGCGCCCTCCTCCGCCCGGCGAATGAAGGCCTCCACATCCACGCCGGCACCGCGACGGCGCCGACGGCGTGAGCGACCTCCGGACTGGTCATCGAAGTCGCCGCGCCCCCACGCGCCGAACGTGCGTCCGAACTGCTCACCGAGGTCGCGGCCCAGCCGCCCGAAGTCGGCGCCGAGTCGCCGGCCGACATCCGAGAACTCGCGCGCAAACTCGGTGGCCGTCTCCAGGACCTGGTCGTCGCCGGCCCACCGGATGGTGCATTCGCCTTCGACGTTGTGGACCTCGACGCTGCGCGGGCCGGCGACAACGAACAATTGCGCTGCCCGCGGCACGTCAATGCGGACAGCGCCCGAAGCCTCCACGATAAACCGGTGGTCTTCCTCGCGGACGTGATATTCGGTCTGTGGGTCCTGGGCTTCCACGCGCAGCGTCGGCGCATCGTGCCCTAGCACCTCAACGTCGCCGCGGCACGCAAAGACGTTAAGCTCCAGCTTGCCCTCGGCGGGTACCTCTTGCTCGAACATGCTGCTCTCCTTCCTTCTTGCTCACCGGTCACAACGGCTGCTCATCTTGCGACACGCGCCCGTCACTGCTCGCGGAGCTTTTGCACCGCCTCGTCTACGCCGATTGCGCCGGCTGCCAGGTCATCGAGCACGGCACGTCGCACCGCTGGCGAGACCGGGCGTTCGGCCGCCTGCTCGGCCGCGATGTGCTCATCCACCGCAGCCAGCCCCAGGCTGTTGATAACGTCGTCGAGCCGGGAGCGGACCGTCGGATAGGACACGCCCAACTCCTGCTCCATGTCGCGGATGACGCCCCGACACCGCACGAACAGCTCGACAAAGCGCAACTGCTCCGGTGCGAGGCGCAGGAGGCGCGGCAGCGTGAACCGTCCTTCGAGCGCGGTACCGCAGTGCGTACACTCCTCGCGGACCACAACCAGCTCACCCGTACAGACCGGACACTGCCCGAGAACCTCGCTCATCGGCGGCTCCTTCAATATCCTCCACTCAACTGTGAGAAATCTTGATATTATCATCAAAATCATAGACTCTCGACGAGCATTTGTCAAGCGAGCGGTATGATCGGACGTGTGTGGACCGTCAGGCGTGGTGCCGGCGAAGAGTGCCCTGGCCCGGCGAAGACTTGACCGGACCGGCGCCGGCCGGTGCTAGAATGGATGCAGAGCCAACAGCCGGTTGGTCGCTCCGGCGCGACAACGACCGGGAAAGGGACACCACCCTCAGATGAACCGTCCTGTCGGGATCGAGACCGAGTACGGGATCAACTGCGAGGGCTTTGCCGGGCCGGTGGACTTTGCCTACGAGGCCTCGGCCATCGTCCGCGGCGCGCCGCTCGACGGAGTGCTGCGCGGCTGGGACTACCGGCACGAGGACCCGCGTCTGGACCTGCGCGGGATGCGGGTCGAGCAGCTTGCCCACGATCCCCACGACCTGCACAGCACGACCGAGCTGAGTAAGCGCCTCAACCGCGATGAGCTATTGGCGAATACCGTCCTGACCAACGGCGCGCGGTTTTACAACGACCACAACCACCCCGAATACTGCACGGACGCCTGCGCTACCCTCGCCGATCTCGTCGCCCAGGATCGGGCCGGCGAACGAGTGCTCTACCAAGCCGAGCAGGCCCGCAACGAGGTCCTGCGCCGCGAGCGCGGCGGGAGCGTGCGCGTGCGGCTGGTCAAGAACAACACCGACTACCACGGCCGGTCCTTCGGCACGCACGAGAACTACCTCGTTGCTCGCGCCTGGCCCTTCCCGGCACTGGTGCGGCTGATGGTGCCTTTCCTAGTGACCCGCCAGGTGTACGCCGGCGCCGGTAAAGTCGGTATCGAAGCGCGTGACGGCAAGGCCGCGATGCCGGCCGCGGGCTTCCAGCTGAGTCAGCGGGCCGATTTCTTCGAGCAGATCGTCGGCATCAATACGACGGCGCAGCGTCCCATCCTGAACACCCGCGACGAGCCGCACGCGGATCGCAAGAAGTATCGCCGGCTCCACGTCATCATCGGCGATGCCAACCGCTCCGAATACGCCACCGCGCTCAAAGTCGGCACTACCGCGCTGGCGCTGGACTTGGGGGAGCGAGGCTGGGTACCGTCGGTCGAGCTGGCCGAGCCGGTCCAGGCGCTGCAAACCGTCTCCCACGACCTCACCCTCAGCGCACCGCTGCCCACTCGCGCCGGCACACCAACCACGGCGCTGGCCGTGCAGCGCGAGTTTCACGCGGCGGCACACCGCGAGTTCGCCGGCCGCGACCCGGAAACGGACTGGGTGCTCCGCGAGTGGGTCACCGTGCTGGATTTGCTCGCGTCCCAGCCGCAGCAGTTACGCGACCGGCTCGATTGGGTGGCAAAATGGGTGCTGTTCGAGGGCATTCGCCAAGCGCAAGGCCACGACTGGAGCAGTCCGGCCTTGCGCCGCCTCGACCTCGCGTACCATCTGGTCAACCCGGAGAGCAGTCTCTTTGCTACCCTGAGCAAGCGGGGCGCGATGCGCCGGTACGTTGACGAGGAGGCCATCGCCCGTGCGCGCACCGAGCCACCCGCGGGCACACGGGCCGCCATCCGCGCGCTTTGTCTGCGGAAGTTCGGCGACCGGATTCGCCGGCTCGAATGGGACTCCGTGACGTTCGGTATCAATGGACGCGAGGTGGTCCTGGACTTGGATGAAGTGTGGGGCGCCAGAACGACCCGCATCGAGGAGCTGACGCGCGGAGCAGACAGTCTCGACGCCCTGATAGCTACCCTGAAGTCGGGAGGAACCCAATGACACCTGCAGAGACCACAGCGATGCTCGACCGCACCCTGCCGCTCCCAGCGGTGGAGATTGACGCACCCGTCAAGCCGGTGGAGACGCCAACGGAAACGCCGACCCGCATTGACAATCCCGATGGCGACGGGGGCAGTGGGGACGGCGAGACGGACCTGGACGAGGAGATCAAGCGGATCGTGCGCGAGATTCCCGATCCGACCCCGCAGCCGGGTGGCGAGTAACACGCTCGGCGCGGCCCTGCGGCATCGAATAGATTGACATAAGTGGGGCGAACACCACGTCAAGCCGAGACGCAGTGGCAAGAGAGCCAGTGCAAGGCGGGGTAGTATGGAAAACGCGCTTTTCGGCACGGAGATCGAGTATGCGTGCGCCGGGCGCTGGACCCCGGCCGAAGCCGCCGTCCGCACCAAGGACGGTGTGTTCAGCAATCGCCTGTACGGCGTGATCGAGCCGGCGCCGCGGGAATGGGGCGAAATCCCCGGCAACGGCGGCTTTCTCTACAACGGCGGCCGCCTGTACCTGGACTCCGGGCACCTCGAATACGCCTCGCCGGAATGCCGGACCCTCGATGACCTGGTCGCGGCCGAGGTGGCCGGTGACCGTATTCTCAGTGGCGCAGTGGTCCTACTGGGCCAGCAAGGCTCCGTGTTCTTCATCAAGAACAATACCGACCATTTCGGCCACACGTTCGGCTATCACGAGAACTACTGTCTGCGGGTCAGTCCCCGCAGCCGGGACATGGTCGAAGGCTTGCTGCCCTTCCTCGTCACCCGGCAGATTTTCGCTGGCGCCGGTATGGTCGTGCCCACTCGCCGCACCAGCCGCGGCCGCGGCGGTGATGAGGACGCGAATACGCCCTACCATCTCTCCCAACGCGCCGCGTTTGTCTCCGTGGACGTGAGCCATCGCGTGCGGTTCGGCGGCCGGCCCATTCTCAATCTGCGCGACGAGCCGCTGGCCGGTGGCCTCTACCGGCGGCTGCACATCATCATCGGCGACGCCAACCGCTCGGAGTACACGACGGCGCTCAAGATCGGGACGACCGCCCTCGTCGCGCAATTGCTCGAATTGGGCTGGGACCCCGAGTTGGAGCTGGAGAACCCGGTACAGGCGCTCAAGGACATCTCGCGCAACACGCGCGGGGGGTGGACGGCTCGCTTCATGGACCGCGGCACGATGCCGGCCGTAGACGTGCAGCGCCTCTATCTGCACGAGGCTACCCGCCACTTCCTCGGCCGCGACCCGGATACCGATTGGGTGCTCCGCAACTGGGCACAGGTGATTAACGGCCTGGAGCTTGATCCGCTCCGGCTCGACGGCCATCTCGATTGGGTCACCAAGTGGCACCAGCTCAACGCCTTTGCGGAGCAGTCGCCGCAGGGCTGGGAAGACCCGCAGCTTATCAAGGTTGATCTCGCCTACCATCACATCGAGCCAAAGACCAGCCTCTACGAGTCGCTCCGCAAGCGCGACCGGGTGAGCACGCGGGTAGACGAGCAGCGCATCGAACGGGCAGTCACGGAGCCGCCGTCCGACACGCGGGCCGTAGGCCGGAGCCGGGTCATCCGGGCGCTCGCCGACGCCCGCGCCGACGCCACTATCCCCTGGGATTTGCTCTCTCGCCGGCTCGGGGAGCGTGCGCTGTGGGGTGACGAGCCGTTCTTCATCTACAGCTACGTGGAAGACTGGCAAGACGTTCGGGACACCGGCACGTGGCACCTCATCCCGTATCTGGTGGATTGGGGCGCCGTCACCGTGCATAACCACGTGCTGGAGCTACCCGACCCCTTCGATACGCACCTGGAGCGCGCGGAGCAGTTCGCCCGGACCATCCCTGGGCTGCTGCGTAAGTAGCCGCGCATACCCACCCCCCATCCCTCCCTGAAGGGAGTGTGTTAGCCCCCACCCCAGCCCTCCCCCGTTGCGACGGGGGAGGGAGTCTGCCCGTCCCCCCGCCGCAGCGGGGGGACCATAGGGGGGCAGGTCCACCCCGCCGCCGCCCGCTACAGCGCCCGCTCGAACAGCCCCTCGATGTCCGATTGCGCGGTCCGCCGCTCAGGCGCGGGAGGGAGTCTGCCCGTCCCCCCGCCGCAACGGGGGGACCATAGGGGGGCAGGTCCACCCCGCCGCCGCCCGCTACAGCGCCCGCTCGAACAACCCTTCGATGTCCGATTGCTCGGTGCGTCGCGGGTTGATGGGGATGTTGCCGCTCTTCATGGCATCCACGGACATGGCGGCGATGGCTCCCCGCTGCACGCCAACGTCGCTCAGGCACGGGGGGATGCCGATGTCGGCCTCTAGCTGCTGCACGCCGCTCACGGCACGGCGAGCGGCCGCCATCTCGCCCAGTCCCACCAGCGGCTCACCCAACGCTTGCCCGACTTCGATCAGCTTCCGCGGCACCGCCAGCGCGTTGAACTCCATCACGTGCGGCAGAATGATCGCGTTCGCAACGCCGTGCGGGACGTGGAAGAAGGCGCCTACCGGGTGCGACATCGCGTGGACGTTACCGAGCCGCGTGGCATTGAATGCCATCCCGGCGAGACACGACGCCACGAGCATATTCGCCATTGCGCCATGATTCCGGCTGTTGGCGACTGCCGGACGGAGATTTGCGCCGATGAGGCGGATGGAGTGGAGCGCGAGCGCCTCCGTGAGCGGTGTGGCGAGCAGGGAGAGGTAGCTCTCGATAGCGTGCGTCAGCGCGTCCATCCCGGTCGCCGCCGTGATCGGCGCCGGCAGGCCGAGCACCAACTGCGGGTCCAGAAAGGCCGCCAGCGGCGACACCAGCTTGCTCGCGATGGTGAACTTGAACTGCGCCTCGGGATCGGTGACGACCAAGAATTGAGTCACCTCGCTGGCCGTGCCGACCGTGGTAGGCGCGCAGAACAGCGGCACCGGGGGCTGCTCGAACTGGTCCAGCCCTTCGTAGTCCCGCAGACGGCCCGGATTGCGCGACCAAATGGCAATCGCCTTGGCCGTGTCCATCGAGCTACCGCCACCGACGCCGATTAAGCTGTCGCAGCCCTGCTCCTCAAACTGCCGCAGTCCGGCCGCGACGACGGCAACACGCGGGTCCGGCTCCACGTCGGTGTACGTTTCATACGCCAGACCGGCGGCCGCCAACGAACTTGTGACCGGCTCCAGCAGACCGGCTGCGACGATGCCGGGGTCGGAGATCACGAGTGGTCGTTGCCCGCCGTGAGCCAGGACGTGCTCACCGATGTTGGCGGCGCAGCCGTCGCCGTACACCACCTCGGTCCGGAGTCGGAAGAGACTGAGCGGAATACCACCGGGTGCAAATGTCGTACTCATAGCGCCGCGAGTGTAGCACCCGCCGCCGACCGGAGCAATAGCCGGCCCACGGCGGCTGAACTCCGCAGCCCCAACGAGGGCGTAGGAAGAGGGTGGGGCAAAAAGGGCCCGCCGGCCGGCAAAGTGGCGTCGGGGGTTAGCCGGAGGAACAGGCCGGCGCGTTCGCACACGCGGCGGCGGCCGGGTCGAGCAGACTCAGCTTGCGACAGATGCGGATAAACAGCTCTTGGAGCGAGTATTCACAAGGATTGTTGGCGAGTAGCGACAGCGCTATCGCCCTGGCGCCTCTGAGGTGTCTGAGTTGGTCGGCAGGGTTGGTTGCAGCGACTGCCTGCTCCTCGGACTTCCGGGCCTCCTCTATGAGCCTTTGAACCGAGGTGAGTGTGGCAGTGGCTGCCGGCGCCGGTGGTGGCGGCGTAGTCGGGCGCGGCGCCGTGACGACTAGCGTGGGAATTGGCGTCACCTGCGGCGCTGGGACCGTGGGGGGAACGGTGGCCGGTGGCGGCACCGTGCTGATCGGCTGCGGCGGCGCAGCCGTCGGCTGGGCCACGGTCGGCTGCGGGGCAGCCGTTTCCGTGTCTGCGGTGCTCAAGGTAATACCGAGCCAGCCAACAGCCAACCCCAGCACACTTATCACCACGGCCAGAAACACGAGCAGCACCTGGTCGCCGCCGCGCCAAGGCCGCACCACGCGGGCGAGCATGAGTAGCCCGCCGCCAAAGAGGATGACTCCCGCCGCGATTGCAAGCAAACTAGGTACAGGCATCTCGACTTACCATAACGTAAGAGCGGCGCATATGTTTCACCTATCGCCAAGATGCGCCCCTGCTCCTCCCTACGAACGCCGGACCCGGCGCTCCGGCAAAACTTCCCCGGGGCACGCGCCCACGGTGCTTGCTTGCCCGCGAGGTCGGTCGTCTCCGGTAGATGCTACAATATATTGGGAGTGTGACTGTTGTGCAACGGCGTGTCAATTGGGGTAGGAACAGGCCGGCGAGGACAATGGACCGCCGGCAAGGAGTAACCGGTGAGCATCGCCCGTAGCAATCTGGACCAAGACTTTGCCCCGGAAGAGGACGAGCAGGAAGAAAAGGCCCGCAAGCGCCAGCCGAGTGGCCGGGCCGTTCGCTGGGCCAAGCGTGCCCTCATCGGCATTCCGACGGCCATTGTCCTCCTTTTCCTCCTGTTCTTCGGCAGAGACGTCGCAGTTGAGCTGCTCTGGTTTGGCAGCCTGGGTATCCCCGATGTCTTCCTCACAATTCTCAGAACGCAGCTACTCCTGTTCTTCGGCGGCGGCGCCCTGTTCTTCGCCGCCTTCTTTCTCTCCACAACGCTCGCCTATCGCCTGGCCCAGCGACGCTGGGCCGCGTGGGGACGTGCCGGTGACATCGAGACTGCGGGCCGGCGCACGCCCCCGGCGCTCGTGCTCGTGGCGATCCTCGCGCTTGGCGGTCTGATTGCCCTCTGGCTGGGCGGTACACTCAGCGGCAATTGGGATCCCGCCCTGCGTCTCCCGCACCGCACCGACTTGGGGATTGTCGATCCGATCCACGGCCGCGACGTGTCGTACTACCTCTTCGTGCTGCCCGTGCTGCTTATTGCAAAGTCATGGCTGCTGGTCGCCACGATCATGATCTTGGTCGCGACGGCGGTCGTCTATTTCGTCTGGCTCATCATTCCGCAGGCACGCGGCCAGCGGGACGAGGGCCGGGGCATGGTCCTGAAGGTAGGTCGTCCCATTCAAGTCCACCTTTCCCTCCTGGCAGCCGGTCCAATGGCACTGCTGGCCTGGCACCAGGCACTGCGCCTCGACCAGCTCGTCTACGCCGGTCGCGGCGCGACGCTGGGCGCCACTTTCGCGGACGTGAACGTACTCGCCCCAGCGCTTTGGGTCGGCATCATTGTCGCCGCGCTTGGCGCCGTCGGTCTGGTCGCCGGTGCCTTTGTCCGGCTGCTCTGGGTGGGTCCGGCGGCCCTCGGTCTCTGGGCGCTGGTCTGGCTCTTCGGTCAAACCATGCTGCCGGCGGTCGTCCATCGCTTTGTGGTGCTGCCCGCCGAGCTGGAAACCGAGCGGCCGTACATCGAGCACAACATGACCTTCACCCGCCAGGCCTATGGCCTCGACAAGGTTAAGGAGACCGACTATCCGGCTCAGGACGCGGTGACGCGCGAGGAGATCGAGTCCAATGCCGTGACGTTACGCAACGTGCGTCTGTGGGATACTGGCCCCTCCCTGGCAACCTACAATCAGATCCAGAGTATCCGCTTGTACTACAACTTCATTGGTGGCGATTTCGACCGCTACCAACTCGATAACGAGTACCGCCAGGTCTTCATTTCGGCGCGGGAGCTGGTGCCCGAGAATCTGGATGCGGCCGCGCAGACGTTCGTCAACCGCCGCCTCAAGTTCACGCACGGCTATGGAGTGGTCATCAGCCCGGTGAACGAGGTCACTCCGGAGGGACTGCCGGAGCTATTCGTTCAGGACGTGCCACCCAAGGGCAAGCTCTCCATCACCCGACCGGAGATTTACTACGGCGAATGGGCCGGCGACTGGGTGCTGACCAAGACCGATACGCCGGAGTTCGACTACCCCCGCGGCGAGTCCAACGTCGAGACAACCTATGCTGGCGAGAGTGGCGTGCCGGTCGGCTCGCTCTGGCGGCGCTTGTTGTTCGCCTGGCATCTGGGCGACCTCAATCTGCTGATTAGCCGGCACGTGCAGCCGGATACCACCCTACTCTTCCGGCGCAACATCCTCGAACGGCTTCTCCGTGTGGCGCCCTTTCTGCTTCCCGATCCGGACCCCTACATCGTGGCGCACGGTGGCGGGCTGTACTGGATCCAAGACGCCTATACCGCCAGCGCGTTCTATCCCTACTCGCAGCCCTCACCACTGGGCGTCAACTATATCCGCAATAGCGTCAAGATCGTCACCAACGCGTATGACGGCTCCGTCCAGTACTACATTGCCGACGACAGCGATCCGCTGATCCGTGCCTACGCGCAGGCCTTTCCGGGGCTATTCCGGCCACTCAGCGCCATGCCGCAAGGGCTGCGCGACCACATCCGCTATCCGCAGGGGATCTTCAGTGTCCAGAGTCTCATGTACCGGCTCTACCACATCAAAGACGTGCAGGTGTTCTACAACCGTGAAGACTTGCTCGCCATCCCGTCCGAGGTCCGTGGTGATACCCAGCGGCCAGTGGAGCCATACTACGTCATCATGCGCCTGCCGGGTGAGCAGCGCGAAGAGTTCGTCTTGCTCCTGCCGTACACGCCCAACAACAAGAACAACATGAGCAACTGGCTCGCCGCCCGCTCCGACGGCGCTCACTACGGCGAGTTGGTGGCCTACAAGTACCCGAAGGACAAGCTCATTTTCGGTCCGTTGCAGATCGAGGCCCGCATTGACCAAAACGAGGAGATCAGCCAGCAGTTCACGCTCTGGAACCAGTCCGGCTCGCGGGTCATCCGCGGCAATATGCTGGTGGTCCCGGTTGGCCAGTCCAATCTCTACGTGGAGCCGATCTACCTCCTGGCCGACCAAGGCAGCATTCCCGAAATGAAGCGCGTCATCATGGCCACCGGCAACTCGATTGTCATGGAGCAGACCGTCTCCGAGGCGTTGGCCCAGCTTTTCGGTGGGCCGATGGACCTCGGCAGTACCACGACTGCCCCGGCGCCCGCAACGACAACCCAACCCACGCAAACGGCACCCACTACCCAAACGGCGCCCGCAGCGCAACCGACCACGCCGGCGGCGACGCCGGGCCTGGATCGTGGGGCCGTGCTCGCCGCCGTCGAGGCCGTCCAGGACCGGGCCAACCGCTTGCAGCGCACGCTCCTGGAGCTACCGGCGGACGTGCAGCGGCAGTTGGGCAACCTCGACCGGGAATTGTCGGAACTGCGGCTCGAAATCTTCCGGCTCCGGCAAACACTGGAGAGCGGCTCCTAGACCACCGGGCCAAACAGCGGCTACGCCAGCAGTTCTCGCACGGCGCAAGTGAAGCCGGGGAGCACGTCACCGCCGTCGAGTCGGTCGTCCGCCGTGTGCCTACGCGGGGCATGGCCGGGGACGTGGACGATTACCGTCCGTGCGCGCGGGTCTACCACCCACACCAGCCGCACGCCGGTACGCAGATAGTCCGCGACTTTGGCCTGCACCCGGCCCGGCCTATCCCTGGGAGAAAGCACTGACGTGCCAGGTCTGCACAATCCTATGGGGATTCGGTGGTGCAGACCTGGCGTCGTCACCTCGACGGCTAGGTCGGGAGACAGGTCCCAGAATCCATCTAGCTCATCGTCAGGCGGCACACGATCTGCCCGCATAAAGGCCACGTCCGGCCCCCGCACCGTATCCGGCGCACGCTCCAGAATGAAGCCCGCGTCACCGCCGACAACCAAGCCGAGACCGCGTGGCTCGATGTAGTCCATGAGCACGCGGGCAACCCGAAGCATCACTCGACCGTGGCGAATTCCAGGTGGCGCAGTGTCCAATTCCTCCAACTGACCGCGCACTAACTCGTGCCGGCCCCGAATCTCCTCCGGCAGCGCAAAGAACTCCTCCGCCGTCAGCGGCCGTGGTAGCGTTGGTAGCGTTGGTAGCGTTGGTAGTGTCGCGACGGTTGCCTGCTCGATCACCTTCATCACCTTGCTCCGCTTTGATGATACCGCAGCCCCCCTATGGTCCCCCCGTTGCGACGGGGGGACGGTTATGTTCCCTCCCCCGTCGGGACGGGGGAGGGATAGGGTGGGGGCACCGGGAGCAATCGCGCTTGTGAAATATCGCACCAGGCTCTACAATCCCCGTCTGACCGGCTTGCCCGCCTCGGCCGCCGAGTACCGGAGAACGCGATGACTACCTCACTGCTCCGCGCTGACGTTGCTGCGCTGGCGCCGTATGTGCCCGGCGATCAGCCGCGCGATGCCGGGTGGGTCAAGCTGAACACGAACGAGCATCCCGACGTGCTGCCCGGCATCACCGACGCCGTGCGGGCGGCGCTCGACGAGCAGGTGCGGCTCTATCCCGATCCGACCTGCTCCGCGCTCCGTGACCGCCTGACGGAGCGGTATGGCGTACCGCCGGAGCGGATTATCGTCGGCAACGGCTCCGACGAGTTGCTTGCTCTGACGCTGCGGGCGTGCGTTGATCCGGGCGAGCGCGTCGTCACGCCGTACCCAACCTACAGTGTGTACCGCACGCTGGCCGAGATTCACGGCGCCCACCTCCTGGAGATCGACTCGGACGACCGATTCGGGTTGCCGGTAGATCACTTGGTGCGCGCCGGTGGTCGCGTCACGTTTATCGCCCATCCCAACGCACCGACCGGCAAACCGGTCACGCACGACGAGATGGCGGCTCTCTGCGCGGGCCTGAACGGCGTTGTCGTCACCGATGAGGCCTACGTGGACTTCGGCGCCACCTCCATGCTCTCGCTCCTCAGCCGCCATCCCAACCTGCTGATTACTCGCACCATGTCGAAGGGGTTCGGGCTGGCCGGTCTGCGTATCGGCTATGCGTTCGGGTCGGATGAGCTGATCGGCGGCCTCTACAAAGTGAAGGATTCCTACAACGTCAACCGCCTCAGTCAGGCGGCCGGCATTGCCGCGTTGGCTCAGTACGAACTGGCGATGGCCGCCAACCGCCGCTTGGCCCGACGGCGCGATGAGCTGGCCGAAATCCTCCGCACCGAGTTCGGCTGGCGCGTCTGGCCGTCGGCAACCAACTTCCTGCTCGTGGAGCCGCAGCCCCAGCCGGCCGCCGAGGTGTACGCCGCCCTCCGCGAGCGGCGCGTGCTGGTGCGCTATTTCAACCAGCGACGCTTGGAGCGTTACCTCCGCATCTCGATTGGTAGCGAGAGCGATCACGTCGCGCTTGTTGGCGCGCTACGCGAAGTGGTAGCATGACGCGCCGTACCCGGAGACCGGCGAGGCGCTTCCCGACACGCACCTGGAGCGACTCACTCTCGACCGCCGCAGTATGAACGTTGCCAAATTAATCGGGTAGTGGAAGATAGCCCCCCTATGGTCCCCCCGCTGCGGCGGGGGGACGGGCAGTTCCCTCTCCCGTCGCAACGGGGGAGGGTCAGGGTGGGGGCAAAACACTCCCCAATGAAGGTGGCAACGTTCATACCGCGGCCGCTGTGGAAGACTCACCCTGAACCTAGTCGCAGGAGGATCGTATGGAGACAATACAGATAGTATCTATCGTTGCCGCAGTGGTGGCGCTCGCTTTCGCGGCGTTTCTAGCCTCTGCCGTCCTGAAGAAGGACGCCGGGAACGAGCAGATTCGCTTCATCGGTCAGGCCATTCAGGAAGGCGCCACGGCGTTTCTTTCGCGCGAATATCGCCTCTTGGCGATTTTCGTGGTGGTGATGACCGTCATCCTCGCCGTCTTCATCGACTTCGATATTCTCGGCAAGATCGGTAGCGGCTCTGCGTCATCCGTGCCGGGGACGGCGATAGCCTATCTGGTCGGTGCGCTCGGCTCCGGGCTGGCCGGATTTATCGGCATGAGCATCGCCGTCCGGGCGAACACGCGAACCACCGTGCAAGCCATGCAGGGGCTGAATCCGGCGCTGCGCGTGGCCTTCAACAGCGGTGCCGTCATGGGCGCATCCGTCGTCGGAATCGCCTTGCTCGGTGTGACCCTGATGTTCGTTGCCTTTGGAGACGCCAGCATCGTTGCCGGGTTCGGGTTCGGGGCCTCGTCAATCGCGCTCTTTGCCAGGGTCGGCGGCGGCATCTACACGAAAGCCGCCGACGTCGGCGCCGACCTCGTAGGCAAGGTGGAGCAGGGCATCCCGGAAGACGATCCTCGCAACCCGGCTACCATAGCCGACAACGTGGGTGACAACGTGGGCGACGTTGCCGGCATGGGCGCCGACCTCTTCGAGTCCTACGTCGGCTCGATCATTGCGACGGTCGCCTTGGCCGCGGTAGGCGCTGGCGCACTGTCCACCGGGCGAGATGAATTGGCCCTTTTCCCCCTGCTCGTCGCGTCGCTCGGTATCGCCGCGTCCATTATCGGCACCTTCCTCGTCCGGACCGGCGAGGACGCCGACATGGGGCGTCTGCTGTGGTCGCTGCGGATCGGCATCTTCTCGGCCGGCGTCCTCGTCCTCGCCGGCACCGTCGGGGCCGTGTTTGCGCTCGGCCTGGACTTCAACCTCTTTTGGGTGGTTGCCGTCGGCCTCGTCGCCGGACAGATCATCGGCACCGCCTCCGAGTACTACACCTCCTACGAATACCGCCACACCAAGCAGCTTGCCGAGCAAGCCGCCACCGGCCCGGCCACGATAATCATTGGCGGGCTGGGGCTGGGTATGATGAGCACCGTCATTCCCGGCATCGTGGTCGTCGTTGCCATGTGGGGCGCCTACCAACTGGCGGACCTGTACGGGGTTGCCCTCGCCGCGGTGGGAATGCTCTCCACGCTAGGGATCACCCTCGCCACCGACGCTTACGGTCCGGTCGCTGACAATGCCGGCGGCATCGCCGAGCAGGCCGGCTTGGACCCGGAGGTGCGCGAGCGCACGGACGCGCTCGACTCGCTCGGCAACACTACGGCAGCGACCGGCAAAGGCTTTGCCATCGGCTCCGCGGTACTGACCGCCCTCGCCCTGATGGCCGCGTACTCCGGCGTTGTCGGCGTTCAGGTCTTCAACATCATGGACCTCCACGTCATGATCGGCCTCATCATCGGCGCCATCATGCCCTTCGTGTTCAGTGCCCTCACCATGCAGGCGGTAGGGCGAGCGGCGTATGCCATGGTGCAGGAGGTGCGGCGGCAGTTCCGGGAAATCGAGGGCCTCTTGGAAGGCACGGCGACCGCCGACTATGCCCGCGCCGTTGACATAAGTACGCGCGGCGCGATGAAGGAAATGGTCCTGCCGGGCCTGATCGCCATCGTCGTACCGATAGTTGTCGGTGCCATTCTCGGCCCCGAGGCGCTCGGCGGCCTCTTGATCGGCTCCATCGCCACCGGCTTTCTCTTTGCCATTATGATGGCCAACGCCGGCGGTGCCTGGGACAATGCCAAGAAGTACATCGAAGCCGGTCATCTCGGCGGCAAGGGGACCGACGAGCACGCCGCCGCCGTTGTCGGCGATACCGTGGGCGATCCGTTCAAGGACACCTCCGGGCCGGCGCTCAACATCCTGCTGAAGCTCATGTCCATCGTGGCCCTCGTGTTCGGACCACTCTTCATCGGCTAGGTACTCCCTCTCGCGCCATTCCCGGAAGACAAGGAGCGAGCCAGGGTGAGGGCCACCATTCCCCTTCCCTTTAGGGAGGGGGCCAGGGGGTAGGTCCGCCGCTCAGTTCATGCGGCCGAGGTTGCGCCAGATGCGGTCAGCCAGCTCACGCACCTGCTCCGCGTCCGGGTAATCGGGAGCCGCTTGCACATACGCCTGGAGATCGGACCAGGCTGCACTCAGCAGCCCCATGTGCGCCAGGATGACGCCGCGATCCCGCACTTCCGCCGCCACCGGCTCGACCAGCAAGATGCGTTCGACGGCATCCAGCGCGAGGTCGAACTGCCGGTCCTCAACGTAGCGCAGCTTGAGATTACGCAATATCCGCGCGATCAGCGCACGCTTACCCACTGCCTGAAGTAGGTCCTCGCTAAACGGGATGTCCGTGCCGAACATCTGCCGAAACAACTCACCACAGTCGTCAACGGTCAGTTCCCGGCCGCCGTGGAACGGGTCCAGATACCGCGTCTCGCCACCCGGACTGTCCGGCGGCCAGCCGACGATGAAATGCCCCGGCAGTCCGATCCCCTGCGCCGGCACGCCGAGCCGGCGGCTGACCTCCATGTACACCACCGAGAGCGTGATGGGCAGCCCGACTCGCCGGTCCAGCACCTCATTGAGGAAGCTGTTCCGCGGATCGTGGTAGTCCTCTTCATTGCCACCGAAGCCCTCCCGCTCGACAAGCACCTCCCGCACGGCCGGCAGCACATCGTCCCGTGACCACCAAGCACCGCGGGCAGCGCCCGGCAAGCAACTCCGGGCCGCCTCGGCCAGCGCGTCGAGTCGTCGGAGGTACTGCCCAACCGCCAAGTCCGGGTATGCTTCCTGCGCGATGAGCAGCGCGGCCCGGTCCAGGTTCCACTGCTCCTCCGGCTGCTGCACCAACGCTGCAAACCGTGCGCGGGCAGTGTTCGCCGGCCGCCGTCGCTGAGACATAGCATCATCATACCGTCCCACCGACCCGCCAGGTTCGCCGCCAGCACGCACTCGCAAGGGCAGACTATGCGCCGCCAAACCGGCCGCTCCGATGACCCGGCCCAGCACCGGCTGCCGCCAGCGTGGCGGGCGCAGGTCGCCGCCCTCCGCGACGATCACACTTCCGGCGCTGCCGCCCTCACCGCCCAAGCCGTCGCGGCGCTGGGCGAGCTGGCCGCCTGGCTCGCCGACCCAAATGGCGGCGCGGACACGGCCCGGCCAACCGCACTCGTGCGCGCAGCCGTAGAAGAGTTGGCCGCTGCCCAGCCGGTTATGGCGCCCCTCCGCCGTCTCGGTTGGGTAGTGCTGGATGCTGCCGGTAGCCAGGCCGCGGCTGCCGACGCCGCAACGGTCAGCGAGGCGGTGCGTGCGGCCGCCGCCGCGTTCATGGCTGCGATGCAGACGCACCAGGAACAGGCCGCTACCCACGCCGCAAAGCTCTTGCCCATTCAGGCCACCGTGCTCACCCACTCTGCCAGCAGCGCAGTCGAGGCGGCGCTGCGGCGCGCCTACGCTGCCGGTCGGCTCTCCCGCGTGACCTGTCTGGAGGCACGACCGCTTTGTGAAGGCCGGGCACTGGCCCAACGCCTCGCGGCGGCCGGCATCCCAACCACGCTCGCCGTGGATGCGCTCGCGGCTCGACTCGTTGGCGACGTGGACGCCGTACTCGTCGGTGGTGATACGGTCGCGCCCGGCGGCCTGATAAACAAGACCGGTACGGCGGCACTGGCTCTCGCCGCCCGTGCCTGTCGCGTCCCGGTGTACGCTGTCTGTCCCAGTGAAAAGCTGCTACCGCGGCTGCCCCGCACGCGCCGCCCGGCCCGGCAGCGCCGCGGCTTTGCCGTGCCGGATCGAGCGCAGCCGCCAGAGGAAGTGCTGGCCACGCCGCTACCGGGCGTCGCCGTAGCCAACTACTACTTCGACCGCACCCCGCTCCACCACCTCACGGCCGTCGTCACCGAAGCCGGGCCGCTCTCCCCTCCACAGGTCCGCAGCCGAGCCTCCGGCCTCCTACCGCCCTCACAGGGGTAGGTACAAGCCAAGCCATAGGGGCGCAGCACGTTGCAACCGTCCCCCCGCCGCAGCGGGGGGACCATAGGGGGGCAGCAGCCATCAACCAGAGCGCGTCCCCGGCAGGGCCAGGCCAAAGCGGCGGGCAACCGCGCCTAGCTCGTCCCAGGTACCATCCGGGAGCGCAATGCCTTCCCGCCCACGCGCCGCTCGCGCCCGGAACTCCGGTTCGCCGGGGATCAGCACTTCCTCGACACCCGGCGCCGGCGGCGTGGCCTTAATCGCGCCGACCGTCCGCGACACCGTTTCGCGGTAGGCGTCCGCATCGCCAAAGGCGCCCGGATTGATGACCAGCAGGAAGATGCCCCCCGTGCGATCACGCCCACCTTCCGGCGGCGGCTGGGGTGCCGTGCCGTTGGAAGAGGGGTTCTCCTCGCCGATAGCCGCCAGCCCACCGAGTAGCGCCGTCGCCAAAGAGAGGCCGGAGCCTTTGTGCGCCGCGATTGGCTTGAGCATCCCCCCACGGCTGTAGAAGTCCTCGACATCAACGCTGGGGTTGCCCTCGCCGTCAACGATGACATCGGGCGGTAGCTCCTCCTGCTTCACCCGGTAAATCCGCAGCTTCCCTTCCGCCAGAACCGTCGTGGCAAAGTCAATGAGCACCGGGTCATCCCCGCTCGTCGGCACGCCAACCGAGAACGGATTGGTGCCAAAGGCCGTCCCCGCCGCGCCGAACGGCGCCGCCGGTCGCACCCTGGCGCCGGCCGTCCCGCCGAAGACCTGCACCGCAAAACCACGCCGCGCGGCTGCCTCCGTGTACTCGCCGACGCGACCGATATGATTGCCCTGCCGGACCGTCACGAGGCCAACCCCGAATGCCTCGGCCTTACCGATGGCGAGGTCGAGGGCTACCGACGTGGAATACTGCCCAAAGCCCCGCTCGGCACTGAGCAACGCCGTCGCCCCGTGCTCGCGCAAGACCCGCGGTTCCGCCGCCGGGCGGATCATCCCGTCGTCAATGAACTGCACGTATTGGGGAATACGCAGCACGCCATGCGAATCATGGCCGGACAGATTGGCGCGGACCAGATGCCGCGCCACGTGGTGCGCGATAGCATCAGGCGTGCCCGCGCCGGCAAAGATCGCCTGCGCGAGGTGCTCCAAGTCAGCGGCAGCAACAACTCGATACCCGGCCATGTGTCCTCCTCACCGGCACCGCCAGCGGGCTACGGCACGACGACGCCGAGTGGACACTATGATACCGCCTGAGCAGCAGGCCGAGGGCCAGAACGACAGGGTAAGGCGCGGCCGCCGTCGTGATGTTTGGCATCATCAGAGCTAAGATCAGCCAGCGTTCTCCGCCTAGGGCCGCGCGCTCGCCCGGACGTGGAAACGGGCGCGAGTACCCCGCCTCATTGTGCCGCTGACTAACCGGCGCCGCACAATCCTGGGGCGGTCGGTGGCGCGGTCCTCGCTAATCATCGTCCGGCTGTGGTGTGTCGCGGTGGCGGGCCAGAGGGTGTCATGCTTGACGGTATGCTCGGTGACGTATCGGTTTTTCACCTCATCCTGCTCCCGCTGATCGGGGCCGTAGGCGGCGTGATCGCCGGGATGGTCGGCAGCGGTGGCGGCGTGCTGGTCGTACCGCTGCTCGTTTACGTCGGGGGCGTGCGCTGGGAGGCGGCGACGGGCATCTCGGCGGCCCAATACTTCTTCGGCGCCATGTCGGGCGTCGTGCCACACTGGCGCCGACGCAATGTGTACCTCCGCGTGGGCGTGGCGATGATGGCGACGGGCGTGGTGTTTGCCCAGCTCGGCGCCTTGCTGTCGGCGCTGATGCCGGAGTGGACGCTCTCGCTGCTCTACCTGCTCTTAGCCGTGGCGGCGGCCACGTCGCTGCTCTTTCCGACGCGCGAGGAGCGTGCCGGCACGGACGACAGCGAGATGCCCCGCCCAAACTGGCTGCTGATCGGCGGCATGGGTGTGCTCGTCGGGTTGGTGGACGGCATCCTGGGGGTTGGCGGCGGGTTCATGCTGGTGCCGCTCATGGTGTTCGTGCTGCGGATGCGGACCCGCCCGGCCATCGGCACGTCGCTGTTCGTCATTGCCGGCACGATGGCCTCGGCGCTGACCGGCAAGCTGGTCCAGGAGCAGGTGCCGCTACTCTATTCGGCGCTCGTCACGCTGGGCGCCGTGGCCGGGGCACAGTTTGGGGCGCGGTTCAGCGGCCGGCTGCGGCCATCCGTGCTGCGCCGGATGCTCAGTGTGATGATCTACCTGGTCTGTCTCCGCATTCTGTGGGATGTCTTCACGTAGACGCCGGTGCCCGCCCGCTGGGCCAATCGTGTAGCAGCGCCGGCAGCTCCCGGAAGTGCCGAATGATCGCGTCGGGCCGCGCCAGCCCCGTCTGTGGCGCGTCTTCTTGCCGAAACTGATGGGTGAGGATGGCTTGCATCCCCAACCTGCGCGGTCCCGCTATGTCCTCCAGGAGACGATCACCGATGAAGACGGTCTCGGCCGGCTCGACGCCCAGGTCAGCGAGCACCGCCCGATAGATCGCGGGGTGCGGCTTCCGCACGCCGACCGCCGAGGAGCAGAGCACCACGTCGAAGTAGGACAAGAGACCGTCGCGGTCCAGCATCGCCCGGATCACGTCGACACCCCAGAAGGCGTTCGACAGCAATCCCAAGCGCAGACCCTGGTCCCGCAGAGCAGCCAGTACGTCGGCAACTCCCGGCACGGCCCGCATGGCTGCGAGCAGGTAGATGTGTTGGCGCAGAACCAGTGCCCGCTGCTGCACCGGATCAGCGGGCCAAGCTCGCCCGGTCAACCGGTAGCATGTTCGGAGCAGCTCGCGGGCGGTGGTTTCGCGCCACGCCTCAGCCGGCGGCTCCCAGCCGGGCTGCGCCAGCTCCGCGAGGCCGGGGTCCGGACCGCCAAGCAAGTGCGCCGTGGCCGCCGCGAGCACGTCTTGGCCGAACACATCCTCACGCCGCAAGGCGGCCATGCCGCGCCTTACGGACACCGGCCCCAGCGTTTCGCCCCAGTCGAAGAGCACGGCCTTGATCGGGAGGGCATTGTCATCTTGCATGGTGGCATGGTACCACGACGGCGCGAGTGTCAGCCGTGCCGGTCCGACGTTGCGCTCTGCTACACTCTCGCCGTCCGCATGACGCCGGTATCGAGAGGCAGATGGCTATTGATCCGTCGCGTGGTCTTACGGTGGGGGTGCTGGGCACCGGGCGCATGGCCCGGCTGCACGTTATCGGCCTGCACGGCCTGCGGCAGGCCGGACTGGAGATCAGGGGCACGCGCTACCCGGTGACTATCGCGCTGTATGGGCGCGATCCGGCCAAGGTGGCCGCGCTGGCGAGCGAGTTCGGGATCGAGCATACGAGTACCGATCTGTACGGCTTTGTGCGCGATCCGGCGCTCGACGTGGTGGACAACTGCTTGGTCAACTCGCTGCACTACGAGCCGCTGCTGGCAGCCATTCACGCGGGCAAGCACGTGTTCAGCGATAAGCCCTTGACCATCGCAGTATCCGAGGCCGAGCACCTGCTGGCCGAGGCCGAACGCGCCGGTGTCGCACACGGGATTGTGCAGAACATGCGCTTTCAGGGCGGCCCGACGGTGGCGCGAGAGCTGCTGGCGGCGGACAGGCTCGGCCGCATCTTCCATGCCCGCGTCACGTGGGGCTACATGGTGCCCAAGCGCGTGACCAATCGGCCGACGTGGTTCTTCAAGCAGGAGCTGGCCGGTGGTGGCATTGTCCACGATATGATGGGGCACTTTTTCGACCTTTTGCGCCATCTCTTGGAGCCGTCCTGCGGCGCCATTGCGAGCGTCTACTGCGCGACCGACCGGGGATTCGACGAGCGCGAGGAGCCGGACGGCACGCCGTTTCCCGTCGCCGTCGAGGACACGTGCAGCGTGGTGCTGCGTTTCCGCTCCGGCGCGATTGGCGACGTGTTTGCCAGTTGGATACGGCGGAAGCATGAAGAAGTGCCGTTCGTGGAGATTGACGGCGAGGCCGGATCGGTCGCGTTCAGCTTCAACGACCTACGCTTCCAGAGCCAGGAGCGGACACCCAGCTTCACCTACGATCCTACGCGCGTACAGGCGGCGTTCGGCGAGGGCTGGGAACAGATCGAGGTTCACCGCCAGGACCCGTTCGCACTACAGCTACGGCGCTTCCTGCGCGGTATCGTGACCGGAGAGACCGTCAAGCCCGACTGGCACGACGCCGTACTCAACCAACGCCTGATCGAGGCGGCCTACCGCTCGGCTGCCGAGCGGCGGGAGATCGCGGTCTAGGCGGTGAGGTCGAGGGCGACGGCGGCGGTAGTGGGGCTGCCGACCCACAGGCCGTAGAGTCCGTCAGGCTCGCGGACGACGAGGTCCACTGCGCCGTGCGTGGCGGCTTTGTCTTGCAGCCGGTCCAGTGCGCCTGGCTGTCCCAAGGCGTGCTGGTGCGGCGGATGCACGATCCATGCGCCGATGCCGTAGCGCCGGTCGGTGTAGGCGCGAACCAGCGCGGTCACGTCGGCACGCTCCGGGAGCACGAACGGCACCGCGACGGCATCGCGCCCACGTTGCCGCAGGGCTGCATTGAGCCGTGCTAACTCCTCGTCTCCCGGGAGCGTCGGCGCCACGATACCAACGGCCAGTGTGTCCGGCCCGATGGCTGACGCCTGGTAGACCGCGTGCATCGCCGCCACGGGCAGCTGTCCTGGCGCGACCTGCTCGCCCTTGCCGAGCGTGGCGTAGGTCAGGAAGCACTGCTCGTAGCGGAGCGCCAGGACGCGACTGGGCAGGCCGGCGACGCCCATGCCGATGGCGATGATGGGCAGGCGTGCCTCGTCAAAGGTCTCCAGCACGTACCGGTTATCGGCCGGGTGCTGGGCCATGCCGACGACCTTCACCACGTCGGCGCCTTGCTCCTGAAGCCGGGCCGCGATGCGCGGCAACGTCGGTGGGGTGGCCGTGAAGTCGTGGTAGGAGACGATGACCTGGGTATTCCCGCGCTGCGCTGGGAGGAGCGACACGGAGTCGTGCTCGATGTCTACGTAGTCGGCGCCCAGGTCAATAGCCGCGTGCAGCGGACGCAGCCGGTCGGACTCCGCGCCGGTGAAGCGTCCGCCCTCGCGCTCCGGGCGGTTGGTCACGATGACCGGGCAGGGCCGGGCGGCGAGCAGTCGCGGGAGGTCGTATTCCGCCATGAAGTCGAGACGTAGCTCGGCGATGTCGGCCACGGCGGCGACTGCCGCCAGCGCGGCGAGTGCCTCGTCCGTGGTACGCACACCGAGCGACACGCCGATCATACGCTGCCTGTTCATCGGTGTGCCCGGTGTCTCAACTGTAGCGGTCGAACAGTTGCTCCAGTAGCTCGTGGCGCTTGGCTTGGCTCGGTGCGCCAGCGTTCATGTGGTCTTCGAAGGTCGTCGCCTCGCGCTGGTGAAACACGCCGAGATAGAGTGGGTCTTCGCTGATAGCCAGCTGCATGGCGGCCGGCAGGCTGGACGGATCGTGGTCTTTGGGTAGCGGCTCGGACTGTTCCTTGTAGTACTTGAAGGTGTTGACCTTGTTGAACACCACGCAGGGACTATAGACATCAATGAAAGCGAAGCCCTTGTGGTTCATCCCCTCGACGATCAAGTCGGCGAGCTTCTGCGGCTCGGCGGAGAAACCGCGGGCAACAAAGGTCGCGCCGGAGGCCAGCGCCAGCAGCATCGGGTTCAGCGCCTGCTCCGGGTTGCCGTGGGGCGTCGAAAGCGTGACAAACCCTGTCCCACTGGTCGGCGAGGTTTGGCCCTTGGTGAGGCCATAGGTGGCGTTGTCCATCACGACGTAGCACAGATCAACGTTGCGCCGCATCGCGTGGACGAAATGCCCGGCGCCGATGGCAAAGGCGTCGCCGTCGCCGCCGAACACGAGCGTCTTCAGGTCCGGTCGCGCCAGCCGGACCCCGGTGGCAATGGGCATGGTGCGGCCGTGGATGCCGTGAAAGCCGTAGGCGTTGATGAAGTACGGGATGCGGCTGGAGCAGCCGATCCCCGAAACGCACACGACCTGGTGCGGCGGGATGCCCTGAGTGCGGAGCGCCCGATAGACGGAATTGAGCACACCGAAGTCGCCGCAGCCGGGACACCACGTCGGCTTCTCGTCGCTCTTGTAGACATCCGGGCTGCGTTGCCGGCGTTGTGGTCGACGGCGGGTGATTGTCCGACTAGACACGCTGTACCTCCTGTGCGGGCGCAGCATACGGCGCCCCTACGGCGGCTGGCACCGCCGACTCGGCCGCGCCGTTGTGCGCTGCTGCAATGATGTCTTTGATCTGATCTACGAGGAAATCCACGCGCATCGGCTGGCCGCGGTAGACGTTGATGCGCTGGATGTGGCGGGGGAACCGGGCGAGCAGGAGATTGGCAAACTGCCCGCTGTAGTTCACCTCCGGCACGATGACGATGCGCTTTTCGGCCATGAAGCTCGCCAGCTGGTCGTGCGGGAGCGGGTGGACCATGCGCGGTACCAGCAGGTCGACCTGGACGCCTTCACGCGCCAGCCGATCCAGCGCCTCGATGGCCGTGCCGGTCGTTGATCCCCAAGTCACGATCCCGACGTCCGCTGCCGGATCGCCGTAGCGCACCGGCTCCGGGGCGTCGGTGACGGCACGCTCCAGCTTGCGGAAGCGTTTCTGGGTCATCAGCATGTGGGTTTGCTGATCCCAGCGGCCGCGCCCTTTCTCGTTGTGCTCCAAGCCCATCGCCACGTACTGCCCGCCCGGCGTACCCGGTATTGACATAGGCGATACGCCGGAGTCGGTGAGCTTATACGGCAGGTAGCCACTGTCGTCCAACTCCTCCGCCAGCGGAATCTGGTCGGTCGCTTGGCCGTTGGCGCCGTTGGCCGACCAGGTTTCGCGCTCGGTAAGCTCAACGCGCGACAGGTCGGGACGCTCGATGCTCTCCGTGCGGACCGCGACGACGGTATCGGTCATCAGGATGACGGGCAACTGGTACTTCTCGCTCAGGTTGAACGCCTCGATGGCGAGCCAGAAGCAGTCTTCGACCGAGGTAGCCGCCAGCACGATGCGCGGTACCTCGCCGTGGCCACCGAGCGCGGTGAGGTTGAGGTCGGCTTGCTCGTGGCGGGTAGGCATCCCGGTCGAAGGGCCGACGCGCTGCGCGTCCACGATGACGGCGGGTAGCTCGGACATCGTTGCCAGACCGAGCGCCTCGATCATCAGCGAGAGGCCGGGACCGCTGGTCGTGGTCATCGCGCGTGCCCCGGCGTAGGAAGCGCCGAGCAGCATATTGATCGCGGCGATCTCGTCCTCGGCTTGGACGACGTGTCCGCCCTGCTGGGGCAGCCAGGCCGCCAGGTACTCCATCACGTCGGAAGCGGGGGTGATCGGGTAGCCGGCGAAGAACTGCACGCCACCGGCAATCGCGCCGAGGCCGGTGGCTTGGTTGCCGGAAATGTGGATCGTGTTCTGCATCTCCTCGGTCGGTGCGAGCACAAAGGGCGCTGCCCCGTTGACTTGCTCTTGTACGTAGGCAATGCCGGCGTCGAGCGCCTTGTAGTTCGTCTCGACGACCGCCTCGCCTTTGCGTAGCCACAGCTTGCGGATGACCTGCTTGAGGTGATCCGTCTCCAGCCCGAACAGCGTTGCCATCCCCCCGACGGCGACCACGTTCTTGACAATGGGCATCCGCAGCTCTTTGGCGGCGATGCTGCCCATGGGGAAGGCCAGGGTTTGGAAGTGACTGGCCTGGTCCGGGTCGAGGGTCACGCGGTCGGGGTCATAGATCAACATGCCGCCGTCGCGTAGCTCGGCGATATAGGCGTCGTAGGCCTCTTGGTTGAAGGCCAGCAGCACGTCGGGGGCATCGCCGCGGGTATAGATCGGCTGGGTGCTGAGGCGTATCTGGAAGAACGACACGCCACCCTTGATTTCGGCCGGTGGCGAGAAGTCGGTGATGATACGATACCCGGCTCTGGCAGCAGCTTGGATGATAAGCTCGCCTGGGCTTTTGATCCCTTCACCGGCCTCGCCGGCGAAACGAATGACAAGATCGCTTCGTCGGATTGCCCCGGCGTCGTCGGTCTGTGCCGCGCTCATGTTCTTGCGCTCCTCCTCGATAAACGGCGCGGTGCGGGTCGTCAGTGCGACGATGCAGCCCGTGCCGGTTGGTGTTCAGCCTTTGGTCTCCCCATTCGCCCGGTTCCGGCTTCCGCCGGAATGACGGGCGGCGACAGTCGGGCCGACGGGTTGGACAGCCTGCTGCCCGGTGCTCCACCGCCGAGCGGTCCGGGCCTGGACGCGCGGGCCTGGGTGAGTATCCTTGCGGCTCTTCTCCTGCCGCGGCGTATAGCCCAGCCGGGCAGAGATACGCTCGGCGGTGTCCTTGACCAATCGCGCCGCCGTGTCCAACTGCTCCGGATGCAGGCGGAAAGTTGGCCCCGAGACCGTGATGCTGGCGACGATCTCCCGGTGATAGTCGTAGACCGGCGCGCCCACGGCCGTCAGGCCCGGCTCGTACTCCTCGGCGACGATCACGTAGCCGCGCGCGAGCATCTCTCGTAACTCGCGCCGCAACTGCTCCGGGGACGTTACCGTCCGCTCGGTGTACGCCGGGAGTGTCTGCCGGAGCCAGCTTTCGAGCCACTCTGCGGACAGCGATGCCAGGAGCGGCTTGCCGCCGGCGGACGCATGGAGTGGCAAGCGGCGCCCGATCCAGCCGAGGTCCTTGACGGGATGCGGCCCCGGCACTTGGTCTATATTGACGGCTTCATCCCCGTCGAGCACCGACAGGGTAGCCGTTTCCTCGGACTGTGCGGCGAGGTTGACGAGATAGGGCCGCGCGGCCGAGCTGAGATCGAGCTGCGTGACCGCCAGGCCAGCGAGAGAGGCCAGTTGGAGGCCGAGCCGGTAGCGCCGCGTGTCGGAGACCTGCTCGACGAAGCCGCCACGTTCGAGCGTGCCGAGCAGCCGCGAGACCGTGCTCTTGTGGAGACCGAGCCGCTTGCTGGCCTCGGTCACGCCAAGCTCCGGGCCACTGAGTCCGAATTCCTTGAGCAGGAGCATGGCCCGTTCGACGGACTGAATACTGCCGGAAGGGCTACGTCGAGGCGGAGCTTCGGGTTCGGCGGTTGTGTCGGAGGTTGTCTCGGTTTGCACCGTCAGGCCCACCTTTGCACCAGGCGCATTGTTGCGTAAGAAGCAACACCGTTTCGTATTGCAGCTACCAGAGCAGAGTCTACTGCGGCGGATCGCTCGCTGTCAAGGTATCCGGGTTCAATGGCGTTGGTATGCTGCCATTCCGCCCCCCTATGGTCCCCCCGCTGCGGCGGGGGGACGGTATTCCCTCCCCCGTCGGGACGGGGGAGGGTTAGGGTGGGGGCCGGCTCAATGGTGGTGTGCAGTGTGGTCGCTGGTGGTGGGGGCCGTCGAATGAACCGGCAGCGAGGCCGGCGTGTCCTCGGTTGCCGCCTCGCCGTGCTCCCAGTCGGTGTCCTCACCCTCGTCCCCATCTTCGTCGGGTGACCCGGCGGCCAGCCACGCGGACACGGCAGCGCCGCCGACCACCAAGATGCCGATGATGGCGAGCAGCCCGTAGTCAACGATGAGGTCCGCCGTGCCCTCCAGTCCAAAGTGTGCGCCCGCGGACACTGGGACGAGAGCGGCGGCAAGTCCCCCGACTATGCCGGCGAGCCTCGATAGGTAACGGCGTGCCCGGTGATGTGCCATCCCAGGATTCTACGAGCCGGTCACGCTGCCTGTCGAGGTTTTGGGGCACCGGTGAGTAGGCCCCCTATGGTCCCCTCACATGGATAGTTTTTTGTCTGCATCCGGATTTTCGGGATGCAGGGATAAGTAGGCTGGATTGCGGCCTTCGCCAGAGTGACAGGCGGCATGTATAGCTGGCAGCATCATAGTGTAGGGTAGGCAGGAGGGACGTATGGTAACGAACTTGCCGGACTGGACAGGCCCGCGCCGCTTCGATTGGATCATCGAGGGGAAGCTGGCGGCCAGTATGTACCCGCGCACTGACGACCATTTGCGTGTCCTCCACGCCGCCGGGGTGCGCGCCCTGGTAACGCTGCACGAGCAGCCCCTTGACCAAGGCAAACTCGACGCGCTCGGCATGACGGCCCAGCATTACCCGGTCGAGGACTTCGCGGCGCCGACACTGGAACAGATCGAGGCGGCCATTACGTTCATCGAGCGCACGCTGGCAGCCGGGGAAGGGATTGCCGTACACTGCGCCGCCGGCCTGGGACGCACCGGCACGGTCATCGCCTGTTATCTGGTCCACGAGGGCTACACGCCGGCCGAGGCCATTACCCACGTTCGCGCCCGGCGGCCAGGCTCGGTCGAAACCGGCGAGCAGCAGGCTATCATCTACGCCTACGCCCACCACCGGCAACAGCAGCCGCGCGGATAAGGTGCCCGGCCAAAGAAGCCAGGCTTTGCCTTAACTGAGGGCAAGCCCTGTCCTAAAGCGAAATCCCCGGTCTAGTAACATTACTACTCACCCATGAGCAGGCCATCACCTCCGCACCTGCGGCCTCTGGGTCGCCTCTCACCATACATGGCTGCGGTTACTCTATGGTCAGGCTGGTGTACATATGCGTCGGTTGATCTCCCCGAGATGCATCCTGCTACTGGGGCTTTTCCTGGTCCTGCTGACTCCCGGTGTTTCAGTGGCAGAGGACGCGACGCCGGGCCTCCTCATCACCGAGGTTCAGGCCTCGAATACGCGCACAGTGGCCGACGACCAAGGCAGCTATTCCGACTGGATCGAGCTGCACAATCCCACCGACATGCCCATCTCCCTCGCCGGTTACACCCTCACCGACGATCCTACCCAGCCGGCCAAATGGTCGTTGCCGGCCAGTACCCTGGCACCAGGCGCCTTTCTGGTGGTCTGGGCCTCCGGCTTGGACCAGGTATCACCGGATGATTGGCACACGAGCTTCCGGCTGAACCGCGGCGGAGAGTATGTCGGCTTGTCCGGCCCGGACGGGCAGGTGGTGGACGCGGTGTCGTTCGGTCCGCAGTTGGCGGATGTCTCGTTGGGACGGCTGGGCACGGTGTCCGACCAGTGGGTGGGTTTCTCGATCCCAACTCCCGGGGCGGCGAATACGACTCGCCCGCGAGCAGCACCGGGCGCCCCGCAAGTGATACTCACGCCGGCTAGTGGGCGCTTTGCCGGCCCGGTGACGGTGCAACTGGCGGCACCGGTCGGAGGAGCTACAGTGTCCTACACACTGGATGGAGCCGATCCGACGGTGGAGGGGCAGGTGTACACGGCGCCCTTAGAGGTAACGGAGACGACGGTGCTGCGGGCGGTAGCCCTGGACGACGGTGTGCCGGTGAGTGCCGTAACCACGGCGACCTATCTGGTGGGGGAGACGAGCGGGCTGCCGGTGGTGTCGTTGACAACGGACCCAGCCCACCTGTGGGACAAGCAGATGGGCATCTACGCCAACGCGCAGCAGCGCGGCCGGGCATGGGAGCGGCCGGTCACGGTGCAAGGGCTATCACCGGAGGGGGGCGTGGGATTCAGTGTGGCCGCCGGGTTGCGTATCCACGGGAACATAAGCCGGAATACTCCTAAACAGTCGTTCCGATTGTACTTCCGAGGGGAGTATGGGCCGCGCGTGTTGGAATATCCTCTGTTCGGGCCGGAGCCGGTGACTGGCCAAAGCCGCACCACACCTGGCCCTATCCGTGCGGCTTTGGCCGGTCAGGACCAGACGTATGACCGGTTAGTGTTGCGGGCGGGGGCCCAGGACAGTTGGCAGTGCCATCGTTTTAGATGGTGTCCCGCCGGAGAGGTCGTGTATGTGCGGGATCAACTGGTCCGAGACCTGCATGGGGCGATGGGACAGATAGCAGCGCAGGGGCGCTGGGTAGAGGTGTATCTCAACGGGGTGTACTGGGGATTGTACAACCTGACCGAGCGCATTGACGACGCCTTCTTGGCCACCCACTTCAACCATGACGACTGGGACTTGATAGTTGCCAACACAGGTAGGGGCCCGGTCGAGAACGCTGCATGGGAGGAATTTGCGAGTTGGCTGATTGATTCGAACCTGAGTGAGATGGCACAGTACGAGCAGGTGTTGCAGCAACTCGATATTGAGAGCTTTACCAGTTACGTTCTGCTGAACCTCTGGGCGCAGAACGAGGACTGGCTGGCTGAGAATTGGATCGTGGCACGCCCGCGGGAGGAGGCTGACGGGCGGTGGCGATTTTTCAGCTGGGATGCCGAGACGACATTCGGGAGCACCGAGAACATGTTCGAGCGCGCGGTGAACGGTGACACCCTGCTCGGACAGGTGCTCGTCAGCTTGCTGCGAAACGCTCAGTACCGCACCTACTTCACCGCACAGGCCGAGCAGCATCTGGCCGGGGTGCTGGACACCACAGCCGTGCGCGAACGCCTTGACGCGCTCGCCGCCGAGTTGCGTCCAGCTATGGCAGCAGAAGCGGCCCGCTGGCTGCCCGAGCAGGAGCCAGCGGTGGCAGTGGCACAGTGGGAAGCGGCGCTGCGGCAACTCTCGAATTCGCTGCAGGACAGTGCCCAGCAACTGCGCCAGTTGAGCGACCCGGAGACACTGCGACAATTACTCCCACCACGCGCGGCGCCGGGGGACCCAGCGTCACCACCACCACTGCCGCCGGGTACCCGGATTGCCCTCGTAGTGGACCACCCCGCGGGGTTGTTTCCGGGCGACGCGGCTGTCGTGGCACATCTCGTGGCGCGAGGTGCGATGGTCACCGTGATCGAGGCCAGCGATGGCAGCGCACCTGATCCCACACAGGTCGCCGCGAGCCATGATCTGATCTTGCTCAGCTCCAGTATCCGCGCGCTGGACGGGGCGGCGCGCTATGCCCAGACCACAACGCCACTGATCTTCTGGGAGCCGTTCTTGCTGGAGCGACGCCCGCGGCTGTCACCTCAGGGTGGTACACGTTCTCGGCAAACCGCTATTCGGATTGTAGACACAGACCATCCGATCACTGCTGGGCTACCGGTTGACCAGCCACTGCGCGTGGCACGCTGGACCGATACGCTCAGTGTGGCCTGGCGGACCAACGGCCCAGGCGTGCAGGTGCTCGCAAAGCATCTATTCGGCGGCGACTATGCGATCTTGGTAGCGGAGGCGGGAGCGGAGTTGGCACAGGGGCAACGGGCACCGGCCAGGACCGTCTTCTTGTACTGGCATCACGACACGTTTCGCCGGAGTACGAGCGACGCGGTCCGCCTCTTCGACCGGGCGGTGGATTGGGCGCTCGGCCTCCCCTCCAATGCTGGCGCTTGAGCGAGCGGGGCACGACTCCCTTCAGCCCATGCCTGCATCCTGCTAGACTTGGGCTGGGATAGAATCGCCTAGCAACCAAGCGGGTGAAGGGAGCAGATGATGGCGCAGGTGACGTGTGCGCGTTGTGGGCAGACCGGTGAGCAGCTACCAAGACCGCCGTTGGGCGGCACACGTGGTCAGGTCATCCAAGCACGCACCTGCGCCGCGTGCTGGTCCGAGTGGCTCCAGACTTCGGCGAACCTCATCAACCACTACGGTCTGCAAGTCGCCGTGCCCGCGGACCGCCAGCAGTTGTACGTGGTGATGGCCGAGTTCCTGAAGCTGCCGGAAGCTGCGCCGACGCAGCCGGTCAATGCGCCAACTCTGGTCGACCCGACGGCGGAAGGGACACCACCTCCGACGCAGTGAGCGCCCGTCAGGGCCGTTCGAGGACAACTTGGAACCAGTTTCGCGGCACTGACGTCAGACCCAGCCGGCGGAAAGCACGCCGGGCACCCTCTTGCAACGCCTCAGCCGCCCATTCCAGCGGCACGCCAGGAAGCACCGAGTGGACAAAGCGACTGTAGGCGCTGATGTCTACCCAGCTTTCCAGCGGCATGTCCACTTGGGCCACTTCGTCAGCCACCACGCGAAAGCCCGTCTGGCGCGCGAGATCGAGGTATTCATCACGAGACATCAGGTCGGTGCCGGCGAGTGGACGTGGCGCCGAAGGATCGCGCCGTACGTCCGGGTGATCCTGCCGCAGCGCCCGCAATGCTTGCCGCATCCATGCGACGTAGAAAGACTCCGATTCGGGCGGACGATGGTCCTTGGTGTACGCCGAGTTGAAGGCCAGCCGGCCCTCGGGCTTGAGCGACTCGAAAATGGCCTGCAAGCCTCGCGCCTTTTCCTCGACGAGGTGGATGGCATTACAGAACAACACTCGATCAACCGGCGGCACCAGCCGGTCAAGGTCTTCAGCGCGACCAACCACCCAGGAAACCGCGGCGTCCGCACTCTGCTCCAGCGATTTCGAGGCTTTCTCCAGCATCGCCGGCTCCGGGTCCACCGCGTAGAGCCGGCCACTGGCGCCTTCGCCGCGCCGGTCGATGAGCGCACGAGTGACCATGCCGGTCCCGCAGCCGAGATCAACCACGTCTTGCTCCGGAGATATCCCCACGAGATCGAGCAAGCGGTTGAGGGCTGGGAATTGAAAGGTGAGGTTGGCGAAATCCTCGTATTCGCGCAGTGCCGGCTTCCGTGACTCGGCCAACGCTACACCAACGACTGATCGGGACGGGTTGGTTGTTGCTTCTGCAGCCGTCATTGTCCTCGACTCCCGGCGCGGGCACAGCACTGCCGCAGCTTCAGGCACTAAGCCGCGCTGTCTGACACAGTTCCCCAGGCCATTTACCGAGGCATTGTACCACTCCACCGCCATACCGCCAACTTAAGGCGTGCCGTGCAACGGTGTCCGGCCCGCAATCGCGCCGCGAGACCGGCTTTCCGACCGCTCGTTGCCTCCCATTGACCACTAACCGCAATAGGACCGGACCTACCGACGGCTTCATCCGTTTAGCCCTGAGGGCTAGGGTAGAGCGGCAGCAGCCGCATCACTCTTGCGGCCGCACGTTGTGGAGTACATACAGGGACTTCAGCCAGCGATGAGCCAGCGGAGCTTGGGCCTATTGTGGACTATCGGGCGGTGCTGCCTGGTCCTGGCACTACTCGCCTCCATCGGGGCTATCGGCGGGCGGCACGCGCCGGTCTCCGCAGCGACGAGTGACGTACTCACCCTCACCGGCCAAACCCGGAACCTCGTGTTCGCCGGCCGCGGGCGCGGGCACGGCGTCGGTCTGTGTCAGTGGGGCGCCCGGGGCCGCGCTATCGCCGGCCAAAACGCGGCGCAGATCGTGACGGCCTACTATTCGGGCACGACCGTCGCACCGGCCGTACCGCCCGAAACAACGCTCCGCGTCCTCGTCCGCCGTGCGATACCCCAGAGCGCCGAGCACGTCAATCGCATCTATGCCCGCCATGGCGCCTGGCGCATCGCCGGGAGCGACCGAGTTCTCCCACCCGACGGGTATCTCCAAGTGCGCCTCCCCGGCGGCAATCACCCTCCCCAACTGTCCGCCCATGCTCCTGATGGGCACACGCTGGAGGGGCCGGGCCTCGGGCTGCCCATCACCCTCCATCCGGGTGATGCCAACGCGCGGTTCCAGCTCGCCTACCCACAGCCATCAGCAACCACCTATCGGGGCAGCATCAGTCTGGTACCGAGCGGAGCAGTCGTGCGAACCGTCAACACGGTCGGGATCGAAGACTACCTGCGGGGCGTTATCGCCGCCGAAATGACCCACAACTGGCCCATCGAAGCCCTGCACGCCCAACTCATCGCCTCGCGCTCGTTTGCCTATGCCTCTTCCCGCCATACCGGCGGACGCGCCTATGACTTCGACGCCACCCAAATGGCGCAGGTGTACCTGGGCACGGCCAGGGAGTATCCACACATCAACGCCCTGATTGACCAAAACCCGAGGCTGGCCATCACGCACAACGGGCAGGTCGTGGCCGGCTATTTCTCATCCACTTGTGCCGGCTGGACCGAGAACAACGAAGATGTCTGGTTCGGCAACAACCCCCGGCCGTACCTGCGAGCGGTCCGCGACGTTGACGTGCTCGGTCAGGCCTATGACGCCGCCTCACCACATATGACTTGGCAAACGGGGCCGGTTTCCATCGCCCAGCTTGCAGCGGCACTCAACGCCGATCCGAAGACGCGGGTCGGTCAGCTCCGGAGCCTCGACTTCTCGCGCCGCACGCAGTCCGGGCGGCTCACCCACGTGACGCTGACGGGGAGCGATGCGACGCGCACGGTACGTGCCAGCACCTTCCTCAACTCCATTGCCAGACACGGACCAAACGGCGCTCGTGCGCTCTTAAGCACCAAATTTCGCCTGCACTGGACCGATGCGCTGGCGGTGCAGGGCGGGAGCGTCCAAGCAGTGCAGCCCGCACCAGAACCGCCAAGACCGCAGTATGATCTCTCCCGCACCAACCCCATCCCGCAGAATCCGGCGCTTGGTGGTCGCTATTTCTCGGAGACCGGCCACCATGTCACCGGCAAATTCCTCACCTTCTTCGACGAGCGCGGCGGGGTTGAAATCTTCGGCTATCCACGCACCGAGTCATTCAATGAAGACGGACTCACCGTGCAGTACTTCCAGCGGGCACGCTTCGAGCTACACGCCGATAAGCTGGGCACCCCCTACGAAGTGCAGCTCACGCTGATCGGCGACATCCTCACCAAGGAGCGCGGCGCAGTATTTCCCAAGGCGGAGCTGCGCCCGAATACCGCCAGCTACCGCTACTTCCCGGAGACCGGCTATGCCGTGCAGCACGGCTTCAAGCGCTTCTTCGACGAGCGCGATGGGCTGATTATTCTCGGCTACCCGATCTCCAACGAGCTACAAGAGGGCGGGGTCGCCGTCCAATACTTCCAACGCGGCCGGCTCGAATATCATCCCGACCGTCCCCAACCGGTTGCGCTCGGCCTGCTGGGCGACGAGTGGCTGCGGGCCAAGCTCTGGCTTCGCTAATCGGAATGATCGCCTCGACGCCAGGCTTGGCGCCCCGACCGACCTCACCTCGCGGGAGTTACTAGGGGGTAGGGACGGGTTCAGCCGTATGGATGCAACATGCTGCACCTGTCCCCCCGCCTGCGGGGGGACCATAGGGGGGCCGGCCCCTCACGAAGCCTGGCCGCGGTCACTGAGCAGCGCCCGCAGCCGCGCCACCTCTGCCTCGGCCGCCTGGCGCGCCGCCGCCTCGACAGTGGCTCGCTCTTCTGCCACCCGCCGTGCCCCAGCCTCGACGCTGGCTCGCTCCTGCGCCGCGCGCCGCGCCCCAACCTCAACGCTGGCTCGCTCCTCCGCTACCTCCGCCCGCCCCTCCGCTACCTCCGCCCGCTCTTCCGCCGCGCGCCGCGCCGCCGTCTCTTCCTGTGGCGTCGGCAGCCATCGCTGGCCCGCCGGGTCATACAGCCGTAGCTGCTCCCCGCGTTCGTGCAGCGCCAGCCCCAGCACCGCACTCCACAGGGACCCATCCGCTCCCACCGCCAGCGGCCGGTAGCGCCCCTGCTCCAAGCGGTGACCTCGAAGTGGCGGCCGCAAGTACTCGCCGAGCGGGTCGAACAGGAAATACTCGGTCACACCGAGCCGCGCGTAGAGATCGTACTTGCTGTGGAGGTCTTCTCCCCGCGTGCTCCGCGAGGTCAACTCGAAGACCACCGCCGGGACCACCTCTTCCTCCCACAGCTTGTAGATACGCCGCTGGTGGTTGCGAACGCCCTGGGCCACAAACACGTCGGGCGCGACCACCTGCCGCGGATTACCTTCCTGGTAGTACAAGAACAGATTGCCACTGATATAGACGTGCGGATCGGCACGGAAGAAGGCCTGGAGCATCCCGATCAACTCGAACATCAGGGTGCGGTGGACATCGGTTTCCGCCACGGGTTGGCCATCCGATTCAGGGTAGAACACGGCCGCCGCGGCGGGCGCGGGCGGCAGTGGCAGCGGCGTGGTCACCATGGTTGCTCTCCTGCAGCAGCGCCCCGGTCGCGCGGTTCCGTTTCAGTGTAGCACCGGGGGGCCTCCATCCAGGGAAGGGACCGGGTGGCAGGCCCAACCATCTCCTGTCGAAAAACCTACCCTTGTGAGGACTAGCGGGGTGGCCAGGAAGACCGGCACGGCCGCTCACGAGGCCTGGCCGCGGTCACTGAGTAGTGCCCGCAGCCGGGCCACCTCTGCCTCCGCCGCCGCCATCCGTGCCTCAGCCACCTGGCGCGCGCCAGCCTCGACAGTGGCCCGCTCCTCTGCTACGCGCCGTGCTCCAACCTCGATGCTGGCTCGCTCTTCCGCTACCTCCGCCCGCCCCTCCGCTACCTGCGCCCGCTCTTCCGCCGCGCGCCGCGCCGCCGTCTCTTCCTGCGGCGTCGGCAGCCACCGCTGGCCCGCCGGGTCATACAGCCGTAGCTGCTCCCCGCGTTCGTGCAGCGCCAGTCCTAGCACCGCACTCCACAGTGATCCATCCTCCGCCGGCGGCAGCGGCCGGTACTGCCCCTGCTCCAAGCGGTGGCCCCGAAGTGGCGGCCGCAGATACTCGCCGAGCGGGTCGAACAGGAAATACTCGGTCACACCGAGCCGCTCGTAGAGATCGTACTTGCTGTGGAGGTCTTCTCCCCGCGTGCTGTGCGAGGTCAACTCGAAGACCACTGCCGGGACTACCCCTTCCTCCCACAGCTTGTAGATCCGCCGCTGGTGGTTGCGAACGCCCTGGGCCACAAACACGTCGGGCGCGACCACCTGCCGCGGATTACCTTCCTGGTAGTACAAGAACAGATTGCCACTGATATAGACGTGCGGATCGGCGCGGAAGAACGCCTGCAACATGCCGATCAGCTCGAACATCAGGGTGCGGTGGACATCGGTTTCCGCCACGGGTTGGCCATCCGATTCAGGGTAGAACACTGCCGGCACGGCGGGCGCGGGCGGCAGTGGCAGCGGCGTGGTCACCATGGTAGCTCTCCTGCAGCAGCGCCCCGGTCGCGCGGTTCCGTTTCAGTGTAGCATGGGGAGAACTCCCCCTGGCAGCGGGACCGGCGCCAGACGGGATGGATGCCATCTGGTACGGTAGGCTGGCGAGGAGGATCAAGCCAATGCTAACACCCGAACAGGTTGCCTTCTTCAACGAGAACAGCTATCTGCGCCTGAAGCAGGTGTTCTCGCCCGACGAGGTCGCGGCGCTGGACCGCGAGCTGAGTTACGTCATGGAGACGTTCATCGTGCCCACCAAAGGCTGGACCGGGCCGTGGCGCAAAGACAAGCAGTACCTCACCGAGGAAGAAGAGGAGAAGTCCCTGCTCTCCGCTACCCACGAGCTTCAACTCTATTCGCCGGCCTGGGGGCACGCGATCTACAACCCGCGGCTCGTCGGCGCCGTGGCCGACCTGATCGGCCCCGAAGTCGAGCTACACCACGTCACGCTCCACGCCAAAGGGCCGGAGTTCGGGACACCGTTCCCGATGCACCAGGATTACCCGTTCTATCCGCACCAGGACGGCCGGTTTATTGACGCCATCGTGCATGTGGACGCGGCCACCGAGGCGAACGGCTGCCTGAAGTTCCTGCGCGGCAGTCACCAACTCGGCGCGCTGGAGCACCTCCGCAACGGCTCACCCCATCTGCCCACGGACCAGTACCGCATCGAGGACGCGGTTTCGTGCCCGGCCAACACCGGCGACGTCGTCCTGTTCAGTATCCACACCATTCACGGATCGAGCCTCAACCGGACCAAGCAGTGGCGCCGGGTCGTGCGCCTGGGCTACCGCAATCCCCGCAATCGGCAACTCAGTGGCCAAGCTCACGGCCGACCGGGCCTGATGGTCGCGGGACTGCGCCCGCAGGTCGAAGGCGTGGAAATCGAGCCTTACGGCCTCTGGCGCCCCCCACCGGTCGAGGCCGAGGCAGCCTCATCGCCGCAGTAGAGTGCATCGCAGCCGACGACGGCAAGCTGGCCCCGTCACTGTTGGCCGCATAGAGGCTCGGCGCTACCCATGAAGAAGCGAGTATTCGAGATCGTCGAGGAGGCCGCGCCCGGCAATCGGGCCAGCCAGACCTTCGACATATTCATCATCTCGCTAATCGCCCTAAACGCCGTAGCCTTGATCGTAGGAACCGTCGAGGAAATCCACCAAGTCTCACCGCAGGCCTTTCGAACCTTCGAGGTTATATCCGTAGCCATCTTCACGGTGGAGTACCTACTACGAGTCTGGGCCTGTACCGCCGATCCGAGATACGCCCATCCCGTATTCGGGCGCTTGCGGTTTATCATCTCGCCCATAGCACTCATTGACCTATTGGCGATCTTGCCCTTCTATATGGTGCTCTTCGTCAATTTACATGGCTTGGACCTGCGTTTCTTGCGGGCAGTACGTCTCCTAGCCCGCGTTGCTCGACTGGGCCGCTATTTCTCGGGGTTACATACTTTGGCCCGAGTCGTACACGCCAAACGCAGTGAGTTGCTCACCGTGATAATGGTCTTGTCAATACTACTGTTGATGACCTCCTCACTGATTTTCTTTGCCGAAAGGGAAGCCCAACCAGACAAGTTTGCCAACATTCCCCAAGCCATGTGGTGGAGTGTCATCACCCTTACCACCGTAGGCTACGGAGACGTGTATCCGGTCACTGTAGCAGGACGCCTGCTAGCCGGCCTAATAGCGATAGTTGGGATCGGACTGTTCGCCCTACCCGCAGGTATCCTGGGGTCCGGCTTTGTGGATGAATTGAGAAAGAGCACGGACCCACCAAGGATATGCCCCCATTGCCACAAGGAAATCCACGAATAGCCCTCGTTTCGGCAGCTTGACAGCCCATCGGATACGAGAGCACGCCGGTCCGAAGCATGTTGCGTCCCACCTGCTGCCTACGACGGGTCGGCTTTCCCCACTCAGTTGGGAGCGACGCATAGCGCACTCCTAGGCTGACCGCTGACCGCTGATAGCTGATAGCTCGATCTTCACCGGTAGCGCGACGCCTGTTTCTCGTACAGGTCGGCGTACAGCCCACCACGGGCCATCAGTGTGTCGTGACTGCCTTCCTCCACCAAGCGGCCCCGGTCGAGGACGAGAATTCGGTCGGCCATGCGGACCGTCGAGAAGCGGTGACTGATGAGCAGCGTCGTGCGCCCTTGCGTCAGCTCCCGAAACCGCAGGTACACATCGTACTCGGCCTGGGCGTCCAGCGCCGCGGTCGGCTCATCGAGGATTTGGAATTGCGCTTCTCGGAAGAAGGCGCGAGCCAACGCGACCTTCTGCCATTCGCCGATGGACAGTTCCATCCCGTCCTCGAACTCGCGGCCTAGCTGTGTGTCATAGCCGTGCGGGAGTCGCTCGATCACCTCGTCGGCCCCGGACTGCGCCGCTGCCGCCGCGATTGCCTCGCCATCATCGCGCCGGCTCACCGCCGCCAAGCCGATATTCTCGCCAGCGGTGAAGTGATAGCGAGCGTAATCCTGGAAGATGACCGTCGTGTGCCGCCGCACGTCGCGCAGGTCATACTCCCGCAGATCGTGACCGTCGAGCAGAATCCGGCCCGCAGTTGGGTCATAGAGCCGGCAGAGCAGCTTGACGAGCGTAGTTTTGCCGGCGCCGTTGTGACCGACCAGGGCGACGGTCTCTCCTGGACGAATACGCAGGCTCACCTGCCGGAGCACCGGCTGCTCGGTCCCCGGGTACCGGAAGGTCACGTTCCGCAGCTCCAACCCCTCCTGCCACGGCGCCGGCACCTTCCGGCCATCGGCCGCTGGGCGCATCGGCGACTCCAGATCGAGAAACTCCAGAATGTTCGATACGTGCAACTGTGCGGTATAGAGCGTCCCCGCCGTTTGCAGCATATTGGAAGCCGTGCCGTGGAGGAAGAAGATGGCGCTGAAATACAGCACCACGTCGCCGATACCGACTGCTCCTTGAATCGCTTGCCACACGGCGTAGAAGAGCACCCCGCCGATACATAACGAGGTGATCGCGGAGAGCGGTACCTGCACCCGGCCATGCCTGCGCCGGAAGGCTTCGATCTCCGATAGCATCCCGCCGAATATCCGCCGATACCGGGCAATGAAATGACCTCCCAGGTCGAAGAGCCTGACTTCCTTGGCGGCCGGCTCCGTCGTGAGCAGTTGATAGTAATAATCCAGGCGCCGGACTCCGGGTGCTTGACTACGGTAGACGCTCCAGGCCCCAAACCCGTACCGCAGCTTCGCGATGTAAGTCGGGACGGTGCTCAACAGCACCACGACCGCCGCGAGCGGGTGGAGCAGGCTCAAGACGCCCAAGAAGGACAAGAAGATGACAAACTGCGAGCACATATGGATGGTCTGCATGAACAGTCGTTGGGTCCAGGGCATACCTTGGCGGGCGTTCTCCAGCTTGTTGTAGAAGGATGGAGACTCGAAGAGGGCCAAGTCGAACATCGCCGTCGCCTGCGTCATGATGCGGGTGTGCAGGTAGTAGCGGAGGCGATCAATCTGGCCCCACACGACGACCTCCTGGACATAGCCGGCCCCGTTGCTCACCAGATGGATGAGCGTGAACACGACCACCACCAGCAGGGCCATGTTCGGCCGGTTAGCGACGAGGGCTTCCACCAAGAACTTGGAGGCCAAGGCGTTTGCCGGAGCCGACAGCGAGTAGACCAGATTGATCACCAGCAACGCCGCCGCCCGTCCCGGCGTGGCAGCGACGACCAGCCGGAGACTGCGCGGTAGGCCCCGATAGACGCCGAGCGCCGGCCGCACCTGTGCCAGGAGTCGGGCCACCCGACCGGAGCGCAGCGCCGGCCGGTCGCTTTGGCTACTCACCTTGTCTCCCGGCCTCCCCATGGCAGCAGCTACGCCCCGACCACCGTACCTCGTACCGGCGATGGGACGTGAAGGGGATCAGCATTGATCGGTTTAATCGCCAGCAGTATAGGACAATGATCCGAGTACGGCAATTAAGGGGAAGCCGGGAACGACGCTACGCTGGCGCGGTCAACTCAGGATACTCCCGTAGACGCCGCGCCAGATACTTACGAGCGGTGTCGTAGTCAATGGGAGCCTGAGGTGCCGGAGACGGCTTCCCTTGCTGTTCGGCCAGCCATCCTGGAAAGCCGGGGATGATGATGCTGAGTGGCTCACCCGTCTCTACGTCAAAGCAGATTTCCAGGTCATCGCCAAACGGCTCCGCAACTCCAACACACCCCTCGCTGCCGGGAAGCAAGACTTCCATCCACCCGCCGTCCGGAATATAGTCCCACCGGGCCTCCGGCAAGCGGTCCAGGATGTGAGTCAGCGCGTCAACGAGGACCGGCTCGGCAACCATTGTTAGAACTCCTCAAGCAATTCTAGCCGACCAGACACCCGCCGCGCTGGATAAGCGGTGATAACGTAGCCTATGGGTGGATTGGCCACCTGTGGCTCCCAACGGATCACAACATTGATGAGGTGGCCCGCATACGCGCCGTCGCTCAGGTCCACCGCGACATGGACAACGACCCAAGCAGCGGCATTATAGGTAAAGCGCGTGCCTCTGGGATCAAGATAGATGGCACCAGGCTTACGGATTGTGGCCTGTACCACCATCTCGTATCCTGCCATGCGCTGGCGGCGTTCCAACACATGCTGCCAACTGCTCTCCGCACAGCGGACAGAGTTCCCATACGGGTCGAGTATGGTCCAGCGCCAGTGTTCAGGCTCGGCCATCATGGGAGTGTCGTGCGTAGCTGCTAGGCGCCGAGGAGGTGGGTGACGGCGCGGTTCAGGAAGGTCCAGTAGAGGGCGGTAGGAGCACTGCCGGCCGCGTCCGACCGGATTCCGAAGTACATCCGGTTGGCGTTGCTGCTCCAGACGGCCCGCTCGTGCCCTTGCTCGTCCAGCGCCGCCAGTACCGTGCCCTGCGCGACAATCGGCACCCGCGCCAAGGGCGCTACCGCCACCGCCTGCACCCCGGCCAAATCCTGCACCAGCGCCACATCGGCCATCACCTGCACCGCGACACCGGGGACGCTGTGGTCGGGGTTGGCCGGGTCGGGATGCGTTCCTAGCCCCAGCGCAGGGGCATAGAGCGGATTGGCGTTGAGTACGGGCACGGCGCTGTTTTGGATGCTTGCCAGCGTCTCCCCACTGAGCGTCGCCGGGGAGCCGATCACCACCAAGCCCACGTCGCCGAGCGCCAGCCCCGCCACTCGGGCCGGGTTAATCGGCACGATGTTGAACCCATTTGCCGTGAGCCGGTCGAGCCACAGGCGGGTGCTCGCCGGTTCATCACCACCCGGAGCGCCATCAATGCCATCCTGGAGATAGAGCACCTTGGCCGTGCGGCCGCGGGGATGCGTGACCGCCGACCGCACGGGCGTCGGCTGGGCGCGGAACAGTGGATTCAGCACGCTCACGCGCAGCGCCGTCACGGTATGCGGAGCATTGCCCCGCACACCGATCACCCGCACGCGGTCGGCAATCCCGATCTGCTCATAGGTCAAGGGTTGACCATCAGGTTCGGAGCTAATGACGGTGTCCGCGGAGAAGGCGACGGTCACGGTGGTCTGACCTTCGCGGACCGCTGCCAGCCGCTGTGCGCGCCGGATTTCCGTCACTCGGCCGCTTACCTGGACCTCCAGCACGCCCGGCGCCATGGCCGCTGCCGGCGGCGTGGTGGCCGCGGTGCCGGCGGCCGCGCCCGGCCCACCGACCGCCAGCGTCTGCACTTGCGCCGTCGGGAGCGGCGAGAGTGACGCCTCGGCCGTTGCGGCAGGAGTGTCCGGCGCCGCGGGCTGTACGGCTACCGTGGGCAGTGGGGAAACGTCCGCTTGCACCGCCAGTCGCGCCGGGAGGGCCTGTTGCTGCTCGGACTGCCCCGACCGGATCAGCTGGAAGAGCTGCGGCACCAGGAAGGCCAGGGCAATGAGGGTGACGACGGTGACGACCGCGCCGAGACTGGGCAACCGCCAACCGGTGGGGAGCCAGCCACGCTTTTCGTCCTCGACTTTGGCGAAGACCTCGCGGCGTAGGTCCTGCGGTGGGGGAACCAAGTCCACGCCGCGGCGCTGATCGTAGAGTGCCTGTTCCTGCCGGTAGTAGTCGCGGCACTCGCGGCAGGTACGTACCTCCCGCTCAATCGCTGGCCGTAGCGCCGGCTCCAACTCGTTGGCGACGTAGGCCGAAATCTGCCGATGCCAGGAATCACGCTCACGCGCGTCGTGGCGGCTCACGTTGCGCTCCCGACCACCAAGCCCTGCACCCGCTGCCGAAGCTCCGGGCGTGCAGCCCCCGTGGTCACTTGCGCCCGTTCGCGGCCGTTCCTCCTCGAACGCTGATCGCCGGGTGATCTGCCCGGTGACGCGCCGGTGCTGCACCCGCCGCTGAGACGCAAACGGTGCAGCCAGGGCGGCACGTCATCATTCCTTCACCTGTCCAGGCTGCCGTTCGACCGTCTTGAAGACTTGCCGGAACTCTTCACGGGCGCGGAACAGCAGCGACTTGACGGCGGCACGGGTGGTGCCGAGCACTTGGGCGATCTCGTCGTAGGACAAGCCCTGATACTCACGTAAGAGGATACACAGCCGGTACTTGGGGTTCAGGCGGTCCAGAATGTACTGGACCTCCTCTCTGTTTTCACGATTCACTACGTCGCGCTCAGGGCTTTCCTTGGCGACCGGGTGAAAGACGGACACAAAATTGTCCCACGATTGCCACTTGATGAGCTTGCGATGCCGCAGCTCGTCCAGGCAGACATTCGTCGCAATCCGGTAGAGCCAGGCCCCGACGCGCAGGTCGTCGGAAGTCCGCGACAGTGCTCGCCACGCCTTCAGAAAGGTATCCTGGGTCAGATCGGAGGCATCCTCCGGGTTGCCCATCATCCGAAAGACGTAGTTGTAGATCGCCGCGTGGTACTGGTTGAAGATGGCCTCGAAGGCGGCCTCGTCACCAGCCTGAGCACGTGCGATCAGTGCGGCGTCTGCCACTGCTACTGCCATGGCGGGCTTCTCCCTTCCTATCGTTTTCAACGGGCCAGAACCGCGTGAGTTGCCCGGCGTGGCTGCCAACGGCGTCGAACGCAAGGTGTTACTCACAATCCTCAATCTCTTCCGCGTCGGTCCGCGATGCTCTACAACGATGTCGGCCACGCCAGCGGCGTCTTGCCGCTGATCGCCGAGGATGATCCGCCCGGCGGCCGCAACACCTCGCAGCCACGCCCGGCCGTTCACAAACGACCGGCAAAGAGCCACCTGGGACGTTGCGCCTGGGCTATGGAGTAGGGGAGCGAGTGGCGAGACGCAAGGGGATACCAGCGGCACCCGCACCTCGGTCTACAAGCCAGCCGCCGCTCGCGGTAGAGGAATGTTAGAGGCGATGATCGCTGTAAGCGGCCGCTCTCACCCACGAATCGCTGAGTGAAGGATGTCTATGGTAGCAGTGCGGCCACCGGGGCGGCCACCCCGTTCCCGGACTGCTCGCCGACCGGCCGCTCCGGCGGAATCTGCGGATAGCGGAAAGTCTTGCCCTGGTAGTTCCGCAACACCACCTCGTCGTCGTTCATTTCCACGACGTACTCGGGCAGGAGCGGGATTTTCCCGCCGCCGCCAGGCGCGTCAATCACGAAGTGCGGCACCGCCAGGCCCGAGGTCCAGCCGCGCAGCGCCTTGATGATCTCCAGCCCCTTTTCGACGCGCGTGCGGAAGTAGTTGGTGCCCCGCGTGAGGTCGGCTTGGTAGATGTAGTACGGCCGGACGCGAATCCTGAGCAGCTTCTGCACTAGCTCCTTCATCACCGCCGGGTCGTCGTTCACGCCGTCCATCAGCACGGTCTGACAGCCAATCGGCACGCCGGCATCGGCCAGGCGGGCACAGGCCAGGGCGGCCTCCGGCGTGACTTCGCGCGGATGGTTGAAGTGCGTGTTGACATAAATAGGATGGTACTGCCGGATAATGTCGCACATCTCCGGCGTCACGCGCTGCGGCAGCGCACACGGCACGCGGCTGCCAATCCGAATGACCTCGACGTGCGGGATGGCGCGTAGCTCCTTGAGAATCCAGTCGATCATGCGGTCCGGCAGCATCATCGGATCGCCGCCGGACACGATGATGTCTCGAATCTCCGGAGTCCGGCGAATGTAGTCGATGCCCAGTTGGAGGGTCTCTTTATTCCACCAGCCGGGGTGGCTCACCTTTCGCTTGCGCGTGCAAAAACGGCAGTAGATCGGGCATTGGTGGTTGACCAGAAAGAGCACCCGGTCGGGATAGCGATGGGTGATGTTCGGTACCGGGCTATCGCCTTCCTCGTTCAGCGGGTCCTCGGGACTCGACAGGTCATCGAGCAACTCGCGCTCGTCGGGAATGACCTGTTTCCAGATCGCATCGCCCGGCTCCTCGATGAGGCTGAGGTAGTAGGCATTGACCCTGATCTCGAAATCCTCGGCAATCCTATCGCCAAGGTCCCGGTCAATCCCGAACCGCTCGAAAAGCTGCTGCGAGTTATTGACTCCGTCCCGGAGTAGCTGTTTCCACTCTTCCATAGCCGATACGGCCTCCCAATGCTCCTATTATAGACGCTAGACGCTGCTTCGGTGTAGCCCCCCTGTGGTCCCCCCGTTGCGACGGGGGGACGGAGATTCCCGCGAAAGCGGGAATGACGAGGGACTGGGCGCGATGAATCGCGCCGCTACGGGCAGGGCTGCGCTTGTTGGGGGCTTGCCCCCCTATGGTCCCCCCGTTGCGACGGGGGGACGGGGATTCCCGCGAAAGCGGGAATGACGAGGGACTGGGCGCGATTCATCGCGCCGCTACAGGAGAAAGCTGCCGTTGTCAGACCTCATCCACCAGGGCGCCAGGGGCCATCACGGCATCTACCATGCCGTGAATGACCTTCTTGTCCGGTGGACAGATCGTCACTAGCACGCCGGCGAGGTGTGCTTGATCGCCGACGACCAGGTAGTAGGGGTTGAGTCGGGCGCGGCCGCGCAGTAGCCGCAGTTGATTGCGGGCAAAGTCGAAGTAGGGCACGGGCGAGCGTTGCATCCGATAGAAGTGCTGCAAGACGTAGCGCGTGCGCGGGAAGCGGGCGAGCGCCGTGTCCACGGCCGCTTCCCAGTCCTCCGCCGCCATGTCGTGGCCGACGGAGACGCCGCGGCTGCCCCACGCCAACTCGTCAAAGCCCGACGGCTTGAGCACCAACTGCCGCCACTTCTGGGTGAGGCCGCGCAGTTGGTCCCAGGACTGTACCGGCCGATCCGCAATCCGCAGGCCGGGGATGGTGGCTGCCGGCGGTAGCGGCGCGGGGTCCAGCACCCACGTCTCCGGGATGACCTGCTCCAGCCGTCGCTGCACCGCGGCGCCCAACTGCTCGCGCCAGAAGTGGGCGAGGACCGGATGATGGAAAAGGGCAAACAGCAGCTTCTCTTCGAGGTACGACTTCAGCGGGGGCGTGATCGCGACGCGCCCCTTCTTGGCAGCGTAGAGAATCAACTCGTATTTGGGGATATTCGGTAGATCGAACAGCTCGAAGAAGCGGTACACGACCGAGACGGGCCGCAAGCCATCCGCATACGGCACCTGCAAGTGCTCCTCGGTGAACACCACCTCCTGCGGGCGCACGGCCACGGCCGGCACGCCTAGATCGTCCACCGCCGCGGCCAGCCACTGCATCTCCGGCCAATAGTCCGCCGACTCCTCGGAGACGACGATAGCGAGGATGCCATCATCCGGAGCGTCGCGGGCCGTCGTCGCCGCGTGCTGCGCCATGGCCGCGAATCGCTCGACCATGCCGTGCGCGCCGCCGACCGGCTCGTATCCCAGGGTGGCATAGGCATGTGCCAGGCTGGCCGTGAAGCCCATCCCGCCGGGCACGGAGTCCAACTCCGTTGCCTTCAAGCCCTGGTCGGTCAGGAACAGGTCCGGGCGGATGACCAGCGGGGTATGCCGGCGGAACCGATTCATCCGTCCGTACCGCACCACCTCGTCCGGCCGTCCGGCATCCAGGTACGCTGTTACCCAGGCGGGCACGCGACCGCGCACGCTGGCCTGGTAGAGACGGCTGCACGCCTGGTAGAAGGCGAGCAGGTCGGCGCCCAGGCGCTCCAGCGTCTCCACTAGCTCCGGCGAGAGCCAAAACGGCTCCGGCGAGAGCCGCCACGGCGCGCGCTGACCGGGCAGCCGTGCCGGTCCCTCGACACGAAACAGGGCCGGGTCCGGGAGCAAGTCATCGAGCTGCCGACTGACTGCCGCTGCATCGTCGTCAGACCACCGCTGGGCGGGGCCATCCGGCACGGCTACCGGGGACTCGGCGCTGACCTTCATCACAAGCTGTTCGCTCTCTCCAGCGTGGTACTCGGAAACCGGCAACCGCGGCTACCCCGTCACTATAGCATCAGCCAGTGGCAGCTTGGCTTGCTTTACATAATCTATGGGAGCGGCATCCGCCGCCGTCCCCCCGCCGCAGCGGGGGGACCATAGGGGGGCAGGCCCGGCTACGCCGGAGGCGCAACGGCGTCGGCCTCGATCTCGATGAGCATTCCTGGGGCCATCAGGCGCGAGATTTCGACCATGGTCGTCGTCGGGTGCGACTCGCCGAAGAACTCCCGATGGGCGCGACCGAACTCTGCCCACCGCTCGATGTCGGTCACGAACATGCGCGTCCGCACTATCGCCGTCCGATCACTGTCCAGCTTACGCAGCGCCCGCTCGATCAGCCCCAGGCAGTGCCGCGCCTGCGCGTAGGCGTCACCCGGCGCGAACACGCCGCCGCCCTCGGCAACCGGCGCCGTCCCGGTCACAAAGATCAGGTTGCCCGCACGTAGCGCCCGGCAATACCCGATTTTGCTCTCCCACGGCGCATGGGAGTAGGTCCGCTCGAACTCCATACTCTTCACCTCACCCTGCCCGCACGAGCGCATCGCGCCCCACCCCCACCGTAGGGGCGCAACATGTTGCGCCCGTCCCCCCGCCGCAGCGGGGGACCATAGGGGGGCAAATACTGCACCATCCGCCACAGTGACGAGCCGGGAGCCGGCAGCGGCCAGTCGCCACGATGACTCCCCTTCCCTGGAGGGAAGGGGCCGGGGGTGAGGCCCCATCCGCTCTACCGCTTCCCGGCCCGCAGCGCCGCCGCTTGCTCCGCCGGGGAGACGCTGTACTGATCGAACGCCTCTTGCAGGGCCTCGACTTCGTAGTGCGCGTAGATGCGCTTGGTCGTCTCCGGCGAGGCATGGCCGAGTAGGTCTTGGACTTGCTCCAGCCTGGCGCCGCGGTTGAGCAGCGTGCTGGCCTTGTGGTGCCGAAAATGGTGCGTGCTGACCGCAACGTTCACCGCCGCGCCGGCCGCTTTGGCCACCCGCCACACCGATAGGGGAGAGAGGCGCAGGTTGTCGCCGTCGCGCCGCGGCTGGCCCCGTCCCTTGTCGTGGCGCAAGAACAGCGGCACGTAGCGATCCGCCCGCTCGTCCAGATAGGCACGGATGGCAGTCAGCGCCTCTTCACCGAAAAAGACGATCCGCTCCTTGTCTCCCTTGCCGGTGACAAGCGCCCGCCGCGCCCAGCCATCCTCGACGTCGGTCCGGTTGAGACCGGCCACTTCAGCGCGACGCAAGCCGGTGGAGAAGAGCGTATGCAGCAGCGCCCGGTCCCGCAGCACTTCCAAGCGCTTTCGTCGCGTCTGCGGCGTTGCCTCGGGCAGCGGCAAGCCGTCCACGTATTCGAGAATGAGCGGAATGCCCCGGTCAATGCGCGGGGTACGGTACGTCGAGCGTCCCACCACGTCACTCAGCTGTTGGCGCATCTGCTCATACGACAGCCCCGGGGCCAGCAGTTGCCGGCGGTCGAGGTAGCGCATCAAGGCGCGCGCGCCGGCCAGATACGTGAGCACCGTTGCCCGCCGCTCCCGGCCGTGGTGCCGGAGCAGCCAGGCGTAGAACTGCTCCAGGATGGTTCCCGGCAGTTGATTGACATAAATCTCATCATCGCCAAACTCGCGGCGCAGGAACTCGGCCCAGCGGCGCAACCCGGTGCGGTAGGTCGTCAGGGTGCGTGGCGAGCGCACCACCTGCGTTTGCAGAAAGGCGGCACAGGCGGCAGCGACGGTGACAGCACCGTCTATCGCCGCCGGATCACCGGAAATCCGGCCGTTGAGCATCAGATCACGAGACATCGTAACTCCCTGAGGCGCCGCCAACCGACGCAACCCGCTGCCGGCGCAGCCTAAGCCGGGCGCCGTCACCGACAGCGCGGATCGTGTCCCAGCCTCTCACCTGGAACGACTCACAGCGCAGCGGCGATGCGGCACGCAGACAAGTGACCAGCGGCCAGTGGTCAGTGGCCTGGCGGGCGCCACGGCCACACGGACCGCAGAGGCAACGTACCCAGGCGCAGCGGATTACTCATTGCGAACTATAATCAGCATTAGCTTTCACAAACCGCTACATCGCGCGAGAACTCGATCCCTCAGCCCCTTCCCGCTCGCCGTCTGCGCTGTGCGTATCGAGACCACGCACCAGCTCGCTCGGACAGCAACGCAGCGCCGCCGCCAGTCGCACCAGCAGACTCAGCTTCGGATTGGGAATCCCCCCACGCTCCACCTGGTTCAGCGTGGCCCGCGGCACGCCGGCCGCACTCGCAAAGTCGGCCTGCCGGTCGTACCCCAGCGCCCGCCGCCGCTGCGCCACCCGTGCGCCGAGCGCAACTCGCGGGTCGGCATAGTCCCGACCGGCCACGTGCCACACCAGCGCCGCCAGCTCCACGTCGAGCGCCCGCGCTAACGCCGTGAGCGTCCGCACCGTCGGCTCGTGGCGCCCGGCTTCGAGCGCATTGACGTAGGGACGCGGAATCCCGGCCCGCGCCGCCAGCGCCGTTTGCGTCAGCCCGCGACCCAGGCGGAGCCGCGCCAGCCGCGCGCCAAGCTGGGCCAGGTTCGGACCTTCCGCGCCAGGCGCTACGCTACCTCTCCTACCCCCCACCTGACCCACCTGGGCTTCCGATTCGCGCGCTGATTGCGAATTTGGGGCACGCCGCTCCGCGGTCATCGCCCAACCACCTCCCTCCAGGCACCGCGGATCCCGCCATCGCGCGTTGCCGGGCAGGTCTCTCGACGCTATTCCGTAGATTATACACCGCCGGCCGGCTTCGGCTCCCCGTCGCACCGCTCTCGGCACGCGAAAAGATGGTACATCTGACACACCCGTTGACAGCCCGTGTGGCCGCGGGTATCATGGACCTGACAGTCCGGTGTGGACAACCGGCTGTTGTTGTGGATAGGTGGGGCGACCTTCTATTCCATACATCCTACTTTCATCGCAGCACTCCATCTACTAGGGTCGCCCACCCTATTCCCCGGCTGCACAGCACCCCCACCGACAGCGAATTGCGGCGGCGAGCCGCCGGCAGCGGCATTGCCGCACACACTGGCGGCGGCCGGATGTAGGCGATCAGATGACCGAGCCACCGTCCTTCTGCGGCCCGCCACCACCGGTCGGTGCGGCGGCCGCAATTGCCGCCACGCGCCGCGGCATCGCTCGCGTCGGTGTGGGCTGGGTGGGACTGGCGTGGTCATCCCGAGGTCTCGCCCTCATCAGCCCCTTGGCCGCCACCGCCGAGACAGCACGCCAATGGCTGGACGCTCTCAGCACCGGCCCCCGGCCGACGACCATCGAGTCTGCGACCGAGCCGGCCGCCGCCGCGCTGGCGGCCTACTTCACCGGCGAGCCACTGCCCTACCGCGGCCCGCTCGACCTCACCGGGCTGTCACCCTTCACACAGCGGGCGCTGGCGGCAGTCCGGCACATTCCGCACGGTGAGACGCGCACTTACGGCTGGCTGGCCGGCCGAATGGGCCGGCCCCAAGCGGCCCGCGCGGCCGGCCGGGCTATCGGCGCCAATCCGCTCGCCCCGCTCATCCCCTGCCACCGAGTCGTCGGCGCCAACGGCCGCCTCACGGGCTACCGCTGGGGCATCGCCCTGAAACGCTGGCTCCTGGCCCTGGAAGGCATCCATCTCCCAGCCTAGCCCGCGACTCCCGGCCCTCACCGGAACTCTCCCCTCACAAGGGTAGGTATTTCGGGGGGAGTGATTTGGACCTAACCCCCGACCCCTTCCCTGGGAGCGGGACGGCGGACCTACCCCCAAACCCCCTCCCTCCAGGGAAGGGGCTGGATTCCGGCTTCCGCCGGAATGACGGGGGCCTGGACGCGATAAATCGCGCCCCAACACAAAAAACCTACCCTTGTCAGGGGGTAGGGGGTACCGGCTGGCGCGGGGGCGGCGGCTCGGTTACTATGAAGCAAAGCGCCAGGTAGCACGCGAGGGAGCACCATGGTTATCAGCGACATCGACCACCAGCGGCTCAGTCGGCTGGAAGGCACCTACGAGCAGGTCGACCGCCGGCTCAACGACATGAACAGCCACCTCGATGGGATGGATCGCCGGTTCGAGGGTCTGCACCAGGCCATCGACGGAGTACGGACCGAGACGACCCAGGCCATTGACGGGCTGCGGGCCGATATGAACAGCCGCTACAATGCGCTCATCGTGGTGATAATCGCCTCCTGGGCGACGCTCATGGCTGCGATCATCACCGCGTTCGTGGCCCTCAACCTCAGTTAGAGCGCCGGCACAGCGTCATATCCCCCAGGCCCTCCCCCGCACACGGGTAGGTTTTTGGTCTGCATCAGGATGGGCGGGATGCAAGGATGGTCAGGATGGATTCCCGCTTGCGCGGGAATGACGGAGGGGGTGAGGCCCAGCACCTACCACACCACTTATGTCAAGCAAATGCCATCGGCAGTCCCCGAACTGCGGAAACTGCCCGCACGCTCCGCGCTGCACCTGGTATACTTGCCGGTGAAGAGAAGTGGGATCCGCTGATTGCGTGAGTCGCCACAGGACGATGGCGAAGGGCAGAAGGAGGCCCAGACAGCGTGACGCTGACGGTTGAGGAGAAGCAGGAGCTTATCAAGCCCTACAAACTCCACGAAAAGGACACCGGCTCATCGGAAGTGCAGGTTGCCGTGCTGACGGAGCGCATCCGTCAGCTCACCGAGCATCTCAATGTCCACAAGAAGGACAACGCCTCGAAGTACGGCCTGTTGAAGCTCGTCGGTCGCCGCCGCCGCCTCTTGAAGTACCTCCAGCGCAAGCAACCCGACCGCTACGATAGCGTCGTTGCGCGGGCCGGGTTGCGGCGGTAGCGTGGCGTCGGTTCGGTAGACAGCCTCGGTTCGTGGCACGGGCTGGATCGGTTGTTCAGCCCAGGCCCCTCGCTGGTAGTGGTGCTCCGGGCACGTGCCGCCACGCTTCGGCCGGCGGGCGTGCCGGCTGACGGAGCAGTGGCCCGGTTCACTCTCGGTACCGCCGCTGCCGGCAGATAGCTCACACAAGGAAAAGACGCCGCCGCGCGACACAGGTAATCAGCAGCCTTCCACACCTTCTCTACGGCTTCATTCGTTGGGGACGGTCGCTCTAAGGTTGTTAGTTAGCACATGACTATGAGCATCATTCCAGGCCACCGGCCGGCCTATCGTGCCCGGTGGCACGCGCCACAACGGCGCAGCGCCGGCAGCGCCTGGCAGTCTGCTGGTAGTCAAGTGTTAACTAATAATCTACGCCTGCGACCGCTCCCTCCCCGGCGCGCTCCCTGGCCCCACCCCCACTTCCGGCGGGCGGTGCCGCGGCGCGTCGCCACCACACCCACATATCTACCCAGGGAGGTAGTTCGATTATGGCTTTGCAGGCAACGCAGGTATCGTGTGAGGTTGCCGGTCGTACCCTGACCATCGAAACCGGCAAACTCGCGGAACAAGCCGGGGGCGCCGTCACCGTCCGCTACGGTGACACCCTGATCCTGGCGACGGCCACCGCCTCGAAAGAGCCGCGCCCCGGCACAGACTTTTTCCCGCTCACGGTCGACTACGAGCAGCGGCACTACGCCTCCGGCAAGATTCCGGGCGGGTATCCGCGCCGCGAGGGGCGGCCGAGTGATGATGTCATCCTCATGTGCCGCCTCACCGACCGTCCGCTCCGTCCACTCTTCCCCAAGGGCTACCGCAACGACGTGCAGGTCATCGTCTACGTGCTCTCGGCCGACCTCGAAAACGCCCCCGACACCATGGGTATCATCGGCGCCTCCACCGCGCTCATGATCTCCGATATTCCCTTTGCCGGTCCCATCGCTGCGGTCCGGATGGGCTACGTAGACGGCCAGGTCGTCGCCAACCCCCTCACGACCGAGCTGAACGAAAAGAGCCAACTGGACCTCGTCGTGGCCGGCACGGCCGACGCCATTATGATGGTCGAGGCCGGGGCGAACGAGGTCTCCGAGGCGGTCATCCTGGAGGCGCTCGAAGCGGCGCAGCAGATCATCAAGGACATCGTGGCCGTCCAGGAGCAGCTTGCCGAGAAGGTCGGCAAGACCAAACAGCAGTTCGAGCCACCCACGATTGACCCCGAGGTCCGGGAATCGGTCGAGACGGAGCTACAGGATCGTCTGACGGCTGTCTTGAACCAAAAGGACAAGTCCACGCGCGAAGAGGGGCTGGATCAGCTCTCCCAAGAAGTCGTCGGTAAGCTCGAACCGCAGCATCCTGCCGATCAGATCGTGAGCTGCGTCGAGCAGAACATCAAGCAGGCGGTACGCGCTCAGATCGTCGAACAGGACGTTCGCCCGGACGGGCGCGATTCGCGCACAATTCGACCCATCTCCATCGAGGCCGGCATCCTCCCACGCACGCACGGCTCGGCGGTCTTCACCCGTGGACAGACGCAGGCGCTCTCCGTCGTCACCCTCGGCTCACCCGGCGACGCCCAGCGCCTCGACGGACTGGCCTGGGAAGACGAGATCAAGCGGTACATGCACCACTACTTCTTCCCGCCGTTCTCCACTGGCGAAGCCCGCTTTCTGCGCGGTCCGAGCCGGCGCGACATCGGTCACGGACGGCTGGCCGAGCGAGCGATCCTCCCGATGCTGCCCTCCGAGGAAGACTTCGGCTATACCATCCGCGTCGTCTCGGAAATCATCTCGTCCAACGGCTCGACCTCGATGGCCTCTGTCTGCGGTAGCTCGCTGTCCCTGCTGGACGCTGGCGTGCCGCTCAAGCAGCCGGTGGCCGGCGTCGCCATGGGCCTCGTGCTCGGCGAGGACGGCCAATACAAGGTGCTGTCCGACATTCAGGGCATGGAGGACTTCCTCGGCGACATGGACTTCAAGGTGGCCGGCACCACCGACGGTATCACCGCCCTCCAAATGGACATCAAGGTCACGGGCATTACGACCGAGATCATGCGCGAGGCGCTGGCGCAAGCCCGCGAGGGGCGCCTATTCATCCTGGAGAAGATGCAGGAAGCCCTGCCGGCGCCACGCGACAAGCTAAGTCCGTATGCGCCGCGCATGATTACCGTCTCCATCAACCCGGAGAAGATCGGCGCGGTCATCGGACCCGGCGGCAAGACGATCCGCGGCCTGGAAGCGCAGACCGGCGCCGACATCAACATTGATGACAAAGGCCTCATCAGCATTCTCTCGCCTTCCGGTGAGGGCGCCGAGCAGGCCGAGGCGCTGATCCGCGATATGACGGCGGAGGTCGAGGTCGGCACCATTTACCTGAGCAAGGTCGTGCGCCTGATGAACTTCGGCGCCTTCGCCGAGCTGCCCATGGGCACCGACGGGCTGATCCCGCTGGAAGAGCTGGCCGAGCATCCGGTCAGCCGCGCCGAGGAAGTGGTCGAAATCGGCGACGAGGTGATGGTCATGGTCAGCGAGATCGACTCGCAGGGCCGCGTCAACCTCTCCCGCCGCGCCGTCGTCGAAGGCGGCACCCCGCAGGACGTGATGCGCCGCAAGATGCAGCGCGCGCGCCAAGGCCCATCGGGCGGGCCGGGCCGACCGCGGCCCCGCGGCGGTGCCACCCCAGCCACGTCCTTCGGCGGCCGCCGCTTCGGCGGCGACCAGCCCTCGCGGCCCACCGGCGCGCGCCGCCGCCGCTAGCGAGCAGCCCTGCCCTCCGTCATTCCCGCGAAAGCGGGAATCCACGTCCCCCCGCACGGCGGGGGGACCACAGGCTGACACGGGTAGGTCTTTACATGGATAGACAGGATAGACAGGATGGGAGTTTTGGGGCGGGGGGGTAGGTGGGTAGCTGCGTACCGAAACACCGCCCGTTGTGCGGGTGCGTGGCCCCCCTATGGTCCCCCCGTTGCGACGGGGGGACGGGCGCAACATGTTGCGCCCCTACAGCTTGGCCCATACCTACCCCAGTCAGGGGGCCGAGGGGGGCGAGACGAAAGGATAGGCAGTCATGGCAGCAGACCCGATTCGTGTCGTATTGGCTGGCTACGGTCACTTGGGCGAGGAGTTGGCCACCGGTATCGAAAAGGACGCCGGCTTTACGGTCGTCGGCGTGACCCGGCGCAGCGTCGATTCCCCCACCATCACCCTGCCGTCGGGACGCAGCGTGCCGCTCGCGGCCGATCTCGCCCCGCTGCTGACCGAGACCCAGGCAGACGTGCTCCTCGACGCCACTACTGCCGAGGCAGCCGCCGAGAATGCCCGTACCGCCCTCACCCATGGCGTCCCTCCGGTCATCGCCACGACGGGACTGTCACCGGCGGCCATCGAGACCATCGAGCAGCTCTGCGCGGAGCGGGGCCTAGGCGCCGCCATCGTGCCTAACTTTGCCCTCGGCGCGGCCGTGTTGCTCCACCTCGCCCGCGTCGCCGCCCAGCACTTCGACTGGGCCGAGATCATCGAGCTACACCACGAGAAAAAAGCCGATGCTCCCTCAGGCACGTCACTCCACATTGCCCAAGAGATGGTTGAGTGGCGCGGCCGAGACTTCGAGCGCGCCGAGACGGCCAAGTTCACACTGGACGACGTGCGGGCCGGCCAGCAAGGCGGCGTCGGCATTCACAGCGTCCGATTACCGGGTTTTGTCGCGCACCAAGAGGTCATCTTTGGTGGTCTCGGCCAGACGCTGACCTTGCGGCACGACTCCACCAGCCGCGAATCGTTCCTGCCCGGCGCCCTGGCTTCCCTCCGCTACGTGCTCACCAGCACCGGCGTCACGGTAGGATTGGACAAGGTACTCGGTCTGGAGTAGCGTAGTAGCAGCACAGTTCGGTACGGACCGTAGGGGCGCAACATGTTGCGCCCTGTCATCGGCACGATGGCACGCCATACGACGCACAGACGCAGGAGGTAGCAACCATGACCGGTTCGGCAGACGATTTTGGACGGCTTATCACCGCGATGGTGACACCTTTCGACAAAGATGAGGCGCTCGATTACCAGCAGGCCGGGCGGCTGGCGCAGCGGCTGGTCAAGAACGGCACCGACTCGATTGTCGTATCCGGCACCACCGGCGAATCACCGACCCTCAGCACGGAAGAGAAGATTAGGCTCTTCCGCACCGTCCGCGATGCCGTCGCCGGCCAAGCCAAGGTCATCGGCGGGACCACCAACTACAACACCCGCGAGAGCATCGAGCTGACTGAGGAAGCCGCCGCCTACGTGGACGGCTACCTGCTCGTCGTGCCCTACTACAACAACCCGCCACAGGAAGGCCTGTACCGGCACTTCCGCGCCATTGCCGAGTCCACCGACCAGCCGTGCATCCTCTACAACGTCCCTACGCGCACCGTCCGCAACATGGAAGCTGATACGGTCGCGCGGCTCTCCGAGGTACCCAACATTGTCGGCGTGAAAGAAGCGTCCGGCGACTACGAGCAGATCGCCAGCATCATCAGCGGCACGCCCGGCGACTTCCGCGTGTGGAGCGGCAACGACCAGGACACGTTCGGAATCATGTGCCTGGGCGGTTTCGGTGTCGTATCGGTTGCCAGCCACGTCACCGGCCGCCTCATCAAGCAGATGATCGAAGCCACGGCCAGCGGCGACACGGCAGAGGGCGCCCGCCTGCACCACCATCTGCTGCCCCTCGCCAAGGCGCTCTTCCCGCCCGTGTCACCGGTCGCGTCCCCGTCTTCAATCAAGTCGGCCCTCAACCTGAGCGGCTTCAACGTCGGCGGCCTGCGCCTCCCGCTCATCGAGCTACCGGCCGAAGCACAAGCCTCCCTCAAAACCCTCCTCGACGACTACGCCCTCGACGAGGATTAAGCACCAGCCGCATTCCCCGTCACGCCCGCCATCACCCCTCGTCATTCCCGCGAAAGCGGGAATCCACGTCCCCCCGTCGCAACGGGGGGACCACAGGGGGGCTACGTACCGAAAATCCGAGCAGCGTGCCCCCGGCCTCGTCATTGCGGCGCAGGCCGCAATCCATCCTGCTCATCCCCTCATCCTGCAAATCCTGATTCTGACAAATCCCGGAAAGCGGGAATCCACGTCCCCCCGTCGCAACGGGGGGACCATAGGGGGGCTACGTACCGAAAATCCGAGCAGCGTGCCCCCGGCCTCGTCATTGCGGCGCAGGCCGCAATCCATCCTGCTCATCCCCTCATCCCGTAAATCCTGATTCTGACAAATCCCGGAAAGCGGGAATCCACGTCCCCCCGTCGCAACGGGGGGGCCACAGGGGGGCTACGTACCGAAAATCCGAGCAGCGTGCCCCCGGCCTCGTCATTGCGGCGCAGGCCGCAATCCATCCTGCTCATCCCCCCATCCCGTAAATCCTGATTCTGACAAATCCCGGAAAGCGGGAATCCATGTCCCCCCGTCGCAACGGGGGGACCACAGGGGGGCTACGTACCGAAAATCCGAGCAGCGTGCCCCCGGCCTCGTCATTGCGGCGCAGGCCGCAATCCATCCTGCTCATCCCCCCATCCCGTAAATCCTGATTCTGACAAATCCCGTCCCCTAGGCCGTTGTCTTTCCCCCACCCCCGCCTATATGACCCGGCGTTGGGACGTGGCAGATGCAAGACCATCCTGAAGCACCGGGCACCGCCCGGCAGGAAAGTACACACGTTACCGTGTCAACTTACGACGGTGGCACCGCCACCCAGCCGAGGGCACCGGGTCATGAGCGACCCCACGCCGCCCTGTGCGCGGCGCGGCATGGCCGTCTGAGTGCCGCCCTTAGGGCACCGGGTCATGGCCGGCCCCTCGCCACTACGGCGAGGGAGTCTTGTCGTGACCGTCTGAGTGCCGCCTCTATCGCCACCGCGCCCTCGCCGGCCGGCCTGCGCCGGCTGCGCCAGGTAATCTTGCCCCGCACTCCTGCCACTCCCAACATCCTGACCTACTCGCACACCCATCGTCTGAACCGTCATTCCTGTTTCTACCCTCGTCATTCCCGCTTTCGCGGGAATCCACGTCCCCCCGTCGCAACGGGGGGACCATAGGGGGGGCAGTCCTCACCCCTGTCTCGCTCCCCCTGACCACCGACCACTGGCTACTGGCACAGTGAGGCGCCCACCGGCCCGTCTGCGTTCTACATGGTGAACCCTCCGAGTGAGGGCGAACAGAGGTAGGCGCATGACCAAAGAAGAAAAGCTTCAGCAGCTTGAAGCTATCAGCGCAGAAGTCGCCGCGTGCGAAAAATGCCCGCTGCACCAGGGCCGCACGCGCACCGTCCCCGGTGAAGGCAACCCCAACAGCCCCCTGCTGTTCATCGGCGAAGCCCCCGGCTTCCACGAAGACCAGCAAGGCCGGCCGTTCGTCGGCGCCGCCGGTCAGTTTCTCGAAAGTCTGCTGCGGTCCATCGGCGTGAGCCGGCGGCAAGTCTTCATTGCCAACGTCATCAAGTGCCGCCCACCCGACAACCGCGACCCGGAAGCCAGCGAGGTCAGCGCCTGCAACGACTACCTCGACCGCCAGATCGCCGCCATAGACCCCTTGGTGATCGTGACGCTAGGGCGCTTCTCGCTCAATAAGTTCATTCCCGGCCAGCGCATCAGCCGCATTCACGGCCAGCCGCGCCAGGTCGGCGGCCGCATCGTCATGCCGATGTACCACCCCGCCGCCGCCCTCCACCGCGGCTCCCTCCGGCGCGAGATCGAGGCCGATTTCGCCAAAATCCCCGATGCCGTCCGTGCCGCCCGGCAGTCGGCCCACGAGCAACCGCCCGAACCGGAGCCGGCCCTAGACCCCACGCCGCCCCCAGAACAGCTCTCGCTGCTTTAGCTATCAGCCGTCAGCTATCAGCCGTCAGCCCTCAGCCGCCTCGTCATTCCGGCGCAAGCCGGAATCCACGTCCCCCCGCCGCAGCGGGGGGACCATAGGGGGCATCTCCGGCGGCCTCAGCCCTCAGCCGACGACTCACCATCGGCAGCCCTCGCCAGATACGGCGCATCCAGCTCGGCCACCCGCCGCGTGCGTACTGCGACCGTCGCTGGCGCCAGCGGGTCGAGCGGCTGACAGACCGGGCAGAGGTGCGTACCCCGTCCTGCGACTCTGAGCTTCTCGATCTCGCCGCCACACACGTAGCACGGCTGGTCCTGCCGATCATAGACCAGCAGCAATTCCCGGTGGCGGCCCCGCCGCCCCCACCCGTCGCGGTAGGAGCGGAACGTCGTGCCCCCGTTGTTGATCGCCACCGTCAGCGCCATGCGGCACGCCTCGTACAGCCGCGCCGTCTCCCGCGCCGTCAGCTCGGCCGCGCTGCGGAGCGGATGCAGACCGGCGCGAAACAGCGCCTCGTCCACGTAAATGTTGCCCAGGCCGGCGAGAAACCTTTGGTCCAGCAGCAGCGCCTTGAGGCGCGTGCGCCGCTGCGCCAGGCGCTCACGAAACGCCGCCAGCGTCAGCTCGTCCTCCAGCGGCTCCGGCCCGACGTTCACCAGCAGGTCGTCCAACTCGCTGGCGCCGGCCAGCACGTAGAGTCGACCGAACTTCCGCATGTCCACGAACCGCAGCGCCATCCCGTCATCCAGCAGCAGCGCAGCACGGAGATGCACCGGCTCCTGGCTCTCTGCCGCCACCACTCCCAACCGTCCCGACATCCGCAGGTGAATGACCAGGATGGCGCCGCTCTGCAAGTCAATGAGCAGGTACTTGCCCCGCCGCCGCAGCCCGATAATGCGCTGATCCACCAGCAGCACCTCGGCCGCCGCACGGCTCGGCGGCCGGTCCAACGTCCGTGGCCAGCGCAGCTCCAGCCCGACGATCCGGCGCCCGACAAGCTGCGGCACCAGGTCGCGGCGTGTCGTCTCCACTTCAGGAAGCTCAGGCATAGCACCTTGGGTCACTGACCACTAGCCACTAGAAACCCGAAACTAGAAACTCGTCAGCTCGCCCCAGTTCGGGCCGGTCTTCATCTCCACGACAATCGGCACGTCGAGCGCCATCGCCGTCTCCATGCGCTCTTTCACCAGCGGTGCCACGCGCGGCAATTCTTCCTCCGGTACCTCGAACACCAACTCGTCGTGGACTTGCAGGATCATCCGGCTTTGCAAGTCGGCCGCCGTGAGGTCGCGGTGAATGTTAATCATCGCTACTTTGATGAGATCGGCTTGCCCGCCCTGAATAGGATGGTTAATCGCCATGCGCTTCCCGGCAGCGCGGACCGGCGCACTGCGCGACTTCAACTCCGGCAGATAGCGCCGGCGCCGCATGGGCGTCTCCACCCAGCCGTACTCCTGCCCGTGCTCCTCGGTTCGCTTGATGTAGTCGTCAATCCCCGGATATTGACTGCGGTACCGCTTGATGAACGGATCGGCCTCTTCCAAGCTCATCCCGGTTCGTTGCGCCAGGCCCCACCCGCTGATGCCGTACAGAATGGCGAAGTTGATCGTCTTGGCGAGCCGACGCTGGTCCTCGCTCACTGCATCCGGCGTCGTATCGAACAGCGTCGCCGCCGTCGCCGCATGGACATCCACGCCGTCACGGAACGTCTGCATCAACAGCGGATCGCGGGAGAGATGCGCGGCAATCCGTAGCTCGATCTGGGCGTAGTCGGCGGCGAGCAGCAGCCAGCTCCGGCTTACGCCGGAATGACGGGGGGCGATGAAGGCCCGGCGTATCCGGCGCCCTTCCTCGGTGCGGATCGGGATGTTCTGTAAGTTCGGATCGGCTGACGACAGCCGCCCGGTAGCCGCGACGGCCTGATTGAATGAGGTATGCAGACGACCCGTCCGGCGGTTGACGAGCACCGGCAGCGCGTCAACGTAGGTGGACTTGAGCTTGGTCACTTGCCGATAGTCCAGCACCTTCTCGATGACCGGATGGGCGCCGATCAGCTCCTGCAATACGCCGGCATCAGTCGAGAAGCCCGTTTTCGTGCGCTTGGTGAGCGGCAGGTGAAGCTCATCCACTAGCACTTGCCCCAACTGCTGCGGCGAGTTCACCTTGAACTCGTGGCCCACGTCCTCATAGATGCTCTGCTCGACGGCAGCGATCTGCGCCCCCATTGCGCTGCTCATCTCGGCGAGGTAGTCGGTATTGAGGTCCACACCGGCAGCCTCGATGTCCACCAGCACCGGCAGCAGCGGCAGCTCTACATCGCGGTAGAGGTCCAGGAGGGCGCGTTCCTCAAGCTGCTCGCGCAACAGCCGCGCGATACTCGGCAGCCGCACCGCCTCGGCGGCCGCTGCTTGGGCCAGTGCCGCCGGTTCCACGGCCGACCACGATTTGCGCCGCGGAATCAGGCTCGCCGGCTCGGTCAGCTCTTCCCCCGTCTGTGCCAAGACCAGGTCCTTCACCGACAGCGATCGGCTCGCGGGATTGACCAGATACGCCGCGAGCATCGTGTCGTCGGCGAGGCCCCGGAGCGCCACGCCGTACCGGGCAAGCAGCGCCATAGCGCGTTTGGCATCGTGGCCCACTTTCGCCACCGCGGCGTCCTCGCTCACCGCGCGTAGCGCCTCCACCAGCGCCGCTCCGGTCGCATCATCCGCCGCAGCCAACGGAGCGAACACGGGCGTCGCTTCCGGCGTAGCGCCGGCCAGCGCCAGCCCCCCCAGATCAGGGTCCGCGCCCGGCCGCTGCGTCGTGAGCAGGTGGATGACCAGCGTTCCCGTCGCCGCCAGCCGCCGCGCCGCCGCGGCCACCTCGCTCGGCGTCGTCACGACCTCAACGGCGATTTCGGCCGGCGCCGGGGCCTCGGCACCGTCGGTCAGCAGCGTCGGTTGCAGCGATGTCGACTCATCCTCCGGAAGCTGCCGCAGCAGCGAGCGGAACTCCAGCTCACGGAAGAGCGTGACAACTCGATCCCGCGTGTAGGTCCGCACCCGCGCTCGCTCCAGGTCCAGCTCGCACGGGATATCCCGCCGAATCGTCGCCAAGCGCCGGTCCCGGCTGATCTGCTCGGCGCTCGCAGCGACGGCGTTCTGAAATCGCTTCGGGAGGTCGCTGGCGTGCGCCACAATCTCGTCAGTCGTGCCCCACTCGTGCAGCCACCGCACCGCCGTCTTCTTGCCCACGCCGCGCAGCCCTTTGATGTTGTCCGAGCTATCGCCGGCCAGCGCTTTGAAGTCCGGCACCTGCTCCGGCCGCAACTCGTACCGCTCCTGCACCTTTGCCGGGTCGTAGATGGTGTAGTCGGAGATGCGCCGGCCCGGCCAGACCACCGAGACCTGCTCATCCACCAACTGCAAGAGGTCCATGTCCCCCGACACGATAGCGGCATCCAGGCCCGCCGCCGCCGCCTTGACGGCCAGCGAGCCGATTACGTCGTCCGCCTCGGCTCGCTCGGCCTCGCAGATCGGGAAACCGAAGGCCTCGACCAGTTGCCGCACCCGCGGTATCTGCACGCGCAGCGTCTCGTCCATCGGCGGACGATTGGCCTTGTAGTCGGGATATTCATCGTGCCGGAAAGTCGGCCCGGAGCTATCGAAGGCGACGATCACGTACTCCGGCCGCAAGTCGGCAATCGTCTTGAGCAGGACGGAGGTAAAGCCGTAGACGGCGTTGGTCGGCTCGCCGGCCGAGGTTGCGAACGTGCTCGGTACGGCGTGGAACGCGCGGAAGAGCAGATAAAAGCCGTCGAGGAGCAGGACCGTCTCCCGCTCGCTGGCTGCCGCACCCGTTGCCTGTCTCGCCATGCTGCCCGCCGCCGATACCCGTTCTCGCTACCCGGTAACACCGCGCTCCGCATTCTACACCGCTCCCGTCGGCGCGGCGATGCCGCCGGAGCACATTGACACTTCCCGCGCCGCCTACCTACAATCGAAAGAGCGGACATGCGCCTCCCCGGAGGAAAGGGGCTACAGGCCCACGCAGACTCCCCTGCCCTGCACGGAAGGGGCCGGGGATTAGGCCCGGAGTACAGCGATGCAAGACTCATCCAGCACACGCCAGCTGAGTGATTTTCAGAAGGGCGCGCGCGCCGTCATGCGAAGCGGCGGCCGGCGAATGACCCAACAGCGCAGCCTGCTCCTCGACGTGATGGAGGCGGCCGAAGGGCATCTCGACGCCGACGAGTTATACCGCCTGGCCCGGAAGCGTGACCCACGCATCAGCCTTTCTACCGTCTACCGCACCCTGCTCGTGCTCAAGGACCACGGCCTGATCGAGGAGCTACACCTCTCCGAAGAGCACCACCACTACGAGATCAAAGGCACCGACGAGCACTACCATGTCGTCTGCCGCCCGTGCGGCGCCGTCGAGGAGTTCACCAGCGAGCTTACCGCCCAACTCCGCGCCGACCTGCTCGAGCAGACCGGGTTTCAGGTCGAGGGCATGGACATTGACATCAGCGGCCGCTGTGCCAAGTGTCGCGCCGCCGCCGCGGTATAGACGCCCCCTCGCCCCCAGACAGAGATTGGATGCACGCCAAGCCGTAGGGGCGCAACATGTTGCGCCCGTCCCCCCGCCGCAGCGGGGGGACCATAGGGGGGCATCCCCCCTCCCAGGGGTAGGTCCGCTGCTCCCTCTCCCCCTGGGAGAGGGCCGGGGTGAGGGCAACACCTCCCACCCCCGTCCCATCATTCCCGCACCAGCGGGAATCCACTCCCCCTCTCCATCGCGGAGCGATAGAGAGGGGGCCGGGGGGTGAGGCCCGCTCCTCCATCCACTCGCCTTGACTCGCTAGGCAATTGGGTGTATATTGACACTGCACTCCTATTGCAAACCGTTCTCTATAGCAAAAACCGTCGAGTTGCTCCGGGAGGGAAGGTGCTTATGTCAACTGTTCTCGCTCACCCCAAGACATTGCAGCGTCTGGTCTTGATCCTTGCAGCGGCGCTGCTGCTGGCCTTCGGCATGGTCCGGTCGGCACACGCCATGCACATCTCGGAGGGCTTCCTCCCGCCCATGTGGGCGGTGATCTGGTTCGTCGTCGTGATCCCATTCTTCCTCTGGGGGCTGCGCTCCATTGCCCGGCAGGTCAACCGCTCGCCACAGAGCAAAATCACGCTCGGCATGTCGGGCGCTTTCGCCTTCGTGCTGTCGGGGCTGAAGCTGCCTTCCGTCACCGGAAGCTGCTCGCACCCCACAGGCGTCGCGCTCGGCGCCATCCTCTTCGGACCGACGACCATGGTGGTGCTCGGGACCATCGTCCTACTGTTCCAGGCGATCATCCTCGCGCACGGCGGCTTGACGACGCTCGGCGCCAACGTCTTCTCGATGGCGGTGGTCGGGCCGTTCGTCGCCTACGGCATCTTCCGCGCTTTCCGCGGTCTTGGACTATCTTGGGCCGTCTTCCTCGCCGCTGCTATCGCCAACTGGGCCACCTACATCGTCACCGCCGGGCAGCTGGCGCTGGCCTGGCCCGCCGCGACCGGCGGCATCGTCGAGTCATTCGTCAAGTTCCTCGGCATTTTCGCCATCACGCAGGTTCCGCTGGCCATCGCCGAGGGCATCCTCACGCTCATCGTCTTCAACCTGCTCGTCCAGCACAGCCGCGACGTGCTCGTCGAGCAGGGCATTCTCCCCGCAGAAGCACCGACGCCCGCGCCCGGCGCCTCTGCAGCCGCCGGCTGATCGTCGGTTGATGGCAAGAACGCACTCGTAAGGAACGTGGAGGGAGCATCATATGTCACCACAAACGCGCAACTGGCTACTGGCCGCCGTTGTCATTCTCCTGGTCCTCGTGCCGCTGGCCTATCGCGGCTGGATCGCCGAAGGAACCGAGTGGGGCGGCGCCGACATGCAGGGCGTCGCGGCCGTGGAGGAGTTGGCCGGCGAGGGTTTCGAGGCGTGGTTCGAGCCGATCTACTCACCCGAAGACCTGGAAGCCTTCTTCTTCGGCTTGCAGGCGCTCCTCGGCACGCTCCTCGTCGCCGCCCTTGTCGGCTGGGTGTTGGGTCGCTCCCGCGCCCGCAACGGCATCGGCAGCGGTACCGATCTGGCCATTGCCGGGGCCTTGTCTGCCATCGGTGTCATCTTGGCCATCGCACTGCTCTTCGTGGAGACCGAGTTCGGCGAGCTTCAGGCAACCATAGCCGCCTCGCAAGGCATCGGCCTGGGATTGCTGGCCTTCTTCGTCGGCTACCCGCTCGGCCGCCGCACCGGCGCCGGGGCGAGCGGATAGGAGTCCTCCGAACCCCGTCCCCCCGCTGCGGCGGGGGGACCATAGGGCCGACAAGGGTAGGTTTTTTGTCTGCATCAGGATTTTCGGGATGCCGGGATGAGCAGGATCGCTGCCCACTGGTGCGGAAAGCACTAGGGTCTGGGGGCCCGGCCACCGCTCGGCCAGAACCGGGCGCTTTTCGGTGCCTTGACGGGGGTTGGGGGCAGGAATAGTCCTGGATTCCGGCTTCCGCCGGAATGACGGGGGCCTGGACGCGATAAATCGCGCCCCTACAAGAAAAACCTACCCTTGTGAGGGACCATAGGGGGACTAATGCCCACTGACCACTGGCTACTGACTACTGACTACTGAGAGAGGCAAACGTGCATCCCTTCCCGATTGACCTGTACGCCTACCACAATCGGCTGCGGACCGCGCACCCGGCCGAGAAGATACTCTTTGCCGGCCTCACCATCCTGATCTGCCTTGTTGCCAGCTCGCCGGTCGTCGCCTTGCTGGCGCTCGCGTTCGTCACCGTCGCCGTTGTCGGCGTGGCCGGCATTCCGCTGCGGGCCTTCTGGTACTTTGTCCGCCTGCCGGCCAGCTTCATCGTGCTCGGCGTGCTCACGCTCGCGGTCATGTCCGTAGACCCGGCCGACGCCGCGACGCTGATCGCGCTCCCCGTCGGCCCCTGGCACCTCGGCGCCACCTGGAGCGGCCTGGAGCGCGCGGCACAGGTCGCGTCGGTGTCGTTCGCCTGCGTAGCCAGCATGTTGTCGCTCGCACTCACGACCCCGATGGTGGATATCACCGACCAGTTACGGAAGTGGCGTGTACCACAGCTATTCATCGAGCTGATGGTGCTCATGTATCGGTTCATCTTCGTCTTTATCGAGACCGCGCAGGCCATGTATATCGCCCAGAACGCCCGCCTCGGCTACAGCAACTGGCGGCGCTCGCTGCGCTCGGCGGGAATGCTCGCCGCCAACCTCTACCTGCGCTCGCAGGCCCGCGCGGCGGCCTTGTTCACCGCGCTGACCGCTCGCGGCTATACCGGCGAGCTGCGCGTGCTCACGGCACAGCCCACGTGGTCGCCGCGCAACTTGCTCGTCATCGCCGGCGCCGAGAGCGTGTTGCTCTTGGCGGCCATCGCTACCTGGTGGTGGAGAATTCTATGAGTGGAGTACACGACGTCGGGACCAGCCCGCTGGGGACAGCACTCCCCGGCGGCCCGCAGCACACAGAGGAGCCGCTGGCGGAACGCCGCAACGGCGCCAATCCGGCCGCCACGACCATTGACGCGCCCCCCGTACTGGCGGCTGAGGGTGTCACCTTCACCTACCCGGACGGCACCGTAGCCCTACGCGACCTCTCCCTCGCCCTGCCAAAGGGCCGCCGCATCGCCCTCCTGGGCGCCAACGGCTGCGGAAAAACCACCCTCTTCCTGCACTTCAACGGCATTCTGCAACCCACCGCCGGCACCATCGCCCTGAGTGGCGAGCCAATCAGCTACGACCGCCACGCCCTCCGCGAGCTTCGCCGCCGTGTCGGATTGGTGTTCCAAGACCCGGATTCGCAGTTGTTCGCCGCCAATGTCCGGCAGGACATCTCTTTCGGCCCGCTCAACCTGGACTGGTCCGAGGAGCAGGTACGCGATAAGGTCGAGCAGGTCATCAGCGATACCGACCTGACCGATCTGGCCGACCGCCCCACGCACCTCCTCAGCTACGGCCAGAAGAAGCGGGTAGCTATCGCTGGCGTGCTGGTGATGGAGCCGGAGGTCATCATCGCCGACGAGCCAACGGCCGGCCTCGACCCCGAGATGACCACCCGTGTCCTCGACCTGCTCGATACGCTCCACCGCACCGGCCGGAGCATTGTCATCTCCACCCATGACGTGGAGCTGGCGCTCGCCTGGGCCGATCACGTCATCGTGCTGCGTCAGGGCCGGTTGCTCGCCGAGGGCCGCCCCGATGTAGTCCTCGCCGACGAGCCGCTGCTCCGCGAGGCTAGGTTGCTCCTGCCCATCGTCGTCAGCGCCTACCGGCAGCTGCGCGACAAAGGGCTGCTTCCACCGTCGGCAGCGGTCCCGCGCACGGCCGCCGACCTCACGGCGCTGCTGGTGCAGCACACGACACCGCACGTCGCTGACACCGACCGCGCGATTTAACGTCACGCTAACGTTTCCGGCTTTACTGAGTCGTGAGTAGCCGGTTAAACTCATTGCTTGTCTTCCACCGAATATCCGACTGCCGCCTAGCTGCACGGGGTAGACTCTCGCACGCGAAACGGGCGGCGCTCCGTGCAGCGCGGCGCGAAGGTCTTTCGAGGAGTCAGCCGGACATGTATGCAGCCCTGAACATGACACGCCTGTACGCCATCGCCTTTATCGCCAGCGGCTGTACGCTGGTCATCGAGCTAGTGGCCGGCCGACTTCTGGCACCCTACATCGGCGTCTCGCTCTACACCTGGACGAGCGTCATCGGCGTCATCCTCGCCGGCATCAGCATCGGCAACTTCCTCGGTGGCCGGCTCGCCGACCGCTATCCCGGCCCGTCCGTGCTGGGGCTGACGCTGGTCGCCGCCAGCCTGACGAGTTTCATTACGCTCGGCCTAGTCAGCCTGCTCCCGCAGTTCACGCTCTGGATGTCCCTCGTCCCACGCATTCTCGTGCTCACCACGGTGATCTTTTTCTTGCCCGGCTGTATCTTGGGCATGATAACGCCGCTCGTGGTCAAGCAGGCCCTGACGGACCTCGGTCACGCCGGCGGCCTCGTCGGTCGCGTCTATGCCATCTCCACCGCCGGCAGCCTGGTCGGCGTGTACCTCACCGGATTCGTCCTCATCGCCCATTTCGGCACGCGCCTCATCGTCGTGATGGTCGCGGCCGTCCTGCTCCTGTTGGGTGCCCTGCTCGGCAACCTCCTCCACGGCCGGGGCATCCGCAGGTGGCCCGTGGCGAGCGGCTCGTAGCCCATGGACACGCGATACCGTGGCGACGTTCCATCGGCGCGACTTATCGTGCCCAGGCGCTCGTCATTCCGGCGGAAGCCGGAATCCAGGGCCTTTGGCGCCCCCGGTCAGCCTGGATGGCCGCCGGGCGCAAGGAGGTCGTGCTGCGCGAAAAACCTGCCCGTGTCAGTGTGTAAGCAGGCTATACTTAGCCCATGAACTACGAGCTATGGTCGTTATCATCCCGCAACATCGTCGCGGACTTCGAGACGGAAGCGGCGGCGCTACGGGCTGTCGCCGCGATTGTGCGGCAGCAGGGCCACGCCGCCGCCTTGGACCTGCTACTAGGCAGCGAAGACCGTGCCGGGCGGTCGCGGCGTATCGCCCAAGGCCAAGACCTGGTGGACCGTGCGCTCGCCGCCTCGCCCCCATCCACCGTGCCCCATCTCGCCGTATGAGCCATCTCCCGGATACCCTCGGAGCTAAAGTGACCGACCGAAAGCGTACAATCAACACAATCGAATGGAGTTGGTGGTGCGGACCTGGCGTGCCATTGCCCACACTGCGGCAAACCCGGACGGCCCCATGAGCAACCCCGCCCTCCGGTCCGCCCGGCTCTACGTCATTGTCTTTCTCGCCAGCGCCGGCACGCTTGTCCTCGAAATCGTCGCCGGCCGCCTGCTGGCGCCGCAGATCGGCGTCTCGATCTACACCTGGACCAGCATCATCGGCATCGTGCTCGCCGGCATCTCCGTCGGCAACTATCTCGGCGGCCGGCTCGCCGACCGCTTTGATCCGGCCCGCACGCTCGGCCTCACCCTGCTCGGCGCCAGTTTTTTAGCTCTCGCCGTGCTCGCCCTACTGCCGCATGTGCCGTCGCTCTTCAACTACCTGCCCCTGTTACCGCACATCCTCGCGGTGAACGCCGCGCTGTTTTTTCTGCCCAGCTGCATCCTCGGCATGGTGACGCCGCTGGCCGTCAAGCAAGCCTTAACGGACCTCGGCCGGGCCGGCGGGATCGTGGGCCGGCTCTACGCGGTCTCCACCGCCGGCAGCATCCTCGGCGTCTACATCACCGGCTTTGTGCTGATCCCGGCGATTGGCACCCGCCACGTCGTCCTGCTGGTAGGATTCGTGCTGTTGGCGCTGGCACTCACCATGGGCAGCCTGCTCCGGCAGCGCCTCGCCGCGGCCTTCTTCCTCATTCCCACACTCGCGCTGGCCGGATACACGCTCCAGCCGCACCTGCGCGAAAGTCCCTGCCGCGTGGAGAGCAGCTACTACTGCATCAAGGTCACGCCGCTACATGGAACCGACAGCCCGGCACGGGAACTTAAACTCGACCATCTCATCCACAGCTACAACGTCATCGGCCAACCCGATACGCTCACCTATCCCTACACCCGCATTTTCGCGGAGACGGCCCAGTACCTCGCGCAGCGCAACCCCGCCTTTCGCGCCCTCTTCATCGGCGGCGGTGGCTACACGGTGCCCATCCACCTGGAAAACCGGTATCCCCAGGCCTCGGTCGAGGTCATCGAGATTGATCCTGGCGTGACGGAGATTGTCCGCACCGAATTGGGACTCAGCCCCATGACCAACATCGTGACCTACAACGAGGACGCGCGGATGGCCGTCAATGACATTCGGCATGAGCAATACGACCTCATCGTCGGCGATGCCTTCAACGACTACTCCGTTCCCTATCACCTCACTACCCTGGAGTTCAACCAGCAACTCCACGACCTCCTGAGCGACGACGGTATCTATCTGGTCAACATCATTGATAAGCTCCGGCCGAGTAGATTTCTGCGCGCCTTTGTGTACACATTGGAATCGATCTATCCCCATGTCTACATCTTGGGTCAGGACGCCGACATCCCTTTTCCTTACTACCTTGAGGAGCTCGACCGGGATGCATGGCGAGCCGAGGAGTCCCATTCCGAGCTTGAGCGCGAGCTACGTGAATCGGGAAATGCCCGCGCCACCTTTGTCGTCGCCGCCTCGCGCCAGCCCATAGACTTCTCGCAGTTCCGCCCCCATCACACCCACGAGCTTCTCCGCGAGCGCACCACGTTCGTCATGGCGGAAGCCGACCGCCAACGCTGGCTGCAGCAAGGACCGGTTCAAATCCTCACCGACAATCACGCCCCGGTGGATACGATGGTCGCCGCTCTCTTCACCGACGACAACACCCAGTGGCACTTACGCATCCTCGTCCCACCACCCCTGCGCCGGTTCCTACCAGGCGGCTAGTGGCCAGCAGATCAAGAAGTACTCCCTCTCCCCGTGCTCGCAAGGGCAGGTACGGGTTAAGCTGTAGGGGCGCAACATGTTGCGCCCAGCTACTCGTCATTCCCGCGCAAGCGGGAAGGTGGATTCACATTTGAAGCGCAACACGTCGTTCCAGAAGACTTCCGCCGGGGTCCGGTAGTCTAGACACTTGCGGGGCGTATTATTGTACAACTGCACCAACTCCGTAAACCGGGTGTCCGTCAGGGTCGCCAAGTCGGTCTTGCGGGGCAGCCCGCGGCGCAGGCGCCCGATGGCATTTTCGACCCCGCCTTTCTGCCAGGGCGCATGGGCGTCGCAGAAGAAGGTCTCCAGGCCCAGGGCGTGGAGTTCGTGATGGCGGGCGAACTCGGTGCCGTTGTCGAAGGTGACGGTCTGGCGCCAGGGGGTGGGCAAGGGCCCCAGCAGCCGCGCGAGGGCCTGGGCGATGGGGGCGGCGGCTTTGCCCGGGGGCCGCTCCGCCAGCAGCAAGCGGGAGTGGCGTTCATGCACCGTCAGCACGGCTTGGCCATAGGTGCGGAACAGCATCAGATCGGCCTCCCAATGGCCTGGGGTCCGGCGGTCGGTAGCGGAAGGGGGTCGTTCGGCCAGGGGGCGCCGGTCTTGGATGAAGGAGGCCGGACTGCCACCACGCCGCCCCCGCCAGCCCCGTTTCCACTTGGCCCGTGGCAGGTAGTGGCGCCAAGCGGCACCCGTCTTGGTGCGCGTGGTTTGGGCATAGATGAAGCGATAGATGGTCTCGTGGGAGATGATCGTTGTACCCCGCTCTAGCCGGAACCGGCCCGCGATCTGCTCCGGCGACCAGCCCTGTTTGAGCCGGGCGAGCACCTGGGCCTGCAGGGCGGCATCCCGGTCGAGACGGGCGCCACCCCAGCGGCGAGCGCGGGCCTGTTCCTGGGCATAGCGGGGGCGGTAACCCTGCTGGCGGGAGGCATTGCGCTTCAACTCCCGCGCAATGGTCGATGGCGCGCGATCCAGAGCTGTAGCGATTTGCCGGAGCGAGCGCCCCTGGGCGTGTAGACGGGCCAGTTCACACCGGTCTTCAATGTTAAGCTGTGTGTAGTGACGTCCCATGGCAACACCTTACTCTGGTGTTGCACTTCGTTTGTGAGTCTAGGGAATCCACGTCCCCGCCCCGACGCCGCGGCTCCCGGGCGGCTATACTACTGCTGCCGGGTCGTCTCACCTCGCTACCGTGTGCATCGGCCGTCCGGCATGAGGTCTCCGATGGCAACCAGAACCGTCCTCCGCCCCCCACCACCCGGCCCGTATGCACACTTGGAGCCACTCCCCTACCCGCCGCGGATACCCGATATGCAGCAATACAACCACCTGGTGGCATTCGACAGCATCATCCGCGCCCACTTTGCCGCGCGGACCGACGTATTGATCTCCGGCCAGGGCTACCTCCGCCACGAGGCCACCAACGACGCGGAGCGGCTCGCGCCCGACTGCGTGGTCGCGTTCGGCGTCAACCCCGCCGCCATCGTGGCCCGCAACGGCTACGTCATCAGTGAAGTAGGGAAGCCGCCGGACTTCGTGCTGGAAGTGGCCTCGCGCAGCACGGGGCGGCGGGACTACACGGTCAAGCGGACCGGGTATGCCGGCTATGGGGTACAGGAATACTGGCGGTTCGACCACACCGGCGGCCGGTTCCACGATGCGGCGCTGGCCGGGGATCGGCTGGTGGGCGAGGTGTACGAACCCATCACGATCCATGAAGAGCCGGACGGCGTGCAGTGGGGGCACAGTCCGGTGCTGGGGCTGGACCTATGCTGGGAGGAGGGCGAGCTGCGGGCATACGACCCGGTGGCCAGGAAGTATCTGCCGACAACGCTGGAGCTGCACGCCGAGCGGGTCGCCGCCGCCGCCCGTGCTGCGGCCGAACAGGCCGCCCGCATGACGGCGGAAGACCACGCTGCGGCCGCTGAAGACCGGGCTGCGGCCGAGCAGGCCGCCCGCATGACGGCGGAAGATCGCGCTGCGGCCGCTGAAGACCGGGCCGCGGCCGAGCGGGCGGCTCGTTTGTCGGTCGAAACCGAGCTATGGCGGCTGCGGGAGCAGCTCCGCCGGCGGCAAGCGGAATAATCGCCCCAGGCCACCTGGCACTCCGCCAGCACGCTCCGCCCGTCCCCCTGCGGAGCGGGGGGACCATAGGCTCACAAGGGTAGGTTTTTCGTGTAGCGGCGCGGTGAATCGCGCCCAATCCCCCGTCATTGCGGCGTAGGCCACAATCCAGGGCTATTCATCGGCCCCGGTCCGAGTGTTACACCCCCGCTCCACATGGTGGAGCGGGGGCCGGGGGATGGGCCAAAGCCGCACCACACCTGGCACTATCCGTGCGGCTTTGGCCCATCAGCAGGTGAGGGCTGCCCCGCCCGCGGCTCCCCGCGGAAAAACCTACCCTTGTGAGGGGGACCCCAGGGGGACTACGTCCCCGCCCCGACGCCGCGGCTCCCGGGCGGCTATACTACTGCTGCCGGGTCGTCTCACCTCGCTACCGTGTGCATCGGCCGTCCGGCACGAGGTCTCCGATGGCAACCAGAACCGCCCTCCGCCCCCCACCACCCGGCCCGTATGCACACTTGGAGCCACTCCCCGACCCGCCGCGGATACCCGATATGCAGCAATACAACCACCTGGTGGCATTCGACAGCATCATCCGTGCCCACTTTGCCGCGCGGACCGACGTATTGATCTCCGGCCAGGGCTACCTCCGCCACGAGGCCACCAACGACGCGGAGCGGCTCGCGCCCGACTGCGTGGTCGCGTTCGGCGTCAACCCCGCCGCCATCGTGGCCCGCAACGGCTACGTCATCAGCGAAGTAGGGAAGCCGCCGGACTTCGTGCTGGAAATAGCCTCGCGCAGCACGGGGCGGCGGGACTACACGGTCAAGCGGACTGGGTATGCCGGCTATGGGGTGCAGGAATACTGGCGGTTCGACCACACCGGGGGCCGGTTCCACGATGCGGCGCTGGCCGGGGATCGGCTGGTGGGCGAGGTGTACGAACCCATCACGATCAATGAGGAGTCGGGCGGGGTGCAGTGGGGACACAGTCCGGTGCTAGGGCTGGACCTATGCTGGGAGGAGGGCGAACTGCGGGCATACGACCCGGTGGCCAGGAAGTATCTGCCGACAACGCTGGAGTTGCACGCCGAGCGGGTCGCCGCCGCCGCCCGTGCTGCGGCCGAGCAGGCCGCCCGCATGACGGCGGAAGACCGCGCTGCGGCCGAGCAGGCCGCCCGTATGACCGCGGAAGACCGCGCTGCGGCCGAACAGGCCGCCCGTATGACGGCGGAAGACCGCGCTGCGGCCGAGCGAGCGGCTCGTTTGTCGGTCGAAACCGAGCTACGGCGGCTGCGAGAGCGGCTCCGCCGCCGGCAAGCGGGATAATCGCCCCAGCACCCCTAGCGCTCCGCCTGCCTGCTACGCCCGTCCCCCTGCGGAGCGGGGGGCCCGACTCCCGGCGATCAGGAGCGTTTGCGCGTGCGCCGGCCAGCCGCATCCCCACCACCGGCCGGCTTCTCAGGACGCAGCAGCCGCGGGAAGAAGAGCGGTCGCCCGGAGAGCAGCAGCCATACCCCATCGAAGAGCGGCAGCATGAAGAGCACCACCGCGACCAGGTTCAGCGCCGGCGGCGCGATGATTGCCCTCAGCAGCAACAAGCCGCCGTACACCACGATCACAATACCGAGCCAGGCGACCAGCCGCCGCCACTGGCCCCGCCAGATGTACGCGCCAACGAGCACCAGCAGGAATACGACAACGACGGTGCGATTCCCAGGCGGAGTAAACACAATTCCAGCCAATCACGCGGCCACCGGCGGCCGCTACAGGAGCAAGTGTGCCAGAATGAGGGCCACCCACGTGTCTCCGCGCCCCTGGATTGTAGTTGGCGCTAGTGGAGGGGGATGAGACACGCCCCATAGGCCACTCACCATGTCCCCGTTCACGGCGTATCGGCTGCGCTTCACGCTGGAGGCGTTGCAGCCGCTCACGCTCCCGGAGCCACGCGGCGCGGCGTTGCGCGGCGCCCTGTTCGAGTCGCTGTGGCGTCAGCATGGCGCGACCGCTCTAGGCACTGTGGCTGAACCCGACGGGCAGCTCCCGCGCCCCTACACCATCGAGCCACCGCTCACCGCCTCCGGGCAGTACGCCACCGGGCAGCAGCTCACCTTTGGCCTGACGCTCTTTGCCGATGCATACGACCTAGTGCCCTCGCTCATCGAGGCAGTCCGCCAGTGGCAGACCGGCGGCATCGGCGCCCGGCAGCCCCGGCATGACGGAGAAACCCGGTATCGCGGGCAGCGCGGCCGGGTGCAGTTGCTGCGCGTAATGGCCGAGAATCCGTATACCGCCCAGCGCCAGGTGCTCTGGCCCTCCGACCGGCAGTCCAACCGACAGCCCGACCTGTCACCCACGCTGGCCATCACGGCAGCGCACGTCGCTGCCGCAGCGCAAAACTGGCCGCTCGCCGAGCGCGGTCTCGTCCAACTGACCTTCCACACCCCGACGCGGCTCATCGCGCGTGGACAGTTGGTGCGCTCGCCGCAGCCGCGCGTGCTGGTGGCCCGCCTCGTGCAGCGCCTGCGTGCCCTCGGCCAAGCGTTCGGCGCCGGCAACACGCCAGGATTGCCCGGCGACGACTCCCAGGCGCTACTCGCGCACGCCGACGCGATCACGCTCCGAGCGGACGAAACCGCCTGGGTGGATCAGTGGAGTCCGAGCCGCCGCCTCCGGCGCACGACGCCAATCGGCGGCTTCATGGGCCGGGCCGACTGGGAGGGTGAGCGAGCCGCCATGCAGGCGCTACTGCCGTTGCTCCTCTGGGGAAGCATCGTGCATGTGGGCAAGGATACCGTCAAAGGCAACGGCTGGTATGACCTCGCGCCGGTTCGGCAGGGGCATATTCCCTCCCCTGCATCAGCGGGGGAGGGCGAGGGTGGGGGCGTGTTCCCTCCCCTGCATCAACGGGGGAGGGCTAGGGTGGGGGCGTGTTCCCTCCCCTGCATCAACGGGGGAGGGCGAGGGTGGGGGCATATTCCCTCCCCTGTCGCAACGGGGGAGGGCGAGGGTGGGGGCAAGCGCCTCAACTGCGAGCCGCAGCAGCCCCGGCCCCGGGCACCGGCACGGCCTCGACGATCTCCTCGATGATCTGGCGCGGATCAACGTTGCGAATGCGCGCCGCCGGGCTGACGATTAGGCGGTGGGCCAGCGTCGGCTCGCCTAACTCCTTCACGTCATCGGGGATCACGTAGTCGCGGCCATACATCATCGCCCGCGCCTGCGCTGCCCGGTAGAGCGCCAGCGAGCCGCGCGGACTGGCGCCGAGATAGACTTCCTGGTGCTCGCGCGTCGCCGTCACGACCGCCACGATGTACTCGGAGACCAAGCGGTCCACGTACACACCGCGCACTTCCTGCTGCAACTGGAGTAAGTCTTCGAGCGAAACCACCTGCTCCAGGGCATCCAGCGGATGGGCCTCTTGCTGGGCGGTCAGCACAACCAGCTCATCGGCCGCCGACGGATAGCCCAAGCTCAACCGCATCATAAACCGGTCCAACTGCGCTTCCGGCAGGGGAAAAGTCCCTTCGTACTCGATGGGATTCTGCGTCGCCATCACCAGGAACGGTACCGGCAGCGCACGAGTCACCCCGTCCACCGTGATTTGGTTCTCCTCCATCGCTTCGAGCAGCGACGACTGCGTTTTGGGCGTCGCTCGGTTCACTTCATCGGCGAGGACAATCTGCGCCATCACCGGACCGGGCCGGAACTCGAACTCGGCGCTCTTCTGGTTGTAGATGGAGACGCCGGTCACGTCGCTCGGTAGCAGGTCCGGCGTGAACTGCATCCGCTTGAACGTGCAGCCGAGCGAGCGCGCCAACGACTTCGCCAGCGTCGTCTTACCCACGCCAGGCACGTCCTCGATCAACAGATGGCCCCGGCAAATCAAGGCAATCAGCGCCAACTGCACCTCGTAGTGCTTCCCGACAATCACCCGCTCGACGTTCTCGACCACCCGCTCCGCAATGGAGCGAAAGTCATCCAACTGCACAGCCATTGGTGCTCCCTTTCGATAGTGATGTCTGACTGCCCGGCCCACCCAATCCTATCGCCCGGCAACGCTGCGGACCCGGCCGGTCAGCCCGTCGCTCACAGGTCAGTATAACAACACTCCCGGCACTCTCTAACCGGGGTCGGTACGGGCCATGCCGTAGGGGCGCAACATGTTGCGCCCGTCCCCCCGCTGCGCGGGGGGACCACAGGGGGGCGGTTCCACCTCACGCGCTCCGCTTGGCCGCGTTCCACAGACGGTCCCACTCGGCATCCGAGAGCGACGCCAGCTCCACGCCCTCCCGCCGCGCGGGGGACCACAGGGGGGCGGTTCCACCTCACGCGCTCCGCTTGGCCGCGTTCCACAGACGGTCCCACTCGGCATCCGAGAGCGACGCCAGCTCCACGCCCTCCCGCCGCGCGGCCGCCTCCATCGCCCCAAACCGCGTGCGAAACTTGCGATTGGCCCGGCGCAGCGCATCCTCAACATCCACGTCCAGCCAGCTACCGACGCGAGCCAGCACAAACAACACGTCGCCCAACTCCTCGGCCCGCTCGGCCGGCGTGTCTGCCCGCCGCAGCTCGTCCAGCTCCTCGTCCACCTTGTCGAACACGCCGCGCACCGTCTCCCAGTCGAACCCGACCGTCGCGGCCCGCTCCCCCAACGCCTGCGCGGCCGCCAGCGCCGGCAATGCGCGTGGCACCCGGTCCAGCAGCGACGACCGCTCCTTGCCCTTCGCCCGGCGCTCGGCTTGCTTGATCTGCTCCCAGTTGGCGAGCGCCTGCTGGGCATCGGTTGCTGCCTGGTCGCCGAACACGTGCGGATGGCGGCGCACCAGCTTCTCGCCCAATGCGGCAGTTACGTCCGCGAAGGTAAAAGCCGTCTCCTCGGCCGCGATCTGCGCGTGGAAGTACACCTGGAGCAGCAGATCGCCCAGCTCTTCGCATAGCTCGGCCATATCATCAGCGTCTATCGCCTCTAGCACCTCGTAGGTTTCTTCGAGGAGATGCCGCTTGAGCGTTTGCCGCGTCTGCGCCCGATCCCAGGGGCAGCCGTCAGGAGCACGCAGCCGCGCCATGATCTCCCGCACCGTCACCGCCGAGCGCATATCCTGCTCCGGCGGCAGCGCCGGCACCCAGAGCGCGGTCAGCCCGTCGCCCTCCCAGCAAGCGTCGGCGCTCCCAATATCACCAAGCGGCAGCGAGCGCGGCGGCGCTGGCGCCGATCCGTCCGCCAGCGGCACGAAATGCACCGGATGGCTCAATGGGTAGCGCGCTGCAAGCGCCGCCTGCGCGGCAGCGGCCATGCGCTGATCGTGGAGCGGCGCCACCAGCAGCGGCGCCGTGGCATTGATCCGGTCCGGCGGTGGCAGCGCCAGCGCATCGTGGACTTGTAACCCGCCCAGCGGATCGTACTGCACCGCAGCACACGCCACATCAATGAAGCTGACCGCCGGTTCGATTACCGGGCGTATCTCGCGCTCCGGCGCGCGCCGCAGGATGCCAGCGACCGTGGCTTCACCGACCAAGGGATGACCGGGCACGGCATAAACCAGCCCCGGCACCTCAACCGCCAGATCGAGCACCTCGTCTGCAATCCGCTCGCAGAGACCGTCTACGCCGTCCGCTTGGTCGCAGAGGTCGTCGAAGGAGCGGACCTCGCCGCGCAGCGCGAGGTGCCGCACCGCCGGATGACGCGCGGTGCGGAGCACGACCAACGGGGCCGCCCGCAGTCGCTCCGCCGCGCCGGTCGTCAGTGCCGACGGCGCGCCGGGGCCAAGCCCCACGATGGTCAACGATGTGCCCATAAAACAAGCAGCGCAGCCCTAGGCCACGCAAGGCCACGTCCCGGGCTGCCCGGCGGCAGTATAGCACCTGCGCCGCCCACAATTGGCGGCGCGTCGGCCGGGTGGCTCAGTTGCCGGCGCCGACGCCGGTAGCCTATGCTGATGCACCGATAGAGGAGACGACCATGCTACGCATTCTGCAAGCCGGGGTAGGCGGCTACGGTGCTACCTGGTTGAAGACGGTACTGGCGGTCCCGGAGCGGGCCACTTATGTCGGCCTCGTTGACGTGGACGCTGCAGCACTGGCGGCCGCCGCGGTAGAGACGGGCCTGCCCACCGACCGCTGCTTTCACTCACTGACCGATGCGCTCAACACCATTGAGGCCGACGCGGTGCTGTGTATCGTGCCGCCGGCACACCACGAAAGCGTGATCGTTCCCGCCCTGGAAGCCGGCCTACACGTGCTCTCCGAAAAGCCCATCGCCGATACCCCGGCGGCAATGCGCCGCATTCTCGCGGCCGACCGCAGCACTCCGGGCCACCTGATGATCTCGCAGAAAGGCCGCTACCATGCCTGGGTGCGGCGGTTCCGCGAGCTGATTACGACCAACGCGCTCGGACGACTCAACCACGTCACGCTGCACTACCGCGACGCGCTGTTTCGGTGGGGCGCGAGCGGGTTTCGGCACCGCATGGACGACCCGCTGTTGGTCGAGATGAGCATTCACCACTTCGATCTCCTGCGCGCGCTGCTCGGACGCAACGCCCTCACCGTGTCGGGCCGCAGTTGGAACTGGCCCTGGAGCGGATTTGCCGGCGACGTGGCCGCGAGCCTGCTGTTCACCATGGAAGAAGACGTGCCGGTCGTCTACGAAGGCAACTGCATCTCGGCCGGCACCAACACCTTCTGGTACGGCGATATTCGCGCCGAGTGCGAGTACGGATCGCTCGTCATGCAGTATCCGCGCTTGTTCGTCGAGCGCCGCCGCGATCTCCCGAAGCTGGAAGTAGAGCACGTGATGGACGTGACGAACTCGCACGATGGCCAAGTCGCCGCGTTCGAAGAGTTCCTCGCGGCCACTGCCGAAAACCGAGCGCCGGAGACCGCAGCCGCAGACAATCAGCACAGCATGGCAATGCTGTTCGCCGCCGTCGAGGCCTGCCACACCGGCAACACCTGCCCCACCGCCAGCTACGTAGCCGCCTAGCTATGCCTCACAGGCTCCGTCCCTCTGACTAGAGCAGCCGCAAGCCAAACCGTAGAGGCACAGCACGCCGCGCCGGTCCCCCCGCCGCCACGGCGGGACCACCGGGAGGCAGCACGCCGCGCCCGTCCCCCCGCCGCCACGGCGGGACCACCGGGAGGCAGCACGCCGCGCCCGTCCCCCTGCCGCAGCGGGGGGACCACCGGGAGGCAGCACGCCGCGCCCGTCCCCCCGCCGCAGCGGGGGGACCACCGGGAGGCAGCACGCCGCGCCCGCCCCCCCGCCGCAGCGGGGGGACCATAGGGGGGCAGGAATCCAACCTCCTCTCACTCCCGGTCATTTCCACTCCCGCATTTGACAAAGACCCACCAGCACCCGTATCATTACAGAGTCCGCAATCGGCAGCACCGTCCATCGGTTGCTGTGGTCGTGGCGGTGGCTCGTTAACAGTTGAAGAGTGGAAGGAAGTAGCTGCCGACTGGTGGTCCTCCGGGATGACCGGTCGAGCAGCAGCCAGAGTTTGTGACCTGGTAGTGACAAAGGCCAGGCGACTCACTTTGACGAGACGACTTCCTACAGTGGTAGGAAGTGTGGTAAATTAGGGAGAGTTTGATCCTGGCTCAGGATGAACGCTGGCGGCGTGCGTGATCAATGCGAGTCGGACGGGAGAGCTACGGCTCTTCAGTGGCGTCCGGGTGCGGAGCGCGTGGGCAATCTATCGCCGGGTGGGGGCTATCTTCCCGAAAGGGGGGCTAATCCCGCCTACGCTCGACGGTCGCCGGATCGTCGTGGAAAGCACCAGGGGGCAGTTCCCTGGGGCGCCCGGTGCGGAGCTCGCGTCCTATCAGCTAGTTGGGGGGGTGATGGCCTCCCAAGGCCAAGACGGGTAGCCGGGCTGAGAGGCTGACCGGCCACACGGGGACTGAGAGATGGTCCCGCGCCCTACGGGGTGTAGCATGAAGGAATCTTGCACACTGGGCGAAAGCCTGATGCAGCAACGCCGCGTGCGGGATGACGCCTTACGGGGTGTAAACCGCTGTACGGGGGGACGAATTTGACGGTACCTCCGCAGGAAGTCTCGGCTAACTCCGTGCCAGCAGCCGCGGTAAGACGGAGGAGACAAGCGTTATCCGGATTTACTGGGCGTAAAGGGCCCGTAGGGGGTCGTCTACGGGCGTCGTGGAAGCCCCGTGCTCAACGCGGGGAGGTCGGCGCCGACGGGACGACTAGAGGCTGGGCGAGGCGCGGGGAACGGCGGGGGGAGTGGTGGCATACGTAGAGCCCCGTCGGAACACCGGTAGCGAAGGCGCCGCGCTGGACCAGTCCTGACCCTGAGGGGCGAAAGGGTGGGGCGCGAACGGACTTAGATACTCCGGTAGTCCACCCCCTGACCGATGGCCACTGGGTGTCGCGGGTATCGACCCCTGCGGTGCCGGCGCCGACGCAGTAAGTGGCCCGCCTGGGGACTACGGTCGCAAGACTAAAACTCAAAGGAATTGACGGGGGCCCGCACAAGCAGCGGAGCGTGTGGTTCAATTCGACGCAACGCGCAGAACCTTACCTGGGCTGGACTACGCGGTAGTAGGGGGCCGAAAGGCGCCCGACCCCTTGGGGAGCCGCGCCAGATGCTGCATGGCTGTCGTCAGCTCGTGCCGTGAGGTGTTGGGTTAAGTCCCGCAACGAGCGCAACCCTCGGGGGCAGTTGTGTTTTCTGCCCCGACTGCCGGACGAACTCCGGAGGAAGGTGGGGATGACGTCAAGTCCGCATGGCTCACACGCCCAGGGCTACACACACGCTACAATGGCCTCGCCAATAGGTAGCCACCCCGCGAGGGGGCGCGAATCCTGCAACCGGGGTCTCAGTGGGGATGGCAGGCTGCAACTCGCCTGCCTGAACGTGGAGTTGCTAGTAACCGCCGGTCAGCATACGGCGGTGAATACCGTTCCCGGGCCTTGTACACACCGCCCGTCACACCACGAAAGCGGGCCATGCCTGAAGCACCCCCGGGGTGGACAACCACCCCCGGTGCGAGGGCCGGGTCCGTGATTGGGGTGAAGTCGTAACAAGGTAGCCGTACCGGAAGGTGTGGCTGGATCACCTCCTTTCTAAGGGAGTGCTAACCGGTGGGTGGAGCTTCGGTTCCACTCCGCTCGGTTCACCCCCAGGTCGATTGGAGGCTGGTCGTTTACGATCAGTTTCTACTACCTGTCCTGTGGCCTGGCCGCAGTGCCAGGCACAAGCCGGTGCTTCCTTTCACTCTTCAGCTGCTAACAGCCATCCTCTCACTTGTACGCGAATAACTCAAGAACAAGCAGGTCGGGTGATCGCACTACGTGTGAGGAAAGTCCGCACTCCGTAGAGCAGGGCAGGGGGTAACGCCCCTCCGCCGTGAGGCGAGGACCAGTGGCACAGAGACCATGACCCGGTGGCGTTATGACGCCTATCGGGGGTGAAAAGCGCTAAACTCTGCCCGGAGCAAGCCCAAATAGGGACGTTCGCAGGTGGCTCGCCAAGTCCCAGGTAGGGCGCAAAGAGGAGCCGGGCAACCGGCTCTCAAGATGGATGATCGCCTAAAACAGAATGCGGCTTACGGACCTGCTTGTTCGCTTCCGGTGCGGGGTGGAGCAGTGGTAGCTCGTCGGGCTCATAACCCGAAGGTCGTTGGTTCGAATCCAACCCCCGCTACCAACACACAGCACAAGACCGGCTGCTACGCACTACAAGTAGCGGCCGGTTTTTTCTGTCAGTCCCCCTCCCTAGCCCTCCCCCGTTGCGACGGGGGAGGGAACACCCCGTCCCCCCGCCGCAGCGGGGGGACCATAGGGGGGCGCGGCGCCAGCCGCAATCCATTGTGAGGGGTGAGGCCCGAACCATACGGAGTCCCCGCCCGCCTGGTACTCTCTCCACACGCCCTAGTATCATGGAAGCCACACACACGCGACTCCACCGAACGAAACGGAAAGGGTGCAGCTATGAGTTGGGAGTTTGAGCACGTCGCCGGGGGGTGTGGCTTCACCGAAGGGCCGGCCTGGGATGGCGAGGGCCTGCTATTCACCGACATCCCGAACAGCAACATCATGCGCTACGTACCGGCCACCGGCGCCTGCACGGTGTTCCGCAGCGGCACCAACCAGGCCAACGGCCTGATGCTCGACAAAGACGGACGACTCTACGCCTGCGAGGGCAGCATCGACCGGGTAACTGGCGCCGGCCGCGGCATTGTCCGCTACGAGCCGGACGGCGGCCGCACCGTGATCGGCGGCCGGTTCCGCGGCAGCCGGTTCAATAGCCCCAACGACCTCGCCATTGACGCCCAGGGACGCATCTGGTTCACCGATCCGCGCTATCACGACGACTACGACCCGATGGAGCTGGACCACGAATCCGTCTTCCGCCTCGATCCGCGGTACGACGGCACCTGGACCATCCACCGCATGACCTACACCACGACCAAGCCCAACGGCCTATTGATCGCCCCCGATCAACGCACGCTGTACGTCGCGCAGAGCGCCTACGGCGGCGACGCGCTCCGCCAGCTCCGCGCCTACCCCATCCTGGACGACGATACGCTCGGCGCGTTCCGTATCCTGCACGACTTCGGCCCGCACCGCGGCATTGACGGCATGTGCCTCGACACCGACGGCAACATCATCGCCACCGCCGGTTTCGAGCAAAGCGGTCCCGGCCCGCTGATCTACGTCTTTGCCCCCTCCGGCCGAGTGATCGAGACGCACCCCGTCCCGGCAGACCGCCCCACCAACTGCACGTTCGGCGACAGCGACCTCCGCACGCTCTACGTCACCGCCGGCGGCTCGCTCTACCGCGCCCGCACCGACCGCCAGGGCCTCTTGCTCTACCCACCACTCGACTGATGGAGCCTGGCCGGTCCATGCAGCCACCTGCCGACCATGCGGCCTAGTTCGTGGCGGCGGCACTTCCGCATGTCGGCCGGCGGCAGCGATTTGAGGAATAAACGGCCGTAGCGTTTGGTCAGCACCCGGCTGTCGAGGATCACCACCACGCCGCGGTCGGTCGTGCTGCGGATCAGCCGCCCAAACCCTTGCTTGAGCCGCAGCACTGCTTGCGGCACAGCGTAGCCCATAAAGGCCCGGTCGCCGTATTGCTCCTCGGAGCGGGCGGCGAAAATCGGGTCGGTCGGCACGGTGAACGGCAGCTTGACGATCACCAGGCACGTCAAGGCCTCGCCGAGCAAGTCCACTCCCTCCCAGAACGAGCTTGTGCCCAGCAGGACGGTGCGCGGGGTCGAGCGGAAGCGTTCGAGTAGCTGGGCGCGTGGCCCGTCCACCCCCTGCGCCAAGATCGTCAGGTCGCGCAGCGCGGAGCGCAAGGCCATGTACGCGCCCCGCAGCGCCGCGTGCGAGGTGAAGAGTATGAGCGTCTGCCCCCCGGACGACCGGCAGATGTCCTGGAGCGCCGCGTGCAGCGCGTCGGCATAGGCCGGCGCAAACGGCGGCGGCAGATCGCCGGCCACGCACAACAACGCCTGCCGCCGGAAGTCGAACGGCGACGCGACCGCCAGGCACGACGTACCGCGTTCCAATCCGAGCCGTTCCAGCACGTAGCCAAAGCTGCCACCGACCTGCAACGTCGCCGAGGTCATAATCACGCAGTCGCAGGTGGCAAAGAGCGTCTGCTGTAGTAACTCGCCCACGTCCAGCGGCGCCGACCGCAGCGTCACGCCGCGCCAGTCCGCTTCCAGCCAATAGATCATGCCCTCCTGTGGCGCGGCGATGGTCTCCTCCAGGTTCGCGCGGGTATCGCTCACCTCGCGCTCGGCGCCCTGAATATCGCCGAGCTTCTCGTCAAGCTCCTCGCTCGCACCGCGGAAGTCGGCCAAGACGCCGTGCAGCCGGGCCATCGCCTGCCCCAGCGTAGCCAGCCCCTCGCCCAGCGCCACCCACGCCTCCTCGACGCGCTCCCAGGCTTCCGTCCGGCGGTTGCCCGCGGTCAGCCGCAGCTGGCGATCTCCCGACCGCTGGACGTATTGACCGATGGCGTCACCGTTGCCACGCCCGGACTCTGCAACCTCGCGGGCAAAGCTCTGCACGGCATCGAACAGGTTGCGGACCAGCGGCACGACCGCCTCGACGGCATCGTGCGCCGGTTGCGTCAGGTCGGCGGCGCGCTCGCGCAGCGTCGGCCCGCCGGTCACTAGCAGCAGCGAGTGAATATCACCGAACAGCCCCCCGTACCGCCCTTGCCCGATCTTCATACTCAGCCGCTGCAACAGGCCGAGCAGCGCGTGTTGCTCCAGGCGCAGGCCAAGCTGATCGGTGGCTTCCTCCTCCAGGTGATGCGCCTCGTCAATGATGAGATCGTCATACGCCGGCAGCACCTGGTTCTCCAGCGCAATGTCGGCCAGCAGCAGCGCATGGTTGACGATAACGACGTGCGCCGCCTCGGCCTGCCGTCTGGCCCGCGACAGAAAGCACACCCCCTGGCGGTGGTAGCGGCAAAGCTGTGGAGTGCAGCTGTCCGCGTCGGCGGCCACCTGTGCCCACGCGCCGAGTTCCTCGTCTGCGAGCGCCAATTCCTGCCGGTCCCCGGTCTGCGTCTCCCGCAGCCAGAACAGGATGCGCGTCGCAAAGAACAGCTCCTCTTTGCCGTGCGTCGCATCGCGCAGGAAGGCGCGCCACCGCCGCAAGCAAAGATAGTTGCTGCGCCCCTTGGCGACGGCCGCCCGGAAGGACTGCGGCAGGCTCTCCTGGAGCAGCGGCACGTCCTTCTCGTGGAGCTGCATCTGGAGATTGATCGTATTCGTGGACACCACCACCCGCCGGCCGTTGGTCACGGCATACAGCACCGCCGGCACGAGATACGCCAGCGACTTGCCGGTGCCCGTGCCCGCCTCCACGAGCAGGTGATCGCGTCGGTTCAGCGTGTCGGCAACCGCCTGCGCCATCTCCCGCTGCCCGTCGCGATCCTCATATTCAGCAAGCGCCGCCGCCAGCCGACCACCAGGTCCGAGCACCGCCGCTACGTCGTCCGCGTCAACCGGCTCGATCCGACCGGCCGGGCGCAGCGGCTCCGGCGGCGCCATGATCTCGCCCAGGAAATCGGTTGGGTCCGCCTGCTCGCGCTGCGCCCCCTCGCCGTCCGGCGCTCCGTGTCCATCGAGCGCGTCACCGCCACCATCAGCAGTGAAGGCGCGTTGCAGCCCCCGGCGCAATGCCGCCTGGAAGAAGTCCGCTTCGGCGGTATCCGTGCGTCCCAGCAGCCGCACTGCCTCTTCCAATAGCCGCACGTCCAGCGTGTCGGCATGGCGCACCAGCGCCTGATAGACCGTGCCGGCCTCTTCAGCCGCCGCACGGGGCTCGTCGGGCGGCGCGTCGGGCAACCTGATACCGAGCGCCGCGCCGAGTCGCCGCCGCTCGCCGCGGCCAATCGTCGGGAAGAGCAGCGTGGCTACCGACCACAGATCGAGCGGCAGCGCCGGTAGCGGCAGCATGGCGGCGCTCTCGGCCGTCTCGGTATCCGCTACCAGCCAGACCGTGCGATCCTGGCCGACGAAGAACGCGAGCGCGGCCGCCGCATCCGGCTCGGTAGCCCGCCGCCGCCCCCGACGTGCTGCCGGCGGCGGCCGCCACCACGTTGGCTCGTCGGCGTCGGCGGCAATACGCAGCGCCGCCACCGCGCCCGGTTCTGCCAGCGCCGCGAGCATATCGGCATGCCCCGGCGCCACGCCGACGGCTACGACCGCCGCGCTCGTATTGAGCAGCGCCTCGGCCGGCGAATCAAGAGTGCCCGTCACGAGCGTTGCCTCCGACTGCCCTCAGTCCCGCCACGCGGCGAGCAGGCCGCGGGCCGCCGCCGCCGCCTGGGCACGGTGGCTGATGGCGTTTTTTTCCTCCGGGGCTAGCTCTGCCATCGTGCAGCCGCGCTCCGGCAGCCAGAACACCGGATCGTAGCCAAATCCGTGCGTGCCGCGCGGCTCCGTAGCGATTAACCCTTCAACCACACCCTCGACGCTCCCCAGCAGCGAGCCGTCAGCCGCAGCCACCGCGATCACGCAGCGAAATCGTGCCGTGCGCTCGGCGGTCACAACCCCGCGTAGCCGCTCCAGCAGCAAAGCCATCCGGTCGGCGTCGGTGGCGTCCTCGCCGGCGTATCGCCGCGACCGTGTGCCCGGCAGGCCGCCCAGCGCGTCCACCTCCAGCCCGGAATCGTCAGCCAACGCCGCCAGGTCGGCTGCCCGCGCAAACGCCCGCGCCTTGAGCACGGCGTTCTCGATAAAGGTCCGTCCCGTCTCGTCCACGTCGAGCGTCAGCCCGAGGTCCTTGGGCACCTGGAGCACAAACGGCAAGCCGGCGAACAGTGCGCGGTACTCCGCGAGCTTATGGGCATTGTTCGAGGCCAGCAGCAACCGGCGCCTCGGCCGAGCAGTCGCAATCACACGCCGATTATAGCGCCTCTCATAGCGACTCACTCCCCGCACTGACAGAGGTAGATACGGGTTAAGCCGTAGGGGCGCAACATGTTGCGCCCGCCCGTGTGCCGGCACGCAAACACCAGCCCCGTCCCCCCGCTGCGCGAGGGGGCCATAGGGGGGGCCGCGACCGTCATTCCCGCGAAAGCGGGAATCTACTCCTGCCGGGGACAGGTCAGCCCCCCGGCAATCCCAACAACCGCGCCGCGTTCCCACCTAGCACGGCCGCGGCCGTCTCCGGCGGCAGTCCGGCTTCCCGCACGTAGTGCAGCATCCATCGCTGGCTCAGGAGCCGAAAGTCGCTGCCGAAGAGCACCCGGCCGGGCGCGAGATCGTGCATTCGGGCCACCGCTGCCGGTCGGTAGAGATAGGCCGCCGCCGCGGTGTCGTAGTAGACCTGGGCCGTCAGGTCCGCGACTTCCGGCATCAGCTCGTAGAACGCAAAGCCGCCGCCGCAATGCGCCAAGATCAGCGGCACGCCCGCCGCGAGACGCAGGAGACCGTAGAGCCGGTCCGGGGTCGTCCCGCCCTTGCCCCGGTACGAGTGCCCGACCGGCTCGCTGGCGTGAATCAGGATCGGCAGCCGGAGCGCGCGGCAGACTTCGAGCAGCGGTCCCATGTCGGCCAGGTCGTCAACGGCAAATCCCTGCCCGTCCGGGTATAGCTCGCCTACCCCCCGGCACCCCGCCGCCGCGCACCGTTCGACCTCACGCGCGGCCGCCGCGCCGGCCCGCGGCTGCACGGTGCAGAACGGCACGATCTGGCCCCCGGAGTCGCGTCCGGCCGCAATCAGGGCGTCGTTCTGCTCGACACAGAGAGCCTGATCGCGCCAGCCGAAGCCCACGGCCACCGACACGTCTACCCCGCTGTACTCCATCTCTGCCGTGAGGTGATCGGCCGTAGCCAGCCGCGGCCGGACTTGGGGATTGAGCAACGCAAACCAGTCATCACGCGCCTGGTAGATCTCCGGCCTCGTGACGACCTCCGACGAGAAGACGTGAGTATGGCTATCCACAATACGCGGCCGACCCATTATTGCCCGTCTCCCGATACCAGCCGCGCGGCGTGCGCCGCCACCCCGCTCGCTTCAACGCCGCAAATCGCTCACGCTGCCGCTCGAACCAGGCCCCACCAACCAGCACAATGCCATGATCTACCGCTTCGAGTGCGGTCAGGTGTGCTTTAGCCAGCATCGCCGCGAACTCATCCGGTGTGTAGCCAACGACCTGCACGCGCCCCTCACCAGCTTTGCGAGCGTCGCCAAGAATATCCAGGCGGTCGAACCAGTCACCAGGCAATCCGTCGGCGACCACGATTATGTCAATATCGCTGTGTCGCCGCGCCGTACCTCGCGCTACCGAGCCGTAGAGAATCACCGCCGCCGGTGGTGGACGCAGCGCCGCTGCCACCCGCGCCGCGTAGGCCTCCGCCACTCGCCGCCCCACAACAGACTGCTCCGACGGCCGGCCCACCAACGTTGCTACGCCATGTTCCGCAGTCATGGTGCTGACGACGCCTCCTCGATCTGCCGCCGGACATACGCGAGGATAGCACGGGCATCCGTATGGGCAGTGGCAGCCAATTCCTCGTCGTAGAAGTCAGTTGGTGTACCGGCTGGGAAGGCATCGGGGTAACGCGCCGCAATGTAATGGTGATCCAGCCGACGCGCCGCGGCGTGAAGCTCCGGGTCAACTACCAGGCCACGGCGCTCTACGTCATCCACGAGCGCCAGGACCGAATGACCCCACGGGTCCGAATTGATGAAATAGATGACGGCCTTGAGCGCCTTCTCGGCGGCCTGCTGGCTGTAGAACGCGCACGGGTTATACCGGCCACTGGTCAACAGCACGGCGGCGGTGGCTACGTCAGCCTCGGCCTCGGCCAGCCAGCGTTCGGCATCGTTGCGTGTCATCCCCTACATCGTACACTGCTTCTACCCAGTCGTGTTGGACCGCGGCACGACGCCACGCTGATGACCGGCCGGCGAACTACTCCAGCAGCCAGCCGCGCCGCCACAGGAGTTCGTCCCCCAGCGCACCCAGGGGCCACTACCGCTGAAGCCAGAGCTGTCACCAGAGGTGCATTCCTGGCCCTTACGTTGGTGAGAAAATCTGGGGATAGCACACACGGCTAGACAGGCACGCGGGCAGAAAACGAGGCAACGAGCGCACGGTCCACCAGGTCTTGACCTTGTGCGATAGGCCGTGACCGACCGGCGTCATCTTCGACGCCTAGTAGCAAGTCCAAGGCGGCGTCACGGCCCTGCTGTTGCACGATCACGGCGACCGCGTGTAACGCCGCCGCCTCGGTCTCGAAGTCCGCGACGATATTGCGGGACGATAACGACCACAGTTCGTAGTTCATGCCACTTAGTATAGCTACCTCACACCGGAATCACCGATACGACGCAGCGAAGCAGATAGGCTGGATGACCCCATAGGGTATGGTGACCACGACTCCGCCGCAGTGTGCGTTCGATCCTTAAGGAAGCCTGGGCTGGAATATCGAGTTGAGCGATAAACGAACCTAGGAACGGGTAATCTTGCACCTTCCTCCGTGCTCGCTGCTCCGTGGCATACACCGAGATTCCATCCCAGAGACGACGATGAGTTTCGCTGCGTGCCGGTCTGCCCTGGTCCTTATCCGAAAGGAAATCCCCCAAGGTCGGCGGATTAGTCTGCACGACGCGATAGAACGTGCCCATGTTAAGTCTGCTCATAGCCGCCGCCGCGCTATTCGAGCAGCCAGCCGCGCCGCCACAGGAGTTCATCTCCCAGCGCACCCAGTTGCACCGCCTGCGGGGTGCCGGCGTGCTCCGGGTAATACTCCAGGCGAGCACGCTGGAAGTATTGAACCGTGCGGATACGGCCGGACCGGTAGTGATCCGCTTCCTGGCTTTCACCGGAGAGCGGATACCCGAACGTTGCCACGCCGCCGTGCGCCTCGAAGAACTTCAGGAACGCGAAGTGGACCCCGTGCCCGGTTTCGGGGAAATAGCGCCGGTTCGGCCCGGACTCGAACGGCCGGCCGGCCGGGAACGGCGGCTGGGACTGCGTAGCGAGCGTGCCGAGTGGCGCCAGTTGCACCTCGCGCTCGGTCCCGGCGTGCTCGGGGTGGTACTCGAAACGCGCCCGCTGGAAATACTGCACCGTGCGTCCGTCCTCCGTCAGCTCCTCGGTGCGTGGATAGCCGAACGTGTCCACGCCGCCATGGGCCTCGAAGAACCGGCGAAATCCATGCCCCACGTTATGCCCCGTTGCCTCGAAGTAACGGAATGCCGAGGTGCGGTTTGGTGCGGCGCGGTCCGTCCGGCGGGAGCCGTCACCGAGCGCGATCTCTGCCCACACCGGGTCACCAAACCGGTTGCCGGCCGGGTCTTGCAGCTGCCACGCGGAGCGGTTCGTGGTCAAGGTCTGGGGTGCAATCATCGCGACGCTGACCGCTACGTCGTGTCCCGCCGCGACCGGATGCGGCAACGGCACGCTCTGCGCCGTACCCCACACCCCACCGCTGCGATAGGCCAAGCGATACTCCTGGGACCACGTCTTCAGGCCAACGTTGCGTAGTAGCCAGGTCTTCCTGAACGGCTGGCCTGGCCGCAGACGGGTCCCGTCGGGAATCGTAAGATCGCTCACAAAGATCGCACTCTCCGTACCCTCGGCACCCTGCACACGCCGTGCGTAGGCAACCATCCCGCGAGCGATGCCCTCCGCGACACGCACCCGGAAGGCTGGCTGGGCAAGACGATGCACGTCACCCGGATTGGTCAGGAACCCTACTTCGACGAGCACCGCCGGCATCTGGGCCGCACCGATAGTCCAGAAATGGGCCGACTGGACTCCAAGATCGGGCTGCCCGGTAGCCGCGACCAGCTCGCGCTGGACGGCGCCAGCGAGGTGCTGGCTCTGCACGACCAAGTGTGGGCTGCGACCGGCAATGATCGCGTATCCACGCTCAGGCCCGTAGAACGTCAGGACACCCGCTATCTGCGGGTTGTCACTGGCATCGGCATGAATGCTCACGAAGAGATCGGCCCTGGCACGATTGGCAACGTCAGCACGGGCCTGTAGCTCTTCATTCTCGTGTGCGTGCGACGATAGCACGCTGTCATTATCATCGCGCGTCAACAGGACGCTCGCCCCCAACTGCTCCAAGCGTGTCCGCAGCAGTTGGGCAATCGTCAGATTGATAGCAGCCTCGCGCACGCCATGATGTATCGCGCCAGGGTCGCTGCCCCCATGCCCCGGATCGAGGACGATCTTCAGCCCCGCCAGTGGCTGGCCGTGCAACGGCGTCAGCGCCGGCAGCGTGAGGGACGGAGTGACCGCCGCCAGCGCGGAGCGCCGGAGGCCGGCCACGGAGCGGCCGAAACGCGCCTCCCACGTTGGCCGATCCAGCACAAAGCTCCCGTAGTTGCCGCCACTAATCCCGAACAGCTCCACGTCGCCGATAGATTGAATGTGGAGCAGTTGCGGCTCTGCCCAGCTGCTCTCCCACTTGACCAGGTAGATCGGGTCGCCGTCCTTGAGCAAGCCGGCCGACAGCCAGGGATCGCCGCGAGTGAGCCTCCGCAGTTGCTCCAGCGAGACCTCGACGCGGCTCTCTATTCCCCAACGGACGTACTTGTCGGCCAAGGCCCGCGTATCACCGGCCCAATGCAGCACGCCTTGCCGATCTGCGATCCACAAGTGCGGCGTGCCGCGGAGCGCGACCACCGTGCCGTGCGCGAACGTGCCTTGCGCCTGCGCCGCCGGAGCCGTAGCTGCCAGGCTGATAAGCACGCTGGCGACGACAAAGACGATGAGCCACGTCCGCACGTTCATCAAAGAAGGCATCCTTCCAGCACTGTCGAATACGCTCTCGGCCCGGTGTCCAAGCAGCGCGGCAAGCAACATGCAACGGTGAGCGTCGGTGCGAGGCGCAAAAGGAGCCGCCGCACGCGCTCGGACCAGCGATGGGCGAGGACTAACGCCTGCCTCAATCCAGACGATGCCGGCCGGTCGAGAGTTGCGCGAGCGGCCGACCGGGAGCCGGGCGACCGACGCCGTGCTGCACGCCGCCTACCGATGCGCTACCCTGCATCCGAGATCAGCAACAGGCGAGTAGAAACAATGACCGCACCGAACGATCAGCAGGCAGACCGTCGCTCGGCCAGCACAACCCGCGCTACACCGTCGCGGACTACTACCCCCGCCGGCGCTCAGGCCATTGCCCGCCTGCACCACAGCATCGCGCGACTGCATATCATCGCAATCGGCTTTTGGCTGCTTGCCGCCGCCTTGACGAGCGTGCTCGTCCTCATCGGTGTGGGCTTGCCTACGTATGTGCCGGTCGTCAGCCTCATCATCGCCGCCATCCACGGCCTCTTCCTGGCACTCCACCGCTGGCTGGCCCACCGCGCCCGGCGCAAAGCCGCCGCTGCGACACACGAAGAGTGACCGGCGTAGAACGGGGAGCGGCCGGCGGCCAGGTTGTTCGGTCCGTGCCGGCTTATCGTGCAGCCGGTTCTGCGGAACGAGTGCTCAGGAGCAGTCCGTATTCGAGGCTGTCGGCGAGGGCCTGCCAACTGGCCTGGATGATATTGGTGTGGCTACCCACCGTGCTCCACGTCTGCGGGCCGTTTGTGCTCTCGATCAGCACCCGTACCGTCGCCGCCGTGCCGGAGCCGGCATCAACGACGCGCACTTTGTAGTCGGTGAGGCGGATCGCGGCCAACTGGGGATAAAACGACAGCAGCGCCTTCCGCATCGCGTCATCGAGCGCATTGACCGGGCCGTTGCCGTGCCCGGCCGTGTGCTGCACCTCGTCACCGACGCGGATTTTGACGGTCGCCTCGGCAATCACCTCTTCCCGCCGCCGGTGCGTTTCGACCACGATCAGAAAGTCCTCCAGCTCGAATGGCCGCTCATAATCAGCCTGGCGCCGCCGCACGAGCAGGTCAAAAGACGCCTCGGCGCCCTCGAACTGATAGCCCTGATGCTCTAACTGCTTGACGCGCTCGACAATATCACTCGCTTCCACGCCGTCGGTAAGCTCAACGCCCAGTTGGTCCAGCTTGGTCGAGATGGCCTTCCGACCGCTCAATTCCGAGATAAGAATACGCATGTCGTTGCCGACCAGCGTCGGATCGCTATGCTGGTAGCTCGTGCTGGACTTCATCATCCCGTCGGCGTGGTAGCCGGCCTTATGGGCAAAGGCACTGTGGCCGACGTAGGGCAAGTGCGGGTCCAGGGCGACGTTGGCCAGCTCTGCCACGAACCGCGCGCTCTCGGTGAGCCAGGCCAGTTGCTCCTCCGAGACGACCGGCACCCCCATCTTGAGCACCAGATTCGGGATGATCGAGCACAGGTTGGCATTCCCGCAGCGTTCTCCGTAGCCGTTGATGGTGCCCTGGACATGGGTAGCGCCTGCCCGCACGGCGGCCAGCGAGTTCGCTACCGCCAGCTCGGCGTCGTTATGGGCGTGAATGCCGAACGTGCCGGTGTAGTCGGGCTGTACCGCGTCAATGGCTTGGCGCACCATCGCGGCGATGTCCTCACTGAGCATCCCGCCATTCGTGTCGCATAGCACCAAGCTCTCGGCGCCCGCCTCCGCCGCCGTGCGGAGGCAAGCCCGCGCATACGCCGCGTTCTCCCGCCAGCCGTCGAAAAAGTGCTCCGCGTCGTAGAACACCCGCCGGCCGTGTGTACGCAGAAACCGGATCGAGTCCGCGATCATCGCCAAGTTCTCGTCGAGTGTCGTGCCGAGCACGTGGCGCACGTGGCGCTCCGAGTTCTTGCAGACCAGCGTGCAGACGGCCGCCTCCGTGTCCAAGAGGGCCTGTAGGTTGGGATCGTCCTCGGCTCGGTTGGTCTTGTAGCGCGTGCTCCCAAAAGCCGTGATGGTGGCGCGCTGCCAGGTCATCGCGCGGGCGCGGGCAAAGAACTCTTGGTCACGCGGATTGGAGCCGGGATACCCGCCCTCGATGTAGTGGATACCGAGTTGATCGAGCCGCTGGGCGATCTTCAGCTTGTCCTCCAACGAGAGCGTCAACCCCTCGCGCTGACAGCCATCGCGCAGCGTCGTGTCGTACAGCTCTACTTCAGATTTCATCAGTACCCCACGCCAACTTCATGCCCTAGTCGTAGCACTACCAGCGGATTATGCGAATATGAGGCGCCCCTTGGGTTCAGGGATAGATCGCCCCAACTCCCTCGCAGTCTCAATCCACTCCCGAATAACAACCTCCGCAGCAACGAGAGCCTCTTGGCGTGTTGGCCCATCGGCTGCACAACCAGGCAATTCCGGGACTTCAGCGATGAAAGCCTCGTCCTCATCGCTCCAGTAAATGATGACCTCGTATTTAGTCACGTTCACGATCCGTTCCTCCGAGCCTATACCTCAGAATCACGCCGCGTACCTGTTTGACCTGATAGGACTTGGCCTGTGCCCCTTTGGGTTGGAGATTCAGAATCTCATCCACGCCCGCCTTAGTAAAGATGTGGTGACTACCACGAATCCGCTCGTCAAACCCCAAGTCCTGCAGCAGTCTACGCAAACCGGCAAAGGGAATGTTCGCATCCGAAGCGCCAAGAAGAATCCTGTTGAGTAATCGAGTACTTCGGCGAGATAGCATCACCTCACCAACTACCAAACCAACAAGGGATCATCCCCCCGACTCTGCCGCACCTTGCGGCGTCGTGACCGGCAGGCTGGCAGCGCGGCGCTGCTCGTAGGTCGTGACCGCCGCTTCGTGTTGGAGGGTCAGGCCAATGTCGTCGAGGCCCTCCAGCAGGCAGTGACGCCGAAACGGGTCCACGTCGAACGAGGCGATGTCGCCCTCCTCCTCGTCGGAGACGACACCCCGCTCCAGGTCAACCGTCAGCCGGTAGCCGGGCCGCTCGGTGGCCCGCGCCATCAGGTCATTGACGACCTCTTCCGGCAGCGTGACGGGCAGGATGCCGTTCTTGAAGCAGTTGCTATAGAAGATGTCGGCATACGACGGCGCGATGATGGCCCGAAACCCGTAGTCGTCCAAGGCCCAGGGTGCGTGCTCCCGTGACGAGCCGCTGCCGAAGTTGCGCCCGGCGATCAGAATCGTCGCGTGCTCGTACCCCGGCCGGTTCAGCTCGAAGTCCGGGTCGAGCGATCCGTCCGGGCGGAAACGCCAATCATTGAACAAGAACTGCCCAAAACCGCTCCGCTCGATCCGCTTGAGAAACTGCTTCGGAATGATCTGGTCCGTATCTACGTTGGGCCGATCCATGGGAACGACGACGCCGGTTTCACGCACGAATGGCTGCATGGCCGCTCACGCATCCTTTTCTATAGATGTTCACGCTCGGTTCCGTTGATAGTTACCGGTCATTCTCGCTTTCGCAGGAATCCGGACCGGATCCGATCTCTGCGCTCCAACGGTGTCTGGATTCCGGCTTCCGCCGGAATGACGCGAAGGGGTTGGTAGCACCGCTCAGTCGGCTACTCCCACGCGCGAATGTCCACGAAATGTCCGGTTGTGGCTGCCGCCGCGGCCATCTCCGGACTGACGAGATGGGTGCGGCCGCCCTTGCCCTGGCGCCCCTCGAAGTTGCGGTTCGAGGTCGAGGCGCAGCGTTCGCCCGGCGCGAGAATGTCGGGATTCATGCCCAAGCACATCGAGCAGCCCGCATCCCGCCATTCGAAGCCGGCCGCCTCGAAGATCGCGTCCAGCCCTTCCGCTTCCGCCTGCCACTTGACGACGCCGGAACCAGGCACCACCATTGCCCGCACCGCGTCATGCACCCGCCGCCCGCGGACCATCCGCGCGGCCGCCCGCAAGTCCTCCAGCCGCGCATTGGTGCAGGAGCCGATGAACACCCGGTCAACGGCGATGTCCTCAATCGCCGTGCCCGGCGTCAGCGCCATGTACTCCAGCGCGCGCTCGGCGGCCCGTCGGTCGGCGTCGGCTGCGAATGAATCCGGCGCGGGCACGCGGCCCGTCACCGGTACGACCATGCCGGGGTTGGTCCCCCAGGTGACGTGCGGCGCCAATGCGCCCGCGTCGAGCCGCACCGTCTTGTCGTAGGTCGCTGCCGGATCAGTAGGCAGGGTGCGCCAATGCGCCACCGCCTCGTGGAAGTCCCGGCCCTTTGGTGCATGGGGACGCCCGTCCAGATAGGCAAAGGTGGTGTCGTCAGGGGCCACCATACCGACCCGCCCCCCCGCTTCGATGGACATGTTGCAGATCGTCATCCGCGCCTCCATCGAGAGCGAGCGGATCGTCGAGCCGGTGTATTCCATCGCGTAGCCGGTCGCGCCGTCGGTGCCGATCTCGCCGATGGTGGCGAGGATCACGTCTTTCGCGGTGACTCCGAGCGGTAGCTCACCCTCGATCCGCACTTCGAGGGTCTGCGGCCGGCTCTGCTGGAGGCACTGCGTCGCCAAGACGTGCTCTAGTTCCGATGTGCCGATCCCGAACGCCAGGTTGCCGAACGCGCCGTGCGTGGAGGTATGGCTGTCGCCGCAGACGATGGTCAGGCCCGGCTGCGTCAAGCCCAGCTCCGGGCCGATGATATGGACAATCCCCTGCTGGCGGTCTTGCAGGTCGTAGAGCGGGATGTCGAACTCGCGGCAGTTCTCGCGCAGCGTCTCGACCTGCTGCGCCGAGATGGGATCGCTAATCGGCAAGTGGCGCTCGGCCGTCGGAACATTGTGGTCCAGCGTGGCCAACGTGAGGTCCGGACGACGCACGCGCCGCCCGGCCAGCCGCAGCCCCTCGAAGGCTTGCGCCGACGTGACCTCGTGGACCAGATGCAGGTCTATGTACAGGATCGCCGGCTCGCCCGGCGCCTCGTGGACAACGTGACTGTCCCAGACCTTGGCAAACAGCGTGCGCGGTTCGGTACTCATGGCTCTACACGGCCACCGGCTGCTCGGCGGGCGGCCCTACCTTCACTTTCATCGCGTTATGTAAACCAAGCGCGTCAACCGTCCCGTTGTGCTCGACATCGTGGCGGGCCAAGACCTTATTCACGGCATTGAGGTAGGCCGCCGCGCTCGCCACCACAATATCGGTGCTCGTCCCGCGACCGATGAACGTGTGGCCCTCCGACGCAATCCGCAAGGTCACTTCACCCTGCGCCTCGACCCCCGGCGTGATCGCCTGCAAAGTGTACTCCGTAAGTCGCGCCTCCACGCCGGTAATGCGGACGATAGCGCGCACGATGGCATCGACCGGGCCGTCGCCGATGGCGGCGTCCTCAATCACCTCGTTCTCCTTGCGGAGCTGCACCGTCGCAGTCGGCACGCTGTCGTTCCCCGTGACGACTTGGACGCGCACCAACTCGTACATCTCCGGTGTGCGGACCATGTGCTGGCTGACGATGGCCTCCAGATCGCCGTCGGAAACGTCCTTCTTCTTGTCCGCCAGCTCCTTGAAGGCCGCGAACACCTGCGGGAAGTCGGCATCAGCCAACTCGAAGCCTAGTTCTTCGAGCCGTGAACGGACCGCGTGCCGGCCGGAAGTCTTGCCCAAGACCAGCCGGCTGTCGTTCCGACCGATACTCTCCGGCGTCATGATCTCGTAGGTCGTGCGCTCCTTGAGCATCCCGTCTTGGTGCAGGCCGCTGGAGTGGGCAAACGCATTCGCGCCCACGATGGCCTTGTTCGGCTGCACGACGAAGCCCATGTACTGGCTGACCATGCGGCTCGCCCGCCAGATTTGCTCGGTGTTGATGTTCGTCGTCGCCTGGTAATAGTCCTGGCGCGTGCGGAGCGCCATCACGATCTCTTCGAGCGAGGCGTTGCCGGCCCGCTCGCCGACGCCGTTGATCGTACACTCGATCTGCTCCGCCCCCTCGTTCACCGCCGCCAGCGAGAGCGCCGTCGCCATCCCCAGGTCATTGTGGCAGTGGACCGAGACGGCCACCTTCTCCACTCCCGGCACGTTTTCCATCACGTAGCGCACCAGATCGGCGAACTGCGGCGGCTGGTGGTACCCCAGCGTATCCGGCACGTTGATAACCGTTGCGCCGGAAGCAACAGCGGCGCTGAACACCTCGCACAGAAAGTCGGGATCGCTGCGGGTCGCGTCCATCGCGGAGAACTCCACATCGGACAAGAACCGCTTGCAGAAGGCCGTCGCGTCGCGGGCAATCTCGATGACCTCCTGGCGCGACATGTGGAGCTGGTTTTGCAGATGGTTGTCCGACGTGGAAATGACGATGTGCAGGCGGGGCGCCACCGCATCTTTCAGCGCCCGGTAGGTCGTCTCGATCTGGACTTCCTTGAACCCGGACAGCGCCGCGATCTGGCAGTCCCTCAACTCCTGGGACATCATCTCCACGGCCCGAAAGTCGCCCGGCGAGGTCGCCGGAAAACCGGCCTCGATGATGTCCACACCCAGTCGTTGCAGCTGGCGGCCCAATTCCATCTTCTCCGGGAGGGTGAGCGAGCCGCCGGCCGCCTGTTCGCCGTCGCGCAGCGTAGTATCGAAAATTCGTATCTGACGCATCGTCACCACTCCCTTCTCTCTGTTTCTCACTCCGTTTGCCGCCCGCCACCTGCATAGCCGGCAGCGGACTGTGCGGAACGTGGGCGCTACTTCGCCTCCAGGCCGTGCATCATGGCGCGTAGCTCTTTGCCCACCTGCTCGATGGGATGGGATGCCTCGCGCTGGCGCGTCGCCAGGAAGGATGACCGCCCGGCTTGGTTCTCCAGAATCCACTGGCTGGCGAACTTGCCGGTCTGGATGTCTTCCAGGACGCCGCGCATCTTCTCGCGCACGTGCTCGTCAATGACGCGTGGGCCGGAGGTGTAATCGCCATACTCCGCCGTATCGCTCACGGAGTAGCGCATGTAGCTCAAGCCGCCCTGGTAGAACAGGTCCACGATCAGCTTCAGCTCGTGCAGCGTCTCGAAATAGGCCGACTCCGGCTGATAGCCGGCCTCGATCATCGTCTCGTAGGCTGCCTTGATGAGCGCGGACACCCCGCCACAGAGCAGCACCTGCTCACCGAAGAGGTCAGTCTCGGTTTCTTCCTGAAAAGTCGTCTCCAGCACTCCGGCGCGGGTGGCGCCGATGCCCTTGGCGTAGGCGAGACCGTTCTCGTGCGCCTGGCCGCTGGCGTCTTGGCCAATGGCCAATAGCGCCGGCACGCCGCCGCCTTCAACGTAGACCTCCCGCACGCGATGGCCCGGCCCCTTGGGCGCCACCATGCTCACGTCCACAAAGGGCGGCGGGACGATCTGGTTGTAGTGGATGTTGAAGCCGTGTGCCCACATGAGCGTCTGCCCCTCGCGCACGTGGGGCGCGACTTCCTCGCGGTAGAGGTCGCCTTGGATATGATCCGGCACCACGAACATCACGAAATCGGCGCTCTGCACGGCCTCGGCCACGTCGGCCACGTCGAGGCCGGCGTCCCGCGCCGCCGCACGGGACCGGCTCCCCGCGTACAGCCCAACCACCACGTCTACGCCGCTCTCCTTCAGGTTGAGGCTGTGGGCGTGACCCTGACTGCCGTACCCCAGCACCGCGACGCGCTTGCCGGCCAGACGACCCAAATCGGCATCACCGTCGTAGTAAATCCGCGCCATCCCTGCTCTCCTTACGTACCTACCCCCATCCCCCTCCCTGAAGGGAAGGGGCTATAGACCGCCCTGTTAACCGCTTTCCCTGGAGAGAAGCAACTGCCGGGCGCTGCGCCGACTCCCCTTCCCTGGAGGGAAGGGGCCGGGGGTTAGGTCAAACTCTGATCCCTACGCGCTCCCATTGACGCCGATGGCGCCGGAGCCGCGGGTCATGCTAATCCGGCCGGTCCGCACCATCTCCTTCAGGCCGAACGGCCGCAGCAGCCCGACGATGGAGTCGATCTTCTCGGACTCGCCCGTCACCTCGACCGTGAGCGAATCGCGGGCCAAATCCACGATCCGCGCCCGAAAGATGTCCACGACCTGCGCGATCTCGGCGCGAGTGGTCGCGCTGGCGCTCACCTTAATCAAAGCCAACTCACGGTCCACGGTGCGGTCGGTCGTCACGTCCGAGACCTTGAGGACGTTAATCAGCTTGTACAGCTGTTTCGTCACCTGGTCAACCTGAGTCTCCTCGGCATTGACCACAATCGTCATCCGTGACCGCTCCGGCGTATCGGTGTGACCAACGGCCAGGCTCTCGATGTTGAAGCCGCGCCGCGAAAACAGGTTCGCGACGCGCTGCAAGACGCCGGGCTGGTTCTCCACGAGGGCTACAAGTGTGTGCTGCATCTCCCTTTGCCTCCGTTGCGGGCTACACCCCGCCACCACCGGAACCGCTGGCTACCATCTCCCGCATCGAATCCACCGTGATCGCGTCCTCGCTGGCCTGCGCCGGGTCCTCTAGTGTTTCCTGGAGCGAGGCGCCGGGCGGCACCATCGGCCACACGTTCTCCTCGCGCTCCACCCGGAAATCAATCAGCACCGGACCGTTAATCCGCCGCGCCCACTCATAGGTCGGCATCACTTGATCGGTCGTCTCGACTACTCTGGCCGGGATGCCGTAGGACTCCGACAGCGTCACGAAGTCCGGGTTCCGCATCTCCACCGCCATGTAGCGCTTCTCCCAGAACAACTCCTGCCACTGGCGCACCATCCCGAGGTAGCCGTTGTTGATGAGCGCAATGCGGACCGGCAGCCGCTCCTCGGCGATCACCGCCATCTCCTGCATCGTCATCTGGAAGCCGCCATCGCCGGTGACACACCACACTTCCTCGCTGGGCCGCCCGGCCTGCACCCCGATGGCCGCCGGCAAGGCGTAGCCCATCGGCCCCAGACCGCCGGAAGTGATGTGGGTATTGCGGCGGTCGAAGAAGTAGTGCTGCGCCGCCCACATCTGCGCCTGCCCCACGTCCGTCACCAGGATGGCTTTCCCGTCGGTGGCGTGGTAGAGCTGCCGCAGGATCCATGGCGTACTCATCTTCTCCGTGAACTCCGGCAGCGCCAGCGACGGGTGGGCAATCTTCAGCTCTCTGAGCCGCAGCAGCCAATCCGGGTGCTCGTTCGGCTCGACCTCTGCAAGCAGTTGGCCAAGCACCTCCTTGGCGTCACCCACAATCGGCACGGTCGGTTGCACGTTCTTGCCCAACTCGGCCGGGTCAATGTCAATGTGGACGATCTTGGCATACGGCGCAAAGGCGTTGAGCCGGCCGGTCACGCGGTCGTCCATCCGCATTCCCACCGCAACCATCACGTCGCACTCGCTGATCGCCATGTTCGCGTAGTAGGTGCCATGCATCCCCGGGAAGCCGAAGTGCAGCCGATGCGTGTCGGGAAACCCGGAAATACCGAGCAGCGTGGTAATGACCGGAATCTCCGCCTTCTCGGCAAACGCCAACAACTCATCGTAGGCCTCGGCGAGAATGACGCCGTGACCGGCCACGATGATCGGCTTTTTCGCTTGACCGATGAGCTTGGCGGCCTGCCGCACCTGCCGCACGTTCCCGCGCAGCGTCGGCTTGAAGCCCGGTAGCTCGATACCGTCCGGCTCCACGTACTCCCCCTCGGCAGTCTGGATGTCTTTCGGGAAGTCGATGAGCACCGGCCCCGGCCGCCCGGTGCGCGCCACGTAAAAGGCCTCCTTGACAACCCGGGCGATGTCGCGCACGTCCATCAGCTGATAGTTGTGCTTCGTGACCGGCATCGTGATCCCGGTCGTGTCGGTCTCCTGGAAAGCATCGCCGCCCATCATGTCGGTCGGCACCTGCCCGGTCAGACAGACGATAGGCACCGAGTCCATCAGCGCCGTCACAATACCCGTCACCATGTTCGTCGCGCCCGGCCCGGAGGTCGCCATCGCCACGCCCACCTCGCCGGTCGCCCGCGCATAGCCGTCGGCCATATGGGCCGCGCCCTGCTCATGGCGGCAGAGGATATGGCGCAGGTCGTAGTCACGGAGGAAGTTGTAGAAGGGCATAATGGCCCCACCGGGCTGCCCGAATACGACCGAAACCCCCTCCCGCACCAGCGCCTCGCAGAGGATTTGGGATCCATTCAGTTTCATCGTTCCTTCCCTCCTGTGTATCCGATGTGATCCACCCCAACCGACCGGCAAACTATCGCTCGCAGACAACTCCGTCACTGTCGCCATCACGCGCCGACGGGACCAGATCTGCGGGGAAACCGCGCCCCGTTCCTTTCGCACCCGGCACTCGCTCCACCCCGGCCTTCTCAGCCGCGTCACAACTCTCGAAGAACGGCCGGCCTGACGGGGTTGATTCCGCAGGCGGCTGCACCGTTGGCTCCTGAATCGCGGTAGCTTCAATCCGGTACTGCGGCGGAACCAGTTTCGACCCGGGCTTCACGTGACCGGCCTCGTTCATGGCCTTATTGACCTGGACCTCTTGACCATCCTGCTCGACGTAGACGTAGGCCAGCAACCGTCCGAAGCTGTCTCGACCGTTGCCCTCCGCGTAGTTGATCTCCAGACGTGCTATTCCTCCGACCAGCAATTCCTGATTGAACCGGCGGGCCTCGTCGTATCCCGGCTGGCCTCGCTCCGGCGTATCCACGTCCCGATACCGGACCCGTTCTTCAACCTCACGGTAGCGCACGACGATGGTGTCCCCGTCAATGACCCGTACAACCGGAACAATGTTCTCGTCCGGCGTCGGGATCGCCTCAGGGTTGGCCGCAGGTGTTTGCGCCGCACCGCAGGACCCCAGAAGCAATGCCCCGACAACAACCGCTATGACGGTGACGAACCTACGGTGGCGAGCCACCAATCCCTCCTCGGCAATCACCGTCACTATAGCGTTTCTGCCCCTCATTCCACAACACCGTTGCATCATACGGGACAGTCGCAGCGCAAAAAAAGTCTCCCACCCGAGGGGCGAGAGCTTACTGGCGATTCCCGCGATACCACCCTACTGTTGGTGCAGCGAGTACACACGACCACCCGGCACGACATCTGTGGTGTCCGCAGTACCGCCTTGAGAATCAGAAAACCCCCGTCCCGAGGACGAGGGCTGCAAATCGACGCTCCCGCGGTACCACCTCAGATTGTGGGCAGCCGGCCGGCTTGCCACACCATCTCGTAACTCTTGTAACGGATGCCTTACGGCTCGTCTGCTACTACTCTGCTCCGCCTGTGCGCCGGAGCACTTTCGTAGCAGCAACTCGGAGGCGAGTTCAGGGCACGACCCTACTCGTCACTTACACTCCCACCAACTCGCACCAACCGCTGGCTCTCTGAGGGAGGGCAAGTAGCCCCTACTACTCCCCGTCATCGCTTCGTATTGGGTTTGTAAACGGCCGGTGTAGAGCACTCCCCACACCACCGGCAAGTATAGCCTGGCCCAGCCACGCTGTCAACGTGTGCGCCTGCACTGCGAGTTAGCGGCCATTGGATCCGCGCCGCGGATCACCGCGGCCCGGACGCTCATCATAGAAGCTTCGTGCTCGGTCGTCCTCCCAGCCACAAGCCTGGATAGTAATCACGTCATCCCCATTCCGGCGTCCGATGCCGTAGGCCGAGTAGAAACCGTGGCAAACCTGGACATAGAGCACGACGGGCAGACGCTCCAAGCGAAGTTTCGTCTGCCCATCCGGGTGAGGATCCCGCTGCAACAACTGCCAGCAAGCGTGCAACTGCGCCATTCCATCTAGCGACAGGCGGCTACGGAATTCATCGGCGGTTCTCATAATCTCTAGGAGGTACACCCTACTGACACCCAAGGTTATCGAGATTCAGGGTGTAGCCCGTCCCATCTGCCTCCTCCCGCAACGCTTTCTCGATGGCCGCCATGAATGGTTGGTTGGCATAGATTTTCTTCTTGACCGGGTCCGGTTCTTCGGCAGCCAAAGCGGTAAAGCGGGCACCGGGCATGACACTCCGCGTGGCAAAGGCCGGGAACTGCTCGTAGACGGCCTGCGTCAGACCTTGAAAAGTCTGACTCTGTACCCACTGTACAACCCCGCGGCAGTAACGCACCGCGTCGCTGTGCAGTTCGGCAACAAGCGTTTGCGCCCGGTTGCTCCCCGCCGCGGTCAGAGAGAATTCCCGTTTCGTCCGCGAATGAGGACGAATAGCAACGAGGCCCTGGAGTTGTTGATACTCGGCATCGTGGTAGACCGCCGCGGCGAACGGACCATAGTCACGAGGCTGGAAGTCATAGAAGTCAGCCTCCACCAGACCGGCGAGGCCTTGCCCAACCAGAAAGAGCGACTTCTGGAGTTGCAACGGCGATAACGTGTCTCCCTCGGCAGCAGCCAGCACCAGCAGTAGCCAGTCGTGACGTGTCATCGCCGCCCCTCCCCGCTATCGCCGACTACCTCGCCATTGCTGGCTGCTGCCGTGACCGAGGTATCGCGGGCCACGTGACTCACGTCTTTGATCCGCTCGATCCGTTGGATCAGACGCACCAGTTGGTTTACGTCCGTAACCTCGACCGTGAAAAAGAAGGTGGCCGCCCCGCTCTCGGTCGTCACCCGCAAGTCCACAATGTTGATCTTGTCCTCGGCCACAATCGTCGTCACGTCCCGCGCCAGCCCCGGCCGGTCCCCCGACTCTACGCGCAGGGTAATCGGATAGACCTGCTGGTGGGTGGCGCCCCACTCGACAGCAATCAGCCGCTCGCGCTCCGCCGTTGATCGCACGTTCGGACAGCTGTGGCGATGCACGGTCAGGCCCCGTCCGCGCGTAATGAACCCCACAATCGAATCGCCGGGCACCGGGTTACAGCAGCGGGCGATGCGCGTGAAGAGATCACCCACCCCGGAGACGGTCACGCCGGCGGTGGGGGGGCTGCTCGGCGTACCCAGAATTTGCGGCGTCTCGACCTCCGGCACTTGCAGGCCGAACTTGCTGACCACCTGATGCGGGCTGAGACCGCCATAGCCCACGACCGCGAACAGCGTCTCCACGCTGGCAACCCGCAGCTCCGAGGCAGCGGCCGCCAGCGCCTCCGGCTCGATGCTGCTGAGTTCCGGCAGACCGAGCCGCTGCAGCTCCTTCGCCACCAGCTCCCGGCCGCGGGCCGCGTTTTCCTCCCGTTGCTGGCGCTTGAACCACTGTCTGATCTTCGAGCGGGCATGGGCCGTGCCCACGACGTTGAGCCAATCTCGACTGGGGCCGCGGTCGGGGCGGCCGGTCAAGATTTCCACAATGTCGCCATTCTGGAGCTGATACTCCAAAGTCACCAGCCGCGAATTGACCCGCGCGCCCGCGTACCGGTGCCCCAGATCGGTATGGATACGGTAGGCGAAGTCGAGCGGGATGGCACCGGCCGGCATTTCCTTGATGTCACCCCGCGGGGTGAAGACAAAGACCTGATCCTGGAAAATGTCCGTCTTGAGCGCCTCCACGAAGTCCTCGGCACCCACTTCTCCCTGCCACGCCATCAACTGCCGGAACCAGGCCAGCTTCACATCGAACTCTTCGTTGATCTGCTGCCGCCCCTCTTTATAGCGCCAGTGGGCCGCAATGCCGTACTCCGCGACTTGGTGCATCTCCTGCGTGCGGATTTGCACCTCTAGCGGCTGCCCCGCCGGGCCAATCACGGCCGTATGGAGTGATCGGTACATGTTCGGCTTGGCCCGCGCGATGTAGTCGTCGAACTCGCCGGGGATTGGGGTCCACAGCCGATGCACGGTCCCGAGGGCTGCGTAGCAATCCGCCTCCGAATCCACCAGCACCCGCACCGCGAGCAGGTCATACACCTCCTCGAACGGCACGTTCTTCCGCAGCATCTTGCGGTGAATGGAGTAGAGATGCTTGGGCCGGCCGCTCACCTTGGCCTCCAGATTTATGGCGGCCAGCTCATCGCTCAGGATGGCGAGCGCGTGGTGGACGTAACGCTCGCGCGTCTCGCGCCGCATCGCCAGCAGACGCTTCAGCTCCTGGTACCGCTCGTAATCCAGGTAGTAAAAGGCGCCGTCCTCCAGCCGCCACTTCAACTCCCAGATACCGAGGCGGTGGGCCAGCGGCGCGTAGATTTCGAGGGTTTCTTGCGCGATCCGCCGCCGCCGCTCGGCGGAGAACGGCTCCAGCGTGCGGATGTTGTGGAGGCGGTCACACAGCTTGACCAGCACCACGCGGATGTCCTGCGCCATCGCCAGGAACATCTTGCGGAGATTTTCGGCCTGCTCTTCCTCCAGCGTCTCCCACGCAATCCGCGTGAGCTTGGTCACGCCGTCAACGAGCAGCGTAATCTCTTTGCCGAACCGCGCCTCGATCTCGCCGAGCGTGATCGCCGTGTCCTCGGGAACGTCGTGCAGGAGACCGGCCGCGACGGTCGCGCAGTCCAACCGCAGCTTCGCCAACTCCAGCGCAACGGCGAGCGGATGCTGGACAAACGGCTCACCCGACTGCCTGAACTGACCGTCGTGCGCGGCCTCGGCGAAATCGAAGGCTCGGCGCACGACCGCGGCGTCGTCCCCCGGAAGATAGCTCCTCAGCTCGGCGAGCAGGTCATCCAGCCGCAGCGCACCTTCAGGAGTTTGCGCCTGGGCAACCCCGTTTAGCGCGTGCTCGACTTCGACCGCTTCCTCAATGTGGATTGCCACCCAACTGCCTCCGCCCCCACACTCGCCGGTCGCACCCTCCGGTGACCGGAACAATGACGGTACAGCCCCACGCGCCCGATTATATCAGGCGCTCCAAGCGCCACCGCTTGCGGCTTGCCTCCTTTTGCAGCCCGGAATAGCGATAAATCGGTCGATCAACGTCATCAATGCCCGCTCTAGCCCGCGCCGGAGGCCGCAAAGAGCAGTCCGACGGACTCCATCATCCTGTAGCAGCGGCGGCCGGCTCATCGGCGGCCGGCAGTACCCGACGACCACGCCAGAGGTAGAGCGTCGCCAAGGAGCGATACGGCTGCCAACACGCGCCGCGCCGCCGCACCGCGCCCTCGTCGGGCATGTCGGGCAAGCGGTCGAGGCGCTGCACCGCCTTGCGAATCCCCAGATCGCCGGCCGGCAGGATGTCCGACCGGCCGAGCGAAAACAGCAAATACAGCTCCGCCGTCCAGCGGCCGATACCCTTGACGGTCGTCAACTCCGCCACGGCCGCCTCGTCGCCGAGGCTCGCCAGCTCCTCCAGATCGAGCCGCCCGTCCGCCACGCGCGCCGCCAGATCGAGGACGTAACGCGCCTTGGCGCGGGAGAGGCCGGCGCGGTGCAGTTCCTCCGGTGTGCTGGCGAGGAAGTGCTGCGGCTCGAAGCCGTAGTAGTCCGCCGCGCCGGCAGCCGCGGGCACCGCCAGACGATCCGCGACCCGCGCCAGGATGGCGTCGCCCGCCTGCACGGAAATCTGCTGACCGACAATGGCCGCCACCAGGGCGCGGAACCCGTGTCCCCAATGCGAGACCGCGGCCAGCGGCCCGACGGCATCGAGCACGACACCCAGCGCCCCATCCACGCCTCGGAGATGCGCCATACCGGCCCGGCGCACCGCCGGATCGTGGAGGTCAAGCGGTTGCGTCTGCACGTCTAGTACATCCTTGGTGGCCCAACACCGCAACGTCGCGCCCTTCGATCATACTTACACCGCCATACGTACACCGCCACCCGGAGACGAGCGGCATACACCCCGGCGCCGCACGTACCCTATACTACCGTCGGAAAGGAGCCACGATGCTCAACAATCGGATCATCGAGCGTGCCAGCCAAGGCGAGAAGGCCCTGGGACTGGGCCTGAGTCAGCCCTCCGGCGAGCTTGTGGAGCTTGCCGGGCGCATGGGCCTCGATTTTGTCAGCTTCGACGGTCAGCACTCGCCCTACCCGCCCGATGTCATCGAAGATATGTGCCGTATCGCCAACGGCCTCAACCTCACCGTCACATCCCGCATCGCCGACGGTGAAGAAAGCACCATCCTGAGCTACCTGGACCGTGGTGTTCAGGGCCTCGTCATCCCGAACCTGCAAACTCGCGCGGAAGCCGAGGCCTGGGTCAAGTACAGCTTCTACGCGCCCCAAGGGCTACGCAGCGCCGCCAGCTTTCGCGTGAGCATGTTCCAAACGGAGCAAAGCCGTCCGCAGCTCTACGCGGAGATCAATGCCGCCACGCTCATCATCCCCCAGATCGAGAGCATCACGGCGGTAGAGAATCTGGACGAGATTCTCGCCGTCGAGGGGATTCACTATTTCGCCGGCGGCCTCCAGGACATGGCCCAGTCGCTGGGCCTGCCCGGCCAGCCGAGCCACCCCCAAGTGCAAGCAGCCTACGCCCGCGCCACCGAGAAGATTCACGCCGCCGGCAAGCACTGGTTCGATGAAGTCACCGAGAGCCTCAGCCTCTTCATGCATACGCGGGCCGGGATCGGCGACTTACTCAGGAAACACGGACGCGAGCCACAGATCAGCTACGGCTGAGGCCCACCGGCGCGGCGCGGAACTGGCTACGCTAAAATGCGTACATCAGGTATTCTTTGAGCGCAGTTGTCGACCGTAGGTATCTTCTAAGTCCTACCGGCTGGCGGCGGCAATGCCGCTGCGGCGAAAACGCGAGTGGAGCCGCCGCACCACACTCCACAGACGAGGGAGGGTTGACCCATGAGCGCGCAGACTGCAACCGGTCAGGATGACGTCCGCTACGAGCCGGATGAGCGGCCGGCACATATCCTATCCGTTGGCCTCGGCTTCCAGGCCGCCATGCTCACCTTGGCCGGGATCGTGCTGACTCCCGCCATTGTGATCCGCGTGGCCAATCAGGGCGAGGACTACTTGAACTGGGCGGTCTTCGCAGCGCTTGCCATCAGCGGTGTGAGCACGATCCTACAGGCCGTCCGGGTGGGGCGCTTCGGCGCCGGACACATCCTCATCATGGGCACCTCCGGCGCCTTCATTGCGGTCTGCGTCACGGCGCTCGTTCAAGGTGGGCCAGGACTGCTCGCCATCCTCGTCATCATCTCGGCGGTGTTCCAGTTCGCGCTGGCTGCCAGACTCTCCTTCCTCCGGCGCCTCATCACACCCGTCGTCGCCGGTACGGTCATCGCGCTCATCGCCGCGACCGTCATGCCCATCCTCTTCGACATGCTGACCGACGTACCCCGCGGCACTCCGGCCGGGGCCGCCCCAGCAAGCGCGGCAGCGACCCTGCTGGTCTCAGCGGCGCTCGCCCTCCGTGCTTCGGGGATTTGGCGGTTATGGGCGCCGATCATCGGCATCGCCGTAGGCTATGGAGTTGCCGCGTGGCTCGGCCTTGCCGACTTCTCGGCCGTGGCCGCGGCGGGCTGGGTTGGTATCCCCGACCCAAGCGCCTGGCCCGGTCTGGACCTGAGTTTTGACCGCACCTTTTGGGTCCTACTGCCCGCATTCGCCTTCGTGACCCTCGTCGGTGCCATCGAGACGATTGGTGACAGCGTAGCGATTCAACGGGTCTCGCGGCGCGCACCACAGGCCACCGATTACCGCACCGTGCAGGGTGCCGTCAACGCTGACGGTGTTGGCAACCTGCTCTCCGGTATCGCCGGCACGGTACCGAATACCACCTACTCGTCCAGCGTTCCCTTCGTCGAGCTGACCGGAGTCGGTGCGCGCAGCGTCGGGGTGGTCATCGGAATTATCTTCCTTCTGCTGGCCTTCCTGCCCAAGGTGACGGCGTTCATGCTCACCATTCCGAATCCCGTGGTCGCCTCCTACGCGATCCTGTTCATCGGCTTGCTGTTCGTCCAAGGCATGAAAATCGCACTCCAAGACGGCATTGACTACCGTAAGGCCACGATCATCGGCCTGGCCTTTTGGATCGGCACGGGCTTCCAGAACCAGGCTATCTTCGCTGACCAGCTCGGGTTCGAGTTGGGTACCTTGCTCGGCAACGGCATGACCGCCGGCAGCATTGTGGCCCTCGTGCTCACCTTGTTCGTGGAGTTGACCAGTGCGCGGCGGCGCCGTCTCAAGACCGACCTGGACATGGCTTCCCTGCCCCAGATCGACGAGTTTCTCCGCGAATTCGCCAACAAGAGCAACTGGGATGAAGCGGCGGCGCAGCGGCTCGCCTTGGTCGGTGAGGAGACCCTCACGAACTTGCTCACCCAGGACGACGACGAGGACACCGCACCACGCCGCCTGCATATCGTCGCGCGGCGCGACCGGGGGATGGCAGAGTTGGAGTTCCTGGCTGCCTCCGACGAAGAAAACATCGAAGACCACCTGGCGCACTTGACCGAGCAACGACCCGAGATCACGGACGACGAACGCCAAATCTCGTTCCGCCTGCTCCAGCACTACGCCTCGTCCGTGCGCCACCAGAAGTATCACGACCTCGACATCGTGACGGTGCATGTCTCGAACGTGAGTTAGCACTGCCGGCAGACATAGCACAACACCACATACACTGCTACTTGACCTTTGCAGCCGGCGCTCTCCACAACCCCCAAAGAGAGGACGCTATGGCAAGCCTCACGTACAGCCCCAAGGAGGTCTGCGCCCGCGGCGAGGCTATCTACCGGGAAAAGATACGCCGCTTGGTGGAGCCACAGGAGCACGGGAAGTTCGTAGTCATTGATGTTGAGACCGGCGACTACGAACTGGATGTGAACGACGCAACGGCCACCCGTCGGTTGCAGAAACGGCGGTCAAAAGCTGTCATCTATGGACTCCGCGTCGGCTATCGCGCTGCGTACAGCACCGGCGGCGGAAGCATGACGCTCAAGCCATGATTAGGGGAAAAGTTAACCAGCACCAACAGGCTGTGATTTCCATAGCCGTTATGGACAACGAAGGGAGCATCCAATCCTTGGAGGCCGTCTTGGACACTGGATTCACCGGCTACCTGACACTACCCCCGGATTTCATCCGTTCGCTGGGTCTGCCTTCAGCAGGTTATCGAATCTTCGAGTTGGCCAATGGGGAGCCATTCGAATTCATTACCTACCTTGCTACGGTATCCTGGCACGGGCGCTTGTGTGATGCGCTGGTGCTGCAATCGGATAGTATCCCGCTGATCGGAATGGACTTGCTCCGGGGAAGCCGGGTCACGCTGGAGGTGCTGGATGATGGCGAAGTCATCATTGAAGAGCTTTCAGCTTTCCAGCGCTCGGTCGAGGCCGACCAGGACGCCGCCCTATGAGGCTTGAGACCTGGAAATACCTGTACGACATCCAGTGCTCCCTTGTGCGACTGCGAGAGTTCACCACTGACAAGACATTTGCCGATCTGACTATCGTGACACATCCGGCCAATGCCCAGGATCGGACCAGGGCCGATGCCCATTTAATCTTGATCGTGGCTTTCGTCCTGCTCACACTGACCGGATGTGGTGAGGAGAGCCAGCAGCAGTACGACACCAGCGAATCGAGCGCCACGACGCCGGTCGCAGTGACCAGACCTACTCTGTCCGAATCGGCTCGCGCGGGCGAAGCCCTGTTCAACGCCAACTGCTCACTTTGTCACGGGGCCAATGCTGCCGGCACTCACCAAGGCCCACCGCTGATCCATAAAATCTATGAGCCAGGCCACCATTCGGACTTCAGCTTTCGCAACGCGGTTCGTCGCGGCGTGCGCCAACACCACTGGCAGTTCGGCGATATGGCTCCCGTCGCCGGCATATCCGCGGATGACGAGGCGCAGATAATCTGCTACGTTCGAGAGATGCAGCGCGCCAACGGTATCTTCAAGGGAGACGCTTTGGGAACTGCTTGCTGAACCGAGCAATCCTCCCCAAGCCTACTCTTCACTTAACCCGTACCGGATGCGGGACCGGTTGGTTGAAGAGATAGCCCTTCTCGTTGAAGGGAATCTCGCGCGGTTGCGTGTTACCTGCCGCGTCGGTGGCACGAGTCATCACGGTGTACTCGCCCGGCTGTGCGTCCCACTCAAGCTCGAACATCGCCCACGAGTACTGCACTTGCGGCCCTCGCACCGTCGCGTCCTGCCACGTCCGCCCCCCGTCGAGGCTCCACTCCACTTTCCGCAGCGGCCCGGCCGGCGAGTGGGCATAGCCGCGCAGGCGCTGGACGCCGGCCCGTAGCTCGGCCGGCCACGGTAGCGCCAGCGCGCTCTTGATTACCTGGGTAGTCGCCACCCTACCCAATGCCTCACCTTCCGGCGGATAGTCGTCGCCGATGAGCACATACGACGTAGTATTGTTGCGCGTCCAGAGGCGCTCCGACGAGACAACGATCCGTCCCAGCCACTTGACGCTGCTACTCCCCACCCAGCCGGGCACCAGCGCCCGCAGCGGGAAGCCGTGGTCCTTGGGCAAAGCGCCACCATTGAGTGCGTAGGCAAGCAGCGTATCCGGGTGCCGCGCCTTCTCGACCGGTATGACGCGGCGAAAGCCGCCCTCCGGCGACTCCGTATCCAGCCCGATCAACAGCACGCTGACCGCCCGCTCGGTGACTCCGGCCAGCCTTAGTACCTCCCCCAGCGCAACACCGCCCCATTCACCGTTGCTCACACCCCCCGTCTGCCATTGCGTACCGGCTGCCGCTCGCCCCTGCACCAGATCGAACATCGCCCGCTGATTGCCGGCGCATTCCAGGTAGGAGACGAGAGTGCGCCGTGGCAGCTTCCGTATGTCGTCGTAGGTCAGCTCCAACGGATTCGTAACGGCGTCGCCTGTGACCGACAGCCGCCAGTTGGCTACGTCCACGTCGAGACTGACCGAGTTATTGCGGACAAAGAACAAGTGATTGGGAGTAATCAGCCCTTCCATGTGCTCCAGGCGAGCTTCCAGGCTCTTGCCATCATCGTGGACGATGAACGGCGCTGTGTCCTTGAACCACGCCTTCGCGTCCCCTGTCTCGGACGCCGCCGGCGTCGCGCGCCGCCCGCCCGGACCGGTACATGCCGCCAGCGCAGCGGCCGCTCCACCAGCCGTCAACAACTGCAAGAACCGACGCTGATCCATGCCCCGCCCCCGCGCCAACGGCCATAGCCGCGCCGTGTCCGCCGCGTCCTTCTCCGGCCCGCTACGCTCGTGGTCTACAGACATATCCTCCATCCCCGGACAGGTCTCACTACGGCGCCCCATCGCCCCCGCTGATGCGCCGCCACGCCCGCCGCCCAATTGCCGCCACCTGCCGCACGTCCTCCGCACCCAGCAGCCACAGCACACCGGCATACACGCCCAGTCCCACCACGCCAGCGCCGACCAGCAGCAGCCCCCACAGCGGCACCGGCAGCCCCGCCGCCGGTATCAGCACCGCGCGGTCGAGCGCCAGCAGCGTTCCGGCCATCGCCGCCGCGGCCACCCCGATCCGCAGCGCCGCTCGGCTCAATCCCGAGTCGCGCAGGCCGCCTACCGCCCGCCAGAGCAGCACCGCCAGGATGACGCCGTGCGCCGAGTTCTGCACCGTGTTGGCGAATACGAGCGCCGGCATCCCCCACTCATCCACCAGCGCCAGCGCCACCACGACGTACAGGCCGGCCGTGACGACGCCCACCAAGACGGGCGTCCGCGTGTTCTGCAGCGCGTAGAACGCCGCAATCAAGACCTGATCTATCGCCACGAACGGTAGCTGCGGCACATAGAACAGCAGCGCCAGCGCCGTGATGTCCGTGCTGGCGGCGGTGAACGCGCCGCGCTCGAACACCAGCCGCACCACCGGCTGGTGCAGCACGAGGAGCGCCACCGTCAACGGTGCAATGCAGAGCAGCGCCAGCCGCAGCGTCAGCGCCAAGGTCGCCCGGTAAGCCCCGAGGTCCGGCGGCTGCTCCGACCCGCCCGCGGGCATCCCCTCCGGCTTGCCGGCCCGCCGCCACGCGACCAGCGCCGCCGCCTGCTTGGACAACACCGGCAGCGTGGCAAATTGCAGGGCGGTCGCCACCAGACCTAGCGGGAACTGCACCAGCGTCGTCGCATACCGCATGGCCGCCAGGCTGCCCGTGCCTGTCTGGGAAGCCAGCCGCGCATCGAGCGACGTGATCCCGGCCGAGACGACCAGCCCCCCGGCGACCGGCGCGTACAGCCGCACGATCCGCCGCAGCGCCGGATGCCGGAAGTTGACCAGCGCACGCCAGCGCACGCCGCGCAGCGCCGGTGACTGCGCCGCACATTGGAGCGCCGCCCCGGCCAGCAAGCCGAGCACCAGGCCACCGAGACCAAAGAACGGCGTCAGCAGCAGCGCACCGGCGATGATGCCGACGTTGTAGAGCGCGGTGGCAAAGGACGGACGCACAAATCGCTCGCGCGCATAGTGCGCCGCCATCAGCACACTGGCAATCCCCAGCAACGCCACCGACGGCATTGCCAGCCGCACCAGGCGCATCCCCAGGTCCTGCGTCTCCGGCGCGAAGCCCTCACCCATGAAGGCAATGACCTGCGGCGCAGCAACGATGAGCAACACCACCGCCGGGATCAGCACCAGGAGCGCCGCGCCGACCGTCGCCCCGAGCGCGCCCGCCAGCCGGTCACGGCGCGCATCCGGCCGTTTCCCTTCACCTGTTTTCTCTCCCTCGGAGGAAGCCGGGTTGGCCGTGTCATCACGCGCGTATTCGCTGAACACCGGCACCAGCGCAGCCGTCATCGCGCCACCGATCAGCAGGTCGTAGACCATCGTCGGCACCCGGCTGACCACGACAAAGATGGAGGCCTGTGCCGAGGAGCCAAAAAGAGCGGCGATAGTCTGATCGCGGACGAGGCCGAGAATTCGACTGGCGAGGTTGCCCACCATGACCAGGCTCGCCGCCGTCGCCACCCGCCGCGGCACTTCACTGCTAGGTTGTGTTGACATTTGAGCTGGGAGGCGGTCCGACCATCCCTCTTTCGTCGTGTCTGTCCCATTCCGTCATTCCGGCGGAAGCCGGAATCCACGTGTCTGGGACCACAGCCAGCAAATGCGCCATGGAATCCCGCTTTCACAGCGACGACCAGGAAACGGCACTGTCAGCCGTTCAATTCTCGCCGCGCCAAGTCTGCCATCCGGGCGATGAGCGCCGAGGTCGAGGCCCCCGACACGCTCGGCACTAAGCGCACCACCCCGCCACCCCGGCGCACCGCAGCCGCCTCCGGCAGTCGCGCTTCATCCACCCCGCCGGGGCCGGAGCCGGCGTAGTCGGCGCCCTTCACGTACACGTCCGGGCGCAGCGCCTCCACCAGCCGCACCGCCGTCGGCTCGTCGAATATCGTCACCGCATCCACCACTCTGAGCGCCGCCAGCAACGCCGCCCGCTCCTGCTCCGGCACCAACGGTCGGCCCGGCCCCTTGAGCTGCACCACCGAACGATCCGAGTTCACCCCCACCACGAGACAGTCACCGAACGACCGGCCGACGGTAAACGACTTCACGTGACCGACGTGCAGCAAGTCGAAGCAGCCATTGGTCAGCACCACCCGCTGCCCCCGCCGCGCAGCCGCCGCCCGCCACTCACACATCTCGTCCAGCGTCAGCACCCGCCCCGTCATCCCACCCCATCCCCGGCCCTTGCTCTGCTCATCACGCCTATTCCGTCATTCCCGCCTTAACCCCGTCATTCCCGCGCAAGCGGGAATCTACGTCCCCCTGCTGCGCGGGGGGACCATAGGGGGGCTATCCCACCGATCCACAAACGCCAGCAACTCGCCGGCAGACACCGTTGCCGTACCCACCTTGGCCACCACCGCCCCGGCCGCGAGGTTCGCCAGCACAGCCGCCTCACGGGAACTACCCCCCGCCGCGAGCGCCAACGTAAACACCGCCGCCACGGTATCACCCGCCCCGGTCGGGTCAGCCACCCCCTCACGCCGTTGCGCTGGCAGGTGCAGCGGCAGACTATCGCGCGTGTACAGCGCCATGCCTTCCCGACCGCGCGTCATCAACACTGCCTGCGCCTCGCTGCCTGCGAGGAGATCGACGCCGGCCCGATCAAGCTCGACCGGCGAGGTGATATTGCGGCCCAGCGTGGCCTCGGCTTCCGGCTGATTGGGCGTCAGCGCCGTCGCGCCCTTGAATCGCAGCAGATCGCCGTGCGCATCCGCCACCACAATCGCGCCGGCTTCACGCGCCAGCGCAATCCCCTCGGACACCGCGGTCCGGTGCATCACGCCATTCTCGTAATCCGACATCACCACGGCGCCGCGCGTGGCCGCCACCGCCCGCAGGCCCTCGCGCAGCCGGACCAGCAGCGTCTCCAACACCGCGCCCTCCACCGGCTGCCGGATCACCCGATCCACGCGCAGGAGCAGCTGCTGGACCTGCTGCTGCACGCCGCCGGCCCAAATGCGGGTTTTCGTCGTTGTCGGACGCGCCCCATCCACCACCAAGCCGGCCACGTCAATCCCCGCCGCCCGCAAACGCTCCCTGAGCAGCTCGCCCATGGCATCGTCACCGAGCACCCCGCAGACGCTCACGGCCGCCCCCAGCGCCGCAGCATTAGCCGCCACGTTGGTTGCCCCGCCAGGCAGAATCGTCCGCTCGACCTCCTCCAACACCAGCACCGGCGCCTCGCGGGCCACGTCTGCCGGCCGCCCGACCAGTTGCTCATCGGCCACCATGTCACCGAGCACCAGCAACCGCTGGCCCCGCATCCCCTCGACAAGCTGCCGCAGCCGCCCCCCCGCAACATCCATCATCGCGCCATCCACCTTAACAACGGTCAGTAGCGAGTGGCTATATGGCAAGCTCATCGTGAACCGATGTCCGCTGGTCCGCATCCTCGCGTTGAGCAGGCCAGTGCTCCGGGCGCTCTACATCTGGCGGCAGCTTGGTGTACTCATCTCCCTTGGCCTCCACAAGCTGCTGAGAGGTGAGACCATCTGCTCTGCTGAGGTTGGCTCCTCGCAAGTCAGCTCTAGCGATGATCGCTGCTTTCATTTGAGCATCGTCAAATTTGGTATTTCTCAGATTCGCCCCGGCAAGGGAGGCTCCCCGCAGGTTGGTCTGGCTGAGGTTGGATTCCCGCAGGTCAGACCCAGTAAGGTGTGCCTTCTCCAGGTTGGCATCGTTTAGGTACACTCCCTGCAAGGAGGCCTCTATAAGCACCGCCCGCTGCATTTTAGCCCCGACGAGATGCGCCACCGGCAGCTTGGCCTCGACAAGATGTGCCCTCTGTAGGTTGGCTCTAGTGAGGTGCGCCTGCTGCAGGTTGGCGTTGTCAAGGATTGCATCCTGCAAGTTGGCCCTAACGAGCACCGCCCGCAACAGATTGGCCTCATCAAGGGTCGCCCCCGACAAGATTGCACCCCCAAGGTCCGCATCCTGTAGCTTGGCCTCCCTGAGTTCTGCACGCAGCAGATTGACCTGAGCGAGGCGTGCTCCCTGCAAGTTTGCTTTGTCGAGATCCGCCCTGTGCAGGGCCGTATTACGCAGGTCAAGCACCTGCCCTAGCGGATCGTAGTCAGCCTTGCGCCGCCCGATGACAGTGAGTGCGGCCTGAATGTCGGTTGCTAGACGCTGATCCTCGGCTGCCGGCTGTTGATCTTCGGACGGCGGTTTCCACGGAGCGTGCTCGCGCACATAGGCCGTGAGGATTTCCATAACCGGCCCATGATCCCGCCGCGAATCCCGCGCGATGCGTTCCAGGGCGTAAATCGCTCCTAGTCGCACGTCCAAGCTGTCGTTGCCCAGGTGGTCTATGGCCCGGCTAAAGCGCTCGGTCACTTGCCCTTCGCGGGAAACTCGTAGCTCTTCTTGAGCGACCCTTAGTCGCCACCAAGCGATGCCGGCGCCGGCCAGAACTACAAAACCGCCTATGATCTGCGCCAGCGTGCGGCGGGCGTTGTCCTCCCGCTCCAAGCGTGTAGCGTCGTCCGCTATATGGGCAGACTGCCACTGAGGAATGAAGATCAACAGGGCAATAATCGCAGTAAGGATGAGGATGGCGGCTATCACTATGCCGATGACCCGTGCTACTCTAGCCTTCACTCTGCTTGCCTCACCCCCCGGCCCCCTCTCCACCATGTGGAGAGGGGGTGTTCATGCATTCCGGGGGGCCTGTCATTTGCCTGTTCCCTCGCCACGCGCGGGGAGGGAATGTCGTGCAGCCGCGCGGATTGCCGCGAGGGCCGCGGCGGGAGTATTCAGCACGATGTCGTTGGTCAGCCGCACGACCCGGTAGCCACTGGCATCGAGGATTGCCCGACGTTCCTCATCCGCCGCTCGCTGCCGGTCGTGGACTGATCCATCCACCTCCACGATCAGCCGCCGCTCCGCGCAATAGAAGTCAACAATAAACCCGTACACCGGATGCTGCCGCCGGAACTTCAGACCGCCCAAGCGGCGACTCCGCAAGACCTTCCACAAAGCAGCCTCAGCGACCGTCGAACCCCGGCGAAAAGAGCGCGCCAACCCCACCGCCTCCTGAGCACCCAACCGCCCTCTCCTCACCACTTACCCCTCCGCCCCTAGCCTCACGCTGCCCTCCACCCCCTCTCCAAATGTTGGAGAGGGGGCCGGGGGGTGAGGCCCTAACCCCCCCACCAGCGCCCCCACCGCCGCCCGGTCCGGGAGCGCGACCTGAGCACCCATCGCGGTGGTTGCCAGCGCACCGACCGCACACGCATACCGCACCGCCGCATTGAGCGCCTGCCCCTCCGCCAAGGCCACCGCCAACCCACCGACAAAGCCGTCACCCGCGCCCGTCGTATCAATCGTGTCCACCCCCCACGCCGGTACGTGCCACGTTCCATCAATCGTCGCCACGTAGGCGCCCTGGGGACCCACCGTGAGAATGACCTGCCCGTAGCCCAGCCGCTGCAAACCCGCGGCCCAACCGGCCGGCGATTCGGCAGTCAGCCCGGCGGCCCCGCCAACCAGCGCTGCCTCACCCTCGTTGACCACGAGCGTATCCACCACCGCGCTCCACGCCGCCGACAACGGCATCGCCGGCGCGGCGTTCAGGACGGTCCGGACGCCGCGGTCATGTGCCAGCCGGAAGGCGGCCAGCGTCGCCTTGGCCGGCACCTCGCACTGCCCGACCACGACGTCAGCGCCCGCCAGCAGCCCCTCTTGCGCCGCTACATCGTTCGCCGTCAGTGCCATGTTCGCGCCCGGTGCCACGGCAATCGCGTTCTCTCCCGCCGCATCGACAAAGATCAGCGCCACACCCGACGGCTCGCGGGGATCACACCCCAGACCGGCCGTGTCAACGCCATACCGCCGGAGATTATCGTGCGCCGCCGCACCGAACGGATCGGCGCCCACTTTCCCGATGAACCGCACCGTCGCGCCGAGTCGCGCAGCAGCGACCGCCTGATTAGCCCCCTTGCCCCCAGGGGTGGTGAGGAACGACCCGCCGCCGACCGTCTCACCAGGTCGCGGCAGGTGCGGCGTCTGCACGACCATATCGGTGTTCACACCGCCCACCACCACCACGACCGGCACCATCCCCCTCACCTCATCCACCCCCTCGCAGCAGACCGCTCAAGCACGCAGCACCCATCAGAATCCACCCCCCGGAGACATGAGCCAGCAGATGGACTGTACACCAGCGCAGCCTTGGAGCACTATCCACCGTGATGGCGGACCACGCTCGCCTGGCACATCAGCCGAGCACCCACCTAGGGCCTGGCCACGGCTGGCTCATCCTGCGGTCGCCCCGCACTTTGCTGCTCCGGCCTTGACGCTGGCAGCCACCACAACATAATCAGCAGCGTGGCCCAAAGGACTACGTTGATCCCGGCAATCCGCTCCGGGGTCAGAATCTGCAGCACGCCGCCGATGCACTGCTGACAGGGCAGTCCCACCAGGCCACCGACATGCAGCAGATTGGCCGTGAACGTAATACTCCAGCCCACAAACCACGGCAGCACGCGGCGATGCTGCATCAGTGCCAGCACCATCAAGGGCAAGCAGGGCAGTAAGTAACGCTCATGGAGTTGCGTCGGCAGCACAAAGAAGCTCACATACACGGCGATGGCCGCTAGCGGCCACTCCCGCGGACCACGCCGCCACAACCAGACCAGCGCGAGCATGTAAACCGTACCGAACCCGGCCAGACCGATGACTCGGGGGGGCAGTTGGCCCCATAGTGGCTGAAGGTCGGATTGCTGGCGCTGCTCTGAGTCCAGTGCGAGCCACCAGAGGTTATAGGCGCTGTTCGTAGGTCTGGCCGCGGTACCGAAGGAACCTATGCCCTGCAGCCCACCGGCCTGTCCGCTACTGCGGAGAATACGTCCGCCTGGGTCGGCAAGGAGGAACGGAAGGCTGGCAAGCACAATCACCGAGACCAGCACTTCTCCGCTGTGCAGCGCTTGGCGGAGGCCATTGCGTTGCCACTGGAGTAGCACAAACACCGGGAGCAAGATCAGAGCCTGTGCTTTTGCCAGCACCGCAAGAGCATAGAGCACTGCACTGCGGCGCACCTGACCAACACTGGCCGCCCGAAAGGCGACCAGCAAGCCCAGTGCCAGTATGGAATCGACCTGTCCCCACCAGGCGGAGTCATAGATCAGGGCCGGGTGTAGCAGGATCAGGGCCGCTGCTGCTACTGCCCAACGAGGGCCAGCGGTCTGCCTGACCCAGCGAAATATCAGTACGCCGATGAGGAGGTCAGCAATGCATGCGGGGACCTTCACAAGCTCCGTGTATGCGACGGAATCCAGAGCGGCAGCGAGTCCCGGGTCCTGAAACCCAAAAGTCGGGTTGATGAGGCGAGCAAGCTGCGCTACGCACCACCACAGCAGCGCTGATAGCGGCGGGTGGTTTATGTCCGCAAGCTCGTAGACTTGGAATAGCCCGTGCTCAACAGCAAACAGCCCCCAGCGCTTGAAGTGTGCAATGTCCGCGGAAAAACCCGGCTGTTCGAGCAATGGAATACGGACGGCTGCCGCGAGGGCTACCAGGGCAACACAAAGCCAGTCGTAGCGATGATCCGCGTGGATGTTACAACCCGTTCGGGGCATCAAACAAGCTTGCAGAGTCTTCACAGCAGGGCGCATTATAGCAGGGCGCTTGTTGGGCAGAGCGCATTCCGGTACCCTGGAGAGCACCTCGGAAAACTCCTCGATACAATGGCGCAGCCCTATAGCCGTGTGCTAAGACGCCCAAACCGCCTGAGACTCCCCGCACTGCCCCGTTGGGTAACGGCTGGCTATCGGCGCCCGCTGCTGGCGGCCGTGCTGGCGATCATCAGCCTGCAATGGGCAGATTGGCCCCTAGCGCTCATAGAATCGTTACAGCCGCTCGCCGACGGGAGCCTTGCTGCTCTCGCGCTCTGCTACGCCGTGTGGTGGTCCCTGCTGTTGTGGATGCAGCTTGCCACTGACCTTTGGGCTAGCAACAAGAGGATCGCTCCATCTCGACGTTATCAGCACCCGCTGATGGCAGCCGCTCTGACGCTCATTAGCACGCAATGGGTCTTTCAGCCCTTATTTGTCACGGAATCGTTGCAGCCGCTCGCCATTGGTAACTTCGTCGCTCTGGCGCTCTGCTATGCCGTGTGGTGGTGCCTGCTACCGTGGTTAGATTTCGCCACCGGTCGCCGCTAAGCCAGGGCATCGGGCGGCGCGGCCATGACCCGCTCCACGTGGACTCGCAGCCGATCACGAAACCTCGCCGGCGCGAAGCGTTCCGCTTGCCGCCGGCACGCCACCGGATCGAACTGTGCCGGATCGAACGCGGTCATCGCCTCGGACAACGCCTGGCCCGTCGGCTCCGTGAAGAACGAGCCGGTCACGCCGGGCACGACCGTCTCCAATGCACCGCCCGCGCCATAGGCAATCACCGGCTTCCCCGCAGCGTTGGCCTCCAGCGGGGTCAGGCCGAAGTCCTCCTCACCCGGAAAGAGCAAGGCACGGCAGCCAGCCAGCAGCTCGGCCACGGCCGCGTCGGACTGATACCCCAGAAACCGCACCGTCGGACCGGCCAGACGGCGGAGCCGCGGCTCCTCTCCCCCGGCACCGACGATCACCAAGTCCTCTCCCAACGCATTGGCGGCGGCAATCGCCAGGCCCACCCGCTTGTAGGCCTCGAAGCGCGACACCACCAGCCAGTACCGCCCCGGCACCGGCGCCCGCTGGCGAAAGCGCTCAGTCTGCACCGGGGGATAGATCACCGTCGCCTGGCGCCCGTACACTCGCTCGATCCGCCGGGCCACGTTCCGTGAAATCGCCACAAAGGAATCGACGCGGTCGGCGGCCGCCCGGTCCCAACGGCGCAGCGCCGCGCGTACAGGCCGCTCGCCCAGCCGCAGCGTGCGCGGCAGGTGATCGCGCGCGGTACCCGGCGCATAGCCCCACAAGAACCGCGGCGGCGTATAGCAGTAGCACACGTGCCGTGCGCCCGGTGGCGCCGCGACAGCCTTGGCACCGAAGCTCGCCGACGAGAGCACGAGATCATAGCCCTCCAACCGCAAGGCCCCGAACACCAGCGGTTGCCAGAGCGCATAGAGCCGTTGCCAGCGCCGCCGACCGGGCAGCCGGTCCACCCAAGTCGGGCGGATGTCCATGTCCCGAAATGCGGCCGGCAGCCGGTCTCGCACGTAGAAGAGGGTGAACACCGGCGCCTGCGGCCAGATGGCGTGCATCTCCGCCAGCGTCCGCTCGGCGCCGCCGTAGACGTACAGATAGTCATGCACCAGCGCAACACGCATCGCACCCCGATTATAGTCGCCAGCGGTCAGTCGGAGCCGACGCGCCCTGGTATACTGCTCTTGGAGCAGGAGACCGCGGGGCCGTTGGGTGAGATCGCCGTGGCTATACGCAAGCGCTCCCCGTATTACGCGCCGCAAGCGGGTACCACATGACCGAGCAGCAACCTCTGAATGAGGAATCCTCCGCCGTTCAGGCCCATCTGACCACTATGCAGGGCGTGATCCAACGGATGGCCGAGAACAGCCGCTCTTGCAAGGTGTGGTGCATCACGCTTGTCTCAGCCATCCTGATTCTCATAACGCGAACGGGAGAGTCGTGGCACGCGCTGATCGCGCTAGTCCCGGCAGTACTCTTCCTGGTTCTGGACATCTACTACTTGGCGCTGGAACGGGGTTTTCGCCGCTCCTACGACGCATTCGTCAAGAAGTTGCACAGCGGTCAACTTACCTCGTCGGACCTTTACACCGTAGCTCCGACCGGTGGGATTCCCAAGCTATTCGCCCGCAGCAAGCTATCCTTTTCAATATGGCCCTTCTATCTCACGCTGGTCGTCATGATACTGATTGTCTGGCAGTTCGTGATCCCGTGAGGTAGGCTTGGGGAGAGCAACAGTGTCTAAGACCAAGAGACGCAAGGTCTTCATCAGCTATCACGATGAGGACCGTGAGTACAAGGATCGGTTCGCTCGAATGATGCGTGACTATATCATTGACCGGTCGGTCAAAGTCCACGACATAGACGACACTAACCTCAAGACAGCGACAATCCGCCAGAAAATCCGTGACGACTTCATTGCCGATGCGACGGTAACAGTAGTGCTGATCGGCCCCTGCACTTGGCAACGCAAGCATGTCGACTGGGAGATCGGCTCCAGCCTGAGGGACACGCAAAGGAAATCCAGATGTGGCCTATTGGGTATCCTCCTCCCCAACCATCCTGACTACAACAGATCACGAATCAACCCGCACCGGATTCCACCACGACTGGCGAGTAACTGGGAAGGAGAAGACCCCTACGCACTTGTTCATAAATGGCCAAAGAAGCGGGTTACAGCTCGCATCCGCCAGTGGATTCATGAGGCGTTCGAGCGCAGGAAGGGAACACCACCCAACAACGGCCGTCCGCAGTATCGTAACAACAGAAGTGGCAATTGTTCCGCAGGTTGGAAGAGTTAGAGCGGCACACATAGCGGTAGGTACGGAAGCGGCTCAGGATCGAGGAGGAGGCTGAGTGCAATGGCTAGGGTTAAATTGGTGATGCCCGACGAGGACCACGACCGTTTCTTCCATCAGGCCCGGAGCGAGGGCATGACCCTGAGCGCGTGGCTGCAGGCCGCCGCCCGCGAGCGACTCGAAGCACGGCAGCAGATAATCCCCTTCGCATCACCAGCGGAACTCGAACGATTCTTTCGGACCTGCGATACTCTGGAAGGTCCCGAGATAGAACCGGATTGGCACGAGCACCTCGCCGTCATCAACGAATGAAGCAGGGGACGGAAATTCGCGTTCATACCAGGCCACTGCCGCATCGTGCGAGGCGCTGGCGCGTGGCGCGAATTGAACGGCTCAGGCTAGAATGAGGTCGGCTGAAACCACCGGTTGGGTTGGAAATGATGCGCGAAGTGCCAGCGGCAGAAGCCCCGGCTCGCTTGCCCGAGCTACTGCGGACGGTCGAGCGTGGCGAGACTATTGCGATCACGCGCCACGGCAAGACCGTTGCTCAACTTGTTCCGGCCGCAGCTCAGGAGCACGCCCAGCCGGTTCCGACCGAGGATCAAGAGCGCGCCCGACGGAAAGCGGCCGTGGCGCATTTCATGCGGCTGCGTTCGCAATGGAAACCCACCGGGATGTCCAGGGAAGAGATTCTGGCCGCGCGCCATGAAGGCCATCGGTTTTGAGTGCGTTCGTTCTTGATGCGTCGGTTGCCGTTAATTGGCTCCTCGACGATGAGTTGGATCCCAAAACTGCGATTGTAATGGCGCGAACAGCGCAGGATAGGGCGCTTGTGCCGCAACTCTGGCATCTGGAAGTGCGGAATGCGCTGCTGATAGCAGAGCGGCGGGGCCGGATTACTGCGAACGGGCTTGAAGAACGCCGGTACGCTCTGAGACGGCTGCTCGTAAGCACGGACACAACTCCCGATCTGGAGGGCGCATTCGCTTTGGCCAGAACACACGGCCTGACCTTCTACGACGCCCTCTACCTGGAGTTGGCGCAAAGACGCCACGCGGCACTCGCCACGCTGGATACCGCTCTCGGCCGGGCCGCCGTCGCCGCCGGAACAGCGTTGGTCTGACGAGAGCACTACACGCCGCACTTACCGCCGCTGCGGTGGTGAGCCGGGGATGAGTCCCTATACACTGAGGTAACAAGAAGCGATGTGTGGCATCTTCGGAGTTGCCGGCGCCGAGCGGTCGGCAGTGGAAATCACCGCCCAACTGGAGCGTATGGCCGCCGCCCTCGTGCATCGCGGTCCCGACGATTGGGGCACCTGGCAAGACCCCGCGGCGCCCACCGGCTTGGGCATGACCCGCCTGAGCATCCTCGACGTGGCCGGCGGACACCAGCCGCTCGGCAACGAGGACGGCTCCATTCAGATCGTCTTCAACGGCGAAATCTACAACTGCCGCGAGTTACAAGCGGAACTGGAGGCCAAAGGTCACCGCTTCACCACGCGCACCGATACCGAGAGCATTGTCCACCTCTACGAGGAGGAAGGCGAGCACTGCGTCGAACGGCTTGACGGCATGTTTGCCTTTGCCCTGTGGGATAGCCGGCGCCGGCGCCTGCTCCTCGCCCGCGATCCACTCGGCAAGAAGCCGCTCTACTACGCCCAGTTCGGCGCAGAGCTGATCTTCGGCTCCGAGTTGAAGGCGCTGCGGCTGCATCCGCAGTTGTCGGATGCGCTCGATCTGGAGTCCCTCAATACCTACCTCGCTCTCGGCTACACGTTGGCCCCCCGCACGATCCTACGCGACGTGCGCCAAGTCCCCCCCGGCACAGTAGCTCTGTTTCAGGACGGCACCCTCCGCCAGCGGCGCTATTGGGAGCCTTCTCCGGGCCGCGATCCGTCCGCGCCGGTACCGGATTCGGCCTCGGAAGCAGAGTATGTCGAGCAGTTTCAGGCGCTCATCGAGCAAGCCGTCCACAAGCGCCTGCTCTCCGACGTGCCATTGGGCGCCTTCCTCAGCGGCGGCATCGACTCCAGCACGGTAGTCGCCGCCATGCAACGGCTCATGCCGGAACAAGCTCACACCTTCTGCCTCGGTTTCGAGGAGCGCACCTACGGCGAGCAGACCTACGCTGCCACCGTCGCCAACCACCTCGGCACGGCGCACCGCGAGCTGACGATGCCGATGAGCAACGTGGTCGAGGACCTGCCGACCATTCTGTGGCACCTCGACGAGCCGATGGCTGATACCTCCGTACTGCCGCAGTACTACCTCAGCCGCTTCACCCGCCAGCACGTCACGGTCGCTCTGTCCGGCGACGGTGGTGATGAAGTGCTGGCCGGCTACGTGACCTACCTCGCCAACCGCCTCCGGCCCTGGTACCGCCTAATGCCTGGCCCGCTCCGACGCGGTGTCGTCGCGCCGGTGGTGCGGCGGCTGCCGCCTACCTATCACAAGGTCGGCTTCGACTACATGGCGCGGCGGTTCGTCGAAGGCGCGGAGCTAGAGCCGGACGCCGCGCACTACTGGTGGCGCGTGCTCTTCACCGACGACGAGCGACAGCAAATCCTGGCCCCGGAAACTCGCCGCTTGCTCGGCGACCATGCACCGTTCGATGACTACCTCGCCGCAGCCCCCAAGCGGGACGAGTTCGCGGGCAACGACCGCTTCCTCTATCTCGACCTGAGCACCTACCTGCCGAACGACATCCTAGTGAAGGTGGATCGCACCAGCATGGGCAACTCGCTGGAGGCGCGGGCGCCTTTCCTCGACCGCCGCATCGTCGAGTTCCTCCTGAGCGTGCCGCCATCGCTCAAGCTCCGCGGCCTGACGCGAAAATACCTCCTGCGCCGCGCCACCCAGGGAACGCTTCCCAAGCACATCATCGCCCGGCGCAAACAGGGCTTCAGCGCCCCGGTCGCCGTATGGTTCCGCGACATGCTCCGTGCAACCCTCCACGATACGGTCCTGGCGCAGCCGCTTCCGTGGTTCGATGCCGCGGCGGTGCGTGCAATGGCCGACGAGCACCTCGCCGGCCGGGCCGACCATGGCTACAAGCTGTGGGCGCTCGTCGTGCTGCACCAATGGCACGAGCAGTCGCGTCGCCGGCTTGCCGCCATCCCGGACCGCCCGGCCACCGCCCCGAAAGCCGCCCCCGCCAACAACGAACCGCGCCGCTGACCGGCCAGGTCAACGCGATTAGCGCGACCGCGGCCGCCAAGCCATCTTCATGTAGGTATCGCCGCGCTCCAGCTCATCGAGCATCTGCCGCAGGCGTTTCTCCCGCGTGGCCTCGCGTTTGGCGCTCGTAATCCAGCCAATATAGTCGTTCCGCTGGTACGGCGGACGACTCTGATACGCCTCCAGCAGCCCATGCCGCGTCAGCGCCTCCGCCATGAACGTAGGCATGGGATAGCGCGGCCGGCGCGGACGCGGTGCTCCAGCGCTCATAGCTACTCATCGCCCCCTCTACACCGCCTACCCACCAGAGCTAATCACTGCCCATATGGCGACCGAGAATATCTTTGATATCCCCATGAGCAGGGAGGCGCGCTTGGCGCGCTCCCCTTTCCCAGGCATAGTCCAACCTTACGACCGGTTGCGCTTCATGAGGATGGTAAAACCTTCCTGCTCGAAATTGTGGTCACTGGTCAGGATTTCCGTAATGCCCTCCGCTTCCATGACGTTCATCGAAACACAGTCCTGGAGACTATAGCCTTTGTCCGGACGCCCCTCATACCGCCGGAGGCCTCTGTCAAAAGACTCACGGGATTGCGGAAGAACCCGCACGTTGGGATCCGCCACGATGTCACGTACCGTCCTGGCCGCCGCCGCACGCAGATAGGGGCCAGCACCAGACAGGGACGTAAGGTACTCCGCAAGCACTTCATCCGTGGTGACAAGCTGGCTGTCTCCCAACCGCGCACGTGCCTCCCGCGCCGCAGTGCTCCACTGGTCATCTCGCAGGGATATCGCAATCCAATAGGCGGTGTCAACAAAGACCATGGTCATCGTTTGTCAGTGCCGTACAGATAATGATCCAGATTGTCTACGAGGTCATCGGGCAGCTTGGACCACTCCTCGGCAGGGACATTCTTGAAGTTCATGGCTATCTTATCTTCTAGCGGTAGGCGCCGAGCAGCCGGGTCAGCCGCCGGCCCCTCGGGGACAATGCGGAGACTGGCAACATCGGAGATTTGCTTCAGGGTTCCTTGCGCCGTAAACTCCCCCCGCCCGCATACTCGCACCCGCACATGGTCATGGTCCGTAAGCGCTGCCAACACGTTGTAGCCCTGCTCTTCCGTGAACGGAGCAGAGACGTTTCCGATATCGTCTATCCGCATCCGAAACGTCCTTTCCTGCACATCCACTGCTACCACGCTCCCAGTCAGCTCCACGTTCTTCCACTGCCCGGTCATCACGCCACCTCCACCACCTTGAGGCCCTCGGTGCCACAGTTACCTGTATCACTAATTATGAAGGGCGTCTCCAGTCAAAACGAGCTTCAAGCTCGCGTAGCATCTCGAAGGTGTCTCCTCGCAGGCTGGTGAGGTTGTACGCCTCCCGATAGAGTAGGCGTCCTTCCTTAACTGCACGCACTACTGCACTACCAAAGCGAGAACCGACTCGCCATTTCTGAGTGCTCCAGAAAATCTCGTCGCGCCATTCCTTGTACCATTCTTTATACAATTCCTTATCCCGGTCTTCTCGGGCCTTATCATCTTCTTCTTTACAGTAAGCTGGGCTGGCCTGCCCGTACACCATAGCCGGGGAGAAATGCGCGTCTATAGTATCCATGACGGCCATCAGAAAACCCAACTCAGAATGTCGCGCAATAGCCTGATAAGGATCAGTCGTTTGCCTAGCGGTGGGCCAAAAAGCTTGTAGCTCGCTCTCCGGCACCAGAAACCCCGCGGCCGTCCAACTGCAAAACTGCTCTGTGGCATGGTCAGCCGGCCGAAAGTCTTGGAAACGAGAGACTCCGGTCTCTCCAACAAGCAGGTGCGCCAGCTCATGTGCGAGCGTGAACATCTGGGTTTTCTCGGAGTCGGCGCCATTGACAAAGACGAGCGGAGCATATTCGTCAACCAGGGCAAAACCCTGAAACTCCCCTGGGTCGAGCTTACGGTGCGTATTGTTTCCCACGACACTATTGCGGACCACCAGCACACCGGCATGTTCCGCTTGGTCCCGCAGACGCCGCAGCGCGTCCGTCCAAGTAGACTCCCGTGTAACCCAACCGCCGGCGAGCCGGAGCGCGTCGCGCATAGCACGGGCCACCTCTGGAGGCGAGTCATCCGTTCCCCAAGCGCCAATGAAGTCCAGCGGTTCGGCGCCCTCGGCAATAAGCTCATCGCGCATCCAGGATTGACGACGCTGCATACTCTGGATCGTCTCCAGTAGGTCGGGACTTGGCGGCGACCCGCGCTCTCTCCGGGTGCGGAAGTCCGGTATCGGCAATTGGTCCGTGGGCGGCTCTGCCAGATACAGAAAGCCAAGCGGTGTGTAGGTGCTCTTGGCGAGATTATCCGTCTGGGCAATGCTGATCCGGCCGGATTTTTCCCATCCCAAAACGCGCTCGGGCTTCACCTGTAACTTACGCGCCAACTCCTCCGGGCTGATGCCGGCACGCTCCCGCGCCCAGCGCAATACGCCAGGCTGCAACGTTATCTGCAAGCGTCGGCCAGCCATAGGTCACACTGCCCCCGGTCTGGCGAGGACATTCCTCACCGACCCGGCTCTCGCTCCACCACCTTGCAACTCGCGCCGCCGCGGGCGTCGCAGCCCTAGTCCGCGCGGTGCGTCCGCACGTATTCCATACTGCGCTGGTACTGGTCCTCGGAGATGTAGCCCTGCGACATGTAATAGGTGAGCATGACCGGCAGACGCAGGATCGAAACCAGCTGTATTCCATGCCGCCGCAAGCGGTCGGCGCCGCCCTGATCGCGGTCTACCAGCACAATGGCGTCTCGCACGCGCAGGCCGGCCTCCGTGAGCACTCGCTGCGTTTCGAGGAAGCTCCCGCCGGTCGTCATCAGGTCGTCAACGATGAGCACCTGCTGGCCCTCCTGGTAGTGCCCCTCCAGCACCCGCTCCCGACTGCCATTGTGGTGCGGGATAGCATAGATCATCGGCGTATCGCTCTGAATGGCGAACGCCGTCGCCAGGTGCAGGCCGCCAAAGGGCACGCCGGCCACCAGATCGAACGGCACGAACCGCCCGCGCCGCCGTCCGAGTTCCGCCTGCGTTTCCTGCACAATCAGCTCGGCCGCGCGACGGAGTACCTGCGGCACCCGCAGCAGCACCTTCACGTCAATGTAGACGGGCGAGTGCCGGGTGCTGCGACCCAAGGTGAAGTCGCCAAACCGCACGCCACCTTGCCGGTGTAGCTCCTCGGCCAGCCACAGATTACTTACGTCGTCAATATCCACTGCGCGTCCCTGCTCTCGCATAGTCACAGGATGGTGTACGGCGGCCGCACCGCGCCACAGGCAGCACGGAGAGAGCCAAACCGTCCCCCCGCACAGCGGGGGGACCACAGGGGGGCTGCCAATCAATCCGCGAGGCTCTTGATGAACTCCACCAGCGCGTTCAACTCCTCCGGCTGGCTGATCGTCTCCATGTTGGCTTGGATGCCGCCCATCATCACCGCCGCCAGGTAGCCCCGGACGATCTTGGCGTTCGGGTCAACGATGGACTCGCGGAGGTATTCTTCATCCACCAGCACTTCCTCCCCGCGCTCCAATCGTTCCATCTTGGCAAATATGCCGACCAAGCTTGGCCCCACGCCGCCGGTGCGGCTTTCGACGTTGTGGCAGGCGTTACAACCGTACTCCAGGAAGATGACCTGCCCTTGGGCCGCCAGCTCGGCGTCCACCGTGAACTCGAACAGCGGCCCGGTCTGCACCTCGGCCGCGTCCTCTCGCGGCGCCGGCACACCGCCGACCCAGGCAACGACTCCGACGAGCGCCAACGTCCCCATCGCCAGCGCGGTGTACCGTGACCGCTCGAAACGTCGCTCCTGTACCGACAGCACCTCACCCGTGACCGTCCACTGCTCTTCCCACTGCGTATAGCGGCGCGTGACTTGGGGCATCACCAGGGCCAATACCCACAGGACCACCACCCCCGCGAGGATGAGCGCGGTAGCGGGCGCCGTGCGCCCCAGGCCGAGCATGACCAACGCCGCCACCAGCAGCACCAGCCCTCCCCACCAGGCGCCGTGGCCCCACCGCCGAAACTGCGCGTAGTGCAGCAGCACGCGCGGCGCTACCTGCGACAGGAGCGCGACGATGACCCCACCACCAACCAGCGCCAGCATCGCTGCAACGGACTGGCCGATGGCAATGAGAAGCAGCGCCGCCGCTATGAGGCCTACCCCGGCCCAGAAGGTGGTATGCCCGAACCGCTCGTCAAGCTCATGGGTGAGCAGCAGGAACACCAGGCCAATGGACGCCGCGGCAATGACTCCGATCATCAGCGCGTCCGACTGGCCGCCAAACGGACCCACCATGCCCCCGGCCAGCGCCCGGAAGAGCAGCAGTACCGCGGCCGTACCCACCAGCCCAAGCCCAAACCACCAGGCCCCGCGCCCCCAGAACTCGTAGGAGAGCAGCGCCACGAAGGCGCCAACGACCATCACCACCACGAAGAACACCGCGGTGAGATCGGCCGTGCCACCGAATGGACCGATCATGCTTGTTCCCTATCTCCCTCTGCATAGTGTCCGGCCGCAAGAGATTTTACAGGCTGCCGCGCGTCTGTGCGACCGGCCGAGCCTCTATACTCTACTCTAGCGCCAGACAACGCCGACCACGACATGGGCAAGCAAGAGCATGGACTCGTATTTGCAGGCCAACCGTGCGCTCTGGGATGAGCGCGTGCCGCTGCACCGCGACTCGGCATTCTACGATCTGGCCGGCTTCAAGGCCGGCCGGTGCTCGCTCAAATCCATCGAGCTTGCCGAGTTGGGCGCGGTTGCGGGCAAGTCCCTGCTGCATCTCCAATGCCACTTCGGTATGGACACGCTGTCGTGGGCACGACGCGGTGCTTCTGTCACCGGCGCGGACTTCTCGGAACAAGCCATCGCCCTCGCGCAGTCCCTGAGCGCCGAGCTGGCGATCCCCGCTCGCTTCGTCTGCGCCAATCTCTACGACTTGCCAACGATACTGACCGAGCAGTTCGATATTGTGTTCACGTCGGCCGGCGTGCTGGGCTGGCTGCCCGATATACGGCGCTGGGGAGAGGTTGTCGCCCATCTCCTCCGGCCCGGCGGCACTTTCTACATCCGTGAGCAACACCCGTTCGCCAATACCTTCGGTGACACCGCGGCCGCGGCACCAACACCGCAGCTTGCCTACCCGTACTTCGACTACAAGCCAACGCGCGGGGAAGAATCAGGCTCGTATGCCGAACCGCAAGCGGAGACGGTCCACAATGTCGCCTACGAGTGGCAGCATACGCTGGGTGACATCGTGAGCGCCCTGACCACGCAAGGCCTCCGCCTGGAGTACCTCCACGAGTTTCCGTTTGCGGGCTGGCAATCCCTGCCGGGCCTGGAGCAAGGCACCGACGGCTGGTGGCGACTGCCGGGACAGGAGCCGCTCCTGCCGCTCACGTTCTCGCTCAAGGCGATCAAGCCATACGCACACAACGACCGATGACTACCGACTTCTGGGAAACCTGGCTGCCGCTGCTCAATGCCATCCTCATCGGCATCAGTGGCGTTTTCCTGCTGACCGGCTACTACTTCATCCGCCGCCGGCAGATCGCGTATCACCAACGCTGCATGATTACCGCCACGGTGTTCGCGGCGCTCTTTCTCGTCGTATACGTGACCCGCGCCCTGCTCTTCGAGACCAAGCTGTTCGCCGGTGAGGGCCTCGTCCGCGCCGCCTACCTCGGCATCCTCGGCTCACACATGGTCCTGGCAGTCATCGTGGGACCGCTCGTCCTAGTCACCATCGCACTCGCCCTGCGCCGCAGCTTCCCCCGGCATCGCCGCCTCGCCCGGATCACCCTGCCCATGTGGCTCTACGTCGTCGCTACCGGCTGGATCGTCTACCTAATGCTCCACCATCTAGCGTAGGCGTTCGCCCCCCTCTGGCCCCCCCGCTGCGGCAGGGGGGACGGTCAGTTCCCTCCCCCGTCGGGACGGGGGAGGGCTAGGGTGGGGGCACCCTTACCCTCACCCGCCCGCTCACCCTCCGCGCCGGCCCCGGTGCCATGTCGCTGCCGGTGCCTCCGTCGGCCCCTCCACTGGGGCGCTGGCGGGCGGCATGACGAGTGCGGCCAGGAGCAGCAGTCCGGCCGCCGGCAGGTAGAACAGCCCCACCGAGAACGATCCCAGCACCGAGAATACCCACGCAAGCAGTGTCACGCCCCACAGCAGCCAGCGTGCCCAGCGCCATTGGCCGCGCATGAAGACGATGCCGAGCGCGATCAGCGCCAACGCCACCGGCATCAACAGCACGGCGATGACCTGCGGTCCGTTCTCCTCGATCAATGAGGAGCTTTGCGTGAACGCACGCCGCGAGCCGTCGGTCCCAAGCTCGGTGACGGTCCCGGTATAGAAATCGGGCCACCAGACGAGGAAGAGGCAGGCAGCGATAGCCGCGGCCAGCGCCAGCCACACCCCGCCGAGCGCCACCCGATCTCGCCAAGACGGTGTGCCCATCGCTACCCTCCGGCCGCCGCCATCGAGCCGAGCGCGGCCCGCTCGCGGCGCCGGCCCCGGAACTGGATGCGGTACAGCTCGGCATACAGGCCACCTTGACCAAGCAGGTCCTCGTGACTGCCTTGCTCGACCAGGCGCCCCTTATCGAGCACCAGAATCTTGTCAGCGGCCAGGATCGTCGAGAGGCGGTGGGCAATGACAATGCTCGTGCGGCCTTTCATCAGCGGTTCGAGCGCCGCCTGAATCAGCGCCTCCGACGTGGAGTCCAGCGAGCTAGTGGCCTCGTCCAGGATGAGAATGCGCGGGTCCTTCAGGATCGCGCGCGCAATCGAGACCCGCTGGCGCTCGCCGCCGGAGAGGCGGAAGCCGCGCTCACCGACCACGGTGTCGTACCCCTCCGGCAGGCCGGCCACAAAATCGTGGATTGCGGCCGCTTGTGCCGCCGCAATCATCTCCGCCTCGGTAGCCGTCGGTCGCGCATACAACAGGTTCTCCCGCACCGAGGCGTGGAAGAGGAAAGTTTCCTGCATCACGATGCCGAACTGCTGCGCCAGCGATTCCTGCGTCACGTCCCGCAGGTCGTGACCGTCCAAGAAGACGCTGCCCTCGTCCGGGTCGTAGAAACGCGGGACCAGGTAGGTGAGCGTCGTTTTCCCGGCCCCGCTCGGCCCCACGAGCGCGACCAACTGCCCCGGCTCGATGGTAAAGGAAACGTCAATCACCGCCTCGCGCCGGCGCGGCGATTCCGTGGCGGCCGCGGCCGCCTTGTCCGCTGGCGCGGTGTTGCCAGCGCCGCCGTTGCGCTGGCGCCGACCGGCGGGCGCACCGCCACCACCCATCCACGCCTCGCCATACCCCCCGCCTCCGCCTCTGCCACCCCAAGCACCACCCATCCCACCGCCACCGCGCCCGATGCGATCCATCCGCGGCGAGGGCGGTAGCCCCGGATCAATCATCCCACCGGGCGGTGGCGGCGGATACGTAAAGCTGACGTGCTCGAAGCGCACCTGCCCCTGCGCCGGTCCCAGCACGGCGGCGCCTGGCTTGTCGCGCACCTCCGGCGTCATGTCGAGGTACTCGAAAATGCGCTCGAAAACGGCCAGCGCCGCCTGTAGCTCGACGTAGATATTGGCAAGCTGACCGGCCGGCCGATAGAGATTGTTGAGCAACGTGACCATCGCCACGATAGTCCCTAGCTCCAGCTCATCACCGAGCACGAGATGCCCGCCGTACCAGAAGATCAGCGCCGGCCCGACGGCGCCAACCACGCCGACAAACATGAAGAACCAGCGCCCCACCATCGCCGACCGGATTTGCAGGCTCATCAGGTCCCGGTTGAGCGTTTGGAACCGCTCCCGCTCGTCGCCCTGGCGGCCAAAGATGCGGGTGAGTACGTAGCCGCTGATATTCAGGCGCTCCTGCAGAAAGGCGGTCACGCCCGCTTGCTGTTCCTGCGTCCGGCGCGAGACATCCCGTCGAAATAGCCCTACGCGCCGCGCCGGATAGATGAAGATGGGCACCAGCACCGTCGCCACCAGTGCCAGCCGCCACTCCAGGCCGAACATCACGATGACCGTGACGATAACGCTGATGACGTTCGTCGTAATGCTCGTCAGCGTGCCGGTCATCGCCCCCTGCACACCGGCCACGTCGTTGTTCACGCGGGACATGATCTGTCCCGTCGGTGTCACCGTATAAAAGCGCAAGCTCATACGCTGCATATGCGCGAACAACTGCTGGCGCAGGTCGAACATGATGGCCTGACCGACCAGGATGTTCAGGTAGTTCTGCCCGACCCCGATCAGCCCGGACAAGAGCGGCACGGCCACCATCCCGAGGACGAGGATGTTAAGTAGCCCGGCGTTCCGCTCCGGCAGTGCCTCGTCAATCAACTGGCGAATCAGCAGCGGTGGGACCACCCCGATCCCACTCGTGACGGCAATGCAGATCAGGATGCCAATGGAGTGCCAAACATAAGGGCGCAGATAGCCGAAGATGCGGAGCAGGTTTTCCCGGTCGAAATGCACCGGCGGCCCGTCATACCGACCACCCCGCCCCACACTCCAGAACAACCCACCGGCCGATCCACCGCCGATCATGTGTGCTCTCCAGTCCGGTTCATATCCTCGCCATCGTATCAAAGCCGAAACTTAACGTCAACGTTAACTCGTAGCCGGTAGCCAGCAGTCAGAGGCCAGCAGCCCGTCATTCCCGTGAACGGGACCTTTGCATAACCCGTCATTCCCGCGAAAGCGGGAATCCACGTCCCCCCGCCGCAGCGGGGGGACCACAGGGGGGCAATTGACCACCATCCTCTATGATGAACACAACCGGAAAGGAGCATGGCCACCCATGACAGCGAGCATCCGGGCCGACGCCGACGGCAGCGTCCACCTACGCTTGCCGGACGAATCGTGCCGCGACTGGTCGCAAGCCATCTCCCACGAATGGCTCGTGACGAACGGTCGCGGCAGCTATGCCAGCGGCACGGTCGCCGGCACCAACACCCGCCGCTATCACGGACTGCTCGTCGCGGCCCTGCACCCGCCGCTCGGCCGCACCCTCCTGGTGGCAGCCCTGGATGCGACGGTCGAGTTGGCAGGGAGCACTTCTCCTACTCCGCTGCACGTCCATGAGTATCACGATGGCACGGTCGCCCCTCACGGTCACCGACATATCGAATCCTTCGCGCTCCACGACGGCATTCCCACCTGGACCTACGGCTTCCCCGGCGGCCGCCTCACCCGGACGGTCTGGATGGAGCACGGCCGCGACGTCACCTACGTTCGCTATGCGCTGGCGCCGGAGAGCGACCCCATCGTGCTCCGTCTAGCGCCCCTCTGTACTTTCCGCGACTACCACACGCTCACGCAGGGCCATCCCGACTGGCGCTTTCTCGTCGAGCCGGAGGAAACAGGTGACGATGCCAGAGCTGCACCACCAATTTCCAGCGAATCGTGCAGCTCTGGCGCGTCAATGACGCTGCGGGCTTGGCCGGAAGCGCCACCCTACCGGCTGTGGCTAGACCGTCCCGCGCCCTTCACCCGGCGCGAAGACTGGTCCTGGCGCTTCCTCTACCGGGTGGAGCGCGACCGGGGCCTCGACCACCTCGAAGACCTGTACGTGCCCGGTGACTTCGCCGTTGCACTGGCGCCGGGCGAGACGGTGACGGTAGTGCTCACCAACGAAAGCGCAGCGGCAGCCAGCGCCGCCACCGATGATGTTGATGCTCTCGCGCGGGCACGGGCGCGGGCGCAGCGCCTACCCTTACAGGCCGGGATCAACGCCGCCACCGATCCCGTAGCCGCCGCCCTCTGCCTCGCTGCGGACCAATGTCTCGTCGCTCGCGGGTCCCCGGCCGCGGCGAATACCGCCGGCACCATCCTGGCCGGCTATCCCTGGTTCGCCGACTGGGGCCGCGACACGATGATTGCCCTACCGGGCCTGGCTCTCGCCACCGGGCGCATTCGGGAGGCGGAAGCCATCCTGCGCGTCTTCGCCGATCACGTGCAGGACGGTCTCTTGCCCAACCGCTTTCCCGACACCGATGATGTTGACCGGCTCGTTCCGCACGATCCGATGAATGCCAATGTGGTGCGGAACGAGTCGGTCACTCCCGAATACAATACCGCCGACGCTACACTCTGGTATTTCCACGCCATCGCCCGCGTGCTGGCCCACGGTGGAGCTGGTGTCGCCGAATCCGATGCATCGGAGCGCCGACGGCTACTCTCCGACCTCTATCCGGTGCTACGCCAGATCATCGCCCATCATCTGCGCGGCACCCGCCACCACATCCACGTTGACCCGCACGACGGCCTGCTCTACGCCGGCGAGCCGGGCGTGCAGCTCACCTGGATGGACGCCAAGGTCGGTGATTGGGTGGTCACGCCGCGCATTGGCAAGCCGGTCGAGATCAACGCGCTCTGGCTCCACGCACTGACTCGCATGGCGGAGTGGGCGACCGCGCTCGGCGCCACGGACGACGCCACGGAGTACCGCCGCTGGCTCGCCCAGGGTGCGGACAGCTTTGCCGCGCGGTTCTGGTACCCGGCCGGAGGGTTTCTTTACGACGTTGTGGATGGGCCGGAGGGTGACGACGGCAGCTTGCGTCCGAACCAAGTCATCGCCACCGCGCTCCCCGAGACGCCTCTATCGGCAGACCAACGGCGCCGCGTCGTGGAAATCGTCACGGAGCACTTGCTCACACCCATGGGCCTCCGCAGCCTCGCCCCCGGCGATGACCACTATCGCGGCCGCTATAGGGGCGATGTCTGGCAGCGCGACGGCGCCTATCACCAGGGCACCGTCTGGTCCTGGCTGATCGGCCCGTTCATCGACTCGCACCTCGCGGTGTACGACGACCGGGCACGAGCGCGCCGCCTGCTCGAACCGTTGGCCGCACACCTCGGCACTGCCGGCCTAGGCTCGGTCAGCGAGATATTCGACGGGGACCCGCCACATACACCCGGCGGGTGCTACGCGCAGGCGTGGAGCGTGGCCGAGCTTCTACGCTCCTGGCTACAGACCAGCCAAGACGCCAACTGCGAGCAGTGACGACACTTGCGCCTGTCTCGTCACTGCGGCGGAAGCCGCAGTCCAGACTCCCCGATCACTGCATAACCCGTCATTCCCGCGAAAGGAGACCTTTGCGTAACCCGTCATTCCCGCGAAGGCGGGAATCCAAAAACCGGTCCTCCCAGGTTAGCGGGCAGTGGAGCATTGTCCCTCTCGCACTCCATCTGGGAGTTATGCAAAGGTCTCCGAAAGCGGGAATCCACCCTCCTCTCCCCTTGGGAGAGGGCCGGGATGAGGGCCAGGTGACCAGCAGCCGACTCCCTCTCTCCACCATGGTGGAGAGAGGGCCGGGGGTGAGGAGACTATTAGGACAGCCCCGGCAGCTACTTGCGGCCGTGGGTCGGCCGCTTGCCGTGATTGGCCTTCTTGCTGCGCCAGCGCAGCTTATGCTTCTGCTTTTTGCGATTAGTGACCATGTGTATCGGTTCCCCCAAAGCTACCACCACAGTATAGCAGCGCGAGCCGCCAGCGACACGCGCCCGCCCGCTAGGCCGCCGCTGTGACCGATGGCGCTAGTCCCTCTGACCGCGCGGTAGCTCGTATCGGATGATGAACCCACCACGCAGCAGGACCTCAACTGCCAGCGCGGCCTCCGGCTCCGGGAAGTCCTCCAAGTTCACGCCGCGGCTCACCGCGACAAACTCGAACGCGCGAATGCGGCCCTTGAGGTCGTAGTGGATGTATCGGCCCCCCAGCACGCCATCGGGAAAACCCGTGTGGTGCTGGCGAATGTCCCGGAACCGCACGGAAGCCGCATCGGCCTCTACATCATGCGCGACGAGCGCCGTATCCGTTGAAATATCCACGTCCTCCACACCCCCGCCACCCTTAATAATACAGCCTCTGGCGAGTCTTCGCCTACCGCGCCGTAGGGGCGCAACATGTTGCGCCCGTCCCCCCGCCGCAGCGGGGGGACCATAGGGGGACTACAGCAGCGCCCTTCGCACCGACTCCCCTTCCCTGCCAGGGAAGGGGCCGGGGGGTAGGTCCTCAACTACCCCTAGCGATAACCCTCAAGCGTGAAATCGGGGCTGTTGACTACCCGCAGGCGCTCGGCCTCGTATTCCCGAATCCGGTCGGACTCCGCCACAACCTGGTCGGCAATCTCATCGGGAATGTGGACAATCCCGTTCTCGTCGCCGTGAAGCAGCGCGCCGGGTGTGACGGGCATACCGCTGATAGTCACCTCGACGTTCACATCCAGAATCATCGGCCGGCCGTGCGCCACCACCAAGCCGGCGCCGTAGTAGTGGAAGTCGCCTAGCTCGCGCACCTCCACAATGTCACGCAGTCCCCCATCCGTCACCACGCCCACCGCGCCGAGCCGCTTGAAGGTCGTCGCCATCACCTCGCCGACGTGGCACGAGCGATCCCGATCCTGCCCCACGTCCTGAATGACCACGACCGCCGGTTTCGGGGCGGCCTGCACCGCCCGGCACAGATCGAGAAAGCTGCTGTCCTCGCGCCGGCGCCATTCCGTCCGGCTATCCGCCGTACACGTCACCGCGTAGCCGAGCATCGTGCCCAAGCCGGGGATGAGACACCGAATGTCGTGACCGACGTACCCGGACGCATGTGGCCGCACGTTGAACGGCTCGATGGCATTCGCAATCGTCGGGCTGTCAATGGCGCGTATCGCCTCGAACTGCTCGGCGGTCAGTGCAACGGTCATCCTGTTCCTCCTATGGTCGCTTGTCGCGATGCGAGCATGGCAACCGAGCGCCGCGGCAGACGCTGCCGGCCGCCAGGCATTGTAGGCGCCACTCGGGCCCGCCACAAGCAGTAGGCGACGTAAGTCTTACCCCGCCGTCGGCGTCCCTCGCTTCTCGCTCACCAGCCGGTCGGCAGTCTCGATCACGTTCTCCACGTCGAAGCGCGGCACCAGCACCACGTCGCCCTTCCGCTCGCGGAGCACGTAGTAGGTCGACTCGTCGGCAGTCTTTGCCCCCACCAACAGCGTATGCTCGCCATCCCGGCGCGTGTGCAGCTTGAGCTTGATGATCGGCTGATCCAGCCCGAACTCGGCCATTTGCCCGCCCGGCGGGCCGAGTGTGCGATCCACCCGCCAGCGCGTGACGGCATCCAGCAGAATTGCCGCCCGGCTGCCCGGCGTGACCGTGAGCACCCGCGGCGTATTCGGGTCACTCGTCGGCGTCGGCGGCAAGACGATCTCCCGCACGTCCCACTTCCCGGCCGCCGACTGCGTGGCCGTGATTGTCTCACCGTCCCGCTCGATCACGACGCGCGTCACGTCGGCCGGCCGGAACGAAACGATGAACGCAAAGCGCCCGTCGCTCTCCGGCTCCCCTGTCCGCTCCAGCAGCACGACGACGGCCGCCAGAACGGCAAACACCGCCACGGCAGCGAGCGTCATGCGGTTGGTAATCATCGCTCAGAATCTATGTGCTACTGCTGCTCCCCCTCTCCACATGGTGGAGAGGGGGCCGGGGGGTGAGGACGGTGGACGGTATCCAGCATCACCGCCGCTGCCACCAGACGACCACACCGAGCAGTAGCACCACGACCGGCACAAAGACCACCGTGATGTAGAAGACCACTACGCTCTGCTGTCTGTCGAGGACGACCGGTGCGACGTTGGCCGGCGTCGCCCGAATCGAGATCAGCTCCTCCTCCTCCGCCAGCCAGTTCACGCTGTTGATGACCAGATCGAGATTGGTGGGCAGTTGGCGCAGGAGACCATTGGCCGCAAAGTCCGAGTCACCCAGTACCACCAGCCGGCCTTTCCGCTCCGGTTCGACACCCTCCAGCACCGGCGTCGGCGTGGGCGGCGGCTGGCCGCCGGCAAAGCTGGGCACCGGGTCCCGCTGATTGATCGCCACGGCAACCGTGAGCGGCCCCTGATAGTCCTCACCCGCATTGAACTCCACGGCCGGCTCCGTGAGGTTCGTCTCACCCCAAGCGCGGTCGGTAGTCTTGAGCAGCGGCCGCGCTTCCAGATCGTCCGGCAGGTCCTCATCCACCGCCAGCGACCGCGCCAAGGACAGCACGGTGGTCGCCGGCAGGCTGGAGGAGATGCGGTGACCGAACTCCGGTATCGGGATAATTGAGCCAGGATCGGGCGGCACAAACCGTCCCGGGTCCACGACCAGATCGTTGCGGAGCGACACGCCCCACCCCTCCAGCACCGCATCGAGGTCGGTTTCACCCTGCGGATCGACCAAGACCAACAGCGCGCCGCCGCCATTGAGATAGTCCCGCAGCGCCGCGGTCTCGAAGTCGAGCAGCGGGGTGCGCGGCGCCGCCAGGACCACGACCGCAGCGTCCGCCGCGACCTCCCGCTCGCTCACCAACGAGAGCTTTTCGACCACGTAGTTCTCGCGGCGCAGCGCCTCTGCGACACCCGAGTAACCGTGCTGATCGAACCCGTCGGGATCGCGCTCGTTATGCCCGGTCAGGAAATAGACCTTTTTCTGCTCCGGGCGAGTCAGCTTCAGCAAGGCACTGGTGAAATCCTGCTCACTCAGCCCTAACGTTTCCTCGCGTCGCTCACCCAACTCGAAGATGGTGACGGGAATGCTGCGGATACCGGCTTGCTCGGCCGCGGCCCGCTGACGCAGCGGGTCAATCACCTCCAAGGTGATGTGCGGCGACTGGCGAGCGTAGCGACCCAACAGGTCCGCTGCCCCCTGCGTGTAGTCGTCTTCGGGAAAGAAAGCGGTAATCCGGACCGGTTGATTGACCTGTTCGATGACTTTCACCGTCTGATCGGAGAGGGTGAACTGGCGCGCCGCCGTGATGTCCAGCTGCTGCGAATAACGATTAGCCACGACGTTGACGAGCACCAAGATGCCGATGACCGCTACGCTGAACGCCACGACCGAGTAGCCCTGCCGCGCCGTCCGGCTGCTCAATAGCTCACCAAGCTCCTCGACCCGTGGCGCGAGGAAGCTGGCCAGCAGCGCGGCTGCCAGGAGATAGAGCACCATCGCCAGCCGCGTGATCGTGCCCGCCGCGGTCATGGCCACGACGGCGCCGACGAGCGCGAGCGCCCCCAGAATTCCCAGGAGGCCACTCAGACGGTAGAAGGGGCTTGTCTGCTCTTGTTCGTCCATGCTGGGCAGCCTTACCGGTCTAGCGCCAGCGCGTCGATTCGACCGCGCGCACGGTCAAAAAGAGTGCGCCGAGAATGAAGGTCACAAAGTAGATCACCTCGCTCGTATCGAGCAATCCACGGCCAAAGGTATCGAAGTGAACCGCCGGCGAGAGCGCGCTAATGAACCCCAGCACTTGCCCCATCGGACCGGCGGCCAGCGTCCCCAACGCGCCGAGCAGGTAGAGGAAGAGCAGCACGCCGAAGCACAGCGCCCCGGCCACGACCTGATTACCGGCAAATGCGCTCGCCAGCATCCCCGCCGCGATATAGGCCCCGCCGAGCAGCAGCAGTCCCAGATAAGCCGAGATGAGGATGCCCACCTCCGGCTCCCCGAACAGTGCAATGACGACGACGTAGACCAGCGTCGGCACCAACATCAGCGCGTAGGTGATGAGCGTGGCCAGAAACTTGCCCAAGACGACCTGCAAGTCCGTGACTGGGAACGTCATCAATAGCTCGATGGTGCCGGTTGACCGCTCCTCGGCAATCAGGCGCATCGTCAGGATCGGCGTCAGCAGGAGCAGGATGAAGACCGTGCTGGACAGCACCGGCTGGAGGCTCGCTTCGGCCAACGGACTGCTGATGAAGAAGTAGAACACCAGGCCGTTGATGAGCAGGAAGGCCGCCGCTACGGCATACGCCACCGGCGAGACCAGATAGGAATACAGCTCCTTGCGTGTAATCGCCCACAGACCGCGCATCGCTTCCCGTCTCTTCCTTACTAAGCCGTCCCCGCGGCCAGTCTTTTATCCTCGGTCCAACTCGTCACTCCCGCACGGGTTCGCTCTCTCGGCACCATTTCGTCATTCCCGCGAAAGCGGGAATCCACCCCCCGCTCCGCAGGGGGACGGGCCGCTCCCTCCCCCGTCGCAACGGGGGAGGGCTGGGGAGGGGGCCAACACCCCACCCACCTCCGTCATTGCGGCGCCGGCCGCAATCCGGACCAACCGGACCCTAACGCGCCTCATCCTCGCTACTCTCCCCGCCATCAGCCTCGGCCCGGTCCGGTTCACCATCGGCCTCAACTTCAGCCTCTTCCGTCGTGAGCTGGAGGAAAATCTCCTCCAGGCTCAGGGCTGCCACTTGCAGCTCCTGTAATCCCCAGCCCGCCCGCACCACGGTCGCGGCTAGCTGCTCGCGCATGTCGGTATGAACATCCACCTCGACACTCAGTTGGACGGTCCCGTCCGGCTGCGGCTGCGAATGCACCGCCAGGACGTGCGGGACGGTCACGAGGCGTTCCACCACCTCATCCGCCGGTCCACGCACGGTCAGCGCAATGCGGTCGGCGCCGGTCAGCCGCCGGTTCAGGTTCTCCGGCGTATCCACCGCCACCACCCGTCCTTGGTTGATAATCACGACCGCGCCGCAGGTCATACTCACTTCCGGCAAGATATGCGTGCTCAGAATAACCGTGTGCTCGCCACCAAGACCGCGGATTAGCTCGCGCACCTCGATGATCTGCCGCGGATCGAGGCCGGCGGTCGGCTCGTCGAGGATCAGGATGGGTGGATCGCCCAACAGCGCCTGGGCAAACCCCACTCGCTGCCGATAGCCCTTCGACAGCCGGCCGATGGGACGGTCAATGACCTCCTCGATGCGCGCCACCGCGGCCACCCGCTCGATCTCGGCGCGAACGTTGTCCACGTCCTTCATCGCCGCCACGAACTCCAGATAGCGGTACGGCGTGTGGTCGCGGTAGAGCGGGACGTTTTCGGGCATATAGCCGATCCGCCGCCGCACCTCGCGCGACTCCTGCACGGCATCGAAGCCGGCCACGCGGGCCGTGCCGCCGGAGGGCGGGAAGTAGCCCGTCAGAATCCGCATACACGTGGACTTACCGGCGCCGTTCGGACCGAGCAACCCCAGGATTTGCCCCGGCTCCACCCGGAACGTCACTCCGTCCAGCGCCAGGTGTGGCCCGTAGTATTTGCTTAGATTGGTAACCTCGATCATCGCGTCTCGAAATCATCCCGCAGTGGTGTACTGGGAGCCGCGCCGCTCCGGCATTGTCACCGGCAGCGGTCCGTCAGTACAGTATACCAGGCGCACCTACCTGGTACGGTAGTGCCGACAAGATCACCGCACAAGGAGTGAGACCATGGAGCGGCTACCCAGTCCCTTCGACGCACCGGGCAACTGGTATCGCGGCTGTCTACACTGCCACACGACCAACTCCGACGGGCAGATGGCCCCGGAGCAGTTGGTCCGCCACTATGAGATGGGCGGCTTCGACTTCATCGCCATCACCGACCACCACCACCGCACCGACCTCAGCGACCTGTCTACACCGGACTTTCTGGTCATGCCGGGCATCGAGGTGAACACCGCCAAGGAGTCCATGATCTACGGCGGCGGCTTCCACATCACCGGCATCAATCTCACTACAGGCATCGAGCGGCGGCCGGACTGGTCCGGCCAGGCGCTCGTAGATGCCATCCTGGCGGCCGACGGGCTGCCCATCCTGGCCCACCCGTACTGGTCCGGCCTGACACATGAGGAAATTGCGCCGCTGGACGGGCTACTCGGTCTGGAGGTCTTCAACACGACGACCGAGGCGGCCATCGGCAAGGGACACGCCAGCGTGATCTGGGACGACCTACTCCGCCGCGGCCACCGCCTGCTCGGAGTCGCCGTGGACGACAGCCACCGCCCCGGCTTCGACAGTATGCGCGGCTGGGTAGCAGTACGGGCGCCGGAGTTGACCGCGCCGGCCATCACCGCCGCCCTGCGCGCCGGGCACTTCTACGCCTCCAACGGACCGCAGCTCCATGACGTGCAGTGGGAGCCGGCGGACGCGAACGGCGGCGGCGGCACCGTGCGCGTGCAGTGTAGTCCGGTCCGCACGGTCGGCCTGATCGCCGACGCCAGCAATGGTGCCCGCGTCAGCGCCGGCACGCTGGAGCGCGCGGCGAATGCGCGCCGGCTCCGCCCCGGCGGCCTACCGGAAGGCGTCACGGCTGGCAGCCTCCTCACCGGCGCCGAGTTCACGCTCCAAGGCAAAGAGCAATACGCCCGCATCGAGGTCGTCAGCGAGACCGGCCAGCGAGCCTGGTCCAACCCCCTCTTCCTCGCCGCCCCACCGTCGTAGGAGCTGACACGGGTAGGTGCGGGTTAAGCACGTTCGGCGCCACCCGGCCATCGAGCACGTCGGGTTGGCAAGGGTAGGTACGGGTTAAGCCGTAGGGGCGCAACATGTTGCGCCCGTCCCCCCGTCGCAACGGGGGGACCATAGGGGGGCTTGCCCCGCTCTACCAACCACGAGCCACCGACTACCCGATAATCGGCGCTAGAATTGGCGCTCATCACTTGCGCGGCCCTAATCTCAGGCTGTAGAGTGAAGAAGTACGCCTCATCGCATACCAAAGAAGGAGACACTCCGACGACTAACGACCGTCCACCCGCAAGAGGACAGCCTCCGGACCGCTCGCCCGGACAGCGTCCGGTGGGGAGAAGACCCGCTCCCTCCAGGCAATCGCCCGGCCAACGCGGCCCCGGCGGCCCACCACGCGGCCCCAGCGGGCCATCGCGCGGGCCGGGTGGTCCACCGCGCCGATCCGGCGGACCCGGCGGCCCTCCGCGCGGCCCCGGCGGGCCATCACGCGGCCCCGGCGGCCCACCACGCGGCCCCGGCGGCCCACCACGCGGTCCCGGTGGTCCACCGCGCGGCCCCGGCGGCCCTCCGCGCGGCCCCGGTGGTCCACCACGCGGCCCCGGCGGTCCTCGACCGTTTGGCGCCCGGCCTGGCGGCGGCGGTTTCTCACCGCGCCCGCCACGGCGCGGCACTCGACCCGTGCCCCGCAGCCCGGAGCCATACCGTGTCAATGGTCTGATCCGCGGCGTGCAGGAAGTCCGCCTCGTTGACGACGATGACGAGAACGTCGGCGTCGTGCGCTTCACCGAGGCGCTGCGGATGGCCCGCGAGCGCGGACTGGACTTGGTCGAAGTGGCGGCCAAGGCCCAGCCGCCGGTCTGCCGCATCCTCGATTACGGCCGCTTCAAGTACGAGCAGGAGAAGAAGAACCGGCAGGCGCGCAAAGCCGGGCAGGCGGCCAAGGCGGCGCAGGAGATGAAGGAAGTCCAATTGTCGCCGGCCATTGGGGAGCACGACCTGCAGATGAAGGTGCGCCGTGCCCTCAAGTTCCTGCGCGCCGGTCATCCCGTGCGGATGGTCGTGCGCTTCTTCGGTCCGAACGCTCGCTATCTGTCGCATCCCCAGGTGGGCTTCGACGTCATGCAACGGGCGATTACGTCCTTGGGACCGGACGTGAAGCTGGACCGCCCACCCAGGATGGAATCCCGCCGCATCGAGGCAATCCTGCGCTTGACCAAATCCGGCGCCAGCGCTCCAACGCCAGCCACCGCCACTACCACCTAGGCCCTCCACGCCGCGCCCGTCCCCCCGCGCTGCGGGGGGACCATAGGGGGGACCACTCACCTGTGAGGTCGGGAGCAAGGCCCCTTAGCTGGCCGCCAGCGGGTTGCCCGACGGTAAACGTTCCACCGCCCAGGCCGGTGTCTGCCGAACACGATCCCAGGTAAAGCCCAGCGCATTGAACGTCGCCAGGTCGGGTACCCAGTGACGCTTCCAATCTTGGCCGATCTGCCAGACGCGGCCGCCATCGTCTCTGAGTAGCGCCCCGGGATGGAAGTGCAGCGTCGGTCCCACGCGCAAGGACGCGATCACGGCATCGGACACCTGCTCGTAGCCGCCGAGGTTGAGCGCCTGGAGCGTGGTCAGGTCGGCAATGAGGTAGCGAACCCCGTTCAAGACCGCGTACTGCGCCGGACCCGCCCCCTTGACCACCCGCAGCCGCTGCGGATCGACGTGCGGCCCCGGCCCGCCGGGGCTGCCGCTGCTCGGCGTGTGGGCCGCACTCAGCGGCACCGCGATCAGCCAACGACGAGCCACCCAGCCTTGCTGACCGCCCTGTTCCGGCTTCAGCCGGATTGGTATCCACAGATACCCGTCGCGCTCCATCGCCGCGCCAAGAATGTAGACCTCAGTGAGAAAGGGCAGCACGCGCAGCACGGCCGCACCCGTCTGCGGGGCCGCGCGCATGTTCAATCCGCTGCTCGTGGCGACGCGCCCGGCAGCGATAGGCGCACCGCTGGAGAGTGGTGCTGCACTCGCGGTCGGCGTCACCGCGCCAAGCAGCCAGACCACCACGGCAATCCCCAGGAGCACAGCGCAGCGAGACCACTTAGAGCCTCGCGCCGGTGCCGTCTGCCCTCCCATCGGCGGCACGCCTCCTCCTCGACACATTCGCCGTGTGCGGTTGCTCCGGCTGACGGGCGCTCCCCGCTAACGATCAGCCCATAGAACGCATACGGACTGGGGATTGACACGCCGACCGGCCGCCGGTGCGGTGCGGAGCACGCCACGCCCGCGCCGGCAGCGACGCGGCCGAGATCGCGCTCACCCAATAACAGAACGCGGCGACGGGCGCTCCGGCCTCAGCACAAGAAACTCAGAGGCGCGCCAGCATGTTACCCGCCCCCCCGCTGTGGAGACCTTTGCGTAACCCGTCATTCCCGCGAAAGCGGGAATCCAGAAGCCGGTCCTCCCAGGTTAGCGAGGAGTGGAGCATCGTCCCTCTGGGAGTTATGCAAAGGTCTCCTGTGCGGGGGGGCCACAGGGGCCCCAGCATCCGCGGCCTGTTTTCCCGGTGTACCTACTCCGGTCAGCAGGGACCTAGGGGGTCATTCACCCTCACTCGCCGGCAGCGCCCGGCGGCCGCCGGCGCAGATAGTAGGTCAGGTGAGTTCCCCGCGTGGTCTGGCGGATGACGCGGCGCTCCACCTCCCAGCCATCGTCAAGGTACCCTTGCAGCTGGGCCTCGGAGGCCGGGTCGTTCAGTGTGGCCTGGACAATCGTCCGCTCCCACTGCCCCCCGGGCAGCCGACGCACAGCTGCGAATCCCACGCCCAAGCCGGCCACTGCCACCCCCACCACCGCTGCATACGCGATGGCCATGCGGCGACGTAGCCGCCGACCGTCCCCCTGCACAGGCATTCCTCTTCACCTCGTCCCCCCGCCGCGCGGGGGGACCATAGGCTCACAAGCGTAGGTTTTTCGTGTAGGGGCGCGATTTATCGCGTCCAGGTCCCCGTCATTCCGGCGGAAGCCGGAATCCAGGGCTATTCGTGCCCCTCGGCTCTCGTACCTGGCACGGGCAAGCGCCCGGGTCCTCCCCGGCGTTGGCTGAGACACCTGGCCCGGGGCTTCCCATCCTGCTCATCCTTCCATCCCGAAAATCCTGATGCAGACAAAAAACCTACCCTTATCAGGGGACCATGGGGAGCCAATCACCAATCCTGCGACTCGTCCCGGAGCTGCTGGAAGCCGGCTTGCACCACCCGGCTGTCCGAGCCGTAGGAGAGAAACCGAAAGCCCTGCGCGATGCGCTGCTCCGCTTCCTCGCGGTCCCCGCAGGCGTAGCCGGCCACGGTGCCCGTCTGCTTGCTCGCCGCGGCCACCTGCAGAACAAGCGCCTCGTGGTGGGCCGCGTCGTGGCCGTTCGCGCGCACGTCCAGCATCAGGTCGCCCGGACCGATGAACACCACGTCCACGCCCGGCACCTGCATGATCTCGCTCACCCGCGCAATCGCCGCCTCGGTCTCGACCATCACGATGACCATGATCTCGTCGTTGGCGTGCGCGAAATACTCGGCCGACCCGCCCGCGCCGCCGAGTGTACCCAGCCGCACGCCACCACCGGACCGCTGGCCCTGCGGCGGATAGTACGCCGCTTGGACCACGGCGCGCGCTTCCTCGGCGTTCTGAACCATCGGCACGACCACACCGAACGCGCCCATATCGAGCACCCGGTTAATCACGCCCGGCTCGTGGCCCCGTACCCGGACCAACGGCACGTGCCCGGCGCCTAGCAGGTGGCCAAGCGCCGCGTTGAGCGTCGCCTCCGTAAACTGGCCGTGCTGCCAGTCGAGCCACACCCAATCGAACCCCATGTCCGCCACCTGTGCGATCATGTCAGGCGAGTCGTAGACCATCAACGGCCCGGAGAGCACCCCACCGGCACGCAGCTTGGCAAGTGCTTGGTTGGTTCGCATAACGAATAGCCCTCCTGTCCGGAGAGGGTACCACTTCCCGCCCGGCCCCTCTCACTGCGGTAGGAACGGGTTAAGCCGTAGGGGCGTCCCTTGTGGGCGCCATGGCCGCTTCCCCGCCCCACCCCCGTCATTCCCGTGTCAGCGCGAATCCACCCTGCTCATCCGTGCATCCCGCAAATCCCGATCCAGACCATCCCGCGCTACGTATCGAAAATATCGCGCACCGCGCAAGCAAACCCGGGCAGCACATCCAGGCCATCGAGTGCATCGTGCTCATCGAGCGTCACGACCGCCCAGTCCAGCCGATACACATCCACGGTGTACGTATCGGGCTGCACCACCCACACCAAGCGCACGCCGTACCGCAGCCACATCCGCGCCTTGTCGCCGACCTCCCGCTGACCATCACTGGGCGAGACAATCTCCACCACCAGGTCAGGCACCACCTCGGCATAGCCCCGGACTCTCACGCCCGGCGGCAACCGCGCCGCCGAGATATAGGCGATATCCGGCTCGCGCACGGTATCCGGGTCCCGTTCCAGCCAGACGCCGGCATCCGAAACTGTCAGCCGTCCCAACTTCCGCGGCTTGACGAAATTTCTCAGTTCAGTAACCAGATTTGCCGCGATCTCGCCGTGCTCCTGTCCCGTTGGCATCGTCTCGTAAAGCACCCCCTGAATCAACTCGCCGCGCACGCCCGCGCTATCCAGCCGCAGCAGGTCGTCGGCAGTCAACAGTTTCGTCAGTGTTGTCGCCATACCCGGCTCCTTCCCGGCCGGCACCCTTCCGACCGCCTGCATAGCAAAGATTCAGCCTAACCGGCGACAATGTATCCCGCAAATCCTGATACAGACCATCCCGCGCTACGTATCGAAAATATCGCGCACCGCGCAAGTAAACCCGGGCAGTACGTCCAGGCCATCGAGTGTGCTGTGCTCATCGAGCGTCACGACCGCCCGGTCCGGCCGATACACATCCACGGTGTACGTATCGGGCTGCACCACCCACACCAAGCGCACGCCGTACCGCAGCCACATCCGCGCCTTGTCGCTGACCTCCCGCTGACCATCACTGGGCGAGACAATCTCCACCACCAGGTCGGGCACCACCTCGGCATAGCCCCGCACTCTCACGCCTGGCGGCAACCGCGCCGCCGAGATATAGGCGATATCCGGCTCGCGCACGGTATCCGGGTCCCGCTCCAGCCAGACGCCGGCATCCGAACCGGTCAGCCGCCCCAGCCTCCGCGGCTTGATGAACCCACCTAGCAAAATGCCCAGATTCATCACGATCTCGCCGTGCTCCATTCCTGCTGGCATCGTTTCGTACAGCACTCCCCGAATCAACTCGCCGCGCACGCCCGCGCTATCCAGTCGCAAGAGGTCGTCGGCAGTCAGCAGCTTCGTCAGTGTCGTTGCCATATCTGCCTCCTTCCCGCCGGTTCCCGTCCCCCCGCAAAGGCGGGGGGACCATAGGGGGGCGGACCCAAACGCACCACTGGCCCTCAGTCGGTCTGGATTGCGGCTTGCGCCGCAATGACCAGCCCAAAGGCACCACTCACCCCAACTCGCTTATGTCAACCGGCCGACCTAGCTCCGTTGCCCGCTGCACCGCCTCGACAAAGCCGATGGTCTCCAGGTTGCGCCGGCCCGTGGTCTCCGGCTCCTTGCCCTCCGCGACATACTCATAGAAGTCACGATAGATCATCACGTCGGCCAAGCCGGCGTGCTCTCGCGTCGCCGGTGCGCCGCCGAGCGCCGCCTGGGCAGCGGGATGATCCTCGATCCCGTGAACGTCGGGCTGGTCGAGCGGCACCGTCTCCTCCCGCTGGTTGTGCGGCCCGAAGCACACGCGAATGTGGCCGGCCGTCCGCTCGGCAATCAGCGCCGCCTCCGCACACTCCAAGCGGAACTCGAACCCGCCTGCCCGCGCGTTCGATGTGCCCACGTAGGTCCCGGAGACGCCGCCATCGTACTCGGCAATCGCCTGGAAGGTACACGGTGTCGGCCAGTCGGACCACGCCGGGTTGTTGCTGAGGCCCCACACCCGGCGCAAGGGCCGCTGCACGACCGACAGGATGGTGTCCAGCTCATGCACCCCCTGCTGCCACAGGTGCATGTGCGGACTCAGATTGTAGGCCCGTCCCCGCGCCTTGTAGAAGTTCATCAAGTACAGGCCCAGCGGCCCGTAGCGCTCCTCCGCCACCAGCCGGCGCAGCGTCCGCATTGGCGCTTGCAGCCGGGCGTTCTGCACCACCATCAGCTTGCGATCCCGCTCGTCGGCCGTCGTCACGCAGCGTATCGCGTCGGCATAGCTGACCGTGAAGCATTTCTCCGTCAGCACGTGGCGGTCAGCCGCCAACGCGGCCAAAATCTGCTGGGCGTGGAACGTCACCGGCGACGCGATAATCACAGCTTCCGAATCGACCGCTGCTACAGCCGCCTCGACGCTCGTGAAGCAGACGGACTCTGGCAAGCCCGTCATCTCCCGCGCCGCCGCCAGATACTCCGGCACCACGTCCACCAACGCCACCGGGCGCCAGTAGCCACTCTCCATGGCGGCCCGCACGTGGCTTTTCCCGCGCGTGCCCACCCCGATGTGGATGGTCCGCAACGGCTCGCTGCGACGACTATCGCTCATGCTCGCCTCTCCTCCCTACTAACTCGCCTATCCGCTACCCGTTCATTCCCACACCACTACCCCGTCATTCTCCTACCCACCCGTCATTCCCGCTTTCGCGGGAATCCCGATCCGGCACACCATCGCTCCCCTTCCCTGGAGGGAAGGGGCCGGGGGTTAGGTCCGCGACACCGGCGCCGGTGTGATCCCGACGGCGTCCATTCGCCGTTTCACCTCCGCGTAGTCCGCCGGTGACAGCGGACCCCGCAGCGCCGCCTCCACGTTCTCGCGCAGGTGCTCCGGCCGCTGCGTGCCGACAATGATCGTATGCACGTGCGGATGCGTCAGCGTGAAGCGCAGCATGAACGACGTGCGGCTCTCCCCGGCCTCGCGGAACTCATCCAGGTTCGCCGCCGCGAACTTGCTCCACGCCTCGGCGCTCCCCCGGCCGGCACCCGGCTCCCCCTTGGCCACGCCGCCGCGGATGACCGTGCCAATGCCGGCCTCCGCCGCTTTCGTAATCAAATCCTCGTGCGTGCGCTCCAACGCCGAGTACGGTATCTGGAAGACATCGAACACGCCCCACTCCAGAAACGTCGGCAGATCGGGCAGCCTGGTCGAGTTGCCGAGCCAGCGCACCTTCCCCTGCTCGCGCAGCTTCCGCAGGCCCGCCACCAAGTTGCCCTGCTCGACCTCCTCCACCGTCGGGCTGTGCAACTGGAGCGTATCCACGCAGTCCACCTGGAGACGCTGCAAGCTCTCGTCCATCCCCCGGAACAGGTGCTCCTCGGTCCAGTCCGTCTCTCCGGCCTGATACCGCCCGCCCTTGGTCGCCAGGAAGTACTCGGAGCGGCGGTCGGAAATGTAGCTGCCGATGTACTGCTCACTCAGGCCATAAGACCGCGCCGTATCAATGAAGTTGATGCCCGCGTCGAGCACCGCCTTCAAGATCGTCTCGGCCTGCTCATCGGTCACGGCGCGGCCGCGCGGCGCGCCCCTGATCTCCATCGCCCCGAAGCCCAGCCGCGTCACTTCCCGCCCGGTCCGCCCCAAGATCGCCGTCGGTAATTTCCCTGCCATCGTCGTTCTCTCCTCCCCGTCACTCCGGCGAAAGCCGGAATCCGGTACCGTAGGGGCGCAGCACGCTGCGCCCGTCCCTCTGCGGAGCGGGGGTGCCGCCAACACCGGACCCGGACCCCGTCCCCCCGCGTGCGGGGGGACCATAGGGGGGCCGGCATTGCACCTACCCCCCGATCCTACCCCTGCTCCGTGCAGTGGATGACCGCAGTAGCCCACGGCGCCAGGCTCACCGCGAAAGCGCCGTCGGAAACCGTCAGTGCCGACTGAGCCAGCAGATCGCAAGCCTCGCCCGTCTGCCACCGCGGCCGCAGCGTGGCTTGCGCCGGCCGGTCCTCAAGGTTGAAGAGGAACACCAGCCAGCCCCCCTGCCGCGACCGCCGCACGACGGGCACCACGCTATCCCCCTCGCTGACGATGGGCGGCTGCACGTCGGCCTCGGCGGTCAGACCCAGCACCAATCCCGGATCACCAACGTCGCCAAACCCAGCCGAGAGCGTGAAACCCAGCCACGTAAAGCGGCCGTCGGCGGTCCGCACCGCCACCGTGTCAGCACCAATCGAGGCCAGCGCCGTCGTCTCACCGCGCGGCTCAAGTACGGCGTAGCCGGCCTCGGTAGTGAACGTGGCCGCGCCGTAGGGCGTTTCGACTATGTTGCGCCCCTGGGCAATGTCGTAGGCCGTCACACGCGAGAAGTCCGCTACCCGCACTCCGAACGTCGCCGCAAAGCCTTCCGGCGGCTCGTAGCTCGACTGACCATCAGCCGAGTACAGCCCAAAGCTCCCCTCGGCCACCAGGCGCGTCTGCGGACTCTCCGCCAGCGTCCGCTCGATCCGCTCGCGCGTCTGCTCGTCCATCAGCGCCACGTTGGGCAGGAACAGCAGCCGATAGCCCGACCAATCCATCCCCGGCGTGACGATGTCGGCCGGAATACCATGCGTCCAGAGCGTCCGGTACACCCCCCGCATGTCGGCCAGGAAGCGATCGTCCTGGTCGTTATACGTGAACAGCTCCTGCGACTTGGGATGGTAGACAATGCCCACCTCGGCACGAGGACACGTCAGCGGCAGATGCTCCTTCAGACCCTCGATCCGCTCAATCGCCTCGGCAGCGGCCCGGAAACGCGCCGTCGGCTCGCCGTCCAATGCCACCAGGTTGTAGCCCGGCCCTTCGAAGCTCAAGTATTCGGGACGATACTGCCAGAACATCGCCCCCGCGCCCCCGCCAGCCAGCGTCATCCAAAGCAGCATCGTCAACTCACGCGGGTCCGACTGCTTGCTCCAAACGACGCCGCCCGGTGACATCCCGGCATAGATCTCCTCATGCCACCAGCGCCCGTTCCGTCCCACGCTCCGTGACCAGTCGAAGCTGAAGGCCCGGTCCGCGAGCTTGTAGGGGTCCGCGGAGGCGAGCAGGTTGTTCGAGGGCATGGACATACCCCAGCTATCCACGTGCGGCGCGCACCGCTCGTCCCACGGGCGCGGATACCACGCCCCGTGCGCCCGGACCTCGCGCTCCGGGTCCAGCGCCTCGACCTCTCCGACCATCCATTGCAGATGATCCACCAAGTTCTGGTAGTGAAACTCCCGGTACAGCAGCATCTCCACGACGCTATTGTTCGACCGCGGCGGCTGCACGTCCTCCCACCGCCGGTAGCGCCGCCGCAGCCGCTCGTTGAGCTGGTCCAGCGTGTACCGTTCCCGCAGCCACGCCTTGTATCGCGCAATTGTGTAGTCGCAGTAGCACGGATAGCCGTCGGTAATCCTGCTCCACGCCGAGATGATATTGATTCCGTCCCACAGTCCCCAGATCAGCAGATTCGGCCGGTCCTTGTACCGCTGCACGACGTGCCGAATCAGTCCGCCGCCGTACTCCCGCCACGCCGGGTGGTCGTAGCAGTGCATTGCGCCGCCCTGCGGATAGGCCCCACTCGCAAACGACTCCGCCCGCTGGCCGCGATAGTTCACGACGCGCATATCGGGATACTCGCGCGTCAGCCACTCCGGGCAGGCCCCATGCGTGGCAAGCATGATGTCCATCCACACCGAAAGGCCGTGCTGCGCGGCGAGGTCGAACAATCGGTCGAAGTCATCCAGCTCGTACTGCCCCGGCCGCGGCTCCATCGCGTTCCAATACGAGTGACTCCGCACGATCCGAAACCCGGCCGCACGCAACCGCGCAAAGTCGCCGTCCCAGCACTCCTGTTTCGGAGTGGGAGCGCGATAATACTCCACCCCCACCGGGAACGGCGTCTCCGAATGCCCCAAACGCTTCATAGCAACTCCACCCGGCGGCCGCGCCCCACCACTCGCGGCTGCCCCGCCAGGCAGAAGTATGCACCAAGGCAACAGCGCAGCGAGCACCGCTGCACCCTGCAAGTCCCATGTCCGTCATTCCCGCTTTCGCGGGAATCCCCGTCCCCCCGCCGCAGCGGGGGGACCATAGGGGGGCTGGTTCCTTGACAACGGGCGGTTTTTCGGTACGGAGCTACCCACCTCCGCCCCGACCCAAACTCCCATCCTGTCCATCCATGTAAAATACCTACCCCTGTGAGGAACCATAGGGGGGCTAATCACCCCGCCGTGCGCCGGCGCCAGCGCCGGATGAGCATGACCGGCACCAGCACCACACCGACGATCACCGCCAGCGGCACGCCAAACGTGCCCACCCAAATCAGCAGGTCCACCGTCCCGCGGGCTACGTCGCCCAGCATATCGAGGCTGTCGCGGAACGTCTGGTCCGGACTCCAGACCGTGCGACCGGAGACATCCTCCGGCAGCGCCGTCAGCGACACCTCGGCCCGGTTGTTGTAGGTCACGCGCTCGGTTTCTCCGGCCGCAATCACGGCGGTCAACGGCAGCCGGCCCGCCTCCACGTCAACCCGCACGCTCGCCTCGATATAACTCTCTTCGAGCGTCCTGACACGCCCCACGTCCCAGACGATGACGCGGTTGGCCGCATCGTACCGTCCCCCCAACGCACTCACGAACGTCACCCCGGCCGGCAGCGACAGCCGGATGGATACCTCCTCGGCATCTCCCATACCGGCATTGGAGTACCACAGCATCAGCTCCGCGTCCCTACCCTGCGCCACAGCCGTCGGCCCATCGATCTCCACCCTCAGGTCCGGCTCGAACGTCAGCGTGGCCGTCGCCGCATTATTGCTCTCGTCGGCGTCGGCGGTGCCGGCACGGATTGCCGCATCGAGCGTCAGCACACGGGCGCCGGCCTCGAATCGCACCGTAGCCACTACCTCGCCTTGCTCCCCCGGGTGCAGGTCCCTGATTCCCCAAGTCACGACCCGGCTCACCGGGTCATAGTTACCGTTCTCGTGTGCCCCAACGAACTCCACTCGCTCCGGCAACCTGAGCGTCACCACGACCTCTTCTGCCCGCACGCTCCCATCGTTGCGGTACAGCACCCGCACGCGGCCGTCGTTGCGGTAGGCCGGCTCGACGCCAGCCCTCGCCTCGTATTCCGACAACTGCCCCTGCGTCATCAATCGCACCGACACGTCCGGCGGCGGATGCAGGACGACCCGCACGGTGGCGAGGGCAATGCGATCCTCCAGCACGTTCAGGCGTCCACGCAGGCGCTCGATCTCACCCCGGACCTGCCGGAGACGATCCTGGATGTTCAGAATGTCTTCTACTTTCTCCGCACGCTCGAAGATGACCAACAGTTGCCGCTCGGCCGCCTCCAGGTTCCGCAGTCGGATATTGAGGTCGGTATACGCCTCGGTGACATCCTCGGCGCGGGTTTGCTCCTCGAGCACCTCGACCGCCAGCGCCTTCAGGTCCGCCACCGCCTCATCGAACGCAGCGGCCGGAATACGCAGGGTGACAATGGAAGGCCGGCGGTCACGCACTGGTTTGATCTCGGAGTTGGCAAAAAAGGCGCCGGGAATACCGGCCACCAAGTCACGGATGGACCCGATAGCGTCCTCCAGGTCCGCCACCATCAGCACGAGCGTGCCGTTCCGTATGACCTGCCGGTCGCTCGCGGCAATCTCCTGGATTACGACCGGCTGGGGGGCCGCAGCACTCGCTGGGGCAACCGCCACTTTCTGGGCCGCGGCCGTTTGCGCGACTGCTTGCTCGACGACTTGCTCGACGGCGACCTTCCGCTCGACCATTACCATCCGGTCGGCCGCGACGCTGGCGCCGGCCGCTCCCGCCGCTCCCGATGCCATACCTCGCTCGCCGCGCGCTGCCATCAGGCCGGCCGCCGCCGCCGCGGCGTCTTCCTCCGTATACACAGCCTGCATGAAGCTGGCCTCCTCATTGGACCCAGTGGACCCAAGAGCCACAGCCAACGCGACCACGATCACGCCGAGGAGCACCACCCCGACCACGACCCGACCCCGACCCGTTGCTAGAAACCGTCTCATGGCACTCTCCCTATCCCGACCACTCCGTCTTGCGCCACACCTCCCGGCGCAGCCGCCCCACAGCGGGCGACATCAGGACCCAGACGCCCCACACGACAAGAAAGTTCCCCCCAGCCGCCCCGCTCCCCGTGGGGAACCTCGCAAGCAGGAATCCCCGTCCCCCCGCCGCAGCGGGGGGACCATAGGGGGGCACCCCCCTATCCTCCAACGGCCCGCACGCGCCCCTCGACTCCCGCCTCGATCCGCCCGGTCCGCACGGCATGGGCGTAGAGCGCGGCCCGGAAGGGCACGTCCGTAATCCCGTAGGGCAGCGTCTCGCGGTGACCGGACAGGAACATCGAGCGCCCCTGCCCTCGCTCCGGCACATGCCCCTCCAGCGCGACGCGATACCGGCGCTCCGGGTCGAGCGTACACAGCACAATCCGCTGCCCCACCGGCCGGTCCCAATCGAACGTATAGCTGGCGCCGGACAGTTGCACGAGAAACTCCAGGCCCTCGCCGGAATCGCGGATATTGGCTTCCAGAACATTCAGAATATCGCTCCCCCGCAGCTCCGCCACCACCAGGTACTGCTCGAACGGTCGACTGCACTGGATCAGGTCCACCTCATCCACCGTGCCCGCCGGCAAGGGCAACCCCCGATACGAACGGCGATTGTAGAGGGCCAGATCGGCCCCGGTCGCCAGCCGCATCGCGTCCGTAATCCAACTCGCCAGCGGCGCCTCTATCCCGTCCATCGTGAGCGCCGCCGGCGCCTCGGCGACGGGATGGGTGCGGTAGGCCGTCAGCGAACGCTGCCGGCGCGGCGTTACCGTCACCTCCCACCGCCCCGCCCGCTTGGTCAGCCGCAATTCCTGGTCGGCGGCCACGACCCCCTCGAAGACCGCTTGCCTTTCTATCTCCAGCGCCAGCGGCCGCGCCAAGTCAACCAGCGCCGGATCGGGCAGCACGGCCACGCCGGTCAGGTTCTCGGTAGCGAGCCGGAGCCGATTGGCGCCGATGATCTGGGCATGGACCGTGCCGATAGTCCCCGGCCGCTCGATGGCGTCAATCGCAGTCCAGTACGCCTGACCATGCAAGGGCAACGCCGCGCTGAAGCTATAGCCCGCCGGGTGGCGCCGCAGCCGCTGCCGCACCAGCCAGGCAATCACCCGGTCGTAATACTCCGGCACAAAGTCCGCGTGCCCGCGCCCGGCCCGAATATCCAGGCGCGTCGGGAAGTTCAGGCGCTCCATGCGGTCTGCGACCAACCGCCCGCCCAACTGAAAATTACGGTCGTGCTCCCCGCCGATGCACCAGAACGGCAAGTGCTCGCCGTTGGCCGCCAGCCACGGGAAGCTGTACGCCGCGCCAATCGGCGCCGCAGCCGCGAAGTAGTCGGGATAGTGCAGGGCCAGCTCGGAAGACCCGGTACCGCCCATCGAGAGACCCGTCACCGAAATACGCTCCGCGTCCACGCGATAGCGCCGCTGCACGTCGGCCACCGCGCAAAACACGTCGTTCTCGCCGATCCCCCGAAACTCCGTGATCCCCCGACCGAACGGCGTAACCAGCAGCGCCCCGTGGCGCTCCGCCGCCCACAGCGGGGCCGCGTTTTCGTCGGCGGTGTAGTGCTCCGAGGTCTGGCCGACGTACTCCGGCGACAGGCCCGCCGATGTCCCGTGCAGATTGATAACCAGCGGCCAGGGTCGGCGCCCGTCATAGCCGGCCGGCACATAGAGCGCGTATGGCTGCTCGGTGTCGTCAATTGCGGAGCGGTAGCTCAAGCGCAGGTCCTGCCCCGGCAGCGGACAAGAAGCCAACCTCGTATCACCCGGCGGAAACGTGTCTACCATCGCTATCCTCCCATCGGAGACCTTTGCAGAAGCCGTCATTCCCCCGCGCACGCGGGCATCCACGTCCCCCCGCCGCCGCGGGGGGACCATAGGGGGGCTGCATCCCACTACCCGATTAATTTGTCAACTTTCATTAGGGACATGCTAACGAGCACGCCACGTTACCGCCAAGTACCTCACCCCGTCATTGCTCTGAAACACCGCCTCTCCGTCATTCCCGCGTAAGGAGACCTTTGCGTAACCCGTCATTCCCGCGAAAGCGGGAATCTAAAAACCGGACCGTCCAGGTTGGCGGGAGGCGCGTCACCACCTCCTCGCACTCCATCCGGGTAGTTATGCAAAGGTCTCCGTAAGCGGGAACCCACCCCCTCTCCACCAAGTGAGACCTTTGCGTAACCCGTCATTCCCGCGAAGGCGGGAATCCAAAAACCGGTCCTCCCAGGTTAGCGGGCAGTGGAGCATTGTCCCTCTCGCACTCCATCTGGGAGTTATGCAAAGGTCTCCAAGTGGAGAGGGGACCGGGGGTGAGGCAATTCTGCCACCTACCTCCACCATACCAGCCGCCAAAACGGTATCATGGTAGCGCCATGAGCCAAACACCTCCCGCAGCCGCTCTTTTCGATGCCAACTGTGCCTTGGGCATGGTGTCCCAACCCGGACCGGCGGGCGCGTTCCTCACAGCCGAAGAGCTACTGGAGCATCAGGCCCGCTACGGCATTACCCGCGCGCTCCCGTACCATTCCCTTGCCTTGGAAGAGCACCCCGCCACCGGCAACGCCAAGCTCCTCCCGGCCATCGCGGGCCACACAGCCCTCCAGCCGTCGTGGATCGCCCTCCCCCACCACACCGGCGAGTTCCCTGCTCCCGCGACGCTGCTCGACGAGGCGCGAAGCGCCGGCGTGCGGGCACTCCGCATCTTCCCGGACGACCACAAATACCCGGTGGACGACTGGATGCTCGGCGAGTTCTTTGCGGCCGTCGCCGGCCAGGTACCCCTGTTCTGGCACATTGCCCGCCTCGACACTCCCACCGCCCGCGACGTCTACGGCGTCTGCTCGCAGTATCCCCAGTTACAAGTCGTCGTCTCCGACGTGGGCAAGTCCATCCCCCGCCTCATCACGCCGCTCCTGCGCCAGCTTCCCAACCTCTGGCTGGAGACCGGCGGCTTCCGCACGTATCGCGGCATTGAGTTCCTCGCAGAGGCAGTTGGCCCCGACCGCCTGATTTTCGGCACCCGCCTCCCGTGGCAATCGGTCGGTGGCCCCCACGCCGAGCTACAGTACGCTCGCCTAGAGCCGGCGGTGCGTGCCCAGATTGGCGCGCACAATCTCGATCGCCTGCTGACAACGGCCGCCTGGTAGGAGCAACGCTATGACTGCTACGCCTCACCACCATCATCACTCGCACCAGCACGCCCACCAGCACGACCCCTTCTCCGAACGCGCCGTCCATGGCGAGCCGCTGGAGGACCTCGTCATAGACATCCACTGCCACCCCGGCGTCGGTCGCAACCTCTACTGGCACGGCGGCGACGTGGACGACATGGTCCGCACGATGGACCAGACCGGCACAGACTACGCCTGCTTCAGCGCCTACGCCGCCATCGGCCCGGACTTCATCGGCGGCAACGATCTCGTCGCCGCCGCCATCCGACGCCATCCGACGCGGGTGTTAGGGTGCGTGGTGCCCAATCCCCGCTACCCGGAGTTGGTAGTGCCGGAGCTGCGGCGCCGCGTGGAGGACCAGGACTTTCGCGGCATCAAGATTCACCCCACCAGCCACAACTACCGCGTCCTCGGAGAGCACTACGAGCCGGTATACGAGTACGCCGACGATCACCGCCTCCCCATCCTGAGCCACACCTATGACTCTCCGGCGACGGTCGCCAAGCTGGCTACGACGTACCCCAACGCCACGTTCGTCTGGGCGCACGCCATCTGGAATCACCTGCGGACGCCCGACCTCGCAACCGTCGTCCGCGATCTCCCAAACGTCGTGGTTGAGATGGCCGGTTCTGCAAACGTCCGCGGGACGATTGAGGACTTTGTGCGCGTGGCCGGCGCCGAGCACGTCGTATTCGGCTCCGACTACCCGGTCCTCGGTCAAGCCTGGCAACTCGGCCAAGTAGCCCACGCCGACCTGCCGGCGGCCGACAAGCGCAAGATACTCGGCCAAAACCTCCGCACCGTCCTCCGCCTCTAGCTGCCCTGCTCAGATCGCGTAATGTAGCAGGGTGTCCACTTGGATAATGCGGGACCTGGCGTGGGTGAGACTGTAACGATCCGGAGAGAGCAGCCGCGACAGCCTAAAGGCCAAGCGGTAAACCGTCGGCATCGAAGCCAGGACGCCGAGCATACACCAAGCGACAATGACCGGGGCCGCTAGAAACACCAGCGCCAGTGCGGCTACTGCCGTCAGCACAAGCGCCGTAGGGACCAACCAAGCATCGGCTCCCAAGCCACCGATCACATGGATGACTGCCACCGACCATAGTAGCGTAGACACAGCAGTCAAGCAGGAAAAGGTGTAGAGCGACCCACTCACGGCCAGCCGAGGCCAGCGTCGTGTAAGTGGCGCTGGTGCTTTCCTCTCCGGCAAAAACCCCATGGCATCCACACGAGCCAGGAGTCGATCAATCACCGCTACTAACCCCTGGAGAACGGACAAGGTGGCCCTAACACCGCACCAAAACCCCAGCCCCACCCCAACACCCCACGCAACGCCGGCAGCCATCGCATAGTCCAAGTGTGCTGCCGAGAGATCACCGGCACGTGCTACTACCACTACAACACCGGCCAGGCCGGCAACAATTATGAGCGGCCAGCCGAGCGGGGCTGTCGCCCGCAGCAGAAAGGGGACGTGATCCGGAGCACGGTCACTACTCCTAGTCATCTCGGTGGCTCCCTTTCAGGCGATTGACATATGATCGGGTGCCATGAAAGACCGTCACGACTGCGCCAATTGCACCCATCAACGCGATCAACAGTGCCGCAACGGCAACAAAAGTATCTAGGAGTACCGTTACGACAGTATAGAACCGGGAGTCAGTACCGAGCACAATGCCAACGAGGGCCTTCAACACAAAGTCACCACCAAGAAACAAGGCCGACAAGACGATATGCTCAACAAAGAAGATGAGCGCGTTGAACAGCGTTGCGAGAGATTCCCGTACTGCATCGCTGACTGTATGACTGGGCCGGTGGTGGTCCTGCAACGCCGCAACTCTCCGCAAACCCGGACGATCCTCACTAGCGAAAGAGGATCACAGGTTTCCACTCAGGATGTCGCCTAGCCTACCAGGTACACGCCTCCCTGACAATCCGCCAAGAAAGATTCTAACATCCTAACTCTGTGCTACGGTAAGATAGCTCGCCGCCTGGAGCAAATCAGATGCCCGGCATCCTTATGCCCGCCAACTACCGGCCGCCTGCCTCGTCCCCCGGCCCGGCTACCATCCGCGAGGTCAAAAGCAGCCTGCTCGACAAGCCGGACCACGCCTTCGATTGCGAGCTTGTCGCCGTCGAGACCACCGTAGGCGCAGCCGCAGTCATCATCCTCTACCGCATGCCGCGGGCCATCACGATTTTCGGCATTGACATGCCCGAAGGCTCCTTCACCATCGGCTACTTCTGGCAGGACCGGCCCTATAACGTCTACCACTGGCTCGACCCCGACGAGCGCACGCTGGCGTATTACGCCAATATCGCGGATCGGACCGCCATCACCACGACGACGATTGCCTGGCGCGACCTCGTGGTAGACGTGCTCATACGACCGAACGGCGCGGTCGAGGTGCTGGATGAAGACGAGCTACCCACCGACCTCCCGCCGCCCGTCGCCCGCCGGATTGACCACGCCCGCACCGCGCTGGTAGCCGGCGCCGCCGCGCTCGCCACGGAAATCGAGCACGCCTCACAAGCCTGGCTCGCCGCCCGCCGGTAGCCGTAAAGGCGCTCGCGCTCACTTCTCCCCGTTCAGCATGGCCGTGCGGGCGCGGTTGGCACGGCGGAAGTAGGCCGCGCGCGTCTCCAAGCCAAACCTGCGGATGATCTCCGCACAGGTCGTATCCTCCAAGTGCGAATACATGCAAAACACCGCCTCGGGACGGGTCACGTCCATCTCCACACCGGCGCCGTACTGCTCTTTGATCGCGCCGAGCTTGGTGTGGTTGTAATCCAAGTGCAGTACCTCATAATCCAGATTGATCGTTCGCACGTTGATCGGCTGGTAGACGGCATCGGACTCGATCAGACTCCGTCCGAGCGGGTCCACAATGCGACTCTCACTGCCCGGCGTGGCCGAGGCAATAAAGAAGCTGAAGTCGTGTGCCCAAATGCTCAGTTGCAGACCGCCGGCATACATCGAGGAGAAGAAGACAATCTCCGCGTCCTGCGCCCGGTTGCCCTCGGCCACGTCGCGGAAGTTGAGGTCGTAGCAGATCGCAAAACCCACCCGACCGAAGTCCGTGTCAGCCACCACGGTCCCGATGCCGGGCGTGACGCCCATCTCCAGCTCGCTGATCGTGGGATGAATCTTGTGATAGACGGAAGCGACGTTCCCCTTGCGGTCGAGCAGCACCTGGGAGTTGTAGGTCTTCCCGTCTTCTACGGTGAAGATCGGCACGATCACGTAGCACCGATGCCGGCGCGCGACCTCCGCGAACGTTCGGATCGTCGGCCCGTCGAGCGGCTCCGCAGCAACGGGTAAACACGACTGGCCCAGCCCATACCAGGTAATGACCTCAGTCATGCAGACAATATCCGGCTTATCCAAGCACGCCCGTTCGACCAAGGCTTGCTGCCGCTCCCGATTCGCGGCGATTTGACACTCCGGCGAGTCCTCCACCCCGGCTTGCCGACTAGAAACCGTGGCCACGCGCACGTACCGTGCCATACCGCTCCTCCTCGCCTCGTCGCAACCGCTAGGATAGTCGCCGGGCAGCGCTCTCTGCACAGCGGCCGCCGGCCCGCTCCAAGTCCTTAACGGAGTAGCAGCCCGCCGCTACCGCGAGCGCGCCAATCCTAGCCCCCAGCCGCTTGTGCAGACCTGGCATTCGGAAGAGGCCGCGATGTCTACAGCCGCCCCCCGGCAGCCCACCGTCTTGGCCTTGGTTGGCCCGACGGCGGTCGGCAAGACGGCCCTCTCGCTGACGGTTGCCGCCGCCCTGAATGCCGAGATCATCTCGGTGGACTCGCGCCAGGTCTACCGCGGGATGGACATTGGTACGGCCAAGCCCACCGCCGCCGAGCGCGCCGCCGTTCCCCATCACCTGCTCGATGTCGTCACCCCGGACGAGGCGTACTCCGTCGCGCTGTACCAGCGGCAGGCGCGTACCGTCATCGCCCGACTGCACGCCAACGGCAAGCTGCCGCTACTCGTCGGCGGCACCGGACTGTACTTCCGCGCCGTCTGCGATGGCCTGGTGCTCCCGCCGGTGCCGCCGCAGCCGGAGCTACGCGCCGAGTGGGAGGCGCGGGTGGCAGCCGGCGAGATCGCCGGCTTGGTCGCAGAGCTGCGCCGCCTAGACCCGGTCGGCGCCGCCCGCCTCGACCTCGCCAATCCCCGCCGCGTCATCCGCGCCCTAGAGGTGACGCGCGTCAGCGGCCGCCCGTTCTCCGCCTGGCAACGGCGCCAGCCACCGTCCTTCCACACTATCTGGATCGGCCTGACACGCCCCCGCGCCGAGCTATACGCCCGCATCAATGCGCGAGCCTCGGCGCAGATCGCGGCCGGCCTCGTGGCAGAGGTGCGTGGCCTCGTAGCGCAGGGCTATGGCTACGACCTGCCGGCCATGCAGAGCCTCGGCTATCGAGAAATCGGCCAGTACATCCAAGGGCAGCTGACCCTCGACGAGGCGATAGCCAGCCAGCAGCAAGCCACCCGCCGCTACGCCCGCCGCCAACTCACCTGGTTCCGCCGCGACGACCGCGTCCACTGGCTCCCCGCCACCACCGGCCTCGCCGATTTCCTCGCCGCCGTGCAGAAACAGCAGTAGCCGAGTGTATCCAGGCTGCTTCTACCAAGGCATCGTGCGCCCGGTGTGCCGCCGCCCGATCTCCGAAGCCTCCTGCCCACCGCTGCCGATCATCACCCCTTCGTCGAGCATCTCCGTCACGTTGTCCGGGTTCACACCATTCAGGAACGCAATCCCGACCGACTTGCACGCAGCAAAGACACGCGCCCGTGCGGCGATCATGTACTCGGGATAGGGTGGATCGTGGTTGTCCTCGTAGCCGAGCGACATGCCCATGTCGCCCGGTCCCCACTCGGCAAACCCAACGCCTGGCACCTGGATATTCGCCTCGGCGTTCGCCAGACAGCGCTTGTCCTCGATCTTGAGGCCCAGCAGCAGCTCACCCTGCGGATTCAGCGGCCACGGGTCGGCCTTGGCGAGATAGTCGTTCACCGACAGTCCCCACAACTCCGCCGCTGTCCCCTGACCGCCACTGCCCCGCCGGCCGTCGCCCAGCCCCTCGCCCACGCCAATGCTCTGGAAGGGAAAGCGCGCCGACTCGACGAACGCCTTGACGGCCCCCGGTGTCTCGGCGTGGCACAGCAGGATACCGTGGACGCCGGCCGTCAGCAGGTGCTTCACCATCCAGGCGTTGGCCCGCATGACCTCCTCACTGGTCCCGTCGGTCGGCAAGGTGGCGATCACCGTCGGCGTGCGGTGGCCGCTGCGCGTTGGACCACCGGCGATCAACCCGCGCATGAACGCCGACAACCCCGGGATGTTGAACGCATAGTGCTCCATCTCCACCATCAGGTAGTCGGCCCACGTCTGCGCCATCTCGACGCCGTGCTCGTAAGTCAGCTCACCGGCGCCGGTGTAGTAGAGCGGCTGACCCTGCTCCAATAGCTCAATCGCCCGGTTGACACGTGGCATCGTCTCTCAACCTGCCTGCGTATTCGCTGCTTACCGGTGCATCCAGCGGCCCGAACCATGCTGCTCGCCAGGATGCATCGGCAACGCTGACCTCGATTATCCACAACTACGACACAACCGGCAAGGCACAGGCGGCTCCGACACTCCCGCGCACGCGCGAATCCAGCCCCCCTCTCCCCTCTGACTGAAACAGGTACGGGTTAAGCCGTAGGGGCGCAACATGTTGCGCCCATCCCCCCGTCATTCCGGCGCAAGCATGTCCCGTACCCCGATACGGGGCCGGAATCCAGGGCTATTCGTGGTCATCCTGACCATCCTTGTATCCCGAAAATCCTGATTCAGACAAAACACCCACCCTTGCGAGGGCCACCAGCGCAGCGCGCTACACCCCAGCTCGGTGCTCTCTGTGTGCTCTGTGGCCCAATGTCCGCAGCGGCAATCCCCTTCCGGCTGCTACACTGCCCACTAGCATGACAAGGAAAAAGACCTTCACCCGCCCCGACGGTCGCGCCTTCGACGAGCTACGACCGGTACGTATCACCACTGACTACCAGGAGTACCCGGAAGGATCGGCGCTCATCGCCTGCGGCAACACGCGCGTCCTCTGCGCCGCCTCGGTGCAAGACCGCCAGCCACCCCACCTGTACAACACCGACCGCGGCTGGGTCACGGCCGAATACGCGATGCTGCCCCGCGCCACCCACACCCGCAGCAGCCGCGAATCGGTGCGCGGCCGCCTCGGTGGTCGGACGCAGGAAATTCAACGCCTGATCGGCCGCGCGCTGCGGGTGGCGGTAGACCTCCAGGCACTCGGTCCCCGCACTGTCATCCTGGACTGCGACGTGCTCCAAGCCGACGGTGGCACCCGCACCGCCGCCATCACCGGCGCTTACGTCGCCCTCGCCCTTGCCCTACGCCAGTTGGTCACGACGGGCGTGCTCACCAGCACCCCGCTGAAGAAGGCCATCGCCGCCGTCAGCGTCGGGATCGTGCATGGCGCGCCGCTCCTCGACCTCTCCTACCCGGAGGACTCCCGCGCCAGCGCCGACCTCAACGTGGTGATGACCGGCGAGGGGCAGTTTATCGAGGTCCAGGGTACGGCCGAGAGCGCACCGTTCTCGCGCCGCGCACTGAATCGCCTGCTCGACCTCGCCCATCAGGGCATCAAGTCGCTGCTCGTAGCCCAAGAGCAAGCCATCCGCGCCGCCGTGGACAGCACCGAGGACAGTAGGTCCTTCCGCAATTAGGGTGCTGGCCCCCCGCGGTGGGACAGGTGCGTTCCCTCCCCCGTCGCAACGGGGGAGGCCAGGGTGGGGGCTACTGGTCATATCAGCCCCTGCACCAGCGCCCGGAACTGGTCGCCGCGGTCAAATTCGTTGGCAAACATGCCGAACGAGGCACAACCGGGCGAGAGCAGCACGGCACTCCCCGGTGCCGCCACCTTTCGCGCCGTCCCCAGCGCCGCCGCGAGGTCGCCCGGCTCCCCGATCACCTTCTCCCCACACGCCGCCGCAATCTTGGGTGTTGCGTTACCTGCCAGCAGCACAACGGCCTCGACCTCCGACCCCGGTCCCTGCACCGCCGCGCACACACCACTGAAGTCCAGCCCCTTGTCGCTGCCGCCGGCAATCAGCACGGTCGGTCGGTCCATCGCGGCGAGGGCAGCAAGCATGGCGTCCGGCATCGTGGCCGCCGTATCGTTGATGTAGCGCACGCCCTCGAATTCGCGGATCGTCTCCAGGCGGTGCGGTACGCCGGGGAAGGCGGCCACGGCCCGATCAATCACCGCAGCGGGTATTCCCAGTGTACGCGCCGCCGCCGTCGCCGCCGCGACGTTCGCGCGATTGTGGGCGCCATAGAGACGCGCTGCATCCCACCCGGCCGGCGCCGCCGCCGGATCGAACCACACCACGTGCCCCGCCGCCGCCTCGCCCAGCGCGCGCACCGGCGGGCTGACGCCGTTGAGCACGGCATAGTCCTCCGGCCGTTGCCAGCGCAAGATGAGGCCCTTGCTCTGTGCATATTCGGCATAGCTGGCGTAGCGATCCAGGTGATCGGGCATGATGTTGGTGATGACCGCCACGTGCGGGCTGCGCTGCAACGGAATCAGCCCCTCCAGCTGCCAACTCGACAGCTCCAAGACAACCCAGCTATCCCGCTCGATCCGCGGCAGCGTCTCCAGCGCCGAACGGCGCAGATTGCCGGCGACAACGTGCGGCCAGCCGTGTGCCTGAAGCATTGCGCCGAGCAGCAGCGTCGTCGTCGTCTTGCCCTTGGTACCTGTCACACCGATGATCTTCCGGCTCGGACACTCCGCAAAGAAGAGCGTCATCTCCATGACCACCGGCACACCCGCCGCTGCCGCCACCTGCAAATACGGCGACTGGCGCGGCACGGCCGGGTTACGAACCACGAGGGCGGCGGAGCGAAAGTCCTCTTCCCGATGCTGCCCCAGCACGTAGGTAATCGGGAGGTCCGCCAAGGCGTCCAGCGAATCGGTGAGCTGCGCGGCGGAGCGGAGGTCGGTCACGGTGACGTGCGCCCCGCGCTCGGCCAGAAATCGGGCCACCCCCAGCCCGCCACCGTGGACGCCCAGTCCCATCACGAGCACGCGCCGGCCGCGATACTCCACCGTTCTCCCCCCTGCGCCGACCGCTCATCGCTTGGTCTACACGGCCGGCCGCCGCCGCACGCGACAGCGTTCCTAATTCCCGTAGGATAAAGTTCTTGGTACCATAACGTCAGCGTCGTGCAATGCCCGCCTCGCACACCTGTAGAGACCGATGAGACAGCGGCCAACGCCCCCCACACGGCACCCCAGTCCGTCGGCGCAACGCCGAGCGGCCGAGCTATGGAAGGCCCGCCTCGGCCTCGGCGCCGCGGTGATTATTACCGTGTTTTCCTTGGTGGTCATGTATCGGATCGCCGGCGTGGGGGTGCAGACCATGCTGACGGCTTCCCAGAATACCCTGACCACGGTTGTCGGCATCGGCGCCAGCTTAGGCTTGCCGCTCCCCGATTTCCTGACTACGCTGGAAATTAGTACGCCCCCGACCGGCACAACCCCGGCGCCCGCGCCCGCAGACGGGCAGCCCACCGACGCCACAACCGCCCAGCCGACGCCAGCGCCCGCCCCACCGGCCGCAGTCGCCAATACGCCGGTCGCCACCAGCACCGCCGCGCCAACGCCGGCACCGCAGCCCACGGCGACAATCGTCCCCGGCAGCGTGCGCGAGCACACCGTCGTCGCCGGCGATACGCTCTTTGCCCTCGCCCGGCGCTACGAGAGCAGTGTGCAAGCCATCGTCGCAGCCAATAACCTGCGCGACAGCAACGTGACCCTCCAAATCGGTCAGCGCCTAATCATCCCCTAGGCACTGTTGTCATTCCTCCGCAAACAACCCCGTCCCCCCGCTCCGCGGGGGACCACAACTGACAAGGGTAGGTTTTTCGTGTAGCGGCGCGATGAATCGCGCCCAGGCCCCCGTCATTCCGGCGAAAGCATGTCCCGTACCCCGATACGGGGCCGGAATCCAGGGTTACTCGTGGCCCCTACACCCCCTCTCCAAATGTTGGAGAGGGGGCCGGGGGGTGAGGACCATCCTGCTCATCCCGGCATCCCGAAAATCCTGATGCAGACAAAAACCTACCTTTGTCAGGGACCATAGGAGCCAGTTCCGACGCAGGAAATGTCAACCCAACCTACCGGCGGCTCTGTGGCCCACCGCTCTGCCGCCGCGAGTTAAGCAAGCGTCCACCCGGCCGCCGTCAGCACCGGCTCCAGTGCCTCTGCCCCCACCGCCCCGGCCCGCAGCATCCGCGCCGTTGGCGGCGACGAGAGATCGAGCACCGACGATGGCTGCCCCACCGGCGACGGCCCGCCATCGAGCACCACGTCCACCTCCGACCCCAGCGCGGCGACCGCCGCCTGCGCCGTCGTCGCCGGGGCCTCACCGGTCCGGTTTGCGCTCGTGCCGATCAGCGGACAGCCGGCCTCACGGATCAGCGCCCGCGTAACCGGATGATCCGGTATCCGCAGCGCAACGGTAGCGCCGGCCGCGACCAGGTCCGGCACCTGCGCCGCGCGCGGCAGCACGAGCGTCAACGCGCCCGGCCAGAAGCGGACAGCCAGGTCCGCAGCCACCGGTGGCCACTCCGCAACCAACTCGGTAGCCGCCGCCGGGTCGGCGAGCAGCACCGGCAAGCCGCGCGCGGCCGAGCGCCCCTTCACCCCCAACAGCCGATCCACCGCCGCGGGGTCGAGCGCGTTCGTACCCAAGCCGTACAGCGTGTCGGTGGGATACACCACCAGCCCACCCCAACGCACGATCTCGGCCGTCTCCCGCAGAGCCACCGGATCGCCGGCCGGGGAGAGCCGCATCGTTCCCGCTTGCGCCGGGCCACGCCCCGGCGACCCAGCTGCGGATTGACCACTACCTGCCGCTTGCATCGCAGACCATTCTACCTCCGAGCCGCCAGATCAACACAACCCGGCCCGGCGCTGGACTACGCCGGGTACGGGTGCTACCATCCCGCCAGTACCGGATTGCCTAGGGGCGGAGCACCCGCCGCCCCAGGGAAGGAGCACGCGCCAATGCCAAACGTCTCATTCATCGGGCTAGGGAAGATGGGTCTGCCCATGTCACGCAATATCATGCAGGCCGGCTTCCCGCTGACCGTCCACAACCGCAGCCGCGGCAAAGTCGCGGCCCTGGCCGCAGAGGGCGCGACCGCCGCCGAATCATCGGCCGAGGCCGCCGCGACTACCGACATCATCTGCCTGTGCGTACCCGTCCCGGAGGATGTGGAGACCGTCATCCTCGGCCCCGACGGCGTGTTGGCCGGCGCCCGCAGCGGCAGCCTGGTCGTGGACTTCAGTACCATTGACCCCGCCACCAACCGCAAGGTGGCCGCGGTGCTCGCCGAGCAAGGCGTCGGCTACCTTGACGCGCCCGTCAGCGGTGGCCCACCGGGCGCCGAGGCCGGCAACCTGACGGTCATGTGCGGCGGCAGCGAAGCGGACTACGCGCGTGCTCTGCCGGTGATGGAAGCCGTAGGCGAGAAGATCGTCCACGCCGGGCCAATCGGCGCCGGCTCAACCGTCAAGCTCATCAACCAAATGCTCGTCGGCGTCAACCTCTCCGGCGCCGTCGAGGGCTTTGTCCTCGGCGCCAAAGCCGGCATTGACCCGGAGCTACTGCTCGACGTGGTGAGCAGCGCCTCCGGCGACAGCTTGCAGCTCCGGCGCTGCTTCCCCGATTTCGTCTTCAAGAACTCCTACGACCCGGCCTTCTCCGCCAACCTGCTCTACAAAGACATCATGCTCGCGCTCGGTATCGGTCGTGAGCTGAACGTCCGGCTCAACCTCGGCAATCTGGCACTCCAAGCCTACGAGGAAGTCCGCAACCACGGACTCGGCGAGCAGGACTTCGCCGTCGTCGCCGTCCCCCTCCAGCGACTCTCCGGCGTACAAATCAAACCGGAAGACTAGGGACGCACCCGCCCCCCCGCTGCAGCAGGGGGCGGTAGTTCCCTCCCCTGGAGCTTGCTCCGGGGGAGGGTTAGGGTGGGGGCCAGGCCACCGTTGACCCTACGTGTCAAAGACCTCACGCACCGCGCAGGTGAACCCGGGCAGCACGTCCATGCCGTCGAGCGTGTCGTGCTCATCGAGCGTCACCACCGCCCGCCCCGGCGCGTGTACTTCCACCGTCCGCGTGTCCGGCTGCACTACCCACACCAGCCGCACGCCGTAACTGAGCCACATCCACGCCTTGTCGGAGACCTCGTGCTGGCTGTCGCTGGGAGAAGCGATCTCCACCACCAAATCGGGAGCCACCTCGGCATAGCCGGTAATCCGCACGCCCGGCGGGATTTTCGCCGCCGAGGTGTACGCGATGTCCGCACCAAGGACCGTATCCGGGTCCCGCTCCAGCCAATAGCCCGAGAAGGCTGTCAGGCGCCCCAATTCCCGCGGTTTGACGAAACACCAAAGCTCAGAACCCAGCGTCACTACGATCTCGCCGTGCCGCAATCCTGCCGGCTTGTTCCTGTGCAGCACCCCCCGGATCAATTCGCCGCGGACGCCCTCGCCATACAGCCGCAGCAAGTCGTCAGCCGTCAGCAGTCTGGTCTCCGTGATCGTCATATCCGGCTCCGTCCCGTCCGGCGAACTCCCCCTCTCCACATGGTGGAGAGGGGGCCGGGGGGTGAGGAACAGCTACCCAACGTGCTCGCCCGCCGGCCAGCGATACACCATCTTCAGATACTCGTCGTAGGGGATGTCCGCCAGCGGAGCCATCGCCTCATCCCACAGCACGTTCCAGCGCTCATAGTCGGTCAGCACCGTCTCCGGCTGCGCCGCGCTCCGCACGACAAAGCCCGGCAAGAACGGCCGGCCCGTCGGCTTGGCCGAGTCCTGATAGCGCAAGTCCATGCTCCAGCGCACCCGATCCGATACGTTCGGCTGGCTGCGGTGCATCATCAACGGGTGAAACAGAATCAGGCCGCCGGCCTGCGTGGGCAGCAGTTTCGGCGTCAGCGCCGGCACTTCCTGCGGGTCCACCCGAATCTCGCCGTTGACGAGATGGCGGCGTAGCCCGTGCTTGTGGCTGCCCGGCAGCAGTTCCAGACAGCCGCCGTCCGCCGGCACGTCGAACAGCGGAATCCACATTGTCGCAATGATCTGGTTATCCGCCTCCGGCAAGACCGTCCCGGCATCCTGGTGCCAGTGATGGGCACGCGAGTTGTACATCGCCGACCGTTCCGGCGGCACCGAGCGAATGTGCTGAATCGGGCTACACTGAAGCTCCGGGCCAATCAGCGACTCCGCCAGATCGAGCAGGCGCGGGCAGTGCAGAAAGTCGAACATCGCCCGGCCCCGCACGAACCGAATATCCAGCCGATCCCCAATTTCCGGCGCCTCCGCCGCAATCAAGGCCATCCGCCGCTGAAACGGCTCCCCCTCGTACAGCTTGGTCAGCTTGCCGTCGGCGACAAGCTGCCGCGCCCGCCGGTCAACGAGCGCCTCGTACTCGGCGATCACCGGACCAAGATCATCGTCACCGAGCACGCCCTCCGCAAAGTGCAGATACCCGTTGTCGTGAAAGTCCGCGATCTGCGCCTCAGTCAACCTCATCCTACCCTCCCATCACCCTCCACCAACCCACCCCGGCCCGTCATTCCCGCGAAGGCGGGAATCCACGTGACCCGGACTGGCCCGCCTCCCTCGCCGCCGCGTCATTCCCGCGAAGGCGGGAATCCCCGTCCCCCCGTCGCAACGGGGGGACCATAGGGGGGCTTGCCGCCCACCCGCTCATGCTACGCCGCCACCACCACCCACGCAAACACCCCTCCCTACAACGCGGCCCAGCGCCCGGCCAATGGCATACTTCCCACCAAGCACCCGGCAACCACGCCAATAGCAGGAGGCGGACCATGAACCAGCGCCCGCTCCCCGTCGGCACTCGCTCCCAGCTCTTTGTGGACGACTACCTGATCGCCGCCAGCGACGGCGTAGAGTCCCGCCTCCACCCCATGACCAAGCACCCGCAGCCGGTCCTACAGGCCGCGGCGCCCTGGGAGCGGCCGGAGGTCGGCGGGCTATGGGGACCCGTCCACGCCCATTTCGATCCCATTGAGCAGGTCTACAAGCTCTGGTACAGCACCATGGGCGCCTACCCGGCCGACCCACCCCGTAAGGACCCGACCTACCGCTGCCTCGCCACCTCGCCCGACGGTCTCAATTGGGAGCGCCCCAACCTGGGACTGTTCGAGTACGCCGGCTCCACCCGCAATAACATCTTCACCGACCATCCTGACGTCGGACACGGGATGCTCGACTGCCCCGAAATGGCCGGCACGGAGCCAGCCGAGCGGCGCTACAAGGCCGCCGGCTGGGGCGGCTTCGATGACAACCGCATCGCTCAGTTGGACGTGTTCTTCTCTCCCGACGGCCTGCGCTGGCAGCCGTATGCCGGCAACCCCGTCCTCCGCGGCCGTCTGCTCGACGACACCAATAGCGCCGCCAAGCTCCGCGAATCACCCACTCACGATGGTCCACCAGGCTCCCCGGCGGCCAAGTATGCGCTTCTGACCCGCATCATGGTCGAGTTGGGCGGCTGGCGCCGGCGCTGCGTCGGCATCACCACCTCCGAGCACGACGACGGCGGCGATCCCTTTACCCACTGGAGCGACCCGCTGCTCGCCCTGGCGCCCGATCAGCTCGACGACGACATGTCCGAGGAACGGTTAGCCGCGGCCAAGCCGCTCCTACTCCACGATCACCCCGACGACCACCATTGCGAGTTCTACGGCATGCTGCTCTATCCCACGAGCGATCTCTACCTAGGATTCGCCTGGACCTACGACGCCGCCTTCAACCTCACCCGCCTCGGCCGCGGCAACGAGTACGCCATCGTGGATGTGCAGCTCCTCGCCAGCCGCGATCTGGTCCATTGGCAACGGATCGGCCACCGCCAGCCGGTCATCGGCCGCGGCGCCCCCGACAGCTTTGACAGCCACATGATCTTCTACCACTCCCTGCCCCTAACCGTCGGCGACGAGTGGTGGGTCTACTACATGGGCTTCAACGAGGGCCACGCCGCCAAGAGCTGCTTTGACGACACCATGCGCCGCCAGTACCGCGAGGATGTGCGCGCCGGTCGCCGCCACTTCCCGGCAATGGGCCTGGCCAAGGTGCGCCGCGACGGCTTCATCTCCCGCGATGCCGGCCCGGACGGCGGCACCCTCACCACCCGGCGGCTCCGGCCCGGCGGCGCCGGCCTCGAAGTGAACGCGACCGTAGCCGACGACGGCGCCATCACGGTCGCCGTCCAGGACGAGCACGGGCAGTCACTCCCCGGTTTTGCCGCCGCCGACTGCACGCCGCTAACCGGCGATTCCCTGCGCCACCGCGTCCAATGGGGCGACCACCGCGGCGACGACCGCTGGCGCGAGCGTCCCCTGCGCCTCCGGTTCCACCTCCGCAACGCCGCCCTCTACGGCTTCCGCTTCACCGACTGAGAGCGCGAGGACCGGCGGAGTAGACGGCAGGAATACCGTCACTAGCCACCCGGCCCGCCGCCTCTGTAGGGGCGTCCCTTGTGGGCGCCCTGGCCGCGCTCCCGTCATTCCCGCGAAAGCGGGAATCCATCCTGCTCATCCCTGCATCCCGAAAATCCTGATGCAGACAAAAACCTCCCCCGGTCAGGAGGAGCCGGGGGTGAGGCCTACCCGGCCGTGACGGACACTGCAAAGTGCAGTTACTTGTAGCTGATGCTGTCGGGAGTAGGCGGCGGCTCATCGAAGCCACCGCCGTTCTTTTCGGCGCTGGCTCTCTTTTCCTGCCAGTCGTCAAGTGCGGCTTTGTACAGTGCCGCGCCCTCCCGACGCATCTCCTCCCGCTGTCTGGCCGCTTGCTCTTGCACCTTCTTCAGTAGCCACGCTGACACAACCATGACAAACCCCACGAACTCCACACACCTAAGGTAAGCATCAAGCACATAGCCACACTCCCCCTCTCCACATGGAGACCTTTGCATAACCCGAGTTGCTGGCGTCGGTCGTGCCCTGGAGCGCGTGGTGCTCTGGCGCGGGCGTGCCGCCCCCTGGCGCCAGCGCGTCTGCCTGGCACCGGCCCCGGCGCGCCTACGGCATGACCACCCCCGGCTCCGGTCGGGGCAGCAGGCGCTCGGCGCGGCGCAGGTTGTACGCGAGACACTTGCACCACAGTTCCGTCGTATTGCGTGCCAAGCCCAGGTAGCGCACCCGCCGGTAGCGATACAGCCGCTTCAGCGTCCCGAACACTTGCTCCACTGGCGCCCGCACCCGCGCGATCAAGCGATTGCGTCGCCGTTGCCAGTACGGTAAGCGGGCCTGGTACTTGTGGGAGCGATGCATGATCCGATCCTTGATCCCCCGGCGCTTCAGCCAGCGCCGCCGGTGTTTGGACTCATAGGCCCGGTCGGCGTACACTGCCGCTTCATCCCCCAGGATCAGCGTGTCCGCCACCGTGCTCTCGGCGATCCGGGCTGCGGTCAAGCACGCGGTGCGGATCAGCCCCGAGCCGGCATCCACTCCGAGATGCACCTTGTAGCCAAAGTGCGCCTGGGCCCCCCGGCCGGCCCAGGCGGCATCCGGATCGGTCGGACTCTTGGCGCCCGGCTGGGCCGTCCCCGTGGGCCGGCGCGCCTGGGCTTGCACCAACGTCGCGTCCAGCAATGTGCCCGCCTTGACCACCAGGCCGTGGGCCGCCAACTGGCGACTGACTTCCGCGAACAATGCCGCGGCCAGCCCGCGGGCGGTCAACTGTTGGCGGAAGCGACTGATCGTGGCGTAGTGGGGCGCCTCGTCCGCCAGCCCCAACCCGACGAACCGGCGGAAGGACAAGCGGTCACACAGCGCGGCGGCCATCTCCGGATCCGAGGCGGCGTACCATTGTTGGAGGAGCAGCACCTTGACCAACATCAGGGGCGGATAGCTCGGCCGGCCCGTGGGGGCGGCATAGATGTCCTGCACCACCGCGCCCAACCGGTCCCAGTCAAAGAGTTGCGCCAAGCGTTCCAAGCGCGGGTTGCGCCCGATCTGCGGTGGCAAATCGGCCTCGATCGGCAGGTGGTTCCCGATCTTGCGTTGCATCGTGCCCCCTCGTGCGGCTGGTTAGTGGTAGCCTTCCTTACCACCCCGCGGCCTCCTTATGCAAAGGTCTCACATGGTGGAGAGGGGGCCAGGGGGTGAGGCCCACCCCCTCACAGCGCCTTCTACTCCGGGGAAGATAGAACAGTGACCTCGATCACATTCGGCGCCGTTTCCCGATTGCGAATCTCCATTCCCAAAGCTGCGGCGGCCAACGTCAGACGTCGTTTCACCCTACGTACTATCTCCCCCTCGCCCAGCGTCCACTTCAACATCTCGCCAGGCTGGCGAGACCTGAGAAAATCCATGTACGGCTCCATATCTACCCTCTCGTGCGAGCGTGAGCTAAACGACCTTCGTGGCTCGGACGCAGTCCTCCCAATGACCCGCGGCACCAGCGTCTGGCTCATCTTGCCGCGAAACTGCTTGATCTCCACCGCCAATACCTCGATACGCGGCATCTGCTCGTTGAGGAACTTCACCACCTGTTCGAGGGGGTCCGGTATCTCATCCGCGATGAAGAGCAGACGCAGCCGACGCGCAGTAAGGTTCGTCGCCACATTCTCCCAGAAACCGTCCGCATCCGGTTCTTCATCCACCTGCAGCAGTTCCGCGAGCACCGCATCGGGATCGTCATTCGACTCCTCGAACGTCCGCCGTAGCTCGTCCGCAGTCCACGTCTGCGCGGCGTGCGCCGCATACTCCAACAGTTGCCCAACGATGGTGCGCCGGAGTTCGCGGTTCGAGCCGCGCTTCACCTCGGCCAACGTCGGCACGGCATCCTGGTCCACGATCAGGTGGTCCAGCGACCACCGCGCGCCGCCCTCAGGCGTATCCGCAATCCCCTGTTCGCGCGTAATCAGAATCCACCGTCGAGGATCGCCCGGACGGATCTGCTCGCCATCCAGCAGCTCAGGATGCTCGGCAATCAACGCCTGCAACTCATCCTCAGTCGAAAACGGCTCCTCCTCCAACGGCTCAAGCCCGCCCCGCTCCCCTCGCGTGTAAATTCGCTCGGCCATGATGCTCCTCCTCCAAGTCCCGTCCCTTAGTCCGTCATTCCCCGGCCCGCCACCTCATGTAGGGGCGTCCCTTGTGGGCGCCCTAGTCTCACCCCCCGCCCCCCGTCATTCCGGCGGAAGCCGGAATCCAGCCCCTTCCCTGGAGGGAGGCGGTTTGGGGGTAGGTCCGTCCCTCCGTCATTCCCGCGAAAGCGGGAATCCACCCCCCTCTCTATCGCTCCGCGATGGAGAGGGGGCCGGGGGGTGAGTCCCAACGCATACTACCCCCGCACCACCAGCGCAACCGGCCCCAGCAACCCCGACGGCCGCTGGCTGCCCTCATACTCGTTCGCCATGCTGTTCGTGACGCGCACTTCCAGGCGGTACGTCCCCGCCGCCAAGTTACGGCCCAAGAACACGCGATACGGCGCCCACATCCGCACGCCCACTTCTTGCCCGTCGAGGAAGACGGCGGCGCTATCACCCACCTGCCCCAGATCGAGCCAGGCCTCCCTAGCCGCCGCCGGCAGCGTCAGCTCCGTGAGATACCGGAGCGTCCCGGAAAACAGCTCGTAGCCGGGCTGCCGTGCCCAATCCCCCGGCGCCGCCACCGCGACCGCCGCCCCGTCGAGATCGCGCACCTCCCACCGCAGGTCCAGGGGAATCCGCTCCTCCGAAAGCCGGGGGAGTGCTGGCGGAGGCACGAACGGCGCCCGCGTATCCACGGCGAGCACCAGACTCTCCCGACGTCCCAAGTCAAGCGCAACGCTGAGACCATCGCCGGCAGCCGCGGCCTCTACCGAACACTGCCCGCCGGTCAGCGGGTCCCAAGCAGCGACCTCTCCCGTCACCGCCAAGCGCACTTGCCCGGCAATCGTTCCCTCGCCCTCGTTGACCAGCAGATAGTAGTCCAGCTCGTCCTTCCGGTAGTGGATAAACCGCAGGTCCGGATGCTGTGGCGTCAAGCACAAGTCTCGCCCTATCAAAGAGTCCAACCTGGCCGGCAGGTCCTCGCCGTCCTCGAAGACGATTAGCCGCCCACCGCCCGCCCGGAACCGATCCAGGTTCGCGCGGCTCCGGTCGCTCAGTACCGGATCACCTTCCACGATGACCACACGGTACCGCTGTGTACCGACTGCCAAACGGCCGCCCTTGACGGCTGCCGCCGCAACCGCCCCATCATCCAGGTAGAGAAAATCAATCTGGTTCTCATAGAGCCGTTTTGCCGCCCCCCAGGGCAGGCTATTGCCGTCACCCAGGATCGCCACGTCGCAGACCTGCTGCCCGTCCGAGAGCAGCCAGCTCAATCGCCGCCCATAGTCGGCCAAATGGTGAAAGTGTGGCCACCAGACGTTGTGAACCCCCAGGTCCGGCTCGCTCTCCCACGCCCGGCGGTCACGGATGGAGTAGTAGACCGCGTGTGGGCACATCAGGTTGTTCCCCCGCACAAAGTGCCAGTCGAATAGCCACTTGGTCTCGTCCAGCGTCAGTCCCCAGCCGTAGGCCCCGCACACTTCCGTCAGAATGCGCCGCGCGCCTTGCAGCCGGGCGCCGCTCGTCGCCGCCTTTGCCGCCACACTATGGTCGCCTTCTACGGCGGACGCCTTCCCCGGCTCGATGTAGTGATGCACCATGTCCTGGCCGGGATACTGGAAAAAGCGCAGCACCGACATTTCATTGCTCCACTTGGGATGGCCCGTCAGCGCAATCCCGTGCGTCGCGCACCACTCGGACTGTCCTTTGTAGAACACCTCCTCCAGCCGTTGCTGCACGCCGGCGGCGTAGTCACGGCGGAACGCTGCCGTCTGAGGCCCAAAGTCGCGCCACAGCGCCGGCAGCCACCCGCGCGGGTCTTCCCCCCACCGTCCCTCCCATCGCGCCGCCAGCCAATCCACCAGTCCGGTCGTGTACGGCTGTGGAGCCTCCGTCCGATGCGGCCCCTTGCCCAAAATACTCGGCTCGTCGGTGAACAGCGCAATAACCGTCGTACCGAAGAACTCCCGCAGGTGCTCGTAGTATTGGTCGTGGGTCAGGGCCAGGAAACGCGCCACCGCCGCCGGGTTGAGGATGTCCGCTGCCGCCGGCGCCGTCGAATGACCGGACTCCTCCTCGGCCAGCACGCCGCGGATGATCCCACCACTATGCGTCTGCCACACGCTCATCGCTTGCCAGCGCCCCGCCGGCACCTCGATCCGCACGATGTCGTGCGGCAACGTATCCGCCACGCGCACCGAGTCCGGGTCAATGCTCCCGTCCTCACGCACCCGGCCCAGCACGGTGCAGACGTGGCGGTCCAGCAAAGCGCGTCCCGTGTTCGGCCGCCAGTACCCGCTGAACGGCCCCTCTACCTCGCGCTCCCATAGGGAGATAGCCTGACTCGCGTACTCCGGGTTCTCCGCCACAACTGCGCCGTTGGCCGCCCCGGACGGATAAGAGCCTTCATCGTAGAGGATGATCTTCATTCCCAAACGCGCCGCCTCCGCGACCACCAGCCGCAGTAGGCGAAAGTACTCGTCCGTGAGATAGCCCACCCGCCGCGACAGCCCCAGCCGCGGATGCGGCGACACGCCCCCGAACCCGGCCTCGTAGAAGGCGTGCAGCTGCTCCAGCAGCACCGCCTCTTCCAGGTCGTCGTTCCAGAACCACAGCGGAATCAAGCCGAACTCGCGCGGCGGATCGGCAAACGTTGCGTGTACTTGACGCAGGCTCATAGTCCCTCCTAACTGGGTAGGTATCGGCCAAGCCGTAGGGGCGCAACATGTTGCGCCCGTCCCCCGCGCAGCGGGGGGACCATAGGGCTGACAAGGGTAGGTTTTTCTGTAGGGGCGCGATTCATCGCGCCCGCGCCCCCCGTCATTCCCGCGAAAGCGGGAATCCAACCCCCTCTCCCCCTGGGAGAGGGCCGGGGTGAGGGCCGACTCCCCCTCTCTATCGCTCGGCGCTGGAGAGGGGGCCGGGTGACGGGCTAAAGCCGCACCACACCTGGCACTATCCGTGCGGCTTTGGCCCGTCAGGGGGTGAGGCCGCTCCCCCACCACCCCGTCCCCCCGCCGCAGCGGGGGGACCATAGGGGGGCATCCTGCCCATCCCGGCATCCCGAAAATCCTGATGCAGACCAGCGGCGGACCGGCGCCGCCATCGCTCCCCTTCCCTGGCAGGGAAGGGGCCGGGGGTTAGGTCAAATCTCCCCTCCCCCATCCCACTAACCAAGGGCGTGTATTATAATGCCCGCACTATCGTACTCCTCGGACCATGTGGCTCTTAGCAGAGACCGAGTAAGGGCCGAGCCGCTATCGGCGCACGGCCCCCGCAGAAAACGTGAGGTGACGAATGCTCAAGGTGCTATTCCTCGGCGGTCGCGATCAAGGTCAACTGGACACGCTACGGCAGCGCCATCCGGGCGTCACGTTTGCCGGCGCCGCCACGGAAGAAGACGAGCTACGCGAGATCGTAGATGCCGACGCCGCGATTGGCTGGCCCACGGACGCGCACATCCTGGCCGGCCGCAGGCTCCGCTGGATCCACGCCGGCAGCGCCGGCATCGACTGGATATCCCAAGTCCCGGAGCTAGTCCAAAGCGACATCATCCTCACCAACGGTCGCGGTTCCTACGGCAACGCCATCGCCGACCACTGCTTTGCCATGATCCTCGCCTTCACCCGGCAGATCCGTGCGTTCACGGAAGATCAGCAAGCCAAAGTGTGGTCCGGCCGCAACCACGCGCCGAAGATGCTGGAGTTGAGCGACGCCACGCTCGGCATCGTGGGCCTGGGCAATATCGGCGGCGAGATCGCCCGGCGTGGGGCCGGCTTCCGCATGAAGGTCATCGCGGTGGACCTCAACCCGGCCGCCCAAGCACCCGGCGTCGAGCAAGTCTGGGGACTGGACCGCCTCGATGACCTCATGCAAATCAGCGACTACCTCGCCGTCAGCGCCCCCCGCACGCCCCAGACTATCGGGCTGATTGACGCCCGGCGCCTGGCCCTGATGAAACCCACCGCCCACCTAATCGCCGTCTCGCGCGGCCGCATCGTCGAAGAAGAGGCGCTCATTGCGGCGCTCCAGGAAGGGCGCCTGGCCGGCGCCGGCCTCGACGTCACGGCCACCGAGCCGCTGCCCACGGACAGCCCCCTCTGGGAGTTGCCCAACGTCATCCTGACGCCGCACACCTCCGGCGCCTCCGTGCAGACTCGCGAGCGCAGCCAGAATCTCCTCCACGAAAACCTGCGCCGGTTCATCGCCGGCGAAGACCTACTCAACGTCTGCGACAAGACGGCCGGTTTCTGAGACCGTCACTGTTCACCCGAAAGCTGACGGCTGATAGCTAATAGCTGACAGCTAACAACGAAAGGAGCGTGCCTCACCATGCGACACAACCCCGCACTCGCCAAGCTCAACGCCGGCGGCATGACCAGCGGTATCAGCATCGGCCTCGACTCCCCCGACCTCGCCGAGATGGCCGCCCACGCCGGCTTCGAGTACGTCTGGCTGGAGTGGCAGCACGGTCAATTCTCGGAGCACACCCTCAACAACGCCATCGCCCGTTTTCTGCCCGTGGACACCGCTCCTATCGTGCGCGTCAAGAGCCACGAGCCGGGTGCGATCAACCACGTGCTGGACATGGGCGCAATGGGTGTCATCGTGCCGATGGTCGAAACCGCCGCCGAGGCCCGCGCCATCGCCCACGTGACCTACTATCCCCCGCTCGGACGCCGCTCCACCGGCGGCACACGCCTCTCCCTCTTGGGCGACGACTACACCGAGCGGGCCAACGACGAGATGCTACTCGTGGCGATGGTCGAAACCGAGTCGGCGATCAACAACGTCACCGAGATCATGGAGGTGCCGGGCGTGGACGTGGTGCTGATCGGCCCCGGCGACCTCATGCTCGATGTCGAGGCGCAGGGCAAGGATGCCGCCTACCACGAGCAGCTAGTGCAGCAGGTCCTCACCGCCTCCCAGCAGACCGGCGTCGCCGCCGGCTATGTCTGCCCCAGCCTCGAAGTCGCCGACGAGCGGGTCGCCCAAGGCTTCCGGTTTGTCAGCTGCGGCTCCGACTCCGGGGTCCTCCGCGCCGGCTTCCAGTCCATCCTCCACCACTCGCACACCTGGTAGCCATGCCCCCCGGTCAGTCCGGCTCCAGCGGCACCACAATCCACATGATCGGATAGATCAGCAGCGTCACGCCAGCGGTAGCCGCGCCGATCACCAGGTAGCCCATCCGAATGAGCGCCGGTTCGACCCCCAGATAGGCAGCCACCCCGCCGGCCACGCCGCCCAAGTACCGATCATGCCGGCTCCGGTACAAACGGCGCTCCCGCCACGAGCCACCATTCGACTTCATCGTGGACCTCCTTTCGCGGTGCGTGTACCTTAATAATACGACTGTGCGGACCAGTCCCGCGTTTCACCGCCCCCAGCGCCGGGCGCACCGTCGGGCACGACCTTGACAGAGCTAGTCAGGCAGGATACCGTATTGATAACCTCTTACGAACGCTGCCACACTTCAGCAGGCAGCCGTGTACTCCCCCTCTCCCACTGGGAAAGAACCGGAGTGCGGGCAGCCGGGGAGTAACGCTCGTGCGGGAACATTCGCAGAGAGAAAGGCCGTAGCGTATGGCCACCATAGAAGATGTCGAGGGCTATCTCATCCGCATGGATCAGCCCTTCGAGGAGCTAGACGAAGGCCTGTGGGTCATCCACGACGAGTACGACCACATTGACAACATCGTCATCTCCTACGCCGACCCGCTCGTGATCTTCCGGGTGAAGCTCATGGAGCTTCCCGCCGGCGACAACACGGAGCTGTTCCGCCTGCTGCTCGAATACAACACCACGGACTTGCTGCACGGCGCGTATGGTCTCGAAGGGAGCAACGTCGTCGTCACGGATACCCGCGAAGCCGTGAACATGGACTTCAATGAGTTTCAGGCGTCCGTCGACTCCCTCGCTCTCGCTATCGCCGAGCACTATCCGCAGCTGTCGGCGTTCCGCACTGCCACCGGCTAATCGCTCTTCGATCAGGTAAGGAGCAAGAACATGTCCATCTTCAGACGCATCTCCACCGTGTTCCGGGCCAACGTCAACGACATGATCTCCCAGGCCGAAGACCCGGAGAAAATGCTCAATCAACTGATTGAGGATATGCGTGGACAGTACGGCCAGGCCAAGCAGCAGGTCGCCGCGGCGATGGCCGACGAGCGCCGCCTGCACCAGCAGCTTACTGCCGAGCAGCGGCAAGCCGCCGAGTGGGAGCAGAAGGCCATGACCGCAGTGATGGGCGGTCGGGACGATCTCGCCGCCCAAGCCCTGCAGCGCCATACCGAGCACGCCGAAGCCGTCAACGGCTACCAGGAGCAGTGGGAAGCGCAGAAGGCCTCCGTAGACCAGCTCAAGGAATCGCTCCGCCGCCTCCAGAGCAAGATCGATGAGGCCCAGCGCAAGAAGAATCTCCTGATCGCTCGCGCCAAGCGGGCGGAAGCGCAGAAGAAGATCGCGCAAACGATGGGCGGCATGAATGACAGCGGCGCGTTCGAAACCTTCGACCGCATGGCCGCGAAAGTCGATCAGATCGAAGCGACGGCAGAAGCCAACACCCAGCTCCAAGCAGAAATGGAAGGAACCGACCTCGAAGCGGAGATCAAGGCCCTCGATTCTCCGTCCGACGACGCCGCGCTCCTCGCCCTCAAGCAGAAGATGGGCATGTTACCCAAACCCACCACCGATACCCCCCGCCTCACCGACGACACCCCCTCCACCCGCTAACCCGGGCCGCGCCCCACCCTCCAGCCCCTGGACTGCGGCTGCCGCCGCAATCGTAAAATCGTCATTCCCGCGCAAGGAGACCTTTGCGTAATCCGTCATTCCCGCGAAAGCGGGAATCCGGAAGCCGTTTCCTCAGTGTGTCTGGCGTAAGCCGCAATCCAATAGCCGTTAAAATGAGACAGCCCTAAGAAACCTCTCGGCTTCTCAGGGCCTGCCCCTCGACCGATGATACCCGGCCGCCCCCGCTAGCTAGGCGGGCACGAACAACACACCGAGCACCCTCATCACCGGCACACTCACGCTGCTTGGTGCCGCCGGATCGGTCTGCCGGCCTCACCACCCTGCTCACGCGCTCCCACCGCACAGGCACCTGCCCGCCGGGAGCCACTACCGAAGTAGCGGGGTGGCTCGCTAGCTCCACCGCTCTCCGCGCATCCCCCCAATCGAGAAGTCACCCTCCCGCTCGGAGTTCCGCACCAAAAGCGATGTAACTACCATCATACGCCGCAACCACGGCCGGCGCAAGCCGCGTCCGGGCACGAAAAACCCCGTATACCGCCGATCTCAGCACCTCACTCCCAAGCCGCCGTCCCATTCCCGCAGAATCCTGACCAATTTCCGCTTGCGGCCTCGCCGCCGAGTGACAATACCCGTCTCCCCCGCCAGGAGGCCTCTACGTAACCCGTCATTCCCGCGAAAGCGGGAATCCAAGATGGAGCGGGGGGCGGCTGACTGGGGTAGGTACCGTTTATGCCGTAGGGGCGCAACATGTTGCGCCAGTCCCCCCGCCGCAGCGGGGGGGCCATAGGGAGGCACTCACCCGCACAACTGGCGATGCTTCGATACGGAGCTACCCACCTACCCCCCATCCTGTCTATCCTGTCCATCCATGTAAATACCTACCCCTGTCAGGAGGAGGCCGGGGGATGAGTCCCACCCACCCGCTAGAATAACCAACCACAGCAACGCAGTTGGGAGACTCCCATGCAGTACGTCATGTTCACCAAGCATCTCCAAGAGCTATCCGTGCCCGACGCCGGCCGCGCCATCAAGGAGCTAGGCTTCGATGGCGTCGAGCTGACCACCCGGCCCGGCGGTCACATCCTCCCGGAGGAGGTCGAGACCACCTTGCCCGCAGCCGTCGAACAACTCCAGGCGCTCGGCCTGACCGTGCCGGCGCTGGTCGTCGAGATACACAACCGCCGCACCCCCCACGCCGCTGCCGTCTGCCGCACCGCCGGCGCGCTCGGCGCCACGCTCCTCCGCACCAGCAGTTGGCGCTACCTCGGCCTCGGATCGGCCCGCTCCCAACTCGCCACCGCCCGCGCCGAATGCAAAGAGCTGGAGGACTTAGGACGCGAGTACGGCGTGCGCTTCTGCATCCACGCCCACTCCGGCAGCTACCTCAGCGGTCAGGGCGCCCTCCTGGCGCAGATTCTCGACGGCCGCGACCCACGCTACGTCGGCGTGTCCCTCGATATGGGCCACCTCACCGTCGAGGGCGGCATCCACGGCTGGCGCATCAGCATGGACCTCCTCCGCGACTACGTCGGCATCCTCGCCGTCAAGAGCTTCGGTTGGTTCCGCACGCAGGACCCGCAGACCGGCCAACACTCCTGGCGCGCCACCCTCGTTCCCCTGGCAGAGGGCCTGACCCAGTGGACCGAAGTCTTCAAGATTCTCGACGCCATCGGCTGGGACGGCCTCGTCTCGCTCCACAGCGAATACAACGACATGACCGTGCCCGTCCGCCTAGCCCAAACGGCCCGCGACCTCGCCCACATCCGCGCCAGCGCCGCAGCCACCACCACCGGCACCCAATAAGCGCCCCCCGCCGCCTCGTCATTGCGGCGCAGGCCGCAATCCACGTCCCCCCGCCGCAGCGGGGGGACCATAGGGGGGCATAGCCCGACCGTCATTCCCGCGCAAGCGGGAATCCACTCCCCCTCTCCAAATGTTGGAGAGGGGGCCGGGGGGGTGAGGCCCACCCCCATCCTGTCCATCCCTGTAAATTCCCCCGTTGTCTTTCCCCCACCCCCGCCAATGTGTACTCAGTGAAGGGGATTGGCAGTTGCAAGCCCCTCCTGGAGCACCGGGCAACCGCCCGGCAGGGGAAACACTCGCATCATCATGCTAGTCAACCACGGTGGCATCGCCACCCAGCCGAGGGCACCGGGTCATGACCGACCCTGCACCGCGTCAGCCGGCGCGGCGCAGCATGGCCGTCTGAGTGCCGCTACGAGGGCACCGGGTGCTGACATACCCCGCGCCACTCCGGCGCGGGCGCCGGGTCAGTACTGTCAGAGTGCCGCCCCGAGGGCACCGGGTCATGGCCGGACTCTCGCCATTGCGGCGGGAGCGCCGTGCCGTGACCGTCTGAGTGCCGCCTTGCGCGCACCGGCCGCTGACGCAGCGCCGGCCATTACGGCCACCGCGCCACGTCAGCACCGTCCGAGTGCCGCACCCATTGCCACCGTCCCCCTGCCGGCCGGCCACCACCGGCTGCGCCAGGAGGGCTTGCCCCACACCCCTGCCAATCCCCGCACCCATACCCACCTACTCGCCCACCACACCGCCTCGTCATTCCCGCGCCAACGGAAATCCGGGCATGTGCCTACCAACACCGTAGGGGCGCAACATGTTGCGCCCGTCCCCCCGCCTTGCGGGGGGACCATAGGGGGGCTAAACGGTAGTCCCTCCCAACCCGCTGCCCGTCGCCGCGGAAACTCCCCTTCCCTGGCAGGGAAGGGGCCGGGGGTTAGGTCTAAATCCAACCAAGCGCATCCTGCCATCCAAGTGCCGCCCCACGCGCGGTCGTGCTCCACCGCGCACACGGGCTTTTCGCTCCACCACCCCGCCCGCGCGCCCCCCGCCACGCCCTATTCCCCTTGTATCTTGGTTTTGGCGCCACAACCACTTCGGTTGGGCGGCTCGGGGTGCGGCAGACCGATCTCCCCTTGGTGGCCGAAGACCGCAGGGAAGCGCGGGTCGCCGCACTACCCCCGTGACGAGAGCCCGAACAGTTGCCTGGGCTACCCCAGCCCGCATCGTGCAAGGACGGGCCCGTACTGCGAAGGAGGCAGGGATGGAACCGGAAACGATTTGCGTCGGCATTGATGTCGCCAAGGCCCAGTTGGACGTGGCTGTCCGGCCCACCAACGACCGCTGGGTGGTCCCCCGTGACGGGGCCGGGATCCGGGAGTTGGTCGCCCGGCTGCAGGCGCTGACACCAGCATTGGTGGTGCTGGAGGCCTCGGGGGGCCTGGAAGTACCCCTGGTCGCCGCCCTGGCCGCGGCGGCGCTGCCGGTGGTAGTCGTCAATCCCCGCCAGGTGCGGGACTTCGCCCGGGCCACCGGGCAACTGGCCAAGACCGACGCGCTGGACGCGGCGCTCCTGGCCCACTTCGCCGCCGCCGTGCGCCCGCCGGTGCGCCCGCTGCGGGACGCCGAAACCCAGGCGCTGACCGCCCTGGCCACCCGCCGGCACCAGGTCCAGACCATGCTGGTCGCGGAGCAGAACCGCCTCGACACCGCCACCGGCGCCGTGCGTCCCCACATTGAAGCGCACATCGCCTGGCTGACGCAGCAATTGGCCGCCCTGGAGCAGCAACTGCGGCAGACGCTCCGGCAGAGTCCGGTGTGGCGCGCCAAGGACGATCTCCTCCGCACCGTCCCCGGTGTGGGCCCCCAACTCGCCCTGACCCTGTTGGCCTACCTGCCGGAGCTGGGCACGCTGGACCGCCGGCAGATCGCCGCCTTGGTGGGCGTGGCCCCCTTCAACCGGGACAGCGGCACCCTGCGGGGCAAACGCACCGTCTGGGGCGGTCGCGCGCGGGTCCGCGCCGTCCTCTACATGGGCGCGTTGGTCGCCAGTCGCTACAATCCCGCGATCCGGACCTTCTACCAGCGGCTGCTGGCGGCGGGCAAGCCGAAGAAACTGGCGCTCACGGCCTGCATGCGGAAGCTGCTGGTGATCCTCAACGCGATGCTCAAGCATGGCTCGCCGTGGTCCGACCGGTTCCCGCTGGTCACTACGCATGCCGCTTGACTTTCAAGACAGTTGCTTCCCTTTAGGGAGGGGGCCAGGGGGTAGGTCCGCCCACCCCCGTCCGCCGCTACTGGTCAATCACTGATCCGTCCGCGTCCAGCCGCGTCTCGACCTCGCGCGGCACAAAGGGGCACCGCTCGACCGCATCGGGTTTCAGCTCCACGCCGATCCCCGGTCGGTCCGACAGCACCAGGTAGCCGTGACCGTCGTGCTCCGCAATACCCGTTACCAAGTCGCTCTTCGGCGGCCGGTCCTCCCCGGTCGGATACTCTTGCAACCCGAAGTTGGGGATGCAGGCCGCGATTTGCAGACACGCCGCCGTGCTCACCGGACTCAGCGGGTTGTGCGGCACGACCTTCACGTGCTGCGCCTCCGCCAGCGCCGCCACCTTCTTCGCCCCCGAGATGCCGCCCACCATGCACACGTCCGGCCGCACGTACTGCACCGCGTTCCGCTGCAGCGCCATCTGGAACTCCCACAGCGACGTGAACCGCTCGCCCGTGGCGATGGGAATGTTGATCTTCTGCGCCACGTACTCCATTTCGTCGAAGTTGTCCGGCGTCACCGGGTCCTCGAAGAAGTACGGGTGAAACTCCTCGATCCCCCGCCCCAGCTGCACTGCCTCCGTCGGCGTCATGCGCCGGTGAATCTCGATACACAGATCAACGTCGTTCCCCACCGCCGCCCGATACTGACGCACGGCGTCAATCGCGTCGGCAATCTTGTCCGCGTGCGTCTTGAAGTACGCCTCTTCACGGTTCGAATCGAGAAACGGCGTCAGATGCCCGACCGCCGTAAAACCCTGCCGCTTGGCATCCGCCACCCCGCCCACCAACTCCTCGCGCGTGGACCCGAACACGTGATAATAGACCCGCGCCCGGTCCCGCACCTTCCCGCCCAACAGCTGGTAGACCGGCACCTCGAAATGCTTGCCCGCGATGTCCCACAGCGCGATGTCAATCGCGCTCAACGCCCCCATGATCGCCGAGCCACGGAAATGACTGAACCGGTACATGTATTGCCAGTGGTGCTCGATCAGCAGCGGGTCCTTCCCGATCAAGTACCGCCCGTACTTCTGTAAGGCGGCCTCCGACGCCTCCAGATAACCCCACGCCCCGGACTCACCCAAGCCCGTAATCCCCGCGTCCGTATGCACCTGCACCAGCAGATACCGGTCCAGCAGCAGCGGTTCGACTCTCGTGATCTTCAAGCGTCCCTCCTCACTTCTCCACCCACCAGCATCGCCGAGACATGGTACCAAGAGACCTTCACAAAACTCGTCATTCCCGCTTTCGCGGGAATCTGGACTCCCCTTCCCTGCCAGGGAAGGGGCCGGGGGTTAGGTCCACTCCCCCTCTCTATCGCTCCGCGATGGAGAGGTGCCCAGTCACAGCCGCACCACACCTGGCTCTATCCGTGCGGCTGTGGCCGGGCAGGAGGCCGGGGGGTGAGGCCCGCTGCCCCGTCATTCCGGCGGAAGCCGGAATCCATCCCGCTCATCTCTCCATCCCGCAAATCCTGATGCAGACAAAAAACCCCACCCTCGCCGCCCCCCTCGATTTGACACCGGCCGCTCACATACAGTATCGTGAGCACGGCCGGAGTGATCGGCTCGTTGTTGCGCCGCGCCACAGTGGCCCGGTACACTGGCTCGAAACCACCGACGGGGAGGTGATCGCGGAGCAAACGGGGGCATCAACGCCGTTACACCCGCACTAGGACGAGTGTCCATGCGCCGCACCCGCAGCCCTCGTTCCATACCTGGTTTTTGGAGCCGGGCACGAGTGGTCAGCGCAGATTCGTAACTCTAGGGAGGTAGGAAACGTGACACAAGCAACACGGAGACGTTATCTCGGCGGGGCCGGTGCCGTGCTTGGCGGCGTAGTCGCAGCCGCCTGCGGCGAGGCCGAAGTCCGTTACGTCGAGCGCGTGGTCGAGAAGCCCGTCATCCAGGAGAAGGTGGTCACGGTCGAGAAGCCCGTGATCCAGGAGACCGTCCGCACGGTTACGGTCGAGAAGCCCGTGATCGTCGAGAGGGAAGTTGAGAAGATCGTCACCGTCGAGAAGCCGGTGGTGGTCGAGAAGGTCGTCGAGAAGGTCGTCGAGGTCGCGGCGCCGTCCAAGGGCATCGTCAAGGTGCTCATGGACACCGACTGGGCCAGGGGTAGTCGCGGTGAAGTCACCGCCCTCGGTCAGGAGGCCTTCAATGACCAGTTTGCAGGCCGCATCCTGCTTGATGTCCGGCTGGATATCGGCCAGGGCAACGGCGCCGAGAAGCAGCGCGCCCTGATCGCCACCGGCGAGCTTGGCTCGGTGCTGCTCACCGTCAGTTGGCAGATCCCCAACTGGACCGAGAACGGCCTGTTCAACGTGGACATCCAGCCGTACTTCCGGCAGCTCAACATCGACATCGACAAGATGCTCTTCCTCGAAGAGCACATCAAGTACAAGAACCGGATCGGCGGCTTGCCGATGCAGTTCAACGCCTTTGACTGGGTTTACAACAAGACCCGCTTCGACGAGAACGGCGTGGACTACCCGACCGACGACTGGACCTGGGACGACCTCATTGATGCCGCCAAGCGGCTGACCCATCCCGACAAGGATCAATGGGGCGCCCGCAACGTCGGCGAGCACTCCCTCTGGATGCCGATGGTCTTCGCCAACGGTGGTGAGTTCTGGGAAGAGACCAACGGCAAGTCCGTCCTCGACAGCCCCGAGGCCGCCGAAGCGCTGGAGATGAACATGGACATGATCAACAAGCATCAGGTCTCTGCTCCGCGCGCGGTCCACAGCGAGAAGCGCCTCAGCTTCTTCAACGGCAACTACGCCATGCAGATGGCCAACTGTCCCGCCGGCTTCTGGAACTGGCGTCCGGAGTTGGTCGGCGACAAGTTCGATTGGGATGTCTTCCACATGCCGACCTTCAAGCGCACCGGCCTTCGCGCGACCCAGCTCAACGAGCAGCCCTACTACGTCACCAAGTTCCACGAGCGCGACGACAACATCGTGGAGTCCATCCAAGTGGTGGCCTTCCATGCCGGACCGGTCGTGCAGGGCTTTATCGCCGACGTTGGCGGCGCGACTCCGGCCTGGAAGAGCATCCTCGACAGCAACCGCTTCATGCCCCCGCCGCAGAACCGCCAAATCATCCTCGACAGCTTCCAGTGGCGTGAAGGCATGAAGCCGCACCTCTTCTGGTACGAGTGGTGGGTTGCCGTCAACCCGCCGTTCCGGGAAGGCCTCACCGGCCAGGTCCCGGCCCTCACCGCCATCCGCAAGATGGTGGACGACGGCAACGCGGCCATCGAGAAGGCCCGCGCCGCCTTCAAGCCGGCCTCGTAGTCCCGCTTACACCAGGGCCACCCGTGCCCGGAAATCGTCCCCGGTGGCAGACCCAGTCTGCTACCGGGGACTTCGCTTTTCCAGGTATACCCCCGCGCCCCACCCCGTCATTCCGGCGGAAGCCGGAATCCAGTCAACCATCATTCCCACGCACGCGGGAATCCACGTCCCCCCGCCGCAGCGGGGGGACCACAGGGGGGCCGGCACTCCCCCGTCCGTCGGCCGCCAACCCTGTAGGGGCGTCCCTTGTGGGCGCCCTCGTCCCCCGCCCTACCAAAGCGCGTCCTGCTCCCGGCGCAGCCGATACGCCACCGAATCCGGGTCCGGCGCCATCATGTCATACGTGATCGGCGTACCCTGCGGTACCGCCTCGCGCACGGTCACCCCGTCGGCCAAACCCAGGGGCAGCAACTGCTCGCCACGCGCCACCTCGGCCCGCTCGATGAGACCGTAGACCGTCGCGCCACCACTCCCGTCCAACGCCTCGCCGGCCCGCAGATCGCGCTTTGCCACCGCAATCACGTCCGCCACCGGCACCCGCCCCGGCGCGCCACTCGCATAGCCACCCAGCGCCGCCTCGACAATGGACCACGGCGTCTCAATCCCGCAGAGGTGATACTCCCGCGACAGCACCGCCGCCCGCCCGTCGTCGCTAACCGGCAAATGATAGAACGCCATGTCCTCCCGCAAGAGCGGCTGCTCGGTCGTCACCACCGCCCACACGCCGTTCGCAATATGGCCCGGCAGCAGCGATTTCCCATCCGGCCCGACGGCATTCGCCAGCTCCACCACGCCCTCGGTGCCCAAGATGCCGCCGTCCTCCCATCGCCGGAGCGTATTGGGCAAGTCCGGCACCGCCACCGACGGCTCGTGCATCCCCCGCACGTCCGGCACCAGCCCCGTCATGTTGGCAATCGCCGTGGACTCGATCTGCGCCTTCGAGCCATCCACGAACGAGTTGTACATCTGTGCATTCAGTCGCCGCCGCTGTACGTGCTCCTCATCCACACCCCACCGCGCAAAGGCTTCGGCCGGCGTGAGCGCCCGATCCATCGGATAGCGCCGCGTCCCCCGACCGGCCGCAATCACCCGATAGCCCAGCCCCACTGCCCAGTCGTACAGCCGCTTGGTGCAGATCGGCTGGTCGCCGTCGGCCAAGCTGTAGACCACGCCGGCCGTCTCCGCTTGCCGCCGAAACAACGCGCCGAGCAGCACGTCGGACTCCACCGTGACGTTGACCACGTGGATGCCGGCCTGGAGTAGCCCCGGAATCGCCCCCGCACTCACCTCCGGCCGCCCCGTCGCTTCCACCACCACGTCCAGCGGCGCCGTCGCAAGCAGGTCCGCCCCCTCCACGATCACGGCCCGTCCGGCGTGGACCCGCTCGCGCACCACTGCCGCACTCTCCGTCGTCTGCACATCCGCCGCTGCCCACCCGGCAGCCTCCAGCGCAGCCTGCGCGTTCGACCGCCGCACGTCGGCCACCGCCGCCAGCCGCAGCCCGCGCATCCGCCCCAGCTGCGCGGCCACCGACGTCCCGAACCGCCCGGCCCCCACCAGACCGACCCGCACCGGCCGGTCCGCCGCTGCCCGCTCCTCAAGCTGCCCCGCCAGGCTCGCAAACATCCACCCTCGCTCCTCTACCCAGCACCCCGTCCTCGGTAACCGTCATTGCGGCGGAGGCCGCAATCCAGGGCCATCCGTGGCTCCCCGGCCCTGTCAAGGCACCGGAAAGCGCCCGGTTCATCCCCAGCGCGGGCCTGGGGTCCAGGCCCAGAGCGGCCCCCTCCCGCGGCCAGCCATCCTGCTCATCCTTGCATCCTGCAAATCCTGATACTGACAAAAGGCCCACGGTATGAGGACGGCCTCCCGACCTTATGGCGCGTCATCCCACTGAATAATCACGCCCAGATGGTCCTCAGGATGGTTCATCAAGGCCGGGTACATACTCGGCGCCTCGTCCGCCGGCACCCGCGTCGTTATCAACCCGTCCGCCTGCAAGCGCCCCTGGCGCAACAGCTCCAGCACCAGGCCACGATGCGCTCCGTCCGTCCACCGATGGAAGACGTTGGCTTCCCGCGCCGTCGTGTCGGAATGAGCACCGATCACCGTCACGCCCTTGTTGTGGATGTCGGTGTACGGGTCAATCTCAACACGCCCGCGCGGGCTACCCAGCAAAATCACCCGCCCCATAAACGCCGCGACGTGCAGACAATCATTGATGACGTGCTGGTCTCCCGTCGCCTCGATAGCCACGTCCACGCCGTGCCCTTCCGTAATCGCCGCAATCCGCTCCGCAACGTCCTCGCGCGACGGGTTCACGACGTGCGTCGCCCCGTGCCGGCACGCAATCTCCAGCCGCGAGTCCAGCACGTCCACCGCAATCGCCGTCACCGCCCCGTCCAGGAGGGCTACTTGCAAGGCGAACTGTCCGAATATCCCCTGACCGAACACCGCGACATGCTCCCCTAGCTCGACGCCGGCCAGCCGGACGCTCTGCATCGAAACGGTACCCAGACGTCCCAAGCACGCCGCCTCAGAGCTGACACCATCTGGAATACGGTCCAAACTCTCCTGCTCGATATCCACTACTACCCAATCCTGATGCCCCATTTTGCCCATCACCCGATCCCCTGGCGCGAGCGTGGTGACGGCACTACCCACCGCCTCAACGGTCCCAGCCGCCGCAAAGCCGGGGTAGTAGGGCATGTGTGGATACTTCGCACCCGGAATGCTGTAGCCAATGTGCGTGCCGGAGAAGACCGCAACCTCCGTCCCAGCACTGATAACCGTGCGCGCCGTCCTGACGAGCACCTCCGTCGGCCCCAATTCCGCCGGCAGCGCCAGGGCCTCCCACCCCACGTCCTTAATCCCCCGAAACACCAGCCGCCGCGCCTCATTCGCCATCTACCCACTCCTTTACGCAACTATCGTCTCCGCCCAACGCCGCCGCGCACCCGCCCTCGGCCCCCGTCCCCCCGCCGCAGCGGAGGGACCACAGGGGGGCACCCCCACAATTGGCGGTATTTCTGCTGGGGCACGATGAATCACGCCCCGGCGCTCGTCATTCCGGCGAAAGCCGGAATCCAGGGTTATTCATGGCCCCATGTCCCCGTCATTCCCGCGCAAGCATGTCCCGTACCCCGATACGGGGCGGGAATCTATCCTGCCCATCCTTGCATCCTGCAAATCCTGATGCAGACAAAAAACCTAACCCCTAATCCAACGCCTGCCACGGATGCGCCGCTGCCACCCCCTCGTTGAACGTCAGACCCAGCCCCGGCCCGCCGGGCAGATCAACGTACCCGTCCACCTGCCGCGGCAGCCCATCGAACACGTCGAAGTAGTGCGGCTCATAGAACTCGGCATGATACTCCTGGATCAGGAAGTTCGGCAGCGCGGCATCCAGGTGAAACGATGCCACCGTGCCGACCGCGCTGTTCGTGTTGTGCGGTGCCATCAACACGTGCTGCGCCTCGGCCATCGCCCCGATCTTCTTCAGCTCGGTAATGCCGCCGGCATTGCAGATGTCCGGCTGCAAAATGTCCACGGCCTCAGCCTTCAGCAGCTCGAAGAACGGAAACTTCCCATACAGCCGCTCGCCCGTCGCTATCGGAATGTCGAGCCGCTGCCGCACCTGCACCATCGCCGACACGTTCTCAGGATGCACCGGCTCCTCGAACCAAAACGGCCGGTACCGTTCCAGCCGCCGCCCCAGGTGGACGGCCGTAGACACCGTGAACTTCGCGTGAACTTCAATCAGGATTTCGACGTGCGGCCCAACCGCCTCCCGCACCGCGGCAACGCGATCCTCGGCCAGTTGGGCCTCTTCCGGCGAGATCGTGTCGTAGTTCGTCCGGCCGAAGGGATCGAACTTCAGCGCCGTGTACCCCCGCGCGACGACCTCCCGTGCATCCGCGGCCTGCTGCTCCGGCGTGCCGGGGTTCGTGTACCAGCCGTTGGCGTACACCCGCAGGCGCTCACGCAGCGGCCCACCGAGCAATTCGTAAATCGGCACGCCGAGCGCCTTCCCCTTGAGGTCCCACAGCGCCAGGTCAATCCCCGACAGCGCGGTGCTGAATAAGCGTCCCCCATGACCCGGCGTATCCCGGTACAAAGTGCGCCAGTGGCGCTCATGGTACAGCGGATTCTCACCCAGCAAGTACGTCTCGACCCATTCCTCCAGCAATCGCTCCACCAGCCGGTCGTGGCCCAGCATTGAGGCCTCACCGTACCCCTCCAACCCCTCATCGGTGGTCAAGCGCAGCAACAGCCAGTTGCGCTTGGCATTGCGGTGCCGCGAGGACACGATATGGGTCTTGATCCCCGTAATCTTCACCACACCCGCTCCTCTCCACCGTGGGAATCCCCGTCCCCCCGCCGCAGCGGGGGGACCATAGGGGGGCGATGAGGCCAGCCCCTCGACACCCTCTACCCTCGCACGGTACCATTAGCGCCACTGATGCTGCCAGTCCGCGTATCGCGGTCCGACCGCCTAGCCGGCGGGCAGCATCGCAGTAACAACCCCGGAAGGCCCGCTGCCATCCGGCAAGGTGGAGAACGACTATGAAGCTCAGTATGCTGACCTATAACTGCGCCCGCGAGTGGGAGCTGGACAAGATCATCGAGGTCGCGCACCGCTGGGGCTATGCGGCCATTGAGTTCCGCGCCGAAAGCAACCATAAACACGGCGTCGAGCTAGAGTTGGACCCGTCCGGCCGCAAGCAGGTCCGCCGCACGCTGGAAGACAACTACCTCGTCGCCTCCGGCATCGGCACCAGCTCGCGGTTCGAGTCGCCCGACCCGGCCGCTCGCCAGCAGCAGATTGACCGCACCAAGCGGTATGTCGAGTTGGCCAGCGACATTGACTGCGACCGGCTGCGCGTGTTCGGGAACGACATTCCCGCCAGCGTAGAGAGCCAGGATTGCGTAGCCTACGTCGGCGACGCCCTCCGCGAGCTAGGCGAGTTTGCCGCTCCCTACGGCGTGGAGGTCAACCTGGAGATGCACGGCCAGTTCAACTTCTGGCGCTATGCGCTGGGCGCGGTAGAGCGTGCCGACCAGCCCAACGTCGGCATCGTCTACAACTGTGACCGCCGCGACGAGATCGGCGGCTCCGTGCGCGAGACCTACAGCTACGTCCGCGACTACATCAACCACGTCCACATGCACGACTTCACCACCGGGTTCCCCTACGGCCCCGTCCTGCGGATGCTCCGCGACGACGGCTACGAGGGCTATTGCTCCTCCGAGATAGACGGCAGCCCCGACCCAGAGCGCATCCTCGCCTACTTCGCCATCCTGTTCCGCGAATACCTCCGCGACTAGACACTCGCTTTTGACAAGGCCGCTGCCGTCTTCTTAGAATGCCACCGTCGCAACAGGCCAATTGGTCAAGCGGCTATCAATCCCGGTGCGATACCCACAGCTACGCCCGGCTACACCCTGTCCGCCGTAGATCACAGCGGAGACACCGGCAGCTCACCAGGCCGGAGCGGAACACCGGTTGCCGAGGAGGAACACGATGGCAGACGAGCAAGGACTGACCGAAGCGCAGATCGCCGTCCACTGGCGGGAAGAAGAGTATTACCACCCCCCGGCGAGCTTTATCGGCCAGGCCAACGCCGCTGACCCGCGGATCCACGAGCAGTTTCGGGAGGACCTGTTCCCCGAATGCTTCAAGGCGTATGCCGATCTGCTCGACTGGGACAAGTATTGGCACACCACCCTCGACACCAGCAACGCGCCCTTCTGGAAGTGGTTTGTCGGCGGCCGCCTCAACGCCAGCTACAACTGCGTAGACCGCCACCTTGAGAAAAACCGCAACAAGGCCGCCTTCATCTGGGTGCCCGAACCCGAGGACGAAGAGACGGTCACGCTCACCTACCAGGAGCTATACGAGCGAGTCAACGAGTTCGCCGCGCTGCTACGCGACTTCTGCGGCGTCAAGACCGGCGACCGGATCACTTTCCACCTGCCCATGACGCCGGAGCTACCCGTCGCCATGTTGGCCTGCGCCCGCCTCGGCGTCATCCACTCCGAGGTCTTTGGCGGCTTCAGCGGCAACGCCTGCGGCGACCGCATTGTCGACTCCGGCAGCAACATCCTCATCACGATGGACTCCTACTACCGCAGCGGCGACCTCCTCGACCACAAGGTCAAAGCTGACGAAGCCGTGGCCGTGGCAGAAGCCGAGGGCGTCAACGTTGACAAGGTCCTGGTGTGGCGGCGTTACCCCGGCAAGTATTCCTCACCCACGCCCATGGTCGAAGGACGCGACTACTTCGTGGACGAGGTGCTCAAGGACTACCGCGGCGCCAAGGTCGACCCGGTTTCACTGCCCGCGGAAGCACCGCTCTTCCTCATGTACACCAGCGGCACCACCGGCCGGCCGAAGGGCTGCCAGCACAGCACCGGCGGCTATCTTTCGTATGTCACCGGCACGGCGAAGTACTACCAGGACATTCAACCCGAAGACACCTATTGGTGCCTGGCCGACATCGGCTGGATCACCGGCCACTCCTACATCGTCTACGGTCCGCTTTCCCTCGGTGCATCGAGCGTGCTGTTCGAAGGTGTCCCGACCTATCCCGATCCGGGCCGCGCCTGGCGCATTGCCGAGCGGCTCGGCGTCAACATCTTCCATACCGCCCCGACCACCATCCGTATGCTCCGCAAGGCCGGCCCCGACGAGCCGCAGAAGTACAACTACCACTTCAAGCACATGACGACCGTCGGCGAGCCAATCGAGCCGGAAGTCTGGCGCTGGTACCACGAGGTTGTCGGCAAGGGCGAGGCCATCATCGTGGATACCTGGTGGCAAACCGAGACCGGCGGCTTCCTCGGCAGTACCCTCCCGGCCCTCCAGCCGATGAAACCCGGTAGCTGCGGACCAAGCGTCCTCGGCATCTACGGGGCCGTCTACGACGAAAACGGCGATGAAGTCCCGGCCGGCAGCGGCAAGGCCGGCAACATCGTCATCCGCAATCCCTGGCCGGGCATCTTCCAGACCATCTGGGGCCAGCCCGAGCGCTTTGTCGAAGTCTACTACGAGAAGTACTGCAAGGACGAGAACAGTACCGATTGGCGGGACTGGCCCTACTTCCCCGGCGACGGCGCTATGCAGGCCGCCGACGGCTACTTCCGTATCCTCGGCCGCGTAGACGACGTAATCAACGTGGCCGGCCACCGTCTCGGCACCAAGGAGCTAGAGTCCGCGGCCCTGACGGTCGAAGAGGTTGCCGAGTCCGCGGCCGTGCCGGTCGTGGACGAAATCCGGGGGCGCGCCGTCGAAATCTACGCGGCGCTCAAGCCCGGCTACGAGGCCGATGACGAGGCCGCCGGCAAAGTGCGCCAAGCCATCCGCACCGAGATCGGGCCTATCGCCACGCCCAAGCACGTCTGGATCGTCCCGGACATGCCCAAGACCCGCTCCGGCAAGATCATGCGCCGCGTCATCGCCAGCATCTCCAACTTCACCGACGTTGGCGACATCACGACGCTGGCCAACCCGGAGATCGTCGAAGAAATCCAGCAGCACGTCCAGGCAGCCAAGGTCGCCCAAGGCGAAGCGCCACAAGAGCTTTCGGCAACGGAATTGGCCGAAATCCAACGCTTCGGCCAAGAAGAATAACGCCGGCGCCTCACCACCCGTCCATGTCCGCGCTTCCCGCGCCACCACCATTCCCGCGAACGCGGGAATCCACGTCCCCCCGCCGCAGCGGGGGGACCATAGGGGGGCAAGGGCTAAGACACCCAGGAGACCAACACCATGATCGTCACCGCCGTGCGCGCCTACCGCGTCCGAGTACAGCCCACCGACCCCATCCGCACCGGCCGCGGTCCCGTGCCGGCGCGCGCCGACCTGCTGGTAGAGCTGGTCACGGACGACGGCCGCTCGGGCTGGGGCAACGGCAGCGACTCCGAAACCGGCATCGCCGCCCTCGCTGTGGCAGCACCGCACGTGCTTGGCGTTGATCCGAGCCGCATCGATCCCCGCGTCCTATGGACCTCTCTGCGGGAGGCGTTGCCCATCGGCCCTCTCAGCGCCGTAGATACCGCCCTGTGGGACCTGCGCGGCCAGGCGTTCGACCGGTCCGTTGCCAGCCTGCTCGGTGCCGAGACCGGTCATGTACGACCCCAGGTACGCGCCTACGCCACCGGCCTCTTCCGCCGCGAGCGCTGGACCGACGCCGAGCACGCCCGCGAGCTAGTCCTCGAAGCCGAGGACTACGCGGCCGCCGGCTATACCGCCATGAAGCTGAAAACGGGCTTTGGCCTAGATGCCGACACTCGCCACACCGCCGCGATCCGGCAGGCCATCGGCCCGGACATCGCCCTCTACGTGGACAGCAACGCCGCCTACACGCCGCAGCAATCCATTGCCTTCGGCGAAGCCATCGCCGACTACGACGTCGGCTGGATGGAAGAACCCACCGGACCTCTCGACTGGTCCGGCTATCATCAGGTCCGCACCGCCCTCCAGGACCTCGCCGCACCGATCCCCGTCGCTGGCGGCGAGCAGCTTGGCGCCGCCAGCGACTTCACCGCCGGCTGCGACGCCGCGGCGTGGGACGTGGTCCAGCCCGACGTGGTTTCGGCCGGCGGCATCACCGGCATGTGGCGCTTGGGCATCCTCGTCCGCGGCAAGGACATGGCCTTCGTGCCCCACTGCTTCCACACCGGCATCGCCCTGGCGGCTACCCTCCACCTCCTCAGCGCCCAACCGCTCAATCCGCCAGGGCGCGGCCCGGCCTTCGCCTACGAACCGCTCCTGGAATACGACCGGACCGAGCACCCCACCCGCCAAGACCTCGTGCGTCCGCTCATCAGCCAAAACAACGGATTCGTGCCCGTCCCCACCGCCCCCGGCCTCGGCATCACCGTCCAACGCGACATCCTCGCCCGCTACACCACCACCGCCGAAACCCTCGCCACCCTCTAACCGCCCACTCACCCGCCCACGCCTCACCCCCGTCATTCCGGCGCAGGCCGGAATCCAGCGGGATATGGAGTAGCAAGCGTTTAGACAGCCAGCGCAACCTCTGGCATGAAACCTGCGTTCTGCTACTGGTGTGCTGCACATACAGGTTCGATCTCTGCGAGCAACGCCGGCTATGGTATGTAGCCCAATAGCGTAAAGGCAAGGAGCTTGAAGATGCGCTATCCAGACCTAGAGGATTCCTTAGTCGAATTGGAGTCTATGCGGAAGAATATCGCACATGCTGTATATGGCAATTCAGATCGAATTCAGTTTAACTCATACGGTGTAATTCTGGCGGGTGCGGTGGCCTCACGCATGAACGCTTGTGTAGATGCCTTTTGTGCTTTGATTCGCGCAGAAAATGACTACATAGCTCCTGCAGTGATAAGGATAGCTCTAGAGAATGTGCTAACATTTGAAGCAGCCAGAATTCACGACAGAGGTATGGGTGGTCTTGCCGATCACCTACTAAAGGGTGGTAGGATTAGGAGTATAGCGTCCTTCAGCAAATTGGCTAAGAGCTTCGATGAGAGAGAGGGTTTCCAGGATACATATAAGGCATACGATTTGTATTCTTCTTCAGTGCATTTTGATGAGAAGTCCATGCATTCCATATTGACATTTAGTGACAATGGTAGGTTTACTCTAGGAATTCCTGTGGGTGGCCCTTTCTCTATACCACATGTTCAGAGAGAGGATATTAGGAACTGGATAGTAAGCATGGAAACATGTTGTAGGCTAACAATCGCTTTGCTTGAAGTAAGCAGAAGTGAATGGTTAGTACCTGTCTCTTCTGGTGAGCAGGCGTAGCGTGAGGCTAGTGTTATGTGGCTGAAAAATCCCTGCTGGCCGCCGATCACCCCCCCGCCCCCGTCGCCCGCAGATACCGCGCCAGCGCGTCTCGCCAGTGCGGGAGAGCCTGCCTAGTCGCCTGCTCGTACCGCTCCGACGACAGCACGGAGTACAGCGGGCGCCGCGCCCGTGCTCCGAACGCTGCCGTCGAGATCGGCGCCACCTCCGGCGACAGGCCGGCCAGCGCAAAGATGTGCTGTGCGAACTCGTACCAGGTCGTCTCGCCAGCATTCGTGACGTGGTAGAGGCCGAACGGAGCGGGCGCCGTCAGGAGGTGGCGCACCGCCAGGGCCAGATCGGCGGTGGCCGTGGGGGTGCAGTGCTGATCGTTGACCACCGAGATGAACCGGCCGGCCCGTGCCAAGCGCAGCATCGTCTGGACAAAGTTGCCGTTCCCGCTCGTCACCCCGGCCACGCCGTACAGCCCACAGCTACGGACAATGTAGTGCCGTGGACAGAGTGCCCGGACCGCGTATTCACCACCCAGTTTCGAGGCGCCATAGACGTTGAGCGGCGCCGGCAGCGCCGCCTCCGTCAACGGCTCCTGCTGCAGCTGCCCGCCGTACACGTAATCCGTGCTGATCTGCACCAGCGTTGCGCTGGCGTCCGCACACGCCCGCGCTACCTGCCCGGCCCCCCCGGTGTTCACCGCGAAGCTCTGCGCGATCTCCCCCTCCGCGTCGTCCACGCGCACAAACGCCGCTGTGTTGATGACCACGTCGGGACGCGCCGCGCCGATCACCTCCTGCACCTGGCCGTGGTCACAGATGTCGAGCTGCGCGCGGCTCAAGAGCAGCACTTCGTGCCCGGCAAACACCTGCCCGAGGTCGTGGGACAACTGCCCCTGTCCCCCGGTGATGAGCACCCGCATCAGATCGTCACCTCCACGTCACCCAATTAGGGTACCGCGTAGGCGAGCCAATGTGGCGGCCAGATCGTCCGGCAGCGGCGCCGCAAACGTCGTCGGTTGCCCGGTGGACGGCAAACGGACGACCAGCCGGCTGGCGTGAAGAAACTGCCGCTCCAGCCCCGGACACGAGTCTCCCCGGCCATAGGTGGCATCCCCGGCCACCGGATGACCGATATGCGCGAGGTGGACGCGGATTTGGTGCGTCCGACCGGTCTCCGGCTGCACGCGCAGATAGGCGTGACTGGACAGCGTTTCGAGGGTGCGATACCCGGTCGTGGCCGCGCGGCCCTTGGCGACAACGGCCATCCGGTGCCGATACCGCGGATGGCGGCCGACCGGCAAGCGGATGGTCCCGGTTGCCGGCTGCGGGTAGCCGACGACGACGGCGAGGTAGTCCTTGTGTGCCGTGCGGTCCCGGAGTTGGCCGGCGACGGCCCGCAGCGCCGGCTCGTTTTTCGCTACGACCAGCACGCCCGACGTGTCCTTGTCCAGCCGGTGAACGATGCCGGGCCGCTCTTCACCGCCAATACCGGCCAACTGCGGCACATAGGCCAGCAGCGCGTGAACCAACGTGCCCGTCTCGTGCCCCGGCGCCGGATGCACCACCACGCCGGCCGGCTTGTTCACCACCAGCAGGTCGTCGTCCTCGAAGAGCACGTCCAACGGACGGCGCTCCGGCGTGAGCCGCGAAGGCCGCGGCGCCGGAATATGCACGTCAATCCGCTGGCCGCTGCTCACGCGCAGCGCCGCGCGCACGGTGCGTCCCCGCACCCGCACGTGACCGTCCGCGATCAACCCTTGGATGCGCGTGCGACTGAGGTCCGGCAGCGCCGCGGCGAGATAGCGGTCGAGCCGCTGCGCGGCGGTACCCTCCGGCACGACGATAGTGTGTTCACTCACAGGTCAGCGCGTCTCATGGTAACGCGCTGGCGATACCCGGTGCCAGCCCTCGACACCTGACAAGGGTAGGTTTTTCGTGTAGGGGCGTGATTCATCGCGCCCGCCCCCCCGTCATTCCCGCGCCAGGAGACCTTTACCTAACCCGTCATTCCCGCGAAGGCGGGAAGGTGGATTCACATTTGAAGTGCAACACGTGGTTCCAGAACACTTCCGCCGGGGTGCGGTAGTCCAGACACTTCCGGGGCGTATTATTGTACAACTGCAGCAGTTCCGTAAACCGGGGGTCCGACACGGTCGCCAGGTCGGTCTTGCGGGGTAGCCCGCGCCGCAGCCGCCCGATGGCGTTTTCGACGCCGCCTTTCTGCCAGGGGGCGTGGGTGTCACAGAAGAAGGTCTCCAGACCCAGGGCGTGGAGTTCGTGATGGCGGGCGAACTCGGTGCCGTTGTCGAAGGTGACGGTCTGGCGCCAGGGAGCGGGCAAGGGCCCCAGCAGCCGCGCGAGGGCTTGGGCGATGGGGGCGGCGGCTTTGCCCGGGGGCCGCACGGCCAGCAGCAGGCGGGAGTGGCGCTCATGCACGGTCAGCACCGCTTGCCCATCGGTGCGGCAGAGCAGCAGATCGGCTTCCCAATGCCCTGGGGTCTGGCGGTCGGTGGCGCTGGCGGGCCATTCGGCCAAGGGCCGCCGGTGGTGGATGAAGGCGGCCGGACTGCCGCCACGACGCCCCCGCCAGCCCCGTTTCCACTTGGCACGCGGCAGGTAGTGGCGCCAAGCGGCGCCGCTCTTGCTGCGCGTGGTCTGGGCAGAGATGAAGCGGTAGATCGTCTCGTGGGAGATAATCGTCGTGCCCCGCTCCCGCCGGAACCGGCCCGCGATCAGCTCCGGCGACCAGCCCTGTTTGAGCCGGGCGAGCACCTGGGCACGCAGGGCGGCGTCCCGGTCGAGACGGGCGCCACCCCAGCGGCGGGCGCGGGCCTGCTCCTGGGCATAGCGGGGGCGGTAACCCTGCTGGCGGGAGGCATTGCGCTTCAACTCCCGCGCAATGGTCGATGGCGCGCGATCCAGAGCGGTAGCGATTTGCCGGAGCGAGCGCCCCTGGGCGTGTAGCCGGGCCAGTTCACACCGGTCTTCAATGTCAAGCTGCGTGTAGTAGCGTCCCATGGCAACACCTTACATTGGTGTTGCACTTCGTTTGTGAGTCTAGGGAATCCAAAAACCGGTCCTTCCAGGTTAGCGAGGAGTGGTGCATTGTCCCTCTCACACTCCATTTGGGGGTTATGCAAAGGTCTCCGAAAGCGGGAATCTACTCCCCCTCTCTATCGCTCCGCGATGGAGAAGGGGCCGGCTGACTGGGGTAGGTGTACAGGTTATGCCGTAGGGGTGGGCACCCTGGCCGCGCTCCCGTCATTGCGGCGCCAGCCGCAATCCATCCTGCTCATCCTTGCATCCTGAAAATCCTGATGCAGACAAAAAAATACCTACCCTTGCGAGTCCCCCGGCACCGAGATTCCCCTGCTATACTGTCGGAGTAGGCTATCGCCAGGTAGCCGCAGCACCCACACCACCCCTCGGCGCCTACAGCAGCGATGAAACCTGTCATCCGCGATATTCTCGAAACGGTCCTGCTCACGCTCATCATCTACTACGGCGTGCGACTGGGGGTCCAGAACTTCCGCGTCGAGGGTTTGAGCATGGTGCCAACCCTCCACAACAACCAGTACCTTATCGTCAACAAGCTCTCCTACCGTTTTGCCGAGCCGCAGCGCGGTGACATCGTAGTCTTCCGCTTCCCTCACGACCCGCGCCGGGACTTCATCAAGCGGATTATCGCCCTGCCCGGTGAGGCGGTGGAAGTACGCGACGGCCGGGTCTTCATCAACGAGCAGCTACTCGATGAGCCGTATGTGCGCGCTCCACCGCGGTACAGCTACCCGCGCCGCATCGTGCCGGATGGCGAATACTTCGTCCTCGGCGACAATCGCAACAACAGCAGTGACTCGCACTCCTGGGGATCGCTCCCGCAGGAGTACGTAATCGGCAAGGCGTGGTTCTCCTACTGGCCCCTGGCCTGGTTCGGCCCCCTCTCCCACTACACCCCCGTCACCGCCGATGCACCTAGCCAGAGCTAGGCCCCCACCGTCCCCCCGTCGCAACGGGGGGACCACAGGGGGGCACCTCCCCGTCCCCCCACCGCAGCGGGGACAACAGGGGCGCACCTCCCCGTCCCCCCGTCGCAACGGGGGGACCACAGGGGGGCTAACTCACCCCTAACAAGGGTAGGTTTTTCTGTAGGGGCACGATTCATCGCGCCCGCTCCCCCAGTCATTCCCGCGAAAGGAGACCTTTGCGTAACCCGTCATTCCCGCGAAAGCGGGAATCCAAAAACCGGCCCTCCCAGGTTAGCGAGGACTGGAGCAGTGTCCCTCGCGCACTCCATTTGGGGGTTATGCAAAGGTCTCCGAAAGCGGGAATCCACCCCCTCTCCCCCTAGGAGAGGGCCGGGGTGAGGGCCGACTCCCCCTCTCTATCGCTCGGCGCTGGAGAGGGGGCCGGGGGGTGAGGCTCGCCCGCCGAAAAACCTACCCCTGTGAGCTAACTCACTCCCCGCCCCCCTCGCCCTCCGCCAAACGCTCGCGCAGCCGCGCGGCCGTTGCGGTCAACAACTCCGGGAGCACTTTCGTTCCGCCGATCACGGGCATGAAGTTGGTATCGCCCTCCCAGCGCGGGACGAGATGCAGATGCAGGTGATCCACGATCCCGGCGCCGCCGACACTGCCGAGATTCATTCCCATGTTGTAGCCGTGCGGCCCGGTGTCGGTCCGCAGCGCCCGCAGCGCCCGTTGCGCGAGCGCCATCATCTCGTCTCGCTCCGCCGCCGTAAGACTCTCCAGATCCGCCGTGTGCCGGTAGGGCGCAATCAAGAGGTGGCCGGGATTGTACGGATACAGATTCAGGATGATAAAAGCGTGCTCACCCCGGTAGACGATATGGCGTTGCTCGTCCTCGGCCCGGTCCGGCTGCACGGGAATACAGAAGACGCAGCCCGACGAGCGTTTGCTGCCCGTCACGTAGGCCATGCGCCAGGGACTCCAAAGCCGATCCATACGGCGTACAATCGTACCATGACCCGGCCACCGCTCCATTGCCCGGCGAGGTTGACGCCGTGACTCCCGCCACCGACGCGAGGGCCGCCCAAGCCCAACCGCCGGCTAGTCCACGGCTACCCTGGCTCCGCGCCGGCGCCGCAGCGTTGGGAATCAGCCTCTCACCCGACCAACTAGCCGCCTTCAACTGCTACCGCGATACGCTCCTGACCGCCAACCGGCGCACCAACCTCACCGCCATCACCGACCCGGCGGCCGTCGAGATGCGGCACTTCGTAGACTCGCTCACCTGCCTGCTCGCCTGGCCCACGGCGACGGACCGTCCCGTGCAAGTGATTGACATTGGGGCCGGGGCCGGCTTCCCCGGCCTGCCCCTCAAGCTGCTCCGGCTCCACGTCGGCCTCACGCTGGTCGATTCGGTGGGCAAGAAGACCGCTTTCCTCGCCGACCTGGTCCGCCGCCTCGACTTGGCAGCCGTGACAGTCCTCACGGCCCGCGCCGAAGACCTGGCCCGGCAGCACGCTCACCGCGAGCAGTACGACGTAGCACTGGCACGCGCCGTCGCGCCCGCACCCGTCCTAGTGGAATACGCCCTGCCCTTCCTCCGGGTCGGCGGCCGCCTCATCGCCCAGAAAACGGCTGCCCAAGGCCCAGACGAGCTGCTCGCCTGCCAGCGCGCCTGTGTGTTGCTCGGCGGCGGTCCGCCGCGCCTGGTGCCGGTGACGCTCCCCACACCTGCCGGAGACACACCAAGCCAACCCCACCACCTGGCAGCGGTGCAGCACGCTCTATCGGGCCACGCGCTGCTCGTCGTCGAGAAGCAGCATCCCACCCCCGACCGCTACCCCCGCCGCCCCGGCCTCCCCACCAAGCGCCCCCTGTAAGGCGCAAGCCCGCTGACGCCGCTGCGACGTGGGCGGGAAATTCCCCGTCCCCCCGCCGCAGCGGGGGGACCATAGGGGGGCTACCCCATCACAAGGGCAGGTTTTTCGTGTAGCGGCGCGATTCATCGCGCCCTGGCCCCGTCATTCCGGCGAAAGCATGTCCCGTACCCCGATACGGGGCCGGAATCCATGCCCCCTCTCTATCGCTCCGCGATGGAGAGGGGGCCGGGGGGTGAGGACCATCCTGACCATCCTTGCATCCTGAAAATCCTGATGCAGACAAAAAACTACCCCTGTGAGGGGACCACAGGGGGGCCGGGGTTTAGGTCCAATCCGCCACCGGCTGCATCCGCACGTCTACCTCCAGCTCGCTCTCGCCGCCGCCCAGCAGGACGCCGCGCGTCGGCGCTACGTCTTGGTAGTCGCGCCCCACCGCAATCCGCACGTACCGCGCGTCGGCCAGGCGCCGGTTGGTGGGATCGAACCCAACCCAGCCGAGGTCCGGCAACCGGCATTCGACCCAGGCGTGGGTAGCCGTTTCCGGCGCCTGGTCAGTGACGTACATGTACCCGGAAACGTAGCGCGCCGGCAGGCCCCAGGAGCGCACAATGGCAATCATGACGTGCGCGTAGTCCTGGCAGACCCCCCGACCGGTTTCGAGGATGTGCTCGATTGGCGAGACTGCCGACGTGACCCCCGGGACGTACTCGAAGCTATCGGAGAGCGTATCCGACAGCCGTAGCAGCGACACCAACGGATCACCAGCTGGTGCGATAGCCAGCCGCTCCATGAAGGCCGTGAGCGCCGCCGAGGGCCGCGCCACCGCGCTCGCGTGCATGAAGTCCCAATGCGTGAGCGATTGCCCCCACGAGCGCACCGCCTCCCAGGCGTCGGCGCCCAGGGACCCCGGGAGCGCAGCGGCCGGCGCCGTTTCGACCGTGCAGTGGGTTGTGACCTCCAGTACCTCGTGTTCCCGATGGACGTTGAGGACGTGTTTCGTATTGCCGAAAGCGTCCGTCTCGTAGCTCAGGGATGCCGGAGGAGCCGTCTTGATCTCGAAGTGCAGGAGCCGCTGCCCCCGGTCGTCGCGCGGCCGCAGGCAGAGCGACATCACGCAGCGCCGCACCGGCGCCGTGTAGCGGTAGCGGGAGACGTGCTCGATCTCGTAGCGCACCGAACCGTCCCTGGCGTCAATGTTCGGGAAAGCTCTCGATGGGGTAGTCGAAATAGGTGCGAGTCACGAGCTGGTGCAGCCCCCGGCAGTACTCGTCCACCTGCCGCAAGAGGCCCTCGTGGTCTTCCCGATCCGGCCAATCGTAATGGACCAGGGCACTCAGACGACTGGCCAAGCGTTGCGTTGCCCCGCTGGACTGCGCGCTCGGCCCAGGACCGATGGCGGAAAGCTCCGCTGCCGCCAGGTCAATCGAGCGGCAGAGCGAGTCGGGGAGCAGCGGGTCCGTCGCCAGCAGGTCCACCACCTGGCCCGGCTGCACCTCGACGCTATAGTGGCGGCTGTAGACCTCCAGCGCGTGGTACACGCGCAACAGGCTGCTCCAATCCGCGTCGGAATACTCGTCGGTCGCGGCGTCGGCAGCAATTTGGACCAAGAGCAAAGCGACCACGAGTTGGGCACGCTCGATGGACCGCCCTAGCTGCATGAAGCGCCAGCCGTCGTCGCGGTACATGGTGGCCGCAGCCACGCCGGCAATGGTGTCAATCTCCGCCGCCGTTTCCACGTAGAAGCTCTCCGGGGAGGCGGCCCAGATGTCTTGGATGGTGAGTTGCTGAATCCGCAGGTACGACAGGTTCAGGGAGGTCCACATTTCGGCACTGATGCAGTGGCGCACCTGGCGAGCATTCTCCCGACCGAGCGCCAAGCAGTTCCATACCGACGCCGGATTGGAGCGCTCGAACGTGAGGTCGTCGGCGAGGGTGTAGGAATCGGCCAGGGTGAATGCATCGCTACCGACCAATTCGAGGCTTCCCCCAGGCGGCTGGCGGTCCAAGCTGTCGTAGAGGCGGCTCCAGCCAAAATGAATCTCCCGGAGCGGCCGGTCCACCAACGCCTCCGTTTGCAAACGCAGCAGTCGGCAGAGGTGTCCCGTCCGCTCCAGGTAACGGCCTAGCCAATAAAGGCCCTGTGCGCTACGCGCCAGCATGGTGCTCGCTCTTCCGCCTCAGCATCAGCACGCCACGGCCTTTGCCACGCGCGGGCTTTCAGCCTTCCTCGCGCTCGTCGTCTTCTTCCGGCATCAGCACGAACTCGGGGTAGGCTTCAATGCCCAGCTCTCCGACGTCCTGCCCCAGCCGCTCGACCTGCGGTGCCACTCGCACGCTCAACGTCTTGCCCAACACCCACCAGACTACCCACGAGACGATGAACACAAAGGCGCCCACCGCCACAATGCCAAGCAACTGCACGCCGATGTTGCCCCCGGCGGCGATAGCGACGGCCAGCGTGCCCCAGATGCCGGCGAACAAGTGTGCCGGAATGGCCCCCACCACGTCGTCCAGCTTGATCTTCTCCAGGAGCTTGATCCCGGCGGTGCAGACGACCGCGCCGATAGCGCCGATGATGATGGCCCAATAGTGCTCGGTGATATCCGGGCCGGCAGTGATCGCCACCAGCCCGGCGATGGCGCCGTTCAGCCCGGCGAACAGGTCCATTCGTCCGAGGATCGGCCGCGAGACGATGAGGGCGGCCATCACACCGGCCGCTGCCGCTAGGTTGGTATTCACCAGCACGTGGCTGATCGCCACCGCGTCGGCTGCGGTCCCCAGCGCCAACTGCGACCCGCCGTTGAACCCGAACCAGCCGAACCACAGGATGAATACGCCCAGCGTCACGACTAGGATGTTCGAGGGTGGCGTGGGCCGGACCGAGCCGTCGCGGCGGAACTTGCCGAGCCGTGGCCCGACGACCAGCGCGCCGGCCAGCGCCGCCCAGCCACCGGTGCTATGCACGATGGTCGAGCCGGCGAAGTCCTGGAAGCCCATTTCACTCAGCCACCCGCCGCCCCATGTCCACGCGCCGACGACGGGGTAGATGATGGCGGTCAGTAGCAGCGTGAACAGGAAGAACGACCACATCCTCACCCGCTCGGCCAAGGCGCCGGACACGATGGAGGCCGCGGTCGCCACAAAGACCATCTGGAAGAACCAGTCCGACATGGTGGAATAGCCGTTCTCGACCACGGCGGCCACGGCACTCTCCTGGCCGCCCACCAACGCGATGTCATCGGCCGACGGTCCATAAAGCAGCGTGAACGAGCCGATCAGGCCGCCCAGGCCCAAGTCGCCAACACCGACGTACATCAGGTTGTAGCCGATGACGTAGTAGGCCAGCCCGGCAATCGAATAGAGGCCGATGTTCTTCAGGCAGATCATCGAGGCGTTCTTGGTCCGTACCGAGCCGGATTCGAGCATGGTGAATCCGGCGCACATCCACATCACCAACACACCGAAGAGGATGAACAAGAACGTGTTGAAGACGAACTGGGTCTCCCCTTCTACCGCCGCGTAGGCGACGGTCGGCACACATAGCAGGACCCCGAGCACCAGGAGCACTTTTGCCGCCAGTGCAGCGGGATGCCGGCTCCGCAGGACAGCCATGAACAACCTCATACCTCTTCTCCCTCCCCTGGAAAGGCTTCCACTCAGTCCTCTAGCACCCACAGGTCTTTGCCGCCTCCGCCCTGGCTAGAGTTTACCACCAAGCTGCCGCGGCGCAGGGCCACGCGGCAGAACGCCCCCGGTACGATGCGTGTCTCTCGTCCGTGCAGCACGAACGGCCGCAGGTCCACGTGCCGCGGCTCGAAGCGGCCCTCGATCAGGCAGGGCGCGCGGGAGAGCGCCAGCGTCGGCTGCGAGATGAAGTCGGCCGGGTCGGCGCGTAGCTGCTTGGCGTACTCCTCACGCTCCCGGGGTGTGGCGTGCGGCCCGACCAGCATCCCGTAGCCCCCCGATTCACCCACCCGCTTGACCACCAAATGCTCCAGATTGTCGAGTGTGTACTCCAAGCCCTCGGGCCGGCGGCAGAGGTGAGTTTCGACGTTGGCCAGCAGCGGCTCCTCGCCCAAGTAGTAGCGGATCATGTCCGGCACGTAGGCGTAGACGCTCTTGTCATCCGCAATACCTGTCCCGGGCGCGTTCACGAGCGCCACGTTGCCGCGTTTGTAGGCGTGCAGCAATCCCGGCACACCGAGCAGCGAATCAGGACGGAACACCAGCGGGTCGAGATAGTCGTCGTCCACGCGCCGGTAGATCACGTCCACGCGCCGCAGCCCGGTGGTAGTCCGCATGTAGACAAAGCCGTCGTTGACCAGCAGGTCGCGGCCCTCGACAAGCTCTGCGCCCAGCTCGCCGGCCAGGAACATGTGCTCGTAGAAGGCAGAGTTGTAGACCCCGGGCGTCAACAGGGCAATGCACGGATCATCCCGCCCTTCCGGCGCCAGCTCGCGCAGCGTCTCCAACAGGATGCGCCCGTAGTGCTCCACCTCCTGTACGCGGGAGTTGCGGTACAAGCGGCGCAGACTCGCCTTGACCGCTTTCCGGTTGGCCAGCATGTAGGAGACGCCGGAAGGCACCCGCAGGTTGTCCTCCAGCACCCGGAAGCCGTCGTTGGTACGCACCAGATCGGTCCCGCAAATGCCCACCCAGGTACCGTGCGGTGCCGAGAAGCCCCGCATCTCGATGCGATACTGAGGACAACCCCGCACCACGTCCACCGGAATCGCACCGTCGGCTACGATACGCGCGTCGCCGTAGACATCCTCCAGGAAGGCGTTCAGCGCCTTGAGGCGCTGCGTCAGGCCGGCCTCAAGCTGCCGCCACTCGGCGCCCGAGAGCACGCGAGGCACACAATCAATCGGAATGATCCGCTCGTCGGCCTCGTCATCGCCGTAGACGGTGAAGGTGATGCCCTCGTTCGAGAAGGAGCGCGTCACCCGCTCCTGAATAGTATCCAGCTCCTCGGCGGAGAGCCGGCACAAGGTCTCGTAGAGCTGCCGGCACTGTTCGCGCGGCGTGCCATCCGACAAGAACATCTCGTCGTAGATGTTGCTATCCAGGTCGTAGGCATTGAAATCCATGGCAGTCACTCAGCAGTCCAAGGCCGTTGCTCCCGACATGTATCCACGCTGTCTCGCCGCTTCGCAGCCTACTATACCCCATCCTCCTAAGAGCGCCGTGAACGCCGCCGCGCCCCTTCCCTTATGAAAGTTGCGAACTTGATGAGGCAGTGTGTTAGCCCCCACCCTCGCCCTCCCCCGTCCCGACGGGGGAGGGAACTACCCGTCCCCCCGCCGCAGCGGGGGGACCATAGGGGGGCTATCCCACTACCCGATTAAGTTGTCAACTTTCATCAGGGAGGGGGTTGGGGGTAGGTGTACTAAACCTTGTAGCAAGCAACGAGCTGACCACCACCTTTATCCTCCAGGGGCGGCTGATCGTGCGTGCGGCAGAAATCGTCGGCCAGCGGGCAGCGGTCGTAGAAGCGGCACCGCGCTGGCGGGTCCACCGGCAGCGACACCCCACCCTCGATCTGCACCGGCGGGCGCGTGACCGTCGGATCGGGAACTGGCACCGCCGAGAGCAGTGCCTGTGTATAGGGATGCTGCGGGTGCCGGAGCAGTGCCTCCGTCTCGCCGACCTCGACGATCTTCCCCAGATACATCACCGCAATCCGGCTGCACATATACCGCGCCACCGCCAAGTCATGCGTGATATACAGGTAGCTAATCCCCAGGCGGTCGGCCAGCTCTTCCATCAGGGACATCACGCCGGTCCGGATCGAAACGTCCAGCATCGAAGTCGGCTCATCGGCGACAACAAAGGTCGGCTCGACCACCAGCGCCCTGGCAATCGCCACCCGCTGCCGCTGACCACCGGACAGCTCGTGCGGATACCGGAAGAGGAACGTGCGCGGCGGTGTCAGCCCGACTAGCTCCAGCATCCGCGTCACCCGGTCCAGCCGCTCCAGCGGGCTGCCGATCTTCTGCACTTGCAGCGGCTCGGCGATGGTATCGAAAATCGTCCGCCGCGGATTCATGGACTCGTAGGGGTCCTGGAAGATCATCTGCGCCTTCCGTCTGAAGGCCTTCAGCGACTTCCCCTTCAGCGTCGCAATGTCCGTCGGCTCGCCTGCACCGTCATCGAAGATGATGCGACCATCCGTTGGATCGGTCAGGCGGATCAGCAGCTTCCCGGTCGTCGTCTTGCCGCACCCGGACTCTCCTACCAGCCCAAAGCTCTCGCCTTGCGCCAGCTCGAACGACACTCCGTCCACCGCATGAACGAAACTCCGGCTGCGCCGAAACCAGCTTGTGGACACCGGAAAGTGCTTCCGCAGCCCCTCCACCCGCAGGAGCGGGCCACGTTCGGTAGACGGCGCCGGCCGCGTAGTCTCGATCATCACCCTACGCCTCCGGCGGGTTCCAGCAGTTCGCCCAATGCTCCCCGCGGCGCACGGTCGGCGGCGCTTCCGTCCGGCACTCGTCCGTCGCATACGGACAGCGCGGATGGAAACGGCAGCCGGCCGGCGGGTCCAGCAGGTTCGGCGGCTCGCCCGCCAGCATCGTCAGCTCGTGCCGCTCACCCGTCACGCTCGGAAACGCCGACATCAGCGCCCGCGTATACGGATGGATGGGATTCTTGAAGACTTCTGCCGTCTCGCCCAGCTCCACGATCTTGCCCGCGTACATGATGCCGACGACATCGCTCACCTCAGCAATAACCGCCATATCGTGCGAAATGTAGATCATACTCATACTGAGCGTGGCCTGAATGCTCCGCATCTCGCGCAAAATCCGGTCCTGCACGATCACGTCCAGGGCTGTGGTCGGCTCGTCCGCGATAATCAGATCGGGTTCACACGCCAGCGCCATGGCAATGATTGCCCGCTGCCGCATACCGCCGCTGTATTCGTGCGGATAGCGCCGGATGAAGCTGGAGTCGAGCCCCACCAGGTCATAGAGCTGCCGCACGCGCTCAAGCGACTCCTCACGGGCGGACGCAGCGTGCAGCTCCAGGGCCTCGATGATCTGCTCGCCGACTCGATACACCGGATTGAGCGAGTTCATCGCGGCCTGGAAGACCATGGAGATGCGATCCCAGCGATACGCTCGCAGTTGCTCTTCCGAGAGCGGCACAATGTCCGTCCCGTCCAGCAGGACCTTGCCACCGACGATCCGGGCGTTCTCCGGCAGGAGCTTCAGCAGCGTGAGCGCAATGGATGATTTGCCGCACCCCGACTCGCCCACCAGTCCGAGCGCCTGCCCTCTGGTGACAGAGAAGGAAACGCCGTCAACGGCCCGCACGGTGCCGGCCCGCGTGGCGTAGTGCATGGTCAGGTCTTCGACCGCCAGCACGGGACGTTCACTCATGAGCGCCTCAGTCGCGGATTGATAACCTCATCGAGCGACCGACCGACGAGATAGAACGACGAGCATAGCAGCGTAATGGAGAGACTGGCCGGGAAGATCAGCCACCAGTACTCGCCGACCTGCAAGAGATAGCCGGCCGACTCCGTAGTGTGGATCATCAGTCCCCAGCTCATCCGTATGTCCAACAGTCCCAAGAAGCTCAACACCGCTTCCGAGAAGATGGCGCCGGTCACGGTGAACATCATGTACAGGAAGGAGAGCGGCAGCAAGTTAGGGACGATGTGAACGAAGATGATATGGATTGGGCCACCGCCCGCGGCCTTGGCCGCCTCGATATACGGCTTGACGACCACGCTTAACGCCTGGGACTTCAGCAGCACTCCCGTCCCGCCAAACCCCGACAGGATGCCGATGAGCAGCGCCAGCTCGAAGTGCTCGACCCCAATCGTTGCGCTCAAGATGATGAGCACGCTGATCCCCGGCAGCATAATCATGATGTCGGCCAGCCGCATCAGGATCGTGTCCACAATCCCGCCGAAATAGGCCGTGACCGCCCCGACCGTCGTGCCGATAGTGACCGTGACGACGGCTGCCAGCAATCCGAGCATGAACTCGGAGCGGGCACTGAACATGAGCTGGCTGAGGATGTCCCGGCCCAACGGATCGGTGCCGAGCGGATGGCGCAGGCTGGGCGGTGCCGGCTGGCGCGCCTCGTCAAACGCATACCCCACGACCGGATCGTAAATCCGCTCCTCCCAGACGGTGTTCATCAGAATGGGATGGGCCACTGCAAGCAAAAGATAGAAGACGATGATTGACAGGCCGAGCAGACCGATGCGCGTGCCGACAAACATGGACCAGTTTTGTCTCACGCTGCGCGCCGCCAGCGAGAGACGCATCCTCCCCAGCGAAGGAGTGTCCGATTGTAAAGCGGGTGCTGCGGCCATTAGTATCTGATCCTCGGGTCCAGGTACACGTACAACACGTCCGCCAGCAGATGCGCCAACAGCACGAAAATGCCGACGAACACGAAGGCCCCGACCGCCAGCGGCACGTCCTCCGTCGTGGCTGCCGACACCAGCGTCTGCCCCATGCCGGGCCACGAAAACACGGACTCGATGATGATGCCGCCGTCAACGGCAAACGCCAGGCTGAAGACGAAACTGGTCACGACCGGCAGTAGCGCGTTGCGGGCCACGTGCCGATCCCGCACTGCCTTCTCCGGCAGGCCCTTGGCGCGGGCCGCCAGCACATAGTCCTCGCGCATCGTCTCCAACATGCTGTTGCGCGTCAGCAGCATCGTGCCGGCAAAGCTAATCAGCGCCAACGTCACTATCGGGAGGACCATGTGCTTGACGATGTCCCAGGCGAGATACCCGGTACCCGAGGCCAGCCACACCCCCACCAGCACGGCGGCGGACACGGCGATGCTGCCGAGCTGGATATACCGCGCGCCGCTCACGCGCCGCTTCGCCGTGACGATGAAGACGGCAAACACAATGACGGACAGCCCGATCACCGTGAGCAACATGCGGTTGAAGATCGTATTCGCATCGGTTGGCGCATCCTGCCACACCACCGGATCGAGGAACTTGCCTATCGGAAACCACCCGGCCTTGAAGGCAAAGAGCCAAATCATCATCAGGGCAAACCAGGGCGTGAACACCGTGTAGAGCGTGACGCCGCCGAGCGTCGTGGCGTATTCGGTCCAGCCACCTCGACGCCAGGCGATGATCTTGCCGAGCGCGAACCCCAGATAAAAGGAGATCACGGTCGCGGTCATAAACAACACGAGGGTTCGCGGCAGACGCTCCGCAATGACATCGGCCACGGTCCGCGGATACAGGCTGAACGAGACGCCGAAGTTCCCGGTGAACACGTTCTTGACGTAGACGAGGTACTGTTTCCAGAGGGGTTCGTTCACGCCAAAGAGATCCCGGAGCTTTTCGCGGGTCTCCGGCGGGAAGTCGGGATTCAGCGCGTAGACATTGCTCACGTCGCCCGGTTGGGCGTTCACGAGGAAGAACACGATGGACAGGAAAATAAAGAGGGTCAGGACTATCTGCACTGCTCGCTTCAGCAGATAGGCAGTCATCTCAGTGCTCAGTAGCTCCGACCACACTTCGTCATTGCGGCGGAAGCCGCAATTCAGGCGCCTAGCACCACAGCCAGCGCACTTGCCCCGGCTGCCCACTTTCGCGGGCCTGACCGGGACCGGGCCATATTACTTGATGAGCGCCACCTGCTGCATCCCGTTCAGCCCCTCCAGTCCACCGAGAACGGTCGTATAGGGAAACTCGACTCTGGTGGGCCGGTAGGCATCGAGCTTGGGAATGGTGAACAGCGGCACGTAGGGCAGATCGTCGGCCAGATACTCCTGTAACCGGAAGGCCGTGTCTAGCGCGCCCTCGATAGTCGTCTCGGACAGCAGCTTGAAGGACAAGTCGTCGAATTCCGGGTTGGCATAGCCGCCCCAGTTGTTTCCGCCTTTCTGGTTCTCTGGCGCGTTGCGGCTATGGAAGAAGTTCTCCAGGTAGTCCGGGAAGATGCTCAAGCTCCAGCCCAGAATCCACATATCGAGGTCCTCGGTGACCGTATCGCTGAACAGCTTGGCCACGATGACGTTGAAGCCGGCCAAGTTGGCCCGCACCGGGATGCCGATGTCATTCAGCCAGCGCTCGACCCAGATGGCAAAGGTGGCCCGCAGCGGATCGTAGCCCGCGCTGGGGGCCAGCAACTCCAACGCCGGTACGTCCGTCCCATCGGGCAGCTTGAGGCCTTTGCCGGGCTTGGAGACGAATTTGCCGTCTTCGCTGATTTCCGGCTCCTGCTCGTAGGTGAATCCGGCGCTCTTCAGCAGCGCCACGGCCTGTTTGATCCGATCGCCTCTGGTCATGCCCTGGCCGATCTTGGCGACGCTGGAGTTGTGCCAGGCCGCGTTCCCCTCCGGCACCATGGCGTACATCGGAATGGCCGCCCCTTGCAGAATGGTCTGAGCCACAAACTCCTTGTCAATGATCGTCGCCACGACCTGCCGGAACTCCTTGCTGCTCATCGGCGCCTTGCGGACGTTGAAGCCGAGATAAAAGACGCCGTTGTCGGCGTTGGAGACGATCTCCAGATCATCGGCGCCCCTGATACGGTCCTGAAAGCCCTTTTCCAGCCCCAACGGGTTGAACAGGTAGTCCACGTCACCCTTGGTCAGGGCAAGCACCGCGGCATCCTGGTTGCCGTAGATACTGAATAGCGCGGTGTCCACGTGTGGCCCAACCTCGTATTCCAGCACCTTGTCGCCGCCGGCCTCGCCAAAGTAGGTGGCCGTGTAGTCAAGCTGCTTATTGACTTCCACCACGGTCCCGTTCGCATACTGCGTGACGGTGGCGCCGCGCTGGTAGTGGTCGGCGGTGGCCTCGTTCTCGAAAAAGGCGCCCGGCTCCCACTTGTGAAAGCTGTAGCCACCGAGCGTCGGCTCCCCGTCGGGCACATGCGCGAACAGCGCCTCGATCCGCTGGGCCGTATCGCCGGCTTTCTTGGCCTCCTCGACGACTGAGGCCCAGTAGTGCTCCGGCATAATGGCCATGAAGCCCAGCCCAAACTGCCAGACGCTCAAGCCCGGCGTCTGCGGCTGGCCTTCATCGTCGGTCGCCTTGAAGAACACCTTCAGTTGGTGGCTGTCCAGCGCCTCCACCCGGTCCACGAACGCCGGGTTCACGGCTTGTCCCCAGCCGCCCCCCAACTCCAGGTCCAGCACCGTCTGCACCGTGAACACGACGTCTTCCGCCGTCAGCTCCTCCCCGTCGCTCCATTTGATCCCCGGCCGGAGCGGCACCTCGACGGTCCAATACTCCGTGCCGTCAATCGCCTCTTTTTTCAGCTCTGTCGGGAAGTCCGCCGCCGCACCGGGCACCCAATCGAACCGCTGGTCCGAGTAGCCGTACAGCGACGTGGTATAGCCACCGATGACGTACCCGGTCCAGACGGAGCCACCCGGTCCGCCGACGTAGTTCCAGTAGTTTCGGGTAATCGGCTCGGCGAACAGGCCCATCTGGTAGACCGGCGGCCCGGCCGGCGTCACCGGCTCGGCTTGCGGCACCGGCGTTACCTCCACGATCACCGTGGCCTCGCGCACGACCTCCTTGATCTCAACCCTCGGCTCCTCCTCGCAGGCCAACGTCATGGCTGCGATGGCAATGACGAGTGCCGGAAACGCCCATTTCATCCGCAGAAAGCCAAACATGAGCCTCACTCCCAATCTCCTGGAACCTGGCTTGCAGTTGATTACGGCAGAAAATGCCAATGCCGCTATCTCGCCGCTATCGTACACCCAAACGGCAATATCGTCCAGACTCAGCCGCCAGCGGAAAACAAATACCCTCCCCCGTCGCAACGGGGGAGGGCGAGGGTGGGGGCACGATACCTCCCCCCACCCCCCTCCCTCCAGGGAAGGGGCCGGGGGTTAGGTCCAACAATTCAAGCGCCCGGCATTGCGCCACCCGCGGCGCCCGTGCCGTTGGCCTCGCCGCCGGACGAGCCACCATCGGTCCCGCCACCGGTCCCGGCGCCGACCGGCACGACCTCGCGGCGATCCGCTTCCTCAATGTCGTGACCGCGCGCATCGTTCAACGGTGGGTCGCGGCCTTCCAGAATGGCCTCCACGTCCTCGGCGTTGATGGTCTCCCGCTGCAAGAGCAGGGTCACGATCTGCTCGATCTCCGCCTTGTGCGCCGCCAGTAAGTCCTGCACCTGCTCGAACCGCTCGCTCAGGACCTTCTCGACCTCCTGCTTCACCAGGGGATCGCGGACCGAGCGTGCCGATTCGTAGACGTACAGGCTGCCGTTCATGCCGAACTGCGTAATCATCGAGCCGGCCAGCCGCGTCGCATACGCCAGGTCCGACGAGGAGCCACTGAGGGCCTCGTCGAGGAAGAGCACCTCGGCCGCCCGGCCACCGAGCGCCACCGAGATTTCGGTGAAGATCTCGTCGCGCGTGAGCGCCCCGGCATGGCTATCGGTAATGGCCGGCATATCGCCGAAGCCACCGGCGCTGCCGTCGGCGGTCGGCACGATGCTGACCTTGTGCGCCGGACGCATCGGCTGGAGTTTCGCTCGCGCGACAGCCTGACCGGCCTCGTGGTAGGCGGCCCGCCGCTTCTGCTCGGCCAGCGCCGCCGACTCCCGATCCTCAATGCTCGTGCCGTTCACACTGGCGCCGTTCGCGCTGACGCCATCGGTGAGCACCTTCGTCCGCTCGGCCTGCTTCTCCTTGATGATTTCCTCCACGTCGTCACCCGTCAGCTCGCTCTCGCTAACCAGACGACGCGCCATCTCGTGGATCACGTCCGCGTTGGTCCACAGCAGCATCTTCACCTGCGCGTACTGCTCATCCAGCAGCCGCTCGATCCGGTCGCGCTGTGCCGACGGACCGGCCAGCGAGGGGCCTTCACCCATGATCGAGTAGAGCGAATCACCCATGCCGAGCACGCTGTAGTAGGCAATCGCCATCTGTGTTGCCTGTTGCAAGTCTTGGCCGGCACCGGTCATCGCCGTGTGCAGGAACAACTCCTCGGCCGCCCGACTGGCCAGCGCCGACTTGATCTGCCCCAGCAACTCTTCCTTGGTATAGGTGTAGTACTCATCCTGCGGCTTGGCTGCCGACAAGCCGAGGGCGCGGCCGTGCCGCACAATCGTCACCTTGGACAGACGCTCGCGCGGCAGCAAGGTCGCCTGCGCGAATGCGTGCCCCGCCTCGTGGTACGCAATCCGCCGCTTGTCCAGCAGTTTCATGCTGTGAATGGGCTGCCGCAGACCCCACTCGTGGATTTCACGCGCCTCCGAGATGTCCTCGTAGGTGATCGCGTCGCGTCCCTTGAAGTGGGCCACCACGACCGCCTCGTTGATGACGTACTTGATCGAGACCGGCGTGTAGCCCACGGTGTCCGAGGCCACCCGATCAATCGGAATCTCCTCGTGCCGCACCTTGTCTAGGTAGTACTCGATGATGTCCTTGCGCCCTTCCATGTCGGGCGGATCCACCGTGATCTTGCGGTCGAACCGACCCGGCCGCAGCAGCGCCGGGTCGAGCACTTCAGGCAGGTTGGTCGCCGCCATCGTGAAGACCGTGGGCAGCACCGTTGCGCCGCGGCGCAGGCCCAGCCGCCGCAGCAGCCGCTCTTTCCAGCCCCCATCAATGCGCGGTGGGTCCATCTGCATCAGGATTTCGTTGATCAGGCCCATACCCCCACCGCCGAAGAGGCCACCCATCATGCCCATGCCACCGCCACCGCCACCGCGACGCATCCCGACCGCGTCAATCTCGTCAATCATCAGGATGCAGGCGCCGTGTTGGCGGGCCAGCTTCCGCGCCTTCCCATATAGGCGCCAGATTGTCAGATTGCTCATCCCGAAGAACATCTGCTGGAAGCTGGTACCCGAGGCGTATCCAAACGGCACCCCGGCTTCGGTGGCAATCGCCTGCGCTAGGTAGCTCTTGCCGGTCCCCGGCGGGCCGACCAGCAGTAGGCCCTTGGAGACCTCTCCACCCATGCGCTTGAACTCTTTCACGCCCCGCAGCAACGTCACGATCCGCTGCGATACCTCCAGGATGTCCTTCTGACCGCGGTAGTCCTTGAAGGAAATGCCGGTCTCGCCCGGCAGAATCCAGTAGGTACGACCGCGCGAGAGGAACCAGAAGAGCGCGCCAAACTGCACGACCATGAACAGAATGGCAAACGCGAGCTGGAAGAGCAGCGAGAAGATCAGCACCAGATACGGGAACAGCGCCTGGATATTTGGCAAGAACCAGAACAGAAACGCTCCGGTAATCACTAGCCAGACGAGCAGCCCCCGCCAGCGCCGCGCAATGAAGCCAGAGATTTTCTCGAACATATGCCCCGCCTACCTTTCTCTCCGGTCGAACAGCCGACGATCAACGATGACTCGGCGCCAGTCTCCCACTATCCGGCGCTGTAGTCAAGTATGGCACCTTGGGCGCCAAGAGTCTACCCGGACACGCCAGCCGCGCCGATAGCTAACCATACCTTAACAATGTTTAACAGTTCGGGACGCGCCCCCGGCCCCGCAATTGCCCCTCGTGCCAGTTCGTGCAGCGGTACGCCTCGATGAAGCGCCGGATGCGTGTCTCGTCGAACTCCTCGAATTGGTCAATGCGGCCCCACGCCGTCAGCGCGATGCGAGTCTCCATCTCGGGATACGGCGCCAGGATGACGTAAGGATGCGGCGAACTGAGGTAGGGCTGACCTGCCGCCGTCAGTTGCTCGACCAGCTCCGGGCATGGCTCATCACACCGATATTGGATGAGCACACCCCCATCCTCCAGGTTGTGGACCTGCAGTTCGTCGGGGATCGGCTCCGTATGCACGCCCCAGCGGGCCAGGGGATCATAGTGCGGCCCGGAGGTTGGCGGAGTCGTGTTATACGCGATGGGAGAGCGGGTTCCCTGCGGAATGTGCAGGTTGCCCAAGTCCGCGACGGAGGTGCCTGGCTGGCTCTCGATGGCGTCGGCAGTCTCGCGCCACAGCCATAACCCGCTGGCAACGATAATGGCGGCCACGCCAGCGATAGCCAGACCCCACAGGGCCGCGCGTCGCAGTTGCCGCTGCTGCCGCGCCCGGCGCCGCGCCTCGTCCCGTTGCGTCCGTCCTGTGCGGCGGTCCGAGCGCCCAGGCGCCCCATCACTGCCCGTAACCCCTTCACGTGCGCCGGCCGCTGCCGCCGCGCGGCGTCCCGACGCCCTGCGACCACGCGCGGCACTCCGCCGTCGGCGACGACTACTCATGGGCACTGACTCACTAGCGGAGAACTTTGCATAATCCGTCATTCCCGCGAAAGGAGACCTTTGCGTAACCCGTCATTCCCGCGAAAGGAGACCTTTGCGTAACCCGTCATTCCCGCCTCTCCCTCCGTCATTCCCGCGAAGGCGGGAATCCAAAAACCGGTCCTTCCAGGTTAGCGAGGAGTGGTGCATTGTCCCTCTCGCACTCCATTTGGGGGTTATGCAAAGGTCTCCGAAAGCGGGAATCCAAACGCCGGTCTGCCCAGCTTGGCGAGGGTGGGGTCACGACACCATAGCACTCCGTCTTGGAGGTTATGCAAAGGTTCCTATCGGATCGGAGACACAGGCCGATCAGCGCCGCCGGCTGTGGCCCGTGACCCGAAACTGCAACCGCTCGACGATATACCCGTCCACACGCTCGTTGAGCGCGGCCTTGATCTCGGCTTCCCGCGCCACCAGCTCAGTCTGCCAAGCGGAGCTGCGGACGGCGACCAGCAAGGTGCCAGGGCTGCCGGCCCGCGCCCTGGACGCCTTGGCGGCGCCGCGCCGGACCCCCTCGGCCACCGTCGGCCACTGGAGCGCCGCACGAGCGCACCACACTCGCTCGGCAATCCCCAACCGCTCTAGCGTCTGCGGAATCACCTCACGCACATGCTGGATCATGTTCCCCGCGCCTCACGCCTCTCATATTATCATGTAGCGGCTCGGAGCAGGAACCCACCGTCCCCCCGCCGCAGCGGGGGGACCACAGGGGGGCAGCCACCCCAGGAGGCAAAACGCATGACGAAACAAGTACGCGCCGAGACCCAATTCCATACGCCGGGACCACAGCCAAACGGCTTGCAGGCGGTGGCCGACGGATTGTGGGTCATGGATCAGCGGGACCAGTACATCTACAAGCTCAGGTGGTCGGACGGTGCCCTACTGCACAAAGCGCCCACTGCCGCCGCGCACGCCAGCGGCATCACCTGGGACGGCTACCACCTCTGGCTCGCCTCGACCTTTGATCCCCAAGTCTTGCTCCAAGTAGACCCGGTAACGGGCAACGAGATTCGCCGGCTGCCCTCGCCCGGCGTCGAGACCGGCCAAGGCCCACACGGCCTGGAGTGGATCGCCGGCCTGCTCTGGGTAACCGTGCCGGACCCGGTGAACACGACCTTTCAGCTCGAACCGGCCAGCGGCCGCATCTGGCGTCAATTTCCGGCACCGGGCACCGTCACCCACGGCCTCGCCTGGGACGGCGCGGGCCTCTGGTGCGCCGAGCGCCGCACCCGCACGCTCGTCCGCTACAGCCTCACCGGCGACGTGCTCGACGAATTGGCGATCACCGACGGCCCCGACCCGCACGGCCTGACCTGGTTCGACGGCCAACTATGGTACTGCGACGCCGCCAGCCGCGCCGTCTGCACCGTCACTCCCCCGCGGCCCCGTCCCCCCGCCGCAGCGGGGGGACCATAGGGGGGCTACACCAGTGTCGGGCGCGTCCTCCGGCCACGCGAACCGTTATGGAGGGCGAGGTGCAGCATGTTACTCTCCGACCGCGACATCAAGCAGGCGCTGGCCGACGGACGTATCAAGGTTGATCCGGCGCCGGACCTCGCGCTCCAGCTCGGCTCGTGCTCGCTCGACCTCACGCTGGGCAACAAGTTCTCGCTCTTCGAGCCGGCCCGCGTGCCGTACATAGATACCCGTGCCCAGGAGCTACCGGAAGGCATGTTCCGTGACCTCGCCGTCGCGGACGACCAGCAGTTCATCATGCATCCCAGTGAGCTGGTCCTCGCCATCACGCGCGAGCATCTGGAGCTGGCCGATGACTTGGTCGGACGGCTGGAGGGGCGGAGCAGTCTGGCCCGGCTGGGGATTATCGTCCACGGCACGTCGAACGTCTTCGACGCCGGCTGGCGCGGTCATCCGGTCCTGGAGCTAGGCAATATCGGCCGGATGCCGGTGGCGCTCTACCCGCAGATGCGGATTTGCTCCTTCACGTTCGAGGAGCTATCCAGCCCGGCCGAGGTACCCTACTACCGCAAGCCCGGCAACCGTTTCGCCGGTCAGACGCTCCCCACCGCCCGCACACCCGAATAGCACCACCACCGGCCGCCCCGCCCCGTCATTCCCGCGCATAGGTTCACAAGGGTAGGTTTTTCGTGTAGCGGCGCGATGAATCGCGCCCTGGCCCTCGTCATTCCGGCGGAAGCCGGAATCCAGGACTATCCGTGCCCCCCGCTCCTGTCATGGCACTGGAAAGCGCCCGGTTCCTGCCCAGCGGTGGCCGGGATCCCAGACCCTGGTGCTTTCCGCACCATCCGCACCAGGGGGAAGCTATCCTGCTCATCCCGGCATCCCGAAAATCCTGATGCAGACAAAAACCTGCCCTTGTCAGGGAGCCCACAGGGGGGCCGGGCCACTAATCGTCGCCGCGCCACTCGGTCAGCTCGGACCACGGACGCCGCGTCAACGGGTAGAGCGCCGCGCCAGGCTCCGGCCAGCCGACGTAGACCAGCGCGATGATCTGATCTCGCCCTGCCAGTCCCAGCCACTCCTCGACCTCCGGCGCCTCGCTGCCGTCGCCCGTCCTCCACATCACGGCCAGACCCAGACCGTGCGCCGCCAGCAGCATATTCTGCACGGCGGCGGCACAGGCGAAGTGCTCCTCGCGCTCTACGACATTCGATGCATCCGAAGGGTGCGACGACACGGCGATGAGCACCGGCGCCCGCATCGTCTTGCCGGCCTCCGCTTTGAGCAGCGCCTGGCCTTGCCTGCTCTCCGGGTCCTGACCTTCCTCCGTCAGGCTCCGGCGCAGCGCCGCCGCTAGCCGCTCACCCAGGGCCACCCGTGCGTCCCCGGTCAGCACGTGGAACCGCCAGGGAAACGTGTTGTGGTGACTGGGCGCTTGCGCCGCCGCGTCCAGCAACGTTTCGATCACGTCACGATCTACCGGCTTCTGGCTAGGGCGCCCAATGCTGCGGCGAGTCTTGATCGCAGTCAATACATCCATGTCCAACCATCCTCCCGGCAGCAAGCCTACCAGAGTGCAGTAGTCAGTGGTCAGTCGCTAGTGGGAGATAGCCCCCCTATGGTCCCCCCGCTGTGGCGGGGGGACGGTCCGTTCCCTCCCCCGTCGCAACGGGGGAGGGCTAGGGTGGGGGCAAAGGGAAGAACAAAGGCAACCGGGGGTTAGATCCAAATACCACCTACCGGCCACTAGGAGGCGTGCAGATGCACGAGCAGCACCGAGATGTCCGCAGGTGTCACGCCGGCAATCCGCGCCGCCTGCCCAACCGTAGCCGGGCGAAAGCGACTGAGCTTTTCCTGCGCTTCCGTGCGTAGCCCCCGCAGCACCTGATAGTCCACCCGGTCGGGGATGCGGTGATGCTCCAACTGCCGCGACCGGGCCACCGCCTGCGCCTGGCGAGCGATAAATCCCTCGTACTTGATCTCGGTAAGCACGTGATCGGCGACCTCCGCCGGAACATCGTCCCAGCCCAACGCGGCGAGGGCCACGGCGCCCACTTCCGGCCGCCGCAGATACGCCAGCGCCATCGTGCTCTTGGTCACCGGCGGCAACCCGGCCGCGCGGAGCCGCGCGTTCAGCTCCGGCGCAGTGCCCAGCCCCTTGCTCCGTACCTGCTTGAGCAACGTAGCGACCTGATCGCGCTGCCGCTCGGTGCGCTCATACACCTCCCGCCCGATCAACCCCAGCCGATAGCCAATCGGGGTGAGCCGGAAGTGCGCGGTGTCCTGCCGCAGCAGTAGACGATACTCGGCCCGCGACGTGTGCAGGCGGTACGGCTCCCGGTGCTCCGTCGTTGTCAGATCGTCAATCATCACGCCGATGTAGGCGAGGTCGCGCGGCAACACGAGCCGGTTGCTGGCCGCTAGGCGGTCAAGTGTCGCCTTGGTGCTGGTGGTCGTCTCTCCCGCCGCCGCTGCCCCATTCGCAGGAGCGCCGTTGGTGGACGCCGTGCCGGAGCCGCTGGGCCGGCCGGCCGCCAGCGCCGCATTGATACCCGCGATCAGTCCCTGGCCGGCCGCTTCCTCGTAGCCGGACGTGCCGTTGATCTGACCGGCCAGAAACAGTCCCGGCAGCCGCTTGCACTCCAGCCAGCTTGTCGTCTGATCCGGCGGCACAAAGTCGTATTCCACCGCATAGCCGTAGCGCAGCACTTTGACCGCTTCGAGCGCCGGGATAGTCCGCAGCATGGCGTCCTGTACGTCCTCCGGCAGGCTCGTGTTGGCTCCCTGCACGTACACCGATGCGGTCGTGAAACCCTCCGGCTCCAGAAACAGCGGATGCGCGTCCTTGTCGGCAAAGCGGACGATCTTGTCCTCGATAGAAGGGCAGTACCGCGGACCGGCTCCCTCGATCAGCCCATTGAACATCGGCGCCCGATGCAGGTTGGATCGAATGGCCGCGTGCGTCGCGCCATTGGTCCGGACCAGATAACAGGGCAGCTGCACCCGCCAGCCAGCCGTCACAACCTCCGGAAACCACGGCGCTGGCGTCTGCACCCGCCACGTCTCGGCCGCCGGCGGCTCGAACGAAAACCAGAGCGGCACTCGACTGCCGGGTTGAACCTGCGTGCGGCCAAAGTCAATGCTGCGGGCCTCGACGCGCGGTGGCGTGCCGGTCTTGAGCCGCCCCAGCCGCAAGCCGGCAACCGCAAACTGCGCGGAAAGCCCCTCGGCCGGCGCCTCACCGACCCGCCCACCAGGCGTAATGCGCTCGCCCGCGATCATGCGCCCGTTGAGAAACGTACCCGTCGTGACCACGACGCTCCGGGCCTTCACACGCTCGCCATCGGCGGTGACGACCCCGGCCACACGACCACCGGCCGGTGCCGCCGGGTCCGCGTCGAGCAGCAGGCCGGTCACCATCGCCGCCCGCAGCTCCAAACCCTTCTGCGCCGACAGCACGTCGCGCATCGTGGCCGGATAGAGGTCCTTATCGAGCTGCGCGCGCAGCGCCTGGACGGCCGGCCCTTTGCCGGAGTTCAGCAGCCGGACCTGGATCGCCGTCCGGTCGGTAACGTGGGCCATCGCCCCACCCAAGGCCGCGATCTCGCGCACGAGATGGCCTTTGGCCGGGCCGCCCATGGAGGGGTTGCAGGATAGTCTCGCTATCGAGTTGAGGTCGCCCGTCAGGAGCAGCGTCCGGCGCCCCATGCGCGCCGCTGCCAGCGCGGCCTCGCAACCGGCGTGCCCACCACCAACCACCACGACATCCCAACCCTCGGCCATGCTTTTCCCCTCAAAACGGAGTCTAGCAAGCCCCCCTATGGTCCCCCCGCCCCGCAGGGGGACGGTCTATTCCCTCCCCTGGAGCTTGCTCCGGGGGAGGGCTAGGGTGGGGGCTACTCGGGATGAGCAGGGATAGCATCCTAGCCGACGGCGGCGGCAAGCTCCTCGCTCGCTCGCAGCGTTTGCGCGATAGCCTGCCGCGCTGCGGCGTAATCAATGGGCGCTCTCGGAATAGGGAGATCGCGCCCCTGCTTCTCCGCCAGCCAGACGGTGAACGCAATAATGACGATGCTCAACGGCTCCCTGCGCTCCAAGTCAATCCGCACAAAGAAGTCGTCTTCAATATCCAGCCAGTCCGCAGCACGATTGACAACATTCGGCAGAATAATGTCCATATCATCCGCTTCCGGGTCATACTGCCAGTCGGCATACGGCAAGGCAGCGATGATCCGCTCGACGTTTGCTGCGACGGCCCACTGGACGCTCATACCTCGCGCTCCCACCGTAATTCTAGCCGGCGAGCCACTTGAGGGGAAGGGAAGGCGGTCGAGACGAAACCGATCACCCGGCCGGTAGCGGCGTCCGGTAGCCACTTGATGACCACGTTGAGGAACTTACCGGCCGTGCGTGCGGCCAAAGCTGACGTGGCGGACAACCAGCGCAGCGGGATTGCCGGCCTCTCGCGTGTTGGCCGTTGACTGGGCATCGTCATAGATCGCATCGGGGTCACGAACCGTGGCCCGGACTTCTGCTTCATGGGCAGCTAGAACGGACCGCTGGGCAGTCTTCCGCTGCCAGGTTTCCTCAGCGCAGTAGACCGTGTGCCCCAAGGGATCAACCTCTGTCCAGCGCCACATAATCCTAGTCGGTGGATAGGGAGCGAGGATAGCATCCTAGCCGACGGCGGCGGCAAGCTCCTCGCTCGCTCGCAGCGTTTGCGCGATAGCCTGCTGCGCCGCGGCGTAGTCAATGGGCGCTCTCGGAATAGGGAGATCGCGCCCCTGCTTCTCCGCCAGCCAGACGGTGAACGCGATAATGACGATGCTCAACGGCTCCCTGCACGCCAGGTCAATCCGCACAAAACACCCTTCATCGTCAACCTGCACCCAATCGGCCGCACGGTTCGTGACATTGGGCAGGATGATGTCCATATCATCCGCTTCCGGGTCGTACTGCCAGTCGGCCTGCGGCAAGGCAGCGATGATCTGCTCGACGTTTGCTGCGACGGCCCACTGCACGCTCATACCTCGCGCTCCCACCGTAATTCTAGCCGGCGAGCCACTCTAGGCGAGATACCGCTGCCGGCCGCCGCGTCCCACCGCCCACCCTGGAGCGACGCCGGGCTGTGCTATACTGGCCGGGGACGGTTGTGAGCACCTGTGGTGCTACCCGGGCGGTTATAAGGTCCCCACCGCATGGCTATTGACGCATACATCCTCCCCTTCCCCGACGGCGTGATGGGTTTCGTGAACGCCGACCCGGCCCGCCTGCCGGTGCGCGGTGGCCGGATAACGCTGACGCTCTACGGCCCGGCCGAGGCCACCACTGCGGACCAAGCGGCCCTCCGGTCCCGCTTCATCGAGTCCCTGGGCAGCATCATCCGCTCGGAAGGCGGCTACGCCGCCGCCTTCTGGCCCCGCCTCTGGTGGACGGTTGGTGGCCTCCTCAGCTTGGTGTTCCTAGTCCTGGTCGCGCTACCCAGCGGCCTGTCCTTCATCTGGCTCACCTTCCTGGTCGCATTGCTGGCCCTACCGGGTGGCGTGGGGCCGCTGGTGCGTGGTTGGCGAGCACGCCGGTTGCTGCGGCGATTGCGCCGCCTGCACGACGTCGAGGTCGTGCCGGGACGCAGCCGCGCTACCGCAGATCGCATGGCGGCCCTCTGGACCGTCGCCGGCCGCCTGCGCGGCTCGGCCCTGGACGTGCTCGACCAGTTGGAAAGTCACAGCCTTGAGGCCGGCTGGTCCGGCCCGGCGCGATTGTACGGTCACTACCGTCTATGGCTGGAGCAAGGCGCGGCCCTCGCGCCGGGCTTGCCCGGCCTATGGCATCGCTGGCGTGCCCGCTTTCTGGGCGGCGCGCCACCGGCACCCGTGATTGCGGTCCCACTACCGCCAACCGATACCCTTTAACCAAGCCACTACCCGTCTTGACGTAGCGGTCCGCCGAGACTGCACCGCCTAGCGCGGGAGTGACGGAAACAAGCTGTCGGCACGAGCAACATGGCGAGCATCCGAGCCTACGCCGCACCGCTGCCCGGTCAGGGGCGGTGGGCCATTGGTCTACCGCCCACGACACGCCGGGAGTTGGCCGGATTGGCCTGGTGGTGGACGGCAACGGCCGCACCCCTCCGCCTCGATCTCTACGTCGCTGCACCCCTCGACGATGACGGTGCCTTGCAGGTAGCGGTAGCTCGCGTCTTGCGCCAGGCCGCCGGCAGCGCCGCAGCAACGCCGACCGCTGCCGGCCAACCGGCCGGGCAGCGGCCGCCGGCGGACAGTGCCGCCCGGACTCGCCACCGCTTGCTGACGGTGGCTATCGCCATCTGGGGCTGGACCGTCGTCCTCAGCAGCGGCGGCAATCCTCTGGCAACCATCGGTGGCCTGTGGCTGGCTATCGGCGTACCGCTCATGCGTGCCTGGTACAGCCGCGCCCAACAGCAGTGGGCCGGCGCCTTACAAGAGACGTTGGGGGCGTTTGTCGCACGGAGCGAGCGAGCGGCCGACCTCGCCGGCGCACCGGAGCTACGGCAAGTCCCCCATCGGGGCCTCGCCGACCTGGCTGCCCGCTGCGCGGAAGCCGACGACGACACCGCGGCGCTCCTCGCCCTCTGGCGGCACTGCGCCCGCGCCGACCTCGCCGACTTGCGACCGTTCTACGCCGCCCGTTTGGCCGCGGCGCAAGTCCACACCGTCACCATGCCCGAGGAAGCGCAGCATTGGTTCGAGGTCGAGCTGACCACAGCAACCGCAACCGAGTCGGACACACCGTCACCGCCGCCTGAAGCGACCACAACGATACCGGCGGTAGGACCGGAGGACGACCATAGACCTCTTTGATGGTGCCATCACCGCAGCAGTGGCGGCCAGCGCAGCCGGCGGCACCGCCTGGGAGCGTGCGGTCCGCGCACACGCCGCCCTCCAGCCGGGGAGCATCTCCTTAGCGGTCCCCGCTGACGACGGTCCAACCATGCTCACCGCCGGCAACCCCGATGCATCCGCGCGCATCTGGATCGAAGTCGTTGCCGCCGGGGAGCAGCCCTCGGCGGAAGCGGCCAGCGCCGGGGCCGCCGCGCTGCACTTGATGACCGAGGGCCTGACCGCCACCCGCGTCAGCCAGTTCCGCGAAGCGGTGTTGGAGCGGGCATTGCTCGGTGTCACGTTCCCGCACCCCACTATCCTCGACCAACCGGCGCCGTTCCCGCACCCGCAGCCCTGGATCACCCGCGTTCCGACAAACCCGGCCACTGCCGTATCGGTCACGGCCGGGCCGGACGAGGACGCCGACGAGTTCGCAAGCTGGCCCGCCTGGTGGCTGCCGACACCTCCGGCCCGCGCGTGGGAGCAGGCCATTGCCGCGTTTCAGCCGACGCTCGTCCTCACGCTCGAAGACTGGACGGCCGTGCCCGCCGCGGACGCTCTGGCCGGGGCCGGGCTACGTTTGGTCGAATCGTATGCCCTGCCGGACGAGCACCATGACCGCCTCTCCCGTCTCGCCCCCTCGCTGCCGCGCCGCAACTGGCGCCGCCGCCTCTTGTTCGGCGAACGGTGGTTAGCCGAGCAGCCGCGCAACGCCATGGGCGCAGCCATCCAGCAATACGTCCGGCGCATGGGGTACCCTGTCCTTGGTGAGCCGTATGCCGGCCGGGTCCGCCGAGCCGGTGGCGCCAAGACGATGATCGAGGTCGCCGAGGGGCGGTACATACCCGTAGCCAGCGTGCGGCGGCTCGGCGTACCGGTGCGAACGGAAGCGGCGCTGCACCACTACGGCGCCGACGGGCTGGCGGTGCAGGTCTTTGGCGGCCGGCCCGTGGCTGCGCGCGTCGGCGCCCTGCTCGCCGCCGTCGAAGGGGCGCTCGTTCATGCCCTCGGCCTAGTCGCGGAGCCATCGTAAGCAGTGGCGAGTGAGTAGTGAGATAGCTACGGGCTACGGACTACGGACCACGACAATGCCAGCAACACTGGAGTTCTACGTCGTACCTCACCCCCTGCGGGACGGTGAGCTGGCGGTCGTAGACTGGCGTGCCGCAACGGAGGCACTGGAAGCCGCCCGTCACGGCGCGCCGCTGCGACGAGTTGCCTACGCTCCCACTCATGCAACCGCCGAGCCGAGCCAAGCGACGGCACGCGACGACCTGGAGCAGACACTCCGGCCGGCCGAGCAGCGGCTCACGCGCTACCTGCAAGGGCAACGCCGGCGCATTGCCGCGCGCGGCTGGTTCTGGCTGCTCGTCGGCGTGGCGCTCACCCTGCTCTGGATCAACGTGGCGATCTTTGTCGGCGGGGTCGTCGTCATCGCCGGCAGCTTGGTGCAGCCCGGCCTCGCCGCGCTCGTCGGTACCGCCATCGGCACACTCGGCTTGGTACCGGGTGGTCCCGTGCTGGCCCTCGTGGTCGGACTACTGCCCGCCGCCTGGGGCTGGTATCGCGCCCGGCCTCACCGCGCCGCCGCACGCCGCTATGGGCATCTCGCGCAGCTACTCCGTACCCAACGGGGCAAAGGTGAGCCGCTTGTCGTCCGGTCTCTGCCTGCACTCGACGCCTTTGTGGCCGACAGTCGGGAGCAGCTAACACGGCTCCGGCGGCAGCTCGACCGCCTCGAAGACGAGCCACTGCCCGCAGCAGGTGTGCTGGCAGACGAGAGCCGGGCCGTCTTACAAGTGGCACACCGCCACGGCCTGCCCGCACTCGCGGCCCCTTACCAGGAAATTGCCCGCCTGAGCGAGTCCCTGGAGCGGCGTTTCGGCCACTTGGAACGCCGCGGCGGCGTCCTCGACGAGCGGCGCAGTATGCGCGCCGTCAGCCGCACCCGGGGGCTGCTCCGGCAAGCACTGGCTCCGTTTGCGCTGAAGTCGCAGCCGTCCGACCATTGGGAGGCGCTGCCGATAGCCGTCACGATTGGCGGCGCGGTGCTGGCCGCCGTGTACCTGCTGGCCGGGGCGTACATTGTCGTGCCACAGCAGGCCATTGTAATTAGCTCGCCGCTCGACCGCCTCGAACAGCTTGGCCGCGGCCTCGGTCTCGGCTTCCTGCCCGTCCAATCCACGCAGCGAGCACAGGTGGAGCAGCGACCGGGCCTCCACCTCCCCTGGCCCTTCGAGGCCTCCTGGCCGCGCCCCTTCGGCAGTCGGGAACCCGTCTCACTGGCGCCGCAGACGCTCGGCCTCCAGGCTATCGTGCGCCCCATCGCGCCGCCACGCTTCGAGCTGGTAGCCGTCCTGGTGCAGTACCGGATTGTCGATCCCGCGCAGTGGGCGCTCGTCTCCCGCGAAGCCGACATCGCCGAAAACCTGAGCGCCGGGCTATCGCAGGGATTACAGGAGTATCTGGCCCAGCGTCTCCAAGCCACCGCGGTCTCACTCATGGAGACGAATCCGCAGCTGGGCGAGGATCAATCCCGGCTCCAGTTGGCAACGTACCGGATGGTGCGCGAGAACATGGCCGAAATCCTGGTGGCCTTCTTTTCGGAAGAAGTCAATGCCGAATCCATCGCCCAGAGCACCGGCGTGGGCCTAGAGGCCCTCGTTGATTTCCGCTTTGTCGAAGCGACGTTGGGCGATGGATAACGTGCGTGCCCCGGCCTCCACCGGCCGGAACGGGGCTGCCGACTCCGGCGCCGCGCAAGCACCCGGTCACAGCGCAGCAGACGCGCCCGAACACCCACGTGCGCCGGTCCAGGCCCGGATTGACGACCGAGCTATTGCCACCGAACGCGCCGCCCCCGGCGAGACGGCCTCCCCAGGCAACGTCCTCCGCCGCGCCCGCTTGGCGCAGCGGCTAACTCTGGCGCAAGTCTCGGCGGCTACCCGCATCCGGACCACCTACCTGGAGGCCATCGAGGACGACGACTACGGACTACTCCCTTCATCTCCCCACGCGCGGGCATTCGTGCAGAGCTACGCGCGGTACCTGGCAGCCCATCGGTCCACCCGTGATCCGCGGTCACGCCACCATACCGCACCAGCGCCGCTCGATCCCGACGCGCTGGTGGCGCTGTACGAGCGGCTGCGCCGACCACAGGTGCCACTCCGCGTCGTCCGCACGGGCAGACGCTCTCCCCGGCTTTCCTGGCTCAGGCTGGCCGGAATCGGCGCAGCACTCGTCCTCGGCGTACTGATCGTAGTGCTGCTGATTAACCCCTCCTGGCTTCAGCGCGGCTCATCACTGGCGCTACTGCCCGGCGTGGAATCGGGTGCAACGCCAACCACACTCGGCGGTCCGGCAGCGGCCGCTGGCCCCGGCATCGTCGTGCGCGCCGCGGCAACGGAGGGGGTGTGGGTCCGAGTGACGATTGACGGACAGTTGGCTCAGGAAGGTCTGCTCGCCGTCGGGGAGCGCACGCTGTGGTCCGGTAAGCAGTCCGTCCATATCCGCTCCGGCAACGCGCGTGCGCTGTCGATCTCGATCAACGGCCAGAACCTTGGGCCGCTCGGCACGCAGGACGAGGTTATCGAGCGCACGTTCCTAGCGGCCGCCCAGGACTAACCCCCCGTCCCCCCGCCGCAGCGGGGGGACCATAGGGGGGCTACATCCCTCACAAGGGTAGATTTTTCGTGTAGGGGCGCGATTTATCGCGTCCAGGTCCCCGTCATTCCCGCTTTCGCGGGAATCTACACCCCTCTCCACATGGAGACCTTTGCGTAACCCGTCATTCCCGCGAAGGCGGGAATCCAAAAACCGGTCCTTCCAGGTTAGCGAGGAGTGGTGCATTGTCCCTCTCGCACTCCATTTGGGGGTTATGCAAAGGTCTCCGAAAGCGGGAATCTACACCCCTCTCCACATGGTGGAGAGGGGCCGGGGGTGAGGCCTGCTCCCCTTCCCTGGAGGGAAGGGGCCGGGGGTTAGGCCCATCCCCCCGCTTGCCGAAAAATCTACCCCTGCCAAGAGCCAGGAGAGAGTCACTGTGGTATACTCCGCCCCCGTAACCGTTTTTGCTACCCTCATGCATCCTAGCGTTGCCTCTCGGCCTCTGGAGAGCCGCGCAAGCCGGTGGAGCAGGAGTAATGGCGCACGAGAGTTCCTGCGGCACGGTTGTCGCTCGCCGGTATCCGGCAGTTGGATAGTCCCATGAAAGGTTGGTTCCGCCGCCACGCCCTGCGCCGGCCATCCGGGCCGCCGGAAACCCAACCGGCCGCCGACGCCGACGCCGATGACCTCCTGCGTGCTGCCACCGAGCCAGCGGTCCAGGACGACCTGTGGGAACGCTGCCCCCAGTGCCGCGAAATCCTGTACGCGCGCGAGCTGCACGGCAACCTGCAAGTCTGCCCCAAGTGTGGTCACCACGGCCGTCTGACCGCCCCGGAGCGCCTCGCCCAGCTCACCGACCCCGGTACGTGGCGCGAGTTTGACGCCGACCTCACCGCCGCCGACCCTATCGGTTTCGTGCGCCCCGGCCGCGATTCCTACGCGGCCAAGCTCGATGAAGAGATCGCCGCCCACCGCCAACGCACCGCCGGCCTCCTGCAAGAGGTCGCCGAGCAGGAAGTCTCGCCGACCCTCAAGATCACCCTCTACCGCCAACACGGCGCCGAATTGCCGCCCGAGATAGACGGCACGGTGTCCAAACCCGGTGCAGCGCCGCTGTTGCGCGAAGCAGCCGTCTATGGCACCGCCAACATTGATGGCCTTCCCGTGGTCCTGGCCGTGATGGACCCCTACTTCTTTGCCGCCACCATGGGCGCCGTCGTCGGGGAAAAGATCGCCCGCGCGGCCGAGTTGGCCTGTTACTTCCGCCAACCGCTCGTCGTCGTGGCGGCGTCCGGCGGCGCCCGTCAGGACGAGGGCATCTTTGCGCTGCTCCAGATGGCGAAGACGACGGCCGCGCTGACACAGTTGGCAGAGGCGCGTCTGCCCTACGTGGCCATCCTCACCGACCCGACGCTGGCCGGCGTCACGGCCAGTTTCGCGTCACAGGCCGATTGCATCATCGCCGAGCCGGGCGCCGTGATCGGCTTTGCCGGCCCCCGGCTGATCGAGCAGATCATGCACGAGAAGCTGCCAGCCGACGCCGATACGGCCGAGTTCCAGCGTACTCACGGCATGGTGGACATGGTCGTACCGCGCGGGGCGCTGAAAGCACGCCTCGGCCGGGTCCTGCGCCTCTACTTGGATGCGCGCGCGGCCGCAGCCGCCACCGCCGGCACCGACACCACGACCATACTCGCCAACTCGTAGCCGCCCACCAGGACCTTGAGACAGGAAGACGACGTGGCAATCACCGAGGTCAAGGCACTCGACTTCGAGCAGTCGCTCGCGCCGCTGGCGAAGGAGTTGACCACGCTCGAAAAGCAGGCCGCGAAAGAGCCGTCACCGGAAGCGGAGGAGAACGTCGAGGGGGCCAGGCTCGCCCTGTTGGAACGCTTGGACGCGCTCTACGCGGAGCTGACCCCCTGGCAGACGGTCCAGGTGGCTCGGCACCCCGAGCGCCCCCACGCGGACGACCTCGTAAGCGCCATCTGCGGCGAGTTCGTCGAGTTCGCTGGCGACCGCCTGTACGCCGACGACCCGGCCATCATGGGCGGGCTGGCGCGACTCGATGACCGCGTGGTAATGGTCCTCGGCCATCGCAAGGGCCACGATACGCGCGAGAACGTGACCCGCAACTACGGGATGCCCCACCCCGAGGGCTACCGCAAGGCCCGGCGGCTCATGCTGCAAGCCGAAAAGTTCAGCGTGCCCCTGGTATGCCTGCTCGATACGCCGGCGGCGCAGGCCTCACTGCCGGCCGAGGAGCGCGGCCAAGCCTGGGCACTGGGCGACAACCTCACCACCCTGGCAACACTTCAAGTACCCATTGTCGTGGCGGTGATTGGCGAGGGCGGCAGCGGTGGTGCGCTGGCTATCGGCGTCGGCGACCGCCTGCTGATGTTCGAGCACGCCATCTACTCGGTGGCCTCACCGGAAGCCTGTGCCAGCATCGTCTGGAAAGACGCCAAGTACGCGCCGGAAGCGGCAGCGGCGCTCAAGCTCACGGCCCGCGACCTGCATCGTCTCGGCGTCGCCGACCGCGTCCTCAAGGAGCCGATTGGCGGCGCGCACCGCGACCCCGACGCGGCAGCAGCCACGTTGAAGGGCGCCATCACCGGCGAGCTTGACAGATTATGTCAACTCCCGACGACCGACCTGTTGTCCACTCGGTACGACCGCCTGCGCCATTTCGGGCCATTCCTGGAAGCCTCGATTGGCGATCAATCGGCCAACGGCGCGGTGCTCCCCGGCTGAGTGTCGGCAAGGCGCCGCGCAATCGTCATTCACTCACGGCAGTTGGTCGCCCCTACGCCGGCGCCTTACGCACATCCACAGCGAGGAAGCAACGACATGAACGGCGCTGATCTCCGCAGAGCTTTGCACGCCGGCCGCCAAGTCGTCGGTACGATGACCTTCCTCTGCCATAACCCCCGCTGGGCGCAGGTCTATGCCGACCTCGATCTCGACTACGTCATCATTGATACCGAGCAGTCACCTTACGGTCGTTCGGAAGTCGCCGACTTTGCCGCGGCGCTGGCCGGCGTGGGCATCGCCCCGATTGTCCGCGTCTCGGAACCCGACCCTCACTTGACGATCATGGCCCTCGACGGCGGCGCCCACGGCGTACTCGTGCCCTACTGCGAGACCCCGGAGGAGGTCAAGCGCGTGGTCGCGGCCGCGCGGCTGCGGCCGCTCAAAGGCGCTCTGCACGAGCGGGCACGCGACAAAGGCGAGTTTCCCAGCGAGGCCACCCGCCGCCACCTGGAAGAGCGCAACCGGGGCGTCGTGGTGATGATCGGCATCGAAAGTCCGCCGGCCGTCGAAAACCTGGGGGCCATCCTGGACATCCCCGGCATTGACGTGATCTTCATTGGCCCCAACGACCTGTCGGTGTCCATGGGCCTGCCCGACGAGCCGACCCACCCCGAGTTCGAGCGGACCGTCCGCTACATCATCGAGACCGCCGAGGCCCGCGGCGTCGCCGCCGGCGGCCACTGGTTCAACGCCGACCAGGTCCGGCAATGGCAAGCCGTCGGCTCCCGCTTCATCCTCTTCAACAACGACATCCGAGCACTCACCGCCGGCTACCAGCAAGCCCTCGCCAGCTTCCGCAGCTAAACCGTACCGGTCGCCCGGCGATATGCCCCTCCGCGCCCCATCCTCCGCACCTCCCCCTGACTGGGGTAGGTACAGGTTAAGCCGTAGGGGCGCAACATGTTGCGCCCGTCCCCCCGCAGTGCGGGGGGACCATAGGGGGGCCGGGAGGAGTCTGACAGAGGTAGGTTTTTCGTGTAGCGGCGCGATTCATCGCGCCCACGCCCCCCGTCATTCCCGCGCAGGCGGGAATCCAACCCCCTCTCTATCGCTCCGCGATGGAGAGGGGGCCGGGGGGTGAGGCCCCTCACAACGACCGGAAATACCGCAACGCGCGAAAACCGGACGTGAACGCTAGGATGCTACCCACTATCAGGATTCCGGCCCGCGCCCCCTCTGCCCAGGGCATGAACCCGGAGATGAGCATCATGGCCCCATAGATGCCGCCGAGGGTACATCCGATGAAGCTGGCGATGGCACCGACCAGCAGCGCAGTCTTCAGCAAGCGCCGGTTGCGCTGCGGAGTCGGGCGCCGGTGTTGGAGCACGACCACCAAGGCGCAGAGCGGCAGGCAGACCAGCAGCAGCACAGCAAGTGGAAAAGCAAGCAGTAGTGCGACCAGCACCGCGAGTTCTTCTATCCCCGTAAACCCGGTCCAGGAGCCGATATGCTCGGCGCCCGCCCCCACGGCAACAAGCACGATGAAGTAGAGCGCGAACACACCCGAAACCACCCCCCAGATCGAGAGCAGCCAGCAGAGCATGAACAAGATGGAGATGTAACGGGGCGTGCGGAGCGCCACCGGCCCGTCCGGTTCGGGATTGCGCGGTCGGTCACGCTCCGAGGCCATCGGTTGCTACTCCCGATCACGGTGAGCGTGCGAGGGTGTGCAGCACGGACTCGATGGCCGCCAACTGCATCCCCACTCGTTGGTCCAGGGGCAGGGCCGTTGGCGTCTCGAAAGTGAACGCTCGTGCGCCGTGACGGTGCCACAAGTAGATCGGGAGGGGCCAGGTCGGCCAAGCCTGGACAAAGGTCCGGAAGTCCCCCCAGGCTTCGGGCGGCAGCGCCGCCGCCATCCCATCGTCGGCCTGCGGGCGGAGCTGGTCCGTTCGCGCCAGACCGTCACGCACCGGCACGATCTCCTCCACCACGCAGTCCGGGCTGATCGGCCCAACGGCCCCGACGGCCGCGACCACGGCTCGCCCCAGCGACGAGACCTCCGGCAGCTCGTAGGCGTAGAACCCCTCGGCGTCGCAATCCTCGTGGCAGTCCAGCGAGCAAGTGAGCCGCCGCCGGCTCAGGACCCGCTTGATCGCGCGCACCTCCGGCGTCGCCGGCGAGGCCCGCCGAAAGGCGCGGTTCAGGTCGTGGCCGGCCGGCCCCTCGCGGGTATCCCGCACAAAGCCCCACGGGTTGAGGCACGGAATCACCGTAAACGCGATCTCCGGCCACGCCTCATAGCGCCGCTCCTCCAGAAATCGCAGCAGCGCCTCGACTCCGGCCGGCTCGTCACCGTGCGTTCCACCATTGAGCAAGACACGCACCCGCCGCCGGGACCGGGGAATCCGCTGCCGCGCCGGAATCCGCACCTCCCAGATGGCATAGGCGCCGGCCTGTCGAGCGATCCCGTGCCGCTGGAGCGGTGGTGGCGTCGCCGCCGCGAGGCGCGATTCCAGTTCGGCGTAGCTGCGCTGCTGGACCGGGGCCGGCGGTGCCGTCATGAGCCGCCTGCGCCACCGGCGCTACAGCGCGCCCTCATCCTGGAGAAGCTCCAACGCCTGCTCGAACGCCGTCACCGTCTGATCCACGTCCCGCTCGTCGTGGACGGCGGAAACGATCATCCCCGTGCGACCGCCGGTGTCTACGCCGTAGAGCTGCATCGCGGCCGCAATCCGCGCCGCGGCCGCCGTCGAGACCGAAATGTTGACCATCGAGGCATCGGTCGCGGCAACCGCCGCGCTACCGTTCGCGCCGGCCTCGCCGCCAACGCTGTGCCGCAGGAGCACGTCGTTGATGCCGTCCCGAATCTGCCCGGCTGTCGCGGCGGCCCGCCGCTGGATGGCCGGATCGCGGACGATCTCCAGACACGCAATGCCCGCCGCCGCCGCCAGTGGGTTGGCGTTGAACGTCCCCTGGTGGGCAATGCGACCGTAGCGGTTCCGGTGCGGATCATCCGGCCGGTGCTCGAACAGTTCCATAATGTCCTGCCGCCCGCAGACCGCGCCGCCGGGCAGCCCACCCGCCAGGATTTTCGCCAGCGTGGTCAGATCGGGTACCACACCATGGTATTCCTGGCAGCCGCCGGGCGCCCATCTGAAGCCCGTCACCACCTCGTCGAAAATCAGAATGACGCCCCGCTCGCGCGTCAGATCGCGGACCTGCTGCAAGTACGCGGTGTTCATACCGTTACACAGCAGGATCACGCCGGCCACGTCGTCCCGCGCATCGAGCACGGCTCGGAGCGCCGCAATGTCCCCGGCCGGCACCCCGACAACGGACTCCTGCACAGCCTGGGGAATGCCCACCGAGACCGGCTCATCGTAGGGCGGCGCCATCTGGAGCGCCGCATAGTCGTGCCAGCCGTGGAAATGACCCTGCATCTTGACGATCACTTCCTTGCCGGTGAACGCACGCGCCAGCCGCAGCGCCATCATCGTCGCCTCGGTCCCGGAGCTATGAAAGCGCACCTGCTCCGCCGACGGGACAATCTCCGTCACCAACTCCGCCCACCGCACCTCTAGCTCGTGGCTGGCACCGTAGTGCGTGCCCCGCTGGAGCTGCTCCGTCGCCGCCGCCGTCAAGACAGGATGGTTATGTCCGAGGAGGAGGGCGCCGTGCCCCCCGATGTAGTCCACGTACTCATTCCCGTCCACGTCCCACTTGCGCGACCCATCGGCGCGGTCAATATAGATCGGGAACGGCTGGAAGAAGCGGGTCTCGTGTGTGACCCCGCTAGGAAAAACCTGCGTGGCCCGCTCGTACCACGCCGCCGAGCCGGCAAGCTGCTGCCCGCGCTGCTCGTTGACTGTCCTGGGCCGCGTCGCTACTACCATCGTCGGTGCTCCTTGCGCGTATTATCCGGCCTTACGTGCCGCTGGACCTGACCAGCCCCCACCCTAGCCGTCCCCCTGCGAAGCGGGGGGACCATAGGGGGGGGCGATCACCCCGGTTCCGCGTGCGTGGAGATGCGCTGTGGAGGTTCGCCGGTGAAGGGTGCCGAGGAAGGGATTTGAACCCTTACGGGGATTAAAATACCCCACTAGGCCCTCAACCTAGCGCGTCTGCCTATTCCGCCACCTCGGCCCGACACTCCGAGTATACCGCGCCCACCGCCGATCCGGCCAGCTACGACAGGTAGGTACGGATCAAGCCGTAGGGGCGGCGCAACATGTTGCGCCCAACTACTCGTCATTCCCGCGCAGGCGGGAATCTACACCCCCTCTCCATACGGTGAAGAGGGGGCCGGGTGATGGGCCAAAGCCGTACCACACCTGGCACTATCCGTGCGGCTTTGGCCCGTCAGAGGGTGAGGCCCGGACACCTCCCCCCATCACCCCAGGCGAACGACCGTCACGCCGTCGCCGCCGTTGGCCGGATCGGCCGGCGCAAAATCGCTGACCAGCGGATGCTCGCCGAGCCATTCGCGGATGGCCTCGCGCAACGCCCCCGTACCTCGGCCGTGGATAATCCGCACCGAGGACATATCGCTGCGGTAGGCATCGTCGAGGTACCGCTCGACCTCCGCCAGGGCCGCCGCCACGCGCCGGCCGCGCACGTCGTATTCCATCGTCACCGACGGCGCCAGCGGGAGGCGAACCTGTGCCGCCGCCGGGCGCTCTGCCGGTGCCGCCGCCGCGCGCTGCGAGTCGCCGCCGGCAGGCATAAGGTCAGCGACCGGCAAGCGGGTGCGGAGCGTCCCCAGCTGCACTTCCACCTCGCCCCGGTCGGTCGGCGGCGCCAGAATGCGCCCAACGGCATTCAAGCGCCGCACCCGCACCCGCTCACCCACGGCGAGCGCCGCCGGTTCGGCCGGCGCCACTTGGCGCGCCGGCAGTTCCATCGCCCGCACCGCAACGTCCGCAACCTCCCGCTCCACCGCCGCCGTCTGCTTGCGGGCCGCCGGGGTTGCCGCCGGCGCGGCCCGCTCGGCACGGCGCAGCACCCGGCGCGCCGCAGCCAGCACACTTTCCGCCTCGGTTTGCGCGGCAGCGAGCACCTGCTCGCGCTCCTCCTCGATCCGCGCCAGCCGCTCCTTCAGCTCAACACGCAGCTCGCCAGCCGCCTCCTGCTCTGCCGTCGCAGCCGCGCGCGCCGCCAGCGCCGCCTCCCGCTCCTCCTGGATGCTCGCCAGCAGGTCGTCAACCTGCATCGTCTCCGGGTCGATCAAGGCACGCGCCTCGTCGAGCACCCCTTCCGGCAGCCCCAACTGCGCGGCGATGGTCAGGCCATAGCTACGCCCCGGCAGCCCCATGTGGAACCGATACGTTGGCCGCAACGCCTCGGCATCGAACTCGACGTTGGCATTGCACACCTGCGGCTGCGCCGCGGCGTAGGCTTTCAAGTCCGAATAGTGCGTTGTGACCACCGTGCAGATGCGCCGCGCCACCAAATCCGAGAGCACCGCGCGGGCCAGGGCCGAGCCTTCCTGTGGGTCCGTGCCAACACCGATCTCGTCGAGCAGCACCAGACAGCGCGGGGTGGCCGTCCGCATGATCTGCACAATGTTGGTCATGTGCGACGAGAAGGTGCTCAGGCTCTGCTCGATACTCTGCTCGTCGCCGATGTCGGCAAAAATGTCGTCCCACACCGCCACCACCGAGCCGGCCTCGGCCGGAATGTGCAAGCCGGCTTGCGCCATCAGACTGAGCAGTCCCAGCGTCTTGAGCGCAACCGTCTTCCCGCCCGTATTGGGACCGGTGATGATGAGCGCCCGGCAGCCGTTATCGTCTGCGCCGCCCAGCCGCGCGGACATCGGGACCACCTCCCCGGTCAGCAGCGGATGCCGCGCCTCGACCAGATCGAGCCGGTAGTCGGTCGCCAGCTGCGGGCAGGTGGCCGACAGCGCGGCGGCGTACCGCGCCTTGGCCAGCGCGAGGTCTATGGAGGCCAAGATCATCACCGCCTGGACAATCTCGTCCTGGTGCTCGGCAACCAACCCGGAGAGATAGAGCAGGATGCGCTCGATCTCCTGCTGCTCCTCGATCTGCGCCTGGCGCCACCGATTATTCAGATCAACCAGATCGAGCGGCTCCATGAATACCGTCGCGCCGCTCGCCGACTGGTCGTGGACAATCCCGCGAAACGTCGTCCGATACTCCTGCTTCACCGGCACGACGTAGCGTCCGGCCCGCATCGTGACCAGCGGCTCTTGCAGCAACGTTCGCAGCGGCCCGGCGATCAAGCTATTGCCCGCCGCTTGCAGCCGACCATGCGCCGTGCGTACCGCAGCGCGAATGCGACCGAGTGCCGCGGACGCCGCATCCAACACCTCACCGTTTTCGGCAATACTGCGCCGGACGGCCTCCTGCACCGCGACGCACGGCTCGATGGGAGCGGCCCGTTTGGCGAGCAGCGGTGCAAGTTCCCGCAGTTGGCGTAGCGTCGCTTGCACCCGCTGCGCGTTCTGCAGCGTCATCAGCACGTCGAGCAGCTCGGCCGGCTCCAACCGCGCACCGTGAGCCGCCCGATCCACCACGACGCGCACATCGCGGGCGCCCCCCACCCCAAAGGCCGGTTGCGCTTCCAGCAGCGCCCTAGCCTCCGAGGTCTCCCGCAGTGCCGCAGCCACGATCCGATGATCGGCGCTAGGAATTAGCGCCGCCGCCAGCTCTTTGCTGACCGCAAAGGCGGCGCGACTCACCAACTGCTCGCGGACCTTCGGAAACTCCAGCACCGCCAGCGACTTCTCGTTCACTATCCTCTCTCAACCCATTCCATCAGCGACACCAGCCCCACCGGAGTCTACCCCGTCGCCTGAGCTAACCCGTGCCTCAAGCACCCGTCCCCCCGCCGCCGCAGGGGGGCCCGGAGTGCAGATAGCTCCCAGGGGCGAGGGTGACCCGTCCCCCCGCCGCAGCGGGGGGACCATAGGGGGGCACACCCCGTCATTCCCGCGAAAGCGGGAATCCACCCCTCTCCCCCTGGGAGAGGGCCACCATGCCCCCGCCACCAATGCCGTAGGGGCGTCCCTGGTGGGCGCCCTCACCGCCTCCCCCATCCTGTCTATCCTGTCCATCCATGTAAATTCCTACCCTTGTGAGGAGGGAGCCGGCGAGCGCGGCGCCCTCGCCCTCCACCGGCAGATGGCCGCCGCCGCCCAAGTCGTGAGCGGCACCGCCACCAAAATGCCCAAGCTCCCCACCAGCGAGCGGACGATCTCCACGGCAATGTCCTCGCGGTTCCAAACGTCGCCGATCTCCCCTTGATAGAGAGTCAGGAGCACGATAACCGGCAGGGAGGCACCGGCGTAGGCGATCACGAGCGTATTCACCATCGCGCCGATGTGGACCCGCCCGACGTTCATCCCGCGGCGATACAGTTGCCAGAGCGGCACCGTGCGGTCAGCGGCGTGCAGCTCGAACACGCTCGACGCCTGCCCGGCGGCAGCATCAATGAGCGCGCCAATCGCGCCGATTAACATTCCCGCCAGCAGCAGGCCCCGCACGCTGACCACCCCCCCGGTCAACGCCTGCACCAGCAGTAGCTCTTCCGAGGTACCCCAGCCGCCGATACTGGCCGCCGAGACGAAGAGCACCGACAGCGCCCCGGCCACCACCACCCCACCCAGCAACCCCAGCCCCGCAGCCACCACTTGGGCAAAATCGGACTGCGTGAGTGGCAGCGCCACGGCGACGATGAGCACGCAGCCGATCATGGCGATCAGCAGCGGCTCCCGGCCGGCGAGAATGTGTGGCACGACGAACCAGCGCAGCACTCCCAACGCACAGACCATCCCGGCCAGCGAGCGAAGTCCCTGCCAGCCGGCCACGAGCGCCAGCGCGATGACGAAGACGACGCCCAGCGCCAGCAGCGGCACCCGGCGGGCAAAGTCGTCAATCACGAACGGCGGCACGCCACGAACTTCGGAGCACAGCCGCCCGTCGCGGGCAAGCGCGGTATCCGGTTGGTCCACACAGTCCGCCGCCGCCGGGACGTATGAGACGATCACCCGGTCCCCCGCACGGTACTGCAAGACCCCCGGGCTGCGTCCCTCCGGCAACAGCTCGATGGTGACGCGCTCGCCCCGCAGCGACCCACCCAAGACCTCCAGGTGAACGATCCGGCGAGGTGAGCCGCCAGGCGCAGCAGTCGGGGCGGTGCCGATGCGGACGACTCGCGCCTCCAGCAACTCTACACCGGCCGAGTCTTCAGCACCGGGCGGCGGCGTGAGGGAGGGCGCCGTCCACCACAATACGAGCAGCACCGCAACCAGGATCAACCAGCCGGCAAGCGCACGATAGGACCAGCGACGAGCCATGCCAGATCATACCGCGTGGAAGCCGAGCACCTCGCCTCCCTATGGCCACTCGCTGACAAGGGTAGGTTTTTGATGTAGGGGCGTGGTTTACCGCGCCCAGACACTCGTCATTCCCGCGAAAGCGGGAATCCACCCCCTCTCCACATGGTGGAGAGGGGGCCGGGGGGTGAGGTCTGTCCCGCCCGCGGCTCCCCCGCAGAAAAACCGACCCTTGTGAGGAGGGTGAGGGCACGCCCTAGCCGCTCTGGGCACACGTGATGAGCAGTACCGGTAGCCTACTGCTGTTGCTGTTGCTGCTGCTGTTGCTGTGCGTCCTGCTGTTCCTGTAGCTCGCAGTTGAACATCCAGTTGACGCCGAACTTGTCAATGCAGGAGCCGAAATACGCCCCCCAAAACATGTCCGCCGGCGGCATCGTGACCGTGCCTCCCACGGATATCTTGGCAATCAAGTCGTCGGTCTCCCGCCGGCTGCGCGTCTGGTAGGAGATCGCAAAGTTGCTCCCGACCTCCGGCGGCGGCCCGAACGCCGCCGGCACGTCACTTCCCATGAGCACGCTCGATCCGATGGGATACGACACGTGCATGATGTTGTCCCGCTCGTCCTCCGAGACGCCCAACCCCGGCGGCCCGTCGCCGAATGTCTGCACGAGCGCAAACTCGCCGCCGAACACCGAGCGGTAGAACTCGAACGCCTCCCGGCAGTTGCCATCAAAGTGAAGATAGATGTTGACCGTCATTCCCGCCTCCTGACTCCGATTCTATCAAACAACCCCAGCGGCACCGCCCACCCCACCCGTCCCCCCGCCGCAGCGGGGGGACCATAGGGGGGCTAACCCCCACCCTACGGCGGTACCATAAGAAGGGCCATCACAGCTTGAAAGGAGCCGCAGCCGTGCCTGAGCCACCACTCGATGCCCTGGACAAAGCGATCATCGCGGACATCTATCGCTCGCACACGGCCTACGAACGGCTCGTCGAGCTATGCGATTCCTGCGGACCACGGTTCGCCGGCACCCCCGGAGAGCAACGCGCCGCCACCCTCCTGGCACAGTGGCTGACCGAGGCTGGCCTGGCGGAGGTCCAGCGCGAGCCGTTCGGCTATCTCGGCTGGCAGCGCGGCGCGAGCCGCCTGGAGGTAGTGCAACCCACAGCCTACCCACTCGCAGCGTTAGCCTTGCCACACTGCCCGCCCGGCGAAATCGAGGCCGAGCTTTGCTCCGTTGCCGGTGGCGAAGCCGACGACTACCGGGCCGCCGGCACCGATGCCGACCGCTTGCAGGGCAAAGTCGTGCTGTGTGCCGCCGAGTCAAGCGGCCCTTCCGGACAGCCGCCATCGCACCGGCGCCTGAAGTACGGACGCGCCGTCACGGCTGGCGCCGCCGCGTTTCTGTACTACAATCAAAATCCCGGCGGCCTGGCCGTCACGGGCAGTCTGGCCACACGGAAGCCGGCGCCCATACCCGGCCTCGGCCTCGCCTACGAGGACGGCGCCACGCTCCTACGGCTGCTAGAGCGCGGTCCCGTCAGCGTGCGGCTGCACGTGACCGCTGCCTTCCCGGAGGTCGAGAGCGCCAACGTCCTCGCCGACCTGCCGGCCGACTCCGCCAGTTCCCACGACGACGAGCTTGTGCTCGCTGGCGCCCACTACGATAGCCACGACATTGCCCCCGGCGCGCTCGACAACGGCACCGGCGTCGTCATCATCCTCGAAGCAGCGCGAGCCATTGCCGCAGCCTACCGGGCCGCCGGACGCGCCCCCCGGCGGCGACTGCGCTTCTGCTTTTTCGCAGCCGAGGAGATCGGGCTACTCGGGTCCTGGAATTACGTCAGCCGCCACGCCGCCGAGCTATCGCGGCTGCGCTTCATGCTCAACGTGGACGACATCGGGCGCAGTGACCCCGGCGGCGAGTCGCTCCACCTCGTCGGCTGTCCCGACTTGGTTCCCCATTTTGCAGCGCACGCCGAGGCCATGCGGTATCCGCTGACCGTGCATGAGCGCCTCTCTACGTCGTCCGACCACTTCCCGTTCGTGATGCACGGTATCCCGGCCGGCCTGGTGGAAAACGAGGCGTCCCCGGCCAACGCCAGTGGTCTTGTGGGCCGGGGCTGGGGCCACACCATTGCCGATACGGTAGACAAGGTGCGCCCCGCGACCGTCCAATCGGCCGCCGCAGTCACCGCGCGCCTGCTCCTGCGCCTCGCTGAAGACGAGCATTGGCCCGGCCGCCAATGCCCACCCGCTGCCGTCGAAGCCGAGTTCGCCGCCAGCGGCCGCCTCGCCGAGCTACGCCAATCCGGCCGCTGGCCACCACCCTGGTCCACCAGCGAGAGCAGCGAATCGCCAAACGAGAATCGGGACTGACTCCGATCCATACCCCCCGGGGGAACTGTTACGAGGCTTTGGGAACAGCGCTCCGCTCTTCCAGGTCACGGACGCGCTCCGTAATCCACATCCGTGCCAGCGTGGAAGCACCAATGCCCCGCCGATGGGCTTGCCGCCTCAAGACTGCAACGGTGTCCTGGTCCAAGCGCACCGTGATCGGCTGCTTGCGTTTGGATCGCACAAACTTGACATCCGTTACCGTCTCGAATTCGTCGTCAAATTCACTACTATCGTGCGTATCCCAGAACTCTGCCTCTTCCTCGATGGTCTTGAAGGCAGGAATACGACTCTCGGTCCGGCGCACAGCTTCATTTGTCTTGCTCATTACTCTTCAGGACCTCCGGCGAGCTTGGTACGTTCGGCGTTCCGCCTGCGGCACACTCCCCCTCTCTATCGCTCCGCGATGGAGAGGGGGCCGGGGGGTGAGGACCATCCTGCCCATCCTTCCATCCTGCAAATCCTGATGCAGACAAAAACCTACCCTTGTGAGACCCCTACCCCTCGGTAGTGAGCGCATCCAACTCGCGCTTCATCGCCTCGACGGTGCGGATGTCGTGGTACACCGACGCAAACCGGATGTAGGCAATCGGGTCGAGGTCGCGGAGCCGCTCGATCACCCAATCGCCGATGATCGTACTGGAGACCTCCGCTTGGTCCAGCGCCAGTATCCGCTGCTCGACCTCCGCGGTCAGCTTGCTGATCGCCGTCGGCGGGACCGGCCGCTTGGTGCAGGCAATGCGGATTTTCTCCAGCAGCTTGCCGTGATTGAACTCCTCGCGCCGGCCATCCCGCTTGACCACCACGAAACCTCGCGGGTCCACCCGCTCGGAGGTCAGAAAGCGGTTGCCACACTCCGCACACTCGCGCTGCCGGCGCACGCTCTGCGCCAGCTCGCTCGCCTGCATGACCCGCGTATCCGGCGACTTGCAGCGCGGACAGCGCATGGCCTCCAGCCGCTCATACGTCGTGAACCGATGACTGCAATCCTCGCACTGACGACGGCGGCGCACGGCGTCCGCGGTGTCGCGCGAGTCGATCACGCGGAGCGAGCTACTCTGGCAGACGGGGCATCGCATGGTTGTGCCCTATAGCGTACCGTATATCCCGTTGGGCACGTCTCGAAATCGCAACGTTGACGCGGTTCATCAGCGCCCGCTACGATTCTCGTAACGCACGCGTTGCCTGTAGGGGCGCAACATGATGCGCCCGTCCCCCCGCCGCAGCGGGGGGACCTATAGGGGGGCTGGCGGAAAGCAAGACCACGATGGCACGCATTGTTGTGGCGATGAGCGGTGGCGTAGACAGCTCGGTGACGGCTGCGCTGCTGCACGCCCAGGGCCATGACGTGATCGGCGTCACCCTCGATGTCTGGCCATCGGAGACACCCCAGGCGCAGCGCCAGCGCAAGGCCTGCTGTGGCACCTCGGCGGTTGAGGACGCCCGGCGCGTCGCCGACCGCCTCGGCATCCCCTACTACGTGCTCAACTTCCGCGAGCTATTCCGCGAGACCGTCATCGCCGATTTTGTCCGCGAGTACCAGCGCGGCCGCACCCCCAACCCCTGCGTGCGCTGCAACCAGCACGTCAAGTTCCGGCCGGTCCTCGCCCGCGCCGCCATTCTCGGCGCCGATTACGTCGCCACCGGCCACTACGTCCGCCGCGAGCAGGACGCCGAGACGGGCCGCTACGTCCTCCGCCGGGCCGGAGACCGGCAGAAGGACCAGTCCTATGTCCTGTGGCCAGTGCAGCAAGACGAGTTGTCCCGCACGCTCTTCCCGCTCTCGGAAATAGACAAGCCGGAAGTACGCTCACTGGCGCGTTCCTTTGGTCTCGCCGTTGCCGACAAGCCCGAGAGCCAGGAGATTTGCTTTGTCCCGGCTGGCGGCTATCGCCAGTATCTCCAGCAGGTAGCGCCGGAAACACTTGAGCCAGGCCTCATGCTCTCGACCGAGGGCCAGGTGCTGGGCGAGCACCCCGGCGTCGCCTTCTTCACCCTCGGCCAGCGTCGCGGCTTGGGCTTTGCCCATTCGCAGCCCATGTACGTCGTTGACATCCAGCCGGAGCGCAGCGTGGTCGTCGTCGGTGACGAGGCCGACATCTATACCCGCGAGCTGCTGGCCGAGGAAGTCAACTGGATCGCGCGCTCCGACCTGGACAGCCCGCAGCGCGTCCTAGCGCGCGTGCGCTACCGGATGACGGTCGCGCCGGCCACCGTCTACCCTGCAGATTCGCCAGACACCATGCGCGTCGTCTTCGATGAGCCGCAGCGCGCCATCACCCCCGGCCAGTCGGTCGTGCTCTACGACGACGATCTGCTCCTCGGCGGTGGCATCATCACCGCCACCGAGCGCAGCCAACCGACAGCCGGCCGCTCGAACGAGCTTCCCACCATCGCGCCGCCAGCCCTGGTGAGCGTCGCGTAGCCGCCGGCCAGCAGGGGGACTGGCTTCCGTCACAAGGGTAGTTTTCGTAGGGACGCAACGCATCGCGCGCAGGAATCCGTCCCCCTGCATCGCGGGGGGACCATAGGGGGGCTAGGTGCAATACCATCCCATGGAGGATGCAGCATGAGCAAGGACGCCCCCGCGCCAGACGAGGTCGCCAGCAGCCCACCGCCGCTCCGCGGCACCGGCGCCGACCTGTGGCACGTGACCGGCACGGTCGAGCGCCCCAGCCAGCAGATACCCGTCATCGCCGACGTGGATGTGCTCGTCGCCGGCGGTGGCGTCGGCGGCATCATCGCCGCAATCGCCGCGGCCCGCTACGGAGCACGCACCCTCGTCGTGGAGACTCACTCCTCGCTGGGCGGGAACATGGGCCCGGCGATGTTCGTCGGCGGTACACTGCATATGGCCTTACACAACCCCGAGGCCTTCCCCAACGGTCTGGGCGGCATCCCCGGCGAGTTCAACCGGCGCGTCGTGGACGGCGAGGCACGCAACGTCGGGTCCGACTACTTCCGCGACCACCACAGCGTCTCCTACACCGCCCTCAAAATGCTGACCGAGGCCGGCGCCGACGTGCTGCTCTCCAGCGTCGTGTCCGGCGTCATCATGGAGGGACGCCGAGCCGCCGGTGTCTTTATCGAGAACAAATCCGGCACGCTGGCCATCAAATCGAAGGTCATCATTGACTGCACCGGCACGGCCGACGTAGCCGCTCGCGCCGGCGCCCCAGTCACCGAGATGCCCAGCAATCCGTCCGCCGGCACGTTCTTCGCCATCGCCAACGCCGACTGGGACGCCTATCAGCAGGCGCTCGCCGCCCGCGGCGACCCGTCTCCGGACGATCAAGCCTGGATGCAAGCGCAGGTCTGCCCGGTGGCAGACGGATTCATGCCGTGGGCGCGCACCGCCTGGGAACACGACGGCTTCAAGATCGTGGATACCGTTGACGACTTTGCCACCCTGGAAGCCACCCTCATGCTTTCCAGAGGTGTGCCACCGCTCGTCTACGCCCGCACGCGCGTCAACGGCAACTACAACCCCGGCGACGGTCTCGCCATGTCCCGGATTGCCCAGCACGAGCGCACCTACATCCCCGAATTCGCCGTCTTCCTCCGCCGGTACGTCCCCGGCTTCGAGCGTGCCCAGCTCCACGTGGTCGCACCGCTGACCTGCGCGCGCGGCGGCAAGAGCATCGAAAGTGTCTACGTCGTGACGCACGATGATGTCGTTCGTAGCGCCCGCTTCGACGATGTCGTATGCATCTACTACGACGACAAGCAGTATTATCCGGGCGGCTGCGACCTCCCCTACCGGATGCTCCTGCCGCAGGGCGTAGACGGTCTCCTGGCCGCCGGCAAGAGCGCGGTGCGGCGCGGTCCACAGATTCGCCAACGTCATACCGTCCAGCTCATGGGCCAGGCGGCCGGCGTCGCCGCGGCCCTCGCAGTCAAGCACAGTGTCCAGCCCTGCGACGTAGACGTGGCAGAACTCCGGCAAATACTGCACGCTTTGGACCCGGAGCTAGAGCGACGCGGCATCTGAGCGGCTGAACTTGTCTTACGCGCCGGCAGCACCGCCTTCCGGCAGGAGGACTAATCGGTATGAAAACCACCGAGCTGGAGCTAATCCCCATCTACTCCACCCGCGAGATGGGCCGCACCGGTCCCGCCGACCCCGACCCATCAATCTCCCACCACGTTATCGTCCGCCTGCACACCGATACCGGCATCGTCGGCTTGGGCGAAATGTCCGACGTTGACTGGGACCTATCGTCGGCGTCGCTGGGCCAGCTACAAGCAAAGCTGGCGGCGGTGCTACTCGGCCGTTCCCCTTTCGATCTGACAGCCCTCCAAGTCGCACTCGGTCAGCAAGAGTGGGATCACCAAGTCGTCTGCGGCGTGGACATCGCCCTGCACGATGCCCTCGCCAAGGCCCTCGACGTACCGCTCCACCAGCTATTCGGCGGCAAGGTCCGCGACCGCATTCCCTTCTGCTACCCGCTCGCCCGCTGTAGCACCATGGCCGACGTGGACGCCAACCTGGAGCGCGTCCGGCACCGTCTCGATCAAGGTCACGCCGCCATCCGCTACTACTTCGGCGCCGACCTCGATCTCGACGAGCGCTTCCTCACTACCCTGCGGCAGCGTTGGGGCAACACCGTTCTGCTCAACGCGCTCGATGCCAGCGGCCTGTTCGAGGTCGAAGACGCGATTTCAGCCATCCGGCGCCTGGCGCCGTTCCAACCGAACCTCGTCGAGTCCCCGGTGCGCGGGCGCCACAACGCCCCCTCCGAGGACTTCGTCGCCGTCCGCCGCGCCGTCAACGTGCCCATCGGCGAGCACATCGCCAGTCTCGCCATCGCCGCCCGCCTCGCGCGGCACGATGCCGTGGACGTGTTCAACCTGGGAATCGGCTATGATGGCATTGCACCTTGCCTGAAGGGCTTCGGCTTGGCGGATGCTTTCGGGATCAAGACGCTGCACGGCAGTACCGTCGAGCTGTCCATCGGCACGGCGGCGCGCGCCCATCTCATGGCGTCCATGCCCAATCTCACCTTCCCGTGCTATCCGGCCGGCCCACTGGTATACCAAGAGCGGATCGTCCAAGAGCCGGTCCGCTACCAAGACGGCCACATCATCGTGCCGGACGGCCCCGGCCTTGGCATGGAGCTAGACGAAGAGCAACTGACCGCCCAGCGCCTGTGGTAACACTCCAACCATGCAACCGAGCAGCAACACCCGTCCCCCCGCCGCAGCGGGGGGACCATAGGGGGGCTATCTCCTCACCACCCGATCAAGTGAGCAACTTTCGTCAGGGAAAGAGCCGGCGGTTAGGCCCATAGAAAGGACAGATACATGGTCACCATTCGTAACTGGCGCGCTGCCACCCCCGTCGTCGCCCACGACAACGTGTTGCGCTGGACAATCATGGAGCAGCAGGGAACACCGGATTTCCCCCCGGAACACTCCCCCCTGTACACCATCAGCGGGGTTGCGCTCCACATGATGTCGGCCGGCAAGGTAGCCGAAAGCCACGACCACGACGACGTAGAGCAGCTTTACTACTTCACGCGCGGCTGCGGCAAGATGCGCCTCGACGACCAGGTCTACCCGGTCCGCGAGGGTGATACGGCGCATGTGCCGCCCGGCGTCGAGCACCAGCTAGTAAACGACGGCGACGATTGGCTGGAGCATCTCATCCTCAATGCTCCCGGCGGTTCCGCTGGCGCGCAGCCCGCCGTCCGCAACTGGCGCGACTGCCCGCCGACCGTCGGCCACGAAAGCGCCATCATCTGGAGCATCTTCCGTCATCAAGATGCCCCCGGCCTCCCACCCGAGGAAGCCCGCATGGCCGGTCTGACCGGCTTCACGCTCCACCTGATGCAAGGCCGCCGCAACGGCGACTACCACCACCACGAAGACGCCGAGCAGGTGTACTACTTCACCCGCGGGCACGGGCAGATGAAGATTGACGGCCAGCTCTATGAGGTCCGCGAGGGTGACGTCGTCCACACCCCGGCCCGCATCAAGCACCAACTCCTCAACACCACCGACGACTGGATCGAGCACCTCATCATCACCGCCAAAGTAACCGGCCCGTAGCAGGCCAGGTGCTTAGAGCAGGCCGGGGCACATCTGCCAGGTGTAGGTACGTGCCAAGTTGTAGTGGCGCAGCAGGCTGCGCCCGTCCCCCCGTCGCAACGGGGGGACCATAGGGGGGCCGGCCGCGGGCCAGGCATGGCAGACTAACCGGCCGCGAAGGAGCCGGACATGGCAACCACGATGACCAAGCCGCCGACAACCAAGCTACTGACGGCGACCGATTTGCTGCGGCTGGCTGGCGAGGGCGTGCGCGGCGAGTTGATCCGGGGAGTACTGCATGAAGCGTTGATGGTGGGCGTGGAGCATGGCGGGATCGTCTTAAATTTCGGCTCCGAGTTGATGAATTTCATCAAGCCGCGGCGGTTGGGCATTGTGACCGGTCCGCGTGTCGGTATCTGGCTGGAGCGCGACCCGGACACCGTGCGTGGACCGGACATCGCCTACTTCTCGGCCGCGACCATGCCTCCGGCGGCGGTACCTGACGGCTATGCCGAGGTGGTCCCCGACCTGGTGGTGGAGGTTGTATCACCGAACGATACCCGGCGCGAGGTCGCTGCCAAGGCATGCATGTGGCTGCGGTACGACGTGCGCCTGGTCTGGGTCGTGCTGCCACAGACGCGCAGCGTGGACGTGTACCGGCCAGGCCATGCGGTCATGACGCTCACCGATCAGGACACGCTCGACGGTCTCGATGTTCTCCCCGGCTTCACCTGCCCAGTCAGCGCCGTCTTTGATACCTAGGGGAGAAAAACATCGTCCCCCCGTCGCAACGGGGGGACCATAGGGGGGCGCTGGTACTCTGCAGTCATGCCCTACGGAGGGGCCTAGAGCGCAGCGGCCCCGCCCTCCAAACGCACCGCCTCCACCGACCGGCCATCCAAGTCGAACGTCGCCGCCGGTCCCGCCGCGCGGAACCCTAGCTCCGCGCACCACGCCTGCTTCTCCTCGTCCTCAACCGATACCGCCGTCCAACAGACCGTCGCACCCTGACCACCACCCCACCGCATAGCCGCCCCCAGCAGCTCCGACCACACGTCCTGGCCGGTCCGGTACACGAACCCGTCCACCTGGCACCCCCCGTTCCCATCCAGGCGTGCCGTCGCCAGTCCCAGGAGCGCACCGCTCTCGGCCCGCGCCCCGAACCAAGCGCCGCGCCCCTCCTGCGTCAGTGCCTGGAACCGCGGATACAGGAACATGCACGAGTGCTGCACCGCGTAGCGCGTCGAGTACAGCCCCACGTTCGCATCCAACACTTGCCAATCGTGCGGCATCACGATCAGCGGGATCATCGGTATCCGCGCCGCCGCCGTGCCCGCGACGATCTGCAGGCGGCCATCCTGCGCCCGAAAGTAGTCAACAAGAAATGCCTCCGGCGAGTCTTCGCCCGTCGTACAGGCCATCACCGTCGTACCGGCCAGGTTCCGCCAGCCGAGCCGATAATAGACCCGCGCCGCCGCCGGATTGATCGTGCCCAGGTAGAGCGCCCGCCCACCCTGAGCGCGGAAATCGTCCCGCGCCCGCGCACACAGCCGCGTGGCAATCCCCCGCCCACGGTAAGCCGGTGCGGTAGCCACCTCACCCAAGCCGCCCAACGCCGGCACCGCCTGCGAGATGGTCAACTGGGAAGTGCCGGCCAACTCCCCGCCCTCGCGGATCAAGTAGATCAGGTTCCGGTTGTCGGCCACCTCACCACCGGCGAGCACGAGCCGCAGGTCATCATAGGAAGTCTCGAAGATCGCCTCCCAGAACTTGGCCAACTCCTCGATCACGTCCGCCAACAGCGGTGGCTCCAGCGCAACAATCTCCATACCAGCCTTTCACTCCTCGCCCGTCACCCCCACGCCCACCGAAACCCCCGTCGCAATGGGGGGACCGCGAGCGATAAGATGCGGGCGTTATTCGCGGGTCCGTCCCCCCGTCGCAACGGGGGGACCACAGGGGGGCAAGCCCCACCCCCGCCTCACCCCTGCTCCCAACGACTCACGTTGATCCCCGGCGCCTCGCTCCGCATGTCAGCCGGCTTGTTGCCCCCGTGGAAGTCCGCCCTACGCTGGCTCTTGTCCCCAAACAGCGGCTGAACCGCTTCCGGCAGCGTCGCCACGTCCTCCGGGTCCCACGCCTCCACCGCCTCGACCGGCCCCGCCCACGCCGGCCGATAGGCAATCGCCAACAACTCACGGGGACGATCCCCGGTGTTCGGGAAGTTTCCGTGAAAGACCTTGTGGTTGATAAGCGCCGCCGACCCGGCCTTCACCGGCACCATCACTTCCTCCGGGTGCGACTCGTACCGCGTGTACGGGTTGCCGTCCGCGTGCAAGCTGAGGTGCGAATGCGGCACCACCCGGAACGGAGACACCTCCGGCGTCAGATCATCCAAGTAATACAGCACGCGCACCATCACCGGCACGCTCCCCTCATACCCGAAAATCTGCGATCCATAGGGCTGCCCGTCGGTATGCAGCGAGATCCCCGGATGGCCCGGCTCCGAGCGAGCGTAGGCGTAGCTCATCACCACGATATCATCACCAAAGAGCGTCCGCAGAAACGAGATCGTCGGTGGATGAGCAATCAGGTCCGTGATCGCCCCACCCTGGAAGCTCATATTCGCCCGCACCCGCTGCCGCTCCGAGTAGTCAGCGTGGATCGTGTCCAGCGGCGTGGTTTCCGCCTTCAATCGGGCCACGTGCTCCGGCGAGAGCAAGTCCGGCAACACCAGATACCCATCCACCTCCAACATCCGAATGCGCTCACCGAGCGTCAGCCTAGACCAATCGCGATCATCAATCCGCGGACCACTCATCGTCACCCACCCCTTTCTGACCTACCCCTCAGTCCCCTCCCTGAAGGGAAGGGAAGTCCTGCGCTCCAAAGCGGCCGGGCCGCAAACGAATCGCGACATGCGTCGAAATCAGTTTGAGGACGCGACCCAAGTTGTGTTCCACCTCATCGTTGCTGACCCTCAGGACAAACAAGCCATGGGAGGCTAACACTCGATCACGCTCGGCGTCATGGACACGCTGCACACCATGGGCCTTGCCATCTACCTCAACCACCAGCCCAGCGGCGTGACAGTAAAAATCCACGATAAAGCCGGCGATCACCTGTTGCCGCCGGAAGTGATAGCCGGCCAAACGCCCAGTTCGCAGATGCCGCCATAATGCCTGCTCTGCTGGCGTCTGATGACGGCGGAGCCGCTTCGCCCGCGCCAGCTTTGCCGGGTTGACCTTTTGCCCGGTAATGATGCGCGGCACAGTCATGCTGCGCCCTCCTTATCCATAGACTTGCCATCATTATATCACACATGTATTTCAGAGTCCCCTCCGAATAGACGTTCGTTGTGAGGCAGCGTGCCGCGTACAGCATCCCCCTTCGCTGGAGGTGTACAGACCGGGTGCATGGTATACAACCTCCGGCACGCCGCACTCCCCTTCCCTTTAGGGAAGGGGCCGGGGGTTAGGTAAGGCCCACCTACCCACCACACTGTATCATGAGCGCAAAGGGAGACACGCCACCATGATCCGCTTGAGTACCACCCTGCCACTGAGCGTAGAGCACGCCGGCCTAGAGCAGTTGGCCCAGACCTGCCGCTACCTCAACATGACCACCATCTGCGGCGCCAGCCAGCTCGACTGGACCGATCAGGAAACCAGCCGGCTGCGGCAGTTTCTCGACGACCACGGCCTGTCTATCGGCGAGTTGAGCCGCTTCCACGGTGGCCTCGCCGCCCAAGACCCCGCAGCAAACCGCGCCTCGCTCGACGCCTACCGTCGCAACCTCGCTCAGGCCAGCATCCTGGGCGCCGCCTGCGTCGGCTTCAGTCTCACCGTGCTGTTCTCGCTCGACGGCACTTCCGGCGAAGACCCGCGCTCTACGGCCGTCTGGGACCGCGTGGTGGACGCAATCGGCGCGATGGCTGCCGACGCCGAGGCCGCCGGCATGGACATCGCCGCCCATCCCCACCAGCTCGGCCCCCTCTACACCATCGAGCAGATCGCGCGTCTCCTGCGCGACGTCAACTCGCCGCGACTCAAAGTGCTGCTCGACCCCGTAAACCTGGTCACGTTGGAGCACTATTACGACACGGCCCCGTTCCTCAACGACGCCTTCGACACCCTCGGCACGGATATCGTCTCCGTCCATGCCAAGGACACCGTCCTCTCCGGCCTCGAACGCAACGATCAAGGTCTCCTCACCGTCTGCCGCTTGAACGAGGCCGTGCCCGGCAAGGGCAACCTCGACTACGCCACCCTGCTCCGCCGTGCCGACGCGCTCGACCACGATGTCGTCATGCACACCGAGCACCTCTCCAAGATGGACGATAAGGTCGTCGCTCTGCACAACATCCGCCAAGTCGCCCGCGAGCAAGGCATCACGCTGTCCTGACCGCCCATGTCAGCACCGGAGGTCCGCCGTGCAGCGGGAAGGGTACCGACGTTGCTATCATTTCAGGGAGGACTCCAGCATCTGAGGCTGATAGATCGCTCCGCATTCGACAGTTGCTGGCGGCACGAGTAGCCCGGGCGGCACTTGGGCCACAGCCGGCAGGGAGGGGAGACGATGATGGCAGACACGGGCCAAAGCACACCGGTAGCCGAAAGGCAGCTCGACAGGAACCAAGCAGCTTACGAGGCCATCCGGGCCGAAATGGAAGACCGGCACATGGGCCGCGTAGCCCTGATGCACGACGGGGCAGTCGTGGAGGTCTATAACGACGGCGGTGATGCGTATAAGATCGGATGCGAAAAATACGGGTTGGGAAACTTCTCTCTTGTGAATATCGGAGAGCAGCCAATCAACCTTGGCTTCTTTACGATGTTTGTGGCGCCAAGCGAGGAGTAGGCGAATTGCCCACGTTCCGTAATCGGATAGAAGATGGCCAGCTTTTGTTGGTAGCTTCCGTCGAGGGTGTTAGCTCCAGGAAAACCTACCGTGCCCTGCTGGACACCGGCGCACAGCGAACGATGATCTCTCCGAAGGTAGTGAGCGAAGCCAGCCTGCAGGCCATCGGCTACACTCACGTCATTCCAGTGAGCGGGGAGCCTATTCGCACGCCAAAGTATCGAATCGATCTCAGTATTCCCATTCCACAAGGAAACGCCACATTGCTTTCCAGACTCTCCGGCATGGAGTTGGAAGTTGCTCAGTTACCGTTTCAGCCCGCCAACTTCGACATCCTGCTGGGGATGGACTTCTTGATGCATTGCCACTTCACAATGTACGGCGGCTCGTTCATTCTCAGCATTTGATCGAGTTCGCGGGCTAGGCTGCTGTCAAGTCCTGATACCACAACCGCTTGCCGTAGTGGTACCATGTCTGCCACACACGGGATACCCAACGCATGATTATCGACTCGCACGCCTACTGTTTCGAGCCTGCCGACAGCCCCCGCGGCTACACCAGCGCACGGGAGCATCTCCTCACCGTGCAGCAGGCGCAGGCGGGGCACCATCAGCCCGCCTTTCGCCTGCGTGATCGCGTTGCAGGCCCCTCCGACGTGCTCGATCCGGCCGGGGGAGACCTCGCGGCCTTGCCCGACCTGAACTTTCGTATTGATCGGGCCGCGGGCCGCGTCCTGTGGGACTACCACGGCGAGACCTACACCAAGCACTTCTACCCGCCCAACCTCCGCAATCTGGAGTTCACACCGGACAGCCTCATCGGCGAGATGGACTATGCCGGCATTGACAAGGTCCTGCTCCACACGAACGCCATGCTGGGGCGCAGCAACGAGTATCAGGCCGAGTGCATCCAGCGCTTTCCCGACCGCATCCTGTCCATGGCCCTGCTCGACGAGCGCCAGATTCACACCGATGTAGACTCTGTGATCGCTGGCGTCACCGCCGCCATCAACGACCTCGGCCTACACGCGATCAAATTCAACTCCGCCGGCTACACCGTGAGCGACCAGCCGTGGGACAGCGGACCCTACGCCCCGTTCTGGGACGCCGTCTCGACGCTCGGCGTACCCGTCTTCCTCACCTTGTGTACCGGTCCCGCTCGCGCCAGCGAGGCGCATCCCGACCCTGTCGGGCAACAGAGCTACCTCGGCGAGCTACGCATTCTCATGCGCCTCATGGATCGCCACCCCCACCTGCTCTGCAACATCACCCACGGCTTCCCCTGGCGCGTCTACCGCGACAGCGACCGCATCACCCTGCCCGACGCGATATGGGCGCCGTTCGAGAACCCGAACCTCAGCCTCGAAGTGTGCTTTCCCGTTCGGATCGGCGACATCTTCGACTATCCCTACCGCGAGGTCTGGCCGACACTCGAAGCGATGATCGAGCGGATCGGCCCATCCCGGCTCATGTACGGCACCGACATGCCCTTCCAAAACCGCTTCTGCACCTACCGGCAGTCCCGCCACTGGCTCGAACGCCACTTCGCACCCGCCGCGGGCTTGTGCAGCGACGACCTAGCCCTGATAATGGGCGGCACCGCGGCCCGGGTGCTTGGCATGGACAATGGGGGGGCCGAATGCCGAACAGCAACTCCCCTTCCCTGGAGGGAAGGGGCCGGGGGTTAGGTCCTAGAAAAGGAGCACCACGATGACACGTGAGCGCGACCAGTCCATCCCGGCCTACCAGGCAATTGCCGCCACGCGCCCCAAGGGCACCTACCGCGGCGCGGTGGTCGGCTGCGGTCGCATGGGCAGCACCATTGACGACGAAATGGTCGGGATGCCCTACTACCCCTGGCCGTGGGCACACGCTCCGGCAATGATGGCAGCGCACGGCGTCGAGCTAGTCGCCGGCGCCGACGTTGACCCCGCCCAGCTGGACGATTTCGGCCGGCGCTGGGGCATCACGGCGCTCTACACCGACCTCCGCGAGATGGTCGCCCAAGAGCAGCCCGACATCGTCAGCGTCACCACCCGGCCGAACGAGCGTGCCGAAGTCGTCATCGCCCTCGCCGAAGCCGGCGTGCGCGCCATCTTTGCCACCAAGCCGCTGTGCCGTACCCTGGCCGAGGCGGACGCGATGATCGCCGCCTGCCGCCAGCACAACACCATCTTCACCGTCGCCTGCCACCTCAACTGGTACGGCCCGTACACCAATGCCCGCGCCCTCATCGCCCGCGGCGAGTTAGGGCAATTGCGCTCGCTCGTCTGCCACTCGCCGCATTCCCTCTCCAACCTCCAGAGCCACACCCTGGCCCTTTTCCGTATGTTCGCCGGCGCCCCGGCCAGTTGGGTGTTCGGCCACATGGACGACGAAACCGCTGCCGCCGAGCAAGACGACCTCTCCGGCTCCGGCTACATCGTCTACGAGAACGGCGTCCGTACCATCCTCAACACCCACGCCTCGGAGCGCGAATGGATGCTGGAGTTCATCTGCGACCGCGGCCGGATTGTCTCCCGCAACCAGCACGCCTGGTTCGAGCTATGGACCCAGGACGCCCCCGGCGCCCCCGACTACAGCCAACGCCAGTTCCCCTTTGCCTGGCACCCCCGTAGTTCCATGGTGGACGCCATCGAAGGCGTCGCCCTCTCCATCGAGGCCGGCGAAGAGACCATCTGCCCCGGCGAGTTCGGCCGCGAGGCCCTCGAAATCGCCATCGCCCTCCGCGAATCCCACCGCCGCGGCGGCGTCCGCATAGACCTCCCCCTCCCCGACCGCAACCTCCGCCTCGGCACCCGCCGCTAGCACCCAGCGCCCCGTCATTCCCGCGAACGCGGGAATCCACGTCCCCCCGCAGTGCGGGGGGACCATAGGGGGGCTGGAACACAGAAACACATACACCCCCTCTCCAAATGTTGGAGAGGGGGCCGGGGGGTGAGGCCCGCCTCCCTACTCCCCCCGCACCTCCACCCCCGTCAACCGCTCTAGCGGCTGGATCACCGCGGCAATATGGCGATCCCCAAGCCCCTCCGCCTGCGCCGACCGCAGCAGTTGGGCCGCCACCGCACCCAGCATCGTCGGCACCCCCAGTTCACGCGCCAGGTCGTTCGCCAGGTTCACGTCCTTCGTCTGATTGTCAATCGTAAAGCCCGGATCGAAGTTCCCGCGCAGCGTGAAATCGGGCAGCATCCGCAGCATGAAGCTGCTCGCCGCCGACGCCATCAGCACCTGGTGCAGTTGCGCCGCATCCAGCCCGCACTTCGCCCCGATCACCATCCCCTCGGCCACACCCGCGTTCGTAATCGCGGCCATCATGTTGTTGATGAGCTTCGCTACCGCCCCGCTGCCCACCGGCCCCATCAGCACGACGTTCGCGCCCATCGCGTCCAGCACCGCCCGCGCCCGCTCGAACACCGCCGGCTCACCGCCGGTCATAATCGCCAGCGTCCCCGCCTCGGCGCCCGTCACGCCACCGCTCACCGGCGCATCGAGGTAGTCCACCCCCCGCGCCGCCGCAGCCTCCGCAATCTGCCGATGCGTCCCCGGGTCAATCGTGCTCATCTCGATCAACACCGCCCCCGGCCGCGCATTCGCTACCACGCCGTCATTCCCCAGGTACACCTCCGCCACGTCCGCCGGCCCGGTCACGCAGGAGCACACGAAGTCCACCTGCCCCGCCAGCTCCCCCGGCGTATCCGCCACCTCCGCCCCGGCCTCCGCCAGCGCCGCGGTCCGCGCCCGCGTCCGGTTATAGACCATCAGCGGAAACCCGCTGTTCAGAATGTTCGTGGCCATCGGGCCACCCATCAAGCCCAACCCAATAAACCCAACCGCCGGTCGCTCCATCATCACCATATCCTCTCACGCAGATTCGTCCAGCCCCACCCCACCGCCGCGGTGCCCCCCCATTATGCGGGATATGCCTGCAAGCACGCCGCCCATTCCCCCGTCATTCCCGCGAAAGCGGGAATCCACGTCCCCCTGCACCGCGGGGGGACCATAGGGGGGCTACCCCAACCCGCCTCGTCATTCCCGCGCAAGGAGACCTTTGCGTAACCCGTCATTCCCGCGAAGGCGGGAATCCAAAAACCGGTCCTTCCAGGTTAGCGAGGCGTGGTGCATGGTCCCTCTCGCACTCCATTTGGGGGTTATGCAAAGGTCTCCGAACGCGGGAATCCTCGTCCCCCCGCCGCAGCGGGGGGACCATAGGGGGGCTACCCCAACCCGCCCCGTCATTGCGGCCTCCGCCGCAATCCACGTCCCCCGGCCGTCGCTCGGCACATGACCGCTACCCAGGCCAAGCGGAAACTTGACACCAACGACAGAACCCGGCTTAACCTATCGCTCTATAGAGACTTGCCGCAAGCCTCCGTCTCTCACCGAACTAAGGATCGTTGTCGAATTGATATGTCAAATTTCACGATATTGAAGCAATGGGCGTTGCGAGCCGGACGGCACGAATCGGAGCTTGTCGGTCTTGTCCGCGCAGAGATCGCCCCGCGCTACGCGCAACTTCCCGGTCTTGTTCGACTCGAACTCCTCCGCATCGAAGGTACTCGGTCGTATCTGGCCGTACAGCGTTGGCAGGATCGGCAGACTTGGCAAAAGACAATCAGTTCCGATACATATGAAAACTGGTGGCGCGAATACGAGCCTATTCTCTTTCGCTGGAACGAAATCATGCGCTTCGAGCAGGAGTGGGAGTGCGAAGGAACCACCGAACTCCGCCGCGACGTGTACCCGGCAGGTTCGGCATCGCTCTCGCGCCTCAAGATTTGGTGAGTAGGGGGCCCAGCCCCAACTCGCCTCGTCATTGCGGCGGAGGCCGCAATCCATGTCCCCCTGCCCTGCGGGGGGACCATAGGGGGGCTAGGATGGAAACCAAAACACCGCCAAAACTGGTATAACCTCCCCCGCAAGGAGGCCCCCTCATGCCACAATTCGACAACGCCCAGGAAGTCCGCTCCGAAACCTCGTACCTCGAGTTCCTCCGCACCTGTGCCCTCGATACCCCCATTGACCTGCCCCTCGACAGCGGCGAATCACCCCGCGCCATCAAGCGCCGCCTCACCGTCGCCTCCCGCGAGCTTGGCCTACAACTGCGCCATCTCCGCAGCGCCGATCCCGCCACCATCCGCTTCCAAGTCACCGGATCGCCCGGCGCCCCCCGCCAGACCTACCGCGCCGGCGTCGTCGGCCTCACCGGCATGGGTATGCGGCTCCTCGACCACGACCCCACGGCCGTATTGAACACCCCCATGCCCCACTCCCACGTCGGCTCCTACGCCGTCTTGCCCCACACCGAGGTCGCCGCCGTCTGCGACCTCCGGCCCGAGCTACTGACCGCCTTCCGCGAGCAATGGGGCCACATCTTTCCCCGCGCCCGCACCTACACCGACTACCGCGAGATGATTGACAACGAAAACCTCGACCTCCTCAGCGTCACCACCGGCGACAACGCTCACACCGACATCGTCATCTATGGCGCCAACCACGGCGTCAAGGGCATCGCCTGCGAAAAACCCCTCGCCACCACCCTCGACGACGCCACCCGCATGATCGCCGCCTGCGAAGCCAACGGCACCCTCATCTCCGTTGACCACACCCGCCGCTGGTGGACCCCCTACCACGCCGCCCGCCAGCTCATCCGCGACGGCGCCATCGGCCAGGTCCAGCGGATCATCGCCCACATGGGCGGCACCCGCGCCATGCTCTTCCGCAACGGCACCCACCTGCTCGACGGCGTGCTCTTCTTTGCCGAATCCGACGCCGAGTGGGTGTTTGCCGAGCTTGACCCCGAGTTCGCCGACTACTTCGCCTACCGCGGCGACGGCGGCAAAGACCCCGCCCTCGACCCCAGCGGCAGCGGCTACATCCACTTCCGCAACGGCGTCCGCGCCTTCATCAACGCCAGCAAGGGCCAAACCCCCGGCATGTACATCCAGATCATCGGCGAATCCGGCGAGATTGACCTCGTCGGCGACCATGTCGAGCTACGCAAAGACGGCGCCATCCACCGGCCGCCCCTGCCCTCCCACCGCCGCACCGACGTCGTCGCCCTCATAGACGAGCTAACCCGCACCATCGAGCACGGCGGCGAGCTAATCGGCTCCGGCCAAGAAGCTCGCAAAGTCGTCGAGATCATCGTCGGCTTCCTCAAGTCCCAAGAGCAAGGCAACGCCCGCGTCAACCTCCCCCTCCCCCCAGGCAACTAACCCCACCAACCCACCTCATCCCGCGATAGAGAGGCAGCGTCCGGCAGCGGCCCACCCGTCATTCCGGCGAAAGCCGGAATCCATCCCCGGCCGCCATCATCCCGACACGGCCGGAGTCTGGTATCATCAGCGGCAGCCAAGGTTGGAGGCTCCGCTATGCCGACGCTGGACTTCAAGGGCAAGCAGCATATCTACGCCCACCACCTTACCCTCCCGTACCGATCACTGGTCCCTGATGCGGCCCGGTCGCTCCACTCCACCGGCGCCGACGACAACCTCATCATCCACGGTGACAACCTCCACGCCCTGAAAGCCCTGCTCCCCCGCTATGCCGGTCGCGTCAAGTGCATCTACATTGATCCGCCCTACAACACTGGCAATGAAGGCTGGGTCTACAACGACAACGTGAACAGCCCGCTGCTGCGGGAGTGGCTCAAGTCCCAGAGTCCCGTAGACGGCGAGGACCTGGAGCGCCACGACAAGTGGCTGTGCATGATGTGGCCTCGCCTGCACCTACTCCGAGAATTGCTGGCCGACGACGGAGTCATTTTCGTTTCCATCGACGACAACGAGCAGCATCACTTGCGGATGCTGATGGACGAGATTTTTGGTGAGGAGAATTTTCGTAACAATTTTGCCGTTGCACGAGTGAAGAAAAATATAAGAGAGCGCGAGCATATCCGTGCTTTAAACCTCGGGTACAATTTCGTTCTGTTTTATTCTAAATCCCCATCCGGGTTAATTGTTCCACCAACTGTTTACCAAGAGAAAGAAGCACGTTGGCACGCCTTTGACGCTCCGGGAACACGCCCCAAGATGGAATACGAACTCTTTGGCTTTACCCCTCCTGCGGGAAGACATTGGATGTACTCAAAAGAGAGGGCAGATGAGCTAGTTGCTGACGGGAAATTGCGCCCTAACCCTCGCACTGGCAAGCCTCAATACCTACTTGATGCTAGTGATAGAACGTTGCTGGATTCCAACTGGACCGACATTCAAGAGTACGATACACGCTTCGATTTTCCCAATGGCGAGAAAAATGTCAACCTCATCCAGAGAATCATAGGGATGATAGCTGACAAAAACGCCATCATTCTCGACTCCTTTGCCGGTAGTGGCACGACGGCGCACGCCGTCCTGGCGTTGAATAAAGAGGACGGCGGTAACCGGAAGTTCATTCTCGTCGAGTGCGAGGACTATGCCGACACGATCACCGCCGAACGGGTACGGCGAGTCATCAACGGTGTGCCGACTGCCCGCGATGCCCAACTGCGCGAAGGTCTAGGCGGCTCGTTCACCTACTGCACGCTGGGCGAGCCGATTGACGCGGAAGGGATGCTGACCGGCACGGCGCTCCCGTCCTACGCGGCGCTGGCGGCCTACTTATTGCATACGGCGTCCGGCGTCTCCGCCGGGGAGGTCGCGCTTGCGCCCCAGAATGAGGATGGCCTGTTCTACAGCGATGATAGCACCGACTACTACCTGCTGTACGAACCCAGCGTTGATTGGCTACGCAGCAATGAGGCGGTACTGAACGAAGAGCGGGCAGAACGTATCTGCGCCGCCAGCCGTCAGGAGGGCAGAAAAGCGATCTTTTTCGGGGCGGGCAAGTATATCGGCCAGCGAGAACTTACCGACATGGGTATCACCTTCTGCCAGTTGCCCTATGAAATGGGCCGCGCCGGGCGATAGGGACTCACGCCATGCAGTTGAAGGAATATCAGGCCACCGCCCTCGACGCCTTTGTGCGCTGGCGAGAGTCACTGGCCACGGCACACGCGGAATCCGAAACCGTTATCGCCACTTTGCGACAGGTCGGGGCCACTATTCCCGACGACATCCGCAACTATCCCAAAACGGCTTGGCAGCAGTTGTCCCAAGCCGCCGGCGAGTACGTTTCACGCACCGACGCGGCCGGCCGGCCCATCCCGCATATCTGCTTCAAGGTGCCGACTGGCGGCGGCAAAACCTTGCTGGCCGCCGCGGCGCTGGAACGGCTCAACAAGCAAACCGGCCTGACCCTGTGGATCACGCCGACCCGCGCGATCTACGAGCAAACTAAGGCTGCGCTGAAAAACAGAGAGCATCCCTACCGGCAAATGCTGGAGCGGGCCAGCGGCGGGCGCGTTAAGCTACTGGAGAAGGACGACCTTTTTACGAGAGCGGACGTAGCCAACTATCTGTGCGTGATGCTCCTGATGCTGCCGGCAACCAATCGGCAAAAGGGCCGGGAATTCCTGCGAATGTTCCGAGATTCCGGGCGCTATCCAACCCTTTTCCCGGACAGCGATGACGTGCTGGGTGACGGCCGCTTGCTGCAGAAGTATCCCGATTTGGAGCGTACCTCGGACGATGGCCCGGTCAAGCGCAGCCTCTTCAACGTGTTCAAGATGTTGCGTCCGGTCGTGGTGTTGGACGAGGCCCACAAGGCCTATGGCGCCAAGAGGCGGGAATCCAACGAAGAATTCGTGCTCTCTGTCAACCGCCTCGATCCCCGTCTAGTGATTGAGCTGTCCGCGACGCCCAACAGAGGAATCAGTAACTTGCTGGTGGATATCACCGGCGTCGCGCTGAAGACCGAGGAGATGATTAAGCTGCCGGTGCAAGTGGAGTCGTTCACCGGCGCCGAATGGCAATACACACTGGCACAGGCCTGCGACGAGCTTGAGCGCCTTGATGCCGAGGCACAATCGTTCCAGATGAGCGAGGGACGCTATATCCGCCCCATCGCGGTGGTGCGCGTAGAGCGCACCGGTCGAGACCAGCGCGACGGCGAACGGGTCCACGCCGAGGACGTGCGCGAGTACCTCAACCGTTACCTGGGCGTGCCGGCCGCGGCCATCCGTGTCAAGTCCGCCGACAACGACGAATTGGGCAATGAGGACCTACTATCGGAACTGTCGCCGGTACGCTGGATTATCACCAAGTCGGCCCTGATGGAAGGCTGGGATTGCCCCTTCGCCTATCTCCTGGTGATGCTGGACAATACCCGCGCCCAACGCGCCATCACCCAATTGGTAGGCCGGGTGATGCGCCAGCCCCACGCCCGCCGGACGGGCCGGGAGCTGCTCGACCAATGTTATGTCTACTGCTGGGACACCGAGGTGGGTGTTGCCGTAGGCCATGTCAAAGCCGGGCTGGAGCAGGAAGGGCTGACGGGCCTGGGCGATGAGGTACTGGCAACGGCGGGGGATTTGCGACGCATCACCATACAGCGGCGCAAGCGATTTCGGGGTAAGGACATCTTTCTGCCGCTGGTGCTCCACAAGCGCGGCGACGATTGGATCGAGTTGGACTACCAGCGTCATATCCTGCCGCACATTGATTGGGCGTCCATCACGGAGCCTGACCCCCAAGTCGCATTGCCCAACCCGGCCCAACGGCAAACCGCCTCGGTAGATGTTGGCGACGCCGTGCCTGTTTTCCACGAATCCCAGGAATTGTATATTGACAAGACCGTCAAAGTGTCCTGGTTTGCCCGCTGCCTGTCTGACGTAACCCCCAATGCATGGCAGGCAGCCCGCATCGCCCATCAGTTGGTGGAACGCCTGCGGTCGGCTGGCGAAACCGACGACCAAATCTATGACCAACGTTCCTATCTGGCATATGCCCTGCGCGAGTACGTCAAGGATGAAGTGGAATCGCGCGCGGAGCGCATTTTCCGCGACAAGCTGCGGCAGGGCAACATCCGCTTTGACCTAGAGACGGGCCAGCCCAACTTCCGGATGCAAGAATCCGCTTATGAAATCCCGGTGGCGGACGATGGTGGACTGCTGGCAAGGAATGACGGCCAGCCGATACAACTCAGTCTATTCGAGCCGGTGTACGCGCAACACTTCGATTCTACCCTGGAGCGCAATTTCGCTCGCTATCTCGATGAGCAAAGAGCACTGCAATGGTGGCATCGGGTTGCCGTCCGCCAGCGGGGCGACTACTACCTGCGAGGCTGGAAGCAGGAGCGCATTTGGCCGGATTTTGTCGCCATGGCCGGTGCAGCCTACGGCAAACCCCAGTTGCTGGTATTCGAGACCAAAGGCGCGCACCTGCGCGGCAACCCGGACACCGACTACAAGCGCCGCGTGCTCGACACCCTTGAAAACGCCTTCAATTGCGGAACATTGACCGTTCGCGAAGGGCCGGTGCAAGGCGTCTTCCGGCTGATCTTCAGCGAAAACGAGTTCCCGGCAGCCCTCGCCAGCCTACAGCAGCCCTAAACGTCCCCTAAGCCGGACCGTCCCCCCGTCGCAACGGGGGGACCACAGGGGGGCTAACCCTACTCCCCCTCTCCAAATGTTGGAGAGGGGGCCAGGGGGTGAGTCCCGCCAGCCCCTATCCTGCTCATCCTCTAATCCCGCAAATCCTGATGCCGACAATTTCCCCCCGTTGTCTTTCCCCCACCCCCGTTGATATGGCTCCAGTGACGGGGATTGGCAGCTGCAAGTCCCTCCTGGAGCACCGGGCACCGCCCGGCAGGGACTCACTCGCATCATCATGCTAGTCAACAACGGTGGCAACGCCACCCAGCCGAGGGCACCGGGTCATGAGCGACCCCACGCCGCCCTGTGTGCGGCGCGGCATGGCCGTCTGAGTGCCGCTTCTACGGCACCGGGTGCTGACATACCCCGCGCTATTTCAGCGCGGGCGCCGGGTCAGTACTGTCAGAGTGCCGCCCTTAGGGCACCGGGTCATGGCCGGCCCCTCGCCATCACGGCGGGGGTATCCGGCCACGACCGTCCGAGTGCCGCACCCATCGCCACCGTTTCCTTGCCGGCCGGGTCACACCGGCCGCGCCAGGAGGGCTTGCCCCACACCCCTGCCAATCCCCGCACCCAGACCTACCTACACACCCACCGCATTTACCGTCATTCCCGCGAAAGCATGTCCCGTACTCCGATACGGGGCGGGAATCCCCGTCCCCCCGTCGCAACGGGGGGACCATAGGGGGGCACTAACAGCTACCCACCCGTTTGACGACGCCCCGGCCCGCTGGTAGCCTCGCGCCACCATGACCTACGCCAAGCGTCGTCTGCACCATATCTTCGCGCCCGACGGCCGCGCCGTGGTCGTCGCAATGGATCACGCCCGCGAGAGCGGCATCGCCACCGGCCTTGAGCACCCCGCCGAGGCGGTCCGGCGCGTCATCGCCGGCGGCGTGGACGCCATTATGACCACGCCCGGCATGGCCCGCGTCGTCGCCGACGAACTGGGCGGCAAAGGCCTCATCGTCGCCCTCGACAGCGAAGGCCCGGTCGCCGACTACGGCGTGGAGCTGGCCCTCCGCCTCGGCGCCGACGCCGTCGAGCTGAAGGTCTTTCCCGGCAGCGCCGGCGAAACCCACCTCGCCGATCTGCGCCGCCTCGTCGCCCGCTGCGCCGACTGGAATATGCCCCTGCTCGCCGAACCCATCCCCGTGTCCTTCGAGGACACCAGCGCCCACACCGTCGAGAACATCGCCCGCGCCACCCGGCTGGCCGCCGAGGCCGGCGCCGATTTCGTCAAGGCGCACTACGTCGGCCCGGTGGACACCTACGCCGAGCAGGTCATCGGCCAGTGCTTCGTGCCCGTCATCATTCTCGGCGGCCCGGCCCACGCCGATCCCCGCACGGCTCTCCAGCACGTCGCCAACGCCCTCGCCGCCGGCGCCCGCGGCATCGCCTTCGGACGCAACATCATCCAGCACCCCCGCCCCGACCGCATGGCCGGCGCCCTCGTCGAGCTAATCCACGGCGGCGCCACCGTCACCGCCGCCGCCCGCCACCTCACCACCCCCCACTAACCGAATGCCCGTCATTGCGGCTTCCGCCGCAATCCACGTCCCCCCGCCGCAGCGGGGGGACCATAGGGGGGCTGGTCCCGCCACCACTTATACTCAACCGTCACCACCCGCCACCGAGCCATCCCAATGAACACATCCGCCGCCCCCGATTTCGATGTCGTCGGCCTCGGCTTCTGCTGCCTCGACGAGCTACTGCTCCTCGAACGCATCCCCCGCGCCGAGCAGCAAGTCACCGTCCTCGAACGCGCCCTCGAAGGCGGCGGCATGGCCGCGACCGCCATGGTTGCCGTCACCCGGCTCGGTGGCCGCGCCGCCTTCATCGGCGCCATCGGCGACGACCCGACCGGCACGCAGATCAAGCGCGGCTTCGAGTCCGCTGGCGTGGATGTCACCCGGTTCTACCTCCAACCCGGCGCTACCTCCAACCGCACGTTCGTGCTCGTAGACCGCCGCAACGCCGCCCGCTCCTTCCTCGCCCAGTTCGGTACCTGCGGCGCCGTACCCCCCGACCACCTCGACCGCCACTACCTCCAACGCGGCCGCATCCTCCACCTCAGCGACCCCGGTCCGGCCGCCCTCCAGGCGGCGACGTGGGCACGCGCCTCCGGCCAGCCGGTCTGCTATGATGGCACCCACTACCAGCCCGACGACCTCGCGCTCCTGCCGCTCGTGGACTACCTGATCGTGTCCCGCTTCTTCGCCCGCGAATTCGCCCAGGCCCACGGCCTCCCGCCCGGCGAGTCCCTCGTCGCAGTGGCCCAGGCCCTCCACGACCACGGCCCGCCGATGGTGGTCATCACCGAAGGCGAGCACGGCGCCGTCTGTGTCGAGCCGGCCGGCACCTATCGCGTCCCAGCCTTCACCGTCGAGCCAATGGTAGATACCACCGGCGCCGGCGATGTCTATCACGGCGCGTTCCTGTTCGCACGCTCACGCGGGCGCTCCGTGCGCGACTCGCTCCTGCTGGCCAGCGCCACCGCCGCCCTGAAGTGCCGCCGCCTAGGCGGACGCGCCGGCATCCCCACCCTGGAAGAAGCCGAGAGCCTAGTAGCGAGTGCAGAATGATGCATGTAGGGGCGCAACATGTTGCGCCCATCCCCCGTCATTGCGGCTTGCGCCGCAATCCACGTCCCCCCGCCACAGCGGGGGGACCATAGGGGGGCTTTCACAGGAGGCACACAACCATGACCGACCAACAACCCACCGCCAGCCTCACCGCCGCAGAAGCCCTCGCCAAGCGCCGCCAGCTCCTCGACGACGGCTTCTGCCTCGTCCCCGGCGTCCTCCGCGGCGATCTCCTCGACCGGATGCGCCGCTTCTCCGACGATTTCCTCGACACCCACGCCGTTGACCACAAGTTCCGCTATCAGGGCAGCGACTTTCACATCATGACCAAAGAGGCCTGGGACCAGCAGCAAGACCCCCGCCGCTACCACGACCCCATCGTGCGCGAGCTACTCGAACTACCGGCTGCCAGAGCCGCCTGCGACCAGGTCGGCCTGGAAGACATGACCTCCGCCAGCTCGATCATTCTCTTGAGCAAGCCACCGCACGGCCCGCCCCTTTACTGGCACCAGGACGCCACCTACTGGAACCACCCCAAGTCCGCCCTGCCCTGGCCCAGCCGCGTCTTCCTCTCCTACTACCTCGTGGACACCACCCGCGAGAACGGCTGCCTCCGCATCATCCCCGGCACCCACCGCAAGCGCACCGAGCTACACGATCTGCTCCCCGACGCCCACAGCCCCGAAATGCAGCGCGCCGACGAGAACCACCTCGCCTTCACCGAGCAGCCCGGCGAGATAGACGTACCCTGCAAGGCCGGCGATCTGGTCATCGCCGACGGCCGCGTCCTCCACGCCGCCTGGCCCAACAACACCGACACCCGGCGCACTCTCGTCCTCGCCTGGTGGGATCTGTTCCCGTTCCCCTCCGTCCCCACCTGGTGGGAAGGCGAGGTACCCGCCGAAGTCCACGCCGACCCTAACGCCACCTACGAACACTCCCGCCGACCCACCCACCACCTCCGATGACCTCTGCAACACCGTCATTCCCGCGAAAGCATGTCCCGTACCCCGATACGGGGCGGGAATCCCGTCCCCCCGCCGCAGCGGGGGGACCACAGGGGGGCTACGCACCCACCCAAGCGGGAGGCTTTTGTGTAGGGGCGCGATTCACCGCGTCCAGCCCCCCGTCATTCCGGCGAAAGCCGGAATCCAGGCCCCTACGTGGCCCCTACGCTCCCGTCATGGCGCTGGAAAGCACCCTATTCCTGCCCGGCGAGGGTGAGGACCATCCTGCTCATCCCCTCATCCTGCAAATCCTGATGCAGACAAAAACCTACCCTTGTCAGGGGGACCACAGGAGGGCTACTACTGCCGCTCAGTAGCCTCAGCGACGGCGCTGCGCTCGGAGGGCAGTGGCTCATCGAACGGCTCGCCACGCTGCTCGGCCTCCATCCGCCGTTGCAGCCACGCTTCCCACTCGGCGTTGTTTTCACTCACCCCATCCGCCACTGCCCGCGCAATCTGCTCCCGCCGCCGCTTCTCCCGCCACTCCTCGAACGCTTCTGCCAACACCATCACATACCTCCCTGTCTCCGTCACCACCATGGATACGGCCGCCGCCGTGACCGCGAGCGAGGCCAAGTCCACCCGTCATTCCGGCGCAAGCCGGAATCCAGGCACCCTGTTCCTTTATTTCTTGTCAGGGTTCCCGGCTGTTTCCCACTCCTCATATCTTGCTAAAAGGTCTTCTAAATCCTCTTTTACCAGTTTAACCGTCTCTCTCAGCCAAGGCCCAGGGACTATGACAAAACCAGTATCTTCATCGAGAAATCCTTGCTGCACGATTCTCTTCCTCCGATCTTCACGAATTGCTTCGAAACGACCATTTGCATGGGCAACTGCATGACGAAGGTCAGAAAGCTCCTTCAACCGCTTCCAGCGCTCGTTATCCGTTGAAAGATCGAATTGAAGGACATGCTTATAATACTTCTTGGCTCGGTCGAGAAAATCCCCCCTAGTATCATTGAGAGAACGCGCTTGTCCCTTCTCTTCCTGAACTAACTCTGAAACTGTTATCACTGCCGACTCATACACAGCAAATAAGCTAACGAGAAATGGATTACGCAGGATACGTGGCAATGTGACCTCGACCTTATAGTCGTGTAGTTGATGGGGAATGTCCCATTGATCTTCGTCATCAGGAGTCAGCCCCTGTATTTCAGATGTCAACTCACAATGTGCTGTCCTTATGCTTCGCTCTATTTGTTCCTCGATAAGCTCTAAATGTTCTTCGAGTGTGTTGATCTCCCCCGAAACTCCGAAAAGTCTAACGTAAAGTCTACGTGTCTTGCTCATTGGTTCCTCCATCCTAGCGAGTAAAGCCGGCACGACCGGACTTCAACCAGAAATGCCACCTCCCGCTATTCCTGCGAAGCCAGAATCCAAAGCCGCTAGACTCATCTTATCACACTCGGCTGGCCGGGGGCAAAGCACGTAACTCCTCAACTTGCTGGACAGCCCCATTGGCCCTCGACATCGTCTATGCTCCCAATCCACGCCCCGAAGGCGTCGTTGGCCGGCGCGCAAAGCCCCGTGTCGTTGAAGTTGAATGTTCTCAGCTTCGTCAGCGCCGTCAGACTCGCCGGCAGTGGCCCCGTCAAGCTATTGCCACTGAGGTGCAGCCACCTGAGGCTGGTCAGATCACCTAACTCCGCCGGGATCGGCCCCGTCAAGCTGTTGTCATTGAGACCCAGCCACCTGAGGTTGGTCAAGCTGCCCAACTGAGCCGGGATCGGTCCCGTCAGGCTGTTGTCATAGAGACCCAGCGAACTGAGCTTCATCAGGTTGCCCAACTCAGCCGGAATCGGCCCTGTCAGGTTGTTGCCACCGAGGGCCAGGGAATCGAGGCTTGTCCAACCTCCTAACTCAACTGGTATCGGTCCCGTCAGGTTGTTGTTGTGGAGACCCAATGCCCTGAGCTTCATCAGGTTACCCACCTCAGTTGGTATCGGTCCTATCAGGTTGTTGTTACCGATTTCCAACGACACAAGGTTGGTCAGATTGCCCAACTCGGCTGGTAGTGGCCCCTTTAGGCCATTACTGCTGAGATTTAACCTGGTGACGCGGCCGGTGGCGTCAGTCTTGATGACGCCGTACCACAGATGAAGTGGCGCGTCGCTCAACCAGTTCTGTTTTCGCTCCCAGTTCGCGCCGTCCGTCGCGTTGTAGAGTGCGACCAGCGCCTCCCGCTCCAAGGCCGGTGACGTCACCGATACGGGAGTGACGGCTGAGGCCAATACACCCCGTTGGAGGTCAGCAGCAGAGATACCAAAGCGGCGCTCCCACTCGTTCTTCTCGATCACGAACTTGCCGTAGTTGCTGCCGTTGATCCCGAACAACTCCACGTCCCTGATGGACTGAATGTGGAGTAGCTGCGGCTGCTCCCAGTTACTCTCCCACTTGACCAGATAGATCGGATCGCCGTCTTTCAGTAGCCCAGCCGACAACCAAGGATCGCCAACCGGCAGCGTGCGTAGCCACCGCAAGTTCACCTCGACGCGGCTACTCCAATCAATATGCCGTCCGGCGAGCGCGCGGGTATCGCCGCCCCAATGCAAGACGCCGTGCTCGTCGGCGAACCAGAGGTGCGGCGTGTCTTGCAGCGCCACGACGGCGCCGTGCGCGAAGGTGCCCTGCGCCTGGACCGGAGCGACACTACTGACGAGGAAGACAGTTACGACCAGGGCGAGGAACCGGAACCTTGCGTTCCGCATGAAGATACCCCCTTGCGATCAGGATAGTGACTAACCCTACATCAGCCGACTTACCCGACGTGACCACAAGGGGGCATGGGTGCCCCTATCCTGCTGCTGATCCACGCCGGGTAGCCGACGCGGCTGATGTAGGTGCAAGGAGTATATCTATCGTGCTGCTATCCGGTCAAGCTGCCGACAACCGCGAGTGGTGCCGGGCGGCAGCAGACTCCCCCTCTCCACATGGTGGAGAGGGGGCCGGGGGGTGAGGCCCGCACACCTCCAACGCGCCAAGTCTGGTAGGCTACCGCAGCGGAGATGCGACCCGTCCCCTGCGAAGCGGGGGGACCATAGGGGGGCAAGACACCGTGAACAAACCCATCACGCTCGGCATCGTCGGCGCCCGGCGCGGGTCCAGCTTTGCGCGCGCGGCGCTTGGCGGTCTCGATGGCCGCGTGCAGCTCACGAGCGTCTGCGATATTGACCCCGGCGTGCTCGCCCAATGGCGTCGCGACCACCCCGAGCTGGCCTACTACCAGTCCTACGAGCAGTTCCTCGCCCACGCCAACGTTGACGCCGTCGTGCTCTCCACGCCCCTCCAGCTACACGCGCCCCAGGCGCTCCAGGCGCTCGCCGCCGGCAAGCACGTCCTCTCCGAGGTCATCGCCGCGACCACCCTCGACGAGTGCTGGGCGCTCATCGCGGCCGTGCAGCAGAGCGGCCTGAAGTACATGTTCGCCGAGAACTCCTGCTACCGGCGCGAAAACATGCTCGTGCTGAATATGGTCGAGCAGGGCCTCTTCGGCGAGCTTATCTGCGCCGAAGGCGGCTACATCCACGACTGCACCCACTTGATGTACTTCCCCATCGGTGAGTACGGCCAGGACCGCGCCGGCCAGCCCACCTGGCGCGGCCGCATCCTCCAGCAATACAACGGCAACTGGTATCCCACCCACTCCCTCGGCCCCGTCGCCCAGTGGCTCGGCATCAACCGCCACGACCGCCTCGTCACGACCACCACCTACATGTCGCACGGCCCCGTCATGCCGGAGTACGTCCGCGAGCGCTTTGGCGCCGACCATCCCGACGCCCGGCCCGAGGCCTTTGCCGCCGGCTGCCGCGCCATGACGCTCATCAAGTGCGCCAGCGGCGCGCTCATCACGATCATCGTGGACACCACCAGCCCCCGCCCGCATAACATGGTGCATTACGTCCTGCAAGGCACCGGCGGCTCCTACCTGTCGCGGCGCTTCACCGACGACAACGACGTGCTCTGGCTCCGCGACCGCTCCGACGCCGAGTCCTACCGCCCGCTCGATGAATTCGCCGCCGAGTTCGATCATCCCCTCTGGCGGGAGCACGCGGCCCGCGCCGCCCAAACCGGCCACGGCGGCGGCGACTACTTCGTCCTCTCCGAGTTCATAGACTGCATCCGCAACGACACCCCACCCCCGATTGATGTCGTAGACGGCGTGACCTGGAGCAGCATCTTCCCGCTCTCCATGCAGTCCGTCCGTCAAGGCGGCGCCCCCATCCCCGTCCCCGACTTCCGCCACCCGCCCTCATAGCCTGCCCGCCACCTCTGTAGGGGCGTCCCTTGTGGGCGCCTGGCCCAGGGCGGCGCACCCGTCATTGCGGCGAAAGCATGCCCCGTACCCCGATACGGGGCCGCAATCCAGGCCCCGTCATTCCCGCGCACGCGGGAATCCACCCCTTCCCTGGAGGGAAGGGGCCGGGGGTTAGGTCCGACCCTCCTCGCCCTCCCCCGCTATACTGACGGCAATAGCTGACGGCTGACAGCTAACAGCTACTAGCTACAAAGTGAGGTGAAGCACATGAACCTGATGGACCTGACCGGCCGCGTCGCCATCGTCACCGGCGCCGCCAAAGGCATCGGCCGCGGCTGCGCCGAAGTGCTGGCAACTGCCAGCGCGCACGTCATCGTCGCCGACATTGACAGCGCGAACGGCGAGTCGACTGCCGCCGCCATCAACGACCAAGGCGGCTCGGCGCTGTTCGTCCACACCGATGTCCGCAGCCGCACCGCCGTCGAAGCCACCGTGGCCACGGCCGTCGAGCGGTGGGGCCGCCTCGACATCCTGGTGAACAACGCCGGCTGGCACAACAGCAAGGGCCTCCTGGAATGCTCCGAGGAGGACTGGGACTCCATCCTGGAACTGAACCTGAAGAGCGTGTTCCTCTGCGCCAAGGCCGCGTTCCCGGCCCTGAAGGAATCCCGCGGCGCCATCATCAGTATCGGCTCGATGGTCGGCGTCATTGGCCAAAAGGACTCGATAGCCTACACCGCCTCGAAAGGCGCGATCATCTCCATGACCCGCTCGCTCGCCCTCGATGTCGCCCCCTACGGCATCCGCGCCAACTGCATCTGCCCCGGCGTCGTGGATACCCCCCTGCTCCAAGAGTACCTGGCGATGCAATCCAACCCCGAGCAGCGCCGGCAGGAGTTCGCCGCCATGCACCCCCTGAATCGCATCGGCACCCCCACCGACATCGCCCGCGCCGTGCTCTTCCTCGCCAGCGACGCCGCCGAGTTCATCACCGGCACCATCCTCCCCGTCGAAGGCGGCGTCACCCTCGACTACTAGGATACTTGCAGGTCGCGCCCTACCAGTGCCGTCATTCCCGCGCCCCTATCCGTCATTCCCGCGAAAGCGGGAATCCAGGCGCAACACGAGCGGCCGGTACCGACATGGATGCACAGGATATACAGGATACGCCGGCTAGGTAGATAGGTAGCGCGAATACCATCACTGCGGCGGACGCCGTAGTCCAGACCACCGGACGAGGGCTACTCCCAGTGTGGAGACTTGCGGATTGCACAGCAATAGACTATAATGCATAGCGGCTCCGCCCCGGAGATATAGCCATGCGATATGTCGGCATCACCATCGGCACCGTCGTCGGGATACTCCTCGCCGTTGGCATCATCGCCTTCTTGCCCCCTGGATGGCCGCGTGCCGTCGGCACCATCGTCGCAATACTCCTCATCATTAGTATCATCGGTTCCTTGCCCCCCGGATGGCCGCAGATTGTCGGCAGCAGCATCGGCACCATCGTCGCAATACTTATCATCCTTGTTGCTACCGGGTTTCTTGCTATCTCCAGTTTAGAGGAGGCGGCAAGCCCAGCCCCGCAACCTACCGCCGAGGCAACACCTACGGCGACGCCTGTATCACCCACCTCCACACCGGAGCCAACGGCTATGCCATCCCCAGAGCCAACTGCAACGCCCGAGCCGACGGCGACACCCAAGCCAACGGCGACTCCCCTGCCAACAGTGCCCCCCACAGCCACCGTACCACCGTGTACCAATGGCATCACGGTATCCAACCCACAAGACAATCCCGGCCTGGTCGCCGATTGCAAGGCGCTGTTGCAAGCTAGAGACACGCTGACCGGCAGCGCCACGCTCAACTGGAGCGCAGACCTCGCCATCGCCTACTGGGATGGCATCACCGTCGGCGGCGAGCCGCTACGGGTGACCACGATGGTCCTATCTGATCGTAAGCTCTCCGGCACTATTCCACCGGAATTGGCCGCTCTCACCAGCCTGCAGGAGCTTGACCTTCACAGCAATCAGTTGACCGGCCCCATCCCACACCAGCTGGGCGCTCTCACCAACTTGCACGGATTGTGGCTCTACAGCAACCTGCTCACTGGTCCCATCCCGGCCCAACTCACTGCCCTAACCAAGCTGAAAGAGGTATCGCTCCGCGACAACCAACTATCCGGCCCCATCCCACCGCAACTTGGCGCCCTCACCAACTTGCAGGGATTGTGGCTCTACAGTAACCAACTCACTGGCTCTATCCCACCTCAACTCGGCACAATCACCTCCCTGCGAGTGTTGGACCTCAGCGGCAATCAACTGATCGGCACTATTCCTCCCCAACTGGGGATGCTCACCAACCTACGGGCGCTAGGACTCAACGGCAACCGACTGACCGGCCCCATCCCATCTCAACTAGGCACCCTCACAAATTTGCAAGGGGTTTTCCTCGCCGGCAACGCGCTCACCGGCTGTCTCCCGGAGGGGCTGCGCGATGTCGCCACGAATGACTTCACCAAGTTGGAAATCCCGTCCTGCGCTGCGGCAGAGGCGGCAACGCACATTGTCTACGTGGGGAATACTGATGGCGATGGGGTGTTCTTGCGCCGCACGCGCAACCTGGCTGACCGTATCGCGGCATACCCTGATGACACGCCGCTCGCAGTGCTCGGTCCCGATACTTCAGCGAACGGCATCACCTGGAAGCATGTACGTACTCCCGACGGTAAAGTCGGCTATGTCCCCGCACAGTACACCGTAGCGGCTGCAGTTGCCGCTACGCCCGCCGCCCCACTGCCCGCCGCCTCGCCGCCCGGCACCGGTCGCGTCACGGGGCCAGCGCCAACGGCAGCCGCACAATCTCGCGGCTGTGGTCCGCAGAATCTCCGCGTGTTTTATGCACGCCTACAGCAAGCCCTGTCTGGTGCTTTCCCTGAGCTAGTATGGACTCAAACTTCTGTACACACAGCAGGTGAGGCTAGGGGGTTAGCAGCGGATGTCATTCTGTTCGATCAGGGAGGGCCTATGGCCGGAGATGTTGATGTGGAGTTGTTTCTAAGCGATTTCAACCGGTTATCCCGTCAGCAGCAAAATAGGAGCGTACAGCTTGCCTATGCGGCAATCCACTTCAAAGTCTTCGGTTCTCTGGCGAATAGCCCGCACACGGGACTTCTAAACTGGGTGAGTAGTGCAATAAATAGCGTCACAGGTACAGCATACCAAAGGAGGACAACCACAGAGTTCGGTTGTGGGCATGAAGTGAAAGTGGCGCTACTCCCTACAATGAGAGTGCTGTTCTTTTCAGCCAAATCTCTGTAGGGTGGTCGGTAAGAAAGGAGACACTTAGCCAAGGTCGGCTGTGGTAGTCGGGTAGCTACTGGGGTGAGATATTTACATGGATGGACAAGATGCATAGGATGGATAGCTCGCGCCGGCCACCTATCCTGTCCATCATCCAATCCCGTACATCCTGATGCGGATACAGACGCCGGCCCACGGTGCGGCGCGAGCACCCCTTGCACAGCCTATTGACATCCACACATCCATAGTGTATAGTGTGCATATCAAGCGTGTGGTGCGAGTGGCTGCGGTGTACCGGGGCGGCTTGCGCCACCTGCCGGGAGTTTCTACTATCAAGCGGTAAGGAGGCGGCGTGTCGGAGCGCAGAGAGGATGATTGGTGGGCGCTGTGGAGTTTGCCTCGGCGCTGGCAAAAGGTCTACTCGGATGTCTTTACCGTCCTGTTCGTAGCCGGTGTCGGCTACACCCTAGTCTATGAAGGTTGCCTAGACCGTTCTACGGACAGCGCAGCAAAGACCGCCCTGGACGTTGTACAAGGGACAGCGCCGGTAGGTATTGCGTCGGCGTCACTCGCATTGGTGGGAACGGGAGTAAGCATGGCTATTGCAGAGTGGATCGGACGACGGAAGTTCGCTGCCGGCAAAGCCGAAGGCATAGCCGCAGGCCGGGTGGAAGGCATAGCCGAGGGCCGGGTGGAGGGCCGGGTGGAAGGCAAAGCGGAAGGCCGCGCGGAGGTCATCCAGGCACTCAAGGCGCTCGGACACGAGCAGGCGGTGGCCGCACTCACTGAAGCGGAAAGCAACGGCAGCACGCTCACTGAGCCATCACCTGGCAACGAGGAGGCTTGAAGCGCCTGGCAATCCTGCTACCGACAGAGCGCGGGAGTCAGCATGGCTATCGCAGAGTGGATCGGACGACGGAAGTTCGCTGCCGGCAAAGCGGAAGGCAAAGCCGAGGGCCGGGTTGAGGGCCGGGTGGAAGGCAAAGCGGAAGGCCGCGCGGAGGTCATCCAGGCACTCAAGGCGCTCGGACACGAGCAGGCGGTGGCCGCACTCACTGAAGCGGAAAGCAACGGCACTACGCGCACTGAGCCACCACCGGACGGCGAGAGGGCTTGAAGCGGCCAGCAATCCTGCTACCGACAGAGTGGCGGCACACCCGTCATTCCGGCGCAAGTCGAAATCCAGCCCTTCTCCTGCCACTACCCACTCAAAACCGACAACTGAAATCATGGCATCAGCAGTAGACCGCCCGACGTTTGACCTGCCCAGCCCCGCGGCGCCGCACGGTCCTATCCCGCGCCAGGTGCCGCCGGGGACGGTGCCGCTGCTCGCCGTCGAGGGGACGGCCTACGACTGCGGGCGCGAGTATGGCGAAATCGTCCGCGAGCGTTATCCTTTTTATGTCAACTACCACGAGCGTCGTACCTGGTGGACGGAGTTGGCTCCCCCCGTGCGGGCGCTGTACGAGCAGCGCGCGCCGCACCTATTCGATCTCTTCCAGGGCTTGAGCAACGGCATCGGACCACCCACCGCGCCAGCGCCCTCCACCGCCCCAACGCCAACACCGGAAGGCTGTACCTCCTTCGGTGTATCCGGCAGCGTCACGCTCGACGGCGAGCCGTTCTCCGGCCAGACCAAAGACACCCAGACCCACAGCGCCTATCGCTACGTCGTGCTGCGGATGCGGATTAAGGACGCGCCGACCATCCTGGTGCTCGCCTATCCGGGCGAGGTCCTCGGCTACGGCATGTGGTCCACCGGCATGAGCATCTTCCGCAACTCGCTCTACTCCCAGGCCGGCGCCGAGCAGGGGCTGCCGATGGCCACCTGGGGTCTGCTCATGCTGGCCGGGTCATCGGTACATGACGGCCTCGACCTCGCCCGGCGCTTTGGCGTCGCCAGCTCCGGCAACTGCCTGATTAGCGACCCGCAGGGCGCGAGCCTCTCCGTCGAGTTCAACGTCGGGGGTGTGAGCGCCGTTCCCGCCCGCGACGGCATTGCCACCCACGGCAACCACGCCGAGGGCGCCGAGACTAAGCCGTTTGCTGCCTATGTCGGCAAAGAGGGTGCGAGCGAGGAAGAGAACTCCCACTACCGCATGCACGGCTTCTGGCGCCTGCTCCACGCGGAATCCGGCCGGCTCACGCCGCAGCGTGCGTTCGCCGCCCTCGCCGACCACACCTACTATCCCCAGGGCACCTGCCGCCACTGGGTAGACGGCAAGCCGGGCATGGAAACCACCGCCGCGGTCGTCGTCGAGCCGACCAAGGGCCTCCTCCACGTCGTCCGCGGCCAGCCCTGCGCCAACTGGCCGGTAACCTACACCGTATGAGACTATGGGCACGGCGCGTCCCGCCTTCGCCTCCCGCCAATATACACCTGCTATGCTACTCGGTAGTAAGAGCGCCAGGGACCGCGGAAGGGAGAGACATGACGACCAATCCCGAGCTCCTCCGGCGCATCACCGCGCGGCCGGGCGTCTTTGGTGGCAAGCCCATCATTCGCGACATGCGGGTGTCCGTGGCACTCATACTGAGCCTGTTGGCTCAGGGCGTGACGCCGGAGGCCATTTTGGACGACTATCCCGATCTGGAACTCGATGACATTCGTGCCTGCACCGCCTACGCGCACGCGGTCATCGCAGGAGACACGCTGGCCACCGTGTCAGTTGCGGAGTCGTGAGGTTTCTCGTAGATCGCTGTGCCGGCCGCCGTTTAGCGGAGTGGCTCCGCCGTGTGGGACACGACGTGCTTGAGGCCCGGGAGCTTGGTACCGACCCAGGGGATCAGGTGCTGTTGCGGCTTGCTGAAGCCGAAGATCGCATCCTGATCACGATTGATACGGACTTCGGGGAGTTGATTTATCTGCATGACGTTCCCCATGCGGGGCTGATCCGCCTCCCGGATGTGCCGGCGGCGCAGCGCATCGAACTGATGGCCGAGGTCATCAGGCGACATCGGCAGGCATTGGACACTCACGCGATAGTTACCATACGCGGCGGACGGATCCGAGTATCACGTCCTCCGTCAGTCTGAAGTACACCCAAAGACTTCGAGCCGCTGAGAAGTGCCACTGGAGGAGACGACACCATGACCAAAGAAGAGCCGCTCGGCTACGTAGCCGAGCCACAGAAACAGGTCCCCATCGCCTACGACGTGGATGTGGCCGTCGTGGGCGGCGGACTATCCGGCATGTTCTCGGCCATCGCGGCCGGGCGCCTGGGAGCGAAAACCCTGCTCCTCGACCGCTTCGCCGCCCTGGGCGGCAACCTCGGTCCGGCGATGATCGTCGGCGGCAGTGTCGCCGGCGAGGCCCCCGTTACCTTGCCCGGTGGATTGGCCGGCATCCCCAAGGAGCTAAACGACCGCATGGAAGCACTCCACGTCGAAACCGCTCACCGCTACGCCGACATCACCAATATCATCTCGCACCTGGCCGCACAGCTGGCTCTCGACGCGGGCGTCGAAATCCTCGTGCCCGTGTGGGTCGGCGATCCCATCATCGAAGAAAATCGCGTCGCCGGCCTCTTCGTGGAAGGCAAGTCCGGCCGCGTCGCCGTCAAAGCCAAGGTCGTCATTGACGCCTCCGCCGACGCCGACGTGTGCCGCCGCGCCGGCGTCCCCGTCATTACCGACATGGCCCCCGATCCGTCGTGGCCGCCGGTCATCCGCCAGGAGTTCCTACGCCCCGAGTTCGTCCCCTGGAACGATACCGCCATCTACTTCGTGATGGCCGACGTGGACTTTCCCCGCTTCGAGCAGTTCCTCGCCAGCGACGTCACCCTCACCGCCGAGGACGAGGCGTGGCTCGCCGAGCGCGAGCAGTTCCCGTTTGCACGCCAGGCGTTCGAAGACCCCATGATCCCGCTGCTCCGCCATGCCTGGGAGATCGGCGAGTACTACTACCTCAAGACCGTCGAGCCGCACGTCCACATCAATACGCCCAACCTTTGGAAAGGGCCGTATGAGAACGGCCTGGTCGGCAGCCGCATCAATATGGGCGGTGCCATTCGCCGCGACGATATGAAACAGCACGCCCGCCTCGAAACCGCCATCCGGATGCACGTTTTCGAAACCGTGCAGTTCTTCCGCAAGTACGTCCCCGGCTTCGACCGCGCCTACCTGCTCATCGTCGCTCCGTATTTCGGCTCACGGGGCGGCCCCCACATTGACGGCGAGTACACCATCACGCCGGAGGACGCCTTCAACGGCGCCAAGTTCGACGACGTGCTCTACCGCAACACGCACGCCGCGCAGCCTCACTACGGCGGCGAAGCCTCCGGTTTCGATACCCCCTATCGCTCGCTGCTGCCCAAGGACATGGACGGCCTGCTCGCCACCGGCCGCGCCTCCGCCTACATCCGCCGCGGCCACGACCCCGGCGCCACCCGCGCCCGCCCGGCGCTGATGCAGCTCGGCGAGGCCGCCGGCGCCGCTGCCGCCCTGGCCGTGCAGGATGGCGTCGCCCCCCGCCACCTTGATGTCAAGAAGCTCCAGCGCCACCTCCTGCAGCAAGGCTTCTTCCTCGGCGAGCCGGCCCGCCTCGCCCAGCTAGGCCTCACCAATTCCTGAGCATGCGTCGCATTAAGCGCGTAACATGCTTCACGCCAACACCACTGGATTGCCGGCTTATGCCGGTGTGACGGGAGATGTCGCTAGTCTCGCCAACTGACTCCCCCTCTCCACATGGAGACCTTTGCATAAGGAGGCCGCGGGGTGGTAAGGAAGGCTACCACTAACCAGCCGCACGAGGGGGCACGATGCAACGCAAGATCGGGAACCACCTGCCGATCGAGGCCGATTTGCCACCGCAGATCGGGCGCAACCCGCGCTTGGAACGCTTGGCGCAACTCTTTGACTGGGACCGGTTGGGCGCGGTGGTGCAGGACATCTATGCCGCCCCCACGGGCCGGCCGAGCTATCCGCCCCTGATGTTGGTCAAGGTGCTGCTCCTCCAACAATGGTACGCCGCCTCGGATCCGGAGATGGCCGCCGCGCTGTGTGACCGCTTGTCCTTCCGCCGGTTCGTCGGGTTGGGGCTGGCGGACGAGGCGCCCCACTACGCCACGATCAGTCGCTTCCGCCAACAGTTGACCGCCCGCGGGCTGGCCGCGGCATTGTTCGCGGAAGTCAGTCGCCAGTTGGCGGCCCACGGCCTGGTGGTCAAGGCGGGCACATTGCTGGACGCGACGTTGGTGCAAGCCCAGGCGCGCCGGCCCACGGGGACGGCCCAGCCGGGCGCCAAGAGTCCGACCGATCCGGATGCCGCCTGGGCCGGCCGGGGGGCCCAGGCGCACTTTGGCTACAAGGTGCATCTCGGAGTGGATGCCGGCTCGGGGCTGATCCGCACCGCGTGCTTGACCGCAGCCCGGATCGCCGAGAGCACGGTGGCGGACACGCTGATCCTGGGGGATGAAGCGGCAGTGTACGCCGACCGGGCCTATGAGTCCAAACACCGGCGGCGCTGGCTGAAGCGCCGGGGGATCAAGGATCGGATCATGCATCGCTCCCACAAGTACCAGGCCCGCTTACCGTACTGGCAACGGCGACGCAATCGCTTGATCGCGCGGGTGCGGGCGCCAGTGGAGCAAGTGTTCGGGACGCTGAAGCGGCTGTATCGCTACCGGCGGGTGCGCTACCTGGGCTTGGCACGCAATACGACGGAACTGTGGTGCAAGTGTCTCGCGTACAACCTGCGCCGCGCCGAGCGCCTGCTGCCCCGACCGGAGCCGGGGGTGGTCATGCCGTAGGCGCGCCGGGGCCGGTGCCAGGCAGACGCGCTGGCGCCAGGGGGCGGCACGCCCGCGCCAGAGCACCACGCGCTCCAGGGCACGACCGACGCCAGCAACTCGGGTTATGCAAAGGTCTCACATGGTGGAGAGGGGGCCGGGGGGTGAGGCATGAGTCCCCACAGACCCGAAACGGAGGGAACAGCCATGATTGAGCGGATAGAACCTCTCGGACGACTGATCGCCGATTGCCCATTCCCCGGCGAAACCCGCGCCGACGACGTGTGGCCGGCCCACCCGAACGCCATTCAGGTGAGCAAGGACCGCTTCCTGGTGGTCTACGCCACCCGCGGCTACCGTGGCGGCGACGACGACCTCAGTATCCTCTACCAGCTACGCGCCGATGCACTCGACGGCCCCGTCCTCTCCGAGCGGATGGTTGCCTCCACCCGCAACGACTGGGAGCCGTTCGACGACGGCGCTCACTACGTGCTCCAAAATGGCCATCCCGCCGCCTTTGGCGTGCCGCGCGGTGCCCTCATCGGCGGTAAGCCGGCCCCAAACGCCAACCTGTTTGTCATCAAGTGGCACTACCTGGCCCGCTATCTCGATCCCGACACCGGCATCTTGGTCTCCAACCACGATACGCCCGGCCTCATGGAGCGCACCCTTCGCGTAGGCTGGACGCAGTTCCGCCTCAACGACGCCGGAGACGACCTCGAAATCGTGGCCCCGGCCCAGCAGCTCCGGCAGGTCGGCTACGAGACCGGCGAATCCTTCTGCAACGCGCCCATCACCAACATGAACAACACCTTTACCCACGCCATCCCCTTCAATGACGACTGCACCGAATGGCTCGACTTTCACCACATGGACGGCCACATCGCCGCCATCAAGTACCGCTACAATCCCGACCGCGGGCTGTACGAGTGGGTGGAGATCGGCCCACTGCTCGGCGGCGACATCGGCGTCGGCGAAGCCAGTGTCGCCCGCTACGGAGACGAATGGGTCATCGCCTCCCGGCCGTCCGTACACCCGGACACCCCCGGCGCGCCGGCCGTCTGGATGCGGACCTCCGACCCGTTCGGCGCCGAACCACCGCAGGTCTTCCGCCCGCCATCACCCCTCATCAAGCAGCCCCTCACCACCTACACGATGGGCGACGGGCAGTTGCGCCTGTTCACCGGCGACGAGACCATCTCGCCCCACAACTACGCCCGCAACCCGCTCTACCTCTGGGACATTGACCCCGATAACGGGTTCATTGCCTCCAACCGCCGCGTGGTGTTCGATACGTTCGAGTACGGCATTCCCATCCCGCCGGAGGGCCTACCCCGCTGCGATTTCGGACACCTTTTCCCGCACACCGGCGGCTCCGTGCAACTCGTTGCCCACCGGATGCTCGGCAGCTACTTCAATGATGCCCGCGTGCGCGGCCGCGCCATCACCGCCGCCGAGAAGGAGCCGGCCGGCATCTACTACGACGCCATCCACTACACCGAGTCCCACCCCAACCCCTGGCACTTCGCTCCAGATAAGTAGCGGCTACCCTTGTAGCACCCGTCCCCCTGCGGAGCGGGGGGACCATAGGGGGGCACAGGATAAGGCTTCCCCGTGGCGCGGTGGTCCAGCCCTGCCTCGACTCCCCTTCCCGCGCCGGGAAGGGGCCGGGGGTTAGGTCCCTACCTCCTCGCGCCCGGACAGCACCAGCCCCGTCAACCTACATCACAATGTTTGCCAATACACGACACGTCCGCTAGAGTTAAGAACATTACACCCTTTCCCTATACGGGTAGGCAACGCGCCGGGACGGCGCAACATCGCAATGATTGCGGACCAGGCTACGAGGACGGAGAGAATCGCCATGCGACATCGGTTCACGGCGCTTGTCATTGCCGGCTTGCTCGCTCTACTTGCACTGCCAGCGGTTGCAGCGGTTGCCGACTGTGAATTGGACCCCGGCTTTGCGCCGCTCAAGGCCCTGATTGATGCGACAGAAGGGCCGGACAAGGTCGGCGGCTGCACAGAGAATCCCCGTTCCAATCCGGAGAACGGTGATTCTCTCCAGCACACCGCCGGCGGCCTCTTTGTGCTGCGCCGCTCCGATCACCGGGCCGCCTTCACCGACGGTCACCGCACCTGGATCAACGGACCACACGGCCTGCAATCCCGCCTCAACACCGAGCAGTTCGACTGGGAAAGCGAGCCGCTGGTCGCCGCCAGCTACATCGCCCAGTGTGCCAACGGCATCGCCGTGCCCGAACCGCAGGACACCCCCCGCTTAGTCTCCGACTGCGCCGCGTTGCTGCACGGCCGGGACGTACTGGCCGGCAGCGTCACCCTGAACTGGCACCCGGACCGCGCCATCGTCAACTGGCAAGGCCTCACCATCAGCGGCTCGCCGCTCCGGGTAACCGCGTTGATCATCGGCGCCAACCCCCCGCTGACGGGCACTATCCCGCCGCAGTTGGGGGCGCTCACTGCGCTGGAGGAGTTGGATATCAGTGCCAGCCGGCTAACCGGTCCCATCCCACCCCAACTGGGCAACCTGGCTAACCTACGGCTTTTGGACCTCCGCCACAACCAACTGACCGGCTCCATTCCGCCCGAGTTGGGCGCCCTCACCAACCTGGTAGCGTTGAAACTCCAGGCCAACCTCATCACCGGCTCGATCCCGCCGCAACTGGGCAACCTCGCTGATTTGGACGAGCTGGATCTACACGCCAACCGGCTGACCGGTCCTATTCCGCCGGAACTCGGCAACCTCGCCAGGCTAGAGGACATGATCCTTGACCACAACCACCTGAGCGGCCCCATCCCGCCGGAACTCGGCAACCTCGCCAACGTACAAGAGGTGGAGCTTGACAACAACGCGCTGACCGGTCCTATCCCGCCGGAACTCGGTAACCTCGCCAAGGTGGAAGAGTTGGACCTTGACCACAACCGGCTGTCCGGTCCGATCCCACCGGAGTTGGGCAATCTCGCCAAGCTGGAGGAGCTGGAGCTGCGTTATAACCGGCTGTCTGGCCCTATCCCGCCGGAACTCGGCAATCTCGCCAAGCTGAAGCAACTGGACTTACGCCACAACGCGCTGACCGGCCCTGTCCCGCCGGAACTCAGCAACCTTCCCAAACTCCGGACCTTGTTCCTGTACGGCAACGACTTCACGGGGTGCCTGCCCGCGGGCCTACGCGACGTCGCGACGAATGACTTCACCACGCTGGGCGACCTCCTGTTCTGCGGAGATTGACGGCTACCGCTTTGTCACTGCGGCGTCCGCCGCAATAGCGACCTGTGCGTTGCCCGTTCCCACCCTATCCCCAGACAGCGCCAGCAGCCGCCCAAACTCCGGCGCCCGCGCCGCCACGTCCGCTACCCGCAAGGCGTACCAGACCGTCACCTGATTGGCGGTCAGCACCGGCTTGCCCAGCTCATCTTCCAGCCCTGCAATATGCTGTGTCGTGGTCAGCGCCGTATCCGGCACCAGCACCGCCTCGGCCGCCGGATCGTCACCGCTGGCGATAAAGCGATACACGTCTGCGGCCGGTAGCTCCGTAACCGCATCACCGGTTGGCAGATTCAGGGCGCTCTGCGCCACGATGGCGACTCCGTGCCGCTGGAGATACGCCGCGAACAGCGCAACGGTAGCGGCCGGGTAGGTGCCGGCAACTGCCACCCGCTGCACGCCGGTAGCTCGGACGGCGGCCCCAAACGCCTGCGTCGTGTTGATCGCCGGCACACCGGCCGCCGCAGCCATCTCCGCTGCTTGCTGCTCCGGACCCACCGCACAACCGAAACTGCCGCTGGTGCAGGCGTAGACCACCACGTCAGGGCCATGCGGTCGCAGCTGCTCGATCCCCGGTCGCAAGTCCTCGATGCGCCCGCCGCACCGCGCCAACGCAGCCGGATCGTGTTCATCCACGCTCTCGACCACGGCAAAATGCGCCTCGACCGCGCCACCCACGGCCGCCAGCAGCGGGAGGTAATCGTCCCGCATGTCCTGGCAGGGGAAAATGAATCCCAAGCACACCCGCCGCACCATCGCCACCTCCCTCGCGTTCCCGTCATTCCCGGCGGCGCAAGGTCAGCCGCTCGCCAGCCGACCCGGCGCTCCATACGTCGTTGCAAGCGTCGGCATTGCTCCCGGAGCTTGGGTGGCAGCGGCAGCGCCGGGGGAATCTGGAAGTAGATTAGGTCCCCGGGCAGCGGATACGCCTCGGTGTGCCCCAAGTCCTCGCTGGCCAAGCATACTCCACCCACCAGCACCGTCAACCTGCGTCACAGTGTTTGTCAATACACGACACGTCCGCTAGAGTTAAGAACATTACACCCTTTCCCTATACGGGTAGGCAACGCGCCGGGACGGCGCAACATCGCAATGATTGCGGACTAGGCTACGAGAACGGAGAGAATCGCCATGCGACATCGGTTCACATCACTTGTCGTTGCCGGCCTGCTCGCCCTACTTGCCTTGCCAGCGGTTGCGGCGGCGGCCGACTGTGAATTGACCCCCGGCTTTGCCACGCTCAAGACCCTGATTGATGCGGCTGAAGGGTCCGACACGGTCGGTGCCTGTGTGGAAAAGGCGCATGTCAACCTCGAGAACGGCGATACTCTCCAACAGACTACCGGCGGCCTCCTCGTGCTGCGCCAGGCCGACCACCGCGCCGCCTTCACCGACGGCCACCACACCTGGATTGATGGCCCAGACGGACTACACGTCCGTCTTAACACCCAGCACTTCGCTTGGGAAAGCAGCCTGCCGGTGCAGACCGGGACGGTCGCCTACGACACCGACGCCGACGGCCTGATCGAAATCGCAAATCTGGAGCAGTTGGACGCCATCCGCTGGGACCTGAACGGTGACGGCGCGCCCGATGACCGCGCCAACGCGGCCGCCTACGCGGCCGCGTTCCCCAGCGCACTCGGCGGTATGGGCTGCCCGGACAGCGGTTGCACCGGCTACGAGCTGACCCGCAACCTGGGCTTCGGTGACGCCGGCAGCTACGCATCCGGCGCGGTGAACCCCATGTGGACGCAGGACAGCGGCTGGACGCCTATCGGCAGCCCTTCCAACCCATTCGAGGGTACGCTCGACGGTGGCGGCCACACTATCGCCAACCTGTTCATCTACCGGCCCGGAAACGATTACGTTGGCTTGTTCGGCGAAATTTCCGGCGCCGTCCGTCAGCTTAACGTGCTGGACATCCAGATAAGAGGAGCCATCGACATAGGCACCCTAGCGGGCCTGAACAGCGGTGCCATCAGCCATGTTCGCGCCACGGGATTCGCCCAAGGCGTCACCCGGATCGGTGGCCTAGTCGGAGAAAACCGCGGCGTTATCAGCGACAGCCATGCCGCCAGCGACGCCATGGCCTTCTCCGGGGTCGTCGGCGGGCTGACCTCCGCCAACTACGGCGCGATCAACACCAGCCACGCGACGGGGAACGTGAGCACCAACGCCAGGCTTGCCGGCGGGCTGGCGGCCATCAACCGCGGCGAAATTAGCGAGAGCTACGCCCAGGGGAACGTATCCGCCAGCGCCATCCTCGGCGGTTTGGTGGCTATCAACCAGAGTTCGATTGAAAAGAGCTACGCCACCGGCGCGGTGTCGTCGCCCAACGATGACGCCGGCGGACTGGTGGGGGCTAACGACCGCAGCGGCAGGATTAGCGCCAGCTACGCGACCGGCACGGTGTCCGCCAATCATCGCGTCGGCGGGCTGGTGGGGGTCAACCGACACGGAGGCGTGGTCAGCGACAGTTACGCTACCGGCGTGGTGACCGGCAGAATCGGCTCGGGCGGTCTGACCGGATGGAACGACGGCGCGATCAGCGCCAGCTACGCCACGGGTGACCTATCCGGGGAGGATGATACCGGCGGACTGGTCGGGAGGAACAGCGGCACGATCAGCGCCAGTTACGCCACCGGCACGGTGTCCGCCAATCGTCGCGTCGGCGGGTTGGTCGGATATAACGACCTCATCCGCGGACTGAATGACGATAACGACCACGTGGGCGCGATTACCGCCAGCTACGCCACGGGCGATATATCCGGGGAGGATGATACCGGCGGGCTGGTCGGCGAAAACCAGGGCACGATCACCGGCAGCCACGCCGCCGGCGACGTGACCGGCCTTCGGGATACCGGCGGGCTGGTCGGCGAAAACTTCGGAGACGAGCACAGCCTTGGCACGATCACCGCTAGTTACGCCACGGGCCGCGTCTCCGCCGGCATCGCCAACGGTGGGCTGGTCGGCTGGAACAGTGGCCCCATCACGTTCAGCTTCGCCACGAACAGCGTTGCCGGCGACGACGACAGCGGCGGCCTCGTCGGCCGCAACCGCGGTCCCATCCGTGCCAGCTATGCCACCGGTACCGTCACGGCCGATAATCGCGCCGGCGGCCTCGTCGGCGTCAACGAAACCGGCGCCGCCATCCGCACCAGCTACGCCACTGGCGCCGTCAGCGGCGATGACGACATCGGCGGCCTCGTCGGCGAAAACCAGAGCATCATCACTGCCAGTTACGCCACCGGCGCCGTCACGGGCAACCGCGACACCGGCGGCCTCGTCGGCGAGAACTTGGCCGACGCCGACACGATCAGCGCCACCTACTGGGATATCGAAACCACCGGTCAATCGCAAGCCGCCGGGTTCGGGAGCGTCTCCGGTGCCCAGGGACTGAGTACCGCCGCCTTGCAAGCATCCACCGGCTACACCGGCGTCTACGCTACCTGGAACCAGGACGGCGACCTCTGGGACTTCGGAACGTCCGCCCAGTACCCACAGCTGAAAGCCGACTTCGACGGCGACGGCACCGCCACCGCCCAAGAGTTCGGCACCCAGTAACAAACCCCGGCACACAAGCGCGCTGCGCCGAGCCGACTCGGGTAATCCCTTCCCGTCATTCCCGGCGGCGCAAGGTCAGCCGCTCGCCAGCCGACCCGGCGCTCCATACGTCGTTGCAGGCATCGGCAAACTCGGCCAGCCCTGCCTCGATGGTGGCGAACACCGTCCCGGGCAGATGACCAATCGGCGAGAGCAGGTAGTTGTTCCGGCCGTAGAATACGGCAAGATCAATCAGCCGCCCGTAGCGACGGCATTCCTCCCGCAGCTTGGGCGGCAGCGGCATCGCCGGGGGTATCTGGAAGTAAACCAAGTCACCGGGCAGCGGAAAGATCGTCGCGTTCTCCAGCGCCGGCTCCGGCGAGACGAAGGGCGTCAGCAGCGTGTACACCTCGTTGTTGGCGTACTTGGCATGAAACGCCGGCCCCTCCAGCGGCAACGAATCCCAGACCGCCTGGGTCGTTTCCGGCGCCTCGTCTTCCAGCAGCCGCGCCACGGCCACGACCGACCGCTTGGTCAGACCAACCTCGATATATCGGGCCATGAGCACTGCTCCTTCCCTGGTCACGCCTCGATATGCCCCGAGTCCTCGCTGACCGAGCACATCCCCCCCCTTAGGCAACGTCAGCCTACACCATAGCCGATTGACAGTGCGCGACACGCCCACTATCGTTACCACCATCCGGGCCCCCACTGCAGCCCTCTCCGTTGCGACGGGAGAGTGAGCACACCGTCCCCCCGCCGCAGCGGGGGGACCATAGGGGGGCCGGGGGCAAGGCCCGAAAGAGAGAAACACGATGAGCAACACGTCCGGTGTCTGGCGCACCCGCGGGTTCGAGTCCTTCCGGCAAGGCACGTTCGGCAGTGCCGGCCAGAATATCTACGTCTCCCGCGCCGGCGTGCTCCAACGCATCCACCTGTTCGACTGCAACAAAGATGGCTACGTGGACTTGCTCTTCTGCAACGCCCAAGCGCACCTCGAATCGCCACCGGCCTACGTCTACGCGGATGTCTTGACCAAACCCCACCGGACCGAGCTATTGGCCGAAGGCGCCGGCACCGGCGTCGTGGCCGATCTCGACGGCGACGGCTATGCCGATCTGGTCATCGGCAACGAGAGGAGCGGTGAGCCGGGCCACCTCAACGCCTTCATCTACTACGGCGCCGCCGAAGGCCTCAGCGAACGCTACCGGATGCTGCTCCCCGCGCACCGCTGCACCTCAGCCACCTGCGGCGACTTCAACGGCGACGGCCGGCCCGACTTGGCCTTCGTCGCCGACGGCAAGCTGCGGCTCTACTACCAGTCCGAGTTGGCCTTCGAGGCCAAAATCCTCACCGACCTGGACCTCCCGGCCGCGGCCGCCGGCCAGTTGGGAGCCGCCGACCTCGATGGCGACGGTTACGCCGACCTCTACGTGCTGGCCCCGGACACCCCGCCGCGCATCTACTGGGGCGGCGCCGACGGTATCAACCCGGAGCGTTTCAGCGACGTCCTCGTAGCCGACGAGTCCGACACCACCATCGAGGCGGACTTAGCAAACGTGTCTGAAGAAGAACGGGTCAATGCCGTCGGCCCCTTGGCCCAGATCATTGACCTCGGCGGCACTCCGCACCTGTTCGTGCCCTTTGCCAACCGGACCCTACTGGTGCCGGTCCATGCGGACCGCACCTGTGGCGCCCCGGTAGCTCTCGGCTGCCGCGGCGCGCTGTCCGTCGCCAGCGGCGACCTCAACGGCAACGGCCACACCGACCTCGTGTTCGTCGGCCGCGACCGCAACGACGACGGTGAGTGCTCCTGGGTCTATTGGGGCGGCCCGGATGGCTTTGCCGAAACGCGGCGCACCGCCCTACCGTCCGATCACGCCTGCGACGTCGCCGTCGGAGACTTGGACGGCAACGGCTACGCCGATGTCGTCATCTGCCAGAAGCAAAACGCGGAGAGCTATTCAACCGACTCGCTGGTCTATCGCGGTGGAGCCGACGGGGTTGACCTTGAGCCGGTCCGGCTGGCTACCCACGGGGCACGGCGCGTGTTCGTCGCCCGCACGGCCGATTCGCCACTGACGACGCCAGGTTCACCCAATCCGCTGGATGTAGGGAGGGGTGAACCTGGCACGGCACTCCCCCAGGTCATCTTCATCAACCAGGTTGCCCGCACCGCCACCAACGACGTAGACTCCGACCTCTACTACGGCGGTCCCGACGGCTTTAGCCCCGACCGCGTTACGAAGCTCTGGGGCCGCGGGGCCACCTCGGGTCTCATCTGCGATCTCGACGACAACGGCTGGCCCGATGTCATCATCGCCAATAGCGCCGAGAACGCCATCCATCTCGATCCCGGCTCCTTCATCTTCCGCGGCGGTCCCGACGGCTACACACACCAGCCGGACATAGTCATCCCCACCCGCTACGGCTGGGGCGTGGCCACCGCCGACCTCAATCGCAACGGGTACCTCGATCTCGTCCTCTCCCGCTTCCACGACGCCACCATCGAGATTTACTACGGCACGCCGAACGGCCTCGACCTAGAGCACCCCAAACAGCTCTACGTGCTCGACGGCCCCGACGACTACATTCCGCCCCGGCGCGTCTTCCTCGCCGATCTCAACGGCAACGGCTGGCTCGACATGGCAGTCGGGCGCGGTGGCACCAACCGCGCGGTCATCCTCTGGGGCGGTCCCGACGGCTTCGACCCGGACCGGCGCCAGGTCCTGCCCGTCTCCAACTTCTCCGGCTTCCCCATCGCCCGTGACCTGACCGGCAACGGCTATCCCGACCTGCTGATCGGCGGCGGCAAGCCCACCGTCGGCGCCCCGCACGATGCCTTTACGCACATCTTCTGGAACGGCCCCGATGGCCTGCGTGCCGACCGCCAGGCCCAGCTACCCGCCAACGCCGCCTCGGGCATCGCCGTTGCCGACTTCAATAACGACGGCTACGCCGACATCTTCACGTGCAGCTACCAGGCCGTGAACGACCGCGACATCGATTCCTACATCTACTGGGGCGGACCCGGCGGCTCGTTCTCCGCCAAGAACCGCGCCCGCCTACGCACCCATTCCTCGTCCGGCTGCATTGCCGCCGACTTCAACGAGGACGGCTATATTGACATCGCTGTCGCCAACCACAAGAGCTTCGGCGATCACGTCGGCGACTCGTTCGTGCTCTGGAACGGGCCGGACGGCATAGACGACCGGCACCCCACCCGGCTCCCGACCGCCGGCCCCCACGGGATGCTCCAAGTGCAGCCCGGCAACATCCTCGACGGCAGCGAGCGCGAATACTACACCTCGGCGCCGTTCGAGTTGCCTGCCGGCGCAGCAGTGACGCATATCGGCTGGGAGGCGGAGCTTGGCCCGAAGACGTGGGTCGGCGCGCAGTTCCGCTCGGCACCTACCGCGGCGGCACTCGAACAAGCTGAGTGGCTCGGCCCAGGCAACGGCGCCGGCTGGTTCACCAACGACCAGCAGATCGCCGCCGCATCGGTCACCGGCCAGTGGGTCCAATACCGCCTCGCCCTCGGCGCCGTGAACAGCGGCAGCACGCCCCGCGTCACCGAGGTCCGCGTCCACTATGCCTAAGCGAACCGCCGGCGGGTAGGGTAATCAGCTTGGCAACCAGCATCCTCCCCGACGGAAACCATTAGCCCCTTCCCTTCAGGGAGGGGGTTGGGGGTAGGTGCGTTCCGCGGCCGGTGACCTAACGCCATCAATAGCCGCGCCGCATATCTACAATGTAGGCCAGCGGCCGGCCCTCCAAGAATCGCTGTAAGTTCGCCTTGAGCGCCTGGCGGCGGCCCTCATAGAGCCACGGGCTGAGTCCCGACGAATGCGGCGACAGAATCAGGTTATCCAGCTCCCACAGCGGGCTATCCGTCGGCAGCGGCTCGATCTCCGTGGCGTCAATCCCGGCGCCGGCCAAGTGCCCCGATTGCAGCGCGGCCGCCAGCGCGTTCTCGTCCACGATCCCGCCCCGTGAGATCACAACCAGATAGGCACCGCGCTTCATCAGGCTCATCCGCCGCTCGTCAATCAACCCGCGGCTCTCGTAGGTCAGCGGCGCCGTAATGACCAGCCAGTCGGACAGGCTACATAGCTCATCGAGCCGGTCCAGCCCCCAGACCGCTCGCACACCGGCGGGAACGTCCGTCGGCGTCGGGTCCACGGCATACACCTGCATCCCAAAGCCGAGCGCCCGCTGTGTGATGGCGCGTCCCAGGCCCCCCAGCCCCAGCAATCCGAGCACGCCACCGTTCAGCTCGACAAAGCTGTGCTGGTACTTGTCCGTGTCCCAGCGCTTGGCCTGCTGATCGTCGCGCATCTCGCCGAGCCGATGGGCCAGCGAGAGCATCACCGCCAGCACGTGGTCCGCCATGACGTTCGTATGCGGTCCCGGCGCGTTGGTGAACACCACGTCGGATTCCACCATCTCCGGGACCAGCGCCACCGGGTCCATGCCCATCCCCGGCGAGTGGACCCACTTGAGCCGCCGGGCCGCCAGAAACGCCGCCCGCGAGGGCGGCCCCATAAACGCATCGGCATCCACAATCTCGCGCTCGGCCGCCTCCGGCGTATAAGCAGTGACGAAAGTCACCTCCGGGTGGAGTGACCGTAGCTCGTCAACAAACGGCTCGCCGAGATGGTCCGTCCCAAATACTACTTTCATGTGCGATCATCCCTCCCACAGCACCCAGGAACGCTCCTCAGTGCAGGTATTCATGTCTAGCGGCCGGTCCAGTATACGCGACCGCCCGGTGGAGGCGGCGAGTTGGAGCCATGGTGTAGGGGCGTCCCTTGTGGGCGCCCTGGCCTCTCCCGCCATTCCCCATCCCTTCCGTCACTCCCGCTTTCGCGGGAATCCCCGTCCCCCCGCCGCGCGGGGGGACCACAGGGGGGCGAACCATCCACTCGGCACCACGTAGCGGCCGCTCCCAGCGCGTCGGTGCTATGCTGACTACGCCCGGCGCTCGCTTCCCACGCCAAGAGGCAGCGCGTGGCGGTGCCGCCGGCAACATCTCTGATTGATCCTGATTGCTATGGCAACACAGCCGGCACCAGCCGGGGCATCAGCGCGTGTCGGTCCGCTGCTTGGTCAGTACGTGGCGTTGCTACGCCCACACCAGTGGGTCAAGAACCTCGCCATCTTCCCCCCGGTCGTGTTCTCGTTCGGCCTGTTCGATCCGGCCATTCTGGTTGCCGCCGGCCTCGGCTTTGTCTCCCTGTGCCTGACCTCCAGCTCCGTCTATGCGCTCAACGATGTCTGCGACGCCGAGAGCGACGCACGCCACCCGCGCAAGCGGCTGCGGCCGGTCGCGGCCGGCGTCATTCCTAAAGGACTGGCCCTGGCCCTCTCGGCCGCACTCGCACTCGTCGGGCTGGCCGTCGCCTACAGCGTGAACTGGTGGCTGGCAGCCGTCGTTGCCATCTACTGGTGTACCATCTTGCTCTACTCGCTGGTGCTGAAGCGGGTTGCGCTGCTGGACGTGATGACCATTGGCATCGGCTTTGTGCTGCGGGTGATCGCCGGCGCGGTCGTCAGCCTGACTCCACCCTCGAACTGGCTGCTGCTCGTCGCCCTGTTCCTAGCCCTCTTGCTGGCGTTGGGCAAGCGCCGTCAAGAGCTACAAGTGCAAGGGCAGATCGCCGGCACCTCGCGCCCCGTGCTCCGCGACTACGACCTCCGGATGGTCAATCAGGTGCTCGCGGTGCTCGCCGGCTTGGTCATCATGTCCTATAGCCTCTTCACCGTCTCGGAGTACGCGCAGGCACGTTTTCAGTCCAGCTTCCTGATCTATACGGTGCCCTTTGTCATCTACGCGGTGTTCCGCTACCTGCACCTGATGTATCGGGGCGCGCCGGTCGAAGACCCGTCCCTGCTGTTCCTGAAAGATCGGCCGCTGCTGGCCGCGGCGGTGCTCTGGATCATCGCCAGCGGCCTCGCCATCCACTGGGCGCAGTGGTGGCCGCCGGCGTAGCGCGCCACCGCGGGTGAGCATTGCAGCTTGACCAACTGGCCAAGCACTGCTAACTGCCGCGCACGAGCTACCGTCTATAGCGTCAGTACCCGCTCCCAGCGTGTACCGGAGGCATTCGCCAGACACCTACTCGCACAGCCGGTATCATTCCCCGTGAACTCTGTGGCAGAAAGATCAGCAGCGCCATGAGTGCAGGACTGGACCCGCAGACGCGCATTATGGTGACGGGCGGGAGCGGCTTTCTCGGCCGCCATATCGTGGCGGAGTTGGCGCAACGCGGCTACCGGCACGTCGCCGTGCCGCGCAGCCGCGACTACGACCTCCGCACCCCGGACGGCGTACAACGCGCCTATGCCGACCTCCGGCCACAGATCGTCATTCACTTGGCCGCGCTGGCCGGCGGGATCGGGGTCAATCGGGCCAATCCCGCGACCTTCTTCTACGACAATCTGATGATGGGCAGTCTGGTGCTGGAGCACGCGCGGCTGGCCGGAGTGGAGAAGTTCGTGGCTATCGGCACCATCTGCGCGTATCCCAAGCACACCCCGGTCCCTTTCCGCGAGGAGGACTTGTGGCAGGGCTACCCGGAAGAGACCAACGCGCCCTACGGCCTGGCGAAAAAGATGCTCCTCGTGCAAGGGCAAGCCTACCGCGAACAGTACGGCTTCAATGCCATCCACCTCATGCCGACCAATCTGTACGGCCCGCACGACGACTTCGACCCCGAAACGTCCCACGCCACCGCCGCCCTGATCCGCAAATACATCGAAGCGAAAGAAGAGGGCCGGGAGGAGGTCGTCACTTGGGGGACAGGCCGGCAGACGCGCGAATACCTCTACGTAGCCGACGCTGCCGGCGGCATCGTGACGGCCATGGAGCACTACGACGGGCCGGAGCCGGTCAATCTCGGCACCGGACACGAGATTTCCATTCGGGAGCTGACCGAGCTAATCGCCGACATGGTCGGCTTCCAGGGCCGCATCACGTGGGATACCTCCAAGCCCGACGGTCAGCCGCGCCGCTGCCTCGATACCAGCCGCGCCCGCGAGCTATTCGGCTGGGAGGCCTCGACGCCGCTGGAAACCGGGCTACGCCGGACGATTGCCTGGTATCAACAGGCGCGGCAATGAACCTACCCCCAACCCCCTCCCTAAAGGGAAGGGGCCGGCCGCTCGTCGTTCCCGCAAAAAGAGACAGTTACGTAACCCGTCATTCCCGCTTTCGCGGGAATCCAGACTCCCCTTCCCTGGAGGGAAGGGGCCGGGGGTTAGGTCCGAGACCGGAGTGAAAACAGGGTGAGAATCGTACTCACCGGTGGCGCCGGCTTCATCGGCTCGCACGTCGCCGCGGCGCTCTTGGCCCACGACCCGGCGCTTGATCTCGCCGTCATTGACGATCTCTCCACCGGCGACCGGGCACGCCTGGGCACCCTGCCGCTGGCCTTGTACCGGCGCGACGTGCGCGAGCCGCTGGATGACCTCCTGGCCAATACCCAAGCCGTCGTGCATCTTGCCGCCTCCGCCGGGGTACCGCCCTCGGTGGCCGATCCGCTGGCCGATGCCCAGGCCAACATCGCCGGGACGGTGGCACTGCTGGAGTCGTGTCGTCGCGCCGGCGTGCGCCGCGTCGTCTACGCTTCCTCCGCCGCCATCTACGGCGTGCCGGAGCGAGTACCGATCCGCGAGGACGCTCCGACGCAGCCTCTGTCGCCATATGGCCTGTCCAAACTCACCGGCGAGCAATACGTCCTGCTGTACGGTGATCTCTTTGGTCTGGACACCTGTGCGCTGCGCTTCTTCAACGTCTACGGGCCGGGCCAGCGAGCGGATAGCTCCTATTCCGGCGTCATCACCATCTTCAACGAACGCTTGATTCGGCACCGGCCGCTCTGCATCGAGGGCGACGGCCAGCAAACCAAGGACTTCATCCACGTCCACGACGTTGCGCGTGCCGTCGGATTGGCCGCCCGTGCGTCGGGAGCCAACGGCGCCTACAACATCGCGTCCGGCGAGCCAACCGGCATCCTCGACTTGGCGCAGACAATGCGCCGGGTCTCCGGCCGGACGGTACCGATTGAGTTCCATCCGCCGCGACCGGGTGACGTGCGCCAAAGCGTGGCCGCGGTGCAACGAGCGGCCCACGGCTTGGGCTTCCGCGCGCAGGTGGGCCTGGAGGTAGGACTCCGCGCCCTCTGGCAGCAGACAGCCGCCGCCGCGGGGAAACGGGCTGTTCCCTCCCCCGTCGGGACGGGGGAGGGCTAGGGTGGGGGCAAACCACAGTCGCTGCCCTTGACAGCCGTCCCTCGTGACCGTATAGACGGCTTGGACTTCCGCGCGCAGGTGGGCCTGGAGGATGGACTCCGCGCCCTCTGGCAACAGACGGCCGCCGCCGTGGCGGAACGGGCTGTTCCCTCCCCCGTCGGGACGCTTAATACACGACACTTTTCAGACCGGGGTAGGTGAGGAGTTGACTCATGGAAGCACCGTACTCCATCCTGAGGTTGAAGACACCGGGAAGGAGTGGGTCCATGAGCCAACGGCAGGCATTGTACCACTGGCACCACGAGGTCGAACGCCGCATGCCCCAGTTGAGCAAACCCCTGGTGAAGGTCTTGAGCGGGTTCAGCTTTGGGGTAGCCGCCGCGCGATGCTGCACGCTCAACGCCGTCGCCGAGGCGGTGCCGGCACTGGGCAAGCCGGATACCGTCGAGCGCCGGCTGCAACGGTTCCTGGCCAACCCGCGTCTCGACTGGGCCCAGGGCTGCCAGGCGTTGGCAGCGTGGGTGCTCAGTCACCTGTCCGGCCGTGGGCCAGTGGTGTTGCTGGTGGATGAGACCAGCCTGCAGGCGCGGCTCAAGGTGATGGCCGTCAGTCTGGCCTATCGGGGTCGTGCCATCCCCCTGGCCTGGTGGTGCTATTCCCCCACCCAGTGGCCGATGGGCCAGGTGGCGTTGATTACCACCTTGCTCACCTGGGTCGCCGCGGGCCTGGCGGACCGGCGCCCGGTGGTGGTCCAAGCCGACCGTGGGATTGGCACCTCGCCCGCGTTGCTCCGCGCCATCGAAGGGCTGGGCTGGTACTACCTGGTCCGAGTCACCAAGCAGGTGCGGGTGCGGGTGGACGGACAAACGCCCGTGCCCTTCGGGAGCCTGGTGTCGCAACCCGGCGATGCCTGGCGGGCCCCGGTGGCGGCCTTCAAGCAGGCGGGCTGGCTCCGGTGTTGGGCCCAAGGGCGCTGGCAGCCCGGGCACGCCGAGCCGTGGCTGCTCTTGACCAACCACCCGGCCGCGCAGAGCGACTGGTACAGTATGCGGATGTGGGAGGAGCTGGCCTTCCGGGACTTCAAGTCCTACGGGTGGCAGTGGCAACGCAGCCGGGTCTGGCGCGCCGAGCGGGCCAATGTCCTGTGGCTGGTGATGGCCCTGGCCTATGTGTGGATGCTCAACCTCGGGACCCAGGTGGCGCACACGGCGCGGCTCCGCCGGGAACTCACACGGGGCCGACAACCGCGCTTCAGCCTGTTCACCCTCGGGCTGCGCCTCCTGCGGCGCCGGCTGTCCCTGGGACACCGGCTGTCCGTGCGCCTCCGGCTCGTCGCCCGGCCACCCCCGCTCCCCAAAAGTGTCGTGTATTAAGCCGTCGGGACGGGGGAGGGCTAGGGTGGGGGCAAACCACAGTCGCTGCCCTTGACAGCCACCGCTCGTGGCCGTATAGACGGCTTGGGCTTCCACGCCCAGGTGGACCTGGAGGATGGACTCCGCGCCCTCTGGCAACAGACGGCCGCCGCCGTGGCGGAACGGGCTGTTCCCTCCCCCGTCGCAACGGGGGAGGGCTAGGGTGGGGGCAAACCACAGTCGCTGCCCTTGACAGCCGCCCCTCGTGACCGTATAGACGGCTTGGACTTCCGCGCGCAGGTGGGCCTGGAGGCAGGACTCCGCGCCCTCTGGCAACAGACGGCCGCCGCCGTGGCGGAACGGGCTGTTCCCTCCCCCGTCGCAACGGGGGAGGGCTAGGGTGGGGGCAAACCACAGTCGCTGCCCTTGACAGCCGCCCCTCGTGACCGTATAGTGTGTTTAACCGGCGGAAGTGGCTCAGTGGTAGAGCATCACCTTGCCAAGGTGAGGGTCGCGGGTTCGAATCCCGTCTTCCGCTCCGTTGCCCAGAGCGAGAGCTTCCGTGCAGTTCTCGCTTTTTGCTGCCCCCCGCAAGCATTCCACCACACTACGACCATGACTCCCACACCACACCGCCGGCCGCGCCCCCGCGCATGACCCATGCCCTATGTTAGAATGAAGCCACTGCACCCCTTCCGAGGCAGAGCGTGTGAAAGTCACAACTGAGCGACCTGAAGACGGCGTGCGTGCCCTCCTCATCGAATTACCGGCAGAACGTCTCAGCCGCGAGCTTGATACCGCCTGGCGGCGCTTGAGCCGCTCAGTCAACATCCCCGGTTTCCGGCCCGGCAAGGCGCCCCGCGCCATCGTGCAGCGCCACGTGGGCGCCCCCACCATTGAGCGCGAGGCCCTCCAAACCCTCCTGCCGGCGGCCTATGAGGAGGCCGTGACCGAAGCCGGTATCGAGCCGATTGACCAGCCGGACTTCGATATTGTGGAGATGGACCGCGGTAAGCCGTTCATCTTCCGTGCCACCGTGCCCATCCGCCCGGAGGTGGAGCTAGGGCCGTACCGCGATGTCCGCGTGCCCTTCCAGCCGCCGGAGCCTGACCCCGATCAGGTCGAGCGCGTGCTCGCCCAGCTCCAGGAGGGCCAAGCGCAGTGGGAGCCGGCGCTGGATAGCACCACGCAGCTCGGCGACCAGATTGTTGCCGACATTCACGCGGCGTGGCCCGACGGTCGAGAGAACGATGACACCGGTCTCCGCATTATCATCGGCGGCAACAGCTTCCCGGAGGGCTTCGACGATCAGGTCGTCGGTATGTCCGTTGGCAACGAGCGGGAATTCTCCCTGACGGCACCCGAAGAGCAGCCCGATGGCACGACCGCGGAGCGGACGACCCGGTATCGCGTGCGGGTCAAGGAAGTGTGGTCCAGGCAGTTGCCCTCGCTCGACGATGAGTTCGCCCGCTCGGTCTCCGAGCACGATTCGCTGGACACGCTGCGGGCCACCGTCCAAGAATCGGTGGCGCACGAAACCGAGCGCCGCGCATTGCTGGAGTACGAGAGCAACGTCCTGGCGGCGGCCGTCGAGGGTACGACGTTCGAGATTCCCGCCCGTCTGCTGGAAGCCGAAACCCAGCGCCTTGCGACCGAGCGGACCAATGTATTCCGCCAGCAAGGCGTCACCGTCGAGCGGTATCTGGAGTTGACAAACCGCACCATGGAGCAGTGGCAGGAGGAAGTCGCCGCGGCGGCGAACCAGCAACTCCAGGGTCGCTTGGTGCTGGAAGCGGTCGCCGAGCGGGAGCGCATCAGGCCCACCTCACAACAGATCGCCGCCGCGATTGAGTCGGAGGTCGAGCAGGCGATGGCTACCGATCAACGCACCGGGCGGCAGGTGCGGAGCTTCTTGAGCACCGCTGACGGCCGCAGCCGGATACGCACCGGCCTGCAACGTCAGCACGCGCTCGATTGGCTCGTGCGGAACGCCCGCGGTGACATCCCGGAGACGGCGAGCGCGGCCGAAACAACCAACGACGCGCCAGCGGACGAAAGCAACGCCTAGTCCTCCGCAGCGGTATCGGCGGAGGCGAAGAAACGGAGCAAGCCATGCAGCCACCGGAGTCAATCGTCCCCTATGTGATCGAAACGACCCCTCGCGGCGAGCGCGGCATGGACATCTGGTCCCGCTTGCTCCGCGAGCGCATCATCTTCATTGGTACCCCCATTGACGACGTAGTTGCCAACTCGGTCGTTGCCCAGCTCCTGCTCCTCAAGACCGAAGACCCCGACAAAGAGATTCAGCTCTTCATCAACTCCCCCGGCGGGTCCATCTACGCCGGACTGGCTATCTACGACACCATGCAGTATATCCAGCAGGACTCCGGTCTACGGTTGCGGACCACCTGCTTTGGGGCCGCGGCCAGCTTTGGGGCGGTGCTGCTGATGGCCGGCAGCAAGGGATCGCGCTATGCCCTGCCCAACTCGACGGTGATTATCCACCAGCCCAGCAGCCCGGGACGCGGCGGCCAAGCCTCGGACATCGAGATCGAAGCGCGGGAAATCCTGCGGCTGCGGAGCCGGCTGAACGACATCATGGCCTTCCACACGGGGCAATCGGTGGACAAGATTGCCAAGGACGTGGACCGCGACTTTTTCATGACGGCGCAGCAGGCGCTGGAGTATGGGATCATTGACGAGGTGATTGCCCTCCCGGCGCTGGCACCGGCGTCAACCGACTCCTAGCTACGCCGGAGGCCGGACCAGCGGGCGGGGAGACCCGTGTCAGGGCGATAGAACTCGATCCTGAGAGGTACTATGGCGAGCCAACGCGGTAGTCGGGGGCAAGTCCGCTGCTCATTCTGCAGCAGCAATCAAGAGCAGGCCCGTCGTCTCTTCAAGAGTCCCAATGGCGTCTACATCTGCGACAACTGCATTGACATATGTCGCCAGATTATGGAGGAGGAGGGGGGGCAAAGCACGAGCCAAACCGACCTCGCCGGCCTCCACATCCCCATTCCCAAGCGCATTTTCGAGCAGCTTTCGCAATACGTCATCGGCCAGGAGCACGCCAAGAAGGTGCTCTCGGTCGCAGTCTACAACCACTACAAGCGCATCGGCGCCGCGACGGACTTCGACGACGTTGAGCTGACCAAGAGCAACATCCTGCTCGTCGGACCAACCGGCTGTGGTAAGTCCCACCTCGCCCGCACGCTCGCCCGCATCCTCGACGTACCCTTCTGCATCGCCGACGCCACCGCCCTCACCGAGGCCGGCTACGTCGGTGAAGATGTCGAGAACATCCTACTGCGCCTGATCCAGGCTGCCGATTACGATGTCGCACGTGCCGAACGCGGCATCGTCTTCATTGACGAGGTGGACAAGATTTCCCGCAAAGCCGACAACCCCTCGATTACGCGCGATGTCTCCGGCGAAGGGGTGCAGCAAGCCCTGCTCAAGATCATGGAAGGCACCGTCGCCAACGTCCCGCCGCAGGGCGGCCGAAAGCATCCCCACCAGGACTTCATTCAGATTGACACGACGAACGTGCTCTTTATCTGCGGTGGCGCGTTCGAGGGGCTGGACCGCATCATCGGCAGTCGCATCGGCAGCCGCCGCTCCATCGGCTTCCAGACGGTCTCCGGCAGTAGAGACGAGAACGACCCGCTGCTCTTACGCGAGCTGACCGCCGCTGACCTACTGAAGTATGGCCTGATCCCTGAGTTCGTGGGACGCCTACCGGTTGCGGTCAGCGTCGAGCCACTCTCCAGCCACGATCTCGTCCGCATTCTGACCGAACCCAAAGATGCGCTCGTGCGGCAGTTCGAGCGCATTCTTGCGCTTGACGAGGTGGACTTGGAGCTGACCGCAGAGGCCCTGCAAGCGGTCGCCAACCGTTCACTCAGTTACCAAACCGGCGCCCGCGCCCTCCGGACCGTGATCGAGGAAGTGCTGCTCGAAGTGATGTACGAGATTCCCTCACGGTCCGACGTCGCCAAGTGCATTGTCAATGCCGACTGCGTGCTGAACCAGGCGCCCCCGCTCCTCATCACCCGTACCGACCTCGAAGGCGAGGCCTCCGCCTGACCAGCACCCGGCCCCTTTGACACCCGTCATTCCCGCGAAAGCGGGAATCCAGGCTCCCTCCCCTGTGGGCAAGAGCCGGCGTGCGGGCAGCCGGGGCGCGGCTTACCGCAGCGAGCACTTCTAGCCCCTTCACCTATGAAAGCGGTAGTGTTCTGTCCCCCCGTCGCAACGGGGGGACCATAAGGGGGGTATCCTGACCACCCCCGCCGCACGTCGGCCACCGCCCCGGCCTCCCTCACGGCGTCTTGAACCGCGCCGTGGCCAGCAGCGCAGAGCACTAGGCGTCGCTGTAGACGGAGTAGACGTAATCCGTGTTCCCGGTCAGCCCGGCCAGTTGACGACGCTGGCGCCCGCGGCCACGGTGCCCTGGCCGGCGCTATCCTAGCTCTCCGTAGCCTGAATGAACACTCGCCCGCCATACCGGACCCGGACGTTCAGGTCATGCCCGTCCAGCAACAGCATTCCGACGAGAGGGGTGCTCCCCGTCGCGTCGGCCTCGATGTCTCTCGGTTGGCCGTCCCAGAGCACGGTGACGTCGTACACGTCGAATTCCACCTCGGCATCGTTGGCCAAGTATGCGTGGCCATTGCCGACGTAGGAGAGCCCCAACTCTGCCACCAGTGCCGGCGGCAGGGTCAGGAATCCACTGTACCCTGTGTCTATGACAGCTTCGACCTCTCTGGCCTGACCCTCCGGCCCTTGCAGGGGAAGGGCCACGACGGCTTCACGGCCGGCGTTCACGACACCTTCGATCACTCTATCCTCCGCAGGGACCCGGCTCCGAAGCTACGTAGCGCCCTGTACCCGATTCGCACCAGCCAAACATCATTAGCGCCCGGGCGTTGCGCCCGTAGCCGTTGGGCCGCGACGCGGGCGTTCTCGGCGATGGCCCAACTTCCGCTGTCCACATCAATGGCGACTATCTCTCCACGGTGGTCGGCTTCTACCTGGGCACGGATGTCTCGCTCGTAGATCGCCTCACCGAGGCGGTGCGTCTCTTTTCGGGGGCGGGCCGGGGTCTTTGCGTGCGCCATTGCACTCCTCTCCAAGGGCGTTCGGCTATGCTCCATCCTACCGCGCCGAGGCAGTGGCGGACAACAAGAAAGGGCGGGTTGGAATCCAGAGCGCCCGTTACTCCCCCGTCAACTCCCCGTCCCCCGCCGCAGCGGGGGGACCACAGGGGTGCAATACCCCCTCACAAGGGTAGGTTTTTCGTGTAGCGGCGCGATCCATCGCGCCCTGGGCCTCGTCATTCCGGCGGAAGCCGGAATCCAGGACTATTCGTGCTCCCCGGTCCCCGTCAAGGCCCCGGAAAGTGCCCAGTGCCTGTCCGGCGGTGGCCTTGTGCCCAGGCCACGGTGCTTGCCGCGCAAGCGAGAAGCCATCCTGCTCATCCTTCCATCCCGCAAATCCTGATGCAGACAAAATACCTACCCCTGTGAGGGTAATACCCCTCACTCATCCGCGCCTATGACCGTGACCCGCACGCTCCTCACCCCGGCCACCATCTGACAGAGTTGCTGCGCCCGCCGTTGCTGCTCGGCATCCTCGAACTGCCCTCGAATATGGACCGTCCCCGTGGCCGGGTTGGCGGCCACATCCTTAATCCGCGCCGACTCCAGATCGCGCGCCGTCTGCAGTACCGTGTGTACCGCCATCGTCATCTCCAGCGCCAGCGGGAGCGGAGACAAGCGCCGCAGCAGCCACGCCGTCGCGCCTTCCCACGCCACGTCTATGGCCACGCCGGAGAGAATCCACAGCGGAAACGCCGCCAGCAGGACAATGGTGATGTCGAGTTGCTGCGCGGCCGCTAGCCGCTGGGCAACCGACCAGACGGCCACCGGTACGAGCAGGATCGGAAATGCGGACTGCAACCCGAACCGCATCTGCTGCGTCGGACCCAGCGACAAAACCAAGACGTAGCCGCGGCGGGCAGCGTACCGACGCAGCCAGCCCAGCAGCACGCCGAGCGCCACGATGGGCAGCAGCCACGGCCCGACGGTGCGGACGTAGCCGACCGCCACGTCCCACAGCGCCGTCAGCGGCGCTGCGACGTTTGCCCGCACCAGGTCGCCGCAGGCGCCGAGCAGCGCGTTGAGGACCAGCACGACCAGCGGCACACCGAGCAAGATCAACGCCGCCAGTCCACCGGCGAGGGCCGTGCGCGACCTACTCGCCTCGCCGGCAATCAGGCTGTCGCGGAAGACGCGCTCGCCCGGGGCCCCACCAAAGGCATTGAGGTTCGGGATGACGGGCATACCCATCGGCACCCTCCATCAGCGACCGTCAGCAACCGTCAGCGACGGCTACCGAGCATTACTCGCTGCGCCTGGCGTAGGCACAGCCGCGGACGGCGTGACCACTACCCGCTGCACGCCGGCTACCCTCATACAGACTTGCTGCACACGCCGCACCTGCTCGGCATCCACGAACTTCCCGCGGACATAGACGGTGCCAGTGTCCGGATCGGCGCTTACATGCTCGATTCGCGCCGTCCGGAGGCCCGGTTCGGCGCCCAGGACCGCCTGCACAGCGAGGCTCGTCCGCAAGGCTACCTGTAGCGGCACAATCCGACGCAGGATCGGACCGTTGATCGCCTCCCAAAGCACTTCGACCGCGAGGCCCGACACCAACCAGAGTGGGAACAGACCAACCCACAGCAGCGGCAGTGTAGAGACGTCCAACCAGGGCGGGGACCAGCGGAAGACAACGAGCAGGAGAAGGAGCGGCACGGCCAGCCCGGCAACGAGCGAGTGCCAGCCGAACTGAAGCACCTGTCCCGCTACCAGCGTCACCAGCCACCAGTGACCGCGCCGGGCGCTGAGGCGACGTAATGCACCGAGCAGAGCGCCAAAAGGAGCAGCGACGAGCGTCCACGGACCGACGGTCAGTACATACTGCACGAACACACCACCGAGATCGTCCAGACCGGGGCGAGTATAGACTTGCTCCCAGCGAGCACCGCTCATCCAGCGCGAGAGGAAGGCATAGATCACGACAGCGATCACGGGCAGCCATAGCAACGCTACAGCAGCCAGCGCTCCCACTCCCAGCGCGTGGACGAGACTGAGCTCTCGCGCAACGATCAAGTCGTCCAGGACGCCGCCGGACCGCCGGGAAGAAACGCCACCGGTATCCTCCATGTTGACGGTTGGCGGTTGTACGGGGCCTGAGGCAACCATCACTTACCTCCCCGCTGTACCTGGCGTAGGCACAGCCTGTCGCTGCAATGACCGCCGTGGATTTACTCTCCACGCCAGGCGCGTCCAGCGGCCGCGCTCGCAGCGCAGCACGCCGATCTCACCATGCCCCAGGCGGTACGCCGGGGCACTCAACACCGTGCCGGCGAGCGGCGCCAGCCGGGCTAGGGCAAAGCGGGCGATCATACTGTGTGTCACCACAACCACCGCGCCCTGCGGATGCCGCTCGTGCATCGCTGCCAGCGCACCGACTATCCGTACCTCAGCCTGCCGCAGCGATTCGCCGCCGGGAAACGGCACGTCCACCTCACCGCCATACCAGCGCGCCAGAATGGCATCGTGGTCCCGCCACATCCTGCGGTCGCCCCGCCCATCGAAGGCGCCAACGTCAATCTCCCGCACGTCCGCGCAGACCGCAGCCCCGCAGTCGAGCGCCGCGCTCAGAATGGCGGCGGTCTCGGCGGAGCGCCGCAAGGGACTGGTGTACAACGCAACCAGCGGCTTCCCTTGCAGCCAACTGGCAGCCTCAACGGACTGCCGCCGGCCGCGCCCCGTCAGTCCGGCATCGTAGGCATAGCCATTGGACAGGACGGACCGCACGTTGGCATGGCTCTCGCCGTGCCGCAGGAGGTAGATGGTCGTGCCGTCATCCTGACCCATCGCGTTGCCACGTCAGCGCTCACGCAGTCTCCTCGCCAAGTCTAACGCACCCCCAACGCACCGGCCCTCGCCTCATCGAAGTCTTTCACGATTGTATCAATTAAACGATACCCTGTCTACCCTCGTCCCCGTCCGCCGCTTCGGTCCGCCGGCCACCCTCGTCCCCCCGCCGCGGCGGGGGGACCATAGGGGGGCGAAGGGCGCGAGGGGAGCGCGTTCAGCTACCCCAAGCCACCGCCCGACTACTGCGAACCCCCCGGCGCTGCTAGACTATTTATGAAGGCATGACGATGCAACAGCTACCCGTCTACCTGGACCACGCCGCCACCACGCCGGTCCACCCGGACGTGCTCGCCGCCATGCTGCCCTATTGGCGCGCAGTCCCGGGGAACCCCTCCAGCATCTACGGTTGGGGACGCGAGGCCCGCCACGCCCTCGATTCCGCCCGCGATACCGTCGCGCAGGTCCTGAATTGCCGCCCGCGCGAGGTGATCTTCACCGGTGGCGGCACCGAGGCGGACAACGCGGCCTTGCAGGGAACCGCCTTCGCCAATTTTGACCGCGGCAACCACCTGATTACCTGCGCCATCGAGCATCACGCCATCCTCCACACGTGCGAGTTCCTGGAGCAGTTCGGCTTCGAGACCACGGTGCTGCCCGTAGACCAATACGGGCAGGTAGACCCCGGCGCCGTCGCAGCGGCCATCCGGCCGGAGACCATTCTCGTCTCGATCATGTACGCCAACAACGAAGTCGGCACAATCCAGCCCATCCGCGACATCGCCCGTCTCGCCCACGAGCGCGGTGTGCTCGTTCACACGGACGCCGTGCAAGCCGGCGGCGCCCTCTCGCTCGACGTAAACTCGCTCGGCGTGGACCTGCTCTCGCTGGCCGGGCATAAGTTCTACGGACCCAAGGGCACCGGCGTTCTCTACGTGCGCGAGGGCGCCGAGTGGCAACCGCAGCAGCAGGGGGGTAGCCAGGAGCGCAACCAACGCGCCGGCACCGAGAACACGGCCGGGATCGTCGGTCTAGCCAAGGCGCTCGACCTGGCCCACGCGCAGCTCGCTGCCCGGCGCGCCCACGATCAGTACCTCCGGGACCGGCTGATTACCGGCCTCCTCACGGACATCCCGGACGCCAGGCTCACCGGCCACCCCACCAACCGCCTGCCCAATAACGCCAGCTTCTGCTTTCACAACGTCGAAGGCGAGAGCATCCTGCTCGGCCTCGATGTCAAGAGCATCTACGCCTCCAGCGGCTCCGCCTGCACCTCCGGGTCGCTGGAGCTATCGCACGTGCTGGAGGCGCTCGGTCTGCCGGCCGAGTGGGCGCGCGGCTCGCTGCGCCTGACGGTCGGGCTGGACAACACCGCAGCGCAAATTGACTACGTGCTCCGCGAGCTACCGGCATTGATCGAGACGCTGCGCGCCATGGCCCCCACCACCACACCCGTGGCGGCGGCATCGTGAGCACGCCAGCCACCCAAATGACCCAAGCCTGCTCGCGTCATAGCGACCGCGAGACGTTACTGACGTGCGGCCGCTGCGGCCAGCCCTACTGCACCGCCTGCCTGATCCACACGCCCGCCGGGCAACGCTGCCACCAATGCGCGGGTGTCAGTCGCCACGCCGCCGAGCAAGCAACCTGGACCGCCGTATGGCAAACGGTCGCGATTACGGCGGCCGCCAGCGCCGGCGCGCTCATCCTCAGCGGCTGGTGGTTTATCCTGCTATTCGCGGCTATCGCCGGCTTCGCGGGCGCCACCCGCTGGGCACCGTTGGTCAACAATCGCACGCGCAACCGCAGCCTGGCGATCATGGCCCTGAGCTTCTTCGGCGGCACCATTCTCGGCCCGCTCATCTTTGCCCTGGGGCTGATGCTCGTGCAGGGTACATTCGCCCCCGGCACCGCCCTCGCTTTTGCGCTCGGCAACCCCTTGCTCCTGCTCTTCACCGCCCTCGCCGCCGGCATCGCCTGGTGGCGCCTACGATAGCCCCTGCCCTACCGGGAGGCCCTGACTGGGGTAGGTACGTGTCAAGCCGTAGGGGCGCAACATGTTGCGCCCGTCCCCCCGCGCAACGGGGGGACCATAGCTCACAAGGGTAGGTTTTTGCTGTAGCGGCGCGGTGAATCGCGCCCTGGCGCTCGTCATTCCGGCGGAAGCCGGAATCCAGGGCTATTCATCGGCCCCGGTCCGCGGCTCCCCGCGGAAAACCTACCCCTGTGAGGGGACCATAGGGGGGCCTAATCACTAGCCACCGGCATTAGCCCCTTCCCTTCAGGGAGGCGGTTGGGGGTAGGTGCGCCGCAGCCTGGGCATCCGTCGGATCGCGCGGACCCGGCGTGCTATCGGTTGCCGGAAGGATGACCGTGAAGCCGGTGCCCGCCTCGGTGCTACTCGTGGCCGTGATCTCACCCTCGTGGGCCGCGACGATCTCCTGGGCGATAGCCAACCCTAAGCCCGTGCCGTCCACCCCCTGAGCACGAGACTTCTCGACACGATAGAACCGCTCGAAGATATGGGGCAAATCCGCCGCCGGAATTACGCTGTCGGTGTTGTGGACCATCACCCAGACCGTTGGCAGCGCGGCCGTGCTGCCATTCTCCGCTGTCTGCTGTCTCCGCACTACCCGACCATCCATCGGCTGGTCCAGCCGCGGCGTGTCGTCGGTCGCCACCACGAATGCACCGTTCACGGCCGGTGCGGCGGGGTCCTGTGCCGGCCGGCCCGCGCCGGCGCTGATGGTGATGGTAGCGCCCTCGGGCGCGTACTTGGCTGCATTCTCGGCCAGGTTTGCCAAGAGCCGCTCCAAGAGGCGCACGTCACCATGCCAGCTATATGCGGCGCTGGCATCAAAGTCCAGCACCAGCTTCTGTCCGGCCTGACCGGTGAGCGGGGTAATGCGCGCCGCTGTTACACGCAGCAGCTCGGAGAGGTCCACCGCCTCGCGCTCTATCGGCAACTGTCCGCCTTCGATCCTGGAGAGGTACAGCAGCGCCTCGACCAGCCGGCGCATCCGCTCGGCCTCATCGTGGATGATGCGTCCCGCTTCCGCGCTCGCCGCCGGGTCGCGCACCTCGCCCTCGACCAACGCCTGCGCCCAGCCTTGCAGCGAGGTCAGCGGGGTCCGTAGCTCGTGCGAGGCGTTGGCGAGGAAGGCCCGCAGCGCCCGGTTGGAGCGGGCCACCTCCCGCGCCATCCGATTGAACGCCCGCGCCAGCTCGCCGACCTCGTCGTGACCGCGCACCGGGATGGACTGCTCGTAATCGCCCTGCGCCATCGCCCGGCTCGCCTCGGTGATCTGGCGCAAGGGCTGGGCAATCGAGCGCGAGAGCCAAAGCGCGGCCGCCGCGGAGACCGCGAGCGCAATCAGGGCAGCAAAGGCCAAACTGGGCGCCAGGGCTTGCCAAGCCGTTCCGAGACTGGCTTCCGGCACGACGACTGCCACATGCCGGATAGCGGCGCCGGCCGGCGTCGGTCGGTCTGCATCTCCGGCCCCTCGCCCCCGTGTGCCCACCGGCGGGACCTGGGACACAATGAACAGGTGTGGCTGATCGAGCGACTGCACCTCTCCCGTCCACGCGACAATCGGCAATTGGGGAGACCGCTGGCCGGACCGTCTACCGCGCCCTTCCTGGCGAGCCGACACCAACTGTCCGCCCGACACTTCAAGCCGCACGCCCTGCAGGCTCTCGTCACCTTCGGGACTAACGTCCACCAACGCTCGATTGGTGTCATCGAGCAGCAGAATACGCACGTCATAGAACTGCGAGAGAATCGACATGAAGCCGGTAATGTCGGACAATGATGCCTCCCGCAACGTCAGCATCCGCATCTGACCGGCGGCAATGATCGCGATGTCCGACAACCGGTTAACCGCTTGCTGCCGCTGATACCGCTGAATCAGACTTAGACTGCCGACCGCCGCCGTGCCCAGCGCCACGATGATGACGACCGCAAAGGCGGCCTGGAGCTTGGAGCGCAGCGTCAGCAGTCTGAACCCCCGACGGCGCCAACTCTGCACAAGCGCATAGAGACCGGTGGTGCAGGCCTGGCACGCCGCCAGCCAGCGTCTCATCACGTCACCCACTCGCTCGCTCCGGGTGGAGCGGTCTCCCCGGCTGACATGCTCCTACGCTCCGGCTGCCGGGCCGACGAGCTTATAGCCCACGCCCCGCACCGTCTCGATGCGGGCAGTGCTGCCGGCGATCTTGCTCCGCAGCCAGGTCACGTGTACGTCTACCGTGCGGCTCTCGCCAAAGTAATCGTAGCCCCACACCCCACTGAGCAGCATCTCGCGCGTCAAGACCACGCCCACCTGCCGGGCCAAGGCCAGCAGCAGATCGAACTCTTTCATGCGGAGCTTGATCTCCGTGCCGGCGACTGTGACTTCGCGCCGGGCCGGGTCAATGCGGAGATCACCGACCTCGACGACGGCCGTTGTCGGTCCCGCTTGACTTGTCCGGCGCAGCACCGCCTTCACCCGCGCCACCAGCTCGCGGGGATTGAACGGTTTGGTCACATAGTCATCCGCGCCAAGCTCCAGACCAACGATCTTGTCCACGTCGTCCGCGCGGGCCGTCAGCATGATGATCGGCACCTCGCTGTCCCGCCGCACTCGCCGGCAGACCTCCCAGCCGTCCACCTGCGGCATCATCAAGTCGAGAATCAGCAAGTCCAGCCGGAGACGATTAATCTTGGCCAACGCCTCCTGCCCATTGCTCGCCGTCTCCACCCCGAACCCCTCGTTACCGAGATAGAGCTTGATGAGCTGCACGATATGGCGCTCGTCGTCGGCAACGAGGATCGTGCCGTGCGAGGGCGCAGACGTGCTCTGTTCATTCATCGTCATCTTCCACCGGTATCCCCAGGCTACCGCCCATGTGGTCGTCTCTGCCGGTCACAACGCGCTTCCATCATACCCGTTGCGCCATCCGCATACTAGCGTATCCCATCGAGGCTAACCTGGGGTTAAATCACCGCTATCTTTCACCTTGTCTGTGGTCAGGGGCACGTGCGTTCCCTCCCCCGTCCCGACGGCTGACTGGGGTAGGTATCGGCCAAGCCGTAGGGGCGCAACATGTTGCGCCCGTCCCCCCGCCGCAGCGGGGGGACCATAGGGGGGCATCCTGCTCATCCCTCCATCCTGCAAATCCTGATGCAGACAAAAAACCTACCCTTATCAGGGGTTAGGGTGGGGGTGACCAGCGTTGCTTGTCACGCGCGGCCCCCAGGATGTGCGGCCGCCGGCAGCGCCAAACCACGTTCACCCGATCAACCGCTACTACCTCGCACTCGTCGAAGTGTGGCGCCGCCAGCCGCGGCAGCGGTAGCGTGCGTGGACCAACGACGAATAGCTGCCCGCGCGGGCGTAAATGGGCTGCCGCCGCGGCGACGAACCGCTCTGCCGGTGTGGTCCGATAGACGCCGCCCTCGTGCAGCGGCGGATTGCTCACGATAACGTCAAACGTGCGCCGACCAACCGCCTGCAAGCCGTCACTCAGCTGCACGGTCGCGTTGGCTACACCGTTGCGGTGCAGGTTACGTTCCGCCAGCGCGACGGTCTGCACGCGGTTGTCGAGCAGCACGACTTCACCCTGCGGCGCGAGGCGGGCCGCCACAATCCCCAGCAGTCCGGCACCGCACCCCAGGTCTGCCACCTCGTCTGCCGGCCCAATCTGCATCGCCTCAGCCAGGAGGCGAGAGGCCACGTCAAACCGGCGACGGGAAAACACCCCAGCCTGTGTCTCCAGACTGATCGTGAGGCCGCGTACCGTCTCTTGCAGTATCACCGTTTCCGGCTCGCCCTCGTCGGACGCGCTGGCCGGCGGCTCCGGACCACGGATCGCCCGGTAGAGCCGGTGACCACCGCGAATGGCCAGCAGCTCCACGTGGCCAAATCGTTCGGTCACGTAGCGCACAAACGTCTCCCCGCCCTGGCGACGATGCGTTTGGAAGAACAGCACACCGTCCGGCCGGAGCGCCCGGTGCGCGCTGGCGATGTCGGTACGCACGCGCTCGTTGCCGAGATAGTGGGGCACCAGCAGCAAGACCACGTCGTAGGAGCCGCTGTCCGCGGCCGGGATCGTGTCGGCCAAGCGCACCTCAAACACTGCCGCAGCGCCCCGGTGGGGCGGCTCGTGCCGTTGCAACTCCTCCACCAGGTCCACCGTCGGACGCAACGACACCACCTGCCGCGGCGCCGGCAGCCCGTCCGCTACAGTACCGGCCACCAGCAGGAGCGGCATCTGCGGATCGTCGTAGCCCAGCTCCAGCACCCGGTCCGTCGCCGCCAGCTCCAGACCGCGCCGCAACAGGCGCTGATCGAAGCGGAGCGCCCGCCCGCGCCGCCGGGAGCGCCCAGCGCGTGACCTGGCCTCTGCACCGTCCGGCCGCTTACGTCGCTGCATCGCACCAGTATGCCGCGCAAAGGCGCTGTATTGACAGCGCCCGCGGCAAGCCACGTCCCCCTGCTGCGCGGGGAGACCATAGGGGGGCTGGGAGTATGCCGTCCCCCTGCAGTGCGGGGGGACCATAGGGGGGCAATAGCCCCCTTGGCCCGCTCTCCCGCCGCCCGTCATTGCGGCGCAGGCCGCAATCCAACCCCCATGTCCGTCATTCCCGCGCAAGCGGGAATCTACTCCCCCTCTCTATCGCTCGGCGATGGAGCGGGGGCCGGGGGGTGAGGCTCGTCCCCCGCGTTCCCCCATCCTGTCCATCCATGTAAAATACCTACCCCTGTGAGGGACCATAGGGGGGCTACCCTTGCTACAATCCGCTCGCAGCACGCTCGCTGCCACACACCAGGAAAGGACGACCGATGACCGCACGCATTCGCCCGACACTGCACGGCTCTCAGCTCCATGGCACCCCCCTCACGCTCGTCGAAAAGGCACAACTCGCGGCCAAGCACGGCTATGCCGCCGTAGATTTCTCCTTCGCCGAGGCCGCGGCCTATGAGCAAGACGGCAGCTCCGTCCCTGAGCTACTCGCCAGCGTGGGCGTCGAGGCCGGTACTATCGGCGGCCTGGTAGGGTTCTCGCTACTTGATCCTGGGGAAGACCTGGAGACGACACTGGCGGGCCTCCCGGCACGCGCCCGCCAGGCCGTCGCCTGGGGCGGTACGGTCACCGGCGCAGGAATACCCATGCGTACCACCCTGCCGCGCGATACGGCCTGGCCACTAGCGGTAGAGCGGCTGCGGCGCCTCGACGAAACCGTGCGCGACACCGGCCTGCGCTTGGGCCTGGAGTTCCTCGGCGTGCGGACCCTACACCCGGACCGCGGTCATTTCTTCATCCACAATCTGGCCGCCGCCCTGGACTTGCTCGAAGACGCCCAGGTCGAAGCCAGCGGGCTGACTGTCGACTCGTACCACTGCCATGCCTCCGGCGCGACCTTCAAGCAGCTGCGTCAGACTCCGGCCGAGCGCATCACGCTCCTCCACATCAACGACGCCAAACCGGTGCCGCTGGAGGACCTGGACGACCAGGACCGGTTGATGCCCGGCGAGGGGATCATTGATCTGGCCGGGTGGCTCCAAGCCATCGCCGCAACCGGCTTTGACGGCACTATTGCCTTGGAGGTGCTCGGTCCGCGCCTCGCCGACCTCGATTCCGAGGCGTGCGCGCAGCAGGGCATGGCCTCCCTGTGCGCCGTGTTTGCGGAAGCCGGCCTGCCATCGTCCTGAGCTGCGGATATGCACGCCTACCCTTGGCCCGCCGTCATTCCCGCGAAAGCGGGAATCCACCCCCTCTCCACATGGTGGAGAGGGGGCCGGGGGGTGAGGCGCAATCACGATCCCCGATTAAGCAAGTGGGCCTGGACTGGGGGAGGTCCAGGCCCTACTCGTGGGAGGGATAGGGTCGCCTCGGAGAGGCGTGTCCTGTTACCCTATCGCGTCTGCCCCGGCTCCGTTGCCGGTGATGTCCTGACGGCTGCCGTTACCGTCGGAACCGCAGACGACACGGCGTACAGGGGATGTCGGCGCGAAAGACTACTCACTGTCTCGTACCTACTCAGTGGCCGCCTTGCCACTTGGCCTCGTTGTCGGCACCGACTGCCTTGCATCCGGTTTGGGATCGGCGTCGTGCTCACTGGTGTTATTGTCTCGCACCAACATTAAGCGCCGTGCAAGAACAGGTAAGCATCTCGTTTGCATCCGGTTAAGCGCCGGTTAACGCCTGGCCGGGGAAGGGCCGCCGACTGGGGTAGGTACGGGTTAATCCGTAGTGGGCTACAACACGTTGCGCCCGTCCCCCCGACAGGATGGATTGCAACTCCGGCAGCGCGGCCCGTCCCCCTGCGGTGCGGGGGGACCATAGGGGGGCCGGGGGGTGAGGCCAAGGCCGGTCAGTCGTCGTCATCCACGATGGCCGACTCGGCGGCGGCACGCCGGCGATCCAGCCAGTGGAACCGCACGATCATGTAGACCGCCGCCAGTGCAAAGAGGGTCCCGACAAGCTCGGCCCAAACCGCCCCGCCGAACTGAAGGGCCGCGAGGACGGTAAAGTTGAACAGCGCATGGCCGACGATAGCGATCACCCACCAGATTCGCTGCCCGGTCAGCACCGTCTGCATCACCAAAACCGCGGCGCCGATGTGAAAGGTCACGGCGGCAACGCGCTCCCATACCACCAGCGCGCTATCCCACCACTGCAACGCATAGAGCGCGTCGAGCTGTGCTCCCATGGCGACCCGTTCCTGCACATTCTGGGTCTGCGCCATCAAACTATCGCCCAACTGGAATAGGACGATACCGTAGATGGTGGAGCCACCGACAAGCAAGATGGCCTCAATGCCGCCGTGACCGGCGCCAAACATCACCGCGTTGCGCCAACCGCGGGCAGCGGTAGCAAACCGCTGAAGCACCAGCCACCGTGCCGTCTCCTCGAAGATACCCGCCGTCAGCGAGAGCACCAGCAGATTGATCCAGAATACCGCCGGTGAGTCGGCGGCGATACGCACGAGCGGCGTGAGTACAAGCGTGAGGATGTATAGAAAGGGGAGCCGGGCCAACTGCGCCGCGACGAACGTGAGCGCACCCCACCCCCAAGTCCGCCAGGACACGGCGAGCCGCCGCCGCAGCCACCAGCCCAGCGCCAGCGGCCCGAGAATGACAATGATGGCCTGCACGTTCAACAAGGTCAGGGACGACATCGTATCCTCCCAGCGCCGCGGCGCTGCCTAGCACTCCAGGCACGGCAGCCGGCCGCTACGGTAGCTCGACCATCACTTTACACGCCTCCAGCTCACGCCGCGCGAGCAGTGTCAAGGTGTCCTGCAAGTCATCCAAGGCGATCCGATGCGTGACAAGGCTCGTGATATGCGGGTGGGTACGCAGATACTCCAGGCATTCGGGGAACCGCCCCCGGTTGAGGCGGGAGGCCGTCAGACGCAACCCGAACCGCATCGCGGTAAACGTCGGCAGCTCGACGGTGCCGTCGTAAAGGCCCAGCAGCACGTAGCGGCCGGCCGGTCCAAACCAGCGTAGCCCGGCCTCGATAGTCTCCGGCGCTCCCACCGCCTCGATCACCACGTCGGCGCCCTGCCCGGCGGTAAAGCCCTCGATGCGCTCATCAGGATCGTCGGTCAGCGTGTTGACCACTGCTGCCGCGCCCAGGGCCTGCGCTCGCTCCAGGCGGCCGGGGATGCGATCAACGACCAGGGCCGCCGCGCCTCGCTCCACCGTAAACGCCAAGCAGGCCAACCCAATCGGTCCCGCACCGATGATGACCACCCGGTCGTCGGCCTGCACGCCGCCATTGGCCACCGCCTCGGCGCCGATGGAGAGCGGTTCGACGAGCGCCGCCGTAGCGAGGTCCACGCCGGCCGGGAGGCGATAGAGCTGCTGCGGGCTGACGTAGGCGTGCTCGGCAAAGCCCCCGTCGGTGTGGACACCGAGGACGGCGAGGTCGGGGCAGAGATTGGGATACCCGCGGCGACAGGTGCGGCACCGCTCGCAAGAGGCATACGGATTGACGACGACCTGCTCCCCCACCCTGACGTCGCTCACCGCTGCGCCGACGGCCGCGACCGTGCCGGCGATCTCGTGTCCCATCACGCGCGGGTAGGTGAGAAACGGATTGTGCCCACCGAAAGCGTGAATATCGGTACCACAGATGCCGACTGCACTCGTTGCAATAGCGACCTTGTCTGCCGGTAAGGGCCGGCCTAGCCGCGTGATTTCGATAGTGCCCGGTTCAGTGAGAACTGCCGCTTTCATGCCATCCACCTCCGAATCATCCTGAGCGAGGTCGCCGACCGGCGTTCAAGCACCGGCCCCCCGGCCTCCCGGCCGCTAGAAACACCATATTGTCATATGTGCAACAATCGGCAACACCGCCCTTGAGTATGCCACGAAACGATCACGGGGCCTCGCCGGACCGGCGGTAAGGCAGAGCCGGCGGCATTTCGGCAGCTCGGTAGAATAAAGTAGTGTACAACGCCTAGATGCAACTATTCTGCGCTTGGATATAACATTTATTCACGATATTAGTGCTATTATCGCGCTAAATACTACCATTTATCCCAGAGAAAACGATGTTGGAATTTTCTGGTATACTCTCTCCGAGCAATCCCCACGCTGCGCCGTCCCGTGGGGGTTTATCGGCCAGCGCAATCTGGCGACCGTGCTTTCGGAAAGACGCAAACCGGCCGCAGAGAGGTGACGACGTATGTCCTTCCAAATCCGTGGCGGTGACTTGGTCATGACCCTCGACACGGAGACGGCCGCTACGGGATTTGGTTGGCAGCAGCAGCCGGCGGAGCGGGCCACCGCCGTACCACGCTTTGGGCTTGCCGGCACGCCGGCCGAAGTCACCGGCATCGTCGTGGCGAACAGCACGCTGACGGTAGTGCTGCGCGGCGATGGGGTGGAGGGCAAGTGGCACCTGCGCCCCGGTCACGAGGCCATCACCTCCACGGTCGAAGTCGAGGGCGCAACGAGCGATGTTGGCGTCGAGGTGTGGCTTCCTCTTCCGAATTCAGCCGTCATCCATCACTTGACCGGGCAAAACTGGAGCGCCCGGATTGACGCTTCCTGCCCCCTGGGCGCGGCGGCCGGTGTTGCGCTGGGGAGCACCCGCTCGACACACCAGCTCGCCGCCGCCGAGGTCGAGGACTTTGCGATCACCGTCATCGGCTTGTCCGACTACACGCGCTGCCTTCCCGGTACACACGCCGCGATCTGGAGCACCGGTGCGTATCGGGATACGCAGGGGGTTTGGTTAGGCATCGAGTGCGTGAACGGCGTACCACTGGAGCTATCCGCGCAACGCGACCTGACTGCGGTGATTGATCGCTACTGCGACAGCCTGCAAGAGCGACTTGGCGTGCTCCCTCGCGCGCAGGATGCCTCCGTCCCGGCCTGGCTCGACGAGATCAAGGTGCTCGTCTCATTGGACCTCTGGCGAGAGACCGGCGAAATCGCCCATACCTTCGACCATGTAGTAGCCCTCTGCCAAGACCTCGCTGACCTGGACGTGCCGGGTGGGGCGTTGATCCGCCTGCAAGGTTTGCAGGGGCCTTACGGCTCGCGCTATCCCGTCTTCGATCCGGCCCCGGAGCTAGGCGGCAGTGCCGGTCTGCGGGCGGTCGCCGAGGCGGTCCACGCCGGCGGCCACCGCCTCATGGTACACGGCAACGTCTGGGGCATGGACCCGTATGTCGAGGGCTTTGCGGCCCTTGAGCACCTCGCACTGCCGTATGACCGGCCGTATGAGCGCCTGCCCGGTGGGCAGGTGGGACCGTATGAAGGCTGGCCGGGCGCATTTCCCGTCATCCCGACCGGATATGACTCCGGCTTTGTCGCGCTACAACCGCAGGTGCAGTCGGCCACGCAGGTGACGTTCGAGACCGTGCCGCTGCCCGACGAGATGGAGGCCTTTCTCACCATCGCCGGTGTCCAAGACTGCCCCCCCGGTGTGCTGCGGGCAGTCGTCAATGGCCGGGAGGTGCAGAGCAGCGCCAGCGCCTTTGCCCGCGGGGACCGGGCACGCTTTCGCTTCCGCTTTCGGTTTGCGCCGGGAGCGAACGTGGTCCAGCTCACGTTCGCGGAGACTGTCCCCGATCAGGATACCCCCGATCAGGACATCCCGGATCAGAGCATCCCCGACCTATCACGTGCAACCTATCGGCTCAACGGCTCCATCAAGGGCGGCCGCGTATGGAATCATCCCCTCGTGCGCGCCGACATCACGCATCCGGGGTGGATCGCCGTCACGCGGGACAATCTGGGCCGGGTGGCCAAAGAGTACGGCATTGACATCCTGTACGTGGATGATCTGGAGTTGACTCGCCCGGCCGAACGGGACATCTTCGATGCCCTCCGCAAAGACCTCCCCGGTGTGGTCTTCGCCGCCGCCGCCTCGGCCGAGCCGGGGTACGATGTCTTCCGCCTCACGAACACCACCGGCACCGGGCTACCGCCCCGCAAGGCGCCCTACGGGGTGAGCGACTTTGCCCGGCAGGTCCACGAGCGGTTTACCCGCCTGATGTATCCGGGCCACTATTTCGTCCCCTTGCAACCCCCGGTGGTGGCTGAAGACGGCAGCCAAGAGGGCGACGCGGCCGCAGAGCCGGCCGATCCCGCCGCCGCCGAGCACTCGATTCCTAAGCACGTCGAGCGAGTGCTGGCGGAAGGGCCACGCTGGGGCCTCTTCCCCGCCGTCTGCCTCAACTACCGCGACTACGGCCTAGACGAGCGCGCCAAGCAGATCATCCTCAACGCCACCCAGGGCTAGGACATGTCTGCGAACTAGCCTTGGTAGCGCGTAAAACGCCGGGGCCGGTCAGGAGCGCGCCGTGAATAGCGCCTGGTCATTCCCGCTTGCGGAGACCTTTGCGTAACCCGTCATTCCCGCGAAAGCGGGAATCCACGTCCCCCTGCGGAGCGCTTAATACACGACACTTTTGGGGAGCGGGGGTGGCCGGGCGACGAGCCGGAGGCGCACGGACAGCCGGTGTCCCAGGGACAGCCGGCGCCGCAGGAGGCGCAGCCCGAGGGTGAACAGGCTGAAGCGCGGTTGTCGGCCCCGTGTGAGTTCCCGGCGGAGCCGCGCCGTGTGCGCCACCTGGGTCCCGAGGTTGAGCATCCACACATAGGCCAGGGCCATCACCAGCCACAGGACATTGGCCCGCTCGGCGCGCCAGACCCGGCTGCGTTGCCACTGCCACCCGTAGGACTTGAAGTCCCGGAAGGCCAGCTCCTCCCACATCCGCATACTGTACCAGTCGCTCTGCGCGGCCGGGTGGTTGGTCAAGAGCAGCCACGGCTCGGCGTGCCCGGGCTGCCAGCGCCCTTGGGCCCAACACCGGAGCCAGCCCGCCTGCTTGAAGGCCGCCACCGGGGCCCGCCAGGCATCGCCGGGTTGCGACACCAGGCTCCCGAAGGGCACGGGCGTTTGTCCGTCCACCCGCACCCGCACCTGCTTGGTGACTCGGACCAGGTAGTACCAGCCCAGCCCTTCGATGGCGCGGAGCAACGCGGGCGAGGTGCCAATCCCACGGTCGGCTTGGACCACCACCGGGCGCCGGTCCGCCAGGCCCGCGGCGACCCAGGTGAGCAAGGTGGTAATCAACGCCACCTGGCCCATCGGCCACTGGGTGGGGGAATAGCACCACCAGGCCAGGGGGATGGCACGACCCCGATAGGCCAGACTGACGGCCATCACCTTGAGCCGCGCCTGCAGGCTGGTCTCATCCACCAGCAACACCACTGGCCCACGGCCGGACAGGTGACTGAGCACCCACGCTGCCAACGCCTGGCAGCCCTGGGCCCAGTCGAGACGCGGGTTGGCCAGGAACCGTTGCAGCCGGCGCTCGACGGTATCCGGCTTGCCCAGTGCCGGCACCGCCTCGGCGACGGCGTTGAGCGTGCAGCATCGCGCGGCGGCTACCCCAAAGCTGAACCCGCTCAAGACCTTCACCAGGGGTTTGCTCAACTGGGGCATGCGGCGTTCGACCTCGTGGTGCCAGTGGTACAATGCCTGCCGTTGGCTCATGGACCCACTCCTTCCCGGTGTCTTCAACCTCAGGATGGAGTACGGTGCTTCCATGAGTCAACTCCTCACCTACCCCGGTCTGAAAAGTGTCGTGTATTAAGCCTGCGGAGCGGGGGGACCATAGGGGGGCACTGGTACTTTGTAGACACACCCTAGGGCCGCGGATATGCTACGCGCTTGAGGCTCCGGTTTTGGGCAAGACAACTCCGCGGCCCCACATTTTTAGCTCTACCCGCGCTCCAACGCCTCAGTTCTGGGCCGCCACTGCGACCACTCCATGATGCGCCGGACCGCGCCCGGCGTGCCGAGCCGCGTGTAGAGGGCCTCGGCCCATTGGTAAGTGGTCGGGCGCGGTCCGATGAAGACCAGCTCGGCCGGCCACAGCAACCCGGCCACCTGCGGCAGATCAGTCACGCGCAAGGCAAAGAGCATCTCGATAGCCTCGCCCGTCCCGTCGGGATTGGAGGGACCGTCTTGCGTTGCCGGCGGTCCGTCCAGACAGACGGCTTCGAGGCCACCATGCAGCAGCGCCGCGTAAAGCGCAACGGCCGCCATTCCTCCCCGCCCCGCGATAGCCAGCCGGCGGCCGTCAATGCCAGGTAGCTCGGCCACCGCTTGCAGCGCCCGCAGCGCGTCGTAGACCTGTAACGATGCAATGGTCCGGCCGGTGAGCATGGCCGCCCGGCGCAGATGCCAGTCGAGCGACGGACTCCAACCCGTGTCCCCGGTGCCGCGCGCCTCCACGCACACCCGCGCCCAACGGCGGTCAAAGCCGGCGATCTCTTGCAGCGCATAGCTCTCCCGCCGCACGTCATGCGGCGAGCGCAGCACCACCAAGGCCGGTGCCGGTTGTTCACCCTCCTGCGCTGGCGACCACATCCCGTGCAAGCGCCAACCCGCCTCGCTCGTAAAGGCAAAGCGTCCACCGTTGGCGTTGCCGTCGGCCCGCTCGTACTCGATCTCCACGTCGAGCAGCACCGGCCGATCCGGGAAGTGGCTAAAAGTGTGGTCGCGTAGATAGGCTACCGTCTCGGCCCGCTTGGCCTGTAGCTCATCCGCAGTAGTAATCGTCGGTGGCGGCGCCGGCACGACGAAGTATTCCTGCGCGGTCGTTGTGCGCTCATCGGCCGGCACGCCATCGCGAAACACGCGCAGCGTCTCGGCGCTCTCCATCGCGGCTGGCCGCTCGTCAATATCCCCGACCTCCGCTTCCGGCACCTCCTTCCCCTGCAAGTGGCGTATGAACCAGGAGAAGATGGCGCGCCGCGAACGCTCGTGGTACGAGTGACCACCCGGCGTCTCGACCAACCGCAGTTGCTCCTCGGCGCCTAGATGGTCGTAGACCTGCTTGGTAGCCGCATGGACCTCACGAATGGACCGGATATGGAAGATGCCGTCACGGTCGGCGGAGGCGATGAGCAGCGGCCGGGGCGCGATCAGCGCACCCACGTCGGCCAGCTCCCAGCCATGCACGTTCACCGGAAACATGCAGTCGCAGTGGCCGTCAACGGTGCGCTCGGCGACGTGCGAGGCGAACGTGGCGGTACCACAGACCGGCGCCGCCACCCGCACCCGCTCATCGGCCGCCGGCACCCACCAACTCCCGGCGCCTCCGCCGGACAGGCCCGTCACGCCGAGCTTGGTGCCGTCCACCTCCGGCAGCGCCTCCAGCAAGTCGAGCGCCCGCACGCCGTTCCATAGCTCCACCCCGGCCGGCGTGTACCCACGACTGAACCAGTTGAACCAACCACGCAGATACGTCCCGTGGTGGTGCCCCTCGATCTCCCCGCGCTGAATGGTTTCGGCAATCAGGCAAACAAAGCCGAGCTGCGCGAACTTGCGCGGATGGGCTTGGTAGTGGATTTTCTGCTGCTGAGAATGGCCGCAGAGATAGAGCACACCGGGCGCCGGTGCGGAGAGATTGTCCGGCAGATAGAGGTTGGCCGTAACGTAAAGCTGCGGCAGGCTCTCGTAGGCAAGCGTCCGAATGCGGTAGCCCTCCCGCTGCGTCTCGCTGGTAACCCGCACGTTGAGCGGCGGCCGCTCGGACAGCGCCATGTACGCGCTGACGCCCATCATGTCGTAATACTGCGCCAAGCGGCGCTCCCGTTCCGCCGGCCACTGCGCCACCGGCGGCAGGGACCGCAGCGAGGCCGCCTGCATCCGCCGGGCCTCCCGACTCAGGTACTCGCGCATATTCATCGCACACTCTCCTCCCGTGTATCACGCCAACATAACGAGATGATATAGCAGGGCCGGGGGCGCGGCGCCTCGCCGGGAGTCACGCTCGGCAGGGTCCAGCTTGGCGGGCGGCGGTACAATCACCGTAGCTTGTGGTGCGGGAGTGGATGATGGCTGGCGAGCAGGGCAAGGCGTGGGGCGGGCGGTTTGCGAAGGCGACCGATCCGACGGTCGAGGCGTTCACGGAGTCGATCTCGTTCGATTGGCGTCTCTATCGTCAGGATATCGCCGCCTCCATTGCCCACGCCCGGATGCTCGGCCGGCAGGGAATTATCGCCGCGGAGGAGGCCGAGACGATTATCGCCGGTCTGAGCGAGATCGAGGGTGAGATCGAGCGCGGCGAGTTTGTTTTCGACCCCAGCCGCGAGGACATCCACCTCAACATCGAGGCGCGGCTGGCGGAGAAGATCGGTGATACGGCCGGCAAGCTGCACACCGCCCGCAGTCGCAACGACCAAGTAGCGACCGACGTGCGGCTGTGGTGTCGCGCGGCGATTGACGACCTGCGTAACCGCATTCTCGACCTGCAAGCGGCGCTGATCGGGCAGGCTGAGGCATATCCCGCTGCGATCATGCCCGGCTATACGCACCTGCAACGGGCGCAGCCTGTCTTGTTCGCTCACCACCTGCTGGCCTACGTGGCGATGCTGGAGCGTGACTACGACCGGCTCGGTGATTGTCGGCGGCGGACGAACGTGCTGCCATTGGGTGCCGGGGCGTTGGCGGGCGTGGGGTATCCGATTGATCCGCAAGCCGTCGCCGACGAACTGGCGTTCGCAGCCAGCGCCGAGAACAGCATGGACGCGGTCAGTGACCGGGATTTCGTCGTAGAGTTGGTGTCGGGGTGCAGCCTGACGATGGTCCACCTCTCGCGGCTGGCCGAGGACGTGATTGTGTGGGCCTCCGGTGAGTTTGGGTTTGTGGAGCTGGACGACGCCTACGCGACGGGTAGCTCGATTATGCCGCAGAAGAAGAACCCCGACGTGGCCGAGCTAACGCGGGGCAAGACCGGGCGGGTCTTCGGTCACTTGCAGGCGCTGCTGACCCTGCTCAAGGGACTACCGCTGACCTACAACCGCGATCTCCAGGAGGACAAGGAAGCGCTTTTCGATGCCGTGGACACCACGCAAGCGGCGTTGGTGGCGATGACCGGGCTGGTGCGGACTATGGTGCCTCAGCCAGAGCGAATGGCTGCCAACGCTACTGCTGGCTTTTCGACCGCGACCGAGTTGGCCGATTATCTGGCGCAGCAAGGGCTGCCCTTCCGGCAAGCGCACGAGGTCGTCGGCAAGCTTGTCGCGCAGTGCCTCGCGGCCGGGAAGTCGCTGGAGCAATTGACGGCGGCCGAGTTGGCGGCGGCGTCACCGCAACTCGGCCCTGATGCGCTCGAACGAGTGACCGCGACGGCGGCGGTGGCAGCAAAGGACGTGCCGGGCGGCACGGCGCCGCGGCGGGTGGCGCAGGCGCTGCAAGCCGCACAGGCACGGCTCGCTGCCCATCGTACCGAGGCACCGCCGTAGGGTGCCAAGCACAACGGTTAGCTGCCGCCCGGAGGGCCGATCATTGCTGTTCGGCGGCGCGGCGGCGCTCGGAGGGCAGTGGCTCCTCGAACGGCTCGCCGCGTTGCTCGGCCTGCATCCGTCGTTCGTTCCACGCTTCCCACTCGGCGTCGGCTCCACGCCGCGTCGCCGCTTCCGCTGCCGCTACGGCTCTAGCGATCTGCTCCAGCCGCCGCTTCTCGCGCCATTCCTCGAACGCTGCTGCCAAGACCATCACATACCTCCCCGTCTCCGTTATCACCATAGACAGTGCCGCCGCCGTGAGCGCGAGTGCCGCCAGGTCATACCAAAGCACCACCAGGCTTTCCACGCCCTGCGCCGCTCTCCATATTGTACCGGCACTGAACTGCCCGATGAAGAGCGCGAAGTAGACGTGCTTGACCCCCTTGCTCACACTCCAGATGGACTCGCGCTGCTGCTCGCCATAGACTTGCGTTACCATGTGCTCCTCCCACGCCGGCTGCTGCTCCGGGCAGCGCACCGCCAGTACAATTTACCACATTATGGTATGTAATGCAAGCATGGCGTGTCAAAATCAGAGGTTCTAGCGCCCATCGTTCCGGCGCCAACGTGTCGTCAAACCGCGGTGCGGCCGAAGGCGGCGCGCGCTTCGGCGGCGACAAAGAGCGAGCCGGTTGCCAGTACGAGGTCGCCGGGGCCGGCGTGCTGGACCGCTTGGTGGACGGCTGCCTGTACTGAGGGCATCGCTTTGGCGTCACCGTCGCCGTTGCCCACCTGCGCGGCGATGTCTGCGGCGGAGCGAGCGCGTGGATGGGTCGAAGCGGCGGCGAACACCGTTGCCGGCGCGAGGGTCCGTAGCGCAGCCCAGATCGCGGCGAGGTCATGGTCGGCGCTGGTACCGAGGACGAGGTGGAGCCGCCGTTGGGGGAAGTAGTCGCGGATAGCTGCGACCAACCGCTGTGCCGAGTCGCCGTTGTGGGCACCGTCGCAGACGACCGTTGGCTGCATCGGTCCCGCTTGCAGCACCTCCAGCCGGCCCGGCCAACGCACGTTCAGCAGCCCCTGGCGCACCGACTTGGTGGACGCCTCCAGCCCGGCGGCCAGCCGGAGGGTCTCGATCACGGTGACGGCTACGGCCGCGTTTTCGAGTTGGTGGTCACCGATCAGCCCTAGCTCCAATCCGGCGTAGCCCCAGTCCGGGCCGTTCACCATACCGGCGCGGTGATCGCCGGACCAGGTGAAGTCCCGACCACCCAGAGCCAGCGGTGCCGCGCGTTCGGTAGCGATGGCCTCCAGGATCGCCGCCGCCTCCGGTCGCTGGGCGGCGCTGACCGCCGGCACACCCGGCTTGATGATCCCGGCTTTTTCCGTAGCGATGGCCGCCAGCGTATTGCCGAGGAGGGCGGTGTGGTCCAGGGAGAGGGCGGTAATCACTGCCACCGCCGGGGTGAGCACGTTCGTCGCATCGAGGCGGCCGCCTAGCCCGACCTCGACGACTGCCCAGTCCACCTCGGCGTCCGCGAAGTGCTGAAAGGCCAGCGCCGTCCCTAGCTCGTAGGTCGTGAGCGGGCCTAGGTCTGGTGTCTCGCGCTCTAGCTGCTCCGCCGCTGCGGCCAGGCGGGTAACGGTGCGGGCCAGCGCCGGTGGCGTGATCGGTCGGCCGTTGATCCGCACGCGCTCGCGGTAGTCGTGTAGGTGCGGCTGGGTGTAGAGACCGACGCGCCGGCCGGCGGTACGCAAGATGGAAGCGAGAAACGCGGCGGTGGAGCCTTTGCCCTTGGTCCCGGCGACGTGGATGGACGGATAGCGCCGCTCGGGATGGCCGAGGGCAGCGAGCAGGGCGCGGGGGCGATCCAGGTTCCAGGCGCCGCGCGCCGCTGCGCCGAGTGACCGCCGCTCCCAGTCCGTGCGGTCCAGGAGATAGTTGAGCGCTGCGTTGTACGTGAGTGCTTTCATTTGGCGCTACCGGTGAGCGTCATTGTGCCGTTGTACCGCGCACGACCGCGTCGGCCAGCCGCACCGCGCGGGTACACGCCTGCACGTCGTGAACACGCACGATGTCGGCGCCGCCGGCGACGGCGAGGACGATGGCGGCAATAGTGCCTTCCAGCCGCTCCGTGACGGGGAGATCGAGTGCCCGGCCGACGAAGCTCTTCCGCGAGGGTCCGACGAGCAGGGGCAGTCCCAACGCTTGCTTCAGGTCGGCGGTGCGGCGCAGTAGGTACATGGTCTGATCGGGCGTTTTGCCGAAGCCGAGGCCGGGGTCCACGACGATCTGCGAGCGGGTGATGCCGGCCGCCTGCGCCGCGGCGACGCGCTCCCGTAGGAAGGTGACCACGGTGTTGAAGATATTCGCGTCGGGCACGTCGGGATAGTGGCCACCGACAACGGCGTGGCGCGTGGCGCGTGCGCGGCGGTTGTGCATCAGGACAACGCCGGCCTGCGCCGTGGCGACGACCGCAGCGATCTCAGGGTCCGCGGAGAGCGCCCACACGTCGTTGACGATGGTTGCTCCGGCGGCGAGCGCGTCGCGCGCGACCGTGGCGCGCGAGGTGTCCACGCTGATGGGCACGTCGGTCTTGGCGGCGAGGGCGGCAAGCACGGGCAGCACGCGGCGCCGCTCTTCGGCCGCCGGGACCGCCGGTGCGCCGGGCCGGGTGGACACCCCGCCAACGTCGAGCAGGTCCGCGCCCTCAGCCACCAAGCGTAAGCCATGTGCGACGGCAGCGCCCGGCTCGGTTATGCCGTCGCCGGAGAAGGAGTCGGGGGACGTGTTGACGACGCCGGCAACATAGGTCCGCTTGCCCCAAGCAAACGGCCAACCGCGGCGGTGTGGTGAGGATGACCTAACCCCCGGCCCCTTCCCTGGAGGGAAGGGAGGTGTGGTAGGGGACATTTAGCCACTGTCCTTCAGGGAAGGGATTGGGGGTAGGGGCAAGTGAACCGGCAAAACAGGCGGAATGCGATGCCTACCAGGCGCCAGCCCCCCTATGGTCCCCCCGCTGCGGCGGGGGGACAGTGTGTTACCTCCCCGTCGCAATAGCGGGGGGACGGCGCATCTCCTCCCCCATGGGGACGGAGGAGGAAGCGGGTGGGGGTGCAGGGATAGTTTCATGCCTGATTGCTGCCCGTCGGAGTCTAGGCGGGGAACGGCGCGACGGCAAGGCGATGGTGCTCTTGCCTGGCACCGGGAGTGCATGATAGCCGGGCGAGGTCTACAATGCTCCCACGCCGCTGTCGCGCTGGTGTGGGAGGTCAGCGGCAGGACCATAAGGAGGAATAGCCCGATGTTGAAGCTCGCCTGTCTTTCGCTCAGTTACAAGCGGTCATTTGCTGCCGGCACGATGGACCTTTTCAGCTTCATCGAACGGTGCCGCGCCCTGGACCTCGACGGCATTGACATCCACTCCCGCGACTTGGCCTCCGAGGATTTCCCGTATCTCCGCGAAGTCAAGCTGCGGTGTCTGCGGGCCGGCTTGCCGATTGCCTGTCTGGGCGTGAGCAATAACTTCGCGCTGCCGGCGGATGAAATCCCGGAGCAAATCGAGGGCGCAAAGCAGTGCATTCGGCTGGCGCGGGTGCTCGGCGCGCCCCAAGTGCGTGTGTTTGCCGGTTCGCCGCGAGGGAGCGAGGCCGACCGGGCCGGCGCCTGGGATCGGTGCGCGGCGGCGCTGAAAGAGACCGCCGACTACGGCTGGGAGGAGGGGGTGCAGGTGTCGTTGCAGAACCACAACCACCACAACCTCACCGCCGATGGCGCGAGCGTGCTGAAGTTCGTCGAGCAGGCGGCGCCGCACCTCAGCCACGTGTGGGATACCGGTCAGTACGTCGGCTCGCCGGGCGCTTCGGGCGCCGGGTCGGAGGAGGCCGCCGAGTCGGTCTACGAGAGTCTGCAACAGACGGTGCATCTCGCCACGCACGTCCGCACGAAGATTTACCGCGTCGAAACGGGCGAGGAGCGGTGGCTCGACTACCCGCGTATCTTCGATATTCTCCAAGGGGCCGGCTACAACGGCTTCTGCTCCCTCGTCTACGAAGGAGTGGAGGACGAAGAACCGGCCATCGCGCGGGCGGCCCCCTTCCTGCGCCGCTTCATCCCGTAGGCGCTTTGCATATCTCACCTCACCCCCATCCCCTTCCTGACTGGGTAGGTACGGGTCAAGCCGTAGGGGCGCAACATGTTGCGCCCGCCCCCCGCACTGCGGGGGGCATAGGCTCACAAGGGTAGGTTTTTTCCCTGTGGAGCAGCAGACCTACCCTCGTCCCCCCGCCGCAGCGGGGGGACCATAGGGGGGCAGCCCTCCCTCCCCTCTCCAAATGTTGGAGAGGGGCCGGGGGTTAGGTCCAAACCTCTTCCCAACGAAAAACCTGCCCCTGTGAGCCGCCCCTTTCCCTCTAGGGAAGATGAGTCCACTCGGCGCTCGGCCGTGCTAACCTCCCGATGTGACCGCCCGAAGTGACACTATAGCCCCGCGCCCCCGGCGGTACGGGCGACGGAGCCTGGCGGCGCTAGTCGGCGTGGGCATCGCGGCGAGCGCCGTCCGGCTGGTGTCGCTCGGCCGCGACGAGCCGCTAGTCTCGGTAGCCGAGGCTCACGCCAACCTGCTGCGCGCGGAGCCGGCGATTGGCGCAGTGTTGCACGCGGCGCCCCGCCGGATGCAGTTGTGGTTCAGCGAAGAGCCGGAGCCGCGCTTCAGCGAGGTGGCCCTATTCGACGCCACACGGCAGCGGCTGACCGACGCGCCGGTCCAAGTGGCGCCGGGCGAGCCGCTGTCGCTGCTGCTCGATCTGCCGCCCGATCTCGCCGATGGCGCGTACACGGTCGTCTGGCGCGTCCTCTCCAAAGTGGACGGTCACGTGACGGCCGGGAGCGTGCCGTTCACCGTCGGCACTCCTGGCGAAGCCGAGGCGCTGGCGCCGACCGGTGTTGATGCTGCGGCGCTGCTCGGCGGGCAGGACGCGCTCGCCGGCCGAGTGGACGCGCTCAACGTGCTGGTGCGCTGGCTGCGGCACCTCGGCACCGCGGCGGTCGGCGGCACGCTGTTTTTCGGCCCGGCGATCCTCGCGCCAGCGCTGGCCGCCGTGCAGACGCCGCAGGTGTCGGGCCAACGGCCGCCGCGGGAAGTAGCGCGGGCGTGGCGTAGCGGTTTGCGGGCAAGCCGGGGGCTGGCCTGGTTTGGCTGGTGGCTGCTGCTGCTCGCCACGTTGGGGGCGCTGATCGTGCAGACGGCTGCCGCTACGAACGTCTCGCACGTGGAGGTACTCGGAGCACCGCTGCTGGAGGTGGTGCTCACTACACGCTACGGACGGATTTGGCTCGTCTGGCTCGCGCTGGTGGTGCTGCTCGCAGTGCCATTGGCACGAGCCTTTCGACCGGTCCCCTCCCCTGTGCGTCAGCACGGGGGAGGGTTAGGGAGGGGGCCGGCGGCACGTCAGGAACGTGAGAGCCGAAACCCTGTGCCGCCGGGACACAGTTCCCGCGAACAAGCCACGGGCCACGGGCCACTAGCTACGAGCCGCTGGTGGTGGCTGGGAGCAGTGCTCACCGGCCTGGTGCTCCTCGTCACCGGCTTGGTCTCCCATGCTGCGGCGACACCGCAGCTTGTCGTAGTGGCGCTGGCCGCCGATTGGCTGCACCTGGCGGCGACGGCGCTATGGATCGGCGGCCTGTTCCAACTGTTGCTTGTGTTCCCGGTGGTGCTCAAGCCGCTGCCGCCGCCACTACGGCTGCGCGTGCTCGCCGCGGCGGTACCGCGGTTCTCCAGGCTGGCGGTGGCGTGCGTTGCCGTGCTGGTCGTCACCGGTGCGTACCAGCTCTGGCTGCACGTGGGCAGCATCGAGGCGCTGTTCACGACCGTCTATGGCGTGACCCTCTCGATGAAGCTCGTCCTGATCCTCCCGCTGCTGGCACTCGGCGCCTTCAACCTGCTGGTGACGCGGCCGGGGTTCCGGCTGCTGGTGCGCCAAAGTGGCAGTCGTGTGCTGGCGGCTGCGGCCTTGCTGACGCAGCGGTTTCGGCTGGCCGTCGCAGGTGAGGTGACGTTGGGTGCAACGGTACTGCTGCTTGTGGGCTTTCTTACCGTCGTGTCGCCAGCGCGGGTGCTCGTGCCGCCAGCTCAGTCGGGAATCGTGGCGATGGGTGCGGCGGAAGACTTGCAGGTGCAGCTGTACGTGGAACCCGGCGGCGCTGGCGTGAACACGATTGCGGCGACGGTGCGCGATGCGGATGATCGGCCGGTCGGCCCGGCCGATGGCATCGTGCAGGTGGACTTTCGGATCACGCTGGCGGACGGGAGCCTGGGCGAGCAGGAAGCCCGCACCGAGCACGCTGGCGCCAGCGTCTACAGCGCGCGGGGGGCCTGGCTGTCGCTGGCCGGCGATTGGCAGGTTGTTGTGCTGGTGCGGCGCAGCGGGCAGTACGACGTGCGGGTACCCATCGCCTTGGCGCTGCCGGCGGTCGCGCCGGCCCCGGTCCAACCGGCAGTCTCGGCAGAACAAGCGACTCGCCTCACGCCCAATCTCGGTCTGGCACTCGGCGTTGCCGCCATCGTGGTCAGTCTGGCGACGCTGGTGGTCAGTGTCATCGGGGCGCCCTTGCTGCCGACGCGGCTGGCTATCGCGCGGAGCAGTGGGGCAGTGCTCGGCGCGACCGGGATCACCGCCGGCTTCGTGCTGCTCCACGCCGGCCTGGCACCCGAAACGATCCCCTCCGAGGGGGCGGTGCTCTCGCAGTATGCGGCCGCCGTGCCGCCGATGGATGTCGAGAACCCGATTCCGCCGACCGCGGAGTCGCTGTCGCGCGGCCGGGTGATCTATCGGCAGCATTGCGAGGTCTGCCACGGCACGCAGGGTCGCGGTGACGGTCCGGCAGCGGCTTCCTTGCGTCCGCCTCCCGTCGACCTGGCGTACCATGTCTATCAGCATCCCGACGGGCAGTTCTTTGCTTGGTTCACCCGCGGCATTCCCGGCACGGCGATGCCCGCTTTCGGAGCGACGCTTTCGGAGGAGGATCGCTGGCACGTCCTCAACTACATCAACACATTTGCCCCCTGACGTGCCAGACGCGCACGATGATGGGAGGGGTGGTGCGCGTCTGGCAGCGTCACCGCCGCCGCGTTGAGACGGCTGGGGGGAGCGAGAGGGTGGGAACGAGGTTGGACCTAACCCCCGGCCCCTCCCCTCCAGGGAAGGGGAGTCAGCGCGGCGCTCGGCAGTATCGCCTCTTCAGGGAAGGCGGACGGCGTGGTGCCCGGCAGCCCCTTCCCTTTAGGGAGGGGGTTGGGGGTAGGTCTGCGACGCTGCGCCGTCGCGCTCTCGCCGCGGTGAGTCTGGGCTTTCTGGCGGCCTGTAGTCCTTTTGGCGGCGACGAGATACCGCCGCTGCTGTTTGCACGCGACGGCAACGTGGCGGCGATTGCGCCGTCGGGCCGTGACCGGCGCCAACTGACCGACGTGCCGTTGCCCGGCTATGCGCGTGATCCGGCATGGGCGCCCGACGGGCGCAGCATCCTCTATTCCTACACGCCACCACCGGAGCCGCAGTCGGGGGCAGGTGGCGTTTCTTTCACGCTGCCGGTTGCCGACATCTACCGGCTGCCCAGTGGTGGCGGCGATGCCACGCTGCTCATCGCACACGACGGCAGCACCGAGCAGCTGGAGACGCCGACGTGGAGTCCGGATGGGCGGTGGGCCTACTTCTCGTACAGTGCGCTGCTCGTCGGGAGCGACAACGTCATCACCGGCCGTGACTTCGGCATCGCGCGGGTACCGGCCACCGGCGGTCAGCGGGAAGTCATCGCCACGGGAGCCGCCTTCCCGACGTTGAGCGCCGACGGCACTCGCTTGGCCGGCGTGCGCCAGAACCCGGAGGACGGGACGACGACGCTCTGGGTCGGAGCACCGGACGGCAGCGGCAGCCGGACGATCATCGAGGCCGGAGTTTCCGAGGCGATCACCGCGCCGCGCTTCTCGCCGGACGGTACGCAGATCGTCTATAGCGCGCTAGTGCCGCCGGAAGAGCGGCCGTTACCTATCGCCACGCCGACGCCGACGCCGAGCCGACAAGCGGGGCTGTTCGACTTGCTGCGGCCACGACCGGCCGCGGCCGCCGGGCCGGCGCATGGCATACCGAAGGACCTGTGGCTGGTCGGCAGCGACGGCACCGGTTTGCGCCGCCTCACTCGCTTGGTGGAGGATGATCCGGCTGCGGTGTGGTCGCCGGATGGGAGCACACTGTTTATCGGCGCTGGCGGTGGTCTCTACCTACTCCGGCTGGACGGCTCCCCACCGGTGCGGATTGCCGCGCCGGGCGGTCACGGGCTGGTGGACTGGCGGCGCGGTGGGTGAGGCGGATACCAACCGTCTCGCCTCATCATCGCCAAGGCCGGTCATTTCCGCTTGTGCGGTTCCCCGGAGCCGGCGCTTCCTCTATCGCCCAAGGAGCGTGGCTCCCGGCGATGAGATGCTCTCACAGCGCAGACGGGGGTACAATGGACACAGTTGGAGGTGCGGAGATGCCAGCGATCATCTTCAGAGACCGCGCAGGATGGGCAGCCTCGATTGACGTGTTCGATGAACTCAACGCACCGGTGACCGTAGTGCGTAACCCAGAGGATGACGACCGACCAATCCACATCATCGGTGCCCGGTCCTGGCCACGCCTTGTCGGACTGCTGGAGCAAGCAGCCATCTCTTACGAGGTAATGGTCGCCGCACCACCAACGGCCTCTGCTCGGCCGGAGCAGCATAGCAGTGTCAACTGCTAAGATAATCCAAAGAGGTGCCACGATGCCGGGAGTCATCTTCAAGGACCGATCAGCGAAGCTCGCCTCCTACGATGTATTCGATGAGTTGGATGTGCCGGTGCATATTGTCCGCAATCCAGACTCGAATGACCCACGTCCACTCCACTTCGTCAGTGATCGTGCTTATCCCGACTTGATTCGCCTCCTTAACGCTGCTGGCATTGCCTATAGAGTTGCCGAAGACGGCAGTGCTGCGCCGGAGCTAGTACCGGTCACCTCAAGCACCCACAACGGGCGATGAGCACGGAGGAGCCTACCCCACCCGCAGCGGAACGGTCGCCTATCCGCTTTGAGCCTCGTTGGCGCTTCCAAATCCTCGCTCCATTGCGGTTCAACAAGGACGACCCCATAGCACCGGGACAGCCGATACCCCGTGCCGAGTTTGATGAACTGGAAGAGAGACTCCTCGCTCGCTACCGCGGCATCACCATGACACGTCTACATCCACCCTCGCTGGAGGGAGCGTGGGTAAGCCTCATAACCGGCCAGAGATTTGACGACGTTCATCGCGGCTACGAGATACTATGCGCGCCATTACCGGAGCATGAAGCGTATTTCCTGGCCCTACACGCCGAGTTGTGCGAGCGGCTACGGCAGGAGGAGATCTTCATCACCCGGCAGGAGATCGAGCTAGCGACACAACGCCAGCGATGAGGCGCGGCTCTCCCTTGTAGGGACGTCTATACTGCGCCTCACCCCGGCCCCCCAGCCACCCTAGCGCCGGCGACTGGCCATCAACATCGCCATGCCCGCGGCTAGGACGGCAATGGCTCCGGCACCAAGGCCGCCAAAAGCGAGTGCCTGCGCCGTGCCGATGGCCGCCTTGGCGACTGCCAACTCCTCCTGTAGCTCGGTACTCGATGGCAACGGCTCCGGGAACTGGATGGTCGTGATCGCCCGCACGTCGTCGAAGCGTCCGGGACCGGACTCGAAGCGCTCGTTGATCGGATTCCCCTCGATAGTGCCGGTAAAGGTGAAGATATAGCTGCCGGTGCGCGTGGGCACGAAATCGGCGACATACGCCCCCGGCGCTCCGTACACTGCCCGCAGCGGAAACTCGCGCGGCTCGCTGCCACCTGCCGCCACAAGCACCGCCAGCGTCGACTCCAGCCCCTCCACCGGCACCATCGCCGCATGAGAGTGGCTGGCATCGCTCTCCTTGTCGCTGCGCCCCTCCTGGTCGGACACAGCCGGCTTCATCACCTGTAGGAAGGCGCCGTTGATTTGGCCGATGTAGGCCGGCTCGACGTTGAAGCCGACGGTCAGCTCATACTCGTGGACTGTGCGGTGCTCGTGTGCCAGTGCCGCTGTCGGCAGCGCCAGCGCCAGCAGCACTGCGCCGAGACCGAGCCGGTGGCCCGTCCGCCAGCGCCAACGCCGGACGCGCCGGCATAGACTGAGAACTGTAACCATGACGTTTCTCCTTGATAGTCTCCTGAAGCTGTGCAGTCGCCGGCAGCCGGCACGTGCGGCCGAATGGGGCCGGGCCGCTGTCGGCACGGATAGGTCCAGCTATCGCCGGATGGGATTACCCGGAAGTTGGAATACCTATTCGGTCATCAGGAGTACGCGCGGAGCAACCATCACCATAAGCCAGTCTAGCAGCCATCGCCGCCCACGACGACGTGTACGGACACCCGTCGTAGCGCCGGCTTGTGCATAATCTATCCCTAGCAGCGCCGGGAACGCTGCAATACTGAGGCAAGCTCAACCCAAGCACGGAAGGGACAGGATCATGCGGATTGCCGTTGTCGGCGCCGGTGCTGTCGGGGGATATTACGGCGGCACGTTGGCCAAGCACGGCGAGCAGGTCACACTCATCTGCCGCGGCGCTCATCGCGATGCTATCGTGCGCGACGGCCTCCACGTGTCCAGCCATTGGGGCGATTTCACCGTCCACGTACCGGCGACGGATGACCCACACGAGGTAGGGCCGGTAGACCTCATCATCTACGCGGTGAAGACCTACCACAATCCCGAGGCGCTACCACTGCTCAAACCGCTGCTCGGCGCGGATACCGCCATCCTCTCCATCCAGAACGGCATCGAAAGCCCGGCCCGGATCGCCGCCGTCTACGGCTGGCCGCCTGTCCTGGCCGGGACCACCTACATTGACGCGGCCCGGCCGGCCCCTGGCCGGATCGAGCAGATCGGCGCCACCGCGCGCATCGTGTTCGGCGAGCAGGATGGCTCTTACAGCCCGCGCGCCAAGCGGGTCGCCGACATGCTCACCAAAGAGGGCCTCCAGGTGGAGGTGAGCAGCGACATCGTCTCGGCGCTCTGGGCCAAGCTCGTCCTGGTCGCCGCCACCGGTACCGTCATGACGGCATCGCGAGCCTCGCTACTGGAAGTACTGGACTGCCCGGTCGGCGCGCTCACCGTGCGGACCGTGATGGAGGAGATCGTAGCGGTCGGGCAGGCACACGGCGCCGAGTTCGCCAGCGACGTGGTGGACGTGCGGATGGCCACCGCCGAAACGGATGCCCCAGGCCTCGTCTCGTCGCTCCAGCTCGACTTCCAAGCCGGCAACCCGCTGGAGCTAGACGACCTCTTGGGTGCGGTCGTGCGACAAGGCCGCGCCAAGAACGTACCGGTACCGGCGAGCGCCGCGCTCTACACGACCCTCTACAAGTTCCGCCAGGGACAAGGCTAGGTGCTGCTGTTCGCGCCCGGTCATTCCCGCGCACGCAGGAATCCACGTCCCCCTGCGGAGCGGGCGGACCATAGGGGGACCGGAGCGTGAGCCTCACGCGGAAGCGGTCACGGCAGCGGTGCCGGCTGCCGGGCGGCGCAACAGCCATACCAGCACGATCCCAGTAATCGCCCCATACACAGCCCCGAGCACGGCCCAGCCCGCGGCCGCGTCCGTGATCCCAGACACGAAGCCGCCCACGACCCAGCCCACGGTGCTGGCTAGCACCCACCAGCCCGCCCGCGCCACCTGCCGGCGCAGCACTAGCCATTGCAGCAGCCCGAGTACGGTCCCGCCGGCGGCTACGCCCACGACAAAGCCCACGTCTCCGCCCGGATCCGCGCTCCAGTCCGGGCCCCAGTTCGCGCCCCAGGCCGTGCCACCGACCAAGCGTCCAACCACGCCCACGATCCCGCCCAGGAGCACGGCCAAGATACCGACGAGGGCAGCACCTACTACACTGGCCACGATCCACCACGCCGCGCCAGTGACCTGCCGGCGCAGCACCAGCCATTGCAGCGCCCCGGTCATAGTCACGCCCGCGGCCACGCCCAGATACCCGGTCACGGCGAGTCCCATGGACAAGCCTCCGCCCAGGGCCACGCCCACGGTCCCGCCCACGGCCCATCCGACCGTGCTTGCCAGCACCCACCAGAGCCACCAGCGCCAGTCCATGGATGCCCACTCCTGCCTAATAGAAGGCCACTACGCCGTTGCCGCTGCGGGCATCGGCTGGCGCAACAGCCATACCAGCACACGCCCGGTAATGGCCCCATACACGGCTCCGACCCCGGCCCAAGTCAGTGCCCAGTCACTGGCCCCGCTCCCGGACCAGCCCAGGGCCGCGCTCAGGCCCCCGCCTAGGACCGCACCCAGGGGGGCGCCCGCAACCCAGCCCACGCCGCCGGCGAGCACCCACTGGCCGGCTCGCGCGACCCGTCGCCGCAACACCAGCCATTGCAGTGCTCCAAGCACGGTCCCGAAGAGGCCCATCCCCGCGAGGCCGACCACGACCCGGACCGGGTCCGCGCTCCAAGTCACGTTCCAGTCCCTGCCCCCACTGGAGCCTATGGCCACGATCAGGGCACCGACGACGGCACTGACCAGCACCGTGGCCGGCACCCACCAGCCCGCACGGGCAATCCGCCGCCGCAGCACGAGCCATTGCAGCACCCCGGCCCCGGTCGCGCCGACGGTCATCCCGCCTATGTACCCGGCTTGGATACTACCCAGGGACCCGCTCAGGCCCCCGCCCGCGGCCCAGCCTATCGTGCTGGCCAGTACCCACCAGAGCCACAAGCGCCAGTCCACAGGTGTTCTCTCTCCGGTCATATCAGACAGCTACGCCGCTGCCGCTGCGGACGCCGGCTGACGCAACAGCCACACCAGCACAAGCCCGGTAATCGCCCCGTACACGGCCCCGAATACAACCCAGCTCAACGTCCCGAACCCCATCAGGCTGCTACACACGGGATCGCCCACTATCCAGCCCACTATGCTCGCCAACACCCACAAGCCGGACAGTGCCACCTGTCGCCGCAGCACCAGCCACTGCAACACACCGAGCGCCGCCCCGTAGAGGCCAGCCTCGACGACCCAACCCACGTCTAAGTCCCTGGACACTTCCGCGGTGAAGCCCGCGTCACCGCCAACCCAGTAGATCACGCCACCGGCGACGACACCACTCACCAGACTGGCTACGATCCACCACGCCGCCCGGGCCATCCGCTGCCGCAGCACCAGCCATTGCAGCACCCCGGCCACCGTCACACCCACAACCACGCCCCCGTATTCAGCCGCGGCGACGTCCACGGACATGAACTCGACCTCGCTCCAGCCCAGGCCCCAGCCCACGCCCCAGCCCACCACGCCGGCTACCACCCACCAGAGCCACAATCCCCAGTCCGGAGCCTGGGCGCTACGTTCTTCAAGCTGCTCGGCCATCGTTCCCCTCCTCGGTGCTCCTGACCCTCCCAACACTAGGAACATGGTAGCGCCGCCAGCCGAGTTGCCGCTACAACCCCATCAGCGCCCGGTCGCCGGCTACGCCGTGCCCGGCGTGCTATCCTGCAACCGAGCCGAGGCGGCCAGGAGGTAGAGCATCATGACGACCGAAGGAGCGGCTGCGAGGCTGTACGACGAGTCCATCATTGTTGACGGCCTCAACGTGAGTAACTGGCAGAGTCCGGCCGTCTATCGCAGCCTGCACGCCGGGCGCGTGACCGCCATCAATGCCACCATCGCCGTCTGGGAAGACTACCGCGCGACGCTGGACCACGTCGCCGCCTGGCTGCGCCGCTTCGAGGAGCACCAGGACACCTTGCAGCAAGTTGGCTCGGTGCAGGACATCCACCGGGCCAAGCAGGACGGGAAGGTAGGCGTGATTTTCGGCTGGCAGAACGCCACCCCCATCGAGAACAACCTCGACCGCCTCGCGCTCTTCCACGCCCTCGGCGTGCGCGTAATCCAGCTCACCTACAACGACCGCAATCTCTTGGGCAACGGCTGCTACGAGCGGTCGGACGACGGCCTCAGCCACTTTGGCCGCGATGCGGTGCGCGAGATGAACCGCCTCGGCATCCTCATTGACCTCTCCCACGTCGGCGACCGCACCACCCTCGACGCCATCGAGCGCTCCGAGCGGCCCGTCGCCATCACCCATGCGAATGCCCGCGCGTTCTTTGACCACGTTCGCAACAAGACCGACGCGGCGTTGCAGCTACTGGTCGAGCGCGGCGGCGTCATCGGCGCCAACGCCTTTCCCTCCTTCCTGCGCCGCGGCTTCCAGTCCACCATCACCGACTATGTAGACGCCATCGAGGACCTGATCGAGCGCATCGGCATTGACCACGTCGGCATCGGCACCGACTACACCCAGGATCAACCCGCGACCTTCTTCGATTGGCTTTTCGCCCAACAAGGCACCAAGTTCGGCGTCCGCGGCGAACCCTTTCCCGATCCTTTGATCCACCCGCAAGGCATGGAAACACCCGATACGCTCTCCAACGTCACCGGAGAGCTGTTCCGCCGCGGCTACCGCCCGGAGGAGGTGACCAAGATCATGGGCGGCAACTGGCTGCGACTATTCCAGGCCGTGTGGGTAGACTGAGCGGTAACGAACTCCCCTTCCCTCGATGAAGACTGCTAACTTAATCAGGTAGTGGGAGATATCCCCCTATGGTCCCCCCGCTGCGGCGGGGGGACGGATGTGTTCCCTCCCCTGTCGGGACGGGGGAGGGTCAGGGTGGGGGCAACACACTACCTAGATCAAGTTGTCAACTTCCCTACCAGGGAAGGGGCCGGGGGTTAGGTCCGCCGGGGGGTGAGGCGCACCCCTCAACCACTCCGAGGAGGTCAGAGCAAATGGTACGGCTAGGCACAGGCGCATATCAATACGAGGTAGTCCCGTCGTGGCCCACGCTACCCAAGCATTGGGAGTTGGGCGACTGCACCAACGGTGCTGTGAACTCGCTCGGCGAGGTCCACGTCACCAGTCGGGGCGCACACCCGCTGACCATCTGGGATACCGACGGCAACTTCGTCTCGTCGTGGGGCGAGGGTACGTTTGGCGACCCGCACCAAGTCTTCATCGACTCGGACGATCACGTCTGGATCACCGACGACTTGAAACACATCGTCGTCCGCTACACCCCGGCCGGCGAGCCGGTACAGACGCTGGGAAGACCGGGGCGGCCGGCAGCGGCCTTCGTGCGTATTCCCTTCAACATGCCCGCCGGCACGGGACTCGGCCCTGGTGGCGAGATCTACGTGGCCGACGGCTACGGCAACTTCCTCGTCCACAAGTTCAGCCCGGACGGCGAGCTACTCCGCACCTGGGGACGGCAAGGCACCGGGCCGGGCGAGTTCGGCACCGTCCACAATCTCGCGGTAGATGATGACAGCCGCGTCTATGTCTGCGACCGCTCCAATGACCGCATCCAGGTGTTCGACAGCGAGGGGCAGTATCTGACCCAGTGGGATATGCCCGGTCCCAACGATCTCTGTATCCGGGACGGCCTCGCCTACGTCGCCGAGGGCGGCCAGTGGGTCAGCGTCCGAACTCTCGACGGGCAGGTTGTCGCCCGTCTCGGCGGCGACGAGAGCATCTTCAAGTCCGGGCACGGCATCACCGTGGATGCCGAGGGCAGCATCTACGTCACCGAGATTATCCGCAACCAGCGCGTGACCAAGCTCCAGCGCCTCTGACGGAACAGCGCGGAGGCTGCAGGGGACGGGCGGCAATCATCCACTTGACAGCACATAGGGCCTGGCGCTAGAATAGGCTCATTGAAGCCCATCGGTAGGATCACTCGCTAGGCAGCGAGTGAAGCAGTCTCTACCGATTACAACTGCCCCAGGGGGTCTGTTTGGCAGACCCCCTGTATTTTTTCGGCTAACCTTCCATGTTCCTGTTACGCCTAATTTGATCCTTGATAGACCAGATATCAAAGGACGCCCAACATTGGGTTGCCAGAGCCGCGCCTCCTGGTGGGAATCCTGCTTGAACGACCTTCATTCCTTTTTGGTTGAGAAATTGGACAGCAGGAATCAGGTCCCCGTCACTTGTAGCCAAGACCGCGAGATCATAAGCATCCTCCCACGCAAGCCGAATCATGTCGGTGGCGATATAGGTGTCAACGCCCTTCTCAACAGTAGCATTGATTGGTTGTCCGCAGTGAGGGCAGTCGTGGATTACTTCATAGCAGCTTGGACACTTGGGAGGGTTCTTGGGTTTTCTTTGCAGGCATATAACGGTCACACCAGGTTGCCTATTTAACCAAGTGGTCATCCACCTATGGTGTTTGAGACCGTTAGGAGTTTTGTGATCGTATGATGAGTAGACAATCACGCCATCAAAGGACAGTGATGGGATTCCGATTGTCCCACACGCCTCTTCAGCCAACATCGTGCCAAGTGTCTTCCAATCAAGGTCAAACCACTGACCACCATTACGCTCATTAATAGTCAGTTGTAGATTCCAGTAATCTACGAACACCCTGACACGTTGCTTGGACCTTTGCTCACCACCAGTCGAAGCTGATTCCTGAACTACTGACATCGTTCTTCCTCGCTGATGCTAGAACGCAATGCCTTTCATGGCACTCACCTCACACAATTTATCCCTCAAACTACCATTTGTCAAGAACCTCCTCATGCTCATAGTCGCTACACGGAGCTAGGCCAGCGGCAGCACGAGCTGGGAGGGCCGCTCGGCGTCGTGGAACAGCGTATTCACGGCCACCTGCCACTCCGTTTCCTCACCTAACGGTCCGCCGGTATTCAGATTGCGGTCCGAGCGCGGGAAATCGCTGCTCGTCACTTCTACGCGCAGCCGATGGCCGGCCTGGAACACTTGCGCGGTAGGAGTTAGCTCCACCTCCAACCGGTGAAGCCGCCCCGGCGTCAGCAACTCGGCGCGCTCCAGCGAATTCCGGTACCGCGCCCGCAGAATGCCGTCACACACCGACATGGACCGCCCGTCGGGCCACACGTCGCACAGGCGCACCACCCAATCGGTGTCCGGCGCCGTCGAGAGCGCGTACAGGATTGCCTTGACCGGACCGATCACCGTCACGTCCTGCTCCAACACGTCCGAGGTATAGGTCAGCATCCGTCCCTCAGCCGACCGATGATCGCGCGGCCCGAGCTTCATGTCGTTGATGACACTCCGCACCGGGTCCGCCGGGTCGTACACAAAGCTGTCCGGCTGCTCGGCCGCCGCCGGCGCGGCAAACGTCAGCCCACCGTTATTCAGTGAAGCCTCCGACTGCCCGTTGCCGGCCCGGAAGTAGACCGGCTGATAGGTCACGTCCGGCGGGGGCCACGCCGCCAGGTCGAGCCAGCGGTTCGCCCCCATCACGAACACCCGCACCGGCGGCAGGTCCATAATCCCCGTATCCACGCCCTTGAGCCAGTAGTCGTACCAGCGTAGCCAATACTCGTTCTGATCGAACGCCGCCGCCGGCCCGAAATCCACGTCGCCCGTCTGCTGCTGGCCAATGTTCCCCTGCCCATGCTGCCACGGGCCAATCACCACCCGCTGCGCCGCGCGACAGGCCTCCGTCCGGCCCTGCTCCCGCACGCCCTGGAACATCCGCAGCGTGCCGCTGATGAACATGTCGAACCAGCCGCCGAGATGGAAGATCGGCACGTCAATCTCGTCGAAATGCGGCACGATATTCATCGGCTGCCAGTACGGCCCGTCCTCGGGATGGTCGAGAATGTCGAAATACCAGTCGGCCAGCCCCTCCAGCGGCGGACACGACTTCAGCGGGAGGTGCCAGTACCACCGCTCGAAGTCGTCCAGCGCCTGCCGCAGCCGCTCGCGAGCCGCCTCCACGCCCGGTGGTGCCGTCCGATGCTCCAACTGGATCAGCACCTGCTCGAACGACCACCTGCGCCGCCGGTAGAGATCGTGCGCGCCACCCCGATAGTTGTGCCCCACGTACCAGCCGGTATCGGCCTGCCGGGCAAACAGCGCCTTGAGATGTGGCGGCCGCGTGGGCGCGACGAGATACTGGGTCAAGCCCGAGTAGGAGCCGTCCGCCATCCCGACGTTGCCGTCCGACCATGGCTGCGCTGCCGCCCACTCCACCGAGTCGTACCCGTCCGGGTTGGCGCCCCAGGCGTCATCGCGCATCGGATCGAACCGCCCGCCCGATCCGAACCGCCCCCGCACGCTCTGTCCGACAAAGACGTAGCCGTGCCGCGCAAAGAACTCCCCGTTGGCCGTGCAGCGCGCCACCAACTCATACCCCACCCGCTCCAGTATCACCGGATACCGGCCCGGCGCCCGCGGCCGATATATGTCCGCCCGCAGGATCGTCCCGTCCCGCATCGGCACCGGCACATCGCGGTCCACCTGCACGTCATAGACCGCCTCCGACCGCACTCCCCCAGCCATCCACCCCTCCTCACGACCGGCAGCCCCCTCCCTAGCCCTCCCCCGCCCCGACGGGGGAGGGAACAGGCTGTCCCCCCGCCGCAGCGGGGGGACCACAGGGGGGCCAGTGGCACATAGACCCGCGATCTCGGCACCTAGAGGTTGCGATAGACGCTCCGGCGCGGCCCCATGTAGTACACGACCACGACAGAGTCCGGTGCGTCTTCCACGGTATAAAGCACACGATAGCTCCCTACCCGAATGCGGTAGAGGGCATCTTCACCCGCGAGCCGCTTGCAACCTGGCGGCCGCGGGTGTACTGCTAACGCCTGTATCGCTTTCCATATCCGCTGTTGCTGCTCTCTGGGCAGCCGCCGAAAATCGCGTTGTGCTCTGCGCGTGATTTCGAGCTTGTACATGCCAATAGCTGGCGTTGCCACTACTGATCCAGCAGGTCTTCCAGCCCTTCTGCGCGCAGAAAATCCTCGAATGGTTGTCTCGCGTCGTGCTTGCGCTCTCGATAGATCCGCATATCCTCTCGATCTTCCAGTGCCTCTAACTCCTCTGCGGTCAGCTCCGGCCCCGGGCCAGCCAATGGCGCTGCCGATGTATCGGCAGTAGCGGGAGCTTGCCTCTTTCGCGCTATGATCTCGGTCATCATCCCCCTCCTGATACCGCAGTCCTCTACCACATACTACACTACTGCCCGGCGCCCACCCTAGCCCCTCGCCAGCGCCAGCGATAGCGAGGGGGAGCCGGTCGCACCTCATACCCAGCCGTCCATCCGTCATTGCGGCGAAAGCCGCAATCCAGGCTCACCTCCCCGCGCCGCGTCCCCGTATTGTCCGTTGGACACTGGATAAAGTAGACTATGGGTGGCGCGATTGCCAGGGGAGGGCATGATGGTAGGGACGAACCCGGCTGCTACGCAGTCCGACGTACAGCCGGTTGATCTCCGGACTACCCGCGACAACTGGCAGGAAGAAAAAGAGCCTGCTCCCACCAATGAGCAAATCGAACACATGCTTTCGCAGTTCGACGACTCCGAGCTACGCGACTGTCTTCGCAGTCTGGCTCAAGCGGTAGCCCTCTCCTGGGACGTGATCGAGGACACCGCTGCTTGGCACGCCTTGAGAAACTGGCTCGCCACGGCCGAGTTATATTCCGATCCGGACTCCCTGAACGACCTTGTGGCTGCCAGAAAAAGCGCCGAGGCCGGCAACGTGACTGCATGGGAGGACGTAAAGCAGGAAGTGGACTTCACCTCCCAAGTCCCGGCCAACTAGCCCGCCCCGTCCCCTGCTACGGCGAGGGGCCACAGGCTCACAGGGGTAGTTTTTTGTCTCGCAGTGGTTCAGGTAGCCTTTCCTCAACAATCACCATGCTCATAAGTAGTGTATCTGGGTGATGAGTCTGTTTCAGTGATCTCTACAGGGACGCAAGGGGTAGTGTATCGGTAGTGGGCCCGACTCGGAATGGCGGCCCGGGCACCGGGCCTTGATCGCCGCTGGCCGAGGCCATTGGCAGGTCTGCGTTAGATGAACGGGGTTCACTACTCAGAGTGACCGTCTCTTGAGATGCGAGCAAGTCACTCGCTCAAGTTGGTTAGGCTGATGCCACACTGTCAACCACCCAAACACGCAAGCGATTGCTGGTGGTAATCTCAAAGTGCAAGCTGGACTCGCCTTCGAGTTTAGCGAGTATCGGCTCCAGATGACGGGCTATCCGCGAGAATTGCCAACGTGTTCCTAGACCCTTCCCGGTCTGTCGTATCCAAACGACAGAGATTCCGGTCTTTTGAAGGAGTGCGGCGTGTTCATCTTTGGCGCCCCAGTCAGGGGTAAACCAGATAGCTTTATTGTCATAGCACCATTGGATAACTTCCGGGTCTCCCGCGCCACGTGAGGGTGTTTGAGGTGGATTTCCAATACTTACAAAATCATAGTTTACCAATCGAAGGGCTTTCGCAATTCGCGGCGACAGAGCTTCATCAAGAAGGCAAAGAACCGCTTTAGGCAACGGCTTCAAGGCGTTGCTCCCACGCGCAGGCATCTCGGACCTTATTCACATCCAAAGCGAGATCGTCAGCAACGGTTTCGACGCTCTCCCCCTGCTCTACCATGCCCCAGATCATTTGGGTTGGTACACGTGTGCCGGTAACACACGGTTGCCCAAATTGAACAGTAGGACGGAGTGAAACGTGCCGGTGAGGAGACCAAGCGTTGGCTCGATCGCGATGATCGAACTCCAAGTCCACTTGGTCCAAGTTTTCTCGTAAGAACGAGAAGGCAGCTTGTCCCTTCTTCTTCACGCCAGAGACAAGATGGGTATGAATCTCAGCGAAAATGTCACCACGATCAACCCACATATCACGGGTGGCAAAGGGAAGCGGATCACCTGTCTTATTTCGGAAGTACTCCTCAGCCTTCCTGATGCTTTGCAGGCTGTGCCCATACTGGCGGAAAATAGCAACCATTCGGAGTGAGACAAGGTCCTCAAAGGTAAATATCATGTTTCGACCAGTGAAGTTCTCCAAGTCAGGATGTGCAAGTCCCCGACGGGCCCACCGTCGTAGCTTCCAGGAGTACGCCTTTGGCCCGATTTCAGCGCGAAAATAACGAGCGACCACCGATGGTCGGTAGACGCCAGTAAAAAGAGACTGGTCAAGAACCACAGTCACTCTCCTCTGGGGCACCCATAGGTGGCACGGACGATAGGCAACCGCAAACTTTGTCAAAGCGACCACCGCGAGGGTACTAGAGGTTATGGTACTCAATATGTGTTGGGCTTGTCAAATGAGCCGCTCCCGGCGGCTCCCGTCGGCGCCGGCCAATGCGTGGGAAGATGTCGTCCACGTTGGAGGAAGATATCAACCAGTCGGCCCAGTAGTGGGTGCGGGAGAAGGAGCGTGGATTCCCACTTTCGCGGGAATGACGGAGCCATCTATCCTGCTAATCCTCTCATCCTGTAAATCCTGATGCTGACAACTCACCCCAACAACCGCCGCCCCGGCACCATGGCTGGCGCGAGTATGCGGCGTGACATCTGCATCCGTCAAACGCCCCTGAAACCTAAACGACACACTCACCGCCGCCCACCCCGTCCCCCCGCCGCGCGGGCGGGACCCTGTAGGGGCGTCCCTTGTGGGTGCCCTGACCCCTCCCCGCTCCGTCATTGCGGCGCAAGCCGCAATCCAATCCCTTCCCTTTGGAAACTACCCCGGTAACTAGCCGGGTTAGGGGGAGGCAACATGGAAAACAAGAGGGGGATCACCGTGACTATCTCAGGCGAGTTGACATTCACCATCGTTTGCCTTAGCATCCTCAGCCTAACAGAAGTCATCGCCGCCGCCAAGGTGAGACAGACCATGAGCCAAGACACTTTCACCATCGCCTACGATGGCCCAGCCGTCGAGGGCGGACGGATGGACGTCCGCGAACTGGCCCCAGCCTTGGTTGCCATCGCTGACCTGTTCAGAGATGTCAACTCGACACTCAATGGCACCAGCGCTACCGTCAACGTCAATATCACCGCCAACCGAGCCGGGTCCATTGAGGTCATCCTGGAACTTATCCAACAGACGGCCTCCGGCACCGTTTATCTCCTCGCAAGTGACCAGGCTAATGCTCTCGTCAATGCCAAAGTGATCGCAGAAACCATCCTCGGCCGTTCCGGGCTAATCAACTTCCTCAAGCGAACTAAAGGACAACCTATAGACTCTGCACAAAAACTTCCCGACGGCCAAGTCCGTCTGAATATCGAAGGTGCGCCCCACGACGTAGCGGAAACCGTCTACGAACTTTCGCAGAACAACTCCATCCGCCAGTCACCGGACGAGTTCATCAGAAAACCACTGGAACGTGAGGGGTTCAACGGGTTTCGATCCACATACAACGGTCACACCGAAACAGTCAACAAGGATGAAGCCGCGTTCTTTGGCATGCAAGACCGAGTTGTATCCGAAAACCAAGTAACACAGTGGTTTACCATTGTGTCGCTCTCGTTCAAGGAGAGCAGAAAATGGTCCTTAGATTACGGTGGCTCCACCATCTCAGTAGCGATCAAGGACGAAGAGTTTCTACGCAGTGTAGCTGAACATAAGGAATACTTCTCTAAGGATGACCGACTACACTGTATCGTACATACAAAGCAGACAGAGGGACGCGATGGACTCAAAACTGAGCACACAGTCGTCAAGGTGCTCGCACATCAACAAGCCCCCACGCAGCCCCCACTACTCACCGATGAGCCGTCGTAGAAACCTTGACCCAACTCACACAATGATATAACTACCAGTCGTATTTCCCCGCGCTCTATCGTTGAAAAGAACACGCCAATAATGTGAAGACTCCCAGGGGCTGTCCATCCTGCCAATCCCCCAATCCCCCCAATCCTGATGCTGACAAAATCCACCCCCTCTCCAAATGTTGGAGAGGGGGCCGGGGGGTGAGGCCCTCACCCCAGCAGCCGCCCCACCGCCGCCTCCACCCGCGCACCCTCCGCTGACGACCGCAGCCACTTGCGTAGCTCTCGCCGCGCAATCGTCACCGTCACCCGGTCTCGTCGCTCGCGGAGGTGCGCCAGCTCCCGCGCCGCGCCCGTTGCTGCCGCTTGGCCGGCCGCCGCGATCTCCCCGTGCAGCGCCTCCGTCCCGTCGTACTCCGGGATGGGCAGCTTCCACAGCTGCTTGTGCAAGTCGCGTGCGCCGAACTGGCCTTTGGACATCAACGGAGTTACTGCCTCGTATAGAGTCCTACTGTTGATGAGAGCTAGGAGATAATGCGCTTCCTGCATGTTCCTACAAGTCATCCAAAAAAGGACGTTTTCAACTATGGCGTCATCATCCTGAAGCAAGGCCGCCGTCGGCTCACCAGATTTGGTGTAAATGATGCGGATTGGCCTTTCTACTGGATTCCGTCTCCAGTCCAGTTGTGACGACAACTTGCCGTAGTGGTCTAGGTTCCCTAGCAGGTCAAGCTTGTTGGCCCGTGCTTTGTGCTCCTCCCACAGGCCGCTGATCGTCTGCCAGCGTTCCCGCATCAGCCGGTCAAGCCCGGCCAGGCTGACACCACCAATCCCGCTGGCGTCGGCCGGCAGGCTGGTGGCGCCACGACGCAGCGGCAGCACCGCCCGGAGCGGGGTGAGCGTGGCATAGGGCACGACCGTCTCGCCCAGGTATACGTCGTAGACGTGCTGCGTCTCAATGGTCTGTCCAGTGAGGACGGTCAGGTCCAGGTCCCGCCACGGACTCTTATCTTGTGAGCCACGACGCGGGTTCACGGTGATCGTCTGACCGGCCTGCACAATGGCCGGATTTTCGGTTTCTTCCACGAAGAGCAAGGGACGGGGGTAGATCGTTGCGCCATTTCGGGCAAAGCCGGCGTAGGGCGATTCGCCACTTTCCGAGGTATCGGTGATGGTGGCACTGACCCGGCGCACGTCAGCCGTATCCGTCTTGCCCAGCCAGCGTTCCACCTGGCCGCCGAGCGGCACCACTTCACCTACCCGGCTGTCGCTGCCCGTGCGCTTGGCAAAGACCACTGCCGCCGCAATCGGGAAAAACGTGTTCGGTTCGAGCTTTTCCAGGTCCCAGGCCGGCTTGTGGCCGAAGTCCACCGTCAGTGCGCTCCCACCCCCGGCCGCGTGCCACGCGCCGCTGCGCCACTTGGCGTACTGGCCCGTCTGCAAGGCGCTGTGCGGCAGCACCATGCCGATCACGCCCCCGCCTTGCAGGTACAGGTCGGCGCTGCGCGTGAAGAACAGCCCGGCTACGTCCTGGTGCGTCGCGTACCGGCCGCCGGTCCAGATGTCGTAGACGTTTTTGCTCTGCTGCTCCAACGCCGTCCGCAGCGTGCTCGCGGTCTTGTTGTAGTTCAGCCACGGCGGATTGCCGATCACCACGTCCACCTTGCGCTGCGCCAACGCCACCGGCCGCACCAGGTTCCGGCTGTAGTACGCCCAGATGTGGTCGCTGCCCTCGGCGTGGAGCCGCTGCATCTCGGCGATGGTCCCGTGCAGCGTGTCCCGTTCCTCCGGGTCGCTGATGTTGTGGTCGGTCAGCGCCAACTTCGGATCGCTCCCGCTCTCGATGGCGCTGGCGATGTCGCTCATCAGCGGGTCGAACTTATCGGCCTCTTCCACTATGCGGCGCGGAAAGCGCAGCACCGTATTCCGCTCGTCATCCACGTACACCGGCACGTCCCGCTGCGCGAACAGGTCGCCGTAATAGCGCAGCTGCAAGGCGTCACCGAGGTAGACCGGCACGGCGATTGGCTTGTTGTAGCCGGCGTCGCTGGCCGCCTGAATGGCCGGCCGCGCCGCCAGTACCCACGCCGCCCGCGCCAGATGCACCGCGACCGGATGCACGTCCACCCCGGTCACGGCGTCCAGCAGCTTGCTCAGGGTTTCCTGGGCTGCGAGGCCGGCCCCATCGGCGGCGTCCAGGAAATGCGCTACCGCCTCGACGACGAACGTGCCGGAGCCGCACGCCGGGTCCAGCACGCGCTGCGTAAGCGGCTGCTCGATCAGCTCCCGCACCATCACCCGCGCCAGCCAGGCCGGCGTGTAGTATTCGCCGAGCTGCCGGCGCTCGTCGGGCGGGATGACCGTCTCGTAGAGCATCGCCCCGATGTCGGCTGGCGCTTTGGCCCAGGCAAAGCGGGCAATCCGCCGCGCCAACGTCCTGATGAGCGGCAGCCCGTCCGCTACCTCCGTCGGCCACGCAAAGAAGTCCGACTCGACAATTCCGTGCAAGCCGGTGGCGTTCTGCAGCTGCCGCCCTTTCAGCAGTCCCACCGCGTCGTGCTCGGCTGCCGCCGCAATATCAATGCGGAACGTTGCCTGCACCGCCAGGCCGATCACGGCGGTCAGGTAGGTATGGCGCACGAACAGGTCGTCCAGCCCGCGCCGCGTGCCGGCGACTTCACCGAGCGCCGCCCGCAGCAGGTTGTCCCACAGCCGCCGCTTGACCTGGACCGTCTCGCTCGCCGCGTGCCGGTCGTACAGCGCCCGCAGCCGGGCAATGTCCTTCTCGTAGTGCGGATTGCCGGGACCGAAGTGCTGCTCGACGCTCTCCCGGTCGTGGAGCGGAATGTTCCGGCTGGAGACCAGCGCCCGGTCCCGCAGCCACTCGTACAGGCGCCAGCCGCCGCCATCCTTGGCGTCCAGCGTGAAGCCATACGGCACCGCCGTCTTGACCGCCCCGGCGCCGGGCCAGCGCAGCAGCCAATACTTGCCGTCGGTCAGGATGCCCATGCGCGACCGCTGGCCGGCCCGCTCCGACTGCGCGAGGTAGTCATCCAACTGCGCGACTGACCGCGCGTCGGGACTGAAGCCGGCCCGCGTGCCAATCCGCCGCTTGACCTCGATGAACGTATCGAGCGCCGTCAAGTCCACCGCGCGCCGCGACGCCTGCGCCGGCGGGTTCTCCTCGACAATCTGGTCCGCCCGCGCCAACCCCGCGCCGATCAGGAAGTCCCGCACCGCGCTGGTGATGTTCGCTTCCGCCTCGGCATTTTCATGCCGCCGCAGAATCTCCCCCGCCAGCCCGTCATACGCCACCTCACCCACCATCACCATTCCTCCGTCCCCCCGCCGCAGCGGAGGGACCATAGGGGGGTAAGAGCCTCCGTAGCTCCCACCATCGCCCACCATTCCCCTTCCCTTATGAAAGTTGCGAACTTGATTAGGTAGTGTGTTCGCCCCCACCCCAGCCCTCCCCCGTCCCGCCGGGGGAGGGAGCAGGCCGTCGTCCCCCCGCCGCAGCGGGGGGACCATAGGGGGGCTACTCCTCCGTCCCCATCGGCTGAAGCTCCAGCAGCGCCCGCTGGCGCTCCGTCACCCGCGCCAGTAGCGCGGCCGAGATTTCCGGTCCACCGGTCCAATCGGTAATCCAGCACGGGCTGTAGGCAAAGTACAACGTCCGCCGGGGCCGCGTCGTGCGTTTCGGCTCCGAGCCGTGCGTTGTCGCCTCCGTGAAGATGATCGCGTCCCCGGCCCGACAGGGCACCGGCTCGCGCACCGGAATATCGTCCGGCTCGATCCCATACGGGTTCGGGAAGTTGCTCTTGTGGCTGCCGGGGATGGCCGAAAAGCAGCCATCCTCGATCTCCTGGTCGGTCAGCGGATACACCACCTTCACCAGCGTCGAGTAGAACTCCCCGTTATGCACCCGGAACTGGCACGACGGCCTGACCGGCGTGTTGCCCAGGTGGAACGCGGTCCGCCCCTCGGCGTGGTAGCGCATGATCCCGTACTCATGATTCAGCCGGATGCGCGTCCCTACCATCTCCCGCACCAGCGGGATGATCGGCTCCGGGTCAATCAGGTCCTCGAACGGACCGCCCAGCTCCTTCATGTTGTTGATGTAGATGTCCGGCTCGTGCCGCTCGCTGAACCGCACCAGCGGCGGCAGATCATCCGGGCGCGTCTCCACCCGGTCAATCATCGCGTTCAGCGCCGCCACGTGCTCCGCCGCCAGCACGCTCCGCAGCACCAGGTACCCCTTGAGGTCGAAGAAATACCGCTGCTCGTCCGTCATCCTCCCCCTCCTTTGCTCCGAAAATACCCCTCACCCGTCATTCCCGCGAAAGCGGGAATCCAGGACCGTCCAGGCGCCGCAGGCTGCGCCCGCCTCGTCACTGCGGCACAAGCCCTCATTCACCCGCACGCCGATGCCGTCCCCGCCCACCTCAAACGCCCTCATCATCTGATTCGACACAGGTCCGTCCTCCTGAGCAGTTGTCTATGGCTGCGCTTGAAATCCTTGCTGTCGAGAGTTGAGTAGACTCTTCCTCGCGGCTTATCAATCAACTCCTTGTCCTTGAAATCCTGCTGTAAAGCTCGATCATTGGAGTACAGTAGACGGGCACCACTGACTTGAGCCAAGGCCAGAACATGCGGGTCATTTGATCTGTATGTCTGCTCGCGCCGGAAATCCTCCGTCCTTGCGTTGACCTCACTGTCGCTCACAGTTATCATCTTGCCGGCAAGAACGGCTTGCTGTGCCCATACCCTGAAGTCTTCCGAACTCCTATCAAGCTCCTCAAGTAACTTGCCACCAGCAACCAGCCGATTACTTCCCTTGTTGATCCATTCGAAGAACTTCTCTCCGGCTGGCTGTGGGCTGGGACCAAACACCTCACCAGCGACATTTGCATCAACAATCGCGCACATTCCGTAGACCCTTACCGGCTTTTATCGTCGCCACAGCGACCTCGCCGTCTCATCCATAAAGAACGCGCGATAACTGTCGGGCGCGTCCAAGATATTTCCCTCTTCATCTATTTGGAGGGAGTGGATATGAACGTCCAGGTCCTTGCGCTCGAAAAAGAGAATGGATACATCATCCGGTTTCAGCGCGGAGGCGCCGTCGCGAACGTCCATCCGCACCCGATCCATCAGATGGTCACTGTGCGTCTCGACTACCAGTTGGCGGCCCGCGCCGGCCACCTGGCAGAACAAGCTCCCTAGAGCGGCCTGGGCGCTGGGGTGCAGATGCACTTCCGGCTGCTGCAACAAGAACATATCCGGTGCATCCTCGCGCAGTAGCTCCATAACCACCGGCAGCACCTGACTGACACCGTATCCCACGTCAATCAAGTTACGCCGGGGGCCTTTTAGACCACCTGCGAACTTCCTGATCTGCACCTGAAAGGGTTCACTATTCCTCTTGCCCAGTGGCCTGATGGAGATTTCATCAAAAAGACCCGCGGCTTTCCCAAAGCTCTCAAGCCGCTTCTTGAGAACAGTCCATTCCTTCGCACTCTCAAAGAACGCATCAGCGAGGTACATGGGAACATAATCACCCTCTGGGTCCGGCATGGTAAGGGACGGATCGTAGGTGCGGCGCGGCTTGGAGCGGACAGGCGCACTTGCGTATGGCCTGTCTATGCCAATCCTTGATCCGAAAGAATCGATGCTCCGGAGCAATCTCCACTCTCTCAAGCTAAAGTCGGGAGAACCCGACAGTGGCACGAAGCTCACATCGCCTTCGTCGTCTCTCGAAGATGCTTGCCGCAGAGAAAAGATGGGAGAAAAAATCAGGCCATCACCAACATCGGGCATAGGACTGAAGTCAGCCGGTACTTGTAGCTTCCAAGAACCCCGGGAAGTCCCAACTCGAAGTGTGTAAGGCTGTCCTTTTTCGGAGCGTTCATCAATCCAAGCGTCCCCATGGGTGATATGTCTTTGCTTTATAACCGGTACAGACCCTTTCTTCCCGATAGTGACATCAAGGCAGTAAGGTCTGTTCACGTCAATTCGCCCAGTCTTGCGATGAAAGATCGAAGTGAATCCTGCTTCGAAGGTATCACTTCGGCCGCCTCTTCCCCCACGGTAATGAGCGATCTCGTCAAAAGTTCCCAGGTCGTAAGGTTCTTCCTTGAAGTCTACAGCCTGGGAGTGCCTAGCTACATCCCAGAGCGCTCGAATCATGGCTAGGAAGGAGGTCTTTCCGGTGCTGTTCTCACCGACAAGCAAGGTGAGTGGCGCCAAACGGGCGGTCTGCTCATCCCGGAAGCACCGGAAGTTCTTGAGCCTGATCTCGTTCATGGCAGTTTCTCCCCGCAGCACAGCATCGCCGGCAGCATGGCATCCGGCAACCGCAGAGGGCGGAGTCGAGCGTGAGTGCTGGCAAGTCCCTCCCCGGTATACTGTACCATCTGTATCCTGCAAGCGATGTAATCCGCCGGTGCAGCCTGCGCCCACGCTCAGTGTCATGGCCGCACCAGGAGGCTCGATGAGCACCCCGAACATCCTATACATCCTCGCTGATGATCTGGGCTGGGGCGACGTGAGTTGCCACGGCTCGCCGATCCGCACACCGAACATTGACCGGTTGGTGCAGGGCGGCGTCGAGCTAACCCAGCACTACGTCTGCCCCATGTGTACGCCCACGCGCACCTCGCTGCTCACCGGCCGCCATCCGGGCCGTTTCGGTCCCCACGCCACCGTCCCCTCGAACGCGCCCGTCCTCCCCGACGGCTACCCCACCCTGGCGACCGTGCTGCGCGACGCGGGCTACGACACGGGGCTGTTCGGTAAGTGGCACCTCGGTTCGGCGCCGCAGTTCGGCCCCCAGGCCTACGGCTTCAACACCGGCTACGGCAGCCTGGCCGGCGGCGTGGACCCGTACAATCATCGCTACAAGCGCGGTGAGTTCTCCGTCACCTGGCACCGCAACGGTGGGCTAGTCGAAGAGACCGGCCACGTCACCGACCTCATCGGCCGCGCTGCCTACGACTGGATCGCCAGCCGCGACCGGCCCTGGTTCTGTTACGTCCCCTTCACCGCCGTCCACGTGCCCATCAAGCCGCCCCAGCCCTGGCTCGACCGCTACTGGTTCGACCATTTCGACGCCGACCCGCTGAAAGACGACTCCTTCAAGCGATACGCCGCCTACGCCAGTCACATGGATGCGGCCATTGGACAGCTTGTCGAGCTGCTGGAGACAACCGGCCAGCGCGACAACACGATCATCGTCTTCTCTTCCGACAACGGCGCGATCAACGGGGCGCCTCTCCATAGCTCTGACCGGTATCCGGGCTGGCAGGAGGCCTCCCCGCGGCTCGGATCGAACCTCCCGTTCCGCGGCGTCAAGGCCCAGCTCTACGAAGGCGGTATCCGCACGCCGACGGTCATCAACTGGCGCGGTCACTTGGCGCCCGGCACGCTGGCGCAGCCGGTCCACGTCGTGGACTGGATGCCGACCTTCTGCAACCTGCTCGGCGCCACGCCGCAACGCGATCCGCAGTGGGATGGCGCCGACATCTGGCCCCTTCTCGCCGGCACGGCCGAGACCCCCTCCGACCGCACGCTCTTCTGGAACTTCCGCGGTGGCACCCGGCTAGGTGTACGCGCCGGCGACTGGAAGCTGATCGCTCACGAGGACAACGAGCGGCAGGTTGAGCTGTTCAACGTCGCCGCCGACCCCTACGAAGAACAAGAGTTGGCCGCAGAGCACCCCGCCATCGTGCGGGAGCTATCGGAGCTAATCCGCGAGCAACGCACGCTCGACGACACCTCGCGGCGGGACGATGTCACGTCGCCACAGGTCGCCTAGTCGAGGACACCAGCGTGACGAGCTTTCATACCAAGCGCCTACCCATCACCCCGGACGTTGTCGCCCCGGACGGCTCCGACGTGCGTATCCTGCTGGCACTAAGCAGGGGCAGCATGGCGCACTTCGAGCTAGCCCCCGGCCAGACCTCGGCTCCCGTCGCCCATCGCACGGTCGAGGAAATCTGGTATTTCGTGCGCGGTCACGGCGAGATGTGGCGCAAGCTGGACGATCAGGAAGAGGTAGTCGCCATCGCGCCCGGTGTCTGCCTCACCATCCCCGTGGGCACCCACTTCCAGTTTCGCTCGTTCGGGACCGAGCCGCTCGCCGCCCTCGGCATCACCATGCCGCCCTGGCCAGGCGAGAACGAAGCCTACGCCGTCCCCGGCAAGTGGCCACCCTCCGTCCTCTACCCCTCCCCCTAGACCACCACCGGAAACCGCAACCACCCACTCAGCTGGTCACACGTACCGGGATCATAGAGCGGCAAGTGAGCGCGTAAGTGTGATAAACTCATCCCACTCCCGTGGATCGCCAGAGGCAGTCCGATGCCGAGCAACACCATTCGCACGCATATTGTCATATCCCGCCAACTGGTCGAAGAAGTAGACCAAGCCATCGGTCGCCGGCACCGCAGCAAGTTCTTCGCCGCAGCCGTCTCCGAGAAGCTGGCCCGGATGCGGCGGAGTCAGTTGGCGCGGGAGGCTGGTGGCTCCCTCGCTCAGGTAGACATTCCCGGCTGGGAAACGAGCGAGGCAGCAGTCGAGTGGGTCCGTGCCTTGCGGAAGGCGGATGACGAGCGCCTGCAACGGATCCTCGGCGAGTCATGATCCGCTACTTGCTGGATACCAGCACTCTCATAGATTTCTCAAAGGGGCGAGAACCGACACATTCCCGCCTCCTCGCCCTGATTGATGCCGGGACGGTTGCCATCTGCGCAGTCAACATCGCCGAATTCTATGCTGGTCTGCCGCCTGAGAAACGCCCCCAATGGCGGCAGTTCCTTGCTACTCTCGCTTACTTGGTCATTACGCGAGAAGCTGCCGAGCGTGCCGGGAGTTACCGCTACGATCTGGCGCGACAAGGACGAACACTTGCTCTCGCCGATGCTTTACTGGCCGCCGTGGCTGAGGAATACGGAGCGGTCCTCATCACCGAGAATGTCAAGGACTTTCCGATGCCGGACATTCGGCTCCTGTCCTTGAGAGCTAGTTAAGTAGCCCTTGGACAATGAGAAACTGCCCGGCGGCTAGTCCTCCGGTGGCAGGCGGTGCTCGCCGGCCTCCCAGTGCCGGAGCAGTGGCTCCAGTTCGTCCCAGAACACCGCCGGTACCGCCTCCTGCATCGCCGCCGCGTTGGCCCGCGCTTCCTGCGGATTGCGGGCGCCAGCGATGACCGCAGCGACGGCCGGATGCCGCACCACATATTGCAGGGCTGCCGCAGCCAGCGAGACGCCATGACGCTCGCAGACGGTCTCCAACTGCCGCACGTGCGCCAGCACCTCCGGCGAGAACCGCCGCCGCGGAAACGTGCTCGGCTCTCGCACCCCCACCACAAGCAGCCCTAGCTCCAGCGGCGTCGCAATCACGAGCCCGGTGCCGTGGCGCTCCGCCGCCGGGAAAATCCGCTCCTCCGCCAGTCGGTTAATCAAGCTCCAGGCCTCCGGCACTACGGCCGCGTCGAACTCCCCGGTTTCGATATACGCAGCATTGATCACCGGGTCGTTAGCCGCGACACCGACGTAGTCCACCACTCCCCGCTTCTGCAGCGTCCGCAGCGCGCCGAGCGTACCTCGCTCGCTCATCACCAGGCCCATCGGCATGTCCATGGGGTCGTGGATGTAGAGCAACGGAAATCGCTCCACGCCCAGACGCGCCATGCTGCCCTCGACGCAGCGCATCGCCATGTCGTAGGTGCCGTCGTGGCCGGGCAGGTGACCGACCTTCGTCGTCACCAGCACATCGCCGGCGAGGTCGGGGCGCTCCCGAAACGCTTCCGCGATCAGGCGCTCGCTACCGCCCCTCCCGTATCCCGCCGCCGAATCGATCAGCCGGCAGCCCGCCTCGATGGCGGCCCAGATCGTCTCCTTCCCCCGCTGCACCTCGGCCTCGTCTCCCGGCTCCCCCGGCCCCGGCAATCCGATGTACGCAGCGCCGAGTCCAAGGTCCGAAACCCGCAACCCGGTGCGTCCCAGCACGCTCGCCTGCACCAAGCAACTCCTCGCCTGGGAACTGATTCGGCGCCCCCTACCAGCGAGTCAGCGGATGCGTCCGGTCAGCAAGCGGCAGCGGCACCCTTTCGCCGGTACGGTGCGCTTCGTAGACCGACAGAATCATCTCCAGCGACCACCGCGCCCCCTGGCCGCTGCACAACGGCTCGCGGTCCTCGGCCGCAGCGGCGAGCAAGTCGGTGACAACCAGATTGTTCAGCGGATGCTGTTGTGGCGCGTTCTCCGGCGTGCCCGCCGGGGCGGGAACCGGCGGGCACGCGATCTTCTCCCATCCCGTCCCCAGCGCCGCGTCCACCACCGGTCCGGCATACGGCCGCGGGTGGCGATAGCACGCATCACTCCGCATGATGAGGATGCCGTCGCTCCCGTGCAGTTCCAGCCCGTAGGTCGGCGCCGTCCCGTCACTCACATAGGTTTCGTAGGTGGCGGTCACACCGTTCGGAAAGCCATAGGCCGCCCAGAGACCGTCGCCGGTAATGAGTCCGATCTCCTCGTCGCCCGGCCGTACATCTGCGGCCGTCGCGTCGCGGCCGTCCTGCACCACCCGCGCCTGGCACCATTGCGGATCGGTCCCCGTCATATAGCGCATCAAGTCGAACGTATGCGTACCCAACACCATCAGGCACTGACCGCCACCGCGATGGTCCATCACGCCATAGGACCGCATGAGCCGCAACTGGCCGATGGCCCCTTCCTGCAGGAGTGTCCGCGCACGCTGGACACCGGGATACGTCCTCCACACGTGCGCCACCGCCACCTTCAAGCCCCGATTGTCGGTCGCAGCCAACATACGGTCCGCCTCGTCCAGTGTGCGGGCCAGCGGTTTCTCGCTAAAGATGTGAGCGCCCACCTCCGCCGCTGCGAGAAACAAGTCGTGGTGCTGATCCGGCTGGCGCGTGGCGATGGCCACCAGATTGGGACGCTCCGTTTCCAGCATCTCGTAGGGATCGGCGTAGGCCCGCGGCGCCCCACTCTGCGCGGCGGCCTCGGCTCGCCCGGCCGGATCAGGATCAGCTACGGCGACCATCTCCACGCCAGGTATGCCGACAAACGCGGTGATAATCCCATGCCCGAAGTTGCCCCGACCCGTATGCCCGATCACCGCCGCGCGGTACTCTGTTGCACTCATCATGTGGTGCTCCTCTCGCTAGGGCACAACTGGCTGCGCCCGTACTATGCTCCCCGACCGGCGGCGGCGCACCGCACACACCGGTAGGGGCCTCGTAACCTAGCCGCCAGCCCCATGCCGGTCAACCTCCACCGCGGCTAACCCCTCGCCGCTCCAATGCCGTATCCTTCCTACCGAGGCAGCACTGACTCGGCAAGGAGGGGTGTATGGTCCAAGCGTCCACACCGGGAAGCGCCACGATAACCCGACTGGACTCTTCTCCCGCGGATTGGCACCCCGAACCCTTCCGCGTGCTCGTCACGCTCGGCGAGAGTACCACCGCCGGCGGCTGGAGCTCCACGCCGGATCGTTGCTGGGCGCCCGTGCTGGCGGCGCTGATTAGCGACTTCCAGGATGAGCCGATCCGGCTCATCAACAGCGGAATCGGCGCCAACGTGATCTCGACCCGGGTGCCGTCATACGCCGCCTCCGGCAAACCGGCGGCCAACGAGCGCCTGCAGAAGCACGTCATTGACCACCGGCCCGACTTGCTAGTGATTTCCTACGGTCTGAACGACGCCCGTGGCGGGACACCGGTCGAGCTGTTTCGGCAGGAGTTGATCGCCCTCATCGCTGCCGTGCGTGCCGGCTGCGATCCCCTGATCGTGCTGCTCAGTCCCTACTTCATGACCGACTTTACGGTCGGCGGTCCGGCTTTTGGTCACGGCAGCCACGAGTTGTTCGCGCTCTTCACCCTGCTCACCGAGCAGGTCGCGCGTAGCCACGACTGCCTCTTTTGCGATGTCTACCACGCCTACGGGAACGCGCCCTGGCTGGTCCATCACGATGGCGTCCACGCCAACGACCTCGGCCACCGGATCGTTGCTCACACCATCTTTCGGACACTCGCCCAGCATTGCTCCGGCCTGGCAACGCGCACCAAGCAGCTCGAACGGACCGGCGAGCGCTGGCGAGACGAGTCCGTTCTGAAGGCGGACTACGGCTATTGAGCCGAGAGACACAGCCGGCGTGCCGGCCGTGCTATCGTAGGGCAAAAAGGAGGACGCCGTGACGAACCGCGAGACGACCGGGCTAGTGCATACGGTGCTGGGGCCGGTGCGCCCGGAAACCCTGGGGCCAACCCTCACTCACGAGCACCTGCTGATTGACTTCCTCTGTATGTTCGACCCGCCGGACGATCCCGCCGAGCGGGCCAAGTCTTTCCAGCCGCTGACCATCGAAAATCTCGGCTGGATCCGCTACGACCCGTTCCGCAACCGGGACAATCTGCTCCGCCTCGACGAGGAGAGCGCCATCTCCGAGATAGCGCTGTTTCAGCAAGCCGGGGGTGGGACGATTGTGGACGTGACGACTATCGGCATCGGCCGCAGCCCTGAGGCGTTGGTACACATCGCCCAGGCTACCGGGCTGAACATCGTGATGGGCGCCGGATACTACACCGATGCCGTTCACCCCACGGACATGACCGAGCGGAGCGAGGCGGACCTCGCCGACGAGATGATTGCTGACCTCACGACGGGCGTCGGCGATACCGGCGTGCGGGCCGGCATCATCGGCGAGCTAGGCTGCTCCTGGCCACTGACGGCGAATGAGCGCAAGGTACTCCGCGCTGGCGCTCGCGCACAGCAGGCCACCGGCGCCGCGATCACCATTCACCCGGGACGCGACGAAACGGCTCCCCGCGAAATCCTGGACGTGCTCTCGTCGGCCGGCGCCGACCTCGGCCGCGTGATTATGGGCCACCTGGACCGGACCATCGCCACGCCGGAGACGCTTCTGGACCTGGCCGCCAGCGGGTGCTACCTGGAATACGACTTGTTCGGCTGGGAGACTTCCTACTACCCGCTGTCGGCGCTGGATATGCCCAGCGACGCCCAGCGGATCGCGTTCGTGCAGCAGCTTATCGAGGCCGGCTACGGCTCGCGTCTGCTGCTCGCGCACGACATCTTCGGCAAGCACGCGATGGCCAAGTACGGCGGCTACGGCTATACCCACGTCATCGAGAACATCGTCCCCCGGTTCCGCGAGCAGGGCATCGCCGAACAGACCATCCAGGCCATGCTCGTGGACAACCCGGCCCGCATCCTGACGTGGGTGTGATGGTGCCCGGTGCCTAGGCTACCAAGCGGCTTGACAGCGGAGGGTTGATCTTCTAGTCAACCTGTCGGTGCCGCAGCCCTTCGAGGCGCCGGGTCGCCTGCTCATAGGCGTCGGCGCGAGGAAAGATCGCAAATACGAGACAAACGCGATCTTCCTCAAGAATAAGATAGATCGCGCGATACTGGCCTTGCCCCGGCAACCGGAATCTCATCGCACGAGTACCTTCCAGGGAGCCACGCAAAACGTGTCCGGCCACGGGGTCTTGCTCTAAAGACAAAAGCGTCCTTGTGACCCTCGCGGTCCAAGGACGCAGCCTCCTTAGGTCTCGCCTGGCTCTGGCAGTAAGCTCTACCCGATAGCCCTCACTCTTCATCAACGAGGGGAATGCCTTCCTCGCTCGCGAAGTCGCGGAGTTCCTGGGTGCGCCCCTCGCGGTACTCTCTCCGTGCGGCACGAGCAAGCGCATCAATCTCGGCAACCGACGGCACCAGGTCATCACTACGGATAACGAGGGCCCGAGATGTGGTAACAGCCTTTTTCCTAGCCATTCGATGCGGCCTTCTCCGGACTTAGTATCCCTGATCCTGAACCTAGCGAACGCCCGCTGCCCTACGGGTTTCCTCAAGTATGTAGCCCAATACCCACGTCTGTCAACGATCCGTGCCGCAATGTGACGGCCAAGACGGCTTACAATGCCTGTCCGGTGTTCTGGGACTGCCTGGCCCGCTTGATCGTGCTACTATTCGCTGCTATATGCAAGACTTCGCGCTATCGTGCATAATCAGACGGCAGAATGAGCACAGAGAGGCCCCGGCCTGAGACGGGGGGCAAGCAGCCCTCCGCAGAGACACACGCTGCGTGCCGAGGAGACAGGCGGATGAGTAGTGAGTTGCTGGTCTACATGAGCGGTTCGTTCGTCCCGCTGTCCGCGGCGAACATTTCCATCTTCGACTCTGCCCTGATGTACGGCGATATGGTCTTCGAAGTGACCCGCACCTTCCGGCACCAGCCGTTTCGCCTCCGGCACCACCTGGAGCGGCTGTATGGCTCGATGCGCTATGCCGAGATTGACTGCGGCCTCACCCTCGCAGAGTTGGAAGCAGCAACGTATCGGACCATCGAAGTCAACCAAGCGCAGCTTGCCGACGGCTTCGACTTCCAGATTACGCACAATGTCTCGCCGGGGGTGTTCGGCTTCTACCGCAGCGCCTTCCCCGACCGGCCAGGCCCGACGGTCACGATCAACTGTTGGCCCTTGAAGGGGCGCTTGGCCGACTTTGCGCCGCAGTACGAGACTGGCGTGCGGGCAGTGATACCTTCCCAGCGCGCCGTGCCCTCGCAGTACATTGACCCGAAGGCGAAGAATCGCAGCCGCCTCTACTATCGCCGCGCCGATCACCAGGCGCACCGTACTGATCCCGAGGCCTGGGCCGTGCTCCTCGACGGCAGCGGCTACATCGCCGAGGGAACCGGCAGCAACGTGTTCCTGGTCCACGACGAGACACTGTATTCGCCGGAGGGGCGCAATATCCTGCGCGGGGTGACGCGCGGCTTTGTGCTGGAGCTTGCCCAGACGCTGGGCATCCCCGTACAGGAGCGCAATCTGGAGCCATACGACCTCCTGAATGCCGACGAAGCCTTCTTCACCTCCACCCCCTTCGGGATCATGCCGATGACCAGCTGCGAAGGACAGCCCGTCGGTAACGGTACGCCGGGGCCGGTGACGCAACGGCTGCTGGCAGGATTCGGCGAGCACGTGGGCGTTGACCTCGTGGAGCAGGCCCGCGCCGCGGCCGCCGCGGTGGCCGGCGAAGCGGCAATAGCGCAGGAAGCCGCCGGTAGTTGAGCGAGCTTCGCGCGCGGCAGCGCGGGCAGCAAGCGGAAAGAAGGAGCAGGAATGCGATACGCGACGTTCGAGCGGGACGGCCGGGTGAACTGGGGAGTCGTACAGGCCGGCGGCGTTTTGGATTTGCCGGCTGCCGCAGCCGCGGCCGGCCTCGCCGGGTGGCCGGAGACGCTGCTGGCCTTCATCCAAGCGGGACCGGCCTGGTGGGAGCGCGCCGGCCAACTCGCAGCCGCAGCGGGAAGTGACAGCCTGCTGCCCCTCGCCGGGGTACGCCTCCTCGCGCCGGTGCCCCAGCCCTTGCGGAACGTGTTCGCGTTGGGCCTCAACTATGCGGAGCACGCCGCGGAGGGCGGCCACGATGCGCCCGATGCACCGATCTACTTCACCAAGGCCACCACGGCGGTCATCGGGCCGGACGAGCCGATCATCGCCGACCCCAGCGTGTCCCAGCAGCTGGACTGGGAAGTAGAGCTAGGGGTGATCCTCGGCGCGGGCGGGCGGCGCATCTCGGAAGCCGACGCCCTCGATCACGTCTTCGGCTATACCGTCATTCACGACGTTTCGGCCCGCGACCTCCAGTTTGCGCGGAGCGGGCAGTGGTTTCTGGGCAAGAGTTTCGATACCGGCTGCCCGATGGGACCGTGGATTGTCACGGCCGATGAGATCGGCGATCCACAGAACCTCGATTTGTGCCTCCGCGTCAACGGCGTCGAAAAGCAAAGCTCCAACACGCGCTACATGATCTTCCCGGTCGCCAAGATTCTGGCGGACCTCTCCAGCGTGCTCACGCTGCAAGCCGGCGACATCATCTCCACGGGCACGCCTGACGGGATCGGCGGCTCGCGCGAGCCACCGGAGTTCCTCCAGCCGGGCGACGTCACCGAAGCGGAAGTAGCCGGCATCGGCCTCCTCCGCAACCCGGTCCTCGCCCCCTCGCCATAAGCGTGCTCGGCTACCCTAGGGCACACTTCCTCTCCCCCGTCCCGACGGGGGAGAGAACGCACCGTCCCCCCGTCGGGACGGGGGGACCATAGGGGGGCAACTCCTCACTACCCGATTAAGTTGTCAACTTTCATCAGGGAAGGGGACGGGGGATCAGCAATCTCCTTGAAGGGAAAAGAAAAGGCAACCGGCGGCTTACGCCCCGAACCCCAGAAAAGGAGGCCCTACCAGTTGCATAGATCACTATACGCCATGCGCGAGGTGTTTGCAAGAGGGGCGGGCAGCGGCTTGCGCCGCAGTGACGGTCCAGGCGCGCGACGGTCCACTAGCCACTGGCACCACCGGAGTCCGAAATCACCTCGCCGCCGAATATCGTGTGTTGTGCGACGAGGCGGCTGCTGGCCGTTTCGGTCTGCCGGAAGGTGTCGGTCAGCGGAAATGCGCCGCTCTGTAGCTCCAGCACCGCCACGTCCGCCGTCCGTCCCACCTCTAGGCTACCAATCCGGTCATCCCAGCCAATGGCCTGCGCCGGCCTGAGCGTACTCGCCCGAATCACCGCGTCGAGCGGCATACCCAAGTGCAGGAACTTCGACATCGTGGTCGGCATGTCATAGGCCGGGCCGTTGATGGACCCGGTATGCACGTCGGTCGAGATCGTATCCGGCCAATAGCCGTGCGTGCAGAGCTGGCGAGCAACCCCCCAATGGTAGCTGCCGGCCCCGTGACCCACGTCCATCAGCACCCCCCGTTGCCGTGCTTCCCGCAGCACCGCGGCCGGAGTACCGTCTCGATCCACGAGCCGGCCGACCAACTCGCCTTTGTAGCAGTGGGTAATCAGATCGCCCCGGTCGAGGATCGGGATAGACTGCGTGATTGTGGGCGGTGGATCGCCGATGTGGAGCATGAGCGGCACGCCGGCGGCTCGCGCGGCGGCGTGCGCGTGCCACACGGGCTGGTCCGTGTTGTCCTCACCGACGCGAATGCGGCTGCCCAGCACCTTGACCCCCACGATCAGGTCGCGGTTGGCCTCGACCGTCTCGGCGGCGAACGTGGGGTCAACAAAGCGGCCATAGCCGGCCATCGGCGAGGCCACCGTGCCAATCACGGAGATGTTGAGCAGCGCCAGCAGCCGGCATCGCGCCCGCGCAGCGACGTAGTGGCGAAAGCCGTCGAAGATCGCGGCACCGGCCGATCCTGCGTCCACCATCGTCGTCGTGCCGCTGCGGGCAGCCAAGCTATTGGCATCAATATTGTCCCGCCCGACGTGCAGGTAGACGTGGGTATGCAGGTCAATCAAGCCGGGCGTCACCAGCAAGCCGCGCGCATCCAGCACCCGCGCCGCGCTCGGCGCCGCCCCGGGCGGCGTGAGGGCGGCGATCTTCCCATCAGCGATAACCACGTCGCGGGCTTCGTGCAGCTCCTGTGCCGGATCAATCACCGTTCCGCCAGCGATGACCACATCCGCGCCGGTCGAGCTAACCATTCCATACCTCCATCGCTGCCCGCCTTGTCCGGCGGCTGCGTCCGGCCGGTAGCGTACCATTAGAGACGAGCGTGAGCGTCGCGCCCGATCTCGACCACATGAATCGGACGAGAATCAGGAGGTGAGCATGGCAATCGAATCGAAGGTCGCCGCCGATAGCACAGTGACACTCACGCCAGCGCAGCGGCTCCACCTCAACGTCTATGGCTACGTACTCCTCGAGGATGTGCTGACAGCCGCTGAAGTAGAGCAGGCCAAAGCGGCGCTCTATCGGCTGAAAGCCGAGCCGGATGAGCGGCTCGATGAGCTACGTGTGTACCGCCGCGCGAAGGGGAAGCACCACGTCTTGTTGGGGCATCTCGTAGAATACGATCCGGCGCTGCTGGCCTACGCGGTTCACCCGGAGCTTGTGCCACTGGTCGAAGAAGTAGTCGGCGGCTCCGTGCGGCTCGAAGAGTCGGAGGCCATCATCAATCGCCGCGATCCGGCGGCCACCCAGGAGTCGCTGGCCAGCGGTCATGGCCTGCACTTCCACGACGGTACCCGCCACGGCTGGGGCACTTGGGAAGAGCAGGGCAACTTCCACTGCCTATTCGTGAAGACCCTGGCCTATCTGACGGACGTGGGGCCGGACGATGGCGGCACCTCCGTCATTCCAGGCAGCCATAAGCTCTCGTGGCCACCGCAGGAGAGCATCGCGGCCGCGCTGGCAGATCGCCGCCTCATCCACCAGATCGAAGCGAAAGCCGGGTCCGTGCTGCTCTTCCCCGAATCGCTGCTCCACAGCACCACGCCCATCCGCAGCGATACCGAGCGGGTCATCCTGGTGGCCGGCTACACGCCGCCGATGCTGCGCGAGTGGCCCGGCAACGAGATCAGTCCCGAGTTTGTCGCCACGCTCCCGGAGCATCTACGCCCCCTCATTTCCGGCAGCGACAGCTGGCACTGGCAGCGCCGGGGGTAGGGCTACCTGGTGAACCGATGCTGATACTCGTCCCTACCGCCTATGAAGCCCGTTTCCTCTGCGGCGAGCGTGTCCATCGCACGCTCGCCGACTGCGGAGCGGCCCGCTGCCGCATCGGCGGGTACGAGGTCGCCGTCGCAGTCGCGCTCTGCGGCTTTGGCCTAGCCGCGGCGGGCGCTGGTGCCGCCTACGCGCTGGGCAACCACCTCCGAGCCGCTGCTGCAAGACCGCAGACTGTCTCGGCGGTCCTGGTTGGCATTGCCGGCACGTATGATCCGCTGCGTGCGCCGGTCGGAGCGGCGCTGCTGGCGACCGACGTGCGCTGCGTCGGCATTGGCCGCGGCACCGGCGCGGCGCACCGCTCGGCCGCAGCGTTGGGCTGGCCGCAGGGCCTCCCGCTCGCCGGATTGCCGCCGGTCGGCGACGAGTTGCCCCTCGCGGCTCCCGACTTGCCGGGGGAGCCGGTGCCGCGCGGAGGACTGCTCTCCGTCACGGCCGCCGCGGCCCACCCCGCCGAGGCCGGCGAGCGTGCGACTCAGTTCCCCGGCACCGTCGCCGAGGAGATGGAAGCGTTTGCGGTAGGCTTGGCTGCACGGCTCTATGGCGTGCCGCTCACCGTCATCCGCGGCCTGTCCAACGTAGCCGGCGAAACCGACCACGCGGCCTGGCGCACCGCCGAGGCGCTGGCGGCGGCCAAGGACCTGCTAATCCGCGTGGTCGAGCACGTAGCGGCGGAAGACGGTAGCTGAGACGCGGCCCGACGGGAGTGGGAGGGAGCAAGCGATGTACCGCAAAGAGAGCGACGCTACCGGGGTCAAGGAAGTCGCGGCAATCCACCATGGCGACGGTGTTATCAAGGTCCGCGGGTTCTTCCAAGGAGCCAGCCGCCTGCCCGTGCAGTTTCACGTGTGGGAGCTAGACCCCGGCGTCAGCGAGGGCGATCACATCCACGACGATTTGGAGGAGTGCTACTACTTCACCCAAGGCAGTGGGGTGATGACGCTGGACGGTCAGCACGTACCGGTGACCGCCGGTGATGCCATCCTGGCGCCCCCCGGCTGCAATCACGGCATGCGTAACACCGGCAACACGCCCCTGAAGGTCGTGCTGATTTGGGGCAAGCCACAGGCGGCCCCTCGCGACTGAAGACGGCGTGCCGTCCGCACAACGGCACCTCACGACGCCAACACCGATAGTGGGAAGAAGGGTATATGGACCTGCTGGCTCTACCCAAGACCGAACTCCATCTGCACCTTGAAGGGGCTATGCCGCAGCAGACACTGCTCCAACTGGTACATAAGTATGGCAGTGCCGACGAAGTGCCCGATCTTGACGCCCTACAAGCCAGGTTCCGCTACCGAGACTTCGCACACTTTATCGCTACCTGGGTGTGGATGGGCGGGTATCTGCGCGAATACGACGACTTTCGGCTAATCGCTACCGGGGTTGCACAAGACCTCATAGCGCAGGGCGTGTGGTACGCAGAGCTGCATTTCAGCCCGAGTGATTACGAGCGCCATGGTCTGAGGCTGCAACCGCTAGCACTGGCGGTTCGGGCAGGGTTGGACGAAGCTGTACGGAAATCAGGTGTGACTCTCGCATCTCGGTTTAGCTTGATCCTTGATCTCGGTCGTGACAACGGTCCGGAGAAGGGTATGCGCTGGTTGGAAGAGGCCGCCGAGGTAGCCGCAGAAGCGGGCATTTTGGGCATCGGCCTTGGCGGATCGGAGCAGCGCTTTCCGCCGGAGCCGTACCAGCCGGTCTACCAACGTGCTGCAGCGCTTGGCTTGCATCGCGTGGCGCACGCCGGTGAAGCGGCCGGGCCAGAGAGCATGTGGGGAGCCATCAACGCCCTCGGGGTCGAGCGGATTGGTCACGGCACACGGGCTGTCGAGGACTCGGCGCTGTTAACCTTTCTGGCACGCGAGCGTATCCCGCTGGAGGTGTGTCTGACCAGCAATGTACGTACCGGGGTGTTGGCTACGCTGCACGACCATCCACTCGCCACCTACCTCCGTGCCGGCGTTCCCGTCACCCTATCGAGTGACGACCCCGCAATGTTCGGATCGGACATTGTAAACGAGTATCGGCAGGCGCGGGATGTGCTCGGACTTAGCGGTGACAATCTCATCCAGATCGCACGGACGGGATTTGAAGTCGCCTTCTTGTCCGAAGCGGAGCGATCAGAACTGCTGGCAGAGTTCGATCAGGTTGTCGCCGGATGGCGCAGCTCGTGACGGCCGCGCTGCCAGGAGTCGGAACCCGACCTCGAAAGTACTGCACCGGTCGGGTAGATGGCGAAGGCAAGTGCCCTACTCTGACTGCACCGGTGGTAGCACGTAGTGGGGATATTTCCCGACAAAGCGAACGACGGCCATTCGCTGCTCTTCCGTCAGGCCCGGAGTACGGGCGCGAAAGCCGCGGCGGTCACCGCGCACCCGCTGGAACGTCTGCCACACGGCAGCCACCGTCAGGATCGTCCCGTCTACCAGCGGCTCGTCCCCGTCGCCGCCCGCCTCGGCGATATGCGCCCGGATCAGCACGTCCTCTTCGCTCGCTCGGTGATAGGTTGGAGCATTCGTGGATTCAACCGTCCCCATAGCCTTGCCTCGGCGCGTCGTGCTGCCGCGCCTTACTACGGCGCCGCTACGGTGAGTATAGGCGCCGGAAGCGTGTTCGCGGACATGGCTGATCCCGGTGCCACCACCAGTTGCCAGCCGGGTAGTCCACGACCGGAGGCGGCCGGCTGGCCAAGCCTGCCGCCCCGGCCTCCGCCCCGCAGGGCGTTTAGCTGTGGGGTGCCACCTTCATGTTCGTCATCGTACACCTCCTTGTCGGTGTGATTGGCCCATCCTCACGAGGACGTTGACGGCCACCAATTGGCACCTCCACTCTAGGCGCGGGTCCGTAGCTCGTCAACTGACCACCAGTCAAGTTTCGGCCGGCGGGACGACATCGGCGGGCAGACGCTCCACCTCGGCAGCATCGGCAGCGTTGCTCACGGTGTCATCCCGCGGCTGGCAGTCCGTCACGAACCGGGTCAGATCGGTGACGAGCCGTTGCCTGGTTTGCGGCTCGCCTTCCTCGTAGGCGAGGCTCAGACGGATCAAGAGATCCAAGAACTCCTCGTCCTGTGTGCCATCCAGGAGCGCTTTGGCCACAGCAGCCTCTTTCTCGAAGAGATAGCGCGTGGTGCCTTGGAGACCCAAGACCGTGCCCAGTGCCCGCACCACCTCGGTACTGGGATTCTGCTTCACGCCACGTTCGAGGTGCGAAATATAGGTGGCGTCTACGTTGGCGCTCTCAGCCAACGCCTCCTGGGTGATGTGGCGCCACTGGCGTAGCGCCCGCAGTACTTTGCCAAATCGTGTCAAGCCTTACTCCTTCAACAGCCGGGTAGATGGCTCTGGCCGGTACCGGCCTACTCTGTTGAAGCGTCACTACTATTCCCCGCTTTCGTGCAAACATCTCGTGTACCTCCTTTGGCCCCAAAGTGGGAGTGCTATGGGCGCAGTGTAACAAGGCCATGGCACCACGGCGCTTGACTGTCAGTCAAGTTGGGGCGCAAAGTGCCAATTAACGATACGAGGATGATAGCTGATGATGGGACCGAGGATACGTCCCTCCCCTGGACTGAGCTACCGGGGAAGGGCCAGGGAACTGACAGGGGTAGGTTTCTCGTATGGAGCCGAGGATCTACCCCCTTCCCTCAAGGAAAGGGGCCGGGGGGTAGGCCCCCTCACCGCGCAGCCGCTATCGCTTCTCCGAGAGGATTTTGTTGGCTACCTGGTGAGCTTCCTCCAGAGCGTCAACGACGTTTTCGCCGCTGCGATAGGCCTGGTCAATGAGCGGCAAGACCTCTTCATTGAGCTGGCCATGACGCCGATACGGGAAAGGCGCGGTGTAGCCGGCATAGGCGCCGGGGATCTCGGCAATATCCGGGATCGTTGCCAGCACCGGCTGTGCGTCCACCGCCTTGATCCACTCCTGGCTCTGGTAGAACGACACCAGCGGCGAGGTCTCCCGCACCTGGGAGAACTTCATGTGGGCCAGCTCAAGGCTGCCGCAGAACCATTGCAGGAAGGTGAGCGCGTGGCCGGGCCGCTCGATGCTCACGTGGACGACCGCAGTGTCCATCTCCGTCGAAGTATTGGAGCCAGGGCCACCCGGGGCCTTGGGATACGGAATCTGCCAGTAGGCCCCCGCCGAAGCCGCATCCCGGTAGTGGCGCAGCGGCGCCCAACTCATGTCGTCGTGGATGGCCGCCGTGCCATCCACCAGCGGGGTTGCGCCCGGTGAACGGCCCGCTACGGGGATGGGCACCGATACCTTCAGCTTACTGTGGAGGTCAACCAGGTGCTGCAAGGCGGCCACCGCGCCATCGGAGTTGAGATTTGCCCAGGACTGCTCCGGATTGAAGAGGGTTGAAGCGGTCGTGTTGACCCAGGCGGTAAACCAGGCGAGGTCCATTGCCTGGAGCGCATAACCGCTGCGCGTAATCGTATCGCCGTCGCGGGTCGTCAGCTGCTCGGCCAGAGTATCCAGCGCTTCCCAGGACCTAATCTGGTTCCCTTTCGGATTCAACCCCGCTTCCTCGAGCAGACCGCTATGGATAGCCAGCACGCGCGAGGCCGGGCCGCTGACCGGCAGACCAAATGTCTCCGCTCCGGCATTGCGGAACTGCCGCGACGAGCGTAAGAACGCACCCTCCGCGATCTCGGCGAACTCCGGTTGCCGGGTGGCGAAACGCAAGTCGCGGAGATTACGCGCCTCGAAGAGCCGCTGCACGTCCGTAGCAGCGACCACGCTCACCTCCACCGGCGTGTCGGCTGCAGTCGTTTCGAGGAAGTGCTCTACTACGGCCTCGTTACCTTCCAGGCTCAACCACGTCACCTCTAGCTCCGGCCGCAGTCCCTGCCACTGCTGGGCAGCGGTGGCCAGGAAGCTGTCATAGCCCGGTTGCCCCTTCCAGCCATGCATGAAGGTGATCTTGCCCGGGGTCGGAGTGGGTGGTGGTGGGATCGAGGCCTCGACGATGCAAGATGCCAGCACTGCGCTCATACCCACCAAGCCACCGCCCCACAACACCTGGCGTCTGGTGAGTCCCGTGCTCTGTTTACTGCTGCTCATAGGTGCCTCCTATCATACCTGCCTGCAATGCAGTTGGCGAGGTGCGGCGAGCGATCATGTGTCCCTATCAGCATACGGCCAGCCGCCGGTAATGTCGAGCGTTAGGCCAAACCAACCTGCTCCGCAGACGCCTACCGGCTATCGCTGACTGGGCGAAAGCCGGTGCTCGGCCTCCTAGTGCGGCACTAGGAGACTTCCGGAACGGTCACGCCCAGGCGCTGGGCCAGCGCCCCTAACACCTCCCAAGTCCGCGCCGGCATCGGAATACCTGTGCGGCGGCGCTCCTCGCGCGCGCGCCGCTCCGGCTCCCCAGGCAAGAGCACTTCATCAAATCCGGCCGCCGGCGGCACCGCCTTCACGCTCTCCAGCATCCCCGTAAGTGTTGCCGTCGCGGCGTCATGGGGTGCAAACGCGGCCGGGGCCAGCGCCATGATGAACACCCCGTTGCCATGGCCGGTTGTCACCGGCGCGTCGGCCGTAAGACCGGCACCGAGCAAGGCCGCGATGAGCGCCAGGGCAGACCCTTTGTGGCCCCCCATGGGCAGCAACATGCCGCCGTCATAGAAGTCGTGGACGTTGGTCGAAGGGTTGCCTTGCGCGTCCACGATGTAGCCCGGTGGCAGCGGCTCGCCTTTCGCGCGTGCCACTTGCAGCTTGCCCTCCGCAACCACGGTAGTCGCAAAGTCGGCGATGACCGGCGGCTGTGAGTCTACCGGAATGCCCAATGCCCAGGGATTGGTCCCGAACTGCCGCCGCGCCCCCCCAAACGGCGCCATCCCTCCCACGCCAGGCCCGGCGTAGCCCACCGTCAGCAGCGAGATGTAGCCCCGCTCGGCGGCGACTTCGGGATAGTGTCCCAGCCGGCCGACGTGCGTGCAACGGCGCAAAGCCGCCGCGCCGATGCCGTAGCGCGCCGCATGTTTCAGCGCCACGTCGAGGCCGAACGAGGCAGTGTACTGGCCCAGCGTATTTTCACCGTCCACCACGCTGACGGCGCCGGACGTATGCACCACCGTCGGCTGACCGGCAGCATTGTAGGTGCCGTCCTCGATACTCTCGACGTAGTGGGGGATGCGAATCACACCGTGAGAGTCATGACCCGACAGGCTCGCCAGAACCATGTGCTCGGCGGCGTGCTGCGCCGTGACTGCCGGCGTGCCGGCGGCCACCAGCAGATCCGTCGCGTAGGCTTCCAACGTGGACGCCGCGATGAAGTACGTCTCGGCCATCGTCAGTGCTTACCTTGGGTGCATGGACTTCGCGCGTAGCCGCCGGGCTATGCTGAGATCGGTCGTATCGAGATGGGTGAGTACTTGCTCCATCAGCCAACCCGGCAGGGCCTGTGCATTCCGGCGACAATAGGTGTTACAAAGGATACCAGCACGCTGAAAAAGTGTCTTCTGCAGCCACAGCATCGTCGACCCGGCGCCGCTCACGATGACGGCCCGCAGCACCGGCGCAATCGTGCGCTGATAGTAGTCCAGCCCACTGGCGGAGTCCCCGGCGGCATACCGGTCGCAGACGGTGCGGAAGCCGTCAATTAGCCCCGGATGCGGCATCGTGCCGACGGAGCCGCGCGCCAACTCCTCCGGCAGCCAATTGCCGTTGCCGCCGCCGAGCACGGTGATCTCCCGCGCCGCGCCTCTGCCCAACATGCCGCGCTGCCGCAGCCCGTCCACCACGAGACCAATCTTGTCCGGCGTGCCGGGCGACTCGATTTTCAGACAGCTCACGCTGGCGGCGGCGTCTACCGCCTGGAGCAGCACCTCCGCGGGAGCATTGCCGCTCGCGTCCTGCACCATCAGCGGCAGTCCCACCCGGTCGGACAGGTCACGAAACAGGCCCACCAACTGCTCGCCGCCGTAGGGGGCCGGATTGACCATCGCGCAAGTGGCGCCGCACTCCTGCGCGAGCCGGGTCAGCGCGATGGTGCCCTCCCGACTGGCGTGCGCGGTGGCCGCGATCAGCGGCAGCCGGCCATCCAAATGCCGGGCCGCTACGCTCCACGCCTGCGCCCGCTCCGCGTCGGTCAGCATGGCGCTCTCGCTGCCCATCCCGAAGGCAATCGCCTGCGAGCCGGCCTCGACACAGAAGTCCAGCTCCCGGCGCAGGCTGGCCTCGTCAATCGCCCCGTCGTCGTCAAACGGCATCGCCAGGACCGGCACCGCCCCTACGATGCGCTCTGCGCGGCCGTTACTCACGTCCATTCCCTCGCCTCAAGCACCCTATCATGGCATTGCCGGTACGGTACAGCAAGTTGCTAATGCGATTGCTTTGCGATAGAATAACTTGGGGTCTGTCAGGCCAAGTACCCATGACTTCCTGGCACTGAAATCCTCCGACAGAAAGAGAGACGCCTGTTACGAGCAGTATACTCTCCTCCCAGCGGGTGTTTCTAGGTTGACACTCCCCCGTCCCCCTGCCGGAGCGGGGGGACCATAGGGGGGCGGATCACGCCCAAGGACGGCGCCACTGTGCAGTTCGCGTTGATCGACCACGCAGAAGGTAACGCGGGTACTCCTTCCGGGGAGGTCTTCGCGGAGGTCTTATCGCTCGTCGAGGCCGCCGAGGAAATCGGTCTCACCGCTGTCTGGTTTGCCGAGCATCATTTCGGGGTGCATCATGGCCATCTGCCCGCTCCCCCGCTCCTCGCGCTGGCTGCGGGTCAGCGTACCCACCGCATCGCCGTCGGCAGCGCGATCATCTGCCTCAACCTGCACCATCCCCTCGCCATCGCCGAGCAGATCGCCACGGTGGACGTGCTCACCGGTGGCCGGGCGTCCTTCGGCTTTGGCAGCGGCTGCACACCGCCCGAGGCGGCGGCGTTCGGCCTAAACCTCACCGACACGGTGCGCCGCGAGCGGTTTGCGGAAGCGCTGGATATAGTCCTGGGCTTGTGGCGCGGTACGCCGTTCGCCTTCGAAGGGCGCTACTTTCGGCTCCCCACCGTCACGCTGCGGCCAGTGCCGCTCGGCGACCTGCGGGCCCGGACCTGGGCCGCCGCCAATAGCGTCGAGTCGGCAGCGCTGGTCGCCAAACGAGGCCTCGGCCTGATGACCTCACGCGACCGCGCGCTAGACCATGTGCAGGAGATTGTCGCCGCCTATCGCCGCGTCTGGAGTCAGGCCGGGTGGCCGGAACCGCCACCGGTGTCGGGCGGCTTTGGTCTCTATATCGACGCCGATGATCGTTCCGCTGAGGCTGCGGCGACTACGCCCGTCCAGAAACTCTGGGCCAGGGCCGCCCCGCGGCCGCGGTGGAGTACGACGCCACCGCCGGCCAGTACCGCCGAGGCCGCGCAGCGTGTCGGCCTCCTCTATGGCAGCCCGGAGACAGTCGCCCAGGGCATTGTTGCCCGGCAGCGCATCCTCTCGCTCACCCACGCCCATGTCCAGCTACGTTGGCCCGGCCTCGGGCCGGCTCAGGCCCGCGCCTCCTTGGAACGCCTCGGCCAAGAGGTCATCCCGCACGTACAAGCCGCCACCTGATTAATTGTCAGCGTTCAGCACGTCTCGTCCTCGTACAAGTGACAGGCAACCGTATGGCCGGGGCCTAGCTCCCTGGTCGGCGGCATGACTTGCTTGCACACGTCCATCACGTGGGCACAGCGCGGGTGAAACGGACAGCCCGTTGGAGGATTGAGCGGGCTGGGGACGTCGCCACCCAGCACAATCCGCTCCTGGCGCTGTCCTGGTCGCGGCTGCGGAATGGCCGAGAGTAGCGCCTGCGTATAGGGATGCCGAGGCTGCCGATACAGTTCGTCGCCGGGAGCGGTCTCCACCAGCTTGCCCAGATACATCACCCCGATCCGGTCCGCGATGTAACGGACCACCGCCAGGTTGTGGGCGATGAACAGGTAGGTCAGGCCGTGCGCGGCCTGCAGGTCGCGCAGCAGGTTGAGCACTTGCGCCTGCACCGAGACATCCAGCGCCGAAACCGGCTCATCACAGATGATGAGTTGGGGTTGCAGGATCAGGGCACGGGCAATGCCGATACGCTGGCGCTGCCCCCCGCTGAACTCGTGGGGGTAGCGCCGCGCGTACTCGGGGCGCAGCCCGACGGCCGTGAGCGTCTCATGCACCCGCGCCTCCCGCTCGCGCCGGGTCCCCAAGCCGTGTACGACCAATCCCTCAGCGATGCTGGCGCCGACGGTCAAACGCGGATTGAGCGAGCCGTAGGGGTCTTGGAAGATGATCTGAGCTTGCCGGCGCCAAGTAGCGAGGGCGCGACCACGCAGCGCGAACACATCCTGCCCGGCAAAACGCACGTGGCCGCCGGTTGCGGGGATGAGGCGCAGGATAACGCGCCCCGTCGTGGTCTTGCCGCAGCCCGACTCCCCCACGAGCCCAAACGTCTCGCCGCGCCGAATGTGGAAGGAGACCCCATCTACCGCGCGAGCCACCGACCGGCGACCGAACCGGCTACCCCGCACCGGAAAGTGCTTGACCAAGTTCCTGACTTGGAGCAGTGGCTCCGTCGGGGTGGTGCTCCTCATGGGGGAACTTCCCGAGAGTAGGATAGCTCGGCGCCACTTGCCGGTGGTGGCGGCGCATGAAGCCAACAGCGGGCACGGTGGCCCGGCGCCGTGGCGACCTCCGGGGGTAGCTTGGTCATGCAATGTGGCAGTGCGTGCGGACAGCGCGGGGTGAAGGCGCAGCCGGTCGGCAGGCGGCTCGGATGCGGCACGCTCCCGGCGATTGCCGGGAGTTGTAGGCTGCGGTCGGTAGCGAGTGAGGGCATGCTCATGAGCAGCCCTTGGGTGTAGGGGTGCTGCGGGGCCTCGAACAGCGCCTCGACCGGCGCGTACTCGACGATCCGCCCGGCATACATCACCGCCACGTCATCAGCCATCTCGGCAATCACCCCCAGATCATGCGTAATCAATAGCAGACCCATCCCCAGATCATCCTGAAGCTGCCGCAGCAGATCGAGAATTTGCGCCTGAATGGTCACGTCAAGCGCCGTAGTCGGCTCGTCCGCGATCAGCAAGGCCGGGCGGCAAGCCAGGGCCATCGCAATCATCACCCGCTGACGCATTCCGCCACTCAGCTCGTGGGGATATGCCTGGGAGCGCTCGGCCGGGGCCGGGATCCCCACTTGGTCGAGCAACGCGACCGCCTGCTCCCGCGCCGCGCGGCGACCCACGCGCCGGTGTACACGGACCGCCTCCGCAATCTGATCCCCGACCCGTTGCACGGGATTGAGCGACGTCATCGGCTCCTGGAAGATCATCGCGATGGTTCGGCCGCGAATTGCTTGTAGCTCCCGCTCAGAGAGGGCGAGCAGGTTACGGCCCTCCAACCGGACCTCACCGGCAAGCTCGCAGGCTGGCGCAGAGGGCAGCAACCCCATCAAGGCCAGGGCCGTGACGGACTTGCCGCAACCGGATTCGCCGACCAAGCCGAGAATGCGCCCACGCCCGATGCCGAAGGTCGCATCCTGCACGGCAGGCACCACGCCATCGGACGTAGAAAACGAGACGCGCAGTCCGCGTACCGCAAGCAGAGGCGCTCGCTCTGTTTGGAGCGACTTCGTCGTCTCAGCCATTGGTGCTTGCTTGTACTCCCTTTACGACCGATCTCTTCCGGACTAGCGGTGGCGCGAGCGCGGATCGAGGGCCGCACGCAACCCATCACCAAGCAGGTTGCACGCCAAAACGGACAGGAGAATGCATAGCCCCGGCAAGAGGACGAGATGCGGCGCCTGGTCGAGGTAGGTGCGGGCGTCATTCAGCATCGCGCCCCATTCCGGGGTCGGTGGCTGGATGCCCAGGCCCAGAAAACTGAGCGATGAGATCATCAGGATGATATGGCCCAGGTCCAGCGTGGCGAGCACTACGATGGGGCCGATGATATTGGGCAGGATGTGCCGCGCCATGATCCGTAGGTTCGAGGCACCCAGTGCGCGGGCCGCCAGCACGAACTCCCATTCGCGGGCTACGAGCGTCGCGGCGCGGAATATGCGGGCGTGATCGGCCCAGCCGACGGCGATGATGGCGATCAGCAGGCTCTGCAGGCTGGGGCCGAGAAAGCCGACCAATGCCAGCGAAAGGATCAGCCGCGGCAGCGCCAGCAGCACATCAACGCTGCCCACCACGACGCGGTCCACCCACCCGCCGAGGTAGCCCGCCGTAATGCCGATCGCCAGACCAAAGAGGAGCAGCCCGATGGTCGTCGGGATGGCGCTTCCCAGGGTGGCGCGGGCACCGTAGATGAGCCGGCTCGCCAGGTCACGGCCCAGTTGGTCGGTCCCGAGCGGATAGCGTCCGCTGGGACCTTGCAGTTTGTCGCTCAGGTGAATGGCGTGCGGATCGTGCGGCGCCAGGAGCGGCGCTGCTACTGCGATGACGACAAAAAGACTCAGAAGGAGCAGGCCGGCGAGCGCCGCCCGATCAGCCCATAACACCCGTCGCGCCGCGCGCCACTGGGAGTGTTCGCCGACCGCATAAAGCTCCTCGTCGCGTAGCGCCTCCGCCGCTGCCGGGGCGGCCGGCAGCGCGCGGCTAGGCATGGTCATCGCCCCCACCCTGCGCCCCCGCACCCAAGCGGATGCGTGGATCAATTACGGCGTAGAGCAGGTCAGTCGCCAGATTGACGAGCACGAACGTCAGGCCCGCCAGCAGCACAAAGCCCTGGATGATGGGGTAATCGCGCGCATAGATCGACTCCACCACGAACCTGCCCACGCCGGGCCACGCAAAGATCGTCTCGACAATCGCCGCCCCACCGAGGAGTTGGCCGAACTGAGTGCCAGCGACCGTGACGACCGGTAGCAGTGCGTTCCGCAATGCATGTTTGAGCACGACCATCGGCTTGCTCAGGCCCTTGGCGTAGGCCGTGCGAATATAGTCCTGCCCCAGGACCTCCAATACGCTGGCGCGGGTCAGCCGGACGAGCGCACCCATCGTGAAGACACTCAGCGATATGGCCGGCAAGATCAGATATCGGGGGTGGCCGTCACCGTAGCCCGCGACCGGCACCAGCCGCAGCGCCACGGCGAAGGCATAGATCAGGATCAGCGCCACCGCAAAGCTCGGTAGCGAGGCGCAGAGCAAGGCCAGCACCCGACCGGCTTCGTCGAGCAGCGTGCCGCGGTACACGGCCGTCACCGTCCCAATCGAGACACCCAATACCAGGGCCAGGAGCAGGACGGCAGTGGCGAGTTGCACCGTTGCGGGAATGCGCCGTGCCAGCTCCGGTAATACCGGTACGCGGTCTATATACGTCAATCCCAAGTCCCCGCGCACCACGTCACCGAGCCAGCGCACGTAGCGTAGGGGCAGGGGAGCGTTGAGTCCCAACTCCTCCCGATAGGCCGCGATTTCTGCCGCCGTCGGCTCCTGATCGCCTTGGCTCAGGGCTAGCTCGGCCGGATCACCCGGCGCCAGATTGGCCAACAGAAACGCCAGGAGTGAGACGCCCAAGAGCACCGGTACCAGCGCGAGGAGACGGCTCAACGTGTAGCGGATCATAGCCTGGACTGCTCACTGACGAGGCGGCGGTTCCAACTCCCAGCCTCTGCCCGCAGCCGGCCCCTCGTCCCTAGTGGCGAGGGGCCGGCCAGGGAGAGGAGGGCCGAAGCCATCAAACCCCGCCCCGCCCTCCGGCGGCCAGCGATGCGAAACCGGGTCAGCGCACGGACAACTGCGACAGGCTCGGCTGGTAGAGCGTGCTCACGTCGTAGCCCTGCAATGCGGGGTGGTGGGCAAAGACGACGTGATCGTAGAGCAGTGTCGCGAAGCGCACGTCCTTGAACGCGATCTCCTGCAACTGGTCGTACAAGGCTTTGCGCTCATTGTAATCGAGCGAGGACGCCGCCTGTACAACGAGCTTGTCAATCTCGGGGTCGTTATAGTCAAAGTGCCGCTGGGCATTGGTGTCGCCCTTCGAGTGCATGAAGCGACTGAACAAGTAGTCGGGATCACCGTTGGCCCAGCCGTGGGTGCTCACGGTCAGGTGGTAGTCCCCATTCTTGACTATCTCCTTCCAGGCTGCATGCTCGACGAGCTGCAGGTCTGCGTCCAACCCCAGCGGCGCGATCACGGCCTGGATCACTTCATGCAGGCTCTTGTAGGGATAGCGGTTGTTCTGCAGCGCCGAGATGGGCACATTGATCTTCATCCGCTGCCCGCCCATGGCTGCCTTCGCCAACTCCAGGGCCTTCTGCGGGTTGTATTCCGCCACCAAGTCCTTGCGCGCCCACAAGTCGGCAAACGCCGGCAAGATACTCCCCCCGGGCGTCGCAAAGCCATGCCACAGGTCCTTCGCCAGCGACTGCCGATCAATGGCCATATTCACGGCCTGGCGCATCTCGGGCTTGTCGAACGGCGGTTTCCTGTTGTTGAACGACAGGTACTGCTGCAGCGCGATGGGCCGGGAATTCACCACCAGCGCGCCCTCTTCGCGCAACTGCGCCCCCTGCTGCGGCTGCAATCCACCCAGATCCACCACGCCGTCAATCTCACCCGACCGCAGCGCCGCCACCCGCGTATTGGGGTCCGGCAGGGAGCGGATCGTCAACTGTTTCACCGCCGGCGCCCCGCGGTGGTAATCCTCAAAGGCCTCCAGCATCAGGTGCTCGCCCTTCTTCCACTCGACGATCTTGAACGGGCCGGCGCTCGCCGGCGGCGCCTTGAAGTCCCCCTCGGCCGTAAAGGAGGCCGGTGAGAACATCGCCGAGTAGAAGTTCGACATCGTGTTCGGCAGCGCGGGCCGCGGCCGCCCCAGCGTCAGCCGCACCGTGCTCGCATCCACCGCCTCGACCTTCTCGAACTGGCCCAGCGCCCGCTCCTTGCTATAGCCGAAAAAGCGCGAGCTGCGCGGGCTGATCTGCACGTAGCGCTCGATATTCGCGGCCACGGCGCCGGCGTCGAAGACCTCCCCATCCTGGAAGGTGATCCCGGAGCGGAGCTTGATCGTCCACACCGTGGCATCGTCGTTACTCTCCCACGACTCGGCCAACTCCGGCTGCGGAACCAGGTTGTTGTCCAGCTTGGATAGACTATTCCACGCATTCACGATCAGGTGCGTGAAATACGGGTCTTTCAGACCGTTCGCCAGGTCGCGCGGCGCCGCGAGGACGACCTCCTCCTTGCTGCGGTTGCGCGGCGGTGCGGACGTCGTCCCCTTGGCGCCCGTCGTGCCCGTCGCACCCTGGGCGCCGACTGCACCTTGTGGTCCCTCGGGGCCCGCGGGTCCCGGTGGTCCGGCTTGTGGCTCGCCCACATAGCGCACGTTCGGGTCACCGCAGGCCGCCGCAAGCAAGCCGGCGGCGACCATGGCGAAACCGCGTCTGTGCATGGCATATCGAGATAGCATCGGTTCTTTCCCTTTCTCTGCCTGTTTGTTCTTACCGGTATCCCACCGGTCACGACCCTGGTGAGTGACCGGCGGCACTCCTGGTTGATTCTAATGCAAATCATTCTCAATTGTCAAGGGAAAGGATTCTCAGGCAGGGCAATCGCATTCTTGGCTCCATCGCTCCCGTCATTCCCTGCCCTCAGCCCGTCATTCCCGCGCAAGCAGGAATCCACCAACGGCAAGCACCGTAGCGGCCCCTCATTCGTCCATTGCACGCGCTCTGGACTCCGGCGCAAGCCGGAGTGACGAGGGACACTTGAGAATGCGATTGCCCTGGATTCTCAGGCGGGGGCTCTTCGCTTAAATGAGGCTACCAGTGCGAATATCCCGCTTGCGACCAGGGTCATAGCAGGAGCGGCGGGCACATTGAAGTGGTAGGAGATGTAGAGGCCTGTCACGGCGGACGCGGTCCCCAGCGCCGCGGCCAGCATCATCATTGAGACAAAACGCCTGACCAACAGATACGCCGTGGCAGCAGGTGTTACCAGCATTGCCATGACAAGAACAATACCTGCCGCCTGAATCCCGATCACGATAACGAGGGCAAGCATAACCAGGAACACGTAGTCGACGAAGCTGGAACGCGAACCGACAACCTGCGATCCCACGGGGTCAAAGCTCGCAAACAGCAGCCAGTGGTGAAGAGTGAATAGCCCCAGGATGACAATCACGGTGATCCCAAGGGACACATAGATGTCGGTCGGAGATATGGCCAGTACTTTTCCCAGGAGCAGGTCTTCCATATTGACTCTGATGGTCGTCGCACTTGCAAGCATCACAAGTCCCAGGGCAAACATGGTTGCGAAGAGAATGCCAATGGAAGTGTCCGTGCTGATGCCCGCGCGACGGCTCACAGTTCTGACCAGTATGGCAACGGCGACCCCTGTTGGGATGGCGGCTATGGCCGGGTTGATGCCGACGATGAAGCCAAGCACCATGCCCGGCAGCACGGCGTGGGCGAGAGCATCCCCAATGAAGGCGAGATTCCTGGTGACGACGTACGCGCCAACCAGCGGACACATTACCCCCACAAGTATCGAGCCGATTAAGGCTCTCACCATGAAGCCGTACTCAAGTGGGGCGACAACGAAGTCTATCACGTCTTCTTGCTACCGATCCCCGTCCATTGTGAGACGCATACCGTGGGCGCCATACAGCTGCTCCATAACCTCGGACGTAAACACCTGCTCGGGAGGCCCGCAGGCGCACACCTGGCAGTTCAGACACAAGACCTCGTCGAAGCGGCTGGCCAGGTTGGTCAGGTCGTGGGTCGCCAGCAAGACAATGCGCCCCTCATCCCGCAGTGTTCGGAGGACCTCGACGAGGCCTTCCTGGGCGCCTACGTCAACTCCGCTGAAGGCCTCATCCAACAGCAGCACACTTGCCTCCTGGGCCAGCGCCCTGGCGACGAACACCCTCTGCCTCTGTCCACCCGAAAGCTCCGTCATTAAAGCAGAGCGATGATTCCACAGGCCCACACGGCCCAGGCACACGTTGACAAGCTCACGATCTCTCTTCCCAGGTCGCCGGAACCATCCCAGTCTACAGCACCGGCCCATCATTACAACGTCCGTCACAGTCACGGGAAACCGCCAGTTGACGCTCTCTCGCTGAGGCACGTACGCCAACGCCCCACCTCCCTTGTCTACACGGTGAAGGGTTACCTTCCCCTGGCGGACCGGGAGGAGCCCGGCAATGGCATTGAACAGGGTGCTCTTGCCGGCGCCATTCGGGCCTACCACGCCCATGAGGGTCCCCGCATCCACGTCGAAGGTGACGTTGCTCAGGGCCCTGTGCCCATCGAGCTCGACAGTCACTCCATCGAGCGACATGCTCGCTCTGTGTGAGTTCGGATCGGTGCTCACTTCAATGCCCCGACAATGCGTTCCACGTTTGTCCGCACCATGCCAAGGTACGTGTCTGCGCCGCTGCCCTCTGGCCCAAGCGATCCCGAATAGAGCTGGAACAGCTCCGCGCCAGTCTCCCTCGCCACGGCTTGTGCCAGCCTGTCACTCACTGTCGTCTCGCCAAACACTGCCGGCACGTCATGTTCCCGTATCACTTCGACCAACCCCGCAATGTGCTCCGCAGAGGGCTCTACATGAGTTGAAAGAGACGGAATGACCAGACCAACCACCTCAAACCCATACGCCTTTGCAAAGTAGGAGAGGCTGTCGTGCGATGTCACCAGCAGTCTGCGCTCCGGCTCCACAGTGCTAACCTGCTCTTGGATCCAGGCGTGAAGCTCGTCGAGCTTCTCCCCATATGCTGCGGCGTTCTGGAAGTAGACACTCGCGTTCTGAGGTTCTATACCCGAAAGCCGAGCGGCTATTTCGTTGACTGCGATCTTCACTCGGATCGGATCGAACCAGAAGTGAGGGTCGAAAGTGCCGTGCGCGTGCCCTTCATGATCGCCATGGTCACCGTCGCCCTCATCCTCATGGTCGCCATGGTCACCGTCGCCCTCATCCTCATGGTCGCCATGGTCACCGTCGTCCTCATCCTCGTGGTCGCCATGGTCACCGTCGCCTTCATCCTCGTGATCGTCATGCATATCGTGCATGGCGAACTCGATCGGATCGACGCTTTCACCAAGCGCGACTATCTTGGAGTCATCTGCACTGGCGTTGTGCAAGAGCTCCTCCAGCCATGCGGCCTCCAGGTAAAGGCCGACAGACAACACGAGATCCGCATCTGCTACCCTGGCAACGTCGCGGGGTCCGGACTGGAAATGGTGCGGGTCGCCACCCACTGGCAGCAGGCTGAAGACCTCCACCCTGTCTCCACCTACCACCCGCGCCCAATCAGCCACAAAGTTGGTGGTTGTCACCACCTGGATCGGCGGCATGGTGGGACTCGGAGTCTCCCTGGCAGCAGCTGTGGCAGTTGGCTGCGGCCCTTCTGTTGACTGGGTATCCTGGCCGAAATCGCAGGCAACCAGGAATGCCATCGCGAATACGGCAAGACCCACGGCTAACGTCTGTCCCAGGCGTCCAAATAACATCGGTTGCGTTCCTCCCTCTGACTGACCGTTCTGCCCAGTGTGCTCCCGCGGAAACCGCACTGTTGAGCAACTGGATACACTCAGTTGATTATAATGCAAATCGTTAGCATTAGTCAAGGGGTCTAGTCGCATGGTTCGGCGATGGGGTCTCCAGGATGAGGAAGGTGGGCTACGTCGCCGCCCCACCGCTCACACCCAGCGGAACAACACCCCCAGCGCCTGCTCCGGGTGCTCGTACAGGAAGTCGAACGCCTGCTTGGCCTCCTGCCCAGCGAACCGATGCGTAGTCAACGGCCGCACCCGGACCTCCCCCGCTCCCAGCGCCAGCATCGCCTCGCGCCCCATTGCCCCGCGGTCCGTATCGGGTGGGTAGCCCCCTTGCAGGCGCTTACCCATGATCTTCGCTGCGTCCAGCGGCAGCGGCTGCCCGTGGTAGGCCCCGATCAACTGGAGCAGACCGCCCGGCGCCAGCATATCTTGCGCTTGGGCAAAGGACTGCACCCCTGCCCGTCCACCCACGCAGTCAATCACGATGGTTGCGCCCTCACCGCCGGTCAGGCGCCGCACCGCCGCGACCGGGTCCTGCTCTCCGGCGTGGATGACCGCGGGCGCGCCAACCTCCGCTGCGAGCCGGCACCGCAGATCGAGCGCATCCACGGCGATGAGCTGTGTGGGACGATAGCGTCGTGCAAACTGCATCACCAGATTGCCGACAATCCCCTGGCCGAGCACGACGACCCGATCCTCAGCGGTAATCCCCGCCGCCCGCGTCCAGCCGGCGCTACTCGTACTGAGCGGATGAAACGTGCCCTCCTCAAAAGAGAGCCGCGCGTCGAGCGGCTGCACATTGTCCACCAGCGAGTACTCGGCGTGGGGGGCGCTTGCCACCACCCGGTCGCCCGGCGCGACGCCGGTGACACCCGCGCCGATGCGCTCCACGATCCCGGTCGTGGAGTACCCCATCATGCTGGACGGCACCGCCTCCGCCAGCTCGTAGCGCCGCCATAGCTCGGAGCCACGGCTAATCAGGCTGACGTGCGTCCGCGTGAGCACCTGCCCCGGACCAACCTCAGGAATCGGCACCCGCTCCAAGACGACGTTCCCCACGCCCGCGTGCTTCCCCACGCGCCACATCATCTCAGCCACTAGCCCCCCTCTCGCCTCAAGCGCCCTATCATGGCATTGCCGGCCGGGCGCGGCAAGTTGCTAATGCGATTGCTTTGCGATAGAATGCCTTGGTACTCGTCAGACCAAGTACCTATGCCTTCCTGGCATTGATATTCTCCGGCAGAAAGAGGGATGCCTCATGAGTGAGATTGCGACCACGCGGGCAGACGCGGTGCCGATAGCCCCGCAGCTTGTCACGGACCCCGACGGGACCGACGGGGAGCAGCCCGATACGGTGCTGTTGCTGGGCAAAGGCGGCTATGGCGACTTCGCCCGTGAAGAGTTGGACCGCATGGTGGCAGCGGTCCGCTCCACCCGGCGCTACCATCGTGTGGAAGGGGCCTTCCTAGACCAAGGGACCCCGGCCTTATGGTCAACACTCCAGGCTTGTGCGGACTCCGGCGCGCGGCGCATATTGGTTGTCCCGGCCTTCATACCGATGGACCGCTCGCCTCGCATCTGGCTACCGAAAGTCATTCGGCGCTGGCTCCGGCGGCACCCGGAGTTAGAGGGTGTGTGAAAAGGCTAGTCAGGTCGGTTGGAGCCGCTTGAGCATGAGGTGAATCATCGCCAGGTAAATCCACGCTTCCGCGCTGGCCGGCCCGGCTTCGTAGTCTTTGCTCAACCGCCGGGCGCGCCCCAACCACCCAAAGGTACGCTCCACTACCCAGCGGCGGGGTAGTACCACAAACCGCTGGCAACCGCGCGGTCGCCGGACAATCGCCAGTTCCCAGCCTGTCCGGGCTTGCACCCACGCCACCAACCGGCCCGCGTACCCGGCATCGGCCCAGATCAGGCGCAAGCGGGGCAGCGGCCCCCGCAGCTGGGCCAGCACCAGTTTGGCCCCGTCGCGGTCTTGGATATCCGCCGGATGCACCACCACCGCCAACAGCAAGCCCAGGGTATCCACGACGATATGGCGCTTGCGGCCCATCACCTTCTTGCCGGCGTCGTAGCCCCGGGGCCCCCTTTTTCCGTGGTCTTGACCGATTGGCTATCGATGATCGCCGCGCTGGGAGTGGGCGCATGGTTGCTGCGCTGCCGCACCAGGGGGCGCAGCGCGTCGTGGATCCGTTGCCAAGTGCCGTCCTGTCGCCAGGTGCGAAAATACCACCAGACGGTCCCCCACGGCGGGAGGTCATGAGGCAGCGCCCGCCACGTGCAGCCGTTGCGGAGCACATACAGGATGCCGTTGAGCACTTCCCGCAGGTCCACGCTCCGGGGCCGGCCCCCGGGCTTGGCGGGTGGCAGCAACGGGGCGAGCACCGCCCACTGGGCCGCCGTCAGATCGCTGGGGTAGGGTTTCCTCGTCATGTCTCATAGTGTATGCTAAATTCCACTTCTCACACAGGCTCTTAGAAATCGAAGTGCTGCTGGCGGATTCCCTCGGCGATCACGCGGCCCTGGGTGAGGCCGTCTGTCAGGTTGTGGCAGCCGCCGAACGGCAGTCGGACGTGCGGGTTGGGGCACCTGTGGATCGCGGCGATCCGAGCTGGTCGGCCAATCCGCTCCACCGCTACCATGCGCTCTTCTGCCTCGGCCCCCGTTGCTCGACTCATCTTGCCGGTGATCTCTACCACCATCTGCGCGACCGGCTGGCCGCATGTGGCCTGAAATCCGGTCCCGGACAGGTGCGGACGACCCAGACCGGCTGCCTCTATCCCTGCAACCTCGGCCCGGTGATGGTAGTCTACCCGGAAGGCGCCTGGTATTGTGCGCTCACGCCCCCCATGCTGGATCGCATTGTGGAAGAGCACTTCGTGGACGGACAGGTGATTGCGGAGTACACGTGTCCCCCGGCTGCCCGGCGGCACAAGCGTCCCACTGCCGAGACTGGACCGTAGTGGCTGGCGAGAGCCGCAAAATCAAATGTCAGAGGTGGTGCGGCTCTGGTCGGCCTCAGGCACGACTGCTCGGCTCTATCACGCCCCCGCTGCAGCCGGCTGCGCCGGGGCGTTGCCGTTCTCCGAGAAGAAGATCAAATAGGGCTTGCCGGTCCGCGGATGCGGCTGCACATCAGCGCCAATGCCGAACACCTCGCGGATAAGCGCCGGTTGCAGAACCTCCCCCGGAGCACCGGCTGCAACGATCTCACCCTTACTGACCACGTAGATGCGGTCACAGTACACAGCCGCCAGGTTTAGGTCGTGGAGCGCAGCCAACGCCGTGACCCCGAGGCTGCGGACCAGGTCCAGCATCTCGATCTGGTAGCGGATGTCGAGGTGATTGGTTGGCTCATCGAGCACGAGAAAACGGGCCTGCTGGGCCAGGGCGCGGGCAAGTAGTACACGCTGTTTCTCTCCTCCCGACAGAGTGGAGAAGTGACGCCGCGCGAACGTCGTCATGCCTACCCGTTCGAGGGCGTCATGGACGATCCGGTAATCTTCGTCCGTATCGCGGTCCGTGAGGCCCTTGTGCGGTGTGCGCCCCATAAACACCAGCTCTTCGACGGTGAAGTCGAACTCGGACGGCGACTCCTGCAAGACGACGGCGGTGCGTTGCGCTGCCTCACGCACACTCAGTTTCCAGACATCCACCTCATCCAAGGTGACCAATCCGGCATTGGGTTTCACGGCCCGGTAGATCGTCCGCAGCAAGCTCGACTTGCCGCTGCCATTCGGGCCGATCAGCCCCACGAACTCGCCCGGCTCCACTCTGAGCGCGGTGTCCCGCAGGATGACCGTGCCGTCAACCTGCCACGAAACATGCTCGATATGTAGTCTCATCGGCCGCTGCCTCCAAAGGCTTGTCCCCGGCGCCGCAGCAGCCACAGGAAGAAAGGACCGCCCACGAACGCGGTAATGACCCCGAGGGGCAGCTCTTCCGGTGCGACGACCGTGCGGGCGAGCACATCTACCCAGATCAGGAAGATCGCCCCCACCAGCACGCTGACCGGCAGCACCCGGCGGTGGTCGGCGCCGACAAAGAGCCGGACCGTGTGCGGCATGATCAGCCCCACAAAGCCGATGGCGCCGGCGACAGCCACCATCACCCCGGTCAACAGGGCAGAAAGCGCCATTAGCTCCTTGCGAAAGCGGTTGGTATCCACCCCCAGCGTGACGGCGGTCTCCTCGCCGGCGACAAGCGCGTTCATCGAACGTGCCCGGAGCACCAGAATGGCCGTACCGACGATGATGACGACGGTGGGGATCACCAGAAAGCTCCACTTGGCGCTGGCCACGCTGCCGGCCAGCCAGAAGAGCACCGCCTGGGTCTGCCGCGTGTCGTGGGCGCGGAAGATCAGGAAGCTGGTGATCGCCGAGAAGACATACGACGCGGCCACACCGACCAGGATGAGCCGCACCGGCGTCAGCCGCCCCTGGTGCTGCGCCAGGGTAAAGACAATCACGAACGCCGCCAAAGCGCCCAGGAACGCCGCTACGGAGAGCGAATACAGCCCAAAGACCTGAAGTCCGAAGAGGATCACGAGGACGGCACCGATAGAGGCCCCGGCGGAGATACCGAGGATGTACGGATCGGCGATGGGGTTCCGCACCGTGGCCTGCATGGCCGTGCCGACTACCGCCAGGCCGGCGCCGATCACCGCCGCCAGCAGCACCCGCGGCAAGCGGATGAGCCAGACGATTTGATCGTGTGCCCGGCTCCACTCCCCCGGCTCAGTGCCGAAGAGATGGCTGCCGATGATTTGCCACACGGTCAGCGGGTTAATCGGCACCGGCCCAATGGTCACCGCCAAGGTGATGGTCAGTGCCAGTCCGGCGAGGAGCAGCATAAGCAACAGTAGTAGCCTACTGCCGCGCCGCCGCTCCTCGGCCGGTTGCAGCGGCCGACTGACTGGCGAGTCGGCCGACTTGGCTATGACTCGTTTCGAGACAAGCATGTCATCGCAGGTAGTACAAGCTGCTAGAACTTGTCCGGATAGAACGCCTTCGCCAACGTGGTGATCAGCGTCGGCACGCGGACACCAGGCGAGGTCGAGCTGAAGGGCACGACGACAAAGCGCTTGTTCTTGACCGCTGTGATGTCTGCAAGGGCCTCATTCGCGAGTAGGAGCTTCTCCTTCTCGGCCGACGTGGACCACCCGGCCTCGATCAGCACAATGACCTCCGGGTCGCGCTCCACGACCACCTCCCAGGAAACACTCTTGTAGTTCCCTTCCAGATCGTTGAACAGGTTGATCCCTCCGGCCCGCTCTACGACCAGGTTGGCCGAGCCGCAACAGGCCGCGGTGAAGGCCTTGTCCTCGCCACTGTCATACAGGAGGACTTTGACCTTCTTGTCCAAGGCAGCGATCTTGGACTCAACGGCTGCAACCTCCCGCTTCATGGACGCGACGACTTCCTCAGCCCGCTCTTCGACGTCGAAGATCTTACCCAGGTTCAGGAAGTCAATGTAAATGTCGTCCATCGTCAGCGGTCCGGTGCGCTCTCGGCACGCTCCGGTGCTCAGGTAGGAGTGAATATCAAGCGCCAGCAGGTCTTCACGCGGTCCGGCGTTCTCCGGTCGCTCGAAGGCGCTGGCGAACCCAGAGATGACAAAGTCCGGTGATACACCGAGCAGCACCTCATGCGACGGGTACTTATCCGATAGCACCGGGATCTTCTTGTAGGCTGCCTCGTACTGCGGGAGGATGGCGTCATCGAGATACGCCGTCCCTACCATCTTGTCTTGCAGGCCCAGCGCCAGCATGATCTCGGTGGTGTGCTGCGTCATACTCACTGCCCGCTCCGGTGGCGCCGTAAAGATCTGGGTGAATCCGCAGTTTTCGATGGATACGTTGAACGCCGCCTCGCCGGCAGCTCCCGGCGCACCCTGGGCACCCTGAGCGCCGGTCGCGCCCTGTGGCCCCTGGGCACCGGCCGGTCCGGGCGGGCCGGCCTGCGGTTGGCCGACGTAACGCACCGTCGGCTCACCACACGCTGCCACCGCCACGAAAACGAGGGTCAACAACACCAGTAATCTCCGCCATCCTGATCTCATAGGTAGCCTTCTCCTTGCTCCGGTTCAACTCTGCCGATAGGTTCACCGGCGACTATCTGCGTAGCGTGCGACCTGCGGCGCGGCCGGAAGCCGCGCCCATGTAGACTGTCCTTACCCCAGACTCGCCACCTCCTGTTTCCCCCCAGACTTGGTTTTGGTTTTGCTTCACCCGGTTACGCCAGCGGGCCCCATATCGCTGCCTCGTCTGACACAAATGCTAACTGGTATCAATAGCGTCAGAGTATATCCGGTACTAGGAGCTGATGTCAAGGTGGTCGTGGATTCCGGCGTGCGCCGGAATAACGGAGTGAGGTGTCGGTTCCCTCCCCGGCGTGTCAGCGCAGGAGAAGACCAATGCCGTCGGCCGGGAAATTAGGCCATCGTGGCAAGCATCGCGTCGGTAACTTGGTAGCGCAGCGGCTGGCCGGCGAAGAAACGCGCAAACTCGTCGGCCATCGCCTCACCCAGGCGGGCGCGCGATTCGACCGTTGCGCCGGCCACGTGGGGGCTGAGGATGACGTTCGGCAACCCGCGCAGGGGGCTATCGTCTGCCAGCGGCTCCTGCGGAAATACGTCCAGCGCAGCCACCAGGCGGCCCGTTTGGAGTTCGCGGGCGAGCGCCGCGTAGTCAATGGCGGCGGCGCGAGCCGTATTGACGAACAGCGCACCGTCCGGCATCAGCGCCAGCTGTCTCGCCCCCACCATGCCGTTCGTTTCCGGTGTCGTCGGCGCGTGGTTGGAGACCACGTCGGAGTTGGCCATCAGCTCGTCGAGCGACGCCGCGCGCCGCACGCCGAGCGCGGCGGCCCGTTCCTCTGCGAGATACGGGTCGTAGACCGTGATCTCCGTGTCGAACGGCTGCAAGAGGCGGATGTACGCCCGGCCGGTCATGCTCGCGGCGATGACCCCGACGCGCTTCCGGTATAGCTCGCGTCCCCACCGGCCCTTAATGCCAGACCATGGCCGGCCGCTCTGCATCGCGCGATCAAACGTATGCGCGGTCCGCAGCGCCATCAGCGTCGTCGTGAGCGCCCACTCCCCGACCGATTGCGCGATCACGTCCGCGCCGTGCGTCACGACGATGCCCCGCGCCAAGACCGGGGGTGGCGTCAATCGCCGAATGGAGCCGGCGGCGTGGCCGATGATCCGTAGCTGCGGCGCGGCCGCCAGCATGGCGTCGTCAAACGGCAGCGTGCCCCAGCTGGTCATGACGGCGGTAGCACGGGGCAGCCACGCTGCAAGCTCCTCAGAAGAAGGCATCCGCCCCGTTGGGTTCCGCTCGACCGTGCCCAGCGCCTCCAGCACGGCCCACGCCCGCGGCGTCATGATCTCCTCCGCCAAGGCACCGGACGGCAGGACAAGAATATGCGGCCGATCTGACTGCGACATGCTAGAGCTACCCCCTTACACTCGCCCCCCTATGGCCCCCGTCATCCCCGCGAAAGGAGACCTTTGCGTAACCCGTCATTCCCGCGAAGGCGGAATCCAAAAACCGGCCCTTCCAGGTTAGCGAGGAGTGGTGCATTGTCCCTCTCGCACTCCATCTGGAGGTTATGCAAAAGTCTCCGAAAGCGGGAATCCACCCTCAATGCTCCTGGATTGCGGCTTCCGCCGCAATGACCGGGCCGGGGCAGCAGGTCACTGGCTACTGACCACGAGCCACTGACCACTGACCACTATTACCGCGGCGGCGGGTTGGCTGCCAACGCCTCGCGGTAGGCCACCGTAATCCGCTTTACCTCCTGCGGATCAACGGGAATCCGGCCGCCCATCAGATTCGCCACCCCCCAGGCGAGCGCGTCATCGGGATGGTCTGCATAGCGCGGCGCCATGTGGATGTGAATGTGCGTGCTGCTCTCGCCAAAGCCGGCGGTGTAGATGCGGAGTGCCCCGGTGACCTCCAGCTGCACGCGCTGGAAGTGCCGCAGCGCCGGTCCGAAGTTGGCCGCCTCCGCATCGTTGAAGTCGGCCGGCCCCGGCACGTGCCGCTGCGTATGGAGCATCATCCAGCCGGCCAGACCATAAGGTTCCGGCACGTGGCGGATCAGCCAGAGGTCGTTTTCGAAGATCACACCACCCTCGATAGGTAGCTCACGGGCGTTGATCTTGCAAACGTCGCACGTGGGGTCGTAGTCCGTACTGCTCATCACTTCTCCTCCGTCGCCGTTTTCGGGATTGGCGACATCCTATCCTACCGTTTATCACGCCGCCCGTCCCCTCGCGGTCCCGACGCGGCCCGTAGCCAAGGTGGCCCGTCGTGCTATGTCCGGACACCTACCATCGTCGTCTAAGCGTCCTTCAACGACGGATCGGATTCGCTCACGACCGTATGCACGTAGTAGACCTTCTTGTCCTGTGATTCGTGCCACGTTCGCATCGCCAATTCCGCCACCAGCCCGAGTGCCAGCAATTGGATGCCGACCAGAAACAGGAGCGACGCCAGCAACAGGAGTGGACTCTGGATCAAGTATTTCGCGTGGAATAGCTTGTCGTAGACGAGCCAGAGCACGAGACCGAAACTCAGAAACAAGCTCACCGTACCCAGGCAACCGAACGCATGGATGGGCTTTGTCCCAAAGGCGCTGATGAACTTCACGGTCAGCAAGTCGAGCAAAACCTTGAGTATCCGATTAATGCCGTACTTGGACCGACCGTACTTTCTTGGATGATGTCGCACCGGAATCTCGGTAATGCGCGCGCCACTCAAGTCGGCCAGCGCCGGCAGAAAGCGGTGCATCTCCCCATATATCCTGATGCTCTTCAGGACCTCGCTCCGGTAGGCCTTGAGCGTACAGCCGTAGTCGCGCAAGTGAACACCGGTAACACGGGAGATCAGGTAATTGGCTGCTTTGGAAGGGAGAACACGCAGCAGAAACGCATCCTGACGCTTCTCCCGCCAACCGCTTACGACGTCAAAGCCCTCTTGGAGTTTCGCGAGTAACTTGGGAATATCCGCCGGGTCGTTCTGGAGGTCCGCGTCCATCAGCACGATGACCGCGCCGCGGGCATGGTCAATCCCTGCTGCCAGCGCCGCCGACTGGCCGAAGTTCCTGCGGAGGCGAAGGGCCGTATAATGCGCGTGCTCTACGGCCAGCCGGTGCAGCTGCTCCCAGCTCCCGTCCTTGGAGCCGTCATCTACCAGGATCACCTCGTAGGACTGATTCAACCGCTCCAGGTGCGTATGCAGCGCCTCATACAGTGCGCCGATGTTCTCGGCTTCTTCATAGACGGGGACGACGACCGAGACGTCCGGGCGATCCGACCGAGTGCTCATGTGTCGCTGTCCATTGGGAGCGAGTTCCGGAGAACCATCATTATGTCAAGGCATCAGCCGGCTATGGTCGGCTGCCTTCCCTACCCCAGTGCCAAGTAGGCGCCGCGCTCCCAAAGTGTAGACTATGCGCCGGGATAGCGCGACTACAGGGAGCCACCATGAGCAAGCCGGACCTCGAAACTCGCCGCGCCCGCTGCCTCCACGTGAGCTACGACGATCTCCTCCAGGGCTTCCGGCGCGTGGGCCTCCAGCCGGGCGATACCGTCTACTGCCACTCCTCGTTGAGCAAGTTTGGCTACGTTGAAGGCGGCGCCGCGACCGTGGTGGAGGCCCTCTTAGCCAGCCTAGGGCCGACCGGCACCCTCGCGGCTCCGGCCGGCACCTATTCGCTGAAACGCACGCCCAACCCGGTGTTCGACGTGCGGCACGCGCCCTCGGAGCTAGGCACCATCGCAGAGGCGATCCGCCAGCGCAGCACCCATCGCAGTCACCACGTCGTGGAGTCCGTCTCGGCGCTCGGTCGCCGCGCCGCCGAGCTGACGGCAACCCATTCGCTGACCAACTGCGGCCGGGAAAGCCCCTTCCAAAAACTCATTGCCTGGAATGCCCAGATTCTCCTGCTCGGCGTTTCCCACAGCTCGAACACGACGTTCGAGGCCGTCGAGGAGGAGCTGGCACCCGAGTACGTCGGGTTCATCGAGCTACCGAACGCCCGGATCATTGACGAGCACGGCATCGAGCGGCCGGTGCCGACCTGGGCGCATAATATGGCCTGCTCCGCCGACTTCAACCGGATGAATGCCCCGCTCATCAGGGCCGGGGCGCAGACCGAGATCGTCATCGGCGAATCGATAGTCCGCCGCGTGTCGGCCGCCGGGCTGTACCGCGTCGCGCGGCAAGCGATTGAGGCCGATGCCTACGCCCTGCGCCTACGGGAAGGTGAAGAGCGCCTCCCGCCGCCGCCCACCAGCATCCACGATCTACCATAACGCGATGGAAACCGTCCGAAGGCGCCCGTCCCCCCGCCGCAGCGGGGGGACCATAGGCGCACAAGGGTAGGTTTTTTGTAGGGGCGCGATTCATCGCGCCCGCCCCTCCCGTCATTCCGGCGGAAGCCGGAATCCAAACTCCCCTTCCCTGCTAGGGAAGGGGCCGGGGGTTAGGTCGAATCCCCCCTACACAAAAAACCTGCCTCTGTGAGGGGGGACCATAGGGGGGCTGGCCTCGCTCCCGAGATCGGTGTACCATCTTGTCGCACACGGACTGGGAGAAAGATGACAGCAACAACAACACTGGCGCTGCTCGGCGGCGATCCCGCCATCTCGCTCGATCAGACCGAGGCCATGAAATGGCCGCTGGTCGAGCAGGAAGAGCTTGATGCCGTTGCCGAGGTGGCCGGCAGTGGTGAATGGTCGAATCACCCCATCCGCGACGAGCTGGAAGCGGAGTTCGCGTCATACATCGGTGTGAATTACGCCCTGGCCCACAACAACGGCACGGCGGCGCTCCATGCCTGCGCCTTTGCGTTGGGCATCGGCCCCGGTGACGAGGTGATCTGCCCGGCCACGAGCTACTGGGCCACCGCGGTGCCGGTCCTCACCGTCGGCGCCATTCCCGTCTTCGCGGACGTAGAGCCGGTGTTCCTGAACCTCGATCCGGCAGCGGCGGAGGGCCGCATCACGTCGCGCACCAAAGCCATCGTGATCTGTCACCGCGGCGGGATGCCCGGCGACATGGACGGCTTTACCGACTTGGCCCAGCGGTACGGCCTCAAGCTGATCGAGGACGCCTCCCACGCGCACGGGTCCAGCTTCCGCGGCCGCAAGATCGGCTCCTGGGGCGACGTGGCCGGCTTCTCCATGCAGACCAGCAAGGTCATGCCCTCCGGCGAGGGCGGCTTGTTCACCACCAACGAGAAGCAGTATTACGACCGCGCGGTGTTGCTGGGCCACTACGAGCGGATCGGCGACCTGGATCACGAAGATAGCCGTTTCGAGCATACGGGCTTCGGTTTCAAGTACCGCATCAGCCCGCTCCACGCGGCCATCGGCCGGGTGGCCCTGGCCAAGCTCGACGAGCGCAACGCCCGGCGCAACGCCGGTATCCAGTATCTCTACGACCAAGTGAGCGAGATTCCCGGCTTCTCCGTGCCGCCGATGCCCGATCACGTCGAGCGCGTCTACTATCGCTCGCCCTTCATGATCTACGACCCGGACGAGCTTGGCGGCCTGCCCGCTGATCGCTTTACCCAAGCGTTACAGGCCGAGGGCGCCCGCTTGGGCACGGCCACGCGGCTCCGCCACCGCGGCGGCCTCCACACGCAGCCGCTGTTCGTCGAGCGCAAGCACTGGGCATTCGAGCACCCGGACAATGCCGAGTCCGCGGCCCGCGTGCGGTACGGCCCCGGCACCCTGCCGATCACGGAAGACCCGCCCGTCAATCGCGTGTCGCTCCCGCGGCTCACACAACCCACCCCGGAGCTACTCGACCAGTACGTCGCGGCGTTCCGTAAGGTGGCCGCCAATGCCAGCGCGTTACTGTAGGGCAGCCTGGATAGGCGATCTCGGAGAGCGAGGCAAGCGATGCGCGAGCGGCTGGCAATCTTGGGCGGCAGCCCGGCCATCACCCTGGACCACACCTACTACGCGCAGTGGCCGATTTACACCGAGGAAGAGGTCGAAACGGTCAGCGCGCTGATCCGCAATTCCGGCCTCTCCAGCGCCCACTACGACCCAACCGGCCCGATTGCCCAGCTAGAGCGGGCCATCGCCCAACAGTGGGGCGTGCGGTACGCCTTGGCCCACCACAGCGGAACCGCGGCCCTGAACGCCGCGCTGTTCGGCGTTGGTGTCGTTCCTGGCGATGAAGTCATCGTGCAGTCGGCAACCCATCCGTTTAGCTGCATCCCCATCGTCGGCTGCGGCGCCATACCCGTCTTTGCCGACGTTGATCCGCACACCCGCCTGCTCGACCCGGCCGATGTCGAGCGCCGGATCACGCCGCGGACCAAGGCCATCCTGGTCGTGCATTGGAGCGGTATGCCCGCCGATATGGATGCGCTGCTCGACGTTGCCCGGCGCCACGACCTCCGCCTCGTCGAAGACAACTGCGTGTCACAAAGCACCCTGCACCGCGGCCGGATGTGCGGCACGCTCGCCGACGCTGGCGCGATCAGCCTCCAGCACGGCAAGCTCACTTCCGCCGGTGAGGGCGGCGTCTTCTTCACCGATGACCCGCAGGTGTATCAGCGGGCCGCCAGTCGCGGCCACTACGAGCGGCTTCAGGACCTACCCGACGCCCAGTACCGCACCGTCTCCGGCTTTGCGTTCGGCGAAAAGTACCGGATCGCCACGATCACGGCAGCCATCGGCGCCGTGCAGATGCGCCACTGGGACGAGCACATGGCGCGACGCAAGCGAAACGCCGAGCAGCTTGGGCAGGCCATCGAGGAAGTTGGCGGCTTCTCCTTCCGCCCCGTCCCCGACTACGTGGAATCGCCGTATCATCAGGGCTGGGTGCGCTTTACCCCTGAAGAGCTTGGCGGCCTTGACCGCGAGACCCTGCTTGCGGCGCTCCAAGCCGAGGGCGCACAGGTCAGCAATCCGGCGACCGGCGCGACCAGCATCCCGCATACCGACTTGGTGCGCGCGCTGCACCTGCACCCGGTCTTTGCCGGCAACGCGGCCGGTGCCGACGACCTGCTCTGGGAGGCGCTCGGCGCAACCGTCCACGAACGGCCCCGCTACGGGCCGGGCACCTTACCGGTGACAGAAGACCTGGAGGTGCCTCATAATACGCTCCAGCTACCGGCGTTTACTCGCCCGGCGGACGAGTTGATCGGCCAGTACGCGACGGCCTTCCGCAAGGTCGCGGCCCAAGCCGACGCCCTGATGGACCGCTGACACGCCAGGTCCGCAGCATCGCCTCCTAGAGAACTGTACGAACCTGGCGGTCAACGAGTAGCACGTAACGGATGAGGTGACAAGCAGCATGTCTGACCAGTTGGCCCTCCTCGGTGGCGATCCCGCAGTCACCATTGACCAGGACTACTACACGGAATGGCCGATCTACGGCGATGAAGAGATCGAGGCCGTCACCGAGCTGATCCGTACCCGCCAAACGTCCGGCGGCTCGGAGCCGGGTGGCCCGATCTACGAGTTGGAGCGCGCCATCGCCGACCGCTGGGGCGTCCCGTATGCGCTGGCGCATCCCAACGGCACGTCGGCGCTGCACGCGGCCCTGTTCGCCGTCGGCGTAGGACCCGGCGATGAGGTGATCGTCCAGTCGGCCACCCACCCGTATAGCTGCGTGCCGATCATCGGCTGCGGCGCCGTGCCCGTCTTTGCCGACGTAGACCCCAACACCCTGACCATTGATCCCGCCGACATAGAGCTACGAATCACGCCGCGCACCAAGGCCGTCGTCGTCGTGCATTGGGACGGGATGCCCGTAGACATGGACGCAATACTCGCCGTGGCCCAGCGGCACGACCTCAAGGTCGTCGAGGATAACTGCGTCTCGCAGGGCACGCTACACCGCGGCCGCATGTGCGGCACCTTGGGCGATGCGGCGGGCATCAGCTTCCAGGTCGGCAAGCTCACCTCTGCTGGTGAGGGCGGGATGTTCCTCACCAGCAACCCGGAGTACTACCAGCGGGCCGCCATCCTCGGCCACTACGAGCGACTCGCCGATCTACCCGACGAGCAGTACCGCGCCGTGGCCAGCTTCTGCTTTGGCGAGAAGTACCGCATCGCTACGATCAGCGCGGCCATCGGAGTTGTGCAGATGAGTCATTGGGACGAACGCTTCGCGGTGCGTCGGCGCAACGCCGAGCGACTGGGGCAAGCGATTGCCGAGATCGGCGGCTTCTCGCCCCCCGAGGTCCCCGACTACGTGGAATCACCGTTCCATCGCGGCTGGGTGCGCTTCGATCCCGCAGAATTGGGCGGCATTGATCGCGCTACGCTGGTCGAGGCGCTACAGGCGGAAGGCGTCCGGGTAGGGGCTGCCGGGACGCTGCGCCCCTTGCACCAGCATCCGGTCTTTGCCGGCAACGCGGCCGGGACCGGCGATCTGCTCTGGGACGTGGTACGCAGCCACGCGCCGGAGGAGCGCCCGCGATACGGTCCGGGCACGCTACCCGTGACGGAAGACCCCAACGTGCCCCACAACACAATCACCCTGCCGGCACTCACGCGCCCGGCCGATGACCTGATCGAGCAGTACGCCCAGGCGTTCCGCAAGGTCGCCGCCCAAGCCGGCGCCCTGGCCCAACGTTAGCGCAGTGAGCACCCTCCGTCCCCCCGCTCGCGGGGGGACCATAGGGGGGCAGACAGAAGGAGACGTACAGATGGCAACAACACTAAGCGCCGGTACCGCCGCTGCGATTATTACCCCGGAGCGGCCGATGCAATTGCAAGGCTATGATCGCGGCCCGTCCACGGGTACACTCGACCCCTTGGAGGCCCGCGCCATCGTCTTCGACGACGGCAGCACGCAGGCCGCCATCGCCACAGCCGACCTCATCGGGCTGGAGTACGCTTTCGAGGGACCGGAATGCGCCTCGGTTCACCGTATCCGCGCCAGTGCCGCGGCGGCCAGCGGCGTGCCGGAAGACAATATCATGGTGGCCTGCTCGCACACGCACGCCAGCCCCTCGGTCCAGCGGCTGAGTCACCTGCCGGAAGACGACGAGTATCAACGCACGGTGGAGCAGACGCTCGGTGCCGTCGTGGGCGAGGCCAGCCGCGCTATGCAGCCGGTCACGCTCGGCGTGGGCGAGGGCCTGGTAGACATCAACGTCAACCGCCGCCTCCGCACGCCGGACGGCAACACTGCCATGCGGCCCAACCGCCAGGGCATAGTAGATAAGCGCGTGCGCGTGCTGCGCGTTGATCCCGCCTCGGCGCCGGAGCCGATTGGCACGCTCGGCGGCCGGCCGTTGCCGCAGAGCGACCCGCTCGCCGTGCTCTTCTCCTATGTCTGCCACGCCACCACCATGGGCGGCGATAACTACCGTTTCAGCGCCGACTACCCCGGGTCCGCGCGGCGTGTCGTCGAAGGCGTCTATCAGGCCAACGGCGGCGCCGGAACGCGGGCGCTCTTCTTGCCCGGTTGCTTCGGCAACATCCGGCCGCACCTCCTGACTCCCGACGAGGGCTTTCGTGGCGCCACGGACCACGAGCTACTGGTGCTCGGCCGCCTGCTCGGCTCGGAGGTGGTACAGACGGCGGAGCGCGTCATCAGCGCGCCGGTCGGAGCGATTGCCGTCGCCCGGCGCGAGGTCTCGCTGCCCTACGGCGACCTCCCCACCGAAGCCGAGTTGCGGGCGGCAGCAGCCAACGACCGGCAGAGTCGCTGGGCCAACCTAATGCTGGCTCAGATAGAGCGAGACGGTAGCCTCCCGACGACCGACACGGCCGAAGTGCAGGTCATGCGGCTCGGTCCACACTGGCTGGTAACGACACCGGGCGAGACACAGCTAGAGATTGGGCTGTCCATCGAGCGCGGCTTCGCGGACCTGGGCCTCGCCCAACCGGAGCAAGGCGAGCAGGTGCTGACGCTCGGCTACACCAACGGCAACGTCGGCTACCTCTGCACCGCCAGCACCATCTTCGAGCGCGGCTACGAGCCGTCCACTGCCTACAGCGGCTATCGCCGCCCGGCCGCTTTCGCACCCGAAGCAGAGGCGGTCCTAATCAATACCGCCCTCGCCCTCGGCCAGGAGATTGTCCAAGCGCAGGGCTAGTAGCGAGGCGAACCTACCCGTCCCCCCGCCGCAGCGGGGGGACCATAGGGGGGCTATCCCGCGCCACTTAACGCTGATCGAACCGAGAGGAGACAACTTCCATGTCCACAGCGCACCGCTCACTCCTGCGGCCCGTCCTCACCGACCAAGTAGCGACACCGGGCGCCCAATACACCCAGGCCCTTGCCCTGCCCCTGCCGGGAGTCGGGCAACTCGTATTCGTTTCCGGTCAGGGACCGACCGACGCCGCGGGAAATGTCGTGGGCGTGGATGACCCGGAAGCCCAGGTGCGGCAGGTGTTCGCCAATATCCAGGCGCTCCTGGCAGCAGCCGGCGGTGGCCTGGAGCACATCGCCGAGATGACACTCTATCTCCGCGACATCAACCACCGCCCACTGGTAACTAAGGTGCGCGCCGAGGTCCTGAAGCAGCCGTATCCCACCGCCACGATGGTCGAGATCAGCGACTTTGCCGCCCCCGATTGGCTAATCGAGATCAGCGCCCTCGCCGTAGTACCCGCCTAGCCGGCATCGCACCCAGCCTCCGCACCCGTCCCCCCGCCGCAGCGAGGAGACCACAGGGGGACTCACAAGGGTAGGTTTTTGCGTAGAGGCGTGATGAATCGCGCCCCGGCACTCGTCATTGCGGCGTAGGCCGCAATCCAGGGGGACCACAAGGGCCGCTCCTCCAAGGTTGGCGATCCCAGGTAGCCGCTGTAGGGGCAACCCTTGTGGTTGCCCTCGTCCCCCCGCCGCAGCGGGGGGACCATAGCTTAATACACGACACTTTTCAGACCGGGGTAGGTGAGGAGTTGACTCATGGAAGCACCGTACTCCATCCTGAGGTTGAAGACACCGGGAAGGAGTGGGTCCATGAGCCAACGGCAGGCATTGTACCACTGGCACCACGAGGTCGAACGCCGCATGCCCCAGTTGAGCAAACCCCTGGTGAAGGTCTTGAGCGGGTTCAGCTTTGGGGTAGCCGCCGCGCGATGCTGCACGCTCAACGCCGTCGCCGAGGCGGTGCCGGCACTGGGCAAGCCGGATACCGTCGAGCGCCGGCTGCAACGGTTCCTGGCCAACCCGCGTCTCGACTGGGCCCAGGGCTGCCAGGCGTTGGCAGCGTGGGTGCTCAGTCACCTGTCCGGCCGTGGGCCAGTGGTGTTGCTGGTGGATGAGACCAGCCTGCAGGCGCGGCTCAAGGTGATGGCCGTCAGTCTGGCCTATCGGGGTCGTGCCATCCCCCTGGCCTGGTGGTGCTATTCCCCCACCCAGTGGCCGATGGGCCAGGTGGCGTTGATTACCACCTTGCTCACCTGGGTCGCCGCGGGCCTGGCGGACCGGCGCCCGGTGGTGGTCCAAGCCGACCGTGGGATTGGCACCTCGCCCGCGTTGCTCCGCGCCATCGAAGGGCTGGGCTGGTACTACCTGGTCCGAGTCACCAAGCAGGTGCGGGTGCGGGTGGACGGACAAACGCCCGTGCCCTTCGGGAGCCTGGTGTCGCAACCCGGCGATGCCTGGCGGGCCCCGGTGGCGGCCTTCAAGCAGGCGGGCTGGCTCCGGTGTTGGGCCCAAGGGCGCTGGCAGCCCGGGCACGCCGAGCCGTGGCTGCTCTTGACCAACCACCCGGCCGCGCAGAGCGACTGGTACAGTATGCGGATGTGGGAGGAGCTGGCCTTCCGGGACTTCAAGTCCTACGGGTGGCAGTGGCAACGCAGCCGGGTCTGGCGCGCCGAGCGGGCCAATGTCCTGTGGCTGGTGATGGCCCTGGCCTATGTGTGGATGCTCAACCTCGGGACCCAGGTGGCGCACACGGCGCGGCTCCGCCGGGAACTCACACGGGGCCGACAACCGCGCTTCAGCCTGTTCACCCTCGGGCTGCGCCTCCTGCGGCGCCGGCTGTCCCTGGGACACCGGCTGTCCGTGCGCCTCCGGCTCGTCGCCCGGCCACCCCCGCTCCCCAAAAGTGTCGTGTATTAAGGGGGACCATAGGGGGGCTACTCAACTGCACAACGGGCGGTTTTTCGTGTCGAGGCACGATTCATCGCGCCCCGGCGCTCGCCATTCCGGTGGCAGCCGCCATCCTGCTCATCCTTCCATCCTGCAAATCCTGATGCAGACCAGCACCGGACTGGCACCGCCATCGCTCCCCTTCCCTTCAGGGAGGGGGTTGGGGGGTAGGTGAGGCACCCTCATCACAACCCCAGCAAGCCCATAGCATTGCGGTAGGTGATATCGGCGTAGTGCTCTTCCGATACGCAGTGCTCCCGCAGCCACGGCAGCGTCCGCGCGGCAAAGCACTCTTGCGTGTGGCCCCCTGCCATTTCCCCACGCCCATCCAGGCAGTAGCAGTCGGTGGCCCACAGGAGCTTCGAGCGATGCCGCCGCACGAAGTCCGGGCCGAAGTCCGGGTCGCGGGTAAGCGCATTCCAGCCTGACCCGGCCGATAAATCACCGTAGACGTTCGGGTATTCCTCCAGCCAGCGGTCGGTCAGCCCGCCGCGCACCACCGGCCCCGGTGGATAGCCGACAAAGTCCGGCGCGTCATAGTCGCTCCGCACCTCGGCGCTGACGTTGGCCCACCACGCCTGCGCGTGCCCAATGAACGTCGTCTCCGGGCACGCGCGAAAGACGGCCTCGGCCGCCTCGAAGTTGTAGCTATACACGCCATACTGGAAGTGGATCAGGACCGGCAGCCCTAGCTCACCACAGAGCCGATAGATGGGCAGACACGCCGGGTGGTCGAACGCCAGCCGCACCTTGTGCTCGCCAAAGCCGCGCGCTCCCGCCCGGTGGTAGCGCCGGATGGCGTCGAGCGCGTCGTAGCGCAGGGGATTGACGTGGCAGAACGGCACGATCTCGTCCGGCCACTGCCGCCAGGCATCCAGCGCCAGCTCCGTATCGTATTCCGATGACCCTTGCCCCTCGAACGACGGCGCGACGCTCTCCCCGCGATCATTGGGCAAAATGATCACCTTGCCGCCACCATGATGGCGCAGATGGGCGAGGACGTGCTCGGCCGTCCGATGGGAGTCCGGGTCCGTACTCTGCCTGACGATGATGTGCTGGTGAAAGTCAATAATCATATCCCCTGCTCCCTGTCCCTCCCGGCACCCCCGTCATTCCCGCCTCCACCTCCGTCATTCCCGCGCAAGCGGGAATCCAACCCCTTCTCCCCCTGGGAGAGGGCCGGGGTGAGGGCCGACTCCCCCTCTCTATCGCTCGGCGATGGAGAGGGGGCCGGGGGGTGAGGCTCGCCCGCCGAAAAACCTACCCCTCCGACGCAGCCCCAGCATCATCAGCCTCACCCTTGCGCTGGCGCAACAACTGCACCAGCACAATTCCCGTGATAAGCCCATACACGACACTATAGGCAACCTGGCCCATGAGCTGGCCCACGATCACGTCCACGGCCACGAGCCCAACCCCAAACCAGGCCGCGATTCTGCCTACGATCCAGCCCATGACGCTCGCCAGCACCCACCAGCCCGCCCGTGCGACGTGCCCGCGCAACACCACCCATTGGGCCACGCCTATTCCGACCCCAACCAAGACCCATCCCAGAATCACGGCCACGACATCGCCCATGATCTGCCCCGCGCCCATATAGGCGCCCAAGATCAGACCTACGCTTGTGACGCCGCCCACGACCCCGCCCACGGCGCTCGCCACCAGCCACCAGCCCGCTCGTGCCACCCGTTCCTTGAGCACCAGCCATTGGGCCACCCCGACCCCGGTCCCAATCCCAACCCCGGCCCAGGCTACGATCCAGCCCACGGTCAAGGCCCCGACCCAGGCCACGATCCAGCCCACGATCCAGCCCGCAACGCTCGCCAGCACCCACTGCAGCACCAAGTCTCCGCCCGGCGGCTTGGTGTTGCTCGCTGGCCGGTCGCTACGATCACCGGTTTGCTCGGCCATTGGCCCTCTCTCCAGTCACGCTCCGCCGCCTCTTACTCCGCCGACCCGCGATGCGCCAGCCGCGCCACTTCCCGCTCCGTCAGCGCCCGGCCGTAGAGCCGCAGGTCCGCCAGCCGGCCGCAGAAGTGGTCATGCGCGCCCATCCCGATCCGCAATGGCTGCTCGTTGCTGAGGTCGTAGTCGGCCGCCTGGAACGGCGCCGACGTGGCTACCGCCTCGCCGTCCACGTAGAGCTTCAGCCGGCTACGCTCCCGGACCGCCACCAACTGCCGCCAGCCCGGCGCCAACTCATGGTCATGGGTCACGTTCCGGCCGGCCTCCAGCGAGTACACGTGCCCCGAGGGTAGCGTGCCGCCGAACAGTCGGCCCTGATAGACCGCCATGGACCACACGCGCCGGTACTTCACGTCCGGGGTCGTATCCAACTGGCCCGTAGACACCCACGCGCCGTCGCCATCGTACCGATATACTTTAGCCAGTGGCAACGTGCCCGCGTACAGCTTGCCGTTATAAACGGCCATGCCCATCACTTCCTGTTCTTCACCCAAGCGTCCGGTATCTGCCCAGCCCGTCTGCCCGTCCCAGCGAAACACCGTGCCCGTGGGCCACGTACCCGTGTAGAGTTCGCCGCCGTGGATGGCGACAGAATACACCTGGGTCGTATCGGCCTGAAAGCCGCAGCTTGTCCATGCCGTGCCGCCGTCGTAGCGGAAGAGGCCGCCGCCTTCATTGCCCGTCGCGTACAGGTGCCCATCGTAGACGGCCAGCGCCATCAGCCGCCGGCCGGGTGTGCCGCAATCCACCCAGCGTTGCCCCCCGTCGTAGCGGAACACGCCCTGGCTATACAGCGGGATGGCATACAGCTGTCCTTTGTAGACGGTCAGACCCGCTATCGAGTCGGCGCCCGCGAGGTGTCCGCAGTCCGTCCAGCTCCCGTCGTCCTCATAGCGGTAGATACGGCCGCCGGGATGTTGGTTGAGCGAGTCCGGCAGGGCCGAGCCGCCGGCCCGGTACCGCGAGACCCCGGCATACAGCCGGCCCTCGTAGATCGCCAGCGCCGCGACCGTATTGCACCGATCCGGGCTACCGCAATCTACCCATTCGGTGCCGCCGGCATAGCGGTACAGATGGCCCGCCTCGTCGGCTCCCGTCTCGAAGGTGCCGGCGTAGAGATCACCCTCATACACGCATAGCGCGTACACCCGCAGATTGTTGCCGGGGCGTCCGCAGTCCGTCCAGCTCGGCTCCGTTCGCGCGTTGTCAATGCCGAAATGGACGTTGCGCCAGTTGGCCTGGTGCGAGGTCACGCCGGCGTAGTTCTGGATACTGAAGTTGAACCCGCGGCGGCGGTCGGGATCGTACTTGCTGACAATATCGCCGAGCACGTCGTCGAGCATCTGCGCGGTATGCACCCACACCGAGATCGAAAAGTCGTCGGTACCCAAGCGCAGCGCGTCGCTCGCAGCCACCTCGATGGACGAACCACGCCCGTCGAACCCGGCCGCACCCGCCGCACGGCCGTCCGGCCCCGCCGCCGTGAGGTCGGCGCCACGATTGAACCCATGGTGGCCGTGCCCGGAATCGTCCCGCGTATCGCCGGCCAGCGGCCAATGCCCGATGAGTCCCGTATCCTCTACAACCATGCAATCTCCTCCAGTCTCCTGCCCTCAGCGATCCCCGTCCCCCCGTCGCAACGGGGGGACCACAGGGGGGCTACCCTCGCACCCAATCCACCCCCGTCCCCCCGCACTGCGGGGGGACCATAGGGGGGCTGGCCTCGCACCCACCCCGCGGCAGTGCCGGGCATCCGGGCTGTTCGCGCGTTGCCTGGTATTATGCAGCGCAGCGCCGCACAGATTCCATCTGCGCTGAGGAGGACGTATGATTCTTGACTTCCATACCCACATTGGCCAGGGCCAGCGGTCAGCCGAACACGTTATCACCCACCACAACGCCTACGGCGGCGGCAAGTCGGTCTTGCTACCCATCGAGTCTGGCGATTGTACGGCGATGGGCGCCTATGCCGGCATGAGGACGGAGCTAGCAATAGAGGCGGTGGACGAATACGGCGACGAGTTGATCCCCTTCTGCCACGTCAACCCGCTGGCTCCCGACGCGCTCGATCAGATTCGCCGCTACCACGCCACCGGCAAGTTCTACGGCTTTGGCGAGCACAAGGTCCGGCTCGCCTGTGACCATCCCGACTCGCTGGACATTTACCGCCTGTGTGGCGAGCTGGGCTGGCCGGTACTCATCCATTTCGAATACCGCAACTACAGCTACAACTTCGAGGCGTTCGAGACGGTGCTGAAGTCCTGCCCGGAGACGACGTTCATCGGCCACGCCCAAGCCTGGTGGGCCAACGTCAGCGCCGACGTACCGCGCGACTACCGGGCGCCGGGCTACACGGCCTACCCCAAAGACCCGGTCGTCCTCGGCGGGCTGACCGACCGCTGGCTGGAGGAATACCCGAACATCTACGGCGACCTATCGGCGGGGTCCGGGCTAGGCGCCATCTCCCGCGACCCGGCGTTCGGCAAAGACTTCGTGCGCCGGCACCGCACCAAGCTGCTCTGGGCCACCGACTGCCCCTGCCGCGACGGCCAGGGCAACTGGGGCGAGGGGAGGACCCGCGAATGCTTTGCCTCCCAGACGCTCCCACTGCTCCAGGAATACTGCGAGTCCGAGGACCACTACGCCGACATCACCTACCGCAACGGCCTACGCCTGCTAGGGCTGGACGACTAGACGACCGGCCCGGTCCCCTCCCCGTCGCAACGCTGACTGGGGTGGGTACGGGTTCAGCCGTAGGGGCGCAACATGTTGCGCCCGTCTCCCCGCACTGGAGACCTTTGCGTAACCCGTCATTCCCGCGAAAGCGGGAATCTAAAAACCGGCCCTCCCAGGTGAGTGAGGCGTGGTGCATTGTCCCTCTCGCACTCCATCTGGGGGTTATGCAAAGGTCTCCGAAAGCGGGAATCTAAAAGCCGGACCGTCCAGGGCGGCGGGAGGCGCGTCAGCACCTCCTCGCACTCCATCCGGGTAGTTATGCAAAGGTCTCCTGCGCGGGGGGGCCATAGGCTCACAAGGGTAGGTTTTTCTGTAGGGGTGCGATGAATCGCGCCCGCGTCCCCGTCATTCCGGCGGAAGCCGGAATCCAAACGCCCCTTCCCTGGCAAGGAAGGGGCCGGGTGACCGGTCAAAGCCGCACCACACCTGGCGCTATCCGTGCGGCTTTGGCCGGTCAGTGGTTAGGTCCACGCTACTCCCCCTCTCCACATGGTGGAGAGGGGGCCGGGGGGTGAGTCCCATCCTGCTCATCCCTGCATCCCGAAAATCCTGATGCAGACAAAAAACCTGCCCCCGTGAGCCGTCGCAACGGGGAGGGCTAGGGAGGGGCTAAAGCGGAACGTCCTCACTCCCCCTCATTGGCCGAGCAGGCACAGTCCTCGGGGTCCGGCGTCCCTTCCGCTGCCGGCAGCACGACGGTCACTGCCGGCGCTGGCGCCGGTGCTTGCGCCTGGCCGCTTCCGGCCAGCCAGCCACCCACGCCGAGCACGGCACCGATTACCAGGACCATGCCCAGGATATGTAGCTCCCGCTCAAAGCGTTTGATCCGCGCCCGTAGCCTCTCCATACTCCACCTCTCCCCACCTCGGCCCGTCGCTCATCACGCAGCCTAGCGACCGGGCGCAACGGCTGTCGGTGATTCATGGGGCGTCCGACTGCCCCATTACAGCGAAACTCCTCCAGCAATTCTAGCCGCCCCGACACCCGCCGCAATGGGCAGATAGTGCCAGAGCAGCACGAGGCCGGAGCGGGGCGCTGGGGACAACGACCCAATACCGATACGTTGGAGGATACGGAATGCCAAGACCGCGTCTCTCGGCAGTGGTCGGGGAGGCCGGATTTGAACCGGCGACCTCTTGACCCCCAGTCAAGTGCGCTACCAGGCTGCGCCACTCCCCGCCGGTGCCGGTCCCCGGAGCTGCCCGGCACCGTGTCGTCATTCTAGCACGACTTGGCCCGGCCAGCTAGTGTGCCGGCATAACAACTGCCCATCGCGTCACGAATGCTCCCGGATTGCGGCTGCGGTCACTGCGGCGGCAACCGCCCCCTCTCCCACTGGAGGCCTTTGCGTAACCCGTCATTCCCGCGAAAGCGGGAATCCACTCCCCCTCTCCACCAAGTGAGACCTTTGCGTAACCCGTCATTCCCGCGAAAGCGGGAATCCACTCCCCCTCTCCACTTGGAGACCTTTGCATAACCCGAGTTGCTGGCGTCGGTCGTGCCCTGGAGCGCGTGGTGCTCTGGCGCGGGCGTGCCGCCCCCTGGCGCCAGCGCGTCTGCCTGGCACCGGCCCCGGCGCGCCTACGGCATGACCACCCCCGGCTCCGGTCGGGGCAGCAGGCGCTCGGCGCGGCGCAGGTTGTACGCGAGACACTTGCACCACAGTTCCGTCGTATTGCGTGCCAAGCCCAGGTAGCGCACCCGCCGGTAGCGATACAGCCGCTTCAGCGTCCCGAACACTTGCTCCACTGGCGCCCGCACCCGCGCGATCAAGCGATTGCGTCGCCGTTGCCAGTACGGTAAGCGGGCCTGGTACTTGTGGGAGCGATGCATGATCCGATCCTTGATCCCCCGGCGCTTCAGCCAGCGCCGCCGGTGTTTGGACTCATAGGCCCGGTCGGCGTACACTGCCGCTTCATCCCCCAGGATCAGCGTGTCCGCCACCGTGCTCTCGGCGATCCGGGCTGCGGTCAAGCACGCGGTGCGGATCAGCCCCGAGCCGGCATCCACTCCGAGATGCACCTTGTAGCCAAAGTGCGCCTGGGCCCCCCGGCCGGCCCAGGCGGCATCCGGATCGGTCGGACTCTTGGCGCCCGGCTGGGCCGTCCCCGTGGGCCGGCGCGCCTGGGCTTGCACCAACGTCGCGTCCAGCAATGTGCCCGCCTTGACCACCAGGCCGTGGGCCGCCAACTGGCGACTGACTTCCGCGAACAATGCCGCGGCCAGCCCGCGGGCGGTCAACTGTTGGCGGAAGCGACTGATCGTGGCGTAGTGGGGCGCCTCGTCCGCCAGCCCCAACCCGACGAACCGGCGGAAGGACAAGCGGTCACACAGCGCGGCGGCCATCTCCGGATCCGAGGCGGCGTACCATTGTTGGAGGAGCAGCACCTTGACCAACATCAGGGGCGGATAGCTCGGCCGGCCCGTGGGGGCGGCATAGATGTCCTGCACCACCGCGCCCAACCGGTCCCAGTCAAAGAGTTGCGCCAAGCGTTCCAAGCGCGGGTTGCGCCCGATCTGCGGTGGCAAATCGGCCTCGATCGGCAGGTGGTTCCCGATCTTGCGTTGCATCGTGCCCCCTCGTGCGGCTGGTTAGTGGTAGCCTTCCTTACCACCCCGCGGCCTCCTTATGCAAAGGTCTCACTTGGTGGAGAGGGGGCCGGGGGGTGAGGCTCGTCCCCCCACCCCCCAATCCTGTCCATCCATGTAAATTCCGTAAATTCCCCCCGTTGTCTTTCCCCCACCCCGGTCCGATATATCCCCCTGACGGGAGTGGCAGATGCAAGACTATCCTGGAGCGCCGGGCACCGCCCGGCCGGAGAACCCCGGCACCGCTGTGCCGGCCGCGTGCGGTGGCGCGGCCGTGCTGCCGTTGCCGCCGGCACTGGACCCTCACCGGTCCCGTGCCACGCCCATGCCCATGCCCCAGGCGCCGGACCGTACCCGGTCCCGTGCCGCGTCCATGCCCCAGGCGTCGGGTCATGTCCGACCCGGCGCCACGTCCATGGCGCCGCCAGGCCACGCTGACGCTGGCTGTGGCCCGGTAAGCGCCGGCCGTCGTGTGCCACTGCCCACCGCCTCCGTGCCGGCTCAACCGAGCCGGCTGCTCCAGGAAGTCTTGCTCCGCGTCGCTGCCACTCCCCTCGCTCTCACCGACCCGCAAGCCCACCGTCTCAACCGCCATGCCCACGCAAGCGGGCATCCCCGTCCCCCCGTCGCAACGGGGGGACCACAGGGGGGCTACACCCCGGCAACCCACTCCACCACCCACCAAGCGCATCCTGCCGTCCAAGTGCCGCCCCGCCCGCCGCCTGCCACCGCGGGCGCGGGCCTCCCACGCACACCCCACTCGCGCGCCCCGCCCCTGGCCGCCCGCCGAAAACCTACCCTTTTCAGGGAGTCAGCCTACCGCTCACGCTCACGCTATATCTCGGCCGGCGCCGGGCTATGCCAGGCAATGGGCAGCACGATCAACAGCGATACACCAGCGGCTGCCCAATAGACCGGCCCGGCCCCAGCAGCGGCATAGAGTGGTGTAAAGAACACCGGCGCACAGGCCGCGCCGCCAAATCGAAACGTGTTGTATACCGAGCTGGCGCCACCGCGTTGCGCCGGCAAGGCTTCAACCGCCAGCGTGTGCAGACCGGACCACATGAACGCTGCCGCGCCACCGGCGGCCAGATACCCGGCCGCGAACGTCCACGGTCCGGGCGCAACCGCCAGGATCGCGGTGCAGAGCGCGGTAGCCACCGTGCCGGTGACGACGACCGTGCGCCGCCCCCAACGGTCGGCCGCCCGTCCACCCCACGGCGCCGCCAGCATCCCTGCCAGCCCGAAGCCGGCGAGGATGGCGCCGCTCTGGACCGCACCCAGCTGCATGGCGTCCACCAGGTGGAGGGCCACGATGAACGCGATGCCGTTGATCCCCACGTACCCGAGCCAGCCCGCTATACAGAGCAGCGCCAGCCGGCGGTTCGCCAAACCACGCACGAGCACCGCCAGTCCGGTGCTTTGCGACTGCTCGGCGGGCGGCGCCGATACCTGGAGGCGGCGATACCACCAGGTGTAGTACGCCGCCAACGCCGTGCAGACCGCGGTAAGGAGTACGAACACCAGCCGCCAGTTCGTCTCCGCAAAGGCGCCGCCAAGCAGCGGCGCGAGCAAGAGACCGGCGGTGTTGACCGTCGTGAACGTCCCCAGCGCCCGGCCCAGACGCTGCGCCGGCACCACGTCACCTAGCGTGGCCATGATGATCGGTGTAGTGAAAGCGTTGGCGGCACCCTGGAACACGCGGGCGGCCAGAAATAGCTCGATGTTCGGTGCAACGGCCGCCAGTGCCGAGGAAGCGGCAAACGCCGCGCAGCCGCCCGTCACCGTGCCACCGCGCGAGAAGCGGTCGGCAATGGTGCCGGAGACGAGCTGCAAGAGCACGAACGGCACCAGGTAAGCCGAGACTACCGCCGTCACCTGTCCGAGGGTCGCCGCGAAGTCGTCCCGCAGCACCGGCAGCATCACATTGGTAACGCCGCCCATCAACGGGCCGACGAACACTCCGAGGTACAAGCCCTTTAGCGAGACGGGCGCGGCCGGATGGTCACGCATGGGCCGGGTAGCCCCGTTCGGCGCTACGACACATAGACGAACCGCTCGTTGCGGGCCAGGATGTGGAAACGCTGCTCCGGGTAGTGGTCGGTCAGATAGTCCACAAAGTGGGCGACGCGCACGGTGTTCGCGGCGAACATGCCGTAGTGAATGGGAATAATCAGGTCCGCGCCTATCGCCACGCCGAGGTCCGCCGCCTCCCGGTACGAAAAGTTGCCGATAATATCCTGCTGCTCGCGGAACCAATCCCGGCCGTTGATCGGCAGCAGCGCAATGTCTACCGCCAGCCGTTGAAGCCGTTCCACCATGCCCTCGTACAGCACCGTATCGCCAGGATGATAGATTCGCACCTCGTTCATCTCGATGACGTAGCCCAGATAGCGGCTGGGATCGAGGTCGTAGTGCGCTGCCGGAATCGGCGTGACCCACACGCGGTCCGAGGGCAGCAACCGGCCACTTTCCGCAACGATAGTACGTTCGGCCGGAATACCCAGCTCGGCCAGCACCGCCCGCCCGGCGGCCGGGGCGGCAAACTGTGCCGCCGGCGAGGCCGCGGCGAGCGCGGGGATCGTGCCGGGGTCCAGATGGTCGGCATGGTCATGGGTGATGAGTACAAGGTCGGCGTTGGTCACGTCCGCGGGCTGCAGCGGCGGCTGCCACAGGCGCGGCATCGGGCGGCCCTCACGCTCCATCAGCGCCTCCAAGTGCCCCGACAGAAACGGATCAACGTACACTATCCGGTCGCCCTTGAGCGCGATACTCGCCTGACCGAGATTCCACAGTGCCACCATCCCCGGCCCTAGCCCGGTCGCAGCCATCTCGGCAATCAGGTCGGCGCCCTGCGGACGCTGTCGTCGCGGTTGGGTCATCGTAGCTCTCCACTCGTAATACGTGAGCGCCGCGCTCCCGCGCAGTAGGGGCGCGATTCGCCGCGCCCAGGCAGTCGTCATTCCGGCGAAAGCCGGAATCCAGGACCATTCGTGGCCCCTACGCCCCCGTCATTCCCGCGCCAGGAGACCTTTGCATAACTCGTCATTCCCGCGAAAGCGGGAATCCAAAAACCGGCCCTCCCAGGTGAGCGAGGAGTGGAGCATTGTCCCTCTCGCACTCCATCTGGATGTTATGCAAAGGTCTCCGCCAGCGGGAAGCTCCACCCCCTCTCCACATGGTGGAGAGGGGGCCGGGGGGTGAGGCCCATCCTGCTCATCCCTCCATCCCGAAAATCCTGATGCAGACAAAAAACCTACCCGCCGCCGTCCCGGAACCGTTCCGCCGTCGCAAGCGAAGTGCCCGGAGCCGCGCCATTGGCCCCATTGCGACCCACACCGGCGGGCAGCGGAGTCGTGGCTATGGGCACCGCCGGCTCCTGCCGCCGGGACGGATCAACAATTCCGGCCAGGACATGATGGATGTGGACCGCTTCGCCGACCGTCTCAGGATCGAACGTGAGGTGGCTGGGCAGCATCAGGAACGGATACGATTGATCGCCACCGACCGCCGCGTGACACCCGGCCTGCTGCTCGAACGCATAGGTATGCACCTCCGAGTCTCGGCCCCGGCGCCTCGCCGGGCGCCAGATGTCCGCCAGGCAGATGATGTCCCCGCAGGCTTCCATGCGGGCAAAGCTGATGAGCTGGCGCAGCACGACGGCCGGCTCTTCGTAGCGCAGCAAGGGGTTGGCGCCCTCCCGGGACAAAATCAGGTCGTCGAGCGGCAGCTGCCAGATGCTCCGCAGGCCCGCCGCGTCGTTCGGTGGCAAGCGGAGTCGCAGCGACCCTTCGCGGCCGACCACCGCCAGCGCCGCTGCCTCGCGGGTAATGACGAGCGCAATTCCTTGCTGCGCCGCCAGCGCGGCCAGGAAACCGGGCGCCAACTGCTCGATCTCGCTGCGATATAGCCGCCGCTCGAACCCGCGCACCCAAATCTGGGCCAGCGAGCCACAAGGAACCACCAGCACGTGCGGGCGGGCCTGTAGCTCGCCCGGGTCCACGAAGAACCGCTCGCCGAGCTTGATCGCCCCGGCACTGCCCAGCTCCAGAATCATCGCGCCAATGCGTCCCCAGGTATTGGACCAGCCGGCACCCTGCCGGGGCAGTCGGCGGCGCGTAATCCACTGGGCTTGCTGCGGGGAGGGGTAGCGTGACTTGGTATTCCACCACCGCGTCACCCAGTCCTCCAGGCTTTCGCCAAACGCCTGCGCGAAAGGCCGTGCCGGAGTCATCCCATGGTCACTCAGCACCACGATGTCGTACTCCCGCTCACACCGCTGCCGGGCCTCGAAGATTTTGCCGATGGCGCTGTCAATCCCGCGTAGGGAGCGCAGCGCCGTGCGCGACATGGGCCCACTCCGATGACCGAGTATGTCGTAGCCGATGAAGCAGCTATAGATCACCGGCACGCCGCGCAGCATGTCCAGCCGCGTGCCGGTGGCGACGATCTCGCGCGGCAGAATGTTCAGCAGCAGGCGGATGAAGGGAAACGCATCAATACCGAAGCGGCGATGGCGCTTCAGCAAACTCCACACCGTATCCTCGATCTCCTGCACCATCTCCCAAGCGGCATCGAAGACAAAGCGAATCACCTTGCCGGGGTTGAGCAGCAAGATTATGAGCGAGCGCAGCAGCGCCTGGCCGGGGCGATACCAGTGGGCGCTGGTGCCGGCGATGGTCAGCACGTTCCACCGCGCCCCACCGGAGATGATGCTGGCGTAGCTACTGCCCCCCGTCAGCAACCCGCGATGCGTCGCCGCCAGCCGCCGCTCCTCGCGGCGCATATCCACCGGATTGGCCCCGACGATCCGCTTTTGAGTCGCCCGGTCAAACCAATAGAAGCCGACGATGCCATCGGTCGTCCCGTAGAGCAACCCGCTCTGCGCGGCCGGCGTGTCGGCCACCAGCCCGCAGCGCCAGCGATAGCGCCGATAGAGGTCACGGTCGAGCAAGTCCCGCAGGAACGGCATATAGCCTTGCCGCAGGGCGGTGCGGAGATGGTCGTGGCCCAGACCGTCAATCTCGATGAACACCGTCCCCCGTTTGCCGGCCGCCCCCGGCTCGGGGTCCATCCCCAGCAGCCGCGCCAGCAGCAGGTACCGACCCTGCAAGAACCAGGCCGACCAACGCCGGATACGGTCCCGCTGCCGGCCCACAAGCTGCTTGCCCCAAGCGTACTTGGAAGCAGCCTTGGCCCGCCACACGTGTACGATACGACGCGAAATCATAGCCTTGAACGGCAGTGCTAGGCACCGACCACTACGCTAACCGGCGTACCAGCTCCGCATACTCGTCGGCCAGTACGCTCGCCTGCTGGGACGACGGCGCCTCGGTATAGATGCGGAAGAGCGGCCGGTCCGGGTCCGGGAGCACCAGGCTCCACTGATCGTCCAGGTCAAACCGGACCCCGTCAATCTGCGCGACCTCACGGTTGCGGTTGTGCTCGCGGGCGCGCTGATGGAGGGCACGCATCACCTTCCCTTTCGATTCCCACGGGCTTTCGACCTCGACGTGACCCATGTGAAACGGCGGCAGCGCAGCGATGACCTCCGAGAGACTGACACCCTCCTGCGTGAGGCATTGCAGCAACCGCACGCTGGCCATCATCGCGTCGAAGCCGGGATGGAACTCCGGGAAGATATAGCCGCCCTGACCATCGCCGAGAAAGTCCGGCGGCTCGGTCATCGCTCCGGTAGCCATGAGCGCGTCCGGGGTCGCACGGGTGCGGCACACGTGGCCACCCAACTTCTTGGCCAGCCGCTCGAAGATGAGCGGCGCCGTGACGGGCACGCCGACCGTGGCGCCGGGCATGGTGCGCCACACCAGCACGGCAAAGGCAGCCAGTGCGGTCACGCCGGCCAATTCCTGTCCCTGCTCGTCCACGAGGGTAACGGATTTGCCGTCGTGGTCGAACAGGCTCCCAAAGGTAGCGCCGACGGTAGCGGTGATCTGCGCCAGTTGGCGGCGGTCGCGCTCAACGTCAGGCAGGCTACGCACGCTGAACGGCTGGCCGGTGGCGGCGTTGATCGGGATGGAATCCACGCCCAGCGTCGCCAGTAACGGCTGCAAGATGGCCGATGCCGTCCCCAGACTGTAGTCCAGGACCAAACGTCCCCCACTCCCACTGAGGACCGCCTCCTCGACGTGGCGGCGAAACGCCTGGCGATAGCGCAGCGTTACCGGCTCGCCAATCACGGTGATACTGCCGATCTCTTCCGGTGACACGCGCCGGAAATCCTCGCGGAAGAAGACCGTCTCGACCTTGCGCTCGGCACTCTTCGGGCTGTTCAGCCCATCGCTATCGAGAATCTTGATGTCCACCATCCGGTGGTCGTGAGGCGAGGTCCGCACGTGAATGCCACCGGCGACCACGGACTGCTGCGTCTCGTAGCGCGCCACCGGAATGGGCTGGCTGCCAATATCGAGCACGTCCACCGCCGCCGACGGCAACCCGGAGATGAGCGCCCGCTTCAACATGCGAGCGGGACGGGAGAGATCGCGGTTGACGGTGACGCGGGCGCCGATGGGCAAGGTCGAGCCGTAGGCGGCGCCGAGCCGCGCCGCGAACTCCGGCACCAGCTCGACGTTGGATAGCCCCGTCACACCGGAGCTACCGAAGATGGTGCGGCGCCCCTGCTGACCCCAGATGATGCTCTGGCTCACGGTGGCGCCGTCGTCCACCACCTTGTCCGGCCACAGCTTGACCTTCGGCCGGATAATGGCGCCCTCACCCAGCGTACACCCGTCCCCGACGACTGCCCCCTCGAACACCGCCGCGCCGTTCTTGAGCAAACACTGGCGGCCGATCAGCGCCCCGTGGAGATTCGTGCCGGTGCCGAGATAACAGTTGGCCCAGATCACCGAGCGGTCAATATGCGCCCGCGGCTCGACAATCGTATAGTCGCCGATCACGGTCGGACCGTGGACCACCGTGTCCGCGCGGATTTCGACGTTCTTGCCGAGGTGTACCGGCCCGTAGAGCTGGGCACTCGGATCAATGCTCGGCCGGCTGTCCGGGGTGATCCAGAGATTGCGCTCCCGCACGACACCGGCCACGTCGAGACCGGCCTGTCCGTGGAGCATATCGGCGTTGCTCCGCATGTACTCACCGAGGTCGCCGATGTCCCGCCAGTACCCCTCGGCCACGTAGCCCACCATCGGGTCGCCGTTCCGCAGCAGCTGCGGAAAAACGTCCTGGCTCCAATCCACCAGCTTGTTCTTGGGCACGTAGCGGAAAATCTCCGGATCGAGGACGTACATCCCCGTGTTGACCGTATCGCTGAAGACCTCCCCCCAGCTCGGCTTCTCCAGGAACTGCGTCACCCGATTGTCTTCACCGAGAATCACCACCCCATACTCCAACGGATTGGGCACCCGATGGAGCACCAAGGTAGCCATCGCCTGTTGCTGCCGATGGAACGCTATCGGCGCTTGGAGGTCGAAATCGGTCAGTGCATCGCCGCTGATGACCAGGAAAGGCTCCGTCAGCAGGTCGGCGGCATGGCGCACACTGCCGGCGGTACCGAGGGGCGATTCTTCGATAGAGTAGGTAATCGAGACGCCGAAATCCTGCCCCCCGCCGAAATAGTCCTGAATCAAGTTACCGAGGTATTGCACCGTAACCACGATCTCGGTAATGCCGTGCCGCCGCAGCAGCCCGAAAATATGCTGGAGCATCGGCACGTTGAGGATCGGCACCAACGGTTTCGGCCGGCCGATGGTCAGGGGACGGAGCCGCGATCCCTCGCCGCCGGCCATCACGACTGCCTTCATGGCTAACCCCCGTCGGTTCCGCCCGTGCTGTGCCCAACACAACCTATTGCTAATCTAACATGGTACTCCGAAAGTCCCCGGATGGGCAACGCGCCCGGCCGTTGATACCGACGGCGTTACACGACTGTCACACACCCGGCGTTAAGCCGCCGGGCTACGGTATGCTGTAGCGGGCGGCATGTGAGGTGCTTCACCGCCGGCAGCCGCCGAGTGCGAAGGTCGCCCACATCCATTCCCAAGGAGGAGCGCATGGACAACCTGATAGAGCGGCTGAACAGGACATACTTCGACGGGCAGTTGTCGCCGGTGGCGATGGAAGCACTGTCCGGCCTGCCGCAGCAGAGCGCCGAGGTGCAGGCATTTGTGGAACGCATCTGCAAATACATGACGAAAGCACACTTCGGAGCCGTGAATTTCTCCGACTCGCTCGCCTTCATCATCGGCACCATCGTCCCGGGACTGCTCCCCGGGGCCTGGGGCGGCAAGGTCCCGCCACTCACCCACCCCGGGCGGCACGAGAAGATTGACGCCTACATTGATAACACCCCCTGGCGAGAGACTACCGCGGAGCCGACCTTGCTCGACATCGGCTGTGGCTTCCCCCCGGATACGACCGTCGAGACGGCGGCCCGCCTGCCGAGCTACCGGATCATGGGACTGGACCCGCTGCTTCCGTATTACATCGTCTATGACGAAAAGGGAGACTATGCCACGTTCGATCAGGAAGGCACGCTGGAGTATTTCCAGGCGGGAATTCCTGACGCCGAGCGTTACGCCGCCTTGCTCCAGGATGCCGCCGCCACTGCAATGCGTTTTACGCAGTTGCAGCGTCAGCTGCTGGCCGCGCTGCCGGCGGGCGATGCCGAAACGCTGGCCACCGTGGAGCAGGACGGCGCCAAGCTCGTGAAGTACGTCATCGGCGAGTACGAGCGCCCGAACCTGTCGTTCCGGCGGGGCCGCATTGGGGATAGCGACGTGAGCGATCTCGACGTCGTCCGCTGCTTCAACGTGCTCATGTACTTCGACCGGGCGTTCCGTCAGCAGACCGTGGACTGGGCCGCTAGCGTGCTCAAGCCGGGCGGGGTGCTCCTGTGTGGCACTAATTATGTCTTCTCAATCGAAAGTCGGTACACCGCCTACCGCCGCGAGGGGGAGCGCCTCGTGGCGAGAGAGTTTGCCTTCGGTATCGAGAATATCCGTCCGTACATCACTCCGGTTCCCTGGTATTCCCTCCACGATGACGAGTACGACGCCGGCATGTTGGCCGGGCTGGTCGGCACGCTGCGGTCCGACGAAACGTTCCGGCAAGATTTCGACACGCGACTCGACCAGCTACTCGCGGAGCACGATCTGTTCGTGCGTGACGAGGCTGGCTACCTCCGTTACGCGCGGGAGGGCGTGACGCCGGAAGTCATGCGGCTGGCTGGCGATGTTGCCGAGCAGTTGGATCGAGAAGGCTATGTCGAACGGGCGGTGGCCGTCTTGCAGCAGTCCGGCTACACCGCTTGGCGCAACTGCGTCGGTCACATCGCCATTGACCCCACCGGCATCGAGGTCCCACCACTCTCCTGACCCGGCCAGCCGCGCCTCACCCTCCCCGTCATTCCCGCGCACGGAGACCTTTGCATAACTCGTCATTCCCGCGAAAGCGGGAATCCAAAAGCCGGACCGTCCAGGTTAGCGGGCGAGGTGGCGCCCGGCGCTGTGGTACAGTCTGCCGCAGTGAACAAGCAGAACGATACCTCGGAGCACGGCGAACAGTTGGACGCGGCTGTCCAGCGCTTGGTGGCCGCGCTCCGGCCGGAACGGATCTACCTGTTCGGCTCGCGCGCCCGGGGCGATGCCGACCAAGACAGCGACTTCGACCTCCTCATCGTAGTGCCGGAAGTCGTCGGATCGCCCTACCGCCTCCATCGGCGCGCCTACGACGTGCTGTGGGGGTTGGGAGCAGCGGTAGACGTGCTGGTGGTGAGCCGAGCACGCTTCGAGCGGCAGCGTGAGGTGGTCGCCTCACTGCCGGCAACCGTCGAGCGTGAAGGACACTTGCTCTATGCCGCCTGACGACCCCAAGGCGGAATTGACCCAGGAGTGGCTTATCAAGGCCAGGCATGACCTGCTCGCCGCTGAACGTACTGCCGCACCGCCCTCTCTCCCCGACGTGACCTCCTTCCACTGTCAGCAAGCCGCCGAGAAGGCTCTCAAGGCGTATCTTACTTGGCACGACCGGCCATTCCGGCGCCGGCATCAGCTTGAGGAGCTGATTGACCAATGCGTAGACATCGCATGGGAGTTCAACACGCTCGCGGATGCAGCGAGAACATTGACTCCTTATGCCGTTGTGGCTCGCTACCCTCCAGTTGTGGCAGAGCCGTCGGAAGAAGAGGCGAGAGAAGCACTGCGCCTCGCACAAGAGGTAGTGTCGTTCGTCCTTGAACGGCTTCCGGCCGAAGCCAGGCCAGGTTAGGCCGCCGGCTGCGCCGCGCCCCGGCCGGCCAGCAACGCGCCACCGAGACCGAGCGCCGTGGCCAAGCCGGTGACGACCCAGCCGACGTAGGGAATGGCCCCCAGCACCGCGAGCACGATCAGTCCGACGACCAGCGCCCAGAAGCCGGTTGGGCTGAAGCGGTCGATGAGCAGGCGCCCGATCAGCAGGCCCACGAACACCGGGCTGATAAAGAGCGCCAACGCATAGAGGCCCAGACCGGCCAGCGGCAACGGTATGGTCGCCAAGACGCCACCGGCGCCAAAGACCAGACCGAAGATCACCAGCACAATACCCCCGACAATGATGATCGCCGGCACTGTGGCAATGCTTACAACCACACCCATCACCAGACTCGCCACGGGCCGCTGCATCATCTGAGTCGTGGCACGCTCCATCCAACCACGACCCGCGGCGAGGAGCAACAGACCAAGCAGCGTCAGCACCACGATCCGTGCCACGCTCCCGCGAATCGTATCGAGGGTGGCCGCACCGGCGTCAACCGAGAAGTCGGCCCGCGGTGCCTCACGCAGCACCCGCCCCGCCACGGCGACGGCGGCCACCTGCGCTTCATTGTCGCTACGGTAGCGCAGGTCGCCAGCGACCCGCGCACTCGGTTCGATCACGAGGTTGCTGACCTCTACGTCTACGTCCTGACCGACGGCAGCCGCCAAACGTAGCGTATCAGCGCCACCCAGCACCCGCCCCCCGACGTCGCCGGCCAGCGTGACCTCACCGGCACCAAGGAGCACGTCCCCACCGACACTCCCGGCGTCCGTGACCTCGACCGTTTGCCCCAAGATCAGCAGATCGCGGCCGACCGGGGCAGCAATGACGACCTCCTGACCAGCGACGCGGACCCCATGTTCAATCGGCCCCTCGATCTCGACGCGCGTACCGGCGGCATTCACGCTGCCGTTGACCGTCCCCCGAATGGTGACGGTCGTGCCGGCGGCAAACACATCCCCGTTGACCGTGCCCTCGATGATGATCGTTGTCGCGCCGATGAACAGGTCCCCGTCGATGGTTTCGCTGGCACCGATCCGCACCGTATCTTCATCGGCACGAAACTCAGCTGCATGGGCCGGTGTTGCCAACAGCACGAGCGCCAGCAAACCCAACACGATAGCGATGCATTGCAGCTTCAGCGACCGCCGCCGGAGCACGTTACGATTCATTCCGTTCCTCACTTGCTTGCACCCGCTTGAGAGACCTTTGCGTAACCCGTCATTCCCGCGCAAGCGGGAATCTAAAAGCCGGACCGTCCAGGGTGGCGGGAGGCGCGTCACCACCTCCTCGCACTCCATCTGGGTAGTTATGCAAAGGTCTCCTTGACTGCGTTGAACTATACATCACGGCGCAAGCCACCGCGACGGGATCAACGCCCTGCTCCCGTCCCCCCGCCGCAGCCTCACAAGGGTAGGTTTTTCGTGTAGAGGCGCGATTCATCGCGCCCTGAGCCTCGTCATTCCCGCGCAAGCGGGAATCCCCGTCCCCCCGTCGCAACGGGGGGACCATAGGGGGGCCCACGACTCCCCGCCTCACCCCGGCCCGCCGTCCGACGGCGGCGCGGCGAGGGCGAGCCACACTGCCCCAGCCCCCGCGAACAGCAGCCCCATGCCCGCCGTGACGGCCGCGCCGCCGCGTCCCACGACCAGGATCGCCACGCCGCCAACCACCGCCAGCAGCCCGGCAACCATGCATAGCCAGCGCATCCGTTGGCCGAGCAGAATATCCGGCTCAGAGGTGTCCATGCTGCTCCATGACCGGCGAGCTACCGTCTTCCCTCGCTACTCATCGTCCAGCCAGACCGGCTGGGTGAACAGACGTCGCCCGTTGTCATCAACCGCCTCGATCCGCACGTAGCGTTCTCCGGCGGGCGCTCGGTAGTGCTCGGCTGCCGCGTAGACGCAATGCAAGATACGGCCCTCGGCGCCGATGAAGTGCAGCTCTTCCGCGTCGGTGACGGCGGCTCCGATCTCCCGACCGTCGCGCTGCACGTGTCTCAGCCGCGCCCGGCAGCCCGACTCCAGGGCATAGCACGCGCCCCGTCGCAGCCCGGCCACGATGGCTTCGGCCGTAAGCGCCGCCGCCTGCACCAGCGTCGCGCCGTAGCGCCCGATGTTCGTCACTTCATGCGCGTCGTTGGTCAGGACACCGTAGACCCGCTGCCCCCGGCTCAAGACCTCATCCCAAAGGCGAAGACCGCCCTCGATACCGTGGTTGCGGGGGTTCAACTCCATGTGTGTCGCGCCGTACCCGATGGCTGCGCCCACGTCGTCCGCTGACCAGTGCCGCTCCGGTGCCCCGGCCAGTGGATGGTTGACCACAATGATCGGCGGCCGGTCCAAGTGGCGTAGCTGCGTGAAGATCGGCCACGTCGGGGCATGTTTCTCGACGGGCGCTCCCAAGGGAAAGGCGCCCACGTGGACGGGCTTCCCGCCGGGCGCAGTTCCCCCGTCCGCCGCCGCGCCGGGAATCGTCAGGCTCATCTCCGAGCCGCCGACGAGCAGCAGCGGCCGGTCCGCGCTCGCCTCGTCCGTCGGATGGCACAGGCCGTCCGGCCCACAGTACGGCGCCTGCTGGTGAACCGCATCGTGCTCCGTGCTGACGCAGAAGTCGTAGCGCCGCCGCCGGTAGGCCGCCAGCATCTCCGGCATCGTGCTCCGTTCGCAGTGGAAGTGCAGCTCGCCCTTGTACCAGCGCCGGGCGGCGCCGGGCGTTGACGTGCTCATCGTCGTAGACACCGGTCCCATCGCATCGACCGGTACCCTCGCGCGGTCCTGCGTGATTGCATCGTGTACTCCACCTCTAGTGCTATAACTGCGCCGCCGGGCGGCACGCTGCCAAGAAGTATGCCACGACTGCCCTATCCACCCCCTCTCCAAATGTTGGAGAGGGGGCCGGGGGGTGAGGACCATCCTGCCCATCCTTCCATCCCGCAAATCCTGATGCAGACAAAATACCTACCTCTGTCAGGGGTCAGGGTGGGGGCCGGCCCCTTCCGGCCAGCCGAGCAAGCCGGATATACTACTCCTAAGGAGACTGAAAAGCGACCATGCGAATCATCCTCTACACCGGCAAGGGCGGCGTCGGCAAGACGAGCATCGCTGCCGCGACCGCCGTGCATTGCGCCGCCCAAGGCTTGCGGACCATCGTACTCAGTACCGACCCGGCACACAGCCTCGCGGATTCGTTCGATCTGCCGCTCGGCGCCGAGCCGGTCGAGATCGCGCCCCGCCTCTGGGGCCAAGAGACCGACATCTTCCACAACATGCAGCTCTACTGGGGCACCATTCAGGAGTGGCTCCACTCGCTGTTCACTTGGCGCGGCCTCGACGACGTGGTTTCGGAAGAGATCGCCGTCCTGCCGGGCATGGAGGAGTTGGCCAGCCTGCTGTGGATCAACGAGCACCATAGCAGTGGCAACTACGACATCATCGTCGTTGACTGCGCCCCGACCGCCGAAACGCTGCGCCTGCTGACGTTCCCGGAGGTAGGACGCTGGTGGCTGGAGAAAATCCTGCCCTTGGAGCGCCAAGTCGCCAAGGTCGTGCGCCCGATCCTGCGCCCGATGACCGGCATCCCGGTCCCGGACGAGCCGGTGTTCGACGCGGTAGAAGACCTGTTCCGCCGGCTGGAAATGCTCCACGATCTACTGGTTGGCCCCGACGCCAGCATGAGGCTGGTGCTCAACCCGGAGAAAATGGTCATCAAGGAGGCGCAACGCACGCTCACGCAGCTCAACCTGTACGAGTATCAGACCGACCTGATCGTCTGCAATCGCGTGCTCCCGCCGGGGGCGCAGGAAGGCTACTTCAGCGCCTGGCTGGCGGCCCAGCAACGCCACTTGGCGGACATCGCCGACGGCTTCGCGCCGATCCCGCTAGTCACGATCCCCTGGTTCCAGGAAGAGGTCGTCGGCTTAGAGCTACTGCGGCAGATGGGAGAAGTCCTCTTTGCCGACAAAGACCCGGCGGCCAAGCACTTCGCCGGCCGCTCCCATGTCGTCCGGCGCGACGGCGATACCTACACGCTCCGACTACCGCTGCCATTGGCTACCAAAGAAGAAGTCGGCCTGCTGCGTACCGGCGAGGAGCTGGTCGTGCGGATCGGCAGCGTCCGCCGTAATATCGTCTTGCCCTACGTTCTCGCGCAGCAAGACGTTGCCGGCGCTCGCTTCGAGGGCGACACCCTGGTCATCGCCTTCGATGGGAAGCGGTGAGGCACCTGCTTGCCTCGCCGGTCAGGGCAATCGCATTTTTGGCTCCATCGCTCCCGTCATTCCCGCCCTCGGCCCGTCATTCCCCCCTCGACCCGTCATTCCCGCGAAAGCGGGAATCCAGCGCCGGCAAGCACCGTGGCGGCCCCTCATTCGTCCGCTGCACACGCTCTGGCCTCCGGCTTGCGCCGGAGTGACGAGGGGCAATTCAGAATGCGATTGCCCTGCCTCGCCCGTATTGACCCTTGCTATTATTTTATAACTATGATATAGTATCAGTAACCCGCACAGGTTGCTCGTGCGGAGCGAGGGAGGTACTATGAATCCGCTCAAGCTCATCCATGCCTAACGGTATGGTTGACAGTCATCCCCGGCGTGAATCCATTTGGAGCGTGCGCGCGGAGGTACGGAATCTCTATTCCTGGCTCTTCACGTCGCTCATGCTGGCTGGCATCGGCTATCTTTTTGCCAACGGCAGTGCGAAAACACTCGAAGAATTCTGGGGGCTGGTGGCTACACTGTCTATAGCCACCGCAACCGTATCACTGGTCACTACCGAGATAGGAGGCAGCAGCATGGTCATCGCCAGTTGGGCGTTGGACAAGCGGGATGAGTATCGGGAAAAGCGCCGGCGGCGGCGGGAAGAGCGCCGGCAAGAGGGCCGGCGGGAGGCCTACGCGGAGTGGGAAGCCTGGAACACCCGCAGACTGGCAGCAGAGCGGAATGGCAGTGCCTTCGACGAACCGCCGCCGTCACTCGAAGGACCGAGCGTTCCGCGGCAATGAGGTCCTGAGACCACGGCCGCTTACCGTCCGGGCCGGCTACCACCCGGACCAGCTTCCGTCCTCGTGCCGGTATTGGCGTATCGGCATCCGCTGCGGCGGCAGCGCGGCCAGCGCCGCCTCATCTACCTCCACACCCAAGCCCGGCCGGCCGGACAGCTCGAAATACCCGTCCACCACCTCGTAGGGATACGGCTCCTGCAAGATCGAGAAAAACTCGCGGTAGTTGCCGCCACCTTCCTGAATCAAGAAGTTGTGGATGGCGGCGTCCACGTGCAGCGCCGCCGCGGTCCCCACTGGACCGTTGGCATTGTGCGGCGCAATCCACAGTTGGTACAGCTCTGCCAGCTCGGCGATCCGGCGCAGGCCCGTGATCCCGTAGGCGTGGCATACGTCGGGCTGAAGAATAGCGGCTGCGCGAGCGTCGCACAGTTCGCGGAACTCCGTCAGCGCCATCAGCTTCTCGCCGGTAGCGATGGGCACCGGACTCTTCTGCGCCACTTCCGCCAGCGCGCCAACATCGCCCCATTGCGTTGGCTCTTCGAGGAACATCGGCCGGTACGGAGCAATCGCCTCTGCCAGCGTCACGGCGAGGAGCGGTGTGGGGCTGCCGTGCGCGTCCAGTAGGAAGTCCACGTGCGGCCCGGTGGCCTCCCGCAGCGCCGCGAGCACCGCTACCGTCTCGTCAATCGCCCGCAGGTCCCACGGCCAGCGCCGCTGCTCGGCCGGATTGGCCTTCATCGCCGTCAGCCCCTGCGCGGTCCAATGCCGCGCCTGCCGGACGGCCTCGTCCGCGTCGAGGAAGGTGTAGTTGGCGTAGGCCCGCATTTTATCCCGGCGCGCCCCACCCAGTAGCTCATACACCGGCGCCCCACGCGCCTTGCCGACAATATCCCAAAGGGCAATGTCAATTGCGGAGAGGGCGCTGCCGAGAATCGGGCCACCCTTCCAGGGGAAGCGCCGGGTGAGGTCGTCAACCAAGCTGAGATTGTCCAGCGGATTGCGGCCGATCAGCAGCTCTCGATAGTTGTGGATGGCGGCAGCAACCACGTCCTCCATCCACTCCATGCTGCCCTCGCCCCATCCATGAATGCCCGCATCGGTTTCGATCTTCAGCAGCAGCGCGTTGCGAGTGCCGCGCCAGAAAGTGTACGTCTGCAATCGAGTAATCTTCATCGCGCCCCCTCAGCGCCGCGGTATTGACCTCGATAATACCCCAAGGCCAGCACGTGCAGTAGGCCAACTGCCGGGGCGGTGGCCCTCAGTCATAGCGCGCCGTATCCCGCACGAGGATCATCGGCTCCGCCCAGCCGCCCCAGGTATACGCCAGCGTTGCTACCGGTTCGGTACGGAGCCGCAGCGTCACCGTCTGACCCGCCAACGTGCCGAGATCAACCACCTCGTCAACCCACCGGCGGTCGCCAGCCCGCTGCCGCGGTGCGACGTGCCGATTGAAGAGCGCCTTCCAGCCGGTCGGGGTCGCGATTTCCAGCAGAAAGCGCACCCCATGGGCCTCAGGGTGGTGCCATACCGCCGGGTCAACGGCCAGCCCCGTTTGGAAGATCGCTCTTGGCGGGATAGCGACCTCGACGGTGAGCGTGGCTGGCGGATGCATGTACAACCAGCGCCGCTCCCGATTGATAATCGGCCACCAGCGCTGGTCCTCGGGAACCAGCACCTGCCGAGAACGCTCCTCATCTACGACCCGCAGCCAGCGGAGGTCAATGTACGATCCCAGGCTCGACCCGTCCGGCGAGGCGAGCACTGCCTGCCCCCGCTCCGCTGCCAATGCAAAGTCCAGTACGATGCGGCTATGGCCGGCCCGCGCTTGCCCGTCCGGTCCAGCCACGTAACGCAGGGCCCGCGCGCTGACGACCAAGACCAGCCCGGCCGCTCCGAGGAGCACAAGGGTCTGGCCAGCCAGCCACGCGGTCCGTGCCGCGCTCCGATCCGGATTCGATATCTTCAGCAGCGAGCGCCAACGCCGCCCCACGACCAAGAGACTGCCAAGCACCAAACCGGCCGCGACCAGGAGCGAGAGGCCCATCCCCAGCGCCCGCAACGGCGTGGGACGTAGCTCTAGGTGGAGGCGATGGCGACCCGGCGGCACGTCCACCACGATAAACCCTAGCTCGGCATCCTGTTTGATGCTACGGGACACGGTGCGGTGGGCGGTAGGATGCCCATCCAGGTACATCTGCCAGCCCGGGAAATCAAGCGTATGGAAGGCCAGGGTCGCTGGCGTGTCCGCACGTATCTCCACCGTAGTTGCAGTAGGCCGCGCCCAGAGACCGGTAATCTGAAGCCGGCCCGTAAGGGGGCGCACCAGCCCCCCAAGCCACGAGCGCTCCGGAACTAGGGCTTCATACAGCCGCCTTCCATGAATCATCGGTCTCGTGCCCGAGCGTGCATACTGCACCGCCCGTGGCAGGTACTCACCCCCGTCAGCGGTCCCGTCCTCGTACCTACCCACTTCCGTCGCCCGCAACTCGGTCGTCCCCACCCGTCGGCTGGACTCGCCGAGTGCCGGCCACGATTGTGCGGCTAGCCCCCGGATTGCCGTCCCGATGAAAAGGCTGCTCAGGGCCGCCACTATCAGCAGATGCATGTGGCTCGCTCGCGCCGACCGGTCAGACCACAACATCCACACGCCACCACTAGCACCCAGCGCGAGCGTAAGGGCCGCCGGCCCGTACAGACGCCAAGGAAATTGGATGTCTCGCAACAGCAGCAGATGTGGCCACAGCGCCGCGGACCAGGTGGTCAGCAGGAACCAGCAGCCGAGTGTCGCGAGGCCGCAGCCTGCCAAGAGGGAGAGATTGCGGCGATCTCTTCGTCGTGTTGCTACTATCAGCCCCCCGAGCACCCCGACCAGTAGGACAAGCTGGAGGAGGTGAGGCTTGTGTGGCCCGCTGAGCCAGTGGGTGAAGGTTGATGACCAGCGTAGATCAACCGGGCCGAAGCCGGTCCCAGGGTAGTCCGGCCACTGGTCGCTGGACACCACGCCGAGCGGATCGAACAACCATGCGCGAGGGTCAAGCACGTACTCGTGCAGATACTCAATGTGAACGAAGTCGCGCTCCCCCAAGGCCGGGAGCCAGAAGTACGCGCTCATCAAGGTCCCGGCGAGGAAGGCACCAAGCGTGGTGCTGACGGCCATACGCCTTCCGCTGGTACCGTGCGTGCCACTAAGGAACACACAGAGCAGCCAGGCCAGCAGGAGTCCCACACCGAGAAATGCCGAAATGTTGTGCGTTAGCAGCAGGCCCGCGGTCAGGATGACGAGTATCAACCCTCGAGACCAACTCGGCTCGTGCCACAGGCGCCAGGATGTCCAGAGTAGCCACGGCAGCAAACCGAGCGACAACGCCTGCGGTACATTTCCCCCGACATAGAGGTTGTAGACGAAGGGGAAGGGATAGGGGGCGAACACATATGCCGCGGCCGCCAGTAAGCCAGTCGCGCTGGACTGCCAGAGGGCACGCGCGAGACTGAAGGCGCCAGTGGAACCTGCCAGAACCGCGATGACGCCGACGGCCTGCAGCCCACCATAGCGGTCCAGTCCGAGGAGATGTCCCAGCGTTGCCAGGTAGTAGGGGAGTGGCGGGACATAGTTGAAGACCGGGTACCCATAGCCCAGATAGAGGTCCGGTGCCCAGCGCGGAAACCAGTCCCCGCGCTGGAGCAAGTCACCGAAGACATAGCTCCGCAAGAGATGGACTCGCCCATCATGCGTCTCCCAGATATTGAAGGCAGGATTAGCCCACCACCAGCACGCGAGGACGACCAGCCCAACGAGACCTGTAACGACGGCGATGTGGGGAAAAGTAGGTAGCCGGACAGTCTTCATCGCGCCCCCTCAACGCCGCGGTATTGACCTCGATAATACCCCAACGCCAGTCCCCGGAAAGGGTGAGTACCGGTCAAGCCCTAGGTACATAGCACGCCTTGCCCGTCCCCCTGCGAAGCGGGGGGCCATAGGGGGGCACGGAGCACGCGCTTCCCCCGCGCTCTGCTATAGTCGCTGGCAACCGTATTGATGAGGCACACCCGCGGAGCAGGCTGCGAACCGGCAGCCGGGAGGAACAGCGATGGCATCACCTTCCTTGATCGATCATGTCACGGACCTGCACGTTGAAGCCCCGCTACCGACGATGTACCGCGTCCGGCAGCACTTCGACGCGCCCGACGTCGGCGACATCCCGGCGGCGGTGGCGCACCAGCTTACCGCGTTGGACGGCCGGATCGAGCCGGGGATGCGCGTCGGCGTCACGGCCGGCAGCCGCGGCCTCGCCAACATCCCGGTCATTCTGCGCGCCGTGGGCAACGAAATTCGGCAGCGCGGCGGGCACCCGTTCATCATCCCGGCCATGGGCAGCCACGGCGGCGCGACGGCCGCGGGGCAGGAAGAGGTGCTGGAATCCTATGGCATCACCGAGCGGACTACCGCCATGCCCATCGTCTCGGCGATGGACGTGCGGCAGATCGGACAGCTCCCGGACGGTCCCGCGGTCTACATGAGCACCACCGCGCTGGAAGCCGACGCGCTGCTCATCGTCGGCCGCGTGAAGCCGCACACCGACTTCCGCGCCGACATCGAGAGCGGCCTAGCGAAGATTATGACCATCGGCTTGGGCAAGCATCGCGGCGCGCAGATGATCCACTCCTACGGCACCGCCGGCCTGAGCCGCTCGCTCGCCCCGGCGGCACGGGTGATGGTGCAGCACGCCAACGTGCTCGGCGCCTTGGCTATCCTGGAGAATGCCTACGATGACACCGCCAAACTGGAGTTTGTCGAGGCGGACGGGATCGGCGGTCCGCACGAGACCCGCCTGCTCAACGAGGCCCGCTCCCTCATGGCCTCTTTGCCCTTCGACGAAATCGACGTGCTCGTCGTTCAGGAGATGGGCAAGAACATCAGCGGGACGGGCATGGACACGAACATCATCGGGCGCATGATGATTGTCAACGTGCCCGAGTTCAAGCGTCCCCGCATCCGCATTGTCGCCGTCCTCGACCTGACCGACGAGGCGCACGGTAACGGCGCCGGCATCGGTCTCGCCGACCTGCTGTCGCGCCGCGCGGTCGAGAAGCTCGACCTCCGCGCCACCTATATCAACGGCTTCACGTCCGGCATCGGCGGCGTCCAGCGCATCAAGCTGCCGGCCTTCCTACCGACCGACCTCGACACGATTGCCGCCGGCATCCTCTCCTGCGGGCGCGGCGATCCGCAGAACGCGCGGGTAGTCGTCATCCGCAACACGCTGGAGTTGAGCGACCTCTACGTCTCTGCCTCGCTCCTCGACGAAACCGAGGCCCACCCCCGCCTCGACATCACCGACGCCGGCGCCAAGCTCCCCTTCGACGAGGCCGGCGCCCTCACCCTCCGGGCTGTCCCAGTCCACGTCTGAGCACCTCTTGGGGCGCACTGGCCTCTCATCCACTACCGAGTAGTGAAGAGGCGCTGGGTGATAGCAACCGGGAGCGAGGAAGTCCACCTCCGCAACGCCCGTACCTGGAATCATGACCGATGACATAGCGTTCTGCTGCCGGGACGTTCGGGGTCGTACTGTCGAGTTGACAAGACGACAATGGGATAAACATATCCTCAACCGGCATCCAGAGCTGCGGGAGCAGGAGCAGGTAGTACGCGAGGCCATCGAACGCCCCGATGGAATCTACCGTGATGTCACACTGGATACGCGGGAATGCTACTATATGACACATCGGAGCTTCGGTCGGCCTTTGCGTGGGATTGACTTTCGTCTTATCAAGGTTGTAGTGGAGTTCCACCCAACCCAATGGGATGATCCCGGACAAGTCATCACGAGCTACGTGGTTCCACAAGTGAAGTCCGGGGAGGTGCGACTATGGCCATGACACAGGAACGGGAAGCACACACCTTGGTACAACGCTGGCAACGAACGTTTGCGGAGCACAAGGACGACATCCGGGGTGAGTACGATCCAGTGCTGGATACTTACTATCTGACGATAGGTGAGCCGCGGCCGGCCGGGACCATAGAGCTTGCGGATGTGCTGCTGCGTATTGATCTCGAAACCGGTGATCTCGTGGGATTCGAGGTACCCCACGCTCGTCGTTTCCTTGCGAAACAGCATCTTTCCGGTGAGGACCTGCACGCGAGGCACCAGGACCCTCAGCACAACCTCTGGCGGCATACCCTCCGGCGGGCGGAGGAAGCCTTGATCGCCCCGGCCTCGTCAGCATTGGGCGCGTTGGTCTAGCACACCTGGGCAGGTGCTTGTGAGGTGAGCTACCAGCACCTCTTACGGTCCGAACATGTTTCAGGGCAGCCAGTCCCGCAGCGCCGCTTGGTGCGAGCCGGTCGTTGTGGCCAGCCCTTGGATGGCGGTGACGGTCTCGTCGGTGAGGTAGACGCGATAGCGGAGCAGCGGGCGCTCGGTGGCGAGTAGTATGTCGCGGATGCGGCCCTGTAGCTCGGCCAACGTGGCGTAGGTGGCCTTGGCTATCTCGTGCCGGTCAATGGGATCGAGCCGCCTCCCAACCCGTCGTGCCGTGAACACGTGGCTCACCCATGGCTGCGTGCGATGCCCCTCGGTAAAGACCGCCTCGATCCGCAGCACGTACCGCTCTAGCGCAACGTCGAGGCCGGTTTCCTCTTTGGCCTCGCGGAGAGCGCCGCGCTCCAACGCCTCGCCCGGCTCCAGCCCACCGCTGGGCGCCCGGAAGCCGCCGGGTGGAAACGAGTGCTTGGCGATCAACGCGAGCCGCTCTCCGGCGAAGATAAACATGGTGATGTCATGGCTGCGGCCGTGCTTGCGGCTGCCCAGCACCATGTCCATCTCGGCACGCGAGATCGTCTGCTCCCGTTCCTGCACAATGGGCGCACCATAGCGCCGCTCCCACTCCCGCACACTCGCCGCAGCTATGAACATGGGTAGATTGTAGCGGGAAAGGGGTGGCCCCCCTGATCGGAATGAGGGGTATGGGAGGTACTCACTTCAGGTAGAGGGCAATGAGCGCCGCGATGATCGTCATCCACGCGCCCACCATGACCACAATGAGCACGTTGATCCTGCTGTTCAACTCGTCAAAGCGGCTGTTCACTTCCGCGAACCGGCTGTCCACTTCGGCAAACCGGCTGTCCATCCGGCTGTAGACCTCGTCGAACCGGCTGTCCATCCGGCTGTAGACCTCGTCGAACCGGCTGTCTATCCGGCTGTAAACCTCGTCGAACCGGCCATTCACTTCGGCAAACCGGCTGTCCATCCGACTGTAGACCTCGTCGAACCGGCTGTTCACTTCCGCGAACCGGCTGTTCATCTCCGTTCGCAGCGTGTTGACGGTGAGGTACAGGTCATCGAGCCGGCGGCTGACCTGCTCGTAGGCGCCTTCCAGCCGACTGAGCCGCTCCTGCTCGATGTTGTCGATGACCATACTGCCTCCCTCACTCGCGGGGCGTGGCCGCGGCAACGCTACGCAGCGCCGGCCAGCACGCTGTCCAGCTCGCGCTTCAGCTCGCTCTTGCGCCGGACGCCGAGCAGACGATTGACCTCCTTGCCATCGCTGAAGAGCAGCAGGGCCGGGATCGCCATAATCCCGTACTGGCCGGCAGTGGCCGCATTCTCGTCCGTGTTGAGCTTCACGAACTTCACCCGTCCGTCGTATTCCTGCGCCAGCTCGTCAATCGTCGGGGCAATCATCCGGCAGGGACCACACCAGGGCGCCCAGAAGTCAACGAGCACCGGCTCGGCGGCTTGCAGCACGTCGCTCTCGAAAGTGGCGTCCGTAACGGCCGTAGCTGAGGACATAGCACATCTCCTTGTTGTCGTCAGTAGCTTGGACAGCGACCACCCCGTGCGAGGCGTCGCAGCGCGTGTATCTACTCCGTCGTACAAAGGATAGCACGTTACCCGTCAGGCAGCCGTCGTCGCGACCTCGCGTTCGGGCCACGCCGGGGTTGCACGCACCGCGGCGGGGCCGGCGCCCGGCAGTGCTTCTACGGTCGCCCTGATCGCCTCCAGCGCATAGGCCAGCGTCTCCTCGTCGTAAGGACCGGCCGGCAGAGGAATATGCGACGGCTCAGTCTGACCACGAGTCAGCCACTCGGCAACGACGTGCATCTCGTCGAGCTGCGCCAGATCGAGCGCCAGCCGCTGTGAGGTCGGAAAGGTCGTGCGGAGAAAGACGGCCAGGGCGGCGGTCGTCGAGGCATCCATGCTGCGGCGGAAGGTGTGCTGCCCCCGTAGCTGTCCACAGCTAAAGGCCAGGAGCTGCATATAGTCCTGATCGTCGGCTGGCAGGAGTACCAGGAAGTTGACCGACCGCGCCGCCGTCGAGAGGTGGTGGCGTCGGCGCCGCAGCGTTTGCAGCGATTCGATGGTCCGTTGCAGTGTGGCGGCGCGCTCGAAGCTCAACCGCTCCGCCGCGTCGTCCCGCGCGCGCGTCAGTTCACGGATCAACGGCGTCACCTCACCCTGCAGCAGCCGTGCCGCTCTTTCCACGGACTCGGCGTAGCGGGTACGCGCCTCCTCGTCCAAGCACGGCGCTTGGCAGCGGTGCATCTGCCCCCACAGGCAGCGGCGCGCCTCCGCCTCCGGCGGCAAGTCGCCCTCGCACCGGCGCAAGCCGAACAGACGGCTCACAAATTCGAGCGCCTGCTCGGCCGAGCGCATCGTCCAGAACGGACCGTAGTAGGAGGCGCCATCGGGAGTAATGGCCGTCGTGACCTCCAGATAGGGAAACCCCTCGCCATGGTGCAGTCGCAGAAAGGCGTAGCGCGGGTACTCGCGTCCCATCACGTTGTACGGTGGCTGGTGCTGCTTGATGAGGTACGACTCCAGAATGAGCGCCTCCAGCTCCGAGCCGACGGTCAGCCATTCGACCGCCGCCGCGTGCTCGACCATCAGCCGGGGTTTCCCGGCCGCGCTGGCGTGGAAATAGGACGACACCCGCTGGCGCAGACTGACCGACTTGCCGACGTACAAGGTGCGGTCGTCCGGGTCGTGGAAGAGATAGACGCCCGGCTCGCGCGGAATAGTCTGCAAGGAGCCGCGCAGCTGGCGCGACAGGGCAGCCGAGCGCCGCCGGCGCCTGGCTCTGCGCCGCGGCGCCCGCGGCCGGACCAAGGGTGCCGGTAGCTGGAGGCATCCCGACGCCAGCGGAGCAATCCGTGGCGCGTCAGAGGAGGGTAGCAGCGCCGCCGGCCGGGCCACCACAGCACCTCCGTCCGTGTGTTGGCGCGGCGAAGGTGATGCAGGCTGGGATGGTCCGCGCGAGGAGCGAGCCGCAGTATAGCAAGCCGCCACCAGCGGCGGCCGGCCACCCCTCCGTCATTCCCGCTGTCTCATTCGTCATTCCGGCGAAAGCCGGAATCCAGCCCCTTCCCTTTAGGGAGGGGGCCAGGGGGTAGGTCCGTCATCTCACCAGGGCCGGTTTTCCCCGTCGGGGCGATGAATCGCCTCCAGCCCCCCATCATTGCGGCGCAGGCCGCAATCCAGGGCGAGTCGTGGCCCCGTCCCCCCGCCGCAGCGGGGGGACCACAGGGGGGCAACCCCCATCCTGCCCATCCATGTACATATCCCCCGTCCCGCCGCCCCTGACTGGCCCCTGACTGGCGTAGGTATGGGCCAAGCCGTAGGGGCGCAACATGTTGCGCCCGTCCCCCCGTCGCAACGGGGGGACCACAGGGGGGCAGCCCCCATCCTGCAAATCCTGCAAATCCTGATGCTGACAAATCCCCCCGTTGCGCTTTTCCCCTCCCCACCAATGTATCTCTCTGATGGAGGTTGACGTATGCGTGACGACACTGGAACACCACCCGTGATCCCAGTTGGGAGCCGTCTCGGCATCACGCCGGCCAACACCGGTGGCCTTGCCACCCATTTGGCGCCGGGTCCTGACCGACCCTCCGACGAGCCACCGTGCCCGCCGGAGCAGGACCGTCCGTGCGCCGCCGCGTGGGCACCGGATCAGCACGTACCCGTGGCCGCCACGGCCACGGCGCCGGGTGTTGATCGTCTGCGTGCCGCCCATCTGGCGCCGGGTTCTGACCGACCCTCCGACGAGCCACCGTGCCCGCCGGAGCAGGACCGTCCGCGCGCCGCCTCGTGGGCACCGGATCAGCACGTACCCGTGGCCGCCACGGCCACGGCGCCGGGTGTTGATCGTCTGTGTGCCGCCCATTTGGCGCCGGGTTCTGACCGACCCTCCGACGAGCCACCGTGCCCGCCGGAGCAGGACCGTCCGTGCGCCGTGCAAGCCCCCGCGTTGGCCGCCGCGTCGGCCGCCGCCGACCCCCACGTCACGCCCCCGGCGCCGCCGGCCCCCGACTGCTCCCGTCGGGACGCCGCTGACACCGGATCACGTCCAACCTCCATCACCGACACGCTCGCTTCCGACTTGTACACCCCGGCTTTCACCGCCCAGGAGGTGCAGCAACTCGCCGACACCGCCGACTCCCCCCCGCTCGCGGCCGAAATCCGCCTCCATCAGGTCTTCATCCTGCGCCTTCTCACCACCCCGCGCCGCCGGCGCCGCCGCCGCGCCGGGGCCGCCTTCCAGCGCCGGCGCCGCTACGCCCGGCAAAGGGCACTGCACACCACGCTGGCCGCCATCTGCCGCAGCCTGGACGTGTTGCAGCGCCTGCTCAAGACTCAAGCAGCCCTCGCGCCGAGCAAATCGACGGAGGCGATGCAGTTTCTCGACGAAATAGCCGCCAACATGGCGGCAGAGTCGTCGCCACCCACCGACCCACCCATCGAGCCACCGGCCTACCCACCCGTCGACCTACCTCCCGACCCACTCACCGACCCGTCGCCGCCGCCCGACCCGTCGTCGCCGCCCGACCCACCGCCATCCATGCCCCTCGACCCGCCGACCGCCCCGCCTATTGACCCGTCGCCGCCCACTGACCCGTCCACGCCGCCCCCACCCCCGGAGGACGACCTTGATCCCAAATACCCGCTGGTCATCATCCCACCCCCGGAGGACGACTACGATTCCAAATACTCACATGTCATGGTCCCACCCGCCCCCCTCGACGACCCGCCACGCACCAGCCTTTACGCCCTACGCTCCTCCCTGCTGTACGACCCCTGACCACCCCCAGCCCCCTCCCATCCCCTGACAAGCGCAGCTTTGCCCGTAGCGGCGCGATTTATCGCGCCCTCGCCCTCGTCCCCCCGTCGCAACGGGGGGACCATAGGCTGACAGGGGTAGGTTTTTTGTAGGGGCGTGATTCATCACGCCCTGGCGTTCGTCATTCCGGCGGAAGCCGGAATCCAGGATTATTCGTGCCCCCGGCCTCGTCATTCCCGCGCCAGCGGGAATCCATCCTGCTCATCCTTGCATCCTGAAAATCCTGATGCAGACAAGAAACCTACCCCTGTGAGGGGACCATAGGGGGGCGAGTCCCGCCAGGCAGGGACCTAGCATCAGCCGCTCGCAGGCGTTAGACTTAATAAGAGCGCCAGAAGAGCGCCAGCCGGCCGACGTAGCTCAAAGGTAGAGCAGCGGTTTTGTAAACCGCAGGTTGTCGGTTCGAGTCCGACCGTCGGCTCCCTTTCGCTCCCTCCCGATCCGACCCGATTTGGGCTACACTCCCTCTAAGGGCAGCTGCTCCCCCGAGACCGAGGGCCATCTGGGCGGGTCCCAAGGCTGTTACCACCACTGCTCGATAGTTCGATACCTGAAGGGGCATTCCGGTGAGGCGATACTTCGTTGGCGGCCTGTTAGTTATCGCATCCACGCTATCCGTGCTGTCATTCTTGAACGCAAGGCGTCAGGCAGTCAACGAACCCGCATATCAGATCGTCCTGAAGGATGGTGACATCGAAATTCGTGAATACCGCGGCTACGCCATAGCGGAGATAACGGTGCCAGCTCGTTTCGGCCCGGCAACACAGCGAGGGTTTACGCCGCTCTTCAACTACATCTCAGGAGCCAATCGCAGCCGAGCGAAGATTGACATGACCGCGCCGGTACTCGTCGAGCCGGCCTCCGAGAAGATCGAGATGACGGCGCCTGTGCTCGTCGAACCTCGGCGCCCAACCGGGCCAGCCGATGACCAATCGCTTACCGGTACTGAGATCAGCGCCTGGTCAATCGCGTTTGTCCTCCCGGAAAACTACACCGCTGGCAACGCACCCTTGCCGGACGATTCCCGCGTCACGATCCGCGACGTTGACCAACATCGCGTCGCCGTCATTCGCTTCAGTGGCAGGTTCAACGAACGAACGGCCGAAGCACGCCGCGTCGAATTGGCGGGCTGGCTTGCCGCCCAGGGCCTCGAACACGCCGCCGATTGGCGGGTTGCCGGCTACAATCCACCCTTTACGCTGCCAGCAATGCGCCGGAACGAAGTGCTCGTGACGCTGCGATAGCCCCCGCTGATCGTGACGTAGCCCTTGGGCACAGGTCTGATCTCTCTTGCCCACATGGGCATCGGTCCCAAGCCCCTCAGACGAGTTGACGGCATCCTACAACAGGCCGGACAGCAGCGTCGCTAGACCCAGAAAGCTCAAGAAGCCCATGATGTCGGTGATGGTCGTGAGGAAAATCGAGGAAGACTGGGCGGGGTCCTGGCGCAAGGCGGTGAGTACCATCGGCACACCGGCACCGGCGAGGCCGGCAATCATCATCGAGACCACCATTGCCAGGCCGATCACCAAACACAAGCCCCATGACTGACTCCAGACAAACACGCCGATTACCGTGACGGCGGCGACGGCACAACCGTTCAGAGTGCCGGTGGTCACTTCCTTGAGCGCAATCCGCGGCCAGTGGCGGAGACGGATTTCCCGCAGGGCCAGTCCCCGTAGCGTCACCGCCAGTGCCTGCGCGCCAGTATTACCGGATTGACCGGCGACGACCGGCAGGAGCACCGCCAACGCTGTGAATTGGGCAATGGTCCCCTCGAAAAGGCCCACGACCGCAGCAGCCAAGAAGGCCGTCACGAGGTTGATTTGTAGCCACGGCAGGCGCTTGCGAACCGCAAAAAACAGCGGCGACAACGCCCGTTCTTCCTTGCCGGCGCCTACCAGCGTCTGCATATCGACGCTGGCTTCCTCTTCCGTAACCTCGACCAGCGCCGCGTAGCGGATCACCCCCAACAGCGTGCCCTCGAAATCCACGACCGGCAGGCTGGTCAAGCGATGGCGAGTGAGTGCTTCGACAACTTCCTCGCGCGAGGCCATAGCCAGCACGCTGACCCGTGCTGCCGGCGCCAATCCACCCAACTGCTCGTCCGCAGCGGCAAGGAGTAGCTGCTGCAACGCGACCGTGCCCGCAAAGCGGCCCTCGGGATCTACGAGATAGACGTTCAGCACGCGCTCCGGCGGCATTTTCCGCAAGCGGGCGAGGGTATCGCCGACCGTCGTCTGCGGACGGAATACCGGAATGCGCGGGTCCATGAGCTGGCCCGCCGAGTCGGCCGGGTAGCTCAGCTGTGCCCGCAGATCGCTGGCGAGACGTTGGTCCAACCTCGCCAAGCACTCGTTGCAGGTCTCCGTATCGAGGCTGGCCAAAAGGGTAGCGGCTCGCGCAGGGTCCATCGCCGGGAGTAGCCGGGCTACCGTCTCCTGGTCCGCCGTAGCGAGCAAACGGGCAGCAACGTCGGGAATCAGCCGCTCCACGACGGCGGCGGCTACCGGCGGCGCCGCGAGGCGGAGCACGCCCAGGGCCTCGTCTACCGGCTGATCTTCGAGCAGCGCGGCGGCTTCTGCCGGATGGACGCGCAGGTACTCCTGCGCGAGCCGTTGCCGGCCTGGCGAATCACTCACCGTCATGTTGCTCCACACCCTGCCCCACCGCCGGCGCGGGGTTGCCGCCGCGGCCGGTGAAGAGCCGGCCCATGCCACCCCAGTACATTTCGGCCAGTCTGAGGCCAAGCGCCAGCGCACTATCCCGGTCAACACCGTCACCGGGGGCAGCGGCGAGGCGCTGGAGCGTGTCATACCGCAGCGCGCCGACGTACACATCCCCATCGGCCACTACCGGCAGCGCGTGGACGTGCCGCCAACCGGGGTGGGCCAGGATCGCGGTACGATCAGCCCACACCGATACGCGGAGCACGTCGGTCTGCATCAGCATCGCCACCCGCGCTTCAGGGGCAGCACGCAGGAGGTCGCGGAGATCGAGCACACCGACCAGCCGGTGCTCGCGGTTGATGACATAGAGGTAGTGGTGGAGACGGGCGCGTGGGGCGCGCCGGAGGCGAGTCAAAGCCTCGCTCACGCTGAGATCGCTTGGGACGGCCAGTATCAACGGGTCCATCATGGCACCAGCGGTCCCCTCGGGATAGCGCAGGACGTGCAGCAGCGCCTGCGCCGGCTGGGACGGGGCCGCTGCGATGACCGCCGCTCGCGTCCGGCCGGGGAACTGTCGCAGCAGTTGTGCCGCCACCGCAACGTCGAGCTGCACCACGGTCGCGCCAGCGTGCGCGACGGGCAGGGCGGCCAGGATCGCGACGGCACTGTCCGGGGCGCAGTGCCCCAGCACCGCCGCGGCCGCCGCGGCATCGAGTACACTTAGCGCCTCGGTAGCTTCCGCTGCCGACAGCCCTTCCAGGAGACGCGCCGCCTCGCCGGGATGCTGTGTACAGTACGCCTCCGACAGCCGGTGCTCTTGGCGTGCCACCAACTCCACGTTACTCCCCCTTGGGCAACAAGACCGATGGCTCTTCGCTGAACTTGCGGGCGGGGACCAGCACCCGTCCCTCGGCGGACTCGATCAGCACGGCCGTTTGAGTGATCTCGACGATGCGACCGGTCGTAGTTCCGATCTGCACGGTATCGCCGACGCGGTAGGCTTGCTGGACGTAGTGGGCGGCGATGACGTTGCTGGCCACCGGCCCGGCCCCCAGCGCGAACGCCAGCGCGGCCCCGGCGAGCAGCGCGCCGCCGGTCACGGTGACCATGAGCGTGAGTGGTCCGGTATCAATGCCCAACTGGCTGGCGCCGGTCACCGCGGCGACCAGGATGACCGCGACTTGCGCCGCGCGGCCCAGCAGGATGGCATAGGACAGCCCTACGGAGCTGGCGACCTCCCTGACAAGACCGCGGACGAGGTTGCCAGCCAGCAAGCCGGCGAAGAGCACCAGCGCCGCCGAGAGGACACTGGGCAGGTACGTGGCGAAACTGCTCAGGAGCAGACTCAACACGTTCAGGCCCAGTACCTCTACCGCCGCTGTGAGAAACAGCAGAAACACCACCCAAAACACGACTGTCCCGATGAAGGGAGGCGCCGCCTGCGGCAGGCCGAGCCGGGCCATGGTGCGCCGGACGCGGTCATTCCGCGTGAGCCACGCCAGTCCACCACCGACCAAGCGGGTACTCCACGCTTGCAGCAGCCGGGCGAGTACCCAACCGGCGAGGAGCAGGAGGATTCCCGCGAGCAGACTCGGCAGATACTCCGAGAGACTACCGATGAGCCGGGCAACGAGGTCTTCCAGCGCATCGAGCGGTCGAGACATGTCCATGGCGGCCTCCGAACGGACATTGTAACCGGATCGTATCGGACTGCAACCGGCGTCCGGCCGCAGCCCTGGCCCGGCTCATCCCTGGCCCACACCCCCTCAGAACGGCCAGACCAGCGGGACGACCACGAGCGAGACGGTCAGCAGCAGCAGCACGAGCGGCGTGCCGGCCCGCGCGTAATCGCCAAAGCGATAGCCGCCGGGGGCGTAGACGATGATGCTGGTCTGATGGCCGATGGGGGTCATAAAGGCGGTCGAGGTGGCAATGGCGAGGGCGACGACGAACGGATACGGGCTGATGCCCAGCGTCGCGGCAACCGTAATGGCAACCGGCGCGAGCAGCACCGTCGCGGCAGCGTTGGACATGACCTGCGTGAGCAGCGTAGCCACGAGGTAGAGCGCCGCGAGCACCACGAGCGGCCCCCAGGCGCCGGTCCAGGCCACCAGCTGATCGGCGATGAACGTGGCGGTGCCGGTGACTTCCAGGGCCGTGCCGAGGGGGAGCGTCCCGGCGATGAGCACGACGGAGTGCCATTCGACCGAACGATAGAGGCGGGCCGGCTGGACGCAGCCGGTCGCCACCATGGCGACGACGCCCAGCAGGCCCGCGACGGCGATGTGGAGTACGCCCGTCGCGGCGAGGAGCACCACGCCGGCCATGATCCCGGCGGCGGTGAGCGTGCGCCGGAAACCGGTGTCGGTCGGCTCGACGGCGTTCAGCGGCAGCAATCCTTGCGTGGCGGTGAGCGCCGCCAGCCGCTCCGACGGACCGCGGAGCAGCAGCACGTCGCCCTGCGTCAGCGAGACCTCCGTCAGCCGGGTATGGAGGGCATAGCCACGACGCCAGATGCCGAGCACCGACACGCCAAACCGGGTGCGGAAGTCGGCCTGCACCACCGTCTGGTGCAGAAAGCTCGCCCCCGGCACAACGACGGCCTCCAGCATAGACACCTCGCCGCTGGTGAGCGGGTCGTCGGAATCCGCCATTTCGAGCAGCTCCAACTGGCCGGTTTGGACCAGCCGCAGCACGTCATCCTGCTCGCCGTTGACCACGACGGTATCGCCGACTTGCAACACGTCGTGCCGCGTCGGAAAGCGATTGATGATGGTCCCGGAATGGATGCGGACGACCTGAAGACCGTACCGTTCGGAGATACCGCTCTCCGCGAGCGTTTTCCCGTTGAACGCGGAGTCTTCCGGCACGTTCAGCTCCGCGAGATACCGGCGTAATCCCTGCGCGGCGCTCGGATCAACGGGACTGCGCCGGTCGGGCAGGAGCCAGCGCCCGACGACGGCAAAATAGAGCACGCCGGTCCCGAGCACGGCCAGCCCGGTGGGGAGGAAGTCGAACACCTGTAGCGGGGCGTGACCGCTGTCGGTGAGGGCCTGACTGACCAGCAGGTTTGGCGGCGTACCGATCAGGGTCAGATTGCCGCCGAGCATCGAGCCGAAGGCCAGGGGGATCAGCAGTCGGCTGGGGGCAATGCGGCTTTGGGCGCCGATAGCGAGCACCGCCGGCAGCAGGATAGCCATGGCGCCGACGTTGTTCATCACCGCTGAGAGCAGGCCGACGGTAACGAGCACCAGCAGCGTCAGCCAGGCGGTACTGTGGCCGGCCACGCGCTGCAGGCCGTTGGCGATGCGGTATGCTACCCCGGCGCGCACCAATCCGTGGCTGAGAATGAACATGGCCACTACGGTCAGCACGGCCGGGTTGGCAAAGCCGGCGAGGGCCTGCTCAACACTGAGGAGGCCGTAGCGTGCCAGGACGAAACCGCCGTCGGCGCTACGCTCGATGACCGGCACCGTGACCAGAATGACCAGCACGAGCAAGGCCACGATGTCCGCGGGCAGCCGTTCGGTGGCGAACAGCACCAACACGGCGATCAAAATAATGAAGACGAGGACGATCTCTGCCGTCACAGGCGCCTCTTTCTCAGTGTTCGGTAAGCTGTGGCTCGTGGCCCGTGACCAGGTTCTCTCCGGCTCCTCCGCGCCGCCGGGAGACCTGGATTCCGGCCTACGCCGGAATGACGGTGGCCAATGACCACTGACCGGCAGCCGACCACCGGCCACCGGCTACTAGCCACCGGCTCCTGGCTCCTGGCGCTGGCACGGGGCACTATCCGGCGGTTTCGCGCACACGACTGCTCCCTCTTGGCCGCTGGGCTGGCCTTCTACACCATTCTATCGCTGTTTCCGCTGTTACTCGGCCTCACCGCCATCTTCGGCCCCCTGCTGGAGGATACCGCGCTGCAACAGCAGTTCATCGCCACGGTGGGCAACGCCTTTCCGGGGTCCGCGGACCTCGTGACGCGCACCTTCAACGAGGTCACCGGCGGCCAGCGCACCATCGGCGCGGTATCGCTGGTCACGCTCTTCTGGTCGGCCAGCCGGATTTTTGTGGCAATCCGACGCGCCCTGAATCGCGCCTGGGGCGTCGAGCGCACCCACCCCTTCATCCACCGGCGGCTGCTGGAGGCGGCGATGCTGGGCAGCATACTCTTGCTCGTCGTGGTCTCTTGGGCCGGCGTAGCGCTCTTCTCCGCGATCCGACCGTTGCTGCCGGCCACGCTGGCGCTGCCGGGCAGCGGCCCGGTGGCCGAGGCCGTCACCGCCCTGACCTCGTTTGCCCTATCGCTCGGCGCCTTTGCTCTGCTGTATCGGTACGTGCCCAAGGCAAACGTCACCTGGTCGGACGTGCGGCTCGGTGCGCTGCTGGCCGCCATCCTATTCGAGGCTGGCAAGTACGCCTTCAGCTGGTACCTGACCAGCTTTGCGCGCTACTCGCTGATTTACGGCTCGCTCGGCACCACCATCGTCTTCCTGGTGTGGACCTATCTCGTGGCGCTGATCCTGCTCCTCGGAGCCGAGCTGACCGCCGAATACGCCCGGCTGCGCCGGCAGTAGCTATTAGCCGTCAGCTATCAGCCGTCAGCCGTCAGCCGGAAACGTCATTGCGGTGCAGGCCACAATCCAGGGCGCCCACCAGGGACGCCCCTACCACAGCGCCCTACCTTTGCCCGCCTCCCCCTTGACAAGCAGCCCCCGAACCTGGATACTCGGAGCGTACTCGCCACAAGTACGCACCCTCACTCGGTAGAGGCCAGCAATGGTTGGGATTTATGCCCCCTTGCGGCCTCTGCCGAGGATGCGGCAACTTGTGGCGAGTAGCCCAATCTTCTGCTGCAAGGGGGTTCCTCGTGAACACCGCCGGGCTACGTTTCCTCGTCCTCGTCCTCGCCGTCTGCCTCGCCGGTAGTACCGCCCCGGCTCAGGCGCAGGGTGCCTTCTCTCTGCAGTAAGAGCCAGCACTGAGGTGCGTGGTCGATGCCGGCCATGCGTCCCTGGTGCGGAGGGGAGAAAGAAGCACACACCTCGCAGCAACCTACCCCGGAAAAGCAAACTCACACCACTTTCGCAGAAAGGAGTAGTGACATGGAGAACATGGAGAGATCGACATCCGAGGAGCAGCAGCCGTCTGGGGCACCAACACCTGACGAGTCACCTACCATGAAGAGACTAACATCGGAGGATCGGCAGTCCCAACTGGCATTGCGGATCAGCCGGGAGGTGGCAGACGGCTGGCGAGTAGAGTCACAGGCTCCGCTCTCGGCAACGTTGGTGAAGGGTAAGAGCGTAAACCATGTGCTGCACATCATTCTCTCGATCGTGAGTTTCGGCTTCTGGTTGTTCTTCTACATTCCCTACTGGCTGCTCAGAAGAGAGAAGCGTAAGGTCATCACAGTTGACCCCTACGGGAACATCATCTAGTTCCTGGACTGTTGCTGGCGATAGCGGTTAGGTGTCGAGGACACTGGAGGGTAGGACGCCTGTCTCCAACGACGAATACAGGCCGACCAGCGTGGCGATCCGTTCGAGCAGGGCTAGGTGCAGGCACGTCGACGCTGCCAGGGCCAGGGAGTTCCTCGCCGATTCCCTGCGGGAATACATCCTCTTCCTCGCAGAGTCACCCTCGGCGGTCACCACGACATAGACGGTGTTCGTGGCCAGTGGGGCTGTCCTGCAAGCTGAGAGGTGTTGCGTGCCTCACCCCCGGCCCCTCGCCACGTGGTGGCGAGAGGGTGTCGGAGGTGGGTAGGGATGACTTGTCTGTTGTCGATTCGTTGTAGCTCACGAAATGGGAGGAGAACGTGAAGAACCTGCGTAATGCCGTTGTGGTCTCAGTGTTGGCGCTGGCGGTTGCTGGTTGCAATTTCTTCGAGTTTGTCCAGTCTGCAAAGCTGGATACTGATGAGGGAATTGACCAGTATCGTACTGGTTGTGTTCTCGATGAGGCCACACTGACGAGGCTGTACGTTCACTACGATCAGATGGAGCTTCACTTCTCTGGCCGCCCGACTCCCACTCCGCGTCCGATCAAAGCATCCGAGACAGAACAAGCGGCACAATTCAAGCTGTTGTGGGAAGCTGGCTGCGAGACTGGCCGGCGAGATGCGGTAGGCCGAGAGCAGGCTGATTTGCTCGCCTTGCAGGATCGGATCAACGTTTTGCAGAAGCAACTGGATGCGCTCAGTGTAACTCCAACACCCACACCGACCTCGTAGCTGTGCAAAGTGAGGCTGACTCACAAGATAGGCATTGCGAGCCGTTGGAGATCGCCATTCGCGACGCGGCCACGGTAGCCGACTAGGCGCCCGTCACTGCGGCGCAAGGTAGGATGCCTGGATTGCGGCTTGCGCCGCAATGACGGGCGGGCCGGGTGCGGGATGAGGACATCCCCCCGCTGGCGCGGTGGTCATGCCCTCAGTCCAATGAATTGACAAGTCAAGGCGGGCGCACTACCATGATGGGTAATGAGCCGGTTACTGCGTAGCGGGGGCTGGCCCCTATTCTTTTGGCAATATGACTAGGCCGTGGCCCTCCACTTTCCCATGTGGACTGCGTTGAGCGATAGAGAGGGGAGTGTGCCACCGCGGATGCAGCAAAAGGTATACTTGGAGCATTGGGAGGACAAGACATGGCAGTAGACACCCGCACGCACAACCGATACGAAGTCGTGTTCAATGTGGAAGGGATCAAGTTAGCCTCCGATTCCATAACCATTGGTGACGTGGTGTTTCAAGAGTTCAGTCGGAAACTAGCAAAGGACTGGGATTGCGCGGAGTTTGATGGAGTATCCCGGAAGTTACTCCAGGAGGCGCGCGACAATCTCACCGGTCGGCCGGTCGGTGTTGTCACTGTCGATGCTGGGTCTGCTGAAAAAGCTGTCGAGTGTGCTCAGGGATGTTTTGACCGGACGTTGAATGTCCTGAGAGTTAGTATCAGTTCTTGCCCACATTGGTTGATCGACGATAGGATGCTACTCCAGCGTCGTGGCCGTTTTCACGTCGTCAGACGGCTTGGGCCCGAAGCACGGCCGGTACGAACGGGCTCGGATCTTGGGTTCCGACCCTTAGATGCTGATTTGAGCGGGGAGCTGGCAAAGTCAACTAAGAATTTTATGCGCCAACTATCTCCTCTGTACGATGGAACCATCCAGGGTGATATTCGTGACTCTTTACTACGTAGCATAGAGTGGATCGGTACAAGCATTACTCGTGAGATTTATGACCATAAGATCATTGACCTCTGTACGGCACTAGAGGCCGTGCTTACGACTGTAAAGGATCAGCAAAAAAGTGGAGCTATTGCTCTCAGATCAATGCTGTTGTCAATGGCTCTGGGTGATGGATTTCTCCATCCCAGCAAACTCCGCCCTCTGTACAGGCTTCGAAACGAGGTGGTACATGGATCTGACTTGGGTATATGCACGGAGGATGATTACCACAGACTTCGTAACCGGGCTAAGGACGTTGTTCTGAATATCATCAAATTGAACAGCACACAAGGGCCAATAACCTCCCCGTGCCATCTCATCAAGCTGCTAGAGTCCCCCGAGAGGCTGAAAAAGGCGATATGCTGGTTTGAACGCTGGCCCGGTGAAGACACTAAGGAACTGGCAAAGTATGCCAAGAAGAGACGTGAGTACGCCAAGCAGAGACTCAAGAAACAGTAGTAGTTACGTACATGTCTCAACCCTTCCTCCAGACGCCGCTGGATTCCGGCCGGCGCCGGCATGGCGGGTGGGCCGCTGGTGGACTCTCCTGCGCTATCGCGTGTGCCGTCCCTTGCGTCGGTGTAGGTCGCCAATCCCCGTATCGGGTGCTAATGTACTGGTATGACAGCACGCATCGCACTCACGGCCGTCTATGAGCCGGTCGAGCAGGGCTGGGTCCAGGCGCGTCTTGCCGAGTTGCCGGCGGTCATCACGGCCGCGCCGACGCTGGACGCGGCCAGGGAGCTACTCGCCGACGCTCTGCGGGAATATCTCCTCTCCCTCGCCGAGGCACCCTCGACGGCAGCGGGGCAGAACGGCGCCGCGCCCTGCGAGCCGCTGGAGATCGTCATTCGCGATGCCGCGGCAACTGGCGAGCTGCCTGTCGCTCCGGTGAAAGCGGCGGTCTAGCACTAGCGCGGCGCCTGGATTCCGGCCTGCGCCGGCATGACGGGCGGGCCGCTGGTGGACTCTCCTGCGCTATCGCGTGTGCCGTTCCTCGCACCGGTGTAGGTCGCAATCCAAGCCGCCAGGGACCGCGCGGAGGTGGCAACGTCTGATTTGGATATGATATGCTTGGATTATGGATAGAGATATGCTAAATTAGCTGGGCGGTGTGCTGCCCGGAGCGGCCGCCGGCCAGGGAGCGGCAGATGATGGCACAAGTCCACGCCGAACAGCAGCAGGTGATGACCGGCGAGCAGCGCGAGTCCATCTGGAGTGTGAGCAGGGGCGTCAAGCACGTCTACTTCGCGCTCTTCATCGGGCAGTTCAGTGCGGGTACACTATGGAGAGTGGCACAGGGCGTGGAAAGCCTGGTGGTGCTTTGGTATGACCTGGCGGCACTCGCGCTCACGGTGGCGGCACTGTCCATGGTGATAACGGAGACGGGGAGGTATGTGATGGTCCTGGCAGCAGCATTCGAGGAGTGGCGCGAGAAGCGGCGGCGCGAGCAGATCGCCAGAGCGGTAGCAGCGGAAACCGCGAAGTGGGATGCCTGGAACGAACGGCGGATGCAGGCCGAGCAGCGCGGCGAGGCGTTCGATGAGCCGCCGCCCTCGGCCCGCCAACGTGGCGCCGAGGCAGTCCAGCAGCAATAATCGGCGCTGCCCGGTGGCGCTGGTGGCGGGGAGGTATGTGATGGTGTTGGCAGCAGCATTCGAGGAATGGCGCGAGAAGCGGCGGCGCGAGCAGATCGCGCGGGCGGTCACGGAGACGCTGCGTGAAAACAATGCCGAGTGGGACGCCTGGAACGAACGGCGGATGCAGGCCGAGCAGCACGGCGAGGCGTTCGATGAGCCGCCGCCTTCGGCACGCCAACGTGGCGCCGCTTAGGCAATCCAACAGCGGTGATCGCCCCCCTATGGTCCCCCCGCTACGCAGGGGGACGGTCGCTTCCCTCCCCCGTCGGGACGGGGGAGGGCTAGGGAGGGGGCCGGTCCTCCCTTCCCCTGGCCTTCCACCACTCAAGACGTTGCGCCGCGTCCTGCTATTCAGGTGTAATGGCTGACGACACCTAGCAGCTTGTCATTGCGGCGGAGAAGGGAGCGGCAGACACGATGCGTAAAAATCCAGGGCTGGCTACGCTACGCGCGGGAGGAGTTTCGGCCGGGCCGGGTGTCAGTTTCGACTCACCCGACATCGCCGAGCAGGCCGCCAGTGTCGGCTTCGAGTGGGTGTGGCTCGACTGGCAGCATGGGCAGTGGACGGAGAGCGCCCTGAACAATGCGCTGGCGCGCTTTCTCGCTTTCGAGACGGCGCCCATCGTCCGCGTGAAGGGCCACGAACTGGGCACCATCAACCGGGTGCTGGATATGGGCGCCATGGGCGTGATCGTGCCGATGGTGCAGAATGCCGAACAGGCCCATTATGTCGCCCAAGCCGCCTACTACCCGCCGCTCGGGATGCGCTCGGTGGGCGGGATGCGCCTCGGCCTCTACGCCGACGGAACGCCGGCCGACTACCAGCAGCAGGCCAACGACGAGATCATGCTCGTCGTGATGGTGGAAACCGAAGAGGCTATCGGCAACGTCACCGAGATCATGAACGTGCCGGGCGTAGACGTTGCGCTGATCGGTCCGGCCGATCTGATGATTGACGTGAAAGCGAACGGCCACGACGAATCCCGTCACGAAGAGCTGTGCTTGCAGGTCGTCGCCGCCGCGCGGGAGACCGGCGCCGCTGCCGGCTACGTCTGCCAGACCCGCGAGGAAGCCTACCGGCGCGTCGAGCAGGGCTTCCGGTTCGTGGTCCACGGCTCGGACCGCACAGCCGTCCAGACCGCCTTCCGGGAAGCATTCGCCGACACCCAAAACTGGTAGCCGGTAGTCAGTGGCCAGTGGCTAGGCTTTACTGCCACCTCACCCGTCATTCCCGCGTTCGCGGGAACCCAGGCCGACCGGGGAGCAGTGAATGGCGCTGGATTCCGGCCTCCGCCGGAATGACGGGCAGCCGCTGACGGCTGATAGCTGAGAAGGAGGCAATTATGCCGGGTGAGACCTGGTATTTCGCCCTTACCCGCGAAGGCGGCTACTACCAAATCGTCGCCGCCAGTACGAGCCAAGCCAAAGTGCTGCGGGCGCTGCGCTCCTTCTCCGGCCCGACGGCGGTGGCGACGCTTGATGAGTTAGGCGCGGTCGGGATCAGCGAGCGCGAGATCGCGCAGTGGCTTCCCTCGGCAGCGGACGACGGCGACGGCCGCTAATCGCCGGCGTTGACCGCTTGGATCAGCGCACGGGTATACCCCAGGCAGAACGAATGCTGGCGCTCGCCGTCGGGGTCTACCGTTGATTGCGGTACGTGGTCGGGGCAGAGCATCCCCTCGAAACCCACCGCCTTATACACCTGCAAGGCCTTGTACATATCCACGTCGCCATTGTCCGGGTAGACTTCCTCGAAGTTCAGGTAGCCCCCCTTGATGTTGCGGAAATGCACCATGAAAATCTTCTGCTCGGCGCCGAAGTGGCGGATCGCTTCCAGGACCTCGGTCGCTGGGTCCCGGCACATCTCGGATACGGTGCCCTGGCAGAAGTTCAGCCCGTGGTACGGACTCGGCGCGATGCTCAGAAGGCGCTTGAGGCCGTCTACGCTCCCCAACACCCGATGGACGCCGCGCAAGCCCGTGTCGTGCGGCACGGCCGGGTCGTGTGGGTGACAGGCCATCCGCACGCCGTACTCCTCGGCCACGGGGATGACCCGCTCCAAGAAGTAGGTCATGTTCTCCCACATCTTCTCCGGCGGCATGGGGCCGGCTTCGGTAAGGGAGTGGTCAGTCCACTTACTGATGTCGAAGTGGCTATAGGTGACGCCACCCCGGCCGGGTGTTCGGCCCGTGCGCGGTATGCCGATCAGACTGAGGTTGTATTTCAGCGCCGGAATACCGGCCTCGCTCGCGGCCCGGATGTTCTGCTTGATGACCTCGATCTCGGCGTCGCGGCTCGGTAGCCCGCGCATAATGCCCGGAAAGCGTTGCTGCGTCATGTAGTTGGACTGCATGTTCAGCGCGAGCACGTCGAGCGCGATGCCGAACGAGGCCACATAGTCTTTCGTATCCTTGAGCGCCGCCACGTCCCACGTGCCGTCCTCCTGCTCGATGCCTCTGATAGTCGGCGTCGCTACCGCGACGTGCTCCACACCCAGCTGCGCCGCCCACGTCAGCTTCCGCTCCGAGAGGTCTCCCAACTGCTCACCGATGTACATCATGCTCCTCCCACGCGATCATTGCCAATGGTACCAAGATGGAGGATGCTAGTGACGTTGCGCCAGCGCCCCCTTTGGCGCCAACTGCCCCTGACACCCGCTCCAACCTCTCAGGCGAGAGATGGTATCACTCTACACCCGACGCCGCACTCCCCTCTCTATCGCTTGGCGATGGAGAGGGGCCGGGGGTGAGGACCCGACCACTGACCACCGACCGCTCAGGAATGCTAGACTGGGGCGCGTCTCGGCAGCGTACACATGCCCTGCCGTACACTGAGGAGGAACCGTCATGGCCATGAAGATCGGGCTGGGGCTGAACCCCCACACGCTCACCACGGAAAACTTTCGCTTTGCCCATCAGTTGGGCGTCACGCACATCGTCGCGCACTTGTCCAACTGGGCGTCGGCAACCCCGCGGCCGACCGACCCGGATGGTCAACCTGCCCTTTGGAGCTATGCAGAGCTGCGCGACCTCCGCGCCGCGATCAACGCCGAGGGGTTGGAGCTGTACGCCCTTGAGAACTTCGAGCCGGCCCACTGGTCCGACGTGCTGCTCGACGGCCCCCGCCGCGATACGCAGATCGAGGGGCTGAAGACCATCATCCGCAACATGGGCCGCGCCGGCATCCCGGTCATGGGCTACAACTTCAGCCTCGCCGGCGTCTGGGGCCGCACCCAAGGGGCATTCGCCCGCGGCGGCGCCGAGTCGACGGGCTATATCGAAGCCACAGCGCCGCCCCAGGACCCCATTCCCCACGGTACGATCTGGAACACCGTGTATGACACCGATGCTCCGCCCGGCGACATCGGCCCCGTCTCGTCGGACGAGCTGTGGAGCCGGCTGGAGTATTTCCTGACTGCGCTCGTGCCCGTGGCGGAAGAGGCCGGCGTGCGGCTAGCCGCCCATCCCGACGACCCACCACTCCCCGCGCTCCGTCAGACGGCTCGCCTGGTCTACAAGCCCGAACTGTATCAGCGCCTGCTCGACATCGTGCCTAGCCCCTGCAACGCCCTGGAGTTCTGCCAAGGTACGATCTCGGAGATGGTTGGCGACATGGACGTGTACGAGGCGATTGACCGCTACACCGCCCAACGGAAAATCGCCTACGTCCACTTCCGCAACGTGCGCGGCAAGGTGCCCAACTACCGCGAGGTGTTCATTGACGAAGGTGACGTGGACATGATCCGCGCGCTCCGCATCTACCACCGGAACAACTACGACGGAGTAATCACCCCCGACCACACACCAAACGTCTCCTGCGCCGCCCCATGGCACGCCGGCATGGCCTATGCCTTGGGCTACATCCGCGCCGCCGTCACCATGGTCGAGCGCGAATAACCCCGCCCATCACGGCCTGACAAGCGCCGACGGGTACCGCTAGTCAGCCAATCCGCCATTTGGAGAGAGGTACGATGCGTATAACGATCACCGGCGGCGCCGGGCGGCTGGGGCAGGCGCTCGCCGCCCACTGGCAGGGCACGCACCAGGTCCGCACCGTGGATGCCGTTCCCCTCCCCGACGGCGCCCCGTCCCAGGAGCACCTCGTCGGCGACCTGCGTGATTCCGCGTTTGCCCGGCAAGCCATCGCCGACAGCGATGTGCTCGTCCACCTCGCGCCCATCGCGCCCGCCGGAGAGGCCACCACGAGCGACCTCAACCGGCTCGACGTGGCTACCCGCAGCACCTACCACCTTATGCTCGCCGCTCCCGACGCTGGCGTAAAGACCGTCGTCCTCGGCAGCACCCTCGACCTCTTCGCGGCCTACCCCGGCGCCTGGCGCGTCACCGAGCAGTGGATACCGCAGCCGGCCCCCACCCCGGCCCACCTCGCGCCCTATCTGGCCGAGTGCAGTGCGCGGGAGCTGGTCCGTGCCCTGCCCCTGCGCGTCGTTTGCTTGCGTCTCGGCGAGGTCGTCTCGGGGGCCGAGGTCAAGGGCCAGCCGTTCGATGGCCGCTGGCTGCACGTGGAGGACGCCGTACAGGCCGTCGAGCGCGCGGCGGCCCTCACCCCGACCGAGGAAGAGCCGCAAACCGGCTGGTGGGTCTACCACATCACGGCAGCCGGACCTCGCACGCGCGTCCCGCTGGAGGGCGCGACCGACACCCGGCTGGGCTATGCGCCGCAGCACGCTTTCCGCGCCTGGTGGACGGACGAATGGCAGCATCCACCGGCGGCCCCGCCATTGCCGGACGTACCCTCGCGGCCGATCCGCAAGGTGGTGATCTTCGGCGCCGGTGGACCGCTGGCCGCGGCCGCGGCACCGTTGCTCACGGAGACGCATACGGTCCGCCTCACGGACCTGCTCCCGCTCGCCGACATCATCGCGGCCAACGAGCCACAATCGCCGGGCGCACCGCTACCGGTCCTGTTCGATCCTCCGCACGAAGCGCAGGTCGTGGACATCACCGACTACGAGCAAGTCCTAGCCGCGTGTGCGGACATGGATGCCATCGTCAACTGCACCGTCAACCGCCCCCATCCCGTCGAGGCCTTCCGCGTGAACTGCCTCGGCGCGTACAACGTGATGCGGGCAGCCGTGGCGCAGGGCATCCGCCGCGTCGTCCATACCGGCCCGCACCTCACCGGCTCCGGCCACAACGTCGGCTACAACTGGGACTTCGACATCAGCGCCGACGTGCCCCCGCGCCCCGGCCACTGGCTCTACGCCCATTCCAAGTACCTAGGGCACGAGGTAGTCCGCGTCTTTGCCGAAGCCTACGGCCTAGAGGTACCCGCGCTGTACTTCGGCGGCTTCATGAACCCGGTGCTTCACCGGCCGCGGTCCGGTGGCGTCGGTGGGCTGACCATCTCCTGGAACGATGCCGGCCTCGCCGTGCGGCGCGCGTTGGAAGCGCCGTCGCTGCCGCGCCCGCTGGAGGTCTTCAACATGACCACCGACCTGCCCCACCGCAAGTTCCCGAACGAGAAGGCCAAGCGCCTGCTCGGCTGGCAGCCCCGCGACATCCTCGACCACCTCTGGGGCCTCCGCCCCTAACCGGGAGGCCACAACCCGAACGACCGTCTCGTTGACCGAGCACGGCGCGAATCTGCTGCCGCCACCGTCCAAGGATCACTCCGGGCCTTGATGCAGGTTGCGGATGACGGGAACGATCATCGAGGCCAGGCCATTGATGCTGTGATTAACAGCCTCGATGACATCCTCACCATTGGAGTGGACAGCCGGATTGTCTCCCCGCCGCTTGCGTTGCTGCACAGCCGCAAGCCGTTTCGGATGCTGCAGCATTCCAAGTGCTGAGAGTGCCAAACCCCACTTGAACCAGTGGACGACTAAATCTTTGTCTGACTCCTTTGCGTTTTTGATCTCCCTGAGCAAGTAGGTGTTGTCACGGTTGAGCCAGAAATCGTATCCACCCTCGCCATCTTGTTTTACTCGCAGTGCGTCATAGGGTGTGAATGCCGGTTCCTCCTTGTCCCACTCGTCCCTACGAATTTCGTAGATGTTGGGAATTGCCAGCCGCTTGGGTGGGGGTTTGGGCGGATTGGGCCCCGGTGGGTTCGGGGTGCGTTCGGTTGGCGGCAGTACCTCAATCGTGAAATTCGACTCAAAGGGCCAGTTGGCTCTGGCTTCTCGGTCCGGGTCGTTTACCTCGACGCTGACTTCGTGCTGCTCACCGGGTTTCGCACCACTTGGAGGTTTGAATCGTGCCGTGTAGGTACCGTTCCACAGCGAGCCAGATTTACGTATATCGTCGCTGGGATCGATAATCATCTTGCCGGGAGACTCGGAACGGTCGAAATAGTTGTTCTCTGCGTCAGTCTCGAAATCCACCTTGCAAGTTCTGTTTACCGGACAAGTTTTCCTCACCATTTTCTTCGGATCACCAGCAAGGCGGAAATAGGTCGGAAACCTTCTGCCTTTGAATTCGGCAGGCTCAGGAGGCGGCAGAGTTGTGACGAGTCGGTCTCCAGGATCGAGAAGTTGTGCAATATCTGGATCGGCTTTCAGGATGCGCTCTAGTGTCTGAGCCACATCTTCCTGGTCGTCGAGAGCTTTCTCGATACGTGCCGAACGCCTTGCAGCGTTCAATTCCCGGAGACCGGGATGTTGCTTGAGCTCCCTCGCCAGCGTAGAAACGATCTCATCGTAGACTTCGTCCCGGCGTAGCCTGTCGCGTGAAGCAAGGAACAGGTCTTCCCGTTCCCGCTTATTCATCTGCGTACAATCAACCGACACAATGATGTGGTTACGCAGATATTCGAATCCAAGCCTCCGTGAAACGAAGTCGGACGACAGGCTGCCGTGTACCTGTCCGTTGATAGTGAAGAACACACCATGGGGTACTGTCTGAGGTTTCACATCCTTCGTGAAGACAGCCAGCTTGTACTGCAGAGGCCCAACCGAATCGAGATTCAGTTTTCCGGTTGCCGGGAATCCCGGCTCAACACGACGAGCGTTACCGGCAGTATCCTGAGCATCAATCATTGCCCAGACACCCGCAACAGTGGTACCATACGTGTTGGCTCGATAGGCACGTGTTTCACTGACTCGGAAAGGCAAGCAGGGTGAGTGTAGATGCTTCTCGATCTCGAACCGTGCTCCAATGGTGGCTGTGTTCCTGGCTTTCCAGCGGTAGCTGTAGAGCTTGATGATAGTGCCGTATTCGATAGTTCCCACATGCGGCTCCGGGGGAGTATTCTCCCGAGAAGCACCTGGTAGGACAGGAACAGTTGATGCCCTGAAGGAAGGAACATGGCTGTCAGGAGCAAGATAGACATACATCGAGCTACGACGGTTATCACCTGGCGATGGTTCCTGACGACGAACAAGCGTAAACCCCCACAGGTCGCGGGTATCGTCACTGGGGGCTACAGGTGCCGCCGGATGCCGGCGGGAAGCAATGAGTTGGAAGTTATCTCTACCGCAGAACTGCAAGACACCGGTACCTCCGGCGTTGAACTTGCCCTGGACAAAGGGGATCCGTAGCTTGTTGGATTTGGCGAGAGAAAGGAAGGTGGAAGGGAACGAGGCTGGAGTCTGACCTTCCCCGGTGTCGATAATCAGGTAACTGGGGTCTTTCTTGGATCCTTCGGCTACGAGATGGATGGCTTGTGCTAGCTTGGTCCGCTCGCGGCTGGTAAGGTCGCTGACTCGACCATCTCGCACGTTGAAGAATTGCTCCACGGCTGCGGCCATTGTGCTTGGCGCAGTGGTACCCTCTGGATCAATGCCGGCAGTAAAGCATTTCGCCATCAGCACGGCATCAATGGAGTTGATGATCTTCTCCACTAATGCACCGGAAGGATTGTCTTGCTGGTTGGCAACGATGGAAAAGTTGTTTTCTAGTTCTATCCCTCCAAGCGGTTGCCATACGTGGTCATTATCTAGCAAGCGGTACTCTCTAAGAATACCGAGAACGGCTTGCTCATTGTCTGCCCGCAAGAGTTCGTTGAAGAGTCGCTCCCAGTTCATGTTGTGCCTCCTTATACCTGATACCTGCAGATGGCTTGGTGCGGTGAGGTTGTCGTCCGCCGTTACGAGGATGCGAGCGGTTGCGGCAGCTTCCAGTCAGGATCGCCGCTGGCCTGCTTGGCTTTCGTCAGGTCGTCCGTCTCCGCGTCACTCAGTTGGAGACCAACCCACGCCTTGACGAGCGCGGCGGTTCGCCTGACGTTCTGGCTGCGATTGGCGAGCGTGCCGCCCATCGTAGCCACGCCTTCCCAGTCTATGCCGATGTCCCAAGGAATCTGGCTGAACCCACCTTGGACCACCCCTTCCCAGTCATCGGGGCGTTGGTCCAACGCTGCACGGACCACACGCGCAATCGCTTGCTGACCGACAGAGTGCGCGAAGACGTAGCGAGTGCGTAGCTCGTGTGCCGGGAGTTCGCGCTTCCACACTTGGTCAAGCTCAGGGGCTGCCTCCATGAGTGCGGGAAACACCACATCATCGTACACGTGGACGATCTCGGCAGTCTTCTGATCCAGGTTCGCAGCTTTAGAATCCTCTTTGCCGAGCAGCACGCCAACGCATTCGTACAACACGCCAAGAGTCACGATCTGAGGGCTACGGCGAGAAAGAGTATTGGACTCCAGATTGACCCGCCTACGCAAGTAGCGCGATTTGTTCGCTACCGCCTTTGCCAAGCGTGCCCGGAAATCCCGGCTGGAGTATAGGATGTTGAGGGTTTTCGTTGGCTGCTTGGCGTAGCGGTTGAGATCGGCGAACAATCCCTGTGACCTAATCACAGACTTGTACGGAACGATAATGACCGCGATTGACTCTGTACCGAGACGCGGCTCTTCTTTGAGCGCAAGCTCGATGGCCTTCAAACGATGCTGGCCATCAGTACACATCAACGTTTCGGTGCCGTCAAGCCAAACTTGTCCGATGTCAGGGTTGTCCTCGGCCTCCCGGAACGGAATCTCAGTTGCTCCGTCAACGCCGCGTAGCTCGACGGTGATGGCGCTGAAAAAATGGTCCTCATTGTTGAGGAGGTAGGGAGCCATCTCCCTACGGACACGGTTGAGGTTCAGGCGGCGCTGTGTACGAAGCTCCGGCGTGACGGTCTCCCAGTCTTGCACCGCCTCGGCGTATTGAACGATCCGGTTGACTTCCCCAAGCTTCATCGTAGTGACGGCATACGACAGATCGCCCATTTTGCCTCGGAGAGCTGGAAATACTGATGGCATGGACTTCTCCTTCGTTCAGCTCCAATGATCGTCAGATCGGGATGTACTGAGATACTGTACACCCCGATTTTAGATTTGTCAACCCCAAATTCGGAATTCGTCGAGATTTGCTGGCGATGATTCGAGGTGTCCCTCGTGAGCACCTTGGATTCCCGCGTGCGCGGGAATGACTGGTGAAACGGCAAGAACGAGGGGGTGCGGACTCCCCCTCGCCAACATTTGGAGAGGGGGCCGGGGGTGAGGTCATGGATTCCGGCCTGCGCCGGAATGACGGGGGAGGCGTGATGCCGGTGGTTAGGGCGCAGTGAGGATAAGGGCAGCTTCTCTCCCCGCGAGGTAGGAGATGAAAAGCGAGGAGTCCCAATACTGGCGTCGCCACTCAGGCATCGCCTCTCACTCTCGCAATGAACTCCTCGGTAGACAATCCACCGGTAAGGTTCGGAGCACTGCCCCGAAAATCTCTAATCCGAGGCCCGCTTTCGCGCTCAATCACCGAGGTCACATCTACGATGGAGAGTGGCGTGCCCGCTTCGTCATACGCTACGCGACCCTCAACGAGGACGCGCTTTCCCCATAGCGCCCGGTCGCGCAATTCATCGAGCCATTCGCCTGCGGCAAGGTAACACTGCACGTATGCCCCGGTGCCATGCTCCTGCAGCCCGACCATAACCGTCTCGCCTTGGCAGGCAACCATCTCCAGCACTCCCTCCACGGAGGAGTAGACCCGCCGGATGGCCTGTTCTGTGCAGAACTGCTCGCCCGTGTTGAGCGTGACGCCAAGGCCAACGTCGGTAGTCATCTTCAGCTTTCCCCGACAGCCACCATTGCCGCCATTCTAGCACTTGCGATGAGCAAGCGCCCTGTCACTCGTGACTTGATGTACCAAGATGGCGAGGTCCAACCACTCAGGGTAGGGGCGTCCCTTGTGGACGCCCTGACCTGCCGCGCACGCGGCAATGACTGCTGAGACTGCGAGAATAATGGGGCGCAGACTCCCCCTCTCCAACATTTGGAGAGGGGGCCGGGGGGTGAGGTCAGCCCCCACCTACGGCGCAATCAGAATCCGCGCCACCTCGCCGCGCTGCGCGGCCCATTCCGCGTCGGTGAAGGCGGCGTTGATCTGCTCCAGCGGGTACCGACGCGAGACCAGCCGGTCGAGCGGATAGCGGTGTTGGGCGCCGGCCAGCCAAGTCAGCGCCCGTGGCAGCACCCAGCGGTCGTAGGAGAGCACGCCGAGCAGCTGCTTGGGCCGGCGCACGGCGTCGTGGGGGATGATCTCGGTGCTTACGTCGGGCACGATGTTGCCCATCATCAGGTAGCGCCCGCCGGGCCGCAGCAACTCCAGCCCCTCTTGCACCACTCCCGGCACCCCAACGACCTCCACGCACACGTCGGCGCCTACCCCGCCGGTCAGCTCCCACACCGCCGCGACGCGCTCTTCTTTGGTCGTCTCCGCGACGTTGAGCGTGAGGGCGGTGCCGAAATCGCGGGCCAGGTCCAGGCGCTGCGGAATGGCATCAATGGAGACCACTTGTCCGGCGCCCATGTCGCGCGCGACGGCCGCCGTATAGAGGCCCAGACCGCCAGCGCCCTGCACCACGACCGTATCGCCGAGCCAAATACCGATGCGGTGCAAGCCGTAGATCACCTGCGAGAGCGCACAGTTCACCGGCGCCAGGAGGTCATCGGGGATGCCGTCGGGCACCTTGAACACCCATTGGCCGGGATGGAGCAGCATGTACTCGGCATACGTACCGAGGAAGTGGGGCGGATCGTCCGCGTGGACGTGCGCCTTGAATTGATAGCGGTTGGGGCAGCCCGTCGTGCCACTCAAGCACAGCCAGCACTCGCCACACGGGACAAAGTAGGAGTACGCCACCCGGTCGCCGACGGCCAGCGGGCGGCCGAGCGTATCGTGCTGCCGCTCGGCGCCGAGCGCCACCACGCGCCCGGTGCCCTCGTGGCCGGGCACACTCGGATAGGGCTGGAGCGGCGGGACTTCACCGCGCCAGATGTGCAGGTCGGAGCCGCACAGGCCAGCGACGGTCGTGCGGACCACAATTTCGTCGGCTGCCGGTGTGGGTACGGGATACTCGCGCAGCTCTATCGGCTGGTCCGCGCTGGTGGCGACTGCCGCCCGGCCCATCGCTGTCATCCGCCCCTCCTCCATAACGTACTGATCGCCCCCCTATGGTCCCCCCGTTGCGACAGGGGGACGGCGCTATTCCCTCCCCCGTCGCAACGGGGGAGGGTTAGGGTGGGGGCTGGTCCAGCTACTCCTGGCCCGGTGTGCCCTCGTAAGTGACCATCTGCCGCGCCGGGTCGGAGTAGATAATCACCATGCGGGCCGTCGTCGCGCCCACGTTGCGGGCGTCGTGCTGCGCGCCGGCCGGTACCCGGATCGCCTGCCCCGGCTGCATCCGATAGACCGCACCCTCCAGGCTGTGGTCCAGCTCGCCCTCGATCAGGTAGAGCAGCTCTTCACAGTTGGGGTGGGCGTGGAGCGGGTTCTTCTGGCCCGGTGCGATCTCGACGTAGCCGAGTGTCTGCTCCGCACCCGGCGCCAGCTCGCCGTTGAACAGCCATTCGATAGCGCCCCACGAGAACTCGGCCAGTTGCCCGGAGCCTCTGCTGGCTAGGATGCCCGCTGCCGACTGGATAGGCGTGGTCATTGGCTGCTCTCCTTCCTCACTCCAACGGCGTAGCGCCTTGCACGCGGCACTGCCCGCATTCTACCCGATGACACAGCGGTCACCCGTTACGGGCAGGTTTTCCGGCGGGAGACGGAGTGGGCCAATCAGAGGTTCCCTTGACACGGGTACGGGAGCTTGCTATTCTTGAGTTTATCAAGCGGTTTATCTTTGTTTGCTGAGACCGACGATCCCGGAGGGAGGAAGTGACAATGGTCGTTCTTGACGAATTGCTCGCTGCTAACGAGGACTATGCAGCCGGTTTCACCAAAGGGGATTTGCCGATGCCCCCCGGCCGGCAGGTGGCCGTACTCGCTTGCATGGATGCGCGGATGGACCCGGCGAAGTTCCTGGGGCTGGAGGAAGGCGACGCGCACGTCATCCGCAACGCCGGCGGGCGTGCCAGCGAGGATGCCATCCGCTCGCTGACCATCTCTCACAAGCTGCTCGGCACGCGCGAGTTCGTGGTGATCCACCACACCGACTGCGGGATGGAGACGTTCACCAACGAGCAACTCCGCGAGCAGTTGGGCCGCGACCTCGGGGCCGACGCCTCGACCGTCGAGTTTCTGCCCTTCACCGATCTGGACGAGAGCGTGCGGCAGGACGTGGAGACGATCCGCTCGTCACCGTTCATTCCGCAGGACATTCCGGTGAGCGGGTACGTCTACGACGTGGGCAGCGGCCGTCTCCGCAAGGTGTGCTAACACTGGGGCACTGCGTCCTGTCCCTAGCCCCCTAGCCCCCTAGCCCCCCTATGGTCCCCCCGCTGCGGCGGGGGGACGGCGAGGGTGGGGGCGCTACTGCACCATGCCGAACCGCTTATTCTGCGCCGTCATTTTCAGGAAATACCGTAGTCGCTGCTCGAACACCTCGGGGCGTGACCGTGCGCCCTCGATGAACGCAATGCGGATTCGCTTGTAGGAATCGGGAAATCCCTGGAAGTTCCGCCAGGTCTCCCGGTCTTGCTGCAGCGCCTGTACGATGTCCGGGGCAATCTCCGGTTCCGCTGGCTGCTCATCCGCGTCGAAGACGTGCTCGATGGCGGCCAGCCCGGCGGCGGTCATCTTGTTCTGCTCCAAGAGACGATACACGCGCTCCCGGTTCATCGCCGACAGGTTGCTCTTGGGCTTCCGGGGTGTAAATCGCTGGGTGTATTTCTTGTCGTCTATACCCTTGACGATGCTGTCTATCCAGCCGTAGCACAGCGCCTCTTCAACGGCGTCGTTATACGGGATGCGCGGCTTGCCGGACCCTTTCTTGTAGTAGATCAGCCATATCTCCTGCTCCTGGTCGTGATACTCGGCCAGCCAGGCCCGCCATTGCCCCCTGTCGCTGACGTACAGCGTTTTCCCAATCTCCATCCGCTCCAGTCCTCTATCCGGCAAGGCCCCGGTTGACAGTTTCCGTGCCCACAATCCCCGGCACGAGCGCCCGCCGCAGCCTACCAGGCCGCCGCCGCAAGCGGCCGATCCGCGCTACGCCAGCACCCGGCGCAAGGGCGCCGACAGCGGCACGCCGGTCAGCACCACCACGGCCAGGAGTGCAAACGCCGTCGTCAAGCCCAGCAGGTCGGCCGCTACACCAAAGATCGCCGGCGCCAACGCCGATGCAGCCAGGACGACCGTGTAGAAGAGACCGTAGCCACGCGCGCGCCGCGCCGGCTCGACCATCCCCGCCGTCGCCGCGTACAGCACGGACGAGGTGCCGTTCAGCGCAAAGCCGAATACCAGCGCCAGCGGTACTAGCACCGGCCCCGAAAGGAAGATGAAGAGGACCATCGTCGCGGCCGTCATAGCTTCCGTCACCCAGACCAGGCGCACGGAGCCGATACGATCACCCAGCCAGCCACAGAAGAACTTCCCGGCCGCCCCGCCGGCGAAAATCAGCGCGAACAGGCCACTGATGGCGGCGGCGTCCAGCCCATGTACCGTCAGGATGAAGGGCAGGAGCGCCAACCCGGCGCCCCGCCCTACACCGTCTACCATGCCAACGGCCGCGAGCAGTGCAAACGACCGCGGCTGCGCGATCCCCCAGCTTGCGCGTGACCACCTGGCCCGCGGTTGCGCGGCCCGGTGAGCGGGGAGTTGGACGACGGACCGCGTTACCTGTTTCCGGGCCGCAAGCGTTGCCAACGAGCAGAGCAACCCGACCGCCGCCAATGCGCCGAGCGCCGCCCGCCAGCCGTAAGCAACACCGAGAATGCCGGCCAAGGCCGGGCCGGCGAGCTTTCCGAGGTCCCCGGCGAAGTTCAGCGTGCCGACGGCCGAGCCGCGTCCGCGCCGCTCGTAGGCCCGCGACACCAGCCCGGTCGCCAGGGGATGCTGCGGGCCACCGCCGATACCTCCTACCACGGCTGCGCCCAGCAATACCATGTACGTCGGCGCCAGGGCCATCCCCACCAGCCCGCCGGCCATCCAGGCGTTGCCACCGACCAGCAGCCCCAGCTCCGCACCGACCGTCAGGCGCTCGGCCAGCAGCCCCATCGGCAGTTGGAACACGCTCGCCACACCCGAAAATGCGGCCTTGAGCAGGCCGATCTGCCCGTAACTCAGTTGTAAGTCGGCGGCGATGAGCGGCAGCAGGGGATAGACAATGGCGATGTAGGCATCGTTGACGATGTGCAGCACCGAGGTCGTGGTGAGCGTGGTCATGGCCGGCGACCAGCGCCGCGTGAGCGCACCCAGACGTGGCGGACGCAGCCTCTCTGCCAACACCGGTCTCTGCCTCTACCGCTACCGTTACTGACTCATCTGTCATTCCCGCGCCAGCGGGAATCTGGCCTCCCGCTCCCCGTGGGAGCGGGCCGGGGTGAGGGAACCCACCGTCCCCCCGCCGCAGCGGGGGGACCATAGGGGGGCTACATCCCCCTACCCGATTAAGTTGTCAACTTTCATTAGGGAGTCACTTTCCAGGCCACGCTCAGGCCCTCGCCGACCGGCAGGATCGTGCCCAGTAGCCGGGGATCGGTGGCGACGAGCCGGTTGTAGCGGCGCAGCGCCCGCACCGACTCGGACGACGCGGCCTCGTCATACACCGCAACCCGGGGGCCGAGTGTCAGCACGTTGTCCGCCAGGATCAATCCGCCCGGCCGCACGAGACGCAGCGCCTCCTCCAGATAGGCCGGATACGGCGGCTTGTCGGCGTCAATGAAGACCGCATCCACGCTTTCGTCGGCGCGGGCCGCCAGCGTCTTGCGGGCATCGCCGACCGTCACCGTCACTTGCTCGGCCACCCCGGCCTGCCGGAAGTGGGCGCGGGCCAGCGCCGCGCGCTGCGGATCGAGCTCCAGCGTCTCTAGCTGGCCGTCGGTGGGCAAACCGCGAGCAATCCAGATACCAGAGTAGCCGGTGCAGGTGCCGATCTCCAGCACGCGCCGCGCGCCGATCATCCGACACAGTAGTTGCAGCACCCGGCCGGCTTCCGGCGCAATCGCCGGCACGCCTAGCGCCCGCGCCTTTGCCCCGATGGCGCGCAGCGCGTCGTCTTCCACCACGACCTGCTGGCGTAGGTAGCGGGTCACGTCCGCATCGAGATAGGTCATGCTCTCCTCCACTGGTCCGCTGCCGCCGTGCTTCCCGGTGCTGGCTTGACGTGCCTAGAGAAATACAGTATCGTTCGCTCAGGATACACGCCGGTTACAACGCCTGCGTAGCCGGTGCGCTCTCTTGCCCGGAAACGGCCCGTGCATTGAGGCAGGTGGCTACGCCGTTCGCAGGAGGTAACGGGGCACAGGGCACACCATCCTAGTTGCTTAACCCCCTTCAGGGGTAGTGTTGAGCAGTTACCAAGAGTCTATGCAAGCGGGAGCTTGCGGGAGGAAGAACATCGTGGCTGAGATCACGCGCAGAAGATATATCGGTGGCGCTGGCGCCTTGCTTGGTGGCCTGTTGGCCGTCGCCTGCGGTGAAGTGGAAATCCGCTACGTCCAGGGCCCGGCGGGACCGGCCGGACCGGCCGGCGCGCAGGGCGAGCGCGGTGCGACCGGCGTCCAGGGCGTCCAGGGTGAATCCGGCGCGGCCGGCCAGACCATTGTCGTGGACAAGCCGGTCACGCAGGTCGTCGAGAAGACCATCGTGGCGGCACCGAACACCAAGGTGGTCATGTGGACCGGGTTCTGGCGCGGTGGCAACATGAGCGACCGCGGCACTGGCTGGACCGATCTGACCAACCGGTGGAATGCCGAGAACCTGAACATCACCTTCGTGCTCCAGCCGGTGTCCGGCCAGGGCGACAACACCAATGCCAAGATCATCTCCAACTACGCTGCAGGGACGGTACCCGATCTCGTACACACCGCCTACTGGAGCGGCGGCGTCTTCGGCACCCGCGACATGCTCCCTGATCTGCAGGAGACGTTCATCCGGCACGACAAAGCGTATGCCGACACGATGGACGACTTCTTCCCGCATCTGCTGGAGTCCAGCATGTGGGACGGTAAGCTGTGGAGTTTGCCCCAGGAAACCAATGCTGACCTGCCCTACACCAACCTGGATGTGGTACGGCAAGCGGGCCTGGAGCCGCTGAGGCTCGGTTACTCCTGGGAGGATCTGACCGAGTACCTCAAGGCGATTCAGCAGACCCTTGGCCCAGGTGAGCAGTCGGGCAAATGGGCCATGAGTGGCATGATGGGTAACGTGAACTTCATCAATCTGCTTAAGCAGGCTGGTGGAGAGTTTTACAACGCAGACCGCACCAAGATCATCTACAACAGTCCGGAAGGCGTGGAAGCACTGCAGTACGTCGCAGACCTGATCCACGACCATCAGGTGCATGTGCCCCACAGAAGCTACTTCGAGGCCAGCGGCAAGGACCGTCCGAGTTTCCGCAAAGGTAGCATCGCTATGAACTACGAGACGAGCGCTTCCCGTCTCGTCACCTGGGCGCAAGACATCGGCGGCTTGGACAACATGTACGTCACGCCGTCGCCCACGCGGAAGCAGCCCTTTGTGGCGACCTTTGGCCAGAACACCTTTATGTTCAAGACGAACACCCAGCAGCAGGAAGCTGTCTGGCAGGTGATGCGCTGGCTGACGAACACGGATGCGGCGGCACACTACGCAGCGGTGACGATGTTCCTGGCGCCGCGTAAGTCTGTGCTCACGCATCCCGAGTACCAGGCGGTGCGGGAGCGTGTGCCGCAGTTCGAGACCTTTATCGAGGGCTTGAGCTATGCCTTCCGGCCGTTCCATCCGATGTTCCCCGACCACTACAGTGGGTTTAGCGATCTGGCCGCGAAGATCTGGACGACTCCGGGCACCTCGGTCAAAGACGGGCTGGATGAGGCGGTCCGTGTGCTGAACGCCAAGCTGGACCAGTGGAACGCACAGAACTAGCTGAGGCTAGAGTAGTCTGCCGGGGCGGCTTGAGTAGGATCGTCGGGCCGTTCGGCGGCTCGAATACAAAGGTTGCACAGGAGCCATCGCGTTCCTGTGCAACCTTCTTTTTGCTTTCCTCACCGACCGGGAGGATCGTGCCCACGAGCCGGTGATCCGTGGCGACGAGCCGGTTGTAGCCGCGCAGCCTCAGCCGGCCCGAGGCACTCTTGCAGCAACAGGTCAGTTTCAGGATAGCGAACGGCCACGCCGGCGGCCGGCGCGGTGCCTCAACGGCTTCGCCGCCAGGCTCGGGGCTTGCCAAGCTCCTATGGTGCCGGCTTGACGTATGCAGGCAAAACACGTATCGTTTCGCTCAGGATACACGTCGGCTGCGACACCTGCGTAGCCGGTGCGGTTTAGCGGCCGGATACGTTCCGTACATTGAAGCAGGTAACTTAGCCGTTTGCAGGAGGTGATGGGGCAAAGGGCATATGCACACGGCTGTACACCGTCCTAGTTGCTTAACCCCCTTCATGGGGTAGTGTTGAGCAGCTACCAAAAGTCTATGCAAGCGGGAGCTTGCGGAAGGAAGAACATCGTGGCTGAGATCACACGCAGAAGATATATCGGTGGCGCTGGCGCCTTGCTCGGTGGCCTGTTGGCCGTCGCCTGCGGCGAAGTGGAAATCCGCTACGTCCAGGGGCCGGCCGGACCGGCCGGACCGGCCGGCGCCCAGGGCGAGCGCGGTGCGGCCGGCGCCCAGGGCGTCCAGGGTGAATCCGGCGCGGCCGGCCAGACCATTGTGGTGGACAAGCCGGTCACGCAGGTCGTCGAGAAGACCATCGTGGCGGCACCGAACACCAAGGTGGTCATGTGGACCGGGTTCTGGCGCGGTGGCAACATGAGCGACCGCGGCACCGGCTGGACCGATCTGACCAACCGGTGGAATAGCGAGAACCTGAACATTACCTTCGTACTCCAGCCCGTCGCCGGGCAGGGGAACAACACCGACGAGAAGATCATCTCCAACTACGCTGCGGGCACCCCGCCCGATCTGGTGCATACCGCCTACTGGAGCGGTGGTGTGTATGGCATCCGCGACATGCTCCCCGAGTTGATGGAGACGTTCATCCGGCATGACAAAATGTATGCCGACACGATGGACGACTTCTTCCCCCACCTGCTGGACTCGAGCTACTGGAATGGCCAGTTGTGGAGCCTGCCCCAGGAAACTAACGCCGACCTCCCCTACACCAACCTCGCCTTCGTGCGGGAAGCCGGCCTGGAGCCACTGACCCTCGGCTTCACCTGGGACGAATGGGTGGAGTGGATGAAGGCGATGCAGACCAGCCTCGGCGACGGCAAAGAGACGGGTAAGTGGGCCATCGGCCACATGCTCAACACGGTGGTGTGGTGGAACCTGGTCTTCCAGGCCGGGGGCAGCATTTTCAACGAGGACCGCACCAAGCTCGTGCTCGATTCGCCGGAAGCGCTCGAAGCGCTGCAGTTCGTCTCCGACATCCACCACAAGCATCAGGTTGCCGTGCCGCACCGCTCCTACTACGAGGAAACCGGCAAGGAGCGCCCCAGCTTCCGTAAGGGCCAGATTGGTCAGTTCTACGAAACCAGCGCTTCGCGCTTGGTCACCTGGGCGCAAGACATCGGCGGCTTGGACAACATGTACGTCACCCCGTCGCCGACCAAGAAGCAGCCGTTCGTGGCCAACTTCGGCCAGAACACCTACCTGTTCAAGACCAATACCCAGCAGCAGGAAGCTGCTTGGCAGGTGATGCGCTGGCTCACCAGCACCGATGCCGCAGCGCACTACGCGGCGGTCACGATGTTCCTGGCACCTCGGAAGTCGGTGCTCACGCATCCCGAGTACCAGGCCGTGCGCGAGAACGTCCCGCAGTTCGAGACGTTTGTCCAGAGCTTGAGCTACGGCTTCCGGCCGTTCCACCCCACGCTTCCGAGCATGTTCGGCGGCATCGGTGGGATGCTCAGTGAGGCTGGCAAGAACCCGAATGCCAACCTCAAGGACGGGCTGGCGGAGGTGGTGCGCGTCGAGAACGCCAAGCTGGCCAAGTGGACTGCGGATAACGCCTAGCCCATTTCGTAGCAGCCGCACTTGGCTGCTCAGTTGGATCGTCGGGCCGGCAACCGGCCCAAACGCTAAGGTTGCACAGGAGCCATTGCGTTCCTGTGCAACCTGCTTTTTCCGCCGTCTCGTTGTCATTCCTGCTGCATCAGGATTTGCAGGATGGTCCTCACCCCCTGGCCCCCTCTCCATTGCGAAGCAATAGAGAGGGGTTGTGGATTCCTGCTAGCGCGGGAATGACGGGACGCGGGATGGATTGCGGCGCAAGCCGCAATGACGGGAGCGCAGCCAGGGCACCCACAAGGGACGCCCCTACGGCGCCGGTGGCGGCACGCCGGGATTGCCGCGGGCGGTGGGATGGGAGTGTAGCCCCCCTACGGCTTAACCTGTGCCTACCCTTGTCAGGACCTACCCATCCAGCCGGAAGAAGCTGCCGGCGATGTGGCGGGTGCCGCCAAAGCCGTTGCCGTCGTCTGCCATGAAGTAGTAGGCCGTGAAGATGCGCCCGTCGTCCAGTTGCGTGGCGACCGGATAGCCCAAGTCGCCACCGCTGCCGTCGTCCCGGACAATCGCCTCGGCCGACCAGGTGGCGCCCTCGTCCGCGCTGACGATCAGCCCGATCCCGCTGGGTGGCTTGCGCCGCGCGAAGAGCACCACGATCCGCCCGTCCCGCAGGCGCATCGGCCACGGCGAGCGGTAGTGGACACCGCTACGGGCCACCTGCGGCGGGCGCCGCGCCGCCCACGGCGATTGCCCCCACGCCACAATCGGCCGGGCGTCACTCCAACTGGCGCCGCCGTCGTCGGAGTAGGCCAGTTGGATCGCGTTGCGAACGCCGCCGATGTTGAGCATGTAGCACTGCAAGCGACCACCCGGCAGCAGTAGCAAGCCGGCATAAGTCGGTCGCCCCACGCCGGTAGGGTCGCGCGCCACCTCCGCGATGTACTCCCAGGTCAGACCGTTGTCGTCCGAGCCGAACACGCCCACGCCACCCGGCATCCCGGCACTGTCCCGGACCGAGGTCATCGCCATCGTCATCACGCCCATCAGCGTGCCGTCGGGAAACTGCACCAGCGGGTGCGCGTCGCGGTGCAGCCCCCCACCATATGGACTCGTTACGCGCGTCGGCACGGTCTCCCACGTGCGGCCGCGGTCCCCGGAGCGGAACGCGAAGCATTCCAGCGTAGGCTGACCGCGCGGATCAGGCGGCCCGGTCGCCGGGCGGGCAAAGTAAACGGCGGCGTCCGGGCCGGTGAGATCAATCAGCTCACGCGCCACGCCCGGCTCATCAGCCCGCTGCACGAGCGCCCGCTTCTCCTCCAGCGGCAACGACTCGTCCCAGACCACGACGTCGTGCTCCCGCGGCCACGTCTCGCCGTGATCGAACGAGCGTTGGAGCAGAACCCTGGCGCGGCTGGCGTAGCCGTTCCAGAAGGAGTGGCTAATGTCGGTCCGCACCTCGTAGCGCGATGGCGCGTGGGCATGAAGGAAGGCAATCTCACCGTTCCCGTAGTTGAAGATGCCACTCTGCCGGGGATGCCCGCAGTAGCACGCTTTGCTATAGCACAGCTTGGTGTGGCGCACGTCCGTCAGCACCGGACTGGCACGTTGCATCATGTCACCCTCCGATCTTCTGCCGGGACCTCACTCCAGGGCCGAGGCGCTATGAGGCTGGACTGCCATCAGCAAGACTACTATAATCGCTCCCGGATACGTCCGGCTAGTGGTACGAGGTTAGCCGGTGGCGTTACCATGATAACCGCCCTATCTCACCCTCCGCCCCGTCCCCCTGCTCTGCGGGGGGACCATAGGGGGGCCGGGACCGGGCGATGCGGGAGTAGGTCCGCAACACAGATCGGAGGAGACGATGGCTAATCTGAAAGCAGCACTAATCGGTTGTGGGGGCATGGGGCACGCCCATGCCAACGCCGCGCAGGCGCTCGGAGTCGAGGTGGTCGCCTTCTGCGATGTGATCGAGTCGGCCGCCGAGCGCGCCCGGGAGGAGTTTGGTGGTCGCTACGCCACCACCGACGCCGGCCGGATCATGCGCGACGACAGCATTGACCTGCTCTACATTGCCACGCACCACGACGCCCATCACCCGTTGGCGCTGGCCGGAGCGCAGGCCGGCAAGCACATGATGCTGGAGAAGCCCATGTGTATCGAGCGCCACCAGGCAGTCGAGGTGGCTGAGGCGGTCGAGAAGGCCGGCGTCAAGGCGGTCGTGGACCACTGGTTCCGCATCCAGCCCACGACGCAGAAAATCCGCGAGCTGATCCCCCATCCCCGCCTCAGCCACGGCCAGTTGGCCATGGATAACTACAACTCGGGCCGGGTTGGCGCCCAGTGGCTCTGGGACAAGGACGACGGCGGCGGCCTGCTGGTCAGCACTGCCGTCCACACCGTTGACCTGCTCTGCTACCTGATGGACAGCGCCGGTGATCGAGTCTACGCGGAAAGTCACCTGTTCGAGCCGGAGCACAAGGGGACAGCTGGCTACCCCGACGTGCTGGTGGGCACCATCGTCTGGCAGAGCGGCGGGCTATCCACCATCATCAGCACCGATCAGGGCTTCAACCCTGCCGTCTCGAAGTGGTTTCACGAGGTCTGGGACGGCGAGCGCAGCGCGGTGCTCTCCAGCCACACGGCCCGCGTAGATTTCGGTGGCGCCGACATTGACGCCATTGATCTCAACGAGTTGTCGGCTGAAGCGATGGCCAAGGTGCGGGGGGCGTATCCTATCCACGCCAACTTGCTGGAGGCGATCCGGACCGATGGAGATACGATCTGCAACGTCCACGACGGCGTGAAGAGCGTGTCCATCTGCAACGCGCTCGACGAGGCAGCCCGCACCGGCAAGCCGCAGGACGTGGCCCACTAAAGGAGCCGTCAGCGGTCATCCCACGGTAGAGAAGCTGACGGCTGACAGCTAACAACCAATAGCTTCCTCCAAGGAGCGGCAGTGAAACGTACTGCCCCGGTCCTGACGGAGATTCGCCATACCAGGCTGTGCTACAGCAAGCAGCGGTATTGCGGGCATCCGCGCCTGAGCGGCATCTTCAACTACGGCGGTGGCGAGCTGGCGGTGCTGCACAGCCACGCCCCCAGCAGCTACCGGACGCCCGACGACATCAGCCACTCGTTCACTACCGGCTATCTGGGCCGCGCTCAGGTGCTGCTCCAGCGCTCGCTCGACCATGGTGAGACCTGGCCCCGCGAGCACGATGTCGTCGTCTGGGACGAGTCCCTCCCGTTGGGCGAGAAGCGAGCCATCGTCGCCCGCGCCGATGAGCCGGGCGTAGCCCGCGAGCTAATTGACCTCACCAGCCCCGATGCTGCGGTGTACTTTGCCCGGCCGTGGACGGGGCCGGAAGCCCCCGACGGAAATCCCGTCCAAGAGTGCTTCGTGTTTCGGTCGGCCGACCGCGGACGCACCTGGGAGACGGTGCCCACCCGCGTCAGCCATCCGCATGGCGGCGGCCTGTGGCGCGACGCTCATCCCCTGGTGCAGTTCCCCGACGGCACGCTGATGGGCGTGCTGTCGCTCTACAGCACGTTCGCGGACGGGTCCATCGGCTACTTGACCGGCGAGCCGCGCTCTGTGGCGGTCTTTGGCTCCGATGACGGCGGCCTCACTTGGGAGTACGTCGCCGAGGTGCCCGGTGACCGCACCGGCGGCAAGGGGCGCGTCTACGTCAGCCTCATCCTGCTGCCCAGCGGCCGGTTGCAGTGCTACATGCTCAACGTCATCGGCATTCGCAACGCCATCGAAATGTGCTACTCCGACGACGGCGGCTACAGTTGGACTGAGCCAGCGCCCATCGTGGCCTGGGGACAGTCGCCGTGGGTGTCCCGCCGCGCGCCCGGCGTTGCCCGGCGCGGCGTGCATTACCGCGCTCCGTGGCCCATGCGGCTCCGCGACGGCCGGATCGTCGTCGTCTTCGGCCGGCGCAAACCGCCGTTCGGGATAGGCTTGATCGTGAGCGCGGACGACGGTGCTACGTGGTCGGCGGAAGCGGTCATCCGCGATGACGGCAGCGGCGCGGACTTGAGTTATCCGGTCGCCACGGAGCTGGATGACGGGCGCATCTTCACGGCGTATTACCTCATGCAGGACGACGGCAACGGCTTTGACGGCACGCGCCACATCGCCGGCAGCTTCTTCCGGCTGGCATAGTAAGTGCGGACACGGTTCGGATCAGCACACAGGAGGGAACGATGGCAGGTATGAAAGCGGCAGTGATCGGGTGTGGCGGCATGGGCAGTGGTCACGCCGCGAAGGCCCAGGACTTGGGGCTGGAGCTGGTGGGCTTCTGCGACGAGATCGAGGCCAGCGCCGCGCGGTTGCGTAACACCATCGGCACGGGCTACGTCACCACGGACAGCGGCCGGATCATGCGCGACGACAGCATTGATCTGGTCATCATCGCCACCCACCACGACGCCCACCATCCGCTGGCCATCGCCGCGGCGCAGGCCGGCAAGCACCTGCTCGTGGAAAAGCCGATGTGCGTCACCTATGGCCAGGCTGTAGACCTGGCCGAGGAAGTCGAAAAGGCCGGTGTGAAACTCGTCGTCAATTGCAAGTTCCGCATTGCGCCCACGGTGCAGAAGGCACGGGAGTTCATCCCCCACCCACGCCTGAGTCACGGGCAACTGGCGATGGACAACTACGCGCTGAAGGAGCCAGGCACGAGCAGTAGCTGGCTGTGGGACAAGGACGACGGTGGCGGCCTGCTCATCAGCACCGCCGTCCACACCATTGACCTGCTCTCCTACCTGATGGGCGGCGCCGCCGACCGGGTGTACGCCGAGGGCAAGGTGTTCGATAGCCGCAACAAAGGCGACGCCGGCTACCCCGATGCGCTGGTGGGCACGATCCAGTGGCAGAGCGGCGGCCTGTCCACGGTCATCAGCACCGATCAAGGCCACAACCCGTTCGTCTCCAAGTGGTTCCACCAGCTGTGGGACGGCGAGCGCAGCGCCGTCTTCTCCAAGCACACGAGCCGCGTGGACTTTGGCGGCTGCGACATTGACTACCTGGAGACGCAAGACCTACCCGATGCCGAGCGGAACAAAGCCTCGATGCTGCTCAACCTCATGGAGGCTATCGAGACCGACGGCGATACCCTCTGCAACGTCCACGACGGCGCACGGACGGTCGCCATCTGCAACGCCCTCGACGCAGCCGCCCGCACCGGCGAGACGCAGAAGATAGCCGGCTGAGGCTGGTAGCCCCCACCCCGGCCCTCCCCCGTGGCGACGGGGGAGGGAGTTACCCGTCCCCCTGCCGCAGCGGGGGGACCATAGGGGGGCTAGACAGGAGACAGACCATGACCAGTACCTACGCCTTCAAGATGGGCATGTTCCTCGACGAGTGCGGCTTGCCCCTGGACCAAGCTGCCGAGTTGGCTCAGGAGCTAGGCGCCAGCTACGCCGAGTTCTTTGTCTCGGACGATGAGCTGACCGAGCAATACGCTGCCCGCTGCCGGCGATTCCTGGACGCGGCCGGGCTACAGGTCCACGCCTGCGGTACCTCGCCCAATCCGCTCAAGCTGATCCACCTCGACGAAATCGCGCTGGCCGATATTACCACCCACCCGGAATTCGTCCACGACATGGAGCTGCTGCGCCGCTCGATCCCGTTCGCCAAGACCGTCGGCTCGCCGAATGTCTTGGTCCAGGGCTTTGCCTGGCCCGGCGAGTACCGGAACGGCGCGCGGGTCAGCCCCACCTGGCAACAGCGGTACGCCACCGGCGGCGGTGAGATTTCGGCGGCGGTACTCGACAAGCTCGCCAAGGCGTTCGGCCTCGTCGCCGACCTCGCCGAGCGCGAGGACATCAACATCGCCATCGGCATGATGCCGTGGAACTACACCAACACCAGCCGCAACTTCCGGCGCATCATGGAGCGCGTCGGCTCGCCGCGCCTGCGCTGCAAGTGGGGACCGGCGGACAACTACAATGCCGGCGAGCACGACACAATCACGACCGGCTACCAAACCCTCAAGCCCTACCTCACCAGCCTCCATCTCAAGGACGTCCACGTGGTAGACGGCCCCGGCCTCCAGTTCGAGTACCGGCCCATCGGCACCGGCGATCCCGACTACGCCGCCCTGTTCCGCACCTTCGCCCAAGACCACACCGACATCGTGATCGCCGTCGCCACCCACTACATCCCACCTAACGGCACCCGCGCCGACGCCATGCGGACCAACTACGCCAACACCCTCCGCCTCGCCCAGCAAGCACTGATGACCTAGCGTGCTCACCACCGGCTGGCGATCATCAAGATAAATATGCTAGTATATTAGTACGCTGTGTCCGCACCGAGCAGTGAGGTAGAGGACTAGATGGACAACCTTGGGGTCGAGATGGACGATACTATCACGAGCGCTCATGTACTAGAGAACAAGATGCGAGTTTACTTACAGCATATAAAGTTGGCTGTGGTAGCTCTATCGGTACTGGTCGCGGCATTAATTATTATTCTCGGCATAATAACTGTCAAAATAGTGTTCTTTCTCTAAACACTACAGTAGTGGACACTATCATGAGTAGCAACACAAGCACCCCCAGCGCCGCAAGCTCCCGGGTCTGCTCGCGTCACAGCGACCGCGAGATGTTACTGACGTGTCGCCGCTGCGGCCGCCCCTATTGCGCCGAGTGCCTGCTCCAAACGCACGCCGGCCTACACTGCCACGAGTGCGCCGAGGTCATTCGGAGTTCGCGGCCGGCCGTCTCCAAGCCGACAACGTGGCTGGCGGTGCTTGCCGGTATCGTTATCGTTGCAGTCGGCGTAGTGGTCGGCGCCGGAATAACGGGCCTGATTGACCTCAGCGCACTGGATAAGTGGCTTCCCGGCCCTGTCCAGACACTACTCCTTGGGAACTCGGAGTCAACGCTGACACAGGCTCCTACACCGGTACCTGCGCCTACGGCCCCCGTGGAGAGTGACGAAAATAGTGCCAGGGACGCCTACAACCGGGGGTACGATTACCTTCTCGCGGGCAATTACGATAGCGCCATCCAAGCCTTCACTGAGGCAATCAGACTCAACCCCCGCTACCCCAACGATGCCGCTGCCTACTTCAACCGGGGAAATGCCTACGCGAGCAAAGGCCAGTACGACCGCGCCATCCAAGACTACGACCAGGCCATCAAGCTCAATCCGAACGATACCGACGCCTACAACAGCCGGGGAATTTCCTACGCGAACAAAGGAGAATATGATCGCGCCATTCAAGACTTCGATCAAGCTATCAGACTTGATCCGAACGATAGCGCTGCCTATAACAACCGGGGGCTTGCCTATGCGGACAAAGGTGAAGACGACCAAGCCATTCAGGACTACGACCAGGCCATCGAACTCGACCCCAACCATGCCCTCGCCTATAGCAACCGGGGACTTGCCTACGCTCGCAAAAGCGAGCATGACCGGGCTATTCAAGATTACGATCAGGCTATCCGCCTCGATCCGAACGATGCTTTTACTCACCTCGTCCGAGGAAATGCCTACGCGCGCAAAGGCGAGGACACCCGGGCCAGGAGTGATTTCAATAAGGCGCTAGAGTTAGGCTACGACCGGGCCACGGTTGAAGCGGCGCTGACGGAACTGCCCGTTTCCCCCCAGCCTACGGCGACACCTAGACCGGACACACGCGACCACGCCCCCAACGATGCTGCCGCCTACACCAACCGGGGACTTACTTATGCGGATAATGGCCAGTACGACCGCGCCATCCAAGACTACAATCAGGCCATCATGCTCGATCCGAACTTTGCCGCCGCCTACATGGGCCGGGGAATTGCCTACGCAGTGAAAGGTGAGTACGACCAGGCGAGGAGTGACTTCAATAAGGCGCTGGCGTTAGGCTTCGACCGGGACATAGTCGAGGCGGCGCTGGCAGAACTAGCGCGGGATTATCTACAGAGAGCCTTGGAACACCTCGATAACAACGAGCTTGATGGGGCTATAGTAGCCTTCAACCAGGCTATCGACCTCGATCCGAACTATGCCGACACCTATACTGGCCGGGGGGTTGCCCACGCGCTCAAGGGCGAATATAACCGCGCCATTCAAGACTTCACCGAATCGATTCGCTTAGAACCAAGCCATGCTGATGCCTACTACCTCCGGGGAGTTATCCACGCTGACAAAGGCGAGTATGACCGTGCCAGGAGTGATTTCATTAAGGCGCTGGCGCTAGGCTACGACCGGGCTGCGGTTGAGAGGGCGCTTTCCAGCCTGCCCGACTGAACCGTGCGGACGAAGAACCACCGATGGCCGGAGGGTCAGTGCTGTCCGCACTTGCACTTACCATGATTTACATGTTATGATATAGTATCGTGACTGTAGCGGCGGCAGGATGGTGCAGCATGATGTACGGACGGTCCTATGTCTGACGAGAAGCAGTGGTGGCCCCTGTGGAGCATCCGCACCCGTTGGCGAGCGGTGTATTCCGCCGTCTTTGCCACGATCTTCAGCGCGGGTGTTATCCTTAAGACGGTCTACGAATGCTGCCTCGATCCTTCAGCGGACGGAGCGGTCAAGTCGGTGCTGGACATTCTGCAAGGGAGCGGCTCCCTCGCTATCGGGTCGGCCGCGTATGCGCTCATCGGAACGGAGCTAGTCATGACGATTTCGGAGTGGTTTGGGGAGTGGTACCGCGCCAGGCGCTTTGCGGCCGGGGAAGCCAAGGGGCGGGTTGAGGGCCGGGTAGAAGAACGAGCCGAGGTTATCGAGACTCTCAGGGAGCAAGGCTTTGACGCGGCCGCCGCGGCGCTGGAAGTTCCGGCCCAAGAGCCGGATGCTCCACCTCAGCCACCGGCAAAGGGCTGAGAGATGTTTATACCCTATATGCCCTTTTCGGTGTGGTTCGCGCAGTGGTACCGCGCCAAGCGGTTTGCGGCAGGGAGGGCTGAAGGCCGCATCGAAGGCCGCATCGAAGGCCGCACGGAGGGCCGGGCCGAGGGGCTTGTGGAGGGTCGGGCTGAGAGGCGAGCGGAGGATATCAAGTTCCTCAAGGACCGCGGCTTCTACGCGGCCGCCGCGATGCTGGAAGGCCTAGCCCAGGAGCAGGATGCTTCCACGAGACGATCAGCAAAGGGCTGAACGGTCGTGACGGCGATTTCGGATTGCCGACGAGCGGCTACGCCCCCTCGCCCCCCTATGGTCCCCCCACTTTGCAGGGGGACGGGTAGGTTCTCCTACAGCGTCTTGACCGCCTGCTCAATGGTCTCCGTCGCCTGATCGTAGGGCGTGCCACGCGGAAAGGTCAGCGGCTCGCCAAAGCGTACTTCCACGTCGCCGCGGCGGAACATCGGGAATGACGTTGGCGAGCCGATAGTGTGGATGTGGAGCTTGAGCGGTACGACCGGGATGCCCGACTCGACCGCCACCAGGCCGGTACCGCCGCGGAACGGCTGGATCGGGCCACCGACGGTCAGCTCGCCCTCCGGGTAGATGAGCACCGACCAGCGGTCGTCCAGGATGCGTCCGAGATTCTCCAGACTCGCGCGCACCGAGCCTTGTTTCGAGAACGGAAATGCGTTGCCGAGCAGCGGGTGCGTGACCCGGTACAGCGGGTTCTGCCATAGCTCTTCCCAGGCGGCAATCGCCAGCCGCTTGCGATGGCGTGACGGCAGCGCCTTGAGTAGCAGGCCGTTGTCCGTCCGCAGGGAGTGGTTGGCGGCAAACAGCACTGGCCCTTGTAACTCGGCGATATTCGGCGCACCGACGACCTTGAGGCGGTAGAGCCAGCGCAGCAGTGGGAAAATGAACACCCGCTGCATCATCCCCCGCAGCGGCCGGCACCACCAGCTCCGACCCCAGCTTGTGAAGCCCCTCTCCTCCGGATTGCGGGACCCCTCGGCGACCATTGCGGCGAGCGTCCCAACCGTCGTCTTGGGATCGAGCGCGTCCTCATCGAGATAGACGCCAAGCTCCTCCTCAATCGCCGACAGTAGCTCTACGCGCTTCAGCGAATCCATGTCGAGGTCGCCGGCGAGGCTCTTTTCGGCAGCCACCGCCGCGACCGGCACTTCGGCCACCTCGGCGATCAGCCGCTCCAGCGTCGGCACGTCCTGCCCGCCGGCTTGCGGGGTCGTCGGCGCCGGCGCCGCGCCGTCCGCGGCCAGCAGCAGATCGGTGAGGACGCGCTTCTTGACCTTGAGGGTGTGGGTGCGAGGAAAGTCTTCATCCGGCCAGACCGTGTGCCCGCGAACGCGCTGGTGCTCGGCCATTTGTCCATTGGCCCAGTCCACGGCGGCTGCGGCCGCCGCGGCGTCGGTCATCAGTAGCGCGGCGTGAATCTCGGGACCGCCGGACCGTTCCAGCCCGACGACCGCAGCGTCCTGCACCGCGTCATGCTTGACCAGCGTGGACTCGATGTCCTCGGGATAGACGTTCAGGCCGCTGCCGAGCACGATCATGTCCTTCTTGCGCCCCTTGAGGTGCAGGAAACCCTCGGCGTCCATCTCACCCTGGTCCCCGGTCAGGTACCAGCCCTCCTGGAACGCCGCCGCGGTGGCCTCCGGTGCTTGCCAGTAGCCCTGACTCACGTTCTCACCACGGACCAGCACCTCGCCGTCGTCGGCAATCTTGACCTCGACGCCGGGGATCGGCGGGCCGGGCGAGTCATAGCGCGGTTGAGCGCGCGGGTGGCAGGTGATGACGGGCGACGTTTCGGTCGCGCCGTAGCCCTGGACCACGTGGACGCCGAGCAGGTTCCACTTTGCCCCGATTTCCGGGTCCAAGGGCGCGCCGCCGGCGAAGATGAACGACAGCTTGCCCCCGAACTTGGCATGGACCTGCCGGAAGAGCACGCGCCGGAGGGGAAACGGCAGACGTTCCGCCACCTTCAGCATCTTGGCCCACAGCGCCGCCTTGCCTTGCCGCCGCACCTCGCGCTCGATGCCCTTCATAAACAGGTCGAGCAGCTGCGGCACCAGGATCAGCATGGTGACGCGCCGCTCTTTCATCGTCCGGAAGAGCACGGTAGCCTGCCGCGCCGTCGGGTAGGTGACGTTGGCGCCGGCGGCTAAGGCCCCGAGCAGCCCGCCCATCTGCTCCAGCATGTGGCTCAACGGCAAGAGCGACATCACCCGGTCGGACTGTGTGCCCGCTGCCACCTGCGTCACGGAAGCCAGATTGGCCGTCACATTGCGGTGGGTCAGCATCACGCCCTTGGGATCGCCCGTGGTCCCGGAAGTGAACATCACCTCCGCCAGATCGTCGGGGGCAATGTCCACCGCCGCCGGTGTGGGCAGTCCTTCAATCAGGCCCTCAAGCTCCTCGAAGTCAATCTCCGGCACGCCCAGCTCGCCGTGATAGCTTGGCGTCACCCGCGACACAAAGGAGAGCTTGGCGTCGACCTTGGAGACGACCTGCTCCACGAAGTCGCGTGGGCTGCGAACGTCCAGCGGCACGACGACCACGCCCGCCCGCAGACAGCCGAAGAAGGCGAGCACCCATTGCGGGCAGTTCGGCCCCCAGATCAGCGCCCGGTCCCCCTTGCCGAGGCCGCGCTGCTGGAGCAGCGTCGCAATCCGTCCGGCCTGCTCCCAGAGATCGGCGTAGCTCCAGCGTTGGTAGCGGAACCCCGGCCGGAACAACAGCGCCGGCCGCCTCCCGAACTCCTCTGCCCGCGCCCGCAGGAATTCCACCAACGTCGCTTCTACTTGATCGCCCTTTACACCTGCCATTCGAGCCTCCTCGTAGACAGCCGCTCCACCAGCAGCGCCAGCTCGCGGTGTGCGTTCTCCGTCAGCGCCGGAAAGTGACTGAAGCAGATCGTATCGAAATCGAGCGTGAGTAGCTTGGCCAGCGATTGATGCGCCAACCGCATGTCCGCGGTGAAGCGTGCCGCCGGTGGGCTGAGGCGCTTCATCCGGTACTGGAGCGCATCGCCTATCACAAGCACTCCCTTGCTGGGGATGAAGAGTGAGATGCTGCCGAGCGTGTGGCCGGGCGTATGCACCACCCTGACCTCCTCCGCGAACGGCAGCACGTCACCATCCTCCAGTTGAATATCAACCGTCACCGGTCTACTGGACAGCGCCCACACAACGGATCGTGCCACCCGCGCAACCAGCCCTCGCTTACGCGGGTCCGGCCAATGCTCTACGCCGCCAATGACCCCCGCATCGAGGCGATGGGCTGCAACCCTCGCGTTGGTCCATTCGACCACCCGGGCCAGGCCGCCGGCGTGGTCCGGGTGGTGGTGGGTGATGGCAATCGTCGAGACTTGCTCCGGCCGCAGCCGCAGTGCTCTCAGCCCCGAAACGATCAGGGCAGCGCTCCCCTTGCCACCCGCGTCTATCAGCAGCGCGTCCTCTCCGGCCGCAAGGACGGTCACGCGCGCCCCGAACGCCCGCAACTGATGCAGCCCCGGTGCGACCTTTATCGGATTGCCAAGCTTCAAGAGTATCCCGGCCTCATCATAACGCGGCCCATACTACCAAGCCAAGGAGCACCGTCCCACCCGGCAGTACCACGTTGCAGCCGGCTTCTTCTTGACGTAGCCGCTGTATTCCATACTGTATGATTCCAGACACTGGGCATCGCGCAGGACACCTTTCTGGAATCAGAACATGGCTCGCTGCATATCACCCGCACGGCTGGCGCAGACCGCTGCGGACACCCCCTGGTTCAAGGACCTCTATGACCTCTTCACTCCCGTGCGCGAGGAAGCGCAGGAGCACAGTGAGGACGAGATTAACCAGGCCATTGACCAAGCTATCGCTTCTGCCCGGACTACCCGGCAGCCCGCCGACCGGCAGGGCGGCACTACCGCCTACAAGCCGTAGACGCGCTTCAGGTTCTCTCCGAAGATCAAGGCCTCGGTCTCGGCGCCCAAGTCCAGCCGCTCGATGGCTGCCGCCACTTGCGCCGGGCGGTACTCGGCCTGGTTGGAGCCGAACACCACCTTCTCCGCGCCGGCCCGCTCAACTGCGTCCCGCACTTGCGGTGGCGCTGCCCCGCCAGGATCGTCACTGAAGAAGCGCAGGATTGTTGTCATCAGGTGGATGTTGGGCAGGCGAGCCGCGCCCTCAATGGCCTCGTCCACGCCATCGGGAAAACCCATGTGATCCATGACGATGGGCACGTCGGGATGGCGCTCGGCCAAGCGCACGATCCGCGCGGCGTGGGCATAGTCACCGCCGGAGTGGATCGTGGCGACCAAGTTCAACTCGCGCGCCGCCGCCATGAACGGGTCAACCATCGGGTCGTCAATGTAGTACCGGTGACCGGCAGCCATCAGCTTGACGGCCCGGAAGTCCCACTCGCCGGCAGCCTGGTGCATCTCATCCAGTTCGGGCGCATGATCCAGCAGCGGATTGACCGTCACACAGCCGAGGAGCCGCGGCGCGCTATCCGCGCCCAGATACGGCGCGATCAGCTCCGCCAGCGCCTCGTTCGGAGTGTGACCGGGCGCGAACGTGTGAATCGCCACCGCCGCATCGAGATTGATCTCGCGCGCATTGTCCAGAAACACGTCCAGCCGCTCCTGCGTCGCCTCGCCCAGGTAGCCTTCTCCATCGGCGCGAAATGGCATACTCAGCACTCCCTTCCCTGTAGCACGCTGCACCCGCTCGCCGTCCACCTCAGCCGGGCCCTCTCGCCCCATTATAGAGCAGGCTTTCGTGACGCGCGGTGTACCTACTCTGTGCTCTCTGTGTTCTCTGTGGCTAGAAAGTAATCATCAATGGTGTCACGGAACCTCATGCAGCACGACCCGGCTCCCCGCTTGGATACCCCACCGGGCCGCGAATCCGGCCGGCACCTCCAGCACGTAGCTGGCTGCCGCCGGCGGTGTATAGATGGGCAGCTCGGAATCGGGGGCGCCGGACTGTGGCGGTGGCACGTCGGGGAGCACGTACACAACCTGCCCCTCCCGAATCCAGATGATGTCCAGCGCAAAGGTCATGCCCTTCATCCAGAACGAGTGCCGACCTGGCTCCGGGAAGACGAACAACATGCCCTCGTCCGCCCCCAGTGGCGCATGACCGCCGAGGCCGCGCGTGCGCTCCGCAGCCGTCCGTGCCAACTCCACCCGCACGACCACCGCATCGAAGCGGACGGACGGCCCGGCAGCGGTGGCGGCGGGTGGCGGCGCGGCGGTGATCGTCGGTTGCGGACGCGCCGTGGTAGGAGAAACGCCAGCCGTGTGCGTGGGCAGTGGTGAAGGTGATGCTTGCCGGGTGGACGGGGAAGGCGGCTGGCTAGTCGGCCGCTCTTGGTCACAGGCCGTTAGCCACAAGAGCGCGGGCAGCGCGGGAGCGTAGCGCAGGAGTTGCCGCCGCCGTTGCTGCTCGCCCACGGCGCTCAGACGGCCCGGAGCGAAATCGTGCGCCGCCGGCGCGCCGCCGCGATGCTCACCTGGGCGGCCAACGAGTGGGCCACGCTGCGGAAGGCCGCGGCCTGCGGCGAGTCCGGGCGCAGTGCCGTCACCGGCCGCCCCTCGTCGCTGCTCTCCCGAATGTCCGGCGCCAGCGGGACCTCACCCAAGAACGGCACTTCCAGCTCCTGTGCTGCGCGTTGCGCCCCGCCATGACTGAAAATATCGTGCCGGGTATCGCAGTGGTCGCAGATGAAGTAGCTCATGTTCTCCAGGATGCCCAGAATGCGGACCTTCAGATGCCGGAACATCTTCAGGGCCTTGATCGCAATGTCCAGCGCCACGTCCTGCGGCTGGGTCACGATTACCGCTCCGGACAGTTGGAGCGACTGCACCAGCGTCAACTGCGCGTCACCCGTGCCCGGCGGCAGGTCCACAATCAGGTAGTCCAAGTCGCCCCAGTGGGTATCGCCGAGTAGCTGCCGCACGGCGCTATGCACCATCGGACCGCGCCAGATGACCGGCGCGTCCGGCTCCAGGAGAAAGCCAATGGACATCAGCTTCACATCGTGGGCCACGAGCGGCTCGAAGAGCTTCTTGCCGTCGTGCTGAATGACCTTGGGCAACGCCCGCGTGCCCATCAGCCCCGGAATGCTCGGACCGTAGATATCGGCATCCAGCAACCCGACCGTCGCGCCGCTCTGCGCCAAGGCGATAGCCAGATTGGCCGCGACCGTAGACTTGCCGACGCCGCCCTTGCCGCTGCCGATGGCTACGACGTTCCGCACGGTCGGTAGCAGCGGCCCGGCCGCATCCGTGGATTGCACCCGGGCGCTCATGTTGATCTCGATGACCCCGACGCCGGGAACAGCCTCCAAGGCCTCCCGCGCCATCGCTTCCATCTGATCCTTGATGGGGCACGCCGGAGTCGTCAACTCATACGTAAAGCTGACCCGATTATTCTTTACCTCCAGGTCCTTCACCATACCCAACGTGACAATATCACGGTGGAGGTCAGGGTCAATGACCTGCGACAGGGCGGCCAGCACCGCTTCCTCTGTCACCGGAGCCTTCTGTTCGATCAAGCTGCAACTCCTTAGCTACGGCCTCATAGCCGAGTATAGCACTGTGCCCGGCGGCCTGAGAAGCCACCACCAGCCATCGTTGGCCCGCTGTCCCACAGTCATTCCTGCGAACGCGGGAATCCACGTCCCCCCGCGTAGCGGGGGGATCATAGGCTCACAAGGGTAGTTTTTTGCGTAGAGGCGCGATTCATCGCGCCCAGGCGTTCGTCATTCCGGCGAAAGCCGGAATCCAGGACTACTCGTGGCCCCCGTACCCCCACCCGCGGCAACCCCGGCGTATCGCTACCAACGCCCTAGGGGTGTCCCTAGTGAGCGCTCCGGCCGTTCCCCTGCCGCCCGTCATTGCGGCGGAAGCCGCAATCCATCCTGCTCATCCTTGCATCCCGCAAATCCTGATGCAGACAAAAACCTACCCCTGTCAGGGGACCATAGGGGGCCCAGAGCCTAGCCACCACACCACGAAAACCTGCTATACTGAGCGCAGCCTGCCCAATTTACAACTGCTCCCTGTGCTAGGGGTGCGCTGTGGCGCTGAGAGGCCTGTCGGAGGCCAACCCTTCGAACCTGATCTGGGTCATGCCAGCGTAGGAAAGTGATCCGGCTCTTGCCATTCCTCCCAGCCAGCCGTGACGCGCCCGAGTAGGTTCTCGGCGCGTTTTTTGTTGGGCCGCGCCCGGCCCCCGCACAGTGGGGGAGCACTCGCGGCAAGGAGACCGGTACCGCATGATCGGCGTTCGTTTCTCGCTTTACCCCATGACCGATACGTTCGTCCCGGTCATTCTCGACGCCGTGCAAGGCCTTGACCGCCTCGGGCTGGAGGTGGAGGTGGACGACGTTTCGACCTGTCTGATGGGCGAGGAGCCACAGCTGTTCGAGGCCCTACGGGTTGCGTTCGGGCGGGCGGCCCGGACCGGCACGCACGTTGTCATGGTGGCCTCGTTCTCGGCCGGCTGCCCCGGCGAGCCGGAAGGCGACGTGTGCGCGCCGCGGCACGTCACCCTGGCCGAGCTGGCCCAAGAACAGGGGACGGACGATTGGGTTGCGGAAGCCTACGACCTCCCGGAGCGAGTTGCCTGTCAGTTTGCGCTCTATCCCCTGGGTATCGAGCACTACATGGAGGTCATCTATCGGGAGATCGGGGTGACCAAGACGGCACCGTTACGCTCACGCGGCCGGCACTTTGCCACCCACCTGGCCGGCGACGGCGGCGCCGTGTTCGATGCGCTGCGGACCGCCTTTCGCAACGCCCGCCGGGACGCAGCGCACGTCGTGATGACGGCCACGATCTCCGCCAACAGCCCCAGCGCACCGACCGCCTAGCCGTTGCCACGCGAGAGACGCGCCGAGCAAGGAAGTACCACGAGGAGGGGAGCTACGATGGACACGACAGCAGCCGATATGCCACAGCGCCGCACGTTCTCCGGACGTTGGGTCGCTATCGCGGCGGGGATCGTCGCGCTCGTTGCCTTCTTCTTCCCCTGGATCAACTACCAGGACCGGGCCTACAGCGGGTTCGAATTCGCCCAGGCCATGGGCGGCGTGACCAAGGGCTTCGATGTCACGCTCTACGCCATCCCGGTGCTCGCCATCATGGTGATCGCTTTTGCGTTCGTCTCCATGCTCAATGACAACGAGGGCGGCGCCATCTTCAACAACTGGACCATCCTGGCCGCGGTCAGCGGTCTGCTCATCAGCGTCGTCTTCCTCGCGGAGAAAGCGCTCTCCGGCGAGAAGGCCCTGGAGACGTTACGCGCTGGCGAGCTGGCCGGTTTCGGGCCGGGTGTTTACGCCTCGATCATCATGTTTTCCATTGCTGCGTTCGGCGGCGCGTTCGAGTGGCGCCGAGCGGTGGCGCGGGAGCGGGCCGCCTGGCGCACGCAGGACTTTGTGCTGCTGGCAATCCTGGCGATTGTCTTTGGCGCCATCTACTGGCAGTGGATTCAGGTCTGGATTTGGTCCCAAGCCCTGGGCGGGCCGCTCGGCCGCGAGCTGTTCTTCGGCGTGTGGTTCATCGCCGGCTTGCTCGGCGGCTACATCGTGCGGCGTCCCGGCGCAGCGTTTCTGGCGGAAAGCCTGGCCGCCCTGGCCGAGGTCCTGCTCGGCGCGGCAGCCGGGCCAATCCTGGTCGTGACCGGCATCATGCAGGCGGTAGGGGCTGAGTTGGTCTTTGCGCTCACACGCTATCGCTCCTGGGGCTGGACCACGCTCCTCGTGGCCGGCGCCGTGACCGCCATCGTTGCCATCCCGTGGAACTGGTTCCGCCTAGGGTACTTTGGCCTGGAGCCGGCGGTCATCGTGGGCATCCTCGTCGTGCGGATCATCAGCGGGGGGCTGGCGGGCGCTGCCGCGAAGGTCATCGGTGACTTATTGGCCCGCACCGGCGCCCTGAACTTCTTCCCCATCGGCCGCGAGCGGATGGAAGAGGTCTAGCACAGCCGCCGACCGGCCGGAAACGGCCCAACCATGGAGAATCGGAGCACGGCCGCAGCGGAGAGCGCCGACTTGCCCGTCGCCGCGCCGGCGGTCCACGTCGAGCGGCTCACCGTGCGCCACATCGGCCGCCGCGCGCCGGCCCTGCGCGATCTCTCGCTGGAGTGGGCACCCGGCGAGCGGCTGCTTCTGCTGGGACCGAGTGGCGCCGGCAAGAGCACGCTCGCGCTCTGTCTGAACGGGCTGATTCCGCACAGCGTCGAGGCGCACTGGGAAGCCGGCCGCATCCTGGTGAATGGACAGGACACCCGCCAAACCTCGCTCGGCCAACTCACGCGCCAGGTGGGCTTGCTTTTCCAAGACCCCGAAGCGCAACTGGCTCTGCTGGAGGTGGACGACGAGGTGGCATTCGGCCTCGAAAATCTCGGTACGCCGCGGTCCGAGATGCTGCAGCGTGTCCCGGCAGCGCGTACACTGCTCGGCCTGGACCCGGCCCGCACACCGGCCCGCCTCGATCAGCTCTCCGGCGGCACCAAACAGCGAGTCACACTGGCGGCCATCCTGGCGATGGGACCCGGTGCGTTGGTGCTCGATGAGCCGACGGCAAACCTCGATCCACAAGGCACGACCGAGCTATTCGCTACCCTCGCCGACCTATGCCGGGATAGCAACCGGTCGCTGCTGCTCGTCGAGCACCGCCTGGACGACATTCTCGCCTTGATAGATCGCGTCGTCGTCCTGGACGACTGCGGCGCCAGCGTCCTGACAGGCCCTCCCCGCGAGATATTCGAGCGACACGCCGACACGCTTGACCGCCTGGGCGTGTGGGTGCCGCAGGTCGCGCGGCTCGGTGCTCTCTTCCCCGGCGCCAAGGCGCCGCTCACCGTCGCGGAGGCGGCCGATTTGCTGGTAGCGGCCTGGCCCACCCATCAGTCCCGTCATTCCCGCCTTCCTACTCGTCATTCCCGCGAAAGCGGGAATCCACCCCCGCCAGCCGGCGCAGCAATCCTCGCCGCCGAGCAAGTAAGCTACCGCTACTCGCCGGACGGCCCGCCAGCCTTGTCAGCGGTTGACCTGACCGTGCATCACGGAGAGTTCCTGACCCTGGCCGGGGCCAACGCCGCCGGCAAGACGACGCTGGCCCTGCTGCTGGCCGGGGCGCTCCAGCCGACGACCGGCCGCGTGTTGCTCGATGGATGCGATCTCCACGCCGTCCCGGAGCGCGACGTGCGCCGCCGCCTGGCCTATGTCTTCCAATATCCCGAGCACCAGTTCGTCACCGGCACCGTTCAATCCGAGTTGCTATTCGGCCTACGGGCGCGCGGCGTAGCTCCCGCAGCAGCGGCCGAGCGAGCGCTGGCGGCGCTGGAGCGGATCGGGCTGGCGGACTTGGCGGCAGCGCACCCCCTGAGCCTCAGTCACGGTCAGAAGCGCCGCCTCTCGGTCGCTACCGCCTTGGTCACGGAGCCGGATGTCCTGCTGCTGGACGAGCCGACGTTCGGGCAGGACCGCCGCTACACGGATGAGCTGCTGGCGCTACTCACGGACCTTCATCGCAGCGGCACGACGGTCGTAGTCATCACGCACGATATGACCCTCGTAGCCGAGCACGCGACGCGCGTCGTGGCGCTCGCCAGCGGCCACATCGTGTTCGATGGCACGCCGGCGGCCCTGTTTGCCCGTCCCGATCTGCTCACCCGTTGCGCCCTCCGCCTCCCACCCATCGCCCAGGCAGTGCAGCAAGCCAGGGAGCTACGGCCGGCGGTGCCGGCAGTGAGCAGCCTGCGCGCGCTAACCGCGGCGCTGGCCAGAGTGCAGCCTAGTCCTCCGTAGGAGTTGACAATGCAAGCCGTCATTGCGGCGCAGGCCGCAATCCACGTCCCCCCGCGTGGCGCTTAATACACGACACTTTTGGGGAGCGGGGGTGGCCGGGCGACGAGCCGGAGGCGCACGGACAGCCGGTGTCCCAGGGACAGCCGGCGCCGCAGGAGGCGCAGCCCGAGGGTGAACAGGCTGAAGCGCGGTTGTCGGCCCCGTGTGAGTTCCCGGCGGAGCCGCGCCGTGTGCGCCACCTGGGTCCCGAGGTTGAGCATCCACACATAGGCCAGGGCCATCACCAGCCACAGGACATTGGCCCGCTCGGCGCGCCAGACCCGGCTGCGTTGCCACTGCCACCCGTAGGACTTGAAGTCCCGGAAGGCCAGCTCCTCCCACATCCGCATACTGTACCAGTCGCTCTGCGCGGCCGGGTGGTTGGTCAAGAGCAGCCACGGCTCGGCGTGCCCGGGCTGCCAGCGCCCTTGGGCCCAACACCGGAGCCAGCCCGCCTGCTTGAAGGCCGCCACCGGGGCCCGCCAGGCATCGCCGGGTTGCGACACCAGGCTCCCGAAGGGCACGGGCGTTTGTCCGTCCACCCGCACCCGCACCTGCTTGGTGACTCGGACCAGGTAGTACCAGCCCAGCCCTTCGATGGCGCGGAGCAACGCGGGCGAGGTGCCAATCCCACGGTCGGCTTGGACCACCACCGGGCGCCGGTCCGCCAGGCCCGCGGCGACCCAGGTGAGCAAGGTGGTAATCAACGCCACCTGGCCCATCGGCCACTGGGTGGGGGAATAGCACCACCAGGCCAGGGGGATGGCACGACCCCGATAGGCCAGACTGACGGCCATCACCTTGAGCCGCGCCTGCAGGCTGGTCTCATCCACCAGCAACACCACTGGCCCACGGCCGGACAGGTGACTGAGCACCCACGCTGCCAACGCCTGGCAGCCCTGGGCCCAGTCGAGACGCGGGTTGGCCAGGAACCGTTGCAGCCGGCGCTCGACGGTATCCGGCTTGCCCAGTGCCGGCACCGCCTCGGCGACGGCGTTGAGCGTGCAGCATCGCGCGGCGGCTACCCCAAAGCTGAACCCGCTCAAGACCTTCACCAGGGGTTTGCTCAACTGGGGCATGCGGCGTTCGACCTCGTGGTGCCAGTGGTACAATGCCTGCCGTTGGCTCATGGACCCACTCCTTCCCGGTGTCTTCAACCTCAGGATGGAGTACGGTGCTTCCATGAGTCAACTCCTCACCTACCCCGGTCTGAAAAGTGTCGTGTATTAAGCCCGCGTGGCGGGGGGACCATAGGGGGGCAGGGGTAGTTTTTTGTCTGCATCAGGATTTTCGGGATGGAGGGATGAGCAGGATAGATTCCCGCTTGCGCGGGAATGACGGAAGAAGAGCCATGAGTACCGTTTCCGCCGCGACCGGTGACGCCGGACACGCGCCATCCCTCCCGCCACCGGGCGGCCGGGCACGCCAACCGTATCTCCGGCGACGCAACCCGACCGTGAAGTTCACTGTCGTCTTGGTGCTCTCGCTGCTCTTGACCGTAGTGCTGGACCCCTGGACGCCGCTCTTGTTCCTCGGAATTACGCTCATAGCCGGGCTATGGCTGGGGCGCCTGCACCCGCGAATGTATGGTGGCGCCCTGCTGCCCCTGCTCCTGATCGGGCTGGGGTTCGTGTGGAGCAATGCGCTCTTCTCGGCCTATCCCGACGAGGCCGGGGTGCTCGGCCGCCTCGGACCGCTGCGTGTCAGCACGCCAGGACTGATTTTCGGAACGGCCCTCGCCGTGCGCGGTCTGGCTATCGGCGTCCTGTCGGTCACTTTCATCCTGACGACCGACCCGACCGACCTCATCGTCAGCCTGATTCGTCACGCTCGTCTCCCCTATCGCTTGGGCTACCCGCTCCTGGCCGCCTACCGCTTCCTCCCCTTCTTCCGGCAGGAGTACCGCCAGATTGCGCTGGCCCGCCGCGTCCGCGGGGTGTTGGAGCAAGGCTTCATCTGGCAGCGGCTCTGGCGCCGGGCCGGCTACATCGTGCCGCTGTTGAGCAGCGCCGTGCGCCGCGCCGCCCAAGTGGCCATCGCCATGGACTCCCGCGCCTTCGCCGCCGCGACCAGCCGGACCTACTACCGGGTCGTGCCGCTGACCCTTGCCGATGGTCTCTTCGCAGCCGCTGCCGTCGGCATGGGGCTGGCCGTTCTCGGTGTGAGCGGCTACCTCGGCTGGCTGCGGCTGTGGGACGGCCGCTTCATCGCCTGAGCGATTACGGGACCATGCCGTGCCTCTGCCTAGGGGCTTGGATGGTAGACTGTCGGCGCTACGCAGGCATTTAGCTCCGGAGACGCCTCACCATGCAGCTTGAGAACCAACGCTTCCTCGTCACCGGCGGCTGCGGCTTTATCGGCAGCCGCGTCGTCCGGCTACTCGCCACCCGCGGCGCCGCGGTCACGGCGTTCGACCGCGTGATCCGCCCGGAGGTATGCGCCGGGCTGCCCCCCACCGCCGCGGACCGTGTGACGCTCCAAGCCGGCGACATTACCAACGCGGCCGAAGTCCAGGCGGCCGCCAGCGGCGCTGCGGGCGTGTTTCACTTGGCGGTGCTCGATCTGAATAGCTGCACCGACGATCCGCGGCTGTGCGTGCAGATCAATATGGAGGGGACGTTCACCGTACTGGAGGCCGCCCAACGCGCCGGCCTCGGCAAGGTCGTGTTTTCGTCGGCCTCCTCCGTCTATGGCGATACGGACGAGACCATGGACGAGGCGCATCCGCTCGGAGCACGCACGATCTACGGGGCCAGCAAGATCACCGGCGAGTATCTCTGCCGCTCCTTTCACACCATGTACGGCCTGGACTACGTGAACCTGCGCTATATGAACGTGTACGGACCCCACCAGACGATTGGCGTCGTCCCCGCCGTCCTGCGGCGGATTCGTGCCGGCCAGGCACCCATCATCTTCGGCGAGGGTACCCAATCTTTCGATTTCATCTACGTGGACGACGTAGCTGCCGCCAACCTCCGGGCCATGGAGAGCGACGTATCCGACGAAGCGTTCAACGTGGGCAGCGGCGAGGAACGTTCGATCAAGCAGGTCGTCGAGACGCTGCTGCGCCTAACCGGCTCACCCCTGTCACCCGACTACCAACCGGCGCCCGTCGGGCAGATGCAGCGCCGCGTCGGCAGCAGTGCCAAAGCCGCCCGCCTGCTCGACTGGCGGGCCGCCGTCCCATTCGACGAGGGCCTGCGCCGGGTGGTCGCAACCGGCTAGTGCTCTATTGCTATGAAAATACTGCCCACCCGTCATTCCCACCGTCTGACCCGTCATTCCCGCGAAAGCGGGAATCTCGCGAGCGGGCGGATAGGCTGGATTCCGGCGGAAGCCGGAATGACGAGATAAGGTCGGAGTGACTCATGAACACTATCCTCGTGACCGGCGCCGCCGGCTTTATCGGCTCTCACCTCGTACCGTGGTTGGCCCAGCGCGACCCGCAGTCCCAGGTCTATGCGCTCGTCCGCCCCGGCACCTTGCCGGACGCGCCGGCCGCCGGCGTGTACTACGTCCCCTGGGACCTCGCCGCCACCCGGCCGCTCGCGCCACACGCCGCCTGGGACGAGCCGGCGGCTACGGACGAGCAGCGGCTCCCCGGCCACGTTGACGCGGTGTTGCACCTCGCCCAGGCCAACGTCCCCTTCCCGGATCAGGCGGCCGAGCTACTCGCCGTCAACGTCGCCAGCACGCAGCGCCTCCTTGACTACGCCCGCGCCGCCGGGGCCTCGATCTTCCTATTGGCATCGTCCGGCAGCGTGTATGGCAGTGGTGGTGACGCCGGAGCGGCGCCACCTCTGGTGTCAGCCGTGCGACCGTGGCGGGAAGACGATACGCCACAGCCCGACGACTTCTACGGTGCAACCAAGCTGGCGGCGGAATGGCTCGTGCGCTCGTACCGCGCCTACTTCCACACGGTCATTCTCAGGCTGTTTGCACCCTACGGTCCCGGCCAGACCGGTCGGCTGATACCAGGACTCATCGGCCGCGTCCGCGACGGACGCCCTGTCACTATCAGCCGCGGCGCACGCCCGCACTTCAACCCGCTCTACGTGGCCGACCTGCTGCCCATGATCGAGCGGGCGTTGGCGCTACAAGGCGAACAGGTCCTCAACGTCGGCGGCGCTGAGGTGTTGTCCATCCGTGACATGGCCGAGACCATCGGGAGCGTGCTCAATCAAGCGCCGCGCTACGAGCCGGCGCCCGGCACCTCGCCCGGCGACGTGGTCGGCGACGTTGGCCGGATGCACGCGCTCCTGCGCCCAGCCCCCCTCACCCCCTTCGCTACCGGCGTTGGCAAGATGGCATGAGGCCGCTGGCGTATCCCCTCCCCCGTCGCAACGGGGGAGGGTTAGGGAGGGGGCTGCCCCTGCGCCCCCCTATGGTCCCCCCGCTGCGGCGGGGGGACAAGTTCCCCTACTCGTCGCCGCCGCCCTCCTCAAGGATGCGGCGCACGTTCCGCAGGCAGCCGTCGGCCTGCTCTTCAATCAGTGCATCGAGGTTCAAGAAGCGCGACGCCAGCCGGCTGAGACCGGGTGGGAGCGTGAAGTCCATTCGGTACGTCACCATAGTCGCTGCGCCGTCGTCACCCACCGGCTCTAGCTCCCACGAAGTTGTGTGGGCTACGCCCTCCACGGAGCGGGATCGTATGAGCCGATCCGGCACCAGCTCGACTACCTCGTCTACGCCATCGAACGTCATGCCCATGAATTCCAAGCCAAAGCGAAAGCGGGTACCCACGGCCGTAGGGCCTGGGGTCAGCCGCTCGCTGGAGGCCAGGCGCGGCACCCATTCGACATTGCGCTCCGCTTGCACTAGGAGTGCGAAAATATCGCTCGCCGGGACCTTCAGCAGGGCAGACTTAACGACTTCCGGCATGGATAGCTCCCTTCTCCATCCGTCTCACCCAGTCACTCCCTCGAAAGGAGACCTTTGCATAACTCCCTGGATGGAGGCCGGGGTAGTAGTGTCCACCTTCCGTTAACCTGAGCGGGCCGGGGGTTGGATTCCCGCACAAGTGGGGGAATAACTGGGCCGTGGGCCAAGCCCGCTACTCGTCTCCGGCCCCCTTTTCGAGGACTCGGCGCAGGCTTTGCAGGCCGCTGTCGGCCTGCGCTGCAGTCAGCGCATCCAGGTTGAGGAAACGCGTCGCCAGCCGTTCAAGGCTGGGCGGGAGCGTGAAGCCCATCCGGTACGTCACTCTGGTCGCTGCGCCGTCTTCGCCAACCGGCTCCAGCTCCCAGGAGGAGGTATAGGACAGAAGCCCCTCGACGGAGCGGGATCGAATCAGCCGGTCCGGCACCAGCTCGACGACCTCATCCACGCCGTCAATCACCAGCCCCATGAACTCTAGGTCGAGGGCAAAGCGGAAGCGGGTACCCACGGCCGTAGGGCCGGAGGTCAGCCGCTCGCTTGAAACCATGCGTGGCACCCACTCGGGATTGCGCTCCACCTCTGCCAAGAGGGCGAAGACGTCGCTTGCCGGGACCTTCAGCACCGCAGACTTGTCAACTTCCGGCATGAATGACCCCCTTTCCTACCCGCCGGCCGGCACGGGTGTTTCCGCGACTGCCGCCGCGCGGTTGAAGGACAGCTGACCGTTCCGCGTGCCCACGATCACCGCGTCGCCATTACGGATGTCACCGGCCAGCATCAGGCGAGCCAGCGCGTTCTCCACCTCGCGCTGAATGATCCGGCGCAGCGGACGAGCGCCAAAGGCCGGGTCATAGCCATGGCTGCCGAGCAGCGCGGTTGCCGCCGGCGTGACCTCCAGTTCTATCGCGAGGTCGCGCAACCGTTCGCGCACGGCATCCAACTCCAGCACGACGATCTCGTCGAGATGCGTCTTGTCCAGCGGATGGAACACGACCACCTCGTCAATCCGGTTCAGGAACTCCGGACGGACCTGCTGCCCTAGCAGTGCCAGCACGCGCTCGCGGATTTCCGGCTCCGGCAAACCGGCCGCCTGCCACTGCTGAATCTCCGGACTGGCCAGGTTCGAGGTCATAATGATGAGCGTGTTCCTGAAGTCCACCACGTGACCCTGGTTATCGGTCAGCCGGCCATCTTCCATGACTTGCAGCAGGATATTGAACGTATCCGGGTGGGCCTTCTCGATCTCGTCGAAGAGTACGACCTGATACGGCCGCCGGCGCACGGACTCGGTAAGCTGGCCGCCCTCATCGTAGCCGACGTAGCCGGGCGGCGCGCCGATCAAGCGCGAGACCGCGTGGCGCTCCATGTACTCGGACATGTCGAGCCGGGTCATGGCGGCCTCGTCGTTGAAGAGAAAGCCGGCGATGGCACGTGCCAGGAGTGTCTTACCGACGCCGGTCGGGCCGAGGAAGATGAACGAGCCGATGGGGCGCTGCGGGTCCTTGAGGCCGGCCCGCGAGCGGCGCACCGCATCGGAGACGGCGTGTACCGCCGCATCCTGACCGACTACCCGCCGGTGCAGCACCTCTTCCATCCGCAGGAGCTTCCGGCTCTCGCCCTCCATCAGGCGATTGACCGGAATACCGGTCCACTTGGCGACCACCTCGGCGATCCCCTCCGCCTCCAGGAACTCCTTGAGCAAGCGGCCATTCGCCTGCGCGGTCTCCAGCGCCGCCTGCGTGTCCGCCAACTGCTGCTTTAGGGTCGGTAGCTCGCCATACTGCAACCGGGCCGCGCGATCATAGTCCAATGCCCGCTGTGCCTGCTCGATCTCGACGTTCAGCGCGTCAATGCGCTCTCGGATCGCCGAAATCTCCTCTAGCCCCTGCTTTTCCTGCCGCCAGCGCAGGTCGAGGCTCCGCGCCCGCTCCTTCGCGGAGGCCAGCTCACGCTCCAGCTGCGCCAGCCGCTCGGCTTCCGGGCCGTCAGCGGTCTCACCGTCCGTGACCTCTTTCTTCAGCGCCTCTCGCTCGATTTCCCACTGCATGATCCGCCGTTGTAGCTCATCGAGTTCCGTAGGCATACTCTCGGCTTCCATCCGCAATCGTGACGCCGCCTCGTCTACCAGATCAATGGCCTTGTCCGGCAAGAAGCGATCCGCAATGTATCGCTGCGCCAGCGTCGCCGCCGCGATCAGCGCCCCATCGCGGATACTGATGCGATGATGCGCCTCGTACCGCTCGCGCAAGCCGCGCAGGATGGAGATGGTGTCCTCCACGGTCGGCTCATCCACCAAGACCGGCTGGAACCGGCGCTCCAGCGCCGCGTCTTTCTCGATGTGCTTGCGATATTCGTCGAGCGTCGTCGCGCCGATGGCGTGCAGCTCGCCGCGCGCCAGCAGCGGCTTGAGCATGTTGGCGGCGTCCATCGCGCCCTCGGCGGCCCCGGCACCGACGACCGTGTGCAGCTCGTCAATGAAGAGGACGATCTCGCCCTCGGATGCCTGGACCTCCTTGAGCACCGCCTTCAGCCGTTCCTCGAACTCGCCGCGAAACTTCGTCCCGGCGATCAGCGCCCCCAAGTCCAGGCCCACGACGCGCCGGCGGCGCAGCGATTCCGGCACGTCACCGCGCACGATCCGCTGCGCCAGCCCCTCGACGATGGCCGTCTTGCCAACGCCCGGATCGCCGATCAGCACGGGATTGTTCTTCGTGCGCCGCGACAGCACCTGAATGACCCGCCGGATTTCGTCGTCCCGGCCGATGACCGGATCGAGCTTGCCCGCTTGCGCCGCCTGCGTCAGGTCTTGTCCGTACCGCTCTAGGGCCTCGTACTTGGCTTCCGGGTTCTGGTCCGTCACGCGCTGGCTGCCACGCACCGCCGCCAGCACTTGGTAGATGCGCTCCGCCGTGATCCCGTGCCGCTGGAGGATTTTGGTGGCCGTGCCCTTCTGTGGATCGGACACAATCGCCAGCAGCAGATGCTCGGTGCTGACGTACTCGTCTTTGAGCCGCGCCATCTCCTCGTGCGCGCCCAGGAGCACTTGCCGCAGCCGCGGCGCCATCGTGACCTGAGTGGCCGCGCCGTAAATCGTGGCCGCGCGGGACAGGCTCTCTTCCACATCGCGCTGCACCTGCGCGGGATCGGCGCCCAAGCGGCTGATGATCGTGCGGGGAATACTGTCTTGCTGCTCTAGCAACGTGACGAGCAGATGCTCGATGTCAACCTGCCCGTGCTGCCGCTGCTCGGCCGCCTGTTGGGCGCCAAGCAACGCTTCCTGAGCGCGGTCGGTGAAACGGTTGGTGTTCATCGCTGGATTCTCCTTTGAATCCTATCTAGATCGTTCATCACCCCGGCCACCACACAGACTCCCCTTCCCTGGAGGGAAGGGGCCGGGGGTTAGGTCCAGGCCCAGCCTCGCCTACCGGCGCCGGGGCTGGGGACTGACAACGGGGTCGCGCGGCTGGCTTGGCGCGCTCATCGTCAAGCGCACCAGCAAATCCTTGAGGCGTTGATTCTCCTCCCGGAGCCGTTGAAGCTCCTGCTCTTTCTCGACGCGCAGGCGCTCTACACGCTCCTCCATATTCAGGATGACTTCTACGCCAGCGAGGTTGACCCCGAGGTCCTCGACGAGCCGGCGGATTCGCTTGGCGCGGGCGATGTCGCGGTCCGAGTAGAGGCGAATCCCCCGGCCCTTTTCGCCGCCTTCCGAGCGTTGCGGGTGCAGTAGCTCGATCCGCTCGTAATGGCGTAGGGTCTGGGGATGCACCTTGATGATCCGCGCGGCGATTCCGATGTGGTAGTACCCCTCGTCTCCTGAAGCCATTGTCACGCCTCCCTTGGAGCTACCTCAGACGGCAGTCGCTGACCGTACCTCACTCTGCCGCAGCCGCCGCAGCTCGGCGAACAACTCTTTCTCGCGGGCGGTGAGGCGGCTCGGTAGCTGGACCATCAGCCGGATATACAGATCGCCGCGTCCTTGCTGGCGAAAGCGGGGCATCCCCTGGCCGGCGAGGCGGATCCGCTGCCCGTTCTGGGTCTCAGGCTGAATGCGAAAGCTCCCGCTGCCGGTGAGCGTGCGGATTTCGATGTCCCCACCGAGCGCCGCCTGCCACACCGGCACCGGCACGTCGGTAGTGAGGTCGTCGCCGTCGCGCTCGAACCGCGGATGCGGCCGCACCCCCACCTTGAGATGCAGGTCGCCGCGCGGCCCGCCACCGACCCCGGGGTGGCCTTTGCCCGCCACGCGCAGCCGCTGACCGTCAGGCACGCCCGGCGGAATACGCACCTCGATGCGTTCGGTCGCGCGCCCACCGGACTCGTTCGGCACCTGAATCTGGAACATCCGACTGCCGCCGTGAAACGCTTCCTCCAGCGAGATTTCGACGCCCTGCTCGATGTCCTCCCCCGCACGGGGCCGGCCGGCCCCCCGGCCGCCGCGAAAACGCTCGCCGAACAGGTTGCCGAGCAAATCGCCGAATTCGAAGTCACCGGACGCATCCCAGCCCGGTGTCCCGCCGGGTTGCGGTCCGGCACGTCGCGCCTGGTCCCAGGCCTGCTGCCATGTCGCGCCGCCCTGGCGCCACGCCGCACCAAACTGGTCGTACTTGCGCCGCTTGTCCGTGTCCCGGAGCACGTCGTAGGCTTCCTGCACCTCCTTGAACCGCTCCTCCGCGGCCTTGTCGCCGGGGTTTACGTCCGGGTGGTACTTGCGCGCCAAGCGACGATAGGCCTGTTTCAACTCCTGCTCGTTGGCAGTGCGCTTCACGCCCAGCGTCTTGTAGTAGTCTTTGAAGCTCGCTCTCGACGCCACCGCTCCACCCTCCTGCCGTGCTACCGCAGGTTGGACCTAACCCCCGGCCCCTTCCCTGGAGGGAAGGGGAGTCCCGGTGCCGCCCGGTAGCCCCCTCCCTGCAGGGAGGGGGTTGGGGGTGGGTCCGCCCCTAGGCCGTCTCCGCCGGTCCGGCCACGACCTTCACCCGCGCCGGTCGTAAGAGCGCATCGTCAAGGTGGTAGCCCCGCTGTATCTCCTCGACGATCATGCCTTCCGCTTGCTCCGAGTCCTCGACCGTTGCCACGGCCTCGTGCCGGCGCGGGTCGAACTGCTCGCCGCACGCGGCGACTGCCTTGACTCCCAGGCCGGACAACACGTCCTCGAACTGCGTGACCGTCATGCGTAAGCCCATTTGCAGCGTCTTGGCATCGGCCTGCTCATAGCCGAGCGCCCGTTCCAGGTTATCCAGAACGTCGAGCACTCCGAGTAGTACCTGCTTTTTCGCCTCCCGCGCTATCTCGGCCCGCTCGCGGCCTACGCGCCGCCGGTAGTTCTCCAACTCGGCCCGCGCCCGTAGGAACTTGTCCTCGTTAGCAGCGGCTGCGGCCTGCGCCTCAGCCAACGCCGCCGCCGGATCGGTGTCCTCCTCGGCTGCTGCTTGATCGGCGTCGGAGACTGGCGCCGGCATCACCCCATCGGCGCCTGCCTCCTCTTGGACGGCAGCGAGAGTTGGCTCCGGCACGCCGGCGGCCGCGTCCGCTGCCGGTGGTCGTTCCGCCATCACTCCCTCCGCCTACTTCTTGCCGTCATCGTCGCTGGAGCGAAACTCCGCGTCCACCACGTCGTCCCCGGCGGGGCCGGTCTCGCTGCCCGGGGCCTCGCCCGGCGTACCGTTGGGAGCCTCACCCGGAGGCGGCCCTTCGCCGGCCCCGGCCTGCTGACCAACGTCCTTGTACATCGCCTCGGCCATCTTGTACGAGGCCTGTTCGAGCGCCTGCGTCAGCTCGCGGATACGGTTGATGTCCGCCTCTTCTTCCTTCAAGGCCGTCTTGAGTTCGTTCAACGCCGTCTCGATCTGGCTCTTCTCTTCCTCGCCGATCTTGTCGCCGTACTCGCTGAGGCCCTTCTCGGTGCCATACACGAGACTATCGGCGCGGTTGCGTGCCTCGATCTCTTCCCGGCGCTGCTCGTCCTCATCGGCGTGCTGCTCGGCCTCGCGGACCATCCGCTCTACCTGCGATTGGTCGAGGTGGGTCGAGGCGGTGATGGTCACACGCTGCTCCTTGCCAGTTCCGAGGTCCTTGGCCGACACGTTCAGGATGCCGTTGGCGTCAATGTCGAACGCGACCTCGACCTGCGGCACGCCGCGCGGCGCCGGGGGAATACCCTCCAGCCGGAACCGACCGAGGGTCATGTTGTCGCGGGCCATCGGCCGCTCCCCCTGCAAGACGTGAACGTCCACGGCGGTCTGACCGTCCTCGGCCGTGGAGAACACCTCCGTCTTGCGCGTCGGGATAGTGGTGTTGCGCTCGATCAGGCGGGTCATCACGCCACCCAGCGTCTCGACACCGAGCGACAGCGGGGTCACGTCCAGCAGGACCACGTCCTTCACGTCGCCCGTCAGCACCGCCGCCTGGATCGCCGCACCGACGGCAACCACCTCGTCGGGATTGACGCCCTGATGCGGGTCCTTCCCGGTTAGCTTCTTGACGAGGTTCTGGATCACCGGCATCCGCGTCGAGCCACCGACCAGCACCACTTCGTCAATATCACTCGCCTTCAGCTTGGCGTCGGCGAGCGCCTGCCGGAACGGCCCGACGCAGCGGTCGGTCAACTCCGCTGTGCTCTCCTCGAACTGTGCCCGCGTCAGCGACACGGCGAGGTGCTTCGGCCCGTGCTGATCGGCCGTGATGAAGGGCAGGTTCACCTCCGTCTGCACGACGCTGGACAGCTCGATCTTGGCCTTCTCGGCCGCCTCGATCAGCCGCTGGAGCGCCTGCCGGTCCTGGCGGAGATCAATGGCCTCCTGCTGCTGGAACTCCTTGGCCACGTATTCCACGATCTTCTGGTCGTAGTCATCACCGCCCAGGTGAGTGTCGCCCGAGGTGCTCTTGACCTCGAACACGCCGTCACCCACCTCCAGGATGGACACGTCGAACGTGCCCCCGCCGAGGTCCCAGACCAGGATCGTCTCCGTCTTCTTCTTGTCGAGACCGTAGGCCAGCGAGGCCGCCGTCGGCTCGTTGATGATCCGCAGCACCTCCAGCCCGGCGATCTGACCGGCGTTCTTGGTCGCCTGCCGCTGGCTGTCGTTGAAGTACGCCGGGACCGTGAGCACCGCCTTGGTGACCTCTTCCCCCAGATACTTCTCCGCGTCCGCCTTCAGCTTCTGCAGCACCATCGCGGAGATTTCCTCCGGGTTGTACTCGCGGTTGGTCGCCGGCAGCTTCACCCGCGCCTCGCCTTTCGGCCCCTGCACGACCTCGTAGGGCACCAGCCCCCGCTCGTGGGCCACCTCACCGTGATGGCGACCTACAAAACGCTTGATCGAGTAGACGGTGTTCTCCGAGTTGAGTACCGCCTGCCGGTGCGCCAACTGCCCGGTCAGCCGCTCACCCGACTTGGTGAACGCCACCACCGACGGTGTGAGCCGCGATCCTTCTGCGTTGGTGATGACCAAGGGATCGCCACCTTCCATGATGGCGATGACGGAGTTCGTCGTCCCCAAATCAATCCCTACTACCCGTTCTGCCATTGTTCGACTCCTCCTCGTTCGTTGAGTTCCGTTGGTCGTGCGACTTCCCTATGTCGCTACCAACGGCACGACTGGCGTCGCCTCGGCCGGTTCTAGCCATGGCGCCGCCGGCACAGGTACGGCCGGTCGCGCCGGCCGCAACACCCGTTTGAGTACGGCGTTGATGTGGTCCACCCAGATCAACTCGATGTCCTTGCGTATCTCCTCCGGTATCTCACTGAGGTCCTGCTTATTCTCAGCCGGCAAGATCACCGCGCGCACACCCGCCCGGTGGGCCGCCAAGACCTTGTGCTTGACGCCACCAATGGGCAGCACTCGTCCGCGCAGGGTGATCTCGCCCGTCATGGCAACATCGGAACGCACCAGCCGGCCCATCATAGCTGCGACTATCGCCGTGGTCATCGTGATGCCCGCCGACGGTCCATCCTTGGGCACACTACCGGCCGGCACGTGTACGTGCAGGGCGTGCTTTTCGAAGAAGCCGGTGTCCAGCCCCAAGCTCCGGGCCTGTTGGCGCGCCACCGTCAGCGCCGCCTGCGCCGACTCCTGCATCACGTTGCCGAGTTGCCCCGTCAAGGTGAGCCGGGGCTTCCCCTCCATCCAGGTCGCCTCCACCGCCACCACGTCACCGCCCACCTCGCTCACCGTGAGGCCGTAGGCCACGCCCACCTCGTCTCGGCGCTCCTCGACCAGCGCCTCGAACCGCGGCGGGTCCAGCAGGCGGGCCAGGTCGTCGGGCGCCACCGTGATGGTCTCGACCGCGCCTTCCACAATCCGCTTGGCCACCTTGCGGCACACGTGCGCGATCTCGCGCTCCAGGTTTCGCACGCCGGCTTCCTTCGTATACCCGCGGATAAGCTGGCGCACCGTATCGTCCGGCAGGGTCAGTTGCCCGTCTGCCAGACCGTGCTGGGCGAGCTGTCGCGGCAGCAGGAAGCGGCGCGCGATGTGCAGTTTCTCTTCCTCCGTATAGCCGGGGATCTGAATGACTTCCATCCGGTCGCGCAAGGCCGGTGGGATCGGATCGAGCAGATTTGCCGTCGTGACGAAAATCACGCGCGACAGATCGAACGGCACTTCCAGGTAGTGATCCGAGAAGTTTGCGTTCTGCTCCGGGTCGAGCACCTCCAGCAGTGCCGACGATGGATCGCCTCGGAAGTCCATGCCGAGCTTGTCAATCTCGTCGAGCATGAAGATCGGGTTTTTTGTCCCGGCGTCACGCATCCCCCGAATAATCCGGCCCGGCATCGCGCCGACGTAGGTCCGTCGGTGCCCGCGGATTTCGGCCTCATCGCGGACCCCACCCAGCGACAGACGCACGAATTCGCGCCCCATTGCCCGCGCAATCGAGCGGCCGAGGCTCGTCTTCCCCACACCCGGCGGCCCGACAAAGCAGAGAATGGGACTACGCAGTGTGGTGCTCAGGCGCCGGACGGCCAAGAACTCCAGGATGCGATCTTTGACCTTCTCCAGGCCATAGTGGTCTTCCTCCAAGGCACGAGACGCCGCCGCGATCTCCAGCTGGTCGGTCGTCTCCTTGGCCCACGGCAGGTAGACGAGCCAATCAATGTAGGTACGGATAATGCCGGTTTCCGGTGAGGCCGGCGGCACTGCCTGGAGGCGATCCAACTCCTTGAGCGCCCGCTCCTTCACCTCGTCGGACATCCCGGCGCTCTCGATCTGCTCCTTCAGCTCGTTCAGCTCTGCCTGCTGCGGGTCCTCGCCCAACTCCTTCTGGATTGCCCGCAGCTGCTCGCGCAGTAGGTACTCCTTCTGCGTCTTCTCCATGCCCTCCTGGATTTCCGAGTGAATTTTGTTCCGCAGCTCCAGGATTTCCAACTGCTTGCTCAGGAAAGCACTCACCAGGCGCAGCCGCTCCGACACGTCGAGCGTCTCCAACAGCTGCTGGCGCTGTTCTAGTGTCAGCTCCGGCGCGAAGCCCACCAGGTCGGCGAGCCACCCCGGATCATCGAGATTGCGGGCGTCGTGGAACATCTCGCTCGGCACCGAGCGGCCTTCCTCCACGTATTGCTCCAACTGGCCCAACACCGAGCGCATCAAGGCCTCGATCTCCAGGCTGGCCTCTTGCGGCTCGGCCAGCGGCCGGTACCGCGCCACCAAGCAGTCCTCGACCAGCCGCACCGAGGTAATCTTGGCGCGGGCCTGCCCCTGGACGATGACTCGCAAGGTGCCGTCGGGCACGCGCACCAGCTGTCGAATCAGCGCGACCGAACCGAACCGATAGAGGTCCTTCGGGTTGACCTCCTCAAGCTCGGAATCGCGTTGCGCGACCAGCAACACCAGGCGGTCGGACTCGTAGGCCTGCTCCACGGCCGCCAACGACCGCGGCTTCCCGACCAGCAGGGGGACCGCCATGCGCGGGAACACCACGGCGTCAATGAGCGGCAGCACAGGCAGACGACGCGGCAGGTCATCCAGCGGCATCGTCTCGATGCCCGGCGACCGGGCCTCGGATTGCGACATACTTGGCATCCTTATCGCTTGTTGGGGCTAGGGCGCTACCACCTCGTAGGTCCTGAGATGCTACCGGGGGCAGCAGCCCCGTCGGTGTGCGGCTGACAGTACACGAGACCCAGCGAGCACAATCTATGATACTAGCTAGTATAAAACTTGAGCGCCGTAGTGTCAATACTCTAAGCGGCCGGTAGTGTATCCGAATGAAGGTCAGATCGGCGCTGGCTTACTGCTTTTGCACGCGCGACGCGGCCAAATCCTGGGCGGGTGCTGATGATGCTATCATATCAGGGAAGACTTGATTTATTTCAGAATTGGTGTGCTCGCCGCGCTTGACAGACAGTCGCTGTCTGTGGAGTCATAAGCGCACCTTAGCCGCGGCTAGCGTTGCCGCGAGGCACACGGAGGAAGGAGGGTGGCCCTATGATGCTCAGACTTAGCCGTCGGATGTTTCACGTTGGCATGTCCCGCGTACTCAACAACCCACTCGTAGCGCCACCTCCCACTACCCAACTCATGCACCCACTCGTGGAGTCCCGTGCTTGTATCATGCCAGGCACCCCGCCAGTAGCCCCGGCGGGGTGGCGCTCTCTCCGGGATCAGCCGTAGCGATGGCTGGCGGCATCCAGCGAGATATTTGATCCGTGGTTGTCGGCCGGCTGCGGCAGCGGCCGGTTAGAGGGGGTAGGAGTGACACGGGCCGATGAGCGAGAGAGCATCTGGAGTATTCGGAAGGAAGACCTCACCTGGTTCTCTGTCATATTCCCATGTGGATGGGTGATTGGGTTTATCTATCACCTCTTCCATGTGGAACGATGGCTAGCTACCAGTTGGTGTTGGGCGTTGTCGTGTCTATGGCCGAACGGCATTGCCATTGGCAGAGCATTGCTACAACTGCTCGTGGAGGAGACTGGGCCGGTTGGCCTTTCAGCAGCAGTATTCGGCCTCATGGTCATAGCAGGGAGGAGGGCCAAAGTGGTACTATTCGATTGGGCCTACGACAAAGCGAAAAGCGCGAGGCAGGCCCGCGCCAAAGGCGTTGAGGAGGCGAATTCCAAGTGGGAGGCGTGGCTAGAGCGCCGCGAGGCTGCTGAAGCAAAGGGTGAAAGCTTTTCTGAGCCGCCGCCTTCGAGACGAGAAAAAGCCAGAGCGAAGTAACCACAACCACCGCACACGCCGCGCAGCCGCTGGAGTGCCAACTTCGGCGGCTGTTATTATTGACGAGGTGAATCCAGTGCCGGAGTAGAGACATCGTACCGCCTCGGTGCAGAGGAAGAGTACATTGTAGGATTTGGTGACAAACTTGGCGACGCAGTGAAATCCATTCTGTGCTTCACAACTCGTGAGATGCTCTACTTCTCAAGGCAATCCAGGCTATTTTACTCATTGACTAGCATTCCCAATGATCGAGTAGCAGATGCTGGTTATAAGAATAAGAGGCACGATGCAGGGTTGTTCTCAGTGATAAATCCGGAGGGCGTCAGGTTCAATACCAAGAAGCCCGGACCTCTTGATCTGGACGCGCTGCCTAGCCGCCCCATCGCACCACCGGCGGACCGACCGGGGTTGGCGGCGTGATCGGGGCTGGGGTCGGCAACGGCTCCGGGCCAACGACCGGGCGACCGGCAACCGGCAGCGGCGTCCACACCGGGATTACGGTCGGCGTCGGCGCCGGTGCCGCGGGGTCGGCTGGCGGCGTCTCCACCGGCGCCGGTTTCGTGCAATCCTCCACTGGCGGCACGGCCGAGCGCAAGAAATACTCCGGGTAGCCGCAGACTGCCGACTGCACCAGACCAGGCGGCGGGCTGAAGAGCTGCGGCACCTGGCCGCTGGTGGCGACCTGCATGAAGTTGCGCCAGATCACACCGCCGCCTTGCGAGCCGGGTACCCGCCGCATCTCCGAATTGTCGGTATTGCCCACCCACACTCCTACCACCAGGTCCGGCGTATAGCCAACCGCCCAGGAGTCGCGGAAGTCGTTCGTGGTCCCGGTCTTGACGGCCGCCGGCACTCCCACGTTGAGCGTGGTGCCGAATATCGCCTGGCGGGTGCGCTCGTCGGCCAGGATGTCGGTAATCATGAACGCCACCTCCGGAATCAATACCGGCTTCCCGCGTGGCTGATGCTCCCAGATCGGACGATCATCCAGATCGGTGACGCGGAGAATTGGGCTGCTGTCGTAGTACAGCCCGTTGTTCGCAAACACGGCATAGGCGCGCGCCATCTCCAGCAACTGCACCCCCCCGCTGCCCAGCGTGAGACTGAGCACCGGCGGCAGGTAGGTAGTGATGCCCATTGTTCGCGCCGTTTCGATCACCCGACCGACGCCCACGCGGTCCATCAGAATTACGGCCGGGATGTTGTGCGAGTTGGCCAACGCCTCGCGCAGCGTGAGGTAGCCATGCCACGTGTCGTCGTAGTTGCGGGGCTTGAACTGCCGTTCCGCGAGCACAACGCCCGGCAAGTCGTACTCGATAGCCCGATCATGGATCAATGAAGCGGGCGTCCACTTCCCGGAGGCGAAGGCCGTAGCGTAGGTAAACGGCTTGAACGCCGACCCCGGCTGGCGTTCGGCCAAGGCGACGTTGACTTGGCCATCAATGCCCACGTCGTAGAAGTCGTAGCTGCCGACCATCGCCAGGATTTCACCTGTGTCGGGCCGCAGGGCAACGAGTGCGCCGTTATTGACTGCGCGGCCTTGTAGCTCATTCACGCGCTGGCGCACCGCGGCCTCGGCGGCAGCTTGGAGGTCCAAGTCGAGGGACGTAATGACCTTCAGGCCGCGACGTAAGTCTTCCGGGGCAAACATGCGCTTCAAGACCTCGCGCACGTAGAACACGAAGTGCGGATGCTGGATGGAGACTCGCGGCGCCCGAAAGGCCATCTGCCGGCCTTGCTCTTTGGCTGCCTCGGCCTCGGCGCGCGAAATCATCCCGTAGCGCACCATGTTTTCCAAGACACCGGCCTGCTGCCGCCGCGCCAAGCTCGGATTGACCACCGGCGAATACTCCGAGGGCGCCGGCAGGAGACCGACAATCAGCGCCGCTTCCGCCAAGTCCAGGTCCTTCGCGCGCTTCCCGAAGTAGCTCAACGCCGCCGCCTCGATCCCATAGGCCTGATTGCCGAAGTACATCCGGTTGAGATACATCTCCAGGATTTCGTTCTTCGAGAACTGCGTTTCGACTTGGATGGCGAGGGTCAATTCGCGTAGCTTGCGGGGTACCGTCTGCTCCCGCGAGAGGAAGGTGTCGCGGACCAGCTGCTGCGTGATTGTGGAGCCACCTTGCAGGGAAGCGGTCGTGCCCGTGATGTCGCGGAAAACGGCCCGGGTGATGCCCCGTAGATCGAAGCCCGCGTGCGCGTAGAAGCTGGCGTCTTCGGAAGCCACTACCGCCTGGATGACATACGGTGAGACGGCGTGCAGCGGCACGTTAACCCGCCGCTCCTCGTAGAACTCATGGAGCATCACCTGGCCGGTCCGGTCGTAAATTTGGGTGACTTGCGCCAGCGGTTGCGCTCCAAGCTCGGAGGCCTCGGGCAGATCGGTGAAGACCGTCTCGCGGGCATAGGCAAAGGCGGCGCCCGCACCCGTCGCCGCCAAACCTGCGAGGGCCAAGCCGACTATCACGCTCATCAGACCACAGAACACGATCATGCTGCCCGCGACGGCAACGAGCAGCGGCGCCTTCGAGCCGTTGGCGGCATGGCGACGACGGGAGCGCACGAGCAAGTAACGTGAGGTCATAACCGGTCGTGGCGGCGTTCGAGACACGTGGCTGCGGACGCGACCACCCCCTCCATAACGAGCGGGGCTTGCTGGCCCCTCCCTGCAGCGAGGATACCACCGCACCCGCGCCGCCGTCAGCGTACTAGCTATTAGCCGTTAGCTCTCAGCTTTCAGCCATCGGCCATCAGCCATCAGCCCTGTTGCTATTGCCTGGTCATTGCTCTGAAAATAACGCCCATCCGTCATTCCCGCGCAAGTGGGAATCTATCCTGTTCATCCTTGCATCCCGAAAATCCTGATGCAGACAAAAACCCTACCCCGTGAGCCTATAGCCCCCGGCTGACGGCTGAGAGCTAAAAGCTGACCGCTACTCGCTAACCGCCATATTGTCAATCAGATGCACGCCGGCCACGTGTGCCGCTATCAGCAGTCGCGTCTCGTCTTCTACCTCTTGCAGCGGCTCCAGGCTTTCCGGGTCCACCACCGCGGCGTAGTCCAGCGTGGCACCCGGCTCCGCGGCGACCGTCTCGGTCATGCGTGCCACGAGACGGTCGCCGCGCCGCTCCCCGGCCCGGTAGGCCCGGCGCGCCGTCTGCACTGCCCGATAGAGCACGGTCGCGCTCCGGCGCTCCGGCGCCGCAAGATAGACGTTGCGCGAGCTGTAGGCGAGACCGTCCGGCTCGCGGATCGTCGGACAAGCCACCACCTCAACGTCGAGGTACAGGTCCCGCACCAACTGCCGGATCACCTGTAGCTGCTGATAGTCCTTCTCCCCGAAATAGGCCCGCCGCGGCTGGCAGAGCCGGAATAGGATCGCCACGACCGTCGCGACGCCGCGGAAGTGACCGGGGCGGCTCTCCCCCTCCCAGCGCGTCGCTGCGCCGGTCGGCTCCACGTAGCTCGCAAACTCCGGCGGATACAGGTCGTCTACTATCGGCGTGAAGACCAACTCCACGCCGGCTTTCTCCGCCAGCTCCAGATCGCGCTCCAGCGGTCGCGGATACGTGGCGAGGTCCTCGTTGGCGCCGAATTGCAGCGGATTGAGGAACAAGGTCATCCAGAGCGCGCCGCCCGCCGCCCGCCCGCGCTCCAGCAAGGAGACATGGCCCGCATGGAGCGCCCCCAGCGTCGGCACCAACTCAATCGGCCGCCCCTCCGCGGCCCGCGCCCGGCGCAAATCAGGAATCGCTGACAAGACACGCATGGGTCAGCCCCTTAGCCCCCCTATGGTCCCTGACAAGGGCAGGTTTTTCGGGGAGGGGCGCGATTCATCGCGCCCGCCCCTCCCGTCATTCCCGTGCCAGGAGACCTTTGCATAACCCGTCATTCCCGCCTCCCCCTCCGTCATTCCCGCGAAAGGAGACCTTTGCATAACCCGTCATTCCCGCCTCCCCCTCCGTCATTCCCGCGAAAGGAGACCTTTGCGTAACCCGTCATTCCCGCGAAGGCGGGAATCCAAAAACCGGTCCTTCCAGGTTAGCGAAAGCTGGATCACTGCCCCCTAGCACTCCATCCGGGTAGTTATGCAAAGGTCTCCGAAAGCGGGAATCCACTCCCCATCTCTATCGCTCCGCGATGGAGAAGGGGCCGGCTGACAGGGGTAGGTGTACGGGTTCAGCCGTAGGGGCGTCCCTTGTGGGCGCCCTGGCCGCGCTCCCGTCATTGCGGCGCCAGCCGCCATCCATCCGGCTCATCCTTGCATCCCGAAAATCCTGATGCAGACAAAAAACCTACCCCTATCAGCCCTATGGTCCCCCCGCTGTGCGGGGGGACGGGCGCAACGGCGGTTGCAGGCGCCCCTACGGCTTGGCCGATACCTCCCCCGGTCAGGCTCCGCTCCCATGAGGAGCGGCCTCGTCTGAGGCGGCCCCAGGTACCTCCCAATTGGACAGCGCAGCAAGCGTCTGCTCGTCGGCCGGAAAGCTCTCGGCCGCACCAGGGAACTTCCGGTCCCGCACGTCCGCTGCATACACTCCGAGCGCCTCCTCGATGAGCGCATCGAGGTGAACGTACCGGCGGGCGTGGCGCTTGGTGCGCCGGCCGGCCGTGAAGCCGAGCAGGTCGTGGAGTACCTGCACCTGCCCGTCACAGTCCGGCCCGGCGGCGATGCCGATGGTCGGGACACCGACCCGCTCGGTAATCGCCGCCGCCACCTCCGTCGGCAGCCCCTCCAACACGATGCTGAAGCATCCGGCCTCCTCCAACGCCAGCGCATCGTCGAGCAGCGCCCTCGCGGCCGTTGGCGTGCGCCCTTGGATCCGATTGCCGCCCAGCTGATAGTACGATTGGGGGGTAAGACCGATATGTCCCATCACCGGAATACCGGCTGCGACCAACGCGCCGATAGTCGCCGCGACCGGCCGCCCCCCTTCGAGCTTCACCGCCTGGGCGTTGCCCTCCTGCATCAAGCGCCCGGCATGGCGCAGGGTGTCTGCGACGCCGGTCCGGAACGTCAGAAAGGGCATATCGCCGATCACCAGCGTGCGCCGCGCCCCCCGGCGCACTGCCTGCACATGATGCACCATGGTATCCAGCGTCACCGGAATAGTGGTGAGGTGGCCAAGCACCATTTGACCCAGCGTGTCGCCAACCAAGATGGCATCCACGCCGGCCGCCTCCGCCAACCGCGCCGTCGGAAAGTCGTAAGCCGTGACGAGCACCAGCGGCTCGGCGGCGCCTTTCCGCGCCTGCACGTCGTAAGGGGTCAGCCGGCGGGGAGGGGGCCGCCGGCTCCGAGATGCGCCCGCCTGGTCAGTCATGGCCGTATCATAGCACTGTGCCGCCAACGTAATCGAGAATCGAGCGGCACGACCGCCGCCGGCTGCTCGGATCGAGTCAGGCGTTTCATCTCCCGGCCCCTACACGTCGCCAGCGCCGGTCTGTAGACTTACGGGCGCAGTCGTCTGCCTATGCTGCCCCACAACAGGAGAGGATCATGCTGACCGAGGAGCAAGTCGCCTTTTATCACGCCAACGGATACGTCACGACCGGCGAGCCACTGCTGTCGGCAGCCGAGGTGCAGACGCTCCGTGACGCGCTCGATCAGGTCATCGCCGGCACCAGCCCCGACCGACCCCATTTGCTCCGCAACATGGCCGGTGGCGGCCTCGATAGCGATAAGGTCGTGGTGCAGATCGTCAACATCTGGCAGGCGCACCCGGCCTACCGCGAGCACATCGCCCGCCCCGACATTGTGGAAATGGCCTTGCAGCTGGCGCCAACGGATACGTTGCGCGTGTGGCACGACCAAATCCAGTACAAGCCACCTAATGTCGGCACCTCCACGCGCTGGCACCAGGACTTTCCCGCGTGGCCGGTACTCACGCCTGCCGATCTGGTCACCGCTTGGGTCGCACTCGACGACGCGACCATGGTCAACGGCTGTCTGCGCTTCATCCCCGGCTCGCACCGCTGGGGTGACAAGCATGTCGGCTTAGGCACCAACGACGACTTCTCCCCGCAGTATGATCCGACTCAACTGCCGCCGCAGGCTAACGTGGAGGTCATGCCGGCCGAGGTCCCGACGGGCGCGGTCAGCTTCCATCACTGCGCGACCTGGCACGCCAGCGCGCCCAACCCCTCGACTATTCCCCGCCGTGCCATCGCCGTCCACTACATGCCCGCCCACACCCGCTACGTAGCCACCGGCAGCCACGTGATGGACACGCGCATTACCGTGTCGGACGGTGACATGCTGGCCGGCGAGTATTTTCCGGTGGTCCATCCCCGGTAGCCGCCGCTGTCGTATGTCCTTACGATGAGGGCCGGGGAGGGGCGAGCTTGACCGTGTTGCTGTAAATCACCCCGTCCTTGACAACATCCCGAAGAAACCAGTCCGGGTGCCGATCAATGTAGACCAGCACGTCACCCTCACTTGCGCCGATCTCTTTGGCGATGCCCCAGGCCGTCCGCCACTCGTTGCGCGGCCCCTCGAACGCCCCAAGTATCTTCCGGCCCAGCCCATCGAGATGGTCGGCGGGAATCCGTATCTTCGGCGCAAAGTAGCGCTCGATCAACTCCCGGCGTTCAGCGGTCACCATGATTACCCTCACTCGTCTCTAGCCTAACGCGCACGCTACCAGGCGGCTTAGAGCCGGCATAGCACGGCATGAACGTGGGCTGCACTAAGGGCGGGCTAGGCAAAGGATTTCAGCCTCGGCTTGGCAGGTCCCGGGTGTGGAAACACTGGCCTGAAGCCATACGTCCCGCCAAGACTGAGTGCCGACCGCTCGAAAAACTGGGGGTGATCGTGGATATATCCCGTTACCTGCCGTACCGTGAGACCGGAATCGTGGGCGATGCCGCTGATGGCCCGCAACCCTGGATGCTCACCCGGAAAGGCCCGCATAATCCGGCGCCCCACCGGATCGTCAAAGGGTGTGCTCATCGTTTTGGTCCTCTCGCCCTATCTCCGAGCGTACTATGTCCAGCACCTTGTCGGCAAACAGCGGGCTTTCCAACGTCTCCTTGATCGCGTCAATCTGGCTTTGTTGCAGAGCTACTTGATCGGCTAGGTGGCGCGGATTGCGCCATAGGATGATGAACGAGCCGATGATGAGCAGCAGTCCACCCACACCCGTCCAGGCGAGGACGGTAAGCTGGGCAGCCTCGCTGAGTTTCGATGGCAGGATGGCTACGGCAAAGCCGGTCAAGAGTAGGGCGAAGAGGCCATAGAGACCCAAGCCACTCGTGATCGCCCGAATGATGCCTGCCCACCAGCGTTGATTATCCATCCCGCTACTTCCCCGGCCTCGGCACTGGCTCGCGCTTGTGGTGATCTATGTCGGCAGCCATGGCACTGGCCCCTGAGTAGGCACTAAATTATAACATGTGCATGTATTTGTCCAGCCCGGAGGCGATCAACGTCCGCCGGAGTGCTCCTAGGAGCGATACCACGCCGCCTGCAACCGGTACAGCGCCGCGTACTCGCCCCCGGCGGCGAGCAGTTCCGCGTGCGTCCCCTGCTCGACCAGCGCACCCTCCCGCAACACCAGAATGCGGTCGGCGATCCGGCAGGAGCCGAGCCGGTGCGAGATCAGTAGCACCGTACTTGCCTCCGCCATCCGTGCGAAGTGATCGTAGACGGCCGCCTCCGCCCGTGCATCGAGCGCCGACGCCGGCTCATCCAGAATCAGAATGTCCGCCGGCCGAAAATACGCCCGCGCAATCGCCAGCTTCTGCCACTGCCCGACCGACAGGTCTACGCCAGCATGGAACTCCTTGCCCAGCCGCGTATCGAGACCGTCCGGCAACGCGGCGAGCACCTCGTCGGCGCCGCTCCGCGCAACCGTGGCCGCCAGTGCCCGCGTGTCGTCCTGTCCCTCCAGCCAGCCGAAGACGATGTTCTCCCGCACGGTAGTCTCGTAGCGCACGAAGTCCTGGAACACCGTCCCGAAGCGCCGGTACCAATCGTCCGGCGCCACCTCGTCGAGATCAACGCCGTCAACCACGATCCGTCCCGCCGTCGGCCGGTACAGACCCAGCAGCAGCTTGATGAGCGTCGTCTTGCCGGCGCCATTTTCACCCACCAAGGCCACCCGTTCGCCGGGCCGGATCGTCAAGTCCAAGTTGGTCAGCGCCGGCCGGTCGCCGCCCGGATAGGTGAACGAGACGTTTTCGAGCCTGATGCCCTCCCTGAGCTGCCCAGGCAGCCGGCGTCCCTCGTCCAGGTCCAGCCGCGGCCCATCCATGAACTCGAAGTAGTCCTGCAAGTAGCGCATGTCGCCATACGCTCCCACCATCAAGTACACCAAGTCCCCATAGTCGCGCTGGAACCGCTCGATTGCCGCGAAGAGCGCCGCGGCCGTACCGATACTCACCCGTCCGACGACCAGTAGCCCGACGCTGAACACCAGCGCCACGATATGCGCGACGCCGTTCAGCCCACCGTTGAAGCCCGTCTGCCGGAGTTCACGCGCCGCCAACTGGAGCCGTTCCCGGTCGAGCCGCCGCCGCAACACGGCCACCTGATCGAGCAGCCAGCCGCCCAACCCGAACAGCCGGACCTCGGCGGCGGACTTCCGCCCGGTGAGCAAGCCGGCGTAGACCGTAAAGCGCCGCTCGTGCGGTGCCAGTTCACGCTGCACGTAATACTTCCGATGGAGGAAACGACTATAGAGCAACACGCCCGGTGTACTGCCGATGGCGAGCAACAGTGGTAGCGCCCAGTGAAACTGCGCCAAGTACACGAGCAGCGACATCAGCGCGACGAGGTCCGTCAAACCCTCCCAAAAGCAGACCATCAGGCCGGACAGCCGTCTGGCCATCCCCCGGCGTACACGATGCAGCTGATCGTAGTGCTCGGCATGCTCGAACCATTCCAGGGGCATCGCCTGCGCCTGCTGGTAACAGCGCTCCTCGACGTGTGCTCGCAGTCGCCCTTCGAAACGGAGATCGAGAATCCTCTTGCCCTGTTCGACCACGGCTTGGAGTAGCGCCAGCGCCCCTAGCGCGCCACCCCACCAGAGGCCGGTCGTCAGCGAGCCGTCTCCCTCCACCACCTGTTGTGCCGTCTCGATCATGCGCCGCAGCACATGTACCTCTGCGACGACAAAGAGACCAGCACCGGCACTCACCATAAAGATGGCGGTGGCTCCGCCGGCATCGGCGGTCCATAGCAAGCGGACCACGCGCGGCAGGTAGCGCAAGCGCCGCCCCCAGCGCTCAACAGGACGCAGTATCCGACTCATCTTCTCCCGTCCTCGTCCGTCTGCTGCGTGTACCAGCTCGCCTGGAGGCGGTACATATGGGCATAGGCCCCGCCTCTTTCAAGCAACTCGTCGTGACTCCCCTCCTCCACCAGTCGCCCATCGGAAAGCACGACGATGCGATCTGCCAGCCGCGCCGCCCCCAGGCGGTGCGAGATCAAGACCGCGCACCGGCCGGCCGCGGCTCGGCTGAACTGGCGATAGACGGCGACCTCGGCGCGTGGATCGAGCGCCGCAGTCGGCTCGTCGAGCACGATGATCTGGGCGTCACGCAAGTAGGCCCGCGCAATCGCCAACCGTTGCCACTGGCCGGACGATAGCTCGACGCCACCCGGCCACTCCTTGCCCAGCAGTGCGTCATACTCGCCTGGCAGCGTTGCAATGAATTGGTCCGCGCCGCTCCGCGCCGCCGCGGCCGTGATTCGCTGGCGTGCTACCCCAGTCGCGGCGGCGCCGTCCACCAGCACGGCAATGTCGCCGTAGGCGATGTTCTCGCGCACGGTGGTTGGATACCGCACGAAATCCTGGAAGACCGCCGTCGCCTCGCGCCGCCACTCGTCGGGATCAATCTCGGCGAGATCTATCCCGTCCACCGTGATCACTCCCTGGGTAGGGCGATACAACCCCAAGAGCAGCCGCACGAGCGTCGTCTTGCCAGCCCCGTTCTCCCCCACCAGCGCCACGCGCTCTTGTGGTCGCAGCGTCAGTGTTACGCCGTCTACCGCCGGGCGGGAGCTCCCCGGATAGGTGAAGCTCACGTCCCGGAATCGCACTCCCTCGCGTAGTGGTCGCGGCAGTCCTCGGCGCGGCGTGCGTAGGGGAAGTCGCTCTCCCTCCAGGGCGAGAAATGCCCACAAGTGCCTCAATTCCCCCCGATAGATGAACAGATTCTGTAGCCCGTAGCCGACGTTGCGGGTGAGCTCCCGAAACCGGCCCAGGCCATAGAGCAGCGCTACCAGGTCACCCAAACTGATGCTCTGGCGCAACGCGAGCAACAGGAGGACAATTACCATGACCAGCCCGATGACTTCCTGGACGGCAACGCTGGCGAGACTGGCGAGCGCCATCTTGCGTTGGGCGGTCACTTCCGCGGCAACGGAGTGTCTGTGAGCACGGTGCCAGCGCCCGAGCAGCTGATCGGCCAGCCGAAACAGACGTAGCTCCGGAGCAGCAGCACGGCTGGAGAGCAGACCGGACCAGTAGCTCCTCTCTCGACGCCGCGGGGAATTGCTATACCTGGCCTCGACGGAGACACGGCTCATGGAGGACTCGACGAGAGCGTGCAAGGCCACGGTGGCCACAAGCACGCCGGCGAGCAGCCAGTGGGCACGAACGTAGAGCGCCATCAGTCCGGCGACACCGACCACCGAGCTGAGGACCCAGGTAAAATTCTCGAGGAGATCACTCAGCCTGTCCCCGTCAACCTGCTGCGCCGTCTCCAGCTTCGTGTAGTAGGTCTCTTGCTCGAAGGCGCTCAGAGGCAGCACGGCGGCCCTTTCGTGTACCGCGCGCTGCACCGCCGCCGTGACCGGCACGCTCACCCTTTCACCTAGGTAAGAGACGCTGGTAAAGTCCACGCTGCGTAACGCCAAGGCGCCGATCAACGCCACCAGCCAGGGCACAATCGGCGGCCACAGCTCGGCTTGCGCTGCCGCTGCCTCCGTCAGCGCATCAATCAGCCCGGTAACGGACCAGACCACCAGCGGCGTGGTGGCACCCGCCACGATGGTGGACACGGCAAGCAGGCTCCCGGCAACTGGTGCGTGTTTCCACACCAGGCCGACGACAAACGCCGTTCCGGCGCTTGTCTCGCGCAAGTGGGTCGTGGCCTTGACCCACATTGCGCGGAAGTGCTGGAAGTTCACGGATACCCCTCCTTCCCGCTGGCTCCCAGTCCCAACGGCCGGCGTCAGTACCGTGGAACGGCACGCACCCGGCCCGGACCAAGGGCCGCACATCACCGGAGAATGGGCAGACTATTATGGCCCGCTGTCAGCAGCCCTCTGGGGCTGGGGGCCTGGAGCGGTTGGGAAACGGAACACACGGCGCGGAGACCCGCTGGCCCTGGACCGTTCCCGGCACAAGGCGCGCGCCTCCGTAAGGAGATCGGCGAGGTAGCAGCGTTAGCCTGGATGAAGTACCCGCCCTCGGCGGCCCGGGGGCAGACTCTTATCCGGCAACCGACAATGCAGGTTAGGCCACGTGTGCTCCTTAATGTAACCGGCAATACCAATGCGGACCCGCGTGCGCGGGTCCGCTCCTAGCCTTAGTTCTGGCGACCTGCACGCTCGAACGGCCCTTCTCGCACGCCGTCCAGAAGGCCCCTCCAGCCGCGCCAAGCGCTACTCCAGGTGGCCCCCATGCGGGTCTCCAAGCCTTCGATGCGCCGGTCCGTGCGCTGCGCGGACGCCACCTGGATGGCCAGGAGTGCCACGCCCACACCCAGGATGGCTACCAACTCCGGTGTCATTGCGCTCGTCGCGCTTTCCGCGTCGGCCAACTCCCGCTCCTACGATGAGGGCCGGGGAGGGGCGAGCTTGACCGTGTTGCTGTAAATCACCCCGTCCTTGACAACATCCCGAAGAAACCAGTCCGGGTGCCGATCAATATAGACCAGCACGTCACCCTCACTCACGCCAATCTCCTCGGCGATGCCCCAGGCCGTCCGCCAATCTTTGCGCGGCCCCTCGAACGCCTCGAGTATCTTGCGGCCTAGCTCATCGAGATGGTCCGCGGGAATCCGTATCTTCGGCGCAAAGTAGCGCTCGATCAACGCCCGGCGTTCAGCGGTCACCATGATTACCCTCACTCGTCTCTAGCCTACCGCGCTGGCGTTGGCGTCGCAAGTCTTCTGGATACTCGCTCTGTGACTGCCGCTCGTACAGTTCAGCCTCAATCCGCCTCAGGTCTACTTGGTACGCGAGATGGCTGGGACGACCATAGAGGATGACAAACGGTAGCACCGTATTGCCCACCCAGAACACGCCGACGACCGCCAGTATCCAGAGCTTAGTCGGAGCACTATTATTCGAGACGACGACGATACCGGCAAATAGAGCAAGCAGCAGTGCAAACAGCGCGAACAGCCCCAAGCCGCCCCGGACCGCCCCGATAATACCTGCCCACCAGCGTTGATTATCCACGCCGTTCACTCGCTACCGGCCCGGCACGAGTCCGCCGCAGTCGTTACGTAATCGCCAGCATCCGGTCAAGCGAGACCAGCGCCCACTTGGCGACTTCCGAGTCGACCTTCACCTGGTTGACCACCCGGCCCGCGACCAGGTTGTCCAGCACCCAGGCGATATAGGCCGGGTGGATGCGGTACATCGTCGAGCACGGGCAGATGACCGGATCGAGGCAGAAGATCGTCTTGTCCGGCTGCTCCTGCGCCAGGCGATTGACCAAGTTGATCTCCGTGCCAACCGCCCAAGTCGTGCCCGCTGGCGCCGCGGTGATGGTGTTCGAGATGACCTCGGTCGAGCCGTTCAGGTCGGACGCCTGCACGACCTCCATCTTGCACTCAGGATGCACGATGACGTTGACATCCGGGTAGCGCTCCCGCGCCTGCGTGATCTGCTCGACGGAGAAGCGCCCGTGGACCGAGCAGTGCCCCCGCCATAGGATGAAGGTGGCCCGCTCGATCTCCTCCGGGGAATTGCCGCCCAGCGGTAGATGCGGGTTCCACACCACCATGTCGTCCAGGCCGTAGCCGAGTCTGAGCGCCGTGTTGCGCCCCAGGTGTTGATCGGGGAAGAAGAGCACCTTGCGCCCGCGCTCCAGCGCCCACGTCAGCACCGCCGTCGCGTTGGACGACGTGCAGACCGCCCCGTCGTGCTTGCCACAGAACGCCTTGAGCGCGGCTGCCGAGTTCATGTAGGTGATCGGGATGATCTTGTCCTCCGTCACCTGATTCAGACTGGCCCAGCACGCCAGCACGTCGTCGGTGGCCGCCATGTCGGCCATCGAGCAGCCGGCGGCCATGTTCGGCAGAATGACCGCCTGCTCCGGGTCACTCAGAATATCCGCGCTCTCCGCCATGAAGTGGACGCCGCAGAAAACGATGTGGCGCACCTCCTTGCGGGCGGCCGCCTGCTGCGACAGCTTGAACGAGTCCCCCCGAAAGTCGGCGTACTTCACGACCTCATCGCGTTGGTAGTGATGGCCCAGCACGACGAGCTGTGTGCCTAGCTCTGCCCGCGCGGCGGTGATACGCTCGTCCAGCTCCGCCGGGGACATGGCGACGTATTCCGGCGGTAAGGGCGTTTGCAGCGTATGTGCATCGCTCTCCGAGGCCCTTAATCGCTCGGTGAAAAGGTCGTCATAGCTGTACTCGTAGTTGCACGTTGATGCGGGGATCACCCGCCTGGCACGTCGCAAAGGGATGATTCGGCGCGGTGATGCAGTCACCATTGCTCACCTCCCAGTCAGTTTGTGAAACTTTTCACAAACGCGGCACAACAAATAGTGTAGCAACGAGTATAGCAGAGTAAATGGAATAATGCGCTCGTAGCACGGCGATTCGCCCCCCAAACGAGCTATCCGCCCGCCTCGGACCGCTCCGCTTGGCCGGTATGAGGCGGCACCGTGCCGGAATCACTATGTCCGGCGCAGAGACCGGGCCTAGCGGCCGCCTTGCCGCTCGACGACGCGGGCTTCTACGTCTACGACCTCACCCTCGGGTTTGTCCCCGGTGGCCGCGCCGCGGCCGCCGCTGCGGGGTGGGAACCCGGACATCGCGCGCCGATGCTCTTCGACCAGCCAACGGGGGCAAGCCACGACGAAGAACCACACACCCAGGAAGGCCACTACCACGTCATCTATGTGGCCCGGCCCAATCAGCCAATCGGGGATTATGTCCAGCGGCGACACGGCATACGCCACGCCCGCCGTCGGAATCGCTTTGGTCAGCAGCGGGACGCGACCATCGCGGAAGAGCCGCCAGGCGAGCACCAGACGCTGCACAACGCCGGTCACGCCACCCGCCAGTTGCAACAGCATCATCAGTGGCAAGCGCATCTGCCCAGCTCCCAGTCCCGGCGCGGTCAGGCCTCGCTTACTATTCTAACCCATACCTCGCGCTGGCGGGGACCGTCGAATTCGCCGAAGTAGATCGCCTGCCAGCGCCCCAACGCCAGCTTGCCCTCGGCAATGAAGATGGTGAGCGAGACACCCAGCAGCGAGGAGAGCAGGTGTCCGCCGGCATTGCCCTCGTAGTGGCGAAAGCGGCTTTCATCGCCGAGTAAGTCGGTCAGGCCGGTCAGCATATCGCGCGGCACGTCGGGGTCGTCGTTCTCGTTGATGGTCAGCCCGGCGGTCGTGTGCGGCACGAACAGCACACAGCGGCCCTCCCGCACCCCGGACGCCCGGACTACCGTCTGCACCCGGTCGGTGATGTCCACGAACTGCCGATGCGCCTGCGTCTCGACTGCAAGAACCCGTCTCACGGTACCGTTCGCTTCCCGCTGCCTGCACGGTAGCGTACCAGTCGGCAGGGAGCCTCCAGGGATACAGCATGTTCCCTCCCCTGGAGCTTGCTCCGGGGGAGGGCTAGGGAGGGGGCAAGCACCACTGGCCAGCTTCCAGGTCACGGAAGAATGCTCCCGCCTCAATGCCACCGCAACGCTGCCATTCTTGCCGTGCTTGCTCCACCGCCGGCCGAAGCGCCGTGTCCTCCTGAGCCTCTAGCCACTCCCGAACCGCGGAGGCCACAATATCCTTAGCGTAGCATCCCCGACGAGCCGCCTCCGCCTCCAAGGCCGTGTAGAGCGTCTCGTCGTCGAAAACTACGGTCATACGCCTTGACATGCATCCCTCCGGACGGCCAGATGATTCCGGTCCAGTATAGGCACCGGCCGCGATCAGCAGCAATGGCCGGCCGGTGCTCACGCCTCGCTTGGGGCGCCGGTCAAGGCGTGGGGGTGTCCGTGAGCGCCGCGATCAGTGCCGGCAGATCGTCGAACACGTAGTCCGGCTCGTACTCCGTGCCCCGGATCGCGGCTGCTTCCTCGGCGCTCGTCACCCCCGTCAGGACCAGCACCGTACACAGGCCGGCGGCCCGGCCCGCGGCAATGTCGGTCCCGAGACTGTCGCCGACGAACGCCGCCATCGCTGGCGCTACCCCGATCCGCTCCAGCGCGATGTCAACCATCGTGTTGTTGGGTTTGCCGACTATATGCGGGGCGCGGCCCGTCGCCGCTTCCAGAAACGCCAGCAACGCACCGCAGCCCGGCGCAAAGCTGTGCTCCAACGGAAACCGGCGATCAGGATTGGTGCCGATAAACCCGGCGCCGCGGTCGATGGCCTGCATGGCGCGGACCAGTTTCGCGTAGGTGACGTGAATATCCAGTCCGACGACAACCCACTCCGGCCGCTCCTCATCGAGGTGAAATCCATGTGCCAGCAGCGGCCGCACCACCCCCTCCCCACCGATTACGAGGACCCGCGCGCCGGGTCGCGCCACGCGCTGCAGGTACACGGCCGTCGTTTCACCGGCCGTGACAACGGCGTCATCGGGTACCGGCATCTCCATGCCGGCCAGCCGCTCGACGTACTGTGCCGCCAAGCGCCGCGAGTCGTTCGTCACCAAGCGATAGGAGCGGCCGGTGCGCTCCAGGAACGCAAGTAGCTCGGCGGCGCCGGGCAGTATTTCCTGCCCACGGTAGAGCACGCCGTCAAGGTCAAGCAGGAATCCACGCCGCTCGGCTAACGGTGGAGCGGAGCGTTTTACCACCATAGCTTCCCTCTGATCTGCGACTCGATCTCGGTATACGCGCTGGTCCACAGCCCGGTGCTGAGGTACTTCCAGCCGCCGTCCGGCAGCAAGGCCACCACGCTGCCCTCGTCCAAGCGGCCGGCCCAGCGACGCGCCACGTGGACAATAGCGCCGCTCGACACCCCGGCAAAAATCCCCTCGTGCTCCAAAAGCTCGCGCGTTGTCGCAAAGGCCGCCTCGCTGTCCACCAACATGCGCGAATCGAGCACGTCGAGGTCGAGAATGGGCGGCACAAACCCGTCGGCGAGACTCCGCAAGCCCGACACCGCTTCGCCCTGTTGCGGCTCCGCAGCGACGATCTTGACCTCCGGGTTCAGCTCCTTCAGCCGACGACCCACTCCCATCAACGTCCCACCGGTACCGAGGCCGGCCACAAAGGCGGTCACGCCAGGGAGGTCGCGGGCGATCTCGGCCCCCGTGCCGTCGTAGTGTGCCTGGATGTTGGCCGGATTGCCGTACTGGAAGGGCAGATAGTACTCGGAATCGCCTGCCAGCTCCTCGGCGACCTCAATCGCCCCGTTGGTACCGCGATCTCCCGGCGAAAAGACTATCCGTGCGCCATAGGCCCGCAAGAGCTGGACGCGCTCCTCGGAGACGTTCTCCGGCATCACCACGGTCACGGGATAGCCGCGCAAGCGCCCCACCAACGCCAAGCCGATCCCGGTATTGCCACTGGTCGGCTCCAGAATGGTCTGGCCCGGCCGCAGCAGCCCCTCGCGCTCGGCCCGCTGGACCATGGCATACGCGACCCGATCCTTCACGCTGCCGGTGGGATTCTGCCCTTCGAGCTTGGCGTAGAGCCGCACGCCCGGCTGGGGGGAGAAATGCGGAATTCCGACGAGGGGAGTGTTGCCGATGAGGTCCAGAATGCTACCGGCTACCACGGCCTTACCAACTCCCGGTGTAGAGTGTGCAGCCCACCGTCCATGCTGCCATAGAGCCTACGCTGGCACGCCAACTTGCCCGCGCCCTTAGCCGCCGCCGCTCCCTCCGGCCACCGCCGGCAGGATCGAGACGATGTCACCGGCGCCGACCGACGTACCCAGCCCGTCAAGGTACCGAATATCCTCATCGTTGACGTAGATATTGATGAATTGGTGCAGCTCCCCGTCCGGACCGGTGAGATCGGTGTGCAGGTCCGGATAGTGCTCACCTAGCTCCGTGAGCAGACTGCCCACCGTGCCGCCCTCGGCTTGGATCACACTCTGTCCCGCCACGTGCTTCCGCAGCATCGTCGGCAAGCGTACCTGGACTCCCATACGTTCCTCTTCACGTCACCGCGGGAAGCAGCTACTCTTCAGCCCCACTGTAGCGGGCCAGCCCCGACCGTAGAGCGGCCTTCCTGCTCTCGATGGGATAGTGTAGCACAGGCCGGGTGATGCGCCGGCCCCCCTATGGTCCCCCCGCTTCGCAGGGGGACGGTACATCCCCGCCCTTGTGCGTCAGCACGGGGGAGGACGAGGGTGGGGGCTGGTTGCTATCATCGCAAGCAGGCTTACGCCAACTGCCGCTCCGAACGAAAGGCCCGGTGCGTAGCATGGCAAACACCGCTGATATTGTCGAGACGCGGCTGGACAACGGCCTGAAGGTCCTCACCAAAGAAGTCCACCACGCGCCCATCGTCAGCTTTTACGTCTGGTACCGGGTGGGCGGACGCAACGAGCGCCCCGGCATCACCGGCATCTCGCACTGGGCCGAGCACATGCTCTTCAAGGGCACGCCTACGCTCAAGAAAGGTGACATCGGCCACCTCGTCGAGACCCACGGCGGTAGCTGGAACGGCTTTACCTGGGTAGACTTCACCGCCTACTTCGAGACGCTTCCCAGCCAGCACCTCGACCTCGCCATCCGCATCGAATCCGACCGCCTCGCCAACGCTCTCTTCGACCCCGACGAGGTGGAGTCCGAACGCACGGTGATTATCTCCGAGCGCGAGGGCGCCGAAAATCAGCCGTTCTTCCACCTCCACGAAGAGACCACGGCCGCAGCGTTCAAGGTCCATCCCTACGGTCAGCCGGTCGTGGGCTGGAAGAGCGATCTGCACCGCATCACCCGCGAGGACCTGTACGACTACTACCGCACCTACTACACCCCCAACAACGGCATCGCCGTCGCCGTCGGCGATTTCGATACTGCCGAGCTACTGAAACGAGTCGCGGACGCTTTCGGCCCTATTCCGGCCGGCCCTTCACCACCACCGGTGCGCGCGGAAGAGCCGCCCCAGGAAGGCGAGCGCCGCGTCACGGTCCGCCGGCCGGGACCGGTACCATCCATGCTGGCGCTCTACCACATCCCCGCTCTTTCCCATCCCGATGCCATTCCCCTCCAGGTCGCCGCCAGCGTGCTCGGCGCCGGCCGCAGTGCTCGGCTCTACAAAGCCATCGTCAATCAAGGCTTGGCCACCCGCGCCAACGCCAACGCCGACGCTCGCAAAGACCCCGGCCTCTTCAGCGTCTCCGTCAGCCTCCGCCGCGGCGCAGAGACGGCCGCGGCGGAGGCGGCGGCCCTGCGCGAGGTCGAGCACCTCGGCGAGAGCGAGATTACCGAGGCTGAGTTGGCCAAAGTACGGCGTCAGGTGCGCTCCTGGTTCCTGATGAACGCCGAAGGGGTCAGCCGCCAGGCCCGCGTCATCGGCCAATTCGAAGTGGAGCACACCTGGCAGGCGTACAGCACCTATCTCGATGACCTCGACGCCGTAACGCCGGCCGACGTAGCCCGCGTGGCCCGCACCTACCTCCACCCCGACAACCGCACCGTCGGCTGGTTCCTCCCCACCCGGCAACAGCGACAAGGCCGGCGCCGTCGGCAGCGAGGCCGCTCATGAACACCGCCACCGCGCCCGCCCCACCGCGTCTCGCCATTGACCGCTGGCTGCTGTCCAACGGCATCCCGGTGTTGGTCCATGAAAACCCCACCCACCCACTCGTCAACCTACGCTGCCTAGTGGCCGGCGGCAGCACTGAAGACACCCCCGACCAAGCCGGACTGGCCTCGTTCACCGGCTCCGCCCTGCTCCGTGGCACCGAGCGGTACACCTTCGAGCAGCTCAACGAGGTCATCGATTCCGCCGGCATGTCGCTCCACACCCACGCCGGGCGCGACCATGCCACGATCAGCGCCCGTTGCCTCAGCGAGGACCTGCCGCTCGCGCTCGACCTCATCAGCGAAGTGCTCTGCCGGCCCACCTTTCCGCAGGAAGAAGTGACCAAGCTCCAGCAGCAGATTCTCACTCGCATCCGGCAGGCGCAGCACAATACCCGCGCGGTCGTCGGCCGGCTCTTCCGCGAAGCGGCCTACCCAGTGGGCCATCCCTACCGCCTGCCGCCGAACGGAGAAGAGGAAAGCGTCAGCGCCCTCACCCGCGACGACCTCGCCGCCTGCCACCGCACGCGCTACGGTCCTCGGCGCACCTGCATCATCGTCTCCGGCGATGTCCGGTCGGCAGAGCTACGCGACCTGCTGGCCGCCCGCCTGGACGACTGGCGCCCGCAGGTCGCCCCCGCCCCGGCGGTCCCCGACGCTCCCGACCCCGCACCCACCACGTCCGAGCGTGAGGTCCCCGGCAAGACGCAGAGCGATCTCGTCTTCGGCACCTTGGCCTTCCGCCGTAGTCACCCCGATTGGGAGACGCTACGCCAAGCCACCATCATTTTCGGCCAGCTCGGGCTGTCCGGGCGCCTGGGTGCCACCGTGCGGGACGAGCAAGGGCTGGCCTATGGTGTCCACGCCAGCCTCGACGCCGCGACCACGCGCACCGCCTGGACCGTCCGCGCCGGCGTCAACCCGGCCAACGTAGACCGCGCCTTGACGAGCATCCGGTCCGAGCTGACCAAGCTGCGGAACACCGGCGTCACCGAGGATGAGCTGGCCGGAGTGCAACGCTACCTGATCGGCAGCATGGCCCTCCAACTGGAAACCAACGCCGGCATCACTAGCCTCATGCAGCAGATCAAGCACTTTGATCTCGGCCTCGATTATGTCGAGCGGCGCCCCGCGCTGGTCCAAGCCGTCACCCGCGACGCCATCCTCGACGCCGTCCGCCGCCACCTCCCCGCCGCCGACGCCATCACCGCCATCGCCGGCCCCACCCGGCCTAGTAGTTAGCGGCGACCTCCCACCGACAGTGGTCTCAGTTATACTTCCTCTGATGTCGGACGTCAGATATAATGTCAGACGCACTGTCCGATGCGGGAGGATACTATGGCTGGCACGCAGCAAGCCGTCCTTGATCTCACGCTACGACCTCGCCGGCAGCTAACGCTGCCACCAGAGGTGTGTGACCGATTGGGAGTGCAGGTCGGTGATCGGTTGGAGGTCTCCGTGACCGATGATGCGCTGCTCGTGAGACCGAAGAAAGCGGTCGCGCTCAAAGCACTGGAGGAAATCCGACGGGCGTTTGCTGCTTCCGGAGTAACTGAGGAGGAACTGCAGGCCGAAGGCCGTCGCATCCGCGAGCAGTTGGCTCGCGAGTACTATGACCGTGGCTAAACCTCGTCCCTTCCTCGACACGAACGTCCTGTTTTCCGGTTTGTACAGTCGCACCGGGCCGCCGGCCGCCATCTTGAATCTGCATGCCACCGGAAGGCTCACGGCTATCGTCTCCCAACACGTGCTGGGCGAGTTGGTCCGGGCTATCAACACCAAGCAGCGGCGTCTCATTCCCCTACTGCACATGTTCCTAGCTGCGACTCCGCCCGAAGTATGCGCTGATCCTGCACCGAATGTTGTGACACGTGTTCGCGCCCTCATCAATGCAGCAGATGCCCTTATCTTGGCTGCCGCAATCGAGAGCGGCGCCGACTGCCTCGTGACGGGAAACACGCGCCACTTCACCGCGGAAGTAGCAGAACGAGCCGGCATTGCCATCCTCACGCCAACCAACTACCTGCGAACGCTGACACTGGAGTGACAGAGGCTGTGGCCATCCCGTCATGCCAGCGCAACCCGGAATCCAGGCCGGTCATAGCTGGCGGCAGCACTACCCCTAGCCATAAGCCAATGAACGCAGTGCATCAGTACGTGCCCCGCACCGGACCGGCACGAGAATCCCTACGCGAGAAGGGACAGTTTTGGACGCCGCCCTGGATCGCCGATGCGATGGTCGCCTACGTCCTGATGGGCGGGACCGATACCATCTTCGATCCGGCGGTTGGTGCCGGTGCCTTCTTCCGCAGCGCCAAGGCCCTCGCCGCCAAATCCAACCGGCGAATCAGGTTGTCCGGCGCAGAGCTTGACCCCGACGCTCTACGACAGGCCCGCATCCACGGACTTGCCGCCGATGATCTTCGTCATGTGGTGGTCAACGACTTTGTGCTTAAGCCACCCCAAGGACGACTCCAGGCCATTGTGGCGAATCCTCCCTACATACGCCACCACCGGCTGTCCAACGCAGTCAAGACACAGTTGAGAGCCTTGGGTACTCAGCTCATCGGCCGGCCGCTCGATGGTCGCGCCGGCCTCCACGTCTATTTCCTGCTCCGCGCCCTCCAACTCCTCAGCCCCAACGGCCGTCTCGCGTTCATCGTTCCCGCCGATACGTGCGAGGGTGTCTTTGCCCCACTCCTCTGGCGCTGGATCGCCAGCAACTACCGCCTCGATGCCGTCATCACGTTCGCGCCCGAAGCGTCACCGTTTCCCGGCGTTGACACCAACCCGGTCATCATCCTGCTCAGAAATGTCCCGCCGTCGGATTCCTTTCATTGGGCCACGTGCATGACGCCCGGAACCGGCGACTTGCAGGAATGGATACGCTCCGACTTCAAGACGGAGCCAGGCAACGACCTCGCGGTCTGTCGGCGTGAGCTACATGAAGGAGTAGCAACCGGCTTGACGAGAGCGCCGGTCTTGGTGCCACACGACGGCCCAACTCTCGCCGACTTCGCCGCAGTGCAGCGCGGCATCGCCACTGGAGCAAATGAATTCTTCTTTTTGACCCGCCAGCAGGCTGCGGCGCTCCACCTACCGGAGGAGTTTCTGGTCCCGGCCATCGGCCGTACCAGAGACGTGCCCGGTGATACCGTGACCGCTGCACTCCTGCGAGAGTTGGACAGTCAGGGCCGGCCCACGCTGCTCTTCTGCCCGGACGGACGACCACTCCAGGATTTTCCGCAGCCTGTGCGTGCATACCTACAAACCGGCGCAGAGCGCGGACTGAGTAAGAAGACCCTGCTTGCGACACGCAACCCCTGGTACAAGATGGAGTTCCGCACTCCTCCACCCTTCCTCTTCTCCTACCTCGGGCGGCGCAATACCCGCTTCATCCGCAACCCGGCCGGAGTGGTCCCCCTGACGTGTCTGCTTTGCGTCTACCCGCACCGGACGGACCAACCGTCGGTCGCTGCCCTCTGGCAAGTACTAAGCCATCGCGATACCGTCGCCAATCTCACACTGGTAGGGAAATCCTACGGCGGTGGTGCGATCAAAGTAGAGCCGCGAGCACTGGAGCGGCTACTCATTCCCAGTTCTGTCCTCGCCGAAATGGAGACCGCTGGCATAGCACGACCGACACCCGACAGCCAGCAGCTAGAACTCGGCCTCAATAGGGAAGCTATACTGAATCCTCGATAATGTCACCTTCGCCATAGCTCCCGGCAGTGTAGCCCGATAGGAGTTCCCATCCAGCTCTTTCGTCCCTACCAATCGCTGCACGCCGGCTACGCCATCACCGCCATCGCCAGCCCCTCCCGACCCACACCGGCCTAGTGCTTGGTACACTGAAAATGGCGCCATGCCGGAGTGACATAGAAGCTCATCCCCGTCATTCCGGCGGAAGCCGGAATCCAGAGCACTTATAGGTGGCAGAAGCACTGCTACGCGGTATAACTTACTGGGCGGACACGAGAAATGAGCGAGCGAATCAGTCCCCAGTTGGATGGCCGTCGGCGCTATCGAGAGCAGCGAGCGCGCTGGATGAACGACCCCGAGTTTCGGGCGATATACGCCGAAGAAGCAGCAAAGAAAGAGCTGTGGCTGCAACTGATCGAGGCGCGCCAAGATGCTGGCTTGACTCAATCCGAGGTTGCTGAACGGCTCGGCGTGAGCCAAGCACAGGTGGCACACATCGAGAAGCGGGGCTACGACTCGCACAGCCTGAATACGTTGCGCCGCTATGTCGCTGCGCTCGGACCTGAGTTCGCCCTGGAGGTCACGATCCAGCGGCGTCCGGCTGCATAGGTGCGTACATGACCAAGCAAGATGACTACCAAGCACAAGAGCGCCGGACGCGAGACTTGGCAGTCTTGGACGAAATCCGACGAGCCTTCACCGCTTCCGGTGTAACCGAGGCAGAGCTACAGGCCGAAGGCCGCCGCATACGCGCGCAGTTGTCCCGCGAGCGTTACGACCTCGACTAGGCCCCGCAACTCGCAGCGATGCAGCCCGATAGGAGTTCCCATCCAGCTCTTTCGCCCCTACCGCCTGCTGCCCGGAGGCGCCGGCGACGCCACGCCCGGCGTGGCCCTCCGCAATCGGATCGTCTTTCCCGCCATCACGACCGGCTTTGTCGGTCCGCAGGCGGAAGTCACCGACCGCCTGCTGGCCTGGTATCGCGCCCGCAGCGCCGGTGGCGCCGCGCTGATCGTGACCGAGCCGGCGCAGGTATCAGCCCTCGGCGGCCGCTATCGCCGCCGTCTCCGCGCCGACACCGATGACTCCCTCCCCACCCTCCAACAACTCGCAGCCACCATCCAAGCCGACGGCGCCAAGGCCCTGCTCCAGCTCAACCACTACGGCAGCCGTCTCCCCCGCGACGTATCAACTGGCAGCGACCGCGAGCCGCTCGTCAGCGCCTCCCCCACCACCTTGCCCGACGGCCGCCCCGTCCGCGCCCTCACCGGCGCCGAGGTCGAGCGCTTAATCGCTGCCTTTGGCGCCGCGGCTGCCCGCGCCCGCGCCGCCGGCTTCGATGGCATTGAGTTGCAGGCCGGCCACGGCAATCTCATTCACCAGTTCCTCTCGCGCGTCACCAATAAGCGCCGGGATCGCTTCGGCCGCGGCCCGGCCGGCCGGCTGCGCTTGCTCCGCGACGTGCTGACCACCATCCGCAGCGCCGCCGGTGACGACTTCCCCATCGTTGTCCGCATCAGTGCCGCCGAGTTGATCGAACGCGGCTACGACGTAGCGCGCGGGCAGGAGATCGCCCGTGCCGCCGTCGCCGCCGGCGCCGCCGCCATCCACGTCTCCGCCGGCACCCCCGAGGCGCGCGAGGACATCCCGTTCTGCGCCGGCGTTGGTGAGGCCACACTCGCCGGTCTCGCCGTCAGCATCCGCGCCGCCGTCGGTCCGACGGTGCCCCTCATCGCCTCCGGTCGCATCCTCAGCCCCGAAACCGCCGAGCAGTTGCTGACCGCCGGCCCCGCCGACTTAGTCGCCCTCGGCCGCGCCCTCATCGCCGATCCCACCTGGCCCCGCAAGGTCGCCGCCGGACGCTCGGAGGAGGTGTGGCCCTGCGTCGGCTGCATGGCCTGCCAGCTACCCGCGGCCGAACCGGGCATTGGCTGCCCGATCAATGCCGAGTCCGGCCACGAAGCCGAGCTAACCATCGCTCCGGCACTACAGCCGCGCCGCATCGCCGTCTGGGGCACCGGCCTGCCCGGCCTGGAAGCCGCGCGAGTGGCGGCGCTGCGCGGTCACGAGGTGACCATCTACGCCGCCGGCTGGCCGCTCGGCGGGCTGCTCGGCCTCCGTTCCGTCGTCCCCGGCCTCGCGGAGATGGGCCGCGCCATCCTCGCCTACGCCACCGCCCTCAAGGCCCTAGCCGTGCCCGTACTCGACGGCCGGCCCTCGGACGCCGACGCCGACGTGATCCTCGACGCCCGCCCACAGCCGGAGCAGCCACCCGACTGGATCGGCGGCGAGACCTTCTGGCTGGCCAGCGACGTGCTGAAGAGCGATCTCCGCGCCCTGATCCCCCTCCAGCGCCGCGTAGCGATCTGCGGCGACAGTTCCGTGACCGCGGACGCGGCCCTCTTCCTCGCCGGCTGGGGCAAGCGTCCCACCATCGTCACTCCGAACACCGACCCGCTCTGGGACCTGCATCCGACGCTCGCCGCCCACGTTCGCCGGCGCTTGGAAGGCTATCGCATCGCCGTCGAGACGGAGGCCGAGCCGATTGTCTGGCAGCCCGACGCCGGACCGGTGCGCCTCGGCCGCTCGACCGGCCTCCTCACGGTCATCCAGCGCGGCGAGCAGGAAGACCTCGGCCCCTTCCACAGCGTCGTCGCCGCCCCCGGCTGGGACGACCATAGCCCCCTGGCTCCCGGCGCCCTCCCTGACGCGATCCCGTCCGGCGGCCCTCCGCTGCTGATCGGCGACTCGTATCGGCCCGACCGCTGGCGCGATCTGACGCTCTACGCTGCCCGCCTCGCCCGCCGCCTCTAACCCGTCCGGCCAGAGGCCCGCTGCCGGCAGTGCGGCTATACTTACTCAGACGACTAACCACGCCTCGCAGCGCCAGCGTGTACGCCGCGGCGGCTGCAACGCGGGAGCATGACAATGATCGCCGTAGAACCGCTCGTATCCGACCGGCGAGATACCGTTCTTGACGAGCGCCTGGCGTCGCTGGCCGACCTCTATCGCTTCAATGACCGGGAAGCAGTGACCGGCTTCCTCTCCCGGCACGACTTTCTCGTGGACCTGCTCATTGAGGCGCGGGAGCACATTCGCACGCACTTTGGTCCGGACACACCAACCGCGCTGGAGATTTTCTACGATCTGGATGATGAGCATGAAGAGCCGGACCTCCTCGCGCTGATCGAGACCACCCTGCCAGCGGAAGAGGCTTCAGTGCAGCTTGATCGCTTCGACGAGACCTGGTGGCTCGATGCACTTCCTCGATCTCAGTACATCTTGACGATCACTTTGCGTTTCGTCTGATGGCATTCGACTGGTCCCAATACCTAGTGCTGGCCGAGGCACTCGCCGAGCAGCCGGGCAATGAGGCGGCGCTGCGATCAGCCGTGAGCCGGGCCTACTATGCCGCCTTCTGCCTGGCACGCGAACACTTGCTCAATAAGAACGAGTCATTCGGAAGCAGACCCCGCCGGCCACGACTGTCTCATCGCACCGTTTGGCTCACTTACCAAAGAGATGTGGACCGCAGGATCGGTCAGGATGGGAACCGTCTGCGAGAGCTTAGGAATCTGGTGGATTACGAGGACGTGGTCTCTGACCTCGACGATGCGGTGCGTAGTGCCCTGAGCACCTCACGTCGTATCTTGGCCTCCCTCGACGAGCTTTCATAGGTCGAGGATGCGCCAACGCCGCCGCCTCAGCCCGCAGCAGCGGCCGCCTGTGCGGCTGCCGCGTCCAGCCCGTAGAAGGCCAGCGGACTATCGTGCATCAGCCCCCGCGCCAACTCTAGCGCCGCCGCCTTGCTCAGGAAGTCTCGCTCGACCTTCTCCGCCAGCACGTCCGCAATGCACGACCGCGCCATCACCAGATGCCCATAGATCATTTCCGGCCAGCTCAGGTCCGAGCCGAACCCGAGCAGCCGGTAGTGCGGCACCAGATCAATCCACTCGCTCAAAATCTGCCGCGCTCCCGCCATCGTGATGATGTACACCCAGCACATATTCAGCCACACGTTGGGGTAGTGCTTCCCCAACACCCCCAGCTCCCGCCCATACGGATACCCCGCGTGAAACAGGTCGAAGCGCGTGTTCCGATGCGCCCGGATCATCGGCAGCAGATGCAGCGGATCGCTGTCCGGGATATGCCCCCAGTTGCTCTGCATCCCCGTGTGAATCTGGAAGATGAGGTTCTCATCGGTGCAGAGTCCGGCCAGCCACCAGATGATGTGATCCTGAAACGCCCGCACGTCCGCAGCCGACGGCTCCTCACCTCGCAGCGCCCGCTGCCAGATCGTCTCGACCGCCGCCTCCGGCACGTCCTCAGTTGCCAGCGTGCGGTTGTAGGCGTGCGCCAGCTTGATCCCAATGGTCCCCCGCCGCACGTACCCGTCCACGTAATCGGCCAAACCCTGCTTCAGCGCCGCCACCGTCGAGAACTCGCGGTTCATATGCGCCTCGAACGGTGCCCGCTGCTCCGCTGCCAACAGGCTCCCATCGCGAATCGCCGGTTCCATCCGCAGCGTCGCCGTGAAGTACTCCGGCTCCCAATCCTCGTACCACGGCACATTCCGTATTTGCGTCACCAGGTTGCACTTCTCGCGCGTCACGTGGTCGTACCACCCCGGCCGCGCCGTCCACTCCTTGATCCGCTCGTTCAACGCCGCCCAGTTGTCATCCGTCAGATCGTCGTCCGCAAAGTCGAAGATGCCCTGATACGTGGCGATGTTGTGCCGGAAGTACGACACGTTCTGCGCCCGCTCGATGATCGATTTCAGCCGCTGCCACCGCTCCCCGTCCGACCGCGCGCCCGCCAGCGAGCGCTCGTGCCCCATCTCGACGATGCCCCCCTCGTCCCGCCGGAAATACGACGTGATCGTGAACAGATTGCGGTCCTCAACCGCTTGCGCCTCGTACTCGCGGCGCAGCATCGTGTGCGAGTGGCAATCCACCGTCGGCACGTCCACCATCTCATCGAGCAGTCGCTGGCGAAAGCTACTCATCCTCGTTCCCTTCCCGTCCTCGCTGGCTACACGCCCTACAGTACCGCGCCGTCGGCCGCGCTGCCAACACGTCACGCTCCACGGCCTGCTTGCACCGCTCGCACCGGCCATAGCGCCCGTGATCCATTCGCGTCAGCGCCCGCGACGCCGCCGCCAGCCGCGCGTGCAGCCGCTGGGCCAGCCGCGTCAGCGGCGCGTCACCCCCCGCGCCCGGTACGGACTCCCCGATCCGCCGCAGCGACGCCCGCAGCTCCGCCCGCTCCCGCTCCAACCGCCGCCGCTGCCCCACCAGCCACCCATAGTCCCCACCAGCATCCACCACCCCACCCTCGCCCACAACGTCACTCATCCCAGCAACATTCTAGGCCCTAGCAACCATCCCGCGCCTTGACTGGGGTAGGTACGGGTCAAGCCGTAGGGGCGCAACATGTTGCGCCCGTCCCCCCGCCGCAGCGGGGGGACCATAGGGGGGCTACCCCCACACCCCCTCTCCATATGGAGACCTTTGCATAACCCGAGTTGCTGGCGTCGGTCGTGCCCTGGAGCGCGTGGTGCTCTGGCGCGGGCGTGCCGCCCCCTGGCGCCAGCGCGTCTGCCTGGCACCGGCCCCGGCGCGCCTACGGCATGACCACCCCCGGCTCCGGTCGGGGCAGCAGGCGCTCGGCGCGGCGCAGGTTGTACGCGAGACACTTGCACCACAGTTCCGTCGTATTGCGTGCCAAGCCCAGGTAGCGCACCCGCCGGTAGCGATACAGCCGCTTCAGCGTCCCGAACACTTGCTCCACTGGCGCCCGCACCCGCGCGATCAAGCGATTGCGTCGCCGTTGCCAGTACGGTAAGCGGGCCTGGTACTTGTGGGAGCGATGCATGATCCGATCCTTGATCCCCCGGCGCTTCAGCCAGCGCCGCCGGTGTTTGGACTCATAGGCCCGGTCGGCGTACACTGCCGCTTCATCCCCCAGGATCAGCGTGTCCGCCACCGTGCTCTCGGCGATCCGGGCTGCGGTCAAGCACGCGGTGCGGATCAGCCCCGAGCCGGCATCCACTCCGAGATGCACCTTGTAGCCAAAGTGCGCCTGGGCCCCCCGGCCGGCCCAGGCGGCATCCGGATCGGTCGGACTCTTGGCGCCCGGCTGGGCCGTCCCCGTGGGCCGGCGCGCCTGGGCTTGCACCAACGTCGCGTCCAGCAATGTGCCCGCCTTGACCACCAGGCCGTGGGCCGCCAACTGGCGACTGACTTCCGCGAACAATGCCGCGGCCAGCCCGCGGGCGGTCAACTGTTGGCGGAAGCGACTGATCGTGGCGTAGTGGGGCGCCTCGTCCGCCAGCCCCAACCCGACGAACCGGCGGAAGGACAAGCGGTCACACAGCGCGGCGGCCATCTCCGGATCCGAGGCGGCGTACCATTGTTGGAGGAGCAGCACCTTGACCAACATCAGGGGCGGATAGCTCGGCCGGCCCGTGGGGGCGGCATAGATGTCCTGCACCACCGCGCCCAACCGGTCCCAGTCAAAGAGTTGCGCCAAGCGTTCCAAGCGCGGGTTGCGCCCGATCTGCGGTGGCAAATCGGCCTCGATCGGCAGGTGGTTCCCGATCTTGCGTTGCATCGTGCCCCCTCGTGCGGCTGGTTAGTGGTAGCCTTCCTTACCACCCCGCGGCCTCCTTATGCAAAGGTCTCATATGGTGGAGAGGGGGCCAGGGGGTGAGGCTCGTCCTCCCCTACTCCCGCCCCGAGCAGTCCCGGCATTGCGGCGTCAGCCGCAATCCATCCTGTCCATCCCCCCATCCCGTAAATCCTGATGCTGACAATTCACCCCGTTGTCTTCCCCCTCCTCCCCCCAATATGACTTGGCGTTGGGATGTGGCAGATGCAAGACCATCCTGGAGCACCGGGCACCGCCCGGCAGGAAAGTACACAAATCAACGTGTCAACTTACGACGGTGGCACCGCCACCCAGCCGAGGGCACCGGGTCATGAGCGACCCCACGCCGCCCTGTGCGCGGCGCGGCATGGCCGTCTGAGTGCCGCTTCTACGGCACCGGGTGCTGACATACCCCGCGCTACTTCAGCGCGGGCGCCGGGTCAGTACTGTCAGAGTGCCGCCCCGAGGGCACCGGGTCATGGCCGGCCCCTCGCCACTACGGCGGGAGAGTCCTGTCGTGACCGTCTGAGTGCCGCCCCTATCGCCACCGTATCCTCGCCGGCCGGCCTGCGCCGGCTGCGCCAGGTAGTCTTGCCCCGCACTCCTGCCACTCCCAACACCCTGACCAACCCGCACACCCACCGAGACACCGCCCACACCGCGTACCGCCGCGCTACCAGGTACGCGCAGTCCCGCGAAAGCGACAATCCACCCCTCTCCACCAAGTGGAGAGGGGCCGGGGGTGAGGCCATACCCTCCCCCACCAACCATCAAGTGCATCCTGCCATCCAGGTTCCGCCCCAGCCGCGGTCTTGCTCCACCGCGGCCACGGGCGGCCTCCGCCAGCACCCCTCTCGCGCCCCGCCGGCCCCTTGTCCGTCATTGCGGCTTACGCCGCAATCCAGCCGCACAATTGAATAATGCCTATGGCGACGCCAAGCCCCTGTCATCCCGCGTGCGCGGAAATATCAGCGTCCCCCTGCACTGCGGGGGGACCATAGGGGGCTACTCAGTGCGCTCTGCGGTTAAGCAGCCGCCCAAGAGACAGCCTGCGGTGAGGCCCAGCCGCCCGCGCCCCTGGCTGACTGCTGAAAGCTGATCGCTGATAGCTATTCCCTACCCGCTCGCCACCCGCACGCCGGCGATGGCCAGCAGCAGGCCGAGTGCCGCCGCGCCCAGCAGCAGCGCCGCCATGCGCGCCAGTTCCGTGTCGCGTTGGTACAGGCTGTAGCCCGTCAGGCCCGCCGAACCGGCGACCACCACGCCACAGACCAGCGCGAACAGCCAGGAAAGCAGCCAGATCAACCGCGACAACACCGCCAGCAAATCGAGCGAGGTCATACGTCACCAAGCACCATCGGCGGCGCTCCCGGCTGTCGTGCCGCACCTACTCGCATCAGACCTCTCCCTCGAAGTACCCTACCGCATCCTTCAATCGGAACAAGCGGCGCACCGCGCGGACGTTGACCTTGCCCGAGTCCGGGTACTCCACGTCGTCGGCTGCCGAGACCATCCCCAGCATCAGCATGGTGCAGGGCGCCGTCCCGTCGTTGACGAACTTGTGCGCGCTGCGTGGACCGGGCGGCGCCGCAATGAAGTCTCCCGCCCGCACCGCGAACGCGCCGCGGTCCGTCACAAGCGTACACGTCCCCTCCATGACGTAGAACAGTTCCTCGGCCACGTGGTGATAGTGCCGCGGATACGTCGCCTTCCCGGGCGCCAGCCGCACCACCTGGTAGCCCAGCTTCCGCGCCCCCACCAGCGCGTCAATGTCCTTGCTCTCCAGACCGAACGGTCCCGGCCCCGGCCGCGCCTCCCAAGGCACCTCATCAAGGTTGATCCGGTTGATGTATAGGTCCGACCGCGACTCCAGCAGCGCCAGCAGCGCCTCCCGCGCCCCGGTATAGATCGAGTGCCCATCGCCAAGCAGCAGCGCGTCGAGCTGTGGGATAGCGAGCAGCTTGCGGAGCTGCAATAAGGCCTGCGCGTGATCCGCTACCTTGGGCGGCGCCCCCAGGCTCACCGTGCCGGCCGGCGCGCCCCACACAAAGTCCCCGATGAACGCCACCTGCCCGCCGCGCCAGATCAACGCCATCTCACCCGGACTCTTGCCATGCTCCAGGTGCAGCACGCGCAAGTCCGGCACGATCTCCTCGCCGCCCGCCACCGTCCGATCAATCGGAAAATCGAACAGTGGCGCGTCGGCCTCGTGGGCCACAAGCTCCGCGCCCGTAGCCTCCTTGAAGCCGACGGCCTCGCGGTCGTGGTCCCGATTGGTCAAGACGATCAGTGCCGCGCCGCCCAGCGCATCGAGCTGCGCCCGGTCCCCGGCCCCCATCGGCACCGGATCAATCAGCACGTTCCCCTCCGGTCGCACCCAGAGATGCCCATTGAAGTCGAACTGCTTCTCCTCATCGAACACGGACCACGAGTACAGGCCCTCGAACATCAACCGCTTCACGACTGTCCCTCCATCTGTACCACACGCTCCCGACCGTCAGCCCGATTCTACCGCACGCCCCCACCTACCCGTCCTGCTACCATCACCCCAGCCCCACCACCTAACGTTGCGGCGCCGAGAACACACCGTCCCCCCGCACAGCGAGGGGACCATAGGGGACCGGAGCCTGGCAGGCGATGAAACCGACTACACCGCGCCGACTCCCCTTGTATCTTGGTTTTGGCGCCACAACCACTTCGGTTGGGCGGCTCGGGGTGCGGCAGACCGATCTCCCCTTGGTGGCCGAAGACCGCAGGGAAGCGCGGGTCGCCGCACTACCCCCGTGACGAGAGCCCGAACAGTTGCCTGGGCTACCCCAGCCCGCATCGTGCAAGGACGGGCCCGTACTGCGAAGGAGGCAGGGATGGAACCGGAAACGATTTGCGTCGGCATTGATGTCGCCAAGGCCCAGTTGGACGTGGCTGTCCGGCCCACCAACGACCGCTGGGTGGTCCCCCGTGACGGGGCCGGGATCCGGGAGTTGGTCGCCCGGCTGCAGGCGCTGACACCAGCATTGGTGGTGCTGGAGGCCTCGGGGGGCCTGGAAGTACCCCTGGTCGCCGCCCTGGCCGCGGCGGCGCTGCCGGTGGTAGTCGTCAATCCCCGCCAGGTGCGGGACTTCGCCCGGGCCACCGGGCAACTGGCCAAGACCGACGCGCTGGACGCGGCGCTCCTGGCCCACTTCGCCGCCGCCGTGCGCCCGCCGGTGCGCCCGCTGCGGGACGCCGAAACCCAGGCGCTGACCGCCCTGGCCACCCGCCGGCACCAGGTCCAGACCATGCTGGTCGCGGAGCAGAACCGCCTCGACACCGCCACCGGCGCCGTGCGTCCCCACATTGAAGCGCACATCGCCTGGCTGACGCAGCAATTGGCCGCCCTGGAGCAGCAACTGCGGCAGACGCTCCGGCAGAGTCCGGTGTGGCGCGCCAAGGACGATCTCCTCCGCACCGTCCCCGGTGTGGGCCCCCAACTCGCCCTGACCCTGTTGGCCTACCTGCCGGAGCTGGGCACGCTGGACCGCCGGCAGATCGCCGCCTTGGTGGGCGTGGCCCCCTTCAACCGGGACAGCGGCACCCTGCGGGGCAAACGCACCGTCTGGGGCGGTCGCGCGCGGGTCCGCGCCGTCCTCTACATGGGCGCGTTGGTCGCCAGTCGCTACAATCCCGCGATCCGGACCTTCTACCAGCGGCTGCTGGCGGCGGGCAAGCCGAAGAAACTGGCGCTCACGGCCTGCATGCGGAAGCTGCTGGTGATCCTCAACGCGATGCTCAAGCATGGCTCGCCGTGGTCCGACCGGTTCCCGCTGGTCACTACGCATGCCGCTTGACTTTCAAGACAGTTGCTTCCCTTCAGGGAAGGGGCCGGGGGTTAGGTCCACTCCATCGCGCCGCCGCGAAGACATCATCCTTCTCGCCGCCATCGTCGTGGCCATCGCCGGTATCATAGTGGTTGGTTGGCGTATGGGCTTGGACGACCACTTCATCTACCACCCGATGCCGTTCGACGAGCGGGCCGCGCACGCCCTGCTCGGCGGCTTGCCCGTCGAGGAGCATACCTTCCCCACCGACGGCGGCCTTCAGCTCCACGGCTGGATCGCCCGCACCGACCCGGCCGCCCCGTGGCTGCTCTGGTGCCACGGCAACGCCGGCAACGTCAGCCATCGCGCCGACAATCTCCGGCTGCTCGTCGAGTACGACCTCAACGTCTTCATCTTCGACTATCGCGGGTACGGCCGCAGCGACGGCCGGCCCTCCGAGCCGGGCTTTTACGCCGACGCAGCCGCCGCCTATGACTACCTCCGCAGCACCGCCGGCGTCGCCCCGGAGCAGATCGTCCTCTACGGCCGCTCGCTCGGCGCTCCCGTTGCCGCCGAGCTGGCCCTACGCCGCCCGGCCGCTGGGCTGATCCTCGAAGCGCCGCTGGGATCGGTCGCGGCGATGGTCCGCGCCACCATCCCGCTGGTCCCGCTGGAGAAGCTCTTCCGTGCCCGTTTCGACACCCTGGCCCGCGCCCCCCGCTTGCAGCTACCCACGCTCGTCATGGTTGCCGAGCGCGACGACGTGATCCCGCCCAAGCAGGCTCGGCAAATCTTCGCAGCCCTCCCCGGCCCCAAGGAAATCTGGACCATTCCCGGCGCCCATCACAACAATACCTACGTGGCTGGCGGCGCCGCCTATTTCGAGCAGCTAACCGGCTTCATCCGGCGCGTCACCGCCACCGACGATGACGAGTGATTCCGACCACCGAGCAACGGAGACCACGGAGCATCGCCGGGAATGCCACGCATGGAGACCTAACCCTCTGTGTTCTCTGTGCTCTCTGTGGCAAAAGAAAGGCTGCCCGATGACCGACCGCAACCAGCGGCTCTCCAACGACACCGCCGCGCTTACCTCCAGCATCGTCACCGACGCCCCACTGCTGGAGTTCGATTTCCCGGCGCTCCTCATCGGCGTGGCCGAATACCCGGAGGGACCGACCGGCTGCACCGTCTTCTACTTCCCCGACGGCGTGACCGGCGCCGTAGACATCCGCGGTGGCGCCCCCGGCGGCCTCCTGCCGCATCCCTGGAGCTACTACGATGCGATCTGCTTTGCCGGCGGCTCGCTCTACGGCCTCGAAGCCGCATCAGGCGTCGCCGCCGAGCTACTTGCCCAGCGCGAGTACGCCGTCTCGTTCACCACTATCGCCAGCGTCGGCGCCGCCATCATCTACGACTTCTCCCGCAAGAACTCCGTCTACCCCGACAAGGCGCTGGGGCGCGCCGCGCTCCGGGCGGCCCGCAGTGGGCAGTTTCCCTTGGGCGCGTGCGGTGCCGGCGCCTCCGCCACTGTCGGCAAGGGGGTGCGCTTTGCCTACCGCGAGCCGGCCGGCCAGGGCGGCGCCTTCCGGCAGCTCGGACCGACCAAGCTCGCCGTCTTCACCGTCGTCAACGCCATCGGCGCCATCGTCAATCGGCAAGGACAGGTCGTCCGCGGCAACCTGAACCCCCGCACCGGGGAGCGCCACCACCCCCTGGCCGCCGTCGAGCACCGCCTGGCTAATCCCGATACCCCGCCCACGCCCCCCGGCAACACCACCATCACGCTGCTCGCAACCAACCAGCGCCTCACTCACAACGCCCTCCAACAGCTCGGCCGCCAGGTCCACAGCGCGATGACCCAGGCCATCCAGCCCTTCCACACCGCCAACGACGGCGACACCCTCTTCACCGTCACCACCAACGAGGTCGAAAACCCGGCCCTTGATGCCATGGCCCTCGGACTCATCGGCTCCGAGCTAGCCTGGGACGCCGTCCTCACCTCCTTCACCCCCCGCGGTCCGTAGTCCCCGTCCCCCCGCCGCAGCGGGGGGACCATAGGGGGGCGTCATGGCGGCGCAGGCCGCAATCCACGCTCCGGGGAGATACAATTGTGGGAGCAGTTGAGGAGGTGAGCAGTCGTGGGGCAGCAGACACAGCACGATCCGGACCTAATGCCGCTCACAGCCGCGACGGCTGCGCTCCAACGCAGTTGACCGGCCTCTACCCTAAACCCTCCCCCGTTGCGATAGGGGAGGTAACACGCCGTCCCCCTGCACTGCGGGGGGACCATAGGGGGGCCGGCTACCCCTCCGCCAGCGCAATCCGCGCCTGCTCGATGCGCTCGGCCGTTGCTTCCAGCCGCACGCGCACCAGCAGCAGCGCCACGTACAGTAGCGTCATCCCGCTCACGGTGACGATGATGCTGATGAGCATTTCCGGCGGCATCTGCGGCCCCTCCGGGGTGATAAACACGGGGCCGGGGTGCAGGTTGCGCCACCACTCCGCGGAGAAGTAGATCAGCGGCACGTCGAAGAAGCCCACGATGCCGAGCACCGCGGCCGCGCGTGCAGTCCGCGGACTCAGCGCGCCGCGCCGGGCAAACGAGCGCAGCATCACATACGCCGCGTAGATCATCCACAGCACCAGCGTCGTCGTCTGCTTGGGGTCCCACTGCCACCAGACACCCCAGATCGGCTTGCCCCAGAGCGACCCGGTAATCAGTGCCAGGGTGGTGAACAGCAGGCCAATCTCAGCCGACGAGCGGGCGATGGTGTCCAAACGCGCCGAGCCGCGCACCAGATAGCCGATGCTGGCGACGAAGACCACGAAGAAGGCCAGGAATCCTACCCACGCGGTCGGCACGTGAATATAGAAGATGCGCTGCGGCGCTTTCTGGATCGCGTCTTCCGGCGCCCACAACAGCCCGGCGAGACCACCGAGTATGAGCAGGAGCACGGCAGCCACCGTGATGAGGGCGGTATCCCACGCCCGGCCATTTCCCACGGCCGGCCGGCGCGATTCAAGCACAGTGGTCATATAGTCAGCCTACTCGCGGTCGTCCTCGGCTCGCATCGCAGTCTACACGAGGCTCCTAGCCGGTGGTGGCCTGCCGAGTCTGGACCTGGCGGTTGAACGGCCACGGCCGGCGGGTGAAGATCTCGATACTCACGAGGAATCCAACGAAAATCACCGCCAGTCCCACGAATTGGCCGATGTAGTACCCATCGGTCACGCCGAAACGGTGCAGGCTATGCGTCATACTGGGTACGAAGGCGCCGAACGCGATCAGCACGTTGGACGTGACCCGATACGAATGGATCCGCTGGCGCCACCACACCCACGCGCTATAAGCCGCACCGAACACGAGCGCCATCGCGCCGGTGATGTTGAAGAGCGGGGTCAGGAGCCGCACATCCTCCGGAAAGCCCAGCCCATGCACGACGCCCGTCTCCGGGTGCAGCATCACCGTCGTATCCACCGGCACACTGAGTATCTTGGCGAGGCTGTAAAGCGTCCCCAGGGCTAACAGGCCGAACGTCACGTGGCCGAGCCGCTCCGGGCGCATCCACGATACCGCCATCACGAGCAGCGTAGCGCCAATCCCAACGGCGCTGATGATGAGGGCTGGCATCGCCAGCGGATCGCCGTCTGCCAGCAGCCGCCCGCCTTGTAGGAGGCCCGGCAGCGAACCCAGCAGCAATCCCGCGGCTACCAGCAGACCAAAGCCGCGCGTCCGCAGCAGATAGCATTCGCCCTGACCGAGCCAGGCCGCCGTCATAATGGCGCCGAGCAGGTACCAGGCGCGGTAGGGGACCTCGCCCCAGCCGAACGCATTGCCGAGAAATTCCGTCCCGGACGCTAGGCCGTACCAGAGCAAACCCAGCGCCCAGACAAGCTGATACGGCTTGCGCCGTTCGCGCCATTGTGCCAATAGCATCACGCCAAAGCACAGACCGAGCGCGGTCGTCGCCAGTGGCAAGAGTATGGACAGGCTCACTCGCTCCCTCCAGGCATGTAGCCGACGTATGACGCGGCTCTGCCACGCGCACGTATCCGTACCGGCCTCTCTGCGAGGTTAGCGGAAAGGCATACCGGAGGCTATAGGGGACTACCCCTATTTCCGTGGGGACAGCAACCTAACCCCGCTCACTATTCCCACCGTCCCGCCCGTCATTCCCACCGTCCCGCCCGTCATTCCCACCGCCTAGTCCGTCATTCCCGCGAAAGCGGGAATCCACCCCTCTCTATCGCTCCGCGATGGAGAGGGGGCCGGGGGGTGAGGCCCATTCTCCCGTCGTGCCATACGGCCCCGCTCCTGCTATGGTCAGGCACGTGCTGCGGCTACCCACGACGGCACCGCGGCACAGAAGCACCGGAAAGTGTGAGGATATGTGGGTCAACCGCGCCAAAGCCAAGCTCCAAGCCGGAGAGTCAATCCGCGGCGTGTTCATCAACCTGGATTCGATCCAGGCCGTCGAGCTATGCGGTCTGCTCGGTTTCGACTTCTGCCTCATTGACGCCGAGCACGCGCCGTTCGGACCACAGTACGTCGAGCAGATGATCCGCGCGGCCGATGTCAGCGGCATGACGCCGCTCGTGCGAATCGCCCAAAACGAGCGCCAGGTCATCCTGCGCTACCTCGACGTTGGGGCGCAAGGCGTCCAGATTCCGATGGTCAACACCGCCGCCCAGGCCCAGGCGGTGGTCGAAGCGGTCAAGTACACGCCGCTAGGCAAGCGCGGCTTGGCCAGCGTCACCCGTGCCTCCCGCTGGGGTGTCGGCATCAACGTGCCCGACTACGTGACCCGCGCGAACGAGGAGACTATGGTGATCGTCCAGGTCGAGACGCAGGAAGCTCTCGACAATCTCGACGCCATCCTCGCCGTGCCGCACATTGACCTCGTATTCGTCGGGCCAACCGATCTCTCGCAGTCGTTCGGCGTCCCCGGCCAGCCGACTCACCCGCGGGTCGTCGCCGCGCTCGAAAACGTCGTCGCGCGAGCCGGCGCCGTCGGCCTACCCGTCGGCACAGTGGCGCCGGACGCCGCGCTGATGCAGGAGCGATTTGCCCAAGGCGTGCGCTCCGTCGCCACCAACACCACATCGCTCTTCACCCAGGCCGCCAGCGCCTTCCTCGCGTAATCGTGTTGGCCTGCCCCCCTATGGTCCCCCCGCTGCGGCAGGGGGACGGTATGTTCCCTCCACCGTCGCAACGGGGGAGGGCTAGGGAGGGGGCAAAGCCGGATACCAGCCATGAATAACAGCACGGCTCGCTTACTGCGGGTAGCGCGGCCGCTGCGGCGGCAGAGCAGCCGCCTCGCGGTCGCACTGTACCGCCGCGGGCTAGGCCGGCTCGTGGGAAGCTGGCTGCTCCTGCTCACTACCCGCGGACGCCGCAGCGGCCGTCAGTACACCACGCCCATCGGCTACGTGGCCGCTGACCCGTCGAGGCTGCCTCATCCGCCGGGGGCGGTGGTCTACCTCTTCCGCGCTGCACCCGGCGGTGCCGACTGGCTCGCCAACCTACGCGCCCAGCCCGCGGTCACGGTACGGATCGGCCGGCACCACTACCAGGCCCGCGCCGGCATCCTCCGCGGCGAGCGGCAGCGCCGCGCGGCTCTAGCCTGCTACCTGCACGGACGGACCCTGCCGGCACGAGCGGCCCGCCGGGCCTTCGGTTTGGACCGCGCCCGCCCCGACGAGAGCATTGCGGCTGCCGCGTGCGCTACCCAGCCCGCCATCGTCGCGCTGCGCCTCGACCACCCCGCACCGGCACACGGCGGCTGAACCCGCTTACCGGCGCACGAACTTCTGCATCCGGTTGTCGGCCTCGACCTCGATGATGTAGAGGTCGCCGCGGGAATCAAACCACATGCCGTGCGGCGAGCCGACGAACTGGCCGGGCGCCGTGCCATATTCGCCCCAGCGGGCAATCAGCTCGCCGTCCAGCGTCATCATGGTCACGTGCTGCGTGCCCAAACGCCCGCCGATGATATAGACGGTGTTGTCCCCGTCAATCAACATCTCCTGCGGCATCGCAATATCGCGCCACTGGTCCAGATACTCTCCGTCGCGGGTGAAAATCTGCACCCGGTCGTTCCCGCGATCCAGCACCAGCACCCGCCCGCGCTCGTCCACGCAGACGTTATGCACCGGCCGCGTGAACTCGCCCGGCCCGGTGCCCTCCGTACCCCACGACAGCTCCAGCTCGCCATCCGCGCTGAAGCGATGCACGCGATGATTCCCGTAGCCGTCCGTCACAAACACCTCGCCCGACGGCGCGCGAAACGCCCGCGTCGGCCGGTTGAACGGCGCCTCCACGCCCGGCTGGCCGCGCGTACCCCACGTCGCCAGGAGCGTACCGTCGCACGTCCACTGCGTCACCGTATGCCCATTCGTGTCGGTGACGTAGAGGATGTCATCCTCGCTCATCCAAACCCCGTGTGCCTGCTCGAACGCTCCGTTGCCCCAGGTGGTAATCAGCCGGCCATTCGGCTCGAATACCATCATCTCCGACCTGGGAAAGCGTTGGAACACATAGACGCGATCTTGCGAGTCGCAGGCCACACCGGACACCAAGCCGAACTCCGGCCGGTGCGGCCCCCGCCCCCAGTTCCCCTCCGCCTCGTATCGAAAGTCACCACTCCCTACTATGGCACTCATCCCCACTCCTCTCCGACATCCCCCATCCCCGTCATTCCGGCGAAAGCCGGAATCCAGGTCGGTCGTCGCTGGCAACACCACCGCGCCTCGGCACTAGACCGATTCGAAGAACCCCTTATCTACCTCCACGACCTCTACCGTCCTCACGCTCACGCCAAGGCCCAGCTCTTTCAACCTGTCCATCAGTAGCTCGCCATCAATCAAGTCTATTGGCGGCGCTCCGTCTCTGGTGGCCTCTCTATGCGCGTCGCGCGTGAAACCGCCTGTGGTCAAAATCAATCCCTTATCCGCGCGGCCAACCATCGCACCGCGGAAGTCCCTGATCGTGCTAGTGGTGACATTGTTGGCGTAACGCTTGCATTGAAACAGGACCGGAAAGCTAATCAGGCCGGCAAGGCGGATGATGCCGTGTCCGTCAATCCCTCCATCACCCGACTTACCGGTGACAGTGACTTCAATGAATCCTGCTTCGCGCAATAGCCTCATACACAATCGCTCGAATGCGTCCGGGGTCATGCTCAAGAGCGCTGCGGACAACTTCTCGCGCCATGAAGCAAACTCATCCAAGGAATCTTCAATCGGTCCAGACTCCTCAGTTGGTAGCCCCTCGCTGGTGGGCACGACGGCGCCTGGAGAGTCCTCAGTCAAGCCAGCGTTATTGGGCTTCCCTCCCCCTTCACCCATTCCATGCCGATAGACTCTCATCACCTCATTGGTATCAACATGCTCGTTGTGGCGCCCCAACGCAGTGAGAGACCACACCCCTCTACTTGAATTGTTGAGCAAGCCATAAACCTTGAGGTAGGTTCTCGACCAAGCCAAGTTATATTTCAGCTTCGTCTGCCTTCCATCACTATGGAGCGCTTGTACGACCTGCGGTGAAAGACTCATGTCCTCAATTACTCGATTCGCTATCTCCTCAATGGAAGCGCTTCCTCCCAAGGCACGAAGCGCCTTAAGTGTTGGATTCACTAACTCAGAGATTGTCGGGACACTGCTTGCCTCGGAGTTGCCAGCCATTACGAGAGCCTCCGTTTGCTCCGGCAGTCATGCCCAGACCAACGCCGGGCACCTCAGACAACCGGATCAAGTATGTCGAGTAGTTGCCCCACGTCGCCGATACCGTCCCGTACCCTGCGCTCGGACCAAGAGTATACCGCGTTGCCGCGCTTGACCGCGCTGCCCCCACCCTGACCCTCCCCCGCTGCGGCACGGGAGGGAACACGCCGTCCCCCCGTCGCAACGGGGGGACCATAGGGGGGCTGGTGCCCCTACTCAACAGCCGGCAGCGTCGGCTGCGCCGCCGGTTCGGGCGTGGGGACCTCAATCGGCGGATGCGGCAGCGGCTCGCCCGGCATTGGTGGAAAGCCGGCCGCCACCGGCAGGGCCTCGCTGGCCGACTGGCCGGGTGCGTGCGGCTGCACGATCTCGCCACCGATCAGCCCGGTCTCGCGCAGCAAAACACCGCCGAGCACCGGCACGATGGTCTCTGCCGGAAATAGCCCCGCCGGATGGTCCACCAGCCAGCGTTGCAAGGTCTGGCGCTGAAACCGCTGCACGATAAACGGCCCACGATGCCGCGGCTGCGATGTCGGCAAGCCGTAGTAGTTGATCGCGTCGAGCACCGACCACGGCCCGCTGACGCCCTCCGGCGCCCGGAAGAAGACCGCTCGAATTGCCGGGTCGCGCAGCCACGCAATCCGCTCGGCAATCGCATCGTCGAAATTCGCGGCCGCGCCCTCCCGCGGCGCCGGTATGTCGTGAACCACCAGCAGCCACGGATCCATCCCGGCGACCGTCAGCAGCTCGAACGTATTCGCCAAGCGCGTGCCCTGCCCAGGACACGCCTGCAAGACGACCCGCTGGAACGCCTGATAGACACAGCCATCGCGGCCGAGGAAGGCGCGGCTGATCGGATCGCCCAGCACCGCAGCCCCGCCGTACTCTCGGAACATCGTCCCGAAGAGCGCCGGACCGGCCGGCGTGTTGTGCAGGTCCCGCACGTCAAACCCCTGCCCCCCCACGCCGGCCGCCAGCCGGACATACCGGCCAGCCGCCAACGGCTGCGCCGGCCCTTGGCCGCCTCCCGCCATGGCCCCGCCCGGCTGTACCAAGAGCAGGACCAGCCCCAGCAAGAGCGAGCCTAGCCCACCCCGCAACAGCAGCCGGCGCCCAAGCCCCGTTGCCGCACTACTCCCCCTCTCCACATGGTGGAGAGGGGGCCGGGGGGTGAGGCAATTTCTCCCTCTCCCCGTGGGAGAGGGCCGGGGTGAGGGCCGCCAAGCACCGCCATGACTCCCCTTCCCTGAAGGGAAGGGGCCGGGGGTTAGGTCCATTGAAACGCTGCTGTCCATTTCGTTGTCACACCAGGAAAAGCCGGCCGCGGCCGCCGGCGTCCGAGCGATGCTAACGCTGCCAGCCGCAGACGGCAAGCTGCGCCGGCCGCCCGGTCACCCGCGGCGGCCTTCAGACGGTACAATCAACTATGTCGCTGTGGGAAGAGGTAGTCGGCGCCCTGCCGGAGTCTTGGGACCAGATCAACGTATCCTGGGACCAATTCAATGCGGTTGACATCGCCTTTTTGCTGGTCACGGTCTTATTCACCCTTCACGGCATTCGTCGCGGCTTCATCGCCTCGATCACCGGCATCACTTCGCTCGTCGTGAGCGTGATATTGGCTATCAGATTCTACGGCGTGGTCGCTGGCTTCATCCTCGCCCAGTGGGAACTGTCGCCGCTGCTTGCGAACGTCGCGGGATTCCTGGTCATCCTGCTCGTAGCGATGGTCCTGCTGGCTTTCGCGCTGACTACCATCGCCGGGATGCTGCGCCCGCTGCGCCCCTTTCTCGCGCCGCTGATCGCCGCCGACCACTTACTCGGCGCCGTCCCCGGCTTTGCGCTGGGCTTCATTATCTCCGTCCTACTCCTGACCGCGCTCCGCGCGCTCCCGCTTTCCGGCACGGTGCAGCAGGCGGTCGAGCAGTCGGCCCTCACCGGCTACCTCACCCGCGCAACGGCAGTGGTGCTCCCACAGGTAGAGACGCTTTTCGGGCAAGCCATCCGCAGCACCATGGCTCTCCGGCGCCAGGGCATCATCGAGTATGGAGAAACGCTCCGGTTCGGTCCCTTCCCACTTCCGGAGCTACAGGTAGACCCGGCAGCGGAAGCTCGCTTGCTCGCGCTGGTCAACGCTGCCCGCGCCCGCGAGTCCCTCCCGCCGCTGGCGATGGACCCCGCTCTGCGTGCAGTCGCGCGTGCCCACAGCGCCGAGATGTTCCGGCTCAGTTACTTCTCACATCACTCACCCGTGACCGGCAATCCGGCAGATCGCATCCGCGAGCACAATATCCCCTATCGGGTCGCCGGCGAAAATCTGGCCTACGCACCATCGGTTGACGTGGCACACGTCGGCCTGATGAATAGCCCCGATCACCGCCACAATATCCTGGGCACCGAATACGGCAAAATCGGCATCGGCGTGGTTTCGGGCGGCATCTACGGCAAGATGTTCACGCAGAACTTCACGAACTAGCGCCGGAGCAAACCACCTACCCCGTGCGCCATCATCGCGCCTCGCTCACCCCCGCTTTGACAGACGGCGCGAGAGATTTATACTCGACATATCCTCCACTCGCCGGCCGGCGCCGGTCGCGGGGCCCCTTACCTGCCGCCGCCGTCGACACTGCGCCGGTCCAACGGGCGTTCGCACCGGATAACGGAATAACCAACCAACAGGAGAGCTTGATGGTGATAGCAACTGCGGTGAGATTGGCAACCCGCATGGCCGACCTCGGCACGGAATCGGCTTTTGAGGTGCTCGCGCGTGCCCGCCAACTGGAGCGGGAGGGGCATCATGTCATCCACATGGAGATCGGGGAGCCGGATTTCCCGACGCCACAGCACGTCAAGGACGCCGCCAACGACGCTCTCGCGGCCAACGAAACCAAGTACGGCCCGTCCGCCGGCATCATGCCCTGCCGCGAGGCGGTTGCGGAGCACGTCTCCGAAACACATGGCATGACGATCTCACCTGAGCAAGTCGTCATCACCCCCGGCGCCAAGCCCCCGATCTTCTACGCCGCCCTCGCCCTCGTTGACGAGGGTGACGAGGTGTTACTGCCCGACCCCGGCTTTCCGATCTACGAGTCCGTGGTCGCGTTCGTCGGCGGCCGGCCCATCTCTGTGCCCCTCAGCGAAGCCAACGAGTTCCGCTTCGAGGTCGCGGAGCTGGAGCGGCGCATCACCTCGCGGACGAAGATGATTATCCTCAACTCCCCACAGAACCCGACCGGCAGCGTCCTCACCGCCGCTGATGTCGCGGGCATTGCAAATCTGGCCCGCGAGCACGATCTCTGGGTCATCAGCGACGAGATCTACTCGCGGCTCCTGTTCACGGGCGATGCGCCGAGTATCATGTCCGAACCGGGGATGGCCGAGCGGACGGTGTTGGTGGACGGCTTCTCCAAGGCGTACTCGATGACCGGCTGGCGCCTGGGCTACGGCGTGATGCCCGAAGACCTAGCCGAGGCCATGGCCCAGCTTCAGAACAACTGCTCGTCCTGTACGACGACCTTTGTGCAGCACGCCGGGATCGCCGCCCTCCACGGACCGCAGGACTCGGTAGACGAGATGGTCGCGGCCTTCCAAAGCCGCCGCGATCTGGTGGTCGGGCGACTGAACGAAATGCCCGGCGTCCACTGCCTCTCCCCGCACGGCGCCTTCTACGTCTTCCCGCGCGTCGCGGTCCCCGGCCTCACCAGCAAAGAGATCGCCGACTACCTCCTGGAACGCTCCGGCGTCGCCATCCTCGCCGGCACCGCGTTCGGCGCCGCCGGCGAAGGCTACCTGCGTCTCTCCATCGCCACGGCCACCGAGCAGCTAGAAGTCGGCCTGGACCGGATCGCGCAAGGGCTGGCCGAGCTACGCGCCGGCCAGCGGCTGTAGCTCGGCCCCTGCCCTCGCCCTCCTCCGTTGCGGGAGGGGAGAGAGCACGCCGTCCCCCCGCCGCAGCGGGGGGACCATAGGGGGGCTATTTGTACGGCGGCTGGCAATGGTGCTAGGATGAAGGTAGGCGGGCCGCGCGTCCACCTGCCCGTGACGCGCGCCTCTAGCAAGTAGTCCGCTTGGTCAGCAACTGACTTTCGCTCGGCGGTGACCGCGCACACGCGCGTAGCTCCGAGGGAGCGGCGGAGCAACCGCCGCCACTCCCTTGCCGATATGGGCCGGTCCCACCACACGGGGCCAAAGTAGGGAACCATGGCAACAGACACGGCACCAGGCTCTACGGACACTATTACGGACAAGGCCGCCCAGTATTTGGAAGCGATCTATCTGCTGATCTCGGAGGATCGCCCCGCCATCGCCGCGCGAGTCGCCGAGATCGTCGGGGTCACGCCGCCGACGGTGCTGGGCACCCTCCGCCGCCTGCAACAGCAAGGCCTGATCCGCCTGACCCAGCGCAAAGAAATCCAACTGACCGACGAGGGACATGCGTTCGCCGAGCGGCTCATGCGCCGGCACCGCTTGATGGAGCGCTTCCTCACCGACGTGCTCGGCTTGGATTGGCGGCAGGCGCACGAAGAGGCCGAGCGCCTGGAACATGCCGTGTCCTCCGTGCTGGAAGAGCGGCTGGCGGCGGTCCTCGGCGATCCGGCCACCTGCCCCCACGGCAATCCGATCCCCGGCAGCCGGAGCGCCAGCCTGCTCGACCTCTCGCCCCAAATGCGCCTCAGCGAATGCACCGCCGGTCAAGCGGCGACCGTCATCCGCATCGAGGAAGCGGCCGAGTGGGACCTCGACCTCCTGACCTTCCTCGAACGCCACCGCATCAAGCCGGGCGAGACGCTCGAAATTCTCGACGTGGCCACCTTCAACGACACCATTACCGTCGCCAGCGCGGACGGCGACGTGGTGCTCGGCAACAAGGCCGCCGAGCGCGTCTGGGTTCACCCCACCACCGTCGCTGCCGAGGATGACGGCGCCCTGCACGAGCCGGCCGCGGCGGCCGGGTAGCGCCGATTATGTCAACTCAGGGGCGGCTCCCACCGGACCACCGGGTACCGCACACCTCCGGCCGGTATCCCGGCGCCACAGACGGCCAAATGCACCCATCCATCCCGGTGTCTCCCGATGAATGCCGCGGATAGTCGAGCTGATCGGCCATGGTGGCGACCGGACTACTGCCAACTGCTGCGGCTGAACCGCACGTGGATCGCAGCGGCAGGGGCAATCTTCCTCCTCGGCTTCTTCCTCGGCTTCACCGGTGCCCGCGCTGCACCGGAGCAGGCGCTCGCAATCGCAGAACCGGTCTTCAGCCAGCTCGAAACGCTCGCCGCGCAGATCATGGCCACCGATAACCCACTCATCCGCTCTGGACTGATCTTCGCCAACAACGCTCGCGCCTCCGCCCTGACCGTACTGCTCGGCTCCGCCTTTGGCCTCGTGCCGCTCGGCGCCTTGCTTACCAACGGCGCTATCATCGGCCTGCTCATCGGCCTCGGCACCGGCACGCCGCTCCCGGAGCTGCCGGACCTGCCGCGCGATCCACTGTTTTTTGCTGCGGCGCTCTTGCCGCACGGGATTATCGAGCTACCGGCCGTGTTGGTTATCGCTGCGTGGGGCCTCAAGCTCGGCCTGGCGCCGTGGCTCCCGTCCGCAGCGAACGCCCGCGCCGCCATCTGGCGTACAACCGCCCGCGAAGCACTACAGATTCTTGTGCTGGTGATCGCACTGCTGCTCGTCGCCGCGGTGATCGAAGCGAACCTCACCTTGGCCTTGGTGCAAGGGCTACAAGACCAACGCCCAAGCGGCGCCTAGGGGCCGGGGGTAGGCCCCACCCATTTCCCAGCGAAAAACCTACTCTTGTCAGCCGCTCCCCCTGGGAGCAAGCCGGGGTGCGGGCAGCCACCCCCTCTCTATCGCTCCGCGATGGAGAGGGGGCCGGGGGGTGAGGAGCGATACCTATATCTGGTACATGCCTTGCTCGAAGCCGTCGAGCAGCAGCAGGTAGCTGGTGCCGACTACCCCCTCCTGAGGGTTGCGGACCCGCACGCGCACCCGGCCGCCGGCGTAGCGAATCAGTACCTCGCGCTCGCCGATCTCCTCCAGCACTGCCACCGGGTCGTTGGGATACCGACAGAGCAGCTCCGGTACCCGCGTGTCTCCCACGTAAATGCGGCCCGCATTCCATTCGGGCAAGTCGGTAGCGACGCCCATCGTCGCGGTGTCCTGCTCCGTGCTCATCATTTCCCTCCGTCACATTCCGACTCGTAGCTCTCGGCTTTCCGTGACTCCGGCGCTTAAACGATAGCATCTATGCCGGTGCCGGCCCCCCATTGCGACAGGGCAGGGAACCGCCCGTCCCCCCGTCGCAGCGGGGGGTCCACAGGGGGGCTGGTACTGTGCAGACGCGCCCTCCCCGTCCCCCCGTCGCAACGGGGGACCACAGGGGGGCTGGTACTGTGCAGACGCGCCCTCCCCGTCCCCCCGCCGCAGCGGGGGACCACAGGGGGGCTGGTACTGTGCAGACGCGCCCTCCCCGTCCCCCCGCCGCAGCGGGGGGACCACAGGGGGGCACTGTGCAGACGCGCCCTCCCCGTCCCCCCGCCGCAGCGGGGGGACCACAGGGGGGCTGGTACTGTGCAGACGCGCCCTCCCCGTCCCCCCGTCGCAACGGGGGTACCATAGGGGGGCTGGTACTGTGCAGACGCGCCCTAGCCCTGGCTACCCGCGCGGTGTATCATGGCGCGTGGTCGTTGCGGCCGACGAGCAAGAGGAGCACGCGCGATGAACAAGCCATTGAAGATCGGACCCATCGGATTGTGCTCAGGAGTGCTCCTGCTCTGTGTGGCGCTCTTGCTAGGAGCGCCAGCGGCGTGGGCTGCGGACTGCAAGTTCGTCCTCGGTTTCGCTACGCTCAAGGCCCTGATTGACGAGGCAGAAGGGCCGGACAAGGTCGGGCAATGCCTGGAAAACGAGCACTTCAACCCGGAGAACGGCGATTCCCTCCAACAGACCACCGGCGGCCTCCTGGTATGGCGCAAGGCGGACAACTGGACCGCCTTCACCGACGGCTATCGCACGTGGATCAACGGCCCCCACGGCTTGCAGGTGCGGCTGAACACCGAGCATTTCGACTGGGAAGTGCCGGCCGCCCTGACGCTAGAGGTGCTGAAGAACGCCGAGTACCTCTCCGATTGGCCGAGCGCCGGAAAGGCCAAGCTGACCGACGGCACGTTCTTCGAGCCTTATGAGCCGGGGGCGGCCAGTGGCGTACACCTCACTCTGAGCGAGCACGTTGCGTATGGCGACCTGAACGGCGACGGGGCTACCGATGCCGCCGTCATCCTGTACGCCAGTGGTGGCGGCAGCGGCACGTGGCGGTACTTGACCGCCGTCCTCAACCGGCAGGGCCAGCCGCAGCACGTCGCGTCTGCCGACCTCGGTGATCGCGTCGGGATCAATTCGCTGGCGATTGACGATGGCCGCATCGTCGTGCAAATGGTCGCGCACGGGCCGCACGACGCACTCTGCTGCCCATCGCAGAAAGTGACTCGCGTGTTCCGGCTGGTCGGCGACACCCTGGAGGTGGTCCCGTCAGCCGCGGACGTGGCCCCGTCAATCGTGGACGTGCTGTGGCACTGGGAGCGCTTCGAGGACACGGCCGAGTTGCATGACATCACCGTAGCCGATCCGAGCAAGTACACGCTGCGGCTGCTGCCCGGCGGCGCATTCCGGGTGGAAGCCGACTGCAACCTTGCGAATGGGATGTACACGCTTGCCGGCAGCAGCATTTTCCTGACGCTGGAATCAGTTACCGAGGTCGCGTGCCCGCCGGAGTCGCTCTCCAACACCTTCCTGACCCGGCTCGGTGAGGTGGTGACCTACGTCCTACACGAGGGCAAGCTGGTCCTGAACTTGAAGATAGATGGCGGCAATATGGTCTTCGCCAAGGCCGATCCGGCCTCCTAGCACTGATCGCCGGCCTCACGTCCCTCGGCTACGTCCCTCGGCTGCGGTCAGCGGCGGTGTCGAGAGCCGGCGCGAGGCGTAGGTATACTGAGCCAGCCTACTCGCTGGGAGGTATACACGCCCATGGCTGCCAATGACCGACCCAACCTGCTGCTCATCATGTCCGATGAGCACGCACCCATGTTCAGCGGCCCTTACGGCCATCCCCTAGTCCAAACACCCAACCTGGACCGCCTCGCCGCCGAGGGTGTGGTCTTCCAAAACGCCTACTGCAACTCGCCGCTCTGTACGCCCTCCCGCATGTCCTTTATGACCGGGCGGTACGTCCACCACATCGGCGCCTGGGACAACTCCGCGCCCATCCCCTCCGACATGGTGACGTGGGCACACCGGCTCCGGGCCGTCGGCTACGATGCCGTCCTGTCCGGCAAACAGCACTTCTACGGCCCGGACCAGCTACACGGCTTCCGGGCACAGCTGGCCCGCGATCTACACGCCGAGCGCCATCACCCGATCTTCGACTGGTCTGAGGGCATCCAGGAGGCACCGCAGCCGTGGGGCGCGCTGGACCAGGCCGGCCCAGGGACGACCGAGGAGATTGAGGTGGACGACCAGGTTGAGGCCGCCGCGCTCGACTACCTGCGCGATCCGGCCCGCCAGCAGCAGCCCTGGGCCCTCAACGTCTCCTTCATGGCGCCCCATTTCCCGTTCGTCGTCCCGCAACGCTTCTGGGACCTCTACTCTGAAGCAACGGTGGATATGCCGACGATCCCACCGGGCCACCTCGACAACCAGCACCCGGTCTACCGGCGCTTACGCCGCATGTTCGGCATGGCGGACTACTCGGAGGAGTTGGTCCGCCGGGGCCGCGTCGGCTACTACGGCCTGATCACCTACCTCGACGAGAAGATCGGCCGGCTGCTCGACGCGCTAGAAGCTACCGGACAGCGCGAAAACACCGTGATCGCATACTTCAGCGATCACGGCGAGATGGCCGGCGAGCATGGCATGTGGCGCAAGTCCAACTTTTACGAGCAGTCGGTGCGCGTGCCACTCCAGTTGGCCTGGCCGGGGCAGTTGCCGGCCGGCCGGCGGGTCAACGGGGCGGTCTCGCTGGTGGACCTCGTAGCGACCATCGTCGAGGCGGCCGGTGCCTCACCGGAAGGTGTTGATGGTGACAGCCTGCTCGCGCTGGCTAAGGGCGAAGCAGCAGAGTGGAGTGACGAAGCCTTCTCGGAGTACCTGGCGCATGGGGTCGCGCGACCGATGGCGATGCTGCGGCGCGGGCAATACAAACTGAACTACAGCCTGGACGACCCAGTGGAGCTGTACGACTTGGCAAGCGATCCGGGTGAGTTCCACGATCTGGGCAGCGACCCGGCGTATCAAGGCATCCGCGAGGAGCTGCGAAAGACGCTGTTGGCATACTGGGACCCGGTGGACTTGGAGCGGCGCGTGCGTCGGAGCCAACGCGACCGAATGCTGATCCGCGCCGCCGAGACCGGCGGGGCGGACGAAGGAAGCGCCCAGCAGCAGTGGTATGCTTCCGACTCGGCCGGCGGCCCACCGAACTGAGGAGGGTAGCTCCCCTATGGTCCCCCCGCTGGGCGGGGGGACGGTGTACTCCCTCCCCCGTCGCAACGGGGGAGGGCCAGGGAGGGGGCTATAGACTGTCAGGCTGGCTAACCTGCAAGGAAATGGCAGTCCCGCCGCCATGACGCCCCTTCCCTGGAGGGAAGGGGCCGGGGGTTAGGTCCAAACTAAGACCACCGTAAGGAGCAGACGACGATGACCGTACCTGCCAGTGTCCTCACCGACGAAATCACGATGGACTTCGCCGATGCCGTGCGGACCGCCGCCAATGCCGGCCTCGGCTACGTGGACGTTCGCGGCGTATGGGGGGGCTTCTTGCACACCGTCCCCCAGTCACGCTGGCCGGAGATGCAATCCATCCTCGACGATCACGGCGTCAAGCTGGGCGCTATTCAATCGAACTTCGGCAAGTGCTCTATCGAGGGGCCGGAATACGACGAGCATCGCGCCTTCCTGCCGACGCTCATCGAGCAAGCGCACTACTTCGGCACGACGATCATCCGCACCTTCCCCTTCTGGCAGCCCGACCGGGAGAGCCGGGCTGCCGTGCGCCCCAACTTGGAGCCGACCCTGCCCCAGATCGTGCGCCAGTTCCGGCCCGCCGCCGAGCTGGCCGAGCGGGAAGGCGTCACCCTCGCGCTGGAGCCGGAGCGTTCGACCTACGGCGGCAGCCCCAGCGAGGTCCGGCGGATCATTGACGCGCTCGACAGCCCGGCGGTCAGAATCGCCTGGGACGTGGACAACGGCTGGCCCTACGAGCCGATCTTCCCCAACGCCTGGGAGCAGGTGCAGGGCTACGTCGTCAATGTCCACGTCAAGGACCGGACGTTTGCGCCGGAGCACCCCGAGGGACTCAATCGCGGCCTGAAGACCCTGCTCGGCACGGGCGCGCTGCCGTGGCCGCGGGTGATTCGCTCCTTGCACGAGTCGGGGTATCGCGGTCTCTATAGCATCGAAACGCATCTCGGCAAGACTGGTACCTACGGCTACCAGAAGCTCAAGGCCGCGACGATCTGGTACATGTACGCCCTGCGCGAGCTACTGGAAGAGGCCGGCCTCGACACCGGGGAGTGAGAGCGCCGTAGGGGCAACCCTTGTGGTTGCCCACCCTCTATCTCCGAGGCCAGGGCGCCCACAAGGGACGACCCTACAGGTTTGATGTAGGAGCAAGCAACTATGGAGGCAATCGGTGTTGCCCTTATCGTAGCGTCCATCGTGGGAGGCGTGGGCTACATTGTGCGGATCGTCGTGACCGAGCGTACAAAGCGGCTACTCGCCAGCAAGGAAACGTCGTCCGAGTCCCACGAGCGCCTCACACGGATCGAAACCCGCCTCAGCGACATCGAGGCCAGGCAGCATCAGCTCCAAACCACGCAGGAATGGCAGCAAAAGCTCTTGGAGCGCTCGGAGTAGGCACTGCCCCCTATGGTCCCCCCGTCCCGACGGGGGGACGGCGACGCGCCCCCGTCGCAACCGGCGGCCGAGCGGTGTTCCCTCCCCCGTCGGGACGGGGGAGGACCAGGGAGGGGGCCAAGCAGCCAGCCCCGCCGGGCGGCGCGACACACAATGATGACCCGACAGCCCTTGCAGCTACTCCGGCAGACGTTCGGCTACGACGACTTTCGCGGCTCGCAACGGGAGATCATTGACGAGTTGATCGGCGGGCGCGACGCGCTGGTGCTGATGCCGACCGGCGGCGGCAAATCGCTGTGCTATCAGCTTCCGGCCCTGGTACGCCCCGGTGTGGGGATCGTCATTTCGCCGCTGATTGCCCTGATGCAAGACCAAGTAGCCGCCCTGGCACAGCTGGGCGTGCGGGCCGGCTACCTGAACTCCACCCTGGAGAGAGACGCTGCCCGCCGGGTCGAGCAGGCGCTGCGGGACGGGCAGTTGGACCTGCTCTACGTTGCCCCGGAGCGCCTGACGCAAGAACGCACGCTGGCGTTGCTGGAGCAAGTGACTATCGCGCTGTTCGCCATTGACGAGGCCCACTGTGTCTCGCAGTGGGGACACGATTTCCGGGCCGACTACTTGCAGCTCGATCTGCTCCAAGAGCGCTTTCCACAGATACCCCGCATCGCCCTCACCGCGACCGCCGACGCCCGCACTCGCGCCGAGATTGTGGAGCGTCTTGCGTTGGAAAACGCCAGCCACTACATCAGCGGCTTTGACCGCCCGAACATCCAGTACCGCATCACGCAAAAACGAAACGCGCGGCAACAGCTGCTGCAATTTCTACGCCGCGAGCACGGCGGCGATGCCGGCATCGTCTATTGCCTGACCCGCAAGAGCGTCGAGAACGTGGCCGCGTGGCTCCAAGCGCAAGGTTTCGACGCCTTGCCCTACCACGCCGGCCTGCCGGCAGAGACACGCCAGCGGCATCAGCAACGCTTCCTGCGCGAAGAGGGTGTCATCGTGGTGGCGACGATTGCCTTTGGCCTAGGCATAGACAAGCCCGACGTGCGGTTTGTCGCCCACCTCGACCTACCCAAGAGCATCGAGGCCTACTATCAGGAGACCGGCCGCGCGGGCCGCGACGGGCAGCCGGCCACCGCCTGGCTGACCTACGGACTGCAAGACGTGGTCAAGCTGCGGCAATTGCTGGATACCTCCACCGGCAGCGAGGAGCACAAACGCGCAGAGCGTTACAAGCTGGATGCCTTGCTCGGACTGTGCGAGATCACCACTTGTCGCCGTAATGCGCTACTGCGTTACTTTGGCGAGCGCAGCCCCGAACGCTGCGACAACTGCGACAACTGCCTCGCGCCGGTGGAAACCTGGGACGGCACTGTCGCCGCCCAAAAGGTGCTCTCCTGTGTCTACCGCACCGGGCAGCGGTTTGGTGTCAACCATCTGATTGACGTGCTGCGCGGCAAGGAGACGGAGAAGGTGCAGCAGCACGGCCATAATCGGCTCTCCACTTTCGGCATCGGCACGGAGCTGGACGATACACAATGGCGCTCGGTCTTCCGCCAGTTGGTCGCGCGGGGGTATCTTCAGGTTGACGTTGCCGGCTATGGTGCGCTCCGGTTGACGGCGCAGTGTCGGCCGTTGCTGCGCGGCGAGGAATCGATTTCTCTCCGCCGCGATCTCCCGGAGAAAGCCGCGCCGCGGCCCCGCCGTGAGCGTCGTGAGGAGCCGGTTGCCGCCGGTGATCGGGCGCTGTTCGAGTCCCTGCGCCAACGTCGCCTGTCCATCGCCCAGGAACAGGACGTGCCGGCCTACGTGATCTTCCACGATGCCACGCTCATGGACATGGCATGCTCCCGTCCCCGCGATGCCGCGCAACTCCTACAGGTCAACGGCGTCGGCCGGCGCAAGCTGGAACGCTACGGCGCAGCCTTCCTGGACGTGATCCGCGAGTTCGACATGGCGCCGGCCGCTGCTGGCTCGGACCGGAGCGACCGATGACGGCACAAAGCAACCTGCTCGTCATCTTCGGTGACCAGCACCGCGGCGAGGCGCTCGGCTGCGCCGGCAATCCCGACGTGCAGACACCCGCGCTCGACCGTTTGGCGGCCGAGGGAGTGCGGTTTACCCATGCCTACGCCAATACACCGGTTTGTACGCCGAGCCGCGGCAGCCTGTTGACCGGCCAGTGGCCGCACCGGCACCGCGCCCTGAGCAATGACCTGCCGCTCGATGCCGGGCCGGACACGCCGGCCATCGCTCGGTCGCTGCGGGCCGCCGCCTACCGCTGCGGCTACATCGGCAAATGGCATATCGGCGGCTGGCCGCGGGACCGCTTCATCCCACCGGGGCCGGAACGGCTCGGTTTCGACGACTTCTGGGCCGCCTGGAGCTGTGCCCACCGCTATTTCGAGCCACGCTATCACCTGAACGACTCCGCCGCCGTCGTCGCGCCCACCGGCCGCTACGAGCCGGAGGTGCAGACCGACCTGGCCCTGTCGTGGCTGGGAGATCATCTGGAGAGTCACGACGAGCAGCCGTTCTGCCTGTTCCTGTCCTACGGCCCGCCGCACGATCCCTATTGGCCGGCGCCCCCCGGCCTCGCCGACCGCTACCGCCCGGAGGACCTGCACTTGCGCCCCAACTGCCCGGATACCCCAAAGGTACGGCGCGATCTCGCCGGGTACTACGCACACATCACCGCCCTCGACGCCCAAATCGAGCGCCTGCTGGCGTTCCTGCGGGACGGCGGCGTGCTGGACGACACGCTCGTCGTTTTCACCAGCGACCACGGCGACATGCTCGGCTCCCACGGCCGCCGAAACAAGCAAGTGCCGTGGGAAGAGTCCGTCAACATCCCCTTGCTCCTACGCTTCGGCAACCGGCTGCCGCAAGGGACGACCGACGACCTACTCATCGGCCTGGTTGACGCCGCCCCGACCATCCTCGGTCTGCTCGGCCTACCTGTTCCGGCGACGATGCAAGGCGCGGACCTCTCGGAGCAGGTTCGGGGCCGCGGCGGCGCGCGGCCGTCCTCGGTCTATCTGCAGGAGGCCCTCTGCTGCGATCAAGCCGTGCAGGTCGGCGTCGCGGCCTGGCGCGGCGTGCGGACGGCACGCTATACCTATGCCCGTGACCTCAACGGTCCCTGGGCACACTATGACAACGCGGCCGATCCGTACCAAATGCATAACCTGGTCGGCGAACCTTCGGTAGACTCGGTGCAAGCGGTCCTCGAAACGGAGCTACAAGCCTGGATGGAGCGCCTCGACGATCCGTTGGAGGCGCCAGCGGCCTTGCTCGCTCGGCACGGCCTGACCGAAGCGTGGGCCGCGCGCGAGGCCCATTTCCGGCGGGGGAGGAAACACCCCCGTCCCCCTGCCGCAACGGGGGGACCATAGGGGGGCGAGAATAACGGACCGAAAGGAGCGTAGACGCCAATGACTGCCAGCAATGCCCGGCGCGGACGGCCCAACATCCTGCTGATTGCCATCGATTCCCTGCGCCGCGACCACATGAGCTGCTACGGCTACCAGCGCCTCACCACGCCGCACATTGACCGTTTTGCTGAGGAGGCCACCCTCTTCGAGCAGACCTATTCCGCTCATATCCCCACCACGTCGGCCTATGCCTCGATGCTCACCGGCCGCGACTGTTTCGGCACGGAGGTCGTGGCGCTCCGGCACCGGGGCGGTCTGGCGGAGAAAGTCACGACGCTCCCCGAAGTGCTGCGCGAGCAGGGCTACAACACGCTTTGCGTCGGATTCAGCGGCAATCCCGCGTCGCGCGGTTTCGAGCGCTACCTCAGCTATCCCGCTTGGGGCGGGGACCGGGCGCGTGCCGAGGCGCCCAAGGCCCAGCGGCTCAACGACGTAACGCAGCCGGAGATCGAGCAGTTGACGCAAGAGGCGGAGCCGTGGTTCATCCTCCTGCGCCACATGGACCCGCACTCGCCCTACCTCCCGCCCTCGCCCTTCAACCGCCTCTTCTATCACGGCGACGAGTGCGATCCCGGGAACACGTCCATGGAGCCGGTCTTTGCGTTCAAGCCGTTCGCCGACTACTTCCGGTCGTGGATGCCGGAGGGGATCACGGATCGGCACTACATGGATGCACAATACGACGGCGCCGTGGCCTACATGGACGCCTGCATCGCCGCGCTCTTCACGCAGCTCGAAACGCTGGGTATCCTCGAAGATACCATCGTGGTCATCAATGCCGACCACGGCGAGACGCTCTACGAGCACGAGTGCTGGTACGACCACCACGGCCTCTACGATCCGACGCTGATGGTCCCGCTCATCATTCGCTATCCGCGGGGCTTACCCCGCGGCGCGCGCGTGTCAGGATTCAATCAGCACAAAGACCTCATGCCCACGCTGCTGCAACTGGCCGAGATCGAAACGGGCTTGGAGTTCGATGGTCGGTCGCTCTTGGACTTGGTGCAGGGCCGGCAAGCGAGTTTCGAGTCCGAGCTGTACATCACCGAGTGCGCTTGGATGCGGAAGCACGGCTGGCGCACGGCGCAGTGGAAGCTGATCGAAGGGCTGGAGCCGGACTTCCACGCCATGCCGCCCGTGGAGCTTTACAACCTGATCGAGGACCCGCGGGAAGAGCACAACGTCGCCGACCGCAACCCCGAGACGGTGACGGCACTGCGGGCACGCATGGCCGCCCACGTCGCCAAGCGCGAGCGGCAGACGGAGACCACCAACCCCATGCTCACGCAAGGCGACTGGCACGGACACGAGGGCGTTGGCGCCTTCACCTCCAGCGAGCAGGCCTACAACACCCTCCACCTCGGCGATGCCGCAACCGCCCGCCGGATTCAGGCCGAGTCGCGCAAGTAGCGCCATCCGCCCGGCCCTCGCAGAGATTCGGCCGATGCGCTATCGTTCCCAGCGCAACAACCGGACACAGGCTGAAGGTGAGACATGAACGACGAAGAGTTGTACCTGTTCGATCTACAGGGCTACCTGGTCATCGAGGGCGTCCTCAGCGCCGCGGAGGTGGCCGAGCTAAACCGGCTAACGGATGACCGGCAGCTTCCACCACCGGCCGAGAGTATCGAGAGCCAGCGGTTCGGCGGTTTCTTGCGCTGGGGCGAGCCGTTCCGCACGCTACTCGACCATCCGCGCATCTTGCCGTACCTGGAGGTGTTGCTAGGCGACGGCTTCCGCCTCGACCACTACTACGGCATTCACATGGCGACCAACACCGACGGGCTGCGATTACACGGTGGGGGCACACCCTACGAGGCGGAGGAGTACTACATCTTCCGAGAGCGGATGTTCAACGGGCTTTCCGTCGTCACCTGGGCGCTCACCGATGCGCCACCGGGACAAGGGGGCTTCGCTTGTATTCCGGGCAGTCACAAGTCGAACTACCCCTGTCCGCAGGACATCCTCTACTTCGAGCACGACCCCGGCTGCGTGGCACAGGTGCCGATGCGCGCCGGCGACGTGGTCATCTTCACCGAGGCGCTCACCCACGGCACACACCCCTGGACGGCCGCCCACCAGCGGCGCTCGCTGCTCTACAAGTACGCGCCCAAGCACCTCGCCTGGGGACGCTACGACCGGCGCCGGAACGATGCTGTGTACGACCTGCTCACCGAGCGCCAGCGCCGTCTCATGGAGCCACCTTACATCCCCGACCGCCAGCCGATTGTCGGCACCGAGGGGCCTAAGGGCGTGTACGACTAGCGGCCGCAGACACCGACCACCCCTCCGTCATTCCTGCGCCAGCGGGAATCCCCGTCCCCCCGCCGCAGCGGGGGGACCATAGGGGGGCTTACATCCCCGTACCCGATACGGGGCCGCAATCCATCCTGCTCATCCATCCATCCTGCATATCCTGATGCAGAAAAATCTACCCCTGTGAGCCTATGGCCCCCCGCACAGCGGCGGGACGGGCGACCCTACGGCAGCCGGGTGCGCCGATGACTCCCCTTCCCTGCGAGGGAAGGGGCCGGGGGTTAGGTGCGGCGCGTGAAAACGCACCATCAATCGTTGATGATACGGAGATATTGAAGGAGTCTGACACGGTGAGAGAACCCAAGGTCTTTCTGGTCGGCGAGACGAAAGTGCATGAAGCCGGTATGCAGGAGTACCTGGCGCATATCGGCGCGCCCGGCTGGCAGAGCGACGCCCCCGGCGATGTCGAACTGTTGAGCGAGGTGATGGCGCGGTCCTGTTACCGCAGCTTCGGTACCGAACTCAACCCCAACGTCACCAGGGTACGCGGGAGCAACAAAGCGCACCTGGCCAACCTCATCAAGGTCAAGCACGGGAGCACCTTGGAGCACGCCTGGCTGAACTTCATGTTCTGCGACGTGAGTCGGGTGGTCACGCACGAACTGGTGCGCCATCGAGCGGGTACGGCGGTATCGCAAGAGAGCCTGCGGTTCGTGCGCCTGACCGACGACCTCGACGGCTACGTGCCGCTTGTCATCCGCGAAACACCGGAAGCGATGGAGCTATTCTGCCGGACGTTCGACCAGCTCGGCGCCCTGCAAATGCGGCTCACCGACCTGCTCGACGTGGATGCGCTGCCCTTCTCCGAGAAGAAGCAGATCACGTCGGCCATGCGCCGGCTCGCGCCGATTGGCCTGGCTACGAACATCGGCTGGAGCGCCAATATCCGAGCGGTGCGCCACGTCATCGAGATGCGGACGGCGCCTGGAGCGGAAGAAGAAATCAGACTACTGTTCGCCAAGGTCGGGGCGCTATGCGTCGAGCGCTTTCCGCACCTGTTCGGTGACTACCAGGTCGAAGAGGTAGACGGCTTCCCCTGGTACCGCACCGAGCACGCCAAGGTCTAGGTCAGCGCAGCCGGAGACTGGTCCGAGTCTAGGTGAAGAGGTCGGGGTGGTCCAGGACCCAGGCGAGCAGGGACTCGATACCCTCCTCGACGCCCACTTGAGGTTGCCAGTCGAGATCGCGGGCCGCTTTGGCGATATTGGCAATGAAGACGCGCTGGTCGCCGGGGCGCCACGCCCCGAACCGCAACTCCAGGCGGCGCTGCAAGCCCGCCTCTATCCGCGCCACCAACTCCAGCAGCGAGATCGTGTTGGCTGGCCCGCCGCCGACATTGTAGACCTGCCCTTTGATCCGGTCAATGCGCTCGATGGCTCGCTCGTAGAGGGCGAGCAGGTCGGAGACGTGCAGGACATCGCGCACCTGTTTGCCGTCTCCGTAGATGGTCAGTGGCTCGCCGAGCATAGCGGCGATACAGAACCAGGCCATAAAGCCCTGATCCTCCACGCCAAGCTGCCGGGGGCCGTAGATGGTACATTGCCGAAACACGACGGTCGGGAGGTCGTAAATGCGGGCGTAGTCCACGACGTACTGATCGCCGGCTCCTTTGGAGCAGCCGTAGGGTGAGTGGAAGTCCAGAGGGCGGTCCTCGGCGATGCCGTCGGGGCAGTCCCGATAGGTATAGCGGCCGTCCCGTTCGACGACGGCTACATCCGTCAGGCCACCATAGACCTTATTCGTCGAGGCATAGAGCAAGGCCCTGAGCCGCGGGAGGTGGCGGGCCGCCTCCAGGACGTTGAAAGTGCCGAGCGCGTTGCTCTCGAAGTCTTCTCGCGGGTCCTCAACCGAGGTGGTCACGGCGGTCTGTGCCGCGAGGTGCAAGACGGCCTCGATATCCGGGTGCATCCGAAACGTGGCCGCCACCGCCGCGGCGTCCCGAATATCGGTCCGCGAGACGACAAGATCGCCGCCAAGCGCCCGGAGCCAGGCGAGGTTCTTGTCCGTGCCGCGCCGTCCGAGGTTGTCGAGCGCGATAACGCGCCGGCCTTGGGCGAGGAAGTGCGCGACGGCGTTACTGCCGACAAAGCCGGCGCCGCCGGTAATCAGTATGGTCACGTATCAAACCTCATTATTTCAGCCCCCCTATGGCCCCCCCGCTCGGCAGGGGGACGGGGATTCCTGCTTTCGCGGGAATGACGGTTGATCCTCTGTCGCCGGCCACCGGCTCAAGAGCAGGAGTAGCGCCGCGCTCACTAGCGCCGCCACCGGTGTTCGGACCCGTGACCGATAGGCGCGTTGTACACGCGCTTTGCGTCCGGGGCGTGGTGGTGGCCAGTCGGACCGCTGGCGATCAAAGCCCACTGCGAGCCGCCGCGACAGGAAGTAGCCCCAGAGGCTGTGCGGATTGTTCACGAGCCAGTCGAGACAGACGTGGCCGACCCAAGCAGCGATCAAGGGCGCTACCCACGATGGGCCGCGCCGGCGGCGCCACCAATAGAGCACCAGGGGCAGCTCCCAGCCGTGCAGGGGCAGGATAATCCGTTTCCTGTAGTCGAGCCGGCCCCCGTTTACCAGCCAGTCCACCACATGATCGAGGTCAACCAGCACGCCGCCCACGCACGCCGCCACGGCGCCGCGCCAGCCGGCTCGCGGCCAGGCCAGCGCGACTACCGGCAACGTAGCGAGGGCGTGCCAGGGAGGATAGGCCATTGGTGCCGGAGGATAGTGTAGCGGATTAGCTGCCAGCTTGTTAGCTATCAGCCGTCAGCTATCAGCTATCAGCTATCGGTGATGGTACTCGTCGTTGTGGCGGTGGGCGGAAGCCATGTTTTCCTGTTGCCCCCCTATGGTCCCCCCGCTGCGGCGGGGGGACGGGATTTTCGGCCGGCGCTCCAGGTGGTTCTGCCGTGGGTCTGCCGCGCAGCGGGGGGACAGGGCTACAACGTGTTGCGCCCCTACGGCTTGGCCTATACCTCCCCCGATCAGGGGGCCATCGAGGGGCTGCCCCATCGTATGAGCCTGTAAGATAGGCCGGAGGCTCACCTATGCAGCAACCCACGGTGACTGCCCACGGCGGCAAGATGGCGGTTGACCGTTGCTCGGAGTCAGGAGGCGCACGATGAGCAATGTCCCGATGACGCGCTCGGAAGAGGCCCTTGCACAACTGGAGACGACGCACGGCTTTGCCGCGACGTTCGTCGAGCGCGCCGACGGGAGCATCTTGCAGCTCAACGGCACGCTCTTCACCACGTCCGATGATGGCGGTCTCACCTGGTCGGAGCCGTTCCAGTGCCGGGACACGAACGGCGATCTCGTCGGAGACGGCGGTATGTCGCTGGTGCGCTTGGCGGGCAACGGTATCGGACTTTCGGCGGTCCGCCATGCTCCGGCCGAGATGGGAAGCCGGTCGCGGCTGCTGTTCTGGCGCTCGGACGACGGCGGCCAGACGTGGGCGCCACCGGTGGCGGCGACGCCGGAGGGACTGAATAGCTCGGCCTATCACGACACGATGATCCGCACGTCGTCGGGGCGCCTGATCCTGCCGGTGTATTGCTCGATGGGTCAGCAGAACGCAGTGGGCGAGGGAGCGATGCCCCGGCCGGGTAAGCTGCTCCGCGGCCAGTGGGTCGAGACGAACGCCCACTTTTTCGACCGAGGGGCGACCTGCTCGTATGTGTGCTACTCGGATGACGAGGGGCGCACGTGGCAACGCAACAAGGATGGCGAACTGATCGTGCTGCCGGACGGGAACGCTATTTTCAGCTACACCAACGAGCCGTCCGTCGCAGAGGTCGAGCCGGGGAAGCTGTTGATGTTCCTGCGGACCGGACTGGGCCGCGTCTTTCAAGCGTGGTCGTTCGACGACGGCGAGACCTGGACGCGGCCGGCGCCAACCTCGCTGGCCACCTCCACCGCGCCAGCCAAAATCCGCACTCTGCCGAACGGGCATTTGCTGGCCGTCTGGAACCAGCAGAGCGAGGCGGAAATCAAGCAGGGTTACATCCGCTCGCGCATCTCGTCGGCCGTCAGCCGCAATGGCGGCAGCGTCTGGGAGTTCTTTCAGAACGTGACCTCGGTGCATGAAGAGACGCGCGTGGAGCCGGGGCCGATCCGACCGGTGCGCCCGGCCGAGCACTACCTGGCGCCGGGGTTGCCCGCTCCGGAGCGGGAGGGCGAGCACATTACGCCGGCCGCGGCGCTGGTTACGATGACCTACCCGGCCGTCCTGGTGCTGAAGGATCGGGTCATCATCGCCCACCGCTACCGGGAATACCGCGAGCACCCAACCCGCGCAGAAATCCTGGTGAGCAATCCACAGCCAGGAACGCACGGGTTCATTCAGAAGCTGAAGGTGCTGCCGCTGCGCTGGTTCTATGGCAGCAAAGAGCCGACGGGAAATCCGTTTATTCCCCGCGCAGAGATGCCGGCCACGCCGTAGGGGGCGGGGGTAGGTATTTGTCTGCATCGGGATTTGCAGGATGCAGAGATGATCGGGATGGCTGCCCGCGCCAGTGGGCAGCACCATTGCTTGGTGCTCGCAGTTGGCGCCGCCATCCCGACCGACCGGAGTGCCACGCATAGTCCTGGATTCCGGCTTGCGCCGGAATGACGGGGAAACGACGGGAGGATTGCTGTGGTTCAGACGAAACAGGCACCCAGCGCAAGCAACAATTCATCGGCAGCGAGAAGGCTCCAGGCGATGGCAGAACCTGAGATTCGATCCTACATCTCGTCTGTCAAGGCTGAGTGCCAACAGTCCCCATTGTCCCTGGAGGAAGGGCGGAAGATCATTGACGAGGCCATGGGCGAGCAGACCCTCACCGCAGTCCTGTACGAACTGCGGCAGGAAGACACCTGATGTATGACACGCTACGCAGACGTTCTGCGTAGCGGATATGAGGCAGCCGACGTACCAGCGGCGGCCGGGGGGCTACGCATGGGCCTGGATTCCGGCCCCGTATCGGGGTACGGGGCCTGCTTGCGCCGGAATGACGGGGAATGGGGGGTTACATCGTGCGGGGGACGGTGCCTAGCTCGTCCTTGAGGCGGGCTTTGATGTCGTCCACGCGGAGCGTGTTTTCCGGCCACTCGGCCGGGGGGATGTGGGACAAGCGGAGTAGCAGGCGGGCGAGCAGGCCCACGTACTCGCGTAGCTCGCGCGGTCGGACCTTGTCGGCGGTATCACCCGGCTCATGGTGGAAGTCGGCGTCAGGGTGCCGGCCGACAAACCGCCAGCGCCACGGCAGCGCCGCCGGGATGCCGCGACGAGCAAACGGAAACCAGTCGCTACTGGCATCCAGATGCGCCAACACGTGGCACCGCAAGCCTTCGCCGAGCGTATCGAGCGTGCGTTGGATCAGCGGACGCAGGTGCGGGAATTGCAGGACCACGCCCTTGATCGGGCCGGCGGCCAGCTCATCTAGGTTGAGTGCCAGGCGAGGCAATGGCCCGGTGCTGTGGTGGCGGGCGACGTAGGCGTATGAGCCTTGGAGCGCCTGCTCCTCGGCGCCGAACGTGAGAAAACGGATGCTGCACCCCGGCTCGACACCCTGTTCTTGCCGGAGCAAGCTGAGGACGCGCGCCAGCTCCAAGACGACGGACGTGCCGGAGGCGTTATCGTTGCCGCCCGGCGAGTCGGGCACGGTATCGTGGTGGGCACCGATCACCAGCCATTCGTCCGGCCACTGCGCGCCCGGCAGGTCCGCGACGGTGTTGATGCCGGTCGCGCTGTAGGCACGGCTCGGCACTGTGAGCGCCACACTGCGGCCGGCGGCGGCTAGCGCACGCAGGCGGGCGCCGTCCTCGCGCGAGGTGGCGACGGTGGGTAGGGGGTGCTCTAGCTCGCCGGAGGTGCGCCATTCGGTTGCCGAGTGGTACTCCATGCGCCCGCCGCTCTTGCGCTCGACGACTACGGCCGCCACCGCACCGGTGTCCCGCAAGCTCTTCAGGCGGTCGGCGAGCGGCTGGGGGGTACTGAACGGCTCCGGGGAGAGATTGACGATGGCTACGGCGTCAGGAAGCTGCTCCCGCACCGGCGCTACCTCGTGCGGCATCCCGAAGCCAACGTCCACGAGGGGGCCGCGTAGGTCTACCGGGGGACAGTAGAGGAGAGGCAAGAGGTCAATCGGCTGTCCGTCTGCCATCTGGCCGTCCGCTATGACGGCAGCCGTGGCCGGCCCGTGCTCCCACGTATCCAGCGGGAAGCTCTCCAGGCACGGGTTCGTGAGGGCGGCTGCGGCCATGCAGTCGCGGATATAGCCGGCTGCCTGCCGCTCGCCTGCGGACGAGGACCAGCGCGGGCCGATCTGCTGGCACAGTACGGCGAGATGTTGTTCGATCTGCGAGCCGACCCAGGCTTCGCCCATGAGCCAGCGGTCAACGGCCGGCCAGTCGAGTGACATTATGCATCCCCTTTCGTTGCCCTGGCAGTTGGACCTAGCCCCCCTATGGTCCCCCCGCTGCGGCGGGGAGACGTGGATTCCCGCGAAAGCGGGAATGACGGGGAACGCACCTCAGGCATCGCGCACCGTGACTTGTAGCTCGGCGTCGGGGTGTAGGTCGAAGAACAGGACCAGGTGGAACTCGCCATCGGTGTTTCTGGCAAGCACGAAGTCTTTTGCGTTGGTCTCGATCCGGGAACGGTCCGGGCTGAAGGCTGCCGGTACTCCCCACAGCGCAACCGCATAGTTCGGGAAGGAGGCCTCGGTACGCATTGCGAGCGTAATGGACACCTGGCCGTCTTGGCGCAGCCACCGGGAGCGCACGATGTTCACGTCCGGCGTCTCGGTGTAGCTGATCGTGCTGCCAAGGTGGTCACGCTCCTGCACCGTGTAGTCGTAATACCAGATGGGATGGGGGCACTCGCGCTCGAAGCGGAACTGTCGCTGCTGGTCTTCGACGAGGATGTATTCCTGGGAGAGGGGGTCTTTGTGCGGTAGGCGCCGCCGGCGGTCCGCAAAGACGCTGGACATGCGCGTGTACCAGGGCAGACGCTCGCGCGGCACGAGCATACGGTCGTCGCCCCACGTGCAGAGCCAGCTCTTGTCGTAGTCCAGGTGGTCGGTCTTGCTGACAAAGACGGTGCGGGGCGTCACCGTATAGTGCCGGCGATAGTAGTCGGCAATGTCGAGGGAGCGGGCGTAGACCATCCGGTACTGCTTGGGATACTCGAAGGCCATTTGGCGCTGGTAGCGGTCCATGAATTCGAATACGCGCTCCGGAGAATCCTCGGCGCGGAACTCGGGAGGATACAGCTCCAATTTCTGCCGGTGCCTGGTGGCGTCATGCTCGTTGGCGGGCATCCCCATGTAGAGCGGCATGAATACCGCCGGATGATCACTGAGCACGGTCAGGTTCTCTGCCTCTCGCATACACTCATCCAGGCAGCGCAGCGTCGTCGCAAAATCGCCCTCCGAGCACTGATAGTGCGACTCTGCCGGCCCGAGGAAGTGGAAGCCACCACAGAAGTCCCATTGGTTGACCACGACATCGCCGCCAGTGCCTTGATTCGTCTTGCGGCAGTCGAGTGGCGAGCCGAAATAGGGAAACTCGGGCATCCCGAGCCAATAGTCGGCGTTTGACTCGCGCAGGCCGAAGTGATTGTTCACGCCGAGGCGGGCAAGCACCTCGATATAGCCGGGGTCGTGGTGGTGATACATCTCGATGCGGACGGACCGCGCGTCGTTCTCGTCGGGAAGCAGCGCCCGGACCCGCTCCAGCATTTGACCGTAGAACCGCACGCGGTCGGCGGTACTCATCTGGGACTCGCTGTGGGTCGGCGGCGTGTCGGGCACGACGGGCGCTACCAGGTCGCCGAAATGGCGGTGGTGAGCGTGTAGCCGCTGAAAGAGCGGATCGGCCGCATCGAAATGCGCGATGGGCAGGCGATAGTCGAGTGGGATACCGGTGGCGTGCAGCGTGGGCGTGACCTCGAAGCCGCGGTAGGCGCTGACGCGGAGGACGATCCAGTCGTCCTCGATGACCGAGAAGTAGCGGTAGAACAGCTCGTCGCCGGCCTGCCAGCGGGCGAGGTAGCTGCCGGGCGCCGATGGCCGATAGGTCAGCGTGGCTTGTCCGTCGGTGAAGGTCAGCGTATGCTGCTCGGACTCCAGCGCGTCGAGCCAGGCCAGATCACCGCCAGCGACAAAGGCCGCGCCCGGATTGGCGCGTTCGAGGTACTGCGGAAAGATGGTCAGGTCCGACGCTGCTATCCCGGCCGGCAGGAAGAACCGGAAGTCTATGGCCTCGCCAAGCCCAAGCAACCGGGGGCCGGTCGTCCATTGGGGCATGGCGAGCATTTGTTCGTTCATCGCGCTGCACCTCCTGTCTCGCCGGGGGCCGGTCGGGCCTCACCGCCGGCTGCCCTCACCCCGGCCCTCTCCCCGTGGGAGAGGGCGTCCGCCGGAGACAGGCGGCGGCCAGACAAGGCGATTCTACCGGTATTGGAGGGCTATGGCCTGACAGGGGTGGGTTTTTGTCTGCATCAGGATTTTCGGGATGCAGGGATGGGCGGGCTGCCCCCCTATGGTCCCCCCGCTGCGGCGGGGGGACGGGGACCTGGACTCCGGCTTTCGCCGGAGTGACGAGGGGGGAGAGGCTAGGGTGCCCACAAGGGACGACCCTACGGCGGTTGTGGATAGGTGGGGTTAGCGCTTGGTGTATTGGGGGGCTTTGCGGGCACGCTTGAGGCCGTACTTCTTGCGCTCTTTGACCCGTGAATCACGGGTCAGTAGCCCGGCTTGGCGGAGGGGGCGGCGATGCTCGGGGTCTACGACGAGCAGCGCGCGGGCGATGCCGTGTCGCACGGCACCGGCCTGGCCGCTGATGCCGCCACCGAGGACCTTGGCGACCACGTCGAAGCGGCCTTCCAACTCCACCTGCTGGAGTGGCTTCAGGACATGCTGCATCAAGGCGTCACGGCCGAGATACTCGCGGGCGGGGTGGCCATTGATGACCACGCTGCCCTGCTCCTCTTGGGCGGCGTACAGCCGCACGCGCGCGACGGCCGACTTGCGACGTCCAAGGCCGTAGAAATACTGCCGCTGCTCACCCGATTGCTCCACCATGCTGCTCCTATCAATGCGCTCCATCGAGCGGTCGGGCGCCAATCCCGCGCGGGCCGGCGCACTTGTACTAGCTTCTCGTACCGGCTACTCCGAAGACAACGGCTGGGGCTGCTGCGCCGCGTGGGGATGGTCCGGACCGGCGTACACGCGCAGCTTGCGGAAGAGCTTCCGGCCCAGCGCATTCTTGGGTAACATGCCCCGGATGGCAAACTCGATCACCCGTTCGGGATGCTTGGCAAGCATATCCTTCAAGGGCGTGACCCTCAACCCGCCAGGATACCCGGAATGGCGATAGTACAGCTTGTCCGTCAGCTTTCTGCCGGTGACTTGAATCTTCTCGGCGTTCACCACGATCACGTAGTCACCGGTATCGGCGTGGGGGCTATAGATCGGCTTGTCCTTGCCGCGCAGCTTGACGGCGACGCGCGTCGCCAGCCGGCCCAAGATTTGATCCTCGGCATCCACCACCCACCAGCGCTCATCTGCGTCCCCCGGTCGGGGGGTAAAGCTCCGAAAGCTCATCAGTAGTTCACCTTCATCAAGCACAGACCGGCGGCCGGTGCGGTCGGACCGGCCAGCCCGCGCTGCTTGGCAGCAATGATCTCGCGCAACGCCTCCGGCCGCAGCTGCCCGCTCCCAACTCGCACCAGCGAGCCGACGAGCCGGCGCACCATATGGCGCAAGAACGCATTCGCGGTGGCTTCCACGACGACAATATCAGCGAACCGGCGGCACGAGAGCTGCAAAATGCGCCGCACGGTCGAATGATAGTCCTCCCGCGCTGCAAAGGCCTGAAAGTCATGCTCTCCGCGACACCAGCTTGCTGCGGCGTTCATCCTTTCCACGTCGAGCGGTGTGGCCACCTGCCAGGTCCAGCGGGCTACGAGCGGCGACCGCACCGGTAGATTGTACACGGCATACCGATACGCTCTACTGCGTGCCGCATAGCGCGCATGGAACGTCGGCGCTGCCACTTGCACCGACCGGAGCACCACGTCCGGCGGCAAACGCGCGTTCAACGCCGCTTGCCAGACGGCCGGCTCCCAAGTACGGTCACTATCAAAGTGGATCACCTGCCCGACCGCATGGACGCCAGCGTCAGTACGGCCGGCCCCGATCACGCGGCTGGGCAGCGTCGTCGCCGCGAGCACCGCCGCTTCCAACACTCCCTGCACCGTCCGCACGTGCGGCTGACCGGACTGAATCTGGAACCCGGCAAAATCGGTCCCGTCGTACTCGACGACACACCGCAGCCGTACCATCGTTTCGGGCCTGGAGCTTGGCGCTCGATGCACCCAGGACCTACGTTGTCTCCCGTCTACTCTACGAACTCGATCTGCACAATGCGAGCGTTATCACCAAGGCGCCGATAGAGCGGGGTAATGCGCGTATAGCCGCCCGGTCGGTCTTCGAGCCAGCCCGGCTCGTCTTCCGCCTCCGGCGTGAGCATGGCAAAGAGCTTGTCCACCGCCACGCGATCCGGCAGCCGCGCCATACAGCGGCGGCGGGCGTGGAGCAGACGCGCTTGGTCGTCGCTCTGTACGCCGCGCCGGGCGGTCGTAATCAGCTTCTCGATGTGCCGCCGCAGCTCTTTGGCCCGCGCATCGGTGGTCTTGATCCGCTCGTGGCGCAGCAGGGCGCCCATCAAACTGCGGAGCATGGCTTTCCGCTGGTCCGCCGGTCTGTTGAGCTGCTTGCCTTTCCGTCCGTGACGCATCGTTCTACTCGTGTCCTCTATCGCTCACCGGCCGGCGGATTGCCGTCGTGCTACGGTGCAGCGACCTCCGGCTCGGCCGTGGCCACGGCGGCCGGCTCGTCCGCTTCGTCGTCGGCTTCCGGCGCCGGTTGCTCGGCGCTTCCCCACACCACTCCACGCGCAGTGAGGCTTTCGCGCAACTCCTGCAGTGACCGCTCGCCGAAGTTGCGTATCTTGAGTAGCTCCGCTTCGGTCATATCGGCAATCTGCCCCACCTGAGAGATGTTGCTACGCTTCAGGCAGTTGAGTGTCCGGTTGGTCAGCCCGAGGTCATCCACCAATAATTCGGCCAACTCCGGCGGTACCATCACCGCCACGTCGGCCGCGGGCACCGGGGCGGGAGCAGGCGCCGGGAGCGGCTCCGGTTCCGGTTCCTCGACGGGAGGTAGCACACTCTGCTCGAAGCGGATGAACTCCTCCGCCAGCAGGCGAGCACTGCGGGCCAGCGCCTCCTCCGGAGTGAGCGTGCCATCGGTCCAAAGCTGGAGATCGAGCTGATCCAGGCTCGTATCCTGGCCCACGCGGGCGCCGCCGACGTTGTATTGCACCCGGCGGACCGGCGAGTAGATCGCGTCAACGGGAATCTCGCCGATAGGTACGTCCTCGCGCGTGTCGGCCGGGATGTACCCGGTGCCACGATCAATAGTCAACTCCATGCTCAAGTGGGCCTGGTCATTGTCGAGCGTGGCGACCACCTGGTCGGGGTTGACGACTTCCACCTGCTCCGGCCAACGGATGTCCCCGGCCTTGACGACGCCGGGTCCCGGCACGTCGAGGTAGGCCTTGACGGGGTCATCGGCGGCCGTCCGCAGTCGAATGCGCTTGAGGTTCAGCACCACCTGTACTACGTCTTCCTTGACGTTGGGGATGGTGGAGAACTCGTGCTGCACCCCTTCAATCCGGACAGCGGTCACCGCTGCGCCGGGCAGCGACGACAGGAGGACGCGCCGCAGCGCGTTACCGAGCGTGTGCCCGTAGCCGCGAGGCAACGGCTCGGCGCGGAAGGCCCCGTAGGAGGGGTTTTCGCCCTCGTCAGTGCGCTGGATGTTCGTTTGGGGAACTGCCTCAGTGATCACGTTGTCCATGCCTCCTCAGGAAACCGGCTGACATGGGACTTCAGAAAAGTACCTCTACACGTCCACGCGCTGCACAACCAGGTGCAGCGCCCGCAGCACGCCCTACCGCGAGTAGAACTCCACGATGAGCTGCTCGGAGATCTGGACATCAATCTCGCCCCGCACCGGCAGCGATTCGATGCGCGCTTCCAACGTCGCCGCGTCGAACGTGAGCCACTCCGGCGGCTGTCGCGGCGGAGCGCCGGCGACGACATCCTCGAAGAGACCCAGCGAGCGCGACTTCGGTCGGACCGCTACCACGTCGTTGGGCCGGAGCAGGCGCGAGGGAATATCACAGCGCCGCCCATTGACCATGACATGGCCGTGGTTGACGATCTGCCGGGCCTCGGGACGCGATGCCGCCAGGCCCAGGCGATAGACCACGTTGTCGAGGCGCGACTCCAGCACTTGGAGCAGATTTTCGCCCGTATTGCCGGTGCGCCGATTGGCTTCGGCAAAGTGCCGGCGGAACTGTCGCTCCAAGACCCCGTAGGTCCGCCGCGCCTTCTGCTTCTCGCGTAGCTGTGTGCCGTAGTCGCTCGGGCGCGGCCGCCGCTGCGGTCGCGGCCCCGGTGGGGCATTGCGGCGACTGATGGCGCATTTCGGGGTCAGACAGCGGTCGCCTTTGAGGAAGAGCTTCATGCCTTCGCGTCGGCAGAGCTTACATACCGGCCCTGTATACCGTGCCATGGGTGTTTTCGCCTCGCTCCTCTCGTTGCCGTCGCGGGAGCTAGACCCGTCGGCGCTTGCGTGGCCGCGGCCCATTGTGCGGCACTGGGGTAATGTCTACGATACTGGTGACGGCCAAGCCTGCCGCCTGGAGGGAGCGGATGGCCGATTCCCGGCCCGCGCCGGGACCTTTGATCCGCACGTCTATCTGCCGCATCCCGTTTTCCATTGCTCGGCGCGCGGCCTGCTCGGCGGTCAAGCCGGCGGCAAACGGCGTGCTCTTGCGCGATCCGGGAAAGCCCAAGGAGCCACCGGAAGCCCAGGCGACGGTCGTCCCATCGGGATCGGTGATGGTCACGATGGTGTTGTTGAAGGTGCTCTGGATATGGGCGATCCCCCGCGGCACGTTCCGACGCTCGCGCCGGCGGCCGCGGCCGGAGCGTCGGGAGCGTCTGCTTTCAACCATCGCGGCGTCTTCCTTACCTCTCTCCCAATGATCGCGGCGGACGGTAATTCCGGTTTCCGGCCCGGCGGCTCATCGGGTATGCAGCACGCCTACTCCCACACTACACCGTAGGCGGCACAAGGCGCGAGTCAGAAGTATAGCAAGAAGGCGGTCGAACGACAAACCGGCCCCGGTAGATAAACTGAGGGACGCCGGCCGATAATCAGGCTAGACCCGCCGCAGCGACAACAGACCCAAGAACAGGCTGCCCAGCGCCCACCCCAGCAGGAATAGCTGATCGGTGAGGTACCACAGGCCGATGGCAACGATGGTCACTACGCTACAGGCGATCAACGCGATCCACGCCCGGCCACGCCCGGAGGGAGCATCGTCCGAAAATGGCCCACGCGGTGGGGGTTGCGCCGCCATATGCACCTCACTGCCGGCTTAGGGTAGCGGGACACGGGTCGTTCCGTGTAGGGAATGCCCGCCAGTGGTACATTACAGTATACCCTTAGCAGTACTGGCTGGCAGTTGGAGTCTACACAGGATCGAGGAACCACCGTGGATATCATGCGTATGGACGAGCGTCCGGCACTACGGCAGCCGATTCTCATCACCGCCTTCTCCGGGTGGAACGACGCGGCCGAGGGGGCAACCTTCGCGGCGCGGATTATTCGGCGGCAGCGGCGCGCATCCCTCTTCGCGCACATCGAGGCGGAGGAATTCTTTGTGTTTACGGAGACCCGCCCCACGGTGCGTTTGCGGGCCGGGATGACGCGCGAGATTCGCTGGCCGGCCAACCGCCTATACGCCAGCGCCACGCCGGACGAGAGCGCCGACCTTATCCTGCTGATCGGGACCGAGCCGCAGCTGCGCTGGCAGACCTTCTGCAACGCGATCATCGAGCTGGCCCGCGACCTCGGCGTAGACAAGGTCATCACCTTGGGGGCACTGATGGAAGCGACGCCACACACCCGCCCCACGCCGGTCAGTGGCAGCTCACCCGATCCGGGGCTGTCCCGGCGACTCGCCGCGCGCGGGATGGGTGGCTCACGCTATGAAGGGCCGACCGGCATCGTCGGCGTGCTGAACTCCAGCTGCCACAGCAACGGCCTGCCGGTCGCCAGCCTGTGGGCCAGTCAACCGCACTACTTGCAGGGACACCGGAACCCGGCGGTGGCGCTCGCCTTGCTGGAGCACCTGAGCGCACTCGTGGACTTGGATTTGGATTTGACGATTATCGAGCATCAGGCCAGAGCATACCGGCGCCAGGTGGACGAGGCGCTCGAAGAGCATCCTAAGATTAGTGCCTACGTCCAGGAGCTTGAGGAGAAGATTGACAGTGACGCGGGCCGGGCCATGGCCGAGGGCGATCAGGAGGCGTTGCCCAGCGGCGAGGACATGGTGCAGGAGCTGGAGCAGTGGCTGCGGCAGCAGCGCGGGCCGACGTCAGAGGAGGAATAGCGTGGACCTAACCCCCGGCCCCCTGTGGGTCCCCCTGATTGGGGTAGATTTTTACATGGATGGACAGGATAGACAGGATGGGGGATATGTCGGGGTGCAGGTAGGTAGCTCCGCACCGGAAAACCTACCGCTGGGTGAGTGAGTGGCCCCCCTACGGCCCCCCCCGTTGCGGCGGGGGGACGGGCGCAGCCTGCTGCGCCCATACGGCTTGGCCTGTACTTACCACAGGCAGTCCCTGGCCGCCTAGTAATCCCGGCGGCCCTCCAGTGCCCGACTCAGGGTGTAGTCGTCGGCGTACTCTAGGTCGGAGCCAATCGGTAGGCCCTGGGCTAGGCGAGTGACTTGCACGCCGCTGGGCTGGAGCCGGCTCCGCAGCAGATTGGCGGTGGCCTCGCCTTCTACCGTGGCATTCGTCGCGACGATGATCTCCGTGGGCCGCTCGTCTGCTACGCGCCGGACCAGCTCGCGGATACGCAAATTGTCCTCCAGCACCCCATCCATCGGTGAGAACGAGCCGTGTAGGACGTGGTACTGCCCTCGGTAGACGCCGGTGCGCTCCAGTGCGAGGACATCCAGCGGCTCCTCGACTACACAGATCCGCTGGCGGTCGCGGGTAGAATCGGTACAGATGTGGCACGGGCTGTGCGTGCCGAGATTGAAGCAGGTGGTGCAGGTGAGGATTTTCTCCTTGAGGTCCAGGATGGCCGCCGCCAGCGATTGGGCTTCCTCGGCGGGCTGACGCAGCAGAAAGTACGTCAGCCGCTGGGCCGTCTTGGGCCCGACGGTCGGGAGCTTGCCAAGCTCGGCAATCAGCCGGGCAATCGGCTCCGCGAGCGTTTGCGCTGTCATGGGGTTGCCGTGCCGCCTCTCCGGGCCGGTGCTGCGGCTAGAAACCGAGGTTGCCGAGGCCCAAGCCGCCGGTCAGGGCGCCGAGCCGCTTGCCGGCCAAATCCTGCGACTTCATCAGCGCCTCGTTGAACGCAGCGAGGATCAGGTCCTCCAGCAGCGAAACGTCTGCCGGGTCTACGACGTCCGGGTCGATCTTGACCGCTTGGATTTGCTGCTGTCCGGTCATCGTCACGACGACCGCCCCGCCCCCGGCGGTGCCTTCGATAGTCTCCTGGGCCAGCTCCTCCTGAATCCGCACCATCTTGTTCTGCATCTTCCGCAGCATTTTCATGTTCATGCCCGTTCTCCTTCTCCGGGGGTTGCCGTCGGCTCGGCTCGGTCGGCTGTCTCATCAATGATAGTCGCTCCGGGGAAAACCGTCTTGAGCGCGTGGCGAACGACCGGGTCCGTGCGCTCCGGGCTGGCCGCGGCTGCGCTCCGCTTCGCGGCGCCTTTGACCGCGACGTACACGCGGAGGGGCCGGCCGAGTACCCGTTGCAGCGCCTTCTCCGTAAGCACGCGGTTCTCCGGCTTCTCGATTTGCCCGGCGTGAAAAGAAGATTCGAACTCCAAGGTCACTTCATCGGCTTGCACTGCCGCGACCCGCGCATCACGGAGCAGGGCCGTGACCTTGCGCCGCCGGCCCAGCAATTTGAGCACCGCCGGCCAGCGCGATTCGATGGCGGCCACCGACAGCGGCCCATCGCCAACCGGCGCCGCCGGTTCGGCGGGCCGTGACGCAGCCGGGGCGGGAGCCGGCGCCGCCCGTGGCGGCGGGGCTTGGTCACGCGGCGGCGCGGCCGCCTCGCGTGCCGTTGCCGCGGCGGGGGCAGCCGTCTCCGTCCGTGTCGAATCAGGTTCGGCGACTCGGCGGGCGGGCGCGGCTGGGGCCGGGGCCGGCTGCGCTGCGGGCGAGGCGGTGGGAGCAGCGACGCTCGCGGCGGCGGCCGGCGCGGCCACTGGTGCGTCGCTCATGGCTACCAGCGCCTGCACCGTCGCCAGCTCCAGCGGCAGCTGCGGCTGGACCGTGGCGCGCCGCAAGCCTTGATCCGCTTCGGTAAAGAGGCGGAGCCAACGGACCAGCGCCGAGAGGTCCGCGCGGCGGCTGCGCGCCCGCACCGCCTCCTGCTCTTCCTGGCTCAACGACAGCGCGGCGGGCGTGGTGACGCCGCTATGGGCCAGCAGCAGGGCACGCAAGAAGTTGACAAGCTGGTGACCGAACTGGCGCAAGTCCGCGCCCCGGTCGCTGACCGTTTGGAGCGTCGTCAGCGCCGCCGCCAGATCGTCGTCGAGGAGCGCATCGGTCATGGCCAGGACTAACGCTTGCTCCGAGAGACCGAGCATGTCTTGCAGGTGGCTGACGTTGATCGTCTGCCCGGCGAACGCGGCGGCTTGATCGAGCAGGCTCAAGGCATCGCGGACACTGCCCGTGGCCAAGCGGGCGATGAACTCCAGCGCGGCGTCATCCACGGCAAGTTTTTCTTGCGCGCTGACCGTCCGCAAGTGGCGCATCAAGTCGGTCATGGTGACGGGCTTGAAGTCGAACCGCTGGCAGCGCGACAGCACCGTGGGCGGCATCTTTTGTGGATCGGTGGTGGCGAGGACGAAGATGACGTGCGGCGGCGGCTCCTCCAGCGTTTTCAGCAGCGCATTGAATGATTCGGGCGTGAGCATATGAACTTCATCAATGATATAGACCTTGTAGCGCCCCTCGGCCGGTCGGCGGCCGATCTTCTCCTGCAAATCACGGATGTCGTCTATGCCTCTATTGGTGGCACCATCCATCTCGATCAACAGATCGAACTGCGCGCCGCGCTTGATGGCCGCGCAGTGGTCACACTGATCGCATGGCTCCGGCTGCATCCCCTGCTGGCAGTTGATCGCTTTTGCCAGTAGGCGCGCCGTGGTCGTCTTGCCGGTGCCGCGCGGGCCGGTGAACAGGTAGGCGTGAGCAAGCTGATCGGGTCGGGCCAACGCATTACGCAGCGTGCGGACGATGTGCTCCTGCCCGACGACATCGGCAAACGTCTGGGGACGCCACGTGTTATAGAGGGAGGTCACTTGGTGCTACTCCGTCCTCGCTCCGGTTGTGGGCTACACGCATATTAACGCCGCCGGGCCGGCGATGGAGGCTGCCGGTGTGGTTACGAGCGGCCGCCGGCCGGCCTACGAGGCCACTGCCGGTGCCAGCCTAGCAGCGCAGCAACCGGCCGGTCGAGACCGGCGACAGCCGGGGAGGAGTGGTCGCGCACCCCCTTTTGATCCTGCCACCCGACGTACAGGGACCGGCCGGCTTAGGCCAGGCTGTCCTGCGGCACCCAGGACGGTCTCCTTACCGCTGCTTCCTTCCGGACCTGACGGGGTTCGGAGTGCCCTGCCGCGCAGGACCCAGCCATCAACACCGAACGAGCAATGCCGTCTCGGGTGGCGCCAGACCGGGAGGGGGGATTCAACCCCGCTGTAGCGGATTGCGGGTGCAGGGTACCGCTAGCACCCCATCTAGCACGACCAGAGGAAATCGTATCGTGAGGACGGGTGGCTGTCAACGGGGGGCGATGCCTCACCCCCCGGCCCCCTCTCCATCGCCGAGCGATAGAGAGGGGGTGTGGATTCCCGCTTTCGCGGGAATGACGGGGTGGGGAGGGTCCGCTCCTGGCGCGATCAATCCGCCCCGTCCCTGAACCGGAAGGCATAGAGACTGGCATCGCGCAGGTGAAACCGCAACCGCACCGGCCGCTCCGTCCAGCCGTCGTCGCCGCGACGATCTCCCCACGCCACCGCGTGCCGCAGCGAATCGCCCGTTACCGGGGTGCAGTCGGCCGCGGCGAACCCCGGCAGCGCCGTTCCTCGCTCGTCCTGCACCTCCACCGTCAGCGCCCCACCGTCCGCCACCGCCGCGTTCACCTCCAGCCGGCTCCCGCCCGGCTGCAGCAGCCGCGTCGTCAGCGTCCCACCGTCCGCCCCGGCATCCCGCGAGATGAACCCCTCGCGGCGAACCTTGGCGAGGCCAATCGCCTGGAAGTGCCGCCGCCCCGCCTTCACGTCGGCATGGTACTGCTGCCGCATCGCCTCGTCGTAGCACCAGCGCGCCGCGTGTCCCTCGTTGAAGCCCACGTAGTACACCCACCACTCGTCCCCGACCGCCAGCGGGTACGAATGGTAGAAGATCATGTGACTGTCGAAGGCGTCCGGGTCGCCCCGCGCAATCACCGGCTGCCGGCCCCCCAGCCGCTCCCAGTGCAGCAGGTCGCGGCTCACAGCGAGCTGCACATCCACGATGGCGTACTGATTGCTGCTCCCAAATCGCGCGAGTTCGTAGGAGGCGTCGAAAATCCAGATCAGCCCCAGGTAGGTATCGCCGCTGCGGAACACCACCACCCCATAGAATTCGCACCGGTGATCGTCCGGATGATCCAAGAGCAGGATGGACTTGGCCGCGGCCAGCCGCGCCTCCGCCATCTCGTCATCGTGCAGGTCCGGCGCCAGCACCAGTTGCGGCTCGGTCCACTGCGTGAAGGGATTGCCGCCCAGGTCGTCCTCCGACGTACACATCGCAAACGAGCGCCGCTTGAACCGCCCCAGTTGCGGAAGCACCTTGGGGAACAGCGCATACTTGGCCCGCGGTAGCCCCGGAATATCCTCCGGAAACGTCGCTTCCCGCAGCTTGGCCGCGGTGATGACGTCGCCCCGGTCGTAGCCCCGGATCACCGGGTTGCCCTCGTACCGCTCCCAGTGGATGCCGTCCGCCGAGAAGCTCACCCCATGGCACCCCTGCCCGCTGTCGTCCCGCTCCGCCCCGCCACACGTCTTGAACCGCCGCTCCGGCGGCTCCAACCCCGCCATCTCTAGGCAATCCAGCACCCCGCCGTTCGGCGCCGCGGTCCCGTTCACCCCCACGATGTTGTTCGCCTTGGCGCCTTCATGCGCGAACAGCCCCAGCTCCGGCCGCTCCCAGTTCAGCCCATCGGTGGACGTGGCGTAGCAGCTATACACCGGCTCGCGCTGCTGGTTGCGCCCCGGATACGTGCCCAAGCTGTTGTACCAGAGCTTGTACAGGCCATCCTCCGGGTCGTAGATGGCGTTGGGAATACCCCACAGGCCCCCCGTCTCCGGCCGCTCCCACGGCGCTGCTGCTTGCAGCACTGGCTCCGGCAGCTTGCTCATCGGATGCAGAGTCGTCGTTAGCCCCTCACTCGCCGCGATGAGGTATTCGTCCGCCAGCAATTGCACGCGCGTCCCCACCGGCACCGGTCGCTGCATCATCCTCTCCCCTCGTCCTCTCGCTGGGTCGCCGCCGCCCATCAAGTATGCCACTGCTCTGTATCCCTGCATCGCGGGGGGACCATAGGCTGACTAGGGTAGGCGCTTACTTGTGCAGCGACCTACCGCTTCCCGGTCACCGTCATTGCGGCGGTAGCCGCAGTCCAGGGCCAATCATAGCCCCCGGTCGTTGCGCGGACGCCGCTTCCCTCAAGGGAAGAGGGTTCAATGGGGCGGTTCGGGGCGGCACGTCCGGGGCGGCGGACCACCAGCGGAGGGTCTAGGGGTTGAACGGCCAAGAACGGGCAGTGTCAGCTGCAGAACGTGGGCGGAGAGGGTGGGATTCGAACCCACGGTACCTTGCGGTACACGCGCTCTCCAGGCGCGCCGGATAGGCCACTCTCGCACCTCTCCGCGTGGCCGGTCTGCTACCGAGTATAGCAAGCCGGACCTACCCCCCGGCCACTTCCCTCACATGGGGAGGTATTTTCTCTGCATCAGGATTTTCGGGATGGAGGGATGGGCAGGATGGTCCTCACCCCCCGGCCCCCTCTCCATCGCCGAGCGATAGAGAGGGGGTGTGGATTCCCGCTTTCGCGGGAATGACGGGGGGACGGGCGCGATTCATCGCTCCCCTACAGAAAAACCTACCCTTGTGAGCGCTGCGGCGGGGGGACGGGCACAACATGTTGCGCCCCTACGGCTTAACCCATACTTACCCCTGTGAGGGAGACTGTGCCTAGATCATGAGGTCGCCGCCGTTGATGTCGAGCGAGGCGCCGGTGATGTAGGCGGCCCGGTCGGAGGCGAGGAACGCGACCAACTCGGCGACTTCCTCCGGAGCACCAAGGCGGGCGATGGGGAAGCTGGCGGCGTAGGCGCTGGTCTGCTCGTCGCTGATCGTCGCGCGGACCATCTCGGTATCAATCAAGCCAGGGCACACGGCGTTGACCGTAATCCCATACGGCGCGGCTTCTTTCGCCAGGTGGCGGGTGAAGCCTAATACGCCGGCCTTGGCCGCCGTGTAGTGCGCGCCACCGACGGTGCTGACGTTCTTGCCGGCCGTCGAGGAGAAGTTGACGATCCGGCCCCAGCCGGCCGCTCGCATCGCCGGGAGGACTGCTCGCGAGCAGAGGTACGTACCCTTCAGGTTGACGTTGACGACGAGGTCCCACTCGGACTCTTCGATGTCAATGACGGCGGTAGGGCGGAGAACGCCCGCATTGTTGATGAGGACGTGGATGCTGCCGTAGCGGTCCAGGGTCGCCGCGACGATGCCGCGCACGTCTTGGCTCGACGCTACGTCGCCCGGCACCGCCAACACCGCGTGACCGGCGGCCCGGAGCGAGTCAGCGGTCCGCTCGGCTGCCGCGGCGTTCACGTCGTTGACCATAAGGCTGGCACCGGCGGCGGCCAGTCTGTGGGCCACGGCATAGCCCATGCCTTGTCCGGCGCCGGTCACGATGGCAACCTTGCCGGCCAGCTCCGTTGTATCCGGTTTCACTTCAGATCACTCCTACCGCCCGGCCCACCTCGGCAAACACGGACACGGCCCGGTCCAGCTGCTCGCGGGTATGGGCGGCCGAGAGCTGGACCCTGATCCGCGCCGCGCCCCGCGGCACGACCGGATAGCTGAATCCGACCACAAAGATGCCGCGCTCGTTGACCGCTTGGGCCAGCTCGACGGTTTTCAGCTCGTCCCTGAGCATGATCGGCACAATCGGATGCTCGCCGGGCACGATGTCGAAGCCGAGGTCCGTCATGCGCTCGCGGAAATAGTGGGTGTTCTCCCATAGCTGCTCGCGTAGCTCGGGATGCTGTTGGACCATCTCCAGCGACTTGAGCGAGCCGACGACCACCGGCGGCGCAATCGTATTGGAGAACAGGTAGTTGCGGGAGCGCTGCCGCAGCAGGTCAATGATCGCCTGGCGGCCGGTCGTGAAGCCGCCGGAGGCGCCGCCGAGTGCCTTGCCCAAGGTGCTCGTCAGGATGTCCACCCGGTCGGCTACGCCCTGCTCGGCGGGGGTGCCGCGGCCGTCGGGACCGAGAAAGCCGGTGGCATGGGAATCGTCCACCATGACGAGTGCCTGATGGCGGTCGGCCAGCGCGCAGACATCGCCGAGCGGAGCGCGGTCTCCCTCCATGCTGAACACGCCGTCGGTGGCGATGAGGCGGAAGCGCGCGCCGGCTACGGCATCGAGCTTGGCGGCCAAGTCGGCCATGTCGTTATGCCGGTAAATCTGCCGCTGTGCTCGGCACAGGCGCACGCCGTCCACGATACTGGCGTGATTGAGGCTATCGCTGATGATCGCATCTTCGGGGCCGAGCAAGGTGCCGAACAAGCCGGCGTTGGCATCGAAGCAGGAGTTGTAGAGGATTGTATCGTCGGTGCCGAAAAAGGTGGACAGCCGGCGCTCCAGGGTCTTGTGGATGTCGTGAGTGCCGCAGATGAAGCGGACCGACGCCATCCCGAAACCGTACTGCTGCACCCCGGATGCTACTGCCTGCAAGACCTCGGGATGGTTGGCCAGCCCCAGATAGTTATTGGCGCAGAAGTTAATCATGGGACCGTTCGGCGTCTGGACTTCCGGTCCCTGCGGCGTGCTGATGACCTGCTCGTCTTTGTAGAGGCCGCTGGCGCGGATGTCTTGTAGCTCCCGTTCGAGCCAGGGTTGCAGCTGCGCGTAGGTCATGGGGCATCGCTCCTTTGGCGCGGCCGTGATGCGTTCACGTTCTGCCTAGGCGCTGATCCTCGGCGGCATACCACTCGTGCAGATCGCGGGGCATCGGCGTGGGCGGCCCGGCGCCCTGCTCGCGTCGCCAGCGTACCAGGGGATGGTCGCGCTGCGGCTGCGGCAGGTCTACGCGCCGTCCGTACACGGCCGACTCGAACACCCCCAGCATGATCTCCATGATGTGGCGGCCCGCGATCCCGCTACACTCGTGATCGCGGCCCTCGTCGAGCGCACGGACGTATTCCTCGACAAACCAATAGTCGGCCGGGGCGGCCGGGCTGCGGGGGTCGTAGTGATCGGGGTAGAGCGGGTCGAGGGACTGCCAACTACCGTACTCGTCACCGGGCAAGTGGTGCGGTTGGGGGAGCCACCAGGCGCCGCCGACACGCATGCTGGCATTCATCGCCAACCGCCCCTCCGTACCGTACACCTCCAGGGTGTAGGCGGCGGAGGCGGCGCCGACGCCGGGGAAGCGGTGCTGCAGGAGCGTCCCGGTGGCGTTGTGGTCGAACTCCAGCATGGCGGTTACGTGCTCGCCGGCAATTGTTCCCGAACCGCGGGGGCCTTCTAGCACGTCCTCCGGCCTGATCCGGTGCCCGTCCGTCGTGGCTATGCCCGACACGCTACGGACGTGGCCGCCGAAGCGCAGCATGTTATTGAGCATGTGGGTGCCGATGTCGAGCAAGCCGTAGCCGCCATAGTAGCCCTTGCCGCTGCCGTAGATGTACCGCACCTGGCCGATACGCCCGGCGGCGTGCGCCTGGGCGACGGCCTGCATGTACGGACTCACCCGGCCCTGTTGATGCACGGCGACGCGCACGCCTTTTTCTTCCGCCTTGGCGATGATCTCGTCGGCTTGGGCGAGGTCCTGGCAGAGAGGCTTTTCCACCTCGATATTGGCGCCGTACTCCAAGACGCGCATCGCCAGCGGGTAGTGAAACTCGATGCCGACCGGGATAGCGACAATATCCGGCTGCACCTCACGCATCATCGCGTCGAGATCGCGATAGCGTGCCGACGGTGGCACGCCGACCTCGGCGCCGAGGGTGTCGAGCAACTCCTGGACCAGGTCGCAGAGGGCCACGATCTCGGTGCGTGGATGGGCATGGTAGGCCCGTGCCTCGGCGGTGCCGCGATTGCGGCAGCCCAAGATGGCTACGCGGTAGTTCTGCACGGTCATGGACCTAACCCCCGGCCCCTTCCCTCCAGGGAAGGGGAGTCTGGGTTCCCGCGTTTGCGGGAGTGACGGGCCTCGGCCTTTCCCCTTTTGGGAAGGGCGGATGACACCGGCCCCCCTATGGTTCCCCGCACAGCGGGGGACCGGTGCAGCGTGCCGCGCCCCTTCGGCACGGCCCGTTATCTACGCTTGTAAGATCACTCAGTTCCGGCCGAGGCGCCGGTCTTCTGCGACGAGCCAGTCGCTATAGGAACGGGATACCGGCGGTGGGGGGTCGTCCAGGCCGTGCTCACGCCGCCAGCGGAGCAGCGGATGGTCGCGGCCGGGCTGCGGGAGCTCGACCCGCCGACCGTAGGCCGCCGACTCGAAGATGCCCATCATGATCTCCACGATATGCCGGCCTTCGTCGCCGCTGCACGCATGATCGCGGTCTTCGTCGAGCGCCCGGACGTACTCGTCGGCAAAGCCGAAATCGTCGGGCGAGGCGCTACTCGCCGGGTCGTACAGTTCGGGGTAGATCGGCTCCAGTCGCTCCCAGCGGTTGTTCGTACCGTCGGGGAGGTGATGCGGCGTGGGCATCCACCAGGCGCCGCCGGTGTCGCGCCCGGAGGCGTTGAAGAGGAGACGGCCTTCGGTGCCATATAGCTCCAGCGAGTAGGCTTCGAGCTGCACCACGGGGAAACGGTGCTGCAAGAGCGTGCCGGTGACGTTGTCGCCGAACTGGAGCGTCGCGGTGATGCTCTCCCCCGTGATGGTGCCCATGCCGGCGGGCGAGGTGTGAACGTCCTCGGGCGTGATGAGCCGCCCGTCGGTCAAGGCCACGGCACTCACGCTGCGACACCGCTCGCCGAACTGGAGCATATTGTTCAGCATGTGAGTGCCGATATTCATCAGGCCGTAGCCGCCGTAGTACCCTTTGCCGCTGCCGGTGATGTAGCGCAACCGGCCAATGCGTCCCGCTTGGAAGGCCCGGTACGTGGCCTGCATGTTCGGGCCGGCGCGGCTCTGCTGGTGGACAGCCACCTTGACGCCCTTGGCTTGGGCTTTGGCGATCACGGCGTCGGCCTGTTCGAGGTCAATGCACATCGGCTTTTCGACCTCGATGTTGACGCCGTGCTCCAGGACGCGCATGGACAGGGCGTGGTGCAGCTCGGTGGCGGTGGGGATGGCTACGATGTCGGGCTGCACCTCCTCGATCATCTTGTCGAGGTCGGTGTAGCGGGCGGAGGGCGGGACCTCGAACTCTTCACCCAGCTTATTGAAGCGCTCGGGGATCAGATCGCAGAGGGCCACGAGGTCGGTGCGCGGATGGGCGTAGTAGGCTCGGCCGGCGGCGGTGCCGCGCCCGCGACAGCCCAAGAGTGCCACGCGATAGGTCTTCATGGTTGCTCTCTCCTTAGTGCCCCCACCCTCGCCCTCCCCCGTTGCGACGGGGGAGGGAACATGCCGTCCCCCCGCTTTCGCGGGAATGACGATTTATGCAAAGGTCTCCGGAGGGCAAGGGGATATGGTGGTTATCCGGCGGCGCCGCGACGCTGGTCTTCGGCTTCGAGTAGGTCCTGGTACTGGATGGGCGACTGGGTTGTGTCGGGTAGTCCGTGCTCGCGGCGCAGGCGGACCAGCGGGTGCTCGCGATTCTGCTGCGGAATCTCGACGCGCCGGCCATAGCCCGCCGACTCGTAGATGGCCATGATGATCTCGACGACGTGGTGGCCGTTGGCGCCGCTGCACGCATGGTCGCGGCCTTCATCCAGTGCCCGCACGTACTCATCGGCGTAGCCGTAGTCGTCTTCGGACGCGCTCATACTCTCGTCGTAGCCCTCGGGGTAGATCGGGTCGAGGGGCTGCCATTGGTCGTTGGTGCCGTCGGGGTAGTACTGCGGCTGCTGCAGCAAGCGCGGCCCGCCCTGTTTCGCCGAGTGGTTGACGATGATGCGGCCTTCCGTGCCGTATAGCTCGGTGACGTGCGCGGTGGTGTCGTTCTGGGCGAAACGATGGCAGAAGTGCGTGCCGGTGACGCCGTTCTCCCATTCCATCGCGGCATTCAAATGCTCGCCAATGATAGTCCCCGCACCCCAGACGCGGTGCGCGTCTGCCGGCGTCGCGCTGCGGCCGCCGGAGACGGCAACGGCACTGACGGCCTTGCAGCGACCGGCAAAGAGGATGTCGTTGTTCAGGATGTGGGTATCCTGGTGGATCAACTCGAACCCGCCGTAATAGCCCTTGCCGGCACTGTGGATGTAACGCAGTTCGCCGATGCGGCCTTCCCGATAGGCTTTCAGCGCGGCCTTGACGTGGATGCCGACGCCGCCCTGATGGTGGACGGCCACGCGGGCGCCCTTCTCGTTGGCCTTGGCAATCAGCGCATCGGCCTGGATGAGGTCGAGGGTCATCGGTTTCTCGACATCAATGTGGACGCCGTGCTCCAGGACGCGCATGGACAGGGGGTAGTGCAGCTCCGTGGCCGTGGGGATAGCCACGATGTCGGGCTGGGTTTCCTCGATCATCTTGTCGAGGTCGGTGTAACGGGCAGAGGTCGGTACCCCCAACTCGTCGCCGAGCGTATTGAAACGCTCGGGAATGAGATCGCAGAGGCCGACGACCTCGGTGCGGGGATGGGAATAGTAGCCGCGCGCCGCGGCGGTGCCGCGCCCACGACAGCCTAGGATTGCTACGCGGTAGGTCTTCATGCTCACTCCTCCGGTTCGGATGTGGGAGCGCGGCGGCCGGGCCGCGCTCGTTGTGCCAGGGAGCATAGCAAAGAGGGTGTGGCCTGCCTGTGATTCCATCGTTGGCGCCGTTGCCGTGCCTCGGTTACTATGGAGCAGGGACACGGGCAGTGCGCGAGGGATCACTATGGTCATCAGGGATGTCGAACAGGAGCGGCTCAGTCGGCTGGAAGGCACCTACGAGCAAGTAGACCGCCGGCTCGATGGTATGCAGCGGACTATCGACGGGCTGCGCGGTGAGATGAACAGCCGGTTTGACGGGCTGCGCGGTGAGGTGAACAGCCGGCTCGACGGTATGCAGCAGACCATCGACGGGCTGCGCGGTGAGATGAACAGCCGGCTCGACGGTATGCGTAGTGAGATGAACAGCCGGCTTGATGGTATGCAGCAGACCATCGACGGGCTGCGCGGTGAGATGAACAGCCGGTTTGACGAGTTGAACAACCGCTATAACACGCTCGTGATCGTGATGGTCGCCTCGTGGGTGACGCTCATGGCGGCGATCATCACCATGTTTGTCACCTTCCTCCTCAATAATTAACCGCCGGCGGCGTGGGATGGGCCGCACCCCTTCCCTTGTGAGCGTCCTGGCACTCCAACGGCGCTAGACCGTATAATCAATACGTGATGATCCGGTTTTTGGTGCATATTTGTGTAGGCGCGGCGGAGGGAGTTCCGGGCGAATAGCGTTGCATATGTAGAGGAGCGCCGACCGCGGCTCGGAACGAACCACAGTATCCGACCCGCGGTTTTTTGTTGCCCTGAATAGATGGTGAAATGGGAGGAACCAGGTGCTCACACTGAAGGATATTCGCTACTTCTGGGGACCGCAGCCGGTGCTCGACAGTGTTTCGCTATTCGTGGGTCGCGGCGAGAAGGCCGGGCTGGTCGGCGCAAACGGCGCCGGGAAGACGACGCTGCTGCGGGTCGCCGCCGGAGAGATCACGCCGGACGGCGGCAGCGTCGGGCGCCCCAACCGGACCGGGTATCTGCCGCAGGAGCCGGACGTTTCGGAAGCCTTCCCGGCGACGGCGTCGGTGCGCGACGTGGTGGTCTCGGCCAGTCCGACGGCGGGGCTGGCGCAGCAGTTGGCGGCGGCAGAGCGGCGGCTCGCCACGACGACCGGGCCGGAACTTGAAGCGGCAGTGGACGAATACAGCCGCTTGGAGGAAGCGTATCGCATAGCCGACGGCTACCAAGTCGAGGCCGAGGCGGCGATAGTGCTGCGAGGCCTGGGGCTGGGGCATATCGAGCTGGACCGCCAGATCGGCCGGTTGTCTTCCGGGGAGCGCACCCGCCTCGAAATGGCGCGGATACTGGCGAGCGGCGCCAGCCTGCTCATGCTGGACGAGCCAACCAACCATCTGGACGTGGACGGAACGCGCTGGCTAATGGAGTTCCTAGCTCGAACGGAAGCGGCCGTGCTGCTGGTGTCGCACGACCTGCGCTTGTTGGACAAGTCCATCTCGCGGGTATTCGACCTCGACGTGCAGACGCGCCGGATCGAGGAGTTCAAGGGCACGTACAGCAACTACCTGGCGTGGAGCGAGGAGCGCAAGGCGACGCTGGCCAAGACCCGTAGCCGCCAACTGGAGCAGATTGACCGCTTGCAGACCTTAGCCGACAAGTGGCGAAAGAAAACCGAGGTGATGGCGCGACGCGCCAAGGTGTTCGACCGGCGGGTTGCGCGGATGAAGGAGGAGGTCGTAGATGTCCCGACCGAGGCCCGCTCGCTGGGTCTGCACTTCCCGCTGGCGCCGCGCAGTGGTCGGGTGACGCTGCGGGCCAGCGGCCTCCGCAAGCGATACGGCCGCAACGCCGTACTGAACGGGACCAGCTTCGTGCTGGAGCGGGGCCAGCGGCTGGCGGTGATCGGGGTCAATGGCGCGGGCAAATCCACGCTGCTGAACATTCTCGCGGGGCGGCTGCCGGCCGACGCCGGAACGTTCACGTTGGGTCATCAGGCAAAGCTGGGGCACTTCGCGCACGGCTTGGAGGGGGACACGGCCGACCTCACGTCCTACGAGTATGTCCAGACGCTCGTGTCCGGTGGGGAGCGGGAAATCCGTTCGACGTTGGCAGGGCTGCTGCTCGGCGAGGACCACGCCTTTCGTCCGATAGCGACGCTCTCGTCGGGGGAGCGAGCGCGGCTGGGGATCGCCAAGCTGATGCTGGAGCGGCACAATCTGCTGCTGCTCGACGAGCCGAATAGCAACCTTGACGTTCACACGCGCGAGTGGCTGCTGCAGGCACTCGACGAATATCGTCCCACGCTGGTCGTCGTGTCCCATGACCGGGACTTTGTGGCGGGGCTGCGCCCAGATCACGTGCTGCTGATGCCGGGCGAGCGACACGAGGCATTCCGGGCGGACCATCTGCGGCTGGTGGAGCTGGAGTAGGGGTGTTTTTGCGCCCCCCTACGGTCCCCCCGCTGCGGCGGGGGGACAGGAACCGTGGTATGCTGGCTCGCTCGTCGTGAGGCGTATACTATGCGGGCAGAAAGGCGCCATGTGGGGGTGTCGTCCGGCTGGGATGGGCGGCCCTACGATTTTGGGCGAGAGTTGGGGAGAAGATGAAGGTAGGAGTGGTGGGGTTGATGCCCCGTACTGCGGCGGAGGTCACGCCGGCGACGGCGGCGAGACTACGTGAGAACGGGTTCAGCGCGGCGCGCTGGGACCAGGCCGAGCCGCTGGCTGATAAGCACGACGAGCTACGCCACGTGCGGACGGTGCTGGAGGACGGGGGCGTGCGGATTGCCCAGACGGCGACGCGCAACCGCGACCTGGTAGCGGCGGACGAGGGGCAGCGGCAGCAAGGTATCCGGGAGATGCAGGCCGCCTGCCGCGGAGCCAGAGTGCTCAATTCCGTGAACCTCTACGTGCGGCCCGGCAGCCTGAATCCGGCCGGGTCGTGGACGCCGCACCCGGAGAACACACGGGTCTCGACCATCGAGCGCCTGGTGGACTCGTTGCGCGAGATCAGCAAGGCGGCCGAGGACGAAGGGGTGCTGCTGGCATTGGAGGGGGCGGCCGTGTCGCCGCTGCCGACGTCGGAGGCGATGCGGGACGTGATCGAGGCCGTCGGATCGCCGGCGCTGCGCTTCAACACGGACCCGGTGAACCTGGTGGGCTGCGTGGAAGACATGTGGAACACCTCGACGCTGGTGAACCGCATGTTTGACGTGTGCGGCTCCTATGTGTTGTGCGGGCACGCGAAGGACATCCGGTACGAGAGCACGGTGACGGTGCGGTTTCACGAGTGCATCATCGGCGAGGGGCTGATGGATCAAGTGACCTACCTGCGCCGCTTCCAGGAGTGCTGTCCCGACGGCTATATGCTGATCGAGCACTTGGCGGACAAGGACGTGCCGCAGGCCAAGCGAGCGCTCGACGCGGCGCTGGCGGAGGCCGGGTTGGAGTGGGACGAGTAGGGGGATGGTGCCCCCCTATGGTCCCCCCGTTGCGACGGGGGGGACTGGGGATTCCCGCTTTCGCGGGAATGACGAGTTATACAAGGGTCTCCTATAGGGAGAACCCAGCATGGTCGCTAGGTTAGTTGAGGGAGGCAAGGTGTGATGGGGCAATCGGATGGAGGTGAGGGCCGCCTGGGTGGCAAGGTGGTGGTCGTCACCGGGGGTGCGCGGGGGATCGGAGGTGCCGCGGCGCGGGTCGCCGGGCAGCAGGGCGCCAAGGTGGTGATCGGCGACGTGCTGACAGCCGAAGGCGAGGAAACGGCGGCGGCCATTACGGCCGATGGCGGGACCTGCGTGTTTGTCGAGACGGACGTGAGTCGGGAGCAGGACTGCGAGCGCCTGATGGCTGCGGCCGTCGAGCACTACGGTCGGCTGGACGCGCTGATTGCCTCCGCCGGCATCCTGTGGGGCGCGTTTAAAGACGTAGATGAACTGGATGTCGAAACCTTTGGGCACGTGATGGACGCGAACGTCCAGGGCATGTTCCTGTCGGTGAAACATGCGGCGCCGCACATCAAGGCCAGTGGTGGCGGCGTGATCCTCTGTCTTTCATCGGGTGCGGGGGTGCGGGGTGGTAGCTCTTCGGTGGCCTATGGCACGAGCAAGGCCGCGGTGCATGGCCTGACCTACGTGGTCCAGCCGCAACTGGCACCGCACAACATCCGGGTCCATGCCATTTGTCCGGGCGGCATTGCGACGCCGCTGAAGCTGAAGAACGTGGCCGACGGCGCCCGCAGCCAGGGGCTTTCGCCGGAGGAAGCGGTTGCCAATGTACGGCTCGGCGACCCGATAGGGATCGGGAAAATCTTGGCGTGGCTGGTCTCCGACGAGGCCGACTACGTGCGGGGAACGGTCTTCACGCGGTGAGGTCAATCCTCACCCCCCGGGTCCGAAACCCGGCGCCCCTACGTTCCCTCCCCTGGAGCTTGCTCCGGGGAAGGGTTAGGGTGGGGGCATTGCCATGTCCGCCATCTTGGGGCCGTAGTTGCGGCGGTAGTATTCGCGGAAGGCGCCGGACTTGATCGGTCGCCACCAGCTCTCGTTTGCCTCGTACCAGCGGACGGTCGCCTCCACCGTCGCGTCGAGGTCGTAGCGCCGCTGCCAGCCCAGCGCGTGCAGCCGGCTGCTGTCCATGCTGTAGCGGTAGTCGTGGCCGGGGCGGTCGCCCACGTGCTGCATCAGCGCCGGCGGTTTGCCGAGCAGGTCGAGGATGCGTCGCGCCAGTTCGACGGTATTCACTTCCTCGTTCGCCCCGACGTTGTAGACCTGGCCGGCGTTCCCATGGTGGAGGACGAGCGCAATCGCCGCGCAGTGATCGTCCACGTAGAGATAGTCGCGCACGGCCGTCCCTTGGCCGTAGATCGGTAGCGGCTGATCGTCGAGGGCGTTGGTGACAAAGAGGGGCGTGACCTTCTCCGGGTACTGGTGCGGTCCAATCGTATTGGCGCCGCGGGTGAGCACTACCGGCAGCCCGTGACTGTGCCAGTAGGACTGCACCAGCAGGTCACCGCCGGCCTTGCTCGCCGAGTACGGATTGCGCGGCGCGAGCTGGGCGTGCTCGTCCGCCAGCCCGGCCGGTACGTGGCCGTACACCTCGTCGGTGCTGACCTGCAAGAATCGCTGCACGCCGGCTTGGCGCGCCGCCTCCAAGAGCACGTGTAGCCCGACGACGTTGGTGCGGATGAAGGCGTCCGGGTCCAGCAGCGAGCGGTCCACGTGCGACTCGGCCGCAAAGTTGACGACCGCGTCCACTTCTTTCGTCAGTGGACCGACCGCGTCGCGATCCGCGATGTCGGCGTGGACGAAACGGAAGCGCGGATCGTTGTCGGCGTGGGCCAGGTTGGCACGATTGCCGGCGTAGGTCAGCTTGTCCAGGCCGATGATGCTGTCCTGGGGGTGTTGCCGCAGGTAGTAACGCACGAAGTTGCTGCCGATAAAGCCGGCACAGCCGGTTACGAGCAGGCGCATGGTCTTGCTCCTTGCTGGGCTGGCCCCCTGCGTCCCCCGCTGTGGCCGGGGATGGCATTTTCCCTCCCCCGTCGTAACGGGGGAGGGCCAGGGTGGGGGCCGGGGCATCAGCCGGACGCGGCGTAGTAGTCGCGGAAGTCGCGGGCGTCGTAGGGGGCATTGCTGAGGACCACGCCCAGGATGCGCGCCGACACGTTTTCCAGCAGGGTCTTGGCTTTGCGGGCCATCTCGCGCTTCACCTTGCCCAGCGACAGCACGAGCAGCACGCCGTCCACTTGGGTAGCGAGCACGGCGGCATCGGTCACGAGCACGGTCGGCGGTGAATCGATCACAATGTAGTCGGCTTGCTGGCGGAGCGTGCCGAGCACCGCGCCCATGCGGGCCATGCCGAGCAGTTCGGCCGGATTCGGCGGCAGCGGCCCACTGGCGAGCAGCGAGAGCTTGGGTACCGCCGTTGCTTGGAGCGGCGCATTGTCCGGCTCGTCACCGACGAGCATATCGGCCAGCCCCGGCTGACTTTCGAGGCCGAAAAGCCGGTGCTGGACCGGCCGGCGCAGATCGCTGTCCACCAGGATGACCGAGTGGTCGGCCTGCGCCAACGTGATCGCCAGGTTGGCGGCGGCAGCGGATTTCCCTTCATCCGGGCCGGCGCTGGTAATCAGCATGGTCCGCACGGCCTGCTCGCCGCCGGCGAACTGCACGTTGGTCCGCAGCGTCCGATAGGCCTCGGCCGCAGGCGAGCGCGGGTGGGTGAGCGTAACCAGGGTTGGATCAGTGTCGGTCACTGGCGACTCCTGTCTGCGGTGTCAGCGCGGCAGCGGCGCGGCGCGGCAGCCAGCGCCGCCAGCCGGGACGGGGCGGCTCGATGGCGGGCAGCACCCCGATCACGGTGAGTCCGAGCAGGCCCGGCACTTCCTCGGCGCCCTGAACGGTATCGCGCCAGTATTCCAGCAGCACCCCGGCGAGCAGGCCCACCATCGCGCCCAGGATGAGGCCGGCGGCGGCGTTCCGGCGCGGCCGGGGGCTGAACGGCGCCGCCGGGACGCCCGCTCGGTCCAGCAGCGTAACTTCGATGTCGCGTTTCTCGCGGGCGTAGTTCTCGAACTCCATTTCATAGACAAAACGCTCGGCGACGGCATTGGCGATGGCCTGAGCACGCTGCGCGTCGGCGTCGTCCACCTGGATGGTGATGCGGAACTCGCCGCCGGAGGCGATAGCCTGCACCTTGCCGGCCACTTCCCCCGGTGCAACCGGCGGCTGCCGGTCGGCGAGGTCCTGGGCAACGCGCTCCAAAAAGGCCCCCGACTTGAGGCGCAGGGTGTAGTTGTTGAGCAGGCGCTCGACGGCCTGGCCGGTCCAATACTCGATCACGCTCGGCGTCACCGACAGCGCGGCCGTCGCGCGGTAGGTACGGGGCGTCTGGACGCTAAAGGTGTACGCGCCGGCCAACCCGACCAGTCCGCACAGCACCATCAACGGCCAGCTACGAAGGAGGATGCCGATATAGCGCCGGAATTCCACGCTGCTTGCCTCTACTGCGTTGTTTGCTCGTCGTCATCGGCCGCGCGATCTGCTGCCGCTCGGTTGCTCGCCGGATCGCCCGGCTTGCCGCTCGGAACGGCAGCCAGCACCGCCAACCCCAAGTCCCGTTCTACTTCGTCCGCTGTACGCACCCGGTCATCGAACGTATCCAGCAGGAACGCCAAGGCGATGCCGACGGCCAAGGCCACCGAGACGTGCAGCACCACCGTCAGGAGCCGGAAGAGGAGGGTCGGCGGCTGCGGCTCTCCTGGCGGATCAATGACCTGTACCTCCACCTGGGGACGGTCCCCGGTCGATACATACCGCCATCCGACGGTCTGCAACACCTCGGCTCCAGCTTCCCCGATTCGCTTGGTGTCGCGCGGGCTGGTTGTGGCAACCGTGATCCGCACGGCGCGATGCTCCTTGTCGGTCTCGAACGCCGCTACGATTTCCGCTATTTCCGGCGCTGCTCCGTGGCTCGTCTTGATGTGCTCGGCGACATCCTCAGCAAACCGGCGGCTCATGATGACCTCGGACAGGTCGTCCTGTCTGTACTCCGCAGACAAGGTCCGGTAGTACTCGCGGGAATAGTAGTCCGTATCCGGCGCGGCGGGCAGGATCGGCTTGACGAGAATGCGTAGCTCAGTCCCGTAGGTCGACGGACGGCCGAAAGTCAGCCCCATGCTGGCGACAAACGTGACCAGCAGCAGCGCACCGATCATCAGCCGCCGCGACCAGACAATGTGCCAGTATTCTCGCAGCTCCATACGAGTACCGTTGGGGCCGCCGTCCTCACCCACTGACGGGCTAAAGCCGCACAGATAGTGCCAGGTGTGGTGCGGCTTTGGCCCATCACCCGGCGTCCTCTCCACCGGTGGAGTACGCTGGAAGCGGGCAGGCGCGTATCCCTCGCGCTAAGGGTAGCGTCTCCCCGGCCGGCCGGCCAGTAACTCACTCGCTGAAACGGACGGCAGCGGCGGCTGACCTCATTCCGGGCCGGGGATACCGGCCGGATCGCTCCGATGCGCCGCCCAACGCTCGGCAACAAACTGCCGGAGACGTTGCTTGAAGTGGCTCGTATCGAACCGCTCCGCGTGCCGACGAGTGGTACGCACATCGAAGTCCGTATCGCGCAGGCCGGTGAGCGCGGTGGCCAGCGATTCCACCGTCGGTTCCGGGAAGAGCCGCCCGGTCACCCCGTCCACGACCGTTTCGAGCGCACCGCCACGGGCCAGCGCAACCACCGGCCGGCCCGAGGCCTGCGCCTCCAGCGGGGTGAGGCCGAAATCTTCTTCGCCGGGGAAGATGAACGCGCGACACCGCGCCATCAGCTCGCGGATTGTCGCGTCCGGTAGCCGACCGAGGAACTCGACCGTCGGGCCGGCGACCGCTGCGAGTCGTGCCCGGTCGCGCCCGGCGCCCACGACCTTGAGCGGCACGCCTAGCTCGGTACAGGCGCGCACGGCCAGATCAATGCGCTTGTAGGGGACGAGGCGCGAGACGACGAGGAAGTAATCGTCGTGATCGTCGGCCGGGGCGTAGCGTTGGGTATCCACCGGCGGATGGATGACGGTTGCCGACCGCCGGTAAAACTTGTTGATCCGCCCGGCCACGGCGCGGGAGATAGCGACAAAGGCATCCACGCGCTGCGCGGTGGTCACGTCCCACGTCCGCAGCCACGTCAGGACGTGGGGCAGCAGCCAGCCAGCCCACCGGGGGATGCGCTCCTGCGCCGCGTAGGCGTGTGCCTGCCAGGCAAAGCGCATCGGCGTGAGGCAGTAACAGACGTGACACGTCTCCGGCTGTGTCACCACGCCCTTGGACCAGGCGCTACTCATGGAGAGCACCACGTCGTAGCCGGAGAGATCGAACTGCTCGAACGCCGCCGGATAGAACGGGAGATAGGCCTGGTGGCGGTGCGTGGCGAACGGCAGGCGCTGCATGAAGGAGGTATGCACCTCCATCCGCCGGAATGCGGGTGACACGAGCGTCGGCGCGTACATGGACGTGTAGATGGGCGCGTCGGGAAAGATTTCGTGGAGCACTTCCAGGACGCGCTCGGCGCCGCCCATTTGGTTGAGGTAGTCGTGGACGATGGCGATGCGGGCGCCGGCCAGCGGGTCTTGGCGCGGGCGGCGCCGCGCCGCCGCGCCGGTGCCGGCGCCGCTGTCCGTTGGCGATTGCTCCGGTGACATGGGACTAATAGGCACCGTGGCCGGTCAACACGGCCGGAATGGTGCGGAGGAGAATTTTCACGTCGAGGCCGATGGACCAGTTCTCGATGTAGTAGAAGTCTAGCATCACCATCTCGTCGAAACTCAGCTCGCTGCGACCGCTGACCTGCCAGAGGCCGGTCAGTCCCGGTGTCACGGCGAGTCGTCTGGTCTGCCAGGCGTCGTACTGCGCGACCTCGCCGGCCAGCGGCGCGCGCGGCCCGACCAGGCTCATGTCGCCCCGCAGCACGTTCCAGAGTTGCGGTAGCTCATCGAGACTGAACCGCCGCATGATCTTGCCGACCTTCGTGACCCGCGGGTCATCGCGCATCTTGAAGAGCGGCCCCTCTGCCTCGTTGAGATGCTCCAGCGCCGCGCGCCGCTGCTCGGCATCCCGATACATCGAACGGAATTTGAACATACGGAACGGCTTCGTGTCCCGGCCGATACGATGCTGCGGCAGCAGGAACGGCCCGGCGCTTTCCAGTCGGATCGCAATAATCAGGATCAACGACAGCGGGAGCGTGAGCAGCAAGGCCAAGCTGGCGATGACGATATCCAGCGCCCGCTTGACACCGCGATTGAGGCCGGTCAGCAGGGAATCGCGCACGCCGATCAGGGGGATGCCCGCGAGATTGTCAACTTCCACGTCCCCCAACGTCAGCTCGAAGAGGTCAGGCACGAGCTTGAAGCCGATGTGGCTCTGCCCGCAATAGTCGAGCGTCTCCAGAATAGTCTCGTGAGACTCGCCCGGCAGCGCCACGATCACCTCGTCTATCTGCTGCGCCGCGGCCACCTGGGGCAAGTCCGCGACCGCGCCCAGGACCCGGAAGCGGCCGAAATCGGCGCGTTGTGTCCAGGAAACGTCGTCGAGAAAACCAACGGGCCGATACCCGAGGCCGGGATGCTGCTCGATCTGTTGCATCACCATCTTGCCGCGGGTGCCGGCGCCAACGACGAGCACCCGCCGCACGTCGCGGCCACGCCGCCGCCGCCAGGCAACCACGATCCGCACGACCAGCCGAAAGGAGGAGAGCAGCACCACGACCCCCAGCCAGGGGTATAGGATCATCGTGCGTGAGTAAATGCCGATCTCCGGCCGCAGGATGAAGAACAGCACGATCAACGTGGAGAAACCGAAGGTACTGCCCGTCACGATGCTGGCCACTTCATCGAGCCACTGCCGGCTGCGCCGCTGGCGGTAGAGGCCGCGCCAGATGAACACGGCGATAAGGATGGCAGTAACGAGGATTTGCGGTCCCGTGTAGTTACCGAGCGGGACATCTACGAACTCGCTGCCGACCGGTGGCGCCCAGCGCAAGTCGTAGCGCACCCAGTAGGCGAGCACGAACGCGAGGTTGGCCAAGGCAATGTCGCCGATGAGCAGCCCGAGAACGGGCAGCAGGCGTGCCGAGACACGGCGCGGCGCTGGCGGCGCTGGGGGTGGCCGGGGCGGTGCCGGGGACATCGTTACCACCGGGCTTAGGCTGCTAGTCATGGATGTGGTCTCCCCGCTCCGAGGCGCTCGTAGACGGCCAGGCAAGCCGCCGCGGCCCGGTCCCAGGTAAAACGGGCGGCTTGGACGGTGCCGGCAGCGCCCAAGGTCGCGGCCGCCGCGGGCTGCGACAGGAGCTCGGCCATCGCTGCAGTGAGGGCCGCCTCGTCGGCGGGAGGCACTAAACGCCCGGCGGCACCGACCACCTCCGGCAGAGACGAGGCGTGCGTCGTGATGACCGGCACGCCGCAAGCCATCGCTTCCAGCACCGGAAAGCCGAACCCCTCGTACTCGGACGGGTAGACGAACAGGTCGGCGGCATTGTACCAGAGTGGCTGCTCCGCTCTGGATACGTACCCCGGTGTCAGCACGCGATCCCCCACGCCCGACCTTTCGATAGCGCGAAAAATGGCCTGGTAATCCCAGCCCTTACCACCCGCGAGCACCAGGCGATGCCGGAAGTCCGGCCCGCCGGCGGCGACGAGCGCGGCGTAAGCCCGCACCAGGCGATCAACGTTCTTCCGTGGCTCCAACGTGCCGAGATAGAGAATGTACGGTGCGTCCAGACCGTGCCGGCGCCGAAAGTCGGCGAGCACCTGAGGATCGCTGATCGGTGTGAAGTCCGCGTCCACGCCTGGATATACAACGGTCATGCGCTCGGCCGGGATACCGTAGAAGCGCCTCACGTCGTCCCGCGTACTCGCCGAGTCGGTCAGGATGTGGGCGGCGCGGCGCGCCGACAGACGAGTGAAGGCGGCCAGATACCGCTGCTTGACCGGATGAAACCGGTCCGGGAAGCGCTCGAACGAGAGGTCGTGGATGGTCAGCACGCACGGCACGGTCGTGGCGAGGGGCCGGATATTGAGCGGGCAGTGCAGCACGTCGAGCCGGTGCCGCCAGGCCGCCCAAGGCAGCACCAACTGCTCCCAGAGCACTCGCACCGCTGGCCGGCTCGTAGGCCAGACGGAGGCGTGCAGCGCCATGTGCTCTACCCCCCATCCTTCCCAGTGGCGGAGTTGCTCGTTGGCAAAGACGACCAAACGGTGCTGCGTCCGGGGACCGAGATGGCGCAATAGCTGACCGATGTAGCGGCTAATGCCCGCGTTGCGATAGTCCTGCGAGTGGTAGAGCTTTTGGGCGTTGATACCGATAATCATCGTCATGCCCACTGGCGCCGCTCGTTACCGGGACGGAGTCGGATCGGCCACGTACCATTGGCGCAGCTACCGGCGGTGGGACGGCACACCGGCCCGGTGGATTGCTCCGCTTGCCGCAGGTTCGGTAAGATGCAGCGATTCCGGACCGGCAACGTGGTACGACCGTCTACTTCTGCGAACGGCGGCAGCGTAGCGCCGGCCTCGCATTGCCCCCGATCAAGTTGCCGACTAGACGGTCGAGGTGGCAGCCGCTGAGTGGTCACGTGTGGGGAAGAGCTTGGCAACCGAGAATACAGCCGACCAGGTTGCCGACCGCTATACGGCGTCTTGCGAGCGGGCACGCCGGCTCTTGGCGCGTGGTCGTCCGGCGGATGCGTTGAACACCTGCGCCGGTGCCGCGGCGCTCGTGAAGGAGGGCTGGGAGGCCCATCTCCTGACGGGCATGAGCCACGCGGCCATCGGCGCAGTCGAGGATGCCCGCGCCGAGTTCGAGCTGGTCTTGCGCCTAGAGCCGGGCTGCGCGCCGGCCGCGCGGGGGGTAGCGAGCGTCGTGACGACCCTGGAGGGCGCTGCAGCGGCAGTTCCCTACTGGCAGCGGGCTGCCGATCTGCGCGAATACTGGGGTCCGGACGAATCCCTGACCAATGGGACCGAGGAGCCGCCCCGGCAACCATTGAGCCGGGCCGGGCTGGCGCACCGCTTCCTACGCGGGGGACTCTGGGATCATGCCGTGCAGGAAGCCCGCGCCTGTCTCGACGTGGAGCCGGGGCGCAGCGACCTCATGGTGGTGCTGATGCGGGCGCTGTGGCGCTCGCACCAGGTCGCCGAGGCCCAGGCCGCGCTGGCCGCGCTCCTGAGTCGGCAGCCGTTGTGCCTCCCGGCGAACCTGCTGGCGGCACTGGACGCCGAGGTCAATGGCGGCGATAGCAGCCGGCCCCTGGCGCTGGCGCGGCGGGTGGACCCGCTTTTGCGCGGCGCGTTCCGGGTGCTCGATGCCAGTGAGTTGGCCCTGCTCGACCCCGAGCTGGAGACGCCCGGCCCGGCCAAACCGACAACAGTACCCGCACAACCGCCGCCGGCCGCTGCCCATGAGGCGCTATCGCCAGCGGCGGGGCAGTAGAATCGGAGTCAACAAGCAACTGTGAGGTAGGACAGCACCATGACAACAGCAGCAGAACCACACCGCGAGCGGACGCTGATCCTGGTCAAGCCGGACGGCGTGCAGCGCGCGCTAGTGGGGGAACTCCTGGGCCGGTTCGAGCGCCGGGGCCTCAAGATTGTCGGCCTCAAGATGGTGGCCGTAGAGCGAGCACTAGCCGAGCGGCACTATGCCGAGCATCAGGGCAAGTTTTTCTTCGCCGGCCTTGTGGAGCACCTGACCTCCGCACCGGTCGTCGCGGTCGTCCTGGAGGGGCCGGAGGCCATCCGGATCGTGCGGGCCATGGTGGGCAGTACCCGTCCCTGGGAGGCCGCGCCGGGGACGATCCGCGGCGACCTCGCGCTCCACGGGTTGCGTAATCTCATCCACGCCTCCGACGCGCCGGAGACCGCCGCGGCGGAAATCGCGCTGTGGTTCGATCCCGCGGAGCTATGTGCCTACACCCGCGAGCTGGACCGCTGGGTCCTCGAAGACTGATCGGGGAGCGCGCACATGGACCGAGCGCTCTGCTCGGCTCGTGTGCAATGGTGAATCCGATGGGCGCAGCCGCCCTCAAGGCAGCCGCAGGAAGGCTGCCTTGAGGGCGGGTAACTCCGAGCCGCCAGCGGCGACCGGCTACGAGGTTTCTTTCTCGGTAGTCTTGGCTGCGCTCGCCGGCGCCTTGGCCGTGCTCGTCTCGGCAGTGCCGGCCTCAGCAGTGCTGGTGGCGGCCGGCTTCTTCTCGGCGGCCGCGGGGGCCTCCTCGGCTTCGCCTTCTTCCTCTTCGTCCTCTTCCATGGCCTGCTTCTGGGAAATCCTGAACTCGCGGATGCCCTTGCCCAACGCACCACCGACCTGCGGCAGTTTGCCGGCCCCAAAGACGATCAAGATGATGATCAGAATGACCCAAACTTCCGGTCCGCTTGGCAGAAAGCCCATCCTACCTCCTTATTGGCCCTGCGCCGCCGCGCGTGAACGCCAGCGGGTCGCAATCGTTGCCGTGTGCTTCACGCAGTCTTCTTCTCGGCAGTGGCCGCCGGCCGCTCCGGGGCAGCTTCCGGCTCCCGCTGCTCTTCGACCTGTGCAGTCGCCGGCATGTCCTCCATTTCGTCGTCCTCTTCGCCCGCTTCCTTCTGCGACGAACGGAATTCACGGATGCCCTTGCCGAGCGCACCGCCGATCTCCGGCAGCTTGCCGGCCCCGAAGACGATCAAAATGATGGCGAGAATAACCCACACCTCTGGTCCGCTGGGAACGAAGCCCATACTACCTCCTAGCCCCCCGCTGCTAGTTACCTCCTAGATGATACGGCACAAGGCGCCTCCCGGACAAGAAAGTGACACCTCCCGGCCGCCAGGCCCCGATTTCGGTCCGGCATCCTCGGTCCCACCGGGAGACACACGCGGTCTCGCTCGCGCAGCGCGTGCAGCCCAGCAGCGAGCGGGAGCGCCCGCTCACCGCTGTCGTCATCAACATTGTCTTCAACTTGCTGCGGTTTCTAGGGTGAGGGGGAAAGTGACCCCGGCCTCCCTATGCCCCCCCGCTGCCGCGGGCGGCATCCCCGTCCCCCCGTCGCAACGGGGGGACCACAGGGAGGCTACTCACCCTACACTCCCCACTCGCAGCGGCGCTGGCACGTCCAAGTCGGCGCAGAGGCGGCCTAGCTCGTTCCAGCTTACGCTCGGCAGCGGCACCGTGCCGCTCCGGTAGAGTTGCCGCCGCCGCCGTTGGCCGCGCTCGCCCGGTACCAAAATTTCGCTGACGCCGGGTGCGCGGCGGGACCGTTTGATCTGGTCAAGCTGCTCGTCAACGCGGGAGAGGAATTGATGCAGCGGCAGGTAGGCCTCGATATTGAGCGCCCAGAAAAAATGCCCGGCCTGGCCGTGCGTGATGCCGCCGGTGAGCGCGAATCCGGCGCCCGTCAACACCCCGGCCAGACAGTCTACGACCATTGCCAAGCCGAACCCCTTGTAGCCGCCCGTAGGCAGCATCAGCCCGCCGCTGCCCAGAACACCCGGATCGGTCGTCGGATTGCCGGCGGCATCGGTGAGCAGGCCCGGCGCGATGGGGTGTCCGAGTTGTGCCGCGAGGCTGATCTTGGCGCTGGCGCTGGCAGTGGTAGCCATATCGAGGATGACCGGATCGTGGCGCCGGGCGGGATAGGCATAGCCGAGTGGATTGGTGCCCAGAATAGCCGTCAGCCCGCCCGGTGGGGGCATCGCTTGGCCGGCAGAGCCGCCGGCAAAGCCGATCATGCCGGCGCGGGCCGCCATCTCGACGTAGAAGGCACAGCCGATGAAGTGGCTGGAGTTGGTGACGCCGGCGCTGGCGAGGCCCTGCGTGCGCGCCGCCGCAATGCACCACTCCATCGCCTGCCGGGACGCGATGATGCCGCAGCCCTGGTCGGCATCCACGAGCATGGCCGCCGGCGCTTCCCGCACGATCCGGGGCCGTGGGGTGGGATTGACGGCACCTGTCCGGCAGCGGTCAACCAGGCGGCCGAGGCTGAGGATGCCGTGGTCGCTGTACCCCCGTAGCTCGGTATCGAGCAGCACTTCCGCGATCTGTTCGGCATGGTCCGCCGGCACGCGCACCTGCCGGAGCAACGCAACCGCAGTGGTCCGCAGCGCGTCGATGGGGACGACGTGGGCAGCCTCCGAAGTGGCGGCGGGTATAGCCATACGCTTACTCAGTGGTTGGTGAAGAGTGGGGAGTGAAGAGCGGAGAGGATTATAGCAGTGGTAAGTGGTCAGCCCGCTTCTCGCCACTATCGGGCCCGCCACCACTCGTCGCCGGGCATGATACGCAACATGAACTCGTCAAACATCGGAACGGTAAAGGCAGTATCTCCGTGACTCGGACTCCAGATCATGCCTTTATCGATGAGCTGGCTGCGGGTGGTGCCTAAAGAGGTCACGGGGCGCCCCAGTACCTGGGCAATGCCACCGGAACGATGCGGTCCCACGCCCAGCTGGGCCATCGCTCGCAGGTAGCGTTTCTCTAAGGGCGTAAGCCGATCAAACCTGACCCCGAAGAAACTCACATCGAGGGCGGCAACGGCCTGACTGGAAGCGATTTCAACACTGGAAGCCATGATGGGAGAGCGTTCGGCGATGTCCCATACGTGCTTCCCCCACTCTTGCAGAAAGTAGGGATAGCATCGAGTTTGAGCAACGATGGCATCGAGGGCCGAGGCTTCAATCTCCACACCTTCGTCTTGCGCGGGCTTGACAATCGCCAGTTTGGCGTCTTCGGTTGACAGCGATCCGATTTCGGAGAACTCGAACAGCCGCTCGGCGTAGGTCTTCGCTTTCCCCATGTGACCACGCACCTGGGGCAGGCCGGCCCCGACCATGGTCACGGGAAGGCGCCGTTGAGCCGTCCGGTGCAATGCCGTGATTAGGGCCGCAAGCTCATCCTCTTGCACATACTGGAGTTCGTCAATGAAGAGCGCCAGGCAACTGCCGCCGGCCTTGGCGGCCTCACCAACGGCTTCGAACAGGTCCTGCAAGTCGGTCTCCAATTCTCCGTTGCTTGCCAGCCCGGGTTCGGGATCGAAGTCCAAACCGACCTCGATGTCCTCGTACTTCACCTTCAGCGCGCTGACAAACCCCGCCAGCCTTCGCAGAGCGCGTTGCGCCAGTCGTTTTGCATTCCATCTATTCGAAAGCCTCAACAAGGCCAGCTGCAACTGCGGTGCCAAAATGGAGGGAAGAGAACGATTTTCGGGCGCTTCGATCCGCAATGTGTAGATGCCGTTCGCTTCGGCTTCCTCCCGAATGCGGTCCAGCAGTACGGTTTTCCCCACGCCCCGCAAGCCAACCATGAGCATACTCTTGCTCGGGCGCCCGATCTTGGTCCGCGCCAAGGCAATTCGCGTGGTCTCGCGGACCTCGTCGCGGCCGGCCAGCTCCGGCGGCTGCGTACCCGCTCCGGGTGCGTAGGGGTTGCGGATGGGGTCCATGCGATCAGTTTATAGCAAGTTTACCCCAGTTTACAAGAAAATCATAAACTGCCTAAACTCCCTATAACTGCGGAAATCGGGCTGGCTCGCTGGCAGATGGCCAGTGACCTCCGGTCGTTGCCGGCAAGCCTTCCAACCGCTCCAGCCAGGCCCGAAAATGCGGACACTGGGCGCGGATGGTATCGAGACCGATCTCTTGAGCGGCCAACAAGCCCTGGGTAGGCTTCTGGTATCCGGGGACGAGCGTGGCGATGCGTTTGGACGGCGCGGTGAGGGGCGAATCGTCAATGTCCTCCGGGCTGCCGAACTCGTCTCGGATTGCTTGAAAGCGCAGGGCTAAGTCAGGGCAGCCAATCCCACGGGCGAATGCATCCCAATCGCTGAAGAGCATAGCCTCGAACTCGTGCATCATCACATACGGAACAAATCGGCGCGGATCGAAGCCGCTGCCCATTTGACCGCAAACGTCGGCCAGTAGCAAGTCCTCAATCGTGCTGGCCTTCTCCGACAAGGCCAGCCGAGGTGCCTCCGCACGACCGGGCCAACCTCGCTGGCTACTCTGGGGTAGCCCATAGTAGTCCACCATGGTGCTGACGATGCGTCCAGAGTCCTCCCGCAGATGATTTACGATCTCCTTGCGAACCGCCGGCCACGACCTGACCCCACCCCGCCGGCTGCGCTGGCGGGCGTTTCCCAGCAAACGCGCACCGACCACCGAGTAGCCGTGACCGGAAAGGTGCGGACCGAGCACCGCATTGACGAAGGTCTCTTCGGTCTGACCCTCGACATGAATGAACAACCGCGTCATGGCGCCGCTGCTCCGTCTAGGCCCTGGCAGGGCGGCCGCCAAGCTCGTTCTTTTCCCACAGCTGCCCCAGGCTGTAGTCCTCCAGCCATACTTCCAACTCAGCCGAATTGAGCCGCCTGAACGTCGTTTGCCCCTCCACCAAGTCGGTCACGAGCACGTCTTCCGGCTCGAAGTAGTCCAGCAGGATCGGTGACTGCGTGGCCAGAATGACCCGGCTCTTGACGGATGCTTGCTTGACCAACGCGGCCAGCAGCGCGATTGCATACGGGTGCAGGCCTAGCTCCGGCTCATCCACGAGAATGACCGAGGGGCGCAGCGCCTCCGGCTGCAGCAGCAAGGTCGCCAGGGCCATGAACCGCAGCGTGCCGTCGGAGAGCGAGGCCGCATCGAAATAGGCGTCGGACCGCTTGTGCCGCCATTCCAGGCGAATCTTGTCTTCGTTCAGCGCCAGCGGCTCCAGGCTGAAGTCCTCGAAGAAGGGCGCAACGAGCCGGACCGTGCGGCGGATCAGATCGTACTCGGCGGCATACTTTTCGCGCAGCAAGTAGAGAAACGCTGCAAGGTTGGCGCCGTCGGGACGTAAGTAGCGGTTGTCGTGCAAATCGCCGGTCTTTTTGATTGGCGACGTAGAGCCGGTATCGAGGAAGTGATAGACACGCCAGCGTTCCAAGTGATACTGAATATCCGCCACGAACATAGCCTCTGGTGAATTCAACTTCTTCAGACTAGGATTGCTAATCCCGGCCTCCCAGTCGCTAAGATTGCCAAGAGCGGAGTGGCGCGAATCAGGACTGTCGTCCTGCGTCTCCAAACCGGGCGTCCCTATGTACAACCAGGTTGGCGACTGTCCCTGTTCCGCCTCATCCAGGGAGTGAATAATCTCCCATGGCTTCATCCTGTCGTTGTCGGTCGGACCCAGCCGGATCTCGTACCATGGGTATCCCTCACCGAAAGAGAAGAGAATCGCCACCTTTTCCGTCACCTTGGAGCCGAAGTGCAATATCCGGTCCGCCCCGCCGGCGCGGGCCACGTAATTCTGTAGTCTGCCCGCACGTATTGCCTGCAAGAGCTTGAAGACGCCGAGGAAGTTCGACTTACCCGACCCGTTGGCGCCAATGAGCACATTGATCGGCCGGATCGCCAGGTCCTCGACGGAGCCGATACTCTTGAAGCCTTTGACCGTAATGGCACTCAACGCAGTCATGGAAAGTCCCCATGCCTAGAGTCTCACCTAAGTAGATGATGATATTCGTATCTATGAAGACTTCAGCGCTCATTCATTTCGTTCCGGGTCAACTTGCGCCCGCCGGTAGAGATGCGGCCACGCAGCGCGCGGATGGTGGCGATAGCGGCTTCTGCCTGTTGTTTGCGTCCGACATAGTCCGCAAGCCACAGCCGAAACTGAGCGTTCAAGGTCGTTCGCTCTGCCGCGGCGTGCCGGCGTGCCGCGGCGATCAAGCTCTCGTCGGCGCTCAACGTGATGTTCTTCATGCTGGCCGCTCGCCAACCGTACCCTGGGAATACAGCGTACACTATTTTCGTGTTAGGAGGCAGTCCCGCGGATTGCAGCGTCGTCACTGACCGGTGTTACACGGCGCGTGGCTGCTTGACGCACCGGGGTGGCTGCCATAGACTCCGGGCCATCAGTCGGAGATCGTGCGGGTGGCAAGGAGGTATCCGATGGCTCTCACTGCCGAGCAGAAAGAGTTTTTCGCCGAGCATGGCTACTTGCGATATGGGCGGGTGCTCACTGATGACGAGCTGGCTGCCCTGCGGCAACGTAGCGCGGACATCGTCGAAGGCCGGTCGGAGCATGTGCCGGCGTCCTACGTCCAGCGGGAACGGCAGTTCCGGGGCGAGAACGACACCGATGAGGTCCCGGTGCTCGACCGGACCCGCAAGATGACCCACTTGGCCTACTTTGACGACCTCTTCGAGTCCATGGCCCGCAAGCCTGAGATCGTAGACGTGATCGAGGACCTGCTCGGCCCGAACATCAAGCTGTACCACGACCAGCTGATGATGAAGCCGCGCTTTCACGGCACCGTAACCGACTGGCACCAGGACTCCCCGGCCTGGCCCTGGCTGATCCCGCAAATGGCGGTGAGCGCGTGGGTGGCCTTGGACGACGCAACCGTCGAGAACGGCTGTATGACCGTCATCCCCGGCAGCCACAAGTGGGGGCCGGTGCCGAATGAACAGAAGGATGTCTTCCTTGCCATGCCGGAGCTGGCCGATCCGGTGCCGGTGGAGCTACCGGCCGGGCACTGCATGTTCCACCACGGACACAACATGCACCGGACCGGCGCCAACCAAACGCCGCACCGCCGGCGCGGCCTCGCCCTGCACTACATTCCCGCCGAGACCAAGTACCTCGGCGCGCGCGATGAGGACCATCGCATCAAGTTGGAAGCGGAGCAGCCGCCGGGGAAGTTCCGCTTCATGCTCATCCGCGGCCAGGAGTTTGCAGGGCGGGCGTGACGGTGGCGCCTCACTCTTCCCAGCCGCCGCCGATTCTCATGGTCTTGGCGCTCCACCGCTGGGATATTCCACGCGCCCGTCAGCGCGACGGCCGTAGTCTTCCGTCCACATGGCGCTGACGGGCAAGGCGCTCAGGAACAGTGGTAGGATTGGCACTGACCAACAACACGCGCGGAGGCAGGGCAACATGAACTACGAGAAGATCAAGCGGCTGGTTGAGTTCGATTCGCCGACGGTAGCCAACGGACTGGAGTTGCTGGAGGTGCAGGACCCGACGGTCGGGTACACCGGGCCGGACGTCCGCGCCCTGATGCCGGAGCTAGGACCGCGGGTCGGCATCGCCGTGACCGCCCGGATGGATAGCACGACTGCGGGGACCGAGGAAGTGGGCAGCTTGTTCAACGACTGGCTGCGCGCGATCCAGCAGGCGGCGCGGAGTGCCGGGGCCGAGGGGCTGCCGGTCTTCACCGTCATGGAATCGGTTGGCCCCAGGCCACGCTATACCGTCACCATCGGCGATGGGATGGGCACGCGCATGATGCTGGCCGGCGCGGTCGGATTCCTGACGAACGGGAGCATCCGGGACCTGGCCGGCGTGCGCGACGTGCCGCTGCCCTGCTGGGGCGCAGGCGTTTCTCCGATGCACGGCCGGCTGCGCTGGCTCGACATCAATAGCCCGGTCGTGATTGACGGCATGACGGTGCGGCCAGGCGACTTCATCCACGCGGACGAAAACGGCGCCCTAGTCATCCCGCCGACCGTCGCCGACCAGGTGTACGATAAGGCGCTGGCAGTGCAGGAGAAAGAGGCGGCCATGTTCGCCGAGCTACGCAGCCCGGACTACAGTCTGGATGAGTACCTGGCGTCGCAGGGCTAGGGCTAGGTAGTGCCTTAGAGCCTGTGTGAGAAGTGGAATTTAGCATACACTATGAGACATGACGAGGAAACCCTACCCCAGCGATCTGACGGCGGCCCAGTGGGCGGTGCTCGCCCCGTTGCTGCCACCCGCCAAGCCCGGGGGCCGGCCCCGGAGCGTGGACCTGCGGGAAGTGCTCAACGGCATCCTGTATGTGCTCCGCAACGGCTGCACGTGGCGGGCGCTGCCTCATGACCTCCCGCCGTGGGGGACCGTCTGGTGGTATTTTCGCACCTGGCGACAGGACGGCACTTGGCAACGGATCCACGACGCGCTGCGCCCCCTGGTGCGGCAGCGCAGCAACCATGCGCCCACTCCCAGCGCGGCGATCATCGATAGCCAATCGGTCAAGACCACGGAAAAAGGGGGGCCCGGGGCTACGACGCCGGCAAGAAGGTGATGGGCCGCAAGCGCCATATCGTCGTGGATACCCTGGGCTTGCTGTTGGCGGTGGTGGTGCATCCGGCGGATATCCAAGACCGCGACGGGGCCAAACTGGTGCTGGCCCAGCTGCGGGGGCCGCTGCCCCGCTTGCGCCTGATCTGGGCCGATGCCGGGTACGCGGGCCGGTTGGTGGCGTGGGTGCAAGCCCGGACAGGCTGGGAACTGGCGATTGTCCGGCGACCGCGCGGTTGCCAGCGGTTTGTGGTACTACCCCGCCGCTGGGTAGTGGAGCGTACCTTTGGGTGGTTGGGGCGCGCCCGGCGGTTGAGCAAAGACTACGAAGCCGGGCCGGCCAGCGCGGAAGCGTGGATTTACCTGGCGATGATTCACCTCATGCTCAAGCGGCTCCAACCGACCTGACTAGCCTTTTCACACACCCTCTTAGTTTGAAATGTCGAATCTCACGACGTGGGTTCCCAAAGTTCGAGCGCGTTTCCTTCGGGGTCGTGGATGCGGGCGAAGCGGCCTATGCCCTCCATCTCGCTTTCGTGGCTGACCTCGATATCCGCAGACTTCAGTTGTGCGACCATCGCGTCCAAATCGGCCACGCGGAAATTCAGCATGAAAGTCTTGTCCGCTGCGAAATAGTCCGTGTTAGCATCGAAGGGCGAGAAAACCGTGACCCCGGACTCGGTCACCCAGGGCTCCATCTCCATGTTCGTCGGAGCAGGATTGATGCCAAGGTGATCCTGATACCATTTCGCGAGTCTATCCGGGTTCTTTGCCCGAAAGAAGAACCCGCCGAATCCCTGAACGCTTTGCATGCTACACCTCTCTTTGCGCGGAAGTTGTTAGAGGCCGTTTTCGCCCTCGACCGGAGGGAGTCTAGGAGCGGGCCTTACTTGCCAGCATTCTACATGAGGCTGTCCGAAAACCCTAACGGGCGGATATCGTGTTAGGGAATCCTGCTCATGCTCACGAGCGCGGCGGCCTGCCAGAGCAACATTCGATGTAATTCCCAGCAACAAAAATCCGTTATTTCAAACTAAGACACTACCTAGGGCTACGCTCATGGCATACGTGTTCTCGCCAGCCATCGCACGCTGTCGCCGACCTGGCGTGGTGTCAGCGGAACGCTTGATATTCGGATACTGCTGCCCCATACTAAAGGTGTGAAGGGGAGGGAGTTCAGCGCCAGGGTGTTCGAGCTTGGACGGCAGCGCGGAGTCTCCGTCCGTATCGACGCCAAGCGCGGCAAGGGAAGCCACATCACTCTGTACTACGGGACACGCAAGACTATCGTAAAAGACCGCCGCAAGGAAATCGGCACCGGCTTGCTGTCAAGTATGCTTGGCTAGTTGGGGCTGGAACGAGCCGACTTTCGCTGATGATCTTCGTGTGAGGAAGCTATGCGGTTTCTCTATCCGGCGCTCTTGCAACCCACTGGGGAGGACGAGGTCGTCGTCTCGTTCCGCGACGTGCCGGAGTGTCTTACTTCCGGCGTGGATGAGGCGGAAGCGCTCGCCGAAGCCCAGGACGCCCTGGAAGAAGCCATCGCGGGACGGATTGACGACGGCGAGCCTATCCCGGTCCCGAGCGCACGGCAAGCCGGTGAGCACTACGTCGTGGTGCCTCCTGACATGGCAGCGAAGGCCGCCCTGGCCCTGGTTTTCCGTGAGCGTGGTCTGACGCGCGTTGCATTCGCCCAACGGCTTGGCACGGACGAGCAAGCGGTGGGTCGCCTGCTCGATCCCCGGCACGGCACCGACGCGAGCCGGATCAACAGCGCGCTCCGTGTCTTGGGCCGCGAGCTTGTGGTCGGAGTGCAGGAGTCTGCGCCACTGCGGGGAGTCTCAGGCTAGTTTCACGGAGTATGACAGGAGAGCGAGATGTTGACCGAAGCGCAAGTGCAGCAGTTCGAGACGGACGGGTATCTGCCCTTGGGCCAGGTGGCGTCGGATGCCCAGTTGGCAGAGCTACAGCAGCACCTAGACGATCTGACGTTGGGATCGAAGCCTAACAAGCAAATCCGGTACCAGATCGAGCCGGCGCTGCGGGACAAGCTGGGCGCGGCCGCGGGCTACGACTACATCGGACCGTCGCCGCACTACCGCAAGCTGACGCAGCTCGACCGGGACCCGCTGTTCCTGGAGTATTTCTGCCATCCGACGTTTCTGTCCCTGCTGGAGCAACTGCTCGGGCCGGAAGTGACGATCTCGCGGGCGTTTGCCCTGCTCAAACCGGCCTTTGACGGCTCGCCGCTGAAGTGGCATCAGGACGCCGGCCCCGGACACCCCGCCGAGCCGGGCCAGTTCGTGACCATCTGGACGGCGATGGACGAAGCGCAGGTGGAGAACGGCGCGCTGGAGATTCTGCCCGGCACGCAAGAGCTAGGCTTGCTGCAGCATCGCGTCCAAGACGGCGGCAGTCAGTTGGAGGCGGAGGCGGACAAGCGGGTGGGGCAAGAAGTCCCGCTGCCAGCCAAGCCGGGCGAAGCCTACCTGCTGAACAACTATGTGCTGCACCGCTCCGGCCCCAACCCCACGCCGCACCGGCGCCGCGCGGTGACGCTCTGCTACAAGCACGCCGATTGCCCGATGATGGGCCAGCCCCCCGACTACCACGCGAACTATACGCGCCTGCCGATTGGCAAGTAGCGGCCAGAGAGCAGCCTGCTAGGGGGCGTGAGGGTTGATGAAATATGCCCAGACAGTCGCGCCGATGGAATCCCGGGGATGCCGCGAACAGTTTCGTGCGAGTGGTGCTGTCGGACGCGGGCGAGCTACTCGGCGGCCTGAGTGAAGACGAATGGCAGCGGACGCTTGCCTTTTTCGACCACCGGTGCGCCTATACGGGTGAGAAGCTCGGTGCGGAAGCCGTGCGTGACCATGCCGTGCCGGTGAACCGGACCCACTGCGGGCTGCACCTTTACGGCAACGTTCTTCCCACAACAAGGGCCGCGAACAGCGAAAAGGGCGGCCAGCACTGGCGGGAATTCGTAGAAGGCTCAGAACAGGCCGCCCGAATTCAGGAGTTCATCGCGCAGTCCGGGTATGAGGAAAAGGCCGAACTGCTGGGCGGGTTGCAGGCGTACTGCGAGACGATGTATCGGGTGGTGGACGGAATGTGCCGGACTGCCAAAAAGGTGCTCGCAGAGCGGCTGGAGGCTAGTGGAACCGGGGTGACGCCCGCGGCGAAGAGTGAGCGCCGGAATCGCGGTGGGCTTGCGCTCACGTTCGTTCCAGACGGGCCGGAGACGGCGTTCAAGGAGAGGCTGCTGCGTAAAGCGCGAGGCATGGTTTCTCATTACCTATCGGGACGGCAATGAAGAACGCCGTCGTTGGTCTGCGCCTCATATGTCGGAGCAGTCTGGCGTTGTCAACAATGTCCGCTCGCGGTTTCGTAACTGGCGCGAATTGGGGATCGAAAGCGTGGTGGTCAGTATTGACCGACCTCAGGCGCCGCGGCGATGAGCGTGCGGGTCGCGGCGGTGGCGATGCACTGCGCGATGGGGGAGCTGGCCGTCAACCTCGACCGCGTCGAAATGTGGCTGCGGCGGGCCAGGCACGCCGGGGCGCGGTTTGCGGTGTTCCCGGAGGAGTGCATCACCGGGTCCGTCAACAAATCGGAGTTGGCCGACGACGCGGTGCTGGCCGTCATTGACGACGCCGCGCGACTGGCAGTACCGCGGTTGGAGGCGCTCTGCCGCGAGTTGGGGATGACGGCCGTCGTCGGCACGGTCGAGCGGCGGGGCGACCGGCGTTACAACAGCGCGCTGATCGTCGGGCCGGACGGCTACCTCGCCACCTACGACAAGATGTGGCTGCCGGGGGGCGAGCAGGAGTATTTCGAGCCGGGGGCGACGCTGCCGGTGATCGAGTCGCAGGGCTGGCGCTTCGCGTTGGGCATCTGCGCCGACCTCCAGCGCGGCGACTACTTTCGGCTGGCGGCGGAGGCGGGCGCCGAGTTTTTCCTGCTCTGCGTGGCCGGGAGCGGGATGCCGGACCTGGTCGGGCCGGACGGAGACCAGACCAAGCAGGCCGAGGCACACCGGGCGCTGCACGTCAAGCTAATGCGACGGTGGTCGGCGCAGAGCGGGCTGTACATCTTCTACGCCAACCAGGCCGGCAAGAGCGGACCGGCGTGGTTTCCGGGGCTGGCGCTCGTCACCGACCCGCACGGCGACTTGGTTGCCGAGCACTTGCCGACCGAGGGGATGGTCGTGACCGAGGTCTCGCGGCGCGCACTCGCAGCCGCCTGTCCTACCGGGCCGGAGGATGATGGCACGGATGGACCGGTGAACTCGGCGGGGTGGGCGGTGACGCTCTGCTACAAGCACGCCGATTGCCCGATGATGGACCAGCCCACCGGCTACCACGCGAACTATACGCGCCTGCCGATCAGTGGCTAGCAGCCGGCGGGCAGGGAGCCGCGGCGGCGTAAGGCACGATCAGCATCATGGGTACGGGCACGCCGCCGGTTGCATCCCAACAACCGCCGCCCGGCGATTCAGCGGGCGCGGAGACGGTGTGGGTGGCGGCGGTGGCAATGCCACAACGTGGAGCATCACCTCCTGCTGCAACATGCTCCAAGAACGCCCGGTATACCTTATCCATCAGCGGCTTATACCACGCCGTGATGTCTCCAAAGACGGGTTCGTCGGTGCTCACCCGTGTCGGCCAGCCGCTGGGATCGTCCCCACAAACAGGGCACTACCGAGCAGGACCACACGCCAGGATGCGAGCTTCATGTCAGTCTTCTTTCGGAAGCGGTGATAGTTGAGCCTCAATGTACTCTCTACCGAGGATGGATACCTTACTACACTCTTCGAGTAAAGCACGTACCACCTCACCACCGGGGTCTTCAGCAGACATGTCTATAGACTCCCAAAATTCGGGGGCATGAAACTCACCACCGAGCTCTTTTCTGTGTATGATGGAGTTTCTGAACTTCCTAATATCGCCCATCAGTGGGCATGTAATTCTGCACCGGTCTACACCAACAGCTTCCGAGAGTTCGCGTCGGGTATACTCCTCCCATCGAGTGTATACGTCTACTACAATCATACGACACAACATGACATCGAGATACCGGCCGCTAAGAATTTCCCTCATCTCATCTATTGTCAAGCCAACTCTAGTTTGTTCTGTATTGGGGTCTCTACCGAAATAAACAAAGTCACTATATTCTTGAAACTGTACAAGCCTGCTGGCAGATTCGAACTGCCCCAGGATATTGCCTAATCCGACACGACACCACGTATAACAAAGCCCGCTGGCAGTCGTCTCTCGTATAAACTCCCTGCACACACGCGCTATCCTTTCCCAATCAATCTGGGACTGGTCCAAATTCTGGCTATCAACCACTTCCACCTTCATGTCAGTTCTCCTGGGGATTACATACGGTCCTACACAGCGGCGGCCTTAGCGTACCCCAAGCTCGCGCAGCCGTGCCACTAAGTATTCTTGCGGCCGGTTGCCCTTGACGCTGTTACAGTGCGAGCAGAGTAGTTGTAGGTTCTCCGGGTGGTCCGTGCCGCCCCGTGACTGCGGCACGATATGGTCGACCGTGAATGCCCGGAACGGGAACTCCGTTTCACACCCGGCGCATTGCCCTTCCTGCTGGCCGAACAGGACGTGCTTCTGCTGGCGGTAGGGCGGCAACTTGCCTATGTCCGTGCGACGCGGTATGTCCGTTCTGGCCGTTACGAGGCGGTCGTGAAACAGGCTCCCCATGAACTCGCGCAGCCGGATATTCACCAGTTCAACGGCTTTGGCGGAGAGGTCAATCCCTACCCACTGGCGGCCTAGTTTCTCGGCGGCGACACAGGCGGTCGCGCAGCCTGCGAATGGGTCAAGCACCATGTCACCAGGCTGGCTACTCGCCGCGATAATGCGCTCTAACAGCGCCAACGGTTTTTGTGTCGGATAGCCGACGCGCTCGCGTTGATTGGTAAGCACCGCAATGTCTGGCCACCAGTCTTCCGGTACTTTGCCGCGCCCAAAGCTGGCCTCGACTTGCTTGCTATCTCGGCGCCCTGCCGTTTCGACTGATGGCGCAATGTAACTGCGTTGCCCTTCTACCCTCCCACGCCGCGCTAACGTCTCCTGATTGTACGGCACGCGGACCGCGTCGCGGTCGAACATCGCCGCGTTCGACTTGACGTAGAAGAGCACCGTATCGTGCTTGCGCGGGAACCAGCGCCGGGTGTTACTTGGCCCGGTGTAGCACCAGACCAACTCGTTGCGAAAGTTGGCCTGGCCAAAGACAGCATCCAGCAAGGCCCGGAGATAGGCATTGGCCGTCGGGTCGCAATGGAGATACAGGCTGCCTGTCGGCTTGAGGACGCGGCGCATTTCGAGCAAGCGGACGGCCATCATGCACAGATAGGCTTGCATCCCCTTCCCGTGCGTCAGCCCGGCGGCTGTAAGCAGTTGATAGATAGCCGGGTGCTGGTCCGCAATCAGGCCCATCCACGCCACGTCAAGGTCGGAGAGCGTCCAGGTGTCCTTGAACGCGGCGCCGGCCGCCTGACTACCGACAGGAGCGGCATAATCCTGGTTGGAGTTGAACGGCGGATCAAGGTAAATCAGGTCTACACACTCCGAGTTGATACCTCGGAGAATATCGAGGTTATCACCAGTCCAGATCGTCTTGTCGGCAAAGTTGGGTGCGGCCATCAGTCGGCCTCCGCCGGGTAAGCCGGGCCGCCGGCAATCAAGCCCTTATACCGCGCCCGCTTGCCAGTAGCTCCATGTGCCAACACCGTCATCTGGTCTTCAGAGGTCATGTACCCTCCTGTGTAGGATTGTATGTAATCCCCTTCCATTGTACATGAGGCATCCGCTGCAATTACTCTTTGTGCTCATAGCGCCCTGGAGTCGTGGGGTGCCGTGCTACTATGGAGCCGGGCTGATGAGGTGTCGGGGTTGATGAAGATTGCGAGTGTCGAGTGCATCCTGTTGAGCGCGCCGTACCGCCATGCGGACTATCTGCGGAGCGCGAGCTTTGTGCGGATTACGACCGATAGCGGCGCCGTCGGGATTGGCGAGACCTACGCAGGGGTGAAGGCGCCGCTGGTGGCGAAAGCGATCGTTGACGTGCTGGCGCCGACGATCATCGGCGAGGACGCGCTGGCGATCCAGCGGCTGTGGCGCAAGCTGGTGGACGCGACGCACTGGACGCAGAACGGCATCGGCATGGGTGTCATCAGCGGGATCGAGATGGCGCTCTGGGACCTGAAGGGCAAGCACCTCGGCGTGCCGGTGTACGAGCTGCTGGGGGGGCTGGCGCAGCCCTCGGTGCGGCTGTACGCGAGCACGTGCCCCGGCTACTGGCCGCTGCCGGCCGTGCGTGACGAGATAGAGCGGTGCCTGGACCTGGGGTACGACGCGATCAAGGTGCGCCTGGGGTTCGGGACGTTTGCGGAGGACGTGGCGCGGGCGGAGGCGGTGCATACGATGCTCGATGGGCGCATGGACGTGGCATTCGACGCCGGGCGCACACCGCTGCTGGAGCACGCCTGGTCGGCGGACTACGCGGCGCGGATGTTGCAGGCGCTGGAACCGTTCAATCCGCTGTTTTTTGAGGAGCCGACCTACTTCGAGGACCTGGACGGCTATCGCGCCATTCGGCGGGCGACGAGCGTGCCGGTGGCGATGGGCGAGCGTTTTACGAACGTGGCCGAGTTCGAGCGGGCGCTGGACGCCGGGGCAATGGACATCGCGCAGCCGGATACGGCGTGGCTGGGCGGGATCATGCCGTTCCTGGAGGTGGCGCGGCGCTGCGAGCGCCAGCGGGTGCCGGTGGCGGCGCACGGTTTTGCGACGGGCGTGTCACTGGCGGCCAACCACCACGCTTGCCTGGCCAACCCGACGTGTACGATTGCCGAGTTCCCGGAGCTACTCGATCCGCTGCGGGACGAGGTGCTAGTCGAGCCGCGGCGGATGGAGGGCGGCCGTCAGCTGCCACCGACGGCGCCGGGGCTGGGCGTGGAGCTGAGTGTTGCCCTGATCGAGCGGTATCCCTACGTCTCCGGAACCAGCCTGCCGACGGCAGCGGATTTCCGGCAGGCGTGGACCTAACCCCCGGCCCCTTCCCTAGCAGGGAAGTTGCGAACTTGATTAGGTAGTGTGTTGACCCCCACCCTGACCCTCCCCCGTCCCGACAGGGGAGGGAACACACCCGTCCCCCCGCCGCAGCGGGGGGACCATAGGGGGGCTACATCCCACTACCCGATTAAGTTGTCAACTTTCATCAGGGAAGGGGGGTTGAGCGGCGGAGGCCAAACGCCAAGATCAGGTAGTTGTGCGGCCGAGGCGGCGGTCTTCGGCGGCGAGCCATTCGTGGTAGGGACGGGGCATCGGGGCCGGGGCGCCCAAGCCGTGCTCGCGCCGCCAGCGGACCAGCGGGTGGTCGCGCTGGGTCTGCGGCAGGTGGATGCGCGTGCCGTAGGCGGCCGACTCGAACACGCCCATCATAATCTCCATGACGTGCCGGCCCTCGACCCCGCTCGCTTCATGATCGCGACCCTCGTCCAGCGCCCGCACCCACTCCTCGGCAAACCAGTAGTCGTCCAGGTTGGCGGGTCCGTTGGGGTCGTAGTGGTCCGGCGCCTCTTCCTCCAGCGCCTGCCAGTTGCCGTGCTCCTCGTCGGGCAGGTAGTGTGGCGTCGGGAGCCACCAAATCCAGGGACTGCGCCACATCATCCGGCCCTCGGTCCCGAAGAGCTGGATGCCGGAGGCGGTGGAGTCCACGACCGGGAACCGGTGCAGGAGCAGGTTGGTGGTCACGTTGTCGTCGTGCTGGAGCGTGGCGGTGATGTTCTCGCCGGCAATCGTGCCCATCCCGTTCGCCGACGGAATCACGTCCTCCGGGGTGATGAGCTGACCGTCGGTGAGAGCCGTGGCGGTCAGGCTGCGGCAGTGCCCCGCGAACTTGATGATGTAGTTGAGCAGGTGGACGCCAATGTTCATCAAGCCGTAGCCGCCGTAGTAGCCCTTGTCACTGGCGTAGATGTAGCGCAGCCTGCCGATCCGCCCGGCAGCATACGCCCGCGCCATCGTCCGCATGGAGCCACCGACGCGCCCCTGGTGGTGGACGGCAACCCGGACGCCCTGCGCTTTGGCCTTGGCGAGCACCTCGTCGGCCTCGGCGAGGTCCGTACACATCGGTTTTTCGACCTCGATGTTGACGCCGTGCTCCAGCACGCGCATCGCCAGCGGGTAGTGGAACTCGGTACCGGTGGGAATGGCGACCAGGTCCGGCTGTGTTTGGCGGATCATCGCGTCGAGATCGGTGAACCGCGCCGAGACGCCTAGCTCGTCGCCGAGGGTGTCGAGCCGCTCTTGGACCAGATCGCACAAGCCGACGACTTCGATCCGGGGATGGGCGTGATAGGCCCGCGCCGCCGACGTGCCGCGCGACCGACAGCCCAGCATCGCTACTCGGTAGGTCTTCATAGTTCCTCCATATCCCGTCACTCCGACGTAGGCCGGAATCCAGACCCCACATGAGGCATAGCCGCGCACCCGGCGGCTGCGGGCATCAGCATAGCATTCGCTTGGTGGTGGAGAGGGGCCCGGGTCTAGTGTCGCTAGACGACTTGGCCAGCGCGGATGGTAAGCACCGGCTCCCAGCAGCCGCCGGGTCGGGTGGCGCCGCCGACGTCGGCGAGGGGGAGCGCGGCGTCGTTGAAGCGCAGGACGGCGAGGTCGGCGCAGGCACCCGGAGCTAGGGTGCCGGTTTCGCCGGCGAGGCCCAGCGCGGCGGCGGGCCGCGCGGTGGCTGCCTCCAAGGCGGCGGTTTCGGCCATGCCGGCGGCGATTAGCTTGGAGATCGTGCGCGGCAGGTCGTGCTGGGGCACGGCGCCGAGGTGGCGCTGGTAGACATCGGTGGAGATCGTATCGGGCGGGAAGCCATCGGCCAGGGCGGCTTCGGCCGTGCTGAAGTCGAGTGAGGCCATGCCGTGTCCGACGTCGAACAGGATGCCGCGCTCGCGCGCTGACCGGACCTCAGGGAGCACCCGGCCGTCCCGCACGATGCAGCCGGCGCCATCTTCAATGCCGGCATGGAAGCAGTACGTCACCACGTCACCGGGGCGCAGCCGTTCCAACTGATCGGCCAGCGACCAGTGCGGCCAGTCGGTCGTCTCGCGCCGCAGGCCGTAGAGCAAGGGACGGTCGGTACGCTCCGCAACCGTGATCGCGTCGCGCAGCACGTCGCGCGGATCAAGGCCAACACAGCCGGCCGTGCTGAGGTTGACGGCGATGCCCCAGATCGCCTCGCCGCCGGCTGCTATCGCCGCCACGCAGGCGTCCACGTCCACGTCGTCGGCGCGCTGGAAGCACGGACCGGGCCGGGACTCGCCGAGCCGCGCGAGGTTGATCGCCAGCCGGATGCGCGTTTGCGCCGGCGCGATGATCTCCGCCTGATACTGCGGCCACGTGACGGCGCCAGCGTCGCCCTGCGAGAGCACGGTGGTTGCGCCACGCGCCAGCATGTTTTGGTCGGCGTCAATGCCGTACTTCCAGTCGGCGGGTCCCGGGTGGGTGTGAAGGTCAACCAGTCCCGGCAGCAGCAGGTCGTCCGGGAAGTCGATGGTTTCTCGCGCCGTGCCGGTAACGTCGGGGCCGGCGGCCACGATCCGGGCGCCGCGGACGGCCACGGCGCCCGGCCCGTCTAAGCCCGTGGCGGCGCAGAAGAGGCGCCCGGTCCGGATGAGCAGATCGTAGTCACGTGCAGTCATTCCAGTCACTCCTAGCGCACCGTGAGCCAGATGGGGGCGGTGTAGCCGATGATCGGGCCTTTGGGGTAGCTCGCCGGCTGCTCCGTTTGGGCACGCACGATGTAGTAGTGCGCGCCGGGGCCGGCGTCTGCGTCGGTGAAAGTATGCCGGACTTGCCGGTCCAGGCCGCGCACTTCTTGGACCCACTGCCCATCGCGCCAGAGCGACAGGCACTCGATGGGCAGCGGCGCGGCTGCCGAAACGGTGATCTCAACCGGCAATTCCACCGTGCCTTCCTGGCCCATCGCTACGCCGTCGCTGTGCAGCCACAGCGCGAGCTTGCCGTTGGCGCAGGCCACAGTCCGCCGGTTCCGTAGGGCATCGAACACCGCCTCGCCGGTCAGCTCCGCTACCCAGAAGCCGGTCACGCAGGACCCCAGCCGGTGCATGTGATGATCCGAGCCGCCGATGAGGGCGAGCTTGGCGCCCTCTGTCTCGATGAAGTTGGCCGGGAAGGGAAAGGCCGACGTGTGTCCGGCCATATCCGGCTCGGTAGCCATTTCATCGCCGCGGCCGTGCAGCACCTCCATACCCCACTCTACGCGCTGGTCGTAGCAGAAGGTATGCGTATTGCCGTGCCAGTGGCGGATGGCTGCGACCGTATTGGGCGGCAGTTCGGCCACGATGGCTTCGCAGATCTCGCTGTAGTCCAGGGAGGCCAGGACGATCTGCCGGAGGCGCTTCATCACCTGCTTGTCATACGTGAAGAAGTTCGAATGGTGCCACGGCGGCCGTGCCCACTCCAGGCTGTAGAGCGGCACGCGCTCGGCGGTATGCTCACGCTCCAGCGCGTCGAGGCGCTGCCGGTAGTCGGCGTCCGACAAGCGCATGTGGTCGGTGATGCAGAGCACTTCGTGGCCGAGGATGTCTTTCTGCCAGCGGAAGTTGTCGTCGGGAACGCCGTCGAGCGCCGGGTAGCAGGAAGAGTAGTTGGTGTGGTTGTGAAGATCGCCGAACACCAAGCGGAGCCCGTCAGGAGCATCCGGCAAGGCCGGCGTATGGGTGATCGGGGTGGTGGGCTGGACCGGCACGGGCGTGAAGGTCCGGTGGCCGTCGTGCATCGGCCGCAAGGCACCGTTGGCCTGCAAGACCTCGATGCGATGATCGCGCGGCGGGAACTTGGTGTGCTCGAAGCAGTGGACGGCGGCCAGCAGGTGGCCATTCGAGGCGGCCACGCCGTAAGGATGGTGGGAGAAACCGGCGGCGTCCGTGACGCGCTGCGCGGCGGACCACGCCTCGCCGCGATAGCGCATGACGCACAAGTCCCAAGCATCTCTTGTACCCAGTGCCATTGCCGCCGACTGCAGCTCCAGCAGCGGAGCGAACATCCGAAACGTGCAGAGCAGGTCGTCGCCGGAGCGGAGGAGGTGGACGTTCGAGGGGTTCATGTTGAGGTACATGCCGCGACCGCCACCTCCCTTGCGGCGGTCGTAGGCACGGGGAGGGATGGGGAGCAGGCCGTCATCCGTCCCCGGCCCGGCGCTGACCTGCCCACTCGCCGGGTCGAGCTGCTTTAGCTCGATCTCGCGGAGCTGCTCGACGCGCGTGTCGAAGCCCCAGGCCGGCGAGGTTTCCCAGGCCACTACCACGCGGCCGTCCACAGCGGTTGTGCAGCGCGGCTGAAAGTTGAGCGGCTGCCGGGACGATATGCGGACCGGTTCGCCAAGCGCACCGTCGCCGCAGATTGCGCCATAGACGTGGATGGCGTCACCGTCGGGCCGCTCGAAACAGACTGCGACGCCACCGTCTACCGGCGTAGGGCTAGGCAAGCGCCCCGGTAGGGTGAGGGTGTCGGATGATCCTTCGTGGGTGAGGTGGATGGTGTCGGTTGTTCCGGCACGGCTGGTCCAGGCGTACCAGAGGGTGCCGGAGTCATCACGCACGAGGGCCGGGCCGAGGGCGACGGCCGCGCCACGATAGAGCACTCGCTGCGCGCTGCCCTGCCGGAGGGTGACGCTCCACTGCTCGCCATCGTAGGCGGTCCAGAGGTAAGCCGGGTCCGTCCCACCAACCACCGCGACACCGGAGAACTGCTCGGCCGCTGCGGTGGCAACGGTCGTGGTGCGGCCGTTGTGCTGCTCGATCAGCTGCAAGGTGGCCTCGGTCCCGGCTACGGCCGCGCCCCATTCCGCATAACTACGGCCGGGGTGCAGCCTGGCCCGAATGTGCTCCCATTCCCGGCTACGGTCCATGTTGCGGACGAACCGGTCGTCCACGGCAGGCAGCCCGACCGCTGCCAAGACCCAGCCATCCGGCGTCGCCGCGAGGTCGCAAGCGTAACCGTCCGTGCAGCGGAATACGGTCCGTGCTGGCATGTGGTCCTCCTTGTGTGGCGAGTGGCCCCTCCCTCGCCCTCCCCCGTCGCAACGGGGGAGAGAACAGGCCCGTCCCACCGCCGCAGCGGGGGGACCATAGGGGGCCCAGCATCTCTACAACGCTCCTAGTGACGGCACCTCGACGGGGCGGCCGGTCTGCCCGGACTCGACGGCGGCGAGGACCGTCGCGGCGATGCCGCGGCTGTCGCGGGCCGTCAGCATCGTATCCGCGCCGGTGTCAACAGCCGCGGCAAAATTGTCGAGCAGGCGACGCTCGTAGTCCAGGCCTACGCGCCGTTGGCGATAGTCACCCGGCTTGAGACCGCGGGCATATACCGATACTTCCGGCCGCGGCTCGGCGACGACGAACGCGCCTTTCGTGCCCAAGATGTGCAGCCGCAGTTCGCCGATGTTGGGATGGCTTGGCTCGCCGATGCGTCCGATGCACAGCGAGCCAACGATTCCGTTGTCCTGACGTGCCGGAGCCGCACCACCGGTGTCCATAGGATTGTGCGGCTCCGGCGTCGTCATCTCCAGCGTCACCGAGCCTAAGTCCTCCACGCCGCGATCCGCGTGTCGCTGGAAGAAGTGCGCGGTGGTGCGGGCAAAGACCCGCCGGACGGTGACACCAAGTAGCTCGTGGAGGTAGGCCAGCGGGTAGATGCCTTCGAGGGTTAGCTCGCCGAGGCCGTCCCAACTGACCTCGATCTCCTCCGCCTCCCCGGCGCCGAGCAGGGCACCGGCGTCCTTGGCGAAATAGAAGTCCACGTGGATGGCGCGCGGCTGACCGATGTTGCCGGTAGCGAGCATGGCCTTCGCTTGGCGGATGGCGGGAAAAGTATTCCGGCTCCACATCAGGAACCGCACGCCGGCGCGCTCGACCGCTGCGACAATTCGGTCGCAGTCGGCGAGACTGAGCGCCAGCGGCTTGTCCTGGACGATGTGCAGGCCGGCCTCAGCCGCCTGCACGCTGAGGTCGGCGTGGCGTGGCACTTCAGGCGTGACGGCCGCCACCTGCGGTCGGAAGCGGTCCAGCGCGGCCGATACGCCAGGGAGATACGAGAGGCCGAGGGCAGCAGCGGTAGCCGCGTTGCGCTCGTGTGCCCAATCGGGCGCGGCTGCATCGTCGGTCACGGCGAGTAGCTCGTAGCGAGGGTGCGCTGCCATGCCGCGCAGGATGTAGTCGTGCTTCACGGCCCCCATGACGAGCACCCGCAGCGGCTCAGACGCGCTCATAGCGCCCCTCCGTTCTTGCAGCCAGGGGTACGAGTATCGAGCACGAGCGGCAAGAACCGGGTATCGGTCACGCAGAACCGGTAGATCGCATCGGTGTTCATTTCGTGATTCTCAAGAGCGGGAAGTCTGGCAAGATCACTGCCCAACAGCTTAACAGAGAATACCTGGCAGTGTGGAGAGGATGTGGATGCTACCGGCCGGAGGGCAGAAGCGCCTCGACCTCTGGACGCAATCCACCAATCACGGTCTTGAAGGAAGGCAGCCCCGGTACCAGTGGGCCAAGCCACTGGTGCCAGGTCTCTTCGACGTAGGCCAGCGTGCGGTCCTGAAAGAAATCTTCCGGCCCGGTGAAGGTGACGCCACGGACGGCGCACTTCTGACGCAACAGGGAGTCGAAGTCGGTGAATTCCATCCGGTCCTTGAAGGCGCCTAGCACGCGCCAGACATCGTAGTAGTCGCGCGCGCGTGATCGGCTCCAGCCACGCCGCTCCAGCATGTCCGACTGCTGGAGGATTGCCCGCAGTTTTTCGGCGATGACTTCTTCGAGTGCGTACACGTGAACCGCTGTTTCGAGCGGCTCACCGTACTCGTGGATGACTTTCCGCTTTTCGACCGGCTTGATGATCGGCTCATCTACCGAGGTCTCGATCATGACGCGCGTGTGGAACCGACGCTGCCACGGCAGCCGAGCGCGGACCGTGAATGCCTCCTGGCCGCCCGGATGCGGCTGTTTCTCGACATAGCGTTCGCAGACAATCTCCACGGGCGCATATTCGTCCAGCAAGCGCACGGTGGCGGCGCATGCCTCCTGGACCAGACGCTCCATATCTTTACCTCTCGGAACACCATCCAGCCCGGAGAAGTCTAGGTCCTCCGAGAAACGGTAGTCGCCGAAGTAGCACTTCTTCAGCGCCGAGCCGCCTTTGAAGACCAGCGTATCACGGAGCAACGGTACTTGCGCGATACCGGCCAGAATCCAGGACAGCATGTAGTCTCGCTCCAGGACCTCCCAAGGGATGCCGAGCCGTTGACGTGCTTCCTGCAGGCGCGTGCGAAGCGGCCTCATGCGCTGACCATTCCGGGCAAGTTCTCCTGGATCATCCAGCGGTTGTTGCAGTGGCCCTTTCGTGGCCCCGTTGGATCGAGCGGGCGGTAGCCCTTGACGGGCAGTGCGGCGAGACGGTCGAGATACGTGGAGTTGAGGTCTTGGTGTTCGAGGACCCACCCCAGGCGCTTGGCAGTGGCCATGTCCAGCCGGAGGGCATAATCGGTGATCCGTTCAACGTTCAGTCGAGCGCTCCCTACCCTGAAAGCATGAAGTACCTCGGCGAAATCGCCGCAATACCGGGGCATGGAGAGGCCATCCAGCAATGTGCGCTCAAGATTGGTGATCTTCACCCGGGACTCGCCGACCCACACCTGCTCCGTACCGAAAAAGCGCTCCGGCTTTACCTGGACAATCCGGTAGGCCGTATCCCCAACCACGTAGCCGTCCTCGCCAGACTTGGACTCGGCGCCCCGCCTGCGCGGAACCGAGGCCTCTGTCGTCGTGAGGACGAAGATTTTCCGCGGTGTTTGCTCCGTGAGGCCGTGGTAGTGGAGAGCCGACCAGTGCGAGATGGCCGCCGGAGTGACGAGGGCCATGGCGACCTCGAACTCGTGCGCGGGCATAACGCCGGGGACCGTGGGCGACAGCGCATACAGCCCGCGGTGCAGCGCGACGATCCAGCCAGTTCGCCGGAGGTGGTAGAGGGCCTCCCGGAGGTAGGAGTCCTTGAGGCCTACGCGCGGTGCCAACTCCCTGGCCCGCGCTGTCGAGAAGATACGATCTCCCTCGACGGCAAGGAGCCGGACCAATTCAATCCCAACCAGGGACCGCTTTATTCTTGGACCGGCATTCATCGGACGTGCTCCGGGCGTCACACAACACGATCTACATTTCCAATAATAAGGTAAAGTTCTGACAATAGCAAATGTTTGCCGGATAATATCTATTCCCAATGATTACCGGCTGCGTCGTCGGTCACGGCGAGCAGCTCATAGCGAGGATGCGCCGCCATGCCGTGCAGGATGTAGTCGTGCTTTACGGCTCCTATGACGAGCACCCGCAGCGGCTCAGACGCGCTCATAGCGCCCCTCCGTCAGCGTCATGGCTGTCGCCGCGGCCAACGACGATTCCACGGCGGCGGCGACCAACAGCGCGGCGTGTCCATCGCCGCCGCTGACTGCCGGTTCCCGCTGCTCCGCGATGGTGGCGGCGAACTCCTCTAGCACCAGCGCGACCACCGATTCGTCCGGCTCCGTCCGCACCGCTTGGGCGTGGCCGCCGCCGTACAGCAGCTGCACGTTGTGATGCGTGTCGGCGTAGGCGGCGCCGAGCGAGCCGATCAGCGTCAGCGAGTCGTAACCGTCGCCGGTGGGCAGCGTGTGGGCCAGGTCAATGAGCGCCATACCACCACCGGCAAAGCCGAGGTGGACTTGCGCGTACTCCGCAGCGGCGAGGTCGGTCGTCTGGGCCGGTCGTGCCACGGCGTAGACGTGGGTTGGCAGGCCACCGAACATCCACAGCGCCAGGTCCAGCGCCGCGAGGCCGGCGTGGGCCGCCCGCTCACTGCTGTCCGTAGCGGCGAACCACTGGTGGATGCGGAGCAGTCCCGGCCGGCCTAGCTCGCCGTCGTCGAGACTGTCCTTGACAGCGCGGTGATCGGCCTGAAAACGCGCCGGGTGCGCCAGCATGAGCCGGATTCCGGCCGCGTTGGCGGCCGCGGCGACCTGCTGCGCTTCACCAGCGGTAGGGGCCAGCGGTGGCTCGACCAGTGCGTGCTTGCCGGCCTGGGCTGCGCGCTGCACGAGGGCGGCGTGCGTTTCGGGTGGGCTAGTGATGATAACTGCGTCGAACGTCTCGGCGGCGACGTCAAGTAGCTCGTCGAGCGTGCCGGCACGGGCCGCGGCGCCAGCGGTGCGGGCGGCGCAATCCGCCCGGGCGGAGTCCGCGTCGGCGACAGCCGTAATCGCTGTCTCCGGGAGCTGCTGTGCAGCTGCGAGGTAGGGCGCAGCGTTCGCACCGCAACCGATCAGGGCCATCCGAACCATAGCTCCTCCTGTTGTGCGTCGAGCCGCCACACTGAAGCGCCGCCCCAATCCCGGGGCAGGTATTCGCCGGCAGATGTGGCTTGCGTGAGCCGGTTAAGCGTATCATCATACGGTTTTGCGTGGCGATCAGCACTAGCGCCCCTATGGTCCCCCCGCTGCGGCGGGGTGACAGCGTGTTCCCTCCCCCGTCGGAACGGGGGAGGGCGAGGGTGGGGGCAGTGACTAGCCCCTCTATGGCCCCCCGCAGCGCATGGGTAAGGCTCGACCGACGGGCGAGAGGACAGAAACAATGGCTAACAGTATGCGGATGTCGTATCTGGATGCGCTGGCGGTGCTGGAGCAGCGGCGGCGGGATGAGGTCGTCGTGACGACGATGACCTGCTCGCGCGTGTGGGCGTACCTCTCGGAGCACCCGGAGCTGGACGTGTCCTTCGGCGGGTGCATGGGCAAGGCGTCGTCGCTGGGGCTGGGCCTGGCACTCGGCCAACCGGACCGGCGGGTGTGGGTGCTCGACGGCGACGGGTCGTTGGTGATGAATCTGGGCAGCCTGGTGACGATTGCCCAACAGGCCCCCGCCAACCTGCTACACGTACTCCTGGAGAACGGCGTCTACGAGGTCACGGGCGGTCAGCCCGTGCCGGGTGCCGGACTGGCCGACTTCGCCACGATGGCCCGCGCCGCCGGCTACCGGTCGGCCTACCGTTTCGATACGCTGGCAGAGTTGGAGGCGAGCGTAGACGAGGTCCTGGCGGCGCCCGGCCCGACGTTCGTGACGCTGGTCGTCGAGGAGGCAGGCGCAGCACCGCGCAAAGCCTACCCACCCACGCGCCAGGCGCTCGCCGCGCTCCGCGACCGCCTCGCCGCGGCCTAGGGCGCATCTGCAAAGTACCAGTCGGCCGGACAGTAGCTAGGCCCCCCTATGGCCCCCCCGCTGCGGCAGGAGGACGGCGCCTTCCCTCCCCCGTCGGGACGGGGGAGGGCTAGGGTGGGGGCTGGATTCCCGCGAAAGCTGGAATGACGATGGCTGACAACAAGCTCTACTATGGGGACAACCTCGCTATTCTGCGCGAGTACGTCCCGGACGAGTCCGTTGACCTGATCTACCTCGATCCGCCCTTCAACTCCAACCGCAACTACAACATCATCTTCAAGGACGAGTCGGGGCAGTCGAGCGACGCGCAGATCGTCGCGTTCGAGGACACTTGGCATTGGGGACCATCCGCCGAGAGAGCCTACGGCTACCTCACCAACACCTCGCAGCACGGCGGGCGGGTGGCGGATAACGTCAGCACCGTGCTGGATGCGCTGGTCTCCGGGCTGGGCAAGAACCAGCTGACCGCATATCTGGTCGAAATGAGCGTGCGCCTGATTGAGCTACACCGCGTCCTCAAACCGACCGGCAGCCTGTATCTGCACTGCGATCCGAGCGCCAGCCACTACCTCAAGATACTGATGGATACGATCCTGGGGCCGGAGAACTTCCGTAGCGAGATCGTCTGGAAGCGGACCAGCGCCCATTCCGGCTCCAAGCGTTGGGGGCCGGTCCACGATACGATCCTGTTCTATACGAAAACGAACCGCTTCGTTTGGAACACCGTACTCTTGGATTACTCGAAGGAATATATCCAGCGGTTCTACCGCTACTCGGACGAGCAAGGGCGCTTCCGCGTTGGCGATCTGACCGGCGCCGGCACACGGAGCGGCGAATCCGGGCAACCGTGGCGCGGAGTCGACCCGACGGGTGTCGGCAGGCATTGGGCCACTCCGAACAAGGCGCTCGTGGCGCTGTTCGGGAAAGATGCCGCCGGCTGGACCGTCCAACGGAAGCTCGACGCGCTCGACGAGGCCGGGCTGATCTACTGGCCGGCGCGAGGCCGGGTTCCCGGCTTCAAACGGTACTACGACGATACGGCCGGTGTGCCGATTATTGACGTAGTGACCGACATCAACCCACTCTCAGCAAAATCTGCCGAACGCCTCGAATACCCCACACAGAAGCCCGAGGCTCTACTGGAGCGCATCATCGAAGCCAGCAGCAACGCCGGGGATACCGTGCTCGATCCCTTCTGCGGCTGTGGCACGGCGCTGGTCGCGGCGCAGAAGCTCGGGCGGCAGTGGATCGGGATTGACATTGCCTACCTGGCCATCCCTGTCATCCGGACCCGGCTCCGGGATACGTTCGAGGACGACGTTAACTTCGAGATCATCAATCGTCCGACGGAGGTTGCCGGGGCGCGGCAGATGGTGACGACGCCGAAAGGGCGCGCCGACTTCCAGTGGTGGGCGATAGACTTGATCGGGGCTACGCCGGTCGGTGGCGTCAAGAAGCTGGGTGCCGACCGCGGGATTGACGGCAAGATCACCTTCACGGAAGCCAACGGCCGCCTGCAAACGGTCCTGGTCAGTGTCAAGAGCGGCCACGTGAACCCCGGCATGGTACGCGATCTGCGAGGCACCGTAGAGCGGGAGCAGGCAGCCATCGGCGTGTTCCTAACCCTGGAAGAGCCGACGGCCGGGATGCGCCAGGAAGCGGTCAATGCGGGTCTCTACCGGTCCGAGCTATGGAACCGTGACTACCCGCATCTCCAGATCATCACGATTCGGGAGATTCTCGACGAGGGAAAACAGCCCGACCTGCCCGCTTTCCGGCTGCCGACGTATCAGCAAGCGCCGCGCGCCAAGCCAACCGCCGAGATGGACCGGCTCCACTGAGCCGGGATGTAGCCCCCCTATGGTCCCCCCGCTGCGGCAGGGGGGCGGTATACCTGACAGGGGTAGATTTTTTCGTGTAGCGGCGCGATTCATCGCGCCCAGGCACTCGTCATTCCCGCGAAAGCGGGAATCCAAAAACCGGTCCTCCCAGGTTAGCGGGCAGTGGAGCATTGTCCCTCTCGCACTCCATCTGGGAGTTATGCAAAGGTCTCACATGGTGGAGAGGGGGCCGGGGGGTGAGGACTGCCCCCCCTGCGGTGCGAGAGGAGCACGGGTGGCATGAGTCGGCCGACGGCGCTGTTGGTCATGGGCGGCGATCCCATCCACGATACGCCGGAGCACTACGAGCTGCTGGCGGGGCTGCTGGCCGGGCCGGCCGGTCTGAACCTGCACACCACCGACGAGCTTGAGCCGCTCACCCGGTTGACGCGGGGCAACTACGACCTCATCGCCATGTATCGCGCCGACCGGCAGCCGGCGGCGGCGCCATTCGCGGCATTGTGGGACGCGGTGCGGGCCGGCACGCCGTATCTCGGCCTGCACGGGGCGGCGTTCACCGTCCAGCAGGTGCCGGGCGGTGCGGCGGCTATCGGCGCGCGGTACGAGGAGCCACATCTCCGGCAGCAGCCCTTGACCGTGCGGATAGCGGATAGCGGCCATCCGATTACCGCCGGCGTGGAGTCCTTTACCATCGCGGACGAGCCGTACCGCCTGACGCCGCTCGCACCCTCCGCGCTCCAAGTGCTGGCGTCGTACTCCGACGGCGCGCTCAACCGTCGGACGCGCCATGGCGTAATCGCGGCGCAGGGAGACTGGCCAGTACTCTACACCACGCGGCTTGGCGCCGGGTGGATACACACGAACGTCCTCGGACACGACCGGCAAGCGTTGACGCTCCCCACCTACCGCCGGCTCGTCGTGCAGGCCGTGGCCTGGCTGTTGGCTACGGCCGGCGGTGCGAGAGGGGCTACTTCTACGGCGTCAGCCACGTGAGCCACGGTAACGTGTAGCCGACGAAACCGCCAATAGCGATCTGCAGCAGCAATCCAGCCCATAGACCGAGCATGAAATCGGCGATGTCCCTGCTTGGCCAATCACTGCACTTGACCCCACGACCGATGTCTCTGAACCTTCGATACTCGACGACCTGATAGGTAAGATAGCCTACGAACGCGAGTACCAGTGCGACAACTGTGGGGACTGCAAAGCCGACGACCACCCCTTGCACTACATGAGCCAGGTAGGAGTGCCAATACTTGCCCCAGTTTCTAGGTTCACGTCCCATCGGTATCCCCCTTACGTCCGGCGAGCCTCCCACGCAGACTGCCCTTACTATACTCGAACTTGGTCCACCTCGCCTACCGTCGGCGGACGCGCGCCACGGTGCCGGGAGGCCCTGGCCCATCCTGCTACAATTCATTCCGCTGGTCACTGACTGCCAAGGACACACCCATGATAATCGTGCTTACTCCTGATATTGAGCGCTGGCTGGCCGCGCAGGCCCGCAAGCTGGGCACCACTCCCGAACAACTCGCCCTCGCCAGCCTACGGGAGCGTTTCGGGCCAACCGCAGATCAGGACGCGCCAGCGGAAACACCGGGAACGTTAGCCGATTTCATCCAAGGGCATATCGGTGTCCTCCACAGCAGCGAGCACGTCCCCGGCGGCGCGCACATGTCGAAAGACAGCAGCAAGAAATTCGCTGCCGACTTGCTCCGACATACCCCCGCGTCAGGACAAGCCCAGAATGGCGAGAAGAGGGCAGGTGTTTTGGGATGAAGGTCGTTTCCTGGAACATCGCTCACCGCCATGAACCCTGGTCGTGGCTGCTCGGCACGGATGCGGATATTGCCCTGTTGCAGGAGGCGGGGGAACCGCCGCCGGAGGTCGCGGGGTGCATCGAAACGGACGGTGCGCCTTGGCTGACGGCCGGGGCAGACGTGTACCGGCCGCGCCGCTGGCGAACCGCAGTGGTCAAACTATCACAGCGCGTCGAGGTGGAGTGGATCGAGACGCAAGCTATCGCAACGGCGGGACCTGGCGAGTTGGCGGTCAGCCGCCCGGGCACACTGGCCGCCGCGACCGTGACGGCGCCCGGCAGCGAGCCACTGGTGGTCGTCTCCATGTATGCACCCTGGGAGTCACCGCACGCCACCACCGGCAGCGGTTGGATTATCTCGGATGCCTCGGTGCATCGCGTGGTGTCCGATCTATCCGCCCTCATCGGCAGTGAGCGTCACCACCGCATTCTGGCCGCCGGAGACCTCAACATCCTCCACGGGCACGGAGAGGACGCCAGCGCCTACTGGGCCGGACGGTACGGAACGGTGTTCACGAGGCTGGCCGCGCTGGGGTTGCCGTTCGTAGGTCCGCAGGCGCCGCACGGACGACAGGCCGCCCCATGGCCGGCCGAACTGCCACCCGACAGCCGGAACGTCCCCACCTTTCACTCCTCCCGTCAGACGCCCGCCACGGCGACGCGCCAGTTGGACTACGTGTTCGCCTCCGAGAGCATGGCGGACGCGGTGCGTGTCCGCGCCCTCAACGAGGTCGAGCAGTGGGGGCCTAGCGATCACTGTCGGCTGGTGATTGACGTACCGTAGCCGCACAGCGATGTCCATGCCGCTCACCGGCGGCGTGTCGCAAGTGACCGGTGACAGCGCCGCTGCACAATCCGTAGCAGCCAGCCAACCCACAGACCGAGCATGAAATCGGCGATGTCTCTGCTCGGCCAATCGCCGCACGTGACGCCGCGGCCGATGTCTCGGCACCGGCCATACTCGACGACCTGGTAGACGAGATAGCCCACGAACGCCAGGGCCAGGGCAACGGTCGTGGGCAGCGCAAAGCCGACGACCACCCCTTGCGCGCCATGGGCCAGGTACGAGTGCCAATACTTACGCCAGTCTCGCGGTGTACGTTCCATCAGGACCTCCGTATCCAACGCCAACTGTGACTACTTCCTCTTCCTAAGTTGAGATTGGATGGCCTAGCGCAACGGCCGGCCGGAATTTCGTGCTCGCTCCACGATTGGTTATGTTAAGGCGGCAGGTTGTCATGACGAGCTACGTAGCACGGCGTCGGAGCGATCCTCTCGCCGCCGGCCGGCTGGTGGGCTGGCTGGTAGCGGTGCTCGCCGCGCTCCTGCTGGTCAGCCTCAATACTGCGGTAGCTACGGCCCAGTCCCGCGGTGAAGCCTTAGCGGACTATCAAGTCGTCAACGGTCACTACTTCACGCAGGCCAGCGGCGACCCCGACGGCGACGCGGGCTTCCGCATCACGGACGAGAACGGCGTCAACTTCGCCAGCGAGTTCGAGCGGCTCGGCGGGGTGGCGGCACTCGGCTATCCGATCTCGCGTCGGTTCGAGTGGGACGGCTTGACCACCCAAGCAACGCAGAAGGCCGTCCTGCAATGGCATCCGGCGGCCAACCGCGCCACACCGGTCAACTTGCTGGATGCCTTTGCCGACGCCGGCCTCGACTCCTGGCTAGAGCAGCACGCGCAAGTTCCGCCTCAGCAACTGTTCCACGATGAAACCGAGCTGATCTTCGAGGAGGTTGTCGCCGCGCGGCTGGCCTACCTCGACGGGTACCCGGCCTTGCGACAGGCGTACTTCGCCGCGCCCGACCATCTGGAACGCTACGGACTCCCCACCGCGCCTATTGCCGAACTCGACTCGGTCCGGGTGCTCCGCACCCAACGGGCCGTGCTCCAGGAGTGGCGCACGTGGACGAGCGGCGCCCAACCCGGACAAGTGACGGTGCTCGACGTGGGCGCCCTCGCCGCCGCGGGCGGTCTCATCCCGGCAGTTGCGACGGTGGCGCTGCCGGCCGATCAGACGCTGGCAAGGCTGCCCGGCAGCTCGCCGGTGCGCGTTGAAGATACCCTCTTGGCGACGCTGCGCTCGGTAGCCGAACGCGCCCGCAGCGCAGTGGTGAAGCTGACCGACGGTCACACCGGCGCCGGCTCAGGGGTGTTATTCGACCCCTCCGGGCTGATCTACACCAACTATCACGTGGTGTATCCACTCGCTCGGTCCCGGTTCCAGCTGCGAGCAGAGCTGGCGGACGGTCGGACCTTTCCGGCGCGGGTACTCGCCGGGGACGATTGGACCGACATCGCCGTGTTGAAGATCGAAGGCGATGATCTCCCGACCATCCCCATCGGGGATTCGCAGTCGGTGCAGCCGGGCGATTGGATTGTGGCGATTGGCTATACCCCGTTATTGCCAGGTCTCCCCAGCGCAAAGGCTGGCCAGGTGGCCTCGATGGCCGGCAGCATCCAGGTTCGGAGTAACTATCCCCAGACCGGCATGATTGCGGCCGATCTGTTCCTCTCCCCAGGCGACAGCGGCGGACCGCTCGTCAACCTGCGCGGCGAGCTGATCGGTCTGAATGCAGCGATCCGGGTGACGCGCCGGGGGCAGTCGCTGACCAGCTTTTCGATCCCATTGGCGCGCGTGCGGCAGATCGCCGCACAGCTGCTCTCGCCGGAGGGACTGCCGCGGCCACAGTTCGGTATCCATACCCAAAGCATGAACCGGCGCTTGGCCGCGCAGACCGAGCACCGGATCAGCTACGGCGTATACATCCACTCCGTACTACGGAACTCAGGCGCCCATGCGGCCGGGCTGCAAGCGGGCAATGTGATTATCTCGATGGGAGGCCAGCCGGTAGACAATCTCAGCGACCTCCGCCGGCTGATTATGCAGTACGAGGTGAGCGATGAGGTCGAGATCGTGGTAGTCCTCCCGACCGGCGAGCGCCGCTCGCTGACGGTCCGGCTCGGCCCACGCGCGGCACTCACCTAGCGACAGGCCTCATCCCCCCCACCCCTCCTGACTGGCGTAAGTACGGGTTCAGCCGTAGGGGCGCAACATGTTGCGCCCGTCCCCCCGTCGCAGCAGGGATCGGCCGGCAGACGCATCGCGAGGCCGCGCGCCCACCCCGTCCCCCCGTCGCAACGGGGGGACCATAGGGGGGCTACCTCCCCACACAACTGGCGGTATTTCGTGTAGCGGCGCGATAAATCGCGCCCCGGCCCTCGTCATTCCCGCGCAAGCCGCAATCCAGCCCTATACCGTCATTCCCGCGAAAGCGGGAATCCACCCCCTCTCCACATGGTGGAGAGGGGGCCGGGGGGTGAGGACCATCCTGTCTATCCTGTCCATCCATATAAATACCCACCCCTGTGAGCCTGGTCCCCCTATGTGCAAGCAACCGGACCGGCGCGATCTCGTTGTCAACACCGAGGGAGAAACTCGCTGGGAGCACCGCCATGACAGGACAGCCGCACTTTACCCCGGCATTGTTCGGCTTCTTGCGCGAGCTGCGCGAGAACAACAACCGGGAGTGGTTCCAGGCCAATAAAGGGCGCTACGAGGCCGACGTGCGCGATCCCCTGCTGCGGTTCATCGCCGACTTTGCGCTGCCGCTGCACGAGTTGAGCGCGCACTTTGTCGCCGATCCGCGGCCCGTCGGCGGGTCGCTCTTTCGGATTTACCGCGACGTGCGGTTCTCGAAGGACAAAAGCCCGTACAAGACGCAGGCCGCGGCGCACTTCCGTCACGAGCGCGGCAAGGATGTACACGCCCCCGGCTTCTACCTACACCTGGAGCCGGACGACGTGTTTGCCGGGGCCGGCATCTGGCATCCCGATACGAAGTCCCTGACCAAGATTCGGGATGCCATCGTGGCCAATCCGGCCGGCTGGCAGCGGCTCACGTCCGACGACGAGTTTCGGCAGCGCTGGCAGCTATCGGGAGACTCGCTCAAGCGCGCACCCAAGGGTTTCGATCCCAACCACCCGCTCATCGTGGACCTGCGGCGCAAGGACTTCGTGACGGTGACTTCCTTCACCGAGGCGGCTGCCTGCGCGCCCGACTTCATGGACCAGCTCGCGCAGGCGTACCGCAGCACTGCCCCGGTGGTCGAGTTCCTGACTACCGCGCTGGGCCTGTCCTACTAGCGGCCATCGGCAAAGGCGGCTGGCTGCGCCGGGCTAGCGGTCCGCTTGCCGACGGCGTAGCTCCGCTTCCAACTGCCGGATGCGTGACTCGGCGGCCTCACGGGCCGCCCGTTCGATAGCAGCCTGTGTTTCTGCACCCTCGCGGGCCGCCCGTTCGATAGCAGCCTGCGTCTCGGCACCCTCACGGGCCGCCTGTTCGCTGGCCGCACGGGTTTCGGCCGCCCGGCGCGCCGCTCGCTCCGCCAGCCGCTCGGCCTGCTCCACCGCAACTTGGGCTTCGGCCGCCTCGCGCTCTGCCTGGCGAGCGGCCCGTTCCTGCCGCCAGTTGGTCAGGTAGCTGTTCGTCTCTGGATCGTAGAACCGCGGCCAGTTGTCATCCCAGCACAGACTCAGCCCCAGCACCTCGCTGTACCCCTTCAGAATGCCGTCTGGCGCCGTCGTCAGCTCGATTGGCTCATACGCCCCACCCACCAGCCGGTCGCCGGCCAGCTTCGCTCCGTGATACTTGCCATCTTTCGGATCGAACCGCCAGTATTCCGGCACGCCAATGTGGGCATAGATCGCCCGCTTGCGGCCCACGTCCTCCCGCCCGGTGCTGACCGAGGCCACCTCCAGCACCCAATCCGGCGGCTTGCCTGCTTCCCAGGGCAGATACAGCTTGCGCTCCCGGATGGCGTCCGCTTCCACGCCAAAGGCCAAGTACACGTCCGGGGAGACACGCACATTGAGATCGTCCGGGTCGTAACAGAGGATCGTGTTGAATTCGAGAAAGACGTCGGGCCGCCGCTGGAAATCGGTGAACCGACTGGCGAGCAAACCCAGAATTTCGTGCAGCGGAATGTTCTGTTCCATCGCATCAGGCTTCAAGACCGGCTCGTCGGGATTGTAGTCGAGGCGAGCGTAGTCAATCTCGCCCTGTCGCTGGTAGGGCCGCATGGTGGGTGTAGGCGCGAGGGCCGTCGTGGTCATGGTGAGTCTCGGGACCGGGCGCGGACGTAGGGTGATTATAGTATACGTGCGGCGCGGTAGAGCGGGTGTTTGCGGCGCGCAGGGCCGGTGGGGCTGAGGGCTACGGGACTACGATCCCGGTGGGGCATTCGTGCGCTACGGGGTTTGCTTCCCCGGTTCGGCGCCCGCGAAATTTGTCATAATTTTCTGGGCAGTCTCGAAAAAAGCGTCCATTTCCTCCGCACTAATGCCGGCCAAGAGCATGGCGTTATGCGCCTGCGCCTGGCGCGCCAGCTTGGGTACGAGCATCCGCCCTTCCTCCGTCAGACTCAACCGCACGGTGCGCCGGTCGCTCCGCAAGCGGTGCCGACGGATCAGACCACGCTCATTCAGCCGATTCACGAGCCGGCTAATCCGGCCGGCGTCGACCGGGATCACTCGCGACAGCCCGGTGACGGTATCCGCTTGACCGGCAAAGCACACGCTGAGGATCGTGTATTCCACCGGGATGATCGAGAAGGGGGCCAACTGCTGCGCCATCCCCCGGGCGACCGCGTTCACCAAACCGGCCACACACTGACCCAAGTCGCTGGGCGGCGCGGACGGTGGAACCATCTCTTGCTCCTGTGCTTAGGATTGTGATGACCGGTGCGGCAACGATACATGCACCAGTCAAATATTATCCGAACAGCACACTTTCCGCAACCTAAGGAGTGAGGAGCGGCATTCCCCGCCCAGGGTGTGCTGTATATGCTCGACTTCCCCGTTCCGGCCCGCCTGAGCCAAGTCCGCCGCAGGCGGGCCGGAGAGCGCCACCTCCGCTTAGATGTCGGAGTAAAGGTGGAACTCGTAGGGGTGGGGACGCAGGTTGATCGCATCCACCTCGGCCTCGCGCTTGTAGGCAATCCAGGTGTCAATCACGTCCTGGGTGAAGACGCCACCACGCAGCAGGAAGTCGTGATCGGCTTCCAGCGCACTCAAGGCCTCGTCCAGGCTGCCCGGCGTGGACCTGATCTGCGCCGCCTCTTCCGGCTCCAGCTCGTAGACGTCTACGTCCATCGGATCGCCGGGATCGATCTTGTTGATAACCCCGTCCAGCCCGGCCATGAGCATGGCCGCAAAGGCGAGATAGGGGTTGCAGGACGGATCGGGGCAGCGGAACTCCACGCGCTTGGCCGCCGGGCTTTCGGAAATGACCGGAATGCGGGCGCACGCCGAGCGGTTACGCGCCGAGTAGACCAGGTTGACCGGCGCTTCGTAGCCGGGCACCAGCCGGCGGTAGGAGTTCGTCGTCGGAGCAGCGAACCCCAAGATGGCCGGCGCGTGCTTCAGCAGCCCACCAATGTAGTGGCGGCACATCTCGCTGGTCAGCGCGTAGCCGCTCTTGTCGAAGAACTGGTTGACGCCATCCAGCCAGAGCGACTGATGGACGTGCATACCGGAACCGTTGTCCTCGAACAGCGGCTTCGGCATGAAGGTCACGGTGTAGCCGTTCTGATAGGCGACGTTCTTGATGACGTACTTGTAGAGCATCACCTGGTCCGCCATCCGCACCAGCTCACCGTAGCGCATGTCAATCTCGGCCTGGCCGGCCGTGGCGACCTCGTGGTGCTGCACCTCGATGTCAATGCCGGCCTCGATGAGCTTCAGCACCATATCGGTGCGGAGGTCCTGGAGCTTGTCCATCGGTGGTACCGGGAAGTAGCCGCCCTTGTACCGGGGACGGAACGCGAGGTTGGGGGAGCTATCCCCACCGGGGGAGCTATGCATCCCGTCCGCGCCGCTATTCCAGATACCCTCTTCCGAATCGATGTAGTAGAACCCGCTGTTCGCAGTCTGGCCAAAGCGCAGGGACTTGAAGATGAAGAACTCCGCTTCCGGCCCCCAGTAGCTCACGTCGGCCAGTCCGGTGGTCAGGAGATACTGCTCCGCCTTCTGCGCCACGTAGCGCGGATCGCGCGAATACAGCTCCTTGGTAATCGGGTCCACGATGTTGCAGACCAGGCTCAACGTCGGCGCCTTATAGACCGGGTCCACAATCGCGGTGGCCGGGTCCGGTATGAGCAGCATGTCGCTCTCGTGAATCTGCTGGAAGCCGCGGATGGAGGAGCCGTCGAACCCGGCGCCATCCACAAACAAGTCTTCCGTCAGCTCACCGATCGGCATCGAAAAGTGCTGCCAGAGGCCGGGCAGATCAATGAACTTCAGATCCACCATGACCAGCCCCTTTTCCTTGGACCATGCGATCAGGTCCTTGGGGTCCGCAGAAGGGGCTACGTTACCGTTTCCCTGGGCGTCAGCCATGAGTTACTCCTTCCGTGCTCTGTCCATCAGCCGGTGGTCCACCACCATCCTTCACCAACGGGTGCTGTGGCGAGACTATACCATACAACGGAATCCTACCGTTGGCAGCCGGATCGAGGGTATGTGCGGGCCGCCTAATCCGGCACGTTCCCACTTGTGCATTGTGCATAAGTGCGGGTCCGTTGCAGTCTGGTAGCATCTCCTACCATGGCCCGTCCCATCTACCACGTTCTGAGCACCGTACCGGTCGCCTGGTGGGCCGGTCGTCGCTGGGGACCGTTCGCAGCGTTGGCCGCATTGGTCGGCGGGGTAGGGATTGATATTGACCACCTCGTTGACTACGCCCTGGTCCGACGCAGCCGCCAAGCCAATCGCCTAGTCGTGCCGCTGCATGGCTGGGAGTACCCGCTTGCGCTGCTTGCGCTGCTGGCCTCCGGCGCCGTCGCCCGCTGGCCGCAGCCGGCGATGGTAGGCGCGTCGGCACGTCGGCCCCCCTGGCCGCCGTGGGAGATGCTCGTGATGGTACTCACGGTGGCGTGGACTATGCATCTGGCCGTCGATTCCGCCACGAATGGGCCGCGTCAAGCGAAGTTCTACTCCCTGCTCTATCGCCTGCGCTGGGCCTTCAAGGTGCAGCACCACGGCTGGCACGAGGAGTTCGACCTACACGGCTGGGCAGAGCAAGAACGCCAGCCGTGGTGGCGGTACCTCTACTAAGATGCCGTCCTCACAAGGGCAGGTTCTTCGTGTAGGGGCGCAACATGTTGCGCCCGTCCCCCCGCACGGCGGAGGGACCATAGGGGGGCTGACAAGGGCAGGTTTTTCGGGGAGGGGCGCGATTCATCGCGCCCGCCCCTCCCGTCATTCCCGTGCCAGGAGACCTTTGCATAACCCGTCATTCCCGCCTCCCCCTCCGTCATTCCCGCGAAAGCGGGAATCCACTCCCCATCTCTACCGCTCCGCGATGGAGAAGGGGCCGGCTGACAGGGGTAGGTGTACGGGTTCAGCCGTAGGGGCGTCCCTTGTGGGCGCCCTGGCCGCGCTCCCGTCATTGCGGCGCCAGCCGCCATCCATCCGGCTCATCCTTGCATCCCGAAAATCCTGATGCAGACAAAAAACCTACCCCTATCAGGGGGGCTGGAGGTTATTTTCATGCCGATGCCGGCAGCGCCCAACACAGCGGAGCGCCGGTGGCTGCTATACTTACTGCCGATCCCCGTGAGCGCCTTCCCCCGGAGCAAGGGGCAGGAAGATGCGTCTCACTGAACCGAGTGCATTCCCACTATGCGGAATCGGAACCTGGTGCTGACTCTGGCCCTCGTGCTGGTCATTGCCGCCTGTGCGGCGTGGGTGGCCTGGCCGGGTAATCCGGGCATCAACCTGCGGCTCGGCACAACGGTCATCGAGCGGGACGTGCGCGTGGTACAGGGCCTTGATCTGCAAGGCGGCATCCAGGTGCTCCTGGAAGCCGACCCGCCCGAGGGCCAGCCGGTGACACCGGAGGCGATGGAAGCGGCAAAAGCGATCATTGACCAGCGCGTCAACGCCCTCGGCGTGGCCGAGCCGGTCATTCAGCTCCAGGGCGAGCGGCGGATTGTAGTGGAGCTACCGGGCCTCGAAGACGAAGCGGCGGCCATCCAACTGTTCGGCGAGACGGGACTGCTGGAATTCATTGACGTTGGCGATACACCGCCGGCCGAGGGCACACGGCTCACCGAGGGACAATATCCGACGATCCTGACCGGGAAGAACCTCCGGTCGTCGGAGGTCGGCTTCGACGAGTTCCGGCGCCCGCAGATCAACTTCCAGTGGGACTCGGAGGGAGCGGGCATTTTCTCCGAGCACACCAAGGACAACATCGGCCGGTTTCTAGCCATTACGATGGATAAGGTCGTGCTCTCCACGCCGGTCATCAACGATCAGATTTCCGACAGCGGCCGCATCACCGGCCAGTTTTCCTTGGACGAGGCCCGCCGCATTGTGATTCAGCTGAAGTACGGCGCCCTGCCGATACCGATGAAGATTGTGCAGCAGCGCAGCGTGGGCGCCATCCTAGGCCAGGACTCGGTGGAGAAGAGCATCGTCGCTGGCTCGGTCGGGCTGGCGCTCGTGGCGGCGTTCATGTTGATCTACTACCGCTTGCCGGGCCTCTTGGCCGTGGCCGCGCTCGCCATCTATGCGGTCATCGTGTTTGCACTGTTCAAGCTGATTCCCGTCGTGCTGACCTTGGCCGGTATTGCCGGCTTTGTGCTTTCCATCGGCATGGCGGTTGACGCCAATATCTTGATCTTCGAGCGCCTCAAGGAGGAGCTACGCGCCGGACACTCACTACGCACGGCGCTGGAGGCCGGCTTTGCGCGGGCGTGGACCTCGATCCGCGACTCCAACCTGGCCACGCTCATCACCTGCGTCATTCTCTTCTGGTTCGGGACCGGCATCATCAAGGGCTTTGCCCTGACGCTGGCTATTGGCGTGCTCGTCAGCATGTTCACCGCGATCACGGCCACCCGGACGCTCTTGCGCCTCTTGGTGCGGGTACGCGGGAACTGGCCGGCTTGGGCTTTCGGGATTAGCACGCCGCCGAGTGAGCAGCCGCCGAGCGAGCAGCCGCCGAGTGAGCAGCCGCCGGCAGCGGCCGAGGTACATTCGTAAGCAAACGCGGGCTAGGCTATTGAGTACAAGCAATGTTTGACTTCATGGGCCGGCGGAACTGGTTTTTCCTGCTCTCGGCAGCGATTATCGGCGCCGGCCTGATTGTGCTCGCCATATTCGGCCTCCGGCTCGGCATTGACTTCACTGGCGGCTCCATGCTGGAGGTGCGCCTGAGCGAGCAAGCGCAGCCGGCCCAGATCAAGTCCGTCTACGCCGCCGCCGGGTACCCTGAAGCGCGCGTGCAAACCACCGGCGACGCCACCTTTATCGTCCGCACCCGCGACATCGCCTCGGCGGAGAAGGAAACGATCAAAACGGCGCTGGCGGGGCGGTTCGGCGAAGTCACCGAGCTACGTTTCGAGGTCGTCGGGCCGGTGGTCGGCGGCGAGCTGACAAGCAAGGCGGTGATCGCCGTCGCCGCCGCGTGCGTGATGATCCTACTCTATCTCTGGTGGGCCTTCCGGCAAGTTGACCAAGCCTACCGGTACGGGACGTGTGCGATCATTGCACTGGCCCACGACGTGCTGGTGGTTCTAGGAGTGTGGGCCATCCTGGGCCGCGTCCTCGGCTTCGAGTTGGACGCCCTGTTCGTCACCGCCATCCTGACGGTGGTGGGCTACTCGGTCCACGATACGATTGTCGTGTTTGACCGCATCCGCGAGAACTTCGGCCGGTTCCCCGGCGAATCGTTCGAGCGCGTGGTGAACTTCAGCGTCAACCAAACCCTCGACCGGTCACTCAACACCTCGCTGACCGTGATCTTCACGCTGGCGGCGCTCCTACTGCTCGGCGGCGTGACCATCCGCGAGTTCGTGCTCGTGCTGCTGATTGGCACCGCAACCGGCACCTACTCCTCGGTATTCACCGCCAGCACGACGCTCGTGGTCTGGGAAAACGGCCAATTGGCGCGCCTCTTCCGCCGCCTCACGTTCCGCTCCGCCGCCTCCCAAGAAGCCGGCACCTGACCACCACCGCAGCGGGGCCATGGAGCCGGCATACCCCCGTCCCCCCGCCGCAGCGGGACCATATAGCCGGCGTATCCCCGTCCCCCCGTCGCAACGGGGGGACCATAGGGGGGCTACCATCCTCACAAGGGTAGGTTTTTCTGCCGGGACGCAATTCATCGCGCCTGCCCCTCCCGTCATTCCCGCGCCAGGAAACCTTTGCGTAACGTCATTCCCGCGAAAGCGGGAATCCCCCCCTCTCCAAATGTTGGAGCGGGGGCCGGGGGGTGAGGCCCACTATTCCCCTTCCCTTCAGGGAGGGGGCCAGGGGGTAGGTCCGCCCACCCATCCTCCCCATCCCGGTAAATCCCCCCGTTGTTTCCCACCCCACCCCGTCAACATGTCCCCTTGAACGGAGGTTGACGGATGCGAGACATGTCTGGCGCACAGCGCGCACCGACTGGGAGCAGTCGCAGCATCATGTTGGCCGCTAGCGGCAGCCTAGCCGCACAGCCACCGGCGTTGGGGCAGCACTGCCCCGATGCCACGCCCTTGCCCACGGTATCGGAGCACCACCGCCCCGATGCCACGCCCTTGCTCACGGTGTCGGAGCACCACCGTCCCGATGCCACGCCCTTGCCCACGGTACCGGAGCACAACTGCCCCGGTGCCACGCCCTTGCCCACGGTACCGGAGCCTGACCGCCCCGGTGCCAGCTACGCCGCCGCCGCGGTCCTAGACCGCTCCCCCGTCTCGCTCCCGCTGGCGCTGGCTCACGACTGCTCCCGTTGTGTGCCCCGCGTCACCGGAACACCGTCAGCCTCCGTCACCCACTCCACCACCCAGGAGGAAACCGTGTACGACCGCCTGTTCACCATCGTCGCCCTGTGCCATGCCGTGGAGCCGTATCAGTTACTCGCTGCAGCGGCCCAGTACCTGGCAGCCCCGCCACCATCCGCCCGGGATAGGTACGGGTTATGCCGTAGGGGCGTCCCTTGTGGGCGCCCTGGCCGCTCCCCCATCCGCCCCCTCCCGGCCCCATACGACCCTGCCACCACCCATCACTGACCACACCCCGTCCCGTCATTGCGGCGCAGGCCGCAATCCACCCCCTCTCCAAATGTTGGAGAGGGGGCCGGGGGGTGAGGCCGGCCCGTCCCCCCGTCGCAACGGGGGGACCATAGGGGGGCAGCACTCCACCCCTAGCGCGGAACGGCCGCGTGAGCGGGGAAGCCGTGCTGGTCGCGGTGATACTGCGAGTCGAAGAAGGTCGTGCTCTTGAACCACTCGTGCCGGCCGTCGGTTGCCTCGCGGCGCACGCGCTCGCGGAGGGCGGCCTGCTCGGCCGTGCTCATCGGCACAAAGTTTCGCGCGATGGCGAGGTCCTGCGCGAGGTTGTCGAGGGTCTGCACGCCACAGACGAGCGTGGTGATGGGCTGGGAGAGTGCATAGCGGCGACACTGCTCTGCCGAGAGGCCGGCAGCGGTGATGAACTGCCCATCGCCGCCCAGCGACTTCATGCCCAAGCTGGCGATGCCCCGCCGGTTCAGCTCCGGCAGCACCTCGCGCTGGAAACTGCGATACAGGCTATCGAAGACGTTGATGGGAAGCTGACAGGAATCCCAAGGGTACTCGATGTCGAGCATTGCCCGGAGGATGTGCGGGCTTTTGTGGCCCGTGAAGCCCAGGTAGCGCGTCTTGCCCGTCTCCTGGGCGATCAGCCCGGCCTCCAGCGCACCGCCGGACGCGGACAGCCACTCCGGGTCGTTATCGTAGTTGCACTCGTGGAACTGCCAGAGGTCCACGTGGTCGGTTTGGAGCCGCCGCAGGCTCTCCTCCAACTGCTCCAAGGCCGTGCGGCGGTCACGCGCACAGACCTTGGTCATCAGAAAGACGCCCTCGCGCCGCCCCGCGAGGGCCTTCCCGAAGCGCCGCTCGCTGGCGCCGTCGCCGTAGTCCCAGGCGGTATCGAGAAACGTGATCCCCTCGTCAATCGCCGTCCGGATGAGGTGTACGGCGTCGGCCTCGCTCACCGACGGACGCACCAGATGACCGCCGCCCAAGCCGATCATGCTGACAGGCTCACGGTGACGGCCGAACGGGCGGCTGGCGATGCCCTTTGTTGTCGAATCCACAAATGGCCTCCTTTCCAGCCTCCACCCTAACCCTCCCCCGGATTGAGCTACCAGGGGAGGGAACACACCCGTCCCCCCGCCGCAGCGGGGGGACCATAGGGGGGCGATCAGGCGCGGCGCGCCGGCACCGGACGTTGTAGCTCGACGGCATCGCTGCCGGACACCGAGGTGACGCGCGAGGCGGCCGTCTCCGTCTCGACTTGCGCCGGACGCGGCACCACGCGCCAGAAGCGTGGCACCATCTCCGGCCAGCGGGTCAGCACTTCTGCGGCCCGGCGGCTCTCCGTCCGCTGGTAGTGGCGCGAGATGAGCGTGTGGAGCGCCGCCTCGTCGTCCTCGGACTCCACGCGCTCCACGTCTACCATCTCGCGGTTGACCTGGGAGGGAAAGCCACCCGCCTCGTCGAGCACGTAAGCGACGCCATGCGACATGCCGGCGGCGAAGTTGCGCCCGGTCTTGCCGAGCACCACGACCATGCCCCCGGTCATGTACTCGCAGCAGTGGTCCCCGGCGCCCTCGACGACGGCCGAGGCGCCGCTGTTGCGGACGGCAAAGCGTTCCCCGGCGCGGCCGGCGGCGAACAATGCACCACTGGTGGCGCCATAGAGCACCGTGTTACCGACGATGGTGTTCTCACCGGCCGCGAACCCGGCCTGCTCCGCCGGGCGAATGACGATCTCGCCACCGCCCATGCCTTTGCCGACGTAATCGTTGGCTTCACCGGCGAGGCTGAGATGCACGCCGGGCGCGAGAAACGCGCCGAAGCTCTGTCCGGCGGTGCCGGTGAAGTGGAGCCGCACCGTTCCCGGCGGAAGTCCGATGTCGCCGTAGCGAGCAGCGACGGCACCACTGAGGCGCGCGCCCACGGTGCGGTGGTGGTTGCGGATGGCGTAGCTGCCCTCGAACGGCTGCCCGGTCTCGATAGCCGATTGCGCGTCGCGCAGGAGGCGGTCGTCCAAGGGCGTGTCACCGCGGTCGTTGCGCTCCTGGAGACTGCGCCGCGGGCGCGTGCCTTCAGGGTCGAGCTGTTGCATGACCTCGCTGAGGTCCAGCATGAGCGCCTGCGTGGCCTCGGTCAGGCGGCGCTGGCGTAGGAGGTCGGTCCGGCCGACGATCTCCGCCACCGAACGGTAGCCGAGCGAGGCCAGGATTTCGCGTACCTCTGAAGCGACCAGCGTGAAGTAGTTGACGACCATTTCCGGCGTGCCGCGGAACTTGGCGCGTAGGTCCTCGCGCTGCGTAGCGACTCCGGTAGGGCACGTATTCAGGTGGCACTGCCGCGCCATATCGCAGCCAATCGCCACCAGCGCCGCGGTCCCAAAGCCGTATTCCTCGGCGCCGAGCAGCGCCGCCACGATCAGGTCACGCCCGGTCTTCAGCCCGCCGTCGGTCCGCACGCGGATACGTCCCCGCAGGTCGTTCATCACGAGCACCTGCTGGGTTTCGGACAGGCCGATCTCCCACGGCACGCCGGCGTTCTTGATCGAGCTGAGTGGTGACGCGCCCGTCCCCCCGTCGTGGCCGCTGATGAGCACGTAATCGGCGTAGGCTTTTGCGACGCCCGCCGCAATCGTGCCAACGCCGGTCTCGGCAACGAGCTTGACACCGACCCGTGCCCGCGGATTGGCGATCTTCAAGTCGTAGATAAGCTGGGCCAAGTCCTCGATGGAATAGATGTCGTGGTGTGGCGGTGGCGAGAACAGCGGGATACCAGGGATAGCGTGCCGCAGGCGGGCAATCAGCCGCGTCACCTTATGGGCCGGAATCTGCCCACCCTCGCCCGGCTTCGAGCCTTGCGCCATCTTGATCTCTAGCTCTTCGGCGAGCGACAGGTATTGCGGCGTCACGCCAAAGCGCGCCGAGGCCACCTGCTTGATCTTGCTGTTCGCCCAATCGCCGTTGGGGAACGGCTTCCACCAATCCGGGTCCTCGCCTCCCTCGCCGGTGTTGGAGCGCGTGCCGAGACGGTTCATAGCGACCGCCAGCGTGCGGTGCGCTTCCGGAGAGAGCGAGCCGAGCGACATCGCCGTGCTGTTGAACCGCCTGATAATGGCGCTGACCGGCTCGACTTGATCCACCGGGATAGCCGGTCGGTCGGAGCGGAACTCCAACAGGTCACGCAGCGCCGACGGCGGTCGGTTGTAGACGAGGTCGGTGTAGCGGCGATAGTCGTCGGGGTCGCCCGTCGTGGCGGCCTGCTGCATCTGCTGGACGACAAGACGGTTGTAGCCGTGGTACTCGCCATCGCGCCGGAAGCGCACAAAGCCGCGGTTGGGCAGCCGCCACTTCGCACGCTCGTTCAGCGGCTTGGCCGGCGCTGCGCTCGGTGGCGCCCACGCCTCGGCGTGGCGCCGTAGCACCACGTCCGCAATCTCGGCCAGGCCAATGCCGCCTATCGGCGACGGTGTGCCGGCAAAGCACTCGTCGGTCAGGTCCTGGGAAATGCCGACGGCCTCGAAAATCTGGGCGCCGCGGTAGCTACTGAGCGTCGAAATGCCCATCTTGGACATGATCTTGAGCAGACCTTGATCCACCGCCTTACGGAAGTGCTCCAGCAGCTCGGTGGGGATAGCCGCCGTGTAGCGCCGGTCGCGGACCAGCCGGCGCACCGACGCGAGCGCCAGATAGGGGTAGATGGCCGCCGCGCCATAGCCGAGCAGACAGGCAAAGTGGTGGATGTCCCAGGCATCGCCCGTTTCCACCACCAAGTCGCACCGCATCCGCAGTTCCTCGCGGATAAGGTGATGGTGGACCGCACCCAAAGCGAGCAGCCCGGGAATCGGCGCGTGGGCCGCGTCTGTCGCCTTGTCACTCAGAATGAGTAGCTCGACGCCGTCCTCGACCGCCGCCACCGCTGCGGCGCGCAGCCGGTCGAGCGCCGCTGGCAAGCCGGCGGCTCCTTCCGCCAGCGGGAAGACGGTCGAGAGCACCCGCGACGACATGTACCCGGAACGCAGACGCGCCGCCTCGTGATCGAGCAGGATCGGGCTGTCGAGATGGACGAGCCGGGCGTGGTCCTCGGTCTCGTCGAACAGGTTACGTCGCCGCCCGACGTAGGTATCCAGCGACATGACCAACTCCTCGCGCAAGGAGTCAATCGGCGGGTTGGTAACTTGGGCAAACCGCTGGCGGAAGTAGTTGTAGAGCGGACGTGACCACTGCGAGAGCACGGCCAGCGGAGTATCGTCGCCCATGGACCAGACCGCGTCCTTGCCATCGGCACCCATCGCCTCGATGCAGAACTGCATGTCCTCCGCGGTGTAGCCGAACGCCCGCCACAACTGCGGCAGCGCATCCTCGGCGACGAGAGCTTGATCGAGAGCTTGATCGAGAGCTTGATCGCCCGGCTCGTGCCCGTTCTGGTCAGCCGTAGTCTCCAACCGCATCACGTTCCGCGCCACCCACTCGCCGTAGGGGCGGTGACGAGCAACGCGATCCTTGATCTGATCGTTGCGGAGTAGCTCCTGCCGCGCAGTATCCACGGCGATCATCTCGCCAGGACCGAGGCGGCCCTTTTCCACCACCTCTGCATCGTCCACGGCGATGACACCGACCTCGGAGGCCATCACGACCAAGCCGTCGCGCAGCACCTGGTAGCGTGCGGGGCGCAGGCCATTGCGGTCGAGCGTGGCCGCAATCGTAGTGCCATCGGTGAACGCCAGGGCGGCCGGGCCGTCCCACGGCTCCGTCAGCGCGGCGTGGTATTCGTAGAACGCCCGGCGCGTGGGGTCCATATCAGGCATGTTTTCCCAGGCTTCCGGCACCAGCAGCAGCATCGCGTGCAGGATGTCGCGCCCCGAAAGCTCGATGGCTTCGAGGGCGTTGTCAAGACTGCACGAGTCGCTGCCCCCAGGGACGCAGATCGGCTTGAGCCACTCCACCTGCTCGCGCCAGACCGGCGAGGCCAGCTCCGCTTCGCGGGCGGCCATCCAGTTCCGGTTGCCTTGCAGCGTGTTGATCTCGCCGTTGTGCCCCAACTGCCGGAACGGCTGCGCCAAAGGCCACGTCGGGAAGGTGTTGGTGCTATACCGCTGGTGGAACAGCGCCAGCGCCGTCTCGAAGGCCGGATCGCGGAAATCAAGGTAGAAGTCTCGGAGCTGTGGCGCCACGAACAGCCCTTTGTAGACAATCGTGCGATGCGACATGGAGGGGATATAGAAGCTGCCGATCCCCTCGTTGGCGACGCGGCGCTCGATCTCCTTGCGGGCGAGATACAGCGTGCGCTCGAACCCGAGGTTCGAGGCGCCGAGCGGCCGGCCGAGCAGAAGCTGCCGAATGTCCGGCTGGGTGGCCGCGGCCTTCTCGCCCAATACCTCGCTCTGCACCGGCACCGTGCGCCAACCGATCCAGCGGAGACCGTGGCGGTCGACAACCCGCTCGATGATGCTCCGGCAGCGCGCCCGCACGTCCGATCCATCGTGGGGCAAGAACACCATCGCCACGCCGATGTCTTCCGGCGGCACGGCGCCGTGTCCGAGCCGGGCCGCCTCACCCGCGAAGAGTTGGCGCGGCAATTGAGTCAGCACGCCGGCGCCGTCACCGGTCTTGGCGTCGGCATCCACGGCGCCGCGATGCGTGAGATTGATCACGCTCTCCAGCGCCAGGTCCAGCACGCGATGCGACGGCCGGCCGCTGAGGTCCGCAATGAAACCGACACCGCACGAGTCATGCTCCGACTGCGGATCGTACAAGCCGCGCCGGGGCGGTAGCCCGGCGTCGAGCATCGGTCGTCTGCGGGACGGTATTCCCCTGGGTTGCCGGTTCTCTTGCAAAGCCATCCTTGTGTTCAGCACTCCATCCCAGGTCCACTACCTAGGCGCGAGAGGACGGAAAAGCGGCCCAGCACCCCCGAACTCCCTCACCGAGTCCTGAGTGTGTGGACCGCGCTGTCTCTCGGTATGAATGTAGAACAACCGCTAAGAGGTTGCGAGGGCGATTCAGCACCGCTCCCGGCAGGCCCGTTCCCGCATTCCGGCCCTCATCGGCCGGTGTCCCAACAAGCTGCCCTACTCTTGGCGCTTAGTATAGCCGATTGGCCGCCGCTTTGGTTGCTCTCCAAAAGCGGCGCTCCCCCCCGTCCCTCACAAGGCTAGGTTCTTCTGTAGAGGGCTACAACATGTTGCGCCCGTCCCCCCGCCGCAGCGGGGGGACCATAGGGGGGCACTAGGCTAGGTTTTTCGTGTAGCGGCGCGATGAACCGCGCCCAGTCCCCCGTCATTCCCGCGAAAGGAGACCTTTGCGTAACCCGTCATTCCCGCGAAAGCGGGAATCCACCCCCTCTCCAAATGTTGGAGAGGGGGCCGGGGGGTGAGGACCATCCTGCTCATCCCTCCATCCCGCAAATCCTGATGCAGACAAAACCAACCCTTGTCAGCCCTCCCGTCCCCCCGCTACGCCGGGGGACAATCCGTTCCCTCCCCCGTCGCAACGGGGGAGGGCCAGGGTGGGGGCGCGGGCCACTACGCCGCAAACCGCCGGTCGGTAGCAACAATGACCTGATCGCGGACCGGGCCAACGGCAACGATGTCAACGGGCACACCGACAAACTCGGCAATCCGGGCGAGGTAAGCGCGGGCGGCAGCCGGGAGCCGCTCGAAGTGGCGAATGTCCGAGGTTGGCTCCTGCCAGCCCGGTAAGTCCTCGTAGACCGGCTCTACGCGCTCGACAATACGGGTGGGCGGGAGCGTGTCGTAGGTCCGGCCGGTCTGCGGATCGTGGTAGCCGGTGCAGATGCGGAGCAGCGGGAACGTGTCGAGCACGTCGAGCTTGGTCACGGCCAGACGGCTATAGCCGTTCAACAGGGCGCCGTACCGCACGGCCACGAGGTCCAGCCAGCCGCAGCGGCGCGGGCGCCCGGTCGTGGCGCCAAACTCCCAGCCCTCCTCCGGACCACCGCCACGCAGCTCATCGGCCAGCTCGCCCTCCAGCTCGGTCGGGAAGGGGCCGGCGCCGACGCAGGTACTAAATGCTTTGACCACGCCGACCACGTCGGTGATGGCCCAAGGCGGAATCCCGGCCCCGGTACCCCCACCGCTGGCCACCGGATTCGACGACGTGACCCACGGGTAGATACCCCAGTCGAGGTCGCGCATCACGCCTAGCTGCCCCTCCAGCACAATGCGGGCCTGGCGCTCTAGCGCCGCGTGGATGAGCGGCACCGGGTCCACGATGCGGTCGGCGAGCCGCTCTGCGAGCACAGCGTATTGGGCGGCGATCCGTTCGGCGTCGGGTACCGGCGCCCGGTAGACGTGCTCGAACAGCGGCGCACGCGCGGCAATCGCCTGCGCCAGGCGCTCTCGGAAGTAGGGCGGATCGAGCATATCACCGACCTGCAACCCGCTGCGGCTAACCTTGTCGGTGTAGGCCGGGCCGACGCCGCGATGCGTCGTGCCGATAGCGCGGTCGCCGCGCGCGGCCTCGTCGAGCTTATCCAACTCTATGTGATAGGGCAGCACCAACTGGGCACGCTCGGAAATCCGCAGGCCGTCCAGCGAGATACCGCGCTCGGTCAGTTCGTCCATCTCGCCCAAGAGCGCCTGCGGATCAACGACGGTACCGCTGCCGATCAGGCACGTCACGCCAGGCTGAAAGATGCCGGCCGGGACGAGGTGGAGTTTGAAGACCCCGTGCTCGTTGACAATGGTATGGCCGGCATTGTTCCCGCCCTGAAAGCGGATAACCAGGTCGGCCTGCTGGGCAAGGAGATCAACAATCCGCCCCTTACCCTCATCTCCCCATTGAGCGCCGACAACCGCCGTGACCGACATATTCACCCCTTCTACTGAATCCGGCTCCCGTTTTGGCCTCAGAGAATGTAGCAGTGCCAGCCGCAGACAACAAGCCGGAGTCCGCACCGGTGGGAGCCGAGCGAAAGGGTATTGCGAGGCGCGATGGTGGGGGAATTAGCGGGCAGTAGCGAAACCCTGCTGGAGTGCTTGGTCGGCGAGCGTGAAGCCTTGGTCGAGCGCGAGGAACGACAGCAGCCCTAGCGCCACCCCGCGGGCCGGCACCTCCGGCTGCCGGGTGAGGAAGCGCCGCTCGAACGGGTTGGTGAGATAGCCCATTTCCAGGATGACTGCCGGGGTGTCTTGACTGAGCGCGTGGCGATAGCGCCGGCTATTGAAGGCATAGTAGCCGGTCATGTTGTGACTGACGTGGGGACTCCGGGGCAGCCCCGTGACGGCGCCGTAATGGTGGAGCACGTGCTGGAGCAGCGCCGCATCCAGCGGATTGCGCTCGATGATCGGAGCGCGCCGCCAGAGGTCTCGCCAGCGATCACGGCTGAAGGTGGTATTGGGATTCTCACGCCGCCAGTCGAAGAGCCAGGTGCGGTCCCGCCACTCGGCACGGGCGGCCTTGAACCCGGCCACCCCACTACTCGTGGCCCCGTCGGCGTGGAGACTGACAAAGGCATGGGCCAGGTACCCGGGGGGAATAGTCGCCGGGAGCAGATCAACGGCAATACCGAGGGGGGTAAGCAGCGCGCGCACCTGCTCGGCGACCAGGAGATTGACCTCCGCCTCGCTCACGCCCGCGGCGTGGGCACCCGTCTGCCCACGCAGCCGCCGCAATTCGTCGGGCAAGTCGGCCGCGTGCCAATGCCCGACTTGCAGCCCGACACGCGGCACGCCGGCACGACCGACCGCAATCGGACCCGGCGGCCGTGGCACCGCGAACGCCGGTGCCGCCCCCACTAGCCACTGCGCGATGCCGAGTGCGCCCGCCGACGCGCCCAGCGCAACGAAAGAGCGCCGTCGCCGCCCCACCCGCGGTCTATCGGCGCCGTTGACGTGCTGCGACACGCGGGCTATCCTCCCTGGCCGGAGGGAAGCATCGTGCGGTTCGGCTTTAATCCGCGGATCATGCCCACGTCGCGGGCGGGGATGGTCCACCAACTGCGGGAGGCGCTGCTCGTGGCCGAGCGGCTGGAGTTCGATGTCATCGAGCTTTCCGTCAGCACGATGATCTTCGACTACACGCTGGGCACGGTCTTCGGCGGCGAGTTCCTGGACCTGCTGCAACGGGCAAAGCCTCGCTTCCACGTGAATATCTTTCCCTTCGACCCGCGGGAGGGTGAGCCAGGGATGAGCGACCCCAGCCCCTATCCGCGCAGTCTGGCGCTCCGGCGCCTGATCCACGTCATCGAATTCTTCGAGGCCGAGCACCCCATGGGCCTGTATATCATCCACGCCGGGGCAGCGCGGCACGCCGGAGAGACGCATCTCGCCAGCTTGCGCCAAGCCCTGGCGGCCCTCGACGTACTCTACCCAGGACTACCACTGGCGATCATCAACGACGGGCAAGGGTCGGTCCTCGGCCGCCCGCGCGTTTTTCTGGAGCTGCTCGACGCGACGCCGAACCTCCGCTTTGTGTTCAATACCGGTTGGGCCTGGCGCGCGGTGGACTACGACCGCGACGGCTATGCGTGGCTGCTCCGCAGTCTGAAGCGGTTCGATGATCGGTTGGCAGAGATCCACTGGAGCAGCGGCGCGCCCGGCGCCGGTCCCAATCGGCCGCTGCACGTCATCGCCGACGACGGACTGGATATTGTCAGGACTCTGGGTATGGTCGGTCGCAATCCGGCGCTCGTCCACCTCTTCGAGACCGTCGGTACGCACCAGCACGCCCTCGCACGCGAGCGCCGCTGCCTCTACAACGCCCGCATGGTGTATTGACACCGACCGGTAGCACGCAAAGCTGCCCGGTCACTATGCCCGGTACGCGCCAAGGCGCCGTCAGCCCAGTGTAAAGATTCGGTTAAATCTTGCCGGGGCGGTACCGGTCACGGGTGCTGCTACCCATGCTCCGAGACGACGCGGCCGCATAACCCAGGCGACGGTACATAGATGCAAGGCGCCCGGATACGACCGCCAATCCCAGAGAGCTACAACACCACGCCGGCCGGTGAGAGGCAAGCACACGCGCAGCCGGTTAGCCGGCTCCGGCGCACCACCGGAAACCTGCTAACGCTGCGCGGAGCGATGACCCGCCAGCACTGCGGGGACTGCGCCGCTTCGATTCGATGGGAAGCTGGGACAAGCAATGACCGCTACAGCGATGATCGCGCTGTGCTTACCCGACCAACTCCACGTTCACTGCCCGCTGCCCACGTCCGCGGACATCGTCGGCAATCTCAAAGCTGACGGCAAGTCCTTCTTCCAGGCTGTCGAAGGGGAAAGTGCTCATACCCGTCGCATGGAAGAAGATCTCTTCGCCATTTTCCATCCGGATAAAGCCAAAGCCGCGGTCTCGAATGAGCCGCACGATTGTACCGGTATTCACGTTCGGTGTCCTCCTACATCTTGCCGGGGGAGCAGCGACAGGGCGCTGAGGTACTTCCGCCCCACCTGACTGCTGCCGGCGCTCCGGTGTTGACTGCACGACCGAGGCGGAGAGTTCACCGCTCTGCCGGGCCATCCGGTTCCTGCGCCAGCAGGACGAATGGACCTACGGGGTGCGCGCGGAGCGAACGCTCTCCCACCGGATTCTGCCGTAGCCCCAGGCCATCTTGCCCCATAGGGTAGCCTAGCCGGGCCGGAAAAGCAAGAAACCGACCGGATTCAGGCGCCCGGCAGCCGAATGACGCCGGCAGCCCACAGAATACCCACGACAACGACAATGACAACCGCCACCCCGATGATGATGTCGAGGCGGTCAGCCGGCGGCTCGTCAGCGTCGGTCGGCGGTTGATAGTCGGTCACGGTCCTGGGATCCGGGCGGGTGATTAGGTGCTTATACCCCCAACAGGCGCACCAGCGCCCCGGCAAGTTTGTTGGGGTCATGGCGCAGCACGATCAAACGCTCGGCCGCGGCGCCGGGGGTACTCAAGCCGGGCGCCACGGCCACCTGCTCGGCCATCTTCGTCACCAAGTCGGCGCCGACGACAACGGCGCCCTCGGTCATGGCCAGCCGGCGCAGTTGACTGCCAGCCGACAGGATCGGCCCGTTGGGCTGCGCGGCGGCCTCGTGCAGCACCGGCTCGGCCAATACCGCTGCGTATTGCTCCTGCACGCTGCGGTCGGCCGTGGCCGTGTTGACGAGCACGTAGTCGAGCGTAAAGCCACCATAGAGGTGGACGGCACGCACGAAGTCGGTGACGGTGAAGCCATCGGTTTGCCCCGGTTCGGTCATCAGGTTGGCAATGAGAATCTTCTTCGCCCGACTGACCTGCAACGCCTCGGCAATCGGCTCCAAGAGCAGGTTCGGGATGACCGCGAGGTAGAAGCTGCCTGGCCCGAAGAGCAGGATGTCAGCCTCACGGATAGCCGCCAAGACCTCGGGATTGACCGGTGTGGACAGCCGACGCACGAACGGATCGGGGGAGGCGAAGATGCCCTGCTTGTCTTGGTTCTCCGGCATGAGGAACACGCGCTTGATCGGCACGCCACTCCGTCGCGCGCGGATAGCGTCGGCATTCTCCAGGAGCGTGCCGTGTGGTAGCTCGGCACACAGCTCGACGGCACCCCGAATGGGCATGAGCATCGTCCCGCCGGTCTGGGGCGGAAGCTGACCAGGGGTGACCAGCCCCGACCGTTCTGTGACGCTGGAGATGGCAATTAGCCGATGGGCAAAGGCAAAACTGCGGGCCTGGAGGGCCACGAACCCCCGGTGTCCCGCAAAGGCGACGACCGTCGGGAGGCGCTGCGGCAGACGATAGTTGTAGACCAGATCAACGAGGCGCTCATCACTGTAGGGTGCTTGCACCGCGCTGACGAGCGAGCGATTGAGCTGGAAGACGGCAAAGCCGCTCAGGCCGAGACCGCAGAAGAGGAACAGGGCGCCACGCCACGTCCGGTCAATGAATTGCAGCGTGAGGTAGTACACGAACTCCGGGAACGGCTGCGTGCGGTATACGTCAACGAGGAAAAAGGCAATGCCGAGGGCAGTGGCAGTGAGGGCGATGAGTAGCAGGAGCACCCAGCGCTTGACGTGCAAGCCGGGCCGCGACCAGCGGATGAGGTCATTGATCCACGCATCAAGCGCGGCCAATCGCTGGGTTAGTTGCAGGCGCAAGTCATAGAGCACGGCCTACTCGCCCCCTACACCGGGCCATCCCCCACCGCACTGCGTACCATCGTAGCATAACTCAGGCCCGGCGCCGAGTGAAAGCCGTTTTCGTGCCTCACCACCGGACCTGAACATCACGGCCGAGGAGACGGAGCGGAGTCCCACTCACAGCGGAGTCCCCCTCACAAGGGTAGGTTTTTCGTGTAGGGGCGCGATTTATCGCGTCCAGGTCCCCGTCATTCCGGCGGAAGCCGGAATCCAGGGCTATTCGTGCCCCTCGGTTCTCGTACCTGGCACTGGCAAGCGCCCGGTGCCTCCCCGACGTTGGCCGAGACACCTGGCCCGGGGCTGCCCACTCCCGCGGCCACCCTGTCCCACGGCCACCCATCCTACTCATCTTTCCATCCCGCAAATCCTGATGCAGACAAAAAACCTCCCCTATGAGGCGGAGTCCCACCCGTGCTACACTGAAGCGGGACCGCGCGCCCGGTGTGACGATGCAGGAGAGCCACCATGGTAACGCCGACGCTGCCCCGGCCGGCCGCGCCAGCCGGCGCGGCCATCTACTATCCCGAATCGGATGGCCAGCCCGTGGCTGAAACCGATGTCCACCGCACCCTGATGTTCGAGTTGATCGGCATGTTGCAGGCCTTCTTCCGCGCCGATCCGCACGTCTATATCAGTGGCAATCTGTTCGTCTACTACCAGGAAGGCAATCCCCGGCGGGTGGTCGCGCCCGATGTATTTGTGGTCCCGGGCGTTCGCAACCGGTTGCGGCGCATCTACAAGCTGTGGGAAGAAGGGGTGGTCCCGGCGGTGGTCTTCGAGTTGACCTCGCGCAGCACGCGAGGGGAAGACCTCCACAGCAAGTATGACCTCTACGAGCGGCTGGGCGTGACGGAGTATTTCCTATTCGATCCGCTGGGTGAATACCTGCGGCCGCCATGTCAGGGCTACCGCTTGGAGCAAGGCCGGTACCGGCCGCTGGCGCCGGCGGCGGACGGATCACTGTGGAGTGCGGCGCTGGGGCTGGCGCTGCACGAGCGCGGGGAGCAGTTGCGGCTGTACGACCCGGAGCGCCAGCGGTGGCTGCCGACGCCGCAGGAAGAGGCGACGGCGCGACGGGCGGCGGAAGAGCGGGCCGGCGCCGAGGCCGCGGCCCGGCATACGGCAGAAGAGCGGGCCACTGTCGAGGCCGCGGCCCGGCATACGGCAGAAGAGCGAGCCACTGTCGAGGCCACTGCCCGGCATACGGCAGAAGAGCGGGCCACTGTCGAGGCCGCGGCCCGGCGTGCGGCAGAAGAGCGGGCACTGGTGGCAGAGTCGCAGACGGCCGCCTCTGAGGCAGAGGTAGCCCGGCTGCGAGCACTGCTCAGTAGCCGCGGCCAATCCTCGTGAGCGCCCCCGGCCCGCCCTCCGGCCTTGGGCGAGGGCAGGGTTTTTTCCGTAGGGGTGCGGTGCATCGCGCCCAGTCTCCCGTCATTTCCGCTTGCGGAGACTTTTGCCTGAGTCGTCATCCCCGCGCAAGCCGGAATGACGAGGGGGTACGGAGCGCACTTTCCAGCAGGGAGCTTGCTCTTTTCAGCTTTCGCGGCGCGCTTCCAGGGCCGCGACGATCAGCTCGTTGGCGGTGCGGGGGTTGGCCTTGCCGCGCGTGGCCCGCATTACCTGGCCGACCAGGAACTTCGCCGCCGCTGGCTTGCCGCCGAGGTAATCGGCCACGCTCTTGGGGTTGGCGTCGAGGGCCTCCTCGACAATTGCCGCCAACGCATCGGTGTCGCTCACCTGGGATAGACCACGCTGCTCAACGATCTGCGCTGGCGGCGCCCCCGATTCGAACGACGCCGCAAGCACCTCCGGCACGCTGCGGACGGAGATCGTGCCGGCCGCCACCAGCTTGACCACCTCCGCGAGGTGGGCGGGCGTCAGTTTGCTGTCGGCGACGGCAGCGGCGCCGCCGGCAAGCCGCACCACGTCGCGGAGCAGCCAGTTGGCAACCGGCCGCGCCTGCTCCGGGCCGGCGGCCGCGACGGCCCGCTCGTAGTAGTCGGCAAGCGACCGGCTGGTCAGCAGTAGGCCAGCGTCTTTGGCGGCGAGACCATACTGCTCGACGAACCGCTGCCGCCGCGCCGCCGGTAGCTCCGGGAGCTGGGCGCGTACCTGCGCCACCCACTCGCGGCTCATCACGAGCGGCGGCAGGTCCGGCTCCGGGAAGTAGCGGTAGTCGTGCGCCTGCTCTTTGCTCCGCTGGCTCACGGTCACGCCGCGCTCCTCCACCCAGCCGCGGGTTTCCTGCTCGATCCGCTCGCCGGCAGTCAGGGCGGCGGCTTGGCGCTCGGCCTCGTAGGCCAGCGCCCGCTGCACGGCGCGGAAGGAGTTCATATTCTTCACTTCGACCTTGGCGCCCAACTCCTCAGTCCCACGCGGACGGAGGCTGATATTCGCGTCGCAGCGGAACGCGCCGTCTTCCATGTTGGCCGTCGAGACGCCGAGATGCCGCAACAGCAAGCGCAAGGTCTGGAGGAACAGGCCGGCGTCCGCGGGCGAGCGCAGGTCCGGCTCGCCGACAATCTCCATCAACGGCACGCCCGACCGATTGACATCCATCAGCGAGTAGGTTTCGCCGAGGTCATCGCGGCGGTGATACAGCTTGGCAACGTCCTCTTCGAGGTGGACGCGGGTGATACCGATGCGCTTGTCGCCGGAATCAGTCTCGATGTCCAGCCAACCGTGCTGCGAGAGGGGCAGGTCGTATTGCGAAATCTGGTAGCCCTTCATCAGGTCGGGATAGTTGTAGTTCTTGCGGTCGAACTTCGTGTATTCCGGTATCTCGCAGTTCAGCGCGAGGGCCGTCCGCACGGTGTATTCGACCGCCTGTTCGTTGATGACCGGCAGCGTGCCCGGCAGACCAAGACATACCGGGCAGACCAGCGTGTTGGGCGGCGCGTCGGCGTATTGCGCGTCGCACGTACAGAACATCTTGCTCGCGGTGAGCAGCTGCGCGTGGACTTCCAAGCCGATCACCACCTCGTAATCACTCGCCGAGGCTGCCGTCGTTGCCATCATCGTGTCCTGTTCCCTCGAACCGGAATGTCGATCACCCGCGAAATCCGCACCACCATACTACTCCTCAGCCTCCCCGGAAGCGGTACTCATCAACCCAGGCCCGCAGCGTCGCCTCGTCGTGGGGGTAGCGCCGCGCGATGATGTGCCAGGGGAGACCCAGCCGTTGCAGGCGGATAATCCCCTCGACCAACTCGCGCCAGGTCGTGAGATCGTAACCGGCATGGCTACCCAGCGGCGGTGCGAGTGGGAGTTGCCTGAGCAACTCGACACAGCTACGGGCAACCTGGAGTGCTTGGTCGGCAGCGTCCAGCCCGGCGGCGGCGTCCAGCCCCGCAGTGCTGACGCGCGTGCCGCTGAGCGGTCGCCAGCGCAGCTCCACGGCCACCCCCGCCGCCGGGCAGGAACTGCGCTGCCGCCACGCCTGCAGCACGGCCACCACCTGCTCGTTCCCAAGCGGGCGCACAAAACGGCAGCCGGGCCACGTCAGCCGCTCCGGGAGGTGCGTGGCATTGCGTCCGGCCCAATGCGGGCCGATGGCTTCCAGCGCGTATTCGTCCCACTGGGCGCCAAACTCCCGACCGCTGCACCGGATAGTGGCGGGCAGGGCCTCCGGCGGCCAGTCGGCATCGGCACGCAACTCCTCGGCTTGCCTCTTGAGCCAGCCGTCGGGCAGGTCGGCCAGCAGCGCGTCCAGGCTCGAAGCCCAGTGCAACTGTAGCTGGGGTGGCACGGCGCCGGGAGAACTGCTGCTCATCGCTGCCTCCTCACTCCGAGACAGGCGAACGCACGTCAGCCCCTATGATACGCCACCGCTGCCAGCGGATGCACGGCGTTCGCACCGGGGCCACGATGGTCCCCCCGGATGCCGGTATCCGCCGGCTTCCCTATCCTGGTGAGAGCGGGCCGGCCCGATAGCCGGCCCGGCTGAGATGGGCTATGCTATCCGTAGTTGCGGCAATCCGAAAAGTGTCAGCATGAATAATCCACCGATACCCGCCTCTGCCGTTCGACCTCCCGAAGAGATACCGCAGGTAGCGGGGTGGCCGCTTATCGGCAGCGCCTTTGACCTGGCTGGCGATCTGCGCTCCTTTCTCACCAAGCAATACCGCGAATTAGGGCCGATTTTCCAAATCCGCGCCCTCAACCACCGCTATATCGCCCTCGTCGGTCCGGAAGCCAATCGCTTTGTGCAAAAACAGGGGCGCATCTTCTTGCGCTCACGCGAAACGTGGCATGACTTCAATGTGTCAATGGGGGCCAAGGATGCACTCATGGGTATGGACGGCCCCGCGCACATCCGGATGCGGAAAGTACAGAAGAAGGGGTTCTCGCGGGAGTTTATCGAAAACCGGATCGACGAGGTGGTCGACATCGCGCGGCGCATGATTGCCGCATGGCCACAGCACCGGCCCGTCGTCGCCCAATACGCCATGCAGAGCATCATTGCCGAGCAAATCGCCATCCTGACCACGGGTGTTTCTGTGCGGGATCACATTGATGACTTGATCTCCACCCTCGATAGCTTGCTCAAGGTCCACGTGATGCGCCAGAGTCCCGGCTGGATTCTGTACCTGCCGCGGCTGCGGCGTGCCCGCAAGCGGCTGGAAGAGCTGTACGCGATGGTGGTGGCCCACCATGAAGGCGAGGGGTGTACAAACGGCGATTTGATCGACGACTTGCTTGAGCTACACCGGAGCGACCCGCAGTTCTTTCCCGAGACGGATTTGCAGCTCGCCGTGCTAGGCCCGTTCTTTGCCGGGATCGAAACCGCTGCCAATACCTGTGCCTTCACGCTCTACGCGCTCTTGAAGCACCCTGAACTGCTTGAGCACATGACGGCTGAGGCCGATGCCTTGTTCGAGCCGGGCAAGCTGACGGCCCCAGGGTTGCGCCAGCTCGATGTCACGCATCGCATCGTGCTGGAATCGCTGCGTATGTATCCGGTCATCCCAGGGCTTACGCGCACCGTCGCCAACTCGTTCGAGTTCGCCGGCTACACCGTGCCGGCCCGGGCGACTGTCATCATCGGCAACACCGTCGCCCATCAGCTGTCGGAGTATTTTCCTCACCCGGAACGCTTCGATATCGAACGCTACACGCCGGAGCGAGCGGAGCATCGGCAACCGGGGGCTTTTGCTCCGTTCGGATTGGGAACGCATCGCTGCTTGGGGAGCGACTTTGCCGAGGTACAAATTGCGCTCACGCTCCTGACTATGGTCCGCGAGGTCGACCTCACATTGGCCTCGCCCGGCTACGAGCTGAAAATCAAACATACTCCCACCCCACATCCCGCCCCGTCGTTCAAGTTTCGCGCGCGACCCCGGCGCCGGAACGGTCAGAGATGAGCCTACCGAGTTTCGGCGCAGGCCGGAATGACGGGCGAGCCGCGACAGGGTAGGACACTCCTGCTCCCCCACAACTCCCTGGGGTGGTGCAAATTGAAAGTAGTACTTTCAATTTGCACGGCTCACGAGCATGTTGCCGGGGGCCGGCTGCGGTCACACCTTTCTCTCGCGCGTAGACAGCACGCTCAGAGGATGGGGCGGGCATGGGCGTGGGGTTGGCTCTGCTCGTAGGCGTGGGCAACACGCAGGAGGGTCGCTTCATCGAACGGGCGGCCGATGAACTGCACGCCGACGGGTAGCCCGGTCGTGTCGAAGCCGCAGGGCACGCTCAGGCCGGGTAGGCCGGCGATATTCGTGGGAATGGTGAAGATGTCCGAGAGGTACATTGCCAGCGGATCGGCGGTCTTCTCGCCGAGCCGGAACGCCGTCGTCGGGGTCGTCGGGCCGACCACCACGTCGCACTGCTCGAACGCCGTATCGAAGTCTTGCTTGATGAGCGTGCGCGCTTGCTGCGCCTTGCGGTAGTAGGCGTCGTAGTAGCCGGCCGAGAGCGCGTAGGTGCCGAGCATGATGCGGCGCTTGACTTCAGCGCCAAAACCGCGCTCGCGGGCCAGGTCCATCGCGCGCCACATGTCGGCCTCGTCGGTCGCAGCCAAGCCATATTTCACGCCGTTGTAGCGGGCGAGGTTGGCGCTACACTCGGCCGGCGCAATGATGTAGTAGGTCGCCAGCGCATACTCGGTGTGGGGCAGGGTCACGTCAACGACCTCGGCGCCGAGCGCGGCGAGGTCGGCAATGGCCTGCCGGACGAGGCGGCTGACATCCGGCTCCATGCCGGCGATGAAATACTCCTGGGGCACACCGACGCGCAGGCCACGCACGTCGCCGGTGAGGGCAGCGCGGAAGTCGGGCACCGCCTCCGTGCTGGCGGTGGCGTCGCGCGGATCGTGGCCGGCGATGGCCTGCAAGAGCAGGGCGCAGTCCTCGACGTCGCGGCCGAACGGCCCGATCTGGTCGAGCGAGGAGGCAAAGGCGACCAAGCCGTAGCGCGAGACGCGGCCGTAGGTGGGCTTGAGGCCAACCACGCCACACAGGGCCGCCGGCTGGCGGATCGAGCCGCCGGTGTCCGTGCCCAGGGAGACGAGACATTCGCCAGCGGCGACAGCCGCCGCCGACCCGCCGCTGGACCCGCCGGGCACGCGGTCAAGGTCCCACGGGTTGTGGGTAGGGAAGAACCCGGAGTTCTCGGTTGACGAGCCCATGGCGAACTCGTCCATATTGGTCTTCCCGACGATGACCGCGCCGGCAGCCTGTAAGCGGGCTACTACCGTTGCGTCGTAGGGGGGAACGAAGTTTTCGAGGATGCGCGAGGCGCAGGTGGTGAGCGTGCCGCGGGTGCAGAGCACGTCCTTGACGGCGACCGGGATGCCTGTCAGTGCCGGTGTCGAGGACGGTTCGCCGCTGGCGAGGGCAGCGTCGGCCGCGCGGGCCTGCTCCAGTGCGCGCTCCCCCGTGACGGTGAGGTAGGCGCGGACCTGCGGCTCGACGCTTTCGATGCGGTCAACCACAGCTTGGGTGAGTTCGGTTGACGAAATCTCGCGGCGGAGCAGCCGCTCGCGCGCCGCATGGGCAGTGAGGTCCCACAGCGCGGTCACGGCTGCCCCCCTATGGTCCCCCCGCTGCGGCAGGGGGACAGCGTATTCCCTCCACCGTTGCGACGCGCGGCATGAGCGGTGAGGTCCCAGAGCGCGGTCACAGCTGCCCCCCTATGGTCCCCCCGCTGCGGCAGGGGGACGGCGTGTTCCCTCCACCGTTGCGACGGGGGAGGGCGAGGGTGGGGGATGGGAATCGGTTCACCGTCATCAGATACACCTCACCGCTTCTTACCGGCCACCGAAAGCCAACGACCGTTTGCTGACCACCGATTACTCCTCCAGCACGGCCTGGACCTTGAAGTAGTCGCCGTCGCGGCGCGGCGCGTTGCGGAGCACGTCCTGCGCCGGCAGCGAGGGCCGCGCCGCGTCGGCCCGCATGACGTTGGTGCCGCCGATGACCTGGGCCGTCGGCGGGATGTGGGCGGTATCGAGCTGCTGGAGGCTGCGGAAGTGCTCCAGGATGCGCGATAGCTCCGCTGCCAGCCGCTCCTTCTCCTCGGCACTGAGGCCCAGGCGAGCCAGCTCCGCGACGTGCTCGACCTCTGCTTGGCTAATCACTGCGACTGCTCCTCATCCCCCCTATGGCCCCCCGCTTTGCAGGGAGACGGACGGTGGCGCGACAGAGTATAGCAGCACTTGGCCCGGAAATCAGTATAATGCACATATATGACGTGTGTGAATCTCTTGCATCTTCTCAGTCTGCCGCTGGCGAAGAGCCGAGTTTGGCTCGCACGCCGTCTCGCTACGTGGCGGGAGGCGCTGGAGCAGCACGGCCGGGTGTCCATGCCGGTGCTGGTGGCGCTGTCCTTCTTGGCGGGCGTAGGGGGTGCGGCGCAGGGAAATATCGTTGCCGGCGTGCTCGTCCTGAGCGGGATGGTGGGAATCATTCTGGCGGTGTGGCTGGGGCGGCGGCCGTGGTGGTTCATCGGCGGGCTGTGTCTGCTGGCGAGCGCGTGTGGCGCCGCGCGGTGGCTGCACCACACGCCACCGCCTACTCCGGCCGACCTCGCCTTTCACGTCGCGGACGCGCAGGCAGTACGCGGGGTCGTCACGGCGGCGCCCATCCAGCGGCAGCGTAGCCAGCAAGTCACCGTCGGCGCGACGGAGGTGGAAACGGAACGCGGCCGGCAGCCGGTGGACGGCCGGGTGACGGTCTGGGCACGCTCGTACCCGGCCCTGCACGTCGGAGACAACGTGACGCTGGTGGGTACTCCACAGCGGCCGACGGCGGCGCTGCCGGCCGGCTACGCCGCCTACTTGGAGCGCAGCGGTGTGCAGGCGGTGATGTCGTTTCCGCGCGTCTACGCGCGGCACGCGGAGACACCCGGCGGCTGGCAGGCACGCATGAGCCGCCTGCGGCTGCATCTACGCCGCGTCATTGACACCCACCTGCCGGAGCCACACGCCGCCCTCGCCGCCGGCATCCTGCTAGGGCAACGCGCCGACATTCCGCGCGGCCTGAACGAGCAGATGCATCTCACCGGCACGTCGCATATCATCGCCATCTCGGGCGCCAACCTCACCATCATCGCCGGACTGTTGAGCTTGGTCATCCGGCGCAGTGGCCGCGCGTTCGCCGGACTGGCCGGACGGCTAAGGAGCACACCGGCATTGCCGCTGACTTGGCAGGCAACGGTCATCGCGCTGCTCGCCCTGAGCGCCATCTGGGCCTATGCCTGGCTCGTCGGCTGGGGCGCCTCGGTCGTGCGTGCGACAGTGATGAGTTCGTTGGTCCTGGCCGCGCCGACGGTCCAGCACCGCTCGTTTGCGCCCACGTCGCTGACCTGGGCAGCCGTCGCCATGGTCGCCGTCCGGCCGACGACCCTGTGGGACGTGGGCTTTCAGCTTTCCGTCCTCGCCACCGCCGGCATTCTGTTCCTGGCACCGGCGCTCCAGACGCGGCTGCACCGGCTGCCGGGCTGGCTCGGCGAGCCGCTGGCACTCACCCTCGCCGCGCAGATCGCCGTGCTGCCGGTGCTGATGGTGACGTTCGGGCGCGTATCCCTGATCTCCCCGGTGCCGAACGTCATACTCGCACCGCTATTCGCGCCGATCATGGTCAGCGGCCTCGCGCTGCTGGTGCTGGGTGGGCTGGCGCCGCTGCTGGGACCGGTGCTGACGGTCGCCAGCGACCTGCTCGGCTGGATATTGTGGGCACATCTGACGGTGCTGATCGAAACGGCGCGTCTGTTCTCCGGCGTGCCCGGCGCCGCACTGACGCTGCCGCCGTTGCCGCCCATTGTCGCGCTGCCCGCCTACCTCGGCCTGGCGGGGCTGGCCTGGCGGCTGCGGCGTCGACCGGGGGCAGCGCCGCTCTCGAACATAGGGAGTGGCGGCTGGGCGCTGCTGGCGCTCGTGGGGTGCTTGGTCGCCGGGGTGGTCGGCTGGAACCTGATTGCGACCCGGCCGCCGGCAACGCCGGAGCTATGGCTGCCGTCCGTGACGGAGGGGCGGCTGGCGCTCCTCCGACTCCCAACCGGCGCCACGGTGCTCATTGACGGCGGCGCAACCCACACGACAGCTGTGCAGCTGCTCGGCCGCGCATTGCCGTTCTGGCAGCGCCGCGTGGACCTTGTGATCGTCACCGATCCGCGGGCCGCGACCCTGACCGGCCTGCTGCCGGTCTTGGAGCGGTATCAAGTCGGCCTGGTCCTCGACGCGGGAGGCCGCTACCCGTCGGCGCGCTCCCGACGGTACGAGCAGATCATCGGCGAGCGGCGGTTGCAACGCCGGTCGGTGCATCCCGGAGACCACATCCGGCTGACCGACGACGTTGCGCTGGAGATTACGGCCGCGGAGCCGCTGCCCGTCGCCGGCCGCGGGCGCGCGACCGGCCGCCCGGCCGCCGCGCTGGGACTCGCTATCCACACGCCCGCCGGTGTGCTCCGGCTGCCCGGTGGCACGCTCCGGCCGGACGCCGGGCAAGCCCCGGCGGCGCAGCGAGTAGGCACGGCGGTCCTGGTGCGCCCGCTGGGGACCAGCGCCGACGAATCAGCGGCGCTGACCGTCGTGCAAGGGCAGCGGCTCGGTCTGTTGCACACCGGGCGGCCGGTGATCTCCGTCGGTGATGGCGTGCGCCTGCTGGTCGGACCGCGCGGCGTGGCCATCCAACCTTTCACCACGGGGTAGGGGTTTTGTAGGGGCGCAATTCATCACGTCCAGGCGCTCGTCATTGCGGCTTCCGCTGCAATCCAGCCCTCATCCCGTCATTCCCGCGAAGGCGGGAATCCACCCCCTCTCTATCGCTCTGCGATGGAGAGGGGGCCGGGGGGTGAGGACCATCCTGACCATCCTTGCATCCCGCAAATCCTGATGCAGACAAAAACCTACCCCTGTGAGGGCTGGCCCTCTCCCTTGACGCGAATACTGCTCTAATGTACAGTATTCACAGAGGACGAGCGGGCGCGTCCGTAGGACAGTGAGGCCAATGAAGTGGGAGAAACCGGCAGAAAGCACCCTGAACGACTGGGCGGCGGCCGCGCAGGCGGGCGACGAGGCGGCCCGACTGGCCCTGCTCCGGCAGTTCGAGCCGTTGATTCAGGGCACCGCATCCTGGCTCTGGCGCGGCGTGCTCCGGTCGCGGCTGACCAATGTCTACGAACAGGAAGACCTTATGCAAGAGACCAAGCGCCTCTTTCTGGAGCTGGTCCACGAGCACACGCTGCGGCGCGGACGGTCCTTCACCCCCTTCATCGTCACGATGCTCCGCTGGCGTGCCCGGAATTTCCTGTCGAGAGCACAGCGCCGCCGGATGCCGGGGCCGCGCCAATCCATCGACGATGAGTGGACGCTGGAGCAGGCAGCACGACTGACCCACGCGCTGTTTCCCGATCCGGCAGTGGTGGCCGCACAACGGGTTGATCTGCTCGCCGCCATGCAGCAGCTCACGCTGCGCCAGCGGCGCTTGCTGTATCTGCACTACTGGCACGACGTACCGGTCGCGCGGCTGGCGTCAGCCTGGGGTATCAGCCAGCAAGCAATCCGCCAAGCCCTGCAACGCGCCCACCGCTCGCTGCGCCGCCATTTGGCAGCCGACAGCGCGTCGCACGCATCACCGGCGCTGGCGAACGGCCGCCGCTCGTCATTCCGGCGCAAGCCGGAATCCAGCACCCCCACTACCGCCTCCGTAAGATGATCGTCCCCCGCGCCGCTACACTGCGGTCACGCTCACGGCGTTTATGCGCCACATACTGCCCGATAAGGCAGGAGCGTCCTAGGATTCGAGCATCGCGGTCGGGGTCCGGGCAACTATGACCTGCTGGCCACGTTCCCGCTGTTCCCGATCCCACGTGACCAGCGGCACACCCAAGCGGCGCGCCAGAGCGACGTAGAGTGCGTCCGCACCACGCAAGCGCAGGCCAGCCGCCAACTCCGCCCCCAGTCGCGCCAACTCAACGTCCACCGGGATGAGCCTAGTGCCGGGGAGTTGCTGTAGAGATGCTATGGCACGAGTACCTAGATCGGAGCGCCCCGTGCGTCGGGAGATCGCCCCTGCTATCTCAGCCAAGACCAGCGCTGGAGCTACAATAGTCTCATCGTGCGCTACCTGCCGGTCAAGCCAGCGCCGGCTGGGTTAGTGGTGAACATCATCGAGGATGAACCGGCTGACCCAGACGCTGGCGTCAACGACGTACACGCTACAACTCCCGCCGTTGCTCCTGTACCGCCTCCGCCGCAGTCACCCCAGCCGGCCAAGCTGTGCTGATCTCTGCGGCCAGCGCATCCATCCCTGCCCGAACCTGGGCGGCCTTGGCTCGCTGGCGGTCCGGTACTGGGTGTACCGCGACCGGCCGCTCCGCACTGGAGCTTAGAGTCTCCGGAGTGGCAGCATCGGGTGCGGGTGCGGTCATGGTTGTCCTCGCAGCAACTCTAGTACAGGATGGTGCGCTACCGTCGAGTATCATAGGCTTTGCGCCTAATATAGCAGGGTAGCCAGGATTATTCACCAAGGGCACGTTGCCACCGCCGCGGCGCGGCGTTAGTAGAGCGTCGTGATCCCCAAGAACATTGCCGGGATGAGGAAGAACACGCCGACGACGTAGGCGAATGCCAGCGGCTTGCGTTCGCTGGCTATCGCTGCGAGACGTTCGGCCCCCAGCAGCGGTAAGCGGGACAGCCACGGAATGCCGTAAATCACCACCACCCCGAACAGGTTGTAGATCAAGTGAACGAGCGCGATCTGGAGCGCGGGCAACGCTTCCGCGCCGGAGACGGCAGTGGCGGCGAGCAAGGCCGTGACCGTGGTACCGATGTTGGCGCCCAGGGTAAACGGATACACCTGCGCCAACCGGAATACACCCGCGCCGGCCAAGGGCACGATCAGACTGGTGGTGGTGGACGATGATTGGACGAGCACAGTAATACCCGTGCCGGCGGCAATGCCGGCCAACGGGCCACGCCCAATCGCGAAATGCATGATCTCCCTGGCGCGGCCGACCATCAGCGCCTTGAGCAGCTTGCTGATGAGGGAGATGGAGATGAAGATCAGGATGACCCCGACGATAATCGTCAGTAGGCCGTCAAAAGGGTGCGGCAGGACGTGTGTCCACCCCGCAAATATCTTGATCACCGGTTTGGTGGCGCCGCTGACGACGTTCAAATGGGTCGGCGCGTAGGAGCCGCCGCCGACCAGGAGGCTGCCAATGAATAATCCCAGCCTTTCGAGCGGGTGAAACAGGATTTCCAACGGCAAAAAGATGACGATATTGAGGAGATTGAAGCAGTCGTGAATGGTCGCGGCGGCAAAGGCGCGCCTGAATTCCCGTTTCTCGGCCACATGCCCCAAACTGACCAGTGTATTGGTAATCGTCGTGCCGACGTTGGCACCCATGACCATGGGCACGGCAATCACCACGGGCAGGCCGCCCGCCACCAGCCCGACGATGATGGAAGTGACCGTACTGGATGATTGAATGAGAGAGGTGGCGATGATGCCCACGAGCAAGCCCAGGAAAGGGTTGGTAGCAAACGCAAAAAGCTCCTGCGCTCGCTCGCCGGCCACGGCCTTGAAGCCTGCGCCGATAAACCCGACGGCGAGAATCAACACATACACGAGCACCAGCACGCTCACCCACCGCAGCAGTACGCTGCGTTGCCACGCGGGCTGCGATTCCTCGATGCGCTGGGTCAGCGATTCATTCATACTAGGGGCCTCTTTATGGAGGCCATGCCGTGTGTCGGGCGCGGGTCGAAGATTCTCTCGCCTACGGTTTCACACCTGACGGCAGGTAGGAGTGCTAATGAAAGTTGGCAACTTGATGCAGTAGTGGGAGATAGTCCCCCTATGGCCCCCCGCTTCGCAGGGGGACGGTCAGTTCCCTCCCCTGGAGCTTGCTCCGGGGGAGGGCGAGGGTGGGCGCCAACACACCACCTAATCAAGTTCGCAACCTTCATCAGTAATGGGGAAGCACCGGGAGCGACACAGGAGGCGAGTATACCGGCCAGCCCGCCGAATCAATACCCGGCGGCCGCCGGATTGTCCGGCAATTTCGGTGGCGTACCTACCTATTCACGTGCCTTGTCGGCTACACTACTAGCGTGAGCACACCCCGGATAGCTCATTGATTTCCCATGGTCATCGAAACAGCGCCGTCCGAGCCGTGGATCAGCCCCAGCGCACCGCAAGAGCTGCGTGCTCAGATGGGGCGTCCGATGCCGCTCGAAGGTCCCCTGGAGGATGCGTTCGGGCGCCGTATCCGCAATCTGCGGGTCTCGCTCATTGATCGCTGCAACTTCCGCTGTACCTACTGTATGCCGGCCGAGGGCTTGGAGTGGCTGCCACGCGACGAAATCCTGACCTTTGACGAGATCGAACGGCTGGTGCGCTTGGCTGTAGCCCTGGGTATTGATGAGATTCGCCTCACGGGCGGCGAGCCAACCTTGCGACCGCAGCTGCCGGAGCTAATCGCGCGCCTCTCGGCTATCCCCGGGCTGAAGAGCCTGGCCCTGACCACCAACGGCTTCCTGCTCCGCAAGCTGGTCCCGGACCTAGCCGCAGCCGGCCTGACGCGCATCAATGTCAGCCTGGACACGCTCGACGCGCATAAGTTCGCGGCGATCACCAGGCGGAACGCCATCAAGGCGGTACTCGACGGTCTGGAGGCGCTGGAGGAAGTGCCGAGCATCCATCCCATCAAGGTCAACGCGGTCGCCGTGCGGGGCTTTACGACCGACGACGACATTCTCGCGTTTGCCGAGTTGGCCCGGCGCAAGCCCTACGTCATTCGCTTTATCGAGTTCATGCCCCTCGACGCCGACGGCCATTGGGACCGGATGCAGGTCCTGAGCGGCGATGAAATCAAGCGCATTATCGAGTCAGTCTATCCGCTCGTGCCGGTACGAGTCGGGGCGAGTAGCACGGCTCGCGTGTACCGGTTTGCCGACGGCAGTGGCGAGATGGGCTTCATCAACCCCGTGAGTCAGCCGTTCTGCGCCTCCTGCGACCGCATTCGCCTCACCGCCGACGGGCAGCTCCGGACCTGCCTGTTCTCCATTGACGAGACCAATATGCGCGACCCCATGCGGATCGGGGCTGCCGACAGCGAACTGGAACTGCTCTTGCGCCACGCTATCTGGCGCAAAGAGCTGAAGCACCACATCAACGAAGGCCCGTCCTTCAAGCGGGCCTCGCGCTCGATGTCGCAGATCGGCGGCTAATTAGCCAGCAGCCGTCAGCCATTAGTGGTCAGTTCGTCCATGTCGCGGGCGGCTACGCGCTGCGCGCGGCAGCTCGATAAACGTAGCCTCCGCCAGCCAAGAGGACCACGCCAGCGACAGTCCCGAGAATCTGTTTCCAGCCGAAGCCGGGAACCGAGAAGGGCATCAGGTCCGCACCAACCGAGACGATCAACACGATTGCCCCGACCACCAACAACTCCACACCAATCGCCTTACGCCCCATTTCAACTCCTCCCGTTCACTAGGCAGACTACCACCTGCCAACCGCACCGCTCCCCGCGGCCTCGTCGCGCCGTACACAAGCACCCGACAGTATGACGTACAATAGTAAATAGGCGCGTCCCTCCGTGCCGATCTCCTTGCGGATAGAGACGCACACCGAACGACCGGGGTGAGTACCCCAGCCCGCTAGTAGGATACTACCCTCCGCGCGATTTGGCCTACCCCCGGCAGTCACCAATCACGGGCGAGAGCCACAGCGATGGTGTCTCCGGACGAGGATAGCGCCCCGGACCAGGCAGGCTGCCATGAACAGGAAGACGGCGCAAGGGCCGGCTCGGCCACCTTTCGAGCTTATCGAGCATCCGGCCGACGTGGGCATCCGCGTCTACGGCCGCGATCTTGCCGCGCTGTTCGCGCACGCGGCCTTGGGCCTCTGCTCGCTCATCACCGATACCGCTACCGTCCTGGAAAGCGAGACCCGAAGCGTCGAGGTGGCGGCCCCGGACCGGGAGAGCCTGCTCGTCGCGTGGTTGAGCGAAGTGCTGTGGATCATCGAGACCGAGGACCTGCTCTTCACGCGCTTTACGATTGAATCTCTCTCCGATACGGCGCTCGCGGCGCTTGCTCACGGCGAGCCGGCCAATCCGCAGCGGCATCCTTATCGAGGCGTTATCAAGGCAGTGACGTATCACCAGTTGGCACTGCGTCGGCGGGCCGGCACGTGGAGTACAAATATCATCTTTGACGTCTGAGGCGAGCGCCGGGCACCTCCATGGCCCCCCCCACTGCGTAGGGGGACGTGGATTCCCGCTTTCGGAGACCCTTGCGTAACCCGTCATTCCCGCGAAAGCGGGAATCCAAAAACCGGTCCTCCCAGGTTAGCGAAAGCTGGATCACTGCCCCCTAGCACTCCATCCGGGTAGTTATGCAAAGGTCTCCTTTCGCGGGGATGACGGTTTTGCAAACGTCGCTACAGAGAGAAGAAGGAGCACGACGATGAGCCGACGTTCCTCGCGCCGCCGCGGGCGCGGGCGGCGCCGTGGACGCAAGCAGCAGCCCGCCACGGACATCCCGGCGAAGTTCGAGCCGGTGGCCGGATTCCCGCCACCACCAGCGCCCCACGCGAGCACACCGGCCGATAAGTGGCCGGTCGCGGTTGACGACTGGCGCTGGGACATTCCGTTGGGCACCCAGGACGGGATGCGCGTGCCGGGACGGGTCTATGCCAACGACACGCTGCGCGCCCTGCTTCAAGGCGACGGCTCGGTGGGCCAGTTGGCCAACATGGCGACGCTGCCGGGCATTCTCGGCCGCGCCCTGGCGATGCCCGACGTACATCAAGGCTACGGGGCGCCGGTCGGCGGGGTCTTTGCCACCGACGCAGCGACCGGCGTCGTCTCGCCCGGCGCCTGCGGTTACGACATCAACTGCGGAGTGCGGCTGCTCCGCGCCGACCTGAGCGAGAACGACCTGCGCGGCCGGCTCGACCGGCTGGCCGACGAGCTATTCAGACAGCTACCGAGTGGCTTGGGCAAGGGCAGCGGCCTCGGCAAAGGCCAGGGCAAGCGCGAGCGGGCGTTGACAGACGGCGCCCGCTGGGCGGTTCGGGCCGGGCTAGGCTGGCAAGCTGACCTGGAGTATTGCGAGGCCGGGGGACAGCTACCGGGCGCCAATCCGGACGACGTGAGCCGCCGCGCGTTCGAGCGCGGACTGGGCCGCCTCCAATCATCGGACCGTGGCGGCGGACAGCTCGGCTCGCTCGGCGCCGGCAACCACTTTGCCGAGGTTGGGGTGGTTGACACTGTAGAAGACGAGGCGGCCGCCGCGGCCTTCGGACTGTCGCTGGGGCAGGTGGTCGTCTGGATTCACACCGGCTCGCGCGGCTTCGGGCATCAGATTTGCACCGACTACCTCCAGACGGCGCAGGTGGCCGGCGCGGCGTATGGAATCGAGCTACCGGACCGGCAGCTGGCCTGTATGCCGATCCGGTCCGCGGCCGGCCGGGCCTACCTCAGCGCGATGACTTGCGCGGCCAACTTCGCCTGGGCCAACCGGCAAGTCCTGGCGCACTTGATCCGCGAGAGCTTTGCGGCGGTGTTCGAGCAAACGGCGGAGGCACTGGGAATGCACCCGGTCTACGACGTGGCGCACAACATCGCCAAGTTCGAGCGGCATCGCATCCCCGGCGAGCAGGGACCGACGCGGCAGGTGCTCGTCCACCGCAAAGGCGCCACCCGCGCCTTCCCCGCCGAGCACGCCGAACTCCCGGCCGCCTACCGTTCTGTCGGCCAGCCGGTGCTGGTGCCCGGCGACATGGGCCGCTATTCGTATGTGCTGGTGGGCACACCGCAGACGATGACCGAGACCTTCGGCTCGCTCTGCCACGGGGCCGGTCGCCGCATGTCCCGCGCGGCGGCCAAACGGGCCACGTCCGGCAAGGAGCTAGTCGCAAGGCTCCGGGAGCAGGGTATCGTCGTCCGCGCCGGCTCCATCCGCGGCGTCGCCGAGGAGGCGCCGGACGCCTACAAGGACGCCTCCGAAGTGGTCGGCACGGCCGTCGGCGCCGGCCTCGCCCGGACCGTCGTCCGCACGCGGCCGGTCATTGTGGTCAAAGGATGAGGCCGGCGCCGCCTTGTCGCTTTTTTATACGTCAGCGTATACTTAAGTTGGCTGTCAGCGACGTGCTGGACACCGCGGCAGCGCAGGAGGAGCGATATCCATGTCGGAAAATGGCGCTGCGTCACCAACCTTGGTGATCGAGGATTTGCACGCAGCCATTAATGGTCAGGAAATCTTGCACGGGATCAACTTAACCCTGAACAAGGGCGAAGTGCATGCCATCATGGGACCGAACGGCTCCGGCAAGAGCACGCTGGCCTATGCTTTGATGGGCCATCCGACCTATGAGGTCACTCACGGCCGCGTGTTCTTCAAGGGTGAAGACCTGCTGGAAATGGAGCCGGACGAGCGGGCCAAGGCCGGCCTCTTCCTGGCGTTTCAGTATCCGACCTCCATTCCGGGCATCAACATGGGCAACTTCCTCCGCCTGGCGGTAAAGGCGCGGTTTGGCGAGGAGCGAGCGCGGCAGTTCCGCAAGCTGCTCACGGAGAAGCTCCAGCTCCTCAAGATGGACCGCTCCTTCATGCGTCGCTATCTCAACGACGGCTTCTCCGGGGGCGAGAAGAAGCGCTCGGAAATCTTGCAGATGGCGCTGCTGGAACCGGAGTTCGCCATTCTCGACGAGACCGATTCGGGGCTGGACATTGACGCGCTGCGCGTCGTCGCCGACGGCGTGAACGCCCAGATGAGTCCCGATCTCGGTGTGCTGGTCATCACCCACTATCAGCGGTTGCTGAACTACATCGAGCCGGACTTCGTACACGTGCTGCTGGGCGGGCATTTGGTACGGTCCGGTGGGCCGGAGTTGGCCTTGTATCTGGAGGAGCACGGCTACGATCCGCTCATCAAGGAGCTACGGACAGGTCAGGCGGCCGTGTCGGATACAGACGATGGCGCCGGTATCGAGAGCGCAACCGAGATGCGCGAGCATAGCGTGGTCGGCGGAGACGAGCACGATCCCTTCCGGTCACATGGCCGCACGGCGATCTAGGCAAGTGAGCGTTCAACGTCCTAAGGAGTAAGAGCATGACAGCAGAGGTAGCGGTAGCAGCACGCGACCCGGAAAAGCTGCGCTTGATGCAGGAAGCGGCGGCGCAGCTGCCGACCGAGTATTCGGCCGGCTGGCACGACGACGTAGAGTACACCTACCGCTCGGAGCGGGGGCTGAACCGGCGAGTCGTCGAGGAAATCTCGTCCATGAAGGATGAGCCGGCTTGGATGCGCCAGTTCCGATTGGATGCGCTGGAGCATTTCGAGGCTCGTCCGATGCCGCAGTGGGGTGCAGACCTCAGCGGCGTGGACTTCGACAACATCCACTACTACATCCGGCCCACCGAAAAGCAGGGCCGCACGTGGGAAGAGGTGCCCGACGACATCAAGAATACGTTCGACAAGCTCGGCATCCCGGAAGCGGAGCGCAAGTTCCTCGCTGGCGTGACCGCCCAGTACGACTCGGAGGCCGTCTACCACAGCGTCCGTGAAGAGCTGTCCCAGCAGGGTGTCATCTTCACCGACATGGATAGCGGCCTGCGCGAGCACCCGGACCTGGTGAAGGAGTATTGGGCCACGGTCATCCCCTACAAGGACAACAAGATCGCCGCCTTGAACTCGGCGGTGTGGTCAGGCGGATCGTTCGTCTACGTTCCGGCGGGTGTTCACGTCGCCATTCCGTTGCAGGCCTACTTCCGCATCAACTCGGAGGCCGCCGGCCAGTTCGAGCGGACTTTGATCGTTGCCGAGGAAGGCAGCTACGTGCATTACATCGAAGGCTGCACGGCGCCGATCTACACCGAGGACAGCCTGCACTGCGCGGTCGTCGAGTTGATGGCCAAGCCGGGGGCGACGATCCGCTACACCACCATCCAAAACTGGTCGAACAACGTCTACAACCTCGTCACGAAGCGGGCGGTAGCCCAAGAGGAAGCGACCGTCGCCTGGATTGACGGCAACCTGGGCAGCAAGGTGACGATGAAGTATCCGGGCGTGTATCTCACCGGACCGAAGGCCAAGGCCGAGATCGTCTCGGTAGCGATGGCCAACTCCGGTCAGGTGCAGGACGCCGGTGGCAAGATTTATCACGCCGCGCCGGAAACCTCTTCGACCATCAACTCGAAGTCGGTGACGCTCGGAACCGGCCAGGCGTCGTTCCGCGGCCTGCTGAAGATTTACAAGGGTGCCGAGAAGTCGGCCTCCCAGATGCGCTGCGACGCCTTACTGCTGACGCCGGATTGCCGTTCCGACACCTACCCAACCATCGAGATTGACGAGGAAGACGTGTCCATCGGGCACGAAGCGACGGTCTCGAAGGTCGGCGAGGAGCAGCTGTTCTACTTGCAGAGCAGGGGCCTCTCGGAGGCGGAAGCGGTCACGCAGGTCGTGAACGGGTTCATGGAGCCGTTCAGCAAGGAACTGCCGATGGAATACGCGGTAGAGCTTAACCGCCTCATCCAACTCCAGATGGACGCTGCCGTCGGCTGAGGCACCCGTCATGCCCACCACCACCCCACCATTGCGATGAAAACAACGCCTACCCGTCGTTCCCGCACAAGGAGACCTTTGCGTAATCCGTCATTCCCGCGAAGGCGGGAATCCACCCCCCTCTCCCCGTGGGAGAGGGCCGGGGTGAGGGCAGCCGGACTAAGGGCAGCCAGACCAAGGGCCGCCGGCGAGTAGGCAGCCCCATTCCCTGAGGAGAATACGTGTGAGTGTAGTCTCACCGGTGCGGACCGTCGTGCGGCGCCGCCGCAGGTCCGTGGCACGCCAGCCAACCATCACGGCCGAGGCAGTCGCCGCGCTGAACGCATCGCGCGACGACCCGGCCTGGGCGCAAGACCTGCGCCGCGCCAGCTTTGCGGCGTGGGAGCGCCTGCCGCTACCCACTGCGACGACGGAAGGCTGGCGGCGTACCGACCTGCGGCCGATCACGTCACGACTGCACACCGTCAAGCCAGCACCGCCCCGCAACGACCGGCACGACGCGGAGCTAGACGATCTCGACACCGGCCTGCAAGAGGCGCTCGACGTGCGCTTCCCGGTGGGAGGGCTGGTCATCCAGCAGGACTCCACTACCGTCCACCGGACCGTCGCCGACGAGCTAGAGCACCAGGGCGTGCTGTTCATGGATATCCATGCGGCCGTGCGCGAGCATCCCGACCTAATACGGACCTACCTCATGAACATCGTGCCGGTGGGCTGGCAGCCGGGCGAGCCGTCCAATGCCGGCAAGTTCGAGGCCCTGCACGGCGCCTTGTGGTCGGGTGGCGTGTTTATCTACGTCCCACCCAACACCGAGGTCGAGCTACCGCTGCGGATGCTCCAGTGGACCGGCACGCCGGGCGTGGGCAGCTTCCCGCATACCGTCGTCGTCGTCGACCGCAACAGCAGCGTGACGTGCGTGGAGGAAGTCCACTCTCCCACTCTGCCGGCGCCGGCCCCGTCACTCTTCACCAGCGGCGTCACCGAGCTGTACGTGGAGGACAACGCGCGGCTCAACTTCCTGTCGCTCCACGAGCAAGCGACGGAGGCGCATACCTTCATCACGCAACGTTGCCGGCTGGGCCGCGACGCTTATGTCAACTGGGTCGTCGTCGGGATGGGCAGCGCCTATACCCGAGCCACGGCCGATGTGGTGCTCGATGGGCGCGGCGCTACGGCCGAGATGCTGGGCTTGGGGTTCGGTAACGGCACACAGGTCTTCGACTTCCACACGCTGCAAGACCACGCGGCACCGAACACCGACAGCGATCAGCTCTACAAGACGGCAATGCAGGACCGAGCGCGGCTCGTCTACGAGGGATTGGTGGTCATCCAGCCCACCGCGAGCGATTCGAACGGCTATCAGGCCAACCGCAACCTGCTCCTCAGCAAGACCGCGAAGGCCGACTCGATCCCGATGCTCGAAATCAAGAATAACGAGGTCAAGTGTACGCACGGCTCGGCCACCGGCCCGGTGGAGCCGGAGCACCTGTACTACCTGCGGACCCGCGGGCTGCCGCGCGACGTGGCCGAGCGCCTGATTATCCAAGGGTTCTTCGAACCGATTGTCGAGCGTGTGGGCGTCGCGGCCCTGCAAGATCACCTGCGCCAGGCCATAGATCGCAAGATCGGCGGCATCGAGCGCGACACGGGGTAACGGATGGCTCTGGAATACGTTGTCGTTGGCGAGGTCGGAGACCTGGAAGCGGGGCAGGTGATGGTCGTCGAGATTGACGACTATCGTATCGCGGTGTGCAACCTGGACGGCACGTACTACGCGATTGACGACGTTTGCACGCACGACGGCGGGCCACTCGACCAAGGGCAGTTGGAAGGCGAAGAGATCGAGTGCCCGCGGCACGGTGCGCGGTTCAACGTGCGGACCGGCATAGCGACCATGATGCCGGCGGTCGTGCCGGTCGCCACGTATCCGGTGGTCATCGAGGACGACGAGGTACTCGTCGGGCTACCGGCGTAGGGACGGGGCACTGCGCTGCCTCCCCTTCCCTGAAGGGAAGGGGCCGGGGGTTAGGTCCAATGGAAAGTCGAGGACGAGGACAGTGGTAGTAGAGACGCCCTCGGCGCCGACGCTCGACCTTGCTGCGCTGCGGGAGGACTTCCCCATCCTCCGCCGCCGGATCAACGGCCGGCCCTTGGTCTACTTGGACAACGCCGCCACGTCGCAAAAACCGCGGCAGGTTCTCGACACGCTCGTCCACTTTTACGAGCACTCCAACGCCAACATCCATCGCGGCGTGCATACGCTGGGTGCAGAAGCGACCGGCGCCTACGAGCGCACCCGCACGCTCGCCGCCGACCTCATCGGAGCAGCGAGCAGCGACGAAATCATCTTCACACGCAACACGACGGAGGCGATCAACCTCGTCGCCTACACGTGGGCTAGGGAGACGCTACAACCGGGCGACGAAATCGTGGTGACGCGGCTGGAGCACCACAGCAATCTGGTCCCGTGGCTGCGTCTGGCCCAGGAGCGCGAGGCCGTACTGCGCGTGATCGAGTTGACCCCGGACGGACGGCTCGACCTCGACCCGCTCGACGAGTTGCTGACCGAGCGGACAAAGCTGGTGGCAGTCGGGCACGCCTCCAACGTGCTGGGCACCATCGCGCCGGTGAGGCAGCTCGCCCAGCGGGCACACGCCGTCGGAGCACGCCTCTTGGTGGACGCCGCGCAGAGCGTGCCGCACCAGCCGGTCAACGTGCAGGAGCTTGGCTGTGACTTCCTGGCCTTCTCTGCCCACAAGATGCTCGGCCCGACGGGAGTAGGCGTGCTGTGGGCGCGCCAGGAGCTATTGGAGGCCATGCCACCCTTCCTAGGCGGGGGCAGCATGATCGGCCGAGTGACGCTGGACCGCGTGACCTGGAACGTGCTCCCGTACAAGCTGGAGGCCGGCACGCCCAACATCGCCGACGTGGTGGCCTTCGGGACCGCCATCGAGTACTTGCAGCGGGTCGGTATGACCGCGGTACGCGCCCACGAGCGCGAGCTACTGGCCTACGCGCTGGAGCGGCTGGCGGACCGGCCGGAGCTTGAGTTGTACGGTCCGCCGGACCTCGACCGGCGCGGCGGGGTGATCTCATTCAACGTGCGTGGCGTCCATTCGCACGACGTCAGCACGATCCTCGACGAGCAGGCCATTGCCGTGCGTGCCGGCCATCACTGCACTCAGCCGCTCCACGAGTGGCTCGACGTGGCCGGCTCGACACGCGCCAGTTTCTACCTCTACAACACGCCGGCAGACGTGGATGCGCTAGTGAGCGGGCTGGACCGCGTCAAGGAGGTATTCCACCGTGCCATTGGACGAGCTTTATAAGGACATCATTCTCGATCACTACGAGTACCCCCGCAATAAGGGACAGATCGAGAGTACGACCTGCACCTGCGCCGGCGGCGACAACCCGATTTGCGGCGACAGCGTTGACGTGTGCGTCTCGTTGGACGGCGATCACGTCGCGGCCGTTTCCTTCGACGGACGGGGCTGTGCCATCAGTCAGGCCTCGGCGTCCATGATGGCCGAGGCGGTCGAGGGGAAAGCGGTCGCGGACGTGCAGCGCTGGTACCGGACCGTCCACGGGCTGCTGACGAACCACCCGGACGAGATAGACGCGGAGCTGGACTTGGGCGATCTGGAAGCGCTCGAAGGGGTGCGGCAGTATCCGGTGCGGATCAAGTGTGCGCTGCTGGCCTGGGAGGCGCTACGGGTGGCACTACGGCAGGCGCTCGCCGGCGGGGCAGCCGCACAGCAGCACGCCGTCGTCACAACGGAGTAGTGCTTGGCGCTGCGGCTTGTCCACCGTCGTCCTCAACCCTACAGTGCGGCGAGGATGATACTAATGATGACCCCGACGGCGTTGACGATGATGGCAACCAGGATGCCAATGAACCAGCGCATCAGCCGTGTTTCTAACTGTGCAAGGTCTGACTTGGTGGCAAAGTAGGGCAAGGCGCCCTCAATCTTGGCCAAGTCCGCTTTGGTGGCGAAGTAGGACAAGATGCCCTCGATCTTGGCCAAGTCTGCCTTCGTGGCGAAGTGCTGTGCAGCGTCTACATGTGCCGGCAAGGTGGTTGTTGCCATCGGTCCGCTTCCTTCCTCTGGATTCTAGCAGCCGCCTGCTGCTAGAGCAGTTTCCGGACGGTGTGGTGCCTCACACGGCCATACTACAAGACTGGTACGATACCATCCAGTGCTTCTCGACGGGGCAGGCCGGGACCGTCTCATCCTGCGCCTGCCCGGTAAGAAATACATGATATGCATTAAAGTACGGAATCGCCGGGCTGTCAAGTTTCTCGTATAATCTCCCAGGGGCCTTCCGAGACGAACCGCGCGGTGAGGAGAGGAGCAACGCCGATGACAGAGAAACCCGCCCTGACCGAAGAGAGCGTGCGCGACGCGCTGAAGCAAGTTGACGACCCGGAGCTAGGGATCAACATTGTTGATCTGGGCCTGGTCTATGAGATCGCTATTGAGGGCACCGAGGTCAACGTCCTGATGACCCTCACGACGCCGTTCTGCCCGGTCGGCCCTCAGATCAAGGCACAGATTGACCAAGTCATCAAGAGCAACGTTGCGGACGTGACGAAAGGAAGCGTCGAGTTCACCTTCAATCCGCCCTGGGACAAGGACATGATGTCGGAGGAGGCGAAGGAGGAGCTGGGCATCTGGTAGGCCGGGGAGAGACCTCTGCGTATGCTACCCTGTCTTGGCTGATGGCAGCGTCTCCGCGTCGGTAGCTCGGCATGGCGTATGAAGTATTCCGATCTCGTCCGTGACCACTTCGGCTCGCCGCGAAATCTCGGTGAGCTTGCCGACCCTGACGGGATCGGCGACGTGGAAAATCCCGTCTGCGGCGACCGCACCGTGCTGACGATCCGCGTGCGCGATGACCGCATCGCCTCGGCGCGCTTTCGAGCCGTGGGCTGTCCGGCTGCCATCGCCGCCAGCTCGATCACGACCGAGTTGCTCATCGGCCGGACCGTCGCGGAGGCGCTGCGGCTGACGAACGAGGACGTGTCCGCCGCGCTCGGCGGCCTGCCCGCCAACAAGCTGCACTGCTCGGTGCTCGCCGAGGACGTGGTGCGCGCAGCAGTCGCAGACTACCGGCAGCGCACCGGCGTCGCAGAGGAGATGGGCCAATGATCGTGCCCCTCGCATATGGCCGCGCCGGCTTGGATTTGGCAGTTCCCGACGACCTGGCCGACCGCGTGACGGTAGTCGAGCCGCGCTACGTGCCCGGCGTGCCGGACGAGGCGGCGGCAATGCGAGCGGCGCTCCGCGAGCCGGTAGGAACACCACCCCTGCGCGATCTACTCTCGCCATCGGATACGGTAGCCGTCGTCTTCTGCGACATTACGCGGCCGATGCCGAGTGACCGGGTGCTGCCAGTGCTATTGGAGGAAGTCGAGACGGTCGTGGGCCGCGACCGCATTACGCTCATCAACGGGACCGGTACCCACCGCGCCAATACGCCGGACGAGCTACGCGAGATGCTCGGCCCGGAGCTGGTCGCGCAGTATCGCATTGTGCAACACGACGCCCGCAACGAGGACGATCTGGTCCGCGTCGGCACCACGCCGCGCGGGACGCCGGTGTGGATCAACACGCACTTCCTGAACGCCTCGGTGCGCCTGCTCACCGGCTTCATTGAGCCGCACCTGTTCGCCGGATTCAGCGGTGGCCCGAAGATGGTTGTACCGGCGGTGGCGGGACTCGCTACCGTGATGTCCAACCACGGCGCCCGGTTCATTGCCGAGCCGCAGGCCATCTGGGGTATCCGCGAGGGCAACCCGTTGTGGGAAGACCTACGCGCGGCGGCCATGATGGGCCAGCCGACCTTCAGCCTCAACGTGGCGCTGAACAAGGAGCGTGAGATTACGGCCGTCTTTGCCGGCGACACCCTGGCCTCGCACCGCGTCGGCTGCGAGTGGGTTGGCGAGCACGCGATGCAGCCGGTCCCGGAGCCGTTCGACGTGGTGGTCACCACCAACAGCGGCTATCCGCTCGATCTCAACGTATACCAGGCGATCAAAGGCGTCTCGGCAGCGAACCGCGTCGTGCGCGAGGGCGGGGCAATTATCCTGGCCGCAGAGTGCTGGGACGGTATTCCCAGCCACGGTCAGTATGGCGAGCTACTGGAGAGCACCGCGAGTCTCGACGAGCTACTGCAGAAGATCTGCGCGCCCGGCTTTGCGATACCGGATCAGTGGCAGGCGCAAATTCAGGCCCAAATACAGTTGCGCGCCGCGGTCTATCTCTACTCGTCGCTCGACGACGACACGGTGCGCCGGACGCACCTGGAGCCGTGTGGTCCGCTCTCCGAGCGGTTTGCCGCGCTGCTGCGGGCGGCGGGGCCGGATGCCACCGCCTGTATCTTGCCGCAAGGGCCGCAAACCGTTCCCTACCTCACGCCCGACGCCGGCCAAGGCGCATGGGCACGGCAGTTAGCCATTGCTGGAAAGGCGGCCTGACTCACGTGGAAAGCACAATGCAGCAAAGCACCGTCACGATCAAGTCTGCGGCCGAGTTCGAGAAGATGCGCGCGGCCGGGGCGCTGGTCGCACAGGTCCACCGCCGGCTGACCGCCGCGGCCCGGCCCGGCGTGAGCACCGCCGACCTCGACCGGATCGCCGAGACCATGACCCGCGAGGCCGGCGCCACGCCATCGTTCAAGGGGTATCACGGCTTTCCGGCGTGTATTTGCGCCAGCATCAACGACGAGATCGTCCACGGTATTCCCAGCCGGCGGCGCGTGCTGAAGTCGGGCGACCTGCTCAGTGTTGACTTTGGCGCGATCATTGACGGCTGGCATGGCGATGCGGCCGTCACCATCCCTATCGGTGACGTGGACCCGGCGGCGCTCCGCCTGTCGGAGATCACGCGCGAGGCGCTGTATCTCTCGATAGCACTCGCCCGCGCCGGCAATACGCTCGGCGATGTTGGCGCCGTGGTCGAGCGTCACGCCCGCGCGCACGGCTACAAGGTAGTGCGCGAATACTGCGGGCACGGCATCGGCCGCGAGATGCACGAGGAGCCGGCCGTCCTGAACCATGGCAAGCCCGGTCGCGGTGACGTGCTGCGGCCGGGCATGGCTATCGCCATCGAGCCGATGCTCCTGTTGGGTGACGACACCACCTCGGTAGACCCGGACGGCTGGACGGTGCGGACCGCCGACCGCAAGCTCTCGGCGCACTGGGAGCATACGGTGGCGATTACCGAGAACGGTCCCGACATCCTGACTCGCCTGCCGGACGACGACGCGCCGGACCGCTTGCTCGCGGCAGCGGTGGCCAAGCTCAACCGGCAGTCCACGCGCCGCAAGCCCAAGCGCGCCCGCCGCCGGCAGCGGGCGCGGCGATAAATGGCAAGGAAAACATATGTCAAACGACGAAACGACGCTTGATCTGGGTATCGGCCCCGAAATGATCGAGGGACTGGAGATGCTCAGTAAGCTGGAGGGCATCACCGACATCACGGCGATGGACGGCCCGCTCCTGACGTTCACCGGGCGCCTCGTCACGACGCTGGACGGCATTGCCGGCATCACGCGCGTAGACGTGTTCGAGTGCGCGCGCGGGTGGTATCTCTTTTTCGTGCCGCAGCAGCCGGAGAACTGGGCCGCTGCCGGCGACGATCTCGAAGACGCGCTTGGGGATATTCCCGACGCCGCCTGTGCCGCCGAGGTACGCGCGGCGCTCCGGCGGGCCGGGGTATTCGCGGGCAACGCCGGGACCGACTGACGCTGGGCCGCACCGGCTCCACCACGAATTGGTAAGAAACACCGTCCCCCCGCCGCCGCGGGGAGACGACAGGGGGGCCTTGACCAGATGCCTGATACTGCGCCGCAGACAAGCACCTCCGCCAGCGTACTCGACGCGATTGGCCACACGCCGCTGATCGCCTTGGACCGGCTCGGCGCCGGCTTGCCCAGCCGGGTGCTGGCCAAGCTGGAGTTCTATAGCCCCGGCGGGAGCATCAAAGACCGGGCGGCCTTGCGGATGATCGAGGCCGCCGAGCGCGACGGCCGGCTGCGGCCCGGCGGGACGGTGATCGAGCTGACCAGCGGCAACATGGGCACGGGGTTAGCGATTGTCTGTGCCGTCAAGGGCTATCGGATGATCGCCGTCATGTCGGAGGGCAACAGCTTGGAGCGCCGGCGTATGCTGGCCGCCTACGGCGCCCACGTCGAGCTGGTCCCGCAGGCCGGCGGGGCGCGCCCCGGGCAAGTCTCGAAGGAAGACCTGGAGCTGGTCGAGCAGCGCACGCGGGAGCTTGTCGAGGAGTTGGGTGCCTTTTGGCCCGACCAGTTCGAGAACCTCGACAACGCCACCGCGCACGAAATGACCACCGGCGCCGAAATCTGGGAGCAGACCGGCGGCACCGTGACCCACTTCACGGCGATGGCCGGTACCGGCGGCACGCTCGTCGGGGTGGCGCGGGCGCTGAAGCAGCGCAATCCGGCGGTGCAATGCTATGGCGGCGAGCCGGCGACGGCGCCCTACCTGGCCGGCAAGCCGGTCACGGACACCAGCCACCAAATCCAGGGCACCGGCTACGCCCACGATCTCAGCTTGTGGGACGAGGGCCTCGTCGCCGGCTACGTTACGGCAACCGATGAGGACGCGATTGAAACGGCGCGGCTGCTGGCTACCCGCGAGGGCATTTTCGGCGGCTTCTCCGGCGGCGCCAACGTCTCCTGCGCCTTGCAACTGGCCCGCGAGGCGCCGCCCGGCTCGGTGATCGTCACGGTCGTTCCCGACACCGGCCTCAAGTACCTCAGCACCAACCTCTTCCCCGACTAGTCAGCCACAACAGCCATGATGCGCCCCATCGGAGTGGGTGTACCAACGCCAGAATACCTACCAGCGGCGCAGCTAACTGTCCGTTGGCTGCTGCCGGAGTTGTGCCCGCAGTTGCCGTAGCTCGGCCTCGGCGGCGCGGCGCTTGTCTCTTTCGGCAGCCGCGCGGGTTTCGGCGCTGCGCCGCGCCGCCTGTTCCGCCAGCCGCTCGGCCTGCTCGACGGCAGCCTGCGCTTCAGCCGCATCTCGTTCGCCCTCCGCCGCCTCGCGCGCTGCCCGCTCCTGCTGCCAGGTCTCCAGGTAGGTATTCGTCTCCGGGTCGTACAACCGCGGCCAGTTGTCATCCCAGCACAGACTCAACCCTAGGACCTTACTGTGCCCTTTCAGGATGCCGTCCGGCGCCGTCGTCAGCTCGATAGGCTCATATGCCCCATCCACCAGCCGATCCCCGGCCAGCTTGGCCCCATGATACTTGCCATCTTTCGGATCGAACCGCCAGTACTCCGGCACGCCAATGTGGGCATAGATCGCCCGCTTCCGGCCAACGTCCGCCCGGCCGGTACTGACCGAGGCCACCTCCAGCACCCAGTCCGGCGGCTTGCCCGCTTCCCAGGGCAAGTAGAGCTTGCGTTCCCGGATGGCATTCGCATCCACGCCAAAGGCCAGGTACACGTCCGGGGAGACGCGGACGTTGAGGTCGTCCGGGTCGTAGCAGAGGATCGTGTTGGCTTCGAGAAAGACGTCGGGCCGCCGCTGGAAGGCGGTGAACCGACTGGCGAGCAGGCCGAGGATTTCGTGCAGCGCGGGATTTTGTTGCATCGCCTCAGGCTTCAGGACCGGTACGTCGGGATTGTAGTCGAGGCGAGCGTAGTCAATCTCGCCCTGTCGGCGGTAGCGCCGCATGGTGGTCGTGGTGGTTGTAGCTACAGTTGCCATCGCCGATCTCCAGGTGGAGCATCACCGGCTCCGGACAGCGCCGGTTGCTCTCCAACCGCTACCAGCATAACTCAAGCGGTGCCAGCTTGCCACGACAGCCCGCCGCAAGACGCACCTCAATGGCCGCACCAATGACCTTCTCGGTAAGCGAGTCTCTCATCCCTACCCAGTCCTCCCTCTCTGTGTTCTCTGTGGCTAATCGTGCTCCGGGTGGGCGCGACGGGTCTCGTCGAGCGGGATGGTGGTCGTGTCGAAGGTAGTGAGGTCTACTACGCGCAGCGCATGGTTGTTCGTGTCGGCGATGAAGAGCTTGCCGCGAGCCAACGCCAGTCCGCCCGGCTCCGAAAACCGTGCCGCCGTGCCGACACCATCGGTATGGGTGCCCGCCCCCGGTGCGCCGAGCAGTGTCTTGGCCTCGCGCGTCCGGGGATCGAGGCGCTTGATCTTGTGGTTGTAGGTGTCAGCCACCAAGAGCGCCGGGCCATCGGGCGCCGTGGGCCAGAGGCAGACGTCGAGCGGATGTTGGAGCCGGACCCGCTCGGCAGCGGCGTCGGTATCGCCGAAATCGAATAGCCCGGTGCCGACCAACGTCTCTACGTGGTCGCTGTCCAGGTGGATTGCGCGGATTGCGCTCGTCTCGCTGTCCGCGACGTAGAGCACGTCCGCCGCCGGATCGAGCGCCAGCCCGCTCGGTTGCGCGAAGCAGGCCTCCTGCCGCGGGCCATCGAGGATGTCCTCCCGTCCGCTGCCGGCGAACGGCGCGATGGTGCCGTTGGCCAGATCGAGTACCCAGATTTGGTGCAGTCCGGCCATTGCAATGAACAGCAGGCCACGATCCGGGTAGTCCTGTTTCTCGCTGTTGGCGCCGCCACCGGCGGTAGCCGTCCGCGCCGGATCGGGCAGCAGCGCCAGGTCCCACGGCGAGGAGAGGTCGGTTTCGAGGGCAGAACCGCCACCACCGAACGAGCGTGCCTGCTTCCCCGTCCCGGCGATGGTCGTGACCGCGCCGTTGGCCGGACTCACCCGACGGATGGCGTGGTTTTCGGTATCGGCAACGTAGACCGTGCCGGTGATGGGATCAACGGCCATTCCCTGGGGCCAGTGGAGCTGCGCTTCTGGCGCCGGACCATCGCGCAGGCCCGGCTCGCCGGACCCGATGATATGGTGGACGCTCCCATCGAGCGTTCGCAGTCCAGTGACGACGAGGCGATGGTGGTTGGAGTCGGCGACATAGACGTGCCCGTTGCCGCGCTCGTCTGCCGCCACCTTGCCGGGGAAGGCCAGGGTCGCCGCTACCGGCCCGGTCTGCGCCGCCGGGCCGGTAGCACCAAAGTCGAGTACGCGGCGCTCCAGCCAGCCTTGGCTACCGAACTCGTCCAGCATCCGGTCAATGATCGGCGCCAGTTGACCGGCCTCGAACTCGCCCTCGTGCTTGCCGATGACCTTGCCCAACGGGTCAACGAACATCAGCGTCGGCCAGGCCCGCACGCCGTACTGCTGCCAGATGGCGAAGTCGTGGTCGTTGACGACGGGATGGTGAATGGCGTGGCGGCGCACGGCCTGCGCGACGGCCTCGGTCGCCTGCTCCTGGGGAAACTTCGCCGAGTGGACGCCTACGACGGTAAGCGTGTCGGCGTAACGCTGCTCCAGCTCCCGCAACTGCGGAAGGATATGTAAGCAGTTAATTCAGCAGAAGGTCCAGAAATCGAGGATCACCAGCCGGCCCGCGAGGTCGGCCAGCTGCAACGGCCGGTCGGTATTGATCCAGTCCTGACCGTCCGGAAACTCCGGCGCCCGCACTCGCCCGGCATACGCTGTCGTCATAGAGACACCCTCCCTCCGCCTAGAGCATAGCGCAGAGCCGCATCAAGCTACACCCATCCGTGGTTCTGGCCCCCCTATGGTCCCCCCGCTGTGCAGGGGGCCGGCGTATTCCCTCCCCCGTCGCAACGGGGGAGGGCGAGGGTGGGGGCGAGGAGCCAGGCATCACGCCAGCCGGGCGCGGCGGAGGCGGAGCGAGTTAGTGACGACGGAGACGCTGGAGAAGGCCATCGCCGCGGCCGCGAGCATCGGGCCGCCGAGCGCAGCGAGCAGGCCCAGCGCAGCCAACGGGATCATCGCGGTGTTGTAGCCGAAGGCCCAGAAGAGGTTCTGCTTGATGGTCCGCATGGTCCGGCGCGAGAGGCGGATGGCGACGGGTACGCTGCGGAGATCGCCACGCAATAGCGTGATCGCGGCCGTTTCCATCGCGATATCGGTACCGGTCCCCAGCGCAAAGCCAACATCGGCCGCGGCGAGCGCCGGTGCGTCGTTGATGCCGTCGCCGACCATGCCGACGACATGCCCCTCATCACGCAGCCGGGCGACCTCCGCGGCCTTATCCTCCGGCCGGACCTCGGCGCGGATACGATCCGGGGCAATGCCGACCTCGCGGCCGATAGCGGCGGCGACGCGGCGGTTGTCGCCGGTGAGTAGATAGACCGCCAGACCCAGCCGCCGGAGCGCGGTAACCGCCGCCGCCGAGGTTGGCTTGACCGTATCGGCAACCCCGATAACCCCGGCCGCCTGACCGTCAATGGCGACCAAGGATACGGTACGCCCGTTCGCTTCCAGGTGCTCGGCCACCGGCGCCAACCGAGCGGTTTCGACGCCGTGTGCCGCCAGCAGCCGCGTATTGCCGACGAGCACCGCGCTCCCTTCGACCTGCGCCGCAACACCTTGGCCCGGCGTGCTGACGAACGCCATCGGTTCAGGTAGCCGATGGTCACCGGCCAGATTCCCGCGAAAGCGGGAATGACGGTCGAGGACCGCACGGGCGTGGGTGGCGATGGCCGTGGCGATGGGATGCTCGGAGCGCGCCGCGACGGCCGCCGCTCGTCGCAGCACGTCGTTCGCGTCCTGTCCTTGCAGCGGAGCCACTTCCCGCACGCGCGGCCGGCCTTCCGTAACCGTGCCGGTCTTGTCGAGGACGATGGCGGTGAGGGCATGTGCGCGTTCCAGACTGGCCGCATCTTTGATCAGGATGCCTTGCTCGGCGCCGCGGCCCGTGCCGACCATAATCGCAGTGGGAGTAGCCAGCCCCAGGGCGCAGGGACACGCGATCACCAGCACCGTGACGGCCGTCAGCAGCGGCCCGGCAATCTCGCCAGCGTCCGGTCCCAGCACAAGCCACGCCAAGAACGTGAGCGCCGCAATGACCAGCACAGCAGGAACGAAGATCGCCGCTACCCGGTCGGCCAGCCGCTCAATGGGCGCCTTCGATCCCTGGGCCTGCTCCACCAGCCGGACAATCTGCGCCAGCGCCGTGTCGGCGCCAACGCGCGTGGCCCGTACCGTGAGGGCGCCCGATCCGTTGAGGGTAGCGCCGGCCACCTCGTCGCCCTCGCGCTTGGTGACGGTCATGCTCTCGCCAGTGAGCATCGCTTCATCCACCCTCGATTCCCCGCTGACCACTACCCCATCTACGGGGACCTGCTCCCCAGGACGCACGAGTACCATATCGCCCACGCGCACCGATGCAATCGGGACCTCCACCGGCTCACCGTCCCGGAGGAGTTGCGCGGTCTTCGGCTGCAGACCCATCAGCGTCTTGATGGCGGCACTGGCCTGGCCCTTGGCACGCGCTTCCAGCCAGCGACCAAGCAAGATCAGCGTCACGATGATCGCCGCGGTCTCGAAATACAATGGTGGATGTGCCGCGAGCGGTCCTTGTTCGGAGATGGCAACGGTCAGCGTGTAGACGCTGTAGCCGTAGGCAGCGGCCGCGCCGAGGGCAATCAGCGTGTCCATGTTGGCGGCCAGGTGACGCGCCAACCGCCCGGCGGTTGCAAAGAACTGCCAGCCACACACGAAGACGACAATCGTCGTCAGGACCATTTCAACCAGCGCGCTGCCGGGAAAGCGCAGCATGAACATACTCAGCGCCAGGACCGGCGTCGAGAGCACCGCGGCGACGACGAATAGCCGCCGCTGCGACTGCGCGTAGGCTTCCGACCGCGGCGTATCGGCCTCGCGCTTCGATTGGTCGGTCGCCGCGGACGGCGGCTCGGCACGACGCTCCATTGCGCCGTACCCAGCCACCGCCACGGCGTTGACTACGGCCGCGGCGACCGCATCGCCTTGCACGGTCGCCGATTCGGTGGCGAGATTGACCGCCACCGCCTGCACGCCGGCAACCTTGCCGATGGCCCGCTCGACCCGGCGGGCGCAGGACGCACAGGTCATTCCGGTGATGTCCAGCTCCAGCGGCGCGGGAGGACGCACTCGGTAGCCGGCGGCCGCGACGGTAGCGAACAGGTCATCGCGGCCGGCTTGGTCGGGGGCGTAGCGCACGGTCGCCTGCTCGGTAGCGAGATTGACCGTAGCGTCGGCGACGCCCTCGACTTTGCTCAGTGCTCGTTGAACGCGGTTGGCGCAGGAGGCACACGTCATTCCCTCGATGGAAAACGTCTCGGTGACGAGTCCGGTCGGCACCGCCACCTCATCCACAGCCGTCTCGACCGTTACAGCCATCGCAATCTCCCAGGTAGTCGTGGCCCCTACCGTCCCCCCGCCGCAGCGGGGGGACCATAGGGGGGCAAGCCCTCCCCACTACCGTGTACTGGCGAACACCTCCATCAACTCTTGCAGCTTTTCGTCGCGGTCGCGCTCGTCACCGCTGCGGACGGCGTCGGTGACGCAGGAGCGGACATGCTCCGCGAGCACCTGTTCCTCGACTTTCGCCAACGCACGGCGGATGGCACGCATCTGCGTAAGGACATCCATGCAGTAGCGGCCGTCCTCGATCATCCGCTGCACGCCGCGGACCTGCCCCTCGATCTTGCGGAGGCGCCCCAACTGGCTACGGTGCTTCTCTTCCATCGCTGATCGCTCCCGTTGTTCATACAATACCCCCCTATGGTATCCAATGTCAAGGCCGAGCCGGTATCTCATCCAGAGCATGCTTCGGGGCGAGGGCAGCGGCCGTCCCCTTGCGGAGCGGGGGGACCACAGGGGGGCCGGCGCCTGCTCCCTCTGGTGCGAGGCGTCTATACTACGGCGTGCAGTTCTCCTCGCCCGGAATCACTATGAGCGGCGCTCTAACTGGCAACGGCTTCGATGCCGACGTGATTATCGCCGGGGCCAGCTTTGCCGGTTTGGCGGTAGCCCGCGAGCTACACGGCGCCGGCCGCGTGCTGCTCCTGGACCACCAGGACATCGGCGCCGGCCAGACGTCGGCCTGCGGGACCACCGTGGACGTGCTGCGGCAGCTCGACCTGATGATCGCGCACCAGCAGACGGCCGACCGGCTGGTGCTGCACATCGGCAAGCACACCCTCTCCTATCCGCTGCCCTATCCCTACTGCACCTTCGAGTACGGCCAATTCTGCGCGGCGCTCTTCGAGCAGTCGGGCGCCACGTTCGAGCGGGCGCGGGTACTCGGCGTCGCCGACGGGAATGCGGTATCGCAACGTCCGCCGGGGCATCCCGACGGCGTGACGGTGCTCACGCGGGCGGGACCGCTGCGGGCGCGTTACGTCGTGGACGCGACCGGCTGGCGGAGCGTCCTTGCCGAGTCCGTGCGACCGGGTTTCCTGGTGCGATCCACCTTGAGCGGGGGTATCGAAGCGGAGTTGCCCTACCGCGAGGACGGGCTGCACTTTTGGGTCGGCTCGGACATCATTCGCGGCGGTTACGCTTGGGTGTTTCCTTGCGGCGAGACGGCACGCATTGGAGTGCTGGCGTTCGGTCGCACCGGCGGCCTACGACCGGCAATGCAGAGCTTCTTCACCCGTCTCGGACTACCCCCGGACCCGGACGCGCCCTACCACGGCGGCCAACTGCCGTTCGTCGCGCGGTCGGTGATGGCCGGTCCGGTCTTCGTTGTCGGCGACGCGGCGGGGATGTGCTTCGGTCTGACGGGCGAGGGCATCCGCTCGGCCGCTACGTTCGCCGTGCGGTGCGGACGGCTACTGCGCGAGGTTCTGGCGGGCGAGCGGACGGGGAGCAGCGCGGCGCGGGCCTACACGCGCTACTTTCGGCTGCGCCGGCCGTATTTTCGGCTGATGACGTGGTTGCAGGCGCTGGTGGGACGCTTGCCCGACCCGGCGCTGTTCGCGTATGCGCGCCTGGCGCACCCGTGGCCCATCTTCCCACTCCTGATGGGCGAATACCTCCGCGCCTCGCGTCCCGCCTCGGCGCTATAGCAGTCGACCGCCATGCAAGGGCGGCAACCACCAAGGTTGGCCACATAACCATCAACATAGGCTGCTAGGGTATGACCTCCCCTACTGCATCCTTAGCCCGGCCCAACGCCCCAGTCGCAGCGTCCCACGCCCGACCGGAAGCATCTTGCGCCGCATCCTTAGCCTCGCCCAATGCACCAGTCGTCGCGCCCCACACCCGGCCGGAGAACTCTTGCGTCATATCCCACGCCGGCTCGGAAAGACCTTCCGTCGCATCCCAAGTCCGGCCCAACGCGCCGGTAGTTGTGCCCCAGGTACGGCCGGAGAGCGCTTGAGTGGCATCCCCAGTCCGAACCAAAGTGCCACTCACCGAGTCCCACGCCGGCTCAGATAGACCGTCCGTCGCATCCCAAGCCCGGCCTAACGTGCCAGTAGTCGCGCCCCACACCCGGCCAGAGGTATCTTGCACCGTACCCCAGACCTCATCGAACGCACCAGCAGCGGCTCTCCGCGTCCAGTCGGAAATAGCCTTCGACCTATTCCAAACCTCTACGGCCGGGTCAACCCCCATTCGATCCAACCACTCCCGGGCCAGCCGATAGAAGCGTATTCCCAGCAGCAGAAAACTTGCTGCAGCGGCCGGTACGGCCAAAGCGCTTAGTACAGGGAGAAAAGTCGGAAAAACCATGGCTAAACCGGCTATGCCGCCGGAAATCACCGTCGCAGCAGCAGCGGTAGTAGTAAATCTTCTCCACACGGACAAATAAAATTCCTTTGTCGTGATCCTCCCTTCCTGGTAGTACAGTCCGTACTCAAGAGCAGCGAAGATAGCCTCTATCACCGCCGGAACCAATGCACCCACTATCGTAAGGCCAACCGCTTGCCTGACGATATAATGCACTGCTTCCGTCTTCAACAATAGGCGAGCCGATTCAATCTCAGAACCAGTCATAGGGGCAACGCCCCTCGCTCTGTTCAGCGCCGCTTTCTCGAAGATGCCGCTATTGGCACTATCACTGCCTCCCGCGCTCCTCGGTACTATATGGCTCCAATCTTTACCGCTGTGAAAACTACGGAGAGCGTCGGGACCTTCTCTCCGTATGGCTGCGGGGATAGTCCTCCATATGGACTCGGCACCCTCAAAACTCCTATAGGCACCGCCGGCCTGCCGGTAATACGCAATCAATTCGGGTGGAAGAGATCGGAAATCGAGATAACGGAGCCAGGAGTGTACGGCTGTGCCAGCGACCCAGAATGGCAACGCTCCCGTTGTGGCATACCGCAATACGCTGGGGTCTACGCTTACCTCTGCAAAGCCTTCCTCTTTGAGGATGTCGGCTGCGGATGCTTCCGCGATAGATGTCTCTCCAACCAGGGAGTATGCGGCGGTAGACAAGCCAGAAATTCCGAGTACACCTGCAAACTGCCTACGATTCATCCTTTCTCCCTTCCGTTCATCCCGATCCTGAAAGACACCCACCGGGGCCGCGCCGGAATCGGGATCAAGCAGGCTATAGCATAGGGTACGTTTGGTGGAAAACCAAGTCGTTTCCGTAGTAATTGTTGGAATTAGCTTTCCCCTTTTCTCCCCGGCGTCCGGAGGCGCCTCTTGGTAGACTGGGCGCACGCGGTAGCAGCAGGCCAAGCATGATCCAGGAGACTCCAGTGCCCTCCGAGCAACGTCGCACGGCGTTGATCTACAGCCCGGCGCTGGTCCGGGCGGCGCTCCCGGCCCAGCATCCGCTCAAGCTGGATCGGCCGGCGCAGGTGCGGGCGCTCATCGAGTCTTATGGGCTGCTGGCCGCGCCCGGCGTCCGCGAGGTCGTGCCCACTCCGGCGACCGTCGCGGCGGCGCGCAGCGTCCATGCGCCGGACTACGTGGAGACAGTTCGGCGGTTGAGTGCCGGCGAGCAAGTGCCGGAGATGGTGGCGCAGCGCCACGGGTTCAGCGCGTTCGGCGACAACCCGCCGTATCCGGGCATGTTCGAGTTCCAACTGCTGGTCTCCGGCGCGACGCTCACGGCGGCGCGGCTGGTGCGCGATGGCACGGTTGACGCGGCGTTCAACCCGGCCGGTGGCATCAATCACCACGCGCTGCCCGACCAAGCGAGCGGCTTCGGCATCTTCAACGACGCCGCCATCGCGCTGGCCTGGCTGCGGGACCAGGGGTTACGGGTGGCGTATGTGGACATTGACGTGCATCAGGGTGACGGCGTGGAGGCGGCGTTCGTCGAGAGCGACGACGTGCTGACGATTTCGCTGCACGAATCGACGCTCTTTCTCTTCCCGGGGCCGCAGGGCGGCTTTGCGGAGCATATCGGCACGGGGGCAGGCCGCGGCTACGCGGTCAACGTGCCGTTTGCGCCGTATACCGACGACGCAACGTGGCTGTGGGCCTTCGAGGAGATCGTGCCACCACTGCTGGCTGCCTTCCAGCCCGACATCATCGTGACCCAACTCGGCGCCGACGGCTACTACGACGACCCGTTGGCCCACCTCCGGCTGACGACGCACGCCTACGAGACGGTCATCGGGCGTCTGCGCGAGTTGGCTCCCCGCTGGGTAGCCGTAGGAGGTGGCGGCTACGATATTGACGCCACCGCACGGATATGGGCGCTGGCGTTCGGGACGATGGCCGATGTGGCGCTACCCAACGACCTCCCGTCAGGCTACGTGGCGGCCTATGGCGGTAAGCAGCTACGTGACCCGCCGGACGTGGCACAAGCCGCCGACACACCGCTGGCGGTCCGCGAGTTTGCCGAGGCCAGCGTCAAGACTATCCGGCGCTTGGTCTTCCCCATCCACGGCCTGAGCACGGCCTAAGCGGTAGCTGCCGTCCCCCCGCCGCAGCGGGGGGACCACAGGGGCTAGGAAGGCAAGCAGGGTGAGGAACCTCAAGCTCTACAGCGCCATGTCGCTCGATGGCTATATCGCCGGTCCCAACGGCGAGCTTGACTGGTTGGAGGCCGCCGGCGATCTCGACTACGGCTACGACGACTTCTATGCTTCCATAGATACGACCCTGATGGGCAACGCCACCTATCAGGTGACGCTCACCGTGGACACGTTCCCGTACCCGGAGAAGACCAACTACGTCTTCACGAGGAGCACCCCGTCGCCGGACACGCCGCACGTGCGTTTCATCTCCGGCGACATCGCCGGCTTTGTGGGTGCGCTCAAGGATGAGCCGGACAAGGACATCTGGCTGGTCGGCGGTGGACAGATCAATACGATCATGCTCAACGCCGGCCTCATTGACGAGCTGATCCTGACGGTCTTTCCGGTTGTGCTCGGCCGCGGCATTCCCCTGTTCGCTCCGGGCAGCACGCGCTCCGGCTTCAGGACGGTGGGCTGCGAGACCTACGCGACCGGCCTGATCCAGTGGTGCTTGGTGAAGGATTAGGTACAGGCCAAGCCGTAGGGGCGCAGCACGCTGCGCCCGTCCCCCCGCCGCAGCGGGGGGGCCATAGGGGGGCCGGGCTACCGACTACCGGCAGATGGTGTTACAGTGGCCGTGCAGAGAGCAGCGCATAAGGAGGATTCATGCGCGAGAACAGACTACTGCGCCAGCTACGGGGCGGAGAGACGACCTACGGGTTGGGCCTCGGTCTGCCGTCCTATCCCGTCGCCGAGGCGCTCGCGCGTCAGGGCTACGACTGGTTCTACGTTGATGGCCAGCACTATCCGCTGACCTACGAGCAGATGGCGCTGATGTGCTCCGCCATCTGGGCCAACGGCGCCACGCCGATTGTGCGCGTGCCCTGGTTTGGTCTCGACCACATTCAGCGGGCACTCGACGCCGGCGCTGGCGGCGTGATGGTGCCGGTGGTCAACACGCCCGAGGAAGCCGCGGCGGTCGTGCAGGCGGCCAAGTTCCCGCCGCGCGGCATCCGCAGCAAGGGCGGGATGCTCCACGCAGCCGCCTTCAACACTTCCCCCGCCACCTACTATGAGCGCGCCAACGACGAGACGTTGGTGAGCGTACAGCTCGAAACGCGCGAGGCCATTCTTCGCGCGGAAGAGATTCTGAGCGTGGACGGCGTGGACGTGGTATCCGTCGGACCGAACGACCTGGCGGCCTCATTCGGCTATGCCGAGGCCGATGCCTGGCAACAGGACGACTTTGTCAGCGCCATACACGGCGCGGTCACTGCCGCCGAGCGGACCGGCAAGGCGGCCGGCATCGCTGCCCGCACGGTCGAGCAGGCCCGCGAGCGGGCCGCCGACGGCTATCGGATGGTCACGCTCGGTACCGACTTGGGCATACTCGCGGACGCAGCCGGCGACATCGCCCAGGAGCTAGGGCTGGGATGAGCGTAGAGGAGCGGGCGGCCGGCCAGAGCCGCACCACCGATTCTATTTCATTGTGCGGCTCTGACCAGCCGGACGTGCTCGATCATCTGGTGCTGGACTTTCGCCAGATGACCGCCTTTGCCGCCGATCCATGGGTGTTCGTGCGCGGTGAAGGCGTGCGGCTGCAAGATCAAGAGGGACGCTGGTATCTCGACGGCCTGTCCGGCGTCTTTGTCACCGGGCTGGGCTACGGCAACGAGCGCATCATCCAAGCAGCTACTAACCAGCTCCACGCCCTGCACTTTGCGCCGCCCTTGCACGGCACCTCGCCCCCGGCCATCGAGCTGACGGCGCGGCTGCGTGAGATCGCCCCGGCCGGGATGCGCGGCGAGCATGGGGTGGCCGTGAAGCTGCTCTCCGGTGGCTCGGAGGCGACCGAAACGGCGCTGAAAATGGCCCGCCAGTACCACAAGCAATCAGGCCATCCCCGCAAGTACAAGCTGATCGCACGGTACGGCGGCTATCACGGGGGCACGATGGGGGCGCTCGCAGCGAGCGGTGGCTGGGAACGGCGCAGCGTGTTCGAGCCGCTCGTCGCCGGCGTGCTGCACACGCATCCGCCCGCCTGCCAGCGCTGCCCTTTCGACAAGACCTACGACCACGGCGCTTGCGGGATCACCTGCGCGCGCTTGGTCGAGCGCACCATCGAGGCCGAGGACCCGGAGACGGTAGCGGCCGTCATCATGGAGCCGATGTCGATCTCTTCGGCCGGTTTCGTCGTGCCGCCACCGGAGTACTTTACGATCTTGCGCGCGGCCTGCGACAAACACAACGTCCTGCTCATCTTCGACGAGATCATCACCGGGTTCGGTCGCTTGGGCACGTGGTTTGGCGCCGACTACTACGGGGTGGCGCCCGACCTGCTGGCCTGCGGCAAGGGAATGAGCGGTGGCTATGCGCCTCTCGCTGGCGTGCTCATTGCCGACCGGGTGTGGCAGGCGTTCCTCGGCGCTCCCGACTCGCGGCGCGAGTTCCACCACGGCCACACGTTCGCCGGCAATCCGGTGGCCTGCGCGGCCGGGCTGGCGACGCTCGCCGAGTACGAGGAGCGCGACCTGATCGCGCACGCGGCCCAACTGGGCGGCCACCTCCGCGCGCGCCTCGAACGGTTAGCGGCGACCTATCCGTTCGTCCGGGACGTGCGCGGCGCCGGTCTCTTGCAAGGTTTTGACCTCGCTGCCGACGCCTGGCCGGACACAGCCACACCGCCGGGCAAGCGGTTCGAGGCGCTGGCCCGCGAGCGCGGACTCATTACCCGCTGTGGCAACGACTTCGTTGGCTTTGCGCCGCCATTGGTCATGCAGCCGGCCGAGCTTGACGAGCTGTGCGACATCGCCACCGACTGCCTGGTGGCCATGGCACCGTGAAAAACGCGGAAGATACCCAGCCAACCACACCGGTCTTCCCAACGAACGCTGCCAAGCGTGCCACAAGGCGCAATAGCCTGACGGCCGCGCGGGACGTGCCGCAGCACCTCTCTCTACGTGAGGGTGGTTGAGAGTGCCTGCAAACTCGGTTCAAAGTGCTCACGCTCGCGCAGCGTCTCCAGCACCCGTCCCACGGGACGAACCGGGATCACATGCAGCGGGATACGCTCCTCGACTTGCAGTTCTACAAGCCGATCTATGACCAGATCGAGCACCTCGTCGGCATCTTCCAAGTCTACGGTCGTGATGAGATGCACATTCTCCGGCTCATCGTGCCCGCTCGCCACGCTGAAACGTGCTTGCGGATAGCGCGCGCGGATCAGGCCCCGGAGTTCATCCAAGGCGCCTTCCATCCGAGAGCCAATCAGGATTTCCTGCTCCTTGCTCATGTCGGATAACCTCTTTCGCCTCGGACTGCGTTCACGAACGCCTACGCTGCCTTGCCCCGCGCCCGGATTTCTTGCTCCAAGCGCTCCAAAACCCATCTACGTGACAGCGCCGTGGCGTTCAACTCCTCCTCACGAGCGAGGGTCTCCAACTGCGCCAGCGTGTCGGCGTCAACGGGAATGGTCACGCGGTCGAAGAGCTTGTCCGCAAACTGGGCCTTGATCGGCTTGAACTCGTCCTCATAGTCGGTAGTGTCGTGGGTATCCCAGAACTCGGCCTCCTCCTCGATAGTCCTGAACTCTGGGATGCGGCTCTTCTTGCGCTCTTTCTGCACAGTCATCGTCCTTCACCTCGTTCAGCCCGGTAGCGACGGCGTTCCTGGCGACTTGCCGGCCGCGCAGTCACTGGATAGTAGATACCTCCACCTTGGGGAGCAAGGATGGCCGTAAGCATCTCCCCAGCGCGGCTGAGTCCCACTGCACGGATGCGCCCCTTATAGGTCGCGCTAATCATTGGATCGCTCTCACAAACCTCTTCGACCTCAGCAGGACTGACCCCGTGGCGGGCAATATGAGCGGTGTTCCAATCATCCCAGATGAGACGCCGAATGGGTGCCATGCTGTCATCACCAGTGTACAGCACCCCGACTCAGCACGCCGGGCCGGGACCGTAGGCCGGCGCAGCGGTGGGTTGGCCTAGTTGCCGGCCGCTCCTGGCACGTATACTGGCAGTGAGGGCGGGCAGCTCCATACTCAACCGCCCCAGGAGGTAAGGGCCGTGGAATCAGCCCTGCAGTCGCCGCGTTTCTATATCACCACCGCCATTGACTACCCGAATGCCGCGCCGCATATCGGGACCGCCCTGGAGAAGGTCGGGGCAGACGTGATGGCACGGTTCCGGCGAATGCAGGGGATGGACACGCTCTTCTCGATGGGTCTCGACGAGAACAGCCAACACGTGCTGCGTGCAGCCGAGGAGGCGAACGTGTCGGCGCGGGCCTGGGTGGACAAGATGGACGGGGTTTTCCAGCAAGCCTGGGAATCCCTGAATATCTCCTATGATCGTTTCATCCGCACGACCGAGGAGGTGCATACTGCTGCCTCGGTCGAGCTGTTTCGCCGCTCGCTGGAGCGCGGCGACATCTACAAGGGCACCTACTCCGGCTGGTACTGTCCGAACTGCAACACGTTCTACGCTGACGACGAGCTGGTGGACGAGCGCTGTCCCAATCATCCGACGCTCACGCCGGAGTGGCTGGACGAGGAGAACTACTTCTTCGCGTTGAGCCGCTATCAAGAGCCGCTGGAGCGCCACATCGCGGCCCACCCGGACTTCATCGTGCCGACGACGCGGCGCAATGAGGTGCTGGGCTGGCTCCGGGACGGGCTACGGGACTTCTCCACCTCGCGGCTGGTGCGGAATCTCACCGGTGAGCGTTGGGGTATCACCGTCCCTGGGGACGACGACCACGTCATGTACGTGTGGTATGACGCGCTCACGAACTACCTCACGTCCGCCGGTTTCGCGCACGACGACGCACGGTACGCGCGCTACTGGCCGGCCGACGTACACGTGATCGGCAAAGACATCACCCGCTTTCACTGCCTGTACTGGCCGGCCATGCTGATGAGCGCGGGGGTTCCGCTGCCGCGGCAGATCGTGGTACACGGCTGGTGGAACCTGGAAGGCAAGCCGCTCTCGAAGACCACCGGCAACGTGCTGGACCCGCGCGACGCGGTAGCGGAGTTCGGCACGGACCCGGTGCGCTACTACCTCATGCGCGAGGGGTCCTGGTTCCAGGACGGCAACTTCGCGCGGGCCAACCTCGTCCAGCGGTATAACGCGGAGTTGGCGAACGACTTGGGCAACTTGCTCAACCGGACGGTGACGATGATCGGCCGCTATTGCGACGGCGTGCTGCCCGCCGTCACCGCCAGCGCCGCCGGTGAGCGGGAATCGGCCGTGCAGCAGGCGGCGGAGACGGCGCTGCGGGATGCTACCGCGGCGCTCGACGGCTGGGAGTTCGGCCGGGCGCTCGACGCGATCTGGCAGCTAGTGCGCCGGGGCAACCGGTACATTGACGAGTCGCAGCCGTGGCGCTTGGCCCGTGACCCGGCACAGCGGGCAGTGCTGGAGACGGTCCTGGCAACCAGCGCCGAGAGCCTGCGCTTCCAGGCCATTCTACTCGGCCCGTTCATGCCGGGGACAGCGGACCGGATGCTTGCCCAACTCGGTCTCGGCGGGATTGCGCCGGGCGCCTGGCGCGATTTGCGGTGGCAGCCGGACGGGTCGGGCCGGCCGGTCCCCGGCGGCTCACCCCTGTTTCCGCGGCTGTCGGCATAGCGGGAGCCGGCCACCCGGGCCGCCGCGGATACTGTTGACAACGAGGACCGCTGTGGTAGACTGGGTAGCAGGTGAAAAGGAGGTGATGCCTATGGACAGTAGTAGCGCTAGTCGGCACGCCCTGTCTATGTGCATTCGCCTCGTACCTGTCGCCTAGATCGACACCGATGGCGAGCCGGAAGGTACGGGTGTGAATGTCAGCGCTGGGTGGGCGCGTGCTGCCTAGTGCGGAGCAAAGCCGCCCGGGACTGGTCCCTAGTGACCACTCTCGGGCGGTTTTTCGTTGTCCCGGCCCCCTGCCATTCCCGTGCAAGGAGGCCTTTGCGTAACCCGTCATTCCCGCGAAAGCGGGAATCCACCCCCTCTCTACATGGTGGAGAGGGGGCCGGGGGTGAGGCATAGCCGGCCAAGGAGACTCCCAGCCATGAAACGTCGCCGTGTGGCGCTCGGCAGCCTCGCCGCGTGTACCCTGACCGCGTGCCACGTTGCCGGTCTCGGTGGACTACGCGGCTCCGGGAACGTCCGCGCCGAGACCAGGGACATCGGGAGCTTCGGTCAAGTCGTTGTCTCCGGCAATACGCGCGTATTCGTCACCCAGGGAGATAGGCCGTCCCTGGTGGTGGAGGTGGACGACAACCTGCTGGAGTACGTGCGGGCCGAGGTAGACGACTTCACCCTGCGCCTCGGGTTTGCGGGCGCCGTCGGCGGCTATGCCCCGACGCAGCCGTTGACGTTCCACCTCACGGCGCGGCGGCTCCGGGGCCTGGAACTGGACGGCGCTGGCGCCATCGAAGCGACCAATATCAATGCTCCCCGGCTGGTGGTGAACGTCAACGGCACGGGGCGCGTGCGGCTGACCGGCACAGTCGAAGAGCAGTACGTCACGGTGAGCGGCTCCGGCCGGTATGACGCCAGCGCGACCGAGAGCGAGACCGTCCGGGTGCGGGTCAACGGTTCGGGGGCGGTCCTTGTCTGGGCACGCGACGCGCTCGCTGCCCGGCTCAACGGCAGCGGCCGGATCAGCTACTACGGGCAACCACAGGTGAGCCAAGACGTCACCGGCTCCGGCCAAATCAAGCACCTCGGCAGGCGATAGGTATCGTTGCCGCTCTCCAGTCATGCCCACGGACCCGTGAAGGCGGGCGGCGGAGGCAGCGGGGAAACATCGCGCCCTGGGTGCATCCGTGAACACGTGGACCGCTTTCGTGTACCATGCCCGGCGTAGGTCGAGAGGCGCCCAGGCGTCATGGCGTCATGTACGCCGGGTGTTCGGAGCCGACAGGGGGAGGGGCAGTATGGTTGCTTTGATCGTGCGGCTGCTGGCGGTGTACCTGTTTGTGGTGGGCGTGGCGGTGCCCGTGCAGTTCCTGCTTACCCAGTTCTATGACCCCACGCTGGCCGGCGCTGGGGCTACCGTGTGGATGATCCTGGACCCGCTCATGGTCGTCGCCATGGTCGTCGTCCTACTCGTAGCCATCGCTCGAAAGCGCCAGCTCGGCTCCGGGTCGGAGGATCAGACGATCACCCGTGATTACCTCGAAACAAACGTCATCCTCTACTACTCGGTGGCGTTGCTCATCGCGCTGCTCTCCAACTGGTTCGGTTTCCAGTTCGTCGACCCTGCAAACGACAATCCGTTGGTGTGGATTCTGATTGACGTGACGGTGCCGCTGCTGACGGTTTCCACGGCGATCAGGATGTGGCGCAGAACGTCGTGATGGCCCCCCTATGGCCCCCCGCTGCGGCAGGGGGACGGGTGTATTCCCTCCCCTGTCGGGACGGGGGAGGGCGAGGGAGGGGGCCAGACCGCAGCTACGGACAGGGAAACGGACACCATGAGACACAGGCTTGTTGCACTCATCGCCGCGGCATTGTTGCTGTTGTTCGCGCTGCCGGCGGCTGTAGCGGCCGACTGCCAGCTTGCTGCGGGCTTTGCCACGCTCAAGGCCCTGATTGAGGCGGCGGAGGCGCCGGACACGGTTGGCGCGTGCGTTGAAAACGGGCACGTCAATCCTGAGAACGGCGACCTCCTGCAGCAGACCACCGGCGGCTTGTTCGTGCAGCGCGCGGCCGATAACCGGGCGGCCTTCACCGATGGCTATCGCACCTGGATCAACGGGCCGAACGGGCTGCAAGTGCGCCTCAACACGGAGCAGTTCGATTGGGAGAGCCAATCGGACCTGGGAACCGTGACGGTCGCGCCCGGTGAGCCGATCCACATCCGCTCGATAAACGCCCTCACCGGCGGGTCAGGCACCGGCACTCCGAACCAGCGCGGCGTCGCGCTCGCCATCGCCGACTACGGGCCAATACACGGACACGCCGTCTCGATGGGCGCCGGCCTCGACTCCCAATGCACCGCGGCAGCGGGCCGGGCCGCCGCAGAGTCCGTCGTTGCCGATCAGCGGCCGGTCGTCGGAGTCATCGGCACTTCCTGCTCCGTCGCGGCGGCGGCGGCGGCGCCGATCATCAGCAAGACCGGTCTGGTGATGGTTGCACCTTCCACCACCTCGCCCTCGCTCACCTCCGACCTCCACGGTAACGCCGGCTCGAACTATCACCCCGGCTACTATCGGACCGCCAACAACGACCTCTACCAGGCGCGGGCCGTCGCGCAGTTCGCCTACAACGAGCTAGGCCTCCGCAAGATGGCTGCCATCCATGACGGCGATCCGTACACCTCCGGGCTTACCGGCGCCTTTGCTATCGAGTTCCGGAAACTCGGTGGTGAAACCGTCCTCGCCGCCGTCGCCAAAGGCGACACCGACATGGTCCCCGTGCTCACCGAGATCGCGGCCGGCACTCCCGACGGTCTCTTCTTCCCGCTCTTCCCGGCCGAGGGTACCCACGTCGTCCGGCAGATCGGCGGAGTAGCCGGCCTGGAGGACGTGACGCTGATCGGCGGCGCGGCCCTGCTCGTGTCCAGGTTCCTCGCCGTCCCGGATTCGGCGGGTATCTACTTGCCCGGCCCGGACCTGCGCTTCGACGGCAACACCAACGAGACAACCGGCAAGAGCGACGCCGCGCTCGTCGCCGCCTATCAGGACCGGCATGGCGAGCCGCCCTCGTCGGCCTACCTGGCCCACGCCTACGATGCGACCACGCTCCTGCTGCGGACTATCGAGACGGTTGCGGTCGCTGATGGGGAGACGTTGACGATTGATCGCGCCAGACTGCGGGCGGCGTTGACCGCCACCGCCGGTTTCCGGGGCATCATCGGCACCATCTCGTGCGACGAGTTCGGTGACTGTGGCACTGGCAGCGTCCAAATCGCGCACCATACGGACGCCAGCATCACCGACGTCGCGCAACTGCCGGTCGTCTACCGCCCTGTGCCTTGAGTGCTACCTCTGTCGAGCGCATGGTGTCGGCACCGCAGCAAGAACCGGCAACGATGGATCGTCTGACGCCAACGCGCCGTCCGGCTGGGCCGAGTGTGGCGCGGCAGCGGTGGCGGCAAGTGCTCTTCTTCCATTGGGCCGTGCCGGCGGAGGCCATCCAAGCGCGGCTGCCTGCGCCGCTGGTCGTGGACACCTTCCAAGAGCGCGCGTATGTGGGCCTGATCGCGCTCACGATGCCGGAGGTGCGCTTCCGCTGGCTGCCGTCCCTGCCGGCGCTTACGCGGCTGCACACGCTGAACCTCCGGACCTATGTCCATCGGGACGGGCGCGAGCCGGGCGTCTGGTTTTTCAGTCTCGATACCACGCATCCGCTGGCAGTGATCGCCGGGCGCCTCGGCTGGCGGCTGCCCTACCATCTGGCAACGATCCGCCGGCAACGGGAGAGCCGCACCCTGGCGTTCCGCAGCCGGCGGATTGTGCCGGGACCGGTCCCGGCGCAGCTTGCGGCGCGCTGTCGGGTCGGCACCTCCCTCGGCGCGGCGCGGCCGGGGACCTTGGAGCACTTTCTGGTAGAGCGTTACCTACTCTACGCAGACTGCGGCGCCCGGGGACTGCGCGTCGGCCAGGTCCACCACCCGCCCTTTGCTCTCTACCGGGCCACGGTCGAGGCGCTGGACGAGACGATGCTCCGCGCTGCCGGCCTGGACGTACCGCGGACAGCACCGCTGGCCCACTACTGCCCCGGCGTGGACACGGAGCTATTCGGGTTGCGCTCTTGATGGGGGCGGGCGCGATTCATCGCGCCCCAACACGCAATACCTCTTGTTGTGCGGGTGCGTAGCCCCCCTATGGTCCCCCCGCTGCGGCGGGGGGACGGGCGCAACATGTTGCGCCCCTACGGCTTAACCTGTACCTGCCCTAGTCGGGGGACCGCAGGGGGACGGCTGGCGTCGCTCCTTGCCTCGCGCTCTGATCGGCTGATACCGTCCACTGACGGGTGCCGGTGCAGCGGGAGGCGGTGTGGTGGCCGCGTCATCGGCACGTCAAGCGAACAGCAACGCATGGAGGAGACTCAGGGATGAGCACGAGTCGGATTGGGCTACTGGGATTGGCCGTGATGGGCCAGAACTTGGCCCGGAATATCGCGCGTTTCGCCACGGTCACGGTCTACAACCGCACGACCGAGCGCACCGAAGAGTTCTTGGCCGGGCCGGCGCGGGGGGCGGCTATTCGCGGCGCCGAGACGCTAGAGGAGCTGGTCGGCTCGCTCGAACGACCGCGGACGATCATCCTCATGGTGCAGGCGGGCGGGCCGGTGGATGCCGTGCTCGCGCAGCTCCGTCCTCTGCTAACCACCGGCGATATTGTGATTGATGGGGGCAACTCGTTCTACCAGGACACCATCCGCCGCGGCACGGAACTGGCGCCGGACGGATTGCACTACGTGGGGATGGGCGTGAGTGGCGGTGAAGAGGGCGCGCTCAATGGGCCGTCGCTGATGCCCGGCGGACCGAGCGCGGCCTACGATCACCTGGCGCCGATTCTGACCAAGATCGCGGCCCAGACCGACGACGATGGCGCGTGCGTGACCTACATCGGCGAGGGTGGCGGCGGGCATTATGTCAAGATGGTGCATAACGGTATCGAATACGGCGACATGCAGCTGATCGCCGAAGTCTATGAGCTGCTGCGTCGGCTGGAGGGCCGGACGGCGCCGGAGATCGGGGCCGTGTTCGCGGGGTGGAACGAGACCGAGTTGCAATCGTATCTGGTCGAGATTACGGCAACGGTGCTGCGCTACACCGATCCGGAGACGCGGCAACCGCTGGTTGACCTCATCCTCGATACGTCCGGGCAGAAAGGCACCGGGCGCTGGACCTCGCAGGATGCGCTCGATCTCGGCGTGCCGATCCCGACGATTGACGCGGCGGTGTGGTCACGGAACATCTCTGCCCGCAAGGACGAGCGCGTGCGGGCCGCGCAGGTGCTCGGCGCGCCGCCGAACGGAGGAACGGCGGCGGCCGGCTCCGACTTCGCGGAGCAGGTGCGGGCGGCGCTCTACGCGGCCAAGATCATCACCTACGCCCAGGGGATGAAACTGCTCCGCGAGGCCTCGCAAGAGTATGGCTTCGGTCTAAACCTCGCGGAGGTGGCCCGCATCTGGAAGGGCGGCTGCATTATTCGCGCGGCCCTGCTGGATCAGATCAAGGCCGCCTTCCTCGCGACGCCCGACCTGACCAGCTTGCTCCTGCACCCGCCGCTGACCGCGCAAGTGACCGCGCGCATCGGCGCCTTGCGGGAGGTCGTGGCCCTGGCTCGCGGGCAGGGCATCGCCTGCCCGGCCTTGAGCGCGTCGCTCGACTATTACGAGAGCTACCGCCACGAACGGCTCCCCGCCAACCTGATCCAGGCGCAGCGCGATTATTTCGGGGCACACACCTACCAGCGCACCGACAAGCCCGGCAGCTTCCATACCGAGTGGCAAGGGGGGGAGTAGGCACGCGGACCTGGCTGGGGCGGGCCTCACCCCCCGGCCCCCTCTCCATCGCGGAGCGATAGAGATGGGGTGTCGATTCCCGCTGGCGCGGGAATGACGGGTTACGCAAAGGGACTTATATACGGTTCTACCCATAACCCCGTGCCCAAGATGGCGGCGGAGTAATATCGAGCATGACACTGACTCAAAGAGTGGGCTATACTAGGGAATGAGAACTCGTAGGGACATAGATATGGGAGTGCCGATTCCGAAAAAGAAGGTCTGCATTCTCGGCGCGACCGGCTGTATCGGCTTTGAGCTGACCGTCCACTTGTTGGAAGTCGGATGCAGAGTGCTCGCCGTGGTGCGCGACACCGACAAGTTCCGACGAATGCTCAACGCGCGGGGAATCTATCCTGACCTTGAGGGATTGTCCGTTGTCGAACTGGACCTGTTTGCTGAAAAGGCCGTCGCCGATCCATCTGTGGCGCAAGAGATGATGGCGTGCGACTACATCTTCAACACCGCCTCTAAGCCTGTCTCCTGGGTGCCCTGGTCTCGGGCCAATCGCGAATGGGGCGGTGTCGTTTCATCGTTGACGAGAGAGCTTGTGGAGGTTGCTTCCCAGGACAGGAGGAAGCCACACATCGTTGCCTTTTGTGGGACAGAGTATTTTGCGGGATATGACGCCAATGTCAGCTTCTTCCAACAGGCGATGCCGAAGGTGCTGAACAAGATTGTCGCCGCGCTGCGCGACAATCACGACGAGGCGATGCTGCTCCTGACCTCGGGGTACGGACGGTGGATCGTGTTCCGCTGTGGCAGCATCCAGCCGAGTTCTGGACAACCGGGTGACGCCAGCCGGATTGGGATGGATTTGCACAAAGACGGCAGTAACTACCGGCTCGGCAAGGGGAAATCGTTGGTTGTCGAAGACCTTGCCTCGTATCTCGCCAACGCAATCCAGAGTGGAGCATGCTCAGAATTTGAGGGAGAGATGCCGTTTCTGTTCAATACGAGCTTCTAAGGGACGGGCGGGGGCTACGGGTAAGACCGTATATAAGTCTCTTATAGAAGTCCTGCGGCGTAGCGGGACTTTTTCTATGTATGCGGTTAGGCAACAAGCCTCTTGGGTAAACAGGTATATCGTTCCCTATGCAAAGGTCTCCATAAGCGGGAATGACGAGCGCCTGGGGATGAGTAGCCCCCCTATGGTCCCCCTCACAGGGGTAGGTTTTTCCGCAGGGATCCGCGGGCGGGGCAGACCTCACCCCCCGGCCCCCTCTCCAAATGTTGGAGAGGGGGTGTAGGGACCACGAGTAACCCTGGATTCCGGCGCAAGCCGGAATGACGGGGGCCGGGGCGCGATGCATCGCGCCCCGACGGAGAAAACCGACCCTGGTGAAGGAGGGGCGTGCGGGTGAGGCGCGGATACCTGCTCCTGATACCATGCACTTAGGCTACGGATACCTCGCGCATGAACGTATCGCTGCGGCAGTACCACGAGTTGTTGGCGAGCTACCTGTGGCCGCAGCGCGGCCACGTCGCGCTCCTCGCGGTGTTCATTCTCGGCAACACCGGGCTGCTGCTGGCCACGCCGCAGATTCTCCGCAGCTTTATTGATACTGCTCAGACCGGCCAGGGGTTTACTACGCTGGTGACGCTGGCGCTGCTGTTCGGCGGCGTGGCGCTGGGCCAGCAGGTCGTTTCGGTGCTCGCCACCTACTTCACCGAGCGCGTCGCCTGGACCGCGACCAACGCCCTCCGCTCGGACCTGGCTCGGCACTGCTTGGGGTTGGACATGGCGTTCCATCACGAGCACACGCCGGGCGAAATGATCGAGCGCGTTGACGGCGATGTGAACAATCTGGGGAACTTCCTCTCCACGTTCACGGTCCAGATCGTGGGGAGCTGCCTGCTGCTGGCGGGCATCCTGGTGCTGCTGTATCGCGAGGAATGGCGCGCCGGCCTGGGGTTCACGCTGTTTGTGCTGTTCAGCGTGACCGTCCTGCTGCGGTTGCGGAACATCTCCGTCCCGTACTGGCGGGCACGGAGCGAGGTTCGCGCCAATATGTTCGGTTTTCTGGAAGAGCGGCTGGCGGGCACGGAAGACATCCGCGCTGCCAACGCGCAGCCCTACGTCTTGCGCCGGTTCTACGAGCTGACGCGCGAGTGGATGAGCAAAGAGATGCGGGCCGGTCTGGCCATCGGCGTCTTCTGGAACACGAACGAGACCATCTGGGCGGTCGGGAGCGCGGCGTCCCTGGCGCTGGGCGCGTACCTCTTTCTGGATGAGGCGATCACGCTCGGCACGGTGTACATGCTCTTTCACTATGCGACGATGGTTGTCCAGCCCATCAGCCGGCTGACGCAGGAGCTGGAGCAATTGCAGCACGCCTCCGCGAGCATCCTCCGGCTCGGCGAACTGCTCCGAACCCACAGCACCATCCTCGACGGGGCCGGGGTGGCCTACCCGGCCGGGGCGCTGTCGGTCGAATTCGACAACGTGACGTTCGGCTATCATCGCGAGCAGACGGTGCTCCACGACATCTCATTTCGGCTGGCACCGGGGAGGACCTTGGGCCTGCTCGGACGCACGGGGAGCGGCAAGACCAGTCTCACGCGCCTCGTGTGTCGGCTCTACGACCCCCAGGACGGCACGATCCGGCTCGGTGGTCAGGATATTCGGCAGAGCACCCTCCGCGACGTGCGAGAGCGCATCGGGATGGTCACACAAAACGTGCAACTGTTCCACGGCACGGTGCGCGACAATCTGACCCTGTTCGACCCGGATATAGCGGACGAGCGCCTGCGTGAGGTGATTGCCGAGCTTGGTCTGGGGTCGTGGTACGCGGCACTGCCCGAGGGCCTGGACACGATGCTCGCGCAGGACAGCGGCCTCTCCGCGGGCGAGGCGCAGCTGCTCGCCTTTGCTCGTGTCTTCCTGCGACCGGCGGGTCTGGTGATTCTCGATGAAGCCTCCTCGCGCCTCGACCGGGGCACGGAGCGGCTGATCGAACGGGCGCTCGACAGGCTGGCAGCGGACCGGACCGTGATCGTCATTGCTCACCGCCTGACTACGGTGCAGCGCGTGGACGAGATCATGATTTTGGAGGACGGCTTGATCCAGGAGCACGGCGACCGGCAGCGGCTGGCGAGCGATCCGCGTACTCGCTTCCATGGACTACTCCGCACGGGGCTGGAAGAGGTGCTGGCGTGAGCACCTGGCAGCACCTCTGGGGGCTGATCCGCTTTCTGCCGGGGCGCTACGGAGCCATGCTCGTGCTCCGCACGCTGTCTTTCATGGTCGTGCCGAATGCGGTGGCGCTGGTGAACCGGGAGTTCTTCGACAGCCTGACCGGCGGGGCGCAGATCGGCTGGGGGCCGTATACGATCATCGCGCTGCTGGTAGGGATTGCGCTGGCACGGATGGTGGCCATCTTTGTCGAGATCGTCATCTTCTTCCTGTCCAGGTTCACGATGGAAACGCTGCTGCGCCGCAACCTACTGGCCCACATCCTGGACCAGCCCGGCTCGCAAGCGTTGCCGGCATCGCCGGGTGAGGCGGTCAGCCGCTTTCGTGGTGACGTAGAGGCCATCTCGGAGTTCATGGTGTTTTCCCCGTTCAAGCTGGCGCACTTGATCTACATTCCGGTGGCGCTCTTTGTGATGGTCCAGGTCAACGCGCTCATCACGACGGTCGTGTTTCTCCCGCTGCTGATCATCGTCACGGCGGTGAGGATCGCCTCGCCGCGGCTCCAGCGGTACCGCGAAGCCAACCGCGAGGCAACCGGGAACGTGACGGGGTTCATCGGGGAACTGTTCCGCATGGTCGAGGCGGTCAAGCTCACCAACGCCGAGGCGCGGGTCATGGGCCGGTTCGATCAACTCAACAGCATCCGACTGCACACGACCATCAAGGACCGCATGCTGAGCGCCATCCTGAACTCGATTTCCGATAACTCCGCCAACCTGGGTACGGCCGTTATCCTGATCCTGGTCGGTCAGTCCATGCAGGCGGGGACCTTCACGGTCGGCGATTTCGCGCTCTTCGTCTACTATCTTCAGCAGATCACGTGGGTCAACCGCAACATCGGCTCGGCTTGGGCCGAATACAAGCAGATCGGAGTGTCCATCGGGCGTCTGCTCGCCCTGCTGCGAGACGCACCACCACAGAAGCTGGTGGCGCATAGCCCGGTCTACCTGCGCGGCGCACTGCCGGAGGTGCCGTTCACGCCCAAGAGGGCTGACGACCGCCTAGTGAGCTTGGAGGCGTCGGGGCTGACCTATCGCTATCCCGATTCGGGACGCGGCATCGCCGGCATTGATCTCCGGCTACCGCGCGGGTCGTTCACGGTCATCACCGGCCGGATCGGCGCCGGCAAGTCCACGCTCTTGCGCGTCCTGCTGGGTCTCGTCCCGAAAGACGCGGGGGAGGTGCGGTGGAACGGGACGACCGTGGCGGAGCCGGCCACGTTCTTTGTCCCGCCGCGCTGTGCGTACACGGCGCAGGTGCCTCGCCTATTCAGCGAGACGCTGAAGGACAACATCCTGCTGGGCTTGCCGGAAGAGCGGGTGAACGTCCCGGCAGCCCTGCGGTCGGCCGTACTGGAGCCGGACGTAGCACAGTTGGAGAACGGTCTCGATACGCTCGTCGGCTCGCGCGGGGTGAAGCTCTCCGGCGGTCAAGCTCAGCGCGCGGCAGCGGCGCGGATGTTCGTCCGCGATCCCGAACTGCTGGTTTTCGACGATCTCTCCAGCGCTCTCGACGTGGAGACGGAAGGGCAACTCTGGGAGCGCGTCTTTGCCCGCTCCGATGCGACCTGCTTGGTGGTTTCGCACCGCCGGGCCGCGTTGCAGCGGGCCGATCACATCGTCGTGCTGAAGGACGGCCAGGTGGACGCGGCCGGCAGCCTCGACGAGCTGCTGGCGACATCTACGGAGCTACAGAAGCTGTGGCAAGGCGACCGCGGGGCGGGAGAGCCGGATGGGGCGGCGTACCTGCCCCCAACCCCATCGCTGAAGGGAAAGGGCTAAAGGGTATCACCATGGCTTCTCACACCCGGAGGGCAGGGGCCGGGAGTAGCTTAGACCTGACCGTTACTCAGGAGAGGACTTATCCCTGCCTCTACCGGTAGCCAGGTGTGTCCACAGTTCTCGCAAGGCCCAAAAGGGAATGAACACTGCCCCAATCAGCATTGCGATCTTAATGCTCGTCATATCCGTGCCAGGGTACAAGTTCTCCTCGAGTGGGCCGCCGCGTTGCTCCATGGAAACCAAAGCCCAGAGCACCGGAAAGCTGGCGAGCGCAAGCGCCGACGCGACCGTAAGGGCGAGGCGAAGCGCCTCAGGAAAATCAATCCTCCGCAGCAAAGCTACTGCCAGGACAAGGAAAAACAGCCCGGCAAAGATCAGAGGAAGCGGCATACAGGCTCCGCACTACCTAGCGAACTGTTGAATGTCCGCTCTTAGCGGCCGCCCGGTAGGCGAAAAACTCGCCTACGGCAATGCCGGCCACTGTGCCAGCGATTGTCCACAGTGGCCCTACCGCGTATCCCAATAGCACGCCGCCGATGAGCGCACCACTGAAGACGGCTGCCGGGGGAGCGGTGAGTGGAAGTGACGGAGGCTGCATAGCTGGCTGCGGGGCGGTAGCCGTAACCTTGGGCATTTGACTCGCAGGGGTAGCGGCGGCGCTAGGATGGTCCTTGTTCGTCTTCACAACCATGCCTCGCTCTCTCACTCCGAGTCACCGGGTTGTCCCAGGATTACCCGGCTCACGCTCACGCCGCCACAGGGGTTAGGATAGCACATAGCATTAGGCTGGCTGCTGTCCGGCGCCATCGGGTGGCGGTGCCGGTTGAGGGCTAACGGCGGTATGCTGAAGGCCGATGACAGAGCGCGGCCGCCAGCGTGTCGTCGTGACCGGCATCGGCGCCGTGACTCCTATCGGAGCCGGCCGCCGGGGCCTCTGGGCGGGAGTCCAGCGGGGGCAATCGGCCGTGGGGCCGGTGACGCGCTTTGACGCGGCGCCCTTCCGCTCGCGCCTGGCCGCCGAGATCGGTGACTTCGATCCACTGGCACACCTGGAATCCCGCCAGGCACAGCGCCCGGACCGCTACGCACAGTTGGCTCTCGTTGCTGCGCGGCTGGCCGTGGACGATGCCCGCCTGCACGTACCGGCAGGACGCCCCCGCAATCGCGCCGGGGTGTATCTGGGTAGCGCTCTCGGCAGTGTGGCCGCTGTCGAGGCGCAGCACGCCGCCTTCCTGACGCGCGGTGTAGGTGCCGTCTCGCCAACGCTGGTGTTGGCCGGCCTCAGTCGCACCGAGGCCACCAACGTCGCGCTTGACCTGGGCTGGCGCGGTCCCAACCTCACCAACGCCAATAGTTGCGCCGCCGGGACGGTGGCGATTGGCGAGGCCTTTCGGCTGATCCGCGCCGGTGGCGCCAACGTCGTGCTCGCTGGCGGGGTCGAAGCGCCACTCGCTCCGCTGACCTATGGCGCTTACGACCGTCTCGGCGTGCTGTCTACGCGCAACGACTGCCCCGGCCGGGCAATCCGGCCGTTCGACGCTGCCCGCGACGGGTTTGTCCTCGCTGAAGGCGCCTGTATCGTGGTGCTCGAATCGCTCACCTACGCGCGGCGTCGCGGTGCCGACGTGCTCGGCGAGGTCGTCGGCTACGCCCTGTCGCACGACGCGCACCACCTGACAACGCCGCGACCAGACGGGCAGCAAGCGGCCCGCACCATCCGCTTGGCTATGGCCGACGCCGGTCTCAAGGCGCACCGGATCGGCTATGTCAACGCCCACGGCAGCAGTACGATGCTGGGGGATGCGGCGGAAGCAGAGGCGATCAGGACCGGCTTCGGCCGCTACCTGACGCCGAACGCGCTCGTCAGCGCGACGAAGGGCCTCTACGGCCACCCACTCGGCGCGAGCGGTGCTATCGAGACCGCTATCACGGTCGAGGCGCTCCGCACCGGCTGGCTGCCGCCCACCACGAACCTAGAGCAGCCCGACCCGCAGTGTGCGTTGCCGCTGGTGCCGGCCGGGGGGCTACACCGCGTGACGGACTACGCGCTCTGCAACACGTTCGGCTTCAGCGGTATCAACGCTGGCCTCGTCCTCGCCCGCCCCGGCGCCCGCGACGAGGCCGACGCCTGAGCGACATCTCCGTCCCCCCGCGTGCGGGCTGATAGGGGTAGGTTTTTTGTCTGCATCAGGATTTGCAGGATGGAAGGATGAGCAGGATAGCTTCCCACCGGTGCGGAAAGCACCAGGGTCTGGGGTCCCGACCACCGCTAGGCCGGACCCTGGTGCTTTCCAGCGCCATGACAGGACCGGGGGGCCACGGATGGCTCTGGATTCCGGCCTGCGCCGGAATGACGGGAGGCTGGGCGCGATAAATCGCGCTCCTACACCAAAAACCTACCCATGTGAGGGGGCCACAGGGGGGCCAGCGCCGCTCATCTATACTTCTGGACGAGAGATAGCTCTACTCCAACCCTGGAAAGGCCAGGACCATGCAGCAAACCGGCACCCTCGCCGTAGCGCCGGCGGCACCGGTACCTGACCGGTTGTTCTCCGCCGACGAGTTCATGGCGCTGCCGCTCAACCTCAAGCTCTACGAGCTAGTCCGCGGTGTGCTGGTGAGGATGCCTATGACCGGCTACGAGCACGGCGAGATCGAGACCAACATTATTCGCCTCCTGGACCGGCACATCTGGCCGCGCCGGCTGGGACAGATCACTCCGGGCGACGTGATGTTCCGGTTGGAGCGCAATCCCGATACGCTCCGGCAACCCGACGTAGCTTTCGTGCGAGCGGATCGGCTTCCTCCGCGCGAGCAGCGACGCTCGTATAGCCCGGTCGTTCCAGACCTGGCCGTAGAAATCCGCTCACCGAGCAACACGGCCCGGGAGTTGGCCGCAAAGGTTGCCGACTACCTGCGAGCCGGCGTGCGGCTCGTCTGGGTTGTTGACCTCGATACCCAAACCGTGACCGTTCATTCGCCGGGCACTGCGCCACGCACGCTCTCGGTGAATGATGAAATTACCGGCGGGGCAGTGCTCCCGGAGTTCCGGTGTCCGGTCGCCGCCTTCTTCCAGCGCGTCTAGTGCCAGCCGTCATTCCTGTCCGCTGCTACCCGCCGCGCCCCGGCGCACGCGACGAGGAAGACGCCTGACCAGGAGTTATCGAGAGCCGCGGCGTTGTCTGTCGCTGCGGCGCCATCTGTCTTTGCGTGGGGCTATGGTCAATATGTCAATGGCATTGCCCGGATTGATCGTATACTCAATGCGGAACACCCCAAATCTAGCTTGGCGGTTGCAAAGAGCTATCCCTTTCAGGTGCTTCTTACCTCTGATCGGGTCGGCTTCAATAGCCTCAAAATGGCGAGCGATGTTCCGCCGCGTTTTTCCGTCAGCACGTTCGATAAACCGACGGGCCTCCAGCGCTACAACACCTATCCGGTGCGGAGGATTGGCAGGCATTTACAGACCAAGATTTGCCCGCAGCTCTGTCCAAGGTGTGCCCTCGCCACGCTTGATGCTCTGTTTGGCTGCAAGGAGCGCAGTCAGGGCCTCCGGGTCAGCGAGCATTTCTGCCGTTGCCAGCCAATCACTGAGCGCCTGCCTGGCGGCACTCTCACCATTGCCATGCCATTCCAGGGCGATACCACGCGCTAAGTCACGCAGCGCCTCCCGCATATCAGTTGCGTCCAGGCACTCGATCATTGCGTCAATATCAGCGTTCGATGGTGGTGGATCGTCTTCAATTTCCACGGTATCCGTGTAGCTGTCTGACTCAGGAGGAGCCTCATATACTCGCGGGACAACCTCAAACGGCTGACTACCCTCACCTGGATGCTCACTCAGCCTACCACTGCTGTCGGTATCTCGTACTGCCATAGTGGTCCTCTCGTTGCCGCAACCATAGTAGCATAGACACCTGCTTGCAACGCTCATAAACCAACGCGGCCGGTTATCGGCCTGTAACCCGCTGGCCGTCGATGATGACAGTGGTGGCGCGGGAACGCAATTCGAGGGGGTGGCCGTCGAAGAGCACGATGTCGGCGTCCTTGCCGGGCGTCAGGCTGCCGACTCGGTCCGCGACGCCCATGATCTCGGCCGGAGTCAGCGTGATGGCGCGCAGCGCGTCCCGCTCCGTCATGCCTTCGGCGACGGCCAAGCCGGCGTAGAGGCGCAGGTACTTGCTCGGCAGGACCGGATGATCGGAGCAGATCGCCACCGGCACACCGGCGCCGGCCAGGATACCGAGCGTGGCAAACGTCTTCTCGCGCAGCTCGACCTTGGCGCGGGCACCAAAGGTCGGGCCAACGACGCAGGGCACCTGCCGCGCGGCGATCTCTTCCACAATGCGGTGCGCTTCCGTCGCATGCTCCAAGATCACGTCCACGTCGAACTCGGCGGCGATACGCAGCACCGTCAGAATGTCGTCGGCGCGGTGGCAGTGCGCCAGTAGCGGGATTTCGCGCTGGAGTACGCGCCCGACCGTCTCCAGGCGGAGGTCGCGGTCGGGGGCTTTGTCCGGGTCCTGGGCGCCGCGCTCCAGCTTTTGCAGATAGACTTGCGCCTGCACCAGCGTCTCGCGCAGCACCGCCGCGACGCCCATGCGGGTCGCAGGCAACTGCTTGCGGTCGCCGTAGACGCGCTTGGGGTTTTCGCCGAACGCCACCTTCAGGCCGCACTCGGCCTTGACAACCATCCGGTCAACGAACCGGCCGGAGGTCTTGATGATGGCGCCGAGACCGCCAACGACGTTCGCACTGCCGGGCAGCACAACGGCCGTTGTGACGCCGTGTGCCGCGGTGTCGAGCAGCCCCAGCTCTTCCGGGTTGATCCCGTCGAGCGCCCGCACGTGGGGCGTCACCGGGTCGGTACTCTCGTTCGTGTCGCTCCCCTCCCAGCCGACACCTTCCTCGTGGACCCCGAGGTGCGTATGGGCATCGAGCATTCCCGGCAGGGCCAGTTGACCGGCCGCGTCTATGACCTCGGCATCGCTGGGGATAGCGACGCCGTTGCCGATGGCGGCGATAGTCGCGCCGTCTATCAGGATCGTGCCCGCCGCAATCTCCGGGCCGTCAATCGGCAAAATGTGGGCATTAGTAATCGCCAACGTCGGCATACGGCACCTCGCTCAGGTCACGGCAATTTCGCCACGATCTGCTCGAACTCCTCCAGTGGGAATGCTCTCAGGGTTTGCGAGCGCACATTGCCCTGTGCGCCGAGAGAGAGGAGGAAGGACGCCATCGCCTCGTCATCGGGCACGTCAGCAATGGCAACAATGTCATACGCGCCCATCGTCAGGTACCACGCTTCTATCTTTACGCCGGTGGCCTCGGCAGCGCTGACGGAATCGCGCACGCGCGATGGGCCACCCTTGACATTGCGGATGCCCTGGTCCGTGTAGTTACAAAGGACTATATACCTCGCCATGTCTCGCCTCCTATCGGTCTTGACCCACTACCTGCGTCTTAGTGTGACAGCAGGAAGGAAGGCTGTCAACAAGTGCAGTGCCCCGCTCGGACCAGCGCACCGGCGAGAGTGCCGTGACCGGCTAACCGCAGGCTTCAACGTGGTATGGTGAGGCAACCTGTTGGCACGTTGCCTCGCCTCGGGAGGTCAGGAGGACCGCACCATGGCCGTGACCCTTACCGCACCACCAGCGCCCGCTGCACGGGCCGCCCTCACGCCGGATGATCTGCTCGCGCTCGAAGCCGAGCACGACACCCGCTACGAGCTGGTCAACGGCGAGCTACAGGACCGGAGTGAACTGCAGGGGGAAAACATGCCGAATGCAGAGCATGGGGCTGCAAGCGCCCGCATCGTCAGCGAACTGGCTGCCCATGTGCGAGCCGGCAGTTTGGGCGTCGTGCTAGTCGAGTGTGGCTTTGTCCTGTCGGAGGACCCGTCTACCGTGCGTATTCCCGACGTCTCATTCGTGGCCAGAGCGAATATGCCTGGCGGTGGTCTACCCAGTGGTTACTTTCGCGGCGGCCCCGATCTGGCCGTCGAAGTGGTGTCGCCCCATGACAAGGTCGGTGAGCTGGCCGTGAAGACCGCCGACTATCTCGCTGCCGGCACGCAGCAAGTGTGGATCGTGGAGCCGACCACCCGCACCGTAGTCGTCTACCGGCCGGGCGGCGCGGCGCGAGTCTACGGAGTCAACGACACGCTCGACGGGGGCGACCTGCTGCCCGACCTCGCCCTCCCCGTCGGCGAGCTATTCGACTATGGCGTGACGGGTCCCGATACCAATTCGTACTGAATACCCGGCCGGCCGGTCAATGCGCCGGTACCGTGCGCGGCGTGCCGTCGGCTCCGGGCGGCATCATCCCATTGGCCGGCGCCAACGTGGTATGGTGAAGTGACCTGTCGGCACGTTGCCTCGCCTCAGGAGGTCAGGAGGACCACACCATGGCCGTGACCCTTACCGCACCACCAGCGCCCGCTGCACGGGCCACCATCACCCCGGATGATCTGCTCGCACTGGAAGCCGAGCACGACGCTCGCTACGAGCTGGTCAACGGCGAGCTACAGGAGCTAGGAATGCCGAATCCGGAACATGCACTTGTCGGAGGGAGAATATCCTTGCGACTTGGCTCGCATATCGAAGGCACAGATCGCGGCGTGATCTTATTGGACTGTAGCTTCACTCTTCAAGATGATCCAGTGCGGATACGCATCCCTGACATTTCCTTCATAGCGACTGCACGTATACCCGAAGGAGGGTTCCGCACCAGCTCCATTCACGGTGCGCCCGATCTGGCCGTCGAGATCGTCTCACCGACCGACAAGGCCGGAGAGTTAGCAGTGAAGACCGCCGACTATCTCGCTGCCGGCACGCAGCAAGTGTGGATCGTGGAGCCGACCACTCGCACCGTCGCCGTCTACCGGCCGGGCGGCGCGGCGCGAGTCTACGGCGCCGACGATACCCTCGATGGCGGCGACCTCCTGCCCGACCTCGCCCTCCCCGTCGGCGAGCTATTCGACTACAGTGTGGCGGCTCCATCTCGTGCAGAGTAGCGGGAGCTTGCCGCCGGCGGCTCTCTATGGACGCTGCGTGCTCGGTGGCAGAGCGGCGTCGGAGCACACGGACCGATGAGCGAACGACCACCGCTGCTCGACCACGCCATCACGTACAACTTCGAGTACGACCGCAAAGTGCGGGTTGGCTTCATCGGCTGCGGTGACCACGCCTACCGCAACATCTTCCCCACGTTCCAGTACGCGCCGGTCGATCTCATCGCCGTCTGCGACTTGCAAGCGGACCGCGCCAGCGCCTTCGCGCGACAGTTCGGCGCCCGCCGCGCCTACACGGACCACCGCGAGATGCTGGCCCGCGAACAGCTCGACGCCGTGTTCATCGTCGCCGGCTACGACGAGCACCACCGGCCGCGCTACCCGCAACTGGCAATGGAGTCAATGCAGGCCGGCGTACACGTGTGGATCGAGAAGCCGCCGGCCGCGTCGCTCGCCGAGGTCGAGGCGATGCGGAGCGTCAGCCGGGCTACCGGCCGGTTTGTGTCGGTCGGGTACAAGAAGATGTTCTTCCCGGCTATCGCCAAGGCCCGCGAGATCAGCCAACGCCCCGAATTCGGGCCGCCCACATCGCTGGCGATCCGGTATCCGCAGGAGCTACCGCCACCGGAGGCCCGCGCGGATGACCGCGCGATGCAGGGCTTTCTCGACCACTTCTTCCACCCGGCCTCGATTGTGCAGACGATCATGGGACCGGTGACAACCGTGAGCTATCAACGGGAACCACGCACCGGCGGCAGCGTGAGCACGATGACCTTCGCCAGCGGCGCAGTAGCCACGATGCACCTCGCCGGCAGCCACTCGTGGTCGGGGCCGTTGGAGCGGTTGGAGATCGTCGGTGAGGGCGCGTTTGTCGTCGTCGAGAACGGCGTCGACCTCCGGTACTACCGGCCCGGCGCCCGGCGCGGTCAGGGTGGATACGGGCGGGCCGCGAGCTACATCGGAATGGACGCGGAAAGCCCGGTCGTCTGGGAGCCGGAGTTCTCGCTGGGCCAGCTCTACAACAAGAATCTCTTTCTGCTGGGCTACGTGGCAGAAGTGCTGTACTTCTGCGAGTGCGTGCTGGACAACCGGCCGCCTCAAATCGCAAATCTCGACGACACGCTGGCGATGATGCGCTGGTACGAGTGCTACCGGCAACCGGCTGGCCAGGTCATCACGATTCCCGAGCACCGGGCAGTGCCAGTGACCAGCAACTAGGCCCCCTATGGTCCCCCCGCTGCGGCAGGGGGACAGCACGTTCCCTCCCATACGCATCAATTTAAGCGCCCGCTGCCACCATCAACAGCAACTGGGCGGTATTTGGAGCTTGGCGGCGGCGGTTCAGCCGACAGCCGGCGGCGATGCCGGTGGCGATCTGGCGGATTGCTGTGGGGAGCGTGAGCACCCCCGTCAAGGCGTGGGCCAGGAGCACCGCCTCCTGGCGCATGGTTTGGGCCGCTTGGACCAAGCTGCGATCCGGATACTGCCAGCAACTGACCAAGCGCACCCAATGCTGCACCACCACCGCGATCAGCTTGGCGTAGACCTCGCTGCGGATGCGCCAAGGCTGGGTGCTGCGCCATTCGTCTACCAGGCCATCTTGCTTCCACAACTTGAACAGCAACTCGATCTGCCAGCGCACCCGGGCCAGCACCAGCACCTCCTGGGTCTGCAGCAGCGACGCTGGCGTATTGGTGATGAGGATGGTCCAATCGGCCTGCTGCAACTGCGCCTGGTTGAGGGGGCGGCCGCGGCGGCGCGCCGCGCGCTGCAACCGCCGGCGCCGGCTGGCGGCCACCGCGGCGGGGACCCGCGCGACCACCAAGCGGACCGGCAGGTGCTGCTGGTGACCGATCCGGACGGGGAGGTCGAGCCAGGTCTGGTGCTGGTGCCGGAGCCAGCGCCCCAACGCTACTTGCTCCCCCGTGTCCAGGAAGACGGCGGTGCGAACCGGCAGACGAGCGAGAAAGAAACTGCCCGGTGCCGTCAAGGTCTGCAGGGTCTCCAGACAGAAGTAGCCGCGGTCGGCCAGATACAAAGCGCCCGCTGGCACCGGGGCCAGGCGGAGGGTGGCGGGCCGGTCATTGGCGCGCGCTGGCTCCGGCTCCGGCCCCTGCAACCGCCCGGTGCAGAGATCCCAGCGCACTTGCCGCTTGAGGCCCGCGCGGGGCGGGGTGGTGTCCGCACGGCTCGCGGGCCAGCAGGTCGCGAGGGCTGCGGGCAAGGTGATGGTGGTGCGGTCCTGCACCAGCACGGCCGCAAAGCGGCGCAAGAGCGGGATGGCCACCGGTTCGGCCTGGATCACCTGGGTCACGGCGCTGGCCAAGACCTGCTCCAAGCCCGCGGCGGTCGCGGCCGTGAAACGTTGCTGCAGCGCCTGGGGGGTGATCGTGATGCCCAAGCGAGCCGCCATCTGGGTCAACTGCTGCAGCGTGGCCGCTGGCTCCGCCAGCCAGCCCAAGACCAAGGTCTGCACCAAGCCCGCGCCGGTGAGCTTGGAGCGACGCTGCACACAACCGGTTTGCCGGGCAACGGTCTCCGCCGTGATCGTCAAGAGGGTCCGCATCGTCCGGGCGACGTGTGGTATGGTCGTCATCGGGGAAGCTCCTGGCTGCGGGTGTGCGGCTGACTACCCACATGATGCCAGGAATGCTTCCCCGTTCTCCTTAGCTTGATGCGTATGGGGACAGCACGTTCCCTCCCCTGTCGCAACGGGGGAGGGCGAGGGTGGGGGCTACTATCGCCGGCGGTCGAGCGTTTTGGCCTTGTCCTTGGGGGCATCGAGGAGGCGATCCGTCGGCCGGCCATCCCGTCCGGCTTGCTTGGTCAGCGGACCGTTGTGTCCGTTGCGGGACCAGCTCCCGTCCAAGAAAACGGCGTCAATTTTACGTGCCAGGCGGCGCGCAGCGGACCGGCCCCGCGCCCAGCTATACCACATGCCGTGCCAGAGCAGACGCCAGCCGCGGCGGCGGACCGTCGCGGGCACACCCCACTGCACGACCGCCGCCCCCCACGCCAAGCCACCGCCAAACCCGACAAAGACGAGCCGATCATCGGCCTTGACCAGACCCTCGTCAATCGCCTCGCACAGCGCAATCGGAATGGATGCCGAGCTGGTATTGCCATAGCTCTGGACGTTGACAAACACGCGCTCGCTCGGCACGCCCAGCGCGCTCGCCGCCGACTCGATGATCCGCAGATTAGCCTGATGCGGAATGAAGAGGTCCACGTCGCTGGCCGACAGGCCCGCCCGCGCCAGGGCTTCCTGCGCCACGTTGCCCATCACCTTGACGGCGAACTTGTAGACCTCGCGCCCGTTCATGCGGATGTAGTGCTGGCGATCCACGATAGTCTGCGGCGACGCCGGCAACCGGCTCCCACCGGCCGGAATGGTGAGTAGCTCGGCGCCGGAGCCGTCCGAGCCGAGCACGCTGCTGAGGATGCCGGTGCGCTCCTCGGTCGCCTGCAAGACCATTGCGCCCGCGCCGTCACCGAACAGGATGCAGGTCGTGCGATCCGACCAATCGAGGAAGCGGGAAAGCGTTTCCGAGCCGATCAGCAGCACGGTATCGCACTGGCCGGAGACGATCATGCTCTGCGCGACCGACAGTCCATACATAAATCCGGCGCAGGCGGCGTTGATGTCGAACGCACCGGCCCGCTCGGCACCGATGGCGTCCTGCACCAGGCTGGCGACGCTCGGCATACCGCCGAATTCCGGGCTGAACGTGCAGACGATCACGAGGTCAATGTGTGCGGGATGAATATCGGCGGTCTCGATGGCCGCCTGCGCCGCCTGCTCGGCCAGCGAGGCGGTCGTCTCGCGGGGGCCGGCGATGCGCCGGGCGCGAATACCGGTGCGCGTGCGAATCCACTCGTCGGAGGTGGAGACGAACTGACTCAACTCGCCATTCGTCATCACGCGACTCGGCAGCGCCTTCCCCCAGCCGACGATCTGTGCGTAACGAGGCATCCGTGTCGTACTCCGCCTCTCCATGGCGCTGCTGAGATCATCCGCCGCTGCGGCTGGGCGGGAGCGCCCGCCCGCCGGTCAGCACCTCTGGCGAGTCACTCATAGAACAGCAAGTCACGTACCGCATACCGTAGCACACGCGGGGACGGCGTATTGCGGGGCACCAGGTCATCAAGTTGGCAAAGCGACCTGGCGATAGCGCCTGCGAGCTTCCCGGCGCTGCAGGGAGTCTGCCAGAGACGGCGGCCGAGTGCAATCGTTGGCCCGGCAGATTTTTCCGGGAGACCGACGCGACCACTCCTTCCGGCCGCACGATGCGCGGTGCGGTGCTTGCCCCAGCGCCCATAGCACGAGCAGCCCCGACTGCATGATCTTGTCACGCGCGGTAGACTCCTCTTTAAGCGGTGTGGGCGGCGATGAAGCAGCCAATCTCACCAGCCGCACCGGGACCGGAAAGGATCAAGTTCATGAGGCGGGTAGGCGCCACCGGCCAGCCGGTCACGGGGGCCGTTCGGAAAAGGAGTCCGTCTCGTGCAGCTGTGGCGCAGGCAGCCTCCCCGCCGGCTAGGCGCGCGTGGCCGCACGCGCGCGGGTTACCCCTTATCGGCAACACGATCAGCATGACGGGAGACCTGCGCTCCTATTTCACGGAACAATACCTACAACTAGGTCCCGTGTTCCAGGTACGGGCATTCCAGCACACCTTCACCATCCTGGCTGGACCAGAGGCCAATCTGTTCTTGATGCGCGAGGGCAAAACGCATCTGCGCTCCCTGGAATCATGGAGTGAGTTCAACTCAGAGTTGGGTGCATCCCGCTCGATAATCAGCATGGACGGTCAGGAGCATTTCCGTCTCCGCAGAGCACTGCGCGATGGATATTCGCGTTCCTACATCGAAAAACGCCTGGGAGCCGCCGTCGCCATTGCCAAGCGCGAAATCGCCTCGTGGCCGCTGGACGTGCCGCTGCCCGGTTTGTACATGCTCCAACGCATCATCACCGATCAACTGGGCGTGTTGGCCGCCAATACTTCTCCGCGTGCATACCTGGACGACCTCATCGTGTTCATAGAGACATTGCTGCTCACGACGGTCACGCGCCAACGTCCCGGGCTGCTGCTGCACACGCCGCGTGTGCAGCGCGCCCGCAAGCGGATTGCTGCGCTGTACGAGCAAGTCATGGCAGCGCATGAGGCCGGAAGCCACGAGGAGCGCGAGCCGGACCTGATAGACGCCATACTCGAGCTACACAAGACGGATCCCCAGTTCATGCCGGAGACCGACCTGATGGTCTCCGTGCTGGGGCCATACATCGCCGGTCTCGATACTTCAGCAAGCACCAGTGCGTTTACGCTCTATGCCTTGCTCAAACACCCCGATCTGCTGCCGCCGGTGCAGGCGGAGGCGGATATGCTCTTTGCCGACGGGACGCCAACGGCGCAAGTTCTGCGGAAGCTGGATGTCACCCATCGTGTGGTGCTGGAAACGCTCCGGATGTATCCGATTGCCCCGGCAATGATACGCACGGTAGCCAATTCGTTCGAGTTCGCCGGCTACACGATCCCGGCGGGCACACAGGTCATTATGGCCACGACGGTTCCACACTATCTACCGGAGTATTTCCCCCACCCGGAGCGTTTCGATATTGACCGTTACTTGCCGGATCGCGCCGAGCATCGGCAGCCGGGGGCGTATGCCCCCTTTGGTCTGGGGCCGCACCGCTGTCTCGGTAGCGGCTTTGCCGAGGCTTTGCCGAAATGCAGATCGCCGTGACACTGGCGACCATCATGCACAGCGTCGAACTGGCCCTCGATCCACCCGATTACGAATTGCAGATCAATCCGGCGCCGATGCCCAGGCCGGCCAAGTCGTTCAAGTTCAAGGTGGCCCGGCGGCGCTAACACCAGCGGCGACGCGGCGACGCCGAAGCTACACACCCTCGACGACGATCACGCTGGCGTTGGCGGACTTGAGGCGAATCTCTCTAAGCTCGGCGTATTCCGGCGAGCTTAACCACGCCCTCGCCTGCTCGACGCTGTCGAATTCCACCACTACGATGCGATGAGGTTTCCAGTCCCCCTCAATGGACTCAGCGGCGCCGCCGCGCACCAGGTATTTGCCGCCATGGGCCGCAACGGTCGCTGCCACGCGCCCGCGAAACTCGGCGTAGAGAGCCTCATCCGTTATCTCGTTGTCCACGATTACGTATCCTGCCATGGTTCCCTCCCCCCTTCGTAGGTTGTGTCGGCACCGGTAGGATGACTTGGCGCTCACCAGAGAAGCTACTACAGTCGGCGTGTCTCGGCAACTCACCAGGCTTATCCAGGCTGGCGCTCACCATCCCGAGGGACTAACGCGAGCCGGCGACTTGTACGGTCACGATATCTATGCCGTGATATTTGCGGTGGCGCACGGAAGTGGCGTAATGTCGCAAGAGGCGGAACGATATCTCGCTCTCATCCGGCACCTCGGACTGTTCACTCAGATACGCCAGCCGATCTTCGATGTTCTCCTCCTGGAAGACCGCCAAGAACTCCAGCTCCACAGTCCCGTCGCCGGGTCGGGCCACGAGGATCAAGCGCGGCGCGGTATCCGCCGCGTAGTCAGCACCGAGCTGTAACAGACTCGACAGCGCCTCCTCACCGGCGGCACGCAGCCGCTCCGCCGAAGCATCGTTCCAACCGATCCGGGACGCAAGCTCGCGGAGGAAGGCGTCAATCTTGGGGAGCGCGGAGAGGTCCAACCGGACCTCTAGGCGTCTGCGCCGCGGGCTGGTCAACTCCAGAAATGAGGTCATCAGAATCGTCGCCAGCACGCCGACCGCCATGCCGTTGCCAAGCGAGGCGCCCCACGTCCCGCCCAGCAGGTCCGCGAAGATATTCTGATTCTCCACGCCCACGCCGACCGAGAGTGCTATGGCTACCACCATCGCCTTGCGATGATCGAGGCCGTCCTGGACGACCGTCCGCATCCCTTCCACGAAGAGCAGTCCCATGACGATCAGTAGATAGACCCCCATGACGGGGCTGGGAGCTGTGAGCAGGATCGCCGCCAGCTTGGGCAGGAATGCCAGCCCCAGTAAGATCACCCCGATCACATACCCAACGCTGCGCGCGGCGACTCCGGTGAGGTTAATCAGCGACACGCTGGACGGCGAATAGGCTATCGTGGGCGGCGTCCCGGCAATGCCGGACAGCAGCATCCCCACCCCGTTGGTGTTGAGCGTGCCCTGGACGATGCGAAAGTCAATTGCCCGCGGCCGGCGCCGCGAGACCTGCTGAATGACGACGCCATCGCCGCTGGTCTTGACGGCGACCACGAGGGTCACAATCACGAACACCGGCAGGAGCGCCCAGAACTCCGCTCCCGGCGTCAGGTCGAAGCCCGGCCACGCCGCGACATCCGGCAAGTCAAACCAGGGCGCCGCGATCACTCGTTGAGCATCGTACAGTCCCAAGAATGCGGCGATCACGCAACCCGCTGCGATGCCGATGAGCGGCGCCCACAACCGCCAAACACCAGAAGCGCGCAGCGCCAGCGCCGCGGCGACGGCCAGTGTTACTGCCGCGACGGTGATACCGGTGGCCGGCGGCGTGCCCTCGGGGACCTCCGTCAGCCGGCCGACTGCGACCGGTATGACCGACGCCGCGATCAACATGAGCGCCGTGCCGGCGACGAGCGGCGTAATGACCCGGCGCAGCAACGGGAGCCACGCGGCCAGGGCGAACTGAAACAGCGACGAAACGACGATGAGGGTAGCCAGCATAGACAGCCCGCCTTCCGTCAGGGCCAGCACGGAGACCGCGATGAAGTGGGGGCCGGCACCAGTCGTGAGCACGTGCCCGGCGCCCAGCCGGCCGAACCGAGCCGCCTGCAGCGCAGTAACCACCCCACTGATTATCAGCGCCGCGAAGACGGCCCACGACAGGTAGCGCTCGCCCTGATCGGCGGCTCGGACAGTAATGGTCACCATCAACACCGTGGATGCCAGAGTGAGCATGACGCCCTGCAGGGCGACGCCAACCGACACGAGGGGTGGGCACCGCTCGTCCGGCTCGTAGCGGATGTGCTCGTTGACGTGTGCCGCTGTCAAAGCGTCTCACAAGTCAGCGCCATGCAACGCTGACCACCTCTAGCATCCTGGGGCGTTCGTGACGGACAAGGACCCAGGAACACCACGACTGCCGTTCAACTCTCAATAGTGTAGTAGTGTACACGTTAGGCTGGGTGTAGTAAACGCGCCGGGACACGCCTTTTGGGCCGTGTGGATGTGAATCCCGCACGGCACCGCCTGTGCCGGCGGCGCACTCGCCGGCGGCGAGGGCGGCCTGGATAGCAGCAGCGGCCTCGTCCGTCACCCACTCCCGCCAAACGTCTGGGCTGTCGTTCAGCCACCGGATGGCGGTGTCAATGTATTCGGGGTTGGGGCGCGGCCACGTTCGCGGCCGGCGTGCCGGATCTTTCGCGTTACCGCAGTTGGCCGCAAGTATAGTAGGCTGTAACCTGTAGAAGAATACCTTTGAGGGGGACGTATGAGGGACATAGACACACCGGTGCCCACGCAGCCCGTCAGGCACACGTCGCCGCCTAATCGTCCCGCTGAGGAGACGGCTCGCCTCGGCGACGAAATATACGAGCGGAACATCCGTCACCAGGTCGAAGCGGATCATGATGGACAGATCGTCTCCATCGACGTGGACAGCGGGGATTACGCCATCGCGGAGAACGTTGTGACCGCATGGGAGGGCCTCGTATCCCGGCATCCCGCTGGCGGCTTCTGGTTCGTGCGGGTCGGCTATCCGGCGGTGTACCATCTGGGAGGCCATCCTCTAGGGAGAGCCTCGTGATAGAGGGAGTGGTCAACGCCGCCTATGAGCCGGTCATCCCCCTCACAGTGCAGGGTCCGGCGGGTAGGCTGTAACCTATAGAAGAATGCCGTTGAGGGGGAACGTATGAGGGACACGGAGACTACGGCGCCCACCCAGGGAAGGGAAGCCACCATGCCTCCACGCCGCCCACGCGAAGAGACGGCCCGCTTGGGCGACGAGATATACGAGCGGAACATCCGTCACCAGGTCGAAGCGGACCACCGCGGGGAGTATGTCGCCATCGACGTTGATAGCGGGAGTTGGGCCATCTCCGACGACCTGCGGGCGGCAGCGAAGCGCCTGCGGACGCAGCACCCGGGCGCTATTGACGTCTGGCTGCTCCGGGTCGGGTACCGGGCACTGCATCACTTTGGGGGGCGTCCCCTGCGGAGAGCCGAGTGATCGAGGGAGTGGTGAACGCCGCCTACGAGCCGGTAGTAACCCTTGCCCTGTATGGTCCATCCGGTCAGTCGCGGGAAATCGAGACCGTGATAGACACCGGCTTCACCGGATTCCTGACCGTGACTCCGGCATTGGCGAGGGAGTTGGGATTGGCTCTTGAGGGCACTAGCCGGGCGACCCTTGCCGACGGCAGCGAGGTCACCTTCGATGTTTACGACGTTGGCGTGCTCTGGGACGGCCAGCCGAGATACGTCTTGGCCGACGCTGCCGACACCACGCCGCTGGTAGGTATGCGGATGCTGGACCGCCACAATCTCAACATCGAAGTCGTGGACGGCGGTCGCGTCGTCATCCAGGCCGGAGAGTAGCCGGTCTCCACCTCCTTTTCCCCCTTATTTTGTCCAGGCTGGTGGACGCACAGGGACTCGAACCCCGGACCTCGCGGATGCGAACCGCATACTATGCGCGTGGCGCCCGAATCGTTGACCATGACACGCGGGCCCCCACCTGGAACCGCGCCAGCCGCTTCGCGAAGTCGGCGGGGAAGTTGTATCTCTTGCCTGTGGTGTATGCGTTGTCTCGGCAAGGTCGGAACCGCAAAAGTTTACGCTGAGGGACTGCTCCACTTTGTCGTCTGTTCACAGGACAAGCCACCAGCATTCGCTTAATGGCTATGTTGGCGCCGGCGCAGCAAGCGAAACTTGAAGGACTTGGCTGGGTGGGGAGCGGGCACCTGTTCGATTTTGAGGTTGTAACCCGACGGGTCCAACTCGATTTCGGCATGTCGGGCGATGGTTAATAGCGTAAGGATAACTTGCACCTCAGCGAAACTGCTGCCGAGGCAGCGATGGGTTCCCAGGCCGAAGGGAGCAAAGGCACCCGGCTGACTGTGCTCAGCCCGTTCCGGCAGGAACCGGTCGATGTCAAAGCGTTCCGGATCAGGATAGTAATGCGGCAGGTGATGCGGTACGGTGTTACCGACGATGATTTTTGACCCGGCCGGCACGGTGTAACCGCCAAACTCGAAGGAGTTGGCCGCGGTGCGCGGGAGCCCGGGTATTACCGGATACATCCGAAGCGTCTCCATAAAGATGCGCCTAGTGACGTCCGTCCGGCTCAGTCCTTCGGCGGTCACTGTGCCCTGATTGAACAGGTAGTCGGCCTCGGCAGTCATGCGCTCCAGTAGGCCAGGATGCTTCAACACCGCGTAGAGCATGAAGGATGTAGTGTTGGCGGAAGTCTCTATCCCGGCAAAGAACGGGCCCAGCACGGCCACCTGCAAGTCCGTCTCGGGAAAGAACTGCGGGTCGCTGTGATGCAGATCCAGCAAGTCGTCAATCAAGTCCCGGCCCGCACGCCCCTCATCTTCATGGTAAGCCATCACTAGGTCATACAGTTCTCCCATTCGTTTGCGGGCCCGCCTCAGCCGCGGTAGCCGGAGAATCAGGCTGGGACGTTGCTTCATCACGTGGACCGAGAGCAGGCCGTTGAGAGTGGCTATCAGGTCATCAATATGAGCTAGCGCGGAAACCCCGGTGGTGAGGACGGCAATCTGCTCGGCTATGAGTTTCTGCATGGCGGAGTGGACACTAATGGGCCGGCTCTCCTGCCATTGGGCGATGACGCGCTGCGTGATGTCGACTACCTCATCCAGCCGGTCTTCGATGAACCTGCCCGAGAAGGCCCTCCTATGCACTTTTCGCATCCGGACGTGCCCGGGGCCGTCCATTCCGGTGAGGGCGTCCTTGGCTCCCCATGCCGAATTGAAGCCTTGCCAGATTTCGTAGGATCGCAGGAAGGCTCTCCCGTTCTTCTGCACGAAGTTATTGGCCTCGGGACCGGCAAGGACAATATAGTGGGCGTTAAGCGCTCTGACTTGAAATATCGGACCCAGTTCGAGGTACTGCCGGGTGAGAAATCCGCGCAGGTCCCCGGCCATGTCAAAGACATTGCCGAGGATGGGCCACCCCGGCGCTTCCGGAATCTCCACGGCAGGACGAACGGACGGGGTGGGAACGGGAGCCACGGCCGGCCTGAGGGCGCTGGCCACCGATTGACCGATCAGGTCCAACCTGACGATGAGGTCTATCCGTTCTTGCGCCTGCGCCAACTCTTCTCGCGACAGGAGATGCCTGAACATGTCGCCGGCAGCCGCGAGACTGACGATGGCGATGTCGCGCGGGTCCGGAATGTCATCGCTGAACAGCAGCCGCATTATTCGGGTCTGCACCTCCTCCGTGACCTGCCCGTCGACGGTCGGGTATCGTCTGGAACGCCGCACCAGAGGCGAGAGGAAAAACAGGCTGGACTCGTCAGACTCGAGAATTCCCTTGTCCACCAGCCCGGCCAGCGTCTTTTCCCGGATTTCATCACCCCGTCTTGCGGTACGTTCCAGCCAATAGCTGATGAAGCGCGGCGTGTTGTCCTTGGCAACATCGTCCAGAGTGTCGTCCAGCAGGCTGTCCCCCACCGGCGTCGCATCGATCAGGAAGAGCCGTTCGGGGTCGGTGTCGATGCGGTCTTCCAGAGCCAAGTCCATCAGCAATGCCCCGGCGAGAATGAAGTCCAGCGAATGCAATGGCATGGAGGCCGGGGTATCCCCGTCACCATAGTCCAAGAGCAGTAGCAGCACTTCCTCAACAAATCTCAGCATGATTCGTCGAGCCTCCGTCCCGGTTGCCCGGTTTCGGCGTCGGACCGCACGCGCAGGAACAGCGCGATGGCGAAAGACAGGGCTGCGGCCGCAGTGAGCATTGTGAACACGTCGCCCAACCCTCCGGCCAGCGAAGCCTTAAGCGAGTCTAACAGCCTCTCCGCTAACTGAACATTCTCAGATCCTGCAGCGGCGACCATTTCTCTCAGCGCGTCGGCTGCGGCCGGGTCCAGCAGCACCTGAGGGTCCTGCTTTACGGAATCCAGCGCCCCTTCAGGGAGTAGAGCCTTGACGCTGTCGGGCACAGCAACTTCCAGTCTGGATCGAAAACCAAGCACCATCACGGCGCCCATTACGGCGAGGCCCATCATGCCGCCCACGATCCGCCAGAACTGGTTCGCCGATGTGCCGGCTCCCACCAGACTGAACGGCACCGAGTTCTGGACCGCTACCGCGAGCACGGTCAGCGTACCACCCATGCCAATTCCCGCTAGCATCAGGTAGGCCAGGATCAGGACAACCCCGGTAGTCTGGTTCATGGTCGAGATCAAGTACATACCCACCGCAGTGAGCATCGTGGTGGCCAGTACATGGGTCCGGTAGTGCCCGCCGGTCCTGGAAAGCAGTTGTCCCGACAGGACCGCTCCGAATACGATCCCGGGCAGCATCGGAGCCAAAAGCTGGCTGCTGGTACTCGCCGAAACCCCCAGCACTCCCTGGAAGAACAGGGGCAGGAAAATCAGGGCCCCGAACAAGACGAACCCCGTCAGCAGAACCAGCATCATGGCCAAAGCCACCGATCGGTCCTTATAAAGCTCCAGGGACATGACCGGGGACTCGGCCCGGGATTCGATGACTATGAAGGCCGCGGCCATCGCCAGCCCGAGGGCCAGCAATCCCAGGCATTGGGGAGATACCCACGCGTACTGAACGCCTCCCAGCGACAGGGCAAGAAAGGTGGGCACTATGGCCAGCGCTAGGGTGACCATGCCCAGGTAGTCCGGCTTCCGGCGCTCAACTCCGGGATTGCCGCGGGGGAAAGCCCGTATCATCAACAGCAGAACGGGTATGGCAATGGGAACGTTGAGCCAGAAAATCCAGCTCCAATGATAATGATGAGTAACGAAGCCGCCCACGATTGGCCCGACAATGGAAGCAACACCGTACACGCCAGCCAGCAATCCCTGGTGCTTGCCCCGCTCTTCAGGGGGGAACAGGTCAGCCACGGAGACGAGACTCGCCGTCATCAAGAGTCCCCCGCCGATGCCCTGTACCGCACAAAAGGCAATAACGGCGTTCATGGAGTGGCTCATCCCAAGGAGAGCCGAGGCGGCTGCGAAGACGACCAAGCCGAGAATGAAGAACGGCTTGCGCCCGTACAGGTCGCTCAGCCCCCCGGTAATGGGTGCCGCAACGGTGGCAGCGACCATGTAGGCGGTGGCGACCCAAACGTAAAGATCAAACCCGCCAAGGTCGGCGACGATGCTGGGCAGCGCGGTGGCAACGGTGGTCGGACCCAGCGCGGCCAGGAACATTGCCAGCGTGACGCAGGTCATTGATACGGCAACCTGCTTGCGGGGAAGCTGTACGAAGCCTCCGGTTACGGAAGCGGATTCATTGCCTGCACTCGCTGCGATTACCGGTCTCTTCCCCTGGCGTCCTGCGCCAGACGCCGGCCAAGCTGAACTGCCCCGCGCCCGCGCTCTGTGCAGACGGTAGAACAATCTGTACACATTGTAGAAGCAGGAGGAAAGCGTTGAAAAGGCATTCGTGGGAGTCAAGAAGCCACTGCGGACGGGGAGAAGCTCGGAGGCATCCAGGTCTTCAATGGCTGCCAGCGTCCTCCGGAGCATCGCTTTGCCCAGCATGCGTGTCCGTTCGTGGGACATATCCAGCGCCCCGCCCGCGCAAACGCCCGGGATCAACATACCCAGGATGTTCTGCCGGTAGCGATACCAACAGTCTTCGAAGGTGAGGTCCCGCGCTCCCATGCTGCAAAGGATGCCATGATACTCCTCCAGGGCTTCCCGCTCGATGCGGCGGCGGACCTCGGTGGGAACGCTGGACATCATGAAATACGCCACGTCGTAGACTCCGCTGCTAATGAGGCCGGAAGCTTGCCAGTCGATCACGGTGAAGTCGTCCGTACCCGCGCCGCCAAAGAACATGTTCTCCAACCGGAAGTCGCCGTGAGTCAGGGTCTGGGGGCCGGCGGCCAGTTCGCGCATGTGGTCAACGACCCTGGGGCCGAAGGCTTCCGCCAGGCGTCGCGTCTGGTCCGAGAACAGGCTGCCAAAACGCTCCAAGCAGGGAGGAAGGCATCCCAGGTAGATGAGCTGCGACAGCCAGGGTTTCGGCCCGCCGACCGAAGCCAGGAAATCCGAAGCCGGCGGCTGGTCCAGCCTGTTCCAGAACCGGCCGTGCAACTCGGCAACGCCCCTTATGGCCCGCATGGCTCGGCCGGCGTCGGCTCCGGCGAGCTGGTCCGTCCTCTCCATATGCCCCAGATCTTCCAGCACCATGACGAAGCGGTGACTGGCGTTGTCAAAGTCTCCGTACAACAGCTTGGGAAGTCCCGTCGGTATGCTGTGTCCCAGGTCGCGGAAGCAGAAGTACTCCCGTTTGTACATGGACAGCAGTTTGGCTATGCGGAGACTCTTCTTTTCATTACTGGACAGCTTGATGACGACGGACCGGGGCACCCCCGGTGCGTCATCGTGATAGGTCAGGGCACAGCGCAGGACGCTGGCCATGGTCCCTGAGCCTGCGCCAATGTCCTCTACGGCGATGCTCTTAATGGAGGGAAAGTCGCCGCTAGCATTCAGCGCACGCTGAAGCCAGTCAACGGTTGGCGCCCCCCCTGTTCGAATATCGGCAGATTGTTCATGCCCTCTATTGACCTAACCGTTCTAACAACGCCGCGCGTGACGCCAACACAGTTCGGAACGTACACGAACCCATTCGACGAAACCAAGCAATAGCGAAACCCCGCTACAACAGCGTTTGCCCATAGAAGGCGTCTCCGAGCGTGAGACTACCCCACCCCAACAGATCAAACCCGTTGCCATTTGCCCGAAACCGCCGCGCCACTGGACACGAACAGACCGGCGTTATTGAGTACCTCGGCATCTCGTTTCCGTGGCGACTACCGATGTTAGGGCTTATAGCCGATACACTCCCCCATGGCGAAGGCTCCCATAGCGCCGGGGTTATTCCGCCACTCCTCCAGGGGACTAACCCATTGTTCTCGCCACTGGCTCGCATCTCCTCCCCGCGCCGTCACCATTTCGAGGACATACGGTGAGAAAAGCCACTGTTCGAGGAACCCGTGGATCATATCAATCTCTTCGGGGGTAACGAAAAGGTCGAAAGAAGCGGAAGCCCTAATATTCGTGAAGCCAGCTTCATGGAAGGCTCCTTTAAGCTCTTTCCCCAACTGCGGGTGAGTGCCGCTGGCAGAGAACATTCGCTCCAATACAGCCCATAAATCCGCCTCGGTGGGTTCAAAGAACGACGACGCGACAATACGCTCGCGGCAGGAAAGGATGCCGCCCGGTTTCAGAACCCGTTTTATCTCCGTGAGCGCCGCTTGGGTGTCGGGGACATACAGGAGCACGGTGTGGCAATGGGCAGCATCGAAGAAATTGTCTTCAAAGGGCAGTTCCGTCAACTCCCCAACGTGAAAGTTGGCATTGGTGTGCCCCCTGGCCGCCGCAGTTGAACGGGCCCGTTTGATCACGGACTCCTCCCGGTCGATCCCGTGAAACTCGCCAGGGGCGACAGCCTTGGCCAACCCCATCGAAATAGACCCATTTCCACAGCCGAAGTCAAGGATACGGAAGCCCGTCTCAAGATGCGGTAGCAGGTGAGCGGCGCAGATTTCCGCACTGCGCCAACTGTGCATATCCATCACATCTTCGCTGTAGCCCAGGACATATCTGTTTCCGCTTGATTCCCCTCTATCCATGTCATGGCCTCCATGCGAGACGGGTTCACCACCTCGAAGTTACGGTGCGCCCGGCCAGCCCCATGGTCCCCGGTGCCGGGCGGCGTGGTCCAAACCAAACAGTATCACAGTCGGTGCGAGTCGATCTATACGAGCAACTCGCACCTAATCACGAAAGTTCTTGATTTTGTCCAGTCTGGTGGGCGCGCAGGGACTCGAACCCCGGACCTCGCGGATGCGAACCGCGCGCTCACCGGCTGCACCTCAACCTTCCGGCAACACGTCGCACCCTTGACGCTACGGCGACAGATCACGACTTCCAGCCGCCACTCCGCGTCTTGTTGTGAGCCGGATTCTTGCCCCGGTGCGTTTTGCGGTGGCGGGCGAGCTTCTGTGCCTCCCAGTGACGGGCATATCCACGAGACATCGGGCGGGTTTCCACTTTCAGCTTGCCGCGCTTCCCATCCCGTTTGTGCTCGGCGGCCCTCCGGCGAGGATTGTTGGACACGCCAACGTATTTGATGCGTCCTTTCCGATCCCGGAGGGTGTACCCCCGCACAACACGGCCGGCGCCGGCGGCCCTCCGACGGCTACGGCTCCTCCGGCTATAGCTCGCCATTCGTGTCCCTCCCGCTGCTGATTGGGCACAGAATAGCAAGCGACCGTGGGCGGCGGCTCCGGGAGTTGGCGCGGAATTGGCGCTCTTCAGGTGTGATACCGGAGGTGAGGAAGTCCTGTACGCGCCCTGATTCGTCGAACACCGCGACTGTGCCATACCGAGCGAGCGCCGTCCCTTCCCTCACCATGAGGAGTGGGTTTACGCACGACGAGAGGGAATCAGCGTCCAACCACAGGTCCAAAGCGAACCTCAGCGTAAAGATTCCCGCTTTTGCCTGGTTTGGTGAGCCTGCGTGCCGGGTCCTTCTTGTTGCCCCAGTTGGCCGCAAGATAGTAGGCTGCAACCCATAGAGAAACGCCTCTGAAGGGGGCCGCATGAGAGACGCGGAGACTACGGCGCCCGCCCAGGGAAGGGAAACCGCCATGCCCCCACGCCGCCCACGCGAAGAGGCGGTTCGCTTGGGTAAGGAGATATACGAGCGGGACATCCGGCCCCAGGTCGAAGCCGACCACTTCGGAGAGTACGTTGCCATCGACATTGAGACCGGGGACTGGGCCATTGCCGACACTACCCGCATCGCGGTAGATCGTCTGCGAGCGCAACGCCCCGATGCTGTCGATGTCTTATGTGAGCGCGTCGGGTACCGGGCGTTGCGAAGCTTTGGGGCCGGGTCCCTGCGGAGGGCCCGGTGATCGAGGGAGTGGTAAATGCCGCCCATGAAGCAGTGGTTACCCTTCACTTACAGGAACCGCAGGGGAGGACCCGGGCCATCGAGGCCGTGGTGGACACCGGCTATAGCGGCTTCTTGACCTTGCCGACTGAACTGGTGACCGAACTGGGGTTGCCTTTCGCTTACATGGGCCAGGCGCTGCTGGCCAACGACGCTCAGGTCGATTTCGACGTGCATTACGTCACTGTACTCTGGGACGATCAACCGCGAGACATCGAGGCCGACGCGACGGGCAGCACCCCGCTTGTGGGGATGCTGCTCCTGGACCGCCACAATCTGAACATCGAAGTCGTGGATGGCGGTCGCGTCGTCATCCAGGCCCGAGAGTAGCCGGTCTCCCCCCCTTTTCACCCTTATTTTGTCCAGGCTGGTGGGCGCGCAGGGACTCGAACCCCGGACCTCGCGGATGTGAACCGCGCGCTCTAACCAATACTATGCGCGTGGCGTGCGAATCGTTCCCTCAACGCCGCAATGAAGAAGGAACTGCACTGCTGCTAGAGTTCGCAATGCACTGGATGCATATGCTTGTCGCCACGGACGTAACCGTGGCGGGGATTGTCAAAAGTAGACTCTGATACTTGCAGCAATTCCATCTTTGCCACATCCCACAGACGCCACCCGAGTGGCCCGCTTGAGCTTTGTCCGTCGGTTTGGAAACCTCGTACGACTTCCTTTCCGGTCGAGGATGTCCCGTGGGCATGTGGCTCGATTACGCGCGGAAGGCCATCATAGACGAACTCTAGATAGTGCTTGTACTCAATCGCCGCGCAAATCCGTCGGTCCATCATGTCCTCCCTACCATTTCGATGGAACAGCCTCAGCAAGCCGCTTACAGTCTGGAGTCGTTTTTCGGAGCGCTTAGGGCTGGTTCTTTAGGGCAATAATGCTCTCGACGATCCTCTCCAGCGACTTACTGGTCTTGCCGCTCGACGCGCCCTTGACCACCACATATTCAATAATCGCTGGATTCTTGAGAGCATGTTCCCTCCTGTCTATGCCAAATTCATGTTGAGCCTCCGACAACCACTGGGCGAAGGACTCCTTGCCTATCTCCTCTTCTAAAGTCCTTTCTAATGTGGCTTTGAAGCAAGCAGATAACTCCTCAACGAAGTGAGGCCAGTCCCGCTCGGGTTCTCCTAGAAGCCGCAGCAGACGCCTGTTATCATCGGGTTTTGCACCTTTACCACCAAAGTCACCATCCCAAACAACATACACCGATATGCCCAATGACCTAAGAATGACGAGAGGACGATCTATGTTGGACTTTCCGGAGCAAGGTATGACAGTAATCCCCAGACTATCGAAATCGCACTTCTTTGATCTTGCAACACCCAGGATCGCCGCACGGTCGCCTTCACCTTCAACCAACACTACCACGTCAGCAAAGAACCCCTCTCCCATCCAGGGGGTCATCATGGATTGGAGACGAGGCTTGAGCGTCTCTGCCGTGAACATCTTGCCTTGACTACCGCTCCCGTGCCATAGTTCACCGGCCACAACTCCCATGTCCGCTTTCCTGAGCCGAGTAACTCTGGGCATAGCGTTATCTCTGAGCACCTTGCGTAGGACTCGAATTTGGTCGAAGCGGTCTAGACCAACGAATAGTGGGGAATGCGTAGTATAGATGACTTGAGTACTTTGTGCAACGCCGCGAATTGCACCCGTAGCAAGGCGCAGTAAGACTGACGCCAAGTGACGTTGGCGGCTAGGATGCTGATATAGCTCTGGTTCCTCAATTGCCAGAACTAGGCTAGGGAGCTGGAGACTAGTCTCCCCAGCGTCTGACTCAGTTCCTTCTGTGGATTGATCCTCTAGCGTCGGCTCCATGTATCTGATCGCGTCAAGATACTGTAGCATTGTAATGATGAATGCTCGCTGCAGTCCATGACCAGTCCTTTCTACTCTCGAATCGTAACCATCCTCCATAAGTCTAACTTCCGCTTGCGGCATGGGAATTGCAATATCCGAAAGCTCAGACCATTGTAGCAGAACTCTGGTATCCGGGACGTATGATTGAAGTTCCCGGGACAAGCCTTGTGCCAATTTGTCTAGTTCAGTGAGATTCGTGGGATTCATGATTTCCCGGTATTGGTCTTGTGTTCGCCGTTTAAAATCCTCGACATCTTCTCGCTTCGCGAGAGCACTTCTCACTACTAGATCCATTATCTCTGTGACCGATGATCCTCTTTTCTCAGTCGCATCCTCCTGTGCATCTCTCACAGCTGGTATGTGAATGAACTTACTGTATCGCCCAAGGAAACCTTGACCTACTTGTGTGAATCCAAAGAATTGGCCGTCATCCCTTAGTGGCTCGCATTGTTCTGGATTCCGTGTTTCCCAGTCGACCAACTCTTTCTGCACAGCATTGGCCGAATTGACCGAAGGCAATGATGTGTACTTCTCCTGCCTCCTAATTTCGTTGTACTTACCTCTGATAGCCATGGCAGCAGGGCCAGCTCGCCTGATGGCAAGGAAATCAGGATTCTGAAGGTGCATTCCATGGTAGCTACCTGACCTCCCTGATTGGGGGTCAGAGAAGACTCGGACAACTGTTAAGGCATCGCTGTCGATGTATGCTGAGAAAAGGCCTCGTGCTTCCGCACTTAGGTCCGTGTACGTGACCGCGATCTCGATATCCTGGGTCACGTCTTCAGCATAAAAGTCCTCTTGAGTCACTCGAGCCGTTGGGTTGTAGAACAGTTCGAGTGCGCTCAAGAATGAAGACTTTCCTGAACCGTTCCGTCCTACTAATGCTGTGAGGGAATCACACGGTAGTGATTCGTCCAGGATGGAGCGGAAGTTCTTCACATGGACGTTCTTAATCAGCATGGCTCTCCGTGTCCACTCACACTTTGCTCCGCTTGGCAGAGTCCGGCCAGCGTAGACTGGGTCAGAATCTTGGGTAAGCGTCGCGGCTGCAGCGCTAACCGGAATCGCTGCACGGAGCTTCTTGATCTTAGTTGGTGTAGTGGGCGCGCAGGGACTCGAACCCCGGACCTCGCGGATGTGAACCGCGCGCTCTAACCAACTGAGCTACGCGCCCTCGGTGCGGTCCATTATACGGGCTGTCGGAGCCGAGGCACAAGGCGGACGCGCTCGTGTCGGGTCTCACGTGTAGGCCATGCCGGCGATTGTGACCCACGAGGCACCGGCCTCGTCGGCCGGGCATTGGTCGTAGCCGAGCGTTTCGCCCACGGCGCCGTCGAGCGCGTGCAGCGCCCAGTAAATCGGTGGCAGGCCACAGACGCGGTGCGCGTCCTGATCGGCCCGCAGCGTGGCGAGGAAGTCCGCCGGATTGCCGGTCGCGGCGACTGCCAGCAGGCGCTCATCGCTCGCTTTGAGGCTGGCGCGCGCGAATACGTCCCAGCCGCGCTCGTCACCGAATGCCGGCCCTACGTGGGCCAGGTCGGCCGACGCCACGACCAGCACCCGCCGCCCGGCGGTGGCCGCCCGCAGCGCCGCGAGCGCCTGCACCCGCGCCCCGTCGGCGAGCGGGTCGTCCGCACCGTGCGTGAAGGGGGCGAACGAACCGCAGAGGATCGGGACGAGCGGCGGAAGGTCATCGGCGCGGCCGGCCTCGCGCAGGAGCCAGTGCAGCCAGACGGTCGCCAGCTCGATGGAGTGCTCGTTGCGATGATGCAGCTCCTCGGCAAACGCCGCCTCCTCGCCGAGGGCAGCGACCAACTGCTCGACGACCGCCCGGTCCTGCGGAAACGGCCCCCAGGGCGTGGCGTACCGCTGGTGGGTGAGGGTCAACGCACCGGCACTCCCGGCGTGGTCGGTGCCGAAGATGACAACCAGGTCCGCCGCGGCGACGGCCTCGCGTGCCGGCAGCCAGGACCGGGCGTACTCCACTCCGCCGCGGGCGTAGTCAATGTGGGGCGTAATCAGTCCCCGCAGCCTCCCGTTTGCACGCGCCGCACTGTTCCTGCCAGCCTCGGCCGCATAGCGCACCAGGAGTCGGTGCAGGGCCTCCGGGTTGGCCGGATAGCCGTTGCCGGCGAGCGCCGGCCGCCGGAACGGGGCCGCGCGGTAGTCGGCGAGTACACGTTCCCGCGCCGCCTCGTAGGTCGGGCCGAATAGGAGCGCCGATTCCTGTAGCGCCGCCAGGAACTGTTCGACAAACCCCGGCGGCAGCCGCGTGCCGTAGCGCACCTCGAAGGCCGCTTTGATCCCGCTCGGCGTCCGCTCGCCGTCGAGCAGCGCAACCAGCGGCGCGACGGCGGCAGGCAGCAATACCATACGCTCGCTCAAGGCAAGCGGATCACGCAGCCAGAGGCGCTGCTCGCCTTGGTACGTGATCCAGCGCGGCTCCACCGGGCGCAAGACCGGCCGTTCTTCCTGGTCCACCCGGTAGGCATGGTCACTGCTCGTCTCTGCCATCAGTCTCCCCATCAACGCCTGGGCTGGGCAGAATCCTAGCAGCCGCAGCGTCGCCGGCACACCTCCATCCCGGTCCTGTCATTCCCGCGCAAGGAGACCTTTGCATAACCTCCAGATGGAGTGCGAGAGGGACACTGCTCCACTCCTCGCTAATCTGGGATGATCGGTTTTTGGATTCCCGCTTTCGCGGGAATGACGGGTTATGCAAAGGTCTCCACAAGCGGGAAGCCACTCCCACGGGAGAGGGAGTGGACAGACGGGGGGCATAGTGGACAGGTTCAGTATCGCGCATCGGGCGGTCTCAAGTCCAGTTCGGCGATGGTTCCGTGGCAGAACTGCACCGTCACGCGGTCTGGCACCAGCGTCGGCTGCACTGCCACCGGATAGCCCCGAAAGGCCCGTCCGACATGCTAGGACTGGCCCTGCAACGCGATCTCACCCTTGGCTTGTACCCGCCGCACCATGGCCCCGGGGGGCGTACTCAATCGGCGGCAGCGCTGCGGGGAAGGCGCGCGGACTGGGGGCGCCGCCGGATTTTGTGCCCGCCCCAGGCCGGGTGCGTGGCCCGGAGCTGCAGCACGCGCTGTTCAATGGCGGCGGTCCGCTGGGGCGAGCGGTGGGGCCGGCGGGAGCGGTCCGGCAAGCCGCGGGACCCTGGGTTTGGTAGCGGCGCAGCCAGCGGTAGCCCGTGGTGGGACTGATGCTGAAGGCACGACCGAGGGCGCGGCGGTTGGGGCCTGCCTGCTGGGCCAGTTCGACAAACTCGCGACGTAAGCTCATGGTCGAGACCTCCGGCCAGGGCATGGTGTACCTCCTCCCCCAACCCTACCGGGGGCAGGAGGGGTCCACCATGTCCCCGAACGGGTGTCCACCATGTGTCCAGTCTGTACAAAGGGAAGGGGCTAATGGCCGCTCGTCGGCCGGGGATGATGCCCCCCTATGGTCCATCTGCTCCAACTAATTGCAGCGGCTGCACCACCTGAACCAGGCCGGATACCACCCAGCGACGGGAGGAGGTTGCCAAATTCCCTTCCCCGGCCTCGCTCTGTCGCGGCCGGGAGCGACTTCCCTCCCCCGTCGGGACAGGAGAGAGCCTGGGAGGGGCCGAAATCCAGCATCACCCACATGCAAAATGAATTAGTTGGAGCAGATGTCCTATGGTCCCCCCGCTGCGGCGGGGGGACGTGGATTCCCGCTTTCGCGGGAATGACGGGAGTGAGGCACCGGGACGTTGCTTAGAAGACGATAAGGCCGCGGGCGACTTCGCCGGCGGCGAGGGCGCGGAAGGCTTCGTTGGCCTCGTCCAGGCCGTAGCGGTCGGTGATAAGCTCGTCAATCTTGAGCTTGCCGGCCATGTACAACTCGACCATGCGAGGGAAGTCGGCACGGGTGCGCGCGCTCCCGTAGGTCGAGCCGCGGATGCCCCGCTCGTCGCGGCCGAGCAGCCCGGCCTTGAAGGTAAAGTCCTGGTCGCTGGGCGGTGCGCCGATGAGCACGCAGGTCCCACCGGGGGCGAGCGCCTCGCGGCCCTGGGCAAAGACGCTGCTCTCACCCACCGCTACGAACGTATACTCCGCGCCGCGGCCGGTGATGCGCTGGATGGCGCTTACCGGGTCTTCACGCGAAGCGTCAACGAGGTGCGAGGCGCCCAACGCCTGTGCATAATCGAGCTTCCGTTGGTTCACGTCCACGGCGATGATCGGGTGGGCGGACACGAGGCCGCCGCCTTGGATGGCGTTGAGTCCGATGCCACCCACGCCGAACACGGCCATACTCTCGCCGGGCCGCACGCTGGCGGTGTTGATGACGGAGCCGACGCCGGTCATCACCGAGCAGCCGATCAAGGCCGCCTTGTCGAGTGGCATGTCCCTGCGGATGGGGATGGCGCACGAGGCGGGCACTACCGAATGGGAGGCGTAGGTCGCGACGTTGGCAAATTGATAGACGGGCCGGTCGCCCAAGGAGATGCGGGTGGTGCCATCGAGCAGCGTGCCGGTCTGCGGCGCTTTGCGCTCACACAGCACCGGCCGCCCGGTGGCGCAGTAGTAACAGCCGCCGCAGGTTGGCGCCCAGGAGAGAATCACGTGGTCTCCTACTTCCAGGTCACGCACACCCGGCCCTAGCTCTTCGACGACGCCGGCGCCCTCGTCGCCGAGCACAATCGGCACGGGAATACCTGTCCAGCTCCCGTCGGCCGCGTGGAGGCAGCTATGGCAGATGCCGCCGGCGACCATGCGAACCAAGACCTCGCCGTACTGGGGCGGCGCCAGCTCGATTTCCTCGACCTGCATCGGCTGTCCCTGCTCGAAGAGTACTGCTGCTTGCATGGCGTTCCTCCTTATCCAAGCCTCTTGGCGTCATCACGGCGGAGAATACTGTACCTAACCCCCGGCCCCTTCCCTTCAGGGAAGGGGAGTCCACGTGGCAGTAGCGCCTCACCCCCGGCCCCCTCTCCATCGCGGAGCAATAGAGAGGGGGTGTGGGTTCCCGCTTTCGGAGACCTTTGCGTAACCCGTCATTCCCGCGAAAGCGGGAAGGTGGATTCACATTTGAAGTGCAACACGTGGTTCCAGAACACTTCCGCCGGGGTCCGGTAGTCGAGACACTTGCGCGGCGTGTTATTGTACAACTGCACCAGTTCCGTAAACCGCTTGTCCGTCAGGGTGGCCAAGTCGGTCTGGCGAGGCAGCCCCCGGCGCAGGCGCCCGATGGCGTTTTCGACACCCCCTTTCTGCCAGGGGGCGTGGGTGTCACAGAAGAAGGTCTCCAGACCCAGGGCGTGGAGTTCGTGATGGCGGGCGAACTCGGTGCCGTTGTCGAAGGTGACGGTCTGGCGCCAGGGAGCGGGCAAGGGCCCCAGCAGCCGAGCGAGGGCTTGGGCGATGGGGGCGGCGGCTTTGCCCGGGGGCCGCACGGCCAGCAGCAGGCGGGAGTGGCGCTCATGCACGGTGAGCACCGCTTGCCCATAGGTGCGGAAGAGCATCAGATCGGCTTCCCAATGCCCCGGGGTCTGGCGGTCGGTGGCGCTGGCCGGGCGTTCTGCGAGGGGCCGCCGGTGGGCAATGTGGGTGGCGGCGCTGCCACCCCGACGGCCACGCCAGCCCCGGCGCCACTTGGCGCGGGGCAGGTAGTGGCGCCAGGCCCGGCCCGCCTTCGTGCGGGTGGTTTGGGCATAGATGAAGCGATAGATGGTCTCGTGAGCGATGATCGTCGTGCCCCGTTCCCGCCGGAACCGGCCGGCGATCAACTCCGGCGACCAGCCGCGTTTGAGGCGGGCGAGCACCTGTGCCCGGAGCGCGGCATCGCGCTCCAGGCGGGCGCCACCCCAGCGGCGAGCGCGGGCCTGCTCCTGGGCATACCGCGGCCGGTAGCCCTGCTGGCGTGCGGTATTGCGCTTCAACTCCCGCGCAATGGTCGATGGCGCGCGATCCAGAGCGGTAGCGATCTGCCGGAGCGAGTGCCCCTGGGCGTGTAGCCGGGCCAGTTCACACCGGTCTGCAATGTCAAGCTGCGTGTAGTAGCGTCCCATGGCAACACCTTACATTGGTGTTGCACTTCGTTTGTGAGTCTAGGGAATCTAAAAGCCGGACCGTCCAGGTTGGCGGGGGGCGCGTTACCACCTCCTCGCACTCCATCCGGGTAGTTATGCAAAGGTCTCCTTTCGCGGGAATGACGGAGACCGGGAGGCCACGACTGGCCCTGGATTCCGGCTTCCGTCGGAATGACGTGCGAGTGGGCGCGATGAATCGTGCCCCTGCACAAAAAACCTACCCTTATCAGGTACCTATCCCCGGCCCTCCGACGCTTTGCCAACATGCTCTAGTCTGCGTGCCCGGCCTCTTAGCTGGCCCGCTGGCGGAGCCAGAGGCGCTTCAGGTGACGGCGGCGCTCGACTTCGGGATAGTCCTCAAAGGCGGTGCGGTTGTGCAGCAGCCAGTGGTTGTTCCAGAAGATCATCTGGCCCGGCTGCAAGGTGAACTCCACGCGGAGGTCCGGCCGCTCCAGCCGGGTCTCGACCGCCGCCAGCGCGTGCTGCTGGGCTGCGGTCAGCGGTTGGCCGGCCCGCTCATGGCCAACTTGTGTGTAGTAGTGGAGATAGCGGATGTGTAGCTCGCTGCCGTCCCAGCGAAAGACGGGGGCGGAGAGGTAGGGCAACTCGCCGGCCTCTTGCTGACTACGACGGTCGAAGAGGAATGTCCGATAGAGCGTGTGCAGCGCGTCGGGATCGTTTTCGAGCAGGTCGTTATGCAGGGCATAGGCGCTGATGAATTGGCTCTGCCCGCCCGACTTGGCGCCATTGAGGCAGAGTAGTCCCAGCAGATCGGGGAGGTCGGGACCCATCGTGCCGTCAATGTGGAAGGAGCTTTCGGCGTTTGTCACCGAGAAGCGTGCCCCCTGCGTGACGCTTTGGCCGGTATCGCGGACGTCGTAGAGCAGGGTGCCGATCCGATCCTGCCCGGTGGGGATGCCGAGCAGTTGACCGATCACCCAATAGATCAAGGTGGCTTCATCGGCGGTGTACCGGTCCAGGGGCACGCGGTCAACGATGGCAAAGCCGCGACCCGATTCGAGTGCCGGGAGCACGGGTTGCAGGCACTTGCCGCAGGCCGCCAAGTCCGTATCGGACACCCGAATAGTGGTGGCCGGCTGGGGATCACGCCGCTGGCGCTGGACAAACGTATCGAGCGCGGCGAGGCAGTCGGGGGAAAGGGTGTAGTACCAGGTAGCGGAGTGGTCAATGGTATCGCGCGTCCAGGCCCGGCTGCCTCGCTCAACGGTGGTTAGGGCCTGTGGATTGCTCATCGCGCTTCCTTCCTTGCGGATGGGCTTGCCTCCACCCTAGCCCTCCCCCGTTGCGACGGGGGAGGGAACACGCTGTCGCCGTGCGGCCCCCTGGACTCCGACTTTCGCCGGAGTGACGAAATCGCGTACTCATGGTCAGGGCGCTGGCGGCGCTGGCGTACCGGTCAATGGGGCAAGCTCGTCCCAGCAGGCGGCCGGGATGTCGGTCGTGACGGCTGCGAGTAGGTCGTCTACGTGAGCGGGACTGAATGCGCCGGGGATGATGGTGCTCACGCGGTCGTCGCGCAAAATGAACTGCAGCGCTGCCGCGCGGAGGGGCACTTGGTGACGCGCACACACCGCCTCGATGGCCCGTACACGCGCGACCAACTCGGTCGGGGCGTCCTGGTACATGAACTGCGGCGCCTCACCGGACAGCGGGCCAGTCTGCGCGCCGGTAGCCAGGATGGACCCGGCGAACGGCGTGCCGACGATGACGCCCATGTTGCGTTCGGCCGCAAGCTCAAGCGTGGCTGTGGCAATGGTCTGGTCCAGGAGGTGGAAAGTCCGCCAGATCAGCACCGTCTCGAACACGTCGGTCTCGATAGCGCGGGCGACTGCGCGGGGGTCCGAGCCGGTGATGCCAATGTGGCCGATGAGATGCTGCTCTTTGGCCTTCTGCAGTGCCGCGACGGCACCGTCGGGACGCCATACCTGCTCCCAGTTGTCGTCTTGGATTTCATGAATCTGGGCCAAGTGCAGCATGGGCTGACCGAACCGCTCCAAGCTCGTCTCGATGTTCCGCATCACCCCGGCGTAGCTGTAATCGGGGAGATGTCCCGGCAGCAAGCCGATCTTGGTGGCAATGAATAGCTCGCTGGCCCGGGGATGGTCGCGGAGGGCGAGGCCGATGCAGCGCTCGCTCTCGCCGTACAGCGGCGCGGTGTCGAGGTAGGTGATGCCCACGTCCAGGGCGCGATGGACGGTTGCGATGGCTACATCGTCACTCAGGTCGCCGCCTTGGCCACCGACGATGTGTGCGGCACCCAGGCCGAGCCGAGTGACGGCGTGCCCGGTCTTTCCGAGGGGGGCAGTGGCCAGCGTGGGCGCAGTTTTCGTAGTCATTTGTCAGGTGTCCTCTCGTGGTGGAAGTGGGCCTCACCCCCCGGCTCCTTCCCTGGCAGGGAAAGGGAGTCGTCACGGCGACCGGCCGCCCCGGCTTGGCCCCCACCCTCACCCTCCCCCGTTGCGACGGGGGAGGGAACGCGCTGTCCCCCGCCGCAGCGGGGGGACATAGGGGGCCTCTATCCCACAGCGTCTCCTGATCCGCGACCTGGGAACGTCAGCTCGGCGACGCCGGACTTGTCCAATTCGCCCAACCCTCGCGCGACCATCTGGTCAAACTGGCGCTTGGTCGCTGCCGCGAGCGGCAGCGCGACCTCCGCTGCGTGGGCGAGGCTCAGGGCGATACCGGAGTCCTTGGCGGCGTGCGCGGCCGAGAAATAGCATTCGTGGTCGCGGTACTCCATGTCCTCGCCGTCGGTTTCCAGCACGCGCGAGTTGGCGCCGGTCTGAGCAAATACCTCGCGGAGCATGGCCACGTCGAGGCCCAGGGCTTGACCGAGACCCAGGCCTTCCGCCAGCCCGGCGGTGTTGATGTTCATGACCATGTTGACCAGTGCCTTGACCTGTGCGGCTCGCCCGGCCGCCCCGACGTAGCGCAGTGACGCACTCATGGCCGCGAGCAGCGGCTGGGCGCGCTCGAACGCGGCGGGGTGGCCGGCACACATGAGGTAGAGCGTGCCATCGCGGGCCTGGGGAATGCTGCTGGCCATGCACGCTTCGAGGCTCTGGGCGCCGGCCCGCTCGGCGCGGGCTTCGATGGTCACGTGGATTGCCGGCGTGACCGTGGCACAGTTGATGAACAGCCGCCCGGCGGCGCCAACAAACAGGCTGTCACCGCTCTCGGCGAAGATCGCGTCCATCGCTTGGTCGTCGGTCACAACGGTCAGGATCGTGGCGGCCTGGGCCGTCACGTCGGCGAGCGTGGCGCAGGCGGTAGCGCCTAGCTCATCGGCCAAGGCCGTGGACCGTGGGCTGTCCGTGTCGTACACGGCCACCACCGCGAAACCCTCATCCTGCAGATGGCGGGCGATGTTGGCGCCCATCCGCCCTAAGCCGACCACACCTATCTTTTCTCTCGTTGCAGCCATGATGCTCCTTCTCTCACCGGCAAGCTCACTGGAATAGTAGCAAGTGTGGGGCGGTGGGGTTGATTGCGCCTCACCCCCCGGCCCCCTCTCCATCGCCGGGCGATAGAGAGGGGGAGTATGGGCCGGCCGGGTGTTTTTACTTCGTAGCCTTGGCTTCCTCCGTCATCTCGTACCGGCGGGGTTTAGTGCCTACTTGCTTCACTCCTCGCTCTTTCAGCAAGGGCCAAACTTTGTTGGTGAACTGTGTGCCAAAGTTTGCGCTTGGCATCGTCGCCATCGGGTGATCCGGCCAGTTCTTTTTGATGATCGGCTGACAGTCTGTGCTCTTGAAAGACCCGACTGATCGCTCTCGGATAATCAAATCGGCCATCGCAGCGAATGGCTCGGAAGATTGCTCGACATCATCACTTGACACCGGTGCGGCACTTGACGCAGGCGCGGCACGGTCCGTAACCGGGGCACGCACAACGTGGATGTGGTCATCGGGGAAGTAGTCCCTAATCGTAGTTGACCGCGTGCCGGGGCGGTCGGTAAGCACCCAGAGGAATGGGGCATTTCCTTTCACCAACTGTCTCAGCTTCGCATAGAGGGCTATGAAGTCGCTATCGTCGCTCATCACGGCTGCGAACTGGGTAGCCCCGGCCATGAAGTCTGCAACCGCGTCAATCGCCAGCGCGATATCGGCTGAGTTCTTGGTCGGTTGACCACTGAAGTGCTGTACCCCGTGAACCATCACGCCCAAGTGCGGGAAGCGGCTCTCCGCCCACATGTCCCAGAGCTGCACCAAGTCGGCTCGGACATAGAGTTTCAGCCGCGCAACGGGTGGTGCCTGCTCCGGCCACGATTCGATAGCTCTCTCGATGAGCACCTGGGCGCTACCCTGTAGGTTCTCGGTGTCAACATACAGCGTTGCCGCAGCGGTTGGAGAGTTGGCCGGTTTGTCCTCAGATGGTTCGGAAGACGGTTCTGCCATGGTGACCTCCCGGTATTTGTCCAGGCGAGTTAGTGTGAATTGCGGCATAACGGTAGCATGGTTCGCGGAAACCGCGGCGGTTGGAGGGCGCGATGAGTGGTGACTATATCCTGGCGATTGACCAGGGTACGACGGGGACGACGGTGTTGGTCGTAGATTGGGCCGGAGCTATTGTCGGGCGGGGTGCGGCGGCCGTGCGGCAGGCGTATCCGCGGCCCGGCTGGGTGGAGCACGACCCGGACCAGCTCTGGAAGACGGTGCTGGCCGCGACGGGCGAGGCGCTGGCGGCGGCGCACATCGCTCCGGGCGAGGCGGCAGCCCGTCTCGCCGCCGTCGGTATCACCAACCAACGCGAGACGACGATCCTGTGGGAGCGGGCAACCGGACGGCCGGTGGCGCCGGCGATTGTCTGGCAGTGCCGGCGCACGGCGGCCGATTGCGCGGCGCTGGAGGAGGCCGGACTCGGGCCGCTGTTCCGCGAGCGGACCGGCTTGGTGCTCGATGCCTACTTCTCCGGCACGAAAATCGCGTGGCTGCTCAACCAGGACCCACGTCTGCGGCGGCGCGCTGCGGCCGGCGAGATCGCGTTCGGCACGGTGGACACGTGGCTGGTGTGGCGGCTGACCGGCGGGCGGCTTCACGCTACCGACGCCACCAACGCATCGCGGACGCTGCTCTTCAACCTCCACAGCCTGTCGTGGGATGACGAACTGCTGGCGGCGCTCGACGTACCCGCAGCGGTGTTGCCACGGGTGCTGCCGTCCGCCGGGGTGTGGGCGCGGACCAGCGCGGCTGGCCCGATACCGGCGGGAGTGCCTATCGCGGGCATTGCCGGGGACCAGCAAGCGGCGCTCTTCGGGCAGGCGTGTTTCGATAGCGGTACGGCCAAGACGACCTACGGCACCGGCTGCTTCCTGCTGATGCAGGTCGGCGAGCGCCCGGCGCAATCGGAGCACGGTCTGCTGACCACTATCGCCTGGCAGCTTCCCGACCGCGTGGACTATGCGCTGGAGGGGAGCGTCTTCATCGGCGGCGCGGCGGTGCAGTGGCTACGCGACGAAATGGGCTTACTCGAATCGGCTGTCGAGTCCGAAGCGGCCGCTCGGCGCGTTCCCGACACCGGCGGCGTAGTCTGTGTGCCGGCGTTCGCCGGTCTCGGCGCACCCTACTGGGACCCGCACGCCCGCGGGATGCTCATTGGCCTTACGCGCAGCACGACGCGCGATCACGTGGTTCGGGCGGTGTTGGAGGGGATTGCTCACCAAGTCGCGGACGTGCTGGAAGCGATGGTCGCCGACGCCGCCATCGGCAGCCCGGAGGTGCGCGTGGACGGCGGGGCGGCGGCCAACGATTTCCTGATGCAATTGCAGGCCGACCTACTGAGCCTACCGGTTGTGCGCCCGGCGGTACTGGAGACGACGGCGCTCGGCGCGGCCTTCCTGGCCGGGCTGGGTATTGGCTGGTACGGCTCGACCGACGAGATCGCGCGCACCTGGCAACCCGAACGCCGTTTTCAACCGGCGGCCGCTGCCGGGAGCACGGCTCGCGCTCGTGCCCAGTGGCAGCGCGCCGTCCAACGCAGCCGCGCGTGGGCGGCGGAGTAATGCGCCTCACCCCCCGGCCCCCTCTCCACCATGTAGAGAGGGGGAGTGTGGCGGCACGCCGCGCGGCGTGAAGTGACGGCGGTGCGGCGCCGTGTTAGCATGTCGGACGACGACTCTATTCATCCCTGGAGGTGGACACGCGGCGCAAGCCTGGCAGTTTCCGCTTGAAGCTGCCAACCGAACCTGCGTCGTTGGTCGGAGGTAGCGTGCGTGTTATCGGGACGGCTCGTGATATTCGCCGGCGTGCGCGCCGCCGCCTGGCGCGGGGTGCGGCGCTGCTGTCGCTCGGTATCGTGCTGCTGTTGACGTGGCTGGTGCTGCACTACCTGGACATCGGCTCGCTTACCGTCTACTTTCTGGTCGGTTTCGGCGGTATTCTCGCGTCGGCGTGGGGTTTTGGCGCAGTGCGCCGGGCGCTCTCGATGACGGCCACGCCGGCAGCGGTGCGCGCCGTGGTCCGTGACCTCGCCGACGGCTTGGATGACGATTACGTGTTGCTGCGTCAGGTCACGCTGCCGCCCAATGGCGCGTTCGCCGACGTGATCTTGCTCGGACCGCACGGGGCGCTGGTGCTCTCACTCCAGGCCCTCGACGGTACCTATGTGCAGCAGGAGCATCGCTGGTACCGGCTGGCGGACGATGGCGAGCCGCAGCTCTGGGACCGCAGTCCGACGTGGGACCTGACGCGGCCGTGGAAGAGCGCGCGGCGCCTGGTGCGCGAGTACGTGGTGAGCGGATTTCCGGTCGGCGCTGCCGTGGTGCTGGCTTCCGGCTCGATGGCTGCACCGGAGGGTGAGTACACGGAGAACGGTGCGGACGGCGCTCCGGGCAACACCGACCGCGTTACGGCGGCGGCCGAGCGTTTGCTGGACTTGGCGCTGGCCGAACCGGCCATCGTGCGCTCGCGCTTCCTGCGCCAGGATACGGAGGCGAGTCATCCGGTGTTCCCGGTGATTACCGGCGCAGAGGTCGTCGGTTTGGTCAAGGCGCTGCCGGCAGCCGAACGCGCCAAACCCGATCTGATCGCCGAGCTGACCGACGCGCTCCGGCCCCACGTCGGTTAGAGGATTATCAGCCCCCCTATGGTCCCCCCGCTGCGGCGGGGGGACGGCGATGGTGGGGGGCACTTAGGACGCAGCGGGCGTCGCGCTGGGAGTTGCGGCTGCGGTCGTCGCCGTGCTGGCGTTGACGGCTTGCTGGACGACCTGCCGAATGCGGGGCAAGTCGGGGATGAGCACCTCGGCGCCGGTGGCGGTAATGGTGCTCGTCACCAGTCCCTGATCGTAGTTGATGGCGAGGCGGGTGATGCGGTCAGCGGGAATGGATGTGCCCAGCTGGGCCAAGGCCGGTACTTTCATGAGCGGAAAGTCCGTCGTCACCGTATCGCTCAACTGTTGGACCAAGGCCGGCAGCCGCGGCAGGGTTTCGGCAGTGAGGAGCTGATCGCGCAGCGCCAACAGGAGCTGCTGCTGGCGCTTGATGCGTCCGAAGTCGGCTTCCGGGTCGGTCAGCCGCGAGCGGGCGTAACCGAGCGCCTGCTCACCGTTGAGCCGCTGCCGGCCGGCCGGAATGAGCAGTGGCTTGTATCCATCGGCATCATCAGGGTAGTAGGGGTCGTAGAGCGGCTGCGCCAACTCGATCTCCACGCCGCCGAGGGTGTCAATAATGCGCTCGAAGCCGTCGAACTCCAGCTTGACAACGTAGTCAATCGGCAGCCCCAGCACCGCCGCTACTGCCTGCCGGGTCAACTGTGCGCCGCCGCGGACAAAGGTTTGATTGATCCGCATGACGCCATGGCCGGCAATGTCCACATAGAGGTCACGGGGCACCGAGATGAGCGTGGCACGCCGCTCGACCGGATGAACGTTGACCACGATAATGGCGTCACTGCGCGGTATTTCTTCCCCGCGCCGGTCCACGCCCAAGATCAAGAAGGTCAGTGGCTGCTCGTCGGTCCAGGTTGGCACAACGGCCTGCACGCCACGGCGGGCCAGGTCCTGGCCCTGCTCGACGAGCGCGGTGAGCGGTGGGGCCGATTCGCCGGTCGCCGACACAACACCGTCACCGGGCAGCGGCTCCGTCCGGGGTTGCAACCGCTGCCATATTGCGAGCAGCACCAAGGCTACGAGGACCACCAGCAGCGACAGCAGGGCAGCGTAATATATCCGCCGCCGGTCGGTTGGGGTGAGTACTTCCCACACTCGCCGCCACGCCGTTGGGGTGAGTGCTTCCCACACCCGCCGCCACGACGCTGGCGGCCACAGCCGCCTCAGAAAGTCCGGAGATTGCATGGTGGTTGGGCTATGCACGCGGCAGGCGCTCGTATGAACCGGCCGGCTTAGTGAGGTTGGTGTTCGCCGGACCGGCCGACCGGCACGCTCATGGATTATCGCAAGTCCGCAGCCGTAGCGTCCACTCTTGCCCGCTCGCGCATGGCCGGCGCGGGATGGCCGCGGCCGGTAAGCTCGGCCAAGGACGCAACCCGGTGGCGCCGGAGCCACGCTATTACCCCGTCCAGAACGTCCACGCTGGCTCGCGGGGTGGCAAAGTGCATCGTACCGACCTGCACGGCGCTGGCGCCGGCGAGGATGAACTCCAAGGCATCCTCACCGTTGGTGATGCCCCCGATGCCGATGATCGGCACGGTAGCGACCTCGGCCACGCGGGCGACCAGTGCGACGGCGAGCGGCTTGATGGCGGGGCCGGAAAGGCCACCGGCGCCTTGGCCCAACCGTGGCGTCCGTTGGCGCACGTCTATCGCCAGGCCGTTGAAGGTGTTGACGAGCGACAGCGCATGGGCGCCGGCGGCTTCTACGGCCAGCGCCACCGGCTGGATGTCAGTGACGTTGGGCGTGAGCTTGACGACCGTCGGGAGACCGGTGGCGTCGCGCACGGCGCGGGTGACGGCCGCGGCCATGTCGGGGTCCTGACCAAAGTAGGTGCCGCCGGCCGCGCTGTTCGGGCAGGAGATATTGACTTCGAGGGCGGCAACGCCCGGCACACCGTCGAGTAGCGCGGCCAAACGGGCGAAGTCGGCTACCGACTCCCCGGCGATATTGACCAGTACCGGTACCGTCCAGGCGGCCCATTGGGGCGCGTATTGCCCGATGACTGCCTGGACACCCACGTTCTGCAGGCCGATAGAGTTGAGCATCCCGGCCGCCGTCTCGACCGTGCGCGGCGGTGGATTGCCCACACGTGGCTGCAACGTGGTGCCTTTGCAGACGATGGCGCCGAGGCGTTGGATGTCCACCAGCCCGGCGAACTCGACGCCGTAGCCGAACGTGCCGCTCGCGGCCAGGACGGGGTTCCTGAGCATCAAGCCGGCCGGGTGCGACGGGGCCAGGTTGACCGTCAGGTCAGGCATGACTGCACCGCCACGCCTCAGCCAGGACGACGGACCCGTCTGGCCCGTCACTGCGCCGTTACTCACAGTCCTTCACCACCTAAAAGTCCGTTACAGCGAGAGTCTGCACGAGGCCGCCTGCTCGGCTGACCATTTCAAGGTCCAGTGATACTAGGGAACTACCGACTTCCTGAGCCGCAGCCACTACAAGGGCATCCATCCCTCGCACACTGGAGTGCCGCGCAATACTGCTAGCACGACGAGCGCGACTCATGTCCACTTCCACGAAATGCAGTGAAGTGAGACCTTGCAAGGCCTGTTCTACCTGGGCCGCAAGCTCCTGTGAGCCGGTCCTACGCCGAATGGCAGCAACTACCTCAACCAGGACCGTCAGTGGTTGGACAGCTACATGCTGTCCGGCACTTACCTGTTCAAGAATATGCAAGCATTCATCGTGAAAGGCTTCTTGATCCCGGAGCGCAGCCACAATGACGGAACTGTCCAAGGTAAGGAGCATGGCGTCGTTACTTCTCGCGCTGGGTACGGATTTCTTCTACCGCACTCGGTCCGGCCCAGTGAGCGGAGACGGCCTTGGAAGCCGCCATAAGATCGCTCCAAGCCCGTTGGTCTTGGGTGCGATCACCGGGTAGGTGGAGCAGCACGTACCGCTTGAGTACGGCAAGCTCAGTATACAAGCGGTCCAGGCGCTGCTGAATCTCTCGCGTGGTGTCCACAGCGCGTCCTCGCTTCGCGTTACTCCGGCAGAGACTTGTGGGGCCTGATCTACCGGAGTCTCCTTCAAGCTACCTTCAATTTTCACTATCAGTGTAGCGCAGAGGCGTGAGGGCGGCCGGCGGCGTTAGAAGAACCGGTACACTCCGCCGATAGGAAGCATGAGATAGCAGATGTCCGGTGTAGCCGCTGCCGCGCCCCGGCCGACGCACTTTCGCTACGACCGCGGCCTGCACTGGCCGGCGCCCGACCTGTGGCTCGACCCGGAGCTACGCAAGCCGCTCGCGTTCGTCTCGCACGGGCACAGCGACCACTGCCGCCCCCATCGCCAGGCGGTGGCCACGCCCGCGACGGCCGTCTTCTATCGCCAGCGGACGCGGCGGCGCGACGTGATTGAGCTGCCGTTCGGGCAGCCGCACCAATTCGGTCAATACGAGCTGGAACTGTTCCCGGCCGGGCACATTTTGGGTTCGGCGCAAGCGCAGGTCCGCGGTCCCGATGGGCAGACGGTCGTCTATACCGGCGACTTTCGCCTGAAGCACGGGCCGGCGGTGGAACCGTGCGAGGTGCGGCGCTGCGACGTGCTGGTGATGGAGTGTACCTACGGCCAGCCGCACTACCGGTTTCCGGCGGTCGAGGCGGTGGCCGACGAGCTACACGACTGCGTTTCACGCTGTCTCGAAAGCGGCCGGACGCCGCTGGTACTGGCCTATGCGTTGGGCAAAGGGCAGGAGGCGCTGGCGCTGCTGACCGACGCCGGCTTCGAGGTGCTGGTGCAGGAGCAGATTCACGAGATTGCCCAACAGTACGAACGGCTCGGCGTCTCGCTAGGCGACTACGCGCTGCTCACGCCGGAAACTGCCGAGGATGTCCGCAACAAGGTGATCCTGGCGCCGCCGCACCGGCGCCGCTCCGATCCGTTGGTCCGCAGCTTGAGGCGCGTGCAGAGCTTCTTCCTGAGCGGCTGGGCGGCGGATCCCGGCGCGCGCTATCGGTTCGGCGCCGACTATCTGCTGCCGTTGAGTGACCACGCCGACTATACCGACCTACGCAGTTATGTCGAGCAAGCGCAGCCGCGGGTGGTCTACACGGTGCATGGGGACGGCACGTTCGCCGGGATTCTGCGGAGTCAGGGGATTCCGGCATACCACCTGCCCGACAACGCCTATCAGCCCGGCTTGTTCGACGAGCCGGCGGCCTCGACGAGCGCCTGATGCAGGAGGTGGAGGGCGGCGTGTGCTGCCGCGGCTTTGTTGGCGCTGCGGTCGCCCTCGAACCGATGCTCCGCTGCCCATACCCGCGGCTGATCGTCGGCAGCCGCGCCGGGGCCGGCCACTGCGACATAGCTCAGGCCAATCGGCTTGCGTGACCGGCCCGGATGGACACCGGCCAAGCCGGTTTCGGCGACGGCCCAATCGCAGCGGAGCCGCTGCCGGGCGCCGAGGGCCAACGCTCGCGCTGTAGCCGCGCTTACCGTGCCGCCGGCGCTCGTGTCGCTGCGGGTGAAGAGCGCCGCCGGGGCGTGCAGCAACTCGATCTTGAGCCGATTGTGATAGGCAATGACGCCGCCGAGGAACCAGCGCGAGGCGCCCGGTCGGTCGGTTAGCCAGTGGCCGAGCAGCCCGCCGGTTGACGATTCGGCCACGCCCACGGTCTGATCGCTGGCGATAAGCAGGGTGGCAATCGCGCCGACAAGATCGGCGACTGCCGGCCCCCCTATGGTCCCCCCGCTTGGCGGGGGGACGGGTGGGGATTTAGAACGGCTCTTCGTCGTCATCGTCCTGGCCCGGCGTCTCCCACTCGCCCCGCAGGGCCGCAAAGGGGGCACCGGGGACCACCCGGTAGGAGCGTCCCGGGCTGTCTTCCTTCACGACAATGCCGCGCTCGACGAGATCATCCATGAGGCGGGCGGCTTTGGGGTAGCCGATGCCCAGCTTGCGCTGGAGCCAGGAGACGGAGGTATAGTCCAACTCTTCGATGGCGCCCAAGGCCAGGTCAAGCTCGGGGTTGTCGCGGGCCTCCTCCGGGGCCTCGTCTTCCTTGAGCTGCAAGTGGGCGATCTCATCCTCGTCTACATAGTCCGGGGTTCCTTGCGCCTTCCAGAACTCAACCAACTCGGTGATTTCCTCGTCGGAGACATAGGCGCACTGTACGCGCGCGGCGCGGCCCGAATCGTAGGGGAGGTACAGCATGTCGCCGCGGCCGAGTAGATTCTCGGCGCCGCCGGTATCGAGAATGACGCGCGAGTCGGTCTGGCTGCTGACGGCAAAGGCGATCCGGCTCGGCATATTGGCCTTGATGAGGCCGGTCACAACGTCCACAGACGGACGCTGCGTGGCGACGACCAGGTGGATGCCGACAGCCCGCGATTTGGCCGTCAGGCGGCAGATCGCCGGCTCCACGTCGTCGGGCGCGAACATCATGAGGTCGGCCAGCTCGTCAATGATGAGCACGAGATAGGGCAGGTGTGCCGGGCCATCCTCGTCATCTTCTTCACCGTCAACCTGGGCGGCGAGCGCGTTATTGTAGGTCTGGATATTGCGGTAGCCGGCTTCTTTGAGTAGCCGGTAGCGGCGCTCCATCTCCTCAACCGCCCACAGCAGGACCTTGGCTGCCTCGGAAAGCTCGACGACGACGGGGTAGCGGAGGTGAGGGATGCCCTCGTACTCCACCAGCTCGACCATCTTCGGATCAATCATCAGCAGTTGGAGCGTGTCGGGCGTGCCCTGGTAGAGCAAGGACGCGACAATCGTGTTGACACAGACCGATTTCCCGGAGCCGGTTTGCCCGGCGATGAGCAAGTGGGGCATCTTGGCCAAGTCACCGAGGCGCGGTTTGCCTTCGACGTCGCGGCCGAGCGCGATCTTCAGGGTGCCCTTGTCCCGCGCGAACGGTTTGGATTCGAGCACCTCGCGCAGCCCCACGACGGAGATACCGGAGTTCGGTATCTCGATGCCGACGACAGGACGCCCCGGCACGGGCGTCTCGACGCGCAAGGAGGGCGCCGCGAGCGCAAGCATCAGGTCGTCCTGGAGGCGCTTGATGCGCTGGACGGTGATGCCTGGGGCCGGCCGCAGGCCAAACTGACTGACCGTCGGCCCGACGCGGGTCTCTACGACCTGCACCGGGACGTTGAAGGCGGCGAGCGTTTCCTCGATGAGCCTGGACTTCTCGTCCGTCTCCGCGTCGCTGATCTGTTGGGCGCCAGCACTGGCGAGCATGGCCGTCGAGGGCAGCTGCCACCGGGGCTGAAGCTCCTCCGCCGCCACGTGGTCGGGCGGAGCCGGCGACGACGCTGCGGCGAGGGCCGTCTCCGTTTCAACGGCTGCAACGGCGGGCGGTGCCGCCGGTGCTTCTGCCGGCTCGAAGACGACTTGGCGCGACGGCGGCGGGGCTGGGTCGGCGGCGACACGCTGTCCCTCCGGCTCCCCGCCCGTCGCCAGCCGCTCGCGCTCGGCGATACGCTCGGCAGCCCAAGACTGGACACCGCGCCCGGCTGCCAGGGCAGCAACGCCCATGAGATCGAGCACGATCAAGACGCCACGGCCGAGATACCACAGTCCCCAGGCAGCCAGCCGGGAGAAGCCGATGGCACCGACGACCAATGCGCGGCCCACTTGCCGCCACCGCTCCACGCTGAGGCCCAGAGAGAGGCCGGCGCCGAGCAGCGCAACCGCGCAGAGAACGAATATTCCAGCAAACCGGCCAAACGCCTCCTCGACCGCTGCCGCGGGGACTGCACCAAACGTGGCCAGGGCCGCGAGCCACCGCCAGGGGTAGTCGGCGGGTGCGCCCGCCGCCACGGCCAAGAGCGCCGTGAGGGCGATGCCGCTGCCGAGGGCTGCCAGCAGACGACCGGTAAGCAGCCAGGTACCGACGCCGGGGCCGCGCAGAATTGCCACGCTGGCGATCATGAGCAGCAGCGAGAGAGGCACCGTCCCCCAACTGAAGGCCTCAATAGCACGGTCGGCCCAGGGCCGGGTGACGGAACCGTTGGGCGAGAGGAGACTGAGCAGCGTAAAGGCACCGAGGGCCAGCACGGCCAGCCCATAGGGAAAGCGCGTGGTCAGCCGATCACCAACCCAGTCGCTCCAGTCACGACGAGGGGCGGCCGGCGCCTTGCCACGACGCGCTTGGCGGGCAGCGGACATATTTCGACTCCTACATCGAAAAACGATTACCTGCCCGCCGCTGCCTCACACAGGGCCATAGCGGCGGCCGCTTTGCGGTCAATGTCGCGGCGCTGTTCAGGGGTGAGCGCAGCGGTACGGGTATGGCCGCCCTTGGCCCGGGCCGATGGGGAGGTGCCGGGGTATCGGCTATCTGGCCGGTGCCGATGTCTACGACGCGCTTGGCAAGCTAGTTGAAGTCACGTGGTTTTTCCACGAGTCTTCCCGCTAACTCGGCCAGAGACGCAAGACCATCACGATGACGGCCGCTATGGCGATCATCGCGGTTATCAACCGCCAGGTCAGCGCGTTGATCGCGGCTTGGAGGTCAGCCTTTGTCGCCAGGTGAGGTAGAGTGGCATCCACCCGGCCCCGCCACTCCAACCAGTCTTCGCGGAGTTCATCGCCGGTTGCTGCAACTATGCCGTCCCTCCCTAGATGCATCACCAATATAGCACGGTGCATTAGCCCGCCGCCATTCACGACGGCGGATTTCAAACTGAGCCACTATCGGAAGTTGAATGGTGATGGCCGCTGGCCCCCACCCTCACCCTCGCCCGTTGCGACGGGGGAGGGAACTGCCCGTCTCGCCGCCTAGTCAGGGTGGAAGGGGGATAGGTACGCCGCTCCGGATGTTACACCTCGGTGACGACGGGCAGGATCATCGGCCGTCGCCGGGTGCGCTTGTAGAAGAGGCGCCGCAGTACGCCTTGGATTTTGCCCTTGACCGTGGACCAGTCAGCATCGGCGGCGGCGCCGTCGCCGGCACCGGCGAGCACCGACCGAATCTCCGCGCGGGCCTCGTCCATCAGCTCTTCGGACTCGCGGGCATAGACAAAGCCGCGGGTCACGATGTCCGGGGGGCCGACAAGCTCGCCAGTGTGGCGGTCAACGGTGATGAGGGCCACCAGGATGCCGTCCTGCGCCAGGACGCGGCGGTCACGGAGGACGACGTTCCCAACGTCACCGACGCCTAGGCCGTCTACGAACACGTAGCCGGCCGGCACCGGCTTACCCAGTTGCGCCCAGCCGTTCCCGAACTCGACGACCTCGCCGTCTTCGATCACAAAGATGTTGGACTGTGAAATGCCGAGCGACTCGGCGATGCGGGCGTGGTGGACCAGGTGCCGATACTCACCGTGGATGGGGATGAAGTATTGCGGCCGGATTAGGCTCAACATGAGCTTCAGCTCTTCCTGGCTGCCGTGACCCGACACGTGAACCTGCTGTCCGCTCCCGTCGTGGCCGCTGCGGCTCCAAAGCACGTTGGCACCCAGGCGGAAAAGGTTGTCTACGGTGCGATGCACCAGCTCTTCGTTGCCGGGGATGGGGGTCGCGGAGATGACAACGGTATCACCGGGCACAATCTCGATCTGGCGGTGGTCACGGTTGGCCATGCGCGCCAGCGCCGAGGTCGGCTCGCCTTGACTGCCCGTAGAGACCAGGACAAGCTGCTCCGGCGAGTAGTTGTCCAACTCTTCGAGATCAATCAAGATGCCGGCCGGCACGGAGAGGTAGCCGAGATCGCGGGCAATCCCGCAGTTCTGCACCATGCTGCGCCCGACGAGGCATACCTTGCGGTCGTAATGGGCGGCCGTGTTGAGGACAAGCTGCACGCGCGAGATGAGGGACGCGAAGGTGGTGACGATGATACGGCCGGGGGCTGCGGCAAAGACCCGCTCGAACGTATCGGCCACTACGCGCTCCGAGGGCGTATACCCTGGCAGGTCGGCGTAGGTGCTGTCGGAGAGCAGACAGAGCACGTCTTGAGTACCCAGGTCGGCGAGCTTGGCCACGTCCGTCCGGCCTTCATTGATCGGCGTGTGATCGAACTTGAAGTCACCCGAATGGACGATGAGACCCACCGGGGTATGGATAGCCAAACCCAGCCCGTCGGGGATGCTGTGACAGACGTGGAAGAACTCGACCGTCAGGGCACCCAGCGAGATTTGGTCGCCGCCGGAGATCGTGTTGACGCTGACGCGCTCATCCAAGCGGTGCTCCTGGAGCTTGCCCTGGATCAGGCCGGCGGTGAGCCGCGATGTATAGATCGGTGGGAAATCGAGCTGCGGCAGCACATACGGTAAGGCGCCGGTGTGGTCTTCGTGACCGTGCGTGACGATGACGCCCCGCAGTCGGTCGAGCTTATCGAGCAGGTACGAGATGTCCGGGATGACGAGGTCCACACCGAGCATCCCGCTCTCGGGGAACATCACGCCGGCATCAATGACGATGAGGTCGTCACCACTGTCAACGACCAGCATGTTGCGGCCGACTTCACCGACTCCACCGAGCGGCACTATCTTGACGCGATCCGACATATCTTTGGCCCTATGCGCGGCGTTACTGCGTATCATTATATCGCCCGTCCTGCATCCGGCCGGTGCAGCACCCCCAATTACCCCACACTCGGCTCGTGGGCAGGTGGCAGCATGGCCCACCAACGCGCAATCGGGCCGGTGCCGGCGGCGGTATGCTTGCACCGATTCTGCTATGACGGTAGAGTGGGGGGTGACAAGGGGAAATAGCGCGCTAGGAGGATAATTGGCTCATGCCTGTACCACGATTGCGACTGGGATATATCCAGGGTCTCTATGAAGTGCAGGAGGAACTGCGTCGAGCGCAAGACGTGGTCTGCACCACCGACGGGGAGCATCTCATTGTCTGCCCCCCCGACTCGTATCGTCCGATGGTCAGCATCCCGCTGACGGCGATCACCGGTTCCGAGGTACAAACCGCGGAAGAGGTCGGCGTCGCCCATATCCGCGAGGCGGATACGCCCGTGCTGGTCGTCGGCCTGGAGACGGTCCAAGTCAAAGAGGCCGAGGACCCACTCGAAGGACCGTTGGTGTTCAGCGGGCCGTTCCGAGGGGCCGGCGGCGGTGACGTGACGCGGCGGGTGGAGGCGTTCAAGAATCTGCTGGTACCGCGCACCGAAGAGGAGATGGACGCTCTGCGTGCCGGCGACAAACGGCTGTCGCGCGTCTGGGCCGTCTCGATCATCAGCGGCGTCCTGCTCGTACTGTTCCTCGTTTATGCGATCACGACCTGCCTCGACGAGCCGGAAGAGGAGCAGGCGCCGGGCCAGCCGGCGCTGATTGTCCTCGCCGCACCGGGCTTCCACGCCGGTTGAGCCGCAGGGGCAGCGTAACGGCTGCCGCACCGCGCACCGGTTCCAGGCCTCACCCCCCGGCCCCCTCTCCACATGGTGGAGAGGGGGTGTAACACTCGGGCTGGGACCGATGCATAACCCTGGATTCCGGCTTTCGCCGGAATGGCGATGATGCTTCGCGCCCCGACGCGAGCCGGCCCCCCTATGGTCCCCCCGCTGCGGCGGGGGGACGGAACGCAGCCTCCCTCGTCGCGGCGGAGGAAGAAAAGCACCCTCCCCCGTCGCAACGGGGGAGGGTGAGGATGGGGGCTAGACCAGCAGCGGTGCTATTCCACCAGGCCGGTTCGGTCTACCGACTCGATGAAGTAGCGTTGCGTGAAGAGGTAGATCGATAAGGGCGGCAATATGACGAGGAATACTGCCGCCATGACTAAGGCCTCGTTGAACAGCTCGCTGGATTGACCACCCGTGACTTGGTTGAGCGTGGGCGACAGCACGGAGAGCCGCATGGGCAGGGTGAAGTGCTCGATCCGGTTGAGGTAGATGAACGGCTCGAAGAAGTCGTTCCAGTGCCACACAACCGAGAACAGGAACACCACGACGATAGCGGGCACGGCGAGCGGCAGCATAATTCGCCACCAGATGCCGAAGGCGCTGGCCCCGTCAACGCGCGCGGCCTCTTCCAACTCCCACGGCAAGGTGCGGTAGAACTGGCGGAAGATCACCACGAAGATCGCCCCCCGCAGCCCGTGACCATAGAAGGCTGGCCCGAGGAAGGGGTTGAAGGTGTTGATCCAGCCGAGGTTCTTGTACAGGATGAAGAGCGGCACGATGATGGTTTGGGGCGGGACCATGAAGGTAAAGAGCACGAGTCCGAACAGGATGTCGCGGCCGGGGAATTTCAGCCGGGCGAAGCCGTAGCCGATAAACCCGCAAGCGATGGTCTGGCCGATAGCGGACCCGACCGAAATCCACAGACTATTGCTCAGGGAGCGGATGTAGGCCATCGAAAGGAACGCCAGCGGGTAGGTGAACCAGTGGAAGCTGTGCGGAATCCAGTAGATGGTCGGGTCCGTCAGGTCCTGGGCCGTCTTCAGGCTGGTCGAGAGGATGTAGAAGACGGGAATGAGGAAGACAAAGCAGATGTCAACGAGCACGACGTAGGTGAGCAGACGCTGCACCAAGGCAATAGATCGGCGGCGGAAGATTTGCCGGTCACGGAGCCAGACCGGTCGGTACTCAACCACCCACTCCAGCGCGACACTCAACGGCGACATATAGCTACCTCATTCCCCCATGATCCGGATTGTGTCTCGTTTTCCGAACCACAGTTTATCACTCCTGCTGCTCACCGGCATAGAACGTAAAGCGACTGGCCAAGTAGATGACGATACTGAGCATGATACCCACAACCAGGAAGTAGACCCAGCCCAACGCCGCCGCGTAGCCCAGGCGGAACCCGCCGGCGAACGCTACCTCCTGTACGTAGCTCAGGACCTCGTTGAAGGTATCGGTGAAGGAGTTCACGATGGTATAGACGATGTTGACGAGGACGACCGGGGTCATGAGCGGGAGCGTGATCTTCCAGAAGCGATCCCAGTCGTTTGCTCCATCCACCCGGGCCGCTTCGTAGAGCGTGCCGGGGATGGAGTTCAGGCCCGCGAGGAACACGAGCATCTGCACGCTGGTATTCCAGAGCACGAAAATGATCCGGTCGAGGATGGCGCTGACTTGCTCGGCTGCGCCAGCACCCAGATAGGTGTAGACGATCTGCTGCCAGTCCACACCCTGCGAAAGCGCGAACCCGCCCACTTCCTGCGCCGCAAGCTCACGGATGACCTGTGCCGAACCGATAATCAAGGGTAGGAAGAAGATGGCCCGGAAGGTCATCACACCCTTGATCTTCTGGTTGGCGAGGATGGCGGCGAAGAGCGCGAAAATGACGATGATCGGGAAGTCGAAGGCGTTGAGGGACAGGGTCTTGATGAGCGCCGGGGGGAACTCCGCGTCAATGAAGAAGGCCTCTTTGTAGTTCTCCAGCCCTCTGAACTTCAGGTCGCTGAGGCTCGTGGCCGTTAGCTCGTGGAAGCTCAAGCGGAGCGATTGGAGCAGCGGGAGGAGCATGAAGGCCGTAAAGCCGCTCACCCAGGGGGCAACAAACCAGACGCCCAAGAAGCTCTGGCGCGTGCCCATCTTCATCCTGATGCTGCGGCTGAACGGCTCCAAGAGCACCAGGCAGACGAAGGAACTGAGCCAGCCAACCAAGACGATCAAGCCGGGAATCTCCAGGATCGTCAGCGAGCGGAAGCCCAAGTTCCAGGTCAGCTCACCGGCCTCGGTCGCTTCCTTCCAGTTATCCATGAGCGGCGTATTCGTGATGAAGGTAATCCCCGGGGCCAACATGATCAAGGCAGCGGTGATCAAACCCAGCACGGACACGCCCAAGAGGGACTGTCGCGTACCCATCGGCATAGTCCCGGCGGCAACCTGCCCCTCGGCGCGTGGCTGGCGGGGGCGCACGTTCAATCTCATGGCCTCATCCTCCCGACTCGATTACTCCGGTTGCGCTGCGTGCAGCGCCTATTGCACAAGATAGTCTTTCGGTCCGATGCGCTGGCCGTCAACGGTCACGGCCGCATCCCGGTAGTTCACCACAATGCGCGTGCCGTCTTCGAAGGTCGTGCGGAAGACCTCGTCCATGAGCCGCTCGTGGTTCTCGATGAACTGGGTCGCCAAGTGGCCAAGCTGCTCGTGGAAGACCTTGTATTCGGCCGCCGCTTCATCCACCCAGTCCGTGTACTCCGAGCTGAATAGCTCGTGGTGGCGCGTGCGGATCAAGTCGGCCGATGGCTGGTATGTAAGCTGGTAGACCGGCTGCGCGCCCCATTCGATCTGGCGGAGAAACTCACGCCGCGGGTCGTTACGCAAGTTGGCGAGGGGGGCCATCAAGTTCACCAAGCCGTGCGTGGCGATCTGATAGACCGGCACGGGCAGGTCGGCGAAAGCATCGGTGCTGTCCATCGGGGTTTCGATGATCCGGTCGGTGTGGCCCAAGCTGTAGCCGTTCGCGCCCTCGACGGAGACCGATCCGCCCAATACTTCCTTGGCCTGGCCCACAATCTGCATCCACTCCGCTGCCACGGCCTCACGGCGCAGCGGATGAAGCTCATTGGTATCGGAGAGCACAAATCGGCCGAAGTAGCGAAACTCCACGCCATCGGCCTTCATGCGCTTGTGCAACGGTAGGTCCTTGGCGGCATAGCGGGTGCGGGCAATGTGCGGGTTGATGAGGTACACGTCGCCGCGCCCCTGGTTGATGGCCAGCTTATTGACGCCCCGCATGACATCGAAGCGAGTGTTGAACCCGTAGGCAAAGTTCTTCCAGATGTTGCGGATGCCTGGAATCTGGCCGATGATGCCGCCGTTGTACCGCGTGTACCCATAGAGATAGTCGTCGTTGAAGATGACGCGCAGGCCGTTACCATGGGCGAAGTTGATGAGCTTGCGTAGCTCACCGTCACCGCCGAGGTCCGACTCGGCCGGGTAGCGCCGCGGGAACCGGCCCCGGAAGCCATCGTCGTTCCAGCCTAGGAGCGTGACATCGAAGTCCGTGAGACCCTTGTCCAGGAAGGCCTGCACGATTTCCCGGGCCTGCTCGAACGTGGTCATCTGGACAAACTCGTCGAAGAAGCCGATCCGGCGCGTGATGCCCATGAAAATCTGCAAGTAGGGACGCGGATGCTCGGTGATGCGCTGTACCCCGCGCGTCTCGGTCAGGTAGCGGCGGTAGGCTTTGGCCATGCCGACATAGTTGGCGTCATCACCGTTGAGCAGAACGTAGCGGAGCTTGCGTGGCCCCAGCAGCCGCCGCTCTTCGATGCGGTTGACGAACAGTGTGCGCCGGCGCGGGATGGACGCCTGACGACGATACAAGAACTCGGCGGAGGCGCGGTTGCGGTCGGTGATGTAGCCGCTGAGGTAGGCGTTGACATTGGCTTCGAAATCGCCCTGCGTCACCATGCCAACATAGGCATGATCGCCGTCCTTCAGGCCCCAGATGGGTAGCCAAGGCTGCTCGGAGTAGGTGCGCTGGCGTACCGAGCCGGCCAGGCGCCGGAAGGCCCGGCCCCCGGCGTCCTCACCATAGATCACTCCCGAATAGCGTTGCCGATACTGCGGAAACTCCGGCTTGAACGTGACGAGCGCCCCGGAACCGTCCGGGACCATCACGTATCCTTCGGAACCGACCTTGGCGGAGCCGAAGAGGGGCAGCACTTCGATAGAGACAACCCGGAAGTTGCCGCGCTCTTCGATCTGATCGTCCGGGATGGATACCTCAAGGTAGTTGTCCGTGAGGCGCAGGTCGAGTGCCAACGTGATTTTGCGCTTCGTGAGGTCGAAAATCCCGCGTATGCCGCCACCCTCGAGCTTCTCGATGCGTAGCTCTGGATTCTCGGACGCGGAGCTGGCCAGGTTGGTCATCTGGAGGCGGTCGTTCGTAAAGTTAAGCAAAAAGACGGCGTTCTGGAGCAAGGTCTTGCGCTTGGCCGGCTCCACGGGATTGCTGCGCCAGAGCTTGCCGCTGCGCTTGTCTTCGACGACAATCTTGCCCAGCGTGGGATCAACATAGAGGCGCAAGGCACCCGTTTCCTGCGCCAGCTGGAATTCCTCGCCCACCTCCGCATTGGTCTGTGCCGCCGGAGGGCCGGAGAACGGCTCACCGGTGGAAGTCCATACCGGCTCGCGGGCCGCGCTTTCGGCCATACCTACTGCGCTGGTGGTTTCCGTAAACTCCGGCGCCGTCTCGTCCGAGCCGAATGGGGCGCAGGCTGCCAACAGCCCGGCCGCCATGCTGCTGCTACCAGCGATGAGCAGCGTGCGTCGCGTGATCTGGGACTTAGCGATGCGATTCATCAGTCACTCCACCTCCCGACGGACTAAGCACACTCCTGACGAGAACAGGCGATCAGGCGGACCGGACCAGCGCCCGGCCCACCGGATCAACCCGTGTCTACAACTCTTCTTCCTCGAAGTCGTCCTCACTCGGCTTCTTCGCGGTCAGTGTTGCCACTGTCACGAATGTGAGAGCCAGCATGGTCACCAGAGCAAAGCGGACGAATGGCGACCGGAACACGTCGCCGACCGTCTGACCCGATGTGAATAGCTCGTAGATCACGTCGCGGAAGAACTCAGTGACCTGGCTGGTCAAGACGAAGAGCACGACGAACAAGGCCCAGATCAGGATGACAGTAATCAAACTTATGATCCAACAGGACCAGGTCTGCTTATTCGAGAAGTCGTGTATGGTGCGTATCTGAACAAAATACAGGTACGCAGCCCAGAAACCGATGGCGAACGTGGCGGTGAAATAGACATCCTTCTCCTTGAGGGTGGTGATGTTGGTCATGAACGCCGTGATCGGCCAGGAGAAGAGGATGTACGGCATGAAGCAGAAGCTGGCAGCGACCACCACGTCCTTGAACTTGCCCTCGCCAAAGAAGATGGAGGCGACGGCATAGTGAGCCAGACACCAGGTTCCGAAGGGGATGAGGATGCGGACAAATTCGAGAATGACGCTGACGCGCTCCGGGCTGGAATCGTAGAAGAAGTTGGTCATGCCCAAGGTGGCCGACTGGGAGGCCCAGTTCAGAGCTTGCTCCAGACTGAAGCTCGCCTCACCAAGCTGTAGTTGGCCCGGCTTGCTGAACACGTACTGGAAATTCGTCAGCGCCAGGGTGAGCATACGCGCCGTGATGACGAGAAGCAGGAGGAGCGGTACAGCCAGCCAGTCGCCGGTACGCTTGAGGTCCCAAAAGGCGTCGGACGGGTGCGCCAGGACACTCAACCCCTGCTTGGCCACTTTGTTCAGCCACCAGAGGGCATCGCGCACCCATTGACCGAATACCTCGCGGCGGGTGCGCCGCACGGGCGCGTAGGCGATACTGCGCGCCGCGCGAATGCCGCGTGCTCTCGGCTGCGTTGCGACGCTCATACGTACTCTTCCTCCACCTCAAGATTCAGGGCCATGATGCGCTTCACGGAACGCGAGATCAGGGTCCACCCCAGCCAGACCGCCAAGATCAGGAGAGGCATCACCCACCCGAAGTTCTCGCGTAGGAAGTCATGCCGGTACTCGCCGAAGGCCAGCGAATAGCCTTCGGTGTCGCGGGCGACGGCATACTCGCGCATCGCATCAAGGTAGTTCCCCAGCTTGAAATGGGACTTGGCTACGCCAACGTGGCCGAACTCGAAGTTCGAGTTGCGCCGCAGCACTTCCCGCCAGAGGTCGGCCGACTCGGGATAGTAGCCGTCGTAGTAGAGCTTGCTGGCTTCATGCACCAGCTGCGCGTAGCCGGTCGGACGGAAGCGCTGGATGTTGTTCCGGTTCGCGTCCAGGACGTAGACCCGACTGTCTCGGTCAGTCGCAATGCTCGCCGGTAGCTCGAACTTGCCGCGCTGCGGGCCGCGGCCACCGAAGATCGCCAGCAGGTTGCCGAGTTGGTCGTATTGGTAGACACGACCGGAGTTGAAGTCGAGGGCGGAGACAATCTCCTGCTGGTCTATCGTGATGTCAACGAATTGCGCCTTGATTGTCTGGGTGCCCCGCTGGACTTCCTCGCCGAAGGAGAAGTCCAGCTTGTAGACATTGATCCCAACGGCACTCAACTTCTTGATCTGCTCGTCGGCGCCCAGCGGCGACACCGCCCAGATGAAGCCCCGCTCGTCGAGGTGCATGTTCGCGTGGTGGGTGGGCAGAATCTTCGAGATCTGGCGTTTCTGAGCCTCGGTCGTCACCCATTGGATGACGAGCCGGATCAGGTTGAAGGGTAGGCGGTTGGCAGCGAAGAAGCCACGGAAAATGCCCTGCCCGTCGAGCAGGAACATCCCACGGTAGTCACCACCACCGTTCAGCACGTACAACTGACCACGGCGGTCCACGACGACCTTGGAGGGCTGATACACCTGGTCGGCAGCGAGCAGCTTGGAGGCCGGCTTCGGGAAGTCGCGGATGAATTTGCCGTTCGGATCGAGCACCACGACGCGGCTATTGCCGCGGTCCGCCACCCAGATGTTGCCGTCCAGCGTGATGAAGACGCCCTCCGGCGCGTTCAGCTTGCTGGGTCCAGGCTCGGTGCCATATTCGCCGAGGTAGGTGCCGTCCTTGGTGAACTTCACCAGGCGGTTGTTGCCGGAGTCGGCAATCCAGACGTTCTCTTCGTAGTCAATGAATAGGTCGGACGGATTGCGGAAGGTACCGGATTCCTTGTAGAGGCCGTCAATCTCGGTATCGAACACGTAGGCGACGGGCGCCGTCAAGGGCTGCCCGTCTTTATCGAGCACCCACGAGCGCTCGCGCTCGGCCGCCACGGGGGCGGCAACCAGCCCAAAGAGCAACGACGCTAAGACGACCACCGAGAGCAGCACGTGCCCCTTGCGGCGTCCTCCTCGATGCCTCTGCATATCCTCGCACCTCCCCGATAACTTGGTTGCCATCGCGCTACCCCGGCACTCAGCCGGGGCAACGCCTGACCTGCGGTTCACATCGTTGGCGGGACATACACAGTCCCTCTCCGCAGCCCTCAGCATCGAGGAGCGGGCACCGGACCGACCGACGAGCTAGGACTTGATGCCAGCGTGGGCGAAGGTCTGCACAACCTTGGCCTGACGCAGGATGAAGACCAGGATGGTCGGCGTAGTCATGATAAACACTGCCGCCGCCGCCGCGCCCTGCCGCGCGATGAAGTTCGCGCCGGCCTGAATGGTAATCATCGCGTAGGGCACCGTCTTCATCGCCTCGGAACGGGTGAACACAACCGGGCTGAAGGAGTCGTTCCAGAACGCGATGAAGCTCAGGATGATGACGGTGTTCCAGGCGGGAGAGACCATCGGCATGGCAATCCGCCAGAAGACGGTCCACTCGCTGGCGCCGTCAACCCGCGCCGCCTCCAGGATTTCGGAGGGCAACTGGTCCATGAACTGCTTCATCAGGAACATCCCCAGCGGGACTGCAATGTTCGGCAGGATCAGCGCCCAGTAGGTGTCAATGATCCCCATGTTCGCCACCACGATGTACCGCGGAATGGCAAGTACTTCCGGCGGGAACATCAACCCGGCCACGACCAGAGCAAACAAGGCGTTGCCGAGCGGAGGGTTCAACTTGGCGAGTGGATACGCGGCCAAGGCGGCCAGCATTGCGCCGGCAAAGGTCAGGACGATCACGACGAACAGACTATTGAAGAGGTAGCGCGTAAACGGCACGGACAGCGAGCCGAAGCTCAACAGCAGGTCCGTGAAGTTGTCGAGCGTGGGGTTCCGCACGAAGAACGGCGGGGGGAAGAGCAGCAGCTCTTCGAGCGGCTTGAAGGCCGTCGAGATGATGTAGACGATGGGTAGGATGGCAAACGCAGCCAGTGGGATCGTGATGAAGTAGCGCGGCGAAATCCGCAAGCGGATGCGGAAACGGCGCCGGGTGCGCCCGCGGGTCAAGGCCGACGGTGACTGTGCGACTGCTGATGCCATTATGCCCTCTTCTCTCTAGCGCGTACTCCGGTGACTTGCCGCTGCCACGTCGCTCGTCCCATCAGTAGATGTCCTTGGACGAGAGCACGCGGAACAGGATGCGGCTCAGGCCGAACGTCCAGATGAACAAGATCACCGCCACGGTCGCTGCGTAGCCCATCTCGAAGCGGATGAAGGCGAAGTCGTAGAGGTGAGTCACAATCGTATGCGCTGCGTACAGCGGACTGGGCAGGCCGGTGAGCGCGGTCGCAATACCGAACACGCCGAAGCCGGCGACGATGGCCATGACCGAGCCGAAGAGCAACTGGGGCTTCATCATCGGCAGGGTGATGTGCCAGATCTCCTGGATGGGATTCGCCACACCGTCCACCTTGCCAGCCTCGTACAACTCCTGGTTGACACCCATCAACCCGGCAAGGAAGACGAGGAAGCCGTTGCCCATGCTCATCCACAGGGCCACGAACATGACAATCGGCATCATCGTGTCAATGTTGCTCAACCACAGGTACGGCTCTTCGAGAATGCCCAAGCTCAACAGGAAGTGGTTCAGGTAGCCGTAGCGGTCGCCGGCGAACACGATCTTCCAGACGACGCTCATCGCCACGGCCGCGGTGATGGAGGGGGTATAGAAGGCCAGGGCGAGGATCGTCCGCGCCTTCATCGGCTTGATGACCCAAGCAAAGAGGAAGGAGAGGAAGAAACCGACCGGGCCGGTGACGAGGGCAAACTTCAGCGTGTTGCCAATCGCGATGAGGAAGACATCATCCTCAAGGAAGAGCAGTCGGTAGTTGTTCCACCCGATCCAGGCGGGGGCCTCAAGAATGTTGTAGTACGTGAAGCTGAGGAAGAAGGAGGCGATCACCGGGACGATGACAAACACGAAGTAGAAGGCGAAGAGCGGTATCATCATCGCATAGGCGAGCCACCAGCGCTTGAAAAACCGCGAAAATTGGCTCTCCGCTGCGCGCGCCGCAAGCTGCTCTTGCGCCGAGACCAGCGTCTCCGGGGTGGTGCCTGTCGTGGCCATGTTTCCCTTGCCTCCTCAACCCTCACTGTTCACTGGGGCGGCGGCTCTCTCCGCCGCCCCCTAATGTTGCCTCGCTGATCGGCTGTGTGCTCACACCGATCAGCCGCCGACGCTGGGCGTCGGCGTTGCCCGATAGCGCAGGAACCCGCCACGCGAGTAGAGCCGCGGGTCCACCTCAAAGCCGAACTCTTCCTGCTTCCTGGCTAGCTCCTTGTTGATCTCGTAGGTCGCCTCTTCGAGCGCCTCGCGGATATTCCAGCCTTGCAGGACCACGCGGTTCCAGGCGTTGAGGATGTGCCGGGCGGAGAAATATCCACCCAAGACAACCGGCACTTCCTTGAACCACTCCCACTGCTTCAGGACGGACTGAATATCACGCCGCGGCCACGGCAGCGACTGCAAGGCAATCACGTTCGCCGTCGGCCAGCGGGCCTCTGCGCCAATGAGCGCCTCCAACTCGAAACCGTACTGCTGCTGCGTGGGGGCCTTCAGCCACCACTTGACAAACTCCCAAGCGGCACGCGGGCGCTCCGACAGCTTGAAGATCGTCACTGCCTCACCGATACCGCCGCTCGTGCGATCAATCGTACCATCTGCGCGCAGCTTGCCCGGCATGGGCTGCATTTCCCAGCGGCCCGTCAACTCCGGCGCAGCCACCGCGAACGACACATAGTAGTAGTAAGATGCCACGCCGACCGGCATCTCACCAGTGCGGAAGCGGGTAAAGAAGTTCGCTTCCCGCGAGAGCTTGAAGTTGGTGTATAGCTCGGTCCATTCCTGGAAGCCGGTGAGGCTCTCCGGTGTGTCGAGCGACGACCGCGAGAGGATGTCATCGTCGGTGCAGTCGGCAGCGTTGTCCTTGCTGCAGGTATAGAACTCGCCGCCGTTCTGGTAGAGGAAGGGCACCACCCCGACGGCGCCCTGCACGGCCGTGCGGATAGCCACGGTGCCACCGCCGAAGGTGGGCGGCGGGTAGAAGAAGTCCATTCCACGCTGCTGCAGCTGAGGCAGAATCTCGTAGACATCATCCCACGTGTCGGGTGGCTGCATACCCAACTCGTGCAGGATGTCTTTGCGATAGAAGAGCATGGAGAAGTCCTGCGTCTCCGGCAAGGCGTAGTCACCGCACACCTTATTCGCATCGCAGTAGCGGAAGGGGATCAGCCCGCCGGGCCGGAACCACGTCTTGACCTCGTCGTAGCCGGGCAGGGTGTTGAGGTTGACCAGACCGTTGCGGATGGCGAACTCAACCGGCACGTCGGCGGTCACGCCGACCCCGACGTCCGGCGCCTCGCCAGCCGTCTGCGCCAAGATAAGCAGACTACCCTGAGACGCGCCCAACTGACCGGCCGGGATGATGTTGATGTTCACGCGGATACCGGTCTCCGGCGTGAACTGCGTCTCCGCCATCTCCTTCATAATCATGCCCCACTCGATACCGCGTCCGATCCAGACCTGGAGTGGGGAAGGATCAGCCTCTAGCTCCTTGCGGATGACGGCCCAATCCTCGGGACGATCAGAGAAGGCCGGCGGCAAGGAATTGGGGTCGCGGAAGGCTTCGGCGAGCGCCGTGTCGTAGATGCTGCCGACGCCGGTGAAGTTCTTGCGGAAGGAGAGCAGGAAGGCGTTGAAGGCCGCCCAGGCCTCTTCAATGGCGTTGCCGCGGGCCGGGCCGATGATGTCTCGCGGCGTCTGACCCAACCAAATCTTGATCCGGTCCACGATGGTCATGTTCGGTACGGACGGATAGTCGGGCGGATGCACCGCGATCCAGTCCAGATAGACCGGGTGGTTCTGGAGGTTCAACAGCCAGGAGCTGAGGAGGTTCTGGTTGCGGGCAAACTCGTCAATCCGCTTGTGGATCTCGTGGGGACGCGACAGCATCCCGTCAATCTGCTCGACGACGATACGGAACGCGCCGGACGACAGGCTGGCCCCGCCGGCCGCTTCCTCGACGATCTTGGCCTGCTCCAAGAGGCGTTCACGGATCGAGCGGAAGCGGTCCTGGAGGTCGGGAATCTTGAGGTGGAGGTCCCACTCCATGTTGGGGTCGGGATTCACCCCGGCAATCATCAACATCTCGCGGTTGAGGTTGGACATCTCGGTGACGATGACATCCAAAGTCCGCAGCGTCTGACTTAGCTCGCCGACCGTCACCTGTAGCCTGATGACGTGCTTGCCCTTCTTGAGAGCAAACAAGAACGGCTCGCCGGATTCTTCCTTGCCGACTTCATAGTATTGCCACTCGTTGTCGGGTCGGAAGAGCAGGTCTTCGGCTTCCCGGAACGGAATCTGGCCGTCAATCGTGAGGCTGCGGTAGCGGGGGAAGCGGCCGCGCCAGCCCTGCCACGCCTTCATCGTGATGGCGTAGAGACCGTCCTGCGGCACCTCAATGTCCCACTCGATCCAATCGCCCGGCAGGCGCCAGCGCCAGCCACCCAAGGAGTTGAGGCGGAACGCACCATACGACTGCGGGATGCTGAACGCATCTTCCCACGAGTCGCCGCGGATGGTGGGGCTGCTCTTGAAGTCCGCGTCCTCAGCCTGGACCAGCATCTTCCCGCGGCCGCGGGTCAGTGGCACGTTACTCGGTACTTCGCGGAAGCCGGCGGCGCGGGCCTGCGCCAAGTACGTCTCGTAGGACGGGTTGGGGCGCGGACCGTGGATGATGAGCTTGTCAAGCGCCACGGTCTCCCGCACCACCGTCAAGCGGATGGTGTTCTTGCCGGCGTTCAACTTGAACATGAAGGGGTCACGATAGCGGCCGTCGGCATCCTCGAAGGTAAAGGTCTCCCAGCGCGGCGCCTCGGCCTGGGTCGGCCGAATGTCGTTGCCCTGGTTGTCGCGGCACACGCCACCGTGCTGGGCGCAATCGGGGTCCTCGTAGTTCCGCTGCTCGATCCACACGCGACGTTGCACGATCCGCTTGGCTTCGCGGAACGGCAACTCGCCATTGACTTGTATCTCGCGCTGGATGGAGGAACGCTTCCCGAGAATAGGGAAGTATTCCATCGTGATGTTGTACAGCGCCGTCTGCGGGACTTCGACCTCCCACTCGATGAAGCCGAGGTCGTCCACCCACAGGGCGACCGGACCGGTGCGGTCACCCAAACGCTGATACGTCTGGGCCACTTCCGGCTGGTTATAGGCGGTAGTGAGGTTGCGGATATTCTGGTTGACGGGATACCGCACCGGGTCCTGGCGGGTAAGCGCCTGGCTCTGCGCCCACAAATCGGCATACCGCTGCATCATATTGGTGGCGGCGGCGTCACCGACCTGGACATGGCGGGAGTCGCTGATCTCCGTCCAGTTGGTGGCACCGACCACCATTTCGAACTCCGGCGGCGCGGGCTGAATGCCTTCGCGCAGCCAGCCTTCCAGCACGCTCTGGTACAGCGGCTCACCGAAGCCTTCCTCCGGCAGGAAGATATCCTCTTCGCTGCGCCGATCACCGAACTGCGCCGGGGGCGCCGATACCTGGTGCTCGCTCGGCGTGGCGCTGCCACCGCTCGCCTGCACGACCGGCACCAGCGGCACTAGCAGCGAGAGCACAAGCAGCACGGGAATGAGCACGTGCAGGCCTCGCTGCCGGCGGCGCTTCGACCGTCCAACGCGCCGCTGCCGGCTGTTTCGACTTCGGTTCCACATGCTTCTGCTACCTCCCGCTCTACTCACGGCTACGGTCAGTAGGTCCTCTACACTGCCAGACCACGCTCTAGCGCCGTCTGCACGGGCAGTATACGCCGCTAGTCACGATGTCACCAGTCCGCAGACCCACACTGCAGCCGCTGCGGTGGCAATTGTATCAGTTAAACGCACCCTTGTCTAGCCCTGTCTCACGCAGCACGCCCTCAGCGCACCTTGGCAGAGTGCCGGGCTACATCCCCAAGCAGTCCCGCAACCGAAACGTTTAGGGGGGCCGGACTGGGGCAACCTAGTCTACCACACGCGCCACCCGAGGCTACAACATGCGCTCGGCCGTTGTGGCCGTCCCACCCGGCTCAAGATCGGGCCGACCGGAGCCGGCACAACATAGCATACCGTACTCGCTCGTCGGGTGTAACCGAAGTGTACCCGCATCGTAACCGGGGCTGCAACCTCGGTGCGAGGCGATGCCGGCGTCACGCTATCGTGACTATAATCAGGGCGGACGGATCGGATCGTTGGCGGAAGGTTAGGATTGCGCCGGGGCGAGGCGGACCGGCTCCCATGTCAAGTATGTCCAAGGCGAAGATCGCGGCATACCGCGCCCGCGCGCTGCGACGCTACCAGCACGAGGTGCTGGCGACCGTCACGAGCCAGCGCCGAGTGGTGCTCTGTGGTGCCCTGGCCGGTCTCAGCGTGTTCGTCGCCCCCTTGGTGCTCCACGCGCTGGCCATCATCCTGGCGCTCCTGCTCGCGAGCGTAGGCGCCATCATCAACTACTTCACCTATCTCCCCGAGCTGACAGAAGCCGTGCCGTCGCTCGACGCCGGCAACTTTCGCTCCGTCTTCGCGCCCATCTTCACCGAAGCGCCGCTCTTGGTCTATGCCATCGCGTCGGGGATGGCACTAGCACTGTTTCGGCGCTGGCAAAATCGTCGCCGCGCAGTGACCAAGTCCGTCCACACGCCGCGCCCGCAGTTGCCGCTGTTCGCCCTGTGCTACGTGCTGACGCTCGGCGGACTCTTGTACTTCGGCCTGTTTCGCAGCGTGTACCCGGAGCCGGTAGCCTGGCGGGTGATCGTGACGGTCGTGCCGCTGATGACCCTGGCCGTGGCGTGGTTCGTGCTCGTCACCTGGCAGTACGCTTACCGCAACTGGCTCGACCTGCTCGCGTCGTCCACCGACCGCCGGAAGGCCGCAGACGTAGTGGAACGCGAAGACCTGCGCTGGCGGGCCGAGGCGCCCTGACTGCCGCTCCGGTTGCGCGGTGCTTGCCGGCAGCGTTACGCTATCTTTCACAAAGAGGATGGTCGTACAGATGAATATGACTACCGGATTAGCCGCTTCCACGCCCACCCCGCCGCGGCCGGCCGAGCGGCGCTGGCGCTTCCCGGCCGCCGGCCGGTGGATCGTCGTGGCGCTCTTGCTGGTGATCGGTGTTGCCGGGCCGTTGAGCGCCTGCGACCAGACTGCCGAGGAGAGCGAGCAGTTCATCCGCCTGGGGCTTGACGGCATCATCACGCTCGATCCGGCCAAGGTGCAAGATGCTTCGTCGGCGCTCTACATTTCCCACCTGTTCAGCGGGCTGGTCCGCCTCGACGACGAATTCGAGGTAGTGCCCGATCTGGCCGAGCGCTGGGAGGTGAGTCCCGATGGCCGGGTGTATACCTTCGAATTGCGCCAGAACGCGACCTTCCACAACGGGCGGCTGATCCGCGCGGAGGACATCAAGTACAGCTTGGAGCGGGCGGCTGATCCTGACACGGAGTCCCCCGTAGCCAAGACGTATCTAGGTGATATTGTCGGCGTGCATGAGAAGCTGCAAGGGGCCGCCGGCGAGATTGTCGGCGTGAAGGTACGTGGTGACTACACCGTCGAGATTACGATTGACCAGCCGAAAGCCTACTTCCTGGCCAAGCTGACCTACCCGACGGCATACGTCGTGGACCGCGAGAACGTCGAAACCGGCCCGGAGTGGGCCAACAGCCCGAACGGCTCCGGTCCGTTCATGCTCCGAGAGTGGCAGCCCGATGAGCTGCTGGTCCTGGCGCGCAACGATGACTACTACGGAGAAAAGGCCCAACTCCAGGAGGTGCAGTTCCTCGGGGGCTTGCCGGAAGTGCCTGCCTACGAGCAGGGCATCCTCGATATTGCCTACGTCGGCCTCAACTACGTGGAGCGACTCAGCGATCCGAGCCAGCCGCTGCACGAGGAACTGCAAGTATCCCCGGACCTGAGCGTGTTCTATCTGGGCCTCAACGTCAACGTCAAACCCTTCGACGACGTGAAGATTCGGCAGGCGTTCAACCACGCCCTGGACCGGGAGAAGCTCGTCAACGTCACGTTGCGGGGGATGGCCGAGCCGGCGCGAGGTATCTTGCCGCCGGAACTGCCCGGCCACAACGAGGGTATTCAGGGTCTGGAGTTCGATGCCGGACTGGCCCGCCAACTGCTAAGTCAGTCCAGCTACCGCGACGTCCAGAATCTGCCGCCGGTCGTGCTGCATACGGCCGGCGGCGGCGCACAGCCCGCCCCGCACGTCATGGCGATTATCGAGATGTATCGTCAGAACCTGGGCGTGGACGTGAAGATCAGACAGACCGATTTTGCCTCCTTCCTGACGCTGCTAACCGAGCGGCCGGAGGAGGTGCAGATGTTCTTCCTCGGCTGGATAGCGGACTACGCGGACCCGCAGAACTTCCTGGACGTGCTGTTCCATAGCGAAAGCAGCAGCAACAACAACAGCTATGCCAACGCGGAGGTAGACCGGATGCTGCTGGCGGCACGCACCGAGCAAGATCGGGGCACTCGCCTCCGTCTGTATCAGGAGATCGAGCAGTTGATCGTCAACGACGCGGCTTGGGTACCGCTGTGGCACAGCAAGGAGTTCCGGCTGGTGAAACCCTACGTGCGCGGCTACCGTCCGGCGCTCGTCGTGCAGCCGTGGCTGAACCGGATTTCGATTGTCGGCACGCCGGAGGGGCGGGTCGAATGGCCGCCTGAGCAGCCGCCCGTGTTCCCGCCGACCCCACCCGCCGTTGCGGCGTAACGCCGGGACTCGCCTCGCCCCCCTATGGTCCCCCCGCGCTGCGGGGGGACGGGCGCAACATGTTGCGCCCCTACGGTTTGGCGCGTACCTACCCCAGTCAGGGGCCGGGCCGGGGGCGAGGAGCGCCGTTCCTTATGCTGAGTCGGCGTCGAGATATGACATCTCGGGGCGCATCGCCCACCGGTAGCGGTCGGGCGGGCGGACTTGCTGCCCCCACGTGCGGAAGATGTCCCGCTCGCGGCGCTTGATGGCCAACTGCTCGCCGACCCACTCCGGGTCCCAGCCGTCCAGTACCCGCGCGGTAAGCTGCTCCCGTACCTCCCGACAGGCGGGGTCTTGCGCTCGGTCATGCAGTTCTTGGGGGTCCTCTGCCAGGTTGAACAGTTGCGACGGATGGCCATGGTAGTAGCAGAGCTTCCAGTCGCCGCTGCGGATCATCCGCATGTACCAGCCGGCATCAATACTCAACTCGGCAAAAGCAACGTCTTCCCACTCGTCAGTCTCGCCACGCAGCAGCGGGAGCAAGCTGCGGCCGTTCGCGCGCGGCAGCGGTGGTGCGCCGAGCGCATCGAGCATCGTCGCCGGCAGATCGAGGCCGCTGACCACCCGGTCGCAGCGCGTCCCGGCCGGGAGCACCCCCGGCCACGTGATAATGCCCGGCACACCTACCGAGCGTTCGTAGAACGTCTGCTTCCACCACAGGCCGTGCTCGCCCACTTGCTCGCCGTGGTCGGAGCTATAGACGATCAGGGTGTTGTCGGCGAGGCCGTTCTCGCGCAGCGCCGTCAGGACTTCGCCGATCATCGAATCCAACCGCGTGACGAGTGCCCAATAGGCGGTCCGCGCCCGCAGTATCTCTGCGTCCGACACCTCGACGATGCCGCAACGCTCCCGCCACCAACGCAGGTAAGGATGCAGCGATTCGGAGAACGGCTCCGGGTACTCCGGCATCGTCATCGCGCCGCGGTAGAGATCGTAGTCCGCGCGGCGGGCCACAAACGGCTGGTGGGGCAGCATGAATCCGACGGTGAGGCAGAATGGCTCCGCCGCCGGCCCGTCCCGCTGGCGGGCGCCGACCTCATTCAGATACTCGACCGTGGCGGCCGTAACCGCTTCATCGTGGACTTCGTAGGCGCTCTGCCCATGACCGGACAACTCCAGGCTCACGCGCTCCGGTCCCGCCGTGCCATTGAGCATACCGTGGCCCACGCCACCGCCGCCGAGGTAGTTGGGACCGTGATCGCCAACCCGCCGCTCGGCGAAGCCTTGCAACTGGTCCGGGCCGATGGCGTGCATCCGCCCAATCACGGCCGGGTGATAACCGGCGGCACCTAGCGAGTGCGCGAACGTCGGGGAGCCGGCCCCGAGGCTGTGGTCGTTGGTCCAGACCTCGTTCTCGTGAGGATGACGCCCCGTCAACATGGCCATGCGGGCGGGGACGCAGAGCGGCGACGGACAGTACACGTTCTCCAGCACGACTCCTTGCGCCGCCAGCGAGTCGAGATGCGGCGTTTGCACCAGCGGATCGCCGGTGCAGCCCATCACGGCCGGGCTGTGCTGGTCAGAGTGCAGGTAGAGCAGATTCGGTCGGTCGCTGGTCATACTCATCGTCTTCACTCCGTATCGGACTTGCGCCTCCGTGCGGTGCTCCCGGCGAGGGCGCCATGGCAATGAGACTGCGGGCCGCTTGCCTAGCGAGCGGCCCCCCGGCCCTAGGGCGCGGCTGAGGGAAAGTCAAGCTCAAGCGGAAGATCGGCGTCAAACGAGCTACCGGACGTGAAGCGGGCCTGGATGATCGCCGGAGCCGGCTGCCCTTGCGTCGAGGTCATCGGAGCCAGCACCAAGATCAGCTGCTTGATCTCGTCGGTCGAGACCCGCAAGGTACCGGTGACCGCGGTGTCCGTGGTGTCGAGCGCCAGCGGCGTCACCACACTCCCCTCCGCATCGAATAGCACTGCTTGTACGGACCATTGCTGCGGCACGACGTTCGTCGAGCGCACGAATCCCACGACGGTCCAGTAGTCGCTCGCCGCCTCGGCATCGTCGGTGAAGTCAATGGCAGCGATGCGGATGTTGTCCAGCAGTATACCGGCGCCATGATAGGCCTGGTCGGTGATGTGGTGGAAGCGGAGCAGCACCTCGCGGCCAGCGTAGGGGGTGAGGTCGACGGTCTCTTCTAGCCACTGTGGCTCGGCGCCGCCGCCGCTGCGGCCGTTGTAGCCGTGTCCGAGGTTGTGGCCGACCGGGTCGTCGGTCGTCGTGTACTGACCGGGCAGGGTTGTCCAGGTGCAGCCGTTGTCGGTGGAGACGCCGACGAAGGCGTAGTCGTACCCTTCTTCGAGATCGTACCACGTGGCGAACTCTAGCTGGGCACTCGATACGTCGCTGAGGTCCACGCGACGGGTGAGGGTGCTCTCGCTGTTGTCGGCGGGGCGGCTCCACCACATCCCGCTGCCTTGGTGGGCGTCGGTCCCGACCAAGCGCACCGTCGGCTGACCGCTGAAGGTGATTTCCAGCGTACCCGAGGCTCCGGCGGGCGGACGTAGCTCGACGTAGTGGGCGGCGTGCTGGGTGACATCGGTCGTTAGCTGCTGGGGATAGCTCCGCCAGACTACCGCCGGCGCCATCCGGCCGTCCCAATCGTCGTAGCCGTAGCGCCCGTCGTCGCTGGCGTCTTTGTCGTTCAACACGTTGGCGACGACCCAATCTCGGAAGAGGCTGGCAAAGGTCAGCCCGGTGTCCTGTTGGCTGAGGTAGGTGTCCAGGAAGACCGTGCCGATGCCCGCGGTGGCGATCAGGTCGCGTAGGCCGGTGAAGGTCAGGCCGTCACCGTCTTGACTGTCGAGCAGCCCCAGCCGCTCCGCTAGATAGGTCATAAAGAGGTACGCGGCGCCATAGTGGGCAACGGATTGGCTGGGACTGCTGGCCCAGCTATCGAGCTGCGTTGCCGGTCGGCGCACGAACGCTTCAGCCGCGTACAGCGGGAGGTGGCCGGTGACAGCCATCGCTACCTCCGAGGCGCCCTCATTGATCCACGCATCTTGCTGTGGGTGTACGAAAAAATGGATCATATGTTGTAGCTCGTGGGCCAAAACCGCGTCGTAAATGAACGTGCCTGCTCGAAACACGTTGGTGTTCATATAGAGCATGGGCCGCTCGTTGCTAAAGCGATTGACGGCGGTAGGAAGCAGGTCACTGGACGCGAAGTAGCCACCTATCCCCGGAATGCGGCCGTTGAAGATCGTGATCCGCAACCCATCCGGCAAGGCGCCAAAGGTATGCTCCAGCAACGGCAAGGTGTTGGCCTCGAAGATGCGGGCCGATCTGGCGAGGGCACGCGACGAAACGGAGGCGCCGTTCTGGACGTACAGCAGGAGATGCTCACTGGCGTGCCGGAGGGTGGCCGTGGCCTGGAAGTGGATGCGTTTCGGTTCGTCAATGACCCAGAATTGACGCTCGGTACCGACCTCTTCCTGAACGTTCCAAGCGACCGATCCCGGCACCGACGCACCGCAGGGATAGCGAAAGCGGCGGGCAATATCTACTTCATCCCGATAGGGCGGCACGATCAGGCGGAGCTGCTCTTGCAGGGCGTTGGCTTCACTACTCGGATCGGCCGCGCTGACCAGCGCCGGCTGCACCAACACCACCAGGGCCACGCCCAGCAGCACCAGCCGTTTCAGCACGAACCACCAGCGACGCGACAACCTACTACACTCCTGAATTTTTCTGCGCTAGGTCCGGAGACTCCGACCAGCACGCACAGGCGCTGAAATCGGCCTCTTATCCCGCGACGGTCTACGCCCACGATACGTTAGCACATCCAGTCAGCGGCTTCCTGGCTGCACCCGAACGACACGCGGCCAGCCCTACAATCCAAGGCGAGCGGTGTCATGGGTCTACGCAGGAGCGAGGAATGGAATGGGCCGCCGGCCACGGTCCGGCAGCGTTACATGGGTATGGTTACAGCTAACGCTTGCTGGCACGGAGTATCGTAACGCCGATGATCTCATCACCCTCATAACGGAGAATCACGTCATCGTCGGTAAGCTCACTGTCCGTCGCGTAGCTAGGCTGCTTGAAACTGACATAGAGCGTGTCCGCCTCTGCGTCGTAGGACGACCAGAGACACCGCCGCGGCGAGTGCTTCACCATCGGCACCAGCTTCAGGTATTCTTCAATATCTACTACGGCCATCGCTGCTCCCGCCTCTCAATCACACGAAATCTGCGTGTTAAGAACGCAGTGATGATAAACCCATCATCGTCGAATTCACGGTAGACGACAACCAGCCACTTCCCCGGTTCTACTTCCCGCGTTGCCAACTGCTCACCGGCTCCACCAGCGAAAACCTGCTCCGGATCCCCTACGGTTGCAAGCACCTGGCGTCTCATGCTTGAGAGTTCGCCATGGCCCTCCATCACATGCGCCCAGCGTTCATCCGTTAAGCGGATGAGCACGCCGTTCCGCGATATAATGCTGTTGGCCACGTCCTCTCACTTGCCCGCTGTAGTATGACACGTTCGCTGGTCGCACGGCACAAGCCCCCGCGACGGCGGCACGCTGGTTGGTAGTCCCCTTCTGCGTATTCAAATCTGAGGCATCACGCGGCATCCTCCCATCCAGGAGGGAGAGAGGTGAAGGTGAGCGGCGATCAGCGCGAGGGTGAATCCGCCGGCTGGGGGGTGTTGGGCGCCGGGGCGCTGGGTCTCACCGTGGCGCTACGACTGGCCCAGCGTGGCGAGCCGGTGACGGTGCTGGAGCGGGAGCCGGCAGCGGGCGGCTTGGCCGCCGGCTTTCCATTCCCCGGCTTGCCTGATACCTACCTGGAGAAGTTCTACCACCACCTCTTCCGCTCGGACAGCGACGCCATTGCGCTGATAGACGAGTTGGGGTTGGGCGCGCGGCTGGTGTGGCCGCGCCCGACGACCGCCTGTCTGGTCCACGGCCGCGCGTGGCCGCTCGACTCGGCCCTGCGGGTACTGCGCTTCGGCCCACTCTCGCCGCTGGATCGCCTACGTCTGGGCGCCGCCATCGCCTACTTGAAGCTGGAGCGGCAGTATCAACGCCTGGAGGGCCGCACGGCGGCGTCCTGGATTCGCCGCACGATGGGGCGGCGCGTCTATGACCTGGTGTGGGGACCACAGCTGGTCAGCAAGTTCGGTTCCTATGCCGAGCAGATCGCGCTGTCATGGTTCTGGGCGCGGGTGCATTTCCGCAGCCAATCGCTCGGCTACGTGCGCGGCGGCTTCCAGCACGTCTACGATGGGCTGGTGCGGGAGATCGAGCGGCACGGTGGTCGCGTGCTGCTGGGACACGAGGTCCGCGCTATCGAAAAGCGGTCGGACGGCACGTTTCGGATCGAGAGCCGAGCGACCGCGGGTACCGCGCCGCCGACTGACCATCGTTTCGGAGCCGTCGTCTCCACGCTACCGACCCGGATTACCCTGCACCTCGCGCCCCAACTCCCGGCGGCGTTTGCCCGGCAGTTCGACTGGGGACAGGCGTATGGCGCGCACTGCGTCATCCTGGCCCTCGACCGCCCCTTCATGCCGCCCGTCTACTGGCTCAGTGTCAACGACCCCGGCTACCCGTTTCTGGCGGCCGTCGAGCACACGAACTATATGGACCCGGTCGACTATGGCGGCCGGCGGCTGCTCTATCTCGGCAACTATCTGCCGATGGAGCATCCGCTGTTCGGGCAAGACGACGCCGAGACGCTAGAGCAATTCTATCCCTACCTGAAGCAAATCAATCCCGACTTCGAGCCGCGCTGGGTGCAGGAGCAGTGGGTGTGGAAAGCGCCCTTTGCCCAGCCCATCGTCACCACCGATTTCGTGCAGCACATCCCGCCGCACGAAACGCCGCTGCCGGGCCTCTACCTGGCGAACATGTTCCAGGTCTATCCGCAAGACCGAGGACAGAACTACAGCATCCGCATGGCCAACCGGCTCGTGTTGCGGCTTCCGCGCCTCAGCGGCGGCCAATGACCGCTGGCCCGTGGAGGTAGCCTCCCGTCGTCGTCTCGCACCTCTTGACAGCACTTGGGGAGGGGCGTAAGGTGGGAGTGTGGCGTGTTCGCTACTTGATACGGCAAGTGGCGACGGGGGATGCGGGAGGGTACAGCACATGGCAAGAATTCTGAGTCGTGTATTTTGGGCAGTTGCCCTCGTGGGCGTGACCCTGGCCCTCGCCGCCTGCTCCGCGCAAACGCCGGAGCGCGAGACCGGCGCTACGACCGTGCCGGGGACCGAGGTGCAGATCGGTCAGCCGGTGACCGTCGGCGGCGCGGGCGTGACGCGCGTCGTCATCCCAGCCAACGACCTGGTGACGCCAGCGCAACAGCTGCATAAGATGACCAAGGTCGAAACGGAGAGTGGAGAGGCCTTACATGTCGCCCTCGGACTGATGACCAAGACCACAACGGCGAGTGGGGAGGTCGTCTACGTTACCGAATCCACTCCCCCACTCGGGGCAACCTGACTGTTCGATAATGCGGCTGTCCCGTGAGGACAGTTCTGAGCACAGCCTCTAGTACCGGCGGTTTCCGCAACTCCGTCGCGTCATTCCGGCCCCATATCTCGCTCCCCTTGGGGGTTGGATTCCCACCTGCGCGGGAATGACGGAGAGGCGTTATTGTCATATACTCGCGGCACGATGGTCGCATCGCAGCCCGCGCAAGCTCCAGCATGGCTGACGGCGCTACGGGCTACCGACGAGTGGCGGCAAGCGCATACGGCACGCGATGAGCAGGGCCGTGTGGTCACGCCCGTCTTCCCTTGGGCGGAAACCGCGAGCGCCGCGACCGGGGTGCCCGGTCAGTCATTCCTGCGGTTTGTGCAGTGGCTCGGTGAGCGGTACGGGCCGCGCGTCGCACTCGCGGACTACAGCCGGGTCAAGTTTGCCGGCTACGGCGCCGCGCCCGATACGCCGCCGACGCTCACCACCTATAGCGAGCTGGCGGTGCTGATCCAACGACGCGCCGCGTGGCTGCGGACGCAGGGGGTGGGATCGTGGCAACGGCTCGCACTCTGCCTGCCCAATAGCCGCGAGGTGTTGGCGCTCCAGTACGCGGCATGGGCCATTGGCGCGCTGGTTACACCCATCAACATGGCGCAACGGGACCGGGCGCGGACACTGCTGCAAGGTACCGCTTACCATCGTATTTTCGTTGATCGTGAGCCGGCAGCGTTTGCCGGTGAGTTTGGTGTAGAGGCGGCGCGCGTGGTAGACGTGCGTTCGGAGCAGTTTCGGGCAGCCGTCGCGGCACAACCCGCTACCGTGACGTTAGACCAGGCCCCGGCATTCGACGACCCGGTGCTTATCTTGTCCACCTCCGGCACTACGGGCCGGCCCAAGGGGGCGATGCTCTCCGCAGCGGGATTGCTGACCGGATCGTTGGCGCTGCAAGAGGGCTTTGCGCTCGCAGCCGATGACCGCTTTCTGCTGGTCAACCCGCTCTATCACATCAACTCGATTGCCTTCTCGCTCGCACTGCTCGGTGTCGGCGCGCGCATCGTCGTGCCACCGTTCGGCTTCCACTGGGACGTGGCGGTACGTGACCGGATTACGACAAGCTCGATGGTGCAGCGCCACCTGACGCCGGTGCTCGATCCGGTCAGTCCCGGCGATCAGCGCAACGCGGCTTTGTTCGAGCGGTTGCGTGAGGGGGGTACGCTCAAGTGGATTGCCGTCGGCAGCGGGCCGCTGGCGCCGGAAGTGCAGGAGCGGCTGCTCGACCGCGGAGTGCTCGTCCTGTTTCGCTGGGGCATGTCGGAGAACTATCTAGGCAGCACAAACATGCGCCCCGGCCACCCGCTCGACTACTACCGGGCGCGCCTCAGCTCCACCGGCCCGACGAACCGCTACCTGGAGCTGCGCGTACTGGATGAGGCGGGGCAGCCGCGACGCACCGGGCGCGGCCGGCTGGTGCAGCGGGGCAACATCCTCGTGGCCTATGACCGGCCGGAAGACAATGCGGGCGCCTTTGCGGGCGGCTACCACGACACGGGCGACATCGCCGAGATCACCGCCGAAGGCCACGTCTACATTGTCGGTCGGTCGAAGGAAACGATCATCCGGTCGGGCGAGAACATCTACCCCCAAGAGGTGGACAACTACCTGATGAAGCATCCGGCCGTCATCTTTGCCCAGACTGTCGGCTTTCCCGACCCGGAGCACTCCGAGGAGGTCGGCGCGTTCGCCGTCGTCAGTCCGGACGCTGCGTTGCCGGAGCGAGAGCTACAAGACTACGTTGCTGCGCTGGGGTCTCAGCAACGCCCCAAGCAATTGGTGCTGCTCTCGCCGCGAGGCGAGCAAGGCTTCTTCCGCTACACCGGCCCCGGCAAGGCCCAGCGCCGGTACCATCAGCGGCTCTTCTGGCAAATGTATTGCCTCGACCGGGCCGTGCCGCTGCTGGTGGCGGGCGGTCTGCTGCCGGAGGGAACGCGCGGCTACGCCGTGCCGGACGGTCCGGAGGTTGGGCTGTTGCTGCTCCTGCCCGGCGATGGAGCGGTAGTGTCCGGCGAGCTGCGAGCGCGACTGGGGCCGTACCTGGCCCGCGCCGGCCGCCTCCCCGACAGCGAGCACCGACGCTGGCTGGCCGCGCATGACTGCACTCCGGACAGCCTGCTTCCCTCGCGGATTCATACGGTGTCGCTCGCAGCTACCGCAGCGTCTGAGGTCGCCGCGCTCAACCGCGCCCGGCTCTACGAGCGGTTTTGGCCGCAGGAGCCTCGAAAAAAAGAAGGCTAGGGTGGCGGCCAAGTAGGGAACCAGCCCCCCTATGGTCCCCCCGCTCTGCAGTGGGACGTGGCTTCCGGCCAGCGCCGGAAGCCATCTATTCGTGCTCTGTCATGTTCGCCGCAAGATGGCCCAAGCCCAAGGCATGGAGGTTGAAGAGTTGGGTGTTGGCACAGTGCTTGCAAGCAAGCACCGCAGAGGGTAAGTACGCGCTGGGGGGGAAGGAGTCGACGGAACCATAGTCATCCTGGTGGAGGATGACCGCCAAGCCACCCAGGAGATGCCATTCCTGATGTCCACACATCGGACAGGCTGAGGCTGGCCCAATACGCTCGTGAATGGCATCAAGGATCTGCCTACGGACCTCTTTGGAAGTTGCAGCCTTGGTAATATATGGGGGGGCTTCTACAGTGTTGGACATCGCCGGCGCTTCCTTCCTCCGCGTGCGCTGTCTACAATCATATCATTGCCTCTCGTCATTCCGGCGCCGACCGGAAGCCAGTGGCGCAGGGGACAAACGGGCATGGAGAGAATTGCTCACAGATCAGTAGCTGCGGCGTGCCGGCCGGTCGTACCGGTTAAGCTGTGGAAACGGAGGGGGACGGACCGATGGAATATCGCAATCTGGGCCGCGCGGGGGTGAAGGTTTCGCCGTTGTGGCTGGGGACGGCGCAGTTCGGGGGGCGGGTCGAAGCCGCGACGGCGATAGACCTGGTTCACGCTGCGCTCGACGCCGGGATCAACGTGCTCGACACCGCCAACATCTACACCCAGGGGCGGTCGGAAGAACTGGTCGGACAGGCCATCAAGGGCCGGCGCGACCGGATCGTGCTGGCCTCGAAGGTCTACAACAAGGTAGGTGAGGGGCCGAACGACCGGGGGAGTAGTCGCTATCACATCATGGGGCAGATTGAGGCCAGTCTGCGCCGGCTCCAGACCGATCATCTCGATCTCTATCAATTGCACCGGCCCGATCCTACGACGACGGTTGAGGAGACGTTGCGGGCGCTGGACGACCTCCGACGCCAGGGCAAGGTCCGCTATTTCGGCACCTCGATGTTCCCGGCGTGGCAGCTCTGCGCGGCGCTCTGGACCAGCGACCGCCTGGGGCTGGCGCCCATCGTGTCGGAGCAGCCGCGCTACAACCTGCTGTACCGCGGTGTCGAGGCGGAGGTGCTGCCGTTTTGCCGCGAGTATGGGGTCGCCGTGCTGCCGTTCAGCCCACTGCAACGGGGCTGGCTGACCGGGAAGTACCGGCGTGGCCAGCCGGCGCCGGCCGGATCGCGCTTCGCGGGCGCGGGGTACGATCCCGACGACCCGGAGCACGGGGCGACGTTCGATGCGCTCGAAGCCCTGGAAGAGATCGCTGCGGCCAAAGGAGCGTCGCTCAGTCAGTTGACGCTGGCGTGGCTCGTCGCACAGCCGGGGGTGACGGCGCCCATTCTCGGTCCGCGCAACCTCGACCAGCTACACGATAACCTCGGGGCGTTGGAGGTGACGATCACCGCCGAGGACTGCGCCACGATTGATACGATTGTAACGCCGGCAGTGAACTTGGCGTAGCGGGCAGCGTACAGGGCAAAGCGCCGGGGGCCGGCAAGACTATCGTGAAGCTGGCAGTAACGTGAGGGAGGGAATACCGTGCAATATCGTAATCTGGGCCGGGCCGGGGTCAAGGTAGCGCCCATCATCCTGGGGACGGCCTATTTCGGAACGCGGGTGGAAGAAGCGACGACACGCCACCTGGTTGACGCTGCCCTCGATGCCGGGGTCAACGTCATAGACACGGCCAACTCGTATACCGATGGGCAGTCCGAGACGATCATCGGCGAAGCACTTAAGGGGCGGCGGGACCGCGTGGTGCTGGCCTCCAAGGTTCATTTTCCCCGCGGCGACGGCCCCAACGACCGTGGCAACAGCCGCTACCACATCATGGCGCAGGTCGAGGGCAGTCTGCGGCGGCTCCAGACCGACCGCATTGACCTCTACCAACTGCACCGGCCCGACCCCACGGTGCCAATCGAGGAGTCGCTGCGGGCGCTGGACGATCTGCGCCAGCAAGGGAAGGTCGTGTACTACGGCACTTCGATGTTTCCGGCTTGGCAGCTCTGCGCGGCGCTGTGGACCAGCGACCGCCTCGGACTGGCACCTATCGTGTCGGAACAGCCGTCGTATAGCCTGCTGCGGCGGGAGGTCGAGACGGAGGTTTTGCCCGTCTGCCGGGAGTACGGCATCGCGACGATCCTGTACAGCCCGCTGGCCGGTGGCTGGCTGACCGGCAAGTACCGACGCAACGAACCCGCGCCGACGGACTCGCGCCTGAGTGCGAGCGGCGTAGACCTCGCGGCGGCTCAACACACCCGCACGTTCGACGCCATCGAAGCCTTGCAAGCCATCGCCTATGCTAAGGGCGTTACCATGAGTCAGTTGGCACTCGCCTGGCTGCTCGCCCAACCGGGAGTCACCGCCACGATCATCGGGCCGCGCACGCCGGAACAGCTCCAGGACAACCTTGGGGCGCCGGACGTGACCATTACGGACGAGGATCGCGCGACCATTGACACCATTGTCCCGCCGGAGACGACGTTGGTGTAGCGGTCAGCCGCCAGCGTACAGCCAGCAGCGAGGGGCCGGACTACCGGGCGTGGCGGCTGATGAAATCTTCATCCAGCGTCAGGCCGAGTCCCGGCCGGTCGCTGAGGGTGATCCAGCCGTCGCGCACATCCAACGGCTGCACATAGAGCCGCGACCAGATTTGGTACGGCTCGCAGGCCGGGCAGGTGGAGACGGTCAAGCCGTTGGGGACCGCCGCGACCAAGTGGGCGTTCAGCTCCGGGAAGCTGGCCCCGTGCGGAGCGACCTTGACGTGGAAGGCTTCCGCGACGGCAGCGTATTTGCGCCAGGCAGTGTAGCCGCCACCGGACAGAATATCGAGCTGCAGCACGCGCACGGCGCCACGCGCGACCAGATCACGGGCAGCATAGAGAGTGCGTTCGCCCTCGCCGCCGGCAACCAAGAGGTGGGGGGCAGCGCGGGCCACGACGGCCAGCCCCTCAACCTGGTCATCCCACTGAACCGGCTCCTCTAGCCAGTAGACGTTGTATTGCTGGCACTCCTGGGCCACGGCGGCGGCGGTCCACGGGTCCCAGGCGCGATGCGCGTCCACCATGAGCTGAGTATCCTCGCCAACGGCGGCCCGCACGGCGGCGACCTCGGACAGCACGCCCACCGGGTCGTTGTTGAGCGTGTGGAACTTGACCTGGTGAAAGCCCTGGTCTCGGTAGTCGGCGAGGCGTTGGACAAGATCGGCCGTTTCGCGCTCGAAGACCGTGCCGTCGGCGTAGGCGGGTACGCGGCGGCGGCTTCCGCCGAGCAGTCGCCACACCGGCTGACCCAACGCCTGGCCTTTGAGGTCCCACAGTGCGATATCGAGGGCGCCGATTGCCCCGACGAGGCGCGAATCGGGGTGGCCGCGGCTCTGGGTTGTGGCATACATGGCGTGCCACAGGTGCTCCACGTCGAGCGGACTTTGACCCAGCAGAATGGGCGTTAAGGCTTCGATGACGGGGATGTTGCCCGGGCCGGTACGCGAGATGCCCGTCAGCCCCTCATCGGTGCGTACCACGATTACGCTGTGATCGCGCTGAAATGGGTAGCCGCCGGTGTCACCGCTGATGTCGAGGGTGCGGGTCTCTACGCTCGTAATCTTCATCCGCTTGCTCCTGCACGTGCTCATGCTGCCGAGCGGCGAGGCCTCCGTATCGCTTTACCGTTCTTGATACGCGGAGGCCAGACATGGCCGCCGCACGTTTGCACGTTTTCCGGTCCGCTAGGGAAGATGGTACAGTTGGGTACCTTCAGGCGGCCGTGTCCAGGCTCAGTTGCGAGAGGGAGCACACTATGGCCATGATGCCAGATCGTATCCGGGCGGTGGGAGGTAGCGAGGAAACCGACGACGGGCCGGGGATGGCACCGGCCCTTGGTCAGTACGCGCTCATCAAGGTTGTCGGCGTTGGCGGCGGCGGGAGCAACGCCGTTGACCGCATGATCGAGACGCAGATCGGGGGCGTGGACTTCATTACGGTGAACACCGACGCCCAGCAGTTGGTACGCTCGACCGCTCCGACGACCGTCCATATCGGCGACAAGAGCACCAAGGGTCTGGGCGCTGGCGGGAAGCCGGAGATCGGCGCCAAGGCCGCCGAGGAGAGCCTGGAAGACCTCGAAGCGGTGCTGCAAGGCGCCGACATGGTATTCGTCGCCGCGGGCATGGGCGGCGGCACGGGCACCGGCGCCGCGCCGAAGATCGCCCAGCTCGCCAAGGGTATGGGGGCGCTCACCATTGCCGTGGTCACGCGGCCGTTCAAGTTCGAGGGCGCGCGCCGACGTCAGGTTGCCGAGGACGGCATTGCCGAGCTACAGGCCGAAGTGGATACGCTCATTACCATCCCCAATGACCGCTTGCTCAACGTTGCCGACAAGAACGCGACGCTGACGGATGCGTTCAAGCTGGCCGACGACGTGCTGCGGCAAGGGATTCAAGGCATCTCCGATCTGATTACGGTGCCTGGGCTGATTAATCTGGACTTTGCCGATGTCCGGGCCATCATGGCTGATGCGGGATCGGCACTGATGGCCATTGGGCACGGCTCCGGGGAGAACCGCGCCGCGGAGGCGGCCAAGGAGGCCGTTGCCAGCCCGCTGCTCGATATTGCGATCAATGGCGCGAGCGGCATCCTGTTCAACATCACCGGCGGTGAAGACTTGACCCTGGCAGAGGTCAGTGAAGCGGCCGACGTGATTGCCAATGCGGCCGCTTCCGAAGCCAACATTATCTTCGGGGCGGTGATTGATCCGGAGAACGAAGGCGCGGTGAAGATCACCGTGATCGGGACCGGCTTCGAAGCGCAAACGGCCATGCCGACGGAGCGGATGCCCGCCTTGCCGCGGCAGCGGCCGGCGGCACCTAGCCCGCGGGTGCGCGCGCGTGGCCTGCCCGAAAGCGCCGCTCCCCGCGACCGGGACCCCCTGGACATCCCGGCCTTCTTACGTCCCCGCCAGCGGGGGTAGCCCCGGACGGATAGGCGTGGTCCCTACGGCGGCCATCCTCGGTACCTGGCCTTCGTCGTTGGTGAGGTGGCCCGCAACCGCAGGGGCCTGAAAACGCAAAAGGGCCGCACACTGGGACAAGCGTGGGGAGGATAGACAGCATCCGCAGGGAAACTGCGGAGCAGGAAGAGTGGGGGGCGATTGGGAGTACAGCTACTCTCTAGCCTGAATGACGACGCTGCCGCCATCATCAACTTCCACGTACAAACTGTGGCTCTGGAGCAGCCGCATACCTACGAGCGGGGTGGCATCGGCTGCGTAGGCATAGACGCGCCTGGGGCCGCCGTCCCAGAGCACGGTGACGCTGTGAACATCGAACCTCGCCTCAGTGCCGTCAGCCAGGAGCGCCCGGCCTATGCCGTCGAAGGCCAGCCCCAGTTCCGCCACCAACGGAGGGGGCAGGGTAAGGGAGCCGCTGAAGCCGGTGTCTATCACGGCCTCGATTTCCCTTGTCTGTCCTGCTGGGCCTTGCAGGGTAAGGGGTATGACGGCTTCCAGGGCGGCGTTCACCACCCCCTGGATCACTTGGCTCTCCACAGGAACCCGGCCCCAAAGCTGTCGATAGCTCGGTAGCCGACTCGCTCGAACAAGACATTGACGGCGCCAGGGCACTGTGTCCGCAGGCGATCCCGCGCGGCAATCACGTCTTCGCCGATGGCCCAACTCCCGCTATCGACGTCGATAGAAACGATTTCTCCGTGGTGACCGGCTTCGACCTTGGGTCGGATGTCCCGCTCGTAGATCTCGTCGCCGAGGCGAGCTATCTCTTCTTTCGGTCGGGTTGGCGTGGTAGGTCGAGGTGATTGCGTGAGCACCGACATGTCGGCGTCCTTCATCCTTCCCCCTTCTAAGGCATACTACTACACCTGCATTCTACCATTCTGCGGGGGGCGGGACACAGAAAAGGCCACACGAGCCGGGGTCAATTTAGTAGGTGTCGCCTTGGAGCGCGAAAATCCCCCGAAGCGGCATACAATCGCCTGGGCGGTTTGTCCGCGCCGGAAGGGGGACGGAGTCTATCCGATTACGTCCCCAGCCGGAACCTCAACGTGACGGTTCTCGATTTCGTCCAGTGTGGTGGGCAAGCAGGGATTTGAACCCTGACCCCTTGCGGGACTAGCTCCTAAGGCTAGCGCGTCTGCCGATTCCGCCACTTGCCCATGTCGGCGTGGGTGACAGCGAGCACCGCCGCCGGGCCGCTGCCTCTCACCAATCGCCGCTATCCAGTATAACAACGCGGGGAGCTTGCCCACGGCTCGCCGGCCGACTAAGGCACGCCGCCGCCGGTGCGGTCGGCGCGCAGTAGGCAATCGGGTGGAGAGGAGGCAGGGCAGCACGGCACAGCGTGGCCTGGGATCACCCCTCACCGCTGGCTCCCTGCCGGGCACCGGGCGCTCAACAATGGCAGCAGTGCAAGCGCAACGTATCGGGCTGGTGTACCAGCCCCGAAAGCCGGAAGCGGTCGAGCTGGCCGCGGCGTTGTCCCAGCACATCCAGGCCGCGGGTATCGAGACCTGGACGGAATCCGCCTGGGAAGAAGCGGCGGTGAGCGCCGGCTTACCCGGCACGGACTTGGTCCTTACCTTTGGCGGTGACGGGACCATTATCCGCACCCTGCGGCTGGCGGCACCGTTGGGCGTGGCGGTGGCCGGGGTCAACTTCGGCAAGCTCGGATTTCTCGCTGAGGTCGAGGCGGACGAAGTATCGGCGGCGCTCCCGCGCTTGCTGGCAGCCGACTACTGGTGCGAGGAGCGCGCCTTGCTCGCCATTACGCACCGGCGAGCAGCGGCGATAGTAGGCGAATACCTCGCCGTGAACGAGGCGCTCATCAGCCGGGGGCGGGCCAACCGCGTGGTACGGCTCCAACTGTGGATTCACGGCGAATACGTTACGACCTACGCGGCCGACGGGCTGATTCTCGCCACGCCGACCGGCTCGACCGGCTCCAACCTCGCCAATCTCGGCCCGGTGCTGCCGCCGGAGATGCGGGCGCTCATCGTCAGCCCGGTACTGCCGTTCGTGAGCTTCCCTAACCCTTTGATCGTTCCGGAGGGAGCGCCGTTGCGGGTGCGCGCCATGTTCGATCACGAGGCGGTGCTCGCCATTGACGGGCAGCGCACGATTGCACTGCAGAACGAGGATGTCATCGAGGCGACCATTGCGCCCTATCCGTGCTTGCTGGCCCGGTTGCGCGGCCGTCACTACTTCTACCGGGTGCTGGTGCCGGGCTTGCAACGCGCCCCGCTGCTTCCCTCGACACCGAAAGGCGGTTAGCTGATAGCTGACGGCTCCTGAGGGCACCATGCTGCACGAGCTGACCATCGAGAACTTTGCGCTGCTGGCTCACGTGCATGTCCGTTTCGGCGCCGGCCTCAACGTCCTGACCGGCGAGACCGGGGCCGGCAAGTCCATCATCATTGATGCGATCAGCCGCGTGCTCGGCAGTCGCGGCGGCGCAGACGACGTTCGCACCGGGGCCACACACGCGCACATCGAGGCAGTGTTCTCGCTCGCCGAGCCACCGGCGGCGCTGCACGCGCTCCTGGCAGAGAGAGGGCTGCTCGATACCGATGAAGAGGAGCAAGCAGCGGATACCGGTCCGCTGGAGATCATCCTGACGCGGGACATCCGTCCCAATGGGCGGAGCGTGGGGAGGGTGAACGGGCGGGCCGTCCCGCTGCACACGGTCGCGGCGCTGGGTCGCTTTCTGCTGGACATTCATGGGCAGACCGAGCATCTGTCGCTCTTGCAGCCGGCAACGCAACTCCGGCTGCTCGACCGTTTCGGTGGGCTGGCGGCGCTCGGCGCGGAGGTACGCGACACGGCGGCGGCGCTGACCGACGCGCGGCGGCAGTGGCGGGCGATGCAGCAAGACGAGCGCGAGCTGGCGCGCCGCGTAGACCTACTCCGCTACCAGGTAGACGAGATCGTCAGCGCCGACGTACACCCTGGCGAGGACGAGGCGTTGCAGCAGGAGCGCCACTTGCTGCTCAACGCCGAGCAGCTTGCCAGCGCCACGGCCAGCGCCTACGCGCAGCTCACCGGCACCGAGGGCGAGACCGGGGCGCTGGATCAACTGGGGGACACCATCCGGCAGCTCAACGCGCTGACCGCCATTGATCCGACGCTCGCCGAAACCGAGACGCTGCTGACCGAGGCAACGGCGCTGGTCGAGGAGGTCGGCCGCTCGCTCCGTGCCTATGCCGAGGGCGTCGAGGCCGATCCGTCGCGGCTGGCTGAGGTAGAGGAGCGGCTGGACCTGATCCGGTCGTTGCAGCGCAAGTACGGTGACACCATCGAGGCGGTCCTGGCCTACGGCGCAGCGGCAGCGGCAGAGCTGGACGGTCTGACGCGGCGGGACGAGCGCCTGGCCGAGCTGGCCGCGCAGGTGGAAAACCTGGCCGCGCAACTGGGCCGGCACGCGACACGCCTATCGCGGGCGCGTCGGCGGGCTGCCCGGCAGTTGGCAGCGGCGGTGGCCGCTGAATTGGCCGATCTGAACCTGTCGGCGGCGTTCGAGGTCGCGGTTGAGTGCCAGCCCGACCCGGACGGCGTGCCCTGGTCCCCGGAAGACATACTGGCGCTAGACGGAGAGCCGACGCCCGGGACACTGCTCGCCTGGGACGACAGCGGCATGGATACGGTGGAGTTCCGGATTGCGCCCAACCCCGGCGAGCCGCTCAAGCCGGTGGCGCGGGTCGCGTCGGGCGGCGAGATGAGCCGCATCCTGCTCGCGCTGAAGTCCATTCTTTCCGGCGTGGATCGCACGCCCACGCTGATCTTCGACGAGATAGACGTGGGTATCGGGGGGCGCAGCGGCCGGGTGCTCGGTGAGAAGCTCGCCGAGCTGGCCGCCCAGCATCAGGTGCTATGCGTGACCCACCTGCCGCAGCTTGCGGTCTATGGCCAGAGCCACTTTTTCATCGCCAAGCAGGAGCAGGAGCACCGCACCACGACGACGGTGCAAGAGCTGGCCGGGCAAGCGCGGCTCTCCGAGATCGCGCAGATGCTCGGCGGCGCCACGGCAGCGAGCCTGAATCGCGCCCGCGAGATGCTGGAGCGGGTAGACCGGGGCGGCGTAGCAGCGTAGGTGTCCGCAAAGTGCCGGGTGAGCGGGGGCCGCCGCGCAGACTCCCCCGCCCTAGCCGGCTGGGCGCGCATCGCGCTGTGGCTTGGGAAACCCGCTTCTCAGCCCATCTATGTGTTCGAGCAGGTCGGGCGGTACATTTTGCCAGAGTGGATCGAGAATGAATGTGACACCTTCGCGCCGGGCGAGCTTGGCCGCTGGCACGAAGTCACTATCGTCGGAGACGAGGACGATAATATTAGCTTGTTTCTTCAGCGTGATCGAGGCGATGTCAAGCCCAATCCGCATATCAACACCTTTCTGGCGCAAGTGAGGCACGAAGTCTGAGTCCTTGAGATCGGATACTTCAATATCGTCGTTCAAGAGAAGTTTCTGCGACCGCGGCTTCAGAATCCAGGACCTTTCATGGACCCTTATGACTTGCCCCAGTCTCAAGGCGAAGTTAGGCCGCTCATGCAGAGCACGGAAGAGCTTCCCCCTGAAGATGGCCGTATCCGAAGTGGCGTAGTTAATCGCACGATTACTTATCGGTTGGTGCATTCTATTGGTGTACGGCAAAGCATCGTAGTAGAAACACCGATACAGAAGCCCGAAGGGGTTTGGAAACTGATAGACCTGGTTCAAATACTCCAGGTGACGATAGATCAACTGCCCAATGGCTTTTACAACAGCTTCAGGGTCAGAATTATCTATGTCACGCCGGACAGACGGCAAGCGTTTCAGGAAATAGCCGCCATCGATGAGTATCGCCGCCTTCGCAGTCATGAGCGCCGAACACCGTTCATAAAGAAAAAGCCCCAGGGGATCGGCCGCACTCAGTGATCGCCAGCAATGCCGGGAGCGCGACGTACTGCCAAGGGGCGGCTGACCCTATTATGAGGCCTCGGTAACTATCTGTCAAGGGGGGTGAATCAGAAGCGCCCCGGCCAGTGTGGCCGGGGCACCCGCCGCATTTCAAGCAACGCACCTAGCGCCGGCCAGCGGCTACTACTACTCGCCGCGCGTATGCACTGACCCGCTCCCCGGCTGCCGCTCGTTGAGCTTCGAGCTTAGTCTGCGCTCCGGTGTGGCCCATCGTCATCTCCATCCTCTCCCTGGTATTGGGCAAAGTGCAGCCAGACTTGTAACCCAATCACCAAAAGGAGGACGAAGATGACAATACCAAAGAGACGGATCAGCCCTTCGATCACGTCAGGGGCCAACATGTCAGGCCTCAATCACCGGCCCCGGTGGGAGCCGGGGCGCGTCTTCGGGATGGGTATAGCTCGGCACGACTGACAAGGCCAGCACACACCGCGCCTGATCGCCCAGGCCCTCGCCAGGGTGCTGATGCTCGATATTCCCGCCGCGATGCGCGTGGGCATAGGTCTGGCCCTGTGCCATGTGCCAGTGCCGCCGGGTGTCTGCGCTTGGCACGTCCGCTGTGGGGATGGTGGATGTAAGAACAAAGTATAGGGTAAAGGATGTGAGCGGTCAAGGGCTAGTCAACTAGGCAGTGACCAGGCTCATTTCCAGGCGACGGCCCATGGCGAAAACCGCCATGAAGAGCGCCGCGCAGATTGCCAAGCCGATTGCTAACTCCGGCCACACGTCGGCCAGCGACGCCCCCTTGACGGCGATCTCGAAGAGCGGCGCGAGGAAGTAGTAGGTCGGGAACACCTTGGCAATCCACTGCGGGAGGTTGGGCCAGATAAAGAAGGCCACCGGCGCAAAGAGCAGGACGCCGCTGGCCTTCGCCGCCGTGAAGAGCATGTTCGTGTCCCGCGCCCACGAGCCGAACAGCAGGCCAATCCCGGCGGACATGAGCGCGGCGAGCGCCAGCGTCAGGAGGAGCGCGGCCGGTTGCGATCCGAAGGCGTTGTTGATGGCGAGGGTGACTACTCCGGCGGCCAGCGCGAGCACGACACCCAGCACGCCTTTGCCGACGAGCACGTCCACCACCTGCACCGGCGTGACGAGCAACGCCTGAAGCGTCCGGCGCTCCTTTTCCTCGACGAGGCTGGCGGCCGGCACCATCCCCCCGCCGATCCAGACGGCGTAGAGCATCAGCAGGGGCAGCAGGCGGTTGACGATGGGTACCGCGTCGCCCTCGCCTACGGTCGTCACGGCGATCTCGATAGGCGCCGGTGCCCCGGCCACTCCCCGGATCAGATCAACCGCGGTCACGCCCAAGATGATCCGGTTGGCGGCCAGGCTCTCGCCGCCTACAAAGAACTGAAGGATTGGCTGGTTGCCGGCACGCAGGGCGGTGTCGAAGCCCGGCTGGAGGATCAGCCCGGCATCGAGGTCGTTCGCCTCCACCAGCGCCTTCAGGCGGTCGGCGGATTCGGGGAAGGCGACCTCGATCCCTTCGATGTCCCGCACCGCCTGGACGATACTCGATTGCCCCTCATCTACGATGCCGAGCCGCGGCGTAGGCTCGAACAGGTTGCCGAACACGCCCCGGATAAGCACCGTCAGCACCACGGGCACGACAAAGGCGTAGAGGAAGATCGGGGAGCGCGGCCCCAGCCGGAGGTCCTTGCGTAGCACGTTCCAGACCCGCACCCCGTTCATAGCGCCTCAACCTTCCTTTTCAGAACGTACCATCCCACGCCGAAGAGGGCTACACACCACGCCAGCAGCATCCCCAAGTACGGCAGCACGTCCGACCAGCCGGCGCCGTAGGAGCTGACGCCGACGATGGCCTGCACCAGCCCGTAGGAGGGCAGGACCTGCACCCAGATGGAGGCGCTACCCGGAAAGAGTACTGCTATCGCGGGGATCAGCAGGGGGATCATGAAGATCATGCTGTAGAAGACCATGCCGATGAAGTCCTGACCGGACGCCCCGGCGATCAGCCCGCAGCCGGTAACGAGCACTGCGCCGAGGAGCAAAGCGGTGAGCAGGATCAGCGGCTGGCGGGCAAACGAGCCGATCAACAGCATAACCAGCGTTGCCTCCACAAAGGCAAGGGCCGTGCCAAACAGGCCCTTGGCCATCAGGAAATCGGCCGTCCTAGTCGGTGTCACGAGGACCGCCTTCACCGTGCGGCTATGCACCTCGCTGGCTACGAGCGTGCCGAGCGCCATGACTTCAACCATCAGGATGAGGAAGGCGGCGAGCGGCCGCATTTTCTCGCGCAGCGGCACTTGGTCACCGGCGCGGTCCTCGCCGAGGATCACCGTCTCCTGCGCCGGCGCGGCGACGGGCAGGGCATTGCCTGTCAGCGCATAGGCGATCTCGCGGACCAGGCTGGCCATAGCGCGGCGGATGGCCAGCGGCACACCGGCGTCAATGTAGACCTGTACGGTAGTCTGCTCGCCGGCGGCAACGCGCCGGAGGAAGTCGGCGGGAAAGTCCAAGCCGATAGCAAGCTGCTCCTCAGCCGCACGCTCATCGAGGCCCAACGCGGCCCGGAGCGCGTCGGAGGTCTCGAACATGACGAACTCGATGCCGGCGCCCTGCGTGGCAACGGCCTGCTCGAACACCTCATCCATCCCGGTCTGGTGGACTCCCACCGTAATCGTCTCGTCTACGGAGTTGGGTAGCAGCCAGAAGACGGCAACGTAGAACACGATCCCCAAGGCCGTCACGAAAACAAAGAAGTGGTCGCGCGTGTGCGCCGCGAGGTCTTTACGCAGGATGGCCGCCACGATGGCGGCCCGCGATACGTGGCCGTTCATGTGTCGAGACCGCGGCCGGTGACTTTGATGAAGATGGCTTCCAGGGTGGCCTCTTCCGTGTGGATGGTGAGCAAGTCCTGGGAGCCGAGCGCCTCCTTGAGCCGGTCCCCGGCGCCCGGCGCGTCGAGCGAGATGATCTGCTCCCGCACATCTGCGGCCGCGCGCATCCGCACGCGCACCGACCGTTGCCCGTGCGCGAGCTTCAGGTTCTCTGGCGTATCCAGCGCGACAATGCGCCCCTCGTTGATGAACGCCACCTGGTCGGAGAGCTTGTCGGCCTCGTCCATGTCGTGGGTGGTAAGCAGCACGGCTGCCCCGCGGTCCGCTTCCTCGCGGATGACCTGCCGGATGGCTTGCGCCGACACCGGGTCCAGCCCGTCGGTCGGCTCGTCGAGGAAGAGCACGTCGGGGCCGTTCACCAGGCACCGCGCCATCATCAGGCGCTGCTGCATACCCTTGGAGTAGCCCTTCACGCGGTCGTCGGCACGGTCGGCAAGTCCGACTTTCTGCAACAACTCATCCGCGTCGAATCCCTTGATCCCGAAGAGGCGGGCAAAGAACTCCAAGTTCTCGCGGCCCGACATGTTGAGGTAGAGATTCTTCTCCTCGAAGCACACGCCGATCCTGGACTGCACTTCGACGTGGTGTTTGGTGACATCTTTGTCGAGCACGGTGATGCTGCCGGTCTTTGGCCGGGCCTGACCAGTGAGCATCTTGATGGTGGTGGACTTGCCGGCGCCATTGGGACCCAGAAAGCCCAGGATTTCACCGCGCCCGACCGCAAAGCTGATGTTGTCCACGGCAACCAGGTCGCCGTAGGTGTAGGTGATGCCATCCACGCGGATGGCTGCATCGGCCATGCGCTGCTCCTTTCGAGGTTAGCCGGCCCCCCTATGGCCCCCCCCGCTCTGCAGGGGGACGTGGATTCCCGCCGGCCAGGCGTTCGAGGATGTCCAGGGTGAACACCGACGAGAGCGAGCAACCGATAGCGCCGATATTTTCGGCGCCGCCCTGCTGCCGATCAATCACGCACACCACGTCGTTCACGACCAAGCCCAGCGCCCGGACCTCTTCCACCGAGGCGACCACCTGCCCGCCGCTGGTGATGACATCCTCGATGACGACGGCGGTTTCTCCGCGGCGGAAGCCGCCCTCGACCAGGTTGCAGGTACCGTAGGTCTTGGCTTCCTTCCGCACGTAGAGCGCCGGCTTGCCGGTCCGCATGGAGAGCGCGGTGGCGAGGGGGATGCCGCCTAGCTCCAGTCCAGCGAGCCGATCATAGTCGGGCGGTAATAGCCCCTCCAGCGCCACGGCGACGGCCTGTAGAAGGACGGGATCGCTCTCGAAACGGTACTTGTCCCAGTAGAAGGAGCTGACCAGCCCGGACCGCAGGGTGAACTCACCCGTCAAGTAGGCGGCGGCCTTTATCCGCTGGGCTAACTCCGTCCTCAGCACGCTTCACCTCTCCCGGCGCAGTGACGAGACGCGGAGCGGAAGCCTAGTAGCGCCGGAATTATTTCGCTTGCAAACGGCGCAGTCGCTCCCGTAGCCGCCGTAGCTCGGTTTCGACCGACAGACGGGCCGTGCGCTCGGCCGCTGCCCGGTCTTCCGCACCGGTAGCGCGGGCCTCGGCCGCCAAACGCGCCGCCTGCTCGACCGCAGCACGGCTCTCCGCAGCAGCGTGCTGGGCGCGTAGCTCTGGCGGGGTCGGCAGATATGCCCTGGCTACCGGGTCGTACACCCGCAACTCGCCCGCCTCCCAGCACAGGTCCAGTCCCAGGACCTGACTGTGGCCCCACCGCACACCATCCGGCTCCTCATGGATCGGCAGCGGCTCGTATTCCCCGTCCACCAGCCGGTCCCCGGCCAGCGCCGCATCGTGGTACCGGCCGCCGGTGGAGTCGAACCGCCAGTATTCCTGCACCCCATAGCCGGCGTACCCGGCCCGCTTGACCGTATAGTCCCGCCGCCCGGTGCTACGCGAGGCTACTTCCAGCACGAAGTCCGGTGGCTGGCCTACTTCACTGATGACGTAGCCGTTGCGCGCCACGATGGCGGCGGGGTTGACGCCGAACGCCACCACGCAGTCGGGCGCCAGCCGCTCCGCGTCGTTGTCGGCCTCGTGGCGGAGGTAGCCCTGGCCGGAGATCAGCACGTCGGTCCGCTGGGCAAAGTGGGCGCGGAGGATGCTATCGAACGTGACGACCCAGAGGTGTTGTTGCATATCGGGTATCCGCGGCGGGTCGGGCAGCGGCTCCAGATGAGCATACGCGCCGGGTGGCGGGGGTGCGAGGGCGGTTCTGGTTGCCATGGCAATCTCACGTGGCTGAAGGGCCGTGCGGTAAAGAGCCGGGCCGGCCCAACACCACCATTATAGCCAACCGCTATAGCCAACCGCGCACCGACAAGATGCCGGCCACGACGGCCTGGTGTCTCCGCAAGTGTGCCCCCACCCCAACCCTCCCCCGTCGGGACGGGGGAGGGAGCACGCCGTCCCCCTGCCGCAGCGGGGGGACCATAGGGGGGCTGACCCTAGTCGTCGGTGAACTTGATCCCGGCTTCTTGGACCTCTTGATACGGCAGCATCCAGACGAGCGACTCGTCGTGGAGATCGCCGACCTGAATACGGTTGCCGAACGGATCGCGGAAGTCGCAGCGGAAGCCCGGCTCGGTCTCCAGCCCGTACTTCGTGATGATCTTCTCGCGCACTGCGGCGAGCTGCGCTTCATCGCGGACCATAATGCCAAAGTGCTTCGAGCGGTCAGGGTGCAGCTCCTCGACCTCGAAGATCGCCAAGAACTGATGCGCGCCGAGCTGGCACCACGCCGCTCCTTCACCGCCATGCAACATCTCCAGGTTAAACACGTCGGAGTAGAAATCCACCGCCTTCTGCACGTCGTCCACCTCGATGGCGATGTGATTCACGCCATACACCTGCACGGTCATGGTTGGTTCCTCCTCATTCACCTACCAGAATCATAGCAGCAGCCACCGGTCGCGCAGCGGGAGGGCCGGGAGCGATGGGCAGATGCAGCGGCCTCACGCCGACTGGCGCTCCAAGCGTGACCACGCTCGGCGCACCGCGGCTGCGATGGTCTCCGGCGAAGCCATCGTCAGGGTGCCATCGGCAGTGACGGGATCGAGCACCGTACAGCCCCATTTCCGCAGCGTCGCCGCCGACTCCTGAGCGCGGGGATGTGTCCACAAGGGGATGTTGACTGCGATGGCGACGATCACCGGGGTATGCCGGCCGATGGCCTGGGCGGCGATAGAGAGCGCCAGGTTGTCGGTGATACCGGCGGCGAGCTTGTTCAGGGTGTTGAAGGTGCAGGGTGCAATCACCACTACGCCCGGCGCCGGACGCGGCAAAATCGCGGCATCGAAGTAGCTCTCGACAATTTGGTGCCCCGGCACCAGCGCCAGCTCGCGCGGGCTAACCACCCGCCGCGCCCCCGGCGTGAGCAAGGTCAGCAGGCGTCCCGCGCCCGGCGCAAGCACCCGCAGCACCTCCGGCGTGCGCCGGGCGACAGAGGCGCCCGTCACGATGAGGTAGGTGGGCGCTACCGACTCAGGCATGGTCTAGCTCCCATCAGATGCGGGGGATTGGGGCACAGCCGCCCCGTCATCACGCTCTTTCGCCGAGAGGTAGCCTTGAATAGCGACGGACGGTGCATTGACCACGACAACACCCGGCGGCAGATCGGGTAGCAGTGCTTGCTGGTGGTCCGTAGTCTTGGCGATAAGAAACATTACCGCCGCATTCTTGCTGCGTGCCGCCGTAAACAGCTTGATCGCCGCCTCTACGACAGACTCATCATCCCGCTGGACGCGAACCGGAATTGGTGCCCCACCCAACCCCCGCTTAAGGAGTGCATCCATCCCGCTGTTACGCTGCACGGGAACATAGTCAAGCCCTTGGAGCAAGGAGAGGGCCGACTCATCCACACTACGATACGATTCTCGCCCCAACTCCAACACGCTTGAGCTACTCTTGACAGGAGTCTGTATCCTCTTGCGAGTTAGCTTAACAGCATCGCTCGAAATATCAATTCCAATCGCATGACGTCGCAGGATTTTTGCGGCAACCAACGTAGTGCCACTACCACAGAACGGGTCGAGAACGCAGTCACCGTCATTCGTCGCTAGGTTGATAATGCGCTCCAACAACAGAACCGGTTTCTGTGTGGGATACCCGGTGCGCTCCTTTGCCTTCGGATTGAGGTAAGGCATGTCCCACACGTCCCGTAGGGGCACCCCCCGCTTCTCTCCGTTTACAACTACCCTCCCACGCTCATCGCGCTGGTACACCGATTTGTTATGGGCATCCCTCGTTCTCCTCTGCAGAATCTGATCTACATTAGTCGCAGGAGAATAGTCTTCCCAGAGCATATTGAACGTGTACTGCTCCGACTTCGTATAGTAGTAGATCGTCTGGTGCGTCGGGAGGAGATTTCTCTGCGAGTTCGACCAGCGGCGATAGTGCCAGATGATCTCCGATCTGAAGAACCGAGACCCGAAGACCTCATCGAGCAGGGCACGCACCAAGTGATTCGCGTTACGGTCGCAATGGAAGAAAATCGAGCCTGTCAGCGAGAGCACACGATGTAGCTCGACGAGGCGCTGATACAGAAAGTCCGCATATTCCCGATGTGAAGACCATAAATCTGCGAACGAGAACTCCTGCGAGCGATCTCGTGTGCGGAGCCGATGAGTCTTGTTAGTGAAAAAGGGAGGATCAACATAGGCAAGTTCAACACTTTGCGCGGGGATACTGGGCAGTATGCTCAGGCAGTCACCGTGATGGACTTCGGCTCTAGTCTCGTAGCTCATTGTCGCGGGCTATCCTTTTCAGAATTGCCAAGAGGTCAACGCCTGTCCGGTGGTGAACATACTCCCAAGCCGCGTCACCGTGATAATACTGTCCGTTCAAGCCTCTGTAGAGAGTTTGTAAAGTCTGCTGGATTCTGATTGCTTGCGTCCGGTTCGGGTAGTAGAACATGACGCGAATGGGAGTATATCCCGCATCGCAGACGGCCCGTATGCGGGTGTGCTCCTTCGTGATATGATCACCGTCGGTCGTAGCATCACGCCACTTCACCTCGATGGCATCCGAGCCGATCAGACAGTCAATCTCAAAGTTTCTTGGCCGCTGTCCCTGCGTATTAGGGATTCGGACTGCCTTCGAATCGGGATATTGCTCCTGAAAACAGGATACCGCGGCCCGCTCCAGAAACGCTCCGGCATAGCGGTACAGAAAGCGCCCCTTGTTCTGGTATTCGTCAATCAGGCGGCCCTCTTGATTACTGACCCCAAGCACTTCGTAGATTAGGAAATGCGATGTGTCATCACCTTCCATCTCCACCATTCTCTGGTCGATCCGTTGTCTCAGACGCTCGGACCACTCTACCGCGAGGCTGCGAATACTATCTTCGATGGCCATCGGTCTCGCTCGGATTCTAGCCCCGTTTGTACGGCGGTGCAACAGCCACGTGCGATGACCGGCACGGACTACCCCCTATGGTCCCCCCGCTGCGGCGGGGGGACGTGGATTCCCGCTTTCGCGGGAATGACCGGGGTGGGGTGAGGTTAGCGCACTACTCAGCCGGGCGGGGTGGGGACTGCGTTGGCGCGGATGAAGTCGAAGTTGATGTCCCAGCCCAGCCCCGGTTGCTGGGAGACGTGGACACACCCCGCCTCATCCATTGGGTCAACGATGGTGTTGAGCCAGGGCGTGCGCTGCTCGTAGTCGAGGAACGGGTGGAGCAGCCCGCGCTCGTAGTACTCTCCGGGAATGCCCATCGCGCAGAGGGCGTGCAGGTTGCCCGGCCCGCCGCCATGCACCTCCATCCGCACACCGAACGACTCGCAGAGATGCGCTGTCTTCATCAGCGGCGTGATGCCGCCCAGGTCGCCGACGCCGCCGCGGCTCATGTCCGAGGCCCCGCGCACGATCCACTCGGCCCGCGTGAACATCTGTCCCTCGGCCGTCTCCGGCCCCAGCACCGGGATGGAAAGCTGCTCGGTCAACCAGACGTAGGAGGAGACGTTGTGCTCGTCCATCGGCTCCTCGAACCAATGGTAGTCCAGCTGCTCCAGCTCCTTGCCGATGTAGAGGGCTTCCTCGCGACTGTAGTGGTGAAAGCAGTCCAGCATCAGTGCCATATCGTCACCGACCCGCTCCCGCACGGCCCGACAGGCGGCAACGTCCTGCTTGGGGTCCGGCGCCCAGGGGATCGGCGGCATCCAGGTATGGAGCTTGAAGGCGGTATAGCCCTGTGCGCGGCACTGCGCGGCGAACTCTCCGTAGGCCGCCGGCGTATTCAGGCCGCCCTCGACCTCATCGCCGCACATCGTGCTGGCGTAGGCCGGCACTTTGTCGCGGGCACCACCGAGGAGCTTGTAGACGGGCTGGCCGAGGGCGCGGCCGGCGAGGTCCCAGAGCGCCTGATCCACTACGCCGATGAGCCGGTCGGACAGGACTTCCTTGGAACCCCGCTGGGCCTGCTTGAGCCTCTGCCAGAGCTTTTCACGATAGAAGGGATCCTCACCGACGAGCATCGGCTCGATGACCTGCCGAATAGCCGCGGCGGGATGGCCCCCGAAGCAGTAGCCGCTGACGCCCTCGTCGGTGCTGATCTCTACGAGGCATTCCGCGGCGTCGTACTCAGGAACCGGGTGGGAATGCCCCTCCGAATCACGGGCAATCTGCGACCGGTAGGTAAAGGGCTGCGCCGTCACATCTACGATCTTCATGCGTTACGTGCTCCTGTGCGGCGCCCCCTATGGTCCCCCCGCTGCGGCGGGGGGACGGCTCTCTAGCCATCCCCACAACTTGGTCAGCGCCGATGGTCGCCCGCTGCGGCGGGGGGACGGGCAACTCCCTCCCCCGTCCGCGTTAGTACCAGCCGTGCTCGTAGGTGGCGACCTCGCCGGATTCCTGCGAGAACCAGCCGGGGCCGCTACTCAGCCGGACCTCCTTGTTAGTGAGCGCCGACTCTTCGGCGGCAAACAGGATTTCCATGATGTGCCGGCCGTAGACTCCGGAGGACGGCGGCTCGACGTTTAGCTCAATAGCCGTAGCAAACGCTTCCCACTCGCGGGCAAAGTTGCTGCTCTCGTCCTCGACGGCAACCCGCTCCCACTTGTCGCCCTTGCCGACCCAGACGCCGGCCTCGACCAGGCCACCACGCCCGATGTGTAGCGACCCTTCCGAGCAGATGATGTTCAGATCGTGGTTTGGTCCGCCGTCCTTGTAGGCCACGGCTACGGCCAGCCCGACCTGCCCGTTCTTGTAGCGGATCATAGCCGAGCCGTAGTCGTCGGCGGCCTGGTAGTACGAGCGGTTGCCGATGGCCGCTGACACGGAGCGCGCCTGCGAGGCCATGAACCAGGTCAAGCGGTCCACGACATGCACGCCGTTGGTGAGCCACATCCCTCCGCCGTGATAGCGACTGCGGTACTGCGCCCGGCGCCTGGGGTAGCCCCAACGCTTGGACATGTAGTTGACGGCGGTGATGACCGGCCCCAGCTCGCCCGAATCGAGGATTTCCCGCGCCCGGCGGTTGGTCGGGGAGAAGTGGTTGGTCAGGCCCACCATCAGCTTCACGCCGTTTTCGCGGGCAGCAGCGACCATCTCATCGCACTGCTCCATACTAATGGCCATCGGCTTTTCCACCAGCACGTGCTTGCCGGCCCGGCAGGCATCCACGGTCAGCCGGTGGTGGAGCATGTGACCCAGCACCACTCCTACCGCGTCAATCTCCGAGTCCGCGAGCAGCTCCGTGTGTGTTGCGTAGCCCTTGGGGATGTCGTACTGCGCCATGAACTCGCGGCGCCGCTCCTCCATCAGATCGGCCACCGCCACGACCTTGACGTGGTCAAGCTCGGAGATGCCGCGACAGTGGGAGTTGGCGATGCCGCCCAGACCGATGATTCCGACCCTCAGCATGGGTACCTCCTGCGGACGTAACTGACCGCAGTGTGCCAGTGGTGCGGTGGTTCGTCAATGGCGCCACGCCTTGCCGGTCGGCGCCGGCTTTCCGGCCGGGAGGCGGTGCAGGCCGTCCGGCTCGCGTCAAGAGAGCGGTACGCACCGCGCAGCTAAGGGGTTGCGAACCGGTAGCCGGCACCGGACTCCGTGAAGATGTATGTGGGGCGCCGCGCGTCGTCTCCGAGCTTGTTGCGGAGGTTCTTCACGAACGAGCGCAGGAGTCGCTGGTCGGCCGGGTGCTCCTGCCCCCAGACCCGTTCCAGCAGTTGATCGTGCGTCACGACGCTACCCGCGTTGGTGGAAAGCTCGGAGAGCAGCTTGTACTCGGTGGGGGTGAGGCGGACCGGAGTGCCGGCCACCGTGACGCTGCGCTCCACGTAGTTGATCGTGAGGTCTCCCAGCAGATAGGGTTCCAGCGCCTTGCTCTGCTGGTACATTGTCCGCTTCTGCAGGGCGGCTCTGATTCTCGCCACCAGCTCGGCCGGGGAGAACGGCTTGACGATGTAATCGGAAACTCCCATATCGAAGGCCTTGGCAATATCCTGACCCCGGCCGCGCCCGGACAGGATGATGACCGGCACTTCGAGCACCGCAGGAACGCGGTTCATCAGCTCGAATCCGTCGGTGCCGGGCAAGACCAGGTCCAGCAGAACGAGGTGGGGCTGCTCCTCGACGAGGAGACGGCCTACCCCATCCGGGTCACCGGTCACAATGGGCGCGTAGCCCGCCTCGGAGAGCGTGTTCCGAACGTACCGCAGGATTTGCGGGTCGTCATCAACGACAAGAATACGCTCCAGCTCTGTCGGCGCCCGTTCCGAACTGGTGGAGACCGGAGCGGGGGTGGTTGCTGCACTTGCACCGGACTCAGCGGCTACCGGAATGGTAAAGGTGAAGCGGGCGCCGCGTCCCGGTCCGTCGCTCTCGGCCCAGATGCGCCCCCCGTGTGCCTCCACGATGCCCTTGCAGATCGCCAGGCCCAGCCCGTATCCGCCGACCTGCCGGCCGTCGTCGTCATCAATCCGCGAGAACTTGCTGAACAGGCGCGGCAAGTGCTCGGCGGCAATCCCCCGGCCCTCATCCGTGACGGAGACCACAATGTACAGGTCTTCCAGCGCCGCGGTCACCTGGATGGTGGACCACTCGCGGGAGTACTTGGCGGCATTGGAGAAGAGGTTGTACAGGACTTGGGCCACCCGCTGTCTATCCGCCCCGATGCGGGGCAGGTTCGGCAGCGGGTCCACCTTGATGCTATTCCGGTGCCCACTGCTCAGGAACGCATCTCGTGCCTGGGCAATCACGGCCGCCACATCCGTCGGTTCGGGAGCGACCGCCAAGGTTCCGGCCTCGATTCGCGTCAGATCAAGCAGGTTGCTGATGAGGTCACGCATATGGTCGGCCTGTTCTTCGATAATGCGGAAGAACTGGCGTGTCTCGGCCGGATCGAGCGGGGACGAGGTGCCGAGCACGGTAGCGGCGGAGCCTTTGATCGAAGCCAACGGGGTCCGTAGCTCGTGGCTCACCATGCCGAGGAACTCGGCGCGCAGCCGCTCCAGCTCTTCCAGCGGCGTGATGTCCTGGATGGTAGCCACGACGGACACGATCTCCCCGGCGTCCGCGTAGATAGGCGTAGTGTTGATAAGCGTGCTCACCGGCTCCCCGTCGGGCAGGTGAATGACAATCTCTTCGGCGCGTACCGTCTCCCCGCTGCGTATCGCCCGCTCCAGCGGCAACTCAGCGAGGGGAATCTGCTGCCCATCCATCCGGCGAAAGGTCATCGTCTTCAGGAGCTGCTCGAAAGCGTGGTGCTGCCCGGTAGCGCCACCGACGATCCGGCGGGCCTCTTGATTGAACTTCACCACCTCCCGCGTGCGGGCATCGAAGACCAGCACACCCACCGGGGAGGTGTTGACCAGCGCTTCCAGGTCAGCCTTGGCCCGTTGCTCGTCGCCGTAGCGGCGAGCGTTCATGATCGCCATGGCCGCATGCGCGGCGAACATTTCGAGCGTCTCTTCGTCTTCCCGCGTGAAATCCCGGCCGCCTTTCCTCTCGGCGAGGTAGATGTTGCCGACATGCTTGTCCCGAGCACGGATCTGCATTCCCAGAAAGGCACCGATCGGTAGATGGAATTCGGGTAATCCGAGCGATCTGATGTGGGCAACGAAGTCTCGAGTTCGTAGCGGCTCTTGGATCCCCGTCAGGTACTCATAGAGGGCGATTGGCTCTGGGTACTCCATGAGCGCCTGCTTCTCTTCGGGAGTCAGACTGGAGATGAGCACGTCCTGGAGCTCCCCGGCGTCATCCAGGGTGATGATCGCGCTGTACTGCGCGTCCGTCAGCGACCGGGCGCTATCAGCAGCCTCTTGCAGGACCGTACCCAGGTCAAGGTCCTCGCTGATACGGAGGATGGCCTCGGTCATGCTGGCAAGCCGAACTCGCAGCGTTTTATTCTCTGCCCTTAAGCGGTCGCCTTCTCGCAACTTAGCACCTCATTGGGGGACACACGCTGTCCTGAACGGTTTCACTCCGTACAGATTAGTATATCAACCGTCACGGTGGTTAAGTATCGAATTGGAATTTTCACGAATATTCACAATTGTAGCCGTGATCTCCACACCACACGCCCACTCTTCCCACGGCTGCTGACGCTCGAATGTTGAGCCGGCGGTGGATTCATTGCCCGCCGCCGGTCCGGCCCATGAATCGGCCATGAGCGGCGGCGTATTGACATCCGAAAGTGAATACATTATTATATTCCGGCGTGGGCAATGTATAAAGATTTATCCATGAGACACCTACCGGGTAGAAGGCGGCGGGAGTGCCCCGGCGAGCCGGCAGTCCAGCGCGGTCCTCGGTCCTCTTGGGCCCATGCTGTGGCTGTGGGGCCACGATTGACGCCGCAAAGCGGCTGGGAAGGAAGTGGAGGCACGTCATGGTCACGAAGCTCTACAGCATCACCGAGACTGCCCAGCAACTCGGTCTCGGTCGAGTGCGGGTCTGGCAGCTCATCAACCGGAGCAAGCTCCCGGCCCAACGGATCGGCAACCAGTGGGCCATCAGCCACCAGGCGATAGCGGCCTTCAAGCGCCGTGATCGCAGGCGGGGGGTGCGCTGGCAGCGGCGGCAACGCGCTTGACCGCAGGCACCTTTCCACACCCACCTCATTCGAACCAGTAGGAGTAGAAGCGGGCGTGGCGCAGCGTGAACCGCAGGACCACCGGCCGGCCCTGCCACTGCCGCAGATCCCCCTCCGGCCAGCGTAGCTCGCCACGGAGCTGCTCGCCCTGCAAGCGTTCGGACGTGGCAAGCACGGTGCCATCCAGGTCTTGTAGCTCGGCGGATAGCTCGCCCCGCACTGCCGTGACGTTCGCGTGGAGGGTCCGCCCGGAGAGACGGAACGGCTGCGTCACCAGCACGCCGGCGGCATTGCCGGCATCGAGCGACACAAAGCCGTCCCGGCGCAGCACCGCTAGGCAGACTGCTCCGCGGTCCGGGTCGAGGGTGTGGGAATCGGCCCAGTTGGCGGCGGCACGATACTTGACGCCGGTGTAGTAGAACCAGAGCGTGTCACCGTGGAGCACCGGTGCCGACGGACCGAGCATTTGGGTGATGTCGTAGGCGCCAGCGCCAGCGGGCGATTGTCCGATGAAGGGCTGGCGGTCGTCAAACCGGCTCCAAGTCCGCAAGTCGCGGCTCCAGGCCAGGTGGACCAGGTGGAAGCCCTCGGTGTTGGGATAGTCGGGCCCGTGTGGTCCGACAGAGTGGAACATGGTCGGTAGACCGATATACAGCCCCTCGTAGCGGAAGAGGCCCATGTTGTACACCTCGACGTTGTACAACGCCGGGTCGTGCGCGAACAGCCGCTGAAGCGAGGGATCGGCCAACCGCGCGGCGATCCGCTCGCGGCCGATCTCCTGGTCGCGGTCGTCGGCGTGAAACGTCAGCTGCGGCTCGGTCCAGTGGGCGAAATCCTCGCTGGTGGAAAGCCAGACCGACCGACCGTAAGGCCCGCGCTGCTTGACCGTATGCAGGAACAGGTGCGCTTGCCGGTCGAACGAGAGGTTGCTCTCGTCATGGCTCGGCACCGGCGGCACGTCGAGCAACTCCCAGACAATCCCGTCGGGCGAGGCCAGAAAGCCCTCATTGGTCATGGCCGCTTTGTAGCGCCGCGCCGGATTGGGGTCGGTATCGTCATAGACGACGTGCGTAGGGGCACGATACCCCTTGCCGGTGCGCGTGGTGAGGTAGTTGTTTTGCCGCGAACCGCGGTACTCGACCTGCCCGACGACCGGTTTCGACCAGTGGAGGCCGTCGGTGCTCTCGTAGTAGCCGGCGCAGCGGATACCCTGCGCCGCCAGCGCCTCGGGAGTAGTGATCGTCCAGAGCTGGTAGACGCGGGCCGTGGGGTCCCACGCTGGCGCGGTCCGGATTTGGATGGCCCCTTGCCCTGGATCATCCAGGTCCGTGCGGATGACCGCGCCTTTCTTGGCCGGCTGGTGCGCGGTCCTGGTCAGGCGCTCCAGCCGCGCAATGCCGGCATCGTCGAGGAACAACTGGCGCTCTCCCACCGGCATGGCGGCGAGCGTGTCGTCGGTCATCATGTGCGTCTCCTATCCGTCATTGGGGCGCAACCAGCCCCCACCCTAGCCCTCCCCCGTCCCGACGGGGGAGGGAACTGCCGTCCCCCTGCCGCAGCGGGGGGACCACAGGGGGGCTACGCCGGAATGCCGCCGCCATAGGTCGGGGTGGGGTGATGCGGTAGGGGCCGTCCCTCATCGTGCAGCCACCGCTCCAGTGGGTGCGTGCGCTCTGGCAACGGTAAAGCCACTCGCGCCCCGTCCCGGCGGTGCGACTCATAGATACCCATAATCATGTCCAGCGCCCAGCGGCCATCGCGCCCGTCCGAGCGATGCGGCCGATCATCCTCGATGGCCGCCTGTAGCTCCGTGAGCATGGCCACAAAGCTGCCCAGACGGCCGGTCGCCAGCTCCGGCGCGAGACCGGCGGGCCGCGGCGGCTCCGCGTGCTGGGCAGCGGCTCCGGTGAGCGCCGGCTCGAACTGCACCGGGCCGCCCCACGGGCCGCGATGGATAAACAGGTCCGGCTCTCCGCTGGTGCGTAGGGCTAGGACGCCCTCAATGCCGATCAACTCGATCTGATCCGGCCACGCCCGGCCCGGCGGCTGGTTGTAGGACACAAAGCTGGCCTCCAGGCCGTTATGGAGGCTCGCCGGACCAAAGCCGAAGACCGCCGTGGCGCGGCTGCCCAGAACCAGCCCGCAGTCGCGGTCGGCCGGCCAGGCCGTCTGGCTGTACATGATGTCGTCCACGGTGGACAGGCGCCGAGGACCGTCCGGCTCCGGCGCGGCGTCGGTGAGGTGGGCGGAGACCCAGGCCGGGTCGCCGGCGTAGAGCCGCGTGTGGTCGAAGAGGTGGGTGGCCATCTCCATCAGGGAGTTCCCGGAGGGGCGCTGGCCCTTATCAACGATGCGAACGCCGACAAGCTCGCCGATAGCACCCGACCGGAGCAGCTCTTCCGCCCGATAGGTCGCCAGACTGACCCGCGTCTGGTGATTGATCGCCAGTTTCATGCCGGTGCGGTCGCAGGCCGCCACCATCGCATCCGCCTCGGCGAGCGACAACGCAATCGGCTTCTCACACAGGACGCCGCGCACTCCGGCGGCGGCACAGGCCAGCGTGGCCGGGGCGTGCTGGGGCGCCTGCGTGGCGATGGTCACGATGTCCAGCGCCTCGCGGTCGAGCATCTCCTGGTAGTCGGCATATCTGTGCTCGGAGGCAACACCGAACTGCTCGCCGCGTTCATCGAGGGCCGGCCGGTAGGGATCGGCGAGTGCCACCAGCTCCAGTCCCGGCGTTGCCATCAGCGCGGGGATGTGGTGCCGGCTCATCCGTCCACAGCCGATCAGTCCGGCGCGATAAGGCCGTTCACCCGATTCCATTCCGTATTCTCCCTTCCGTCATTCCGGGCTGGCCCCCACCCTCGCCCTCCCCCGTTCCGACGGGGGAGGGAACTGCCGTCCCCCTGCCGCAGCGGGGGGGCCATAGGGGGGCAAACCACCCCATAATAACGCCTGGTCTTACCACTGACGAGCAGCGAGGCTGTCTCCGGCGTTGTGCCGACGCCTTCCGGCTGGCACTATGGAGACGACCGGTCGTAGCCGTACCGCTGGTCCGAGGGAAAGGAACGACAGGCAATGGAATACCGGTGCATGGGCAGCTCGGACCTGGAGGTATCGGCCATCGGGTTCGGCTGTTGGGAGATGGGCGGTGGCTATGGTCCGTTTGCCGCCCAGGAGGTTATCGCTGCCATCCACCGTGCCCTCGACCTGGGCGTAACCCTCTTCGACACCGCCCGCTCCTACGGTCGGGGCGCTTCGGAAGAGTTGCTGGCGCAGGGACTCGGCGCCCGGCGCCAGGATGCCATCATCGTGACGAAAGGCGGTCTAGCAACCCGCTCCGGACAATTGGACACCAAGCCGCGGCTGCCCGGCCGGCGTCCATCGGGCCGGGACTCGCGCTACGACTCGCTGATGGCCGACTGCGAGGACTGCTTGCGCTCGCTGAACACCGACTACGTGGACCTCTTCCTGATCCACCATCCCGACGTCGAGACGCCGTTTGCCGAAAGTATGCGGGCGCTCAACGACCTCTTGGCCGCGGGGAAGACCCGCTACGTCGGCGTGTCCAACTTCGAGGCGGCGCAACTGCGGGAGTCCCGCGCCCATGCGCCCTTGATTACCAATCAAGTCGGCTACAACCTCTTCGACCGGCGCTGGGAGTACGAGATGTTCCCCACGGCCAAGTCGCTAGACGTGGGCATCATGGCCTATGGCCCGCTCTCGCACGGGCTGCTGACCGGCACCTTTAGCGCCGGCATGAGCTTCGAGTCCGACGACTGGCGGCGGGCGGGGAACATGAAGGGGCAGGAGCTATTCACGCCGGAGAACGCTGCGACCAATCTGGCGGTGGTGGAGCGGCTGCAAGGGGTGGCTCAGGGTCTCGGGGCCACCTTGCCCCAATTGGCGATTGCCTGGGTGCTGGCGCGCGAGCAGGTGGACGTGGCCCTGTGCGGCACGCGACGGCCGGCGGAGATCGAAGACAGCGTGGCGGCGGTACACGTCACGCTCGGTCCTGAAGCACACCGGGAAATTGACGGAATTATGAGGGAAGCGGTCGGTCTTGCCGACACCCTGCCCAGCTCGGAGACGCGCGTGCCTTATCCTTCGCGGACCGTGGCCTGAGGGTCAGCAGCGGGCACGTGGTAGGATAATCACTGATGAGCGAGATTGGTGTATTACTAACCTGGGACTATTGCAGAGATAGCTGTGACAGGGAGGCCCATGGCTCAACCGAATGTATCGTGCGTCATCCCAGCCTTCAATGAAGAAGGCTCGGTCGAGCCCGTTGTGCGCGAAACTGCCGTGGTCCTGGACGAGCTTCCCGGCCGCCACGAGATCATCGTCGTTGATGACGCGAGTACCGACCGGACCCCGGCAATCCTGGCCAATCTAGCCAGGGAGGTGCCGCTACTCCGCATACTGCACAACCGGCAAAACCTAGGCTGTCATCCATCGGAAACGATTGGCTTTGATGCTGCTCAGGGTGATGTGCTGTTCTTTTTGCCGGCCGATGGGCAGATTTCACCCCAAGAGCTTCCCCGGCTGCTGCAACAATGGCCGCAGCATGATCTTATCTTGACTCATCGGGCCAGGCGTGCGGACCCTCTTGGGCGACAGTTGATCGGCGCAACCTATAACCTTGTGCTGCGCTTGGCACTCGGGGTTCCGGCCAGAGATATTGACTCCAGTATCCTCATCAGCCGTCGTCTCTGGCAATGTATTACCGGTATCATCAGCAGGGATAGTGCGTTTATTCATGTCGAGGTTGCATTGCAGGCGCGGCAACTCGGTGCCAAGATTACCGAAGTGACGATTGCACACTATCCGCGGCTGACGGGACAAGCCCATGGGCTGAATACACGCGATGCTACACGGGTACCGATCCAGCTAGTGAAGCTATGGTGGAAATTGCAGCAGAGCCGCTGGCAGAAGTAGACCCACGGGACTGCTCGGGGCCACCAGACAGTGAATAGGTCCGGTGCTGAAAACTCAGAGGTTGCAAGTGTTGCAGGGCGTCTCACAGCACGGGACGTTGTACCAAGCTCTACCTCAGTTGGTAGCGAAAAGTCCACCAATGCTGGAGAAAACTGTAGTCTCCTAAGAGGTCCGCGTTAGTGCTCCACACAGCGACGAGTACAAGTGTTACCGTACTCAACCTAGCTAGCACCCTACTTCCACCAGTGATTCGCTCCGCAAACTGAGGGTATCTACTGCTGCCAATCCGAGCCATGATATCAGCCAGCCAGACTGGCCCTCGCGCTAGAGCAAGACCAGCGCTGATATATATGAATGGGTGGCCGCTCATAAAGGTCCAGGACACCGGATAGAGGTAGAGATAGCCAGACGCCAAGCCCAATGCTGTTCCAACGAATAGGAGGACACGCAGGCGAGCGTGAGCAAAGGTCAGGCCGATCATACCAAGCAAGATTATGAAAGGGTGGTATGCTCTGATTAGTAATTCCGATAATCTAAGCAGCTCTTCTTTTAGGGCAATCACATCAAAAATAATCCCGGTATCAATCCCTGAACTTGCCACAATGAGTGGATCATTTCCGCGAAAGGAAACTGCTAATCCAGCTCCCCCTAGTATTTGATGCGTTAGAAATGTGACTGCTACGAACAAGAAGATAGCAGTTGCGATAGAGAGTATACGCATCAATCTTTGCTGCATCAAGATTACGAGAGAAAAAAGACAAGGGATAATAATCCAGTGATATTGATAGGTAACACTTGCTATGTAGAGAGCACATGTCAAACCTACAGTACGCCAGCCGAAGGCCAGGTGCTTGTCAGCAAGAAATAGTAGTGCGGCAAGGAAGCATGGTATCAGTGAGGCAGAATGCGCTACGTGCAAACCCTGACTCCACATAAAGCCAACGAACAACGGCGAAGCTGCCAACAACACCGCTGCCGTCAGCGCGGACAGGTGATCCGTATCCAGCCGCCGTGCCAGGTAGTAGAGTGCCCAGGCGGCCACCCACCATCCGAGCAAGTCAACCAGAGCAAATCCCGCGTAGCTACTATCTAGCCACCAGGCAAAGATAGCCGCGATGTAGGTGGGAAGTAGAGCACGGTAATGGTCAGTATTATAGTGCCCTTCGATAGCGTTCGATGCATGGGATTCTAGGGTTGCACGTAGCACGTTGAAGAGATGTATCTGCTCCCACTGTACCGTGTTTCCTTCACTCTCAAGCAGGTCAAACGGCATCCCAAGTACCCACCAAGACGGCCCGGTGAAACGTGGCCAGGCGAGGAGTACGATCAGCACTGCCAGGAACAAGCCCATGAATGCTGGCGACCGGAGAGCCTGCTGCCACGTTTTTGCCGCTGCCCAGGCACGCTGCGCGGGCTGTCGAGTCAGGTGTGCTTTCATCCGCTCAAGACTCTCTTTGCAGCCAAATGTGCGGCAGGCCAGACACGATACGCCCGGACAGCGCATGCACCACGCCGCGGTGCCAGGTTGCACCATCGTAAAACCAGGAAGCGTCCGCACCCAGAGTAGCGCCGGCCCACTCCCGGTAAACGACGATGCGTAGCTCTCGATCCGGACGGTCCTGGCGCAGGATAATCTCCGTTAGGCGTTGCCGTGCCAAGACCTCGCTAGGGACAGATAGGCCGAGTGCTGCGCTACCGTCCCGAGAATGCAGGGAGCCGAGGGGCACACTGTTGATCTCCACGAGTAATCTTGCCGGCCCTGCATACGGGGCCTGCAAGCGCACGAGCAAGCGGTATTTTGCACCTATTTCCTGCCAATTATCGGGGAGGCGAATGTATCGTGCTATGGCCTGGTCGGGATGCTGTAGAGTCATGGACCACAGTACGGGGGAGTCCAGGCGGGCACGGGCGGGAGCCGCAAATTCACGTGACTCTGCGTAGGCCGGTATGACGCAGACTACGCAAAGCACCCCAAGTGCGAGGTTAGTGGTCCGCGGTCGAGCCACGCGCCGCAGCACCCCCCACACTGCCAGAAAGAGGATTGCAAAGGGCAGGAAATTGAGGACGAACCGTACAGGCCCCTGCAGCAGCGCATGGGCCATAAGGACCACGCTCAAACTGAGTAACCATAGCGGTACCCAAGGCGAATCGGCGATAGCGTGCCACGGTGGTTTTCCCTGCATTACAGCCGAACCCATCGTACCTGCTACTTCTCCGGCCGATCTCCAGGAGTTCGTGCATCCGTCGAAGAGACCCCGACAGTTAGATGCTCCATACCCAGTCTTCCGCCCAGCATGCGGTCGAGCCGCGTGAGCGCCGTTTCGCCTCCGAAGCGCAACTCCTGCGGCAGCCACCGCCGATACCGCACCCAGTCCAGGGTAAGCCCCCCAGCGTGTAGCTCGTCGGTGCGGCTCTCACCAAAGCGGGGTAGTTGGTTGAGCTGCCCTTGCTGTGATACTGCCGACCACACAACCTGATCGTCAACCGCTAACGAAATGCGGCTCGATCTCCGCAGTACGCGCCAGGTATGTGCTTGGGACGGCTCTGGAAAGGCGAACGGGACCCCGTGACCCTCAAGCGATCCAGCCGCATCAGGATAGGTAATGTGCAGACCGTATGGCGTCCGTTGCACCATGAGCGTATTCCACACCAGGACAATGAAGTACTCCCGTTCGACTTGCGCCGCGCCGCGCCAAGTAAGCTCCTCTTCATACGGCGCATCGTACAGCCCTACCGGCAGCCACCGCGGCGAACCAGGAAGCGTCGGATTACTGGGTAGGAGCAGCTCCACGAAGGCTTGCGTTCCCGGTGGAGGGGTGATGTGCAAAGTCCCATTACGGACCCGGATAGAAGTAGCATCATCGCCCGCTATCCTCCACCGCCCCTCGGCAATGACCGGTGTGCTGAAATCATCGGTGAGCTTGGCATATACCACTCCCCAGCGCGCCGGATGCAGGAGACGGAAACCATGTTGAAGGACTAGCACGACTACTATGCTCACCGCTATCGCTATTGCCAAGCGGCTTAGTACGGCGTGTCCACGACGCTGCGGCCAATAGCTGACCATGTAGACAGTGGCAACGAAGAGCAACTGTTTGGTAAGTTGGACAATATAGAGATGTGGAGGGCCATCGGCGAACGGATCATAAGTGACAGCCATACCCACGATTAGTAGGAGCGTAATGGTACCACGATGCCCCCGCAGGTTCGCCGTGACGTGCCTGAGCGCTCGTGCTCCGCCCATCCGCCTTTCCGTAATCATCTGCTCGATACAAGTACTATCCAGTGAGGAAACCGGCCCGGATGGTTTGGGCTGCCTCGCAGCGCTCCCTTAGTCCCGGGACAGCGAAGACCGGAGTACACGCTGCGCCGCACGGTGATCGCTGCCGGGGGGTGATACCGGCCTAGAGTATACCCGAATGGGTGGCAGCATCCCCGGTCGCGGCGGCGGGCGGTGAGTCGGCGCCTGGGGGCGGGGCGCTAACGTGGGCGGCCAGCAGTCCGACTAGCACTCCGAGGATGAGGCCATGGCGGAAGTACTCACCGTTCAGTGTCGCCAGCACCGCGGGTAATCCTGTAACACAGTACAGATCACGGTGCTCTACATCAGAAAAAGTTGGTATAGCTCCACCATTGTTGAGCAAAGCTGTAGTCTCCGAAGAGATCTCCGTTCGTGCTCCACATAGCAAGGAGCAATAGCACTACCGTACCTATCCCAGCCAGCACTCGACTTCCGGATTTGATCCGCTCTGCTGACTGCGGCCATCTTCTGCTGCCAATCCGGGCTGCAATGTCAGCTATCCAGCGGGGCCCTTGTGCTAATGCAAGGGCAGCACTAATATACAGAAAGGGATAACCGTTCATGGCTACCCAAGTTACCGATGAGAAGTAGCCAGACACCAATCCCACTACCACTCCAGTAAATACGAGGATACGTAGCCTTGCAGAAGCAAAGATCAGACCAAGACCACTTAGTATGACTATGAACGGATGATATGCTTTGATAAGTAGTTCTACCGATTCCCAGAATGATTTCACCAATATCGGCGCACCACCATCCACTCCCAGCGCCAGTCTTCCTCTGATCGCAGCGAGTGGATCGTTAGAAAGAGAATGTACAGATAATCCGACTTTCTCCAGAGCTTGATACGTTAAGAATGTCATTACAACGAACAGGAGAGCACTAGCTACGATGGAAATAATCCATTTCCACCTTCGCTGCTCCACGATTGCGAGTGAAAGCAGGTATGGCACAATAATCCATTGATATTGGTAAGTCAGGCTCGCGATGTAGAGCACACTCGCCAAACCTACAACTCGCCAGCCATGAGCTAGACGCTTATTTGAAAGCAACAACAGTGCTACGAGGAAGCACGGTACGAGCGAAGCAGAATGGATTACATGAACTGCATTCCGCCACATGTAGCCAATCAGCAGTGGCGATGCTGCCAGCAATACCGCTGCCATCAGCGCAGGCAAGTAGTCCGTACCCAGACGCCGTGCGAGATGGTAGAGCGACCAGGCTGCAATCCACCAGCCTAGTAAGTCAACCAGCGCAAGTCCCTTGTAGCTACTGTCTAGCCAGTAAGCAAAGATTGCCGAGACATAGATGGGAAGTATGCCCCGATAATGGTCGGTACTATAGCGTCCTCCCACCCCTCTCGCCTCGGACCGTAGCGTCGCCTGGAGGGCATTGAAATAGTGGATCTGCTCCCACTGTACCGTATTGCCTTCACTCTCTCGCAGAGCAAACGGCGACTGAAATGTCGTCCACGACGGTCCCGTGAGGCGCGGCCAGGCGAGGAGTACGATCAGCACTGCCAGGAACACGCCCACGAATGCTGGCGACCGGACAACCTGGAGCGGCATTGCTATCACTGCCGAGGAACTCGGCGCAGGCTGTTGAGTCAAACGCTCTTTCATCTGCTCAAGACCCTTGATCCCACCAGACGTGCTCCAGCCAAATGTGCGGCAAGCCAGGGACGATGCGCCCGGACAGCGCATGGACCACGCCCCGATGCCACGCCGCGCCATCGTAAAACCAAGCGGCGTCTGCGCCGAGGGTCGCACCGGCCCACTCCCGGTAGGTCACAATGCGTAGCTTCCGATCCGGGCGATCCTGGCGCAGAGTAATCTCCGTCACCTGTTGCCGAGCGAGGACCTCGCCGGGGACGGGGAGAGCGAGTGTTCCGGCGCTGTCGTCCCAAGTTGTGGGATTCAGGGAACCGAGGGCTACACCGTTGATCTCCACCAGTAACCTTGCCGGCCCTGCGTATCGGTCCTGCAAGCGCACGAGTAGGCGGTATTTCTTGCCTTCCTTCTGCCAATTGTCAGGGAGTCGAATGTACCGTCCGATTGCGTGGTCCGGATGCTGCAGGGTCATGGACCACAGCACGGGAGAGTCTAGGCGGGCGCGGACGGGAGCCGCAAACTCACGCGCCTCTGCGTAGGCCGGTATGACGCAGACTACGCAGAGCACACTGAGCGCGAGGTTGACGGTCCGCGGTCGAGCCACGCGCCGCAGTACCCACCACACTGCCAGAAAGAGGACGGTGAAGGGAAGGAGGTTGAGGATAAGCCGGACAGGCCACTGCAGCAAGGGTGCAGCGATAAGCAATAAGCTCAGAACGAGTAGCCAGAGCGGTGCCCAAGTCGCGTCTGCGACGCGCCGCCATGATGCTATTTCCCACGCCACCGCCAGGCTCATCGTTCCCATTCCTACCAACCGCCAGGATGTCTTATGTATGCCGGAGGTCACTACTCAAGTAGATGATCGAACCGCAGTCGTCCGTCCAGTATGGCATCGAGTCGCGTGAGCAGTGTTTCACCTCCGAAGCGTAGCTCCCGCGGCAGCCACCGCCGATACCGCACCCAGTCCAGGGTAAGCTCCCCAGCGTGGAGCTCGTCGGTGCGGCTCTCGCCAAAGCGGGGAGGGGGTAGCTGGTCGAGATGCTCTTGCTTCGCAGCTGCCGACCACACGACCTGATCGTCAATCCATAACGATATACGGTTCGATCTCCGCAGCATGCGCCAGGTGTGTGCTTGGGGCGGCTCCGGGAAAGCATACAGAACCTGGTGGCCGGCGAGCACGCCGGCTGCATTGGGATAGGTGATGTGCAGACCGTATGGCGTCCGTTGTACCAGAAGCATACCCCATGAGAGGATAATGAAATACTCCCGTTCGACTCGCGCCGCTCCGCGCCACGTAAGCTCCTCCCCATATGGAGCCTCGTACAGCCCGACCGGCAACCACCGCTCCCCGCCGGGAAACGTGGGATTACTAGGGAGGAGGAGTTCTACGAAGGCTTGCGTTGCCGGCGGAGGAGCAAGGTGCAGCGTTCCATTCTGTACCAGAACGGAGGTAGCTCCATCGCTCCACATCCTCCACCGGCCTTCGGCCATGACCGGTGTGTTGAAATCGTCTGCAAGCTCGGCATACACCACTCCCCAGCGCGCCGGGTGCAGGAGCCGGAAACTATGTTGAAGCGCCAGCACTAGCACTACACTCATCGCTACGGCCATTGCCAGGCGGCTCAGTACAGCGTGTCTACGCCTCCGCAGCCAATAGCTGACCATGTAGACAGCGGCAACGAAGAGCGATTGCTTGGCAAGTTGGGCAATATAGAGTGGTAGAGGTCCATCGGCGAACGGATCATGAGTGATTCCTATTCCCAAGAGCAGTAGGAGTGCGACGGCACCGCGATGCTCCCGCAGGTTCGCGCCGACTTTTGCCCCGAACACTCGTGCTACACCCATCCGCTTATCCGTAACCAGCTGCTCGATACGGGAACTATCCGGGAAGGGAGCCGGCTTAGAGCACACGCGATTGGGTGGTGGTGTCCCCGGTCGGGGGGGCGGGCGGTGAGTCGGCGCCTGGGGGCGGGGCGCTGAGGTGGGCGGCCAGCCGGGCGCGTAGCTCCCGGCCACTGCGCGGCGCGAAGAGGAGTGCGGCCAGCATTCCAACCAGCACGCCAAAGATGAGTCCGCTGCGGAAGTATTCGCCGTTCCGTGTTGCCATGGGTGTCATTCTCCTCCGTCTCCGGCTTAGGGTCGTCCGACCGCGTTTGCAAGGGCTAGGATCAGCCACGCGCCGACACTCCCGGTGAGCCAATACACGTCGCCGAGCGTCCCCAGCGGGACATCGAATACCAGCCCTGCGAAATGCCCCGCGGCAAAGCCGACGAGCGCGAACGGCCAGAAATACAAGGCGCTCCGTTCCGGCCGGGCCGCCAGGATATGGAACAAGAACACGTTGACACTCGCGAGCAGGAAGCCGAGCGTCAGCGCCGGCACGGCAAGCCATTCCGGCAGGGTGAACGGGAGCCAGGGAACAGTGATGTCTGTCACGGCCCTTACTACCGACTAGCTGTCCAGAGCAACGTCCCGGCACCGGCGCCCACGGTGCCCACGAGCCAGGCCGGCGCAAGCCAGGCCAGTGAACGCACCACCGGCCGGCCGTGCCCGGCCACGCTGGCCGCCACCAGCCACGGCGCGAGCGCCAGTGGCCCGCCGCCGGTAAGCACTAGACCGACCGACAACGGCTCCCAACCGAGGACGCTCCGGCCAGCCAGGGTCAGCAGGGCCGCCGCCATGAACAGTCCACCGCCGCTCCCCGCCATCAGCCCGGCCGCGCCCCACGTGGGACCGAGCCAGAAGGAGCGCCGACGGACGCGCTGCAATGTGAGCATGATGGGCATGGTATGTGGGCTGCCAACTGCTCTTATTGTACTCGCTTGGTACCCGCTTGCCGAGAGAGGGCAAAGCAGCGGACCGTTTCCCAATCGTCATTGCGCGGCCGCGGTCGGGGGTTAGCCACGGATGCGAGCGTCTTCCACTGCGGCCCATTCCCGGTAGGGGCGGGGCATGGGAGCCGGATCGTCCAGCCCGTGCTCGCCGCGCCAGCGCAGGAGTGGATGGTCACGGTGGGGCTGGGGTAGATCAACTTGGCGGCGGTAGACCACGGACTCGAACACGCCCATCATGATTTCCATGATATGCACGGCGTTGTCACCACCGCACCAGTGGTCGCGGTCCTCGTCAAGGGCGCGCACGTACTCTTCGGCAAACGAGACATCGTCCGGCCAGACGCCGCTGTCCGGGTCGTAGCCGGCGGGATAGATCGGCTCTAGGCGCTGCCACTGATCGCGCTCGCCGTCGGGGAGAAAGTGCGGGTGCGGCAACCACCAGGAAGTGGCGAGCTTGTAGTTGTAGAGCAGCCGGCCTTCCGTGCCGTACCACTCGGTCACATGGGCTATGGAGTCGTTGGCGGGTAAACGGTGCAGCAGGAGCGTTGCGGCGACGCTGTGATCGAACTGCAACGTCGCGGTGATGTTCTCAGCGGCAATCGTGCCCATTCCCGACGGCGACATCACCACGTCCTCCGGTGTCACCGGATGACCGCCGGTGACACCGCTGGCCGCAACACTGCGGCACCGACCGGTGAGCCGGCAGAGGTAGCTGATGACATGGAAGCCCATGTTCATCAGACCGTATCCGGCGTAGTAACCCTTGTCGCTCCCGGTGATATAACGCAGCCGCCCGATGCGGCCCTCCTCGTAGGCTTGGATCACCGCTTGCATCGCGGGGCCGACCGGCCCCTGGCTATGGACGGCGAACCGCACCCCTTTCTCTTGCGCCTTGGCCCTGATGGCGTCGGCCTCGGCCAGGTCCCAGCAGGGTGGCTTCTCGACCTCGATGTTAACCCCGTGCTCCAAGACCCGCATCACCAGCGGGTAGTGGAACTCGGTCGCCGTCGGGATCGCCACGATGTCCGGGCGCGTTTCCTCGATCATGGCATCGAGGTCGTTGTACCGGGCGGCAACGCCCAGCTCCTCGCCGAGCGCATCCAACCGGGCCTGATCGAGGTCGCAGAGGGCAACCAGATCGGTACGAGGGTACGCCCGATAGCCTAAGCCGGCCGCCCGGCCACGACCGCCACAGCCGAGTATTGCCACCCGATAGGTCTTCATGGTGCTGAGTCCTCCACTATCTATAGGCGATTCAGGCCGGCTGGGGGACCGGCACTTCGCTGGCTTCCGCCGGACTCGCCGGCACTTGGAGCTGGGCACGAATGAGTTGGGCATACGGACCGCCCTGACGCAGCAACTCCTCGTGCGTGCCGATCCCTGCTACTCGCCCGCGTTCGAGCACGACGATCCGGTCGGCGTCGCGCACCGTCGAGAGGCGATGGGCGATCACGATGGTCGTGCTACCGGTCATTAGCTCGGCGATGGCCGCGCGCACGGTGCGCTCATTCTCGGTGTCCAGGTGCGAGGTGGCCTCATCGAGGATGAGCAGCGCAGAACGCTTGAGCAGCGCACGGGCGATAGCCAGACGTTGCCGCTGACCGCCGGAAAGGGCGGTGCCCCGCTCGCCGATGACCGTGTCGTACTCATCGGGCAGCGCCATGATGAAGTCGTGGGCGCAGGCCTTTTTCGCGGCCGCCTCCACGTCGGCGTCGGTTGCCTGCGGATTGCCCAGCCGGAGGTTTTCCCGGATGGAGACGTTGAAGAGATAGATGTCCTGCGAGACGAGCGACACGCGGCTCCGCAGGTCATCCAACGCGAACTCGCGCACGTCGTGTCCGGCGAGCGTGATGCGCCCTTGCTGGGGGTCCCAGAAGCGCATCAGTAGGTGCGCCGCCGTTGTCTTCCCGGCGCCAGAGCGGCCGACAAACGCAATCGTCTGCCCGGCGTCGGCGCTGAAGGACACGTCGGTCAACGCCGGTGGCTCGCCGGGGCCGTAGTTGAAGGAGACATGATCGAAACGCAGAGACGGGGCCAGTTCCGTCTCGGCCGGGAAGCCGGGTCCGTCCGCCACGGCGACCGGCTCGTCGTGGACGGCAAAGATGCGGCGGCCGGAGCCAAAGGCATTGGCAAGCTCCTTCGCTACCCGGGCGATCTCCGCGACCGGTGAGAAGCAGGTGAACGCCAGCATGGTGGCGATGGGCAACTGGGCCGCGGGGAATTGGCCCTGCGAGACCATATAGGAGCCGGCGAACAGCACCGAGATACCGCCGAGGGCTTGCAGCGCCTCAATCGTGCCGTGCTGGAACCCCAACTGGCGACCGTAGGCTACTTGCAGCCCGGTCAGGGCCTCGCTCTGGGCCGTCACCTGCTGGACACGCAACGGGCCGCGGGAAAACGCAACGACCTCCCGCAGGCCTTGCACATTGTCCGTCATGTGGGCGTTGACTTCACCGAGCTGCACCCGTAGCCGGTTGCCTAGTAGCTCGGTATGCCGGCCGATGTAGTTGGGACTGAGCGCCACCAGCACCAGGAACGGCAAGAGCACCAGCGCCAGCGGCCAGGCCACCCAGGCCAGCACGGCCAGCGCCACGCCCGGTACGAGGACGGCCACGATCAGCGGGGCGATGGCGTGGGCGAAGAACGACTCGACCAGCTCCACGTCGGACGTGATGATGCTCGCCAAGTCGCCGCTGCGCCGGCCGAGCAGATACGCTGGCGCCAGCGGGTCGAGCTTGCGGTACAAGGCCATCCTCATGTCCGCCAGCAACAGGTAGGCCATGTCATGCGCGACGAACGACTCCAGCCAACTGAAGAAGGCCATCGAAAGGGCGATACCCAGCACGAGCGGGACCAACACCCCCGGCTCGGCGGCGGTAGCGACGCGGCTGGCGAGCAGCGCGCTGGCCACGCCGAGGCCGATAATGGCCGCTTCCTTGCACAGCCCACCGCCGAGCGCCACCGCCAGCCGCCGCCACTGGGTTTGGACCAGGTGAACGAGGCGGAGGCCGGTCTGCCAGGCGCTCAGGTTGATCGGCTCGACGGGCCTGACGCGCTGCCGCGATGCGACGCCGGGCGCCTCGTCTGCGGAGGGATTACGAGAACCGTTTGGCTGGACCACTCGCCGGGCAGAGTCGCTGCCGAACCCACCCAACGCGGCCACGTCCGCACGAGCCTCTGCCGCTTCCTCGGCGGCGCGAGCCTGGACGGCGACGAGGCGGGCGTAGACGCCGTCCTGGGCCAGCAACTCCTGGTGCCGCCCGGCCTCGACACGTATCCCGCGATCCAATACGACGATCTGATCGGCCTTCGCCACCGTGGAGAGACGATGGGCGATGATAATCGTGGTGCGGTTCTCCATCAGGCGGTCGAGCGCCTCTTGAATGACGGCCTCGCTCTCCGTATCCACGTGCGAGGTGGCCTCATCAAGAATGAGGATCGGCGCATCTTTCAGGATGGCGCGGGCAATGGCGAGGCGCTGCCGCTGCCCCCCGGACAGCTTCTGCCCTCGCTCGCCGATAATGGTGTCGTAGCCGGCGGCAAGACTGAGGATGAAGTCGTGGGCGTTGGCGGCGGTGGCAGCGGCTTCGATTTCCTCGCGCGTGGCATCCGGCTTGCCCAGCAGCAGGTTGTCGGTGACGGTGCCGTGGAACAGGTAGGTATCTTGCGCGACCAGGGCGAACTGCGCTCGCAGCACGTCCAGCGGTAGCTGGCGCAAGTCGTGACCGCCGAGGCGAATGCTTCCATCTTGAGGATCGAAGAAGCGGAACAGCAGGTTGACGACGGTGCTCTTGCCGGCGCCCGACGGGCCGACAAGCCCCAACGAACTGCCGGCCGGCAGGTCGAACGAGACATCGGCCAGCGCCGGCCGCTTGCCGGACTCATAGGCAAAGCGGACGGACTCGAAGCGGATGGTCGGCTTGAGGTATGCCTCTGTGCCGAACGGCTCTCCCAGCACAGCGGCCGTACCGGCGCCATTCGCGCTCGCGTTGGCTGCGTCAGGCACCGCCACGGTAGGCAACTGCACGGCTTGGCCATTGGTCCGCGGATCAACGACGTCGGGCTGCTCGTCGAGGAGGCCGAACATGCCGATGGCCGACGCCATTGCGGCGAGTCCGCGATGGTAGAGCTGGTTCAGCTCGCGCAGTGGACGGAATACCTCCACACCGAGGAAGAGTACGGCCATCAGCGGTATCAAGTCCAAGGTGCCATTGCTGACGCGGATGGCGCCCCACGAGAGCGCCGTCGCGGCGCCCAAGGCCATGCAGGCGTTCGCAATGCCGCTGGCGCCGATATTGAGCGCCAGGACCGCCATCGTGGCTCGGTAGAGCTCGTAGGCCTTCCGTCCTAGCTCCTGTCCCCGCTGCTCGCTTTGGCCAAAGACCTTGAGTGTTGCCAGCCCCTGGACCGCATCCACGAACTCGGCGGCCAGGGCAGAGTAGGACTGCTGCCGCCAGCCGCTCGTGCCGCGAATGGCCCGGCGAAAGAAGGTCGGCGTGAACAAGGTCAGCAGGGCAAAGAACAAGAAGATCACAGCCGAATGGAGGTCGAGCACCGCCATGAAGATGAAGATGAAAATGGGCGCGACGCTGGAGACAATCAGCTGCGGCAAGTATTGCCCGTAGAACGTCTCAAGCTGCTCAACGGCGTCCACCGTATTGATGAGCACGTCGCCGGTGCGCCGTTTCTGCAGATAGCCGGGGCCGAGGGTGAGCAAGTGGTTATAGAGCAGGCGGCGCAGCTTGATCTTCATCAGCGCCGCAGTGCCGTGGCTGATCAGCTCCTTGGCGGTCATAAAGACCGCACGCACGAGGGGCAGGACGATCAGCCCGATCAGCAGCGGCAGAATTTCGCCGAACGAACGGCCCTGAAAGACCATGGCGACGGCGGTGCCGGCAAAGGCCAGCCGCGAGACGCCAACGAGCGTCTGTCCCAAGCCGCAGGCGGCCGCCAGCCCAATCCGCAGGCGCACGCCCTCCGTCAGACCGATCAGCCGCAGGTTGATGTCACGTTTCATGGCAGAGGCAGTGTGCCATCCTTTCCGCAGAGCGGCTACCCCCAAGAGGCTGCCGAGGTCATTATTGCAACAAGTTCCCAATAATGACTACCGCAAGCCTAGCAGGAAGTCGCTGCCGAGGCAACATGGCGCGGGAGGTGTGAGCGACCGGCGAATCGAACGGCCGCCTCGCTGCCGCGTGGTCAGTTCGCACAAGATAGGTAAGATTGTTGCCCATGGGGATGTACGGGGCCTCGCCACGAGCAAGGACCATGGCGTGAGCAGCGCGTTACAGATAGCTGAACCTCCCGGGTTAGGCTATGCCGGCAAGAATCGTCTCCAGCCGGAGGACGCGGCGATTCATGGCTGGTACCGCTTTGTGCTCGGCTACCCACCACACTTGGTGCGCGAGTACCTGCATAGGCTGGGAGCAAATCCCGCCGAGGACTGGGTGTTCGATCCGTTCTCCGGCACGGCAACGACTCCCGTGGAGGCACGACTTCAGGGGTTCGCTACGCTGAGTGCCGACGCAAATCGTATCGCTGTGCTGGCTACGCGCGTAAAACTTGCCTGGGACGTAGACCTTGATGAAGTGCAGCGGACGCTGCGCGATGATGTGCTTCCTCTCGCATCCCGGTGCTTATGCCGCGTCAATTTGCGCTCCACACCGGAAGAAGTGCAGCAGCTACCGTTATCGGACGCTCCGTTCGTACTTGAGTCCGGTGCGAACGATGGAAAGGCAGAGAATGGGTTTGATCCGAACCTGCTCCTGCCCCACAGGACGGCAGCCCTCATTCCAAAAGGCTTCATCAGTGAGAAACCGCTGCACCGTGTCTTGGCCTTGAAGTACGCGATTGACAAGGTTCCCGGTCACGCTACCCGTGATCTCATGCGGCTGGCCCTCGCCAATACGATTGTCACGACTGCCGGCAACGTCGGATTTGGGCCGGAAGTCTATCGCCTCCCGCCCAAAGAGGATGCCGACGTGCTCGGTTCGTTTGCCGGCGTCGTGCTGCGAATGGTCGCGGACCTACGGAGAGTTCGGTCTACGCTCGACCGTTCGCCACCGCCGGCCTATGCCTGCCAGGACGATGCTCGGACACTCGCGGCGCTCCAGGATTGTCCACCCATTGGCATTGTTATCACCTCACCTCCATATCCCAACGAAAAAGACTATACGCGCAGCACACGTTTGGAGAGTATTTTGCTGGGACTCATCGCGGATAAGCGGCAGCTCCGTCAGCTTAAGTCCGGTCTGCTCCGTAGCAACACCAGAAATGTGTTCGTTAGGGACGACGACGATAGGTTTATCCAAGATATCCCCTCGATTGTCTGCTTGGCGCAAGAGATCGAGGAGCGCCGACGGCAACTCGGAAAAACGTCAGGGTTCGAGCGCCTCTATCATCGAGTAACCAGGCTCTATTTCGGTGGGATGTATCGGCATCTCGCTGCACTGCGGCCCAAGCTGCGACCCGGTGCCCGCTGTGCGTATGTGGTTGGAGACCAGATGTCGTATTTCCGGATGCATATCCGCACGGCCGAGCTACTAGCGGACGTAGCAGTCAAGGCGGGGTATTACGTGGAGGGAATTGAGCTATGGCGCACCCGCCGCTCGACGCGCACACGGCTTGACCTGGCAGAGAACGTACTCATCCTTCGGAGACCTAGCTGAGTAAAAGGAGTAGCATGGTGACTGGCAACGGCGAGAACAGCGGGCAGCTTTCTCAATACGATGAAGTGATATTACGAGTCTTCCGACGACACTATCGCGAGGGGGCTTCATTCCTAGAGTTCAGTAAGGATGAGCTTGATGAGATTTGCCGTGAGCTTGGCATTGTGGTGCGTAATATCCCTGACATCGTTTATACCTTCCGCTCGCGCAGGAGACTTCCAGAGGAGATCCGTAAGACAGGACATTGGGCGATTGCAGGTGCAGGACGTGGGATGTATGCTTTTCAACGGCTGGCCAACCCACCGCACTTCGAGATTCCATTCGGTGACTACACGCCAACAGATATCTACAACGCTATCCCAGAGGTGGTAGAAGGGCTACTGCGTCAGGATGAACAGTCATTGCTGACGCGAATCCTCTACAATCGCCTCGTCGACATCTTCACCGGTCTAACGTGCTTCCACATTCAGAACCACTACCGTAGTGCCGTGTCCGGTCTGGGAGAGGTGGAACTAGACGCCCTCTACGTAGGCGTGGACAAAGCAGGAGGCCTCTTCGTCCTGCCGATTGAGGCGAAGAGCCAAGCTGAGAATGAGCTAATCGGTCGAACCCAGATTTCCCAGATGGCAAGACTCGTGCGCCAGGACTTTGGAGACCTACACCGCCGTATCCTGGCTGTAAAGGCGCTCTCGGATGGGACAATAGCAATGATCGAGTTTAGCGATCACGAAGAACCGGACGGTATCGGCATACTCTCCGTTACTCGCTTCCGCATGATTCGCCGGAGTAACGTAGGCTCCAGGCCGGTAGCGGCGCAAGGCTAAACGGGCACCGCGGCTCACTGCCCGAAGACAACCTACCCGGGCAGAGGCCTCATGGCAGTCAACTGCCGGCGGGGGCGGGGGAGGCGGCCTCGGCTTGCTGGCGGACGTTGTTGAAGAACTGGTCCATCATGGACTTGAGCACGTTGCCGATCAGCCGCTGGCCGACGCGGGCAATCAGGCCGCCGACTTGCACGTCGCCGTCTACCGTGACGCTGGTGCCGCCGTCGGTATCGGCGAGGATCAACAGCCCGCCGCCTCTGGCCCAGCCGGGGCGCCCGCGTCCCTCGACGGTCATCCGGTACTGCTCGATTGGCTGCTCGTCACCAATCGTAATGCTGCCTTGGTAGGTGCCCTTCACGGCGCTCACGCCGACCTTGAGCGTGGCGAGGTACTTGCCGTCGCCTTGTGGCTCCAGCTTTTCCAGGCCGGGGATGCACTGCTGGAGGGTATCTATATCGAGCAAGAGGTCCCAGAGCTGCTGGCGTTCCGCCGCAAACGTGTACCGCGCGTGGACTTTCACCTTCCCTCGTCCTTCCGTATCAATTACTGGTCCTACCGTACTGATCCTACCGCTCCGTCAGTGGATGCACCGGTTGCTGTTCCGAGCACCTGGATTCCGGCTTCCGCCGGAATGACGGCAGGGGCAACATGACGCATCGTTCGTCGGGGCCGATGAACACGCGCCCGGTCTAGCGGCGCACCTCGCTCATCGGCACGGCGCTGCCGCCGCGGCGCACCGCGATCATCTCTGCCAAGACGCTCAGGGCCACCTCCTCGGCCGTTTGACTGCCCAAGTCGAGGCCGATGGGGCCGCGGACGCGGGCCACCTGCTCGTCGGAGATACCGCCGGCCTGCAAGCGAGCGACACGCTTGCGGTGCGTGCGCCGGCTGCCGATGGCGCCGATGTAGCGGGCAGGGCTGTTCAGTGCCGCCGCCAACGCCGGCTCGTCGAACTTGTCGTCGTGGGTCAAGATGGCGATATAGGTCGAGGCGTTGATTTCGAGGTCCCCGGCCACCTCGTCGGGCCACGCGACGAGCAGCTGTTCGGCATCGGGGAAGCGCTCTTTAGTACAGAGCTGGGCGCGGGCATCCACTACCCGGATCCGAAAGCCGGCCGCGCGGGCGAACTTCGCCAGCGGGATGGCGGTATGGACCGCGCCGAAAATGACAAGCGTTGGCGGCGCCGGGTGGGCGTCTATGAACACGTGGGCCTCGCCCGCGGTCGTGGTGGTTGCGACGTAAGCCGGTACGCCAGCGCCATGCGGTCGCTCGTCGGACTCGACAATCGGGGTTGGTCCCTGCTCCGCTCCGCCGAGCGTGTAGGTCCGTAGCTCACTCCGCTCTTGGCCGATGAGGGTGAGCGCGTCTTGGCAGACGGCGCTTTCGAGGGCTGCGCTGTGCAGGGTGCCCTCCGTTGTGCCATCGCCGCGGATCAGGAGGCGGGCGCCGGGCGGCGGCCCATCGTCGGATGGGGGCGCCCGGACAACCGTCGCTACTGCGGCCGGGCGCTCCGCTTGAAGCTCACCGCGCAGCAGATCGTAGAGGCGGTCCGGCATTCATCCCTCCCTGCCGCTCATCCAGACCGGAGAAGACCCTGCACTACGACCGGTATACCGGCCAACGGGAGCGAGGCGGCCCAAGAGAACGCAGCCGCCGGGCGCGGCGGCCAAGTGCTAAGACTCGACGGTTTACTCAGGGCATTCTCCGCCCCGGCACGCGATTGCTCGTCGGGCGCCGGATCGAAAGAATCCCTGAAAATGGTGCCGTGTAGGTACCCTTGAACGGGTCGAGGCGGCGCCAGCGCGGCAGGACTGCTTATCCCGCCCAACAGCAAACCACGCTGCTGTGCGGCGCACGCTGCCTCTATCTTAACGTGTCGCTGCCGGTCTGGCAATGCCGCGACTGGACTGGATGGCCTCTACGAGCATGTCGTTACGGAAGATCGCCGGATCACGGCGTCGTTGGCTGCTGGGGCTGGCTGCCTTGCTGCTGGTCGTGGCCCTGGTGGGGCTGCGGGCCGTCTGGCTGACGTTCTTGCTGCTCCCCGACCTAGTGCAGGCCGGGCCGCGGCCGCTGACCTGGGTGGCGCGTGCGCCAGAACGTACCACGGTGGAGCTCCCCTACGCCGACGGTCAACGGGTGGCAACGGCCGATCTCTACGTGCCGCGGGGTGGTGCGCTCGACTGGCGCGCGCTCACGCGGTCGGCGCGGCCGGCAGTGGTGCTCTTCGTCGGCATTGACACGCCGCGAGACTACGGACCGCTCGTGCGGCTGGCCGACGGGCTGGCGCGGGGCGGCGCCGTCGTGCTCGTGCCGGAAACGCCAAGACTGCTCGACTGGCGGTACGATGCGCTGGAGGCCGACAGTCTCGTGGTGGCGTTCGAGTACCTGGCGCGGCTCCCGGCGGTGGATGAGGAGCGGATCGGGTTTGCCGGGTTCTCGGTCGGTGGATCGCTGGCCTTGCTCGCCGCCGCCGATGCCCAAATCCGGGACCGGCTGGCTTACGTTCATGCGTTCGGCGCTTACGCGGACGCTGGCGAGCTGCTGGCCGCCGCCACGACCCAACGGGTGCCGGCGACCGGCGAGCCGTGGGTACCGGACGGTGTGACCCGCAAGGTGCTCCAGCTCAAGATGCTCGACTGGGTGACGAACGAGGATGACCGCGCGGCGCTCGCGGTGGCCCTGCCGCCAGCGGGCGAGCCGTGGCAGGTAGCCGCCTGCCCGCCTTTCGAGACCGTCGAGGCCGCGTTCTTCTGCCACCTGGCGATGGGGCCGGACACGGCGGCGCAAGTGATCGGGCGCGTGCCGGAGGACGTGGCGCGCCGACTCCGCGCGATCTCGCCGCTGGCGGTGCTCGACGCGGTGGAGGCACCAGTGCTGCTGATGCACGACCACAGCGACAGCTTCATCCCCTATACGGAGAGCCGCACCATCGCTGCGACGCTTGCACAGGCGGGGCGGCCGCCGGTGCGCTACAGCGAGTTTCGCCTCTTTGCCCACGTGCTGCCCGGCCGGTCCCTGCCGCTCCGCGAACTGATCCCGGAAGTATGGCGGCTGGTGCGGCACACGCATCAGCTGGTCAGCTACGTGCTGGCGTAGCTGGCCGGTACCCCTATGGTCCCCTTGTCAGGGGAGGTTTTCGGTGGGTGGTGCTGGGCGGGGCGCGCGAGCGGTGGTGCCGGAGGTAGCCCGTGCCCGCGGTGGTGGGTACGGGGTGGGGCGGCACCGGCTGGGTGGGCGCTCCCGGATCGGCGGCGGTGGGCGCGAACCGGTCAGCGGGCAGGTAGGAAAGGTGGGTGCCGGGAGTGGCAATGACGCGGTGCAAGACCGTCGAGCGCAGCCGGCGCACCCCGGCCGGCCAGGGAATAGTGGAGAGCGGCACGCGCGGGCCGGCCCCTGCCGGGTCACGCAGCTCGTGACTCGGCAGGTTCGGCAAGGGCAAGGGCGCGGCACCGGACCGCGCGTGGTCCGGCGCCAAGGGCAAGGACGCGGCACCGGACCGCGCATGGTCCGATGCCAAGGGCAAGGGCAAGGGCGTGGCGCAGGGTCGAGACGGACCCGGCGCCGGCGAGAACGCGGCCGCGCCACCGCACGCAGCCGGCCCGTCGGTGCCAAGGGTTCCCTGCCGGGCGGTGCCCGGTGTGCTCGGATGGTCTTGCATTTTGCCACTCCCGTCAGGGAGACATATCGGCGGAGGGTAGGGGAATGACAACGGTCTGGGGGACGAGTTTTCCGGCGCTTGGAAAAACTGCCCTGGTGAGGGGGTAGCCCCCCTATGGTCCCCCCGCTGCGGCGGGGGGACGGGCGGCGCCGCCATTGCCATGCAGCGGGTTTCCTGGGTCCCTCCGCTGCGGCGGGGGGACGGGTGCAGGTCTAGTAGACTCACTGCGACTAGCCGACGAGCATACCGCGAGGATAAAAGGAGTGGCCGTGCATCCATCGCCCGCTGACCGGACCGCCGCGCCGTCTACTGGGCTGCTGGGCGGTACGCTTTGGCGCCGGCTGGCGCTGGGGGTGGTCTTTGCGATTCTCGTGCTGGCTGGCCTGACGCTCTACGCCGACGCGCCGGCGCTCGGACGGTCGCTGGCGGCGTTTCCCTGGCCGTGGCTGCTGCCGGTGCTTGCGCTGACGGCGCTCAACTATGGGCTGCGCTTCGTCAAATGGCACTACTATCTCCGACTCCTGGAGATACGGGTGCGGCCGGGGTTGAGCTTGGCGATATTTCTCAGCGGCTTCATGATGCTGCTCACCCCAGGCAAGGTCGGCGAGCTAGTCAAATCGCTCCTGCTGCGGGGCGCGGTCGGCACGCCGCTGACCCGCTCGGCGCCCATCGTCTTTGCCGAGCGGCTCAGTGACGGGCTGGCGATGGTGGTCTTGGCGGCCATCGGGCTGCTTGCGTACCCGGCCGGGTGGCCGGCCGTGGTCGTCGTGCTGCTCGTGGGTAGTGCGGTCGTGGTCGTCTTGCAGTACCGGCGGCTGGCGGAAGCGATCTTCGAACGGCTCGAAACCGTCGGGCCGCTACAAGGCCGCGTGCATCACCTCCACACACTGTACCTCAGCGCCTATACCCTCCTGCGTCCGCGACCGCTGGCCTTGGCCGTCGGACTGGGCATCGTCTCTTGGGGGGGTGAATGTCTCGCGTTTTATCTGATTTTGCTCGGCGTAGGTGCCGATTCGGGCTGGACGACGCTGCTGCAAGCTACCTTCATCCTGGCCTCGGCAACGATCATCGGCGCCGGGTCTATGCTGCCGGGCGGTATGGGCGCGGCCGAAGGGAGCATCCTGGTGCTGCTACGGGGTGCCTTGGCAGCCAGCGCCGCCGGCGCCGCGACTGTGCTGATCCGCTTCTGCACGCTCTGGTTTGGCGTCCTGCTCGGTGCGCTGGCCTTTTTCCTCACCGCGCGGCGGTACTTGCTGACTTCACCCGCCTCACCCCCCGGCCCCCTCTCCACTCGTGGAGAGGGGAAGCTGGGTAGCGACGGGGGTGAAGCCACTGTCGGAGGGCCGGTATGAGCGCCGCCAATCCTCCGCAGCGGGTGTATCGCGCCGACCTGCACAGCCACACTTGGGATTCGTCCGATAGCCTCGCCAACCCGGAGGAGATCGTCGCCGTCGCGTGCCGGCGCGGCCTAGACCTGCTCGCCATCACCGATCACAACGTCCTCCGCACGGCGCTGGAGCTGCGCGACCGCTATCCCGAGCTGATCGTGGCGGGCGAGGAGATCAAGACCACCGAGGGCGAGATCATCGGCCTGTTCTTGGAGCGGGAAATCCCGCGTGGCCTCACTCCTGAAGAGACCATCGCGCGTATCCGCGAGCAAGGGGGCCTCGTCACCGTGCCACATCCGCTCGACCGGCTGCGCGGCTCGCGCTTGCAGGAGCCGGCGCTCCATCGCGTGGCGCACCTGGTGGACGCGATTGAGGTGGTCAACGCGCGGGTGACGTTCCCTGGCGATAACCGGCGGGCCGCTGCGTTTGCGGAGCAGCACGGACTGGCGCTGACCGCCGGCAGCGACGCCCACGCGCCACACGAGGTCGGCGCCGCCTACATGCTGCTGGACGAGCCGCCGGCCCGCGAGCCGGCAGCACTGCTCGCGCAACTCCGCCGCGCCCGGACGGGTGGTGGCCTCAGTTGGCCAACGGTCCACTTCCACAGCATCGCCGCCCGCTGGCGCAAGCGGCTGGGGCTTGTCCGTCCTGGATTCCCGCTTTCGCGGGAATGACGGCTTTGGCAAAGGTCTCCGCACACGGGGATCCGGGACAGGTATGCCGTCCGCCGTTCCCAAACGCCTGGATTGCGGCCTGCGCCGCAATGACGGGAATGGGGGATACTTTCAAGGGAGCTACCGGCGGTGCTCGGCGGCGCGGTGGCAGTTGCGCTTGGCTAAGGCCACGTACTCCGGCAGCAGGTCTATGCCGAGGTACTGGCGGCCCTCGCGGATTGCTGCGACCGGTGTGGTGCCGCTGCCGACAAAGCAGTCCAGCACCACCTCGCCCGGCGCGGAGAAGAGGCGCACCACCCGGCGGGCCAGCTCGGAGGGGAACTTGGCCGGGTGGTCGTTGTTGGCGCGCACCGACGGGATGTGCCAGACGCCGCGCGATCCCCAGGCCTGCCACTCGTCCGGCGAGAGCCGCTGCCGGTCTACGGTCGTGATGCCGGGTTTCCAGAAGACGTAGAGGTACTCGAACTCATCCACGGAGCGATAGGAGCTACTGTGCCACCGGCTATTCTCCCAGGCCGGGTCCTTGGCCCACACCCGGCGGTCGTAGAGGTAAAAGCCGGCCTGCGCGCCCCACTGCTCGATCAGACCGCCGACTAAGCGGACCCGAGTTTGGGTCGCGTACTTGCCCCCGCGCACATTGTTGTGCTCCAGCCGCCGCTGGACGGTCTGCTCACTGACGCCTAGCAGGGCGGCAAGCTGGTACCGGTTGTAGTGCGGATAGGCTCTTTGGGCGGCGAGCACGTCGGCACGAGTCACCTTGAGGCGCTTTTGGTTGACGGTATCCGCTTGGATGCGGGGCATCGTCGGATCGGAGAAGCAGAGGATGTCGGCGATGTTGATGACGAGAAAGCCACCGGGGACGATGAGCGGAAAATGGAGGCGCACTGTCGTCTCCAGCAGCGCGCACCAGTCTGTATAGGTCAAGTGCGCCTCATACGGCTTGCCGACAAAGTATGGCGGCGACCAAAAGCTCAGGGCGACGCTCTCCGGCCGCACGCGCGGCAGGAGCAGTTGCACATCGCCGCAGTGGATGCGGTTCGGGGCGAGATACGGGGACACGGAGGCCGCGGCGGTGGCTGCCATCATCATCACCGCTCCGGGAAACGAGCGGGGTCACGCTATCGCCTCACGACCGCCCCCCTATGGTCCCCCCGCTGCGGCGGGGGGACGGGTGATCCCAGCGGCCAGCCCCCCTATGGTCCCCCCGCTGCGGCGGGGGGACGGGTGATCCCAGCGGCCAGCCCCCCTATGGTCCCCCGCTGCGGCGGGGGGACGGGTGCTCTCAGCGGGATGACAGGAGGTAGTCGGCGATCTTGCGAATGATGTCCCAGTCCTGTCTGGTCGGGGTGAGGCGCTTATCTACTTGCAACGTCCAGCCCTGAAACTCCTCCGCATCCCGACGCACTTCCACGTTGCCGGTCTTCTTGACCCAGCTCTTCACGGGGTAGTCGTTGGCGAGGGTCCGGAGTAACCCGGTACCGTAGTCGTCTCCCTCCCAAGCGACATCAACCACCTTCCCGAACACCGGAAACGACTTCTTTCGGACGGTCTTGATCTTGACCTCGCGGCGCTTCGAGAACGGCCGCTCATCCGGGATGCAGAGCACAAGCCACCATTGCGGCGGACTATATTGCGACCCGTCCTGCCTGACGATATTGATGCAGCTGATCGGTCCCTGCGGTACGTCTATGACGCCCAGGGAACGTTTACCCCAGGGCTTCCGGATATTCTCTTCGGGCCGGCCGCGCTCCGCCAGCGCGGCACTGAGGCCCAGCGCGTTCAGGCCGTGCGTCAGTTTATCTCTGGTCTTGTCACGGAGTTTTTCTTTCATCGGCTGCCTCCTGGTTGTTGCCGTCGCTCTCCAGGCGCCCGGCTTGCTGCAGCGCGTCGCGGAGCAGGTATTCGATCTGGCCATTGACGCTGCGGAAATCATCGTCGGCCCAGCGTCGCAGCGCCGCGTATAGCTTGGCGTCAATGCGGAGCGGGAAGGCTTTCCTTTGGGGCATAGGGAGCACCTGCGCTGCGAGCACCACCGGGCCTGGCGAGCGGACACCGCGGCTACCGGGACGGTGGCCCGGCGCACGGTGCCCTCGCGCTGCCCATTACTGGTAGAGCGTGCCGGTGTTGACGACGGGCTGGGTGGAGTGCTCGCTGGTCAGGACGACGAGCAGATTGCTGACCATCGCGGCCTTGCGCTCCTCGTCCAACTCGATGACCTCGCGCTCGGACAACATGGCGAGCGCGTTCTCGACCATTCCCACGGCTCCTTCGACGATCTTCTGGCGGGCAGCGATCACGGCGCTGGCTTGCTGGCGGCGCAGCATGGCGGCGGCGATCTCCGGGGCATAGGCGAGATGGCTGACGCGGGCCTCCTGGACCTCGACGCCAGCTTGGGCCAGCCGATCTTGAATCTCGGTTTTGAGCTGCTCGGAGATTTCGGCGGTGTGGGTGGTCAGGCTGACCTCTCCGGCCTCATGGGCGTCGTAGGAGTAGCCGGTCGCCAGGTTGCGGACGGCCGCCTCGCTCTGCACGTGGACGTAGTTCTCGTAGTCGTCCACCTGGAAGGCCGCCTCGGCACTATCCACTACCCGCCAGACGACGACGGCCGCAATCTCGATTGGGTTGCCCCGCCGGTCGTTGACCTTGACCCGGCCGGTCTCGAAGTTCCGCACGCGCAGTGAAAGACCTTCTTTGGTGTAGAAGGGGTTGGTCCAGCGCAAGCCGGGCTGGCGGGCCGTGCCGCGGTAGGCGCCGAAAAGCTGAAAGACCTTGCCCTCGTTGGGGGCAACCTTGAAAAATCCAGGGAGCATGATGAAGAGCACGATGGCGACGATGATGGTGAAGATCGTCAGCGGCCAGAGCGTCTCGATATCGAAGAATGACCAGATGAACCCGGCAACGTCGGCAAGGAAGAGCAGAAGCCAGACGACCAAGAGAGCCAGGCCGGGGATTCCGTCGCGACGTGTCTCGTTCATGCTTGCGGTACCTCCACAGTGCGCTAGAAGACTATATCGTTATGGTATCACTGTGATATCACATTGTCAAGCGGTGGGGGCGAATTTTGCCCCCCTATGGTCCCCCCGCTGCGGCGGGGGGACGGGCGCGGCGGCCTCACCTGGGCGGCGGTGGTACCCTTGCGCCTGAGCGAATATGGAGACGGTGGACGGTGGGCGGCGATCCGGGTTGGGGCTGGTGGCTCTGTGTGCCGGGCTGTGGCTGGCCGTGTCGCTGGGCGCGTTTGCCTATTTTCGTGCCACCCACACGAGCGGCGCCCAGCCGATCTACTACATCACCGGCGATGAGCCGCACTACCTGGTCATTGCCACGTCGCTCCAGCGCGACGGCGACCTCGACGTGCTCAACAACTACCGCGAGAAGCACTACCTGCCCTTCTACCCACACCATCTCGGCGATCCCCGCGACCTGCACGAGATGCACGCGATCTACGGCCGGGGCGGCGCCGTGTACTCGAAGCATCCGCTCGGCCTGCCCCTGATGGCGCTACCATTCTTCCGCAATGGCGATCCCTTTGGCGTACACCTCTTGATGATGGTGTTGACCGGGCTGCTCGGCGTGCAGGTGTTCTTGCTGGCCCGCGACCTCACCGGCGCGTTGTGGCCCTCGCTGGCCGCGTGGGCGGCGGCGCTGTTCTCGACGCCACTCCTCCTCTACGCCGATCAGATTTATCCCGAAGTGCCGGGCGCACTACTGCTCGTCCTCGCGGTGCGGGCCATACTCAATCGCCGGCCGTGCTGGTGGCGAGCGTTACTCATCGGCGGTTGCGTGGCGTTGCTGCCGTGGCTGCACCTGCGCTACGGTCCGACGGCTGCGTTGGTGGCCGGAGCGTGGCTCTTGGCCGGCGGATGGCGTTGGCGCTGGCAATGGCCATGGCTGGCGCTGCCGGCCGGGGCGTCGCTGGTGGGATTGCTCGTCTTCTACGACCGGCTGTTCGGAGGCATCCCGGCCGTAGACGAGTTCGGGTCAGTCTCAGTAGCCAACATCGCTATCGGGGCCGCCGGCCTACTGCTCGACCAGCAGTACGGCTTGCTGATCTACGCGCCGGTCTATGTGCTGGCGCTGTGGGGTCTGGCACAGCTAGGCCGGCTACGGGTGCCGCGCGCCTGGGTACTGCTGCTCATCATTCTGACCTACTACGGGTTCCTGGCGAGCTTCAGCTACTGGTTTGGCGCCTGGAGTCCGCCAGCGCGGATGCTGGTCTTCATCGCACCGCTCCTGGCAGCATTGATCGCCGTGCCGCTGGCCCGCTGGAACGGCGTCGGGGTTTGGGGTGTGTTCTGCGTCCTGACGGCGGTAGGGTGCTGGGTCGTCTACCAGCTGTTGCTCACGCCGTCGCTCCGCTACAACCTCTGGGACGGAACGAGCGTGCTCTTGGAGCACCTGTCGGAGCAATGGGGACTCGACCTGGTGGCGCTCTTTCCCAGCTACATCGAGCCGAGCCGCGTGTCGGTGATCTGGGGGATCGCCGTGCCGGTCGTGGTCGTCGCTGCCGGCTGGTGGCTGCGTCGTGGTGGACGGCGCACGCCCGCGCCGCTGCGGCGGCCAGGTACACCGCCGCTCGGCGAGGAAGCGTCGGCCTTGGCGACGGCCGGCTCGGTTGGACGGTCGGGTAGCTGAGGTGTTTCGGCAGCGCGTGGTCGTCGAGCGGCTCGGCGCGGCGGCGCTCCTGGCCGCGGCGCTGGCGCTGGACATCTGGGGCACCTGGCAACTTGGCCACCGGCTCGGCGCCCAGACCGACCTGTTCCCACGCTGGTACGGGACGCGCGTGTGGCTGCTAGAGCAGCGTAGCGTCTACGACCCGGCGGTGAAGGCCGGCGTCTTCGCGGCGATGCACGGCCGGCTCCCGCGGCGCGACGGCCCGGCGAGCGAGCTGGACGACTTTGCGTTCGGTTTTACCTACCCGCCGTATGTCGCACTGTTGATTGCACCCTTGGCCGTGCTGCCGCTGCCGGTAGCGACAACGCTCTGGCTGCTGATCGGACAGGCGTCACTCCTGGCCGCCTGTCGGCTGCTGACCTGGTTTCCTGGCCCCCCTATGGTCCCCCCGCTGCGGCGGGGGGACGGGCCTGTTCCCTCGGCTGCGCGGCACTTCCGCTGGCTGGTGCTGGTGGCGGTGCTCTGGCCGCCGGCGCTCGCCAACCTGATATTCGGGCAGTTTGCCGTGCTGGTGCTATTCCTACTGGTGGCGGTGCGCTCATTGCTGCTGCGGGAGCGGCCGTTGCTGGCCGGCGTGTGTCTCGCAGCGGGGATCGTCAAACCCCAGTTGGTGGTCCTGGCCCTGCCGCTGCTGCTGGTCGCTGCCTGGGGACGGCCGGGCTGGCGGCGCTTGTGGCTGGGGTGTCTGGGCGGCGTCGCGCTGTTGCTGGCCGCCGGTTTTGTCGTCGCGCCCGATTGGGTGATGGCGTGGGGACGGGAGGCTGCGACCTATGCGCGGGTAGCGGCCCCGGTGAGCACGGTCGGCCTGTTGCTGCGGCTCGCGCCGGCTACCGGCTGGACCTGGCTCGGGACGCTGCTCCTGCAAGCAGGAGTGATCGCAGCGGTGGGATGGCTTGCGCTGCGACTGGTACGGCAGCGGTCCGGCGGCGGGTTGCCGGAGGTGGCCGGTCTTGCCGCTCCCGCTATTATCGCTACGTCGCTGGCGATTCCCCCGCTCTACGAGTGGAACTCGGTGCTGCTGCTCGTCCCGCTGGCCGAGGCGCTATTCACGATCCGGCAGCGCCTAGCATCGGCGGAACGGCCCTTCTGGCCGGTTATCGTGGTTGTCCTGCTACTCTCGGCGGTGACGGCACCGCTGGCGTTGGCCTATCCCAACGAATCGCGCGTCGTCTGGCCGCTGCTCGTGACCGCCGCCTGGGTCGGGACGCGGCGGCTGGCACAAAGTGATAGCGGCCGGTGGGTAGGTAGGAGTTGACTCTTTGCGTGTGTTTGGTGCCGCACGCGCCGCAATGGTAAGGTGCCTACAGACACTATCCGCCGTAGAGATAGAGCAATCCGATGCCTCGCTGGAGTAGTGCCAGGACACGGCCGCCCCCGGTCTCGGGACTGAGGGCCAGGAAGCTGATCGCGTTCGGCTGGTACGGCGGAAAGTTCTCGCATCTTGAGTGGCTCCTGCCTCGGCTCCCTCCGGCACACCACTACTGCGAGCCGTTTGCCGGCTCTGCCGCCGTACTCCTCAATAGAGCGCCTTCACCAGTCGAGACCTATAACGACTTGGACGGTGAGGTTGCAAACTTCTTCCGCGTCCTCCGGGATCGGAAGGATGAGCTCATCGAGGCCATTGGGCTGACTCCTTTCTCGCGTGAGGAGTTTGCCCACGCTTGTGCGCTCGACCCGGCGCTCGCCCCCCTCGAACGCGCCCGCCGGTTTTACGTCCGCGCGCGGCAAGTGAGAACAGGCTTGGCACAAACGGCTACCGTAGGGCGCTGGGCCAACTGCAAGCAGACCAGCCGCGCCGGCATGAGCGGTGTGGTGAGCCGCTGGCTGGGCGCCGTCGAGGCGTTGCCCGAGATTGCGGAGCGTTTGCTACGGGTACAGATAGAGAACCGTCCTGCAATAGATATGATCCGGCTCTATGACTCCAGTGAAACTCTTTTCTACTGTGATCCACCGTATGTCCACGATACCCGCAGCGACAACAAGGCTTACGGCTACGAGATGACGAACGACGAGCACCGAGCACTGGCCGACACGCTCAACTCTGCTCAAGGTTTGGTCGCCCTATCGAACTACCAGTGCGATCTCATGGACAAGCTCTACCCGGCTCCCAAGTGGCGGAAATACGTCAGTCCGCCGCGCACGAACCATGCGACAAAAGGTGTCCGTGTAGAGGTGCTATGGACAAATTACGATCTGCGGGACTTCTATCCTGATGAAAGTGGGAACGGACAACTCCTGTGAGTGAGCGAGCAGTCAGGCGCGAGCCGCCCGACATACTGAACTGGGCCTTGGCACGGGCTACCGATCACTTGGCAGCGCCTATCATTGAGGATAGCGAAGTACTTGCCAGAGTTGATTTCGTGTGCCGGTGCATTTCCAACCGTGCCGGCGTGCGGCTGCTCATGGCCTGCCTGCTGGCAAAGTTGCACCAACCACAGGTAGATATACGTAGACCACATACCGGGCTTGGAGAGGAGGGGGCCTATTCCGGCCGCACCTACGACGAGCAGCAGGTCTGGCCTTTTACTGTCGAGCATCGTCTTCCGGTCAATAGAACTTCGGCCTTCCTGACGCCCGCCTTTCGTAACCTGGATCGCCCTCTGACTACCGACCTGGAGATTGTCGGGCGTCCCGCGCTACTTTATACCCACTTGCTCCAACTATTGGATGATGTCTCCACCGGCAGAGTCGCGGCAGAGGACTTACTCAGTGAAGTGATTCGCTCTCTCTTGGTCATGCGTGAAGAGCGGGACAACCGCATGGCTACACTGTTGGCAAGCCTGCGGCAGCCCGGTGAGGGACTGCTCTTGTCAGGCGAAGAGATTGTGAGTCTCATCGAGCAACATCTGCAATGCCGGAATGCCAGCCGGCTTCCGGTGCTAGTTGTCGCGGCCGCGTATCGAGCCGCTACCAACAAGCTAGGAGAACGCCCGCTCCCGCTGATGCCCCATACTGCGGCAGATACTCGGACCGGATCGTTGGGGGACGTGGAGATTACGCTGGTGAACGACGATCAGGTCATTACTAGCTATGAGATGAAGGATCGGCGCCTCACTCCTGAAGACATTGACCAAACGCTACAGAAATTGGCAGAAATCCCCAACAACATAGACAATTATGTGTTCATCACGACCGACGTGATTAGTGACGAGACGAAAGCATACGCCGATAGTCTATATGAGCGCACCAGCGGCATTGAGTTTGCCATTCTCGACTGCATCGGGTTTCTGCGACACTTCCTACATCTCTTTCACCGCCTACGGCTTGACTTCCTCGACGCCTACCAGAAGCTGGTCCTGGACGAGCCGGATAGTGCCGTGAGCCAGCCGCTCAAAGAAGCGTTCCTGGCACTACGTCTTGCGGCTGAATCCGATGAGTGATGACCGGGGCCATGACGTGCCCAGGTGTGTAGCACGATGAATCGCGTCCTGAGGCTGCCAGCGGCGAGGTGGCCGTGGCGGGAGCTGGTGGGGTGGCTGGTCGTGGCACTGGTGGTGCGCGCGGCTACGCTGGCGGTGGTCACGCAGCCAGGCTATATGGATGCCTCCTACTACTACCACGTCGCCGAGAACCTCGTGGCCGGGCGCGGCTTGGTCACGGATGCAGTCTGGAACTTCCTCGATCCGCGCACCGACCTGCCACGTCCGAGCAATGCCTACTGGCCACCGGGCACGTCGCTGGTTGCTGCGGTCGGGGGTTGGCTATTTGGTCCCGGCTTTCGGAGCGCACAGCTGCCGATGGTGCTGCTCTCGGCAGCCATCGTACCCATCGCCTATCTGTATGGACGGATGCTGCTCGGCACGCGACGCGGCGGTCACGGCGTCGCGGCGCTGATGCTGTGTAGCGCCGCCTACTATCCGTATTGGGTGACGACCGACACTTTTACGCCGTATGGCGTGCTCGGAATCGGCTGCTTTCTGCTCCTCGGCTGGGCGCTCCGGGCGGAGCCGGCGAGCCGCGCCCGGCTGGTCGCCGCGGTCGGCGGCGCGGGTGTGCTGGCCGGCTGGTCGCAGCTGGTGCGTCCCGACGGCCTGGTACTGGCGACTATTGTCGTCGGCACGGCGGCCGCGGTCGGCTGGGGGAGGCGGACCTACCCCCTAGCCCCCTCCCTGAAGGGAAGGGGAACCGGTGCAACTCCAAGCTCTGCTTCCCAGGAGGGAAGGGGAACCGGTGCAGCTCCAAGCTCTGCTTCCCAGGAGGGAAGAGGCGGGGTACGGTGGCGCGCCGCGGCGTTGTGGGCAGCCCTGGCCGCGGCCGGCTATCTGCTGGGCGCGCTGCCCTGGTACGTGCGGAACTGGCTCACTTGGGGTAGCCCGCTGCCGATGGCGGGGGGACAGACGATGTTCCTTCGCCGCTTTGACGACATCTTCGCCTACGGTATCGAGGTCAGCCCGGCGGCGCTGGTGGCCGACGGCTGGAGCCTGGTGCTCACCGGCCGCCTGGCCGGGCTGATCGGCAACTTGGTGCCGCTGTTTCAAGTTGCCCTGTTTGTGCTGGCGCCGCTGGCAGCCCTCGGCGTGCGCCGGCTGTGGCGGGAGCCGGCGGCGCGGCCGGCGCTGCTCTACGTGGGCGTCCTCTATCTCGGCATGTCGCTCGTTTTTCCGACGACCAGCCCGCGCGGCAGCTTCTTTCACGGGCTGACCCCGGCCGTGCCGGTACTGTATGCGGCGCTGATCCGCGGCCTCGATACCGCCGTCGGGTGGGCCGGCGCGTGGCGGCGGTGGGACTTGGCCGAGGCCCGCGCGATCTTTCTGGCGGCGGCGGTGGCGTTCCAGATTGGGGTGGCCGGCTACCTCGCCTGGCAATTCGTCCTGGTGCGAGGCTGGGAGGTGCCGATTGCAGAGGCGGCTGCCGGGTGGCTGGACGAGCACGCGCCGCCAGGGGAGCCGGCGCTGTTCATTGATCCGCCGGCCTTTGCCGTGATTGCGCGGCGGCCGGCGGTGATGGTGCCGAGCAACAGCGTGGAGGCGCTCATCGCGGTCGCGCAGCGGTTTCGGGCGCCCTGGCTCATTCTGGGACCACGCGGGATGCGTATTTCGGGCCGGTTGTACCTCGACCGCGTACACGACGAGCACTTCGAGTGGATGGCCGACATTGGTCCAGCGCGCGTGTATCGGGTGCGGTCCGTCCCCTCCGCTGCCACGCCAGCCCGCAACTGAGCCGGGGAGCACGGCCATCGCCGCCGGCGAGCCATCAGGGTATGATTTCGCAGAACACCTAGCGAGCGTGAAGGAGCAGAGCGTATGGCTACTCCCCAAGTGGCGTGTCATCTGATTGTGTTTCGCGGGCGGCAGGACGAGGACCTCGTCGGTGTGCTGCAAGAGGTGCAGGCGGCGGGGTTTGCCGGGGTCGAGGGCGGGCGGCTCGCCGGCGGCGACGGTGCGGCGGCCGGGCGTATCCTGCGCGACCACGGATTCGTGCAGTGCAGCCTCTCGACTGGCTTCAACGACATCGAGCGGCTCGACGAGTCGATTGCGTATGCCCAGGCCGTCGGCGGCTCGTTCGTCATGGTTTCGGGCGTGGGCGATCACGAGCGCGATGGTATTCGGGCCTACGAGACGGCGGCCGAGACGTTCAACCGGGCGGGAGAGCGGTGTAACGCTGCCGGGCTGACGTTCTGCTACCACAACCACTCCTGGGAGTTCCAGGAATACAACGGCATTACGGGATTGGAGCGGCTGTACGAGCTGACGGACCCGGCGCTCGTGAAGGCCTGCATTGACGTGTTCTGGGTGCGGCACGGCGGCCGCGACCCGGTGAGCTTCCTGACGCAGTACCAGGACCGGGTAGGCTACGTGCATCTCAAGGACTTGCAGTACCTCGGCGCCGAGCCACGGCCGGCTGGCGTCTTGAGCCGCGACGCGGCGGAGTTCGTCGAGCTAGGGCGCGGCGAGGTGGACTTCCCCGGCATCTGGGAAGTGCTCCGGCCGCTCGATCTGCCGTGGCTGGTCTACGAGCAGGATCGGTCGTCGCTGCCGCCCGGGGAGGCCGCGGCGATGAGTCGGCGCTACCTCAGCGAGAGCTTGGGTCTCTGAACGGGAGGCGGGCCTCACCCCCCGGCCCCCTCTCCATCGCGGAGCGATAGAGAGGGGGAGTGAACGCCCCCTTGCGCGGGCATGACAGGGAGTATGGGTGCTTAGTCGGCGCCCCTACGGCTTGGCACGGGTACTAGCGCGGCAGCGGCTGATGGCGGTATGCTTGCACGTGAGGGAGGTTGGGGGCCGGCCCGGAGGAGTACGATGCCGAAGAGCTATGAGGACGACATCCGCGACATCCTAGACGGGATGGATAACTTCCTGCCGGAGGACGGACAGACCCGGCAGGAGCGACGGCGGCGCTCATACGGCCAGCGGTCGGCGGCCGGTGGCACGTGGCGCAGCTTCACCGCGCAGTTTCAGGGCGGGTCGCTGACGCCGCACAAGCTGATGGGCGGCAGCATCCTCCTGATGCTGTTCGGGTGGCTGTTGGGAATGTTCAGTCCGGGGTTGGCGCAGCTCTGCACGATCATCGCCATCGCCGGGTTTGTCATCGGTCTCATCTGGTCCATCCGCGCTCGCGGTGGCGGGCATACCGTCTCTTCCTCCCAGCAGTATTGGCGCGGCCAGGTCATCGAGATGCCGGGCCGCTCGTGGCAAGACGGCGTGCGGGATTGGTGGCGCCGCGTCACCGGTCCGCGGCGTCGACCACCAGGCCGCTACGGTCGCCGGTAGCCCCCCTATGGTCCCCCCGCTGCGGCGGGGGGACGGGGATTCCGGCTTTCGCGGGAATGGCTAGGAAACGTCAACGATGAGCGAACGAGATGCGGGACCGTCGGCTCTGGGAAACCTCCCGTTGACGGTGCAGCACGTGGAGGAGGCCCGGCGCGTGCTGGTGACGGCGCTGCCGCGGCCACCGCTCTACCACTACCCGGGCCTCAGCGCCTTGCTCGATGCGGAGGTCTACGTCAAACACGAGAACCACAGCCCGATTGGCTCCTTCAAGGCACGTGGCGCCCTGGTAGCCGTGACCAAGGCGCTGGAGGCGGCGCCCCAAGATACCGGCGCGGCGCTGCGCGGCGTGGTGGCGTCGTCCACCGGCAACCACGGGCTGGGCGTGGCCTACGCCGGAAGGCAGCTCGGTGTTTCCGTCACGGTGTACGTGCCGGAGGGCGCCAACGCCGACAAGTGCCGCCTGATCGAGCAGCTTGGCGGCCACGTCGTATTTCATGGCCCGGACCTGGTCAGTGCGGCGCTCGCTGCGCGTGAAGCGGCCATGGACAGCGGCCGAGCCTACATTGACGACGGCGAGGACTTCTGGCTGCAAGCCGGCACCGGCACCATCGGTGCGGAGATTGTGGAAGAACAGCCCGACATCGAGATCATCGTGCTGCCCACCGGCGGCGGGGCACTGCTCGGCGGCGCCGGACTGGGCGCCAAGAGCCTCAATCCGCACGTCCGCGTCGTTGGCGCAGCCGCCGAACGGGCGCCGGGGGTCTATCTGTCCTGGCGGGCCGGCGGCAAGCCGGTAGCGCCACCCTATAACGATACCTTTGCCGAGGGTCTGACCCAGCCGTTGCCCACGCCACGGGCCATGCAGCTTGTCGCGGCGGTCGCCGACGACATGGTGCTGGTCAGTGAAGCAGCGATCAAGGAAGCCATCGTCCTGCTGCTCGAACACACGCACAACCTCGCCGAAGGCGCCGGCGCGGCCGCACTCGCTGGCGCGGTGCAACTGGGGCCGGCGATCAAGGGCAAGAAGGTTGCCATTGTGCTTACGGGGGGCAACATCACCCTGGAGACGCTGCGCGAGGTGCTTGCAGCGTGAAGACCGGCAGCTACGACGAGGTGCGGGCGGCGGCACCTCGGTCCGTGCGCGGCACGCGCCACCTGCCCGGTGGCTTGGCGATAACCCGCTACGACGCGGACGCGCTGCTCATCCACCACTGGGAATCGGGTCAGGCCGTGCTGCTCGAATCGCTGCCGGAGCTGGAATCGGTCTGGACCGCGACCACCCAGGCGCTCCAAGAGCGGCGCCAGCGGCGCTCGTAGCTGATGGGCCTCACCCCCGGCCCCTTCCCTAGCCGGGAAGGGGAGCCGTTGTGGAGGAGCGAGGACGCCCACAAGGGACGCCCCTACCAGGTTGGTGGCCGGACGGGGGGGATGGATGCATGGTCAGCCCCCCTATGGCCCCCCGCACAGCGGGGGGACGGGCGCAACATGTTGCGCCCCTACATCAACAACCTCCCCCTTGGGAGGGTGAGGGCCGCGACCACTAGCGCCCGGATCGTGTATCGAGCCAGGCGTTGGCCTCGCGCGTTGCCGCTTGTAGGGCTTCGGCGGGCGTTACCTCGCCTTGCCATGCAGTGAGTAGGTGTGGGGTGATCCTCTTCGTCACCGCTTCCCACTCCGGGACGGTCGGCTTGGGACGATTGCCTTGGTGTCGCACCAGATCGCCGATGGTGCGCCAGTGCGGGTCGTCGCGCAACGGTGGCTGCTGCCAGAGGGCCGGGCGCACGGGAATCCACGTGCCCTCCACCGACCAGCGCAGCTGCGTATCGGCCCGGCTTCGGTAGCTGACCAGTTGATATGCCTGGTCGGGATGCTGCGTGCCGTGCAGTACCGCCAGGCTATTGTGGTGGAGCATCGCCGCCGCCCGACGCTGCCACGGCAGGTGCCCAAAGCCAAAGTCGAGGTCGGGGGCGCGGCGGGGATAGGCCAACGCTTCCGGCGCCGTCGTCATCCACATCCCGACGCGCCCCTGATGGGCATTGTTGATGAGTTCGGAAACCGGCGTCCCCGGCTTCACAGCCGTCCGGTCCTCGTGCAGGAGGGCTACTTGGAATTCGAGTGCAGCCAACGCTTCGGGCTGATCGAGCGTGACGCGGGTGCGGTCCGCGTTCCACACGTCGCCGCCGGCGCGCCAGACCCACTCGATGAACCAGGCGTAGGCTTGCTCGCGCGTAGACATCTCGTAGAACTGGAAGCCCCAGGGGAGCAGCACCGTTCTGATTTCGACCTGGGTACGTACCCTATGCGCTGCGTCGCGCAAGGCATCCCACGTGGCCGGCGGCGCTTCCGGGTCGAGGCCGGCGCGGGCGAGTAGGTTCTTGTTCCAGAACATCACGACGACTTGATGACTATCGGGCACGCCCACTAGCTGTCGGCGAACGTGCGACCCGCGGACCGATTGCGGCGTGAAATCGCGCAGATTGACGGCCGAGTCCTGACCGACGTGGCCTTCGAGTGGTAACAGATTGCCCACTGCCGCGAGGTCGGTGACTTGATACTCCTTGAGGCGGACGACATCGGGCGCCGTGCCGGCCACAATGGCCGCGGTCAGCTTGGGCATCACGTCCCGCTTGGCCACCAGTTGCGTCCGTACCGCCGTGACGGAGGGCGTCCGGGCGACAAACTCGACATGGAACGGCTCCAACGGCGCCTCGTCACCGGCGCGGCCCGGCAGCCAGAACTCCAGGGCCACCGGTGGCCCGCTCACGGTCGGCGTCGGCACACTCCGTCGCGCACAGGCCACCACGCCGGCCGCAGCCAGCGCACTGCCGGCCTGGAGCAGGCCGCGTCGGGACCGACGGCTAACGCGCGTTGCTCGCTCTTCCGTAGACACCGTGTCCCCCTCCCCTCATAGGGGTAGGTTTTATCAAAGCAACAAGGATAGCGGCCTCATGCCGGAGAAAAAACATGTGCTCTATAATGCAGAACGCAGTACTGACCACGCCCCTGGATGGTTCTTGGCGTGGCCCACGGCTACAAACAGCCGTGGGCCACGCCACACTTCCTCGTTCAGCAGCAGTGCTGGTGAGGAATCAAGTACGCTTGACCAGTATCCCGGTCAACGGTAGTCAGCGATCTCGACTGACGGCAGCACAGGTGGCGCATCCGAGTCGCTGCCGTTGTCTTTTTGCAGCTTATCAGCAGCAGCGGCCTTGTAGCGTTCGGCGCCTTCCTTCCGCAAAGCCGCTGCTTCCTCCTTCTTCACTTCTTCATAGGCGCGTCGAAAGCCGAACAATGGCATGGTAAGACCTCCTTATTCTCGGCCACGCCTGTCTTGCTATGTAGATCACCAACTCCTTGCCAAAGAGAAACACCAGGGAAAGCACAGCAGAGGCCAGTCCAGCGGTTGCGATTGCAGGCACTACGTCGGTCGGACCGTGCTGCCAGAGCTGTAGGCTTACGCCAATGACCCAAAAGATCGGGAACAGCCAGGAGTACCATTTAAGGTCATCCCTATAGACACTCCAGATGGACTCCCGGTCACTGGGGTCAGTCATCCACTCCTCCGAACGCGGCCGCCGCTTGGGCGGCGTTCACCTACGGTTCAGTGCTCTTGTAGGAATGCTGCTGTGATGGGAGCGGAGACATGTAGCGAGGTACCGCCCGTGAGGTGGTGGAGTCCTCACCGTGACGGCCACGGCGGCGCCTTTCGGCGGCTACCGTTGCTACCAAGTATAGCGAACACGAGACGATTAGGCCGGTCAAGGCAGCCGACCAGCCGCCAGCCTAGCTCTTACTATCCCCGGCCCCCCTGTGGTCCCCCCGCTGCGGCGGGGGGACGGGCGAAGAGGAAGACACCTCATCGGCACGTCCTGGGGTCCCCCCGCTGCGGCGGGGGGACGGGGTAATTCTGCTACCTAGCCGAGGTCGTTGACGGCGTGGGCGGGGCGCTCGCCGCGCATGACCGCCAAGACATCCTCGGCGTTCATCGCGCAGGCGCGCACGTTGGCCTCGTGGACGCTGCCGGCGACGTGCGGCGTGACGATGACCTGCGGCAGCTCGATCAAGGTGCGGTCGGTCGGCGGCTCCATGTCCAGCACGTCGAGGCCGGCCCCGGCGACGTGCCCGCTCCGCAACGCCTCGGCCAATGCCGGCTCGTCAATGGCGCCGCCCCGCGAGGTATTGATGATGTAGACGCCGCGCTTCATCTTGGCGATCCGCTCGGCATTGATGAGGCCGCGGGCGCGGGCGGTGAGCGCGAGATTCAGCGTGATGAAGTCGGATTGCGCCAGCAGATCGTCGAGGCTGGCGTAGGTCACGCCGAGGGCGGCGGCAGCGGCGGGGTCCTCCATGATGTCGTGCGCGATAATCCGCATCCCGAACCCGGCAGCGCGACGCGCCACTTGGCGGCCGATGCTCCCGAAACCGACGATCCCCAGCGTCTTGCCGTCCAGCTCGACCCCCGGCGGCCGGTCCCACCCGCCGGCCTCCACCATGTTGACGAGCGGCACGACTTGCCGCGCGACGGCTAGGAGCAGCGCCAACGTGTGGTCGGCGACGGCTAAGTGGTTGATACCGGGGGTGATGGTGACCCAGACGCCGTGCCTGGTGGCGGCTTCTACGTCAATCGTGTCGTAGCCCACGCCGAAACGGGAGACGATCTTGAGCCGCGGCGCCGCGGCGAACACGCGCTCCGTGAACTGGTCCGTGGTGCAGAGGACGGCATCACAATCGGTGACGGATTCGAGTAGCTCTTCCTCGGTTGACCAGCGGATGAAGGGGCCGGGCACTAGCTCACAGCCGGCCTCGGCATACGCAGCGCGGTGGGGACCGTCCGTCTGCAAGGTGGTATAGCTGGTGACGACAATGCGAAACATCGGTTACTCCTCGTGTGTGTAGTTTGGATCGGTCAGGGTGCCACGTCCACCCAGCGCCCCGCTGCGGCCGATTCTGCCAGCGCCGCGGCCAGCCGATGGGCGGCGACAGCCGCGGCAAAGCCCGGAAACGGCGCCTCGCCGCGTGCCGCAGCCACGAGGCGATCCATATGGTAGGCCGGGAAGCGAGCGTCGTCCGCCTGGAGATCGGCCGGCAGCGCCACCGGCTGCCAGACGCCTTGCGGCCGCTCGTCGCCGCGCCGGGCCGTTCGCGCCTCCGTTCGGTCGGAGTCCAACTCGACGGTCAGCGCCGCCGCATCGCCGTACAGCGACCAGCGGAGGCCATTGTTCCAGCCGAGCGAGCGGCGGCTGAAGGCGGCCGAGACGATGGCGCCGGTGGTCATGCGGAGCGTGAAGGCCCAGCCGTGATCGAGGCCGCCGGCGCCCGGCATCGGCGCCGCGCATACCGCGCTGATAGTGCCAAACCCGGCGGCCTGCGTGAGGCCAAGCAGGGTATCGTAGAGATGCACGCCACTTTCGAGCAGGGCGCTGCGGGCCGGATAGTCGGGCAGAAAATCGTGGCCTTGCAGCAGCGCAAACTCGGCATGGACCGGCCGGCCGATACCGCGCCGGTGGAGCAGCCGCTCCGTGAGGCGGTAGCCGGGCATGGACCGATAGGTGAAGTTGACCACGTGGGGCACTCCGGCGTCCGTGGCAGCCTGGTGGAGTTGCTGCGCTGCGGCGGTATCCGTCCCTAGCGGCTTTTCGCAGATCACCGTGCAGCCGGCGCGAATGGCCGCCAAGCAGAAGTCGTAGTGCGTCTCGGCCGGTGTGTTGACATAGAGCGCGTCAATGGCGCCACTATCTACCATCGCTTCGACGGAGGCGAATGGCCGGACAGCCGGACCGAGCGCCGCGGCGTTCTGCGCCGCCTTGGCCGGGTCGCGGCTGCACACCGCCGCGATCTCCGCCCGCGGCGAGGCCAGGAGGCCGGGCAGGAGTAGCCGCTGCGCCCGCCGGTTAACTCCGACAAACCCGACGCGAGTCGGTCGCTGGATAGTCACAGCGCCAATGATAATATAGGAAGTCCGTAGGGAGGCGCTGGGTTGTGGCGAACGTATTGATTACCGGTGGCGCCGGGTACGTCGGGGCCGTGGTGACGGGCGCGTTTCTCGATGCCGGGCATACCGTTACCGTGCTCGACCGCCTTGATGACGGCGGCCAAGGGCTGCTGGGCTACGTGCCGCAGACTCGCTTCCGCTTCCTGGCCGGCGACGTGCGGGACCAGCGCATTGTTGCCGAGGCCGTGCGCGGTCAAGACGTGCTCCTGCACTTGGCGGCTATCGTCGGCTTTGGCGAGTGTAACGCCGACCCGCGGCACGCCGAGTCCGTGAACGTCGGTGGCACGCGGACACTCCTGGCCGCCCGCGATCCCGGCCAGCTGGTGCTCTACGCCTCGACCGGCAGCGTCTACGGTGCCGTTCCCGCGGGCCTCTGCCACGAGGGGCTGGAGCCGACGCCGCTCTCGCAGTACGGCAGCACCAAGCTGGCCGCCGAGCGGCTGATCGTCGAGAGCGGCAACGCCGTGGCCTTCCGCTTTGCGACCGCTTTCGGCATGTCACCGAGTATGCGGATTGATCTGCTGGTCAACGGCTTTGTGTATTCGGCCAAGCGGCGGGGCTACCTCGTGGTGTACGACAAGGATGCGCGACGCACCTTCATCCACGTGCGGGACATGGCACGGGCCTTTCTGTTCGCGCTGGATCACTGCGCTGCGATGGGCGGTCAGGTGTACAACGCCGGCTCGGAAACCCTCAACCACACGAAGGACGAGATTGCCCGGCTGATCCTGGCCCGCCACCGGTATTTCCTCACCTACGGACCGGTCGGCGTGGACGAGGACCAGCGCGACTATGCCGTGTCCTACGAAAAACTCGGTGCGTTGGGTTTCACGACGGGGATTTCCCTGGAGGAGGGCATTGACGAGCTGCTCCGGGGCATGGACCTGCTGCACTACCGCGCGCCGTATGGCGACGCGTAGGAAGTGCTCACCGGGGTAGGTATTTACATGGATGGACAGGATAGACAGGATGGGGGGCGATGAGGGCGCCCACAAGGGACGCCCCTACAGGGATGGCGGGGCCATGGTGGCCCTCACCTCGGCCTGCTCCCAGAGGAAGAGGGGGATGGATTCCCGCTTTCGCGGGAATGACGGGTTAGGCAAAGGTCTCTTTGCGCCGGAATGACGGCGCCGGGTAAGGAGGTGAGGAATGAGTTGGATACGGGCCGGGATCACGAGCCTGGCCGCGACGACGCTGGCGATGGGCCTGATGTTCTGGGCACGCAGCGCATTCCAAGTCCGCACGCTGCCGGAACGGCTGATGGAGTGGCTGCTGCTGTTCGTACCGCTGGATGCGTTCGCGCAGGGCATCCAGGATTTCGGCCCCCAGGCCAAAGTCTTCGCCCTCTACGGCGGCATCGGCGTCATGTCCGCCGCGCTGTTCGGTCTGGGGCTGCTGGCCCTGCGGCGGCGGTGGCCCGGCCTCGGCATCCTGGGCTTGGCGCTGGCGCTCTTTGTGGTGGCGATGGCCGGGATCATGCCCCTGACGGGTGCTGGCCTGTTTGCCAGCGACCTCTTTCAGCATCCCGCGCTGGTGAATGGTGTCTATCTGGGCATGGCGCTGGCCTACGCCACTGTGTTGCTCCTCGGACAGACCATCGAAAGCGTCCTGGGTGGTGACACCGCCGCCGGGGACGGCTTGACTCGCCGCTACGCGCTGATTACCAGCGCCGTCGGTATGATCGGCGCCTATGCGCTCGCCATCCGCCAGTCCGCGACCGGCGGGGGGACGGTGACGAGCGACTTACCGCTGGCCCAGCTGCCCGCAGAGTTCTCGCAGCCGCCGACGCCAGCACCACCGCCACCGGCGCCAACGCCCACGCAGCATCCTGGCATGGCGGCGGTACAGGCTACGCTGCCCCCGGCAACCCAAGTGCCGGCGGTAGCGACTCCGGTACCGGCGGCTGTGGTCGCCACCACGGCGCCGGTTGCTACCGTAACCCCGGTACCGGCCGCAACGGCGGTGTCGCCGGTCGCGCCACTGGCCGCCAGCCCAACAACGAGCATTCCTACCGCGACGGTCGCCGTGGTCGCCGCCGCGCCAACCCGTCCGCCAGCGCCGCCGACGCCGCAGGTAACGGCGGCTGTTGTAGCCACGACGCCGGCCCAACCGACGGCCGCGACTGCCGCAGTGGCAGAGCCAACGGCGGCGCCGGCTACGCCAACTCCGGTGCCAGCTACCCCCGTCCCACCGACGCCCGTACCGCCAACCGCGGTGCCGCCGACTGCCGTGCCGCCAACCTCCGTCCCGCCGACGCCCACCACGCCGCCGGCGGCGCTGGCTCAAGTCGGTCCATTCCCAACGCCGCAAGAGGCGCGGAAGCTCGTCCGCGACAAGGACGGGGCGCTGACCGCAGCAACGCGGGCCAAGGGCGAGCTACCCTCGTTGGTCACGCCGACCGCGGCGCACTACGTCGTCTCGAAGAACGCGGTCGCCGATCCGGTGCTCGACGCCAATTCATGGCGGCTGGTCTTGGACGGCGAGGTGAACCGGCCGGTCCAGTTGGACTACAACATCCTGCGCCGCCTGCCGTCCATCGAGGTCCACAAGACGCTGGAGTGCATCAGCAACTTCACCGCCCAGTGCCATCTCGCCTTCTTCGGCTGCGATCTCATCAGTACGGCCCGGTGGCGGGGTGCGCGGCTGCGCGACGTGCTGCAACTGGCGGGCGGGCTGAAGCCGGGGGTTGTGAGCTTGGAGGTGCGGTCCGCCGACGAGTATTCGAGCAGCATTCCCCCGGAGTTGGCCCTCGACCCCGACAGTTTGCTGGTATACGAGATGAACGGGCAGATTTTGCCCCGCGTCCATGGCTACCCGGCCCGGCTGCTGGTGCCGGGGCGGTATGGGATGAAGAATGCCAAGTGGGTGGTGGGTATTCGCGGACACCGCCAAGAACACGTGGACTGGTACGGCCAGCGGGGCTGGAGCAAGACCGGGTTCGTGCGAACGATGTCGCGCATTGACGTGCCCGCCGAGGGTGTGCAACTGCCAGCGGGGCGGCATCGCATCGCCGGTATTGCCTATGCGGGTGACCGCGGCGTCAGCGGCGTCGAGTTCAGTAGCGACGACAGTCAAACCTGGCATCCGACGGTCTTTCTCGATCCGCCGCTGGGGCGGGATACCTGGATGCGGTGGCAGGCCGAGTTCGACATTGCGGCCGGGCAAACGCTGACGCTCACGAGCCGGGCGATTGACGGCACGGGGGCCGTGCAGACGGACGTGTTCAACCTTCCGCAGCCGGATGGTGGCAGCGGGCGTCACTCGATCCAGGTCAAGGGGGCAAATTGAAGGCGGTACAGGCGCCGGAGGTGAGGCGGGTGCAGCCATGCTGCGCGCACAACGCACGCTATGCGTGCTATGCCTGCTATGATGGAGCAGGAGCGAGTGCCGGGGGGTGCCGGCCCCCCTATGGTCCCCCCGCTGCGGCGGGGGGACGGGTCGTTCCCTACCTCAGTTCGCTTGAGGGAGCGAGAGCAGGAGTTGTGCGATGACGACAACAGCACCGCCGAGCAACACCTCACCGTTATCTCTGCGCTGGTGGCGCGCCCATCCGATCTTGTCCGCGCTGGCGCTCGTAGTGATCGTGGCCGGGGCGGCCGTTGCCTGGTGGCTGGGATCGCCATTGTTCATCACCACGCGCTTGGTGGAAACGGAGTTGCCCGGTGGGGCCGCCCCGGCACAGCTGACCGTGGTGTCTCAGGGCAACTTCACGGATGCCGATGATTTCCATAAAGGCTCGGGCGTTGCCAGTATCGTCCGCACGCCGGACGGCATGGCCATTGTGCGGTTCGAGAACTTCAAGGTAACGAACGGCCCGCAGCTCGAAGTCTTCCTGGCGCCCCACCCGCAACCGAGCAACCACGACCAGGTCTATGACAACTCGCTGGGGCTGGGGGCGCTGAAAGCCTCCGAAGGCGCCTTCAGCTACGAGTTGCCGGCGGGCGACGACGGTGCTCGGTACCAATCGGTCGTGATCTACTGCGTGCCCTTCCGCGTGATCTTCTCCGTGGCCTCCCTGACAGCGCAGTAAGGTGCCGGCCCCGACCAGCGCGGCGATTGACGGTGCCCGTGGCAACGCCGGGTCGGCTGGCCTGTCCGCAAGCACCGCCGCGCCCAACGGCCGCCGCCCATTCGCGGCGTATGTAGCGGGTCTGTTGCTGCTCGTGCTCATCGCGGCCTATGCGCTGACTGCGGGCCGGTTGGCGCTCTATCGGCACTGGAACCTAGAGAGCCAAGCCCTCGACATGGGCTACGCCGATCAGATCACCTGGAACAACCTGCACGGGAACTTCTTCCGCTTCACGGTCTTTCGCGGTGCCGTCGGCCACGAGCAGGGTAGCCCGCTGGCCTTCGGGGAAGGCGCGGACCCGGACTCGCTGTTGGCGTTCCACGTCGAGCTGCTTTTCCTGCCGCTGGCAGTGCTGTATCTGATACATGCCGGGCCGGAGACGTTGATCGTGCTGCTCACGGCGGTGCTGGCGCTCGGTGCGCTGCCGGCCTATTGGATCGCACACCACCGGCTCAAGCATCGTGGCGCCGCGCTGGCGTTTGCCGCGATGTACCTACTCTCTCCGGCGATCCAAGGTGCCAACCTCGCCGACTTCCACATTGTCTCGATGACCGGCGCCCTGCTGCTGTTTGCTTGGTACTTCCTGCTGCGGGGGCACACCTGGGCATTCGTGCTCATGGCCGGCCTCTGCACCTTGGCGAAGGAAGAGGTCGGGCTGATCGTGGGCCTGATGGGTCTCTATGCGGCGCTCGTGCTGCGAAAACGGCTACTGGGCATCACGGTCGCTGTCCTGGCATTCGCGTGGGTGGCCCTGTCGTTTGGGGTCGTCATCCCGTACTTCAGCGGGGGCCGAGCATCGCTTTTCGTCACGCGCTACGCCGAGGCCATCGCTCTCCTCCGGGCCTACCCCGGCGAGTTGCTGGCCGGCAACCTCGGCTGGCCGGTGCCGGGGACGACCGTGACGTACCTGCAACATCTGCTCGCCAGCAGCGGAGTCCTCGCCGTGCTGGGACCACTTCAGCTGGCCGTTTCCGCGCCGGCCCTCGCCATCAACGGCTTGTCGAGCTCCACCTGGCAGCACGGCGGCGGCGCCCACTACTCGGCAGAAGTGATTCCCGGTCTGATCGTCGCGGCGATCTACGGTACCGGCTGGCTGACGGCGCGGGCGCAGCGCTGGCTCCGGCTGCCCCGTACCGACGTGGTGCTCGCGCTGGCCCTCATCGCGTTGAGCATGGCCGTGATCGAAAGCCGTCAGGAAGGCATCCTGCCACCGGCCACGCGGTTCGCGTGGCCCGGCGGCGCTGTCCGCGCGGACCGCCTCGCGCCGCTCCGGGAGCGGATTCCGGCGGACGCGGTCGTGTCGGCGCAATCCAACGTGTTCCCGCACCTCTCGGGGCGCGAGAAGATTTACGTCTTCCCGACCATTGACGACGCCGAATACGTGCTACTCGACGTGGCCGGTACTTCCGACCCCTTGCAGATAGACGAACTCTACGCTGCAGCGAACGCCCTGCTGGCCAATCCGCAGCTCGCGCTCCTGGCCGGGGACGACGGGCTGTTGCTCTTCGAGCGGCGCGCTGAGGGTAGCGACTCGTCCGGCTCGGCGCCGGGCACAGCACCACCGCCGGCTTTCTACTCCTTCACCCGTGCCGCCGAGCACGAGCCGTATACGCCGGTCGCGGTGTCCTTCGAGGAGCTGTTCGAGATCGTGGGCTACCGGCTGGAGGCGCTGCCGGAGGTGCGCTATAGCATCCGCCGCGTGACACCGACGTTGTACGTCCGTCCGCGGGCCGGCATCAGTCGGAACTATCGGCTGACGCTGCTCGTCGTGGGCCATGACAACTTCTTGCGCGAGGTTGACAGCGGCAATCCTACGCAGTTGTGGTATCCCACGAGCCAATGGTCGGTCGACGAGCTTATCCGCCTCCGCTATCCGCCCCTCACCTACCATCCTGGCGCGCGGCTGGGCATTCGCGTCCAGACCGGGCCGGGTGCTGCCGAGGAACGCTTGCAGGTGACGCACGCCACCGTGCCGCTGCTCGACCAGGCCCGGGTCGCAGTGCTCGGCGACTTGCCGTGAGCGTCGCCCGGCCCCCCATGGTCCTCCCGCTTTGCAGGTGGACGTGGACAACCACCAGGGTTGCCCCTACAGCAGCCGATCCAGCCTCTCCCGTGTCGTGCTTGCTACTATAGACCCGTGTCGGAACGCCACCAGGCAGTATCGTGGAGGAAGGGATCATGTCAGTCGTCGCGCCAACCGCTCCGCACCTCGCACCGAGCGCCGCAGCAGCTCCGGTGACGGTGCCCATTGACCAGGGAACCGTCACGTTCGACCTGCCGGCCGACTGGGAGGTCCATCGCGCCTCGATCAACAACCACCCGCCCTTGACGGCGGACCAAATCCGCACTGCCTTGCGCGAGACCGTCGGCACGCCGGCGCTGCGTGAGCTGGCGCGTGGCCGCCGGACCGCCGTGCTGATCGTGGACGACCTCACCCGCCCTACGCCGACGGCGGACTTCATTCCCTACGTGCTGGAGGAAATACACGCTGGCGGTATTCCTCCCGAAGGGACGGTCATTCTCGGCGGCTTTGCCACCCACCGGCCAATGACGCGGCCGGAGTACGTCCGCAAAGTGGGCGCGGAGGTGGTCGCACGCTACGAATACATGAATCACAACCCGTTCGAGCATCTGACTGACGTAGGCACCACCTCGCGAGGCACCAAGGTCGCCGTCAACAAGTACTATGCCGACGCCGACCTGCGGATCAGCCTGAGCAGTGTCATTCCGCACGCCTCGGCCGGCTTTGGCGGGGGCGCCAAGCTCGTGCTCCCCGGTGTCTGCAGCATCGAGACGATTGCCTACCACCACGGCACGTTCGACGGCGAGCGCGTGCAGATCGAAGGCAACGTCTTCCGCGCCGACTGCGAGGAGGCCGCGCGCCTGGCCGACCACGATTTCAGCGTCAATGTGGTGGTGAACCGGGACATGAAAGTCGCCGGCCTCTTTGCCGGCGATCTGGTCGCAGCGCATCGCGCAGCGGTGCGGCTGGCGCGTGACCTCTACATGGTGCCCGCGGCGCCCGACGCCGACCTGACCATCGTCAGCGGCCATCCCCAAGACTCCGAGTTCCTGCAAGCGGGCAAGGCGCTCGGCGAGTACGGCGCTCCCGCCACCGCGCGGCCCGACGGCGTGGTCCTATTCGCTGCCGCGGCCACGCTGGGCTTCGGCGTCCACTACCTCGGCGAGCGACGCCGCCGGGGCTTGCCCCTCGGCGAGCCGGGCACCGGCCCCCGCGCCTCGGAGCTAGGCGACCGGGAGGTCGTCGTCTACTCGCCCGGCGTCACCCAAATGGAGGCCGGCCTGCGCCTACCGGGGGCGCCCGTCTTTGCCGAGCCGGCCGCGGCGGTCGAGGCCATCCGGGAAGCCGTGGCCCGGCGCCGGAACGGCCGGCACACGCCTATCGTCAACGTCATCCCCGAAGGCCCGGTCGCCATCTTCGGCAATCCGCCAGCCTAACGGCCGCCCTGCCGGCGGGTGTCTGATCTATACGGTGGCCAAGAGGAAGGTAGCAGAGTTGGAAAAGTTGCTGGCAGAGTTGGGCAATGCCAAAGGTTAGAGACGCCATCCGGCTGATAGAGCGGGATGGCTGGAGGCTGGCGCGCACACGTGGAAGCCACCGGCAATACCATCATCCCAAGAAACCGGGAACGGTTACCATCCCGGGTCATCTACGAGATGACGTGGCACCGGGTACGTGGAGCAACATACTCAAGCAAGCCGGACTCAGGAGGGAAACCCGATGAACCTGACATACGCTGTGGTCTATGAGCGCACACCCAACAACTACTCAGCGTATGCGCCCGATGTGCCGGGCTGCATAAGCACGGGGGACACCTGGGAAGAGATTCAGGACAACATCCGGGAAGCCCTCACCTATCACCTCGAAATGCTCCGCGACTACGACGACCCGATTCCCGAACCGCGGCTATCAACTGAGGAGGCGATGGCCTACAACAGCGAATCTCTCGCGGCAGACGGCGAACCTGTTTCCCAAGAGGAGACGGTGGTTGGGACAGTCGAGGTCGAGGTCGAGCTTACGCCGGCAGCCGTGGCGAGTTGACGCTAGGCAATATGGCGCAGGTGGTCATATCCTAGTTAACCATACAAGGAGCGGATCATGGCAACCGAGAGTAAGCGGGCGACCGGCACCCGGACGATCAACGCCGCCGAGTTCAAGGCCACGTGTCTGGAGTTGCTGGATGAGGTCGCGGAGAGTGGCGAAGAGCTTGTCATCACCAAGAACGGCCACCCGGTCTCGCGGCTGGTGCCGTACCGGGAAAAGGCGAAGAGTTGGTTCGGCCGTGACCGGGACATCATCCTGATTCACGGCGATATCGGCGAGCCTCTCGACGTGGAGTGGGAAGCGGAGGTTAATCCGGACCGAGTGCTGAATCCATGATCCTGCTCGATACGCAGGTCTTGATCTGGATGCGCTTTGGCACTAGGCAACTCGGTGGGCAAACCCGTCAACAGGTCGACCGGGCGTTACAAGAGGGAGACGCTGCGGTATCGGCAATCTCGTTCTGGGAAATCGCGCTGCTGCACGAGAAGCGCCGGCTGACGCTGCTGCGTGACATCTCGGCATGGCGGCAGACTCTCCTGCAAGAAGGCCTGGCCGAAATCCCCGTTGACGGCGAGATTGGTATACGTGCCAACGAGCTTGCCGACTTCCACGCCGACCCCGCTGACCGCCTGATCGTTGCTACGGCACTGGCGGGCGGCCACCAACTGGTGACGGCCGATCGCCTTATTCTGGCGTGGCCCGGCCCGTTGCGCCGCTTGGATGCGACCCATTGAGGGCAAGCAGGCCGCGGGCCGCTGCGCGACAGGCGTCAGGTGCTCGCCGGCTGGCAGGTGACGCGGCTAGGCAATGTGGCGCCGGTAGCCATATACTGGTTAACCACGCAAGGAGCGGATCATGACAACGGAAAGTAAGCAAGACACCGGCACTAGAACGATCAACGCCGCCGAGTTCAAGGCCACGTGTCTGGAGCTGCTGGATGAGGTAGCGGAGAGCGGCGAGGAGCTTATCATCACCAAGAACGGCCACCCGGTCTCGCGGCTGGTGCCGTACCGGGTGCAATCGTCCGGCTTCATCGGCCGTGACCGGGACAAGATTCGCATTCTCGGCGATATCGTCTCGCCCATGCCGTCTGAGTGGTTCGAGGACTCCGAGGATGTTGACAAGGACCTGTTTTGATCCTCCTCGACACTCACGTCATCATCTGGTTGCGATCTGATAATCGCCGACTAGGGCCGCGGACCCGGCGTGAGGTCGAGCGCGCCCTGCAAGAAAATAACGCAGCAGCTTCCGCCATATCCTTCTGGGAAGTCGGTATGCAAGTCCAGAAGGGCCGGCTTGATCTCCATCTTCATCTGGATGCTTGGCGTCAAGACCTGCTAGACCAGGGACTCGTCGAGCTACCCGTTGATGGCAGTACTGCTGTCCGCGCCGGCTTGCTGCCCACCATGCACGGCGACCCCGCTGACCGGATCATCGTCGCTACCGCGCTGGTGGGCGGCCACCAACTGGTGACGGCCGACCGCCTTATTCTGGCATGGTCCGGCCCGTTGCGCCGCTTGGATGCGACCCATTGAGGGCGAGCAGGCCGCGGGCCGCTGCACGACAGGCGAGTGGTGCCCGCCGGCTGGTAGGTGGCACAGCTAGGCAATATGGCGCAGGTAGCCATATACTGGTTAACCAGGCAAGGAGCGGGCCATGGCAACGGAAAGTAAGCAAGACACCGGCACTAGAACGATCAACGCCGCCGAGTTCAAGGCCACGTGTCTGGAGCTGCTGGATGAGGTAGCGGAGAGCGGCGAGGAGCTTATCATCACCAAGAACGGCCACCCGGTCTCGCGGCTGGTGCCGTATCGCAAGAAGCCGAAGAGCCTCTTCGGCATAGACCGGGGTAGGATCGAGATATTGGGGGATATCATCGAGCCTATTGATGTAGAGTGGGAGGCCGAGAACGACCCGGACCGGGTGCTCAATCCGTGATTATCCTCGATACGCACGTCATGCTGTGGATGAGGGTAGGACAGGCACAACTAGGAGTTGGCGCCAGGCTTGAGATAGAGCAAGCCTGGCGGGCGGGAGAGGTATGCGTTTCTGCCATCTCGTTCTGGGAAGTAGCGTTGCTCAAGGACAAGGGGCGAATCAGGTTCCCTGAGGATGTCGGCATATGGCGTCGAGAACAACTGGAGCAAGGTGTAGTCGAAATTCCTGTTGACGGCGAGATTGGAATACATGCCAACGAGCTTGCCGACTTCCACGCCGACCCCGCTGACCGGCTGATCGTCGCCACCGCGTTGGTGGGCGGCCACCAACTGGTGACGGCCGACCGCCGCATTCTGGCGTGGCCCGGCCCGTTGCGCCGCCGGGACGCGACCCATTGAGGGCAAGCAGGCCGCGGGCCGCTGCGCGACGGGCGTCAGGTGCTTGCCGGCTGGCAGGTGGTATGACTGGAAGATGTAGCGCCGGTGGTCATATCCTGGTTAACCATACAAGGAGCGGATCATGGCAACCGAGAGTAAGCGGGCGACCGGCACCCGGACGATCAATGCCGCTGAGTTCAAGACGAAATGCCTTCAGTTGCTGGATGAGGTCGCAGAGAGTGGCGAAGAGCTTGTCATCACCAAGAACGGCCACCCGGTCTCGCGGCTGGTGCCGTACCGTGAGCCGAAGCTGGCTTTCGGGCGCAACCGGGACAATATCCGCATTCTCGGCGATATCGTCTCGCCCATGCCGCCCGAGTGGTACGAGGACTCCGAGGATGTTGATAAGGACCTGTTTTGATTCTCCTCGACACGCATGTCCTCCTCTGGCAGGAGCGAGGTGACCGCAGGCTGGGGTTGCAAGCTCGCCGCACGCTTGAGCGGGCGTTGCAAATAGGCGACGCCGCGGTCTCCGCCATATCTTTCTGGGAAGTCGGTATGCTTATCCGGAAAGGCCGGCTTGATTTCCGTCTCGATCTGGATGCTTGGTGTCAAGACCTGCTAGACCAGGGCCTCATCGAGATACCGGTTGACGGCAGAACTGCTGCCCGCGCCGGACTTCTTCCCAATATGCACGGCGACCCCGCTGACCGCCTGATCGTCGCGACCACGCTGGTGGGCGGCCACCAACTGGTGACGGCCGACCGCCGCATTCTGGCCTGGCCCGGCCCGTTGCGCCGCTTGGATGCGACCCATTGATGGCGAGCGGGTGCGGGCTGCTGCGCGACAGGGAAATAGCCCCTCGCTCACTCTGGGACACGGTTGAACAGGTAGTCTTGGCCCCAGCCGGTGTCTTCTAGGGCCAGGGTTTCGACTGCGCCCTGGCTGTTCAGCGCAAAGGTCGCAAAGCTGCGGTCAAGGTGGCGTTGGCGCCAGGTGACGAGGAACGTATCGTAGTGCCAGTGGGTGAGATCGCCGCAGTGTGCCTGTCCGTAGCGGAGGACGAGCGCCCCGTCCTCGTGGGTTACGGTCAGGCGCCCGCAGTAGGCGTCCTCGTAGGCACCGGCGTAGTGTGCGAGGGGCAGCGCCGGCGTCGTGTCCCGCGCCCGCTCCTTTTCGCGCGCTGCCCACTTCTGCGCCGCGCGCTCGTCGGCCGCTCGGGCCTCCGTCAGCCATGCCGCCAACGAGTCCCACGGTGGGACACCGAGGTAGGCATCCAGCACCTTGAACATCAGCGCCGGCGCGAGGTTCTCGAAGTTCCGGTTGGTTAGTACCACTACACCGAGCCGTTCTTCGGGTACTAGACCGAGGGCTGCCCGCATACCGTCAATGGCGCCGGTGTGCGACGCGATCTTGCGGCCGCGGTAGTCGTAGAGCATCCAGCCCAGCCCGTAAGCCACGAAGTGCGTGTGCCCACGGAGTTGCGGACCATACGCCTTGACCTCCGGCGCCTCCAGGCCCATGACGGTCTGCGGGGTGAATAGCTCGGTCATGGTGTCCGCGCTGAGGAGCCGGTTGCCTTCATGCCGTCCGCCGGCCAGCAGCATCCTGATCCACTGCGTCATGTCGGCGACGTTGGCGTTGATCGCGCCGGCCGGGGCAATGCAGTCAATGTTGCGGTAGGGAACGGGCCGTATCTGCCCGTCAACGTCGGCGTGCGGCGCCGCCACGTTGCCGGCATGTGCCAGCGCCGTGACCGAGGTTGAGCTATCGGTCATGCCGAGTGGCGCGAAGATGCGCTCGCGGATGAAGGCATCCCAACTCCGGCCCGTCACCGCGGCCACAATCTGACCGGCCGCGAGATAGAGGATGTTTTGATAGCCGTAGTGGCTGCGGAAGCTCCAGCGGGGCGGCAGGTAGCGCAGCCGCCGCAAGATTTCCGCGCGATCAAAGTCGGAGCCGATCCAGATGAGATCGCCGCGCGGCAGACCGCTGCGGTGGGTGAGCAGGTCGCGCAGGGTGATCTCTCGTGTGACATAGGGATCGTAGAGCTGGAAACCGGGTAGATGCGCGGTTACGGGATCATCCCAGCCTAACTCCCCCTCGTCCACGAGCATTCCCAGCGCTGCTGCGGTGAATGCCTTGGTGACCGAGCCAACCGCGAACACGGTCCGCTCGTCTACGGGCGTCGGTTGACCACGCTCGCGGACGCCGTAGCCTTTCGAGAGCACCACCGCGTCGTCCTTGACGATAGCCAGTGCCAGCCCCGGCATCCGCCAGTCGTGTAGTGCCTGTTCGACAGCGGCGTCCAGCCCTTGCAGCGGATTCGGCTCTGTACCCTTCCTGTCTGCCACGAGCCAGTCCCTCCTCACCGTTATAATGGCGTTGACCTACTCTGCACTAGCGTAGTACATCATCCCGCTGCTGCCGATGCCCAAGCTGTCAGCTATCGCCTCGCGGCTACGGCCGCTCGTGGGGGCGGCGAGCGTAGGAGGAAAGATGAGCACAGGCAGTATTCACCAGTCCACCATCAACCCGCTGATCTTCCGTGAGTACGACATTCGCGGGCTGGTGGACGATGACCTCTCGCCGCCGGTCCTGACTGCCTTGGGGGCGGGGTTTGGCAGCTTTCTCGCCGGCCTCGACCGGCCAACGGAGCGAGCCGGCCCACATACCGCCGTGGTCGGACACGACGCGCGCCTCACCTCCCCCGGTTATGCGCGGGCGCTCTCGGAGGGGTTAGCGGCGCAGGGCGTTGCGGTGACTTGGATCGGTGAAGTGCCGACTCCGGTGCTGTATTTCGCCGTCAATATGCTGCACACCGACGGCGGCGCAGTGGTAACGGCCAGCCACAACCCGCCGGAGTTCAACGGCCTGAAAGTGCGGAAGCGCGGCCCGGTCGCCGACGGTCCCGGCATCCCGCTGGCGAGTAGCGAGCTGCAGGACCTGCGCGTGTTAGCCGCTGAGAGCACGCAGCTGGGGACGGGAGACACACCACCAGCCGAAAAGCTCGACATCCTCGACGACTACGTCTCCTACGTCACAAGGCGCGTGCATCAGGAACGCCCCCTCAAGGTCGTCATTGATGCCGGCAACGGCGTTGCCGGTCCGACCTGCGTGCGGCTCTTGACGGCGCTGGGCAACGAGGTGGTCCCGCTGTATTGCGACCCCGACGGCTCGTTTCCCAACCATGTCCCCGATCCGCTCAAGCCGGAGAACCTTGCCGACCTCCAGCAGAAGGTGATCGAGGTGGGCGCGGACGTGGGGGTGGCCCTCGACGGCGACGGGGATCGGCTCGGAGTCGTGGACAACCAGGGGCGTATCCTCTGGCCCGACCAATATCTCATGATCCTCGCCCGCGGTGTCCTCGCCGACGGTCCGCAGCGGATTGTCTTCGACGTGAAGTGCTCGCTGGCGCTCATCGAGGAGATCAAGCGGCTCGGCGGCACGCCGGTCATGTGGCGCACGGGGTACCCCAACATCATGGCCAAGCGGCGCGAGCAGGGCGCGGCGCTCGCTGGCGAGTACAGCGGGCATCTCTTCTTCAACGATCCGGTGATTGACTTCGACGACGGCTCGTTCGCCGCCAGCCAGTTGCTCGCCACGGTCGCCGCCCAGCCGGAGCCGCTATCCACCCTCGTGGACCGGCTGCCGCGCTACCACAGCACGTCCGAGGAGCGCTACTTCTGCGCCGATGACGCCAAGTTCGGGGTGATCGAGCGGCTGCGCGCGCACTATGAAGGGCGCTACCCGCTCGTGGCGCTCGACGGCATCCGCGTGACGTTCGACGGCGGCTGGGGGCTGGTGCGGGCCTCGAACACCGAGCCGGCGCTGACGACACGCTTTGAGGCGCAGACACCGGAGCGCGTGCAGGAGATTCGCGCGCACATGCTCCACGACCTCGACCAACTCCCCGATGTAGACCTCAGCCGCAGCGGCGGCCACTAGATGGCACCGGCCGGAGTAACCCGGCTGGGAGAACGATGACGACGCCATCTACGACCGCCTGCGGTGTTGAGGAAGTGGCCGCAGTGGTGGTGAGTTGCGCGTCGGAGGGTTGCCGCTCACCGTTCCGCTTGTGGTGAGTAGGGATCAAGGTACTTCTCACCGTCAAAGTGGATGAGGTGAGGATGCAGACGAGAAGCTATCATGTGATTTCTAGCACCTTTTCCACGATTTGGCCCAGGCGGCGTTGGTCCGGGCAGCTCGTGGGCATTTCGCGGCCCAATATCGTAAGGCGGTCCGGATGTGGATATTTGATGCTACGAAGGTCGGTTGCATTGACCTGGGTGTGTCCATTGAACTGACGAAAGTATTCGTCCACAAGGGTTGAGTTCAGGAAAGCGGCCAGCCCCCGGGCGAGTGGTAGCTCCAGGCCGTGACCATTACGGTGAAAGTAGTTGAGGTGATTCTCAAAACCCACTGCCGACGCAGAGATATGGCTTCCTTCATACACCGCCGCCGCCACGCGCCGCTGCTCCTCTTTGGACGAGAAGCGTTTCACTAGCACGTAATTCTCGTTCGGAACGAGCAAGCCGGCACTTTGCTCCGTAACCGTCACTGCATCCGGTTTCATCGCCGGCTCCTGCGGCCACGTCACGGTTCCACCCCGAACGTGAGCCGGGTGGATGAGGGGCACGGTCCGCGCCTCGAAATGCCGGCACAGGAACTGCGTCGCTCTAAATTGCACGACCCGCCCGGTCGACACGCTGATTCCCAGATCATCCAAGGCGCAGGGCAGCCGGCGCATCCGCTCTGCAACCCAGCGGCTCCGATCACCGGATACGATGCGAATGAAAGACTCAGGATCGTCGGGGGAGACAACATCCTCGTATCGGACTTGGTAAGACGAGAGTAAGGCATCATCAGGGCCGACACTATGGGTGAGCAGAACAGAGTCAGGAAACAATCCTGACCGTGGTTTCTTTTCGGCGTGGAGAATCACGTTTTCTTGCAGCACATCGTCGTCACGAAAGGCCAGTTTTCTCGAATCGAATAGATGCAGCCGGCGCAGGGACATTGCTTCAAGGAATGAACGTCTGAACGATCTATAGTATGGGCCATTGCAGAAACTCCTGGGTATGATAGCCACCAACTCACCCGATGGCCCCAGAAGTTGTTGTGTTGCAGCAACAAACCCGGAATAGAGGTTGCTCGTCTCGACGCCGATCATCCGCAAGAGCCTTCTTTCCTCCGAACCGGCATTGATCTTCCGATAGGGTGGATTGAGGATCGCACAATCGAACCTCGGATGCTCGACCGACCGAGAGAGGCCGGGCCGCAGCAAATCAACGGCACTCCTGATGAAGTCCGCTGCGAGCACTTCCCCGTGAAAAGTTATCCCGACACGGGCACACTCCTCTCGACACAACCGGAACACGGTGGGAAGAGAGCCAGCCAACTGTTTGTCCACCTCGTAGGCCGTCACGGTAATCCGGCGCGGTCGGCGCGGCCGCCGACAGAACTCAACGACACACGCGGCGAGTAGAGAGCCGATACCGGCCCCGGCATCCAGAAGGCGGACATCATCGCCATCAGACGACAGCATCGAGGCCATGAGGCGAGCGACCGGGGCCGGTGTCAGGAACTGGCCCATTTTCGCCTTCTGCGCTGCCGCGATCCTGTTGCTGGCATCCAGCCGCAGCCGCTCAACGTGATCGAGGAGGCGCGGCGCTTCAACGGTGGCCATCTGCATCTTTTCCCGGCGTTTGCCCAGCGGGAACCCGTGTGAGTGTCAAGAGGCATCCCCTGAGGCGAACGATTGACCATCGCAGCGGGTTGCTGCAACCTTGACCAGCATGGTAGCCGGCACGAGCTAGAACATATGTTCGAGCCAGTATAGCATCGGGCTGCCCAAGGACCGCGGTGTGGAGGAGCGGCCCGCACTGTCAGGCGGTGTCGTCGAGGAGGTGGTCGCAGAGGGCGGTGAGCTGCTCGTCGGAGAAGTAGTGGAAGACCAGCCGGCCGCCCTGCCGCCCGCCCCGGCGCTGGACGATCTCGACGCGCGTGCCGAGCAGCTGTTCGAGCCGCCCTTCGAGGTCGGTCAGCTCCGGTGACTTCGCCGGGGCCGGGTGCGCGCGCGACTGGCGGCCCGCTGCCTCGCGCAAGCGCCGGACCAGCTCTTCGACTTGGCGCACGCTCAATCCCTCGGCAATCGCTCGCTCGGCCAAGTCGCGCTGGTCAGCCGGACTCGGCGCACCGAGCAGCGCACGCGCGTGCCCTTCGGTCAGTTGGCCCTGGATGAGATAGGTCTTGATCTCCGCGGAGAGGTTGAGTAGTCGCATCGTGTTCGACACCGCCATGCGGCTGCGCCCCGTCTGGCGAGCGACCTCTTCCTGGGTCAGCCCGAAATCGTGGATGAGCTGTCGGAAGGCCGCAGCGGCTTCGAGTGGGTTCAGGTCGGCACGCTGGAGGTTCTCGACGAGGGCCAGGATCAGGTACTCGTCACCGGTCACTTCCCGCACGACGGCCGGGACCTGCGCGAGACCGGCGCGGCGGGCCGCCTGCCAGCGCCGCTCGCCGGCAATAAGCTGATACCGCAACGAGCCGGACACCCGGGCGACGAGCACGGGCTGCAGGACGCCGTGCTCGGCGATGGAGTCTTGCAGCTCTTGCAGCTCCTCCTCGTCAAAGCTCCGGCGCGGCTGCTGGGGGTTGGGATCAATTGCGTCTACGTCCAGGAACTGCACCGCTGCATCGTCGGCAGCCGTGTCCGTCTCCGGGGGCGCAGCCGGCAGCAGCGCCTCCAAGCCACGTCCCAGCCCGCCTTTAGGTCGCGGCATGTGTCAGTGCCTCCTCTAACTCCGCTCCAAGTGCCCGGTACGCCGCGGCGGCGCGTCCGGTCGGGTCATAGGCCAGCACCGACTGACCGTAGCTCGGCGCCTCGCCCAACCGCACCGTGCGCGGGATGACCGTTTGGAGTAGCTCTTGGGGGAAATGCCGCCGCACCTCGGCGCTGACCTGCCGCGAGAGGTTGGTCCGCAGGTCGTACATCGTCATCACGAGATGGACGGCACGTAGCCCCGGGTTCAGGCGCTCGTGGACGCTCCGCAGCGTCCGCAGCACGTCGGTCAGCCCTTCCAACGCCAGGTATTCGCACTGTACCGGCACGAGCAGGGTATCGGCGGCGGCCAGCGCGTTGATCGTCAGCACGCCGAGTGCCGGTGGGCAGTCAATCAGCGCGTAGTCGTAGGCGGTGTGGACCGCGGCGAGGCGGCTGGCCAGCCGCCGATCCCGGTCGGTCAGTCCCACCAGCTCGATGGTGGCGCCGGCCAGGTCCATGCTCGACGGCACGAGATCGAAGTGTACCGCGCCGTCGGCATCGCTTCCCGCTGCACCGGCGAGGCCCACGGGGACGGCGGCCTCGCGGAGCGACACCGCGCCCAGCAGCACATCATACGTGGATCGTCCGTCGAGCGACAGCCCCAGGCTGGCCGTCGCGTTGGCTTGGGGATCGAGGTCTATGAGCAGCACGCGACGCTGGCGCTCGGCCCATGCGGCGGCCAGGTTGACGGCGGTGGTGGTCTTGCCCACGCCGCCTTTCTGACTGGCGATGGCAATAATCCGTCCCATGACCTGGCTCGCGCCATTCTACCAATCGCTTCACAGTGCTTGATGCTGGCCCCCCTATGGTCCCCCCGCTGCGGCGGGGGGACGGGGATTGCCCCTCTGGAGCGTGCTCCGGGCGAGGGCCGGGCGCTGCGGTGCGATACACTCTCTCCGGTGAGACCTTTGCATAACCCGAGTTGCTGGCGTCGGTCGTGCCCTGGAGCGCGTGGTGCTCTGGCGCGGGCGTGCCGCCCCCTGGCGCCAGCGCGTCTGCCTGGCACCGGCCCCGGCGCGCCTACGGCATGACCACCCCCGGCTCCGGTCGGGGCAGCAGGCGCTCGGCGCGGCGCAGGTTGTACGCGAGACACTTGCACCACAGTTCCGTCGTATTGCGTGCCAAGCCCAGGTAGCGCACCCGCCGGTAGCGATACAGCCGCTTCAGCGTCCCGAACACTTGCTCCACTGGCGCCCGCACCCGCGCGATCAAGCGATTGCGTCGCCGTTGCCAGTACGGTAAGCGGGCCTGGTACTTGTGGGAGCGATGCATGATCCGATCCTTGATCCCCCGGCGCTTCAGCCAGCGCCGCCGGTGTTTGGACTCATAGGCCCGGTCGGCGTACACTGCCGCTTCATCCCCCAGGATCAGCGTGTCCGCCACCGTGCTCTCGGCGATCCGGGCTGCGGTCAAGCACGCGGTGCGGATCAGCCCCGAGCCGGCATCCACTCCGAGATGCACCTTGTAGCCAAAGTGCGCCTGGGCCCCCCGGCCGGCCCAGGCGGCATCCGGATCGGTCGGACTCTTGGCGCCCGGCTGGGCCGTCCCCGTGGGCCGGCGCGCCTGGGCTTGCACCAACGTCGCGTCCAGCAATGTGCCCGCCTTGACCACCAGGCCGTGGGCCGCCAACTGGCGACTGACTTCCGCGAACAATGCCGCGGCCAGCCCGCGGGCGGTCAACTGTTGGCGGAAGCGACTGATCGTGGCGTAGTGGGGCGCCTCGTCCGCCAGCCCCAACCCGACGAACCGGCGGAAGGACAAGCGGTCACACAGCGCGGCGGCCATCTCCGGATCCGAGGCGGCGTACCATTGTTGGAGGAGCAGCACCTTGACCAACATCAGGGGCGGATAGCTCGGCCGGCCCGTGGGGGCGGCATAGATGTCCTGCACCACCGCGCCCAACCGGTCCCAGTCAAAGAGTTGCGCCAAGCGTTCCAAGCGCGGGTTGCGCCCGATCTGCGGTGGCAAATCGGCCTCGATCGGCAGGTGGTTCCCGATCTTGCGTTGCATCGTGCCCCCTCGTGCGGCTGGTTAGTGGTAGCCTTCCTTACCACCCCGCGGCCTCCTTATGCAAAGGTCTCCCGGTGCAGCTCCGCCGCTGGCGGTTGGTCCGTGGGACTGCGGGCCGGATATGGCGGTCGAGGGCTGCCGGGAGTGGAGGGAGTAAGCCGCGATGTCCACTGTGTGGCAGAAGGGGAGTCTCTACCTCATCGTGTTCACGGCCAGCGCTGGCACGCTGATCCTGGAGATCGTGGCCGGTCGCTTGCTTGCCCCGCACTTGGGCGTCTCGCTGTACACCTGGACCACGATCATCGGGGTAGTGCTCGCCGGCATCAGCATCGGGAACTTCCTGGGCGGCCGGGTGGCCGACCGCTTTCCGGCGCCGAGCACCCTGGGCCTCTGCTTGCTCGCCGGGAGCGTGGTCAGCTCTGCTCCGTTAGCCGCGGTGACTGCACTACACGAATGGACGTTCGATCTTTCTCCGCTTCCCAGAATCCTGCTGATGACGGCCAGCCTGCTGTTCTTGCCCAGTTGCGTGCTGGGCATGGTGACACCCATCGTCGTCAAACGGGCGCTCACCAGCCTCACGCACACCGGCAGCATCGTCGGCCAGCTGTATGCCGTCTCGACGGCGGGGAGCATCGTCGGCGTCTACTTGGCAGGCTTTGTCCTGATCGCGTTACTCGGCACACGCACCGTCGTTTTGCTGGTCGCGGTGGTACTCCTAATCCTGGCTCTGCTGTTCGGCCAGCTGCACCGGGCGCGCTGGCCGGCGGCCGTGCTGCTGGTGGGTGCGCTGGTCTTGGCCGGCAACGCCGCGCGGCCGTCGGTACGCGCCGACAACTGCACGCTGGAGACCAACTACTTCTGCATTCGCGTGACGGAGGTCCAGCGCCGCGGTCAGGATGTCGTGCGTCTCCAGCTCGATCAACTGGTGCATAGCTTCAACTCGATCACCAATCCCCAAGTGATTATCTATGGGTACGTCGAGATCGCCGCCGAAACGGCGCAGTACGTCGCCGAGCGCCAGCCGCGTATGCGGACGCTCTTCTTGGGTGGCGGAGGCTACACCATGCCGCGGGCACTGGAAGCACGCTATCCCGAGGTCATCGTTGAGGTCATCGAGATTGATCCGGCAGTGACCCACGTTGCGCATATGCACATGGGCCTGCCCTGGGACACTCGGGTCATCACTTACAACGATGACGCGCGGATGGCCGTGCGTGATCTGCCCCTACACAGCTATCACCTGATTTTTGGCGACACTTTCAACGACTTCTCGGTGCCGTACCACCTCACCACCCTGGAGTTCTCGCAGCAAATGCGCGATCTGCTTACCGAGGACGGCATCTACGTGACGAACATCGTAGACAAGCTCGTTGACGGTCGGTTTCTCAAAGCCTTCGTGCGTACCCTCCAGCAAGTCTTTCCCTATGTCTACGTCCTCGGCGAGAGCGACGGGATCATCGAAGCGAAGATACGAACGCGAGGCACCTACGTCGTGGCAGCGGCAGCGCAGCCGATTGAGTTCGAGCGCTTTGGTGCCTATCCCAGTCCCACTGCCGCGCCCCGCACGACACACGTCATGGAGCAATCGGCCATGGCGGCATGGCTCAACACCGGGCCACAGGAAATCCTGACCGACGATTACGTGCCGGTAGACACCATGCTGGCCCCGCTTTTCCTCGAACGGTAAGGCGCGACCGCGAGGTGCCGTAGCAACGTGCAGCGGGGTGGACCCGTTCACCGTGCTACACTGTATGGCAAGATCGAGGGAGCGCCTGCTTGGGCAGGCAGCCCAGGAGATTGGTATGGCTACTGAGACAATGGATACCGCAGCACCGGTAACGCGGGACGTCGACCTGGTCACGTTGCAGGCACTCCTCCCGCACCTGGCGACCAAGGCCGACCTGGCCGACTTGCGGGCGGACCTGACTGGAGTGCAGGCATTGCTGCCGCACCTGGCGACCAAGGCCGACCTGGCGGACCTGCGGACGGAGATTCACGCCGCGATGAATGCGCTGACCTGGAAGCTGGCCGGTGCGTTGCTGGCCGGGCTGACCGCGCTGGCCGGGCTGATCGTGGCCCTCCAAATCTTCACTTGAGTACTACTGGTGAGAGCAAGAGGCACCTACCTGCACGGACGCGGGTAGGCTAGGAGACTGACATGGCTACTGAGACGATGGATGCCGCAGTACCGGCAATGCGGGATACCGACCTAGTCACGTTGCAGGCACTCCTCCCCCACCTGGCGACTAAGGCCGACCTGGCGGACCTGCGGGCTGATATGGAGCGTGATCTGGCCGCAGTGCAGGCACTGCTTCCACACCTGGCAACCAAGGCCGACCTGGCCGACCTGCGGGCGGACCAGGAGCGCCTGCGGACGGAGATTCACGCCGCGATGAATGCGCTGACGTGGAAGCTGGCCGGTGCGTTGCTGGCCGGCCTGACCGCGCTGGCCGGGCTGATCGTGGCCCTGCAAATCTTCACTTGAGCAGTGGCCGGCCGTCGGCTGGTAGCAGTACCGGGAGACACCGTGCTCGCCCCGCTTTGCCGTCCACGGTAGCCCGGATTCTGCGCTCTCCCTAGCGAGCCGACCCGCCGACCCATAACATGCGGCGCCCCCGGTCCGTACCGCCATCGCCTGGATGCGCTGCACGCGGTACACTGGCTCATCTCAGCGGGAGGGAGCAGACCTATATGGCGGCACGAGAGCGGAACGGTACTCCTGAGGCGGCAGCTTCCGGCGGGGGACAGCAGCCCAAAGTGGTGGTCGTGGATACGGGCGGCACCTTTGGCGCTGCCGGCGAGCGCGAAATCCTGGCCCAAGCCGGCTGCCGGCTCGTCACCGTTGCCAGCGACGACGATGCGGCGGTGCTCGCCGAGGCCCGCGATGCCGACGCGATCATCGGTAAGCACTACGTCTCGCGGTCCTTCATCCAGGCGCTGACCCGCTGCAAGATCATCACCGCGGGTGGCATCGGGATGGATCGGTTCGATGACGTGAGCTGTGCCACCGAGCAGGGCATCATCGTCACCAACGTACCGGATGTCTTTGTGGACGAGGTCGCCAACCATACCGTGGCGCTGCTCCTCGCCTGTGTGCGCTGGATCGTGCCGGCAGCGCAGCAGATACGCGCGGGCGGCTGGGGCGGTGAGCGGGGGATGATCCATCGCCTGACCGGGAACACGCTCGGCTTGCTCGGTTTCGGCAACGTGGCGCGGGGCGTGGCACAGCGCATGGCCGGCTTTGCGCTCCGCGAGATCATCGCCTACGACCCCTACGTGGACCCGGAGGTCTTCACCGCTCATGGGGTACGGTCGGTACCGATGGTCCAGGTGTTGCAAGATGCCGATTTCATCTCCTGCCACGTACCCCTGCTACCGGACACCTATCACCTGATCGGCGCCCCCGAATTCGCGCTGGTCCAGCGCCACGCCATCTTCATCAACACCGCGCGCGGGCGGGTGGTGGATGAGGCCGCGCTGGTCGCGGCGCTCCAGGAGGGGCGGCTGCTGGCTGCCGGGCTGGACGTGACGGAGCAAGAGCCGCTCGCGCCCGATAGCCCGCTGCGGTCGATGCCCAATGTCGTGATTACCCCACACATGGCCTCGGCCAGCGACTGGGCGGCCCGCGAGCGCCGCCGGCGCCCGGCGCTTGAAGTCGCTGCCGTCCTCACCGGTCACCGGCCGCGCGGCGTCGTCAACCGGCAGGTGCTCGACCGGCTCGACCTCAAATGATTGGTTGCCCTCACCACGGCCCCCGGCGAGCGGGGGCCGTGGTGAGGCGGCGGGAATGGCGGAAGGCGGTGTATCCTGAGCGGTAAGCAGACAGTGAGGAGGATGCTGATGGCTACGGAAACACGGCCGATCCCGCTGCCGGAGGACTGCCTGGACCTGTTCGAGAAACGGAGCTTCGCCTACCTGGCGACAATTATGCCCAGCGGCTCGCCCCAGGTGACGCCGGTGTGGGTGGACTACGACGGAACCCACGTGCTGGTCAACTCGGCACGCGGGCGGCAAAAGGACCGCAACATGCGAAACCGGCCCCAGGTGGCGCTCTGCATTGCCGATCCCGACAACCCGTATCGCTATCTCGCCGTGCGCGGTACCGTCGTCACGGTGACGGAAGAAGGCGCTACGGAGCATATTGACCAACTGGCCGGGCGCTACACCGGGCGGGACCGCTACGTAGGGCCGCCCGGGACGCGGGTGCTCTATAAAGTCCGTCCGGAGCGCGTCTCGACGATGGGCTAACCGCACGCTCGCCGGGCGACCGGCAGAGTGCTCGTGCTATCCGTTATCCTTAGAAGCAGGGGCTGTGTTGGTATCTGAGATAGCCGGCGAGGGGATGCCCCCCTATGGTCCCCCCGCTCCGCAGGGGGACATGGATTCCCATGCAAGCGGGAGTGATGGCGCACTAGCTCCGCATACTGGGGGGCAACACTACCGAGAAAGACGAGAGTGTAAGCGATGAGAGTTATCCTGGTGGAGCCGGTGGCGGATTTGGGCCGGGCGGGTGATGTCAAGGAAGTCGCGCCGGGCTATGCCCGCAACTACCTCCTGCCCCGTGGACTCGCCGTGCCCGGTACGCGGCATCAGATGAAGCGACTGCAACGGCTGCGCGGCGAGGCCGAGGCTGCTGCCGAGCGCGAGGCCGCCGCGGCCCGCAGCTTGGCCCAACGACTGCGCGAGCTGACCGTCACCGTTCCGGCGCAAATCGGCGAGGGGGGCCGCTTGCACGGCAGCGTGACTTCTCCACAGATCGCCGCCGCGCTCGACGAGCAGCATCAGATTCGGATTGACCGCCGCGACGTGGTGCTCCGCGAGCCGCTGCGGCACTTGGGCAGCCATCAAGTTACCCTGCGCTTGCCGGCGCGGGAGACGGGTATCGTCAACGTGGAGGTGGTGCCGGAAGTACCGGAAGAGCCGGAACCGGAACCGGCCGAGGAGCCGGCGGCGGAAGCGGCTGAGGAGCCGGCCGCAGCGGCAGAGTCGGAGCCAGCAGCCACGGCGGAGGCCGACACTGCCCAGCCCGAACCGGCTCCGGCAGCCGCGGCGACCCCAGAAGCATCGTGAACTGGGGTTGGGCCTACTCCCCGGCCGCCCTCACCCCGGCCCTCTCCAGGGGGTAGAGGACCGGGGTGGATTACCGCAGGCACGGGAATGACGGCGGCGGACTAGCCAACCAGCCGGTAGCCGGTGCCGGGTACGGTGAGGATGAGTGCCGGGTGGCTGGGATCAAGCTCGACCTTCTCCCGCAACCGGCGCACATGGACGTTGACGGTGCGCTGACTCTCGACCTCGGCGCCGTACCCCCAGACGGCATCCAAGATTTGAGCGCGACTGAGCGCGTGGCCGGGGTGCTGCGCCAGATAGACCAACAGCCGGAACTCGGTGGGGGTCAGGTTGACCAATTGCTGCCCGCGCCACACCTGCGCTCGACCGCGATCAATCACGAGATCGCCGGCGTAGAGCACCTCGGCACCGGCGACGGATAGCTCGCCATAGGCGCGGCGCAGCAGCGCCCGGACCCGCGAAAGCAACTCGCTCAGGCTGTACGGTTTCGTGACATAGTCATCGGCACCCATCTCCAGGCCGAGCACCTTTGCCGTCTCGTCCCGCCGGACGGTCAGCATCAGAATCGGCTGGCGCAGCTTAAGCTCGCGGAGCTGCCGGCAGAAGTCGAACCCCGAACCGTCGGGTAGACGCACGTCGAGGATGATGAGCTGCACCTGGCCGCTCTGCGCGTAGGAAATACCCTCGGTCCCGGAGGAGCGCCAGATGACCTCGTAGCCTTCCTGTTCCAGCCCGTCTTGCAAGCTCGTGGCTACCGCCGGGTCGTCCTCGATCACGAGAATGCGCGTGGATTGATTCATGGTTGCACATGCGCTGGTTATCCGAACCGACCGCGTCCTACAGCAGCGCGAGCGCCCGGAGCGCCGCCAGCGTATCGGCGGCCTCGCCGGTAGCGGGCCACAACCAGCCGCGCTCGACAAAGAAACCGGGTAGCACCTGGGAGTGGTAGCGGCCGGCGCCGTCCGGGGCCAGCGGCTGGTACTTCCCGTCCGTATCCAGGACGTACACGTTGATCTGCTCCACGACCGGATTGAGCAGCCAATACTCCGGCACGCCGTATTGCTCGTAGTCGCGCATCTTGCTGCCCCAGTCGCGGCCGGCCGTGCTCGGCGAAAGCACTTCCACAACCAGATCGGCGGCCCCGGCAATATGCGTCCCTTGCACGCGCTCGGCGTGCGTACCGGCTACGAACGCGACATCGGGCACGTACCGCTGCTCGCTGAGGTGCATTCCGGCATTGCCGAACACCTCGCCGAGACCCCGCACCTCGACAAAGAAGCTCATCAAGCTCAGGATCATGCCTAACGTTTGGCTGTGCAGGAGGGTGGCCGGGGGCGTAATGACGATCCCCCCATCAATAAGCTCGGCTCTGGTCTCTTCGTCCAGCGCCTCGTACAACTCCTCCGGTGTCGGTGCCGGCGGGGGAGCAACGGCATCCACCGGGGAGGGAGGCGCCGGTGCGGCTACGACTGTCTCTACCATGGCAATCCCTCAACTCAGAGCGTTCGGCAGAAGTGCCTAACCTACCAAGAGTATAGACCGTCCGCGTGACGTCGGGGCGCGGCCAACCGGCAGGCGACGAGGCGGAGGCGGTGGAGCGGGTACCTGAAACCGGAGCTTGTCAGGCCTCGCTCCGGGGCGAGGCGGCCGTTGCGGCGATGGCAGTGGTGGTCGCATGGTGCCCTTCCAACGGCTCCACATGCACCACCATCTCGGTAGCCGGCAGCGCGGCGCGGACGGCCTGCTCGATGTCGGTAGCGCGCCGCTGCGCCTCGCGGACGCTGTGCTCGCCGGGAACCAAGACGTGGACATCTGCGAACTGCCGTGCGCCGCTGCGCCGCGTGCGTAGCTCGTGGAAGGTCATCCCCGGCTCCAGGCAGTCCTCAATCGCCTGAGCAATCACCGCCGTATCCGACGGGGACAAGGCCGTGTCCATCAGTCCCTGGAAGGAGCGCCGGAGCAAGCGTCCCCCGGTACGCAAGATATGGAGGCCGACTGCTAGGGCCAGGAGCGGGTCCAGCCAGGTGAGACCGGTCAGGAGCACCAGCCCCAGTCCGGCGACCACCCCCGCAGTCGTCCAAACATCGGTCAGCAGATGTTGGGACTCCGCCTCCAGCGCGATAGAGCGGTGCCGGCGGGCAACGCGCCGGAGCACTTGTGACACGGCCAAGTTGACCGCCGCTGCACCAAGCGAGAGCGCCAGGCCGGTGCCAAGCGCCGTCAACGGGGCAGGGTGGAGGAGACGAGCGCCGGCCGCAACGATGATCCCACTGCCCGCGAGCAGGATCAGCACTCCTTCAATGCCGCTGGCAAAGTATTCGATCTTGCTGTGGCCATACGTGTGGTCGCGGTCGGGCGGATGCGCCGCGTACCACAGGGCGAACAGCGCCAGTAGCGCTGTGGCGAGGTTGACGAGCGATTCGCCGGCATCGGAGAGCAGCCCCACCGATCCCGTGAGCCGGACGGCCGCGAGTTTCAGGGCAATCGTGACCAGGGCCGCGGCTACGGAGAGCAGGGCATACCGCGGCAGCGGCGTGCCAGGACTACTCTCTACCGCCGCACTATGCCCTTGCATTGGACTAACTGCGCTCTTTCTGTGCTATAGCGTACCAAATGCCGCTCTTAGGAGTCTATATTAGCGTAGAAAGCGTTAATGCAAAGTAATAGCAACTGCGTTACGGCGTTACCGCAACATCTTGCCGGTCAACGGATGCGATCAGTTGTCCGATGGCATGATTGAGGCGGCGGAAGGAGCGGCAACGCCGGCGAACCTGGGCGCAGTCGAGTAAGTCGGTGAGCGGGGCCATGTCCTGGGTCTCCTTGTAGAACCGGTCGTCAACCAGCCGATCTTTCAGCCAATCCTTGGGGGAGCGGATCGTTTCCGGTTGAGGATGTGGCTCAACGTCACCGGGGAGGAACTTCAGCCCCTTGACCCGCCGCCCGCGGATAGTCACAATGCTGGCGATGAACCAGGCTTCATACGCTTGCACCGCCACGACGATGGCAATGGGGAGATGCAGCCCTCTGCCGCGCGCCCGCGCCGCTAACTCCCGGGCGAGGTCAGCAGCGCAGTCAGCTTCATCGAGGTCCAGCAGAACGATGATTCCGGCCGCATCGGCCTCTGATGCCGCGGTAGCGAGATACCCCTCGACACCACCGGGGCGTGTGAGCTTGGTTCGGCCCTTCGCGTTGTAGGGGGAAGTAACCGTGAACTCATAGCGGCCTTGCTCGTAGAGGAGCCGACGCAGTAGCACGGGAAAGGCTTGCTCTTCTCCATGACCTTCGACGATGGGCACAATGGCAGGCATGGTACGCCGTTAGCCGGCCTGGCGCCGGAAGCCGCGCACGCGAATCAGATCGCCGGGCGTGAATAGCTCCATCTCCACGGTCTTGCGGTACTCGTCGTCCACCGGGCCGATATGCGTCACGCCGTCTATCTTCTCTACCACTCGCAGTTCGTCCGACTCCAACTCATTCATCAGATCGGCGCTCTGGGTCGTGACCAGTATTTGTCCGCGCAGCGACGCCTCTCGCAACACATCCACAAGCACGCCCATCGCGCCCGGTTGGAGGTGCAGCTCCGGCTCTTCGATAATCGTCAGCGAGGGCCGCCGTTTCTGGTAGAGGGCTGCGAGCAGGGCCAGTATCCGCAGCGTGCCATCGGATTCGACTGCTGCATCGAAATAATGCTCCTTGCCACCCGGCTGGCGGTGGCCAACTTCGATGACTAGGCGGCTACCGGCATCCTGCACCCGGAAGTCAATCGCTCCATCCACAATCAGAGAGAAGGCATTAAGCAGTGAAATTCGGGACTCCGAGCCTGCCGGGAAGTCTTCTCGGAGTACACTCGCCAGGTTATCGCCGGTCTCCGAGAGCGCTTGGCCCTTGATAAGCGGCTGAGGGGTACGGAGCCGATCCAGAGGCGGCGCGTAGATTAGGACATCTCGCAGGTAGCGCTCGACGCTATAGAAGGACGGAAACAGACGTGATGAGCGCAAGGCAAGCTCATCCTGAGGAGCAGGTAGTGCTTGCGAGGACCGCCATCGGGCAGCATCGCGCTCCGGTTCCATTGGCCTCTTGAGCCACTTCCCCTTATAGGCTCTATATTCTGCAATCCCACCTCCTGTGTAAACCATGCAGAACTCACGCCTGATACGAAATCCCGCATCAGCGTCCCTATCCGCTCGCAACTCAACTGCATACCTCGTCGTAGACGCTATTTGTCTGTGGGGTATCTGCATAAAAAGCTCAAGCCTAAGCACTTTAGCCCGATACCTGCTCAACTGTGAGAATCCACGCCTATTGACGATGGCAGCCTCAAGTCTGGTGTTCAGCGCGTCGCTGATGAACTTGAGTGCGTCAACGAAGTTGCTCTTGCCGGAGGCATTCGGGCCAACCAATACCGTGAGGGGGCCAAGCCAGACATCAAGGTCGCCCAGGCTGCGATAGTTTTTGATCCTGACACGCTTTATCATGGCTGTCCACCCAGCGAGGTCGCCAGCATTACTGGCCCTGGTCATTGAGGATACCGGATAGAGGCCGGGGGTTGCGTGCGGCGCGGCGATTCTGCGTGGTGCGCTAGGGGAAGGTGATGCCGAGCTTGATGGACTGCTCGGGGTGTTGGTCAATAGCGGCGTAGGCGGCGGCGCTCTCATCGAACGGCACAATCGGCGAGACAATCCCTTCCGTCCGCACGCGACCATTGAGCAGCCAGCGTAGCCCCAGATCGGCCAGGCGGTGCAGGTCCCAGGCCGGATAGTCGCGTGCCGGCAGGCTCTCGGCACGCACCGACACTAGCGTGAGTTGATTTAAGTGGAACTCTTGGCCTAGATGGACACCGCTGGCGTCGCGGCCGTAGAACGAGATGAGGCAGACGGTGCCGCCGAAACGGGTGGCACGGATGGCCTCGTGTAGCGCGGCGGGATTGCCGCTGACCTCGACCGCAACATCCACCCCATGCTGTCCCCATTGAGTGGGGCGGTCGGTGTAGCCGCCCACGACGTGCGGGAACGGCGCGGCCGGCTCGTGCTGCTGGCCCGCCGAGGCGGTCAATTCGCGGATGGCTTGCCCCACGTCGCCGGCCAGCGGATCAAGGGCAGCATCGGCGCCGAGTGCCAGCGCGAGGTCGCGCCGCGCCTTGATCGGGTCCACTGCGATCACTTGGTCGGCGCCGGCCAGGCGGGCCAGCTGTACGGCCATTTGACCGATAGCACCCAGCCCGAACACCGCCACGTGGTCGCCCAACCGGACGTTCCCCTCGCGCAGCGGCAAGGCCATGACCAGCGGATCGAGGCAGACGGCCGCCGGTGGCGTCAGGCCGGGCGGCAGCAGGTCCACGCGGCCGGCCTCGACCGTATGCGTCTCGCGGATGGGCAGGTGGCCGAAGACCCGATCACCGACGCGGAACTCGGTCACGGCTGCCCCGACCGCCGTCACGACACCGATGGCCATATTGCCCAGGGGAGCCGGCCGAAACTTCTGCTCCGCGCCCGGCGACGGTGGCACGGGCATAAAGCAACCCCACGCCGCGTCATAGCGCCGATCGGCGTGCTCGGCACGGTAACTCACCATCTCGGTGCCGTGTTTGGGCGCGGCGAACTCGGCGCGGATGCGAATTTGCGTATCCCCCAGCGGCGGCTCGGCGTACTCGCGGAAGCCCGGCGTGCGGGGGGCGACGGTGACTAGCTCGCGCGGCATCGGTTCCTACTCCCCGGCTGCGTGTCTGCCGACGATGGTGCCATAGGCGCGATCTCCGCTGCGCCGTGTGGCCTGGGGCGGTGCTTGGCATACGCTATCACATGATGATATCATCACTGCATGAGGAGGAAGCACCGCAGGACGTTGGCAGCAATCTACTGGCGACCCACTTCAGCCGGCATCCGCTGGGACGATGTTGAGGCCATGCTGCTGGCCGGCGGGGCCTACCTTGAAGAGCGTGCCGGCTCCAGGGTCTACATCGAGCTGAACGACGTGGCCGCGCACTTGCACCGCCCGCATCCCCAGCAGGAGATTCGGAAGGGTGCGGTAGAGTCTTTAAGGCGATTTCTGAAGGAGGCCGGGATAGAGCCATGATGGAATACAAGGGCTACCGGGCAGCAATAACGTTCGATGATGCGGCCGGTGTGTTTCATGGCGAGGTCGTAGACACCCGCGACGTGATCGTGTTCGAGGGCACCTCGGTCGAACAGCTGCATCGAGAGTTCCGCTACTCGGTAGATGACTACCTGGCCGTCTGTGCCGAGCGTGGACGGACGCCGGACCGCCCCTTCTCCGGGAAGATTCCGCTCCGGGTTGCTCCGGCTGTCCATCGGGCCGCCACGGCCGTAGCACGGGCAGAAGGCAAGAGTCTCAACGCTTGGCTGGCGGAAATCATCGAGGCCGCCGCTGCCCAGACGACCTCAGCAGCACGACCTTGACGGACTACCGACTAACACGCGCGGTTGTGGAGGAACGATGCTCCCGATTGGTGACGAGAACTTGGGCCGGCGGCGGCGGCCATTTGTCAACTATGCACTGATCGGGGCGTGCATTGCGGTCTTTGTGCTGCAAGGGCTGGTGCCGGTTGATGCGGAGGCCCTCGTCCGCACCTGGGGGCTGGTGCCGGCGCGATTGCTGCACGACGGACCGTTCGCCGCGCACACGCTCATCACCCACATGTTCCTCCACGGCAATATCCTCCACATCGGCGGCAACATGCTCTTTCTGTGGGTGTTCGGTGCCAACATCGAGGATGAGTTCGGGCACGTGCCCTATCTGCTCTTCTATCTAGGCACCGGCGTCCTCGCCGGCCTGGCGTCGGTGGCGCTGCGCTCCACGTCCGACGTGCCGGGGATCGGGGCGTCGGGGGCGATCTCCGGGGTGCTCGGCGCATACCTGGTGTTGTTCCCGCTCAACGAGATTCGCGTGGTGATTCTGCATCCCTTCACCGTGCTGCTCTGGCTCGGCACGATCTTTCTGCAAAGCCGTCCGGAGTTGCCCAAGATCGGTATCTCGGCGCTCTACGTGCTGCTGTTCTACGTCATCTACAACTTTGTGGGCGCACTCGCGGGTATTGTCAGCCCTTCGAGAGTAGACTCGGTGGCCCATCTGGGCGGCTTTCTGGGAGGGTATCTCATCGTGCTCATCCTGCGGCGGCGGTTCGGTCTGTGGCCGGATACGGCGGCGGACGCCGAGGCGCCGGCCGCCGCCGCACGCACTGGGATGGCCGACCGGCGGACCGAGGCGGAGCAATTGCAGGAATTGGGCAACTGGGCGGACGCCCGCGAGACGCTGGAAGCTGCACTGAAGCAGGATGAGCCGGGTGACGATGTACGCGGCCGGGTCTCCGTATACCTCCAACTGGCCGAGGTCTTGGCGCATCAAGGTGAGCCGGGCGCTGCGGCAGCGCGTGTCAATGAGGGGCAAGCGTTAGCCCAGGCGCACGAGTACGGTGACTTGGTGGCGCATGCCGACCTCGCTGCCGGACAGGTGGCACAACAGGCCAACGATGCCGCCGGCGCAGCGCGGCGCTTGCAGCGGGCGCTAGAGTGGGCACGCGCCGAGACTATCCAGGTCCTCCCGGCGGCCCAAGTCGTGCTGGCGGCGGCCGACCTTGCCGACCGGCTGGGGCCGGGCGAGCACGGGCTGGCGCTGCGCCGCGAGTCCGTGCGGATGCTCATTCAGGCCCGTGACCGGCGGAGCGCCGTTGACGTGTTGATAGAGCTCGGCGCACGGCTGGCGGCAGCGGGGGATACCGCTGGCGCCTATGCCGCTCGGCGCGAAGGGTTGCGCCACGCGCGAGCAATCTACTATCTTGATGCCGTCGAGCGCCTGACCGCGGAGCTAACGGCACGCCGGGTGAGCACCGACCGCGAGTCGCCGTGAGCTAGGCGAGGGTAGTGGTCGTCTCCGGGGAGCGAGGTATAGCGCGATGGAACAGTCGTCTCAGCGGTACTCTGCCCCGTTTGTGGTCGTCGCCGCGGTGTTTGCAACGACGCTCGTCGTCTCCAACATCATCGCCGTGAAGATAGCGGGGTTCGCTGGGCTGACCATCTCCGTGGCATTCGTCCTGTTTCCGATCAGTTACATCTTCGGTGACATTCTGACCGAGGTGTACGGCTATGCCGCCGCGCGGCGGGTGATCTGGCTCGGCTTCGCCTGCAACGTGCTGGCGGTCATTGCCATTTGGTTGGGCCAAATCCTCCCATCGGCTTCCTTCTGGGAGAATCAGGAAGCCTACGAAACTATCCTCGGCGCCACGCCGCGGCTCCTCATCTCTTCATTTATCGCGTACTTGTGCGGCGAATTCTTGAACTCCTTCGTCCTGGCAAAGCTCAAGATCGCTACCGCCGGACGCTGGCTCTGGCTGCGGACGATCACCTCCACGGTGGTCGGCCAGGGCGTGGATAGTGTCGTCTTCTACACGTTGGCCTTTGCCGTACTGCCAGTGATTGGTGGAATTATGTCCGGAGGCGACCTCGCCGTGACTATTGTCACCGCATGGCTTGCCAAGTCGGCGTATGAGGCGGCGGCGACCCCGCTGACCTATGTCGTCGTGGGCTACCTCAAGCGGCTGGAGGGGATAGACACCTACGACCGCGGCACCAACTTCAACCCGCTTGCCGTGTAGCCAGACGGCGAGGCGCCGAGACGAGGAGGCGAGAACCGAGGTGGTTGGGAAACTGGCACTCATCGGCGGCGGCTTCATGGGTGAGGCGATTCTCTCTCGTCTCATCACCGCTGGCGTGGTGGCGCCCAGTGCCGTGTCCGTGGGCGAGCCGGTTGCCGAGCGTCGAGAGACGCTGACCCGGCAGTATCAGGTCCGGGCAGTCGCGGATAACGTTGCAGCGGTTGCGGACGCGGCCGTGGTGCTACTGGCCATCAAGCCCCAGCAGACCGAGGCGGTGCTGGCGGCGCTGCGCGGCACCCTCGGTCCCGACACGCTGGTCGTCTCGATTATCGCCGGGACGGCGCTTGATGCCTTGACGACCGGTCTCGATCATCAGCAGGTGGTACGGGCGATGCCGAACACGCCAGCGACGGTCGGAGAGGGCATGACCGTCTGGACCGCCGCATCCGCCGTCTCCGCGGCGCAACTGGCCGCGGTGCGGGCAATCTTCCAGGCCATCGGGCGCGAAATTCAGGTGGACGGGGACCGGTACGTGGATATGGCTACGGCCGTCAACGGGAGCGGGCCGGGCTACATCTTCCTTGTGATCGAGGCGTTGATAGATGCGGCGGTGCAGCTCGGCTTGGCACGACCGGACGCGCACGAGCTGGTGGTCCAGACGGTGCTCGGCGCAGCCGCGTTGGCACGAGACACCGGGGAGCATCCGGCCGAGCTGCGTAATCGGGTGACGACCCCCGGGGGGACGACAGCGGCCGGCCTGCTGGCCATGGAAGCGGGCGGCCTCCGCGCGGCGCTGGCACACGGGGTCATCGCCGCTTACGAGCGCAGCGTGGCGTTGGGCGCTGGCGCCCAATCCGGCTCCCGGTGAGGCCGGCGGCGTCCTGCACCTCCCCGGCGGACAGCACCGACTGCTGAATCCCGGCCGCCGCTGGTATACTGCCGAAAGAGGCGCTACCGGCAACGTCCGGTATGCGCTCGGCCCAAGACTACCCGACAGTGCAGTTCACCGGTGCAAGCTCGTGATCGTCCTGCATCACGTGTCCAAGGTCTATGCCACTGGGGCTTCAGCACTCACCGATGTGAGTCTGGAGATCCCGGACCGGGACTTTGTCTTTCTGGTCGGACCATCGGGGGCCGGGAAATCCACCTTCATTCGCCTCTTGATCCGGGAAGAACTTCCGACCTCCGGGCGCGTTTTTATCGAAGGGCAGGACATCGCCCGCCTACGTAACGGGGCGATTCCCTACTTGCGTCGGAAGGTGAGCGTGATCTTTCAGGATTTCCGCCTGTTGCCGCAGATGACCGTCTTCGAAAACGTGGCCTTTGCCCTGCGCGTGGCCGGGCACAAGCGCAAGCAGATTGACCAACGGGTACTGGAGACCCTTGAGCTGGTCAAGATGGCCGACTACCGGGACCGCTTTCCCCATCAGCTGTCGGGCGGCGAGCAGCAGCGCGTGGCCATCGCGCGAGCCATCGTCCACAAGCCACCGGTCTTGGTAGCCGACGAGCCGACCGGGAATCTCGATCCCGACACGGCGGCCGAAACGGTGCAGCTGTTAGTACAAATCAATGCGTTGGGCACGACGCTGCTGATGGCCACCCACAACCGGGACCTCGTGGACACGATGCAGCGCCGAGTGGTAGCTCTGGAAGCCGGTCGGATCGTCCGTGACGAGCGGCACGCCGGCTACGTCTAACCGCCGCGCGGCGCTTCCCCAGGCTCTCCGGTCGGACCGAGGCACGTGAACGGAATCAGCGCATGAACTGGATCGGCCGGGCGTGGGAGGTGTTCGACTACGCAGTGGTGGCCGCGCTCGTGGGCCTCTGGCGCCATCGCTTTATGACGGGCGCCACGGTGCTGACGACCGCGCTGATGCTCTTGATGCTCAATGTCTTTGTCGTGCTGGTCACACACTTGAACGTGGCGCTGGAAGCGTTGGAGCAGCGCGTCAACGTCATCGCGTACATCCGTGAAGATGCTCCCCCCGGTGAGGTACTTGACTTGCGACGCACACTCCAGAACCGCTCGGACGTGCTCGAAGTGATCTACGTGACGAAAGATGAGGCGCTGGCCCGGCTACGCGAGCACTTCGCCGACCGGTCGGAGCTACTGGACATGGTATCGGACAATCCCTTGCCGGCGTCCCTGGAAATCCGTGCCCGCGATCCCGAAAACCTCGGCGCCATCGTCTCGCTGCTACGGGCAAACTCCATAGCGGAACGGGAAGACGCGGTGTTGGAAGAGGTGGCTTTACAAGAGGACATCGTGGAGCATTTGCTGCGGCTCACTACGGCCACGCGCGTCGCCGGTGTGGCGATGACCGGGGGACTAGCGGTCGTCAGCCTGTTTATCGTCATCAACACCATTCGCATCGCTGTGTACTCGCGCCGGCAAGAGATCGAGGTGATGAAGCTGGTGGGCGCAACGGACTGGTTTGTGCGCTGGCCCTTCGTCTTCGAGGGGATGCTCTACGGGCTGCTGGCTGCGCTGCTGACGCTGTTGATCGTCGTTCCGGCCTATGATCCGGTTGTGGAGAACTTCTGGGCGCTCCTGTCGTTCTTACCGGTAGAGCGCGATCCACAGTTCGCCACCAAGCTGGCGCTGATGACGATAGTGGCGGGGACCGCTCTCGGTGCTGCGGGGAGCTACATCTCGGTGCGCCGGTTCCTGGAAGTGTAGACCATGATCGTACTGCGTAACGTGTGGAAATGGTACGCCGACGACACGGCGGCCTTGCGCGGCGTCACCCTCACGGTGCCGCGCGATGACTTCGTGTTTCTCGTGGGCCCGAATGGCGCTGGCAAAACGACCTTGCTGCGCCTCCTGAATTGCGCCGAGACACCGAGCGACGGTTGTATTCTCGTCAACGGACAGGACGTACAGGACCTCGACGAGCAGGAAGTCTCCCGGTTCCGCCAACGCATCGGGGTCGTGTTCCAAGACACCCGTCTCTTCGCGGACAAAACCGTGTACGAGAACGTCGCCGTCAGTCTGCAAGTGTCGGGAGATGGACGCGCCAGCGAGCTTGTGTGGGAGGCGCTGGAAGTCGTGCAGCTGGCCGATCATGCCAAGCGCCTCCCCAAGGAGCTTTCGGGCGGCGAGGCCCAGCGGGCCGCCATTGCACGGGCGATTGTGCGGCAGCCACAGCTCCTACTGGCCGACGAGCCGACCGCCAATCTGCCACCGGCGATGGCGTGGCAGGTGCTCCAGGTGCTCACCGACATCCATCACTACCATGGCGTGACCACACTTATCGCGACGCACGACCGGGAGGTCGTTGATCGGATGCGCCAGCGGGTCGTGGAGCTGTCGCACGGCTACATTGTGCGCGATCAGCGCGGAGGTCGTTTTGCCGCCTAACGTGCGCCGGCCATACTCCGCGCGCAGACGGCTATCGTGGCCGCTGCGCGCCATCGCCATGCTCCTGCTGCTCACTGCCTTGGTCGGTCCGGCCGCCGCGCCCGCTGCGGCGAACCCTTTCGATGACGCCGTTGAGGCGGCCAAAGAGGCGGTTGATGCTGCCAGGAGCCGGATAGAGCAGTTGACCCAGCAAAAGGAACAGACCGAGCAGCAGCGTCAAGAGAAGGAAGCGGAGCTTCGGCAGCTCCAACGAGAAGGAGAGTCGGCCCGTGCGGCCCTCCAGCGCGTCGAGGTTGAGTTGTACGCGGCCATAGCACATCGGAAAGAGATCCAGACGAAACTGGATAAGATCGAGGTACATATCCGCGACTTGGAAGCACAACAGGAAGAGCATCGCGCAAAGCTCGCCCAGCGTGCAGCCGTGTACGGTCAACGCCTGCGCGTGATCTATAAGCTGGTGCAAACCCCGCCGCTGATCCTGATCTTCGGCGCTACCGACCTCAACGACTTCCTGAAGCGGCTCAACGGTTTCGCCGCCATCGCCCGTGAAGACAGCCGGCAAGTCGCAGCCTGGCGGCGGGCGCAGGAGCAGGCGGAACAGGTCCGGCAGGAGCTTGACGCTGAAAAGGCCGAGCAAACAAGCCTGCGCGCGGAGGCGGCAAAGGTCGAGCAGACCCAGGTTGAAAAACGTGCCCAACAGGCGCAGTTGGTCGCACAGATCAAGACAGACGAGGCGCGCACGCAAGCCGAACTCACCGAAATGGATCGGCACGACCGGTTCTTGACTGAGCAAATCCAGCGCTTAGAGGAAGACCTACCCAGGCTGGAAGAAATCCTGGAAAGAGTCCGGCAACGGGAGTTGGAGCGGCAGCGCCGCGCGGCCGCGGGCCAACCTGTGGGCCAGGCAATATCGGCGCCGAGCGGATCCTTCATCTGGCCGGTTGACGGGCCGATTACTGCCGTCTACGGACAACGCACGTTTGCCCAGCGTTTCCACACGGGCCTCGACATTGCCGCCAACCTGCGGACGCCGATCCAGGCGGTGGCGACCGGCCTCGTCCTGCACGTGGGGTATGCCGTGCCCGGTAACCGTCGGGCGTCGTATGGGATGTACGTGACCCTGTTGCATGGCGACAGGAAAGTGAGCTTATACGCGCACCTGGATGACCGTGTCAGCCCGCCACGGGTCAAGAAAGGCGAGATTATTGACCAGGGCACGGTGGTGGGAACAATCGGCATGACCGGTATTACCAGCGGGCCACACCTCCACTTCGAGGTGCGCGAGTCGGACGGGAGGACCCGCAATCCGCAGGAGTTCCTGCCCTAGCCTGGTATACTAGCAACGGTAGCAGCATGAGGGGGCACACGTGAAGGATGCGATGACCGATTTCCTTTTCGCACGGCCATCGGTGCTCACCGGTCTGGCGTGCATATTGGACTTCGGCAACACACTGCACGAATACAATACTGCCCCATCTCCAGAGTTAGCCGATTATCTCGCTATGCAGTCCGACTGGGCAGTCACCGGTAACGATATGTGGACAGCCATCTCCCATTTCCGTGCAGAAAACCCGGAGTTACCTGCCCCTGGTGAGTGGTCTAAGCAATAGCCTTCATCTTCAACATCTCCAACGGCGCCTCACCAAACGCCGGTCAGGACTCCGTGACGCTGCCGTGGGGCAGGGGCACCGTTTCTACCCAGATTTTGCCGGGCTGCAAGTACACCTCCTGGCCGGAGCCGTCGTAGAACACGGTGCGTGACCGGCGGTCGGCCTTCTGCCAGGTGCCCTCGATGACCTGCCCCTGCTGGATGATCTGCGCGCGCCCGGTGCCGAGCGTGCCGTACAGCAAGCGCACGTTGCCGGGGTAGCCGTCGTCGGCCGGCGACTCCTCCTGGAATTGGACCAAAATCGTGGCGGCCCTGATCTGCTGGCCAGTGCCGGGGTCCACGTGCGGCACGCCGCCCATGATGCGGCGGTATAGCCCTGTCGCTGCTTCATAGCGCCACTGCACCGCGTAGCCGGAGGCACTCGGCCAGAAGACGATATGCACCGCCGTATGTGTTGCGCTCGCCGGCGGGGGGTGTGCCGCATCCGCGAACTGCCAGGCCCGGAAATCCCGGTTCCAGCTTTCCCCTGCTGCGTCAACGGCGGTGAGGCCGCGCCGCGCCGCGACGCCCCAGAGCCGCTGGGTATCGGTAAACATCGTATGTTCCAGCGAGACGTTGCGGCTCCTATCGCGCCAATATACCGGTGCGCCAATCCGGAACTCATCGAGGTCGCTGTAATTTGCCCAGCCGTAACGCTTGATCTGTCCCAGCGCGTCTGCACGGGCACCGTTTTGGCAGCCGATGCCCGTGCGCTGGTCGCAATAGGCGGCCCCTACGTGGGCGTAGAGCGGGAAACGGCCATATTCGGATAGCCAATCGAGAAAGTACGTCCGGGCGCTGCGTACCGGTCCGGCGCGGACCGCCTCTGTGCCACGGTCACAATAGAACACCGCCAGAAAGCGCGTGATTCCACCTTCAGCGACCGCCTCGTAGACCACGTCGGCCGAGGCCAGCCCGAATTGCGGTCGTGCATCAGGATGATTCTCGATCATCACGCCGAGCGGCCGTCGTGCCTCCCAAGCCGTGCGGTAGTCTTCGGGGTAGCGGATGCCGTTCAATGGGCACACCTCACTCTGTCGCACCTCATGGACCACCATGGTCGGTATGGCGTAAGGCCGGGTTTCTTCCGCCGGGATGGGGAGCACTGAGTCGAACGGGAACCCGAGACTCGTGGTCTCCGGCAGCTCCGCGAACACGGAGCTATCGTTAGCGACTGCTGGCGGCGCACGGTCGTGAGCGCAGAGCGGATCGAGCAGGTCCGCTTGCAACGGGAAGCGTCCCAGTCCGAACGCCGGCTCCAGATAGGCACACGTCACTGCAACGGCCGGCGGTGCGGCCACTGTGAGGACCAGCCAGAGCATCACCAGGGCCAGCGCCAGCCGCGACCATCGAGATTGAGTAGTCAACCTGCCTCCTTTGTAGACCGCTAGGTACGCGATAGTTAACGCAGCGGCCGGCGCCCCGGATACAGCGGCCCTACGCACCTGGAGCAACAGTCACACTAACTGCAACGCTAGGCGGTGCGTGCCGGCGGCGGATTAGAGCGAGGCCAAGCCGGAGGCGTTGTGCGGCGATTGCCGAAGCATCCGTAAGCAGCTGTAGCGACCGGCAGGGTTATCGCTACCGGCACCGACCGCGCGACGGTATACTCCGGGTGCTCGGAGTCTCGGCAGCTTCTCTGTGGGAGAGACGTTGCCGGTCCTCGACCGCCCGCTGGAACGTCCCGCCGTCTGCTCTGAGGAGGATTCATGCGATGGCCGCCGTTGAAGCGCCTACACGCCTCCTGACGCTACAAGATTACCTCGCCCTCCCTGAAGACAATGGCCTGGAGCGCGAGATTATCCGGGGGAGGTTGTTTGTGTCCTCACGACCACGTATCCGGCATCAATATCTGCTTGGCGAGCTATTCGAGCTGCTGAGGCACTACATACGCCAACATGGTGGGCATCCCATTCAGATCATTCTCGATGCCGACCTGCTGATGGATGCCCTGCATACCTATCTCTCGCCCGATCTGATGTACTTCTCCGCCGAATCCGTCCCGACGCTGCTGGACCTGATGGCACGTGGCCACCGCATCCATCTCATGGACGCTCGACCGGAACTGGTCGTCGAGGTGCTCTCACCCCGGAGCGAGGAGCGGGACCTGGTAGAAAAACGGGAGGTCTACGCCGAGGCCGGCATTCCGCACTACTGGGTCTTCGATCCACAGGAGCAAGCGTTCGGGGAGTTTGCGCTGGACCCGGATCGCGGCGAGTACATCGAGCATTGGCACGAGCGAGCAGCAGTGCGGCCACGGCTCTTTGCCGACGCGCAGTCCCCACTCACGCTGGAGCTGCCGCGCCTATGGGCGGCAGGCTGGTATCCACCGGCTTGACCTGACGCGGATAGCGCGCTGGTGGTACAATAGAAGAGTAGGCAAGCATACGCGGGTCCGTATGGAGCCTATTGGCCCGCTCTGGCAGCGTAGAGCGAGCAGAGGAGGGATGGCTGAGTGGCCGAAAGCGGCGGTCTTGAAAACCGTTGGTCGAAAGACCCGGGGGTTCGAATCCCTCTCCCTCCGCCGGAAGCCTAAGCCGGACTTGCCGGATCAAATCGCGGTATCCGCAACGGTTGGAAGAACTCGAAAATCTCGACAGCCTTACTTCGAGTTCTTGGCCGCTGCCCTCTGAGCGCGTGACGCAAAGCTACCCTTGGAAACTTTTCCACCACCTGACTTAGCAGTCGAACTCTGTATCCGGGACGCGGCTTTCCCAGACATGCTTCCCTTACCTTTAGCCACGGCAACACCTCCCTATAGCAATCCACTGGCCGACTTGGAGCTATGCTAACACAGTGCGCTCCAGCGGAGCAATCATCCCAGAGCCGCCACCATTCAAGCGCCGGGCCTTACGGCCACGCCTAGCAGCGTTGGTCAGCTACCCTGCTGGGCACCGTGCATGATTGCCTCGAATATGTCGGGAGCCAGTCGCTCTCTGGCCACCTTGACCGATTCGGCATCGACGTCGAACCCGAGATAGTGTCTTCCCGTTGTTTTCGCTGCAACAAGCGTTGATCCACTGCCGCAGAACGGATCAAGAACAACCTGCCCTCGCTTAGTGGTCAATTCTATCAATGCCTGGAGCAATTTGACGGGCTTTTGAGCGACGTGCCGGCGACCTTCACGACGCCCGAAGCCGGACTTCAAGATATTTTCCGGTGTCTGCTCGTAATCAACGAATGCCTTCTCGTTGAAAGCACCAACAGCGTGTGTCAGAACATTGTCGGCGATTGTAGAACCTATGCGGTACGGCTTCACAAACCAGAGGATTGGTTCGAAAGTGGGTCTCAAATTACCAATCCTCCAGCCTTCCCAGTTGTCTGAGCTTTCTATATCGCCGCGTCGTTGAAATACGCTACTCAACCGCTGGGCGCGGTATGGGGCCGACTGTCGGAGCCATGCCAGCGAATCCTTGAATGTGAATCCCGCATCTTCTAAGGCGACGACGCATCGGTGTGAGAGTCGTCTCCCGGCGAAAACGAAAGCTGAGGCGCCCGGTTTCAGAACTCGGAGCCATTCATTGGCGAAGGTGGCACACCAGCGCTGATACTCTATAGGGATCTGTCGGTCGGCCGCTGACCATCCGTTCAGAGGTTTGCCCCGGCGCTTGAACACGTTGCCTGCTTTGAGTTGGGCTGGGCTGCTTCCAAGAAAAGCGGAGTTGGTGTTGTTATGGAGCACATCCCACTCGTCAGCACCGATACCGTAGGGAATATCGCTGAGGATGAGATGGATGCTTGCATCGGGGATTCCTCCTACAGCCTCGATCCCATCGGCCACCGCCACGTAATCCCACCGGTGTTGCGTGCTCATAGTTGCTCAGACTCCCAGAAGCTCGCCATGTTGGATTCGCTCGACCCGCACAATACGCGAGTCCACACCGGTAATACGGACAAGCTCGGCGACTGCTTCTTGGCGTGAGAGGCCGAGAAGCCTGTCACGCTCGGCTCGCAAGTGTCGAAGCGATTCTCTCTTGGCAATGTCAAGTGCCGCCAAGGAAGCTCTCTTCTCGATATCCCAGAGATCGCCATTGCCTGATAGCGAATCCACCAACGTGCTGTTAATCCCGGTCCAATAATCAACTGCATTCTTGCTCGGATGGAGCACCCCGACCGTTTTCAGTATACGGTGCAGCGCGACCTCAGCAACATCCCTGCTCTTCCGGTCTGCAAGTGCAGCTAGACATGCCAGGTGGGAGAAGCTCAACAGGCAAACGTTTCTCACAATCGCCTGCTGGTAGATTTGACTGGTTCGGGGGAGAAATTGATAGATCGGACCTACCAGGATCGCATAGTCAAGTCCTCCCCGCCAATTGTCCATCGCTTGCACTTTGAAGTCTTTCTGGTTCTTGGCTGTACGGCTGAGGCGAAAGGCTTTTGCGTCTGCCACAAGAGAATAGCTTGTCGCGCGCGCTTGAACATCAGCTGCATCGGCACGGGTGGTGATGATAGTGCTGTGCAGGCCAATCGCTCGGAGTGCCTCGCTTACTACGGCGTCGGTGTACTTCGAATACAACTTCTCTTGGGACGAGTCATGTCCATACCGTTCAGGCACAACACCGCATATCCGCAGGTGATGGAGTAGCGCCTCGTTCCCTTCATTCTCGATCTCCGTGCTCAGACCTTCGATCATCTTCATCGAGTCGTCGCCGAACGAGCCACTGAGCTTATCCAGTTCAGCAACCCAATAGGCCCGTCGCGTTTCCATCGCGCTTGCCGTGACCATGCTGGTGAGCATAACATGGGGACTCCGGCTTCCGCAGTCCTCCTGTAGAAACGTTGCACAGTGGGTGAACAGCACGCCGCGGTTTCCAGATGGTGGACGACGTACCATTCCTGGATGTCCCGAGACAGTGGCCGCACCCAAGCAAAGCGCGTAGCGCGGCGCAGGCATACCTGTTACAATCTAGTAGTGTAGGCCTCCTAGAGGTGGCTGGTGCTTCCGTAGCACACCCCCGGTACTCCGAGAGCTAACCAAAGGAAGGGTCGCATAGTTGGCCTAGTGCGGCGGTTTGCTAAACCGCTACAGGGGAAACCCTGTCGTGGGTTCGAATCCCACCCCTTCCGCCACCATACCGCTCAAGCGTGCTCCCAGCAGGGGTACGCTGCCTCTTTGGCCTAGTCCCCCGGCCACATCGCCTCGCACGCGCGCGGTTACGCCGCAGCGGCTTTTTGTCGCTCGCGTAGGATACATATGCTGCTATAATCCTAGCTCATGCGGCAGCGGCAGTGCGCTCGTGGCCCCGCTGCTGCCGCACACGCGGTTCGACCACTACCGGCACATTACTGGCTGGCCGATGACAGATTGCTGCCTATGAACCACCCTCTCGCATCCGACGACGAGCGGCGCTTTTGGCTGGCCCTCCATCGCCTGCCCGGTGTGGGGCCGAAGCGGTTTCGACAACTGCTCGACCACTTCGGCTCTATCGAGGCTGCCTGGAATGCCACTCCGACTCAGCTCGCTCAAGCCGGGATTGATCGTCGAACAGCGGCGGCTATCGTCGAGGGACGTGGGCAGGTAGACCCGGAGCGAGAAGTCGAACGGCTGGCGGCAGCGGCGGTCACGGCGCTGACCTGGATGGACGAGGAGTGCTATCCACCGCTGCTGCGTACCGTTGCGGCGCCGCCGCCGGTGCTGTACGTCCGTGGCGAGCTTACTGCCCAGGACCGCAGTGCCATCGCCATCGTCGGCACCCGGCGTCGCACGACCTACGGTCGCAGCGTCGCCACGAAACTGGCCGGTGACCTGGCGAGCGCCGGATTGACCATCGTGAGCGGTCTGGCGCGAGGGATTGACGGCCACGCGCACCAGGCAGCCCTCAAGCATGGTGGGCGCACATTGGCGGTGCTCGGTCACGGCCTCGACACCATCTATCCGGCCGAGCACCGCGCCCTCGCCGCAGAGGTGGCCGCACAGGGGGCACTTCTGAGCGAGTACCCGCTCGGGGTCGGACCGGCAGCAGAGCACTTCCCGGTCCGCAACCGGATCATCAGTGGTTTGGCGCTGGCGACGGTGGTCATCGAGGCCGGTGAAGCATCGGGGGCACTGATTACGGCACGCGCCGCGGCGGATGAAGGGCGCGACGTGTTCGCGGTGCCGGGGCCGATCACGTCACCCGCGAGCCGGGGCTGCCATCAGCTTATCCAGGAAGGAGCGGGGCTGGTCAGCGCGGCGCAAGACATCCTGGACGCGCTCAATCTCCACCTGGCGCCGGCGGCCCGTCAACTGGCGATGGCGATGCCGGCCAACGACGAGGAAGCACAGGTCCTCGCGGCCCTCCAGCGCACGCCAGGAGCACCCTGCCACATTGACGACATCATCCGTGACGCGCAGCTTCCGGCGCAAACGGTCGGCAGCACGTTGACGGTGCTGATACTGAAGGGCTTGGCGCAGGAGCTTGGGAACCAGCACTATGCCAGCCTAAGCTGAGGGTGAGCGCCAAGACATCAAGGTATTGGCTCCCAGCATGTCACGACGACGGTCTAGTTGGCGATACTGTTCACGCAGTTTCGGGTATAGCTGAGTTCTAGCGGGATGACTAACTCACAGTGCTGGCGATGGATTGAGGAGGATCCATTCGGACACTTGGTCTACTGCGGTGAAGACTCCTGGGAGCATATCGCAGACGAGCACGTTGCCGTCGTACCATTTGAGACAGGCATCCGCACGACTATTGCGGGCCCGGCCAGGGTCTATTTTGACCCAACCTCTACGGCAGTGACCCGCGAGCGGGGGAATCCATGGGCCGAGGTCGTGCATTATGTAGGCGTAGGCTATGCCCATGGCCGGTATGTCGACCATCTCATAATCGTCGTCGTCAAGTGGTTACCCGAAGGACCTGCGAACGTCGTTGTGGGCTATGTGGCTACAGCATACCTCGCCAGGCGGACCTTGGCTCGATTAGTATTACGATGGGAGCGAGAGGGATGAGCGCAGAATCGGTCGCAGTGAGCATCAGTGAGCAAGTAGCAGCCGATCTGTCAGCCGCACGGTGGGACTACCAGGCTGACATTGACATGATGGAAGTGTTCCTACCGGGCAGTGCCGGACGACCCGGTGTAGCCGACACCGTGGGGGAGGACCTGTATGTCCGCTACGATGTCGAGACCGGTATGCCACTGAGCATCATCATTCATGGCGTCACTGCCTGGCTCGCTGCACAGCAGGGCCGCTCGCTACCTCCGCCGGAGGCTCCCCTTGACTACGCGGCGGCGCGCTGGCATCTGGTTAGAGTGTTGCGAGCCAGCCCAGAGCTAGCCTCTATGAGATAGCCACTGGCCAAGGAGCGGTGGTGGTGGAATAGCAGCCGGAGAGGGGATCGCGGCGCCAGGCTAGGTCGTGTATTCGGCGTTGATGTGGATGTAGCCGACCGTGAGGTCGCAGCCCCAGGCGGTAGCCGTACCCGTGCCGATGCCGAGGTCAACGCGGATGGCGACATCCGTGCCGTGTAGGTAGCGTTCGAGCTGCGGGAGTAGCTCATCGCCCAGCGGTCGTCCTCGATAGAGCGCGAGGTCGCCAAAGGCAATCGTCACGCGCTCCGGGTCAATATCGCTCTCCTCGTGACATTTGCCGATAGCCATGGCCACCCGGCCCCAATTGGGGTCGGCGCCGGCCACGGCCGTCTTCACGAGCGGCGAATCGGCGATGACCTTGGCAATACGCTGGGCTTGGGCCTCGTTGCGGGCGCCCGTGACGGTCACTTCCAGGAGCTTGCTGGCGCCCTCGCCATCACGGGCGATCTCCTGCGCCAGCTCAATAGCCATCGCTCGCAGCGTGGCGCCGAACTGCGCCGGGTCCACGGCGCCCGCTTGGCCGTTCGCCAGGATCAGCGCCGTGTCGCTGGTGCTGGTGTCGGTATCCACGCTCACCATGTTGAAGGACACCGCCACGGCCTCGCGTAGCAGGCGTTGGAGATCGGCCGCGTCTACGGCCGCGTCGGTGTAGAAGAACGCCAGCATTGTCGCCATGTCGGGGGCGATCATCCCGGAGCCTTTGCACATCCCGACCAATACGGCGTCTCCGACACGGGCACAGCGGTACTTGGGCCGGGTGTCCGTGGTCATGATGGCGTGCGCCGTCGTCTCCAGATCACCGGTCCGCAGCTCGGCCCGCAGGCCGGGGATGCCGGCCTCGATCTTGTCCATGGGGAGCTGCCAGCCGATGACGCCGGTCGAGGACGGAAAGACTGCCTCCGGCTGGATACCCAGCTCGTCGCCGACGAGCCGACAGGTCTCGCGCGCCGCTGCAATGCCCGTCTCGCCGGTCGCAACGTTGGCATTCTTGCTGTTGACGACGACCGCTTGGAGTTGGTGGTCGGCGACGTGCTCGCGCCCCACGATGATGGGCGCACCGGCAAATAGGCTCTGGGTGAACATGGCGGCGGCGGCGGCCGGGGTCGTGGAGTAGACCACCGTGAAGTCGAGCGTGTCGTCGCGGATGCCCACGTTCTTGGCACAGCTCAGGAAGCCCTGCGGGTGGTGCTCCAACGAGGCGAGAATCGGGGATGCGGTCGTCGATTCGGTCATCACGTGTCTCCGGGCGGCGGGTTTAGCGGCAGTGCAGCGGCGCGCAGCCAGCGCATACGGCACGTATGGTATCCCCGGCGCTTGTGCGTTCTAGGCACATCCGGGCAAGGCCCGGCAGGTATTGGATACTCACTCCGGCCAGCGGCGGCTGGTGCAAGCGCATTCTAGCGCAGATCGGCCAGAAAGAGGGCTGCCGCAGCGTAGCCCCGGCGACCTGTGCGAGGTAGTCACTTTGCACCGGCGCGGCATGGCGGGGGTATTGTATTCACCCGGAGGGCATCGTATAATGGCGGCCAGCCAGGAGCCACCGACGCGCAAGTGCCGCTGCGGAGGAGATTCCGCCTTCCAACCTCCAACCTCCTTGCTATGGCGGGATTGCGGCCAGCGTCGTAGCAACTCCACCCGTGTGCGCTTCTACGGAGGATCCGAGTGCCTCGCCCGCAGCTAATCGCGGCGCTTGATGTCGGGACGACGAAAGCCTGTGCCTTACTCGGCGAGGTTACCGAGACGGGCACGGTCGTTGTCCTCGGGGCCGGTCTGTGTCCCTCGCGGGGGATGCGGCGGGGCACTGTGGCCAACATGACGGCCACGACCGATTGCATCGCCACCGCCGTTACCGAGCTAGAGCAGTTGTGCAACCGCAACGTGCGCTCCGCATACGTCAGTATCGCGGGCGGGCAGATAGAGTCGCAGAACAGCCGTGGCGTGACGGCGCTCCATCGAAATAGCTCCCAGGTGCAGGCCGCGGACGTGCAGCGTGCCGTCATCACCGCCCAGGCGCTGGCGGTGCCGGCCGGGCGTCGGGTGATCCACGCGGAGCCGCGGCGGTACTGGATTGACGGCGTAGACGGCATTCAGGACCCCGGCGGTATGGCCGGCCAACGGCTCGAAGTCGAGGCGCACGTGGTCACCGGCGCGGTCAGCCCCATGCAGAACCTCATTCACTGCGTAGATGGGGCCGGCATCAAGACGGAGCAGTTGGTTTTGCAGCCGTTGGCCTCCGGGGAAGCGCTTACGACTGAGTCCGAACGGCAGCTGGGCGTCGTCGTACTGGACATCGGTGGGGGCACGACGGACCTGGCGGTCTACCATGATGGCACCGTCTGGCACACCAAGGTGCTGCCGCTGGGCGGCCGGAACGTGACCAATGACATTGCTATCGGCCTCAGCGTCCCGTTCGGGGTGGCCGAGCGCCTGAAGCTGCTCCATGGCCATATCTTCCCGGCGGCAGTGGAAGGGCTGGAGCCGGTGGATGTGCCAGGCTTCGAGGCTGGCCGGATGCAAAAGGTTTCCCAGGACCTTCTCGCCGATATCGTCGGAGCACGCATGGAGGAAATTCTGGACCTCGTGGCCCGCGAGCTACGTGACCTCGGGTGCCAGGGGCTCATCGGCAGCGGGGTCGTGCTGACCGGCGGGGTGGCCGATCAACGCGGCATACGCGAGTTGGCTACGGACATCCTGGAGATGCCGGTACGCAAAGGGCAGCCCTACCGGGTCGAGGGGGTGAGCGAGCGATTGATGAACCCCACGTTTGCCACCGGTCTGGGCCTGCTAGTCTGGGGCAGTCGCCAACACAACCACTCCGCACAACACTACGCTACCCAGCGCCACGGACCGTGGATGGAGCGCGCCCGGCGTTTTCTCCGTTCCTTCTTCCCCTGAGCAGCCGCCAATTCCGCAAGCCCCCACCCTAGCCCTCCCCCGTTGCGACAGGGGAGGGGGGCCAGGCCTCACCCCTGAGCAGCCGCCAATCCTGCAAGCCCCCACCCTCGCCCTCCCCCGTTGCGACAGGGGAGGGGACCACGCCTCACCCCTAGGCTCGTCGCGCCACGCAGAACACGTAGACGCCATCATTCATCGTCATTGCTGTATCGGTGGAATGAAATAGGAGCGGAAGATTACCTCGCCACTCACCGGCGAAAGATGGTCGCGGATGATGGCGTGGGGATACCAAGCCACGAGGGAATCGTGGGACTCATGGTCGTTGGTACTCAGGACATACAGACGGGGGCCGGGGGCCACGTCGTGCTCGCGCGCGGCGGCGATATCGTCAATGAAGTTGCTCCAGCCCCATTGCCCTATCTCAACTGCCACGATGCGGTAGTCTACCCAGTGCGGCCAGGTTTTCATCCAAGCATCTTGTTTATCGCCAGCGCTGTCCGCAAAGCCGTTGATCGCCCGCGCCACTTCCAGGCCATTCTGCGACGTAATCTTGTATTGACGAGCGAAGTCTACAAAGTAGTTCTGGTGATTGATCCACCAGCTGTGTCCCCCCAAGGGCACGAGGACCAGCATGAGGGCAATGACGGCAGTGCCCGATGGCAGCAGGCGGCGGGCGCTCTGCATAAGCACACCGACCGGGAGCGCCGCGAGCAAGGCGGCAAAGGGCAGTGCCATACTGGTGCGCCTGATAGCCGGGTTCTCTGTCGGAAACGCGAGCGACAGTATCGAGGGCAGCAAAGCCACGAGGAGAAATACCAGCAGGTACCCGTAGATCCGCTCGCGGTGTGCCAGGAGACGGTAGAGCGCATAGACGGTGCCCAGGAAAAAGCAGGCCCCGGTCACATAGTCGAATGCGGGGGTATACGGAACGTTATAGGTCCAGTCAATATCACCACGGTAGTTGAACATGAGGCTTGCGTTCTTGACGTTGTCGAGGAAGAGCGTGAGAGGGTCCCCGGGCAGAGGCCGCTCGGCACTGGCGACCCGTGTCACGCTGCGGCGCCAGAAGTCATCGGGATGCTCCAGCGCAAAACGGCTCAGGGGCAGCAAAACGAGTAGGGCGACCACCGCGGCGAGCAGTGCATTGACGATGGCCCGGCGGGCGCGTTCCCAGCCGTCCGGGCGGCGGGTGATATCCAGCATCAACTCAATCCACAGACAGGCCACGACGGCGAGGGGGATAATCCGGAAAGCGGTATAGGTGTACATCCCGACACCCAGCACAAAGCCCAGCAGCAAGAAGTCGTTACGTTGGCGGTAGCGCAAGGCGCGCAGAAGAAATAGGCCGGTGAGCGCGGCGAACACCGGCGAGAAGACATAGCGGAAACCGCCCCGCGACGCGATCAAGTACCAGCGCGAGATAGCAACGAAGAATGTAGTAGTGAGGGCTACGGGCGCACCGAACCATACTCGCGTGAGGCCAAAGGTTGCCGGGATCGCAAAGACACCAATCAGGACCGCTCCTACCTTCAGCGCCATATACGTGAAGCCCAGCCCCGCTGCTACCAGTACGGCAGATAGGTAGAAGTACGTCGTCTCACTGCCGCTGTAATAGGTAGTGTATATCTTGTACTCTCCGTCGAAGTAACCCTGGATGTCGATGAGTTTGTCTATGTGGTCGCTAATCATCTCTTCCGGCACTTCGGGCAGCCGGTAGAAGAGCAGGAAGCAGCCGAGCAGCCAGATGGCGAAGAACACGGTCAGCTCCCACGAGAGCCGGATGCGGGGGCCGGAGCGCCAAGCGTCGCGCACTGCCCACAGGCGCGAGCGTAGCCCGCGGAGATCGAACCGGCGGAATTCGCCGAAGGCCAGGCCAAAGCTGCCGACCGCCAGGACCCAAGCCACCAGGCCCAGTGGGCGATACAGGTTGCCGCCGGCCTGATCGAAAGCGATCACCGCCGACACCGCGGTCACTACCAGTAGCTGGCGCCGCAGCCCAGGACTAGCGGCCCACCGCTCGGTGCCGGCCCCGTTCTGTCCATTGTCGTCGGGCGTGAGCAGCGATACAGTGAGCGGCCCCGACCGGCGCAGCAGGAGCAGCAGCAGCGCCCCGCCAGCCAGCAGCAGGGCAACACCATCGGCCCGGTATGCACCCTCCCATATCCAGTGCTGGCCGACCAGCGCGAGGCCGGCAGCGACCAGAAATCCAAGCACGGCGACCAGATTGCGGCGCGGGGACTCTTGAGTGCTCATAGGCATCACCGATACGCCTCACCTCGTAGCGCACCTACCTCTCGACCGATCATCTGCTCTGTCCCTTAATCTCACCAGGTTTCCATGGTTCAATGGTGATAGTTCCCGCTCAAGGGACTACCGGTGGCACGTCGCTGCTGTCCGGCTTGGCATAGCATCTTGTTGGGCTGCGCCGGAGCACGACGAGCGTGCGGAGGGCTAGGAGTGACATCAGCGGCCGGGGAATGTGCCATTCGCTGCGGATGAGTGCTGCAATTAAGCCAGCCGGCGCTAGGCTGTAGCTGCGGTATTCCCGGGCCAGCGTGTAGAAAAGCCCGAAGGGTCGCATGTAGATGATTTCCAGGTGGGGATGTCTTGTGGGCCAGTCAGCGCGCTCGCGCGTGAAAAGGATGTTCGCCATTGCACTATTGCCCTGCCAGGGGTCGTCGCTGTTCGGGTCTTCCTGATACCGGTCAAAACAGATCGCCTCGTAGTGGAAGGACCACAAGACTCGCGACAAGGGAGTGATATACGGCTCGATAAAGACGCCGCGGCCGCCCGGTCGCAGCACACGGGTCAACTCATCGAAAAAGGCGTGGGGATCGGTAAGGTGGTGAATGATGTCAACGCCCACACAGCCGCCGAGGCGGCCCGACTGCAACGGCAGGTGGTGGACATTGGCCACAAGGTCTAGCCAGGGAGCCACCTGGATATCGGAATGGAACATCGGCCCGATCCAGGGAGCCAGGGCGCCACCGCCGGTGCCGACTTCCAGATGTGGCCCATCTTCGGGCAACCAGGAATGCAAGAGCTGTGCCCAGGACCGATAGACGGCCCGGAGCGCGCCCTTCCGTTCCCATACTCGCCGGCGGGCCAGGAGTTGCTCTGGGACATCCTGGTGGAGACTACGGGTCATCGCCGGTGCTCCTCACTTCATGCAGTGTGTCGGATCGTGCCGCACGCGGCTACGACATGTGCATACGTGCCCGGCTGCGCCGAATCAGCTCACCGAGGCGGTAGTGTCCGAACCAGAGGAAGAACAGCCCGGTCAGGCTCACGCCGCCGAACGAGAGCGCATGAATAGCGACGGCGAAACTCGCCGCCTGATCGTCAGTGACGGACGGGAACAAGGAAAGCGTGAGTATCGCTCCGCCATGATAGACGCCAATATAACCTGGCGCCGAGGGGATGGTCATACTCAGGTTCGTGACCACCAACAGGAGAAACGCCGCACTGAGTGGTACCGGGAGGTGGTAGGCATACAAAGCGACGGCAAGGGTGAGGCCGCCACCCACCCACATCGCCGCCGAGAGCAGCAGCACGGCCGCGAGGAGGCGCGGTTGCGACAAGCCGTCGGCAGAGCCGAGCGCCGTTTGCACGAGGTGCGACGGACGCAGGCGTCCGAGCACGGGCAAGGGGTCCACCCAACGGCGGATCAGTGCTACGGCGCGCTGGCGTGCCCAGCTCATGACGACGAACGCCACGGTGATGGACCCGAAGATGATGAGTGCCGTGACGCCGGCGGCTTGTGCCCAAGCCGGGATCGCAATGGCGTTGGCCGCTACCCAATCCGGTAGCGGCGTGCCACCGGCACGCGCCCAATCGTGCCAGCCGCTGAGTCCGAGGAGGCCGGCCAGCAGCAAGAGGAGCATCGCAATGTCCAACAGCTTCTCGACGAAAATCGTCCCTAGCGCGCGTCCCGGACTCACCGCCTCGCTCTCTACGACCAGAAAGCCGCGGGCCAGTTCACCGATTCGCCCCGGCAAGAGCGTATTGAACAGATAGCTCAGATGGGTTGCCGCATAGGCTTGGGTCATGCGGACCCGGTCTTGGGGCAGAAAGAGCAGCTTCCAGCGCCAGGCGCGCAGGGCAATGTTGAGCAGGTGGAGCAATAGCGTCGGCAGGAACAGCCAGAGATTCGCGGCCAGGAACGCCTGCCACACCTCATCGGGGCTGATGCTGATGCTGAGTAGCGTCAGCCAGATGGCGATGGCGCTGACGGCAAGTCCCAGGGCGGCAGAACGCCAACTCATCCTACGTCATCTCTGTCGTGCGCTGGGCAGCCGGTTGGTATGCGGTGCAGTGGATGGCGGAGGCGCATGGGAGTCGAACCCACCAACCGACGCGCTCGCGCCGGTTCTACGGTTTTGAAGACCGCGCCAGTCACCGGACCAGCCGCGCCTCCACGAGTGGTACTGCCGGGATAGAACCGGTCTTGCCCCGAGGTTGCCATAGAGACCAATACTGGGCCGCAATCGTAGCAGCGATTCTAGCAGTCTGCCCGTCGCAGCCGGGAAAAGACGAGGGACAAGCTACGATCTTGGGATCGGGGTTCGGTCCGTTATCGGTATCTCGGTCACCCCTGCGCCGCGGTAGGGGTACCACAGGCCCCGGGTCGCCACAGGCCCAACTGTTGGTTACGGGCCTGCTGCTCGGCGGCCTTGAACTGTCCTTGATAGCGATGGGCCGCAGCGCCGGACCGTTCGAGGGCAAAGCCTTCCGCGATCATCCGTGCGTTGTACATGCTGCCGTCCTGCAGCCAAACATAGGCCAGCAGATTCCCGGCGGCATCACGCTCCCCTTGGCTCGTGTCCAGCTCCAAGCGCACCGACTGACCGGCCAGTAGCGCAACTGCGCGGTTGGTAGCCTCGGCGCCATAACACTGGAATGGCTCACCGGAGCCAACGACCTCCGGCGCGTCAATACCGATCAGCCGCACACGCGCGGCGCCGCCCGGCAGCGACACATCCACCAAATCACCGTTCACGACGTTGGTAACCGTGGCGTCGCGGTACGTCGTCGGCGCGGCCGTCGGTGCGGCCGGCGCCGGGGCGGGCGTCGCTGCGGCCGGAACCGGGGTGGGCGGCGCCGCGGCCGGGACCGGAGTAGGCGCGGGTGTGACCGTGGGAACCGGCTGCCCCGACGTGTACTGGGCCGGCACATAGCCCTCTACCCCATCAGGAGCGCGCACGTGGCGCCAGATGCGGTCCTCGGCGCCCACGTCGGGACCGAGGATGACGAGGCGCGTGTTATCCGGGTAGGCCTTTATTCGATCATCGGCTTGGGTCGTCCGCCGCACGTAGACCCCAAGGCCGCCGGTATTGCCGACGTAGACGACATCGGCCGTGGACGCGGGCGTCGCGGGCGCCGGTGTTGCGGGCACGGCCGTTGCGGGCGCGGCCCCGGCACTCGCCAGCGCCGTACTGGTGGCCGCAGCCTTGGCGCCAGCCACCGCCGTCGCTACCGCGCTAGAGGACACCGGTGTCGAGGTAGGCAACGAGGAGACAACGACGACAGTCGCCGTCGGCGCGGCGGGAGTGGTGGCAGTCGGCGGTGGCTCAGTAGCCGCCGGAGCCGCCGTGGGCGGCTGCGGGGCCGTCGTCGCGGGCGCGGTCGGTTCCGGCTCCGGTTCCGTAGACAGGCCGATCTCGAAAGGCAGGTCACATGCAGTAACCAAGAGCGCCAGGGCAACCACCGCCAACGCAGCGTATCTCTTCATGGGCACACAGTCTACCCGACGGATATGCCGGCTGCCATACCGCCGCCCACTAGCGGCCGCGCTCGGCCGCCACGGCAAGCACGCCGGCACTGTGCAGCAGGGAGATGGTCTACTATACTCGCAGTACGGATGCGTGTATCGCTGCTCGCCCGGCGCCGGCGGCGTCGGCGAGACGGGACCGCATTGCATCGCAGGAGGCTGAGGCCAGATGGCAACGATAGCACCCGCGCCCACCGCACCGCGGCGGCGTGCCCGCCGGAGGCGCGGCCCGGGGCCGCGGCGGGCGACCGGGTTAGTCAATCCCACCGGGCTGGTCGGGCTGCAACCGCCGGAGACGTCGCTGCCCAAGCCCAGCGCGGCTACGCTGGGAGACATCGAACGCAAGGTACACGCTGGCGAGCGGCTGTCGGCCGAGGATGGGCTGACGCTCTATGCCTGCGACGACCTCCCGTGGCTGGGGCAGCTGGCTCGCTTTGTCCAGCGCCGGAAGTCGGGCGATCACGTGTACTTCAACATCAACCGGCACATCAATCTGACGAATATCTGCAAGGCGTATTGCCATTTCTGCTCCTTCCGACGCAGTGTCGGCAAGGAGGGTGGCTATACGATGACGCACGACGAGATCGTGAGCACGGCCGTCTCGGCGGCGCCGAAAGGGATTACCGAGCTACACATCGTCAATGGGCTGCACCCCGAGCTGGACTTCGATTACTACCTGGAGGCGCTACGCCGGCTGAAAGCGGCGCTGCCCGACGTACATCTGAAGGCGTTCACGGCCGTCGAAATCTGGTGGTTTGCACGGATTACCGGCTTGTCCTATGAGGAGGTGCTGCGGCAGTGTGTGGAGGCGGGACTTGGCTCGTTGCCGGGCGGCGGCGCGGAGATATTCGCTCCGCGCGTGCGCCGGCGTATCTGCGGCTATAAGTCCACCGCCGAGGACTGGCTGGAAATCCATCGCATTGCCCACGGCATGGGCCTGCGGACCAACTCCACGATGCTCTATGGGCACATCGAAACGCCGGAGGAGCGGATTGACCACGTGCTGCGGCTGCGGGACTTGCAGGACGAGACGGGTGGCTTCCAGGTCTTCATCCCGCTGCGGTTCCACAACGAGCACAATCTGATGTCCCACCTACCGATGGCAACACCGTATGAGAGTCTCAAGGTCTTCACGGTCAGCCGGCTGCTGCTCGACAACTTCGACCACATGAAGGCCTATTGGATCATGCTGGGGCTACCGTTGGCACAGCTGTCGCTCCATTTCGGCGTAGACGACCTCGACGGGACCGTCGTGGAGGAGCGCATCTACCACATGGCCGGCGCCGAGACGCCGCACGAAGTCTCCCAGGACGACCTGCTGCAGCGCATCCGCGAGGCAGGCCGCGTCCCGATGCAGCGCGATACGGTCTACAACGTCGTGCAAGCCTACGACAATTGATGCTCCGGCTCTTCTTCCCCACGCGCATCATGTTCGGACACCAGGCTGAGGCGCCGTTGGACGTGGCCCTCTCTCTCATGCTCCCTTGGCCCTTACCCCGGTACTCTCTCCTGACAGGGGTGGGTTTTTGTCTGCATCAGGATTTTCGGGATGCAAGGATGAACAGGATTGTCCTCACCCCCCGGCCCCCTCTCCACCAGGTGGAGAGGGGGAGTCTGTCCTCACCCCGGCCCTCTCCCAAGGGGAGAGGGGGGCTGGATTCCCGCTTTCGCGGGAATGACGGACGAGACGACGGGAATGGCGGGCGCGTCAGGCGCCACACCCCCCTCACGGCGGGCCGCGCGAGGCGGGCGCTATGAACCGGCCGCGGGTGGGACATATCCAGTATCTGAACTGCCTGCCGCTGTACCACGGGCTGGTGCGGCACGACGCGCTGCTCGATATCGAGCTGCACAAGGGCACGCCGACCGAGCTGAATCGCTTGCTCATCGCCGGGCAGCTCGACGTTTCGCCGATCTCCTCCATCGAGTACCTGCGGCACGCCGACGAGCTGCTGCTCATGCCGGACCTGACGGTCAGCTCGGACGGTGCCGTGAAGAGCATCGTCCTGGTCAGCAAAGTGCCGGCTGCCGCGCTGGACGGGCGGACCGTGGCACTGACCAACACCTCCGCCACGTCGCAAGTGCTGACCCAAATCCTGCTCGCCAACCGCTACGCGGCCCATCCGGCCTACTTTGCCTGTCCCCCCGACCTTGGCCGGATGCTGGACGAGGCGGACGCTGCCCTGCTGATCGGGGACCCGGCGCTGCGGGTCCATATGCAGCCGCCGGCCGGCCTGCACGTCTACGATCTGGGGACGGAGTGGAAGTCGTTCACCGGGCATCCGATGGTCTATGCAGTCTGGGCGGTACGCCGGACTTTCGCCGCCGCGGCGCCGGCGCTCGTCAACGTCGTCTACCGCGCTTTCCAACAGTCGTTGGCCTATAGCCTCACCAACGTCGAGGCGATTGCTGCGGACGCGGCGCGGTGGGAGCCTTTCCCGGCGGCGGCGCTGGCGGCGTACTTCCGCACCTTGCGGTTTACGTTCGACCGCGCCTATCGTGACGGGCTGCACGCCTATGCGCGGCACGCGCAGGAATTGGGGGCACTCGACGCGGTACCGGCGCTGGAGTTTGCGGCGGTGGCCGAGCAATCCACCGGCCGGCACGAGGCAGGATGATGGGCGCCGGAGAGCAGGCCAGCACACAGGAATTACTGGACCGCACCGTGGCCGGCGAGCGGTTGAGTGCCGAGGGCGCGGCGGCGCTGCTGGCGGACGGTGAGGCGCTGCTCGCGGTGGGGCGGGCCGCCGCGGCGGTGCGGCGGTCGCGGGTGGCCACACAGCAGGTCACGTTTGCCCTGGGACATACCCTGGACGCGACCACCCCGAAAAGCGAGGCCGACCTGACGGCGGCACTCGCCGCCGGGTGCAGCGAGGTCACGTTCCGCGCTGCGCCGCTCGCGGCCGTGACCCGCGCTGTGGCGGCAGCCAAGGCCCACACCCCGCAGCTGCGCTACGGCTTGGCCGTGGGCGCTGCGGCGTGGACGGCGGGAGGCGTACAGACGGAAGAGGCGCTATCGTCGTTGCGTGACGCCGGCCTGAGTTTTGTCGTGCGAGACAGCGATAGCCAGCCGCAACATGCTGCGCCCAAGCCGGGTTGGCTCGACGTGGTGGCCGCGGCGCATGACCTTGGGCTGGATGCTGCCCCGACTATCGTCGTGCGTGCCGACGAGACGGTCGCCGAGCGGGTCGCGCAGTTGGTGCAAGTACGCGACTGGCTAGACAGCAACCCGCCTCAGCGCGGTGCGGCTGCGGTACAACGGTCGTGTGTCGTTACCGCGGCACCGGGGGATGGGGGCCGGGCGGTATCACCGTTCGACTATCTCCGGACGCTCGCCGTGCTGCGTCTCTGCCTCGACACGACGACTCACGTCAGCGCCGCGTGGGGGCACGTCGGGGTCGAGGTAGCGCAGCTCAGTCTGTCCTTCGGGGCCGACGACCTCGGGACCGTGCAGCCGCCGGCACTTACCACATACACGTCCGGCACAGGCGCGGCCGGACAGTGGCTCCCGCGCTTGTCCCGCGATGAGCTGGTGCGGCTCATCCGTGCTGCCGGCTGGACACCGGCGCAGCGCGACACAAGCTACGGACTGTTGGAGACCTTTTGAGGCTCAGAGGTAAGCAAATCAGCCCCCCTATGGTCCCCCCGCTCCGCAGGGGGACGGTCGTTTCTCGCCCCTGGAGCTTGCGCCGGGGGAGGGGGCAGTTGAAAGACCTACTCTTATGAGAGACGGCCCGCCGCCGCTCTTGCTGACGGCCGATTGGGTGGTGCCTATCACGGCGCCACCGATCCGAGACGGTGCCGTCCTGGTCGTGGGGGAGCGGATTCGGGCGGTAGGGCCGCGGCGGGCCATCGAGACGCCGCCCAACGCCGGGTATCGGCACTACGACGGCGCCGCTATTCTGCCCGGCCTCGTCAACCTGCATACGCACCTGGAATACACCGGCCTTGGCCCGCTATCGGAACGGCAACCCTTCCGGGAGTGGCTGCCGGCACTCATTCGGCGCAGTCAACAGGCGCCAGCGGACTTTTGGCCGGCGTCGGCCGGGGCTGGGGCACGGCAGTTGGTCGCGGCCGGGACAACGTGTGTTGGCGACATCGTGACGTTCGGGCCGGGACTGGCCGCTGCCCAGACGCATAACCTCGCTGGAATCAGTTATGTCGAGGCGGTGGGGATGCGCGAGCGTGCGCGCCTGGACCAGCAACTCGGCGAGCTGACGGCAAGACTGGACCGGAGCGTGCGGCTGGCAGCCGGGGCGCGGCGACTGCGCGTGGGCCTTGGTCCGCACACCATCTATACGCTGTCTACAGTGGCGCTCGAACGGTTGGGCGATCTGGCTCAGGTCCGCAAGCTCCCACTCACGATCCATCTGGCCGAAACGGCCGCCGAGGTGGAGTTTTCGCACTCCGGGCAGGGATTGCTGGCCGAGGGCTTGGCAACGAAAGGCGGACACGACCTCATGGAGATGGGGGGCTGCGGCATCGGGCCGGCGCTGCTGGCCGACCGCTGTGGCCTATTTGATGGTCTGTCGACTCGGCGGCCGGCGGTCGTCGCTCATGGGGTTCACCTTGACGACGAGGAGATCGCACGCTTGGCGGCGCGTGACGTGGCTATTGCGTTGTGTCCCCGGAGCAATGCAATGCTGCACTGCGGGGAGGCGCCGATTCAGAAGCTCGTCGAGCAGGGCGTGCGGCTCGGATTGGGGACGGACAGCCTGGCGAGCAACGAGAGCCTGGACCTGTTTGCCGAGGCTGCTGCCGCCTACGCCTTGTGGCAGCGGCAAGCCGGTGGGGCCTTCGATCCGCGCGGGGCGGCGCGCCGCATCCTGCGCTGGCTGACGATTGAGGGCGCGCAGGCGCTCGGCCTGGAGCGGGAACTGGGTAGCATCACCGTCGGCAAATATGCCGACCTCGCGGTGGTAGCCCTACCCGACCCAGTGAATACGGACATTGCAGAGCAGCTTTGCACCGGCGTCCGCGCCGACGCTGTACGGTGTACAGTGGTGGCCGGGGCTATCGCGCACGGCGCGGTCTCCTAACCGGCAGCAGGCCGCGGCGTGTTGCACCGGGAGAGGGAGCATGACCCGGCAACGACCCAGCACTACAAACACCCCGGATACGAGTATCTATATCGGGAGTGGGCTGGCGCTCGGCTCCAGTTTCGGGCTGTTGGGCGGCGTGATAGTCGGCGCGGTGACCGATAACATGGGGTTCTGGGTGGGAATGGGCGTCGCCATGGGCACGGCGATGGGGTTAGCATTGGGCGCCGGCCTGTCCCAGAAGGGCAAGAACTCCAGCGAGGAGTAGGGGAGAGTTGGGACTCACCCCCCGGCCCCTTCTCCATCGCCAAGCGATAGAGAGGGGGAGTACGATAGATGCGGACGGGGATACATCCCCTCCCCTGGAGTTCGCTCCGGGGGAGGGTTAGGGAGGGGGCAAGTACAGCATCCGCCCCCCTATGGTCCCCCCGCTCCGCAGGGGGACGAGCACAACACGAGCGGCGGCGCGAGGTCACAGGGCATGAGGTGAAACAATGATCGAACGGATCGAATATCGCGGGAAGCTGATCCACGAATGTAGTCTGCCTGGCGAAACCCGCGCCGATGACGTGTTTCCCGCGCATCCGAACGGTATCCAGGTCAGCGCGCGGCGCTTCCTGCTCGTGTATGCCACGCGCACCTATCGCGGCGGCGATGACGACCTGAGTATCGTCTATCAGCTACGCGAGGGCGCCTACGACGGTCCGGTGCTGGCGGAGGGGATGCTGGCCAAGTCCGTCAACGACTGGGACCCGTTCGACGACGGCAGCGCGTATGTGCGACAGCACGGGCATCCGGTGGCGTTCGGCGTGCCGCGCGGCGCGCTGATCGAGGGACAGCCGGCGCCCAACGCCAATCTGTTTGTCGTGAAGTGGCGGGTCTGCGCCCGTGTCATTGACCCGGCCACCGGCTTTCTGGTGGCTTCGCGCACGCACCCCGACCTGAGCGAGCACACCCAGGGCGTCGAGTGGGTACAGCTGCGCTTGAACGAGGCCGAGGACGACGTGGAGATCGTCCAGCCGGCGCAACCGCTCCGGCAACGCGGCACGGATGGCGCCAGGCGTGGTGCGGACCCGATCCGTCAGATGAATCAGTCGTTCGTGCAGGCGGTTCCGTTCAACGCCGACGCCAGCGAGTGGGCCGACGTGAACCACTTCGACGGCCGCCGGCTGGCGGCCCTGAAGTACCGCTACAACGCGCAACGCGGCGTCTATGAGTGGGTGGAAACGGGGCCGCTGATCGAGGAGCAGCTGTTCGAGGCCAGTCTGGCACGCTACCAGGGTAGCTGGGTCATCAGCGGCCGGCCGCACGGCGGCGGCTCGATAGGCTGGTTTCGCACCGGGGATCCGTTCGGCGACGTGCCGGCGGCGGCGCGGCCGGCGTCGCCGGTCAACTCGTCGCCGCTGACCGCCTACACCTACGCCGACGGCGTGCTGCGCGTGCTGACGGGGGACAGCACGATCTCGCCGTATGGTCTCAATCGCAATCCCCTATATCTGTGGGACATTGACCCGGACAACGGCTTTGCAGCCTCGGAGCGGCGCACAGTGTTCGACATCGTTGCCACCGGGCTGCCGATCCCGGTGGAGAGCCGGCCGACCTGCGATATGGCCAAGCTGCTGCCGCACGCGGGGGGGCAAGAGCAGATCATGGTCTATCGGGTACGGTGCGGCAACACCAACGATCCCAGCCACACGGGGGCCGTCATCACGCCAGCGGAGAAAGAGACGGGCGGCATCTACTACGCCGCGGTGCAGTACGCGGATAGCTACCCTGGGGTCTGGCAGTTTGCGACCTGACGACTGAGCGGAGCGGCGGGGGCAGGGGTTTGACCTAACCCTACGCTTGCCCCTGACAAGGGTAGGTTTTTTGTCTGCATCAGGATTTGCAGGATGCAGGGATGAGCTGGATAGATTCCCGCTGGCGCGGGACCTAACCCCCGGCCCCTTCCCTGGTAGGGAAGGGGAGTTTGGATTCCGGCTTCCGCCGGAATGACGGGAGAGGCGGGCGCGATTTATGGCGCCCCGACACGAAAAACCTACCCTTGTGAGCACGCCTGCCCCCCTATGGTCCCCCCGCTGCGGCGGGGGGACGGGCGCAAGATGTTGTGCCCCTACGGCTTAATCCGCACCTACCGCAGTCAGGGGGCTAGTCGCTGTCGTCGTACTCTGGGCAGACGGCGTGCCAGCGGCGTATCCGGTCCCGGTTAAGCTCATCGTAGGAGTAGATGGGCCGCACCCAGAGGTTCTTTTCACAGCGCGCCATCGTGCTGCCGCGCTCGTCGGTAAAGGTGATGGCGTGCCAGCAGTCGGAGCAGTGCTGCTGCTCTTGCTCGGATTCAGAAGACGAGGCGGCTTTGCGCGACGAATCCTCCTGCTCGCCGGCAAGCACGCGCTTGAGCAGTGAGCCAAGATTGGTCTCGTCCTCACCGAGACCGCTGCTCGCCGAGACAAAGGCATCCCTCGGCGCTCGTGAGCGCGACCGTCTCCGAGCAGACCTACGCCGGGCCAAGACATTCCTCCCGCATGGATACAGACGCAGCAATCATACCGCTGCACGCTCCGATTCGTCAACTCGTTTTCTTGATAGGACCGATGCCGTTGGCGCAGGGGGGACGGGCGCAGCATGCTGCGCCCCTACGGCACAAGCACTTCCGGCCCGCTCACGAGCAGCCTCACTTGCCGATGCAAAACGTGCTGAATATCTTGTCGAGCAGGTCCTCCGTGACCGTGTGTCCCGTGACCTCGCCGAGGGCGTCGAGGGCGCCGCGCAGGTCAATCGTGACCATATCCAAGGGATACGCCGAGTCGAGCGTTTCTTGCGCCGCAGCGAGGTGGTCGGCGGCGCGGCGCAGGGCGGCCACGTGGCGGACGTTCCCTAGCAGGAGATCGTCGCCAGTGGTGGTGGTCGGCACGACGAGCTGAGTCAGGGTAGAGCGCAGCGCGGCGATGCCGGCGCCGGTCAGCGCGGAGACGGTGCAGAGCGGCGCAGCGGCAAGTAGTTCCTGAGCGGCAGTGCGCGGGTACCGCGGCGGCAAATCCGCCTTGTTCAGCACCACGACACCGGGGCGCTCGCCGATGGCGGCGGCAATGGCCGCGTCCTCCGGCGACGGGGCTGCCGCGCCGTCGAGCACCAGCAGCACCACGTCGGCGCGGCCGATCTCCGCACGGCTACGCTCTACGCCCAGCCGCTCCACTGCGTCGTCCGTCTGCGCGGCGATACCGGCCGTATCAACGAGCGTGACGGGAACACCGTCCAGGTTGAGGGATTCCGTCAAGACATCGCGGGTGGTGCCGGGGATCGGTGTGACGATGGCGCGGTCGGCTTCGAGCAGCGCATTGAGCAAGCTCGACTTACCGGCGTTCGGGCGGCCGACCAGCACCGCCCGCGCGCCCTCGTGGACAAGCAACCCGCGCGCGGCGCCGGAGAGGATCGTTTGGAGGCGGGCTGCGGCCGCGGCGAGGGCGTCTCGTAGCGTCGCACGGGGCGGCAGCGGCACGTCTTCCTCGGCAAAGTCGAGCACCGCCTCGATGCGGGCGAGCGGGTCGAAGAGCAGGGCACGCACGGACTCGATCTCGTCCGACAACCGGCCGTCCAGTTGTCCGAGCGCCTGTCGGACGCCGGCCGGCGTGCGCGCGGTCACGAGGCTGGCGACCGCCTCCGCCTGCGCGAGGTCTATCCGGCCGTTGAGAAAGGCCCGGAGGGTGAACTCGCCGCGCTCGGCCGGTCGCGCTCCCAACCGCGTGAAGAGGGCGACGATAAGGCGCAAGGTTGCACTGCCGCCGTGGCCCTGCACCTCGACCATATCTTCACGGGTGTAGGTGTGCGGCGCGGCCATGTGGACGGCAAGCACCTCGTCCAATGGGTGCCCGGTGGCGGGATCGGTGATCCAGCCGTGATAGAGCTGATGGGAGCGCCAGGGCGGCGATGGGCCGACGGGCGGGCGGAAGACCTGCCGCAGGAGCGAGAGTGCTTGCGGGCCGCTGAGGCGCACGATGCCGATGGCGCCGTCGGCGGCCGGCGTCGCCGTGGCGACGATGGTGTCGGTGGTCGTCAAGGTAGGCATCGGTTAGCCGCGCCCCCTCCCTAGCCCTCCCCCGTTGCGACGGGGGAGGGAACACGGCCGTCCCCCCGCCGCAGTGGCGACGATGGTGTCGGTGGTCGTCAAGGTAGGCATCGGTCAGCCGCGCCCCCTCCCTCGCCCTCCCCCGTTGCGACGGGGGAGGGAACACGGCCGTCCCCCCGCCGCAGCGGGGGGACCATAGGGGGGCATTGCTACGGATTGTATACTGAGGCGGCTTACTGCCACCCCATACTGCCATGAGCGATGACCGACTGGCGCAGCAACTCCGCTTTCTGCTGGAACTCGACCGGCTCAAGAGCGTCTTCCGACAGTCACGGCTGATCCACACCGACCGGATGGAGAACAGCGCCGAGCACTCGTGGCACCTCGCCATGTTAGCGGTTGTGCTCGCCGAGTACGCCACTGAGGACATAGACCTGGTGCGCGTCGTGAAGATGGCGCTGATCCACGATATTGTCGAGATTGACGCGGGCGATACCTACATTTACGACGAGCAAGCCAAGCGGGAGCAGGCGCGGATCGAGCAGCAGGCGGCGGAGCGCATCTTCGGCTTACTCCCCTCGCAGCAAGCGGCCGAGCTGCGTGACCTGTGGGAGGAGTTCGAGGCCAAGCAGACGCCGGAGGCACGATTTGCCGGCGCCCTCGACCGGCTCCAGCCGCTCCTCTTGAACTATCATACCGAGGGCCAGATGTGGCGCCATCACGGCATTAGCAGCGAGCAGGTCGTCAAGGTTAATCAGGTCATCGCAGCGGGCGCCCCGGATCTCTGGGACTACGCGAGGCAGCTTATCCGCGACGCAGTGGGGCGGGGGTATCTGGCTCCTTAGGAGCTAATAGCCTGGCCCCCACCCTAACCATCCTCACAGGGGTAGGTATTTACATGGATGGACAGGATAGACAGGATGGGGGGCCGCTGGGCCGGAACCGGGCGCTTTCCAGGGCCATGTACGGGGGTTGAGGGGCACGAATAGTCCTGGATTCCGGCTTTCGCCGGAATGACGGAAGGGGCGGGCGCGATGAATCACGCCCCTACACGAAAAACTTACCCTTGTCAGCCCTAACCCTCCCCCGTCCCGACAGGGGAGGGAACGCGCCGTCGTCCTGCCGCAGCGGGGGGCATAGGGGGGCCGCCATTCCCGCTGCCGCCAGTGGTACGGGCGGTGCTCGTGTAAACTCCTGGCGAGGACGAGCTACGCATGGCATACGTTGGCGGCCCGACTACTGCCCGGCGGGTCTTGATCGCCATGGCGCAGCGCCGGCAGCGGCGGGGCACTGGGAGCGGCGCGGCCTTCGTGCGGGAGCGAACGGCGTGGCAGCAGTGGCCCAACCTCGACGCGGTTTTGGCGCCGCTGGCGTGGGCCGTGGTGGGTGCGGTGGCGACGCGACAGTACATGCCGGAGCGAGCGACTAGGGACCTGGATGTCGCGGTCACCAAGGCGGATGCGGCGGCGGCTCGCGCCAAGCTCCGGGCTGCCGGGTACGCTTTTCGTGGCGAGCTACGTATTGGCTGCTCGACGTGGTGTAGCCCGGCTGGGCAGGATGTAGATGTCATCGAAGGAGCCGAGGCCTGGTGGCCGACTGCGCTCGCCGCCGCCCAAGCCAACCGCGACGGGCAGGGCCTTCCGGCACTACCGCTACCGTACCTGGTACACATCAAGCTGCGGACAGGGCAGGCGCAGGACCTTGCCGACATTTCGCGGATGATCGGGCTGGCAAATGCAGACGCGCGGGAGACGGTGCGTAGACTTATTGCCCGCGAGTCCCCGGAGGACTGCGACGACCTGGAAAGGCTTATGCGGCTTGGCGAATTGGAGTTTGGCGATTGGACCTAACCATCTGCCGGGCCAAAGCCGTATCGCACCTGGCATCATCCGTGCGCCTTTGGCCCGGCCCTCACCCCTGCCCTCTCCCAGGGGAGACCTTTGCATAACTCCCAGATGGAGTGCGAGAGGGACAATGCTCCACTGCCCGCTAACCTGGGAGGACCGGTTTTTGGATTCCCGCCTTCGCGGGAATGACGGGTTACGCAAAGGTCTCCAGGGGGAGAGGGAGTTGGATTCCCGCTTTCGCGGGAATGACGGATAGGTGATATTTTCAGAGCAATGACGGATGGGAGAAACCGACCGGGCGGGCATGAGGCTATGACAGCGACCGACACGCTTGATATTACCGTCACGCACCATCAACTGGCCGCTATTGCGGAGGAGATGGGCGCGGCGCTCATTCGCACGTCCTACTCGCCGAATATCAAGGAGCGCCAGGACCTCTCCTGCGCGGTCTTCGACCGGGCCGGGCGGATGGTGGCGCAAGCGGCGCATATTCCGGTTCATCTGGGCGCCATGCCGCTCGCCGTGCAGGCGGCCCGCGAGGCCGCCGCGGACGATAGGTGGCGGTCGGGTGACGTGGTGATCCTCAATGACCCGTATCTGGGCGGTACCCACCTGCCGGACGTGACGATGGTGTCGCCTGTCTTCACGGCCACCGGCGGAGAGCGTCGGAGTCGCACGCTGATCGGCTTTGTGGCCAGCCGGGCGCACCAAGCCGACATCGGCGGCATGAGTCCCGGCTCGATGCCGCTGGCGCGGGAGCTGTTCCAGGAGGGGTTGATTATCCCGCCGATCAAGTGGGTGCGCGCCGGACGGGTCCAGGAGGATATTCTGGCGCTGATCCTACGCAACGTGCGGACACCCGACGAGCGCCGCGGCGACCTGTTTGCCCAGCGGGCGGCTCACCGGGTCGGCGAGCGCCGCTACGTTGCGCTGGCGGAGGCCAGCGGGCCGGAGGTGCTCGGTCAGCGTCAGGACGCGCTGCTGGACTACGGCGAGCAGCTGTGCCGGGCTACGCTGCGGCGCATCCCGGCCGGTGTCTATAGCGCCGAGGACGTGCTCGACGACGACGGATTCGGCGATGAGCCGGTGCCTATTCGAGTGACAATCGTTGCCCGCGATGGTGAGCTGCGGGTGGACTTCACCGGGAGCGCCGACGAGGTACTCGGCTCGGTCAACGCGGTGCGTGCCGTGACGGTCTCGGCGGTCTCCTACGTCGTGCGGTGTCTGGTGGGTGCCGATGATGCGGCGGCGCCACTGCCGCTGAATGCCGGCACCATGCGCCCAGTGACCATCATTACTCCTGAGGGGTCGGTGGTCAGCGCACGCTGGCCGCGCGCGGTTTCGGCTGGCAACGTCGAGACGGCGCAGCGGATCGTGGACGTGGTGCTCGCTGCCCTGGCCCCGGCGCTGCCGGACGTGATCCCGGCAGCGAGCTATGGGACCATGAACAACGCGATCATCGGCGGCTATGATCCCGAACGGCAGCGGTCCTTTACCTACTACGAGACTATCGGAGGCGGGCATGGCGGCACACCGCAAGGGCCGGGTCTCTCCGGGGCGCAGGCACACATGACGAACACGCTCAACACGCCGGCTGAGGCGCTGGAGTACGCCTATCCGCTGCGGGTGCAGGCGTATCGGCTACGGGAGGGGTCCGGAGGGGCCGGGCGTCACCGCGGGGGCGATGGCCTGGTGCGAGAGGTGGCGCTGGACGTGCCGGCCACGATCACGCTGCTCTCCGAACGGCGCCAGCGTGGCGCGCCGGGACTGGCCGGCGGCGCGCCGGGCAAACCGGGGGTGAATGCCGTGCGCCGCGCCGGCGACGGTATCGAACGGCTGCCCGGCAAGTGCGAGCGTCATCTGGCGGCCGGCGATCTGCTGGTGGTCGAGACACCGGGCGGCGGCGGCTGGGGCACGCCTCCGGCCAGTGGCGAGGAGCCGGTGGGCGGTGGCTAGGAACGACGAGCCGGCGGCGCGAGTCGGTGTGGACGTGGGTGGCACGTTCACCGATTTCGTGGTGCTGGTTGCCAATCGGAGGCTGACGGTCCGAAAGCGGCTGTCCACGCCGCACGATCCGGCAGAGGCAGTGCTGAAAGGGCTTGAGGGTCTTGACGTCGGACCGGACGTACCCATCGCGCACGGCTCGACGGTCGCTACGAATGCCCTGCTGGAGCGGCGCGGGGCGCGGGTGGCGCTCATCACGACGCGGGGCTTTGCCGACGTGCTGGAGATCGGCCGGCAGGCCCGGCCGCAGCTGTACGACCTGCGGCCGACGCGGCCGACGGCGCTCGTGCCGCGGGCGCTGCGCTTCGAGGTGGACGAGCGTATGGACCGGCACGGGCGGCCGCGGCGGGCGCTCTCCGACGAGCAGGTTGCGGTGGTCGTGGCCCAAGTCGTCGCTTCCGGGGCCACGGCGGCGGCGGTCTGTCTGCTCTTCTCCTTTGCCAATCCGGCACACGAGCAGGCTATCGGCCGGGCCTTGCAGCGGGCCGGGATAGACGTATCGCTCTCCTCCGACATCTTGCCGGAGTTCCGCGAGTTCGAGCGCACCAGCACGACGGTAGCGAACGCCTACCTGCGCCCGGTGGTCACAGCCTACCTGGAGCAGCTGACGGCGGCGCTCGGCTCGCGTTTGTGGGTGATGCAGTCCGACGGCACGACGGTACCGCCCGACCGGCTGGCCGTGCGGCCGGTGCAGGCGGTCCTCAGCGGGCCGGCCGGCGGGATCGTCGGCGCGCTCGCCGTGGCGCGGGCCGGCAAGCGGCGGAATATCCTGACGCTCGATATGGGCGGCACTTCGACCGACGTGGCGTTCTGTCCCGGCGCGCCGGTCTTGGAGACGCAGCACGAGATCGGCGGTGTGGTGCTCAACCTGCCGATGTTGGCTATCCACACGGTCGGGGCCGGCGGCGGCTCGATTGCCCAGCGCGATGTTGCCGGGGGGCTGCACGTCGGCCCGGCGAGCGCCGGCGCGAGTCCCGGCCCGGCCTGCTACGGTCGCGGTGGCACGGCGCCGACGGTAACTGACGCCAACTTGGTCCTGGGCCGGCTGCACCCGGACTGGCGCCTGGGTGGCGAGGTGCGGCTGGACCGGGCGGCGGCGCGGGCTGCCGTGCTGTCGCTGGGCGATGACGCGCCGCGGGCGGAGCGAGACGCCAAGGCGGCGGCCGTCACATTGGCGAACGCGATCATCCAGGTGGTCAACGCGCATATGGCCCGTGCCCTGCGCGTCATCTCCATCGAGCGCGGCTACGATCCGCGCCGGTGCGCGCTGGTTGCCTTCGGCGGCGCCGGACCATTGCACGCGGCGGCGCTCGCCGAGGCGCTGGACATCGGTGAGGTGATCGTGCCGCGCTATCCCGGCGTCCTGTCGGCGGTGGGGACGGCGCTGGCCGAGGTGGAGCGGTCGTATTCGCGCACGGTGATGCTCACCGTCGAGCGCGATACATCGGAGCAGGCGGCAGTCGCTACGGCTCTGGCAGACGCTTACGTCGACCTGGAGCGCCAGGCAAGCAGCGAACTGCGGGCAACCTTGGGACCGGTGCGTCTGGAGCTGCGGCGGTCGCTGGACTGCCGCTATCAAGGCCAGTCGCACGAGCTATTGGTGGCGGCCGGTCGCACACGGCGAGTCCGGGCGGGCCGGACGCCGACCGGCCAAGCGGGGGACAAGCCGAGGGCCGAACTCCAGGCGCTCCAGGCGGCCGTGCGGTCATTTGACCGGCTGCATCACCGCCGATACGGGTATGACCAGGCGGACCGGGCCGTCGAAATCGTCACGATCCGACTGCGCGCTCGCCACCTCCAACCGGGCGTGGCCTTGCCGGAGGCGCCGCGCGACCGGCCGGGCGGTGCGCCGGAGCCGGCCGGTCGGACCGTGCTCTGGGAGGACGCTCAACCGGTGCCGGCGCCAATCTTCGAGCGCGAGCAGTGTGGGCCGGGCACGCACCTGGTCGGGCCGGCCTTGATTGTCCAAGCAGATGCAACGACCGTGCTGCCCGCCGGGTGGACAGCCGACGCCGACCACTACGGCTCGCTGCTGCTGTGCCGGTACGCTTAGGCAAGACATCAAGGCGCGGCCAATTGGCCGCTGCGAGGAGAACATAGGTTGTGATTATCCGCATCTTCCTGCGGGGATTGCTGATCCTGCCGCTATCCGTCCTCGTGTTTATCCTGGCCGGCGTGTACACCTTACGCACGACGGTACTCATGCCGGAGTTCATCACGGGGCAACTCGCCGCCGTACAGGTCTACGACCACCTCTACGACGAGATGGTGGACACCGTGCTGCCGGGCGCGGGGCAGGTTGATTCCGAGGCGGTAGAGCCGCCGCTGGCGGCCATGCTGGAAGCCGGGCGGTACCACGTGACCATCTATCTATCCGATAAGATCGAGGGCTTCATTATCGATCTGTACCACTGGCTGGAGGTGGTGGACGCGCCGGCGCCGGTGCTCGATCTGACGGACCTCGGGCAACTGAGCCAGCCCATCGAGGCCGAGCTGACGCGAAATAACGCGCTTACTCCCCAGACGCAGGAGCTTCTACGGCTCATCATCGGTCGCGCCGTCCCGGAGGAATCCTTCTCGCTCGCCTCAATTTGGGCCGGCAACCCGGATACGCTGCGGAATGTCGAGCGGGTCCGCGCGGCCAGGCAGCAACTCCCCCTGCTCACGGGGCTGCTGGCCGCAGCCGTCTTCCTGACCGCTCTGCTGATCCTGCTCTTGGGCAGCGGGTGGGGTTCTCGGCTACGCGGGCTAGGTCTGGCGCTGCTCCCGGCCGCGGTGGTAATGGGCGCGCTGGGGCTGCTGCTGACCATCGCGCTCGATGGCCGGATCGAGATACTGGCGCCAACATGGCCTCCAACGGGTGTCACGATGTCCGCCGGATTAGCTCAACCCAGCTGGGCACTCGTCGTCGGCATCATCGGCGGCATTGGGGAGCAGGTCCTGCGCGCCGCCATCGTCACATTCTCCGTCGCAGTGGGATTCATTGCCGGTAGCTTGGCGGATCTGCTCTGATCGTGGGGGTGGGGTTTTGTCTGCATCAGGATTTGCGGGATGCAAGGATGAGCAGGATGGACTGCGGCTTGCGCCGCAATGACGGGAGGGACGGACCTACCCCCAACCCCCCTCCCTTCAGGGAAGGGGCTGGATTGCGGCGCAAGCCGCAATGACGGAGGGACGGACCTACCCCCAACCCCCCTCCCTTCAGGGAAGGGGCTGGATTGCGGCGCAAGCCGCAATGACGGAGGGACAGACCTACCCCCAAACCCCCTCCCTCCAGGGAAGGGGCTGGATTGCGGCTTCCGCCGCAATGACGGAGGGACAGACCTACCCCCAAACCCCCTCCCTTCAGGGAAGAGGCTGGATTGCGGCTTCCGCCGCAATGACGGGGGGACGGACCTACCCCCAAACCCCCTCCCTTCAGGGAAGGGGCTGGATTGCGGCTTCCGCCGCAATGACGGGAGGGCGGCCAGGGCGCCCACAAGGGACGCCCCTACGGCGTTGGTGACAGTACGCCGGGATGGCCGCGGGCGGGGGAATGACAGGTGGGCGCGATGATGAAAGTTGACAATTTAATCGGCTAGTGGGATGTAGCCCCCCTATGGTCCCCCCGCGCAGCGGGGGGACGGGCGCAACATGTTGCGCCCCTACGGCTTACGCCGTGGCTATGAGGCGGACGGTGCCGGCGGCGGCGTCTAGCTCGATGGTGGCTCCGTCGGGGATGCGGCCGGTTGCTTGGGGGACATTCACGACGGCGGGGATGCTGTACTCGCGGGCGACGATGGAGCCGTGCGAGAGCTGACCGCCGATCTCGACGACCAGACCACGGACCAAGGGGAAGAGTGGCGACCAGGCCGGGTCGGTGGTGGGGCAGACGAGGATGTCGCCCGGTTGCAGTAGCCCGAACTCCTCCGGCTGGCGGATTACTCGCGCCGTGCCCTGCACTCGGCCGGTGCTCACACCCAGCCCGCGCAAGGTCAGCGGCCTCGGAGGGGGCAGGCTACCGTCCGGCACGGATGGTGGGGATGGGGCGGGAGCGGCTGCCGGCTGGCCGGAGCTGATTGCGCCAAAGCCGGTGAGGGTTGGCGGAGGACGGCGCGTGGCACCCGGCGGCGCGGCGCCTTGACCGCGGGCAAACCGTTCGAGCGCGTCGAGGTCGGCGCATTCGTCGGGGACAGTGATGGCACGGTAGCGGGCGTAGCGGACGCGGCGCGCGGCGATGACGGCCCGCACGTGGCCCGGCTCGCGGGCCGTCTCCCCCGGCGCGGCGACGCCACTGTGCTGCGGCAACAAGCCTGCCCGCACACCGCCGGCCCGTTCCTGTAGCCGCGGGGCGGTGCCCGGCGCCAATACACGCTGAATCTCTGCCACGGTGAGCCAGAAGTAGTCGTCCGGGTGGTCGAGCCAGCCGCGCTCGACCATTCGCCGCCCCAGCTCCAGCTCGCGGCGGCGTATTTGGGCGGCGATCCGCACGACCCGAAAGCGATTGGCCTCGCGCAGGGCGAGGGCGTGACGCAAGGCGCCGAGGCGCCAACGTACATACGGCCAGCTGCGGCCCATGGCTTGCTTGATGGTCTGTCTAGCCTGCTGTGCCTGCCGCTGCTGGCGGGCGACCGCACCGTCGGCGTCGGGAGCCGTCGGGGCGCGGACGTACTGCGCGATAACGCCGAGCAGGTAGCCCGGAGACTCCCGATAGCGGGGGCTGGCGCTGTCGGACTCGAACAGTCCCCGATCACCGAACCGGTCGAGGATACGCTCGAAGTGGGTGAGTGTGCGGGTGCCGCGGAGCGTGTCGCGGAAATTGGCCGCCGGGTCACTGGTGGCTGCGAGGGCGCGGCGCGCCGGTGGCTCGGTACGCGCGATGGCCGCCACGCGCATCAGTGCCAGTGGGAGGTCGGCGCTGACGTTGCCCGCGCCAGCGACCGCTTGGTTGATCGCCGCCGCGGGCGCGGCGAGACGACCGTGTAAGACGCGGGCAAGCTCGTGAAAGTGCGTGGTGGCGGCGGCGGTCAGGTAGGCCGTGTGGTAGAAGAACCGTCTTATCTCCGGCGCAATGCGCTCGAAATCCGCGAGCACGTCGGCATCCGCAGCCCGGCGCAGCACGCGGTCCGTGGCCAAGGATAGCTCGGCGAGGGTGGCCTCGACGCGACCGAACCAGCGCTCGGTCGCCGGCACGGCCCGGAGCTGGCGGGCCAGGCTGCTGAGTACGACGGGTAAGCGCCGCGCGACACGGGGCCAGTCCCATTGCAGGGCCGGCCGGTCCAGCTCCAGGCCGCGTCCGACAGCCTGGTCGTTCAGCTCCGGCGGCACGCCAAGCTCGGCCAACATGCTGCGAATCAGGCCGGCATTGAAGTAGGGACGCCCGGCCGCGGCGCGGAAGAGCATCGCGCCGTCGGGAAAGCGGTAGCCGCCGACCTCGAACGCAGCGAGCATTTGCGGTCCGCTGGCGGCTTCGAGCTGGGACATGAAGAGCGGCGACGGCAGCTCAGGCAAGATTTCCTTGACGTTGGCGCGGGACCATTGATCCCGTCCGTTGGCCGGCCGCGTGGGCATCGTTCGGTCGGTCGCCTCCGAAATGATGATAGTGTAGCGGGCGGGCGGGCCGCGGGAGGGGGCCGCCCCTCACAGGGGTAGGTTTTTCGGCGGGCGAGCCTCACCCCCCGGCCCCCTCTCCAGCGCGGAGCGATAGAGAGGGGGAGTCGGCCCTCACCCCGGCCCTCTCCCAGGGGGAGAGGGGGTGGATTCCCGCCTTCGCGGGAATGACGGGTTACGCAAAGGTCTCCTTTCGCGGGAATGACGGGGGGGAGCGGGCGCGATGAATCGTGCCCCTACACGAAAAACCTACCCCTGTCAGCCCCCCTATGGTCCCCCCGTTGCGACGGGGGGACGGGGAGGTGGCCCGCCTGTGGTTCCCCCGCTGCGGTGGGGGGGCGGGGTGTAGTCAGCGATGGGTGGTGGCAGGGTCGTATGGAGCGGGGAGGGGGCGGATGGGGGAGCGGCCAGGGCGCCCACAAGGGACGCCCCTACGGCATAACCCGTACCTATCCCGGGCGGATGGTGGCGGGGTTGCCAGGTACTGGGCCGCTGCAGCGAGTAACTGATACGGCTCCGACGGGGTGTTCTGGGCGAGGGCTTGCTGGGTCTTGAGGAGGCGCTGGAGCACGTCAACGGCATGGCACAGGGCGACGATGGTGAACAGGCGGTCGTACACGGTTTCCTCTTGGGCGGTGGTGTAGGTGACGGAGGCTGACGGTGTTCCGGTGACGCGGGGCACACGACGGGAGCAGTCGTGAGCCAGCGCCAGCGGGGGCGAGACGGGGGAGCGGTCGGGAACCGCGGCGGCGGCAAGGGTGGCACCGGAGCAGTGGTGCTCCAGCACCAGCTGGGCGGCACTCAGACAGTCACAACGCGGGACCTTGGCCGTGATGGCGCAGGGTACGTCGGGACCCGGTGCCCTCGGGGCGGCACTCTGACAGTCATGACCCGGCGCCCGCGCCGTGGTGGCGCGGGGTACGTCATAACCCGGTGCCGTAGAAGCGGCACTCAGGCGGCCATGCCGCGCCGCGCCGGATGACGCGGTGCGGGGTCGCTCATGACCCGGTGCCCTCTGCAGGGTGGCGTTGCCACCGCTGCTGGCCGGCGTAATGCCAAGACTGCTCCCCGCTGGTGCTACGTGTGCGCCAGACGTGTCTCGCATTCGTCAGCCTCCGTTCAAGGGGACATATAGGCGGGATGGGGTGGGAAACAACGGGGGGATTTGTCCGCATCAGGATTTGCGGGATGGGGGGAGGATGGGGGGTGGACCTACCCCCTGGCCCCCTCCCTGAAGGGAAGGGGAATAGTGGGCCTCACCCCCCGGCCCCCGCTCCAACATTTGGAGAGGGGGTGGATTCCCGCTTTCGCGGGAATGACGGGGGCGGACCTACCTCCTGGCCCCCTCCCTGAAGGGAAGGGGAATAGTGGGCCTCACCCCCCGGCCCCCGCTCCAACATTTGGAGAGGGGGTGGATTCCCGCTTTCGCGGGAATGACGGGGGCGGACCTACCTCCTGGCCCCCTCCCTGAAGGGAAGGGGAATAGTGGGCCTCACCCCCCGGCCCCCTCTCCAACATTTGGAGAGGGGGTGGATTCCCGCTTTCGGAGACCTTTGCATAACTCCCAGAGGGACGATGCTCCACTCCTCGCTAACCTGGGAGTACCGGCTTCTGGATTCCCGCTTTCGCGGGAATGACGGGTTACGCAAAGGTCTCCTTTCGCGGGAATGACGGAGGGGAGGGGAATGGTGGGAGAGGTCAGGGCGTCCCTTGTGGACGCCCCTACAGGGTGGGCAGCTACTCGGCTGGATGCCGGCCCCGTATCGGGGTACGGGACATGCTTGCGCCGGAATGACGAGCAACTGGGCGCAACATGTTGCGCCCCTACGGCTTAACCCGTACCTACCCCAGTCAGCCCGCTGCGGCGGGGGGACGGGACTCGGTGGCGAGTGGCCTTTGGGGTTGCAGGAGTGGGGAACATCCGGCAGTATCACCGGCAAGCGAGCGCAGCGGGCACGTAAAGGAGTGACGCGCATGAAGATGCACATCGGCAGTTCGTGGGTAGACAAAGACGAGCGCATTGAAGTACTCAATCCCTACGATGGCAGTGTCGTGGACACGGTTCCGAGAGCGGAGGCGAGCGACATTGACCGCGCCTTGGCGACGGCGGTGCGGGGTGCAGAGATCATGCGGGGGCTGACCGGCTACGAGCGGTACAAGATTCTGCACAAGGCCGCGGACCTGATTAGCGAGCGGGCGGAGAGCTTTGCCGAGACGATCACGCTGGAGGGTGGCAAGGTCAAGGCGGAGGCGATGATCGAGGTGGAGCGGGCCGCCGAGATCATCTATTTGTCGGCGGAAGAGGCCAAGCGGCTGGGCAGCGAGGTCATTCCGCTCGACGGAGCGCCGGGCGTGACCGGCAAGTTCGGCTTCACGATTCGGGTGCCGTGTGGGGTGGTGGCGGCGATCTCGCCCTTCAACTTCCCGCTGCACCTGGTCTGTCACAAGGTCGGGCCCGGCATCGCCGCGGGAAATGCCGTCGTGCTGAAGCCGGCTACCGATACGCCGCTGTCGGGTCTGCGGGTGGTCGAGGTGATGCTGGAAGCCGGGTGTCCGCCGGAAGCACTTCAATGCTTGACCGGCTCCGGCGCCGAGATCGGCGATGCGCTGGTCAGCGATCCGCGCGTCCGCAAGATCACCTTTACGGGCAGCCGGGACGTGGGTGAGCACATTTGCCGCACGGCCGGGCTGAAGAAGGTGACTATGGAGCTAGGGTCCAACTCGCCGGTCATCATCATGCCCGACGCGGACATGAACAAGGTCACGACGGCGCTGGCCTCGACCGGCTACGCGCACGCGGGGCAGGTTTGTATCTCCACCCAGCGGGTGTACGCCAACCGCGAGATTTACAGTGACTTTCTCGACGCTTTCACGGAGAGCGTGAAGGGGATCACGACCGGCGATCCGCGCCAGGAGGGCGTGCGGATGGGGCCGATGATCCGCGAGAGCGACGCGGCGCGTGTGGAGACGTGGGTGCAGGAGGCGGTGAACGGCGGGGCACGGCTGGTGGCCGGCGGTCAGCGGAACGGGACACTGATGGCGCCAACGCTGCTGGCGGACGTGAAGCCGGAAATGCGGATTTCCTGCGACGAGGTGTTCGGGCCGGCCGTCGGGGTGACGCCGGTGGACGATATTGACGAGGCGATTGCTCAAGCGAACAGCACGAACTACGGCCTGAGCACGGCGATCTTCACCGAGAACCTGGATTGGGCGATGAAGTTTGCGCTGGAGGCCGAGGCTGGCAACATCCATCTGAACTGGGGTACGCAGTGGCGAGCCGACCTGATGCCGTATGGCGGCCTGAAGGACAGCGGGATGGGCAAGGAAGGGCCGAAGTACGCGGTGGAAGAGATGACCGAGACGAAGATGGTCGTCTTCCACATGGCCTAGGGAGTTGAGAGGGTACCTGCGCCCTTACATGGGTGGGTTGAGGGGCTAGGCCTCACCCCCCGGCCCCCTGACCGGCCAAAGCCGCACCACACCTGGCCCTATCCGTGCGGCTTTGGCCGGTCCCCTCTCCATCGCGGAGCGATAGAGAGGGGGAGTGGATTCCCGCTTTCGGAGACCTTTGCATAACTACCCGGATGGAGTGCGAGGAGGTGGTGACGCGCCTCCCGCCAACCTGGACGGTCCGGTTTTTAGATTCCCGCTTTCGCGGGAATGACGGGTTACGCAAAGGTCTCCTTTCGCGGGAATGACGAGTTATGCAAAGGTCTCCTTCCGCGGGAATGACGGGGGACGGGCGCAACATGTTGCGCCCCTACGGCTTAACCCGTACCTACCTCAGTCGGAGGGGGTTAGGTTGTGGCTGCCGGGCGTAGCTCGCCGTTGGCGACCTGGAAGACGGTTGCGGCGGCGAGGAAGGCGGGGGTGAAGGGGCGTAGCTCGGTCGTGGTGAGGAGCACCTGCCCGGTGCGGGCGGTATCGCTGCCACTCCCGGCGGATGGGGCAGACACGGCGGATGGACCGTCACCGGTGAGTATCTCCTGGAGGAGCAGGCGGCGCTGGGGGTCCAGCTCGGAGAGCACGTCGTCGAGGAGGAGCAGCGGCCGTTCGCCGGTGCGCTGCTCCATCACGGCGGCCTCGGCCAGCTTGACGGCGAGCGCCGCGGTGCGCTGCTGGCCGCGGGAGCCGAAACGATTCAGGTCCATGCCGTCAACGGTGAAAGCTAGGTCGTCGCGGTGCGGGCCGACGACGGTCACGCCCTGGCGCCGCTCGCGCTCCTGCTGGGCATCGAGCTGGGCGGCGAACTGCGCGGCAACGGCCGGCCGCACGTCATCCGCAGGCGCGACCGCACCCGACTCCTCTGCCAACGCGGACGGTAGCTCGGTGACGCTGCTGCGGTAGACGATGCCGAGGGAGGTGTGGTCATCCACCAGCCGCGGGTGGATGGCGGCCAGGGACGAGTTGAGGGTGGCGATGGCCTGGCCGCGGCCGACGATCAGCTCGCTGCCGAGGGCGACTACCTGCTCGGTCCAATAGCGGAGCTGATCGGCCGGCAGCCGGCGGTCACGGAGCCGGCGCAGGAGGGCGTTGCGCTGGGTCAGGACGCGCTGGTATTGGCTGAGGACGCGCACGTAGTGGGGATCGACCTGGCAGAGCATGATGTCGAGGTAGCGGCGGCGCTGGGCCGGTGAGCCGGTGATTAGCTCGACATCGGCGGGAGTGAAGAGGACGCTATTGAGCTGACCGAGCGCGTCCAGTGCCCGCCGGGGTTGCCGGTTGAGGCGGACGCGCTTCTGGATGGCGCGGGTGCGGGCGCCGGCCGCGGCGTTGGCCGCATTGCCACTTGCTGGCTCGACCAGGATAATATCCAGCCGCGACGTGCTCCCATGGCGCTCGATCTCGGCGCTGACGCGGGCAAAACGCTCGTCGGGGCCGGCGGGCCAGGAGACTAGCTCGCGCTCGCTGGTGGTGCGGAACGATTTGATCGTGGCGAGCACATAGAGGGCTTCGAGCAGGTTGGACTTGCCCTGGGCATTGTTCCCGTAGAGCACGGATACCCCAGGCGGCAGGTCCAGCTCAAGCCGGCGGTAGGTGCGAAAATTCGTCAGGCTGAGGTGGCGACAACGCATGGTGCTATGGATCGTATGAACCGTTGGCCGGATTCTACCGCGCCGGCCGCCCACGGCTCATCGGTTAGTATGAACGCAACATCCCCGCCGCGCTGCTACGATTCTGCTACGAATCCGAGACGAATTGAGGGAGGCTCATGCCGTTCACGCATACCGCACAACCCACCCTGCGGCGCCCCATCCTGATCGGGGCGTTCGAGGGCTTGCCCGACGCCGGGCTGGCCGCTTCGCTGGCCATTCGCCACTTGGTCGCTGCGTTCGACGCCGAACCGCTGGCAATCCAAGATTCGGACGACTACTACGACTATAGCGAGCTACGGCCCATCTCCCGGCTGACCGGGTCCCAGGATCGGGTGCTGGAGTGGCCGCAAGGCGAGTTCTGGTACGCCCAGCACCCGGCGGCCGACGAGACGACGCACGACCTGATCTTCTACGTCGTTCCGGAGCCGCAGTTGCGCTGGCGAGCGTTCGCTGCGGAGCTGGCGGAGGCGTGCGTGGAGTGGGGAGTGGGGGCGGCGATCCTGCTGGCGAGCGTGCCGGCGGACGTGCCGCACACGCGCAGCACGGTGCTGACCGGCTGGGCAACCGCGCCGGAGCTGCGCGTGGCGCTGAATCAGCTGGGCATTCCGTTCTCGCAGTACGAGGGGCCGTCCAGCATTCACTCGGCGGTGATCGAATCGCTGCGGCTGCACCAGGTACCGAGCGCGAGCCTGTTCGGGAGCGTGCCGCACTACCTCCAGGTGCCGAATCCGGCGGTGAGCGCGGCGCTGCTGGAGCAGGCGGCGCGGCTGGTCGGCTGGTCGTTCGATCTGGACCAACTGCGTCAGGCGGCGCGGCAACTGCTGGAGCAAGCGGATGAGGCGGTTGCCGAGCGGGCGGAAATGGCGGCCTACGTGCAACAGCTTGAAGACCAGTACGACGAATCGAAGGCGCCTTTGGCGCCGGGCCGGACCGAGCCGGGCGAGCCGGAGGCGGAATCGAGCGGCCCGCTGTCCGTAGACCCGGAGGAGCTCGTCGAGGAGCTGGAGGACTTCCTGCGCCGGCGGCGGGAGGAGGACAGTCCGGACGAGGACGAGGATCAATCGCCGCTGGGGAGCCGGTGAGGGGGCAGGGGTAGGGGTTTTGTCCGCATCAGGATTTTCGGGATGCAAGGATGAGCAGGATGCCTCACCCCCCGGCCCCCTCTCCACCATGTGGAGAGGGGGTGGATTCCGGCTTGCGCCGGAATGACGAGGGCCGGGGCGTGATGAATCGCGCCCCGTGAGGGGACTTGCCCCCCTGTGGTCCCCCCGTTGCGACGGGGGGACGGGGATTTCCGCTGGCGCGGGAATGACGGCTATTGCAAAGGATCAACGATAGAGTGACGGTGATGACTGAAGGGCAGATCGAGCGGCAGACGATTGCTATTGTCGGGGGGACTGGGCCGATGGGGCACGGGCTGGCCTTGCGGTGGGGGCGGGCGGGCTATCGGATTGTGCTCGGATCGCGCGATGCTGGGCGGGCGGCGGCGGCGGCGGCCGGCATCCGCGAGAGGCTGGGCGGCGCGGCGCGGGTTGAGGGCGCGGCCAATGACGAGGCCGTGGGGGCGGCGAGTACGGTGGCGCTCTGCGTGCCGTTCGCGGTACACGCGAGGACGCTCCAGGGGCTACGGTCGGCGTGGCGAGACGGGAGCGTGCTGGTGGATGTGACCGTGCCGCTGGCGGTGGCGGTCGGGGGGCGGCCAACGGATATGCTGGGGCTGCCGGCCGGCTCGGCTGCCGAGCAGGCGGCCCAGCTGACGCCGCCGGGCGTGCGGGTGTGCGCGGCGTTCCATCACATCAGCGCGGCCCATTTGCGCGACCTCGATCATGCTTTGGAGGGCGACGTGCTGCTGTGCGGGAATGACCGCGCGGCGCGGGCGGTCGTGCGTGAATTGGTGGCGGCGATTCCGGGGCTGCGGCCGGTGGACGTGGGGCCGCTGCGGCGGGCGCGGCTGCTGGAGCCGCTGACGGCGCTCTTAATTGGGATTAATGGGCGGTACAAGGTGCCGGGGGCCGGTATTCGCATCACCGGGTTGCGGTAGGGGCTGGGCCTCACCCCCCGGCCCCCTCTCCATCGCGGAGCGATAGAGAGGGGGTGTGGATTCCCGCTTTCGCGGGAATGACGAGGGGTCGGGGACTGGATTGCGGCTTTCGCGGGAATGACGGGGGCCGGGGACTGGATTGCGGCTTTCGCGGGAATGACGGGGGCCGGGGACTGGATTGCGGCTTTCGCGGGGATGACGGACAGGAGACAGCGGGGGGACGGGCGCAACATGTTGCGCCCCTACGGGAAATACCTGCCCCAGCCCCCCTGTGGTCCCCCCGCTGCGGCGGGGGGACTGGATTCCGGCTTGCGCCGGAATGACGGGGGCCGGGGACTGGATTGCGGCTTTCGCGGGGATGACGGACATGAGACAGCGGGGGGACGGGCGCAACATGTTGCGCCCCTACGGGAAATACCTGCCCCAGCCCCCCTATGGTCCCCCCGTTGCGACGGGGGGACTGGATTCCGGCTTTCGCCGGAATGGCGGGGGCGCGGGAATGACGATGGGCGTGGTTGGGGCGGGGGTTAGGCGGCGGTCCAGCCGAGGACGACCGGGGGCGGGGTGATGGTGATCGGGACCGGCTTGAGCTGCGGCGTCGCGGTGATCGGCACCGGCGCAAGCTCCGGCGAGGCCGGGGCTTCCCAGCCGACCACCACCGGCTCCTGGCCCGCGGGGGCTTCCCAGCCGACGATGACCGGCTCCTGGGCCATGGTGATCGGTTGGACGGCGACGGCGGTGCGGTGCGCGCCGGCCGGGACCCAGCGGCTCGTGTGCTCGTCGGCCGCCGCCTGCACGCGCACTTCATAGCGCGTGTCGGCCTGCAGCCCTTCCAGCGTCAGCGCGGTGCTCTCGCTCTCGCTGTGCTGGGTCTGCCAACGCCGGGCGCCATCCGGCCGGTACTGCACCGCGCAGCGCACCGGCCCCATCGCACTCTCGGTCATCACGCGCCAGCTTACGGCCAGCGCCGTCTGCGGCGTCGTGCGTGCGGCGCCGACCTGCACGCCCACGGGTACCGGTGCTCGGCGACGGCGCGCCACGACCGGCGTGAGCAGGATCAGCTGCCACAGGGCCAGCCCGCTTTGCTCGCGGACCGGCGCGACGTTCCCCGCGGTTGGGGCCGGGTCCGGCGATGGCGCCGGGTTGGTAATGGTGGACGGTTGGCGCACGACCGGGCCGCCACCCACCGGCACGGCGGGTGTTTCGTCCACGTCGGTCACATTGATCGTGACGGTGATCTTGGCGCTGTCGCCGCTCGAATCGTAGGCGTAGACAATGACGGTGTACGACGAGGTGGTCTCGTAGTCCAGGTCGGCGCCCGTCGCCACGGCGATTTGGCCGCTGGCGGCGATGGTGAAGGTGCTACTCGTCGGCACCAGCAAGTAGCCTACCGGGTCCCCGTCCGGGTCGGTGGCCGTCACCGGATCGCCGACGTTCGTGCCGGCGGGTGAGTTCTCGGCCACACTGCGGGTCGCCGTGGTGCTCCCGAAACTCGGCGCCCCGTTGGGGATCGGCGTCGCCGTCGGCGTCGGCGTCGCAGCCGGGATCTCGTCCACGTCGTTGATGTAGATGGTGACGGTGTACTGGGCGGTGCCGCCGCGGCCGTCGCTGGCGGTGACGGTGACGGCGTAGGACGACTGCGTTTCGTAGTCCAGGTTCGCGCCGGTCGCCACGGTGATTTGGCCGCTGGTGGCGTTGATCGCGAACTCGTTCGCGGTCAGGCTGTAGGTCAGGGTATCACCGTCCGAGTCGCTCACCGTCACCGGGGCGCCGACGGTGGTACCGGCGGCGGCGTTCTCGGCGACGCTGCGCGTGAAGGGGGCGCCGACGGGCGGCTGGTTGCCGGGGGCCGGGGTCGCAGTGGCAGTCGGCGTGGGGGTGGGCTGGACCGCCGTGGGCGGTGGGGTCGCGGTGGGCAGGGGCGTGGGCGCGACTACCTTGATGATGAGGGCCACCTGACTGGTAGTCCCCTGGGAGTCTTGGACCCGCACGTACATGTTCCCGTCCGTGCCGTAGCTGCCCGCTCCGAGGATTAGCTTGGGATCTTTCGCCACCACGAGCTGGCCGGTGCTCTGGGTGATTGCGAAATTGTCAGCCAGTATCGCCGCGCCCACGCCCAAACCCGGGGCAAAATAGAGCGAGTACCGGAGCGGCGTGTCCGGGTCGGTGGCCGTGACCGGGGCGCCGATGTTGGTGCCCAAGGGTGCGCCCGCGAGCACCTCGCGGGTGATCGGCCCCGTCGGGAAGACGGGGGCGCCAGGGTTCGGCGTGGGGGTGTTGGCGGGCACGGGGGTGGCCGTGGGTGCAGCGAGGACGGTGATCTTGACGGGGGCCTCAACTTCACCAGCTAACCCAGCTTGGGCGAACAAGATGACGGTCCAGACCTCACCTGCTTCCAACGGATCAGACGGATCAGACCCCTTCCTGATGAGCTGCACCGTCGTGTCGGGGCCGATATCGTTGAGGTCCGCAATGTTGTCGTGTTCGATGCTGAAGCCGTACTTCTTGCCGTTGACCGGGGGCGCTTCGCGCAGCCGGACGTCGAACGTGTCACCGTCGGGATCGTACACCCGGATCGGGGTGCCGACCTTGCTGCCCTGGGCGACATTCGCGACTACCGTGAAGCCACCCGCCGGCACCTCAAAGACGGGCAGCTCGTTCACGTCGGTCACATTGATCGTGACCGGGATGTCGGTGGTGTTGGTGCTGTCGCTGGCGGTCACGGTGACGGCGTAGGACGTGGTGGTCTCGTGGTCCAAGGTGGCGCCGGACTTGACCGTCAGTTGGCCGGTGAGCTGGCCGACGGCAAACTCATTCGACGTGAGCGTGTACGTCAGCGGGGCCCCTTCCGGATCGGTAGTGGTGACCACGGCGCCGACGGTCGTGCCGGCGAGCGAGTTCTCGGCAATCGAGCGGGTGGCCGTCGTGCTGTTGGGCGCCTCGTTCACGTCAGTCACATTGATCGTGACCGAGATGCTGGTGGTGTTCGCGCCATCGTTGGCGGTGACGGTGAGGCTATAGGAGGACTTGGTTTCGTAGTCCAAGCTGGCCCCCGTCTTGACGGTGAGCTGGCCGCTGCTGGCGTTGATCGCAAACTCGTTCGAGGTGAGGGCGTAGGTCAACGTTTTGTTTTCCGGGTCGGTGACGGTGACGGGGGCGCCGACCTTGTCGCCGGCGGCAGCGTTCTCGGGGACGGAGCGGGTCTGGGCGCTGCCGTCAGGCGCCTCGTCCACGTCGGTGACGGTGACGGTGACGGTGAAGTCGGTGGTGAGGGTGCCATCGCTGGCGGTGACAGTGAGGCTATAGGACGTGGTGGTCTCGTAGTCCAGGTCGGCGCCGGACTTGACCGTGAGCTGGCCGCTGCTGCTGTTGATCGCAAACTCGTTCGAGGTCAGCGAGTAGGTCAGCGTGTCGTCGTCGGGATCGGTGGCCGTGACCGGCGTACCGACGGTGGTGTCGGCGGCGGCGTTCTCGGCGATGGAGCGGGCCTGGGCGCTGCCGACGGGCGCCTCGTTCACGTCGGTCACATTGATCGTGACCGGGATGTTGGTGGTGAGTTTGCCATCGCTGGCCACCACGGTGACGCTATAGGACGACGTGGTTTCGTGGTCCAAGGTGACACCGGACTTGACGACGATCTGCCCGCTGGCCGCGCCTTCGGTGCCCTGGGGGTCGATCTCGAACTCGTTCGAGGTCAGCGAGTAGATCAGCGTGTCGTCGTCCGGATCGGTGGTCGTGACCGGGGCGCCGACGGTGGCGCTGGGGGTGGCGTTCTCGGCGATAGAGCGGGTCGCCGTGGTGGCCAGGGGCGCCTCGTTCACGTCGGTCACATTGATCGTGACGGTGATGTTTGCCGTGAGCGTGCCGTCGCTGGCGACCACGGTGACTTCATAGGTCTTCTTCTTCTCGTAGTTCAACTTGGCGCCGGGCCGGACCGTGATCTGGCCATCGCTGGCGACCTCGAACGGCACGACGGCCACCAAGGGTGGAGACTTCAGCTTGTAGGTCAGCTTATCGCCGTCGGGGTCGGTGGTCGTGACCGGGGCGCCGACGTTGGCGCCGGCGGCGGCGTTCTCGGCGATAGAGCGGGTCTCCGTGGTACTGTTGGGCGGGCTATTGGTCGGCGTTGGACCGGGCGTGTTGGTGGCCGCGGGCGTCGCAGTGGTGGTGGCGGTGGGCGTGGGGGTGTTGGTGGCCGCGGGCGTGGCGGTAGCGGTGGGCGTGGGCGTGGGCGTGGGCGCGACCACCTTGATGGTGAGGTACACTTCAGCTTTGTACTTGAAATCGCCTTCGTTGTAGGTGGCGATCACCTTCATGTTCCCATAGCTGTCGAGTGCGAGGGTCAGTTTCGGACTCTCCTGCACCTTGATCTGGCCCTTAGCATCGCTGTCGATCTTGAACTTGCCGGTCAACGCCGTATTACCGGAAAAGTCGATACTGTAGCTCAGTTTCCCAGCAGAATAAGGCGGCGGCGGAGTAGGCGCATTGATCGGGGCGCCGACGTTGGTGTCCTGGGCAGCCTGTACCACCACCTCGCGGGTGAGTGTGCCCGGCTTCGGGGTGGCGGTGGGTGTGTTGGTGGCCGCGGGCGCGGGCGTGTTGGTGGGGTCGGGGTCGGGGTCGACGACGATGGGAGTAGGCGTGTTGGTGGCGTCCGGATTGGTGTCGACCGGGATGGGAGTAGGCGTGTTGGTGGCGTCCGGATTGGTGTCGACCGGGGTGGCGGTGGGCGTGCTGGTGGCGTCCGGATTGGTGTCGACCGGGGGGACGACGAGGGGACCGCTCAGTGTCTTTGGGGCTGAAGGCGTGGGGGTGTCGGACGGGGCGCGGGTAGGGGAGTTCGGGTTGTTGACCGTGGCCATAGCGGGGGTGCCGGTGGCCAGGGCCAGGCCCATCACCATGAGCAGGACGGCCAAGAGCACTCTGGCGCTGAAGCGGCCTGCGCCAAGCGGCCGCGGCGGGGCGGTTCGGGGGCGCGGGTGGCGCCGGGGCCGGCGGGTGTGCGGTGCTCCGTTATTCTGTGTCATGGTATGGAATCTCCTGCACGGCTGATGTCTGGTCGTGTAGTTGACTACACAATACATGGTGCGAGCACTGTTGTCAAGGACTATTTTGGTGGGGCATGTAAATGGGGGGGGGGGGGTCTGCATCAGGATTTACGGGATTAGAGGATGAGCAGGATGGATTTCCGCTTGCGCGGGAATGACGGGCGGCGGGGGGCGGACCTACCCCCTGGCCCCCTCCCTGAAGGGAAGGGGAATAGTGGGCCTCACCCCCTGGCCCCCTCTCCACTTGGTGGAGAGGGGGTGGATTGCGGCTGGCGCGGGAATGACGGGCGGTGGGGGACTGGATTCCGGCTTTCGCCGGAATGACGGGGGGATGACGAGGGGCTGTGGTGGGGGTGGGGAGGCGGAGGTTAGGCGGCCATCCAGCCGATGACCACCGGCGGCGGGGTCACGATAATCGGCACGGGTTTGAGCTGCGGCGGCGCGGGGGCCGCCCAGCCGACTACGACCGGCTCCTGGGTCGCGGTGATCGGTTGGACTACGACAGTGGTGCGGTGCGTGTCCGGTGCGCCGTGCTCCTGCGTCATGCTGTGAATTCTCCTGAGCGGCTTATTTCTGGTCGTGTGGTTGCCCACACGATACATGGATGGACTATTGTTGTCAAGGATTATTTTGTCGGGGCATATAGTGGGGGGGGTCTGCATCAGGATTTGCGGGATGCAAGGATGGGCAGGATGGAGGGACGGTGAGGGCGGGAATGACGAGGTCGGGGGCGGTGAGGGCGCCCACAAGGGACGCCCCTACGGCGTTGGTGGTGGGGCCATGGGGGCTGGATTCCGGCTTGCGCCGGAATGACGGGAGGGGGGGAGAGGGGGCCAGGGAGGCTATTGCCCCCCTATGGTCCCCCCGCTGCGGCGGGGGGACGGGGACGGGGCGCGATTCATCGCGCCGCTACGGCAAGAACCTGCCCCAGCCCGCCTGTGGTCCCCCCGTTGCGACGGGGGGACGGGCGCAACATGTTGCGCCCCTACGGCTTGGCCTGGACCTGCTGCTGTGAGGGGGGCGACCTGGGGGGAAGCACGGCTATCGGTCCGCTGGCCGACGGCGTAGCTCCGCTTCAAGCTGCCGGATGCGGGCCTCGGCCGACCGCCGGGCCGCCCGCTCGGCCAGCCGCTCGGCCTGCTCGACGGCGACCTGGGTCTCGGCGGCCTCGCGGGCCGCCTGCTCCGCCTGGCGCGCCACCCGCTCCTGCTGCCAGGTCTCCAGGTAGGTGTTCGCCGCCGGGTCGTACAGCCGCGGCCAGTTCGCATCCCAGCACAGACTCAATCCCAGTATCTCGCTGTAGCCCTTCAGGATGCCGTCCGGCGCCGTGGTCAGCGGGATTGGCTCATATGCTCCATCTACCAGCCGGTCCCCGGCCAGCTTCGCTCCGTGATACTTGCCGTCTTTCGGATCGAACCGCCAGTACTCCGGCACGCCAATGTGGGCATAGATCGCTCGCTTGCGGCCCACGTCCACCCGGCCGGTGCTGACCGAGGCCACCTCCAGTACCCAGTCCGGTGGCTTGCCCGCTTCCCACGGCAAGTAGAGCTTGCGTTCTCGGATGGCGTCCGCGTCTACCCCAAAGGCCAAGTACACGTCCGGGGAGACGCGCACGTTGAGGTCGTCCGGGTCGTAGCAGAGGATCGTGTTGGCTTCGAGAAAGACGTCGGGCCGGCGCTGGAAGGCGGTGAATCGACTGGCGAGCAGGCCGAGAATTTCGTGTAGCGGGGGGTTTTGTTGCATCGCATCAGGCTTTAGGACCGGCTCGTCGGGATTGTAGTCGAGGCGGGCGTAGTCAATCTGGCCCTGTTTGCGGTAGGGCCGCATGGTGGTGGACGCAGGCGCGGCTGCCGTAGCGATCATGGTCAGGCTCGGGGCGAGACGCCGGTATGGGCGGGATTATACCGCACGCAATGCGCGGCGGAGGATGGACCTACCCCCAAACCCCCTCCCTGAAGGGAAGGGGCTGGATTCCCGCTTTCGCGGGAATGACGGGTTACGCAAAGGTCTCCTTTCGCGGGAATGACGGGTGAGGTGGGGAGAGTGTTGGGTAGGGAGTCAAGGAGGCTATTGCCCCCCTATGGTCCCCCCGCTGCGGCGGGGGGACGGGCGCAACATGTTGCGCCCCTACGGCTTGGCGCGTACCTACCACATGTGAGGGGGCGGGGGTTAGCGGCTGGCGGCGCGGCACCAGCGGGCGGTGGTCTCGACGACGGCGCGTAGGCGCTGCCGCTCATCGGCCGAGATGCGGCTGTCGGTGAGCACCTGCGCTAGGAGGAGCAGGGTGGGGTCGCCGGGGCCGAGGCGCATAATCACGGCGGGGACGAAACCGGCCGCGGCGAGCAGGCGGTCGGTATCGTCGGGAGAGAGGCGGAGGCCGCGGGCCAGGGCCGTCACCAGCCCGGGGCTGCTCGGGGTGCGGTCGCCGCTTTCCAGGCGGCTGACGATGCTGGCGTGGACCTGGGCGCGGCGGCCGAGGGCGCTCTGGCTGAGGTCGGTCTGCTCGCGCAAGGTCCGTAATGCTGTCCCAAAGGCATTGGTGGGGCGGGTACGCAAGGGGGTGGTGGCTGGCGGCTCAATCCGACTCTCACCTGACGCTCGTGCCATCGCTGATCCTGCACTGCGGCCGACAAGTGCCGCCGCTCACCTGCTGTTGTCGAGCCTAGGGCTTCCTGTGCGGGTTTGTCAATGCGGTTGGACCTACCCCCAAACCCCCTCCCTGAAGGGAAGGGGCTGGATTCCCGCCTTCGCGGGAATGACGGAGCGGTGAAGGGGCGGTCGGGACTGGATTGCGGCTGGCGGCGCAATGACGGGGCGACGGGGGAGGATGGTCCTCACCCCCCGGCCCCCTCTCCAACATTTGGAGCGGGGGTGGATTCCCGCCTTCGCGGGAATGACGGGTTACGCAAAGGTCTCCTTGCGCGGGAATGACGGAGGGGACGTAGGAATGGCGGGGGGACGGGCGCAACATGTTGCGCCCCTACGGCTTGGCCTGGACCTGCTGCTGTGAGGGGGCCGACCTGGGGGGAAGCACGGCTATCGGTCCGCTGGCCGGCGCCGTAGCTCCGCTTCAAGCTGCCGGATGCGGGCCTCGGCCGACCGCCGGGCCGCCCGCTCGGCGAGCCGCTCGGCCTGCTCGACGGCGACCTGGGTCTCGGCGGCCTCGCGGGCCACCCGCTCTTCCTGCCAAGTCTCCAGATAGGTGTGCGTCTCCGGGTCGTACAGCCGCGGCCAGTTCTCATCCCAGCACAGACTCAGCCCCAGTATCTCGCTGTAGCCCTTTAGGATGCCGTCCGGCGCCGTCGTCAGCTCGATAGGCTCATACGCCCCATCTACCAGTCGGTCGCCGGCCAGCTTCGCTCCGTGATACTTGCCATCTTTCGGATCGAACCGCCAGTACTCCGGCACGCCAATGTGGGCATAGATCGCTCGCTTGCGGCCCACGTCCTCTCGTGCGGTGCTGACCGAGGCCACCTCCAGTACCCAGTCCGGCGGCTTGCCCGCTTCCCACGGCAAGTAGAGCTTGCGTTGCCGGATGGCTTGCGTATTCACGCCAAAGGCCAGGTACACGTCCGGGGAGACACGCACATTGAGATCGTCCGGGTCGTAGCAGAGGATCGTGTTGCTGCTGAGGAAGGTATCGGGTCGCTGGCCGAAATCCGTGAACCGACTGGCGAGCAGACCCAGGAATTCCTGCATCGGCTGTTCTTGTTCCATCGCATCAGGCTTCAGGACCGGCTCGTCGGGATTGTAGTCGAGGCGAGCGTAGTCAATCTGGCCCTGTTTGCGGTAGGGCCGCATGGTGGTGGACGCAGGCGCGGCTGCCGTAGCGGTCATGGTCAGGCTCGGGGCGAGACGCCGGTATGGGCGGGAGTATACCGCACGCGATGCGTGGCGCTGGGGGATGGACCTACCCCCAAACCCCCTCCCTGAAGGGAAGGGGCTGGATTCCCGCTTTCGCGGGAATGACGGGTTACGCAAAGGTCTCCTTGCGCGGGAATGACGGAGGGGATGTGGGAATGACGGAGGGGACGGGCGCAACGTGTTGCGCCCCTACGGCTTGGCCTGGACCTGCTGCTGTGAGGGGGCCGACCTGGGGGGAAGCACGGCTATCGGTCCGCTGGCCGGCGGCGTAGCTCCGCTTCAAGCTGCCGGATGCGGGCCTCGGCCGACCGCCGGGCCGCCCGCTCGGCGAGCCGCTCGGCCTGCTCGACGGCGACCTGCGCTTCCGCCGCCTCGCGCGCCGCCCGCTCGCTGGCCGCACGAGTTTCGGCCACCCGGCGGGCCGCTCGGTCCTGCTGCCAGGTCTCCAGGTAGGTGTTCGCCGCCGGGTCGTACAGCCGCGGCCAGTTGTCATCCCAGCACAGACTCAGCCCCAGTATCTCGCTGTAGCCCTTTAGGATGCCGTCCGGCGCCGTGGTCAGGGGGATAGGCTCATATGCCCCATCTACCAGTCGGTCCCCGGCCAGCTTCGCTCCGTGATACTTGCCATCTTTCGGATCGAACCGCCAGTACTCCGGCACGCCAATGCGGGCATAGATCGCCCGCTTGCGGCCCACGTCCTCTCGTGCGGTGCTGACCGAGGCCACCTCCAGTACCCAGTCCGGCGGCTTGCCCGCTTCCCACGGCAAGTAGAGCTTGCGTTCTCGGATGGCGTCCGCGTCTACCCCAAAGGCCAAGTACACGTCCGGGGAGACGCGCACGTTGAGGTCGTCCGGGTCGTAGCAGAGGATCGTGTTGGCTTCGAGAAACACGTCGGGCCGGCGCTGGAAGGCGGTGAATCGACTGGCGAGCAGGCCGAGAATTTCGTGCAGCGGGGGATTTTGTTGCATCGCATCAGGTTTCAGGACCGGCTCGTCGGGATTGTAGTCGAGGCGGGCGTAGTCAATCTGGCCCTGCCGTTGGTAGGGCCGCATGGTGGACGGGGGCGCGGCTGCCGTAGCGATCATGGTCAGGCTCGGGGCGAGACGCCGGTATGGGCGGGAGTATACCGCACGCGATGCGTGGCGCTGGGGGATGGACCTACCCCCAAACCCCCTCCCTGAAGGGAAGGGGCTGGATTCCCGCTTTCGCGGGAATGACGGGGCGGTGAAGGGGCGGTCGGGGCTGGATTGCGGCTTTCGCCGGAATGACGGGGCGACGGGGGAGGATGGTCCTCACCCCCCGGCCCCCGCTCCAACATTTGGAGCGGGGGTGGATTCCCGCTTTCGCGGGAATGACGGGTTACGCAAAGGTCTCCTTGCGCGGGAATGACGGAGGGGATGTGGGAATGGCGGGGGGACGGGCGCAACATGTTGCGCCCCTACGGCTTGGCCTGGACCTGCTCTTGTGAGGGGAACGCCGATGGGAGGGCGGGGCGTATAATGGGTGGTGATGTGGTGTAGCCTGGCCGAGGGGTAGCGGGGGGTGGCTCCGGCGAGGGAAAGACGTGATGGAGCAGGGCCGCGTACACATACGCCGCTGGCGCGAGCTGACGGCACAAGCCCGGCGGACCGGTGGGGCCATGGCGTTCGCCAGCGGGATGATCTGGCGTCATGCCCGGCTCCTGGCCATCATCATCATGGCGTTGAGTCTGGTTGGTGGCGTGGCCCAGCCGCTGCTGGTCTGGTCCATGACGGGGCTTATCAACGTGCTGGCCGACTTGCCGGCCAACCCGTGGGGGGAGGTGCTGCCCTGGCTGGGAGTGCTCTTTGCGGCGTATGTGGTGCCGGACATCCGCAACACGCTGACGCTCTACTGTGGCGAGCTGGTCCGCGAGCGGCTGAAGGTTGCGCTGCAGCGGCGCTTGCTGGAGCACATGGCGGCGGTGCCGCTGACCTACTACGAGCAGCCGGAGTACTACCACAAGCTGGAGAACGGGTGGACGGCGCTGAGTCGCAGGGTCTCCTCGGAGCTTGAGAGGGTAGCCGGGCAAGTCAGCGCGCTGCTGGGAACGGTCGGTCTGCTGGTGCTCTACGGGCAAGCCCACTGGCTGCTGCCCGTGGCCCTGGCGGCGACCAGTATTGCCAGCGTGGTGATCGGCGGACGGCAGGGACGACAGTTTGTCGCGGCGAGCTACGCGCGCTCACCGCTGCGCCGCGAGGAGCGCTACTGGGCGCAACTGCTGGCCGACCGGGGGGCGGCGCCGGAGCTGCGGCTGTTCGGGCTGGGCGCCGTGCTGCTCGACCGTTGGCGGGCCGCCTTCAACCGGCATCTCGATTCCCTGATGGCTGCCCATTGGAAACTGGCCTGGCACGGCTGGGGGAACACGGCGCTTCAGGAGCTGACCCGCTGGGGAACGGCGGTGGCGCTGCTGGTGCTGGCGAGCCGAGGGGAGATCACCCTCGGGAGCCTGGTGGCGCTGCTGTACGCGCTGGGACCGCTCCGCAACCTCATCCAACTGCTGTCCTATAGCGCCATTTCCGTGGTGGATTACTACTCGCGGTGGGAGCACCTGCGGGACTTTCTGGCCGTTGACCCGGAGCCGCGGCCGGCCGGTTCCCACCCGGCGCCGCCGCGACCGCTGCGGGAGGGCGTGCGGTTTCATGGGGTGAGCTTTACGTATCCGGGGGCGGCGCGACCGGCTTTGCAGGACGTGAGCCTGACGCTGCGGCCGCAGGAGCGGATTGCGCTCGTGGGCGAGAACGGCGCGGGCAAGACCACGCTGGTCCGGCTGCTGCTCGGATTGTATCGCCCGTCGCGGGGGAGGATTACGGTCGACGGGATTGACCTGAACGACTTTGATCCGGCGGCGTGGCGGCGCGAGGCGACGGCGATCTTCCAGGACTTCATGCGCTATCCGGCCACGGCGCTCGAAAACATCGGCTACGGCGATACGGCGCTGCTGCCGGACACGCCGGATGACGCGCCAGCGACGACGGTGCCGGCGGCCATCGAACGGGCGGCGGCGCAGAGTGGCGCGGACGGCTTCATTGCCGACTTGCCCGACGGATACGCCACGCTGCTCCGCAAGGAGTTCGTGGGCGGGATGGACCTGTCCACCGGGCAGTGGCAGCGGCTGGCGATTGCCCGCGCCTACGTGCGGGACGCGCAGATCATCGTGCTCGACGAGCCGACGGCGGCGCTGGATCCGCGGGCGGAGGTGGCCGTCTACCGGCAATTCCGGGCGGCGGCGGCTGGGCGGTGCGCGGTGTTCATTTCCCATCGGTTGGGATCGGCGCGGCTGGCGGACCGGATTATCGTCCTGCAGGGCGGGCGGATCGTGGAGGAGGGCGAGCACGCGGCCCTGGTGCAGGGGAGCGGCGCGTATGCGCGGCTGTACGGCTTGCAGGCGAGTTGGTATGCGGAGGGCGCGGGGCAGGGGTAGGTATTTACATGGATGGACAGGATGGATGAGGCGGGGAAGAGGCCAGGGTGCCCACCAGGGACGCCCCTACGGCGTTGGTGGCGGAGCCATGGTGGCCCTCTCCTGCTCCATCATGGTGGAGGGGGGAGTCGGACCTCACCCCGGCCCTCTCCCAGGGGAGACCTTTGCATAACCCCCAAATGGAGTGCGAGAGGGACAATGCACCACTCCTCGCTAACCTGGAAGGACCGGTTTTTGGATTCCCGCCTTCGCGGGAATGACGGGTTACGCAAAGGTCTCCAGGGGGAGAGGGAGTGGATTCCCGCTTTCGCGGGAATGACGGAGGGGATGTGGGAATGACGGAGGGGATGGGCGCAACATGTTGCGCCCCTACGGCTTGGCGCGTACCTACCCCCAGTCGGGCGGAGGGCGCGGGGGAGTAGGGCGATGAGAACCTACCACGCGCGCGGCTCACACTGGTCGGCGGCGGACCTGTTCGATCAGCCGGACGAGGGATCGGTCTGGAGTCAGGTGCGCTACTTCCCGCGGCTGCTGCGCTTGTTCTGGGCGGTCAACCCGGTGCTGGCGACGGTGGTGGCGGTGCTCGAAATCGGGAGCGGACTGTTCGCCGTCGCCGAGGTGCATGTGCTGCGCCAGTTGATTGACACGGCGCAGGGGGTGGTGACGGGCACGGCGTCGCTCGGCATGGGACTGCTCTGGGCGAGTGCGCTGGCGGGGTTGGCCTTGGTCGGAGGGCTGTTCAGTGGGCAGTTCAGCGTGCGGCAGACGCTGGCGGGGCGGCAGCAAGAGCTGCTGCGGCGGGAGATCGAAGCGCGCTGCTACCGGCAGGCGCAGACGACCCCGCTCGAAGGGCTGGAGTACGCCGCGTACTACGACCGGCTGCAGCGCGCCACGCTGGCGATGGAACAGCATCTCTATGAGACGGTGGAGGTGGCGTGGCGAGGTCTTGCGAGCCTGGTGGCGCTGGTTTCCCTGGCCATCTATCTCGGTCAGTTCCACTGGGGGCTACCGCTGCTGCTGGTCGTCGGGACCGCGCCCGGCTTGATTGCTCGGATGCGCTTCGAGGGCAAGCGATACGAACTGAGCAACGAGCTGACCCCGGAGACGCGGCGGCTGGGCGTGTGGATTGATCTGCTCTGGAAGCGCGACGCGGCGGCCGAGGTGCGGCTGTTCGGGCTGGGACCGTGGCTGGTGGACGGCATCCAGCGCCTCTGGCTGCGGACGATGCGGCGACGGCTGCAACTCTCGGCGGCCGGCGCGCGGGTGAGCATCTGGACCGACGGGTTGAACGCGCTGGTCTACCTGGCCGCGATCACGTTCAGCGTGTGGCTGCTGATTACCGGCAGCGCCAGCTTGGGGACTTACGCGGCCTTCTTCTTCGCGGTCCAGTCCTTTCAGAGCCACTACGTTGACCTGGCTCTCAGCATCCTCGGCGGGATCGAGAGCAGTATGCGCTACATCCGGGACTTCTTCGAGTTCACCGACGGTCCACGGGTGGACCTTACCGGCGGTCGGCGGCTGGCCGGGCCGGTGGCGCAAGGGATTAAGTTCGAGGCCGTGTCGTTCACGTATCCGGGGAGTGAGGAGCCGGCGCTGGCCGATCTGAACCTGACCATCCGGCCGGGCGAGCGGCTGGCGCTGGTCGGGGAGAACGGAGCGGGCAAGTCCACGCTGGTCAAGCTGCTCATGGGGCTGTACCAGCCCACCGCAGGGCGGATTCTCGTGGACGGCGTTGAGCTGCGCGAGATAGCGCCGGCCGACTGGTACCGCCGGTTCGGGACGGTCTTTCAGGACTTCCAGCGGTATCAGAGCAGTGTGCGGGACAACATCACCGTCGGCTGGGTGGAAGGCGCTGGCGATGAGGCGGCCCTGCAGGCGGCGGTCGGGCGCAGCGGGGCCGACGAGGTGGCAACAACGCTGCCGCAAGGCGTGGACACGTTGCTGGGCAAGGAGTTCCATGAAGGACAGGAGCTGTCCGTAGGGCAGTGGCAGAAGCTGGCGATTGCGCGGGCGTACTTCCGCCCGGCGGAAATACTGATCCTGGACGAGCCGGCCTCGGCGCTGGATGCCCAGGCGGAGGCGGCAGTGTACGAGCACTTCGCGCGGATGGCCGCGGAGCGGACGGTGGTGCTGATCTCGCACCGGCTGGGGTCGTGCCGGATAGCGGACCGCGTGCTGGTTTTGCGGGCCGGGCAACTGATCGAGGCCGGCCCGCACGACGAGCTACTGGCGCGCGGCGGCGCCTACGCGGAGCTGTATCGGCTCCAGGCGGCGTGGTATCGGTAGCGGCGGGGGGTAGCCCCCCTATGGTCCCCCCGTTGCGACGGGGGGACGGGGATTGCGGCCTGCGCCGCAATGACGCGGGGGCGGGGGGACGGGCGCAACCTGTTGCGCCCCTACGGCGGTGGGAGCGGCAGGGCGGGAATGACGGGTGCGACGGCTCGCGGCGGGGGCGGGGATGTGCGAGGATGGGGGGAGTTCAGCGGAGGGGGAGTAGCGATGTCCGATGCGACGTTCTTTTATATGCCTGCTACGGAGCTGGCGGAACGGATTCGGCGGCGCGAGCTGTCGCCGGTGGGGGTGGTGCGGGCATTCTTGGATCGGATTGCGGCCGTTGACGGCGATTTGGGGGCGTACTGCACCGTGACGGCGGAGCAGGCGCTCGATGCGGCGCGGGCGGCCGAGGCGGCGCTGGTGGCGGGGGAACGGACCGGGCCGCTGCACGGGGTGCCGGTCTCGATTAAGGACCTGGTCTATACGCGGGGGGTGCGGACGACGCGCGGCTCGGCGATCTATGCCGACTTGGTGCCGGACGAGGACGCACCGGTGGTCGAGCGGCTACGGGCGGCGGGGGCGATCTCGCTGGGGAAGACGAATACGCCGGAGTTCGGGTGGAAGGGTTTGACGGACAACCGGCTGTTCCCGCCGACGCGCAATCCGTGGGACGGCACGCGGACGGCCGGGGGGTCGAGCGGGGGCGCGGCGGCGGCCGTGGCGGCCGGACTGGGGCCAATCGGGATTGGCAGCGACGGGGGCGGGTCGGTGCGGATTCCCGGCTCGTTCTGCGGGGTGGTCGGGCTGAAGCCGTCGTTCGGGCGCATTCCGTACTATCCGGCGAGCGCGGCGGAAACGATGTCGCACATGGGGCCGCTGACGCGCACGGTGGCCGATACGGCGCTGGCGTTGGACGTGCTGGCCGGGCCGGATGCACGCGACCGGCTGACGTTGCCGGCGGCGGAGGTGCCGGAGGGCAGCTATCTGGCCGCAGCCGAGGCGGGTACACGTGAAGGGCTGGCGGGGCTGCGGGTGGGCTGGAGCCTGACGCTGGGCTACGCGGTCGTAGATGATGAGGTGGCGGCGCTGACGAGCGCGGCCGTCGAGCGGCTGGCGGCGGCCGGCGGGAGCGTCGAGACGCTGGCGCTGGACTGGACTGATCCCGAGGAGCCATGGTGGGCGCTGTTTTTCGGGGGGATTGGGGCGGCGCTGGCGGACTATCTGCCGGAGTGGCGGGAGCAGATGGACCCGGGGCTGGTGGAGATCGTGGAGCGAGCCAAGGGGTTGACGGCGTTCGACTACACACGGGCCGGCTTTCAGCGGGTCGAGTTCTGGCATCAGGTGCGGCGCTGTTTCGAGGACGTAGACATCCTGGCGACGCCGACATTGGCGGTGCCGGCGCTGCCGCTGACCGGCGAACTACCGACGCTGGGGCCATCGGAGCGGGGCCATCTGCCGTCGTGGTCGCCGTTCTCGTATCCGTTCAATCTGACGGGGCAGCCGGCGATCACGGTGCCGTGTGGCTGGACGGCGGGCGGCTTGCCGGTGGGGCTGCAACTGGTGGGGCGGCGCTACGACGACGCGACGGTGCTGCGGGCGGCGGCGGCGTTCGAGGCGGTGGCGCCGTGGGCGGACCGGCGGCCGATTGGGTAGGGTGGGAACTGCCCCCCTATGGTCCCCCCGCTGCGGCGGGGGGACGGGGCGGACCTACCCCCAAACCCCCTCCCTGAAGGGAAGGGGCTTGAGTCTCGCGGCGGGGGGACGGGGTGATGGTGTCTCCAGTGGGGCCGTAGTAGCCGTTACACTAGAGGGGGCTGGGTGGCGTGCTACAGTGCAGCGAGCAGCGGGTGGTTGGCACGCAGGGGAGACGATGACACAGGCAGAGCCGGTGGTGGCGCCGGCCAGCGTCGGGAGCGAGCGGCTGCGGACGGCGTTGGCCAGCAAACAGGCGCGGGTGGCCGTGGTGGGGCTGGGGTTTGCCGGGCTGCCGCAGGCGGTGGTCATCGCCGAGGCGGGGTTTACCGTTACCGGCATTGACGTGGACGGTGAGCGGGTGGCGCAACTCGCGCGTGGCGAGAGCTACATCACCGACGTGACCGCCGGCCAACTGCACGCCTTGCGATGCACGGGGCACTTTCGCGCGACGACCGACGCGGCGGCGCTGGCCGATGCGGACTGCGTGGTGGTCTGTGTGCCCACCGGGATTACAGCCGAGCGACGACCCGTGCTCGACGCGCTGGAGCGGGCGCTCGGCACCATTGCCGACACTCTACGCCCGCCGGCGCTGGTGATAGTCGAGAGCAGCGTGCCGCCGGGGACGACGCGGCGGGTGGCGCGGCTGCTGGATTCCCGCCTGTGCGGGAATGACGACATAGGGGGCACCACACCAAATGACGGTGGGGGGGCGGGCACACCAAATGACGGTAGTGGGGGCACCACACGCAATGGCGATGGTAGTAGTGCCGCGCCGAATGGTGACGGTGGGGGTGACGGGCCGGGAGAGCGGGTGTTTGTGGCGCATGCGCCGGAACGGATTGATCCGGGGAACAGGCGGTATGGGCTGCGGGAGACGCCGCGGGTGGTGGGCGGCGAGACGACGGCGGCGCTCGACCTGGCGCAGCGGTTTTACGCGCAGTGCGGGGTGACGACGGTGCCGGTAGCCAGTGTTGAGGTGGCGGAGCTGGCGAAGGTCTTCGAGAACACGTTCCGCTTTGTCAACATCTCGCTGGTGAACGAGCTGGCGCAGATTGCCGCGGCGTTGAACGTCAGCGCGTGGGAGGTCGTGGACGCGGCGAGCACAAAACCGTATGGGTTCATGCCGCACGAGCCGGGGCCGGGAGTGGGCGGGAGTTGTATTCCGGTGATCCCGTTCTTTCTGGCCGACGTGGCCGAACGGGTGGGCACGCCCTCGCACTTGATCGCGGCGGCGGAGCGGGTGAACACGTTCATGCCGCAGTACGTGACGGACCGGGCGGCGGCGCTGGTCGGCCAGCGGGACGGCGACCTGGCGGGATGTCACATCCTGGTACTGGGGGTGACGTACAAGCCGGACCAGAGCGACTGCCGCCACTCGCCGGCGGTGCCGGTGGTGGAGCGGCTGATCGCGGCCGGAGCGACGGTGCGGATTCACGATCCGCTGGTGACGGAGGCCGCCGGTCTGCACCCGGACACCAGCTTTGTGCCACTCACGGCAGAGGTGGTGGCTGCGGCCGATCTGGTGGTCGTGGTGACGCCGCATCGCTCGCTCGACTACGGGCTGGTGCTGTCGCACGCGCGGTGCATTTTGGACACGCGGAATGCGTTGCGTGACCGGGCAGCGCCAAACGTGGTGCCGCTGTAGATACGATGCGACCTTGGCGGCTGGGGTAAGCCCCCCTATGGTCCCCCCGCTGCGGCGGGGGGACGTGGATTCGGGGTATTTTCGTAGGAATGACCGGAACCGATAGATACTGCTGGGAGGCCTGCTGATGAGTACACCCCATCGTGTCAACATCACTCGTCTGGATGGTCAGGTGGCGCTGATAACCGGGTCGGCGACCGGGATTGGGCGCGAGACGGCGCTGGCGTTTGCGCGGGAGGGCGCCGCGGTGGTCATCAACTACTCGCGCTCGGAGGCGGAGGCACGGCAGACGCAAGAGGACGTGGCGGCGCTGGGTGTCCGCACGCTGCTGTGCCAGGCGGACGTGAGCGACGACGCGGCGGTGCGCGAGATGGTCGGGCAGACGGTGGCGGCGTTCGGGCGGCTGGATATTCTCGTCAACAACGCCGGCACAACGCACTTCGTGCCGTTCGAGCGGCTCGACGATCTGACCGACGACATCTGGGATCACATTTTTGCCGTCAACGTCAAGGGCGCGTTCTACTGCACGCGGGCCGCGGCGCCGTACCTGCGGCGGGGCGGGGCGGGACTGGTGGTCAACGTGGCGTCGGTGGCGGCGTTCAGCGGGATCGGCAGCAGCATGCCGTATGCGGCCTCCAAGGGCGCGCTGATTACGTTGACGCGCTCCCTGGCGCATGGGCTGTCACCGGACATCCGCGTCAACGTGGTCGCGCCGGGGGTGGTCAAGACGCGCTGGGTGACGGGACACGAGGATCACGTCGAGCGGCTGGCGCAAGACGCACTGATGCGCCGGCCGGCCGGCGCGGACGACGTAGCGAACGTGATCGTCAGCCTGGCTACGCACTCGACGTTCCTAACCGGCGAGACGATTGTCGTGGATGGGGGGCGGCTGTTGCGATAGAGGCACCGTAGAGACCCCGGCCTACGCTCACTGACGCGCCAATAGGCATACTGGTACAGGTAGGTCAATCTACCCCAAGGAGGCACCATGGCACGGACCCTGACGGCCGTCTTTGATGGGAGCGTGCTGCGGCCGGAGGCGCCGCTGGACCTCAAGCCGAACACGCGCTATCGGTTGCGCGTAGAGCAGGAGCTTGCAAGGGCCGAATCCGAGAACGCATGGGACACGCTGGAGGCCATGATCGGCACAGAGCAGCAACCTGCGGACTGGGCCGCCGAGCACGATCACTACCTCTATGGCACGCCATTGGTATAAAGATGGCTAACGATACTGCCGCCAGCTATTTGGACAAAGCGGATGAGGCGCTGGCGGGAGCCGAACGAGAGCTTGCCGCAGATGCAGCGAACAATGCTGCCAACCGAGCGTATTATGCAGCGTTTCTGGCCGCGGTGGCTGCGCTCTGGAGAGAAGGCATTCGACCTCGCACACGTAGAGGGCAGACCCCATCGCACCGCCAGGTGAGGAGTGAGTGGAGTGGTAGACTCATCTATCGCCGCAAACGGTATCCTGCCTCGCTCCGCCGCGTGCTGGAGGACTTGTGGGACTGGAGAGTTCAAGCTGACTATGAGTACAAGTCGGTGACACAGCGCCAGGCAGAACAAGCGGTAGTGTTGAGTCGCCGGCTGGTCACTGCCGTCCAGGATCAGCTACGGTCCGGCGTCCCCAGCGATACCAGAGGGAAGGGATGAACTATGACCACGCAAACGATACGGCAAGAGCGACCACACACGCCGGAAGCACCTGACCTCTCCCGCTATGTGGCGGTATTCAAGGAACTGGTTCAGGCACGATACCCTACGGCGACGTACCACCTTACTCCAGGTTTGGAAGAGGATACGTGGCACTTGAAGATATACGCTCCGGTTGAGGATGATCTGGAGCTGGAAGGGCAGCTTTCCGAGAAGGCAACCGACTTTCTGGTCTTCGATGATGTCGCAATCAGTCCGATCTTCCTGCCGCAGAGCACGCTCGACGCGCTGACGGACACCGAGCGCGACCTCTACCTCTATGGCACGCCAAAGCGAGAGGGTAGCTGACCGAGCCGGCGCGGGCAGCGCCGAGCGTATTGCGGCGCGGCTGCGGGTGGTGGCGCGGGCGGGACGGACGGTTACCTACAATGACTTGGCCGCGGTGGTCGGATTGGACATGGACGATCCGGCTGCGGCCAGGGAGGTAGCCGGTATCTTGCGGGCCATCTCCACGGTGGAGCACGGGGCCGGCCGGCCGCTGCTGTCGGTAGTCGTCGTCGGGGTGAAGACGGGGCGGCCGGGCAAGGGGTTCTTCAAGCTGGCGCAGCGGCTCGGACGCTATGGCGGCGGCGCTGACGGGGCTTTCTTTGCCGAGGAGTTGCGGCGCGTCCACGCGCATTGGGGGCGAGACGGGGACTAGGTGGGGTACCGCCCCCCTATGGTCCCCCCGCTGCGGCGGGGGGACGAGGGCAACCACAAGGGTAGTTTTTGTCTGAATCAGGATTTTCAGGATGCAAGGATGGTCAGGATGGATTCCCGCCCCGTATCGGGGGACGGGACATGCTTGCGCGGGAATGACGGTTTTGCAACGCACTCCTGCTGGGGGAATGACGAGACCGGGGGGCACGAGTAACCCTGGATTCCGGCTTGCGCCGGAATGACGAGCGCCTGAGCGCGATTCATCGCGCCCCTACAGGGAAAACCTGCCCGTGTCGGGGGACGGGGCTGCGGACTGGGGCGGGAATGACGGAGAGATATGCATTGTGGATTTTTACGAGGTAACTGCGGCGTTCTATGATCGGACGTTCGGGCGAGCGGAGCTGGAGGGGGAGCGCGGCGACGTGGCCTTCTACGTGGAGGAGGCGCGGCGGGCCGGGTCGCCGGTCCTGGAGCTTGCCTGCGGCACGGGACGGGTGCTGATACCGGTGGCCGAGGCCGGATTGACGGTCGTGGGGCTGGATAGCGCAACGGCGATGCTCTCGATTGCGCGGGAGAAGATCGCCGAGCTGCCCGACGCGACACAACAACGCATCGAGCTGGTTGAAGGCGATATGCGGTCGTTTTCGCTTGATCAGCGTTTCAAGCTCATCATGATCCCATTCCGCTCTTTCCTGCACCTGATGACTACGGCGGACCAGCGCCAGGCTTTGGGTTGTATTCGTGACCATTTGGCCGACGATGGGCGGCTCGTGTTCAACATCTTCGATCCTCGACTGGAGACAATCGCTGCCCATCTTGGGACACTTGGCACCGCCCTAAAGAGGTTCCGTGAGCTTACGCATCCCGACACGGGCCGCCGGGTGGTCATCTGGGAAGCCCGCCACTACGACCCGGTGCAGCAGACCATCGAGGAGGAGCGTATCTTCGAGGAGCTGGATGCTGATGGGCGGGTCGTGGCGAAGACGTATGCGCCGCTCAGGCTGCGGTGGGTGTATCGGTACGAGATGCAGCATCTGCTGGAGCTGAGTGGGTTTGTGGTCGAGGCGCTGTACGGAAGTTATGAGCGCGGACCGTTTCGGCATGGCGGCGAGCAAATTTGGGTGGCGCGGCGGGCGTGAGGGCTTGCCCCCCTGTGGCCCCCCCGCTGCGGCGGGGGGACGGGCGCAACATGTTGCGCCCCTACAGAAACTACTCGGTACACGGGCGGGGCAGCGTACCGCTACACTGTGGCTGTACTTCGGCGGCGGGGGGGTGCGCGACGGGGACCGCCGCCGGGATGGTGCGACCGGCAGGGGAATGCAACCGCGGTTCGGTGACGTTTGACGATCATGGACCGGTGAGGAGGGTGAGGGTGACAGCCAGCATGACGACGATTGCCGAGCTGAAGGAGCGGGTGTGCCGGGAGATTGATCAGCACGCGGATAGCTTGACTGCCCTGGCCGAGGACATCTTCCGGCACCCGGAGCTGGGCTACAAAGAGACGCGCACGGCCGGACAGGTCGCGGCGCGGTTCCGGGCGCTCGAAATCCCATTCGAGACGGACCTGGCGCTGACGGGCGTGAAAGGGATGCTCACCGGCGGCACGCCCGGCCCCACGGTGGCCGTGCTGGGCGAATTGGACTCGCTCATCGTGGCGGACCATCCGGCGGCGGATCGGACGACCGGCGCGGTCCACGCCTGCGGGCACAACGCGCAAATTGCCACGATGATCGGCACGACGACCGGGCTACTCAAGTCCGGCGTGCTGTCGGAGCTGTCCGGTCGCGTGGCGTGCATGGCGGTGCCGGCCGAGGAATACGTCGAGGTCGGCTTTCGGTTGGGGCTGCGGAAGGCCGGGAAGATCGAGTTCCTCGGGGGCAAGCCGGAGCTGCTGCGGATGGGGGCATTCGACGACGTGGACATGGCGATGATGGTGCATACCAGCTCCAACCGCGCCGACGGTCTCACCGGGATCAGCGATTCCTCGAATGGGTGCGTGGTCAAGCAGATCACCTATCTCGGCCACGCGGCACACGCCGGGGGCGCGCCGCATCGCGGTATCAACGCGCTCAACGCGGCGACGCTGGCTATGCAGGCGATTCACGCCAACCGGGAGACGTTCCGCGACCAGGACATGATCCGCGTGCATCCGATCATCACGCGCGGCGGGGACATCGTGAACGCGGTGCCGGCTGAGGTGCGGATGGAGACGTATGTGCGCGGGCGGACGCTGAAGGCCATCACCGACGCAAACCGCAAGGTGGACCGGGCGCTGCAAGCGGGCGCGCTGGGCGTGGGGGCCAAAGTGCGGATCGAGACGCTGCCGGGCTACCTGCCGCTCTGCAACGACCCGGAGCTGACGTCGCTCTACAAGGACAACGCGGTGGCGCTGGTGGGGGCGGATGAAGTGCGGGAGGTGGAGACACGGGGCGGCTCGACCGATATGGGCGACCTGACGCAGATCATGCCGGGGATCCATCCCTACGCCGCCGGCGCGACGGGGACGGGACACGGCAACAACTATTACATCACGGACTACGAGAACGCCGTGCTGCTGCCGGCGAAAGTGATGGCGATGACGGTGATTGACCTGCTGGCCGACGACGCACGGCAGGGGCGGGAACTCCTAGGCGAGTATAAGCCGCGGTTGAGCCGCAGCGAGTACATGGAATTCCAGCGCGGGCTGGCCAAGACCATCGAATTCGACGGCGCGACGTTTTGACGGGGTGGCGGGCTGGACCTAACCCCCGGCCCCTTCCCTGGCAGGGAAGGGGAGTGAGGGCGGCGACCGGGGGGTGTCGGAATCAGGATTTGCGGGATTGAGGGATGAGCAGGATGGGTATTCACATGGAGGGACAGGATGTCTGAGCAAGACCCAAGAAAAGAGTTGTTGCGTGAGGCAGCAGGTATACGTGTTGGTGTACCTTACTCCGCCACGATCAAGAATGATGAGGCAGAACTGTCTGGTCGGGTTATATTCACCATTGCAGATAATCCAGCGTGGCTAACGTTCAAGTTCTATTACGAACCCACACACCCTACGGATGAACTTGGCAGGACAGATTTGGATACGAAGCTACATATTGATTTTATAGACGTGTGTTGGAACGTGAAATGTGCTGGATTCCCACTCGCCCCGGAGTTTCCAACTACAACTCTCACCGGATGGGTCAAAGATCGTTGGTTTGGCAGTGAGGTGGACGGATTAACCGGTCTTACAGTTGGGTACAGTGGTATTCCGACAGGATGGGAGGGAAACGCTGACTTTACGTACTACGAGGGGTATGATCGAGAACGTCTGAGTATGCGGATTATGAGTGGAATACAACTGGATTATACGGATTGGTCTGTGAATCTAGGAAGGGTTCCCGATCATCATGTTGTGAATGGTGTACGGTATGTAGCTGAGATACACAACACACTCCCGTTTTCTGGCTGTAACGCACAACAGTTCGTGACTGATCTCCACTATTTTTTGTGCTTCCTTTTTGGAGTCAACCCTGGGATGGTGTTCGCTGAGGGTCGTAAGGAATACGAATTGTCGTGGGGAAGTCTGCGTGGCTATGTTCGTCAACCTCCTGAGCACTTGGCTACCTGGTATGGAAAGATGCACCCTTCACACGACCTTTCTGGCATCTTCACGGCATTTTGCGGGATGGGAGCTGAGGATAAGGACATCATGTCTAGTATGATAATACACTACACAGCTAGCGAGGAAATTATCACCAGTGGTACGGTTGCTATCCACCATGCTATTGTAGCTAGCTACTCAGCGCTTGAGGGATTGGTGCGTTGGATATCGGAACAAGAATCCGATATGCCTGACCGTGATAAGTGCTTCTACTCAACGAGAAGTGGGTCTTGGCGTATAAAGGATAAGAGATTTGCACGCGCTGTTGCTCGTGTTTGTGAGCATCTGAAGCTCAATAATCCGAGAAAACATCAGGCACTACGGGAACAGGTACGGACATTGAATGATTATCGCAACGACATTGCTCATTCCTCAGACATGCATGGTAGCGAGGGTACACAATTATACAGTGTCTGGAACAAATCTCAGTGTTTGGTAGAGGCGTTGATACTGCGGAAACTGGGATTTGTCGGAGTCATCCCTAATAGAACGTCCTTGCCTGTGTATGAAGTTAGGGGTGAAGATGTATTGAAGAAGCGACGTGAGCAGGCCGAGCTTTGGCTCGATGCTCATTTCCCCCCGACGAGAAGAGGAGGCAGTGATGGCTGAGGCGAACTTTGCGGATAAGACGATTTGGACGGGAGATAATCTGGATATTCTGCGGGGGATCAATAGCGGGTGTGTGGACCTGATCTATCTTGATCCGCCGTTCAACAGTAACCGCGAGTATGCTGCGCCGGTCGGGAGCAAAGCGGCCGGCGCGGCTTTCAAGGATAGCTGGACGCTCTCCGACCTCGACGTGGCGTGGATGGGTCTGATTGCGGACCAGCAGCCGGCCATCTATCAACTGCTCACAGCGGCCGGGCTGACCCACGGTAAGGGGATGCAAGCCTACCTCTGCATGATGGCGGTCCGGTTGCTCGAAATGCGCCGCGTCCTCAAGGACACCGGCAGTCTCTACCTTCATTGCGACCCGACGGCCAGCCACTATCTCAAGGGACTAATGGATGCCGTCTTTGGAGCGAGCAACTTTCGGAGTGAGATCACGTGGCGGCGAACGAATGCGAAAGGACTCTCCTTCCGGGGCTACCCAAGCAACGCTGACTACCTGCTCTACTACAGCGTATCCGATGACTTCATCTGGCATCGCAGCTACCGTCCGTATGACCAGGATTATGTGCAAAAGTTTTACCGGTATGTCGAGCCGGACACTGGGCGCCGCTATCGCCTTTCCGACCTGACCAATCCAAACCGCAACCGCCCCAACCTGACCTATGAGTTTCTCGGCGTGACGCGCGTCTGGCGCTGGACGCAGGAACGAATGCAACGGGCCTACGAACAGGGGCGCGTGGTGCAATCGCGGCCGGGGGCAGTGCCGAGCCAGAAGCGCTACCTCGACGAAATGCCGGGCAACCCGGTGGATAGCATCTGGGATGATATACGTCCGGTCCAAGCACAAGCGAAAGAACGGACCGGCTACCCGACACAGAAGCCGCTCGCCTTACTGGAGCGGATCATTGCCGCCAGCAGCAACGATGGTGATATGGTGCTCGATCCGTTCGCGGGCTGTGCGACGGCGTGTGTAGCAGCCGAGAAACTGGGGCGGCAGTGGATTGGCATTGACCTCTCGCCAAAGGCCGTGGAGCTGGTCAAGATGCGACTGGCCGAGTTAACGGCCAGTTTGCGGCAGGAGCGGCAGGACACCGCCGGCTTGGTGACGGCCAGAACGGACATCCCGCGCCGAACGGACGTGGGCACGCTACCGCCGTATCGCCAGCAGAGACACGTGCTGTTCGGCCAGCAGGAAGGACGCTGTGCGGGCTGTGATACGGAGTTTCCGTTCCGGGCGTTCGACGTGGATCATATCGTGCCGCAATCGCGGGGTGGCACGAACCACCCGGACAATCTGCAATTGCTATGCTCGCACTGCAACCGGGTGAAGGGCGACCGGCCGCAGGAATACTTGCTGGCCCGGTTGGGCGAGCTGGGGCTGCGCTAGGCCCGGCGGATGGGATAGCCCCCCTATGGTCCCCCCGTCCCGACGGGGGGACGTGGATTCCCGCCTGCGCGGGAATGACGGGTGAGGCGGCGGGAATGACGGGATTCCATTTCCTGGATTGCGGCCTACGCCGCAATGACGGGAGGGGTGAGGGCGGAGCGGAGGTGAGAGCGGATGTTCGTTGACGTGCTGATGCTGGTGATCGGGATTGCGCTGCTGACGGGCGGCGGACAGCTGTTCGTCACCGGCTCGGCCCGGGTGGCGCAGGCATTCGGCATCTCGCCCATCGTGGTCGGCGTCATCGTGATCGGCTTCGGCACCTCCGCGCCGGAGATGGTCGCCAGCGTGCTGGCAGCCGCGCAGGGGCGCTCCGGGGTGGCGTTCGGCAACCTGGTCGGCAGCAATATCTCCAATATCGGGCTGGTGCTGGGCGCGGCGGCCATGGTGCAGCCGGCCATCGTCAACGTGACCATCGTGCGGCGGGAGGCGCTCATCTCGACGGTCGCGGCGCTGCTCTTCATCGGTTTGGCGTTGAACGGGACGCTCAGTGCGCTTGAAGGTGGCGTGCTCCTCGTGGTCTTCATCGCGGCGATGGGCTGGCTGCTGTGGCTGGCGTTGCGCGAGCGGCAGGACACGGCCATCATGGCCGAGGAGGTCGAGGGCCTGGTCGGCACGCAAACCGGGGGTGGCGCCAAGCTGCGCGAAGGGCTGCGGGCGCTCGTCGGGCTGGGCCTCGTCCTGCTCGGCGCGGAGCTGACGGTGCGGGGGGCGGTATCGCTGGCGCTGGCCGCCGGGGTGGACGAGGGATTCGTCGGCCTGACCGTCGTGGGGATCGGTACGTCGCTACCCGAGCTGGTGACGGGGATCATCGCTGCTGTGCGCCGGGAAACCGACCTGGTCGTCGGCAACGTGCTTGGGTCGAACGTCTTCAACCTGCTCTTGATCGGCGGCGCGGTCGGGTTGATAACGAGCGATCCGTTGCCGGCGGCGGTGGTGAATCCGGGCTTGCCGGTGCTGGCTATCGGCAGCCTGGGGCTGTTGCTCTTCCTGCGGACGGGCTTCAAGCTCCGGCGCTTGGAGGCCGGACTGCTGCTGGCGGGGTACGCCGTCTATATCGGCCTGCTCGGTCTCCAGCTCTGACCGCGCTGGCGGGCCGTCACGAGACGCCGGCGGCCGACATCGCCAGCGCAAAGGCGCCGGCCAATCCCGCCTCGTCGCCAAAGTGCGGCTTCACGACGTAGCTGCACACGTCGGCATCCACCTGCGGCCGGGCGATATAGGAGCGGAGCTGCGCCCGCAACGCGGCGTGGATACGGGGGAGCAGGTGCTCCTGTTGCAGGACGCCGCCGCCGAGCACAATGCGTTGCGGCGAGAGCATGAGCACGTGCTGCGCCAGGCCGGCGGCCAGGTAGTGCGCCTCAAGCTCCCAGACCGGATCGTCGGGCGCCAAGTCGTCCGCCGGTCGGCCCGCACGGGCGGCGAGCGCCCCGCCGGCGGCCATGCCTTCCATGCAGTCGCCGTGGAAGGGGCAAATCCCGGCGAACTCGTCGCGGTTGCCGGCGGCATCGCGGGCACGAGGGACGGCGATGTGGCCCATTTCGGGGTGGAGTAGGCCATGGAGCGGCGTGCCGCCGATGACGATTCCGCCGCCGATACCGGTACCCACCGTGACGTAGAGCGCCGGGTCGTACCCCTGCGCGGCGCCCCAGCGATACTCGGCGAGGGCCGCGCCGTTGACATCGGTATCCACGGCTACGGGCACGTCCAATCCGTCCGTGATCGCGGGGACGACCGGCGCGCCGCTCCAGCCCGGTTTCGGAGTTGGCAGCATGTAGCCGTAGCGGGGTGACTGCCGGTCCAGCTCAATCGGTCCGAACGTGGCGATGCCAATGGCCGCGAGCGGCTGTCCCGCCTGCGCGGCGGCGTCGAGCAGGAACCGGCGCACCCGGGGCAGGGTCTCCGCGGGTGTCGTCGTCGGGATGCGCTTGGCGGCGAGGCGGTCTGCTGGACCGCTGCCCACCGCGCAGACAAACTTCGTGCCGCCGCCTTCTACCGCCCCATACAGTGCCATCGTTCACCTCGCACCCCGCAAGGTATCATGTCTGGGGAGGGGCTTGCCTCACCCCCCGGCCCCCTCTCCACACATATGGAGAAGGGGAGTCGAGCACAGGCGGGGGTGACTCTGACTAGGGTAGGTCGCTTTTCCATACGGAATCTTTCCCTGGCCCCCACCCTAGCCCTCCCCCGGAGCAAGCTCCAGGGGAGGGAAGAGACCATCTCCCGTGTGCAGCGGGGGGACGGGCGTAGCAGGCTGTGCCGCGGCAGAACTCATTTGACGGGCCACTTACCAAGGTATCTTGAAGCCGACGGACGTTCGCTGTGGCCCGTCGCACAGAGGAGCGTGCATGTCTAGGGAACTTGACCATTCCTATGCCGTTATCTTGGCCGGTGGGCAGGGCACGCGGCTCTGGCCGCTGTCCCGCGCCAGCCGCCCGAAACAGCTACTGCCCATCATCGGTGACGACAGTCTGCTGGCGCAGACGGTGGCTCGCTTGGACGGACTGGTGCCGCCGGAGCGCATCTACATCGTCACGGCCGTGGAGCACGCCGCGGAGGTTGGCAGGCAACTCCCGGCGCTGCCCGCCGGCAACATCCTGGCCGAGCCGCAGGCCCGGAATACGGCCGCGGCGGTGGGCTTGGCGACGGGGGTGATCGCGGCGCACGATCCGCAGGCGACGGTTGTCTCGCTCCATGCGGACCATGCGATCCAGAATCCCGACGCCTTCCGGCGGGTCTTGCGGACGGCACTGCTGGCGGCGCAACGCGGTGACTACCTAGTCACCATCGGCATCCAGCCGGACGGGCCGGCGACCGGCTACGGGTATATCCACCGCGAGCAGCAGGCGTTCAGCGTGGAAGGAGCCGCCGTCTACGCGGTAGAGCGGTTTGTCGAGAAGCCCGACGCGGCGACGGCGCGGCGGTTCGTTGAATCGGGGGAGTATTTCTGGAATGCGGGCTATTTCGGGTTTCAGGCCCGCCACTTCCTGACTGCGCTCCGCATGTTTATGCCAGCGTTAGCACGCGGCGTCGAGGTCATCCAGAGCGCGTGGGGAACGGCGCAGCAGGACGCGACGCTGGCGGCCGTCTACGCCGAGCTGGAGCCGATTGCGATTGACACCGGGGTGTTCGAGCAGGCAACCAACGTGCTGATGGTGGCGGGGGAGTTCCCCTGGAGCGACGTGGGCGATTGGGCGGCGATCCAAGAGATTACACCGGCGACGGAGGGCACCAACACGGTGATCGGCGGCGCGGGCCGCCACATCCCGGTGGCTACCGCAGGCTGTTTGATCCGCACCGGCGGCCGGCTGATCGCCACGATAGGCGTGGAGGACCTGGTCATCGTGGATGCCGGCGACGCGCTGCTCGTGTGTCACCGTGACCGCACGCAGGATGTGCGCGAGGTCGTCGAGCGGCTGAAGCGCGAGGGGGGCGATGCTTATTTGTAGGGGATGGGGTGTAGCCCCCCTATGGTCCCCCCGTTGCGACGGGGGGGACGGGCGCAACATGTTGCGCCCCTACGGCTTGACCTGTATCTACCCCAGGCAGTAGGGCGAACGACTATGACCGAGAGGGCTGGCAATCTCGACATTGGGGCATTGGCTTTCGATGCCTACGGCACGTTGTTCGACGTGCATTCGGTCGTTGCTGCGTGCGAGGCGGCCTTTCCGTCGCGCGGGGAGGCATTGAGCCGGCTGTGGCGGGACAAGCAGCTGGAATATAGCTGGCTCCTCAGCCTGATGGGCCGGTATGAGGATTTCTGGGCGGCGACCGAGAAGGCGCTACGCTACGCTTGTCAGCACTTGGGGCTGGCGTGCGACGCGGTTACGCACACGCGCCTGATGGAGAGCTACTATCACCTGGCGGCGTATCCCGAGGTACCGGCGGCCCTCGCTCGCCTGGCGGTCAATCGCCGGCTGGTGATCCTGTCCAACGGGACGCCGCGGATGCTCGCGGCGGTAACGAGGGCCAGCGGGCTGACGGAGGTCTTCGACGAGCTTATCAGCGTCGAGACGGTGCGTATCTACAAGCCCAGCCCGCGCGTGTATGCCCTGCTGCCGCAGCGACTGGGAGTGCCAGCGGAGGCGATTGGGTTCGTGTCGTCCAACGCCTTCGACATCGCGGGAGCGAAAGCGTTCGGCCTGCGAACGTTCTGGGTCAACCGCCAAGATGCTACGCCGGATGGCTTGGGCTACCCGCCCGACGTCGTGGTGCAGACCCTGGCGGGGCTGGCCGACCGGCTGGCTGCGGAGCGGGTGTGATCGTGATTATCACGGTGACGCCGCGGCGTCGCGGCCCCGAAGGGAGATGAGTCATGCATATCACGTATGACGCACAGGTAGACGTGCTCTTTATCAGCTTTCGTGATGAGCCGGCGCGAGATACGTTGGACATCGAAGAGGATGTCATGGCGGCCCTCGACAACGACGGTCGCCTCATCGGACTCGAAATCCTGGATGCCCGCAAACGTCTCGGCGATGCTGTGTTCGCCGCCAGTGTGCCCGTGGAGCAACTGGTCCGCGAGGCCATCACCGTCGGGGGGAAGCGAGACGTGCAGCCTATCCCTGCTAAACTGCCCGGATAGCCTTCCGAGGCGAGAATTGGCGTTGCTGGTGCATACACGGTAGCCGAGGTCCGCCGGGAATAGCGATCTGCAAGAGTCGGCCGCAAGCGAGTGGAGGGAAGTATGGCGATTCCGGGGTATGGGGGAGCAAAGAAGGTACTGCACATCGGACTGGACGGCATGAACCTGCCGCTGCTACAACGCTTTGCGGCGGAAGGGTGCCTGCCGACGTTCTCGGCGCTGATGGCACGCGGCTCGACCAACCGCTTGCTGTGCGCGATCCCCGCGTGGACGCCGACAAACTGGGCCACGATGATGACCGGGGTGCCGGCCGGTACGCATGGTCTGGCCGGCTGGAGTGTGCGGGAAAAGACTGCTCCATGGTCGGCACCGCGGCTGGACTCGTGGCAGTCGGAGGCAATGACCGCCGAGACGATCTGGGAAGTGGCGGATCAGGCCGGGCAGCGCGTACTGGTGACGTTCTATCCGTCAGGGGTGTGGCCGAGCCGTATGGAGCACGGCTACGTCGTGGCGCCCGGGTTCCACGATTCCGAGCTGCCGATTGCGCCGCCGGTCCAGTTCTACTGCACGCCGGGCGCCGCGGCCGGGGGCACGGGCGACGACGCAGCCGGCATGGGCGGACGGAGTGGTGCAACGACCGATCTGGCCGAGGAAGGCGCGCCGCCGGGCAGCTCCACGGTGCGCCTCGGACCGGCTGATGAGCAAGGCTGGCGGCACGCGCCGTCCGGCGCGCTCGCTGCGCGCTGCCCGTTGCCGCTGCACGACGGCAGCGAGGATGCGTTGTATCTCTTGGTCGAGCGGCGCGACGACGGTGGTCTGGGCCGCAGCGCGGTCTACCGCAGCCCGGATGCTGCTCAAGCGCCCTTGGCTGAACTGACCTTGGGTGAGTGGTCTCCGTTCGGCAATGCCAACTGGGGCAATGGTGCTGCGGCGCGCACCGGGTCGATCCGGTGCCATCTGCTCGCCGTAGATCACGAGCAGCTGACTGTCCGTTTCGTCACGTCGCAGGTCTACAGCACTGAGGGGATTGCCTCGCCCGCCGGCCTGAGCGAGCAGGTCTTGGAGCACTGCGGACCCTTCTTCGACACGTTCTCGATCAATCCGGTGGACGGCGAGGCCGAACTGCGGGCCTTCATGGGCGATATCCGCTACCAAGGGGAATGGGAGGTCAAGGTGGCGCGCTACGTCGCCGCGCACGGTGGCTGGGACCATCACTACTGTCATTGGCACCTGTTCGATCACATCAATCATCCCACCGTGAACCCGGCCGATCCTGACGGCCCCGACTACGATCCCGAACGCGGCGCGTGGATGATCGAGGCCCAGCGCCAGACTTATATCATCGGGGACGCCGTGCTGAAGCAGTTCTTGGAGCTGGCGGACGACGAGACGCTCGTCTGCGTCATCTCGGATCACGCGATGGCGCCCGCGCATCGCTGGGCGCACCTCAATGCGCGGTTGGAGGAGGCAGGACTGCTGGTGCTGGGGCCGGGGGGCGCGATTGACTTCTCGCGGTCCCAGGTCTATACGCAGGCCGACCGCGGCTCGGAGGTCTTTGTCAACCTGCGGGGGCGCGAGCCGATGGGCATTGTGCCGGCGGCGGACTACGCGCGGGTGCAGGAAGCGATTATTGACGCGCTGCTCGACTGGCGCGATCCGCTGACGGACAAGCGCGCCGTGGCGTTGGCGCTCAAGCTGGAGGACGGGCAGCTGATCGGCTTTTGGGGGGACATCTGCGGCGACGTGGTGTTCACGTTCAATCGCGGCTTTGGCTGGGGGCCGCCGCTCGACGGTGGGTCTATCGGCCAGGGACGGGGCGCGTTGCACGGCTCGCAGGTACCCCACGCCGAGACGCCACACTTCACCAACATGGGCTGTTGGATTCTGGCCGGGCCGGGGGTCAAGGCGGGGTACGAGCGCGACTGGGAGCGCCACGGGCTGATGCGGATGACCGACGTGGCGCCGACGTTGGCGCACCTGGCCGGGCTGCGCCCGCCAGCGCAGAACATCGGCGCCATCTGCCACGACCTGCTGGAGTAAGGCGCAAGATCGGCCCCAACAGCCCCCCTATGGTCCCCCCGCTGCGGCGGGGGGACGGGCCTGCGGCTGCGCGGATGAGTGTTCCCCACTGTAGGTACCGCTGCGCCGCAGCCGTTTGACAGCACCGCACTTCCTCGTTACGATAGCGCCGCCTGGCAAAGATATCTTTTCTTTCGCGCTGCCGCTCGCCAGGCGAGCGGCAAACCTGCTGTGGCACCGGCCCAGCAGGCAGGGACATTCAGGAGGAAGCGATGACTCTGCACACACGGTTTGGCACCCAGGGTGTGGTCTGGCCGCTGGCGATGGCGGCCATTGTGGTCTTTGCTGCGCTGCTCTTCGCGCTCGGCGGCGCCGGGCGGGCGGCGGCCGCGGCGGACTGTCAGTTCGTGCTGGGCTTCCAGGCGTTGCACGCGATGATCCCCGACACGGTGGGGGGCTGTGTGGAGAACGAGCAGCATCATCCGGGCCAGGGCGTCACGTTGCAGCAGACGAAGAACGGGGTGCTCGTCTGGCAGAAAGCGACCAACCATACGTCCTTCACCGACGGCTCCCATACCTGGGTGCTTGGCCCCTTGGGTCTCCAGCAGCGGCTCAATAGCGAGCGGTTCGATTGGGAACCGGCGGCGCCGATGCCGGCGATGGACGACGATGCGCTGACGATTGCGTATGTGCAGGCGGCCATCGCCCGGTACGAACAGGATGGCTTGGAGGCGACCGCCGCCTACTACAACAGTCCGGCCAGTATCGAGGGTGATCGAGCGATGGTCATCGTCAGCGAGGCCGAACGCACGCTACTGGCATCGGCGCTTTTCCCGAGCCTGCAGGGCGGTCGGGTTGGCCCCCGCACCGTGTTGGGAGCGCTGATCGGCAAGGTGACCGAAGCGGGGCTATGGACCGATCGGTTGGCAACCAACCCAGTTACCAGCCAGAAAGAGCCGCGGCGCTTCTATTATCTGCGCCATGACGGGTTGATCTTCGGGGCCGGCCATTCCGTCCTGCGGGAGAATCTGGCGGACGTGGTGGTGGATTACGTCAACAATGCCATCGCCCATTACGAGCGCGAAGGCTTGGACGCCACCGTCGCCTTCTACAACAGCCAGGCGAGCGTGGACGGTCCGCTGTACCTGTTCCTGATGGACGCGAACGACATCTACCTCGTGCATCCGATCTTTGCACACCTGATCGGGACCGACATCAAGGACGTGGTCGGGTCGAACGGCTACGAGCTGGGTAAAGAGATCGCCAAGGCCACGGAGGCCGGGCATTGGGTGGAGTACCTGTGGCCCAACCCGGCCACCGAGCAGGAAGAGGCGAAGACGGCGTGGGTGATTCGGCACGCCGGGCTGATCTTCGCGTCGGGCTACTACACCGCCGATACGGAGGCGGAAGCGCCGGCGTGGAAGACTGCCGATCCGCGGGAATACACCGTGGAGTACGTGCAGCGGGCCATCGAGCGGTATGATCGTGACGGTTTGGAGGCGATGACGGCGTACTACAACAGCGTGGCCAGCTTCGAAGGGCAGTTCTACCTGTTTGCGACGGACGCGAATGACATCTACTTCGTGCATCCGCTGTTCGCACGGCTGCGTGGCACGGACATCAAGGACGTGGTCGGGTCGGACGGCTATGAGCTGGGCAAGGAGATCGCCAAGGCGACGGAGGCGGGACACTGGATCGAATACCTGTGGCCGCATCCCGTGACGCTGAGGGAGGTGCCGAAGGTGGCCTACGCCATCCGGCACGACGGCCGGATCTTTGCCTCCGGCTACTATCCCAGCATCGAGGATCCGGCCGGGCGCACGCTCGCCTACGTGCAGGCTGCGATTGACCGCTATGAGCGCGACGGCCTGGCGGCGACGGTGGCGTACTACAACAGCCCGGAGAGCGTAGACGGGCAGTGGCACCTGACGCTGCTTGACGAGAACGACATCTATCTGGTGCAACCGCTCCTCCCGAGGTTGATCGGCACGGACGTCAAGCTGATCGGGGTACCCGGTCGTGCCGATGCCGGTCGAGCGATAGCGCAAGCGACGGCAGAAGGGCAGTGGATTCGGTACCAGGTGCCCAACCCGCGGGCCACGGGGACGGTGCAGAGGCACCAGTGGGTGGTGCGGCACGACGGGCTGATCTTCAGCTCGGGGTACTACGAGGAGGAGTAAGGCCGGACGGTCGCGCGGCAGGCAGTGATCGCTGAGGGGCCGCGCCGGTGGCACACGTCACCGGCGCGGCCTCCTGCTATTCATCCTCTGCCGCCCTACTTATTCACTCGACACGTGATAATATCTACCCCATAGTATTTGCGATGCTCCACCGAAGACGTGTAATGGCGCAACAGCCGCATGACCAATTCTTGGTCATCATCCAACAGTAGATCATCACTCAAATACGCTAACCGGTCTTCGATATTCTCGGCCGCTTCGAGATCGGAAACGACTACGATCTCCAACTCGGCGGCTTGCCCCTCCGGGCGAATAGTTGCCATCAGGCTCCGATTGTGTGCTGCCCCGGCGTCCTCATCGTCTTGGGCGAGATGCAGCATGAGCATTTCCTCGCCCACTAGGCGGAGGCGGTTTGCGGAGGCCTCGGACCACGAGTGGCGCGTGGCATATTCGGCCAGAAAGCCGTCAAATGCCGGTAATGAGTCCCGCGTCAAAGCAATTTTGATCTTCCGGCGCCGATGCAGGACGAACTCGGTATACACCGTCATAGCGATAGCCGCTACACTGCCAACGATGACGGCGCTGCTCGTCAGCTGGCCTGCAATTCCCTCCAGTAGAGCGCCAAACCCCCCGGCCGAAATGCCCAGCACCAACGATACACCGGTGATGGCACCCTTCTTGTTATCGACCTGTCCGACGAATACCGTTTTGGCGCCCTCGATGAACAGCAGGCCAAAAATGATGATATACACCGCGCTGACGACCGAGCTTGGAGTCGCTACCAGCAGCGCGAGCAGTTTGGAAAACGGGGCGATGAGTATGGTGAGCAACCCCAGATGGATACCAACGGTACGGGCGGCAATGCCGGTGAAGCTGATGTACACCGCAGTGGACGACCATGGCGCAGAGACCGGCAGCGTGCCGAGGATACCGGTGAGCATGGTGGTCGCTCCGTACACGTTGAGGCCGCTCTGCACGACCCGGAAATCAAGCGCCACCGGGTTGCGGTAGGAAGCTCGATACACGACCGAGAGATCACCGACTACTTTCAAGAATGCGGTGAGCTTGACGAAGAGAAAGGCTGGCAGCAGTGACCAGAAGTGGATGCCAAAGGTCACATCGAAGCCCGGCCAGGTGAAATCGGGAATGCTCAACCACGGCGCTGCGATCACGTCGCCGAAATCGTACAAACCCATCGGCGCTGCGACGATCAAGCCCGAGGTAACGGTGAGCGGCAAGGTCCACAGCCGAATTGCCGGCGATGACTGCAAGGCACCCCACGCGCCGACCACCAGCGCGACGAGACCGGGCACCAGCACGCGCGCCGACTCTGCCATTGTTTGGCCGATGGTGCGCTCCGCGATGAACGGCACCGCCGAGACCGCGACCAGCATAATCACGATCCCGCTGACCGTCGGCGTGAACACCCGGCGCAGGGCGGCGAGGCGCACGACCAGCAAGAACTGGAGGAGCGTGGACACGACGATCAAACTTGCCAAGAGGCTGGGTCCGCCCTTTTCGAGCGCCAACACCGAAATGGCTAACAGGGGGATATTGAAGTTCGTAACGACGAGGCGCCCCGATCCCAGGTACCGAAACGGAAAGGCATGTAAGATCATGCTCAGGCCGGAGATGGCCAGCCCGACAAAGACAACCCAGGCCAAGTAACGTTCGGATTCATCGGCCGCGCGCACCACAATGCTCGTGAGCAGGATGATGCTAATGGTGTTGGGGACGAAGATCTGGAGCGCCGCACCCAGCGCCAGCAGCGGCGGGCACTTCTCGGCCGGTTCGTAACGCATCTTGGTTCAAGTGCTCGAAGCGTTCCGTGCGGGGTAAGGTGGGGTTGAGTGTGATTTCCTCCACCCAGCCCGGTGCATGATAACAGAGTCTAGCCACACTTCAACACCACCGCGCGGAAGGAAGCTGCGGCCGGCCGGGGTGTACCTACCTGTCGCTGCACCTGGCCGGCCTGTACACTGGCGTTCAGTCGCACAGCGCAAGGAAGGAGAGGAATGATGACAAGCTCGCCGGCCGCCGCAACGGGGACAGACGCCTGGATGAAGTCGCGCTTTCGGCAAGTAGCGCCGGGAACGCTGGAAATCCACCGCGAGCGTGCGGTGGAGCGCTTTCTGGTGGTCAATGCCGGTGGGTATTGGCCCGTGATGAACGTCCTGGAAAACGGCCGCGTGGTCATCGTGGCCCGGACCGATGACTTCCATCTGGGGCAACGGGGACGGTTGGCGTCGTTCGTCTCGGACGATGGCGGCGAATCGTGGAGCTATCCGTTTTACATTGACCCGCGCGGACCGGACGACCGCAATCCGGCCTTCGGGGTGACGCCCGACGGGGTACTGCTCTGCGCCTACTATCGAGCGGACTGCTATGAGAACGGCGTCTATCGCAGCGAGACGAGGCGGCCTTTTCCCGTGGTGCTGAGTCGGTCCGAGGACGGTGGTGATACGTGGTCCAGCGCCGAGCCGATTGCCTCGGTCGTCGGCGAGAGCGGGGGTGTCTTCGGGCGGATCACCATCACCGCCGACGGTGATCTCTTGATGCCCTACTACAAGTATCACCCTACCGAGGCGCCACATCGCGAAACCGGGTTTCTGCAATCGCAAGACAACGGCCGCACTTGGTCCGGATTTCGCTCCATCGCAGTCGAGTACAACGAAAGCTCGATCCTGCCGTTCCCAGACGGCCGGCTGCTGGTGGCCATGCGCTCGAACGACGATGCACACACGGCCCTCGCGGAGTCGACCGACGGTGGCGCGACATGGACGGCACCGCAGCAAGTCAGCGGACGGAATGAGCATCCACCCGATCTGCTGCTGCTGGCCGACGGACGGTTGCTGCTCACCTACGGCCGCCGGTTGTCCCCGTGCGGCGTGCGGGGGATGGTGAGTCACGATCAGGGACGGTCATGGCGCACCGACGAGAAGCTCGTCTTGGTCACCGACAGCGTGACCAGGGATTGCGGGTACCCCAGCTCGGTACAACTGGCCGACGGGAGCATCCTGACGGCCTACTATGCGGTGGAGAGTCGGGGCTTCTGGCCCGGCAGCTACGGCTGGCACCACGGCGAAGGCACATTAGGACCGCACTGTGCAGTGGTGAAGTACCACGCTGACGATCTTCCCTGAGGGGGGAGGTTTTTTTGTGTCGGGGTGGGTGCGTGGCCCCCCTATGGTCCCCCCGCCGTGCGGGGGGACGGGCGCAACATGTTGTGCCCCTACGGCTTAACCCGTACCTACCCCAGTCAGCACGAGGAGAGGGGGAGTCTGCCGCCTGTCATTTCGGTGTAAGGCTAACGGTTCGCTTGCCGACGGCGGATTTCCGCCTCAAGCTGCCGGATGCGTGCTTCGGCAGCCAGCCGGCCGGCCTGCTCGACGGCGGCCTGGGCCTCGGCCTCCTGGCGCGCCATCCGCTCCTGCTGCCAGGTCTCCAAGTAGGTGTCCGTCACTGGGTCGTACAGCCGCGGCCAGCCACCAGCCCAGCCCAGACTCAGCCCCAGAACCTCGCTGTAGCCCTTCAGAACGCCGTCCGGTTCCGTGGTCAGGGGGATCGGCTCATACACCCGGCCCACCAGCCGGTCCCCGGCCAGTTGCGTCCCGTGATACTCACCCCTCCTGGTCGGATCGAAGCGCCAGTATTCCGGCACGCCGATGCGGGCATAGATGTCGCGCTTGCGGCCGACGTCCTCCCGGCCGGTGCTCGACGAGGCGATCTCCAGCACCCAATCCGGCGGCTTGCCCGCTTCCCAGGGCAGATAAATCTTGCGTTGCCGGATGGCCTGAGCCTCGACCCCAAAGGCCAGGTATACGTCCGGGGAGACGCGCACGTTGAGGTCATCGGGGTCGTAGCAGATGATCGTGTTGGAGTCGAGGAAGACGTCGGGCCGCTGCTGGAAGTCGGTGAACCGGCTGGAGAGCAGGCCGAAGATTTCGTGCAGCGGAATGTTCTGTTCCATCGCATCAGGCTTCAGGACGGGTTCGTTGGGGTCGAAGTCGAGGCGAGCGTAGTCAATGGTGCCCTGCTCTCGGTAAGGCAGGATGGTAGCCGTAGGCGCAGACGCTATGGTCGTCATAGTGGGCCTCGGAGTGGCGTATGGATGCTGGGCGATTATAGCGGACGCGCGGCACCGCAACTCCTGCCTCCCTACGGCTTAATCCGTACCTACCTCAGTCAGCACGGGGAGAGAGGGAGTCTGCCGACTGTCATTCCGGTGCAAGGCTAACGGTCCGCTTGGCGACGGCGGAGTTCCGCCTCCAGTTGCCGGATGCGCGCCTCGGCCGCCCGGCGGGCCGCCCGTTCCGCCAGCCGGCCCGCCTGCTCGATAGCCACCTGGGCTTCATAGGCGTGGCGCTCCGCCTGGCGGTCAGCCCGCTCCTGCCGCCAGTTGGTCAGGTAGGTCTCGGTGGCTGGGTTGTAGAGCCGCGGCCAACCAGCATCCCAGCCCAGACTCAGCCCCAACACCTCGCTGTAGCCCTTCAGAACGCCGTCCGGTGCCGTGGTCAGGGGGATCGGCGCATACACCCGGCCCACCAGCCGGTCTCCAGCCAGTTGCATCCCGTGATACTTACCCCTCCTGGTCGGATCGAAGCGCCAGTATTCCGGCACGCCAATGCGCGCATAGAGGTCTCGCTTGCGGCCGACGTCCTCCCGGCCGGTGCTCGACGAGGCGATCTCCAGCACCCAGTCGGGCGGCTTGCCCACCTCCCAGGGCAGATAAATCTTGCGCTGCCGAATGGCCTGAGCCGCGACTCCAAAGGCCAGGTACACGTCCGGGGAAACGCGCACGTTGAGGTCATCGGGGTCGTAGCAGATGATCGTGTTGGAGTCGAGGAAGACGTCGGGCCGCTGCTGGAAGTCGGTGAACCGACTGGCGAGCAGGCCGAAGATTTCGTGCAGCGGAATGTTCTGTTCCATCGCATCAGGCTTCAGGACGGGTTCGTGGGGATCGAAGTCGAGGCGAGCGTAGTCAATGGTGCCCTGCTCTCGGTAAGGCAGGATGGTAGCCGTAGGCGCAGACGCTATGGTCGTCATAGTGGGCCTCGGAGTGGCGTATGGATGCTGGGCGATTATAGCGGACGCGCGGCGCGCCGGCTGGGAGGCGCGGCCGGCCGTAGCTCCAGCCCCCCTATGGTCCCCCCGCTCCGCAGGGGGACGTGGATTCCCGGGTGCGCGGGAATGACGGTCGACCTCTACATCTGTGCGCTCTGTGGCACACTGAGGCTGATGGAACGACGACTGACTACGAGGTATGGAGGGCCAGATGGGCAGCGACGGGGTAGCGGCAGAGCAGCCGAATGTGCTCGTGTTCTTTTGCGATCAGCTACGACGCGACTTGCTGGACTGCTACGGCGATACGCTGGTACGCACGCCACACATAGACGCGCTGGCGGCGGAAGCGGTGGTCTTCGACCAATACTACACCCCGACGCCGATCTGCTCGCCGGCCCGTGCCAGCCTGATGACCGGTCTGTATCCGCACGAACACCATATGTTCAACAACTCCTCACCGCGGTACTCGTACTGCGAGCACCTGCGTCCCGATGTTTGGATGCTGCCCGACTGGATCGCCGCGGAGACGAACTACGAATCCGCCTATTTCGGGAAGTGGCACATTGGACCGGCCGAGGACCTGTACAACTCGCGTTTCGAGCGCACGCAGCAGCCCGATCCGAGTCGTCCGGCCGCGCTGAACAATTCGCATTGGCATCCGAACACGTCGCTCGGCCCGCTGGTGCAGAGCGTCGGCGACGGCAAGGCGGGGACGCTCGACGTGCCGCTGGAGGGCTTTCCCGACGTGGTGGCGGCGCGGATGTCGCAGGACTTCCTCCGCAGCCGCGACACCGACCGGCCGTTTGCGCTGTTCTGCGCGTTTCCGGGGCCGCATTCGCCGTGGATGGTGCCGGACGAGTTCGGTATTCGGTACAACCCTGAGGACATTCCGATCTGGCCCAATCGCTACGACCGGTTCGAGGGCAAGCCGCTCTATCAGCGTAAGCTGCGATTGCTCGACGACTTGAAGAATCCCCATACCGTCGGCGAGGCGGACTTGCAGGCATTGCTGGCCTGCTGCTTTTCGTACTTGGAGTTGGTTGACGGCATGGTCGGTGAGGTGGTGGCGACGCTCAAGGAGGAAGGACTCTACGACCAAACGGCCATCGTCTTCACGACCGATCATGGGGACATGGCCAAGTCGCACGGGTACATCAGCAAGGGCGGCTACCCGTACCAAGAGATCTACCACCTGCCGATGCTATTCAAGCCGCCAGCGCCAAGCGAAAGCCGCCGCGTGAGCGCACCGGCCAACCACATGGACGTTACGGCGACACTGCTGCACCTGATGGCGGGCGAGGAGCAGGAACGGATGGGGCCGCAGCGGCTGCACGGCAAGTCGCTGCTACCGCTAGTTGGCCAGAGCCGCACCCCAGATTCCCATAGGATGTGCGGCTCTGGCCAGCTACTCCAAGGCGGCGACTGGTACAAGTCGGTGCATTACGCCGAGTTCCACGGCGACTGGTATGGGCACTATTCCTCGCGGTTCGTCACGGACGGCAGGTGGAAAGTGGTCTGGAACTTGGGCGATCTGTGCGAGCTGTACGACCTGCAGGAAGACCCGCACGAGCTGACGAACCGCTTCTACGACCCGGCCTACCGCGCCGTGCGGGACCGGTACTTCGACACGCTGCTCGACGAGGCGCAGCGGTATGGTGACGGACAGGTAGGGATCTTCTCGGCCGCGGTCGAGCAGCAGATCGTTGACTTGATGGGCGCGCCGCTGCCGCAGTAATCGTGCTGCCGGGCGGTCACGCAGCCGCTGCCGCCTGCGCCAATAGCTGCAAGGCGGCGAGTGCAAAGGCGGTCATGTTGGCGGCGCGGTCGCTCTCGCCGGTAGCGACGGTGGTGGTGGCCTTTTGCCCGGCGGGGCCGACGACCGCCACACAGGAGTGGCCGGGCGGATCACCGTAGCGGTTACCGGTCGGGCCGGCGGCGCCGGTTTCGCCGATGCCCCAGGTAGCATCCAGCCGGCGGCGCACGGCGTCGGCGAGCACCACGGCATGGGCCGAGGTGGCCGCGCGGGGATCGGTCAGTCGCGCTGGCGCTTCATCAAGCAAGAGGGCCTTGGCGTCGCCGGTATAGACGACACCGCCGCCGCGGAAGTAGGCCGAGGCCCCGGGGACGGCTAACAGGGCCGCGGCAACGAGGCCGCCGGACGATGATTCCGCCACTGCGACGGTTGCCCCGGCGGCGCGTAGTAGCTCCGCCGCTTCATGAGCGGCCGGGAGCAATGCCTCCAGGGAGTGCTGCTGCTTGTGTGCTTGGCCGGTCATCTCGCCTCCTGTGCGGGACTGAATGGACCTACCCCCCTGCCTGTCTACAGACCGGGGACATGGTGGACAGGTTCAGTATCACGCATCGGGCTGGATCAAGGCCAACTCCGCGATGGTTTCGTCACAGCACTGCACCGTCACCCCCTCTGGCTCCCGTTATCGGCCCAGCTGATCCGTGGCAAGCTCTAGCGGGTGAACACCGGGGCCACTGGGGCTGGACGGTCTGGTGGCGCTCGTTGGCGCCCGCCCCAGGCGGGAGGCGCGGCGTGGATTTGCAGGACGGACCCGGTGGTCGCGACCGGCGTGCGGGGCGGTGTCCACTATGTCCCCGAACGGGTGTCTACTATGTGTCCCGTCTGTACTCCCTGGCAGGGAAGGGGGGGTAGGTTTACCTCGCCTGGTTAGCATCCTTAAACACGAAAGCCCGCCCCCACCGGGACGAGCCAATCTGCTCGCGGTACCACCCCGCTTAGAGATCACCACCGGCCAACGTAGCCGACGGCGCCTCTCACCTCTGTCGCATACGTGTTCATATGCGCGCCCTTGCTAACGGGTGGCGCACCCGGTCCCGTCTACATAGAGCGCAATGCGGTCGTGCGCCGACCGGTTGCACCCGTTGGGGGGACGGCTCAGGAAGGATTTTCCGCTGCGCTCCATAAGTGTGGCATTCCTGGGCAAGCCGTATCAATCGGAGTGTGCGGGAAGTCTCAGCAGCGTCTAGCGATCAGGTATAGCCGAGCAGGGCTAGGTGCCGTCGTGGGCGGGCCGCCGATTCGGCAACCTCTGACATTACCTCTTGTAAAGACTTGTAAATATTTTCTCCCTCCGGTATATTGCGTCTCAGCTTGGAGGCAGACAGTAGCGAGTACGACGGGGGCACTCGGGGCAAATGCGCGAAACCGCGAGCGACGAGAGTGACCTTGTCGGCATCGGTTGAAACGACCGGCAGGCCCCAGCGAATGCACTGACGCCCCTCCCGGATAGGCCGAACTTGGTGAAGGGGGAACCGGCTATGACGCCAACGGAAGCTATCAAGACATCCTTCGGAAAATACGCCGTCTTCAGTGGGCGGGCGCAACGAACAGAATTCTGGTGGTTCTTCCTATTTTGCTTGCTTGGCTTGCTTGCTATGTCTTTTCTTGGCGTAGTCTTCTACTGGCTAGTAGTCGGTCTGATTTACCCACTGGCTTTGTTCTTGCCATATCTGGCGGTGTCTGCACGACGCCTGCATGACACCGGCCGTTCCGCTTGGTGGCTCTTCTCGTTGATGTCGATTTTCATATTGGCGGCCGCAGCGTTCCTGGTGGCAGGGGCTAGGTGGAGTTTAGCAGACATGCTCATGCTCGGGGCCGATGTCATTTATTCTGAACAAATTGGACTTGTCGTTCTGACGCTTTCCAGCGCCTCAATAGCTGTGGGGTGCCAAGTAACACTCTTGGTCCTGTGTGCCCGTCCGGGAACCGTCGGCCCCAACCGTTACGGCCCAGACCCGTTGCGCCCGGAACAGGGGGCAGGGGAAACGGCAATGACGCCAACGGAAGCTATCAAGACATCCTTCAAAAAATACGCCGTCTTCAGGGGGCGAGCGCAGCAAACAGAATTCTCGTGGTTCTTCCTATTTTGCTTGCTTACTATACCCATTCTTGGCGCAGTCCTGATTTACCCACTGGCTTTGTTCTTGCCATATCTGGCGGTGTCTGCGCGACGCCTGCATGACACCGGCCGTTCCGCTTGGTGGCTCTTCCCGTTGATGCTGATTTTCATAGTGGCGTCCGCAGTGTCCCTGGTGGGAGTGGTTGCGTTCAGTTTCGCGAGCATGTTCGGGGCCGAGGTCAATTATTCTGAAAACATTGGTCTTGTCGTTCTGACGCTTTCCAGTGCCTCAATAGCTGTGGGGTGCCAGATAATACTCTTGGTCTTGTGTGGCCGTCCGGGAACCGTCGGCCCCAACCGTTACGGCCCAGACCCGTTGCGCCCGGAACAGGGGGCAGGCGGCTAGGGGTGAATCCTCCTACGATTCGGAACCCATGACCTTGCCGTGCGCCCAGGCGTCGGTGCGCTCTATCTCGTGGCCGCGGCTTTCTAGTTCGCCCAGGAGCGTCGGACGGGGAGCGGGATTCGGCGACGACGTGGCTGGGTCAGCCAGATGATGTGCAACCTCGCTGACAGTACGTTGGTTCACAGCCATCGGTCAGCACCAGCACCGTGAACGTCGGGGGCACTGCGGGGGCCACCTGGCGCAGCAAGACCTGCAGCGGGGGCAGCCACGCGCCGCGGTGCGTGGCTGGCTGGCTATGCCAGGCGCCGGGGATGGCACGGCCCCGCTACAGCACGCTGAACGCGAAGGCCACCAGGCGATCCTGGTGGGCCGTCGCGTCTACGGCCAAGGCCAGGGTCTGGCCCTGCCACCAGGTCAGCACCCAGCGCAGCAAGGCCACAAAACAGGGTGCCCCCGCCACTTGGGGCGCACAAGGAGCCGCTTTGTCGGCACCATCGTAGAGCCACTCGCGCAGCGCCTGCCGCACCGTGTGCCAGGGGCCCACGCCGGCCAAGGCGCTGATGAGGGCGTTTTGACCGGCACTCTGGGCCAGCAGGGTGCCGGAGACCCACCGGGCCAAGCCACGGTGTTGCGGGGGGCGCAAGGACGGCAAATACGTGCCCAATAGTTCGTGGATGCGGTAGCATTCGGCGGGCAAGCGCATGGCAACCTCCTGGCGTCGGGCGTGGTGGTACGGTCAGGATGCCAGCGGGGGGCTGGCGCTTGCCCCACAGCTCCCCTGTACCTACCCCTGTAAGCCCGGGGGGACGGGGGAGGGTGTAGGGTGGGGGCTGCCCCCCTATGGTCCCCCCGCTGCGGCGGGGGGACGGGAGGCTTGGGCACGATCCGGCGGGGGGGGGACGAGTAGTTCCCTCCCCCGTCGGGACGGGGGGTGAGGCCCACGCAGCGCACCGAGGCCGACATGGCGACAACGGCTCGTACCTATCGCACCGAGGCGATCATCGTGCGGCGCACCGACTTCGGTGAAGCCGACCGCCTCGTGACGCTCTACACGGCGGCTTACGGCAAAGTGCGGGCGGTTGCGCGGGGCGTGCGGCGCCCGCGCAGCAAGCTGGGGGGCAGCTTGGAGCTGTTTTCCCATACCGAAGCGCAGCTTGCTAGGGGACGTGACCTCGACATCATCACCCAAGCCGAGATCGTCCGTGCCTACCATCATCTCCGCGACGACCTCTGGCGCACCAGCCTGGCCTGCTATGCCGCCGAGCTGGTTGATCGCCTCAACGAGGTGCAGCAGCCCAATCCGCCGCTGTTCGCGCTCCTGCGCGATACACTCGGCTACCTGGACGAGGGCGGGCCGGCCGAGGCGCTGGTCATGCGCCGCTTCGAGACGCAGCTTCTGGGGCTGCTCGGCTACCTGCCGGAGCTGTACCACTGCACCGCCTGTAGTGAGCGGTTGCAGCCCGCTCGCCTCTACTATAGTGAGTCCAGCGGCGGCGCCGTGTGCGGCGCTTGTGGTCCGGGGCAGCAGCGCGCGCGGCCGGTGTCCGTGCGGGCGATCAAGACGCTCCGCCTGTTAGCGTCGGGGTCGTTGGACGTCGCCGCACGTTTGCAGGTCGATCCGGCCACGGCGACCGAGATCGAGGAGTTACTGCAAGCATCCGTGACGTTTATCTTGGAGCGCCGACCACGCGCCGCCGAGTTTCTCGGCCGGCTCAAGGCCGACGGTCTGGCCCCGCCAGCGATGCACGGCCGCGAAGTCAGCAATTCGGATAGAACCACGAGCGGCCAGCCCGGAGCGAGGGCCGCGAGCACAAAATACGCTGCCGGAGCAGAGAGGCACCGATGAGTACACAGCCGACAGTCAGCATGGACACCCTCGTCTCGTTGTGTAAGCGGCGTGGCATCGTCTTTCCCAACAGCGAGATTTACGGCGGTTTCGGGAGCACCTGGGATTACGGACCCTTGGGTGTAGAGCTGAAGAACAACGTCAAGCGGGCCTGGTGGCGGGACATGGTGTGGGCACGGCCCGACGTCGTAGGCCTCGACGGTGCGATTCTCTCCGCGCCCGACGTGTGGCGGGCGTCGGGCCACGTCGAGCACTTCACCGATGCGCTCGTGGAGTGCCGCTCGTGCCATCGGCGGTTCAAGGCCGACGAGCTTGGCGCCAACTGTCCCCACTGCGGCGCCAGCGACTTCACGGACGCGCGGCAGTTCAACACGATGTTCAAGACCTTTGTCGGGCCGGTCGAGGACGACGCCTCCGTCGCGTACCTGCGGCCCGAAACGTGCCAGATGATCTATCTCAACTTTCGCAACGTCCAACTGGCAGCCCGCATGAAGCTGCCGTTCGGTATTGCCCAGATCGGCAAAGCCTTCCGCAACGAGATCACACCCGGCAACTTCATCTTCCGCACGCGCGAGTTCGAGCAGATGGAGCTGGAGTATTTCGTCAAGCCGGATACGGCGGCGGAGTGGTTCGACCGCTGGGTGGAAGAGCGGCTGGCGTGGTACGTGCGGTACGGCATACCGCCCGGCTTGCTGGAACGGTACGAGGTGCCCGATGACGAGCGGGCACACTATTCGCTCCGCACGGTGGACATCAAGTTCCGGTATCCCTTTGGCCTAGAGGAGCTGGAAGGCATTGCCAACCGCGGCGACTACGACCTGCGCCAGCACACCGCGGCCAGCGGCAAGGAGCTTGACTACTTCGACGACCAGTCTCAGGAGCACGTCATCCCGTATACCATCGAGCCGTCGGCCGGCGTGGACCGCCCGTTGCTGGCGTTCCTCGTGGCGGCCTACGCCGAGGAGGTAGACGCCAAGGGCAACAAGCGCGTTGTGCTGCGGCTCCATCCGCAGCTGGCGCCGGTCAAGGCGGCCGTCTTCCCCTTGGTGCGCCGTGATCCGAACCTGGTGGCGCTGGCGCAGGAAATCTACGCCACGCTGGGGCCGGAGTTCCCGACCGTCTACGACGAGAGCGCCGCCGTCGGTCGGCGGTACCGGCGGCAGGACGAGATCGGAACCCCGTGGTGCATCACCGTGGATCGGCAAAGCCTGGAAGACCGCACCGTGACGGTCCGCGAGCGCGATTCGATGACGCAGGAGCGCCGGCCCGTTGACGACCTGCTACCCGAGCTACAGCGCCGCCTCCGCGAGCCGTGGGCGCCACCGGAGCGGTAGAGACGAGGCGAGGAACGGCGCTATCCGGCGCCATGGGAGATACGGAGGCAGCAATGACTACCGAGACCGCACAGACCGCTACACGCGCCGGCACCGCCCCGCTGCGGGTGCTCCGAGCGACGGATCGGGACTGTGGCACGACCCAGACGTCAGGAATGCAGCGCGAGGCTGGCGTCTCGCTGGAAACGACCGGCGCAGAGCAGTTGTGGATGGGGCACGTCACCGTCGCGCCGGGCGTGGAATCCGGCGTGCATCACCATGGCGCCTGCGAATCCGGCATTTACATCATCTCCGGCCAGGCCCGCTTCCGTTCGGGACCGGACCTGTCGGAGTACGCCGATGCCGGCCCCGGCGATTTCATCTTTGTCCCCGCGTGGGCGCTGCACCAGGAGATCAACCTGAGCCAATCCGAGCCGGTCGTCGCGATTGTCTGCCGCACCGTCAACGACGACGAGTTGGTCTACAACGAGGCGGCCGCGGAGTAGCCGCGACGAAAGGGCCGGCCGGCCAAAGGAGCAGGTCAAGCGCCAACCGGCTGATGGAAGTAATAGCAGAGGCCATCGGGCGCAGCGACAAAAAACACCTGGAGTTTCTGCCCGTCCCGCTCGTCCACCCGCCGGTTACTGCACTGAACGCCGCGGCGTTCGAGCTCCTCCTGAGCGCGGTGGATGTCGGTCACTTTGATGGCCGCGCCGTCCTGGGAAGCGTCGCCGCCGTTGATCGCGAAACCGATCCGCACACCGTCGCGCTCCATAATCACCGTGGGTACCGGCTCATCCTGGCGTCCGACCTCGGACAAGCCGAAACAGCGCCCATACCAGGCAACCGTCTCGTCCAGATCGGTCACGGGTAATGCCAGTACGTCGTCGGCAAACGGATACGCGGCTGCAAACAGTCCGGTCATAGCACCTCCATCGGTTTCTCGTTTCACCCATTATGTATGACGGCGGCAGCCCCGGCTGTTGGCAACTCAGCCGGGCGCTCTCCCCACACGAGCTATCAATACAGTGTACGTAGATCGGAATTGGTGGGCCGTGCAAGACTGAACTGCGAACTTTTCGCTGGGATGTCTCGATATAGGGACCCAGTCTGACGCCTCCCGGTATCCCCCGCTGCGAGCCTTCGGCCTCGTCAGGTCACCAAGTTACTCGTCTATGACGAGGAATTGCCCCATCATGCCCAGGTCTTCATGGTCAAGAATATGGCAGTGGAACATATACGGAATGTCTTCAGCGGCATAAGTGTTGAATCGGGCGGCGATAACGACCTCACGATCGTCATTCACCCACACGGAGTCCTCCCACCCTGAATCCTCCGGTGGTGGAGGCTCACCATTGATCGACAATATCAGGAACTGAGTCTGGTGGGGGTGGAACACGTGCTGGCCCTCACCGCCAGAGAGAGTCCAGCGCTCGGTAGCTCCGAGGTTCACCCTTACATCGATCCTGCTCATGTCCATCTGGACTCCGTTGATTGCCCACCTTGGGCCGAACTCCCAGAAGTTACGTACATCGTCCATATGGAAACTCCGGTCTACCGTGATCTCCGACTCGGAGATGCGCTCGATGGTGGCGAGCTTGTCCGGAAGCGGTCCAGCACTGGATACCTCGCCGTTCGGGCGGAGTTCCAGCACCCGGCCAAAGGTACTGTCAACCAAAGCGGCGGATTCCATCCCGACATTGACAATGATCTCGGCTCGGTCCCCGGGTGCGAGCACGAGCTGCTCGAGTACGACAGGGCCAGCCAGATAGCCGCCGTCGGAGGCGATCTTGGTCATATTGGCCCCCTCGACGCTGAGGTGGTAGATTCGGGCTTGGCTGCCGTTCAGCAGCCGGAGCCGAATCAACCCTTTAGGCACCTCGACGAACGGGTTGATCGTGCCGTTCACCGTCAGAACGCCATCAAGGTTGCCATCCTCACCGTCGTCGATGGCGAAGTCGAGTTGGCCGTCGTCGGTGAAGTCCCTGTCCTGGATGATGACCGGAATGTCGTCAACGGCGTAGGTTGCCGGTAGTGTTGCGACAGCCGGGTTGTCGTCTTCGATGATGATCAAACCTGCGGCGCCGCGGTAGACATGCTCGGCTGTGGACCCATGGGCATGGGGGTGATACCAGAGGGTGGCTGCCGGCTGGATCACGTCGAAGTCAGCCACCCAGGTTGTCCCGGGTTCGATAAGACTGTGAGGTCCACCGTCGTCCTCGGCCGGGACGTCGGCGCCATGCCAGTGCGTCGTTGTGGTCTCGTCCAACTCGTTCGTGACGCTGATGACCACCGATTCTCCGGTTCTGAGGCGAAGTGTGGGGCCGAGCACAGACATGCCGTTGTAGGAATAGGTATCCGTCAGGGCTGTCTGCCGGTAGTCGTGGCGTGATTTCCCGATTGTGAGGTCATAATGTGCAACACCCTCCCCGTCAAACGTCGGCTCAAGCAGCTCCGGGATCGAAAGCGGCGCAACTGCCGGTGTATCCAATGCCACCTGGTCAACTGTGTCACGGCTTGCCCGGCGCCCAGCACGCTCGCCATCACGCCGATCCAACGCCACCTGGTCAACTGTGTCACAGCCTGCCAAGTAGACGGCCGCTGAGGCAACCCAGAAAACGACGCCTACTCTCACCAGGACACGACCGACCTGCCTGCCCGTCAGCAGGGCTACCAGCGCGTGCCACACCTCGTGAACGACGGTGGCGTAGTGCCGGGCCGGGAGCAGCACAATGCTGCCGGACGGTACCAGCCACAGCACGGCGCTCAGGCCGGTTCCCGTCCACGCGGCCGCACGACCCGACAGAGCTACTGACACCGGTCCCTCCTCCTATCCGTACACGCCCAATCCCTTAATACCATAGACCGGCCGCAGCGAGCGCGAGTTTCGGCGGACCTACCAGAGGAGGGAACCTCCCCGTCCCCGCGCTGCATTGTCACCGGTTTGTCACATAGCGCCGTTTTCGGAGCAAAATGGTACTCAGCACCCCAGCAGGTACCTCGTTTCTCCCAGAAGTGCGGTGCGGCCTCGCGCTAACGGCACCTCCGGGCGATAGGATGCATTGTTTTTACAGGACATGCCGGTTGTAGTATAATGCTGTAGCGCCGGGCCGGCGTCACTCCGGTCCGGCGGAGCCGGTCACTTTCCAGGCAAGGAAGAAGGACACTGACACGATGAGTACGGCAACGGAAACGAAATGGGTCTATCGCTTCGCGGACGGCGATGCGGAGATGCGCGATCTCCTGGGGGGCAAAGGCGCTGGCCTGTCGGAAATGACCAACGCCCAACTGCCGGTCCCACCGGGCTTCACGATCACGACGGAAGCCTGCAACGCCTACAATGCTGGCGGGAAGCAGTTTCCCGCGGCGCTGTGGGACCAGACGCTCGCCGCGATGCAGGAAGTCGAGGCCGCGACCGGCAAGCAGTTCGGCAATCCTCAAAACCCGCTGCTCGTCTCGGTCCGCTCCGGGGCCAAGTTCTCGATGCCCGGCATGATGGACACGGTGCTCAATCTCGGCCTGAACCCCGAGACGCGCCAGGGCTTGGCGCAGTTGACGGGCAACGAGCGTTTTGCCAACGACGCCTACCGTCGGTTTATCCAGATGTTCGGCAAGATCGTGATTGGCGTGCCCGGCGAGCACTTCGAGGAGTTGCTCGATGAGGTCAAGCAGGAGGTCGGCACGACCCAGGATACCGACCTCACCGCCGACCAGCTGATGGACGTGGTCCAACGCTTCAAGGCGCTCGTGCGCGCAGAAGGGGGGCAGGAGTTCCCGGACGATCCGTATGTGCAGCTACGGCAAGCGATAGAAGCGGTGTTCGCGTCCTGGGACAATCCGCGCGCCTATGCCTACCGCGACTTCCACAAGCTACCCCACGACTTGGGCACGGCCGTCAACGTCGTGACGATGGTGTTCGGCAACATGGGCGGGGATTCGGGGACCGGGGTGGCCTTCACCCGTGACCCGGCGACCGGGGAGCAGCAACTCTTCGGCGAGTACCTGACGAACGCGCAAGGTGAAGATGTCGTTGCCGGCATCCGTACTCCGCAGCCCATCGCGCAGCTGGCCCGTGAGATGCCCGCGGTGTACCGGGAGTTCGAGGCCATCGCCGAGCGGTTGGAGCAGCACTACCGCGATACGCAGGACCTGGAGTTCACTATCGAGCGCGGCACGCTGTACATGCTCCAGACCCGCTCCGCCAAGCGGACCGCCGCCGCCGCCGTGAAGATCGCCGTAGACATGGCCCAGGAAGGACTCATCAGCCGCGAGGAAGCGGTCCAACGGGTCGAGCCGGATCAGATTTACCAACTGCTGCTCCCGCACTTCGATGAAGATGCCAAAGCCGAGGCCTCTTCCGCCGGCCGCTGGCTGACCACCGGCTTGAACGCCTCGCCGGGCGCGGCCACCGGTAAGGCCATTTTCGATGCCGACCGCGCCGCCGAATTGGGTGGTGCTGGCGAGGCGGTCATCTTGGTGCGGCCGGAAACAAACCCCGACGACGTGCATGGGATGCTCGTCGCGCAGGGCATTCTGACTGCCCGCGGCGGCGCCACCAGTCATGCTGCCGTGGTTGCGCGGGGCTTGGGCAAGTCGTGTGTGGCCGGGGCGGAGTCTATCCTGGTGGACCCGGAGCGGCGCCAGTTCACCGTCAACGGACAAGTCGTGCGCGAGGATGACGCGATCAGCATTGACGGAACCACCGGCGAGGTGTTCACCGGCGTCATCCCGACGGTAGAAACCCACCTCGAAGACGAGCAAGAGCTACAGGAGCTACTGTCGTGGGCCGACGATTTCCGACGTCTCGGCGTCTGGGCCAACGCCGACTACCCCCGGGACGCCCAGCGCGCACTGCGCTTCGGTGCCGAGGGAATCGGCCTCTGTCGCACCGAGCACATGTTCTTCGAGGAAGACCGCCTGCCCATCGTGCAGCAGATGATCTTGGCGGCCGCTGAAGCCACGGCGCTGGAGAACGAGCTGGCGCAGCGCCAGGAGGCGCTCGCCGCAGCGGAAGGCCGCCGGGAACGCGCGGCGGCTCAAGAGCAAGTGGCCGAGCAGGAAGCCGCGGTGGCCGGGTCGTCCGCGGTGCAGAACTACCGCGAGGCGCTGCAACGCTTGCAGGAAGTCCAGACTGCGGACTTCCGCGGTGTGCTCGATACGATGGCCGGCCGGCCGGTGATTATCCGGCTACTCGATCCGCCGCTCCACGAGTTTCTGCCCAACTACGAAGAGCTGCGGGTCCAGCTCCTGGAGCTAACGCATCGAAATGTCTCCCCCGCCGACCGGGACGAAACCGAGCTTCTGCTACAAGCCGTTGGGCAGATGACCGAGGCCAACCCGATGCTCGGTATGCGTGGCTGCCGGCTGGGGCTGCTCTATCCCGCCATCTACGCCATGCAGGTGCGGGCAATCCTCGGCGCTGCGAGCGACCTGGCGAGGAACGGTGTGGATATTCGGCCGGAGATCATGATTCCGTTGGTCGGGCACGTCAACGAGTTGAAGATGGTCCGTGACCAGCTGGAGGCCGTCGCGGCCGAAATCCAGCAGGCCACCGGCCAAGACTTGCATTACAAGTTCGGCACCATGATCGAGCTGCCGCGGGCGGCGCTCACGGCCGACGAGATCGCCGAGCACGCCGAGTTCTTCAGCTACGGCACCAACGACTTGACTCAGACGACCTTCGGCTACTCCCGCGATGACGCCGAGAGCAAGTTCTTGATGCCCTACATGGAGCAGGGCGTCCTGCCCGAAAACCCCTTCCAGACGCTGGACCGCAACGGCGTCGGGAAGCTCATCGAGATGGGTGTGGAGCTGGGTCGCACGACCCGTCCCGACCTGGAGATCGGCATTTGTGGCGAGCACGGCGGCGACCCGGCGTCAGTCACCTATTGTCACGATATCGGTCTGGACTACGTCAGCTGCTCGCCGTTCCGCGTGCCCGTCGCCCGCTTGGCCGCCGCGCAGGCGGCGCTGGCGCATAGCGGCCCGCGCGACGTGTAGCGCGGCGTGCTGAACGTTTGACATCGGGCAACCGGAGCGTCCCCGCCGCCGTTGTATCGGAGGCGGGGACGGTTGCCGCCTTGGACATGACGCCGCTGCCCCGGTATACGACATGGCCGATCCAGTCATTGACGACATCAAGCAGCGGGTGGACATCACCGACCTCGTCGGCAGCCGCGTCGCGCTCAAGAAAGCCGGGCGCACCCACAAAGGGTTGTGTCCGTTCCACGACGAGAAGACGCCGTCGTTCGTCGTCTACCCCGATCAAGGCTCGTACCACTGTTTCGGCTGCGGCAAGAGCGGCGATGCGTTCACCTGGCTGCAAGAGACCGAGCACCTCGATTTCGGCGAGGCGCTCCGTCAATTGGCCCAACGCGCCGGGGTGGACCTGCCGGATCGCCGCCGCGATCCGCAGGCTACGGAGAAACGCCAGCGGCTACTCGCGGTGCTGAATGAAGCGGCAGCCTTCTACCACCGGCAGCTGCTCGAAGCGCGCACGCCCGCAGCGCAAGCCGCCCGCAAGTACGTGAAATCGCGCGGCCTGACCGCAGCTACCGTCGAGCGTTTTGGTCTCGGCTACGCACCCGACCGCTGGGACGTGCTCCTGAAACACCTGCGGCAGCGGCGCCACGCCCCGGAGCTTGCCGTTGAGGCCGGCCTGCTGCGTGAAGGCGAGCAAGACGGCAGCCGCTACGACCTGTTCCGGGGAAGGTTGCTCTTTCCCATCCGCGATGCCGGCGGCGCGGTGATCGGGTTTGGGGGCCGGATTCTTGGCGATGGTCAGCCGAAATATCTCAACTCGCCGCAAACCCCACTGTTCGACAAGAGCACCGTGCTCTACGGCCTCGATCAGGCGCGGCAGGCCATCCGCCGTGAAGAGCAGGCCATCATTGTCGAGGGCTACACGGATGCGGTGATCGCGCACCAGCACGGCTACACCAACGTCATTGCCGCCTTGGGCACGGCGCTGACCAAGCAGCAAGTGCGCCAATTGCGCCGCTACAGCGAGAACCTTGTGCTGGCGCTCGATGCCGATAGCGCCGGCCAAGCGGCGGCGCTCCGGGGATTGGATGTCATGCACGAGGCGCTGGCCTCGGGCGCAGCGCCTGGCATCCAAGGCGAGATTCGCGTTGCCGCGTTACCCGCCGGCCGCGACCCGGACGATGTGATCCGTACCGACCCGCGGCAATGGGAAGCGCTGATCGAGCAGGCCAAACCGTTCGTCGAGTTTGCGATTGAGGCGGCCGTCGGCGACGCCGATCTCAGCAACGCACGCGCGAAGTCCGCCGTAGCGTCCCGCCTGTTCCCGCTCATCCGCGCCGTCGGCGATCCCATCGCCCGCGCGCCCTATATCGCAATGCTGGCGGAGCGGTTGGGCGTGGACGAGCAAACCGTCCAGGCGGCGATGGCTGCCTCGCGCCGGAGGACGCCCCGGCGATCCACGCGCCGGGACGAGGCGCCGCCCCCCGACGAGGCCGGCGCACCGGCCTTGTTGGAGCGGCCAACGGCAGGATCACCGGAAGCACTAGAGAAACTGGAGCGCCATTGCCTCATCGTGCTGCTGTCCGCGCCCGACCTACTGGCGGACCTCGTCTACCGCCCGGACGAGGCCGACTTTCGGCGGCCGGAGTACCGCGAGATCTACCGCGCGGTGGTCCAGGCCACGAACCGGCCCCTCGACCCCGTGCGGCCGGTTGCCGGAGAGCCGACGGCCGCCGCCATCCGTGCGACGCTCGACGAGAGCCTCCGGCCCCACTTCGACCGGCTTGTCGAGCACATCGCCCAGAGTCCGCCAACGACCGGCTCGCAGCGCCAGGCCGACCTCATTCAGGTGACGCTGCGCTTGCGCGAGGAGGCACTCAAGGAGATGCAGCGGCGCGTGCAGGCGCAGTTGACTGCCGCCGAGCAGCCGGATGACCTGAGTGATCTGCTCCGGCGGCAGGTCGAGCTACATAACGACCTCAACCGCGTCCAGCTTGCCCGCAGCCGACCACCCTTGTATACTGCCGCACCCGCCTAGACGGTGGGCTATCGTCCTCTCCGTACTGTGGCGGCAGGATTCCACGGCCTGCCGGGTGGATGCCTCGATGGTGGCGGAAAACTCCTCGAAGCGGGCAAGGGCAGTCAAGCGGTTGGTGGCGAAAGGCCGCCGGCAGCGGTACCTCACGCACCAAGATGTCGCTGACACGGCGGCCGAGCTACCGGCCGCCGCCCCGGCCAACCTGGACCCGCTGTACGAGCGCATTCAGGAAGCCGGCATCGAGATCGTCACCGACGAGGATTCGGCGCAGACCGAGCGAGACGAGGCGGCGCCACCAAGCTCCGAGGAGCTGGCGCGGGCCTTCGAGGACCTGTCCGAGGTCACCGTTGACGATCCGGTCCGCCTTTACCTCCACGAAATCGGCAAAGTCCCCCTGTTGACCGCGGCGGAAGAGGCGGATGTCGCCCGCCGGATGACCGAGGGTGACGAAAGTGCCCGCCGCCATCTGATCGAAGCCAATCTGCGGCTGGCCGTCTCCGTCGCCAAGCGGTACCAGCGTCGTGGGCTGACTCTGCTCGACCTCGTGCAGGAAGGGAACATCGGCCTCATCAAGGCCGTCGAGCGGTTCGACTACACGCGCGGCTTCAAGTTCTCTACGTATGCGACCTGGTGGATCAGGCAGGCCATTACGCGGGCGATTGCCGATCAGGCCCGCACCATCCGCATTCCCGTGCATGTGGTGGACCTTATCAACAAGCTGGTGCGTCTTTCGCGCCAGCATCAGCAGGAGCACGGGCGCGAGGCCACCCCCGAGGAGTTGGCCCGCGCTCTGGACATGGCGCCGGAGCGGGTGGAAGAGCTACTCAACATTGCCAAGGAGCCGGTCTCCCTGGAAACGCCGGTCGGGGAAGAGAACAGCAACACGCTTGGCAACCTCATCCCCGACGAGGCGGCCGTAGTGCCGGCCGACGAGGCCACGCGCCGCGCCCTCCAGGATCAAATGGACAGCGTGCTCGACTCGCTCACTGCGCGCGAGCGGGAGGTCCTGCGTCTGCGGTACGGCCTCGACGACGGGCGCAACCGCACGCTCGAAGAGGTCGGCAAAACCTTCAAGGTGACGCGCGAGCGCATTCGCCAGATCGAAGCGAAGGCGCTCCGCAAGCTGCGCCACCCCAGCCGCAGCCGGCGCCTCCGCGACTACCTCGAATAGCGACGCTCGCCTACTACACTGTCCATTCCAGGCGCAGCTTCAAGTGGTTGAGATGGTTCCAGGGTAGCTGTCCCTCGTGCTGAAGCCTCCCGACGACAATGCCTGGGGCTATGCTCTGATCCGCAGCGAACTGACGAACGGAATCGTCGCTAAACCGGGATGACGCAACGAATCGCTCCCAGAGGCGAGTTGGCACAAGGAAATTGGATGCCCATTCGTTGGCTTCCGTTTCGTCGGTTTCCGTATCGGCTGCGGTTACTCTGCCCTTCGTTCCGTCTACGAAGATGCTCCTCTTGCTGTGTAGCAGGATGTGCGCTGCCTCGTGAAACAAGCTGAACCATAGGTGATCGTCCGTCCTATGGCGCGCACTCAACTGAATCACGGCTTTGCGGGGCGATAGCCACCAGGCGGCGCCACTGAGCGCCGTTTTCGGTAGCGGCTTGACAAAGACCAAGACAACACCCGCGTCTCCGCAGAGACTCCGTGCCTCTTCCAGAGCTTCCAGTGTCGGCGTTGAAGTGAGTTGACGAACTCGTCTCAGGGCCTTCCTGAAGGTAGTCTCGTTGTAGTCGGCGCACTGTGTCTCTTCTGCCTCTATCTCACCAAGCCGCAGCCAGGTTGCCAAAGCCGTCTCACTACTCTCGAAGCTCGGAGAGTGGCGGTACGCGACATTGGCCGATCCGTATTTGACTTGCCAAGCATCTACCGACGCGACGCCGAAGAACGACAGTAGATTCGATACGACCTCGGTGGGCGATGAAGCCTTGTCGAGGACGCCTCGTTTCACCAACTCACTGACCGGGAATTGCTTCGACCATGCGACCGACTCCTCGGCTTTTTGCGCCTCGGCTTGGCGTACACGATGCAGCCGATAGTCGTCCTCAATACCGAGCCAAATGCTGGCGTCGATTCCCAGCACCCTCTCGAACTGAAGTGCTGTCTCCGGTTTGAGGGGCGCCTTTCCGGCGATGATCTCGCTAATCAACTTTGGAGACCGACCACACCGCCGAGCGAACTCGGCAGGCGAGATTCCACGCACCTCAAGGCGTTCAACCAAGACCCAACCCGGCGGGACGGCGTAATCCGGCCGATACCGGCTAGTCGCTGTCACCATGTCTTTACCCTCCTCAGTGATAGTCGGCCACTTCCATGATGGTGATGGCAGTCACCGCATCCGTGTCGATGCCCCCATCCTGGCGGCGTGGCAGCGGATCGTGGTTCGGTACGAAAATCAGCCGGTAGGGGTGGACAAGGTCCACGGCGTACTGTTCGTCGCGGTCGCCGCGGAGTTGGTGTCTCCTTTCCGGTGGGGTCGTAGGCACGAGCGACAACGTCCGGGCGTTTTTCAGAACCGCCAGGCGCATCATGATCGTCCGTGCCATCCGGCTGCCGTAGGTCCTGTTTAACGCCTTCTGCGAGTTGAAGGTCTTCTCAAGTTTCCGGGTCCGGAAGGTAATGTCCACACCCGTTACCCCATTTCCGTTACCGTTTCGGTAACACTATAGCAGCAGCAAGCAGAGGGGCCAAAGTGGCCGGAGCGCGGCCCCTTCTCTCATCCCAGCCGCAGCCGGCGCCTGCGCGACTACCTCGAATAGCGACGCTCGCCGCCGGCAGACGGCGGCGCGAGAGCGCGAAAACCCGTCGCCAGCATTGCGCCGGCCGTCACGGCTGCGCCGATCATCGTGGCGCCGACACCCCACAGCTCGCCGACTACACCCATCAGCAGTGGCAGGACCAGCCAGCCGACCGAGGCGCTGCCCATCATCAAGGCGGTGGTTGGCCCGCTGTGCAGCGGCAGTCGCGCTTGCGCCACGGCTACAAGGGTGGGAAAGATGCCACCGATGCAGCACCCGGCGAGCGCAAATGCAGCGGTGGCTACCCCGGCGCTCGTGGTGGTGACGGCCACGACGATTGCCACCACCGCTGCGCTCATGCTGGTCAGCAGCACCCGCCGGACGCTCCACCGCCCGGTGAGGCCGGCGGCGGCGAGCCGGCCAACCAGGAGCGCGGCCCAGAACACGGCCGTCGCGCGCGCTCCGGCGGCGGGAGTGGTGCCGTGCAGCTCGATCATGTAGGTGGTCAGCCAGGCAGCAATGCCGACTTCCACGCCCACGTACAGCAGCATCATGAGCGCCAGCCAGCGCAGCGAGGCGTCGGCGAGCAGGAGCCGCCAGACCGGCGGTCGGGCAGCACGTTGCGGCGGGGCAGCCGGATACCAGGCCGTCAACGCGGCGAGCAGACTCGGTGCCAGCAAGAGGGCACCGAGCAAGAATGCCTGCCGCCACGTAGCGCCGTGATCCAGTCCCCACGCCCACAAGAGCGGTCCGAGCAACGTACCCACCGAGAAGAAAGTGTGCAGCACGTTGAGGACACGCGCCTTGCGCCGTGGCTCCGGGATGCCGTCCCCAACGGCAGCATTGAGCACCACGTCGAGGCAGCCAAAGCCCAATCCGAGCACCAGAGCGGCAGCGAGCGCCACGCCCCAGTATGGTGCGCCACCCAGCGCGGCGATGCCGACAGTGAGCATGGCGGTGCCGAACACGGTCACGAGGCGGCGACGACGGGTGACACTGGGCACGCCGCTGCCGAGCACTCCGAGCAGGTGGCCTAGCGACATGGCCGGAAAGAGCCAGCTCACCCCGAAAAGACTGAGGCCGAACGTGGCACGAATTTGCGGCAGCGCCGGCCCTTGTATGGCGAGGGCGGCTCCGACGATGACGTGAATCCAAGCGACGAGGCCGTAGAGCGTTCGCAGCGACGTGCGCGTGTTCATGGAATGTTGGCGCCGCGCAGCCTACCGGCTAGGAGCCGTCCTGTCGGCCAGTCGGCCCCGGAGCGGGAGCGGCCGCCGGACGGTAGCGCGCGGCGTCGCGCTGGCGGTACTTGGCCAGCACACGCTCGAAGCTGTCTTGGAGGTCAATGCCCTGGGAGTTGGCGAGACAGATGATCGTGTAGAGCAAGTCGGCCAACTCCAGGCCCAACTCCTGCTCGCTCTCGTCGGGGCGCTTCGGTTTCTCACCGTACAGGTGATTGACGAGCCGTGCCGTTTCGCCTAACTCTTCGGTGAGCCGCGCCAACTGCGCGAGCGGGTGCCAGTAGTCCGTCCCCTGCTCGCGGACCCACTGGTCCACCAGCTGCTGGGACTGTCGGAAGGTGAGGTCACTCATAACAGGCTGATTGTACGGCATTGCGCTGGCCGAGGGCGCCGTTCCCGCTCGACACCGGGGTAGTTGCGCCGGGGTCGGTAAATCGTTGGCGGCCATACGCGCGTGCGGAACTACCCAGCCGGCCTGCTCAGTGGGTCAACAACCTCCAAGAAGGGAAACCGCTGGAAGTCGGTGTCACGTGTGCAGATACGGCTGATACCATGCTCGCGCATCAACACCGCCGTATGAAGGTCATGGAACAGGTTGCCGCGGATGTCCGGCAACTCCGCCAGAGTCTGGGCTAAGACAGCCCGGTGATGGTCAGTGGCACGCAGTAGCTCGAACCCTGGCGACGCCAGCAGCGTTTCTATGAAGCGCCAGGCTTCTCGCGGACTCCAGGGTGAGGGAAGGGCACGGAGGTGTGTGCTGACCTTCAGAAACTCGTAGCAGATGTGCCAGGTGAGGAAGGCTGGCGCTGCGCTTTGGCGAGCCTGGTCGAGGTGCCAGCGGCAAGGCCGATGAAACGCGGATTCTTCATTCGCCGCATAGATGAGCACGTTCGTATCGAAGACCAGCACTCACTCTTCCTCCATCACCCGGTAGAGTTCGTCCCGGTTGGATATGTCCACCAATTCTCTGCCGCCACGCCATGAAGGCAGCGGCGGCAAAACAGCCGACTCACCGTCCGAGGGCGCACGCTCATCGAGCATACGCCAGAGTCCCGCTTCCACCAGGGCCGACATGGTTGTTCCCCGGCGAGCAGCCTCCTCGCGCAGTCGCCGCATGACCGTATCGTCAAGTTCGAGCGTAATCTTCATGTGGCAAGTAATACCGTGTCGAGGGATGGCTGTCAACTGTAACGAACGTCATGGAGCAGATCAATAGCGAGCCGGCTGGCCAGTTGTGCGAGAGGTGCCAGTTGTGCGAGAGGTGCCAGTAGTCGGTTCCTTGCTCGCGGACCCACTGGTCCACCAACTGCTCCCACTCGACACCGGGCTAGTCGAGGCTCTACAGTGAGCGCAAGGCGGACGCGCGGCCGGGACAAGGAGCGATAACACTATGGATACGCTACCGATTGCGATTATCGGCTGTGGGGGGATGGGACGACGCCACCTGCGTGGGCTGGCGACATTGCAGGCCTCGGATTTCAACAACGTCTCGCTCGCCGCGGTCTGTGACCTCCAGCGGCCGAACGCCGAGGACCTCGCGGACGAGGCCGAGCAGCTACTGGGAACACGACCGCAGGTATGCGAGCGGATTGCAGACCTGGCGGCCGTGGACGGCCTGCGCGGCTGTGACATCACGACCGACGCCGGCAGTCACCACCGCGTCGCGGTGCAGTGTTTGGAAGCCGGCCTTCACGTGCAGGTGGAGAAGCCGCTGTCCTTGACCATCCGCGGCTGCGACGCGATCATTGCGGCCGCACGGGAACGGGGCCTGGTGCTCTCGGTGGCGGAGAACTACCGGCGGGACCCGATCAACCGGCTGGCGCGGGCACTACTGGCGGACGGCGCTATCGGCACACCGCAGTTCATGCTGGAAGTGGGAATTGGTGGCGGGAAGCAGATCGCCATTACGCCGTGGCGCCATCACAAGCTCACGGGTACCATCGTGACGGATGCCGGTATCCACAACGCCGACATTATGATGTATTACCTGGGGGATGTCGTGACGGCCTATGGCGAGGGGCGCATTACGCAGCCGATCCGCTATCGCGCAGCGGAGGCCGGTGGTCCGGGCGGCTTTTACGCCAAGTGGTCGCAAGATTTCCCGGAGCAGGTCGAGGCGACCGGTGAAGACGCGCTCTTTGGCTCGCTGCATTTCGCCTCCGGCGCCCTCGGCACGTGGATTGCCCATCGCGGTGCGATAGGCCACTCGCAGGGGCAGCGGACGGTGTACGGAAGCAACGGCTCGCTGTCGTCGCCGGGCGACCGCCAAGGCGCACCGTTGACTGTGTACGTGGACGGTCGCACGATCACGGACGGCGCAATGCTCGACCTGGCGCCGAGCTACCGCTTACCCCCCTTGGAAGCGGCGCTGTTCGGCGGCGAGCGCGTTTGGCGCTACGACGGCCCGTTCAACGAGATTGACTGGAAGATTCTCGCCCAGGAGTACCACGAGTTTGCGACGTGTGTCCTCACCGGCGCCACGCCCGAAGTGACCGGCGAGGTCGGTCGGCGCACGGTCGCCCTGGTCAACGCGCTGTTCGAATCGGGCCTCGCCGGACGCGCGGTGACGCTCGACGAGGTTGAAGCCGGCGCGGTAGACGCCTACCAGCGCGAGATTGACGAGCACTTTGGCCTAGTTTAGGGAGCAATCTCAGCCTTACGCTATCCGGCTAGGCACTGGGACCGGGACGATTGCCGCGCAGGTTGGGTTCCACTTCGCCCTCATAGGCAATACTGACCGGCCGCACTGTCCCGGGGGTGTCAACGTTGATGCCTAGTATCAACACGGGGAAATCGCTACTGCGTTCACCGCGATGGATCAGGTTGGTCACGACCCGCTCGAAGTCCCCTATACCACTGGACATCTCAGAGCGGAGCCTTGAAACCGGGGCGATTTCGACTCCCACGTCAATGAGTCCCCGTTGCTCATAAATAGGCATCTTTGCTAGGACATCATATTCCAAGAATGCATACTTTCCAAACTGGCTCTCCAGGCCAACGCGATTCTTGATGCCATCCATAGACATCGAAATACGCCGATTGTAGCCGGTGGCTGGGAACCGCTCACGGAGCGTGAGCTTGCGCTCTGTGCTATCCCAACCGTCCAGGTAGAGCTGTTTTTCCAGCAAGCAGTAGTTGATGGCGATAGGTGAATAAAGGAGGCCCGACCGTCCCCGTTCATTCGTTCTCTTTACTCGGCAAGATTCTCCATCAATGGCAGCTATCGCTGCCTCGATCTGAGCCAACTCAGCAGCATAGTGACTCTCCAGCACCTCAGCGCCACGTGCAAAGGAAAAGCGGTCCACGATACGCATCCGGATAGACCTCTCAGCACAATCGCCTACGGACTACCTAGAGCTACCTGATGTAGTAGCTGCTTGGTTATTCAATGGTTTGGGTATCTTCTCCAAGCAGCCAGGCAGCAGAGACTCCCAGCGCGGCAGCGAGAGCAACCAACTCGCGGTCGTCCACTTCCCGGTAGCGAACCTCGATCTTGGAGATAGCAGCTCGACCCAGCCTGAAACCGGATACCTGCATTCGTGCCGCAAGCTCTGCCTGTGTGAGCGGGGGCTGGAACTTCAGCCGGGCCTCACGCACGCGCGGGCCAACGAGGTTGCGATTTGGCATTATGGTTCTATTCCTGGCCTGCTCCACCAAGAGAACACAGCAAGGTCATCGTAAGCTGTAACATTGCCGCAATTGCTCCACAGGTGGAACATCTGGCAGTATGGAGTGGGTGATGGGCAGGATTGCACTGCGGGTGAAGTCTGGCTGGCAACAGGCGGAGGCGGGGTAGCGCGATGAGGATTGCGGATCAGTGGGACCCCAAAGCCGACGTATCTCTCTATGTGGGTGATACGTTGGACTTGCTGCGGCAGTTGCCCGCTGCTTGTGCCCAGCTGGTGATTACCTCACCGCCCTACAATATCGGCAAGGAATACGAGCAAGGCCAGAAGCTGACTCTGGATCAGTATGTTGCTGGACAGGAGCAGGTAATTGCCGAATGCGTCCGGGTCCTGCGTCCCGGCGGTAGTATTTGCTGGGAGGTAGGCAATCACGTTTCGTCAAGCGAAATTACTCCGCTGGACATTGTGCTGTATCCAGCATTCAGACAACACCCGGACCTGAAACTCCGCAATCGGATCATCTGGCACTTCGAGCATGGTCTGCATTGCACCAAGCGCTTATCCGGTCGGCACGAAGCAATCCTATGGTTTACCAAGGGTGACGAGTACACCTTCAACCTCGATCCCATCAGAGTGCCGCAGAAGTATCCCGGCAAGCGAGCCTGGAAGGGGCCACGAGCCGGACAGTACACCGGGAACCCGCTGGGGAAGAATCCCGGCGACGTGTGGATCTTCCCCAACGTCAAGGCCAACCACATAGAAAAGACTCCGCACCCTTGTCAGTTTCCCATCGAGCTTGTCGAGCGTTTCGTCCTCTCGCTGACCTCCTCGGGTGAGTTGGTAGTTGATCCATATATGGGCGTGGGTAGTACGGCCTGTGCTGCAATCCTGCATGGCCGGCGAGCGGCCGGTGCGGACATCGTCCCGGAGTATATGCGGATTGCTAGGGAGCGGCTGGCCTTGGCAGCGGCTGGTACGCTCCAGCGGCGGCCAATGGGCCGGCCCGTACATCGGCCAGCCCCAAACTCTGCTCTTACTCGTAGGGATGATCTCGCGGCTCCTGTATCACCGCAGCGGCGCCGCAGACCGGCTCAAGGCATGCGTATCGCGCAAGCCGCACTCAACCGGAATGGGCAGTCTGAGGCTGACGAGGGCAGCGGTAGACACCGGGACAAGCCGGCTGTGCTCCAGCCAAAACTCCTTGACTGAGTGCTATGCGGTAGCTCAGGCCGGCGCGCTGGTGGGGTAGAGTTGGCGGTAGTGGCGCCGGAAGGCTCCGCGGGCGCGATAGAGCAGCGTCTTGACCGTGTTGGGCGTGGTCTCTAGCTCGCGGGCAATCTCCGCGTAGGACAGCCCTTGATACTCGCGTAGCGCCAAACACCGCCGGTGCTTGGGCGTCAGCCGCGCGAACACTTCTCGCACCTGCTCCCGTTCTTCCTGGTGTAGCGCCTGCCGCTCCGGACTGTCCGGGGACACCTGTAGTGGGTGAAACAGGGCCAGGAAACGATCCCACGGCTGCCACTTGATGAGACGCTTGCGACGCAGGGCGTCAATGCAGACGTTGGTGGCAATGCGGTAGAGCCAGGGTTTTACCTTGAGGTCGGCCGGCATCTTCGGCAGGGCGGTATAGGCCTTGACAAAGGCATCTTGGGTCAGGTCCTGTGCTTCCTCGGTGTTGCCGCTCATCATCCGCAGCACGTAGTGGTAGAGCGGCTGCTCGTACTGCTCGAAGATCGCGGCAAAGCGCTCGGCGATGCTTTCCGGGGAGAGCGCCGTGCTATAGCGGGGCATGGTCGTGGCGATGGTAGTCATCAGCGGTTTCCTTTCACGTTCGGACGACACGCAGGTCGTCTCGCCTCAGCAGCACCACAGGCATTGTGCCGGGAGTGGCGCTAGGAAACCTGACCAACGGCTAACGTTCGCCTAACAATCGGAGCGCATCAGACTGCGCCCATCCCCCCGCCGCAGCGGGGGGACCATAGGGGGGCTACATGGCGGCTTGCGCCGCCATGACGGGACAGGCAGGTTTGGTGTAGCTACGGCGGCCAGGCACGCGCGTAGTCGTTGATGATGGGACCGCCGAACGTGATGTCCGGCTGATGATAGATGCTTTGCCACTGGCGGGGGTTGGTGAGGTCAATCGCGAAGGGTAAATGGCCCAAGGCGGCGGCTTCCCAGTTCAGGTCAATCAACGGCACCGGATTGGTGGCTACGCGCCGGCCACCCTTGCGGATTTCCAGGTGCAGGTGCGGATTACCGTCGCACGCTATCCGCGCCGTCGAGTCCCCGGAGCGGCCTACTATGTCCCCGGCCGCCACTTCCTGACCATACGAAACGTCCTGCGAACGCTCGACGAGGTGTCCATACAGCGATAGATTGCCGTCGGGATGGCGCACCACGACGTTGTGTGGTGGGGAGCCGTAGCCCCCGTCAACGGCGATCACTTGCCCCGGCCCAATAGCTAGGACGGGCGTGCCGCACGGAGCCGCGAAGTCTACGCCGAAGTGAATACCCTGCCCCTCCACGTACAGCCACCGCCGCGAGCGGTACCCGAAAACCGTGTTGCCGTACCACTGTGAGACGTACCAGGTGGACGGTCCGGGATCGCCGCCAAATGGGGGGCGATATGGTGGGGGCGGTGCTGGCGTTGGTGTCGGCGCCGGCTCTTCCGGCAGGCCCAGGTCGAACGGTTCTTCCTGAGTGGCTGCGGCGTGTGGGGCCACCAGCGGGCTGGCTATCGCGGCCGCGATAGCCAGCCGGTACAGGTCGCGGCGGGAGACGACCTGGTGGCCGCGGCGATGCTCCGACTGAATCATCCGACACTACTTAGGCTGAGGTAGGGTCTATCCGCCGCCGCCGCCCTGCCCGCCACCACGTTGGCCGCCGGCCCCGCGCTGGCCGCCGGCACCGGCCGGGAGCACTTGGATCGTCTGCGCGGTGACTGTGCCGTCCTCGCCGGCCGGGCCTTGCACCATCACCCGCGTCCCCGCCGTGAGGTCCGCGCGAGTGCCGGGCGTGGTCTCACGACTACCCGGAGTCCGCTTCTGAATGTTGGTCTGCTCGGAGAGCTGGACCTTGACGGCGCCGCTCTGGGTGGTGACCGTCAGCGTGTCACCGGCCAAGGACTCGACCGCGCCAACGGTGCGGCCGCCACCGGCCTGCCCCCCAGCACCCCGGCCAGCACTACCACCCTGCCCGGCCCCGGCCGCCGCGCCGCCGGTAGTTGCCGCGCCCGCGCCCTGCCCGGCTTGGCCGCCGGCGCCTTGCTGCGCTGTTTGCCCTCCGGCGCCTCGCTGTCCCGCCTGGCCGCCGGCCGCGAATTGGCCGCCGGCCGCGGCACGAGCACCGGCTGCCTGGGTCTGCGCCGGCTCGTCGCCGGGAAACAACTCCGCCGACCACGTGCGGAAGGCGCCGAAACCGGCCCCGCCGACCAAGCCGATGATAGCGGCAATAGTGACCCAAGTGCGGTACTTGAACTTGAAACGACGCATGATGTCCTGTCCTTCCTGACGTGTGTCCGGTTGCTCCGGCCGACGGGATTACTCGTAGCGCAGCGCCTCAATCGGATTGAGGCGGGCGGCGCGCAGTGCGGGATAGATACCAAAGAACAGACCGATGGCCGCCGAGACGACGAAAGCCAGGACGATGGCCTCCGGTGCGACGACCGTTTGGAGGGCCTGGCCGGCACCACCTGGAGTGGGTAACTGCACGCCGCTGAGCAAGCGTGATCCACCAATCCCGATGGCAACGCCCACACCGCCGCCGAGCAGGCTGACCACGGTGGCCTCAATGAGGAACTGCATCAAGATGTCGCTTCGTTTGGCGCCGAGCGCCTTGCGGATACCGATCTCGCGCGTGCGCTCCGTGACCGACACCAGCATGATGTTCATGATCCCGATACCGCCAACGAGCAGCGAGATACCGGCCACCGCTCCCAAGAACAGCGTGATCCCGGCGGTGACTTGACCGACGGTCTCCAGAATGTCCTTCTGACTCAAGATCGTGAAGTCGTCCTGGGCCACGTTATGCCGCTCGCGTAGCAGCGCCGCGATCTCTTGCACGGCCCCATCCACGGCCTCCTCGTCGGTCAACTGGACGGCGATACTACTCACGTTGGTCGCGCCGCCGCGGCCGCGGAAGCGGTTGAACCGTGTTTGCATGGTCGTCAGCGGCATGTAGACCACGTCGTCCTGATTGCGGAACGCAGAGGCGCCCTTACTCTCCAGTACACCGATGACGCGGAAGTTCTGCCGGTTGGCGCGGATGGTCTCCCCGACGGGATCGCCCTCGCCGAACAGTTGTTGGGCCACGTTTGCGCCGAGCACCATCACGCGCGAGCGGCTCTGCATGTGTTGGTCATTGATGAACTCACCCAGCGCGACTTGGAAGTTACGCACGTATTGGAACGACGGCGTAACCCCACTCACCCGCGAGCGCCAGTTCTGGCCGCCAGCGACCAACTGCGCCCCGCTGTCTTGTTGCGGCGCAGCGTCCACCACGTATGCAAAGCCGGACGTGAGCAGTGCCTCGCTGTCGTCGAGCGTCAGCGTCGGCCGCGTGCCGGCCGCGGCACGCACCCCGCCGGTTTGCTGGGCGCCCGGCGTGATGAACAGCAGGTTGGTCCCCAACCCACGGATCTGCGCCGAGACCTGCTCCCGCAGGCCGGTGCCAATGGACATCAGCGAAATCACGGCACTCACGCCGATGATGACCCCCAGCATCGTCAGCGCCGAGCGCAGTTTATTCGCGCCCAGCGCCCGCAGTGCAATTCTAATGCTGACCGTCGCGTTCATAACTCCCTCCCTCCACCGCCAAGCCGCCGACTAGGAGCGAGCATCCCCCAGGAGGCACGGCCTTTCGCGCCCCGCATGTAGCTCGCCACTCGCTACTCGTACCGCAATGCCTCAATCGGATTCAGTTGCGCCGCGCGCATGGCCGGATAGCTGCCGAAGAACAGCCCAATGGCCGCCGAGACGACAAAGGCCAGGATGATGGCATCCGGCGGCACGACCGTCTCGAAGGCTTGGCCGCCGGCAATGCCGAGGCCGCTCAACTCGATCCCGCTGAGTAGCCGCGATGCGCCGAGGCCAATCACAATCCCCAAACCGCCGCCGAGCAAGCTGACGACGGTGGCCTCGGTCAGGAACTGCGACAGGATGTTGCTGCGCTTGGCGCCGAGGGCTTTGCGGATACCGATTTCGCGCGTGCGCTCCGTGACCGACACCAGCATGATGTTCATAATGCCGATGCCGCCGACGAGCAAGGAGATACCGGCGACCGCCCCCAAGAACAGCGTGATCCCGGCGGTAATCTGGCTCACGGTTTCTACCATGTCTTCTTGGCTCAAGATGGTGAAGTCGTCCTCGAAGACATCGTGCTGCTCGCGCAGGACCGCCGAAATCTCCTGCACGGCCGTATCCACGTATTGCTCGTCGGTCAACTGGATGGCGATACTGCTTATGGTCAGGCCACCGCCCCGACCGAACGAGCGGGTGAACCGCGTCTGCATCGTCGTGAGCGGAATGTACACCACGTCATCCTGGTTGCCGAGCGCGTTGCCGCCCTTGCTCTCCAGCACGCCGATGACCCGGAAACTCTGATTGTTTGCGCGGATGGTCTCGCCGACGGGATCGCCCTCGCCGAACAGTTGCTGGGCCACGTTCGCGCCGAGCACCATCACGCGCGAGCGGCCCTGCATGTGATCGTCGTTGAAGAACTCGCCCAGTGCGACCTCGACGTTCCGCACGTACTGGAACGAGGGCGTGACCCCACTCACCCGCGAGCGCCAGTTTTGACCGCCGGCGATCAGCTGGGCGCCGCTGTCTTGCTGTGGCGCCGTCTCCACGAGGTACGGAAAGCCGGCATTCACGAGCGCTTCATTGTCGTCGAGCGTCAGCGTGGGCCGGGTGCCGGCCGCGGCACTCACGCCGCCGGTTTGCTGGGCACCGGGCGTCACGAATAGCAGGTTTGTGCCCAGCCCCCGCACCTGCGACGTGATCTGCTGCTGCATACCGGTCCCGATGGACATGAGCGCAATCACGGCGCCGACGCCGATAATCACACCGAGCATCGTCAGGGACGAGCGGAGCTTGTTCGCGCCGAGTGCTCGCAGAGCGATCCGCACGCTGCTCGTCATATCCATCGGATTCTCCTTGCTGCTCCCCTCCGCAGTGAGGGTTGACTCCCTACGCTACACACTCGCCGTGTAGCGAGAGTTCCCGGGCCGGTCTCGCCGGACTTGCCGGTTACTCGGCTGCTGGTGCCGGCGGCGCTTGCGCGATGCGCTGGTTCGCTACCACCTCGTCGTCACTGATGACTCCGTCGCGCATATGGACGATGCGTTTGGTATATTCGGCGATCTCCGCTTCGTGGGTCACGAGAATCACGGTCAGGTTCTGCTCGCGGTTCAGGCGCTGGAGAATGGCCATGATCTCCCCGGCGGTCGTCGTATCGAGGGCGCCGGTCGGCTCGTCGGCCAGCAAGATGGCCGGGTCGTTGACCAGCGCCCGTGCGATGGCGACGCGCTGCTGCTGGCCACCCGACAGCTCGGTCGGCTTATGGTCCATCCGGTCGGCGAGGCCGACGGCCTTCAGTGCCGCCTCTGCCCGTTCTTGGCGATCCCCGACACCGGCGTAGACCAGCGGTAGCTCCACTTGCTCCAGGGCGTTGGTGCGGGCGAGCAGGTTGAACTGCTGGAACACGAAGCCGATCTTCTTGTTGCGAATCTCGGCCAGCTCATCGTCTCCTAGCTCGCCGATCTGCTCCCCGTCCAACGCATAGTCGCCCGCCGTAGGCTGGTCGAGGCAGCCGATAATGTTCATCAGGGTTGACTTGCCGGAGCCGGACGGACCCATGATCGCTACCAGCTCGCCGCGCTTGATATCCAGCGATACCCCGCGCAGCGCCGGGACCGTGATGTCCCCGATGTAGTAGGTCTTGGTGATGTCACGGAACCGAATGACCGTGTCCGTGGTGGCAGCCGCCACAGCCTCCTCACCAGCCAGGGCCTCAATGGTTGCCGTTGCCGTTGCCATGTCTTACCTCCGCCTGCCTTGTGTTTACACCGTTGCTGACGGGTCAGTAGCGGTGCCTAGAAGGGCTGCCGCCCACGGGGGCTGCCGGTGCCGCCGGTCAGGCCCGGAATGCGTGCCTGGCCGGTCGTCGTCGCCGAGATCACGACCGTATCGCCGACCTCCAAGCCGCTGATAATCTCGCTCGACTGGTCGTTCGCCAGACCGACTTGCACGCGGCGCGTCTCGGTCTCACCGCTGGCCGTCATCACTTGCACCGTCTGCTGTCGTCCCTGGCGCCGGATGGCCCGGTTGGGCACCACGATGACGTTTTCGCGGGATTCCGTGACGATGCTCGCGGTGGCCGTCATGCCGGGACGCACAGCGCCGGCCTCCGAGCGGTCCACCTCGATGATGGCCTGGTAGCTCACGACGCCCTGATTGATAGTGCCGGTCGGGGCAATCACCAGCACACGACCCGGCACGCGCTGGTCCTGCAACCCCTCGAACGTCACGGTCGCTTCCTGTCCGGCGCGCACGCTGGCGACGTCCGTTTCATCCACTAGGGCCTCGATCCTGATCTTGGTCGGATCGAACAGTTCCAGGATCGCGCTATTGGAACCGATCTGCTCACCGAGGCTGGCGCTCAAGCTCGCCACCAGACCGGCGAAGGGTGCCCGCAGCGTGGCATTGTCCAGATCGGTCTGCGCCCGCTCCAACTGGACCTGTGCGCTCTCCAATGACGACTCGGCCGCGGCGATCTCCTGCTCACTGGCCGGGGCAATCTTCAGCTCGTGCTGGAGCTGCGCCTGCTCCAAGGCCAGCTCTGCGGCGGCAAGCGCATCCTCATAGCTTGCCTGGGATCGTTCCAGCTGGCGCTGCGCCTGCGCCACGGTCAACTCCTGCTGGGCAATCGCTACCTCATCGGGATTGAGCAGGTTGTCCAGCGACTGTTGCGCTTGCTGCACCGACACCTGGGCGTTCGCCAGGTCGGCGGCGCTGGGATTGAGCAGCCTGTCCAGGCTGGTCTCCGCCTGCTGGAGCGATGCCTGGGCACTGGCGATGTCCGACGCGCTAGGGTTCAGTAGTTTCTGGAGGGAGGTTTGGGCTTGCTGCACGGAGACCTGCGCGGCCGCGAGGTCGGCGGCGCTAGGATTCAGCAGTTTTTGCAGGTTGGTTTGGGACTGAAACAGGGAGGACTGGCTGCTGGCGAGGTCGGCGGCGCTGGGATTGAGCAGCTTCTGGAGGGAAGTTTGGGCTTGCTGCACGGAGACTTGCGCGGCTGCGATGTCCGACGCACTGGGGTTGAGCAGCCGATTCAGGTTGTCCTGGGCAGACTGCACGGAAAGCTGCTGCAAGCGCAGCGCCCACTCGCTCGGCCCCTGGTTCAGGAGCTTTTGCAGGTTGTTCTGCGCCGTCTCCAGCGCGATTTGGGCCTTCAGGATAGCCGTGTCCGAGATGTTGTCGGAGCGGGCCTGGTCGAGGTTCAACTGGGCATTCTGGACCGAAAGCTCGGCGTTGGCGCGGTCTTGCGCGCTGACCGGGGAAGAATCGGTCAGCTCGGCCAGGCGAGTCTGCGCCTGATCGAGGGAAACCCGCGCCGAGGCGAGGTCCGCCGGGGTCGGATCGAGCAGCTTGGCGAGCCTAGCCTGCGCGGAGGCCAGCGACGCTTCGGCGTTCTGGATGTCTTCCGCGCGGGGTTGGAGCAACTGGTCGTATCGGGCCTGCGCGGAGGCAACCGCCGCTTCGGCGTTGCGGATGTCATCGGCGGAGGGCTGAAGCAGCCGGTCGAGCTTGGCCTGAGCGGAAGCCAAGGACGCTTCGGCGTTCTGAATGTCTTCTGCGCGGGGTTGGAGCAACTGGTCGTATCGGGCCTGGGCCGAGGCCACGGACGCTTGAGAGGCTTGGATATCGCGTTCGGCCGGTTCTTGCAGGGCCAGCAGCCTCGCTTCGGACGCCGCCAACTGGAGCCGGGCAATGGCGATCTCCTGCGCGGTGCCGCCGGCCTGTAACTCCTGGAGCCTGATCTGGGCCGATTCGAGGCTGCCCTCGGCGTTACGAACGTCGGTGGTATTGGCGCGGGACTGGGCGAGCTTCAGATCGGCGGAGACGACGGAGGCCTCACTCAGCCGGATGTCCTTGGTGGAGAGACCTTCCTGAAGCTCGGTGATCCTGGTGGTGGCGCTGCGGAGGCTGGCCTGCGCTTGGCGGAGGGCGCTTTCCAGAGTGCTCGTCTCCAGCCGTGCCAGCACCTGCCCCACCTGCACCTCGGTACCAACGTCAACGAGCAGTTCGAGGAGCGTCCCGTTGACCCGGAAACTCAGCTCCGAGAGGGTGGCGGCCTCGACGTTGCCGGTGGCGCTCACCGTGGCCGTCAGGTTACCCCGCTCCACGGGCAGTGTCGTCGGAATAATGGCCTCGACCGGCTCCGGGCCAAAACGCTCGTACCCGGCATAGCCGATCCAACCGGCTACTGCCAGCACAACGACCAAGCCGAGAATCTGCCGCAGTCTGCTCATCACTACCCCTCTTCCGTATACACTCGCGCACTGTGCCGTCGGGAACTCGATGCAATGCAGTCTAACAGCCTTGTTTCAAGTGAGCGTTCGCTTCAGATTAAACATTCGTTAAAAGAGGCCTCACCCCCCGGCCCCTCCCTCACAAGGGTAGGTTTTCCGCGGGGAGCCGCGGGCGGGGCCGACCTCACCCCCCGGCCCCTCTCCACCATGGGAGACCTTTGCATAACTACCCGGATGGAGTGCGAGAGGGACGTTGATCCACTCCTCGCTCACCTGGTAGGGCCAGTTTTTGGATTCCCGCCTTCGCGGGAATGACGGGTTACGCAAAGGTCTCCATGTGGAGAGGGGGTGGATTCCCGCTTTCGCGGGAATGACGAGTGCCGGGGCGCGATTTATCACGTCCCGACACGAAAAACCTACCCTTGTGAGCCGGCCCCTCCCCATCGCCGAGCGATAGAGAGAGGGTAGATTCCCGTGCTGGCGGTGCGATCTTGACAGGGCGTGTCTTGCCCGTATGCTGTGGAGCACATGCCGCCAGCGAGGCGAGGCGTTCGGAGCGGCGAGGCGTGATGGTCCGAATCAGGATGAGCAGGATGCAAGGATGAGCAGGATGGATTCCCGCTGGTGCGGGAATGACGGGCCGGGGTGTTTTCGGAGCAACGACGGGCACGGGACTGGGAGGTGGTGAGGCGTGGACCAACCGCCGCCCACCGCAGACCTCGCTGCCATCGAACAGGCAATTGCGGCGATCCTCGCCGGCGCCGACCCGAAAGAGGTCAAAGCGGGACTAGACCTGCCTCCGGCCGTCTTCGAGCAGTACCTTGCTACGCAGCGCAACATCATCACCGCCAGCCATGACCACCTCCTGGAATTGCTCCAGCAGCGGATCGCCGCCGCACAGCGGGTCGCGGTCGAGAAGTATCTGGCCGGTGACACGATCCACAAGCCGTTTGTCGAAGACCGCCTCTTCAGCCGTGCTCGGCGCCAGGCCCGCCGGGTCGGCCTGCCGCCGGAGACCGCCGAGGACGTGGCCCGGCTCGTGCTCGCCAAGGCCCGCGAGGTCCAAGAACGCACGCTCAACGACATCGCGGCGCGGCTCTCGCAGCTACACGGTGAGATTCTCGACGCCGAGAGCGTGCAGCCGGCGGAGGGGGACATCGAAATTCCCTCCCGCGTTGTGCGTACCGGCGACCAGCCGCTGGCCCGCGAGACTGCGCTCATCAAGGAGTTCCGCCTCACCGGCCTCAGCCACGAGCACCCCGACCAGCAGCGTGCGTTCTTGGACTGGTTCGAGACGCCGCCGCCACTGGCGGCCAAGGGGATGCTGGCCGGATCGCGGGACAATGATCTTTTCTTGCAGGCCCTACTCGGCGGCGACCGCAGCGTGGTCATGGCGAGCCTGGCCCCGACCGGATCGCTGCACGTGGGGCAGGGTGCGCTGATTGGTTTGCTGGCGTACTATCAACGCCTGGGCGCACAGGTCGTGCTCACCTTCAACGACATGGAAACCGTCACGCTGCGGGGGCAACAACCGGCCGACGCCGCGGCGGCCATGCGCGACATCCTGCGGGACTGCGCGGCCCTCGGCCTCGACCTGGGCACCGCCGACGTGTACGCCCAATCCCAACGCAGCGCCGTCGCCCAACTGGCCTACGAGGTCGGAGCCGAGCTGCGGGTAAATGTCATCAACTCCGCGCTCGGCTTGCGTCTGAGCGATAGCGTGAGCGCGATGTTCCTGCCCCTGATCTATGTCGCCGACATCTTGTACCCGCAGCGGTCGGTCGGCGGCGGGCGGTGTCGTACCCAGGTGATCGGGGGGCTAGAACGCGATGTCTACGTCCGACTGGCCCGCAATTTGGCCGAGAGCTGCGGCTTCTACCGGCCGGCGGGCCTGTACGTCCGCGCGGCCAAGAGCCTCACTACGTATGTTGATCCGCGCACCGCCGCAGCGGTGGATGTCATGCACGGCGCACTGCCCCAAGGGGCGCTCTTCTACAACGATGATCCGGCGGCCATCCGCCGCAAGGTGATGACCGCGGTCACGGGTGGACGGGCGACGGTAGCCGAGCACCGCCGGCTGGGCGGCAATCCCGACCCGCGCGTCTGCTCCGTATCGAGTCTGATGGCGCTCCAAGCCGTCCCCGCGCCCGACGAGTACGCGGCGGTCCAGCAGGCGTGTCGCGCCGGGCAGCTACTCTGTCGAGACTGCAAAGCGCGTACCGCCGACCGTCTCGTCGAGCAACTCGCGGCGCACCGTGACCGCCGCGCGGCGCTGGCGCCGGAGACGACACAGCGGATTGACGAGCTTGCGAGTGGGAATGCGGCGCCGGTAGCCGGGTGACTTTTCCTCCGTCTGGGAGTGCTCTGCTATGATGAGCCGCGGCGGGGGCTGCCCCCCTATGGTCCACCCGCTGCGGCGGGGGGACGGCGTGTTCCCTCCCCTATCACAACGGGGGAGTGGCCAATGGCAGTAGGCGCAAAGGAGAGCGTGTTTCGATGCCCAGACAGCGCATCTTGACCGGGACGCGGCCCACCGGGTCGTTGCATCTCGGCCACTACGCTGGCGCCCTAGAGAACTGGGTGCGCCTGCAAGACGAGCACGAGTGCTTTTTCCTGATTGCCGACTATCAGGCGTTGAGCGACCATCTCGGGGAGATCGAGCGCATTCGCGAGTCGGTGATCGAGGTCACACTGGACTGGCTGGCGGTGGGGCTGGACCCGCACCGGAGCGCCTTTGTGATCCAGAGCTATATCCCGGAGCACGCCGAGCTGACGATGCTACTGAGTATGCTGGTGCCGCTCAACCGTCATCAGCGGAACCCCACGCTCAAGGCGGAGATGGCGCAGCTTGAAGAGGAGAATGCCGAGCTGAGTCTGGGCTTTTTCAACTACCCGGCCAGCCAGATTGCCGACATCATCCTGCCGAAAGCGCACCTCGTCCCCGTGGGTGAAGATCAAGCGCCGCACATCGAGTACACGCGCCAGATCGCGCGGCGGTTCAATCGTGCCTATGGCGAGGTCTTTCCCATCCCGCGGGCACTGATCGGGCGGGTGCCGCGGCTCGTCGGCCTCGACGGGAAGGCCAAGATGAGCAAGAGCCTCGACAACGCGATCTATCTGTCGGACGATGCGGGTACGGTCGAGCGCAAGGTCAAGCGCATGGTGACGGACATCACCGGCACGCACCCGCGCCTGCGCCCCACCGATCCCGGCGTGGTCGAGTACAACCCGGTGTTCGAGTATCACGACGCTTTCAACCCGGACGCGGCCGAGGTGGCCGACCTCAAGGCGCGGTACCGCGCCGGCCGGGTGAGCGATAGCGAGGTAAAGGAACGGCTGATTAGGGCGCTCAACGGGTTCCTGGAACCCATCCGCGAGCGCCGCGCGACCTATGCGGCCCGTCCCGACGACGTGCGCGCTGCCCTACTCGACGGCACCGAACGCGCGAGGCGGATCGCCGAGCAGACGATGCAGGAAGTCCGCGAGGCCATGCGGATTATTTATACGGACTGACAATGTTCTAGCCCCCACCCTAACCCTCCCCCGTTGCGACAGGGGAGGGAATACGCCGTCCCCCCACCGCAGCAGGGGGCCAAGGGAACACGCCGTCCCCCCACCGCAGCAGGGGGCCAAGGGAACACGCCGTCCCCCCGCCGCAGCGGGGGGACCATAGGGGGGCTAGTCCCCTATTCAGTCGCCAGCCAGGTGCAGAGGTCGGCCGGGGCGGCGGTGTCGTGCCGGGTGGCAAGCGCGTCCGGGCGGCCGAGTGCTGCGTAGAGCCGGTGAAGGCGGCGTGTCAGCGGTGGAGACGCGCTGTCGGCCGCGGTGCCGTGTAGGAGCAGTCGTGCCGGCGCTGCGAGCGCGAGCGCAGTGGGTACGTCGCCAAGGCGCCGTAGTCCGGGGATATAGAGCCGGTCCCGGTAGTCCTCATCCCGGTCCCAGCCAAAGCCGTTCATGTCCGCTGCCAGCCTACGGATACGCTCCCCGGCAACGGCGCGAGCGAGCAGGCACCACAGACCGGCAGTGCCAACACCCACGAGGTCAACGGCTGCCGCTCCGGCGAGCTGTCGGAGCACTGCGACGGCCGTAATCACGTCGTAGACGCGCCACTGCGCGTCGGTGCGATTGAAGGTCGTGAAGTGCGCTTCCAGCACGGAACGCCCCGTGCTACCGAGCGGGCTGAGATATTCCCCGGTGAGAAACACGTCGCAGGTAAGCACCGGGCGGCCCGCGCCGAGCAGTGTGGCCGCCAACTGGTCCAACTGCACCGTCTCTCCCTCCTGCCGGAAGCTGGCCGCTTTTCCCGCCCCGTGGACCAAGAGCACCGGCAGTATGGCCTCGGACCCGCTGGCCGCCCGGCCCAACGGTGTGAGGTAGAGAGCCGGCATTGTAGTGGCAGGAGCACCGCCGTCGGCTTGGCGGCCGATGAGGAGTCGTTCCAGCCGGTAGCTCACTCCCTCCGTACTCGTCAACTGTTCGCTCGTCCGTCGCTCGATGGCAAGCGCCGCCGGCTCGCCACAGCCGGCGGCCAGCACGTCGGCAAAGGCCGCGCCGAATTCCGCCCGGAACTGCTCCGCTTGCCGAGCATCGCGGGGCCAACGGTCGCGGAGCGCAGTCCGAGTTTGACGCACGAGGGCCGTGGTGATGCCCGCAGTGTCGAGCGCATCGGCCGGCAGCGGCTCGCCATCCGGGAAGACCCGCAGGGCGGCGTCCTGCTCCACCGGGTACGGTTCTTCCGGCACACGGGTTCCTGCCGGAGCGCCGCCCAGCCAGCGTGCAAAGAAGGCATACACCGCCTCTCGGCTGGCGCGGTTGTAGTTGTGGCCGGCATCAATCTGCACGCTCTCCACGCGATCCGCTGCGCCGAACAGGCTGTAGATAGATTGGATCGCCGGAAACTCCACCGTGGGCGTATGCGCGGTCCAATCGCCGGTCGCGGAGACGAGGAGCAGGGGACGCGGGGCAGTCAGCGCCGCGATCTCTACGTTAAAGGTGTCCAGCCGCAGGCCGGGCGCGTTCTCGCAGACACAGCCGCCCTGCATGTGCGCCGAGATCATGTTGACCGGCGCCGCCACCTGTACGCGGTCGTCAACGGCAGTCAGCAAGAACGTCTGGGTGCCGCCGCCGGAGGCGCCCGTGCAGGCGAGCCGTGCGGGGTCAACGTCCGGTAGCTCAGTGAGAAAGTCCAGCGACCGGATCGAGTTCCAGAGTTGCAGACCAAGTGAGTGGATGCCCCACAGCCATTCGCGCCAGCCGCCAAAGGTGCGATGGTCCACCTGACGACTATCCAGGTAGCCCACCATGTCATAGGAGAAGGCGACAAAACCCTGGCGGGCGAACGTAATGCACCGTGCCGGGACGCTGCCGCGGTCCTCCTCGGCCAGCCGGCCCTGCGGCCAATGGCCGTGCGGATTGAGCACCGCCGGGTAACGCTCGCCGGACGCTTGCGCCTGCGGCCGATAGAGGTTGCCGGTCACGTAGCAGCCGGGGAAGCTCTGAAAGGCCACCTTCTCGACGGTGTAACCGTCGCGCTCCAGCCGCCTCCATACTTTTGCCCGGAGCGGAGTGCGCGGTGGCACCGGCCACAAGCCCGCAGTCACCAAAATGCGCTGGCGCAGCTGCGCTGCCCGCGTGCGCCACGCCGCCCGGCTGGCGTAGGTCGGCAGCGTGTAGGTCCGGTTGGTGTGGCGCACCTCGCGCAGCCGCGGGTCGTGCAGGGTTGGGAAGCCGGGACCGAGCACCGCGATGTCCGTAGGTCCCAGGCCGGTACGTTCGCCGGCAGCATCCGTACTATTCATCGCTGAAGGCACCTTCCTCATCTCCGGTCTGTGTCGGAGTGACGTATGTACGCCTACCAAAATCGAGAGCGGCCAACACCAAACGAGCTACCCCTCGTTCAAGAAAAGAGAGAGGTACACCGCGTATGTTTACTGCCGATATTCTGCAAGGAGCGACTGTTTTGGTCGCTGCTGTCGCCTTCCTGATCGTCACCGTGAAAGGGACGACGAGTGAGCATCGCCCGCGCCGTCCTTAGCGGCTCGGCTCATCCGGCCCACCGGGTTGGGGGCCACCCTGCTTGAGGCTCTTGCCGGCAGCGTGCGTCAGGACGGTCGACTCGAACGTCGTGATGGTGCGCTGCTTGTCGCGGTGGCGCTCCAGTGCGAGTGCAATGAGGCGGTCAATTAGCTCCGGATAGCTCAATCCACTCGCTTCCCACAAGTAGAAGCTCAACGAGCCGGGGATCGTATTGATCTCGTTGACGTAGAAGGCCTGGGCCGCCTCGTCCAGCAGCAAGTCAACGCGGGCCACGCCGGCGCAGTCCGTCGCGCGAAAGGCCGTCACGGCCGCCGCCTGAATACGTTGGGTGAGTTCGTCTGGGATGGGTGCCGGGATGCGCCGGTCAATACTCGCCATCCCGGCTGCCTTGTCCCCACCGCGCAGGTACTTGTCCTCATAGCTCAGGAACTCCGCCCAGGGGACGGGCTGCTCGCAGACTGACGGCTGTGGGTCGTCGTTGCCCAGGACGGAGCAGTTGATCTCGATGGCCCCCTCCAGCGCCTGCTCGACTAGGAGCCGCCGGTCGTATTGCGCTGCAACGGCCAGCCCCGCTTCAAGCTCATCGCGGTTGCTCGCCTGCGAGATGCCGATACTCGATCCCAGGTTAGCCGGCTTGACGAACAGCGGATAGGTCAGGTCGCGCTCGATCTCCGCGAGCACCGTTGCCGGCTCACGCTCCCACTGCGACCGTCGGAACCAGCAATACGGCAGGAGCGGCAGGCCGGCGGCGGCAAAGGCGGCCTTCATCATGATCTTGTCCATGCCTACCGCCGAGCCGACGACGCCGGTACCGACATAGGGCAGGTTGGCAAGCTCCAGCAAGCCCTGGAGCGTGCCGTCTTCACCGTGCGTACCGTGCATACAGGGAAATGCGACATCGAGCCGCAGCTCCGGCACCTGACGCAGCAGGCGCCGGCCCCAACTGCGGGGTTGTACCAGCACGCCATCCTGCGGCTCCGGGCTGAGGTAGGCCCGGAGCGCCGGCTTGAGTCCCTGGGAATCGCGGTAGGTGTCGAGGTGGGTCAGCGCCTCCCCGGTCAGCCACTGCCCCTCTTTGGTGACGTAGATCGGGATAACCTCGTACTTGGCACGGTCCATGGCCGCCATCGCCTGCACCGCCGTCACGATAGAGACATCGTGCTCGACCGACCGGCTGCCAAAGAGCACGCCGACACGTAAGCGTTGTGTTGCCATCGTCCGTAGCTTGAGCGCGTGGGGTAGGGCCAAAATCGGCCGGGGGCCGCTGGAAAGTTATACCAAACGCCGCGCCGTCCGGGGCAGCCTCTTGACACGCGACAGAATCAATTGTATATTAGATAATGTCAAGCAGATACCGTGAGTCCCGCTGCGCGTGTTAGAGTCAGCAAGCGGCCAGTGAGGTGGAAGCCATGGTAGCAACGGCACCGGTCGACGTCAGCGAGCACTACGCCACCAAGTCCGAGCTTGTCGAGATCAAAGCGGTCTTGCCCCATTTGGCCACGAAAGCCGATCTGGCCGCGCTCCAGGTGGCCGTGAAGGAGGACCTGACCGCAGGCCAGGAAGCTATGCGTGAGGACATGGCCGCGTTCCAGACCTCCATGAAGGAGGACATGGCCGCGTTTCAGACGGCCACGAAGGAGGATATGGCCGCGTTCCAGACGGCCACGAAGGAGGACATCGCCGGTCTCCAGGCAGGCTTCGCCATGCTCCGAGAGGACATGGCTACGTTCCAGTCGGGCCTTGCCGCGCTCCAGGAGAACACGCGGAAGGACATGGCCATACTCCAGGCCAACATCCAGACGAGCATCGAGACCGGCATCGCCGCCGCCAAGTCGGATATGGAGCGCGGCCTCCGGAACACTATTTTCATCCTCGTTGGCGTGATGATGGCAGGATACGCGACCTTGATCGGTGCCTTGATTGTGGCCATACTCGCTACGGGCGGGTAGCCGCCGGAACCTCCCTCAGCCCCCTCCCTAGCCCTCCCCCGTGCTGACGCACAGGGGAGGGGAATGCCGTCCCTCCGGCACCGCGGCCGCGCCTATGGTGCGAGCGCTTAGTTGCTGGCGAGCAGCAGGGCGCCCAGCGCGAGGACGATGCCCGCCAGCCAGAAACGGTGTGTGATCTGTGTCTCCGGCCAGCCGAGGGCCTCGAAGTGGTGGTGCAGCGGCGCAATCCGGAACACGCGGCGATCCAGCCGCAGGGCCACGATCTGGATGAGGCTCGTACTTAGCTCGACGGCAAACACGCCGGCCAGGAGGGCAAACGGTATCAGCACGTCGAGTAGCAGAGCGATGACCACGAGCGCCGCGCCGAGCGCCTGGGCGCCAACGTCGCCCATGAAAATCCGCGCCGGGTGGGCGTTGAAGAACAGAAAGGCCAGCGTACTGCCGATCAGCGCGCCGCAGACCAGAGCCAGGTCGGTGCGGCCGCGCAGCAGCGCGACCGTCAGGAGCGCACCAAAGGCGATCACCAGCAGACCGCCGGCCAGGCCGTCGAGTCCGTCCGTCACGCCAACGGCGTTGACCGCGGTCACGATGGCGAAGGCTGCCAGCACGACGTAGCCGAAGCCCAGATCGAGATTGCCGAGCCAGGGCACGTGGACGGTGTGTATGTCCAGCCCGCGCCAGAGGGCCACGGCTATCGCTCCACCAATGAGCCACTGGACCGCGAAGCGCGGCAGCGCCGGCAGGTCGTCTCGCCAGATGCCGGCGCGCACCAGGCCTTTGGACACGTCGTCGGCCAGCCCCAAGGCGGCAAAGGCGAGCAGCGCAGCCAGCACTACCAACTGTGACCAGCCATCGAGGGCGAGCGCGGCGGCGGCGGCCCCGGCGACGATCATCAGCAAGCCGCCACCCACCGGCGTCCCGCTCTTGTGCTCGTGGAGGCGGAAAAAGGCGCGGTTGTCGCGGTCCGTCTTCAGCCGGTGCAGCGTGCGGAGACCGAGGCCCTGGAGGCCGCGGATCAATCCCGGCGCTGCAATCAGCCCGGCCAAGCACACCAGCAAGGTGGTGGCTAACGTTTCGGTCATGGCTCACCTCGGAACCGTCTCATCGTGCCCCTCGTCTCGTCACTGCGGCGCAAGCATGTCCCGTACCCCGATACGGGGCCGCAACCCAGGGGATAGCACGAGGAAATGCCAACGGTGCCTGCCCTGCCTACACCGTCACGCGGCCTCGTCATAGGTATCCGGCAGGTCGTTCTCGAACAGCACGACATCACCAGGGCCGAGCAGGGTGGCCAAGCGCGCCGTGGCCTCGGCCAGGCTCGCTACCACGACGACATGTTCGGGTGGGAAAGCCGCAGCCCGTAGTCCGGCGAGAATCGGCGCGGTGCGGGCCGGTCCGACCAGCACCACGGTATCGCAGACGGCGGCGGCGCGCCGGCCGAGTGTCTTGTGCTCGACCGCGTGGCGCTCGCCAAGCTCTACCATCCCCGGTGTTACCAGCACCTTGCGCCGGCCGGGCACGGCGGCCAACACGTCGAGTGCCGCTGCCGCCCCGACCGGATTGGAGTTGTAGGCATCGTCAATGACCAAGACGCCGCCGGCCCCGTCAATCGGCTGCAAGCGATGCGGCACCGGCTCGATGTCGCGCGCTGCGCTGGCGATCTCGGCCAAGGACAGCCCGCAGAGCCGGGCCACCGCGGCGGCCGCCACCACGTTGCTCACGTTCGTCAGTCCCAGCAGCGCGACGGTGACGGGCTGCGCGGCGCCGTCGTCAGCCTGGACCGTGAAGCTCGCGCACCGCTGACCGTGCTCGACCGGCCCGGCCGCTAGATTCACGTCCGGTCCTGGCGGCTCCTGCACACTGTAGCGGATGACCTGTCCCGCCGTCCGATCCGCCAAGGCCCGGCAGCGTGGATCATCCGCGTTGAACACCGCCACACCGTCCGCGGGCAGCGACTCGATCAACTCGTACTTGGCGGCCGCAATGCGCTCGATAGAGCCGAATCGCTCCAGGTGTTGTGGTCCGATGGCCGTGAGGACCCCGATGCGCGGCCTGACCAACTGACACAGCCGGCGGATTTCACCCGGTTTGTACGCGCCTAGCTCGACCACCATGTAGTCGTGGTCGGGACGTAGGTCGCGCAGCAGCACCCGCGCAATACCCAGCGCGGTATTGTAGCTCTCCGGTGTCTTCAACACCCGGTAGCGGGCGGCGAGCAGCGTGCTCACGAACTCCTTGGTACTGGTCTTGCCGTAGCTGCCGGTGATCCCGATGACGCGAGCGTTGCTCGCCCGCAGCTTGCGCCGCGCGGCCCGCAAGAGCAGGGCCGCCCCTAGCACTTGCGCCGGCCACACGGCGAGCGTTGCCAGCGCCAGCAGGGCCGGGAGCAAGGCCAGGCCGACACCCAGGCCCAGGCTCAAGCCCACTGCCCCGCCGCTCGCGCCGCCCACCTGGAAACCGATGACCGCGAGCGCCCCCGCCGCCAGCAAGACCTGGAGGCAGACTAGCACTGCCAGGGCCAGCGCCTTCTTCGTCCAGCGGAGCGGACGCTTGGCCGGGGGTGCCCGGAACCGGAGCAGCCAGAGCAGCGCCACGAGGCCCCAGGCGACAAGACCAAGCAGCGGTAGCCACGCCGGCCATGATGTCGTCTGGAGACCGACGGTGAGCAGCGGCCAGAGCAGCGCCGCGGTGAAGATGATTTGGTGGCGTCGGCCGGCTTGGAGCAACCAGCGGACAAAGTGGCGCTGGTAGTAGCCTCCACCTTGGAGCATGTGCAGCAGACGCGCGAGCCACCGCCAGCCGGCCGCCAACCATACCGCGGACGCCGCACCAGCGGTGAGCCAGAGCGCGGCGGGCAAGCTGATGCTGCTCATACGTCGCTACAAGCTCAGAAAAGATCGCACCAAGGCGCAGAACTCGGTCGGTTGGTCGAGGTATGAATAGTGTCCCGCACCGGGGAATACCTCCAGCCGGGCGTTCGGGATGGCTTGCGCCATCAACTGCCCCTGCGCCAGCGGTGTCTCTCGATCCTCATCCCCCCAGATCAGGAGCGTCGGCGCCTGGATCGCCGGCAGGAGCGCGCGCAAGTCTTCATTCACGACCCGGAGAAAGGTGGGCCGCAGCCGCCCGGCGGCGCGGTAGTCGTCCGATCCGAGGCGCTCCGCGGCCCAGGCACGGAGCCGGGTGCGCCAGCCACCGGCCGGGTCGCCGCCGGTAGCCGCGAGCGCCCGTTGGCCGCCGTGCATGGCGGCGGCCCGCAGCCGTTCTTTCCAGCCGTGCGGGTGCTTGGCGCCAGCGCTATTCACCAGAATCAACCGCCGGACCAGCGCCGGAGATTCCGCAGCCAGCACAATCCCGATGCGGCCCCCGAAAGAATGGCCGATGACGTGTGCTGCGCTCATGTCCAAGTGCTCCATCAGCGCCCGGACGACGGCGGCGTAGTCGCGGACGCTCCAGGCTTCCGGTGGGGCCATACTGGCGCCGAATCCCGGCAGGTCGGGGGCACAGACACGCCAGCGATCTCCCAGACAGTCAACGATTGGCCGCACGGCGGCAGCCTGGCCGCCCCAGCCATGGAGCACCACGATAGGCGCCCCGTCTCCTACGCACACGTAGGCCACTGCGACGCCATGCAGGAGCACGCGGGAGCTTGTCACCATGCCGACCTGGAAAGCGTCACTGCCGGGATAGGCCCCCAAGAAAAGCGCGTTCACCGGGTCCGGGGTGCTTGCGGCGGGCGTCACCCGGATGTGCTGAGGCATACCTACGCATTACTGCGGGCAGGTGGCTCCAGTCTACCAGCCGGTCGTCGACTCAGCTATGGCGATGGTCGTGGCCGACAGACCGCCGGCCGCCGCAACATGGGCGGCGGTGACTCGTTCAGGATGAGTAGTGAGGACGACTCGGACCAGAGTGTGCCGTCGCATCGAGGGGCGGTGACGATGATGACAATGGAAGACCGCTTTCCGCCGGCAGTAGATGACCTCCCACCGGGCTGGTCCCTGGCGACCTATGTGGGGCCGGACGGCCAGGACCTCTATGCCGTCTACATGGGCGGCCAGCGGGAAGTCGCAGGACTGTCGTCGGTCGAATCAGCGCGCCGCTGGGCGGCGCTGCTCTCCCGCCACCGTCCCGGTGCCGCGGTGCGAGACATCCCGCTCCCCTTGCCGTGGTCGGAGTTGAGTGCGACGACGCCCTAGCCATCGGGGTTCCCGCCGTTGTAGCCCGTTGGGCCTAATTCTCTACCTAGCCGTTCCCGGAATCACATGGACAGCCCGCTCGCCTGGTACGCTGGTGAGAGCGGCGTTTCTTGCCGCTCGCCGGTTGGGCGCCCATTCGCAGCATTCATCCCCAGTGAGGTGGTCCGAATATGAACCGCATTACGGTTATTGGCGCCGGCTACGTGGGCTTGGTGACGGGCACGTGCTTTGCCGAGCTTGGCAACCAAGTGGTGTGCCTCGACGTGGACACGGCGAAGATTGCCGACCTGAACCGGGGCGTACTGCCGCTCTACGAGCCAAGTCTTGAGGAACTGGTCCGACGCAACGCCGGCGCCGGCCGCCTGTCGTTTACCACTTCCTACGCCGACGCGCTGCGCGACAGCGAGTTCATCTTCATCGCCGTCAACACCCCGGCCGGCCCGACGGGGGAAGCGGACCTCCGTTACGTGCGGCAGGCCGCTGCCAGCATCGGCAAGGTCCTGCGGCATCCGGCCACCATCATCACCAAGAGCACCGTGCCGATTGGGACCGGTGATCGCGTGGACCATATTCTGGCCCGTGAGCTGGCGGACAAGGTGTCGTTCGACGTGGTAGCCAACCCGGAGTTCCTGCGCGAAGGCTCGGCCGTCGCCGACTTCCTGCACCCCGACCGGATAGTGCTTGGTGCGGACCGTCGCGCGGCCGCAGAGCACGCCGCCGTCCTCTATCGGCCACTCGGCTGCCCCATTCTCATCACCGACCTGCGGAGCGCCGAGATGATTAAGTACGCCTCGAATGCGTTCCTGGCCACGAAGATCAGCTTCATCAACGAGGTGGCCTTGATCTGCGAGCGCACCGGAGCGGACGTTCGCGTGGTGGCCGACGGAATGGGATTGGACCAGCGGATTGGCCGGGCCTTCTTGGACGCCGGCCTCGGCTGGGGCGGGAGTTGCTTCCCCAAGGACGTCAGCGCGCTCGCGCACGTCGCGGCGGTCCACGGCTGCCACCCGCAGCTGCTCCGCACGGTCATCGAAATCAATCAGGACCAGCGGCTACGAGTGATCCAGAAGCTCATTGACCTCTTCGGCACGTTGGAAAACCGCACGCTGGCGCTACTGGGCCTCTCGTTCAAGCCCAATACGGACGATTTGCGCGACGCACCGGCGGTGTCGCTGGCGCAACTGCTGGAAGCGGAGGGCGCCGCCGTGCGGGCCTACGACCCGGTCGCTATGCCGAGCGCCCGCCGCATGTTGCCACACCTCGACTATCAGGACGATCCCTACGCCGCGGCAGCGACCGCCGATGCGACCATCGTGGTGACCGACTGGAACGAATTCAAGCACCTCGATCTGCCGCGGCTGCACGCGGTGATGAAGCACCCCATCATCATTGACGGGCGCAACATCTACGATCCCGACGCCATGCGCGCGCTGGGCTTCATCTATCACGGCATCGGTCGCGGTAGCTCCAACGGGACCTCCCACGACGCGAGAGAGGCCGCTGCGCCCGTGGCGAGCAGCAACGGCGAGCACCGTATCGCAGCCCTGGCGCCGGCCGGTTGAGCGAGCACTATCTAGTCTCTTTGGGAACTGTACACTCCAAACAGATCCACCTAGACACTGCCTATACTCTCCTAGCGTGACTCTTTCTTGGATAGTATGTTGCGATGGTAGATCAGTGAGGTGCCAACTCGTTATGATATCTCCGGAACACACACCTCAGGGAGACCGGGTTAGCCGGCCTGAACTGCGGCACCCTTCATACTGTATCCGTCCCTTCGCCCTAGCCATTGCTGCTGCACTTATTGCCGGAAATGCTGCTGCATCAATGCCGATACCCGTCCCTCCACTTGCGAACGGGCTTTGGTATTTTAGTATTACCTTCTCGGTAGTTATTATTTCTCTCTTGATGATGAGCATACTGCACAAGATACGCTCCTTCACAGTACAGCCGGTGTCGAATTATTGGTGGAAATTAATGCTGGGTAAGGGAGATCGGGTTAGCCGGCCTGAGCTGCGGCACTCTTTGTACTGTATCCGCCCCTCCGCCCTAGCCGTTGCTACTGCACTTACTGCCGGAAATGCTGTTGCATCAATACCGATGCCCGTCTCTCCATTTGCGAATGCGCTTTGGTATTCTAGTATTACCTTCTCGGTAGTTATTATTTCTCTCTTGATGATGAGCACACTGCACAAGATACGCTCCTTCACAGTACAGCCGGTGTCGAATTATTGGTGGAAATTAATGCTAGGTAAGGGAGATCGGGTTAGCCGGCCTGAATTGCGGCACTCTTTGTACTGTATCCGTCCCTTCGCCCTAGCCGTTGCTGCTGCACTTATCGCCGGAATTGCTGCTGCATCAATGCCGACACCTGTCCCTCCACTTGCGAATGCGCTTTGGTATTCTAGTATTACCTTCTCGGTAGTTATTATTTCTCTCTTGATGATGAGTACACTGCACAAGATACGCTCCTTCACAGTACAGCCGGTATCGAATTATTGGTGGAAATTAATGCTAGGTATCGGTACTCTAGCGTCGTTCACATCACTGATATACTACATGTTATATCAACCACAGCCATTAGTATATGGAGATGCAACCGGGTATCTGGATGCAGCAATGAGATTGCGCGCTGGAGAAATCGGGTTGGTCCCACAAATGGTCCACTACTACCCCATATTCCTCGCCTTGTTTGTTCCCTTGCACCAGCCGTGGTGGACCCCGCTCGCAGCAGTCCAGGTCACTCAAGCGACCCTTACTGCGCTGCTAGGCCCACTGGTATTCGGCGTCGTGCGTCAACTGCATGGCACCCGGCTCGCTGCGCTCGCAGCAGCGTTTGTGTGCTGGCTCTACGGGCCTTTCTATCACGCTGCGGGCACTCCCCATATGGAGGCAGTCTACACGTTCATGTTGGTTGCTGCCACTTGGGCGATGCTGCGACTACGGCCTGGACAGGCCGGACAGGCTACATTGACCGGTGCGCTAACGGCATTGGCGTTGATGGTGCGAGGCTACTACGCATGGTACTTGGTAATCCTGGGTGGGGTCCTAGGAGGGGATCGAGTGCTCCAGGCATGGCGTGCTCGCCGTTCCTGGGCCGCTACCGCCGGGGCCTACATGCTCGGACTTACAGCCATCTTGTGTCTGTGGCGGCTGGTCGTGTCTCTTGGTACACCGGCGGGTATGTCCCTCCAGCCATCCCCTTTCGTTGGCTGGAGTTTCCAGGGCAGCAATGGGTGGGCTTACAGCACACTCGGGCCTGTGCCGTGGCAGCAGTTCTTGGAGCACGGGGCTCTCCTGCACCCAATCATAGAAAAGTTCCCATCATGGTTTCTCTTCGCTTGGAGACCGGAAACGATAGCGCAAGTAGTGACCAATCTGGTGCGCCTGTGGTCTCGCCCCGCGGACATCGCCGCGGTTGGCTTTCCCCTCGAATTTGGCGTTGAGCTTGCCCTGCACCGTGGTTTGGTGCTATTGGCAGTACTAGGCCTGCCCTGGACTTTGGCTGGCGACCAGCGCAGGCGCCTCCTGCTAGTTATGCCCTTGTTCCTCTCAATCATCATTCCAATTTACCATGTTGAGAGTCGCTATAACCTCCCGGCCATGCCCTTCGTGATCGTGCTCGCTGTGCTCACGACGGAGGTGACTATCTACCGATGGCTCGGGACCATTGTTCGAACTGCGTGGGTGGGATGGAAGTCCCTTAGAGGCGGTGCCAACTGGCGTATCCGTTTCTCCAGCGACATAGCGTGGATGATGCTACCAGCACTGCTGCTCATCAGTAGTACCTTGACATGGTTTTGGTGGGGATCAATCTCGCGTCTACTCATGCTCTTTCCGATGCTGGCGGACGAAGCCGCCCAGCGGTGGGCCACCATAGGTTTGCTGGTCAGTCTAGGATTCATTACATGTGCGCTCGCCACAGCTGCAGCTCCCGCGTGGGTCAACCGACACACGTCTCGGCTGTTGCGACTGGTACTCTCGTGTGTGGTGCTAGGAGGTGTTGGTGGGGCTGTACTCGTAGCTCAACTTCACGAGCCTGGCTGGCGAGAGTGGAGTGCGTGCTTCAATCGCGACGGTGACGTCGCCGTGCAGCAGTTCCGGTTGTCCGAATCGGCCGGTGGTGGCGAGCCTGGCATCCTTGCTATCGATGTCTGGCAGCCGGCCGGTGACTACCGTGCTCTGGTGGTACAGGTCAACGGACAACCGATCAAGCGTGCAGGGATACCTCTGTCCAGTGACCCGGCACAGTTCCCCGTATACCCGCACCCGTTGCATGGGGGAGTGCGCCAACTCGAACAGCTCAGGCAGTGGTGGCTTCTGCCCGTTCCGGCTGACATCCTGCAGTTGAGCAACCCGGCAGTCGTGGAGATCAAGGTCGCTGGGCAGTCTCCAGGAGGCGCCTTGTGTCTCTATGGGGACTATGACACTGACGAGACGGGGCCACGCTTAATGCCGGTACTGGGTTCTCTGCCGGGTGAACTGCGCGTGCTTTACAAAGCCGTGTATGACGGAGATGATCGGCTCTATGTGCCAGTGCAACTGGCTGGTGAACCGGGATCGGTCGTGAGCGTTTGGCACCAGGAAGAGGGAATAATGGACGACGGACCTCTATCGCGTAGGGACCTCTCGCCATCGCCCGGCTTGCAGCGTGGTCAATTCCGAATCCGCCTGCAAGTGGACACTGCACTTTACTGAGGCCGTCCCTGTCTCAGGCTAACCATCTCATGCTGTGTCCCTACCGTGCGGGATTGCGGTACTCCGACCCTCATTGGACGCCGCTGGACCACCCTCGTGGAGAGGGGCCAGAGATGAGGGCGAGGAGTTGCAGTGCCGGCCGGCGTGCTTAGGTGGACAGAATCTCGCGCAAGCGGGCGGCGATCACTGCCACGTCCCCGTCTGCGATGGTACCGAGATTGAGGTCCAGCTCGTCATCGGCACCGCCCACGACGATGCTCGGATTACCGGCCGCCAATGCCGCCCGCACGCTGGCGCCGGTATGGCCGGAAGCGGGATCAATCTGGATACACAGCGCCGGCGCACCGAAACGTGCCCCGACGTGGACGCTGGTCTGCGCCGCTGCCACCGTGCCCAGGTCACTGACGAGCGCATCCAGGCGTCGCTGAACCTGCTGGATACGTACTTCGTGGTCCATCGTCACCCATTCGCGGACGGCGACGACGGTGCCCGTGATCTCCTGACGGTCCAGCTTGAGCGGGCGCCCGAAGACCCGCCCACGGGCCGGGCCTAACTCGAAGCCGATGAAGCTCTGCGTAGCAGCGGAGGCCACCAGGTCTTTGCGGCCGCAGAGCAACCCGGCGGAGTTCCCGCCACCGAAATACTTCGCGCCAAACCCGACGAGATCGGCGCCCATGGCCGTCCAGCTCCGCAGCCGCTCGACGGGGTAAATCTGCGACGCGGCATCCACCAGGACCGGGACATCGTGCTCGTGGGCAATAGCAACCACCTCGGTCAGCGGCAGCGTCCCGCCGTGCCCGTCGAGGTGGGCCGGGACGAGCACGACGGCCGTCTCGTCGTCCATGGCCGCCGCAAGCTGCGCGGCCGAGGTACCGTTCGCATCGCCGACCTCGACGAGGCGCGTGCCGACGATGGTCGTTGCCCGCTCGTAGTGATACCGCTGACCGGCTTGGATGAGCACGTTCCGCTTCATCCCGGCCGTATCGGGCAGGCGAGCCATCTTCTCCTCGTCGTCCCCGGCGACGCAGGCCGCCGTCCCCAGTGCCAGCGCCGCCGCGCAGCCGGGCGTCACCAGGGCCGCCTCGCAGCCCACAAGCTCGGCGATAAGCGCGCCACCGCGCTCCTGCAAAGCGCCCATGTCCACGAAATAGCGGTTGGCGGCGTCCATAGCCGCTTGCACTGCGGGCGCGAACATGGAGCCGCCGAGGACGGTCTGATTGCCCCGGGCATTGATGACCGGTGTGACTCCAAGCTCCTCATAGATGGTGGCGCTGTCGGTATCGGACATCTGCTCTCTCCTCTCAGCAGAACCGTGCGGCCGGGTGGCCTAGCGCGGGCCAGGTGCGGCACGGCAGTCGGCGCGTTCCGGTAGGCCGGTTGTAGCACAGCGCCACCCCAAACGCAATCGCGCCTGAGATATTGCCATTACGCGCTCAATGTTCCGACGGGGGGCGTCTTCTGGTCAAGTCGGTCATTGTCAGGCCAAGGTCGCGCAAGATGCGATGTAGGGTGCCTGAGGGAATCTCCCGGCCGGGATGACGTGGCACCTGTGTACGCCGCCTATTTTTCGGGTTGTACCAGACCTCGTGGCGCTTCCCTTGAGCATCAAGCTCAACACCAAGTCGCCGCAGACGACGAGTCAACTCGCTATAGCGCATGAGGCAGAACTACCCAACAGGAATGAGCGCCCGCATTCGTAAAGGGAGCGAGTGCGCTGGCAGTGTGTCCAATGCGGGTGGGAGCGGGTCGCCGCGCTGGCGATGGGAGCGAATGAAGAGTGGGACCACCTCCTGAAGCTGGGCAACGGCCTCGTCTATGCTGTCGGCCTCGACCCAGCAGCCCGGTAGCGATGGCACCTCTGCCAGGTAGCGACCGAGGTATTCCCCGGTCTGCGGTAGGGCGCTGACGACAATCTCCACGTCGTAGACGGCCATCGAGAATAATCCGATCACTGAGTTCGACGGGTCCGGTGCTCACGTGCGCCGGTCCGACGGGATGTATTTTAGCAAGGGCTAGGTCGAGGACGGGGTTCTTGGTGCTGAGGGTGCTGCCGAGCTGGCTGCGGGGAGCGCATGGCGGCGAACCCGCGCAGCCGGATAGCTGGCCAGCCACGCCCGCAGGCGTGCCTCGGCATCGGGCGTGTGCGGGCGGGCCAGGCCGGTCCGGGAGGCGATGGGGTGCAGGCGTCCGGTGGCATCGTACTGCGACCACAGCTCGGCGAGCAGGTGTGCCCGCGTCTGGCCGCCGCCGGCATCCTTCAACTGCACCACCGGCAGCACGTAGACCGGCGAGCTGATGACCGGCACCTCGACGCTATTCTGTTTCATCGCCCTTAATGATTGCCTATGGTCCGCCTGCAAAGCAAACCGGCGGGCCGGGGTGCTCAGGAGTAGTGGTCACGTGCGGTGTGCGGGCTATACTCAGCCGGAGGATGGCGGCGGCGCTACGAGGGTAGCGCGGTCAAGGGCTAACGGCTAGGTCGCGGGAGCAGTATCGGGAGTTCGATTGCGGTCTGTGGGACTACCCGTCTATTGCGTTGTCCGGTTTTTGATCCCGAAAAGAGGTGGTCATGCGGATCGTTGCTCCGCTCCTGTGGTCAGGCTGCTGTGTGCTGGTCCTGGTGCTTGTGGGCTGCGACGCCGATGAGTCGGAGGCGCCGCTGCGGATTGCCGCCTGGAACCTGGAGCATCTGAACGATTCGGGCGAGGAAGGGTGCATTCCGCGCGAGCAGGCCGACTACGATGCAATCGCCCGGCGGGTGCAGGAGCTTGGCGCGGACATCGTTGCGTTTCAGGAAGTGGAGAACGTGGCGGCGGCGCGGCACGTCTTTCCCGAATCCGACTGGAGCGTGGAAGTGTCAGCTCGCCCGGACAGGGGCAGTGGCCCCGAGTGTTGGGATCGGCCGGGGGCCTATCTCAGTCATCTGGCAACCGGCTTCGCCATTCGCAAGGGTATCGCCTACCGCCGTAACGGCGATCTGGCCGCCCTAGGCTCCCCCCCGCGGCCGGGGCAGCGAACGTCCCAACGCTGGGGCACCGATATTACGGTCGCGGCGGGCGGACGGGAGCTGCGTTTGCTGTCGGTGCATCTGGCATCGGGATGCTGGTCATCGGTCCAGGATAGGGATGTAGAGCGGGCGGAGACTTGTAAGGCGCTGCGCGAACAGGTCGTCGCGCTCAAGGCGTGGGGCGACGCGCGGCGGGCGGAAGGGACGGCATTCGTCATACTGGGTGATTTCAACCGGCGCCTCGCAATTTCCGGCGACTGGGCCTGGGCCATCCTGTCACCGCCGGCTGCGCCGCTCCACCTGGCGACTGGGGACATGGCCTCCCAGTGCGATCCGCGCTTTACGGAGTTCATTGACCATCTGGTCCTCGGTGGCGCGGCGCCGGAGATGCTCGTGCCGGGGTCGGTGTACGAGCTACCGAAACACGGGCCGCATCCCGACCACTGTGCGGTGTCGGCCGATTTTGCGTTGTAGCAGGGTATCGGGCTGGCAGCGAGGCAGGACTATGGTCAACAGTGTGGGCAGCGACCGGCACGATGCCCAGGCCCACCAGCCCAGCTATAGCGGTGCGCTGGCGGCGACAGAACGCGCCTATCTCGACACATGCTTCGGCGCGTGCAGTATTACGCTGGTGGCGCGCTCGCGGCACGATACCGGCCTGGCGTTGATCCACTGGCAGGCCGGGGCCGCCATGGTTGCCGGCGGGCAGCCGCTCTCTACGGCTCCGACCGCGGCCTACTACGTGCTGGATGGCTCCGGCGCGGGCGCGCCGCGGCTCGAACGGATTGACGATTCGCGGCAGCTGGAGGCACGGTATGCGGGACACTTCCCGCCTATTCGGATTCGTCGTCCCTGGACCCGACGACTCTGGGAGTGGCTGCAAGCGCCAAGCCGTGGGCTGATTCTGCTGGCGGCGCTGGCCTGGCTGATTATTGTCCTGCTGGTGCTGCGCGCCGGCCTCTGATTGATCCTACGCGACTCGTCAGACTGGAGTGAGATACCCGATGGCAGCTGACATGCAGGGCAAAGTCTGTGTAGTCACGGGCGCCAACTCCGGTATCGGCAAGGAGACGGCGCTCGGCCTCGCGCAACTGGGTGCGACGGTCGTGCTGGTGTGTCGCACCCAGGAACGCGGCGCCGCCGCGCTGGCGGAGATCACACAGCGCAGCGGGAACGACTCCGTGAGCCTGCTCGTGGCCGACCTCAGCTCCCAGCGGCAGGTACGGCGGGTAGCGGCGGCATACCGGCAGCAGTTCGACCGGCTCGACGTGCTGGTCAACAACGCGGCCCTGGCCCGGCGCGCGCGCACGGTGAGCGAGGACGGTGTGGAGCTGACGCTCGCGGTGAACCACCTGGCGCCGTTCCTGCTCACCAACCTCCTGCTGGATCGGCTGAAGGCGAGCGCCCCGGCGCGGGTCGTCACCGTCAGCTCGGCGGCGCACAAGGATGCCGAGATCAACTTTGCCGACTTGCAGGGTGAGCAGAGCTACGCTACGTTCGGCTTTGGCGCCTACAGTCAGTCCAAGCTGGCGAACGTGCTCTTTACCTATGAGCTGGCGCGCCGGCTGGAAGGAACGGGAGTCACGGCCAACTGTCTGCACCCTGGCGTCGTCGCCACGGGTATCTTCCGTGATACGCCGCTGTTGTTGCGGCTGGGATTGACATTGGCGCGCCCGTTCATCCTGGGGTCCGCACAGGGCGCCGACACGGTGCTCTATCTCGCCACCGCTCCCGAGGTGGCCGAGGTGACTGGGCGCTATTTCGAGAAGCGCCAGCCGGTCCAGTCGTCACCGCGCTCCTACGATACGGAGGTGGCGCGGCGGCTGTGGGAGGTGAGCGAGGCGCTGACTACTGCGAGCGGACAAGCGACGGTCGGGGACTAGGCGCCTGGATTGCGGCGGAAGGCACAACGACGATAGGGGGTAGGCACTCGTGTACTGCACGGCAAAGGAGCATCGGTAGTGAGGGCATTGTTGAGCGTGGCCGATAGGACCGGCATCGTGAGCCTGGCGCGCGGCCTCGCCGAGCTGGGCTGGGAGGTCTACTCGACCGGCGGTACCGGGGCGGCGCTCGCGGCGGCCGGCGTACCGGTACAGAGCCTTGAATCACTGACCGGATTTCCGGAGATTCTCGATGGGCGGGTCAAGACGCTCCATCCGGCGGTTCATGGCGGCATCTTGGCCCGGCGCGACATGGCCGCGGACCTAGCCGAGCTTCAGCAGCACGGACTGGCACCGCTGGACCTCGTGGCGAACAACCTCTACCCGTTTGCTGCGACGGTCGCTTCAGCGGATGCTACGCACGCCGACATCCTGGAGAACATTGACATTGGCGGCGTGACCTTGCTGCGAGCCGCCGCCAAGAACTACCGTCACGTCGTGCCGCTGTGTCGGCCCCAGGACTACGCAGCGGTACTGGCGGCGCTGCGTGAGCAGGGGAGCGTCGGCGAGGCGCTGCGCCTACGCTTGGCGACGCTGGCCTTCCGGCACGTGGCAGAGTACGACACGGCTATTGCGGCCTATTTCGACGGCCTACCGGCCCGTGGCTAGGAAGGTCCGTCATTCCGGCATGGGCCGGAATCCAAGCACCTAGGGCAACAGCCAGCGTGCCCGCTCCGGATTCCCGCTTTCGCGGGAATGACGGGTTATGCAACGGTCTCCGAAAGCGGGAATGACCGGGGTGTAGATCACGATGGCAGGAGTGCCGGATCGAGGACGGCGATATAGGGGAGATTGCGGTAGCGTTGCTCGTAGTCGAGGCCGTAGCCCACGACGAAGGCATCGGGCACGTCGAAACCCACGTAATCAATCGGCCGCTCCGCGATCCGGCGGGCGGACTTGTTCAGGAGCGTACAGAGCTTAAGCGAGGCCGGCTGCCGCTCCTGTAAGAGGCGCATCACGTAGTTGATGGTCAGTCCGGTGTCCACAATGTCCTCGATCAGGAGGACGTGCCGGCCCCGGATGTTGCCGTCGAGGTCTTTCAACAGCCGAACCACTCCCGACGAACTGTGGCCCGTGTAGCTGCTGATGGCCAGCCAATCCACCTCGATGGGGACGGTGATCGCGCGGATCAAGTCAGCCAGAAAGGCGACCGACCCGCGCAGAATGCCGACGAGTATGGGGCGTTCGTCGGCGTAGTCGGCGTCAATCGCCGCGCCGAGGGCCTGGACGCGCCGTTGGATGGCCTCCGTGCTGAACAACACCTCGCCCGGCGGCTCCGCTGTGAGCGGCCGCTCGCCGGCTGCCACGCTCCCGGCAACCGGTCCGTCAGACGCCGGTGGTGGCAACACAATCTCACGCGCGACCGCGGCGACATCAGTCATGGCAACGATCCCCACGGCACGCGATGGCTACTCAGCATCGGTTGGCGCTCCGTCCGGCGGCGGCGCGCCGGCCGCCGGCCCTTCCTGCGGCTGCAGACCATACTTGAACAGCAGGCTGCGGTAGTCGCGGCCATAGAGCAGCTTGATCTTGATGTCGGGATATCGCTCCTTGAGCCGGCGCATCTTGCGGTTTTTCCGCGTCACCAGGCTTTGCCTGAGCGTCGTCAGCTCCACGTAGAGGTCCAGCTCGGGCAAGTAAAAGTCGGGCGTGAAGCGCTCGGCCGGTGAACCGTCGGGGTGCCAGCGCAGCGTGAAGGTGTGCGGCTCGTACTGCCAGGTAATGCGGTAGAAGTCGAGAATACGGGCGAATTCAGCTTCGCTGGGGTGCGCGAAGCTCACGTCGGCAGGGTCGAGCAAGGCCACCGGCCCCGTCGACTCCGCGGCGTCCTGGCGGCGTATCCTGGCTTGGGTCATCCTCTTGACTGTGTTGCACGTAATGAGTGGGACGACCGCGTACCAGTATACCGGGTGACGAGCCGCGTGTCCGCGCCGCGGCGGCGGCCTCGCCGCTACTGCTGGTGCAGGGGCACAGAAGCAGCCCTCTGTCCTAGTGTGTCGGAGTCGCGTCGAGTGGAAAGCCGGTTCGTGTTCGCATCACGGCGCGAACACGAACCGCGACAAGACTAGGAATCGCAGCAAGAATAGAACGGCACTGGCAGCCAGCACCGCGAGAACCGATGCCACGCCGCCGGCATATGCCAGAACGCTGAAGGCAAGGAAATCAAGGGCCTTGAAAGCGAAAACTGTCTGGCTGTAGCGGAGGAATCCGGCGGCCCCGAGCGGCCGGCGAAAGCTCACCAGCGAATTAAAGAGCCAGCCGATGAACAGTAACGCGGCGTGCAGGATCATATAACTCAGGTACGGGGGAAGCAATCCGAAGGCTTCGTTAGTACCCACCCACACCAGCTTGAAGCCTAGGAAGGCGGCCGAACCGGCCGCCACGCGCACGATAGACCAATCGAAAAATATGAAGTAGGCATGTGTGATCGCGTGACGGTACATGATTTGCCTTGCATAGCCGGCCGGTGGTGGCGGCGGTGATGCCGTGACCTACTTGATCGCCAGAAATCCCTCGAACGGGATGTACTTCATGATTGTCATTATGTCCACGAAGCCCGCACGCCTAAGCAGATCGAGGTTCCCCTGTGTCGAGAACGGTTCCAGTACACCCTTCAGGCTGCGGGTTTTGTTGACGATTTCGACCGGGCCAAAGCCGTTCTCCAGTTTGAAATCGGTGTAGATGCCAGAGGTAATATCCTGAAATCGGGCGTCGGGAGCGCGAATTTTCTCGAACAGAACGAAGGCGCCACCCCAGTTCAGCGCCTCGTAAACCCGATTGAGCAACTCCTGCCGAATCCGCGGCGGCACGAACTGAACGGTGTAATAGGCGACGATCAGGTCAGACTTCTCGTACTCGAACAGATTGATGTCGGCGTGCTCCAATTCCAACTTGGTGGCTTCGGTATGACCGATCTCCCGACGGGCCTGTTCGAGCATAGATGCCTCGATGTCGATGCCGATGAACCGTGCGCTGGGCTTGCCCCGATGGCGGTCAGCCAGTTTTCGCAGCAGTGTGGCGGTGCTGACCCCTAGCTCGTAGACTACGGAGCCGTCGTGAACGAAGTAGTCCGAAACACGGCAAATCAAGTCATGGCCGGTGTCATAGAGCGGAATCGAGCGCCGAACGTGGCTGGAAAACGATTCGGCGACATCCCCGGAAAAGGTCCAACTCGCGTTCCCGGCGCTAATGCCATCGCCGACACCTTCACTCGCAGCTGCATCGCCGGTATCTCGTCGGCCCTGGTCTCTCATTGACTCAAATCCTCCCGCTTAACCTCCGAACTGGCTGATTTGCCCGGAAACCGTGCGTAAGCGGTCACATTCCAACTCAAACGGGCCAGTGGCCCGACCATCACTGTCTCCACGATACCCTCCAAACTCACTAGGAGACGCGCCAGCGGCGCAGTCAACCACAGCGGTTTGAGCACTACGTCTGCCATGGGCGGCGTCAGAAAGCCCTGGTAACTAATATGCACATCATTCAATCCAGCCGTGTGCAGAATATCAATCAACTCCTGTTTTGTGAAGAATATCTGATCGCTGCTGTAGCTTGCATCAACGCGCTTCCTGATCCACCGCAGCACTTGAATAACCGGGTTACCGCGTTGCGGTTCGCGGGCGACCAGCCACGCCCCCGGCTTGGCGTAGCGCCTCAAGGCGAGAATGACGCCGGGAATATCGGTCATGTGGTGGAGCGCTCCGTTCACATACACGACATCCGCGAACCTATCGCTGATCGGTAGGTCCTTGACACTGGCCACCACCAGGTCGACATTGGACACCTCCCTGGTGAAATCCCGGCCGCATCGGATCATACCCTCCGAGAAATCCACGCCAACGTAACGTTCGAACAACCCATTCATGTACACCGCACCGCACGCGATACCGCAGCCCACGTCGAGCACGATCCCCAGCGCGCCACCGCGCGCCTCAAGGACAGGGCGTACCGAGCGCAGGACGATGTCACGGCGGGGGAATCGGGAACTCGGCACCACGTCCCGGCGCGTCAAGTGCGCGGCAAACCGATTGTACTGATCCATCTCCGACCACGTCACAGCATTTCTCCTATTATGGTCTGTGCCGGCACGCGAGTTCCACGCACAACCCGAAGAAGCCGTCATGCAAACCCAAAACCGACAAGCTCAACACTAGGTTGTTGTACTCGGGCGCTGCGGCCGTCCTGTCGCCGAATGTCGCACCACACCAACACTCGGCAGAGCCAAGGTGGTTATGAAGCCTTCCAACCGCCGCTTGAATGGTACCAGAAGGAGGGAGAGTACCAGCATCGTCGCTACCACTCGCAGCGGAATCTCAGGTTGTGCATAGCGGGGAATGAAGTGCGACGCCACGGCATACACGCCATGCGAATAGAGCGCCGGCAAGGTAACGAGCACGGCCTCAAAGCGTCCACAAAAAAACCAAAACCCCAAGGGAGCAGCGATGAGCGCCAAGCTGCCGGTGAGATTGACGATGGTGGAGGTGGCGCCACTGAAGCCTTGGCCCCAACGCGGCCAGGCTCCGAGCCCCCATAAGTCAGCGAGTCGCTCGCTTCCCAGCACATCATACACCAGCACACCATACATAGGCTCGCCGCGCGCTGGCGCGCCGTACTCGGCGGCAGCGCTTCCCGACTCATCATGGGTATGTCCCAGTCCGTGCTCCGCAAACACCCCGCGCCATGCCAGGAGCAGCGATACCTTGAGATGCTGCCACGGGTTCGCGAGCAGCTGCGCCTTTGTGTCGTTCTCTATCTCTCGCGCTATCTCTCGCTGTTCGGGCTCCCACTCGTCACCCCTCAGGCGGGCCCGATAGTTTCTCTGGCCGGTAGAAAAAAATCCGGCTCCACGAAACATGTTGAAGCGCTCGAAAGCTGCCGGCGGGATGCCGCTACTGACAAGCTCCGATTCCGAAACCTTGGGTAGATAGTACAAGAATCCGGCAGCGAATTCGTCATCCCGCATCTCGTTATACGCTACACGGATACTCCACACTCTGAACTCGCGACGCTCCACCAGGGAGAAGTCGCCAGAAGTGACATAGTTACGTGTCATGTACGCACCAACGGTTGCGAAATGCACGGCAAGAAACACGCTCACGAGCAGGGCGGTCGACCGGTGGGACTTTTTCTCCAACCGGTCCGATACCATGAAGACCAGGGCGATAAATACCCAGAGCCAGGCGAATACAACCTTGGTGAGCACGAGCGCCGTGAGCGACAATCCCAGCAACGCGCCGTATTCCCAGCGACGCTTGTTCAACGCCAGGAGCGAAAGGATGCAGGTTGAGACCATGAGCGCCGCAGCGACGATTTCAGTGTAGAAGTCGTCGAGGCCATACAATAACATCGCGCTTCTCGCGACAAGAAAAAACGAGGTGTAGGCCAGCAGTTTTGTCCTGGTAAACCACAGTACCAGGAAGAAACTGCCAACCGCCGCAAGCAGGAGGAACACCACCTGCACTACCTTGTACGGTGCATGTTTTGGCCAGCATTCCGTATATATCCATTGCAAACATTGACTCGGCAGCGGCGCGTGCCCCAGCGCCTGCCGTGTAAGGTCAGCAATCGCGATCACCGCTGGCATAAACGGCTCGCGAAAGTGATAGCCAACCTGGGTCGGGTGCTCTCTGTAATGCCCCTCTCGCGCCAACGTCAATCCCAGTTTCAGGTTTTGCCACCCGTCGGCTCCCGCAGGCCGCAATGAGATATTACCCGTATCATACACCAACAGGACCAGGCACAGGCTGACCAGTAGCACCGCATCGTAGCGGCGCAACATTGTTGTCGAGTGTTCGAAGTGGGTACGAATCAGTTCCTTCACTACAAAAACGGAACCGACAACGGGCAATAGCAGCACATAGAACCTCAAGAACCATGGCAGCGAACTTTGGCCGACCAAAGGCGCCCCACTTTGGCTGACCAACAGATTGAATGCTAGGACTAACGTGCTGAGAAGCACGGCCACAGCACCGAGTACCGGATGTCGCCGCACGCCAACGCGGGGCCAATCCAAAGGGGCCCTGGGGGCACGACGCCCGGTGGTTAGGACGATCAACCTCTTACCTAGCCACTGCATCACGAGCTCCAAGAGCAGCTTGAAGAATCCGGTATGCAAACTGAGTTGGAGTGTTCGGGCGCTGCGGCCGCGTTATCGCCGGATATCGCACTATGCCAACACTCGACAGTCATGAAGCCGCCAGTCGTCGCTTGACTGGTACCAGAAGGAGGGAGAGTACCAGCATCGTCGCTACCACCCGCAGCGGAATCTCAGGTTGTGCATAGCGGGGAATGAAGTGCGACGCCACGGCATACACGCCGTGCGAATAGAGCGCCGGCAAGGTAACGAGCACGGCCTCAAAGCGTCCACAAAAAAACCAAAACCCCAAGGGAGCAGCGATGAGCGCCACGCTGCCGGTGAGGTTGACGATGGTGGAGGTGGCGCCACTGAATTCTTGGCCCCAACGCGGCCAGGCTTCGAGTCCCCATGAGTCAGCGAGCCGTTGAGCGTTTCCCACACCATGAACATGTCCCAGGCCGTGCTCCGCAAACACCCCGCGCCATGCCAGTAGCAGCGATACCTTGAGATGTTGCCAGGGATTCGCGAGCAGCTGCGCCCTTGTGTCGTTCGCTATCTCGCGCGCTATCTCTCGCCGCGCCGGCTCCCACTCGTCACCCCTCAGACGGACCCGATAGTTTTTCCGGCCGGTAGAAAAAAATCCGGCTCCACGAAACATGTTGAAGCGCTCGAAAGCTGCCGGCGGGATGCCGCTACTGACAAGCTCCGATTCCGAAACCTTGGGTAGATAGTACAAGAATCCGGCAGCAAATTCGTCATCCCGCATCTCGTTATACGCTGCACGGATACTCCACACTCTGAACTCGCGACGCTCCACCAAGGCGAAGTCACCGGAAGTGACATAGTTACGTGTCATGTACGCACCAACCGATGCGAAATGCACGGCAAGAAACACGCTCACGAGCAGGGCGGTGGACCGGTGGGACTGTTTCTCCAACCGGTCCGATACCATGAAGGCCAGGGCGATAAATACCCAGAGCCAGGCGAATACAACCTTGGTGAGCACGAGCGCCGTGAGCGACAATCCCAGCAACGCGCCGTATTCCCAGCGACGCTTGTTCAACGCCAGGAGCGAAAGGATGCAGGTTGAGACCATGAGCGCCGCAGCGACGATTTCAGTGTAGAAATCGTCGTGACCATACAACAACGCCGCGCTTCTCGCGACAAGAAAAAACGAGGTGTAGGCCAGCAGTCTTGTCCTGGTAAACCACAGTACCAGGAAGAAACTGCCAACCGCCGCAAGCAGGAGGAACACCACCTGCACTATCTTGTATGGTGCAAGTTCCGGCCCACATTCGGGGTGTGAAGATTGCAAACATTGACTCGGCAGCGGCGCGTGCCCCAGCGCCTGCCGTGTAAGGTCAGCAATCGCGATCATCGCTGGCATAAACGGCTCGCGTCGGTGATAGCCAACTTGGGTCGGGTACTCTCTATAATGCCCCTCTCGAGCCAGCGTCAACCCCAGTTTCAGGTTTTGCCACCCGTCAAACCGCACCGCTTGTAACGAGATATTACCCGTGTCATACACCAACAGGACCAGGCACAGGCTGACCAGTAGCACCGCATCGTAGCGGCTCAACGTTATCGTCGAGTATCTGAAGTAGGCATGGCCCAGTTCCTTGTAGGCATGGCTCAGTTCCTTCACTACAAAAACGGAACCGACAATGGGCAATAGCAGCACGTAGAACCACAAAAACCAGAGCGGCAAATCCTGGTTGGTCAAATTGAAGGTTAGGACTGACGTGCTGAGAAGCACGGCCACAGCACCGAGTGCCGGATGTCGCAGCACGCCAACGCGGGGCCAATCCAAGGGGGCCCTGGGTGCGCGACGCCCGGTGGTTAGGACGACCAACCTCTTATCCAGCCACTGCATCACGAGCTCCAAGAGCAGTCTGAAGAATCCAGCATGTAAATTGATTTGGGTGTTCGGTCGGTTTGGCCGCGCCGCCGCTCACATAGCCATCGCCACTATACACACGATCCGTGAAAGCCTGCCAGTATACCGGGTGACGAGCCGCGTGTCCGCGCCGCGGCGGCGGCCTCGCCGGGGTAACGAGCCGACGGTTGCTCGATTGTGGGGTGGCTTGCTATAGTTGCTGCCGTATTGGACTTAGAAGGAGCTACCGTGCCCAAGAAGCGTGTTGATCTCAAGCGCATCCGCAAACAAGAGGAGCGTCGGCTTCGCAACCGTTCGAACCGCTCGCGGGCGAGGACGTTCGTGAAGCGGGCGCTGACGGCGATGGAAGCACCGGACGTAGACTTGGAGGGAGCGCGCTCCGAGCTACAGCTGGCGATCAGCGTCCTCGACCGTACCGCCCGCAAGGGTGCTATTCATCGCAATGCGGCCGCCCGCCGTAAGTCGCGCCTGATGCAGCGGTTCAACAAGATCACGGCTGAGACTGCTGCGGTTGCGAGTTAGCCGCGGGCCGGCCAGCTCGTGTTCCCCATCACCGCCGCCTAGCACCTTGGCGTGTTCCTTGGCGCCGCGTGGACGCGCCCGGTGGTCCGTAGGCGGCGAGCTGCACGGTCAGAAGCTCCAGCGCAAGCTGTGCGTCGGCCTGACCGGTCTTGATGCTGAGGTCCGCATCGAGGACGGCGTGGTGCATCGCCACCAGGACCGCCGCGCTGAAGCGCCGCGCCTGTCCGGCGGCCTTGCGGGCCACAAACGGATGCATACCCAGCGCCGCCGGCAGTGCCGGTGCCGGTGTTCCGGCTTGCGCGAGCGCCTTCGCTTGGTTGAGCAGGCGCACCTGCCGCGCGATCATGCCCATGAGGTAGTGCGGCTGCACGCCTTGGGCGTAAAACTGCGCGAGCTGCGTGAGCGCCTGCCGTTGCTGCCCCGTTGCGAGGGCGTCCACAAAGGCAAACACGTCCGTCTGCGCGGCCGCATGGACTAGCAAGCGCACGTCCTCGGTGTTGACGGCGCGGCCGGGGCCGGCATAGGTCAGCAGCTTGCGTACTTCTTGGTCCAAGCTCCGCGGATCGCCGTCGCTCACCTGCGCGAGCAGGTCGGCGGCGTCCGGCATGATGCTGCCGCCGAGCCGCCGGGCACGTTCCCGCAGCCATCGCACCAAGCCCGCCCCCTGCGGGAGCGGTAGCTCCTTGACGGTCGCATTCTCCTTCAGCGCCTTGCCCAACGGCCCGCGCAGAAAGGCAGGGGCCGGCCGGCGGCGGTTAGAACGGTCGACAGCGATGGGTTCGGTGAAGAGCAGCCGATTCTCCGCCGGCACCGTGGGCAGGAAGGCGACGAGCGCCTCCACGGCGCGCTTGGTGGCCGTATTCTGGCGCGGCCGGCCGGCCGACGTACCACTCGCGCGACGCGGCGGCTGGGTGAGCCGTGAGAGCAGGCCGTCCACTCGTGCGACCCGGTGCGGCGCCAAGAACGACGCCGTTGTCGCCGCAGCCCGCACGTCGTCTACGGAAGTGTCGGCCGCCAGCCGGGTGGTATTGAGATCGGCCATATCCGGCGGCATCGCCTCGGCGGCGAGACGCTGCGCCTCTTCGTCAATGGAGAACTCGTCCGTGCCGTACAGAACCACGATCATGGCGATTGCTCGCTGCGTACTACACCGATTCTAGCGGCGGCAGCGGCATTCGTCTTGACCCCCCTATGGTCCCCCTCACAAGGGTAGGTTTTTCCGCGGGGAGCCGCGGGCGGGGCAGACCTCACCCCCCGGCCCCCTCTCCACATGGTGGAGAGGGGGTGTAACACTCGGACCGGGGCCGATGCATAACCCTGGATTCCGGCTTCCGCCGGAATGACGAGGGCCAGGGCGCGATTCATCGCGCCGCTACACGAAAAACTACCCTTGTGAGCCTATGGCCCCCCGCTTCGCAGGGGGACAATGTGTTCCCTCCCCGCCGCTACAATCCCTTGGGCAGCGTGGGGGACGTTGCCGTTGGCCGGGTCCCTGGAGGATGGGAGGCTGTGCAAGCCGCCGCGCCGCGTCCGATTGTGCCGCTGACGGCGCTTGGCGCCGCCGATTTGCCCGCTGCCGGCGGCAAGGCGGCCAACCTCGGCGAGTTGCTCCGCGCGGGGCTACCGGTTCCTGCCGGCTTTGTCGTGACCACTGCGGTCTATGACGCTTTCGTCGCCGCCGCCGGCCTGGAGGAGACGATCACCAGCGCCACAACCGCGCTCGACGTGGCGGACCCGGCGGCGCTCGCCGAGGCCGAGGCGACCATCGCTGCCGCCTTCGACCGGGCGGCACTCGATCCCGCGGCCGCCGCGGCCATCGTGGCTGTCTACGAGGACCTCACGGACGGTGGAACGTCGCTGCCGGCCGTGGCAGTGCGGTCGTCGGCCACGGCCGAGGACCTGCCGGGCGCCAGTTTTGCCGGCCAGCAAGAAACGCTGCTCGGCGTCATGGGCGCGGCGGCGGTGGTCGCGGCGGTACGGCATTGCTGGCGGTCGCTCTGGAGCAGCCGCGCCATCGCCTATCGCCAGCAACAGGGCGTCCCAGCGGACAACGTCACGATGGCGGTCGTCGTGCAGCGCATGATCGAGCCGGCCGCTGCCGGTGTGCTCTTCACGGCCGACCCGGTGACTAGCGACCGCAGCCGCATGGTCATTGAAGCGGTGCCGGGGCGCGGCGAGACGCTGGTGCAGGGCAGCCGCACGCCCGACCGCTACATCGTAGACCGGTTCTCCGGCCACGTACATGAGGCGCTGCCGGCCGATCCGGCCAGCGGACCGCTGCTCGACTCCGAGCAGGTCCGGGTGCTCCACGCGCTCGCGCGGCACGCGGAGGCGCATTTTGGTCAGCCGCAAGACCTGGAATGGGCCGTAGACGCGGCCGGCGCGCTATGGCTCCTGCAAGCACGACCGATCACAACCCTTGAGCCGGAGGCCGCGCTGCCCCCCGTGCAGCGGCCGCCGGAGCGCGTGGCTGCCCTGCTCTTCGAGTTGTTTCCCGAGGGGATTGTGCCGCTGGATATGGACATCGGCGGCGTGGTGGTGGCAGCGGCCAATCCCGTGCCCGAACGCCTGCGCCTGCCGCTGCCGCTTATCCGGTACGAGCAGGTGCCGCTGGTGCCGGACGTGCGGCGCATCCTCTGGCAGCTACCGCTGCGATTGGCGGTGCTGCTGCGGGGACTCGGGCACCATCCGAACGACTGGTACGGCCGCGAGTTGCCGCGATTGCAAGGCGAGATCGAGCGGTACGGGCGCGTAGAGCCGGCCGCGCTGGATGACGCTGCCCTCGTTGCCCATGTCCAAGCCGTCGCCGCCGCGCTGTACCGCGCTTCCGGGCCGCGGTGGTTCGCGCTCGCCGGGGCACTGCTCCGAGCACTGCCGGCGCTGGTGTGGATCAGCTGGACGGGCCGGCGCCCGGACGGGCAGCGCCTCGGCTCCGACCTCTTGGCCGGCTTGCCCACCGTCACCAACCGGATCAATGTCGAGCTTGCAGACCTCGCCGCCGACGTACAGGAGACGCCCGCTCTCCGGCAGTTCTGGTCCACTACCGGACCGGCGACGCTCCTCGATGCGCTGGCGACGCATCCGGAGCCGGTAGTCGGGGCGTTTGGCGACCGGCTGGCAGCGTTTTTGCGGCGCTGGGGCCTGCGGGAGAGCCATGGCTTGAGTGTGCGGCTGCCGCCGTGGGAGGCACAGCCGGAACGGGTCGTCACGTTGATCGGGGCGCTCGCCGCCGGCCCAGCGCCGGCGCCGCCAACGGAAGTCTATGCGCTGCGCCAGCGTGCTCAGGAAGCCATCGAGCGGGCCGCTGCAACGGTGCCGGTACCGCTCCGCGGCCTCCTCCGGCGCGCACTGCCGGCGCTACGCACCGCCCTGTGCCTGCGTGAAGATAGCCACTACTACGTCTTTGCCCTGGTCGGTGTAGCGCGGCGTAGTCTGGTCGAGCTGGGGCGGCGTTGGCAGCAGGCCGGCCGGCTGAAGCGCGACGACGAGATTTTCTTGCTGCGGTTGGCAGAGATTGCAGCGGCCGTGCGCGGTGACTTGGACGTGGCAACGACGGTGGACGCGCGGCGGCCGGTCTGGGCGGCGGCCCGGCGGCGCTGGCGCGAGTGGCAGGCGGTCACAACGCCGACCGGCGCCGACCTACGTGGCGTAGCCGCCGGTCCAGGACGCGCCGAGGGGCCTGCCCGGATCATTCTCGACCCGGCCGGTTTCGGACAGCTCCGGCCCGGCGAGGTACTCATTGCCCCGGCAACCGGTCCGGCCTGGACGCCGCTCTTTCGCACGGCCGCGGCGGTCGTGACCGAAACCGGTGCCACGATGTCGCACGCGGCCATCGTGGCCCGCGAATATGGGCTGCCTTGCGTCGTGGCCGTGCCCGGCGCGACCAATGCCTTCCGCAACGGCGAGCGCGTTCTCGTTGACGGCAGCGCGGGCAATGTCCGGCGGCTGGCGGAAGCGTGACGGACTCCTGGCACGAGCAGCGGCCGGCCGGCCGCTATTCGAGCGTTATAGTGAGGATATGTCCGTCTATGGTCGGGAGCCTCTCATCCCGCCGGAGCAGCGCTCGCCCCCGGCGTGGTCGTGCTTGCCGACAGTGATTCTGACGCTGGTCTTCTTCCTCGGGCTGGGCGCCGGTCTCGTGTACGCCTATCATCGTATACACCGGAACCGTATCTACCCCGGCGTGACCGTGTTGGGGTTGTCGGTCGGACGCGCCACCCGTGCCGAGGCCGAGATTGCGCTACGCAGCTACATCCAAAACATCCGGCAGCAACCGCTGCGTGTCCGCGTGGGGGACGAGATACCGCCGATCACCTTGATGGTGCTGGGTCTGCACGCGACGGACGAGGAGATTTTGCGACTGGTGGACGATGCCTGGTGGGTGGGCCGCGATCTGCCCTTGGGGAGCTGGCTCACAGAACAGGTCGGGCTGCTCACTCGTGGCTACGCCGTGCCCGGCTCGCTGGCGCTCGACAGTGTGCAAGCGCGAGCGGCGCTGCAGGAAATTGCCGGGCGGCTCAATCGGGAGCCGCTCGATGCGGTGCTGAGGGTAAGCAAGCTCGACTCCGGGTTCGTCAGCCGGATTGATCGCTCCTGGCCGGGGCGGCGGCTTGATGTCGAGGAGACGTTATCGCGCTTACAGCGGAGCTTGGCCGGGCATTTACCCACAACGCTCGATCTGGTGATCGATGAGCTACCCGTTCGCGTCACCGAGGCCGATCTGGAGCCGCCGCGTGCTGCAGTGGACCACTTACTCCAATCTCCGCTGGTGCTCCGGGTCGGTGACAAGAGCTGGCCCCTCGAACCGGCCGTGCTCTTCTCGATGCTGGACACCGAGGCTCTGGCCGTCGAGCGGGTCGTCCCGGTGGTACGACTGCTGGAAGACAAGGTGCGCGCTTTCGTAGCGGGAGTCGCTGCCGAAGCAAACGACCCGCCGGGCGTCCCCTCGCTGGAACTGACCGAGGGCGCGATTGCAGTGCAACCGGTCCGGGCTGTCGCGGCGCTCGACGAGCCGGCGGCGGTGCGCCTCATTATGGAGCAAGCCCTCACCGAGCGGCGGCTCCTCAGGCTGCCGATGGTGACTGTGCAGCCGAGGCTGTCCGCGGCAGCACTGGACCTCGTGCTGCGGCAAGCCGGCCAACGCCTGACGCGGCCGCTCGTGCTGCGCTACGCGGGCCGGGAATGGGTCCTGGAGGGGCAGACACTCTTGGATTTGGCGATTCTCCGGCCTATCGAGTCCGCGGCGGCGCCCATCGCACCGGCAACACTGCCAGACTTGGAAGTAGCCCTGGACCGAGCACAGGTGGAGGCGTTCATCGGCACGGAAGTGGCGGTCCAGGTGGCACTGGCGGTCGAGCTGGTTCGTTTTGAGCTACGCGACGGTCGTATCGAGGTCAGCGGCGGGAGTACCGGTCTCATGCCGGACAGCCCGGTGACGTATGACGCCTTGGCGGCGGCGTTCGAGCGTCAGGATCAGGAAGAGCGTGTTGCAGTAGTGCAGGTACGCGCGGCGCTCCCGACCGAGAGCGCCGGTCTGCTGGAGCCGCTGCGCCAGCAAGCCGAGCAGGTAGCCGGCCAGCCGGTGGAGGTGCGCTACGGCACGAATACGTGGCTCATCACACCGGCAGACTTGGCGCAGCTGCTGCGCTTCCGGCCGGGTGCGGACGGGCCTGAGCCGTATCTCGATCCGGACCGACTCGATACCCATGTGACGACCATTGCGGTCGAGGCGAGGCAGCGCGAGCTTGGTCCGCAGACGGCCGACGGGCGCCGGCGCCCGGTTGACGTGCCGCGGACCGCCGCGGCTATCCGGGCAGCCGTGCAGTCGTCCGCGCGGGTCGTGGAAGTTGCATTCGTAGCCGCCGAGGACGTACCACCGCCCGGACCGCTCCCCGGCCAATCGGCACCGTGGATTCCCGACCGGTAGGAGTGGCGGCGCACACCGGCTGGCCCCTATCCGTCCGGTACGAATTCGCCGCGCAGGTAGCGCCCGATCTGTTGCGTGCCGCGTGAGATGGCGCCGGCGACGAAGGCGTCGCGGCGCTCCGGGACCAGCAGGTCATGGACGAGGGCCACGTGCGCGGCCCACTCCTCGCTGTGCCCCCGCACCAGCGCGTAGAGCGAGGGGGGAGGGTGTGCCTCGTTGCGGCGCAGGCTGGGACTGTAGGCGGACCAACGGTAGCCACTTTCCACTATCCAGGGATCATCCGGCGGCAAGACGCGCTCCACCATCTGGTCCCAGAGGCGCCGCAGCGCGGCCACGTTGCCGAAGGGCGGGATGGCGTCGAGGGTCACGTCGCGCCACTGCAAGCGCCGGTCGGCGACCGGAATTGGGAGCCGATCCACGAGTAGCCACGCGCCGTAGTGGTGCTCGTCCCACGGCGGCCCCGGCGGGAGCAGCGAGATGATGTGCTCCCAGTAGGCGAGGTCGGCCGTAATGTGCGCGATGACTCCGAGCATCCAGGCGACGCTGGCAGCGTCGAGCCGGTCCGGGTTGGCTATGGCCGGATGGCGGGCGCAGAGGGTGGCTATCGCCTGATCCCACGTTGCCGGACATTGATCGTCGTAGAAGTGGGTACTGTCCTTGTCCATCCCGGCAAAGAGCCGGAGCGCATCCGGGAGCATGCCGCCGGCAAAGTAGGTGGCCGGCTGGGCGACAATCAGCGCGTGCGCGGCCGGACAAGTGGTGGCCAAGGCATCGCGTAGACTGCCTAGCAGCGACCAATGGCTACGTCCGCGCGGCACAGCCCGTACTCCCGCTACCCTGAGCAGCGGACACTCGTCGCTCCATCACTCGCTCCATTATCCGTGTGCTTGGAGGTAGTGCCAGGTGTGGTGTATCCGGGCGGTCTGGAACTGGGTTGAAGGCCGGGTGGAGCGTCCCTGCTTCTGCTTTGCTGCGAGCCGATTGTAGCAGTCGTCTCGCTCGCTTACCGGCGCGGTGGCGCCGCCGAGCAGCGGCTGGTGCCGCGGACGATACGCAGTGCGTATACTGGATGGTAGGCGCAACGTCGGCGCCACGCCTCCCAGTGCCGGGGAAACGTCATGGGGCTTGCTGACCTACACATCCACACCACGCACAGCGATGGCATGGCCTCCGTCGAGGCCGTGCTGGAGTATGCCGAGCAGCATACCGCGCTCGACGTGATTGCCATTGCCGACCACGATCAGGTGCGGGGCGCGCTGGCGGCGCTGGAATGGGTGGCGGCCCGGCCGAGTGCCCGCTTGGAGGTGGTGTTCGGCACGGAGATTAGCGCCTCCTGGGGGCGGCACCTCTTGGCCTACTTCTTCGAGCCACCGTTTCCGACCAAACCGTTCCCGCGGCACCGCTCACTGGGCTACACCGCTGCGCTGGTCCACGACTATGGGGGGATCGTGGTCATTCCACACCCGCTCTGTCGCTGGACGCCGAGTGTCGGGCAACGCACGCTGACGCGCCTGCTGGCACAAGCCGTCCCTATCGCCGGAATCGAGGCCTGCAATGCCAGTGTCGCCGCGCGCGGTCTGGCGCCGCGCATTCGCCGGCTCAACGCCGAGCGTTGGCAACTCCCGGAGCTAGGGAGCAGCGACGCTCACCATCTCGCCCAGATCGGCAGCGGCTTGACCGATTTCCCAGGCTCGACGGCGGCCGAGCTGGCGAGTGCGCTGCGCGCGGGCACGGTACGCGCGCGCTGGGGCGAGGCGGCCGGTGCCGTAGGGGTACGGGACCACACACGGCAAGCGTTCCGCGCGTTGGCCGTGAAGCCGCTCCGTGAGTTGAAGGACGTGCTTACCCCCGCGCAGCGACGCGGCAGGTGACTGCGCTGATGGGCGCCTCCGGTGTGCCGGCCCCCCTGTGGTCCCCCCGTTGCGACGGGGGGACGTGGATTCCCGCGTGCGCGGGAATGACGGGCGAGGCAGCTAGAATGACCGGCGGCTAGGCCCCGGCGGCGAGAGCCACGTCTACGTCGTCGGCGAAGTGGCCGTCGTGGCCCTGCCGGACGCCGTGCAGATACTTCCGCACTGCCAGTTGATTTGGATCGTATCGCAGCGACTGCCGATAGGCTTCTTCGGCGCCGGTCAAGTCACCGCGATATTGCAACTCCAGGCCGATCATGGTGTAGGCCTCGGCATACGTGGGCGCCAGCACGGTTGCCTTGCGGAAGCAGGCCAGGGCTTCGTCGGCCAACTCCTGCGCCATCAAGGCTTTGCCCAACTCCACCATGGCCTCCGGGTCGTTCGGGCGGTTTTGGAGGCGCCGCCGGTAGCGGCGAATAGCCCGCAACTCGGAGATGTGGGCATCGAGGTCAGGATCGGCCCAAGTGTTCTCCCGGCGGGCCTGCTCCAGCAAGCGAATAGCCGCTGGGAGTCGTCCTTCTTGGGCGGCGGCAAGCCCGCGGGCCTTGGGCGTCCGCAGCCACGCTTGGCGCACCTCCTCCGGGTGCCTTTTCAGCAACCACAGTCTTCGTATCCACGGCCACGGCACAGTCCCAGCCGGCGTCCTTTCGTCCATGGTTTACCCCCCTGAGCGCCGATAGCAGTCACGCACTGCATCAGGCCCACCACCATTATTATGTACCAGCCGCGGATCGGTTTCAAAGGTCTGTGCCACATTCGCAATAGTGCTTGGCGCTCCCGGTGCGTTCTGAGCAGCGGCGCGGCGCGTATATGGCCGGTCCGCGGCCGATGCCGCCGCCAGGCGGCACGAGCCACTATTCCAGGGACGGTTGCAGCCGGGGAAAGGTTCTGGTGCGCGAGTGGGGGGCGCTGCCCCGGACCTAGCTAATCCAGGTCAAGGCTAGAGCCGCGCCGCCCCCGGCCAGCGCCACCGTATAGAGCACCAGGACCGCTTGCCGGTGGGGCAGGCCACGGCGCACCAGCAGATGGCTGGTGTGGTCCTGGCCGCCCTGGGTGACGCGGCGGCCGGTGCGGAGGCGATTCAAGGTGACGAACGTCGTATCGAAGATCGGCAGGATGAGAATGAGCACGGCGGCGATCAGTCCCCACCAGCCGGTCGGTCCCAATTGGAGCTTGGCACCGATGATGGCGAGCAGAAAGCCGAGGAAGAGCGTGCCGGCATCGCCCATGAAGATTACGGCAGGGTTGAAGTTGTAGCGCAGGAAGCCGAGGCAGCCTCCCGCCACGGCCACGGCCATGATCGCGACGAGATACTGCCCGTTTGCCGACGCCAATAGGAAAAAGAACGCGGCTGCGATAGCCGTTGCCCCGGCGGAAAGACCGTCTATGTTGTCCAGGAAGTTCACGGCGTTGCTGATGCCGACGAGCCAGACAATCGTCAGGAGCAGGTCGAGGGGGAATAGCCCGAAGACTTGGAAACGGACTCCCGCAGTCAGCACGATAGCCGCAGCGAGGAGTTGACCGAGCAGCTTGGACCACGGCGGGATGCCGCCGGGCGTGCGGTCATCGAGGATACCGACCAGGATCAGGACGACCGTGCTGAGGAAAATGAGTGCCAGCTCACCGGTCGTGTCCGGCAGAAAAACGTACTGCCGGGCCAGCTCCAGGCGCGAGATGAGCAGGAGAGCGATCCAGATGGCCGCGTAAATGGCCACGCCGCCCAGCAACGGGGTGGGTTGGAGATGTACCTTGCGGGCGCTGGGCACGTCGAGCACGCCGAGGCGACGGGCCGCGGCCATGGCCCACGGCGTCGCGAGCAGCACGACCGCCAACGCACTGGAGAAGACCGCTAGGTACAGTGCCCAGAGGTCCGGCCCGTTGTCACTCACGTTCTTGTCAGGTTCTCCCGTCCACGCGCACCGGCAACGCGGCGCGGACCTCGCCAAGTCCGCACAATCCGATTCCGGCGATTCAGCGGAGCGGCGTCATTGTGCCACAAGGCGGCGGTAGAAGTCAGCCATGCGCGGGATGAATGCCGAAAGGTCGTAGGCCGGATAGACGGCCTCGCGCGCCGCCGCTCCCAGTCGCTCGGCGTACCGGCGGTTATTCAGCACGGTGAGCAGCGCGGCTGCGAGCGCGTTCGCGTCGCCGCTGGCGGCCAGCAGTCCGGTCTCGCCATGCGTCACCAGCGTTGGCACGCCACCTACCCGCGTCGCTACCACCGGACGCCCGGCGGCCATCGCTTCTACAAGCGTGGTGGGTAGGCCCTCGTTGCGGGAGGTGAGGGCTACAACGTCGAGGTCGGCATAGACCAGCGGGAGGTCGCGTCGCCAGCCGAGCCAATGCACGGCCGAGGCGATGCCGTACTCCTCGGCCAGCTGCGCTAACTCCTCCCGGCGCTCGCCGGCACCGACCACGACGAACTGCACGTCGGGATGCTGCCGGCGCACGGTGGCGGCCGCTTGCAGAAAGACCTCGTGGGCCTTGATTGCCGTCAGCCGGGCGACGATTCCTACGAGCCGGGTAGCCGGCCCAACGCCTAGCTCGGCCCGCAGCCGGCCGCGGTGGTGGTCGCTGGCGCGATACGGCGCCAGGTCGAGGCCGATGGGCACCGACGCTATCTGATTGGGTCGCCCCACGCCATAGCCCAGAATCTCGGCCCGCTGGGCCGGACCGAGGGCGATGATGCGCGTCGTCCGCAGCGCGAGCAGCCGTTCGATCCACCGGACGAGGGCGCTACGGGCCGGGCTGAAGTAGCTGTGAAAGACGTGGCCGTGGAAGGTATGCACCGTGACGGGAACACCGGCGGCCCAGGCGGCGAGCCGGCCGACCACGCCGGCCTTCGCCGTGTGCGTCTCGACAATATCCGGGCGTAGCTGCCGGAACAAGCGGACAAGCGCCATGAAGGCGCGGAGGTCATCGCGGGTGTCTATCGCGCGTCCAAGATGCGGGACGATGATTGGGGTAACGCCGCGCGCCGCCGCGTCCGCCAGCATATCGCCTTCATGGGGCGCCGCTACGCCGGTCACGAGCCACTGTCGGAACTGCGCCGGGTCGAGTCCGGCGGTGAGGGAGATGGTGTAGACCGCCGGCCCGCCTACGTTGAGCCGCGCAATCACGCGCACAATACGGATGGGGCGTCTGGTGGAGGCGTCCATTGCGTGTCAGGAGGAGGTACACGGGCGCGGGGCTGGGCAACGGCTTTGCTCGGCCGACGACAGTACCGGAACGGTCAAGGCCGCGCGTACCGCTCCGGGCGTAACGTCGGACAAAATCAAGACAGGGGCCGCCGCTCAATCCGGGCAGTGGCGGCGCTGCCGCTTAGAAGCGCTGATCCCGCTTCGGGATGATTTTGCCTTTGAGCCAGAAGTGGTAGATGAACAGAAAGGCGGAGGGGATGAGCAGGAGATGCTTCCGCCAATCTACGTCCGTGTCGAAGCCCGGCGCTTGCCAGAAGATGAACCACGTTAGGAAGACGAGGACCGAAAGCCACAGCATTGCGTCACCTCTGTATCTGCAAAGTGGCACCGCCGGCGCTCGCGGGGCGCGCTCTTAGCGTACCACAGTGTCCAAGGAGCCGCCAGCCATTCGCTCTCAGCGTTCAGCCTGGGGACGAGCGAGGGCGGGGGGCAGGGAGGGTATTGCCCCCCTATGGTCCCCCCGCTGCGGCGGGGGGACGGTGTCATGCACGCCGCGCCACTCAGCCGCAACATGTTGCGCCCCTACGGCTTGGTACGTGCTTGCCCCTGTCAGGCTATCGGTGGACGGGTGCTGGCGAGGCGCTCTGGTCAGGATGGTGATGCGGTGGTACGCTCGACATACCCCACTGACCGGTGGTCCGCCCGGCCGAGGCCCGCGAGAGGGTGGTGACGCATTAGCATTGCCGTTTCCGAGGAGCGCAGCAAGCCGCCAAAGCGACCTCCGCGCGTCCGCGGCGTAGACTGGCAGCAGTCCATCCGTGCCCTGCGGAACCGGCACTTCCGCCGCCTGTGGCTGTCCATGCTGCCATCCATGTTGGCCTGGCGCATGGCGGACATCGCGATTGGGTACCTCGTCTTCGAGCTGACCGGCTCCGCGACCATGCTGGGTGTCATGGGTCTCGCTCTCGCTCTGCCCGTGGTGAGCTTTGCCCTGCTGGGCGGGGTGGTCGCAGACCGGATCGCCCGTCGGACCTTGCTCGCGCTGACTCAGGGCGGATTGGCCCTGGTCGGTGGCATCTTGGCCGTGCTGGTGCTGACCGGCATCGTGCAGGTGTGGCACCTCTTTGCCTTTGCGGTCCTCCAAGGTGCGCTCTTCGCGTTCAACGTTCCGGCCCGGCAGTCGTTCTTGACGGAGCTGGTACACAAAGACGATCTGGTGAACGCGCTGGCGCTCCGCAGCTTCGGCATGAACGCCAGCCGCGTTGCGGGGCCGGCCCTGGCCGGGCTGCTGATTGGCTTGCCGACCGTGGGGATCGGTGGAATCTGTCTCTTGATGGCTGTGGGGTACGCCGTGGTCGTGTTCAGCGTGATCGGTCTGCCCTACAGCCCGCCGGCGCCGACGAAAGCCTCGGCTCGCCAGCAGGCTATCGCCGGGTTGCGCTACGTGTGGTCTACGCCGTCCCTGCGAACGCTGGTGGTCATCGCCACGCTGATCTTGTGCGTGGCCGCCTCCCATCAGCGCCTACTACCAGTGTTCGCCTTGCGGGTGTTCGATTCCGGACCGGAGGGGCTGGGGTTCATGGCGGCCGCTGAAGGCGTCGGCGCCCTGGTCGGCACCGGGATCATCGCCGCGATGAGCGGCGCTCGTGCCCTCGGACGACTGCTGCTCGCCTTGGGTGCGCTACTCGGCGTTGCACTGGCCGGCTTTGCGCTGGCCCCGACATTTCTCTTGGCGACGGCGCTGCTGGTGCTCGTCGGCGTCGCCTATGCGGCGCTCCAAACGCTGTACAGCGCACTGCTGCTGCGTCAGGCGGACCGCGCCATGTCGGGGCGGGTGATGAGCATCTGGCTGGTCACGATGGGGCTGACGCCGCTTTCGGCGCTCCCGGGGGGCGCGTTGGCCGACCTGATGGGCGCCCGGCTGATGATGGCGGGAACCGGCGTGCTCGTGGTGCTGCTGGTGCTCGCGTTCGGGCTGTTCAGCCCGACCGTGCGGCGGCTGGCCTAACGCCCTGGCATACCTCATCCCCCCTGGCCCTGACAAAGGTAGGTTTTTGTCTGCATCAGGATTTTCGGGATGCAAGGATGAGCAGGATGGTGGCCGGGGGACACGCCTCGCCCTGGATTCCGGCTTCCGCCGGAATGACGGGGGACTGGGCGCGATCTATCGCCCCTACGACTTGGCTTCGTGCCTACCCGTGTCAGGTGAGAGGATGATTGCAGGGGGCGGTGGCGGGGCTTTGCTAGAATGCTGGCGAGAGTGTCACGCCCCGCACCTATCCCTATCAACGCAGTATCTGGGTGAAGGGACGCGCGGCGGCGGCGAACGTTGCCGGTGGGCAAAGAGGTTCTTATCGTCGGCCGGGTGCTGCACGTCATCACCTCCCTCCACCGCGGTGGGGCACAGCGTCATCTGCACATCTTGATGGCCGGCCAACGCGCCGCGGGCTGGAGCGTTGACCTTGCCTACCTCAAGGACCCCTATCTCGTTAACCAATTCGAGGGCGTGGCCCGGCGGGTGATTGACCTGCGGGCCGGAGCCACGGTCAGTCCCCTGGTGATTCCGCGCCTCATCCGACTGATTCGCGCCGGGCAGTATGACGTGATCCATACCCATCTGCTCAAAGCCGATGCCTATGGCGCCGTCGCCGTGCGCCTGGCCGGGAGGGCGGTGTTGATCTCGTCGAAACACAATGACGAGGCCGTATTGCGCCGGCCGCTCGTTGGGCTGGTGCATGGTTGGCTCGCCCGGCTGACCGACCGCGTGATTGTGCTCTCGGAGCACGTCGGTCGTTATATGCGTGATCGTGGTCGCGTCCCGCCCGGGCGTCTTCGCCGCGTCTACTACGGCATCACTCCTGATACCGGAGCGGCTACGGCGGCGGCGCGCGCGGCGGTCCGCGCCGAATTCGGCGTGCCGGCAGAGGCGCCGCTGCTGCTCACTGTGGGCCGCCTGGACCCGCAGAAGGGGCATCTCGATCTGCTCGCCGCGCTGCGGCAGGTGGTGGCGGCGCTGCCGACCGTCCAGCTCATCGTCGCCGGGGCGCCGCAGCAGGCGTCCGCGGACTACGAGCAGGCGCTCCGGGCAGCGGCCGCCGCGCCGGAGTTGGCGGACCGCGTTCACTGGGCCGGGCATCGCGACGACGTGCCGGCGCTCCTGGCGGCCTGTGACATCGTGGTACAGCCGTCGCATTGGGAGGGGTTTGGCTTGGTGCTCGTAGAGGCCATGGCCGCGCAACGGCCGGTGGTCGCGACGGCGGTCAGCGCCATTCCGGAGGTCGTCCGCGACGGCGAGACGGGCCTGCTCGTGCCGCCGCGCGATCCACACGCACTTGCCCGCGCGCTGCTCCGGCTCTGCGGCGACCCGGAGCGGCGGGCGTGGCTGGGTGCGGCGGGGGCCGCTCGCGTGCAATCTCACTTCACGGCCGAGCGCATGGTGCGGGAAACGCTCGCGGTATACGCGGAGGCGGGGGCACCGTGAGCACCTCCGGCGGCCGTGGCGAGCCAAAGCCGCTGCCAGGCACGCCTGGGACCAGCGGCTTTGGGCACGCCAGGCAAGCGCGGGTGTTGCAGGTGATGGAGGCCACCATCGGCGGCACGAAGCGTCACCTCACGGAGTTGAGTATCGGGCTACATCGTGCGGGCTACCGGATCGAGGTGGCCTGCCCACCAGTGCGATCCGATGCTTTCGGAGACACCTCTTTCGTCAGCGACGTAGCGCGTGCCGGCATACCGGTCCACCCAATTCCGATGCGCCGGGCCGTCTCGCCGGGGGCAGACCTGCTGGCGACGCTGCGACTCGCGCGTCTGATGCGCCGCGGTCGTTACGACATCGTGCATTGCCACAGCTCGAAAGCCGGGGTGACCGGCCGCGTCGCGGCTCGCCTCGCTGGCGTACCGCACGTCTGCTACACGCCGCACGGATTTTCGTATCTGATTCCCGGAGCGGGTAGCCGACGCCGGCTCTACCTGACCATCGAGCGTGTCTTGGGCCGATTCACGGATCGACTCATCGCCGTCTCGCCATCGGAAGGGACGGAGGCCGTCCGGCGCGAGATTGTGCCGGCCGACCGCGTTGCCGTGATCGAAAACGGACTCGACCCGGACGAGCTACCGGGGCCGGCAGAGCGCGCCAAAGTCCGCGCCGAATACGGCTGGGAAGATGATGTGCCGGTTGTCGGGACCTTGGCTCGCCAGATGGCACAGAAGGACCCGTTCACTTGGCTCCGCACTGCTGCCGCCGTGGCCCAAACCCACGACAGGGTACGTTTCGTCTGGGTCAACGAGGGCGAGCTGTTGGCGGCGAGTAAACGCCTGGCGCAGACGCTGGGCCTGGGTGAGCGGATGACGTTCCTGCCCTACGTGCCGAATGCCTCGCGGATCATAGCCGGCTTCGACGTGCTGATGCTGTCGTCGCGCTTCGAGGGACTGTCCTACGTGGTGCTGGAGGCCATGGGCCTCGGCAAACCGGTCGTCGCCACGGACGTGCTTGGCACGCGGGACGTGATCGAACACGGCAAGAACGGGCTGCTGGCCCCGCCGGGGGAGCCGCAGGCGCTGGCGGCTCGGCTGAGAGCAGTGTTGGATCAACCGGATCGCGGCGCCGCGCTAGGCGCCCGTGCTCGTGCCACCATCGCGGCGCGGTTCACCAAGGAGCGGATGGTTACCCGCACTCGTGCGTTGTACGAGCAGTTGCTACAATGCCACGCGGGGCACTAGGCTCGGCCCCCTATGGTCCCCCCGCTGCGGCAGGGGGACATGGATTCCCGCTGGCGCGGGGATGACCGGGCAATGTCAACAGCGCACTAGGTAGAGCACTACGGGCCACTGACCATGTTGAGCCACATCGCCAACCGTTATCTTGGCGTACTGGTGCTTGCCGATGCCGGGCTGACGGCTTTGGCGCTGTGGCTGGCAGATGAAGCGCGACACCGGCTGCCTTTCGGCTCCCCCGTTGCTCCCGGCTACTTTCTGGAGTGGCCCATTTACCTGGCCGCGGTGCTGATCTGGCCGTTCTTCCTGCGCCTGCTCGGCGCCTACGATCCGCGCCGGATGCGCGGGTTCGGCGACGAGGTGCGGGCCATCGTACCGGCCGTGATTATCGCCACGGCCCTGCTGCCGGCATTCTTCTTCGCATTCAAGTTCCAGTTCATCTCGCGCTTGCTAGTCGGCTATTTCTTTCTGCTCAATCTCCTCTTCTTGCTCAACCTCCGCGTGGTCGGCCGCATCTTGCTCAATGCGCTCACCTCGTCGGGCGTAGCGACACGGCGGTTACTCGTGGTCGGAGCCGGACCGGTGGGGCAGGAGGTGGTGCGCCTGGTGCAGGAGAACGCCTGGACCGGTCTGCGCGTCGCCGGTTTCGTGGACGACGATCCGGCCAAGGCGCACAGTGCCGTCGCCGGTCATCCGGTGCTGGGCGCGACCGACGAAATTGTCGAGCTAGTCGAGTCGGCGCAGGCCGACGAGATCATTATTGCGCTGCCGGGGCGTGCCCATGCGCGAATTCTGCGGGTAGCGTTGGCGCTGGCAGCGGCGCCCGTGCGGGTACGGATTGTGCCCGACCTGTTCGAGATTGTGTCCGTGCGGGCGCGGGTCGAGGATTTCTGGGGCATTCCACTCATCGGTCTCCGTGATCCGGTCATCAGCGGCTTTGATCGGGCCGTGAAGCGAACCTTCGATCTGATGCTGACGATCATCGCGCTGCCGTTGTTGCTCCCGGCCATCGCCGTGATCGCCGTCATCATCCGGCTTTTCTCACACGGCCCTATTCTGGTGCGCTTGGAGCGCGTCGGCGAGAACGGACGGCTGTTCTCGATGTGGAAGTTTCGGACGATGGCAGCGGGCGCCGAGCGCGACCGACGCTATAAACAGTCCAGAGATCCGCGGGTGACGCCCGTAGGACGGTGGCTGCGGCGCTGGAGCCTCGACGAGCTACCGAATCTGTTCAACGTGCTGCGCGGTGAGATGAGTCTGGTCGGCCCGCGCCCGGAGCAGCCGTGGATCGTCGAGCGGTACGAGCCGTGGCAGCGCCAGCGGCTGGCGGTGCTGCCCGGTATCACCGGCTGGTGGCAGGTGAACGGGCGGAGCGACAATCCGCTGCATCTGAACGTCGAATACGATCTCTTCTATATCCAGAACTACTCGCCACTGCTGGACCTCAAGATTTTGTGGAAAACGGTGTGGGTCGTCCTGCGCGGCCAGGGCGCCTACTAGCACGGAGGTGGGTTGGACCTACCCTCCGGCCCGATGCCGGTCTGTATCGGGATGGTCCTCACCCCCCGGCCCCCTCTCCACATGGAGACCTTTGCATAACCCGAGTTGCTGGCGTCGGTCGTGCCCTGGAGCGCGTGGTGCTCTGGCGCGGGCGTGCCGCCCCCTGGCGCCAGCGCGTCTGCCTGGCACCGGCCCCGGCGCGCCTACGGCATGACCACCCCCGGCTCCGGTCGGGGCAGCAGGCGCTCGGCGCGGCGCAGGTTGTACGCGAGACACTTGCACCACAGTTCCGTCGTATTGCGTGCCAAGCCCAGGTAGCGCACCCGCCGGTAGCGATACAGCCGCTTCAGCGTCCCGAACACTTGCTCCACTGGCGCCCGCACCCGCGCGATCAAGCGATTGCGTCGCCGTTGCCAGTACGGTAAGCGGGCCTGGTACTTGTGGGAGCGATGCATGATCCGATCCTTGATCCCCCGGCGCTTCAGCCAGCGCCGCCGGTGTTTGGACTCATAGGCCCGGTCGGCGTACACTGCCGCTTCATCCCCCAGGATCAGCGTGTCCGCCACCGTGCTCTCGGCGATCCGGGCTGCGGTCAAGCACGCGGTGCGGATCAGCCCCGAGCCGGCATCCACTCCGAGATGCACCTTGTAGCCAAAGTGCGCCTGGGCCCCCCGGCCGGCCCAGGCGGCATCCGGATCGGTCGGACTCTTGGCGCCCGGCTGGGCCGTCCCCGTGGGCCGGCGCGCCTGGGCTTGCACCAACGTCGCGTCCAGCAATGTGCCCGCCTTGACCACCAGGCCGTGGGCCGCCAACTGGCGACTGACTTCCGCGAACAATGCCGCGGCCAGCCCGCGGGCGGTCAACTGTTGGCGGAAGCGACTGATCGTGGCGTAGTGGGGCGCCTCGTCCGCCAGCCCCAACCCGACGAACCGGCGGAAGGACAAGCGGTCACACAGCGCGGCGGCCATCTCCGGATCCGAGGCGGCGTACCATTGTTGGAGGAGCAGCACCTTGACCAACATCAGGGGCGGATAGCTCGGCCGGCCCGTGGGGGCGGCATAGATGTCCTGCACCACCGCGCCCAACCGGTCCCAGTCAAAGAGTTGCGCCAAGCGTTCCAAGCGCGGGTTGCGCCCGATCTGCGGTGGCAAATCGGCCTCGATCGGCAGGTGGTTCCCGATCTTGCGTTGCATCGTGCCCCCTCGTGCGGCTGGTTAGTGGTAGCCTTCCTTACCACCCCGCGGCCTCCTTATGCAAAGGTCTCACATGGTGGAGAGGGGTGTAACGCGCGGACCGGGGCCGATGAATAGCCCTGGATTGCGGTCTCCGCCGCAATGACGGGGCGGCGGGGGAGCGGTCAGGGCACCCACAAGGGATGCCCCTACGGGTTATGAAAGTTGACAACTTAGTCGGGTAGGGGGAGGTAGCCCCCCTATGGCCCCCCCGCTGCGGCGGGGGGACGGGGATGCTTGAGACCTCATTCTGCTGCCGCGGCGGTGGCCAATGCCGCGGACGGCTCCAGGGGCAGCTCGACCACCATCTCGGTGAACTGGCCGGGTGCGGTGTCTACGTGGATGACGCCGCCGTGCTGGCGCACGATGTCGTTGGTGATGGCCAGGCCGAGGCCGGTGCCGCGGTCGGTGGGCTTGGTCGTGAAGAAGGGGTTGAAGATTTTCTGCACGATCTCCGGGGGGATGCCGTTGCCATTGTCCTTGATGCGGATTTCGGCGCGGTCCCCTTCACGCCGGGTGGTGAGCCACAACGTCGGAGAGTAGTGCTCGTCCGAACCGGCCGCCGCCTGCCGTTTCTCGTCGGTGGCGTAGCAGGCATTGCTGACGATATTCAGGAAGACGCGGCCCAGGTCCTGAGGCACGACCGCGATCTCGCCCATCGCCGGGTCGAGGTCCTGCTGCAGGTCGAGCTGGAAATCCGAATCGGTGGCTCGTGCGCTGTGGTAGGCGAGCCGCGCGTACTCGTCGAGCAAGCCGTTGATGTCGGTAGGCTGGTGATCGCCACCACCCCGTCCCATCTGCAACATGCCCTGCACGATGCTGTTGGCGCGTTCGCCGTGGGTGCGGATACGCTCCAGGTTGCCGTTCAGGTCGCCGGAGATTTCCTGGATGTAGTCTTGCTGGTCCTCATCCAGCTTCTCGCTCTCTTCATCGAGGACTTCCTGTAGCTCTTCGAGCAGCTCTTCCGAGGCTTCGGAGAAGTTCTTGACGAAGTTCAGCGGGTTTTTGATCTCATGGGCCACGCCGGCAGTCAGCTCACCAAGGGCAGCCAGCTTCTCGCGCAGGACGATCTGCTCTTGGGCCTTGTTCAGGTCGGCGAGAGTGCTTTCGAGCTGCTGGTTGGTCATTTCGAGCTGGTCGTTCTTGCCTTGTAGCTCCTGAGCCAGCTTTTCTACCAGGTTGAGGCGCTGGACTTCCAAGGCGTGGCGGCGAAAGACCTCCAGGGCGGCGGCCATATCGGCGACCTCATCGCGTCCGCCGATCTCGACGCTGGCCTCCAGGTCGCCGCCGGCCATGCGGCGCATCCAGTCGGAGAGCATCTGGAGGCGGCGCAGTAGTACGCGGCCGACGAAGAGCCAGGCAATGAGGAGGGCGCCAACGATGCTGACGGCAGTGATGGTGAACAGGAGCGTGCGGCCGGTCTGGATGGCCTGGGTAGAGGCCTGGGTGGCTTCCTGCACGCTGGCGCGGGCCGTGCCCACCAGGCCGTTGACCTCGGCGACCATGGCGACGGCGATATCGCGATTGCGGGCGACGAGGTCCTCCTGAAGCTGGACGAGTCGCAACTCCTGTTCGAGCAAATCGAAGCCGTCCCCCTCGCCGATGCCCAATCCAGACAGCTGGGTGATGAGCGGAGCAACTTCAGCGTGCAACGGAGAATCCTCAAGCGCGAGGAGGTTGCGCTCGATGCGGCCGATAGCGGCCTCGAAACGTTCGCGCGATGGCTCGACAAAGGGGGCGTCGGAGATGGCGAAGGCGCTCTCCAGGAGGTGAATGGCAATGTTCGCGTCCGCTTGTAGCTCGGCCATGTGGCGGTAGTGGGCAAACTCGCGCTCCGAGAAATGCTCGTCGCGTGGCGCGGGGGAGGCGCTGAGGTCGCGGTAGCCGGTCACGGTGTAGAAGAGCTGGTCGTCAACGGCCGGGATCACAACCTCGTCCAGGCGCACACGCAAGGTCTCCAACTTGGTCCGCAGTGCTGCTCGGCGGGCGGTCAGCTCGAACAGCGCCTGCATCTCGGTCTCGATGGCTTCGATATTGAGAATGAGCGTGTTCACGTGGGTACGAATGCGCTGGAAGCGTTCACCCTCGGCCAGCCCGCGGCGCTCCATGGCCTGTTGCGCCTGGGCCGCATCGCCGATGCCGAGGATGGATAACTGCGTTTCGAGGCCGGCGTAGGCCTCACCGATACCGGCGGTGACAAAGGCCAGCTCGGCGGGGGTATTGGCCGCCGTCAGGCGCGGAGCGGCGGCCACGAGGGTGCTGCTGTGCTGGGCAACGCCGAACGCGGCCACCAATTCGGGGACACTGCTTTCATTTACTTGGCTCTGGGCCGCGCCGACGCGATTGAAGAAAAACCAGCCGACAAGACTGGCGGCGACGGTGAGGGCAACGGCGCCGCCAATACCGAAGTAGAGCTGCACCGAGAGGCGGAAGCGACTTGCCAGCAGCCGGTTGAGCCAGTTGCTCACTGCTCCATGTCCCGTAGCGTTTCGATGGGGTGATACTGGCCATCGCGGCCGATCACGGTCAGGAAGACTTCATCCGAACCCTGGTTGTCAGCTTCCCCGTAGCGTAACGTGAACCCGTCAAGGTCAATGACATCGGTACGGTGGAGGCTGTCGAGGAAGCAGGTGCGGCTGACCGCGCGGCCGCAGCGTTCGAGACTGGCGATGGCCAAGCGGCCGGCCAGATAGCCTTCGAGAGAGACAAATCCGGGCACGGCGTCGGGTTGGTAGGCCGCGAGGGCGCGATGGTAGGCGGCGACGATGGGGAGCGAGCTGTCCGTCGGGAAAGGGACGACCTGGGTGACCAAGACCCCCGCGCCGCCGGTGCCTAGCTCCTGCGCCAAGGCGTTGCTGCCCACGAAAGAGACGGTCAGGAACACCGGGGTCAGCCCCGTGTGCCGTGCCCAGGCGATCAGTGCCGCTACCGGCTTGTAGGCGCCAATGATAATCACCGCTTCGGGGTTGCCTTGGCGCAGGTCGAGCAGTGCGGCCTTGACGGCCGTCGTATTGCGTGGATACACCCCGATGGCCGCCAGGTCCATGCTGCGGCGGTCCAGCGCACCGCGGACGCCGCGGAAGCCGGCGCGACCGTAGGAATCGTCCTGGTACATGACGGCGATGCGCTCGATTCCCAAGTCTTCGGTCAAGCGAGCGACCATTTCCTCGGTCTCCTGATAGTAGGAGGCCCGCAGGTTGATGATGTTGTTCCACTCGGGGTCACGCAGGAAGGCGGCGCCCGTGAACGGGGCAACGTAGGGCACCCCGGACTCCGCGGCGACGGGTGTCGCGGAGCGCGACGTGGGCGTGCCGACGGCGCCGATGAGCGCAAAGACCCCTTCCTGCTTAATCAGCTCCTGGGTGTTCTCGATGGCGGCTTCCGGTTCGTAGGCATCATCGCGGTACACCAGGTCCAACTGCCGCCCGTGGACGCCGCCGTGCCGGTTGGCCTCCTGGAAGGCGGCCAAGATACCCAGCCGCATGTTCCTGCCAAGCTCTTGCGCCGGACCGCTGAAGGCAGCGGACTGGCCAAAGAGAATACGCTCGGCCGAGACGCCCGGCCCCCACTCAAGTTGAGATTGGGCGTTGGGGGCGGTAGTAGTTGAGGCGGTGGTTTCCGTCACCGGGGTGGCCGGTGACGTGGCCACCTCAGTAGCCGGGAGCGCGTCGCCGAGGCTGGCGAACGGGAGCCAGCCGGCCAGGGTGGCGACGACGATGAGCGCAATGGCGCCCCCGACACCGAGTACGAGCAGCAGGACCGTCGGCAGACGGAGTGACGCCTTCATGGCGGTTCATTCGATGCGCGTGGTCAGGGTCAAACAGTTTCGGCCCTGCTCCCGACGGTAGTGCAACTCGTCCATCATCGTCCGCACCAAGTGGATACCCAGCCCGCCGATTTGCCGCTCTTCGAGCACCGCTGCCGTGTTCGCGTCGGGGGCATCTTGCAGCGGATCGAAAGGCCGACCGTCGTCCGCGATTTCGATAGTGAGGGTATCCTCGTCCGAACTGAGGGTAATCTCAATATCGTGGAGGCCTTCATCATGGCCGTGGTTCATGACGTTGATGGCCAGCTCTTCGAGCACGAGGTTGACCTTGAACGTGAGGGCCGGCGGCCAGTCTTCCCGCTCCCCGAGGTCGTCCACGGCAGCGGTAATCCGCTGCAGCTCGTCGTGGCTGGTCTTGACTTTCAGCGACACCTGGGCGCTCATGCATCATTCTCACTACGCCGGAACGTCAGGCAGGTGATGTCATCAGACTGCGGAGTATCACCGGCGAAAGCGTTGACCGCCTCAAAGATCGCCATGACCGCTTCCTGGGAATCCTGGGGAGAGGTTCCCGCAAAGATGTCGCACAGGCGCTCGACTCCGAACTCTTCACCGGCACCGTTCATGGCCTCGGTCACTCCGTCCGTGTAGAGAATGACGGTATCGCCCGGTGCGATGGTGATGGTGCGCTGCTGATAGGGGAGGCCGTCCATGACTCCGAGGGCGATCCCGCCGGTCAAGGGGAGTAGAGTCGAGCTTCCGTCAGCATGGAGGATCAGGGGAGTGTTATGTCCCCCGTTCGCATAGGTCAACTCGCCGGTCGCCGGATCGTACACTGCGTAGAGGATGGTAACGAACATCGCGGTCTCGTTGTCCTCGCAGAGCAGGTCGTTGACCTCACGCAGCACGGCACCGGGCGCGCCCTGACCGATAGCGGCGCCTTTCAGCAAGGTGCGGCTGGACATCATGAACAGGGCGGCGGGCACGCCTTTGTCCGAAACATCTGCGACGGCGAGGCCGATCTGATCGTTCTCCAAATGCATCACGTCGAAGAAATCGCCGCCGACGTTCCGGGCCGGGACCATGTGGCCGAACACCTGGTAGCCGGGCGCCGCGGGAAACCGGGTGGGCAGAATGGACTGCTGAATCTTACTGGCGACATCAAGCTCGTTCTGCAACGCAACCAACTGGTCGCGTGCAGCGAGCGCCGTGCGCCATTCCTCAAGATGGCGCAGCGTCCGGTCAATAGTGATCCGCAGGTCCTTGAAGTCCACGGGCTTGGTCACGAAGTCGAAGGCGCCGCGATTCATCGCCGTGCGGATGTTCTCCATGTCGCCGTAAGCGGAGATGATGACGGAGCGGATGTTGGGATCGACCTTGGGAATCTGCTCCAACAGGGTGAGGCCGTCCATCTGTGGCATGTTGATGTCCGAGAGGACCATGTCCACATCCTCTTCCTGGCGCAGCCGTTCGAGCGCTTCCACGCCGTTTTGGGCGAAGACGAACGCATAGCGGCCAGATCGGATGTTGCGCCTCATGCGTTGCAGCATGAGCGGCTGGAGGTCCGGCTCGTCGTCAACAACGAGAATCTTGTATGGCTGTCCCATCATGCACATCCCAACAGTTGCTACAGAGGCCTGCCCCGGTGCCACCGCGGAGCCGCCCCGGGGACCGGATGCAAGCGAGGGGTAGTGACTCGCTCAGTCTTTGAGGGCGGCGATGGCCTCGGCCAGCGTAGCATGTACGGGGATGATCTGGTCGAACCCGCTGATCTCGAAGACCTCGCGGATCGAGTTGGAAAGGGAGCAGACCGCAAACTTCGTATCTTGTTGGCGGAGCTCCTTGGCGGCCAGCAGAATGACCCGTAGGCCGGCACTGCTGATGTAGGAGAGGCGCTCAAGGTCCAGGATCATCACCTTATCGCTCGCCTTGATGACGGTTTCCAGGGCATCCTGGAACTCACGGGCGTTGGTGCCGTCAATGCGCCCATCGGCCTTGGCAATCAAGGCCTCGTCTTGCCATTCCCACTCGTTGCTCAGTCCCATCGGTCTCGCCTCCTTATCGCCAAAGCCAGGATGGTGTGTGGAGCACTGCTGTGAATGCCGCTCGCGCCTCGGTAATCTTACCGTGAATGGCGGCCCGCTGCATCACGCCAACTCCAGGGCGCCACTTATCCGATCTCCTCGGACAGTACTGTGCCGACCCATGGCTTGGAGGGTCGGGGCGGACTGCCGGCGCTCGCTTGGCGGATGGCGGCCGCATCACCAGAACTCAAGGCCAACTCCTATCTTACAGAGCCGGGCACGGTCAATGCTAAGGGAAACAAGGACGATCACGCCAGAACGAGCAGGCAGCAACCGGCGTGCCGTCGAAAATGCCGGCTGACTCTTAGCAAGACTCTGTGGGGGGAGTCAAGGATTCCCAGTGCCGAGCCGGGACAACCCCTCCATATAGTCGGAAGTGGGGTGGTGCCGCTGATTGCCGTTACGGACGAGAGGTGTCTCGGAACTACGCCGATATTCCACATGCTGCCGGGCGGCAAGCGGCCGACAGCGGGCCGGCCATGCTTTCCCTGTGGATTGCAGCGATGCGGCTACTTGTAGTAGCCGGGCGTCCGGCGGCGGCTGGCGAAGAACTCGACCAGCGCCACGACGATCAGGGCGCCGACAAAGGCCGGGACCACGCGGATACCGAACAGTGCCGGTCCCAAGTCGTTGATGACCGGGATGAGGGAGCCGAGGACAGCGCCGACGATACCGGCGCCGACGGCCCCGGCCTTGCCGTAGGGCAGCTCGCCCGGCATGATCCGGTCGGCCAGCCAGCCGATCAGGCCGGCCACCAGTAGGGTGAGCGCCAAGCCAATCGTCAACCCGATGATCGGCGCGAGGATGACCAGACCGATCAAGACCGCAACGACAATGATGATGATTTGCCCCAGTGACATCGTGACCTCCTCCTCATGCAGCGAGCGTTCGTCGCGCGCGGCCGGCTGCTCGCACACTGCCCGGCCGCACCTACTCCGTTAGACCGGCCGGCCGCCGACCAAGTTTCCGCCGACCAATGGTACTGACAATCCCAAGCTGCGGCGGCCTCCCCACCACCGTTCACAATCATCGCCAACTCTGCACTCGGGACCTTCCATGCCTTCACCGCGTTCCGGCCTCATGTTTTTCCAGCGCAAGATACTTGTCCCGAATGCCTTCCCGCACGTGCGACGGCACCGGCACCTCCTTGATCCAGCGCGCCTCGGGCATCCAGCCCGCGAAAGACGAATAATACGTGAAGAGCGCTTCGTGCAGGACTTCATCGGACAGCACCGGCAGGCCTAACTCCTGCTCCAGAAACCGATACAAGCAGACCGTCGCCAACTGATTGCCAGCCTCGTTCCAATGGCCGTCTTTCTTAAATCTATATGGAGAGGAAATCCACTCCATCTGTTGATAGCCATTGACGTAGTCACTAAAGCATTCATACAGATTTACCACGTCGAATTCTTCATCCAGGATCGTGGTTACACGTACCTCATCTAGTCTCGGCAATATCACAATATAGAATTTGCCTCCGTTTTCCTCGACCGATTCCTTCCAGAGGTGAATCAACCGTTGAAAAATGACAACGGCATTCTCTACATTTACGCTGTCCACACGTCCTTCATTGAAGTCGCTTTCAATGCTGTTGGCCCTCGGAGAATGAACTCTCTTATCATATTCCATTTCTAGGCGCCATTCCACAAATTCCTTCTCCAAATTCTGGAGAAAGTTTCCTACTAGGAAGGGGAGGCGCTGTCCAACGTCCAGGAGCAGATACACAACATGCAGCCTAGAAGAGAATCGAATCCACCATGAAGGCTGAGGCGCTTCGTTCCTCACCAACCCCCCTTTGTCGTCTAGGGAGAAAAGGTTCGCTTCATAGATGTTTCGCAGATCGTTGCTATTATACACGTAAAATACGTAGTCTAGCTTCTCAGCGTATCGAAAGCTCTTATAGTGAAGAAAAGACTGTCCCGTACCATATCCGTCTACTCCAAGGTTCAAGGTGTTGAATGGTTTCTGGCTCAAATTCAACAGATAATCCAATGGCTCGTTAAATGCGTATTGTGATGCCACACGCACATTCTCGATGAAGGAATCTCCGAAGAAACCGATGTTGTTCGCAGATTCAAGAGTTGTCTCACTGAAGTCCCTGTGTTGCCTCATGCCAAGATTGTTCCAGTAATAAGTGTGATACAAACCACTATCGGGATGCCTTGTCATGCGGCGATAGTCTTCGATGGTAGACCAGAGTCTCATAGTGTTATGATCGTAGTGCGATTCGGCAACGTGTTGATATTTGGGATAGAACAATCGCAGGAAGAGTTCACACAAAACCAGCCCAAACAGAAATGATATGAACAGTAGAGCAACATTGGCAATTGTTTTTCTTGCTGCCATTTGAACGTATCTTCGTCGCGTTGGTCAAGTGCGGCCGTGTACGCGCCCTGAAGTCCGGGAGCAACCTGTGGCGGCGCAACTCGGTGGCGGCGCAACCCGCCCGGCACGACCCGGTCGGCCAGCCAGCCGATCAGGCCAGCCACCAGCAACGTGAGCGCCAAGCCAATCGTCAGCCCGATGATTGGTGCGAGCACGACAAGGCCAACCAAGACGGCGCCGACAATGATGATGACGTGCCCCAGCGATACCGTGACCTCCTCACTCAGCGGGCATTCGTCCCGCGCGGCCGGCTGCTCGCACACCGCCCGGCTGCACTCATTATATTTGACCAGCCAACCGCTGGCCAAGTTTCCACCGCATTGGCGAGTCTCATGCCATCAATCCGCTTCAGCGTCATGTCTTTCCAGCGCAAGATACTTGTCCCGAATGCTATCCCGCACGGGCGACGGCACCGGCACCTCCTTGATCCAGCGCTCCTCGGGCATCCAGCCCGCGAAAGACGAATAATACGTGAAGAGCGCCTCCCGCAGTGCTTCACCGGACAGCGCCGGCAGGCCTAACTCCTGCTCCAGAAACCGATACAAGCAGACCGTCGCCAACTGATTGCCAGCTTCACTCCAATGATTATCACGCTCAAAACTATATGGAAAGCCCCATTCCAGCTGCTGATAGTCTTTGATATAGTCACCAAAGCAATCGTACAGGTTTATCACCTCGAATTCATCACCCAGAATAGTCGCAAGCCGCGCCTCATGTGGCCTCGGCAATAACACAATATAGAACTCACTCCCTCTTTCCGCAGCCAAAATCCTCCAGCGCTCTATCAACTGCAAGAAAATAGCGATGGTATTCTCTACGTGCTCATTCTCTGTCCTTCCCTCGAAAAAGTCACGTTCAATGTCCATTGCTATGGGAGACCCAGCCTTCGCATTTCTGGCCTCCTTCAGGTCCTGCAATGCATTACTTCGCAAAAGGTGCTCCTCCAGAACAGCGATCACATCCTGTATGATGAATGGGAATCGCTGTGAAACGTCCAAAAGCAGATACGTAATGTGCAGGCTGGAAGCGTTTCGAGTCCACCATGAAGACCTTATTGCCTCGTTTCTTGCCAATTTCCCTGCTTCGTCAATGTGAAAAAGCCCGTGTTCATAGATATTCCGCAAATCGTTATCGGTGAATACATAAAATATATAGTCTAGGGCCTCAGCGTGCTGGAAGTGTTCATATCGAAGGAAGGATTGCCCGGTACCGTATGAACTCACTCCAAAGTTCAAAGTATTGAATCTCTTGTTACTCAGATTCAATAAATAATCTAAAGGCTCCGTTAACGAATACTGTGATGACATACCCTGATTCTCCAAAAAGGAATCGCCGAAAAAACCAATGTTTGTTGCTGAGTCAAGATCCTCCACAGTGAAGTCTCTGTGTTGTCTCATTCGTAGATTGTTGTGATGATACGGATGATAGGAGTCGGTATCCGGATTTCTGAACCAACCACGGGAGTTTTTCTTGCGCCACCAGATTAGTATAGGGTTCCTTTCGTATTGATCTTCCGCAGCGCCTTGGTATTTCGGATAGATTGCGCGCAGGGTCAACTCACATAGGAGTACCCCAAGCAAGAAGGACACAAGCAGTAGCGCAAGATTTGTCACTGTTGCCCTCGCCGTCATACGAAAGGATCGACGTTGCGCTAATTCGGCGGGCGCAGCCAGACCTTGAAGGCTGGGAGTCACGTGTCGGGCGGGCCGGTATCGGCGCAGTTCACCCGGCATGATCCGGGCGGCAATCCAGCCAACCAGTCCGGATAGCACAAGGGCTAGTGTCAGGCCGCTCGTCGCACCCAGGAGCGGTCCGAGGGCCAGGAGACTCAACCAGACGGCGATGACAATGAGGACTACATGCGCCACTTGAACATATCTCCGTTGTTCTAATCCGGATCGAAAGCGCCTTTGTAATCGCGCCGCAGCGCCGGGTCTTGGTCGGCCTTGCGGACGATGACATTGCCGGCAACCAGGAGATCAAGCTCCGTGCCCATCAAACAGCGGAACGCCTCCTCCGGCGTGCAGACAATCGGCTCGCCGCGCACGTTGAAGCTGGTGTTGACAAGCACGGGGCAGCCAGTGAGTGCCTTGAAGGCGGAGAGCAGGGCATGGTAGCGCGGGTTGGTGGCCGCGTGAACGGTCTGGACGCGCGCCGAGTAGTCTACATGCGTGACGGCAGGAATGGTCGAGCGCGGCACGTTGAGCTTGTCGATCCCGAACAATGCCTGTTGCTCGTCGGTCATCGCGATGCGCTTGTCCGCCGCGACGTCGGCGATCAGCAACATGTAGGGGCTATCGGTATCAAGCTCGAACCAGTCCGCGACATCCTCACGCAATACCGACGGCGCGAACGGCCTGAAGCCCTCGCGGTACTTGACCTTGAGATTGAGCGTCTTCTGCATGTCGGGGGAACGAGGGTCGGCGAGGATGGAGCGCGCACCGAGCGCCCGCGGCCCGAACTCCATGCGTCCCTGGAACCAACCGACCGCCTGACCGGCGGCCAGCGCAGCGGCGGTCAGCGCAATCATTGCCGCCTCGGTATCCGGTCGGCTGAAGACGGCGCCGGCGCGCTTGAGGCGCGCCGCAATAGTGTCGTCATCGAATTCGGGGCCGAGGTAGGCGCCGCGCATCGCGTCCTGCCCATCGTCCGGCTCGCGATCCGCCCCATGGTGTCCGTGCCAGGCAGCCAGCGCGGCGCCGAGCGCCCCGCCAGCGTCGCCCGCGGCCGGCTGTATCCAGATGTCGTCGAACGCGCCCGACCGCAGGAGTTTGCCGTTGGCGACACAGTTGAGCGCCACGCCGCCCGCGAGACAGAGATTGTGCAGCCCGGTCTCCCTAGCCGCGGTCTGCGTCAGCCGGCCGATGACCTCCTCAGTGACTACCTGCACGGAGGCGGCCAGGTCCATGTCCCGCTGGGTCAGCAGGCTTTCGGGGTCCCGCGGCGGCCCGCCGAATAAGTCCGCGAAACGCCCGTTGGTCATGGCCAGACCGGTGGTGTAATCGAAGTAGTGCTGATTGATGCGGAAGCTGCCGTCGGCCTTGACATCAACCAGGTTATCGAAGATACGTTGCGCGTACTTCGGATCGCCATAAGGGGCGAGGCCCATCACTTTGTACTCGCCGGAGTTGACCTTGAAACCGGTGTAGTACGTGAAAGCGGAATACAGCAGGCCGAGGGAGTGGGGGAAATGAAGCTCCTTTTGCAGCTCCAGCCGGTTTCCGTCGCCGATGCTCATGCTGGTCGTTGCCCATTCACCAACGCCATCCATAGTGACGACAAGCGCTTGCCGGAACGGCGACGGAAAGAACGCGCTCGCTGCATGGCTCTGGTGATGCTCGGCGAACAGCAGCCTGGGGCCAACCTCCCGCGCACCGAGTCGCTCAAGCTCCTTGCCTAGCATCCGCTTCTGAAATAGCTTCTGCTTGATCCAGAGCGGCAGGGCGATGCGGAAAGAACGGAAGCCGCGCGGCGCGGTACCGATGTAGGTCTCCAGCAGACGCTCGAACTTCAGAAACGGTTTCTCGTAGAAGACGATGCTGGTGAGGTCGTCAAGCTCAACCCCGGCCTCAGCCAGGCAATACTGCACCGCGTGGGCCGGAAACCGCGCGTCGTGCTTGCGGCGCGAGAAGCGCTCCTCTTGTGCCGCGGCGACGATCTCGCCGTCGCGCAGCAAAGCAGCGGCGCTGTCATGGTAGTAGGCAGAGAGTCCGAGAATCAGCATAGCGCCGTGACCGATGCCGCCTAGAAAAGGGTATAGATAAACGGAGCGACGGCGGTACTCTCGGTCAGCAGGATGAGGCCGCCGAACAGGAGCACGATGATCAGGATCGGCAACAACCAGTACTTCTTGCGGACCCTGAGAAAGAGCCAGAATTCCTTGAAAAAATCCATACGTGCTCCCGGTTGGTTCAGAACTGGTGACGCATCGGCTGCTCAAGCGGCGACGGATCGTGCGCGACCCAGTAGGTGTCCGCGTCCGCGTCGCGTTTCAGCCGCAACGGATCGTAGCCGAACAGCCGCATTACCATACCAGTGGGCACGAAACAGGTCACGTAGAGCAGGAACAGGATGATCGGATTCACGATCCGGGCGAGGAGCAATCCGAGCCTGAACCAGAGCCGGTTGGGCAACGCGAGCCAAGCCGGCCGGACCAGGGCTAACGCAATCAGCCCGCCGCCAAGCACCCAGAAGGCTGCGGATACCGTGCCAACAGCCGGCGATACGCCGTCCCAGAGGGAATGGGCGACCCTTAAGCAGCCTATCGCGGCGAAGATGCCGCCGACAGTCAAGCCGAAGGCCCGGTCGCTTGGGGGTGCCTCATGGGTATGATCCGGAGAAGGTAACATGGCTTTCGTTGTAACTCTGCGCCTCAATTCGCAGGAGTGGTACGTCACTCGCCGCACTGAGAGTACGCAGGCCGATGGAGCTAGAGTGGTGGAGACTCAGCGAGGCACAAGGACTATTCTATTCTATCCTGCCGGCACCGGCCCACTCCAACTCGGCGGCGCCGACGCGGACCGTGTCGCCCAGCTGCACGCCGGCTTTGTTGAGGGCCGCGGTCACACCGAGCTGATCGAAGCGTCGCTGGAGCCACTGCAAGGCCTCGTCGTTCTCCAGGTCGGTCATCGCCACCGTTCGTTCGACCGTGCGGCCGGCGACGCGCCAGGCGCCGTCCGGGTCGCGGCTGATGTCGCTCACGTCGTCCAGGCCCGGCCCGGTAACCTCCGGGAGTACGACCGTCGTGGGGGTTGGCGCTTGCCATAGCTCGTGGAGGCGCGCCGCGACCGTTTGCAGCAGGGGCCGGAGGCCTTGCCGTGTAGCTCCGGAGATGGCGAAGAACGGTGCGCCCAGGTCCGCCGCGGCCGCCGCCAGTCGCGGCACGTGCTCCGCGGCCATCGGCAAGTCGAGCTTATTGGCCGCCACGATCTGCGGCCGCTGGGCCAATTGGGGGTTGTAGGCCGCCAGCTCCGCGTTGATCTCCTGGAATTCTGCGACGGGATCGCTGCCGCTCCAACCGGAAGCGTCAACGACGTGAATGAGCAGCCGCGTGCGCTCCACGTGGCGCAGAAACTCGTGCCCCAGCCCGACGCCGCGATGCGCGCCCTCGATCAGGCCTGGGAGGTCGGCGACGACGAGGGTCGTCTCGTCCACGGTCACAATGCCCAACAGCGGCTCCAGGGTCGTGAAGGCGTAGGCCGCGACTTTCGGCCGCGCGGCGCTGATGACCGAGAGGAGAGTGGACTTGCCGGCATTGGGCTTGCCGACCAGGCCCACGTCGGCTAGGAGCTTCAACTCCAGATATAGCTCTCGCTCCTCGCCAGGCTCGCCTTTTTGGGCAAAGCGCGGCGCCTGATTGGTGGAGGTCGTGAAGTGGGTGTTGCCCAAGCCGCCGCGGCCGCCGCGGGCAACCATTACCCGCTGCGCCGGCTCCGCGAGGTCGGCTATCGCGTCCGTGCTACCGACCGGTCGGACGAGCGTGCCGACCGGCACCTTGATGGTCAGATCGGGACCGGCGGCGCCGTGCTGCCGCTGCTTGTTTCCGCGTCCGCCCGCAGTGGCCTTGTAGTGACGCCGCCGCAGCGACCAGAGGGTATTGAGGCTCGGGTCCGCTACCAAATACACGCTGCCGCCGCGCCCACCGTCGCCGCCGTCGGGGCCGCCGCGCGGCACGTACTTCTCGCGCCGGAAATGCGCGGAGCCGTCGCCGCCATCGCCGGCCTTGACCCACAGCTTGGCCTCGTCGCTGAACACGTCGGGAGTCTCCTCGCTCGCTCTCCTACTGAGTATAGTGCGAAAAGATGTGGATGGCGGCCGCCGTCAAGACTAAATCACCCTATCATCGTTGCTGAATCGGGGGATGAGAAACCAGTGAGTGAAGAAACACGCCATGAGGAAGAGGTTGAAGTTCAGAACAATGTGCGTGAACGCCGGTTGGTCGAGATTCTGGGCCTCACGCCACTGCAAGGGAGAGCCGGTGCTGATGCTGTAGATGCACAGGGCAACCGTTTCGAGCTGAAGACAGGCACTCGTGGTGACATTACCACTGCCCGCGACGTCGGCCCCGATACACTAGCGCATTACCGCACGCTGTACTGGGTTGTAGCTAGAGGGCGCAACCTTCGCACCGGTTTCGTGATTGACGAAGTATATTTCCTCGCTCCACAGATGCTGGAGGATTGGTTCAGGGATATCGAGCGGCGCTACTTTGACCGAGACCAAGCATTGATCCAAGCTGCGCTGGGAATTTTACGTGGCGCTGGGTTCACAGGTGATCTGGATCGGCTGGCTTACCTGCTCAATCGAGGGATGACCCTCAATAATCCCAAGATACCCTGGCACTATGTGCGTTCCCATGGCGTGCGACTCAATCTCTCGAACGATCCCCGTAATCAAGTAGTCAACCTCGTTGCACAGTACCCAATTTCCCGCCAGTGCTAGTGCGGGAGAGGCAATTGGACATGCTTGCGGGCACGAGCCTTTGCTCGGTCGGACAGCAGCCCGGGGTATTCGTAGAGGAAAGTCTGCTTGAGGTGGAGGTAGTCGGGATTGAGCTGGTCGTGCCCCCCATTAGGGCGATGGGCAGTGCCATGTGAAGACCCGCCGCTCGTACCTACGAGGCGGAAATTAGAGGCACGGTAGATCGTGCCTTCGTGGTGGACCATATCAGCCCAACTCACGACAGCATGGACATCAGGCAGGTGGGGGTACTTGGCGTGCCAGTCCTCCCGCAGCCGTCGGAGGGCTTTGCCTACCGCACAGCTGGCAATGGCAAAGGTGTGCTCCTTGCCGCTGCGGTCGCGGATAGTTTGCCCTTGCACTGTTGGATCAACCCACATGCGGGCAAGCTCTAGGAGATTCATAGGCCCGTGTCCATGAAACGGGACCGATAAGCGAGGGTAGGAGAACAGTAGCACTCCAATCCGCCGGTCATCCAAGTTGATCCAATAGGGAAGCTGGGCCATCGTGCGACCACGATGGAGGTAGTGGTTCTCTACGATGACCTGAGTAGCCTCTTTGAGGTTGGCGATCACAAGGAATACGCGCTGGCGCAGCTTCCTTTTGGGCTGTGACGTTACAGCAACCACCTGTCATCCCTCCTCTCGTCTTGCCCGTCGTGCTTATGCTGCCTTCTGCCAACGCTCAGGCGTAACTCTACCGTAGCATGAGGTGTCGGTGCTGTGCGGCCGCAACGAGATAGTTGTGGTCAGGCGGAAGTAGCGATGATCTCCCGCCGGTACTGGGGGATGGAGCGGGGCGAATGGTCGTTCGCCCCGCTTCTGGCGGCGCTGCCGCGCTTGATAGCTGACCCGAACGCCGGATCAGGCTAGGTACCCGGCACGGAAGGCTTCCGCAACGGCGTGCGGTGTGTGGGTAGCGCCGAGGATACCGCGCACCTCGTCCAGCAACTCCTCGACCTGAGAGCGGGGGATTTCCAGCCGCACCGCCACGTCGGCGGTAGACCATCCGGCGGCTCGCTCCGCCAGAACCGCCAACTGTGTCTTGGTCAGGGGCAGGTATCCGTTGGCTCCGGCTTTCGGCATTGTCATCACGCGCATGGCGCGATCCTCCCTTCTCGGCACAGAGCGTCGCGCTTGTGGAGACGCACCGCCTCCGGGGGTATCCGGCTTTCGTTACTTGTGCCGCGACGCCGGCCTCAGTTTCAGTATCCATACGCAAAAAAGAGCGCCCGGCCGGAGCGGATTTTGGCGTTGCGCGACCGGCTCCCAGATAGGAGCGGCGGGGTAGGCGGCCCAGAGCGGGCAAATCTTGCGAACTCAAGATGTAGCCTCCATACTAGGGCCAGTGGCCGCGGAGTGTGTGATAGGCATGGCAGACGGTACGAGAGGCAGTGCCAACTCGATGCTCGTCGCACTGGGCGAGCGGTTGCGGGCAGCCCGCGCGCGAGCGCGGATTCCCGATCAGGCCGAGTGGGCAGCGCCGCGCCGGCGGTCGGTGGGACGGCGGGGTATTGCCCGTGACGATCTCGTAGCCTACGTCGCCTACCGCTCCGGTCTGGAGTTGGACGGCTCGACGGTGGCCCGCTGGGAGTCCGGCCAGCACCGGCCGCGCCCGGCCCACATTCGGGCCGTCGTCGCGGCGCTGGCGGACTTGGACGCCTTTGCAGAGCCGGCCGATGCCGAGGCGATCCTCCAGCTCGCGCAAGCCGATGCGGGCACTGCCCATGGCCGGTTGGACCTGTCCCAGTTGACCACGGTGAGCGGGCCGCGCCGCACACAGCCGACTATCGGGGTCTTGTTAGCCATCGAACAGGGGGTAGTGGAGGCGAGTTACGCGCTCGCGGCGCCGACGACGGTGCTCGGCCGGGGGCGCGACGTAGACGTGTCCATTGCCGAGCTGGCGGTGGGGCGCCGGCACGCTGCCATTGACCGGCGGCCGGACTCCACCTGGGTCCTGCGCGACCTCGGCAGCCGCAGCGGCACCTGGCTCAACGGTGCGCTCCTACTCAAGCCCACGCGCTTGCTCGCCGGTGATCTCATTCGCTTGGGTGACACCACCAGCTTCCGGTTCGAGCTGCGTTCGTGGCCCGCCGCTGCGCCGCCGCGCGCGCGTCGCAAGACTGACGGCGCGTGAATACTCCCGTGCCGCCGCCATTGCAGCCGGGCGCCGTGTTTGCGGAGCAGTTCGAGCTGCGTGCCCGGATTGGCCAGGGCAGCACCGCGACCGTCTATCGCGCCTGGGATCGGCGGCGCGGCGCGGTGGTGGCCCTCAAGGTGGCGAGCTATGAGCCGGGCCGCGACGAGCCGGAGATCGCGGCCCGCTGGGAGCGGGAAGCCGGGCTGCTCGAACGGCTGGACACGCCGCACATTGTTCGTTTCTACGGCCTCTACTACGACGCGCCCTCGCGGAGTCTGGCCCTGGCGCTGGAGTACGTCGCGGGCGAATCGCTCGCGTCGCGCCTGGCCCGCGACGGCGCGCTGACCTGGGTGGCGGCCGTTGACGTTGCGCTCGCCGTTGGCCGGGGGTTGACTTATGCCCACCAGTGGCTGATCCACCGCGACGTGAAGCCGGCCAACATTCTCCTCGGTCGGGACCAGCGCGTGGCGCTCACCGACTTCGGCGTGGCCAAGGACCTGGTCAGCGGAGCGACGGGCAGCACCATCGCCGGGACCGGTCGTTACATGGCCCCGGAGCAACGTCAAGGCGCACCGGTTGACGGTCGGACCGATGTCTACGCCTTGGGCCTGGTGCTCGCGGAGATGCTGCTCGGCGAGCATCCCTGGGAGGCGCTGCTGACGGCGCAACCGGAGGCCGTGTCGTCGTCAGCCGTTGCCTTGCCCGACCTGGCGGCCCCCCCGGCCGCCGCGGATCGGCTGCGAGCGGCGGTGAGCCGCGCCACACAACCTACCCAGACGGCGCGTTATGCGAGCATGGCGGCTTTTGTCAGGGACTTGGAGGCGCTTGCGGCGCTGGCGCCGCGGCAGCAAGCAGCGGTTGCCCCGGCCGTGCCGCGCCGATGGTGGTCGGCACGTCCTTCCCAATGGGCAATGGCGCTCGGCGGCGCGGCGGCACTGGCCGCGCTGATCTGGGGCCTCGTGGTGTTCGCTGAGACAGGGCAGCCACCTCCGGCGCCCACCCCGGCGGCGACAGCGATGATAGCCCACCTGGCGGCTCCTACGGTTCCTCCGATTCTTGCTCCTATCGTTACGCCAGCGCCTACGGCGACACCGGCTCCTATACCAATACCAACGCTGGCGCCTACGGCAACCGCTATCCCTACCATCGAGCCGGCGGACTATCTTGGCCAGGGCGATGCCTACAACTGCGCCGATTTTGCGACGCAGGCGCAGGCACAGGCGGTGCTCCGCGCCGATCCGTCCGATCCTAATCGGCTCGACGGGAATAGAGATGGCGTTGCCTGCACAGACCGGCCGGCGCCCAAGGACCTGACTCCGGTGACGCGGAGCTAGGCACCCTAGGGAGACGGAATGGCCACGAGCAGGCCAAGCATGGTATACTGTCTCTCGGTCTTGGTTCAGAGCATTCGTACAGTCCTCAGCAGAGTCTCTTCTTACTGCCCGCGCCCCCGCGCACGCCGGCCCAACGATGAGACCCCCGCTCTAGGGCAACCATACGCACTGACCGCCGACCGACATCACCAGAACGAGTCCACGCTGTGCGCCTCGATTGGGAGCGCCCAGTGCCCGGACTATTAGTAGCTGGCCACGAGAGGCCAGCAGGAGGATATTGCACTTGAACACCGGAACGATTGTCCGCATCATTTACGACCGTGGGTTTGGCTTCATCCGCCAGGAGGATGGTGAGGAAGTCTTCTTCCACGCCACCGGGATGGCTTCCACCCCCTTCGACAGCTTGCAGGAGGGGGTAGGCGTGAGCTTTGACCTGGAAGAGGACAGCCGCGGCCGCGGCATGCGTGCGGTCAACGTCGAGCTGACCGGGTAACCGGGCACGCGGGATACCCCGCACCGAGTAAGACCGACGCACTACGCATCGGAGAAGCGCGGGCCTGGCGCAGGAGACTGTGCCAGGTTCTTGGTTTAAGTGGCCGGGGGTGCGGGGGACATGCCGGCGCCCCCCTATGGTCCCCCCGCTGCGGCGGGGGGACGGGGATTGCGGCCGGCGCTGCAATGGTGGGCGGCCAGCTAACGGCTGATCGCTGACGGCTGAAAGCTAATCGTTGCTCTGGTATACTGCGGGGGAGTTGAATAGTCGCAAAGGCTGCGAACAGGGCGAGTACGCTCCAAGGCGCGATGTCAGAGAGCCGCCTGTCGGTGTGACGGCGGTGATCGAGCCGGAGCAGAATGGGCCTGGGAGCTGCGCCCCGAACCTATCGGTCAGTAGCGTGGACCGGTAGTAGTAGGCGGCGACGGAACGCGCCTCCGTTACCACGGGCGCCGGGCATCGAGCCGAGTTCAACGGCTCCGTGCCCAGTGAGTGGAGCGCCGCGTTGACGGTGCCAGAGCCGTACCCACCATAACCCCATCGGATTGGTGCGGCTCTGGCCCGTCAGACGTGAGGCGCTCAAGCTGGGTGGCACCACGGAGGTTTAGACCTCTCGTCCCAGAGGGACGGGAGGTTTTTTGTTGGCCGGCCGGAGGAATATCGAGGCAAAACAAGACGATGAGCATAGCAACGGTTGAGCCACCACAACGCACGGAACGTCGGCGTGTGCGCCGGCCGCACTACACGCCGACGCTGGCCGCGGCGCAGGAGATGGCACAGCGCGGGAATCTCATTCCGGTTGGCCGCACGATCTTGGCGGACATGGAGACGCCGGTCTCGGCGTATCGCAAGGTTGCCCGCGGCCGCTATTCCTTCCTGCTGGAGAGCGTGGAGGGCGGGGAGCGTGTCGGACGTTACTCGTTCATCGGCTGCGACCCGTCGTTCGTGCTGCGTTTCCATGAAGGCCAAGCGCACATGCGCCGGTTCGACGCTCTAGGAGGCAGCACAACGGAGGAGCGGTCCTATACTGACCCGCTCGACTTGATCGGCGACCTGCTGCACGACCGCAGGCAGGTCACGGTGCCGGGGCTGCCGCGCTTTGTCGGCGGTCTCGTCGGCTACATCGGCTACGAAACCGTCTGCGCGTTCGAGCGGCTGCCGGTAGCGCCGACCGACGATCTCCAGGTTCCGAACGGCTTGCTACTCGGCGTAGACAGCCTCGTGGCCTTCGACCACGTCCAACAGGCCATGCACGTGATCGCGCTGGCCGACACCGAGCGGACCGGCGGCGACGTAAACACCGCCTACCGGCACGCCACGGAGCGGATCGAGACACTCATTAGCCGTCTCCACGGTCCTGCACCGCCGCTCCCAGTCCCCCCCTCGCCACAAGTGGAGAGGGGGCCCGGGGGTGAGGCCGGCACTACCGAGCCGCTGCCCGGTGTGCCTTTCACTAGCGACCCGCGTGTCGTCTCCAACATGTCGGAGACGGATTTCCTCAAGATCGTCGCGCAATCCAAGGAGTACGTGGCGGCCGGAGACATCATCCAAGTGGTGCCTAGCCAGCGGCTCTCGCGGCGGCTGGACGTTGCGCCGTTCACCGTCTACCGCGCTTTACGGATGGTGAATCCCTCCTCGTACATGTACTACCTCCACCTGGATGACATGTACCTCGTGGGAGCATCGCCGGAGACAATGGTGCAGGTGGAGGACGGCTACGTGCGGACGCGACCGATTGCCGGGACCAGAGCGCGCGGCGCAACGCCGGAGGAAGATCGGGCGCTCGCCGAGGAGCTACTGGGTGACGAAAAGGAGCGCGCCGAGCACATCATGCTGGTGGACCTCTTTCGCAACGACTTGGGGCGCGTCTGCCGCATCGGGTCGGTGCATGTGCCCGATCTAATGTTCATCGAGCGGTACTCCCACGTCATGCACATCGTCTCCCGCGTGGAGGGCGAGCTGGCGGCGGGCAAGACCGGACTGGACGCGCTGCGGTCGTGCTTCCCGCACGGTACCGTCTCCGGCGCCCCGAAAATCCGAGCCATGGAGATCATCGCCGAGCTAGAGCCGACACACCGCGGCCCCTACGCGGGGGCGGTCGGCTATTTCGGCTACGACGGTAACCTCGATACCGCCATTGCCATCCGTACCTTGCTTATCAAGGATGGGATCGCCTACGTACAGGCCGGCAGCGGCATTGTCGCAGACTCAGTGCCGGCGCTGGAATACCAAGAGTCGTTGAACAAGGCGGCGGCGCTGCTGCGGGCGCTCGACCTGGCGGATGATCTAGAACAGGACGGTGGACTAGCATGATCTTGGTACTCGATAACTACGATTCGTTCACGTACAACCTGGTGCAGTATCTCGGCGAGCTAGGGGAAACGGTCGAGGTCTACCGCAACGACGCACTCACCGTTGACGAGGTGGCGGCGCTGCAGCCCGAGGCCATCGTGGTCTCGCCGGGGCCATGCACGCCGCACGAGGCGGGCATCTCGACGCCGCTCGTCCGTGAACTGGGGCCGCGCATTCCGCTGCTCGGCGTCTGCCTCGGCCACCAGGCCATCGGCGCGGCCTTCGGCGGAAACATCGTGCGAGCCGGTGAGCTGATGCACGGCAAGTCCTCCGACATCCATCACGACGAGCAGGGAGTGTTCCTGGACCTACCAAATCCGTTCGAGGCGATTCGCTACCATTCTCTGGTGATCGAGCGCGACACGGTACCGGCGAGTCTGACAATTACGGCCGAGACCAAGAACGGGCTGATTATGGGCGTCCGCCACCGCGAGCATCCCATCGAGGGAGTGCAGTTCCATCCCGAATCGATCATGACGGCCGTTGGCAAAGACTTGCTCCGTAACTTTCTGGCGCAAGCGCGGGCTTGGCGGCCCTCACCCCCCGGCCCCCTCTCCATCGCCGAGCGATAGAGAGGGGGAGTAGATTCCCGCGAAAGGAGACCTTTGCGTAACCCCCAAATGGAGTGCGAGAGGGACAATGCTCCACTCCTCGCTAACCTGGAAGGACCGGTTTTTGGATTCCCGCCTTCGCGGGAATGACGGGTTACGCAAAGGTCTCCGAAAGCGGGAATGACGGGGAGGAAGCATGGCAGCAAAGTGAAGGAGACGAAAAGCGATGATTCAAGAGGCCATCGCCCGCTTAGTGGCGGGTGAATCGTTGTCCCAGGACGAGGCGGCCACGGCGATGACCGAGATCATGGACGGGACGCCGACGCCGGCGCAGTTCGGCGCATTTGTCACGGCGCTGCGGCTCAAGGGTGAAACCGTAGATGAGATCGCCGGCTGCGCGTCCATCATGCGCGCGCGCGCCCGGCAGGTCACGCCGGCAGTGCCGGTGATAGATACGTGCGGGACCGGTGGCGTGGGGGCAGGTCACTTCAACGTGTCAACGGCGGCCGCCTTCGTCGTTGCCGGGGCCGGTCAGGCGGTCGCCAAGCACGGCAACCGCGGCGTGACCAGGGAATGCGGGAGCGCCGACGTGCTCGACGCGCTCGGCACGCCGATAGAGCTGACACCGGCGGCGGTGGCGCAGTGCCTGGAGGAGGCCGGTTTCGGCTTCATGTTTGCGCCGGCCTACCACCCGGCGATGAAGTTTGCGACGCCGCTGCGCCGCGAGATCGGTATTCGCACCGTCTTCAACATCCTCGGTCCGCTCACGAACCCGGCCGGCGCACGCGCGCAGGTGCTTGGCGTGGGAGACGCGAGCATCGCCGAGCGCATGGCGACGGCGCTGGGTCGGCTCGGCATCGAGCACGCGCTGGTCGTGCATGGTGACGACGGTCTCGACGAATTGAGTATCAGCGGACCTTCGACCATCCACGAGCTGTCCGGTTCGTCCGTGGAGACGTACCGCATCGAGCCGGAGGAGCTGGGCCTTCAGCGGGCGCCGCTGGCAGCGATCCGGGGCGGCAATCCGCAAGAGAACGCCGCCGTCCTGCGGCAGGTGCTCATGGGTGATTCTGGCCCGAAACGGGACATCGTGCTGCTCAACAGCGCGGCGGCGTTGGTTGCGGCGGATCGCGCGGCGGACTTACGCGAGGGTATCGCGCTCGCGGCCACCTCGGTTGACAGCGGCGCGGCCAATGCTGCGCTCGACAACTACATCGCCGTGAGCCAGCGCGTGGAGGGCGGGACGGGGTAGCCCCCCTATGGTCCCCCCGCTGCGGCGGGGGGACGGGAGCGGCTGATTGGGGCTAGGAGACGACGACACGATGGCGAGTATCCTGGATACCATTATTGCGGCGAAGCGGCGTGAAGTGCGGGCACGGGAGCAGGAGCTACCCCGGCAGGAACTGATGGCGCAGGCTGCGGATGCGCTGCGGGCGCGGTCGCTGGCGGCGGCGCTGCGACCGCCGCAGGCGCGGGCCGCCGGGAAGCCCAGACTGATTGCGGAGATCAAGCGCCGGTCGCCGTCCGCTGGCGCCATCGTGGAGAACCTGGACGTGGCGACGACCGTGCGGGCCTACGAGCAGGCCGGGGCGGCGGCAATCTCCGTGCTCACTGACGAGCAATTCTTCGGCGGCTCACTCGCGGACCTGGCTGCTGCTCGCGCGGCGTGTACACTGCCCATCCTCCGCAAGGACTTCACCGTCAGCACGTATCAGATTTACGAGGCGCGGGCGGCCGGCGCCGATGCCATGCTCGTGATCGTGGCCGCTACGGAGGAAGCCGACATTGCGGAATACGTCGAATGCGCCGCGGGCCTCGGCATGGATACCATCGTGGAGGTCCACACCGCAGACGAGCTGACAGTGGCGCGGCGGGCCGGCGCAAAGATCATTGGTATCAACAACCGCGACCTGCAAACGTTCCGGGTGGACCTGGCGACGACGGCCCAGCTGACGGCGATGGTCCCGCCGGAGACGATCATCGTCAGCGAGAGCGGTATCCACACGGCAGAGGACGTGCAGAGGGTTTACGACTCCGGCGCCGACGCCATCCTCGTCGGTGAGGCACTGCTGGCCAAGCGCGTTGATCCGGCAGCAAAAATCCGCGAGCTATTGGGATGATCGTCAAAATCTGTGGCCTGCGTACCTTGCCGGCGGCAACTGCGGCGGTCGAGGCCGGCGCCGACCTGCTGGGGTTTAACTTTGTGCCTTCTTCGCGCCGCTGCATCAGCCCGGAGACGGCGCGAGATATTATCCGGGCGCTCCCGGCGCACGCGGAGACGGTCGGTATTTTCGTCAATCCAACCTTGGCGCAGGTGCAGGCAACGGTCGAGTGCTGCGGCCTCGATTGGGTGCAGCTCAGTGGCACCGAGACGCCAGCGTTCTGCGCGGCGGTGGCCCAGCCGGTCATCAAGACCGTGCGGCTGTCGGAACCGCCGCCGGCCGGCGAGGCGCGGCCGGACGACTACGAGGTAGACCTGCTTCTCGCCGACGCCGCCGTGCCCGGATCGTGGGGCGGCAGTGGCGAGGTAAGCGACTGGGAGGCAGCGGGGCGGTTGGCGCAGCGGCGCCAATTATTGCTGGCTGGCGGCCTCCATGCCGGTAACGTGGCGGCGGCCATCCGCGCGGTGCGGCCGGCAGGCGTGGACGTAGCGAGCGGGATCGAGACGGATGGGCGCGAGGACCCGGCGAAGATCAGGGCCTTTGTCGCGGCGGCGCGGGCGGCGGGGTGATGGATTCCCGCTTTCGCGGGAATGACGGGTTACGCAAAGGTCTCCAGGCGCGGGAATGACCGGGGGCACGTGCGGCCGGAGTGTGAGGAGTGAAGATGGCAATGACGGCAGCGGCGGCGGAGATAGCGCGGACGGGGAATGGATCGGCGGGGCGTTTCGGTCCCTATGGCGGGCAGTTTGTGCCGGAGACGTTGATGCCGGCGCTGGAGGAGTTGACGGCAGCCTATGAGGGGATTCAGCAGGACGACACGTTCAACGCGACGCTCAACGACCTGCTGCGCCACTATGTCGGCCGGCCGACGACGCTGTATCACGCCGAGCGTCTTTCCGCCAGCATCGGCGGCGCGCAGATTTGGCTCAAGCGCGAGGACCTGGCGCACACGGGCGCCCACAAGATCAATAGCGCACTGGCACAGGGACTCTTGGCCCAGCGCATGGGCAAGCCGCGCATCATCTGCGAGACGGGCGCCGGGCAGCATGGCGTGGCTACCGCGACGGTGTGCGCGATGCTGGGCCTGGAGTGCGTGGTCTACATGGGCGAGGTGGACATCCACCGGCAGGCGCTGAACGTGTTTCGGATGAAACTGCTGGGCGCCGAGGTACGGACCGTGACCACGGGCAGCAAGACGCTCAAGGACGCGATCAACGAGGCCATCCGCGATTGGGTGACGAACGTGCGGACCACGCACTACCTGATCGGCTCGGTGGTCGGACCCCACCCCTATCCGACGATGGTGCGCGACTTCCAAAGCGTGATCGGCAAGGAAGCGCGTACCCAGTGCCTCGAACGGATGGGGCGGCTGCCGCAGGCGGTGCTGGCCTGCGTGGGCGGTGGCTCGAATGCCATCGGCATCTTTCACCCGTTCGTCGGAGATGCCGAGGTGGAGCTGATCGGCGTCGAGGCTGCCGGGCGGGGCCTGGATACCGGCGAGTACGCCGCCTCGCTCACGGTCGGTCGGCCGGGCGTCTTGCACGGCGCGTACAGCTACCTCTTGCAGAATGAGCACGGTCAGGTGGAGGAAGCGCACAGCATCTCGGCGGGACTCGACTATCCGGGAGTCGGCCCGGAGCACAGCCTGTACCGCGATACCGGCCGCGCGCGCTACGTGGGAGTGACCGATGCCGAGGCCATGGAGGGCGTGCAGCAACTTTCACGGAGCGAGGGGATCATCCCGGCGCTAGAACCGGCGCACGCGGTCTACCACGCCGTACAGCTGGCCCGCGAACGCGACCCGGCAGACGCGCTCGTGGTCAATCTCTCCGGTCGTGGCGACAAGGACATGACCACGATTGCCGAGCGTATCGGGGTCTCGCTGTAGCCGGCGCGGCGTGAAGCCGTTGCTCCCTTGTCACCCCAGCACCGGCACGGCATCGCAGCGTAGGCCGGGGCCACATCCTGCGGCGAGGGATGACGAGTGGCGCTCGGCACTGACGGCAACGTGCTATGCTTTAGTCGCAATAGTCGTCCATCGGCAGCATGGTCCACCTGCCCGTGTGTCACGAGGCGATCATCATGCGAAAGGAGGCACCATGGGCGGATTGCAGCGGGAGATAGCCGCATATGACCGCATGCGCGACTATCTGGAGACCGATCACTTCGGCGAATGGGTTGTAGTGCATGACGAGCAGTTAGTCGGAACGTATGAGACGTTCGAGGCTGCCGCCGAGGAGGCAAGACAGCGCCTCAGCCGCGGCCCGTGCCTCATCAGACGAGCTGGCGCTCCCCCGCTGACCCTGCCGCCTTACGTGCTGTATAGGCACCTCCATGGCCAAGGCTGATTGCGGGTTCAATAACCGGCCGGACAGTTTGGTGCTTTATGGCCCGACAATCGCTGTCCAAGTTGGCTACGATGCGGACTTCCAACCGAACGGCGAGGGTCGCCCCAACCTGCCGACGGACCAGCACCCGGCCCTGGTGGATACGGGCGCCGGTGAGTGTTGTATTGACTCGGCTCTCGCTATGGAGTTGAAACTGCCTATCGTAGACCGGCAGACCTTGGCCGGCGCACTTGGGGCTGGCGGCGTCAATATGCACCTCGCCCAGATTTACGTCCCGGCCTTGGATTGTACGGTCGTAGGGATGTTTGCCGGTGTCCACCTCACTGCCGGCGGACAGCCTCATTCCGCGCTCATCGGCAGAGACTTCCTCCGCAATTTCACGATGGCGTATGACGGTCGGACGGGAGCCGTCACCCTCAGCAACGACTAGACTGCCGGCAGTAGCTACAAACCACACCCCGTTCCGGGCACTAGCGGCGAGTCCCGGAGGGAACACATGCTTGTAAGGGTATGATTGATCGCGTCCCTACCGGTGGCGAGTGGGCTGGGATGAGTGGCGGACCTGCTGTGGCTGAAGAAGCCATTTTGCTAGGATAGTGTGCCCAGGAAGGAGCGTCGTATGCGAGAGATTACGCTCGGCGACAGCGGGATACGGACATCGCAGTTGGCTATCGGTACCGGCACGGTGGGATGGGCCGGTAGCTCGAACCAGACCCGGCTCGGCTTTGACGAATGCGTCGAGCTATTGTGCTACGCCTACGACCGCGGCGTGGCCTTCTGGGACGTTGCCGACCAGTACGGCTCGCATCCACAGACTGCCGCTGCGCTCCGCGACATTGGACGGGAGAACGTCGTCGTCACGAGCAAGACCACCTCCCGTACCGGTCCTACCGTGACGGCCGACGTCGAGCGCTTTTGCCGGGAGCTGGACACCGACTACGTGGATATTGTGCTGCTGCACTGCCTGATGGAAGCGGATTGGACAAGTCGGTTTGCCGACTCGATGGAGGCGCTGAGTCGTGCTCAGGAGCGCGGTCTGGTGCGCGCCGTCGGCGTGTCGTGCCACGATTTTGGCGCGTTCCGCACCGCGGCCGTGAGTCCCTGGGTGGAGGTGGTGCTGGCGCGGATCAACTACGCCGGGTTGCAGATGGACGCGCCGCCGCCGGACGTGGTGCCGGTTATCGAAGAGATGCATTACGCCGGCAAAGGCGTGTACGGCATGAAGGTCGTCGGCTGCGGCCAGCTCGCTCACGACGTGCGCGGGGCGCTGCGCTACGTGCTGGAGCTGGGCTGCGTGGACGCGATTGTGCTCGGCATGGAAAGTTTCGACGAGATTGACGAGAACGTCGAGCTGATGGAAGAGCTGGCGCTCGTGCCGGCCTAGGGCGGGGCAGTACGAGGGCCGGAGGCTGACCTACCCCCAACCCCCTCCCTAAAGGGAAGGGGCTAAAGGTCGCCGTGCGGAGTGCTCTCCCTGGAGGGAAAGGGCCGGAGGCCTAGGGATAGCCCTGGATCGCGGCCCCGTATCGGGGTACAGGACAGGCTTGCGCGGGAATGACGGGCAGTTGGGCGCAACATGTTGCGCCCCTACACAAAAACCTGCCCCTGTTAGCCTCAGCTGTTGCTTTCCGGTGGTGGCTGTTGGGCCAGGAGCTTGCGCGTGGCGGCCACGTCGGCGCTGATTTGCTGCTGTAGCGCCTCCGGGCCGGTGAACGGCCGCTCGCCGCGCAGGTACGCGACGAAGTGCAGGCGCACCTCCTGACCGTAGAGGTCGCCGCTGAAGTCGAGCAGGTGGGCCTCGATGACGTGGCGACGGCCAGCGAAAGTTGGGCGCACGCCCAGGTTGGCGGCCGCCGGGTACCACGTCCGCTGCGTACACAACGGCTGTAGCTCGACCCAGCCGGCGCAGACGCCATCGGCCGGCAGGGCGGGGCGAGCGGCCAGCGGGGCCAGATTGATCGTCGGGAATCCCAGCAAGCGGCCGCGCCGGTCGCCCTCGACTACCCGCCCGTGCAGTGACGGTGGCCGTCCCAGCAATCCTGCTGCCCGCGAGACTTCACCTGCCGCCAGCAAGGCGCGTATCTCGGTGCTCCGCACGGCTTGGCCGGCAACGTGGGCGGGCCGAATGCTCTCTACGGCGAATCCTTGCGCTTGCCCGATAGCGCGCAGCCTGGCCTCGTCACCGGTGCGGTCACGGCCCAGGACAAAGCCGGGGCCGATGACGACGGCGCGGACACGCAGCGCCGGCGCCAGCGACCGGAAGAACGCTTCGGGCGTCAGCCGGGCACTCGTGCTGCTGAACCGCCACACCACCGCAAGCTCCATTCCCGCGCGGGCGAGTAGCCAGAGCTTCTCCGGTAGGGTCGTGAGCTGGCTGAGGGGGACTTCGGGGCGCAGGATCGTGAGCGGGTGCGGGTCGAGCAGCACCACGGCGGGCGTGAGGCCGCGCCGCCGGGCGCCGGCCGTCACCGCGTCGAGTAGCGCATAGTGGCCGAGATGCACCCCATCGAACTTGCCGATGGTGACTACCACTTCCGGCGCGTCCGACGACGGTGCCGGCGGCGCGAGGGGATCGAGGTGTATGACTTGCATCCACAGAGACGTTGCGAAGTGATCGTGCGGACCTTACCCCACAACCTTACGCGGGCGCCAGCAATCCCGCTGCGGATCGTAGGTCGCTATGGCAATTAAGCGGTCCGCGGCGTCGAGCACACACACGGGATCGTCCGTGCGGGCTGCGGCCGGCGCGTCCGAAAGCAGGTGGGTCGGGGAGACGGGTTGGCCTTGCCGCAGCAGGGTGCCGCCTGGCGGGGTGACGGTCAGGGCCGGGAGGTGCGCGAGGGCGGCGGTCGGTGCCACCAGGAGCGAGCGCCACGTGCAGCGGGCCGCGTGGTGCTCCAAGTCGGGCAGCGGGGTGGCGGCGGCGAGGGAGAAACCGCCGGATCGCGTGCGGACGAGGCCATTGAGATGGCCGCCGCAGCCGAGCGCCGTCCCCAAATCGCGGGCGAGCGAGCGGATATACGTTCCCGGACCGCAGGTGACCTCCAGCGTGAGGTCCGGCGCTTGCCAGTCCAGGACGGTAAGACGGGTAATCCGCACTGGCCGGGCCGGCAGCTCGACGGCCGCGCCCCGGCGAGCCAGGTCATAGGCGCGCCGGCCGCCGACCTGCACCGCCGAAAACGCCGGCGGACGCTGTGCTATCGCGCCAATGAACTGCGGGAGCGCCGCTTCGATGTCGGCCCGGCCGACGGTGAGCGGCCGCGTTTCCGTCACGGCGCCCTCGGCATCGTCCGTGGTCGTCGTGCTGCCGAGGCGGATCGTGGCGCGGTAGACCTTCTCCCCGCTCACGACGTATTCCAGCAAGCGGGTGGCCCGACCGAGGGCGAGCACGAGCACGCCGGCGGCCAGTGGGTCGAGCGTGCCGGCGTGACCGACGCGCCGCACGCCGGTCAGCCGGCGGACCCGCGCTACGATGTCGTGGGAGGTGGGACCGCGCGGCTTGGCGAGGTTGAGGAAGCCGGTGACGGCCGTCGAATCCGGCAAGTGTGTCCTACTCCGACCGCTCTGCTGCCGGCTCGCCGTCTCCGGCGGCGGCCGGTGGCGGTGCGACCTCGCGGATCAACTGCAAGACCCGGTCACCCTCCGCGAGGGAGTGGTCCAGTGTAAAGCGTAGCTCCGGCGCATGGCGCAAGGGCAGGCGGGTGGCGCATTCGCTCCGCAGCCAGCCGGCCGCGTGGGTGAGCATAGCCATCGTCTCGCGCTGCTCTTCATCGTCACCCATTACGCTCACGCGGACGGTCGCGTAACGCAGATCGGCAGACACGTCAACGCGCGTGATGGACACAAAGCCGAGGCGTGGGTCACGGGCCTCGTTGCGGAGCAGGTCGCTCAGAAACTCAACGAGGAGCGAGGCGAGCCGCTGGCGGCGATACGGTCGAGGCATGGTCGTTGTCCGTCGTGTAGCTCAGGCGGAGCGGCCGTAGGCCTCGATCACGTCGCCGTTCTGTGGATCGGGGAAGTTTTCGAGGCCGATACCGCACTCGTACCCCTCTTCCACCGTGTCCACGTCGTCCTTGAATCGCCGCAACGAATTGATCCGTCCGTTGTAGACCTCGGCATCCCGACGCACGACGCGGGCGCGGGCGCCCTGCCGGACCAGGCCGTCCTGGACGTAGCAGCCGACGACGGACCGGGCACGGCTGGCGCGGAAGATGGCGCGGATTTCGGCGTGACCGAGGACCACCTCGCGCACTTCCGGCTCGACCAAGGCCCGCAAGGTCTGCTCCACGTCTTCAAGCAGGTTGTAGATCACGTTGTACGCGCGGATCATCACGTCTTGCTGGTCCGCCAAGCGCCGGACCGGCGCCGGGGTCTGGGTATTGAAGGCGAGAATCACACCGTCCGAGGCGGCGGCGAGGTTGACATCGCCTTCGGTGATTCTGCCGACGGCGCCGTAGAGGACGTGAACCTTGGCCTCGTCCGTATCGAGCTTGGCCAGGGCGGCTTGGATGGCTTCGAGTGAGCCGTGAACGTCGGCCTTGAGCACGACCGGTAGCTCCTGCGCCTGGTCGGGGCTTAACTGTGCCAGGAGGTCTTCGATACTGCGCCGGGGCGCCTCGGGCGCGCGCTGCTGGCGCGCCGCCTGGCGCGCGGCGGTGACGGTCCGGGCCGCGCGATCATTCTCGACGATCTCCAGGCGATCACCCGGATTGGGTAGCTCGTTCCAGCCCAGCACCTCGACCGGCTGCGCGGGGCCGGCGGAGCGCAGGCGGCGACCGTGCTCATCGAGCATGGCCCGGACGCGGCCACCGGCCTCGCCGGCGACGGCATGGTCGCCGACGTGCAGTGTCCCGCTGGCGATGATGACGGTGGCGACCGGGCCTTGGCTGCGGTCCAGGCGCGTCTCAATGACGGTGCCCTCGGCCGGCCCCTCCGGGGTGGCACGCAACTCCTCCAGCTCGGAGACCAGACTCACCATCTCCAGGAGGTCATCGAGACCTTCATGGGTGGTTGCCGACACCGGCACGGTCACCACGTCGCCGCCGTAGTCCTCGACCACCACGTCGTGTTCCGTCAACTGTTGCCGCAGGCGGTCCGGGTTGGCGCTGGGCAGGTCAATCTTGTTCATGGCGATGAGGAAGGGGGTCTTGGCAGCCCGGAGGTGCGAAATTGCTTCCACGGTCTGCGGCTGCACGCCGTCGTCGGCAGCCACCACCAAGATCGCCAAGTCGGTGACGGCCGCGCCTCGTGCCCGCAGGGCAGTGAATGCCTCGTGCCCTGGCGTATCGAGGAACGTGATCGTCCGGCCGTCGTGCTCGACTTGATAGGCGCCGATGTGCTGCGTGATGCCTCCGGCTTCACCGGTAGCAACCTGCGCCTCGCGCAGGGCGTCGAGGATGGAGGTCTTGCCGTGATCCACGTGCCCCATCACGGCCACGACCGGCGGCCGCGGCGGGAGGCTCGTGTCTGCCTCCGGCTGGACCGGTTCCGGCGGCGCCTCCGTTGGGACGGCGGTGGCCGCAGTGGCCGCGCCGTTGGCAGCGTCCGCGTCCTCGACCCGGAAGCCAAGGTTGCGGGCCACGAGCGAGGCGGCCGCGTGGTCCAGCTCGCGGTTGACGGTAGCGACCAAGCCGGCGCCCAACAGCTCTTTGAGTACCACCGGGGGGCCGACCCGCAGTAGCTCGGCAAGCTCGCGGACACTGACCCGCTCCGGGACGGCCACGGACCGCGGGATGACCGTGGTTGCTACGGCGCTGCGCTCGGCGGCCGTCGCGTCGGGAGCCGGGGCCGGCCGGCGCGGACCGCGTGACCCGCGCGACCCGCCGCGCGAACGTGGCCGCGGGCGGCCCGCCGGTCGAAATGAACGTCGTCTCCTACCGCCGCGGGGTGGTGCCATAAACGCTTCGTGCCTCCTCGTGTGTCCCTACATGAACGGTGCGTGTGGTCAGGGCGCCAACAAGCGACATGCTCCCTATGACCATACCTGAAGCGCCGGTAGGAAGGCTAGTCTGCCCCCCTATGGCCCCCCCGCTGCGGCGGGGGGACGGGGATTCCCGCTGGTAGCTGAGGGCTGATAGCTGAAAGCTAATGACAGCTACACCAGCCGCCAGCGGATAATTGCGAAGTCGGTGCGCCCGATGCAGTTGTCCCAGGCGCTGACATCGCCGTAGCAGGAGCCGGACAGGGTGAGCAGCTCCTCGCCATCCGGCGAGATGGTTGCTGCGTAGCCGGCAGCGCGGCCGTGGGTGAGGTAGTACACCTCGTCCTGCCACGTCTCGCTGCCGTCCAAGCTGACCAAGGCGCGGCTGCTACCCATGTCCCGGGGGTAGCGGTAGTCGGTGGTGACGACGGCGCGGTTCCGCAGGAGGCCGGCACCGGCCCCGTAGCACTGGCCGAACACCGTGGCCAACTGCCGCGGCGGTGTCCACGTCCGTCCCCGGTCGTCGGAGTGGGCGACAAAGACGTGCTTGTATGGGTTATCGGCGCTGACTGCGCTGGCGCCGGTCCGCTCCAGCAGATCGGCCGGGTCGTCGGGGAGGAGGGGGCGCTGGTAGCGCATCGCGGCAACCAGCCGGCCGTTCGGCAGCGGATAGACGTTGACCTCGCAACACCACTCGCCGAGCACCGCGTATTCCGGCCACGTGCGGCCGCCATCCTGCGAACGGTAGAGACGACCGACGGCTGGGGCTACTTCCGCCGCCGCGCGATTGCCAACGCGGTCCGCCCCGACCAGGACCGGCAGCAACAGCGTGCCGTCATCCAGGCGGGTCATGCTGAAACCGAGCGAGAGCACGTCCGGCGTGCCGGTTTCGATCCGCTCGCGCTGCTGCCACGTCGCGCCCTCATCGTGTGAGGCCCACACGACCGGCGGCTGGCCGAGGCTGGCCGGGCCGACGTTCAGCATCGTCCCGTCGTTGTCGAACTGGAGGCGCCAGCCGCCGCACACGCTCGGATCGCGCTCCAGATGCTCCCAGGTGGCGCCGCCGTCGGTCGAGCGGTGGAGCAGCGTGTGTTGGGCCGCATAGATGGTGCCGTTCGGCGCCTGCACCAGACAGAGGCGCTGGACGTGACCGCAGGGATCGCGCGGGAGGCGGATTTTCTCGACGGGCACCCGGTTCAGGCGGCCGGCGCGGGCGTGCAGAACGTAGTCGGCGGCCTGCATGGCCGCCAGGTCGTCCGGCTGCACGGTCACACCGCCCATGAACTGTGTCGAGAGCATCTGCTTGCTCCTTGCCAGCGAACTGCCCGCCGGTCGGCGCCGCTCAGGCCTCGTAGCTGACGGTCAGCGCGAGCGTAGTGATCCGCACGGTGCTCTCCGGCAGCGGGCCGTGATGAGCGGCGATCTCCACGAAGTTCCGGCCGGACCGCAGCGGCCCCAGCGCGTCGAACGTCAGCACGCCGTCGGCCGCTCTCTCGCCGGGCGTCAGCTCGTGGCCGTTCAGGCGTACCACCAGCGCCTCACGCCAGGCCGGATCGTCGAACCCGACCGTGAGCGTGGCCTTGGTGGGTGGGTTACGCCCCATATCATCGCCGACCATTAAGGGTACGCGACCGATCACGCCGGTCCGTAGCGGGCCGCGCTTCGATTGCAGCGGCAACGGCCGCGGGCTGGAGACGTGGACATAGTACGGGAGGACGCCGCCGGGCGCATCGGCCGCGTCACCGACGCCGAACTGCTTGTCCTGGCCGCGCAGTGCCTCGGGGTCGCCGACCTCGTAGAGGCACGCATAGCAGCGGCGGCGCGTCGCGATTAGCTCATCGCCGGTCATGAACTCGAACGGGGTAGCCAGGTTCCAGAAGTACAGCCCGTCGGCGCCAGCGCGATACCAGTTGGCGGCCAGGCCACGGGCCACCGGCAGCGGCGGTCCCCAGCCGACGTTGGCACACGGATAGACCGGTACGCCGTGCGGCTGCGCCGCCGCCACCCAGGCTGCGGCCGGCAGGCGCCATGGCGAGTACCCGCCGCCGGCGATGACGATGTCGGTCAGGTCGTGGTCCAGCCAGGCCGGCACGTCCATCCCGTTGTCGAGGCAGCGGCCGAACGTGTCCGGCACGCGCACGGCCACAAGCAGCGGCCGGCCGCGCCGCGCGGCCGCCGTGTCGGTGAGGCCGCGGATCTCCTGCATCAACGACGTGACAATATCGATCTCGTCGGGCGTACACGGCTCGCCGCGCAGCCGGCGGCTGAAGAGCACGGGATGGCGGATGTAATCCAGCTCGAAGCCATCCACGTCGTAGCGGTCACAGATCTCTGCGATGATTTCCAGCTTGCGGTCGCGGACCGCGCGGTGGGAGAAGTCCTGCGCGGTCGTGTACAACTCGAACTCCGGGAGCGTGTCCCGGGTGTCAACGAGCAACTCCTGGTGCGTGAGCTTCCAAACGGTCATGGCATTTGGCCCCATGAAGCTGTCGTGGACATCGTTCATGCGAACGGACGCGAAGGCTTCCATGCCATGATCGTGCGCGAAATCCACGACCAGTTGGAGGGGGCAGTGGCCGGCTTGCACCAGGGCCTTGACGTTGGTCGTCACGTGGGGCCAGTAGTGCATCGGCCCGCCGTGTGCATCGCCGTAGATGGGCTGGACCTTGCTGTCGTAGGCGGGCGCGTCGAACTGCCCACACAGGACGGACCAGGAGATCGTATCCACCTGGGTACCCACTAAGGGCGCAATGCGGTGGCCGAGGAAGCCATCAGGAGTGTTGGCGTCGGCCTGTGCCAGGTCGTGCGAGTCATCGTTGAAGATGATGCGTCGTCGCGCCCGAGCGGCGGCAACACGCGCCCGTTTTGCTTCCGACCAGCTCGAATCGGCCGTCATGGCAGCAGCCTCCTAGCCTGGATTGTGCGTTGGGTACCACACCTACCCCCAACCCCCTCATGAAGACTGGCCGCGGTCACTGAGCAGCGCCCGTAGCCGCGCCACCTCCGCCTCGGCCGCCTGGCGTGCCCCAGCTTCGGCAGTGGCTTGCTCTTCTGCTACCCGCCGTCCAGCAGCCTCGACGCTGGCCCGCTCCTCCGCTACCTCCGCCCGCTCTTCCGCCGCGCGCCGCGCCGCCGTCTCTTCCTGCGGCGTCGGCAGCCACCGTTGGTGCTCCGGGTCGTACAGCCGCAACTGCGTACCCCGCACGTGGAGCGCCAGCCCCAGCGCCGCACTCCACAACGAGCCATCCTCAGCCGGCGCCAGCGGCCGGTAGCGCCCCTGCTGCAAGCGGTAGCCCCGCAATGGCGGCCGCAAGTACTCACCCAGCGGGTCGAACAGGAAATACTCGGTCACGCCCAGCCGCGCGTAGAGGTCGTACTTCGTGTGGAGGTCTTCTCCTCGTGTGCTGCGCGAGGTCAGCTCGAAGACCACTGCCGGGACCACCCCTTCCTCCCACAGCTTGTAGATACGCCGCAACCGGTTGGGCACGCCCTGGACCACAAACACATCGGGCGCCACCACTCGCCGCGGATTACCTTCCTGGTAGTAGACGAACAGATTGCCACTGATGTAGACGTGCGGATCGGCGCGGAAGAACGCCTGGAGCATCCCGATCAACTCGAACATCAGGGTACGGTGGACATCGGTTTCAGCCACGGGTTGGCCATCCGATTCGGGATAGAAGACTTCCGGCACGGCGGGCGCCGGCGGCAGTGTAGGCGTCGTTGTTACCATGGTGGCTCTCCGGCATCGTCGCACCGGGCGCGCGGTTCCGCTTCAGTGTAGCACGGGGAGGATTCTCCGCGCGGCCCCGTCGCAACGGGGGATGGTGGTGGCCGTTTGCCCCCCTATGGTCCCCCCGCTGCGGCGGGGGGACGAGGGCAACCACTAGGGTTGCCCCTACGCGCTACGCCCGGCGGCTGCGCCGACCGATTCGGCGGCGGCAACCGGCGATAGGGACGCCTCATAGGCGGCGAGGTGGCGAGAATCCGATTCGGTCAGTGTGGTTTTCAGGGCACGCTCGACCGCGCCGCGCTGCAACGCGCGGGACCAACAGGCCCGATCTCGATGGATATAGGCGCCGCGACCGTTGCGCTTGCCCGTCTCGTCCACCTCGACGTGGCCCTCCGGGGTCCGCACGATGCGGACCAGCTCTTTCTTGGCGGCGGTCCGGCGGCAGCCGATACAGGTGCGCTGGGGCACGTGGCGCGGCCGGGAGCGACGCCGGCCGCTGCTCATACTCCTCCACCTAGGCTGTCCGGGACCCCGGTTTCATCGGAGTCATCGGAGGGTGAAGCGACGGCAGTAGCGACGGCCTCGCCATCAGCGGAGGACTGATCGCTCTTGATGTCAATGCGCCACCCGGTCAATCGCGCCGCCAAGCGGGCATTCTGGCCTTCTTTGCCAATGGCGAGCGAGAACTGCGCGTGCGGCACCGTCACGTAGGCGGTCTTGTCCTCTTCGCTCAGCTCGACGCTGTGGACGCGGGCCGGGCCGAGGGCACTCGCTACCATCGTGGTGGTCTCGCTGTGCCACTGCACAACGTCAATCTTCTCGCCGCCGATCTCGTTGACGACGGTCTGGATGCGGATACCGCGCTGTCCGACGCAAGCGCCCACCGGGTCCAAGCCGACTTGCCGGCTCTGCACGGCTATCTTGGTGCGGGATCCTGGCTCACGGGCGATGGCGCGGATTTCGACGCTGCCGTTGTAGATTTCGGGAATCTCCAACTCCAGCAAGCGCCGCACGAAATCCTTGTGGGCACGGGAGGCGATCAGCAGGTAGCCACGTGGCGCCCGACTGACCTCCAGCAGCAGCGCCCGTATCCGGTCGCTGATGCGGAAACGCTCGCTCGTCACCTGCTCGGCGGGAGGCAAGAGGGCCTCGACACGGCCCAGGTCAACGATCATGCCCCGTGGCTCGGAGCGGCGGAAGATGCCGCTGACGATGTCACCTTCACGATCAATGTAGTCGTGATAGACGTGATCGCGCTCGGCCTCGCGCAGGCGCTGCATCATGGCCTGCTTGGCCGCCTGCGCGCCAATACGGCCGAAGCTGGGGGGCGTGATGTCAATGCGGACCGAGATGCCGACGCTGGCCTCGGGGTCAACCGCCTGAGCCTCCGGGAGGGCAATCTCCAGCACCGGGTCAACGACCGCTCCCTCGGCGACGACGAGCTTGATGGCGAACACGCGCGGCTTACCGGTCTGGGGAGAAAGCTCGGCGACAAGCTCCTCTTCACCCCCGAAGTCGCGCTTGTAGGCGCTGACCATCGCCCCTTCGATCATATTCATGATCTCGTCGCGGGGCAGCCCCTTCTCCGCCGTGATCTGCGCGATGGCCGCAGAAAAATCGTTCCTCACGGCATTGCCTCACATATCGCTCAACCGCAACGGCTGTCACGACCGAGCAGCCTTCGTTCAGGGCGCCAAAAACAGTGAAAGTGGGCTTTGCCCACTTTCACCGCTCGGCACCTCACTTCCTGTACAAGTACGTCTACGTTCCGAGTATAGCAGGACCGGCCAAGCGACGGCTACCGGGCCGCAGACGCCGGCGGCCGGCCCGGTTACCGTCGTTCAGCAAACGAGGCTGCCCGGCTGCTCGGATGTAGCTATACTATAGGCCGGGCCGCCGCAGCCGACGCCCGGCAAGGGGCGCGGCCTTGAGCCTGGCATTGCATGATGACAGTAAATCCGCACCATCCAGTGACGCGCGCGCCGCTGGGCGTGCTCCGCTCCGTGCTCCTCGTGCTTGGCCTGGTACTTGCGCTGGGCTGGTCGGCGTTGGCGGCTGGGCCGGCGCTGCCGCGTCCGCCGGCCGAGCTGAACGTCACGGCGAACACGGCGGAAGTGAGCTTCCCGGCCGAAGTCCACTTCCGGCTCATCGCCAGCGATCCGGCAAGTACCATCGAGCGGGTCCAGTTGTTCTACTCGGTGGACGATTCCCCGGTGCTGCAGGAAGCCACGCCGGAGTTCCGCCCCGGACGGACCGTCGAGGCCGAGTTCCATTGGCTGGTCCGGCAGGTGCTCGTGCCCGGCAGCGAGATCAGCTACTACTGGCGGGTGCAGACGGCCAGTGGCAATCACTGGACGACCGATCCGCAGCAGATTAACTACGACGACACACGCTTCGCATGGCGCCAGGCCCGCGACGGGTTCATCACGCTGTATGCGTATGGGTCCGGCGAGGCCGCGAGTCAAGGGCTGCTGCAGGAGGCCCGGGACGTGCTGGACCTCATGGAGCGGGAGTACGGCCTGATCCTCAAGAAAGAGGTCAAAATCTTCGTCTACGCGGATGAGCAGGACTATCGCAGCGCATTCGGGCCGCTCCAGGTAGCCAGCACGGCCGTGACGGTCGGTACGGATCGCATCTTCATGCTGTTGGCAGTGCTGCCGGAAGACAGCGTCGCCGCTATTCGGCACGAGGTACTCCATGCGGTATTCCTCCAGCGCACGGAGAATGCCTTCAACAATCCGCCGCGCTGGCTCACCGAGGGGTTCTCGATGTTCCTGTCCGGTGAAGAGATTCCGCCGGAGAATATTGAAATTCTGCGGCAGCTCGACAGCGAGGGACAGTTGTTCTCGCTCAGATCGTTGAACGGGGGCTTCCCCAGCACGGATCGGGAGCGGACCATTGCCTATTTGGAAAGCTACTCGGCGCTGCGGTACATCATCGAGGAGTTCGGGACCGAGAAGCTGAAGGCGCTGCTGGCAGCCATCAGCGAGGGCAATGCCACGGACGATGCGTTCATGCAAGCCTTGGGCGTGACGGTGGGCGAGTTGGATCAGCGGTGGCGCGAGTCCTTGCAACGTGGGGATCAGGCCAGCCCGAGCACCGCGCCACGGGTCGGTCAAGCAACCGATGGGGCCGATGAAGGCTGGTTGGCGCGCACAACGGACTTCTGGAACGAAAATCTTGGCGTGGTCGGCCGCCCCATATTGATCGGCCTCGTCGTGGCAGCCCTGGTTATCACCATCCTGGGGTTCCGCAGCGGCCGCCGGCGCCGCAAATCGGACGAGAGCGACGACTGACGCGCGCGGCGCAGACCTACCCTCAACCCCATCCCTGAAGGGAGGGGGCCGGCGGTCAACGAGGCTGTGTTGATATTCGGGTTGTGGCGGTACCACCGGTCCAAACGCCCTTGAGCAACCTGGCTATGAGGCGCGGTGCATACGCGCAAGGGTCAATCATGCCTACCGGTCCTGCCCCTCAAGACCTCGTAGGTGTGGCTGTCGCTTCCAGGCAGCAGCCGGCCCCTGCACTTCAGGAGAGTCAATTTCACCTGTTCCATCAGGATGTGCTTGACTTTCTGGCCGAGCAACTAGCCGCAGGGCAGCAACGCCCCCCAGCCAAACACCAGGTGCGGAAGAGCCTACTCACGGATGGCCGAACGACCGATGTCTTGGAACATCTCCCCGACGATCTCGGCGCAGAGCTTAGGCAGTTTCTATCCGCTCATGCGAACAGTGCCGCTCACGCTGGCCACTTGGCGGCACTCTATCGCCGGCTGGCCGAATCGCTTCTCAGGACACTCACGGCGCACCAAGACTTGGCAGCCGGTCGGAAGTAGCTTGACCTCGCAATGCATCAGGCGCCGGGGGTAGGCGCTCAAGGGGTGATGGCGGCGGCCTGGAAGTCGGCGATCTCTCGGAAATCGTCCTGGAGCCGCCAATAGAGGCGCATATAGAGGCTGTAGAGGCGGCGATAGGTTTGCACGTTCGCCGGTTGCGGGTGGCAGGCGCCCTCGACCTGCACAAACCGCAGTAGCTCTGCGAACCGCTCCACGTGGCCGGTAGCCCGCATCGCCAGCATCGCAGCGCCGAGCGCCGACGCTTCTTGTGTTACCGGCAGGTGCAGCGGCTGATCGAGCACGTCGGCCACAATCTGCATCCAGACGGGCGAGCCGACAAAGCCACCGGCTGCCCGCACCTCGGATACCGGGCCGGCGACCTCGGTCAGGGCATCGAGAATGCTCCGCATCCGGTAGCCGACGCCCTCCAGCATCGCCCGCACCAGATGCCCGCGATGGTGCGCCAGCGACAGGCCAAACACGACGCCGCGAGCGGCGGCGTTCCAATAGGGGCTGCGCTCGCCCGTGAGGAAGGGCAGGATGATGAGTCCGTCGGCGCCGGGGGGCACGGCGGCGGCCCAGCGGCCCACTTCGTCGGCGCTAAGTGTCGAGTTACCGGCCTCGGCCTCGCCGGGCGGTGGCGGCGCCGCGAGCACTTGATCGCGTAGCCAGCGTACTGCCAGCCCGGCGTTATTGATCGCGCAGCCGGCAATCCAGCGGTCCTCGGCCAGGTAGTAGCACCAGTTCCGTCCTTGCGGGTCGGTCACGGGCTGGTCCGCGACGGCACGCACGGCGCCGCTGGTGGCTACCATCGCGGTATATTGCCCCGGCTCGACGCAGCCGGTGCCCAGCGTGGAGAGGGGTCCGTCTCCGGCGCCGGCGACGACGGGGCAGCCCGGCGCCAGCCCCAGCCGCTCGGCAGTGGCGGCCGGGAGGGTGCCGATGACCGCGGTGGTGTCCACGAGCGACGCCAGCCGCTCCGGGCCGATGCCCGCCGTCTCTAATGACTCGGCATCCCACTCGCAGGTGGACAGGTCCAGCAGCCCGCTACCGGAGGCCAGCGAGTAGTCTATGGGTACTGGCCCTAGCCAATCGGCTTGGACGTACTCCTTGATCGTGATGAAGCGGGCGGCTTGCCGGAAGACGTCGGCCTGATGGGCGCGGTACCAGCGCAGCTTGGCCGGCGAGTACATCGGATGCACGGGGCAGCCAGTGCGGGAGTAGAGGGCGTGCGCGTCGTACTCGCGTTTGATCTCGTCTGCAAACGTGAGGCCGCGCGTATCCGCCCAGATGATGGCGCGGCCCAGCGCGACACCACGGTGATCCACGGGGATGATCGTGTGCAGGATGGCGCTGAAGGAGATAGCGGCGATTGGCGGCCGGCGCACGCCGAGCGCCTCGGCTGCCTGCGCTGCCGCCGCGCGGACGACGGCGTTCGTGGCGGCGAGTACCTCGTCCGGGTCCTGCTCCGCCCAGCCGGCGTGGGGGGCGTAGAGACGGCAATCCTGGCGCGCTGCCGCGACGACCTGCGCTTCGGCATCGAACACGACGGCACGAATGCCCGTCGTTCCCATGTCAATGCCGAGGAAGTAGGGTGGTTCGGGTGTGGTCATGGTAGACAAGTATAGTGAACATTGCCCCCCTATGGTCCCCCCGCTTTGCAGGGGGACGGAGATGACGCGAGGAGTGAAGGCCGATGGAAGCGGAGATTCGATTTGAGCAGGCGGACGGGCCGCGGAGTAGGCAGTGCAAGCAGTGCAAGTTGAGCCTGGTCGCGGCCGGCGAGACGGTCGGCAGAGCCGAGGTGAACGATCTCACCATGCGGCTCGCTGGCGCCTGGGTGCGGATGGGCGGTATCGCCAACGTGGTGGTCCAGTCACAGCACCGCGGCAAAGGGTACGCGAGCCGCCTGATGCGCGAGGCCGTCTCGTACATGGAGCGCGAGGGCTACGCCGTCTCGATCCTGTTCGGTATTCCCGACTTCTACCACCGCTTCGGCTACGTGCCGGTGACGCCGGAGTACAACGTCTCGGTGGCCGTGCGCGATGCCGAGCGGCTCTCGGCTACGACAGCCGTTCGACCGGCGCAGCGGGAAGATCACGCCGGGTTGCTCGACCTGTATACGCGCGTCAATGCACACCGCAGCGGCACCGTCCGACGCACGCGCGTTTTCTACGCGGCGCTGGCAGACGAGGTGTGGTGGGGACATCCGACGCGGATACTGGTGACGGGGGAGGCCGGCCACCCGACCGGGTACGTGCTGATCGAAGGGGACCCGGCTTCCCTTTCGGTCATGGACGTGATCGTGCCGGCCGAGCACGTAGCCACTGCCGGCGCCAGCCTGATCGCGTGGCTGGGGCAAGAGGCGCTCGCGCGACGCCGGGAGCGGCTGCGGCTGCCGATGCCCCCGGACGAACCGCTGGTCGGGTTGCTGCGGGGAATCGGCTGCAAGGTCGAGACGACGTATCCGGCCAACTACGGTGGCATGGGCCGCATCATGGGCCTGGCCGCAGTGGCAACGGCCATCGAGCCGGCCATCGCCGGCCGCATACGGGCGCTGCCAGTGGAGGCGCGGCCCGGCCGAGTGGAACTCGACTGCCCGGACAGCGGTCGGGCCGGACTGGAGCTTGGGAGCGGGCCGGTCCTGCGGCTTCGGCTGCCCCAGCAACAACTACTCCAACTGCTGATGGGCTACCGTGGCATTGACGAGCTTTGGCGCGAACACGGCGGCGCGGAGGCCGGCGATCTGGCGACGATCCGCGCCTTGTTCCCGGCGGTCTACCCTCACATGTGGGAGCTGGACCACTTCTAGGTTGACATTTCCCGGTCATTCCCCGGCCCCCTCCTGACTGGGGTAGGTTTTTGTCTGCATCAGGATTTTCGGGATGCAAGGATGAGCAGGATGGATGCCGGCGGAAGCCGGAATGACGGGAGCCAGGGCGCGATTCATGGTGCTCCTACACGAAAGCCTACCCTTGCCCCCCTATGGTCCCCCCGCTGCGGCGGGGGGACGGGGATTCCCGCTTGCGCGGGAATGACGGTTTCGCAAAGGTCTCCGTAAGCGGGAATCCAGGGCGGGTGCATACTCAGGCGGCGAACAGCGGCTCCGGGGCAGCCGCGGCGAGGGAGCGGCCGGCGCGTACTAGCGCCTCCTGCTCCTGCGGGTCGAGGGGGCGGAAACGCTCGGCAGCGTCGAGGACCTTGGGTAGGAGGTGGACATCGCCGACGGACGGCGCGGCAGTCACGGGCTGCGAGAGGGCAAACCAGAGTGCGCGATCAATGTCCTCTTGCTCCATGAAGGGGGCGTACCAGGTACGGTGGGTGCGTGGGCGGTCTCCCCAGCCGCTCCGTCCGATGGACTTGATGATCTGGACGCCGACATCTCTGCTGTGGGCCTGCGCCAGTAGGTTCTCGGCGCTATGGCGATAAGCAGGATCGGACCACAGGACGTAGTTGAGTGGGAACATCACGGTGTCGAAATCGAAGCGCCGCAGGGCCTCGGTGTGCGTGGCCGGGGCGGTCAGGCCATGGCCGGTGATGCCGAGGAAGCGGACCAAGCCAGCCTCGCGGGCCTCGACAAGGGCCTCGATAGCACCGCCCGGCGCGAGTGCCGCGTCAAGCTCGTCCACGGTCTTCACCGCGTGGAGTTGGTAAAGGTCCAGCGTCGAGACGCGCAGGCGGTCGAGGGAGCGGTGCAGCTCTTCCCATGCTTCTTCCCGGCTGCGTTTGGTGGTCTTGCAGGCGAGGAAGAAGTCGTCGCGGTGGCGGGCGAGCCACGGCCCTAGGCGCAGCTCGGCCTCGCCATAGGTGGGCGCCACGTCAATGTGGTTGACGCCGTGCTGCATTGCCAGCTCGATGGAGCGATCCGCCGCCACCTGCGGCACGCGCCCGAACGCCACCGCACCCAAGATAACGACCGTGCTCCGATGCTCCGTGCGCCCGAGACGCCGCTGCTCCATATGGCTCTTCCTTTCCCGCCGGTGGTGTGTGCCGCCAGCCGGCCGCGCTGCGTGCCCCCCATTGTACGCGGTTCCGTGAGCGGATAGCCCGCGGATGGTGGACAGCGAGCGCGTCTACAGGTGAGACTCCACGTCGCGCCGCCTAATGCCGTTTCGGGAGGCAGTGAGTGCGTCTCTTGAGTGACTTCAGCCGGTATGACTGGACCGCCCTGGCACTGGCCTTCATTGGCTCCGGGGCATCCGGCGTGCTCACGCTGGTCTTGACTCCCCAGAGCAGTGTCAACGTGTGGGCCGTTGCGCTTGTGGTCATCATTCCCTGCGCCACGGCCGGCAGCGTCGCCGTTTCTTTGCTCGCCGGCAACCGGAAGCGTAGCGCCGAGGAACGAGAAACACGCCGGCAATTGGCACGATTTCTGATCGAGGATTACCTAGAGATTGTTGTGAAGGATTTATCCGAGCGGCCGGAATCGACCGGCGCCACAGTGTATTTTCCGGGAGAGGACGGAAGACTGCATCCCATCTACCAGCACAACAAGAAGGGTAAGCCGGACGAGAACCTCGCCTTTGCGCCGCTGGAGGGCGCAACGGGACACGCCTGGAGTCGCGGGGAGCAAGCGGCCGCGAATTGGGAGGATACGACCGACGAGGTCCTTAGGCTCATGTGGAAGCTCACTCCTGAGATGGTCAAGCTCACGGAACACCTGACGGCAGCGGTAAGCACGCCGATGTTTTCACGCGATCGAGCCAGGGTGATCGGAGTAGTCACAGTGGATTGCGAGGCCCCGAACAGCACCAGTGGCGTCCTGTCTGAGGACTCGACCGGCAGAGCACTACAACATGTCCAGCACCTAGCCGGTATTCTGGAGTTGGGCAACCTCGTGTAGAATATGAGTGCTGGCTATAGGGAGGGGTGACGAGGATGAAGACGCTGGAGGACCTGAAGTTCAGGGAGGTGGCACCCGGACTCTACGTGCGCGCCGTCCCCAAGGACGTGAAAATCACCATGGAGGACGTCAAACGCTGGACTGCGCTCACCAACTCCCAGGCCCTGGCTGATATGCTCCTGGAGGTTTACCAGCGGCAGGAGGAATGGTCCAAGTCGCAGAAACGGAAGAAGCGCTTCTTGGGTCTGATTCCTCGCTGATCCGCCGGACACCGGCGGGCCAGGAGCTACGAGAAGTCTTCCCCTCGCATTGGCCCCTACCCTAAGCCCTTCCCCATGTTGACGTGCCGGAGGAAAATACCCCTCACCTCCGTCATTCCGGCGCACGCCGAAATCCATCCACCCCCGTTCCGCTACCGGAGTGGCCGGCGTCCCGCCGACGCTTTCGGGAGTCAGTGTCGCCAGAGTGGACAGTAGGTGCTACTACAGGCGAGACTCCACGCCACTGCGGCGAGAGGGGCGTAGCGCATGGCAAGGGATTGGGCGTTGGGTCAAGTCACCGTCACGCCGGCTGTCGGCACGGCGGGGGAGTGGGGTACGTGGGTGGTCAACTATCGGGTCGGCGCACCGGGATTGGCGGCGGGAGCGGCGGTGCGCGTCCAGCTTCCCGAAACATGGCACGTGTGGTACCGGAACTCCTCGCACGGCACGCAGAGCACGGACCCGGCCGCCGACAATTACGTGACCGCGCGCTGCGCCAAGCCGGGAGTTGAGCTGACCTGCACGGTGATCGGCGGTACGACCGACGAGTACGTCAAGGCGAACCGGCGTGGGCTGGATGGCCGGGAGCATCGCTACGCTTTCGTGACGGAGGTGCGGGTGCAGCGCGGTCGACTCGACGCGGGAGACGAGATCGAGATTGTCTACGGCGATCAACAGGGCGGCAGCCGGGGCTTTGCTGCACCGCTGCATCCCCATGGGACGGAGACGCTGCGGACCGCCGTAGACGCGGACGGGAGCGGACAGTTCACCACCCTCCCGCGTGAAGCGACCGGCACGCTGGCCGGGCGGGCCGGCGTGCCGGTGGAGCTGACGGCGCTGCTGCCGTCGCAACTGGTCGTCGGCGAGACCGGGATGCTGCACCTCGCCGTGCTCGACGGCTGGCAGAATGCGGTCCCGGCGGCGAGCGGCACGGTGGTCCTTGGCACCGTGACCGGGGCGGCGGAGTATCCCGCGCGAATAGCATTGCCGGCCCGGCACGAGGGCGTGCTCCGCATACCGATTATTCCTCGCGCGGACGGTATCTTGCGGCTGACAGCGCGGATTGTCGGCGGTCCGGCCAGCGGCCTTGAGGCGGTGAGCAACCCGGTGCGCGTTACGGCGAGCGCCGGCGCGGCGCGACCGGTCTACTGGGGTGATTTGCACTCGCACTCGCTGCACAGTTTCGATGCGACCGGCCGGCGTCCCTTCAGCTATGCCCGCGAGGTGGCGGCGCTGGACTTCTACTGTCTGAGCGACCATGCCGAAACGCTGACCGACGAGCAGTGGCAGCGCATCACTGAGGACGTGGCGCGGCACCATGCACCGGGGCAGTTCGTCACGATCCTGGGCTACGAGGGGACGTTCAGCAGCCCGTGGGCGCACCATAACGTGTACTACCGCGGGGCGCGCGGACCGCTGTTCGGCGCCAATCGCGGGACGCTCCCCGACCTCTGGCGCTACTTGGAACAGGAAGTCGGCGGGAGCGAGGCGGTGCTGACCATCCCGCACCATACGGGCGTGATGTTCTCGCCGCTCGCGCAGGGCGCGGTACCGGGCGGAACGGGGCCAAACCCCGACTGGGATCATCCGGAGCAAGGCGAGAAACCATACCGGCCGGTGATCGAGATTTATTCGGGTCATGGTCAGTGTGAGTGCCTGGATGCGGACCATCCGCTGGCCTACGAACGCTGCGATTTCTCGCTCAACACGTCGGCGCCGGGGCGGCACTACGCCTGGGACGTCTGGCTGACGGGGCAGCGGCTTGGAGTCATCTGCTCGTCAGACAACCATCAGGCGCAGCCCGGCCTGCGACAGACCGGCTTGGCGGCTGTGCAGGCGCCGCGGCTCACGCGCAAGGCCATTTTCGATTCGCTCCGCACGCGCCGGACGTATGGCACGACCGGTGAACGCATGTTGCTCGACTGGTCGGTGGCGGGAGCAATGCCGGGGACGCAGGTGCCCGTAGACGGGCCGGTCCGGGTAGCGGCGGCGGTGAGCGGGACGGCGGCACTAGACCAATTGGAAGTGATCCGCGGCGATCTGAGTGGCGCAGCGGCCCGGAGCGGCGATGCGGAAGCCGCTTTCCAGGTCGTGCATACGCTCACCGGGCAAGGCGAACTGGACCTGCGCCTGGAGTGGGAAGACCCCGATCCACCAGACGCTGCGCTGTATTATCTCCGGGTGCGTCAGCGGGACCGCATCCGCGGCCGCGTGCCGATGGCGTGGTCTACGCCGGTGTGGATCGAGCGAACGTCGTAGCGCGGGGCGACCGGCACTACGAGAAAGGGTGGACATGAATACAGCGACGGCCTCAGCGGGGAACTATCGCGCGGGAATCATCGGGTTGTCGGGTATAGCGGCCGGGCGCGGAGCGGCTCCGCTTCACCCGGCGCTGGGTGCGCCGCAAGGGGGCAGCCACGCAGCAGCCTACGCGCAGGTGCCGGGCGTGGACGTGGTGGCAGTGTGTGAACTGAAGACCGAATTGCTGGACGGATTTCGCACGACGTGGGGTGACGTGTGGCCGGAGGTCAACACCTACACGGACTACAAGGCAATGCTGCGCGAGGAGGGGCTGGACCTGCTCTCGGTCGCCACGTCCGACCATCTGCACGCCGACATGGTGGTGGACGCGGTCGCAGCCGGGGTCAAGGGCATTTTCTGCGAGAAGCCCCTGGCCACCACGCTGGCCGACGCTGACCGGATGATCGCGGCGTGCGCGGAGCAGGGGGTGCCGCTGTCGGTGGACCACACGCGGCGGCTGCGCGGGTCGTGGCTGCACCTGCGCGACTTCCTGGTCAGTGAGGAGTTGGGCGCGCTGCGACAGGTGGTGGCCACGATGACCGGTCAGCGGGCGATGATGTTCCGCAACGGCACACACCTCATTGACATAGTCTGTTTCTTGGCCGGCTCGGGACCGGAGTGGCTCGTCGCAGAGCTGGCGGACATGCACCACGACTACGGACCGGCTTACGCCGGCGATGGTGGGAGGAACCCGGACACGGACCCGGGTGCCGACGTGTACATCCGCTTTCGCAACGGCGTCCGGTCACACATCAGCCTGACGAAAACGCCGGAGTCCAGAGGTTGGGTTATTGATCTGCTCTGTGAGCGCGGCCGCATCCGCGCCAACGATGGCGGGATGGAGGTGTGGGACGAAGCCGGCCAGCGGCCGCTCGACGCTCCGACGCACACCTACGAGGCACAACTCGCCGGTATCGAGGAGTTGGTGCAGCACCTCGACGCACGGGCTGCCGGCCGGGAGCCGCCCGCACCGCTGATCTCGCCGGCGACCGACGCGCTGCACACGGTTGAAATCCTGCTGGGGATACTCCGCTCGCAGCACGAGGGCAACCGCAAGGTGACGTTTCCGCTCCCGCGGGGGTAGGGGTGGATTACCCAAGCCTCACCCACTGACGGGCCAAAGCCGCACGGATAGGGCCAGGTGTGGTGCGCCTTTGGCCCATCACCCGGCCCCCTCTCCACCATGTAGAGAGGGGGCGTGTGGCGGTTAGGCGCTGGCCTCCTGTCAGAGAGAATTGGGCGCCCACAAGGGACGCCCCTAAAGGGTTAGCAGGCAGGTTGAGGCCGGAAGGCGGTCAGTGTGGCTAGGGTTGCTGCGCTTCCGCCTCGGCGGCTGCGGCAAGCTCTTGGACCACGGCTAGGGACTCGCTGCTGTGGCGGTCGAAGTGGAGGCGGTGGGTGCCGACGGAGCGGATGATGCCATCCATGTCGATCACGTAGGTGAGGCGGGCCGGGATGAAGCCAACGAATTCCTTGGCATCGTAGAGCGCGGCGATGGCTTTGTCGGTATCGGCGATGAGGGGCATACTCACGCCAAGCGCCTCGCGGAACGCGCGCTGGCGCTCGGCGCTGTCGGCGCTGACGCCAGTGACAACGGCGCCGGCCCGTCGGAACTCCGTGTAGCGTTCGCCGAACGCGCGTACCTCGGTGCTTCAGCCGGGCGTGAAGGCGCGCAGGTAGAAGAACAGCACGACGGGCCGGTGGCCGCGCCAATCGGAGAGCCGGAAGGTTTGTCCGGTATCGGTCAGCGCCTCGAAATCCGGTGCTTCCGTGCCCACTGCAAGCATATTCTCACTCCTTACGCCCCGACAAGGGTAGGTCAGCGGCAGATGTAGCCCCCCTATGGCCCCCCCGCTGCGGCGGGGGGACGGGGCTGTTCCCTCCCCTGGTAGCTCAGTCCGGCTAGGGCCGGCGCGAGATCACGGCAGTCACCTTGCCGAGCAGGCGCATACTGCGGTCGTCCCGGCGCACGATGACCGGCGCATGGCGACTATTCTCCGGTTGGAGTCGCACGACGTCGCGCTCCGGGAAGAAGCGCTTGACGGTCGCCTCGTCCTCCAGCAGCGCGACAACGATGTCGCCCGGCTCGGCGCTGCGCTGCTCGCGGACGACGACGTAATCGCCATCGTGGATGGCGGCGTCGCGCATACTATCGCCCTCGACGCGCAAGGCAAACACTGCCCCGCCGTTCGGCACGACACGCTCATCGAGGAGCAAGGCATCGCCTAGCTCTTGGTCGGCGAAGAGCGGCTGGCCAGCGGCGACGCCACCGAGCAGCGGCACGCGCCGCACGCCCGGTACTGTGGGCGGTGGTGTCCGGAGCAAGCGCAGGCCACGGGCGCTATGCGGCTCACGGGCTAGATAGCCCTTGGCGACAAGCGCCTCCAGGTGATCGCGCACGCCGTTGGTCGAGCGAATGCCCAGCTGCGCGCCCAACTCCCGCAGGGTCGGCGGCCGGCCCGTCTGCTCCAGCGCGGCGCGAATGTGCGTCAACACCTCGCGCTGCCGGTTGGTCAATCCCCGCGCCATGCTCGCGTCCTCACTCCATAACTATACTGTACGTTTGCACAGACTGCCAGCAAGTGGCACAGAGAGGCCAGCGCAGGCTCTTTTTGCCACAGAGCACCCAGAGAGCACAGAGTGAGGGTTGCGGAACGCTGTGCCCATCTCGGATGTGCCGGGTACAATAGAGAGCGGAGAGGATGCACAGGCCATCACCAGCCGGCGCGATATACTGTCACCGAGGCTAGTGTCGGGCGAGGTGTGGGTGGAGACATATCCGGTGAAACGGTGAGTTCCATGATGCGGTCTCCGGTAACGTGGTACTGGGCCGTAGTTGTCGTTATGGTGGTTGCAGCAATGGCGATTGCGGCAACGGTCACCAGAGGTCCGGCTATCCTGTACGCACAAACGGTTGAGCCGACTGTGACCCAGGGGACAGACACAACGGCTGCCGCTACCGAAGTCGCAATCCAGCGCCGCTTCAACGAGCTTAGGCGCGAACTGCTGGACGACCGGGCAGATACGATCAACTGGTGGTTAGCTGCAACGGCCATATTTCTCACCTTGATCGGCGTCGTGACTCCGGTTGTAGGCGGTATTGCTGCCTACATCGGCTTCAACAGACTTCGGAGCATTGAGGCCGAGGCGCGACAAAGCGTTGAGCAGGCTAGAGAGTATGTAGAAGAAATCAGGAAGCATCGAGAGCAGTCTGAAGAAGATACCCAGCGCATACGGGATAATTTGCGGCAGTCAACTGAGGACATTCAGGACTATCGGAATATCGACAAACCTGAAGAAGTTGCGGGAGTCGTCCAAGAAGACCGAGATAGCCATGCCTCAACACTGGCGGATCGGGCTATTGCTGAAGCCTACTCACTCCAAGAGGAAGGTAGGATTGAAGAGGCCATCGAGAAATGGCGTTCTATCGCGATTGTTGCAGAAGGAATAGACGACGATCTTGCTGCTGACGCCTGGTTCTCCGTTGGCTACCTTCGGGAGGGAAGACATGGAGAAAGTAGCAGAGACTAGGGCACGAGAAGCGATTTACGCTTACGACCGGGCCATCTACCTCAAGTCCGATTTCGGCAAGGCCTACGTCAATCGGGGCAACGTGAAGAGCAGGCTGGGCCGCTATGACGAGGCGCTCGCCGACTACGATCAGGCCATCCGGCTCCAGCCCGACTTGGTTCTGGCTTACACCGGCCGGGGCAATGCAAAACGTGCCCTGGGTCAGCACAACGACGCCATTGCCGACTACGACCGGGCCATCGACCTCAAACCCGATTTGGCACTCGCCTACGCCGGTCGGGGCATTGCAAATGGTGCGCTGGGGCGCCATGGCGATGCCATTGCCGACTACGACCGGGCCATCGACCTCAAACCCGATTTGGCACTCGCCTACGCCGGTCGGGCGACTGCTAAAGCTGACTTGGGCCGCGTTGGAGAAGCGCGGTCCGATTTCGAGGCCGCATTGACGCTGGCACAAAAGGCCGGCAACGATAGCCTCAAGGCCGATATCGAGCGACTTATGCGACCACTTAACAATGTGGGGTACGCTTCTCCCTCCTGACCACTGGCTATGGCACTGCCGGCGCTCGGCTGCGGGCAAACCTTGCGATTAGCCGAGGTGAAAGGTTGCGATTAGCCGAGGTTGCCGGTGGTCGGTGGCTACTCGACGGAGGTGCTGCCGGTGAGGCGGGGGCGCTCGGCGGGACGGTGTAGCTGCTGGCGCTCGGCTTGCGTGCGGATGGGTAGTCCCCAGAGGGCGATGAAGCCCTCGGCGGCGGCGTGATCGAACTGGTCGCCGGTGTCGTAGGTGGCGAGCTGATGGCTGTAGAGCGCGTCGGGCGCGGACCGGCCGACCACGCGGCAGGTGCCTTTGTGTAAGCGCGCGCGCACGGCGCCGGTGACGTGGCGCTGGCTGCTGGTGATGAAGGCGGCGAGGTCCTGGTGTAGGGAGGTGAACCACTGGCCGTTGTAGACGAGTGAGGCGTACTCGCTGGCGACGGTCTCCTTGAAACGAGCCTGCTCCTTCGAGAGCACCATCTTCTCCAACTGGCGGTGGGCCTGGTAGAGCACCACGCCGGCCGGGGCCTCGTACACCTCGCGCGACTTGATGCCCACCAGCCGGTTCTCGATGTGGTCCACGCGCCCGACGCCGTGCGCGCCGGCCAGCTTGCTCAGGCGCTCGATCAGGGTTACGCCGTCGAGGCGCTCGCCATCGAGGGCGACGGGAATGCCCTGCTCGAACTCGATCTCGACGTAGGCCGGTTCCTGTGGTGCCGTGAGCGGGTCGGCGGTCCATTCCCATACGTCGTCGGGCGGCTCGGCCCAGGGGTCTTCGAGGATGCCGGCCTCGACCGAGCGTCCCCACAGGTTTTGGTCCACGCTGTAGGAGCTTTCCTTGGTTACGGGGATGGGGATGCCGCGCTCTTCGGCCCACCTGATCTCCTCATCGCGCGTCAGCCGCCATTCGCGCACGGGCGCGACGATCCGCAGGTCGGGGTTGAGGGCCTTGATCGAGACATCGAAACGGACCTGGTCGTTGCCTTTGCCCGTGCAGCCGTGCGCCACGGCCGTTGCGCCGAATTCTTCAGCGGTCTCGACGAGCAGCCAGGCCTGGAGCGGTCGTGCCAGGGCGGTGGCGAGGAGGTAGTCGCCTTCGTAGATGGCGCCGCCTTGCAGCGCGGGCCAGACGAAATACTTGACGAACAGGTCCTTGGCGTCCGACACAACGGCATCCACCGCGCCAATGTCCTTGGCGCGCTGTTGGATCCCTGCGAGATCGCCCTGATGGCCCACGTCAACCGTCATGGCGATCACGTCCATGTCGTACTTTTCCTGAATCCAGCGGATCGCTACCGACGTGTCCAATCCACCGGAATACGCGAGGACTAAGCGCTCTCTAGCCATCTGTCATCTACCTTTGGTGCGGTGTCTCCGCCGTCCGCTGCCCTAGGTACCTGGATTCCGGCTTTCGCCGGAATGACGTGTTAGGCACGTGGGCACAGACCGGGCTAGTCGGCGGTTGCGGCCTTGATTGCCGTGCCGAGAATAGCAACGGCTTGGTCTACGTGCTCCTCGTTGATTGTGAGTGGCGGGGCGAGCCGGATGGTGGTATCGGAGGTCTTGTTCACGAGCAGGCCGTGCTCCAGGCAGTGCGTGAGCACGCCGCCGGCAACCGGATCGTGTAGCTCGATGCCGATGAGCAGGCCCGACTGCCTGATTTCCTGGATGGCGCCAGTCTCGGCTGCGAGCGCCGCCAAGCGCTCACCCAGTACGGCGCCGACCTGGCGCACGTTGGCGGGGAGGTCCTCCTCGATGATGGTCCGCAGGGTGGCCACGCCGGCGGCGCAACTGACGAGATGACCGCCGAACGTCGAGCCGTGATCGCCCGGCTCGAACGCCGCCGCCGATTCCTTGGCGAGGCAGGCGCCGATTGGCATACCCCCGGCCAGTCCTTTGGCGAGGGTCATAATGTCCGGCTCGACACCGTAGGTCTCGTAGGCCCACAGGTGCCCGCTGCGCCCCATCCCGGATTGAATCTCGTCCAAGATGAGCAGAATGCCGTGGTCATCGCACAGCTGGCGGGCGCCCTGGAGGTACTCGGCGGTGGCGGGATAGACGCCGGCCTCGCCCATCACCGGCTCCAGCATGATCGCTACCGTCTCATCGGTGACGGCGGCCTGCAAGGCATCGAGATCGTTGTACGGGACGTAGGAAAAGCCGGCCGGCAGCGGCGCAAAGTCGTGGTGGTAGTGGGGCTGGCCGGTGGCGGCGAGGGAGCCGAGCGTGCGGCCATGAAACGAGTTCTCGGCGGTGATGATCCGGTAGGCGCCGTTGTGGTGCTTGCCCCACTTGCGGGCCAGCTTGATGGCGGTCTCGGCGGCCTCGGCGCCGCTGTTCACGTAGAAGACGCGGTCGAGGCAGGAGTTCTCGATCAGCAGCTGCCCTAGCTCAAGCTGCGGCGAGGTGTAGTAGAGACAGGTGGTATGGATGAGCGTCTGCACCTGCTCCGTGACCGCGTTGACCACGGCCGGATGGCAGTGGCCGAGCACGTTGACGGCGATTCCACCAAAGAAATCGAGGTATTCGTTGCCCGCGACATCCCACACACGCACGCCCTCGCCTCGGGCCAAGGCCACCGGGATACGGATGAAGGTCCGCATGTAGAGCTGGGATTCCCGTTCCGCTAAGTCGCCGGTGGCTGGGGAGATCGGGGCTGCTGCGGCCATCAGGGGCCTCCTCTCAGATGATCGCGCCGGGGGGCCAATCGGCCGCCCCGGCGCGACGTTACGCGCGAGTGTAGAGATATACCATACCAGATTGGCGGAGGAGCGAGGGGTGGTAGCCTGACAAGGGTAGGGTTTTTGTCTGCATCAGGATTTTCAGGATGCAAGGATGAGCAGGATAGTCCTCACCCCCCGGCCCCCTCTCCAGCGCCATGACGGGGGCATGAGGGCCATGAATAATCCTAGATTCCGGCTTTCGCCGGAATGACGAGCGCCGGGGCATGATGCATCGCGCCTCGGCGCAGAAAAACCTACCCCTGTCAGCCTGTGGTTCCCCGCTGCGGCGGAGGGACGGGGAAGCGTCAACACAACTTAGCTGGTGGGGCGGCTGCGGAAGACGGTGCCGGCGGTGGCGGCGCCGAGCACGTGGTCGCGGAGGACGTGGGAGACGCTGCCGTCCAGGATGACGGCTTCCGGCACTGCGTCGAGGCAGCGCAGGCAGGCCTCGACCTTGGGGATCATGCCGCCCGTGATGACACCCTCGGCAATCAGGCGGTCCGTCTCGCCGGCCGAGAGGGTCGGGATGACGGCCCCGTCGGCGCCGCGCACGCCCGGTACATCGGTGAGGAAGACGACGCGGCTGGCGTGTAGCGCCTGCGCCAGGTCGCCGGCGAGGGTATCGGCGTTGATGTTGAGGATTTGGCCGTCCGGGCCGAGGACGATGCAGGCGACGACGGGGATCAGGCCGTGGTCGAGGAGCGCGCGCAGCGGCGTCGTGTCAACGTGCTCGGCCTGCCCAACCAGCCCAATATCCGGGTCGGTCTGGCGGCGGGCGCGCACCAGGCCGCCGTCCACGCCGCTGATGCCGACGGCCGGGATGCCGGCGGCGTTGAGGAGGGCCACAAGCTGCTTGTTGACGGCGCCGGCAAACACCATGACGGCCAGCTCCAGGGTCTCGTCGTCGGTGACGCGCAGGCCGTTGACGAAGGTGGGCTGTTTGTCCACGCGCGTCAGCCAGTCGGTGAGGGCAGCGCCGCCGCCGTGCGCGATGACGACCTCGACGCCGGCGCTGTGTAGCTCGGCGAGGTCCGCCAGCACTGCCTCGCGGTGGGGCAATGTGCTGCCGCCCACCTTGACCACGACCGTCTGTTTCTCCATGTCAGTCCTTCGTGCCCGGCGATGGTTTCTGCTAGACCGTAGAGGTGCCGGGCGATCAATGCCTACAATTAGGCCATGTCGCTCATGTCGAGGGCAAGGCAATTGGGCAGTCCTGTCCGGCGTCGCTGGGTAAGACGGGAGGGTGCAGCATGATTGTCTGCATCAGGATTTTCAGGATTCAAGGATGAGCAGGATAGGCTCCCGCTTGCAGAGAGCTTTGCATACTCCCCAGGGTAGAGTGCTGGGATGTCCGTGCCCACCTCCCGGCCACCGGAGGTAGCCCTCACCCCGATCCTCTCCCAGCGGGAGAGTGGTTGGATTCCCGCTTTCGCGGGAATGACGGGTTACGCAAAGGTCTCCTTTCGCGGGAAGCCAGGGCGGCTGTGCTGGCTGCTACCGTAGGTGTCTGGATTCCGGCTTCCGCCGGAATGACGGGGGGAGACGGGAATGACGAGAGAGGAGCGGACACGATACGGAGCGGCTGGCTTCGTGGTACCCTTGACCTGCCGGCAGGGATACGGCATCACTAGGACCGCATGATCCGCATAGGTAGGGACGAAGGGAGAATACGGATGGTGAAAATTCTGCGCTATCAGAGCGACGTGGGGGCACAGTACGGGGTGCTGGAGGGGGACGCGACGGTGCGCCAACTGGTTGGCTCGCCGTTCGGTGAATACGAGGTGGGGCAGGCGGTCGGCAGCGTGGATTCGCTGAAGCTACTGGCGCCGGTGGCGCCGTCGAAGGTGATCGGTGTGGGCGCGAACTACAAGCTGCACATCGAAGAGGGGAGCGGCGATGTCCCCGAAGTGCCGATGCTGTTCACGAAGCCGCCGACGGCGGTGGTGGGGCCGGAGGAGCCGATTGTGTACCCCACGGGCGCCGAGTCAGTGCAATTCGAGGGGGAGCTGGTCGTCGTGATGGGCAAGACGGCCCGGCACGTGTCCGAGGCGGACGCGCTCGACTACGTGCTCGGCTACACCTGCGGCAACGACGTCAGCCACCGGGAGGTGCAACTGGCAGAGATGGCGATGGGTGTCCTGCTGTTGGGCAAGGGCTACGATAGCTTCTGCCCGTTAGGCCCGGTGATTGCGACCGGCCTCGACCCGGGCAATCTCATGCTCGAAACGCGACTGAACGGGGAGCGCCGGCAGCAAACGAACACCTCCGATCTGCTCTTCTCCGTGCCGCACCTGATCTCCTTTATGACGCGCTACTTCACGTTACTGCCGGGCGACGTGATCTCGACGGGCACGCCGTCCGGGGTGGGCGACGTGACGCCGGGCGACTCGGTGGAAATCGAGATCGAGGGCATTGGCGTGCTGCGAAACCACGTAGTGGCGGAGGGGTAGGTGCGCGGCTCGCAAACCTACCCCCCACCCCTCCCTAAAGGGAAGGGGCTGGATTGCGGCCTCCGCCGCAATGACGGGCGGCGGTAGCGGCCAGGGCGCCACAAGGGACGCCCCTACGGCTTGACCCATACCTACCCCGGTCAGCAGGGGGAGAGGGGGTGGATACCCGCCCCGTATGGGGGTACGGGACATGCTTGCGCGGGAATGACGGGGGTGAATGTCCCTTTTCTGGAGGGAAGGGGCCGGGGGATAGGTCCAAAAGGAGTACTAGGTATGGGATTTCGACAAGTGCCGCGGACCGTCGAGTATCCGGCGATGGAAGAGCGCATCCTGGCGTTCTGGCGCGATACGCAGGCGTTCGACCAGCTCGTCGCCAAGAACAAGGGTGGCCCGCGCTGGTCATTCATGGACGGTCCCATTACCGCCAACAACCCCATGGGCGTCCACCACGCCTGGGGACGCACCTACAAGGACACCTACCAGCGGTACCGGGCCATGCGCGGCTTCGACCAGCGGTACCAGAACGGGTTCGACTGCCAGGGCCTCTGGATCGAGGTGGAAGTCGAGCGCGAGCTTGGTTTCAAGAGCAAGCGTGACATCGAGGCCTACGGTATTGCCGAGTTCGTCGAGCGCTGCAAGGAGCGTGTCTACAAGTACGCCGGCATCCAGACGGAGCAGTCCATCCGCCTGGGCTATTGGATGCACTGGGACAACTCGTACTTCACCCTGTCCGACGAGAACAACTACAACATCTGGCACTTCCTGAAGCGGTGTCACGAGCGCGGCCTGGTCTACAAGGGCAACGACTCGATGCCCTGGTGTCCGCGCTGCGGCACCGGTATCTCGCAGCACGAGATCGTCACCGAGGGCTATCAGGAGCTGGAGCATCCCGGCGTGTTTGCGGAGTTTCCGCTGCACGAGCGACCCGGCGAGGCGCTGCTCGTCTGGACGACGACCGCCTGGACCCTCACCGCCAACGTCGCCGCGGCCGTCCATCCCGAGCTTCCCTACCTGCGGGTCCGGCAAGGCGACCGCGTGCTCTACGTCTCCAAGGGGACGGCCGCCGCTGTCCTGCAAGGGGACTACGAAGTCTTGGGCGAGGTGCCGGGGAGCGAACTGGTGGGACTCTCCTATGCCGGGCCGTTCGACGAGCTACCGGCACAGGAGGGCATCGCGCATCCGGTCATTGCCTGGGAGGAGGTCAGTGAGACCGAAGGTACCGGCATCGTCCACATCGCGCCCGGCTGCGGCAAAGAAGACATGGAGCTGGGCCGCGAGCATGGTCTCCCACCTATCGTCCCGCTCGACGAGTTCGGCAACTACATCGAGGGTTACGACTGGCTGAGTGGTCGCAACGTCTACGACATCGCGGAGCCGATCATCGAGAGCTTGCAGCAGAAAGGGCGGCTCTACCACGTCGCGCTCTACACCCACCGCTACCCGGTCTGCTGGCGTTGCAGCAGCGAGCTTGTGTTCCGGCTGGTAGACGAGTGGTTTATCTCGATGGATGGCCCGCGGCGTGAGGTGACGAGCCAGAGCCGCACCACAGATTCACATAGGATGTGCGGCTCTGGTTCGTCAGTAACCGGTGCGCCGACCACTCGGCTGCGGGACGAGATTGCGGACGTAACCAAGCAGATCACCTGGCTGCCGCCGTGGGGCCTGGACCGCGAGCTTGACTGGCTCCGCAACATGGACGACTGGATGATCTCCAAGAAACGCTACTACGGGCTTGCCCTGCCCATCTGGACTTGCGATTCGTGCGGCTGGTTCGACGTGATCGGCAGCCCGGAGGAGCTACGCGAGCGGGCTATCGAGGGCTGGGATACCTTCGAGGGGCATACGCCCCACCGGCCCTGGGTAGACGCGGTGAAGGTGCGCTGCGAGCAGTGTGGTGCGACGGCCAGCCGCATCGCGGACGTGGGCAACCCCTGGCTGGATGCCGGTATCGTGCCCTACTCCACACTCGACTACCGCACCGACCGCGACTACTGGTCCCAGTGGTTCCCGCCACACTTCATCACCGAGTCGTTTCCCGGCCAGTTCCGCAACTGGTTCTACGTGCTGCTGACGATGAGCACCGTCCTGGAGCATGAGCCGCCCTTTCAGACGGTCCTGGGTCACGCGCAGGTGCGCGACGGCGAGGGCCGCGAGATGCACAAGAGCTGGGGCAACGCCATCGAGTTCAACGAGGCCGCCGACCGCGCCGGCGCCAGCGTCATGCGCTGGATGTACATGGGCACCAACCCGGAGCATAACGTGAACTTCGGCTGGAATACGCTCGCCGAGGTCGAGCGCCGGCTACTGACGCTCTGGAACGTCTACGCCTTCTTCGTGACCTACGCCGACCTGGAGGGCCTCGATCCGGCGTCGCCCACGCCGGCGGTGGCGGAGCGCCCGGCCCTCGACCGCTGGGTACTCAGCGAGTTGCACGAGCTCGTCCAAGCAGCAACCGACGGTATGGACCGCTTCGACGTGATGACCTTGGTCCGCCGCACCGAGGCGTTCATCGAGGAGCTATCCACTTGGTACGTGCGGCGCAGCCGGCGGCGCTTCTGGCGGGCCACGGACAAGACCGACCAAGCCGCGGCCTTTGCCACGCTCTACGAGGTGCTGGTGACGCTGGTGAAGCTGATCGCCCCGCCGATGCCGTTCCTCGCCGAGGAGATGTATCAGAATCTGGTGCGGTCGGTGGATAGCACAGCGCCGGAATCGGTACATCTGTGCGACTGGCCGGCAGCCAATACAGAACTGCTCGACCCGGCCCTGAGCGAGGCGATGGGCCTCGTGCGGCGGGTGGTGAGTCTCGGCCGCGCGGCTCGCAGCCGTGCCCAGATCAAGGTGCGCCAGCCGGTCAGCGCCATCGCCGTGCGCGTGGCGGCGGCGAGTGACCGCGCGGTGCTGACCGCGCATCAGGACCAATTGCTCGACGAGCTTAACGTCAAGGAGCTAGGCTTCACCGAGTCGTCTGATGAGTACGTCGCCTATCGCGTGCGACCGCTCCCCGTCGTGATCGGGCCGCAGTTCGGTCGCCAGACGCAGGCCATCCTACAGGCCCTTCGCGCGGCCGACGGTCAGGCTTTGGCCCGCAGCAAGGACGCCGGCGACCCGGTGACGCTCACGGTTGAGGGCGCGGCGGTCGAGCTTGGCCCGGACAGCTACGAGGTCGCGGTCGAAGATCAACCCGGTTTCAGCGTAGTCGAGGATGGTGGCGCGATGGTTGCGCTCGACACGCGGCTCACGCCGGAGTTGGAGCAAGAGGGACTGGCCCGCGAGCTGGTCCATCGCCTGCAAGGCGTGCGCCGCGACGCCGGACTGACCATCAGCGATTGGGTCACGATCACGCTCGACACGAGCGACGCAGACTTGGCGGCCGTCGTCGAGCGCCACGGCGAGCACGTCGCCAGTGAGACGATTGCCCGCCGCCTCACGGTCGGCAGCCTCCCGACCGCCGACCACGTTGCCGAGCTATCCTTCGGCAGTCACCACGCCCGCGTCGCCATCATCCGCACCGCCTGACGGCGATGGGTGGACCTACCCCCCGGCCCTTTCCCTAGCAGGGAAGGGGAGTCCGTGTGGCTGCCACGCCCTCTGCTGCTGGGCGAGGCACGCGCAGCGCGAATAGCCACTTCAAGTTTCTAGGCCCCGGCATGGCCTAGGTGACGACTGCGAAGATGGCTTCCCCTACACGCTCAATAAATTCGACCGCCGCGTCGACCATCAGCGCATCAATTGGCCAACGATCACCGAACGAGGTGGGGTCAAGGTCCGCCTCATGGGCGATCTTGTTGCGACGGTCAACGATAGATGCAAGCTCTACCCGCACGTCTTGCTCCGGCAGGCCCAGGTTGCGCCCAACACTGGCCCACAATGCCTCGCCAGAGAAGTGCCGTATCGCCTCGGCTATCCGGTCAGGCTGTTGGAAACTGCGCCGACTGAACTGGGACCGAATCTCACTGTCGAGCCATTGCTCGTCGTCTGGATCAAGCAGCCATTGTCTGACAATTCCCAGTGGTACGGAAAAGCGGGCAAATGCTGGTGTCTCTTGCCGTGCGCCTCGGTTAATCTCCAACATCCCAAGCCGCGCAAGCTCGTGGATATACTGATCGAGCGCACTGACCGCCAGCACCAACTCGGCCCGCAGAAGGTCCGAAAGGTCTACGGCGTCAGTCGTCTGGCCTACAAGGACGCGATAGACGCCGCCAAGGTTGCGGACACGGGCGATGTTAGCTCGGAACTGGTCAAGAGCAGCTTGCATTATTGGTCAACTCTAAGACGCGATCCGTCGTAGTATCGAATATCTCCTTGAAGGTGTCCCTAGAGTTCATAGTGGTTGCCAAGACTTGCCCACTCTGACCTGTCTGTCCGGGTGTCAATGCGAAAACCGGTGTCTGGGCGTCCTGGGATTTTGCGATCAGGCTGTTGAAGTCCGGGATCGTTGCCAGCCGGTAGTTTGGCTCCATACGGCAAGCGCGATACACCGTCTCAGGCAGCAGCATGTTAATGCCTCCTAACACAGGTACCAGCCTGTCTGACACCATTTCGTCAATGCGGTCAATCCAGACTTGGAAGGCTTTCGCTGGTGATCCTTTGTACGGTCTATGCTTCTGGATAACCGTACCCAAGAACTTGGGTGTAACGCAGGGGAACGGATAGATGGCCTCGCGCAGTATAGCTAGGGATACTGCCTTCTTTGCCCATCTGTGCCAGCGAGGAAGCACTGTGGCGAGGGAATCGATAGCCATAACGGAGAAATAGTCTGGGCTGGTCGGTACAATGAAGTAGTCGCTGGTCATCAACAGGTTCTGGTTTATTGAGCCTAGACCGGGATTCATGTCAATCAGGATATAGGTAGCATTAAAACGTTCAGCCGTCTTCTCCAAGAGATAGGAAATCGAGCCGGGGAGATTTTGGAGAGTCTGGATAGAGCCGGAAAGTTCCTGAGCGATGCCCAAAGTGACCTCATATTCGGAGAGATTAATGTGACCGGGCAGTAGAAAAAGACCGTCCATCTCCGGTACGGCGATGCACTCAACCGGCTCGATGGGCGCGGGTCTTGATTCGAAGGCAGGTGCAAGGCCAGCCTTGAGGTTGCGCTTTGCGTCGCGTTCGTAAAAGTCCTCCAATTCCGTTGGGCCCTGATATCCAAGCACCATACCGGTAAGATTGCATTGCGGGTCGGCGTCAACCATGACGACCCGGTGGCCCCGTTCGGCAAGCATCCAGCCAAGGTTGAATGTCGTTGTCGTCTTGCTAACGCCGCCTTTATGGTTGAAGAGACTGATTTTTTGGACCATCGTGTGTATTCTCTCTCCGTCTGGCTCATTCTACACCGTGCTACCTATACCGTGCCACCTACACCACACTACGCTAACCTAACGGGGCATCACCAGATGTGTCAGGCTTGGCGATTCCGCCACCGTCGCGCTCTGCCTTCTTGTGCGGGACGCTATCCGACCTGCGGCGCGGCGGGATGTTGAGGTCCGTTCGTTCCTGCTCCGCGTCACGGTGGGAGTCCCAGTGCGTGTACACTTGCCGGCCGCTGAAGAGCAGCCACCAGCCGTGGCCCCAGCCGCGCCGCGTCAGCCACCAGAGCAGCCCGCCGGCCACACCCGCCGTGAGCAGCAAGGGCAGCAGCCCGGCCAGCACGTTCGCGCCGGCCATCCCGATGGCGATGACGGCTCCCATTCCAAGTAACGCCAGCACTGCCAGGCCGAGGGCAGCGGCGAGCACTACCATCACCACCCACTGAGCCAGCAAACGCCAGTTCATCCGTCTCACCCTTCGACATGCCGCGCAGCGCGGAGGGGGACGTCGGCCAGTTCCGGCACGACCGATTCAGGGCGCTCATCGCGTTCCAGCCGCGCGATATTCTCGTAGGCAAACCGGACGCGCTTGGGCCAGCTCTCGTAGGTTGGCCCGGCGAAGTGCGGTGTCAGCACGACTTGATCGAATGCCGCCAGTGGATGCCCGGCCGGGAACGGTTCCGCGCTGAACGCATCCAGGCCGGCGCCGCCTAGATGTCCTTTCTCCAGTGCGGCGACGAGCGCCGCCTCGTCTATCAGCCCGCCCCGCGCCGTATTGATGAGGATCGCATCCGGCTTCATTTGCACCAACTCGGCAGTACCGATGAGGCCGCGCGTGCTCTCCATCAGCGGCACGTGGAGCGAGACGATGTCCGAGGTCTCCAGGAGTTGTGACCACGACACGTAGCGCACCTGGAGGCTGTCGGTCACCTCGCTGGGTGCCGGTACCACGTCGTAGTATTGGAGCTGCACGTCGAACGGTCGTAGCCGCCGCGCCACCTCCCGGCCAATGCGTCCCATGCCCACCAGCCCGACGGTGCGTCCCTCCAGCTCGTGCGGCTCCCACTCCGGGGTCTTGGCCGCCGTCCAGCGGCCGGCGCGCATATCGCGGTCCAGGACCGGCAGCCGCCGGAGCACCGCGAGGATGAACAGGATCGTATGCTCGGCCACGGCCACGGCGTTCGCGCCGCCGTTCGTCGCCACAAGCTGACCGGCCGCTCGGCAGCGGTCGAGGTCAACTTTGTCGTAGCCGGCGGAGAGTAACTGGATCAGCCGTACCTGCCCCTGCGGATCGTAGATGGCCTCCGGGAAGGGACTGAGGGGTGAAGCGATCACCACATCGGCGCTGCGGATGGTCGCTGCGTTCTCGGCGGCGAGCGAGGCGATGTCCGCGCCGGCGTGTGGCACGTCCAGCAACTCCCAGCCGGCCATGGCCGGCAGCAGCTCATGCGTCAAGCGGCGGCAGCCCTCGCCGAACTCCTGGTAGAGCGCAATTCTCATCGAGCGGTCTCTCGCGGGTGAAGTTGTGATGCAGCGGTCCGGCCGCGAGCATATCATAGCAGTCTTGCGGCGGCCGGCCCCCCTATGGCCCCCCCGTTGCGACGGGGGGACGGGGATTCCCGCGTGCGCGGGAATGACGGACGCGAGGTGTCCCCCAGCCGGCCGCACCTGATATTGTAGGATCATAGGTCAGGCCTCGGCCGCGACTGGGTATTGTGGTCGGCCTACCGCTCAGGAGTGGGTACACGCGGCGGCGATGGCCGCCCCCGGTGACACTCGCTGTGCCGGCTCACGATTTAGCTCTGCGGTCCATAGGTGTGCGCCCGCGTCGTTGCGCGGCGAAGCGTTGGTGGTCATATCGCGGAAGGAGGGGACGCCATGCCCCGCGATCTCCCCATTGGGAACGGTACATTGCTGGTGAACTTTGACGACCAGTACCACCTGCGCGACCTGTACTATCCGTATGTTGGCTCCGAAAACCACACCCTGGGCTATCCCTGTCGCTTTGGCGTCTGGGTCGCGGCTGAGGATGATGACGATGGCCAATTCAGTTGGGTCCACGATGAGCCGTGGGTGCGGGACCTCCGCTACCTGCCGGAGACGCTCATTACCGACGTGTCGCTCCACAACCCCGACCTCGGGCTACGCTTGGTCTGCAATGACGCCGTGGACTTTCACCAGGACTTGTATCTGCGGCGGATTACCGTCCACAACGAGCACGATCAAGCGCGGCAGGTGCGTCTCTTTTTCCACCACGACCTGCGAATCTCCGAGCACGACGTGGGTGATACCGCCTACTACGAGCCGAAGCGGCGTGCGCTGCTCCACTACAAGGAGCGGCGTTGGTTTCTGATGTGCGCCGGTCGGGGTAGCCTCGGATCGGCCGATGTGCCGACAACGGAGCTGGTGGACTTCGGCATCCACCAATTCGCGACGGGAACAAAGGGGGTTGGTGGCGCTGAAGGCACCTGGCGCGATGCCGAAAACGCCCAGCTCGGGGGCAACCCGATTGCTCAAGGCTCCGTGGATTCCACGATGGCGTTGCATGTGGATGTACCGGCACATGGCAAAGCGGTTGTCTACTACTGGATCGTGGTGGGCCGGAAGTTCGAGGAGGTCACGGCCATCCACCGCGCCGTGCGCGCCCGCGGGCCGGAGACGTACCTCACGCGCACCACCGACTACTGGCGGCTCTGGGTCAACAAGGAGCAGTTCGACTACAACGATCTCCCCGCACACCTCGTAGACCTGTTCAAGCGCAGCTTGCTGGTGCTCCGCACGCAGGTCAACGAGCAGGGGGCGATCCTCGCTGCGACGGACTACGACATCGCGCAGTTCGGTCGGGATACCTACGCCTATATGTGGCCACGCGACGGTGCGCTCGTCGCCTACGGACTCGACCTGGCCGGCTATGCGGGCCTGACCCAGCGGTTCTTCGACTTCTGCCACCGGGTGGTCACGAAAGAGGGCTACCTGCTGCACAAGTACAACCCCGACGAGTCGCTGGCCAGCTCCTGGCATCCCTGGTACGAGCATGGCGAGCGCCAATTACCCATCCAGGAAGACGAAACCGGTCTCGTGGTGTGGTCGCTCTGGCAGCACTACGTCAAGTTCCGCGATGTCGAGTTCATCAAGCCGCTGTATCGGGGGCTGATCGTCCGCGCCGCCGACTTCATGGTCGAGTATCGTGACCCGGAGACCGGGCTACCCCTCGCCAGCTACGACCTGTGGGAGGAGCGGCGCGGCGTCTTGTCCTTCACGGTGGCCGCGGTCCACGGCGGCCTCACCGCTGCTGCGTCGTTTGCCAAAACCTTCGGTCAGCATGACCTCGCGCGGCGCTACAGCCAGGCGGCTGACGACATGCGGCGCGGTGCGGACATCTACCTCTGGCGCGAGGACGAGGGCCGCTTTGCGCGGATGATTAACCGCCGGGCGGACGGCTCCTGGGACGTGGATCTGACCGTGGATGCCAGCCTGGCGGGCCTGTTCCAGTTTGGGATGTACGCGGCGGATGATCCGAAGATCGCCGCGACGATGGAGGCCGTGCGCGAGCGGTTGTGGGTGCAGACCGATGTCGGCGGCGTGGCCCGCTACGAGAACGACTACTACCACCAGGTCAGCACGGACATCGCGCAGGTGCCCGGCAACCCCTGGTTCATTTGTACGCTATGGCTGGCCGACTGGTATATCGCCAAGGCCCAAAACCGCGCCGACTTGGAGCCGGCCCTGGATATTCTGCGCTGGGTAGCGCGGAGCGCGCTGCCGAGTGGGGTGCTGGCCGAGCAGATCCATCCCTATAGTGGCGCGCCCCTCTCCGTCTCGCCGCTGACCTGGAGCCACGCCACGTATGCGACCACCGTCCTGCACTATCTGGATCGGCTCTCCGAAGCGGAGCTATGCCCGGCCTGTGCCCGGCCGCTGTATAGCCGTGAGCAGGCCACGGCGCACGCGGAGCACGAGCACCCGGCCGAGGTCGCCGCCTCGTAGGGGGCGATATTGTCTCGCACTCTCTCCACCATCCCTACCAGGAAAGAGAGGGATGCACGGTGTCCGGCCGTGCGTAGTGCGTGTACTATAATCACCCTACACCCGTATCCTGTCCCGAGATTGACCATGACCACGACGGCAGCCGCGCCCACGACCACCATGCGGCCCTACCACAAACAGGGCACGATTGACTACGCCCGCCTCGACTACAATCCCGACGAACCGGTCTTGAAGCCTGATGCGATGCAACAAAACATCCCACTGCACGAAATCCTCGGCCTGCTCGCCAGTCGGTTCACCGACTTCCAGCGCCGGCCCGACGTCTTCCTCGAATTCAACACGATCCTCTGCTACGACCCGGACGACCTCAACGTCCGCGTCTCCCCGGACGTGTACTTGGCCTTTGGCGTGGACGCGGACGCCATCCGGGAACGCAAGCTCTACCTGCCCTGGGAAGCGGGCAAGCCGCCGGACTGGGTGCTGGAGATCGGCTCGGTCAGCACCGGGCGGGAGGACGTGGGGCGGAAGCGGGCGATCTATGCCCACATCGGCGTGCCGGAGTATTGGCGCTTCGATCCGAAAGATGGCGAGTATCACGGGGCGAAGCTGGCCGGGGACCGGCTGGTGGATGGGACATATGAGCCTATTGAACTGACGACGGCACCGGACGGCATCCTGAAGGGCTACAGTGAGATACTGGGGTTGAGTCTGTGCTGGGATGAGAACCGGCCGCGGTTGTACGACCCGGTGACGGGCAGCTATCTGGAGAGTTGGCCGGAGGTGTGGGAGGCACGGGAGGCGGCGGAAGCGCAGGCCGCCGTCGAGCAGGCCGAGCGGCTGGCGGAGCGAGCGGCCCGCCGGGCGGCTGAAACCCGTGTGGCCAGGGAACGGGCGGGACGACTGGCGGAACAGACCGCGCGCGAGGCGGCTGAGGCGCGCATCCGGCAGCTTGAGACGGAGCTACGCCGGCGGCAAACGGACCGATAGCCTGGTCTGGCAAGAGCCGCGATCAGGGCACCGGCACCCGGCTCTCCTCCCTGACAAGGCCGGCGGCGTGTGTGTAGTGACCGTTGGCCCTCGCCGACTGATCCTGTGCAGCCCGGCCCTAGTCCCCGACAGTCGCGGCCATGACCGCGTTGGAGAACAGGGTGCGTCGCGGGCGCTCAGTGGTCCAGCCGCTCGTCTGCATCCGGTTGGCGAGCAGGATGCACAGAACGCCGGTTACCGGATCGCCCCAGGCGAGCGTCCCCGTGACGCCGATGTGACTAAAGGTGTGCGGTGAGGTCAAGTCGCCCGACACGTGGCCCGTCTTCCGGCCCTTCACTTCCCAGCCCAGTCCCCATTCGACGCGCGGCCACGGCGCCTCGGCACCGCTGTCACGTAGCCCCGGCGCAGCATCCGCAGCGGCTGGTGGCACGGACACTTGTATGCGGGTCATTTCCGCGCGGCTGGCCGCCGTGAGCACGCGATTGCCGTCGGCAAGCTGCTGGCCCTCCGGCATGAAGCTGCTCGTGAAGCGGGCCAAGTCCGCGGCCGTCGCAAACAGGCCGCCCCAGGGGATGCCGAGTTGCCGATAGTAGGCCGAATTTGCCGCCTCGTAGTCCTTGCCCTCCTGGCCGGTGTCGGCGACGTGTGCTACGCGCTCCCACGCTGCCTCCGGCACCGGTATCCAGGTGTCGTTCATGCCGAGCGGTGCCAGAATGCGCCGGTGTACGTGCTCGTGATAATGCCGGATTGCCGATGGCTGGCCCCGTTGTCCCAGCGTACCCGCATTTCCCCGGCCCACCAACTCGGCGAGCAGCAGAATCCCGCAATTGCTGTAGAGGTGGGCCGTACCGGGGGTGAAGAAGAGCGGCGCTGCCTGGAACGAGTACACGAACTCTGCCAGCGGCGCGTGTCGCCGCCGCAAGCGCATGTTCGCTACCGAGAAGCCCGGCAGGCCGGAGGTGTGGGTGAGCAGGTGGCGCACCGTCACCGTCGCGCGGTCGGCCGCATCGCGGCCGCTCGCCGGGCCATCCAGGAATTCCGGCAGCAGGATGCCCACCGGCTCGTCCAGGGCAAACCAGCCGCGCTCGACGCCCTGCATGACCGCCGTGGCCGTCACCGGCTTGGTGATCGAGGCCAGCGCGAAGACCGTTCCGGCCTCCACCGGCCGGTTGGTCTGCGGATCGGCCCTGCCGACGTAGCACGTGCCGGCCACCTGCCCGTGTCGTGCGACCAGCGCCGCAGCCCCCGGCACCACGGATTCACCGACCCAGGCATCCAGCAAGCCAAACGCGCGGCGCAGTGTGTCCGCGTCCATGCCCGCCGCCTCAGCCCCCGCCACGTCAACACGCACGCTACTACCCCATCGGCTAGTCCGAACGGCCCACGCCGCCGGCCCTCCGGACGTTGCTGGCTAATTGCGGTGCTTCTTCCGGGCCTGGGTGAAGGCGCGGTTCAACTCCCGCTCCAGCACATCGTCCGGCACATCCTCGAATGCAGCACGCATTTCGGCGATGATAGCGCAGTCCTGCTCGCGCTCTGCTTCCGGTGCGTGCAGAATGATGGTCTTTGTGCCTTGTCCGGTCATTGCACAGCCCTGGTGCTGATTCTCTCTGAGCACGCCCGACAACGCAAGTTTCGGATGACAACACTGCTTTTCCAGCGCGACATCCGGCTGCGGCCGTCCCTCATTACCGCCCAATCCGTTCAGGTGTTTGATGGAGGACTGCCATGCGTTTTGCCCGTGTTGCCGAGCATTTTGACCAATTGGAGGCTACCCGCAAGCGGAATGAGATGGTGGCGATCCTGGCCGCCCTGTTCGAGGCGGCGGACAGTGCGACCGAAATCGCTCAAATCGCCTATCTGAGCCAGGGGCGGGTGGCGCCCACCTTCGAGCAAGTCGAGTTCGGGATGGGCGAGGCGCTCGTTGCCGAGGCGCTGGCCCAAGCGATGGACCAGCCAAAGGACGAGATCGCGGCGCAGTTTGCCCGCCGCGGCGACTACGGGCTGGTTGCCGGGGAGCTGCACGCAGACGACGCTGCTGCACCGGAGGGTCCGGAAGTCTCGGCGGTGTTCGAGACGCTGACACGGATCGCGCACACCGCGGGCGCCGGCTCGGTCGCGCGGAAGACGGAGCTATTGGCCGGGCTGCTGCGGCAGACGAGCGCCAGCGAGGCCAAGCACCTGGCCCGCATTCCGTTGGGCCGGCTGCGCCTCGGGATCGGCGACCCGACGGTGATGGATGCGCTTTCGTTCGCCCGGACCGAGTCCAAGGCGGCCCGCAAGCCCATCGAGCGGGCCTATAACATCTGCTCCGATCTCGGTCTCGTTGCCCGCACCTATTGGGACGAGGGCGAGGCCGGGCTGACCGCGATCAAGGTGGCGGCTGGCCGGCCGGTGCGGCCGGCGGCGGCCGAGCGGCTGCCGGGGCCGGAGGAGATCATCGCCAAAGTGGAGCGGTGCGCCGTCGAGCCGAAGATAGACGGCTTGCGTGCCCAGTTGCACCTCCTGGAGGGCGACGAGGTGCGTATATTCTCCCGCAACCTCGAAAACACCACGGCGATGTTCCCGGAGCTGGCCGAGGGGTTGATCGCGCAGGCGGGCGGGCGGACCGTCATCCTGGACGGGGAGGCCGTTGCCTACGATCCGGCAACGGGGCAATTTCATCCGTTTCAAGTTACCGGCACACGGAAACGCAAGTACGGCATCGAGAAGCTGCGGAAGACGCTGCCGCTCAAGCTCTTTGCCTTCGACATCCTGTATCTCGACGGCGAGGACCTCACCGACCGACCGTACACCGAGCGGCGCGAGCGGCTGGAGGCGCTGCTTGGCGAGGGGCGCGAGCCGCCCGATCGGGAGACCAAGACCGACTGGCTGCCGACCGAGTGGAGCGCCGACCCCGAGGGCCAGGCGCTGCTTCCTAGCGACTGGCGCATCGTGGACGTGGCGGCGGACCTCGATGCCTACTTCTACGCCACGGTTGGCCTGGGGCAGGAAGGAATCGTTACCAAGCGCCTCGATTCGCCGTACCAAGCCGGCGCCCGCAACTACAACTGGATCAAGCTCAAGCGCAGCTATCGTGGCGAGCTACAGGACACGATAGACGGGGTGATCGTCGGCTATTGGCAGGGCAAGGGCCACCGTGCTCAGTTCGGAATTGGCACCGTCCTGACGGCCCTCTACGACCCGGACCAGGAGCGGTTTGTCACCGTCACTCGCTTGGGCACCGGGTTCTCGGAAGAGGAATGGGTGGCGCTGCGGCAGCGTCTCGACCAGCAGCGGGCTGCGGAGCGGCCCGCTCGCGTGGACTCGCAACTGACGCCGGACGTATGGGTGGAGCCGCACGTGGTCATCGAGATTCAGGCCGACGAGATCACCCGCAGCCCCTTCCACACCGCTGGTCGCGGTGGCGAGGATGAACTAGGCTACGCGCTGCGGTTCCCTCGCGTAATCGGCTTCGTGCGGGAAGACAAGCGGCCCGAGGATGCCACCACCGTCGCCGAAATCGTGAGCCTCTACGAACGCCAGGGCCAGCCGCGGTAGCTGGGGGCGTGCCCCCCTGTGGTCCCCCCGTTGCGACGGGGGGACGGGATTGCGCCCGGCGGGGGCGACTAAGCTCCCTCCCCCGTCGGGACGGGGGAGGGCTGGGGTGGGGGCGTGCCCTCTAGGCCATATTAAGATAGAGGGTGACGAACATGGTGATGAACGCGGCCATCAGCGTCACCCACGAGGCGACTATCACGATCACGAGTGTGTTGTAGCGGCTGTTCAACTCATCGAACCGACTGTTCATCTCGCTCCGCAGCCCGTCGAACCGGCGGTCCATCTCCTCGAACCGACTGTTCATCTCGGCACGTAGCCCGTCAATGGCTCGCTGCATACCGTCGAGCCGGCTGTGCGTCTCGGTCCGGAGGCTTTCGATGGAATGGTTGACCTCCTCGAATCGGCTGTTCATCTCGGCCCGTAGGCCGTCAATGGCTCGCTGCATACCGTTGAGGCGGCCGTTCGTATCGTCGAGCCGGCGGTCGACTTGCTCGTAGGTGCCTTCGAGCCGACTGAGGCGCTCTTGGTCAACGTCAATCGCCATGCGCTTGCCTCGCGTGCGAGTGTGGTGGTTGGTTCATGATAGCGGAGGGCTGGCCCGCTGCGCCAGCGGGGGGAGGCGGCTCGCCCCCCTGTGGTCCCCCCGTTGCGACGGGGGGACGGGGCTGGCGGCTGGCGACGGGGGGACGGCGTGTTCCCTCCCCTGTCGGGACGGGGGAGGGTTAGGGTGGGGGCGAGGGCCAGGCTAGGGGCGAGGGCCAGGCTAGGGGCACGGCGTAACGTGGAGCGTGCGTTCTTGGCGGTAGGTGACGAGGCCGGGTGGTGCTCCTTTGATCCGACGCACGTAACGGCGTTGGGTGTAGTCCACTGCGACGCTGGCCGCATAGCGCGCGGCGCTGGACCTAGCGGCCAATGCTGCTGCCGCCTGTAAGACGTGCTCCGGCACGGACGGACCGGGTGCCCGGATGACGACGTGCGCGCCGGGCACGCCGCGGGCGTGGAGCCAGAGGTCGTGCGGCTGCGCCTCCCGGAACGTCACTTGGTCGTTGCCGCGCCGACTCTGCCCGACCAAAACCTCTATCCCGCCGATGACGTGACGCTCGAACCCACTAGCCCGATCATCGGGAGGCCGACGCGGCGGCCGGTCGTTCGCCGGGATCAGGCCCTCCTCCTGGGCTTCCTGCGCGATGCGGCGGACGGCGGTGACCGTCTGGGCTGAGGCGAGTAGGGCCAGCGTCTCGGCAATAGCCTGTTGCCGCAGGCGCGTCCGCTCCAGGCGCGCGGCGACGACTTTCGCGCCGCGCTGCTGACGCCGATATTGATGAAAGTACCGCTGTGCCAGCGCCGGCGGCGCCAATGTCGGATCGAGGCTGATAGTAAGCTCGCCGCCGTCCGGCGCGGCCCCGGCGACCCGCAAGACGGTCTGGCCCGGTTGGATTTCATGCGCCAAGGCGAGCAGCCACTCGCCGGAGAGCCGCAGCCGCTCCACCTCCGCGGCCGGCAGTTGTGCCTGCTGCAAGGACCGCTCCTGGCGACGCAGGCGTTCGGCGGCGGTGGTGAGCGCCGCCTGCACGGCCCGCCGCTGCGGCTCAACAGCCGGTTGCCCCGGACGCTGCGCTGGCGCTGGCATCGCGCCGGCTGCGTAGAACCGGTCGAGAGCAGCGCTCATACGCTCGACCGGGCGCGTGTCGGGATAGTGAGTCAGCCGGTAGGGAGCGAACGCGACCGGCGTGGCGCCGTCATAGGCCAGATGTGGCGCGGAGTCACCCGCAGCGGCAGCGGCAAAGAGGTCCGCAAGGGCCGCAGCGACCGCCGGCCAGCCGTGTGTCTCGGCTACCGTCGTCTCCGCGCTGCCGGTGGCGCGATACGCCACTTCCTTGCCAAGCAGCGGACTGCACGCGCACAGGCTGCCGACCAGCGCGCGCCACAGCGGCGCGGTCGTGCTGCCGGCCCGGCACGCCGCCCGCACCTCGTCGGCCGTGAGGTGGCGCGGGTCCAGCTTGTTCTGGGGTGGCGGTGGCCGGTAGGGATAGCGCGGGAGCACGGAGCGGTAGCGATTGATCTGCGGACCGACACGCTTGGCGCTGTCGAGTATGAGTTCGTCGGCATCGAGCAAGATCAGATTGCTCAAGCGGCCCATGACCTCGACGACCAGGTCCGTCGTTTGCACCGGCTCGCCGGGCGGTTGGCGTTGAAAGCGGAGGCGTAGTACCCGCTCCAGCGGCGGTTGCTCCACAGCGATCAGCCGGCTCCCGCGCACGTGCTTGCGGAGCAGCAATAGCAAGGGGGTGACCGCATCGGAGGGACGGTCGGGGCGGTCGGCAACGAGGTGGATCCGCGCGTGCTGCGGATGGGCGGAGCAGAGCAGCCAGTGTGCCCCGCCGGGGCCGTAGAGCTGGAGGGCAATACCCAGCGGTTCCGGGAGATGCACGCGCTGGACGCGGCTGCCGACGACACGTTGCGTCAACTCGGCACGGATGGCCGCGAGGGTCAGCGCGTCAACGTACATGGCAGGGGAAGTGTGCCGGAAGCGGGAGTCAATCGCTCACGCGCCGCGCCGGAAGCGAGTCCACGCCTCGCGGTAGTGCCGCGCCCGCAGCCGCCAGCGGCCCCAGCGCGTCGGCGGCGACCATTGCTCGCGGACGGTGCGGTGCGCGTGCCGCTCGGCGCGATCATCGAGCGGGATCAGCGCCCGGCGGGCGGCCTCGGCACCGTAGCGCCGTGCCAAGGCCAGTCCGAGCAGATGATCGGCAAAGTGCGGGTTTTTCGGTAGCAGCGAGCCGTGCAAGTACGTGCCATAGACGTTTCTCGATACCGCTCCCTCGGTGCCGTCGCGGGCATTGTTGCCGTAGCCGGCCAGGACAGTGCCGAGCGGCCGGGCGGTTGGACCGAGAAAGGTGCGGCCACCATGGTTCTCGAAGCCGACAATGGTCGAGAGCGCCGCTCTGCCCGGTGCCGCACCGTCCGGCGCTCCAGCCACCGGCGGGGTAGCCCAGGACACGACGACGTTGCCGATGCAACGGGGCGTATCCGGGCCGGGATGGACGGTCCGGGCGTCCAGGATGCCCAGTCCCGGCAGCGATTCGCCGACCGCGGGCCGGTACGAGTGACCGAACAGTTGATAGGCACCACAGACCACGAGCATCGGCAGTCCCGCGTCTGCCGCCGCCCGGAGAAGCGGCCCTTTCCGTTCCCGCAGGTCCTCGGTGAGCAGCCGCTGCTCGCCGTCTTGCCCGCCGCCCATGAAGACGAGATCGAGGCCCGCGGCGGGCAGGTCATCGCCGATGCCGAATGACCGGACCGAAAGGTCAATCCCGCGCCAAGCGCACCGTTGGCGCAGGCAGATGATATTGCCGCGGTCGGCGTAGACGTTCATCAGGTCGGCATAGAGATGGGCGAGGGTCAGTTGCAGCTTGCTCACGCTGCCCTCCAGTATGGCCGCAGGGCGGCCCGGCGCGTCAGGAGGCCGCGTAGCTCCAGGAGCGCCGTGTAGGTCGGGACGACGTGCAGCGTCCCTCCGGCCGGCGTGTGCTGCACGGCCTGATCCAGCGCCAGCCCCAGATCGTGCTCCACCACGACCTCGGTCAGTGGCCGGTGGCTGCCCCCAGCCCCACCAACCTGGGAGGATCGGTGATTGGATTCCCGCTTTCGCGGGAATGACGAGGGGGGAGGCGGGAATGACGATTCTGTAAAGGTTTCCTGGGAGAGAGGGACTGGCGAGGGGCCGGCGGCTGCGGCGATTCCGGCGTACTTCAGGCGGACGGCGAGATCGGCGGCACGCCGGCCGCTGACGACGACCGTGCGGACGCGGCCCGGCGGGGCCAGCTCCTCCAAGTCGGCATCCCAAATCCACGATACGTCGCGCCCGTCGGCATCGAGGTCGTTCAGCGCGATGAGCAGCGAGAGCGGCCCGGTGCGGTCGGCCTCCGCCGCCAGCAGCCGCACGACCTGGTTGAGGCCGGTGGGGTTCTTGGCGAGCGCGAGGTAGACGATGCGCCCGTCCAAGACGACCTGCTCCATGCGCCCGAACGCGGCGGTAAACGCGGCCAGCGACTCGCGGGCGACGGCAGGGGACACACCCAGCGCCAGGGCGGTCGTCGTGGCGGCCAGGGCATTGTAGACGTTGTAGAGACCGCCCAGCGGCAGGAAGAAGCGCAAGGTGACGGCCGCGGGCACCAGTGGCGGTAGGCACAGCAGCCCCAGCTCGGTCCCGGCAATGCCACGCGGCTCGACGGTCACGGCGCGTACTGCCGGTTCCGGGCGTGCCAGGTGGCCGCCGGGACAGGAGAAGTGGCCGAGATGGGCATAGAACCGGCGGCGGTACTCCAGCAACCGGCCGCACGTCGGGCAGACGCGAATGTCGGCGGCGTGCTCGGCTGCCGGCCCTTCTGCTGCCGGCGCCTCGACACCGAAGTAGAGCGCCTCTAGCGGACTCCCCCTCTCCACGTGTGGAGAGGGGGCCGGGGGGTGAGGCGCGAGGCCGGCGATGAGTGGATCATCGGCATTGAGGATAAGCTGCGGCGGGCGCGGCGTCGCAGCGAGGGCCGCCCGCCAACGCTGCGCGACGGCATCCACCTCGCCATAGCGGTCCAGCTGGTCACGAAAGAGGTTCAGGAACGTGGCCGTGCGGGGACACAGCGCCGGCGCCGCGCGGACGAACGCGGCCTCGTCCAGCTCGAACAGGCCGAGCGTCGTGTCGGTAGCCCGCAGCCGCCCGCGCCAGCCGGTGCGCTGGGCAAGCACGGACGCCAGACCACGCGAGAGGTTGGAGCCGGCGGCATTGTGGACGAACCGTGTGCCGTCGCGGGCCAAAATGGCCGCGAGCATCCGGGCCGTCGTGGTCTTGCCATTGGTACCCGTGAGGAGCGCAACGCCACCCGGTAGCTGCCGCGCTACCGTCGGCACGAAGGCCGGCGCCAATGTCTCGGCAACCAGGCCGGGTAGAGCGGTACCACCGCGCCCCAGGCGCCGCATGGCGGCCGCGAGTAGGCGGGCGGCCAGGGCGGCCAGTCCGATCCGCGGCGCAAGCGGAGGCAGCGCGCCTCCCGCTTCCGGCCCGGCAGCAGAACGAGGCATGACCCGGCATCATACCGGAGACGCTGACGGCGCAACCACTTGGGCGCTCGCAGTGGGCAATGGCTAGTGGGCAGTGCCGGGCGGCCAGCCCCCCGTCATTCCCGCGTAAGTGGGAATCCATGTCCCCTCGCGCCGCGGGCTGACTGCGGTAGGTACGGACCAAGCCGTAGGGGCGCAGCACGCTACGCCCGTCCCCCCGCCGCAGCGGGAGGGGGGGCCAGAGTTCACAAGGGTAGGTTTTCGGTGGGTGGCGCTGGGAGGGGCGCGCGAGTGGTGGTGCCGGAGGTAGCCCGTGCCCGCGGTGGTGGGCGGTGGGCGGGGCGGCACCGGCTGGGCGGGCGCTCCCGGATCGGCGGCGGTGGGCGCGAACCGGGCGGTGGACGGGTGGGAAAGGTGGGTGCCGGGAGTGGCAATGACGCGGGGCAAGACCATCGAGCGCAGCCGGCGCACCCCGGCCGGCCAGGGAAGCGTGGAGAGCGGCACACGCGGGCCGGCCCCTGCCGGGTCACGCAGACCGTGACTCGGCAGGTTCGGCAAGGGCGTGGCGCGGGACCGCGCGTGGTCCCGCGCCAGGGGCAAGGGCAAGGACGCGGCACCGGACCGCGCATGGTCCGATGCCAAGGGCAAGGGCAAGGGCGTGGCGCAGGATCGAGACGGACCCGGCGCCGAGGACAACGCGGCCGCGCCACCGCACGCAGCCGGCCCGTCGGTGCCAAGGGTTCCCTGCCGGGCAATGCCCGGTGTGCTCGGATGGTCTTGCATTAGCCACTCCTGTCAGGGAGACATATCAGCGGGGGGTGGGGAATGACAACGGTCTGGGGAACGAGTTTTCCGGCGCTTGGAGAAACTGTCCTTGGGGAGATGCACAGGGGCCGGGGGGCCGGCCTCACCCCCCGGCCCCCTCTCCATCGCGGAGCGATAGAGAGGGGGTGTGGATTCCCGCTTTCGCGGGAATGACGGGGACCGGGAGGCCACGACTCGCCCTGGATGGCGGCCGGCGCCGCAATGACGGGGGACGGGGCGCGATGAATCGCGCCCCTACAGAAAAACCTACCCTTGTCAGGGGGCCACAGGGGGGCCAGCCTCAGACCTCCCTCACTTAACCCCCCCGGCCACAGTGGACATCATATGTATTATATGATATGCTCTACATCGTCAAGGGTAGACCGAAATGAACAGTGGACGTGCAGTGACAGCCACGCCGGCGCTCGGACGCAACGGCGCAGCGGCGGCAGCGAACGGTGCTCCGGCGGCGTATAGCCCGCGCATCCGCGAAATCCCGCCGGAGGAGCGCCCGCGGGAACGGCTGCAGCAGTACGGGCCGGCGGCGCTGGCAACGGCAGAGCTGATTGCCATTATCTGGCGCAGCGGCACGAAACGACAGAACGTACTGACCTTAGCCACACACGCGCTCGCGCAGTACGGGGCGCTGAACCAGCTGGCGCGAGCCTCGGTCGCGGAGCTGGCGCAGCTGCCCGGCGTCGGGCCGGCCAAGGCCGTAGAGCTGTTGGCGGCCTTCGAGTTGGGCCGGCGCCTGATGACGATGCAGCCGGAGGAGCGCATGGCGGTGCGCTCACCGGAGGACATCGCCAACCTGCTGATGCCGGAAATGGCCGCTTTCGAGCAGGAGCACCTGCGCGTGGTGCTGCTCGACACCAAGCACCGGGTCGTGGAAATCCGCGAAATCTACATCGGCAGCCTGAACGCCAGCCCGATTCGGGTCGGTGAGCTATTCCGCGATGCCATCCGACAGAGCAGCGCAGCCATCATCGTCGTGCATAACCATCCCAGCGGCGACCCTACGCCGTCGCCGGACGACGTGCAGGTGACGCGCGACACCTACCGCGCCGGCCAACTGCTCGACATCGAGCTGCTGGATCACATCATCATCGGCGCCCAACGGTTCGTCTCGCTCAAAGCCCGCGGCCTGGGGTTCTCGGAAACATCAGCCTAGCGAGGTCGCCGGGCCGCACCCCCTACGGCGCGGGCGGCAGTTGCCAGGCGACCATATTGTGCTGGTCGTCGGTGGCGACGAGCAGACTGCTCTCCGGGGCCAGTGCAAAGGCCAGCAGACGCCCCGGCGTATAGACGGAACCCAGGGGCGAGCCGTCGAGCGCATACACGTCCAACCGCTCGCGGTCGGTCCGGGCCACGACGTATTGCCGACTGACGGCCAGCGCCGTAACTTGCACGTCTTCCTGCCGCCAGCGTGGCTCACCGGTGCGGGAGACCGCCAGCAGTCCGCCTGGACCGGCGGTCACGAGCAGCTGCCCGTCCGGCGTCAGGGCCAGCAGCTTGCCGGGCACTCGCTGGCGCCAGAGCAGACTCTCGTCCTGTAAGCGGTAGAACAGCACTTCCTGACCGCTCAGGATGGCCGCGTGGCTGGCGGTGGCTGTCAGCGCCAGCCGCTCCGGGGTTGACGGCAGCGCAAAGCGTTGCAGCCGCCTGGCCTGAGCGATGTCCACCAAGATGAAGCAGTTGACGCTGCTCTTGGACGTGGTAGAGACAGCTTCTCCCGGCTCGGAAGCAAGGCAGTCAACACCGTTTTTGGCCGAGACAATGGCGACTTGCGACCCATCGGGCGTCAGCGCGATGGCTCGGGCGCCGACATAATCGGCGGTATACCACAACTGCGTCCGCGTATCGAGCGCATATACCGTGCCGGCTCCGCTGGCCGGCTCGGAACGGAGCGTGATGTGGCTCCCGTCGGCAGAGATTAGCGCCTGGGTGAGGATGTCGCTCTCGCTCGGAATGAGCGAGTCCCAGATGACCTCGGACTCCGCCGACAGCAAAAATGATCTGTAGCCGGCAAGGACGGCCCGGTTGCCCTGGGCGGCCACGTCCAGGCTGACCAGCGCAGCATCGAGGTCTTTGTGCCACCGATACTTCCCGTCGCCCTGCCAGCCTTGGACGTCACCGTTGCGGGAGGCGACGATGATGAAGCGGCCATCGGCAGCGGTATCCACCAAGGACCCGAGGAATTGAAGCTCCTGAAGCCAGATCATCTCGCGCCAGTAGTGACCGCTGGGCGCCTGCTCTAGCTCCGCGTGGAAGTCATAGGCGTACTCAATTTCGACTTGCACCGACCCACCCGCCAAGCGACGGTCGGTGGCGGCCTGCTCGGCCTCCCAGCGGGTGGCATACCGTCCGGCGACTTGCCGGGCGTCGGCAGTTGACGCGGCCGGCCCCAGCGTGACCAGGAAGGTGCGCTCGGTGGTGGAAATGATCCGTCCCTGGCCGAGTTGAGCGATCTCCTGTTGGATGGTGGTCGCTGCCGTGGAGGCTGGGAACGTGGCGCTATAGGCGGCCAGCCGCGCTTGCGCTTCCGGCAAGAACACGGCAATCGCGGCCACGTGCCGGTGATAATCGGCCTCGGTGAGGAGCCGCGCTTCACGCCCGGCGAGCGTCAGGAGGTCCAGGGCCTCGACAAGGACCGGGTGAGCCTCCAGGGCGCTCTGCGGCGGGTGGACGGCAACGAGCCGCTGCCCAAGCGTGAAGACCTCCGGGGCCAGCCGTGAGACGGCCAGACGAAACTGCTCGAAGGTCAGGCGCTCCTCCGCGTCCAAGAAGCCCCGCAGAGCGTTGTTGAACAGGCGGACTTGCTGCGTGGCGGAGCGGACAATGGTGTGGGTTTCGGACCAGTAGTCCGCCGGGGAGAGCGGCACCGGCGGCGGCGCCGGGTCGGAGCGGCACCCCACGAGGAAGCACAGAATGAGCGCCAGCAGTATCCGCCGGCAGCGGTCGTTGGCCGGAATGAACATCCACACGTTAACAGCGAGCGGCGGCGGCAGTAGAGACGGCACAGCGCCGTCCTCTGCACTTGAAACGCGCGGCCGCCCTGATCGTCCCGATAGCCCGGGATGGGGGCCTGACCGGGGTGGGTCGTGTGTTAGCCCCCACCCTCGCCCTCCCCCGTTGCGACGGGGGAGGGAACGGCCCGTCCCCCCGCCGCAGCGGGGGGACCATAGGGGGGACATTCCCCTACCCGATTAAGTTGTCAACTCAGGCCGGAACTCCGTCCAGGTACCACGGTGCCGCTTGCGTAATCCGCACCGGCGCCAGCTCGCCGGTCGGGTTGCCGTCGTGCGGGAAGAAGACCAGCTTGTTCGTGCGGGTGCGCCCGCCCCAACGCTTGATCGTTGACCGCTGATCCTTGCGGCGCTGCGACGGCCCTTCGACCAGCACCTCCGCCACTTCGCCGACAAGTGCCTGGTTGCGGCGGAGGGCAATCTCGCGCTGGGTGTCCTCGACGGCGCGACGGCGGCGCTTCTTTTCGGCCGGCGGCACGTCGTCCGACCACACTTCCGGGGCCGGCGTGCCGCGGCGCGGCGAGTACATGGCGACATGCACCACGTCGAACTCGATGTCCCGGAGCATGGTCAACGTGCCCTCGAACTGCGCCTCCGTCTCGCCGGGGAACCCGACGATCACGTCGGTCGAGAGCGACACGTCCGGCACACGCTCGCGGATCGTGCCGATAAGCGCGCGATAGTCCTCGGACCGATAGCGGCGCGCCATCCGCCGCAGCACGTCATTGTCACCGGCCTGGAACGGCAGGTTGATGTGCTCGCAGACGTGCGGGAGATCGCGCACGGCGTCAATGAGGTCGAGAGTCATGTGGTTGGGATGCGAGGTCAGGAAGCGCACCCGCTCCAGCCCCTCGATGCGGTCGAGACGCTCCAGCAGGTGAGAGAGCCGCGGCTGTTCGGGCAAGTCTTCGCCGTAGGCATCCACCGTCTGGCCGAGCACCGTGACCTCGCGGGCGCCTTCACCTTGCACCAGCCATTCGACCTCCCGCCGAATCTCGTCTACCGGGCGCGAGATTTGCGGGCCGCGCGTGTACGGGACGATGCAATAGGTGCAGCGGTAGTTGCAGCCGTAGATAGCAGGCACGTGCCGCGAGACGCCGTGCAGCGCCACGGCCGTATGGTCGAGGCCCTGCCGAGGCACGAGCGCACCGAGGTCGAGATCGCCGAAGTCGGGTGGATCGGCCAGCCCGCGGTCGGCCAGCCATGCCAGCAGCGATTCGGGCTGCCGCGGATCAACGTAGACATCCACAGCCGGCGCCCGGTGCAGGAACCCCTCCACGTCACCGTCGGAGACGCAGCCGCTCGCGGCCACAACGAGCGAGGCGCGGGCGCTCTTGAGTTGCGCTACCTCGCGCAGCTGCCCCCACAGCCGATCCTCGGCGGTCTGGCGGACCGAGCAACTCATCAGCACGACGAGATCGGCGCCAGCGGTATCGGGCACCTGCACGTGGCCCTGCTCGGTGAGCACGCGGGCCAGGCGCTCCGAATCGGCCACGTTCATCTGGCAGCCGATAACCCAAAAGGCAAAGCGCATAGATCAGCCGCCCTCTGTCGTTCGTCGGGCGCGTACTAGACGCGCAGCAGGCGATTGGCGTGGAGTACGAAGATGGTCGCCCGGTGGGCATCCGGCCGGGTGGTATCGGCACTGGCTCCGGTGTGCTCGCGGACGATCTCGATCAACTGATCGACGCGATCTGCTTCCGTGCCGAGCAAGAGAGTGACGTTCCCGCGGCGGAGAAAACCGCCGACGGTGTTGATCCGGGTTGGCCCCGGATAGCCCATCCCCACCAGCGTCTCGGTAATACGGTCGGCGTCCTGGCTTTGCACAATGGCCAACACCAGCTTCATCGGCGTGCCGGTCCGACCCTTCTTCCGCGCTGTCCTCTGCGCCATGTCTACGATTATACCATATCGGCAGCCCTAGCTCCGACACGGCCGCCCGTCCCCCCGCCGCAGCGGGGGGACCATAGGGGGGCACACCATGTACCTACGGCGTCCCCTGTTGTTGCTTGCGCCGCCACTCCGCCAGGATCGCATTCTGCTCGCTCGCAATCGCCGCCGTCGCCGTGGCCACCGTCTCTTCTCCCTTCCACACCGGCAGCAGGCCCCGGTCGTAGACTTTCACTAGGTCATACCACTTCGGGTGCAAGGGCAGCGGCCGTGCATACGCCAGTGCAGCGAGCGTGGTGGCACCATAGCGATCTGCGAATTCGCCGGCCAGGGACCGCCGCGCCGGCGGCAACACGAATCCGCTCCGATTGGCGGCTTGGAACCGACGTTGCGTCTCCGCACTCGTCCACCAGTTGAGGAAGCGCCAGGCGTCGTCCGGCACCCGCGCGTTCTTGCTCAGGTGGTAGGCGCCAAGGCTATCCAAATAGCTGGCCGGCTGATGCGGCCCCCGCGGTGGCTCCACCATGACAAGGCTGAACTGCGGCACCCGACCGAAGGCTTCGGTGAAAGCACTCTCATTGAGAGAGGGGCCATAGAGTATCGCCACCCGGCCATCAAGAAAGAACTCCCAGGCATCAATGTCATTGGCCCGACGGTAGTCCGCTTCCCACAGCGTGACTGCTTGGGTCAGGGCCAGATCACGGAGCAACTGCAGCGCCTCTCGCGCCTCCGGTCGTGCTACCAGGCTCTCGCTGCGATCCGCACTGAGCATGGCGCCCCCGTTCGCCCAGAGCCACGGCAGCGTCGAGCGCACATCTACGTCGAAACCGAAACCGAAGATCGGCTTAGGTTGCTGGCGGTCGGTCAGTTGCTTGACCGCGTCACGAAACTGCGGCCAGGTCCAGGCGGTCGTAGGGATGCCGAGACCCGCTTGGGCAAAGAGGGCCTCATTGAGCACGAGCACAGTGGGCAGAACTTCGGTCAGCAAGCCATACAGCTTCCGCTGCCACTGGCTGGCTTCAATCGCCCCCGGCCAGTAGTCGGCGAGGTCGTATTTGTCGCTACGGATGAACGGGAGGAGGTCAACGGCAGCGTCACCAATGAAGAGGCGGGAGGTGAGTAGCGATGGCAACTGCACTACATCGAAGAGGAGGCCCGCGCTGTGCAATTGCGCGATCTGCTGCCCTACACTGGGGGAGTCAGGTTCGTAGGCCAGGGGGATGGACTGCCAGTCCACCGTGAGCCGCGGATACCGACCGGTGAACTCCTCCGCCAACGGGTCAAGCACGCCGCGATGCTCCTCCAACCACTCGGACCAGATTACCAGCACTTGGACTTTCTGCGGCGGGGTGGCCCTGGCTGGCACCACCTCCTGCGGACGCGGTGGCACTGCCGTAGCCGTCCCTAGCGCCTCCGACTCCGGCGTGCTGGGCGGCCGCAGGTCACACGCGGCCGCTACGAGGCCGCCGAGCGCGGCGACCGACTTGCCCACGAAGCGCCGGCGGCTCATCCGCACCATGATGGCCCCCTTTCACTCGCTATTCCGAGCTACAAGCCAACTGAGTGCCATGAACAGAACCTTCTCGTGCAGCACCAGCGGGGCAGGACCGCTCACCGGCGGGTCGTGCCGGTATAGGGCGGCGTGATGTCCCGCACGATCTTCTCTAGCGCATCGACCAGCTTCCTGGCCCCGTCACCCGGAGACTGCTGCTTCCGCACCACCACGGCCTGGAACGTGGCCTCGATAGCCCCGCTGACCTGGGCATAGCGCGGGGGATTGAAGGGCGGCCGGCCGTAGCGCAGCCAGAGCGCAATCATTTGCTGCGTGTTCCCGCTCTGCAGATAGCCCCGGCCGAGCATGGACTTGCGGGGCGGCACTGCCCAGTGCAGCTGCGTATACGAGTAAAGCGTCTCCGGCTCCAGGAGCATCGTCAGTAGCTCCCAGGCATCATCGGGAGCGGCCGATTGCGTGCTCACGTGCAGGACGGCGGTATGGGCGTGGACCAGCGGCTGCGCGGCGCGTGCGCCCGGGAGCGCGTAGCGCGTGCTGCCCGGCACCGGCGGCTGACCGATCAGCGTGGACTCTGGCGTGGGCTGCCCGGCGGCTGCCGGCAGTGGGCCGGAAAGCGCCGCCCGGCGCTGCTCCACTTCCGCCGTTGCCGCGGCTTTGCGGACATCAGCGGATGGAGTTTCTTGTTGCTGCGGTGCCGCCTCCTGGGGCGGCGGCGAGGCTGGATTCCATTCGTACCGGCGCAGGAACTCATCAGTCTGCGGCGGCAACCCCGGTGCCCACGCATGGGACACCTTCCCGCCCCAAAAGTGATCGGAGTCAACAGAAAACGGCTCTTGCTCCGACTGTCGCTTGAAGGGCGCCACCCCGGATGGCTGCACGGCGACATCGAGGTCCCGGAGCCAGTCCAGCACCACCTCCGCCTCGTCCTCCAATGACGGGACCTGCCCACCGTCGTAGAGCGTGCCCCCCGTCAGTTGCAGCAGCCACCAGAACCACCGTCTATGCGGCGCCGGCAGCCCCGCCCGGACCAGCTCGCCATCAGCCACCAAGGTAGACCGATGGGCTATGTCGAGCAGCGCACCCCAGGTCGACGGCGGCTGGCCAAACCCCGCGGCCCGCAAAACCCGGCGGTTGTAGTAGAGCGTGTAGACTAGCGAGAAAAGGGGCAGCCCCCACTGCACGCCCGCGGTCTGCCCGGCGAGCAAAGCCGGCTGGACAAAATCATCGGCGTGGGGCATTTGCTTGATCCACCCATCGAGGCGGTGAGCCAGCCGCTGCCGGATCACGTCGGTATTACGCAGATCGTCGGTCTGGAAGATGTCCGGGGCGGTACCGGCCCGGTGCAACTCTAAGGCCCGGTTGAGCGGATCGTGATGCGACTCGAAGCTGACCGTGCTATCCGGGTAGCGCTCCTTGAAGGCAGCAGCGGCGGTGGTGTGAAACCACTCCCGGTCAGGCGTGTATGGCCGTCCATCAGGCCGCAACCAGCCCAAAGGGCGTTCGGTGTACATAGCCCCGACCCATGGTCCGTACAGCACGCGGAGGGTGACCGGGGGAGCACGGCGGGGCGGCCCGGTATCCAACTGAGGCCCTTCTGTGAGGTCACAGGCTGCGGCCACCACGCCGCTCAGGGCAGCAGCGGAGCCGAGCAGATACTGCCGGCGAACGAAACGCATCATGGGACCCTCCTTCCCGCCAAGGGGGCGCGTGCCGTCGGGCCGACAACGGCGGCACACGAATCGGCTACTTCGCCATCGCGCTCGCTCTCACCTCCTCCCCGTTCCCAGCTACTCGGCCGGCCCGGTGCCGCCGGTAACCCGGCCCACCACGCACATCGTCACTACCCCCATTGTACGCCTTCACAGGGGTAGGTTTTTCCGTAGAGGGCTACAACATGTTGCGCCCGTCCCCCCGTCGCAACGGGGGGACCACAGGGGGGCTACCCCCGTGCTACAATGAAGGTGGTGAGGTCGTTGGCGCCCGCGGTCGGTGCGCGGCGGCCGCACCGGGGTCTTTTCCAACTACAGACGGGGATGACGGGTTTCGACAGGGCAGGTGAGCTTGCGGTTGCAAGCCGAGCTGCCGGTATGCTGGCTCGCTAAACCACCGGCAACATCAACAACTGCCAACAGACAGCAGTTCGCTCTCGCTGCCTAACTAACAGGTAGCGCGTCCGCCCGCGGTCCACCCTCGATGGACCCGGCACGGGCGTCATCATAATCGAGGTGCAGCCGTCCTGAGGCTCATAGGGGCGGCCCAAGCTACATGAGCTGGCGTTGAAGGGCGTTCGTCCTCTGTTCCCCCCAACGTGAAAACAAAAGAGGTCTACGCTTGTAGAGGCCGCCGGCTACCCTGTGTTGGACGGGGCGTTCGACTCGCCCCCATCTCCACCATGCCGCACGACGACGGTCGCCCCGCCGAGGGCGGCCGTTACGCTTTCCGGCCGCGGGCCGGGCCGGTGCGCTCGAAGTAGGCAAAGAGGGCCTCTACGGAGCGGAAGACCGGTGCAGTGCAGTAGTAGCTGAAGAAGGGGCTAGGCTCGGTCGGTGGCAGCCACACGGCGAACACCTGCTTGCCATTGGCCACGGCGTAGATCATCTCACTGATGACGCCGGCCGAGAGCACCGTCGTCGGGTAATACACGACCACCAAGTCGCTCTGCTTGATGAGCTTGTAGTCACGGACGACCGTCTGATCGGCCATATACTGCGCCTCGGCCGGCGTAAAGGTCGCCGCGGTCGGCGCGTCCGCGGCCGGCTGCGGGGCCTGAGGGTCCTTGATCGCCATGGGATCGAAGGCCACAAACCGCTCGTCCAGCTGCGCCCCCAACGCCTCACACTCGGCCTGCAAGTCGGGCTGATCCACGATGTGGGTGATGGGATAGCTGCGGTAGACCGTCGGCACCTCAGGGCGGAACATCAGCCGGTAGAGCGTGTCGGGGGGCTGGTCACGCGCAATCAGATAGTGGGGCTGGCGCTGGAAGCTCGCCATCATCTCGGTGACGAACGTCTCCTCGTCGCGCCAGGTCAGCAGATCGTGGTAGGAGTAGTGGCGCCAACGCGCTTGGCGGTCGAGCCGGCCTTTGATCGCAGTGATCGTGTCGCTGATCGTCACGTAGAGATCGGGCTGCAACTGATTGAGGTAGTGGACATCAAAGCCCGGGATGAGCGCATTGCGCCAGCGGAAGAGCGCATGGGTAGCGAGGATGAAGTGAGGAGTTGTCTCAGCCAGTCGGAGCACCTGCTCCAGGGCCGCGGCCCGGAGGGCTTCGAGCGTCGAGCCGGCGGTGTCGAGGATGGTCTCTTCCTCTACCGGCTGACCGCGGTCGGCCGCGATCTTGAACATGATCTCCTTGACATCAAAGACGGCTACCTCCTGGCCGTGCCGATGCGCCAGCGCAACCACCTCGCGCACATAGTCGAGGCGGCCGGTGCCGCTCATCCCCGTGCAGACAACTCTCATCGTGTCACCCAACCTGACGTAGGCCGCAAGCCTAGCACGGCTCCCGGCGGAGCAGGCGACATATCACGTCGCCGCCGACATTGTAGGAGCCGGAACGAACTGGCACACGCGCCGCCGGCCACATAAGCGTAGCACCAAGCGAAGGTGCGGCTGTATCCTTACGGGGCGAGGACGGTCAAGCTCCCGACAAGCGAGGACGCGCTACATGAGGACATGGCTGCTTGATTATCTGGTATGTCCAGCCTGCAAGAGCACCCTGGACTGCACGCCGGACGCCGGTGGTGGGGATGATGTCGAAACCGGCACGTTGACCTGTACGAGCTGCGGTAATGCTTACCCCATCGTGCGCGGTATCCCGCGGATGCTCCCCCAGGACGTACAACTGGAGCAGCAGCGGACCAGTGATGCCTTCGGCTGGCAGTGGCAGGAGTTCAACCGGCTGCACACCGATTGGACCACCTATGAAGACCAATTCCTGGACTGGGTAGCACCCCTTCAGCCGGCATTCTTCCGAGACAAGATCGTGCTCGACGCTGGCTGCGGCATGGGGAGAAACACTGCTGTAGCCGCTCGCCTGGGAGCACACCGGGTCATCGGGATTGACATCAGCACCAGTGTGGAGGCGGCACATCAGTTTACCGCCCAACTGCCCGAGACAGCGATTGTGCAAGCCGATCTCTACCAACCCCCTTTCAAGGCTCCCTTTGACGTAGTTTTCTCCATCGGAGTCATTCACCATCTACCGGACCCGCCGGCTGGGCTAAAGGCCATCGGCAAACATGTGCAGCCGGACGGTCTTCTGTCCGCGTGGGTCTACGGCTACGAGAATAACGGCTGGGTCCGCAACATCGTCACTCCCATTCGCGAGCGGATCACCGCCCGGCTTCCCCGGCGCAGCCTCTACGCTCTTTCCTACGCGCTGACTATCGTGCTGCGATCAATCCTACGCACGCTCTACCGCACCCGGCCGGACACGGCATTGAGCCGCTGGCTACCATACTACAGCTATCTCCACTGGCTGGCGCAGTTCAGCTTCCGGCACACCCACCACACCATCGTAGACCACTTGGGCGTTCCCATCACACATTACGTCCGTAAGGAAGATTTCCGTACCTGGCTTGAACAGGCCGGCTTCCCTGAGACCACATTGACCTGGCGCAATAGAAATAGCTGGCGCGGCCTTGGCCGCCGCGCGTCCCGGCAAGGCGATTGAGTTGCTACTGCCGGGCCATTGAGCAGACCGCGAGAATCCACTAGACGATTAGCGTCCCCCGCATTCTCGGCGCCGCCGAGCGAACAGCTAGGCCGGGGATTCATCCGCGCCCATATGCCAGCGGAGGTCGGGTTGGCGGGCGGCGCGCACCTCATCAAGGCGGCGGACGGGGGCAATGCCCGGGGCCTCGTGCAGTAGCTCCGGCGACTCGGCAGCCTCGCGGGCAATGGCGATCATCGCCGCGGCGAAGGCGTCCAGCGTCTCCTTGCTCTCCGTCTCGGTCGGCTCGATCATGATCGCTTCCGGGACGATCAGCGGGAAGTAGATCGTCGGCGGGTGGAAGGCGTAGTCAATCAGACGCTTCGCCAAGTCGAGCGTGCGCGCGCCGTGCTCGCGCAACGACCGGCCGTCCAGCACGAACTCGTGCATACAGGTGCGATCAACGTAGAGTTTGTAGTGGTCTTGCAGCTTGGCCTTGAGGTAGTTGGCATTGAGCACCGCGTGCTCACCGATGGCGCGCAGCCCCTCCGCACCCAGCGCCAAGATATAGGTGTACGACCGCAGCGCCGCATTGAAGTTCCCGTAGAACCCGTGGATTTGGCCGATAGAGAGCGGCCGATCCCATTCGAGATCGTAACTCTCGTCGTCCCGCTGGACCACGACCGGCTTGGGCATGAAGGGCAGCAACGGCTCGGCCACACAGATGGCCCCACCACCGGGACCGCCGCCGCCGTGGGGAACGGCAAAGGTCTTGTGGAGGTTGAGGTGGATCATGTCAATGCCGAGGTCGCCGGGGCGGACTTGGCCGAGCATGGCGTTCATGTTGGCGCCGTCGCAGTACACCAAACAGCCAGCGTCGTGGGCCATCCGGCAGATGTCCTCGATGCGCCGCTCGAACAGCCCCAGCGTGTTGGGCACGGTCATCATGATCGCAGCGCACTCGTCGTCCAGCTTGGCCGCGAAGTCGGCGAGATCAAGCTCGCCGGTCTGCCGGTCGTGCCCTACGGTGACGGCCCGATACCCGGCCATCGCGGCCGTCGCCGGGTTGGTGCCGTGGGCGCTATCGGGGATGAGCACCTTTCGGCGCTGGCGCCCGGCTTGGGCATGATAAGCACGAGCCATCAGGATGCCCGTCAACTCGCCATGTGCCCCGGCCACCGGCTGCGACGAGACTCCCGCCATGCCGGTGATCGCCGCCAGCAGCCGCTCAAGGTGGTAGAGCACGGCGAGCGCCCCTTGCACCGTCTCGGTGGGTTGGAGGGGATGCAGCTGCCGGAAACCGGGCAGGGCAGCCACGTTCTCGTCGAGCTTCGGGTTGTACTTCATCGTGCAGGAGCCGAGCGGGTAGAAGCCGGTATCCACCGAGAAGTTGAGCGTCGAGAGCCGGGTGAAGTGGCGCACCACGTCCAACTCGCTCACTTCCGGCAAGTTCAGCTCGTCGCGCAGCTCTGCGGCCGGTAGCAGCTCCTCCAATGGCTGCTCCGGCACATCGCAGGCAGGCAAGCTGACGCCCCGCCGACCGGGCACGCTCTCCTCGCTGATGAGCCGCACCGGACCGGCGCTCACGGGACGTAGCAGACCAGGACGCGCCCCGTCCTCCGGTGGGGTGGCAGAGTCATGGTTGCTATTCATCGTGCCGCCTCCAACCCGGCCACGAGGGCCTCGATCTCGTCTCGCGTGTTGATCTCTGTGACACACACCAGCATATGCTGGTCGAGGTCCGGATAAAAGCGTCCCAAGTCCAACCCTCCCATGATGCCGCGGTCCAGCAGCACGCGATTGATCTCCGGCACCGGCCGGGGACAGCGCAGCACGAACTCCTTGCAGTACGGCGCCCCGGAGACGACCGCGTAGCCGGCGAGCCGGTCACAGCGGGCGGCGGCGTAGTGCGCTTTCTGGAGGCTCAAGGTAGCCGCCTCGCGCAGTCCGTGCTTGCCCATTTGGCAGAGATAGATGGTCATACCCAACGCCACCAGCGCCTCGCTGGTACAGATGTTGGAAGTGGCGCGCTCGCGCCGGATGTGCTGCTCGCGGGTCTGCAAAGTCAGGACGAACGCCCGGCGCCCGGCCTCGTCCACGGTCGCACCGACGATTCGACCGGGCAGTTGGCGGACGTAACGCTGCCGCGCCGCGAACAGGCCGACTGACGGTCCGCCGAAATCGGGTGGCCACCCCGTCCACTTGCCCTCGCCAACGACAATATCCGCGCCATAGGCGCCCGGCGGTCGCAGCAAACCGAGCGAAATCGGATCAACCGCGACGACGAGCAGCGCCCCGGCCGCGTGGGCCGCTTCAGCCAGCCCCTCGACCTCTTCCAGCCAGCCCAGGAAGTTCGGCTGCTGGATGATGATGCAGGCGGTGCGATCATCCAGCGCATCGACCAAGTCGGTGCGTCGCTGCAATGGATCGTTCCCGGCTGCCGCCGGCGCCCAGGCCGGTACCGCTTCAATCGTGAGGTCTTGGCCGTGGAAATAAGTATCCAGCACGTTCCGCGAGAACGGATGCACCGTATCGGCAATCAGCACGCGCTCGCGCCTGGTCTCGCGGCAGGCCATGAGTGCCGCCTCGGCCAGGGCAGTGGCGCCGTCGTACATCGCCGAATTGGCCACGTCCATCCCCGTCAACTCACAGACGAGGCTCTGAAACTCGTAGATGGCTTGCAGCGTGCCTTGTGCCACCTCCGGCTGGTAGGGCGTATACGAGGTCAGAAACTCGCCGCGGCTCACCAGATGGCCGATGGTGCCGGGCACAAAGTGACGGTAGGCGCCGGCGCCGAGGAAGCAAGGGTATTGATCGAGGTCTTGGTTGCGCGCCGCCAGCCGGCGCAGCTCTGTCCACGCCTCCCACTCCGACTGCCCCGGCGGCACAGCCAAATCAGGGAAGCGGTGAGCCGCCGGAATGTCGCTAAACAGGTCGGCGACGGACGCAACGCCAATCGTGGCGAGCATCTCCTCGCGCTGTGCCTCGGTCGTTGATATGTAGTCCACGTACCCCCTCCCAACAGAAGAATATCCCGCTCACAGCGTCAGCAGTTGCTATGAACATACCCCCCATCCATCATTCCCGCGCACGCGGGAATCCACGTCCCCCCGCCGCAGCGGGGGGACCACAGGGGGGCCGGAACGATGATCTACGCGGCCGATTACTCGTCCAGTGTGCCGAGGAATTCCTCGTAGCCGTCGGCATCGAGTAGCTGCTCTCGCTCGGCAAGGTCCGCCGGCCGGACCTTAATCATCCAGCCCTCGCCATATGGCGCTTGGTTCACTAGCTCGGGCTGCTCGGTCAGCGCGTCGTTGATCGCCTCGACCTCACCCGACAAGGGGGCGTAAAGCTCCGACGACGCCTTCACCGAGTCAATTACGCCAAACGGCTCGAACTGCGTCACTTCCGTCCCGACGTCGGGCAACTCGACGAACACCACGTCCCCAAGATGATCCTGGGCATAGTCGGTGATGCCGACAACGGCGATCCCATCCTCCAAGCGCACCCACTCGTGCTCCTTGGTGTACTGACAGTCCTCCGGGTACATACACTCCTCCCGCCGGTTGATGCTGGCGTGCTTGTTCGGGATTGATAGCAACGGTTCTAGGTGGCAGTCCTCCTGCGGCGCCGGGGACGACGATAGAACGGCAACGGAACCACCTGCGCCGGGAAGGGCCGACCGCGAATCTCGATGTCCAGAGCGGTACCGGGCGCTGTGAGCGCGACCGGCACGTAGCCCATACCGATACCGCGCTTCAACGTCGGCGAGTGACCGCCGCTGGTCAACTGGCCAACGCGCCGGCCCTCGTGCAAGATCGCGCATTCCTCGCGCGGCACCCCACGCCCGGTCAGGGCCAGCCCCACCAGGCGGCGCTCCACGCCGTTGGCAGCCTGTGCCGCCAAGGCCGCGCTGCCGACAAACGGCCCCTTCTCGAAGCGGACGATCCGCTCCAAGTCGGCCTCCAGCGGCGTGGTGTGCTCGGTCAGCTCGTGACCGTAGAGCGCCATCCCCGCCTCCAGCCGCAGCGTATCCCGCGCCCCCAAGCCGCACGGTTTCAGGCCGGCCGCCGTCCCCGCGTCGAGGAGCGCCTGCCACACCGTCTCCGCAGCCGCAGCCGGGACACTCAACTCGAACCCGTACTCGCCCGTGTAGCCCGTGCGCGAGATGATGGCCTCCACCCCGGCGACCGTGCCCCGCATGACCCGATAGTTGCGTAGGGTAGCCGGGTCCGGCACACAGACCGCTTGTGCGACCGACCGTGCCCGCGGACCTTGCAGGGCCAGCAACGTGCGCTCGGTGAGCCGCCGGCTCTCCACCGGGCCGCGCGCCATTGGACGCTCCGCCGCCTGGGCTTGCTCGGCGATCCAACCCCAGTCGCGGTCGGCGTTGGCCGCGTTGACGACCACAAAGTAACCGTCCTGCGCCAGCCGGTAGACGATAATGTCGTCCACCACACCGCCGGACGGCAGGCAGAGCAGGGAATACTGCGCCGCCCCCACGGCCAACTGCGAGACGTCGTGGGTAGTCACCCATTGCAATAGGTCCAGCGCACCCGGCCCGGTAAAACGGAACTGCCCCATATGACCGACATCGAAGAGGCCGACCTGCTGCCGAACCGCCTGATGTTCGGCGAGCACGCCAGTCCGATACTGCACCGGCATCGCATAGCCGGCAAAGGGCACGACCCGCGCGCCGGCGGCCACGTGCGTTGCATAAAGCGCCGTCCGCTTCAGCGCCGCGTTTGCTCCATCCATACGAACTGCCAGGATACCATGTGATCCGCCCCAACGCGCGTTCGCGCTGGTGCGTAGCCAAGGCAATCGCATTCTGAATTGCCCCTCGTCACTCCGGCTTGCGCGGGAACCATAGGGGGGGCACCATCCCTCACAAGGGTAGGTTTTTCTGCGGGAAGCCGCGGGCGGGGCAGGCCTCACCCCCCGGCCCCCTCTCCATCGCGGAGCGATAGAGAGGGGGTGTGGATTCCCGCTTTCGCGGGAATGACGGGGGCCGGGAGGCCACGACTGGCCCTGGATTCCGGCTTTCGCCGGAATGACGGGGGACTGGGCGCGATGAAGCGCGCCGCTACACGAAAAACCTACCCTTGTCAGGGCTACCTCCCGTGACGACGGGGGTCAGGAAGGGTGCTGGGCAGCTCCGCGTGGTACCCTGGCAGTAAGGACTCACGCCCGCGCCGCCACTCCCTGTCCCTGCGCCGCGCGAGCGAGGAAACCACGCGAGACAGCGCAATGACCGCAACACCGGAGCACCTGCGGCAGGTGCGGCTCATCGCCACCGGCGGCACGATTGCCAGTCGGCCCGATCCACGGACCGGCGCCGTCGGGCCGGCGGTTGACCCCGCCGAGTTGATTGCCGCCGTGCCTGCGGTCACCGACTATGCGACCGTGACCGGCGAGCCGTTCGCAGCGGTGGCAAGCTGGAACATGACCCCGGCGATGATGTTCGCGCTGGCGCAACGACTGGATGCGGTGCTCGCAGACCCGCAGATCGCTGGAGCCGTCGTCACGCACGGCACCGACACCGTAGAGGAAACCAGCCTGCTGGTTGACCTGGTGTTGCAGTCCGACAAGCCGGTGTGCTTTGCCGTGGCCCAGCGCCATGCTGCCGCGCCCGGCGCCGACGGCCCGGCTAACCTGACCGCAGCCGTGCGCGTGGCGGCGTCACCCGCAGCACGCGGGCGGGGTGCGATGGTCGTGGCGAACGACGAGATTCACGCGGCCGTGTCGGTCGTCAAGACGCACACCACGAACCCGGCCACGTTTGCATCGCCCGGCCATGGGCCGGCCGGCGTCGTCACCCCGAACGGCGTCCATTTCGCGGCGCCGATCAGCCCGCGGCAACCGCTGGTCGTGGAGTGGATCGAACAGCGGGTGGCGCTGGTGAAGCTCGTTACCGGCATGGACGACCGGCTGCTACGCTGGATCGTAGACGACGGTATCGCCGGCCTGGTGATCGAAGGATCGGGCGCCGGAAACGTGCCCGGAACGGCGGTGCCGGGGATCGCGTATGCGCTGGACCGCGGCCTGCCGGTCGTACTAACTTCCCGCTGTCATGCCGGCGCGCTCGCCCCCACCTATGGCACCCCGGGCGGCGGCCGCACGCTGCGGGACTTGGGCGTAATCGCTGGCGGTGAGCTGACCGGACCAAAGGCCCGCATCGCGCTGCTCGTCCTGCTCGGCCTGACCCAAGACCGCGAGTGTATCCGGCGCCATTTCGAGGGCGACCGCTATCCGCAGTAGAAGTAGCAACGATGGCCAACGGCGAGCAGCCCCTGTTCGGTCGGCGCTTCACGATCATCAGCGCCGTCATCGTCGTGCTGGGGCTGATCTACCTCGTCCTGCGCTCCGACCCGGAGCTGCGGCCCAGGCTGTATCCCCCGGAGCCGGTCGCCAGCGGCTTGACCAACCCCCGCGCGTTGGCGTTCGGTGCCGACGGGCTGCTCTACGTTGCCGAGGCCGGCGGCGCCGGTCGGATGAGCGGCCAAGTGAGCCGCATTACGGCGGACGGTCAGCCGGAGGTGATCGCGACCGGCCTGCCATCGAACCCGGAGCGTGGCCGGCTACGCCCGGCCGGGCCTAGCTCGCTCTGGCCGCTGGATGGTGCGTGGCTGGTTGCCACCGGGTCGGCCGATGACGCGCTGCTCCGCGTGCGCCGCCAGCAGCCCAGCGTACCGGCTACGGACCTGCGGGCCGCCCTCGCCAAGGTCGGGCTGACCGGCACGCTGGCGCCGCTCGGTCTGGTAGTTGACGGGACACAACAGGTGGTGGTCTTGGAGGCGGCAAGCGCAACCCTGGTGCGGCTCGACCTGCGCCAGCCGGACACCCCGCAGTCAACACCTGTGCCGGACCACGATCCGGTAGTCGTCGGGCGGCTGCCGGCCGGCGTCAACGCGCTGAACCTGGCGCCCAGCACCGACGGCGGGTGGCTGGTGGTGGACTTCGGCCCCATTCCCTACGAGCAAGGCAGTGGTTCCGTCTGGCACGTCAGCCCGACAGGACAAGTGGAGCGCGTGGTGGAGGGACTGACGATGCCGGTAGACGTGACGACCGGCGCGGCCGGCGAGCTGTACGTCGTGGAGCTTTCCGCCTTCTACAACCGGCGCACCGACCGCTTCACGCCCGGGACCGGCCGCGTCATCCTGGCCCGACCCGGCGAGGGCGCCCGGCCGATGCTGGCGGACCTGGACTTTCCGACGGCGATTGTGCGCGGCGCCGACAACAACCTCTACTTCACGACTCACGGAGCGTTCGGCGAGCCGGGGAGCGGGGGGATTTGGCGTACCCCCGCCCGCACCGGCTTCACTACGGTGACGCCCTAAGCCGCCTCCCAATCATCCTGTCCATCCTGTGCATCAATGTAAATATCAACCTGGATGGACAGAATAGGCGGACAGGCTACAGCACGCGCCACCACGGCGCGGCGAGCACGTCGGGAGCGAGCCACTCGATGGTGTCGCCCGTGTGCAAGAGCAGGCCGGCGCGGGACAGTTCGCCGTACTCGGCACGGAAGGTGCGGAGGTGGGCGGTATCGCGGAGCCGTGGCCGTGCGGTTGCCTTGACCTCGATGGGCAGCAGGCCCGCACCCGTCTCGATCACGAAATCCACTTCCTCGCCGAGCGTAGTGCGCCAATGGAATACGTCGGCGTAGTCGAGCCGCGCATCGCGCCACGCCAACAGGTCGTGCAAGACGATGTTTTCGAGGTGCGCGCCGCCCGGCTCGGCACCCTGGGCGAGATGAAGCGCGACTCCGGTGTCGGCCCAGTAGAGCTTCGGTGACTTGATAAGCCGCTTGGTGCGGTTGACGGCGAACGGGGGGATGCGGACCAGCAAATACGACGTTTCGAGCAGATTGAGATAGCGGCGCACCGTCGGCTGCGGCAGCGCGACGTCACGACCCAGATCGGTCTGATTGACGAGCTGGCCGAGCCGGTGACAGGCGGCCCGCATCAGCCGGCGAAAGTCGGGCAGCCCCGAGATTGCCGAGAGGCCCAGCAGGTCGCGCTCCAGGTAGGTGCGGATATAGCCGTCGAACCAGACGGCCCGCTCCCGCTCCGTTGCGAGCTGGACGGCGGGCGTCGGAAATCCCCCGCGGCGCGCCAGCGCCGGCCAGTCTTCCGGCTGGTCCGGTTGGGCAGCCAGCAGCTCCGGCCAGTGCTCGTCGGGGGCCTCAAGCAGTTCTTCCCAGCAGCCGCCGCATCCCAGCCCCAACTGCTCACGGCGGGTCAGCGGCCACAGAGTCAGATAGCTCGCCCGGCCGGCCAGCGACTCCGACACCCGCTCCATCAGCAGCAGGTTGGCCGAGCCGGTGAGCAAGAACTGGCCGGGCCGGCGCCGTCGGTCAATGGCCCGCTTCACCGCGTGCAGCAGTTCAGGCGCGCGCTGCACCTCGTCCAGCGTGACCGGCGAGGCGCCGCCCACCAGTGCATCGGGATCGCGCCGCGCCGCATCGAGCACGTCCAGATCGTCGAGCGTGAGAAAGCGCCGCGTGCCCGGCGTCAGCTCCTGGGCCAGGGTACTCTTGCCGGTCTGCCGCGCCCCCGTCACCACCACCGCCGGCATGACGCCAAGCCGGTCCGCGAGACTAGGCACCACCAGCCGCGGCAGAGTACGATTATTCATACCATGAATGATAATCATTCACGCCATGTTTGTCCGCATCAGGATTTGCAGGATGGAAGGATTATCAGGATGGAGGCCATGCATCCTGCACATCCTCTAATCCGGTCAATCCTGATGCTGACGATTTATCCCCGGTTTTTTGTCGTTGAATATCCGTTTCCATTCGAGGCTTGTTGCCCCGAAGTTGATGAGCAGACCAATGTCAAATCCGTAAGCCACCACGTAGTTCTTGGCTTGGGCCAGGTGGATGTCCTCCAAAGCGGTGATGGCCTTCAACTCGACCATCACCCGATCAGCGACGACGAAGTCCGCTCGGCGCGTTCCCACCTCGATGCCCTCATAGTAGATAGCCTGCTCTACCTCGCGACCGAAGTCTATGCCGGCCCGATCCATCTCGATAGCGAGACAGCGCTGATAGATGACCTCTTGAAATCCATTGCCAAGGGTGTTGTGTACCTTCATGGCGCAACCGATGATACGGTAGGTGAGGTCATCCCTTATCATGCTGCTCAACCTTTTTTGTCCGCATCAGGATTTTCAGGATGCGAGGATGGTCAGGATAGCGCCTCATCCTGCTCATCCCTTCATCCCGTCAATCCTGATGCTGGCAACTCACTCCCCCCACACCCGCCCAATGGCCGCCGCGATCTCGCGCCCAATACTCCCCTTTATGAGTCACTACCCATCTGCTTTACCTTTTCCCTAGCCTTGCGGAAAAAACATTCATCTCGACTATGCTGCTTAACAAGCCAGTCTACAAACGCTTGGCTGTATTGGCCCGGAGATCCCGGAACCGATCCTTGATAGAAATACTCTGGCCGATTTTTTACCTTATACACCTTGTTGATGCACAGGATATCGTGTGCGTTTATGTGGAGCTGATCTCTCACTTGATCGAGCACTTCCTTTTGACGGAAAGGATGTGACTTGCTAGGGTCCTTAGGCACTTCCACGATTTGGGTAGGTTCGCCACCCGGACCTGCTGAGAGTGTAATGTCTGCGTCATCTTTCCTCTTGGTGAGGACGAGCCTATATTCAATTCCGATCGAAAATTCAGGCGAACCATGAAGTTGATCGAATTCTTGCTTGATTTTTGCACAATAGTGAGTAAGAAAATCAGCAGCATCGGGGCCAAGTTTTCGGCGAAGTTGCTGGTCATTCAGGTCACTACTTTCCGGACTCATATCATATACTATACTCATCATACCAACAGGTGTTCTATCGGAAAGCGACTCGCCGAACCATTCGTTCAGATGCTTATGGTAACCAACTGCATTTGCCTGAAACAGGCAAACCACATCACGTGGAATATATCCAATCACAAGATGAACCGATTCGTCACGGAGCTCCTCGATATACTCTATGTTCCTCCTACTTGGATTATTCCGATTTGGAAAGACTCTCTTTAGACAGTCCCGCAAGGAAATTGTGCGTTTCCTATTGCTATCCTGCTTCTTGTAGTAGATATGCTCTTCTTCACCATCATTTATAATCTTTGCCTTTAGAAGCAATTCCCAAGCATTGCAAATCAGGTGGCAGAAGCTCTCAATGCGATACTGGATAGTGATTCGGTTTATTGTCTCCAGGGCGAGGGCGTATGCCTCGACACTCTTATCAATCAAACGCTCCTTGAGAATAAATTCTTCAGTATTTGCGCTCACGACTCACACCTCCGAGAGTACCGGTAGACTTACTTCAGCGTTCTCGCAGCCGATACCTCCACCAACTATAACGAATCCCGAATCCACCTGGTTGCGTCCCCACGCCTTACCACCGAGTCAACGCCATTCGGTCCATCCTGTGCATCCTGTCCATCCATGTTCACTCATCACTCCCCCCACACCCGGCCGATGGTAGCTTCTATCCTCCGCTCCGTCTGTTCGATCAACTCATGCGCCCCCTCGATCACCCGCTGGTAGCCCTCGATCTCTGCCACGATCTCCTGCTGCACGACCAGCGGGGGCAGGGGGATTTGTAGCTCGCAGAACTTGGTCTTGGAAATTTCCTTGAATGTGCCGCCGCTTGCCCACGCCTGCATGGTCGGCACCAGTTTGGTCAAGGTGAGCGCGACATATTCGGGCATTACGCGATCAGGGTCCTTGATAACAATGTTCTTGAAACCCTGGTTTGTCGCGAGCGGAATTGGAGAGGATGACAAACCGACAGTTCCGCTCGCGGGCGTAGCGCCGTGCCTGCTCTTTGCCGACCAGCGGATGCTTGTCCGACGACTTGGCTTCAAGCACCACCAGCGGGAATCCCCTGGAGTCCAGCAGCAGGAAGTCAATGAACCCGCGCTTGGTCCGCTCGAAATCGTCACCCAAGGCGTCGAGATCGGATGACTTGATCGAGACACCCTGCTCCAGCCGAATGTTGGCCGGCTGGCCCCCTTCAGGGAAGAAACGCCATCCCGCCTTTTCGAGCAGCCCGTTGATCCGTATGCGCGCCGTCGCTTCGTTCATACGCCCTGCACGTCATCAAATTTCCCGGTTATGCTCGCCGAACGCGACGCTGCATCGGGAATCGTGGCGCCATCCCTCCACCCATCCTGCTAATCATCTAATCCCGTAAATCCTGATGCAGACAATCTCCCCCCGATCAAGGCGCGTAGGGCGTGCTGGTCATCACGATGCTGGTGATGTTGGCGACCAGCTCGCCGTCAACCTCGCTGGCGGCCTTGGCGGCAATCCATTCGGGATCGGCGCGGAAGGAATCCCAGGCGGCATCCATCGCAGCCTGGTCGGCAAACTCGCAGATGTAGATCAGCTGGCCGTCGTCGGCGCTCTCGGCGTGCTCCCAGAAGCCGGTGACCTTGATGCCATGGCGCGCGAACAGCCCCATGGTGTGGTCGTTGAACCGGCGGTTGATGTTGGTCAGCTTCCCCGGCGCGGCGGCGTAGATGCGGAGTTCGTAGATCATCGCGTGTCCTCCTCCCGATGCTGACTGGTGGCGCGGCGCGTGTTCCTGCACGGCATCGTACCATGCAAGGCAGCGAACATGGCGGCCCACTGGCGGCCGATAGGGTAGAATCGAACATCGATGGACAGGATAGGCAGGATAATGAAACGGAATCCTGTGCATCCTGTCTATCCATGTGAATTAATAGCGCCGGAAGGAGCGGAGCGCCGATGCCAGAGCGAGTAGTGGACCTGCGGAGCGATACGGTCACCCTGCCGTCGCCGGCCATGCGCGAGGCGATGTATCGCGCCGAGTTGGGCGACGACATGTACGGCGAGGACCCGACGGTCAACCGGCTGGAGGAGCTGACCGCCGAGCTATTGGGCAAGGAGGCGGCCGTCTTGCTGCTCAGTGGCACGATGGGCAACCTGATCGGCGTGCTGGCCCAAACCCAGCGCGGCGATGAGGTGATCCTCGGCGATGCGGCCCACATCGGCCTCGCCGAGTCGGCCGGCAGCGCCGTCATTGGTGGCATCCAGCTCCGCCCACTCCCGACGTACCGCGGCTGCTTCGACCTGGCCGATATCGCGGCGGCAATCCGTCCGCTTGGCGACGTCCACCAGCCGCCGAGCACGCTACTCTGCCTGGAAAACACGCACAACCGCGACGGCGGCGCGCCGGTGACGGCGGCGGACACGCGGGCCATGGCCCAGGTCGCGCACGAGCACGGGCTACGGGTACATCTCGACGGGGCACGGCTGTTCAACGCGGCGGTGGCGCTCGACGTGCCCGCTGCCGATCTCGTAGCCGACGTGGACTCGGTGACGTTCTGCCTGTCTAAAGGGCTGGGGTGTCCGATGGGATCGCTACTGGCCGGTGACGCCGCCTACATCGCACGCGCCCGGCGGTACCGCAAGATGGTCGGCGGCGCCCTACGACAGAGCGGTGTGATCGCTGCCGCCGGCATTGTCGCGCTGGAGCAGATGATCGACCGCCTCGCCGAGGACCACGAAAACGCGCGACGCCTGGCCGTCGGCCTCGCCACCATCCCCGGCCTTGCGATTGACCCGGACGAAGTGGAGTCCAACCTGGTCTTTGCGGACGCTGATCCCGACGTGATGAGCGGGCGCGAGATCATGGAGCGAGCAGCGGCCGAGGGCGTGAAGTTCGGTGGCAAGGGCGACCGCATCCGACTGGTTCCGCACTACGGCATCACGGCCGACGACGTTGACTACGCCGTGGCCGCCATCGAGCGGGTCATGGCCGCTGCCCGCGTGCCGGTGGCGGTGTGACACCTGGCCAGGAGGCCCCGATGAGCGCCAGCGACGACAGCGATCCGGTTGACATCCGCTACGACAACGGCAACCAACGGCTGGAAGTCACCTGGTCCGACGACCGAGAGACGGTCTACGGCTACGAGTTTCTACGCTGGAACTGCCGGTGTGCGGCCTGTATCGGCGAGGGCGGCTACAAGGGTATGCTCGCCGAGCTTACCGAGCTACGCGCGGAGCAGTTCCGGGCGATCACGGCCATGGAGCTGGTCGGCGCCTACGGCATTCGACCTACCTGGTCCGACGGTCACAACACCGGCATCTATATGTTCGACCGCCTCCGCACCCTCACCGACCCCGACCACCCCTCCCGCCCTGGATAGATACGGGCCAAGCCGTAGAGGCGCAACCTGCTGCACCCGTCCCCCCGTCGCAACGGGGGGACCACAGGGGGGCCGGCCATATGCCAACTGCCCGCTACGGCGTGAAGGAGCGCACGTCAAGCAGATACGGCTCCAGGTCCGAGCCGGCACGCAGCAACCGCCGATCCCCCGTAACCAGATGGGTGCCCGCGATCACCGCCAGCGAGACGTAGAGCGCATCGAACAGGGACACTCCCCAGCGCAGGCTCTCGCGCAGCGCCGGCCGCAAGAGACGCCGATTTTCCACCAGATGCAGCGACGCAGGGGCCCTAGTTAGCCACAAATCAAGCCCGGCACTGGCTTCACTTGTCGCTATGCGACCGGCCAGCGCAGCTTTGCGGAGCGCATTGGCAACTTCAACCTCGATCTGGCGAGGGGCGAGAAGACGCAGTCTGCCCTCTCGTTGTCGGCGCAAAAGACCTACCGCCGCCGTGGTGTCTTCCTCATCGGTCAGCAGCCACTTAACCGCTACTGAAGCGTCCAAGACGACAGCTGGGGTGCTTCCATTCGAGGTCAAGGTCGTGCGTCAGCCTCGTCGCGCACTTGACGAATGAGCGACTCAGCGGTCTCCGGGGCGATACTCGGCGTCCGCTCGCGGAACTCTTGTGCGAGACGCATGAACTCATCGAGCCGCGCCTGCTTCTCCTCGCTGAAGGGCTTGTTGGCCTCCTCCAGCAGCTCGACGAGCCAGCGGGGCTTGGGCGCTTCCGACTGCCGCCGGCGCTGTTCCTCACGTAGAAACTCGATAATATCGCGCGGCTTGGCAGCGTCCGGGCGCTCTGTCTCCATGATGACCTCTCCCCTGCAAGTGTACCACCGCCCGCGTGACGAGGTGGAGGCACTCCATCACCTCGTCATTCCGGCGTAGGCCGGAATCCAGCCTCGTAGGGGCGTCCCTAGTGGGCGCCCTCGCCACAGCCAGGATGTTCCTCCCGTTGCTCACGCGGCAATGCCCGTCCCCCCGCCGCAGCGGGGGGACCATAGGGGGGCTTACCATTTTCATCTCCTGCAGCCCCTAGAACGGCGGCGCAAACCCGTCCTTGCCCTCGCCCAACGGAGGCAAGTTACGGTCTCGCAGCTTCTTGCTCAGTACCTTAAAGAACTGCCGGTAGCGTTTCACGTACTCACCGACAAAGTTACCCCGCTCGCAGCCCAGCTTTTCGGCCATCAGGTCGAACGCCTGGTTGCGTGTCTGGGCCACAAACTTGCCCCGGTTGAAATGGAAGGTTTGCGCGATAAACTTCCGGGCGCCGGTGCCGATCAGGTCGTCGGCAAAGGCATCGTTATCGTTGACCAGCAGCAACGGCGTCATCGTGACGCAGGTGTCAATCCCGGCCGCCTGCACGGCGCGGATCGCCGCCAGGCGCCGGTGGTTGGCCGGACAGAACGGCTCGAACGTCCGCCGGATGTCCTCGTCGTCCGTCGTCACCGTCATATTGACCTGCACCCGCCCACCATTGTCCTCGATGCGCCGGAACAGGTCGCAATCCCGCTCCACCAGCGGGCTGCGCGTCTGCACGACCAGCTTCGGCTTCCACCGCTCCGCCAGCAGCTCCAGCAGACGGCGGGTAAGCTCCAACTGCCGCTCGATAGGCTGGTAGGGATCGGTGACGCTACTCATATAGATAAGCGTGCCGTCCAGGGAGCGTCTGCGCTTTTTGAGTAGCTCAATGGCGTTGGCTTTGACGCTGACCCAATAGCCCCAGTTGTCCCGCTTGGCGCTATCGCGGCTGAAAAAGGCAGCGTAGCAGTAGGTACAACCGAACGAGCACCCGCTGTACGGATTCAGCGTGAAGTCGTAGGCCTCCATGAAGCCCGTGGCCTTCGTCAGCAGTTGGCCGGTCTTGATGTAGTCAACCTCAGCCTGGCCAGTACGCGCGATGGATGTATCCACCGCAGTGGAGATGCCGCTAACCTGATCCTCACCCTCCCGGCCAGCGCCAGCCACAACCGTCGGGATGTAGTCAACCTGAGCCTCGGCCACACGGACAGGGCCGGCAACGACCGGCGGTTCCATCCCGGCAAGCGGCAACTGGCCGGACGCTGGCATCACAGGACCTCCTTTAGAACCGCCGCTGTTGGAGCCTACAACTTCCTCAGTAGGGACTTCAAGGCATTCGAGAGCCGGGCCGAGGCCCTCCGGCGCTGGCGTTCCCCTTAGCCCCCATGGCCGCCTGAGGTTCAGCCTCAGCTTGTGCCCGGCGCTCGCGCTCCTGCCGCAATTCCGCAAGCCGCGCCTCAACCTTGGCCCGGTCGTAGCCTAGCGTCCGTGCCTTACGGAAATCACTTTCGGCTCGCCTGTACTCGCCTTTGCACCTGTAGGAAAGTCCCCGGTTGTAATAGGTGCGCGCCTGGTTCGGGTCAAGCCGGAGGACCTGGTCGAAGTCTTGAATGGCCCGGCCATAGTCGCCTTTGCTCCAGTAGGCAACTCCCCGGCCGTTACGAGCATTAACATAGTTGGGATCGATTCGGAGGGCCTGATTGTAGGCGTGAATGGCGCCGTCATACTCGCCTTTGCTCTCGTAGGCAACTCCCCGGCCGTAGTGGGCCCTAACGCATTGCGGCTCGAACTGGAGGGCCTGGTTGAAGTCTTCAATGGCCCGGTCATGCTTGCCTTTGGACCAGTAGGCAGATCCCCGACCGCAATATGCCTCAACATAGTTGGGGTCGAGTTGGAGGGCCTGGTCGTAGGCGCGAATGGCCCGGTCATATTCGCTTTTGCCCGCGTGGGCAACCCCCCGATCTTTGTAGGTAAGAGCCTGTTCCCTGCGCTCCCGCTGGCGTTCCGCTGCCGCACGCTGGGCCTGTTCCCGGCGCTCGCACTCTGCCTGTTCAGCCTTGGCTCGACGTTCCTCTTCAGCCCGCTGGGCCGCCTTACGCTCCCGCTGCCGGCGTTCCTCATCGGCACGCATGGCCGCTTGGCGCTGCTCCTCATCACGGGAAACACGCCACAGCAAAACACTATCTTTGGGCAGGCTGAAACGATGGCGGCTCCATTCACGGACCGGACGGACCGGGCTACCTTCAGACAACGTAAAGCCTAAGTCTTCCGCGCACGCTGTATAAAACCGAGACTTGCCACTCACATCTTTATAGTCCTTGGGAATATCATACTTAGTGGATAAACTGTCGTCCCAACGCGCACGATCATCCAGAGGCGCAGGACCATCTACTACCCAAGCGAGGGCATCCTTTTTATTGGAATTGGCAGTAAAGAGACCTATATGGGGACAAGCCAAGTCCAACGCAGACCGGATGCTACGCTCGGCAGAATCGATACCTACCCAATGCTCATAATCCCAAGGCAGGCTCAAATGGAACGCCGTCACCACGCGCAGCACGTCATTCCGACCCCGAATCTGAGGAGGCAATTGTTTCGGAGCGGCAACTCTCTTGCCATACTCGCCATAATTGAAAGAAGTGATCATTTCCCCAACATGCCCCGGCAAAGCATCTACAAAAGAGTTGGCGGCACGACGCATCTCGTCGCTAGGCTCAAAGGAATCAAAATAGATGGTAGGAGAAGATTCCCTACGCTCTGACAAGGCTGATGCCAGTCCTATGCGAGCCGCACCTGTCCCGGCGCCTACGTCTCGGACATAAAGCGCCCTGGGAACGTGAACATGGTCAAAAAGGCGCTCAAACGCCCAGTAGGCCATCATGCAGTGGGACAGATGGTATCTGACCATGTAGGCAGCAGCCACGTAAGGATCATCATAGTCTGGAGCACCCCGCTCGGGTGCGGTCAGCCTATCCATAAGCTCTACCAACGCCTCTGAAGCACGGCGGCGATGAGCAGGATTGCGCTGGTTGTGACCAATATCGCGCAGAAAACGCCGGAAGCCTTGCTCATGTGCCCGATCCAACGCGCGTAACGTGTCCGGGCTGGGTAACGCGAAGGTCGCGCGGGGCTTGGCAGCCTCCGGGTGCCGTGTATTCATGGCGGTTTCACCCAAGAGTGTACCACTGCCGGCCCAGACCTACCCCACTCCCTTTACAGGGAAGAGGCTACCAAGCGCCGCACAATTCCCCTTCCCTTTAGGGAGGGGGCCAGGGGGTAGGTGGATTCCGGCGTGCGCCGCAGTGATAGGCGGGGGGCCAGGCCTGTACGGCTCCAGGGAGCAGGAGCACGTCGGCGCGGTTAGGTATAGTGCTCATGTGGAGACTACTCGGTGGCGCTGGGCGGAGACCGATCCGCTCGGTCGTCCGGTTCGGTGTGGCAACGCCGAGTGGCGGCACGTGCTTACCGGCCACCCAGAGTTGGTATGGAGACGGCCACGATGAGCGCTCGCTGTGCCCGGCAAGAGCTGGTTGACCGCATTGCAGCAGCCTTGCCTGCGGCGGAGTGGCGCTACGACACTGACACGGGCGAGCTGGAGATCATCTTGCCCGGCAGCACGGGGCGCACCGGACTGTGGGTTGATGTGGCCGACTGGGACTTTTACCTGCGCCTTGACGCAGAAACGGGCGCGCCGCTGAGTCTAATCATCAGCCCCTTCGACTACTGGCTTGCCGACCAGGCCGGGAGCGCCCGGCCCGCCGCGAACGAGCCGGTCGATTACGCGCTCGCCCAGCGCCACATCGAGCGCGTGCTGCGGACAAGCCCCATCTTCACGACCGCTCTAGCCACGGCGCTGGAAAGGATGCGCCGCCCGGTTGCCGTCTAATGCGGTTTCACCCAAGAGTGCATCACCGCCGGCCCGGAACTACCCCCGATCCGAGCACTACTCCCCTCTCCAAATGTTGGAGAGGGGGCCGGGGGGTGAGGTCTACTCCCGGCCCCCCGGTCCCCGCACAATCCACCCTTCCCTTTAGGCAGAGGCCCACTAACAACTAACCACTAAAAACTAACAACTAATTAATACCCCTTCCGCTTGTCAATGACGCTCTCTAGCGGCTCGCCAGCGCGGAAGCGGCGGAGGTTGCGGCAGAAGAGGTCTACGACGCGGTCCTGGCGCAGCGGGGAGCCGCCGGCGGTGTGGGGCGTAATCACCACGTTGCTCATGTGCCAGAGCGGGTGATCTTCGGGTAGCGGCTCTTGGGGCGTGACATCGAGCGCCGCGCCGCCGATTAATCCCTCGGTTAGCGCCTCCATCAGCGCCGCTTCGTCCACGATCTTGCCGCGCGTCACGCTGACCAAGATGGCGTGGCGACGCATCGCGCGAAACGCCGCGTGGTCGAACATGCCGTGCGTCTCGGCGGTGAGGGGGGCGCAGATCACGACGGCATCGGACTCGCCGAGGAGCCGGTGAAACTGGTCCATCGGCCAGCAGGCCTCCACGCCCGGCGGTAGCTCGACCGGCTCCGGGTCCACCGCCAGCACGCGCATATCGAAGCCGAGCGCCCGCTGCGCCACGGCCCGCCCGGTGCCGCCCAGCCCGACGATGCCCATGGTCTTGTCGCTCAACTCCCAGGACACGTTCCGAATCGGCATCCGGTTGTCCCAGGTCGGCTCGCGGATCGCCCAGGCGATGCCCCGTGCCAGCGACAGCAGCAGCGCCATGGCGTGATCGGCGAGGTGCGTCCCGACGTAGCCCTTCTCGCTGGTCAAGACGATATCGCTCTCGACAAAGGCCGGGTACAGCGACCCGTCAACTCCCGCGCCGGTCTGTTGCACCCATTGGACGTGCGGCGCGAACTCCAGCAATTCGGGCGTCATATGACCGAACAGCACGTCGGCATCCTGGATTTCACGCCGCTGCTCACTGCGGTCGGCGGCCACCACCACGGCCCCGTCCCCGGCAGCGTCGCGCACCCGCCCCACCTGCGCGTCGGTCAGCGGCAACGTCACGAGAACCTTCATGCTTCTCTCCTTCCGGCTCTGCCGGCATCCCTTCCCATCCGCTATGGGAGACGTTTGCGTAACCCGTCATTCCCGCTTTCGCGGGAATCCAAAAATCGGTCCTCCCAGGTGAGCGAGGACTGGAGCAGTGTCCCTCTCGCACCCCATCTGGGAGTTATGCAAAGGCCTCCTATGGCGACTATACCGCTCTCTGCTAGTCTGTGGCATCGATCTGAGACAGTGAGCGCAAGCATACTGCCCTGCAAGCATTTTCTGGATGCACCGTTCGGCTGCATTGGATGGTGGGCAGGCCGCCATCGAGCACTGGCAACTCAAACGCGACGGGACACGCCGCGGGATAGTGGAGGTAGTCCAGCATGATACGGGATGATGGCGAGCTGCAAGTGACTCTGGAGCGTATTGCACATTTCCAGCGGCAGCTCACGCACCTACGCCGCGTTGAAGTCAACGCCGCCAACTACCGTCTGAGCGCAGCCGGATACCTCACAGAGGTTGATGGGATGAATCTTGAGGTCCGCGAATATCTCTCCCTTCACCCCAGCGAGCTACCGGCACCAGTCGGTAGCAGCGCCGCGTAATCCCACTCCCCTGGCCCCCTCACAAGGGCAGGTTTATGATGTAGGAGCGCGATTCATCGCGCCCAGCCCCCCGTCATTCCGGCGCAAGCCGGAATCCATCCTGTTCATCCTTGCATCCTGCAAATCCTGATGCAGACAAAATACCTACCCCTGTGCGGAGGGGCCGGGGGGTGAGGCTATTCCGCCCCCGCCCGCCGCCGGCTCATGGCCAGGCAGCGCGCGCCGTAGCGTTCGCGCAAAACCGTCTTCTGCACCTTGTTGGTGGCGGTCGTCACCGGCAGCGCCTCCACAAACTCCACGTACCGCGGTGTCTTGAAGCCCGCCACCTGCCGACGCACGAACGCCTTTAGCTCGTCGGCCGCGCCGGCCGGCTCACCGGTGCAGCGCGGCAGCCACTCCGGCGTCGGCACCACCGCTGCCAAGACCGACTCGCTCCACTCGGCATCCGGCACACCGACAATCGCCACCTCGCGCACACCGGGATGCTGGCGCAGCAGGCGTTCGATCTCAATCGGGTAGATGTTCTCGCCACCGCTGATAATCAGGTCCTTGAGCCGGCCGGCGATGTAGAGGAAACCCTCGTCGTCGGCGCGGGCCGAGTCGCCGCTGTGCAGCCAGCCACCGCGCATCGCCTCCGCCGTCCGCTCCGGCAGCTGCCAATAGCCATCCATCAGGGTCGGGCCGCGGGCAACGACCTCGCCAACCTCGCCAGGGGGCACGTCCTGATCGGCCGAGTCAACGAGCCGGACCTCCACCAACGGATGCGGCTTGCCGACCGTGCCAATCCGCGAGCGGTCATCGCGGGTGAGGCGCGAGAACGTCAGAATACACCCCGCCTCAGTCAACCCGTAGGTAACGTAGACATCCGCCAGTTGGAATCGACCGAGAATCTCATCCAAGAGGTCAGGCGTAAACGTATCGGACGAGCCAAGACACCGCCGGACACTACCAACGTCGTAGGCGCCACGCCGCATTTGGCCGAGCACGCGCCGCCACACCGTCGGCACGCAGAAGAGGCTGGTTGCCCGCCACCGCGCGGCGGTGTCCAGCATCTCCGCAGGATCGGCGCCGTCGAGCAGGAGCACCGTCGCACCGACGAGGAAGTGTGGCAGCAGCACGCAATCGGGGCCGCCCGTGTGGAACAGCGGATAGACCAGTTGGCCAACATCCTCCTCGACGGTGCGCGTGCGGATCACCCATGCCATCGCGTGCAGGTAGTGGGCACGGTGCGAGAAAAGTGCGCCCTTGGGGAAGCCGGTCGTGCCGCTGGTATAAAGGATGATGTGCGGATCGTCGGGCGCGAGGTCCATGTCCGGCTCGGAGTCCGCTGCCCCGGCAAGCAGATCGGAATAACTGACCTGCCGCGTCTCCGACGAGCCGATCCATTCGTCCGCCCCGGCCGCCTCACCCCACCGGACAACGGCACGCAAGGCGGTCTTTTCGAGCATGTCCGCCGCCGCGGCTGCGACGGCACCAAACTGCGCGCCGACAAGCAGCCACGTGCTACCCGATTGATCGAGCGTGTACCTGACCTCGCCAGCGCGGTACCAGAAGTTGACCGGCACCATGATGGCGCCCAGCTTGGCCAGCGCGAAATAGCAGACGACGTACTCCACACAGTTACGGCCCAGCACCGCCACCCGGTCGCCCTTTGCCACGCCCAGCCCGGCCAGCCCATTCGCCAGCCGATTGACCTGGCTATTGAGCGCGGCATAGGTCCACGTCTCATCACCCCAGATGAGCGCCGTCTTGCGCCCCGCCACCTGCGGATGGGCCTGCTTGCGAAGAATGTCACCGAGCAGCAGCATAGTATTCGTCAGCCATCAGCATTCAGCCATCAGCCTGGTCTAGGGCGTGTCCGAATCCACCTCCCCCTGCGAAGCGGGGGGCCATAGGGGCGCAACACTGCACCTACCCATACGCATCAAGCTAAGGAGAACGGGGAAGCATTCCTGGCATCATGTGGGTAGTCAGCCGCACGCCCGCCGCCAGGAGCTTCCCCGATGACGACCATACCACACGTCGCCCGGACGAGGCGGGCCTTCTTGACGACCGCGGCGGAGACCGTCGCCCGGCAAACCGGCTGTGTGCAGCGCCGCTCAGAGCTTCACCGGCGCCGCCAAGCGCCGAATCCCGCCCAGTTGCTATTGACGGTGGAAGCGGGCGCTTAAATTGATGCGTATGGGGGGCGGCCCGGCCCCGCCACTCACCCCGCCCAGTCGCGCAACACCACCGCCGCCGCATTGTGACCGGGAGCGCCGGTCACTTCCCCGCCGGGATGCGTCCCGGCTCCGCACAAGTAGAGGCCATTGATCGGCGTGCGGTAATCGGCGTAGCCGGGCAGCGGACGCTGGGTGAGGAACTGGCTCGGCACGATGTCGAGGTGGCGGATGTTCCCGTCAGTCAGACCGACGCGCTGCTCCAGGTCCCAGGGCGTGAACAGCGACCAATCCACGATGGCCTCGCGCAGGTTGGGCGCATAGGTCGCCAGCGTATCAATCAAATGCTCGCCGACCGGCTGCCGCAACGTGTCCCACGTACCGTCGCGCGGCTGTACCGGCGCATAGCTCACCCAGATAGACATGACGTGCTGGCCCGGCGGCGCCAGCGTCGGATCGTAGACCGTCGGGATTTGCACCTCCATCACCGGCGACCGCGACGGCCGGCCATGCCGCGCGTCGTCCCAGCTTTGCGCGAAGTAGTCCGCCGAGGGACAAATCTTGATGTAGGCGAGGGAGCGCGGATCATAGTCGGGGCCAAGATAGCGGGAGAAGTCCGGTAGCTCGCGCAAGGCGGCGTGAAACTTCAGATACGTGGCGCGGGTCTTGAGCTGCCCTACCTGCCGCCGGAACCCGCTGTCCAAGTGCTCGGCGCCGACCAACTGCAGGTACGTGCGTTTCGGGTCGGCATTGCTCAACACCACCCGGCTCGAAATCACTTCACCATCCGCCAACTCCACCCCGCGCGCCGCCCCGTCCTCCACCAGCACCCGGCGCACGGACACGCCCGTTCGCACGGTAGTACCCGACTGCTCGGCGGACCGCAGCATGGCCTGCGTGATCGTACCCATGCCACCGCGCACGATCCCGCAGTCCTCTGGCCGGGAGTACCCGTCACAACGGATATAGCTTTGGCAAAACGCGCTGCCCACCGCCGCCGGATCGCCCACGTCGTGCGCCTGGATGGTGGCGCCCTGCAGCCACGGAGACTCGAAATACGCCTGGACCAGGTCCGCCATGCTGCGAGTCAGCAGCGTCTCCAACACGTCCTCATCGCCGGTCCGCCGCGCCCGCGCCACCAGCTCGGAGAGCGACGGCGGCGCGGTGAGGAAATAGGGATGGATCAGGCCGGCCGCGCGGCGCCAGAAGTCCAGCCACCGCGGATAGGCCGCGGCATCGTGCTCTGAGAGGCGCCGTATCCCCTCCGCCGTGCGCTCCGCGTCGTCCCAGAACACGAGCACGTTGCCATCGGGATACGGCTGAAAGCGCGCCGGTTCGAGTTGATAGACCGCAAACCCGTGCTCGCGCAGGCGCAAGTCATCAATCACCTTGGCCTGCAAGAGATGGCAGATGTAGGCACAGGACGAGACGCGATACCCCGGAAACAGCTCCTCGGTGACACACGCCCCACCCACCAGGTCGCGCCGCTCCAGCACCAGCACCGACTGCCCGGCCTGCGCCAGATACGCCGCCGCCACCAGCCCGTTATGCCCACCACCAACGATAATCGCATCATAATCCGTCATCACACCCATCACCCCTCCCCTCGAAACCACCAACGCCGCCACTCCCCCATGCCCATCATTCACGCTAACGCTGCCGCTCTCCTCACGTCCGTCATTCCGGCTTTCGCCGGAATCCAGTAGGGGCGTAGCACGCTACGCCCGTCCCCCCGTCGCAACGGGGGGACCATAGGGGGGCTATCCCACCACCCCGAAGGATGGTCTATACTGGCACAACCGTCAATCACGACGATACCCCGGCCGTCATTCCGGCGAGGGCCTGTCCCGTACCCCGATACGGGGCCGGAATCCAGTGCGATCATCAACCAGGCAGGGTACATGCGGCCAGCATCTTCCGTTGCCCTCGCACGACCCGCTCCCCCCGCCGACCGCTTCAGCATTCCCTCCGGCCTGCAATTCGAGACCGGGCCATTCGCACACCAGGGCCAGGCCGTCAAGGCGTGGTGTGACGCCGGCTATCGCAGCGTGCTTTGAGACTTGACAATGCCATCGGTATCATGTAGGCACTGAGCGGCAGCCACCTCGGACTTAGCCCGAGCGGCAGAGCAGTCATGAGCGACAGCGAGTTTCGGCTTTACGGCTTCATCCTCGACGGGAACTATCTACTTGACGATCCTCCGAAAGCTAACAGGAGGCCACATGAGAAACCTGTTCTGCGATCATCGGGACCTCCGCAACGAAGCTGATGTCGAACAGAACTTCGCTCGCCGTCTGATTGAATCCTTGGGTTATCCCGATAGGGACATCAGGCCAAAGGCGGCGCTAGAAGAGTTATCGGTCGGCAGACTTGGCAATGCTGCTAGGATGCACCGCCCTGACTTTGCCATGAAATCGAGGGGCCATATCCGCTGGGTGCTGGAGGCCAAGGCTCCCAGGGAACACCTCGATAGGCACTTCACACAGGCAAATGGATACTGCGAGGCTATAAACAACTCATACTCGAGTACCAGCCCCGTCGGGTGGTTCGTTCTTACGAACGGCATAGAGACTCACGTCTATGAAACCGGAGCGGCGCAACCGCACATGGTCATGCGTTTCGAGGACTTCTCCGAACAGAATCAAAAATACCGGCAGCTTCTGAACATGCTGCGCCCCGCCGCATTTGGGGGGACAACTCCGCCACCCGCAGATGCAGATACCATCCACTTCACGAAGCCATCAATCACAGAGGTCAACCATGTCTTTGCCAAATGCCATCAGCATATCTATCAGTCCGACCGCATAAGTCAAGCGGCTGGATTCGTCGAGTTTGTCAAGCTCATTACACTGAAGCTCCTCTCAGACAAGAAGATCAAACAGGACTACCCTGGACTTTCCGCAGAAAGGCAATTCGAATTTCCATCATCCGAGGTGACTTTCTCTCTGCGGTGGATCAACACCCATCAGGCGTCTACGCCTAACCCTGTCGACTCAATACTCTTCAAGGATTTCATGGACGATGTGGAGAGACAGATCGCTAGAAGGGTCAGAAAGCGGTTCTTCGATGAAGGGGAACACATTAATCTGAAGCCGGAGACCATAAGGGGCGTGGTCGAGCGTTTGGAGCGGCTCTACCTATTTGGAATCGACGCCGATCTGAACGGCCGGCTGTTTGAAAATTTCCTAAGCGCGACGATGCGCGGGAAAGACCTCGGCCAGTATTTCACTCCGAGGACGCTTGTAAAGATGGGAGTCGGTCTAGGCGACCTGAAAACAACCGACTTAGTCTTGGACGGCTGTTGTGGTACTGGAGGCTTCCTTATTGACGCTCTCGCCGACATGTGGACAAAGGTGAACAGCAATGCCTCGCTGACCAATCACGAGAAAGCTCACCAGAGAAAGGCTATCGCGGACAACCAAATTTACGGCATAGACTTCGCCAAGGACCCGAATCTTGCCAAAATAGCCAGACTCAACATGTACCTGCACGGCGATGGCGGGAGTCGAATCTTCAACGTGGACGGACTAGACCTTAGATTCGAGAGCGACGACACCACAGACACGCCAGAAGAAGCCGTTGAGAAGGAGGAGATACGAGACTTGGGCCTACCGGGGAGGTTTGACGTTGTACTCACCAATCCACCTTTCTCAAAGAAATACGAACGGTCAAAGGCGGGGGACGCGCTGGTGCTGGATCAATACACCATAGCTAGTGGCAAAGCGAGTTTACTGGCCAAAATGATGTTCTTCGAAATGTATCACCACTGCCTGAAACCGGGTGGTCGTTTGGTATCCGTAATAGACGATGGCTTTTTGAACGGCAACAGGTATAGATGGTTCAGGGAAATACTACGGAGACTATACGTTGTCAAAGCAGTCGTCTCTTTGCCAGGTGATGCCTTTCAGCGGTCCGAGGCACGGGTCAAGACTTCTTTCATAGTGATGGAGAAGCGTCGATCCGAAGACGCGACCTTAGTTGCCGAGAACCCCTCAATATTCATGTATGCGTGCAGGTACGTCGGCATTGACGATCCAAAGAGACGTAGGTGGATGCCCGGTGATGATGAGTTGCGCGTTAGGGCTCGGGAAGAAGTCACTTCTGTTGTCCAACAGTACAAGGACTTCTTGGAGGGGAAGGGCAATCCCGAGTACATCGTTCCACCAGAGCGAGCACGAGACCGACTCGACGTGAAACACTGCCTTATCGAACAAAATTGGCGTGGTTCGGACACCACAACACGCCTTTCGGATGTGGTCAAGGTAAAGGATTTCTCTGTCTCGGATACGATAGAGTGTGCTTCGCATGAAGGAAACGTGCAATTGCTCACAGTCAAGTACGATGGCACTGCATCACCCGATCGAGTTATCTTGCCCAGGACGGAGACTGAGTACCCGCAACTGTACCGGGTGCGCGAGGGCGAGATCGTCATTTCCAATATCGCCGCGACATACGGAAGCGTGGCGATTGTGCCGGGTGAATTGGATGGACTCGTTGTATCGAAGGAGTACACCGTCTTGACAACGAAGGCCGGGTATGACCCGAGAGTTGTGTGGGCTGTGCTCCGCTCACCAGAGATCAGGGCTGAAATGCTCGTCCGGACAACTGGTGCAAACCGGACGCGGGTCCACTGGGAGGCCATCCAAAGCATTGCCTTCCCATACCCGGATCAAGAAACCGCCAGTAGCATTGTGCAGCACATGGAGGACGCAGACCGCGCACAAGCAAAGGCGTTAGCCGAGAAGGCGGCGGCTATTGCGGAACTGAACGATGCTCTGTCGCTCGGTCATGACCGAGCACACCACATACTTGACGCCTTCAAGCCACCAAAATAGAGGCAGCACGAGACGATGAGGATCGTCAAGTAGATAGTTCCCGCTTGATTCGGCCCCGTCCGGCCCCGTCATTGCGGCGAAAGCCGCAATCCAGGCCCCCGACCAAGCGGCGGGCCGGAGGAAAAAGACTCCCCTTCCCTTTAGGGAGGGGGCCGGGGGTAGGTCCGCCCTAGACCCAACCTACAGGAGGTATCCATGCCTACGGAGCGCAAAGCGCAGCCGATACCGGAGCAGTATCTCGATCTTTTCGAGAAGCCGAGCCTCGGCTTCCTCGCCACGCTCATGCCCGACGGCTCGCCCCAAGTCACGCCCCTCTGGGCCAGCTACGACGGCGAGCATGTGTGGGTCAACTCGGCCCAGGGCCGCCAGAAAGACCTCAACATGCGGGCACGTCCGAGCGTAGCCATCTGCATGATTGACCCGGACAACACGGGCCGCTATCTGTCCATCCGCGGTCCGGTCACGGAGATCACCAGCGAGGGCGCCGTCGAGCACGGCGCCGCCCTCGCCAAGCGCTACTCCGGCAGCGACACCTACACCGTCCCCCCCGGCGTCACCCGCGTCATCTACAAGATTCGCCCCGACCGCGTCCACGGCATGGGCTAACGCAGCGAGCGCATCACCGCCCCCCTATGGTCCCCCCGCTGCGGCGGGGGGACAGCGATTGCTTGCCGCTGGCGGCCGGAGGGCAGCGCATTCCCTCCACCGTCGCAACGGGGGAGGGCTAGGGTGGGGGCAGCCCCCATCCCTCACACCCCCCCACACGCCGCGTCAATGCGCTCCAGCGCCTCGTCCAGGCCGGCGGCGCCGTGCGCGGCGGAGAATCCGTGGTGTCCGACCACCACGTCGTAGGTGTGGAAGTACACCCCCTCCGCAAAGCACGCCCGCACAAAACGCTTGAGCAGCGCCGAGTCGTGGCCAACGATGTCCTGGTAGACGTTGACCGGCCGGTCCGGGTCCAGACCGAAGTAGAGACCAAAGCGCGGCCCCAAGCCCTGCACGCGACACGGAATGCCGTGCCGAGCAAAGATGTCGGCCAGCCCGCCATAGAAACGGTTGGCGAGCGCCACGATGCCGGTCGGCCCGTCGTAGAAATCGGGCGCCGTCAGCACGTCCAAGGTCCCCAAGGCCGCCAGCACGCCGAACAGGTGCCCGGAGTACGTGCCGCTATGCGCCGCCGAGCCGAGCGGACTCAGCGTCTCCATGATCCCCCGCCGCCCGGCGATCACCGCCAGCGGCACCCCGTTGGCGACCGCCTTGCCCAGCAGCGCCACGTCCGGCGTCACGCCGTAGTACCCCTGCCCGCACGAAACCCCGGTGCGGAAGCCGGACAGCACCTCGTCGAAGATCAGCACCGTGCCGTGCGCGGCGGTAATCCTGCGTACCGCCCGCAGATAGTCGGTGTCCGCAACCAGGCAGCCGGCGTTGTAGTTGATCGGCTCCATGATGACCGCCGCCAGGTCGTCACCGTGCTCCGCAAAGGCCCGTTCGACGGCCGCCAGGTCGTTCCAGGGCACCACGACAACCAGATCGGCAAACGCCTCCGGAATACCCCCCGAATCGATAGTCGGCGGGAGCAGCTGACCCGGCGCCGGCGGCCGGGCCGGCGGATGCGTACTGTAGAGCACGTGCTCGTGCAGCCCGTGGAAGTGCCCCTCGAACTTCAGCAGCTTGCTGCGGCCGGTGTGGGCACGGGCCAGCCGCACCGCTGCCATCGTCGCCTCCGATCCGGAGTTGGCAAACCGCACCTGCTCGGCGCACGGGATCAGCTCAACCAGCCGCGCCGCCAGCCGTTGCTGATAGACCGTCTCCGGCCCGAGCACCACCCCATGTCCAGCGCCTGCTCGATGGCCGCCCGCACCGCCGGGTGGTTGTGCCCCAAGATGGTTGCGCCATACCCCGTATGGAAGTCGAGATACCGCCGTCCGTCGGTCGCAATCAATCGCGCCCCGTCGCCGCCGGCAGCCAGCAGGGGATGGTCCAGCGCCGGATTGACCCGCGCCGACCCCGACACACCGCCGACCAGCACCCGCTCCGCCGCGCGAAAGTGGTCCGCCGCCGTCCTCGTCCCGCGCTCAGGAGCCGCCGTCTCCGTTACGGTCACCATCATCCTATCTCCTTCATCACCTACCCCCAACCACTGACTACTGGCTACTGGCCACTGCCGTTGGCCTTGACAGACCTCCGCCCGCCCTCTACCGTCCTCCGTACCGACCCTGCACTCTACCGCGTCTCGGCCCACACGCCAACTCTACCGGCGCGGCCAGGGAGAACGCTGCTATGCGTATCGCCATCGGCGCCTTCATGTACGAGGCGAACAGTTTTTCGCCCGTGCAGACCACCCTTGACGACTTCGCCGCCGGCACCCTCGTCCGCGGCGCAGCCATGCTCGACCACTTCCGCAACACCAATACCGAAGTGGCCGGCTTCCTGCACTCCTGCGCCGCAATACCCGATGCCGAGATCATCCCGCTGCTCGCGGCCGACGCCAACCCGGCGGGATTGGTTCAGGCCGCGACCTACGTCACCCTGCGCGACGAGCTACTCGACCGTCTGAATCAGGCACAGCGCGCACAGCCGCTCGACGTGGTCCTGCTGGCGCTCCACGGCGCAATGGTCGCCGAGGGCGAGGACGACCCCGAAGGCGCCGTCTTGGCGGCCGTGCGCGACATCGTCGGTCCGCAGGCGCCCATCGCCGCCTCGCTCGACCTCCACGCCAACGTCACCGCGCGCATGGCCGCGACGGCGGACGTGCTCGTCGGCTACCGGACCTATCCCCACGTGGATCAGCGCCGCACCGGCGAGCGGGCAGCCGCGCCCGCGCTGGCCGCGGCCCAAGGCGGCCCGCGTCCGCAGACTATCGTGCAGAAAGTCCCGCTCATCGTGCCGGCCGAGACCATGCAGACCACCCACGGCCCCATGCACGAGGTCCGCGCCGAGGCCGATTGGCTGGAAGCCGAGGGCGCCGCGCTCGCCGTCTCCGTGTTCGGGATGCAACCGTGGCTCGACCTCCCGGAGGCCGGCGGCAGCATCGTCGTCGTCGGCACGGACCCTGACGCGGCCCGCGCCCACGCCCGGCGGCTCGCCCGGCAGTTCTGGCAGCGACGCCAGGCGTTCGACGTGCCGCTCGTTGCCACCGCCGTAGCCGTGCAGCGGGCGTTGGCAGCCGAAAAAGGGCCGGTGCTGCTCGTAGACTCGGCCGACGGCACCTCCGCCGGCTCGCCGGGCGACTCGGTTGCCGTCTTGCAGGCGCTCCTCGACGCCGACTGCGGCCACCCGGACGACGCTGCGGGCCTCTGCCTCGTGCCGCTCGTGGACCCGCCCGCAGCCACAGCAGCGCACGCGGCCGATGCTGGCGAGACGCTCACCCTGACCGTGGGCGGTACCCTCGACCCGGCGCACAGCGCGTCGGTCGCGGTCACCGGGCGGATCGAGCGCCTGACCGACGGTCGTGTTATGCGGAAAGGCCCCGCCTATACGGGAATGACGATGGACGCCGGACCGACCGCCGTCCTGGCCATCGGCGCCATCCGCCTGCTGCTCATGAGCCGCACCATCCCCACCAACGACCCGGAAATCTACCGCGCGGCCGGGCTGGAACCGGCCACCGCACGCATCGTCGTGGTCAAATCACCCAACCTCTTCCGCGCCGCCTACGGACCGTTCGCCCAGGACATCATCCTGCTCGACACGCCCGGCGCGAGCAGCCCCAACTTCCACCGCTTCAACTGGCAACGCATCGGCCGCCCAATCTACCCCCTCGACGACTTCACCTGGGACCCCACCAACCCACCCCACTAAGTACCCCACGCTACACCCGTCCCCCCGCCGCAGTGGGGGACCATAGGTGGGCCAACCCTACTCCCCCTCTCCAAATGTTGGAGAGGGGGCCGGGGGGTGAGGATTTCTACCGGCGGGTTCAATCCCTCCCCGGAACAGGAACCCGACCCGGCGCCAGTCCAGGACGATCAGCGCAGCGGTCAGGCCGAGATAGGCGTAGGTAAACCATAGGCGCTGTTCCGCCCCGGGGAAGAATAGGTGTGCAACGAACAGCACCAGCAACACCACGCCGGCGCGCCAGTCCAGGGTGCGCCTGGCAATCAATACCAGGCCGAACAGGGCAACCGCCGCGGTCAGCAGGAACTCCACGGCCTGCCTGGTATCCAGCGGGAAGGTGAGCATCTCCCCCGCCGACAGGCTGAAGATGACGACCATGCTGCCGATCAGCAGTGTGAACTTGTTGACCTCGGAGGCGATGAGCACGGTAATTCCGGCCGCAGCATTCCCCCGCAGCGCGAACAGGACCGCCACCGCAACCTCCGGAAGCTCCGATGCCAACGGTGCGATCCACTGGATCAGGACGAATTCATCAATCCCCCAGTGCCGTCCCGTTTCGATCAGGCTTTCGACAAAAGGCTCCGCGGCGACAAGTATGACGACCGTGGCGTAGACGAATAGCAGCGCCACAGCCGTTCGCCTCCATCGCACCGGCAGGGACCCCAGCCAAGCCGCAATCCCGGTCAACTCCGGCTCCTCCCCTCCGCTCCTCGACCCTACCCAAAGATAGGCCACATAGAGACCGATCAGTACCGCGCCCATCAGCAGGTGAATACCCTGGAGAAAGAAGATGGCAAAAGTGAGGCAAGTTGCGACTGCTAGGAACGTCACCTCCGGGCCTAATCTGCCGCGAAGATCGAGGACTTGCCTCCATCTCAGCCAGAAGACGATGATGACCACGGGCCAGCCAAAGCCAATCAGCAGCCGGTTGGCACCGGTGACGTTGGCTGCCACCCGGCGTGTCTCCTCCGTTGCCGCTCGCGTTGCGGAGTCGAACGAAGCGCCGGCATCCCAAGAGAGCACAGCTTCGATGGCGTATTCGGGCAGGACCGTCAGCAGGGCCAGAATCGCAATAGCCAAAGACGCCGAGATGTCTAGCTCGGCAACCTCGGCGGCCCAGGAGAGCACGAACGCGCCGGCCAGAATGGCCCCTCCGTAGACACAAGTCGCGGCCAGCGGGTGAGGCTCCAGGCCCGACAAGAACAGCACAATGCCGGGCAACCCCAGCAAGACCACTGCCGAGAAGATGAGCCACTGCCGGTGGATACCGGACAATCCTCCCAAAGAAACCTCCGATGTCACGAAGATAGAGCCAACGCAGCGTAGCAAGAATGACCTACCCCGGCCTTTGCGTAGCACTCGCTGGGCCGTTCCTATATGGAGCGAGTCGGCCCGACGACGGGCCGCAGCCGCACCAAACTCGGCCCTGCACCGCGGGGGGGCCATAGGGGGGCCACAGCCTGACCGTCATTCCCGCGAAAGCGGGAAGGTGGATTCACATTTGAAGTGCAACACGTCGTTCCAGAACACTTCCGCCGGGGTCCGGTAATCCAAGCACTTGCGGGGCGTATTATTGTACAACTGCACCAACTCCGTAAACCGGGTGTCGGTCAGGGTCGCCAAGTCGGTCTTGCGGGGCAGCCCGCGGCGCAGGCGCCCGATGGCGTTCTCCACCCCGCCTTTCTGCCAGGGCGCATGAGTGTCGCAGAAGAACGTCTCAATGCCGAGGGCGTGGAGCCGGTGATGGCGCGCGAACTCCGTGCCGTTGTCGAAAGTGACCGTCTGGCGCCAGGCCGCGGGCAAGGGGCCCAGCAGCCGGGCGAGGGCCTGGGCAATGGGGGTGGCGGCTTTGCCTGGGGGCCGCACGGCGAGCAGCAGGCGGGAGTGGCGTTCATGCACGGTGAGCACGGCTTGGCCGTAGGTGCGGAACAGCATCAGATCGGCTTCCCAATGTCCCGGGGTCTGGCGGTCCGTGACGGTCGCGGGGCGTTCACTCAGGGGGCGCCGGCCCGGGATCAGGGCGGCCGGACTGCGGCGCCGGCGGCGGCGGCCCCGTTTGGTCTTGGCCTGGGGCAGGTAGTGGCGCCAGGTGGCGCCGGTCTTCGTGCGCGTGGTTTGGGCGTAGATGAAGCGGTAGATCGTCTCGTGGGAGATGACCGGCTGGCCGGCTTCCTTGGCCAGCCGCCCCGCGACCTGCTCGGGCGCCTGGCCGCGTTTGAGGCGGGCGAGCACCTGCGCGCGGAGGGCGGCGTCGCGGTCGAGGCGGGTGCCTCGCCAGCGCCGGGCGCGGGCCTGCTCGTGGGCATAGGTCGGCCGGTAGCCCTGCTGGCGGGAGGCGTTGCGCTTCAGCTCGCGCGCAATGGTCGATGGCGCGCGATCCAGAGTTGCAGCGATTTGCCGGAGCGAGGCCCCCTGGGCGTGTAGTCGGGCCAGTTCACAGCGTTCTTCAATACCAAGCTGGGTGTAGTAGCGTCCCATGGCAACACCTTACCCTGGTGTTGCACTTCGTTTGTGAATCCAGGGAATCCACTCCCCCTCTCCAAATGTTGGAGAGGGGGCCGGGGGGTGAGGAATTCCCCCGTTGTCTTTCCCCCACCCCCGCCAATGTGTACCCAATGACGGGGATTGGCAGTCGCAAGCCCCTCCTGGAGCACCGGGCACCGCCCGGCAGGGGAACCACTCGCATCATCATGCTAGTCAACCACGGTGGCAAAGCCACCCAGCCGAGGGCACCGGGTCATGACCGACCCCACGCCGCCTTGCGTGCGGCGTGGCATGGCCGCCTGAGTGCCGCTTCTACGGCACCGGGTGCTGACATACCCCCGGCCAGCACGGCCGGGGCGCCGGGTCAGTACTGTCAGAGTGCCGCCCCGAGGGCACCGGGTCATGGCCGGACTCTCGCCATTGCGGCGGGAGCGCCGTGCCGTGACCGTCTGAGTGCCGCCTTGCGCGCACCGGGTGCCGACCTACTCCTAGCCAGCACGGCCAAGGCAGCAGGTCATCACCGTCCGAGTGCCGCACCCATCGCCACCGTGTCCTTGCCGACCGGCCCGCGCCGGCTGCGCCAGGAAGGCTTGCCCCACACCCCTGCCAATCCCCGCACCCTGACCAACCCACACACCCACCGTCTCAACCATCATTCCCGCCTCCCCTCTCGTCATTGCGGCGTAGGCCGCAATCCACGTCCCCCCGTCGCAACGGGGGGACCACAGGGGGGCGACCCAGCGCATCCTGCCATCCAAGTGCCGCCCCAACCGCGGTCGTGCTCCACCGCGCACACGGGCCTCTCCCTCCACCATCCCTCCCGCGCCCCTCCGGCCCCACCTCCGTCATTGCGGCCCAAGCATGCCCCGTACCCCGATACGGGGCCGCAATCCAGCCGCACAATTGAATAGCGCAGTCAGCATCCCCGCGTCGCCGCTACACCCCCACGTTCCCCTTCCCTTTAGGGAGGGGGCCAGGGGGTAGGTAGGTCCGCCTAGCTCCCCCTCTCCAAATGTTGGAGAGGGCCGGGGTGAGGCCCATCCGCGCCCCCGGCTGACGGCTGAAAGCTGACCGCTGACGGCTACCCACCATTGACAGAATGCCGCCCGGCAGTCTATTGTCAAGCCGAGAGGGGCGGCCATGTCAGTTGAGAAGATCAAGCAGCAGGTGGAACGCTGCATCGCCGAGCTACGCGCCGGACACCTTGCCGAGACCAGCCTGCAAGGCATCATCGCCGCGCTCGACGCACAGCCCGCGCCGCGGCAGGACTTGCTCTACCTACAAGCCAGCACCACGTCCGTCACCGGCGACGTGGTGGGGATGCTCTTGGTGCAGGACGGCCAGCTCTCCGAAGGCCCCGCGGACCCGGACGAGTGGCCGTATCCGACGGTGCTGGCCGCCATGCAAGACGGCTGGCGGGTGATCCAGTTCCCTGACTTGGCGCTGTCCTTGGATGAGTCGCGGACCTACGGCTTGGGCTACGAGTTCATCCTGGAGAAATGGCGGTAACGAGCGATGAAGACCTACGACTGCCCACCCACCTTGACCGATTCCCAGGTGCTCGACGTGTGCAAGCAGGGCTATCTCGTCCTGGAGGGAGTCGTCCCCGATGAGATCAACCGCCGCACCATCGAGTTCGTGGACAACAACCCGGTCATCGAGCCAACCGAGATTCTCGATGAAGACTGGTTTGTCGAAGGGGTGATCTGCCAGCCGGAGGCGGCCGGCGCGGTGCGCTCCCTGCTCGGCCGCAACTTCGTCTTGCCCATCCTGATGAGCAATCACCGCGTCCATATGCCGCTCGCCGGCCAGCAGTGGCACCGCGACGGCGGCTCGCAGTACGGCCCGGCGCAGTACTACCTCCAAGTCTTCTACTACCCCGAAACCTGCACCCGCGAGATGGGGCCGACCGAGCTACTACCCGGCTCGCACCACCTCTTCTCCCTCTCCCGCCAGATGGCGCACTACGGCGGGGTCAAAAGCTCGGTCTATGCGGCGGTCCCGGCCGGCTCGATCATCATCACCGTTTACTCCATCTGGCATCGGCGCTCCGACTCGACGGCCAGCGGCATTCGCAACATGCTCAAGTACAACTACTGGCGTACCGTGCCGCCGGAGCGCGACTGGCTTATCGAGCCGGACTTCGACGTGGTCACGGCCGACTACACGTTCCCCGGCCCCGGCACTCGCCAGCAGTTCCGGGACTGCATTGACGCCGCGGAGATGTTCTTCTGGCTCTGCGGCAAGCACGACGAGTTCCAGTCCATGGGCGGGCAAGGCTGGCCCATGCCGGCCAACCGCAACACCAAGCCCCTCGGCTTCCCCGGCCAGCTCACCGGCCGCCGGTTCTAGCCAGCCCCCCTGTGGTCCCCCCGCGGTGGCAGGGGGACATGGATTCCCGCCCCGTATCGGGGTACGGGACATGCTTTCGCGGGAATGACGGGTTACGCAAAGGTCTCCGCCAGCGGGAATCCGCTCCCCCTCTCTATCGCGGAGCGATAGAGAGGGGGCCGGGGGGTGAGGCCCGCCGCCACCCTCCCTAGATGATGGCGGCAGTGGCAGCAGTGGCGGCCAAGGAGACCAAGGGGGCGCTCGACTTCTGGACCGTCACCGCCCCCGGCGTGGTGAACCGTACCGTGTCGGACACGAGCGAGTAATCCAGACCGTCCACCTGGTAGCTGGCACTGACGCGGACCTTGTATTCCGTGCCGGCTCCCAGGTTGGGCAGTTGGTAGCTCGTCGTGCCGGCCGAGGTGATGGTGTGGACCGCGCTCCCGGTCCAGAGATTCAATGCTTCCCCGGCCTGGTACTGCTTCCAACGCACCCGGTACTCATCGGAGCTTGCCCCCGCCGGGAGCGTGACCGTCCACGACACCGCCCCGGCGTTGCTCACACTCATGCTCACGGATGCAACTGGCGTCGGCGTCGCCGCCGTGGACTGGGACTGGGACAGCATCGCCACCGCCACCGTCGTCGGCGTCGCCGTGGGCGGCAGCGGCACCGTAATGCTCTTCGTGCTGGAGCCGACTGTCTTCGTCTCACTGCCCTGAGCGTATACGGCAGTCACAGAGACCGCGTAGGTTGTCCCAGGGGTCAGGCCCGGAATCTGGTAGCTGTTCACGTTGTAGACAATGTGGTTGCTGCCACCCCAATCCACGATGTAGCCGACCGACGTCACTCCCGTTGGCGGCGTGAACGACCAGGACACGTGCCCCTGGTTGGTCACGCCGATGGTCACGGTTCCGGGCGCTCCGGCCGCCGGGGGCGTCGGCGTCGCCGCCGTGGACAGGGACTGGGACAGCATCGCCACCGCCGGCGTCGGCGTGGCCGTCGGCAGCGGCACCGTAATGCTCACCGTGGCGGACTTGACCTGCTTCAGATCACCGCCCTGGGTGTACATGGCCCTAACGTAGACCGCGTAGGTCGACCCCGGGGTCAAGCCCGAAATCTGGTAACTGTTCACGTTCTTGACCAAGTGGTTCTGCTCGTTCCACTGCACCACGTAGCTCACCGACGTCACTCCCGTTGGCGGCGTGAACGCCCAGGACACGTGGCCCTGGTTGGTCACGCCGATGGTCACGGTTCCGGGCGCTCCGGCCGCCGGGGGCGTCGGCGTCGGCGTGGCCGTCGGGGTGGGCGTCGGGGTGGGCGTGGCCGTCGGCAGCGGCACCGTAATGCTCACCGTGTTGGAATTGATCTGCTTGGACTGACCGTTGTGGTTGTACCACGCCCTGACGTAGACCGCGTAGGTCTGCCCCGGGGCCCACTGATGGCTAAAAATCTGGAAGCTGTTGGTGTTCTTGACCATGTGGTTCTGCTCGTTCCACTGCACCACATAGCTGACCGAATTCACCCCCGCCGGTGGCGTGAACGACCAGGTCACGTACCCCGTGTCGGTCACGCTGATGGACGGGGTCGGGACCGGCGTTGCCGTGGGTGGCGCTGGCGTAGGCGTGGCCGTCGGCGGCGCTGGCGTCGCCGTGGGCGCCGGCACCGTAATCGTCTGGGTGGCGGACTTGATCTGCTTGGACTGACCGCCGTGGTTGTACCACGCCCTGACGTAGACCGCGTAGGTCTGCCCCGGGTGCCACTGATGGCTACGAATCTGGTAGCTGTTCGTGTTGTAGACAATGTGGTTCTGCTCGTTCCACTGCACCACGTAGCCGACCGAATTCACTCCCGTTGGTGGCGTGAACGACCAGGACACGTGGCCCTGGTTGGTCACGCCGATGGTCACGGTCCCGGGCGCTCCGGCCGCCGGGGGCGTCGGGGTCGGCGTGGCCGTCGGCGTGGCCGTGGGGGACACTGGCGTCGCGGTGGGACCACCCGGCACCGTAACCGTCTGGGTGGCGGACTTGATCTGCTTGGACTGACCGCCGTGGTTGTACCACGCCCTGACGTAGACCGCGTAGGTCTGCCCCGGGTGCCACTGATGGCTACGAATCTGGTAGCTGTTCGTGTTGTAGACAATGTGGTTCTGCTCGTTCCACTGCACCACGTAGCCGACCGAATTCACTCCCGCTGGCGGCGTGAACGACCAGGTCACGTACCCCGTGTCGGTCACGTTGATGCTCACGGTCCCGGGCGGTGGCGTCGGCGTCGGCGTCGCCGTGGGGGGCACTGGCGTCGCGGTGGGCCCGCCCGGCACCGTAATCGTCTGGGTGGCGGACTTGATCTGCTTGGACTGACCGCCGTGGTTGTACCACGCGATGACGTAGACCGCGTAGGTCTGCCCCGGGACCCACTGATAGCTGAAAATCTGGAAGCTGTTCACGTTGTAGACCAAGTGGTTGTGCAGGTTCCACTGCACCACGTAGCCGACCGTATTCACTCCTGCCGGTGGCGTGAACGACCAGGACACATGGCCCGTGTTGGTTACACCGATGCTCACCGTCCCCGGCGCAGCTGGCGGTGGCGTCGGGGTCGGCGTGGCCGTCGGCGTGGCCGTCGGCGGCGCTGGCGTCGCGGTGGGACCGCCCGGCACCGTAATGCTCACCGTGTTGGAATTGATCTGCTTGGACTGACCGCCGTGGTTGTACCACGCCCTGACGTAGACCGCGTAGGTCTGCCCCGGGTGCCACTGATGGCTACGAATCTGGTAGCTGTTCGTGTTGTAGACAATGTGGTTCTGCTCGTTCCACTGCACCACGTAGCCGACCGTATTCACTCCCGCCGGTGGCGTGAACGACCAGGTCACGTACCCCGTGTCGGTCACGTTGATGGACGGGGGCGTGACCGGCGTCGCCGTGGGGGCCGGCGTCGCGGTGGGTGGCGCCGGCGGGGGCGTGGCCGTCGGCGGCGCTGGCGTCGCCGTGGGCAGCGGCACCGTAATCGTCTGGGTGGCGGACTTGATTTGCACCAGGTTACCGCCCTGGTTGTACATGGCGATGACGTAGACCGCGTAGGTCGTCCCCGGGGTCCACTGATGGCTGAAAATCTGGAAGCTGTTGGTGTTCTGGACCATGTGGTTCTGCTCGTTCCACTGCACCACGTAGCTCACCGACGTCACTCCCTGCGGTGGCGAGAACGACCAGGACACGTGGCCGGTGTTGGTCACGCTGACATTCACGTTCCCTGGCGGCGCGGGCGGCGGCGGCGTCGGTGTCGGCGTATCCGTGGGCACCGGCGTCGCCGTGGCCGTGGGGGTGGGCGTCGGCACCGTAACGTTCACCGTGTTGGACTTGATCTGGCTGTTGCCGAACATAGCCCTGACGTAGACCGCGTAGGTCTGCCCCGGGTGCCACTGATCGCTACGAATCTGGTAGCTGTACGCGTTCTTGACCAAGTGGTTCTGCTCGTTCCACTGCACCACGTAGCTGACCGAATTCACTCCCGCCGGTGGCGTGAACGACCAGGTCACGTAGCCGGTGTTGGTCACGCTGATGGACGGGGGCGGGATCGGCGTCGCGGTGGGTGGCGCGGGCGTGGGTGTCGCGGTGGGTGGCGCGGGCGTGGGTGTCGCGGTGGGTGGCGCCGGTGTGGGCGTCGCGGTGGGTGGCGGGGTGGGCGTGGCCGTGGGCAGCGGCACCGTAACCGTCTTCGTGCTGGACTTGATTTCCTTGGACTGACCGCCATGGGTGTACCACGCCCTGACGTAGACCGCGTAGGTCGTCCCCGGGATCCACTGATGGCTGAAAATCTGGAAGCTGTTGGTATTCTTGACCAGGTGGTTCTGCTCGTTCCACTGCACCACGTAGCTGACCGAATTCACCCCCGCTGGCGGCGTGAACGCCCAGGTCACGTGGCCCTGGTTGGTCACGCTGATGGTCACGGTCCCGGGCGTCGGGGTGGGCGGCGCTGGCGTGGGCGTGGCCGTGGGTACCGGCGTGGCCGTCGGCGTGGCCGTCGGCAGCGGCACCGTAATCGTCTTCGTGCTGGACTTGATTTGCTTGGACTGACCGTTGTGTTTGTACCACGCCCTGACGTAGACCGCGTAGGTCTTCCCCGGGACCCACTGATCGCTACGAATCTGGTAGCTGTTCGTATTCCTGACGATGTGGTTCTGCTCGTTCCACTGCACGATGTAGCTGACCGAATTCACCCCCGCCGGTGGCGTGAACGACCAACTCACCTTGCCCGTGTTGCTCACACTGAAGCTAATGGACGGAGCCGGCACCGGTGTCGCCGTGGGTGGAACCGGCGTCGCCGTGGGTGGAACCGGGGTAGGTGTCGCGGTGGGTGGCTCCGGGGTAGGTGTCGCCGTGGGTGGCTCCGGCGTCGGTGTCGCTGTGGGTGGCTCCGGCGTCGGTGTCGCCGTGGGGTCCTCCGCCGCAACCGGGCCGGCCGCCAACAAGAGGCTGGCGATTACGAGCACGGTACTGACGAAGGCCCGACCGGCGCTGGTCAGGGACCGAAACCGCCCCGCAGCTCGCCCAACGGTCCGGACCCAGCGGAAACCGGCTTCCAGAGTATCTTGTCGCATGTCCATCTCCCTGCCGCACCCCAGCGGCGGCGCCCTCGCGCTAATCTATATGTTCGTACAATATAGAAGCCGAAAACATTTGTCAAGGCATAGGATGTTGCGGCCGGAAAAATCGGCAAAATACGCGCTGGGTGGGAATAGGTAGTGTGTTAGCCCCCACCCTCCCCCTCCCCCGTTGCGACGGGGGAGGGAACACCCCGTCCCCCCGCCGCAGCGGGGGGACCATAGGGGGGCTGGTTCCTGACAGGGGCCAGGCGGCCGACGAGCGGCCCGATGCGGTATCCTGCTTCCGTCTCACTAGCGGGACGAACGATGCCGGCAGAAGGAGCGATGCCGTGAAACGTGCGGCGCCCGTCATCACCGAGGTACGCCATACCAAGCTGTGCTACAGCCAGCACACCTACTGCGGTCATCCGCGCCAGACCGGCATCTTCAACTACGGTGCCGGCGAGCTATTGGTCGGGCACAGCCACGCGCCGTCCCGCTACCAAGTCCCGGCGGACATCGGCCACTCCTTCACCACCGGCTATGCCAGCCGTGCCCACATCATCTTCCAGCGCTCGTTCGATCACGGCGAAACCTGGTCCGCGGCGGAGCCGAACGCCGTCTGGGACGAGTCGCTGCCCCTCGAAGAAAAGCGGGCCATCCTGTACCGCGCCGACGAGCCGGCGGTGCCGCGCGAGCAGATTGACCTCACCAGCCCCGACGCCGCGGTGTACTTCACCCGCGCCGCCACCGGTCCGGCATACGATTCGGAGCACGGCGCGAGCAATCGGCTGCTGGAGTGCTTTGCGTTCCGCTCCGCCGACCGCGGCCACACTTGGGAGACCGTACCCACCCGCGTCGCGCCGCCAACGGGGCGCAGCGTGGTACGCCGAGACGCGCATCCGCTGGTGCAGTGTCCCGACGGTACCCTCCTGGCCGTGACCATCGTGGACGGCAGCTCCCCGACCAGCAGCGTGTCCATCTACGGCTCGGACGACCACGGCTTGACGTGGGAGTACCTGTCGGAAGTCACCCGCGATCCCACCGGCATCGGCACCCCCGGCTACGCGGACCTCCTCCTCCTGCCGAACGGCCGGCTACAGTGCTACATGCTCCACGGCCAGCACCGGAACGTCATCGAAATGTGCCACTCCGACGACGGAGGCTACAGTTGGACTGAGCCACGCCCCATCGTCGGCTGGGGCCACTCCCCGTGGGCCGCCCGTCGCGCACCCGGCAGCAGCCGTCGCGGCGTGTACTATCGCGCCCCCTGGCCCATGCGCCTCCGCGACGGACGAATCGTCGTGCTGTTCGGCCGGCGCAAGCCGCCGTTCGGGATGGGCCTGACCGTCAGCGAGGACGATGGCGCCACCTGGTCGGCCGAGGCGATTCTCCGCGACGACGCCAGCGGCTCGGACTTGAGCTATCCGGTCGCCACACAGCTCGACGACGGGCGCATCTTCACCGCCTACTACTACATGGAAGCCGACGGCAACGGCTTCGACGGCACGCGCTACATCGCCGGCAGCTTCTTCCGCCTATAGAGCCAGCCCCCACCCTGGCCCTCCCCCGTCCCGACGGGGGAGGGAATGCCGGCCGTCCTTCCGGCCGTAGCCGGGACTACCGTGCTGTCCCCCCGTCGGGACGGGGGGGCCATAGGGGGGCACCACCGCTACCAAGCCACGTTGACGTTCTTGATCTGCGTATAGCTGAGGAGCTCGTCCAGGCTTTCCTCGCGGCCAATCCCGCTCTGCTTCCAGCCCCCGTAGGGCGCCCCCAGGTACCGGCCGGCCGAGTTGATCCACACGTACCCGGCCTCGATCCGATCCGCGGTTTCCAGCGCCAGCTTGAGGTCGTTGGTCACAATAGCGGCCGTAAGTCCATAGATCAGAGCGTTCGCCTCGGCCAGCAGTTGCTCGTAGTCGTGCCACCGCAGCACCGAGATCACCGGCCCGAAAATCTCCTCGCGAGCAATCCGCATCGCCGGCGTCACCGCATCGAATACCGTCGGCTCGATGAAGAATCCGCCGCCGAGCCGCGCATCCTCCGGCGGCCCACCGCCCGTCAGCAGCCGCGCGCCCTCTGCCTTGCCCGCCGCGATGTAGCCCCGCACTCGATCAAATTGCTCCGGCGAGATGAGCGGGCCGACCTCCGCGCCTTCCTCCCATGGCAGCCCCACCGGGAGCGCATCGGCCGCAGCCACCAGGCACTCGACAACGCGCTCGTGCAGCGCCTCGTGGACAAACACCCGCGACGTCGAGCTGCACGACTGTCCCTGGCGATTCATGTTCATGCCCCGGATCGCCAGCTTCGCCGCTTCGTCCGGGTCGGCGTCCGGGAAGATGATGATCGGGTTCTTGCCGCCCAGCTCCAGGGAAACGTGCTTGATCGTCTCGGCGGCCTCGCGGGCCACGATCCGCCCCGTCTCCACCGAGCCGATGAACGCAATGCGCCGCACGTCGGGATGCCGGACGAGCGCCGAGCCGGCGACGGCATCGCCGGTCAGCACGTTGACCACCCCCGGCGGGAAGAGATCGGCGCACAACTCGCCGAAACGCAGCCCGGACAGCGGCGCCTGCTCCGGCTGCTTGATGACCACGCTGTTCCCGGCTGCCAGCGGCGCCGCGGCCTTCTCCGCGCAGAACCGGAACGGGTGGTTGAAAGCGTTGATCTTGCCCACCACGCCATACGGTTGCCGGAGCGTGTAGTTCAGGTGGTGCGGACCATTGACTATCGTCTCGCCCTTGATCTCGCGGACCAACCCGGCGAAGTACCGCAGCGTCGCCGCAGCCAGCTCCATGTCGGTCCGCATCCCACTGATCGCGTTCCCGGAATCAACGGCATCCATCAGCGCCAGCTCGTCTACGTGGTCGGTGATGCGCGCCGCCAGCCGTTCGAGACACTGGGCGCGCTCCGCCGGCGGCACCCGCCGCCACTCGGCAGCACCACGCTGCGCCGCCACCACGGCCGCGGCCACGTCCTCCGCACCGGCCCACGGCACCTCGCCGAGCAACTCCCCGGTCGCCGGGTTGATCGTCCGCATAGTCTTCCCGGCCCGGCTCGCACACCACTCGCCGCCGATATACAAACCCCGCGGCCGGTAGCTCATCTGCACTGCACTCATGGCCTTTCTCCGACCCCCTCTCACGCCTGTCTCCGCTGGACTGTAGCACTAGGGCTCGTCTGCGAACTAGCCTTGGTAGCGCATAAAACGCCGGGGCCGGTCAGGAGCGCGCCGTGAATGGCGCCTGGTCATGCCCACGAAAGCGGGAATCCACGTCCCCCCGCCGCAGCGGGGGGACCATAGGGGGGCTAGAGGTGAGGGATCAGCCCCTCCAGCCCTACGGCACGATGGCCGCGCGGAGCACCTGACGATCCGCGGCGCGCGCAAACGCGGTGTCCAGGTCCGCGAGGGCAAACCTGCTGTCTACGATGTCCCTGAAGGGCAGCGCCGCGCGGTTGCGAGCCACGAAATCGAGCGCCTGGACCAAATGCCGCGGATGGTAGTTGTGATTGCCACGCAGAGTGATCCACTTGCTGAGGATCGTATTGGCGTCGAGCGTCACGTCGGCCTGCGGAAAGACAATGCCCGCCACCACGTACCGCCCGCCCTTGCGGAGCATCGCCAGCCCCGCCGGTAGCACCGCCGGCACCCCGCACACCTCGATCACCACGTCCGGCCCGTCGGGTGGACAGGCCTCCCGCACCGCCGCCACGACCGCAGCGGGTTCCATTGCCCCAACGTCGAGCACAAGATCGGCGCCAAATCTCCGCGCCATCTGCAGCCGTGACTCGATGGTGTCGAGGCCGATCACGGTACGGGCGCCACGTGCCCGCGCGAGCGCCACGCCGTACAGTCCCAGCAGGCCCAAGCCCTGCACGACCACCGTATCACCGATGCCGACCTCCGCCTGCTCAGTTACCGAGACCATCGTAGCCACCCCACAGTTCAGCGGCGTGGCCTCCTCATCGGTCAGCTCGGCCGGCAGGCGCACGACCCCGGTCCCCGGCAGCAGGTAGCAATACTCGGCAAAGCCGCCTAGTAGGTGCGGGGACTCATCGGCCGGATCGTGCCCGTACTTGCGGAGCCGCACGCACTTCTGGGGCATGTCCAGGATGCGGCAGTAGTAGCACGCACCGCAGAAGAAGAACTCGGTCCAGGTCACGCGGTCGCCCTCGCGGAGCGTCCCCCCGCGCATATCGGGGCCGACCGCTCGGCCCAGCTGCTCTATCGTGCCGATGATCTCGTGGCCGAGAATGCCGGGCGTCGGATTGTGCCGCTTGCCTTCCCAGGAATGGATGTCCGACCGACAGATCGTTGACATCGTGACGCGCACCAGGGCCTCGTCGGCCTCGACGGCACGCAAGGGATACTCCTGCATCGCGAAGGGCCGGTTTGGCCCAACGAACACGGCTGCGCGTGCTGTACGACTCATGGCGTCATCACCCCCTTTGGCTTTGTGTGTCACCGAGATCGGCAAGGATCGAACTCGGTCTCAAACACGAGCTGGCTGTGCCGGTGGCTACATAGAATCGGTTCCCCGGAGAAGCTGCTTTCCAATGCTGGCCTCGGAGGTTCGGAATAGACAAAGAACCGGCAGCAGGCGCGTCCGTGGCCGTCAGGAGTCTTGGGGCCGGTGGTCGAACAGCTCCCACGCCAACTCTAGCTTCCCATGACTGCTCTTGGCGACTTCGTTGCCATCAATGATCGCGCTCACACTCCCATCCGCCGACAGCACCAGGTCCAGCGTTGAGTCCCTGATCTTCAGGTTACGCAGGTTGGCCCAGGGCCAGGGCGAATGCACCTCCACCGTCAGGGCACCTGCCGTCCAGCGCAGCCCGAAGACTCCCTCTATGACAGTGGTCAGCGCACTCAGGATGCTGGGGTAGTTAGGGAAACGGTCGGGCACGATCTCGCCGGTATCGGCCTGGTAGACCTCTCCCCGGTACCGTGGGCCCAGACCGCCGTTCTCGCCTAAGCGTCTGAACAGCTTGAACAGCTGGGTGTGCGCTTCCTCGTAGCACCCGTGGGCGTACAGGCCCGCGGGGATCTGGTTGCACCAGTGCATGTCAAAGCTGCTGTTGTAGCCCTTCCAGTCGTCGGGGTTGAAGTAAGGGCTGCTACGGGCCAGCGAGATCACCCCGTAGTCGCTGGCGAACTCCGGGTCGGCGCACCACCGGGCCAGGGTTGCCGCCTGTTCCTGGGTGGCTAGGCCGCCGGGTCGGTAGACCTGGCTGGCGAAAAGCCCCGTGATGAAGCCCCCGATCCCCAGGTAGTCGTTGACGGTGCCGTCCTTGTTCAGATCACAGAAGAACTGCAACTCCTCGTTCCACATGTGTTTCCGGATGGCCGTTGCGATCACCTGGGCCTGCTCGCGATACCTCTTGCTCCGGGCAGCGTTCCCGGCTAGTCCTTCGATGTCGGCCATGGCCAGAAAAGACCCCAGGATACCGGCGTTGGAGTCGTTGTAAAAGGTGCCTTCGCCGCCACGATAGCCGGTGACCGCCTCCAGATTCGGCCCCAAACCGCCGCCGGAATAGCCGGACCGGTCAGACACGTCCGACGGTAGCTCGTTGTCGGTCCAGAACAGACCGGTCTTGCTGTCCAGGTAGGTCAACTGAGCCTCCAGGGCGTCCTCCAGCCGTTGCAGGACGGTCATCCCGCCGATGTCCTCGTCCAGCAGCGCCAGATCGCCCGTGGTAAGCAGGTACTTGTATAGAGCACCACAACAAGACCCCAAATGGCGAGCGTAGCCTCGTCCATATTGGCGGCCCTTGGCAATCCCACCAATGAGTATCCCATGCTTGCGGGTCTCTTTGAGTAGGAGTAGCAATAGGTCACGGACCGGTTTCGGGTCATAGAGCAGGTTGACTGCTTCGGCTTGCATCCCGTCTCCGGCAGCCATCCAAATAAGGACATTAAGGCTGACGTTATTGGAGTTGAACAGGCCGGGCGGCGCCGGGCCTATGGGCACGTCTATCTGGTTCATCCGGAAGTCCGGCCACGACCACAGGAAGGTCTTGGAAAAGGTCTCGTCCGGGGTCTCCAGGTGCGGGACCGCGTTGAGGTAGGCGTTCCACCACGACTCGGTCTCTGCCTCCAGTCGCTTGGGCGACGACAGCAGCTTCCGCAGGCCCTCCCTGGCCGCTACGACCGTGGGCCCAAAGGCGCGGGCCACGTAGCAGGTCGCCGCGCGGTCACCGTCCTGCCTTGCTACCGCCATCTTCACCATGATGTCAGTGGCAAAAGCGCCGTCCTCTCCCAGGTGTACGCTCTCAGCGTCTACCGTCGCACCGATGGCCTCGCCGTAGCCGTCTATGCTGTTCCTGAACCGGACGGTCCCGCCACCCAGCTCGTAGCCGGCCTCAGTCATCCGCAGCCGCCGGCCCCGATCCCCGGCGATCTCCTGGTAGACGTGCCAGCGAGCACCGGCGTTGCCCGCCTTGGGCACCAGCTCCACCTTCATGAGGTAGCCGGGCAGCAGCCGGGGAAGGATAAGCGAGACACGGACGTCCAGGTCGTCGAACTCGTACCGCCACACCAGCCGGTCGGGTCGAAAGGTCACGGTAAGCCTGTTCGAGCCGGGCCCGGGCGATGAAGACAGCAGGTACTTCTTGCCTGTTTGGGCGTCGTACACCGCCGGGACCAGGTGCTCCTCACCGTTGTTCCGGCCGTACTCCAGTCCCTCGGCGCCGAATCCGAAGCAGACCACTTCGCTGACGCGAGATCGGTCAAGCTCCGCCATCAGCTCCAACTGGCCGTTTCCGTACATGGCGGGATGCAACAGTGTGTGTAGCCGTTGGGGCTGAATGGTGTACTGGAGCCAGGCGTTCAGGTCCTTGGTGGTGTCAGCCATGTTTCTACACCTCCCACCAGCACTACCGGGGAGAGCCTATTTTTGTGCCGGCTGATTGATACACGGGCACGGCCCGTAGCTAGATATAGAAGGCATCGGCTGCTGCGTCTGTAGCTGGGTGCAGCCTACCGGGCGCTACGCGGCTTCGTCACGTCGCTCATCCAGGCCGAGGAGCAGACTCGCCGTCACCGCTGCCGTCCAGTGGTAGTCGCGAATCGAGCCACCCCTGGCGCGGATGTCGAAGGGCTTCCCGATCGGCCCCTTCCGGTCGCAGGCCGGGGGCGATACCTCGTCTTTCGCATCATAGTACTCGAACAGGACGCCGTAGCGATGGTAGTACTTCAGCACGAGCGCGATTGATTTCTGCGCCAGCCGTTCCGCCTCGTCGGTTCTCCCCTGCTTGTCCAGGCCTCTGATGACGAAATAGTTGGCGTTCACCCAAGTCGGGCCGCGCCACATATCGGTGGACCACGCCGGGTCCGCGACGGCCACCGTGGGCACGGGATAGGCCGTGCTGAACAAGGTTGGGTCCCTGAGCGCCGCAACTAATCTGTCCACACGCTCCGGTGGCATGTCGTCCAGCAAGAGCGGGTAGAAGCCGCTGACGGCTTTGACTCGGATAAACCGCCCATCTAGCTCACGGTCGTAGTAGAAGCCGTCCTCTTCGTGCCACAGGCTGCTATGCACCCGCGCGGACATTGCCCTCGACCGCCGCGCCCAGCGACGCTCTCGCTCGATCTCCCCCAGCTCCTCGGCAATCCGCGCCGTGTACTGCATGTCGAGGGCCGCGTAGACCGAGAAATCCACGGCATCGAAGGGAATGGCCCGGTCGAAGCGTGGTGAGTTGTCCATGCCCGCTTCGCCACCGCGGTACCTCTTGCCTTGATCGAGAGACCATTCCAGCAGGCCATTGCTATTCCGGTCCCGGTTCGCGCAGTCCCACTCCAGGTAGCGTTCGAGCCGCGGTAGTGCGTATTGCAAGCACGACCTGTCTTGTAAGGCCTCGTAGTTCTCCCACACCCCCCAGGCCAGAATTGGCGGTTGAATAGCGCTGGGCCAGCTAGGGCCTTGATGGGCCGTCATTTGGATGGGGATCATGCCGTCGGCGGTCTGGGTATCCAGGACCGATTTCAGGAAATCCCAGGAGAGCTTGGGGAACAGCCGGTTCATGCCAAAGGAGTGGAACACCGAGTCCCAGAGCCACATGTGCCGGTGCGGTACCCGGTCGGGAGTGGACCAGGTCTGCCGGATTGCCCCTTCTTTGGACAGCGTGTTGACCTTCATCACGCTGAAGCACTTCCTGAGCAAACGATCCCTTTCAGGAGACCTGAGCGCCGGGACGTTCCGATACGGAGCCAGCCGCTTTTCGACCTCGTCGCCGACTTCCAGCGCCATTCCCGCCCTGGCTCGCTGCCGGGCCTGTGCGACGGACTTCCCATACGAGAGCGCAAACCGTCTCCCGTGCTCAAGGAGGGCAAGCGCATCGTGATTCTCGGCGTCCTCGGAGAGCCGAAAGGGGCGTTGCCACGCGGCGACGGGGCCACCTTCAATGCCGAGTTGCAGGCGCGTATCGTCGGGAACCACTCCGATCAGGGTGTGCCAGTGGCTGAAGGTGGCGACAAGATTGCCATCGGGTGTCTCCACACCCAGCACGTCGCCGGTGGCAATACGGACCGCCCCCTCATGGCGCAGCTTGATGTCCAGCAGCCGGCGCCGCGGGGTATGAAAGAGCAGGCCGTACCGCTCCCGCGCGAAGGAAGCCACAAACCCCGAGGAGACGCTTGTTTCCCCGTCCATGCCGGAGAAGGCGAAGAGCGCCCCCTCGCCCCAAACGTGCGGGAGGTTCTTGATTCGCCGCATTACGTCGGCAAGCACGGGCCAGCCCTAGACCGCGACCCCGTTGATCGCGTAGTCGAAGATTTCGTAGCTTTGCAGCGGGCCGCCGGCGGCCCGTGCAGCATACGTCTCGTTCAGCGGAGCGGACAGAATGAACGGCACGCGCCGCTCGGAGATACCGCCATGCGAGCGCAGGCGAAACCCCTGCAAGGCAGACAGGTCGTGCGCGGCCGCCGAGATGCCGATGGCCGTGTCCGCCGTGCTGCTCACCGCCACGTCGCCCTCGCGGTCGGGCGGCAGGTCGAACGCCGCGCAGACCGCCGCCTTGTCGTAGACCGCCTCCATACCGGGCAGCTCGCGCGCCACGCGCATGACCGCCTCCGGCGTGACGCCGTCGTAGCAGTAGACGCGCGCGAATCCGCCCAGCGAGCCGTGATGCACCACGTAGGGGTCGGTAATCGGCAGGATGACGCGCGTCCGGCCGGCCCCGAACTCGCCGTCGAGCACGTCCTGAAGATAGATGACGTTCGGCGAGCCGTCCGGCCGCGACTTGTCGTTCATGCCGTGGTCGGCGGTGATGCCGACGACGGCGCCCAGCGCCGCCAGCCGTCCGAACGCATCGTCCAGCCGCGCGTAGAAGTCGTTGATCTCCGGCGTGCCGGGGGCGTACTTGTGCTGGATGTAGTCGGTCAGCGACAGGTACATCAACTCGGGACGGTGCCGCTCCAGCAGCTTGATGCCCGCTTCGAGCACAAAGAGCGATAGCTCGGCCGAATACACGTCGGGCAGCGGCCAGCCCACCAAGTCGAGCACCTGCTCGATGCCGTTCGCCTCGCGGGTACACTGATCGGCCCGCTCCGACGAAAAGTTCATGCTGCCACCGGCGATGTTGATGCCCCGGCCCAACTGCCGGCGCAGCTTGTCTTTGGCCGTGATCGCCACCACCCGCGCCCCGCGCTGCGAGAACTCCGCCAAGAGCGATTCGGAGCGCACGAATTCGGGGTCGTTCATCATCACCGCGTCGCCCGTGTCCGGGTCGAGGAAGTAGTTTCCGGAGATGCCGTGGACCGCCGGCGGGCTGCCGGTGACGATGGAGAGGTTGTTCGGGTTGGTCAGGCTCGGCACAATGCCGTCGGACACGGCGCCGAACCCCTGCGCCATGAAGCGCTCGACGTGGGGAATGATGCCATCCCGTCCGGCCTGCTCGAAGTACGCCGGGTCGCCGCCGTCTATGCACACGACGACCACCGGGCAGCGCGGCCAGCGGTAGGTCACGCCGTTCAGCGTCACGGCTCGGTCATCGGATACACTCATAGTCCTCACCCCTTCACCCCTCACCATTCGGTCGCATCGTTCCCTGCCGGTTCATGCTCACGTCCGCACTCCGACGAACGCGATGGCCGCCTAGGCTGCTGCCACCACTCCACCGCCGCAGCTTACCAAAGCCGCCCCGTCAGCCGTCCCCGCTCACCCCTGCGCCACCGACCCGCTGTATACTGCGGTGGGTAGAGGAGAGCACCCATGGGCCGCATGATCCGCAAGCAAGTCTATATCGAACCCGAGCAGGAGAAGCTCCTGAAACGGCGCTCCAAGGAGTTGGGCATCTCCGAAGCCGCCCTGATTCGCCAGGCGATTGATCGCTTGGGCGCCGACGGCGACGAATCTCCGCCAACTCGGCAGGCTTGGGAAGAGGCCAAACGTGTGATCCAGGAACGGATGAAGCTACCGGCGTGGGAAGAGGAGTTGGCCTTTATCGAGCAACGGATGCAATTGCGGGTGCCTCAGACGGGCCGAAGCTGGACGCGCGAGGAAATCTATGACGAACGTCTCTCCCGCTATTCTCGTTGATACGAACGTGCTGGTGTATGTCTACGACCCACGGGACCACGACAAGCAGCGGCAAGCAGCGATAGTCTTGGACAAGCTGATCCGCACGGAGCAGGTTGTCCTGAGTGTGCAGTGCCTCACCGAGTTCTTCAACACAGTGACGCGGCGACTGCCAGAGCCATTGACGCCGGCAGAGGCTACGGTGCGCGTCGAGCGGCTTACCCACCTGTGCCACGTGCTGGAGCTTACACCGCTGGCCGTCCTTGAGGGCTGCCGAGGCACAGTGGAGCACGGGCTATCGTTCTGGGATGCCCTCATCTGGGCGGTAGCCAAGCACAACCGGATACCGTATCTCCTGACGGAAGATGCCGAGCATGGGCGCTTCCTTGAGGGCGTGCGATTCCTGAATCCCTTCGATCCGGCGTTCGACCTCGATGCCATCTCCGGCGGCCCGTGAGCGCCGGTGATTGGGCCGCCCAGTAGCCGCTACATTCCCCGGCGGCGGCCACCTCGCCGGCCGACGGCGTGGATGTGCTCGACAAGCTGCATTGTCTTGGCTGCATCGGCGAAGTTCGTCAGCGGCTGCCGGCCTTCCTTGATGCAGTCAATGAAGTGCCGGTTCTCGTGCCACTGCCCCTTCCAGTGGATCGATTCGTCACCCGGTGCGCCGCCCAAAGTACCGAACTCCTGCGAGTCGTACACCTCCGGCTCACCGTTCTCCTCCACGATGTAGGACTCGCGGTCGGCATCCACGTAAGCGGTGATGCCCGGCCCGTGAAACTCGGCCCGGTAGATGCGTCGGCCGGTTGCGTAGCTGGATTGCAGAACGCCCACGGCCCCGCTACTGAACGACACCAGGGCCGTGAACTCGTTCGGTGACGGGCCGGGCGCCCGGCGCGTGCGGACGTGCGCCGCGACGTGCTCCACCTCGCCGCCACAGAGGAAGCGCAGGTTGTCTACCGCATGGCAGCCGTCCACGGTCAGGTTGTCAATCACGCCGCCGTAGTGCCCGGCGTGCTGGCTCAGGTCGGTGGACTTGAGGAAGCTGACGGTCGCTTGCTGGATCGGTCCCCGCTCCTCGACCCGCCGCTTCAGCGCGGTTTGCGCCGGAATGTGCCGGCGCTGAAAGCCCACGGCCGTCAGACAGGAGTGCTCCTCCGCAAAGTAGGCCAGCATCTGAGCTTGGTGCGCCGTCACGCACAGCGGTTTCTCCACGAACAGGTGCCGCCCCTGCTGCAGCACGGTGCTGGCCGGCTCGAAGAGGTCTTGGGGCGGCATGATGACGTACACGGCATCCGGGTCAACCTCGTCCAGCATCTTTCGGTAGTCGGAATAGACGCGCGGAATGCCCCAGCGCTCGGCGGTGGCCTGTGCCTTCTCGACAAACAGATCGCACGTCGCCGCCAAGTCTACGTCGGGCAGGCTGGCAACGGAGGGATAGTGTACGCCGTTGGCCAGGCCACCGGCCCCGATAAACGCCACCCGTACTTTGTCTGCCATTCGCCCCGCTCCTTTCTCGGTCCTGCCGGTCCTAGCCCCCACCCTCACCCTCCCCCGTTGCGACGGGGGAGGGAATACGCCGTCCCCCCGTCGGAACGGGGGGGCCACAGGGGGGCACGCTACCGCCACTCGTCAATCGAGACGCTGCGGTCGTAGGTGCTGCTCATAATCCGCCAGTAGCCGTTCGTCTCGCCACCGACCACCACCACCTGAATGTCCTCCAGGCGAAACATCGGGATCAACTCGTCATCCGCCGCCTTCAGCAGCGTTGCATACGGTTCCACGCCGTTCAGGGCCTTTGGGTAGACGTAGTTCTGGATGAGTTGGTAGTCCCAGTACTCACCCGCGGGGAGCGTGGCATTCTCGTAAAGCCACTGGATCAGCTTCTCCTTGGTGTCGAAGCCGCCCCGGTCCAGGAACTGCCGCGCCGTGATCGGGTCCAAGACCAGCGTCGGGGGACTGTGCGGATCCATGCCGCGCAGCAAGTTGATGACGTGCTCGCGCCAGTAGCGCTCGCGTAGTCCCAAAGTAAACGCGGTCGCGCGACACCCGCCGAACACACTCACCACGCTCTCGTCCGGCTGGAACCCATGCTGCACGTGGAACGGCACCCACGGACTCCCTTCCTCGTTCTCCGCGAAGGTCACGCTGTTGTAGGCGTAGTTGTTGCCCTGCGAGCCGAGATACGTGCGGCCCGGCTCCGACCCACCCTGCAAGTTCTGCGACAGCAAGCCGTAGGCGCGGCCGATGGTGGCATTGGCGTGGTTGTACGGCCCCATCGCCCCCGTGCCCCAGTTCATCCCGAGCTCCGCGCGGATCGGCCCGTTCACGACGGCCATCGCCGCCATCGAGCTGGTCGTGCTGCCACGCGCACTGACACCGCTCGCGGCCAGGGCCAAGATCACCGGGAAATACTCCGGCTTGGCGCCGGCCATCACGGCGTTCACGGCCACCTTCTCCACAGTGTATGCCCATGCCTCGCGCGTCGAAGTCGGACGCATCTGTCCAACCACCTCGTCGGGCCGGCGGCTGGTGCCGGCCAGCATCGCCGCCACGCGCTCGTGCGTGGGGAGAATGATCGGCAGGCGGTCGGTCCACTGGTTGTCCAAGAACAACTGGTGCAGGTTGTCCTCGGTGTCCGGCTCCACCCACCGCGGCGTCGAGCGGTCGAAGCGACCCGCCGTCTGCTCCTCCCGACTGAGCGGCCGGGTGAGCGCCGCGATCACATCGTCCATCACCGGCTGACCCGTCACCGGGCTGTTCCCGTCCACGTAGCCTCGTAGCTCCGTCGGTGACTTGCCCATCACCGGCTGCGGGACGAAGACGAACCGCTGCTCCGGCATTCCTCGCGCGTAGGCCACCTGCTTGACGGCCCGCGTGAACGATTCGGTCTGGATGGAGGCCGTCGGCACTCCGTATTGGCTTTCGAGATTAATGCAATGCACGGCGACCGCCGGCGCACACGTACTTCAGTGGCCGACGCCCAGGATCACCGCGTCGGCGCGCTCCTTGATCTCGTCGAAGAGCGCCGGGTCGTCCTCCGTGTACACGCCCGACTTGCTCGTAAACACCGTCTTGACCTGCGGCATCCGCTCCGCAAACCAAGCCTGCATCTGCTGGAGCAAGAGGTCGCCGTCGTCAAAGCGACAGTCAACGAGGTAGACCGTCTTGCCGTCCAAGCCGTCGAGCCGCGGCGCCATCGCCAACGGCTTGATGGCCGGCGGGTACCCTCGCGGGTTCATCACTACTCGGCGCTGGCTCCCACCGTCAACTGCACTTCCGTTCGCCGGGATCGCCGTGTTACTCATGCCGCACCTCCACGTGTACCGGGACAAGACGGCGCAATCCGCCGCTAGAGCGCCACGCCAAGTATCGCGCTCGGCTTGGCCCGGCCAGCATACCACAGGCAGCCGCGCAGCCGGCTCAGTCTGCCGGAGATAACCGCAGTGTATCCATAATGAAGATTTAACCGGCGGTTAGCCTCCGGATATTCGCCCCCCACTATACTGCGGTCGGAGGACAAGCGCGATGAGTAACCCAACGCACGATAGCCCGATCTTTGGACGACCGATCAGCGCGTCGCGGCCAGCACACTACAGATGGCCGTATACTTGACTGGTGAGACCTCCTATGCCTGCGGGTCGTAACGGGCACATTGGCGCCGGCGTAGTTCGGCCGCTAGAACTGCCGCGCGAGCTTGATGCGCTCGTCACGCTGCTCCGCGAAGTCCACACCGACACCTCGGCGTGGCGACGGCAGCGGCTCGATGACGAGTTGGCTCTGCTCTCGCGCTTGCGCCTCGCCTATCGGCTGGCGCGGTGGATGCCACGGACACTGCCCCTGCCAAATGGCTGGGGATGGGAGGACCGGCAAGGCCGGCTCGCCGGGGCCGTGCTGGTCCGGTCCCTGCGTCCCGGCGGGACGGTGCAACTGCTAGATCACCTGGCCGTCCGGCCTGCCGCGCGGCAACAGGGTATTGGCCGCCACTTGCTGGCGGCGGCGCTGTCCGCCCTGCGGCGGCAGGGTGCTCTCGTAGCGACCCTTGAAGTCGAGCCGGACAACACCGTCGCCAGGAATCTATACGCAGCCGCTGGCTTCCGGGTGGTAGACGAGGCCCTAGACTTGCTCCAGCCCACCACTTGGCGGCAAGCCGGCGATAGCCGCGCCGCGTGGAGCACCGAATTCGCGGTGCGCCCCTACCGCCGCGCCGATTTTGCACCACTCCAGCGCCTCACCGACGCGGCAATCCCCTGGATACCCAGAACTACGGCCGACGGCCCGGTCGCCGGCGGAAGGCTACAAGCCGTGCGGACCGCAGCCATCCGCCGGCTCGTGGACCTGACCCGCGCCCAAGAGCGCCGTAGCTACGTTGTCACCGGGGCCGCCGGAGACCTGCTGGCATTTGCGGAGATCACGCGAGCCAGCCGGACTCCGGCAGCGTTGCTGGGGCTTGCTCCTCGCTATCACCGTCTCCGCTTCATCGGCGCCCCGGACCTGCCGGCCAACGCAGCCACCGCCCTACTCTCCGTGACTCTGGCCGACTCCGGGCCAAGGCCCGGCCGGCCGGCCCCCACCTTGACGACCGTTTCGGCACGGCATCCGACCTTGGTGCCGGCATTGCGGCAAGTCGGCTTTGTGGCTCAAGAAAAGCGTCATCGGTTAGCACTCGATCTCGCCGCTCAGAAACCGGAATCGGTGATGCCGGGCTACCCCCGGCCGGCGCGGTCGCAGGATAGCTTCACGGAGCTTTAACCGGCGGTTAGCCTGCGGATACTCGCCCCCCACTATACTGCGGTCGGAGGACAAGCGCGATGAGTAACCCAACGCACGACAGCCCGATCTTTGGAGAACCGCCCCGCACTACGCCGCGCGGACTGCCGGGCGGTGAGCAGCCAAGAATGAACCGCCGTGTCGAACTGCTGCGGAGTCTGGGGGCGGTCGGCTCCCTGGCTCTGCTCGGGTGTCGAGACATCCCATCCCCTGAGGCGCAAATCGTAGGCGACAGTGTAGACCCAACCGCTGTACCGGTCGCGGCCGGCAGCCAAGCACCGGCCAACCCAACCCCGGCGTGTGTCCTGACGCCCCGGCAGACGGAAGGCCCGTTCTACTTCGATCCCAAGCAAATCCGGCACAACATTACCGAGGGACGGCCCGGCACGCCGCTGCAAGTGGCCCTGCAAGTGGTCGAAGCCGGGACGTGTCGTCCGATCCAGGATGCCCTGGTGGACATCTGGCATACGGATGCCGCCGGCGTCTATTCCGGCTACACCCGTCAAGGTGAGCGTGGAGACGTGGACGCCACGGGCGAGACGTTCCTGCGCGGTAGCCAGATCACCGCTGCGAACGGCATGGTCCAGTTCGATTCCATCTACCCCGGCTGGTATCCCGGTCGGGCCGTTCATATCCACTTCAAGGTGCGCTTTGCCAACCAAACCGTGGTGACGTCACAGCTGTACTTCCCGGACGAGGTGACGGACCGGGCCTACGCCGCCGCACCATACAACCAGCGCCCCCAGGGTTGGACGACCAACGCAGCGGACGGCGTGCTCCGTGGCTCCCCGGAAGAGCAAAGCCTGCTCGCGGCGGTTGCTGCGGCCGGCGCCGGCTATCGGGCGTCGCTCACCATCGGTATCGCACCCTGAGCGACCGCCTTGCAGCCGGCGCAGAGCCGTCAGGAATCATCCGCAGCGACTACGCCCTCGTTGTGGACGCGCTCATAGAGGCGCTCGAACTCCGGCGAGCCGTCCTCTTCCCACAGCTCGACGCTGAGGCCCCGGATCGTGCCTTCCTCGTAGCCCGTCAACCGGCTCACCGACGGGAACCTCGGCGTGTAGAGCGTGTGGCCGCCGGGCAGGCGCAACACCGACACGTAGCGCCGGAACACCGTGGGTTCGCGGGCCGCAACACGCTCCAGCGCCGCTTCGTCAACTTCCACGCCCAACCCCGGCGCTTCCGGTATCGGTGAGTAGCCCTCGATCACCGGAATGCGCTCCGTGGTGATGTCCTCCTCGTATTGGTCGTCGAGGTTGATCGAGTGGCCGACCGTCGGGAGCACTGCGGCCAGGTGCAGGGCCAACGCCTTGGTCAGCGTGCCGCCGGTGAGTTGCACGATGGTTTGGATATTGGCTTGGCCGTAGGCCATGCCGCGGACCAGCGCATCACCAATACCGGCCTCCCCCACCATGTAGGCGTCGGCAACGCCTTGGATAACTTCCTGCAGGCCGCCGAGCGGCGGTACGTGCATGATGAGCGGTATGCGCGTCTGCGCGCGGAGACGCTGCCAGCTGTCCAAGTCCCGGCGGACGAGCGGATCCTCGATGAAGCCCACAATCGGGTGGTTCTCTTCCAACGCGCGGATCGTCGGCAGGACGGCTGCCAAGGTGCGGTTGCCGTTGAAGTCGTAATGCAGCCGGAAGCCGGGCGGGGCGATCTCCTCTACGACACGAGTCTGCTCCATGACATCGTGAATTTCCGCAGTGTGCATCTTGAAGATCGTGTAGCCCTGCGCGATGGCCCGCTCGACCTCCTCACGAAATTGCGCCGGCGCGGCGGGCCGCGTCCACGCGGCGACGGCAACACCGTCGCGCACCTTCTGCCCCATCAGCTTGTGTGCCGGCACGCCCAGATACTTCCCCATCACGTCGTACAGGGCACCGCACAGTCCCGGGTTGAAGTCATTGTTGATGAAGTCGAACGGGCTGCAACCGATCAGCGGCTCGACCGTAGACCGCGGCGGCGCCGGGCAGCGGTAGTCGCCGTAGCCGGTCACTCCCGCATCGGTTTGGACGCGGAATACCGTGCGCCGGTTGATTCCGCCAAACCGCACCTGATATTGCTCATTGCGGGCAGCAATACGGGGATAGATCGGAATGATCTCGATAGCGGTAATCTTCATCGGCACACTCCTCCCGGCCAGCCGCCCATCGGCCGCCGGTCCCGCGTTCTGGGCACAAGGTTATGCTCATCGGCGTGACCGCAGCATAGCACGGCAGCCGGATTTGAGCCTGCATTCGGCCGGTACTCTATACTGCCCTCGCCGGGTCCTGCTGGTGGTAGGGTACGCCTGGCCCCCGCTCTGCAGGGCGACGAGATGTTCCCTCCCCTGTCGCAACGGGGGAGGGCAAGGGTGGGGGCCATACGATACACACGAGGAAGGAGCAAGACATGCGCGAGCAAGAGATTCGCCTGGAGAAGCTGACTCGGCGGGAGTTCCGCACGGCCCTCGCCGCCGAGCACTACCAGGTAGCCATCCTGCCTACCGGGAGTATCGAGCAGCACCTGGAGCATCTGGCGCTGGAGCAAGACATCGTGTCGAGTACCTACGTCGCGGAGCAGATAGCGGAGCGGCTCTATCCCAACGTGATCGTCGCGGTGCCCATGGCAATCGGCATTGCCGAGCATCACATGGGGTTTGCCGGCACCATCTCTGCCCGCCCCGGTAGCTGGTTGGCCGTGCTCTTCGACGCCGTGGAAAGCCTCGTCCGGCACGGCGTTCGCAAGGTGCTCATCATCAACGGCCACGGTGGAAACGTGGCCGTGATCCGCAGTGCGCTCCCGCAATGGCAGCTCTACTTTCGCAATGCACACGTGGAGCAGCCGGAGTTCGGCGACGAGGTAGCCGGCTTCTCGCACGGCGACTACAACCGGCGTGTCCAGGAGGCGGCGCAAGCGCCCGTTGACCTGCGCTCATGCAGCTATTGGGACCTCATCCCGCGCGACCTCGCCAATGAAGTGCTGGAGACGGGGAGTATGCCCGGCCACGCGCAGGAGTTCGAGACCTCCGTGACGATGTATGCGTTCCCAGAGAACCTGCGGCCCGAGGCGATGGCCTACAACACCAGCCCCAACAGCGCCAAAGCGACCAGTCAAAAGGGGCGCGTGCTGATCGAACGGGGCATCGAAGGGGGCGTTGCGCTCGTCCAGGAGATGCTCGCGGGACCCTAAACCCAGTCACACGGTTAAGACTGCGAGAGCCGTAGATGGAGGTGGGGACAGCCATGCCGGACTGGAAAGGGATTCTTCAGGAAATCGCGGTCTCGGCCGCACAGGCCGCTCGCGAGTCGAACGCCCGCAATGGTCGCACCACACACAAACGGGGGAGCAAACCAACCAGGACCTACAAGGCCAACACCTGTCTGTTCTGGGACTGCAAGAAGCGGCTTCGTGAGAACCACGTCTTCTGCTACGAGCACTTTCAGGGCCTCCAAGCCGGAAAAGTTGACGAGTGTCCAGGCTGCGGCTTCGCCAAGGACGCGCAGTATGAAACGTGCCTCGACTGCCGAAACAACGGTCGGCGGTCCTCAGCCAAAGGCAGTAAGGGTGGCGGGCGCTCCAAGAGTTGGTACAAGCCCGAGTATTCCCCACAATGGAAGGCGCGAGACGCCAAGACCACCACCTTCTACGTCTATCTGCTGAAGCTGGATGATGGGCACTTCTACGCCGGCCAGACCAGAGAGTTGCGCGAGCGCCTCTCGGAGCACCGCGACGGGCACACCAAGTCCACCGCCGGCCGAAACCCGAAACTCGTGTGGTTTGGCGTGTTGCCAAGTCGTGAAGCAGCGACTTCTACGGAGGTCGAGCTCAAGAAGCTGGTTGACTCCAATCCGCGGGAAATCCGCCGCATGGTCATCGGCTTCAAAGACTTGGTACAAGAGCTGGACTACAGCTAGTATCCCACTGACGCTGCCTTCATACCCCTCCCTGTTACTGCATGGGCCAGCCCATGTGGGCTGCGCTCGGCACACGTCAGGGGCATAGAAGAGAGGGTGACAGACGCCATGAATCCACGCCGCACGCAACTGTTCCTCGACGACGAGATCATCGAGCAGACCGTCCGCCTCCGGCGGGTCATCCATCAGCCTCAGAAGCACCCCGCCAACCCGCTCTACACCGTCGGCGCGCCGTGGGAAGGCCAGGGAATCGTCTATCTCGCCGGCGTCTACGTAGACCCGCAGGATAGCCTCTGGAAAGCCTGGTACGTCACGCTCTATCCACCCGCCTACCCGGAGATCATCTACGCCATCTGCCTGATTACGTCGCGGGACGGCATCCACTGGACCCGGCCGGAGCTGGACGTGTACCGCGGGCACAACGGCGAAAAGACCAACATCGTCCTCGATCTGGGCAAGGTCGGCAGTGTCTCAGGCTCAACCATTCTGTACGAGCCGGAGCGTGCGCCGACACCATGGACGCTCATTTTCAGCGCGTCCGTACACGGAACCACGCACTACAAGGGCTACATCCTGCGCTCGGCCGACGGCGTGCATTGGGAGTGGGAGCGCCCCATGCCCCACGGGGTAGACCACGGCATGGGCGACCGCTGCACCGCGCTCCAGGGCACCGACCCGGAGTATCCCTACCTACTGTTCAGCCGGGGGCTGGCCGATATGCATCGGTGGGGATTGGTGCGGTCGGTGCATCGGGTGGCGATCAACGCGGACCGCGCCGCGAGCAGCCCTCAGCGCATTCTCACGCCCGATCTCGAAGACGACCCCGCCGGGCAGGTGTACCACGCCCACGCCTTTCGGTACGGAGACACCTACGTCGGCCTCTTCCAGTGGTACTGGGAGACGGACGATCCCTACGCCGAGATGGAGTTGATGGCGAGCCGCGACACCATCACCTGGCAGCGGCTGCGTCCCCGCCGGACGTTCTTGCCGCGCTCACCGGGCGGCGACGCGGCCGGCGCTTTCGACCGTCGGACGACGGACACTGCGCTCTCGCCGCCAATCCGCACGTCCCAGCCTCCCCGCGGCCCCTATCTGATGCGGGGCGGGGGCATGGACACGCTCTGGTTCTACTATTGGGGTGGCGCGTCCATGCACGGCAAGCGCCACCTGACGTTTGGCCGGGCGCTGGGCCTCGCGCAGCTGCGGGCCGACGGGTTCTGCTCCCTCCGCGCGTTCCGCTTCCCCGGCACGCTGGTCACGAAACCGTTCGTGTGGCCGGGCGGCGTCTTGCAGATCAACGCCTTGATCGTAGGCGGCGGTGGCAACGGTGGCGTGTGGGTCGAGGTGCTCGACGAAGACTTGACGCCCATCCCGGGACTGACCCGCGCCGAATTCGACATCTTCCGCTATCGGGACAGCACCGGGCACCCGTGTACGTGGCAGCAGGACAGCCGGGCCATCGCCAAGGTGACCGGGCAACGCATCCGCCTGAAGTTCTACCTGGAGAACGCCGAACTCTACAGCTTCCGCGCCGCGGACGAGCGACCGGAGGGGAACTAAGGAGATTGCACTCCGAGGGAGGCGGGGGTGCATCCGGAAGGAATCGAACCTTCAACCTTGGGCTTAAGAGGCCCCTGCTCTGCCTAGTTGAGCTACGGATGCTCGGCACGCTGCTTACGTGATTGTACCAGAATCGGTGCGGGAATGCGTAGTCAGCCCTGGTCCGGAAAGCGATAGCGCAGAAACAGCTCGCTCCCGGCGCGATACGCCGACAGTAGCTCCAGTTGGACGAGCGCGTGGGGGGAGAATCCCTGGCCCTCGACAACGGTCGTGCCGCCGGCGCCGCCCTGGATTTTGGGCGCGATGGTGAGGAACAGCTCGTCAACCAGGCCCGCCTCGATCAGCCAGGCATTGGTGCGCGGGCCGCCCAGGCAGACCAGCCGCTGCACACCCCAATCGTGCCGGAGCGTGGCAAGTACCTCGTGCGCGTCCAGCGCAACGCCGTCGGCTGCTCCGACTCGGATCACCTGTACCCGCTTGTCGAGCGCGGCAACTTGGCTGCGGCTGGCAGCCCCCGACACGATGGCGGCCAGGTTGGCCCGGTCCGTGCGGAAGAAGGGCGCATCCAGGGGCATCTCGCCCCGCCGGCTCACGACAATCCACAGCGGCCGGGGACGCAGGCCCCGCTTTTCTCGCTCTTGCTCGGTCGCAGCCGCGATTTTGGGATAGCGCAGCCCGTCGGCTCGTACCGTGCTGGCGCCACCGAGAATCGCATCGGCTTGCAGGTTGATCCGCGCCATGAGCGCGTGGTCAACGTCGCTGCCGATCAGTGTTGTCGTCCCGGCGCCGCCGACGACCACCTTGCCGTCGAGAGTCGTGACCATGTTCATCGCCACGTAAGGGCGGTCGGCGCTCCGCGCGGCGGGCCAACACAGGTTGGCATAGACCGCGCTGAAGGAGACGGAGCCGGGCACACCGGCAGTCACTTGGTCGAACAGGCGATAGACCTGCGGAGACGTGTCCATTGTCGTGGGTAATCGGCAACCACTGGCCGAGGCCGGAATCCCCGTCCCCCCGCCGCAGCGGGGGGGCCATAGGGGGGCAACGCCTCCGGCCGGAACTTTGCCGGTACGCCCTATTGTAGCCGACCCTCACCGCCGGCGCGTTCGCCGGGAGGCCGTACAACCTGGCACAATAACCGCGGCAGCAGCGTGTTGCGTTGCCAGGAAGGGCAGGATCACAAGCATTATGTGGTTGGTGCAGTTTGTCGTCACAACGTCCCTCGCCTACGTTTTCGGCGCCATTCCTACCGGGCTGCTCGTCGGTCGTCTCTACGGCGGCATTGACGTGCGGAACTACGGCAGTCGGAGCACCGGCGCCACGAACGTACTCCGCACGCTCGGACCGGGCGCCTCGGCGTTCGTCGCGGCAGCCGACCTCCTGAAGGGTCTCCTGGCGGTGCTGCTCATCCGCCAGCTCTTTCCCCAGCAGCGTTGGACACACGGACTGGCAGCATTCGCTGTGGCCGTCGGCCACAACTGGCCTTTGTTTGCCGGTTTTCGCGGCGGCAAGGGCGTGCTCACGTCGCTTGGCGGTCTCATACCGCTGCATCCACCTACCTCGGGTGTCGTTTTTGGCATTGGTTCGATCATTCTCTGGCGGACCCGGTATGCCTCCCTCGCGTCACTCAGCGGCGCGGTGATAGCCGCCGTGGCACTGGTCAGTGCTGCCCTAAGCCGGAATGTTCCGGTCGCATACGCTGCGTCCGGCATCGGGAGTGCCGTGTTGCTTGTGCTGCGGCACCACGAGAACATCGCACGCCTGCTCGCCGGCACCGAGCGTCGGCTCGGTGAGCGCGTGGACAACCCGCCCGACGAACCGGCAGCGCAGTGAGCAGGGGCAGGAGTCGTCGTTCGCGTTGACGCACTCTTCGTGTCGTATTGGAGCATTCGCGATGACTGTGCAGGAGAAACTGCATCACCTTATCGAGGAGCTACCTGAAGCCGAGCTTCACGCGGCCTTGCGGTTCCTGGAGTATTTGCGTCAGACCGGCACTGACGCCGATCCTGTCCTGCAAGCTCTACTCGCGGCACCGCCTGATGACGAGCCGTTGAGCGAGGAGGAGATCGCAGAATCGGATGCCGCTTGGGAGGCCTACGTGACCGGCCGCGACCGTGGCCAGCGGTTAGACGAGGTGCGTCAGCACCTTCAGCCGGCGGCTGCGCTGACCGGCGCCGTGCTATAGATCGGCGTACACCACTCCGCCGAGCGTGCATGACGACCGCGCACGAGGTCGTGGAATAGGTGCTCGATCCGGGTGGTGATGGGGCCGATCCCACCATCACCGAGCCGGTAGCCGTCTACCGAGCCGACGGGAGTTATTTCCGCTCCCGTCCCGCAGTAGAACACCTCGTCTGCGATGTACAGCTCGGTGCGGTCCACCTCACGCTCCGCCACGGGGATGTCCAACTCCTCTTCGCAGAGGCGCAAGAGGGTGTGGCGGGTGATGCTCTCCAGGATGCCGCTCGTCGTGCTCGGTGTAATCGCCACGCCGTCGCGGACGATGAACAGGCACGACGCCGGTCCCTCCGTGACCTTCCCGTCGGCATTGAGCAGAATCGGCTGGTCGTAGCCGTGCCGGTTGGCCTCGATCAGCGCGATGCGGCTATTCTGGTAGTTGGAGATGCACTTGATCCGCGGCGAGAGCGAGTTGTCCGAGACGCGCGTCCACGAGCTGACCCCGGCCTTGACGACGGTCCCCGTGCCCAAGACGGTATCGAACGGCTTGGTCCAAATCAGCACACTGGTACTACTGTCCTCCAGCGTGCCGAACCAATCGGCATCCGCATGGTAGGCCAACGGACGGACATAGACATCGCCGCGATGGTTGTTGGCCTGCAACACGTCCACGGCTGCTGCCGCCAAGTCCTGCGGACTGTATGGCACGGACATGCGCTGCATCTTCATGGAGTCGTCGAGCCGCTCGAAGTGCTCCAAGAACTGCCAGCCGTAGAGTTGCTCGTGGTCGGCATTCCAATACGCCTTGATCCCCTCGAACACACCGCCCATCGTGGACCAGCCCAGGATGCTGACATGCACCGTCGCCTGTTCCCAAGGCATCAGCTCACCATCAAACCAGAGATACGCCGGACGACCGGAATCGCTCATTGTGTACCGCTCCTCTGCTGTTTGTCGCGTTGTACCTGCCAGACTGTAGCGAGGTCAGCGCAGTCGGTCAAGGAGTGAGCGCATGTATGGCCGTCGAGCATGGTATTCGGCAGTGCCGCCGCCGCACGCGGTACACTACCGCCAGCGCAGCGCCGGTGCAGCGACCCTAACCTCCGCACGTAAGAGACGTTCGATGCCCAACACGATCTACTACGGCGATAACCTGCCGATTCTCGCAGCGCTGCCGAGCGCGTCGGTAGACCTGATCTACATTGATCCGCCCTTCAACACCGGCACCACGCAGGCCCGCACCCGGCTCAAGACCGTCCGCAGTGAGACTGGCGACCGCATCGGCTTTCAGGGCCGGCGGTACGAGACGATTGAGCTAGGTACCCAGTCCTTTGCCGACCGGTTCGACGACTACCTCGCCTTCCTGCGGCCGCGCTTGGTCGAGGCCTACCGCGTGCTCACGCCGACCGGCTCGCTCTACTTCCACATTGACTACCGTGAAGTCCACTACTGCAAGGTGCTGCTCGACGGCATTTTCGGGCGCGAGTGCTTCCTGAACGAGATTATCTGGGCCTACGACTACGGCGCCCGCACGCGCAAGAAGTGGCCGGCCAAGCACGACAACATCCTCCTCTACGTCAAGGACCCCGGCTGCTACACCTTCAACGTAGACGACATTGACCGCATCCCCTACATGGCGCCGGGGCTGGTCGGGCCGGAGAAGGCGGCGCGCGGCAAGCTGCCGACCGATACGTGGTGGCACACGATTGTCAGCCCGAACGGCAAGGAGAAGACCGGCTACCCGACACAGAAGCCGCTCGGCATCCTGGAACGGATTATCCGCGCCTCCTCGCACCCCGGCGACGTGGTGCTGGACTTCTTCGCCGGCAGCGGCACGACCGGCGTCGCCGCAGCCCAACTCGACCGTTCATTCACCCTGATTGACAACAACGCCGAGGCCCTGCGCGTCATGCGCGTGCGACTGGCTGACTTGCCTGTGACGTTCGTGGAGCGAGACAGCCCACACAGCATAGCGAGTTAGTTAGCACTGCCGCACGGGGAGTTGACATTTTCGCGCCGTTTGCTATACTAACCAGTGAAACCCCCGGTACGTATACGTGCCGGACGGCCAGCTCTTGGGGCTGGCCGTTTTCTTTTTGGTCACTCTCTCTATACCGTCCGGGGAGACAAGAGGACCATGCCAACACGCAGCATCGTCTATGTGGATGGCTTCAACTTCTACAAAGGCGCACTGGAGAGGTATAAAGGGCAGCATGCCACCGATTCGCGGTATCAGCGTCCAATCTGGAAGGGTTGTTACAAGTGGCTCGACCTCCAAGCATACTTCACGCTACTGCGTCCCAGAGACGATATCCAACGAATTCGGTACTTCACAGCCAGAATACACGGGAAGAAGGTCGTCCGACAGCGTGCCTACATCAGAGCGCTAGAAACACTGCCCGATGTTAAGGTGTATCTTGGTCGTTTCAAGACGCGAACTGTCCGTCTTCCCTGGTCACAGAGAACAATTCAGGTGCCCGAGGAAAAGAGGACTGACGTGCATATCGCAGTGAGCTTGCTCGATGACGCCTATCAAGATCACTGCGATCGCTTCGTCGTAGTTTCCGGCGACTCCGACCTCGTGCCCGCTATTGAGGTCGTGAAGCACCGCTTTCCAACAAAGCAGGTGATCGTTTATGTGCCAGACCGCCGCCGCTCACGACATGGTGCCAGTGAGATACGGCAGGCGGCCGATGAGCACCATACGATCCCGGACCACTTCAATGAGCCATTCCTGGCACAGGCACAGTTCCCGACGCATGTTCCTGATGGCCGTGGTGGATTCATCACCAAGCCCACCGAATGGCCTTAGCTCCCCCGGCGTCGCACAGAGGTCGGCGAGGCTCATGGCCTACTTTCTGCTCAGTACTACCTCCGGCACCCTGCTGGCTGATTTCGATACCGAGGAAGCAGCGCTACGGGTTGTGGCCGCAGAGGTTGCCCGGGATAACCGGGTCTTCGCGGCGAGCTTGGCGCTCGGCGCCGAAGATGATGACGGCGAAATCCACGCTCTTGCCGAGGGCGAGGCGCTTATCGCGCGTGCTCTTGCAGCCGCAGCGGACCGCGTCGCGGTGTAGGCCGGGGCATCCGGCCCCCCTATGGCCCCCCCGCTGCGGCGGGGGGACGGCTCATTCCCTCACAGCCCCACTAACCCGCGAGGCGGCGCAGCGCCTCCAGGTTGGGTGCGTCCGGACCCTTCTTATCGAAGCCGGGTACCTCCAGGACGAACGGGAGGCTCCGCAGCGCCGGGTGGGCGAGCACCGCTGCAAAGTCCGCCTCGCCGATTGTGCCGTGGCCGATGTTCTCGTGGCGGTCGCGGTTCGTTCCGAACGGCACTTTGGAATCGTTGGCATGGACCAAGCGCAGCCGCGATAGTCCCACCGTCCGGTCGCAGACTTCCACCGTCTCTTCGAGCGAGCCGGTCTGCTGCACGACCTTATTGCGCGACTTGCCGGTCGGCGGTGTGGCGGCCGGCTCCGGCGCAACGGCCGATTGCTGGGCCTGCGGCGTCAGGCTGTAGCCGGCGGCGTGCATATGGCACGTGTCGAGGCAGATGGCGACCCGCGGATCGTGATCGAGGCGCTCCAGCAGGCCGGCCAACTCCTCGAACGTGCGACCGAGCGTGGTGCCTTGCCCGGCGCACGTCTCCAGCAGCAGCTCGACCTCGCCGGCGTCATCTGCGGTCGCGTCGAGACAGTGCCGCAGGGCGCCCGCCGCGCGATCCAAGGCTTCAGGCACCGATTGGCCCTTGGCCGCGCCGGGATGGATCACGATTCCCGATACACCCAAGCGCGCCGCAATGCGAAACTCGGCAGCCAGCGCGTCGAGACTGTTCCCGTAGATGCGCTCATCGAGGGATGCAAAGTTCATCAAGTAGATACCGTGGATGAAGGCCGGGCCAAGCTCGCGCTCCGCACACGCGGCGCGGAATTTGTTGACCGCCGTGTCCTTGTGGTTGGGCGTGCGCCAGCCGGACGGGCTACGGGCAAAGAGCTGAATTGGTCCGGTGCGTAAGCCGATCCGGTCGGCATGGGCGGTGGCCTTGTTCACGCCCCCATTGAGGTGTGCGCCAATCCGGACCTGCTCGCGTGCTGCCATTTCCCGTCATCCCCTCAGTGCGGCGCGGCAGCGGCGCACACCCCGCCTGGGCAACGGCGCTGCTCAGTTCCGTAACGGGCAATCGGCGTGCCGGTAGCGGACCGGGGGTGAGGAGCACATCCGCTGAAGCAGCCATCAAGGAGGAGGCAATGGGAGCGGGGGCGGGGAAACTACCGCAACCGGTAGCAGTCAGCCCCACAGCCGCAGCAACGCCGCAAGGAGGGTAAACCCGGCCAGGATCACGCCAGCGAGGGTCCACGTCATCAACCGGAGTTGGCGCTCCATGTCGGCCCGTAGCCGCTCCCCGTCCGTCCTTAATTCTGCAATGTCCGCCTTGGAGGCGAGATACGGCAGTGTGGCCTCGAACCGCGCTTCCAGACGTCCTAGGACGACTTCCACCTGCCCTAGCCGGCCCTCTACCCCGTCCAGCCGGCCCTCTACGGCGCCCAGCCGGACATCCATCCCGTCTAGCCGGATATCAATCCCGTCTAGCCGGCCGTCTATCCCGTCCAGCCGGCCCTCCATCCCGTCTAGCCGGCCCTCCACCTGTTCGGATTGATCCTCCAGGTGTCCGAGCCGGCTGTGGATTCCGGCCAGCGTCGCGGCATCGGGTATCAGCGTATCCGGTGTCAGTGTGCCTGTCTCGGTGGTCATCGCGTTCCTCTCCCGGCCAGTATAGCTATTAGGTGGGCTGGGGCCAAGTGCGATGCTATCAGCCGGTAAACAGGTCCAAGACGTTGCCAAGCGTGGAGGTATCGTCCTGGTACGGCTCGACGTAGCCGCTGGCGCTGGTCGGCCAACCGCAACGACAGCGAGGGACGCAGCCCCGGTACCGCGGCCCGTCCCCTTCAGTCGCCGGCGAGGCGGGCGCTGACCAGCCGGTTCAGACTGACCCCTTCCTCCGCCGCGCGGAGGACCAGGGCGCGATGGGTTTCCGGCGGCACGCGCACCACGAATTTCCCACTATAGGTGCGGTCGGCCAGCGGCCGCGGTACCGGTTCGTGTTCCGCGTGCAGGTCAGCAAGACAGTCGGCCACCAGCCGGCGGATGCCGGAGAAAGCTTCATCAGCCGTCGGCGCCAGCCAACTGAGTGATGGGAACTCAGCGCACAAGCCCACGTATTCACCATCCTCGCCCGACCAGGTAACGCGATAGGTGTAGTGGTCTCCCATGCCACCTATAGTATCAATAGTGACATCGTGTGGCGAGGAGTGGGCGCACGTGACCGCCGCCAGTCCCGTTTCGAGGTGCGCCAGCCGGTCATCTACTCGCTCGCAGCACCGCGGGAAAGCAGAAAACCGCCACCCCGCAGGATGACGGCTATGATCTGGATGCCGCCCCGTAGGACGGACATGCATTTGGTGGCTCAAGCCCGCAACACGGGCCTTACGCCTTGTTAACGGTTGCCCCTCAAGCGCCCGTCACGATCACTATAGCAGCGGATCGGCCAGCACCGCAAGCCGCAGCGGCCGGCCTAAAAAACGCCGCTCCCACCCGCGGGACGGACCGTTCCAGGCCGGTTTTCCGCAGCCACTCCGGCCGTCGAATCCCCGCTGTACCAGGGAGGACCAGCCCCGCCCGGCCGGCGCACTATTCTAGCCGACGGGAGATTGAGGGGCAACCGCAACGCAAAGCGTTTCCTGGATGGTCACGTTCACATTCTAGCCGACGGGAGATTGAGGGGCAACCGCAACGGCACAGGCACTCAAGCGGCTCGCCAAGTAATTCTAGCCGACGGGAGATTGAGGGGCAACCGCAACCTGGGACTTAGAGCTGACCATCAAAAAAGATTCTAGCCGACGGGAGATTGAGGGGCAACCGCAACTACCGCGCCTAGCTGCCGATCCAGCGCAGCGCCGCAAAGAGCGCCGCCAGACCTGCGATATAGAGGCCGGCCAGCCGCCAGGCCAACCCGTGTAACTCCGAGCGCAGCCGTTCGAGGTCCGCTTTGGTGGCGAGGTGCGGCAGTTGGGCATTGACCGCCGCCAGGCCCGCTTCGAGGTGCGCCAGCCGGTCATCTACTCGGTCGCGCCAAGCCGCCGGTGTCGCGTCCGAGGCTGGTGCTTCCGGCGCCAGTACTGTCTCGGTAGTCACTTGCCTACCCTTTCATCGCCAATGTGACTGACGGGTGCTTGAGGGGCAACCGCAACACGCCAAGCCTGACGCACTGGCTTCAAGCTATAGTGTAGATGCTGGGAGTGGGAGGGAGCAACCACAACACTGCAGGACTTTATCGCAGGCTTGGCGTAGGAGCATTTTCTCTGATATACTGATTTTCAATCTAGCCGGCAGGAGCAATCATGGGACGCAGCAAGAACGGAGCAATGCAAAGGTACCGACTGGGGCTTGATCTGGGGACGAACTCTATCGGCTGGGCTGCCGTCACCCTCGACGACGACGGGCAGCCGTGCGGAGTGCTGGACATGGGCGTCCGCATCTTCCCGGACGGACGCAACCCCACGGACAAGACCTCGAACGCGGCGACCCGGCGCGTGGCGCGTGGCGCTCGCCGGCGGCGCGACCGCTACGTGCAGCGGCGCAGTAACCTGCTCAAGGCACTCATCACTTACGACCTCATGCCTACCGATTACAACCAGCGCCGGCAGTTGGCCACGCGCGATCCCTATACGCTCCGAGCGAAGGCGCTCGATCACCCGCTCCCGCCCCACGAGCTAGGACGGGCGCTCTTCCACCTGGACCAGCGGCGCGGCTTCCAGTCCAACCGCAAGACGACCGGCGATGACGACGATGCAGCCAAGCAGATCGGTCCGAAGATCGAGGGGCTGAACAAGTCCATGGCGGCGAGCGGCGCGCGCACACTCGGCGAATTCCTGGCCCGCCAACTGGAGCAAGGCTACGCGGCGCGATTCCGGGAGGGCGCCGAGTTCTACCCGGAGCGGGCTATGTACAAGGCTGAGTTCGCGGCGATCCGGGCGGCGCAGGAGCGGCATCAAGCCCTGTCCGCGGCGCAATGGGACACGCTGCACGAGATCATCTTCTACCAACGTGACCTGAAATCGGTCGAGCCGGGCTGGTGCCGGTTCGAGCATCAAGAAAAACGCGCCGCCAAAGCCTTGCCGGTCTTTCAAGAGTTCCGCATGTTGCATGAGATCGGCAACCTGAAGCTGCACGTCGGCAGCGAGCCGGAGCGGCCATTGAACGACGGTGAGCGAGAACGTGCCCTCGAACGGCTGCGCGCCGGCAAAGACATTAACCTGAAGAAGCCGGTCAAGGCGCTGGGGCTGCCGGCGGGCGCGACCTTCAACTTGGGCCGCGGCGGGGTGCGGACCATCATCAAGGGAGATGAAGCCACCGCTCGCCTCGTAGAGCAGCGCAAGAAAGGGCAGCCGACGCAAACGCTATTCGGCAAACGCTGGCTGACCCTCTCGCTCGATGAGCGCAATGAGATTGTGCGGTCTCTGCTCGATACGGAGGACCCGGCGGTTGTCCGCCGGAAAGCACGGGAGAACTGGGGGCTGACCGACGCGCAGGCCCAGGCCGTCTCCGCAGTCGTGCTGCCGAGCGGGTACGGGGAGTTGAGCGAAAAGGCCATTAAGAAGCTGCTCCCGCACCTAGAACGAGGGCTACGGTACTCGGATGCCGTCACCGCCGCTGACTACCTCCATCATTCGGACTTCCGCAATGCCGAGGCGCACGAGCGGCTGCCCTACTATGGCGCCGTGCTGGAACGCGATGCGGTCGGCGCGGACCCCACGAAAGACCCGCAGCGAGACGGCGAGGTGGCCCGCTACGGCCGCATCGGGAATCCCACCGTGCATATCGGTTTGGGCCAACTCCGGCGCATCATCAACAAGCTCATCGCCGTCTATGGCAAGCCGGAGGAGATCGTCGTTGAGCTAGGCCGCGACTTGAAAGCGAACAAGGATGACCGCGACTGGTACCGCCGGCAGCAACGGGAAGGCAAGGCACGCAATGAGAAGTACAAGGAATGGTTTGGAGGGGTAGAGCCTCGGCCCCATACACGCCTCAAGCTCCGCCTCTGGGAGGAACAGGGAGAGTCACAGGCGCGCTTCTGCCCTTATACCGGGAAACGTCTCTCTTTCGAGATGGTCATTTCCGACCAAACCGAGATTGACCACATCCTACCGTTCTCCCAGACGTTGCACGACTCGCTGGCGAACAAGGTCGTCTGTCTCGCCACTGCCAACCGGTACAAGGGCAACCAATCACCTTACGACGCCTTCAGCCACAACCCGCCAGGGTACGAATACCAGGCCATTCTGGCCCGCGCCGCCAAGCTGCCGGACAAAAAACGCTGGCGCTTTCAGCCGGACGCGATGCAGCAGTTCGGAGGCAAACGTGACTTTCTCGAACGCCAGTTGAACGAGACGCGCTACCTGTCTCGGACCGCACGCGACTATCTTGCCTATCTGTACGATGAGCAGACCGAGAGACGCAGACGTGTGCGTGCCGTACCCGGCCATATGACCGCCCTACTACGGCGCGGCTGGGGGCTGGAAGGGATGCTACGCGAGTCCAAGGACGGTGAACCGTCGCGCAAGCAGCGTGACGACCACCGCCACCATGCCATTGATGCGTTTGTCGTGGCCTGCACGGATCAGGGGTTGCTCCAGCGGTTCGCTGAAGCCTCCAACTCACGGCATGACCGGGCCGCCCGGCTGCCTGCGGTGGCAGGAGAGGCCCCACCCTGGGAGGGATTTGGTCGCAGTGCGCTACGGCCTTTCCTCGACCGCTTGGTCGTTTCCTACAAGTCGGCCGCGGGTGCCCACAGCGATCAGACCACAGGACAACTGCACAACGAGACGGCCTACGGGCTGCTCGAACCGGCCGGCGCCGGCCCATCCAAGGTCGTGACGCGCAAGCAGCTTTCGGCAGTGAAACGGAAAGACCTGGAGGCCATGGTGCCGGGCCAACCACTACAGGCGGCACTGCTGGCGCTTTGGGATCAGGTCGCGGCGGAAGGCAAGAAACCGGCCGACTTTGCCGAGCGGGCCGCAAACAAAGGCGTGCTCGTCAAGGGCCAGCGCCAGCGCGTGCGGCGGGTGCGCGTGGTCGACAAGCAGACCGTCATCCCGATCAAGGATCACCGCACCGGAAAGCCGTACAAAGGCTATCGGGCCGGTGGCAATGAGTTCGCCGACATCTGGCAGTTGCTTGACAAGACCGAGACGTGGAAGTTGGTCGCCGTACCCACGTTCGATGCCAATCAACCCAAGTTCGATCTCGACAAGTACCGACCTCACCCCGCGGCAAAGCGACTCATACGGCTGCGGATTGACGACATGGGCGCGTTGGGAGAGGGGCCGGAGCGCCGCATCGTGCGCGTGCGAAAGATCACAAACGCTCAAACTGGCGTTTTAGTGTTTCTGGACGACCATAACGAGGCCAATGTCCCAGACCGCGTAAGGAAGAAGGAGATGAAGTCGAACCCCTACAGCGCCCGGCAGCTCAAGCAGCAGGGATTCCGCAAGGTGCGGGTGGATGAGCTTGGGCGGGTGCGGGACCCGGGGCCGCGAGCGCCATGATCGGGCGCGTGGTGGAGGTGGTGAGCGAGGGCCGGCACCTGGCGCGTTCGCACGGCTTTATGACCGTCTCGGAGGACGGCGCCGAGGTGGGGCGGGTGCCGCTCGACGACATCGGGGTGCTGCTCTGCAACGCGCGGGGCCTCACCTACGCGCATAGCCTGCTGGCGGAGCTGGCCCGGCGGGGCGCGAGCGTGGTCTTGTGCGGGCCGCACTACCGCCCGGTAGCGTGGCTGTGGCCGCTGGAGGGACACCACGTCCAGGCGCTGCGGATGCGCCGCCAGTTGGAGGCCTCGCAGCCGCTCTGCAAACGGCTGTGGCAGGCCGTGGTGCGCGCCAAGATCGAGCAGCAGCAGCACTTGCTGGCCGTGCTCCAGGCGCCCGCCGACGATTTCACGGCGCTGGCGCGGCGGGTTCGCTCCGGGGACCCGGACAACGTCGAGGCACAGGCGGCGCGGCGCTACTGGCCGCGGCTCTTCGGGAGCGACTTCCGGCGCAGCCGGTTCGGCGACGGCCCGAACCCCTTCCTGAACTATGGCTATACGGTGTTG